>NZ_CP109422.1:0-4800000 GCF_045040295.1 Streptomyces sp. NBC_01506 | reverse complement strand
TTCCCGGCCGAGCACCCGCTGGCGTCGGTCTCGCCGCAGGCCGTACCGGGCTGGAAGATCGCCGTCACCAAGAGCAAGCTCGACAAGCCGATCGAGATGCACGGCCAGCAGATCACCGAAGCCGTCTCGAAGGTCACCTGGACCGCGACGGGCGACGGCGTGGAGCCCGGCTACTTCCAGCAGTTCCCGCTCTCCATCGGCCAACTGCCCGAGGACGCGGACCAACTGGTGTTCAAGTCCCTTCAGACGTACGACGACAAGCAGGTCGTGCGCTGGATCGACGCGCCGACCGAGGGTGCCGAGCCCGAGAGCCCGGCGCCGGTGCTGACGCTGACCGCCGCCGCCACGGACGGACACGACGCGGCGGCAGGCGCCGAGGCGGGCGCCGAGCAGGCGTCGAAGGACAGCGAGGGCGAGCACAGCGAGAACGCCACCGCCTCGTCCGACAGCGGCGACGGTACGGCGCGTGCCCTGGGCATCGCCGGGATCGTCGTCGGCGCCGCAGGTGTGGCCTTCGGCGTCCTGGCCGGACGCCGCCGTACATCGTCCACCGGCACGCCCGAAACGCCCGCCACACCCGCCAGTTGACCGCCGGGCGCGGGTCCGCCACCGGGCCCGCGCCTGTCGCCCGTACTCCACGTACACCCCGTACTCCACCAATGGGAATTACCTCCATGCGCAAGAAGACCGTGCTCACCGCCGCCGCACTCACGGCGGTGGCCGCACTCACCCTGTCCGCCTGCGGAAGTGGCGGCGACGACGACGCGTCGAAGGCCGTGGCCGACGTCTCCACACAGCCCAAGACCCAAGCGGCGACCGTCCTCGACAAGCCCTTCGAGAAGCCGAACCTCGTACTGAAGGACACCGAGGGCAAGACGTACGACTTCCGCGAGGAGACCAAGGGCAAGCCGACGCTGATCTACTTCGGCTACACGCACTGCCCCGACGTCTGCCCGCTGACGATGAGCAACATCGCCATCGCCAGGAAGGCGCTGCCCAAGGCCGACCAGGACAAACTCCAGGTCGTGTTCGTCACCACCGACCCCGAGCGGGACACCTCCGCCGAGCTGGCCAAGTGGCTCCCGAGCGCGGGCGATCCGTCGTTCGTCGGGCTCACCGGCGACTTCCCGACCATTCAGGCGGGCGCGCGTCAGGTCGGCATCGGCATCGAGCCGGCGACGACGGAGAAGGACGGCAGCGTCGTGTCCATGCACGGGGCCCAGGTCATCGCGTTCTCGCCGAAGACGGACGGCGGTTACGTCCTGTACGGCGAGGACACGACGGCCGACGACTACACGAAGGACCTGCCGAAGCTCATCAAGGGCGAGACCCCGTGAGGGGGCGCGGCGGCCGGCTCACGGTCGCCGGGGCGGTGGTGGCGGCACTGCTGGCGGCGCTGGCAGGGTGCTCGTCGGCGGACGCGTCGCAGGACCAGCCTCAGTTGAAGATCGGCGGGGCTTTCATTCCGCAGCCTGTCGGCGACATGGCGTCCGGCTTCTTCACCGTCACCAACAGCGGTGACGCGGCGGACAAGCTCACATCCGTCACCAGCGACATCTCGGACGACATCACGATCCATGAGACCAAGGACCAGAAGATGCGGGAGGTGAAGTCCTTCGACATCCCGGCCGAAGGCGAGCTGACCCTGGACCGCGGCGGCAACCACCTGATGTTCATGGGCCTGAAGAAGAAGCTCGAGGAAGGCCAGCGGGTCGCCGTGGAACTGCACTTCGAGAAGACGGGCCCGACGAAGGTCGACCTTCCTGTGAAGGCGGCCACCTACAACCCCACGCGGCACTGAGGGACTGACCCATATGACGGCCACCGCCCCCCGTATACGGCAGTCGCGGCTGATGCGACTGCTGTTCGTCACCGCCGTGCTCGTCTGCGGCCTCTTCGGCACGTTCTCCGGTACGGCGTCGGCGCACGCCGCGCTGACCGCGAGCGATCCGAAGGACGGGGCGGTGGTCGACGTCGCCCCCAAGGACGTCACGCTCACCTTCTCCGAGCAGATCGCCATGGGCGACGACTCCATCAGGGTCCTCGACCCCAGCAGCAAGCGCGTGGATGTCGCGAAGATGCGTGATCTGAGCGACGGCGGCACAGTCCGTTACGCCGTCGACCTGAAACCCGGACTGCCGGACGGCACGTACACCGTGGCCTGGCAGGCGGTCTCCGCGGACAGCCATCCCGTGTCCGGGGCGTTCACCTTCTCCGTCGGGGCACCGTCGGAGACGACGGCCACCGTGTCCGGCCAGGAGGCCGGCGGCGGAGTCGTCGGCACGCTGTACGACACGGTGCGCTACCTCTCGTACGCCGGATTCATCCTGCTCGTCGGCGGGGCGGCGTTCATCCTCGCGTGCTGGCAGCGCGGCGCGTCCGTACGGCCGTTGCAGCGGCTCGTCGTCGGCGGCTGGGTCACCCTGACCGCGGCGACGCTCGTCCTTCTCCTGCTGCGGACTCCGTACACCGGGTCCGGCCAACTGGGCGACGCGTTCGACCTCGGCGGGCTGGCGGACGTACTGGACACCAAGACGGGGGCCGCGCTCGTCTCGCGGCTGCTGCTGCTGGGGGCGGCGGCGCTGTTCATCGCGGTGCTGTTCGGCGCGTACGCGAAGCGCGTGGCACAAACGGAATCCGAAACGGACGACGGGGAAGGGCCGGACGGCGGGGGGCCGGACGGCGGGGAGGGGTCGGGTGACGCGGGCTCCGAGGCGGGGAAGGCGAAGGCCGATCTCACCTTCGGGCTGAGTCTGGGCGGCGCGGTCGTCGCCGCCGGAATCGCCGGGACATGGGCGCTGTCCGAGCACGCGTCGACCGGGATCCAGACCGGCCTCGCCATGCCGCTCGACGTACTGCACCTGCTGGCCGTGGCGACCTGGCTCGGCGGCCTCGTGTCGCTGCTGACCGCCCTCCACCGGACGCCGGACATCGAACGGGCCGCCGTGCGGCGCTTCTCCCGGATCGCCTTCGTCAGCGTCATGGTCCTGGCGGCGACCGGGCTCTACCAGGCATGGCGGCAGGTCGGCTCCTGGTCCGCGCTGGGCGGTACGTCGTACGGACAGCTTCTGCTGGCCAAGGTCGCGCTGATCGCCGTGCTGCTCAGTGCCGCCTGGTTCTCGCGGCGCTGGACGGGGCTGCTGGGCGATCGGGCGACGACCGCCACGCAAGCCGGCACGGAAGCCGAAGACGGGGAGGCGGAGGCCGCGGACGGGGACGGTTCTGACGGCTCCGATCCCGAGCGCGCCGCTCAACTCGCCCGCCAGCGGACCGCGTTGGCCACGGCCCGCAAGAAGCGGAGCCGGGACGCCGACACCGAGCGGTCCGGGCTGCGCCGCTCCGTACTGACCGAGGCGTGCGTCGCCCTCCTGGTGCTCGCCGTCGCGACCGTGCTGACGGGCACCGAGCCAGGACGTACGCAGGAGAAGGAGGTCGGCCGGTCGGACTCCGGGGCCGCCGCGCCCGCGACCGCCCGCCCCGTCAACCTCACCGCGCCCTTCGACACCGGCGGTGCGAACGGCAAGGGCACACTGCGCCTCACCCTCGACCCCGCCCGCTCGGGCAACAACCTCATGCACGTCTGGATCGACGACCCGGCCGGCAAGCCGATGGATGTGCCCGAGGTGAAGGTCGCGTACACCTTGAAGTCCGAGCAGATCGGCCCGCTCCCCGTCGTGCCCGAGCATCTGGCACCGGGACACTGGAGCGCGAGCGGCGTACAGATCCCGATGCCCGGCGACTGGCATCTCCAGGTGACCGTGCGGACCTCGGACATCGACCAGACGACCATCGAGAAGAACGTGAAGATCGGCTGACCCGTGAGCGACACCCGTACGACCAGCGACACCGGATCCGGCGCCGACACCGACGGCCGCGCAGCCTCCTCCCCTGCGATCTCGCGGCGGCGGCTGCTCGGTACGGCCGGCGCGGCCGGCGCCGCCGGGCTCGTCGCCGGGGCGGCCGGCGGGAGCGCCACGTACGCCGCCACCCGCCCCGAGGCGCCGACCGCCCTCACCACGGTCGGCTCGTCCACTGTGGCCTTCCACGGCGCCCACCAGGCCGGTATCACCACCCCGATGCAGGCCCGCGGCCATCTCGTCGCCCTCGACCTCGCACCGGGCGCCGGGCGCAAGGAGGCCGCGGCGCTGTTGCGCCGCTGGTCACAGACCGCGCGGCGGCTCATGGCCGGCGAACCGGCCGGGGCGGGCGACACAGGCGTCGCGCTGGACGCGGGGCCCTGCGCGCTGACGGTCACCTTCGGTTTCGGGCGGAGCTTCTTCGACCGTACGAAGCTTCTCGCCCGGCGCCCGTCGGCGCTCGACCCGCTGCCGGCCTTCTCCTCGGACCAGCTCGACGCCCGCCGCGGCGAGGGTGATCTGTGGGTGCAGGTCGGCTCGGACGACGCGCTCGTCGCCTTCCACGCGCTGCGCGCCCTTCTTAAAGAGGCGGGCGACGCGGCGCACGTGCGTTGGCAGATGAACGGCTTCAACCGCTCGCCCGGCGCCACCTCCCGTCCCATGACCGCGCGCAATCTGATGGGCCAGATCGACGGCACCGGCAACCCCAAGCCGGCGGAGCCCGACTTCGACCGGCGGATCTTCGTCCCGGCGAAGCCGCCGGCCGGGACACCGGACTGGATGGCGGGCGGCTCGTACGCCGTCGTACGCCGGATCCGGATGCTGCTCGACGACTGGGAGGCCCTGCCGGTCGACCGCCAGGAACTCGTCATCGGCCGCCGCAAGTCCGACGGCGCCCCGCTCACGGGCGGTGTGGAGACGACCGCGCTCGACCTCGACAAGACGGGCCCGGACGGCAAGCTCGTGATCCCGGACAACGCGCACGCCCGGATCTCGGCGCCGGAGCAGAACGGCGGGGCCGCGATGCTGCGCCGCCCCTTCTCCTTCCACGACGGGATCGCGGCGGACGGCACCCCCGACGCGGGTCTGCTGTTCATCTGCTGGCAGGCCGATCCGCTGAAGGGCTTCGTGCCGGTGCAGCGCAAGCTCGACCGGGGGGACGCGCTGTCGGCGTTCGTCCGGCACGAGGCGAGCGGGCTGTACGCGGTGCCGGGCGGTGCGCGCGAGGGCGAGTATGTCGGCCAGCGGCTGCTGGAGTCCTGAACGTTCCGCGAGAACGCTCTACGGGAACCCTCTGCGGGCGGGCGTCCTGGGCTGTCCGCCGGTCGGACTAAAGTGACCACATGTCGGCCACGCGCTATACGTACCTCGGCCCCGAGGGCACCTTCACCGAAGCCGCCCTCCGCACCCTTCCGGAAGCCGCCACGCGGGAGCTGGTCCCGATGGTCTCGGTGCCCGCGGCTCTCGACGCCGTACGGCACGGGGACGCCGCGGCGGCCCTCGTACCGATCGAGAACTCGGTGGAGGGCGGCGTCACCGCGACCCTCGACGAACTCGCCTCGGGCGAGCCCCTGATGATCTACCGCGAGGTGGTGCTGCCGATCGCCTTCGCGCTGCTCGTAAGGCCGGGTACGGCGCTGTCCGACGTCAAGACGGTGACCGGTCATCCGGTGGCGCAGCCGCAGGTGCGCAACTGGCTGCGGGCCCATCTCCCGAACGCGCTGTGGGAGTCGGCCGCGTCGAACGCGGACGGCGCGCGGCTGGTCCAGGAGGGGCGGTTCGACGCCGCCTTCGCGGGTGAGTTCGCGGCGGCGACGTACGGGCTCGAAGCCCTCGTCACCGAGATCCACGACGCCGAGAACGCGGAGACGCGCTTCGTCCTGGTGGGCAGGCCCGCGCGCCCGTCGGCGCCGACCGGCGCGGACAAGACGTCGGTCGTGGTCTGGCTCGGCGACGACCACCCGGGCGCGCTGCTCGAACTGCTCCAGGAGTTCGCCGTACGCGGGGTCAACCTGATGCTGATCCAGTCGCGGCCGACGGGCGCGGGTATCGGTAACTACTGCTTCGCCGTGGACGCCGAGGGCCATATCGCGGACCGGCGCGTGGGCGAGGCGCTGATGGGGCTGAGGCGGATCAGTCCGAAGGTGCGGTTCCTGGGGTCGTACCCGAGGGCCGGGGTGGCTCCGCAGGATGTGGGGCGGCTGCGCGCGGGGACGTCGGACGCGGAGTTCATCGACGCGGCCGACTGGCTGGCCCGTAGCCAGGACGGCCGGATCTGAGCCGGCGGGGGCGGCGGGGCGGCGAGGGCGGCGGCCGGTCCGTTGTCCCCAGAGTTATCCACAGGTGGGTCTGTCACCCTGGGGACAAGTCGACAGTACCGGCCGACAAGGTCGACAAATCGGCTCAGTCACCGCACTTCCGTCCACAGGGCGGCAGGTGGCCCGTGTCACCTCAATGTCACCCCAATTCCATTGATCAACTCCTTAGAGGGATCAAGCCCCACCGAATGAGGGCGTGAAACGGGTTTAAGAGGGGAATCCTCCCGCTCCCACATGGGCTTTCACCGTGATGCCGCTCTCGGTCCACAGATCCCCCACACAGCCTGTGGATAACTTTCCGAACGAGGATGCCTCTGTGGACAACGTCGGCCCAAGTGCCGCGCGCCACAAGGGAAATGAGTCAACGGCACACTCACCGATGCCCCTTTCCGGGGAATTGGCCACCCGATATTGACGAAGACGCCTCTTCCTTTTCGCGCTTTCCCCACTCTCCCCAATTGCGGCAATTCAGACAAAGTGCCACACACTGAAATATGAGGTGGGGCGGCGGAAGCGCGCACCGGTAGCCTGGTGGGGTGATTGACCTTCGCCTGCTCCGAGACGATCCCGACCGTGTCCGCGCCTCGCAGCGCGCCCGTGGAGAGGACGTCGCGATCGTCGACGCCCTGCTCTCCGCCGACGAGCGGCGCAGGGCCTCCGGCGTCCGCTTCGACGAGCTGCGATCCGAGCAGAAGACGCTCGGCAAGCTCGTGCCCAAGGCCACGGGCGACGAGAAGACCGAGCTGCTGGCCCGTACGCGCGAGCTGTCCGCCGCCGTCAAGGCCGCCGACGTGGCGCAGCACGAGGCCGACGAGGAGGCCAGGCGGCTGCTCCTCCAACTGGGCAACGTCGTGCACCCGGACGTGCCCGTGGGCGGCGAGGAGGACTTCGTCGTCCTCGACACGATCGGCGTGCCCCGCGACTTCGCCGCCGAGGGCTTCGAGCCCAAGGACCATCTGGAGCTGGGCGAAGCGCTCGGCGCCATCGACATGGAGCGCGGCGCGAAGGTCTCCGGCTCGCGCTTCTACTACCTGACGGGCGTCGGCGCCCTGCTCGAACTCGCCCTGGTGAACGCGGCGATCGCGCAGGCGACCGAGGCCGGCTTCATCCCGATGATGACGCCCGCGCTGGTGCGCCCGCGCGCGATGGAGGGCACGGGCTTCCTCGGCCAGGCCGCCGAGAACGTCTATCACCTGGAGAAGGACGACTACTACCTGGTCGGTACGTCGGAGGTGCCGCTCGCCGCGTACCACATGGACGAGATCATCGAGGCCGACAAGCTGCCCCTGCGGTACGCGGGATTTTCGCCGTGCTTCCGGCGTGAGGCGGGCACGTACGGCAAGGACACCCGGGGCATCTTCCGGGTGCACCAGTTCGACAAGGTCGAGATGTTCTCGTACGTCGACCCGGCGGACGCCGAGGCCGAGCACACACGGCTGCTGGAGTGGGAGAAGCAGTGGCTGACCGGCCTCGGGCTGCCCTTCCAGGTGATCGACGTGGCCACGGGTGACCTGGGGGCCTCGGCCTCGCGCAAGTTCGACTGCGAGGCGTGGATCCCGACGCAGGGCAAGTACCGCGAGCTGACCTCCGCCTCCAACTGCGACGGTTTCCAGGCCCGCAGGCTCTCCGTACGGATGCGTGAGACCAGGGACGGCAAGCAGCATGTGAAGCCGCTGGCGACGCTGAACGGCACGCTCTGCGCCGTACCGCGCACGATCGTGGCGCTGCTGGAGAACCACCAGCGGGCCGACGGTTCGGTGTGGGTGCCGGAAGTGCTCCGTCCGTATCTGGGCGGGCGCGAGACGCTGAATCCGATCGCGAAGTGACCGGCTCCGCCGTCCCGGCGTCCGCCGCCGACCCGGCCGCCGCCTTCCCGTACAAGCTCGTCGCGACCGATCTCGACGGCACGCTGCTGGGCGAGGACCACACGGTCTCCGCGCGCACGCGCGAAGCGCTCGCCGCCACCACGGCGGCGGGCGCCGCGCACATCATCGTCACGGGGCGGGCCGTGCCGTGGACGCGCGCCATCCTCGACGACCTCGGTTACGACGGGTTGGCGGTCTGCGGCCAGGGCGCGCAGGTTTACCACGCCGGTGAGCACAGACTGCTGACGTCGGTGACGCTGGACCGGCAGGTGGCGGTCCTCGCGCTGTCGAAGCTCGAGGCGGAGGTCGGTCCGCTGGCGCTGGCCGCGAGCCGTGACGGTCTCGACGGTGATGTCCTGGTGGGGCCCGGCTACCGGCTGGAGGGAGACCTGCTGCCCGTGCTACTCCTGGACGATCCCGCCGACATGTGGACCGCGCCGATCAACAAGGTCTACATACAGCATCCGGAGCTGAGCGACGACGAGTTGGCGCAGGCCGCGCAGGAGACGGTCGGCGGCATGGTCGCCGTGGTGATGGCGGGTCCGGGTGTGGTGGAGATCCTGCCGCTGGGTCTGAGCAAGGCGACGGGGCTGTCGCTGGCGGCGCGGCGGCTCGGTCTGACGGCGGCCGACACGATCGCGTTCGGTGACATGCCCAACGACATCCCGATGTTCGACTGGGCGCGGCACGGCGTGGCGATGGCCAACGCGCACGAGCGGCTGAGGGCCGTGGCGGACGAGATCACGGCGTCGAACGGCGACGACGGAATCGCCGTGGTGCTGGAGAGGCTGCTTCAGCACCAGTGAGAGTGGGGAGGGGGCGGTCCACGCGCGAGCGCGCGCTCGAAGCGACCGCCCCCTTGGGCGGGTCACCGTCGGCTGCACGGAGCGGAAGTGGTTACTCCGGTGCCGGGTCGGGACTGCCCTGTCGGGAACCCGACGGACTCGCATTACCGGTCATCGCCGCGCTCCTCTCCCGGTCCAGTGGTACCTGACATGACCACTGTCCCCCCGTAAGGGGGTTGAGCGCCAGCGATTTACCTCAGGCTTTGGCCTTTGGGCTACTTGGCGACCGTTTTCGGCGGTACGACCCTGATGTTGAAGGTGTGCGTCCCCAGGGCCTCGGCGATACCGATGAACAGCAGCGCGTGGTGCTCCTGGCCGCGCGCCGTCTCGATGCCGCCCAGGTCGAGTCGGGAGTCGGCGGGCCAGCCCAAGTCGCCCAGCAGCGCCCCCACCTCGGCCTTCGCACCGGCGTCGTCCCCGGACAGGAAGACCGTGCTCTCGCCGCTCAGCCCGCCCGGATCGACCATCGCGGCGCTGTCCATCGTGACGAGCGTCTTGACGACCCTGGTGTCCGGGAGCGCCCGCTGAAGCTGCTCGCCGATGCTGGAGTTGGGGTGGGCGAGGGCCATGTCGTCGGTGAGGCCCACCGCGATGTCGAGAAGGATCTTGCCGGCGAGCTCCTTCCGCAGCCCGCCGAGCAGTTCGAGTGACACGGTGCCGGGGGTGGCGTTGACGACTGTCTCGCCGTGCTCCACCGCCTCGGTCAACCCGGCCACCGGCAGGCCGAGTTCTCTGTCCGCCGCCGCCTTGGGGTCGCGTGAGCCGAGTACGACGTCGTGGCCGGCGGCTGCGGCTGCGGTGGCCACCGCGCGGGCGACGTTTCCTGTTCCGAGAAATCCGATTCGCATGACCACGACGCTAGGCGCGGACATCGGGGCAGGTCATCGGGCGCGGGGACCAGAACGGGCGTCCCGTAACCGCTTGCGTCCTAGGCGTATCCGTACGCGGACCTAGGTCCGAAGTGCCGCCTTCTGTACGGAGGCGGCCCCCGCCCGGACCGGGAAGGGGCCGCCCGCCTGCGTACGGAAGGGTTGCCGTCGGACCGGACGGATCAGCGGCGCTTACGCGCCCGCCGCAACTCCCCCACCTGCTGGGCGACGTGATCCACCTTGGCGTCCACCCGGTCGATACGGTCGGACATCTCGCACAGCCGGTTACTGATCGCGGCGACCACCTGGTTGGTGGCGTCGAGCCTCCGGTCGAGGTTGTCGAGCCGGTACGACATCCGGTTCAGCACCGGCCCCAACTCCTGGAGCGCCACGCCGACCCTGCCGAGGCAGGACTCCACGTCGGTGACGCGCCGGTCGAGCGAGGCGTAACCCTCGCGCCAGCCTTCTTCGGCGTCGAGGAGGTACGTACGGACGCACCGCGCGATGTCGCTGTCGCGCAGAAGCATCGCGATGTTGAGGACGGCGCGGCGGTTGTGGAGGGTGAGGCTGGAGCGCCTCTGTGGATAACTTCCGTCGCCTCCGGATGAGAGTGACATGTTGTCACTCTGATATTCACGCAGGTCAGAGCCGCGTAGCACTCGCAGACCATTCTCGGACAGCTCCGCGCGATGCCGCGCGGTCAACTGCCTGATGACGTCTGTGGATACTTCGAAGTAGCGGGCGACGTCCTCCGTCGTGACATGTACGCCGTCCGGCAGCAGCCGCAGAGCCTTGACCTTGTCGAGCGCGTCGACGCGCGTCATGACACTGTCGCGCATCGAGCGCGATTCGAGCAGGGCACCTTCGGGTGGCATGGATGTGCCTTCCATTCGTGAACCGATGATGGACGGCCCTCTCCCCGGGCATCAGGGGCGGAGGTCGGCTCACGGTGGCTACTCACTCAATGACCGGTGCGGCTTTCGATCCGGCACCGGCAATCCCCAGCTTCACGAAAACTCGGCGTCACGAACTCCAGTTGCCTCCACGCACGCGGAACAACGAGCCGATAAACCTACAGTTACGCGGCGACCCCCGCCCACCGGGCGGGGGTCGCGGCGCCGCGCGTACTCACGTACTCACGTACTCGGGTACGACGTGGGAGATCTGCGCTCACTCGTCGCCGGCGAGGGTCAGCGTGCGCAGCTTCTGCCCGGCGTACCAGGTCGCGACGATCGTCACGCCGGCCAACAGGACGATCGCCAGCGGCAGTCCGACCTCCGAGGTGATCATGCCCTCACCGCCGACCTTCTCGGCGACCGCCAGCGACCACTGCTGGACACTGAGCGTGCGCGCTCCCGCGATCAGGCTGCCGAACAGCGTCTCCCACACCAGCGCGTAGACGAGGCCGATGACGACCGCGTGCCGGCTGACCGTGCCGAGCAGCAGGAACAGCGCGCTGTAGGCGATGGAGGCCACCAGCGCGGCGATGGTGTAGGACACCGCGATCTGCTGGCCGTTGCCGTTGAGGATGTATCCGGCGATCAGGGTGGGGACCGCGGAGAACGCCATGGTCACGGAGATCGCGACGATCAGCTTGGTGAAGATGATCGTCGGCCGTTTCACGGGCTTCGCCAGCAGGTAGACGATCGATCCGTCGTCGATCTCGGGGCTGATGGCGCCCGTTCCGGCGATCACGCCGATCAGCGGGATCATGGTCGCGAGGGCGAAGCCGCCCAGGACGTCCGAGGCGGTCTGGTCGTCCACGCCTTCGAAGGCCCGCACGGCCACGGCGATGAGGATGAGCAGGGCCGGCAGGATGAACAGGACGGCGGCCCGGCGCCGGCCGAGCAGGGCCCGGTAGGTGAGCCGGGCGACTGTGGGGTGGTACATGGACGTCACAGCTCCTTGTCAAGGCCGCTCAGGCCGCTACGAGGTACGAGAAGACCGATTCGAGGGACTCGTCGGACGGCGAGACCTCGAGCAGCCGGATGGAGTGCTCACGGGCGACCTTCGGCAGCAGCTCGGTGAAGCGCCCGAAGTCGACGGCCTGGATGCGCAGCGCGCCCTCGGTGACGTCGACCTCGATACCGGCCGTGGACGGATCGGCGATCAGCGCGGCGGCCAGGACGCGGTCGTCGCTGGACCGTACGAGATAGCGGTGCGGCCGGTCGGTCATCAGCCGGCGGATCTTGCGGAAGTCGCCGGAGGCCGCGTGCCGGCCCGCGACGATCACCTCGATGTGCGCGGCCAACTGCTCGACCTCCTCAAGGATGTGCGAGGAGAACAGGACGGTACGGCCGGAGTCGCCCATCCGCCGCAGCAGGTCCATCAGTTGCATGCGCTGGCGCGGGTCCATGCCGTTGAAGGGCTCGTCGAGGAGCAGCACGGACGGTTCGTGGACGAGCGCGGACGCCATCTTCACGCGCTGGCGCATGCCCTTGCTGTACGTCGCGATCTTGCGGTCCTGCGCGTACTCCATCTCGACCGTGGCGAGCGCCTTCTGGGCCTCCTTCTTACCGAGGCCGTGCAGTTCGGCGTTGGCGACGACGAAGTCGAGCCCGGTGAGGAAGTCGTACATCCCCTCCCGCTCGGGGACGATGCCGATCGCGCGGTAGACGGACTCGTTGCGCCAGATCTTGGCGCCGTCGAGGGTGACGCTTCCGTTGGAGGGTGACAGGAACCCGGCCATCATGTTGATGAGCGTGGACTTGCCCGCGCCGTTCGGTCCGAGCAGTCCGGTGACGCCGGGGCCGACAGTCATCGTCACGTCGTTGACGGCGACCACGTTGCCGAACCAGCGCGACGCGTGCTCGATGTTGAGGGTGGTCACAGCCCGACCTTCCGGTAACGGCGCATGAGCACGGCGTACGAGCCGAGGATGAGCGCGAGGACGACCAGCAGATAGACGACACCGACGCCGGCCGAGGGGCCCACCTCGCCGGGGAACGACGACTTGGCGCCGAGGAACGCGGTCCCTACGCCGTCGATGAGCGTGATGGGCGAGAAGAGGCCGAGCCATTCGACGGCGTTGCCCGAACCGCCGTGGAAGGAGATCGCCTGGACGGTGGAGACGGCGCCGTAGGTGATGGTCAGCGTGGCGATCACGGCGGCGACGCCGAAGCCGCGGCGCGGGGTGAGGGCGGCCATCACCAGACCGAGTCCGCCGAACAGCAGTGACAGCAGCGCCACGGACACGAGTCCCTGGCCGAAGCCCTTGGTCTGGTCGACGAAGTCCATCTTGGCGAGCAGCGAGCCGAGGTAGAGGATCACCAGCGGCGCGGCGGTCAGGACGAAGAGGGCGGAGGCCATCGCGCCGTACTTGGCGACGACGTAGTCGACGCGCTCGATGGGGCGCGAGAAGTACAGCGGCACCGTCTTGAACCGCAGGTCGCGGGAGACGGACTGCGGGGCCTGGGCGGCCAGGAAGAGCCCGATGACGGCCTGGGTGACGATCGCGTACTGCGTGTAGGGGACCGGCAGGGTCTTGAGGTTGGTCGTGACGGCGACAGCGACCATGATCGCGGCGGGCAGGCACATCACGGCGAACAGGATCATCGGCAGGATCTTGGACTTGCCGGAGCGGCCGAGGCCGTAGGAGCCGCGCAGGGACTGCGAGTAGAGGGAGCGGCGGGCGTAGGCGCGGCCGAGCCGGGGGCCGTCGTAGTTGCGGTAGCCGATGTTGTGGATCTGGGTGAGGTCAGTGCTCATCGCTGCCGCCTCCCTTCTGGAGTGCCAGTTCCGCGCCGGTCTGGGCCCCGCCGCTGTGTGCCGTTCCGGTCTGTGCCGCGCCTGACGGCGCCGGTACGGCCTGCGCGCCGGTGGCCGCCGACGCGGCGTCCTTCGTGCGGAAGACCTCCGCGATGTGGTGGCGGCGCTGTTCCATCCGTACGAGGCCGAGGCCGAGTTCGGCGACGGTGTCGCGTACGACGTCGTACGTCTCCTCGCCCGTCGCCTCGATCAGCAGGATGTGGCCGGCGCCCGGCAGCCCGTCCTCCTCGCCCGCGTGGAGCGACAGTCCGGCCGCGGTCAGGGCCCCGCGCAGGGCGCCGGTGCCGTCGGGGTGGGTGTCGGTGTCGGTGACCTCGACGGCGAGCGTCGCCGTCGTCTGCGTGAAGTCGCTCGTGGAGCTGGAGCGCAGCAGCTTGCCGCCGTCGATGACGACGACGTGGTCACAGGTGCGTTCGAGCTCGCCGAGGAGGTGCGAGGTGACGAGGACGGAGATGCCGAAATCCGTGTACACACGGCGGATCAGGTTGAGCATCTCGTCGCGGCCGACGGGGTCGAGACCGTTCGTCGGCTCGTCGAGGAGGACGAGTTTGGGGTCGTGGACCAGCGCCTGCGCGAGTTTGACGCGCTGCTTCATGCCGGTCGAGTAGCCGCCGATGGGGCGGTACCGCTCCTCGTACAGGCCGACATGGCGCAGCGTGTCCGCGGTGCGTTCACGGGCGGCGGTCGGGGGGAGTCCGGACATGCGCGCCATGTGGACGACGAGTTCGGTCGCCGATACGTCGGGCGGCAGGCAGTCGTGCTCGGGCATGTATCCGACGCTCTCGCGGATGGCGGCGCCGTCGGTGGCGACGTCGAACCCGAGCACGGCGGCCCGGCCTTCCGTGGCGGGGGACAGTCCCAGCAGGATCTTGATCATGGTGGACTTGCCGGCTCCGTTGGCACCCACCAGACCGGTCACACCCGGTCCGATGTCCAAGGAGAGCCGGTCAAGCGCGGTTACCCGGGGGAACCGCTTACTCAGGCCTTCAGTAGCGATCACAGTCACGTTGAAGACGGTAGTGGCGCACACCACAGCGGACGTCAGCCCTGACGGTTGTCTCGAGGTCCGTCTTGAGGTGTACGGACCCGTAAGGGCAGCGTCAAAAGTCAGTCCGAAGGGTGGAGGTCGGCCGGAACTGACCGGAACTGGCGGGAACTCGCCGGAACCGGCCGGAACTGGCCGGGATATGCCGTCGGCGGAGAGTTTTCCACAGGCTTGACGGGGCTCTTGACGCAGCCGCCGGACATTGTCACATTCATCAGTGTCACGTTACGAACACGTACCGCACACGGCATGGAGGGGTGGCATGGCATCAGCGGTGACGGGCGAACAGACCGCGGAGCTGCGGGGATTCAGATCCGTGCAGCGCCTGGCCTACGAGTGCGCGGAAGCGGTGGCCGCGCGCCTGCGGCCGGGTGTCACGGAGCGCGAGGCGGCCCGGATGCAGCGCGACTGGCTGCGGGCGCGCGGGGTGCGCGACTGGTTCCATCTGCCCTTCGCCTGGTTCGGGGACCGTACGGCCTTCACGGGGTTCCGGATCCCGCTCCAGTTCTTCCCCACCAACCGCAGGCTGGCGCCGGGCATGCCGTTCATCCTCGACATGGCGCCGGTCCACCGGGGTTTCACCGCCGACGTCGGCTACTCGGGCTGTCTGGGCCCCGACCCGAACCCGCTGCACGACAAACTGCTCGCCGATCTTCAGGCCCACCGCGACCTGCTGCTGCGCGAGGTGCGCGAGCGGCGTCCGCTGCGGGAGATCTACCAGGACGTGGACCGGCTGATGGCGCGGCAGGGATATGAGAACAGGCACCGGGCCTACCCCTTCGGCGTGATCGCCCACAAGATCGACCGCGTGAAGGACCGGCGCTGGTCACCGCATGTCCTCGGGTTCGGTACGCAGGCGCTGAAGGGTCTGGCGAGCGACGCGCTGCACGGGCACCGGGAGGGCTGGTCGCCGCTGTGGAGCCCGTACAGATTCTCCGACCACCCGCCGAGACCGGGGCTGTGGGCGGTCGAGCCGCACCTCGGATTCCGGGGCACGGGCGCCAAGTTCGAGGAGATCCTGGTGGTCACCGACTCCCGGGACCCGGCGCAGAGCGCGTTCTGGCTGGATGACGATCTGCCGCATGTGCGGCGTTGGGCGGAGGGTGCGTGATGTCGCTTCAGTCAGTTCCGCGGCCGGCCGGGGCGCGTGAGCGCCGGGTGCGCACGGGCGGCGTCGATCTGTGCGTGGCCGAGCTGGGTGATCCGGCGCGGCCGACGGTCGTGCTCGTGCACGGGTATCCGGACAGCAAGGAGGTCTGGTCGCAGGTCGCGGAACAACTGGCCGGGCGATTCCATGTGGTGCTGTACGACGTGCGGGGGCACGGCGGTTCGACGGCGCCGAAGCCGCTGCGCGGCGGCTTCACCCTGGAGAAGCTGACGGACGACTTCCTGGCGGTCGCCGACGCGGTGAGCCCGCACCGGCCGGTGCATCTGGTGGGGCACGACTGGGGGTCGGTGCAGGGCTGGGAGTTCGCGACCGTACGGCGCACGTCGGGCCGCGTCGCCTCGTTCACCTCCATGTCGGGGCCGTCGCTCGACCACTTCGGGCACTGGATCAAGCGCCGGATGACCCGGCCCACCCCGCGCGCGGTGGGCCAACTCCTCGGCCAGGGCGCCAAGTCCTGGTATGTGTACATGCTGCACACGCCGGTGCTGCCCGAACTCGCGTGGCGCGGGCCGCTCGGCAAGCAGTGGCCCAAGCTCCTCGATCGGTTCGAGAAGGTGCCCCGGGGGCGGACGCCCGCACGAGGGGAATCGGGAGGGGAATCGGGCGGCGCGGAACAGGCCGACGCGTATCCGACCGCCTCGCTGCCGGACGACGCCGCGCACGGCGCCTGGCTCTACCGGGACAACATCCGCGCCCGGCTGCGCAGACCGCGCGCCGACGCGCACGCCCACGTTCCCGTCCAGCTCATCACTCCGACCGGAGACGCCTTCCTCTCCGAGCGGCTGTACGACGACCTGGAGCAGTGGGTGCCGCAGTTGGTGCGCCGTACGCTCCCCGCCCGGCACTGGGTGCCGCGTACGCGACCCGATCAACTGGCCTCCTGGATCACCGAGTTCGTCACGGCCCACGAGCCCGAGCCTGAACCCGGGCATGAATCCGAGGCGCGCAGGGAGAGCGGCGCCGGCGGCGCGGCGGTCAGCGGCCCGACCGGCAAGGCGCGTCGGGAGAGCCGGGCCCGCCGGGCGCGGGATCTGGTGGCGAGCGGCCCCTACGGGGAGCGGTTCGGCGGGCAGCTCGTCCTGGTGACCGGCGCGGCGAGCGGCATCGGCCGGGCCGTCGCGTTCGCGTTCGCCGAGTCCGGCGCCCGGGTCGTCGTGGTCGACCGGGACGCCGAAGGGGCCGCCAGGACCGCCGAGATGGCCCGGCTGATCGGCGCACCGCGCGCCTGGGCCGAGACCGTCGACGTCGGCGACGAGGAGGCGATGGAGAAGCTGGCCGAGAAGGTCGCCACCGAGTACGGCACGGTGGACGTCCTGGTGAACAACGCGGGGATCGGGCTCTCGGGCCCGTTCCTGGACACCACGAGCGAGGACTGGAAGAAGGTCCTGGACGTCAATCTCTGGGGCGTCATCCACGGCTGCCGGCTGTTCGGCGGGCAGATGGCCGCCCGCGGCCAGGGCGGCCACATCGTCAACACCGCTTCGGCGGCGGCCTATCAGCCCTCTCGGGCGCTGCCCGCCTACAGCACCTCCAAGGCGGCGGTGCTGATGCTCAGCGAATGCCTGCGTGCCGAGCTGGCCGGCCAGGGCATCGGGGTCAGCGCCATCTGCCCCGGCTTCGTGAACACCAACATCACGGAAACCGCGCGGTTCACGGGAGTCTCGGCACAGGAGGAGACCCGACAGCGGAAGAGAACGTCCCAGTTGTACGGGCTGCGCAACTACCCGCCGGAGAAGGTCGCCGACGCCGTCCTGCGGGCGGTCGTACGCAACGAGGCCGTCGTACCGGTCACTCCGGAGGCCCGGGGACTTCGGTTGCTGTCCCGCTTCGCGCCCAGGACGCTGCGCGCGATCGCCCGTCTGGAGCCGCCGCTGTGAACGCCGGACACGAAGCCGGACGCGAAGCCGGACACGAGGCCCGACGCGAGGCCCGACGCGAGGAGAGCGGCGAAGGCCGCCCGGAGAGAGCGGTGACGGACGAGGCGTATGTGATCGCCCCGCGGCGGGTGTCGTTCGACTGGCGCGAGACTCCGCTGCACTGGATACCCGACGAGCCAACCGCCACGCACGTCATCAACGTGCTGCATCTGCTGCTCCCCGCGGGCGAGCGCTGGTTCGTCAAGGTCTTCAAGGAGGCCCTGCCACTGGTCGATGATCCGGTGCTGCTCAAGGACGTCAAGGGCTTCATGGGCCAGGAGGCGACGCACAGCGTGCAGCACGCGTATGTGCTGAACCACCTGGCGGAGCAGCGGCTGGACACCGAGCCGTACACCCGGCACGTCGACTATCTCTTCGAGATCCTGCTCGGCGAGAAGCCGCCTTTCGGGGTGCCGTGGCCCGAGCGGGAGTGGCTGCGCTTCCGGCTGGCGATCGTCGCGGCGATCGAGCAGTTCACGGCCGTCCTGGGGGACTGGGTGCTGCGCGCGGACGCGCTGGACCGGGCCGGGGCGGACGAGGTCATGCTCGACCTGCTGCGCTGGCACGGCGCCGAGGAGGTCGAACACCGGTCGGTGGCCTTCGACATGTACCAGCACTGCGGCGGCCCCGATCCGGTGCGCTACGCCCGCAGGCTGGAGACGATGGCCGTCACCGCTCCGGTGATGCTCTGGCTCTGGGGGTGGGGAGCGGCGTATCTGATCCGGCACGATCCGCAGCTCGCGGGCCGGGGGCGCTACTCGCTGCGCGAGCACAACCGGGCCATATCCAAAGGTCTGTTGCCCACCTGGCGGGAGCTGGGTGCGGCGGTGCCCCGGTACTTCCGGCGGTCGTACCACCCCTCGCGGGAGGGTTCGCTGCGCAGGGCCGTCGACTATCTCGCGACCTCGCCGGCGGCCCGCGCGGCGGCCGGTGCCGTGGGCCGCGCCGCACTGGGGTAGCGGGTGCCGGGGCGGTGGAAGGAGTGAGCGTGTCGGGGACCCCGAAGACCGGCCGGTACCGCATCGAGGACCTGGCGCACGCGAGCGGCGCCACGGTCCGGACCATCCGCGCCTACCAGGACCGGGGGCTGCTGCCCGCCCCGGAGCGGCGGGGCAGGGCCAATGTGTACGGGGACGCGCATCTGGCCCGGCTGCGGCAGATCGCGGACCTGCTCGACCGGGGCTACACGCTCGCCTCCATCAAGGAGTTGCTGGAGGCGTGGGACGCCGGGCGCGGTCTCGGCGGGGTGCTCGGCCTGGTCACCGAGGTACATGGGCCATGGACGGACGAGCACGCCGCCCGGATCACCCGCGCGGAGCTGGACGAGCGGTTCGGCGGCTCCCCCGACGAGGCGGCGCTCGCGGAGGCGGTGGAGCTGGGGGTGCTGGAGCGGGTCCCCGGACGGGACGACGAATTCCTCGTACCGAGCCCCCAAGAGCTGTCGGTGGCCGTCGAGTTGTACGCGGCGGGGGTGCCGCTGGCCGCGATCTCCGTCCATCTGCGGGAACTTCGCGGTCAGGTCGAGCACATCGCCGCGCGTTTCCTGGAGTTCACGACCGAGCACGTCTTCGCGCGCTATCTGGGCGATCACCCGCCGACCGACGCGGACGCGGCGGAGGCGGCGTCGCTCGTACGACGGCTGCGCCCGCTCGCACGGCAGACGGTGGACGCCGAACTGGCGCGCGCCATGCGGTTGTTCGCGACCCGCCGTCTCCAGCGGCACCTGTTGGCCGAGGACCCGGAGCCGGAGGGCGAGCGGACCCGTTCCGTGCGGTTGCCGGCCGACACGATCGAGGCCGTACACAGGCTGGTTGGCGAGGAGAACGCCCCGGCGTTCATCGCGGCGGCGGCCGAACGGGAGCTGCGGGCAAGGACGTTGGACACTCTCGCCGCAACCCACAGACAGAACACCCAACTTGACCAAATAGGCTAATCCGGGCGCGAGTTGTCCACAGAGTCGCCAAATAGCCTGTGGATAACCCGAGTTGACTGTGGATCAAACATTTCCACCCTGATCGTTTTTGGATCGGATCGAAATAAGTGGCGCCCGCGCGAGATCACCGGGCACGCTGTGGGAATGACCAGAACACGAACACCGGGCGCGGGAACGCCCGACGCCCAAACGCCCGACGAGCGACGCACCGTGAAGGTGTCGAAGTACCTCTCGAAACACCTGCGGCACCAGCCCGAGCGGATCGGACTCACGCTCGACCCGAACGGCTGGGTGGAGGTCGACGCGCTGCTGCGCGCCACGGCGGACCACCGCTTCCCCATCACCCGCGCCGAGCTGGACCACGTCGTGGCCGCCAACGACAAACAGCGCTTCACCATCGAGGGCGACAGGATCCGCGCCAACCAGGGCCACACCGTCGAGGTCGACCTCGACCTGCCGCCGGCCGAGCCGCCCGCGTACCTCTACCACGGCACGGTCGCCCGCAGCCTCGACGCGATCCGCGCCGAGGGCCTGCGGCCCATGACCCGCCACGACGTCCATCTCTCCCCCGACCGCGAGACGGCGACCCGCGTCGGCGCCCGTCGCGGCCGGCCCGTCGTCCTGCCCGTGGACGCGGGCGCGATGCACCGCGACGGCCATGTCTTCCGCGTCAGCACGAACGGCGTCTGGCTCGCCGAGGCCGTACCGCCGCGCTACCTCCGCTTCACCGGCTGAGCCCCGCCGCCTGAGCCCCGCCGACGGAGGTTCACCGACTGCGGTTCACCGACCGAGCTTCACCGACCGAGCTGCGCGAGCCCTTCCGTGGCGATCCGCTCGAACAGGGCCGGATCCATCGCGAAATCCGAGTCCGGGATCGGCGCGTGGACCACGATCTCCGTGATCCCCAGCTCGAAGTGCCGTCCCGCGAAGTCCACGAACGCGTCGAACGACTCCAGCGGACGCCCCGGCGTGAAGCCGCTGAGCAGGATCTTCTCCAGACCGGCCACATCACGGCCGACCTCCGCGCACGCGTCGCCGAGCCGCCCGATCTGCCCGCGGACCGCCTCCAGCGACTCCTTGGCCGTACCCGACTCGAAAAGCTTCGGATCCCCCGTCGTCACCCACGCCTGACCGTGCTCCGCGGCCAGCCTCAGCCCGCGCGGCCCGGTCGCCGCGACGGCGAACGGCAGCCGTGGCCGCTGCGCACAGCCCGGAATGTCGCGGGCCTCGACCGCCGAGTAGTACGTCCCCCGGGCCGTCACCGCGTCCTGCGTCAGCAACCGGTCGAGCAGCGTCACGAACTCGCCGAACCTGTCGGCCCGTTCACGCGGCGACCAGGGCTCCTGTCCCAGCACCACGGCGTCGAAGCCCGTCCCGCCGGCCCCGATCCCGAGGGTGACCCGGCCGCGGGAGATGTCGTCCAGCGAGATCAGCTCCTTGGCGAGCGTCACCGGATGCCGGAAGTTCGGCGACGTCACCAGCGTGCCCAGACGGATCCGCTCCGTGGCCCCGGCGGCGGCTGTCAGGGTGGGGATCGCGCCGAACCACGGGCCGTCCCGGAAAGTGCGCCACGACAGATGGTCGTAGGTGTACGCCGCGTGAAAGCCCAGCTCCTCGGCGCGCGACCACTCGTCGCGACCACCCTCGTGCCAGCGGCGGACGGGAAGAATCACAGTGCTCAGACGCATGGGCCCGACCCTACGTGCCGCCGCGCGGCCTGAGGCGTGAGGGCGCTCACATGTGCGGGCCGCCGCGCTCACGTGCGAAGCGGTGCGGGAGAATGGGCGGGTGACCTCAGCTAGCGAGTCCCCGCTCCCCGCCCGCCCCCGGCTGATCGCCACCGATCTTGACGGAACGTTGCTGCGCGACGACAAGACCGTCTCCGAGCGCACCGTCGCCGCGCTCGCCGCCGCCGAGGACGCCGGGATCGAGGTCTTCTTCGTCACCGGCAGGCCGGCCCGCTGGATGGGCATCGTCAGCGACCATGTGCACCGGCACGGCCTCGCCATCTGCGCCAACGGCGCGGTCGTCGTCGATCTGCGCGGCGGGCCCGCGGGAGCCGGCGAGCTGGTCAAGGTCCGGGGGCTGGACCCGGCCGTCGCGCTCGGCGTCGTACGGGCGCTGCGCGACGCGGCGCCGGGCACCTCGTTCGCCGTCGAGCGGACGACGAGCTTCGACTACGAGCCGCAGTACCCGCCCTTCCTGGACGACCCGGGCGTGACCGTCGCGAGCGCCGAGAAGCTTCTTCAGGAGGCCGGGGCGGGCGACGGCGACGCGATCGTCAAGCTGCTGGCGCACCACCCGACCCTGACACCCGACAGTTTCCTGACGCTCGCCCGTACGGCGGCCGGGCACCTGGCCGCCTTCACCCGCTCCAGCCCCACCGCGCTGCTCGAGATCAGCGGCCTCGGGGTGAGCAAGGCGAGCACGCTCGCGCTGTGCTGCGCCGAGCGCGGTATCTCCTCCGACGAGGTCGTCGCCTTCGGGGACATGCCGAACGACGTGGAGATGCTGGGCTGGGCCGGTACGTCGTACGCGATGGGCAACGCGCATCCGGATGTGATCGCGGCGGCCTCCGGGCGCACCGTGGCGAACAACGAGGACGGTGTCGCCGTCGTCATCGAGCGACTGGTGGCACGCGCGCGGGCCTGACGTTCCGGCGGGCGACGCGGCGGGACACCCTTTTAGAACCTAGAGCGGGGCCTGCCAGATCACCGTCGTACCGCCGCCGTCCTCGCCCAGCCCCGGCCCGACCTCGCTCGACCCGCCCAGTGACTCGGCACGCCGCCGCAGATTGCGCAGACCGCTGCGCCGGCCGCCCTCCGGGATGCCCACGCCGTCGTCGGCGACCGACAGTCGGACGGCGGGTGTGCCGTCGGGCAGTTCGGCGCTCGCGTCCACCGTGACCTCGATCCGGGAGGCCCGCGCGTGCCGGAAGGTGTTGGAGAGGGCTTCGCGCAGCGCCGCGATGAGGTTCTTGCCGGTGAGTTCGCCGACGGCCGAGTCGACCCCGCCGACGAAGCGGTGCGTGGGCTTGAAGCCGAGTGGCACGGCCGCCATGTTGATCTCGCGCAGGACGCGGGTGCGCAGGGTGGACGGCGCCTCGGCGGGGCCCTGTTGGAGCGCGAAGATGGCCGTACGGATCTCCTGGATCGTGACGTCCAGTTCGTCGACCGCCTTGCCGACGCCCGTACGCACCTCGGGCACGTCCGACTGCCGCTGCGCGGTCTCCAGCATCATCCCGGCGGCGAACAGCCGCTGGATGACCAGGTCGTGCAGGTCGCGGGCGATCCGGTCGCGGTCCTCGAAAACCGCCAGCCGTTCCCGGTCGCGCTGCGCCTCGGCCATCATCAGCGCGAGGGCGGCCTGCGAGGCGAACTGGGTGCCGAGGGTGCGTTCCGACTCGGTGAAGGGGCGGGCGCCGACGGCGCGCGGGGTGACGAGGACGCCGAGCACCCGGCCGTCGCTGTGCAGGGGCAGCAGCATGCTCGGGCCGTAGTGGGCGGACAGCGGGGAGGTCAGGCGCGGGTCGGTTCTGGCGTCCAGGTACACGGACTCACCCGCCAGCAGCTTGGCGGCGATGGTGCTCTCCGCCGAGACCCGGGCGCCGAGGTAGGAGTCCAGGGTTCTGGAGGAGACGGCGACGATCTCCAGTCCCCCGTCGGACGTGGGCAGCAGGACGATGCCGGCGGCCGAGTCGGCGAGCTTGCGGGCCTGTTCGGCGACGACGGTGAGGGCGTGGTGGGCGTGCTCGGCGTAGTCGGTGTGGTCGGTGCCTTCACCGGTGCCTTCACCGGTGCGGTCTCCGGTGCGGTCGGAGTGGTCGGCCTCCGTGCCGGAGAGCAGGGCCGTCGTCACGGCGACCGACCCGTCGATCCACCGCTCGCGCTGCCGGGCCGCCTCGTACAGCCGCGCGTTGCCGATGGCGAGGCCCGCCTCGGTGGCGAGCACCCGCACCAAGTGCTGGTCGTGGTCGGTGAATTCACCGCCGCCGTGCTTCTCGCAGAGATACAGATTCCCGAAGATCTCGCCCTGGACGCGGATGGGCACACCGAGGAACGTCCGCATCGGCGGGTGGTGCGGCGGAAATCCGGCCGCGCGCGGATCGGCGCTGAGGTCGGCGAGCCGCAGCGGTTCGGGGTGCTGGATCAGCTCGCCGAGCAGTCCGCTGCGGCCGTCCGGCCGGCGGCCGATCCGCCGCGCGACGTCCTCGCCGACGCCGTAGGTGACGAAGTCGCTGAGCCCGTCGCCCGTCTCGTCGACGACGCCGAGCGCCGCGTAGCGGGCGTCGGCGAGCCGGGCCGCCGTCTCGCAGATCCGGTCGAGGGTGGAGTGCAGATCGAGGCCGGTGCCGACGGAACGCATGGCTTCGAGCAGTTGCGGGACGCGGGCGGTCAGCTCGGTGGACAGGCCCTGGAGACGGCGCGCGGCGTCGGCCTCGCGGGCGGCGTCGTCGCGGGTGTCATCGGGTTCGGGCGCTGTCATACCCTCGACCCTAATTAGTCCTATTTCATATGGAAAGTCGGTTCCGGGCCGGCGGTGGCGCTCAAGCCGGTTGCCCGGCCGGCACGACCGGCACGACCGGCGCGACCGGCGCGACCGGCACGATCGGCACGGCCTGCGCGACCGGGCCCCGCTCGCGCTCCAGCATCGTGCGCAGTGGCCCCGCCACCGCGACGAGTTCGGCGTACGGCCCGCGCTGCGCCACCCGCCCGCCGTCGAGCACGATCACCTCGTCGACCGCGTCGAGCCCCTGAAGCCGGTGGGTGATGAGCAGCGTCGTACGCCCTTCCGTGACCGCCAGCAGGTCCGCCGTCAGCGCGTCGGCGGTCGGGAGGTCGAGATGTTCGGCGGGCTCGTCCAGGACGAGGACGGGGAAGTCGGCGAGGAGCGCGCGGGCCAGCGCCAGGCGCTGCCGCTGGCCTCCGGAGAGGCGGGCGCCGTGCTCGCCGACGAGGGTGTCGAGGCCGGCGGGAAGCGCGTCGACCCACTCCAGCAGGCGGGCGCGGCGCAGGGCGTCGCGGAGGTCGTCCTCGGTCGCGTCCCTGCGGGCGAGGGCGAGGTTCTCGCGTACGGAACTGTCGAAGAGGTACGCGTCCTGCGCGCACAGCCCGACGAAGCGCCGCACCGTGTCGCCGTCCAGCGCGGCGGCGTCCGTCCCGCCGAGGCGGACGCCGCCCTCGCGCGCGTCCAGGAAGCGCAGCAGCACCTGCGCGAGCGTCGTCTTCCCGGCGCCGGACGGCCCGACGACGGCCACCCGCTTCCCGGCGGTCAGGGTCAGGTCGACGCCGCTGAGCGCGTCGCGCTCCTGCCCCGCGTACCGGGCTGTCAGGCCGCGTACCTCCAGCGGGAACGGCGTCGCGGGAGCGGCGGCCGGCCGCGCGGGCTCCTGTACGGGGACGGGCGCGTCCAGCACCTCGTAAACCCGCTCGGCGCCGCGCGCGGCCCGCCGCCGGTAGCGCACCGCGAGCGGCAGACCGGCGACCGCCTCGAACGCGGCGAGCGGGGTCAGTACGACGACGGCCAGCGCGACGCCCTCGAGCCGCCCGCCGTGCACGGCGCCGACACCGGCGTACGCGGCGGCCGACACCGTCAGCCCGCAGATCAGCGCGGACAGGCCGCCGCCGAGCGCGGTGGCGGTGGCGCCGCGTGCGGCGACGGCCGTCAGCGTCGCGTCGGCGGCGCGCGCGGCGCGGATACGGCTGCCGAGGGCGCCGGCGACGGTCAGTTCGGCGCAGCCTTCGAGGAGTTCGGCGACCCGGGTGGCCAGCAGGCCGCGCGCGGGGGCGAGTCGCCGCTCGGCGCGGCGCGCGTGGGCGCCGCTCACCAGCGGCACGCCGACGCCGGCGGCGAGCAGTCCGGCGGCCAGCACCGCGCCCGCCTCGGGCAGCAGCCAACCGGTGAAGGCGACGGCGCCCGCGCCGACGAGCACGGCGGAGCCGACCGGCAGCAGCCAGCGCAGCCAGTAGTCCTGGAGCTCGTCGACGTCGGCGACGAGCCGGGAGAGCAGATCGCCGCGCCGGGCCTCGCGCAGCCCGGCGGGGGCGAGGCGTTCGAGCCGCCGGTAGACGGCGACCCGGAGGTCGGCCAGCATGCGGAGCACCGCGTCGTGGGACACGAGCCGTTCGGCGTACCGGAAGACGGCCCGCCCGATCCCGAAGGCGCGGGTCGCGGTCACGGCCACCATCAGATACAGCACGGGCGGCTGCTCGGACGCCCGCGAGATGAGCCACCCGGACACGGCCATGAGCCCGACGGCGGAGCCGAGGGCCAGACTCCCCAGCACCAGCGCGAGAACGAACCGCCCCCGCAGGTCCCCGACGGCGGCGCGCATCCGGGCGAGGGGGGCGGCGGTGGGGGTGGGGGCCTCGTCGTGGCGCGTGCCCCGGGCGGAGCCCACGGCCGCCGACCCCGACGTACGGCATACGCCGGCCGGCAAGGCGGGCCCGGCGCCCGAGGCGGCACTCCCGGAGTCGTACGGCCGGCCCGGCGCCCCGCCGGAACCAGGGGTCGCGTCCGGTCCGGCGCCCTCGCCGGGCGGGCCGAAGGCCCCGGCGGCACCGACCCCGTCGAAGGCGGAGCCCGGCGTCCGCTGTGCGTCGACCGACCGGGCGGGCCCGGCGCCCGTGACGGCAGACGCCGAGCCCGACGTCCGGCCCGCAAGGGACGGCCGGTTGGGCACCCCGCCCGAACCGGCAGCGGTACCCGGACCGGCCCCCGCGCCGGTGTCGCCCGCCGCCGAGTCCGGACGCCCGCCCGCACCGAGCGGCCCGCCAGGCGCCCCGCCCAGTTCGATCACCCTGTCCGCCACCGGCAGCAGCGCCGGGCGGTGGATGACCAGGATGACCGTGCGGCCCGCCGACAGCCGGCGGACGGCGTCCACGATGCCCGCCTCCGTCTCCCCGTCCAGCGCCGCCGTGGGCTCGTCCAGCAGAAGCAGCGGGCGGTCCGCGAGGAACGCCCGTGCCAGGGCGAGGCGTTGGCGCTGGCCGGACGAGAGGCCCGCGCCGTCCTCGCCCAGTGCCGTGTCCGCGCCCTGGGGGAGCGCGGTCACGAAGTCGTACGCCCCCGCGTCTCGCAGCGCCTCGCGCACGGCGGCGTCGTCCGCGTCCGGGCGGGCCAGACGTACGTTCTCGGCGACCGTCCCCGCGAAGAGATACGGGTGCTGCGGCACCCAGGCGATCCGTTCGCGCCAGCGGTCCAGGTCCAGGGACGACAGGTCGCTCCCGCCCACCCGTACGCGGCCCCGCGTGGGTGCCGTGAAGCCGAGCAGCACATTCAGCAGCGTCGTCTTGCCGACGCCGCTCGGGCCGACCAGGGCGACCGTCTCCCCCGGTTCGACCACCAGCGAGACCGCGTCCAACGACGGTTCCGTACGGCCTTCGTGGCGTACCGTCACGCCCTCCAGCTCGAGCCGCGGGGAATCCGGTACCGGTACGTCAGCCCCGCCACCCGAACCAGCGGGCCCGGACTCCAGAACCGCGAAGATCTCCTCCGCCGCCGCCAGCCCCTCCGCCGCCGCGTGGTACTGCGCCCCCACCTGCCGCAGCGGCAGATACGCCTCGGGTGCCAGGATCAGCACCACCAGGCCCGTGTACAGATCCAGATCCCCGTGGACCAGCCGCATCCCGATCCCCACGGCCACCAGCGCCACCGACAGCGTCGACAGCAGTTCCAGCGCGAAGGACGACAGGAAGGCGATCCGCAGCGTACGGAGCGTGGCCCGCCGGTACTCCGAGGTGATCTCCCGCACCGACTGGGCCTGCGCCTTCGCCCGCCCGAAGACCTTCAGCGTGGGCAGCCCGGCGACCACGTCCAGGAAGTGCCCCGACAGCCGCGACAGCAACTGCCACTGACGGTCCATCCGGGACTGCGTGGCCCAGCCGATGAGCACCATGAACAGCGGAATCAGCGGCAGCGTCAGCACGATGACACCCGCCGACACCCAGTCGTCGGTGACGATCCGCGCCAGTACCGCCACCGGCACCACCACCGCGAGCCCGAGCTGCGGCAGATAGCGCGCGAAGTAGTCGTCCAGCGCGTCCACCCCACGCGTGGCCAGCGCGACGAGCGAGCCGGTGCGCTGACCGCTCAGCCACCCCGGCCCCAGCTCGGCCGCCCGTTCCAGCAGCCGCCCCCGCAGCTCGGACTTGACCGCCGCGCTCGCCCGGTGCGCCGCCAGCTCCGTCAGCCACGCGACCAGTCCCCGCCCGACGGCGACCGCGCCCAGCAGGAGCAGCGGCGTACGCAGTCCGGCGGCGTCGAGCCCGTCCTCGAACGCGCCGACGACCACCTCGGCGATGATCATCGCCTGGGCCACGACCAGCCCCGCACCGGCCAGTCCCAGGACCACCACCGCCACCAGGAAGCGCCGGGTGGCCCGTGCGTACCGCAGCAGACGCGGATCGATCGGTTTCACGTGAAACACCCGTCCAATCAGCCAACGGCCTAGTGCGCGTCCGCGATGTGATGCGTACCGATGCGCTTGCGGAAGACCCAGTACGTCCAGCCCTGGTAGAGCAGCACCACGGGCGTGGCGATGCCCGCGCACCAGGTCATGATCTTCAGGGTGTACGGCGTCGAGGACGCGTTGGTCACCGTCAGATTCCACTGCTCGTTGAGCGACGACGGCATGACGTTCGGGAACAGCGTCAGGAAGAGCATCGCGACGGCGGCCACGATCGTCAGCCCGGAGAGCGCGAACGACCACCCCTCGCGGCCCGCCCTGATCGCCACGATCGCACCGACCAGCGCCAGCACCGCGACCACCATCGCGCCCAGGCTCGCGCCGTCACCGCTGTCGGCCTGGGTCCAGCCCAGGAACCCGAGCGCCAGCACGGCCGTGAGCAGCCCCAGGACGAACGCCAGTCGCCGTGCCCGCGCCCGGATGTCCCCCACCGTCTTGAGCGCCGCGAACACCGCGCCGTGGAAGGTGAAGAGGGTCAGCGTCACGAGCCCGCCGAGGATCGCGTACGGGTTGAGCAGGTCGGCCAGGTTGCCCACGTACTCCATCTCGGCGTCGATCTTCACGCCGCGCACGATGTTCCCGAACGCCACGCCCCACAGCACGGCCGGCAGCAGTGAGGTCCAGAAGATCGCGTGTTCCCAGTTGCGCTGCCACCGCTCCTCGGGCCGTTTGGCGCGGTACTCGAAGGCGACACCGCGCACGATCAGACAGACCAGGATGAGCAGCAGCGGCAGATAGAAGCCGGAGAAGAGGGTGGCGTACCACTCGGGGAAGGCCGCGAAGGTCGCGCCGCCCGCCGACAGCAGCCACACTTCGTTGCCGTCCCAGACGGGGCCGATGGTGTTGATGAGGACCCGGCGCTCCTTGCGGTTGCGGGCGAGCAGTTTCGTCAGCACGCCGATCCCGAAGTCGAAGCCCTCGAGGAAGAAGTAGCCGATCCACAGGACGGCGATCAGTACGAACCAGACGTCGTGGAGTTCCATGACTCAGATCAGCTCCTCAAGTCCTCAGTAGGAGAAGGCCATCGGGCGGTCGGCGTCCTCGGAGTCGTGGCCGCCGATCTTCGTGGGTGGGTTCAGGTCGTCGTCCGTCAGCTCCGGCGGTCCCGCCTTGACGTACTTCACCAGGAGCTTGACCTCGATGACGGCGAGCACCGCGTACAGCAGAGTGAAGATGATCATCGAGGCGAGCACCTCGCCCTGGGACGTGCCGGGGGAGACGGCGTCGGCGGTGCGCAGCACCCCGTACACCACCCACGGCTGCCGGCCGGTCTCGGTGAAGATCCAGCCCCAGGAGTTGGCGATCAGCGGGAAGAGCATCGTCCACAGGGCGACGAGCCAGTACATGTGCGCGAAGCGGGGGCTGAGCGCCTTGTTGCGGAAGAGGACGAGATTCGGCACCTCGTCCTCGCCGGTGCGCAGCGCCTTCGGCAGCAGGAACTTGCGGCGGGTCAGCCAGAGTCCGAGGAGACCGATGCCCAGCGACGCCATGCCGAAGCCGATCATCCAGCGGAAGCCCCAGTACGCGACGGGGATGTTGGGCCGGTAGTCACCGGGCCCGTACTTCTCCTGCTCGGCCTTCTGGACGTCGTTGATGCCGGGGACGAAGGACTCGAAGTCGCTGTGGGCGAGGAAGGACAGCAGACCGGGGATCTCCAGGGCGACCTTGTTGTGGCCCTCGTCCACGTCCCCGTACGCGAAGAGCGAGAACGGCGCGGGCGCCTCGCCGTCCCACAGGGCTTCGGCGGCGGCCATCTTCATCGGCTGCTGCTCGTACATGATCTTGCCGAGTGTGTCGCCGCTGACGGCGGTGAGCAGGCCGGCGGTCACGAGGGTGACGAGTCCGAGCCGCAGCGAGGTCCGCATCACCGGGATGTTCTCGCGGTGCCCCTTGCGCTTACGGCGCGCGAGGTGGAAGGCGGAGATGCCGACCATGAACGCGCCGCCGACCATGAAGGCCGCCGTCATGGTGTGGAAGAACTGGGCGAGCGCGGTGTTCTGGGTCAGTACGGCCCAGAAGTCGGTCAGCTCGGCCCGGCCGCGCTCCTCGTTGATCCGGTAGCCGACCGGGTGCTGCATCCAGGAGTTGGCCGCCAGGATGAAGTAGGCGGACAGGATCGTGCCGATCGAGACCATCCACATACAGGCCAGATGGATCTTCTTGGGCAGCTTGTCCCAGCCGAAGATCCACAGGCCGATGAAGGTGGACTCGAAGAAGAAGGCGATCAGCGCCTCGAAGGCGAGCGGGGCGCCGAAGACGTCACCCACGAAGCGGGAGTAGTCCGACCAGTTCATCCCGAACTGGAACTCCTGCACGATGCCGGTGACGACACCCATCGCGATGTTGATCAGAAAGAGTTTGCCCCAGAACTTCGTGGCCCTGAGGTACTTCGGATTGGACGTCCGCACCCAGGCGGTCTCCAGGCCGGCGGTCAGCGCGGCGAGGGAGATCGTGAGGGGGACGAAGAGGAAGTGGTAGACGGTGGTGATGCCGAACTGCCATCGCGCGAGAGTCTCGGGAGCCAGTGCGATGTCCACGTCGTCTCTCTCCTTCTCCTGACGAGCCGGCCTGGTGAGCGGCCTGGTGAGGCGGCAGCTTGCCCTATAGATCCCGGTCGGAACGGGAGGAACCGGGAACCAGGGACGCGCTTGTGAACGCGTTCACATTCACAAGCAAAAGTATGGCGCACGGCCCGACCCGATCTTCAAGGGGGGGGGTCCCCTTCGAACATCGGGCCGTGACCGCGCGCCGGAGCACGCCCCGTACGGGCCGCTCAGAACGCCGTACCGCCCGCTCAGATCTCCTTGCGGAACGATTCCGCCGTGTGCAGGAACAGGTCGTTCGCCTCGTACTCGCCGATCGTGACCCGCACCCCCTCGCCCGCGAACGGCCGCACCGTCACGCCCGCCCGCTCGCACACCTCCGCGAAGTCGGTCGTACGGTCCCCCAGCCGCAGCCACACGAAGTTGGCGTGCGTCTCGGGCACCGTCCAGCCCTGCCGACGCAGCGCGTCGTACACCCGCGTGCGCTCACCGACCAGCGACCCCACCCGCCCCAGGAGTTCGTCCTCGGCGCGCAGCGAGGCGACCGCCGCGTCCTGCGCGATCTGGCTCACACCGAAGGGCACCGCGGTCTTGCGCAGCGCGGCGGCCACCGGCTCGTGGGCGATCGCGAAGCCGACCCGCAGCCCCGCGAGGCCGTACGCCTTGGAGAAGGTCCGCAGCACGGCCACATTCGGCCGCTCCCGGTAGATCTCGACGCCGTCGGGGACATCGGCGGCACGGATGAACTCGCGGTACGCCTCGTCCAGCACCACCAGGACGTCGTCCGGCACCCGGTCGAGGAACCGCTCCAGCTCCGCCCGGCGCACGACGGTGCCGGTGGGGTTGTTGGGGTTGCAGACGAAGATCAGCCGCGTCCGCGCGGTGATCGCGTCCGCCATCGCGTCCAGGTCGTGCACCTCGTCCGCGTCCAGCGGCACCCGCACCGACGCGGCGCCCGAGACCTGGGTGATGATCGGGTACGCCTCGAAGGACCGCCACGCGTAGATCACCTCGTCGCCGGGGCCCGCGGTGGCCTGAAGCAACTGCTGGGCGACGCCCACCGAGCCCGTACCCGTCGCGAGATGCGAGACGGGCACCCCGAACCGGTCGGCCAGCTCGCTCACCAGCTCGGTGCACGCCAGATCGGGGTAGCGGTTGAACGCACCGGCCGAGGCCAGCACGGTCTCCAGCACACCGGGCAGTGGCGGGTAGGGGTTCTCGTTCGACGACAGCTTGTACGCGACGGGCCCGCCGGTCGCCGCCGGCCTGCCCGGCTTGTAGGTGGGAATGCCGTCCAGCTCGGCGCGCAGCTTCGGGCTCGTCTCGCTCACCGCGGGTCCTCCTCGGGCGTTGTGGGGCGTTCCGGGGGCCATACACATCATCGGTTCGCCTCGTGCGGATGTACCAATACTGCTCACCTTAAGAGGATTGACGGGCCCTGCGAATACCGGCCGCGAGACCGGTTCCCCGCTGGCCATGACACCGGCCGTCCACCGCCCGCGGGACGGCGGGCGCGACGGCCCGCGACGGGGGGAGCATTCGCGTACCTGGCGCGCGCCGGTGGCTCACTCCGTGGCGCGCATCACCCATGGGGGTGAGTTGAGACCTCTTCGAAACATCGGACACTCGCCAGGCCCATCCAGCTCCACGCTTGACAGACAACAACCGAATCGCCCAACGGCCTTGATTTCCAAGCCTCTTGAGCGTTGTTGATCATGCAGAAACGTGCCTCTTGGGGAGTGATTCCGCGACCGGCCTTACCACCTTGATGAGCCCTACTATCGGCTCGCCATGACACCAGCAGGGAAACACCAGGTGAGCCGGACGGACACATCCCGCCGGGGCAGCCGGCAAGGTCGGGCGGGCATCCGGGACGTGGCCGCCGCAGCCGGTGTCTCCATCACGACCGTCTCCGACGCCCTCAACGGCAAGGGACGGTTACCCGACGCCACACGCCGACATGTCCGAGAAGTCGCCGAGCGGCTGGGCTACCGCCCGTCCGCCGCGGCCCGAACCCTCCGTACCGGCAAGTCAGGTCTGATCGGCCTGACCGTGACCACGTACGGGGATGAACCTTTCACCTTCACCGAATTCGCCTACTTCGCCGAGATGGCACGGGCCGCGACCTCCGCGGCGCTCGCCCGCGGCTACGCCCTCGTCATCCTCCCCGCCACCTCCCGCCACGACGTCTGGTCGAACGTCGCGCTCGACGGCACCGTCGTCATCGACCCCTCCGACCACGATCCGGTCGTCACCGAACTCGTCCGCCAGGGCCTGCCCGTCGTCTCCGACGGCCGCCCGGCCGGCACACTCCCCGTCACCGCCTGGGTCGACAACGACCACGAGGCCGCCGTACTCGACCTGCTCGACCATCTCGCCGCGGCCGGCGCCCGCCGGATCGGGCTGCTGACCGGGACCACCACCGACACGTACACCCGGCTCTCCACCACCGCGTATCTGCGCTGGTGCGAGCGCGTCGGACAGGACCCGGTGTACGAGTCGTACCCCGCGCACGACCCCTGCGCCGGGGCGGTCGCCGCCGACCGGCTGCTCGCCCGGCCCGACCGCCCCGACGCGGTGTACGGCCTCTTCGACCCCAACGGCACCGATCTGCTGGCCGCCGCGCGGCGGTACGGCCTGCGGGTGCCCGAGGACCTGCTGCTGGTCTGCTGCAGCGAGTCCACCGTGTACGCGACCACCGAACCGCCCATCACGACGCTGTCGCTCAAACCGCGCCGTATCGGCACGGCCGTCGTACAACTCCTCATCGACGCCATCGAGGGGATCGACAACGGGCGTCCCGTCGAGCAGGTGATACCGACGGAGCTGATCGTCCGGACCTCGTCCCAACGGCGCCCGCCGCGCACCACGGTCAGCGCTCCGAGGTCCCCCGCGAGAGACTGACGCGGCCGGGGCACCGATGGAACACCGGTAGGGACGCGGGCAGGGACGCGGGTAGGCTGCGGTCTCATAATTCGGACGATCCGCGTGAAAACAGCCGTTGAAACGCGGGTGGAATCGGATTGACCACCCCTGGTGCGTCACACAGGGGTGGCCGCATTCCTATGATGGGCGCACGACACCGCGGACCTTCCCCTACCTCCGGTGGGGATGTCCCCGCCCGGCAGGGCGGGCCCGAGAGGTGTACGCCAGGCGCGACGGTGGTGGAGGGGTCGATGACGCAGGGGGCCGGGACCGGTCAGGGACCCGTGGTGCGGACGGCGACGTTGCGCGATTTCCGGGTGCCGCCGTACACACAGGTCCCCGCGCGGGCGGGGCAGCCTGAGCCCGCGACGTCCGGGACGCCGGACGACCGGCCCGGCGCTCCGGGAAGCCTCGGTGAGCCGCCCCGTACGGACCCCAGGACCGACTCCGCCCAGGCACCGACTCCCGTGGCCACGAACGTCTCTGACGCCCCGTCGCCTCCCGATCCGCGCCGCCTCGTCGGTACGGAGGCCGGCACCCCGGACACGCCCGCCACACCGGCTGTACCGCCCGCGCCGCCCGCGCCGGCGGCGCCCGCGCCCGCCACCGACGACGCCACCTCCTCCTCCCGCATCTCCGGCATCTCCCGCATCACCGACCACGGCGGCAACGTCGGTCACGTCGGTCACCCCGGCAACGCCATCCCGCGCGACGAGGTCCCCGAGGGCTACACCCCCACCGAGCGCGACCTCCCGGTGATCAAGCGCGCCGACAAAGCCCGGACGCGCGTCGACCCCGCCGAGAGCCCCGCCGAGGCGGACGGCCTCGGCCCGCTCTACGTCGTCGGCGACGTCCACGGCTATCTGGACGAACTCGTCGCCGCCCTCGCCGAACAGGGCCTCATCGACCACGAGGGCAACTGGGCCGCCGGCAACACCCGCCTCTGGTTCCTCGGCGACTTCACCGACCGGGGACCCGACGGCGTCGGCGTCATCGACCTCGTCATGCGGCTCTCCGCCGAGGCCGCCGCCGCCGGCGGCTACTGCAAGGCCCTGATGGGCAATCACGAGCTGCTGCTGCTCGGCGCCAAGCGCTTCGCCGACACCCCCGTCAACTCCGGGGCCGGCACCGCCACCTTCCAGGCCGCCTGGCTGCTCAACGGTGGCCAGAAGACCGACATGGAACGTCTCCAGGACGTCCATCTCCAGTGGATGTCGCGGCTCGACGCCCTCGTGGAGGAGGACGGGCATCTGCTGATGCACTCCGACACGACCGCGTATCTCGACTACGGCACCACCATCGAGGACGTCAACGACAACGTCCGCGCCATCCTCACCCGCAACGACGCGGACGAGTGCTGGGACATCTTCCGCAAGCTCACCAAGCGCTTCGCCTTCCGCGACAACGGCGGCCCGGAGGCCGCCAGGGAACTGATGGCCGCTTACGGCGGGCGGCGAATCGTCCACGGCCACAGCCCGATTCCGTATCTGCTCGGCGAAGTGGGCACCGAGGAACCCTCGGACGGCGAGGAGAACGCCGGACCCGTGGTCGACGGGCCGCATGTGTACGCGGACGGTCTCGCCATCGCCATGGACGGCGGAGTGACCATGGCCGGAAAGCTTCTGGTCGTACGGCTGCCGTTGCATAACTGAGCAGAGTGGGGGCAGGTGATTTCCGTGAACCCCCTGTCACCCCGTGCCGTAACCGCTCTACCATCGGCTTATCCGTAGCAGGCTCTCCTCCGTTTTCGCCAACCGCCCGTTCTTTACGGGCAATCCGGCTCTACGGAGCATCGGGGGACGCACATGAACAGCGCTCCGCATCTGCTGACCGAGGATCGCGCCGATTTCGAGCGGATTCTCGACGAGACGCTGCGCCATGCGCACGAACGTCCGGATCTGGCCGATGTGGGACAGCGGCTCAATACCGAACAACTGCGCACCTTGGCTCTCAACGCGACGTCTTTGATAACCGCCGCCGCCGCGGCCGAGTACGAGCACTACGCGAAGGTCCGGGAGGAATTCCGTACCCCGGCGACCTCGCCCGCGGGCAACTCCGTACTGACTCCGGCGGCGGAAGGATCACCCGGATCCACCGAGACGGGCGCGGGTCTCGCCGCCGTCGTCGCCGTGCTGGTGCCGGTCCTCGCGGGCGCGGCGGCCCTCGTCTTCCTGCTCGTCGGCTACACCTTGCGGATGCTCAGCCCGGTGCCCGCCTTCTCGGACACGCTGCTGACCGTCGGCTGGTTCTTCGGCGCCGTCACGGTCCTCGGCCTGGCGGTCGCCGCAGCCGGGCTGCTGATCACGGCCCTGCGCAACGCCTCGACGCAGGTCCCGGCCGACGAGGGCGACGGCTCGTGGCCCGACGAGGTGTCGCGGGCCCGCGAGGCGTGGCGCGTCGCCGTACGGGAACGCGGGATCCTGCCGTTCCTGCGCGAGGCCCTGGCCGCGCCCGGCGTGGAGCCGGCGCCGAAGCCCCGCCCGGCGCAGCATCTGCCGAAGATGGGCTACAGCCGCCCGAACTTCTCCAGCCCGGACGACGGCGCCACGGCCGGCCAGCGTCCGACGTTCTCGAGCCCGGACTTCTCCAGCCCCGACTTCGGCGGCCCGGAGCACCGGCCCGAGTAGGCGAGCGCGGGCGCCACAGGGGCTCAGCCGTTCCGGCCCGTCCGGCCCTCGATCGCGTCGCGGTGAGCGGCCAGCGCTTCCTGGACGGTCGCGATCCAGCGATGGTCGTTGTCGAGCACGGCGGACAGCGCGGACAACGTCTGCTCGAAGGCCGTGGTGGCGTCCTCGGGCACGAGCAGACCCATGTCGAGACGGCACTGGTCCCGGCGGAAACCGGTCATCAGAGTCTCCGAATGGTTCACGCCGAACTCGACGGCTTCGGCGGCCAGGACCTGTTCGTACAACTCCAGCGCCTCGGCGCGGTCCCCGTGCAGATGCGCCATCCGGGCCAGGCAGTAACTCGCCTTGCGTGTCTGCTTGTTGTCGGGGCCGAGGATCTGGGCGTACGAGGAGACCACCTGGCGCAGCTCGTCCCGGGCCTCGTCGTGGCGCTCCTGCTTCTCCAGGGTGTGGGCCAGGCAGTGCCGTTCGGACAGTACGACGGAGTCCTGCGGGTCCACGGTGACGAGCCGGTCCGCCAGCACCGCGCGGATCTCCCGCTCGGACTCCGCGAGGCGCCCGCTCCGGCGCATCAGATCGCCGCGCATGTGCCGCAGCCGTAGAGCCCGGGGGCGTACGGGCGAGTGCGCGTCGTCTCTGCCGTCGAACCAGACGAGGGATCCGTCAAGCACGTCCATGGCGTCCGTCTCCCGGCCCTGCTGTTCGAGATTGTTGGTCAGACAGCGTGTCAGGTCCAAGTACAGGTCCGTTCCCTGGCTGTCGACGGCCTCCAGTTCGTCCAGTACGGACTGATATTCCATCTCCGCCTCGGTCCACCGCTTGGCGGCGTCCAACGCGTGTGCCATCTGGTGGCGTTGGTGCAACGGAAGGAAACGGTGATTCCTCGACGAGAGGCTTTCCGTGTGCTCGATCATGGCTCGGAACTCGGCGTTGGCCCCCACCTCGTCGTGGCTGCGCGCCATCATGGTCTGGGCGAGAGTCCCGTGGATGAGCAGCGTGTACGGGTCGTTGGGGCCGAGTACCCGGCGGCTGGTCAGCAGCAGATCACGCAGCTCGGCCTCCATCTCGGCATGGGACGTCTGCCCGCTCTCGTGCCGGGACACGGCGAGGTCGTAGCGAGTGATCAAGGTCTCCGAGTGATCCGGGCCCAGCTCCGCCGACTGCTCGGCCAGCAGGTCCTCGCACTCCCGGACCGACTCCGCGTCATGGCTGCGCACCATCATCAGTTGGCTGAGCAAGCTGTGCGTGATCAAGGTGTACGGGTCGCTGGGACCGAGTACGTCGCGCCGGGCCTTACGTACCTTCCGCAGCTCGGCCACCGTCTCGGCATCGGATGCCTGATCGTTCTCGTATCGGCAGGCGGCGAGGTCCTGGCGAGTGATCAGGGTCTCGGGGTGGTCCGGGCCCAACTGGGCCGATTGTTCGGCGAGTACGTCCGCGCACTCGCGCACCTGTTCCTCACCACCGAGCAGAGTGATGGCCGCGCGGTGGCGGATGGACAGGCGGACCGGGTGGTCCGGGGCGAGCGCGGCGCCTCGCCGGGCCAGCAGCCGGGCGACCTCCCCGGCGGTGTCCGAGCCCGCGAAGATGTAGAACGCGAACGCGGCGAGTCCCGCGCGCAGCAAGGGCAGCAGTACCTCTTGCTCGTACTCGTACTCGTACTCGTACTCATCCTCGTCCTCGTCCGCATCCGGGGCCGCGGCGAGGGCGGCGACGACGTGCGGGCCCAGCAGCCGCCACCAGGGCCAGTTGACCGGCTGCTCCGCGACGACCGTGCTACCCCCCTCGAGGATCCCGGCAACGGCGCGCCAGATGACCCGGCGCTCGCCGGCCGCGCTGTCGGCCAGCCGCAGCGCGTTGGCCTCCAGCACCAGCCGGTGGCTGACCAGGCAGGGCACCGGCGTACGGTCGTCGGCCCGCTCGCCGTCCGGTGCGATGTCGACGACATCGACCAGGCTGAGATCGATCAGCGCCTCCAGGGCCCGGTCCGCCTGGTCGGGTTCCGCTGCCGACTGGAGCGTTTCGGAGTCCAGCAGTTCGACGGGGAAGGGCGCCGGGGCACAGCAGGACAGCAGCCGCATGAGGAAGCGGGCCTCCGGCAGCCGCTGTTCCTCCAGGAGATCGAGGGACAGCTCCCAGGTGCGTCCCACCAGCCGCCGGTGCATCTGCTCGGTCCCCGCCTCGTCCAGACGCCGGCGTTCGCCCTGGTCGAGGAAGTCCGCACCGGCCTCGCCCAGCGCTTCGGTGTACGTGGCGAAGCTCCGCAGCCGCCCACCGGGCCGGGGGCCCCGGTGCCGCAGCAGCCCGGCGCCGCGCGCCGAACGGGCCAGATAGGAGCCCGCCAGCTTCAGAGCCAAGGGCAGTCCGTCCAGCCGCTCGGCGAGTACCTGTGCCTCGGCCGGATCGCCCGCCTCCCCGGCGAGGTCCAGCAGCAGGTCCCGCCCGTCGGCCGGACTCAGCACGCCGATCCGGTGGGTGTCCGCCTCGTGTCCCCAGACACCGGGCGTGCCGACCCGCGAGGTCACCACGGTCAGCCCCGCCCGGCTGGAGCGCAGCCAACCGGTGCCGTCACCGGGGACGCCGGTCTCCGCCGCCAGCCACGCGGGCTCGTCGGCGTTGTCCAGCACCAGCAGCCAGGGGTGTTCGGCGGCGTCCAGTTCCCGCCAGACAAGATCCGTGGCGCTGAGCCGGCCGGACCACGCCGCTTCGACGGTCTCCTCGTCGGCGCCCAGCTCCCGCGCGACCTCGCGCATCCCGGTGACCAGCCGGTCGGACGTGGCGGCGGACAGCCAGAAGACGCGGTAACCCCGGTCCCGGGCCTGCCGCGCCAGATTCAGCGCCACGGTGGTCTTGCCGCAGCCGCCCATGCCGAAGAGGATCTGCGCCCGGCTCTCGCCCTGGGCCAGCCGGCTCTCCAACTGGCCGAGCAGTTCGTCACGGCCGCGGACCCTGGACGGAAGTTCTCCGTACGGCGGACGGATGGAGAAGGTCCCGGGGCCGGTCGGGGCGGACGGCGGCGGTGACGTCTCCGCCACGACGTCGGTGTCGGGCCGACCCCCCTCCCTGATCGCCCGCTTCTCCTCGTCGAAGGCGTCCCTGGCCGCGTCGTACACCGTCCGCCAGGCCAGGTCGGGGGTAACATCGCAGCCGCGCAACAGGCCCGCGATCGTCTGCCACTTGGGGACGTGCCGACCGGTCAACACGTCGGAGATCGTCGTACGGCTGATTCGGGTGCCGGCGGCCAGGTCCCGCACACCGAAGTAGCCCGCCCGCTGCGCCACCGTCCGCAGACGGTCCGCCAAGTCCCGTACCGCCTGGGGCACTTCGGGGACAACCTGCCCAAAACCCGCTGCCACGCGATCCCCTCCCCGTGTCCTTTTTTGTCGGTTCCGAGCCTATGCCGGTGTCCGGCCGGACGTCCCCCGGACAACCGGACATCGAGTGTCCGGCCAGGCCCGCGCCGCGCTGTCCGCCCGCTGTCCGACAGCCGTTGGGGACAGCGGCCCGCCCGAATACCACTGAGGCAGCGGCGGACAGCGCCGCGTCGCCGGAGGGAAAAGGGGAACGGGGAATGGAACTGCTCATTGCCGGGGCGGACTTCGTCCAGGCGTATGCGACGGAACTGTCGGTGGGAATCGGCGCGCTGCGGCTGGCCCTGGACACGGTGCGGGGCGTCCGGTCACTGCTGCTGCGCCGCCGGACGGACCGGTCGGCGGGTGGCGAAGCCGGCGACCCGGCTCGGAGCCCCGGTACTCGTTGACCGGTCCCTGAGACCGACACGGAGGCCCGATCGAGAAGTCGATCGGGCCTCCTGCGTCGGACAACCCGGCCGCCACGCCCGTCCCGGTCGTCCCAGCGTTGAATCGGACTCAACAATCGTGTTCCGATCCCGTCTTGTTGGCGGAGTCCCGCCGGCGGATCGTAAGAAGCGTCCATCCGGCCAGCACCATCTCATCGCCCTGGAGAAGAAGTGACCTCTCTGCGCGTCAAGGCATTCGACCACCTCGTCCTCAACGTCGGGGATGTCGAACGGGCTCTGCGCTTCTACGTGGGACGCCTCGGTCTGGAGCCGGTACGCGTTGCCGAGTGGCGCGCCGGCGAGGTCCCGTTCCCCTCCGTGAGAATCACCCCTGAAACCATCCTCGACCTGCTCGACCGCCCTCGGGGAGAATCCAACGTCGACCACATCTGCCTGACCGTGGAACCGCTGGACTGGGGCGATTTCATCAGGTCGGAGACCTTCTCCGTCCTCGAAGGCCCTGTTGAGCGCTTCGGCGCACGGGGAACCGCCACGTCGGTCTACGTCCTGGACCCGGACGGCAACACCGTGGAGCTGCGCTGGTACCCGCAGGACGCCACGGTCTGACCGCCCTCGGGAGCCCGGTCCGGGTGGCCTGCCCGGACCGGGCTCCCGAGGACGAATTCAGCCGCCGGCCCCTCGCGTCAGTCCGCGAGCGGGAGATAGACCCGGTTACCGCTCGCCGCGAACTCCTTCGATTTCGCCGCCATGCCCGCCTCGATCTCGTCCTGCGAACCGCCGTGATCACGCCGGATGTCGTGGGAGATTTTCATCGAACAGAATTTCGGCCCGCACATCGAGCAGAAATGCGCGGTCTTCGCCGGCTCGGCCGGCAGCGTCTCGTCGTGGAACTCCCGTGCCGTGTCCGGGTCCAGCGCCAGATTGAACTGGTCCTCCCAGCGGAATTCGAACCGGGCGTCCGACAGCGCGTCGTCCCATTCCTGCGCCCCCGGATGCCCCTTGGCCAGATCCGCCGCGTGTGCCGCGATCTTGTACGTGATGACGCCGGTCTTGACGTCGTCGCGGTTGGGCAGACCCAGATGCTCCTTGGGGGTCACGTAGCAGAGCATCGCCGTACCCCACCAGGCGATCATCGCCGCGCCGATGCCCGAGGTGATGTGGTCGTACGCCGGGGCGACGTCCGTCGTCAGCGGGCCGAGCGTGTAGAACGGCGCCTCCTCGCAGATCTCCTGCTGGAGGTCGATGTTCTCCTTGATCTTGTGCATCGGGACATGGCCCGGCCCCTCGATCATGGTCTGTACATGGTGCCGCTTGGCGATCGAGTTCAGCTCGCCCAGCGTCCGCAACTCGGCGAACTGCGCCTCGTCGTTGGCGTCGGCGATCGAGCCGGGGCGCAGACCGTCGCCGAGGGAGTACGTCACGTCGTACGCCGCGAGGATGTCGCACAGCTCCTCGAAGTTCTCGTACAGGAACGACTCCTTGTGGTGGGCCAGGCACCACGCCGCCATGATCGAGCCGCCGCGCGAGACGATGCCGGTCTTGCGGCGGGCCGTGAGCGGCACGTAGCGCAGCAGCACGCCCGCGTGGACGGTCATGTAGTCGACGCCCTGCTCGGCCTGTTCGACGACCGTGTCCTTGTAGATCTCCCAGGTCAGCTCCTCGGCCTTGCCGTCGACCTTCTCCAGCGCCTGGTAGAGCGGCACGGTGCCGATGGGGACCGGGGAGTTGCGCAGCACCCACTCACGGGTGGTGTGGATGTTGCGGCCGGTGGAGAGGTCCATGACCGTGTCGGCGCCCCACTTGGTGGCCCAGGTCATCTTGTCCACCTCCTCCTCGATGGAGGAAGTGACCGCGGAGTTGCCGATGTTGGCGTTGACCTTCACCAGGAACCGCTTGCCGATGATCATCGGTTCGATCTCGGGATGGTTGACGTTGGCCGGCAGTACGGCGCGGCCGGCGGCGATCTCGTCGCGTACGACCTCGGGCGCGACGTTCTCCCGGATGGCGACGTACTCCATCTCCGGGGTGATGTCGCCCCGCCGGGCGTACGCGAGTTGGGTGACCGGCTGTCCGTCGCGGCCCCGGCGCGGCTGGCGCGGGCGGCCGGGGAAGACCGCGTCGAGATTGCGCAGCCCACCACGGGGTGAGGTGTGTTTGAGGCCGTCGTCCTCGGGGCGGACGGGGCGGCCCGCGTACTCCTCGGTGTCGCCCCTGCCGATGATCCAGTTCTCCCGGAGCGGTGCGAGTCCGCGCCGTACGTCGGTTTCGACGGTGGGGTCGGTGTACGGCCCCGACGTGTCGTACAGCGTCACGTCGTCGCCATTGGTGAGGTGCACCTGACGGACCGGCACCCGCAGGTCGGGGCGCGATCCTTCCACATATCCCTTGTGCCAGCCGATGGTGCGTGCGGCAGACGTGCGTGCGTCCTGAACGGTCATTTGAGACCTACTCCCTACGCCGGCATTACCCGGTAACAGGTTCGGCGGTCGACGCAGCTCAGGGGTCCGGGGAAGCCCCGGAACTCCACAGTCAGCGTCCTCTCAGCCCGGTGCTCCGAGCTCCCGCGTGTGTAAAGGCACCACCACGCTAACGCGATGTCGGGCGTGCTGAACAGAGGGCCTCCGCCGTTCTTGCGATGATCGGTCGGTGACCACACCCCAGCAGACACCCGAAACGCACGGCCGCGCGCAGGGCCAGGCGCACGGCCACGCGCAGGGCCAGCCGCATGGCCACTCGCACAGCCACGGCCCGGCCGCGCCGGTCTCCAAGCATCTGCGCAAGGTCATCGCGGCGGTGCTGATTCCCTTCGCCACGGCCGTCGTTGTCGGACTCGCGGTGCTCTGGCCCGGTGGCACCCCGGCGAACGAGCGCACCGGTGTCGGCTTCGACCGGCAGACCGTACAAGGCGAGGTGGTGAAGATCGAGAAGGTCGACTGCAAGGACGTGAATGCCGGCCAGGTCCCGCCGACGGGCGACACGTCCACAGCGCAGGGGCGTGCGGCGCAGGCCGCGCAGACCGGGGACTGTGTGAAGGCGACGGTCGAGGTGAAAAGCGGCAAGGACACGGGGCGTACGTTCGTCGAGGTCGTCCAGCCGGACGCGCCGCGGCAGTTTCACGTGAAACAGGGCGTTGTGGTGGCTTACGCCCCCGACGCGCCGCACGATCTCCAGTACTCGGTCACGGACGTGGACCGCACATTCCCGATGGCGCTGCTGGCCGGGATCTTCGCGCTCGCGGTGATCGTGGTGGGGCGGCTGCGCGGGCTGATGGCACTGGTCGCGCTCGTCATCTCGTTCGCCGTACTGACCCTGTTCATCCTGCCGGCGATTCTCCAGGGCTCGAATCCGCTGATCGTCGCGGTCGTCGGCGCGAGCGCGATCATGCTGCTCGCGCTGTATCTGTGCCACGGTCTGACGGCCCGTACGTCCGTCGCCGTGCTCGGCACGCTGATCTCGCTGCTGCTGATCGGACTGCTGGGCTCACTGTTCATCGGCTGGGCGAGTCTGACGGGCAACACGGACGACAACACCGGGCTGATCCACGGGCTGTATCCGGAGATCGACATGAGCGGTCTGCTGCTGGCGGGCGTCGTCATCGGATCGCTCGGTGTGCTGGACGATGTGACGGTCACCCAGACGTCGGCGGTGTGGGAGCTGCGCCAGGCGGATCCGGACATGGGACCGCGTGCCCTCTACCGGGCGGGTATCCGCATCGGGCGCGATCACATCGCGTCGGTGGTCAACACGCTCGTACTGGCCTACGCGGGCGCCGCGTTGCCGCTGCTGCTGCTCTTCTCGATCGCCGGTTCGAGCGTGGGGACGGTGGCCACCAGCGAGCTGGTGGCCCAGGAGATCGTACGGACGCTGGTGGGGTCGATCGGTCTGGTCGCGTCGGTGCCGGTGACGACGGCGCTGGCGGCACTGGTGGTGTCGGCGGACCGGCCGGGGACGGCGGCGAGGGTGCCGTCCGGGGCACCCTCGGGATCTGCGCCGAAGGCGCCTTACGCGGGCGCGTTCGGCGGCTTGCGGACGCGCGGCGGAGGCGGGCGGCGCCGTAAGGCGTAGCCCGCCGGCTGCGGTTGGGGCTCGGCCGGGCTCAGCCCGCGTTCTCCTCGGCGAGGATGCGCCCCAGCGTCTCCTCCAGATTGGTCTCGAAGTCCCCGAGAGCCATCTCCTGGCCGAGCGGGACCAGCCGGTCCGTACGGTCGAGGAAGGCCACCAGCGGCGGGGCGCTGACCCGGAACAGGGCGTGCTCGGTGCCGACCTGGAGCCGGATGTGGACGTCGGAGAGTTCTTCGGGCTCGGTCGGCGAGATGTACACGTCGCCGTCGCCGGTGGGTTCGTTGATGCCGTCGACCAGCAGCTCGCGGCCGAAGGCCCAGGTGACCGGGGCGTCGCCGGGCAGATGGAACGTCATCCGCACCGCGTAGGGGTCCGCCGTCTCGTAACGGAGCTCCACGGGAATGCGGAATGAGAGCTCTTCGGAGACGAGGAAATTCATCAGGACTTCGGCCTGAACCAACTCGCGCATCATGTACCCCGCAGTGGATGACGGAAAGTTACGGAGAGTAAGAAATTCTGAGGGATTTCGGGGGTTTGAGGGGTGAAAGGTCCGATATTGATGCCCCTTGATCCTCTTCTCAATCGTCCAGCACGCAGTAACGGATCACAAGGAGTGATATTTCAGATACTGATAGAGAATTCCAGCGAGCCGATCATGTTTCCGATCTCTTTGCATAGCCGTTCGACAGCCGGAAGCAGCTTTTCCTCCTGATGCAGCGGCACGGACGTGGCCAGCGCCGCGACCGTCGGCCCGGCGGTGACCGGTACGGCGGTGACCGGTACGGCGGCGCAGACCTGGCCGAGCGCGTACTCCTGGCGCTCCAGCACCGGTCCCGTACGCCCCATGGCACCCAGGCGGGACAGCAGCGCACGCCGGTCGGCGACGGAATAGGGAGTGAGCGGGCCCACGGGATACCGGTCCAGATGGTCCCGCACGGCGTCCTCGTCGAGCTGGCTCAGCAGACACTGGCCGATCGCGTGCGCGTATCCGGTCTCGCGGAAGTCCGCCCATTCGGCGACGGCGGGCGCGGCGGGGTTGTCGGCGACCGCGACGATCTCGATCTCGCCGTCGCGGTAGATCGCGAAATAGACCGGCGCCCCGATCAGATCGCGGCAGTGTTCTATCGATTCGGCCATCGTGCGCCGGGCCGCCCGCCGCGTCCGGGGGCCTGCTCCGGCTCCGGAGCCGGCCCCGGAGCCACTGCCGGAGCCGCCGACCGCGGGAATTCGGCCGGCCCCAGCGTCTCCGCCGGTCTCCGGCCCCTCGCCGCTCACCAGGCGGTCCACCGCGTCCCCGAGGAAGAACACGCCCTTCTCACGGCGCAGATAGCCCTCGTGGGTCAGCGTGCGCAGCAGGTGATAAGCGGTGGGGAGGGGGAGTCCGGCCTCACGGGCGAGCTGTTTCGCCGGGGCCCCGTTCGGATGGGCGCCGACCGACTCCAGCAGACGCAGCGCACGCCGAACCGAACCGATCAGGGTAGGGACCGCTGTCGTGCTCACTGTGGCCAAAGGTCACCCCCGGGCGTACTGACGGGCGTGCGCCCGCTCGCGGGGGCCGCCCCCGCGCCCGCCACACCCTCGGGGGCCCGAGACAGAGTCTGAGGTCCGGCGCCGAGAACTCGCACAATGCGTTGGTCAGAACGACCGTCGACGCTGTTTTCGCAGGATGTGGCAGAGGCTTGCCACTCTAATGGCAGCCTCTGGGGTGGGAGTGGTTTCGTCTCCGCCTTTCCCCCGCGCGGGCTAACGCCGGGCACGGGGGCCGCCCCCGCAGGGGGCGGAACGGCGGCGGGACGAGGGGTACGGCGGTACGGCGCTACGGCGGTGGGCTGACGGTACGACGGGGTGGGCTACCAGTCGCCTCGCGAGGACGAGGACGAGGTGAACTTCCGTACCGCGTAGAAGATCCCGCCGACCAGCGCCACCAGGATCAGCACCTTGAACAGCAGGCCGATCACAAATCCGACCACGCTCGCGATCAGCCCGCCGAACACGACGAGCACGACCACGGGCAACGCGATCCACTTCACCCACCAGGGCATTCCCGCGACAATCTCCCGTACCGCCATCGTCCTTACCTCGTTCCGTGAGTGTGTACGTGTATGCGTTCCCGCTGCCTTCGATGCTAGAGCGGCGCGGGGCGCGGCGGAGGTCCCGGAGCCCTGGAACTCCCCTGATCCGACCCTGACCGGTCGTGAGGGTCCGGGCTCACCCCTCCGGAGGGGAGAAGACGACCATCACCCGCAGGTCCTCGGTGATGTGGTGGAACTTGTGCGGCTCACCGGCCGGTACGTAGACGACGCTGCCGCGCCCGACCTGGGTCGTCTCCATACCCACGGTGATCGATGCGCGTCCGCTCACGACGAAGTAGACCTCGTCCTGGCGGTGCGGCTGCTGTGGGTCGATGGTGCCGGCGTCCAGCGCGTACAGGCCGACGGACATGTTCCGTTCCCGTACAAACTGCAGATACGCCCCGTCGTTGGCGGCACGTTCCGCCTCCAGCTCATCCAGTCGGAATGCCTTCATGCCACGATCTCACCATGAAGAATTTCGTAGTCAAGACGATCGCCAACGCGGGTGCCCTGGCGGTGGCGATCTGGCTGATCAACGGCATCACCCTGACCGGCGACAGCACCGGCAGGAAGGCGCTGGCGCTGGTGGTCGTGGCGTTGATCTTCGGAGTGGTGAACTTCGTCGTCAAGCCGATAGTCCAGTTGCTGACCCTGCCGCTGTTCATCATCACCCTGGGGCTGTTCACGCTGGTCGTGAACGCGCTGATGCTGCTGCTGACCTCCTGGCTCGCCGACAAGCTCGACCTGAGCTTCCATGTCGACGGCTTCTGGACGGCCGTGCTCGGCGGGCTCATCATCTCGATCGTGTCGTGGGCGCTGAACGTCGTGCTCCCCGACGACAAGGACTGATCGCCCATGGAACCGGTAGAGCCGGTAGAGCCGGTCAAGGGGGCCGCGCCCGGTCTCGGGGACGGCACACGTGCCGTACGAGCCGGGCTGCCCGACCCGGTGAAGTACGAGCCGACCATGCCGGGCCCGGTGTTCGCCGCCCACTTCCATCTGCCGGGCGAGCCGACGGGCCCGTACACCTACGGCCGCGACACCAACCCCACCTGGACCCATCTGGAACGGGCCATCGGCGAGCTGGAGGCACCCGGCCGGGCCGTCGAGACGGTCGCCTTCGCCTCCGGGATGGCCGCGATCTCGGCGGTGCTGTTCTCGCACCTGCGCACCGGCGACGCGGTCGTGCTGCCGGACGACGGCTATCAGGCGCTGCCACTGCTGCGGGAGCAGCTCACGGCGTACGGCATCGCGGTACGGACCGCGCCCACCGGCGGCGACGCCCAACTCGACGTGCTGGCGGGTGCCAGGCTGCTGTGGATCGAGACCCCCTCCAACCCCGGCCTGGACGTCTGCGACATCCGCCGCCTGGTGCGGGCCGCGCACGAGGCGGGCACGCTCGTCGCCGTCGACAACACGCTCGCCACCCCGCTCGGCCAGCGCCCGCTGGAGCTCGGCGCCGACTTCTCCGTGGCCAGCGACACCAAGGGCATGACGGGCCACGGCGATATCCTCCTGGGCCATGTGACCTGCGAGGATCCCGAGCTGGCCGCGGGCGTACGACGCTGGCGCAAGATCGCCGGCGCCATCCCCGGACCGATGGAGGCATGGCTCGCCCACCGCTCACTGGCCACGCTCCATCTGCGTATCGACCGCCAGTGCGCGACCGCGCTGCTGCTGGCTCAGGCACTGACCGGACACGCCGATGTGAGCGCCCTGCGCTACCCCGGACTGCCCGACGACCCCTCGCACCCCCTGGCGTCGGCACAGATGCGGCGCTACGGCTGCGTGGTGTCGTTCGTCCTGCCCGACCGCGACCACGCCGAACGCTTCCTGGACGGGCTGCGCCTGGTGGACGACGCGACGAGCTTCGGCGGTGTGCGCTCGACGGCGGAACGCCGGGGCCGATGGGGCGGCGACGCGGTACCGGAAGGCTTCATCCGTTTCTCCGTGGGCGCGGAGGACCCCGACGACCTCATCACCGACGTCCTGCGCGCACTGACGGAAGCGACGGGCTGACCGGGTCGCCGACTCGTCGGCTCGTCGGCTCGTCGGCTCGTCGCAGGCGGAACGGACGGTCCGAGCCTCCCCCCTCGTGGCTCGGGCCGTCCATGGGTTCCACGCGCGGAGAATCACGTCAAAGAACCACATCCACAAGGCTAGTTGACTCTGCGTCAGTGTCCAATCACAGTAGCGACAGCCGCCTATCGACTTATTTATAGTTGGACGCTGCGGCCACGGGCCTGGACGGGTTCGGACAGGGCCGGAAGTTGAGGAGGGCTGACATGGACCTGGCCCTGCTACGCACCTTCGTCACCGTGCACCGCGCCGGATCCTTCACCCGTGCCGCCGCCCTGCTCGGGCTCTCCCAGCCCGCCGTCACCGGCCAGATACGCACCCTGGAACGCCAGTTGGGCCGCCCGCTGTTCCTGCGCCAGGCCCGGGGCGTCACGCCCACCACCATCGGCGACGAACTCGCCCATCGCGCCGCGCCCCACCTCGACGCCCTGGTCGAGATCGCCGAGACCGGCCTCGACGAGGAGTCGGGGGTCCGGACGCTCCATCTCGCCGGGCCGCCGGAGTTCACCTCCGTACGCGCCCTGCCCGCGCTCACCGCGCTGATAGGCCGGGGTCTCGCGCTCCGTGCCTCCTTCTTCACCAACGCCGAGGAGACCCTGGACGGCCTCGCCGCCGGGCACCACGACCTCGCCATCGCCACCGCCCGGCCACGCGGCGGACTGCTCACCGCGACCCCGCTCTGCGACGAGGAGCACGTCCTGATCGCCTCGCCGCGCTGGGCGGCGCGGCTGGGCCACGACGTACTGCGCAAGGGCCACGTCGTCCTGGAACAGCTTCCCGTGGTCGAGGTCCACGAGTCGCTGCCGCTCGTCTCCCGCTACTGGGCGTCGGTCTTCGACTCACGGCCCGCCTCCGCCGGCACCGTCATCGCGCCCGATCTGCGCGCCGTCCTGGAGAGCGCGGCGGCGGGCGCCGGACTGGCCGTACTGCCTCGCTACCTGTGCGAAGCCGCACTGGAACGCGGCGAGATCGTCGCTCTCTACGACCCGCCGGTGCCCCCGCTGCGTACGTACTTTCTCGTCGTACGCACCGGCACACTCGCCCTGCCGCACATCGCGCGGGCGCATGAATGGCTGCTGCGCGCTTCGGTCGACTGGTGACCGCAGGGCCCCGGGGAGTTTCGACACGGCCGTATCGGGCCACGCTCTTCCCATGACCGAACGGCCCGTGGTCAAGCGCACCGCCCGCGCCATCCTGCTCGACGGCGACCATCTCGTCCTCATCAAGCGCACGAAGCCGGGCGTGGATCCGTACTGGCTGACCCCCGGCGGCGGGGTCGAGCCCGACGACGCCACCGTCGTCGCCGCGCTCCACCGGGAGATCGACGAGGAGCTGGGCGCCAAGATCACCGAGGTCGTGCCGTGCTTCGTCGACACGGTCGAGCACATCGCGGACGGCGGCATCACCGGCGTGAAGGTGCAGCACTTCTTCGTCTGCCGGCTCGAATCGATGGACCCGTCGCTGCGGCACGGGCCGGAGATGGACGAGCCGTGCGGGGAGTACGAGATCGTCCGGGTGCCGTTCAGCCGGGTCGGGATCGCCGCCGTCCATCTCGTACCGCTGTCCCTGCGGCACTATCTGGACGGCAACATCGAGGGCGTACGGGCGATGCACGCGCCTGACCTGGGCTAGCCCGCCCTGGTGGCTCCCGGGGCTCTACCCGTACGCCGAGGCTAGTACGGGCGGTTACTCCCGCTGTCAGACGCCCTCCGGTGCGAATCACGACACCGTGTTTCACGTGAAACCACTCAAACGACCCGCCCGCCGGGCGCTGCTCGTCGTCCATGTCGCCGTCTCCGTTAGCTGGCTGGGCCTCACGCTTGGCCTGCTCACGCTCGGTATCACCGCGTACACCACCGGCGACTCCACCCTCACCGAGGCGTCCTACCGTGCGATGAAGGTCTTCGCCGACTGGCTGCTCGTGCCGGTCGCCGTACTCACCCTCGTCAGCGGTCTGGTGCTCTCTCTGGGGACGCCCTGGGGTCTGGCCAGCCACCGCTGGGTCTGGGTCAAGTTCTGGCTCACGCTGATCACGGCCGCGGCGACGGCCTTCGCGCTCCGGCCGGAGATCAGCAACGCCGCGGGCAACGGCGGCGTACCCGACATCAGCCTGATCGCCGCGCCGTCGGTGGCGACCGGTGCGTATCTCTTCATGACCGTGATCTCGCTGCTCAAGCCCTGGGGGCTGACCCGCCGGGGGCGGCGACTCCGGGCTGTCGGACCGGCGTCGGAACGTCGGCGGTAGCGCTTGGAACTCCGGCGGCGACAGCGCGGCGTTCCAGGGTGTGCGAGACGACGGCGAGAAGCAGCGCCGACGCGGCGAGCGCCGCACCGACCCAGTTGGGCGCGGTGTAGCCGAGGCCGGCGCCGATGGCCAGGCCGCCGAGCCAGGCGGCGAGGGCGTTGCCGAGGTTGAACGCGCCGATGTTGACGGCCGAGGCGAGCGTCGGGGCACCGGACGCCTGGTCCAGTACGCGCTTCTGGAGCGGCGGCACGGTCGCGAAGCCCAGCGCACCGATCAGGGTGAGGGTGACGGCCGCCGCGATCTTGTTGTGCGCGGTGAGGGTGAACAGCGCCAGGACCACGGACAGCGCGCCGAGTGCCACGTACAGCATGGGCATGAGGTGGCGGTCGGCGTACTTGCCGCCGATGAGATTGCCGCCGACCATTCCGAGGCCGAGGAGCACCAGGAGCCAGGTCACGGAGGAGTCGGCGAAGCCGGCGGTCCGCGTCATCATCGGTGTGATGTAGGTGATCGCGGCGAAGACGCCGCCGAAGCCGAGGACCGTCATCCCCATGGCGAGCAGGACCTGGACGTTCCGGAAGGCGGCCACCTCGTGGCTTATCCGTACGCCACGCGGTCGTGGCTGCTGCGGTACGAGCTTGGCGACACCGGCGAGACCGACGACTCCCAGGCCCGCGACGAGCAGGAAGGTCGCGCGCCAGCCGGTGGTCTGGCCGACGTAGGTGCCCAGGGGGACGCCCACGACATTGGCGAGGGTGAGACCGGTGAACATCATCGCGATGGCGCCGGCCCTCTTGTGCGGGGCGACAAGCCCGGAGGCGACGACCGAGCCGATGCCGAAGAACGCGCCGTGGGCGAGCGAGGCGACGACACGGCCGGTGAGCATGAGGCCGAAGGTGGGGGCGAGGGCGGACAGGACGTTGCCCACGATGAACAGGCCCATCAGCACCATCAGCATGCGCTTGCGGCTGACGCGGGTGCCCAGGATGGTCATGATCGGCGCGCCGAGTACGACTCCGAGGGCATAGCCACTGCCCAGATGGCCCGCGGTGGGGATGGTGACGCCGTACTCGGTGGCGACCTCGGGGAGCAGCCCCATGATCACGAACTCGGTGGTCCCGATTCCGAACGCCCCGATGGCCAGGGCGAGGAGCGCGAGTGGCATGGGTGTGGCCTTTCCCGAAGCGGGTATGTGCGCGCCGCCTGTGCGCCGCCGCGTGCGCACCGTCACTGCTTGCGTGTGCGCTTTACAAGCGTGGACAATACTTGCAGACGCCGTTTAATCGCAAGCGCGCTATATTGCAGACGTGCCCTATCCTGGGCCCTGGAAGCTCCGGTCAATGGAGACGACGGAGACGACGGAGGAAGACGACATGTCAGCCACGGACCCCGCACTCACCGGGCTCGCCCACGGCTGGGTGGCTCTCTCCCTGCTGCACAGCAGGATCGAGACGCATATCGAGCGGGCTCTCCAGAGCGGGCACGATCTCAGCGTCCGCGAGTACTCACTGCTCGACGTCCTCAGCCGCCAGCACGACGGCGAGGGCGGACACCTCCAGATGAAGGAGGTCGCCGACGCGGTGGTCCTCAGCCAGAGCGCGACCACGCGTCTGGTCAGCCGTCTTGAGGACCGGGGGCTGCTCGCGCGTTACCTCTGCCCGACGGACCGGCGCGGGATCTATACCGACGTGAGCGAGTCGGGCCTGCGGCTCCTGGCCGAGGCGCGGCCGACGAACGACACCGCGCTGCGCGAGGCCCTGGACGCCGCGGCGACGAATCCCGAGCTCGCGCCGCTGGTCAGGGCCGTGGAGGAGCTACGCGTGCCCGCGCGGCCGGCCCCGGCGTAATCTGCGGTCCATGAACGATCTGCACATACGGCCGGCCGGCGCCGGTGACCTCCCGGAGATCGTGGCGATGCTCGCCGACGACCCACTGGGTGCCGCGCGCGAGTCCCCGGACGACCTCACCCCGTACCTCAAAGCCTTCGATCGGCTCGCCGACGACCCGAATCAGTACCAGGTCGTCGCCGAGCGCGACGGGCGAGTCGTCGGCACGCTGCAACTGACGATCATCGCCGGCATCTCCCGCCGGGGCGCGACGCGTTCGGTCATCGAGGGCGTGCGCGTGCACGCCGACGAGCGCGGCTCCGGCCTCGGCACCAAGCTGCTCCAGTGGGCCATCGATGAATCCGGGCGCCAGGGCTGCCAGTTGGTCCAACTGACGTCGGACGCGACGCGTACGGAGGCCCGGCGCTTCTACGAACGGCTCGGGTTCACCGCCTCCCACGTCGGATTCAAGATGAACCTGGAGGGGGGAGGCTGAGGCCCGGACGGGGCAGGGGCGGGGTCGGGTCCGGTCGGGTCAGGTCGGGTCGGGTCGGGGTCGGGTCCGGTCGGGTCAGGTGCCGTTCGTCCGGTTTCATGTGAAATCCGGTTTCACGTGAAACATCACAGACCGCGCCAGCCCTGCTCGTCCACCCCGCCCGGGACCGCGTCCCCCGGCTCGTACGGCTCGCGGGTGTAGACGAAGGAGCCCAGGTCGAGATGGCTCACCTGGCCGTCCGGGCGGCGGACAACCCTCAGCGTCTCCCCCATGTAGTAGCCGTCGAGGCCCTTCCACGTACCATCCGGTCGCGCCACGAACCGGGACCGGCGGCCCGCGCTCAGCGGCTTGAAGTCCAGACCACGGTCCGCCGTCAGACGCAGAACGTACGGCGTGGCGCCCCAGTACCACGGCCCCGTCAGGTCCAGCAGCGTCTGATCGACCTCGGGCAACGGCCGCCACGGCTCGGGGATACGAGGCTCCGCCTCCGCCACGATGTTGATGAGTTCGGCCGCGACGACACCGACGGGCGGGCCCGAGGTGACATTGGCGAGCGTGACGGCGACCAGCCCGTCCTCGATGCTCACCCAGAGCGCGGCGACGAAGCCCGGCAGCGAGCCCGTATGCCCGACGAACGTGCGACCGCCCCCGTGGACGAGCTGTACACCGAGCCCGTAACCGCCCTGCCAGTCACCGGCCTCAAGCGGTGTGGCGGGCGTCCGGGCTTCCCGTACGGACTCGGCGCTCAGCACCCGGTCGTCGCCCTCGGCGAGGAACGCCCCGAAGCGGCACAGGTCGTCGGCCGTCGACCAGAGCTGGCCCGCCGGGGCCATCAGGCCCAGATCCTCGGCCGGTTCGGGCAGGATCGCGTCGGCCCAGGGATGCACGGCCCAGCCGCCGGCCGCCGGGGCGACGGGCTGTGCGCTCGTACGGTGCATCGACAGCGGCTCCAGAATCTCCCGCCGCAGCACCTCCTCCCACGGTGCGCCGCGCAGCGCCTCGACCAGCGAACCGAGCAGGGTGTAGCCGGGGTTGGAGTAGTGGTGCAGCCGGCCGGCGGGGTGCAGCACCGGGTGCTCGCCGAGCACGTCGGCCAGCTCGGGGCGCGTCGTACCCGGTGTGCGCTCCCACCAGGGGGCCGGGGCCTCGGCCGCCAGACCGGCCCCGTGGCCGAGCAGTTGGGCGATGGTGACCTCGCCGACCCCGGTGCCGGGCAGGTGCTTCTCCAGCGGGTCCCCGAGATCGAGCAGGCCCTCGTCACGTAGCCGCAGCACCAGAACGGCGGTGAAGGTCTTGGTGATCGAGCCGATCCGGTACTGGGTGTCCGCATCCGGCTCGTGACCGTCCACACAGCTACGCCCGCCCGACCAGACGGTGCGCCCGTCGCGCGCGACGGCGGCGACGAGCGAGGGGGCGCGGCCTTCGGACTGCGCGGTGGCGATGCGGTGCAGCAGGGCCCGCCGCGTACCGGGCAGAAGGTCTTCGAAAGATTCGACAGGTGAGGTCATGGTCCACATCTATCGGTAGAGCCCTGTCCCGTCGACCGCATTTCGGCGATGCGGCCATGAGGACGACGGCCGCACAGCCCTACGGCCGTACCTCAAGTCTTGCTCTGAACTCCCGTCGCCCCAGGGCCCGTTCCGGGCATCGCCGCCATAATGGCGAAAGACGACATCGGGGACAGGGGGCTCCCATGCGGACCATGATCTGGCGGCGCGTCCCGGCGGCCGAACGACGACTCGAAACGTACGAAGTGGCCTATCTGGCCGGTGGACCCCAACGCGTCCTGGAAGCCGCGCTCTTCGCGCTGCGCGACCGGGAGGCCATCACGATGGTCGGCCCCCGCGTGCGCGCGGTCGAGGACGACGGCGGAACCACCGAGCACGCGGCCGAGCACCCCGTCGAACGGGCGCTCCTCGCGAGTTGCCCACGGGGGAGGAGCCTGACGGCCGTCGCGAACGCCGTACGAGGCGGACCGGAAGTCGCGGAGATCGCGCGCGGTCTGGCCGCCCTCGGCCTGCTCAGGGGCGCCCGGCACCGGCTCACTCAGGCGGGCAGGAGTCAACTCGCGGCGGCGAGGAAGGAAGGCACGTTCCCCGCGTACGTCTTCGAAGGCCCGTCCGCCCACCGGGACCGGCGGCTGCGCCGCATCGTCGCGAGTACGGCGATCCCCGCCGGTCTGGGACGGTCGCTGATACGTCTGGGCAGGACCACCGATCCGGACTACGACTACGACTACTCCGACTCCGACTCCGACTACGGCCCGGACTCGCCTTCCGGCACACACTCGTCCTCGGAGCCAGGCGGTTTCAGTTGCGGAAGCGGTGGCGGCGGGGGCGGAGGCAGCGATTAGGGCGTGTCCGGTGGCCAGTCCGTCCGGCTCACCTGGTCGGCGGCGTCGGGGTGGCCGACACCATGGTCAGCACGGTGCTGGAACACCGCTGAGGTCTTCTCCGGCGATGAGCAGCCGGTAGCCGTAGTCGACGGCGTCCTCGGCCAGCAGCCCCGCGTGACGCCGCTCCCATTCCCCGGTGGCCAGATCTTCCCTTTGCCGGTCCATCGCCGGCTCCATCACCTCGGCGGGCTGGACGGCGAGGCTCGAACTCGCCTGCCGAACAGCCGGGTCGAGGTACTGCTCCGGCCGACGCCAGAACGCGGTCAGGAATCCGTCGGTGAAGTCCCAATCGGCGCGTCGCAGCGGCACTTTCGTCGTCCGGAGCGAGGAAGGACACGATGCCGTGGGCCATCTCAGCATGGTGGCAGCCTGCCGCGCTGAGTGCCGGTAACGGGTATCGCGACCAGTGACCCTGCTGCTCCATCACCCGCTGCCACGGGCCTGCTCATAGGCGTACTTACGAGGTGGCTCCGTCACGGGCATGAGCGACGACCCAGCGGACGGCGGCCTCGTCGCACAGCACGGCCCGGCCGTCGCGAACCGTCGCGGCCCTCGCCGCGTGGATACCGGTCGGCTCCCGAACGGGGCCGCGGGACGGGGCGAGGAAACGCCGCAGTTGCTCCAGGCATGGGCACATCGTCCTCGCCCAAGCACGTCGGCACGGCTCAGGTCTGTGCCATGTCCACGAAGCGCGAGTAGTGGCCCTGGAACGCCACCGTGATCGTCGCCGTCGGGCCGTTACGGTGCTTGGCCACGATCAGGTCCGCCTCCCCCGCGCGCGGGGACTCCTTCTCGTACGCGTCCTCCCGGTGCAGCAGCACCACCATGTCCGCGTCCTGCTCGATGGAGCCCGACTCACGCAGGTCCGAGACCATCGGCTTCTTGTCGGTGCGCTGCTCGGGGCCACGGTTCAACTGGGAGAGCGCGATCACCGGCAGCTCCAGCTCCTTCGCCAGCAGCTTGAGGTTTCGCGACATGTCCGAGACCTCCTGCTGGCGGCTCTCCGCGCGCTTCGAGCCGCCGGACTGCATCAGTTGGAGGTAGTCGATGACCACCAGCTTCAGACCGTTGCGCTGCTTGAGCCGGCGGCACTTCGCGCGGATCTCCATCATCGACAGGTTCGGCGAGTCGTCGATGTACAGCGGTGCCTGCGACACGTCAGGCATGCGGCGGGCCAGCCGTGTCCAGTCCTCGTCCGTCATCGTGCCGGAACGCATGTGGTGCAGCGCCACCCGTGCCTCCGCCGACAGCAGGCGCATCGCGATCTCGTTGCGCCCCATCTCCAGCGAGAAGATGACGCTCGGCAGGTTGTTCTTGATGGACGCCGCGCGCGCGAAGTCCAGCGCGAGGGTGCTGTTGTGGGTGGGGATCATGGCACGGGTCGCGAGGTACAGGTGCGCGGGGTTGTCCACCTGGACGCAGCGGACCGGGATGCTTTCGACCTCCTCGACATCCGTGATGAAACGCTGCTGCCGCTCGTCGGCGGTGGTGAATTCGATCGTGTAGGACGTGGCGGACTCTTCCGGCTGTCCTTCGACGCGCTCGGTCGACATCCCGCACCGGTACCCCAGGCTCAGCACCAGCTCACACAAGCCCTCGGCGAGGGTGCGATTCGTGACGGCGAACCGCACCGACCCGGTGCCGGTCACGGTGCCGCCGGTGTCGAGAAGGCCGGCGAGGAGCGCCCGGCGCTGCGGGAGGGAGGCCCGTAGGTACTCCTGGGGGATGGGCGTGGTCCCCAGGCCGGCGCCCAGGGTGTGTGGAGGGACCGGCAGATCGCGCTCGGGCAGGTCGAGCGGCGCGGTCGTCCCTACGGAGTGGTTCGGGCGCCGATCGGACGTGACACACCGGACCGTTCCGGCGATCTCCTTGGTGGTCTTGACCGACGCCCGGCGGGAGTCGGAGTCGCCGAAGTCGCGGGAATCGTGGGAATCGCGGGTGTCCGTGAGCCACTGGTGTTCGGCATCGGCGACGACACTCGCCCCGTCATCAAAAGTGATCTTGTAGCAGGGACGGTCACGCATGACGTCGGTCGCGGCCACCACCCGGGTCGGCCGGCCCGTCGCGTCAAGGAGGAGGTCGCCCGGCCGGACCTCTCCCATGGTGGTCCAGCCGGTGGGGGTGGGCAGCGGGGTGTCCAGGGCGAGGGCCTTTCCCATGGCGGGACGGGCCGCGATGACGATCATCTGGCCGGGGTGCAGCCCGTTCGTGAGCGAGTCGAAGTCCGTGAACCCCGTCGGCACACCCGTCATCTCGCCGCTGCGTGAACCGATCGCCTCGATCTCGTCGAGCGCGCCCTCCATGATGTCGCCGAGGGGCAGATAGTCCTCGCTGGTGCGCTGCTCGGTGACCGCGTAGATCTCGGCCTGGGCGGAGTTGACGATCTCGTCCACGTCGCCGTCCGCCGCGTATCCCATTTGCGTGATCTTGGTGCCGGCCTCCACGAGACGGCGCAGCACCGCGCGCTCGTGGACGATCTCCGCGTAGTACGACGCGTTCGCGGCTGTCGGCACCGACTGGACCAGGGTGTGCAGATACGACGCTCCGCCGACGCGGGTGATCTCACCGCGCTTGGTCAGCTCGGCGGCCACCGTGATGGGGTCGGCCGGCTCGCCTTTCGCGTACAGGTCGAGGATCGCCTGGAAGACCGTCTCGTGCGCGGGGCGGTAGAAGTCGTGGCCCTTGATGATCTCCACGACATCGGCGATGGCGTCCTTGGACAGGAGCATGCCGCCGAGGACGGACTGTTCGGCGTCGAGGTCCTGCGGAGGCACCCGTTCGAAACCGGGTGATCCGCCGTCCCACGCGGCGTTGTCCCTGCCGCGCTCGTGCTGCTCGTCGCGGCCCCTTCCCTCACCCCGGCGCTGGCGGGAGACCGGCAGACGATCGCTCGGACCGGCCTCGGTCCAGGGGTCGTCCAATGGCTCGGGAACGCTCATCCGGCCACCTCCTCCCGTCCGCCAAGCGGACCTCGCCGTGCCACTCTTTCTACGGCACGACACTGACAAATCGAGTGGCCTGACTCCGGTTCCGGCGCGTCGGACGTCGGTCCACGGTAGGCCCGCGGGGACCGTCCGCCAATCTGGTTATCCACAGGCCATGTGGACGAAGGACCATATGCTGTGGAGAACTCCGGCGAACCTGTGCACGGACCGGGGGACAGCACTGTGGACAACCTTGCAGCCCTCCTGCCACACCGGCTCTGACCTGGCCTTTCTCCATCCACCGGCTGTGGGGGAGAAAAACTTTTCAAGCTGGTCCAAGATCCGAGCAAACGGCGCACAGCAGCGCCCGAATCTCATCAATAGGTAAGGATCACATCCGCATTGCATCTCTTACCTGTGGAAGATTAGATTGAGCGCATGACACAGGTCCCCACGGCATCCGGTCCCGGCCCGGACAGCGGCGCCGACCGTGGCCCCGGCAGCAGTCCGGACCGTGGGTCCAAGACGGCCCGCCGGCGCCATGATCGCGAGATCATCGCGCTCGCCGTACCCGCCTTCGGCGCCCTCGTCGCGGAGCCTCTTTTCCTGATGGTCGACAGCGCGATCGTCGGCCATCTCGGTACGCCGCAACTCGCCGGTCTGGCGATCGCGGCGGCACTGCTGACCACGGCCGTGAGCATCTTCGTCTTCCTCGCCTACGCCACCACGGCGGCCGTCGCGCGCCGCGTCGGCGCGGGTGATCTCCAGGCCGCCATCCGCCAGGGCATGGACGGGATCTGGCTCGCCCTGCTGCTGGGTGCCGCCGTCATCGCCGTCACCCTCCCCCTGGCCCCCTGGCTCGTCGACATCTTCGGCGCCTCGGACACCGCCGCCCCGTACGCGATCACCTATCTGCGAATATCCAGCCTCGGTATCCCGGCCATGCTGGTCGTCCTGGCGGCGACCGGCGTCCTGCGCGGTCTCCAGGACACCCGGACCCCGCTGTACGTCGCCATCGGCGGCTTCGGCGCCAACGCGGTCCTCAATGTGGTACTCGTCTACGGCGCCGGGCTCGGCATCGCCGGTTCCGCCTGGGGCACCGTCATCGCCCAGTTCGGCATGGCCGCCGCCTATCTGGTCGTGGTCGTACGAGGGGCCCGCCGCCACGGCGCCTCGCTGCGGCCCGACTCCGCCGGTATACGGGCGAGCGCCCACGCGGGCGTCCCTCTCCTCGTCCGTACGCTCTCCCTGCGTGCGGTCCTGATGATCGCCACCGCCGTCGCCGCCCGTCTCGGCGACGCCGACGTCGCCGCGCACCAGATCATCCTGTCGCTGTGGAGCCTGATGGCCTTCGCGCTCGACGCCATCGCCATTGCCGGGCAGGCGATCATCGGCCGCTATCTGGGCGCGAACGATCCCCAGGGCGCCAAGGACGTCTGCCGTCGCATGGTGCAGTGGGGTGTGGTCTCCGGTGTGGGGCTCGGGGTGCTCATCGTGCTGGCACGCCCGCTGTTCATTCCGCTGTTCACGGGCGATCAACTGGTCCAGGACACCTTGCTGCCCGCGCTGCTGGTGGTGGCCGTCACCCAGCCGGTCGCGGGCATCGTCTTCGTGCTGGACGGCGTACTGATGGGCGCGGGCGACGGCCCCTATCTCGCGAAGGCGATGGTGGTGACGCTGGCGGTCTTCGCACCGGTCGCCCTGCTGGTGCCCGTGTTCGGGGGCGGGCTCACCGCTCTGTGGTGGGCCATGACGCTGATGATGGCGGTCCGCCTGGTGACTCTGTGGGTACGCACCCGGTCCGGCCACTGGCTGGTCACCGGCGCCACACGCTGACCGGAGCCGGCCGGGCGGGCAGGGCGGGCCAGGGGAGCAAGCTCGGGCTCCCGTTTCACGTGAAACAGAGGGCCGCACCCCCGGCTGGGGTGCGGCCCTCTCACTGTCTGCCGTCCACCGGGCGCGCCCGGTGGACCATGCGGTCAGAACCCTAGGCGGGCACGACCTCGACGCCGAACTTCGCGGCGACCTCGGGGTGCAGACGCACGGACACCTGGTGCGAGCCCAGGGTCTTGATCGGCGAACCGAGCTCGATACGGCGCTTGTCGACCTCCGGGCCACCGGCGGACTTGATCGCCGAGGCGAGGTCGGCCGGGGTGACGGAGCCGAAGAGACGGCCGGCGTCGCCGGAGCGAACAGCCAGACGCACCTTCACACCTTCGAGGCGGGCCTTGATCTCGTTGGCCTGCTCGATGGTGGCGATCTCGTGGATCTTGCGAGCGCGACGAATCTGCTCGACGTCCTTCTCGCCACCCTTGGTCCAGCGGATCGCGAAACCACGCGGGACCAGGTAGTTGCGGGCGTATCCGTCCTTGACGTCGACGACGTCGCCGGCGGTGCCGAGGCCGGAGACCTCGTGAGTGAGGATGATCTTCATGATTAGGTCACCCTCCCCTTATCGCGCGGTGGACGTGTAGGGCAGCAGCGCCATCTCACGGCTGTTCTTGACTGCCGTGGCGACGTCACGCTGGTGCTGCGTGCAGTTGCCGGTGACGCGGCGGGCACGGATCTTGCCACGGTCGGAAATGAACTTCCGCAGCATGTTCGTGTCCTTGTAGTCCACGTACTGGGTCTTGTCCTTGCAGAATGCGCAGACCTTTTTCTTAGGCTTGCGCACAGGCGGCTTCGCCATGGTGTTTCTCCTGTGTGATCAAGAAAGTGGGAGCAGGCCGCCCTAGAAGGGCGGCTCGTCCGAGTAGCCGCCGCCGGAACCACCGGAGCCGCCGGAACCGCCGGAGCTTCCGCCCCAACCGCCTCCGCCGCCCCCGCCGCCCTGCGGGGCACCACCGGCCGGCGCGCTGGTCGCCCAGGGGTCGTCGGCGGATGCTCCGCCGCCGCCCTGCTGGCCACCGCCGGGGCCGCCGCCCCAGTTGCCGCCGCCCTGCTGCTGACCGCCGCCACCGCCGCCGTAACCGCCCTGGGCGCCGCGACCGGTGGTCTTGGTGACCTTGGCCGTGGCGGTCTTCAGGCTGGGGCCGACTTCCTCGACGTCCAGCTCGTAGACCGTGCGCTTGACGCCTTCGCGGTCCTCGTACGACCGCTGCTTCAGCCGGCCCTGCACGACGACGCGCATGCCCCGCTGAAGCGACTCGGCGACATTCTCCGCCGCCTGACGCCAGACCGAGCAGGTGAGGAACAGGCCGTCGCCGTCCTTCCACTCGTTGGTCTGCTTGTCGAAGATGCGGGGAGTGGACGCGACACGGAACTTCGCGACCGCCGCACCGGACGGGGTGAAGCGCAGCTCGGGGTCGTCGACGAGATTGCCGACGACCGTGATGACGGTCTCGCCTGCCATTGGGTGAACCTCTCGGCGGGGATTTGCTTCTGCTGCTGGCTGCTACTCGGATCCGATAACCGCTGAGCTGATGCCACCACCGGCGATTCTCGCCGGGAGGGGTACCGAGAACTCAGTGGGTCTCGGGACGGAGGACCTTGGTCCGGAGGACCGACTCGTTCAGGTTCATCTGTCGGTCGAGCTCCTTGACGATCGCGGGCTCAGCCTGCAGATCGATGACCGAGTAGATGCCCTCGGGCTTCTTCTTGATCTCGTAAGAGAGACGACGACGGCCCCAGGTGTCGACCTTCTCCACCTTTCCGTCGCCCTCACGGACGACAGAGAGGAAGTTCTCGATCAGCGGGGAGACTGCTCGCTCCTCGAGATCGGGGTCGAGGATGACCATCACCTCGTAGTGACGCATGTGGAACCCACCTCCTTTGGACTCAGCGGCCACGGTCGTTCCGTGGCAGGAGGGTCGTGATGCGTGAGCAACGGTATCGGCCGCCACTGACAATCCCGCTCGACGAGCGAGGATCGCGTTCTGGCCTGGGCAGACACCGGTGCAGACCGTACAGACTACCTCTTGACCGCCTTCCGGTTGAAATCCGGCCGGGTACGGACGCACGCTGTACACATCGGGTGTGGGCGGCGCTACCCTGCGCCGCCTTCCGGCAAGGCGCCAGGAGGTGCCCCATGGCACAGGCAATGCAACCCATGCGACCGAAGACAACCGGTTCTCTCTTCGCCACCGACCACCGGCCCCATCCCCTCCAGGACGTTCTCCTGTGGGTGACGGCGGTACTGGGCGTCACCGCCTTCATCTCGGGGATGTTCCACAACCTGCATCTGCTCAGCTCCTGGACGGGGCTCATCGGCATCCTCACGGGTCTGTACAGCCAGTTCGTCTCGGTGACCACCCACGAGCGGTTCGCGACGCTCATGGGCCTGGGCTCGGCGGCGGTCGGCTTCTACCTCGGGATGGCACACGGCGGACCGTTCGGCGGAGTAGTGGGCTGAGGGCCGCTGCGCCCCGTGGCCAGCCGGGGCGCTCCATCGGCAAGTAGGCTTCGGCGCGAGAGCCCGGAGCCCCCCTACTCCATGGGGACACATCTGCGAGGAGCGCCCCGCATGACCCTGACGCTGAGCACCATCAGTCGCGAGCAGCATCTGGCGTACATCCAGAGCCTGCCCGCGGCCAGCCACTGCCAGGTCCCCGCGTGGGCGGACGTGAAGACGGAGTGGCGCTCGGAGAGCCTGGGCTGGTTCGACAGGGACGGTCAGTTGGTCGGTGCCGGGCTGGTGCTCTACCGCCAACTGCCCAAGATCAAGCGGTATCTGGCGTATCTCCCCGAGGGCCCGGTCATCAACTGGTACGCCCCCAACCTGGCCGACTGGCTCCAGCCGATGCTGGCGCACCTCAGGAGCCAGGGCGCGTTCTCCGTGAAGATGGGGCCGCCGGTGGTGATCCGCCGCTGGGACGCGGCGGCCATCAAGTCGGGGATCCAGGACCAGGACGTCAAGCGGCTGCGCGACGTCGAGGCCACCCACATCGAGCCGCGTGCCTTCGAAGTGTCCGACCGGCTGCGGAAGATGGGCTGGCAGCAGGGCGAGGACGGCGGGGCCGGCTTCGGAGACGTACAGCCGCGCTATGTCTTCCAGGTGCCGCTGGCGAACCGGTCGCTGGACGATGTCCTCAAGGGCTTCAACCAACTGTGGCGACGCAACATCAAGAAGGCGGAAAAGGCGGGCGTCGAGGTCGTCCAGGCCGGCTACAACGACCTGGAGGAGTGGCAGCGGCTGTACGAGATCACGGCCGAGCGCGACCACTTCCGGCCCCGCCCGCTCTCGTACTTCCAGCGGATGTGGACCGTCCTCAACTCCGAGGACCCCAACCGCATGCGGCTGTACTTCGCCCGGCACGAGGGGGAGAACGTCGCCGCCGCGACGATGCTCATCGTGGGCGGCCATGTCTGGTACTCGTACGGGGCGTCGGCCAACCACAAGCGGGAGGTCCGGCCGTCGAACGCGATGCAGTGGCGGATGCTGCGTGACGCCTATGCGATGGGCGCGACCGTCTACGACCTGCGCGGGATCTCCGACTCGCTCGACGAGACGGATCACCTGTTCGGTCTCATCCAGTTCAAGGTGGGCACGGGCGGCGAGGCCGTCGAGTACGTGGGTGAGTGGGACTTCCCGCTCAACAAGCTGCTCCACAAGGCTCTCGACATCTACATGTCTCGCCGTTGACCCCGACCTGGGCGTCGACCCGGGCCGCGACGCGGGTCCGGGCCCCGGCGCGGCCGACAGCGGAGTGCCGGCGGTCAGCAGGCTGCGGTGCGAGACGCCGGAAAACCCCGTCGGCTCACCCAATAATTGCGTAAGGCCCCCAAGGCCCTCAAGAACGTTCATATCCTTCATACACCGCAGCCACGAGAAAGGTTCCGGACCGGCATGGCGCTCTCCCTCTACGTCGACACCGCGCGCTGGCGGGCGCACCAGAAGTCGGTCATTGACCAGTTCCCGGGCCTCGTCCCGGTCTGCAAGGGCAATGGCTACGGCTTCGGTCACGAACGGCTCTCCGAGGAGACCTCCCGCTTCGAGTCCGACATCCTCGCCGTCGGCACCATCTACGAAGCCGCCCGCATCAAGGACTGGTTCAGCGGCGATCTCCTGGTCCTGACCCCGTTCCGCCGCGGCGAGGAGCCCGTACCGCTGCCCGACCGCGTCATCCGCTCCGTCTCCTCGGTCGACGGCGTCTTCGCCCTGGTGGGCGCCCGCGTCGTCATCGAGTGCATGAGCTCCATGAAGCGCCACGGCGTCCGCGAGGACGAGCTCGGTCAGCTCCACGCGGCCATCGAGGACGTACGCCTCGAAGGCTTCGCCCTGCACCTGCCTCTCGACCGTACGGACGGATCCGACGCGGTCGAGGAGGTCATCGGCTGGATGGACCGGCTGCGCGCGGCCCGCCTCCCGCTGCACACCATGTTCGTCAGCCATCTGCGCGCCGAGGAACTGGCCCGTCTCCAGCGGCAGTTCCCGCAGACCCGGTTCCGCGCCCGCATCGGTACGCGGCTGTGGCTGGGCGACCACGGGGCGACCGAGTACCGGGGCGCCGTGCTGGACGTGACGCGCGTCGTCAAGGGCGACCGGTTCGGCTACCGCCAGCAGCGGACCGCCTCCGAGGGCTGGCTGGTGGTCGTCGCCGGCGGCACGTCGCACGGTGTCGGGCTCGAGGCCCCCAAGGCGCTGCACGGCGTGATGCCGCGCGCCAAGGGCGTGGCGCGGGCGGGTCTGGCGACGGTCAACCGCAACCTCTCGCCGTTCGTGTGGTCGGGCAAGCAGCGCTGGTTCGCCGAGCCGCCGCACATGCAGGTGTCGATCCTGTTCGTGCCGGCCGACGCGCAGGAGCCCAAGGTGGGCGACGAGCTGGTGGCGCATCTGCGCCACACGACGACGCAGTTCGACCGGCTCGTGGACCGCTAGGCCACATCCGGACGACCCGAACGCGAAAGGCCGGTCGGCGCCCCACCCGGGCACCGGCCGGCCTTTCCGTCGTTCAAGCGTTCAAGCGTTCAAGCGTTCCGCCGTTCAAGCCCCTCACGCCGCCCCGGGTGGCCGCACCCCCCACGAGACCCGCTGCGACGCCTCCACCGTGTGCGCCGTGTGCGCCTGCGGCCGGGCCGCCGGACCGAGTACGAACACGTCCCGCGCCCCGTCCAGCACCCCGCCCGACGGATCGTCCGAACCGTCGCGCCGTACGCCGTCGCGCTCCGGCAGCAGCGCGTCCCGTACGACGACGGCGCACAGGTACAGCGTCCCCAGCAGGTGCAGCGCGATGGCCAGTTGGTAGCCCTCGGTCGGCAGCCCCTTGTGGGCGTCCCCGCTCGTCGTGTACGCGAGATACATCCAGATGCCCAGGAAGTACATGACCTCGCACGCCTGCCAGATCAGGAAGTCGCGCCAGCGCGGCCGGGCCAGCGCGGCGAGCGGGATCAGCCACAGGACGTACTGCGGCGAGTAGACCTTGTTGGTCAGGATGAAGGCGGCGACGACCAGGAAGGCGAGCTGCGCGAACCGGGGCCGACGCGGTGCCGTCAGGGCGAGCGCCGCGATGCCCGCGCACGCCAGCACCATCAGCACCATCGACCAGGTGTTGACGGTGTCGACCTCCAGGGACCGCCCCGTGCGCTGCGTGATGATCAGCCAGAACGATCCGAAGTCGACCTGCCTCTCCTGGCTGAACGTGTAGAACTTCTTCCACCCCTCCGGCGCGAGCAGCATCACCGGCAGATTCACCAGCAGCCACGAGGCGGCCGTACCGCCCAGCGCCACCCCGAACTCCCGCAGCTTCCCCGCGCGCCAGCACAGCAGCAGCAGCGGCCCCAGCAGCAGTACGGGATAGAGCTTGGCCGCCGTCGCGAGGCCGATGAGGATGCCGAAGGCCAGCGGACGGCCGCGCGACCACATCAGCATCCCGGCCGCCAGGAGCGCGACGGCCAGCAGGTCCCAGTTGATGGTGGCGGTGAGGGCGAAGGCCGGCGCGAGGGCGAGGAGCAGGGCGTCCCAGGGGCGGTGGCGGTGGATGCGGGCGACACAGACGGCGATGACCACCGCGCAGATCATCAGCATGCCCGCGTTGACCATCCAGTACACCTGTTCGCGGTGCTGGATGGAGCCGCCGTCGGGGGTGAACCAGGAGGCGACCTCCATGAACAGACCCGTCAGGACGGGGTATTCCAAATACCCCATATCGCCGTTGAGCTGGTCGAAATACGGCGTGAGATTGTCGGCGAAGCCACGCCCGAGGAACAGGTGCGGGATGTCGGAGTAACAGGCGTGCGTGTACTGGGAGCTGGCACCCCGGAACCAGGCCCAGTCGTAGCAGGGCATCTTCTGCACCATGCCGAGCGCGAACATCCCGATGGCCACCAGCGCGACCACCCGTACCGGCGTGAGCCGACTGGTGCCGTACCAGGCCCAGCGCCCGATGGGACCGCCGATCAGCTCGCTGCCGGCCGCGGCGATCCGGTCCCGCCTTGTGGGCGGTACGACCGGCCGGTCCTTGGGCACCGCGATGTCTTCTGTGCTCGGCATGCCGCCCATCCTGCCGTACGCCGCCGCGGTGGTACGGCGAAGGCCGCCGCACCGGGACGCACACGGTGTGTGTACGTCACTGGCACGACGGCCTTCGCGTCGCTCTCAGGAGCCCCCGCCGACCCGGGCCATCGGGGCCGGGTCAGCGGTCCGGGCCGCCTCAGCCTCCCGGCCCACCGATGATGCCCCCACCGTTGCCGTTGCCGTTGCTGTTGCCGCCTTCGGGATCCCCGGTCTCCGTCGACGAGCTGGACGAACTGCCCGGACCCCCGATCACGCCGCCGGAATCCTGACCGCCCGGACCACCCGGATCGCCGGTGCCACCGTCCTCACAGCCGTTCCACTGGTCACAGGACTCGGACGCCGACTCGGACGGCGACTCCGACGGCGACTCCGACGGCGACTCCGACGGCGACTCGGACGGCGACTCCGACGGGGTCTCGGACGGGGTCTCGGACGGGCTCGACAGGCCGCCACCGAAGACGGCCTCACCGATCGGCTCGGCCTCGGGGAACTTCTTGGCCGGCGTGTTCTTCATCGCCACCGTCATGTACTCGCGCCAGATGTCGGCCGGGAACGACGCACCGTGGATCTCGTCCTGGCCGCCGGTGCCGAACATCTCCAGGAACTCGCGGTTCTTGTTCTCGGCGTTGTCGTCCAGCCGGTACATGTCGATGGCGGTCGAGAGCTGCGGGGTGTAGCCCACGAACCAGGCGGACTTGTTGCCGTCGGTGGTGCCGGTCTTGCCGGCCACCTCCCGGCCGTCCGGCAACTGCGCCGAGGTGCCCGTGCCGCCCTTCTCCATGACCACGGACTTCAGGACGTCCGTCACGTTGTGCGCGACATCGGCGTCGAATTTGCTCTCGGCCTTCTCGTCGTACTTGAAGATCGAGACGCCCTCCTTCTTGACCTCCTGGACGGAGTACGGCTCACGCTGCGTGCCGTTGTCCGCGAAGGTGGCGTACGAGCCCGCCATGCGGATGGCGCTGGGGTCGGAGATACCGATGGAGAACGACGGGTTGTTGCCGCCCGGAAGGCTGTCCTCCAGCAGTCCCGCGTCGACGGCGGCTTCCCGGACCTGCGGAATGCCGACGTCCATACCGAGTTGGACGAAGGGGGAGTTGGCCGAGACCTTCATGGCTTCGCGCAGATTGATGTCGTCGTAGCTCTCGTCACCGTCGTTGCGCTGAAGCCACTCCTTGCCCTTGTCGTTGGTCCAGACGTCGCCGTTGTATTCCTTGATCTTCAGTTTGTTCTGGCCGCTGTACTCGCTCTTGTCCGGCGAGACCTTTGTACGTGAGTCGGCGCCCTGCTCCGGCCCGAGGTCGGGGTCGCGTACGCCGTCACGCATCGCCGCCGCCAGGACGAACGGCTTGAAGGTCGATCCGACCTGGGCACCGGTCTGGTCGGCGTTGTTGGTGAAGTGCTTGGTGGCGTCCTGCCCGCCGTAGATGGCGACGATCTTGCCGGTCTCGGGCTCCACCGAGGCGCCGCCGAACTGGACGTGGGTGTCCGTCTTGGGGCGCTTGTCGACATCGATGTTCTTGTCGTAGATCTCGCTGACGGCCTTGTTGAGAGCTTCGACCTTGTCCTTCTCGAAGGTCGTCCTGATCTCGTAGCCACCCTCGGCCAGGTCGTCGGCCGTTATGCCGTCTTTGTTGTTGTTGATGAAGTACGCCTTGGCGAGGTCCACGAGGTAGCCGACCTGGCCGCCGAGCTGCGCCGCCTTCTTCGGCGGGTCGGGCATCGGGAATTCCTTGATCTTCGCCCGCGCCGCCGCGTCGAGGTGCCCGTCCTTCACCATCTCGTCGAGGATCCAGATCCAGCGCTTCTTCGCCCGCTCGGTGTTGGCCTCCGCGCTGGCGTTCGTGTCGATCGACTCGGCGCCGTTCGGGTCGTAGTACGTCGCGCCCTTCAGGAGCGTCGCCAGGAAGGCGCACTGGCTCGCGTTGAGCTCGTTGGCGTCCACGCCGTAGTACGTACGGGCCGCCGCCTGGATGCCGTAGGCGCCGCGTCCGTAGTAGGCGGTGTTGAGGTACCCCGCCATGATCTCGTTCTTGGACTTGTCCGCGTCGACGCGGATGGTGATGAAGAGTTCCTTGACCTTACGAGTGAGGGTCTGGTCCTGGCTGAGCATGGCGTTCTTGACGTACTGCTGGGTGATGGTCGAGCCACCCTGCGTCTCGCCGCCCTTGGCCATGTTGAACACGGCCCGTCCGATGCCCATCGGGTCGATGCCCGAGTCTTCCCTGAACGTCTTGTTCTCCGCCGAGATCACGGCGTTCTGCATCTCCTCCGGGATCTTCTCGATCCCGATGATCTGCCGGTTGACCTCACCGCCGGTGGAGACCATGGGCGTGCCGTCGGCCCAGAGGTAGACGTTGTTCTGGGCCTTGGAGGCCAGGCTCGGATTGGGCGCCTCGATCGTGGCGTACGCGATCGTGGCCGCGGTCATCAGACTGCCGAAGAAGGCGATGCACAGGCCGGTCACGAGCTTCCAGGACGGCACCCAGCGACGCCAGCCGTACTTGTCGTGGCGCGGGTAGTCGATCAGCCGCTTCTTGCCCGGCCGCCCGCCACGCCCCCGGCCGGGACCGTCGGGACCGCCACCGCCGCGGCGGCCACCGCCGCGGCCACCCGCGCCGGCGCCGCCGCCCTCGGCGGCACGACGACGGCCGCCTCGCTGTGCGGCCTTGCGTGCTTCGGCTCGGCCTCCGTAAGAAGGCTCCGGTTCGTGAGAGCCGGAATGGGAGGCCGTGGGGACTCCACGGGAGGGGTCCGCGCGGCGGCCGGCCGGCCGCTGCGCGGCGCGCCTGGCCGCGGCTCGTCCGCCACCCTGGCCACCTTGCGGCTGCGGCTGTTTGCGACGGTGCTCGCTCATCGAACGACTACTCCTCGGGCAGGCGCGAACGCCTGGAAGCGGCAGTTGAGTTCCGGTCCCCCCGAAATGAATACGGACGTGCCCGGCGTCGGGCTCAGCCAGCATGCATCCAGAACGATGACGCTCTCACACGTCACGCGGTTCCCGGTGGTCTGCATGGCGCACAGACTACGCAGGGTCAAACCCACCAAGATCTGAACTTCACCCCAAACCAGGCAAGTTACTCGCTGTGAATCCCTGATGTGACGCCGTTCACCATGGCCCCTCTTGTCGCAGCAGCATCGGTGTTCTATCGTCCCGATGTATCGAGTCGATACATCGGGACGGCATAAGCGGCCAGGACGGCGGAGGAGGCGAACAGTGAGCAGACGCTCGGGCATCCTCGAGTTCGCTGTCCTGGGTCTGCTGCGCGAGTCTCCGATGCACGGCTACGAGCTGCGGAAACGGCTCAACACCTCGCTGGGGATCTTCCGGGCCTTCAGCTACGGGACGCTGTATCCGTGCCTCAAGACGCTCGTCGGCAACGGCTGGTTGATCGAGGAGCCGGGCAGTGCGCCCGAGGAGGCGCTCGCCGCGTCACTCGCGGGCCGCCGCGCCAAGATCGTCTACCGGCTTACGGCGGAGGGCAAGGAGCACTTCGAGGAGCTGCTGTCACAGACGGGCCCGGACGCCTGGGAGGACGAGCACTTCGCCGCTCGCTTCGCCTTCTTCGGACAGACGGAGCGCGAGGTACGGATGCGCGTGCTGGAGGGCCGTCGCAGCCGGCTGGAGGAGCGCCTGGAGAAGATGAGCGCTTCCCTGGCCCGTACCCGAGAGCGCCTCGACGACTACACGCTCGAACTTCAGCGGCACGGCATGGAGTCCGTGGAGCGCGAAGTGCGCTGGCTCAACGAGCTGATCGAGAGCGAGCGGGCGGGGCGGGATCAGCGACGATCCGCCCCGGACAGCCCCGCGCCACAGCGGGACAGCACATCGGACAGCACGACGAGCAGCGCGACGAGCAGCGCGAAAACCGGCTCGAACAGCACGACCAGCACGACCGGCTCGAACAGCACAACGGGAGACGAGGACGGCCTGCCCCGGCTCCGGGGGACTTCCGGGGGTTCGCCTCCGGAAGCCTCCGGCCCGCCGGATCCGTCCGAGGACACCACCACGTGAGGTTCCGCATCAGCGCGGGGCTTCATCGCAACATTGAGATCACACACAGGGAGCAACCAGGATGGGTTCCGTTCGCGTAGCCATTGTCGGCGTGGGCAACTGTGCCGCCTCGCTGGTGCAGGGCGTCGAGTTCTACAAGGACGCCGATCCGGCCGGCAAGGTGCCCGGCCTGATGCACGTTCAGTTCGGCGACTACCACGTGCGTGACGTGGAGTTCGTCGCCGCCTTCGATGTCGACGCGAAGAAGGTCGGTCTCGACCTCGCGGACGCCATCGGTGCCAGCGAGAACAACACCATCAAGATCTGCGACGTCCCGAACTCGGGTGTGACCGTCCAGCGCGGCCACACCTACGACGGACTGGGCAAGTACTACCGCGAGACGATCGAGGAGTCGGACGACACACCGGCCGACATCGTCCAGACCCTCAAGGACCGGCAGGTCGACGTCCTGGTCTGCTATCTGCCCGTCGGTTCCGAGGCCGCCGCGAAGTTCTACGCGCAGTGCGCCATCGACGCCAAGGTCGCGTTCGTCAACGCTCTGCCGGTCTTCATCGCCGGTACGAAGGAGTGGGCGGACAAGTTCACCGAGGCCGGTGTCCCGATCGTCGGTGACGACATCAAGTCGCAGGTGGGCGCCACCATCACGCACCGTGTGATGGCGAAGCTGTTCGAGGACCGCGGTGTCGTCCTGGACCGCACGATGCAGTTGAACGTCGGCGGCAACATGGACTTCAAGAACATGCTGGAGCGCGAGCGCCTGGAGTCCAAGAAGATCTCGAAGACGCAGGCCGTCACCTCGCAGATCCGCGACCGTGACATGGGCGCCGACAACGTCCACATCGGTCCCTCGGACTACGTGGCGTGGCTGGACGACCGCAAGTGGGCGTACGTCCGTCTCGAGGGCCGCGCCTTCGGTGACGTTCCGCTGAACCTGGAGTACAAGCTGGAGGTCTGGGACTCCCCGAACTCCGCGGGTGTCATCATCGACGCCGTGCGCGCCGCGAAGATCGCCAAGGACCGCGGTATCGGCGGCCCGATCCTCTCCGCGTCCTCGTACTTCATGAAGTCCCCGCCGGTGCAGTACTTCGACGACGAGGCCCGCGAGAACGTGGAGAAGTTCATCCACGGCGAGGTCGAGCGCTAGATCCCGTCGGGGGAGCACGGATCTCCCCCGCACACGCACCACGCACCACGCACCACGCACCACGCACCATGTGAAGGGTCCCCGGGCGGTCTGCCCGGGGACCCTTCACATGTGACGCGCGTGCCATGTGTGACGCTGATCCACATGTCTGCCGTGCGCGATCTGCGCGTACTCCTGCGTCTGCCCGACTTCCGCCGTCTGCTGACCGTGCGTCTGCTGTCGCAAGCGGCGGACGGAGTGTTCCAGGTCGCGCTGGCCGCGCACGTCGTGTTCTCCCCCGAGAAACAGACCTCCCCCGGCGCCATCGCGTCGGCCATGGCCGTGCTGCTGCTGCCCTACTCGCTCATCGGCCCGTTCGCCGGCGTACTGCTCGACCGCTGGCGGCGGCGCCAGATCATCCTGTACGGGAATCTGCTGCGGGCCGTCCTCGCCGCCTGCACCGCCGTGTTGATCCTCTCCTCCACTCCGGACTGGCTGTTCTACGCCTCCGCGCTCGCCGTGACGGCGGTGAACCGGTTCGTACTCGCCGGGCTCTCGGCCGCGCTGCCCCGCGTCGTCGACGACGGACACCTGGTCGTCGCCAACTCCCTCTCCCCGACGGCCGGTACGCTCGCCGCGACCGCGGGCGGCGGACTCGCCTTCCTGGTGCGGCTGCTCGTCTCCAGCTCCGATGCCGCCGTGGTGCTGCTGGGCTCCGCGCTGTATCTGACATCGGCGCTGGCCTCCGTCACGATGGCGCGCGATCTCCTCGGCCCCGATCCGGGGCTGGTGCAGCCACGGCTGAAGACCGCCCTCGCCTCCACCGCACGCGGACTCGGCGACGGGCTGCGCCATTTGGCGCAGCGCCGTGACGCGGCGGTCGCGCTGCTCGCGATGACGCTGATGCGCTTCTGCTATGGGGCGCTGACCGTGATGGTGCTGATGCTCTGCCGCTACGCCTGGTCGAACAGCCAGGACGACGGGATCGCCCTGCTGGGCGTGGCGCTCGTCGTCTCGGGGGCCGGTTTCTTCGCAGCCGCCCTGGTCACACCGTCGGCGGTCGGCCGTCTCGGCTCGTTCGGGTGGATGGTGGTGTGCGCGGCTTCGGCGGCCGTGCTGGAACCGGCACTGGCGCTGCCGTTCGCTCCCGCTCCGATGCTCGTCGCCGCGTTCGTCCTCGGTCTGATCACACAGGGCGCGAAGATCGCGACGGACACGGTGGTGCAGACATCGGTGGACGACGCGTACCGGGGGCGGATCTTCTCTCTCTACGACGTGCTGTTCAACGTCGCGTTCGTGGGCGCGGCCGGGGTCGCCGCGCTGATACTGCCGCCGGACGGCCGCTCGGCCCCCCTCGTACTCGCGGTGGCGGCGCTCTACGCGGGCGCCGCGGTGGGGCTGTTCCGCTGGAAGAAGCACGCGAAGACGAAGTACGGATAGCGCGGCGAGTACACGCAGAGCACGCGCGAAGGGGGCGATGTTTCACGTGAAACATCGCCCCCTTCGGCCGACTTCGACCCGGCCGACCTTGACCGGCCAACTCCCCCCGGTCGATGTTTCACGTGAAACATCGACCGGGGAGTCCGGACCCGGTGCCTGGACTCAGTTCTGCTGGGCCCACCATTCCTTGAGCGCGCTGACCGCTTCGTCACGCCCCATCGGCCCGTTCTCCAGCCGCAGCTCCAGCAGGAACTTGTACGCGGCCCCGATCGCCGGCCCGGGACCGACGCCCAGCGTCTCCATGATCTGGTTGCCGTCCAGGTCGGGCCGGATGGAGTCCAGCTCCTCCTGCTCCTGCAACTGTGCGATCCGCTCCTCGAGGCCGTCGTAGGCCCGCGAGAGTGCGGTCGCCTTGCGCTTGTTGCGGGTGGTGCAGTCCGAGCGGGTCAGCTTGTGGAGCCGGTCCAGCAGCGGGCCGGCGTCACGTACGTACCGGCGCACCGCCGAGTCGGTCCACTCACCCGTCCCGTAACCGTGGAAGCGCAGATGCAGCTCCACCAGTCGCGAGACGTCCTTCACCAACTCGTTCGAGTACTTGAGGTCGGTCATCCGCTTCTTGGTCAGCTTCGCCCCCACCACCTCGTGGTGATGGAAGGAGACACCGCCATCCTTCTCGAAGCGCCGTGTCCGGGGCTTGCCGATGTCATGGAGCAGCGCGGCCAGCCGCAGCACCAGGTCCGGCCCGTCCTCCTCCAGGTCGATGGCCTGCTCCAGAACGGTCAGCGAGTGCTCGTACACGTCCTTGTGCCGGTGGTGCTCGTCACTCTCCAGCCGTAGCGCGGGCAGCTCGGGCAGGACGCGCTCCGCGAGTCCGGTGTCGACCAGCAGCGCCAGGCCCTTGCGCGGGTGGGCGGAGAGGATCAGCTTGTTCAGCTCCTCCCGTACGCGCTCCGCCGAGACGATGTCGATGCGCTCGGCCATGGCCTTCATGGCGGCGACGACATCGGGGGCCACCTCGAAGTCCAGTTGCGCGGCGAAGCGCGCGGCCCTGAGCATGCGCAGCGGATCGTCGGAGAAGGACGCCTCGGGGGTGCCGGGCGTGCGCAGCACACCGGCCGCGAGGTCCTGGAGACCGCCGTGCGGATCGATGAACTCCTTCTGGGGCAGCGCGACGGCCATCGCGTTGACGGTGAAGTCCCGGCGGACGAGATCGTCCTCGATGGAGTCCCCGTACGACACCTCGGGTTTACGCGACGTGCGGTCGTAAGCCTCGGAACGGTAGGTCGTGATCTCGATCTGGAAGCTCTGCCGGCCGTCCCCGACCTGGCCCTCCTTCTGGGCACCGACCGTGCCGAAGGCGATCCCGACCTCCCACACCGAGTCCGCCCAGGGCCGGACGATCTTCAGTACGTCGTCGGGCCTGGCGTCGGTAGTGAAGTCGAGGTCGTTGCCGAGGCGACCGAGGAGGGCGTCCCTCACCGAGCCCCCGACCAGGGCGAGGGTGAAGCCCGCCTCCTGGAATCGGCGTGCGAGGTCGTCGGCGACAGGGGACACCCGCAGCAGTTCGCTGACCGCGCGGCGCTGCACCTGACTCAGTGCAAGGGGAGTCTCTTCGTTGGCGTTCGGCACAACAGAAAAGGGTACGTGCCCCGGCCGGCCCCGGCGCCCGAGTTTCCGGTGCACCGGAAACCACCGCCCCATGAGATTCTTCCGATCATGAGGGGCGGTCCCCGGCACTTCGTCACAGCGCACATCGTTACCATGCGTGGACGCACAATCGACGACGACCAACGACGACGACCATTGACGACGAGGACGGGCGGGCGCGTGGCCGAGGCGGCAGACATCCAGGGGATGAAGCACTCTCCTGCCCGCCGACGACTGCGGCGCACCGCCGCGGTAGCCGCAGGGGTGCCGCTCCTGGCCGGGCTCCTGGGGGGCCTCGCGGCGCCGCAGGCGTCCGCGGCGGGCCCGACCGCCTCGCCGCTCTCCGCGGCCACCACACGGGCAGCCACGGCTTCCCCGGCGAGCGCCGCCGCCGAACCGTCCGGTTCGAGCACCGTCGCCGTCGCGCTCGACACCCTGGCGCCCAGCGCGCCCACGAAGGGCGACACCCTCACGATCTCCGGCACGGTGACCAACAAGAGCAAGAAGACGGTCACCGACGCCCGGGTCGATCTCCGGGTGGGCCCGCAGCTCACCGGCCGCACCGCCATCGACGACGCCGTCGAGCGCTCCAACGACACCACGTACGATCCGCTGCCGGTGGGCGGCAAGTACAAGGTCGAGTTCAAGAAGCTCGCCTCGGGCATCAGCTACGACTTCGCCCTGTCGGTACCGGTGAGCAAGCTCGGCCTCGGGGCCGACGGTGTCTACCAGCTCGGTGTGACGCTCACGGGCCGGACGGCGGCCGAACAGTACGACCACACGCTCGGCGTCCAGCGGACGTTCCTGCCGTGGCAGCCGGAGTCGGTGGACAAGAAGACCAAGTTCACCTACCTGTGGCCGCTGATCTCCACCTCGCACGTCTCCGCCGAGACCGGCTCGGACGACCAGCAGACCCCGGTCTTCGAGAACGACGACCTGGCCGAGGAGCTGGCCCCCGGCGGCCGGCTGGAGCAGCTTGTCTCGCTCGGCAGCCAGCTCCCGGTGACCTGGGTGGTCGACCCGGACCTGCTGGCCACCGTCGAGGCGATGACCGACCCCTACCGCGTCAAGGACGGCGACTCCACGGTCGCGGGCAAGAACCAGCTCGTGGCCAGGACCTGGCTCAACGCCCTGGAGAAGGCCGTCCAGAACAACGGCGACATCGTCGCGCTGCCCTTCGGTGACCCCGACCTGGCGTCGCTGGCCCACGGCGGCGAGAACGTCTCCGGCACCCTCGGCCATCTCCAGAGCTCCAGTGAATTGGCCGGGAAGACCGTGGAGACCATTCTTCACGTGCGGCCCGCCACCGACTTCGCGTGGCCCGCCGACGGCGCGGTCGACCCGTCGATCGTCGATGTGGCGACCTCCGCGGGCGCCGACAAGGTGATCTCCCGCAGCGACAGCATCCAGGACAACCTGCCGTACACGGCGAGCGCGGCGCGGCCCATCGGCGGCGGTACGACGGCCGTGGTCAGCGACACCCGGCTGTCCACCGCCTTCGAGGGCGATGTGACCAAGGCGGGCAGTTCCACGCTGGCCGTCCAGAAGTTCCTCGCCCAGTCGCTGGCCGTGAATCTCCAGGACCTCTCGAAACAGCGCGACATCGTCGTCGCCCCGCAGCGGACGCCGTCGGCGAGCCAGGCGCAGTCCATGGCCCGTGCCCTCCAGGGCCTGGACGGGCAGCGCTGGACCCAGCCGTCCGATCTGGTCGCCGCCGCCGCTGCCGAGCCGGACACCAACGCCACCACCAAGGTCCCGGGCGCCTCGCGCTATCCGGACAAGCTCCGTGACCAGGAACTCCCCCCGTCGGCGTTCGACGAGCTGAAGAAGATGGGGGAGCGGCTCGGGAAGTTCAAGGCCATCCTCACCCTTCCCGACCGGGTGGCGACGCCCTTCGCCAACGCCGTCAACCGGGCGGTCTCGACGTCCTGGCGGGGCAACGCCACCGGCGCCGAGCAGTACCGCGACTCGGTGAACCGCTATCTGATGAGCCTCGCCAGCGAGGTCCAGCTCATCCAGAAGTCCGAGCTGACGCTGTCCGGGCGCAGCGCGACCATCCCGGTGACGGTCCAGAACCAGCTCCTGCAAGGCGTCGACAACCTCGTCCTGCGTCTGCAGTCCACGAACGCGACCCGTCTGAAGCTGGACGACGGCAGCGCGGTCGCCGAGCAGCCGATCAAGATCGACGGCGGGCACACCCAGGTCGTGAAGTTCACCGGCGCGGCCAACGCCAACGGCCCGGTGGAGCTCACGGCGCAGCTCTACACGGCCGACAACCAGCCGTACGGCAACCCCATGACGTTCCAGGTCAGGGTCTCCGAGATCACTCCCACGGTGATGCTCGTCATCGCCGGCGGTGTGCTGATGCTCGTCCTGGCCGGGGTCAAGATGTACAGCCAGCGCAAGCGGGCGGTGGCGGCGAAGGCGGCCGAGGACAAGGCGGCCGCGGACGCCGGTGCCGAGAGCGCCGAGGCGGACAGCGCCGACGACGGTGACTCCCCCGGCGGCGGCCGGGACGACAGCGGCCCTGACGACGACGGCGCCGACGACGCGGATCCCGCACCGGACCCCGCACCGGACCCCGTACCGGACCCCACCCCGGACCCCACCGCGCCGCCCGCCACGCAGGAGACCGCGGACGGCATCGACGGCGCCGGACCCGGGCAGCCGAGTGACCCGACCCCGGACACCCGTCCGGAAAGCGGGGACCCGTCGGGCAAGGGTGAGAAAGTGGACCGTTGAGCGATGTCGTGGCCGGCCGGCCGGGGACGATGAGGTGGGGTAACCATGAACACGCCGTACGACGGTGACCGCGGGCCAGGTGCTGGCGGCGATCCGGCAGGGCATGTTCCGCCGCAGCCCCCCGCCGCCGACCCCAACTCACCCGCGCCCGACCCCGTACAGGATCCGTACGCCCAGAACCCGTACGCGCAGCCCTCCTACGCCCAGGACCCCTACGGCCAGCCGCCGTACAGCCCGGACCAGTACGCCCAGGGCGCCTACGCGCAGGATCCGTACGTCCAGGACGCCTACGCCCAGGACCCCTACCGCGCGCAGGATCTCTCGGCGCAGGACCCGGTGTCCGAGGCGATGTACGACCGCGCCGCGCACCCGCCGCCGCCTCCCGGCACCTATCCGGAGACGATGCCGCTCTACCAGCAGCCGCCCGTCCAGCAGTACGCGCCCGATCCGCGCGTCTGGGCCCAGCCCCCGCCGCCGGAGCCCGACGGTCCGTCACGCCACCTTCCGTACGGCGACGACCCGAGGACCACGCAGTTCACGGGCGTCGACGAACTCGTCACCCGGGCACGCACCGACGAGCCGGAGCCCGACGCGTTCGCGCATCTCTTCCGCGACCAGGAGGGGATGGGCCGGGCGCCGGCCACCGTCCCCGAGGTGGTGGCCGCGCCGGCGCCCGCGAAGAAGGCCGCCGGACGGGCCTCGAGCCTGCTGAAGTCCAGCGCGGTGATGGCGGCGGGCACGCTCGTCTCCCGGCTCACCGGCTTCGTACGCTCCGCCCTGATCGTGGCCGCGCTCGGCGCCGCCACCCTCGGCGACACCTTCCAGCTCGCCATCACCCTGCCGACGATGATCTACATCCTGACCATCGGCGGCGGCCTCAACTCCGTCTTCGTCCCGCAGCTCATCCGTGCGATGAAGGACGACGAGGACGGCGGCGAGGCGTACGCGAACCGGCTGCTCACGCTCGTCATCGTCATCCTCGGCACGCTGACCGCGCTCTCGGTGTTCGCCGCCCCGGTGCTGGTCCGCCTCATGTCGGTGAGCATCGCCGACAATCCGGCGGCCAACGACGTCGCCGTCACCTTCGTGCGCTACTGCCTGATCACCATCTTCTTCATGGGCGTGCATGTGGTGATGGGGCAGATCCTCAACGCCCGGGGCAGGTTCGGCGCGATGATGTGGACCCCGGTCCTGAACAACATCATCATCATCGCCACCCTCGTCATGTTCATCTGGGTGTACGGCACGGCCGAGGACTCCGGGATGACGGTCGCGTCCATCCCGCCCCAGGCGGAGCGCCTGCTCGGCGTCGGCGTGGTGCTCGGCCTCACCGTCCAGGCCCTCGCGATGATCCCCTATCTCCGGGAGACCGGCTTTCGGATCCGGCTGCGTTTCGACTGGCGGGGCCACGGCCTCGGCAAGGCCGCGAAGCTCGCCAAGTGGACCGTGCTGTTCGTCCTCGCCAACCAGGCCGGCGTACTGGTCGTCTCACAGCTCTCCACGGCGGCGGGCGTCGACTCGGGCACCCAGGGCGCGGGTTACATCGCCTACTCCAACGCCCAGTTGATCTGGGGCATGCCGCAGGCCATCATCACCGTCTCGGTCATGGCCGCCCTGCTGCCCCGGCTCTCCCGCTCGGCGCACGACGGCGACACCGGAGCCGTACGCGACGACATCTCGCAGGGCCTGCGCAACTCGGCCGTCGCGATCGTGCCCGTCGCCTTCAGCTTCGTCGCCCTCGGCATCCCGATGTGCACGCTGATCTTCGGCTCGTCCGGCATCGAATCGGCGCGCTCCATGGGGTACATGCTGATGGCCTTCGGCCTCGGCCTGATCCCGTTCTCCGTGCAGTACGTGGTGCTGCGTGCCTTCTACGCGTACGAGGACACCCGGACCCCCTTCTACAACACAGTCATCGTGGCCGTCGTGAACGCCGCCGCCTCCGCCGTCTGCTTCCTCGTCCTGCCCTCGCGCTGGGCGGTCGTGGGCATGGCCGCCTCGTACGGCCTCGCCTACGCCGTCGGTGTGGGCATCGCCTGGCGCAGGCTCAAGAAGCGCCTGGGCGGCGATCTGGACGGCTCGCACGTGCTGCGTACGTACGCCCGCCTCTGCCTGGCGTCCGTCCCCGGGACGATCGCCGCCGGGGCCGTCGCCTATTTCGTGCTGGAGAAGCTCGGCAGTGAGGTGCTGGGCTCGTTCAGCGCACTGGCGGTCGGCGGCATCGTCCTGCTGGGGGGCTTCTTCGTCGTCGCGCGGAAACTGCGCATCGAGGAGATGAACACCCTGGTCGGGATGGTCCGGGGCCGCCTCGGACGCTAGGTCGGACCTGCGCCCGCCACGGAGCGGCTGATGTCTCGCCGGTGCGGTGCGGGGGGCCGAGCACAACCATCGTCAGCCGCCGTGTGTCGTGCATAGCGTCCGACTGTGGGCACAATTGGCGTGGCTGTTGGACAGTGCGCAACGGATGGGGAGGCAGGAGCGACGGTGGCGGAACGGAGCACGGCTGCCGTCGAGGTGGCCGACAACAGCGGTGACGAACCGCCGGCCGCCCAGGCGGACAAGGCCACCACCGACGAGGTGGCCGACGGGGTGGCGGAAGCCGAGAACGCGGAGGAATCCGCGCCGGAGGGCGGGGAGTCCAAGCCCGGGAAGCCGGGCTCCGGGGACGGGGATCCGGAACCGGTACCGGCGAAGCCGAAGGGCGGCGAGCGGGAGAAGGCCCCATCGGCCATGGCTCCACCCGAACTCCACAGCGGCCACAAGCTCGCCAGACGCTACCGGCTCGAAGAGTGCGTCACCCGGCTGGACGGATTCAGCAGTTGGCGCGCGGTCGACGAGAAGCTGCGCCGCGCGGTCGGCGTGCACCTCCTGCCCGCCGACCATCCGCGAGCCCGCTCCGTACTGGCCGCGGCCCGCTCCTCCGCGCTCCTCGGCGACCCGCGCTTCGTCCAGGTCCTCGACGCCGTCGAGGAGGACGACCTCGTCTACGTCGTCCACGAGTGGCTGCCCGACGCGACGGAACTCACCGCGATCCTCGCCGCCGGCCCCATGGAGGCCCACGACGCCTACCAGCTCGTCAGCCAGGTCTCCCAGGCGCTGGCCGCCGCGCACCGCGAGGGCCTGGCCCATCTGAAGCTGACCCCCGGAGCCGTACTGCGCAGCTCCACCGGCCAGTACCGCATCCGCGGCCTCGCGGTGAACGCCGCCCTGCGTGGCATCAGCGCGGAACGCCCCCAGCGCACCGACACGGAGGCGATCGGCGCGCTCCTGTACGCGGCGCTGACCCACCGCTGGCCGTACGAGACGGACGCGTACGGCCTCGCGGGGCTGCCCAAGGGCGTCGGTCTGATCGCCCCCGACCAGGTACGGGCCGGCGTCCACCGCGGTCTGTCCGAGCTGGCCATGCGCGCGCTGGTCAACGAGGGCGCCACCGCCTCGCGCCAGGACCCGCCCTGCACCACCCCGGACGAGCTGGCCAAGGCCGTCGCCGAGATGCCGCGCGTACGGCCGCCCGAGCCCACGTTCGCCGCCCCGCCGGAGTATCAGCGCACCACCTACCAGCAGGGCTCGTACGCGCGCCCGGCGGCCCCTGTCGGGCAGCCCGCCGCGCGGCCGGTGCCCGTCCCTCCGCCGCCCCTCCAGAGCCGTACCGGCAAGGCGCTGAAGTGGACGGTCTCCGCGCTCCTCATCGCCGCGCTGGGACTGGCCAGTTGGCAGGTCGCCGACCACATGCTCAACCGCAAGAACTCCGACGGGACGACACAGTCGCAGTCGACCGGCGGCGATCAGGAGAAGCCCCCGCCCCGGGCCCCGAAGAATCTGAAGATCGCCGAGACCGGGGTGTTCGCGCCCGGCGGCGACGGTGTGAAGGCGGAGGACGTCCACCTGGCCACGGACGGCGACACCGGCACGTCCTGGATCACCCCGAAGTACTCCGGCTACCCTAACTTCGGCAATCTGCCCAACCGCCGTGAGGGCAGCGGGATAGTCGTCGATCTCGGCAGCGTGCAGGATGTGTACGGCGTCGATGTGGCCATGTACCGGGGCGGCCAGAAGGCCGAAGTCCTCGCCGCCGGAGAGGACGCCTCGTCCCCGGTCGCCCTGTCGGACTTCTCCCAGCGCATCACCGAACTGGGGCAGACCGACAGCAATCTCAAGACGACCCTGGACAAGCCCGTGAGAACACGGTACGTACTGATCCACATCACGGAACTCGCCGAGGACGGATCCGCCGACCAGTTCCGGGGCGGAATCTCGGAGATCAAGGTCATAGGCTGACCCTGCGGACCAGGGGAGGGGGCTCACCGTTGGAAGACGCCACACTCGGCGGCGTGGACGACCAGGACCTCCTGGCACGCCATGTCGCGGGGGACCCCGACGCCTTCGGTGAGCTTGTACGGCGCCATCGCGACCGCCTCTGGGCCGTGGCGCTGCGCACGCTGGGCGACCGCGAGGAAGCCGCCGACGCCGTGCAGGACGCGCTCGTGTCCGCCTTCCGCGCCGCACACACCTTCCGCGGCCAGTCCGCCGTCACGACCTGGCTGCACCGCATCACCGTCAACGCCTGTCTCGACCGGGCGAGGAAAGCCGCTTCCCGCAAGACGTCTCCCGTGGACGACACGGAGCGCCTGGAGCAGCTTCTCGAACCGCACGAGTCCGCCGAGGCACCCGCCGAGCGCCAGGACCTCAACCGCCAGCTTCTCGTCGCCCTCGCCAAGCTGCCCGCCGACCAGCGGGCCGCCCTGATCCTGGTCGACATGCAGGGGTACCCCGTGGCGGAGGCCGCGCAGGTCCTCGACGTACCTGTCGGGACCATAAAGAGCCGCTGCGCGCGCGGGCGGGCCAGACTGCTGCCGATGCTCGCCCATCTGCGGGAGAGCACCAGTGGGCTCGACGGGAGAGCCGGGAGAGCCGGCCTCGGACCACAGAGGAACCGGACGCCGGGCACATCCGTCTCATCGGAGCCGGTACCACACGACAGAGGACCGGACACAGGGCCAGGCAGCGGGCCAGACGCGGGACCACAGGGTCCTGCCGCCGTGAAGGGAGGAGGTGGGCGCGCGTGACAACCACGACCGGCACGACCGAGCACCCCGACGTCTCGGAGATCTCCGACCTCACGGAGGGCCTGCTCTCCCCCACGCGGAGCGTCGAGGTACGCGACCACCTCGACGGCTGCCCGGTGTGCGCCGATGTGTACGAGTCGCTGGAAGAGATCCGCGGACTGCTGGGCTCGCTGCCCGGCCCGCCGCGGATGCCCGCCGACGTGGCAGCGCGGGTCGACGCCGCCCTGGCCGCCGAGGCGCTGCTGAGCGCGACCGCACCGGACCACGTCGCGGAGAGCGTGACCGCCGATGTTTCACGTGAAACATCGCGCGCCGACGAAACCGCCACCCACGAGACCGACGACGAGAGCGGGTCCGAGCCCGCCCCCGCCGCCGTCACGCCCGGCGCCACGGCGGCCGTCACGCCCGCCACCGACGCTTCGCGGGCGGACCGCCCCGCCGGCCACCCACGAGCGGCCACCGGCCCCGGCCGTGCCCGCCGGCTTCGCCGCCGTCGCGGCGCGATCCTCGGTGCCGTGTTCGGAACGGCGGCGATCGGCGTGAGCGTCCTGCTCTTCCAGACCGTGTCGTCCACCGGCGGCAGCGACAAGTCCTCCTACAAAGCGGACTCGGGAGAGAGCCAGGCCAACGGCGGCGGTGAGGTGTTCTCCGGCACCGGGATCCAGGACAAGGTCCACTCCCTGCTCACCACCGGCGACCGTCACTTGTCGGGGAAAGGGGACCCGGGCGTGAACTCCACCAAGGAAGCGCCCAGCTCTGCGGCCTCGCCCACGCTCCAGATCCAGGTGCCGCCCTGCGTTCTCCAGGGAACGGGCCGCAAGGAGACACCGCTCGCCGCCGAGAAGGGCACGTACGACGGTATCGACGCCTTCCTCGTCGTCCTGTCGGATCCCGCCGACAGCAGCCTCGTACGGGCATACGTCGTCGATGCCGCCTGCGTCGACGTCACGCCGCCCGTCAAGGGCGAACTCCTGCTGACGCAGACCTACCCCCGCCGCTGACACACTGCCCGGCGCCGCCGGGACCTCGCGGGAATGCGGGGCCCGTAGGATCCGTTGGGTGGGGTGAGAGTCTGAACCGCCCCGTTGGCAGTAGCAGGCAGTCTGCAGAGACGAGGAACAAACCCGTGAGCGACGTCCGTAATGTGATCATCATCGGCTCTGGGCCGGCCGGCTACACGGCCGCGCTCTACACCGCACGCGCGTCGCTGCATCCCCTCGTGTTCGAGGGTGCTGTCACGGCGGGTGGCGCGCTGATGAACACGACCGATGTGGAGAACTTCCCGGGCTTCCGCGACGGCATCATGGGTCCCGATCTGATGGACAACATGCGGGCGCAGGCGGAGCGGTTCGGCGCCGAGCTCGTCCCGGACGACGTCATCTCCGCCGACCTCACGGGGGAGATCAAGACGGTCACCGACACGGCTGGCACGGTACACCGGGCCAAGGCCGTGATCGTCACGACCGGCTCGCAGCACCGCAAGCTCGGACTGCCCCGTGAGGACGCGCTCTCCGGACGCGGAGTCTCCTGGTGTGCCACGTGTGACGGGTTCTTCTTCAAGGACCAGGACATCGCCGTGGTCGGTGGTGGCGACACCGCGATGGAGGAGGCGACCTTCCTCTCCCGGTTCGCCAAGTCGGTCACGATCATCCACCGCCGTGACACCCTGCGGGCCTCCAAGGCCATGCAGGACCGGGCCTTCGCCGACCCGAAGATCCGGTTCGCCTGGGACAGCGCGGTCGAGGAGATCCACGGTGAGCAGAAACTCTCCGGTCTGACCCTGCGCAACACCAAGAGCGGTGAGACGTCAGAGCTGCCGGTGACCGGGCTGTTCATCGCCGTGGGCCACGACCCGCGCACCGAGCTGTTCAAGGGCCAGCTCGACCTGGACGGCGAGGGTTACCTCACGGTCGACGCTCCCTCGACGCGTACCAACCTCACGGGTGTCTTCGCCGCCGGCGACGTCGTCGACCACACCTACCGTCAGGCGATCACCGCCGCGGGCACCGGATGCTCGGCCGCCCTCGACGCCGAGCGCTTCCTCTCCGCGCTAGCGGACGGCGCGAAGGCCGCCGAGCCGGAGAAGACCGCCTCCGTCTGACCACCCATACCGATCAACACCCCACAAAGTTAAGGAGGCCGCCGTGGCCGGCGACCTGAAGCATGTGACCGACGATTCGTTCGAGGAAGACGTCCTCAAGAGCGACAAGCCCGTACTGGTGGACTTCTGGGCCGCCTGGTGCGGACCGTGCCGCCAGATCGCTCCGTCGCTCGAGGCCATCGCGGCCGAGCACGGGGACAAGATCGAGGTCGTCAAGCTCAACATCGACGAGAACCCCGCCACCGCGGCCAAGTACGGCGTCATGTCCATCCCGACGCTGAACGTCTACCAGAACGGCGAGGTCGCCAAGACCATCGTCGGTGCCAAGCCCAAGGCCGCCATCGTGCGCGACCTGGAGAGCTTCATCGGCGAAGGCATCTCGGTGACCAAGTAGCACCACGCGCGCCGCACGCGCGATGTTTCACGTGAAACGGGCCCGTCCCCCTCACCGAGGGGGACGGGCCCGTTTCTGTCGCTCCCGCCGAATCCACGGCACCGCGATCAGAGCGGTCTGAGCGCCGGATCCTTCTGGACCGCTCCCAGCAGCCTGTCCAGCGCGTGCTCGACGTCTTCCTTCCAGGACAGCGTGGTCCGCAGATCAAGCCTGAGCCGTGGATACGTGGGATGCGTCCGTACGGTCTTGAAGCCGACCGCCAGCAGATGATCCGCCGGCAGCACACACGCCGACTCCTTCCAGCGCGCGTCACCGAACGCCTCGATCGCCCTGAACTCACGTCGCAGCAGATCCTTCGCGACGGTCTGCACCATCACCCGGCCGAGTCCCTGCCCCCGATAGCCCGGCTTGATCCAGCCGGTCATCAACTGGACGGCGTCGGGAGCGACCGGACTCGTCGGGAACGCGGTGGCGCGGGGCACGTACGCCGGAGGCGCGTACAGCACGAAGCCGACGGGCACGTCGTCCACATAGACCACCCGGCCGCACGACCCCCACTCCAGCAGAACGGCCGAGATCCAGGCTTCCTTCTCCTGCCGGGCCCGGCCGGCTGCTACCGCCGCTGCTCCCCTGACCGGATCAAGCTCCCAGAAGACGCACTCCCCGCATCGCCGGGGGAGGTCGGGAAGGTTGTCCAGCGTGAGCGGTACGAGCCGACGCCCCATTGAGGCAGTTCCTCACTTCCTGCGCCCGCCGCGCCACGAGCCGCGGTCAGGGCGCTGCGCTCCCGAAGCAGGCTGCCGACGAAGCCGCCGACGACCCCGAGGCCGAGTCCCGCTGACATCAGTTGGCTGCGGCTCACCATGTGCATGGCCCCGCCCTTCCTCTGAGGTGGATCAAGGTGGATGCGCCATACCAGAACGCATCGTATCCACCCAGAGGTGCCTCGGACAGCGGGGTACGGCAAAGGGCGGGCCGTGTTCCGGTATGCACCGGACAAGGCCCGCCCCGATGGCGGTGTGAGGAGCCTCAGCCCTCGTCGGGCTCCAGGCCGTTCGACCGGTCCGGACCGTCCACGCCCTCGGCGCCGTCGTCCTCGGAGTCGGCAAGTCCCCTCTCCAGCACCCGCCCCTCACCGGGAGCGAGAGTGCCGAGAATGCGCTCCAGATCGACCAGCGAGGCGAACTCGACGGTGATCTTCCCCTTCTTCTGACCGAGGTCGACCTTCACCCGGGTCTCGAAGCGGTCCGACAGCCGGGAGGCCAGATCGTTGAGCGCGGGCGACGGCAGGGCGCCGGCGCGCGGGCCCTTCGGCCGGGTCACGCTCTTCGGCCGTGAGGCCATGAGGGTCACGATCTCCTCGACGGCGCGTACGGACAGCCCCTCGGCCACGATGCGGTGGGCCAGTTGGTCCTGCTCGTCGGAGTCGTCCACCCTGAGCAGTGCCCTGGCGTGCCCGGCCGACAGCACTCCGGCGGCGACCCTGCGCTGCACGGGAATGGAGAGCCGCAGCAGCCGCAGTGTGTTGGAGACCTGCGGGCGCGAGCGCCCGATCCGGTCGGCCAGTTGGTCGTGCGTGCAGTGGAAGTCCTTGAGCAACTGGTCGTAGGCCATGGCCTCTTCCAGCGGGTTCAACTGTGCGCGGTGCAGATTCTCCAGGAGCGCGTCCAGGAGCAGCTTCTCGTCCTCGGTGGCCCGGACGATCGCCGGGATGGCCTCCAGACCTGCTTCCCGGCAGGCCCGCCAGCGCCGCTCGCCCATGATGAGCTCGAAGCGCTCCGGCCCCAACTGCCGTACGACGATGGGCTGGAGCAGTCCCACCTCCTTGATGGAGGTGACGAGTTCGGCGAGAGCGTCCTCGTCGAACACCTCGCGGGGCTGCCGAGGGTTCGGCGTGATGTGGTCCATCGGTACTTCGGCGAAGTACACACCCTCCGGCGGGGTCACCTCGGCCGGGGCCGGGGCGTCCTGGGCGGGAATCTCCGCCGACTGCGGTGCGGACGGCTGCGGCAGCAGCGCCGCCTTGGCCGCCGCGATACCCCGGTCCGCCGTGAGTACCGACGGGGCTCCCGAAGTGGGAGCGTCTCCCGAGGAGTTCGCCTGCTTCTCCTGCGGACCAGGGGGGATCAGCGCATTGAGCCCACGCCCCAAACCTCTACGTCGGTCGCTCACTGCGTCCCCTCCGAAATGCTCTGCTGACTGTTGCCGATCGCGTGGGCATGCTTGACGTCATAGCTCATGCCGACCCCACGCAGGGCGATTTCACGAGCGGCTTCGAGATACGACAGGGAGCCGCTGGAACCCGGATCATAAGTCAGCACCGTCTGCCCGTAGCTCGGCGCCTCCGAGATGCGCACCGACCGAGGGATGCTCGTCCGCAGCACCTCCTCACCGAAGTGGCTGCGGACCTCGTCCGCCACCTGGGAGGCGAGCCGGGTCCGGCCGTCGTACATGGTGAGCAGAATCGTGGACACATGCAGCGTGGGGTTCAGATGCGCCCGCACCAGGTCCACGTTCCGGATCAACTGCCCCAGCCCTTCGAGCGCGTAGTACTCGCACTGGATGGGGATCAGCACCTCCGCGCCGGCGACCAGCGCGTTGACGGTCAGCAGGCCGAGCGACGGCGGGCAGTCGATCAGGATGTAGTCCAGCGGCTGCTCGTACGCCTCGATCGCCCGCTGAAGCCGGCTCTCCCGTGCGACCAGCGACACCAGCTCGATCTCCGCACCGGCGAGGTCGATGGTGGCGGGCGCGCAGAAGAGACCTTCGACGTCCACGACAGGCTGGACCACCTCGGAGAGCGGCTTGCTCTCCACCAAGACGTCGTAGATCGAGGGGACTTCGGCATGGTGGTCGATCCCGAGCGCCGTGGAGGCGTTGCCCTGTGGATCGAGGTCGACCACCAGAACTCGCGCGCCGTGGAGCGCGAGTGAGGCGGCGAGGTTGACCGTGGTCGTGGTCTTGCCGACGCCGCCCTTCTGGTTGGCGACGACCATGACCCGCGTCTGTTCGGGGCGTGGCAGGCCCTCACCGGCACGGCCCAGGGCCTCTACGGCCAACTGGGCCGCACGGCCGATGGGGGTGTCGTCCATCGGGGGCGGCGATGTTTCACGTGAAACATCGCCGCCCGACGACTCGGAACGGGGGCCGGGGACCGGATCGGTCATCGGTCCCGCGATGTTGGCGTCGGACCGCAAGGATTCACTCTCCTCGACTTCAGGCTCGCAATGAGGAGAGCCTGCCATGCTTTCGGGGTCATGAACCAGCGAGGCCCGTGGTTCTGTGGATGAATCCATATCTGTGGACAACCCTGTACCCCTTACGAGGGGTTTCTTGCCCCGCGATGTGGAAGCGGCGCGACCTCGGCCGATAATGCCCTGCAGCAGTGAGCGACGTTTCACGTGAAACACGATGCACTCGCCGCAGGGCTGGACCGTCACGACACTCCGCAGTGGATGGTCATGGCTGCTTCGATGGAGCATCGTCGGCCGACCTCACCGACGAGTGGCGGATATCACCGACGGCAGCCCGCACCGGTGATCGACATCGGTGATCGACATCATCGGCGGCGGCGCGCTCGATCCGCTCGGGCGGCCTTGGCGCGCTTCGTGGCGAACCGCACCCCGCCGGGGCTCTCCCCGACCTCCGCCCTAACCACCGTGGCCGGCGGGTCCACCAGGCCCGCACCGACCCGCAGCACCGAGGAATCGATCACACCGAGCTTGCTCAGTGCCGACCGCGCGCCCTTCAGCTCCTCCTCGGCCGTGTCCCCCTTGAGCGCCAGCATCTCTCCGTACGGGCGCAGCAGCGGTACGCCCCAGCCGGCCAGCCGGTCCAGCGGAGCCACGGCGCGGGCGGTCACCACATGGACGGGCTGGAGCGTACCGAGCACTTCCTCGGCGCGCCCCCGTACCACCGTCACATGGTCCAGCCCCAGCAGCTCGACCACTTCCTGGAGGAAGTTCGTCCGCCGCAGCAGCGGCTCCAGCAGCGTGATCCGCAGATCCGGCCGTACCAGCGCCAGCGGGATCCCCGGCAGCCCCGCGCCCGAGCCGACGTCACACACGCTCACGCCCTCGGGTACGACCTCGGAGAGCACCGCGCAGTTCATCAGGTGCCGCTCCCAGAGCCGGGGCACCTCACGCGGTCCGATCAGACCGCGGGTGACTCCCGCGTCAGCGAGGAGCTCCGCGTACCGGACGGCGGCCGGGAAGGAGTCGCCGAACACCGTCCTTGCCTCTTCCGGCGCAGGGGGAAGCTCTGCCTCCGTCACGGGAACCGTCCTTCCGTTCTGAACCACCGGACTGTGGCTCATGGTCACTGTCTCACCGACAAAGTTTTCGGCCCCGCCTGTGGACAGACGGGGCCGAGAACCGAGAGAACGCTCAGGCAGGGAGCACGACGACGAAGCGCTGCGGCTCCTCGCCCTCGGACTCGCTGCGCAGTCCGGCCGCCGCGACGGCGTCGTGCACGACCTTGCGCTCGAAGGGCGTCATGGGGTTCAGCTTCACCGGCTCACCGGTGCTCTTGACCTCGTCGGCCGTCTTGGCACCCAGCTCGGCGAGCTCCGTACGCTTCTTCGCACGGAAGCCGCCGATGTCCAGCATGAGGCGGCTGCGGTCGCCGGTCTCCCGATGCACCGCCAGCCGCGTCAGCTCCTGAAGCGCCTCGAGCACCTCGCCGTCCCGGCCGACGAGCTTCTGCAGATCACGGCCGCTCACATCGCTGATGATCGAGACCGCGGCCCGGTCGGCCTCGACGTCCATGTCGATGTCGCCGTCGAGGTCGGCGATGTCGAGCAGACCTTCGAGATAGTCGGCCGCGATCTCCCCTTCCTGCTCAAGACGGGTGAGGGTGTCACTACCCTCGGCGGCGGCGGAGATGGTGCCTTCCGACACGGATGGACTCCTTCTTACTGCTGGCTCACTACGGGCCGGCTACGGGCTTCGGGGCGCTGCGCTTACTTCTTGGTCGGATGCTTGGGCCGCTGCTGACCCTTGCGCTGCCCGGACTTCGCCCGTGCGGCACCGTTGCCGGTCTTGCGCGGCGGCTTGGGCTGGGCGTCCTGTGGCTCGTCCTTCTTCTGCAACGACGTCTTGGGCGAATCGTCCGCGGCGTCGGAAGGCTTGGCTCCCGAGGTCTTGGCCGCGGGCTGGTGAGCGCCGCCGGCCTGCCGCTTCGACTTGGGCTGGCGCTTGGGCTGCTGCCGCTTCGCCGCGTGCGACTCGCCCTCGGGCAGCGCCTCACCCTTGATCACGGTGCCGTCGGCCTGCGCGACAAGACCACTCTTCGACAGGCTGTTGATGAACTTACGCTCATTGTCGTTGCGGTCGGGCCCCTTGGCCACGATCGCCGAGACGATGGTGCGCCTGCGCTTGGAGCGGACCTCGTTGTGCGTGGTGATGCCCTTGAGCAGCCGCTGGAGGTACTGGTCCTGGGCCTTGCTGCCCGGAGTCGGGTTCTGGTTGATCACGTACATCTGCTGGCCCATGGTCCACACGTTGGTGGTCAGCCAGTAGACGAGGACACCGACGGGGAAGTTGATGCCCATCACCATGAAGATCACCGGGAAGATGTACATCAGCATCTTCTGCTGCTGCATGTACGGCGTCTTGACCGTGAGGTCGACGTTCTTCGTCATCAACTGGCGCTGCGTGTAGAACTGCGACGCCGACATCATGACGATCATGATCGCGGTGACGATACGTACGGAGGTCAGCGTCGCGTCCAGGGACCCGACCTTGTCGGCGCTGTCCGTGAACTTGGCCGCCAGCGGGGCGCCGAAGATGTGCGCCTGGCGCGCGCTGTCGAGCAGCGACTGGTTGATGACGCCGACCGTCTTGCCCGAGGCGATGCTGGAGAGCACGTGGTAGAGGGCGAAGAAGAAGGGTGACTGCGCCAGGATGGGAAGGCACGAGGAGAGGGGGTTGGTGCCCGTCTCCTTGTACAGCTTCATCATCTCTTCGGACTGGCGCTGCTTGTCGTTCTTGTAGCGCTCCTGGATGGCCTTCATCTTGGGCTGAAGGACCTGCATGTTCCGGGTCGACTTGATCTGCTTGACGAACAGCGGGATCAGACAGATCCGGATCAGGACCACCAGGGACACGATGGACAGTCCCCAGGCCCAGCCCGTGTCGGGGCCGAAGATCGCCCCGTACACACTGTGGAACTGGACGATGACCCATGAGACGGGCGTGGTGATAAAGCTGAAGAAACTGGCAATCGTGTCCACTAATCAGGCTCCTTGAGCATTGGACGAGGTCTCTGCGGCCGGACTCGGGGTTTCGGGGGCCGAGGCCGAACCCCCGGAAGGCACGCCGGCGGCGGATTGCCCGCCCTTGGTGCCGCGCCACGCGTTGCGCAGCAGTTCATGCCACCGCGGGCGCTTGCGCGGAGGGACATGGTCCACACCACCCGGCGACCACGGATTGCACCGCAGAATGCGCCAGGCCGTCAGACCGATGCCCTTGACCGCGCCGTGCCGGTCGATGGCCGTGTAGCCGTAGTGGGAACACGACGGGTAGTACCGGCAGACGGGCCCGAGCAACGGGCTGATCGTCCACTGGTACAGCTTGATCAGAGCCAGCAGCGGGTACTTCATCGCGCGCCCCCTCCCAGCAGCCGCTCAAGTGCGGCGTCCAGGTCTCGGGCCAGGTGTGCATGGTCGGCGTCGCCCGCACCGGGCAGCGCTCGTACGACAACCAGGCTACCGGGGGCCAGCCGGGGCAGCCGATCGCGTATGAGGTGGCGGAGCTTCCGCTTCACCCGCGTCCGGACGACAGCTCCGCCCACGGCTTTGCTTACGACGAAACCCGCCCGCGTCGGGGGATCGCTCTCCCCAGGCGCGTGCGGGCCCGTAGTACCGCTACGTAGATGTACGACAAGAAGCGGGCGTCCGGCCCGGCGTCCCCGGCGTACCGCGGTCGCGAAATCCTCGCGCCGCCTCAGCCGATTCTCGGTAGGCAGCACGTCATAACCTGTAGACGATCAGGCGGACAGGTTGGCGCGACCCTTGCCACGGCGGTTCGCGAGAATCGCGCGGCCGGCACGGGTGCGCATGCGGAGCCGGAAGCCGTGGGTCTTGGCACGACGACGGTTGTTCGGCTGGAAGGTGCGCTTGCTCACTCGAGGGCTCCAGAAATGATGGTCGGAAGGCGGCAAATCGCCTGGCTGTCACCGTGCGCCCACGAGTAGCTCGCGATTACGCCCGAGTGCACCGCTTCACGACCACGGATCGTGATCCTTGCCCATCGGAGGCAGGCGGCAGCAGCCATCGACAACTCGACCTGGTCACGGTACGCGCGGCTACGCCATACGGTCAAACCAGCAAGCTGCCACGTTCCATTATGCACAGCCTGTGGACAACAACTTGAACCGCGTGGGTCGCCCTGACTACCGTGGCTGAACTCCGGATTCTTTTCCGCCGGTCTTCCCACCCCGTCCCGAGAACCACACATTCGTGGGACCAGCGAGAGAGCGTGCCCTGTGGCTGACGTACCTGCCGATCTTGCCGCAGTGTGGCCACGAGTGCTGGAGCAGCTCCTCAGGGAGGGCCAGCAGGGAGTCGAGCCCAAGGACAAACAGTGGATCGAACGCTGCCAGCCGCTCGCGCTGGTGGCCGACACCGCTCTGCTGGCCGTGCCCAACGAGTGGGGCAAGCGGGTCCTCGAAGGCCGCCTCGCCCCGCTCATCAGTGAGACCCTGAGCCGCGAGTGCGGCCGGCCCATCCGTATCGCCATCACCGTCGACGACTCGGCCGGCGAGCCCGTCCCGCTGCCGCAGCAGAACCGCTACCAGAACTCGCAGCACGACGACAGCCGCGATCCCCGCGATCCCCGCAATCCCCGCGATCCCCGGCACGACGACCAGCGGCCGGACGACCCCCGCCACGACGACATGCGTCCGGACGGCGGTTACCACCCCTACGGCCGCCGCTCCGACGACGACGGCATGCCGACGGCCCGCCCCGCGTACCCCGACTACCAGCAGCAGCGCCCCGACCCCGGGGCCTGGCCCCGGACGCAGGAAGACCTGTCCTGGCAGCAGCAGCGGCTCGGCGGCTTCCCCGACCGCGACCCGTACGCGACCGCGCGCCCGCAGCAGCCCCAGCACGACTACCGTCCGCCGCCGCAGTCGCCGGAGAACAGGCAGTACGAGCAGCAGCGCCCCGAGCGGCACGAGCGGCACGACCTGGACCCGCAGCAGTCGCGGCACGGCGGCCGGGGCGGGGCGACCGGGCCGCTGGGCGCGCAGGCGTCGCCGCCGCCGGGACCCGGCGAGCACCACGCGCGCCTCAATCCCAAGTACCTCTTCGACACCTTCGTCATCGGGGCGTCCAACCGGTTCGCGCACGCGGCGGCCGTCGCCGTCGCGGAGGCGCCGGCCAAGGCGTACAACCCGCTGTTCATCTACGGCGAGTCCGGACTGGGCAAGACGCATCTGCTGCACGCGATCGGGCACTACGCGCGCAGCCTCTATCCCGGCACGCGGGTGCGGTACGTGAGTTCGGAGGAGTTCACCAACGAGTTCATCAACTCCATCCGCGACGGCAAGGGCGACACCTTCCGCAAGCGCTACCGGGACGTCGACATCCTGCTCGTCGACGACATCCAGTTCCTGGCGAGCAAGGAGTCGACGCAGGAGGAGTTCTTCCACACCTTCAACACGCTCCACAACGCAAACAAGCAGATCGTGCTGTCCTCGGACCGGCCGCCCAAACAACTGATCACCCTGGAGGACCGGCTGCGCAACCGCTTCGAGTGGGGCCTGACCACCGACGTGCAGCCGCCGGAGCTGGAGACGCGTATCGCGATCCTCCGTAAGAAGGCCGTGCAGGAGCAGTTGAACGCGCCGCCCGAGGTACTGGAGTTCATCGCCTCACGGATCTCGCGCAACATCCGCGAGCTGGAGGGGGCGCTGATCCGGGTGACGGCGTTCGCCTCGCTCAACCGGCAGCCGGTGGACCTCGGCCTGACCGAGATCGTGCTCAAGGACCTCATCCCCGGCGGCGAGGACTCGGCCCCCGAGATCACCGCGGGCGCCATCATGGCGGCGACGGCCGACTACTTCGGGCTGACCGTGGACGACCTGTGCGGATCGTCGCGCAGCCGGGTGCTGGTGACGGCCCGCCAGATCGCGATGTATCTCTGCCGTGAGCTGACCGACCTGTCACTGCCCAAGATCGGCGCGCAGTTCGGCAACCGCGACCATACGACCGTGATGCACGCGGACCGCAAGATCCGCGCGCTGATGGCCGAGCGGCGCTCCATCTACAACCAGGTCACCGAGCTGACCAACCGCATCAAGAACGGCTGAGCCGGCCGGCGAACGCGTCGGCGGCCGGCCCGCCGGGCGCTTCGGGGCGCTTCGGGACACCGTCCCGGGGCGCCCTTCGTCATGTCCGGCGGGTGATCGGGGCGCGACACGCGCTCGACACGCGCTCAACCGCTGTTCGAATACGGGTCGTCGGGGGCCGCTTCTCCACAGAAAGGGGCCCGATCTGCCGTCCACAGCCTGGGGATCGATAAGTTGTCCAGACTGCGTCCACAGGTGGGCCGACCGGAATTGGATCATGCCAGGTCAGACCCCTGGGGATTTGTGGCCAACTTTCCTCCACAGCCTGTGGACAGTTTTTTCGCCCACAGGACCGGGCTCCGGTTGTCCACCGGCGGCCCACAGGCAACGGCCCGTTGCCCACAGCCTCGGCCCGCTTCTCCACACCGCTGTCCACTGTTCGGCAACAGAACACGACTGTTCACCGTGTCGAGTGAAAGGCGTCACACCGAGGTTGCCTCGGGCCCTGTGGGGAACGTCGGAAAAGCTGGGGACGACCCTGGGGAGAAGTCGGGGTGTCCTGTGCACCGGTTGTGCAGAACTTTCGGCCGTCCACAGAGCGACGGGGTTGTCCACCGTCGCCACCCACAGGGCCGGTGGACAAAAAAGCGGGTCTGACCTGCGAAAACGACGTTATCCACGGAATCCACAGGCCCTACTACTACTAACACCTGGAGTTACCTGGGAATCCGCTTGGAAGTGGGTGCTGTGCACAACTCGGCGCCGGACCGCGCCCGGCCGGTTGTCGCGACTTGACCCCGAGCAGCACCGAGTGTCGGTGCCGTACGTCAGACTGGTCCCCGGCAACCTCACCCTGCCCATGGCGGAGTGAGCTCATGCCGACGACGAAGAAGGCCGGCAGGGCGAGTCAGCAACAGCAGGAGGCGGTTCCGGTGAAGATCCGGGTGGAGCGCGATGTACTGGCGGAGGCGGTGGCCTGGGTGGCCCGTAGCCTCCCGGCCCGTCCGCCGGCGCCCGTTCTTGCGGGCCTTCTGCTGAAGGCCGAGGAAGGCGCGCTCAGCTTCTCCAGCTTCGACTACGAGGTCTCGGCCCGGGTCTCGGTGGACGCCGAGGTCGAGGAGGACGGCACCGTCCTGGTCTCCGGCCGGCTCCTGGCCGACATCTGCCGCGCCCTGCCCAACCGGCCGGTGGAGATTTCCACAGACGGTGTACGGGCGACGGTGGTCTGCGGCTCCTCGCGGTTCACGCTGCACACACTGCCCGTGGACGAGTACCCGGCACTGCCGCAGATGCCGACCGCCACCGGCACCGTGCCCGGTGAGGTCTTCGCCTCCGCCGCCGCCCAGGTGGCCATCGCGGCGGGCCGTGACGACACGCTTCCGGTGCTCACCGGCGTACGGATCGAGATCGAGGGCGACACGGTCACCCTGGCCTCGACCGACCGCTACCGCTTCGCGGTCCGCGACTTCCTGTGGAAGCCGGAGGTCGCGGACATCTCCGCGGTCGCCCTGGTGCCCGCCAAGACGCTGCTGGACACCGCCAAGGCCCTCACGAGCGGCGACACGGTCACGCTGGCGCTCTCGGGCTCCGGTGCGGGCGAGGGGCTGATCGGCTTCGAGGGCGCGGGCCGGCGGACCACCACGCGGCTTCTGGAAGGCGATCTCCCGAAGTACCGGACGCTGTTCCCGACGGAGTTCAACTCGGTCGCGGTGATCGAGACGGCGCCGTTCGTCGAGGCCGTCAAGCGCGTGGCGCTGGTCGCCGAGCGCAACACCCCGGTGCGGCTCAGCTTCGAGCAGGGCGTGCTCATCCTGGAAGCCGGTTCCAGCGACGACGCACAGGCTGTGGAAAGGGTCGACGCCAAGCTCGACGGCGACGACATCTCGATCGCCTTCAACCCGACGTTCCTGCTCGACGGCCTCAGCGCCATCGACTCGCCGGTCGCGCAGCTCTCCTTCACGACCTCCACCAAGCCGGCGCTCCTGAGCGGCAAGCCCGCGCTGGATGCCGAGGCCGACGACGCGTACAAGTACCTGATCATGCCGGTGCGCCTGTCGGGCTGATCCCGCCTCCTGCCGGGCCGTCGCTCCCCGCGTACGGCCGTGGTGGGGGCCGGGGCCGGGTCGTCAGGACCGTCCCACCAGGTCCGGCGTAGGCTCGGGCCGGGGCGTTCGGCACCGTCGCCGCCCGCCCCGCGCCTGAATGATTGTCGGCTCAACGCTTAAGGAACCATTGATGGAGCTCGGTCTCGTCGGCCTCGGCAAGATGGGCGGCAACATGCGCGAGCGCATCCGCCGCGCAGGCCACACCGTCATCGGATACGACCGCAACGCGGACGTCGCGGACGTCCACAGCCTCGAAGAGCTGGTGAGCAAGCTCAAGGGCCCCCGGGTCGTGTGGGTGATGGTCCCCTCCGGCGCGGCGACGCAGTCCACGATCGACGAGCTGGCGGGGCTGCTGTCCCCCGGCGACGTGGTCGTGGACGGCGGCAACTCCCGCTGGACGGACGACGAGAAGCACGCGGTGGAGCTGGGCATCAAGGGCATCGGCTTCGTCGACTGCGGTGTCTCCGGCGGCGTCTGGGGCCTGAAGAACGGCTACGCGCTGATGTACGGCGGCACCGTCGAGGACGTGGCGAGGGTGCAGCCGATCTTCGACGCCCTCAAGCCGGCGGGCGACCGCGGCTCGGTCCACGCGGGCAAGGTCGGCGCCGGCCACTTCGCCAAGATGGTCCACAACGGCATCGAGTACGCCATGATGCAGGCGTACGCCGAGGGCTGGGAGCTGCTGGAGAAGGTCGACTCGGTCACCGACGTCCGCGAGGTGTTCCGCTCCTGGCAGGACGGTACGGTCATCCGTTCCTGGCTGCTGGACCTGGCGGTCAACGCGCTGGACGACGACGAGCATCTGGACGCCCTGCGGGGCTACGCCGAAGACTCCGGCGAGGGCCGGTGGACGGTCGAGGCGGCCATCGACAACGCGGTGCCGCTGCCCGCGATCACCGCGTCGCTGTTCGCCCGGTTCGCGTCCCGGCAGGACGACTCGCCGCAGATGAAGATGGTCGCCGCGCTGCGCAACCAGTTCGGTGGCCACGCGGTCGAGCAGGCGGACGAGCGGACGCCGGGCAAGCCCGGTAAGCCCGTCAAGCCCGGCGGTCCCACGAACAAGTAGTCGCCGTTCGCACACGCGGCGGCGCCGGAACGGGGAGGTCGGGCCAGTCCATGCACGTCACGCATCTCTCGCTGGCCGACTTCCGTTCGTACGCCCGGATCGAGGTGCCGCTCGATCCGGGCGTCACCGCGTTCGTGGGGGCGAACGGGCAGGGGAAGACCAATCTGGTCGAGGCCGTCGGCTATCTCGCCTCGCTCGGCAGCCACCGGGTCTCCTCGGACACCCCGCTGGTGCGCAGCGGCGCCGAGCGCGCGGTGATCCGGGCCGCCGTCACCCAGGGCGAGCGCTCGCAGTTGATCGAGCTCGAACTCAATCCGGGCCGCGCGAACAGAGCCAGGATCAACAGGTCTTCGCAGGTCAGACCGCGTGATGTGCTGGGGATAGTGCGGACGGTGCTGTTCGCGCCGGAGGATCTGGCGCTGGTGAAGGGCGATCCCGGTGAGCGCCGGCGCTTCCTCGACGAGCTGATCACGGCGCGCTCCCCGCGTATGGCGGGCGTGCGCTCGGACTACGACCGGGTGCTCAAGCAGCGCAACACCCTGCTGAAGTCGGCGGCGATGGCGCGGCGGCACGGCGGGCGCGGGACGGACCTGTCCACGCTCGACGTGTGGGACCAGCATCTGGCGCAGGTGGGCGCGGAGTTGCTGGCCCAGCGGCTGGATCTGATCGAGACGTTGCAGCCGCTGACGGACAAGGCGTACGAGCAACTGGCGCCCGGTGGCGGGCCGGTGGCGCTGGAGTACCGTTCCTCCTCCGCCGACCAGGAAGGGCCGGACGCTCAGGTGCCGCGTTCGCGCGAGGAGCTGTACGCCCGGTTGATGGCCGCGCTGGCGGGGACACGGAAGCAGGAGATCGAGCGGGGGGTCACGCTGGTGGGTCCGCACCGGGACGAACTGCTGCTGAAGCTGGGCCAGTTGCCGGCCAAGGGGTACGCGAGCCACGGCGAGTCCTGGTCGTACGCGCTGGCGCTGCGGCTGGCCTCGTACGACCTGCTGCGCGCCGAGGGCAACGAGCCGGTGCTGGTCCTCGACGACGTCTTCGCGGAGCTGGACGCGCGGCGCCGGGAGCGGCTGGCGGAGCTGGTGGCGCCGGGCGAGCAGGTGCTGGTCACGGCCGCGGTGGACGACGACGTGCCGGGCGTTCTGGCCGGGGTGCGGTTCACGGTGGCCGACGGGGCGGTGGAGCGGACATGAGGGGTGCCGAGAGGCCGGACGGGCCCGCCAGGACCGGCGGCGCGCCCGCCGCGCTGCCCGATCCGGCGGCCGGGTCTGCCCCGGCCGCGCCAGGTGCGGACTCCGTGCCGTCCGCGCCGGCGCCCGCGGAGTCCTCGGGCGTCGACCTGGCGCGGGTCGCGCTGCGGGCGGCGAAGGAGCAGGCGCGGGCCCGTGGCGCCGCGGCCCAGCAGAAGAAGCACGTCAGACGGGGCGGTGGCCTGCGGTCGGGGTCGGGGGCCGACGGCCGCGATCCGCTGTCGCTGGGCGCCGCGATCAACCGGCTGATCACCGAGCGCGGCTGGGAGACGCCGGCGGCCGTGGGCGGGGTGATGGGCCGCTGGCCGCAGATCGTGGGTGACGACCTGGCCAGGCACTGTGTGCCCGAGCGGTACGAGGAGGACGAGCGGATCCTGACGGTGGTCTGCGACTCGACGGCCTGGGCGACGCAGTTGCGGCTGCTGGCGCCGCGACTGGTGGCCCGGCTGAACGAGGACCTGGGGCACGGCACGGTGAAGGTGATCAAGGTGCGCGGCCCGGCCGGTCCGCCGCGGCGCTTCGGCGCGTTGCGGGCGCCCGGCAGCAAGGGGCCGGGGGACACGTACGGCTGAGCGCGGTGGTACGGCGCCGGGCGGCGCGTACGGCTCGCGGAGGCGTACGCCGGTACGGCTCCGCGCCCCGCGTGGTGGCCCGGCAGGCGCCGTACCACCGCGCTCAGCCCGCGGCCCTCCGGAAAGCCCGCAGGAAGCCCGCGGAAAGCTCCCGGAGCGTGTGCCGAGCCGCTCCCCGTACGGATGGCCGGACCGTCCCGCGGTTGACCTTCCCGCCCGTCCGGAGCCGCGTCGACGGGCCGCCCGGGGCGCCGTGAAAGCCCCAACAGCCCTCCTGCGGCCCCTACTTCACACATGTGCCACGGCGTCACTCCGGGCCGCCGCGCAGAGCGCTGTGACCTCGCCGTACGCCGCCGGAGGGTGAGCTGTCCCGCACGGTAGCCGGAGGTTGACAGCCCGAAGCGCTCAAAGCCCGTGTGAGCCTCTTGGAGCCCCTGCCCGAATATGGGGAGTCGGCAGCCGCCGGTTCAGGGCGGCACATGCGGACTCAGGTACCGGCAAACCCCCATTCGGGTCGCCGCTACCGGTAGACTGATGGAGAATCCCGCCCCGTCGGCGGGACTCGCTTCCCAAGACTGTCAAACACTGTCGCAAGCCGAACGACGCAGCCGCTCCCGCCTGCCCGGAGAACGGCCTGTGCTGTGCCAGAAAGGGCGCTTCGTGGCCGATTCCGGCAACCCCAACGAGAAGACTCCGTCCGTAGCCACTGGTGAGAACGGCGAGGTGAACGCCTCGTACGACGCCAATGCCATCACGGTGCTGGAGGGCCTGGACGCGGTCCGTAAGCGTCCTGGCATGTACATCGGCTCCACCGGTGAACGTGGCCTTCATCACCTGGTGACCGAGGTCGTCGACAACTCCGTCGACGAGGCCCTGGCCGGGCACGCGGACACCATCGACGTCACGATCCTCCCCGACGGCGGCGTACGCGTGGTCGACAACGGCCGTGGCATCCCCGTGGGCATCGTCCCGTCCGAGGGCAAGCCGGCCGTCGAGGTCGTGCTGACGGTGCTGCACGCGGGCGGCAAGTTCGGCGGCGGCGGCTACTCCGTCTCCGGCGGTCTGCACGGCGTGGGTGTCTCCGTCGTGAACGCGCTGTCGACAAAGGTCGCCGTCGAGGTCAAGACCGACGGCTACCGCTGGACGCAGGACTACAAGCTCGGGGTGCCGACGGCGCCGCTGGCGCGCAACGAGGCGACGGACGAGACGGGGACGACGGTCACCTTCTGGGCCGACCCCGATGTCTTCGAGACGACCGAGTACTCCTTCGAGACGCTGTCGCGCCGCTTCCAGGAGATGGCCTTCCTCAACAAGGGCCTGACCCTGAAGCTGACCGACCAGCGCGAGTCGGCCAAGGCCGTCGTCGGCGCCGATGTCGCGGGCGCGGACTCGGCCGAGGCGACCGGCGAGGAGCCGGTGCGCTCGGTGACGTACTACTACGAAGGCGGCATCGTCGACTTCGTGAAGTACCTCAACTCCCGCAAGGGCGAGCTGATCCACCCCACGGTCATCGACATCGAGGCCGAGGACAAGGAGCGGATGCTCTCGGTGGAGATCGCGATGCAGTGGAACTCGCAGTACAGCGAGGGGGTGTACTCCTTCGCGAACACGATCCACACGCATGAGGGCGGTACGCACGAGGAGGGCTTCCGCGCGGCGATGACCGGCCTGGTCAACCGCTACGCGCGCGAGAAGAAGTTCCTGCGCGAGAAGGACGACAACCTGGCGGGCGAGGACATCCGCGAGGGTCTGACCGCGATCATCTCGGTGAAGCTGGGCGAGCCGCAGTTCGAGGGCCAGACGAAGACCAAACTCGGCAACACGGAGGCGAAGACCTTCGTACAGAAGATCGTGCATGAGCATCTGACGGACTGGTTCGACCGGCATCCCAATGAGGCCGCCGACATCATCCGTAAGTCGATCCAGGCCGCCACGGCCCGGGTCGCGGCCCGTAAGGCGCGGGATCTGACGCGTCGCAAGGGGCTGCTGGAGTCGGCGTCGCTGCCCGGCAAGCTGAGCGACTGCCAGTCGAACGACCCGGCCAAGTGCGAGATCTTCATCGTCGAGGGCGACTCGGCCGGCGGCAGCGCGAAGTCCGGCCGCAACCCGCAGTATCAGGCCATTCTGCCGATCCGCGGAAAGATCCTGAACGTCGAGAAGGCGCGGATCGACAAGATCCTCCAGAACACCGAGGTGCAGGCGCTGATCTCGGCGTTCGGCACCGGTGTGCACGAGGACTTCGACATCGAGAAGCTCCGCTATCACAAGATCATTCTGATGGCGGACGCCGACGTCGACGGCCAGCACATCAACACCCTCCTCCTGACGTTCCTCTTCCGCTTCATGCGCCCGCTGGTCGAGGCCGGTCACGTGTATCTGTCGCGTCCGCCGCTGTACAAGATCAAGTGGGGCCGGGACGACTTCGAGTACGCGTACTCCGACCGGGAGCGCGACGCCCTGGTGGAGCTGGGCAAGCAGAACGGCAAGCGGATCAAGGAAGACTCGATCCAGCGCTTCAAGGGCCTCGGCGAGATGAACGCCGAGGAGCTGCGCATCACGACGATGGACGTCGACCACCGGGTGCTCGGCCAGGTCACGCTCGACGACGCGGCGCAGGCCGACGACCTGTTCTCGGTGCTGATGGGTGAGGACGTCGAGGCGCGGCGCTCGTTCATCCAGCGCAACGCCAAGGACGTCCGCTTCCTCGACATCTGAGTCGGTCATCCGCCAACGACCGCTACGTAAAGGCCGAAAGGAACTTTGACCAGCAATGGCCGACGAGAACACTCCTGTGATGCCCGAAGAGGTGCCCGCCGTGGAAGGCGTGGGCATGCGTGTCGAGCCCGTGGGGCTCGAGACGGAGATGCAGCGCTCGTACCTCGACTACGCGATGTCCGTCATCGTGTCGCGCGCGCTGCCCGACGTACGGGACGGTCTGAAGCCCGTCCACCGCCGCGTGCTGTACGCGATGTACGACGGCGGGTACCGGCCCGAGAAGGGCTTCTACAAGTGCGCCCGCGTCGTCGGTGACGTGATGGGCACCTACCACCCGCACGGCGACTCCTCGATCTACGACGCGCTGGTGCGTCTCGCGCAGCCGTGGTCGATGCGGATGCCGCTGGTGGACTCCAACGGAAACTTCGGCTCTCCCGGCAACGACCCGGCCGCCGCCATGCGGTACACCGAGTGCAAGCTGATGCCGCTGTCCATGGAGATGCTGCGGGACATCGACGAGGAGACCGTCGACTTCACGGACAACTACGACGGCCGCAACCAGGAGCCGACGGTCCTGCCGGCGCGCTTTCCGAACCTGCTGATCAACGGATCGGCCGGTATCGCCGTCGGTATGGCCACCAACATCCCGCCGCACAACCTGCGGGAGGTCGCCGCGGGCGCGCAGTGGGCGCTGGAGCACCCGGACGCCTCGCACGAGGAGCTGCTGGACGCGCTGATCGAGCGCATCAAGGGTCCGGACTTCCCGTCCGGCGCGCTGGTCGTGGGCCGCCGGGGCATCGAGGAGGCGTACCGGACGGGCCGTGGCTCGATCACGATGCGCGCGGTCGTCGCGGTCGAGGAGATCCAGAACCGGCAGTGCCTGGTCGTCACGGAGCTGCCGTACCAGACCAACCCCGACAACCTCGCGCAGAAGATCGCCGACCTGGTGAAGGACGGCAAGGTCGGCGGCATCGCCGACGTCCGTGACGAGACGTCCTCGCGTACGGGTCAGCGCCTGGTGGTCGTGCTCAAGCGCGACGCGGTCGCCAAGGTCGTTCTGAACAACCTGTACAAGCACACCGACCTCCAGACGAACTTCGGCGCGAACATGCTGGCGCTGGTGGACGGTGTGCCGCGCACGCTGTCGATCGACGCGTTCATCCGGCACTGGGTGACCCACCAGATCGAGGTCATCGTCCGGCGTACGAAGTTCCGGCTGCGCAAGGCCGAGGAGCGCGCGCACATCCTGCGTGGTCTGCTCAAGGCGCTGGACGCGATCGACGAGGTCATCGCGCTGATCCGGCGCAGCGACACCGTCGAGATCGCGCGCGGCGGTCTGATGACGCTGCTGTCGATCGACGAGATCCAGGCGAACGCGATCCTGGAGATGCAGCTCCGCCGGCTGGCGGCGCTGGAGCGGCAGAAGATCGTCGCCGAGCACGACGAGCTCCAGGCGAAGATCAACGAGTACAACGCGATCCTCGCCTCGCCCGAGAGGCAGCGGCAGATCGTCAGCGAGGAACTGGCGGTGATCGTCGACAAGTTCGGTGACGACCGGCGTTCCAAGCTGGTGCCGTTCGACGGTGACATGTCCATCGAGGACCTGATCGCCGAGGAGGACATCGTCGTCACCATCTCGCGTGGCGGCTATGTGAAGCGTACGAAGACCGACGACTACCGCTCGCAGAAGCGCGGCGGCAAGGGCGTGCGCGGCACGAAGCTCAAGTCGGACGACATCGTGGACCACTTCTTCGTGTCCACGACGCACCACTGGCTGCTGTTCTTCACGAACAAGGGCCGGGTGTACCGGGCGAAGGCGTACGAGCTGCCCGACGCGGGAAGGGACGCGCGCGGCCAGCATGTGGCCAACCTGCTGGCCTTCCAGCCGGACGAGAAGATCGCGCAGATCCTCGCCGTACGGGACTACGAGGCGGCGCCGTATCTGGTGCTGGCCACGAAGGCCGGTCTGGTGAAGAAGACGTCTCTGAAGGATTACGACTCGCCTCGTTCCGGCGGTGTGATCGCGATCAATCTCCGTGAGACGGACTCGGGCGCGGACGACGAGCTGATCGGTGCCGAACTGGTGTCGGCCGAGGACGATCTGCTGCTCATCAGTAGGAAGGCGCAGTCGATCCGGTTCACCGCGACCGACGACGCGTTGCGTCCGATGGGGCGTGCGACATCGGGTGTGAAGGGGATGAGTTTCCGCGAAGGGGACGAACTGCTGTCGATGAATGTCGTCAGGCCCGGTACGTTCGTGTTCACTGCTACGGACGGCGGTTACGCGAAGCGGACCAACGTCGACGAGTATCGCGTTCAAGGACGTGGCGGCCTCGGTATCAAGGCCGCGAAGATCGTGGAGGACCGCGGGTCGCTGGTCGGCGCGCTGGTGGTGGAGGAGACGGACGAGATCCTTGCCATCACCCTGGGCGGCGGCGTGATTCGTACGCGAGTCAACGAAGTCAGGGAGACGGGCCGTGACACGATGGGTGTCCAACTGATCAACCTGGGCAAGCGCGATGCCGTCGTCGGCATCGCACGTAACGCCGAGGCCGGTCGTGAGGCCGAACAGGTCGAAGGAGTCGTCGGCGATGATGCCGGTGACGAACAGGCGACCGACGCGGCAGCGCCTGCCGAGGACGCTGAGGGCACCCAGCCCTCGGTAGCGGAGCACGAGGAGTAGAAGCGTGAGTGGAGCCACGGGCGCCGGATCGGCCGCTTCCGGAGCGAGCGGTGCCCGTGGCCCTGCCGCGGACTCCCAGGGGGTTACGGTGAGCGGCACCCGGGGGCAGCAGCCCCCTTTCGACTCGTACGGATCCGAGCAGCCGCAGCAGGCGGCGCAGCCGTACCACCCGCCACAGGCGTATCCGACGCCGCAGGGCGGGGGGACACAGGGCGGACAGCAGCGACCGGGCGCACAGCCGCCGCAGGGTCCGCCGCAGGTCCAGTTTCAGGGCCAAGGACAGGGGCAGGGCGTGGGGCCGGGTCAGCCGGGACAGACACAACAGGGCGGCGCCCGGCAGCCCACGGCGGCGGGCGTACGCCTGCCGCGCACGGGCGCGCGTACGTCACCGCGTACGCGAAAGGCGCGGCTGCGGGTGGCGAAGGCCGATCCGTGGTCGGTGATGAAGGTCAGCTTCCTGCTCTCCATCGCGCTGGGCGTGTGCACGGTCATCGCGGCGGCGGTGCTGTGGATGGTCATGGACGCGATGGGCGTGTTCTCGACGGTGGGCGGGACGATCAGCGAGGCGACGGGCTCGAACGAGAGCAACGGTTTCGACCTCCAGTCGTTCCTCTCGCTGCCGCGTGTGCTGATCTTCACGTCGGTGATCGCCGTGATCGATGTGGTGCTCGCGACGGCACTGGCGACGCTCGGATCGTTCATCTACAACCTGTCGGCGGGGTTCGTGGGCGGCGTCGAGTTGACGCTCGCCGAGGACGAGTAACCGGCCGGGCGCGAGGACCGGCGAGACGCCCTTCCACCAGGCTCGACAAGGGGTTGGACGGTGGAGGGGCGGCGAAGAGTGTGGCCCCGGTATCGATTTTGGGACTGGCCCTGGAGTGCGCTAATCTTCAGGGGCAGCGCGGGGCTATAGCTCAGTTGGTTAGAGCGCATCCCTGATAAGGATGAGGCCACAGGTTCAAATCCTGTTAGCCCCACAAGCGCCGATCCGCCCGGACAGAGAGCCTTCTGTCCGGGCGGATCGCTTTTTGCCGCGCGGGTGTTGACTGGTGGTTGTGGCCCCTGTTCCGGGGCGCATGTAGGTCACCGATCGGTATCGGCCGGTGTGTATAGTCGGGCGCCAGAAGGCCCCTAAGACAAGGAAAGACGAGGTAGCGCGGTGAAGAAGCTTCTCCTGGTCGCACTGGCCGCCATCGGCGGGCTCCTCGTGTACCGCCAGATCCAGGCGGATCGCGCCGAGCAGGATCTGTGGACGGAGGCGACCGACTCCGTGCCCGCAGGTTCGGGTGTGTGAGACCCAGTAGTCGGTTACGTGGGCCCCGGTCGCTGAGGCGACCGGGGCTCCGTGCTGTCGGCTTCGGTTTTGGCTGTGAGTTCGTGTGTGAGTTCGGCTGTGACTTCGCCTGCGCGAATGATTTGGTTGCTTTTGTGAAATTCCGGGCCCGGTGGGGGGGCCGGTCGAGGCGTACGGATCGGCTGCCCGCGCAGACAGGGGCGCGGCCGGCGGGGCAGGATGGGCGGGCAGTTGGTGGTGGGCGGCGGGGCCGCCGGACGACAAGGGGACGCGCGTGAAGAGGCTGCGCAGCAGGGGCCGGGTGGCGCTGGTCGCGGCGGCGGCGATGTGCGCGGTGGTGGCGCAGCCGGGGGTGTCGGGTCTGCCGGGACCGCCTGGGCTGGCCGGGACGGCTCGGGTGGCCGAGGGGCCGCGTCCGTACGCCTTCGACCCGGATGCCGGGCGGATCGAGGGCGGGACGAGTACCGGCGACGCGCGGCAGCTCGACGGCGGCTTCACGTACCGCGATTCGATCGAGCCGGGCCAGAAGCGCTTCTACCGACTGGAACTGGACGACGCGGAGAACGCGTACGTGTCGGCGACCGCCGTGCCCGAGCTGGGATCGCTGGTGGACTACGGCGACAGGATCACGGTCACGATGCAGGACGGCGACGGCGAGGACTGTGACTCCGCACAGGCCCGGGTCCCGCCGACGGCCGACTATCCGCAGCCGCTGACCACCTATGTGACCCGGACTCTCAGCGACAAGAAGTACAGGTCCTGCCGGGAGGCCGGTTCGTACTACGTGGTCGTGGAGCGGGAGTCGAAACCCACGTCCACGCAGGACGCTTGGGACCTGGAGCTGCGGTTTCTGTCCGAGCCGAAACTGACGAGCGCCGACCCCACCGAGGCGCCCGGAGACTGGTCGAGCAGCTCCCCCGGCCGGCCGTCCGGTGCTTCCCAGGCGCTGGCGGGAGGTGCCGGCTTCGCCACCGCCGCGAGCCTGGGCGACGGTGAGTGGACGGCGCCGATCCGGCCCGGTGAGTCGCTGTTCTACCGCGTGCCCGTCGACTGGGGGCAGCAGTTGTTCGCCGGCGCCGACCTGGGCGGTTCGGAGGGGACCGGCCTCGTCAGCGGGGCGATGTCCCTCGCCGTGTACAACCCGGCGAGAGGGCTCGTCGACAGCAACGCGTCCATGTCGTACAACGGCGAGCGGAAGTCGACGTCGACGGATCCGGCGCCGCCGGTGGACTACGCGAACCGCTTCAGCACCGCCGAACAAGCGAAGGCGATGCGCTTCGCGGGGTGGTACTACCTGCGGGTGAGCCTCAACCCCGAGGTGGGCGAGGAGTTCGGGCAGAAGGCGTACGACCTGACGCTGCGGGTGAAGGTCGACGGCACGGCGAAGGACGGGCCGGGGTACGACGGACCGGCCGAGGAGTTCAGTGTGTCGGACGAGAATCTGGAGCAGGCGGACGACGGGGAGACGCCGGTCGCCGCCGAGGACCGCGGCACCATGAAACTGGTCGCGGCGGGTGGGATCGGGACGGGGACGGTGTTGGTGCTGGGGCTCGGGGGATGGATGCTGCTGGCGCGGCGGCGGGAGGCGGGGCGGTAAGGGGGGGGGCGGCCTGCGTGCCTTCGCGGAAGGGCCGTCAGATCTGCGCGAGGGCCCAGAAACCCACGCCGAAGCAGACCAGCGCGAGCAGCAGGACCGGGATCGTCACCTTGGGTGGCGGTCCCGGTCGTTTGTGCGGGGTGGGGGCGGGAGCCGGGGCGGAGGCGGGGGCGTACGGAGCTGGTGGGTACTGGGTGGGAACCCCGGGCCGCTGAGCGGTGTATCTACGAGTGTGCGGCAGGTCGTGCGGCACCGACGTGGTGGGCGCCTGCGACAGATCGGGTGCCGCGGGGGAAGGAGACGTGAACGGATGCGCGGGCGCGGAGTAGGGAGCGACGGGCGGGGCCGGTTGCAACGGGTGCGGCCCGGAAGGGGGTTGGTACATCTGCTGTGGGCGAGGTGTCTGTGGCTGTTGGAGCGGTGGCTGTTGCTGGTCCGGGTAGGGCGATGGCGGGGGCGGGGGGAGGTGGAAGCTGCCGGTCTCCGACATGGAGGTCGGTGGGGCGGGCTGCGGCTGGTCGCCGGTGACTCCGCCCGTCAGCCCGCCGGTGACCCCGCCCGTGACTCCCCCGGTGACGGCGCCCGTGACGCCGCCCGTGTGCTGGTTTCCGTACGAGGGCGGCTGGGGGCCGTGCTGGTTCGGATCCGGGGCCGTGACGGGCCCGTCGGGGCCGAACGAGGCGGGAAGCGGCCCGAGTTGGTCGAAGACCTCGACGGGCTCGTCGTCCTCCGTCTGCTCGGGCAGCATCTCGGCGGCCGTCGTGAGCGCCTTGCGCGCCCCCGTGGCCGTACGGAACCGGGCGTCCGGATCCGGCTGGAGCAGTCCGGCGAGGACCTGCCACAGCGGCTCGGGAATCCCCTGCGGCGCGCCGGGGGTGCCGTGCGCGGTGAAGTACTCCACCAGGGCCTTGGCGTCCGGCTTCTGCCCCTCCAGCAGATAGAGCGCGACCAGGCCGACCGCGAAGAGGTCGGCGGGGAAGTCGGGCTCCGCGCCCATCATCTGCTCCGGCGCGAAATAACCGGGCGTGCCCACCACGTAGTTGGTCTCGGTCAGCCGTGGCTCTCCCTTGCGCATGGAGATCCCGAAGTCGGACAGCTTCAGATGCGGCCGGCCGGTCCCGGTGGCGTCCAGCAGTATGTTGGCGGGCTTGATGTCGCGGTGGACGACCCCCTCCGCGTGCACCGCCGCGAGACCGGCGAGCAACTGGTCGAGCAGGGTGCAGACGAAGCGCGGCGGCAGCGGCCCGTAGTCGCCGATCACATGGGCCAGTGATCCGCCGCTCACCAGGTCCATGGTGAACAGGACCTTGTCGTCGTCGGCGGCCCAGCTCGCCGGTGCCAGTACGTGGGGGTGATCGATCCGCAGGGCCTGCTCGCGTACGAAACGCAACAGGGTGTGCGCGTCGCTCTGCTGGAGGACCTTGGCCGCCACGTAGCGGCGGCGCCGGTGGTCCCAGGCACGCCAGACGGCGCCCACACCGCCACGTCCGATCGGGTCGACCAACTCGTACCGACCAGCGAAGACCTCACCCATTGCGCCGCGCTCGCTCCCAGTCGTCCTGTCCGGCGGACCGTCGCCCTCGCCCGGCCTGATCCAAAAGACACGCCCTAGTTCTGGTGCGCCTCGTAGTGCGCGACCGCCTCGGCGGTGCGCCCGGCCCCGTACACCCGGAGGAACTCTGCCAGTTCGGGGTGGCTCGGTGCGAGGGAGTCCGCCGCGTCGATGATGTCACCGGCGGCGGCGACGGACCGCAGCAACGACTGGATCTCGCGGACGACCCGCCGCACGGTCGGCGCGCCCGTGCTGTTCGTCGTCTGGCTGGTGGCGGTGAGGACGGAGCCGCCCTGCGACTTCTTGACCTCGTCCATCCGGGAGGTGGCCTCGGCGGCGCTGACACTGCCGTCGGCGACCTGCCCCGCCAGATCCTGGAGCGCCTGAACGCGCTGGACCACGGCGGGATTTCCGATCTTGGCGCGCTGGCCGCTCATCAACTGGGAGAGCATCGGGGCCGACAGACCGAGCACGGCGGCGAGCCTGGCCTGATTCAGCCCCAGGTCATCGATCAGCCGGCGGAAGAGTGCTCCCAGCGGCTCTCCGTACCAGCTCCGCTGGAGTTCCCTGGCTCTTGCTGTCGATTCCTGCTGTGCGGCGTCCATTCGCGTCTCCCCATCGCTTCCCCAGGCGGCAGCTTCGCTGCTGCGAACCTCTGGGGCATCCTACGGAGCGGGGTCGCGCATCGGGAGTCCCAATCCTTTTGCGAGATCACGGGGGACACCCGGTACTCTGGTCCCCGGCGCCCGCCGAGATGTCCTGCGGCGCCGGTGTACATCCCTTCCGGGGCCTTAGCTCAGTTGGTAGAGCGCTGTCTTTGCATGGCAGATGTCAGGGGTTCGACTCCCCTAGGCTCCACTTGTCCAGCCCCTTCGACCTGCGGAAACGCGGTTCGGAGGGGCTTTTCGCGTGCTGCTGTGTCAGCGCGGTGACAGCGACGGGGACCGCGTCCGGGCTGTCGCCGGCAGTTCCACGGTGATGCGGATCCCGCCGGCGGAGCGCGGGGTGAGGGTCAGTGTCCCGTCGTGCGCGTGGGTGATGCTCCTGACGATCGCCAGACCGAGGCCGACGCCCGCATGGTCGGTGCGTACGCGCCCGGTGCCGCGCTGAAACGGTTCGGTGAGTGTCGCCACCAGTTGTGGGGTGACCTTCTCGCCGGTGTTCTCGACGGTGAGCACCACACTTCCGGGGCGGAGGCTGGTCGTGACCCACACGGTGCCCTGTTCAGGCAGGTTGTGGACGATCGCGTTGTGCACGAGGTTCGTGGTCATCTGTAGCAGGAGCGCGTGTGAGCCGGTGGTGGGGGCCAGGTCGCCGGAGGTCTCGATGGTGACCCCGTGTTTCTCCGCGAGGGGCAGAAGCGTCTCGGTGGCGTCCTCCGCCGCGAGGGACAGGTCGACGTGTTCCCGGGTGAAGGACCGCTGGTTGGCGCGGCTGAGTAGGAGCATCGCTTCGGTGAGGTCGATCGCCCGGGTGTTGACGAAGTGGAGGCGGTCGACGAGTTCGCCGGTGTCGCGGTTCGGATCCTTGCGGGCCACGTCGAGAAGGGTCTGCGTGATCGCCAGTGGGGTGCGCAGTTCGTGGGAGGCGTTGGCCGCGAATCTCTGCTGTTCGGCGTCGTGTGCTTCGAGCCGCGCGAGCATCGCGTCGAAGGAGTCGGCCAGCTCGCGGAACTCGTCACTGCGGCCCTCCAGGTGGATTCGGTGGGAGAGCGATCCGTTCGTGGCCAGGCGGGTGGCATTGGCGATGCGCGTCAGGGGCGCGAGCATGCTGCCGGCGAGGAGCCAGCCTCCCAGGAGGCCGAAGACCAGCAGGAACGCCAGCGCCATGGCTGCCTTCGGGGCGAAGGCGGCCAGCAGGTCGGAGCGGTCGGGCATCATCAGCGGCGAGGGAGCGAGCGTGTCGGGTACGTAACGCAGCAGGAACAGCCATACGACGCCGAGCAGCAAGCCACCCGCGAGCATCAGGAACCCCGCGTAGCTGAGGGTGAGTTTGAGGCGGACACTCAGTCCGGGGGCCCTATCCACGCTCTCCGCCCCGCTGTTCGGTGCCGGGTGCCGAGTCGATGCGGTAGCCGACGCCGGCCACGGTGGCGATGACCCAGGGTTCGCCGAGGCGTTTGCGCAGTGCCGAGACGGTGATGCGTACGGCGTTGGTGAACGGGTCGGCGTTCTCGTCCCACGCCCGCTCCAGCATCTCCTCGGCGCTGACGACACCGCCTTCGGCGGCGACGAGGACTTCGAGCACGGCGAACTGTTTGCGGGTGAGCGCGACGTAGCGGCCGTCCCGGTAGACCTCGCGGCGGAACGGATCCAGCCGCAGACCCGCGATCTCTCGCACGGGTGGTCTGCTGTGGGCACGTCTGCGGTCGAGTGCTCTGAGTCTGAGGACGAGTTCTCGCAGGTCGAACGGTTTCGTGAGGTAGTCGTCGGCGCCCAGTCCGAACCCGGACGCCTTGTCGTCGAGCCGGTCGGCGGCGGTGAGCATCAGGATCGGCATGCCGCTGCCGGAGGCGACGATCCGTTTGGCGATCTCGTCACCGGACAGTCGGGGGACGTCGCGGTCGAGGACGGCGATGTCGTAGGCGTTGACGCTCAGCAGCTCCAGGGCGGTGTCGCCGTCACCCGCGATGTCGGACGCGATCGCCTCCAGGCGCAGGCCATCGCGGATGGCTTCTGCCATGTAGGGCTCGTCCTCGACGATCAGCACACGCATACGGTCGATGCTACGAGCCGGTGCATATCGTCGACATATCGAAAACCTCATACGTGCTGACAACACCACGCCGCCTTGACTACCGGCAGGACGCGACGGTGACCCGCGGTGACCGCGGCAGTGTCCGGCAGCGATCGGCAGCGAGCGAGGACAGACGATGACGCAGGTGGACACGGCGGCGACCGGACAGAGCGACGCCGACCACCGGAACACCGGCTCCGGCACGTGGCGCGCGGGCGTCCGCCGGGCGATCCGCGCCGGCTCCCGGCCGGGGCCCTGGAAGCGCGGTCCGGTGCTCGCGGCGCTGGCGCTGCTGCTCGGCCTGCTCATGCTGCTGCACGCGGAGATCCCGAACCGGACCAAGAACCTCGGCAGCCTGGTGGAGACGTTCCTGCCGTGGTTCGGGCTGTTGATCCCGGTGCTGCTGGCCGGGGCGCTGTGGCGGCGCTCCGCCTCCGCGGTCGTCGCGCTGCTGCTGCCGGTGGTGGTGTGGCTGAACCTCTTCGGGGGGCTGCTCGGCGACAAGTCCCACCCGGACGCCGATCTCACGGTGGTCAGCCACAATGTCGGCGCCGACAACCCCGACCCGGCCGGCACCGCCCGCGATCTGGCCGCCTCCGGTGCGGACGTGCTGGCGCTGGAGGAGCTGAGCGAGCAGGCCCGGGGCACGTACGAGAAGGAGCTGGCGCAGACGTACCCGTACCACACGGTGCAGGGCACGGTCGGGCTGTGGAGCAAGCTGCCGCTGTCGGACACCCGGCCGGTCGACGTCATGATGGCCCCGGTGCGGGCGCTGCGCACCACGGTGGCCACGGACCACGGGCCGCTGGCGGTGTATGTGGCCCACCTGGGGTCCGTACGCGTCAATCCCAGGGCGGGCCTTTCGACGGGGCAGAGGGACGGCGGCGCGTACGCGCTGGGCGAGGCCGTCGCCGCCGAGCGAAACGAGCGGGTGGTGCTGCTCGGCGATCTGAACGGCACCATGGACGACCGCGCGTTCGACGGCCTGACCTCGCGGATGCGCTCGGTCCAGGACACGGCCGGGGACGGCTTCGGCTTCAGTTGGCCGGCGACGTTCCCGGTGGCGCGGATCGATCAGATCCTGGTCAGGGGCGTGGAGCCGCGCAGCGCCTGGCTGCTGCCGGCCACCGGCAGCGACCACCTGCCGGTGGCGGCCGGAATCAATTGGTGAACGGGCCCGGTGGTGAACGGGCCATATCGTCGGCGTATCGAAAACCGCATACGTGCCGACAACACCGCGCTGCCTTGACTGGAGCCATGTCCTACAGCGAACCAGCCCGCCCAGCGGCCCAGACCCGAGAAGGCCGGCGCGAGGGCCGGCGTGCGGGCCGGCCTGAGGACGGCGGACCAGCGAGCCGAACCGCGCACCACCGAGGAGTTGGGACCGTGGGCATGAGTCTGACTGTCAAGCCGATCAGCGCCGCCGAGCACTTGGCGTTCGTACGGACACAGCGGTCGGTCAGCTTTCTCCAGACCCCGGCGTGGGGCCACGTCAAGACCGAGTGGCGCAGCCAGTCCCTCGGCTGGTACGACGGCCGGCGGTTGGTCGGCGCGGGGCTCGTCCTGCACCGACCCGTGCCGCGGTTCGAGCGCTTCACGCTGGCCTATCTGCCCGAGGGCCCGGCCATCGACTGGACCGGGCCGATCGACGCGTGGCTCGACCCGCTGGCGGCCTGCCTGAAGGCACAAGGCGCGTTCGCGATCCGGCTCGGCCCGCCGGTGCCCACGAACATCTGGAGCGCCGACCAGGTCAAGGAGGGCATCGCCGATCTGGGTATCAAGCGGCTGACCGAGATGTCCAGCCGGCAGGAGGACGCGGTCGGCGTCCGCGTGGCCGGTCGGCTCAGGGACGCCGGCTGGCTGCCGCAGAGCCCGGAGGACGGCTTCGGGGTCGGGCATCCGCAGTTCAAATACGAGATCCCGCTGGCCGGAAAGACCGAGGACGACCTGCTCGGCGGCATGAACCAGCTCTGGCGCCGCAACATCAAGAAGGCGGCCAAGGAGGGCGTCGAGGTCACGGTCGGCGAGGACCTGAAGGCGTTCCACGACCTGTACGTCCACACCGCCGGGCGCGACCGCTTCACGCCCCGGCCGCTGGGCTACTTCGAGACCATGTTCGCGGTGCTGCGTGCCGAGGACCCCGAGCGGATCAAGCTCTATCTGGCCCGTCACCGGGGCGACCTGGTCGCCGCCACCGTACTGATCCGCGTCGGTGCTCACGCGGTGTACGCCTACGGTGCCTCCTCCACCGAGAAGCGCGAGGTGCGCGGCTCCAACGCCTGTCAGTGGGCGATGATCCGCGATTCGCTGGCGGCCGGCTGCGACGTCTACGACCTGCGCGGCATCACCCCCACCCTCGACGCGGACGACCCGCACGTCGGGCTGATCCAGTTCAAGGTCGGCACCGGGGGCCGGGCGGTGAGGTACGTCGGCGAGTGGGACCTGCCGCTGCGGCCGATGGTCTACCGGGCCTTCGACCTCTACATGAAGCGGCGCGGGCGCTGAATCTTCCAGGTGGACTTCGGCCCGGTCCTGGCCCGGTCCTGGCCCGGACAGGCCGGCTAGACGAGCGCGGCGGCGATCTCGTCGAGGCGCGCTCCGCGGGAGCCCTTGACGAGCACCACATCGCCGGCGGCGATGTGGTCGCGCAGCCACTCGACGGCCGCGTCGTTGTCGGCCAGGACCACCGCCCGCTCTCCCGCGCCGTCGGCGATCGGCCGGGCGGCCTCGCCGACCACGGCCACCACATCGGCCCGCGAGACGGCGTACGCCCCGACGGCGCGGTGCTCGGCCGCACTGTCCTCGCCCAGCTCGAGCATCGTGCCGAGGACGGCGATACGGCGCCCGCCCTCGATCGCGGCCAGCGCGTCCAGGGCGGCGCGGGTCGAGTCGGGGTTGGCGTTGTACGAGTCGTTGAGCAGCGTCGCGCCACCGGCGAGGTCGCGCGGCTCCATGCGCCACCGCGAGAGCGAAGCCGTGGCCAGCGCCGCCGTGGCCGCGCCGAGGGGTACGCCGGCCGCCAGCCCCGCGGCCGCGGCGGCCGACGCGTTGAGCGCCTGGTGGGCGCCCAGCTGCGGCAGCGCGACCGGAACCGAGGCGCCGGCGGTACGCAGGGTGAAGGACGGCCGGCCCAGCCGGTCCAGCGCCAGGCCGAGCGCCCGCACGTCGGCGTGGCCGGCCCGGCCGAAGGTCAGCACCGGACCGCCGGTGAGCGAGCGCATCGCGACCACCCGGGGATCGTCGGCGTTCAGGACGGCGATGCCGCCGGGCGCCAGCCCCCGTACCAGCTCGCCCTTGGCCTCGGCGATGGCCGCGCGCGAACCGAACTCGCCGAGGTGGGCCTGGCCGACGTTGAGGACGACCGCGATGTCGGGCGCGACCAGGCCGGTGAGCGCGGCGATGTCGCCGATGTGGCGGGCTCCCATCTCCAGGACGAGGAAGCGGGTGGCCGCGTCGGCGCGCAGCATGGTGAGCGGCACGCCTAGCTCGTTGTTGAGCGAGCCGATCGTGGCGATCGTCGGCCCGGCGGCGTCCGAAGCGCCCGAAAGCACCGCCGCCAGCAGGTCCTTGGTGCTGGTCTTGCCCTGGGAGCCGGTCAGCCCGACCACGGTCAGGCCGTCGCGCAGCCGGGCCACCACGTGGGTGGCGAGCGCCTGTAGCGCGGCCCGGGTGTCCTCGACGACGACGGTGGGCAGCGGCGTGGGCCGGGAGCCGAGTACGGCCACCGCGCCGGCCCGGCCGGCCTGGGCGGCGTAGTCGTGGCCGTCCACGCGCTCACCGGAGAAGGCGACGAAGAGGGCGCCCGGCTCGGCCTGCCGGCCGTCGAGCACGGGCGGCGCGCTCACGGTGACGGCGCTGTCGCCCTCGACCGTCCCGCCGACGACCGCGGCGATCTCGCGGAGGCTGAGCGGGATCATGACCGGGCGGCGAGGGCAGTGAGTTCGCGGTAATTCATGCCTCCAGTCAACGGGGCCTGCTGTTTCCGGCGCGTATTCAGATTTCGATATGCCGACGATATGCGACCACTCGGTAACTTATGGTCCGCATATCGAAAATCGCATACGTGCCGACAACACCACGCTGCCTTGACTTGGGACATGTCCTACAGCGAACCAGCGACCTCGTCCTCCTCGGCCGCCCCGGCAACGGGACTCACCATTTATGGATGCGGGCAGGACGAGGCCGTTCTGTTCCGGGAGATGGCTCCCCGCTTCGGCGTCGTACCGACCATCGTGGAGGCGGCGGTATCCGAGGCCAACAGTGAACTGGCCGCCGGAAACCGGTGCGTCAGCGTGGGCCATAAAACGCGGATCGCGAATTCCACCCTGCTGGCACTCGGCCGGGCCGGCGTCACGTACATCTCCACAAGGAGCATCGGCTACAACCATATCGACAGGGAATACGCGGGACGGGTCGGCATCACCGTCGAAAATGTCGCCTACTCGCCCGACAGCGTTGCTGACTACACGCTGATGCTGATGCTGATGGCGGTACGGAACGCGAAATCCACCGTCCGCCGAGCCGACCTGCACGACTACCGGTTGAACGAAGTGCGCGGGAAAGAGCTACGCGACCTGACCATCGGCGTCGTAGGAACGGGACGCATCGGCACAGCAGTTGTGGACAGGCTGCGGGGTTTCGGCTGTCGAATACTGGCCCATGACAGTCACCCCGAGACCGCTGCCGATTACCTGCCACTCGATGAGTTGCTGCGGTCGAGCGACGTCGTCACGCTCCACGCACCGCTCAACGCGGATACGCATCATCTCCTCAATCGTCAGCGTATCGAGCAGATGAAACACGGCGCGTTCATCATCAATACCGGGCGAGGTCAACTGCTGGACACCCAGTCCCTTGTTTCGGCCCTGGAAAACGGCAGATTGGGCGGTGCCGCGCTGGACGTCCTCGAAGGAGAGGAAGGAATTTTCTACGCCGACCGCAGAGACACGCCAATCGAGAGCAAGTCGTTGTTGCGACTCCAAGAGCTGCCGAATGTGCTCATCACTCCACACACCGCCTATTACACGGACCACGCCCTGAGCGACACGGTCGAAAACTCCATCATCAACTGTCTGAAATTCGAAAGCGGGAATCGGCATGGCTAGGTTGAAGGTCGGCGTCATATTCGGAGGATCTTCCGAAGAACACCCCGTCTCCGTCAAGTCCGTGCAACAGGTCGCCCGACACCTCGATATCGAGAAGTATGAACCGTTCTACGTCGGAATCACGCGGAGCGGTGCCTGGAAGCTCTGTGACGGGCCCGGCGCGGACTGGGAGAACGGCAGGTGCCGTCCGGCCGTGCTGTCACCGGACAGGAGCGTCCACGGACTGCTCGTTCTGGAGGACGGGAAATACGACTCGATCAGTCTGGACGTCGTATTGCCCGTTCTGCACGGCAGGCTCGGTGAGGACGGTGCGATACAGGGTCTGCTGGAACTGTCCGGAATCCCCTACGTAGGCTGCGATATCCAGAGCTCCGCTCTGTGCATGGACAAATCCCTCACCTACATGGTCGCCCGAAGCGCGGGAATCGCGACGCCGAATTTCTGGACCGTCACGGCGGACGACGACATCGACCGCGATCTGCTCACCTACCCCGTCTTCGTGAAGCCGGCCCGTTCGGGGTCGTCCTTCGGCGTCAGCAAGGTGTCACGAAAAGAGGAACTGCTGACTGCGGTGGAAACCGCGAGGCAGTACGACTCGAAGGTGCTGATCGAAGAGGCTGTCTCCGGCAGTGAGATCGGCTGCGCCATCCTGGGGAACGAGCCGGATCTGGTCGCGGGCGAGGTGGATCGAATCGCGCTGACTCACGGCTTCTTCCAGATCCATCAGGAAGCGGAGCCCGAAAGCGGCTCCGACAACTCGACAGCGATCGTTCCCGCCGACATTCCGGAGCAGTCGCGAGCGCTCGTTCAGGAGACGGCGAAGGCCGTGTACCGCGCCTTGGGATGCAGGGGACTGTCGCGCGTGGACATGTTCCTCAGGGACGACGGGGAAGTCGTCCTCAACGAGGTCAACACGCTGCCCGGCCTGACCTCGTACAGCCGCTACCCGAGGATGATGGCGGCTGCCGAGCTGCCGCTTTCCGACGTGATCGACCGGCTGGTGTCGTCGGCATTGGCGGGGAAGACCCGATGAACGATGATTTCGTCTTCGTGGACGAGCGTGTGCCCGCCATACGCTGGGATGCCAAGTACGCCACCTGGGACAATTTCACCGGAAAGCCGGTGGACGGATATCTGGCGAATCGAATCGTGGGCACGAGGGCGCTGTGCACAGCTCTGGAAAAGGCGCAGGGAAAGGCCGAATCGCTCGGCTTCGGCCTGCTTCTCTGGGATGGTTACCGCCCGCAACGCGCCGTGGACTGCTTTGTGCGATGGTCACGACTTCCGGAGGACGGCCGGACGAAACCACGGCACTATCCGAATATCGACAGAGCCGAGATGTTCGAGAGGGGATATGTGGCCACCAGGTCGGGCCACAGCCGTGGCAGCACCGTTGACCTGACCCTGTATCACCTGGCCACCGGTGAACTCGCCCCCATGGGCGGTGACCATGACCTGATGGATTCGATCTCACATCATGGAGCAGAAGGGATCACGCGAAGCGAAGCAACAAACCGTCAGCGTCTCTGCTCCATCATGGCCGACGGCGGCTTTCGCTCGTACGACTGCGAATGGTGGCACTACACACTGGAAGAAGAACCCTATCCGGACACCTATTTCGACTTTCCCCTCACATAGGTGATCCGGCCGAAGAAGACTCCCGGCGGAGCAGTTCCTCGCAGTGGGTGCGCAGGCGTCGGGGCCAGCGGTCCTGCCAGGCCCGCCACAGGAGCACCTGTACGACCACCAGGACGAGCGCGGCGCAGGCGGCGGCGCCGAGCGCCAGCGCCACCAGTGCGAGGGCCTTCTCGAATCCCCCGGGCCCCGCGTCGGTGTCGCCGAAGGCGCCCGACGCCATCAGGACAGTGGTGTTGAGCGCGACCCATCCCGCGCCGATCAGCGCCGCGGTCCACGGCGCGCGTCGGGCATTGTCGTCGCGCCGTGTGCGCCGAAGGGGCAGATGGCCGGACAGCCGTTCCCGGTGCGCGGCGCAGGCCTTCTTGAAAGCGGGGTGATCCGCGAGCTCCCGCGCCGTCACCGGGCGTCCGGCGGACCGGGAATCGCGGACGAATCGCCATGCCGCCAGGGTCAGCGGATGCTCCGGAGGCGTCGCGTCCCTGGGGTCGGTCACGTCGGGCGGCGGTACGAGCCCTTCCCGCGCGTCGGTGTGCACGGGCCCCTCGGCGGTCAGTGCCCGCAGGGCCAGCTCCGCCGCGAGGTGTTCCCGGTACCAGGTCGATGTCCACGTCCGGCTGTATCCGCACCGGGTCAGCCAGGTCGCGTGGTACGCGTCCAGCTCCCCCGACGCGATCAGACGCTCCGTCACCCGCAGATCGGAGCGGTGACTCCACAGGGCCAGGACGCCGATCCCCGCGTTCAGCAGCACCAGGAGCCCACTCGTGCTCAGCACGAGCCACGCCACGCCATCGTTCATAGCGACAAGGATCGGATCGTTCCCCCGTCCTGGCCAGGGTGAGCCGTGTCCCCGTCTCGCACCAATGGCCTGACGTGGGCTCAGGAATCTGTCGCCGGCGGGGTGTAGAGGTCGATGAGCTGGGCGAGGTGACGTCCCGCGGTCAGCAGGGGGCGCTCGCTGCGGGACACCTGGGCCGCCAGTTCGGCGCCTTCCAGGGTGCTGATCACCGTATGGGCCAGGTCGTGGGCGTCGTCCTCGGCGATGCCGGCGCGGTGAAGTCGGGCATACACCAAGTCGCGCCAGTTCGCGAACGCGGCAGCCGCGGCCTCCTGGATGTCGGGCGCGCGGCCCGCCGTACCCAGGGCGGTGGAGGTGACGGGGCAGCCCTCGATCCAGTCGGACTCGCGCAGCCCCTCCGCGAGACGGTGCGCGCAGTCGATCACCGCCTGGGCGGGGTCGGCCGCACGGTCGAGGGCCAGGCGCAGTTCGTCGGCGAACTCGCGGTCCCCGTGTTCGATCGCGGCGACCGCCAACTGCTGCTTGCCGCCGGGGAAGAAGTGGTAGACCGATCCGAGTGTGGCTCCGGCCTCGGTGGAGATCTGTTTGATCCCCGTGCCGTCGTAGCCCTGGCGCTGCATCAGCAGCGAGGCCGCCCGGACGATCCTCTCGCGCGTGCCGACGGGACGCCCCGCACCCGTGGTGAGGTCCTGCTCCGCCGTCTTCACAGCAGAAGCCTACTGGATAGAACGCTCGCTCTAGAGGCGTGTTAGGTTTTCCACTGGATAGAGCGTTCGTTCTAGTGAGAGTGGAGCATGTGATGAGTACGCCTACGAGTGCCCCGGCGGTGACGGTGATCGGCCTCGGCCCCATGGGACGGGCGATGGCGGGCGCGTACCTGGACAAGGGCTACGCGGTGACGCTGTGGAACCGCAGCGCGGGCAAGGCGGACGCGCTGGTGGCCAGGGGCGCGACCCTGGCCACGTCGGTCGACGAGGCCCTTGGCGCCGGCGGCCCGGTGGTTCTCAGCCTGACCGACTACGACGCGATGTACGCGATCCTCGAACCGGCCGTCGCGAGCCTGCCGGGACGGGTGATCGTCAATCTGACCTCGGACACCCCGGAGCGGGCGCGGGCGGCGGCGCACTGGTTCGCCGGCCACGGCGCACGCCATCTGACCGGCGGGGTGAACACACCGCCCTCCGGTATCGGCACGTCGGACGTCTTCACCTTCTACAGCGGTCCCCGCGACCTGTTCGAGGAGCTGACGCCGGCGCTTGAGGTGCTGACCGGCACCGACTACCGGGGCGCGGACCAGGGGCTGGCGGCGCTGTACTACCAGATCGGGATGGATCTGTTCTGGACGACGATGACCGCCTGGGTGCACGCCCTCGCGATCGCGGACGCCAACGGCATCTCAGCGGCGGAATTCCTGCCGTACGCGTCGCAGAGCACGGGCGGGATGTCGCGGTTCTTCGAGTTCTACACGCCCCGGATCGACGCGGGCGAGTTCCCCGGTGATGTGGACAGGCTCGCCATGGGGGTGGCCAGTATCGAGCACGTCCTGCACACCACCGAGGCGGCCGGGGTCGACACCGCACTGCCGAAGGCGGTCCTGGAGCTGTTCGGGCGAGGAATGGCGGGCGGTCACGCCGACGACAGCTTCACCAGCCTTTTCGAGGTGCTGAAGGGCAGTCCGAAGGCCGCCTGACGCGGCATCACAAACGATTAACGGCACTCGTTGCACCGTACGGGTGGTGTTCATCAGAAGAACTGCGCAGTGGCGGCGTTGGTCCCTCGATTCCCAAGATGCGTACACATCATGTGGAAGGTATGTAGATCGCTCAACCCGAGCGCAACCTGAAAGCGAGGGGCCATGGCCGCCTTCAAGGTCAAGAATCTGTGGACCGTCTTCCTGACCGCGTTCTTCGCGGTGCTCACCACCCTGGGGCTGACCGCTCCCGCCGCCGCGGCGGACGCCGCCGTACAGCAGCCCGCCGAGCAGCCCGCGAAGGGTGACCGTTCGGACCGTTCGCCGGTCGCCGCCGAGGCGCGGGGCGGAGGTGGAGGCGGAGTTGGAGTCGGAGTCGGAGTCGGAGTCGAGGAGGCACCCGCCGTGCGACGGGCACTGCCCCGGAGCGCGCGGCCGGCGGACACGTCCCGGCCGCCGACCATCGAGCAGCGTATCCGCGCGGAAGCTCACGGTTCGTCACCTTCGGTCCGGCGCCTGCCCGTCGACACCCGTACGGACGCCGACGTGGCGCGTGACAACGAGGCCGCTGCCGCCGCCGACGCGGCGCTCGTGGCGGCGGCGTGAGGAACCGGGATTCCCTCAGGACTCCCGGTGCCCGCACCACGCGGAGCATCCCCACCACGCACGACGCCCGCGACACCGTCTCGGCCGTACCGGACTTGACCCCACCGGTCTCACCCGCACCGGACCCGGCCGGCGTCACCCGCGTCACCCGCGTCACCCGCAGTGCCCGCAGTGCCCGCCGTGCCGAACCAGCCAGGCCGCCGCATCACCCGCGCCGGCCGCGACAGTCGTCGTACGGCGACAGCACCACCAGTCGTACGGATCACCGGTCACCCGTCACGGGCGGTTGTCGCGATCCCTCGCCTCTTCTTCCTCGGCCTGCTTGGCCTTCACCTCCGGATCGAGCGCACTCTGGCTGCCGTCGACGGACGACAGCGACGTGTCGCGCTCGGAGACCTCTGTAGGAGCGGGCGGTTCCACCAGCCAGTCGGGATTGGCCTGCTTGTCCCACCACTTCCACGCGGCGACAGCGCCACCGGTCAGTACACCGAGGACCAACAGGCCCTTGGCGAGCCGTCCGGCCCTGGCCCGTCGCTCATGCTTCCTCACAAGCTTCTGGACCTCCTTCACCGTGATCTGACCACGCAGCGCGGCGAGGGCGGCGGCGGAACGTGCCGCTGCCTGCCCGGCGACCGGCTGTGCGACGGAGACCGCGTGCTCGACGCGCGGCACCGTGTAGTCGGCGGCCTGACGCGCGGCCTTACGCGTCCGTGCGGCGGCACGATGTGCTGCCACGTCGACCTTTGGGGGCACATGCGGCGCCACGTGGGTGCCGTACTTAGCACACGCCTGCTTCGCGGCCTTCGACACCTTCGGTGCGAGCCGGACGCGGGCTTCTTCGGCGTACAACGCGGCCTGTTCCTTGGCCGTCTCGGCGTAGGGTGCCACCGCTTCCGCGGCGTGCAGCACGCTCTCCCTCGCCGAATCGGTGGCGGCGCGCACGCTGTCCATGCGGGTCACAGGATCCTCCTCCTCGGTGGCGGTCAGGGGCTAGGGGGTTTCCCCCGTTAATTGGACAAAGATCCGCCTGTCCACCCAGATCGAAATCATGCCTGCCGCCCGCCGGACCGGCATGCGGTGCGGGCATCCGGGTCAACGAAGTCGACTTGGGGCGATGCTCGGGCATTGCGGTGCAAGGGGAGCTTCCGGACGACAATGCCACGGTTCGCCGTGCCGCGCCCCGGCAAAGCCATGACTGCCTCGCCTTTCTCCCGCCGCCGCCCGACCCTTGAGGGGTACGGGGCGGGCGACCCGCTCGGCGGCCGTGCGAGGATCGACAGAGTCAGAGCAGACTCACGGAAGGCAGATCGTGGCCGAGCAGCTTTACGCCACCCTGAAGACCAACCACGGCGATATCGAGATCCGGCTCCTGCCGAACCACGCGCCGAAGACGGTCAAGAACTTTGTGGAGCTCGCCAAGGGCGAGCGTGAATGGACCAACCCGGCGACCGGCAAGAAGTCCAGCGACAAGCTGTACGACGGCACGGTCTTCCACCGGGTCATCAGCGGTTTCATGATCCAGGGCGGAGACCCGCTGGGTAACGGCACCGGTGGTCCTGGCTACGAGTTCGGGGACGAGTTCCACCCGGACCTCGCCTTCGACAAGCCGTACCTCCTGGCCATGGCGAACGCGGGACCGGGCACCAACGGCTCGCAGTTCTTCGTCACCCTGGCGCCCACCGCGTGGCTGACCCGCAAGCACACCATCTTCGGTGAGGTCACCGACGAGGCGAGCAAGAAGGTCGTGGACTCCATCGGATCCACGCAGACCAACGCGCGCACCGACCGCCCGGTGGAGGAAGTCAAGATCGAGTCGGTCGTCGTCGAGTCCCGCTGAGGACTGTCCGACGGACAGGTCCCCGGGCCGCCGGCACATCGCCGTAGGCCGGGGCGCACCCGCCCCTTCGGACGCGTCACGACGCCGTCTCGGATTCCCCTTCGGGGAACCATCCCGCCCTGCCCGTCCGTAGTGGTTACATACCGGACGGGGAGGGCGGTGCGCTGTGCTCCTCCCGCCGCAACGAGCACCGAGGGGACCGATGGACCAGCAGCACGGGGGCCCGGACCGGCCCGCCGCCGACACGACACCCCACTGTTACCGGCACCCGGACCGTGAGACGGGCATCCGCTGCACTCGCTGCGAGCGCCCCATCTGTACGGACTGCATGATCAGCGCCTCCGTCGGATTCCAGTGCCCGAACTGCGTACGGGAGGGATCCGGCTCGGGCATCTCCCCGACCGCCGCCCGCCCGCGCACGATCGCCGGCGGCACCATCTCCGCCGACCCCCGGCTGCTCACGAAGATCCTGCTGGGGCTGAATCTCACGGTCTTCGTCGCCGTCCTGGTCAGTGAGCAGCGCGTCGTCGGCGAGCTGGATCTCATCGGGCTCGCCTACAACACGGATCTCGGCCAGGTCGTGGGCGTCGCCGACGGGCAGTGGTATCGCCTGTTCACGGCGGTGTTCCTGCACCAGGCCGTATGGCACATCGCGTTCAACATGCTGGGGCTGTGGTGGCTCGGCGGTCCGCTGGAGGCGGCGCTGGGGCGGGTGCGCTTTCTCGCCCTGTATCTGATCTCCGGTCTGGCGGGCAGCGCCCTGACCTATCTGCTCGCCGAGCCGAACCAGCCGTCGCTCGGTGCCTCGGGCGCGATCTTCGGTCTTCTGGGTGCCACGGCCGTACTGATGCGCCGGCTGAACTACGACATGCGGCCGGTCTTCGCGCTGCTGGCGCTGAACCTGCTCTTCACGTTCACCTGGTCCGGGATCGCCTGGCAGGCGCATCTCGGCGGTCTGGTCGCGGGCACGGTGATCGCCGTGGGCCTCGTGCACGCGCCGCGTGAGCGGCGGGCGCTGGTGCAGTGGGGCACGTGTGCGGTGGTGCTGCTGGCCACGATCGCGCTCGTCGTGCTCAGGAACGGCCAGCTCACCTGAGGGCCGCCGGAGGCACCGGGGGTCCCTGAAGCACACAGTTGTCCACAGCGTGTGGCGGATCTTGTGCAATCTGTGGGGGAACATCAGTGCCCCTTGTCGCTGATCAGGGTTTTCCCAGCAGAGACAAGGGGCCGAGACGCTTCATCACATCGGCCGAAGCGGGTGCTCCAGTCACACCGGCGTCAACCTGCCGTGGAGTTATCCACAGATCGTCAGACCTTTTCCCCCGGCTGTGGACAGCACTGTGGATAAGTCTCTGGGCAGAGGTTGACGCCGGCCGCGGCCCTTACTTCCACTGGGTGGAGACACCGAAGCCGGCGGCGATGAAGCCGAAGCCGACCACGATGTTCCAGTTGCCGAAGGCGTCGATCGGCAGCGAGCCGTCGGTCACATAGAAGACGACGATCCAGGCCAGCCCGACGAGGAACAGCGCGAGCATGACCGGCGCCACCCAGCTCCGGTTGGACAGCCTTATGGTGGTCGACTGCTTCGCCGCGGGGGGCGGCGTGAAATCGGCCTTCTTGCGGATACGTGACTTCGGCACGAGGGACTCTCCTGTCGATGCGCTGCGTGACCGCGCAGGTAACTGAAACGGTGTGCCGGGGGTGAGGAGCAGGGGGAACGCCGGCTCCCCCGGGCGTCCGTTAGCGTAGTGCTTCCGTGGCGCCTAAGGAGATAAGGGTACGTTGAGCAATTCTGCCGACTCCCCCGAAGGGCCGGTCCGCCGACCGAGCCGGCGGCCGGTCCGGCTGCTCACGGCCGGGGTCTTCGCCCTCGCCGGCCTCATCTTCGTCACCAGTTTCAATACGGCGAAGGGCACCAACCTCCGTACGGACGACTCGCTGCTCAAGCTCTCGGACCTGATCCAGGAGCGCAGCGACAAGAACGCGGCGCTGGAGGAGTCCACCGGCGCCGTACGGGAGAACGTCGACGCTCTCGCCAGCCGCGACGCCGGTTCCACGGAGGCCCAGGACGCGAAACTGCGCGGTCTGGAGAACGCCGCGGGCACCAAGAAGGTCTCGGGCCAGGCCCTCACCGTCACCCTCGACGACGCCCCGCCGGACGCCACGGCCAGTCCCGGCTACCCGGAACCGCAGGCCAACGACCTGGTCATCCACCAGCAGGACCTCCAGGCCGTCGTCAACGCGCTCTGGCAGGGCGGCGCGAGCGGCATCCGCGTCATGGACCAGCGGCTGATCTCCACCAGCGCGGTGCGCTGCGTCGGCAACACCCTGATCCTCCAGGGCCGGGTCTACTCACCGCCGTACAAGATCACGGCCGTGGGGGACCAGGGCAAGCTCCAAAAGGCGCTCGAGGATTCGCCCGCGATCCAGAACTACCAGTTGTACGTCCAGGCGTACGGCCTGGGGTGGACGGTCGAGGAGCACGGCGAGACCACGCTCCCCGGCTACACGGGCACCGTGGATCTCCACTACGCGAAGCCGGTGGAGTAGTCCGGCCCAACCGTTGGGCCGCGCCGTCCTCTTACAGAAGAAGAGGGCAACGGCACACCTGACCCATGCGCCGCCCACGTGACCCCGCGGCCCCTTAGTCTGGTTCGGTATCGCGCACGCCGGTACGGCGGTGTGGGCGCGGAACGGGTACGGAACGGAAGGGACAGCATGTACGGCTGGATCTGGCGGCATCTGCCGGGCAACGTGTGGGTGCGGGCGGTCATCGCGCTCGTGCTGGCGCTGGCGGTCGTCTTCGTGCTGTTCCAGTACGTCTTCCCGTGGGCGGAGCCCATTCTGCCGTTCGGGGACGCGACGATGACCGGCGCGGGAGGCACCCCATGAGCGGTGCCCGCGTCCTCGTCGTGGACAACTACGACAGCTTCGTCTTCAACATCGTTCAGTATCTGTACCAGCTCGGCGCCCAGTGCGAGGTGCTGCGCAACGACGAGGTGTCGACGGCGCACGCCCAGGACGGCTTCGACGGCGTGATGCTCTCCCCCGGCCCCGGTACGCCCGAACAGGCCGGTGTCTGCGTCGACATGGTGCGCCACTGCGCCGCGACCGGCGTCCCCGTCTTCGGAGTGTGCCTCGGGATGCAGTCGATGGCGGTGGCGTACGGCGGTGTGGTGGGCCGGGCCCCCGAACTGCTGCACGGCAAGACCTCGTTGGTCACGCACGAGGGCAAGGGCGTGTTCGCCGGGCTGCCCTCGCCCTTCACCGCGACCCGCTACCACTCGCTCGCGGCGGAGCCCGCCGAACTGCCGGACGAGCTGGAGGTCACCGCGCGTACGGCGGACGGCATCATCATGGGGGTACGCCACCGTGAACTGCCCGTCGAGGGAGTGCAGTTCCACCCCGAGTCCGTCCTGACCGAGCACGGTCATCTGATGCTGGCCAACTGGCTGGCGCAGTGCGGTGATCCGGGCGCCGTGGGCCGGTCGGCGGGCCTGGCGCCGGTGGTGGGCAAGGCGGTCGCGTGACCGCACTCCGCCCCGAGCACGACGCGGGATACGGCGCCTCGTACGAGCAGCGGGAATCGTACGAGGAACCGGGCGCGTTCGAGGCGGCGGTGGATGGACTCGCGGATCCGTTGAACGATCCGCTCCCCGGGCAGGTCGCCCCGCCGACTCCGGCGCCGGCCCCGCCCTCTCCTGCTCCCTCTTCGCCTGCGCCTTCTGCGGCTCCCGGCCCCTGGGCGGCGGGGGACGGGATATCGCAGCCGCAGCCGCAGCCGCAGCCGCAGCCTTCGGCGGAGCAGGAGTGGTCGGGGTACGGGCCCTATCCGTACGAGGCTCAGGCGCCCGCATCCTCGCCCGCCCCGCCACCTGATCCCGGTCCGCCGTACGTCCCCGTCCGGGACGACGAGACCGTCGGTCTCCGTACGGAGGACACCCGCCGCGCCCCGGTGAGTGTTGGGGTCACCGGCGGCGCCGGGGAAGCCACGGCCCTGCTGCCCACCGTCCCCGAATCCGCCGCGGACCGGCCGGTGCGGACCGAACCGGCCACCGGGGGCCGCGCCGAGCGGCGTAAGGCGGCCAAGGGCGGCCGTGGACGGGGTCGTAGGCGCCCGGAAGGCTCGGGGAGCCCCGAGAGTGCGCCGGAGACCTCAGCGCCCGCCAGGCCGCTCTCCCGCGTCGAGGCGCGGCGGGCCGCCCGTGCCCTCAAGGACAGTCCGGGAGTGATCCTCAGCCGCGCGGTCGGCGAGATCTTCATCAGTCTCGGTGTGCTGATGCTGCTGTTCGTCACGTACCAGCTCTGGTGGACGAACATCCGGGCCGATCTCTACGCGGGCAAGGAGACGGACAAGATCCGGGCGGAATTCGCGGAGGGCCGCCAGCCCGGGGTCTTCGAGCCCGGCAAGGGTTTCGCGATCATGCATATCCCCAAGCTCGACGTGGTCGTTCCGATCGCCGAGGGGATCGACAAGTCGACCGTGCTGGACAACGGCATGGTCGGCCACTATTCGGAGGGCCGGCTCAAGACGGCGATGCCGTCCGACAAGCAGGGCAACTTCGCGGTCGCGGGACACCGCAACACCCACGGTGAACCTTTCCGGTACATCAACCGCCTGAAGCCCGGCGACAAGATCATCGTGGAGACGCAGGACGCCTACTTCACCTACGACATGGCGAGTATCCTCCCGCAGACCTCGCCGTCGAACGTCGGTGTGATCTCTCCCGTGCCGCCCGGTTCCGGATTCACGGAGCCCGGCCGATACATCACGCTGACGACCTGTACGCCGGAATTCACCAGTACGTATCGAATGATCGTGTGGGGCAAGATGGTTGAGGAACGGCCACGCGACGAGGGAAAGCCCGACGCGCTCGTCGGCTGAACGGATCACGACGGAGACCAGGGACCAGGGACCAGGGGACGGGTGCTGTGGCAGCGGGAACAGAGCACGGCGACGGGCATGCGACAGCATCCGAAGAAGCCGGAAAAAACGATACATCCGCGACAACTGGGGTGGTTGAGCCCGCGCCTGAGTCTGCGGACCCCGAGCCGCCCGAGCCCGAGCCCGCGCCCGACTCCTCGGACCCTGAGTCCCCGGCCCCTGAGTCCCCGGCGGAGCCGGAGCCCGAGCCCGCCGCGGACGCGCGCCCGGTCCGGCCGCGGCGCGGCCGGGTCGCCGCCGCCGTCAGCGTCTTCGGCGAACTGCTCATCACCGCGGGCCTGGTGCTCGGTCTCTTCGTCGTCTACTCGCTGTGGTGGACGAATGTCCTGGCCGACCGCGAGGCCACGAAGCAGGGCAACGAGGTACGCGACGGCTGGGCCGACGGCCGCGGCGGCCCCGGCGCCCTCGACGTCAAGAACGGCATCGGCTTCCTGCACGTGCCCGCGATGAAGAACGGCGAGGTCCTCGTAAAGAAGGGCACTGACCTCAAGTCCCTCAACAACGGCGTCGCCGGCTACTACACCGATCCGGTCAAGTCCGCGCTGCCCGAGGACAAGAAGGGGAACTTCTCGCTGGCCGCGCACCGCGACGGGCACGGTGCGAAGTTCCACAACATCCACAAGCTCAAGACCGGTGACTCGATCGTCTTCGAGACGAAGGACACCTGGTACGTCTACAAAGTCTTCAAGGACCTTCCGAAGACCTCGAAGTACAACGTGGACGTGCTCCAGCCGGTGCCGAAGGAGTCGGGCAAGAAGAAGCCCGGCCGCTATCTGACCCTCACGACGTGCACGCCCATCTTCACCTCCGACTACCGCTACATCGTGTGGGCCGAGCTGGAGCGCACGGAGAAGGTCGACAAGGACCGGACGAAGCCGCCGGAGCTGCGCTGAGCCGGCCCGTCCAGCACGACGGCGTACGGCACGAAGAAGCCCCGGCATCCTGAAAGAGGATGCCGGGGCTTCTTCATCTCCTAAGGAGGCGGCGACCTCAGTCGCTGCCGCCGAAACCGCCGCCGATGAAGCCCCCGTTGTCACCGCCGCCGTTGTCGCCGCCCCCGTTGTCATTGCCGCCCGTGGAAGCGACGAACAGCGTCACGGTGCTGTTCTTCTCGACTTCCTGGCCGGGCTGCGGATTGGTCCCGACCACCCGCGCGTTGGGGTCGTTCGGCGAGTTCGGGGCCAGTACGACCACCAGACCCAGGGCCTCCAACTGGGCCTTCGCCTCGGCGACCGTCTTGCCGCCGACGTCACCGGGGATCTGCACCTTCTCGGGCTGCGCCGGCCCCTTCGAGACCTGGAGGGTGACCTGGCTGCCCTTGGCCGCCCTGGCGTTGCCCGTCGGGGTCTGGCCGACGACAGTGTTCGCGGCCTTCTCCGAGTCGACGTCCGTACGCGCGACCGTGAAGCCGAGCAGTTCGAGCTGGCTCTTCGCCTCTTCGTACGGCTTGTCCGTGACTGGCGGCACCTGTACCTGCGCCTGCTTGGCGACGGAGAGCGTGACCGTCGCCCCCGTCTCCGCCTCCGAGCCGCCGGCCGGTTTCTGCGAGACGACCGTTCCCGGGTCCTGGTCGCTCTCCACCTGCTTGGTCTCGACCTTGAACTCCGCGTCCTGAAGAGTCTTCGTCGCGTCCTCGACGGTCTCGTCGGCGACGTCGGGCACCTGGACCTTCGGTGCGCCCTCCGAGACGACGACCTGGATGGTGTCGCCCTGGTTCATCTTCTCGTCGGCCCCGGGGTTCTGCGAGCAGATGGCGCCCTTGGGCTGGTCGCAGCGGTCCGTCCCGGACTGGGCGACCTCGACCGAGGCGTTGCTCGCCAGCTCCTTCGCGGACGCCATCGTCTCCCCCACGAGCTGCGGCACGGGGATCCGGTCCGCGCCGCCGTCGTCGCCGCCGAAGACCGCCTTGCCGATCAGGATGGCGCCCGCGAGCACCAGGACGCCGGCGAGGATCAGCAGGATCGTCGAGGTGTTGGACTTCTTCTGCCGGCGCCGGTCGGGACGGTCGTCGTAGTTGCCGTAGCCGCCCCCGTCGTCGGGGTTGACCGGCGGCATCATCGACGTCTGGCCGCCGCCGGGAGGGGCGGTGCGCAGCGCCGTGGTGGGCTGGTCGTCGGAGCCGTAGCCGCCCGCGTAACCGACCGCGCCCATGGCCGCGGTGGCCGCGACGGGCTGGCCGTCGAGGCACGCCTCGATGTCGGCGCGCATCTCGTCGGCGGACTGGTAGCGGTAGTCCGGGTCCTTGACGAGGGCCTTCAGCACGATCGCGTCCATCTCGGGCGTGATCTCGGGGTCGAAGGTGCTCGGCGCCTGCGGCTCCTCCCGTACGTGCTGGTACGCGACGGCGACCGGTGAGTCCCCGATGAAGGGCGGGCGCACGGTCAGCAGCTCGTAGAGCAGACAGCCGGTGGAGTACAGGTCGGAGCGCGCGTCGACCTGCTCGCCCTTGGCCTGCTCGGGGGAGAGGTACTGCGCGGTGCCGATGACCGCGGAGGTCTGGGTCATCGTCATGCCGGAGTCGCCCATGGCGCGGGCGATGCCGAAGTCCATGACCTTGACCTGGCCGGTGCGCGTCAGCATGACGTTGGCCGGTTTGATGTCGCGGTGGACGATCTGGGCGCGGTGCGAGTACTCCAGCGCCTGGAGGATCCCGACGGTCATCTCCAGCGTGCGCTCGGGCAGCAGTCTGCGCCCGGAGTGCAGCAGCTCACGCAGGGTGGACCCGTCGACGTACTCCATCACGATGTACGGGATGGACACCCCGTCGACGTAGTCCTCGCCGGTGTCGTAGACGGCGACGATCGCGGGGTGGTTGAGCGAGGCGGCCGACTGGGCCTCTCGGCGGAACCGGGCTTGGAAGGACGGGTCGCGGGCGAGGTCGGCCCGCAGCGTCTTCACAGCGACGGTGCGGCCGAGCCGGGTGTCGTGCGCGAGGTACACCTCGGCCATGCCACCACGGCCGAGCACCGAGCCCAGCTCGTACCGGCCGCCGAGGCGACGCGGCTCTTCCATACTGTTCCAGCCCTCTCCGTCTGTCCCGACCGCACCGGTGTGCGGTCCGGCGGTGTGCTGTCCGCGCATACGCTACCGGGCACGCCGCATCCGGTCCGACCGTCCCTGGTAGCTGATACAGGACTGGTACTTCAATGGCCACATATCGGTTGTTAACGTTCGGGTGGCGAGGGTGAGACCGGTCACCGGTCGGGCATCGGCGCCGCGTTATCGATTCCGCCGAATTCCGCCGCCGTGCCGCCGCCGTGCGGTGTCGAGCTGTGATCGAGTTCGGTGTAGAGGGAAACGTTTTCCGTGTTTATCGACGGTCCGCCGACTCGTCCGACAATGGCCCGGACAGCGCCAATAGCTGTCCGGGCCATTTCGGGAATGTCGCCCGACTACTCCTTGCTGTCGATCACGGCCTTCATGACGTCCTTGGCGATCGGGGCGGCCAGGCCGCCGCCGGAGATGTCGTCGCGGGTGGCGTCGCTGTCCTCGACCACGACCGCGACGGCGACCGGCGACCCGTTCTCGCCCTTGGCGTAGGAGATGAACCAGGCGTACGGGTTCTTGCTGTTGTTCTCGCCGTGCTGCGCCGTGCCGGTCTTGCCGCCGACCTTCACGTTCGGGATCTGCGCGTTCTTGCCGGTGCCCTCGTCGACGACCGTCTCCATCATCTCCTGGAGCATCTGCGCGTGCTCCTGGCTGAGCGGCTGGCCCATCTCCTCGGACTCGGTCTTCTTGATCACGTCCAGATTCGGCGCCTCGAGCTGGTCGATCATGTACGGCTTCATGAGCTTGCCGTCATTGGCGATTGCGGAGGCGACCATGGCCATCTGGAGCGGAGTCGTACGGGTGTCGAACTGGCCGATGGAGGAGAGGGCGGTCTGCGAATCGTTCAATTCCTCGGGAAAGATCGAGGCGTTGGCGCGGACCGGGACGAACTGCTCCTCGTTGAAACCGAATTTCTTCGCGGTCTCCAGCATCTTGTCCGCGCCGACGTCATAACCGAGCTTGCCGAAGACGGTGTTGCAGGAGATCCGCAGCGCTTCCTTGAGCGTCGCGTTCTTGCACGGGATGTTGCCCTCGTTCTCCAGCGGCGTCGTCGTGCCCGGCATCGTCCACGGGAGCGGGGTTTCGGTCTTGGCGTCGATGTCGTCCACGACACCGTTCTCCAGCGCCGCCGCGGCGGTGACGACCTTGAAGGTGGAGCCGGGCGGATACGTCTCGCGCAGCGCGCGGTTCAGCATCGGCTTGTCGATGTCCTTTTCGAGCGCCTTCCACGCCTTCTCGTCGTCGGCGCCGTAGCCGGCGAAGGACGAGGGGTCGTACGAGGGGGTGGAGGCCAGCGCGAGGATCTTGCCGGAGCCGGGCTCCAGGGCGACAACGGCGCCCTTCTTGTTGCCCAGGCCCTCGAAGGCGGCCTTCTGCGCGGCGCCGTTGAGGGTCGTGACGACGTTGCCGCCCTTCGCCTCGTCGCCGGTGAACATCGCCATGGTGCGGTCGAAGAAGAGCTGGTCGTCGTTGCCGGTGAGGATGCCGTCCTCGATCTTCTCGATCTGCGTGGCGTCGTACGCCTGCGAGGCGTATCCGGTGACCGGTGCCCACATCGGGCCGTCGAGATAGGTCCGCTTGAACGCGAAGTCGGTGTCCTTCGTCTCGACCGACCCGGTGATGGGCTTGCCGTCGACCACTATGTTGCCGCGCTCGCTCGCGTACCGCTCGATCAGGACGCGGCGGTTGCGATCGTGGCTGTTCAGCTCGTCGGCCTCGACGTACTGGAGCCAGTTGGTGCGCACCAGCAGCGCCAGGACCAGCAGTCCGCAGAAGATCGCGATGCGTCGCAGGGGCTTGTTCACGGTCGGACCACCTGGGTCATCTCGGCGTCGGGTGAGGGGGCGGGCGCCGGGGCGGGACGGCGTGCGGTGTCGCTGATTCTGATGAGGATGCCGATCAGCGCCCAGTTGGCGATCACCGACGAACCACCGGCCGCGACGAACGGCATCGTCATACCGGTCAGCGGGATGAGGCCCATGACACCGCCGGCGACAACGAAGACCTGGATGGCGAAGGCGCCGGAGAGACCGATCGCCAGGAGCTTGCCGAAGGGGTCGCGGGCCGCGAGCGCGGTGCGTACGCCGCGCTCCACGATCAGGCCGTAGATCAGCAGGAACGCCATCGTGCCGGCGAGCCCGAACTCCTCGCCGACGGTGGACAGGATGAAGTCGGAGTTGGCCGCGAAGCCGATCAGGTCGGAGTTGCCCTGGCCGAGACCGGTGCCGAGCGTCCCGCCGGCGCCGAACGACATCAGCGCCTGGCCGATCTGCTCGCTCTGCTCCCAGGTGGAGTCCGCGAAGGGGTTGAGCCAGAACTCCACGCGCTGCTGGACGTGCGGCTCGAACGTGGCGACACCGACCGCGCCCGCGGCGGACATCACCAGGCCGAAGACGATCCAACTGGTGCGCTCCGTGGCCACGTACAGCATCACCACGAAGAGGCCGAAGAACAGCAGCGAGGTGCCGAGGTCGGTCTCGAAGACCAGGATCAGGATCGACATGGCCCAGACCATGAGGATCGGTCCCAGGTCGCGTCCGCGCGGCAGGTAGAGGCCCATCACCCGGCGGCTGGCGAGCGCCAGGGCGTCGCGCTTCACCATCAGATAGCCCGAGAAGAAGATCGCGATGATGATTTTCGCGAACTCACCGGGCTGGACGTTGAAGGGGCCGATGCTGACCCAGATCTTCGCGCCGTTCACCGCCGGGAAGAAGACCGGGAGGATCAGCAGGACCAGCGCCACGGCCATGGAGATGTACGTGTAGCGCTGGAGGATCCGGTGGTCCTTGAGCAGCAGCAGCACGGCGACGAAAAGCGCGATGCCGATCGCCGAGTACAGCAACTGCTTGGGCGCGTCCGGGGTGAACGCGCCGAAGGAGCTCTCGGCGCGGGCGATCAGCCGGGGCGACTGGTCCAGCCTCCAAATGAGGACGAGCCCCAGGCCGTTGAGCAAGGTGGCGAGCGGCAGCAGCAGCGGATCGGCGTACGGGGCGAACTTGCGCACCACGAGATGGCCGACACCGGCCAGCAGCCCGATGCCCAGGCCGTACCCGATCATGCCGCTGGGCACCTCGTTCTTGACCGCCAGGCCGACGTTCAAGTACGCGAAGATCGGGATGACGACGGCGAAGGCGAGCATCGCCAGCTCGGTGTTGCGGCGGCTCGGCGCTTCGATTGCGCCGATGGTGGTCGTGTTGGTGACAACGCTCATGGTGGTGAAGGCCCCCTACGGCCGGCTACTGCTTACCGCAGTTCGAGGCGAGCTTCTGCTCCTCCTCCGAGAGGCTGGGGCCCGGAGAGGGAGTCGCCGATTTCGGCGTCTCTTGCTTGGTGTCGGTGCCGGTGGTCTGTGGCTTCGTCCCGGTCGTGCCGCCGGCCTCGCCCTCGCCGGTGATCGCGTCCGCCGCGCGCTCGGACTCACGGCGCTGTTCGTCCTTCTGGCACGCGGCGGCCTGCTTGGACAGGTCGTCGATCTTGGTGCGCGCGGAGGCCTTGCTGCCCTCGGCGATCGTGTCCTCGACCTGCTTGCGCTGGTACTCCGGCAGGTACTTGAGTTCGATCTTGGTGAAGTCCTCTTCGACCTTCGACAGCGAGACCCACGCCAGATCCTGGCTGATGCCCCGGTAGAGCGCGACGTGTTCGTCGTTGACCCCGACGTAGTACTGGGTCTGGGTCCAGCGGTAGCCGCCGTACAGCCCGCCGCCGACGACCGCCAGCGCGAGCACGACGTAGAACGAGCGCATGAACCACTTGCGCCCCGCGCCCCGCGGCTTGGCGAAGTCGTCGTCGCTGTACGCCCCGAAGCTCGCGTCCGGCGGCATGCCGCCGTAACCGGCCCCGTCTCCGCTGCCCGGCGGGCCGAAGCCCCCCGAAGGGGGCTGGTGCTGCTGCGGTACGGGACGGCCCAGACCGGCGGCGCGGCCGGCGGGCGTCTGCATCGACGGGTCGCTCTCGGCGGCGTGCAACTGCTGATTCTCGGCGACGGCGCCGACGACGACCGGGGTGTCGTTGAGCTGCCCGGCCAGGGTGTCGTTGGACTCGACGTCCAGGACGTCGGCGACGATGCAGGTGATGTTGTCGGGACCGCCGCCGCGCAGAGCGAGCTGGATGAGGTCCTGGATGGTCTCCTGCGGGCCCTGGTAGCTCGCCAGGGTCTCTTCCATGGTCTGGTGCGAGACGACGCCGGAGAGGCCGTCGGAACAGATCAAGTACCGGTCGCCCGCGCGGACTTCGCGGATCGACAGATCGGGCTCGACATGGTCGCCGCTGCCCAGCGCGCGCATCAGCAAGGAGCGCTGCGGGTGGGTGGTGGCCTCTTCCTCGGTGATGCGCCCCTCGTCGACGAGGCGCTGCACCCAGGTGTGGTCCTGTGTGATCTGGGTGAGCACGCCGTCGCGCAGGAGGTAGGCGCGGGAGTCTCCGACGTGTACGAGGCCCAGGCGCTGGCCCGTCCACAGGAGGGCGGTGAGCGTGGTGCCCATGCCCTCGAGCTGGGGGTCCTCCTCGACCATCACGCGCAACTGGTCGTTGGCGCGCTGGACCGCCGTACCGAGCGAGGTCAGGATGTCCGATCCCGGCACGTCGTCGTCGAGCTGCACGAGCGTGGAGATCACCTCGGACGAGGCGACCTCACCGGCGGCCTGGCCGCCCATGCCGTCGGCGATGGCCAGAAGGCGCGGACCGGCGTAGCCGGAGTCCTCGTTCCCCTCCCGGATCATGCCTTTGTGCGACCCGGCGGCGAAGCGCAGAGAAAGACTCATGCGCGCCTCTCCTGTCGGTTCGCCAGCCGAATGTGGCGCCAGCCGGTCTCGAGCCACACTGCCCACCCTCCGGTCGGGAGCCCGCCGCGGTCCCGGTGAAGGACCGCCGCGGCTCGCTCGCTCCGCTCGCTCATTGTCGTACTACTTCCGCAGCTCGATGACGGTCTTGCCGATGCGGATCGGCGCGCCCGGCGGAATCGGTGTCGGGGTGGTGAGGCGGGTCCGGTCGAGATACGTGCCGTTGGTGGACCCGAGATCCTCGACGATCCACTGGCCGTCCCGGTCCGGATAGATCCTGGCATGCCTGCTGGACGCGTAGTCGTCGTCCAGCACGATCGTTGAGTCGTGCGCCCGGCCCAGGGTGATGGTCTGTCCCTGGAGGGCCACCGTGGTGCCGGTGAGGATCCCCTCCGAGACGACCAGCTTTGTGGGTGCCCCCCGGCGCTGGCGGCCCGTCTGCTGCCGTTGTGCGGGCGGCGCGGCGCTCTGGCGGGGGGCGCCCTGCGGCGGCCGTGAGTCGGCGTTGCGGCGTGAGCCGCGCTGCGTGACACGTGTGCCGAAGAGATCGCTCCGAATGACCTGGACGGCCACAATCACGAACAGCCACAGAACGGCTAGGAAACCTAGCCGCATGACCGTCAGGGTCAGCTCTGACATTGCCCCCGCTTCACCCTTCGGCTTGCCGGTAAACGATGGTGGTTTGGCCCACGACGATCCGCGAGCCGTCGCGGAGCGTAGCGCGGGTGGTGTGCTGTCCGTCTACCACGATGCCGTTGGTGGACCCGAGATCCTGGATCGTCGAGGGCGTTCCGGTCCGAATCTCGCAGTGCCGGCGGGAGACGCCGGGGTCGTCGATCCGCACGTCGGCGTCGGTGCTGCGGCCCAGCACCAGCGTGGGGCGCGAGATCTGGTGGCGGTTGCCGTTGATCTCGATCCACCGGCGGACCTGGACGCCCGGCATCGCCCCGGGAGGCGGTGTCGAGGGGGGCTGTGCGGCCTGTCCCGGGCGCCCGGCGCCCGGCGGGGGCGTCGGAGGCATGGGGGGCGGTGACGAGGGAGGGTAGCCGTAACCACCGGGCGGTGCGGCCGGCGGGGCCGCGGGGGCCCTGCCGGGGGCGGCTCCGCGTACGGGTGCGGGGCCGGGGCCCTGCTCGGGTCCCTGTGACGTACTCGACGCCAGGGTGCGGCTGCGTACCCGGTACAGACCGGTGTCGAGGTCGTCGGCCTTCTCCAGATGGACCTTGATCGGGCCCATGAAGGTGTAGCGCTGCTGCTTCGCGTAGTCGCGTACGAGCCCGGACAGTTCGTCGCCGAGCTGTCCCGAGTACGGGCTGAGGCGCTCGAAGTCGGGCGCGCTCAACTCGACGATGAAGTCGTTGGGGACGACGGTCCGCTCGCGGTTCCAGATCGTTGCGTTGTTGTCGCACTCACGCTGAAGGGCGCCGGCGATCTCCACGGGCTGGACCTCGGACTTGAACACCTTCGCGAAGGTGCCGTTGACCAGACCTTCGAGTCGCTGCTCGAAGCGCTTCAGGACTCCCATGGGGCACCTCCTTCGTCGTTGCCGTCCTGGTACTGCTTACTGATCGTATCCACGCGTAGGGAAATCGGCTGGTTCCCCTTGTCTGCCCCGTCGATGAGTGTCACCTCTCACACGGATCGTAGAGGCGGCCTCTGGACAGTGTCCCGCACGCGGGGTGCACTCCGGAGGAGTGGGGGGAGGCCGCTCGAGGTTGCTTCTTCCCCGGCAAGGTCGCCGGGACAAACGGATGTGATTCCACTGTGTGCAGCGTGCTAATCTTTTCGATGTCGCCAGGCGATCACACCAGCAGGTGAGAGGCCGGACGGCACACCCAATGCGCGGGTGGCGGAATAGGCAGACGCGCTGGATTCAGGTTCCAGTGCCCGAAAGGGCGTGGGGGTTCAACTCCCCCCTCGCGCACAGAGGTCAACTGACCCGATGAAGCCGGTCGAAGCGACGGAATGTCGCTTCGACCGGCTTCTTCGCGTGCCGAACAGACCTGTGGCCTCTTCCTGATGAGCACGAGGCCACGGCGGGTCCGGTGGCGTCCGGTGGCGTTCGGTGGCGTTCGGTGGCGTTCGGCGGCTTCGCTGTCCTTGCTGTCCTTGCTGTAGCCGTTGAAGGAACGTGACCGATTCGCGTCCCCAGATCTCGGGCGGTCCGGCCGGTGACGGGGTGACATCCACCACAGCGAGTCGTGGATCGCGGTCGCGGTCGCGGCCTCGCGCTGCCGCGACGTGGTGGCCGGTCCCGCTGTGACCGGCTGTGTCAGGGGGACGAGCAGGTTCGCGGTTCGACGGCTCCGCCCCGGTGGGTGATCAGGGTGAGGGTGTTGCGCAGGGTGGTGATGCCGAGGTCGGTGAGGGTGTCGATCCAGGCATCGACGTCCTGGCGATAGTCGTGGTTGCCGTTGCCGTTGCCGCTGCCGCGTGGTGTCGGTGTGCGATGCGCCGGGGCCGGTATCCCGGTACCGGCCGGCCTCCTCCTTAAGACGGAGCCGCCACGTCTCAGTCGGACGCGCGGCCCGCCAGCAGCGCCATGGTCTGATCCCACAGCTCCTTCTGTACGAGGGGATCCCGCCCGGGTTCGGGGCACTGAAGCGGCTTGGCGTCGCGTACGGAGAAGTAGCCGCCGCTGGTGTGCGCGAACGCGGGGTCGGTGGCGAGCCGGACGATGATGCCCGCGCCCTTGCGCGGGTCACCGACGCGCAGCGTGTTCAACACCCGCCGCAGCAACTGGGATCCGGGCAGATCACGTCCCAGGCCGGTGGCGTTGAAGCCGGGATCGCAGCAGTTGACCGTGACCTTCGCGGGATCCAGGCGCCGGGCCAGTTCCTGCGTCCACATGATCGTCATCAGCTTGGTCCGCCCGTACAGCGCCATCGACGCCCGGCGTGTGTATGGGGCGACATGGCGCAGGTCCTCGGCCGGCGCGATCGACTTCGCCTGCTGGGACGCCTCGGAGGCGACGTTGACGATCCGGGACGGCGCCGAGCCCAGGAGCCGGTCGGTCAGGGCTTGGGTCAGCACGAATGGACCCAGATAGTTGACCGCCGTCATGCCCGAGAAGCCTTCGGTGGTGGTGCGCTGCGAGAAGGCGTGCAGCCCGGCGTTGTTGACCAGCACGTCCAGACGCGGGTAGAACGCGGCGATCTCCTGTCCGACCCGTCGAGCGTGTGCGATCAGGCCCAGATCCGCGTGGAAGACGTCCACCGGCACGTCACCGGCGACCGCCTTGAGTTCATTCGTCATGGCGTCGGCCTTGGTACGGGAGCGGGCCACCATGCCGATGCGGTAGCCGCGCCCGGCCAGGTCGAGAGCGGCGATACGGCCCAGGCCGGAGGTGGCTCCGGTGATCACGGCAACGGGACGGTCCATCACTTCACTCCATTCGTGAGGTACCTCATGATATCCCTGTGGGAGGATACCCGACACCATGAGCGAGCACGCGGCGATCACCGCCGAAACCGGCCCTGAGCAGGTAGGACTGACGTTCCTCACCGTCGCCTACGGCCTGCGCGGGGCAGTGGACCGGCACATGCGGTCGACCGTGGGACTCTCCCTGTCCCGCACCAAGGTCCTTCAGGCTCTGGCCGCGCACGGCACCCTGCACCAGGCCCAGCTCGCCGACGCCCTCGGCCAGGCACCCCGGTCCGTCACCCAGATCGTGGAAGGACTCGAACGTCTCGGCCTGGTCTCCCGCGCGGACGACGCCGACGACCGCCGCCGCAAGACCGTGTCCCTGACCGCCGCGGGCAGCACCACGCTGGCGGCGGCGGAAGAAGCGGGCGCCCATGTCCTGCGCGAGATCTTCGGCTCGCTGGACCCGCAGCAGATGAAAACCATGCGGTCGTCGCTGGCCCGCCTCGGCACGGCACTCACCACAGAGTGACGAGGCCCGCTGTCCGACCCGACCGCGGCCGCATGTCACCGGGCGGGTGGGGGTGGTGACATGGGCCCGGCCCGCACCCGTACTGCTCGGGGTGCGGGCCGGTCTGTTCGTCCGCTGTGCGTCTGTTGTCGGTGGGTTGCGCGTCCGCGTCCGCGTCCGGGTCCGGGTCCGCGTCCGGGTCAGGCGGCGAGGCGGGAGGCCAGGGCCTTCGCCTTCTGCGCGGCCTCTTCGCGGGCCTTCGTACGGGACGCCTCGGCGAGCGGGATGAGTTCGGCCATGGCGGGCAGGCTGTGGGCCAGGGTCAGCTCGGGGACGATGAAGTCGACTCCCTCGACACCGAACATGCCGCTCAGGACCTTCGTCAGATAGTTCTGGACGAATTCGAAGTCCTCGCGCGGGGTGCCCGGCGCGTACGAGCCGCCCCGGCTGGCGACGACCGTGAACGGCTTGCCGGTGATGGGGCTGTTCTCGCCGGTGTTGTGGTCGACGATGATCACGTGGTCCAGCCATGCCTTCAGGGTGGACGCGATCGTGAAGTTGTACATCGGGGCGCCGATGAGAACGGCGTCCGCGGCCGCGAGTTCGGCGGCGAGTTCGGCGCGCAGCGCGTTGTCCGCGCCCGCGGCGGCGGCGGCGATGTCCAGATGCGGCAGTGGCGCCGCGGCGAGGTCGCGGTAGACGACCGTGCCTTGCGGCTGCTGCTCGCGCCAGCCCTGTACGAAGGCGGCGGTGACCTCGCGCGAGGCGGATCCCTGCGGGGAAACGGCGGAGTCGATGTGCAGCAACGTGGCCATGAAGGTCTCCATAGGGGACGGAGGGGTGGGCGCGGCCCGGCGGAGTGCCGGTTCCGTTCGTGCACTTTCGTGCGTACCTATTAATAACACAGTAGCTTACTTTTTTTCATCCCCTCGCGGGTTCGCAGTACGCTGGTGCCATGGAGGGAAACGGCGGGGACCCGTGCAAGCCGGTGGGCACGGGGATGACGCGCGTCTTCGAGCTGTTCGGGAAGCGGTGGACCGGGCTGATCGTGTCCGTCCTGATGCAACGAGCCGTGTACTTCGCGGAGTTGCGGCGGGCGATCCCCGGTATCAGTGAGCGCATGCTGTCCGACCGGCTGACGGAGCTGGCGGCCGCGGGGCTGCTCGTGCGCGAGGTCGACGAGGGGCCGCCGCTGCGCGTCGCATACCGGCTCACGGAGGCGGGGGCGGCGATGGAGCCCGCGCTGGAGGAGCTGGGGCGGTGGGCCGAGACGCATCTGGCGGGCGAGAGCGGCTGCCCGAAGCGGGAGTAGGGCCTGTCGGCGAGGTGGGCTCGTCGGGGGGCGTGGGCGTGGGTGGGGGCGTGGGCTTCGGGCGTGATCATGCTTCGAGCTGGGGCGGAGGGTTATCCACAGGGAGAGGCGGTTGTCGGGGTGCGGCGGTAACGTCGTGGGCGGTTGATGTCGGGCGAGTGCGGGGGAGGCGGTGCGCCATGGGCGAGGCCGGTGCGGTGGTGGCGGACGGGCGCATTCCCGTGGTGCCGGGGTTCGTGCGGCGCGTGACGCCGGGCGGTGGGCGGGGCACGCCGAAGGACGCCGGGAAGGCGTTGCGGGAGCGGGTTCCGAGGTCTTCGCACGATTCGCTGGTTGTCTCGGCCTCGCGGCCGGACGCGGTGCGGGCGGTGGAGGAGTCGAGCCGTGACCGGGTGCCCGAGCTGGCGCCGCTGCGGGTGGGGCGCATGGCCGCGACGCCCTTCGCGTTTCTGCGGGGCGCGGCCGGACTGATGGCGCACGACCTGGTGGGGACGCCGGTGACCGGCGCGGGCGCGCAGATCTGCGGCGACGCGCACGCGGCGAATTTCGGGTTGTACGGGGACGCGCGAGGCCGCCTCGTCATCGATCTGAACGACTTCGACGAGACGGTGGTCGGCCCCTGGGAGTGGGACGTCAAGCGGCTCGCGACGTCGCTGGTGCTGGCCGGGCGTGAGGCCGGCGCCGACGAGGACACGTGTCGGCGCGGCGCGCAGGACGCGGTGGGCGCGTATCGGCGCACGATGCGGCTGCTGTCGAAGCTCTCCGCCCTGGACGCGTGGAACGCGATCGCGGACGAGGAGCTTGTCTCCCATACGGACGCGCGCGACCTGATGGGGACGCTGGAGCGGGTGTCGGAGAAGGCCCGCAAGAACACGAGCGCGCGCTTCGCCGCCAAGTCGACGGAGGTCGTCGCGGGCGAGGGGGACAGCGACGGGGCCGGCGGGAGCGGGAGCGCGGACGTGACGGCGCAGCGGCGCTTCGTCGACGCGCCGCCGGTGCTGCGGCGGGTGCCGGACGAGGAGGCGGCGGCGGTCGCGGCCTCGCTGGGCGAATATCTGCACACGCTCTCGGAGGACCGGCTGCCGCTGCTCGCGCGGTACGCGATCCACGACGTGGCGTTCCGGGTGGTCGGCACGGGCAGCGTCGGGACGCGGTCGTACGTGGTGCTGCTGCTGGACCACCGGGGCGAGCCGCTGGTGCTTCAGGTGAAGGAGGCGCGGGCGTCGGCGCTGGTGCCGTATCTGGAGGCCGCCGGATTCGAGGCGCCGGGCGTGGAGCACGAGGGGCGCCGGGTGGTGCTGGGGCAGAAGCGGATGCAGGTCGTCAGCGACAACCTGCTGGGTTGGACGACGGTGGCCGGCCGGCCGTATCAGGTACGGCAGTTCAGGAACCGCAAGGGCAGTGTGGATCCGGCCGCGCTCCCGGCCGACCAGGTGGACGACTACGCGCGAATGACCGGCGCGCTGCTGGCCAGGGCCCACGCGCACAGCGTGGATCCCCGGCTCGTCGCGGGCTACTGCGGCAAGGGCGAGGAGCTGGACGAGGCGGTCGCGGCCTTCGCCGTCGCGTATGCGGACCGGACCGAGGCGGATCACGCGGAGCTGGTCACGGCCGTCAAGAGCGGACGGATAGCCGCCGAGCTGGGGGTGTGAGTCCGGCGGGGCCCGGGGCGGGCCGGGCTTCGTGAACGTGAGTGGGGCTCGGTGAGGGTGTGCCGGGGGTCGCGCGGCGGGGCGCGATGTGTCGGATGCGACGTCGGCGTATCGGGGCGTGGACCAGGGATGTGAGGGAGGTGGCCGGGTTCGCCCGTAGGCTGGACGGGTGACGCAGGACGCCCCCGGGGAGCCGACGATCCGTAACGACGACGAGCAGGACGTGCCAGACGTGCCGGACGCTACGACGGATGCCACCAAGGACGCCGAGGACCCGGCAGGGGCGGACGGGGGCGGTGGCGCGGGGCCGGGGCCCGATCGGCCGGAGGCACGGCTTGAGCGGGCCGTGCGCGCCGCCGAGCAGGCGCTGATCGAGTTCGAGATCGCGCTGGAGACCTTCCGGGTCGAGGTGGAGAACTTCTCGCGGCTGCACCACCAGCGGCTGGGGCCGATGTACGCGCGGCTGGACGAGCTGGACGCGATGATCGCCGAGGCCCGCGCGTCCCGGTCGGGCGACCCCGAGGATCTGCGCAAGGCGCGGGAGGCGCGGGCGATGGTCCAGCCGATGCCGGGGATCGAGGAGCTGTTCCACGACTGGCTGGACTCCGACGGTCTGTCGGCGGAGGCCGCGGCGATGCTGACCGACCAGCCCGTGCAGCCGCCGAAGCGGGTGCGGCCGACGGACGAGGCCCGCAAGCTCTACCGCGATCTGGCCCGCAAGGCGCATCCGGATCTCGCGCAGGACGACACGGAGCGGGCCCGGCGTGAGGAGTTCATCACTCGCGTGAACGCGGCCTACGGGCGCGGGGACGAGGCGCTGCTCAGGCAGCTCGCCGAGGAGTGGGCGGCGGGGCCCGCGCCGAAGGAGCCCCGGCTGAGCGAGAGCGAGGAGCTGTACGCCAGGCTGGAGTGGCTGGCCCAGCGCAAGGAGCTGCTGACCCTCCTGGCGAAGGAGCTGGAGCACAGCGCGATCGGCGCGATGCTTCAGATGGCGCCCGACGACCCCGACCGGCTGCTGGAGGAGATCGCCGAGCAGTTGCTCGCCGAGGTTTCGGGACGCGAGTCGGAACTGGCCAGGTTGGTGCGGCCGTAGCGCGTTCTGTGCGCGAGGCTGTACTTGTCCCACCCGTATACACACACGTACGAGAGAAGGCGCATCGCATGAGTTTCGCCCAACTGCCCGCGGTGGATGTCGCGGCAGTCCCGTCCGACGCTCTGGTGCTCGACGTCCGTGAGGACGACGAATGGGCGGCGGGCCATGTCGAGGGCGCCCTGCACATCCCGATGAGCGACTTCGCCGCGCGCTTCGGTGAGGTGACCGAGGCGGTGGCCGGCGGGCGCAGGGCCTTCGTGATGTGCCGCGTCGGCGGCCGGTCCGCGCAGGTCACCCAGTACCTGGTGGGGCAGGGCATCGACGCGGCGAACGTCGACGGCGGGATGCAGGCGTGGGACGGCGCGGGCCGGCCGATGGTCAGCGACAGCGGCAGCCCGGCGTTCGTGCTCTGACGAGCCGCCGGCTCCCAGGAGCGGGCCGGCTGCCGGACGTCCCCGGAGCGCCCGCGGCGGCCCGATCCCGCCGGTACCGGCAGGCCCCGGGTCGTCAGCGGTCGAAGTCCAACTCGACCTCGGCGGTGGCCGGATGGGACTGGCAGGCCAGTACGTAGCCCGCTTCCGTCTCCTCCGGTTCCAGGGCGAAGTTGCGGTCCATCCGCACCTCGCCCGAGACGAGGAAGGCCCGGCAGGTCCCGCAGACGCCGCCCTTGCACGCGTACGGCGCGTCCGACCGGCTGCGCAGCACCGTCTCCAGCAGGGAGTCACCGTCCCGGACGGGCCAACTGCCGGAGCGGCCGTCGAGCGTCGCGGTGAGTGTGCTCCCGGCCGGGGTGGCCGACGCGGCGGCGGTCATGGCGGGTGTGGTCGCGGTCAGCGCGCCGTCGTCCACATGGAAGATCTCCTGGTGGATCACGGTCCGACGCACGCCGAGGGCGCGCAGGGCGCGCTCCGCGCCCTTGACCAGACCGAGCGGACCGCACAGGAACCAGCCGTCGACGCTGTCCACCGAGAGCAGTGCGGGCAGCAGCCCCGCCAGCCGCTCCTCGTCCAGCCGGCCTGAGGGGAGCCCGGACTGCTGCTCCTCCCTGGACACCACCGTGACCAGTTGGAAGCGGTCCGGCCAGCGGTCCTTGAGGTCGGCGACCTCCTCCAGGAACATCGTCGAGGCCACCGTGCGGTCGCTGCGGATCAGACAGAACCGGGCGTCCGGCTGCCGCGCGAGGAGCGTCGAGGCGATCGACAGCACCGGGGTGATGCCGCTGCCGCCGACGATCGCGGCGAAGTTCCCGGCGCGCGGGGCCAGTTGGAAGCGGCCGGTCGGCTCCATGACATCGACCGTGTCGCCCACGGTGAGTTCCTTGTGGGCGTACGTGGAGAACTCGCCGCCCTCGACCAGGCGGATGCCCACCCGCAGCACGGGCCGGTCGCCGGCGGGCGCGCAGATCGAGTACGTACGGCGGATCTCCTCGCCGTCCACGACCCGGCGCAGCGCGATGTGCTGCCCCGGTGTGTGCCGGAACGTCTCGTGCAGCTCGGGCGGTACGGCGAAGGTGACGGTCACCGAGTCGTCCGTGAGCCGTTCGACCTCGCAGACGCGGAGCGGATGGAACATCTACAACTCCTTGAAGTGGTCGAACGGTTCACGGCAGGACGAGCAGCGGCGCAGCGCCTTGCACGCGGTGGAGGAGAATCGGCTCAGCAGTTCGGTGTCCGTCGAGCCGCAGTGCGGGCAGCGGATGGCGAGGGTGAGCGGCACCGGTCCGTCCGTGCTGTGCGGGCGGGGCGGGGCGATGCCGAAGTCCGCGAGCTTGCGCCGCCCTTCGGCGCTGATGTCGTCCGTCGACCAGGCGGGGGAGAGCACCGTGACGACGGAGACGTCCGGTATCCCGTGGTCGTGCAGGATCCGCTCGATGTCCGAGGACATCGCCTCGATCGCCGGGCAGCCGGTGTAGGTCGGGGTCAGCTCGACCTCGACGCGGCCGGGCCCCGGGACATGGACGGCGCGCAGCACGCCCAGCTCCTCCAGCGTCACCACGGGCAGCTCGGGGTCGGGCACGGAACCGGCGAGCGCGCGCAGTTCGCTCTCCAGCGCCGTCGGCCGGCCCGTGTCGGTCACCATGACGCCCCCGGGTGGCTGCGGTGCAGGTGCTGCATCTCGGCGAGCAGCCGGCCGAACGACTCGGTGTGCAGGCCCTGTCTGCCCGCGCCCGCCGCCCATGCTCCGGCGCGCGGTCCGTCGGGCACGGTCAGCGTCGCGCGCTCCAGCACGGCGGTGATCGAGGAGAGCCAACTCTCCGCCAGCTCCGGGGTGTTCACCCCGTCGCCGTCGCCGCTCACGCTGCTGACCAGGGGCTGGAACATCTCGCCGGTGAACCGCCACAGCGCCGTACAGGCCCGCTGCATCCGCTCATGGCTCTCGGCCGTGCCGTCGCCGAGCCGCAGTGTCCACCGCTCGGCGTGGTCCTGGTGGTAGTCCACTTCCTTCACGGCCTTGGCGGCGAGCCCGGCGAAGGGGCCGTCCCCGGCAGCCAACTGTCCGTACAGCAGCCGCTGGTAGGTGGAGAAGTAGAGCTGGCGCGCGATGGAGTGCGCGAAGTCGCCGTTCGGCTGCTCGACCAACTGGAGATTGCGGAAGGCGCGCTCCTCGCGCAGGAAGGCCAGCTCGTCCTCGTCCCCCACCAGGGAGTACAGGATCCGGGCCTGGCCCAGCAGGTCCAGCGCGATGTTGGCCAGGGCCACGTCCTCCTCCAGCTCGGGTGCGTGTCCCGCCCACTCCCCCAGCCGGTGCGACAGGATCAGCGCGTCGTCGGCGAGGGCGAGGGCCGCGACGCTGTCGACGCCGGTCGCGGTTTCCGCTCCCGTGTCGGTCGGGGTGCCGGTCACAGGTGACGCACCCCCTCGGGGATCTCGTAGAACGTCGGGTGGCGGTACGGCTTGTCGCCGGCCGGTTCGAAGAACGAGTCCTTCTCGTCCGGCGAGGAGGCCGTGATCGCGGTGGAGGGCACCACCCAGATCGACACGCCCTCGCTGCGCCGGGTGTAGAGATCGCGCGCGTTGCGCAGCGCCATCTCCGCGTCCGGCGCGTGCAGGCTTCCCGCGTGCGTGTGCGACAGCCCGCGCCGGGACCGTACGAACACCTCCCACAGAGGCCACTGGGTCGAACCGCTCATGCCGTCGCCTCTTTCTCCAGGTGCTTGCCCAGGGGCTGTGTCGCGTGCTTTCGCGCGTACGCCGTCGCCGCCTCGCGCACCCAGGCGCCTTCCTCGTGCGCGCGGCGCCGCTGGCTGATCCGCTCTTCGTTGCAGGGGCCGTTGCCCTTCAGGACCTCGCGGAATTCCGTCCAGTCGATCACCCCGAAGTCGTGCTGCCCCCGCTCCTCGTTCCACTTCAGGTCCGGGTCGGGGAGCGTGAGGCCGAGCGCCTCGGCCTGGGGGACGCAGATGTCCACGAACCGCTGCCGAAGTTCGTCGTTCGAGTGGCGCTTGATCTTCCAGATCATCGACTGCTCGGAGTGCGCCGACTCGTCGTCCGGCGGGCCGAACATCATCAGCGACGGCCACCACCAGCGATTCACCGCGTCCTGCGCCATCTCGTGCTGCGCGGGGGTGCCACGGCTGAGGGCGAGCAGCGATTCGTACCCCTGGCGCTGGTGGAAGGACTCCTCCTTGCAGATTCGCACCATCGCGCGGGCGTACGGGCCGTAGGAGCAGCGGCAGAGCGGGACCTGGTTCGTGATCGCCGCGCCGTCCACCAGCCAGCCGATCGCGCCGACGTCCGCCCAGGTCAGCGTCGGATAGTTGAAGATCGACGAATATCTCTGGCGGCCGGCGTGGAGCTTGTCGAGCAGTTCGTCACGGCTCGTGCCCAGCGTCTCCGCCGCGCTGTAGAGATACAGGCCGTGTCCCGCCTCGTCCTGCACCTTGGCCATCAGGATCGCCTTGCGCCGCAGCGAGGGCGCGCGCGTGATCCAGTTGGCCTCCGGCTGCATGCCGATGATTTCCGAGTGCGCGTGCTGGGCCATCTGGCGGACGAGCGATGAGCGGTACGCCTCCGGCATCCAGTCGCGGGGCTCGATGCGCTCGTCGGCGGCCACCGCGGCGTCGAACGCCGCCTCGAACCCCTCTGCCGTCGTCTCCACCGTTGCCTCCACAGCCGTCCTCGCGGTCACTGCCGTCATCCGGACCCCCTACCGACCGATCGTTCGGTTCGTTGACTTCAATGGTCGGTCGGCGGCCCGTAGGGTGTCAACCCTGTGGATAACCGACTGTGGAAAGACGGGGATCGGGGCGGGATGGATTCGTACGACGAACAGGGTGAGAACCCGGAACCACAACCGGGCCCACCAGCTCATCCAGCACGGGGGATAGCCGGGCTCTCCCTCCCGTACCAAGTGGTCGCCGCGGTCGCCCTCGCGGTCGTCGGACTGCTCGCCGTGGGCCATGTGGCCATGGTGTTCCTGCACGTCGCGCCCGACAACACGGTCTCCAAGGAGTACGGCGAGGAGGTGGGCGCCTGGGTCTTTCCGGAGTTCGAGCAGAACTGGAAGCTGTTCGCGCCCAACCCCCTCCAGCAGAACATCGCCGTCGAGGTGCGCGCCGAGGTGGACCGGGCGGACGGATCGCGCGGTACGACCGACTGGATCAGCCTGACCGCCGAGGACGCCGCGGCGATCCGCGGCAATCTCTTCCCCAGCCATGTCGATCAGAACGAGCTGCGCCGGGGCTGGGACTTCTACGTCGACTCCCACGACGAGAAGGCCCGCCCCAACGGTCTGCGCGGGCAGCTCTCCGAGCGCTACATACGCCGGATAGTCATGCTGCGACTGGAGTCGCACGATCTTGGCGGTCCCGTCGAACGTGTCCAGCTCAGGTCCGTCACACGGTCCGTCGCACCACCGCCGTGGAGTGAAGAGAAGATCGACACGAAGGCCGGCTACCGGGTCTTCCCGTGGTGGACCGTGACCTCCGAGGATCTGCCGGAAGGCGTCCGGAACGAGGGCGCGGGGAACGACGGTGCGGGGAACGACGGTGCGGGCAACGACGGTGCGGGCAACGACGGCCGTACGGAGGCCCACGGATGAGCCGCCCCACCCGCCGCCCCGGCCACGAGCAGTCCGTCGACCGCAAGGCCGCGCGCGCCCTCCAGCGCGTCACGTCCCACGCCCTCGGCCCCCACCAGAGCGCCGTCGTCCGCATCGGTTTCGCCGCCGCCTGGCTTCTCTTCCTGCTGCGTGAACTGCCCAATCGCAGTGAGCTGTACGGGCCCGGCAGCCCGTGGAGCTGGGACATGGCCCAGCAACTGATCGCGGGCAACGGCGCGTTCACCACACTGATGTGGTCCGACAGCGGCGTCTGGTTCGAGATCGTGTACGCCGCCGCCGTACTGTCCAGCGCCCTGCTGATGCTCGGCTGGCGCACCCGCACCATGTCCGTGGTCTTCATGGTGGGCGTGCTCTCCCTCCAGAACCGCAGCATCTTCATGGGAGACGGCGGCGACAACGTCATCCATCTGATGGCGATCTATCTGGTGCTCACCCGCTGTGGCCAGGTCTGGTCGCTGGACGCCCGCCGGCGCGCCCGCGCCGCGCGCGTCGTGGCGTCCGGGGGGAGCGCGCCGGTCGACCGGGTAGGACCGGTCCTGTGGGTGGTGCTCGGCGTGGCCCTGCTGGGCACGCTGCTGGACCGCACCGGCGGCGAGTGGTGGGTGACGGCGCTGCTGTGGACGCTGTGGGTCTCCCAGGGGCTGTGGTGGGCGGCCAACCGCTACGCGCCGAAGGGCGAGCCGCGCGCGCTGCTGGACGTCCTGGCGAATCTCACGCACAACGCCACGCTCGTCGTGATCATGGTCGAGGTCTGTCTGATCTACGCCACGGCCGGCTGGTACAAGATCCAGGGGTCGCGCTGGCAGGACGGCACCGCGCTGTACTACCCGCTGAATCTGGACTACTTCGCGCCCTGGCCCGCTCTCTCCGACATCCTGGCGTCCAGCGGTGTGATGGTGCTGGTGCTGACGTACGGCACGGTGATCGTGCAGGTCGCCTTCCCGTTCACGCTGTTCAACCGGCGGGTGAAGAACGTCCTGCTGGTGGCCATGATGCTGGAGCACGCGGGTATCGCCGTACTGCTCGGGCTGCCGTTCTTCTCGCTCGCGATGATCGCCGCCGATGCCGTCTTCCTGCCGACGAGCTTCCTGGTCCGTGTCGGTGACATGGCGACGAGGGCCGGGCGGCTGTTCCCCCAGCGGTTGGAGCGCGGGGACGTGGCGCCGGGCCGGCATGAGGGGGACGGCTCCGGGCACTCCGGCCCCGGCGTCGTCACCGACACCGTCACCGACACCGTCACCGACTCCGGGACGGATTCCGGTACGGACAGCGCCGGCGCGGACCCCTCGCTCGTCCGTTGACGGCTCACCCCGTCCGTCAGCCCGCCTACGCTGGAGCGATGAACGACATGGATCCCGCGAGCGCCGTGCGCCGGTGGCACGACAGTGCCCCCGGCGCCGTGGTGCTCGACGGCTTCCACGCGCTGAAGCACGCACTGCGCTTCGGGGCGGACGTACGGATCGCCCTCACCAGCGACAAGGAATCCGTACTCGCTCTCGCGGGCGAACTCGCCGACGACCTGACCGGCGCACTGACGCGGTCCGTGGTCGAGGTGCCGGCCGACGCCCTGCGGGAGTTGGTGCCGAAGGTGCACCCCACGCGGGTGATGGCTCTGGCGGTCAGGCGGGGGCGCCCGGACAATCTGGCCGCCCTGGCGGCCGTGCCCCGGCGTTCGCCGGTCGTCGTCCTCGACAATCCGCGCAATCTCGGGAACGTCGGGGCCGTGGTGCGGCTCGCGGCCGGTTTCGGGGCGACGGGGGTGGTGACCACCGGGGATCTCGATCCGTGGCATCCGAACGCCGTCCGCGCGGGTGCCGGGCTGCACTTCGCCACCGCCGTGGAGCGGCTGTCCCCCGACGCGTTCCCCCAAGGTCCGCTGTACGCCCTGGATCCGGCGGGTGACGACCTGCGGTCGGTGACCGTCCCGGACGACGCGCTGCTCGCCTTCGGCTCCGAGCGGCACGGGCTCTCCCCCGAACTGCGGGAGCGGGCAGACGCGTTGCTGGCGCTGCCGATGCGGCCCCAGGTCTCCAGCTACAACCTCGCCACCAGCGTCGCCATGACCCTGTTCCACTGGGGCGGGCCCAACTGACCCGCGCCAACTGACCCGCGCCCGGCCGCCGTTGGACGGCCGGGCGCGGGCCCGCGTCAGGCCTGGCGGCGGACCTCCACCGTACGGAAGCGGTTGGCCACGAAGACCGCGTCGCACAGCGCCGCGTTCGCCGCCGGGTTGCCGCCGGAGCCGTGGAAGTCGGAGAACGCGGCTGTCTGGTTCACATAGACGCCGCCCGTCAGATTCAGCGAGAGCTGGGCCAGCTCCTCCAGACAGACGTCCTCGACGGCGCGCTCCGTCCGCTCCGAGGTCGTGTACGCGCCGACCGTCATCGCGCCCTTGTCACGCACCGTGCGGCGCAGCAACTCCAGCGCCTCCTCGGTCGATTCCATGGCGACGGCGAACGAGACCGGGCCGAAGCACTCGGCGAGATACGGCGCCTCGGAGCCGTTCGCCCCCGCCTGCGGATCCCACTGCTTGCGCGAGCCGTCGGACTTGACGATCGCGGGTGTACGCACCACCGCGTCCGGGAAGTCCGGGTTGGCGATCTCGCGCGAGGCGAGCGCCACGTCGCCCAGCTCGGCGGCGGCGTCCAGCCTCGCCTTCACGTCCGGGTTGACCAGCGCGCCGAGCACACCGTTGGCGCGGGCGTCGTCGCCGAGCAGGCCGCTCACCGACGCCGCCAGGTCGGCGACCACCTCGTCGTACGACTTCGGGCCCGCGTCCGTCGTGATGCCGTCGCGCGGGATGAGGAGATTCTGCGGGGTGGTGCACATCTGGCCGCTGTAGAGGCAGAGCGAGAAGGCCAGATTGGCGAGCATGCCCTTGTAGTCGTCGGTGGAGTCCACGAGGACCGTGTTGACGCCCGCCTTCTCCGTGTAGACCTGCGCCTGGCGGGCGTTGGTCTCCAGCCAGTCGCCGAAGGCGGTGGACCCCGTGTAGTCGATGATCCTGACCTCGGGCCTCACCGCCAGGGTCTTGGCGATGCCCTCGCCGGGACGCTCGGCGGCCAGCGCGACGAGATTCGGGTCGAAGCCGGCCTCGGCGAGGACTTCGCGGGCCACCCGCACCGTGAGGGCCAGGGGCAGCACCGCGCGCGGATGCGGCTTGACGAGGACCGGATTGCCGGTGGCCAGCGAGGCGAACAGGCCCGGATAGCCGTTCCACGTCGGGAAGGTGTTGCAGCCGATCAGCAGCGAGACGCCGCGCGGCGCGGCCGTGAAGGACTTCCGCAGCTCCAGGGGGTCGCGCTTGCCCTGCGGCTTGGACCAGTCGGCGTCGGCGGGCGTGCGGGTCTGCTCCTGATACGCGTACGCCACCGCCTCCAGGCCGCGGTCCTGCGCGTGCGGCCCGCCCGCCTGGAAGGCCATCATGAACGCCTGACCGCTGGTGTGCATCACGGCGTGGGCGAACTCGTGGGTGCGGGCGCTGATCCGGGCCAGGATCTCCAGACCGACCAGGGCGCGGGTCTCGGGTCCCGCCGCGCGCCAGGCGCTCATGCCCGCGCGCATGGCGGGCAGCAGGACGTCCACGTCGGCGTGCGGATACTCGACACCCAGCTCCGGGCCGTACGGCGACCTCTCGCCGCCCGTCCAGCCGTCGGTGCCCGGCTGGTCCAGGTCGATACGGGTGCCGCGCAGGGCCTTGAAAGCGGCCAGGCCGTCGGCCGGCGCGCTCTCGCCGTACGCCTTCGGGTGCTCGGGGTGGGGCGACCAGTACGCGCGCGTACGAATCGCGTCGAGGGCCCGGTCGAGCGTGGGCCGGTGCTTGTCGTTGAGCTGCTGGGGGCTGAGCTGGGCGGCCATGACTGACCAACTCCTCGTCGAGCTGGGCGGGAGGGGGACAAGTGGGACGGCGGGACACGGGCAACAGACAGAGTTAGAGTAACCGAACGATCGGTCGGGACAAGGGGGGCTGTGGAAAACCCGCACCCTTCACGCCACCCGGACGGCCCCGTTCCGGTCAGTTCCGGGGGATCGCCACCCGAGACCGGCCCCGTAACCGGCCCCGTAACCGGAGGTCCCGTACCGCGGCGGAAGTTCATACAGGAGGATCGGCTTCATGACTGCAATCGAGCGCTCCCGCGTCGTCGCGGTGGTCGGCACCGGCACGATGGGACAGGGAATCGCCCAGGTGGCTCTTGTCGCCGGCCATCCCGTGCGCCTCTACGACGCCCTGCCCGGCCGCGCCCAGCAGGCGGCGGAGGCCGTCGCGGCCCGGCTGGACCGACTGGCGGAGAAGGGCAGGCTGGACACCGTCGCCCGCGACAGCGCCAAAGCCCGGCTGCTCCCCGCCGCGGAACTGTCCGAACTCGCCGACGCCGCGCTCGTCGTCGAGGCCGTCCTGGAACAACTGGCCGTCAAACAGGAGCTGTTCACGGCGCTGGAGGACATCGTCGCCGACGACTGTCTGCTCGCCACCAACACCTCCTCCCTCTCCGTCACGGCCGTGGCCGGCGCCCTGCGCCACCCGGGCCGCTTCGTCGGCCTGCACTTCTTCAACCCGGCGCCCCTGCTGCCGCTGGTCGAGGTCGTCAGCGGCCACGCGACGGAGGAGACGACGGCCGCGCGCGCCTGGGCGACGGCGGCTGCATGGGGCAAGACGCCGGTGCGCTGCGCCGACACCCCGGGGTTCATCGTGAACCGCGTCGCCCGCCCCTACTACGCCGAGGCGCTGCGCCTGTACGAGGAGCGGGCCGCCGACCCCGCGACCATCGACGCCGTCCTGCGCGAGTCGGGCGGCTTCAAGATGGGCCCCTTCGAACTGACCGATCTCATCGGCCAGGACGTCAACGAGGCGGTCACCCGCTCCGTCTGGGAATCCTTCTTCCAGGACGTGAGGTTCACGCCGTCGCTCGCCCAGCGGCGCCTCGTGGAGTCGGGCGGGCTCGGCCGTAAGTCGGGCCGGGGCTGGTTCTCCTACGAGGACGGTGCCCCCGCCCCCGTACCGCACACCGCGCCGCCCGCCGATCCGCCGTCGTCCGTGGTCGTGCAGGGGGAGCTGTTCGCGGCGGCAGCGGTGCTGCCCGAGCTGATCGAGGAGACGGGGATCGAGGTCATACGTAAGGAAGACCACTTCCCCGGACTCCCCGGCCTGCTCGAACTGCCCTGCGGCACCCCGCTCCTCCTCACGTCCGGCGAGGCCGGGGACACCTTTGACCTGCCGTTGATCCACTTCGACCTCGCGCTCGACTACCGCACCGCGACCCGGATAGCCCTGGCGCCGTCCGCCACGGTGGCCGGGGAATCCCTGCGTACGGCCGTCGGCCTCTTCCAGGCGCTCGGCAAGCAGGTCAGTGTGATCGCGGACGTGCCCGGCATGATCGTGGGCCGTACGGTCGCCATGCTGGTCGACTTCGCGCTCGACGCCCAGGCGCGCGGTGTCGCCTCGGCCGAGGACATCGACACCGCGATGCGGCTCGGGGTGAACTACCCGCGCGGGCCGCTCGACTGGGGTGGGGAGCTGGGGGCGGGCCGCACGCTCCATCTGCTGGAGAGGCTGCACGTGGAGTATCCGTCCGGCCGGTACGCCGCGTCACAGGCGCTGCGCCGCCGCGCCGCCGCCGAGGCCGTGTCGTCGGAAAGGACGGGCTCATGACGAGCGCGAAGAGGGACACGTACACCCCGGAGACACTGCTGGCCGTCGCGGTCGGCGTCTTCAACGAACGCGGCTACGACGGCACCTCCATGGAGCATCTGTCGAAGGCCGCCGGTATCTCCAAGTCCTCGATCTACCACCATGTGGCGGGCAAGGAGGAGCTGCTGCGCCGCGCGGTCAGCCGGGCCATCGACGGTCTCTTCGGGATCCTGGACGAGCCGGGCGCCGGGCGCGGCAGGGCCGTCGAGCAGGTCGAGTACGTGACGCGCCGCACCGTGGAGGTGCTGATGGCGGAGCTGCCGTACGTGACGCTGCTGCTGCGGGTGCGGGGCAACACCAAGACCGAGCGCTGGGCCATGGAGCGGCGGCGGGAGTTCGACCAGCGGGTCGCGGACCTGCTCAAGGCGGCGGCGAGCGACGGGGACCTCCGCGCGGACATGGACATCCGGCTGGCGACGCGGCTGCTGTTCGGCATGATCAACTCGCTGGTGGAGTGGTACCGGCCGCAGGCGGCGGGTACCACCGGCGGCTACGACAGTGACCAGGTGGCCGAGGCGGTCGTACGGATGGCCTTCGACGGGCTGCGTACGGAACCGTCGTCACCCTCGTAGCGGTCCCGGAAGTCGCCCGAAGCCCTCGGCACGCCCGGCATGCCCGGCCCCGCCCGCCCCTGTCAGGGCGTGGGCGGGGCCGTCCCGTCGAGGTCGGTCTCCTCGAAGACCAGCAGCGTGCGGGTGGACAGCACCTCGGGGATCGACTGGAGCCGGGTCAGGACCAGCTCCCGCAGTGTCCGGTTGTCCGGCGCGTGGACCAGCAGCAGCACATCGAAATCACCGCTGACCAGGGCGATGTGCGTGGCCCCCGGCAGCTCCTGGAGCTGTTCGCGCACGGTGCGCCACGAGTTCTGAACGATCTTGAGCGTGATGTACGCGGAGGCGCCCTGACCGGCCCGTTCATGGTTGATCCTGGCGCCGAACCCCTGGATCACGCGGTCCTCGATGAGCCGGTTGATCCGGGCGTACGCGTTGGCGCGCGAGACATGGACGCGCTCGGCCACGGTCCGTATCGAGGCACGGCCGTCCGCCTCGAGGATGCGCAGGATGTCCCGGTCGATCGCGTCGAGCGGCCGGGGCGGCGGCTCCTGCCCGGTCCGCTCGTCCCCGTCCTCGGCCATTTGTTCAGCCGCCATGTCCCCCACCTCTCCGCTCTTGGACACCTTGTGCCCATCCCAGGCTGTGCAGAACCGTTTGTCCACAGGCTGAGGGCGCCGGTAGCCAAAATGGCCCGGCAACCGAACAATCGGTAGGTGAGGCGCACCACACTCATGCGCCGTCCATGCCCGCTCCCATGAGGAGGTGCACGCGTTGAAGAAGAGCAGCACGACGGTCCAGGAGCCTCCGGGTGCCGTCGTCCACCGGTCCACCCCGCCCCCGGCGTGGCAGCCCCGCACGGACCCCGCCCCGTTGCTCCCCGACCGCGAGCCGTATCGCGTGCTGGGTACGGCAGCCGTGGCGGACGCCGACCCCGCGCTGCTGCTGCGGCTCTACGCGGAGCTGGTCCGCGGCCGAAGGTTCAACGCGCAGGCCACCGCCCTCACCAAGCAGGGCCGGCTGGCCGTCTACCCGTCGAGCACCGGCCAGGAGGCGTGCGAGGTCGCGGCCGCCCTGGTGCTCCAGGAGCGGGACTGGCTCTTTCCCAGCTACCGCGACACCCTCGCCGTCGTGGCGCGCGGCCTGGACCCCGTCCAGGCCCTCACGCTGCTGCGCGGCGACTGGCACACCGGATACGACCCGCGCGAGCACCGCATCGCACCGCTGTCCACACCGCTGGCCACCCAGCTCCCGCACGCGGTCGGGCTGGCGCACGCCGCGCGCCTCAAGGGTGACGACGTGGTCGCGCTCGCCCTGGTGGGTGACGGCGGCACCAGCGAGGGCGACTTCCACGAGGCGCTGAACTTCGCCGCCGTATGGAAGGCGCCCGTCGTCTTCCTCGTGCAGAACAACGGCTTCGCCATCTCCGTCCCCCTCGCCAAGCAGACCGCCGCGCCGTCGCTGGCCCACAAGGCCGTCGGCTACGGGATGCCGGGCCGGCTGGTCGACGGGAATGACGCGCCGGCCGTGCACACGGTGCTCGCCGAGGCCGTGCGGCGGGCCAGGAGCGGCGGCGGCCCGACGCTCATCGAGGCGCTGACCTACCGCATCGAGGCTCATACGAACGCGGACGACGCGACGCGCTACCGAGGTGACGGCGAGGTCGAGGCGTGGCGCGCGCACGACCCGGTCCGGCTGCTGGAGCACGAGCTGACGGAGCGCGGGATGCTGGACGAGGACGGGATCCGGAAGGCCGCCGACGACGCCGACGCGATGGCCGCGCGGCTGCGCGAGGGGATGAACGCGGAGCCGGAGCTGGATCCCATGGACCTCTTCGCGCACGTCTACGCCGAGCAGACCTCACAACTGCGCGAGCAGGCGGCCCAGTTGCGGGCCGAGCTGGACGCGTCGGCCGAGTCGGCCGACGCCGCGGCCGGACAGGGAGAGGCGCGATGACGACCGTCGCCGCCACGGCCGCGAAGACCGCCAAGGCGGCGAAGCCCGCCACGATGGCGCAGGCGTTGCAGCGCGCGATGCGCGACGCGATGGCCGAGGACCCGACCGTGCACGTCCTGGGAGAGGACGTCGGCACGCTCGGCGGAGTCTTCCGGGTCACCGACGGACTCGCCGCCGAGTTCGGCGAGGACCGCTGTACGGACACGCCGCTGGCCGAGGCGGGCATCCTCGGGACGGCCGTCGGCATGGCGATGTACGGGCTGCGGCCGGTTGTGGAGATGCAGTTCGACGCCTTCGCCTATCCGGCGTTCGAGCAACTGATCAGCCATGTCGCCAAGACGCGCAACCGCACGCGCGGCGCGCTGCCGCTGCCGATCACCATCCGGGTGCCGTACGGCGGCGGGATCGGCGGCGTCGAGCACCACAGCGACTCCTCCGAGGCGTACTACATGGCGACGCCGGGCCTTCATGTCGTCACCCCGGCGACGGTGGACGACGCGTACGGGCTGTTGCGGGCCGCCATCGCATCCGACGACCCGGTGGTCTTCCTGGAGCCCAAGAGGCTGTACTGGTCGAAGGCCCAGTGGTCGCCCGAGGCGCCGGCCACGGTGGAGCCGATCGGCCGGGCCGTCGTGCGGCGTACGGGCCACAGCGCCACGCTCGTCACGTACGGCCCCTCCCTGACCGTCTGTCTGGAGGCGGCGGAGGCGGCGCGCGCGGAGGGCTGGGAGCTGGAAGTGGTGGATCTGCGCTCGCTGGTGCCTTTCGACGACGAGACGGTCGTCGCCTCCGTACGGCGCACGGGGCGCGCGGTGGTCGTCCATGAGTCCAACGGTTTCGGCGGGCCCGGCGGGGAGATCGCCGCCCGGATCACCGAGCGGTGCTTCCACCATCTGGAAGCGCCGGTGCTGCGGGTCGCCGGGTTCGACATCCCGTATCCGCCGCCGATGCTGGAGCAGCACCATCTGCCGGGTGTGGACCGGGTGTTGGACGCGGTCGCGCGGCTTCAGTGGGAGGCGGACAGTTGATGGCCCAGGTTCTCGAGTTCAAGCTGCCGGATCTCGGTGAGGGGCTGACCGAGGCCGAGATCGTCCGCTGGCTGGTGGCGGTCGGCGACGTCGTCGCCATCGATCAGCCCGTTGTCGAGGTCGAGACGGCCAAGGCGATGGTGGAAGTGCCGTGCCCGTACGGGGGCGTGGTGACCGCGCGGTACGGCGAGGAGGGCACGGAGCTCCCCGTCGGCGCGCCGCTGCTGACGGTGGCGGTGGGGGCGTCGGAGCCGGCGGCTCCGGCCGCCGCCGCGGGTTCGGGTGCCGGGTCGGGGTCGGGTACGCAGGCGGCCTCGGCCGACGGGGCCGGATCGGCCGAGACGTCGGGGAACGTGCTGGTCGGATACGGCACGGGCGCGCCCGCCGCCAGACGGCGCCGGGTCCGCCCGTCCGCCGCGCCTTCCGCCGTGGCTGTCGATCCGGCAGCGGCTTCCGCGCCTGAGCGATCCGGGCCCGTTCCGGTGATCTCGCCCCTGGTACGGCGGCTGGCCCGGCAGAACGGGCTCGACCTCAGGGCACTGGCGGGATCGGGCCGCGACGGGCTGATCCTGCGGTGCGACGTCGAGTTGGCCATCGAGCGGATCGAGCAGGCGGCACAAGCGCCGTCCGCCCCAGCCCAACCCCCGGCCTCAGCCCCCGGCACGGTCACCGAGCGCGTACCGCTGCGCGGCGTACGCGGCGCGGTCGCCGACAAGCTCAGCCGCAGCCGTCGCGAGATCCCGGAGGCGACCTGCTGGGTCGACGCGGACGCCACGGAGCTGCTGGCGGCCAGGACCGCCGCGAACGCGGCGGGCGGCCCGAAGATCTCCCTGATCGCCCTGCTGGCGCGGATCTGCACGGCCGCGCTCGCGCGGTTCCCGGAGCTCAACTCCTCGGTGGACATGGAGGCCAGGGAGATCGTCCGGCTCCGCGACGTCCATCTCGGCTTCGCCGCCCAGACGGAGCGCGGGCTGGTCGTCCCCGTCGTACGGGACGCGCAGCACCGCTCGGCGGAGTCGCTGAGCGCGGAGTTCGCGCGGCTCACGGAGGCGGGCAGGTCGGGGACGCTGACCCCCGGCGATCTGACCGGCGGCACGTTCACGCTGAACAACTACGGCGTGTTCGGCGTCGACGGCTCCACGCCGATCATCAACCACCCCGAGGCCGCGATGCTCGGCATCGGCCGTATCGCCGCCAAACCGTGGGTGCACGGGGGCGAGCTGGCGATACGCCAAGTCGTCCAGCTCTCCCTCACGTTCGACCATCGGGTGTGCGACGGCGGTACGGCGGGCGGCTTCCTGCGGTACGTGGCGGACTGTGTGGAACAGCCGGCGGTGCTGCTGCGCACGTTGTAGGCGGGCACGCCGGTTCCGGGTGGCGGGGGCGCCGGCATGACGGTCCGCGATCGCGCTCGCGGATTCCGCTCGCCGATGCCGGTCGGAGGTCTCGTTCCGAGACCACGTTCGGACATCACGTTCGGACATCACAGGGCATCGGACACGCGATCGCGCACCATACTTCTGCCATGACCATGAGCGCCCATGACGCCATCGTGCTCGCCGGAGGTGCCGCGAAGCGGCTCGGCGGCGCCGACAAGCCCGCTGTCAGCGTCGGTGGCCGGTCGCTGCTCGACCGGGTGCTCGGCGCCTGCGCCGGCGCCGGGCGCACCGTGGTCGTGGGCGGCCGGCGGCCCACGGCGCGGCCCGTGCGCTGGGCGCGCGAGGAGCCGCCCGGCGGCGGCCCGGTCGCCGCGCTCGACGCGGGGGTACGGCAGGTCGAGGCGGACACCGTGCTCGTCCTGTCCGCGGATCTGCCGTTCCTGAAGCGGGAGACGACGGACCGGCTCCTGGACGTACTCGCGGCGGACGGCGCACGCGAAGGCGCGCTGCTCACCGACGCGGAAGGCCGCGACCAGCCGCTCGTCGCGGCGTACCGCACCGAGCCGCTGCGCCGTGAGATCGCCCTCCTCGCCACCGAACACGGCAACCTCGTGGGGCTGCCGCTACGACTGCTGACGCATGAACTCGACCTCGCCCGGGTCGCCACGGACGCCGACCCGCTCGCATCCTTCGACTGCGACACCTGGGAAGACATCTCCACGGCGCGGGCACGCATCAGGGAGCATGGGACCGTGCTGGACGAATGGATCACCGCAGTCAAGGACGAACTCGGCTACGAGCTGGACGTCGACATCACCGTCCTCCTCGATCTCGCCCGCGACGCCGCGCACGGTGTCGCCCGGCCCGCCGCGCCACTGACGACCTTCCTGGTCGGGTACGCGGCGGGCCGGGCGGCGGCCGGCGGCGGAGGCCCCGAGGCGGTGGCCGAGGCATCGCGGAAGGCGACGGCGCTCGCCCTGCGCTGGGCCGACGAGACGGACGGGCCGGACAAGAGCGGGACGGACAACAGCCGTACGGACAACAGCAGTACGGACAAGGCGTCCGAGGGTGGCGGCGGGGCCGAGGGGGCCGACGCCGGATGACGGCTCAGGACCGCGAGGTCGACGGCGTCGAGGACGTCCTCGCGCTGTTCGCCAGACAGCCGGAGGCCGGCGCCGCCACCCCCGAAGAACCGGGCGCCGACCCCGTAACCTCGAAGCCCCCTGTCCATACGGGCAGGCACAGCGCCACACCGTGGGCCGAGGCCCGCGCCATCGCCGCCCGCTCGGGCCGCTCAAGGTCCGCCCCCGCGCAGACGACCGCCCTCACCCGGCGCGTCCCGCTCGAACAGGCCCTGGGCCATGTCCTCGCCGAGCCCCTGGCCGCGCTCACCGACCTCCCGTCGTTCGACACCTCCGCGATGGACGGCTGGGCGGTCTCCGGACCGGGCCCCTGGTCGGTACGACCGGTCGGGCCCACCCGGGACACGGCGTCCACCCGGGACACGGCGTCCACCCCCGGCATACTCGCGGGCCACGCCGCCACCACCCCGCTCCCCGACGGCACGGCGGTACGGATCGCCACCGGCGCCCGTATCCCGCCCGACACCACCGCCGTGATCCGCACCGAGCACGCCCGCACCGACCCCACCGGCCATCTCCACGCCGACCGCGAGGTCACCCACGGCCAGGACATCCGCCCGCGCGGCCAGGAGTGCCGCTCCGGCGACCAACTCCTGCCCGCCGGCGCCGTGGTGACCCCGGCGGTACTCGGTCTGGCCGCCGCCGCCGGTTACGACGAAGTGCTCACCACCCGCCGCCCGACCGTCGACGTCCTGGTCCTCGGCGATGAACTGCTTGTGCGCGGGCTGCCCCACGACGGCCTCATCCGTGACGCGCTCGGCCCGATGATCGCGCCCTGGCTGCGGGCGCTGGGCGCCGATGTCATCGACACCCGTCGCGTCGCGGACGACGAGCACGCCCTGTTCCGGGCGATCACCGAGTCCGAGGCCGATCTGGTCCTCACCACGGGCGGTACGGCCGCCGGCCCCGTCGACCATGTCCACCCCGTGCTCACGCGCGCGGGCGCCGAACTGCTCGTGGACGGGGTCGCCGTACGCCCCGGCCACCCCATGCTGCTGGCCAGGCTCGCCTCCGGCCTCCATCTGGTGGGCCTGCCGGGCAATCCGCTCGCCGCCGTCTCGGGGCTGCTGACGCTCGCCGAACCGCTGCTGCGTACGCTCGGGGGGCGGGCGTCACATCCCGCGTACCACGTGCCTGTACGGGACGAGGTGCACGGCCATCCGCACGACACCCGGCTCGTGCCCTTCGTCCACCGCGACGACCGGCTTGTGCCCCTGCGTTACAACGGTCCCGCCATGCTGCGCGGGATCGCCGTCGCCGACGGGCTCGCCGTCGTGCCGCCCGGCGGCGCGCGGCAGGGGGACGAGCTGGAAGTCCTCGATCTGCCCTGGGCGGCCTGGGCCGACGCCACCGCCACCGCCTCCACCGATGACGGGTGTTTCACGTGAAACTTCCCGGTCACGACGCGATGGCGCGTCATGCCGACGAACACCTGGTCACCAGCCGGGTGAAGCTGCCGCGCCGGATCGTGGACCGGCCGCTACGGCAGGTCAGCAAGCGGCTGTTGATGGCGCTGGGGGTGCTGGCGGTCACGGTCTTCATCGTCTGGATCGACCGCGCCGGTTACCACGACAACTCCGACAACTCGGTCGACCTGCTCGACTCCGTCTACTACGCCACCGTCACCCTCTCCACCACGGGTTACGGCGATATCGTCCCGTACAGCGACGGGGCCCGGCTCATCAACGTCGTGCTGGTCACGCCGCTGCGCGTGCTCTTCCTGATCATCCTGGTCGGCACCACTCTTGAGGTCCTCACGGAGCGCACCCGGGAGGAGTGGCGGCTGAACCGCTGGAGGTCCAACTTGCGTGACCACACCGTCATCGTCGGCTTCGGCACCAAGGGCCGGTCGGCGATGCAGACGCTCTGCGCCACCGGGCTCAAGAAGGACCAGATCGTCATTGTCGACCCGAGCGCGAAGGTGATCGAGGCGGCCAACGCGGACGGGTTCGTCGGTGTCATCGGCGACGCGACCCGTAGCGATGTGCTGCTGAGGGCCGAGCTCCAGCGGGCCCGGCAGATCGTGATCGCCACTCAGCGCGACGACACCGCGGTGCTGGTCGCGCTGACCGCGCGTCAGCTCAACCGGGGGGCGAAGATCGTCGCCGCCGTGCGTGAGGAGGAGAACGCGCCGCTGCTGCGTCAGTCCGGCGCGGACGCCGTCATCACCAGCGCCAGCGCGGCGGGCCGGCTGCTCGGCCTCTCCGTGCTCAGCCCCGTCGCCGGCACGGTGATGGAGGACCTGATCCAGCAGGGCAGCGGCCTCGACCTCATCGAACGGCCGGTGATAAAGGCCGAGGTGGGGCGCGGCGTACGGGAGACGGACGACCTGATCGTCAGCGTCCTGCGCGGGCACCGACTGCTCGGGTACGACGACCCGGCGGCCGGCCCGCTCCAGCTCACCGACCGGCTGATCACGATCGTGCGGGCGGATCCCGCCCCGGAGCAGAACGGCAAGACGGACTGACCGCGCTGCCACCCCGCCGTTCTTGGAGCCCGGTATCGAGCGGCCGTATCCGTACTACGAACGGGGCCGGGGGGTAGCCTCCGGACCATGTATGCGATCACGATTCCGGAACCCGGTGGCCCCGAGGCGCTTGTCTGGGCCGAAGTGCCCGATCCCGTACTCGCCGAGGGTGAAGTCCTCGTCGACGTCGTGGCGAGCGCGGTCAACCGCGCCGATCTGCTGCAACGGCAGGGCTTCTACGACCCGCCGCCCGGCTCGTCCCCGTACCCCGGTCTGGAGTGCGCGGGCCGCGTCGCCGCGCTCGGCCCCGGCACCGAGGCTTCCGGCTGGTCGGTCGGCGACGAGGTGTGCGCGCTGCTCTCGGGCGGTGGTTACGCCGAGAAGGTCGCCGTCCCCGTGGGCCAACTGCTCCCCGTACCCGAGGGCATGGACCTGGCGACGGCCGCCGCGCTTCCCGAAGTGACCTGCACCGTCTGGTCGAACGTCTTCATGATCGCCCATCTGCGCCCCGGCGAGCTGCTGTTGGCGCACGGCGGCGCCAGCGGTATCGGCACGATGGCCATCCAGTTGGCCAAGTCGGTCGGCGCGCGGGTCGCCGTCACGGCGGGCGGGCCCGAGAAGCTGGCGCGCTGCGCCGAGTTGGGCGCGGACATCCTGATCGACTATCGCGAGCAGGACTTCGTCGAGGAGTTGAAGAAGGCCACGGACGGGGCGGGCGCGGACGTCATCCTCGACATCGTGGGCGCGAAGTACCTCGACCGCAATGTGCGGGCCCTGGCCGTCAACGGGCGGCTCGCCGTGATCGGGCTCCAGGGCGGGGTGAAGGGCGAACTCAACCTGGCCGCCCTCCTGGGCAAGCGCGCGGCGGTCACGGCCACGTCGCTGCGCGGTCGGCCGCTCGGTGAGAAGGCGTCGATCGTCGCGGCGGTACAGGAGCACGTCTGGCCGCTGGTGGGTGCCGGGCAGGTGCGGCCCGTGGTGGACCGTACGTTCCCGCTGCCGGACGCCGCGCAGGCGCACGCCGCCCTGGAGGCGGGCGAGCATGTCGGCAAGATCCTGCTGCTGCGCCCGTAGCGGGCCCGTAGCGGCCAGGAAAAAGCGCCGGACGGGCCGCTCGTGCGGCCCGTCCGGCGGTCTGTACGGCGTTGACGGCGTCAACGGCCTTACGGCCTTACGGCTTTAACGGCAGTTCCGGTCAGAGATACGGCCCCGAGCGGATCGCGCCGTGCGCGCCCGGGTCCTCGCCGTCCTCGCCCTCGTGGGACGCACCCGGCGGCAACGCCCGGCGCATCTGCTCCAACTGCGCCCGCGCCGCCATCTGCTGGGCGAACAGCGCCGTCTGGATCCCGTGGAAAAGTCCCTCCAGCCAGCCGACCAACTGGGCCTGCGCGATGCGCAGTTCGGCCTCGGACGGGATGGCCTCGTCGGTGAACGGGAGCGAAAGGCGCTCCAGTTCCTCGACGAGTTCGGGGGCGAGACCGTCCTCGAGCTCCTTCACCGAACCGGCGTGAATCTCCTTGAGCCGTACCCGGCTCGCCTCGTCCAGAGGGGCCGCCCGCACTTCTTCGAGCAACTGCTTGATCATGCTGCCGATGCGCATGACCTTCGCCGGCTGTTCGACCATCTCCGTCACCGGGATCTCGCGCGGCTCGTCGTCCCCTTGTCCCTGTCCGCCGCCGAGCGCCATCCCGTCCTGTCCCACCACGAGGACATGGGGGTTGCTCTCCTGCGAACGTTCGTTCCTCGGCATTTCCATGTCCTCATTGTCTCGCACCTGGGTACGGATGCGCGGTGAGCCCCCGTAAGAGAGTGGTGCACTTCCCTGTGGGACCCCGACAGGGGCTCACGCGCGCCTTGCGACCGCCGGCCGAAGGCGTCAGATCGCCGCCCTGCGCGCCAGCGCGCCCCGGGAGCGGGTCACCAGCGCGGCCAGTGCCGCCGCGCCGAGCGGGACGGCGACGAGCAGCAGGCCCAGCGTCTCCCACGGGATGACCACCGGTACGAAGGGTGCCGCGGGCTCGGTACCGCCGCCCCAGCCCTCGTCCAGCATCCGCGCGTACATCTGGTCCTCCGCGCGGCGTTCGGTGAAGCGCAGCCCGATGGCGGGCAGGATTCCCGACGCGGAGCCGAGCAGCACACCCATCGCGGCCACCACCCCGCACTGGAACCCGCTGAGGGCCTTGCGGACCCTGGGCGGTGCCCCGACGGCGGCGAGGGTCTTCAGGTCGGCCTCGGCGTCCGCCTGGGCGAGACCGGTGGCGATACCGGCGGCGCCGATCGTGATCAGCCCCGCGAAGACGGCGAGTGCCAGCATCGTGGTGCTGCTCTCCGGGACGAAGCCCTTCTCGACGGTCAGCCAGGGATCGCTGCCCGTCTTGGCCAGCTCGCTGTTCAGCTTCTGCTCCTGCGCGTCGCTCGGCAGGTGCTCGGTGCTGTAGAAGGCACCCAGCGGTACGGCGGTGAGGCCCGCCTTCCGCGCCGCTTCCGGGGGCACGATCGTCGCGACGCCGTACGACTTGGGACTGCCGGAGACCTGGTGGGCGGGGATCTGCTTGATGGTGCCCGGCGGCTCCTTGCCGTCCATGGCCGCCTGGTCCGCCTTTTCCACCTGGGCGGCGGAGATGACGCGGATGTCGATCGTGCCGCTCACCCCGTCCTTGCCGTCCCCGGCCTGCGCGCCGCCCTTGCCTTCCTTGCTGTCCCCGGCCTGCGCGCCGCCCTTGTCGTCCCTGCCGTCCTTGCCCGCAGGGTTGAGGTTGTGTTTGAAGAAGGACACGGTCAGCCCGTTCGCCAGCGCCTTCGCCGCGTCCGGGTCCTTGATCTTCAGTACCTTCAGCAGCTTCTCGTCGCCGATCAAGATCGGGCCGCCCGCGTCGCCGACGCCTCCCCCGACGTTGGCGCAGCGCCAGTCGTTGGCGAGTGCGCGCCGCTCGGCGTTGGAGAACTTCGCGGCGGGGTCCTCACCTGTGCCGTCGTCCGCCCACAGCGGGCACTCCTGGTCCTTGGGCACGACGATCTCGTACCGTCCGCAGTTTTCACCGCCCCCGTAGGCCGAGCAGTTTCGATTGCCGACCACCACCCGGTCCACGTCGGCGCGTATGCCCGTCGGCAGCAGCTTCTGTACGTCGTCGCGCATCGCGGGGACGTCGGCCGAGGATTCCGGCGAGATGATCGCCACCGCGCCGTGCGGCAGGGCCGCCTCGTACTCCGCCTCGTCCTGAGCCTGCGAACTGGCCGAGTACGTCGCCACCGCGACCGTGCCCGCGACCGCCGCGAGCACCGCCGCCACCGCCGGAGCCGTACGGCCCCTGTTGCGTACGGAGTCCCGCAGCGCGAGCCGCGGCGACAGCGGCAGCCAGCGGCCTATCCGCCCGAAGAGACCCACCAGGGCGGGCGTCAGCGCCACCACGCCCAGTTCGGCCAGCGCGCTGCCGCCGCCGACGAGCGCGACCTGGTCGGACATCGTCGAGCCGTACAGCGCGATGCCCGCGCCGAGCAGGACGGCGGTCAGCCCCAGGATCGGCAGCACCCTGCTGCTCCTGCGGACGCCACGGCGGCCGGTGAGGGAGGCCACGACGGTCTGCCGGGACGCGGTGACCGCCGGGACGATCGCGGCCAGCAGTCCGGTGACGACCGCGATCAGCGCGATCCCGATCAGCTCCAGCGGCCGGATGTCGAAGTCACCGAAACGTTTGTTCAGCCAGTTTTCGAGCACGGGCTGGAGCGCGAAGGTCAGGCCGATGCCCAGCGCCGTACCGACCACGGCCGCCACCGCGCCGATCACCAGGCCGCCGCTGAGGACGATGGCCCTGATGTGGTGCCGGTCGCCGCCGTTGGCGCCGACCAGACCGAGCTGGCGGCGCGAGCGGCGGGCGCCGACGGCGAACGCCGGGCCGGCCAGCAGACAGATCTCCAGCATCGCGAGGCCGACGATGGTGCTGAGGATGGCCAACTGGACGGTGGTGTCGGAGCTGCCCGAGTAGTCCTGGTTGCCCTCCTGCTCGTAGTACGGCACGTCTGCGTCGGCCGGCGGGTCGAGCATGACGGCGCGCGAGACGACCGTGGCGCCCTTCTTGTTGGTCTCCTTGACCATGTTCCACGTGAAACCGGCGTCACCGGGCACGGAGACCAGATACGTGGTCGACGTATACGTGCTGGGCAGTTCCGCGGCGGCCAGCACCGTGTCGAGGGGGGCCAGCAGAGCGCCGGGCAGCGCGTTGACCTGGGCATCGCCCAGAGAGTTCGGCAATTCGTACGCGCCGACGATCCGGTAGGTGGTGTCGAGGCCGCGCGCCGTGAGCTTCGATCCGACGTGCAGCCCGCTGCTCTCCAGGAAGGCGTTGGTCGCGGCGACCTCGTCGGCCTTGCGGGGGAAGCGGCCCCGGTCGAGGCGCATGATGCCCTCGGCCATCGTGTCCGTCGACTTCAGCTCCCGGACCTGGGTGTTCCGCAGGCCATGGGTGGTGGTGAGCTTGGCCATGCCCACCGAGTCGACAAGCGACCTGGCGCCCGCGGGGACGGCCTCCTGGACGTCCGTCTCGCCCTGGGGCCACGGCTTGTCCTCGTAGTCGCCCTCCGGCGCGTACGTCTCGCCCTTCGGGTTCTGCATGACGGCGACACCGCCCAGACCCGGGTCGTTGACCCGGGCGTCGGCGTTCCCGAGGTCGCGGTCCAGCGACTGGGCGGTGGACAGTTCGGCGCTGCGCAGGGTCAGATCGGCGGCGCTCACACCGAGGATCGGCAGGGCGAGCATGGCGAGGACGAGGAAGCTGCGTCCCTTGAAGCGCCAGGCGTCACGGCGGGCTATACGGATCGCGGCGCGCCAGGAGTGGTACCAAGCCTTCACCGTTCGGCCGCCTGGCCCGTGAGAAGCGAGTCGGCCTGGCTGCGGATCGTCTGGTCGACGACGGCGCCGTCCCTCAGGAACACCACGCGGTCGGCCCAGGCGGCGAAGCGCGGCTCGTGCGTGACCAGGACGCCGGCCGCGCCCGCGTCGCAGCGGCTGCGCAGCAGGGCGAGCACGGACTCGCCGGTCTCGGAGTCGAGGGCGCCGGTGGGCTCGTCGGCGAGGACGAGACGGCGGTCGCCGACGAGCGCGCGGGCGATGGCCACGCGCTGCTGCTGGCCGCCGGACATCTCGTCCGGGAAGCGGTCGGCGAGATGGTCGAGCTCCATCTCGCGCAGCGCGGCGACGGCCTCGACGCGCGCCTTGCGGGCCGATGTGCCGTCCAGCTCGCGGGGGAGGGCGATGTTCTCGGCGGCGGTGAGGGCCGGGATGAGGTTGTAGTCCTGGAAGACGTAACCGATGCTGCGGCGGCGCAGTGCGGCGATCTGCTTGCGGTCCGCGGTGGTGAGGTCGGTGTTCTCGACGATCACCTGGCCCGACGTGGGGATGTCGAGGCCGCCGGCGATGGTGAGCAGCGTGGACTTGCCGGAGCCGGACGGGCCCATGACGGCGACGAGTTCGCCGGGGAAGACGTCGAGGTTGATCCCGCGCAGGGCGTGGACCTCGGTGGCGCCACTGCCGTGGACGCGGGTCAGGTCCTTGAGTTGCAGCACGGGATGCGGTGCCTGCTGGTCAGGCATGGGTGGTCCCCCTTGAGAGCGGATGTGGTCCGTAGGTGTGGGTCATTGGGTGCGGTATGGCGTGTACGGGCGGGTGCGGGTGCGGGTGCGGGCGCGGCGTCAGCGGCGGCCGGAGCGGCCGAGGCCGACTCGCGGGGCGGGCGCCGGCTTCTCCCCCGGCGGCGGTGCGATGTCGGCGCCCGCCTCCCGGCTCTCCCGCTCTCGCTCCTCCTGCTGCTCCTGCTTCTTCTCCCGCCTCTCCTTCTGCGCGGCCATCAGTGAGAGCCGCACGAGCCTGGCCTCGCAGTGGTCGAGCCAGCGCGCCTCCGCCTCCGTCTGGAAGATGAGCTGTTCGAGGACGAGCAGCCACGCCACGTCGTCAGGGTTGTCCGGCGTCATGTCGGCGGCCTGGGCCTTGAGACGGGTGTAGTCCTGCATCGCCTGCACGGTGTGGTGGCGCTGCGACTGGATCACGTCCCGGATGTCGATGCCGGGTGCGCCCACGGCCATCGCGAGCTTGATGGCCAGTTCGTCGCGCGGCGGGCTGCGCCGGTCGACCGGTGAGCGGAACCAGTTCCGCAGCTCCTCGCGGCCGGCGTCCGTGATGCCGTAGAGCGCGTGGCCGGCTTCGTCCTCACCGTCCTGGACGACCATGCCGTCGCGCTCCAGACGGTTGAGCGTCGTATAGACCTGGCCGACGTTGAGCGGCCAGGTGGCTCCGGTGCGCGATTCGAACTCCGTACGGAGCTGGGAGCCGTAGCGCGGTCCTTGTTCGAGGAGGGCCAGCAGCCCGTGGCGGATCGACATACTCAGTATGTATACCGAGTATGGCCTCCACGACAAGAGTCTTGAGAGGGACGTCACGCGTCCGTCGTAAGGAGGAGGTAAAGCCGACGCGAGATGTACGGGAGCGTCGAAGGCGCAGCTCGGAGGGGGTACGAGTGCGCCTGGCCGGGCCGTCGGGGTCAGCGTCTGCGGAGCCGTAGCCCCAGAAAACCGATGCCGAGCCCCATGAGCGCCATTCCGATGCCGAGGGTCAGGGCAGGGATGGCGCGGGCCACGGGCTGGGGGAGCGCCTGGCTGGTGCGCTCCTGTGCGGTGGCGTCCGGAGGGGGCGTACGGAGCGGGAAAGGCGCGTCGGCCGTGGCCCCGAAGTCGTCCGACAGGGCCGCTTCGTCGTCCTCCTCGCCCTCGTCCCGGCTCTCCCTCTCCCGCTCGCGCGCCGACTCCCGGTTCTTCTTCCCGTCGCTTTTCGTCCCCTTGTCCGGTTCGGCGGAGGGTGACGAGGAAAGGCTGGGAGAGGGTGAAGCGGAACCGGACGACGGCCTTCCGCTCGGGCTCGGCGATACCGACGCGGTAGCGCCTGCGGACGGGTCGCCGGCCCCCGGCGACGACGCCCCGGCACTCGCCGTCGTACGCCCCGGCCGGGGCCGTCCCTGCCCGGCCTCGTTCCCCGCCAGCGACGAGGACGCGCTGGGGGAAGGCGACGGGGCGGCACGCGGGGGTCCGGGGCGCTCCTCGGCGTACGCGAGGGGCGCGGCCACCAGGAGGGTGGCCACCGAGACCGCGATCACGCAGGAGGTGCGGCGGCGTGCGTGGAGCCGTGACATCACCGACTCAGCGTCACATGTGGTGACGGAAGCGGCATCTCGGTTGTGCGGTACCCGGCAAGCGGTTGACGCCCGGCGGCCGGGCCGCGAACCGCCCGGCACACGCTGTGTGCCGGGCGGCCTTCACGAAAAAGTGGGCCGGCCCCGTGTGTGGGTGGCCGGCTCGGATCCTAGTAGTACGGGTTGGTGATCGAGCTGTCGCCGCAGGATCGGATCACGCTGCCGCCCTCCATCACGAACGCCTCGATGTAGGCGTACTTGATGCCGAGAGAGTCGGTGGCGGTTGTGTTCCAAGTCTGCGAGGCACCCTTGCCGCCGTACTCGTGATGCAGCGGCCATATGTGTGACCCGCCCGAACCCCGAACCGTCTGTAGTTGTATCGCCACATGGTGGCCGTCTGCGGCGGTGTCGGTGATCTTGAGGCTGACGCTGTTGAGTTGAGTGCGGCTGGCGAAGACCCAGGAGCCGCTTCCCGAGGCGCCCGTGACGCTGCATGAGGCGCCCACGGCGTTCACCGTCGCAGCCCGCCGGAGAGGCGCCCCGAGCGACGCTCAGCCGGCCTTGCCCGTGGAGATCTTCAGCTCGAATTCTTGGTCCTCGGGCAGAACAGCCGCGCCCTGGCGGGGGTACTGCTCGACGACGATGCCCTCGGCCTGGGTGCCGTCGTCGACTTCCTTGACTTCGGCCCAGGTCCACCCTGCGGCCGTCAGGCAGTCTTTAACGGAGAGGATGTCTTTGTAGCGAAGGTCGGGCGCCTGGACTTTCGTCGGGTCCACACCGTCCTCTGAGGCATCCGAACACTTGTCGGGCTCAATCGTCCGGTAGCGCTCCGGCGGCCGGTGGTCGGCGGCGGCCGCCGATCCGCTCGCCTTGTCGTCCGGCTCCTTGGACCCGCCGTCGTCGCCCTGCGTGAGCGCGAAGACCAGACCACCGATCGCGGCGATCGCGACCACGATCGACCCGACGACGACCGGCAGATTCCGCCTGCCGCCGCCACCATGGCCACCGCCGCCACCATGGCCACCGTGGCTCACATGGGTCGGCTGCCCCCCCTGCTGCGGCGACATCGTGTACGGAGGCGCCGGGGTCTGGTAGCCCTGGTTCGGCTGCGGCGGGTAGCCGTACGTAGGAGGCGGCGTCTGCATCGGCGGTGTCGGCGGGCCGTAGGCCCCCGGCTGGTACGGCGTCTGTACGCCGCCCTGCGGCGCCGGCATCCCCTGGTCCACCGGCGGGAAGACCGCCGAGCCGACGCCCGCGCCGCTCGACGAGGGCGCGCCCTGCACGATCACCGGGGCGCCGGTCTGGCCCTGCGGAAGCACCCGCGCGCATTCGTCGCGCATCGCGGCGGCGCTCGGGAACCGCTCGTTCGGGTTCTTCTTCAGCGCCCGCGCGACGAGCGCGTCCACCGCCGGAGTGATGGAGCGGTTGATGGAGGAGGGGGCGACCGGCTCCTCCTGCACATGCGCGTACGCGATCGCCAGCGGTGAGTCCGCCTCGAACGGCAGTCGGCCGGTGAGCAGTTGGAAGAGCATGATCCCGACCGAGTACAGGTCGGAGCGGGCGTCGACACCGCGCCCCAGCGCCTGCTCGGGGGAGAGATACTGCGGCGTGCCGACGACCATGCCGGTCTGCGTCATCGACGTGACACCGGACTGCATGGCCCGCGCGATGCCGAAGTCCATCACCTTCACGACGCCGCGCTTGGTCATCATCACGTTGCCGGGCTTGATGTCGCGGTGGACCAGGCCCATCTCATGGCTGGTCTCCAGCGCGGCGAGCACGTCCGCCGTCACCTTCAGCGCGCGGTCGGCCGGCATCGCGCCGTACTGCCGGATGTCCGACTCCAGTACGGAGCCGAGCGGCTGCCCCTCCACGTACTCCATGACGATGTACGGCATGAGCGAGCCGTCCAGCTCGTCCTCACCGGTGTCGAAGACCGAGACGATGTTCGTGTGCGACAGCTTCGCCACGGCCTGCGCCTCGCGCCGGAAGCGCTCACGGAAGGACTGCTCACGGCCGAGCTCGGTGTGGAGCGTCTTGATCGCGACCTGTCGGTCGAGCGCCGCGTCGTACGCGAGGTAGACGGACGCCATGCCGCCCTCGCCGAGCAGGTCACGAAGCTGGTACCGGCCGCCCGCGACCGAACCGCCCGCGTAGCGGCCCTGTGCGCCGTCGTTGCTCATGACTGTGCTTCCCCCTCGGCGCGCGGCGACGCGGTGATCTCGTGATCTCAGTGCTTCGCGCTGACCCGTGCTTCCGTACTCGTCGTGTCCTGCGTACTCATGGGACCCGGTGATCCCCTGATCCCGCATTTACGGGCCAAGTCTGCCGCAGGGCAGTGACACGTCAAGCCAGGTGCCCGTTCCGTGACCGTACGCACAGCAAGCGTCTCGGAAGCGTTACAGGAAAAGCATGGAATTTGCGTGCGCCCGGCCGTACCGGGTTTGATGACCGGTCCATCTCCAATTGGCGTGTCGGACGAAGGCTGTAGCGTGACCGGCACAGCACGAGCGCAGGATTCACCCCGACTCCTGTCCCCACTCCTGTCCCCACTCCTTCATCCATCCCAGGCACCACCGCGACCCCGCGCACGCGGGCGGCACGCGGACAGAAACGACGGCGAGGACTGATGGCACCCGAACCCGAAGCAGGCAGCGGCGGAGTGCCTGATGCCGCTGACTCATGGGGCGTCGGCGGGCTGGTCGGAGACGGCCGCTACCGGATGACGTACCGCCTCGGCCGGGGCGGTATGGCCGAGGTGTACGCGGCGGAGGACGTCCGGCTCGGCCGGACCGTCGCCGTCAAACTGCTGCGGTCGGACCTCGCCGAGGACCCGGTCTCCAAGGCCCGCTTCACCCGCGAGGCCCAGTCGGTGGCCGGGCTGAACCACCACGCTGTGGTGGCGGTGTACGACTCCGGTGAGGATGTCGTGGGCGGCCAGACCGTTCCGTACATCGTGATGGAGCTGGTCGAGGGCCGTACGATCCGCGATCTGCTCCTCAACGCCGAGGCGCCGCCCCCGGAGCAGGCGTTGATCATCGTCTCCGGTGTGCTCGAAGCGCTCGCCTACTCGCACCAGCACGGCATCGTGCACCGCGACATCAAGCCGGCGAACGTGATCATCACGGACAGCGGCGCGGTCAAGGTGATGGACTTCGGCATCGCGCGCGCCCTGCACGGCGCGCAGTCGACGATGACCCAGACCGGCATGGTCATGGGCACGCCGCAGTATCTCTCCCCCGAGCAGGCGCTCGGCAAGGCCGTCGACCACCGCTCCGATCTGTACGCCACGGGCTGTCTGCTCTACGAACTCCTGTCGCTGCGCCCGCCGTTCACCGGCGAGACGCCGCTCTCCGTGGTGTATCAGCACGTCCAGGACATCCCCGTCCCGCCGTCCGAGGTCTCGGACGTGGTGCCGCCGGAGCTGGACGGGCTGGTCATGCGCTCGCTCGCGAAGGACCCGGACGACCGGTTCCAGAGCGCCGAGGAGATGCGCGGCCTCGTCCAGTACGGCATGCAGATGCTCCAGCAGCAGGGCAGCCACACGGGCACCTGGAACACCGGCCCCGTCGACACGCACGAGGGCGGCAGCACCCCGGCCATGGGCGTCGCCGCGACGACCGCGCTCGGCCACCCGCCGCACGGCGAGACGGCGCAGCGCCCGCTGCTGCCGCCGCAGAATCCGAACGACGGCGGTTACGACGGCGGCCGGCACGGCGAAGGGGGCGGTGGCCGCGGCAAGATGTGGCTGGTCGCCCTGCTCGCGGTGATCGCGATCGTGGCGGGCGCGGCGTACGCGGTGAACAACATGGGCGCCACGGGGAACGACAACAAGCAGGACCGGAAGACCGAACAGAGCCCGTCGCAGACGCCGAGCGACAAGCCGTCGAAGTCGAAGGACGAGGAGACCACGCCCTCCGACGATTCGGACACCTCGACGGGCGGTGGCCACCAGCAGCCGGAGTTCCCGACCGAGGACACCCCGAGCGAGAAGCCGTCACCCTCGGAGACCCCCTCGTCGGACACCCCCTCGCCGCCGCCCGACCCGGGGGACGACCAGGGGACGACGGACGGCACCGGCGAGGACCCGTCCGGCGATCCGTCGCCTCCGGACCCGGGCACGGCGGAGGGCGGGACGGCCGACGGCGGCACCACCGACGGTGGTACGGGAACGCCGGGCGGCGGGGCCGCGGGTGACCCCGGCACCCCCGAAGGCGCGACCGGGAGCTAGGCACACCGGACGGGCCGGAGGCCGGAGGTCACCCCGCGAACGCGTCGCACACCTCCCAGTAGTTCCGCGTCCACCACACCGCCAGGGCCGACACCGCGGGGAACTGCGGGTCGGCCCTTCGGTCGTCCAACTGGTAGCGCCAGCGCAGTATCCAGAAGTCGTTGAGCCGTTCCCACCACACGCGGTGTACGGCGGCGGCCAGTTCGGCGCAGTCCGCCCCGGCGGTCAGCCGGTAGGCACGCGCGTACGCCCGCACCTTCACCAGGTCCAGCTCCCCCGAAGGCTGTACGAAGAAGATCGCCGCCGCCCGGACGGCCTCCTCGGCGCGGGGCTGGACGGCGAGGCGGTCCCAGTCGACGATCGCGACGGGGTCCGTGCCCCGGTAGAGCACATTCAGCGGATGGAAGTCGCCGTGCACCCACCCGGTGGCCGTCTCGGCGCCCGGTGGCGGCCGGTGGTGCGCGTGGCGTTCCAGCAGCGCCCGGCGCTCCAGCAGCCGGTGTTCGGCGAGCGAGTCGAAGCCGTCGCCCGGGGTGCGCCCGCGAGCGAGGGCCAGTAACTCGTCGATGAGCGCGAAGGTGTCGGCGGGGGTGGCGCTGTCGTACGCGCCGTCGTGCCCGCCGTCGTACGCGCCGTCGTGCCCGCCGTCGTACGCGCCGTCGTACGCGCCGTCGTGCCCGCCTCCGTAGGAGAAGCGGTCCGGCGCCGGCTCCATGACCTGTTCCAGACAGGTGTGTACGACGCCGAGGAGCGAGCCGAGCCGCCGTGAGGAGGCGGGCGTCAACTGGGCGCCGGTGCGGTGCCGGCCGTCGACCCAGGGGTGCAGGGCGTAGCAGTGGCCGCCGACGACGGCGACGGTGCCGCCCTCGGTGTCCCGGACGGGCGGTACGGCGGGGACGCCCAGCGCCTGGAGCCGCCGGGTGGCGCGGTGCTGGCGGGCGATGGACTCGCGGTCGCCGTCGAGGTGGTGCTTGAGGAAGTAGGAGCCGTGGGTGGTGGTGAGCCGGTAGCCGCGGTTCAGCAGCCCTTGGGTGAGGGGCTGGCAGGCCAGGGGTTCGCCGCCGTACTCGTAGCGTCTGAGCAGGTCACCGAGGGGCAGGGAGCCGAAGGGGAGGTCGACCACGGGCGGAGCGCTCGCGACATAGGGCATCGTCGCGGTCGTTGCAGATGAGCACGGCACTCTTCAAATGATAGATCACACAGCGTGGCGATTGTGTCGCCGTCCGTTTCCGCTGTCGCTCGCGGACCCGCTCTCCGTCCCGTACTCGCTCCCGTACTCCGTCCCGTACTCGAGGATGTGCACGGTCGAGAACTGTGGCGTCAGGCGCATGTAGACCGGGTCGAAGGGCTCGCCGTCGACATGGTGGGGCCCCGCGCCGAACAGCTCCAACTGGCTGTCCGTCGGCCTGACCATGTTCGCGGTGCCGGTGAACTGGACCGACCAGAGGTCGGCCTCCCCGGAGTGGAAGTTGTCGGCGCCGTACGCGACGACGCTGCCGCTGCACGCCCGGTGATAGCCCATCCCACGGTGCATCCGCAGGACGACGCGGTCGTCGGCGACGATGTGCCGGGCGGGGGCCACGAACGGCATCGCCCGCATGCTCGTGGCCACCCGCCCGAAGGGGACTCGGTCGAGCAGGTCGATGGCGCGCAGATCACGGGTGGACATGGCATCCACTCTCTGTCACCGGCCATCCACAGAACTAGGGCAACCCGCCCCGGATCGGCCAGGACCTTGGTCCTTATCGGACCTTTAGGAAACCCGGCCGGAGTCGGGGCCTTCGACAGGTTTCGGCGCCGTTGAGCACCCAAACCCGCCGGTCAGTGCGGTTCAGCGCTGCTCGGCCTGGATCCTCGCCACGTACGCGGCGGCCTGGGACCGGCGCTCCATCCCTAGCTTGGACAGCAGGCTGGAGACGTAATTCTTGATCGTCTTCTCGGCGAGATGCAGCCGCTCGCCGATCGCGCGGTTGGTCAGGCCCTCGCCGATGAGATCGAGGATCTTGCGCTCCTGGTCGGTGAGGTTCGCCAGCTTGTCGTCGCCCTTGGGGGTGTTGCCCTCGCGCAGCCGCTGGAGCACCCGCGCCGTCGCGACCGGGTCCAGCAGGGACCGGCCGGCCGCCACGTCCCGTACGGCGGTCAGCAGTTCGTCACCGCGGATCGCCTTCAGTACGTAACCCGAGGCGCCCGCCATGATCGCGTCGAACAGCGCCTCGTCGTCGGAGAACGAGGTGAGCATCAGACACTTGATGCTCTCGTCCCGGGAGCGGATCTCGCGGCAGACCTCCACGCCGCTGCCGTCCGGCAGCCGTACGTCCAGCACCGCGACGTCGGGCCGGGTCGCCGGGATCCGGGTCAGCGCGTCGGCGGCGGTACCCGCCTCGCCCACGACCTCGATGTCGTCCTCGACGGCGAGCAGCTCATGGACGCCCCGCCGGACCACCTCGTGATCGTCCAGCAGAAAAACGGTGATTTTTCCCATTTCAGGCACAGGATCAGTCAAACACACTTCCCCCTATCCCCGTCGTGGGCCGCCGGGATAACGTGCCGTTGTTCCGGCGGCCTGCAAGGCTGTGACCAGTGGTTGTCCCCCGACAGTGGCGATTTACTTGGAAATCCAAGTAAAATCGCAGGTCAATAGGGGTTTCGCAGGAATGCGACCCACTGGGTAACGTGCCTGTGACAGGGCGCTCGCCGGGGCACCTGTCACGCCTGTCCCGGCCGGGTCGCACCCACCCCGTGCACGCGTCCGGAAGCAGGCGAGCCGCACTGGTTCCCGGCGGATCCCGGGGACCGGACCGACGGAGGAGCACGCACGTGACCGTGGAGAGCACTGCCGCCGCGCGAAAGCCGCGACGTAGCAGCGGCACCAAGCGCGCCGGCGCCAAGACGGCGTCGCAGCCGAAGGCTTCCGAGCCCCAGCTCGTACAGTTGCTGACGCCCGAGGGCGAGCGCGTCAAGAACGACGAGTACGACAGCTACGTAGCCGACATCACCCCCGAATCCCTGCGCGGGCTCTACCGCGACATGGTCCTGACGCGTCGCTTCGACGCCGAGGCCACGTCCCTCCAGCGCCAGGGCGAGCTGGGCCTGTGGGCGTCGCTGCTCGGCCAGGAGGCCGCCCAGATCGGCTCGGGACGCGCGCTGCGCGACGACGACTACGTCTTCCCGACCTACCGGGAGCACGGCGTCGCCTGGTGCCGGGGCGTCGACCCGACGAACCTGCTCGGGATGTTCCGCGGTGTGAACCACGGCGGCTGGGACCCGAAGACCAACAACTTCCATCTGTACACGATCGTCATCGGCTCGCAGACGCTGCACGCCACCGGCTACGCGATGGGCGTGGCCAAGGACGGCGCGGACTCGGCCGTCATCGCCTACTTCGGCGACGGCGCCTCCAGCCAGGGCGACGTGGCGGAGTCGTTCACCTTCTCGGCCGTCTACAACGCGCCGGTGGTGTTCTTCTGCCAGAACAACCAGTGGGCCATCTCGGAGCCGACCGAGAAGCAGATGCGGGTGCCGCTCTACCAGCGCGCGCAGGGCTTCGGCTTCCCCGGCGTGCGGGTCGACGGCAACGACGTACTGGCCTGTCTGGCCGTGACACGCGCCGCGCTGGAGCGCGCGCGCACCGGCCAGGGCCCGATGCTCGTGGAGGCGTTCACCTACCGCATGGGCGCGCACACCACGTCCGACGACCCGACGAAGTACCGGGCGGACGACGAGCGCGAGGCGTGGGAGGCGAAGGACCCGATCCTGCGGCTGCGCGCGTATCTGGAGCGGGAGTCGGCCGCCGACGAGGCGTTCTTCGCCGCTCTGGAGAAGGAGAGCGAGGCGCTGGGCCGGCGGGTGCGCGAAGCGGTGCGAGCGATGCCCGACCCGGACCATATGGCGATCTTCGAGCATGTGTACGCGGACGGGCACGCGCTCGTGGACGAGGAGCGGGCGCAGTTCGCGGCCTACCAGGCGTCGTTCGCGGACTCCGTCTCCGCTGCCGTCGAGGAGGGCAAGTAGCCATGGCCGTACAGAAGCTCCCCCTCGCGAAGGCGATCAACGAGTCGCTGCGCGTCGCCCTCGACACCGACCCCAAGGTCCTGATCATGGGCGAGGACGTCGGCAAGCTCGGCGGCGTCTTCCGGGTCACCGACGGCCTCCAGAAGGACTTCGGCGAGGGCCGGGTCATCGACACCCCGCTCGCCGAGTCGGGCATCGTCGGTACGGCGATCGGTCTCGCGCTGCGCGGCTACCGGCCGGTCGTGGAGATCCAGTTCGACGGCTTCGTCTTCCCCGCGTACGACCAGATCGTCACGCAGCTCGCGAAGATGCACGCCCGCGCGCTCGGCAAGATCAAGATGCCGGTCGTCATCCGTATTCCGTACGGCGGTGGCATCGGCGCCGTCGAGCACCACTCGGAGTCGCCGGAGGCGCTGTTCGCGCACGTGGCGGGGTTGAAGATCGTCTCACCGTCGAATTCGGCGGACGCCTACTGGATGATGCAGCAGGCCATCCAGAGCGACGACCCGGTCATCTTCTTCGAGCCCAAGCGGCGCTACTGGGACAAGGGCGAGGTCGACACCGAGGCCATCCCGGGCCCGCTGCACAAGGCCCGGGTCACCCGCACCGGCACGGATCTGACGCTCGCGGCGTACGGACCGATGGTCAAGGTCTGTCTGGAGGCGGCCGCTGCCGCCGCCGAGGAGGGCAAATCGGTGGAGGTGCTGGATCTGCGGTCGATGTCCCCGATCGACTTCGACACGATCCAGACATCGGTGGAGAAGACGCGCAGGCTGGTCGTGGTCCACGAGGCGCCGGTGTTCTACGGCTCCGGCGCGGAGATCGCCGCCCGGATCACGGAGCGCTCCTTCTACCACCTGGAGGCTCCGGTGCTGCGGGTCGGTGGATTCCACTCCCCGTATCCGCCGGCGCGCCTGGAGGAGGAGTATCTTCCGGGCCTGGACCGGGTACTCGACGCCGTCGACCGCTCGCTCGCGTACTGAGGAGTGCCGTGACCATGACTGCTGACACTTCTACCGCCGCCACCCGCTATCGCGAGTTCAAGATGCCGGACGTGGGCGAAGGGCTCACCGAGGCCGAGATCCTCAAATGGTACGTAAAGCCGGGCGACACCGTCGTCGACGGCCAGGTGGTGTGCGAGGTCGAGACGGCGAAGGCCGCCGTCGAACTGCCCATCCCCTACGACGGGGTGGTGCACGCGCTGCGCTTCGCCGAGGGCACGACCGTCGATGTCGGGGCGTCGATCATCACGGTGGATGTGGCGCCGGGGGCGCCGGGGGGCGCAACTCCTGTTGCGGCGCCGGTCGCCGAGGCCGAGCCCGAGCCCGAGCCTGAGGTCGCCGAGCCGAAGGGGCGCCAGCCGGTGCTCGTCGGCTACGGGGTCTCGGAGTCGTCCACGAAGCGCCGTGCGCGCAAGGGGGCATCCACTGTCCCCGAGCAGGGCGCGGCGGCTGCGGCGATCCAGGCGGAGATGAACGGCCAGGCGGCGCCCGCTCCTCTTACCGAGGGGCTGTCGCGTCCGCTGGCGAAGCCGCCCGTGCGCAAGCTCGCCAAGGACCTGGGGGTGGACCTGGCGACGATCACGCCGTCCGGCCCGGACGGGATCATCACGCGCGAGGACGTGCACGCGGCGACGGTGCAGGCCGAGGCTGATGTGCCGGTCTCGGCGCCGGCGCCCGCCGCGGTGGCCGCCGCACCCTCGCCTGCCGGCCGGGAGACCCGTATCCCCGTCAAGGGCGTACGGAAGGCGACGGCCGCAGCGATGGTGGGCAGCGCGTTCACCGCGCCGCATGTCACGGAGTTCGTGACGGTCGACGTCACGCGCACGATGAAGCTGGTCGACGAGCTGAAGTCCGACAAGGACATGGCGGACGTACGGGTCAACCCGCTGCTGCTCATTGCGAAGGCGCTGCTGGTGGCCATCAAGCGGCACCCGGAGGTCAACGCCACCTGGGACGAGGACGCCCAGGAGATCGTGCTCAAGCACTACGTCAACCTCGGCATCGCGGCGGCGACGCCGCGCGGTCTGCTCGTGCCGAACATCAAGGACGCGCACGACAAGACCCTGCCGCAACTCGCCCAGTCACTGGGCGAGTTGGTGGCCACGGCGCGGGAGGGCAGGACGACCCCGGCGGCCATGCAGGGCGGTACGGTGACGATCACGAACGTCGGCGTCTTCGGTGTCGACACGGGCACGCCGATCCTCAATCCGGGCGAGTCCGCGATCCTGGCGGTCGGTGCGATCAAGCTCCAACCGTGGGTCCACAAGGGCAAGGTGAAGCCCCGTCAGGTCACGACACTGGCGCTGTCGTTCGACCACCGGCTGGTGGACGGCGAGCTGGGCTCCAAGGTGCTGGCGGACATCGCGGCGGTGCTGGAGCAGCCCAAGCGGCTGATCACCTGGGGCTGACCAGGCCGGCCAGGCCGACCACGTAGAGACACGTAGAGACACGTAGAGACACGTAGAGACACGTAGAGACACGTAGAGAAGGGTCGCGACTCCCCCCGGGGTCGCGACCCTTCCCGCTGCGCGTGGAGCTGGTCCGTGAATCAGGTGCTGCCTACCAGGTGGGCCCGGAGTGCGGCTGCTCGGCCGCCCTGCGGGCCTGCTCCTCGGCGGCCCGCGCCTGGCGGTCGGCCTCCTGCTGGTCCATCCACTCCTGGTACTGGCGGTCGCGCTCCCGCTGCTCCCGGAAGGCGATCTCGGTGAGTTCGTCGTCGCTGAACGGCATGTCTTCCTCCTTGGTTGGAAAGCGAGTTGTGCTGGTCGGGCGGTCGATGGTCAGCGGGTCAGAGGGTTACCTCGGCCCAGAGCGGCACATGGTCGGAGTGGTTGGCCGAGGTGGCCTGGGCCCACCGGACGGGGACGTGCGGGGAGACGAACAGGTAGTCGATCTTGCCGGAGCCGTGGGTGCGCCCACCCAGCCGGCAGGGCGTCCCGTAGATGTTGGCGACGGGGGTGATCTTGTTGCCGCAGAGGCTGTCGGCCTCCTTGAACTCGCCCCGGGCCCCGAACCCGTAGCCGGAGTCGTAGAACCGGTCGGTCGCGGCCGACATCGGATCGTCGTTCAGGTCGCCGCCGACGAGCTTCGTGTACCCGGCGTACTCCACGGCCAGGACGCGGCGCGCCTCCTCCGCCTCCGCGATGCGCAACTCGCGGTCGTCGTGCGTCAGATGGACGGAGCAGGCGACGAGCTGACGCGCCGGGGCCGTGACGCAGAGCATCTCCCGCTGCTCCTTGTGGTCCTTGCGCGCCGGGTCCACGGCGGCGTTCTTCGTCAACTCGTGGGCCCGGTAGGAGTTCGGGTCGAAGCCGATGTCCTTGCGCATGATCAGCCCGTTGCCGAAGCCGAACGAATTCGGGTGCAGGCACTCGGCGTTGGGCCCGCCGGCGCGCTGGAGGACCGGGTTCAGCAGGACGTCGTACTGCTGCTCCCTGAGCTTGTTCCACAGGGCGAAGCTCCAGTCGCCGCAGCCTTCCTGGACGGCGACGACCGCGGGCATACGATCGCGCACACTGCGCGCCAGGGCCTCCGGCGCCTCGTCGCCCTTGGTGCCGTGCTCGGCGTTGCCGCCCGCCATGTTGAAGGTGCCGATCTGGTACTGGGCGGGTGCGGGTGCGGGAGCGGGTGTGGGAGCGGCGGTGGGCGTGGGCGCGGGTGCCGCGGTGGCCGGCGTGGTGACGAGTGCGGCGGCGAGTGCGGCGGCGAGCAGGGCCGGTGCCCCGGTGAGCGCGAGCCTCATCGGACTCCTTTCCTCGTGGGAGGCGGGCGGTGGAGACCCGCGTTCCCAGGCTGACGCGAGCGGCGATTGTCCGGGCGATTCGGCCAGAAATCACATGGGAAGTCCGGACAACGCGTTGTCCGCGGACAATCGAACTGCTGGGATTCCCAGGAGCGAGGGGGATCGCGATGACGGACGACGGGACAGGCAGGACAGGCAGGACAGGCAGGACAGGCGGGACAGTCGGGACCGGCGGGACAGTCGGGACCGGCCGGGCCGGCAGACGGCAGGGCGCGCCGAGAGGCCGTACGGCGGAGGCGAACGCGCTGGCGTCGTTCGTGCTGGAGGTGACGGCCGGGGCCACGCTGCGCGAACTGGCGGAGCGGTATCACGTCGGCAAGACGATGTGGGGGGAGTACCGCTCGGGCCAGAAGCTCGTACCACTGGACCTGTTGGAGCGGCTGGTCGCCGACCGTACGCCGGACGAGGCGGTCCGCCTCAGCCGTACGCGGACGGCGGGGCGGTTGCACGCGGCGGCGGTGGGGGCGGCGGCGCGGGCCGCTGCGGTGCCGTCCGACGAGGCCACGGTGACGGCGCCGGTCGCAGCCCCGGTAACGGCTCCGCCTCCGGTCCCGGTATCCGCCGCCGTACGCGGACCGGGCGGGCGGCGCACCCGGCTCGCGGTCGTGCTGACGGCCATGGCGGCGACCGCCGTGGCCGTCCTCCTGGTGCTGGTCGCGCTGCTCCCCTCCGGAGGAGAGGGGATCTCGGCCGGCGCCCGGTCCCCGTCGGGCGGCGGCGTCCAGTCGTCGGGGCCGTCCGCCCCGTCCGACGGCCCGCTCCCCGAAGGGGCCGCGCCGCTCACCGGCACCGGTGTCTTCGCGATCGGTCCCGGCGGCGACGGCGTCTTCCGGTGGGACGGCCCCGATGCGGACGACTGGACCCGGATCGGCGACACCGCGAAGGGCCTGTGGGCGGGCCCGGCGGGCCTGTTCGCGACGGGGGTGCGCGGCGACGGCCTCTACGCCTACGGAGGCAGGCCCGGCCGCTGGCACCGCGTCGGCGAGCCGGGCAGCGACATCGCGGTCAGCGGCACCCGCCTCTACCGCCTGACGGCGGACCGCGGCGCCGTCCATGTCTGGGACGGCCGGGGCACCTCGTGGACCTGGGTGGGCGGCCCCGCGCAGCGGTTGTACGGAGGCGGCCCTGGCCTGTTCGCGACGAACCCGAAGGACGGCCGGATCTTCAAGTACCGCGGCCGGCCCGGCGAATGGGACTTCGTGGGCACGGCGGGCGCCGACTTCGCGCTGACGGACCGGTATCTGTACGGCCTCACGCCCGACCGCGCGATGGTCACCCGCTGGCTGGCACCCGAGGCGAAGGACACCGAGCAGCAGTGGACGCGGGTGGCGGGCCCGGCCGGCGCGCTGTTCGGCGGCACCGCCGGCCTGTTCTCCACCGACCCCACGGGCACCCGTCTTCGCCACTACTCGGCGAACTCCTGGCACGACATCGGCCCGGCGGGGGCGCAGACCTGGGTGGCGGGCCATGAGGTGTACGTCCTGTCCGACGACCGTACGTCGGTGCGGCGTTGGGATTCCGAGTCCGGCACCTGGACCCGCGTCGGCGGCCCGGCACAGTCCCTGACGGTCGCGGTGCCACGCGGCCGTTCGTGAGGGGTGCTTGACCCGCCGCTCACGCACTCGCCCGTGAGCGGCGGTCAACTCCGCGCGGGCGCTCGTCCGTGAGCGGGCGGTTGTTGGGCCGTTGCCGCGCGCCCTGCTCGGCCCTGGGTGCTTCCGCACGCCCCCTGTGGTCACGGAGCGAAGTGGGTATACCTGTTTTGGTGACCGAATGGTGACTGAACGCAGTCGGTCGGTCCCACGACCGAGGGAGACCCCGAAGAAGTGCGCGACGGCTACGAGCGTTTACTGTCCGGCCTGACCCTGTCCGGCGCGTTGGCGGAGGGCTGGCGGGGCGCGTTCGCGCGCGCCCCGCGTCCGGAGTTCGTGCCGGAGGCCGTATGGGCGCCGGACGACGGATCCCCCACCGGCCACCGGCGGGTCACCCGTGCCGTCGAGCCCGACGCGTGGTGGGCACTGGTCGACGCCGACGACGTGGTCGTCACACAACTGGACGACGGCGCCCACGACGGCCCCGGCGTCCCCACGTCGTCCGCCTCCAAGCCCTCGCTGGTGGCGTCGATGCTGCGGCATCTGGATGTCACGGACGGCGCGCGCGTGCTCGACGTCGGTACGGGGACGGGCTGGACAAGTGCCCTGCTGGCGGCCCGACTCGGCCGCGAGGCCGTCACGACGGTCGAGGTCGACGCCGGCGTCGCCGCACAGGCCGCGGAGCGTCTGAAGGCCGCCGGCCTGGTGCCCGCGCGGACGGCCGTGGGCGACGGCCTCGCGGGCTGGCCGGCCAACGCGCCGTACGACCACATCCACTCGACGGCGGCGGTCCGCCACGTCCCCCACGCCTGGATCGCCCAGACCCGGCCGGGCGGCACGATCGTGACGCCGTGGGGCACCCCGTACGCCAACGCGGGCCTGCTGCGCCTGGTGTCGGGCGAGCCCGGCGGCCCGTCGTACGGCCGCTTCGTGGACAGCGTCAGCTTCATGTGGATGCGCGCCCAGCGCCCCCACACCGTCACGCTCCCGCGCACGGACCCCGACCGACTGGGCCCGTCCGCGATCGCCCCGGACCTGGCTCTGTCGAACGGGGGCGTGGCTTTCACGATCGGCCTGCGCGTCCAGGAGGCGCGCTACGTCCACACCTGGGAGAACGCGAATCCGGTGGCCACCTACCGGATCGTCCTCTCGGACGGCAACGGCTCGTGGGCGTCCGTGCGTTACGAGGAGTGGGACGCGCCGGACGCGGTGCGGCAGTGGGGCACCCGCCGCCTCTGGGACGAGATCACGGCGGCACGTGTGTGGTGGGAGGACGCGGGCCGCCCGGAGCTGACCCGCTTCGGCCTGACGGTGACGGCGCGCGGAGGCCAGGAGTTGTGGCTGGACCGCCCGGGACACCCGGTCACACCGATGCGCGCGGCGGGCATCACCGGAGAGCCCTGGATGTAAGCGCACGCCCCAGCGGCACACCTCCACAACACCCCTCCACAGCACACGCCCGCAGTGGTTCGCAAGAGCGCGCCTCCGGGCGCATCCGGGTCTCAGAACGACGGCGCTTCGAGGCGGATGCAAAGATTCGGCCATCGGAAATACACGGGCACTTCGCTCGAAGATCGCGCATGTATCCCAACCACGGAAGCCGTCCCACCTGACGCACACACCCCATCAGGCGCAGTACTCACCAGCCGTATCAGGTGACCGACCGGGCGACGAGCAGTGTGTGTTCGTAACGTAACCCGTGGCGACCTTCGGTAAAGAGACTGTATACGGGCTTGAACTCGCCCCCCGTAAAGGATGTTTACGGCACGGACCCCCCAATTCCGGCAGCCCGTATCCGCTTTGCAGCAAAGCCCGATGTGCGCCCCGACGCGCTCCTCGAAGCGCGGGCGCACGCCCCGACTCGGTGCCGGGAGAGGCGTATTCGCCACCGGAGGGATTCCGGGCCCGGGGTCCGGAAGTCGGCCTTGCGTCAGGAGCCGTAGCCGTCAACGATTCGATCCGCGCAGCTTGACAGGTCCACGTCCGGTGATCGCTGGACGGGGGCCTGCACGCAACAACTGCCCCATCCCACCCAATGGGCTGTTCATCCCCCATATCTGCGGAGGATCTCGTGACCTTCAAGCGCCTTTCCCCCCTCAGCGGCGTGTCCAGACGCGCCCGCGTCCTCGCCGTATCGACCGGCCTGGTGGCCGCCGTCGCGCTCGCCGTTCCCTCGGCCACGGCCGCCCCGGCCCCCGAGGCCAAGGCGACCGTCTCGCAGCTCGCCGAGGCCAGCTCCGCCGTGCTCGACGCGGACGTGGCCGGCACCGCCTGGTACACCGACAAGGCGACCGGCAAGATCGTCGTGACCGCCGACAGCACGGTCTCCGCGACCGAACTGGCCGAGGTCAAGTCCGCGCTCTCGGACTCCGAGGCCGAACTGACGATCAAGCGCGCCCCCGGCAAGTTCACCCCGCTGATCGCAGGTGGCGAGGCCATCACCACCAGCGGCAGCCGCTGTTCGCTCGGCTTCAACGTGTCGGTCGGCGGCGTGGCCCACGCGCTGACCGCCGGTCACTGCACCAACATCGGCGCCAGTTGGTCCATAGGCACGCGCACCGGAACCAGCTTCCCGACCAACGACTACGGCATCATCCGCCACTCCAACCCGGCGGCGGCCGACGGCCGGGTCTACCTGTACAACGGCACGTACCGGGACATCACGTCGGCGGGCAACGCGTTCGTCGGCCAGTCCGTGCAGCGCAGCGGCAGCACCACCGGTCTGCGCGGCGGCTCGGTCACGGGCCTCAACGCCACGGTCAACTACGGCTCCAGCGGCATCGTGTACGGCATGATCCAGACCAACGTCTGCGCCGAGCCGGGCGACAGCGGCGGCTCGCTGTTCTCGGGCAACACCGCGCTGGGCCTCACGTCCGGCGGCAGCGGCAACTGCACCTCCGGCGGCACCACGTTCTACCAGCCCGTCACGGAGGCCCTGAGCGTCTACGGCGCCACGGTTCTCTAGGGTCTCCGCCCCTCCGGAGCCCCCTGAAGTAACGCACCACCGGCGGACCGCGCCTCGCGCGCGGTCCGCCGTCGACGTATCCGGGTATCCGGATGTGAGCAGATTGCGCCGGTCTCCCGCCGATGGCTTCAGCTTGCAGGCAAGTTGCTAGCGTCAGTGGAGCGAACGCGTCCACCGGGACGGCCGCCGTACAGGGGGAAGGTTCAGCACATGGCATGGGACGAATGGGAACAGCTCAAGAGCGACGCCGCGGACAAGCAGTCCGCGCAGATGCGGTTGAACCAGCTTCCGGCCGACGGCGGGGGCGGGGGCGGCGGTACGGCCTCGAACGGCGATCTGGTGGTGCACGACGACCAGTTGGGGAAGCTCGGCAATCTGGCGTACGAGCTGCGCGAGACGTTCCGCGTGGACAGTGACATCGCCCGTCCCAGTACGTTCACCGCGTCGATCGACCTGTTCAACGACGGGCTCGACATGGGTTCGGCGCTGACCGAGCTGCACGACGCCTGGAACAGCCAGACCGCGACGTTGAAGGACGCCTGCGCGCACATCTCCAACCATCTGGACTTCTCCCGCGCGCAGCACTCCAAGGACGAAGTGCACGTCCAGACGGCGATGTCCATGTCGAAGATCAACGACTACATCAAGTAACGACCGCGAACGGGGCTGGACAGCGCATGGCGGCGGAAACGATGACCGCGGGGGAACTCACCAATCTGCGTCTGGGCACGCTGGACGGCGCGGTGTCCGACTGGGAAAAGATGTTCGCGAAGCTGAACACGCTGGCCACCGGCGAAGGAGGCGGAGCGAGCGCCCAGGGGCTTCAGACGCAGACGCAGGCCGCCGACTGGAAGGGCGCCAACGCCACCATCTCCAGGGAGTTCGTCATCAAGACGGCCGCCGAGTCCCGGGACGTGGCCGCCCAGGCCAGGAGCATCCTCGGAATTCTGCGTGACTCCAGCGCGGCCCTGAAGCGGCACAAGTCGGATCTGCGGGCGCTCATCGACGAGGTCGCGAAGAAGAACATCTACATCAACGACAACGGCACGGCGATCGTGTCCGTCCCCTCGGGCGCCGCCGCCGGCAAGGGGGACATCCCCAGCCGAGCGACGAAGAAGTCGCGGTGGCCGAGCGCCGGGTGAAGCGGATCCTGTGGGAGGCGAGCGAGACCGACCGCGTCGCCGCGCGGGCGCTGCGCGCGCTCGCGAAGAACAAGCACGACTTCTCCGGTGACGGTCCGGGCGGGCTCAAGGAGGCCGACGACCGGCAGGGCAAGGCGGACGCCGACTACTGGGCGAAGAAGGCGGCGGAGACCAACCCGAAGGACTGGAGCGACGCGGACGTCGCCCGCTTCAACGAGACGCTGGTGAACCAGCGCGACAACCCCGGCTTCAGCGAACGCTTCGCCACGACGCTCGGCGCGGAGGGGACGCTCCAGTTCTGGCGGGACATGGCGGCGCCGCCCGGCGGCCCGGTCGACGGCGACCGGGCCAAGATCCTCGCCGAGGTCCAGGACAACCTGAGCATGACGCTGGCCACCGCGACCCGGAGCGACAGCCCGGCGATGGACACCTGGAAGCGCGAGGTGATCGCGGCCGGTGGCAAGACGTTCGGCCACGAGGGCATGATGACGAAGGCGTACGGCTTTCAGATCATGAGCAATCTCATGGTCAAAGGGAACTTCGACAGTGGTTTCCTCCGGGACTACGGGAACGCGATGCGCACCTTCGAGACGGATACCAAGAAGCCCTTCGACCCCGCTTCCATTTGGGGAAACCCCGGTATGGCCGCCCAGTTGGACTACTCGGGGAAGGACGGCGCATCAGGCAGCGATCCGATGGCTGGATACCTCAAGGCTGTCTCCCACAACCCCAGTTTCGCGACGGAACTGTTCAACCAGGAGGACATGGCCGACTACCTGCTCTCGGAGCGGGAGTTCTACGACGAGGACGACCCCTTCGGCAAGGGCGACGGTACTGTCCAGTCCCGGGACGCCCTGGGCAAAGCACTGCTCGCGGCGGGCACCGGCCTCAATCCGGACGAGCCACATGTGGTCACCTCGAACAACCATACCGACGCACAACGTGAGGTCCTGGACGGTGCCTTGAGCAGATTGGCCGCGAGGGGTGACGACTTCCCGCCCGAACTGCGCGACGACATGGCCGGGCTTCTGCTGAACTACGGTGACGAGACCCATCACAGCGCGAGTGCGCTGGCCGACGACCCGGGCGACCCGAGGCTGCTCGACCGCCACGACCTTTTGGAAGTCAGCAAGCAAGTATCGCGCAGCCAGGACGCATACGGAATCCTGAACGACGGTCTCAACCAGGAAATGCTGCGTGACATTCACGAGGACAATCCGAAGGACCCGAAGGAAACCCTGATACGGGCCGGTCAGACCGTCGGCTTCCTCGAAGAGGCTCGCTATCAGGCGCTGAATACGGACAAGGACGCCCCGACCTGGGACGCGAAGTGGGGGTACCACGGCTTGGGTGGGGTCGTCAACTTCATTCCCGTAGTCGGCGACGCCGCACAGCGTGGTGTCGACGCGCTCGCGTATTCGTGGCAGTTGGACGAGCAGGGCCGGATCGACGAAGAGATCCAGCGACAGAACGGTGAGACGTTCACATCTCGCGAGAATCAACTCAAGGCATTGGCCGAAGAGTGGGGCAAGGCCAATCCTGGGCACACCAACAGTGCCTACACACTCACAGACGAGATCAACAGAGCCGCGTTCAACGGAAACGACCGGGCCAACGGTCTTGCGGGTGACCAGTGATGTCGAGCGGTGCACGAACCATCAGCGTGCCGTGGACCCGTCGTGTTCTGGCTCTGCTTGCCGGTGGGATGGTTGCGGCTGTGGCAGCGGGTTGCTCGGACTCCCGTGAGTACGCGGTGCCCGACACGGTCTGCGAAACGCCGGCCGACGCCGACCTGCTTGCCCCCTTGCTGCCGAACGGCGATGCGTTCGAGCAGAAAAGAAGCAATTTCGGCGAAGAAAGCTGGAGTTGCCGACTACAGGTGGACAAAGCGCTGGTGCTGTACGTAAAGGGTGACGTGGTCCCCGCCGACGTCGACCCCATCAAGGTGAAGGAGGAGGCGCTGGGACGTATGGGTCACCCGGAGAAGGCCGACATCGGTGATGATGCGCGCGTCGCGGATCAGGGGGCGCTCGCGGTTGTCGCGTGCCCTCGTCCCAACGACGAACGGAAGTTCGTGATGGAGATCGAGTCCATGAGTGACACACCGAAGGACACCTCCGAACGCCGACAGGCGCTCTCTCGTTTTCTGGATTCGTATCTGACGCAAGCACTCAAGGCTCAGGGGTGTCCGTCTTGAAGGCCATTGCCGTGACCGGAGATGTTCGGCGGGTCCCACGAGCCGCGCACTCCTGTCAACCTTCCCGGCCGCAGCAGTGGTCGCAGTAGACCGCGTTGATGTATTCACGTCGGCATTCACTTGGTCTGGCAGCACGGGCAGGAAGGTAGACCGTGAGGTCTGTCAACTTCGTTGTCGACGCGTCCGAGGGCGGAGGGAGGTGCGAGCTGTCCGGTGGCGGGACGAACCTCGGGATCCAGTTCAGCAGGTATCAGGAGTCCGAGTTCACCTGGGACGAAGTGGCGCGCGGTGCGGCGGAACCCGGCAGCACCCCGATCTCACTCGGACCGGCCGAGGGCTACCTCAGCGAATACGGGGCGGCGCTGTTCGTCGCCTGTCCGTACTCGAAGGGCCCCAGACGATCTGCTGGCCGTCCAGGTCGAGGTGGGGGCATGACCGAGATCAGGGACAGGGACACGAAGGAGAAGGTTGCCGCGCTGACGGCTGACGTCATGCGCGCAGTCGCTCGGGAACTTGAGCGCTGCGAAGGCGCCGGGGATCTTCCCGACGGCTCTCCGAAGGTCGGCTGAGCGCGTCGGGCGACGGCGCCCGCCGACCGGGCCGGCCCTGAGCATGTCGGGTCCGTCACGTGGTGGCGACGGGCGCGCCGGTTCTCTGCCTCGCGGCGCCCATTTTGCTTGCGCTGTCTGCCGAGCCCTTGGAGTGACGGGGAGTGACCGAACGGCCGGTACGTGGTTGACCAGGCATGAATCTCATCCGCAAGCCACGCTGCGCGGCGGTCGCCGCTCTGCTCCTGACGGCCCTCGCTGTTCCGGCGGCGGCCCCGACCGCGACGGCCGGAACACCCGCCCAGGCTCCGGCTGTTGCCGCTGCTCGGGCTGCCGACGTGATCGATCCGCCGCTGCCGGTGGAGGCGTTCCCGGGGCAGGTGAAGGACGCCTGCGCGATCTGGAAGGAGCTCAACTGGCCGCAGGCCAAGCGCCCCACGGACTACCCGGTGGTGAACACACGGCTCGTGATCCGGGGCAGCAACGTCTACGGCAACCGTTCAGGTGACCTTCCTTTGGAGGGCCACTACCGCGAGTACGACGTCAACCCCCGCCCGCCCGGCACCTACCGCGACGCGGAACGCCTCGTCCGTGACACCGACACCCATACCGTCTGGTACACCGGCGACCACTACGACAACTTCCAGGAGATCAGCTCCGGTTGCTCCTGACCGCCGACAGCGCGAACCGGGTCCTGGGTCCTGGGGATCAGCCGTATCCCCGGGACCTCGCGATATCCGGGGACGGCTCAGAGGACCAGGGTGCCCCGGCCCGGCGTTCGTGTTCAGCCGGCACCCGTCGGGCGTGGCCCGAGGCGGCATTCCGCCCAGACCGTCTTGCCGACGGTGCGCGGCTCGACGCCCCACCGGTCGGCCAGCTCCGCGACGATGAGCAGCCCCCGGCCGAAGCACTCGTCGTCCTCGGGGAGCCTTAGGTGGGGCAGCCGTTCGCCGCGTGGGTCGCTGACCTCGATGCGGAGGGTGGTGGCGGTGAGTTGGAGCCGTACGCGGAAGAGGCGGTCGCGCAGGCAGCCGTGCAGCAGGGCGTTGGTCGCCAGCTCGCTGACCAACAGGCCGGTGGTGCCCGCGAGTCCGGGATACCCCCACTCCCCGACGAGCCGCACGGCCCGCCGCCGCGCGAGCCGCACGCTGCCGGTGGTGGGGGTGTAGTCGAGCCGGTCCTCCTGGAGGACGGGCTCGGGGTCGGGGTCGGGGGTGGGTTGTTGTGGAGCGTGGGTTGCGTTCATGGGGGGCTTCCCTGGGGGTGAAGCGGCGGTGGCGATGCCGGCTGTCTTTTCGGCGCAGGGCAGCGCGGTGCACTTTCGCCGGGTGGCTCCGCTGCGCGAGCGACTGTGCGCTGACAGTAGCGACATCGGCTCTATTGGGACAAGCAGTCACGGAGATATTTATCTCCGATTTCGCTTGTTCGGGATGTCGGTGGGCGGCAGACTGGCGCTGTGACAGCAGAGCAGGCGAACCGAGGTAGTCGCGTATCCACAGTCCTGGGGCGGAAGTTGGGCGGTGAGTTGTTGCGGCTGCGCGACGCGGCCGGCCTGACGCAGTCACAGGCCGCTCAGGCGCTTACTGCGACCGCCGCCAAGGTGGCCAAGATGGAACGGGGCTGGGTGCCCTTCCGGGACCCGGACATCCGCGCCTTGTGCGACCTGTACGGCATCGATGACCCGAGGGTGCTCGACCGCCTGCTCAGCCTGGCGAAGACCGATCGCGAGCGCCGCAAGGCCAAGGGCTGGTGGAACCAGTACCCCGAGCTGCGCTCGCTCGTGGAGTACGTGGCTCTGGAGGACATCGCGACCGGTATCCGCAGTTGGCAGGGGTCCTTTGTGCCCGGACTTCTGCAAACCCCTGATTACGCACGGTCGTTGGCGGTCGGGAACGCCGACTGGGAGGATCCCGACGAGATCGAGCGGTTCGTCGAGGCGAAGATGGCGCGTCAGGCCAGGCTCTCCGACGCCACCCCGTTGCGTCTGTGGGCGGTCGTCGGAGAGGGCGCTCTGCGACAACTCGTCGGTGGGCGGGCCGTGATGCGCTCCCAGCTCGCCCGGCTGATCGAGGCGGCGGCGCTCCCGAACGTCAAGGTTCAGGTCGTGCCCTTCATCGCGGGCTCGCACCCGGGTATGACGAGCGCGTTCAGCATCGTCTCGTTCGAGGAGCATGGCGCGATGGAGGTGGTCTACATGGACACCACTTCGTCTACGCTGTGGCTGGAGAGTGAGAGCGACGCCGCGCGCCACAACGTCACCTTCGACCGGATCGTCCGGAACGGATTCGCTCCGCAGGACTCCATCGCTCTGATCGAAGGCATCCGCAGGGAGTTGTAGACCGTGCCGCACTACGAGTTCGTCAAGTCCAGCTACAGCAGCGGCAATGGCGAGTGCGTCGAGGTCGCTCGTAACGTCCCCGGTGCCGTCGCCGTACGGGACTCCAAGCATGTCGCCGGGCCCGTGGTCACGGTCTCGCCCCCCGCGTGGGGCGTGTTTGCCGTGTTCGTACGGGACTCCGGCTCCCGGTCCTGGTGAGAATCCTCAAGGAGTTGTAGGACGCGTGCCCATATACGAGTACATCAAGTCCAGCTACAGCTCCGCAGCCAACGAGTGCGTCGAGGTCGCCCGTAACGTCCCCGGCACCGTCGCCGTCCGCGACTCCAAGCACCCCGCCGGGCCCGTCCTGCGGGTCACCCCCGGTGCCTGGCGGGCCCTGACGGCGTACGTGCGGCGGGCCGCGTAACACCCCGGTTCAGGAACGGCGTTGGCGGGCCGCCTCGTACAGGACTACCGTCGCCGCGTTCGAGGCGTTGAGGGAGCTGGCCGAGCCCGACATCGGGATGTTCAGCACGTGGTCGCACAACTCGCGCCAGCCCGCGCTCAGCCCGGATGTCTCGTTGCCGATCAGCAGCAACACCGGCTGGGCCAGGTCGAATTGGTCGACGTCGGCCTCGCCGTGCTCGTCCGTGCCGACGACCGCGACGGGGCGTCCTTCCGCCCGCTCCTTCGCCAGCCAGTCCGCCACCTCGTGGTGCGACGGGCTGCGGACGACCGGGAGTGCGAACAACGAGCCAGTCGTGGCGCGTACGGCCTTCGGGTCGTAGACGTCCGCCGCGTGGCCCGTGACGATCAGGCCGTCCGCGCCGAAGGCGTCCGCCGAGCGGACGATGCTGCCGATGTTGCCCGGCTGGGTGGGGCGGTCGAACAGCACGCCCAGGAAGGCGTCATGGACGCGGATCCGGCTCAGGTCGTCCGGGCGCATCTCGACCACGGCCAGGACCTCGGGGGCTCCGTCGGTGCGTTCGCCAAGCTCGGCGAGGAGTTCGGGGGCCATCGCGACACGGTCCGTCACGATCCCGCGCAGCAACTCCTCGGCCCACCGCGAGAGCGGGCGGCTCGCGTCGTACAGCAGGGCGCGTACGTTCCACCCGTGCTCGACGGCCATCGTGATGGGCCGCACGCCCTGGACGAGGAACTCGTTCTGGCGCTTGCGCTTGTTGCGGTTGGCGAGCAGCGCGTGCCACTGCTGGAAGCGGGCATTGCGGGTCGTGATCCGCTGACCGGCCACCCGTCCTCCTCGTCGCGCTGCGATCCCTGACCGAGGAAGGCTACAGGGGGCGCGCGGGGCTCAGGCCGTAGACCGGGACGCCGTCCGTGGTGCTGCCGAGAGGGTGGATGCAGGCGTGCTTGCGCATGAACCGCAGGCATTCGTTGACGCGGTGCTCGGTCAGGCCGGTGCGGGTGGCGATGGACGTCAGGGACTGGCGCAGCTCGCCGTCGGCGGCGAGGGCCGGCGCGATGGTGACGGCGACGGCCCAGACGTCCTCGGTCACCGACATCCGCGACTTCCAGTCGGCGAGCACGGTGTCGGCGGTGGTACGCGGGGGCGGTGCGGCCGGGCGGTCGGCGATCAGGGTGTCGAGCCGGTCGGCGATCCGTTCCAGGGCTTGGGCGGTGGCTTGATGGGCGGTGACCATTTCGCGCCTGGTTTCGAGCGTTTCACGCTGTACGGCTGCGAATTGCTCGTCCGCCCGGATGTTCCGCTCTTCCAGCCGGACGATCGCGTCGGCGACCTGCGCGGGCATCGCGTAGGCGACGGGGGCCGACGGCTGCACCTCGGCGCCGGGGAGGGTGTAGGAGCCCTCGCGCTGGATGGTGATGACGACTTCCGTGATCCACTTCTTGAACGGCCTGGTCTCCGGTTTCGATGCTGCTGAGACCAGCATGATGAGACCGTTCAGGTTCACCACGTTCATCGATCGCTTGAAGCCGTGACCTGCGGGAACGGATGAACCGTAACGTGTGGTTACGGTTCCGAGTTGGGTTCTGAAAGCCTCCGGGACGTGGTCCTTGAGAGTCTTGCGCGGGTTGGTGTAGCCCAGCTCTCCGAGCACGTCCGCCACCGGGAACCAGTGGCTTCCGTCCGGCATCGTCAGCCTGCGGATTCTCGTCCCCGTCGCCCCGTAGACGAAGTCCCCGATGTCGATCGCCTCGTGCCGCGCCGCCGTGTCCGACGGCTGAATGTGTTTGTTCATGCTAACTACGTCCATGCGAGGGAACGTAATAGCGAACAAACCTCAAACCTGAAGAAAGAACCCGATATTCACCGTTACGGGTGAGGGCGGAGCGTTTCTGCACCCGCACCCGCCCCCGCAACGACGAAGGCGCGGCCACCATCCGGTGGCCGCGCCCCATTACCGCATCCCGCAGGGGGGTCAGTCGCGCTGTGCGCCCGCCGGGAGCTGGCGGAGCTTCATCGTGCTCGCCGAGACGCCCGAGTAGTAGTCGAGCAGCTTCTTCGCGTCGTTGTAGCGGTCCGTGCCGTTCAGGATGACGCCGATGTGCGTCTTGCCGTTACGGGTGGCGGCGAAGATCAGGCAGGGGCCCGCGGCCGTGCCCGTGCCGGTCTTGACGCCGAACGCGCCCGAGTACGAGCCGAGCAACTGGTTCGTGTTGTGCCAGGTGTACGTGCGCGTGGCGCCCGTGCTGCTGGTGGCCGCCGTCTTGATGGTCGTCGTCTTGACCACCGTACGGAGCGCGGAGTTCTTCATCGCGTACTGGGCGATCGTCGCCAGGTCGCGGGGGGTCGTGTAGTTGTTGCCGGCCTGCGAGATGCCGTCGAACGAGTCGAACTTGGTGTTCTTCAGGCCCAGTTCGGTCGCCTTCGCGTTCATCTTCGAGATGAACGACTTCGTGCGCGCGGCCACCGTGGAACCGGTACCGATCGCGTCCGCGAGGGCGTACGCCGCGTCGCAGCCGGACGGGAGCATCAGGCCGTACAGGAGCTGACGGATCGTCACCTTGTCGCCGGTGCGCAGGTCGGCGGTGCTCGCGCCTTCGCGGGCGACGTAGTCGCGGTACGTCTGCTTGATGGTGACCTTGCGGTTGAGGTCGATGCCCTTGGTGTTGAGCACGACGGCCGCGGTCATGATCTTGGTGGTGCTCGCCATCTGGCGCCGGGTGTCCCCGGTCTTGCTGTAGCGCGCCTTGCCGGTGGTGCTGTCCAGCAGGAAGGCGCCCTTGGCCGAGAGGGTCGGCAGCGCGGCTGCGGCCTGCGGTGCGGACTCGGCCGCCATGGTCGTGGGGGCGACCAGGGCCGAGCCCGTCAGCAGGGCGCCGGCGGTGAGGGCGACCACGGTGGTCCTACGCACGTTTCTGCGCACGCCCGGGAGACTGGTTATCAAAGGAACGCTCCGATGTCGCGAATGCGTTGGTCTGAAGTGAATTGGACTCGCGCCCGTGAAGGGGGAGTCCACTGAAAGACGCATGAGCGGTCTGAATGGATGTACGGCGCGCCCGGGAATTTCGCCGTTGGCCGCCGTTTCGGTGCCCGTTCGTCGCCGGTTCACCGTCGTTCCGCTCACCGTCGTTCCGCGATGTGGACGTGATCCCCGTCGTATCTCTGTTGTATCTAAGCTGTACGCATGCCTGCCGCCACGTCCCCCGCGCCCGCCGCCGACCGTGTCTACAGCCACATCAAGCAGGGTGTCCTCGACCGCCACTACCAGGGCGGAACCCTCCTTACGGAGGGCGAACTCGCCGAGGCCGTAGGGGTGTCGCGTACGCCCGTGCGCGAGGCGCTGCTCAAGCTGGAGGTCGAGGGGCTGATCAAGCTCTATCCCAAGAAGGGCGCGCTCGTCCTCGCCGTCTCCGCGCAGGAGATCGCCGATGTCGTCGAAACGCGCCTGCTGGTCGAGGAGTTCACCGCCCGTAGGGCCGTCCCCGCGTCCGCGCGGCTCGTCGCGCGCCTGGAGGAGTTGCTGGAGGAGCAGCGCCGGCTCGCCGACGAGGGGGACCTCGCCGCCGTGGCCGTCACCGACCGCTGCTTCCACGCGGAGATCGTGCGCAACGCGGGCAACGAGATCCTGTCGAAGCTCTACGACCAGCTCAGAGACCGGCAGTTGAGAATGGGCGTGGCCGTCATGGAGGCGCACCCCGAGCGCGTACGGACGAGCATCACCGAGCACGCCGAACTGCTCGAAGCCATCCGCGCGGGCGACGCCGACGCCGCCGCGCGGTGCGTGCGCGCCCATGTCAGCCGCGTCAAGGTGCTCATACGGGGTGAGGCCCGGTGAGTGCCGGAACCCCTGGCGGGCCGTCGTCCGGATCATCGGGGCGCGGCCGCGCGCTCTCCCTGCCCGGTGACCCGCCCGGCGGCCGGCGCGCCGTCGCCGTGTGGAGCATCGGTGTCGCCGTCTACTTCGTCGCCGTCATCTTCCGTACGAGCCTGGGCGTCGCCGGGCTCGACGCCGCCGACCGCTTCGACGTCAACGCCTCCGCCCTGTCCACCTTCTCGATCCTCCAGCTCCTCGTCTACGCCGGCATGCAGATACCCGTCGGCCTCATGGTCGACCGGCTCGGCACGCGCAGGGTGCTCACGATCGGCGTGACTCTCTTCACCGTCGGCCAGCTCAGCTTCGCCCTCGCCCCCACCTACGGCATGGCGCTCGCCGCGCGCGCCCTGCTCGGCTGCGGTGACGCGATGACCTTCATCGCCGTCCTGCGCCTCGGCGCCCACTGGTTCCCGGCCCGCCAGGGGCCGCTGATAGCCCAGTTCACCGGTCTTTTCGGGATGGCGGGCAATCTGGTCTCCACGCTCGTCATCGCCCGGCTGCTGAGCGATCTCGGCTGGACCACGACGTTCGTCGGCAGCTCGATGGCCGGTGTCGTCGTCCTCGTACTGATGCTGTTCTTTCTCAAGGACCACCCCGAGGGCCACGAGCCGCCGCCGACCGAGCACGCCGGCGCGACCTATGTACGGAGGCAGATCGCCGAGTCGTGGCGGGAGCCCGGCACCAGGCTGGGGCTCTGGGTGCACTTCACCACCCAGTTCCCCGCCATGGTCTTCCTGCTGCTGTGGGGGCTGCCGTTCCTCGTCGAGGCGCAGGGGCAGTCCCGGGCCACGGCGGGCGATCTGCTGACCCTGGTCGTCCTCGTCAACATGGTGATCGGCCTTGTCTACGGGCAGATCATCGCCCGCCACCACGCCGCCAGGGCGCCGCTGGTCCTCGGTACGGTCGGTGTGACCGCGCTCGTGTGGGCGTCGACCCTGGCCTATCCCGGTGCCCACGCGCCGATGTGGCTGCTGATCACCCTCTGCGTCGTCCTCGGTGCCTGCGGCCCCGCCTCGATGATCGGCTTCGACTTCGCCCGGCCCGCGAACCCGCCCGCCCGTCAGGGCACCGCCTCCGGCATCGTCAACATGGGCGGTTTCGTCGCCTCGATGACGACGCTGTTCGCGGTCGGCGTGCTGCTCGACGCGACCGGCGGCAACTACCGCGTCGCGTTCTCGTCCGTCTTCGTCCTCGAAGCGCTCGGGATCACGCAGATCCTGCGGCTGCGGGCGCGCGCGGTGCGGCGTGAGCGGGAGCGGCTGGTGGCGAGCCGGGTGGAGGCCGTGCACGTACCCGCCTGAGCGCGGCCTACGTACGAAGCGAAGGCGTTAGGGCGTGACCGCGAACTCCCGCAGGATCGCCGCCGCCAGCTCCGCGTCCCCGTCCGTCTTGATCCGGTCCGGCACCGCCGCGGCCCGCACCCGTCCGCACGCGAGGCGGAAGTACGTCTCCCAGTCCATCATCAGCGTCACCGCCGGGCCGAGCGAGGGCGAGCCGTCGATCGTGCCGCGGCCGTCCGCGTCGACGCGGATCGTCCGCAGGAACTCCAGGGGGCCGTGCACGTCGAGCACGATCGCCGTGTTCGGCGGCGCGCCCGCGTCCTTGGCGACGACCTTCGGGAGGGCTTCGAGGAGCGCGTCGCGCGTGACCAGCGCGCCGGCGGAGTCGAGGTTGCCGGGCTTGCTCAGCGTCGTACGCAGATCCTGCTCGTGCACCCAGATGTCGAACGCGCGGGCCCGCATGGCCTGTTCGAGCGTCTGCTGGGTGCCGAGCGGGGCGCGGACCATGGCGTCCGGCGCGCGGTTCTCGTTGCGGAGCTGACGGTTGCGGCGGATGATCGTGTACTCCAGCTCGGAGGTCATCTCCGGAGCGGTGTGGTGGCGCCGTACGTCCACCTGCATCTCCATGTACCGGGACATCTCGCTCTGTACGTGGTACAGGTCGCGCGGCAGCGTGTGGATGGGGCGTGGGTCCCCGAGCATCTCGCATTCCAGACCGATGACGTGCGAGACGATGTCCCGCACCGACCAGCCGGGGCACGGCGTGCGCCGGTTCCACTCGCCCTCGACGAGTGGCTGGACCAGCTCGGCTATGGCTTCAATGGAGTGGGACCAGGCATCGGCGTAGGTTTGAAGGCTGGGATGGACGGTCACGGGACCCCTCGACGGTTCTGCGGTTAGCGGGCTGGGCTGCTGGCTGCGGGCGGCGGGCTGTGGGCTGCGTGGGAGGTTCGAGAGCCTAAGTTACGCTGCCCGTTGGCACCCCGGCAGTGCTTTCGTGTGACGATCGTAGGCCCGTGTAGACGGCTCGAATGCCAGGACGGTGGTAGTGTGCGCGCCTCCCTCATCCAGATCGCAGTAGACCCGGACGAATCGGTCAATTCCCGTAGGCAGCGCGCCGCTTCATTGGTACGGCAGCAGCGCGGCGCCGATCTGGTCGTCCTGCCCGAGCTGTGGCCGGTGGGTGCTTTCGCGTACGAGTCGTTCGCCGCCGAGGCGGAGGCACTGGACGGCCCGACGTTCCGGGCGATGTCCGAGGCGGCGCGTGACGCGGGCGTGTGGCTGCACGCCGGGTCCATCGTGGAACGCGCCCCCGAGGCGGTCCTGGACGGCGCGGCCGACCTCTACAACACCGCGCTCGTCATCTCCCCGGACGGCGCCCTCGCCCGCTCGTACCGGAAGATCCACCGCTTCGGCTTCGACAAGGGCGAGGCGACCCTGATGGGCGCGGGCGACGAGCTGGCGACGGTCACGCTGCCGGACGCCGTACTGGGCCTCGCCACCTGCTACGACCTGCGCTTCCCCGAGCTGTTCCGGGGGCTGCTCGACGAGGGCGCGCAGGTCTACGTCGTCCCGGCGGGCTGGCCCGCGCGCCGGCGCGCGCACTGGACGCTGCTGGCGCGGGCGCGCGCGGTGGAGAACCAGGCGTACGTGCTGGCGTGCTCGACGGCCGGGACGCACGCCGGGGTGGAGCAGTCGGGGCACAGCCTCGTGGTCGACCCGTGGGGCGAGGTCCTGGCGGAGGCGGGGCCGGGCGAGGAGGTCCTGACCGTCGATTTCGACCCGGCGAAGGTCGCGACGACGCGCGAGCAGTTCCCGGTGCTGAAGGACCGTCTGCTGGGCGTGACGGCGCCCCGGCGCTGAGCCCCCTCGTCGGCGCCCCACACCCCCGCACCCCCGCTCAGCCCTCGTCGCGCTCCTTCTCCGCCATCCGGATCACGCACACCGCGACCGCGATCAGCAGCGCCGTGTCCGTGTCGTCCCTGACCACATTCACGGCGTACGTCTCGCGCACCCGGAACCACCGGCGCGAGACATGCGCCAGCAGCTCCCCGTCGTACTCGATCACGAACTCGCGGTCCAGGATCCGCCCGCTCACGTCCAGCTCGGTGCCCTCGGCCAGGGCGACCCGGTAGTGGTTACGCAGCAGCGACAGCCTCTTCTTACGGATGGTGGCCAGCGGCTCGCCGTCCCGCTCGATCGTCATCGCGTCCCGCAGACTGAGCAGCTTCTGACGCAGCGTGACCAGCACCCGCCCCCGGGGGTCCTTCAACTCCAGCGTGTCGCGCAGCCGCAGCGCCTTTCCGTCCACGAGGAAGGCCTGCCGGCCCTGCTCGTCCTCGATCCAGTAGTCGTCGCCGATGGCGAAGATCTTGTCGCGCACCAAGTACTTCATGCGGCATCCGTACCCACCGGGCTGCCGGGGGACGGCGCTACGGCGTCACCTGCACGCGTACGGGGGACGTCGGAGCCCGCAACGTCCGCCCCCACGCCCGCGCCCGCCCCCGGCCGCAGTCCGCGCGTCAGTACCAGGGTGACCGTGGCGGAGGCCGCCGCAAGCACCGTGATGCCCGTCGCGGGCGAGGTCAGCTCGGCGACGGCGCCCGCCAGGAGCGCGCACACACCCTGCATGGCCATCATGCCCGCGGAGTGCAGCCCCAGCGCGTGCCCGCTCAACTCCTGCGGGGTCAGCTCCATCAGACGCTCCTGGAGCACCAGACTCGCCCCGTAGCCGACGGTGGCGATCATGACGGCGGCCAGGGCGAGGGGCAGCGGCGGCCCCAGGACGAAGAACAGGTGCGGGACGGCGAGCAGCAGCAGCATCGGGACGGCCAGATGCGTCCGCCAACGGCGGGGCACGAAGCGGCCGATCAGGATGTCGCCCGTCAGCATGCCGGCCGCACCGGCGGCGAACAGGATGCCCGCGTGCTGCGGCGCGTACGACACGTACAGGGACTCGCAGCCCACCACCAGCCCGTTGGGCACCCACAGCCCCAGGAACACCCAGCGGCGGGGCGGGGAAGCCCACAGGAGCCCGTTGCCTCGCCACGTCGCGGAGATCGACGGGCGGTCGGCCGCCCGCGGCGGCCTCTTACGGAGGCCGAGCCGCGCCACGACGGCGGCGGTGAGATACAGGGCGGCGCCGGTGAGCAGGGTGCCGCGCGGGGACAGGACCGTCAGCAGGAGGCCGCCGGTCGCGTAGCCGCCGATCTGCATCAGGCCGGACGACATGTTGATCGTGGAGCGGCCGAGGAGATAGCCCTCGGGGGACAGGATCTCGTTCAGGAGCCCGAGCCGTACCCCGCCGCCGAGCGCGGAGACCACCCCGAGGCCGAGGACGATCGCGAGGGCTGCGCCGATGGGCAGTGCGGGCAGGGCCGTGACGGCCGTACCGACGGCGAAGACGGACCCGACGACGGTCAGGGTGGCGCGCGGCGGCAGCCGGTCGGCCGCCGAGAGCAGCGTCGTCGCGCCGATCACCTGGGCGAGGGAGGGGCCGAACATGGCGAGGGCGGAGAGCAGGGGCGAGCCGGTCGCGGTGAAGACGAGCGTGCCCAGGGCGAGTCCGCTCACGGTCTGGGCGGCGACGTTCGCGGCGGAGGTCAGGAAGAGCGGAGTGAACTCCTTCGTACGGAAGAGTTCCCGGTAGGTACGCATGCCGGGGAGTCTCGGCGGGGCCACCGGCGACGCGTTAATGTTTCGCGCGGGGGCGAAACATGACGTGGCGGCGGGGCGGGAGGGGTGGCGCATGGGCTGGTGGCAGATCGACGCGGACACGCTGGCGGGCAGCCGGTTCGTGGTCTCGCCGCTGGCCGAGACCGTCGCGAGTCTCAAGGCGCTGGAGCGCGGAACGGCCGCGCACGCGGGCGCGCACCCCGGCGAGCGCGCCTGGCTCGACGCGCACCTGCCCGCCTACCGGGCCCGGCAGACGGCCGACCCGGTCACGGCGCTGCTCGTACGGTCGGCCTTCGGCCGTACCTGGAACGCGGACTTCATCACGCCGACGCCGTCCGGCGACAGTGACGGCGAGCCCTCTTTCGAGGACGAGGTCGTACGGGTGAGGGAGACCCCGGCCGAGCAGGTCCGCGACGATCTGCTGCTGTCCATGGACGGCCCCGTCCCCGCCTCCCTCCACCGCTCGGACCTGCCGGAACGCGCCGCCGCCGTCCTGGAGTGGGTGTGGACTCAGGCCGTTCTGCCGTACTGGCCGCGCCGCCGCCGTCTCATCGAGGCCGATGTCGTCGCCCGTACGGCCCAGTTGAGCCAGGGCGGCTGGGCGAGCGCGCTGAGCGACATGCGGCCCGGCATGCGCTGGCTGGGCGGCAACCGCCTCCAGATCTCCACGCGCGGCGGCCCCCTGAACCCCTCGCAGGTGATCCCCGGAGTGCGGCTGATGTTCGTGCCCGTCACGCCGTACACGGGCTGGGTGTCCTGGGACGCGGACCGTTACGCCGTGGTGTACCCGTGCGCGGGCGCCCTCGCCGACACGGGCCGGGCGCGGGTGCCCGAGCCGCTGCGGGCGCTGCTGGGGCCCGCGCGGGCGGCGGTCCTCGTCCTGCTCGGCGCCCCCAAGAGCACGACGCAACTCGTGGCGCTGACCGGCCAGGGACTCGGCTCGGTGGGCCGCCACCTCAAGGTGCTGCTGGACGCGGGCCTGATCCGCCGCCGCCGCGCGGGCCGCTCGGTGCTGTACTTCCGTACGGAGGCGGGGGAGGCACTGGTGCGCGCGGGCGCCCCGGGGGAGGGCTCCGAAGCGCGACGGCATCAGGGCCCGGTCCGCGAGCCGGCCGCCGAGGAAGTTGCCGATGACCGCGCCCGCGCCGTAGACGAGCAGCAGTAGGGGCACGGCGCCACCGCCGAATCTGACCGTCTCCCAGCAGGACACGCTGCGCGAACTGCTCCAGGCGCTCGTGACCTGAGCCTCACCGGTCGCACCGGCCGCTGAGCGTGTGTGATCCCGCTGTCATACCCGGATGGCAAGCTTGAGGCATGAACGATGCCGCCCCGTCCGCCACCCCCACGCCCCGCCGCCGTGCCCGTGTCCGGGCCCCCGAGCTGATCGGCAAGGGCGGCTGGCTCAACACGGGCGGTCGCCAGTACACCCTCGCCGACCTGCGCGGACGTATCGTCCTGCTCGATTTCTGGACCTTCTGCTGCATCAACTGCCTGCATGTCCTGGACGAGTTGCGTGAGCTGGAGCAGAAGCACAGCGACACCGTGGTGGTCGTCGGGGTCCACTCGCCGAAGTTCGTCCACGAGGCCGAGCACGCCGCCGTGGTCGACGCCGTCGAGCGGTACGAGGTCCACCACCCGGTCCTGGACGATCCGGAGCTGGCGACCTGGAAGCAGTACGCGGTACGGGCCTGGCCCACGCTCGTCGTCATCGACCCCGAGGGGTACGTCGTCGCCCAGCACGCGGGCGAGGGGCACGCGCACGCCATCGAGAAGCTGGTCGAGGAGCTGGAGGCCGCGCACGCCGCGAAGGGCACCCTGCGGCGCGGCGACGGGCCGTACGTGGCGCCCGAGCCCGTCGCCACCGACCTGCGCTTCCCCGGCAAGGTGCTCGCGCTGCCCTCGGGGAACTTCCTGGTCTCCGACTCCACCCGCCACCAACTGGTCGAGCTGGCGGCGGACGGCGAGAGCGTGGTCCGGCGGATCGGCAGCGGTGAGCGCGGATTCGGTCCGGAGGCGTTCAACGAGCCGCAGGGGCTCGCCCCGCTGCCGGACGGGCGGATCGCGGTCGCCGACACCGTGAACCACGCCGTCCGCGCGTACGACCCGGCGACGGGCACCGTCACGACCCTCGCCGGCACCGGCAGCCAGTGGTGGCAGGGCTCACCGACCCACGGTCCCGCGCGCGACGTGTCGCTCTCCTCTCCGTGGGACGTGGCCTGGTGGAACGACCGCCTGTGGATCGCGATGGCCGGGGTCCACCAGTTGTGGACGTACGACCCGGCGACCGGCACCGTGGGCGTCGCGGCCGGGACCACCAACGAGGGCCTGGTCGACGGGCCCGCCGCCGAGGCGTGGTTCGCGCAGCCGTCCGGGCTCGCCGCGACCGGGGAACGGCTGTGGGTCGCGGACTCCGAGACCAGCGCGCTGCGCTACGTGGAGCGCGACGGTGAGGGGGCCGCGGACGGCTTCGTCGTACGGACCGCGGTCGGCACCGGCCTCTTCGACTTCGGCCACCGCGACGGCCCCGCCGGGCAGGCGCTCCTTCAGCACCCGCTCGGCGTGACCGCCCTGCCGGACGGCTCGGTGGCGGTGTCGGACACGTACAACCACGCCCTGCGCCGATACGACCCGGCGACGGGTGAGGTCACGACGCTCGCCACGGATCTGCGGGAGCCGTCCGACGCGGTGCTCGTCGGTGACGACATCGTCGTGGTCGAGTCCGCCGCGCACCGGCTGACCCGGCTGCGGCTGCCCGAGGAGGCCGTGCGCGTCGAGTCGGTGGCGCACCGCACGCAGCGCGCCGCGACCGATGTCGCGCCGGGCGGGCTGCGGCTCGACGTCGTCTTCGAGGCGCCCAAGGGGCAGAAGCTGGACACCCGTTACGGCCCCTCGACCCGGCTCCTGGTCTCCGCCACGCCGCCGGAGCTGCTGGCGCACGGGGCGGGCGCCGGCACGGAGCTGAGCCGGGAGCTGGTGCTGGCCGACGGTGTCACGGAGGGGGTGCTGCACGTCTCGGCGATGGCGGCGTCCTGCGACGACGCGCCGGAGATCGAGTTCCCGGCGTGCCATGTGCACCAGCAGGACTGGGGCGTGCCGGTGCGGGTTTCCGGGGCGGGGGTGGGGCGGTTGGGGCTGGTGCTGGCGGGGCTCGACGCGTAGGGGTTGGGGGCGGGTGGTCAACCGGGGTGGTCAACCGGGGCCGCCCGGTGGGCGGTTCGTCCTCAAGCGCCGGACGGGCTGAAATGGTGCGGCTCGGTGGTGGGTTGTCCTCAAGCGCCGGACGGGCTTGAGTTGTCCGCCGGGCGGTTGACATTCCCGCGCCCGGTGGTGGGTGTGTGCTCAAACGCCGGACGGGCTGGATGTGCCGCCCGGCTCGAGTTGGTCGGCACGGCCGGAGTTGAGTGGCGGACGGGCCGGATGTGCCGCCCGGCCCGGAGGTCAGGTTTCCAGGAACGCCGTTACCGCGTTTGCCAGGAGGAACGGGTCGTCCGCGCCGCACAGTTCGCGGGCGCTGTGCATCGAGATGATCGCCGCGCCGATGTCGACCGTCTTGATGCCGTGCCTGGCCGCGGTGATCGGGCCGATCGTCGTGCCGCACGGCATCGAGTTGTTCGAGACGAACGTCTGCCACGGCACCCCCGCCCGCTCGCACGCCGCCGCGAACACCGCGCGCCCGCCGCCGTCCGTGGCGTACCGCATGTTGACGTTGACCTTGAGGATCGGGCCGCCGTTGGCGCGCGGGTGGTGCGTCGGGTCGTGGCGTTCCGCGTAGTTGGGGTGCACGGCGTGCCCGGTGTCCGAGGAGAGGCAGACCGTGCCCGCCAGGGCCCGCGCCCGGTCCTCGTACGAACCGCCGCGTGCCAGCACCGTGCGCTCCATCACCGTGCCCAGCAGCGGCCCGTCCGCGCCGGTGTCGGACTGCGAACCGCTCTCCTCGTGGTCGAAGGCCGCGAGCACCGGGATGTACGGCAGGGCGGCGCCCGCGTCGGCCGCTTCCGCGACGGCGGCCAGCGCGGCCGTACCGGCGTGCACCGACAGCAGGTTGTCCATCCGGGGCCCGGCCACCAGCTCACGGTCGCGCCCGAGGTAGGCGGGCGGTTCGACGGAGTGCGGCATCAGGTCCCAGCCCGTGATGTCGGACGCGTCGACCCCGGCCTCCTCGGCGACGAAGCGGATCAGGTCGCCCTCCTCGACCTCGCCGAGCCCCCAGATCGGCTGCATGTGCCGCTGCGGGTTCAGCTTCAGACCGTCGGTGTTGACGCCGCGGTCCAGATGGACGGCCAGTTGCGGTACGCGCATCAGCGGCCGGTCCACGTTCACCAGTCGGTGTGTGCCGTCCCGCAGGGAGATACGGCCGGCCAGCCCGAGGTCCCGGTCCAGCCAGGTGTTGAGCAGCGGCCCGCCGTACACCTCGACGGCGACCTGCCGCCAGCCGTACGCACCGGTGTCCGGCAGCGGCTTCACCCGGAGGTTGGGGGAGTCGGTGTGCGCGCCCACGATCCGGAACGGTGTGTGCGGCTCGGCCCCCTCGGGGACGTACCAGGCGATGAGCGCCCCGCCGCGCAGGACGTACTTGGCGCCGGTGGTCCCCTCCCACGCGTCCGTCTCCTGGACCTGCCGGAAGCCGGCCTTCTCCAGCCGCGCGGCGGCGTTCGCCACCGTGTGGTACGGCGTGGGGCTGGCGGCGAGGAAGGTCATCAGGTCGTCGGTGTGGCCGCGGTCGAAGCGGGCGGATCTGCTCATGGGATCACCATAACGAGCAACGGTTTGGCATATGCGCCCCGGACAGCCACTGACCTTGATCGCCGGACGGGGCCGCACACGCGGCTCCTCCGGCGATCAAGGACGAACGCTCACCAGGGCGCCGGGGCACCGGGTCAGAACGCCGCCTCGTCCAGCTCCATCAGGGAGTTGTCCACCGACTCGGCCACCGCGCGCTCCGCCGAGACCCCCGGCAGCACGCTCGCGGCGAAGAACTTCGCCGCCGCGATCTTGCCTTGGTAGAAGGACACGTCCTTCGCGGAGGCCGTCTCCAGCTTCTCCACGGCCACCGCCGCGCCGCGCAGCAGCAGATAGCCGACGACGACATCGCCCGACGCCATCAGCAGGCGCGTGGTGTTGAGACCCACCTTGTAGATGTTCTTCACGTCCTCGGCGGTGGCGGTGAGGTCGGTCAGCATCTTCCCGACGATCGCCTCCAGGTCGACGGCCGCCTTGGCGAGCGCGTCGCGGGCCGGGGCCAGCTCGGCGCCGCCGGTGCCGACGGCGAGGAACCGCTTGATCTCCTCGGAGAGGGTGTTCAGCGCCTGGCCCTGGTCACGGACGATCTTCCGGAAGAAGAAGTCCTGGCCCTGGATGGCGGTGGTGCCCTCGTAAAGAGTGTCGATCTTGGCGTCCCGGATGTACTGCTCGATCGGGTACTCCTGGAGATACCCCGAGCCGCCGAGCGTCTGGAGCGACTGGGCGAGCTGTTCGTACGACTTCTCGGAGCCGTAGCCCTTCACGATCGGCAGCAGCAGGTCGTTCAGCGCGTGCTGCGCCTTGACGTCCTCGCCCTCCGCCTCGTTCTTGGCGATCTCGTCCTGGAGGGAGGCGGTGTAGAGCACCAGCGCGCGCATGCCCTCCGCGTACGCCTTCTGCGTCATGAGCGAGCGGCGTACGTCCGGGTGGTGGGTGATGGTGACCTTGGGCGCGCTCTTGTCCATGAACTGCGACAGATCCGGGCCCTGGACGCGCTCCTTCGCGTACTGAAGGGCGTTCAGATAGCCCGTCGAGAGCGCGGCGATGGCCTTCGTGCCGACCATCATCCGGGCGAACTCGATGATCATGAACATCTGGCGGATGCCCTCGTGCTTGTCACCGATCAGCCAGCCCTTGGCGGGGTGCCGGTCGCCGAAGGTCAGCTCGCACGTGTTGGACGCCTTGAGGCCCATCTTGTGCTCGACGTTCGTCGCATACACGCCGTTGCGCTCGCCCAGCTCGCCGGTCTCCCAGTCGAACTCGTACTTCGGTACGAGGAACAGCGACAGGCCCTTGGTGCCGGGGCCGGCGCCCTCGGGGCGGGCCAGCACGTAGTGAAGGATGTTCTGCGACATGTCGTGCTCGCCGGAGGTGATGAAGCGCTTCACACCCTCGATGTGCCAGGAACCGTCCTCCTGCTGGACGGCCTTCGTCCGGCCCGCGCCCACGTCCGAACCCGCGTCGGGCTCGGTGAGCACCATCGTGGAGCCCCACTGCTTCTCGACGGCGATCTCGGCGATCTTCTTCTGCGCCTCGTTGCCCTCCTCGAAGAGGATGCCGGCGAAGGCCGGCCCCGAGGTGTACATCCAGATCGCCGGGTTGGCGCCGAGCAGCAGCTCCGCGTAGGCCCAGATCAGGGAGCGGGGGGAGGTGGTGCCGCCGATCTCCTCGGGGAGGCCCAGGCGCCAGTACTCCGAGTCCATGAACGCCTGATAGCTCTTCTTGAAGGAGGCGGGCACGGGCGCGGTGTTGGTCTCCGGGTCGAAGACGGGCGGATTGCGGTCCGCGTCCGCGTAGGAGGCGGCCAGCTCGGACTCGGCGAGCTTGGTGACCTCGGAAAGGATGGTCCTGGCGGTCTCGACGTCCATCTCCGCGAACGGGCCCGTGCCGTACAGCTTGTCGCGCCCGAGGACCTCGAAGAGGTTGAACTCGATGTCGCGGAGATTCGACTTGTAGTGCCCCATGGCGACGGCTCCGTAAGCGGTTGAGAGGCGAATTCCTCGTACGCGTAGTACTGGCACCGATGATGCTACCCGCCGGTAATAAGATGCAACCCCTCCCGGACATCTGTGACGAGGACGACGGCGCGGATGACGGCGCGGATGACGGCGCGGATGACGGCGCGGGCGACGGCGCGGGCGACGGGGGCGAGGCGGGCCGCGCATGCGGCCCATGGGCGGGCCATTCCTCAGTACTCTTGGCGCCATGTACGGCTACGACCAGAACGCTGGCGCCCAGCAGCAGTACGCACCCCCGCAGCAGCCGATGGGCGGCGGCGGATACGGGGAGCAGCCGCTGTACCCCGAGCCGTCCCCGCCGTCGCTGGCGGACGCGGTGCGGGCGTTCACGACCGGGTCGCTCTCCGCCGAGGACTTCCAGCAGATCTTCGCGACGTCGAAGGTCTACTGTCCGCGCGGTGACAATCCCGGGTTCCTGGCCCTGCACAACACCCAGCAGCCGGTCATCCCGATGTTCAGCACGCTCAAGGAGCTGCGGCGGTACGCGGGCAAGGAGTCGAAGTACTTCGTGATCACGGGCGCGGAGGTGATCGATCTGCTGCCGACGGGGTACGGCTTCGTGATCGACATGGAGGGCGACCACCGGATGGTCTTCGACGCGAAGGCCGTGGAGCAGATGGTGGACTTCGCGATGCGCCGGATGTACGGCTGAACCTGACCTTCGTACGTACGTGGAGCGCCGGCCGGGCTGATGCCCGGCCGGCGCTCTTCTTATGAGGCCCGGCGTGTGTGGAATATCCGGCCGCTTGCCAGATGTTCACCATTCAACTAAATTGGAGCCAAAGCCAAGGAGGCCCCCGATGCCCGCTGTGACCGTCGAAAACCCGCTGACCCTTCCCCGTGTCACGGCGGCTGCCGACGCCGTCGCCCGTCCCGTGCTCGCCGTGTCCACCGCCCCCGGTGGGTTCGAGGGCGAGGGATTCCCGGTGCGCCGGGCGTTCGCGGGGATCAACTACCAGCACCTCGACCCGTTCATCATGATGGACCAGATGGGCGAGGTGGAGTACGCGCCGGGAGAGCCGAAGGGCACCCCCTGGCACCCGCACCGCGGCTTCGAGACCGTGACGTACCTGATCGACGGCACCTTCATCCACCAGGACAGCAACGGTGGCGGCGGCACGATCCGTAACGGCGACACGCAGTGGATGACGGCGGGCTCCGGCCTGCTGCACATCGAGGCACCGCCGGAGTCTCTCGTCACGTCCGGCGGTCTCTTCCACGGCCTCCAGCTCTGGGTGAACCTGCCCGCGGCCGACAAGATGATGGACCCGCGCTACCAGGACATCCGCGGCGGCCAGGTGCAGCTCCTGACGTCGCACGACGGAGGCGCGCTGCTGCGGGTGATCGCGGGCTCGCTGGACGGGCACGAGGGCCCCGGCATCACGCACACGCCGATCACGATGATCCACGCGACGCTGCGGCCGGGTGCCGAGGTCACGCTGCCGTGGCGCGAGGACTTCAACGGTCTCGCGTACGTCCTGGCGGGACGCGGCACGGTCGGCACCGACCGGCGGCCGGTCCACACCGGCCAGACGGCGGTCTTCGGCGCGGGGTCGTCGCTGACGGTCCGCGCGGACGAGTCCCAGGACTCGAACACGCCGGAGCTGGAGGTCGTCCTGCTGGGCGGCCGTCCGATCCGCGAACCGATGGCGCACTACGGGCCGTTCGTGATGAACAGCCACGCCGAGCTGAAGCAGGCCTTCGAGGACTTCCAGTCCGGCCGGCTGGGAACGGTGCCGGCGGACGCCGTCTAAGCCCGGCCCACCGCCACCTGTGAGTGACACTCCGTCACCCACCCGGCCCCCTCGTAGGGACAGCGGCGCGAGCGCCGTGGTCGGGTGGGCGGATGGAGAACTCGCGCGGAGGCACGCCGGGGGGTACGCCGGGGGGTACGCCCGGGAGCACACCCGCGAGTACGCCCCCGAGCACGCCCGGGTCGCTGCCGCCCGCCGTCCGGCGGGTCGCCGCCTGGTGTGCCGTCCTGCTGCTCGTCGCCGGGGTCGTCGGCGTCGGGATCTGGATCGTCATCACCTTCAAGACCGCCGTCACCCCTGTCCTTCTCGCCGTCCTCGGCACCGCGCTGCTCGGACCGCTCCATCAGCGACTCGTCGCCATGAAGGTGCCGAAGTCCCTGGCCGCCGGGCTGACCTGCCTGGCCGTGGTCGCGGTGGTCGGCGGCGCCATGTACATCGTCGTCGCCGCGCTCATCGAGACCGGCGACCAGATCGTCTCCTCGCTCAAGCAGGCCGGGCAGGATCTCAGCAAGCACCTCGGGGCGGCGGGGACGTCCCTGGACGATCTCGCGACGAACGCGAAAAGTCTGCTCGACAAGTTCGGCGGTACGGCGGCGTCCGGGGTGATCACGGGGCTCAGCGTCGTCGGCGAGCTGATCGCCACCGCTGTCCTGGCGCTGCTGCTGATCTTCTTCTTCCTCAAGGACTCCGACCGGGTCGCCGGCGCGCTGCGCTCCGTCACCCCGCCCCGTACCGGCGACATCGTCGAGGCGATGGCGCGGCGCGCGTACCGGGCGGTCGAGGGCTTCATGCGCGGAACGACCGTCATCGCGCTCATCGACGCGATCTGCATCACCGTCGGGCTGCTGATTCTGCGCGTGCCGGGCGCGATCGGGCTCGGGGCGCTGGTGTTCGTGGCGGCGTACATCCCGTACCTCGGGGCGTTCCTGTCGGGCGCGGTCGCGGTGCTCGTGGCGCTCGCCGACCGGGGGGTGGTGATCGCGCTGTGGGCGCTGGGGGTCGTACTGGCCGTGCAGGTGCTGGAGGGTCATGTGCTTCAGCCGATGATCCAGAGCCGTACGGTGCAGATGCATCCGGCGGTGGTGATGCTGGCGATCACGGCGGGGGCGAGTGTGGCGGGGATCCTGGGGATGCTGCTGGCGGTGCCGCTGACGGCGGCGGCGTTCGGGGTGGTGGCGGAGATCCGGGAGCGGTACGAGGGGGGTGGCGGGGTGGGGGTGTCGTGACCGGGGTGGTGACCGGGTGGGTGACCGGGGCCGCCGCCGCCCGGTGGGGCGGTTCGTCCTCAATCGCCGGACGGGCTGGGATGGGTCCGGTCGGTGGGTGGTGTCCTCAATCGCCGGACGGGCTTGGTTTGGCCGCCGGGTGGGGTGGTGTCGTGCGGTCGGTGGGTGGTGTCCTCAATCGCCGGACGGGCTTGGTTTGGCCGCCGGGTGGGGTGGTGTCGTGCGGTCGGTGGGTGGTGTCCTCAATCGCCGGACGGGCTTGGTTTGCCCGCCGGGCGGGCTTGAGTTGGCCGTCGGGCGGGCTTGAGTTGCCCGCCGGGCGGGCTTGAGTTGGCCGTCGGGCGGAGTTGATTTGGCCGCGGGGCGGGCTTGAACTGGCCGCTGCGCGGAGTTGAATTGGCCGCTGCGACTGGGCGTGCTCAGTCGCCGGGCGGGGCCGAAACGGTGTCCGTCGGGGCCGGATCGGCTTCGGAGGGGGGTGAGTTGTCGTCGTCCGACTCGTAGATCTCGAACCAGATCGATTTGCCCTCGCCCCTCGGGTCCACCCCCCACGCGTCCGCCAGCATCTCCATCAGCATCAGCCCGCGCCCGCTCGACGCCAGTTCTCCCGGGCGGCGCTTGTGGGGCAGTTCGTCGCTCGCGTCCGCGACCTCCACCCGCAGGCGGCGCTTGCCCGGCTCCCCCGTCGCCTCCGCGATCAGCACCGCGTCGCCGTCCGTGTGGACCAGGACGTTCGTGGCCATCTCCGAGACCATCAGCACCGCCGAGTCGACCTGCTCGTCGTCCGCCCAGTCGTGCAGCAGCGCCCGCAACTGCTGCCGCGCGCCCCCGACATGCTCGGGTTCGGCCTGGGCGATGGTCAGCACCGTACGGCGCGGGGGCCGGCGTGCCGGTGTGCTGTGGCGGGAGAGCAGCAGCAGCGCGATGTCGTCCTCGCGGCGGTCGGCGAGCGGGCCCGTCGTGTAGTGCGAGCGGGGGCCGTGGACGGCCTCGATCAGCGCGTCCGCGAGCTTTTCCAGCGACGCGTCCGTGGTCTTCTCCAGCACCGGCCGCAGCCGCGTCCAGCCGCTCAGCATGTCGTGCCCGCCGGTCTCGATCAGCCCGTCGGTGCACAGCATCAGGGTGTCGCCGGGCTCCAGGACCACGCGGGTCGTCGGGTAGTCCGAGTCCGCCTCGATGCCCAGGGGCAGCCCGCCCGCCGTCTGCCGGATGAGGGCGTTGCCGTCCGCCGAGCGGATCACCGGGTCCGGGTGTCCGGCCCGTGCGATGTCGAGCGTGCCGGTGTCCGGGTCGACCTCCATGTACAGACAGGTCGCGAAGCGCGGCACGGTGTAGTCGTTGTCGTCGAGGGCCCGCCCCGCGTCGCTCTGGTCGGGGTGCGCGGGGCCCTGGGCGGTCGAGAACTCGTACATGCCGTGCAGGAAGCGCGAGGCACGCGACAGGACGGCGTCGGGCCGGTGCCCCTCGGCCGCGTACGCGCGCAGGGCGATCCGCAACTGCCCCATCAGGCCCGCCGCCCGCACGTCGTGCCCCTGGACGTCCCCGATGACCAGCGCCACCTTGGTGCCGCCGGGCAGCGGGATGATGTCGTACCAGTCGCCGCCCACCTGGAGCCCGCCGCCGGTCGGCACATAGCGAGCGGCGACGCTCATGCCGGGGATGTCCGGCCCCAGCGTCGGCATCATCGAGCGCTGGAGCCCCAGCGACAGCTCGCGCTCGCTCTCGGCGACCTCGGCGCGCGCCAGCGCCTGCGCGAGCATCCGGGCGACCGTCGTCAGCACGGACCGCTCGTCGGGCGTGAACGTGACCCGGTGCTTGAAGCCGGCCATCCAGGCGCCCATCGTGCGCCCGGCGACGATCAGCGGCACGAAGGCCCAGGACTGACGGCCGAAGCCCTGTACGAGCGGCCAGGTGGCGGGGTAGCGGTCGTGGTAGGCCCGGGGCGTCGGCAGATAGATGGCGCGGCCGGTCCGTACGACCTCGGCCGCCGGATAGTCCGTATTCACGGACATGTCGGTGAAGGGACCCTCCGCGCCCGCGTCGTGCCCGTGGTGCCCGATGACCGTCAGATGATCCCCCTCGACACCGAAGACGGCGAGCCCGTCGGGGGAGAAGCCCGGCATCGACAGCGACGCCGCGACCCGCAGCACCTCGGCGGTGGAGCGCGCCTCGGCGAGCGCCCGCCCCGCGTCGAGCAGGAACGCCTCGCGGGAGCGCCGCCAGTCGCCGGCGACGGGGCTCTGGCCGGTCAGCGCGCCCGCCTGCGGTTCGGCGATCTCCTGGATGGTGCCGATCAGCTCGTAGTCCTCGCCGTACTCCTGGTCCGTGGCCAGCGGTTTCGAGCGGGATCTGATGGTACGGATCACCCGCCCGTCCCCGTCCACGACCCGTACATGCGCCTCGGCGAGGGTGTTCTCGGCGACGGCGAGGCGCACGATGTTGTAGGTCTCGTTCCAGTCGATCGGGTGCAGGCGGGCGCGCATGGCCGCCTCGCTGAGGACCGTGGGCTCGGCGGGCAGCCCGAACAGCCGCGCCGCCTCCGCGTCGAGGGTGACGAGCCCGGTCGCGTTGTCCCAGCGCCACAGACCGGTCGCGATCGCGGCCAGTACGTCCTCGGTGCGCATTGCACCACTTTAGACCGGTAAGGGTAGTGAGTGCGGTGTCAAGCAGGCGTGCGGGTGGCCGGGTGCCCGGGTGGGTAATCGCGGACGCCGTAAGTGACGCCGTAAATGCGGGGGAGGCGGCACCGGCCCTGCCGGTAACCTGGTGCGGGCCACGTACGGCCGAGTACGGCCGAGTACAGCCGAGTACGGCAACGCCCACCCGCCAAAAGCTAAGACTGGATGAACGACGATGCATCGGTACAGGTCCCACACCTGCGGCGAGCTCCGCGCCTCTGACGTCTCCACCGACGTCCGGCTGAGCGGCTGGCTGCACAATCGTCGAGACCTGGGCGGCATCCTCTTCATCGATCTCCGCGACCACTACGGTCTCGTCCAGCTCGTCGCCCGCCCCGGCACCGCCGCCAACGAGGAGCTGTCGAAGCTCACCAAGGAGACCGTCGTCCGTATCGACGGCCAGGTCTCCGCCCGTGGCGCGGACAACGTGAACCCGGAGCTGCCTACCGGCGAGATCGAGATCGAGGTCACCGACGTCGAGATCCTGGGCGCCGCCGGACCGCTGCCGTTCACGATCAACGCCGAGGACGGCGTCAACGAGGAGCGGCGGCTCGAGTACCGCTTCCTCGACCTGCGCCGCGAGCGCATGCACCGCAACATCCTGCTGCGTACGGCCGTGATCTCCGCCATCCGGCACAAGATGACCGCCCTGGGCTTCAACGAGATGGCGACCCCGATCCTCACCGCGACCTCCCCCGAGGGCGCCCGCGACTTCGTGGTCCCCTCCCGGCTGAACCCCGGCAAGTTCTACGCGCTGCCGCAGGCCCCGCAGCAGTTCAAGCAGCTCCTGATGATCTCGGGCTTCGACCGCTACTTCCAGATCGCGCCCTGCTTCCGCGACGAGGACGCCCGCGCCGACCGCTCGCCCGGCGAGTTCTACCAGCTCGACGTGGAGATGTCCTTCGTCGAGCAGGAGGACGTCTTCCAGCCGATCGAGAGGCTGATGACGGAGCTGTTCACCGAGTTCGGCGGCGGGCGCGAGGTCACGTCCCCCTTCCCGCGCATCCCGTTCCGCGAGTCGATGCTCAAGTACGGCAACGACAAACCGGACCTGCGGGCCAAGCTGGAACTGGTCGACATCTCGGACGTCTTCGAGGGCTCGGAGTTCAAGGCGTTCGCGGGCAAGCACGTGCGCGCGCTGCCGGTGCCGGACACGGCCGGGCAGTCGCGGAAGTTCTTCGACGGTCTCGGTGACTACGCGGTCGAGCACGGCGCCAAGGGCCTGGCCTGGGTGCGGGTCGGCGAGGACGGCACGCTGGCGGGCCCGATCGCCAAGTTCCTCACCGAGGACAACGTCAAGGTCCTCACCGAGCGCCTGTCGCTCGTGCCCGGCCACGCGATCTTCTTCGGCGCGGGCGAGTTCGACGAGGTCTCGAAGATCATGAGCGTGGTCCGCGTGGAGGCGGCCAGGCGGGCCGGCCACTTCGAGGAGGGCGTGTTCCGCTTCTGCTGGGTCGTGGACTTCCCGATGTACGAGAAGGACGAGGAGACCGGCAAGATCGACTTCTCGCACAACCCGTTCTCCATGCCGCAGGGCGGACTTGAGGACTTGGAGACGAAGGACCCGCTGGACATCCTGGCGTGGCAGTACGACATCGTCTGCAACGGCATCGAGCTGTCGTCGGGCGCGATCAGGAACCACCGCCCCGAGGTGATGCTCAAGGCGTTCGAGATCGCGGGGTACGACCCCGAGACCGTCGAGGCCGAGTTCGCGGGCATGCTGCGCGCGTTCCGCCTCGGCGCCCCGCCGCACGGCGGCATCGCGCCGGGCATCGACCGCATCGTGATGCTGCTGGCGGACGAGCCCAACATCCGCGAGACGATCGCGTTCCCGCTCAACGGCAACGCGCAGGACCTGATGATGGGCGCGCCGACGGAGCTGGACGAGACGCGGCTGCGGGAGCTGAACATCCAACTGCGCAAGCCGGTGGCGAAGTAGTAGCGGGATCGGTCTTCAACAGATTGGAGGGGGCCGCACACGCGACCCCCTCCACCTGTTGAGCACAGAACGTACAGCCACAGCCGCAGCCGCAGCCCCCCGCTACGCCGGCTGGTCGCTACGCCGGCTGGTCGCTACGCCGGCTTGTCCTCCAGCCGCGGGAACAGCACCGCGCCCTTCGTCACCGTCGTGCCCGCCGGGAGCCGGCCCCATGTGCCCGCGTCCTGCACCCGCTGGTCCGCCAGCGCGCCCAGCGCGGCGTCCGCGCCCAGCGAGTCCCACAGCTTCTGTGACGTGTCCGGCATCACCGGGTTCAGCAGCACCGCGACCCCGCGCAGCGCCTCCGCCGCCGTGTACAGGATCGTCGCCAGCGCGGCCTGGCCGGCCGGGGACGTGTCCTTCGCGACCTTCCAGGGCTCCTGCTCCGTGATGTAGCCGTTGACCTGCTTCACGAAGTCGAAGATCGCCAGGATGCCGCCCTGGAAGTCCAGCTCCTCGCCGATCTTCCGGTCGGCCTCGCTGACCGCCTTCGCCAGCCCGTCGCGTACGGCCTGCTCGGCGGCCCCGCCGTCCGTCGCCTCCGGCAGCGTGCCGCCGTAGTACTTGCCGACCATGGCCGCGACGCGCGAGGCGAGGTTGCCGTAGTCGTTGGCCAGCTCGGAGGTGTACCGGGCGGCGAAGTCCTCCCAGGAGAACGAGCCGTCCTGGCCGAAGGCGATGGCCCGCAGGAAGTACCAGCGGTACGCGTCCACGCCGAAGTGCGAGGTGAGGTCCTGCGGCTTGATGCCGGTCAGGTTCGACTTGGACATCTTCTCGCCGCCGACCATCAGCCAGCCGTTCGCGGCGATCTTCCCGGGCAGCGGCAGGCCCTGCGCGAGCAGCATCGCGGGCCAGATGATCGCGTGGAAGCGCAGGATGTCCTTGCCGACGAGGTGTACGTCGGCGGGGAAGGTCTCCTCGAACTTCGCCGGGTTCTCGTTGTAGCCCACGGCCGTCGCGTAGTTCAGGAGCGCGTCGATCCACACGTAGATCACATGCTTCTCGTCCCACGGCACCGGCACCCCCCAGTCGAACGTCGACCGGGAGATGGACAGGTCCTGAAGGCCCTGCCTGACGAAGTTCACGACCTCGTTGCGCGCGGACTCCGGCTGGATGAAGCCGGGGTTGGCCTCGTAGTGCGCGAGGAGCTTGGGACCGTACTCGCTCAGCTTGAAGAAGTAGTTCTCCTCCTTGAGGATCTCCACCGGCTTCTTGTGGATCGCGCAGATCTTCTGACCCGCGAACTCACCTTCGCCGTCGAGCAGTTCACCCGGGAGTTTGTACTCCTCGCAGCCCACGCAGTACGGGCCCTCGTAACCGCCCTTGTAGATCTCGTCCTTGTCGAACAGGTCCTGCACGAACTCCTGGACGCGGTCGGTGTGCCGCTTCTCCGTCGTACGGATGAAATCGTCGTTTCGGATGTCGAGGTGTTCCCACAGAGGCCGCCACGCCTCGTCGACGAGCTTGTCCGCCCACTCCTGGGGGGTGACACCGTTCGCCTCGGCCGTGCGCATGATCTTCTGACCGTGCTCGTCCGTGCCGGTGAGGTACCACACCTTCTCGCCCCGCTGGCGGTGCCAGCGGGTGAGGACGTCGCCTGCGACGGTCGTGTAGGCGTGGCCCAGGTGAGGAGCGTCGTTGACGTAGTAAATGGGGGTGGTGACGTAGTACGCCCGCCCACCCTGCTCTTCGGATCCAGTGGCGGCCATGGTCGAAATCCTAACGGCCCGGCGCGGGTCCGCTCACCTCGGTTAAACCTGAGAGTGTGCTTCTAAACCTGAGACTGTGCTTAAAGAGTGTGGATTCGGCACAACCTATGCCCCCGGCAAACGCATCTTTAGAAGGAGAGCAGGAGAACGGATCGGGCGGGCCGGGTGCCGGGGCCGGGTGGGCCGGGTGGGCCGGGTAGGTCGGACGTACGTCTGACGTACGCAGGCCGGGGCGGGAAGGGCGGAGGGGTTCATCATGCGGGTGCTGGTCGCCGAGGACGAGGAAATCCTGGCCGAGCTGATCGCCACGGGGCTGCGGCGTGCCGGATTCGCCGTCGACACCGTCTACAGCGGCGACGCCGCGCTCGCCTATCTCGGGCTGCACGACTACGACGTCGTCGTCCTGGACCGCGACCTCCCCCGCGTCCACGGAGACGACGTCGCGCGCGGGCTCGTCGCGGCCGAGTCCCGCACCCGGATCCTGATGCTCACGGCGTCCACCTCCATGGAAGAACGCGTCAAAGGACTCGACCTGGGCGCGGACGACTACCTCGGCAAGCCCTTCGAGTTCCCCGAACTGGTCTCGCGGGTCCGGGCGTTGCGCCGGCGCAGCTCCCGCGCGTTACGGCCGACGCTCGAGCGGCGCGGCGTACGGCTGGACACCGTGGACCGTACGGCGGCCCGCGACGGACTCGCCCTGGACCTCTCCGTCAAGGAGCTGACTGTCCTCCAGATCCTGCTGGAGGCGGACGGCAAGGCGGTGACGGCGCAGCAGTTGCTCGAGCGCGCGTGGGACGCGCAGACCGACCCGTTCTCCGGTGTCGTGGGGCTCTGTGTGGGCAAGCTGGGCGAGAAGCTCGGTGATCCGGCGCTGATCAGGACGGTGGACGCGGACGGAGGGGGTTACGTGCTGTGACGGGCGCGATCAGAAAGCGAATAGCCCTCGTCTACGGCGCGGTCTTCCTGGTCCTCGGCGGCTGTCTGCTCGCCGTCGTCAACCTGCTGTCCAGTGCCGGTACGCAGACGGAGGCCGCCGAGATCGCGGCCCGCGTCGTACCGGCGTACCCGCCGTCGTCGGGCAACGGCTACTTCCTCACCGAGAAGGGCGACCTCGCGCCCGTCACGGTCTACCAGCTCACCGACAACGTCAGCGACGCCGCCTCCGACGAGCTGATGTTCTGGTCGGTGGGCGCGCTGGTGGTGATGGCGCTGTGCGCGGTCGGCGTCGGCTGGTGGACGGCGGGGCGGGTGCTGCGGCCCGTCCACGCGATGACGGCGAAGGCGCGGATGCTGTCGGAGCACAACCTCCACGAGCGGATCGGGTCCACGGGCCCCGACGACGAGCTGAAGGCGCTCGGCGACACCCTGGACGAGCTGCTGGGCCGGCTCCAGACGGCCTTCGACAGCCAGCGCCGCTTCATCGCGAACGCCTCGCACGAGCTGCGTACGCCGCTGGCCACGCAGCGCACGGCGATCCAGGTGGGCCTCGCGAGCACCGACTCGCCGCAGGAGCTCGCCCGTACGAAGCAGATGCTGCTCGACAACAACCGGCGCAGCGAACAGCTCATCGAGGGGCTGCTGGTGCTGGCACGCAGCGAGCGCGAGGTCGAGGACCAGGAGGAGATCCGCTGGGGCGAGCTGGTGACGGAGGAGGCGGCGCGGCACGGTCTGACGGCGACGGTGGCGGAGCCGGGCGGCGTACGGGGCAACCGGGCGCTGCTGGACCGGCTGGTCGGCAACTTGCTGGCCAACGCACAGGCGTACGGGAAGGGCGAGGTGACCGTCTCGGTGCGGGGCACGGCCCTGACCGTACGGAACAACGGCCCGCACATCGCCCCGGAGGAGATCCCGGCCTTCTTCGAGCCCTTCCGGCGCGGCGAGGGCCGCGACCGGATGGGTCCGGGCGCGGGTCTGGGCCTGTCGATCGTCCGCTCGATCGTGACGGCCCACGGCGGCACGGTGACGGCGGAGCCGGGCGGTGCGGGCGGGGGGTTGGCGGTACGGGTGGAGCTGCCGGTGTCGCCGGGCGGGCTTCAGAAGCGGTAGACCTTCTCGCCGTCGGGGACTTGGTAGCAGCCGGAGACGACCGTCAGGCTGAGCTTCGGCGGGTCACGCTTCGTCATCTGGACGATCTTGACGCTGTACTTCTTCTCGTCGTTGTCGGCCGTGAGGTTGAGGTTCTTGTTCTGGCTCGTGTCCGGCCCGAAGTCGACAACCTCCCAGCCATGCTTGGGCAGTTCCGTCCTGAGCCGTTCCATCACACCGTCGAGTTGGTCGGCCGATGCCGGAGTGAAGCTCCACGGGTGAAAGATCGTGAAGTACTTCTCCGGATCCTTGTCGCCGCACTCGGAGACGCCCGGTCCGGTCTCGGACGCCTTGCCCTTGATGCCGATCAGGTCGTACAGCTCGCTGGAGACCTGCTCCGCCTTGTCGGCGGCGTCCTCCGTGTTGCTGGTGCCCGCGCTCGGGGTGCCGTCGGAAGTGTCGGGGCTTTCGGAGCCCCCAGAACCGCCGGAGCCTTTGCTGTCAGTCATGCCGCATCCAGTGAGGGTTGTGAGGGCGAGGGACAGGAGGAGCGCGGACGCGCCCGGCTTGATCTTCACGTTGACGAGCCTCTGTCGGTGGGGCATTTCAGGGATCGGTCGGTGTCGGTGTCTTCAGGGTCTTCAGGTCCGCGTCGGCACCGTTGCCCGCGACGACCTGGCCCTGGTTGTAGAGGCTCTGGGTGCCCTCTTTCCAGTAGTCGCTGTGGCCTTCGGTGTCCGTCTGCAACTGGTTGGCGCCGAAGCGCTCGTCACTCGGAATCGTGAAGGCTCCTTCCCAGTCGAAGCCGCCGTGCCCCCAGCGCCCGATGTCCGGGACAAGATCCCCCTCCGCCTCCTGGTTCCAGACATGCCCCTTCGGGACATCCATCTGCTCGGCGTCGCTCACCTGCACCCCGGGGCTGCCCGCGAGGATCACGTCGTCCACGTTCAGATCACCCTGCCGAGCCGCGGAGCCGATGAGTGTCGTGCCGTACGAGTGGCCGATCGCCGTGCGGTGCGGGTCCGAATCGGCCGTACGCGATGCGTCGAGGCCGTCGAGGAAGCGGTTGTAGGCCGGGGCGCCGTCATCCGCGTAGTGGCTGAACGGTGAGTCCTTGACGATGTTCTGCGGGGCGTCGTAGCCGAGCCAGGTGATCGTGGAGACCGAGCCGCCGTCGGCGGACTCGGTGGCCGAACGCCACACGTTCACCATCCGGCCGATGTCACCCCCGATACCGCCCAGGTTCGATGTCGTACCCGGCACATAGACCGCCTGGTGGTCGGCCGTGTCCGGGTTGCCGTTGGCCACGATCGCGCGGCCGTTTCCCTCGGGGCTGAAGCCGAGAAGGTACGCCTCCGGCAGACCGCGCTCACCGGTTCTGTCGAAACGGTCCTGGATGCTGCCCATGCCCTTGAGGGACTTGTTGAGCTGTTCGTACCGGTCCCCGTACTTGTTGTGCCACTCCATCCACTCGTCGGTGTGCACCTTGGACGGGTACGGACCCCGGGTCCACGCCCACTCGTTGACAGGCGGCTTCGGGATGGAGTCCAGTTCCATCTGGAGTTCGCCCCGCTTCTCCTCCAGGACCACGCGATTCGCCTCGTCAAGGACCGTGGCGGGCAGCCCGTCGAGCGCCCCCACCGTGTCCGGCCGAAGCGCGAGCCATGCCGCTTGTTCCTCCGGGCTGAGCTTCTTCCACCACTGCGCGTTCTGCGCGGGGGTGCCGTCCTTCGGGACCTGGGGCAGCGAGTCGAGGTAGGTCTTCCCCGCATCGCGGACCCCGCCCATGTCCGACTGCGCGTCGGCCCAGTCCTGCTTGGAGACGGTCAGGTCGTCGTCGGCCTTCAGCGCGCGCAGCTTCGGCGCCCACTTCGCGTCGGCGTCGGTGGCTTCCTTCAGGGCGTCGGCGATCCGGTTCGCGTACGTCATCGCCCTGCCGTAGTACGGGTTCGGGTGGATGCCCGCCGCCTGCCGTTCCATGGCGTCGGACGTCGGGTTGCCCCCGGCGCTGCCGCTCACCGTGCCGCCCGGCTCGTTCTTCTCCTCGCCGGGCTTCCTGCCAGCGGGGTAGCTGACCGAACCGTCCTGCTGGACCGTGCAGTTGTCGGCACGGGCGTCCTCGACGGCCGCGTCCAGTTTGCGCTTGGCGGCGGCCATGTCGAAGGCGAAGCCGGTGAGGGCGGTGCTCACCAGACCGCACTCGGTCTGGGCGTAATGGAAGTTCTTCGACAAGCTCCGGAGTTCCCGCAGAGCGGCGGTCGCGGCCTTGCCTTTCAGCTTGCTGGTCATTCCTGCGGTGATTCGGTTGTTGATCGTGTCCTTGGCCGTACTGGCCATGTCACCGGTGCTCCGATAGCCGTCGGCGGCCTCTTCGTACTCCGACGGTTTGAAGGCTCTCAGCGTCGCGAGGTCCATGACGACGGATCACTTCTCCTTCGGGGCCTGGCCGCCGACCGCCTCGGTGTCCGCGTACTCCATCTTGAGCTGGTCCAGCTCCGTCATGACGGCCTGGTCGGTCTTCGACAGGTCGTGACCGGCCTTCTCCAACAGCCCGCCGAGTGCGCCGCAGCGGCTGCTGACATCGGCGATGTACTTCTTCCAGGAGTCGTACAACTCCTTCTGCGCGGCGGCACTCTGACATCCGGCGGTGTCCCCGAGCCCGGCCTGCCCGTCATCCAACTTGGCCAACGCCTTGCCGATGTCGCCCTTGAGTCCGGTGACGCCCTCGCCGGCCGTCACCCATGCCTTCTTCTCCGACTTCAGGCTCTCCGAGGGCCCGCTCCCTGGATCGGACGGGGTCTGGTCGAGCTGCGTCTGTGTGGAGCCGCGGGCCTCCGCGTCGGCCTTGAGCCCCTGCCACTCCTCCCACGCCATGGGCGTGCCCTCCCCGTTGTCCCGCTTCGCCGTTCCCGGGCGACCCCGGGCCGAGGCCCCATACTGTCCGCCTCCGAGGGCGAGATCAATCGGTGACTGTAGGTGATTCGCGTGATAGCGGGGGGTCGGCGTGAGGCGGTGGAACGGGAAGGGCGGGGTGACCGTCTTGGTGTGGGGAGGGTGCTGAGGCAGGGGTTGACGGGCTCGTGAGACGGTCTGACCTGTACTGGACAATGAGGGGTTATGAAGAGCAAGAAGGTCCTGATCATCGTCGCCGGCGCGTGCGTCGTCCTGTGGGCTGTCGGCTCGCTGCTGAAGCCGGTGCTGAAGAAGAACGACGAGCACTTCCCGGACGTGTTCAACGACGTGGTCCTCGGCGAGCGCGTGAAGACGTTCCCGACGGTGGCGGACGCGCCGGAATCGGGCGACGGCGAGGGCCAGTTCGTGCTTCCCGGCTGGGTCCCGGAGGACGCCAAGGACGTGCGGGTCAAGATAGAGACCACCGGCAACGCGAAGCTTCTCCGCTTCACCCTCGGTGACACCCCGCTGAAGCTGGGCGACGAGAAGGCGTGCACGGAGGGTGCGTTCACGGACGGCCCGAAGCTGGCGGCGACCTGGTTCGCGGACAACGCGAAGGATTCGTCCGGGGCGCGGACGGACTGCTCGGAGCAGTACCAGTACCGGGTGACGGTGCAGGACGGCGAGGTCTACGCGTGGAGCAACGGCGACTTGGCGGAGGTGTAGGCGTTCGGGGCGGGGCGGGGCGGGGCGGGGCGGGGCGACGGAACGCACTGGCTGGCCCAACTCATCTTGCGGGATTACCAATTGACGGTTATGGGCACATTTGGCCGATTCGGCGAAACTGCTCGCGAGAGCCTGCTCCCCGCACGCGCGGGGCCCCACGCACCGCCTGCGGGAGCCTGGAACGTTGATCTTCGGGCACGGACCCCTCCTCGCACTCGCGGCGCCCGGCCGGAGCGGGCCCGTCTCAGCCGAGGGCCGCGCGCAGGCGAGTCGTCAGGGTCGCCGTCTCCTCGGGGGTCGGCGCGAGGACCCCGTTCTCGGCCATCAGGGCGTGAAATTGCTGCCGTTCCAGCGGCACGCCCGGCGGCAGGGCGGCGATGTGCCAGTGGAGGTGGGCGTTGGCCTGCTGGCTGCCGAGTGAGAGCAGGTACGTACGTTCCGGGAGCAGCGCGCTCTCCACGGCGAGCGCGACCCGCCGTACAACGAGCATCAGCCGGGTGTACGCCGCCTCGTCCAACTCCCGTACGACGTGCTCCACATGGGCCTTGGGTGCCACGAGCACCCGGCCGGGGAGCGTGGGCCAGCGGTCCAGGAACGCGATGTGGGCGTCGTCCTCGTAGACCGTCTCATGGCGGTAGTCGGGATCCCCGCGCAGGAACGCGCAGACGAAGCAGGGACCATTGCGGGCGCGTTCTTCGTACGCGGCGAGATTCATGTCCATGCGCCGTGACCCTACTTCGGAGGGAGTTGGGCGCTGATCGAGCTGTCGAGTTCGTCCATCGTCCGCCGGAAGGCGTGGTCGAGGATCAGGACCGACCACAGGCAGTCGGCCAACTCATGCTCCAGCGCCTCCCGCCCACCGCCCGGTCGGGCGCCGTCCTCGGCCATGACGAGTTTCGCGAGATCACCCACGTCCCCGACGAAGCCGAGCATGAAGTCCTAGCGGGTCCACACCCGGCCGCGGGTGCGCCGCAACGCCCGAGCCTGCATCTCGTGTAGTTCCATGCGCGTTCACACCTTCCGTCCGCTCCACGAAATCGGCGATGCTCAGTGCTGGATCAGGCCGCCGACCGCGACCGAAGCGACATGGCCGGTCGCCGGTGCTGTCCGTGCCAGCTCAAGGCCGACGTCGACCAGCGATGAGCGGTGCAGACGAGGGACATCGGGGATCGCGGTCCAGACGGACTCGGCGATCTCGCCGCTCGGCTCAGGTCGCAGTTCACCGCCGGTGATACGGACCCGGTAGAAGACGCCGACATTCTGATGCTCGACTCCCGCACGCGCGGTCGACGCGGAGATCACCCTCGAGTCCACGCCCAGCAGGCGTTCGACCACCGCGTCGCAGCCGGTCTCCTCGCCAACCTCCCGGATCACCGCGTCGAACGGATCCTCCCCGTGCTCGACCCCGCCGCCCGGCAGGGTCCAGTTGCTCTCGCCCGTCGGCAGTACATGACGGGCGAGCAGCACGCGCCCGTCCACGATGGCCACGGCGTACGCCGCGAGCCGGAAGCTCATCCTTGGGTGCCGGCGTAGGCGACGAAGTCGCCCCAGGCGGTGGGGGTGAGAAGCAGGACCGGGCCGGTGGGGGTCTTGCTGTCGCGGACGAGTACGAGGGAGGGGTGGGCGTCCGCGAACTCGACGCAGTTACCGCCGTCCGAGTTGCTGTAGCTGGACTTACGCCACTGTGCGGTGCTCAGGTCGGGTCGGGGGCGCATGATGTGCCGTCCTCCAGCAGTTGCTTGATGAACGCCACGGACTTCCGGGGCGAGAGTGCCAAGTCTCGCAGGAGATCGTAGGACAACCGCAAGTCTTCAACGTCTTTGGCGGACTCAAGCAGTTGGCCGGAGTGCTGGTCCTCGGTGTAGGCGACGGCCTTGCCGTCCGGGAGCCACAGAATCGTGAGCGATGTGCCCATGAGGGCGTGTAGCCCCGCAGCGAAAGGCAACACCTGGATCGTGACGTTCGGCAGTTGGCTGACCGTCACGAGATGCTCGAGCTGGGCTTGCCACTCCTTGGGGTCATGTCCTCCTCGTCGCAGCACCGATTCATCGAGCATGGCCCGGTAGTACGGCGGGTGGTCACCCTGTAGCAGCTTTTGTCGTCCCAGCCGCGCCGCTACCTGTTCGGCCAGGTCTTCGTCGTCGCGCGGGCGGGCCGCCTGAAGTACCTCGCGCGCGTATCCCTCGGTCTGGAGCAGACCCGGAATGGTGCCGGCCGCGTACTCGTATCGAACCGTCGCTTTCGCCTCCAGCTTCATGAACCGCTTGTACTTGTCGGGGAACGCGTCCTCCTGTGCCAACTGCCACAGCATCATCAGGTGATCCCCCACCCCGTACACCGCGCTCAGCGCCGCGATCACCTCCGGGGACCCCACCCGCGCACCCGTCTCCAGCTTGTGCAGATACGCGCGGTCGTACGTCGTCTCCTCGCCCAGCGTGGCCAGGGACTTGCCCGACTCCTCCCGTAGCCGTGCCAGTTCCTTCGCCAGCATCTGCCGGGCCGACGGCCTCTGGCCCGCGTTCGGGTTCCGTGCGCCCATGACAACTCCCCTGTGTCCAACGGCAACCGGGCTATGGCCGAGCCCTTTTGGTCACGGCCTCACGTGCCGATTCTTGATGTACGGAACGTAATTGCGCAATGACGGAAAGGTGCGTCCCACTCATGTTCGAATCAGTTGAATCGATCGAACCGGGCGCTCGGACAGCGTCCCGCGTCGCCGACGACGTGGCCGAGTTGGATGCCGTCGTGCACGGCGGCGGCTTCTGGCGGCTGGTGCCCCACGTCGTCCCCCGTGTGTACGCATCCGTGACACCTGAGCTGCTTCGGCGCGTTGAACAAGGACTGAAGCGGGTCGCGGAGTGAGTCGCAGCGAGGCGCGACGGGTTCTGGCCCGGTTGATGAGTACGTACGGTACGGATGGGGTGCTGGTGGTGCGGAAACTGGACGGCGACGACGACACGGGACAGCTTCTGGGACCGGGGGCCGCGCTCGCGTGGCCCAAGTGCGAGTGCGGGAGCCCGAAGTGCCCGGACTATGTGGCGCCCACGACCATTTCGACGGAGCTGAGCGCGCGTCTGGCGGAGCGCAATCAGCACAGTCGGCGGGGGCGGTTGTAAGGGCGCTGGGCCCAGTCGCACCGGTGACAAGGGGCAGTTGGTGTGCGAAGGTCAAAACCCTTCTGTTATCGGGGGTTTTGGATGGCGATCACCGCTGGGTTACCGCTGGTGCTTCTGTGGCTGATATTGGGGCTGCTGCCCGTCCGGAACCCCTCCGCGCGGCGGCTGTGGATCGGTATCTACATCGGCATGTCGCTCGTCGCTCTGCTCATCGCGTATCTCTACAGCGAGCAGCGCACGTCGAGCATCTGGGACGAGTCCGCCGACGACGAATACGCCCCTCTGCTGTACGTCGCGGTCCTCGTCGTGCCGGGAATGCTGGCCGCGATGATCCGTCTGGTGGTGTCCCGGCCCGACCCGCCGACGCCGCCTCCGCCGGTCGTACAGTATCTGCCGCCGCCGTACCCGTATCCGCCGCAGCAGTACCCGCCCGCCCAGCAATATCCGCCGCAGCAGCATCCACAGCAGCAGTACCCGGCGCCGCCGTACCCCGACCCGCAGGCCAACCAGCCTCCTCCGCCTGCCGGTCCACCACCGGCCACACCGCCACCACCGCCTTCCTCACCTCCCACGATCTGAGAATCCCGCCAGGCCCGACGGGCGGCGGTACGCAGGCCGGATCACCAAGCGCTGTCTCACGGAGCTTCGGGTGTCGCGCACACGGTGAGAGCCGCAGCCTCTGTGCGAGGTGGAGCTATACGAGGTGGAGCTATACGAGGTGGAGCGCTGCCAGGCGGGGCAGCCGGCGGCTCATTTCCGCGTGGTCGCTGAAATCGAAGTCCCAGCCCGGGTCCAACGCCGCGTACCGGATGGAGAACGCGTCGTCGGGAAGCTCCGCGCCCGTCGCCTTGATATGGGCGTCCCATACGATGCCCAGCACCGACTCGCACTCCAGCTCGTCCCCCTCCGCCGCCGAAGCCCGTACGACAGGCAGCTCCGCGAGAGTGTCGGGATCGGCGACCACTCGCTCGAAGACCTGCTGCCCCCGCGCCAGCAACCAGGCGCGGAAGTAGTCGAATCCGTCGTCGGAGCAGCCGCCGTTGGTTATGTAGGCAGCCGCCCACAGCGGACTCGTGTACGAGTCGGCCATCAGGTCCCACAAGGACTGTTGGGCCGCGACGATCTCCTCGGCCGGGCGGCCGGCGAGGATTTCGCTTGCCCGGCGGGCGACCGCCTCGCCGTCCCCCGAGTCGGACACCTGATCGCGGGCAGCGTCGATGAGCTGCCAGAACTGCTGCTTGTTCATATCCAGATCATGGCACCCGGCACTGACAACGCGGCCGGAGACCAAACCGGACGCGCCCTCCGGCAGTTGTCGGCCGGAAGGCGCGTCTCGTGGTGGCGATCGGTGACTGGTGATCGGTGACTGGTGATCGATGTCGTGCCGTCGCCTGTGGAACAGGACTCAGGCGTTGCGGGCCGACCACCAAACCGGCAGTGCCGCGAGCAGTTGGCCGTAGACCTCCGCGTCCGGGAGGTCCTTGGGGGCCGGGCCCGCGTGGAAGAACGCCACGTTCGGCGCCTTCTCGTCCGCGCCCAGCTTGCGCGCGAAGTCGAAACCCTTCGCCTCGTGCTCGCCGAACGCCACGAACTGCCAGAACAGCGGCAGCTTCGCCGCGTCCGCGAACGCCTGCTCCGCCGCCTGCTTTGCGGTCGGCGCGCCGTCCGTCTGGAAGATCACCAGCGCCGGGCCGGTGCTGCCGGACTTCTCGTGCAGGGCGACGACCTCTTCCACCGCGCGGTGGTAGTTCGTACGGCCCATGTGGCCGAGCCCGGCGTGCAGTTCGTCCACCCGGTTCTCGTACGACGTGAGGGTGACCTCCCCCGTACCGTCGATGTCGGTCGAGAAGAAGACGACCTGCACGGTCGCCTTCTTGTCCAAGTGGGCCGAGAGCGCGAGCGTCTGCTCGGCGAGGTGCTGCGCGCTGCCGTCCTTGAAGTACGGGCGCATGGAACCCGAACGGTCCAGCACGAGATAGACGGTCGCGCGCTCCCCGGCCAGGCCGAGGTCCTTGAGCGCGGCGCCCGCGCTTTTGTACGCGTCGAGGAGGCCGGGCGCGCTGGTCTTGACGCGGGCGGCGGAGTACGCGGGCTTGCCCGCCGGCTCGGCTGCGGGCTCGGTCGCCAACGGCTCGGCTGCCAACGGCTCGGGGGTGGGGGTCGGTTCCGGTACGACGACCGGCTCCGGCTCGGGCTCGGGTTCCGGCAGGACGTCGGCGACCGGCTCCGGCTCGGGTTCCGGCTCGGGCTCGGGTACGACCTCCGCGACCGGTTCCGGTTCCGGTACGACGACCGGCTCGGGCTCCGGCTCCGGCTCCGGTACGACCTCCGCCACCGGCTCGACCACCGGTTCAGGCTCCGGCTCCGGCGTGGACTGGGCCTGCGCCTGGGCCGGGACCGTTGCCGTCTTCGGCTCCTCCCGCTTGGTCTGGGCCGGAACGCTGGGATTGTCGAAGGCGGCGGCGACCAGGTCCTCGGCCTTCTCCGCCTCCGTCTTCGTCCTGGACTTCTCCGCGAGGACCGGCTCCGCGGCGGGTGACGGCTCCTTGGCCGGGGCGGGCACCTTGGCGGTGGCCGTCGCCGTCGTGGCCGTGGTGGCCGTCGTCGTGGTCGTGGAGGGCGTTGTGGGCTCTGGCTGATGCGTGCGCTCGGTCTGGGCCGGCACTGTCGTGGCCACCGACTCGTCACGCTCCGCACGCTCGCGTCCAAACACCTTGCGCAGCAAGCTCCGAATGCCCATGGGCGAGCCTTTCAGATGAGTTGGGTGCGGCATATATCCGCACTTGGAACAGGGGATCCGGGGACGTGCCCCAACCAAAACTCAGCATCCCTGGCCACGGCGGATACGTAAGGTTAGCGGCCACCCGGCGCATGCCCCGGCAGGGGCGCCCCGCGACCTGGAATGTGACCCTCACGGATGTCCGTCCGGCGTACGGCCGAGGCCCCGGCGGAAGCCCCGTCCCAAGCCCCGCCGAACGCCCCGCCCCACGCCTCGCCGAACGTCTGCCGAAGCCCTGCCGATGCCGGTCAACTCACATTCATCACGCGTTCATCTTGAGGCCGCTGAACCGGGGGCCTACGCGCATAGCGTCGCCGCCGTACATATCCCGACACATTGTCGGCGCAGGGCGCGCCGAGTAGAGCCCATCGGAGGGGAAAGTGCGCAATCTGCTGCCGCTGCTGAACTCGCACCCGGGCGGACGTTCCGCCATGACCTGCCGTTACCGCTGCGGTGACGCGTGTTTCCACGAGACGCCCAACACCAGTGACAACGAGTACGTCGGCGACGTCATAGCCGGTGCGCTCTCCCGCCGCTCCGTCATGCGCGGCGCCGCCGTCGTGACCGTCGCCGCCGCAGCCGGTACGACCTTCGCCGCCGGCCCCGGCAACTCCCCGGCCGCCGCCGCCCCCCTTTCCGGCGACAGCAAGGGCGGCAAGACGCCCGACGGCGCCCGTGGACTGCGCTTCGCGCCCGTCGCGCCCAACACCGCCGACAAGGTGACCGTCCCCGACGGCTACTCGCAGAACATCGTCGTGCGCTGGGGCGACCCGATCCTGCGCGGCGCCCCGGAGTTCAACCCGGACAAGCAGACCGCCAAGGCGCAGGCCGGCCAGTTCGGTTACAACAACGACTTCCTGAGCCTGCTCCCGCTCAAGGGCGAGCGCGGAAAGCAGCTCCTCGTGGCCAACCACGAGTACACGGACGAGATCCTGATGTTCAAGGGATACGACTCCGCCAAGCCCACCCGCGAGCAGGTCGAGATCGCCTGGGCCGCGCACGGCCTGTCGGTCGTCGTCGTGGACGAGGAGTCCCGCACCGGCAAGCTCACCGTCGTACCGCGTCACGAGCTGAACCGCCGTATCACCGTCACCACCGAATTCCGGCTCACCGGACCGGCCGCGGGCAGCGCGCTCCTGCGCACCTCCGCGGACGGCACGGGCAAGAAGGTCTACGGCACGCTCAACAACTGCGCCGGTGGCACCACCCCGTGGGGCACGATCCTGTCGGGCGAGGAGAACTTCAACCAGTACTTCGCCAACGGATCGAGCGCCACCGACAAGCGTTACGGCATCGGCACCGCCGCCACCGAGCGCAAGTGGGAGCAGTTCGACAAGCGCTTCGACCTCAAGCAGGAGCCCAACGAGGCGCACCGCTTCGGCTGGGTCGTCGAGCTGGACCCGTACGACCCCGACTTCACGCCGCGCAAGCGCACCGCGCTCGGCCGCTTCAAGCACGAGGGCGCGCAGCCGCGCCTGACCACCGACGGCCGGGCCGTCGTCTACATGGGCGACGACGAGAAGTTCGACTACTTCTACAAGTTCGTGTCGTCCAAGGCGATGAAGAAGGGCGACAGCCGTTCCGCCCGGGAGCACAACCTCACGCTGCTGGACGAGGGCACGCTGTACGTCGCCAAGCTGACCGGCGACAGCCCGGCCGAGGAGTTCGACGGCAGCGGCAAGCTGCCCAAGGACGGCGAGTTCGACGGCTCCGGTACGTGGATTGCGCTCGCCACCGGCGATGTCTCGCACGTGCCCGGCATGACCGCCGAAGAGGTGTACGTCTTCACGCGCCTCGCCGGTGACAAGGTCGGCGCCACGAAGATGGACCGCCCCGAGGACGTCGAGCCCTCGCCGCGCACCGGCCGTGTGTACGTCGCGCTGACGAACAACAGCGACCGCGGCGCCGCGGGCAAGGCGGGCGCGGACGAGGCCAACCCGCGCAAGGCCAACAAGCACGGTCAGATCCTGGAGCTGGCCGAGAACTGGGACGACCCGGCGGGCGACGGCTTCGCCTGGCGGCTGTTCCTGGTCGCGGGCGACCCGAAGGACCCGGCGACGTACTTCGCGGGCTTCCCCAAGGACAAGGTCAGCCAGATCTCCTGCCCGGACAACGTGGCGTTCGACGCGCACGGCAACCTGTGGATCGCCACGGACGGCGCGCAACTCGGCTCGCACGACGGTCTGTTCGGTGTGGCGACGCAGGGCGAGCGGCGCGGTGAGCTGAAGCAGTTCCTCACCGTCCCGAACGGCGCGGAGACCTGCGGCCCGATCGTCCAGGACCGGCGCGTCCTGGTGGCGGTGCAGCACCCGGGCGAGATCGACGGCGCGACGGTGGAGAACCCGCTGAGCGCGTGGCCTGACGGGCGCGGCAAGATGGTCCGCCCGTCGGTGGTGGCGGTCTGGCGCAAGGACGGCGGCGACATCGGCGTCTGATGTTCTGACGTTCTGATGTAGGTCGGTGCTCGATCGCCGGACGGGCTGCTTCTTCCGAAGCCCGTCCGGCGATCGCCGTTACCTGCCCCCTACGTACCCCCTACGTACGCGCGTCGTGGGCCAGCAGCGCCAGTTGGAGGCGGTTGTCCAGGCCCAGCTTGGCCAGCGCGCTGGAGATCGTCGCCTTCACCGTGCCCACGGAGACGTACAGCCGCTCGCTGATCTCCGTGTTGGACAGCCCCTCCGCCACCGCGCCCGCGATCTCGCGTTCGCGTTCCGTGAGCAGCGCGAGCCGTCTCGTCGCCTCCGCCGCGCGCTCGGGTGCCGCCGCGTGGTCGATCAGGGCGCGGGCCGCGGACGGGGAGAGGACCGGTTCGCCGCGTGCCGCGCGGTGGACCGCCTCGACGATCTCCTCCGGTTCGGTGTGCTTGAGCAGATAGCCGGCGGCCCCCGCGCGCATGGCGCGCAGCACCGTACTGTCCGAGTCGAAGGTCGTCAGCACGATCACCCGGGGGACGGGCTCCGTGCCGCCCGCGCCCTCCGCGCCCTCCGCGACCGTCAGTTGGCGGGTCGCCGTGATGCCGTCCATGACGGGCATCCGGATGTCCATCAGGACGACATCGGGGGCCGTGTCCCTTACGGCGTCGGCGACTTGGGCGCCGTTGGCGACCTCGGCGACGATCTCGATGCCGTCCGCACCGCGCAGCATCATCCTGAGCCCGGCGCGGACGAGGGCGTCGTCGTCGGCCAGCAGTACGCGGATCATCTGCCCTCCGTCGGAGCCGGGCCGGTGGCCGGGGGTGAGTACCACGGTAGCCGGGCGCTCAGGGTGAACGTGCCGTTCACGGAGCCGTGACGCAGTGTGCCGCCGTCAAGCTCGACGCGTTCGTGCAGACCGGTGAGGCCCGCCCCGGCGCCGGGGATCTCCGACTCGGTCACTCCGATCGGCAGCGGATTGCTGACCTCGACCGTCACCTCGGTAGGAGGTGAGCCCGCGCGCACGCTCACCGTCACGTGTGAACCGGGCGCGTGCTTACGGGCGTTGGTCAGGCCCTCCTGGACCACGCGGTAGACGGTCCGCTGGAGCTGCGGACGTGGTGCGGGGGAGCCGGTGCCGTCCTCCTTCGTCTCCGTACGGAAGTCCACCGTCTGGCCCGCCGCGCGCGCCTCGTCCACGAGGGCTTTCAGGTCGGCCATCTTCGGCTGGGGCGGGGCGGTCTCACCGTCCCGCGTCTCGGTGTTCTCGGCGTTCTCGGTGCGGAGCACGTACAGAACATCGCGCAGCTCGTCCAGCGCCTGGTGCGCGTTGTCACGGATGACCTGCGCGCTTTCGGCGATCTCGGTGCCGTTCAGCTCCGGGCCGACCCCCGCGACGGAGCGCCGTGTGCGGTACGCGAGGGCCCCGGCGTGCACGGACAGCAGCGAGATGCGGTGGGCGAGCACGTCGTGCATCTCGCGTGCGATCGCGGTGCGTTCGGCGCGACGGGTGTCGACGAGACGGCGGGCGTGCTCCGCGCGCTCCCGGTCGGCGTCCTCGCGCAGCTTCAGTACGAGGAGGCGGCGGGCGCGGAACGCGGTGCCCCAGGCGAAGAAGACCAGGTAGTAGGCGAGTACGAAGCCCGCGACCAGCCAGCCGCCCTCGTACGGGACGGTGAGGAGCAGCACGTACGGCGCGCCGGCGGCGATCATCAGGCACAGCACCGGCACCGAGCGCTGCCAGGGGACGCGCATCGCCAGGTTGAGGATGATCACCGAGCCCGCGCCGAAGGTGGTGTTGGCCAGCGCGCCCGAGGGCACCGAGAGGAGTGCCACGAGGAGCGGAAAGCGGCGGCGCCACCAGAGGGAGAGGCAGGCGAGCGCGCCGAGGGGCGCGTCCACCGCGGCCATCCAGTCCGGGAGGTGCCCGTACGCGGGCAGTTGGTAGGTCAGGATCAGGGCCCACCAGCCCACGGCCCAGGCGAAGACGGAGGCGTCGACGATCCAGTCACGGGCGGTGCGGCGGGCGGGTCCGCCGACCGGCCCGTTTCGTGCTGCGCCGCCCTCGACGTGGAAGGCCGGCGCGCCGGGCAGCATCGACCTCGACACGGAGTCGGGCCGGTGGCTGTCTTCGAGCGGATGGCTCATGCTCCGAGCCTAAGCGGGCGCCGCCGTACGTCACGCTGTCGCACATCTCCTGGCCGATCGGCCAGCAGTCCTGGCCGCTCGGCCAATGGCCCTCCCGGGGGACGCGGCGGAACGCTGGAGCCATGAGTACCCACAGACACGGACCCGCCTTCGAGATGGTCGGACTGACGAAGGTCTTCAACGAGAAACGGGCCGCCGACACGGTGAACCTCTCCGTACCGCGCGGCTGTCTGATGGGCCTGGTCGGCCCGAACGGCGCGGGGAAGACGACCTCCCTGTCGATGGCGGTCGGGCTGCTGCGCCCGACCAGCGGCACCGCGCGGGTGCTCGGCGTCGACGTATGGGAACGCCCCGAGGAGGCGAAACGCCTGCTCGGCGTCCTGCCGGACGGCCTCGCCCTGCCCGAGCGGCTGACGGGCGGTGAACTGCTCACGTACTGGGGCCAGTTGCGCGGCATGGATCGTACGACCGTCCAGGCGCGCACCGCCGAACTGCTGCGGGTCATGGAGCTGACCGAGGCCGAGGAGGCGGGGACCCTCGTCATCGAGTACTCGACCGGTATGCGCAAGAAGATCGGCCTCGCGACGGCGCTGCTGCACGCGCCGAAGATGCTGGTGCTCGACGAGCCGTACGAGGCGGTCGACCCGGTCTCGGCGCGCGTACTGACCGGCATCCTGCGCCGCTTCACGGCCGCCGGCGGTTCGGTGATCGTCTCCAGCCATGTGATGCCCCTGGTGGAGCGGATCTGCGAGCGGGTGGCGGTGATCGCGGACGGGCAGGTCCGCGCGGACGGCACGCTGGCGGAGGTCAGCGGGGAGGGGACGCTGGACGATGCCTTCGTGCGGCTTGTGGGGCGCGACGGCATGGATGAGGAAGAGCTGACCTGGCTGGGGGCGGAAGCGTGACCGCGGCCATGAACGGGAGCGGGAGCGGTACGGGGAGCGGTACGGAGGGTGGCGCGGCGGGTGGTGCGGAAGCCGGTACGGAGGGTGGCGCGGCCGGGATGGCGCTGGCACCCACCGTCACCGCCCTCGTCCGCCTCAAACTGACCATCCTCGGCCACTCCTCCGAGGGGCTGAGGCTGGGCCGGGTCGTCTTCTGGCCGCTGTCCGTCCTCGCCACCTGGGCGGTCGTCGTCCTCGCCGACGGGGCCGCCGCGCGGCGCGATGTGCTGCTGCTCACCCTGGCCGTGTGGGGTGTCGGCTGGATGCTCGGCCCGGTGCTCGCCTCCGGCGCGGGCGTCCTGCGCCCCGCGTACTTCTCGCTGCTGCCGCTGAACCGGCGCAAGCTCGGCCTCGCGCTGCTCGCCGCGGCGTGCGTCGGCTACGGTCCCGTCGTCAGCCTCCTGTCGCTCGCGTCGACGGCCGTGCACGCAGTCGACCTGGCCCCCGCCGCCGTGCCGGTCGCGCTGCTCTCCGTCGTACCGACACTGCTGTTCATGGTCGCGCTGTCCCGCATCGTGTACGCGCTGATGGGCTCGGCCATGGGCTCGCGGCTCGGCGTGGCCATGTCGTCCGTCCAGTACGGGCTGCTCGTCGCCGCGCTGTTCGTCGGCTGGCTCGCTGTCGCCGGTACGTCGGAGGGCGTCGTCAAGGTCGTACGGGAGGGCCTGCCCGGACGGACGGCGGCCCGGGTGCTCGAGGCGTCCCCGACGTCGTGGCCGGTGCTGGCCGTCGAGGCGGCGGCCGACGGACGCCCCGCCGTCGCCGCCGGGTGGCTGCTCGCGCTGACCGCCGCCGCCGGTGTCCTGGCCGGGCTGTGCGCCCTGCTGCTGACGCCGAAGGCCCCGGCCAGGATCGCCCGGCGCAGATTCCGCCCGCTGGGCAGCGACGTGCTGACCGGCCGGCCCGTGCTGCCCGCCACTCCGCTCGGCGCCGTCACGGGCAAGGAGCTGCGCCAGTGGTGGCGCGACCCGTGGCGGTCGCTGGAGTTGCAGACCGGTATCTGGACGGGCGTCTTCGTCGCAGTGATCTGTCTGATCGCCGACAAACCGGGGATCCTGCCGTTCGCCGGGCTGTCGATGGTGATGCTGACGGCGCTGGGCAGTTGCAATCTGCTCGGCCAGGACGGCACCGCATTGTGGCTGACCGTGGTCGGCGCCGAGAAGGGCACGGTCCGCGCGGACATCCGGGGCCGGCAGACGGCGCTGCTGATTCTCTTCGGACCGCTGTCGGTCGTCATGACGGCGGTGTTCATCCTGGTCTCGGGCGAGCACTGGGCGTGGCCGCTGGTGCTCTCGCTGCTGCTGTCGCTGTTCGGCTCGGCGGTCGGAGTCGCCGTGCTGCTGTCGGTCGTGGCGGCGACGCCGGGTGTCGACCCCAAGTACCGGGTGGGGCCCAACGACGCCGGGGACACCACATACCAGATCTGGATCGGTGTATACGCCACGCTGATCCCGGCCCTCCCCACGGCGGCGGTCGGACTCACCGGCCAACTGACGGGGACCACCTGGCTGACATGGGCGGCGGTCCCGCTCGGGCTGGCCAACGGTCTGCTCGCCTTCTGGTGGCTGGGCCGCCTCGCCCACCGCCGCTTGGAAACGCGGCTGCCGGAGACGTTCGTACGGCTGCGTTACGGCAAGGCCATCGCCGCACAGCAGTCCGCGGCGGTGGCTGCCAAGGGCTGGCTGGACGGACTGGAACGGGGCTCGATCAAGAGCAACGAGGAGCGGAGCCCGGTGGGGACGTGAGGGGTGGGCCCGGGTGCGGGTACGGGGGTCCCGCACCCGGGCTCCGCCCCCGGAACTCCGTTGCCTCCCCCGCCCCCGTCGCCTATGGTCGACCCCGTCCTTGTCGTCTCCGATAGAGGTGGACGTTGCGCATCTGAGGTTCGCGATCAGCACGCCGTACGGCTCCACGGCTTCTTCGTCGTTTCCAGCCGTACGCCCGCGTGGCAGCGACCTCGATGCCTGTGCCGTCCGTGACCTCTCGGGCGGCGGCCGCATCCCCTCCCTGGGCTCAGGCCCGCCGGCCCGTCGTACGGGCCCGGTCGCCGCGTGGTGGTCGCATTCGACGTCCCCCGTCCCACCGCGCCCCACGAGGACACCACCATGGCTCTGCCCAGCAACGCCGGTAACCCCAGCAACGCCGGCACCCCGACCACCCCCAGCGCCTCCCTGACCTGCTCCGCGCTGTCCTTCCGGTGGGCGGACGGCACGCCCGTCTTCGACGGGCTCTCCCTCAGCGTCGGACGCGGCCGTACCGGCCTCGTCGGCGCCAACGGGACCGGCAAGACCACCCTCCTGCATCTGCTGGCGGGCGAGCTGCGGCCCTCCGGCGGGTCGGTCACCGTGGGCGGCAGCCTCGCCTACCTGCCGCAGAACATCACCCTCGACACCGCCCTGCGCGTCGATCAGGCCCTGGGCATCGCCGAGCGGCGCGACGCGCTGCGCGCCATCGAGAGCGGAGACGTACGCGACGAACACTTCGAGACCGTCGGCGAGGACTGGGACGTCGAGGAACGCGCGATCGCCACGCTCGGCTCGCTCGGGCTCGGCGCCATCGACCTCGACCGCACCGTGGGAGAGATCTCCGGCGGTGAGACGGTCCTGCTGCGCCTGGCCGCGCTGCTCCTGGAGCGTCCCGACGTCCTGCTGCTGGACGAGCCGACGAACAACCTGGACCTGCCGGCCCGCCGCAGGCTCTACGAGGCCGTCGACTCCTGGCGCTCCGGCGTGCTGGTCGTCGTCAGCCACGACCTCGAGCTGCTGGAGCGCGTCGACCGCATCGCGGAGCTGCGGAACGGCTCGGTGAGTTGGTACGGAGGCGGCTGGTCCGCGTACCAGGAGGCGCTTGCCACCGAGCAGGAGGCGGCGGGGCGCATGCTGCGCGCCGCCGACGCGGACGTACGCCGGCAGAAGCGGGAGCTGGAGGAGACGCACGTCAAGAACGCCCGCCGGCAGCGGCACGACAAGAAGCTCAACGCCCAGCGCAAGTCCCCGAGGATCGTCGCGGGCGAACGCAAACGGTCCGCGCAGGAGTCGGCGGACAAGCTGCGCGTGCTTCAGGAGGAACGGCTGAGCGAGGCGCGCGAGCGCCGCGAGGAGGCGGCGGACGCGATCCGCGAGGACGCCGAGATCCGGGTGAGCCTGCCCCGTACCGCCGTGCCCGCGGGCCGTACCGTGCTGACCCTGCGTGACGTACGGCCCCGCCACGGGAGGCTGCGCGAGGGAACCCTCGACGTGCGAGGGCCCGAACGGATCGCTCTCGTCGGGCGCAACGGATCCGGCAAGACGTCCCTGCTGCGCACGCTCACCGGAGAGCTGGCGCCGCTGTCGGGCGAGGCGAGGACCTTCGTACCGCTGCGGTTCCTGCCGCAGCGTCTCGATGTGCTCGACCCGGAGCTGAGCATCGCGGCGAACGTCACGCGCCTGGCCCCCGGTGTCACCGACAACCACGTCCGCTCGCAGCTCGCGCGCTTCCTCTTCAAGGGCGCGCGGGCCCAGCAGCTCGCCGGGACACTCTCGGGCGGCGAACGCTTCCGCGCGGCGCTCGCCGCGATGATGCTCGCCGCGCCCGCCCCGCAACTGCTGACGCTGGACGAGCCGACGAACAGTCTCGATGTCGCCGCCGTGCGGCAGTTGACGGGCGCGCTGGAGTCCTACGAGGGCGCGCTGTTGATCGCGAGCCATGATCTGCCTTTCCTCGAATCGGTCGGGATCACTCGGTGGCTGGTGGTCGGGGAGGAGCTGCGGGAGACGTCGGCGGACGAGGTGCGGGAGGCGCTGGAGGCGTCGTCGGAAATGCCCGGGGCGCCGCGGGCGGACACGCTCTAAGCTCGGGAGCATGGCTGCTGCTGAAGCTCATGCCGGGAACGGGGACCAGGGGTCGGTACGCGCGGACGTCTGGATCTGGTCCGTACGGCTGACGAAGACCCGCTCCCAGGCGGCGTCCGCCTGCCGCGCGGGCCACGTCCGCGTCAACGGCGAGCGGGTGAAGCCCGCGGCTCCGGTCAAGGTGGGCGACGAGATCCGTGTCCGGCACGCGGAGCGCGAGCGCCTGGTCGTGCTCACGCGGATCGTCCGCAAGCGGGTGGGCGCGCCGGTGGCCGTCCAGTGCTACGTGGACAACAGCCCACCGCCCCCGCCCCGCGAGTTCGCCGGCCCGGTGGCGGTCCGCGAACGCGGCGCCGGCCGCCCGACGAAGCGCGAGCGCCGCGTACTGGACGAACTCCAGGGCCACTAAGCCCTGTTGGGGACGTCCGGCACCGGGGTCCGCTGCTCGCGGATCAGCCTTCGGCCGCCCCGTACAGAGGGACGCGTCCGTGACCGCCGCGCTCACCGGGCGTGAGACCGAGACGCTACGGCTCGTGGCGCGGGGGTTGTCCGACCAGGAGAGCGCCGCCCGGCTGACGGTGAGCACGGAGACCGTGAAGACCCATGTGGGCAACGTGCTCGCCAGGCTGGGCGTCGGCAACCGCACCCAGGCCGTCGTCCTGGCCTTCGGGACGGGGGTGGCCGACCCGGGGGCACGCTTCGATCCGGGTCCACCAACCCGCTAGTAGGACCGCGAAGTGGTGGTCGAGGCGGTGAAGTTCAACTTTGCGTGGTCAGCTCCCGTGTACGGACAGTAAAAGGCCCCGCCGTGGGGAAGGTCATCTTCATGAACCACGACTGTGACCAGCACTGTGACCAGCACATGAAGCTACGACTCCCCCGCCATCCCCGCAGCGTCGGCCGAGGGCGGGAGGCATTGCGGGAGATCATGGGTCTGTCGGGCGAGTTGGGCGAGACGGCGGCGCTGCTGCTGTCGGAGTTGGTCACCAACGCGCTGCGGCACGGATCGCCGCCGGGACGGGAGATCGTGGTGACCGCGTGGCGGGCCGACGGGCTGCTCCGGATGGAGGTCGAGGACGCGGGGGAGACGCTGCCCCAGCCGCGTACGCCCGATCCCGGTCCCGACCTCGCTTCCGATTCCGACCCCGACGAGTGCGGGCGCGGTCTCGCGCTGGTCACCGCGCTGGCGGAGAACTGGGGGGTGGAGCCGAGGAAGGGGCCGGGGAAGCGGGTCTGGGTGACGTTGAAGGCGCCCGACCATTGAAGGTGCCGGCGGGGTCCGCGCGGTGTCGGTGTTCACCCACGATGTGACGTGATCGCCTGCGCCGCCCGCAACTCCTGTCGCAGCGGCGCCAGTACGCCCTCCTCGTCGGCCGCCGTCCACCCTTCGCGTACGTCCACCAGGACGACACTGGAGCGCACCCGCGCCGCCAGTTCCCGCAACTGCTTCTCCGCGTCCGCGATTTCGGCCGTGCCGGGCGGCGGCGCCCCGTGGTTGACGCGTACCCGGGCCGCCGTCGTCGCGTCGATGATCCGTTCCAGCGCGACGACCAGCGGCCACCAGGCGGCGGCGCGCGTGCCGGTGGGCGGCGGTTCCGTGAGCGCGCGCTGGAACTCGGTGCGTACGACGGACAGATCGCGGTAGATGACGCGCCTGCGCCGTACCCGCTCCGCCTGGTTCGCCGCCGTTTCCGCCGTTTCCGCCGCCAGTTCCCCAGCCGTTGCGCCCGTCGGCAGCGCCGCTGTTGACGTGTCCGCCGACGCCTCCCCCGACGCCCCCGGGCCGAACGCGTACGCCAGGTAGTCCGCCGTGTCCTCGACGGCGTCCGCGAGCCGGTCGCCGATCCGGGTGTGCCAGCTCTCCGGCCAGAGCAGATAGCCCGCGACCAGCGCGATCGCGCAGCCGATGAGACTGTCCACGAGACGCGGCACGACCAGGGCGAACCCCTCGCGGTTGAGCACGTCGGACAGCAGCAGGATCACGGGGGTGATGGCCGCCGTCTGGAAGCCGTAACTCTTCGCCGAGACCGCCGGGATGAACGCGGCGAGCACCACCATGACCGGCACGTCCCACCAGCCGCGCGGTACCTGCGACAGCACGGCCGCGGCGACGACGAGACCGGCCGCCGTACCGAGCGCGCGCAGGACGGCGCGCGAGAAGACCGAGCCGAAGTCCGGCTTGAGGACGAAGGTGACGGTGAGGGCGACCCAGTACGAGCGTGGTACCTCGATCACCGACACCAGGGACTGGGCGAGACCGATGCACAGCGCGAGGCGCAGCCCGTAGCGCCAGGACGACCCGCTGAACAGCATGTCGCGCCCCGCCCGCCGGATCCGGACGCCGAGGGCGGCGGGCAGGCCGAGGCGGTCGTCCACGTTGTACGGGTCGGGGTCGGCCTTGTGCACGACGGACGCGGCGTGCCGCAGCGCGGCGTCGACGGCCCGCTCGGACGGGGTGCCGGCGGGCGGCAGATCGAGGTCCGCACCGCCGAGCCGGCCCTCCTCGACCGCCTGCGCCAACTTCCGTACGGCGGACGGGATCTCGTCCGGCAGCGGGCGGCGCCGCAGATGGGCGGCGGGCGCGGCCTCGACGAGCGGGATGAGCACGTTGAGCTGCGAGAGCAGCCGTACGAGCGGGCCGCGTCTGCCGTGGTCGCGGGCGCGGCGGGCGAGGACGAGGTCGTACGCCTGGTTCAGCGCGGCGGTGACGGCCTGCCGCTTCGCGTCGTAGTCCGAGCCCGAGCCCGGGTCTTCGCGGCCCGCCGACTCCAGCAGATCGGCGCAGGCGCGGTACGCGTCGGCGACGGCGGTGCGCTCCGCGACCCGCCCCCGGAACGGCCAGCCGAGCAGGGACAGCGCGAGCACGAAGAGTCCGCCGCAGGAGAGCAGCAGCGGAGCCAGCCACCAGGGGTGGGGCATGGGGAGACCGGCACCGACGACCGCGTTCAGGAGCAGGAGCAGCCCGGAGACCGAGGCCACCGCGCCGATCGAGGAGATCATCCCGGAGACGAGCGCCACGAGGGTCAGTACGACGACGGCGAGCCAGCCGTGGCCGAAGACGAGGGTGCCGAGGGTGACGCCGATCGCGCCGAGGAGCTGGGGGATCGCGATGTTCAGTATCCGCAGCCGGTAGGCGTCGGCGGTGTCGCTGATCACGCCGGACAGGGCGCCCATGGCGGCGAGGGCGCCGTATGTGGGCCGGTCGACGGCGAGTCCCACGGCGAGCGGCGCGGCGAGCGCGACGGCGGCACGGACGACGGCCGCCCACGGGATGGGGGCGGGCGTCGGCCGCAGGCCGCTGAGCAGCCACTCGGGAGGCGCGAGCCGGACGGCCGGCCGTGCGCCGGGCCTTGCGCCGGGTCGTACACCGGGCCTTGCGCCGGGCGGGTCGGGGCGGGGAGAGATCACGGTCGACACAGTGGCTTACGGGGGGTGGGGCTGTCAGCCCCGGGGTGGGGGCGCGGCGGTCCGAGTTGCCGCGGGACGTCGGCGGGTGTGCCCTGGAAAGGGGACGAGCGGGAGGAGTTCTCGGCCATGGCCACACAGGCACCGACGTCCACACCCAGGACCCCGTCCGGGCCCCGGCACGCGCGCCCGTCGCGCTTCGCGCGGCGTTCGCCGGGCCACTCCCCGGGAAGCGGGAGGCGCCGCATCCCCATCCACACCGTGGCGTGGCCGGTCTCGCTGGGCATCCTCTACGGCATCTGGGCCCCGTTCATCCAGCGCCACGGCTCCCCGCTCAACGCCCTCCAGATCACCCTCGGCGTGGTCTCGGGCCTCGCGGTGGCCGTGCTCGTCTTCGTACTGATGCGGCTTCCGACGACGATGGCGACCGAGCTGCGCGCGATGGCCTACGGCACGGTGGCGGGCGTGTCGGTGGGGTTCCTGCACAGCCTCACGTACGCGAGTGTGCTGCGGTCGTCCGGCATCGGGTTGACGGTGGGGGTGGCGACCGCGGTGGCGACGTTCTACTTCTTCCATACGCGGGAGGACTGAGCGGCCCGACGAGTACGACGGCGTCGGGGCGCGACCAGGTCCGGGGGTGTCAGGAGCGGCCGTAGCCCATGAGGGGCGGGGTGCGCAGGGCGATCACGGCGATGTCGTCGTGGCCGTCGCTGGGGTGGTGGTCGGCCAGCGCGAGGCACAGCTCCTCCGGGTGCCGGCCCGCGTGCCGGGCGGCCGTGACCGCCAGCGCGTCCATGCCCACGTCCAGCGACTGTCCGGGGCATTCCACCAGGCCGTCGGTGAAGAAGACGATGGTGCTGTCGATGGGCACCATCTGGGAGTGGTCGGGGCGAGGCAGCTCGGTGGCGACCCCGAGAGGGACCCCGGGCTCGGTGTCGAGGTACCGCGTGCGGCCGTCCGGCAGCAGCAACAGCGGCGGCGGGTGTCCGGCGCTGGTCCAGCGCAGCAGCCAGCCGCCCTCGGCGGGTTCCAGGCGGCCCAGCAGGGCGGTGGCGATAGGGACGTCCGCCCAGGCGTGCATGATGCGGTCGAGCTGGGTGAGGATGCTGCCGGGCGGGGTGCGCCTGTCGTAGCACAGGGCCCGCAGCATGTTGCGGATCTGCGACATGTTGGCCGCCGCCCACAGGTCGTGGCCGACCACGTCCCCGACCATCAGCGCGCAGGCGCCGTCCGGCAGGAGCAGGGCGTCGTACCAGTCCCCGCCCAGTGCGGCGGGGGCGCTGGCGGGCCGGTAGGCCGCACCCGCCGTGAAGGGACGCAGGTCCGGCAGTTGCGGTAGCAGCAGCCGCTGGAACTGTTCGGCGCTGCGGCGCACCTGTTGGTAGAGACGGGCGTTCTCGATGGCCACGCCCGCTGTGCCCGCGAGTGCGAGGATCACCCGCTCGTCGTGCCGGTCGAAGGGCCGCCCGTCCTTGCGTTCGGAGAGGTAGAGGTTGCCGTAACTCCCGCCGCGTCCGCGGATGGCGACACCGAGCAGGGAGCGCATGGGCGGATGTCCGGGCGGGAAGCCGGCCGACTCCGGGTGCGTCGAGATGTCGGTCACCCGCAGCGGTTCGGGGTGGCGGATCACATGTCCCAGCAGGCCGCGTCCGCGTGGGAGTTCAACGCCTTCCAGGTCCGCCAGTTCCTTCGCCGTGAGTCCCAGCGGGATGAACTCGGACAGGAACTCGCCGTCTTTGTCGAGCACTCCCATCGCTCCGTAGCGGGCACCGGCCAGCTTCATCGCGGTGCTGACGATACGGCGCAGGACCGTGGGCAGTTCCAGTTCGCTGGAGATGCTGAGCACTGCCTTGAGCAGTTCCTGGAGGGCGCCCTGGGCACGGGCCAAGGTGTGCAGTTGTTCGCTGATCCGGTCGAGGTCCGAGCTGAGCGGCAGGTTCAGCAGCGACACGTAGGACTCCCCCGTCGTGGTCTCCCCGGTCGTGGACTCCCCCTGCGGGTCCTGCGGGTCCTGCGGGTCCTGCGGGTCCTCGTCCCGGTCTCCCGTGTCCTGCGGGTCCTCCGCCATCGCAACCGCCTCACTCGCGCCGTCCACTCCGGGTATCCCCCGGCCCCTATCTGAACGGCGGTCCGTGCCCACCGCCGAGCGACTGGCCGCACAGTTCCGGCAGACACCCGGTCGGCGCAGATGCCCGGCCCGGGGTGGCCGGGCCTGGGTGGCCGGGCCCGTGTCACCAGGTGCGGTACGCGGACAGCGGGCGTACCCCCTCGCCCCAGCGCGCCGCGACGACCATGTCCCCCTGGACGTGCACCCCTTGGAGTACGCAGCTCTCGTTGTCCGCCTCCCCGGACCGTCCGCGACGCCGACTGTCGCGTTGTCCTTCTCCGGCGCGAACTCGCCGTGCTCGCCTGCGGCCTCGATCCGGCCCAGCAGGCGGCCCTCCGGACTGAACGACAGGATGGGGCCGTCCCGGCCGTCGCCCTCCGTGATCTGGACGACCAGCGGGTGGCGAGCTTCAGTTCGGAGCCGCACTCCAGGACCGCGACCACGTGACGTTTAGCTGCCTCCGCCCGGTACGACGGGTTGCACCCCTGGGGCAGATCGGCCGTCCTCCCACCGCTCGGCCCCCGACTTTGACGTCGAACCCGGTCACCGCGCCGAACCGGGACCGCACGACAGTGTCCCGACGCGGGCCCCCGGACCCCCTGCGCGCCGACCGTCTCTGACGGTCCCGGCAGGGAAGAGGCGGGCAGGGCGCTGGAGTCGTTGAGGTCGGCCTCCGGTGTCCTGTCCGTCTACCACCCACCGTCCACCGTCCACCGTCCCAACCCCGTTGTCAGACCCCCCGCCTACGCTTTTCGCAGTACGCAACGAGAGCGGAAATCAAGAAGTCGGGGGACTATGATGGACGGTTCGTCAGAAGTGGGCAGCGGCTACCAGCCGCATCGGGCGTTGTTCGCGGTGTTCGCCGCGCAGTTGCGTGGGGGCGACCACCAGGCGGCCTTGGCCGCCGCGCGGACGGCACACGACCAAGTGCTTGCCGCCGGGGATGAGGACCTGCTCGGTGTGGCGTTGAACTGCCTCGGTCTGGCTCAGTTCGAGCTTGGCGAGTTCGCCTCCGCAGCCCAATCGCACCAGCGCTCCAAGGACCTGAGCGGGCGTTCCGACGTACGCGGGTTCGCCGCCCTGCGAGGCAGCCTCGCCAGGATCGCGGCCGGCGAGTCCGTCGCGTATCCGGAGGTCTGGGAGGCCGACTCCGCCCCCGGCCAACTGGCCGCGCTCGCGCGCAGCGAGCACCCGCACCTGGCTCCGGCGGCCGGTGTCGAGCTGGGCCGGCTGCTGCGCGGTGAGGGGCACTCCCTGGCGGCGATCCGCGCCTTCCGGGGTGTGGTCGACTCCGGTCACCCCTGGTTCCGGCCGCAGGCCGCCGTGCCACTCGCGGAGTTGCTGCGCGAGGGCGGTGACCACGACGGCGCCGCCCGGCTCCTGGACCACGCCCGGCCGGAGGCCGACGTACCCGACCTGGTCGATCTGGCGCTGGCCCCGTTGGACGATCCGCAGGGACCGTCCTTCTGGCTGGCCCCGGTCCGGCCCGGTCTCGACCACTACCGGGCGGGCGAACTGGCCGCTGCACGCGCGGAGTTGACTGCCACCGCTGCCAGCGACTGGCGACACGCCGCGCACCAGGCAGTCACCGTGCTCGCGGGCATCGAACTGCGGCACGGCGATCCCACAGCCGCCCGCCAACTCCTGGGTGGCCTCGCCGAGTCCGCCGGCTTCACCTACGGCCCGCGCGCCGCCGTGGCCCTGGCCGTCCTGGACGCCGCCGAGGCCGTCGACTCGGTCGGGGTCCTCGCCCGCTACCTGACCCGCGACCAGGACGTACTGGACGATCTGGAGGCACTGGCCGAGGGCCGACACCCATTGGCCGCGGTGTCCGCCGCCCTGCTCGGTGACCTGCTCGGTGACCTGCCAGGCGACAGCCGGCCCGGAGCGGGCCCCGGGCAGGCCAGGGCCGTGCAGTCCGAGGACAGGCTGGCGGCCGGCTACACCGCCTATCTGGCAGCGATCAATCTGACGACGTGGGACAACGCCGAGCACGTCGTGGACGCGCTCGCCGACGCCTACGAATCCTCGTCCCCCGTGCTGCCCTGGGCCGCAGTCCGGCTCGGCGAGGCGAGCCTGGCCGACGTCTACCGGATGGGCGACAGCCAGTCGTGCTTCCACTGCTCGCTGGACACAGGTCACCGCGCGCTCATGCCCCGCGCCGCACTCGGGCTGTTCAACTCGTCGCCGTCGGACAGCTACTCGGCGGAGGAGCGGTACGAACTGGCCGAGGAACTGCTGACCGGCGACCTGCCCGCCGAGGCGGTTCCGCCGCTCGCCTGGCTGGTGGCCGAGAAGCTGATCACCTATGAGGACGACCTGGACGGCGGACGGGCGGCGCTGGAGCGGATTTCCGCGTCCGATCCCGGGTTCGGTGCCCCGGCGCTGGCCGTGCGGCTGCTGCTGGACGGGGACGTCGACGGTATGCGGTCGGTGTTCGAGCGGCGGCTGGCACGGGGTGATGGCCAACTGCTGGAGATGGCCTCCGAACGCTGCATGTCGGTGCTCTGGAAGCTGCCCGACACCTCGGCCGTCACCCGGCAGGCCCTCCTTGTGCTGGCCGATCTGGGCGACCGTAGCGCCCCCCTGGCCTCCAAAGTGCTGGAGCGGTTGGCCAAGGTCTGCCAGGTCCAGCACGACCTGGAGGGCGAACTGGCCGCCACGGAAGCGCTGTACCTGCGCCGCCAGGGCGGCCACCCAGGAGGCGGGGTGCTGGAGATCGCCCGCCGCTCCTACCTCGCCGGTGATCTCGACCGGGCGATCGAGCTGTACGAGCGGGTCAGCACCCCGGAGTTCCTGCTGGCGCGCGGCAAGGCGGGCGTCGACCTCGGCGTGCTGTTCCGGCACCAGGGCCGGCCCGAGAAGGCTCAGGAGCTGTCGCCGGCCGGTGTTGATGCGGAGCACTGCTTCAAGCTGGGCACCGATCTGGAGGGGGCCGGGCGGGGCGACGAGGCCATCCTCGCCTGGGAGTTGATCGCCGATACGGACGACGTCACCTGGGCGGTCCGTGCCAACCACCACCTGGGCAAGGCGTACGCGGACCGAGGTGAGACCGGCGCGGCGATCGCCGCCTACCGGCGGGCCGGTGCGACCCGGGACTCCTTCTTCAGCGCGATTTCCTGGTACGAACTCGGCTGTCTGTACCAGGACCAGGGGAATCTCGCGTTGGCCAAGGAGACCCAACAGCTCGGGGCCGACGTGGGGGCCAGGCTGAACAAGGACGATGAGTTCGTCCTCGGTCTGTGCCAACTCCGGCTGGCTCAACTGGCGAAGCTGTCCGGCGACACCGACGAATCCCGGCGCCGGTATCTGGACATGGTCGACAACTCCGATCGGGGTACGGCGGCGATGGCGGCGATGATGCTGGGCGCCGATGCCAAGGAACGCCGGGACGTGGCCGAGGCGCGGCGCTGGTATCAGTGGGTGATCGACTCCGGTGACATATTCCAGCGCGAGCTGGCTTTGGCCCACCTCGGCGAGCTGTACTACTGGGTCGGCGACCGGGACCAGTCGCGTGCGTTCTACCTGCGAGCCCTCAACTCCACCAGGAGCAACCCGGATCTGGTCGCCGAGGCCGCCTACCGGCTCGGGGAGATGGCCGGTGAGGACGGCGACACCGACCAGGCCGTGCGCTACCTGGAGCGGGCGTGGGAGACCGGCGATGCCACCTTCGGGCCCCAGGCCGGCGAGCTGCTGGGCCGCCTGGTCGGAGGATGATGCCGCTCGCGTCGATCCGGTGAACCAAGCCGTTGGGCCCGGATCGGCCGCCGCAGGCGTGGGCGGTCGATCCGGGCCCGGTGGGGTGTGCGACGTGTCCGGCGCACCGTCCCGGGGCGGTGCGCCGGGGTGGATCAGGTCACCTTGGTCGCGATCCAGGTGCTCAGCTCGTACCGGGCGCCGATCACATTCAGTGTTCCCGCCGCTATCCGGTCCGCTATCGCCGTTTCCGCCATGAGCTTGTTCCGTATGAGCCGGACATTCTGGTTGACCGTCAGGTTCGTCCGGTCCGGGGTGCCGACCGGGGGTATCGCGGGCTTGATCGCCTCGGTCAGGAACTTCAGACGGGGCGAGTAGTCGGGGCCGGGTGGTGTGTCCAGCACGCTGATCGCCTCGTTCACCGCGCCGCACTTCTCGTGCCCCAGCACGACGATGAGTTTCACGCTGCTTTGTTTCGCGGCGTACGTGGTGCTGCCGTAGACCGCCTCGTCCAGCACCTGACCGGCGGTCCGTACGACGAACAGGTCGCCGAGCCCCTGATCGAATATCAGCTCCGGCGGTACGCGGGAGTCGATACAGCCCACGATCATCGCCCAGGGGTGCTGGGACAGCGTGGCGGCCTGGTTCCGCGCGACGCTGTCCTCGCGCGGGTGCACCTGTCCTTCCACCAGCCACCGGTGGTTGACGTCGAACAGCAGTTGCTCTGCGGCTTGCGGGGTCGCGGGCTTGGTGCCGGGCGGGTACTGCTCCCACATCGGGACCGTGCGCGGTGCCGCCACGGCGGGCGCGGCGCCGCCCAGTGTCAGCCCGGTTCCGGCGACCAGCCCGCCGGCGACCATGCCGCGTAACAGGCTGCGTCGGCTGTTCGTTGCTTCCGGGTTTGCGAACCCTTGTGACTCTGTTGGCCTTTTCTTTTCTTTTTTGCTCATGAAGCGAGAACTTAAGGTCGGAGATCTCTATCCGTAAGCGGCTAATCGCGCCAAAGTGGGACTGGTATAGACCTGGACGTCACTCCGCTCGGATGCGCAACGCCCCGACCGCGTCGGCCTACGAGAGCCCGGTCCGGGCCACCGCCTCGTCCGGGGTGAGTGCCGTGCCGAGGGTGAAGGCTTCCTCGAACGCGCCCGCGCCCAGGGCCGTTCGGGCCGAGTGCGTGATGCGGTCGACGTCGGTGCGTTCGGCGGGTGGCAGCGAGGCGCCCGCCGCGCGGCGGGCCGCCGTCGCGGCGCCCAGCAGCAGGGCCGCCGACTCGGCGCGGCCCGCCAGGGTTTGCGCGCCGGACAGCCCTTCGAGCGCGAGCGCGACCGCGCGCGGGTCGCCGATCGCACGGGCGGCGGTGAGGCCGTCCAGGTGGGTGGCCAGCGCCGTCGCGGCGTCGCCGCGCTGCTCGGCGACGAAGCCGAGTTCGGCGAGGACCAGCGCGTTGCCGGCCTCGATGGACACCTCCGCGTACCAGTCGCGGATACGTAGCAGAAGCGTCCGCGCCCCGTCGAGGTCGCCCGTGCGGCGGGCGCCGAGAGCGAGGCCGATCTCCGCGTGGATCTCGCCGAAGCGGAAGCCCTGTTCGGCGGCCACCCGCCGCGCCCGCTCGTGCAGTTCGCGGGCGCGGTCCGGCTCGCGGGTGAGCAGGGCGAGCCGTCCGAGGCCGGAGAGCCGGGCGGAGACCTCGGCCGCGAGCCCCAACTCCTCGGCGATCCGCAGCCCTTCGCGGTGGATACGGGCCGACTCGGCGTAGTCGCCGTTGATCGAGGCGAGGGTGGCGAGCGGCATGACGGACTGCAACTCGCCCCACCGGTCGCCCAGTTCGCGGAAGAGGTGCGCGCTTCGTTCGCCGTCGGCGCGCACCGCGGCCAACTCCCCGCGCAAGGTGGCGTGCGCCGCCCGCCGCCCGAGGGACGCGGCGATGCCCCACCGGTCGCCCAGGTCATCGAAGCCGCGCAGGGCACGGGTGTTGAGGCTGTCGGCCGCGGCGAGGGCCCCGGCGTTGAACAGGCCGTACGCCCCGAGCCACTGCGCCCGCGCCCGCCGTGGCGGCGATTCGACGGCCGCGTGGTCGCGCGCCATCGCGCGCGGGGTGCCGGGTGTGACGGGTTCGCCGCCGAGCAGGGCGAAAGCGGTGTGCAGGGCGCGGACTTCGGCGCGGAGGGAGGGAGCTGGGGTGGGCTGCGTGGCGTCGAGCGCCGTCGACAGGGCGCGGCGGGCCTCCTGGAGGCGGCCGGAGAGGAGCCAGTACCAGGCGAGGGCCGTGACGAGGCGAAGCGCCTCCCCCGTCCCCGTGGCCGTCGCCGTCGTCAGCGCCGTACGCAGATTCGCCGTCTCCGCCGTCAGCCGCAGCATCCGGGCGCGCTGCCGGGGGCCGCGCAGAAGCGGCTCGGACTCCTCCGCCAGGCCCAGGTAGTAGAGCAGATGGCGCTCGCGTACGGCGGTGAAGTCGGCCATCTCGTGCAGCCGTTCCGTGGCGTACGCGGCGACGGACTCCAGCAGGCGGTAGCGCGGGCCGGCCGGCCCCTCCACCCGTACCACCAGGGAACGGTCCACAAGACGGGCCAGCAGGTCCAGCACCTCCTCGCGCGTCACGCCGTCGCCCGCGCACACCGCCTCGGCCGCTTCGAGCGTGCAGCCGTCGGTGTGCGCGGCGAGACGGCGCAGCACGATGCGTTCGGGGGCGGTCAGCAGCTCCCAGCTCCAGTCGAGCACCGCCCGCAGGGTCTGCTGGCGCGCGGGGGCGCCCCGCCGGCCCGCTGTGAGAACGCGGAAGCGGTCGTCCAGCCGGGCCGCCAGCGTGCGGACGCCGAGCGCGCGCACGCGCGTGGCGGCCAGCTCCAGCGCGAGCGGGATGCCGTCGAGACGGCGGCAGATGGCCGCGACGGCCTTCTCTTCTTCGTCGTCGCGCAGGGCGAAACCGGGGTCGGCGGCCGTCGCGCGGTCCGTGAACAGCCGTACCGCGTCCGCCTGTTGGAGTGGTTCGACCGGGAGCAGCGACTCGCCGGACACACCGAGCGGTTCCTGGCTGGTGGCGAGCACCCGCAGGCCGGGCGCCGCGCGCAGGAGTCGTTCGGTGAGGTGGGCCACCGGTTCGACGACATGCTCGCAGTTGTCGAGTATCAGGAGCGTTCGGCGGTCGCGCAGCGCGGTCGAGAGCTGGTCTGCGGGGGCGGGCGTCCCCGCGTCGTCGCGCAGGCCCAGCGCCGACGCGATCGCCTCCGCGATGTCGTTGGGGTCGTCGGTGCGGCGTCCTGCCAGCTCCACCAGTTGTACGCCGTCCCGGAAGTCGCTCGCGTACGTATCGGCGACGCGGCCCGCCGCCGCCAGCGCGAGGCGGGTCTTACCGACGCCGCCCGCGCCGGTCAGGGTCACGAGCCGGGCGGTGGACAGCAGCCGGCCGACCTCCCGCACGGCATCGTCCCGGCCGACGAGGGGGGTCAGGGGGGTGGGGAGCGGTGGGGTGGAGGCGTTCAGCGACGGGTCCTGGCGGAGGATCGCGGTGTGCAGCGCGCCCAGCTCCGGCCCGGGGTCGGCCCCCAGCTCCGCCGCCAGCGACTCCCGCAGCTCCGCGTACGACGCCAGCGCCTCGCCCTGCCGCCCCGCGCGGTAGAGCGCCCGCATCTGTAGGAGGCGCAGTCGTTCGCGCAGCGGATGGCGGGCGACCAGTACGGCCATTTCCCCGGCCAGCGGTGTGTGTTCACCCAGGTCGAGCCGGGCCTGTGCGTGTTCCTCCAGGGCCGTGAGCCGCTGCTCCTCCAACTCCTCCACGGTCGTACGTACGAAGGACTCGTCCCGGAAGTCCGCGTACGCCGGCCCGCGCCACAGCCCCAGCGCCTCCCCCAGCAGCTCCGAACGCGTCCGCGCGGTCGCGGCGGACCGGGCTCGTACCAGCAGCTCACGGAAGCGGTCGGCGTCGGTCTGGGCGTCCGAAAGGTCCAGCGCGTAGCCGGCGGGGCCGTGCACGACCCGGTCGCGGCCGATCGCGCGGCGCAACTGGGAGACCTTGCCCTGGAGGGCGTTCGCGGGCTTGCCCGGCGGTTCGGGGCCCCACAGGTCGTCGACGAGCCGGTCGGCGGAGACGGGCCGGCCCTCGTACGTAAGGAGGACGGCGAGCAGGGCGCGAACCTTGGCCTCGGGCACCCGTACGGCAGCCCCGGCACCGCTTCGGACGGTCAGGGGACCGAGGACTCCGAACCGTATGCGCATATCCGAACCGTACCTACCGACCACCCTCAGCGGACCCGCAGCCGACCCGCAGCCGACCATCAGCGGACCATCAGCGACCCGGCGCAGCCTGGCTCCAGTCCCACCCACACACCCACAGCAGGCAGAAGGAGCGCCACATGAGTACGTACGCGGGTCTGAAGGCAGTCGTCATCGGCGGTTCGATGGGCATGGGTCTCGCCATCGCCAAACGCCTGGTGGAAGGCGGTGCGGAGGTGCTTCTCACCGGCCGCAACCCGGCCAATCTGGAGGACGCGCGCAACGAGCTGGGCCCGTCCGCGCACGTCGTCAGCTCGGACATCGCCGATCCGACCGCCGTCGCCGCCCTCGGTGACCTGGTCGCTTCGAAGCTCGGCCGGGTGGACCGCCTCTTCGTCAACGCGGGCATCGCGCGGCTGGGGACGTTCGAGACGGTCACGGAGGAGGACTACGACGCGCAGTTCGCGGTCAACACCAAGGGCGCCTTCTTCACCGTGCAGCGGCTGATCCCGCTGCTCAACGAGGGCGGCTCGATCGTCTTCACCACCTCGGTCGCCGACAACTCGGGCACGCCGGGCATGGGCGTGTACTCCGGCACCAAGGCGGCCCTGTGGTCGTTCGCGCAGACGCTGGCCGCCGAGCTGGTCTCGCGGGGGATCCGGGTCAACGCCGTCGCGCCGGGCTTCATCGACACCGCGGGGTCGGGGATCCAGGGACTGCCGGACGAGGTCGTGGCGGCGTTCAGGAAGAGCGGGGACGAGAAGACGCCGATGAAGCGGCACGGCACCTCGGACGAGGTCGCGAAGGCGGCGTTGTTCCTCGCGACGGACGCGACCTTCACGACCGGGTTGAAGCTGTCGGTCGACGGCGGTCTCGGCAAGCGGATCGCCACGCCTGAGACCGTCTGACCTCGGCTGACCGGGTCTGACCTGGTCCTTTCCCGTCTCGCGCGCCCGCCAGATCTGATCTGGCGGGCGCGCGGTCCCGTCTAGCGCCTCAGTGGTGAAGGGGAACGAGGGAGGACGAGGGAGGGAGGCGGGCCGTATGCGACAGCACAGCGCGGCGGCGCCGTTGCGGGTCGCCGTCATCATCGGCAGCACCCGCGAGGGCCGCCTCGGTGAGTCGATCGCGCGGTGGTTCGTGGAGCGGGCGGGCAAGCGGGACGAGTTGGAGCTGTCGGTCGTCGACCTCGCCGACTTCGACTTCCCCGCGCGCTATCCCGACGTGCCCACGGAGCCGATGGTCCGGTTCACCGCCGAGGTCGACCGCGCGGAGGCGTTCGTGGTGGTGACACCTGAGTACAACCGCTCGTTTCCCGCCTCCCTCAAGCAGGCCGTCGACTTCGCGTACGACGAGTGGCACACCAAGCCGGTCGCGTTCGTCAGCTACGGCCACGGGTCGGGCGGGCTGTACGCGGTGGAGGGGCTGCGCACGGTCTTCACGGAGCTGCACACGGTCACCCTCCGCAACGGGGTGTCGATCAACCTCTTCGACTGCGGTGACGACGCGTTCGACATCGACGCGGCGGCGGAGGAGCACCGGGACCGCGAGGCGTGCGTACTGCTCGACCAGCTCGGGTGGTGGGGCGTGGCCCTCCGCGAGGCGCGGGCAGCCCGCCCGTACATCTGCTGATGAGTTTCCGGCACCGGCGGAGTCATAAGGGGAAATCCGCCGAAGGCGATCCAGAACGACGAGCAACGACGAGCAACGACGAGCAACGACGAAGGACTGAATGATGAGTAATGATCTTGCGATCGAGACCTCAGGGCTGGTGAAAGTCTTCGGCTCCAACCGCGCCGTGGACGGAGTCGATCTCGCCGTGCCGACGGGCACGGTCTACGGGGTGCTCGGCCCGAACGGCGCGGGCAAGACCACCGTCGTACGGATGCTCGCCACGCTGCTGCGCCCCGACGGCGGCCAGGCCCGCATCTTCGGCAAGGACGTGGTCAAGGACGCCGAGGCGGTCCGCAGCCGGGTCGCGCTGACCGGGCAGTACGCGTCGGTGGACGAGGACCTGACCGGTTCGGAGAATCTGGTTCTGCTCGGCAGGCTGCTCGGGCACACCAAGCCCGACGCCCGCGATCGCGCGGGGCAGTTGCTGGACGCGTTCGGTCTTACGGAGGCGGCCGGCCGGCAGGTCAAGAACTACTCGGGCGGTATGCGGCGCCGTATCGACATCGCCGCCTCCATCCTGAACACCCCCGACCTGCTCTTCCTGGACGAGCCGACGACCGGCCTCGACCCGCGCAGCCGCAACCAGGTGTGGGACATCGTGCGGGCCGTGGTCTCGCAGGGGACGACGGTGCTGCTGACGACCCAGTATCTGGACGAGGCGGACCAACTGGCGTCCCGTATCGCGGTGATCGACCACGGCAAGGTGATCGCCGAGGGCACGAAGGGCGAGCTGAAGGCGTCGGTCGGTTCCGGCGCCGTGCATCTGCGGCTGCGCGACGCGGCCCAGCGGCCCGACGCCCAGCGGGTGCTGGCCGCCGCGCTGCACGCGGAGGTCGTGCTGGACTCGGACCCGGTCGCTCTGACCGCCACCATCGGCGGGGGCGGCAGCGACCGGGGCGCGGCCGAGCAGGCCGGGCGGGCGCTCGCCGAGCTGGCCCATGAGGGGATCGTTGTCGACAACTTCTCCCTCGGCCAGCCCAGCCTGGACGAGGTCTTCCTCGCCCTCACCGACAAGCAGAAGACGAAGAACAACACCGTGAAGGAGGGGGCGGCGGCATGACCACCGTAGCCACGAAGACCCAGGACCTGGACGACATCGAACTCACGACGCCCTCGGCGGACGACCTCGCCGCGCTGCTCGTGAACAAGGAGCGCCCGCCCCGGCCCAGCCCGCTCTCCGCGTCGATGACCTTCGGCTGGCGGGCGATGCTGAAGATCAAGCACGTGCCCGAGCAGCTTTTCGACGTGACCGTCTTCCCGGTCATGATGGTGCTGATGTACGCGTATCTGTTCGGCGGTGCGCTGGCCGGGTCGGTCTCCGAGTACATCCAGTTCCTGCTGCCCGGCGTCATGGTGATGAGCGTCGTGATGATCACGATGTACTCGGGCGTCGCGGTCAACACGGACATCGCCAAGGGTGTCTTCGACCGTTTCCGTACGCTCCCGATCTGGCGTCCGGCGCCTATGGTCGGCTATCTGCTCGGCGACGTGGTCCGCTACGTGATCGCCGCGATCGTCATCCTGGGCGTGGGCCTGGCCATCGGGTACCGCCCCGACGGCGGTGTGCTCGGCATCCTGGCGGGAGTGGTGCTGCTGCTCGTCTTCTCCTTCTCGTTCTCATGGATCTGGACGATGTTCGGGCTGATGCTGCGCACCGAGAAATCGGTGATGGGCGTCAGCATGATGGTGATCATGCCGCTGACCTTCCTGAGCAACGTCTTCGTCGACCCGAAGACGATGCCGGGCTGGCTCCAGGCGTTCGTCAACAACAGCCCCGTCTCCGAACTCTCCAGTGCCGTAAGGGAGTTGATGGCCGGCAACTGGCCGGCCCACGACATCGCGGTGACGCTCGGCTGGTCGGTCGGACTGGTCCTCGTCTTCGGTACGTGGACGATGCGGCTCTACAACCGCAAGTAAGTGTGAGCGCGTGAATCCGAGCGCCTGTGGCCTGCGACTCCCCGGGGGAGAGCCGCAGGCCACAGGCGTGGGCGACGGTGTGTTGACTCTGTCCAAGGGGCAAGCCTCAGCATCGGGTGTACCGGGCGAGACGCCCGGTACGAGGAGAGAGAGGCGGCGGACCGTGGACGGCGATTACCTGGGTGAACTGACCATCGGCGCGTTCGCCCGCGCGTCCCGGCTGTCGCCGAAGGCACTGCGCCTCTACGACGAACTGGGCCTGCTGGTACCGGCTCGCGTGGACGCGACGACCGGCTATCGGTATTACACCGAGGCGCAGTTGGCACGCGCCCGGCTGGTGGCGTGGCTACGGCGCGTCGGGATGCCGCTGGCCCGGATCGGTGCGGTCTGCGATCTGTACGAGACGGATCCGGGGGCCGCCGGCCGGGACATCAGTGCGTACTGGGCGCAGGTGGAGACGGAGACCGCCGCGCGCCGGGACCTGGTGACCTTCCTCGTTGGCCAACTGTCGGGAAATCCGGCAGGGAAGGGCGTTGAGGAGATGTCTGACATGAGGATGCGTTACGCGGCCGGATCGGACCGGGGGCTGGTCCGGGCGGTCAACCAGGACACGGCGTACGCCGGTTCAAAGCTGCTCGCCGTGGCTGACGGATTCGGGGACGACGGCGCGCGGGCGAGCGGGGCGGCCGTCGACGCGCTGGTGGCGCTGGAGGAGTCGGTCCGGGGCGGTGATGTGCTCAACGGGCTGGCGGACGCGGTGGACCGGGTGAACGCCCTGACGGGCGGTGGTGCCTCCGGGACCACGCTCACCGCGATACTGTGGACCGGATCCCGGCTGGCGCTCGTGCATGTCGGCGACACCCGCGCGTATCTGCTGCGCGGCGGTGACCTCTCCCGGATCACGCACGACCACACCCTCGTACAGTCCATGATCGACGCGGGCACGCTCACCGCCGAGGAGGCGGCGTCGCATCCGCAGCGGGCGCTGCTCCTCCGCGCCCTGGACGGCGCCGAGGACCACGCCCGGCCCGATCTGCGGCTGTACGACGTGGAGCCGGGCGACCGCTATCTGCTCTGCTCCGACGGCCTGTTCACGGTCGTCCGGCCCGACGACATCCGGCGCGTGCTCGGCACGGCGGCTCAGCCGGAGGACGCCGTACGAGAGCTGATCGCGCTGGCTCTCGCGGCGGGCGGGCCGGACAACGTGGCGTGTGCGGTGGCCGACGCCGTCACGGCGGCATGACGGCGCCCGGCGACGACCTGCACCTTCGGCTCCATCGGCTACGGGCCGAACAACTCGCCCGCGAGGTGGTGGACGCGGCCGACGTGGCCGAGGCGCGGGTACGAAGCGCGACGACGCGATGGATCAGCCGGGTCGGCCAGGTTCGCCGGTTTCGCCGGTTTCGCCGAGTTCGCCGGCGAACTTCGTGGGGAGGCCGACGGGGAGGATGTGTATCTCACCGCCCTTCGCCTCCCAGCCGTGCCGAGAGGTCACGCACATCAGTTTGACGGCCAGCCAGCGGTTGTCGGGGGACCAGGCCATCGCGTAGTCCTGCAAGGGGAACCAGCCGCTGCCGATGGAGTGGCAGGTGACCTCCCGGTGGTCGCCGACCCGCCGGATGATTACTTCCAGCACCCCCGGGGATGCCGCCGAGATCGCCAGATAATCGCCGTCCGGGCTCACCCGCAGGGACCGGATCTTGATTCCGTCGTTCTCGATCACCTCCAGGGTGCGGCCGTCCGCCGGGTCCATCACATGCACCCGCGACCCGAGCGCGACGAACATCTTCGACTCATCGGCGCAGAACGCGACGCCTTCGTACGAATCCACACGCTCCGTGTCGTCCTCGGCCACGGCCTCGTCCACGGGTATCACCCGCTCGTCGCCGGTCGGCGACAGCAGGGCGACGGCGGGGCCGGACGCGTACGAGGTGCGGTACCGGCCGGTGGCGGAAGCAACGTCGCCCGACTGCGGAGGAGCCTCGACCGGAGCGCCCGACACCGCGTCGTAGGCCAACTGCGGGAGTATTTCCTCGTGGTCGCGGAGGGTGATCACCGGTTCGCCGGGCACCCACATCAGCCAGGGCACGATGTAGTCGTCGTGACGGGCGCGCAGGCATTCGCGCCAGTCGGTGGTGTCGTAGACGACCAGCTCGCCCGGATGGTCGCAGGTGACGGCAAGGAAGCGACCGTCGTCGGAGAACGCCACCTGGTAGGGCGCGTTGTCCCCGCTGAAGGGCTTCAGCACGACGGCCGGGTTTCGCAGATCGGGGACGGCGGTGGCCTCACCGTCGAGCAGTTGATCGGCGCGAGTGTCGTAGGAGGCGGTGCGCCACCAGTCGCCGGCCGTCAGATGCTCGATCCACCGGGCGTCGGTGACGGTCACGTCGTAGTCGGCCCCCGTGCGTGCCTCCTCGCTGCGTAGCAGCTCCGCAGCGGCCTTCGGGGACATCTCATCGAACCGCAAGCCGCTTTCCCAGGGATAGCTGACGTAATCCTCGTCCTCGTCCTCGTCCTCCTCCTCGTCTTCCTCTTCCTCTTCGTCTGTTTCCTCCGTGGCGAGGTAGTTGCGCGTCTCTAACTGCTCCACGCTCTCCACGAACCAGCGGGTATTGGTGTCCACCCATGCCTCGTCGAGACGCTGGTCCTGGGTGACCGCGAGGCCGAGTGGGGCGTCGTCGGGGGCGGTCTCACTGAAGATTCGCAGGAAAAAGCTCGCGTCGTCGGCGAGCGTGACATCGGGGTGGATAACGGCCACGCGCACGCGGACACGTCGCTGCGGTGGATCGACCGCCAGCACCCGGACGCCGTAGAGGTCTGACATGTTGCTTTCCTTCGGTGGATCTCGCGTTCCTCGCCGGTGCGAGAAAAACTGACACCCGCAACACTCGCATCCGCCACTGACAACGGGCCTCCGTCGCAGGCGACTTGGCGAGGCGAGGCGAGGCGGGTCGGGGCCCAGGTCAGGGCAGGTCAGGTCGGCTCGGTGGCGAGTTCCGTGGGCAGCGCGTCGCGCAGCGCCGCGATGAACGCCTCGACGGCGGGATGAGCCGCCGAGCCGCCGCGGAACGCGACCTCGCTGCGCCGGCGCAGCGGGAGCGGCGTCAGCACGGTCCCGGCGGGCGGGTTCTGCGCGCTGAGTTCGGGGACGACGGCGACGCCCGCGCCCGCCGCGACCAGACCGAGCGCGGTGTCGTAGTCGTCCACGCGGTGCCACGAGTCGACATGGAACCCGCTCGCCTCGCACAGCCGCGTCACGCTGGTGTGGCAGAGGGTGCCCGGCGTGGGCAGGATCCAGGGCGCGTGGCGCCACTTCCGTACGGGATCGTCGTCCGGCGTCGGGTCCCGGTCCTGGTCCCGGTCCTGGTCCCGGTCCCGGTCCGGGGCCGCCGGGGTGGCCAGCCGCATCCGTTCGGTGAACACGGGGCGGCTCTGGATGCCGGGCCGGACGGGGGGCGGGCGGCCGTCGCCGGAGTCGTAGTGATGGGTGAGCGCCAGGTCCAGTTGGCCGGCGCGCAGGGCGTCGGGCGCGTCGGCGGGGTCGACCTCCCAGACCCAGGGCTCCAGCCTCGGATACGCCCGGCGCAGCGAGACGAGCAGGCCGGACGCCAGGACGCGGGCGGCGGACGGGTAGATGCCCAGCCGCAGGGGGCCGGCCACTTCCCTGCCTTCGGCCAGCTCGGTCTGCGCGGTCTCCAGCCGCTCCAGGATGACCTCGGCATGGCGCACCAGATTGGCTCCCGCCGGGGTGAGGGCCACGCGTCGGCCGCTGCGTTCCAGGAGGGGCACGCCCGCGTTCCGTTCCAGCAGCGACAACTGCTGGGAGACGGCGGATGGGCTGTACGACAGGGCCTCGGCCACGGCGGCGATGGTGCCCCGGTGGGCGAGTTCCCGCAGGAGACGCAACTGGTGCAGGTTGAGCATCGGCTCAGCTTACGAGCGGCGTCAGTATTTCCCGCTGGACCGGTGCCGTGGGGGCGGGCGAGGATCCGAAGCATGACGAGTGACAGAGGGACGGACAGAGAGACGAACCGAACCCCGGCGAACGCGATCCGGGCGAACGCGATCCCGGCCAGGGGCGTGCACCTCCCGCTGATCACCCCCTTCGACGGCGCCGGGGAGGTCGCGCTCGACGCTCTGGAGGCGCTGGCCCACGACATGCTCAGCGCCGGCGCGGCGGGCCTCGTCGCCCTCGGCACCACCGCCGAGGTGGCGACCCTGAGCGCGGCCGAGAAGGACGCGGTCGTCACCACGCTCGCCCGCGTCTGCCGCGAGCGCGGCGCGCCTCTCATGGCCGGCGCCGGGAACAACGACACGGCGGCCAGCCGCGACGCGCTCACCGCCCTCGGGAAGGTGCCCGAGGTCGTGGCGGCGCTGACGCTCGTGCCGTACTTCACCCGGCCCTCCGAGGCGGGCGTCGTCGCGCACTTCACCGAACTGGCCGCCAACAGCCCTGTCCCGCTGGTGATTTACCACATCCCCTACCGCACAGGGCAGGAGCTGAGCGCGGACACGCTGCGGGCTATCGGCGCGCTGCCGGGTGTCGTGGGCGTGAAGTACGCGAACGGCGGGATCAGCGCGGCCACGGTGGACCTGCTCGGCGAACTGCCCGACGACTTCGCCGTGTTCGCCGGGGACGACGCCTTCGTCTCGCCGCTGCTGGCCCTGGGCGCCCACGGCGGCATCCTGGCGTCCGCGCATCTGGCGACCGGCCGTTACGTGGAGTTGGCCGGGGCCTGGGCGGCCGGTGACGTGGCCCGTGCCCGCGACCTCGGGCACCGGCTCGGTGCCCTGTCGGCCGCGGTCTTCGCCGAACCGAACCCCACGGTGATCAAGGGCGTGCTGCACGCCCAGGGGCGTATCCCCACGGCATCCGTACGGCTGCCGCTGCTGCCCGCCGCACCGGCGGCGGTGGACGAGGCACTGCGGCTGCTGGCGGGGCTGGCCGACCTCGGCTGATCCCGCCGGGCGGGCCCTCAAGGCCCCTCAGGAAACGGCGACTTGCCCGTTCGGGTGCCAGTCGGCCTCGGGCCAGTCGTACTCGTCGAACTCGTTGGGGACCTTCCCACACGGCGCGTAGACGCTGATGAACAGAGTGGTGGTCGAGTCGTTCCACCGAACGTCGACCTGGTCGCCGCCTTCCGGATCTTCGAATCGGAAGCCCCACTCACGAAGAGTCGCCCCCGCGCGGTCGCCTTCGTGGGTGAGTTTCCATCCTTGCTTCACCAACTGCCGGCGCACGCGCTGCTGTGCGTCCCGTGCGGTGGCCTCGGGGACGTCGGGCACGCTCCAGTCGAGCCCGAAACTGAGGACGTCGTTACGTGGCTGGTCGATCTGGGTGAAGCTCGTCAGCCCCCGGTGGTAGCAGGCGCCGGAAACCACACTGCCCGGCTCCGCGAGGTACTGCTCGGGGAGGGCGAAGCCGTCGTGTACGTCGTCGGACCGGTCCTTGAGCCGTTGGGCGACCGCGTCGGGGTCGGCGTCGGGATACGGCTCGCCGTTCCACACGGCCGACACCAAGCCGCCCGCCGCGACGGCGAGGACGGACAGCGCGACCAGTACGAGCCCTGCGGCTGCGTACGTGACCAACCGCCCGGCGGCCCGGACTCTACGTACAAGGGTCTTGAACACGTATGCGACGGTAGGCATCGGCATCGCGCGCCACATGAGTAGCGATACCCAGGTGGCCACTCAGCGGCGGTCCGTGCGACAGGCTCACAGGCTCACAGGCGCCAGTTGAGTGTGCCGGAGGTGTCGTCGTCCGTGCGGTCGGGGCGGTAGGCACAGGTCGCACCCGTGGTCACCGACCGCCTCAGGTGCGCGGCCAGTTCGGGGTGTAGGGCGTCGAGCTTGCGCAGGGTGTCGCGGATTCGGGCCGTGACGGTCTTACGGGCCCGCTCGGCCTCGTCGCCCAGGCGACGGGTGCGTCCGCCGAGACCGGCGGCGGTGCGCAGTTCGTCCAGGAGGGCCTGGCGTTCCCTGTCGTACGCGGCGGCGCGCGCGTCGTCGCCGCGCTCGCCCGCGCGGTCGATCTCCTGGTCCAGTTGGTCGAGCCGGCGTCTGTACTCGGCCTTGGCCCGCTCGTCCAACACCGGGTCGCCGCCCATGGCGTGCGCGGCCACCGCCGTCTCGCCGCCGTCGGGGGAGAGCAGCCGGACGGCCGGGAAGTCGGTGCCCGGGTGGGAGACCAGCGTGTGCAGATCGCGCAGCCCCTTGGCGTCGGGTACGTGGACCGCCCGCCCGTCGAAGGCCAATGCCCATACGGCCCCGTCCCGTCTGAACTCCCGCCTGGAGGTGGGTGGTTGGGGCTGGGCGGTGTCGGCGACCGTGTCCGTGTCTGTGCCCGTGCCCATCTCCGTACGGGATCCGGCGTCAACGCCCGGTCCGCCCGGTCCCGCGTCTTCCGCCCATGGGCCGTTCACCCACGGCCCCCGCCGTGTGTCCGCGTCCGGCGGGTCCGGTGAGGTGGGCGGGGTGGGTGAGGCGGGCTCGTCGGCCGCGCCCGGAACCGCCGCCGGCCGCACCCCTGGCCGTACCAACTCCGGCCGTACCACCTCCGCCTGTACCTCCGGCCCACGCCTCTCCAGATGCCGCAGCCCCATCGCCGCCGCCGCCCGCGCCGTCTCCGCGCGCAAGGCCGCCTCCGCCGCGGCGTCCCCGGCACCGCCGCGCGCCCGCAGCGCGTCCGCCAGCGCCAGGCCCGCGCGCAGGGACCACGGCCTCGCCTGGAGGCGGTCGGCGGAATCGCGCGCCGAGGTGAACGCGGCGACTGCCGCGTCCCACCGGCCCTCCGCCGCGTCCAGCAGACCGAGCCAGAGGTCGACGGGCCCGCTGATGTCGCAGCCGTACAGCGCGACGAGCCATCGGCCGCTGTGCGCGCCGAGCGCGTCCCGCGCCTTGGCGATCAGCGCGGGATCGCCCGACGCGGCGGCCGTGTGCGCCAGGAGCCGGAACCACAGCGGCGCCAAGACCCGCGAGACGGGCTCCGGCCGGTCCGCCACCTCGTGGAGCAGCCGCAGCGCTCGCGCCGTGTCGCCGCGCTCGATCGCCGCGATCCCCTCGAGCAGCACCGGGAACGGGTAGTCCACGCCGTCGAGGCCGCGCGTGACGGCGTCGGCCTCCTCGTAGCGGCCCCGCATCATCAGCAGGGCCCAGCGCAGATGGGAGGTGAGATACCCGAACGCGGCGTGCCCGCACATCACTTCGAGCGTGTCGGCATACCACTTCTCGGCCTGCTCGAAGTCGCCGGTGAACGCGGCGACGATGCCCATGTCGACGGCCTTGCCCAGCTCGTGCCTGCGCTTGCCCGCCCGGTCGGCCAGTGTCCTGTACGTACGCAACTGGCCCAGGTAGCGCGGATCGCCCATCTCCAGGAGCGTCACCCAGCGCATCGCCCCGGCGTGCACCTCCATGTCCAGATTCTGGGTGCGGCGGGCGACGGCCGACATCTCGGTGGTCAGCGCGAGCCGTTCGTCGGAGCTCCCGAGGCCCCAGATGGTGTCGTGCCGTGCCCAGAGGGAGAAGGCGAGCGCGTCGTCGTCATCGTCCCGCCGGGCGAGGTCCGTGGCGCGGACGGCGAGGTCCTGCGCCATCCGCTCCATCTCCTCGCTGCCGGAACCGCCCCCGCCCGCATCCGAACCCTGGCCCGCGCCCGCGCCCCCGCCCCCGAACAGCGCGCGGTACGCCTCGTGCAGCAGCTCCCCGGCCTGCGAGCCCTGGCCCGGGATGTCCTGCTGCTGGTGGAGCGTGAGCGCCACGCGCGTCAGCAGCTCGGGATCGCCCAGCTCACGCGCCGGTGTCACCGCGCGGTCGTAATACCGCTGCGCCTCCTCCTCCATACCGTGGGCCCGCAGCTCGCCGGCGAGGTCGAGCGCGATGAGGACGGCGCGGCGCGGATCCCCCTCGCCGGACGTCTCGGCCACCTCCAGGGCGCGCCGGAAGTGCCCGACGGCTTCGTCGGCCGCGAGCCTGCTCGACGCGTCCCGCGCCGCAGCGAGCAGCAGATCGATGCGGTGGTCCCGGTCCACCGTCTCCCCCGCGAGATGGGCGTGCCGGGCCAGATCGGCGGGGACGATCTTCTCGCTCAGCGCCGGGGCGGTGGCCAGGGAGCGGACGACCGCGCCGTGCAGACGGGCCGCGTCCGGCTCCTCCAGACAGGCGTACAGCGTCTCGCGGACGAGGTCGTGGGCGAAGGCGAACCGGCCGCCGCCGCGCGTCACCACGAGCCGGGCCGCCACGGCCCGGTCCAGCAGCCGGTCCACATGCGGCACCGGCGACGCCGTGACAGCGGCGAGGACCTGGCGGTGGAACTCCCTGCCGAGCACGCTCGCCGTCAGCAGCAGGTCCCCCACCGGATTCGGCAGCATCGACAGCCGCCGCCGCACGGCGTCGCGCACACCGGGGGCGATCGTGCTGACCGGGCTGCCGCCGTGCCACAGACGGGCGGTCTGCTCCACGAAGAACGGATTGCCGCCCGTGCGGCTGTGCACCTCGTCCACCAGGGTGGGCGCCGGCTCGCGCCCGGTGGTGAGCGCGAGGAGCGCGCCCACGTCGTCCCTGTCGAGCCCGGTCAGTGTCACGGCCGCGGTGGCGCGGGCGACGAGCGGAAGGATGAGCTGCTGGAGGGGGTGGCCGGGTGTGTCCACCTCCACGTCGCGGTATGTCCCGATGAGCAGCAGCCGCTCGAACCAGGCGTGCTGGGCGGCGAATTCGAGGAGTCTGAGCGAGGCCGTGTCCGCCCAGTGCAGGTCGTCCAGGACGACGACGACCGGCCGGTGCTGGGAGATCGTGACGAGGGCGGTCGTCACCGCGTCGTACACGGAGAAGGCATCCTTGGCCTCGTCGGCCCCCGCCGCCTCGCCGAGCAGCACCGCGAGCCGGCCGCCCGCCGCCTCCTCGGCCTTCGCCCACTCCTCCTCGCCGACGCCGCGCCGCATCCCGCGCACGACCTGCACCCACGGCCAGTACCCCGGAGCGCTGCCCTCCCAGCAGGAGCCGCCGAGCACCAGCGCCCCGCGCTGTCTGGCCTCCAGGGCGGCGGCGGTGACGAGCGTGGTCTTGCCGATCCCCGCCTCGCCCGCGACCAGCACGAGACCCCCGTGGCTGTCCGTCGCCCGGCCGATCTCCGCGCGAAGGACGCCTGCGGGGTGGTCACGCCCGATCAGTGCAGGGGTCATGACCAAAACCATAGAAGGCACCACTGACAATCGGCATACCAAATCTTTACCGGGGGCGAGACCGAACGGATGTTCGGAACGAACGTTCTGGACGGGTGTCTTGAACGTAGGTTCTGAACGAACGTTCAAGTCTGCGGTACGGTGTCTCCATGGGACACCGCGAAAAGCTGATGGCCGGAGCCCGGCGCTGCCTGGAGGAGCGTGGCTACGCGCACACGACCTCCCGCGACATCGCCGCCGCCGCCAACGCGCCGCTCGGCACGATCAATTACCACTACGGCTCCAAAGAGGCGCTGCTCAACGCCGCCCTGCTGGAATCGCTCCACGAGTGGGGCGCCAAGGTCCAAGAGGCCGAAACGACTACCGACGCAGCGACCGAGGCAACGACCGACGCAGCGACCGACGCGACCGATACGGCAGACCCGCCGACCCCTGTCGCGGCCCGGCTCGAAGCCATGTGGGCCCGTGTCATCGAATCCCAGGTCACCGACCGGCCCCTGCTCGTCGCCGCGACCGAGGCGCTGCCGCAGGCCGAGCGCTCCCCCGAGGTCCGGGCGCAGATCGCCGCGGCGTACGAACTCGCCCGCCCCCAACTCGCCGCCGATCTGCACGGCATCCACGGCGAGGAGGGATCGGCCGACGCCGCGACCGCCCGCGCCGTCGGCTCGGTGCACATGGCGCTGGTCGCCGGTCTGACGCAGCAGTGGCTCGTGGACCCCGAACACGCGCCGTCCGCGAGCGAGATCGCCGCCGGTCTGCGGGCGATCGCCCGGAGCCTCGACACCGACGCGTGAACGCGTGAACGGACCGAGAACGCGGCGGCCTTTCACTCATCTCCATGTCCACACGCAGTACTCGCTGTTGGACGGCGCGGCGCGGTTGGGGGACATGTTCAAGGCGTGCAACGAGATGGGGATGTCTCATATCGCGATGACGGACCATGGGAATCTCCATGGTGCGTACGACTTCTTCCATCAGGCGAAGAAGGCGGATGTGACGCCGATCATCGGTATCGAGGCGTATGTGGCGCCGGAGTCGCGGCGTAACAAGCGGAAGGTGCAGTGGGGGCAGCCGCATCAGAAGCGTGACGATGTTTCCGGTTCGGGTGGGTATACGCACAAGACGATCTGGGCGGCGAACAAGACGGGGCTGCACAATTTGTTCCGGTTGTCGTCGGACGCGTATGCGGAGGGGTGGCTGACGAAGTGGCCGCGGATGGACCGGGAGACGATCGCGAAGTGGTCGGAGGGTCTGATCGCGTCGACGGGGTGTCCGTCGGGTGAGTTGCAGACGCGGCTGCGGCTGGGGCAGTTCGACGAGGCGGTGCAGGCGGCCTCGGACTATCAGGATATTTTCGGTAAGGACCGGTATTTCCTGGAGTTGATGGATCACGGGATCGAGATCGAGCGGCGGGTGCGGGACGGGTTGCTGGAGGTGGGGAAGAAGCTGGAGATCCCGCCGCTGGTGACGAACGACTCGCATTACACGTATGCGAATGAGGCGACGGCGCATGATGCGCTGTTGTGTATTCAGACGGGTAAGAATCTGTCGGATCCGGACCGGTTCCGGTTCGACGGGACGGGTTATTACCTGAAGTCGACGGACGAGATGTATGCGGTCGATTCGTCGGACGCGTGGCAGGAGGGGTGCGCGAACACGCTCCTGGTGGCGCAGCAGATCGATACGGAGGGCTGGTTCCAGGAGCGGAACCTGATGCCGAGGTTCGATGTCCCCGAGAGTTTCACCGAAGTCACCTGGTTTCGCGAGGAAGTCGCCCGCGGACTGCGTACCCGCTTTCCGGGCGGTGTTCGGGAGCCGTATCAGCGGCAGGTCGAGTACGAGATGGGCATCATCATCGAGATGGGGTTCCCGGGGTACTTCCTGGTCGTCGCGGATTTCATCATGTGGGCCAAGAACAACGGGATCGCCGTCGGTCCGGGGCGGGGGTCCGCTGCCGGGTCACTCGTGTCGTACGCGATGGGGATCACCGACCTCGATCCGATCGAACACGGTCTGATCTTTGAGCGGTTCCTCAATCCCGAGCGGGTGTCGATGCCGGATGTCGACATCGACTTCGACGAGCGCAGGCGGGTGGAAGTGATCCGCTATGTCACGGAGAAGTACGGCGCCGACAAGGTCGCCATGATCGGGACGTACGGAAAGATCAAGGCGAAGAACGCCATCAAGGACTCGGCGCGCGTGCTCGGTTACCCGTACGCGATGGGTGACCGGCTCACGAAGGCCATGCCCGCCGACGTCCTCGGCAAGGGCATCGACCTCAACGGCATCACCGACCCCAAGCACCCGCGCTACAGCGAGGCGGGCGAGATCCGGGGGATGTACGAGAACGAGCCGGACGTGCGGAAGGTCATCGACACGGCAAAGGGTGTCGAGGGTCTGGTGCGGCAGATGGGTGTGCACGCGGCCGGCGTGATCATGTCCAGCGAGACGATCACCGACCATGTGCCGGTATGGGTCAGGCATTCCGACGGGGTCACGATCACGCAGTGGGACTACCCGAGCTGTGAATCGCTCGGCCTGTTGAAGATGGACTTCCTGGGTCTGCGAAATCTGACCATCATGGACGACGCCGTCAAAATGGTGGGCACGAACAAAGGCATCGATCTGGAGCTTCTGTCGCTGCCGCTCGACGACCGGAAAACCTTCGAACTCCTCGGGCGCGGAGACACACTCGGCGTCTTCCAGTTCGACGGGAACGCGATGCGTTCGCTGCTGCGGCTGATGAAGCCCGACCATTTCGAGGACATCACCGCCGTCACCGCGCTCTACCGGCCGGGCCCGATGGGCATGAACTCGCACACGAACTACGCGCTGCGCAAGAACAAGCAGCAGGAGATCACCCCGATCCACCCGGAGTTGGCGCAGCCTCTCAAGGACGTCCTCGGCATCACGTACGGACTCGTCGTCTACCAGGAACAGGTGCAGAAGGCGGCACAGGTGCTGGCCGGCTACACGCTCGGGCAGGCGGACCTGTTGCGCCGGGCCATGGGCAAGAAGAAGAAAGAGGTCCTGGACAAGGAGTTCGTCCCGTTCCGCGACGGCTGCCGTGAGCGCGGCTATTCGGACGCTGCGGTGCGGGCGGTGTGGGACGTACTGGTGCCGTTCGCCGGATACGCGTACAACAAGGCGCACGCGGCGGCGTACGCACTGGTCTCGTACTGGACGGCGTATCTCAAGGCGAATTACCCGGCCGAGTACATGGCGGCGCTGCTGACCTCGGTGAAGGACGACAAGGACAAGTCGGCGGTCTATCTCAACGAGTGCCGTCGGATGGGCATCAAGGTGCTGCCGCCGAACGTGAACGAGTCGGTGGCGAATTTCGCCGCGCAGGGCGACGACGTGATCCTGTTCGGACTGACGGCGGTCCGCAACGTCGGTACGAACGTGGTGGATTCGATCATCCGCTCGCGCAAGGCGAAGGGGAAGTACGCCACGTTCCCCGACTTCCTCGACAAGGTCGAGGCGGTCGTCTGCAACAAGCGCACCGTCGAATCACTCATCAAGGCGGGCGCCTTCGACGAGATGGGGCAAACGCGTAAGGGGCTGGTCGCCCACCACGAGCCGATGATCGACAACGTGGTGCAGATCAAACGGAAAGAGGCGGAAGGGCAGTTCGACCTCTTCGGCGGCGACACGGCGAGTGAGCAGACCGCCGCCGAACCGGGCTTCGGGCTGGACGTGGAATTCTCCGACATCGAGTGGGACAAGTCGTATCTGCTCGCGCAGGAACGCGAAATGCTCGGTCTGTACGTCTCCGACCACCCGCTTTTCGGTATCGAGCACGTGCTGTCCGACAAGTCCGACGCGGCCATCTCCCAGCTCACCGGGGGTGAGCATGCGGACGGCGCGGTGGTGACGATCGGCGGCATCATCTCCGGGCTCCAGCGCAAGATGACCAAACAGGGCAACGCGTGGGCGATCGCGACGGTCGAGGACCTGGCGGGCTCGATCGAGTGCATGTTCTTCCCGGCGACGTATCAACTGGTCTCCACCCAACTGGTCGAGGACACCGTCGTGTTCGTCAAGGGCCGGCTCGACAAGCGCGAGGACGTCCCCCGTCTCGTCGCGATGGAGATGCGCGTCCCCGACCTGACCGACGTCGGCGCGCACGCGCCCGTACGCCTCGACATGCGCGAGTCGCACATCACGCCCGAGTCGGTCCACCAGCTCAAGCAGATCCTCAAGGCCCATCCGGGCCCGACGGAAGTACGGCTGCGAGTACGCGGGCGGACCACGACCACCGTCTACCGACTGGGCTACGGGGTCGCGGTCACCCCCGAATTCTGGGCCGATCTCAAGGCGGCGGTCGTCGTGACCCGGAGGGCATGAGCGGGCATGAGCGGGCATGAACAACAGCGGTGCGGTGCTCGTGATCGACTCCGCCTTACCTCCGGGGTAATCGCCACGGCCCGCCCGCCCGGCCAGAATGTGATCACACGCCGTGCCGGCCGGGCGCGGGACGCGGGAGAGGCACGCAGTCATGTCGGAAGAGACGAGCGCACGGACGCGTCAGGTGGTCGAGGAGTTGCTGCGCAGGATCGGTGCGGGTGAGCTGGACCGCATCGCCGAGTTGTACGCGGACGAGGTCGACTGGAAGCTGGACTGGCCGGAGGGTGAGCACGGCCGGGCCGCGACGCCCTGGATCCGGCACCGCCACAGCCGTGCCGACGCGGCGGCCAACTACCGCGAACTCCGTGAGCACCATGTGCCCGAGGAGGTCGGGACGCAGGTCGAGCGGATCCTGGTGGACGGTGCCGACGCCGTCGTGACGGGCGAGATCCGGCAGACGGCCCGGTCCACCGGACGCGCGTACCGGGCGCGGTTCGCTCTGCACCTCACGGTCGAGCACGGTCTCGTCGTCCGTAACCACCTGTACGAGGACAGCCTCGCCGTGGCCCAGGCGTTCGAGGGGGCGACCGGGGGACCGCGCGGCTGACGGCTCGCTTCTCACTTCCCCCCCGACAGTCTTCCGCGACGGCGATGTCGCCGTCGCCGTCGCCGTCGCCGGGTCGACGGTCCCGACGCGATGTCAGACCCCGGCGCTAGGGTTTTTCCCATGACCGAAGCGGCCGTGACCACGACCACGAGCGTCGCCCATCTCCGTGACTGGCGGCGGCTGTTGGACGATCCGCCCGACCCCGAGATCACCGAGCAGGGCCGTCGCCTCAAGGAAGCGGCGATGCTCGACTTCGGGGTGCGGGAGAGCGCGATCGCGTCCTGGCTCTACACGAAGTGCCACCGCCAGATCCCCACCCTGGCCGTGGAGACGGCGGCGGTGGTCGCGACCGGGGACGGGAGCTGCGTGCTGCTGTACAACCCGGAGTTCTTCGTGGCGATCGGCGCGGACGGCGTGCGGTTCGTGCTCTTCCACGAGGCGCGCCATCTCATCCACCGGCATCTGTATGTGGAGGAGGAACTGCGCGAGGACCCCGTGTTCGTGCTGGCCGCCGAGGTCTCCATCAACCATGTCGTCATGGGACGGCTGCGCGCCCAACTGCCCACACGCCTGGTGGGGGGTGCACAGGGGGACGTACGGGAACCGGTCGGGATCGATCCGCACGAGGTCCACGCGCGGTACGAGGCGGATCTGCGCGCACAGGGCCTTCAGCCGCTGTCGTACAAGCGCTTCACCGAGACCGACCTGACCGTCTACGGCGAACTGAAGCGCATGAGCGACCCGCCCGTGCCTCCCGGCGGCGGCGCCGCCTGCCCGCATCTGATCATCGGCGGTCTCCCGCAGGACGACGAGACCGTGGGCGAGGTCGTGGAGAGCGTCCTCGCGGACGTGCTGCGGGCCGCCCTGCGCGGCGAGGGGCCCGCCCGCGAGGAGATCCTGCACCTGGCGGACCGTTCCGAGGACGGCAGCGACCGGGTCGGCAAGATGTGGTCCCGGCTCGGCCTCGGGGCGCTGCGCGGCCGGACCGAGCCCACCCGCCGGGTCGAGTGGTGGAAGCGCTGGCTCGCCGACACGCTCGCCTCCAAACTCCGCGACGGCGAACGGCTCATCTACCCCCGCAAGCACGGCGCGGTGCTGCTCGCGCTCGGCCACGATCCGATGCTGTCGCGGCGCGGCAAGGAGCGTACGAAGGTCGTGGTGGTCGCCATCGACACCTCGGGCTCGATGTCCCAGCGGGTGATCGACTGGCTGCTGACGCTGGTCGGCCGCACCGACGGGGTCGAGACGCACTGGCTGAGCTTCGACGGCGAGGTCATGCCGTTCGTCGCGGGGGAGCGCGTCAGCGGCGGCGGCGGTACGGACTTCGGCAAGGTCGTGGAGTACGTGGAGGGGCGCCGGGAAGTCGGCGGCAGGCGCTGCGAGGTGCGCCCGGACGCGGTGATCATGGTCACCGACGGCTACGCGCCGCATGTGACCCCGGCCCGTCCCGAGAACTGGATATGGCTGATCACCGACGACGGCGACGACTGGCCGGAGAGACACCGCCCGCCGATGGCCTGCCACCGCGTCACGACCGGCGAGAGCTGACCGCGCGGTCCCGAGTTTGTTGTACGTCTTTTCTTGTACGTCGGTGCGCGCCTGCGCGCGCCCGGCCACCCCGCACGCATCGCGCATCTCCGCGTTCGCACGCACGAGGACTGGATCCCATCACCGTGACCACGACCACCACCGAGGCCGAGACCGACACCGGGACCGGCCCCGAGGCCGACGCCGAGACCGACGCCGGGACCGGACCCGCCCGCGACACCACCCCCTGGCCCGCCACCGCCACCTACCCCAAGCGGCCCGGCGGGCGCCAACCGGGCAGGCGGCTGGCCGACTTCATCGACGCCATGATCGCCATGGGCCAGACCGGCCAGGTCTTCGGCGAGCACGGCATCGGCAAGACCTCCACCTTCCTCAGCCATATCCCGCAGGCCCACCCCGGCACGCGCGTCGTCCTCGTCCCGGCGGCCAATCTGACGCCCGACGACCTCCTGATGAACGCTCCCGTGCGGGACGGGAGGACGGGCGAGCTGGTCCTCACGCAGTTGATCATGAGTCAGCTCTCCCCCGGTGAGCCCTTCGTGCTGCTGATCGACGACTCGTTGCAGGCCGGCGAGACCATCCAGTCCCAGCTCATGCAGATCGCCTGCAACTGGACCCTCGGCGAACACGACCTGCGCGCCCTGGGCTGCGTCGGCGTCTTCCTCTGCGACAACGAGTCCCTGACGGAGACCACCTCGGCGCGCGGCGACCTCGCCGTGCTGGACCGCATGGTCACCCTGCGGCTGACGGCGAACGACACGGCCTGGCGCCGCACCCTCGCCACGCGCTACGCCGACTGGGACCTCGGCGACGTCTTCCGGCTCTGGAGCGGACTGACACCCCGGCTGCGCTCCCTGCTCTCCCCGCGCACCCTGGAGCATGTGCTCGACTGCGCCCGTGCGGGTCTGCCGCTGAGCTGGGGGCTGCCGCTGGTCGGCGGGGTGCGGATGCGGCTGCGGGATCTGCGCAAGGACGGCACGGAGGGCACCGACCGTACGGCGGAGATCCTGGACGCGATCGCGACCGCCGTGGGCGTGGCCAATCCGTCGACGGTGGCCGATCCCGTACGCCGCATCCTGCGCACCGCGCTGCGGGAGAACTGGGCGGTGCTGCTGCAAGGGCCGCCCGGCTGCGGAAAGACGGAGATCACCAAGAGCGTCGTACGGGACGAACTCGGCGCGGAGCCGGTCTACTTCTCGCTCCCGGTGACCAACGTCGAGGACCTGTGCGTGCCGGTGCCCACGCCGGACGGGCGGCTGGACACCCTGCTGACCCGGGCGCTGTCGGGACCGGGCGAGAAGGTGATCGTCTGGGACGAGTACAACCGGCCCAAGGACAAGGCCGCGTTCGCCAAGCTGATGGAGATCACCCAGGAGTGGACGCTGGCCGGGCGGCCGGTGGAGGGGCTGCGCGCCCAGATAGCGCTTCAGAACCCGCCGTACCACCTGGGCAGGAAGCTCCAGGTCAGCAGAAACAATGTGGCGCAGGCCAGCCGCTTCACGGTCAGTTACGAGGTGCGGCCCGAGGACATCCCGGCGAACGAATGGCTCATCGCGGCCTACGGCGAGGTCGCCGAGACCGTCCTCGAATGGTGGAAGAACGACATAGACGACGAGGCCCGCGACTGGATCACCAAGCGGACGCTGGAGCGCCTGATCAAACTGCATCTGGCCGGGCAGCCGCTGATATCCGGTCTGATCTATCTCGGCGAGGGCGAGTTCGCGCCGGTGCCGCTGACCGGGCTGGAAGCCAGGCTCGACGGCATCGGGCAGGAAGTGGCCCTGGGATTCAAGGAGTTGGCGCGGGACATCGATTTGTGGGAGAAGCGTCTGGCTGTCGCGTCGGAGATCTCCTCGGAGGGGACGAACGACACCGACGTGGTGCACCGGGTACTGGCCAACGCCGAGCTGTCCCAGCTCAAGCGGCACAGCGAGGCCGTGGCACGGCTGCTGCGCCATATGCCGCCGAAGCTGCGCGCCACCCATCTCGTCGGGCAGACACCGGCCCGGCAGAAGTACTGGGTGGGCGCGCTCGCCCGGATGAAGGAACTCACGGCGTCGCCGTGAGCGTCACGGTGAGTGTCGTCGTGCCCCCGGTGGGCCCGACCGTCTCATCCTGCCCGTCCGTCACTTCGAGAGAGCCTGAGCAACCCCGATGCGCCTCGCCGAGCACACCGTCGTATCCGCCGTCTACGCCCTCGCCGACCGGGAACTGACCCGCGCGCTGATCTCGCGCATCCGCGAGGAGACCGTCCAACTGCTGGGCAGCAGTGTTCCGTTGCCGCCCTTGCTGCTGGAAGAGGTGCTGTCCGCGCGCGACCCGGAGCTGATCGTGGCGCTCGTGGAGTCCGCCCATCATCGCGGCGAGGTGTTCGATCAGTTGGCCGCGCTGGGGGATCCCACGCTGGCCGTCCGCCTGTACGGCAAAAACGAGTGGGAGCGCACGCCCGCCCAGCGCGCGGCCGTGTGGGCGGGTGCGGTGGCCACGGCCGACGACATCCGCTGGCAGGCGCCGGACGCCCTGCCGGTGAAGCTGCTGTCGTCCCGGCGCCGTGAGCTGCTGGAACCCGCCCTGCTGGCGCCCTTCCCCGAGTTGGTGGAGGTCGCGCGGCAGGTGACCGGCAAGGTGGCCGGCCAGGCGGTCGGTGGCGAGGGCGGCGGATCCGGCAAGTTCAGGGTCAGCGAGGCTTCGGCCAACACCCCTCGGCAGGACCGCAGCCGGTGGGACCGTCACCCCGAGACGACGAAGGAGCTGATCGGGTATCTCAGGGACAAGGATTTCCATGGCCGGATAGTGCTGCCGACGACCCCGGGCGCCCTGGACTGGGACGAACTGGTGGCGGAGCACCGTTGCGTGCCGTTCTTCGCGAGCGGGCTGGAGATCCTGTGGAAGCACCCGGACTGCCCGGAAGCGCTGGCCCTCGCCGCCTTCGAGCGGAACAGGAACAGCGGGAAGGTCAGCGGCGCCACTCACTGGTCGATGCTGGAGAGCCCTCATTTCGAGTACGTCGAGGCGCACCAACTGAACCTGCTCCTGCGTCGCGGTGTCCCCTCCGGTTCCCTTCCGGTCGACCGTGTGCTGCGGGAGGTCGGTCCGGCCCGCAGTATCCTGTGCGCGCTGCCGCACGAGCACGAGGAGGTACGAGCCGCGCTGGCCGCCCAAGTGGCGCGCCTGGGAGCCGAGTTCGCGCCCTGGCGGGCGGTGTACGCGCTGCTGCCCCGCTTCGCCGGCAGTATCACCGAACTTGTCGATGCCGCGCTCGCCGAGACGCCGAAGCACCGTGGGAAGTCCTGGCCGAAGCCGACGGGGCCGGAATTCCCCAGTCGTAGGCTGCCGAACGGCCGGCAGGCGTGGCTTCGTCTCTACGACGCGGCGGATTACCCGGCGCGCTGCGCGCTCGGCGAGCACATGGACGAGCGTGCCATCCAGCAACTCCTGCTCTGGCACCACCCCTCCCCCGAACTGCGCGCGCACATAGTCCAGTCGCGGGGAGCGTCCGTCCTCGCGGGCGTCGCGTCGACGTGGCAGACCACGCCCGATGTGATCGAGGACCTGATCCCGTACGACGACCCCGAGGTCAACGCCGCGCTGTTCATGCACACCGACCTCACCCACGCCCAGCGCCGTCATGTGCTCTCCGGGCGGCGCTGGCAGGACGGCGCCTCCGCCGACACCCCCGCCGCCGACCGGCTCCCGCTGGCGGAGGATCTGATCGGGGCTCTGCGGGAGAGCGCGCGGCGGCCCTGGCTGCTGGCGTGCGCCGACTCGGGCGACCCGGTGCTGTGCCGCATCCTGCTGGGCAGTCCCCGGGCGAAGATCCACACGCCCGCGCTGGAGCTGCGCATGCTGGTACGCCTCTGGGAGCGTCACGGCCCTGATGAGGTACGGGCGTTGCTGGACGAGAGCGATTTCCCGGGCCGTAAGCGGCAGCCCAAGCACCCGCTGTCGCCGACGACCCTGGCGACGGGACACACGGCGCTGGACGCGGGGGCGGACGGAGTGGCCCTGCTGCGTGCCGCGTCCGAGGCCGCCGCGGGCCCGGCGGGGCGGGCCGGGTTCCTGGCCGAGAAGGGGGCCGGGCCGGAGGAGGACGACTTGGGGAAGGCCATCGAACTCTTCAACGAGGAGATCGGCCCGGGGCCGGTTCCATGGGAAGAACTGGCGGCGGACCACGCCGCGAGGCCGCTGCACGACCGGCTCCTCGTCCGCCTGGGGAAAATGGACGGCTGCCCGCCCGCACTCGCGGCCGAGTGCGCCGCCGCGGACCTGCGCCTGTCGCACCCGTCCTACCGGCCCCGCAAGGGAGCGAAGCCGCCCACGGTGTCCGAGATGCTGACGAAGCTTCCGCTGCCGGTGCGCGACGGCAGATGCCACTGGCTGGAGAAGGCGCACGGCGTCGGTCAGCTCAGCCTGCCCGCGGTGGTGCGCGACGCGTTCCCCGCGCAGGCGACGGTGGCCTTTCTGGCCAGGGCGCTGGACCTGGGCGACTCACCCGCCACGGAGGAGGTACGGGAGACCCGACGTGAGGTCGCCGCACTGACCGCCGAACATCTGGCGGACAACCCGGAGGGCTGGGCGCTGGCGCTGCGCCTGATCCCGGACTTCGAGGGCACGCTGCCGGATCTGCTGGTGGCGTCGGGGGCGGTGGTGAGCTGAGCCGGCGGCGTGCCGTCCGGTAGCGGTCGCGGTTACGCGAAGCGCGACACGTAGCGCTTCTGCCACGGCGTCTCGACCGCGTGCCGCGAGTAGTGCTCGCGGACGTAGGCGACGGCCTGCGCGTTCGGCACGCCGTCCAGGACGGCCAGGCAGGCCAGGGCCGTACCGGTACGCCCCCGGCCGCCGCCGCAGGCGACTTCGACCCGCTCGTCCCCGGCCCGTTCCAGCGCCTCGCGCAGTGCTTCGGCCGCATCCGTCCGGTCGCTCGGCAGCCGGAAGTCGGGCCAGCGGATCCAGCGGGCCGTCCACTCGACGGCGGGCGGCTCCTTGCCGAGCAGATAGAGCGCGAAGGCGGGCACCGGACCCGCCGGAAGGGGGTGGCGCAGTCCCCGGCCCCGTACGAGACGGCCGGATGGCAGTCGCAGCACACCCGCTGCGGTGGGCTCCCAAGTAGTGATCACCGAATCGAGGCTAGTCGGCCTTGTCGCGCCCGTCCGGCGATCGAGGAGACGTACGTGTACGTGTACGCGTACGTGAGCGGAGCCGCCGTCACTGGTCGGCGGCCCCCGCGATCCCGTCCAGGACGTACCCGAGACCGCGCACGAACGTCCCGTCCCAGTCGTCTTCCAGCATGTACTCGTTGGCGCTGAGCGTCGGGAACTCCTCGCTCCGGTCCCGCAGTCGCCGCTGCGCCGCTTCGCGGTCCTCCTCGGACAGTGCGAATCCGGCCCGTGCGACCGTCGCGCCCATCAGGTAGTTGTAGAGCGTCCAGGTCGCCGCCGTCAGATGGTCGCCGGTGAATCCGGCGCGGACGAGGGCCGCTTGCAGGAACTCCATCCGGGCGAGCAGGTTCGGGCCCAGCGTCGGGCGCTGGAGCAGCGCCGCCGACCAGGGGTGCCGGAGCATCGCCGTACGCCAGTCCAGCAGCAGCGCGGCGATGGCCTCGCGCCACTTCGTATCGGCGGGTGGCGCGGGCGGCAGTTCGCCGAAGATCGCGTCGAGGGCGAGGTCGACCACGTCGTCCTTGGTGTCGACGTGCCAGTACAGCGTGGTGACGCCCGAGCCGATCCGCTCGGCCAGCCGGCGCATGGTCAGGCCGTCGATGCCCTCCTCGTCCAGCAGGGCCACCGCCTCGCCGACGATGCGCGCGCGGGTCAGCGGCGGCTGCTCGCGCGCGGCTCGCGGCTCACGCAACCAGACACTTCTCGCGCCGCCCGCATGGCCTGTGACCTGGCGTTTCTGGCCGTTCTGCTTGCCCTTGATGGCCCGTACCTCCCCGTCACCGGTGTCGCCGAGAGCCTAGTATGGTGCGCGACCGGTACAACGTACTAGTGCTGGAACGACGTACTAGAAGGGGCGGGAACGCATGTCTCAGCAAGATCAGCAACGGTGGGATCCTCAACGGGATGACGCGAGCGAGGCCGCGAGCGGGGACGCAAGCGAGGCCGGGTCCGGGGCCGGCCGGCCCGATCCACGGCGCTGGTGGCCGCTCATCGTGATCGCCCTCGCGCAGCTCATGATCGTCCTGGACGGCACGATCGTGAACATCGCGCTGCCCTCCATGCAGAGCGAACTCGGCATGACGGACGGCGACCGGCAGTGGGCGATCATCGCGTACGTCCTGCCGTTCGGCGGGCTGCTCCTGCTCGGCGGCCGGATCAGCGGGCTCGTCGGCCACCGCCGTACGTTCCTGATCTCGCTGGTCGGCTTCGCCGCCGCGTCCGCGCTCGGCGGTGCCGCGAACGGCACCGGTGTGCTGTTCGGCGCCCGCGCGCTGCAAGGTGTCTTCGCGGCGGCGATGGCCCCCGCGGCACTGTCGCTGCTGACCCTGACCTTCACCGATCCGAAGGAGCGGGGGAAGGCGTTCGGGGTGTACGGCGCGATGGGCGCGGCCGGTTCGGGTGTCGGGCTGCTGGCCGGCGGGGTGCTGACCGAGTTCCTGGACTGGCGCTGGTGCCTGTGGGTCAACGTGCCCATCGCGGCGCTCGCGCTGCTCGGCCTGCCGTACGTACGCAAGGACTCGGGGACCGGTACCTGGTCGGACGGGCTCGACATCCCCGGCGTGCTGCTGAGCGTGAGCGGTCTCGCGGCGCTCGTCTACGGGCTGAGCCAGGCCGAATCACGCGGCTGGGACGACCCGTTGGTGCTCGTCCTGCTCTTCGCGAGCGTGGCGCTGCTCGTCGCGTTCGTCGCGGTCGAGGCGCGCGTACGCCAACCCCTGCTGCCCCTGAGGGTGTTGAGGCACCGGGCGCGCGGCGCGGCGTTCCTCGTCTCGGCGCTGATGCTGGCCGCGCTGTTCGGCTGCTTCCTGTTCCTGAGCTACTACGCGCAGACCGTTCTCGGCTACTCGCCCGTCGAGGCCGGTCTCACCATCATGGTGCTGGTCGCCGGGTCCCTGGTCGGCTCGATGCTGATCGCGGGCCGTCTGCTGTCCCGCGTGAGCGTGCGCGCGCTCATGGTCCCCGGCCTGCTCGCCATGGCCGCCGGGCTGTTGATCCTCTCCTTCCTGGAGGCGGACAGCGAGCACGTACTGGCCCTGTATCTGGTGCCCGCGCAGTCGCTGATCGGCCTGGGCCTCGGTGTCGTACTCACGGCGGCGACGAGTCTGGCGACGGCGGAGGTGGGTTACGCGGACATGGGGACGGCGTCCGCGGCGTTCAACGCCGGTCAGCAGGTGGGCGGTGCGGTGGGTACGGCGCTGTTCAACACGGTCGCGACGACCGCCGCGGCGGCGTATCTGCGTACGCACGGCGCCGGTTCGGATTCCGTCACCGCGGGCACCGTTCACGGCTTCGGCGTCGGCCTGCTGGTGGCCACGGGCATCATGCTGCTCGCCGCGCTGGTCGCCACGTACCTGCTGCGACCGCGCACAGGGGAGACCCGGTCAGGGGAGACCCGGTCAGGGGAGACTCGGTCAAGGGAGACGCCCCGCTAGCCTGAACGGCATGGAGTCCTACGTTCAGCTCGGTGGTCGTCGTTTCGCGTATGTGGACTTCCAGGGTCCCGGCCCCGTCGTCCTCGCGCTGCACGGTCACTTCGGGCGGGGCCGGATCTTCGCCCCGCTCGCCGCCGCGCTGGCCGGTCGCTACCGAGTGGTCGCGCTCGACCAGCGCGGCCACGGACTGTCCGACAACGGCGGTGAGTTCACCCCCGACGCCTACGTCGGCGACGCGGCCGAGTTCCTCCGTACCCTGGATCTGGCCCCCGCCGCCGTCGTCGGGCACTCCATGGGCGGTCTGATCGGCTACCTGCTCGCGCAGCGCCACCCGGACCTGGTCTCGGCGCTCGTCGTCGCCGATATGACGGTGCTGAACGAGGAGCCCGAGACCCACCCCGTGCTGGACGTCTCCGACTGGCCCCGGCGTACGGACTCACCGGCCGCGCTCAGAAGCGCCATCGAGGCGCGGGGAATCCCCGACGCGGGCTACTTCCTCGACAGCGCCGTCGAGTTCGATGACGGGTGGGGGCTGCTGTTCGACACCACCGATCTGATGGCCTCTCAGCAGGCCCTGGTCGGCGACCACTTCGACCGCTGGACCGCCTCCCGGCAGCCGGCGCTGCTGCTGAGAGGCGGTGACAGCTTCATCCTCACCGCGGCCACGGCGGAGCGCATGGCACGCGAGCGGCCCGGCACCGACCTGGTGGAACTCGCGGGCTGCGGGCACTGGCTGTACGCCGACGCGCCCGAGGTGTTCGCCCGCGAGATCGGCACGTTCCTCGACCGGACCCGTAGCGACAACCGAACTACGGCTTGACCGCCAGGAATCCCCACTGCACGCACTCGTCGGCCTCGGGGGACGGAGTGATCGCGTCCGGCAGGACCAGCTTCGGCAGCGGGCCCACTCCCGGCGGGATCAGGGTCAGTCCCCGCGCGCAGTCGGCGATCTGCTCGGGCGTACGGGCGAGATACGCCCCCTCGGGGTCGGCCGCCAGATAGTGCTCCTGCATTCTGAGCACGCCGGGCGTCTCGATCGTGTCGCACACCGCCAGATACGAGCCGGAGGCGAAGCGGCTCGTGTACTGCTCGATCAGGTCGGCCGCCTCGGCGGCCGGGAAGTGGCCGAGGGTGGAGAGCACGAGCAGGGCGACCGGCTCGTCCAGATTCAGCGTCTTCGACGCGCCCTCCAGGACGGCGTCCACATCACGGAAGTCCTGGAGGAAGTAGTGGATCTTGCCCTCGGGTGAACTCCGCAGCGTGCTCACGTGGTTGAGGACGACCGGGTCGTTGTCGACATACACGACACGCGACTCCGCAGCCGCCTTCTGGGCCATGCCGTGGGTGCCGCTCCCGGTGGGAATGCCCGTGCCCAGGTCCAGGAGCTGGCGGATGCCGAACTCCTTGACCACGTGGTACGCCACCCGCTCCTGGAACGCCCGTGACTCCATGGCCGCCGTCTTGATCTCCGGGAAGGCGCCCAGCATGACATCGCCCAGCTCCCGGTCGACCTGGTAGTTGTCCTGGCCGTCCTGCGCGTAGTTCCAGATCCGCGCGGAGTTGGGGATGGTGGGGATGACATTGGTTCCGGGGCGTACGGAGTCGCTCATCCGAAGTCCTTACTGGTCAGGGGCAGGGGCGTGAAACGCGGTGGTGCGTACCCACTGGTCACATCCACCGCCATCCGGTAGCTCTCCACCGCTTCGGAGTCGTCGGTGATGAGCGTCATGGCCGGGTGGAGGCCGATCTGGATCAGTCTCTCCCCCATCCCGAACTCCTTGAAGCGGAGAATTTCGAGATGGCCGCAGAGGCTGATGGCCAGCGGGTGCGGTACGCCCGGCGGAATGACCTGGATGGCCACCGACGAACGTACGTCGGCAATACGGCTTTCAAGGTAGTCCAGTTGACGCCTCATCACCCGGGGACCGCCCACGCGGCGGCGCAGTGTGGCCTCCTCCAGCAGCACCCACAGGCTGGCCCGCCGGTTTTCGTTCCCCTCGGAGTCCACGCCGCCGATGGTGTGCTCCTTACGGGCCTCCAGCAGCTCCAGCCGCTGCCGCCGGACGGCGGGGTCCTCGTACGGATTGCGCAGGCTCATCAGGGCCTCGGCGTACCCGGCGGTCTGGAGCAGGTCGGGCAGCACTCCCGGCGCGTACGAGCGGATGCCGGTCGCCGCCGACTCCAGGTCGATGACACCGACCTCCGCGACCTCCCGCCAGGGGTGCCACCACCCCGGCTTCTTCGCCTCCTCCAGCGCGCGCAGGACCTCGTCCCGCTCGGCGGGCGGCGTCCGGTAGAGGTCGAGCAGGGTGACGACCATGCGGGGGTTGGGCACCGTCTCCGCGTTCTCCCAGCGCGCCGGTGTCGCCCGGTCCTTCTTGATCTTCTCGGCCACGGTCTGGAGGGTCAGACCCGCCGCTTCGCGTCTTCGGCGCAGATCCGCCCCGAAGCACCGCAGAGCGACCGTGGGGCCGGATCGTGGCTGGCTCACCGGGCCCTCCTCGCGTCTGCGGTGGCGAGGGTCTGTTCCTCCCCGTTCGGAGGGCTCCACGATACCCGCCGGTCGAACTCTGTCACGTTGCAGAGTGTGGGTGCGGTGGCTACAGTGGACTCTGGAGTTCCCCTACGCGGTACCCCCCAGACCGCCGCGCCAGGGTCCGGAACCGACCCCGCCGGACGCACCGCAAGGTGTGACAGGGCGGGGGGTCACGGAGAACCGATGCCATGCACGTCTCACTACCGGCCGTCCCGGAGCAGATCCAGGTCGCGCGCCGCATCGTCCGCAAGGAACTGGTCGGTCTCGGCTGGCCGCCCGCGAAAATCGCGGCCTGCGAGGAGATCGCGGTCCATCTGGCCCGGCACGCCATCAGTGTCGTAGGCGTAAGCGGTTACTACCTCGGGGTGACGAAGCGGCCCGGTCCGCGGGACGACGCCGTCGCCATAAGAGTCAGTGTCACGATCCTGGACGGGCCGGACGGCGAATCGGCGTCCGAGCCGGCGTCCGAATCGGTGTCCGAGTCGACGTCCGAGCCGGTGTCCGAGTCGGCGATCGTGCCCGCGCAGGCGGGACCGGTCGAGCCGACCGGGGCGATATCGGACACAGACACTTCAAGACTGGCCGAAGTCCTGACGAAGCGATGCGGGACCGAGGTCAACATCGTTGTGCAGAAGGGCAGTTGGGCAGCCTCGGCCACCCTTCCGGCCGAGGTGCCCTGCCTCAGCGCGCGGCCGTGAGCGGCCGGACGACCGCCGGATCAACGACCGCCGGATCAACGACCTCCGGATCACCGGCTGACGAGTGTTGCCCGATGGGCTCTGACCAACCCGTCTTGGAGAGGCTGCTGTGGACGCACTGAGGGGTGCCGCATCCCATGACCCCACGTGGGGGACCGCACGTGAGACGACAACGGCGCACACCGGCCCACGCCACGCGGCGCCCCCGGCCCGTACGTCGCCGCCCGGCCACCGTCTGTCGCAGTCCGCGAAGTCCGCGAAGTCCGCGGAGCAGCCGCGCGGCCGCAGATGGACCACTTGGTACCGGCCGACGAGCGCGGATTCGCAGTTCTCGGTGCGCGACAGTGAAGTCACGCACAGTGGGGGAGTGGTCGACGTGAGCCGTTCGGTGCTGGTCGTCAGCGGGGCCAGCGGGAGCGCCGAGAGCGTTGCCGCCGCCTATGCCCGCCAGGACGACTGGGTCGGGTTCCTGTACGAGCGCGGGACCCCGCCCGACGAGTTGTACAACGTGCGGTGCGACGTGAGCGACGGATTCCAACTGGATGCCGCCGTATCGGAGTTCGAGACCGGGCACGGGGCGGTGGACGTGCTCGTCGTGGACGCCGACCGCCAGGGCCGTCACGACCGCCGCGACCCGGCGGCGGCCGAAACCCGCGCCCGCGCGAACGCGATCATCGGACGGACCCTGCCCGGCATGCGCGAGGCCGGCCAGGGCCGGATCGTGCTGATCGCCTCCACGAAGGGTCTGGGGCGTGGCTCGGCCCTGGCCGGCGGCGCCCCGCACGCGGACCTGATGAGCCTGGCCTGGCACCTGGTCCACGAGTGCCGTGGCTCGGACGTCACCGTCAACGTCATCACGTACGGCTGCGCCAACTCGGCCACCCACGAGGGCCGCGCCCACCGCGCCCAGCAGATCGCCGACCTCGCGGTCCACCTGACCCGCCCGGAGGCCACCGACACGGGAGCGGTGATCCCGATCGAGGTCCTGGGCGCGATCCCGGTATTCGACCCGGCCCGCACACAGGGCCCGTCGTACCAGGACCGCTGACCGCCGCGTCTCCGGGGAACCCCTCAGGCTCCGGAGACGCGGCACACTCGTGCGTACGGCGCGTGCTCGCTCAGCCGCTGTGAAGGACGCGGAAGCGATCGGGCGCGGCCGGATCCCGGTCGACGACCTGGACCGGCCCCCAGGTCCATTGCCACACGCTGATGTCCGGCGTACGGGAGAACTGGATCTGCCCGCGCGTGCCTTCGACCCTGACGTGCGGCCAGGAGTCGGCGATGCGCGCCCAGTCGTACGCCCCGTCCGCCCCGTCCCCGCCGTCCGCCCCGTCCCCGCCGTCCGCGCCCTGAGAACGCAGCACATCGGCGAGGACGGTGACCGTGTCGTACCCCTCGAAGGCGACGAACGAGGGCGCCCCGCCCAGTTGTTCGCGCAGCGCCGTATCGACTCGTACACCGAGTGGGGTGAGGTGCTCGGGCAGGTAGCGCAGGAACGGGATCGCCGTGCCGTCGTCGCCCAGCAGCGCCGCCCATTCGGCGAACTCCGGCTGTCCGGCCGGAGCCCCGATCAGGATCTCGGCGAGGCGCGGATCGCGGCGTACCGACTTGACGATCGGCACCGCCGGTTCCGGGGTGCCGAGCAGAAGCAGGAGCGCGGTCGCGCCGCTGTCGGCGAGCTGGTCGCACACGGCCGTGGGGTCGAGCGAGCGCATGTCGAGTTCGCTGACGGTGCCGCCATGTGAAGCGACGTGGTCCCGCAGAAGGCGGGCCCCGGACGCCCAGTAGACACTCGGCTGGGCCGCGACGGCGATGTGGCTGTGGCCCGCGCCGAGGACAAAGTCCGCGTAGATCCGCCAGCCGCGCGACTGCGGCGGGGGGAGGCGCGCGACCCACCGTGTCGGCTGTTCGGTGAGCGCGTCGAGGACCGCCGACGAGCAGAGGAACGGCACGCCGAGCGCGTCGGCCCTCGCGGCGGCGGCGCGGGCGACGACGCTGTGATACTCCCCCGCCAGCGCGGCCACGCCCATGCGGGCCAACTCGTCAACGGCCGCCGTGGCCTTCTGCGGATCGGCGGCGGTGTCCCGGACCACGAGTTCGAGTGGTCTGCCACCGATGCCCCCGCCGTCGTTGACCTCCCGTACGGCCAACTCGAGCCCGGCGAGCAGGTGTTGGCCTGCCTCGACCCAGCCGGGCCGGGTCAGTGGAACGAGAGCGCCGATCTGAACGGGTTCATCTCGCCGCGGCGAGCGTACTTGGGTGACCATGCCGGGCATTCCATCCGGCACTGTCGCCCACAGGCAAATCGATTATGTGCTCGCCGGGCTGCCCGGCCCCGTCGGGCCCGGTCGGAACCGCGAGAGGCCCGGAGACCTACGTGCCTTTTGGGGCATTAGGCCGTTAGGGGTGTCGCGGACGCACTCGGCGTCCCGGCCGGAAGGATGCCCGATGTCTACGAAGCGCGTTGCCCGCCGTCTGCTGGTGCTGACAGCCACGGCCGCCGCCGGCACAGGTGCGTTGAGCGTGCCGGCCGTCGCGAGCACGAACATCCTGGCTGCCGGGAACGCCGCGTACGACACCACGATGATCAACAAGGACCGTGCGGTCACGGCGGTCGGCGCGACGGCCCACAGCAGCGGGGTGAGCGGCGGTCTGGTCCAACTGCCGGTGAACAGCCCCGAGAACCGTGGTGGTGGGGGCAGCCTGCTCTTCTCGGACCGCGGCCTGAAGACCGACGTCTCCGCGGTGGTCTGGGAGCGATGAACTACCGGCGGCTGAAAGGGGCCTTGGCCCGGATGCGCCCCCGACCGAGGGCTTCGGCGGCCGGTCTGGCGTCCGATGCCGTGTCGGGTGCGGTGCGCGGCAGCGATCCGGTCAACGGCTACCAGGTGCTGGAGCAGGTGACGCGACTGCCGGTCAGCACCTGGCGGTACCACTGGGACCCGCCACACGTACGCCACCTGGGCCCGATGGCACAGGACTGGTGGAAAGCGTTCGGGGTCGGTGAGAACGACCGGACGATCTGCTGCACCGATGCCAACGGGGTGGCCATCGTCGCCATCCAGGCACTGCACCGGGAACTGACCGAGCTACGAGCCGAAGTCGCCGCCCTACGGGCCCGGAGCGCACCGGCACACCACCCTGACGGTCCCGAAGCCCGGTGACGTATGCGTATGTCTTCGCGACCCATGCGTTAATTTTTCACATCTTCTGCAACCTTCTGCTCTCTTCTCGTGTCCCATCTCAACAGGACCACCAGGTCCCACAGACTGAACGAGAGGGGAGGGCGCGGCCCGCTGCCGAGCAGTGGGCCGCGCCCTCCCGACGAGGGGAAAACTCATGCGCATCCGCGCCTCTGTCGCTGTCATAACCGGCGCGCTGGCCCTGTCCACCGTCGCGGTCCCGGCCGCGCAAGCTGACGGCGGGTTGGGGGACACCAAGATCACCAAGGTTGTTGTCGACGGTGACAACAAGGTGTCGATCAGCACATCCGGCACGAACACCATCAAGGTCAGCGTGACCGCGAGCGACGACTCGGGCATCCAGGGCGCCGACGCGTTCTCGCTCGTCGGGCCGGGCTACGGCTTCGAGGTGACCGGCACGCCCACGTGCACCGCCGCGAGCGCCACCACCTCCACCTGCACCGCCTCGGTCAAGATCGCCCCGAAGACCGACTACCTCAGCAACACCAACGCCGGAACCTGGTACGTCGACGCGTGGATCGACGCCAACGACGGCGACTTCGTGTGGAAGGAGAAGGCAGGCTCCTTCTCGTTCCAGCGGGCCTCCAAGCTCACCGCCAACGCCTCACCGGAGCCGGTGAAGAAGGGCAAGACCATCACCGCCACGGGCGCGCTCACCCGCGCCAACTGGGAGACGCTGAAGTTCGGCGGCTACGCCTCCCAGTCGGTGAAGCTCCAGTTCCGCAAGAAGAACTCCGACACGTACACCACGCTGAAGACGGTCAAGGCCGACTCGAAGGGCAACATCAAGACCACGACCAAGGCCACGGCCGACGGTTACTACCGCTTCTCGTTCGCGGGCACCTCGACCACCCCGGCGGTCAACGCCGCGGGTGACTACGTCGACGTCCAGTCATAACGGCTGCCCGCTCCCCGTCACCCAGTAGTGGGGTGCGGGGAGCGGGGGTACGGCTCGCCGCCTGACCATGCGTCGTAGTCGGCCGCGTCGTGCGCCTGCTGGGCGGCCCGGCGCCAGTCGTTCTCGTTCCGCCCTCGGCCGAGGCCCACTTCCAGGAACAGATCGTGGTAGTCCGGTGCGCCGGGGCCGGCCGGGGCCACGCCGAGGCGGGCGAGCGCCGCGTTGATCGGCCAGTTCTCCCGGGGGCCGCCGAGTTCCGAGGTGTGCGCCGGACCCCACTCCCGTACACCGGCCCGCCACACGGCGGCGGTCTGCTCCCCGTCGCCGCCCCAGAAGTCCGCCTGGACATGGGCCACCGGTCCGCCCTGTGACAACTCGCACAGCGTGCGGGTCAGATCATCCCGGATCGCGGTGGGCACCGGCAGCAGCCCCATGCGTTGCGCGAGCGGGGCGACCACGGCCCACGGCACTCCTGCGGCGTAGCCGCGCAAGCGGTCGAAATCGCCGATGACGGCGTTGAGTTGGTACGTCATCCGCGAACCGTAACCGCGCCGCTCGACCCGGGTTCGCGGGAGCGGGTCGCCGACGATGCGACGACTGCGAAGCCACGCCGAACACCCCCGCGATCCGGCGGGGCCGCGCAGTCGGCATATGCCACGTATTCGCTGGCCCTCGTCCATGGACACTAGGGCCGTTGTGGGCTTCGGACTGTGTCGTTCGTGCAGGTAAGTTTGTCAGTCGTGCACGGTGACGAGCCTGTACGGGCACGGCCACGGGCACGGGCACGGTTACGGCCACGGGCACGCGCCGGAGCCGTCGCACAGCGAGGGGGAATCCCGACAACCGATGTCGGGAACCGGTCGAACCGGCTGTCTTGAGGGGGTTTTGTGGGGATACGTACCGAGGCGCCGACGGGGCGTGGGCCGGGCCGGGGCGGACGAAGGTCCGGCGCATGAGCTCGGTCCTGGACACCTCGTTCATACCGCCGAGGGACCGGGAGGAAGTGCTCCGGCTCGCGGTGTGGGAATCCCTGGTGGCGGTCGACATCGACCACCGGCCCGCGGCTGAGGACATCGCCGTTCGCATGGGGCTCGGCAGCGTGGGGCCCATCATGATCTGCTCGGCGCGGGCGACCGCCGTCACGATCCGTCGCACGCAGCGCCTCGCCCGGGAGGACGAGGAGCCGCACGTCTTCCTGGGTATCCAGATGGCGGGCAGCAGCATGGTGGTGCAGAACGGCCGCGAGTGCGTGGTGCGGCCGGGAGAACTCGCCGTCTACGAATCGATCGCGCCCTACTCGCTTCTCTTCGACCAGGGACTCGACCACCGCTTTCTGCGCTTCCCTCGCGCGGCACTCGCGCTCCCCGACCGGTTGCTACGAGAGATCAGCGCGGTCCCCCTGGGACCCGACAACCCCATCGCGCGCCTCGCCTTCAACTACTTCTCCCAACTGGCCGTCACCGACGAACTGCACGAGGGCGCGCACGCCGATGCCGCCGTGCAGCCCAGCGTCGAACTCCTGCGTGCCGTCCTGACATCCCAGCACGGCAACTCCAGCTTGGGTAAGGGGCCGTTGGAGACGACGCTCAGCCTGCGGATCACTCACTACATCCGGGAGCATCTGGCCGATCCGGACCTGTCGGCGGCCCGGATAGCCGCCGCGCACGACATCTCCGTACGGCATCTCTACGCGGTGCTGTCCAGCTCCGGAATCAGCCTCGGCGAGTGGATCCGTACCCGCAGGCTCGCCGAATGCCGGCAGGAGCTGGCGGGCCCGAACGGGAGGCTGCGGACCATCGCGGCGACGGGACGCAGATGGGGCTTCGTGGACGCGACGCATTTCAGCAAGGTGTTCAAACGGACATACGGCATCTCGCCCCGCGACTGGCGCGACCAGAACCACCCGCGCGCGGCCCGGTAACCGCGTTACGGGGTGGCAGTGGCCCCCGAGGCGGCGTACGCCACGAAGGCGGCCCAGGCGGTGGGGGTGAGGGTGAGGACGGGGCCGGCGGGGTCCTTGGAGTCGCGGACGGGGACGGTGTTGGTGGTGGGGGTGTGGGCGGGAGCCCATTCGACGCAGCCGCCGCCGTTGCCGTTGCTGTAGGTGGACTTGACCCATTGAGCGTGGGCCAGGCTGCTGCTCATGACGGAAGTGCCTCCATGACTGCTCGGATGAACGCCGCTGAGTCCTTCGGCGACAGGGCACTGGCCCTGAGCAGATCGTAGGCGCGCTGCTTGGCCCTGACGAGTGTCTTTTCCTCCAGTAGCGTGCCCGTGGAAATGCTTTCCTCATAGGCGACTTGAGTGCCTTTTTCGAGCGTCAGCAACGTCAGTGATCCGTTGGCCAGGGCATGTCCCCCGTGCGCGAATGGGAGAACCTGGATCATGCTGGTCGGCGTGAGCGTCAGATCGAGCAGTCGGGCCAGTTGAGCCCGCATGACGGTAGGGCCGCCGTACGAACGCAGCAACACCGCCTCGTCCAGAATGGCGGAGAAGTCGGGTGCCGGGTCGGCGATGAGCAACCGCTGCCTGCCGGTTCGGGCTGTGACCAGTTCATCGATCTCTTCCCGCGTGGCCTTCGGGTTGTGGATCTCGAACAGCGCGCGGGCGTACGGCTCCGTCTGGACGATGCCCGGTACGAGCTGACCGGCGTACTCCTGGATGACATGCGCCCGCGCCTCCAGGTCCATCCGTCGCTGGTACTGATCCGGATGGATCTCCTTCCGCGCCAGCGCGTACAGCTTCATGAAGATCCCGCCCGTGCCGAACACCTCGTCCAGGCGTTCCGGCAGGTCCTCCGGGATCATTGTTTCGGCGGTTTCGAAGCGGGCCAGTGAGCTTTTCGCGTATCTGACCACCGTGGCGAGGCTTTCCAGGCTCATGCCCGCCGCCTCGCGGTAGCGCCGCATTTCGGAGCCGAACAAATCGCGGGCCGAGCGTTCCGGTGAAAGCTCGCGCGGTCGTGGTGCCATCGGCGAACCCCTTATCCCCGTAGTGGTGTTGGGAGACAAACGACTTCTGATCGTACGCGTGAAGACCGATTCTTGATGCACAGACGGTAATGACGCGATGACGGAAGGCGCATCCCCCACATGTGCGAACAGGGACTCGAAGAGTCCGGCCCAACAGACCCCGGCACGGCGGAACTTGACGCTGTCATCCATGCCGGAGGCTTCTGGCGGCTCGTGCCCGAGTGTGTGTCGCGCGTCTATGACCCCGTCACCCGAGAGCTGTTGGAGCGCGTGCTCCGGCGACTGAGGCGAGGTGTGGAATGACGCAGAGCAACGCCCGCAGATTCCTGTCACGGCTGACCGAGGAGTTCGGCACGGACGGCGTCCTGGTGGTCCGTACGGACGGCCGCCGTTCCGAGGAGCCGCTGATCGCCGGGGACGCCGTACACCGCTGGCCGCCGTGCCGGTGCGGGCACTCGTTGTGCCCGGACTACCAGCCGCCGGGGGAGCGTTCAGGCCGTGCGTAGTGTCAGGCACGTCAGCCAGGTCCCGCTGATCGCACCCACCGCTACTAAAGAGGGGTGTCCTCGCCTTCGGTTGTCTCGACCCGCGCGATCGGCACCCCCACTTCGCCCAGCCGTTCAACGGCCCAAGCCACGGCCTCTTCCAACCGCGGAGCCCGCACTACGCAGGGGAAACGCGTGCCCTGCTCATCCCGCTCCCAGCCGATCTGACCGCCGGCGAGGGCGTCCGCGTGGTCGAAACGGTCGGACTGCTCCTGCGTCGGCTCATACTCGGGGTACATGACGAACGACCACTCACGCACGGTCGCCGTACCGCCGGGCGAACTCATCGGGCTTTCTCCCGACTTAGGGTGCCGATCACCCTTCATAAGATAACCACCTCCAGGCATCCGTAACGTGTGGCAGGGCAATAGGGCACGGGCGCCACAGGTGAGCTTTAAGGCCGCCGTGAGTGCGAGGAATCCGCCGAGTGACAGCAGATCGTGCGTGTCCCCGCGACGGTGGGGCACCGGAACCGGTCGGGCGCGCCGTCCACGACGGTCAGTGTTTCGACTGCTACACGCGTGACGCGTGGCCACACCGCACGCGCTGCCGAAGAACCGATCCATGTGGCCCAACCCCAGTCGCCCGCCCCGCTTCACCTCGGAGAGGCAGGGCGCGTTTCGTGGGTCCGGAATCCCTGCGTGTTTCTCGATCGCCCAGCTACCGTCACACCACGCCGGTCGCCAGACCGGCCTCATGACCGAGAGGGGAACCCCATGGCCCGCAGGCTGCGGATGCTCGGCACCAACTCAAAGACGGGTGAGTGCCCGACGCTGTACGAGGACGAGGAGACGGGCGAGATCCTGGTTCAGGGATACACCGTCACGGATCCCGACGTCCTGGCTCAGATGGCGAACCCCTTGAAGGGGTAATCCCTCGTAGTCGTCGACCGTGCTCTGCTCATGAACTTCGCGCCGAAGGAATGACCTTGGACGTCGTCCCCGCACACCACATCCTCGACTTCTTCCGCGACGGCTTCGAGCACACCGCCTGGAGGCTGGAGACCCGCCTGGCGTACGCGGCCGACGAAGGCACTGAGGAATACCGCCAGTTCCTCGCCGGGGTCACCCCGCCGCCCGATGAGGAGGGGCCCTGGTTCGTCAACGCCCGGGAACAAGTGGCGGCCGGGAAGCGGATCGAGCGCGTGCGCCTGATCGATGAGCCGCCGTCGGACGGGCAGCGGTATCTCCTGGCCACGACGCCGGACAACCTCGGCGCCGGTGAGGACATCCGGTTCATGATGCGGCAGGACGCCGTACGGCTCGGGCTGCCGGACTTCGACTTCTGGCTGTTCGACTCTCGGGTCCTGGCCCGCTTCAACTGGGAAGACGCCGCGAGGCGCATGGAGTTGAACACCGATCCCACCGACGTCGTTCGGGCGTGCCAGGCCCGCGATGCCGCATGGCACCACGCCAGCAGGTACGAGGAGTTCACACGGCGGGTACGTTTCCGTATGTGAGCACCGACTACCAACAGGCCAGGGTCGCCCTCGGTGCGCGGCTGCGCGAGCTGCGCACCGAGGCAGGGCTTACTCTGCGCGGGCTCGCCGCAGTGTGCGGCTGGGTTCCCTCAAAGGTCAGCAAGCTGGAGAACGGCAAGCAGACAGCGTCGCCCGCCGATCTCGAAACGTGGGCGACCGGTGTGGGCCGGCCCGAGGCTGCGGCCGAGCTGAAGGGTCGCCTCGCCGGGCTGGAGTCCACGTACCGTTCTTGGCGTCGGCAGCTCGCCGGCGGCCACCGCGCGGTCCAGGACGCGCTCGGAGCTCAGCACGAGAGGACTACGGTGCTCCGAGGCATCTCCGCATCCGTCGTCCCGGGGATCTTCCAGACCCCGGAGTACGCGCGTGCCGTGCTGTCAAGCTATGCCGAGCTGCACGGCGCCGTACACGACGTGGAGGGCGGGGTGGCCTCTCGGATGCGCCGACAAGAGGGCCTGTACGCGCGCGGCAGACAGTACAAGGTGCTGCTGTGGGAGTCGGCGCTCCATGTGCGCATCTGCTCGCCCATGGTCCTCGCCGACCAGATGGACCGGCTGATGTCGGTCAACGGCCTTTCGACGGTGGAGCTTGGAATCGTCCCGCTGGGGGCGAACGTGCGCATTGCGGCTGGTGATGACTTCTGGATCCACGACGACCGCCTGGTCATTGCAGAGTCGTGGCACGCTGAGATGTGGCTCGACTCTTCGGAGGACGTCGCCCTGTACCGGAAGGTCTGGGACGCGCTCGCCTCCAGCGCGGTCAGCGGGCGGGATGCGCATCGCATAATCGCCCGCGCCAGGGCAGCTCTGACTCCCACCTGAGCAACACCCGGAAACCTCTTCGGCCGTGTGAGAAACGTTGAGAAACACGCCGGATTCTGAGAAACAGTCAGCCCTACGGTGCCCGTATGGCTACCGCTTCCCGCGCTCCCGCCCCCGCTGCTGAGCCTGCCTGCGAGGTGTATCACCGGGGTGAGGGCTGGCCTCCGTCCCTGTTGCGGCCCTTGGTTCTCACGCCCTCCGAGGAGGCGTTGGTGGTCGCCGGTCTGGCGGCGGTGGTGCGGGCAGGGCGGCGGGCCGGGCGGTGATCGCGCGTGGCGAGGGGGCGACCCGTGCCGTGCTGCCGCCTGTTGAGGGGCTGGCGGAGCGGCAGTTGCGTGGTGCGGACTGTGTGTTCTGTGAGGCGCGCCTCAACAACGCCACCGCCGTCGACCTGGGGACGCGCACCGTTCACGCGCACGGCACGGTCACCGCGTGGTTCCCCCGCTCGTGCGCCGGGTGTGCTGCCCGACCCCGTTGATCCCCGTCCTGGCCGTGACTCCGACCAAGAAACCCCGGCCAGGGACGGGTCCACGCACCACCCCTCCTGAAGAAGGGAACGGCACATGTCCACGACCGTACAGCGCCGGGCGATCGCCTGGGGCGACGAGGACAACACCGACATCGAAGACAGTGACGGCGGCGGCTCCAACCCCGCCGCCGGCTGCGGCGACAACGACAGCCTCACCCACCGCTGACCCGCACCAGGACGGCCCGCCCCGCACCACCGGGGCGGGCCCGTCCGTCGAGAAGGGAAAACCCATGGCACACCCCATGACAGGCACCGGAAGAGTCACCGTCCTCCCACTCCTCCACACCTGGCCCGACCAGTACGGCATCCTCGCCTACACCACCCTCGGGGCCTTCGGAGACACCGCCGTCATCGGGTACGTCCCCCTCCCCGCCATCGCGGACCTGCCCCTCATGGACATCGCCGCACGACACCACCCCAGGAAGGTCTACGGCTCCGCCGGCGGCCCCGGCTACGCCGAAGCCTGCTGGCTGCTGTGCACCGGCTGGAGCGGACGCGTCATCCGCAAACCCGGCAGCCTTGAACTCCACCACGCGCACTGGGCACTTGAGCCCGACAGCACCACCCACCTCTACAAGACCACCTACGGACACGACCGCCTCCACACCGGACGCCTCACCCTCACCAACCCCGAACTCATGACCCAGGCACACGACCTGCTGCGTTCAGGTGGTGCGTAGGGCCAGGAGTGTCAGCCAGGTCCAGCCGATGGTGAGGGAGATTCGCTGGAGCAGCCGCCGAGGTGGGGCAGGTGCTCGGACAGGGCCGTGGTCGTCGCGAACAGTACGCCGCTGGCGATGGAGTAGACGGTCCAGGCCGGTGGGCCGGAGGGGGCGAGGGTGAAGCAGGCTGCGGTGAGTGCGAGGAATCCGGCGAGCGACAGCAGGTCGTGCAGTGTTCCCGCGGGGGTGGGGCGCCGGGGCTGGTCGGGGGTGCCGGGAGGGTAGCCGCGTACCGGGTCCGTTCGGAAGGCGCCCGCGCCCAGCAGCCCGGCGCCCCACGCGCCGACCAGCAGTGCACCCCAGGGGGCGGAGCCCGTACGCCACAGGCCCACGGCGAAGGCCAGCGACAGCAGGCCCGAGGCGAGGAAGGCGGCCGTCTGTGTCCGTCCACCGGGGCCGAGGGTCAGTGAACTCACCGGGTAGCGACGGGAGTTGTAGCCGGGGCGTACGGCGCCGAGTAATGCGTACGCGGCGGTGAAGAGGGGGCCGGCGGCCACCCCGCAGGTGAGCAGCGGTTGATTGCCCATGGTGTCAACATAGGTTGACACCATGGGTCCGTCAACCCCCGTTGACGCCGTCAGGCGATCTTCGCGCCGTACACGTGGTTCACCGTCATCGTCATCAGCACCCGGCGGTCCGACACCATCACCGAGCGGTACTCCGCCCAGTTCGGGTGCTCACCCGAGGCACGGCGGTAGTACTCCACCAGGGCCTCGACCTCCGGGCCCTCGGGGTCGGTGCTCGGGCCGGTGAGGGTGACCGGGCCCTCGGCCGTCGCCCAGGACCAGCCGTCGGGGCTGGTGACCTCCAGGGCGGCGCGGGGATCCCGGCGCAGGTTCACCGTTTTCGCCCGGCCCTCGGTCATCGATACGTAGAGGACGCCGGCCTCCTCGTCGTAGAAGGGCATGACGGGGGAGAGCTGGGGGCTGCCGTCCGACTTGATGGTGGCCAGGACGCCGAGACGGCTCTCCCTGAGCAGTGCGCGCGGGTTGAAGGGGGGTGATGTGGTGGTCATGTACGGCTCCAAGTCGTGACGGGATGTCGGCTATTCCCGGTCGCCCGAAGGCTTGCGGAAGAGTTCGATCATCGCCGCATAGCCTTCCGCGCCGTGACCGTCCGCCACGGACCGGGCCGCCAGAGCCTTGACGAACTTGGGGAACTCGGTGCTGACACCGGCGGATTCACTCGCGTGGACCAGGTGGTCCATCGAGGCCAGATGGGTGTCCAGGGTGGCATCGGGGGCCGGGAACTCGCCCTTGTCGATCTGCTCCGCGTAGCCGCCGACCCAGTCCGCCACGGTCCTGATGCTCGTACTCGCGAGCGGCGCGAACGCCGAGGCGTCCACCCCCGCCGCGCCGAGCACGGCGGCGCCCTGGAGGAAGCCGTTCAGGATGCCCCACATCAGGCCCAGCACGGACACGTCGTACAGCGACGCCAGACCGTGGTCCTCGCCGAGGTGCGTCGTGGCCCCGCCGAGAAGCCTGAGCGTCGACTCGTGCGCCTCGAAGACCGCGCGCGGGCCGCTGTGGAGGACGACGGCGTCCGCCGTGCCGATGCCGCCGGGGTCGGTCAGGATCGCGCCGTCGAGATACGTGGCTCCGTGCCGCGCCGCCCACTCGGCCATCTCGCGGGCTCCCTCGGACGTGCCCGACGTCAGGTTGACCAGGACCCGGCCGTCGAGCGCGTCGCCGTCGCCCACCGGATCAAGCAGCGCGTGCACGGCGTCGTAATCCAGGACGCAGACGACCACGAGCGGGCTCGCCGTTACGGCGTCGGCGACCGAGCCGGCGAGCGCGGCACCCTTGGCGACGAGGGGTTCGGCCTTGGCCGCCGTACGGTTCCACACGGTCGTCGGGTGCCCCTCGCGCAGGAACGTCTCGGCCAGCGCGTGCCCCATCAGGCCCAGGCCGATGACAGTCACGGGTGCGGCAGTACTCATTCTTCGCTCCTCGGTGTGAATTGGTGCGCGTGGCAGAATCCTCAACGTTCATACCGATATGAAGGTCAAGGGGGCTGCTCACATGCTGATCGGGGAGCTGAGCCGGCGGACGAGCGTCAACGCTCATCAGTTGCGGTACTACGAGGCCCAGGGCCTGCTCGAACCGGAGCGGGGCGCCAACGGCTACCGCGAGTACGGCAACGACGCGGTCGTGACCGTGGGGCAGATCAGAAGGCTGCTCGAAGCGGGGCTCTCGACCGAGGAGATCGAGTTCCTGCTGCCCTGCGCGACCGGCGCGGCGCCCGAACTCATGCCGTGCGACGACGTCCTGGAGATGCTGCGGTCACGGCTGCGCGGGCTGGACGATCACATCGACATCCTTGAGCGCTCGCGCCGGACGCTGCTCGACTTCATCGACGCGACCGAGCGGCAGGCATCGCCGTACGTCCTGTCCGGGGCGTGCGACAACGCCTGAGCCTCTGAGCCGCGCCGGAAAACGGCCCACCGGGCCGTGGAGTTCCACGACCCGGTGGGTGGGGGGAGGGGGGAGGGGCGGGGGTGCCGCTACCGCTCGTTCGGCGGCACGTAGTACGGGTTGTCCACCCATTCGCCCCAACTGCCGTCCGGCTGGAGCTTCCAGGCGCCCTTGATGTAGCTCGAATCGATGCCGCCGGGGAAGGAGATCTCGTTCTCGCTGGACCAGCGACTGTTGTCCCCGAAGGTCTTGTTGATGTCGATGCCACCCGGCGCATCGATTTCGTAGCGGTAATCGGCTTCGTATTGCAGGTCCGGCTCGTCGTTCCGCGTTGTCGAGACGAACGCGGACTCGGTGTTCTGAGTGACGTAGTCGTACAGGTTCGTGTAGTCCGGGTCCTTCGGCTCGAAGTCGTTCACGAAGACCTCGTTGGGGGGACGGTTGTCGAAGCGGTACAGAGGCTCGTCCGTGTCGCGCCACACCGTCTCGTCAGGGAGCTTCGACAGATCGACGTCGGCGTCGACCGCCACCTCTGGGTGCGGGTTCTTCTTGGGGTCGGGCTTCCGGACGTCGCAGCCGTCCGTCTCCCCCTCCGGCTCCGGGTCGGGCTTGTCCTCCGGCTTGTCCTCCGGCTCGTCGTCGGGCTTGTCCTGCGGCTTGTCCGGCGGCGGGTGGACCGGCTCGCCGGTGAGGCTGATGTTGGTCTGAAGCTTGTCCTTCGCGTCGTCGAACGTGTCGACGCCGGGGATGGTGGAGCCCGACAGCCCCTCCATCAGGACCAGCGGGACGGCGCCGCCGATCGCGAGTGTGGTGCCGCCGCTGTAGACGACCTGCTTGCCGGCGCCGGATGAGGCCAGTGTGTAGCGGCCGCTGCCGGACGCGCCGGAGGTCAGGCTGCCGTAGAAGGCGACGTTCTTGTTGTTCTTGCAGTCGTCGTCCGGCTCGTCGTCCGGGTCGTCATTCGGCTTGTCCTGCTCGGTGCAGTGCTGGGTGATGCCGGCCGGGCCCATGACCGGCGTGCAGACGGTTTCTGTGTCGTCGTTCTTGTCGTCCTTGTCGTCGTCTTTGTCGTCGTCCTTGTCCTCCGGCTCCGGGTCCGGGTCCGGGTCGTCAATGGGCTGGCAGATGATGCCCGCCGGGCCCATGACCGGATTGCAGTTGGTGCCGCCGGTTGACCCGCCGCTGTTCGAGCTGCCGCCGCTTGCGCCGCCGCTGGAACTGCTGCCGCCGGAGCTGCTGCCGCCGCTCGCACCGCCGCTGCTTGAGCCGCCGCCGCTCGAACTGCCACCGATGAGTCCGCCGATGAACCCGCCGCTGGAGAGTCCGCCGATGCTGCCGATGAGTCCGCCACTGGCCATTCCGCCGATGGAGCCTGATCCACCGTTGGAACCGCCGGAGTCGCTACCGCCGCTGTCGCTACCGCCGTTGTCGGACCCGCCGCTGTCGTTTCCGCCGTCCGAGCCTCCGGAGTCGCTTCCGCCGTTGTCGCTTCCGCCGTTGCTTGAGCTGCCTCCGGAGTCGGAGCCACCGGAGTCGGAGCCGCCGTCCGAACCGCCGCCGTTGTCACCGCCGCCGTCGCTGCCGCCGTCCGAACCGCCGTTGTCGCCCCCGCCGTTGGCACCTCCGCCGTTGTCGCCCTCACCACCCGAGTCGCCTCCGCCGGTGCCGCCTCCCCCGCCGGTGCCGCCCCCGCCGCCTGTGCTGTCCCCACCCCCACCGTTGCCACCGTCTCCGACCGTGGTCGACTCACAGTCCCCGCCCAGGATGTTGCACACAGCCGTCTGAAGGCCGGTCGAGATCTGCGGCGCCACACCACTGAACAGCAGCGCGCCGATGATCAGGGCGACCAGGCCGATCAGGCCGACGTACTCGACCGTCGACTGACCCCGGTTACGCCGCCACGTGATCAGGTGCGGAACGGACGGCATACCCTCCCGGCGCAGCTTGCCCAGCGTCACGCGCGGCCTCACGGCCCGCTGCTCCGCGGGGAGTTCGAACCACTGCCGGCTTCCGCCCACGCTCACCAGCGCCAGCAGGACACCGGGGAGCAGCAGTTGGCTGAACCCGCGCTCGGACCCGGCGTACAGATTGACCACGCTGCCGGTCAACAGCCACGCCTGGAGCCCGACCAGCGCGAACCAGACAACCTTCCCGCCGGTCCACAGGCGCCGGGCCAGGATCACGGCGGCGACACCCGGCGCCATCGCGTACAGCGCCAGCAGACTGATCGTCGGGGTGATGTGGGTACCCAGGTCCAGCAGCGAGTTCAGCACCCCCACGCCGCCCAGCAGCGTCAGACCGAACACCAGGTACAGCAGAACCCGTGTCGCGGCGAGCGACCTCGGCAACTCCCACCTGTGCGTAGGTACGCCGACCTGGATCGCCAGGTCCTTTGAGTCCAACAACGGGAAAACCCCTCCACCAAACTGCGGCAAGCCCGGCTCCCCCGATCCGGCTGTAACGCGAACGCCGCCACGCTACGTACGGACAAGGCCCAATCCGAAGGGCCCACGGACCCACCCCAGGGCCCAAGTCGGGCCCGCCGCCGACCCGGCTCACCTGGCCTTCTCCTCGCGGAGTGGCGCCGAGTGGCATCGGCCGAGAAGTGATGGCCGATAACTCTGTGTCCGGAACTCTCTCCCACGTATGGATTACTTTGGCGTTCCCCGACAAGGCGTTAGGTTAGGCTCGCCTAATAATTGGCCGACCCCAACCGAGGTTGAAACCGACGTGTCCGTCCAGTTCCCGCCCTCCGCCGCGCCGCTCGCCGCCCACCCCGTGGAGGTCCTGCCGGCCCCCGTCCGCCGCCGACTGCTGGAGCTGGCGCAGGGTGCCGAGCCTGTGTCGGCGTACGTGTACGACGGAGAGGTCGCCGCCGCGCGTGCCCGGGAGTTGCGTGACGCGCTGCCCGACTGGGCCGCTGTCTACTACGCGGTGAAGGCCAACTCGTACCCTGGCGTGGTCCGCGCCCTCGCCCCGTACGTCGACGGCTTCGAAGTCGCCTCCGTCAGCGAGCTGGAACTGGCCCTGGCGACAGGGGGGTTCATGGACACGCCCGCCGTCGTCGCCGCCGGGCCCGCCAAGTCCGTACCCGTCCTGACCGCCCTCGTCCGCGCCCGTGTCGAGGCCATCAACGCCGAGAGCCTGCTCGAACTCCACCGGATCAGCCGCATCGCCGTCGCCGAAGGTGTCACCGCGCGCGTCGCGCTGCGCGTCAACCCGGCCGACATCCCGATCAGCGGTTCGCTCCATATGGGCGGCGCGCCCTCGCAGTTCGGTGTCGCGGAGCCCGACGTACCGGACGTGCTCGACGCCGCGCGGGGGCTTCCCGGCCTCGACATCGTCGGCTTCCACATCCACGCCGCGTCCAACAACCTCGACGCCGACTCCCATGCGGCGTACCTGCGTTGGTGCGTCGAGTGGAGCGTACGTACGGCCGCCGGCACCGGCGTCGAGCTGCGGCATGTCGACATCGGCGGCGGCATAGGCGTCGCGTTCGAGGGCGAGGAGCCCTTCGACATGGCCCGGTTCGGTGAACTCGCCGCCCTGGTCGAGCCACCCGTAGGGGTGAAGGTGGTGCTGGAGCCCGGCCGGTTCCTGGTCGCGGACTGCGGCTGGTACGCGGCCGAGGTGACGGACGTCAAAGCCTCCTACGGCGAGTGGTTCGCTGTACTGCGTGGCGGAATAAACCACTTCCAACTGCCCACCTCCTGGGACATCGTGCACAACGTCGCCGTGCTGCCCGTCGACGCGTGGGACGCGGGTGAGGACTGTCCGAGGCCCGCCGCCGAGCACACACGTGTCACCGTCGTGGGCGAGCTGTGCACGCCCGAAGACACCCTGCTGCGGGACGTTCACGTCGAGCGGGTGCGCGCCGGTGATCTCGTCGTCTTCCCCAACGCGGGTTCCTACGGCTGGGAGTTCGCCATGCACGCCTTCCTCGGGCACCCGGTCGCCGGGCGCCATCTGCTCTGAGCCGGTCCCTTCTTCTCCTTGCTTCTTCTTGCTTCTCCTTCATATTCCGGAGCTGTTCCATGACCGTTCCCGCTGTCACGCTGCCTGCCTCCGGGCGCCCCGCCGGCGACGCCCACTCCGCGATCCTGGAGCGGCAGCGCGCCAGGGAGTCGTCCGCCCGTACGTACGCCCGTTCCTTCCCGATCGTCCCGGCCCGTGCCCACGGCATGACCATCGAGGGCAGCGACGGCCGCCGCTATCTCGACTGCCTCTCCGGCGCCGGAACGCTCGCGCTCGGCCACAACCACCCCGTCGTGCGCGAGGCCATCCAGCGCACGCTCGACAGCGGCGCCCCGCTGCATGTGCTCGACCTCGCGACACCGGAGAAGGACGACTTCACGGACGCGCTGTTCGAGACGTTGCCGAAGGCGTTCGCCGACCGTGCCCGCGTGCACTTCTGCGGGCCCGCCGGGACGGACGCCGTCGAGGCCGCGCTGAAGCTGATGCAGACGGCGACGGGGCGGCGCGGGGTGCTCGCGTTCACCGGCGCGTACCACGGGATGACGGCGGGCGCGCTGGCGACGACGGGCAGCGTTGCCGTCAAGGAGCCGGTGCCGGGGGGCGGTGCGGCCGGTGGTGAGGTGACGCGGCTGCCGTATCCGTACGCGTACCGCTGCCCGTTCGGCGTCGGCGGCGAGCGCGGCGCGGAGCTGGCGGCGACGTACACCGAGCGGCTGCTCGACGATCCGTCCGGCGGTGTCGTACGTCCGGCGGCGATGATCCTCGAAGCGGTGCAGGGGGAGGGCGGGGCCGTGCCCGCGCCCGACACGTGGCTGCGCGAGATGCGGCGGATCACGCGCGAGCGCGACATCCCGCTGATCGTGGACGAGGTGCAGACCGGCGTCGGGCGCACTGGCGCCTACTGGGCGATCGAGCACAGCGGCGTCGTGCCCGACGCGATGGTGATGTCGAAGGCGATCGGCGGCGGGCTGCCGCTCGCGGTGATCGTGTACGACCAGGATTACGACGGGTGGCTGCCGGGCGCGCACACCGGTACGTTCCGGGGCAACACGCTGGCGATGGCGACGGGCGCGGCGACGCTGCGCCACGTCACGCGCGAAGGGCTCGTGGAGCGGGCGGCGACGGTCGGCGCGCGGATGTCCGCGCGGCTGGAGGGGCTGCGGTCCGAACTGCCGCTGATCGGCGACGTACGCGGGCGCGGGCTGATGATCGGCGTCGAAATCGTGGACCCGGACGGGGAGTTGGACTCGTGTGGGGCGCGCCCGGTGGCGCCCGAACTGGCGGCGCGGGTGCGGGAGGGCTGTCTGAAGCGGGGGCTGATCCTGGAGCTGGGCGGGCGGTTCGGGTCGACGGTGCGGCTGCTGCCGCCGCTGGTGATCACCGACGAGGAGGCCGAGTCCGTACTGGAGCGGCTGACGGACGCGATCGCCGAGGCGCGGCAGCAGTTCGAGTGCGTCGCCGGGCGGGCGGCGTGACGGCGCAGGCGTGGGGCGCCGCGCTGGAGGCGGCGCTGCGGCCCGTTCCGGGTACGGATCCGGGTACGGAGTTGTCCGGCGGGGTGGGCGGGGCTGCGGCTCTGGAGCCCCTGGTACGTGAGGTGTTGGGCGCCCTCGCGCAGGGCGCGGCGCGGCGCGGTGGGCCGGTCGCGGCCGGTGCGCCGGGCGAGATCACGGCGGCCGTCGCCGAGGCGTTCCGTACCGCGAGCGGCCCCGCCGCGCTCGACCGGCTCACCGAACTGCTCGCGCACGGCAGCGCGGACCCGGCCGATCCCGCGTGCGCGGCGCATCTGCACTGTCCGCCGCTGGCCGTCGCCGTCGCCGCCGATCTGGCGGTCTCCGCGCTGAACCCGTCCCAGGACTCGTGGGACCAGGCGCCGGCCGCAACTGCCCTGGAAACGCTGCTCCTTGAGGAGCTGGCGAGCATGCTCGGGTACGACCCCGCGCAGGCGGCGGGCGTGCTCACGTCGGGCGGTACCGAGTCCAACCTGATGGGGCTGATGCTGGCCAGGGACCGGGTGCTGGGCGCCGCGACGGGGCGGCAGATCGAGCTGACGGGGGTGCCGAGGGCGGGCGCCGGTTCGCCGGCCGGGGCGCGGCCCCGGATTCTGGCGTCGGCCGCCGCGCACTTCTCGGTGCAGCGGGCGGCGGCGCTGCTCGGGCTCGGCGAGGACGCGGTGATCCCGATTGCCGTGGATGCCCAACTGCGTATGAAGGCAAGTGCGTTGGCGGCGACGCTGGAGCAGTGCGTCGGGCGCGGGCAACTGCCGGTCGCGATCGTCGCGACGGCCGGCACGACCGACACGGGCGCGATCGACCCGCTGCGGGAGTGCGCGGAGCTGGCGGCCGAGTACGGGGCGTGGCTGCACGTGGACGCCGCGTACGGGGGCGGCGCGCTGCTGTCCGACCGGCTGGCGCCGCTGCTGGACGGCATCGAACTGGCCGACTCCGTCTCCCTGGACTGGCACAAGCTGGGCTGGCAGCCGGCTGCCGCGGGGATCTTCCTGGTGCGGAAGTCGGAGACGTACGCCTCACTCGCCCGCCGCGCGGTCTATCTGAACCCGGCGGACGACGAGGAGGCGGGATATCCGAGCCTGCTGGGCCTGTCCCTGCGCACGACGCGCCGCGCGGACGCCTTCAAGATCGCGGTGACGCTGCGGACGCTGGGTCGGGAGGGGCTGGGGCAACTGGTCGACGCGTGCCATGAGTTGGCGGTGGCGGGGGCGCGGGCGGTGGCGGCGCACCCGAGGCTGGAGCTGCATGGGGAGGTGGGCGCGGGGGGTGGGGTGCCGGTGCTGACGGCGTTCCTGTTCCGGTACGTGCCGGTGCCGGTGCCGGTGTCGGTTGACGGGGTGGCGGCGGCGGACGAGGCCCGCACGGACCGGGTGAACGCGTCGCTGCGGCGGCGGTTGCTGCGGGAGGGTGGCGCGGTGGTGGGCCGGACGGAGCTGCCGGGGGAAGGGCCGGGCCGCGTACGCCTGAAGCTGACGCTGCTGAACCCGCATGCGACGGTCGCGGAGGTGGTGCGGTTGCTGGAGGCGGTGGTGACTGCGGGTGAGGCGGAGGAGGGGTTTTGAGCGGGGCGGGTGGTGAGGGGTTGGGCGCTGGTGGGCGGGGCGTTGGTGCGCGGGGCTCCGCCCCGGGTCCTGGCCGGGGCGCTGCCCCGGGCCCCGCTCCTCAATCGCCGGAGGGGCTCGGTTGGTCTGCCGGTTCCGGAGGGGGAGGGGGGCTGGGTGAGTCCGCCCGCGTGGGTGAGTCGGTGGGGCGGGTTGAGCCTGCCGGGCTCGGTGCGGCCGAGGGGCCGGATGGCTCCGCCCCGGGTTCTGGCCGGGGCGCTGCCCCGGGCCCCGCTCCTCAATCGCCGGAGGGGCTTGATTGGTCTGCCGGTTCCGTGTCGGGTGAGGGGCTGGGTGAGTCCGCCCGCCTGGGTGAGTCGGTGGGGCGGGTTGAGCCTGCCGGGCTCGGTGCGGCCGAGGGGCCGGATGGCTCCGCCCCGGGTCCTGGCCGGGGCGCTGCCCCGGACCCCGCTCCTCAATCGCCGGAGGGGCTTGATTGGTCTGCCGGTTCCGTGTCGGGTGAGGGGCTTGGTTGGTCTGCCGGTCCCGTGCGCGGCGAGGGGCTTGGTTGGTCCGCCGGTTCCGGAAGGGGTGACGCGGTGGAGGCGATCGACCAAGGCGATCCGTTCCAGGCCGCCGACTCCGTCGCCGTCGAGACGTTGCTCCGTGCGTACGTCCGGGAGACCGGCGTTGACGTGCCGCGCAGCGGGGACGTGTTGTATCTGTCGTTGCCTTGCAGCGCGCTGACCCTGCGCGTACGTGTGCTGTACCGGTCCGTCACCGGGTGGCACCGGTTCGGGGGCATTCGGGTCGTCACCTCCGGCAGCGGTGGCAGTCTGCCCGCCGACGTCGCCCTCGTCGCCGCCGCGCTGATCCGGGAGTCCACCCTGGGGCGTGGCGTGCCGCCGCATGTCGGTGTGGATGCTGTCGGGCGGGTCGTGAACTCCGCCGCGCGGACCGGAGCGCACCTTGCGCGGCGGCGGGCCGAGGTGCCGGGGGCGCGAGGGGTGACGCCGTTTCTCGATGCCGAGCAGGCGTTGCTCCTCGGGCATCCCTTCCACCCCGCGCCCAAGAGCCGCGAGGAGGCGTCGGAGGTCGAACTCGACGCGTACTCACCTGAGTTGAGGGGGTCCTTCCCGCTGCACTGGTTCGCCGTGGACCCCGGCATCCTCGTCGGCGAGAGCGTCGACGGGCGTGGCCCCGCCGAGTTGCTGCGGCCCCTGACCGCCGACCTCGGTCTGACCGTGCCGGACGGGATGGCCGTGGTGCCCGCGCATCCGTGGCAGGCTCGGGACGTGCTCGCGCGGCCCGCCGTCGCCGCGCTCGTGGACGCGGGGCGGTTGCGGTCCCTGGGGCCCGCCGGGCCGCGCTGGTATCCGACGTCGTCCGTGCGGACCGTGCACCGGCCCGACGCCGACGTCATGTTGAAGCTTTCCCTCGGCATGCGGATCACCAACTCCCGCCGCAACAATCTCCGCAGTGAGATGCGCCTCGGCGTGCGCGCCGCGCGACTGCTGGCCGCCGGGCCTGCGGGGCCTGCCGCGCAACTGCGCGCCGAGCACCCGGAGTTCGGGATCCTGCGCGACTTCGGGTGGGTGTCGGCGGGCGTCGACGGCGACGTCGAGACCGGGTTGGAGACCGCCGTACGCGACAATCCGTTCAGGGGCGACGGGCTCCAGGGGCTCTGCGTGGCCGGGCTGGTCGCCGAGCGCACCGGGCCCGGCGACGGCTCGCCGCCCCCGTACCGCGCGCTGCTCTGCGAGGCCGTCGCCCGTACCGCCCGCGCCCACGGCGTCTCCACCGCCGAGGCGTCCGCGCGCTGGCTGGCCGCGTATCTCGACGTGCTCGCCGTCCCGCTCATCCGTCTGTACGCGTGGTACGGCATCGCGCTGGAGCCGCACCACCAGAACACGCTCGTCGCGCTCGACGCGCACGGGCTGCCGCGCGCCGGCTGGTACCGCGACAGTCAGGGCTACTACGTCGCCGCCTCCCACGCGCCCACCGTGGAACGGCTGTTGCCCGGCGCGGCGGACGGGCTCGACCTCGTCTTCCCCGACGCGTTCGTGGACGAGCGCGTCGCGTACTACCTCGGCATCAACAATCTCCTCGGTCTCGTCGGCGCGTTCGGCGCGCTCGGGCTGGCCGACGAGAGCGACCTGCTGCGCGTCCTGCGCGCCCGACTTGAGCGACTGCGGGCCGCCGAGCCCGGCGCGCGGGGACTGCTCGACCTGCTGCTCGACGCACCCGTGCTGCGCTGCAAGGGCAACTACCTGACCTGCGTGGACGGGCTCGACGAGCTTGTCGGGGACGTCGAGTCCCAGTCCGTCTACGTCGACCTGATCAACCCCCTCGCGGAGGCCAAGCGGTGACCGAGTCCGAGCCCGAGCCCGAATCCGAGCCCGAATCGAATGTTCCTGTGTACGACCTGTACGAGCTGTACGACCTGGTCGGCATCGGTATCGGTCCGTTCAACCTCTCCCTCGCCGCCCTGGCGCACGGCGCGCCCGAGCTGCGCACGCTGTTCCTCGACGCGAAGCCCGCGTTCTCCTGGCACCCCGGTCTGCTGATGGAGGGCACCACCCTCCAAGTCCCCTTCCTGGCCGACCTGGTGACGATGGTCGACCCCACGAGCCCATGGTCGTATCTCAACTACCTGCGCCACCACGACCGGATGTTCCCCTTCTTCTTCTCCGAGCGCTTCCACATACCGCGCCGTGAGTACGACGCCTACTGCCGCTGGGTCACGGAAGGGCTGCCGTCCTGCCAATTCGACGCGCATGTCGATGAGTTGGTGTGGGACGAACAGCGTGACGTGTTCGTCGTCGGGCATCGCGCGGCGGACGGTACCGTGACGCGCGTGCTCGCCCGGCAGATCGTGCTCGGGGTCGGTACGGACCCGGTCGTGCCGGAGCCCCTGCTCCCGCTGCTGGCGGACACCGCGCACGCGGGCCGGGTCCTGCACAGCGCCGACTACCGTACGTACCGTTCGCGGCTCGCCGCCCGCGACGACGTGACCGTCATCGGCGCGGGTCAGTCGGGTGCGGAGGTAGCGCTGGATCTGCTGCGGCACCAGGACGGGGACGGGGCGGGCGGCCCGTACGTCCGCTGGCTCGCCCGTACGAACGCGTTCGCGCCGATGGAGTACTCGAAGATCGGGCTCGAACACTTCACGCCCGACTACATCCGCTACTTCCGCGCGCTCCCGGAGGACCGGCGGGACCAACTCGTACGAGAGCAGTGGCAGTTGTACAAGGGCGTCAGCGACGAGACGCTGGGCGAACTGCACGACGAGCTGTACGAGCGCACGATCGGCGGCGCGGAGCCGAGGGCCGCGCTGCATCCGGGAGTCGCCATCGTCGCCGCCGAAGTCGCTGGCTCGGACTACGCGTTGACGTGCCGTCATACACAGCAGGACGCGTACTTCGAGATCCGTACGTCCGCGATCGTGTCGGCCACCGGCTACGCGGCGTCGCGGCCGGCCTTCCTCGGTGAGCGCGGTCTCGGCGCGCTCGTGGACTGGGACGACAAGGGCCGCTACCAGATCGACGCCGACTATCGCGTCGCGCTCGACCCCCGCGTATCGGGCGGACTGTACGTCCAGAACGCGGAGTTGCACACGCACGGCGTCGGCGCGCCCGATCTGACGCTGGGCGCCTGGCGCGCGGCGACGATCCTGAACGCGGTGGCCGGGCGGACGGTGCTGCGGGTGCCGGAGCGGGCGGCGTGGACGACGTTCGGGGTGCCCCGCCCTGCCCCGGCGGTCGGGCCGCCGAGAGCCCCCGCCCATTTTGCCGTCCGCGAGGAGAGGAACCGATGAACCACCCCAACCGGGATGCCTGGCAGGAGGCCGGCCGGCGGCTGCTGGTCAAGGCCGTGGAGGAGTTCGCGTACGAGGAGCTGATCGTCCCCGTACCCGAGACCGGGACCGGGACCGGGACCCCCGGCGCCTACCGGCTCGACCTCGGCGACGGTGTCCACTGGACTTTGCGCGCCATTCGCGGCACCTTCGGCACCTGGCGGGTCGAGCCCGACAGCCTGTGCCGCCACCCCCACAGCCCGGACCCCGGCCCCGAACGCCTGTTGCTCGACGCGCGCGCCGTGCTCGGGTGGGACGGTGCCACCACCGCCGAGGTCCTGCGCGAGCTGACCGCCACCCGGCGGGCCGACGCCGAGGCCATCGGCGCGGCGCTGCCCGCCGCCGAGCTGGCCGATCTGGGCCATCTGGAGCTGGAGGCGTACCAGGACGGGCATCCGTGCATGCTCCTCAACAAGGGCCGTCTCGGCTTCTCCGCCTCCGACGCCGCTGCCTACGCCCCCGAAGCGGCCTCCGCCGTACGGCTGTTGTGGGCCGCCGCGCACAGCGACCTCGCCGCGTACTCGGGCGTCCCCGGGCTCGACGCCGAGCGGCTGCTCGCCGAGGAACTGGACCCGGCCACGCGGGAGCGGTTCGCCGCCGTCCTGACCCACGAGTGCGCTCAAACCGGCCTGGAGGAAAGGGAGTTCGTCTGGCTGCCGGTGCACCCCTTCCACTGGGACGAGGCCGTCGCCACCCTCTTCGCGCCCTATCTCGCCGAGGGCCGCATCGTGCTGCTCGGGCAGAGCGACGACCGCTACCGCCCGCTCCAGTCCATCCGCACGCTCGCCAACATCGACCACCCGCACCGCCGTAACGTCAAGGTCCCGCTCCTCATCCGCAACACCCTTGTCTGGCGCGGGCTTTCGACGGCGCCGACCGAGGCGGCGCCCGACATCAGCGCGTGGCTGCACGCCGTACGGGACGCCGACCCGTATCTGCGCGACGAGCTGCGCATCCACCCGCTCGGTGAGCTTTCGGCCGTCGCCGTGGGCCATCCACTGTACGAATCGGTCAAGGACGCCCCGTACCGCTACCACGAACTCCTGGGCGCCGTCTGGCGCGAGCCGGTCGCCGCGCTGCTCGACACGGACGCGGGCGAACGGGCCCGCACCATGGCCGCGTTGCTCAAGACCGGGTCGGACGGGCGCGCACTCACCGCCGAGCTGGTCGCGCGCTCGGGGCTCACCCCCGCCCACTGGCTGGAACGATTCTTCGGCGCGCTCCTGCCGGGGCTGCTGCACTACCTCTACCGCTACGGTGTCGCGTTCTGCCCGCACGGCGAGAACACCGTCGTCCTCTTCGACCGCGACGAGATCCCGATCGGTATCGCCGTCAAGGACTTCGCCGAGGATGTGAACCTGCTGCCCGGCGCCCGGCCGGAGTACGCCGCGCTGCCCGAGCGGGCGGACCGGGTCCTGCTGCGCTGGCCGGCCCACGAGCTGGCACACTCGTTGCTCAGCGCGGTCTTCGCCGGGCACTTCCGCTTCTTCGCGCCGCTGTGCGCCGATCAACTGGGCGTGCCGGAGGGCGAGTTCTGGGCGCTCGTACGCGCCGAGATCGAGCGCTACCACGCCCGTTTCCCGGAGTTGGCGGACCGCTTCGACTCGTACGGGCTTCTCGCCCCGTCCTTCGACCGCGTCGCGCTCAACCGCGAACAGCTCCTGGGCGGCGGCTTCCACGACCGCTCGGAACGGGACGAGGGCTTCGACGTCGTGCACGGCACCGTGCCCAACCCGCTGGCAGCGGTACCCGCACGAATAGAGGACGCGAAATGACGGACCGGTATGAGCTGTTGCGGGCCGAGGCCGCCGCCGGGCGGGTCGAGGAGGTGATCGTCGCCGTCCCCGACATTCAGGGCCGCCTCCAGGGCAGCCGCCTGTCCGTCCCCTACTTCCTGCAAGAGATGGCCAACAGTGCCACTGCGGGCTTCGGCGCGTGCGTCTATCTCCTCGCGTCCGACGTGGAGATGGACACCGGCCCCGGCTACGCCATCGACGCCTGGAAGACCGGCTTCGGCGACTTCCTGCTACGGCCCGACCCCGCCACCCTGCGCACCCGGCTCCCCTGGGACGAGGGCACGGCGCTCGTCCTCGCCGACGCGCACTGGCCCGGCGAGGACGGCCCCCCGGTCACCGTCGCGCCCCGCCACATCCTGCGCACACAGCTCGACCGGCTCGCCGAGCGCGGGCTGACCGCGTTCGCCGGTACGGAACTCGAATTCCTCGTCTTCCTCGACACCTACCGCGCCGCCCGCGAGACCCGCTACCAGGGCCTGACGTCGGCCACCACGTACAACGTCGACTACTCGCTCCAGGGCCTGTCCGACATCGAGCCCGTCGTACGCCGCATCCGGCGCGAGATGGGGCGGGCGGGGCTCGCGATGGAGACGGCGCGCGGGGAGGTGCACGCGGGGCAGTACGAGATCGTCTTCCGTTACGCGGAGGCGATGACGACCTGCGACAACCACGTTTTCTTCAAGAACGGCGCCAAGCAGATCGCCGCGCAGGAGGGCGTGGCGCTGACGTTCATGCCCAAGTTCGACGAGGGCGAGGGCAATTCCTGCCACATCCATCTGTCGCTGCGCGGCACGGACGGCACGGCCGTGCTCGCCGACCCGACGGCCGACGCCTCCGCCGACGACGGCATGTCCGACCTGATGCGGCACTTCGTCGCCGGTCAGCTCGCCTGCCTGCCGGACCTCACCCTCCTGATGGCGCCGAACATCAACTCGTACAAGCGCCTCAAACCCGGCGCCTTCGCGCCGACCGGCATCACCTGGGGCCGCGACAACAGGACCTGTCCGATACGGGTGGTGGGAACGGGCCCCTCGATGCGCATCGAGCACCGCGTACCCGGCGGCGACGCCAACCCGTACCTGGCGGTCGCGGCAGCGATCGCCGCCGGCCTGTACGGCATCGAGCACCGGCTCCAACTCCCGCCCCCACACCGGAAGAACGCCCTCACCGACCCCTCGGTGCCCAGGCTGCCCGGCACGCTCACGGAGGCGCTGCACCGCTGGGAGAACAGCGAGATCGCCGCGAAGGTCTTCGGCGAGCCGGTGGTGACCCACTACGCGCAGGCGGCCCGCACCGAACTGGCGGCGTTCGAGGGATCGGTCACGGACTGGGAACGCATGCGCGGCTTCGAACGCCTGTGACCCGGACCGGCCGTCCGGTGCGGCGCGTCGCGTCGCGTCGCGTTCAAGTGCAGGAACTGAACTGGGGCTCACCCCGAGCACAAGCCTTGATCAACACCGGGGACGTCGGGGGTCTCATCAGGTGGGCGCGGCGAGAACGGGGGTGGCGTCAGGCCGACCTCGGCAACGCCGCGGGGTATTCCGCCTCCGCCGTCTCCCGGCTGGAGACCGGCCGACGTCGTGCCAGCGACCTCCACATGATTCGCCTGTTCGCCGACGCGCTGTTCGTCCCTGCGGGCGTACTTGCCGCAGTCCTGCGGGTAATGCCCCTCGCGCGCAATACAGTTGCGGTCAGCGCCGATAGGTACGCCAACGCGGAGGAGGACCCGTTGAAGCGCCGGTCCTTGCTGCGAGCGGTTGCCGGGGTCACCGTCCCCGACACCGTTCTGACCGCCTTCGACGAATCCCTTGCTCTGCTCCCCGGTCCTACCGCCTCGCCCACAACCGCTCGGCCGGCCGAGCGGTTCCGCCGGGCACGCGCCCTTTTCAACACCGGTGCCCACACCGAACTGGTCCAAGCACTCCCCGATCTGCTGGCCATCGCGCATGCCTGTGCGGAACACGGTGGACCCGACGCCTACGCCCGCGTCGCGGCTTGCTACGACCTGGCCACCGAGGCGTTGTCCAAGATCGGGCGGCACTCCGCGAGCCGGCTCACCGCCGACCGGTCGAACACCTTCTCCGCTCTCTCCGGCTCCCCACTCGCCGCCGCTGCCTCCGCTCGTGCGTTCAGTATTGTTCTGCGCCATGAAGGCCGGCCCGCCACCGCGCGGCGGATCACTCTTCACGCGGCGGCGAAAGTCGAAGCCACCGGGCTGATCACCGAGGCCCAGGCCGCGACCTTTGCTCAGATGCTCTGCACGGTCGCTTACGCCGCCGCCCAGGCCGACGACCGCGATCTCGCACTCGAATCGATTCGTGACGCCGAACGGGCGGCAGCCCTGCTCCCCGATCCGAACAGCGGTCAGCAGCACACGTTCCGCGTCACACCCGCCTCTGTCGCCCTGTACAAGACCGGTGTGCTGTGGGCACTTGGCGACTCCGGAGCGGCCATCCAGGCAGGCAGCGGCATTCGGCCCGGTCAGCTCCCCACCGCTGAGCGCCGTGGCCGCCTGCACACGGACATGGCCAGGGCCTGGTGGCAGTGGGGGAAGCCGGAACAGACCGCCCTCGCACTGCTTGCCGCGCACCGCGAAGCACCCTCCGAGGTCCGCGACCGGGCGGGCATCCGGTCCATCGTCGCCGACCTCGCCGAGCGTCACGCCCGCACTACCGGGGTGCGCGAACTGTCAACCCTCGTCGGTGCCGCACGCCAGGACCGCTCCGCGACCACGCCGGGGGCGCACCGCCACGACCGGCGAGGCGGTGTTTCTCCGCATTCCCGACGATTCCTCGTCGCCCCGGCGTGTGGTGGTCCAGGAGTTCGACAGTCCGTCCTGGACTCTCTACGAGATGACGTTCGGTGAATGGCTGCTGGCCTATCTCAAGGGCAGGGACGTGATGCTGTGTTCTCGTAACTTCGCGCCTGACGGCCCGTCCTACGAATTCCTGCCCTGAGAATGAGGCGGATTCGCCTGTGATCAACTGCCGGCGTAGTTCTTCTCGATCTCGTCCAGCACCTGGTCCGCGCCGGTGTAACCGATGCCCAGCATCCACAGGTTGTCGTCGACCTTGAACGCCTTCTTGGCCTTCACCGCGTCCAGGTTCTTCCACAGCGGGCCGCCGATGACGTCGGTCTCCTTGGCCTTCTTCGCGTCGCCGTACGTGGAGTAGAAGACGACATCCGCGTTGGCCTGGTCGATCTTCTCCGGGCTGACGTCGAGCGAGAAGCCGTTCTTGTCCTGGTTGGCGGGGCGGCCCACGCCGAGGTCGGCGTAGATCGAGCCGACGAACGTGTCGTTGAAGTAGAGGCGGGTGTCCGCGCCTTCCACGAAGCGGACGAAGCCGAACGTCGTCTTCTTCGCCGTCTCCGGGCCGCCCAGCGTCGTGGTCAGTTCCTTCGCCCGCGCGTCGTACGCGGCGGCGATCGTCTTCGCCTCCGCCGTCTTGCCGAGGGCGTCGGCGTGCAGCTCGAAGTTCTCGCGCCAGTTGGGGCCCGTGGTGTCGGAGAAGACGGTCGGGGCGATCTCCGACAGCGGCTTGTAGTTCTTCTCGTCGCGGACCTTGCTGCTCAGGATCAGGTCCGGCTTGAGGGCGGCGATCGCTTCGAGGTTCGGCTCGGCGATCAGGCCGACCGGCTTGATGTCCTTGAGCTTGTCCGCCGGGAGGTACGTGGAGAACGGCGCGTCGGCGACGGCCGTCGTGGCGCCGACCGGCGTGATGCCGAGGGTGATCGCGGAGTCGAGCGCGTCCGTGTCGAGGACGACGACGCGCTTGGGGTCGTCCTTGACCTTCACCTCGCCCATGGCGGTCGTCACGGCGTGCGTCGCCGCTCCGGCTCCCGACTCGGTCTTGTCCGTGGACTCGTCGCCGTCGCCGCCACCGCACGCGGAGAGTGAGACGGCGAGTGCCGTGACGGCGGCGGCCACGCTGATACGGCGGGTGAGGTGTGTGGACACGGTGGGGAAGCCTCCCTGACGGCCGCCCGGAGTCGGCCCGGACGTAACTAAGGCAAACCTAACCTTAGCGGGACCGGGGCAACAAGTTCCGTACATCACGGTCCAATCACAGGGCCGGCCGGCCGGCCGGCCGCGCCCCGCCCCGCCCCGCCCCGCGCATGCCACGGCCGCCGTCCCGCCGCCGGGACCGTCGTACGTACCATCGGCAGAGACCGAACCTCCCCACCACCGGACCCGGATCACCACCCGCGATGGCGCACCAACGCACCGACCCCGCCTGGGGCACCCTCCTCGACCTGGGCGAACGGGCCGCAGGCCCCCTGCACCTGCGGCTCGTCCGTGCCCTCCGGGCGGCCGTCGTGGACGGCCGTATCGCTCCCGGCAGCGCTCTGCCGCCCAGCCGGGCGCTCGCCGCCGATCTCGGCTGCTCCCGCTGGGTGGTGACCGAGGCGTACGCGCAACTCGTCGCCGAGGGGTACTTCGAGGCGCGGAGCGGGTCGGCCACCCGTGTCCGTACGGCGGCGGTCCCGAGCGCGGGTCACGCGCTGCGGTCGATCGGGCAGCCCCATGCCCAACCGGCCCTGTGGCAGCCGGAGTTCGACATGGTGCCCGGCATGCCCGACCTCCGCGCGTTCCCCCGTAAGCCGTGGGCCGACGCCGTACGGGAGGCCACCGGCTCCCTCACCCCCGTCGAGTTCGGCTTTCCCCACCCCGCCGGCCACCACGGGCTGCGGCAGCGGATCGCCGCCTATCTCGTACGCGGGCGAGGCGCCAGCCTCGATGCCCGACAGCTCGTCGTATGCGGCGGAACCCTGGACGGGGTGCTGCGGCTGTGCCGTGCCCTGCGCGCCGCCGGGCACACCCACGTGGCCCTGGAGGATCCCGGCTGGTCACGGCTGCGCACCGCCGTCGCGGCGGCGGGCCTGACGGCCGTCGCCGTCCCCGTGGACGACGACGGCCTGCGCGTCGATCTGCTGCGCCGCGAGCCGCACGTACGGGCGGTGATCGTGGCGCCCGCGCACCAGTTCCCCACCGGTGTGGTCCTCACCCCGCCCCGCCGGGCCGAACTCATCTCCTGGGCACGGGAGTTGGACGCACTGGTCATGGAGGACGACTACGACGCCGAGTTCCGATACGACCGCCGTCCCGTCGGCAGCCTCCAGGGCATGGACCCCGAACGCGTCGCCCTGCTGGGCTCGTTGAGCAAGACGCTGTCGCCCGCCCTGCGGATCGGCTGGGCCGTCGTGCCGCCGGGGCTGCTCGACGGGCTGTACGCGGCGGACGCCGTGGGATCGCCGCCGCCCGTGATCGACCAGGCGGCGTTCTCCGGGTTCCTCGAGTCGGGGGCGTACGACCGTCATCTGCGCGCCTCCCGGCTCCGCTACCGGCGGCGCCGCGACAACCTCCTTACGGAGATCGCCGAACGGCTCCCGCACCACCGGGTGTCGGGGGCCGCCGCCGGATTTCATCTGCTGCTCCATCTCACGGGGTGCGTGGCCGGGGACGTGGTCGGTGCCGCCGCCCGGCGTGACGTACGGCTGACGGATCTGGCGGAGCACGAGGCGGGGCAGACGGGGCAGGCCGGGCAGGCGGGGCAGGCGGGGCAGGGCGGTTCGGCACGCGGCGCCACGCTGGTGATCGGGTACGGCAACCTGGCCGACGCGGCGGTGCCCGAGGCCGTACGGCGGCTGGCGGACTCGATCCGCGAGGCGGGCGGTGAGGCGGGTGCCTAGACGGACGGCGCCGGTTCGCCCGCCGCGTCCAGCCGCGCCCGTAGCTCCGCCGGCAGCGACACCTCCAACGCGCCCAGCACCTCGTCCAGTTGAGCCACCGAGCTGACCCCCACGATCGGCAGCACCGCCGGATCCGCCCCCATCAGCCAGGCGAGCACCACCTGGTTGGGGCTCGCGCCCAACTCGTCCGCCACCTCGCGCAGTACGGCGAGACGCGCCGCCGTGCCGGGATGGTCGTACGCCGGGGGCAGCGGCTTGTCGGTACGGGTGTACGCGCCCGAGATCAGCGCCGAGTAGGCCATGAGCGTCAGATCGGGCTCGCTGCGTACGTAGTCCAGCAGCTCGGGCGTCACATGCCGGTGCGCGGACTCCGGCAGGCCGATGTCGAAGCGCGGCTGGAGATAGGACTGGCGCTGTTGCACGCAGGTGTACGCGGCCCAGCCGTTGGCGCGCGAGAGGTCACGCGCCTGCGCGGTGCGCCACGCGGTGTGGTTCGAGGCGCCGATGACCGAGACCTGACCGCCCTTCACCAACTCGTGCAGCGTGCCGAGTGTTTCCTCCAGAGGGACGGACCGGTCCTCGATGTGCGTCCAGTACAGGTCGATGCGTTCGATGCCGAGGCGCCGCAGGCTGCCGGCCGCGGCTCTGCTTATCGCGCCGGCCGACAGCCCTTCGGCCGTCTCCAGACCGGTGCCGGGGACGGTGGGGCGGGCCCCCGCCTTGGTCGAGATCAGCACGTCGTCGCGGAGGCCCCGGCTCGCCAGCCAGCGGCCGACCGTGGTCTCGCTCTCGTCGCTGGTGGAGCCGGGGAGCCAGAAGACATAGCTGTTGGCGGTGTCGATCAGGTTGCCGCCGGCCTCGGTGAAACGGTCGAGGATCGCGAAGGACGTCTTCTCGTCCACGGTGCTGCCGAATGGCAGCGTGCCCAGGCACAGCGCACTGGCCAGGGGCCCGGTCGGCCCGCCGATACGGCGTTGTCGCATGTCAAAACTCCTTGTGCTCGTGTTCTGACTTCACCGTAGGCGCTGATCGGCATGGTGTACCGGTCCGATCAGCGAGCGAAAAACCAGACCGACTCAGCAGGACCGGGTGGGCAGCAAGTCGCCTGCCTGGGTCATGAGTTCGGGGTTGGTGAGGGTGAGGCGTCCGGTGTGGAGGCGGTCGTGTCCGTAGGTGGTCTTGTAGAGGTGGGTGGTGCTGTCGGGCTCAAGTGCCCAGTGCGCGTGGTGGAGTTCAAGGCTGCCGGGTTTGCGGATGACGCGTCCGCTCCAGCCGGTGCACAGCAGCCAGCACGCTTCGGCGTAGCCGGGTCCGCCGGCGGAGCCGTAGACCTTCCTCGGGTGGTGGCGTGTGGCGATGTCCATGAGGGGCATGTCCGGGATGGCGGGGAGGGGGAGGTAGCCGATGACGGCGGTCTGTCCGAAGGCGCCGAGGGTGGTGTAGGCGAGGATGCCGTAGCGGTCCGGCCAGGTATGGAGGAGTGGGAGGACAGTGACTCTCCCGGTGCCCGTCATGGGTTGTGCCATGGGTTTTCCCTTCTCGACGGACGGGCCCGCCCCCGGGTGGTGCGGAGCGGGCCGACCGCCCGCCTCACTACGCGCACCCGGCGCACGCGCGCGGGAACCACGCGGTGACCGTGCCGTGCGCGTGAACGGTGCGCGTCCCCAGGTCGACGGCGGTGGCGTTGTCGAGGCGCGCCGCACAGAACACACAGTCCGCACCACGCAACTGCCGCTCCGCCAGCCCCTCAACAGGGGCCAGTTGGAGGCCGGTTGACCCCTCGCCACGCGCGATCACCGCTCCACCCGCCGCCCTGCCCGCACCACCGCCGCCAGACCGGCGACCACCAACGCCTCCTCGGAGGGCGTGAGAACCAAAGGCCACAGCCGCGACGAGGGCCAGCCCTCACCCCGGTGATACACCTCGCAGGCAGGCTCAGCAGTGACGGCAGGAGTACGGGAAGCGGTAGCCATACGGGCACCTTAGGGACCGGGTGTGCACGGTCGCCAGGAATGTGCACCGATGTTCACACCCGGTCATAAGCACTGTGTGTAGCTGGATTTGCCCTCTTGACTCGAACCACGGCCCGGCCGAAAGTGGTGCACATTGCCGCACACTTCGACCAGGAGGCTGCCATGCCACTGCGATTCATCGGCATCGACCCGAACACCGGAGAGGGTGAATCCCCCACCGTCTGGACGGACACCGACCGGCGGGAACTCGTCTTCCAGGGATGGAAGCCCGGCCCCGAACTCGAAGCCCGGTGCGCCGCCACCCAGATCCCCGGCCACGCCATCGGCATCCCCGACACCGAAGCCGTCGTACGGATCCCCGCCCGCATGGTGCCGATCATCCGGGAGGCGTGCGATGCCATCGAGCGTGCCCACGTGGGATGAACTTCTCGGCGCGGCCCAGCACACCGCCGTGCACCTGGAGATGCGCGACTCGTACGCCGTCGACTACGAGTCCGGTCCCTTCGCCGACTGGCGGGCCGGCGCCCGCACCGACCCCGACAACCCCACGTCGTGGTGGCGGCCGTGGCACACCCTCATCCAGCACACCGTGACCCGCGGAGTAGTCGTACGCCGGGCCCGGATCGTGTCCGAACCCGTCAGCGAGTACACCCGCTTCCTCCACGAGGGCACCGTCAAGAACGTCATCGCCGGGGAGCACGTACGGTGGCTCCCGCGCCGCCACACCTGCGGCATCCCGCTTCCCGGCAACGACTTCTGGCTCATCGACGGGCGCCTGATCCGGTGGAACCACTTCACCGGCAACGGCGCGTCGGCCGGCGGCGAGATCAGTGAGGACCCGGCCGCCGCCAAACTGTGCGCCGAGGCGTTCGACCTCGTATGGTCACGCGCCATACCCCACCACACCTACAAGATCAGCTAGCGAAAGGGCCACCAGGCCGGCTCATGCCCACATCCCCCTCCTCATCCGCCCAGGCCGCGCGCGAAAGCGTCGCACAACGGCTGCGCGAACTGCGTACAGAGGCGGGGCTCACCGGGTCTGAGCTGGCCTCCCTGTGCGGCTGGACACACTCCAAATCGTCACGGATCGAGAACGCGAGGACACCCCCCTCACCCCAGGACATCCGCCGCTGGTGCACCGCCTGCGGGCACCCCGAGCAAGCACCCGGCATCGTCGCCCAGTCCCAGAACGCCGAGTCGCAGTACGTCGAATGGCGCCGAAAAGTCCGCGTCGGAATGAAACAGCTCCAGGACAGCTACGTCCCCCTGTTCCAGTCCACCCGCGTGTTCCGCGTCTACTCCGCCACCCTCGTCCCGGGCCTGCTCCAGGCCGAGGGCTACGCCACCGCCCTCATGACCTCCATCACCACGTTCCGTGAAATCCCCGACGAGGTGGCCGACGCCGTCGCCGCACGGATGGAACGATCCCGGATCCTCCACCGGACCGGCCACCGCTTCCTTCTCCTTGTCGAGGAGTCGGCACTACGGCACCAGATCGGCGACGCCGACGCGATGGCCGCGCAGCTCGGCTACCTCCTGACCGCAGGGGCGCTGCCCGCTGTGTCTCTCGGCGTGATCCCCATGAAGACACCGGCGCGGTCAATCTGGCCGATGGAGACGTTCCACATTTACGACGACAGTCTCGTGTCGGTAGAGCTGCTGTCAGCACGGGTGACAGTCACACAACCGAGCGAGACCGCCCTATATCTGCGGGCATTCGACGAACTACGCGCCATGGCCGTCTACGGGGCGGACGCTCGGGCGTTGATCGTGAAGGCGATCGACGCGCTGACCTGACCGATGAGTTTCGCCCCTGCACGCGGGTGTTGCGTGTCAGCGTGGTTCCCGCGCAGGCGGGTCATCGGGTGAGCGGCAGCATCAGCAGCCAGCCGACAGCCGCGTACGCCGCGAGGGTCGCGACGGTGATCAGTGCCGTTCGGACGATCCGCACGGCTAGGGTCTTTCGACGGCGGTCACGCCACGCAACTGCCGGTGAAGCCGGGACGCGAGCATGCCGGGGTGGCGGGGCTTGCTGTACTGACAGAGCACGTCGTCGGCCGAGGTGCGCCAGCCGTCCGCCGTGAGGGTGTAGAGGGTCCCCGAGACGCCGTAGAGCTGCGGTTTCCGTACCCGCAGGAGAACGTGTTCGCGGTGGCGGAGGAACGGGCACTGTCGCTCGGACAACGGCACGTGCTCGGCGCACAGCGGAGGCATCGTCGTGACGGCCTTCTCGGGCCATGTCGGCGGCGAGTCCTCGCGCCGCCAGTCGATGAACAGCCAGCCGTCCTTGGTGCGGTCGGCGGGCTGGGCGCAGATCTGACACAACATCCTTTCCATACACGTGCGTTGACGGGTCGAGTGCATCAAGCCGAACTGGACCCGGCCGGGCTCGGGGGACTCCTCCACGCGGGTCCACAGGAATCCGTGCGCGTCACGGTCCTCCGGGCGGACGCATTTGTACGTGAGTCGTGGGCCGCTCGCGGTGAACTCGATGTCCAGCAGGGATTCCAGCACGCCCCGGTCGGTGTCGCGTGCGGCGACGTAGGGGGTGGTGAGCGGCGGCACGGAAACTCATCTCTCCTTACTGGTAAGGGTTGTTGGCCCGGCCGAAGGGCCGGACGGTCAAGGTGTAGCGGCAGCCGCAGTCCGTTATCACCACGAACAGCGGTGCCCCCTGTCTGAGCTGGTCCCGCGCGGAGCGGTAGGTGTCGGGGTCCTCGGCCCAGAAGGCCAGCTCGGCGCATCCATCGGAGACGGGCGCGGGTGCGGGTGCGGGTGCGGGGGTCACGCGTATCCACGGCGTCACCCATGCCGAGCGCTCGGGGTCGGGGTCGAGCCGGTCCGCGACGCGCAGTGCCTCATCGCGGAGCCACCGCAGCGCGAGCACCGGGGAAATGGACCGGAACGTGCCCAGGACGTACGGCACGACCTCGCCCGTGCCGTACACCGGTCCTTCGGCGCGCACTTCCGCCCAGTAACCCGCCGGGTCCGGGCCGCCGTTCATGCCGGGCCCTCGGTCCTCATGACCCAGGGGCGTTCGATCACTTCGGCGTAGCTCAGGTGGTCGGGGTGGGTGCGCAGGTGGGCGAACACCCACAGTTGTGGTTCGGTCGGGTCCGTACTCAGGGCCGACTTCTCGGCGCACTCGGTGTCGTCGTCGTTGAGGGTGAGGCACCGGAACGAATACGTGGTGGGCGCGGCGTCGTCGTCCCGGTTGGGCTGGAGCCGCCAGTTGACGAACGTCAGGGTTCGGTGGGACGAGGCGGTCACAGCACCTCACCCCGGCTCCGGGCATTGCACCGCGCGTTCTGCGCCCTCAGGCGCTCGGCGGGGGTCGCTTCACGCAGGTGGCCCGGCTCGGCTTCCCACTCGGTTCCGCCGCAGACCGGGCGCAGTGCCCAGTAGGGGCCGGCGAGCCCTCGGAACTCGCCCAAGCGGCCGTTGTTGGTGTCCACCATGATCGTGCCGGGGGTCGGTACGCGGGGGGCTTCCTGCTGTTCGACAGGCACAGTCCCGCTCCTCTCCGTAGCCGTTTGACTACCAGGGCGGCCCAGCATTGGCCTAGAGTGGTGCTGTCTGCAACGTGGCTCTATAGGAGGGCACTTTGGTAAACCGCAAGGAGCTGAACCCCGAGGCAAGCCCGCAAGCGGCCTTCGGCGCTCGTCTACGCAGGTTGCGTGAGGCTCGCGGTTGGACTCAGGACCACTTGGCTACGCTGGTCGGTTGCACCGGGAGGCATATCTCGGCGCTCGAAACTGGTCGGAAGTCGCCAACTCTGCCCTTCTCGCGCAAAGTTGATGTGGCATTCGGCACGATGAACACCACAGACTCGTTCGAGCGCGAATGGCGGGAGATCAAACACGGCAGCCTGCTGGAAGGCTTCCCTGAGTACCTGGGGTACGAGGGGCGGGCCGTAGAGATCCGACTGTTTGAGGTCGGCATCATTCCAGGCTTGCTTCAGACACCTGAGTACGCACGGGTACTGGCAGACAGCGCCGTGCGGCGCGAGGCGATCACACCCGAACAGGCCGATGAACGCGTCTCGTTCCTGTCGGAACGTCAAGCCGCGCTCGTTCGACCCCGTGCTCCCATGATTCTGGCGGTGATAGACGAGAGCTGCATTCGCCGTACGGTAGGCGGCGCTGAGGTCATGGACGCCCAGTTGCAGCGGCTGGCCGAGTTTGCGGCGCTCCCCAACACCATGTTCCAGATCGCGCCGTACGACATAGGAGAACACCGCCCGTTCAACCGGCCGGTGAATCTGCTGACCTTGGCCGACCGCTCCGTAATGTCTTACGTTGAGTCCCAAACCAACGGGTACTTGGACCGGGAGAGCACTTCCGTACTGCCGTTGGTGAGGGCCTACCATCAACTACAGGCCGAAGCGCTCTCCCAGGCGGCATCCGTGGGCATGATCAACGAGGTACGAAAGGGCATCCTGTGACGACCGAATCCCCCCTCTGGTTCAAGTCCTCCTACAGTGACAATGGCGGTACCTGCGTCGAGGTCGCCGCCAACCTCGCCGCCACGCGCGGCATCGTCCCCGTCCGTGACTCCAAGAACACGGCCGGCCCGGTCCTCAGCCTCCCCACCGGCTCGTTCGCCTCCTTCGTGGCGAGCGTCAAGGCCGGGGAGTTGGGCACCCCGTGACGACCGAAACCCCTAGCTGGTACAAGTCCTCCTACAGCAACAACGGCGGCACGTGCGTCGAGGTCGCCGCCAACCTCGCTGCCGCACGCGGCATCGTCCCCGTCCGTGACTCCAAGAACACGGCCGGCCCGGTCCTCAGCCTCCCCACCGGCTCGTTCGCCTCCTTCGTGGCGGGCGTCAAGGCCGGGGAGTTCGGGGTCGTTTGACCACTCGGCCAACCCTCGCCGGTCCGATCGTGACCCCATCGTGCGACAGCATGGTGGGGTCTCGCCGCCCTGCAATCCAATGAGAGACGAGCGTCATGGACCTCCCCACGAATTCGCCGGTCGAGACCACGCTGGGCGAGCAGTTGCTCCTCCTGTCGCTGGACGACGAGTCCGGAGCCGCGAAGGAGTCGCCGAACGTCGCCTTCGCCATCGCGGCGGCGTCACTGGTCGAACTGGCCCTCGCGGGCCGGGTCGAGGTGGAGGGTGACCTGGTCACCGTTCGCGACGCGGCGCCCCTGGGGAACCCCACCCTGGACGCGGCGCTGGCCGACATCGTCGGCGACGAGAAGCGCAGGTCGCGTAAGACGAAGGCGTGGATCGAGCACCTGAAGAAGGGCGCGGTGGCCGGGACGACCAGGAGTCTGGTGGCCAAGGGGCTCGTCCGGGAGGAGCAGAAGAAGGTCCTCGGCCTCTTCCCCGTACGCCGCTATCCGGAGGCCGACGGCTCGGTGGAGTCGGCGTTGCGGGAGCGGCTGGACGCGGTCGTGATGCGGGGGGCGGCGCCGGACGAGCGTACGGCGAGTCTGGTGGCCTTGCTGCACGGGGCGAAGCTGCATGGGCTGCTGTACAAAAAGCCCGAGTTGGCGACCGCCAAGGTGAACATGGAGACCGTCGCCCACGGTCAGTGGGCGGGGCCCGCAGTGCGTCAGGCGGTCAGGGCGGCCGAGGAGGCGCTGACGGCGATCGTCGTGTTGACGATGGTGACCACCGTCTTGTGAGTGGCCGACGCAGGGGCGTCACCAGCCGGTGAAGACAAGGTGGTTGACCAGCAGTGCAACAGCCGCCTGCCCGGCCAGCCAGCCCCGCCGGCTACCCGGCAGCAGGGCGGTCGCGGGGATGAGCCACAGCATGAACGGCAGCCAGATGCGTTCCGTCTCCGCCTTGCTCATCCCGGACAGGTCCGCCACGAGCAGGGCGAGCAACGCCGCCAGGACCAGAACGGCCAGTCGGAGCACGGGTGTTGAGGGCTGCCGTACGGCGCGGGGCGCGAGCGCCAGCGCCCGGCCGAGGCCCGCCACCGTCGCGAGCCCGACCGCCAGGGTCGTGGCGGCGAGATTCGCCCAGATCCAGTACTCGTACGGGCGCACCCCGCCCGCGCCCTGGTAGTAGCGCACCACCAACTCCTGATAGCCCTCCCACCAGTTGAACCCCGCCAGCGTGAACGCGACCGGCGTGACCAGCGCGCCCGCGAGCACCAGGGGCAGCGGGCGTGCGGTGCGGGCCAGGATGAGGACGCCGAGGCCGGGGAGGGCCATGAGCGTCAGACCGTACGAGAGGTAGCAGGTGAACCCGTACAGCAGTCCCGCGCCCAGCGCGGCGGCGGCCGGGAAGCGCACCGTACGCGTCGCGGCGAGCGCGAGCAGGGCGAGTGACCAGGCGGTGACGGCCGCGAAGTAGCCGTCGGCCGATGTGCCCATCCACACGGCGGCCGGGGCCAGCGCCAGGAACGGGGCGGCGCGGCGCGCGGTGTGCTCGTCGGTGAGGGCGCGGAGCGTGACGAGTACGGCGGCCACGGCCGAGCCGCCCACCACGATGCACCAGACCCCGGCCCACGAGCCGCCGCCGAGGCCGATGCGGTCGAGCCAGACGAAGGTGAGGGTGGCGCCCGGCGGGTGGCCCGCGATGTGCGCGGGCCAGTTGTCGGGCGCGCCGATCACGATGTGGTCGGTGAAGCCGCGCAGCGTGGCGCCGATGTCGGAGAAGCGGTCGATGACGGTGAGGTATTCGTTCTTCGTGGTGAGCCGGCGCGCGACGCCCCAGTGCCACCCGTCGACGAGCGCCAGCGAGAACGTCCAGGCCAGCGCCGCGACCCAGGTGGTCAGGAGCAGCGCGCGCCACGGCAGCCTGGCGGCCAGGCCGGGGCCGTACGCGACGATCAGGACGGCGACGACCAGCGCGGCGGGGGTGCCGGGGCCGACGCGCGGGTCCCAAGTGCCCAGCAGTGGCGGCCAGTTGACGCGAAGGATGTTGTCGTCGCCCTGGATCGCCCAACCGACGAGCGCGGCGGCGGTGACGAGCGCGACGCCGACCCCGGCGGCGACAAGATCCCGGCGGTGCCGGCGGGGGGTGGGTCCGTCCGTGTGGTCGTCGGTGCGTTCGGCGGCGCGTGCGTCGGTCTTCACCCCGGCACGTTATGCAGGGGGCGGGCGGTTGCGGCGGTACGACGGGGCCACGTCACCATTTCGTCAGAAGTCGTACCACCTCTCCCGTGGGTGCGCGGGTTTACGGTCGCCGCATGGATCACCCCCGCCCCCGACGGCTGTCGAAGACGCCACCACTGCCGACCGAACCCGGCTTCTGGCGCAGTCCGGTGCGTGGACTGCGGTTCACCGCCGTGCTCGGACTCGTCCTGCTGGTCGGGCTCACGCTGCTGTTCGTGACGGGCCTGCTGTCGTACGCGGCGTACAACCCGGATCTCGCCTCCGTCAACGACAAGACGCCGGACCGGGGGTGGCTGGGCTTCTACCTCTTCGACTGGCCGACCCACCCGTATTGGCTCTACCGACTCACGCAGGGGGTGCACGTCACGGTCGGGATCGCGCTGATCCCCGTGCTGCTGGCGAAGCTCTGGTCGGTGATCCCGAGGCTTTTCACGCTGCCGCCGGTGACGTCACTCGCGCACGCGCTGGAGCGGATCTCGCTGGTGCTGCTGGTGGGCGGGGCGCTGTTCGAGTTCATCACCGGGGTGCTCAACATCCAACTGGACTACCTCTTCCCGGGGTCCTTCTACCGGCTGCACTTCTACGGGGCGTGGGTGTTCTTCGGGGGGTTCGTCGCGCACGCGGCGCTGAAGATGCCGAAGGCGCTGCGGGTGATCCGAAGTGGGGAGCTGCGGTCGGGGAGGAGGGGGGACGAGGCGGGGGCTGGCGCGTACCGGGCTCCCGACGCCGACGACCTGGCGTCCCCCGCGCCCGCCGCGCCGACCGTCTCGCGGCGCGGGGCCTTCGCCGTCGTCGGCACCGGCTCGCTGTTCATGCTGCTCACGACGGCGGGCCGGAGCTTCGACGGGCCGCTGCGCCGTACCGCGCTGCTCGCCCCGCACGGCTGGGAGGATCCGGGCGGCGGCCCGAACGGCTTCCAGATCAACAAGACGGCGGCGGCGGTCGGCGTCAGGGCGGGCGACACCGCCTCGGACCGGTGGCGGCTCGTCGTCAGCGGTCCGGCCGGGGACACGCACCTGTCGCGCGCGCAGCTTCTCGCGATGGCCCAGCACACCGCCGAGCTGCCGATCGCCTGCGTGGAGGGGTGGGCGACGTCGAACCAGTCGTGGCGCGGCGTACGGCTGCGGGACCTCGCCGCGCTGGCCGGGTATCCGGCCGACGCGCCGGGGGTGTTCGTGGAATCCCTCCAGGCGCGGGGCAGCTTCCGCTCGGGCGCGCTGCGCGACAACCAGGTGCGCGACGGGCGTTCGCTGCTGGCGCTGAAGGTCAACGGCGCCGACCTGTCGCTCGATCACGGCTTCCCGGCGCGGATCATCGTCCCGGCGGCGCCCGGGGTGCTGAACACGAAGTGGGTCACCAAGCTGACGTTCGGAGAGCTGTGATGAATCGCGGAAATCGCGCGGGGCGGGGCGCCAACTACCGTGCCCTGCTGGGCAGTCCGTTCCAGATCGTGCTGCTGCTCGCGACCCTCGCGTTCGCGGGGTACGTGGGGGTGCGGCTGCTGGTGGGCGAGACGTTCCTGATCGTGGTGTGGTTCGTCGGCGCCGCTCTCGTACACGATCTCGTCCTGCTGCCGCTCTACACGGCGGCCGACCGTACGGTGACCGCCGCGCTGGGACGACCCCGGCGCCGGCTCGTCAACTACGTACGCGTACCGGCCTTCCTGTCCGCGCTGCTCCTGCTGGTGTGGTTCCCGATGATCACGGGGCAGGTGAAACTGCGCTACGAGCGGTACGCCGACCTGTCGTCGGACGGGTTCCTGGCGCGCTGGCTGCTGATCACCGCCGCGCTGTTCGCGTGCTCGGCGCTCTGCCTGGTGACGCGCGCGGTGCTGCGGCGCAGGGCCACGAAGGGGCGGCCCGCCGCCTCCCACTGATCGACGGGCAGCCAGCCGACGGCGCGTGCGTGGCGGAGCAGGGCCGGGGTGCCGAGGCGGGCCCACGGGAAGTGGGAGCCCGCTGCCCCCGGTGGCGGGCGGCGTCCGTCGTCCACCCGTACGCGTACCCGCTCGTCGATGTCCAGGGGCGCGGTCTCGGCGATGATCAGCCCGCCGTGCGTCAGCAGTCCGCCGACCCGGCGGAGCAGGCCGGCCGGGTCCCCGCCGATACCGATGTTGCCGTCCATGAGCAGGACGGTGCCCCAACGCCCTTCGCCGGGAAGGGGATCGAAGACCGAGCGGCGCAGGGCGGTGCCGCCGAGCCGCAGCGTGTGTTCGACGGCCGCCTCGCTGACGTCGACGCCGAGCGCGCGCCGGCCGCGCGCGGCGAGCGCGGCGACGAGGCGGCCGGGGCCGCAGCCGATGTCCAGGACGGCGCCCTCGCAGCGGCGCAGGGCGGAGAGGTCGGCGGCGTCGGCGCGGGCACACCAGCGTTCGATGTCGAGGGGCAGCAGCCAGCCGTCCGTACGGCGCAGGAAGAGGGGGCCGCGGCCGGTACGGAGGGCGGCGGTGTACGGGTCGGTGCTCCAGGCGGTGGTCTCGGTGGCGGTGTCCGTCGTCTCGGTGGTCATCGGGCGCCCACCTCGGTCAGTCGGCGGAAGGTGGCGGCGAACAGGCCGTCCGGGGCGGCCGATGCCACGTACTCGGCGTCGGCCGCCGAGTCCACGTCCCGAAGCGGCGGCAGATCGCGCACGGTGAGCCCGGCGTCGACAAGACGACGGCGCTGTACGGCGCCGGTCTCGGGCACCGACATGGGCACCCCGCGAATGAGATCCGGCGGGGCGGACTCGGGCGCGGCGAGGCCCAGCGCCCAGAAGCCGCCGTCGTCGGCGGGCCCGAACCAGGCGTCGTCGCCGAGGCGGGCGTCATCGCCGAGGCGGGCGGCCGGGTCGAGCGCGGGGGCGAGCAGGGCGGGGGTGATCTGCGGGGTGTCCATGCCGACGAGGAGAGTCGGCCCCGTACAGCTTTCGAAGGCGGCGGCCAGCCGCTCGTCCAGCCCGCCCGCGCACTGCGGCACCACCTCGATACCGGGCGGCAGCCAGCGGCCGGGGCGTCCTTCGAGTACGAGGACGCGGCGCCGGGCGGGGAGGGTGAGGACGGTCCGCAGGGTGTCGGTGAGCGCGGCCTCGGCGAGGAGGGCGGCCTCGGCGGGGCTGAAGGGCGGGGTGAGGCGGGTCTTGACCCGGCCGGGGACGGGTTCCTTGGCGATCACGAGGAGGGTGGTGGAGGTCACTTTGGTCACTTGACCGCCTCCGCGGGGGCGCTCGGGGACTGCTGGTCGGGCTGGGCGGGTCGGTCGGGTCGGTCGGGTTGAGCGGGTCGGGTGGGTCGGTCGGGTCGGTCGGGTTGAGCGGGTCGGTCGGGTTGAGCGGGTCGGGTGGGTCGGTCGGGCCGGGCGGGCTCGGCAGGCGGCTGGTTCAGCACGGCCCGCATGTCGCGTACGGCGTGCCAGGTGCCCCGCCAGGTGCCGGTGACCTTGGACTTTCCCGTACGCGGCCGGTAGGGCACGTCGGTCTCGGTGACCGTCAGTCCGGCGTCGGCCGCCCGGACCACCATCTGAAGCGGGTAGCCGCTGCGCCGGTCGGTGAGACCCAGCGCCAGCAGGTCGGCGCGGCGTGCGGCCCGCAGGGGGCCGAGGTCGCGCAGCGTCACACCGGTACGGCGGCGCAGCATCCGGGAGAGGGCGAGATTCCCGGCGCGGGCGTGCGCGGGCCAGGCGCCCCGGCCCTGCGGGCGACGCCGCCCGAGCATCAAGTCGGTCCGGCCGAGGGCGACTTGGCGTACGAAGCCGGTGAGGAGGCCGGGGTCGAGGGAACCGTCGCAGTCGCAGAAGCAGACGTACTCGGCGTCGGACGCGAGGAGGCCCGCGTGGCAGGCCGCACCGAAACCGCGTCGCGGCTCGTGCACGACGGTCGCGCCGAGGGAGCGCGCGATGTCCGCCGAACCGTCCGTGGAGCCGTTGTCGACCACGATCGCGCGCCAGTTGGCGGGGACGCGTTCCAGTACCCAGGGCAGCGCGGCTGCCTCGTCGAGGCAGGGCAGGACCACGTCGGCGGTGAGATCAGTGAGGTGGGTCACGGCGCTCACCCTACGGATCGTAGGTGCGCATAACGGACTTCTGGACCTTACGAAACACGGACGTCCGGCCGTTCAGGGCACTCGCGGCGACGGCCGCCCGGGACGTGGTGCGAAGGTGGACATATGCAGAACTTGCAGAACACAGGACATGCGCCCGCGCACGTCCTCGTCGTGGACGACGACCCGACCGTCGCCGAGGTCGTCGCCGGCTACCTCGACCGGGCCGGCCACGACGTCGCACGCGCCGCCGACGGCCCCGCCGCGCTCGCGCACTGCGCGCGCCGACGGCCGGACTTGGTCGTCCTGGACCTGATGCTGCCCGGTATGGACGGCTTCGAGGTCTGCCGCCGGATGCGCGAACAGGGCGGCCCGGTACCGGTGATCATGCTGACGGCGCGCGGGGACGAGGAGGACCGGGTCCTGGGGCTGGAGACGGGAGCGGATGACTACGTCACCAAGCCCTTCAGCCCACGGGAGTTGGTGCTGCGCGTGGAGTCGGTACTGCGCCGGGCGCGGCAGCCGGTGCCCGTGCCGCCCGGTTCGTCGCCGGGCGCGGGCGCGGGTGCGGGCGCGGGTGCGGGTGCGGGTGCGGGCGTGCTGCGCACGGCGACCCTCACCCTGGACCCGGCGGCCCGGCGCGCCACCCGCGACGGCGCCGAACTGGCGCTCACGCTGCGGGAGTTCGACCTGCTGGACTTCTTCCTGCGGCATCCGGGGCGGGCGTTCTCGCGCGAGGAGCTGATGAGCGAGGTGTGGGGCTGGGACTTCGGCGACCTGTCGACGGTCACGGTCCATGTCCGCCGCCTGCGCACCAAGATCGAACCGGATCCGGCGCGGCCGAGGTTGATCCAGACGGTGTGGGGGGTCGGGTACCGCCTGGAGCCCGATCCGGCGCCGGACGCCTCCCCTGTCCCCGCTTCCGACCCTCAAGGATCTGAGGCGCGATGACCGACATGCTTCTCATCGCGCTCATCGCGTTTCTCGGGGCCGCCGCGGCGGGCGTCCTCGGCGCGCTCGCCCTGCGACTGTTGCGGCATCGGTCGCTCGTCGTGTCCGTGACCGTCGTGGCGGCGGTCGCCGTGACCGCCATGCTCGCCGGGACGCTCGCCGTCGCCTGGGCGATGTTCCTGTCGCCGCACGATCTGAGCGTCGTCACCACGGTCGTCGCGATGGCCGCCGTCGTCTCGCTCCTCACCGCCGTACTCCTCGGCAGGTGGATGGTCGCGCGCAGCAGGGAACTGACCCTGGCCGCCCGGTCGTTCGGCGACGGCGGCGTCTTCGCCGCGCCCGGTCTGCCCGCCACCGCCGAACTCGCCGCGCTCACCCGTGAGTTGGCGGCCACCAGCGCCAAGCTCGACAGTTCGCGCGAGCGCGAACGCGCGCTGGAGACCTCGCGGCGCGAACTCGTCGCGTGGATCTCGCACGACCTGCGGACGCCCCTCGCCGGGCTGCGCGCCATGTCGGAGGCGCTGGAGGACGGGATGGCCGCCGACTCACCGCGCTACCTGCGGCAGATACGTACCGAGGTCGAGCGCATGAACGACATGGTCGGCGATCTCTTCGAACTCTCCCGGATCCACGCGGGATCACTCACCCTGACCCCGACCCGTATCTCCGTCTACGACCTGGTCGGCGACGCCCTCGCCGGCGCCGATCCGCTCGCGCGCGAGCTGGGCGTACGGCTCGTGGGGGACCGTATCGACGCCGTACCGGTCGAGGTCGACAGCAAGGAGATGAGCCGGGTCCTCGGCAATCTGCTGGTCAACGCCATCCGCCGGACCCCGGCCGACGGCACGGTCGCCGTCGCCGCGCGCCACGCCGAGGGCGGGGGCGGGGTGGTGCTCTCGGTGACGGACGGCTGCGGCGGCATCCCGGAGGAGGACCTGCCGCGCGTGTTCGACACGGGCTGGCGCGGCAGCGACGCCCGCACGCCCCCGGCGGGCGCGGGCCTGGGACTCGCGATCGTACGAGGCATCGTGGAGGCCCACGCGGGGCGGGCGGCGGTCCGTAACGTGGCGGGAGGCTGCTGCTTCGAGGTGACGCTCCCCGCGGCCTGACCTCCCTGGGCACGTCGTCTCGTCGCCTCTCCGGTCAGCGGCGGATGAGGCCCTGGGCGGTCGCGGCGGCAGGGCCTGGTAACCCGTGACCACCGCGACGGCGACGGCGGCGCCCAGTACGGGGCCGATGAAGGTGCCCGGGGTGAGGACGTGGGTGTGCCAGCCGAACCCGGCGATCGCCAGTGCCGTGGTGGTCGCGACCGCGACCAGGGCCCAGCGGCGCGGCAGCAGGTGCAGTTGGACGAAGAACAGGGGGAAGGCCAGCCAGATGCCGTCCGGGGTGAGCGCGAGCAGCGCCAGCCAGGCGGCCATGACGGCCGCCAGCCACCAGGCCGCGGCCACCGCCCCCGTACGGACGGGCCGCAGCAGCGGTCCGATGCCGTAGACCGCCGCGAGCGCGCACGCCGCGATGACGACCGCCGTGGCGTTCGCGGCGCCGCCGGCCACGGCTCGTACGACTGCCAGGGCGAGCGCCGCCCTCACCAGCTCTCCGGCGGCGAGCGCCAGCGCGTCAACATCGCCCGCGCCCTGATGAACGACCCCGCCGTCCTCCTGGTCGACGAGCCCACCAGCGCCCTCGACCACGAACGCGGCGCCGCGATCCTCGACCTGATCACCACCCTGACCCACCGGAAGGCCACCGCCACCGTCCTGGTCACCCACGACCGCTCCCTGCTCACCACGGTCGACACGGTCACCGAAGTCCAGGACGGCCGCCTCACCACCCCCACCCGTACGGTTCGCGCATGACTTCCCCAACCTCCCCCGCCGCGCTCAGCTTCCGCGAACTGCACCACCGCACCGCGCCCCTGGTCCTCCCCAACGCCTGGGACGTCCCCTCCGCGCTCGCCTTCGCCGACGCCGGTTTCGAGGCCGTCGGCACGACCAGCTTCGGTGTCGCCTCCGGGCTCGGGCGCCCGGACGGCGGCCGGTCGACGCGGGAGGCGAATCTCGCGCTGGCCCGCGCGCTGGCGCCGCTGCGGGTGCATGTCAGCGTGGATATCGAGGACGGCTACCGCGACGCCCCGGACGAGGTGGCCGGGTACGTCGCCGACCTTGAGGGCGTCTCGGGTGTCTCGGGCGTCTCGGGCATCAACATCGAGGACAGCACGGCGGAGACGCTGATCGACCCGGCCGCGCACGCCGCGAAGATCGCGGCGGTGAAGGGGCGTTGCCCGCAGGTGTTCGTCAACGCGCGCGTCGACACGTACTGGCTCGGCCAGGACGCCACCGTCGCGGCGACGCTTGAACGCGCCGCGCGTTACGTAGAGGCGGGCGCGGACGGCGTGTTCGTCCCCGGCGCCACCGAGCCCGCCGTGCTGCGCGAACTGGCCGCGGCCGTCCCCGTACCCCTCAACGTCCTCGCCGTGCCCGCGCTTTCGCTCGCCGAGCTGGCTGACCTCGGCGTACGCCGCGTGAGTACGGGTTCCCTGCCGTACCGCGCCGCGCTGCACGCCGCCGCGCGGGTGGCGGACGCGGTACGGGGCGGCGGCACCGTCCCGGAGGCGACGCCGTACGCGGAGCTACAGGCGCGGCTCGTGGACTACGCGACCCGGCTCGCGTAGCGGCGCGGTCGCGAACTGCGCCATACCGGCCGCGAAACCCACCTCCGGCTTCCAGCCCAGCTCCTCGCGCAACGCCCTTGAGTCGGCGGTGACATGGCGTACGTCCCCGAGGCGGTACTCGCCCGTGACGACGGGCGCGGGCCCGCCGTGCGCCGAGGCCAGCGCGGCGGCCATCTCACCGATGGTGTGCGGCTCGCCGCTGCCGGTGTTGTACGCGGCGAAGCCGGGGCCCGCCCCCGCCCCCGCTGACAGCGCGTCGAGCGCGGCCACGTTGGCGGCGGCCACGTCCCGTACGTGCACGAAGTCCCGCCGCTGGCGGCCGTCCTCGTAGACACGGGGCGCCTCGCCGCGCGCCAGCGCGGACCGGAAGAAGGACGCGACCCCCGCGTACGGGGTGTCGCGGGGCATCCCCGGCCCGTACACGTTGTGATACCGCAAGGACACGGCGCGCCCACCCGTGGCCCGCGCCCACGACGAGGCCAGGTGCTCCTGCGTGAGCTTGGTCGCGGCGTACACGTTACGGGGATCGACGGGCGCGTCCTCCGCCACCAGGCCAGGCGTCAACTGGGCACCGCAATCGGGGCAGTTGGGCTCGAACCGCCCGGCATCCAGATCCGCCGCCGCACGCGGCCCCGGCCGCACGACGCCGTGGCGCGGGCAGTCGTAACGCCCCTCCCCGTAGACGACCATCGACCCTGCGAGCACGAGCGCGCGCACGCCCGCCTCCGCCATGGCGGCGAGAAGCACCGCCGTACCGAGGTCGTTGCACCCCACGTACGCGGGCGCGTCGGCGAAGTCCTTGCCGAGCCCGACCATGGCGGCCTGATGACACACGGCGTCCACCCCGACGAGCGCCCCCTCCACCGCGGCCCGGTCCCGCACATCCCCGACGACCAACCGCTCCCCGTCCCGCATGGACCGGGCCGGAGCCCCACCATGGGCGGAGGCCAACATCGCGTCGTACACGACGACTTCATGCCCCCGCGCCACGAGGGCACCGCCGATCTCCGCCCCGATAAACCCGGCTCCGCCGGTGACAAGTACCCGCATACACCCCACGCTAGGCCCCCCACCCCCCACCGGCCCGCCACCGACGACGGCATGTCACGGGACCGTAAGACCGGCCGGGGCTTCGACTCCGCCGACGCCGACGCCGACGCCGACGCCGACGCCGACGCCGACGCCCACGGCCTCGGTGGCGATCAGCACCTGTCCGGCGGCGGTGAGAGCACGTCCGGGCGGTTTGTCTCACATCGCGCGTTCCGACGCGCTGGGGACCCTCGGGGGATACCCCTACCTCGGGATGCCTGCCTGCCGCATGGGAAACAGCCGTCCGTTCAACAACCCTTGTGGCATGACGACTTACCGGGAATACAGCCGACGGACTCTCGTTCTCGCCCTCTCCGCCGCCGCGGTGGCCTCCACCCTGACCGTTGTCGCCGGGCCCGCCGCGCGGAGTGTGGCGGGGACCGGGCTGGTGTGGGAGCCATGTGCGCGGGACGGGGGGCCCGTGGGGCAGGAGTGCGCGGAGTTGGACGTGCCGCTGGACTACCGGAAGCCCGGCGGGGAGCAGTTGACGCTCGCCGTGAGCCGGGTGCGCAGTGAGCGGGCCGAGGCGCGGCGGGGGGTGCTGCTGATGATTCCCGGGGGGCCCGGCGGGTCCGGGGTGCAGGCGCTGGCGCGGAAGGGGAAGGCGCTACAGGGGGAGATGGACGGGGCTTACGACATCGTGAGTTTCGACCCGCGTGGGGTCGGTGGCAGTACGACCGCGAGTTGCGGGCTCGACGCGGACGACCGGTATCTGGCGAACCTGCGGTCCTGGCCCGGCGCCGACGGGCAGATCGGTGAGAACGTGGCCCGCTCGCGTCGTACGGCCGAGGCGTGCGACGAGAACGGGGGCGCGGTCCTGCGCAGCTTCACCTCCGCCAACGAGGTGCGGGACATCGAGCGGTTCCGGCAGGCGCTGGGGGAGGAGAAGCTGTCGGCGTGGGGGACCTCGTACGGGACATACATCGGGGCCGTGTACGCGCAGAAGTACCCGCACCGGACGGACCGGTGGGTGCTCGACAGCAGCGGCGACCCCGACCACACGCGGGTCGAGCAGGGCTGGATGGCCAATACGTCACAGGCCGTCGAGGACCGCTTCCCCGACTTCGCGGCCTGGGCGGCCGACCCGGCGCGTGACGCGGAGGGCGACGGGCTCCGGCTCGGTGAACAGGCCCAGGACGTACGGGAGTTGTACCTCTCGCTCGCCGCACGGCTGGACCGGACGCCGAAGGAGTCGACCACCGAGGGCAACCCGCTGACCGGCAACATGCTGCGGCAGGCGTTCCTCAGCGGCCTCTACAGCGACGCCTCCTTCCCTCAGCTCGCACGCCTCGTCAAGGACGCCCGGGACCCGGCCGCCACGCCCGTCCTCGGTCCGGATCTCGCCCAGCCGCTGCGTGACGAGGACGCGACGGTCACGCTGGCCGTCATCTGCAACGACGTGAGCTGGCCCACCTCCGTCTCCGGATACGCGCGGGCCACGAAGGAGGACCGTGCCCGCTATCCGCTCACCGCGGGCATGCCGCAGAACGTGCTGCCGTGCGCCTTCTGGAAGAGCGACCCGGTGGAGAAGCCGACCCGCGTCACGGACCGGGGGCCGTCCAACATGCTGATGATCCAGAGCCTGCGGGACCCGTCAACGCCGTACTTCGGCGGTCTGAAGATGCGCGAGGCCCTGGGCGACCGGGCCAGGCTCGTCTCCGTCGACCAGGGCGGGCACGGGATGTATCTGGGCAACGGCAACGCCTGCGGCAACAGCAAGGTCACCACGTTCCTGACGACCGGCGTGCGGCCCGAGCGGGATGTGACCTGCGCGAGCTGAGTCGGCAGTCGGCAGTCGGTGGCCGGTGGCCGGTGGCCGGCAGTTGGTGGCCGGGCTCACCCTGCCTGGCCGAAGAGTTGGGTCCAGTACGTCGCCGCCTCACCGCCTCCGCGCAAGCCGACGCCTATGTGGGTGAAGTCCGGCTTGAGGATGTTGGCGCGGTGTCCGGGGCTGTCCATCCAGCCCCGGACCACCTCGGCGGCCGACCGCTGACCGCACGCGATGTTCTCGCCGATCCCCCGGTGCGCGCAGCCCGCGGCGGTGGCCCGGTCCCAGGGATGGCGGCCGTCGGGGCTCGTGTGCGAGTAGAAGCCCCGCGCGACCATGTCGTCGCTGTGTGCCTGCGCGGCTGTCGTCAGCCGGGGGTCACCGGCCAGGGGGCGCAGGCCGGCGGCCGTACGCTCCGCGTTCGTGAGCGCGACGACGTCGGACGCGACGGACGCCAGGCCGTGCGGGGTCAGCGGGTGCGCCCACACCGCCGTCCAGAAGATGTCGCCGCCCGGGGCCGGGGCGTGGGCGACGCCCACCTGTGCGAGGGCGGGGTCGCGCACCGTACGGCCCATGCGGGCGTCGGTGAGGCAGTACGCCAGGAAGTTGGCCTCAGTACGAGGGCCGGAGACGAGTTGTTCGGCGACCGTCAGATACGCGTACCCCAGGGCCGTGACCCGTTGATACAGCGACGGACCCGATCGGGGCGCGGCGCCGAGCCGGCCCTCGGCCGCCATGCCGGTGCAGTGCGCCTGTGCCGCGGACGTGAGGCGGGCGTCGGCAGTGACGGGTGGCGCACCGGAGCGTGAGCGCTCGGCGTTGACGAGGGCCGCGAAGCTTCCCTCGGGGGTGGGGGCGCCGACCGGTGGTGCGTCGTCCTCGACCACCTCGATGCCGAAGTCGCGGGCGACGCCGGCCAGCCCGTCCGCGTAACCCTGCCCCAGCGCCCGCAGCTTCCACCCGCCGCCCCGGCGGTAGATCTCCGCGAGCAGCAGCACGCTCTCGTGCGCCGGGCGCGGTGGAGTGAACCGGGCGAGCACCCGGCCCGCGCTCCCCAACCCCGCCCCCGTCACCGACAGCGTGGGCGGAGGCAGTTGGCCGAGCCGTACGGACGGGTCGGCGGCGCTCACGACCACCGTGACCCGGCTCGCGCCAGGGCGAAGCCGCCCCGCGTCCACCGTGACCGTGTCGCCCTGGAGACGCGCACCGGGCGCCGACGGCTGGTTGTAGAAGACGAAGTCCCCGTCGCCGGACACCTTTCCGTCCTCGCCGGTGATCAGGACGGACAGGTCGAAGGGCCCCGGCACCCGGATCGTGAGGACGCCGCCGGGCAGCGACACGTTTCCCCCGGAGATCAAGTCGAGCATCGTGCCTCCCTCCCCATACGTCTGTTCCGGACAGTTGACGGGAGAACGCCCGGTGCGAGCGACAGGGTTCCCGCACCACCCGTCGTGGCCACCTCTCGCCATTTCGCCCCCTCCGGGAACTCGGACCCGCCACGCCGCGACAACTCAGGAAGACGGAAGACGGAAGACAAAGACGGGGTCAGGGATGCGCACGAACAACCAGGAGGCCGATGTGACGCGCGACGACTGGTACGACGACGACAGCCTGTGGGTCGACTTCGCCCCCGCCATGTTCTCCGGCACCCGCGCCGAGACCGTCGCCGAGCTGGTCCGCACCGCCCCGCTGCTGGACTTCCCACCCGGCTCGCGGGTCCTCGACCTGTGCTGCGGCCCCGGCCTCTTCCTCGTCCCCCTGGCGGCACGCGGTCACCACGTGACCGGCGTCGACCTGAGCCCGGCCATGCTGGAGCGCGCCGAAGCCGCCTGCCGGGAGGCGTCGGCGGACGTCCGGCTCGTACGCGAGGACATGCTCACCTACGCCGCCCCCGAGAGCTACGACGTGATCCTCAACGTCTATACGTCCTTCGGCTACTTCGAGGACGCGGACGACAACTTCCAGGTGCTGCGCAACGCGTGGCGCAGCCTCGCTCCCGGCGGCCGGCTCCTGGTCGACGTCATGGGTAAGGAGGTGCTCGCGGGCTGGATCGGCCGTCCACAGGCTGTGGATCTGCCGGACGGTTCCTACATCGTGCAGCGCGACACCGTCCTCGACAGTTGGCGCAGGCTCCGTACCGACTGGACGCTCGTACGCGGGGAGAGCGCCCGCACCGCGTCCATCAGGTCGTTCCTCTACAGCGCGGCCGAGCTGTACGACCTGTTCGTGGCCGCCGGGTTCGCGGACGTCGAGTGCTTCGGGGACTTCGACGGCGGTCCGTACGACCAGAGTTCGCGCCGGCTGATCGTCCGGGGTCTGAAGAAGTGACGCCTCCTGATACCGACGACACCCATCAACACGTCCGTACGCCACGATCCACCGTCCTGGAGGACCCGTACGCCATGCCCCCGCTCAGCCCCACCACCCCCCGCCTCTCGGTCCCCCACGTCCCCGTGCACGACCACATCACCGACGCCATGAAAGCCCCGGCCTTCCTCCGGCTCGCCGAGAACGTCGTGCTCGCCCGCTTCGAGACCATGAAGGTGTACGCGGCGCTCGGCGCCGTACGTGCGCTCCTCGAACGCGGCCGGGTCGTGCCCGGTCAGACCCTCGTGGACAGTTCGAGCGGTATCTACGCGCTCGCGCTCGCGATGGCCTGCCACCGTTACGGTCTGCGCTGTCACATCGTCGCCTCCACCACCGTGGACGCGACGATGCGCGCCCAGTTGGAGGTCCTGGGCGCCACCGTCGACCAGATGCCGCCCTCGCGCAGCCTGCGGCTCGACCAGGAGCGGCGTGTCCGACACGTACGCCAACTCCTCACCGAACGGCCGGACTTCCACTGGATGCGGCAGTACCACGACGGCGTGCACCACACCGGCTACCGCGAGCTGGCCGACCTGGCCGCCGCCGCGCTGCCCGGTGAGGACCTGACCGTGGTGGGCACGGTCGGCACCGGCGCGTCGACCGGCGGACTGACGCGGGCGCTGCGCGCGGGCGGCCGTACGGTACGGCTGGTGGGCATCCAGCCCTTCGGCAGCGTGACGTTCGGCAGCGAGGGCTTCAACGATCCGGAAGCGATCATCGCGGGCATCGGCAGCTCCATTCCCTTCGGGAATGTGCGGCACGAGCTGTACGACACCGTGCACTGGCTCGACTTCCGGCACGCCATGGCCGGTTCCGTCGCGCTGCTGCGCCACCACGCGGTGTTCGCGGGGCTGTCCACCGGCGCCGCGCATCTCGTCGCGGGGTGGGAGGCGGCAGGCGATCCCGCCCGTACGCATCTGGTCCTCGGCGCCGACACCGGACACCGTTACGCGGAGCGGGTGTTCGCGCGTCATGCGGAGGCATCCGACCCGAGCGAGCTGAAACCGGAGCGGATAGCCGAGCTGGCCGAACTTCGCCCGCCCTGGGCCGTGTTGGAGTGGGCGGGCCGGCCCGCGCCGCCGGCCGCCGTCGTCCCGCCCGAGAGCGAGGCCGTCCGATGACCATCGCCGCACTGGAAGCACTCTCCTTCGGCCTCGGGCGTACGGCGCGGGCCGCCCGCGCCGCCGGGCACCGGTTCGTTCTGCTGACCGGCGACCGGAGCGTGTACCGCCACGAACTGGCCACCGTGAGTGGTGCGGACGGGGTGGAGGACGTGATCGACGTGATCGACGTCGACACCTTCGACCTGGACGCGGTGCGTCGCGCGCTCGCGAGCGTGCCCGACCTCGCCGGGCTGATCAACACGACGGACACCTGGAGCGTGCCCGCGGCCGACATCGCACAGGAACTCGGATTGCCGGGTCCGGATCCGGAGGCCGTAAAACTTCTTCGTGACAAGGCGCGCGTGCGGCGGACGCTGTATGAGGCGGGGTTGAGCGCCGGGACGTCGGTCGTGGTCGAACCGGCCCCAGCCGGTGTGGAGTTGACGCGCGCGGATTTGGTGCGTGCGGGCGTCGGGCTGCCCGCCGTGCTGAAGGTGTCCGCCGGGACCTCGTCGCGCGACGTGTGGATCGTGCACGACGAGGAGGAGCTGCGCGCGGCGCTCGGGGAGGCGCGGGAGCGCGGACGCGCAGCAGGCGGGCTGAACGGGCGGCTGTTCGCCGAGCCGTTCCTCGCCGGGCCGCTCTACAGCGCGGAGACCCTGAGCTGGGAGGGGCACACGCGGCTGCTGGGCGTGCTGAGCCGGCAGACCTCGCGCCGTCCGGCCGTACGGGAGGAGGCCGCCGCCTTCCCGGTGGCTCTGCCGCCCGGCGAACTGGCCGGGATCGAGACGTGGGTCGGGGACGTACTGGCCGCCGCCGGGCATGAACAGGGCTTCGCGCACGTCGAGTTCGTCCTCACCCGGCGCGGACCGGAACTGGTCGAGATCAACCGCAGGATCGGCGGCGCCCTGGTCGCCGAGGCCATGTGCCGCACGCTCGACGTCAATGTGTACGAGGCGCTGGTGGACGTCACGCTGGGCCGCCGCCCACGGCTGCTGGACGCGCCGCTGCGGCCGACCGGCCCGGCCGTCGCGTTCGTGCTCGTGTACGCGGACGAGCCGGGCGTGCTGGAGGGGTGGGCCGGGCTGGACGGTCTGAACGCCTTTCCGGGGGACGTCGGTTGGTACCCGGTCCGGGCGCCGGGCGACGAGGTGCGGCACGTGGGCGATCAGCGCGGCTGCACGGGCATGGTGCTCGCGCAGGCGCCGACGGCGGAGCTGGCGCAACACCGGGCGTGGAGCGCGGCGACGACGGTGCGGCCGGTGATGAAGACGGCGGCCGGGGGGTAGTGAGGCGCGGGCCGCCCGCGCGGGCGGCCAGCGCGGGCGGCGAGCCGGTGGGGGCCTTGGCTTCCAACGGCTCGCCGCCCGCCGCGGGGGTGTTACCCGGCCAGGGCGGGCACCGTCTCTGTCGCCGCCTCCCGGGGGATCTCCGCTCCCTCACCCTCGGCGTCCAGCTCCCACACCGCCGCGAGATCGCGCCGGGCGCGGGCGACCCGGGACCGTATCGTCCCGACCGGACAGCCCAGAGCGTCGGCGGCCTCCGCGTACGACAGTCCCATGAGCCGGGTCAGTACGAACGCCTGCCGGCGCCCCGGATCCATCGCGGCCAGCGCGTCCGCGAGCGCCACGGACTCCTCGAAGCCCGGTAGATGCCGTGGCTGGGCCCGGTCCGCGACCGTCACCCAGTCCGCCGTGTCGGCGATCCGGGGCCGTACGGCCGCCCGCCGGTACCGGTCCACGACCACGCGGCGCGCGATCGCCAGCAGCCACACCCGCGCGCACGAGCGCCCGGCGAACCGCGCGAGGCTCGCCAGCGCCCGCAGATAGGTCTCCTGGGTGAGGTCGTCGGCGCCGCGCACGTCGGCGCTGAGGTGCGCGACGAAGCGGCGTACGTCGTCATACGTCGCCCGTACGAACAGTTCGGCGGCCCGCCGGTCACCGAGACCGGCGGCCAGGGCCCATGCGGTGATCTCGGAATCGTCGGCGGAAACGCGCTGGGCGGTCGTCGGATGAATGCGGGTGGGGGGTATGTGCGTGGGGGGTATGTGTGTAGGGGGAACGCGCGTGGGCGCAGGGGTGTGCAGGGCAGCAGGTCTCACGGAACGTCCTTCGCGTCCGGGCCCGTCGGGGCCCGTGGAATCAGAGCGGTGAAGTGCGTGGCTCAGGACGGAAGGAGCGGCGGCCCGCGCCGTGACACGGCGTGCGGGGGCGGGAGTTGGGCGGGTGGCCGGACCGGCCGGTACGCCACCGGGGGCGCGAGCGCCGGGAGGTACGTCGGCCCGCCGCCGCCCAGCACCTCGTGGGCGAAGCGGAGCCGCGCGTACGCGAAGCCGTACGCGAACTCGCAGGCGAACAGCGCGAGGGTGCTCACCAGTCGTACGAAGGCGCGGTCGCCGCGCCACAGCCACCAGCCGCAGACGAGGCCGGCGAGCAGGTGGGCGCCGATCATGCCGGAGGTGAGGCCGGCGGTGAGACCGTTCAGGCCGTTCAGGCCGTTCAGGCCGTTCGGACTGAGGAGTTCACCGAAGCCCTCGTACGAGAACTCGCCGTTGTCCCGGCCCATCTCGTGGCCGCCATGTCCGCCGTGGCCGCCGGACGTGCGGGGGTGCAGCCCGCCGAACAGGACGTGCAGCAGCAACTGCCCGGCGGCGCTCGCGCCGACGATCACCGCGCCGCCGCGTTCCTTCCGGGACAGCCACCAGCCGGCCGCGCACACCGGCGGGAACGCGAGGGCGAGAACGCCCGGCGGCAGCGCGCCACCGGACGACAGGGCGTGGCCGAGCCCGGACACCAGGACACACACGGCGGCGAAGACCGCGGTGCGTACGAGGCGGAGTGCGGGTCCGGCGCCCATGGCCGTCATGGTGCCAGCGTGACAGGGCTGTCGGGAAAGCCCACCGGATGGGTATACATCGGATGTTCACGCGCTATGCGATGAAATGGAGTTGGTGTGATCCAGCTCACATCGAAGCCTCGGGAACTTATCGGGTCCGGCCACCGACACCTCCAACAGTACGACCGCACCAATCCGTACGACGGAAGATGACGGAACCGGAGACCGCCCGATGAATCCGCCCCCAGAACCGGCGACGCCCAACGCAGAGCAGACGAAGACCCCGGCTCAGGCCCCGGCCTCGCCCCCGGCGACCTCGGCCACCCCGGCGGCCACCCCGGCGGCCACCCCGGCGGCCACCCCGGCGGCCCCGTCGCCGGTCGCCGCCACGACGACCCCGCGCGTCACCCTGCGCTCGGACCTGCGGGCGAGTTGGCTCGACGGCACGATCGCCCTCGTCGTCACGGCCGCCGTCTTCGTCGTCCTCTACATCCGGATCAAGTCGGAGGCGTCGTCCACCCTCACCGTCATGCCGTTCATGGCGGACACGGGCGCCTTCTGGATGTACTACCTCAGCCAGGCGTTCGGCTGGTCCGCCCTGCTCTGGGCGTGGACCACCGTCGTCATCGGACTGCTGCTCTCCGGCCCGCGCCCCGCGCTCCTGCGGATCTCCGGCCCCCGACTGGAACGCCTCCACCGCACCACCAGCCTCAACACCATCGCGCTCATCGTCGCCCACGCGCTGCTGTTCGCCGCCGAGTTGATCTACCAGGACACCGACGCCTGGCCGTCACGGGTGGGCACCGCCGTCCTGGAGACGTTCATCCCCGGCGGCTACAACTCCGGCACCGGCGTCTGGGCCATGCCGATCGGCCAGGCGGCCCTTTACCTCGCCATCCCGCTCGGGCTGCTGTTCTACATACGCCACCGAATCGGCCCCAGGACCTGGCGGGTCCTGCACCGCTTCGTGCTTGTCGTGTACGTGCTGAGCGTGTGGCACACCCTCCTGTACGGCACGAACGTCTGGTACGACGGAGCCTTCCGCAACACCGTGTGGCTGCTCCAACTCCCCATCGCCGCCCTGTTCGTGCTCCGACTCATGCGCCCGGCCCGCCGCTCGGAACGGCTCGCGTCGCTCGGCGCGCACCGGGGCACGAAGACCGGCTGGAGCCTGCGGCTGACCGGGCGGGTGGCGGCCGTGGCCATCCTCGGTGTCCTGGTCGCGGTGATCGCCTCGGGGCGTGACGGCGGGCGCACCGTGCCGCCGGACGACACGTCGTCCACGCACGTGCACGACGAGTAGAACTGACTCGCGCTCCGGCACTTCCGCACCTTGTCCACCACCCCTCCCGCCCCCTTCGCCCGCCCCGGTTCCACGCGCAACCGGGTCCGCGCAGGGGGCGTCACTCATGTGGATTCCATTTGGTTGCCATGGAGTTGGGCACCTGGCGTCGCCATACTTTCCACAGGGAAACCCCACGTGGTCGATTCGGAGCGTGCTGTGATCGACGAGACGACAGTTGGACTGCTGGAGGCGGCAGGTCCGCAGATGTACCGGCGGAACGCCTTCCGTATCACCGGGTTGCCCACGACCGCCGACCGGCGAGCCGTGCGGCAGCGTCAGCAGCGCATCACCCCGGCGCTGGAACTCGGCGCCGACGTCGACCTCGGGCACTCGCTCCCCGTCGAACTGGACGACATCCGCGGCGCCTTCGACCGCGTACTCGGCGATCCGCGCCGCCGGCTGGTGGACGAGCTGTTCTGGCTCTGGGACGCCAGTTCCTCGAACGGCACGAGCGCACCACCGGCCACCTGCTCCTGCCCGAAGTCGCTGCACGCCGACCACGACGCCGCCGTACGGGCACACAGCGCCGCACTCGACCTGGAGGTCGAGAACGACGGCCTGTCGGCCGGACAGCGACTCGCCGAAGCCACTCAACTCTGGTCCGACGCCTCACGGTTGTGGGGCCAGGTCCTGCGGCGCGCCGTTTTCTGGGACCACGTGCGGCACCGTATCGCCGTCCTCGACGACCGGCAGCTCGACGAGTCCGTGATCGACACGTTCCGCGACGCACTGCCGGGCACCCTCGTCAAACCGCTGATCGAGCTGGCCGCGGCGGCGTCGGCGCCCGCCGACCGCGTCCGGCTCGCCGAACTGGCGCGCCAGTGGCCCCTCGTACCGTCCGGCACGGTGGACGATCAGTTGGAAGAGGCCGCGGCGCCGCACTACGAGTCGCTGCGCGCGACCGCGAGACGGGCGTCGTCCCAGTTGGACGGGGGGAACTGGAACGACGCCGCGACCGAGGTGTACGACCACGCCCTGCCCGCGCTGGCACTGCTGGAGTCGCTGGTCCCGTACGCCCGGCACCGGCGCACCGCGAGTGCCCGCAACGACGTCGCGGTCCTCCTCAACAACTGCGCCACCGCCGCCATCGGCGCGCTCGGCCCGGCCGCGAACCTGAACGCGTCCAAATGGTTCCGTACGGCGGACGAACTGGCGACGGACCCGGTCACCCGGCAGACGCTCACGACGAACCGTGGCGAGCTGCGCGACATGATGGAGACGTTCCGTCAGATCCAGTCCCAGGTGGACGCGTTGGTCGCCGCGGGCCGTATCAGCCAGGCCAGGTCCCTGCTTCTGAGGGTCAAGCGCCAGTTGGCCGGTGGTCCGGGAATCGACGAGATCGACCGGATGCTGCTCGATCTCCGTCAGTGGCAGCCGACGACGACGTACCGGCCGCCCAGCCGTGGACGGGCGCTCGCCTGGGCCGTGTTCGCGCTGATCGTCCTGGGCTTCCTGGCGGCGAATATCACGGGGGTCTTCGACGGAGACGGCGACGGCGGGAGCGGCGGGACCGGTGCGCAGAGGGGCACCGCCGTCGTGTCGGCGCAGGACCTCACGGACAACAGCCCGGTGGGCGCGTGCATCGAGCAGGAGTCGGACTGGCAGGTCGGTGAGGACGAGGTGGCCACCGTCCCGTGCGACCAGCCGCACTGGGGTGAGGTGCTGGCGTACGTCCCCCTGGTGACCAGCACGTCCGCGCTCATGACGGCGGAGTACCCGGGAATCAACCGGACGGTGGCGCTCTCCCGGTTCCGGTGCGAACAAGCACTGCGCCAACTGGTCCCGGACAACGAGGGTTTGATGACCAAGTACGAGAGCCCGCTGGAGGCGGCGTGGTCCCCGTCGGCATCGGAGCGGGCGCGGTACGCGACGTGCGTCGTGCACTGGATCGACGGTTCGGAGATGGTCGAGGGGGACGTGGTGCGACAGACGACTCCGGCCACGGGAGTGCCGGTTCCGATGAACACCTTCAGCGAGAAGATCATTGAAAACGCGCCGGTGGGCACCTGCATCCAGTCCCGGATCGACATCAACGTCGTGACGGCCGACGTCCCCATAGTGGACTGCTCCGAGTCCCATTGGGCCGAGATCGTGGGCTATCCGGTGCTGTACGAGGGCGAGAACGCGACACAGCGCGTGTGGCCGGGGGACAAGGCGGTTCTCGCCAAGGCCGAGGCGGCGTGCGCCAAGGTGGTGCCGCCGGGCGGGGGCGGCGACGTCGTCCACACCACCTGGCCCTCCCAGAGCTGGTGGGGCGTCACGGCGGACGACTCACCGATCTACGCTATGTGCGCCGTCTCCCGGGCGGACGACCGGCCCACAGTCGGCGGGCTGCGATGACACTTCCGGCCGACGGAACGCGCCCGTCCGACGCACGACTACCGATGATGACCACGGAGGAGCAACGGGTGGTGGGGGTCAAGGGGGCGGCTCTGCGGGTCAGTTCACCGGAAGGGGCGCAGACCGTCTTCGAGCTGTCGGGGGTGTCGGTGACCGTGGGCCGCACCGTACCGGAGCGGGCACCCGACGTCGGTCTTGGCCCCGACCCACAGCGCTGGGTGGGCCGGCTGCACTGCACGCTCGACTTCGCCGACGGCATGTGGTCGGTGACGGACAACGCGAGCGTCAACGGAACGCTCCTGAGGCACGGCGACACGATCGAACGTCTCCAGGCGCGCAAACGCATACAGCACGGCGACACGCTGCTGATCCTCGGCGACATGGACCCCGAAGGGGAGCCGGTGTACTGGGAGTTGACCTTCCTGGACCCGCACACGACACGACCGGCGCCGTTCGGTTCGCCGTCCGAGGTACGCCACACCGGACCCTGTCTGCGCTACGACTGGGTCGCCGCCAGGGCGTACCGCAACGAGGACGGCGAGGAGACCCTGATCACCGGACTGCGCCCGCAGGGGCACCAGTTGCTGCGCTACATGGCGGGGCGCAGCACCAGCGGCGCGGCTGTCGCCTGTGAACACGCCGAGCTGATAACGGCGTTGTGGGGCGCACACGAGGAGTGGGCGCCGCACCGCTCGTACAGCAGGGCGGACATCGCGGGCGTCGTACGGGCCGTACGCCGCTGCGTGGAGGCCGACCCGTCGAATCCGAAGATCCTGGAGACGGTGACGGGGATCGGATACCGGCTCAACGTGCTGGCCGGCGGGGGCAGTACGGGGCAGCGGGGCACGGAGTGAGGGGGGTGTTACGGCGATGACTCTGCTCGTCAGTGGTGACCGGGTGAGCGACACCCTCGTGATCGACCGTCCGTTGGGTGAGGGGGCGTTCGCCGAGGTCCACCGGGTGCGCCACGAATATCTCGGCTGGCAGGCGATGAAGCTGTTCAAGCGGGTGGCGTCCCTGGAGGAGACGCGCCGGATGCTGGACGAGGCCCGGCTTCTGTCGACTCTCGGGCACCCGAACATCGTCCGCCTCTTCGACGCGAACACCGTGCGCACACCGGAGGGCCTGCGGGGCTTTTTCACGATGGAGTACGTCGCGGGCGGCAGCCTCGAACGGCTCGCCGCCGCGCACAAGTCGATGGTGCCCAGGGACCTTGTCGCCGAGGTGATGACGCAGATCGCGAGCGGTCTCGCCGTCGCCCACGACCAGGACCCGCCGATCGTGCACCGGGACGTGACCTTGGCCAACGTCCTGATCGGCTACGACGGAACGGGCATGCGGGTGCGGGTCAGCGACTTCGGGCTGGCCAAGCGCGCCGATCCGTTCACGCATCTGGCCAGTGCCCAGGGGACGTACGCCTTCATGGCTCCCGAAGTGATGCGTAACCAGGGCTATTCGTGCGCCAGTGACGTGTGGTCGGTGGGCGTGATCGCGTATCTGCTGCTCACGAACCGCTTTCCGTTCCATCAGGGGGGAGAGGAGTTCTCGTCGTTCTCCTTCGGGCGGTTCAACCGGTCGCTGCTGCCGCCGAGCAGCTACAACGACGAGGTCGACGCGGACCTCGACCGCATCGTGCTGGCCACTTTGGAACTCGACCCGCAGAACCGGCCGGCCACGGCCCAGTTCCTCGCGGACGCGCTGCGCGAGCGCGCCGAGTCCATGGCCGGCGCGGCACCGCCCGGCGGCGCTGCCCACTCCGGTGCGCCCGGGGCCTCGCGTACGGCGGGGGAGACGCCGGGGGAGACGGGGGAGACCCCGGCCAGGCCCGCCACCACCAAACGTCCCGTCAGGCCGCCCACGGAACGCGCGCGGCGGCTGGCCGAAGAAGCACTCGTACTGGCCCGCTCGCCGGGGGAACTCGACCGCGCCGCCGACCTCATGGAGGAGGCCGTCAACTTGTCGCCGTACCTGCGCGACCGGTATCTGTCCAAGCTCACGCTGTGGCGGCGGGGGGTGATGATGTGAGCGGGCGGCTGTCCCTGTACCGACTGCGGGAGGATCTGCGGCAGCGCCGGCACCACCGCGCCTTCCGGATCGCGCCGCTGCCGTGGGACGAACCGTCGCGCGAGGAACTGGAGCGACTGCTCGCTTCGGTGACCGCTGTTGATACGGGGAGGGCGTCCGGCGCGGACGACCAACCCGAACTCCCGTCGCCTGACGGCTCGTTGGACGCGAAGGCGCTGGCCGACGCCGCGACGAATCTGTGGCGTGCGCAGCGGAGGCTGACCCGCCAGGGCGAGGCGGCGTCGTCGCGCTCCCGGCAGACCGGGCGCTATCTGCGTTCGTGCCGGGAGGCGCTGGACGAGGCCGGTCTCCTCGTACAGGAACACGAGGGCGATCCGTTCCACACCGGCCGCTCGCTGGAGGCGCTGACCTTCCAGGACGATCCTTCGCTGACGGCCGAGACGGTCCTGGAGACCATCAGGCCGACGATCTATCTTCACGGGCGGCGTATCCAGATGGGCCAGGTGATCGTGGGCTGCCCGCCGACGCCGGAGGCCGCGCCGGAGCCGGAGCCGGAGCCCGAGGACTCAGTCCGTGAGCCCGAACTCGAACCCGATTCCGAGCCCGATTCCGAGCCCGAGGACTCCGTCCCGGCTCCTGTTGTCGCCCCCACTCCTGCCTCTGCCCCCGCCCCCGCTCCTGCCTCTGCCTCTGCCTCTGTTCAAGAAGCACCGTCCAGCTCGGACCACGAGAGGACCGATCATGCGTGACACCGTCGACTTCGGTATCGACCTGGGTACGACCAACAGCGCCATAGCCGTCGTCGAGGGCGGCACCGTCTCCGTCATCAAGAACAACGACGGCTGGGACATCACACCCTCCGCCGTGTGGATGCCCAAGCAGGGCAGGGTCCACGTAGGCCGCGCCGCGCGCGACCGCGTGGAGCACGATCCGGCGAACGCCACCGCCGAGTTCAAGCTGGAGATGGGCCTGGCGGACTCGCGGAAGACCTTCACGGCCGCCGGAGTCTCGCTCAGCCCGCCGCAGTTGTCGGCGGAGGTGCTGCGCTCGCTGCGCGCGGACGCCGCGCACCACTGCGACGCCCCGCCCGAGTCGGCGGTCATCACCGTCCCGGCGGCCTTCGCGCTCAACCAGAACAAGGCGACCGTGGAGGCCGCGCAGCTCGCCGGATTCACCTCCGCCTGCCCCCTCGTGCAGGAGCCGACGGCGGCGGCCTTCGCGTACGGCTTCCAGGACGCCACCGACCGCGCGTACTGGATGGTGTTCGACTTCGGCGGCGGCACCTTCGATGCCGCCCTGGTCAGCAAGCGCGACGGCGATCTGAGGGTGCTCAACCACGCGGGGGACCCGTATCTCGGCGGGAAGCTGATCGACTGGGCCGTGATCGAGCGGCTGCTGGTGCCCGCTGCCGCCGCCGAACTCGGGCTGACGGACATGCGCAGGGACAATCCGCAGTGGCGTGCGAACTTCGCGAAGCTCAAGCGCGCGGCCGAGGACGCGAAGATCCATCTCTCGCGGCGCGACCAGGTCGACATGATGATCGAACTCAACGACGCCGACGGCAACCCGCTCACCCTCGAACACACCCTGACTCGCGGTGAATTGGACGCGATCGCCGAGCCCTTCTACGTACGGGCGATCAATCTGTGCCGCGACGCCCTCGCCGAGGCGGCCCTCGGCCCGGACGACATCGACCGGCTGCTGCTCGTCGGCGGCGTCACGCTCTCTCCCGGGCTCCGCGAACGGCTGGCCGACCCGCGCCATGGCCTCGGCATCGAACTCGACGTCAGCCTCGACCCGACCACGGTCGTCGCCCGTGGCGCGGCGATCTTCGCCAGCACGGTGCGGATCCCGCAGTCGAAGTCGGCGCCGGTGCCGGCCGGGCAGTTCGCCGTCGAGCTGTCGTACGAGCCCAGTGTCACCACCCTCCAGCCCACGGTGGGCGGACGCCTGCGCGGCTCGTCGGAGTCGGGGTCGTCGGAGTCGGGCTTGTCGAAGTCGGGCTCGCCGGGTTCCGGGGTGGACTGGACCGGCTACACCATCACCCTGAACAACCCCAACGGCCAGCCGCCGTTCCGCTCCGCCGCCATCTCGCCGAACGCGGACGGCGTCTTCGTCACCGACGTGGACGTCGACCCGCACACCACCTCGAAGTTCTTCGTCGAGCTGACCGATCCGGCGGGGGCGCGCTGCGAACTCGCCTCCAACACCCTGTCGATCACCCACCGGGACCTGGAGTTCGGTGGCGTACGGCTCGCGCACTCGCTGGGCATCCAGCTCGCCGAGCAGGTCTTCGCGCCGATGCTGCGCAAGGGTGCCACCCTGCCGACCTCGGTGCGTGAGGTGTTCCGTACGTCGGCGGCCCTGCACCGCTCGGACGCCGACGCGACGATCCGGATCCCGGTCATCCAGGGCGAACGCAGCCGGGCCGACCGCAACCGTGGCGTGGGCATGCTGGAGATCCGGCCGCGCGACATCCGGATCGATCTGCCGGCGGGTAGTGAGGTCGAGGTGACGGTCGAGGTCGACAGGTCCAGCATGGTCACGGTGATCGCCGATGTACCGCTGGTGCAGGCGCAGTTCGAGGCCGAGATCGACCTCGACAACATCCGGACCACGGACCCCGAGGAGCTGCGGGACGTCCTGGACGAGGCGGAGGGACGGCTGGCGGCGCTGCGCGGATTCGTGGCGGACGCGGGCTCGTCCGACGCGGAGCGGCGGCTGGCCAAGCTGGACGAGGAGCGGACCGTCAGCACCGCCCGCGACCAGGTCGAGGCGTCGACCGTGGATGTCGGCGCCGCCGCCGCTGCGGAGGAGCGACTGCGCGATCTACAGGCCGAGTTGGACGACATCGCGGACGCGGTGGGGCTGCCCGGTCTCGTACGGGATCTGCGGGCCGCGCTCGCGGAGGCCGACGAGCTCGTGCGTCAGCACGGTGACGCGGCCGACCGGCAGGAACTCGCCGCGATCCGCAGCCGGGCCGACGAGGCGATCGACGCACAGGACTCGGTCGCCGTGCGTGGGCTCATCGACCGGACGGGGTCGCTGCTGTTCGAGCTCGAACGGCGAAGCCCCGACTGGTCCGTGAAGCTCTTCTACACGCTCCAGGACATGCTCCGGTCGTCCGGACAGGCGGGGCCGCTCATCCAGGAGGGGCAGCGGGCCATCGCGGCGAACGACCGGCAGGGCCTGGACGCGGTGAACCAGCGGCTGTACCGGCTGCTGCCCAAGGATGAGCAGGACAAGGTCGTCTGGCTGGGCAGGTCATGAGTGACGTGAGTGCTTCGGATTCGGCGCGGGCGCTGAGCCTTCAACTGACGGTGCGGCGGGCGCACTCGGCGGCCCGCGCGGGCGATCTCGACCTGGCGGCACAACTGCTGGACGAGCTGGGCGAGCTGGGGGAGCCGGTCGAGTCCGAGCGGGCGACGGTGCTGGCCGCCCTCAACCTGCGCGCCAAGGTGCATGCCCAGCGCGGTGAGCTGGCGGAGGCGGACGCGTGCTGGTCGCGGGTGGAGGCCGTCGCCCCCGACGATCCGGACGCGGCGGCCGGCCGCCGTACGCTCGCGAAGATCGCCGCCGGACGTCGGCCCGCCCGCCCGGTGGTCCACACCGGCCGGGTGGTGGTCGCCGCCGCCGCGTTGGCGGTGGCCGCGCTGCTCGGCGGTGGCGGCTGGCTCCTGGTGAACGCCGGTGACGGTGGCGACGACGGTGACAGTGACCGGCAGTCGTCGGGGTCGGTGGCCCAATCAGACACCGAATCGGAGCGGCTCAAGGAGCGTCTGGCGGCTCTTGAGGCGGACGACACTGCTGAGGCGGCCGAGGCGGCGCGCCGCGACAGCACGCTGGACGCGGTGGCTGAGCGGCTGGCGATGCCGGGTGTGGAGATCCGCCGGCATGCCGAGGACGTCCAACTGGTGTTCAGTACGGGGGTGTTCCCGTACGACTCCGTGATCGGCCCGCGGGGCGCGTCGGCGCTGACGGAGATCGGCCGCAGGCTTTCCGACCTCGGGCCGGACGCCGGGGCGGTGGAGACGACGGTGGTGGGTCACTCGGTCGCGGTGCCGGGCGGCGCCCCGAGCGGTGGCTCCGTCGTCGCGCTGAACCGGGCGCGGGTGGCTGCCCAGTATCTGGCGCAGGACAGTGATCTGCGGCTGACGGACTTCCGGCTGGTCAGCGCGGACCAGCGACGGGGCCCCTTCCCGGCGACGGACGCGAACGCGCCCCGCAACCGCACGGTCACGCTGCTCATCACCGCCAAGGAGCCACCGCCCGCGCCCTGAGGGCGCGCCGGACAGGGCCTACCGGGCGGCGAACTGCGTGAGGATGGCCTGCACTTCGTAGATGTCGACTCCCTTGGTGAAGGTCTTCTGGATCGGCACCGAGGCGCCGGAGAGCCAGATCTTCAGCTCGGCGTCGAGATCGAACGTGCCGGCCGTCTCCACGGCGAAGTGCGTGATGCTCCGGTACGGGATGGAGTGGTACTCCGTCTTCTTGCCGGTTATCCCCTGCTTGTCCACGAGGATCAGTCGCCGGTCGGTGAAGAGGATGCTGTCGCGTACCAACTGGTAGGCGGCGTGCACCTGTTCACCCTGCCCCAGCAGCCGCGCGTAGTCCTGCTGGGCGGTGGCCGGATTGATGGTGTGTGCGTTGCCGAACAGCGCCATGGAAGTCCCCCATTTATCCAAGTTGCACGATCTTCGTACTATACCTGGCGGGGAATCAGGGGCCAGAAGTCGCCGTATCGGCGCCCGACTCCTTGCCCGCGCGCACGAGCGCCAGCAGCGCCCGGTCGAGGCCGTCGCGCTCCGCGTCCGTGAGGTGCGAGACGAGCGCCGAGAGGGCGGTCACCAGATCGGTGAGCGCCGCGTCGACCACCCGGCGGCCCTCGTCCGTGAGCGAGACCCGGAAGCTGCGCCGGTCGTCGGCGTCGAGGGCGCGTGTCAGTAGGCCGGCCTTCTCCAGCCGGTCCAGCCGCTTGGTCATTCCCGCGCGCGACATCATCAGCTCGGCGGACAGCACGGACGGGCTCAGCGTGTAGGGCGGGCCTCCGCGTCGCAGCGTCGCGAGCACGTCGAAGTCGCCCCTGCCGATGCCGTGGCGCTCGACCGCCCGGACTCCGGCCGGTCCGACGACGTTCTCGGCGACGAACGTCAGTCGGCCGACGGCGGCCACGGCCGACACATCGAGATCGGGTCGCTCCCGGCGCCAGTCCGCCAGGACGCCGTCCACCATGTCCGCGCCCGGCTTGTCATCGCTCATGGCCAAGGATTCTAGCGACTGGTAAATAGTTAGCTGGCGTACTATCTTCTGGGGAACTACATTCGAGCCGATTGATCGATTGGTCGAGGTGACCCCGTGAGCCCTGCACGAACTCTCATCCACGATGTGCGCGTCTTCGACGGCAGCCGGACGATCCCGTGCGCCGATGTCCTGATCGAGGACAACCGCATCGCCGAACTCGATGCGAATGCCGACAGGGTGGGCGCGGACATCGACGTCGACGGCACGGGGCGGACCCTCCTTCCCGGGCTGATCGACGCGCACACCCACACCTTCGACGGGAGTCTCGCGCGAGCGCTGACGTACGGGGTGACCACCGAACTGGACATGTTCTGCCTGCCGTCGAACCTGGCGCGGCAGCGGAAGCTGGCCGAGCGCGACGACGTCGCGGATCTCCGCAGCGCGGGCGTCCTCGCCACCGCCCCCGGCGGGCATCCGACAGCCGTGATGACGGCGATGGCGGCCACGCTGGATGAACCGGGCGACGCGGTCGGGTGGTTCGACACGATCGAAGACGCGGCGCGGGCCGAGGAGTTCGTCGCCGCCCGGCTGGCGGAGGGAAGCGACTACCTGAAGATCGTGATCGACGACGGATCGACTTCTCGGTCCGCGTCCACGTCCGCGTCCACGTCCGCGTCCGCGCCGATACCGACCATCGGCCGGGACCTCGCGACCGCCCTGGTCGACGCGGCCCGTGCGGTCGGCCTGCGCACCATCGCGCATGTGGCCACCGCCAGGGACGCCGCCGTTGCCCTGGACGCCGGGGTCGACGGCCTGGCCCACGTCTGGTCGGACAAGGCACCGGCGGATCTGGACAACGACGAACTGATCCGTAGAGTCGCCGCGCAGGGCGTGTTCGTGGTCAGCACCCTCGTGTACATCGAATCCCTCGGCGCTGACGACACCCGCCGCATCGCCAACGCCGCTTACGTGGCCGGGGCGTTGCACCGGGCCGGTGTACCGGTGCTGGCCGGCACCGACGCCAATCCGTACGCCCCCACCCACGGCGAGGGCCTGCACAGCGAACTGGAACTGCTCACCCGGGCGGGACTCACCCCGTCGGAGGCCCTGGCCGCGAGCACCGCGGTGCCGGCCCGCCACTTCGGTCTGTCGGACCGTGGCCGTATCGCCCCTGGTCTGCGCGCCGATCTCGTACTGGTCGAAGGCGATCCGACCAGGGACATCGCCGCCTCGCGCGCGATCGTCGCGGTCTGGCGGCGCGGCGTCGCACTGCCCCTGCCCCTGCCCTTGCCCCTGCCCCGTTGACGACGGCCGGCCACCACCTCCCAACTCCCAGGAGCTGACGCATGCCCACGCCCACTCCCATTCCTTCGCCCGCGCCTCCACCTGCGGACACGTCCCACGCCGCTCCCGCGCCGGCTCCCGTGCCGGGTCATACGCCGGCGGTGCCGCAGACGCGTCGGCACGCGCGCCTGACGCGCCTCCTGCGGATCACCTCCCTCCTCCAGGCCGCCGCGATCCTGGCGCAGTCCGTCACGGCCGGGCTCCTGCTGGCCTCCGTACCTGTCGGTCGGACCTCGCACAGCATGCTCGGCGGAGCCGTCGCGCTGACCGTGGTCCTCAATCTGTTCGTGGCGGTTCTCCTATGGCGACCGGGCGGCGGTTCGCCGCGTCTCGCCGTCAAGAGCGCTCCTCTCGTGGTGTTCACGGTGGTACAGATGGCGCTGGGCTTCGCCCGCGTACGGGAACTGCATGTGCCTCTCGGTGTGCTGATGTTCGGCGCGAGCATCATGCTGGTGATGGAGACCCGGGCCGAGGTTCCCCGCCCCGCCCGGGGCGGTGAGCCGGCATGACGCTCACCAGACGCCGGACACTGCGGCTGCTCGGGGCCGGCGCCGTACTGCTGCCGGCCGTCGGCCTCGGACTGCCCCGGCTGGTGGCGTCCGTCACCGGCGCGAAGACCGACACCGTGGGCAAGGTGGCGTTCACCAACGAGGTCAAGGCACCGCCGCTCGCCCCGTCCCGGATCGACGGTGACGGCCGCCGGGTCTTCGACCTGGACATCCGCGCGGGACGCCATGAGTTCGTCCCCGGCAAGCCGTCCCCGACCTGGGGCGTGAACGGCGGCTACCTCGGACCGACGCTACGGGCCCGGCGCGGCGAGAGTGTGCTGATGCGTGTCTCCAACGGCGTTGGAGAAAGGACCTCCCTTCACTGGCACGGAATGCATCTGCCCGCCGTGATGGACGGCGGCCCGCACCAGATGATCGAACCGGGCACGACCTGGTCGCCCACCTGGAAGATCGACCAGCCCGCCGCCTCGCTCTGGTACCACCCGCATACGCACGGGAAGACCGCCGAACATCTCTACCGAGGCGTCGCCGGCATGTTCCTCATCGACGAGAACGGCGGTGGTGACAGCGGTGGTGACGACGCCTCCGGACCGCTGCTGCGGCTGCCGCATCGGTACGGCGTCGACGACATACCGCTCATCGTCCAGGACCGGCGACTGACCGACGGCGTACTGGACCTGGCCGAGGACATGGCCGGCACCACCGGCTTCCTCGGGGACCAACTGCTGGTCAACGGTGTGGTCGGACCGTATCTCGCCGTCACCACCGAGCGGATACGGCTACGGCTCCTGAACGGATCCAACGCCCGCGTCTACCATTTCCACTTCGCCGACGACCGGCCGTTCACCCTGATCGGATCGGACGGTGGCCTGCTGCCGGCACCACACACCACCCCTCGCGTGGAACTCTCCCCGGGCGAACGCGCCGAGATCGTGGTCGAGGTCGAGCCCGGCGAGCGCCTGGTCCTGCGCAGCGACGAGCCGTCCACCGGAAGCGGGTTCGTCCAACACGACGGCGGTTCCGACCGGTTCGACGTACTGGAGCTACGGGCAGCCGCCTCACTGACCCCCTCGCCCGCCCTTCCGGCGCGGCTGGCCGACCTTCCCCGGGCGTCGGCGGAGTCCGCCACCCGGACCCGGACCTTCGAACTATCCGAGCACCACATCAACGGCCAACAGATGCGTATGGACCGCATCGATTTCGGCGTGCGGAAGGACAGCACCGAGATCTGGGACGTGCGAAGCGGCGACGGCACCTTGCACAGCTTTCATGTGCACGATGTTCAGTTCCGGGTGCTGTCGGTCGACGGGGACCGTCCGCCGCCCGAGCTGGCCGGCTGGAAGGACACGGTCTTCGTGCCGCCGGGAAGGACGATGCGGCTCGTCATTCGATTCGCCGACTACTCCGACCCCGACGTGCCGTACATGTTCCACTGCCACATGCTCTACCACGAAGACCAGGGAATGATGGGCCAGTTCGTGGTCCTGGGACCGGGCGAGCGTCCGGGCAGTCCCCCGAGTCGTACCGTCCCTTCCCACGAAGGACACGGGAGCTGAGGCGGAACGCTCACGCGTCGCGCAGTGTGAAGACCGCCGCCCCCGCCAGCAACCCCGCTCCCGCCCAGGCAGCCAGGACCGCGAGGCCCGCCCAGGGGCCGATGGGCAGGCTCTCCAGGTCTCTGGTCGCCTGAACGGCCAGTCCCGCCGACGCTGGGGCCCACTCCCGTATTCGCTCGCGCCACTCGTCGTTGCCCAGCAACTCGACCACGGCGGGCAGCGCGTAGAGCAGTCCCAGCACTGTGGTGACGGCTCCGGCGGTGTCCCGTACGACCGCGGCCACGCCCAGCGCCAGCAGAGCTATCAGGCCGAAGTAGACAACGGTGCCCACGGCGGCACGCAAGGTCGGTCCCTCGGTGAGGGAGAGGGGGGCCGCGCTGAAACCGTTGCCGGGGAGGATGAACCGGCCGGCGAGCAGCGAGCCGAGGACGGCGAGCGTCCCCGCCGCCAGCGCCGCAGCCAAGACGACGACCGCCTTGGCGGCGAGGACACGGGCCCGGCCCGGCACCGCCGCCAGGGTGGTGTGGATGGTCCCGGTCCCGTACTCACCGCTCATCGTCAGCACCCCGAAAGCGCCCACCGCCGCCTGACCGAGCCAGACCCCGACGAGGCTGAGCCTGACGGTGTCCTCGTGGCACTCGTCCGGCGACGGACACTGGTCCGTCGACACCGTCCCGGTCGCCACCGCGCCCAGCGCCACCGTCAGCGCGACCACGGCGAGCAGCAGCCACCAAGTGCTCGGCACCGTACGCAGTTTCGTCCACTCCGCGTGGAGCGCGCCCTTCATGCGTCCCTCCCGCGCAGTCGCCAGACAGCCAGACCGAGGACGACGACCGCCCAGGCGCACAGCACCGTGAGCCCTGCCCACGGTCCTTGTGGATAGCAGCCGTTCTCCGGGAGACAGACGGAGTCCACGTGTTCGTACACCGGCAAGGTCCGCTGGACCGCGAAGCCGGCGAGCGGGGTCAGCTTCATCACCCACTGCGCGGCGCCGATCGGCAGCCCGGAGAGAAGGACGACCGGCAGGACGAGCACCACCACGATCAAGGTGACGGCCACGGCCGTGTTCCGCAGAAGCGCGCCCACGGCCAGGGCCAGGACGGCGACGCCGGCCAGCAGCACGGCGGTGCCGAAGACGGCGCGCACCACGGGCCCTTCGATCAGGGACACGTCGGGATAGAAGAGGGGATTGGGCATACGGTCGCGCAACTCGGGCTCGCTGAGCAGGAACGACAGCACCGCGGCGACCAGGCCGGCCACGAAGGCGGCTCCCGCGAGGACGACGGCCTTGGCGACGAGCACCCTTCCCCGGCGTGGGCTGGCGGTGAACGTCGTGAGGATCATGCCGCGCCGGTATTCGGCGGTGATGAACAGCACGCTCAGTGCCACCAGCGGGATCAGCCCTATCTGGGCTCCGACCAGGGACTGCTGCGTGATGTCGACCTCCGGCGTGTGGGGCGCGACATCGCCCGAGCCGGTCAGCGTCCACGCGCCGGCCTTCTCCGTCGAACTGTCCGGCGTCCCCTTGGAGCCTGGGCCGCCGACGGCCTCACCCACGTTGTCCTGGCGCCAGGCGCCCTGTCCGCCGTCCACCGTGATGTTGTCGAAGGTCGCGGTGACCCGTGCGGGCTGGCCCCCGACCGAGGTGGAGCCGAACTGCCGCCGCACCATGGTCTCTTCGGGCGTGGCCACGAAGAGTCCCGCCCGGACGGTGTCCGGCAGCCCGTCGACCCGTGTCGTGCCGACCTTCACCCATGTCGAACCGTCGGCCGACTCGTACGCGGTGAACTCGTCGCCCGAGCGGGTCAGCCGCAGCCAGTGCGGCCGGTCCCGGGACACGGGGCCACCGGCGGTGTCGTGGGTGAAATTCGACTGGAGCCGGACGCCGTGCCCCGGCGTGATCATGGTCGCCGCGTAGGGCGATCCCTGCTTCGTACTCTCCTTGATCACTATGCCGGCCTTGGCCCACGGCTCGGCCGCCCCCACCCGGCCGGTGGGTGGGGACACCCGGGCGGTGATGCTCCCGTCACCGGTCAGTGACTGGTGGACGAAGGGGAAACCGTCGAGGACGACGCCGCCCTCCGGCCCCTTGGGGGGTGGTGGCCGGTCTCCGGTGACGTCACTGCTGCCGCTGAAGGCGGAGAGCAACGAGATCAGCACCGTGATCACGACGGTGGCGAGCAGGGTGAGGCCCCAGCGGGGCACGGTGCGCAGCTTGGTCCACTCCGCGCGCAGCAGTTGCGGGAACCCGTCGCGCGCGGGCGGGAGTTCGGAGCGGTAGGGGGTGACGGTGGGAGTGCTCATGACTGCGTGCCCTCCCTTTCGGTCGTCGCGGCCGTGTCCGCCGCCGTGCCGGACACCGTCTCCGGGTGCGCCTCGGTCGAGCGGAACTCGGCAGCGTCATGGGTCAGTTCCATATACGCCTCCTCAAGCGTGGCCCGGTGGGCGCCGATCTCCGAGAACGGCACCCCGCCCGTGCTCAGCAGAGCGACGATCCGCTCCGTGGGCAGTCCGGTGACCGTGAGTGTCTGCGGCCCGTCCGCCGCGACCGTCGCTCCCTCGCGGGCCAGCAACGCCATGGCGTCCGTACGCGCCGACGTACGCAACGAGACCCGCTCGCCCGAAGCGGCGGCCAGCAGCTCGGCGACGGAGGTGTCGGCGATGAGCCGGCCCCGCCCGACGACCACGAGATGGTCGGCGGAGTCCTCCAGCTCGCTCATCAGGTGACTGGAGACCAGCACGGCGCGTCCCTCGCGCGCGAGCCCGCGCAGAAAGCCACGGATCCAGCGGATTCCTTCTGGATCAAGGCCGTTGACCGGCTCGTCCAGCACGAGCACCGGCGGATCGCCCAGGAGCGCGGCAGCTATACCGAGCCGCTGGCGCATACCCAGCGAGTAACTGCCCGCCCGGCGGCGGCCCGCCGACGTGAGCCCGACCTGCTCCAGCAGCTCGTCCACGCGGGCGGGCGGGAATCCGTGCGAGTGCGCGAGCCACAGCAGATGGTCCCGGCCGCGCCGACTCGGGTGCACGGCCGCCGCGTCGAGCAGCGCCCCCACTTCGGACAGGGGCCGGCGCAGCGTCGCGTACCGCCGCCCACCGATCAGGGCACTCCCGGAATCGGGCGCGTCCAGGCCCAGGAGCATACGCATGGTCGTGGACTTCCCCGCGCCGTTGGGCCCGACGAAGCCGGTGACCTGGCCCGGCCGCACGGTGAAGGACAGTCCGTCGACCGCGACGGTCTGCCCGAACTGCTTTCGCAGCTCCTGAATTTCGATGGTTGCCTTCATGCTCGAAAGGCTAGGCAGCGGGGGTGCCCCGGGTCGTCACGCGCCAGAGCGCACTTCGGCACCCCTGGCACGGGGGAGGAACCCCCGCCGGTATCGCTCGTGTGGGGGATGCCAAGAGCGCTGGCCAGGGGGACGCCAACGGGCCCCGGCGCCGGGACAATGGTGGACGTGAGCGAAGAAATCAAGCGCGTGGCGAAGTGGATCGCCGGGTCGCCCGACCGCCAGGCGGGCACCGGGGCGGTGCTCGCGCTGCTCGCGTGCGGGGAGACCGCGCTGCGCGGGGGAAGTATCGACACCGATCTCTCGTTCGCGATGGCGCTCGCCATCAGCACGACGACACCGGCCGGGCTGCTGCGCATGCCGCTGGCCACCGCCGCCACCATCGGCCTCACGGCCGCGGGTGTGGTGTCGCTCGTGAATTTCCACGTGTTGACGGTCGGCGGGCTCGTCGCGCAGTTGATGGTCCTGCACTGGCTCGCCGGTCGTGGTTCCCGGCACCTCGCGGTGCTGCTGGTGTTCCCCTATGTCCTGATCGCCCTCGCGGGCCCGCAGATCAACGGCATAAGGGTGTACGGGGTGGTGACGGCCGTGCTCGCGGCAGCGGCGGTCGCGAACGGGATAGGTCATCGTGCGCGTGCGGAGGAAGTGGCGCGCGACGCCACCGAGCGAGCGATGGCGGACACGCTCTACGAGCATGTGGCGCGCGGCGAGCGGGCGCGCATCGCGCGCGAATTGCACGACGTGGTCGCGCATCACATCTCGATGATCTCCGTCCAGGCGGAGACGGCCCGGCTGACCACGCCCGGCATGACCGAGGCAGGGGCCAAGCGACTGCTGGACATAGGTGACACGGCTCGCGCCGCGCTGACGGAGATGCGGCGGCTGCTCGGCGTGCTCCGCGAGGACGCGGGCACCCCGCCCGTCACCCGCAGACCACAGCCGGGGCTCACCCAGCTCAACGAGCTGCTGGACGAGGCGCGTGAGGCGTCCGGCGCCGCCACACGGCTGATCGTCAGCGGGCCGGTGGCGACGCTCGACCCGGGCATCGAGCTGACCACGTACCGAATAGTCCAGGAAGCCCTCACCAACGCCCGCCGGCACGCACCGGGGGCGGCCGTCGATGTCGAACTGCGCTACCAGAGGGAGGTGCTTGAGGTGCGGATCAGGGACAACGGCCCGGGGCCGGGGCCGGGAGCGGAAGACCGGTCCTCCGGGCACGGGCTGTTGGGCATGCGCGAGCGCGTCGCCGCGGTCGGCGGCGAGCTGCGCGTGGGCCCGGCACCCGGTGGCGGGTTCCTGGTGGAGGCCAGACTCCCCCTCGCGGTGCGGGAGACCGTCCGATGAGTACGCGGATCGTCATCGTGGACGATCACGAGCTGGTACGGGCCGGCTTCGCCGGACTGCTCGCCACGCAGAGCGACTTCTCGGTGGCCGGCACCGCGTCGGACGGCGCGGAAGGGGTGCGGGTCTGCCGGGAACAGCGTCCCGACGTGGTGCTCATGGACGTCAGGATGCCGGTCATGGACGGCATCGAGGCGACCGAAAAGATCTGCAACGCCGCGGCGGACGGCGCCGGGCCGCGCATCATCATCCTGACCACCTTCGATCTGGACGAGCATGTCTACGACGCGCTGGGCGCCGGCGCCAGCGGCTTCCTGCTCAAGGACGTCGCCGCCGAGCGGCTGTTCGACGCGGTGCGGGTGGTCGCGGCGGGCGAGGCGCTGCTCGCTCCGACGATCACCCGCCGCCTCATCGGCGAGTTCGCCCGGCTGCGCAAAAAGCCGGCCGCGCCCGCTGCCGCACCGCTCACCGCGCTCACCCCACGTGAGACGGAGGTGCTGCGGCTGATCGCCGAAGGGCTGTCCAACCCGGAGATCGCGGCGCGGCTCGTCGTCAGCGAGGAGACGGTCAAGTCGCACGTCAGCCGGGTGCTCAACAAACTCGGCCTGCGCGATCGCACGCAGGCGGTGGTCGCGGCGTACGAGTCGGGCCTGATCGTGCCGGGCGTCGGCGGACAGGAGGGGTGAGGAATGGGCGCGGGAGGAGGACCCGGACGGGATCCGGGCGGCAGGGGTGGCGCGCCATCGGGGCGAGAGCCGGTCAGGCGGGCAGGGACGCGCCGAATACCTCGGGCTCGGTGGCGTAGGGCAGGCCCTCCAGCGGGCGGTCGGTACAGAAACGCGCCATGAGGTCGGCGAAGTCGGCGATGCGTTCCACCGGGGCGAGGTGGTCCGTCTCCTCGATGGTCATGAACCGGGCCGACGGCAGGCACGCGGCCATGGTGCGGCCCATGGCGGGCGTGGTCAGGGTGTCGTGTTCACCGGTGACGACCAGGCTGGGGACGGCGGGCGTGGGTTCGGGGCGGTACCACTCGTGGCGCATGAGCCGGGAGTTGTGCTCGGCGGACATGCGGAGCTGTTCCGGGTTCTGCGCGGCGATCTGCTGGTAGACGAGCCGGGCGACGGCGGCCTTCTTGCGTACGTGGCCGGTGCCGGGAGGCGACATGAAGCGGTCGGCGAGTTCCCGGGCGATCGGTTCCGTGTCACCGCGTCGGATCATGCCGTCCCAACGCTCCATGGCCAACGCGTAGTCGGCCGGAATGACGGTGGTCATCCCGACGAGCATCATCCGTTCGAGGAGGTGAGGGTAGTGCTGGGCGAACCGTACGCCGATGGCTCCGCCGTAGCAGGCGGCCACCAGATTGATGCGGGGGATGCGGAGTTCCTGGACGACGTGGCGTACCGCGGCGGCGAGGAAGTCGACGCCGTACTTCGCGGGCAGGAAGTCGGCCGTTCCATAGCCGGGCAGGTCGACGGTGATCACGGAGCTGAGCGGGGTGAGCCACTTCTCGTGACGCTGCCACGAGTGGCGGTCCTGGGAGGACCCGCCCAGGACGACGATGGGCTCGGTGTCGAGACGGCCCTGGCGGGCGACGCGGCAGGTGTAGCGGAATCCGTCGAAGGTCAGATCGTGTTCGACGATTTCGGCGGGCTGCCCGGCGTTCTCGGTGTCTCTGTCGGTGGACTGGACCGGCAGCGTGAGGGCGGCGTCGGCGGTGGGGGTGCGTGAACTGGTGATCGCGTCGGTGGGCACAGGCACTGGGTGGCTCCAAGGACTGAGGTGGGGGGTGTCGCCGTCCGGCAGGCGACCCAATACGTCCCGCAGTGGCGGCACACCGGATCCGGACGCGAGCGAGCGGGAGCACTTCCGCTTCACTGCTCCTACCAACGACCAGAATTCGCCACGAAATCATCTGTGGACGAGTCTTGGGGAGAAAGTGGAACGGGATTCCCTCGTACGAGTTCCAGGAATTCGCGCATATCTGCGTCATGCGGCCGGGTGCCCCACCCGTGGCCGGTGGCCGGTGGCGGGAGCGCGAAGAGAAGGGCACGCGGCAACGGCCGGCGCCCCGGCAAATCTTCGAAGTGAGGAGAGTGTGCCAATTGTCCTTGGGGGGCGGCGAACCCCGGCGCGCGCCGTCAGCGGAGGTTGAAGCGTTCCGCCCAGGTCATGACGTCGGCCGTGGTCGCGTTGCCGCCGCACAGCACCAGGCCCAGGCGCGCCTCGCCGCCGACGCGTTCGATGACGCGGCGGGCCGCCGGGACGAGACAGCCGGCGGCCGGTTCGGCCCAGACCTTCGCGTGGTTCGCGAGGTCGAGCGTGCCCTGGACGGCCTCGGCGTCCGTGACCACGAGCACGTCGCTGACCAGGTCGGTCACATGGTCGTAGGTGATCCGCGAGACCGAGGGCGCGCTGAGGGTGGAGACGATGGACGACAGTTGGACCGGCTTCGGCCCCCCGGCCGCCAGCGCCTCGGACATCGCCTGCGCGCCCACGGTCTCGACCCCCCAGATCCGTACGCCGGGCCGGCGCGCGCGCAGGGCCGCCGCGACACCGGAGATCAGCGCGCCGCCGCCGATGGAGACGAGTACGTCCGTGATCTCGGCGCTCGCGGCGTCGTCGGCGAGTTCGAGGCCGACCGTGCCCTGTCCGGCGACGACCACCGGGTCGTCGAAGGGGTGGACCATGGTCAGTCCCTCGCTCTGGAGCCGGGACATGAGCGCGAACGCCTCGTCCATCGTGTCCGTCAGCCGCACCGTCGCGCCGGCGGCCTCCGCGATCTCGACGGCGCGCGCGGGCGCGGACTTCGCCATCACGACGGTGGCCTTCACGCCCAGCGCCTCGGCCATGACCGCGACGGAGATGGCGTGGTTGCCGCCGCTCACCGCCACCACCCCGGCCGCGCGGTCCGCGTCGCTCAGCGACAGCAGCTTCGCCGTCGCGCCGCGCGCCTTGAAGGAGCCCGTGCGCTGCAACACCTCCAGCTTGGCGGTGACGGGAACCCCGAGCAGTGCCGACAGCCCGGGGCTCTCGACCGTCGGCGTACGCACGACATGTCCGGCGATCAGTCGCGCCGCCGCTTCGATGTCCGAGATGCCGATCACGAGACGTACCTCCTGTTGGCGGCCGGTTGCCGCCGCCTCTGGACAGACCGTACAGACTGCCGCGCGCGCCCGTCCGGGCCGGGGCCGGGGGCGTGGGCGTGGGCGGGGGCCGGGGGGGGAACGGGGGCCGGCAAGATCGGCAAGACACCGCCTAGTACTGCAACGCCGTCGCGACGTCGCGGCCGATGCGTTCCACCGCGCCGAGGTCGAGACCGTAGTGCACGTAGCGGCCGTTGCGTTCCGTACGTACGAGTCCCAGGTCGCGCAGCGCGCGCAGATGGCGTGAGACCTGCGGGCGCGTCATCGACAGCCGGTCCGCCAGGTCCGCCGTGGTCATCGACTGGCGGGCGATCAGCCGGCACAGGCGTACGCGGCTGGGGTCGGTCAGCGCGAGCATGCGGCTACGGGCCAGGGTGACGCCCACCACCGGGGCGTCCACCGGGAAGTGCACGACCGGCGGCAGGCCCGGCTCGTTCTTCACGACCAGGTGCGGGGCGCCGTAGCGGGTGGGGATGAGGAGCACCGGCGTACGGGCCGGTGAGATCACCGCGTGGTGCACCTTGTCGAAGACCACGCGCGGCGGGTCGGCGAGCCGGACGCTGGACGGGCTGAGCGCGGCCAGCGCCGCGCCGGGGCCGTCGTCCGCGAGCCGCTGCCGTACGCGGTGGGCGGCGCGCGCCAGATGGGGTTCGGTCTCGGCCCACAGCGCGGCGAAGAAGACGGGGCGGCACAGGTCGAGGAAGGCGAGCACGTCGGCGCGCAGGGCTTCCGGGTCGCGCAGCAGGGCCTCGGCGAGTTCGAGGTGCGGTTCGGGGAGCCCGGAGGCGGCGTGGCGCAGGGCGGCGGCCTGGGCGGGGTCGTGGAGGACGCGGCCGAAGGCGTAGCCGAGGTAGCCGCTGGCGCAGGAGTACGCGGTGAGTTCGGCGAAACGGTCGACAGGGAGGCGCGACAACGGGGACAGGGGGGACAGGGGGGAAGGAATGGACGGTGGCGCTAATGGGGTGGGGGGCGGTGGGGGTGGCGGGGCGGAGACCCCCGTCCTCTCCAGCCCCATGTAGAACCCCCGCCACCGCAGCGCCGTCCACAGCGGGGAGAATCGCCGCAGCCCGGCCCGGAATGCGGCCGGCGCCGTGCGCGCCACCTCGCGGGCCCAGGGCGCGTGTTCCGCGTGGTGGCCGTGTCCGTGCACGGTCAACACATGCAGGCTCGCGGCCAGTTCGGCGAGGGGCGAGACCGCGACCGTGAAACGGCCCGGCCCCGCCCCCTCCAGTACGACTACGACCGACATGGCCGGATTGTACGAGCGTGGCTCGCCCGACGCGCGTGACGAGCTTCGTACGGTCGACCGTTGCCGTTGGCCTGGTTGGACTGGTTGGCCTCGATGACCTCCAGGATTTCCTCGTCGTCCTCCGTCTCCCCCGTCTCCCCCTCCTCCCCCGCCTCCGCCGCCTCTCCCGTCTCCTCGAACTCCGCCCGCGCCGCCGCCAGGAACTCCGGATCCGTGACCAGATCCGTCACGACCCGGGCCAGCCCCGTCGCCGCGACTTGGGCGCGGTCGTGTGCGAAAGCCGTCGCCGACGCGTTCCGCATGGCGTCGGAGTGGCTGGGCGTACCGAACTCGGCGGTCCGTACGTACGGGTGGATGACCGGCAGCAGTTGGGAGAGGTTGCCGATGTCCGACGAACCCGCCGGTTCGTGCGGCCCGCCCGGGGCGATGCCCACGCCCAGCGCCCGCAGTGTGGCGCCGAACCGGGCGGCGAGCACGTTGTTGTCGCGGCGCTCCGCGTACAGCGCGCCCGTCTCGGTGACCGCCGCCTCCGTCCCGGTGGCGAGCGCCGCGCCCCGCGCCGCCGCGCGGACCCGCTCGACCAGCGCCTCGGTGGCGGTCGACGTGGTGTCCCGTACGTAGAAGTCCACCGCCGCGCGCGAGGGCACCACGTTCGGGGCCCGGCCGCCGTCGGAGACGATCCCGTGCAGCCGGGCGGTCGGCGGCATGAACTGCCGCATCGAATCGAGCGCGTTGAGAAAGAGCTGGGCGGCGGCCAGCGCGCTGCGCCCCTCCCACGGGGTCTTCGCGGCATGCGCGCTCACGCCGACGAAGTCGGCCCGCAGATGCGCGGCGGCCAGCGCGTGCTGGGTGGTCGCCGAGCGGTCGGCCGGATGGAACATCACCGCCGCGTCGACTCCGTCGAAGACCCCGGCCTCGGCCAGCAGGACCTTGCCGCCGCCGCCCATCTCCTCGCCGGGCGTGCCGATGACGGCGATCGTGCCCGCGTGGCCGGGCAGCGCGCGGACGGCCGCGATCGCGGCGGCCACGCCGCCCGCCGCGATGAGGTTGTGGCCGCAGCCGTGCCCGACGCCGGGCAGCGCGTCGTACTCGGCGAGTACGGCGACGTACGGACCGGGCTCGCTCCCCTCGTGCACCGCCACGAACGCGGTGTCCACCCCGCCCGCCCCCGTCTCGACGACGAAGCCCGCCTCGGTGAGCCAGTCGGTCAGCACCCGTACGGCGTGGAACTCGGCGAACTTCAGCTCCGGCCGCCCGTGGATGGCGCGGCTGACCTCCTCCATGCGGGGCCGCAGCGCGGTGAGTTCGTCGCTCAGGCCCTTCAGAGTGGGCGCGAGGGTGCTGCCGGGAAAATCGGAGTTGTCGGTGTTGGTGTCGGTGTCGGTTGCGGACATGGGGGGACTCCCGTCGTACGAGATCGAGTTGACGCGGCTCCGGCCACCTGGCCGGACATGACGAGCTTGCGTCCGCCGCCGACCGTCCGGCCTCCGATTACCGCGCCTCAGGTAACCCCGCGCCTTCCCGCCCGCCGACCTCGTGGTTACGCGTAGACCCCCGCCTTCGCCGCCGCCGCTGCCGCCTCCGCCGCACGTGCCCCCGCCGCCTCGTCCAAGGGCGCGTCGCTGGTCAGCAGGCGGTAGTAGAGCGGGGCCGAGACGGCGCGGATCACCTCGTACGGGTCCGTCCCCGCCGGCAACTCGCCCCGCCGCACCGCCTGTTCGACACACGGCGCCCACTCGGCGACCCGTATCTCGTAGAAGCGGTGCAGGGCCTGGGCCGTCCTCGTGTCCGTCGTGGCCGCCGCGATCACCGCCTTGAACAGCGCGCCCTGGCGCGGGTCGGCCAGTGTGCGGCGTACGAGGTCGGCGTTGGCCCGCAGGTCGCCGAGCAGCGAACCGGTGTCGGTGCGCGGCAGCGACTGCTCGGCCATGTCCGTCAGCAGGTCGGCGACGAGACCGGCCACCGTGCCCCAGCGGCGGTACACGGTCGACTTGCCGACGTCCGCGCGGCGCGCGACATCGGCGAGGTCGAGGCGGGCGAAGCCGTGTTCGGCGAGGGCGTCGCCGGCCGTCCGCAGCACGGCGGCGCGCACTCTGGCTGTACGGCCTCCGGGGCGCAGCGTCCCAGGATCGCCACAGGCGTCGTCGTTCTCAGCGGTGCTCATGGGCGCGCCTCACCTCCATAACGGGACTCCAGTTCCATTAGTCGCACTCCTCTGTTACGTTGGAGCCATCTTAAAGGGAAATCCTTCCCGTTAAGGCATGAGTTTCGGGTTTGTGGAGGGGTTCGATCATGGAGTACAGGCAACTGGGTGCGTCCGGGCTCACGGTCCCGGTCCTCTCCTTCGGAGCGGGCACGTTCGGCGGCCAGGGGCCGCTTTTCGGTGCCTGGGGCAACACCGACGCGCGGGAGGCGCGCCGGCTCGTGGACATCTGCCTGGAGGCGGGCATCTCGATGTTCGACACGGCGGACGTCTACTCGGCGGGCGCGTCCGAGGACGTGCTCGGCCAGGCGATCAAGGGCCGCCGCGACGACGTCCTGCTGTCGACCAAGACCGGCCTGCCGATGGGCGACGGGCCCGGGGACGCGGGAACCTCGCGCTCCCGGCTGATCCGGGCGACGGAGGACGCGCTGCGCCGGCTCGGCACGGACCACATCGACCTCTTCCAACTGCACGCGTTCGACGCGCGGACGCCGGTCGACGAGGTGCTGTCCACGCTCGACCAGCTCGTACGGTCCGGGAAGATCCGCTACGTCGGCGTCTCCAACTTCTCCGGCTGGCAACTGATGAAGTCGCTGGCCGCCGCCGAGCAGCACGGCTACCCGCGCTATGCGGCACACCAGGTCTACTACTCGCTCGTCGGCCGCGACTACGAGTGGGAACTGCTGCCCCTCGGCCTCGACCAGGGCGTCGGCGCGATGGTCTGGAGTCCGCTGGGGTGGGGGCGGCTCACGGGCAAGCTGCGCCGTGGCCGGCCGCTGCCGGCGGGCAGCAGGCTGCACGAGACCGCCGACTTCGGGCCGCCCGTGGACGACGACCATCTCTTCCGCGTGGTCGACGCCCTCGACGTGATCGCGGAGGAGACCGGCAGGACCGTCCCCCAGGTCGCCATCAACTGGCTGCTGCGGCGCCCGACCGTGTCCTCCGTCATCATCGGCGCCCGCAACGAGGAGCAACTGCGCCAGAACATCGGCGCCGTCGGATGGGAGCTGACGCCCGAACAGGTGGCCCGGCTCGACGCGGCGAGCGCCAAGGTGGCGCCGTATCCCCACTTCCCGTACGAACGCCAGGAGGGCTTCGCCCGCCTCAACCCGTCCCCGCTCACCCGCAGCCGCCCCTGATCGCGTACGCGACAGGCCGGTCAGCTTCTTCCGCCGACCTGCCCCGGCTGTGCGACGGTGACCAGAGGTAACTGGCCCGAGTGCAGACAGCGACGACGTGACGACGTGACGGAGAGGCCCATGCGGCAGACGAAGGCGAAGGCGAAGGCGAAGCGCGACAGCGGCACGGTGCTCACCGACGAAGAACTCGCCGCGCTCGACGCCCACTGGCGCGCGGCCAACTATCTCGCCGTCGGCCAGATCTATCTCATGGGCAACGCGCTCCTCACCGAGCCCCTGCGGCCCGAGCACATCAAGCCCCGCCTGTTGGGCCACTGGGGGACCTCCCCAGGACTCAACCTCGTCCACACCCACCTCAACCGCCTCATCAAGAACCGGGACCGGTCCGCCCTGTGTGTCTGGGGTCCCGGGCACGGGGGACCGGCCGTGCTGGCCAACTCCTGGCTGGAGGGCTCGTACGCCGAGACGTACCCGGACGTGAGCCGGGACGCGGCCGGCATGAACCGTCTCTTCCGGCAGTTCTCCTTCCCGGGCGGCGTCCCGAGCCACGTCGCCCCGGAGACCCCCGGCTCCATCCACGAGGGCGGCGAGCTGGGCTACTCCCTCGCGCACGCCTACGGCGCCGCGCTCGACAACCCCGATCTGCTCGTCGCGTGCGTGATCGGCGACGGCGAGGCGGAGACCGGGCCGCTGGCCGGGTCCTGGCACGCCAACAAGTTCCTCGACCCGGTCCATGACGGCGCCGTCCTGCCGATCCTGCATCTCAACGGCTACAAGATCGCCAACCCCACCGTCCTCGCCCGTATCCCCGACGACGAACTGGACGCCCTGCTGCGCGGATACGGCCACGAGCCGCTGTATGTGGCGGGCAGCGACCCGCTCCCGGTGCACCGCGCGCTGGCGGCGGCCCTCGACCGCGCGGCGGACCGCATCGACGCGATCCAGCGCGCCGCGCGGGAGGGGACGAATGCCGAGCGCCCCGCCTGGCCCATGATCGTGCTGCGCACGCCCAAGGGCTGGACCGGTCCCGTCGAGGTCGACGCACTGCCCGTCGAGGGGACGTGGCGCTCCCACCAGGTCCCGCTCCCCTCCGTACGCGAGAACCCGGCCCACCTCGCCCAACTTCAGGCGTGGCTGCGCTCGTACCGTCCCGGCGAACTCTTCGACCGCGACGGCCGGCCCACCGCCCAGGTCCTGTCCTGCGTCCCCGCCGGTACGCGCCGGCTCGGCGCCACCCCGCACGCCAACGGTGGCCTCCTGGTCCGGGACCTGCCGGTCCCGCCGCTGGACGAATTCGCCGTCCAGGTCGACAAGCCCGGCGCGACCCTGCACGAACCGACCCGCGTGCTGGGCGGGATGCTGGCCAGGATCATGGCCGACACCGCCGAACGCAGGGACTTCCGGGTCGTCGGCCCGGACGAGACCGCCTCCAACCGGCTCGAGGCGCTGTTCGACGCCACCGGCAAGGCATGGCAGGCACGGATCCTGCCCACGGACGAACATCTGGCCCGCGACGGCCGGGTGATGGAAGTCCTCTCCGAGCACCTGTGCCAGGGCTGGCTGGAGGGCTATCTCCTGACGGGCCGTCATGGGCTGTTCTCCTGCTACGAGGCGTTCGTGCACATCGTCGACTCGATGGTCAACCAGCACATCAAATGGCTCAGGACATCACGGGCGTTGGCCTGGCGCCGCCCGGTGGCGTCCCTCAACTACCTGCTGACGTCGCATGTCTGGCGCCAGGACCACAACGGCTTCTCCCACCAGGACCCCGGCTTCGTCGATCACGTACTGAACAAGAGCCCCGAGGTCGTACGCGTCTATCTGCCGCCGGACGCCAACACCCTGCTCTCCGTGGCCGATCATGTGCTGCGCAGCCGGGATTACGTGAACGTCGTCGTCGCCGGCAAGCAGCCCACCTTCGACTGGCTCACCATGGACGAGGCACGCGCGCACTGTGCGCGGGGCGCGGGCCTGTGGAAGTGGGCCGGTACGCAGGACGGGGACCGGGAGCCGGACGTGGTCCTGGCCTGCGCGGGGGACGTGCCGACCCTGGAAGTCATCGCGGCGGCGGGGCTGTTGCGGCAGCATCTGCCGGAGCTGGCGGTCCGCGTGGTCAACGTGGTCGACATGACACGGCTGATGACGAGCGAGGAGCATCCGCACGGGATGCCGGAGTCCGAGTACGACGACCTGTTCACCACCGACAAGCCGGTGATCTTCGCGTACCACGGCTACCCGTGGCTCATCCACCGGCTGGCCTACCGCCGCACCGGCCACGAGAATGTGCACGTACGCGGCTACAAGGAGATGGGAACGACGACCACGCCCTTCGACATGGTCGTCCGCAACGACCTGGACCGCTACCGGCTGGTCATGGACGTCATCGACCGCGTCCCGGGCCTCGGGGTGCGGGCCGCCGACGTACGCCAGACCATGGCGGACACCCGTACCCGCCACCACAGTTGGATCCGCGAACATGGGGTGGACCTCCCGGAGGTCGCGGACTGGAGCTGGGCAGGCTGACGGCGGCCCGCACATGGCGCGATGTGTGTGCTTCGCGCCGGGTCCCGGCTCCCAACTCCCTATGCTGGGTGTGTACTTCTACAGCCCTGTAGAGATACACGCGCCTCGGGCCCCCGGGAACGAAGGAATCAAAGGAATCAATGGTGTTGAAGCGACTGCTCGGTTCACTCGGCGTCGGCGGGCCGAGTGTGGAAACGGTGCTGGAGCCCGGTGCGGTGGTGCCGGGAGGCACCCTGCGCGGCGAGGTCCAACTGGTGGGCGGGAGCGCGGCGTACGACGTCGACCGCGTCGAGCTGGAATTCGTCGCCCGCGTCGAGGCGGAGCACGAGGAGGGGGAGAGCGAGGGCTTCGTCACCTTCGAGCGGTACGAGATCGCCGGGGGTTTCCGGCTGGGCGAGGGCGAGTCGCGCGGCGTGCCGTTCGCGGTGACGGTGCCGTGGGAGACACCGGTCTCCGAACTGCACGGTGAACCGCTCGGCATCACGCTGGGCGTACGTACGGAGCTGGAGATCGCGGGCGCCAGGGACAAGGGCGACTTCGACGCGTTCGCCGTACGGCCGCTGGCGGTGCAGGAGGCCGTGCTCGAGGCGTTCGGGCAGCTCGGCTTCGGCTTCAAGTCGGCGGACCTGGAGCTGGGACACATCAACGGGAGCGGCCAACGGCTGCCGTTCTACCAGGAGATCGAACTGATCCCGGCCCCGAGTTACGCACACCGGCTGAACGAGGTCGAGGTGACGTTCCTGGCTCACGCGGGCGGGACGGAGATCGTCCTGGAGGCGGACGGCCGCGGGGACGCGGGCGTGGACGACGCGTTGAACCGGCACACCGTCGGGCACGACGAGGTGGCGCGCACCGACTGGAACACGGTGGTGGCGGGCTGGGTGGACCACCTCGCGGGCGGCTACGCCGGGCACGCGCACACGTCCGGGCACGGGTCCGACCACGGCCACGGTCACGGCTCCGGCCTGAGTACGGGGGCGGCGGTCGGCGTCGGTGTGGCCGGTGTGGCCGTAGGGGTGGCGGGCGGCCTGGTGGCTGCCGAAGTCGTGGACGAGGTGGGCGACTTCTTCGAGGGCGATGAGGGCGATGAGGGTGACGAGGGCGGGGGAGGCGACGAGGGCTAGGGCGGGAGCAGAGCCATCGCGGCGGGTGCCGGGGCGAGCGGTCCGGCCCCCGCCACTCACCCACCCCCCCCTCGGCGTCAGCGCGCGCCCTTCCGCGCTCCCGCCGAGTCGATGGAGAAGTTGGGCACGATCCGCTCCAGTCGGGCGGGCATGGCCCAGTTGGCCGGGCCGATCAGATGCATCAGGGCCGGGACGAGCAGACCCCGGATGATCAGGGCGTCGACGAGTACGGCGAAGGCCAGCCCGAATCCGAACTCCTTGAGCACATGGCTGTCGCCGATCAGGAACGAGCCGAACACCAGGATCATGATGCCGGCCGCCGCCGCGATGATGCGTCCCGTCTTCGCCAGACCATGTGTCACGGCCCAGTGGTTGTCCGCGACTTCGGCTCCCGGCGAGGCGGCGGCCCGGCGCCGTACATGCCATTCCTCCTGCATACGGCTGACGAGAAACACCTCGTAGTCCATCGAGAGGCCGAACAGCACCGAGAACAGCAGGACGGGGATGAAGGCGTCCACGGGCCCGGTGCCCGTGATGTTGAAGACCGAACCGCCCCAGCCCCAGGTGAACACGGCGTTCATCGCACCGAGCGCGGCACCGACGGACAGCAGATTCATCACCGCCGCCACCAGCGGGATGAGCAGACTGCGGAAAACCGCCACCAGCAGCAGGAACGCCAGGACGACGACGACCGCGATGAACAGCGGCAGCTTCTGGCTCAGCACCCGCGAGAAGTCGATGTTGGCGGGCGTGACGCCGCCGACATGGACGGCGGGGTGGCCGGGGCCCTCCGCCTTCGGCGCCAGGTCGCGGATGTCGCTCACCAGACTGACGGTCGCCTTCGCCCCCGGCCCGGTGGCGGGATAGAGGATCGCGAGCGCGACCTTGCCGTTCGGGGAGGTCGTCGCCGGTGTCACCGACACCACCCCCGGCTGTTCGGCGGCCGAGGCCAGGAAAGTGTTGAACGCCTGGGCGTCGCTTGGGGAGTTGATCTCGCTCACGAGCTGGAACGGTCCGTTGAAGCCCGGCCCGAACCCCTTGGCCAGGGCGGTGTACGCCTGGTGGGTGTTGGAGTCGGGCGGGTCGTTCGCGGCGCCCGACGAGCCGAGACGCAGGGTGAACAGGGGCAGCGCGACCACGACCACCAGGGCCAGGGCGCCGGCGGCCACGAGCACGCGGCGCCTCTCGACGAACGTCGCCCAGCGCAGCCAGAATCCGGCCGCGTCCTCGGGGACCGGCCCCTTCTGCGCGAGGGCGCGGCGCTCACGCCGGGAGAGCGTCTTCGGGCCGAGGAAGCCGAGCATGGCGGGCAGGAACGTCAGCGCGGTGGCCATGGTCAGCGCGACCGTGAGGGCGGAGGCCGCCGACACCCCGTACAGATAGTCGACCCCGAGGGCGAACTGTCCGAGCAGGGCGATACAGACGGTGATCCCGGCGAACAGCACCGTACGCCCGGACGTGTTGACCGCCTGGACCGTCGATTCCTCGTAGGTGTGACCGGCCTTCACCGCGCCTCGGTGGCGGCTGATGATGAACAGGCCGTAGTCGATGCCGACGCCGAGCCCGATCAGGACGGCGAGGTCGCTCGAGACGTTCGGGGTGTCCATGACGTGCGACAGCAGGCTGATGAGGGAGGTGCCGGTGAACAGCGCGACGGCCGCCGTCACCAGTGGCATCAGCGAGGCGAACAGGGCCCCGCCGAAGACGATCAGCAGGATGACGAACGCGGCGATCGCGCCCACCGCGACCGACACTCCGGGGCCGGCGCTCTCCTCGGCTTCGATCGACTGACCGCCGAGCGAGATACGGACGTCCGGCCCTTCTGCGGCCTTGGCGGTGTCGATCAGTTTCCGGGCGTCCGACTTCGTGACGTCGGCGGCCTTCATCTTCCAGTTCACGGCGGCGAACGCGACGCTGCCGTCCTTGCTGATCTGCGCGGCGCCCTGCGGGCTGTACGGGCTGACGACGGACGCGATGCCGGGGATGGCGGCGACCTTGGTGAGCGCGGCGGTGACGGGCTGCCGGACCGAGGCCGAGCGGACGGTGGCGCCACCCCTGGCCTCGATGACGATCTGGTCGCCCTCGCCCGACGCGGCGGCGAAGTTGTCGGTGAGGAGGTTCACGGCGGCCTGCGAGTCGGTGCCCGGCAGGCTGACGCTCTCGTTGTACTTGCTGCCGATCGACTGGCTGAGCGCGACGGTCACGACCAGGATCAGTAGCCAGGCGGCCACCACCGTACGGCGGTGCAGGAAACACCAGTGAGCCAGACGTGACACGTTGCTTCCCCGCCGAGGTTTCGAGTAGCCGAGCAGCCGAGTGGTCGAGTCGTTGAGTTGCCGGACGTGACGAATGAAGATCTACGCCACGGGCGAGGCGGCGCGGCGAAACGTCACTCCAACGAGGGCGGGTCATACGCCCGCGGGGCCGCTCGACACCCCCGGTCCGGACTTCGCCATCGTCACGCCGTGAGCTGCGTCAGCGCTCCCGTACCGCGAGGGTGAGAAAGTACGTCTCCGCGTCCTCGTAGCACGTCACGCGCCATCCCGACGCCTCCAGCAACGGCCGGAGGTTGTCGGCCGCGAGCACGTCGTCGGGGCTCAGCGGGCGGCCGTGCCGGGCGGCGCGCTCGGTGCGGCCGGAGGGGTGGAACAGCGCCAGGGCGGCTCCGGGTGAGCCGACCCTGGCCCATTCACGTACAGCGCGTTTCGGGTCGGGCAGGTGGTTCAGCAGCCCCGCCGTGAAGACGCCGTCCAAAGCGCCGTCCGCGAACGGCAGTTGACAGGCGTCCGCCAGGAGCAAGGAGGCGAGGGCCGAGTCGCCGCGGCGCTCCCGCGCGGCGGACCGGAGCATCGCCGCGGTGAGGTCCACCCCGAACACGGCCCCGCGCGCGCCGACCGCCTCCCGCAGCGCGGGCAGCGCGCGCCCCGACCCGCACCCCACGTCCGCCGCCACCTGCCCGGGGCGCAGGCCCAGGCGGGCGACCGCCGCCGCGTACCTGGGCTGATCCCGCGCGAAACGGGCCTCCCACTCGCCGGCCCTCGGGGTGAAGAACGTACGCACGGCGGTGCGCCCGGCGCGCGCGGCGGCCAGTTCCGCGAACCGGCCGAACAGTTGGTCGCGGTACGGCGCCAGCTCGGCGAGCCGCGCGGGCGCGGCCTCCCGGATGCCCGGCCCGCCGCCACCGGGCGCCGAGGCCGCGTCGTACGGGAACGCCTCCACGAACGCGCCGACCGCTTCCTCGTCGGCCTCCAGATGGAACTGCAACCCCCACGCGGAACTGCCCGCCCGGAACGCCTGGACCGGATACCGCTCGCACGAGGCCAGCACGACGGCCCCGGCCGGCAGGCTCATGGTGTCGTCGTGCCAGTGCAGCACGCCCAGGCTCGCGGGCAGCCCGGCGAACAGCGGATCACCGGCCGCCTCCGCGGTCAGCCCGACCCGCCCCCAGCCGACCTGCTTCCCGGTCCCGGCGTACGCGTCGCCACCCGCCGCGACCGCCAGCAACCGCGCGCCCAGACAGATGCCCAGTACGGGCACCTCGGCCGCCAACGCGTGGCGCAGTAGCGCGAGTTCGACGGTACGGGTGGGGAATCCGGCGTCGCTGTACGCGGACATCGGCCCGCCCATCACCACCAGCGCGGCCACCCCGTCAAGCCCCTCGGGCCCGTCCGGCACCACGTCCCCGGCCCACACCCGACATCGCCGCACGGCCAGCCCGGCGGCCTCCAGCGCGACGGCGACGGCGTAAGGCCCCTCGCCGGGCACATGCTGCACCACGAGAACGGCCACCGGGCACCCCACCTCTCGACCCTTCAGGCATCCATATCTGCCAGGCGAAGAATCACTTTCTCATGGCATCTGAGGCTGTGAGCGCGCCTTTACCCGGTTTATGCGTCCCCCTCCGCCGTCCGCCGGCATACCGCTTCTGATATGCGAAGTTCGTACATCCCACCCGCTGTTTCGCAGACACCCGGTAGGCCGATTGCTAGGTTGATCGCGATCAACGAAATCGACCGAAACGATCTATAGGGTGATGTAGTTGAGCGAAAATACCCAAAGCGGTGGATCGTCCCCCGTAAGCCGTCGCACACTCCTCAGAACCGGCACAGGAATAGCCGCCGCCGCCGCGACCGGCGGTTTCTCTTTGGCTACGGCCGGGACGGCGCAGGCGGTCGTCGATCCGACGCAGCGCATCCTGCTGGAGGGGAACGGCGACGATCCCGTCGTACGGAAGACGCTCCACCAGCCCTACTGGGCGATGCAGTCCTTCGCCTTCGACCATGTCCACGGGCACATCTACTTCGTGCAGACCAAGGTCGGGAGCAAGAACGGCGACCTCTGGGTGACCAGGACCGACCTCAGCGGCAACGTGCTGGGCGCCATGGCGCTCCACTCGTTCGACCACGGCTCCTCGATGGGGGTCCAGCCGGATACCTTCGGATCTCCGTATCTCTGGCTCGCGGGCGACTGGCGGAGCCTGGATCCGGATTCCGGGACGCCGCCCAACAGCCATACGATCGCCCGCGTCAAGTACAAGGACGGGGGGCTGATCGACTACCACACCAGCCCCGGTGTCGGGGAATTCCATATCGGTCTCTCCGATTTCGTGGACTGTCCGAGACCGTCGATCGATCCCTACACGAACCGGCTGCTCGTGCGGTACATGGGGACGACGAGTCCGTGGCGCCTCGCGCTGTTCAACCTCTCCGACGTCCTCGCGCGCGGCATCCACGACGACACTCCCTGCCTCGCCATGCGCGCCCTGCCGACCAACGCCCAACTCAAGATCGCCGAGGGTGACCACTTCCAGGGCGTGGCCGCGTACGGCCAGTACGCGTACCTCTCCTACGGTGCCGCGCCCGCGCATCCCTCGGACCCGCCCAGGCCGTCCTATCTGTTCAGTGTGGACATGAACCGGACCGGAGGGCAGTACACCGAGAAGTTCCAGACGCACGCGGGCGACTCGCTGCCCGGCCGCGAACCCCAGGGCCTGGCGATCTGGCGGCACTCCAGCGGCCCGCGGCTCGCTTTCGGCTTCTCCAGCAAGATCGCCGTCAGTCCTGACGAGTTCCAGTCGACCGTCTTCTACAAGAGCGACCTCGCCTTCTGACGAGCAGTCGCCCCCGCCCGGCCCTCTCTCGCGCGGCGGCGCGGGGGAGGGCCGGTGCCATGTGAGGAAAATCTGACACTGCCCGATGTTCCGACTCCTGACTAGCGTTCGTGGCGTCAACTCGCAGAAGGAGAAGGCCCCATGAGCGCATCGATTTCCCGCCCGTCCGCCCGGAGGAACGCCCGCGCCGCGCTGTTCGCCGTCCCGCTCGCCGTCGCCGGCGTCCTCGGCACCGCCGTCGCGCCGGCCGCGGCGACCTCCCACCACCCCGCCACGTCCCTCACCTGCCGGGGAGAGGGCGTCGACCCCGACGCGCTCGTCCGCTACAAGACCGAGACCGTGATCCACGCGCCGCTCAGCACCATCTGGAAGCTCCAGACCGATGTCGAACGCTGGCCGACCTGGCAAGGCCCCGTCGAGAGCGCCGAACGCCTCGATCACGGCCCCTTCCGGGCGGGTTCGGCGTTCCGGTGGACGACCCCGGCACCCGCCACGCCCACGACGCCCGCCACCACCCTGGAGATCACCTCGACCGTCGAGCAGGTCAGGCGCGGCTCCTGCATCCGCTGGACCGGGCCCGCGATCGGTGAGGGGCTGCGCATCGACAACGGCGTCCACGTATGGAACTTCACCAAGGTCAGGGGCGGCGTGCGGGTGAGCACCGAAGAGACCCACGTCGGCGACCAGATCGAATCGAACGTCCCGCTCGCGACCGAGATCCTCGGTATGGGCCTTGAGGGCTGGCTGAGCGAACTGAAGACGGCGGCCGAAGCGGCCGAAGCCAGTGCCCGTTCCCGTACCGACGGGTGAAGGCGTACGCCCGTAACCATGCCGCCACCGCCCGTATGCCGTGATTTTCATGCCCGTTGACGGTCAACGCGCCACGCTGGGCCCGCCGCTGGGCCCCTGGACCCTGCGTCTGGGTCCGGGCCCGTCCCTAGTCTCCGGAGATCTCCCGAGCGGGGAGGCCGGGACGGCTTGGGTGAGGAGTCCGGATGAGCGGCACGCAGTACGTACGCGGATCGGGGCGGCGGCGCGACAGAGGGCAGGGCGGTGTCGAGTACGTCGCGCTGATAGGTGTCGTCGCCGCGATCGTCGGCGCGATCGTGGCGCTGACCGTTCCCGACGACACCTCGGTGGCGCTCAAGGACGCGGTGTGCCGGATCGTCAACGCCGGTGACGGGGGCGAGGGTTGCGACTCCGGAGCGGGCGGGGACGGGGACGACGGAGGTGGCGGGGACGACGGCGGGCCCCTGCCCCCACCGCCGCCGGGCGACCCCTTCCAGCCGGCGAAGTGCCTGCTCGCGCAGGATCAGACCAAGACCACCGTCGTCGTCCAGATCCTCTTCATCAAGATCAGCGGCTCGGAGCAGATCAAGCTCCAGCAGTGGTCCGACGGCACCGTCACCCTGGAGCGCGTGACCGAGTCCGGGGGCGGCGTGACCGCCAGCATCTCGGCCGGGATCCCCGGTCTGAAGGACTGGGGCGGCAGCGCCTCGCTGAGCGGCAGTTACATGAAGGGCAGCGGCAGCGGCGGTCAGTGGCTGTTCAACGGCAACAAGACCGGTGACCCGCAGAAGGACCTGGAGCTGAACCTCGAGGACGCCAAGAAGTTCACCGAGTATCTGAAGGCGCAGGACGACTGCAACTCGCGCTCCGGACGGTCCGAGTTGCAGATGATCTGTAGCTACCACGCCAACAACAAGAAGCCCGACCTGCCGCCGGAGCGCGCCCCCGACGTCGACATCACCAAGACCAGCACCGAGGTGTCGGGCGGGGTGAGCTTCGGCAAGTCCTTCACGAAGGGCAAGGGCGGCAAGGACAAGGACGGCAAGCCGACCGATCTCGGCAGTATCTCGGGCGAGTTCGGGACCGGGACGATGACCGAGGACGTGGTGGTCATGCGCGCCAACACCGGCCCCGACGCCGGGAAGATCACCTTCATCTACACCTTCAGCGTCGACGCCAAGGGCGGCGAACTCGCCCAGGGCAAGGCCACCCGCATGCAGCAGGTCGCCGTCACCTACGACGCCAAGACCTTCGACCAGGAGGAGAAGGACGGCAAGGAGCACCGGCCGCAGAAGCTGGTGATCACGACCAGCCAGGAGAACGGCGAGGGTGTGGGCGTCCAGGTCGGAGCCGGGGCGAACGTACCCGGTACGCCGGTGACGATCGACGTCGGCGGCGGTGGCGGCAATATCAAGTCGCAGATCCACACCGAGTCCGCCGAGGTCGTCCTCGACAACGACGGTGACAGCAAACTGGTCGAGGACTGGCTGCGCGGACGCGGCGACTTCCCCGCGTCGGACGCCCTGCCCACCCCCTCGGACGCGGCGAAAGCACCCGGCAGCGACGCCGGACCGCTGGAGCGCCTGCTCTACAACAAGGGCAAGCTGTCAAGGCTCGACTACAACGCCAACACCGACTGGTGGAACGCCTCTCTCGGCATCGGCTTCGGCATCTCCGCCGGCCAAGTGACCGCGGGCTTCAAACTCTTCGGCATCGACATCACCCACGAAGAGAAGAACCAGACGATCACCGGCAACCCGTCGTACGCCACGGGCCCCAAGAACGGCGGGGCGCGGCAGTGGGTGGAGTGGACGAACTGCACGCAGACGAAGCCGATCGCGTAGTCGATGACGCGGGAGTACGTGGCGGGACTGCCGGTACTGCCGTGGCGCTCGGCGCCACGGCGTCCCATCTCCCGTACCCGATGGGATAGTTGGCCCTGATGACCGCTCAGCGCATCACGGCCGCCGCTGTACGGACGCGGCTTCGCCGCCACCGTGCCGTTCTCGGCCGGGCGGTGGGAGTGCTCGCGGTCCTGGGGTGCGCCAGACGGTGCTCGCCGCCGCGGCGGGCGCGAGCGTGCTGCTCGGCGCGGTGTTTACGGCGCGCACGTACGGACTCTCCCGGCGCGGCCAGGTGACGGAGCGGTTCAGGGCGGCTGTCGGACTTCTGGCCTCGGACAAGCTCACGGAGCGGCTGGGAGCCGTATACAGCCTGGAACACGTCATGGCGGAGTCGCCCGAGGAGCACAACACCGTGGTCGGCGTGCTCGCGGCCCTCATCCGCGAGAACACCAGGCGCGACACCGCGCCGAGCCCTGGTACGGAACCCCCGGAGCAGGGGATGCGGGAGCCGGTTCCCGACTGGGGGACCGAACCGCCCGCCGACATCCGCGCGGCGGTGGACGTGCTGGCCCGCCGGCCCGAACGGCCCGAGCCACGACGTGTCGACCTCCGGTCGGCCACCCTCGTGGGGTTGATCGTCCGGGGGTTCGACTTCGACGCCCCGCTCTCCCGGATCTACTTCACCGGGGCGGACCTGCGGCGCGCGGACCTGCGTGGTGCCGATCTGACCGACTCGATCCTCAACGCGAGCGAACTGTGCCTGGCGGCGCTCGGATCCGCCCGGCTCGATCACGCCCAGCTCACCGGGGCCGACCTGCGGGGCGCGTCCCTCGTCGGTGCGACCCTGCTCGGCACCGACCTCTGTGGCGCGGACCTCAGGGACACCGAGCACTTGACCGCCGGGCAACTGTCGGGCGCCGAGATCGACGAAACCTCCCGCCTGCCCCGGAACTCGCCACCGACCCATGGGTCCTGGCCCGCCTGGCGGACTGCGTCGCCTGGCGCGAACGGCAGATCGCGCGGGGCCTGTACCCGACGCCCGCTGCACCGACGCCCGCTCCGACGACGGGTCCGTGAGCCGGGCCTGCCGCTGTGTCGTCGGTGGCGTCTGCGAACATCCAGTGCGTGGACCATCCGATCAACCGTCCGATCAACGATCCGGCGCCGCCCGGCTTCGACCCCGGCGCACCCGTGCGCTCCGGCATCCCGGAGCACGGGCGCGTGCCGAAGTACTACGCCGTGAAAGCCCATGTCGTCGGGTTGATCGGCGAGCTGGGCGACGGTGACCCGCTGCCGACCGAGCGCGATCTCGCGCTGCGGTACGAGGTCTCGCGCGAGACCGTGCGCCAGGCGCTGCGCGAGCTGCTGCTGGAGGGGCGGCTGCGCCGGCAGGGGCGCGGGACCGTCGTCGCGGGCCCGAAGCTGGAACAGCCGCTGTCGCCGGCCAGCTACACGGAGGGCGTACGCCGTCAGAACCGCCGGCCGGGCCGCAATCTCATCGGGCTCGAGCGCTTTCCCTGCCCCGCCGTCCTGGCGGCCGACGTGGGTGTACGGACCGGTGACCCGGTCTGGCACATGGAGCGTGTACTGCTGGCGGACGACGAGCGCGTCGGGCTGGAGAGTACGTACGTGGCGGTCGCCCGAGTCCCGCGGCTGGAAGCCGACTTCGAGCCGGACTCGTCCTTCTACTCCTACCTGCGCGACGTCGTCGGTGTGCCCTTCGGCGACGCCGACGAACGGATCGAGACGGTCCTGGCGACACCGCGCGAGGCGCTGCTCATCGGGACTCCGCCGGCGCTGCCCATGCTGCTGATCCACCGGCTCTCGCGCGACGCGCAGGGGCAACCGCTGGAGCGGGTGCGGACGTTGTTCCGGGGGGACCGCTTCAGCTTCACCGCTCACCTCGGCCGTCGGCCCGGGTGACCGCATCCCCATCGGCGGCCGAAGCCACCCATCAAATCACGGAAAGATAACAAGTCTAGTCCATAATTGAGTGCCCGTTCACCGCGACGTCGCCATCCGGACCCCCGCCCGCCACCCACCGCCAGCAACGTGGCCGACGTGAGAGTCATAGTCGTCGGAGCCGGCGTAGTGGGAATGATGCACGCCTGGCACGCAGTGGAACGCGGCCACGAGGTCGTCCAGATCGAGCGCGAGGCCGAGGCCCGGGGGGCCAGCCTCCGTAACTTCGGCCAGATATGGGTCAGCGGGCGGGCCGGTGGCGCGGAGCTGGAAACCGCCCTGCGCGCCCGCGAGTTGTGGGAAAGCATCGGCGCGCGCGTACCGGAACTGGGCTTCCGGGCCATCGGTTCGCTCACGCCCGTCCGCAACGAACTGGAACTGGCCGTGGCCGAGGCGGCGTTGAGCCGCCCTGACGCGGCGTCCCGTGGCTACCGACTGCTGACCGCCGACCAGGCGCGGGCCGTCAACCCCGCCCTGCGCGGTACGTACGAAGCCGCCCTGTGGTGCGAGCGCGACGCGGCCGTCGAGCCGCGCACCGCCTCACTCGCTCTGAAGAACAAGCTTCTGGAGTCCGGCGGTTACACCTTCCTGGGGGGCCGGGAGGTCCGCGAGGTGGTCGGTGACAACGCGGTGCGCGACGACCACGGTGACGTACACACCGGGGACGCGGTCGTCCTGTGTACGGGTGCCTGGCTGGGCGGGCTGGTCAGGGAACTCGTACCCGACCTGCCCGTACGCCGCGTCCGCCTCCAGATGATGCAGACCGACCCCCTCGGCGAGGCCCTGACCACCTCCGTCGCCGACGCCGACAGCTTCCGCTACTACCCCGCGTACGCGAGCCAGGCGCTCGACACCCTCAACGCCGAGCAGGCCCAGGAGCCGACCGCCGCCGCCCACCGGATGCAACTGCTGATGGTCCAGCGGCGCGACGGCGGGCTGACGATCGGGGACACGCACGAGTACGAGCACCCCTTCGCCTTCGACGTCGTGGAGGAGCCGTACGAGCACGTCACCCGCGTCGCCGAGGCGTTCCTCGGCCGCCCGCTGCCCCGCGTCAGACACCGCTGGGCCGGTGTGTACGCGCAGTGCGTCGACCGGAGCCAGGTCGTGCACCGGCAGCGGGTACGCGACGCGGTGTGGCTGGTGACCGGGCCCGGCGGACGCGGCATGACCTGCTCACCCGCCATCGCCGAGACGACCGCCGACGAACTGGGCTGGTGAGACCGCGGTCCGCCCGCCACCCACGCGGCTCAGCCGGAAAGCCGAAAGAAATTCCGGCGGTGATGTCGAGAACCCGTGGCCCGCTCCGTCCCCGTAGTGCGAGCGGCCAAAATGGGTCGCACCAGCACCGAGGAGAGACACCATGGCGAAGTACCTGCTGCTCAAGCACTACCGAGGCGCCCCGGCCCCCGTCAACAACGTGCCCATGGACCGATGGACGCCGGAGGAGATCTCGGCCCACATGAAGTACATGCGGGACTTCGCGGACCGGCTCGAAGGGACCGGCGAGTTCGTCGACGGCCAGGCGTTGGCCCCCGAGGGGACCTTCGTCCGTTACGACGGCGAGGGACGCCCGCCGGTCACCGACGGCCCGTTCGCCGAGACCAAGGATCTCATCGCCGGGTGGATGGTGATCGACGTCGACAGCTACGAGCGCGCCGTCGAGCTGGCCGGAGAGCTCTCGGCGGCCCCCGGGGCGGGCGGGAAGCCGATCCACGAGTGGCTGGAGCTGCGTCCCTTCCTGGCGGCGGAGCCGACCGTCACGGAGTGCCACTGACGTGGACGAGGCACTGCTCCGGAACCTCACACCGGGCGTGCTCGGGGTCCTCGTCCGCCGCGGAGCCGACTTCGCGGCGGCCGAGGACGCCGTACAGGACGCGCTGGTCGAGGCGGTCCGGGTCTGGCCGGCGGGCCGGCCGCGCGATCCGAAGGGCTGGCTGGTCACGGTGGCCTGGCGCAGGTTCCTCGACGCGACGCGCGCGGACGCCGCCCGCCGGCGGCGTGAGGGCGTCGTGGACGAGGAGCCGGCGCCGGGCCCCGCGCCCGCCGTGGACGACACGCTCCAGCTCTACTTCCTGTGCGCCCACCCGTCGCTCACGCCGTCGTCGGCGGTCGCGCTCACGCTGCGCGCGGTGGGCGGGCTCACCACCCGGCAGATCGCCGAGGCGTATCTGGTGCCCGAGACGACCATGGCGCAGCGCATCAGCCGGGCCAAGCGCACCGTCTCCGGTGTGCGGTTCGACCGGCCCGGCGACGTGGCCACCGTGCTGCGCGTGCTGTACCTGGTCTTCAACGAGGGCTACTCCGGCGACGTCGACCTCGCCGCCGAGGCCATCCGGCTCACCAGGCACCTCGCCGCCGTGATCGACCACCCCGAGGTGGCGGGGCTCCTGGCCCTCATGCTGCTCCACCACGCCCGGCGCGCCGCCCGGACCGCGCCGGACGGCGGCCTGGTGCCGCTCGCCGAGCAGGATCGCGGCCGGTGGGACACCGGGGCGATCGCCGAGGGCATCGCGATCCTGCACACGGCCCTGGCCCGCGACCAACTGGGCGAGTTCCAGGCCCAGGCCGCCGTGGCGGCACTGCACGCCGACGCGCCCACCGCCGAGGAGACGGACTGGGTGCAGATCGTCGAGTGGTACGACGAACTGGTGCGTCTGACCGACAACCCGGTCGTCCGGCTCAACCGCGCGGTGGCCGTCGGTGAGGCGGACGGGCCGCGCGCGGGGCTGGCGGCGCTCATGGCGCTGGACGAGTCACTGCCCAGGTACGCGGCGGTGGCGGCGTACCTCCACGAGCGCGACGGAGACCTGACGACGGCGGCCCGGCTGTACGCGGAGGCGGCCCTCAAGGCCCCCAACCTCGCCGAGCGCGACCATCTGACCCGCCAGGCCGCCCGCCTCAACGCCGGACGCGACGCCGGACGCGACGCCGGACGCGACCCCCGCCGGCCCGCCTGACGGCTCACGCCCGGCCCACCGGAAGGGCACCTGCTTCTTTCGAACGTTTCCTGTGGGGTGATCCGTCGTTGATCAACAAGCACCTCGGCGACTGTCGCGCGCGCCGCTCCGGGTCGCCCACGCCCGAGTACCCGAACCACACGGCCCCGCCTGACACCGGCCATGACCCGCCATGACACCCGCCATGACACCCGCCCGCCCGATACATCACTCCTTTCGAAAGACACGACCGTCGATGACCGCTGTCCCGCACCCCCCACCCGGACCCGCCCCGGTGAGCGCCGCCCCGACCGCACCGGTGCCGCCGCTGCTGCTCCCCATGCCGGACGACGATCCCGCCGACTGCTCCGACTCCAGATGCGCCGAGTTCGACTGCCCCGAACTCCTGCGCGGCGAGCTGACCGACCTGCGCCGTGCCGTGGCCGGCGACCCGCCCGAGACCCACCTCCCACCCCCCGGCGAGGCGGACCGGGCCCGGCACCGGTGGTTCGTCGGCCATCACGCCGCCTTCGCCGTATGGCAGTTACAGGCGCGCGCCCTCCAGGCCATGGCCGTGACCCCCGAACCCCCGACCCAGCGGGCGGTACGCCGGGCGGCGGCGCTGTACGACGCCTACTCCGTGCTTTTCCTCTACTCGGGCAGTTGCTCGCCGGAGCAGTACGCCGCCGTCGTACGCCCCCATATGAGCGCGGCGCACCCGGCGTTCAGCGGCGCGTGGGCGCGTGACCACGCCCCGGTTCCGGCCGCCCTGCGCCTGGTCCGGGCCCGCCATCCGGCGTCCGTCCTCGCGCCGTTGACCCGCGCGGCGCGGGACAACCAGCGGGCGCACATGGCGGTGGCGAACAAGCTCGTACCGAGCGGCGGCTCCCTGCTCGAGGAGGCCGGGCGGCAGACCGCCGACCTCACCACCGCGGCCGAACACGACCTGTACGACGCGTACTTCGGCGTGCGCCGGCGCCAGGTGTGCCGGCCCGGCTTCGAGGCACAATTGGTCCGCCGCCTCGCCCAGTGCGCGAGCGACATCGTCGTGCACGGTCTCGGTCCGAGCCCGGACGGCTGCCCCGAACGGTTCACCCACGACGCGCTGTCCGTCCTCACCGCGCTCGCCGAGCACATCGCGGCACGGCAGGAGCCAACTCCCCTCCTCCCGAAGGAAGTCACCAGATGAAGTCGGTCCCCCTCACCCCCGGCCTGTACGACTACGTGGTGGCCCAGGCGGAACCGCCCACTCCCGTCCAGGAAAAGCTCATCGCCCGTACCCACGCACTCGGCGGGCCCGCCGAGATGCAGATCCCGCACGAACAGGGCGTCCTGCTCACCCTGCTGGCCAAGCTGACCGGCGCCCGCCGGATCGTGGAGGTGGGCACCTTCACCGGTTACTCGACCCTGGCCCTGGCCGAGGGTCTTGTCCCCGGCGGCCAGGTCCTGACCTGCGACATCTCCACGGACTGGACGGCCATCGCCCAGCAGGCATGGGAGGACGCCGGAGTCCGGGACCGTATCGAACTGCGGATCGCCCCGGCCCTCGACACCCTCCGGGCCCTGCCCGCGGAACCGCTCATCGACCTCGTCTTCCTGGACGCCGACAAGCCGGGCTACCGGGCCTACTGGGACGAACTCGTACCGCGCGTACGTCCCGGCGGTCTCCTCCTCGCCGACAACGTGCTGTACGGCGGCGCGGCGGCCGACGCCGACGCCCAGGGCAACGGCCTGGCGATCCGCGAGTTCAACACCCACGTGCGCGCCGACGACCGGGTCGAGTCCGTCCTGCTGCCGATCGCGGACGGCCTGACCGTCGCGCGTAAACGCTGAGGTCAGGTGAGCGTCGCGACGGACTGGCGCACTCGGTCGGCGAGTGCGGCGGGCAGCCGGGCGTAGCCCGTCGAGGCGATCGAATCCTGGCCCACCTCGCTGGAGATGTACGTGAGGAAGTACTTCAGGGAGGCGAGTTCGACCTTGTCGCAGACGATCTCGTAGGTCACGGAGACGAGTGGGTACGCGGCCTCGGCCTCGGGCGCGTAGTCGAGTGCGAGGGCCAGATCCCGGCCCGTGCCGACCACCGTGGCGGCGGCGAGGCCCTTGGAAGCGTTGTCGGCGGTCGCCTTGACCGGCTCCCCCGTGCCGGTATCGATGTCGGCGGTCGGCAGGCTCACGTCGGCCGCGTAGGACAGCTCGGCGTAACCGATCGCGCCGTTCACCCGCATCACTGTGTCGACCATCCGGGAGGAGCCGGATGCCGCCTGACCGCCGGGGGCCGACCACCGCGTGCCGGGCTTGAGCGGCCAGTCGGCCGGGGCGGTGGCGTTCAGATAGCTGCTCAGTGTCTGGTTGGTGCCGGACGCGTCGGAGCGGTGGATCGTCCGGATCGGCAGGGCGGGCAGCGCGACGTCCGGGTTCAGCTCCCTGATCGCGGCGTCGTCCCACCTCGTGATCTTCAAGGTGTAGATCTTGGCGAGGGTCGGGGGATCCAGGACGAGGTTGTCCACACCGTTGAGGTTGTGGACGACGGCGACCGGGTTGCCGAGCACCGGCAGATTGACCGCGCCCCCCGTACAGGCTTCCGCGCCCTCGTCGGACGTGAGCGCGGACTCGGAACCCGCGAAGTCGCTGGTGCCTTCGGCGAAGTCGGAGACACCGGCGCCGGAGCCGACCGGCTTGTAGCTGATGTCGGAGTCGGGGCAGGCGGCTGTGTAGTTCTCGATCCAATTCCGCATGGCGACGTCCTGCGTGGACGAGCCCGAGCCCAGGACCCCTTGGCTCTCTTCGGCGCATTCGGGTCGGGTGCCGGCGGGCGCTTCGGCCACCGGGGTCGGGGTCGATCCGCCGCTTACGTCGCCGTTGGGGTCGAACAGGGAGCGGTCAATGCGGGGAACCGGGTGGACGATTACACCGAGGAGGAGGCCCCCGATCAGCAGCATCCTCGTCGTGCGCCTGCCTACCCGACGGGGGCGCGGGGCGGGAGTGGCCGGGGCCGGAGTCGGAGTCGTATCCGCGTCGTTGCCCGCACCGGCGCCCGTCCCGCCGACCGCGTCGGCCAGCGGCGCGGGCAGCCAGGGGGACTTCGCCAGGGCGAGGACGAGGGTCCGGGTCCGGTCGTCGGCCGACTTCGGCTCGTCCGCCTCCGGTCCCGGATCCGCTTCCGGTCCCGCTTCCGCTTCCGCTTCCGGGGCACGGCCCGACGCGACAAGTCCGGCCAGTTCATTGAGCAGTTCGGGCACGGGGGGCCGGGCCGCCGGGTCCTTGGCCAGGCAGCGCGCCACCACGGCTCGTACGCGCGCGGGAAGCCCCTCAAGATCCGGCTCCTCGTGGACGACGCGATAGCCCATCGCGTGCGACGAGCCGGACCCGAACGGCCCCTGGCCGGAGCCCGCGAAGGTCAGCACCGCGCCGAGACAGAACACATCGGCGGCCGGCCCGACGCGCTCGCGGGTGAACTGTTCGGGAGCCATGAATCCCGGCGTACCGACGACGAGATCGGTGCTGGTGAGCGCGTCGGCGCCGGCCTCCCAGGCGATCCCGAAGTCGATGACGCGCGGTCCGTCGGACGCGAGCAGTACGTTCGAGGGTTTCAGGTCGCGGTGGACCAGCCCGGCGGCGTGGATTGCCTGCAACGCCTCGGCCAGCCCGGCCCCCAGCGCGCACACCGACCACTCGGGCAGCGTTCCGTGCTGTCCGACCGCCTCGGACAGCGAGAGACCCGGCACGTACAGCGTGGCCAGCCACGGGGTCTGACCGTGCGGGTCCGCGCCGACCACGGCGGCGGTGAACGCCCCGCTGACGGCCTGCGCCGCCGACGCCTCGCGTGCGAACCGCTTCCGGAAGCCCGGTTCGTCCGCCAGCTCGGGCCGGATGACCTTCACGGCCACCTGCCGCCCGCCCGACGACGACGCGAGGTAGACCTGCCCCATTCCCCCTGTGCCCAGCCGCCCCGTGATCCGATACGGCCCGACCCGCCGCGGATCACCGGCCGTCAGAGGTTTCACCACTGGCCCCCGCCCCATTTCCGGTGCGCCGCACGGCACTTGACGCCCGCGGGACTCGACGCCCACGAGCGTATCGAACCACCTGCCGGCCATGTCCGCCGTTCGGCGAGCCCTACTCCTGCCGGGGAGCCGCCGCGATCGTGGCGGCCACCCGGACGAAGGCGGCGACGGCCGGGGAGCGCGATTCCTGCGGCCATGCCACGGCCAGGGTGGCCGGTTCGAGGTCACTGACGGGCACGTAGGCGATCTCGGGACGTGGATAGCGCAGGGTGACCGAGGTGGGGAGGAAGCAGACGATGCTGCCCAGCTCGACGAGCCGGAGGATCTGTGGCAGGTCGGAAGTGCTTTGCGCCGTGCCGGCGGTGGGCGTGTCGTCGTCCCCGGCCGGACCGTCCCCGGCCGGACCGTCCCCGGCCGGACCGTCCCCGGCCGGGCCGCTGTGCTGGTCGGGTGTCCCGGTCCAACCGTGCGCGTCGGCAAACGGGCCCTGGTGTGCGGGGGATCCGCCGGGAAGGCTGCGGCCGGTCAGATCGGCCAGGCGCAGGGACGGCCGCGCGGCCAGCGGGTCGGCGACCGCCATGGCGAGCAGGAACGGCTCGGTGACCAGCAGATGGTGGTCCAGGCCGTGCTCGTCGAAGGGGTGGAGCAGAAGCGCGGTGTCGGCGCGGCCGTCGCGTACCGGCTGCGCCTGCTCGCCGAACCGGCCGAGCACCAGCTCGACCGGCAGGGCCGCTTCGTCTCCGGCGTACGCGTCGAGGATCCGCGGCAGCAGACCGCCGTCGATGTCGGGCTTGAGCGCGAGCCGCAGCCGGCGGGTGGGTTCGCCGGCGTGCCGGGCCCGCCGGCCGGCGGCTCTGACCGCGTCGAGCGCGGTACGGGCGTCCCGCAGCAGGATCTCCCCGGCGGAGGTGAGGACGACCCGGCGGGTGGTGCGCGTGAACAGTTGAACGCCGAGCTGGTGCTCCAGCTCCCGGATCGCGCGGGACAGCGGTGGCTGCGCCATGCCGATCCGCTCGGCCGCGCGTCCGAAGTGGAGTTCTTCGGCGACCGCGACGAAGTACCGGAGCTGTCGGGTCTCCAGGTCGTTCATACCTCCACGGTATCAACGGTGCCCGGATCGGTCCTTCAGGTCCGTCGCGGTGCCGGGTTGACTTGGGGCTGAAGAAGCCGGAGTACGGGAGATCACGGGAGAGGAAGCCATGCGTGCTGTCGCGGTGCACAAGACGGGGGACACACCCGAGCTGATGGAGCTGCCCGTACCCCGCCCGACGCCCGGAGAGGTCCTGGTCAGGCTGACGGCGGCCTCGCTGAACCCGATCGACGCGGGGATCGCCGAGGGCATGCTGCCCATGCCTCAGGTGTTCCCGCTGGTCCTGGGCGTGGACGGGGCGGGGGAGGTGGTGGCGGCAGGGGAAGCGGTGCGCGGGCCGGCGCCCGGGGACCTCGTACACGGCCAGTTTCTCCGCGCGCCCCTGGGCAACGGCACGTTCGCCGACTACGCGGTGGTCACCGAGCACCCGGACAGCGGGGCGCTCCAGCGCGTCCCGGACGGCATGCCCGCCGACATCGCGGCGGCGCTGCCGACCGCGGGCATGACCGCGCTCGGTGCCCTGGAGGCCATCGGCCTGCGGGCCGGGCAGTCGGTCCTGATCGTGGGGGCGACCGGCGGGGTGGGCGCCTTCGCCGTCCAGCTCGCGACGGCTCTCGGCGCGGAGGTCATCGCGACCGCCCGGCCCGGCGCCGACCGGTGGATCCGGCGCCTCGGCGCGGCTCGGACGGTCGACTACACGGCCGGCGACACGGCGGAGCAGGTCCGCAAGACGCATCCCGACGGGATAGACGCCTTCCTGGACCTCACCCGCGACACGGCGCGCTTCGGCGACTACGCCGCACTCGTCCGCGACGGTGGCGCGGCCACGTCCGTCACCTTCACCGCGCCCCCGGAACTGGTCGCCTCCGAACGGATCGCCGTCAGCAACTTCCAGATGGCGGACAAGCCGGACCTCCTCGCGCGGATCACCGCCGAGGCCGCCTCGGGCCGGATCACCGTCCCCGTCCAGCGGACGATCACGCTGGACGAGACCCCCGGCGTACTGGCACGGAGCGCGGCGGGCGGCGCGCGCGGCAAGACGACGGTACGCGTCTGAGGCGGCCCCGGTCGCGAGAACGGTTCACACCCCGGACGAACTGGAGGAGAAGATCACCATGGACTACAGGTCGCCCTCGCGTGGCTGCACAGCAAGCCGGTCGTCACCGCGCCCCTCGTCGGGGCGAGCAGGACACAGCAGATCGACGACGCGCTCGCGTCGCTCGCGATCGAGCTGACCGACGACGAGATCCAGGCGCTCGAAGCGCCGTACACGCCGCGTCACGACTTCCAGGGCGTCTCCGACGACGCCGAGATACAGGCCGTCATGGCGCGGCTGCCCCAGTTCACGACCGCGAGTTAGTCACCTCCGCCAGTCAGTACGGCAAGCAGCAGAAGCAATCATGAGCAAGGAGCAAGGAGCAACCATGAGCAAGGAGCAATCATGAGCAAGGGATCGGCCCTCGTCGTCGGTGTGGGCCCCGGCCTCGGTCTGGCTCTCGCGGAGGCGTTCGCCCAGGACGGCAATCCGGTGGCGCTGTTCGGCCGTGGCGCCGAGCGCCTGGAGACGTACGCCTCCGGGCTGGCGGCCCAAGGCCGTACGGCGCGTGCCTACCAGGCCGACGTCTCAGACCCCGAGGGCCTGGCGGCAGCGCTCGTGCGGGCCACGGACGACCTGGGGGCGCCCGAGGTGCTTGTCTACAACGCGGCCCTGCTGACCACCGATTCGCCCACCGGACCGGACGCGCGGGACTTCGCGCACTCCCTCGCGGTGAACGTCACCGGGGCGGTGGTCGCGGCCCGTACCGTCCTTCCGCTGCTGGCGGGCGGCCGGGGAAGCCTGCTGTTCACCGGTGGTGGGCTCGCCCTCGATCCGTCGCCCGAGTTCGCCTCGCTGTCGGTGGGCAAGGCGGCGCTGCGGGCCTACGTCCAGACCCTGCACAAGCAGCAGCGAGGCTCCGAGGTGCACGCGACCACCGTGACCGTCGCCGGCTACATCGGCGGTGACGACCCGCGCTTCGCTCCCGGGACCCTGGCCGCCGCTTACGTCGACCTGCACCACCAGCCACGGGAGCAGTGGCAGGCAGAACTCCTCTACAACTGATTTCCGTTCGCATCCGCTCGCATTTAAAAGCCCCTTATTCATCGTGCTGGGAGGAAACTGGCTGTTCGCTTTCGTGATATAGTCCTTGTGAATTCACAGGACGCCACGAAAAAAGGGGAATGGCGTGAATACCGAGAAGGTTACGGCTCGACGTCTTACGGCCGAAGAGGTCTCGGAGTTGGGCCTCCAGGACGGAATCTTCGTCTCGGCAGAGATGGATGGTCTTCCTCTCGACTGCTACGCCCCGGCTTTCCTCGCGGAGCCGGGTAAGAATTTCGAGGGAGGGTCCTTCACCGCGCGGACGGTATTCGGTCAGGAAATCCGCGTGCTCCCTGACAATTCCGAAGAGCGTGGGATCTGGATGGCCGACAAGGCGGGGGAGGAAATCGAGGTTCTACAGAGTGCGGGCGTACTTCTGAATCTCGCCCTCTTCGTTCCCGACGGGAGCAAGGAATCCCTGGAGTCGCTTTACGCCGCCGCCCGGGACGCCTTCGGCGCGGGGATCGTCCAGCGCTGGAGCGAGGAAGTCGTCGCGGTGCCGGACGTCAAGGTCGACCTGTTCGAGGAGCCGGCCCGGGGCCGGAAGAACACGAGCGGTCAGAACCGGGACCGCCGTGCCCTGGACATCTACCCGACCCGGGTGCGGTTCCTGGAGCCGAGCGACGGCTGGAAGTTCGTTGTCGAACCGCACAAGGAAGTCGTCGACGAAACACCGACGATCTGACCTGATGGCAGGTTAGGTCCTGTCCCCGACCACTCGCGAGAGCCCGTCAGCCTGCTGACGGGCTCTTGTGCGTCCGTCCCGTCGTCCGTCCCGTCGTCTGTCCCGTCGCGAAGCCTCGGCGTTTGTCGCCGGGCCTCTGCGGCTTTGTCCTTGATCAGTAACAGAGGTGTCCCGCGCGGGCGTTCGTATGTCTTGATGAGCACACGACATCGGCGGAGACAGCGAAGGGGCGGGGACATGGCGGGTCGCAGGGGACGGGGATGGCACGGTCGGCTTCTCGCGGCGGCGCTCGGTGTGACGGCGGTGGCCGCGGCCACCTCGATGTGGAGCGCGCAGGCCAACCCCGCCGCAGCGCGGCAGCCGGTGTCGGACGCCAAGCCCGAACAGACCGTGACCAAGGTGGCGGCGGACATCGCGCACGCCTCGGACCGCGGCCCCCAGGGCGTCAACATCACCATTGACGACGGACCGGACCCGGTCTGGACGCCGCAGGTGCTGGATCTGCTGAAGGACAGCGGTGTGAAGGCCACGTTCTGCATGGTGGGCACGCAGGCCGAGGCGTACCCGGACCTGGTCAAGAAGGTCGTGGCGGGCGGGCACAAGCTGTGCAACCACTCGGTCTCGCACGACACCGCCATGGACACCAAGTCCGAGGAGTACCAGTCCAAGGAGATCCTGGACGCCGAGCGCATGATCACCAAGGCGTCCGGAGGCGTACGGCCGGAGTACTACCGGGCGCCGGGCGGTGCCTTCACCCCGTACAGCCGTCAGCTCGCCGCGTCCCGGGGGATGCGGCCCCTGGGCTGGAACGTCGACACCAAGGACTTCGAGCGTCCCGGAGTGGACACCATGGTCACCACCGTCAAGACGGAGATCTCCGACGGTCCGACCGTCCTGTTCCACGACGCGGGAGGCGATCGCTCCCAGACCCTGGCCGCGCTGGGTGAGGTGCTGCCCTGGCTGCGGGAGCAGGGGTACTCCTTCGGCTTCCCCGTACGGTAGCGAGGCCCGCCTCACCCCCCGCCTCACCCCCACCCCCGTGATGGCGAAGTTGCGGGGGAGCGGGACGCTGCGCAAGGTGGACGGGACGGGGATCGCGGGGATCGACGCACACACCGCACGTCCGTCCGACGCCGCCGACGCCGCCGCCGAGCAGAGGACCACGATCATGCGAACGACGGAAACCTCCCGTGCCGGGTCGGCGTGGCCGCGTTTGCGCGTCGACGACTGGGTCGAGACCCGCGACACGCTGCACATGTGGGTCCAGATCGTGGGCAAGGTCCGGCTGGCGCACGCGCCCCTGCTCAACCACTGGTGGCAAGTGGTCCTTTACGTCACCCCCCGGGGGCTGACCACCTCCGCCATCCCCTACGGTGCCGGGTCCTTCGACATCGAATTCGACTTTGCCGACCATGTGCTGCGGCTGCGCACCAGTGACGGCGGTACCCGCGCCATCACCCTGGAGTCCATGCCGGTGGCCGACTTCTACGTACGGGTCGGGCAGGCGCTGGTCGACCTGGGCGTACCCACCACCATCCAGGACCAGCCGAACGAGGTCGAGCCGGCCATCCCGTTCTCGGTGGACTACGGGCACCACACCTACGACCCGCGTGCGGCGCACCTGTTCTGGCGTCAACTCCTCCAGGCTGACCGGGTGTTCGGGGAATTCCGGGCACAGTTCGTCGGCAAGTCCAGCCCGGTGCACTTCTTCTGGGGCGCCATGGACCTGGCATGCACCCGGTTCTCCGGGCGCCCTGCCCCCGTACATCCCGGCGGTGCGCCGAACTGCGGTGACTGGGTCATGCGGGAGGGGTACTCGCACGAGCTGAGCAGTTGCGGGTTCTGGCCCGGCGGCGGGGACGAGGGGGCCTTCTACTCGTACGCCTACCCGGAGCCGGCCGGGTTCGCCGACAGCCCGGTCACCCCGTCGGACGCCTACTACAGCCAGGAGAACGGGCAGTTCCTGCTGCCGTACGAGGCGGTGCGCACCGCCGACGATCCGGACCGCGCACTCGCGGGATTCCTGCACAGCACCTACGTGGCGGCGGCGGACAGGGGCGGCTGGGACCGGGCGGCACTGGAGACCGATCCGGAGCGCTGGGCCGGCCGGTGAGCGTCCGACAACGGACGCATTTACGTGGACAACGTACCCAAGTGGAAGGACGACCCTCATGACTTCCCGTGACAACTGGCCGACGCCGTCCGAAGGTCTGGTACTGACCCACTTCGTGACCGTGCGGGACGTCGCGGTCTCGCGACGCTTCTACGCGGAGGTGTTCGGCGGGCAGGTGGTGCTGGAGGAGAACCCCTGCATCGTGAAGATCGCCAACGGCTGGATCATCATGAACCCGGGCGGTGGCCCCACACCCGACAAGCCCGACGTCATCCTCACCGCCCCCGAACCCGGCGACCCCGTGTCCTCCTTCCTCAACGTACGGGTGGCCGACATCGCGGCCTTCTACGAGCAGGCGGTCGCCAAGGGCGCGCGGTTCCTCACCGAGCCCCTTGACCGCAAGGCCGAACTCCGCTGCTACGTACAGGATCCGGACGGCTACCTGATCGAAGTCGGGCAGGCCACCGGCATGTTGGAGGGCCTGTTCGCGGATCGCGCCGACCCGCCCGGGTAGACGCGGCTATTCGTCGGCGTAGATCACGTCGTCGGCCAGCGTGAATCCGATGTCGCGCAGGCGTCGGGCGACTTCCAGGATGGGGCGTCCGCTGAGGACGGACCCCTGGTAGACCCGGCACAGCTTGACCGGGGTCTTCCTGTCCCATTGGTCCCTATCCTCGCGGTCACTGAACATCCGAAGATCCTCCAGCTCGATCTTCTCGAGTTGGGCGGCTTCGCCCGCCACCCGCAATCCGAGTGTCACGAGTCTGGCGGCCACCTTCGCGGGACGGCGCCCCAATCGGTTCGCCACACGCACCACATGGTTCACCGGCACTGGTACCGACGCGTCCAGCCATGGTGCGATCCGATCGTGATCGCGGCTGAGGATGGCAGGATCATCGACTCCGACCGTATCCGGCAGCACCATTCCTTCCACGAGCCGTAGTCCCAACTCGGCAAGCCGGGCCGCTATCTCCGCAGGACGACGCTTCGTCTGCTCGGCCGCCGCGAGGACATGGCCCAGGGGAACCGGTTCGGCCACATTCAGCCATGGCTCGGCCCGGTTCACGCTGCTGCTGAGGATCACGAGATCGTCGAACTCGACCACGTCCGGCGGCGCGGCGCCCGCCGGAAGGTCCAGCCCGAGTTCCGCGAGCCTGGCGGCCACCTCCACGGGACGGCGCTTCGTCCGCTCGGCCACTGCCAACACGTACCCCAACTGAACTGGCCAGATGGTGCTCAGCCAGTGCGGATTCCGCTCGCTTCCCGTGTTGAGCAAGGCGAGATCTTCGGGGTCCACGGCCGTGGGCAGCACAGCCTCCGTGTGCAGTTGCAGGCCGAGCCGGACCATCCTGTCCGCCACTTCCCCCGGTGGCCGCCCCACCACATGGGCGGCCACCAGCACCTGCGCCGGTGGCACCGGCCTGGTGATGTCCCACCAGTACAGCTCGTCCTTCGGGTCCTCGCGCAGAATGATCAGGTCGTCGGGCTCCACGACCGAGGGCGGCGCGGCGCCCGCCGGAAGGTGCAGTCCGAGTTCCGCGAGCCTGGCCGCCACTTCCGTGGGGTGGCGTTTCGTCTGCTTGGCCGCCGTCAACAGGTGCCCCAGCGGAACCGGTTCGGCCGCGTCCAGCCACTGCCGCCGTCCGCCCAGATCCGCGACGCTGAGCAGGCGGGAGTCATCGGGCTCGGCGATCTCGACCGCCGCCGCGCCCTGGACGAGGAACGGCCCGAGTTCCGCGAGCCTGGCCGCGATGTCTGGGGGGCGGCGTTTCGTCTCCTCGGCGACTGCCAACACGTGCCCCAGCGGAACCGGTTCGGCCGCGTCCAGCCACGGCGGCATCCGGTCGAGGTCCCTGCTGAGAATGAGCAGGTCATCAGCGATGACCGTGTCGGGCAGGGGCACACCCTCCGCAAGCCGGAATCCCAGCTCCAGGAGCCTGCCCACCGTCTCTCGCGGACCGCGTCCCACCGCGTGAGCGAACTCCAGAACGTGCCCCAGGGGCACCGGCCGCTCGGGGTCGAGCCAGTTCTCCGCGAAGTGCTGGCCCTTGGAGCTGAACTTGTTGCTCGGGTCTTGGCCGACTGGCTGGGAATTGAGCAGACCGAAGTCAGTGGGCCGGGCCCGTACCACCGACCCGGGGTCGGCGAGTGTCACCCCGGGGAGCGCCCCCGCCGCCGCCGCAGCCCTGGCTCGCCATTCGAGGACGGGGTCCGCGAATGCCTTGATGGGATGGTCCAGCCAGGCGCTCCCATCCGTGATCTCTCTGTCCAGCGGGAAGCAACCCGCCTTGGTGATGTCCAGCTCCCGCCCGCCCGCCGTCCAGGGGCTGTACCCGCAGTCCACCGCGGCTTCGGCTATCTCGTCCGCCAGCGCGGGATGGTGGGCGACCAGATCCGACAGCCAGTCGTGGCCGAAGACCTCGCCACCCTCCCGCAGCAGCGCCGGGATCTCCTCGCGCAACCGCTGCCGGACATGGCCCTCGTCGTAGGCCAGGGTGCGCCTGCGGTCGACGGTCAACTGCGGCACCTTTGTCCCGGTCAGGTTGACCACGAAGCCGAACAGCGGAACACCGATCCACACACCGTCCGCCAGGACGCCGCCTTGTGTGTTCGTCCACCACACATCCGGACGGGAGGTGCCGTCAACCGCGATGTCGGCGTCGCGCACCGTATCCGCGTCATACGGGTCTCCGTAGCCCAGCGGCGCCACGTCCGACAGCTCGTTCGGCTGCCACTCGAACCGGTCCTCCGCGTCCTGTGCCACGACCGAGTACTCGGAGATCCACAGCAGCCGCCTCAACAGGCTGGTGCACGACGGCAGTTCGGCGGACGGGCGGGGATACAGGCGCACGGTGGTGCCCGCCTCGTACCCCCGTCCCAGATCCTGGATGTGGAACAGGGACCCCGGTCCCGCGATGTCCACCTGGAGGCGTCGCCCCGGGTGACCCTCGCGGTCCAGGCGGCAGGTGGTCACCGAGACGTCGTCGGCGAGCATGAAGTAGCTGAGTACGCCGATGCCGAAGCGGCTGTTGGGGTGGAGTTCGATGCCCACCTCGCGCCATTCGGCCTGCTCGTCCAGGTATTCGGGGAGGTCGGCGAAGCGCATGCCGGCATGGGAGAAGACTTCGCGGAGTTCGCGTTCTCCCATGCCGATGCCGTTGTCGGTGCACTCGATGTAGGTCCGGCCGTGTTCGTCCACGTCCTGACTGAAGGTGATGCGCCCCGGAGAGGGGGCGACGTCGGGGTGGCGCAACCGGAGGTACCGGGTGCGGGCCCCTCGGTAGCGGCAGGCGTCGAGCGCGTTCTGGTACAGCTCCCGGATCGCCAGCGCCGGATCTCCGTACAGTTGCTCGCCCATCAGGAGCTTCTGGATACGGTCGTCGGCGAGTCGGAAGCGCAGGTCCGTCGTCTCGTACGCGAGCTTCCCGGCGGCGGTCGGGGCCGGCCGCACCTGGTCGGCCGTGGCGTGCGCCGGCAGGTCCTCCAACGGCTTCATCTGAGGATCACCGCCCGACTGGATGTCGACCGTGCCGAACAGCGCGTCCAGGGCGGCGGCCTGCTGCTGGAGAGCCAGGCCGATCGCCGGATGGTGGCAGGTGGCGTTGAGGACGCGGGTGCGGCCGTAGTGGTCCCAGCGGGCCGTCTGGATCGTCCGGTGCAACTGCTCCAGTTTTACGGAGTAGTTGATGCCCAGGTGCTCCACGACGACGTCCGACAGCAGGATCGGGTCGATCGCCAGGTGGTGCGCGACCGTGACCAGGACGGTGAGCAGTTGCTCCCGTACGTGCTGCTCCACATCGGCACCGCCCGCCAGGTGGCGTTTGGGCCGGATGGTGGTGGTGTCGAACGAGGTGCGCAGCGAGCGCAGCAGCATCGGCAGGGTCTTCAGCTCGAACAGTTCGGCGACCAACTTGCGGTCGGCGTCGGCGGGCAGGTACTCCAGCAGGCTCTCCACGGGGCCGAGCAGGCTGTCGAGGACCTTCTCCTGGAACCCGCCGGGCTTCGTCGTCAGCCAGCGGCGGAACAGCCACCAGGCGATGTCGGACGCGCGGTCGCCCTTGTCGGGCGACAGGTCCGCGAGTTCGGCGCGGCGCACGAGCCGTTCGCGGTTGTTGAAGAACTGCTCGTAGCTCGCGCGGGCGGCGCTGGGACAGGGCACCTGACCGAGGTCGGTGGGCCGGACCTCCAGGGCCTGTACCGAGGCACGGTTGGTGCACGACACGTAGAGGTAGGGCACGACGACCAGCAGGGCGGCCTCGGCGGCGGACAGTTTCAGTTTGTCCGGGCTGAGCTTGGACAGCAGCCAGCCCACCGCGCCGGTCATGCGTTCCGCGAAGTCGACGGGCCGCCAGGGGTCTTCCGTCAGCAGGGTCTCGTCCCGGGCGGACTGCGGGGCGATCTGGGCGACGAGGGCCACGGCGGCGGCGCGCATGGCGTCGGCGCCGGGGGTGCCGTCGACCAGCTTCCACGCCGGGTGGCCGCGGGCCGCCGTCACCCAGGGGTGCTCTCCACCGGCCCCCGGCGCGGTGCGGTCGGGCCGCTCCAGCACGACGAAGTCCTCGGTCTCCGTCTCCGTACGGACCCGGATCTGCTGGCGAGGCAGGTCGTGTTGGGCCGTCAGCGCGTCCGTCGCGCTCTGCAACTGTTCCTTGAGTTCGCGCAGCGTGCTCCCGCCCGCCTCGTCCGCCACGACGGTGCTCAGGGCGCGGGAGAAGATGCTGAAGGTGCTGTTTCCTGCCCGGGTGTAGCGCGAGCGCTCGCCGGGCGAGCAGGCGTACACATGGCCGTAATGGCGGTCGCCGGTGCGCACGACCCGCATGTTGGACCAGCCGACGGCGTTGCCGACGGACATCTCCCGCAGGGTGATGCCCTCACGGCAGGCGTCCACGAACACGACCACGTCACCGGCGTCGCTGCGCTCGACATAGCCGCTGAAGTCGAGCGAGAGGCATTTGCCGCGGAAGTCGTGGGACGCGGTCCGCGCGCCCTTGGGGACGAGATAGTCCTTGCCGTCGTGGTGGATTCCGTGGCCACTGAGGTAGAGGAGCAGCGTCTCGTCCGAAGTGGCGCCCTGGAAGAAGGCTTCGACGGCGTAGTCGATGCTCTCCCGGTCGGTCTCCTCGACGTTGTGGGTGTGTACGTCGTACCCGACGGCGGACAGCGCCTCCGCCAACTCGGCGATGTCGTCGGTGACGAAGGGCAGCGGGTCGATGTGGGAGTCGAGGTAGGTCGGTACGCCGATCAGCAGGGCGCGGTACGAGCCGGTCATCACGCTCTCCGGCGGGATCAGGAGCCGAAGGTCAGCGTGATGGCGCCCTTGGCGCCCACTTGCGCGGATGTCCCCACGATGGCGATGCCGCCGGTCGCGGTGATCTCGAAGGAGACCTGCGCCTGCTGCAACGGCATGCCGCCTTCGGGTACTTGGAGGCCGGCGAGTACCTGATGCAGGGTGTCCACGGTGCGTTGGAGGTTGTCCCGCAGGACGGTGGTGGGGATACGCCGGACCGACGGGTCCTCGCCGCGACGTCCGAAGATGCCCATGTCGCCGGAGCCGGAGGGTGTTTCGGTATCGTCGATGGACACCAGTACGTCCAGCCCCGCCGGCTCCGCCACGGCGGCGTCTTCCTCGGCAGCCGCGACTTTGGCCGTCTCGAACATCGCTCCCCCTCGTCCCAAGCGTGGAAATCGTCACATCATAGAGTCATCGCGCTACTCTCCGAATGCCACTTGACGAGAATTCACCCGGTGCCGGTGCCGGTGCCGGTGTCGGCACCGCTGCCGCTGCCCGTACGCGTCGTCGCCGGGAGCGCGGCGGGGATGACGCAGGTGATGCCGGGCCGCCCTAGCCGGCGGGTTCGGGTGAGGGGCGGAAGCGGGCGGGGGAGGCGGCGGCGTAGCCCTGCTCCATCGACAGCGCGCGGGCGGCCCGCAGCGTCGTCTCGGTGGCGCGGGTGCGGGCCAGCGGGTCCCTCATCCGCCGGCCCGCGGCGGCGAGGGTGATGCTGGACGTGGTCTGTCCGGTGGAGCCGAACACGGGGGCGGACACCGCCCAGACGTCGTCGTCCAGTTCGTTCTCGCACACGTCGAAACCCTGCATCCGCACCTGGACGAGATGGGCGGTCACATGCTCGACCGTGTGCGGGGTGTCCGCGGTGTAGGCCGTCAACTCCTGTGCGCGCAGCACCATGGCGACGGTCTCGGGTGTCTGGTAGGCGAGGATGCTGCGGGCCGAGGCCGCCGCGTGCGGGGGCATGTCCTGGCCCACCCGGACGAACAGGCGCAGCGGGTGTATGCCCTCGACCAGGGCCACGCACAGCAGCCGGGAGCCGGTGAGTTCGGTGAGGAACACGGTCTCGCCGCTCTCCTTGGCGGCCTCTTCCATGGGGCGCGGCGGGCTGAGCGCCGTCCCCTGCGAGGCGACGGCCATCGTGGACAGCTCGGTGAAGGCCGGTCCGAGGAAGTAGCGGCGGTTGCTGGGGGAGCGGGTCACGTAACGTTCCTCGACGAGCGCGGCCATCACCCGGTGCAGACTGCCTATCGGGATGCCCAGCTCCTCGTGCAACTGTTGCAGCGACATGCCGCGCGCGTGGGCCGCGATGGCCCGCAGGACGCGCAGCGTTCTGGTGTAACTGTCGGTACTCAGCGGTCTGTCCGTTCGTTGGGGCCAAAGGACTACCGGGCGGGGGACAGGGGCTTCGTCCTGACACCGCCGGCACGCCCGCTCGTGCGTGGCGCCGGTGCCGGTGCGCGGTTACCCGTGCGCCGTTCCGGTCGGGTCCCCGGTGTCCGCCGTGTCCGCCGTCTCCGCTCCAGGGTCGTCCTCGTTCGAGAGTAGCGCCGCGGCGCCCACAGCCACCCGGAGCATGGCGAGTTGGGCGGGACGGTAGTCCTCCAGCCAGTCGTCGGTGGCGCGATTGGCGTGCGCGACCAGTACGGCGCCCGCCCGCAGGCCGAGGGCCCCGGCCACCGCCAGCACCGTCTCGGTCTCCATCTCCACGCCGTCGACGCCCAGTTCGCGAAGGTCGTCCATCCTGCTGGCCGCGCGTTCCTCGTGTCCGGGCAGGGGGCGCCCCTGCCCGAGGTAGTACGAGTCGACCGTGGCGACGGAGATCTCGGTGAGTGGTACGGCCAACTCGTGTGCCGTACGCCGCAGAGCGGTCAGGACGGCCGGATGGGCCGCCGGTCCGTCCGGGGCGAAGGGATAGTACGAGGCTGCGCCGCTGCCCGGCACCGCCCGGGTGGCCGCGCACACGGTGCCAGGCGCGATGCGGTCGGTCAGGGCGCCCATGCCGCCGGTGCGCAGCACGGTCCTGACTCCGAGCCGGGCCAGCTCGACCACGGCGATCTCGGTGGAGGGGCCGCCGATGCCGGTCGAGCAGACCGCGATCCGCCGCCCGCCGGGCGCGCGGCCGGTACCGATCCTGAACTCCCGGTTCTGGCCGAGGACTCGGAAGTCGTCCAGCACCTCGGCCGCCAGGTCGACCCGGGCGGGGTCGCCCGGGAGCAGGCAGACCGGTGGCAGGGCTTCGGCGGCGGCGCCGGCCGGGAGGTGGGGCGGTGCCCCCCTGTGCCAGGGATCCTGTGCGCTTCTCGCCATCGGCGACGACCTCCGTAGGAGTTCTTGATTTCCATAGATGGAAAAGGATGGGTGACGGGGGGGTAACTTTTCGGCATCTGGCCGAGACTGCATGAGTCACCGCGCGAGCCTCTGTGCCGGGAAAATCGAACCCGCAACACGGTATACACCGAATTGAGGGTCAGATCTAGGTCTTGACTGTGGCTGAAAAACAGCCCAACCTCTGAACAACGCAGTGGAAATACGCTTTCCAGATACGGAAGCTGCAATGCGGTGGTGTGTGCCGGTGGTCCGGAACGATCCCGCCGGGCCCCGTACGGACATCGAGCCGCCGTGACTACTGAGGAGATCTTCATGCCACACCACCCCATACACGCCGATAACGGGTCTCATCGCGGCGCGGGCGTCTCGGCCGACTCGGGCCGCGCGACCGCGGGGGCGGGGTCCGCATGAACCCCCTGCTGTCGGTGCGCGGTGTCCACAAGACCTACACCGCCGCCAAGCGCTCGAAGGTGGTGGCGCTCGAGGACGTCGACCTGGACGTGGGCGAGGGCGAGATCGTCGCGCTCATCGGCCCCTCGGGATGCGGCAAGTCGACGCTGCTGCGGATGATGGCCGGTCTGGACACGGACTTCGAGGGCGACCTGAGCTGGAGCGTCCCGCCGCGTCCGGGCAAGGACATCGGCTTCGTCTTCCAGGAGCCGGCGCTGCTTCCGTGGCGCACGGTGCGGCGCAATGTCTCCCTGGGGCTGGAGGCGCAGCGCGACACCTCGGAGCAGGGGCGCGAGCAGGTGACTGCCCTCCTCGACCTGGTCGGTCTCACCGACTTCGCCGATTCGTTCCCCAAGGAGCTGTCCGGCGGTATGCGCCAGCGCACCGCCATCGCGCGGGCGTTGGCCTACAACCCGCGGATCCTGCTCATGGACGAGCCCTTCGGCGCGCTGGACGCGATCACCAGGGACCGGCTCCACGACGATCTGCTGCGGATCTGGGAGACGACCCACAAGACCATCGTCCTGGTCACCCACAGCGTCGAGGAGGCCACCTACCTCGCCGACCGGGTGGCCGTGATGTCGGCGCGGCCGGGCCGTATCAAATCCGTCCACACCGTCCCGCTGAGCCGTGAACGCACCCCCGAGACAAGGCAGTTGCCGGAATTCGCGAAGTTCGCCGGCATGCTCCGCCAGGAGCTGGTGTGAGCATGGAAACCCTCACCCGCCGCCGGGGCCCGGACCGGGACGTCAAGCGTTCCGCCGCGTCCGGCACCGGCGGCAGCGATATTTCCCGTATGTCCCGTGTGTCCCGCGGGGTCGTACGCGTCCTGACGCCGCTCGCGTACGCGGCGGTCGTGCTGGTCGCCTGGAGCGCCTACGTCCGGCTCGCCGACGTACCGTCCTATCTGCTGCCCGCTCCCGGTGACGTACTGGACGCGGGGGTGAAGCTGGTCCAGGACGGCACGCTGTGGCCCAACCTCACCTACACCCTGCGCAACATCGTGCTGGGATTCGTCGGCGGGTCACTGATCGGCATCGCCCTGGGCTGGGTCCTGTGGGCCTCCCGTACGGTCCGCGAGATTCTCGCCCCGTACATGGTGCTGCTCCAGGCGGCTCCGAAGATCGCCGTCGCACCGCTGCTGGTGCTGTGGTTCGGTCTCAGCCTGACCTCGCAGTACGCGCTCATCCTGCTGCTCGTCTTCTTCCCGATGGCCATGGCCACGATGCTCGGGCTGAAGGACGTGCCCGAGGACATGCGCACACTGGGCAAACTGCTGCATCTGTCCCGCTGGCAGTACCTGCGGATGATCCAGCTCCCCGCAGCCGTGCCCGCGCTGCTGGCCGGCGCCAAGATCGCCGTCATCGACGCCATGACCGGCGCGTTCCTGGCGGAGTACCTCGCCTCCGAACGCGGCCTGGGTTACCTCATGGTGCTCGGCAACACCTCCAGTGACACCCCACTGCTGATCGCCGCGGTCCTGATCACGGTAGCGGTCGGGCTCCTCGGATTCGGCCTCGTCTCCCTGGCCGAGCGCAGGCTCCTGCGCGGACGCCGCTGAGTTTCACTCCCACCTCGCCTCCCTAAGGACAGATCATGAACAGCACCAGCAGAAGGTCCCTGAAGCTCGTCGGCATCCCCGCCGTCCTGGCCGTCGCCGCGCTCCTCGCCACCTCGTGCAGCCCCGGCTCCTCCGACTCGGCGAAGACGTCGTCCGACGGAACCAAGAAGGTCACCATCCAGATCGACGGCGCCGCGGTGCCGTACTACGCCCCGCTGTACGCGGCCAAGGAGCAGGGCTACTTCGCCGACGCGGGCCTCGACGTCCAGTTCACCTACGCCCAGGGCTCCGACATCGTGAAGAACGTCGCGTCGGGCAACGTCGACTTCGGCTTCCCGAACGGCGACTCGGTCATCACCGCGTACGGCAAGGGCATCAAGACCAAGGTCGTGCACACCACGTACCAGCAGGGCATCGGCGCGCTGCTGTCCCAGCCCTCGGCGAACATCAAGTCCCCCGCCGACCTGAAGGGCAAGACCGTCGCCGTCACCGACCTCGGCAGCCCCAACTACATCCAGCTCCAGGCGATGCTGGAGAGCGCCGGTCTGAAGCTGTCCGACGTCAAGGTCCGCACCCTGGGCACCGGCGTCATCGTGGACGCGCTGAAGAACGGGCAGGTCGACGCGATCGTCTTCTCGCGCCTGCGCTACTACGCGCTCCAGTCCGCCGGCGTCGACGTCAACCAGATACTGAGCGACAAGTACCTGCCCTCCTTCGGCAACGTCGTCATCGCCGGCGAGGACAAGGTCAAGAACGACCCTGACACGGTCAAGGCGTTCGACAAGGCGCTGAACAGCGGCATCGAGTACACGGTCAAGAACCCGCGCGCGGCGGTCGACATGTCGGTGAAGAAGTACGCCTCCTCCTTCAAGGGCCAGGAGAGCGACATCACCACGATCGTCGAGGACCTGTTCGCCAAGAGCCTGTGGCAGTCGGACAACACCGAGAAGAACGGCCTGGGCTCCGCGGACCTCGCGCGCTGGCAGCAGGCCATCGACTCCCAGAAGCAGTTCAAGCTCCTCGACTCGTCCTTCGACGCCGGTGACCTGGTGGTGAAGCCGAATGACCTCGGCTGAGGCGCCCGCCCGCGCCGGCCGCTCCGGCCACCCCGCCCGTCCCGGCCGGACGGCCGACGCCGTCCGGCCGGTGGTGATCGGCACGCTGTCCCTGCTGGCCGGTGTCGGCCTCTGGTGGCTGATCACCGCGGTGTTCTCGATACCGGCCTACAAGCTGCCGAGCCCGGCCGCCGTCGCCGAGCACGCCTGGCAGTTGGCCTCGGACGACGTACTCACGGTGCATGTCCAGCAGACGCTCGCCGAGGTGGCGCAAGGTGTGCTGATCGGCGCGGTGGCGGGGGTCGTCCTGGCGATCCTCTTCACCCGGCTGCCGATCGTCGAACGGCTGCTGATGCCGCTCGTCATCGTGGCGCAGGTGACCCCGAAGATCTCGATCGCGCCGCTGATCGTGCTCTGGCTGGGACTCGGTGTCGGCTCCAAGATCGCCCTCGTGGCCCTGGTGTCGTTCTACCCCGTCATGATCAACATGGTGACGCGACTGCGGTCCGTGCCCAAGGGCGTTGACGACCTGGCCCGTCTGCTGCGTATCGGACCGGTCGCCAGAGCGTTCAAGATCGACCTGCCGTACAGCCTGCCGGCCATCGCCGTGGGGCTGCGGCTGGGGGTGCTCCAGGCGGTGACGGCGGCGGTCATCGGCGAGTTCATCGGAGCGCAGTCGGGGCTCGGCTATCTGGAGAAGCAGGCGCAGGACAACGACGACATCAAGCTCGTGATCATCTGCCTCGGGCTGCTCTGTCTCATGGCCTGGGTCATGTACGCGCTGATCGGCTGGGCCGAGCGCAAGCTCACCGAGCGATTCGGCGGCTGAGTTCCCCAGTTCCCGTTCCCCCCTTCCCCCTTCACCTCGATCCCCCTGACGCAGAAGGCAGGCCCCCCATGACGGAGGTTCAGGACCACAGTCCCGCGGTGCTCGACGACCGCGACCGGCACTTCGCGGACCACGCCGCGTCCCGGACCGACCTCGCGGTCTCACTGGGCCCGCTGCGGCTGGCCAACCCCGTCATGCCCGCGTCGGGCTGCTTCGGTCCCGAACTCGCCGCTCTCCTGCCGGTGCGTGAGCTGGGCGCCGTGGTCACCAAGACCCTCTTCTCGCAACGGCGTTCCGGCAACCCCTCGCACCGGCTCACCGAGAGCGCCCAGGGGATGCTGAACAGCGTGGGGATCCCCAGCCCGGGATCGCCGGAGTTCATCCGTACGGTGCTGCCCCGCTACCGGTCGTTCGGGGTGCCGGTCGTGGTGAGCGTCGGGGGCCTCGCCGTGGACGAGTATCTGCGGATCACCGAGGATCTGGCCGACGCGCCCTGCGAGGCACTGGAGGTGAACGTCTCCTGCCCGAACCTCGAGCACGGCGGGCTCGCCATCGGTACGGACGCGGCGACCGTGGAGCGCGTCGTCTCCGGTGTCGTGGCACGCACGTCGCTGCCCGTCGTCGTCAAACTCACCCCGAACGTGACCTCGATCGGCGACATCGCGCGGGCCGCCGAGCAGGCGGGCGCGAGTGCCGTGACCGTCGCCAACACCTTCCCCGGCATGGCCATCGACGTGCACGGGCGCAGCGCGGTGCTGGGCAACGGGGTGGGAGGGCTGTCCGGACCGGCGGTGCGGCCCCTGGTGCTGCGCCTGGTGTGGCAGGCCGCCGAGGCCGTGTCGATACCCGTCGTCGGATGCGGCGGCATCAGCACCGCGCGGGACGTCCTGGAGTTCGTCCTGGCCGGGGCCACCGCCGTACAGATGGGCACCGCGACGTTCACCCGCCCGTACGCGATGACCCAGGTCCTGCGGGATCTCGACGTCCTGTGCGGCGAACTCGGCATCGCCCGTCTCGCGGACGTACGCGGCACGGTGCGGATCTGACCTCGTACGTCCGCACCTCGCGCTGCTCTCCACCGACCGTCCCATTCACGGAAGGCCCCACATGAACCTCGCCCAGGTCCTGCGTACGGCACCTGACGCGCCCAGCGCCTTCCAGAGCGCCGGGCAGCGCAGCGCCGAACTGTACGCCGACATCCTCGCGGTGGCCCCCGGCGGCGACGGCCGGGTCGACATCGAAGCCGTCCAGAGCCGGCCTTCCATCCTGCGCCGCACCGCGGCCCTGCTGTCCGAAGCGCTCCCGCCGGGGACCGACCGGCTGGTGTGCGCCGGCCCCGACGGCATCGCCGTCACCACCGCCCTGGCGCTGCACACGGGGCTGCCGTTCGCGACGGTGACCGGCGGGACCGGCGGCGGGGACGAGGCGCGACTGACGGGCGAGGCCCACGCGGGCGAACACACCGTCGTCGTCGTGCCGTTGGTGGGTACGGCGCAGGACGCGGCACCACCGGTGCTCGCCGCCCGGAAGGCCGGGATGCGGGTCTCCGGCGTCCTGAGCGTGCTCGACAGCAGTGACGGCAGTGGCGGCAGCAGCGTGGCGGACGTGCTCCAGGAGCGGTACGACGTACGGTTCCACGCGCTGTTCTCCGCCTTCCCCGCCCTCCCCGCCCTCCCCGCCTTCTCCACCACCACCGACAAGAAAGAGGTGGATCCCCGATGACCGAAAGCACCCCCGCGATCCTCGCCGGCATCCGTGAACTCGGCGCGGCCACGGACGCCTACGGCACCACCCTCAACACGCAGGTCTCCCCGGCCGCCGCCGACCTCATCGGCCGGGCCGTCGCCGACGCCGTACGCGAACTGGCACCGGACCACATCTCGGTGTGGGAGAGCAGCGACGAAGCCGTACTCGCCCACATCGTGGCCCTGGCCACGGGCGCGACCGTCCTGCGGGTCACCGACGAGTCCGGGATCACCTCCGTCACCCCGTCGATCACCCCCGGCGACCGGGTCGTGCTGCTGGCGACCGCCTGGGAGCCGCGCCGGCTCCAGGCCATGCTCAGTCTGCTGCGCGGAGCCGACGCCGAAGTGACGGCGGTGGCCGCCGTCCTGCACACGCCGACGCTCGACGCCGCCGGTTCCGTACCCGTCGTATCGCTGCTCTCCGAGGCGGAAGCCTCGTCGGCCGGCCTGCGATGAGCGCACCGACCCTCCAGGCGGCCATCGCGGCCCTGCCCCGCGCCGACGCCGACCGGCTCCAGACACATCTGGACACCTTCGCCGCGCTGTCGGAGCCCGGCAGCGGCCCCGGCGTCACCCGCCTCGCCCACACCCCGCTCGAGCGCCGGGCCCATGACGTATACGCGGCGTACATGCGTGCGCTCGGCCTGGAAGTACGTACGGACACGGCCGGCAACACGGTCGCCGAACTGCCCGGCACGGCCCCCGGACTGCCGGGGGTGGGCACCGGCTCGCATCTCGACAGCGTGCCGGGCGCCGGCGCGTACGACGGGATAGCCGGTGTGGTCGCGGCGATGGAGGTGGCGCGGCTGTTCGTCTCGGGCGGGATCCGGCTCACCCGGCCGGTCCGCTTCGTGGCCTTCGCCGCCGAGGAGGGAGCCCGCTTCGGGCAGGCGTGCACGGGCAGCCGGATCGTCGCGGGGCTGACCGGCCCCGCCGATCTGCGGGCCAAGCGGGACGCCGGGGGCGTATCGCTGGCACAGGCCATGGAAGCCGTGGGCCTCGACCCGGACGACACGGAGTCGGCCCGCTGGCGCGCCGAGGACTGGGCGGCGTTCCTGGAACTGCACATCGAGCAGGGCTCGTTGCTGGAGTCCGAGTCCGTTCCGATCGGACTCGTGGACCTGATCTCGGGCAGTACCCGGCTGCGTCTCGACCTCACCGGACGGGCCTCGCACACCGGGGGAACCCCGATGCGGCTGCGGGCCGACGCGATGGCCGCGGCGGCCGAGGTCATCCTGATGATCGAGACCCTTGCCAACGACAGCCGCCATCACGGCACCCGCGCGACGGTCGGCCGTATGCACGCCTCGCCCGGGTCCCTCACCACGATCGCCGGGAGCGCCGAGGTGTATGTCGACGTCCGGGACGTCGACAACGACCGGCAGCGGCTGACGGCGGCGGAGATCGTCGACGCCGCGCAGAGCATCTGCTCCCGGCGCGGGATCGGGTGCGAATCCCAACTGCTGGCCGACGCCTCCCCCGTCATCCTCCCCCGCTGGCTGCGGGACACCGTCGCCGAGGCGGCGACGGACGCCGGGATCGCGCACCGGGTCATGCCCAGCGGAGCCAGCCACGACGCACAGATGATCAACCATGTGGTGCCCACCGGCATGATCTTCGTCCCCAGCCACAACGGCGGGGTCAGCCACAGTCCCGACGAGCTGACCCGCCAGGACGAACTCGCGGTCGGCACCGACATCCTGGCCTCGGGTCTGCTGCGACTCGACGCCCGGCTGTCCGCACAGGAGGCCCCAGCAGCATGAACACCCTCGACACGGACGCTGGCATACCGGTCAGGGACAGCGTCACACCGCTACGCGGATCCGGGACCGACCTGCCCGCCCCGACCTGGCACCGGGCCCGGGTCCTCGCCTCCACCCCGTACGGCCGGGGCTACCACTTCCTGCGGCTGGAGGCACCGAGCATCGCCCGGACGTGCCAGGCGGGACAGTTCGTGATGCTGACCGCCGCCCGGGACGGCGAGACGGACCCCGTCCTGCCCCGCCCCATGGCCGTGTACGGCCGGAATCCGGAGGCCGGCACCCTCGACATCCTCCTCGGAGTGGTCGGTGACGGCACGCGCCGGCTGGCCTCCTTCCGGCCGGGCGAGCGGATGCTGGTGGTGGGACCGCTGGGCCGGGGTTTCAGGATCGCGGCCCCGACGCGGCGCGTCCTGCTGGTCGGACGGGGCATCGGCACCTGTTCGCTGACCACGGTCGCGCAGGAGTGCGCGGGGACCGACATCGAGATCGCCGCCGTGGCCAGCGGCCGGAGCGCGGACCGGGTCGTGGGCGCGGACGTCTACCGGGCGGCCGGTGTGACACGGCTGTACGAGGTCACCGACGACACCGGCGCCAGCGATCCGGCCCAACTGCGGGACCTGCTGACGGCGGAGCTGGACCAGGCCCCGCCGCAGCAGATCATGACGTGCGGTTCGGAGCGGCTGGCCCGGCTCTGCGAGGAGCTGGGCCGCCGCTGGTCGGCGGACGTACAGGTGTCGCTGGAGGCCCATATGGCTTGTGGCCTCGGGTACTGCCACGGCTGCGCCACCGGGACCCGCAGCGGTCCCGAGGAGTCCCCGCTGATCTGCGCGGACGGCCCGGTCTTCCGCCTCGCGCGCGCGGACACCGGCCGGTGAACGGCCCTGCGGGGACGACGGTCCTGCGAGGGGTCCGACCGCTCGGCGGTGCGCCGCAGGACGTGACCGTACGCGGCAGCCGCATCACCGCCGTAACACCTTCCGTGACAACAGCCGACGGCGACGGTCTGATCCTGCTGCCGGCCCTGGTGGACCTCCACACCCATCTGCGCGAGCCCGGTGACACACCCTCGGAGACCATCGCGAGTGGTACGAGGGCGGCGGCGCACGGCGGGTACTCCGACGTGCTCGCCATGGCCAACTGCGTACCGGTGACGGACACTCCGGAACGCGTACGCCACATCATCGACCGGGCGGCGCTGACCGCGTCCTGCCGGGTGCACCCGGTGGGGGCCGTCACCAGCGGACTCGCGGGTCGCGACCTCGCGCCCCTCGATGCCATGGCGGCGGCGGGCGCCGTGATGTTCTCCGACGACGGCGTATGTGTGGACGACCCCGCGCTGCTGGTACGGGCGTTGGAGGCGGCACGCCGTACCGGAACCCTCGTCGCGCAGCACGCGCAGTGCCCGCGTCTCGTGGCGGGCGGCCAGGTCAACGCCGGTGCGGCGGCGCGCGCCACCGGTCTGCCGCCGTGGCCGGCGACGGGCGAGGAGTCGATCGTCGCCCGCGACGTCGTACTCGCCGGGGCCACCGGCGGACGGCTGCACATCTGTCATGTCTCCACAGCCGGGACCGTCGAAATCGTCCGCTGGGCGAAGTCACGCGGCTGGCCGGTGACGGCCGAGGTGACCCCCCACCATCTGCTGCTCACCGACGCCATGACGCACGACGCCGACCCCCTGCACAAGGTGAACCCGCCCCTGCGCACGGCAGAGGACGTGACGGCGCTGCGCGCGGCCCTGCGCGACGGAACGATCGACGCGGTCGCCACCGACCACGCCCCGCACACCGCCTCGAGCAAGGACAACCACTGGTGCGAGGCCCCGTTCGGCATGCTGGGCCTGGAGACCGCCCTACCCGTGGTCGCCGAGGCCCTGGGCGCCGGGGCCGAACCGGACTGGGCCCTCGTGGCCACGGTGATGTCGACCCGCCCCGCCGCTGTCGCGGGGCTGTCCGCCGTGGCGGGCCGTCCCTTGCGCGCGGGGGAGCCGGCGACGTTCACCCTGGTGGACCCCCGGGCGAACTGGCGGGTGGACCGGACACGGTCGGTCAGCGCGTCGGACAACACCCCCTTCCACGGCATGACGTTCCGCCATCGCGTCGTGGCGACCATGGTCGAGGGCCGCGTCACGGCGGACATCGACGGCCGACTGGCCACATCGACGGGCGGCCCGGACGGCGCGTGAGCGTCAGGAACCCATGGCGGCCCGGTCGGACTCACTGCGCAGCACGCACAGTTCATTGCCCTCGGGGTCGGCGAGAACCGCCCAGCCCGACCCGTCGGGATTCCGGTGATCGGCGACAAAGGTGGCCCCGAGACCCATCAGCCGCTCCACCTCCTCATCGCGGGAGGTCTCGGGGCGCAGACACAGATGGATCCGGTTCTTGACGGTCTTGGGCTCGGGCACCTGATTGAAGTGCAGCACCGGTCCGTCCGCGAGCAGCACTTGAGTCTCCTGGGCACCCGGCCTGTCCTCCGGATGCAGCGGCCGGCCGGTGACACCGCTCCAGAACCGGGCCAGCCCATAGGCATCCGCACAGTCGATCGCCACGTTCTGCAATACCGAAACCATGGGCGCGAGCTTCCCTGATCTCCGCGCCGAACGCCACCGAGTCGCGCTCACACGTCCTTCGAGTCACGAACCGGCACGGCCCCAACCTCCAGCAGTGACGTGCTGTACTCGATGCAGTTTCCGCCGTTCGTGCTGTAACTACTCTTCTGCCACTCAACTGGCAGAGTGCGTGCGCTGGTCACCCCTCGTAGGCGAGGTTGGGGTAGAGGTCGGCGGCTCGACGGTCCAGGTGCCTCAGCACGGCGGACTGGGCCATCGTCTGGTCCGGATCGGTGAGCACGCGGCTGACCAGATCGACCTCGTTCGCGTCGGCGACCTGCCGCAGCTTGTCGAGGTAGGCCGCGAAGCGGACGTGCTCGTCCGGATTCTGCGGGATGTCGTGAAGGTTCATGCGGCTTGCTCCTCAGGAAGCTCCGGTGATCGCGCGCCATCGCGCCTGGGCGGACTCAACGAGCTTGAACACCATCGCGAGCGCGGCCGCCGGGCTACCCGCGCCGCGGGTGACCTTGGTGCGGAGCTTGACGGTGGAGAACGTCGACTCGATCGGGTTCGTGGTCCGCAAGTGAATCCTGTGCTCGGCGGGAAAGTGGACTCGACGGCAGCCTCTCTCTTGCTGGCGGGCGCCCGACGCCGCGCCGAATGGCGGCATGGCGTGGCCGTCGACCCGGTACGGCTGCACGCCTGGATTGCCGATCCGGAAGGGGAGCCCGTCGAGGAACCGGCGGACACCGCGCTCTACACCCCGACCTACACACCAGACGGACCCGGCCCGGCAAAGGCCGGAAGAGGAGTACGACCGTGACTGACCCGCACATCCTTCTGTCAGGCGAAACGCTCGCCCTGGGGATGCCCCGGCACGACATGCTGCCTGAGTACCACAAGTGGGAGAACGACCCCCGAACCATCCTCGGGTACGGCAACCAGTGGGCGCAGTCCTGGGAGGTTCGCGCCGCCGGATACGAGCGTCAGAGGGGCAACGAGCGCTTCCAGCAGTTCGAGGTGGTGCGCTTGGAAGACACCGCAGCGGTGGGGATGACGATCCTTGAAGTCAACACCTATGTCCGTACTGCCGAGTTCGTGATCGTGCTCGCCCCGGAAGCGCGCGGCAAGGGGTACGCCGCCGAAGCGGCGCGACTGACCCTGGACTGGGCATTCCACCTCGCCCATCTGCGCATGGTGTGGCTGAAGGTGCTGGAGCCCAACCGGGCCGGAATCGCTGCCTACGAGAAGGCAGGCTTCCGCCCGTCCGGCCGGCTGCGGCAGTCCGGCTACTGGCTTGGGCAGCCCGTTGACGAACTACTGATGGACGCGTTGCCCGCGGACTTCCCCGGCCCGTCTGCCGTGGCCGCCACTCTCGGCACCTGACCTAGAAGACGCTGATGGGCGCCCCGTTCACCGATCTGCGGGCGGGGCTCCGCTGTCTCATCCTTACACCGTCAGGGAACCCGCGACGTGTACTTTCGCAACACGCCCTAGTCGTCCTGGTGCTCGTCCTCGCCGGCTCGCTCGGCAAGACCGACAACGAACGTTCCTCTGCCCCACTCCGTTCGCACGATGCCCCGCTCGCGCAGAACCCGAACCGCTCGACGTGCGGTCTCCCGCGCCACCTTGTGCCGCTCGCACAACTCGGACTCTGACGGGATGCGCTCGCCCGGACCGATCCTCCCCGCCTTGATATCGGCGGTGAGCGCGTCCAGCACCCGCATGTACGGCGCGTACGGAGTGTGTCGCGCTCACTCGCCGCGCACACACCTCGGGCTCGGGCCGTTGGCTCGCGCGCCCGGACGACCTGACGTGCGCGTGTGCCCGAGCGGGAGGGCGCACGCGAAGGGCGTGCCTTCCCGAGTGGCCAGGCGCCTGCTGGGGCACTTACGTCTGCGCGTATCCACCGTCGGCGAAGAACTCCGCACCGTTGACGAAACTAGCCGCGTCCGAGGCGAGGAACGTCGTCACCGCGGCGATCTCCCTGGGCTCGGCGAGGCGGCCCAGAGGGATGCCCTCCTCGGCCTGCTTGAGCACTTCGGCCGGGATCAGCTCCAGCAGACCCGGGGTGCGCGTACCGCCCGGCGATACGACGTTGACCCGAAAGCCGCGTGCGCGCGAGCTGAGGGCCCAGCCGCGGGCAAGACTGCGCACCGCGGCCTTCGACGCCGCGTAGACCTCAAGCCCGGGGTCGGGCCGCGTGGCGGCGGTCGAGCCGGTCAGGATTACCGAAGCACCGGCATTCAGATGCGGCAGCGCCTGCTGGAAAGTGAAGATCGTTCCCTTGACGTTGGTGGCGAACACGGAGTCGATCACCTCCTCCGTCACCTCGCCGAGCGGAGCTGCGATGCCGATGCCGGCATTCGCGACCAACACGTCGATACCACTGGCCTGTTCGCGCACGGCCTGGTAAAGCGCGTCGAGCTCTGCGGGTACGGAGACATCGCACACCACGCCGGTCACGCCGCTGCCGAGTTCGGCGACCGCGGCGTCCAGTGCGTCTTTGCGGCGACCGGTGATGAAGACCTGGGCGCCTTCATCACGAAACGCGCGTGCCGTTGCGAAACCAATACCGGTACTGCCACCGGTGATCACAGCGATCTTGCCTGCCAAGACGGCCATGCCGCCCTCCTCGAGAGTTATGGACCGTTGGGTCAATAATCATCCTCGATATGGACCGAGCAGTCAAGAACAGGCTCGGGAGGGGCTGCTCCGCAGATTGAAGGTGCACCTGACGGGACTGGGCCCGTAGGGGCCTACAGCGGTTTCCGTTCGGCCGACGGGTGGCTGCTACTGCGGCGCGGGGGCGGGCAGGAGTCGCGCCAGAGCGGACCGGGCCGCCGCGGTGAGGGTGTCGATGTCCATGCCTGTCCGCCCGAGGGCGATGAGGCCGAGCTGGGCGACGAGAACCGTGCGGGCCGTCTCGGCGGGGTCCGCACCGGGGGCGAGGTCGCCTTCGCGCCGGGCCCGCTCCAGCGCCTCGGTGAGGATGGCGGTGATCGCGTCGTAGCTGCGACGGGCCTCGGCGGCCACTTCCGGAGTGCTGGTGGCGAGTTCGGCGTTGCTGTTGGCGAGCAGGCACCCTCGACGCGCAACTGCCCCGTTGGGGTCGGCGGCCGGGCTGAGCACGAATTCGCGCACCAGGTCGATCCCTCGCGTCGCCGACTCCAGGCGCTCGCGCAGCATGAGCAGATTCGCGTTGTCGTAGTCGCGCAGCACCCGCAGGAACAGGTTGTGCTTGTCTCCGAACGCGCCGTACAGGCTGCCCTTGCCGAGCCCGCTGACGCGCAGCAGGTCCTCCAGGGACGTCGCCGCGTAGCCCTTGTCCCAGAACTCGTCGCGGACAGCGAGAAGAACACGATCTTCGTCGAATTTACGGGGCCGGGCCATGTCCTCATCGTATTAGTTCTGGACTGTACGGGCCATAACGGGTCCGCCCCGGACGGACCCGTTATGGCCCGCCCTCCAGCGGTGCGATAGGGACGGTGGCCTCCCGCATCCCGTCGTTCATCGTGCCGACGGCGCCGTACTTGTGCGCGTTACGCGTCGTCGATCGCCCGCGTCAGCCGCGCGTCCTGCGGTACGGGGACGTCGAAGGCGACCGGCCGGTCGGCCCCGTCCACGCGGATGACGCCCCGGTGCAGTTCCTGGGTGGCCCTGAACAAATGGGACACCGGACCCTGGTAGGCGCATACGAACACCTCGCCGTCCACGACCACGACACCGATCTCCACGCCCGGACGCGGTGGCCGCCCGTCGCCGACGTCCGCGGTGAGGACGATCGTGTACGCGGCATCGATCCCGCGCAGCTCGCCGGCCGTCCACGGCCGTACGCCGCTGCCCGTGTCCCGCGGTCCCTCGGTCGGGTGTGACAGGTTCCGCTCCTCACGTCCTCGACCCGCTACCACCGGGGTCACACCGTCACCCCTTTCGCCGCCGGGCCCCGGTGCCAGGCACCTACGTGGTGCGGTACGCCCGGAGGAAGGTCCGTACTCCCTCCACGACCAGTGGCCGGACGCGGCTGTCCTCCACGGCGTTCGCGGAACCGAGCCTGTCCAGCGCGACGCCGAACGTCAGCGCGATGAACTGGTCGGCCGCGAGCCGGGGATCGGGTACGTGGAGCAGCCCGGCCGCGCCGAAGGCGGCGAACTGTTCGGCCAGTGCCTCGTCCGGGGTGTCGGCCATGGAGTTGTAGCCCCGGTGCGGCAGGTGGCCGGACTCCGCTCGGACCAGTCGTTGCAGCGTCGCGTACTCCGTCGAGCCGAGCATGTCGGTCGCGATGCGCATCGAGAACGTGACCAGCGCGTCCTCGAGTTCGGCCTCCTCGGTGAGGTCGGTGAGGGTGTCGTCGATGGTGCGCCGGATCGTGGTGATCATCGATTCGCCGACGGCGTCCACGACTGCCCGCAGCAGCGTCTGCTTGTCGCCGAAGTAGTCGTAGACCGTCCGCTTCGAGACCTCGGCCCGCGCGGCGACCGCGTCGACGCTGGACCGGTCGAAGCCGTCGGCGAGGAACAGTTCCCGGGCCGCCGAGAGGATGGCGGCCCGCTTGGGCGTGGACCCCTCGCGCAGTGTCTTCGTGGTCGGCATGGGCCCATCTTAACCGTTCTACACTGCACGGTGTAGTGTAATTTCAGGGTGTCGCGGCGCGCGTGTGTCCGTACCCCGCCCGGCAATGACGGAAAGAGAGGACGTCCATGACCGCAACACCCGTTTCCCCGGTCCGCGTCGGGAAGGGGGCTGTCGGCGCTCTCGGCCTGCTGGCAGTCGCCACCGGTGCGTTGGAGTCGGTGGTGACGCCGACCCTCCCGCTCCTGCAACGCGAACTCGACATGAACCCCTCCGAAGGGGCGTTACTCAGCATCGTGCTGCTCATCACGGGCGCGCTCATCACGCCGGTCGCGGGCAAGTTCGGCGACCGCTACGGCGGGAAACGGGTCCTGATCCGGCTGATGGCGGTGGTCTCGGCCGGCGGTCTGGTCTCCGCGCTGGCGCCGAACCTGCCCGTGCTGCTGTTCGGCCAGATACTGCAAGGGGCGATGGTGGGCGCGCTGCCCCTGTCGTTCATCCTCGTACGAGAACACCTCCCCGCAAGGGAGTCGAAGGTGGCCATCGGGGTGGTCAGCGGACTGTTCGTCGGGGGCGGGATGGCGGGGACGCTGTCGGCCGGGCCCGTGGCGGAAGGGCTGTCCCGGCACTGGATGTTCGCGCTGCCGACGTTCGCGGTCATCGGCGCCACCGTGCTCGTGAGCAGGCTGATGCCGCACGATCCGCCCGGCCGGTCGGACGACGCGAGGGTCGACTGGCCGGGCCTCGTTCTGCTGAGCGGGACGCTGGTCACGCTCATGCTCGTACTCGCGCTGGCACCCGAGCTGGTCTCGCGGCCACTCGTGGCCGTCGCCCTCGTCCTGCTGTTGGCCGCCTTCGTGGGTGGATGGGTGGCCGTCGAGCGTCGTGCCCTCGCGCCGATGGTCGATCTGCGCCTGCTGGCCCGGCCCGCGGTGTGGAAGTCGTGTGTGCTGACGTTCGCGATCTGCGTCGGTACGGCCGTGCCGGTCCATCTCGTCCCGCAGATGTTCGCGGTGTCCGCCGACGACTACGGGTTCGGGGCCGGCGCCACCGAGATCGGCTTCTTCCTGCTGCCCGGCGCCGTGGCCGCGTCGCTGGCCGGGCCCATCAGCGGGATCGGGGCGCGGCGTTACGGCTCGCGTGCCGTGGTCACCGCCGGGATCGTCATCATGGCCGCCGGCCTGATCGCCCTGGCGGCCGTACACACCGAGGTCTGGCATCTCGTCGTCGGCAAGATGCTGGTGGCGCTCGCCAACGGCCTGTGTGTCACGGCGATGGTGACCAGCACCGCCACCTCCGTCGACCGGGGTGACACCGGCATCGCCACCAGTCTGGTCCTGGTGACCCGCGTGATCGGCTTCGCCGTGGGGGTGCAGCTCAGTGGCGGGATCCTCACCGCCGGGACCCCTGCCGGCTCCGATGTCCCGGCCGAATCGGCCTTCGTCACCGGCTTCGTCATAGCCGGCGCCGTCACGGCGCTGTCCCTGCTTGTCACCCGCACCATGACCAAAGGAGTCAAGGAATGACCCGCACCGATCAGCCGAGGCGCAAGGTCCTGATATCCGGGGCGAGCATCGCCGGGCCCGCGCTCGCGTTCTGGCTGAACCGGTACGGATTCGCGGTCACGGTGGTCGAGAAGGCGGGGGCACCGCGCAGCGGTGGCTACCCGATCGACGTACGCGGCACGGCACTCGAGGTCGTCCGGAGGATGGGAATCCTGCCGCGGCTGCGCGACGCGCACATCGACCTGCGCCGGCTGACCTTCCTCGACAAGGACGGCGGCGAGGTGGCCTCGGTCGACCCGCACACCCTCACCGGCGGTATCGCGGGACAGGACCTGGAGGTGCCGCGCGGGGAACTGACCGACGCGCTCCACGCGGCGGTCCGTGACGACGTGGAGTTCCTGTTCGACGACTCCATCGACACCCTCGACCAGTGCGGCCACGGCGTCGACATCACCTTCCGCGGGGGCGGCAGGCGTACGTTCGACTTGGTGTTCGGCGCGGACGGTCTGCACTCACGTACCCGCGAGCTGCTGTTCGGCCCCGAGGAGCGGTTCCACCGGTATCTGGGCTACTGCTTCGCCGGATTCACCATGCGTAACACCTTCGGGCTCTCCCACGAGATGACGATGTGGAACACCCCGGGCAGGGCCGCCGCGCTGTACGCCGTGGGGGACGGCGGCGACGTGCACGCCTTCCTCAACTTCGCCCACCCGCAGCCGCCGTACGACGCGTTCCGGAACCCACAAGCCCAACGGGACCTGGTCGCCGAGGTCTTCGCCGACGCGGGATGGGAGGTCCCGGGCATGCTCGCCGCCCTGCGCGACGCGGACGACCTGTTCTTCGACGCGGTCAGCCAGATCCGCATGCCGCGCTGGTCCGGCGGCCGGGTCGCGCTGGTGGGCGACGCCGCGTACGCGCCCTCGTTCCTCACAGGCCAGGGCACCGGCCTCGCCCTGGTCGGCGCGTACATGCTCGCCGCTTCGCTGGCCGGACCGGCCGACCAGGACCACGCCACGGGCTTCGCCGCCTACGAACGCGACACCCGCGAGTTCGTGACCCTGAACCAGGACCTGGTCGGCGAGGGCGACGCCACCCTCTTCCCCACCACCGCCCTCGCCCTGGAGCGGCGCGACGCCATGCTGCGCGATCTCGGCGCGCTGCCCGCCGCCGCTGAGGGGCGCCCGGCCCATTCGGCCCTCACCCTGCCCGTACGCGGCTGACCTGGCCGATCGCCGCACGCGCATGGGCTGTTGGATGCCGGCGGTACCAGGAATCTCTCCAAAGGATCTTGGGCGGTACGGCCGTTACCTCTGCCCGGAGAGTCCGTTACCCACGCGGATGATCAAGACCGGATGATCAAGAACTCTCTGAAGTGGACTGAGTAGCACGATATGGATCCCACATCGGTCGCGGAGCGCACCCTCGCGCCCGCGCCCGCACCCGCACCCGCGCCCGCGCCCGCGAATTCGTCCAGGCAGGCGGGCCTGGCGGGCCTGGCGGGCGACTGGTCAGATTTCGGATGCCGGATCAACGCATGGTCCCCCGAGGATCTTTTCGACCGGTACGAGAGCACGCGTTTCCTCTATCCGGCCAAGCGGGCACGGCTCGACCCGTACTGGCCGGTGATCCTCGACAACTGGCAGCGGGCCCGCCAGGCCGGCGAACTGCTGCACTGCGTGGTGACGTTCGAGGACCCGAAGGGCGGCTGGGCGTCGATGACGTCCTGGCGTTCCACCCACGCGGGCTGGCAGACCCAACACCTGGTCAGCCACGGCACGTTGGTGGGTGCCCGCGCGGTCATGCTGGGGGCCGTGGCGGTCCGGATGGCCGAGAAGCGGGACGCGGCCCAGCAGAACTGGTTCAGCCCCGGCAACCGATTCGCGGCCCTCGCCTTCGGCGGCATGGTGCGAAGCATTCCCCCTGGCCGGGCCGCGGTGGTGCCGGGCGACTATGTGATGGTCCCGCTGCCCCTCGCCCGTCAACTCGGCGGTTCGCAGAGCGGATTAGGTGGCGGTTCGCACGGTGGCTTGCACGGCGGTTCGTACGGCGGTTCGTACGGCGGCGGCGGGCGGCAGGCACGCGTGGTCGAGCTGGACGGCGGGGCGTGTCGGGAGCTGGCCGACCTCGCGGGCCGCTGCCGAGGTGAGGTGTACGTCCACGCCGAGGGCCTGGACCGGGACGATCTGAGGCTGGACGACGTCGACCGGCTCTACCGGCTGGTGGGCCTGCGCCGCTACCGCAGGATCTGGGTCGCGTACGACGCCTCCGGCCGGATGCGGGCGGCCGTACTGGCCTACCGGGGACCGCTGGGCTTCAACTTCTCCTTCCTGGAGAACCGGTGCGACCTGCTGGTGGCACCCGATCTCGACGTGGAGGAGACGCGGCGGTTGACGGACACACTGCTGGCCGCCGCGTGCCCCGCCTACGAGGGGTTCGAGCCCGGCTGCCTGCCCGTCGCGAGTGCCCTGCCGCTCGACCGGCTTGTCGCGGCCGGCGCGCGATCCGTCCGGCCGTACACCCAGGCGATCTGGCTCGCCGAGGCGTACCCCGATTTCTACCGGCACATCGACGACCTCTACGCGCGGCGCCTGCGCGGGCGGGTCGAGCACCCGAGGAGGACCGCATGAGTGTTCCGTATCTGATGGAGGACAGCCGCGAGGCCGACCGGCTGACCGCCAAGGTCGACGCCGACGCGTGGGTACGGGAGTACCTGGCCCCCGTGATGCCGCAGGGCACGCCCGACGTCCTCGACGTGGGCGCGGGGCCCGGCCACATCGCGCAGGCGGTGTACCGGTCGTGGCCCCGCGCGCGGGTCGTCGCCTTCGACGGCAGCCCCGGCCGGCTGGCCGCCGGTTCCGCGGGCGCGGACGGTGCCGTCCTCGTACGGCGCTGCGGCGACGCCCGCCAACTCCCCTTCGACGACGGCACGTTCGACGTCGTCTACTCCCGGCTGATGCTCCAGTACGTCGCCGAACGGGACCGGGCCGTCGCGGAGATGGCCCGTGTCACCAAGCCGGGCGGCACGGTCGTACTCTTCGATCTCGACGGCCAGCTCGTGTGGCACGACCCGGTCGGTCCCGAGCTGCGCGCGGTCCTCGATCCGGTGGTGGATGCCCTGCGTACGACCGGGTTCGACCCGCACACCGGTCGCGGGCTGTACCGGCTGGCCCGCGAGGCGGGCCTCACCGGCCTGACCGTGCGGGTCGATCCGTACCACTTGATCGCCGGAGCGGTGAATCCGGCCGAACGCGAACAGTGGCACCTGAAACTCGACATCGCCCGGCCCGCCATCGCCCGCGCACTCGGCTCGCCCGAGGCGGCGGACGACGCCGTCCGGATCTGCCTCGACCATCTGGACAGTGCGGAAACCCTCACCTACTCCGTCGCGTTCACCGTCACCGGCCGCCAGGAACGGACCCTCGGATTTGGGTAGCTTTGCCTCCTGGGCAGGGCCCAGGAGTGTCCGCCGCGTCGCCGGGACCAGATCCCCCCGGTCAGCCCGCGAGCTGCTTCTGGAGGGCTTCCGCGTCGTGAATGGCCGACATGTGCAGGAACTTGCCGTCACGGATGCGGTAGATGGCGTACTCGACGATCTCGACCGACTTGCCGGTCGGGGCTGCCCCGAGCCACTCCTTGGCGGGGGTACCGGTGTTGATGAGACGGGCGGCGAGGCTGTCACCGTTGACGGCCAGCTCCTGGGTCTCCCAGTGGAAGTCGGGGACCGCGTCGGTGATGCTGTGTAGCTGGGCGACGAGGGCCTCGCGGGAGCTGGGCTCGCTGTGCATGACGATGGACTCGTGGACGAACTCGTCCATGCGGTCGAACTCGTGTGCGTTGAGCGCCTCGATGTAGCGCCCGTAGAAGTCACGCAGGCTGGTCTCGGACATCGGTCTTCCCATTCTGTGGTCCTGAGCCGGGCCCGCGCCCGGCTGCGTCTCGTGAGGCCCGCTCCTGGTCGGCGGCTCGTTCGGTCAGAACACACGGTCCGACTATTTCATTCCGATCGGTACAGAATAGATGTGCGTCGCCGCGGTCAAGGACCGGCGAGAGGACACGGTGAAGCTCCGTCAAGTCGTGCAGCCGTCTTGCCTCGCCGTTTCCAGACATTGTTCGACCATGCCATCAGCGTCTGACAGTCACGGCTGCATCCACCGGGCGGACACTCAGGGGGTCGGGAAACAGGTACTAAGACTCCGCTCCGCGATGCCGTCGGTGTCGGCGGCGGTGTCGGCGGCGGGACGTGGCTCGGTGAGCGGACGGTCCGCCCGTCGGATGTGGAGGTGCATCGCGGCGGCGTCGGCGGCCAGTCCCCGGTCGGTGTAGATCGCGGCGGCTTCCTGCCAGCAGGCGACGGCCTCGGTCACGCGTCCCAGGTGGTTCAGCGAGGTGGCGAGTACGGCGAGGGGCCAGGCAAGTGTCTCGTCGTGGCTGCCGAGGGACGCGCGGCCGAGTGCGATCGCGCGCCGGCAGTGAACGATCGCCGGGTCGTGGTCGCCCAGGCCCTGAAGACCCCTGGCGATGGCCGCGAGCGCGCATGCCTCGCCGTCCGTGTCGCCGAGTTGGTGGCGCAGCCACGCGCTGCGGGTGCCGTGATCGATGGCCTGCCGGTGGTTGCCGAGATCGGCGTGGAGTTGGGCGATGTTGCCTTCCGCCACCGCTTCCCACCGTCCGGTGTCGAATCCCCGGCTGAGGACGCACACCTCGTCGAAGTGGTGCAGTGCTTCGGCGAACCGGGTCTGCCGGCGCAGCAGTTGGCCGAGTTCGGTGCGGGCGGCGATCTGGATGTGGATGTTGCCGGCGCCCCGGGCGAGTGTGGAGGCGGCGGTGAGGTCCGGCTCCGCGTCGGGATGTCGCAGGTGCGCCAGTGCCTCTCCGCGGGCAAGCAGGACGTTCGCCTCGTGCTCGGTCCGGCCGGACCGCCGCGCCGCGTGCAGGCCCGCGGTGGCGGTTTCGATGCGTTCCTCCCAGCCGCCCATGAGCACGAGGAAGCCGAGAGCGTCGACGAGGTGCAGCGCGTACCGGTCCATGGCGCGGTCGACGGCGTGGTGCAGGGCGGCGACCAGGTTGGCCCGTTCGGCGGTGAACCATGCCCAGGCCGCGTCACGGTCGGCCACGGGGTGGGGATGGGCGGGCTCGGCGGGGTTCGCCACCAGGCGCGTGCAGGTGGGGTAGAGCCGGCGGTCGGCGGTGTGAGCGGTGTGGCTGTACCACGTGAGCACCGCGTCGAGGGAGCGGCGGCGCTCGTCCTCGGTGTCGTGTTGACGGGCCAAGTCGTCCGCGTAGGCGCGCAGCAGGTCGTGGAAGCGGTATCGGTCGCGCGCGAACGGTTCGATGAGGTGCGCGTCGGCCAGCGCGTTGAGCAACTGCCGTGTCTCGCGTGGTGGCAGGTGCGCGAGGGCCGCCGCGGCGGGTGTCGAGATGTTCGGACCGGGGTGCAGGCCGAGGCGCCGGAACAGGTGCGCCTGCGGCGTGGTCAGTTGCTCGTAGGACCAGTCGAGTACGTTGCGGACCGCGGCGTACGGGTCCTGGCCCCAGCTCAGTGCGTCGAGTCTGGAGTCGTCGTCGGCCAGCTCGGCGACGATGTCGGCGACGCGGACGTGCGCGTACGCGGCCACGCGCCCGGCGGCGATCCGCAGCGCCAGCGGCAGTCGCGCGCACAGCCGGATGAGATCTTCCACCGCGGCCGGTTCCGCCTGGACCCGGGTGGCGCCGATGATGCCGACGACCAGGTTGAACGCCTCGGCGAGGGAGAGCACGTCGAGGGTGAGCCGGTGCGCGGCCTCGGTGACCACCAGGCCGGTCAGGCTGTCGCGGCTGGTCACCAGCACCATGCACCCGGGTGCTCCCGGCAGCAGCGGCCGGACCTGCTCGGCGCTGTTGGCGTTGTCCAGCACGATCAGCAGGCGACGCCCCGCCGCCAGCGTGCGGAACAGTCCCGAGCGGGCGCCGGTCCCGGCGGGCACCGCCGCCGGGGGTACGCCGAGCGCGACCAGGAAGTCGTCCAGCACCTCGTCCGGGCTCGCGGGCCTGCCGGGACCGTATCCGCGCAGGTTGGTGTGGAGTGTGCCGTCCGGGAACCGGTCCTGGACGCGGTGGGCCCAGTGCACCGCGAGCGTCGTCTTGCCCACTCCGCCCGATCCGTCGAGTGCGGAGATCACCACGGCCCGTCCGTCGTCCGGCGGCAACAGGGCGTCGAGCGCGGCCAGGTGGCCGGTGCGGCCGGTGAAGTCGCGGATGGTCTGCGGCAGTTGCCGGGGCACCGGTGAGGCTACGGCCGGGGGTGACGCGACGGCCTGGGGCGGCGCAACGTCCCGGGGCGGCGCGACGGCCCGAGGTGACGCGACGGCCCGGGACGACCTCGGGGCGGGCAGGGCGCCGACGGCCTGGGCGAGGGCGGCCGGGCGGGCGTCGACGGCCTGGGCAGGGTTGGCCTGGGCGCGGTCGGCCGGGCGGGGCCCGGGTTCACCGCGCAGGATCCGCTCGTGCAGTTGCCGTACACCGGCTCCGGGGTCGACTCCGAGTTCTTTGGCGAGGCGGGTTCTGAGGCGGTGGAACACGTACAGCGCGTCCGCGCGCCGGCCGCAGTGGTCCAGCGCCGCCATCAGATGCGCGTGCAGCCCTTCGCGCAGCGGATGGTCGTGCACGAGATCCGCGAGATCGTCGACGACCTCGTGGTGCTCGCCGAGTTCCAGCCGCCACCTGGCACACAGCTCCAGCGCGCCGAGCCGCTGCTCGTCCAGCCGTGCGGCGGATCTGCTCAACGCGGCGGTGCCCAGCCCGTCGAGTGTGGGCCCACGCCACAGGCTCAGTGCCGGCCGGATCACCCCAACTGCCTTATCCAGCCCGCCCTCGGCGGCGTGGCGGCGGCTTTCGGTGACTGCGGCGGCGAACCGGAGGGAGTCGAGCCGGTCCGCGTCGACGCGGATCCGGTAGCCGGGTCCCTCGGTGAGGATGAGCCGCTGGTCGGCATCGCCCAAGCGTTCCCGCAGTACGGAGACGGAGTTCCGCAACTGCTTGACGGCGGTGGCGGGTGGCTCGTCGTCCCAGGTCATCTCGGCGAGCTTGGACAGCGGCACCACCGAGTTCGGTGCCAGCAGCAACGTGGCCAACACCCGCTGGCGGCGCGCTCCTGGCAGCAGCACCCGCTGACAGCCTGCCCAGACCTCGAGCGCGCCGAGTACGCGAAAGTCCATCCCCCTGAACTTCCCCCTCACTGAAAGTAATTGAACCTGAGCATAGCGTTTACGGGAATGTCCGCCCGACGGCCGATGGTGACGTGGTGATGACGCGGGGGGACGCCGCAGGGATGCCGTGGGGACGGGACGCGAGACGGTGATCGTCGTCCTCACCGATCCCCGCAAGCCGGTTGCCGAAGGCATCCGCGCGGCGGCGGACAGGGGGCGATCCGTCATTCAATCGAGGGGATCAGTCATGGAACTCAAGGGAAAGCTCGTTCGACTCGCCGGTGCGGGCGCGGCGATGGCGTTCGGCTCGACGCTGCTGGTCGGCGCCGGAACCTCGGCGCAGGCGGTCGAGACGGCTGAGGCGGCGCGGGCGCCTCAGGCGGTGAACTACCAGGTGATCAACGGCAACAGCCGCAACTCCTGCCTACAGGTGGTGAACATCGTGGACGACAAGGGAAACGTCACCCTCGGCAAGTGTGACCGCAGCGCCAAGCAGGTGTGGCAGATCAGCGGCGGCTTCTTCAAGAACCCGGGATCAGGCCACTGCCTGGATGGAAACGGCGCGGACGTCTACACCTTCCGTTGCAACAACGGCGGGTACCAGAAGTGGACGACCACGTCCGGCAGTCCGAAGCAGATCAAGCACAACTGGAGCCGCGAGTACCTGGACGCGAACGGAAGCGTCGGCGCCCACGCCGTCTTCCAGCCCAGCGCCGGGACGGCGTCCCGCTGGGTGTTCGACAAGGTGTGAACCGGCTGACCCGGTGAGCATCCCCTGGCGGACCCGGCACACCGGGTCCGCCAGGATCCACGGCCGGTCAGGACGCGCTCGTACCCCGGCGCCTGAACCACCAGAAGCCGCCCGCGGCCAGGGCGACCACCACGACCACGAGAGCGACGATCAGGCCGGTGCTCGAGCCGTCGTCCTCGTTCTTCTTCTCCTCCTTCTCCCCCTCGTCGCCGGCCGCCGGGGTGGAGGGTGCCGCCGTGGTCGTCTCGGCGGTCGGGCTGGAACTGGGGCTGGGGCTGGGGCTGGGACTGACGAGCTCGGCGCCGGGCTCGGCGGGCTCCAGCTCCAGTACGGGTGCGCTGTTGCCGTGCCCGCCGTCCGCGTGCTCGCCCAGCTCGATCCAGCGGTCGACGCGGTCGTCGCTGTAGGTCTGGAGCGTCTTGAACGCCAGGGACTCGGCTTCCGGAAGCTGCCGGACGGTGACGGCGTACGCGGCGTCCTCGCCGGTCGCGATCGCCGGGCCGCCCACGGTGTAACCCCGGTCGGTGGCGGCGAACTTCCAGCCCTTGGGGCCGTTCTCGTACGAGACGTCGGCGGGGGCTATGCCCTCGGGAAGAATGACCTCCAGCTCGGTGATTCCCGCCTTGTCGGACTCCGTCTCGGCGCTGAAGTTCAGGGTGACGTTCTCGGCGAGGGCACTGGCGCCCGCCGCTTCGACCTCGACGTGCGCCGACGCCGGAGCGGCGAGGGCGACGGACGCGGCCAGGACGAGGACGGTGAGACCGGACAGGCGCACGGCGCGCGATCCTGAATTGAGGAACACGGGTAACTCCCATGACGGTGAAGGGTGTACGGGCACGCCGAAGCGCGCCCCGAGGTCAGATGGCGGGAGCGGGCCCCGCCGGCGGGCCTCGGCGCGTCATCGCGTGTGCCAGGACAGGGGAGTTACGGGGAGGCTCCTGCGCCCGTTCACCGACGGGCCGCAGGATCCGGGGCACCGGAACCCGCGCCCCGGCCGGGACGAGCCGGACGAGCAGCCCGGCGAGCGCGCCGCCCAGCGCGCCGCGCAGGCGCTCGCCCACCGCCGAGCACGCGGCGTCCGCACGCTGCATCGTCCAGGCCACCAGCAGAGCCGCCGCGATATGCGCTGCCGTCATCGCCGCACCGTGGTGGCCCGAGTGCCACCCCTCGTGGCCGCCCCGCGCGGAGCCGTGACCAACCGCCGTATGGGCGACCGCAGTTGACTTCAGGTCCGTTACGGCACGGGCCAGCCACAGGTGCAGGGCACCCTGTGCGATTGCCGTGGCGGCCACCACCGCGCATAGGGACCGTGGCCGCGGTCCGCGTGCGAGGGGAAGGGCGAGGAGGAACAGCAGGGCGCACGCGCCCCATACCGCCGGCCAGGCCAACTCGCGTCCGGACGCCAGGTGGTGGCCGGTGACGGCGAGCCCCGTACTCGTCGCGGCGAACACCAGCGCGCGAACAGCCGTCGCCGGCGCACCGTCGACCGATTCCGCTCCGTCTCGGTGCGCAGGGCGGGACGTGCGTATCCACCACATGGCCGCCCCATCATCGGGCATGGCGGCCGGCCACCGGCCTGAGTTCCGCTATGTCCACGAGCGAGTCATGCGCGCATGCGCGCATGTGCGCATGCGCACCAGGACACCACCGGCCGTTGTGTCCCTGCCGTCGTGTCACCGGGGCGCGTTCGGCTTCGCTTCCTCGGCGGGGGTGTCGTGCAGACCGAGGCGCAGATGCTCGATGTGGAAGAGGGCCTGGTCGAGGAGTTCGGCGACGTGGTGGTCGTAGAGGGCGTAGACGATCGAGCGGCCTTCGCGTTCGCCGGTGACCAGGCCCAGATTGCGCAGCAGGCGCAGTTGGTGTGAGCAGGCGGAGGCTTCCATGCCGACCGCGTCGGCGAGGTCGCCGACCGCGCACGGGCCTTCCTGGAGCCGGGCCAGGATCCGCAGCCGGGAGGGGGTGGCGAGTGCCTGGAGGGTCGCGGCGACGTCCGCGGTGCCTACCGCGTCGAGGCGTTCGCGGGTGGTGGCGGAGTTCTTGTCGCCGTTCTTGTCGCCCATTCCATGGCCCATACCGCCCATCCTAACGGCGACACATGAAAGCCTGTTCATATATTCCTGTACGGTGGATGCGCCGTCGTCCCCCCCCCGTGAAGGGTTCCTCCGTCATGCCCTCGACCACGCTCCGGCGCCCGGCCCCGCCCGCCGACAACCGGAGGACTGTCGCCCCCCGGCGCCGTACGCCGGTGCTCGCGCTCGCCGAGGCGCGCTGGGCCGGGGCCGCACTCGTACTCTTCCTGCTCGCCCTTCCGCTCCAACTGATGGGCGCCCCGGCGTGGTTGTGGGGTCCGTTGTACGCGGTCGTCTACGTCACGGGCGGCTGGGAACCGGCCTGGGCCGGGCTCAGGGCGCTACGCGAGAAGACCCTGGACGTGGATCTGCTGATGATTGTCGCCGCGATCGGCGCGGTCTCGATCGGGCAGGTGATGGACGGTGCGCTGCTGATCGTCATCTTCGCCACCTCCGGCGCCCTGGAGGCGCTGGCCACCGCCCGTACCCAGGACGCGGTCCGCGGCCTGCTCGACCTCGCGCCCACGACGGCCACCCGCCTGTCCGACGACGGCGAGTCCGAGGAGACGGTGGCCACCGCTCAACTCGTCGTCGGCGACACGATCCTCATCCGCCCCGGCGAGCGCGTCGGCGCGGACGGGCGGGTCCTGGAGGGAGCGAGTGAGGTCGATCAGGCGACGATCACCGGCGAGCCGCTGCCGGTGGTGAAGGAGCCTGGCGACGAGGTCTTCGCCGGCACCCTGAACGGCACAGGGGTCCTGCGGGTGAAGGCCGAGCGGGACGCCTCCGACTCGGTGATCGCCCGGATCGTGGCCATGGTCGAGGAAGCCTCCGAGACCAAGGCCCCGACCCAGTTGTTCATCGAGAAGGTCGAACAGCGCTACAGCCTTGGCATGGTCTTCGCCACGCTCGCGGTCTTCCTGATCCCGCTGGGCTTCGGCGGGGAGTTGACGGACTCGCTGCTGCGGGCGATGACGTTCATGATCGTCGCGTCGCCGTGCGCGGTGGTGCTGGCCACGATGCCGCCCCTGCTGTCCGCGATCGCCAACGCCGGGCGCCACGGCGTGCTGGTCAAGTCCGCCGTCGTGATGGAGCGGTTGGGGCAGATCGACGCGGTCGCCCTGGACAAGACCGGCACCCTGACCGAGGGCACGCCCCGGGTCACCGACATCAGCCCCCTGGCCGCCGGCGGCCTGGACGAAAACACCCTGCTCGCGCTCGCCGCCGCGGCCGAGCACCCCAGCGAACACCCGCTGGCCCGCGCCGTCGTGGCCGCCGCCCGTGAGCGGGACCTGGTCATCGCCGACGTACGGGACTTCACCTCCGCCCCGGGCATCGGCGTCACCGCCACCGTCGACGGCGGCAGGATCGCGGTGGGCGCCCCCGCCCAACTGCTCGACGGCACGGACAACGCCCCTTCGGCCGTCGCGGAGTTGGAGGACGGCGGACGTACGGCGGTCCTGGTCCTGCGCGACGGTGTTCCCGTCGGCGTGCTGGGCATCGCCGACCGCCTGCGCCCGGACGCCGCCGCCACCGTGGCGGCCCTGACCACCCTGACCGGCGCCACGCCGACACTCCTGACCGGCGACAACCCGCGCGCCGCCGCACACCTCGCCGAGGAGGCCGGCATCACCGACGTACGCGCGGGCCTGCTCCCACAGGACAAGGTCGCGGCCGTACGGGAATGGGAGACGGCCGGCCGCAAGGTGCTGGTGGTCGGTGACGGCGTCAACGACGCCCCCGCCCTCGCCGCCGCCCACACCGGCATCGCCATGGGCCGCGCCGGCTCCGACCTCGCCCTGGAAACCGCCGACGCGGTAGTCGTCCGCGACGAACTCGCCACCATCCCCACCGCCGTCAACCTCTCCCGCGCCGCCCGCCGTCTGGTGACACAGAACCTGGTCATCGCCGCAGTCTTCATCTCCGGCCTCGTCATCTGGGACCTGGCCGGCCATCTCCCGCTGCCCCTGGGCGTACTGGGCCACGAAGGCTCCACCGTCATCGTCGGCCTCAACGGCCTACGGCTCCTGCGCGACGCGGCCTGGAACCGCGCCGCCCGGGACCGAGCCACCACCCCCCCGGAGCGTCAGGTGACCCGCTTCCCCCGGTTCCGTTCCACCCAGCGCGTGTACTCCGCCTGCTGTGCCGTCCGCTGCTCCCCCGTATAGCCGTGCGCGGCGTCGAGTGCGTCCGACACATGGTCGATCACCGCCGTATCCCCGTCGCCGGACCAGAAGAACGAGCCGGTCCGGCGGACGAGGACGTCCGCCACCGTCATCGCCATCTCGCGGTGCACGGCGTGCCCGATCTCGGCGCGGGTGAGTACGGAGTCGCCGATCCTGGCGCCGTCCTCCTCGTTCCGGGCCGCCGCCCACGCCAGTTCGGCCGCGTTGCCGCCGTAACGGCGCAGCCAGCGTTCCCTGGTCTGCGGGGTGACGGGTGCCGAGGCCAGGTCCTGCCGGGCGCGGAAGATCTCGCCGGAGGCGCCGCCGGAGATCGCCACGCGGCCGGTGGTGGACGGGGGCAGGCCGCGGATTCCGTACTGGTCGCGCAGTTGTGCGGCGACCAGGTCGACGATCTGCGCGCCCATGAGCCGGGCGGTGGTCAGCTTGCCGCCGGCGGCGGTGATCATGCCGCCGGGCCCCGCCGTGACGGTGTGCTCGCGCGACGCGGCCGAGTTGGACGTGCCCGGAGCGGGAGCGATCAGCGGGCGCAGCCCGGCCCACGAGGCGACGATGTGGCTGGTGTCGACATGCGCGTCGGGCAGGGTGTGGTTGGCGGCCTCCAGGAGGTACGCGAAGTCCGCCTCGTCCGCCACCACATCGTCCGGCGAGCCGGTGAAGTCGGTGTCGGTGGTGCCGACATAGACATGCCGGCCGTCGCCCGCCGGGGTGGGCCACACCACGCGCGAGTCCGAGGGGGAGCGCAGGAACACGGCGGTGGACAGCGGGAAGTCCTCGGTACGCAGCACGATGTGCACGCCCTTGGTGGGCCGCAGGGTGGGGTGTCGCGGCATCCGCTCCAGTCCCAGTACGCGATCGACCCACGGGCCCGCCGCGTTGACGACGGTCTTGGCGCGCACCGTCAGGTGCTCGCCGGTCAGCCGGTCGGTCAGCTCCGCGCCCGCGATACGGCCGCGTTCGCGGATCAGGCCGGTGACCTCGCGGTGGTTGGCCAGCAGCGCCCCCGCCCGGGACGCCGACCGCAGCACGTCCAGGACCAGCCGGGCATCGTCGGTGAGCGCGTCGTGGTAGAGGCCGCCGCCCTTGAGCCCGTGCGGGTTCAGGTGCGGTTCCCGGCGCAGTACGGCCTCGCGGTTCAGCATGCGGTGCCGCCGCTTCAGCGGGGCGCGGGAGAACGCGTCGTAGAAGGTGAGGCCCAGATTGAGCAGGGCCCGGCCTTCGGGGTACCCGTCGTAGACCAGATACAGGAACGGTCGCAGGTCGGCCAGGTGCGGGGCGATCCGCATCATCACCTCACGCTCGCGGACCGATTCGTTGACCATCCTGAACTGGTACGTCTGCAAGTACCGCAGGCCCCCGTGGATGAGCTTCGATGACCGGCTGGAGGTTCCCGAGGCGAAGTCGTCGCGGTCGACCAGGACCACCGAGAGCCCGCGCAGCGCCGCGTCCCGCGCGGCGGAGGCGCCGGTGATGCCTCCGCCGATGATGAGGACGTCGGCTTCGTACGGAAGATCGGATGCGGTGAAGCGCCTCATGGCCGTACCGCCCATCCTTTCGCGCGCTCGACGGCGCGCTGCCACTGTGTGTAGTTGGCGTCCCGGGTCGCCTCGTCCATCGACGGGGTGAAGACGGCGTCGTCGCCGGTCGCGCGGAAGCAGTCCTGCGGGTCGGACCAGACGCCGACGCCCAGACCGGCCAGACAGGCGGCGCCGAAGGCCGTCGCCTCGACGTTGGACGGGCGGTGGATGGTCGCGCCGAGCATGTCGGCCTGAAACTGGAGCAGGAAGTCGTTGGCGGAGGCGCCCCCGTCGGCCCGCATCGTCGTAACGGCCTGCCCGGACTCCTGCGACATCAGCTCGATGAAGTCCTTGATGGAGTAGACGATTCCCTCCAGCGCGGCGCGGGCGAGATGGCCGCGCTTGGTGCCCGGGGTGAGGCCGATGAGCAGGCCGCGGGCGCTGGAGTCCCAGGACGGTGCGCCGAGTCCGGTCAGCGCGGGGACGAAGTAGACGCCGTTGTTGTCCTCGACACCGCGCGCCAACTCCTGCGTCTCGGCCGCCTCGGTGAGCAGTTCGGCACCGTCGCGCAGCCACTGGACGGCGGAGCCGGTGACCGGGGCGTATCCCTCCAGCCCGTACGTCGTGACGCCGTCGCGGCGCCAGGCGACGATAGTGCTGAGCCCGTGCCGGGAGATGACGGGTTCGGTGCCGGTGTTCACGTCGAGGAAGGTGCCGGTGCCGTGGGTGGTCTTGGCGTCGCCGGGGCGGACACAGCCCTGCCCGAACAGCGCGGCCGACTGGTCGGCGATGGCCGCGGTGATGGGTGTCTCGGCGCCGGTGACCGAGGGGTCGGTCGTCGCGATGAGCCCGGAGTCGTCGACCACGTCGGGGAACAGGCTCATCGGCAGCCCCAGGGCGCCGAGCCATTCCTCGTACCAGCGGTCGGCGAGCAGGTCGTACGCGCCGGTGACGGCGGCGTTCGAGGCGCTGATGGCGTGTGTCCTGCCGCCGGTGAGCCGGTGGACGAGCCAGGAGTCGATGGTGCCGAAGGCCAGTTCCCCGGCCTCGGCCCGCCGTGCGAGGTCCCGGTCGTTCTCCAGCAGCCAGCACAGCGACAGTGAGGAGTAGACCGGCGCGAGCGTCCAGCCGGTGCGGGCCTGCACGGCCGCGCCCCACTCGGGCGCGAGGTCGGCGGCCATCGCGGCGGTGCGCAGGTCCTGCCAGACGATGGCCGGGGCGACGGCCTCACCGGTGCTCCGGTCCCACAGCACCGTCGTGGCGCGCTGGTTGGTGATGCCGATCGCGGACAGCGCGGCCGGCTCGGTGCCGTCGCGGCGCAGCGCGTCGGTGATACGGGCCGAGGTGAGCTGCCAGATCTCCTCGGGGTCGTGCTCCACCCGGTCCGCCGCCGGGTGGTACTGGGTGAATTCGCTGTAGGCACGACTGCGGATGGTGCCGGTGCCGTCGAATACCAGGGCACGGGTGCCGGTGGTGCCCTCGTCGATGACGAGGAGACGGGATGGGTTACTCATCGTTGAGCTCCAGAGTCGAGAGACGGAGAAGGGTGGTGTACGAGGCCGGGGGCCCGGCGGTCAGAGGCCGAGCTTTCCGGGGTTGAGGACGGCGTCGGGATCCAGCGCGTGCTTGAGCTTGCGCAGGACGAGGTGGGCCGAGCCGAGCGAGCGGCGCGAGTACGGCGAGCGGGCCAGTCCGCCGCCGTGGTGGTGGGACAGCTCCGCGCCGTGGTCGAGGCAGACCGCCATGGCGGTCGACCAGATCCGCTCCAGCCGCTCGGTGGCGGCGGCGTCGTCCTGCGCGTGGCCGAGGAGGATCAGATACATCGACGTGCCCTGGGTGTAGACGTGCGAGAAGTGGGCCAGGACCTCGTCCGCGAGCGGGGCCAGGGCCGCCTTCATGGCGTCGTACAGGCCCTCGATGTGCCGCCAGGTGTGGGCGACCTCGACGGTCTCGGCGTATCCGCCGGGGGTGTTGAGGTACGTCTCCACGGTGGAGAAGTCGAAGCGCCGGCCCATCCAGGCGGCGGCCGGCTCCGGGCCGAGCACCGTGGCGCCGTGCGCGGTGGCGATGTCGGTGAGGACCTGCGACTCGGCGGCGGAGACGGCCGGTTCGCCCTCGGTGCCGGCGAACAGCACCGGGTGGCCGACGGTCGGGTCGGCCATGGCGTGGCGCGCCTCGTCGGTGTCGTACAGCCGCAGCAGGAACGGCCGCAGGCCCACGGCGGCCTGTTCGCGCATCACGGCGAGACCGGCGGCGACGTCGGGGAGCCGGAACGCCTGCAACCGCTGGTCGGCCGGGATCGGGATGATCTTGTACGTCACCTGGGTGATCACGCCGAGCGTGCCTTCGGAGCCGAGGAACAACTGGCGCAGGTCCGGGCCCATGGCCGCCCTCGGGGACGCCTTCAGCTCGGCGACCTCTCCGGTGGCCAGCACCACGCGGTAGCCGACGACCAGGTCCTCGATCCCGCCGTAGCGGGAGGAGAACTGGCCGGTGGCGAGCGTCGCGAGCCAGCCGCCGACCGAGGAGCGGTACAGCGACTGCGGGGAGAAACGGGTGGTCCAGCCCGCCGCGTTGAGCGCGTCCTCCAGCTCGCCGCCGTTGTTGCCGGCGGGAGCCGTCACCGTCATGTCGATCTCGTCGATGACATGCGGCCCGACCAGCCCGGACACGTCCAGCACGATGCCGCCACGGGTGGGCAGCGGCTGCCCGGTCACCGACGAGCCCAGGGCGCGGGTGGTCACCGGGGTGCCCGTGGTGGTCGCGGCGCGCAGTACGGCCACGACCTCCTGCTCGGTGCGGGCCCTGACGACCACCTGCGCGGTGTACGGGTGCTTGTCCTGGAGGTCCCACTTGGTGGACACCGGCCAGGTGTCGTGGCTCGTGGCCGCCAGGACCGCCGGATCCGTGCTGACCGCGTCGGGCCCCAGGGCCTCGGTGAGCAGTTCCACAACGGTAGAGATGTCAGACACGCTTTGTCCTTCTTCTGATGAGTTGTGCCCCGGGCCGGGCTCTGGACCGGGCTATCACGTCAGTACGGCTGCCGTGGTGAGGGCGACCGGGGTCATGACGGCGATCGCCACCGCCGGCGGGTCAATATGGGTGTCGCCGTGGATGAGGAACAGCCGGGAAGCCACCTCGCCGACGAGCGCGGTCACCAGCCCGGCCAGCGCGCCGATCCACACCGAGGAGAACGCCAGGCCGGCCGCCGCGGCGACCGCGGTGATGTGGTGCGTCACCGGTACGGCGACGGGCGTGGCCAGGAAGATCAGGGACAGGGCGGAGACACCGAAGGCCAGGACCCCGGCCGCGACACCGAGCGCCGGGTCGGTCTTCACCAGGGCGACCGCCGACCAGGAGGCGACGAATCCGACGCCGAGGCCGAGCAGACCGCTCATCAGCGGTGTCTCCTGCCACTTGAGCCACACCGCCTTGTCGGTGGTGGTGAGTCTGGCCCGCAGTCCGGTGGCGTCCGTCGTACCGAACAGCCCGGTCCGCCCGAAGACGAGGCGGACGACGACGGCCGACAGGGCCACGGTGATGGCCGTGGTGTTGGTGTACGTGAGCATCCAGTCGCTCTGGTTCATGGCGGTCTGCGCGAGCAGGCCGAACACACCGAAGGCCGCGCCGACGACCAGGGTCATCGGGTCCGCCGTACCGACCATTCCGGACACGATGTCGCGACCGCTGTCGGTCTTGCCCCGGCGGGCCGCGTACGCCACGGCGGCGATCGCGCCGGCGAAGGCGATGTGCGGGCCGAACCACTCGCCGAGAGCGACATGCTCCAGGAACCAGGGGTTCCCGGCCCCGATCACGGCTCCGATACCGACCAGAATCGCCAGCCCGCACAGCACGAACGCCGCCAGCGCGCCGATGGAGGCGGCGAACAGACCGCCTGCCGCGGCGGCGGCGATTGACTCCAGCGTGAGGTTCATCCGTCTTCCCGTCCGAAAGGCGACGTTCACCCCACGCCGCGCTCCAAGGTTACTCCATTTTTGGAGTACTCTAATTTTGGAGCGACGGTACGGTGGCGCCCGAGCGGTGTCAATGGGTTCCTGTAACCTGATCCACCGGGTTCGCCCAGGTGAGCCCGGGTGAGCACCGCGCAGTGGACGGGAAGAGGAAGAGGGGCTGTCTGTGAGCGACCGGACCGGTCCTCTCACGCCCCCGGCGGCGCAGCGCCCGCTGGACCAGGCCGTGAAAGCGATCGTCCTCGACGCGCTCCGGGCCGGTGTCGGGGCGACGCTGCCGACCAACAGCCACTACTTGCACGCGCTGGGCGCCAGCGCCGGAACGGTCCAGCGCGCGATGAAGCTCCTCGCCGACCAGCAGGCACTCACGGTGACCTCGCGAGGCCATCTCGGACGCACCCTGGACTCGCTCGACATCGGCGCGGCCTGGCACCTGGCGGGGCTCACACCGCTGCGGCTGCTGTTCCCGCCCGTCGGGCCGGTGGAGATCGACGTACTCACCGAGGCTCTGGCGGGTGAGCTGACCGCCCGGGGCGTCCCGCACACCGTTCACCACCAGCGGGGCGGCGCACGCCGTATCGACGCCATCGTCGCCGGGGACTACGACCTCGCGGTGGTCTCGGCGGGCACACTCGGCGCCGCGGCCCGCCAACTGGAGGCGGCACCGACGCTCGTCCTGCCCCCGGGTACGTACTACGCGCCGCGCCGGCTCGTCTCGGTCACCAGGACGGCCGGCCCGGAACCCGGTCCTGGCGCGCGGGTCGCCATCGACCACGACTCACCCGACCACGTCCTGCTGACGGAATCCGCCTATCCGCCCGACCGCGGATACGTCTACGTGCCCTGCAAATTCCCCGAGGTCCCGGCGGCGGTGCTGCGCAGCCAGGTCGACGTCGGTATCTGGCACCTCAGCCACACCGTCATCCCCCTCGACCTGGCGGGCCTGAGCTGCACCGACCTCGAGGACCTGCCCACCACCACCCCCTGGCGCGACCTGTCGGCCGCCGCGCTCGTCGGCTGGCCACAGCGCGGCGAACTCACGTCGGTCCTGTCCGCGATCGACCTGCCCACCCTCACCGAGACGCAGCGCCGCGTCGCCGACTCCGCGACGTCATGAGCCTTTTCGTGGACGTCCCCTTCTCGGCGCGGGGGGCCTCCAACCGGCGATCTCCGCCTGCGAAGTTCCAAGACGCTCCATGTGACGGCGGAAGGCTTCTTCGTACTGCTGGTAGGCGCCTGGTTGTTCGGTCTGCCCGAGGTCCGTCTCAGTCCGCCGTGCCCGGCGCAGGGCATCTTGTACCGCTGTGAGCAGCGGAAACGCCGATTCGGTAGCACTGGTGTCGGGCTGTGAACCGGATTCGAGCAGATCGAGCAGCACCTGAGCGAGTTCATGGGCGTCCCATCCCGCCCATCCCAGGACCGTGGTCGGGGACAGCGAGGGAACGGGCGACAGGAAAGACGTGAAACGTTCATTGGGAACGTCGAGCTTGCCGCGTTGTCGCCAGTAGGAGGGTTTGACGAAGTCGGCGGCCGTGAAGCGAGGCGGTACAGAACGTGCGGCGCCGACCTGCTCTCGCCGGTCGGCTGTCTCCTGTCCCCCTTGACCCGACGCCCATTGGCGCTCCCACACCGCTTCCCAGTCGCGCCGTTTCGACAGGCCGGTCTCCCGGTACCGCAGGGGTGGCGCCGCGGGTACATGCGTGTCATCGAGCAGGTTCCGCACGACGTCCAGGATTCGGCTGCCGGGTGAGAGACGAGCGGCGAGCATGACGAACTCCGCATCGAGCTCGAGCAACTTGGCCAATTGCTCCACAGTGCGTGCGACAGGACGAAGCTCTCCCTTCGTCGTCTCGAACCACAGGTCTCGGCCCTCGCACCGATCGAGCATGCGGTCCCGCAGTCCCACTCGCAGGAAGTGGTGCCAACCGGGGGCCGACCAACGGCGTTTGTGCTCCGGCTGCTCCAACAGTGCCAAGGGAGCGTGCTGTTCGATGGCCTCGATGCGGTGTTGTACGAGATCCCGATAAGCGCTGGGCCAGTGGGGGGGGATTTCGGTCGTGGGGGTCGCTCCGTGACGTTCGAACCACATAGTGGAGGCCAGACCCTCTTGGACCTTGCGGGCCAGCACGATCTCGAACGCCCGCTGGCCCGCCTCGATCGGTGGTGTCTCGGTCAGCGGAGAGACCAAGTCGCGGTCACCGGGGAGCAGTTCGTACAACTCGTAAACCCGCCAGTCGAGCTCCTCCTGCACGGCGACCATCCGGGAATGGAGCGAGGCCCACCGGTACTCCGCGGACTCGAAGAATTTCTGGTCCAGAGGCACGTTCGTATCGGTGAGCGGCGATGACAGCTCCGTGAGGCTGGTCGCCATCGCGTCGAGCAGCACGGTGTGTTCGAGGGGGAAGCCGGCGGGCAGAGGCAGGTCGTGCAGGCGCGTCGAGGTGAACTCAAAGATCTTTTCCCATGCCTCGCCGCCCCGGAGTTGGCCGGCTCTGGGCTCGCCCTTGTTCTGACTCATGTGCTTGAGCCAGAAACAAGCAGCCGAGCTGTTGAGCACACCGAGCAGACGGAGGTGGTCGTCCTCCGAAGCGGAGGACGAGAGCTTCAGTACGGGTGCCGAGTTCAGCGGGACCACCTGCGGGTCCTTCAGCAGACCGAAGTGGGGGTGGGTCGCCACCCAGGGGAAAGCGATCGACCAAGGATGCAGGCCCCGGTTCGACGCGATCTGGTGCCAGTCGTACCAAGGAGCGGAGTTCTTGATGCCGGGACGGTCGACGAGCACCGACCAGTAGGGCCGCAGGCGTCGGTGATGACCGGGGAAACGCGACAGATCAATTGCCTCGGACCGGTCGCCGTCCCCACGCTGCACGCGGGGGAGAAACGCGGCGGATTCGCTGCGTACAGCCCAGTCACGAATGCCCGACCCGGTCAGCACCGGTGCGCAGGCTTCCCACTCGGCACCGGATCGTGTGAACGACTGGAGCGGGGCGCAGAAGACGTCATCGGATCCCGTGGCGGCTTGATAGCCGATGCGGGCCACGTGTGTGCCGAGCCGTTCCCCCCGCTCCATTCGACGTAGCAGATCGCTGCTGGTCGGGTCAGTCAGGCTCCAGGGAAAAGTGGCCAGCTCACTTCGCTGCTGGAAGAAGGACTTGGCCCAGCGATTTTCGGTGGCGGCGGACACACCTGACATGTCGTCGAGAGACTGCCACACGATGCCTTCGCTCGGCACCGCCGGCATCTCGGGCTCCCCCTCTTTGGTCACCACCAGGTACACAGGCACCTGCGGATCTGGTTCACGATTGCGCCCGATGAGTACGAGGGTCGGTGTGCCGTGCCCAGGAAGGTAGGCGCCGGACGTATCGATGATCCGGGAGACTTCGACCTTGGACAGCACACGTTCGATGAGTGGTCGACCGAATTCTCGTTTCATGAACGAGTTGGACATCAGAAGCCCCACATACCCGCTGCTCTTCCCTGCCGCCGCGAGTTCGAAGGCAAGCTCGGTGAAAGGCGCGGTGAGCGCGTACTTCCCCCTGCAACTTTGATAGGCGTCGTGGTACAGCGCGGAGAGTGCCTTGTCCTTGACTGTGAGATACGAGGGATTGAACGCCACGGCGTGATAGGAAGCGCGGCCGAGCAGGTCGTAGCGGCGCGAAAAGTCGGAGAATTCTGCCCTCGGGGAGATCGGTGACGGTTCCTCCCGGGCGAGGTCCACGACGTGCGGAGCGCCCCTTCCCTGGAGGAGGGAGTCTCCCACCGCGACGACTACGGGCACGTCGGGGACCGTGCTCAGACGCCGTTCGCCGGTGGCGTTCATGGCGGCTACCAGAAGCCGGAACCGCGCGATGGTCACCGCGCATGGGTCGATGTCGACCCCGTGGACGGACCGCAGTGCTCGTCCTGCCCGCTGCCAGGGGCTCATGTCCGGCTCGGCGTCGGTCCACAACTGGAAGAGTCGGCTGAAGACGCCCAACAGGAAAGTTCCTGAGCCGCAGGCGGGGTCGACAGTCCGCAACCCCGGCAGGCCGAACTCCGCGACAGCCGGTTCGACCGCGAGATTGATGACCATATCGGCCACGAAGTCCGGCGTCGCGACCAGTCCGTATGACTTCGTCGCCTGTTCGTCGAGGGCCGCGTAGAGGTCTTGCAGGAATCTCGTATCGCGGGTCTCGTCCGTGAAGTCGTGCTCAAGAGAACCTTCCGGGGATCTGCGGAGCCAGAACTCCTGAAGCGTCCGAAGAGCTTGGTCGCTGGGGGCGATCTGCCACAGCGGGTTGCTGTGCGAGCTGAGCACGTGCCCCATGACGGGCAGCGAACGAACCCGCTCCAGCAGACGGAACACGGACTCCTGTGCCGGTGTCTCGGAGAGGGGCGAGCCGTCCTGCGACTCCCCGGCGGCCAGCAGGGCAGGAGCGTCGAGCATCCCATTGTCCTCGCAGAACCTGATCATCGTCAGGGCCAGAAGCCAGGACGCAGCCGCGCGGCCGATCTGTTCGTCCCGCCACGCTTCGCGGGTTGCCGATGTCGTCCGCTCTTCCCGCGCGCGCGGGAAGGCGCTGTCGAGAGCGGTGGCGGTGGCGCTCTCCTGAGCGCGTTTCAGCAGATCGCTTCTGAGGCCCGTCATCAGCACGCGCAGGTCCCGGCAGAGGTGCTCGCTGGAGATCACTGGCAGCTTTCCGTTCGGTCGATCCATGGCGGCTTCCGTTGGGGCCGACCCGTACGGTCGAGGCTACCAGCCATAAATACTTGAGAGTGTTGGGTGCGCCCTCTACGCTCAAGGCGCGGCGGTCGACCGGTTGCCGCTCTGGGCTGGACGTGTGTGGCGAGCGGGCTGCCGCCGGCCCCCGGGAGAGAGGTTGGTTCCGTGAGTGCGGACAGTTCGAGCCACAGAGGGCTCTGGTTTGCGTTGATTTGTCTTTCTGCGGCAGTCGGCGCCGTCGCCACGTTTGCGATCTTCCGGGAGTTGGGGCAGGGGGCGGCGGCTTCGCTGGGGAAGGGGGGTGTGGTGTTCCTGGGCGTCGCGAGCCTCGGCTTCTATGCGCGATCGGCTCTTTCTGACTGAGTGGCATGGATCCCTAAGGGGTACACTCCTTAGGAGTCTATATCTAAGGAGTGTCCTCGGTGTCTGCTTCCATGCGTTCGGGCAAGCCGGCCCATGTCTTCGATCGGCACGCCGAGTGGGATGCTCTCGCGGCTTTTGCCTGCCGGACGAGGCCCCATGCGATGCTCGGGATCGTCAGCGGTAGGCGACGGATGGGGAAGACCTACCTGCTGCGCGCCCTGGTGGAGCAGCAGGGTGGCTTCTACTTCGGAGCCACCGCGGCGACGGAGGCGGAATCCCTGCGTCAGTTCGCCGCGGCTCTCGCCGATCACGTGGGGTCGCCGGCTCCTTTCGCTTTCGCCACGTGGGACGACGCGATCTCCTTCCTGTTCGGGCTGGCCGCGCCGCGGAATTCGCGCGAGCCCCTGCTTGCGGTGATCGATGAATTTCCGTATCTCGCGAAGACCGCCCCGGAACTTCCATCGATAATCCAGAGGGAGGTCGACCGGTTTCAAGTGGAGGAGAGCCGGATGAGACTTCTTCTGTGCGGGTCGGCGATGTCTGTCATGGGCGGACTGCTCGCAAGTACCGCGCCTTTGCGGGGGCGCGCGCAATTGGAGCTCGTCGTACGGCCCTTCGGATACCGGTCGGCCGCAGATTTCTGGGAAGTCGCCGACGTTCCGGCGCTCGCGGCCCGTCTGCACGCGGTGGTCGGCGGCACGCCCGCGTACCGCCGGCAATTCCTCGGCGACGACGTCCCCAGCAGACTGGAGGAGTTCGACGGCTGGATCTGCAGTACGGTCCTCTCGCCCTTCAGCCCACTCTTCCGGGAGGCTCGGTACCTGCTTGCCGAGGAGGCGGACATCCGGGACACGTCCCTGTATCACTCGGTCCTTGCCGCGGTGGCCCAGGGGAATTCCACGCGGGGCGGGATCGCGGGATACATCGGCCGTAAGTCGGTGGACATCTCACACCCTCTGCACGTCCTGGAGGACAGCCACCTGCTGGCAAGGGAAGCGGACATCTTCCGAGCGGGGAAGTCCGTGTACAGAGTCACCGAGCCGCTGATCAATTTTTACGAGGTGGTGATGCGACCCGCCTGGGCGCGACTGGAAAGCGGACAGGCTCGGGAGGTGTGGGCGCATTCCGCGGAACGCTTCGCGGCGCAGGTGGTCGGACCGCACTTCGAGACGGTGTGCCGCGAATACATACTCGGACCGGGCAGGGCCCTGCTTCGCTCGGCGTTGGGGGAGGTGGGCAGCGGTGTGGTGACAGACCCGGTGGCACGGCGGCAGACGCAGATCGACGTGGCCGTGGTCGAACCGGGAGCCGGCGGTAGGAAGCAGGCGGTCCATCTGCTCGGCGAGGTGAAGTGGGGCACCGTCATGGGGCTGAGCCACTTGGAGCGACTGGCCCGGGCGAGGGAAGTCCTCACCGCGCGCGGTATGGACACCAGCCGCTGTCAGCTCGCCTGCTTCAGCGGGGCCGGCTTCAGCGACTCGCTGAGAAGCGAGGTGGCGCGTGAGGCAGGAGACGGGGACGATGTGCTGCTCATCGGCCTTGACGAACTCTACGGCGGACCGTTCCGGGCAGCACCCATTGACCGAGCGTCCGGCACGGAACGGGCACGCGATACCTGATCGGATCCAGACGACGACAAAGCCCGGGACAGACGCTCGCCGCGGTGCGACGGCCGGTCGACTTCCTCTTCCTGGACGGGTGGAAGGACCTCTGCCTGCCCGTCCTATGTCGCCTCTGATGCCCGAATCGGCCGCCCGCCGCCTCATGCGCGGGGTATGTCATGGTTGAACACATGCTCGACGACATAGACCGCGGCCTCGTGGAAGCCCTCACCAGGGACGGTCGGAGTTCCTACACCGGACTCGCCCGGAAACTGGGCGTCTCCGAGGCGACCGTACGGCAGCGGATCGCCCGGCTCCAGGCCAGCGACATGCTGCGGATCGTGGCGCTGTGCGACCCGCTGGCCCTGGGGCATCAGTCCGTACGGCTGATGATCCGCGTACGGGATCTGACCCCGCGCGCGGTGGCGAAGTCGCTGTCCGGGATGCCGATGATCAACCATGTCGCGCTCTGCGCGGGCAGCCAGGACATCTTCCTCGAGGGCACCTGCCGGGACCAGGCCCAACTGGTGCAACTGATGGACGACATCCGGATGCTGCCGGGGGTGTCCCGGATCCAGGTGCTGTTGTTGCTCGAACTGTTCAAGGACTACTCATGGAGCGGGCTGGCCAGCGCCGTGGGCCAGAGCATCTCCGAGGACCAGGGCCAGGGCCAGCTCTAGGGCCTGTCCGGCGGACGCGTCAGCTCGGGATGATCCGTTCCCCCGGGCGCACCGGGACCTCCCGGAAACCGGCCCACAGATAGGTGTCCTTGATGACCTCCAGCACGGTCAGCGCCTCCGCGTGGGCCACCCCGTTGACCCGGCGCACCCGCTCGGTCAGAAGCTCCGCGAGGTGTTCGAGGTTGCGGCAGCGCACGTCCGCGATCAGGTCGTACGGCCCCACGCACGACGCCACATACCGGATCTCCGGCATCCGGGACAGCTCGCGGGCCACCAGCGCGACAGGGATGTGGTGGACCCGTAGCGCGAGATGGACCTCCATCTCGCCCATCCGTACCGCGTCCGTCATGCCCACCACCTGAAGCACACCCTTGCGCTGGAGCCGCTGGTAGCGGGCTCGCACGGATGCCTCGGAGAGGCCGACGGTACGTCCGATCTCCGCGAAGGAACGGCGGCCGTCCACGCGGAGCTGGTCGATGATCTGCCGATCCAGGTCGTCGATCACCACACACCTCCAGGAAGAGACCGCCACACACTCTCATCATCCCCGGCATGTCAAGCTCGGGCTTCGAGGCGTTCGCCGACCACGAGATCCGTGGAATCAGGCAGCGTATTCCACGGATTTCGTTTCCCGTTCATCTATCCGGCCGGTGGCCGATAACCGACGCTGTTCTCCATCGGCGTCCCACCCGGACCGAGGAGAACAGCGTATGGAAACGACCGTTCAGCCCGACCGGCCTCCGTCTCTGGACGCCCCGGCGCGAGCCGCACCACGCTCGGCACCCCGCTCCCCTCGCCGGGGCGCGGTCACCGCGGCGCTGCTCGCGCCGGCCGGGATCACGGTGCTCGGCCTGGTCCTCGTGCCGCTGGTCCTCGTGGTGCGCAACAGCTTCGCCTCCGCCGACGTGTACGGCGGTGTCCAGGGCGGCTACACCCTGGCGAACTACCGGGACCTGCTCGAACCGGTCTACCTGAAGGTGTTCGGCTACAGCCTCGGCATGGCGGCCCTGAACACCGTCGTCTGTCTCCTCCTCGGCTACGTCGTCTCGTACTACCTCGCCGGTCGCAGCCAGCAGCGCCAGATGCTGCTCCTGCTGCTGATCATCGTGCCGTTCTGGACGGACTTCCTGGTCCGGACGTTCGCGTGGATCAACCTGCTGAGCCCCGGCGGGCCGGTCAACAGCCTCACCGACGCCATCGGGTTCACCGACGGTCCCACCCAGTGGATACCGAGTCAGGGGGCGTCGTTCGTCGGGCTGGTGTACGCGTTCCTGCCGACCGCGATCTTCCCGATCTACGCCTCGCTGCGCGGCGTCGACAACTCGCTCGGCGAGGCCGCCCGCGACCTCGGCTGCGGCTGGTGGCGGGTGCATACGCGGGTGCTGCTGCCGATCGCCCGGCCGGGCATGCTCGCGGCGGCGCTGCTCACCTTCATCCCGACCCTCGGCGTCTTCGTCATCCCCGTGCTGCTCGGCGGGGGACGGGACCAGTTGGTCGGCAATCTGATCGTCACCCTCTACACCGAGTTCCGTAACCAGCCCATGGGCGCCGCGGCCTCCGTGGTCCTCCTGGTCCTGATGGTGGCTTCGATGGTGGCCTTCGGACTGGCCGCCCGGCGGCTGAGGAGGAAGACCGCATGAAGCACGCGCTCGACACCGTCACGGCCTGGCTGGCCCGGGGCGTCATCGCCTTCCTCTACATCCCGATCGTCGCCGTCGTGGTGCTCTCGTTCAACGACTCCGAAGTCACCTACAAATGGGCGGGGTTCTCCACCCGCTGGTACGGGACGCTCGCCGACAACACCGACCTGCTGGCCGCGCTGCGGGTCAGCGCCGAGGTCGCCCTGGTCTCCGCGACCCTCGCCACCGTGTGCGGCCTGCTCTCCGCGATGGGCATGGCCCGCCTCGCGAACCGCTGGAAGGCCGTGTTCTCCGGCGGGCTGTTCCTGCCGCTGATCATCCCGGAGATCGTGCTCGGCGTGGCCATGCTCTCGGTGTTCGGCACGATGGGCGTGGACCTGGGGATGACGACCCTCGTACTCGGTCATCTGGTGGTGACCCTGCCGTACGCGTCGCTCATCGTCCTCGGCGCGTACAACGCGCTCGACGGCTCGCTCGGGGAGGCCGCGACCGATCTCGGCTGCAACCCCTGGCAGGCGTTCAGGCGGGTCACCCTGCCGTTGCTGCGACAGCCGCTGCTCGCCGCCTGGCTGCTCTGCTTCACCATCTCCTTCGGCAACATCGTGATGTCGACCTTCACCAACGGCATCGGCTCCACCACGCTGCCGCTGCGCGTGTACTCGATGCTCAAGGGCGGTCTGACGCCCGAGATCAACGCACTGGGCACGCTGCTCGTGCTCTTCACCCTGCTGATCATCCTCGGCGTGGGGCTGCGCCAGATGCGACAGGTGCTCGTGGGCGGCAAGCGCGACTAGCGCGACTAGCTCGACTGGGCCCCGTACTCCCCGTACTCCTCGTACTCCTCGTACTCCCCGAACTTCCCGACCGACCCGTGAAAGGCACACCCTCATGCGTACGCGAAGAGTCTCCAGAACCGTCCTCGCCATCTCCGTCACCACCGTCACCGCACTCGTCGCGACCAGTTGCGGCGACTCCGACTCCGCGTCGGGTTCCGGCGGGGGCGGCGGGAAGACGCTGAACATCTACGCCTGGGCCGATGAGATCCCCGAGTCGGTGATGAAGAAGTTCGAGGCGGAGACAGGGATCAAGGTCACCCTCGACACCTTCGACAGCAACGAGACCATGACCGCCAAGCTCAGCTCCGGCTCGGCCGGATACGACCTGGTGGAGCCCAGCCAGTACACCGTGCAGCAGTTGGTCGGCCAGAAGCTGATCCAGCCTCTCGACCACGCCCGGATCAAGGGCCTGGACAACCTCGCGGAGAAATTCCGCGACCCGTCCTACGACCCCGGGAACAAGTACAGCGTCCCGTGGATCTGGGGCACGACGGGCCTCGCGTACAACGACAAGTGCGTGCCGTCGGCGACCAGTTGGAAGACCCTGTTCGACAAGAAGTACCAGGGCAAGGTCTACATGCTGGACAACATGCTGGCCGCCTACATCGCGGGTCTCCAGGTCACCGGCGCCCGCGCCACCAGCACCGACGAGGGCGAGATCAAGGCCGCGACGAAGGCACTCGAGGACCAGAAGAAGCTCCTCGCGGGTTACAACTCCACCAACTTCGCCCAGCTCCTGTCCACCGGCCAGGCGTGCGCGGCCCAGGCGTGGAGCGGTACGGGGATGGCGAAGGTCGTCGCCGCCAACAAGAACGTCCACTACGTCATCCCCGAGGAGGGCGGTTCCATCTGGACGGACGGGCTCGCCATACCGCAGGGCGCGAAGAACACGGACGCGGCCTACGAGTTCATCAACTTCACGCTGCGCCCCGAGATCGCCGCCATGGCCACCGACGACGGCGGCAGCGCCAGCACCAACGCCAAGGCCTGGGACCACATCAAGGACAAGAAGGCGCTGGACAACCCGGCGATCTACGCCTCCGACGAGGCCATCAAGAACGCGGACTTCCTGCTCGACCCGGGCGCCGCGATGAAGTACTTCCAGCAGGGCTGGACCAAGGTGAAGGCGTCCTGACATGACAGTCCCGACAGTCCCGCTCAAGGAACCGCAGCACCGGACCGAATCCACGGCGCCCGCCGTCCGGCTGACCGGTGTCGGTAAGGCGTTCGGCGACGCCTGGGCCGTCCAGGACGTCACCCTCGACATCGAACGCAACGAGTTCTTCTCGATCCTCGGCCCCTCGGGCTGCGGCAAGACCACGCTCATGCGGATGATCACCGGCTTCGAGTCGCCCACCGAGGGCACCGTCGAGCTGGGCGGCGTCCCGGCGACAGGCGTGCCGCCGCACAAGCGGGACCTCAACATGCTCTTCCAGAGCTACGCGCTGTTCCCGCACCTCGATGTCCGCCAGAACGTGGCCTTCGAACTGAAGGTCCGCAGGTCCCTGCCCAAGGCGGAGATCGCGACCGCCGTGCGCGAAGCGCTCGCCCTCGTACGCCTGGAGGGGTACGGGGAGCGGTCCATCGCCCAGCTCTCCGGCGGTCAGCGGCAGCGGGTCGCCATCGCGCGGGCGCTGATCGGCCGGCCCTCCCTGCTGCTCCTGGACGAACCGCTCGGTGCGCTCGACCAGAAGCTGCGGGCCGAGATGCAACTGGAGCTGAAGAAGATCCAGCGCGAAGTGGGGGTCACCTTCGTCACGGTCACCCACGACCAGGAGGAGGCGCTGACCATGTCCGACCGCATCGCGGTCATGGACGGCGGCCGGGTGCTCCAGGTGGACACACCCGAGGCGATCTACGAGCGCCCCGCGACCCGGTTCGTCGCCGACTTCATCGGTACGTCCAACTTCCTCACCGGCACGCTCGGCGGCGGGCGCCTGGGAGTGGACGGGCTGGGGAACATCGCGGTCCCCGACGGCCACGGACAGCCCGACGGCAGCCGGGTACATCTGGCCGTCCGCCCGGAGAACGTCCGCCTCGCCCCCGCGCCCGAGGAACCGGCCGACTGTCCGGTCCTGGTGGGCGCCGTCCTCCAGGAGATCGTCTACCTCGGCAACGCCACCCGCTACCACCTCACGCTCACGGGCGGTGGCGGCGAACTGATCGCCGAGGCACGGGGCGCGGACGTGAGCGGGCTCGCGGTCGGTCAGCAGGTGGTCGCCGGATGGCACCCCTCGCACTCCCGGGTGCTGGCCGAATGAGCGCGCCCGGCCGAATGGGCGTGCCCGGCCGAATGAGCGCGCCCGCGCCGTCCGCGCCGCCCCCGCCGTCCGAGTCCGTACCGACCCTTCGTACCAAGGAGATCCGACCGTGAAGGTCGCCGCAGCCCAGTTCGCACCGACCGCCGACGCGGCGGCCAATCTCACGGTCATCGAGGAGATGACCCGCGACGCCGTCGAGTCCGGCGCCGAACTCATCGTCTTCCCCGAGGAGTCGATGCTCCCCTCGGACGCCGCCGAGCCCCCCTCGGCCGCCACCGGGTCCGCGCCGACCCCGCTCCATGAACTCGCCCGGACCCACTGGCCCGCGTTCATCGAGGGCATCACCCGCATCGCGTCCACCCACGGCATCGCGATCATCGCCGCCGGCTACGAGGACAGCGGTACGGCGCTCCCGTACAACACGATCGCCGCCGTCGACGCGACCGGTGAGGTCCTTGGTCTCTACCGCAAGATGCATCTGTACGACGCGTTCGACTACAAGGAGTCCCGCCGGGTCCAGCGCGGCGACACCGGCCCCGTCGTCGTCCGGATCGGTGACTTCAACGTCGGCCTGGTGAACTGCTACGACGTCCGCTTCCCGGAGTTCACCCGGTCCCTGGTGGAGATGGGCGCCGACCTGCTGTCGGTGTCGGCGGCGTGGGTCAAGGGCCCGCTCAAGGAGGACCACTGGGTGACGCTGCTGCGTACCCGTGCCATCGAGAACACCTGCTGGGTGGTGGCGTCGTCGCTGACCACGCCCGACTGCATCGGGATGAGCATGGCCGTCGACCCGCTCGGCGTCGTACGGGCCTCGCTCGGCGAGGAGGAGCGCTCGATGCTCGTCGTGGACGCCGACAAGGAACGGATCGACCGGGCCCGCACGGTCCTTCCCGTGCTCCGCAACCGCCGCATCATCATCGGACCGAGGTAGCCCCCGCCATGCCCATCGAGATACATGACCTGCCCGCCCCGCTCGACGCGGAGTTGGCCGACAGACTGCGCAAGGTGGACTTCCCCACCCTCGGCCACTACCTGGAGGAGGGTTTCTGCGATCCGCGGCTCCAACGGCAGGCGGGCACCGACCGGGTCGTCGGACGGGCCGTCACCGTACGGATCACCGCCACGGACTCCACGATGCTGCATCACGCCGCCGGGCTGGTCGGGCCGGGTGACGTGATCGTGGTCGACTGCGGCGGCGACCGGCGGCACGCCCCACTGGGCGAGGTCGTCGTCAACGCGCTCGCCTCGCGTGGCGCGGCGGGCGCGGTCGTGGACGGTCTGTGCACCGACATCGAGGCGCTGCGGGCCGTGGGGCTGCCGGTGTACGCGTACGGGCGTACGGCTCTGACCACCAAGCTGCACGGGATCGCGGACGGCTCGCTGTGCGCGCCGGTCGTCTGCGGCGGCGTCCCGGTCCAGGCCGGTGACATCGTCCTGGGCGACGCCAACGGCGTGATCATCGCGTCCGCGGCGCGGCTCGCCGCCGTCGTCGACGAGGCGCTGGCCGACGACGCGGAGGAACCGGCCCTCGTGGCCGAGCTGTGGCAGGGCAAGCCGCTGGGTTCGCTGACGGGCGCCACCGAGACCCTTCAGCGCCTGACCTGACACCCGCTCGTCCGCCCACCCGCTCCGTATCACTGTCGCGCTGCGCACACACGCGCCGCGCCCACCATCCGAAAGGTCCATCGTGTTCCTCAAAGCCGCCGTCAACGGCGGGCGTTCGCAAGCGGAGCGGCCCACCGTCCCGGTCACCGCCGCGCAGATCGCCGCCGACACCCTCGCCGTACTCACGGCCGGGGCGGACGTCGTCCACTTCCACGTCCGCACCCCGGACGGCGGGCAGACCATCCGGCCCGAGGCCCTGTCCGAGGTGCTGTCCGCGATCCGCGAGGTCGCACCGGACGCCGTCGTCGGCACCACGACGGGCCTGTGGACCTGCTCGGGCCCGGCGGAACGCTACCAACTGGTCAGCTCATGGGAGTCGCTGCCCGACTTCGCGTCCGTGGCCTTCAGCGAAGAGGACGCCGCGCGGACGGCGGAGCTGGTCGTGGCACGCGGCATGGTCCTGGAGAGCGCGGTGTGGACGATGGACGACGTCCCCGCGCTGCTGGCGTCACCGACGCTGCTCGACAACGTCCGTATCCTCATCGAGCCCCTGGAGGAGGACCCGGCGGCGGCGGTCGCGGCGGCCCGCGCGATGGCGGCGCGGATCCAGGAGTCGGGGGTGACCTGCCCACTGCTCTACCACGGCGACGGCCCGACGGTATGGCCCCTGGTACGGGCGGCGATCGAGGACGGTCACGAGACCCGGGTCGGCTTCGAGGACGGCACCGACCTCCCCGACGGCACGGAAGCCCCCGACAACGCGGCGCTGATCCGCGCGGCCCGCGCCCTGGCCGTCGGCTGACCCCTTGGAGGGTGGCGCGACCGGCACCACTGTCCCCGGCCGCCTCCCCCTCCCCTTAGGCTGCTGTTGTTGGCCAGTGCATCAAAGTGGGGGAGTGGGCCGATGAGTGATGCGACGGACGTCTTCCAGCCACTTCAGGCAGCCGACCCGTCCGTGGTGGCGGGCTACCGGCTCGCCGCCCGGCTGGGCGCGGGCGGCATGGGCCGGGTCTACCTCTCGCACACCCCGGGCGGCCGGCCCGTGGCGATCAAGGTGGTACGGCCGGAACTGGCGGACGACCCGGACTTCCGGCGGCGGTTCGGCCGGGAGATCAGAGCGGCCCAGCGGGTCCGTGGGGCGTACACCGCCGAGTTGATCGACGCCGACGCCGATGGCGTACCGCCCTGGCTGGCCACGCTGTACGTACCCGGCCCGTCCCTGTCGGAGGCCGTGGCCCGGCGCGGTCCGCTGTCGGTGCCCGCCGTGCTGTGGCTGATGGCGGGGATGGCCGAGGCGCTGGAGGCCATCCACGCCGAGGGCATCGTGCACCGGGATCTGAAGCCGTCGAACGTACTGCTGGCCGCAGACGGACCGCGCGTGATCGACTTCGGCATCGCACTGGCCGTCGACGGAACCTCGTACACCGCGACGGGACACACGATCGGCACGCCCGCGTACATGGCCCCGGAGCAGGCGTCGGGAGCAGAGGTCACGGCGGCGACCGATGTCTTCGCCCTGGCCCAGACGGCGGCGTTCGCGGCGCTGGGCAGGCCGCTCTACGGCGATGGCGCGGGCGTCGACGTGCTGTACCGGATTGTGCATTCCGGCCCTGAACTGTCCCTGCTGCCCGAGCCTTTGCGTCCGCTGTTCGCCCGGATCCTGGCCGCCGATCCGGCGGAGCGGGCCACTCCGGGAGAGATCGTGGAGTGGTGCCGGCAGCGGTTGGGAGCGGACGCCGACGCGGGCGGGGCGCCGGCCGTGTGGCGGGAGATCAGCGGCCCGGAGGTCGTGGTTCCGCCCCCGGTGCCCGACCCCACCCCGGCACAGCCGCAGCCATTGATCGGGTGGCTGCCACCGACGCGGCAGGAGCCGAAGGCGCGTGGCGGGCGTGGCGGGCGCAGACTGGTCGCGGCGGTCGGTCTGACGGGGGTCGCGCTGCTGGTATCGGCTCTGACCTGGTGGGTCATGGACGGGAAGGGCCAGCGCGATCAGCAGGACAAGACCGGCTCGTCGGCCTCCGCCACGGGGTCGTCGGAACAGCCGTCGGATTCCGCGCGAGAGTCGTCGGCGGACTCGGCGGACTCGGCGGACTCGGCGGGCTCCTCGGGCTCCTCGGACTCGGGGGACTCCCCGGACTCGGCGGCTCTGGGCGCCGATGAACCCGGGCCCGGGACTTCGCCGTCCTCACCGGCCTCCCCTCAGGAGCCGACGCCCGAGCCGTACCCCCTGGTCATGCTGGACACGAAGAACTCGGTGAACCTCAAAGACCCGGACGCGCAGGTGAAAGGCCGCACGGGGGACATCCGTTTCGCCTGCCAGTCGATCGGCTGCCAACTGGAGAGCGACACCAGCGTGTTCCTCCAGTTGTACGGCAAACCCGGCGGCACCCTCGAAGAGTGCCGTCGCCTGCTCAAGGAGGGAAAGAACCACCGCCTCCCCCTCGCCGGCGCGGCGAACGGCAGCGAGATCTGCGTCAAGGGCGCTTCGGGAGACATCGGGCTGTTCGTGATCACGACGAAGTCGACCGCGATGCCGGACATCGCCTTCCTCCAGGGCGAATTGACGATCTGGCGAGACGCGGCCTAGTGCCGTGACCACAAGCCGCAGGCCGCAGGCCGGAACGTGACGGAGCCCGGGAGCATGTCCAGCTCCCGGGCTCCAGCTTGCCACCCATTTGCGCACACCGGCGGCGTTTAAGAACCGCGGGTCATGTTGAGATCGACGTGTTCTGCCTTTGAACTACAGCGCCATGAGAGAGGCGCCGGGGGGAATTGAACCCCCATCCGTCGATGTTCGCCCACGCTCGGTCGATCCGGTGTTCGGCGGCGAATACTGAGACTGGAGCGAGAATCTGAGTTTCACCGGGGCCGCCTCTGCCAGGCTTGGGCCACCCCCGCATGTGGTGCGGGGAGAGGGATTCGAACCCCCAACTGACACCCCTTCATCAGCTTCAACATCAGTTTCAGCTTGCGCTCATCGCGCACCCTCCGCTCGCGACGGAGGGCGTATGTGGGGGCTACCTGAAGAGGTAGCCGAATACCGCGTCGCCGACCCGCTGGTCGGTGACCTCGGTGTTGTTCGCCTCCTCGCGGGCGAACTTGACGGACTGCTGGAGCTTCTCGACGCGGTCGAGGAGCTCGTTGACCCGCCGGGCGGGCAGCGCGCCGGAGAACTTCACCGTGGTCCAGTAGCCGACCGGTACGTCCTCGTAGTACACCTCGACCTGCGCCGGGTGCTTCTCCGTGGCCTCGGCCTTCACATGGTTGCGCGGAACCTTCTTCGTACGGATGGTCCGCACCGGGTCCGTCTTCCACGAGTCCGTCGAGGGGTCCACGTTCCACGACTCGGAGGCGTCGAGCACCGGCAGCTTGCGCACGAAGGTGTGCAGGTCGGTGAGTTGCTTCTCCAGGAACAACAGGTACGGGACGGGCACCTGGGGCAACAGCACCGTACCGTCGACCACCACGTCCGCGACCGCGGACCGGTTCGCCCAGTCCTTCGTCGCGGTCACGTCGAAGAGGCGCGTCAGCGTCCCGGCGGTCGCCCGCAGAGCGTCCTCGGCCTTGATCTGCACCCGCGTGGACTCGGGCGGCAGTTGCTCGCCCTCCTCGTCCTTCGGCTGGTAGGTCCGGGAGATGCCGGCCAGCAGGGCGGGCTTCTGCACGTCCTGGTGAGCCTGGGTCAGCTCCTGGAGGGCCTTGGACTTGACGCCCTTTTCGACTGCGATGATCTGATTCAGCTTCGCCACACGGCGAACCTAACAACCCCGCGCCGCACGCACATCCGATTAAACGCCTGCCCCAACGGTGAGGCGGTCGCCCGGCGTGGATCTCCCGACCGCGGTCGAGGAGACGCTGATCCATGAAGAACGCTCAGACACCCGCGCTCAGGATCAAGCTCAACGCCAACATCCCGAGACCTCCCAGGGCCACGACGCTTCCCATGATCCGAAAGAACCAGGGCCCGATGGGATCGTTGTCCGCAAGGCTCAGGTTGCCCGACCGTTGCCCCTTCAACTCCAGAACAGCACGCAGGCGCCGCATGGTCGAGTCGACCGCGCCACGCAAGTTGAACGCCCACCTCACTCCCATGACGAGCGCTGCGGCCCCGAAGGCGCCAAAAAATATCAGAAGCCCTGTGGGGGTGTCGGCGTCGGCGGGCGACGCAAAGATCATGAACATGTCGCGAAGCTTCTCAGGTAATGACGTGAATGTCATGAGCCGATCAGCAGATCGGCGACGCGACGTGAGGCGCCGGCCCGCTCACTCCGGGACGTGCGTGATCAAGGGGTCGTACGCCGACCGGCGACTCGGGCAGACGGGCGGGCCGATCAGCGCAGTCCGGCGAAGAGATCCGTCTCGGGTACGGCCGCGTCGGTGGCGTCCTTGACGCGTACGAAGGTCTCCACGCCCATCATCTCGCCGAACCTCTCCTTGCCCATCTTGAGGAAGAAGATGTTCTCGCCCTGACTCGCGTGCGCGGCCAGCGCGTCGAACTTCTGACCGCTGAACGCTGTGGTGTCCACCCACGTGGTGATTTCCTCGTCGGGCAGGCCGATCTCGGCCATCGCCTCGGCCTCGGCGGGGTCCGGCTCCGGCATGTCCTCCCCGAACTCCCGCATGGTCTCCTCGAACCGCCGCATCAGCGAGCGCGGCATCGTCGTCCAGTACACCTTCGGTGTCAGCGCGGTCATCTCCAGCGCCGCCATGGTGATGCGATGGGCCTGGATGTGGTCGGGGTGGCCGTAGAAGCCGTTCTCGTCGTAGGTGACGACCACATCGGGCCGGTACTGCCGCATGAGTTCCGCGAGTCGGGCGGCGCCTTCCTCCACGGGGGTCTGCCAGAAGGATCCGGGTGCGTCGTTGCTCGGCCAGCCGGCCATCCCGGAGTCGGCGTAGTCCAGCGTCTCCAGATCGCTGACCTTCAGGACGCCACAGCTCGCCTCGAGTTCCTGACGGCGCATCGAGGCGACGGCCGCCGGATCGTGCCCGGGATCGCCCGGCTTCACGCCCCCTGGTCCGTCACCGCAACTGCCGTCGGTACACGTCACGAGAACGGTGCGGATGCCTTCCGCCGCGTACCGCGCGAGGATTCCACCGGTTCCGGTGGCCTCGTCGTCGGGGTGGGCGTGTACTGCCATGAGCGTCAAGGGCCGGTCAGTCATTGAAGAGTCCTTCGGTAGAAATGGCGTACCGCGATCGCGGTCCCGGGGCCCGGATCCTGACGGGGCGGACGACCTCGCGGTCGCCGTGTCCCCCCGTACCGCACCGGCCCTCGGTCGGTGCAACCGCGCCGACCGGACCGGCTGTTCCCGGCACGGCCGCTTGACCTACGCCGACATCCGGTGGCTCGTCGTTCACCAAGTCGACGTACGGTATTCCGTAACCCGTAATCTGTAATTCCCGATTCATTACCCACGGTCGATTAAAAGGCTACGGTGACGGGCCCGCTAATGGCCCGCATAAACGCGTACGAGAAAGAATTTTACGAAGTCGCACAACCATTCACTGCTTCTCCATGTCTGATCAGTGGAGTCAGCGGACTTCAGAAACTGACTGGATCGGGCGCCGCGGAAGCGTGGAACAGAACCTTCCCGTGCGCCCCTTTTGCAGACGTGGGGAAACACATGCGCATTCGTGCCTCTGTCGCCGTAATGACAGGCGCCCTGGCCCTCTCCGCTCTCGCCGTTCCGGCGGCGCAGGCGGATGACAGCAACACCGTCTCCGCGTTCACGAGGAGCGTCGAGACCGACGCGGTCGACGCGGCGGTCTCCGCGGCCGACGACGTCAGCGGAGACACCACCATCTCGAACGTGGTCGTGAACGGCGGCAAGCCCGTCGTCGTGGGTGCGACCACGAAGAGCACCTTCACGGTCAGCTTCACCGCCACGGACGACTCGGGCATCGAGTGGGCGACCGCGGTGCTGTGGCGCGGTTCGACGTTCGACGACCTCGACGGCGGCGCCGTGCCCAACGAGGACGAGGCGGTCTGCACCGAGGTCAACGCCACGACCTCCACCTGCAAGCACACCTTCACCGTCGACGCCAACTACGACCTGCTGAACAGTCTGGCCGGCGGCTGGAAGGTCTGGGCACTCGCTCAGGGCACGGACACCGACTACGTCCAGAAGGACAACGTCAAGGGCTTCAGCCTCCAGCGCATGTCGAAGCTGACGGTCAACGCGTCCCCCGAGCCGGTGGTGAAGGGCAGGACCATCACGGTCACCGGCGCGCTGACCCGTGCCGACTGGGAGTCGAACAAGTACGCGGGACTCAGCGGCCAGTCGGTGGTGCTGCAATTCCGCAAGGCGGGCACCACCAACTACACCAACGTCAAGGGAATCAAGTCGGCCACGGGCGGCGCGCTGAAGACCACGGTCACGGCGTCCACCGACGGCTACTACCGCTTCACCTACGCGGGTATCGCGTCCACCGCGGCGGTCAGCGCCGCGGGTGACTACATCGACGTGAAGTAGCTCCGTAGAACCAGCGGATTTACGCGGGAAAGCGGCGGTCGACCTCCTTCGCACGAGCGCCAGGTCGGCCGCCGCCTGAAGTGGGGCACGGCGAGCCCACCAGGTCACCCGGCGGTGTGCGGATGTCGAGAACGTGCCACCGGCTCCGTCCCAGGAACATGAGGGGCCACCACCGGTCGTACGAGGAAGAAGGAGAAGCCACCATGGCGATTCAGCGGATGGACAACGTCGGCATCGTCGTCGAGGACATGGATGCCGCCATCGCGTTCTTCGTGGAACTCGGTATGGAGCTGGAGGGCAGGGCGGAGATCGAGGGCCCCTTCGCCGACCGGTGCACCGGACTCGAGGGCGTCCGCTGTGACATCGCGATGGTCAGGACCCCGGACGGTCACAGCCGGCTCGAGCTGGCGAAGTACCGCAGCCCCGCGGCGATCAGCGCCGGGCCGCGCAACCGGCCGCACAACATCCTGGGCACGCACCGCGTCATGTTCGCCGTCGACGACATCGAGGACACCGTTGCCCGCCTGCGCCCTCACGGCGCCGAACTCGTCGGCGAGATCGCCCGGTTCGAGGACAGCTATCTGCTCTGCTACGTCCGCGGCCCGGAGGGCATCATCGTCGGACTGGCCGAGCAACTGAGCTGAGACCCGCGCTCCGCCGATCGGGAACTGTCGTGTCTGCTACTCCCAGGGGCAGGCTAGGTCCGAAGACCGTCGCCATACTCGACCGCATGGACGAACGAACGCACGGCAAATCCCACCTCGGTGAGTTCCTGGCCACGCGCCGGGCGCGGTTGAAGCCGGCAGACGTGGGGTTGCCGGACTACGGCGACCGGCGGCGGGTGCCGGGGCTACGGCGTGAGGAACTGGCCCAGTTGGCCGGTGTCAGCGTGGCCTACTACATCCGGCTGGAACAGGGGCTGTCGCTCAACGCCTCGCCGCAGGTTCTCGACGCGCTGGCCACGGCCCTGCGGCTGGATGACGCCGAGCGGCGTCATCTGCACACCCTGACCGGTGATGCCGCCCGGCAGAGCCGCCGCCGGCTCCCCGCCGAGCGGGTCACCGCGGCGGTGCGCCAACTGGTGGACGTCTTCGGGGACTCACCCGTGGTCGTCCTCGGCCGGCGTTCGGACATCCTTACGTGGAACCGCGCCGGGCACGCGTTGTTCGCCGGGCACCTGGCCCCGGACAGCCCGGATCACGCGGCTACGCGGCCCAACACCGCCCGGCTGGTGTTCCTGGACGCCCATACGCGCGACCTGTACGTGGACTGGCCCCGGAAGGCGCGGGACGTGGTGGGCAAGCTGCGGCAGGCGGTCGGCGAATATCCGAACGACCCGCAGTTGGCCTCCCTCATAGGCGAGTTGACCATGGGCAGCTCGCGGTTCGCCACGCTGTGGGCCGAGCACCGGGTGCGCGGCTGGGACATGGCCGAGTACCGGATGCGCCATCCGATGGTCGGGGAGCTTGACGTGGTTCAGCACTCGCTCCCGGTTCCCCGGGGGCAGGGGATCCGGGTGGTGGTGACGACGGCGGCGCCGGACTCCACCGCTCAGGCGGCACTGCGGTTGCTCAACCAGACCCTCCTGCCCGCCGCGGACCGGCCGGCGACAGCCCACCCCGCCCCCGACGACACCCTCGCACGCGTCGTTCCTCCCGCCCGCTCCTGATTCGGCCGCCCGGTACGTCCATCCGGCCGCCGCGGTTCCACCGTCCGCCCAGTACGTCACGCCTGATCATCACTCGGCAGCCCCCGGCCCCAGGCCGGTAGGCACTGCCGAAGGGGCCTTGTCACGCGCGCCTTCCTGCCGCCGATGAGTCTGCCGCCCGTCTCTTCTTCCCTCCCACCCCCACGTCGTCGAGTACGCGCGTTGCTTCTTCACGCCTTCCGGAGGTTCTCCATGTCCACCACACCCGTCACCGCTTTCACCGACGTCGTTGACACCGTCGCCTACCTGGTCGAGGCCGTGCGGGACGAGCAGCGGAGCGCGCCCACGTCCTGCACCGAATGGAATGTCCAGCAGTTGATCGACCATCTGGTGGCGGGACAGCGCGCCTTCGAGGCGCCGGGAGCGCTGGAGCGGATGGTGCAGGCCCCGATCGGTGAGGTGCCCGGCGCTGTGGCACTGCACTTGCGGACCGTCGAGCACCTGGTGCACGGCTGGGATCTGGCGCCGGCCGCCCTCCTCGGCCGCGACATCTCCGAGTGACCACCCACACGTAGCTCGCCGCAGTACACATCGCCCCAACTCTTCTAAGGAACAAGGACAATGAAGAAGACGAAGCTGAAGATCGCCATCGCGGGCGCGGTACTTGTCGCCATGGCGGCCACCGGGACGGCGTTGGCCGCGAGCGGTTCCTCCGACGGAGCCGGCTCCGGCTCCGGCTCCGAGAAGCCCCGGATCGAGCAGAGCTCGCAGCAGAAGGCTCCCAGCGCCATCAAGGCCGACGGCGCGAATGTGTTCCCGCACTCGCTGGACTACGACGCGCGGTCGAAGACGTTCTTCGCCGGCTCGCTGAAGCAGGGCAAGGTCTACGCCGTCACTCCGGACGGAAAGGTACGCACCTTCATCGACGACCCGGAACTGGTCTCCGCGCAGGCCGTCAACGTCGACCGCGAGCGGGACCGCGTCCTGGTCAGCAATGTGGACTACGGCACTGCCGACCGTTCCAACAAGGAGTCGCCCTTCGGTATCGCCGGTGTGGGCAGCTACGACCTGAAGACCGGCAAGCAGGACTGGTGTGTCGATCTGACGGCGATCGCCCTCGACGGCAAGAAGCACCTGATCTCCGATGTGACGGTGGCCCCCGACGGCACCGCCTACGCCGTCGACGAGCTGACCCCGACGGTGTTCCGTATCGACACCGAGGGCCGCGCCTCGGTCTTCCTGCGGAGCGACCTGCTCCAGGGCGAGTTGGACATTCCCAACTTCCTGGACGATGTGGGGATGGCGGCGGTGGAGTGGGTGAAGGGGAACCAGTTGATCATCGCCATGGCGGACGGCTCCCTCGTCAGGGTGCCCGTCGACCAGCCCGAAGACGCGGCGAAGGTGAAGCTCTCCGCGCCGCTGGCATCCCCCACGGCCGGTATGCGGCTGCTGAAGGACGGCTCAATCACGGCGGTCAGCAGCGGTCTGCTGTCCGGCAAGCCCGCCCAGATCCAGCACGTGAAGCCCCGCAACGGCTGGAAGGAAGCCACAGTGACGGTCACCGACACCGTCGAGGACCCCGTCACCAGCGACGTGACCGAGGGCCCGGGCTCGACGACGTACGCGCTCAGCGGCGGTCTGGCCGACCTCCTCGCGGGCAAGCCCAACGACGGCTTCACCCTGACCCCCGTCAAGACCAACTGAACCGGTAGCCGTTCCACCGCACTGCGGACAACGAAGAAGGCCCAAGTCGCTGACTTGGGCCTTCGCCCGTTGTCCGCCGGGTGGGTAGGCTCGCAGAGGCGTGAGGCGGACCGGCAGGCAGTGGAGGCGCGGGTGCGGATCGGCGAGCTCTCCCGGCGTACGGGAGTCAGCGAACGGCTGCTGCGGTACTACGAGGAGCAGGGGTTGTTGCATCCGCAGCGGCGCTCCAGCGGCTACCGCGAGTACCGCGAGGGGGATGTCGCCGCGGTGCGGCAGATCCGTGCGCTGCTGGCGGCGGGGCTGGGAACGTCCCTGATCGCCGGGGTGCTTCCCTGCATGCGGGAGGACGGTGACCATCTCGTCCCCACCTGCGCGGAGATGCTGGACGATCTGCACGAGGCGAGGGACCGGATGACCCGCGCGATCGACGAACTCCACTCGTCCCGCGACAAGTTGGACGCGGTCATCGCGGCGGCCCCCCTGCTCGAGGAAGCTTCGTAGCACCGCCCGTGCCAGAAGGCGTCCGCGCATCCGGACGCCCGGTCGGACCTTCGCTCCTCGAAGCGGTGGCCGTCCCGGCGCCGTCGAGGGTTGACTCTGACATCGGTGTGAAGGTCTAGCGTCGCCGATGCGTGACGCCCCCGCCCCGCCCCGCCCCGCCCCGTGACGGAGCGAGAAGTCCCGGCCAGGCGCGCGTAGTTGAGGGAGGAATGCGACGTGCCCACACAGGCTCCGGCTCGGGCCGGCCGGCGGGAGTGGATCGGTCTGGGGGTGCTGGCCCTGCCGACCATGGTGCTGTCGATGGATCTGACGGTGCTGCACCTGGCGGCTCCCAGCCTCAGCGCCGATCTCGCGCCGACCGGTGGCCAGTTGCTGTGGATCCTGGACATCTACGGATTCCTCGTGGCGGGATTCCTGATGACCATGGGCACGTTGGGCGACCGGATCGGCCGGCGCAGGCTGCTGCTCCTGGGCGCGGCGGCGTTCGCCGTCGCCTCCGCGGTGGCCGCGTTCGCCCCGACGGCCGAACTGCTCATCCTGGCCCGTGCCTTGCTGGGGATCGCCGGATCCACGGTGATGCCGTCGACGCTGGCGCTGCTGTCGGGCATGTTCCGCGATCCGGGCCAGCGGACCTTCGCCTTCGCGGTCTGGATGACGTGCTTCACCGCGGGTGAGGCCATCGGCCCGCTCGTGGGCGGGGCCCTGCTGGAGTACTTCTGGTGGGGCTCGGTGTTCCTGATCGGCGTGCCGGTCATGGTGCTCCTGCTGGTCACCGGGCCCGTACTGCTCCCGGAGCAGCGGGAGAAGGTGACCGGGCGTTTCGACGTGGCCGGTGCCGCGATGTCACTGGCGGCCGTGCTGGGCGTGGTCTACGGCGCCAAACACGCGGCGTCCTCGGGGCTGTCGGTGCGGGCCGGGGCGTTCTTGCTGGGCGGTCTGGTGGTGGGCGCGCTGTTCCTGCGCCGTCAGCGCCGGGTCGAGAACCCCCTGGTGGATCTCGGGCTGTTCCGGCGGTCCGCGTTCGGTGCGGGACTGGCCACGCAGACCGTCGCGGTCGCGGCGATGGCGGGCTCGCAGTTGCTGGTGATGCAGTACCTGCAGGCGGTGATCGGGCTGTCCCCGTTGGCCGCCGGACTGTGGACGGTGCCGTCGGTGCTGTCCGGGATCGGAGCGACGCTGCTGGCGCCGCGGTTGGTACGCCGGGTGCGTCCGGCCGTCGTGATCAGTGCGGGGCTCGGCACGGCCGCCGTGGGAGCGGCGATGATCACCGCGACCGCCGGGCAGAGCAGTCTGGCCTGGACGGTGGTCAGCTTCACGATTCTGTACACGGGCGTGACGCCGACGCTGGCGCTGACGACGGACGCGATCGTGGGCTCCGCCCCCTCCGCACGGGCGGGCCTGGCCTCCGGAATCTCGCAGAGCGGCGCCGAGTTGGGGCTGGCGGGCGGGATGGCGTTCTTCGGCACCATATCCATGGTGACCTATCAGGGCCGACTCTCCGACAGCATGCCGGACGCACTGGCTTCCGCGGCGCGCGAACAGGCACGGGAGACCGTGGGTGGCGCCCTGGCCGTGGCCGAGCGGCTGCCCGAGGGCGTCGGGTCGGCGCTGCGGGATTCCGCACAGAACGCGTTCGCCGCCGGGCTCCAGGCCGCCACCGCGCTCAGCGCGGTGGGCCTCGCCGCCGCGGCGCTGCTCGCGGGGCTGTTCCTTCGTGCCATGCCCGCCGCCTCGGACGCCCGGGAAACACGAGTGGAGTCCTCCGGAGATACGCGGGGTGTGCCCGCCGAGTACTGACACCGCGCCGATGGGGGCCTTTCTTCGGAGCGGGTGACGAGAATCGAACTCGCGCTCCGAGCACGTCTTACCGGTCGTGCAGGACGGTGGGCCGGGTGACGGGTACGACGGTGAGCAGCCCGCCGAGGCCCTGGTAATCGTCGGGGTTGGTGGTGAAGAGGGGTAGTTCTTCGGCGATGGCCAGGGTGATGGCGGTGATCGCGACCTCGGCGAGACGTCCGACGCGGTCCGGGACATGGCCGCGACGGAGCTGGTGAACGCCCCGGTTGAGACGCCGACTGTCAGAGGCGGCGGGTTGGATGGGGTGTATGACCTCATACGACGTCGCGCGCCGACTGCCTGCCATTGGTGACCTGCGGGACCTGTCCCGTTCCTTGGCGGTGCTCGATACGATCCTCAGCCCTGACTGGGAGTACCGGTACTACTCCTTCAACTCCGCCTGGGCCGCGGGCGAGGAGATGGCCTCGATGCGCAACGGCTCGGGGGACGAGTACTCCATCGTCTTCTCGGCGGCAGGCGCCTACGTGCGCGGCTTCGACCATGAGGCGCCGATGAGCCCGTACGCCAACGACGGTGAAGTCTGGCCGGGCGTGATCGACGGTGTTCCCTCGGCCTTCCGCTCATGTGTGGAGGAACCCGCCTTCACCGACGAAGACCATGTGCCGGTCGTGACGGCCTGCGTATGGCGCGAGACAGCCGACAGCCGATGGAGCCACGGAACGATCGACTTCCCCGCAGGCTACGACGACCCTGACGGCGCGAACCGGCTGTTCCACCTCCTCGCGGACCCTTCCCCCGAGGCGTACCAGCGGTTCGCCGAGGACTACTACGAGGTTCCCGTAAACCTCGAAGCGGTGCGCCACGTGTACGCGCTTCGACCGCTGACCCCCGCACTCGTCTCGTCGCTGAACGCGGCGACCAGCCTGGCGGACGTGGCCGAGGAAATCGGAGAGATCGGCTACCCGAGGCTCCAACGTGATTCGTCCTGAGCGCCGCATGAATGAGATGACGGGGCGTCGCGTTCTCAGAACACCGGCAGGGTGACGACCGAGCCCTTGTTCAGCAGGAACACCCGGTTGCCCGCGGCGGCCAGGTGCCAGGGACCCTCCGACTCGGGTTCGTAGGTCCACATGAGCCGGCCGTCCGCCTCGCCGCCCGGGTTGTTCGCGAAGGCCGATACGCCTGACGAGGTGCCCCCCTCGCCGATCCAAAGGGTGTTGCCCTGGACGACCGGTGGAGTACGGGACGGGAGGGTGCCGTCCGGCCATGAGACCTGGCCCCCCGTGCCGGAAGCCTTGTCGACCCGGTACAGAAGGCTGTTGTCGATCGCGGCGAGGTTGTCGCCGGTTATCGCGGGAGCGCCCCATCCGTCCTGCTCGGGGGTCAGCGACTGCGAAGCCGCGGACCAGACCTCGTCGCCGGTCTCCAGATCGAGTGCCAGGAGCGACTTCCCGCCGACGTAGACGAATCGTTCCTCGACGGCCGGGGTCAGCGCCGTCGTGGCATGGCCGTCCAACTGCCAGGCGTCTTTGCCGTTGGCGGAGTCGAGGGCGAAGTAGTGCCCTTCCGCCGTGCAGACGACCAGTCGGCCGGGTCCCGCACCGGCCACGGCGGCCGGGTCGACGACGACGCTCCCGGGGGCCGTCGCGGTCCAGGCGACCTTGTGGTCTTCGGTGTCGACCGCGGCCACCTCGCCGTCCTTCGTCAGCACGTACACGAGCGCCGCGTCGGGTGCGACGGCCAGCAGGCTGCCCGCCTTCGCCGGGGCACTCCACAGCGACTCACTCGTGGACGCGTCGAAGGCGAGGACATTGCCCTCGGCATCGGCCGCGACGAACTGCTCGGCCGTCAACCGCAAGAAGCCCGCGGACGGCGACACCTCCGGAAGCGTCCACTTCTGCCGGCCGTCGCTCACCCTGTGCGCCGTAAGTCCTCCTGACAGGCCGGCGGTCATGACGACATCCCGTACCGGCAGAAGCATGGACGCGCTCGGAGCAGCCACTTTCAGCGGCCCCCACAGTGGCTTCGGCGGCGCCCCCTCCTCGTACTCGCCGGAGGTCAGCAGCTTTGCCGGCACGGCGTCGGCGGCCGAGGGCAGATCGGGCCCTGTGTTCAGCCACCAGGCCGCCGCGCCACCTCCCAGTGCCAGTACCGCTCCGCCGGTGACGAGCGAGGTGAGGAAGACCCGCCGTGACGCCTTCGCCCCCGGAACGGTGGTGCCGGCCAGGGTGGTGAGCTGATTGGTCCGGGTCTCGTACTCCTTGATCTGCTTGCCGAGAACGCCTTGTTTCCACAACCGGTGTGCGCCACGAGGAGGTGCGAACGCCTGGATGACCGACGAGGGGTGGGGACGGTGGGCGGGCTCTTTGGCCAGGCAGGGGGCGATGAGTGGGTGGAGCGCTTGCGGTACGCCGCCGAGGGCGGGGCTTCCGTGCACCACTTCGTACTGCACCGCCGCGACGTGCGCACCTTCGTACGCCTGCCGGCCACTGGCCGCGTACACCAGTACCGCCCCGAGGGAGAACACGTCGGCCGACGGGCCGACACGCTGACCCAGTACCTGCTCGGGTGCCCCGTATCCGGGCGTGACCGGAGCCTGTCCTGTGGTGGTGAGGGTGAGGCCGTGCTCGGGGCGTGCGATACCGAAGTCGATGATGCGCGGGCCCGAGGAAGTGAGCACGATATTGGCCGGCTTGAGGTCGCGGTGGATCAGTCCCGCCGCGTGAATCTCCTGAAGCGTCGATGCCAGGGCGCCGGCCAGCGCGCGTACACCGGCGTCGTCCAGCGGCCCGTGGTCGGTGATCGCCTGCTCCAGCGTCGGCCCCGACAGGTACTCGGTCGCGATCCAGGGGCGCCCGCCCTCGGTCTGCGAGCCGACGACGCGTGCCACTCCGGTGCTGGTCACGGCCTGTGCGGTCTGGGCCTCGCGCAGGAACCGCTGGGCGAGGTCGCGGTTGTGGGCGAGTTCGGGACGCAGTACCTTGACGGCCGCGAGGCGGCCGGAAGTGTCGTGACCTACGTACACCTTGCCCATGCCACCCTCGCCGAGCACTCCGGCGATGCGGTACGGGCCCAGCCGGATCGGGTCGCCGAAACTCAGAGGTCGCATGGTGGGAGTCGAGCCCTTCGCGGTGATGGGGTGGGGAGCCTATGACGAGGCATGGTCCGAGGACGAAGGCGAAGGCGAAGGCGAAGGTGAAGGCTCCAGCGGCAGAGCGACCATGGGGCCTTCGCCGACGCCGATGAGCAGTCCCTCCGTGATCAGGGCGGTGTACCGGTCGAGAGGTTCCGGGTGGAGCCAGCCGGTTTCGTGGGTCCGCAGATCGATCGCGCGCAGCCCCGCCGCGGAGTGCTTGTAGACGTACCTGTCGCCGACAGTGGGGGCCACCTTCAGCTCGTGCCCGGACGACTCGGGATTCTTCTCCCGCCACAGCAGTGCGCCGGTGTCCGCGCTGATGGCCACCAGACCCCGCGCTCCCGCCGCGTAGACGACTCCGTCCTTCACCGTGGGAGGCCCGTACCCGGTCGCGTCCGCTTCCTGGTATTTCCAGGCTTCCTTGCCGTCGGTCAGGCGCCGTGCCCGCACCGCGTCCGACGAGGTGTAAAGGTGCTCGCCGTCCACGGCGATGGGACTGCGGGCCGCGTCGTCGGCGTTGAGGTCGAGGGGTGCCCGCCAGACGCCGGTTCCTGTACGCGTGTCGCAGACGAGTACGTCGACCCCGCCGGATTCCGTACGGAAGAAGAGGATCAGGCGTGAGCCGATCGCGCGCACGCCGGTCACCCAGGGGTAGTCCTGCGGCACGGTCTCGTCCAGGATCAGCTCGGTGCGTCGCTTGCCCGTCGACAGCGAGAAGGAGGCGATGAGCCAGCCTCGTTCGGGACCGACGCCGCTCGATTCGTCGGTGTCTTCCTTCCGTACCCGCGCCGTGAGCAGCCAGGCGACGTCACCGCTGACGCAGAGAAGCTGATTTCCCACCAGCTTCCCGTTGTACGCCTTCTCGGTGACGGCCGGATCCATCAGCGCTCCGTCGGCGAGGTCGATCTCCGTGATACGCAGACCTTCTTTCGGGGACAGGGAGTAGTCCATCGCGTAGAGCTTCGTTCCGTCCGTGGCCACGTCCCAGGAACTCAGCACCGGGTTGGTGGACCAGAGACTCTGCCCGCTCGACACCTGGATGGCGCTCACCCCGCTCTCGGTGGTCACGATCAGCTTGTCGCCGACCACCAGAGGACGACCCAGGTCAGATGGTGACGCCGTGGCGATGCTTCTGCGCCACACGGCCTCGGGAGGTTCGCCCGAGCCGGTGGAGTTCGACGTGCGCGATTTCCGCTCTGTCGTCGATGCCCACACACCCGCGCCGATCCCTGTCGTGGCCAGCAGCGCACCGCCGCTGATGGCGATGAGCTTGCGGCGGCTCATGCCGGGCGCGGTGGCGGCCGGGACGGTCTCGGCCGTCGCGTGATCGGAGGGGACGGGAAGCCGCTGCGGCTGGTGCTGCCAGACCTCCGAGGCACGCCGGGCTATGTCCGCCAGCAGCGCGTCGTGCAGATGGTCGGCGAAGTGGCCCTGGCCGCTGTGGAGTTGGCCGGCGAGGTCGTGGGTGGTGGGCCGCCGGGCCGGGTCCTTCGCCAGGCAGGGGCCGAGGATCGGGACCAGGGCCTGGGGGAGGCCGGAGAGGTCCGGCTCGGCGTGGCGGACGCGGTAGAGGAGGTCCGCCGGCTGCCCGGTGCCGAAGGGACCGTGGCCGGTGGCGGCATAGAGAAGCACTCCGGCGAGGGCGAACACGTCGCCCATGGGGGTGTGTTCCTGGCCGACGGCCTGCTCGGGCGACATGAAGGCAGGGGTTCCGGCGGCCGATCCCGTGCGGGTGAGGTGGTCGTCGCCAAAGGCGCGGGCGATGCCGAAGTCGATGATCTTCGGGCCGTAGGCGGTGACCATCACGTTCGAGGGCTTCAGGTCGCGATGGACGACGTCGGAGGCGTGGAGCTGGGCGAGGGCTCCGGCGAGTGCGGCGCCCAGGGCGCGTACGGACACCTCCGGCAGGGGGCCGCACATCTCGACGGCCTCGTCGAGGGGCGGGCCGAGGACGTACTCGGTGGCGAGCCACGGTGTGGGTGCCAGGGGGTCGGCGTCGACGACGACGGCGCCGTGGTGGCCGCCGATGACACGGGCCGCGTCCGTCTCCAGACGGAAGCGGGTGCGCGACGCCGGGTCGGTCGCGATGGACGGGTGCATGGTCTTCAGGGCGACGGTGCGGCCACCCGCCGTACGAGCCAGGTAGACGGTTCCCATGCCGCCGTGGCCCAGCCGCGCGAGCAGCCGGAAGCCCGCCAGCCCGGCCGGATCGTCATGGGTCAGAGGGGAGAGCATCGAGTCAGATCCTGGCTGTCTGTGAGATCGGAGTACGGACTTCCGAGGCGAGGACCTCCGAGGACTGCCGCGCCATGGCCGCGACCACCCGGCTCGGCAGCCAGCCCGGCCCCAGCAGCGCACCGGCCGAGTCCAGGACCGTCGCCATGGGGGTGGGCGACGCCGCGAGCAGCGCGCGCAGCACCTCGGGCGCGGTCGGGCGGGCGGCGGCCTCGCGCGTCAGGCAGCGCCCGACCAACGCCCGAAGTGAGTCGGGCAGTTCCGCGGAGTCGGGGACCGAGTGGCCGGTCGCCGCGTAGGCCAGAACCGCACCGAGTCCGTAGATGTCGCCGGGCGGCCGGGGCCGCCCGCCCGATGCCTGCTCGGGGGCCAGGCTGCCGGGCTCGAGCCCGGGTAGACCGGTGCGCCGCTCGCCGTCCGGGGCCGCCGCGCGGACCGCGCCGAAGCAGGTCAGACGTGGTCCGTCCCAGGCGAGGAGTACGGAGGCGGGGGACAGTCCGGCGTGCGTGATGCCGATGGCGTGCGCGCCCGCAAGGGTCTCGGCCAGGGTGGTGCCCAGGACCCGGACCGTGCGCTCGGGCAGCGGGCCGCCGTGCAGGGCGAGGGCGACCGGCAGCGGAAGTACGGGAAGGTACGCGGACGCGTACCAGGGGGTCTCGGACGGGGCGGCGAGCTCGGCGACGGGCAGTACCCACGGGCCGAGGAGCCGGCGGCCCGCGTCCGCCTCGACGAGGAAGCGCGCCGGATCGGCGCCGTCGAGTGACGTGCTGATGAGTACCGTACGGTCACCGTCCGCACTGCGGCCGATGAACCGGCGTACGGGGACCGGCAGTTGACCGGGGCCGCTCGGGTCGAGACGGGTGATGAGGTGGTACGGGCCGATCCGTCGCGCCCCGTCCGTCGGTGCTTGTTCCATCTGTGCGTCCCCCTAGCCACGACAGCGGCCAGATGAGACTACCGGCGCGAGGGCGCGCGCCGACGGGAGGGTCGGGGCGACGGGCCCGTCAGGCGCCTGAGCCTCGCTCATCGCCCACATCTCGCCCCGTCGTGGTCAGTCCGGCAGCAGGTGTGACACGAGGGTCTGGGCCCATTCGGGGGTGAGGGGCTCGTTGGTGAAGACGGCCCGGTGGTAGAGGGGCGCGAGCACGGCGTCCGTGGTGCGTTCCAGGCTCGGGGGCGGATTGCCCCGGGCCTGGTCCCGTTCGAGGATGGCTTCGAGTTGTCGCCGGCGTTCGCCGCGGCATGCGGCGGCGCCTTGTTCCCCGCCGGTGCCGATGGTGGCGCGTACCAGGGCGAGGGTGTCCGGGTCGCAGAGGTCCTTGGCGAGGTCGTACGCATAGCGTTCCAGGTCGCTGCGGAGACCGCCGGTGTCGGGCACCACGATGTCGCCGGAGAAGCGGCTGGTCGTGACGTCGGCGATCAGGTCGGCGACGGTGCCCCAGCGGCGGTAGACCGTGGTCGCGTGGACGCCGGCGCGGGTGGCGATGACGGGGATCGTCAGTGGTTCGCCGGCCTCGTCGGCGACCAGTTCCTTGACGGCCTGGTGGACGGCCGCGCGTCAAGCACAGTTGACCAGCCCCGGGCCCGGCGGACCCCACCGTCCGCCGGGCTCGTCGGCCCGGCCGCGCACCGCCCCGCACCGCACGAGGCATCATCCCGGCGCAGGTCGCTTCAGGGCTTTCTGGCGACCGCCCCGTACATGGCGATGTCGCGGCCGTCGATGCCGGCCTGTTCAGGGCCGGGGCGCCAGGTGTGCACCTGGGTGACTCCCGGCTCCTGGAGCTCCAGTCCCTCGAAGAACGATGTGGCGGTGGGCAGATCGCGCAGCACCATGGGCATGTTCTGCTGCCGGTATTCCTCCGCCACCCGGTTGACCTCCTCGGGTGCGAAGTCGGCGGTGCCGATGGTCATCGCCAGATAGCTGCCGGACGGCAGCGGTTCCAGGAGCCGCTTGACCAGGCGCCGGTCGTCGGGAGGCAGGATGAAGTGCAGGATGCCGATCAGCATCAGGCCGACGGGCCGGTTCAGATCGATGAGGTCACGGAACTCGGGGCTGTCCAGAATGGTGTCGGGGTCGTGCATGTCCGCGTCCACGTACGCGGTGGCCCCTTCGGCCGAGCTCTGGAGCAGGGCGCGGGCGTGGGCGAGGACGACGGGGTCGTTGTCGACGTACACCACATGCGATTCCGGCGCCACCTCCTGCACGACCTCGTGCAGGTTGGGCGAGGTCGGCAGTCCGGTCCCGACGTCGAGGAACTGGCGGATGCCCCGCTCCTCGGCGAGGAAGCGGCCGGCGCGGTGCATGAACCGGCGGTTCTCCATCATGTGGACAGGCAGGGCGGGCCAGTGCCGGCACATGGCTTTCCCCGCTTCGACATCGACGGGGTAGTGGTCCTTGCCGCCGAGAATGTAGTCGTACACCCGGGCGGAGTGGGCGCGCGAGGTGGCGAGTCCGCTCTGTCGATCGTGCGGAGTGTTCATGCGGCGCCTCTTTCGGTCAAGGACGGCTCATCAAAGGTATGAACGTGGTGTTCCGGCCGCAAGCCGAACAGCGGGAACACCGGGAACAGCGGGATGGGGAAAGGCCCTCGGCAGGCCGGGTATCACCGCTCCCGCCGGGCTCGCAGGGCGATGACGGCGATGTCGTCCCAGCGGTTCTTGACGGGCGGCAGGAGCCCTTGGAGCAGGGTCATCTGGGATACACCCTTTCGGACCAGCGCGTCGGTGTGCTCACGCAGGCGCCGCAGGCCGTCACCGATGTCCGTGCCCGGCACTTCCACGAGTCCGTCGGTGTAGAGCACCAAGGTGTCGCCCTCCCGGATGACCGCGTGGAGGTCGGTACGGGGGAGGGCTTCGCCGACACACAGCGGTGGGTCCGAGGCCGTGAAGTCGTGCAGGTACCGCGATGGCGCGTCGGCCGGGATCAGCAGGGGTGGCGGGTGGCCGGCGTTGGACAGAGCGATGTGCCAGGCGTCGTCCGCCTGCCGGTGCAGGACCGCGTGCACCGCCGTGACCATCGACGGGCTGTCGAGCGCCTGCACGACGCGGTCGAGCCGGCTCAAGGTGGCCGCAGGGCTGGCGGCCGGGCCGCTGTCGTAGGCGAGTCCCCTCAGCATGCTGTTCACACGGCCCATCGCGGTGGCCGCGTCCACGTCGTGACCTGCGATGTCGCCGATGGACAGGGCGAGTGAGTCCGCCGAGAGCCGGACGGCGTCGTACCAGTCCCCGCCGACCTCGGCGGCCGAGTCGGCCGGATGGTAGAGCGCCGTGATGACGAGACCTTCGACGGACGGCGGGACGGCCAGGAAGGACTGTTGCAGTACGAGGGCCATGTCGCGGATGCTCTGTAGTTCCATCGTCCGGCGCAGGGGCCCGCTCATCTGCTGAAAGACATCCTGCAACAGGTACAGGTCGGCCTCGTCCGAGGGCGGGTTGCCCCGGCAGGTCGCCGTGGTCGCCAGCGCGACCGTCCGGCCGTCCACCACGACGGGCAGCAGCGCCACGCTTGTCCCGTCAGCCTCCCGCAGCCACCGCACGGAAGCCTTGGAAAGACTGTCTTCGGGCGGCTCTCCCGGCGGGAAGGTCAGCAGCCCTGCCTCCCGGCTCTCGATGGCGTCCCGTACGGCCGGCCCCAGCAGGAAGTCCGCGTCCAGCGGATGCATGGGAGGCAGCCCGGGGGCAAGCCCCACCCGCTCCGCCGACGCCGCGGCCGGTACGCCCTCGGAAGCCCGGAACGCGGCTTCGGCGTCGCCCGGTACGCGGAAGACAGCGACGGCGTCGGCAAGTTCAGGCACGACGGCCGCCGCAGTGGTCAGAAAAGCCTCGGACAGGTTGTGCGCGGCCGGTACCGGCGCCATACGGGCCAGCAGCTTCTCCCGCATGCGGGTGCGCCAGTGGTCCTCGGCATCGGTGGCGGTACCGATCCACTCCACTTCCCCGCCCCGGTCCAGGACAGGTGCGGCGACGATCTTGATGTGGCGGAAGCGGTCGGGGGCGTTCTCGAGCCGCACTCGTACGATCGTGTCGAGGGGGGAGCGCTGCTGAGTAGCCTTGCGCCAGGCCCGCTGGAACCAGTCCCGGTCCTTCGGATGCACCGCATCCATCCATGAGCTCTCACCGTCGGGGTGCCACAGCCTCTCCGGCATCCCGCTGCCCATCAACAGAGTGACGACCCCGTCGGCCGACAGCACCCAGACCGACTGCGGCACGGCGCCCAGGAGCGCTTCGTACCGTCTGAGGAGACTTCTCTCATCCACCGCCCCCTCCCCGCTGCCGGGCCGACGGACGCACCGGGCCGCCATGACCGGCGGCTTCCGCGGCCCGGACCCGCCGGACAGGACTCGTCACCGAAACGGCTGCCGCCGTCACCGCCTCCTGACAGCCCTGCAAGCCCGGCTCCGCACCGAACACCAGAGGATCATCGCCTCTCATGCTTCGATCATCCCCCGCATGCGGGACAACAGCACGCCCTGGCCTGACCTCCGCGTGCAGGCGGCTGCCGCACGCGCATATCACCCCGTTCACAGGAAGTACGTCTCACTCGAACGTGTGAGCTGTCGTCGTGAGAATGACCTGAAACGGTTTGTGACCAGGCGCGCATCGCTATGCCGACCACCGGAACTCCGCGCGGTGGGCTCCAGGGCCCGGACCAGCGGGCCGGGCCCCCGTGTTCATCGGCCCGACATGTACCGGCGACGAGAAAGAGGTCGGTTTGATTCCGGCCGCGCCCCGTTCGGCACCTGTGCTTTTCCGTCATTTTTCACAGCAGCATCACTAAAGCCGCACATGAGTATCACTATGTGTCGTGACGGATGTGTCGACGACTGGCTTCTGAGGGGAACGCCGGGGTCGCACAAGGGGGTGCGTCCGCTCCATGGGAGCCGTACTCCCTCCTGTTCACGGGAGGGGACTTCGCCACATGAGGCGGACTATACGCACCACCGCTCTGGTCGTGGGCACGCTCATAGCCGCGCTCGGCCTGCCGGCCGGCGTGGCCCACGCCGACATCACCTCGCCCCGCGTCGACCTGCGTGTCCTGGTGGTCAGCGACGGCGGCCCGGCCATCGACGCCATCGCGGCCGAACTTCAAGCGGCCGGAACGCCGTACACCGAGATCGACCTCACGCGGTCCGGCCGGGCCGTGATCGACTCCGGCTACCTCGCGGACACGGTCGAGGGCCGTCCGCGCGCCAAGTTCCAGGCTGTCGTCCTGCCCAACGACAACCCGTTCCCGGCCGGCTCCACCGAGATGGCGGCGCTCGCGGCCTACGAGCAGACGTACGCCATTCCCCAGGTCGACGCCTACACCTACGCGCGTCCGGAGGCCGGACTCCAGTACCCGGTCCCGGCCGGCTACTCCGGCAGTGTCGACGGTGTGGAGGCGGAGGTGACCGCCGCGGGCAAGGCGGGCCCCTTCGGCTATCTCGACGGGGAGGTGCCCTTCGAGGACAACGACCCGGCCGTGAGCGAGAGTTACGCCTACCTGTCGACGCCCGTGCCGGGTGCCGACTTCACCTCCTACGTCGACGCACCGATCCCCGGGCAGACGACGCGCGGCTCACTGGTGGGCGAGTACCGGCACGACGGGCGGCGCGAACTCGTCGTCACCTTCGCCTACAACCGGTACCAGCAGCAGTTCCGGTTGCTGGCCCGCGGCATCGTGGAGTGGATGACCGGCGGCGTGCACCTCGGCGCCTCCCGCAACTACTTCGCCGTGCACGTCGACGACGTACTCGCCGCCGACGACCGGTGGGACACCGAGCTCAACTGCACCCCGGGCGACATCGACTGCCAGCCGGGCGAGGGCACGCCCGACCCGATCCGTATGACGGCGGCGGACGTCGACCACGCCACCGCCTGGCAGGCCGAGCGGGGCGTGACCCTCGACCTGGCGTACAACGCCGTCGGCAGCGTCGACCACCGCGAGGAGAACAACGGCGCCGACGAACTCGCCGACAAGCTGATCGCCGACCGGAACCGGTTCCGCTGGATCAACCACACCTACTCGCACCCCTTCCTCGGCTGTGAACAGGACACCACCGTCGTGCCGTGGCGGTGTGCCACCAACCCCGACGGCAGCACCAAGTGGGTCAGCCGCACGGCGATCGCCGGCGAGATCTCCACCAACCGGGTGTGGGGTCAGACCAACGGACTGCCGCTTCAGAACGACGAGTTGGTCACCGGGGAGCACTCGGGTCTGAAGGTGCTGCCGCAGCAGCCCGAGGACAACCCCAACCTGGCGCTCGCCCTCGCCGACAACGGCATCGACTGGATCGCCTCGGACAACTCGCGCGATCCGGCCCAGCGTCAGGTCGGCGCGGCCACGACCGTGCCCCGCTACCCGGTGAACGTCTTCTACAACGCGGGCCGGGTGGCCGAGCAGGTCGACGAGTACAACTGGATCTACACCAGCCGCGCCCAGGGCGGCAGCGGCATCTGCGAGGACAACCCGGCCACCACCACCTGTCTCGCGGCGCCGCTGGACACCACCACCGGGTACGCCGACCAGATCGTGCCGCAGGAGACCGGGACCGCTCTTGGGCATGTGATGTCCAACGACCCCAAGCCGCACTTCATCCACCAGTCGAACCTGGCCGAGGACCGTATCGCCTACCCGGTGCTCGACGGCGTCCTCGACGGCTACGCCGCGCTGTTCGCGGACAACACCCCCGTGGTGAACCCGCGGATGAAGGACATCGGCACCGAACTCCGGCGCAGGGCCGACTGGCGGAGCGCCCTTGAAGCCGGTCAGGTCACCGCCTACCGCATCGGAGACACCGTGACGGTGGAGGCACCGGACGGGCTGGCGGTCACGGCGACCGCGCCCACCGGCACCACGCTGGCGGGTGCGGCGTTCGGTGACGCGTACGCGGGCGGGGTATCCGGCTGGACGCCCTCCGCGGGCACGGCGCTCGCCCTCCTGCTGCCGTCGTCCGACGTGCCTGCGGCGGCGACCGGCGACCCCGCTCCGGCCACGGACCCCGCGCCGGACACCCGGGTCCCCGCGGGCGTGAGCGAACAGGTTCCGTACACAGCGGACCGCTGAACGGCGCACCGGTCCAAGCACCGATCCAAGCACCGACCGAACGTCCCGGCCGCCGTCCGCGGCCGGGACCGGCATGACCACTCACACCTCGGCCGTGGAGCCCATCGATGCACGTTCATCACGGCGCGCGACGCCCCCGCGCGACGCGCGTCACCCTGCTCACCGAAGGCACTTACCCGCACAGTCACGGCGGCGTGAGCGTCTGGTGCGACCAACTCGTCCAGGGCATGCCCGACATGGACTTCGACGTCATCGCCGTCACCGGCAGCGGACGCGAGCCCGTCGTATGGGACCTGCCCGCCAATGTCGGGAGCGTCCTGTCCGTCCCGGCATGGGGAGCGCCGCCTCGAGGCAGCCTGCCCCGGGGCCGCGCCCGCAATCAACTCACCTCGGCCTACGAGCGGTTCCTCACCGCGCTGCTCGACCCGTGTGCCGAGGACGGGTTCGCCCCGGCCCTGTACACGATGGCGCGGGCCGCGGCGGACGGCGGGCTGAGCGCCTTCCTGCGCGGCGACCGGGCGATCCCGATCCTGACCGGGGTGTGGAACCGTCCGGGCCTGGCCGTACGCGAGGCCCGGCCCACCCTGCACGACGCGCTCACCGCGACCGCCCTGCTGGAGCACGCCCTGCGACCGCTGGCCGTGCCCCTGCCGGACAGCGGCGTCGCGCACGCGGTCAGCGGCGGCGTCGCCGCCCTGCCGGGCCTCGCCGCCCTCGAACGGCACGGCGTTCCGCTGCTGCTGACCGAGCACGGTGTCTATCTGCGCGAGCGTTACCTCGGCTACCGCACCGCGCCGTACCGCTGGCCGGTGAAGGCCGTTGTCCTCGGGTTCTTCCGGCTCCTCGCGCAGGAGAGCTACCGGCGGGCGGCCCTGATCACGCCGGGCAACCGCTACAACCGGCTGTGGGAGGAGCAGGGCGGGGCCGCCCCGGAGTCGATCCGTACGGTCTACAACGGCGTGGACCCCGCCGCGTTCCCGCCGGCCGGGCCCGAACCGGCGGAACCCACCCTGAGCTGGGCGGGCCGCGTCGACCCGATCAAGGACCTGGAGACCCTGATACGGGCCTTCTCCCTCGTCAGCGCCCAACTCCCGGACGCCCGGCTGCGGTTGTTCGGCGGGACGCCGCGCGGCGGGGAGGCGTACCGGGAGCGCTGCGAGGCGCTGGCAGCGGCGCTCGGGCACGCGGACACCGTCACGTTCGAGGGCCGCGTCGACGACATCAAGGACGCCTACGCGGCCGGTAACGTCGTGATGCTCTCCAGCATCAGCGAGGGCTTCCCGTTCACGCTGATCGAGGCCATGTCGTGCGGGCGGGCGACCGTCTCCACCGACGTGGGCGGGGTGCGGGAGGCTGTCGGCGACACCGGGCTCGTGGTTCCGCCGCGTGATGCGGAGGCGATGGCCGAGGCCGTGCTGCGGCTGTTGGGCGACGCGGGGCGGCGCCGGGCGATGGGGGAGGCGGCGCGGCTGAGGGTGATCGAGCAGTTCACCCTGCGGCAGACCATCGACACGTTCCGGTCCATCTATCTGCGACTGCCCACGCTCGACCGGTACGCGGCCGAGCCGGCCACGCCCGCGCCCGCACCTGCACCCGGACCCGCACCCGGACCCGCACCCGGACCCGCACCCGTACCCGTACCGACGTATACGACGTATACGACGCCCGCACCGACGCAGCCCTCGGCGGTCACCGGCACGAGGAGCCTGACCGGATGAGCGGGCCGCAGAGACTCGAACCGGGGGGCTCGGAGCAGGAGACGCTGGCGCTGCGGCTGGCCGACACGCGCCCGCCCCGCCGCCGCCCACGCTGGGCGCTCGACGCCCTCGACGACGCCACGGTCGCCATCCGAATACCGAGGCACGGCCCCGACGAACTCGCGGTCAGCTTGCTCGCCGCCGAACTGGCCGACCGCGTCGGCCCCGCCGTCCACCCCTACGAGGTGGCCGCGCTGCTGGAGGCGGAGGGACTGTCCGCCGGTCTGATCAAGGAGCGCTACGGGCACACCAACCTGTTCTCGCTCGCCGCCGCGCTGTACGAGCAGGTGCCCCGGACGTTTCCCGAGCCCGCACCGACCGCCGACCCCTGGCGCCCGGACCATGTCCGCTGTCTGCTGCGGGGTGCGCTGTTCGCGCTGCCGGGGCTGGCCTACCTGCTCATCGCACCGCTGTGGAACGCGGGCGGCCACGCCCCGGTCCTGATCGTGGCAGGGCTCGTCTCCTGGGCCTGGGGGCAGGCGCTCGGCCACCGCGCCCACCTGCGGAAGGCGACCGGCCTGCCGGAGGCCGGCCGCACGCTGCTGACCGGCGCGCCCCTCGGGGCCGCCGTGGCCACGGCGCTCGCGGCGGTGCTCGCCGGGGGCGGCCCGGTCACGCTCGTCGCAGCCGCGCAGTCGATGTACCTCGCGGCGGCGGGCGTCCTGCTGGTGCTGGCCCGGGAAACGCTGCTGCTCGCCGCGCTCAGCCCGCTGGTCGCAGGTGCCGCCGTGCTGCCCTGGTGGGAGCCGGGCCCGGTGGCCCGAACCGGCCTGCCCCTGCTCGCGCTGCTGGCCACCCTCGGCGTCACCGGCCACGCGCTGCGGACCGCACTCGCCGCCCCGGCCGTGCCCGGCGCGGCCCGGCCGCGCCTGCTCCCGTCCCTGCCGTACGGCCTGTTCGGACTGGCCGCGGGAGTGCTGGTGCTGCTGGAAGGCCGGCAGGAGCCGTACGCGGTGATCGTGCTGACGGTGAGCATGGGCCCCGCGGAGTGGCTGCTGTACCGCTACCGGGGCCTGTCGGTCTCCGCGCTGCGCGTCACCGCGACGCCCGCCGGGTTCCTGCTGCGCTCGGCCGGCATCCTCGGCCTCTGTCTGTTCGGCTACCTCCTGCCGCTGCTCCCCGCCGCACTGCTCGTCGGTGCCGAGCCGGTTCCCCTGCTGCTGCTGGCGGCCGTCCTGTGGACCGCGCTGCTGCTCCAGGCGTTCGGGGCGGCCTGGCCGTCGGCCGCGATCTGTCTCCTGGCCGCGGGCGGCGCCGGGGCGGTCACGCTGCTGGACCTGCCACCGGGCCCGGCGGCCCTTTCGCTGTGCTGCGGCGTGGCCGCGCTGTGTCTGTCGGGGTGCGCCCTGTGGCTGCTGGGACGGCCCGCCCCGCATGTCTGACGGCCCGCCCCGCGCCGCCGTACCGCACACCCACCGCACCGAAGACCGCACCGTCCGACCCCGACCACGCACGCCCCACGCACGCCCCACCCACCGGAACACCTGAACACCGGAAGGACATGAGTTGACACCCGCACCGCTCGCCGCCGTCACCGGAGCCGAGGGATTCATCGGCTCGCACCTTACCGAGGCGCTGGTCGCATCCGGCCACCGGGTCAGAGCGATGGCCCAGTACAACTCCTTCTCCTCGTACGGCTGGCTGGAGACCCTGTCCCCGGACGTCCTCGACCAGGTGGAGATCGTCCTCGGTGACGTCCGCGACCCCGGCTCGGTCCGTGGCCTGATCCAAGGCGCCGACGTCGCCTACCATCTGGCGGCCCTGATCGCGATCCCGTACTCCTACCAGGCACCCCACAGTTACGTGGACACCAACGTCACCGGCACCCTCAACGTGCTGGAGGCGGTACGTGCCCTCGGCACGCCCCGGCTGGTGCACACCTCCACCAGCGAGACGTACGGCACCGCCCAAACCGTGCCGATCACCGAGGACCACCCCATCAACACCCAGTCGCCGTACGCGGCTTCGAAGGCGGGCGGTGACCGGCTGGCCGACAGCTACCACGCCAGCTTCGACACCCCCGTGGTGACGCTGCGGCCGTTCAACACCTTCGGGCCGCGCCAGTCGATGCGCGCCGTGATCCCCACCGTCATCGGCCAGGTGGCGGCAGGGGAGCACACCATCACCCTCGGTGATCTGCGCCCCACGCGGGACTTCACCTACGTCAAGGACACCGCCCGGGCGTTCCTCGCGGTGGGCACCGCGCCCGCCGGGCAGGTCGTCGGCCGCACCTTCAACGCCGGGACAGGCGGGGAGATCTCGGTCGGCGATCTCGTCGCGCTGATCGGCAAGGTGATGGACACCGCCCTCGACGTGCGCGAGGACACCGCACGTATCCGGCCCGCCAACTCCGAGGTGATGCGGCTGGTCGCGGACGCGGGCAAGCTGGCCGCCGCCACGGGCTGGGGGCCCGCGCACAGCCTTCAGGAAGGCATCGCGCACACCGTGGAGTTCTTCCGCGACCCGGCCAACCTGGCCCGCTACAAGACCGGTCTCTACAACATCTGACCCCGTCCGGCACGTCCCCCACGTACAGAAGGAGGAACCCCATGCACGCAGTGATTCTGGCGGGAGGCAAGGGCGTCCGGCTGCGGCCCTACACCACCGCGCTGCCCAAGCCGCTCGTCCCCATCGGCGATCAGCACGCCATCCTGGAGATCGTGCTGCGCCAGCTCTCCACGGCCGGCTTCACCCACTGCACCATCGCGATAGGTCACTTGGGTGAGATCATCCGTGCCTATGTCGGCGAAGGCTCCCAGTGGGGACTGACCATCGACTACGCGACCGAGGAGAGCCCCCTTGGCACCATGGGCCCGCTGCTGACCCTGCGCGACCGGCTGCCCGACACGTTCCTGGTGATGAACGGTGACGTCCTCACCGACCTCGACTACGGCGACGTCCTGCGCCGGCACCGGGAGTCGGGCGGGCCGCTGACCATCGCCACCTACCCCCGCAAGGTGCATATCGACTTCGGGGTGCTGACCACCGACGCGAGCAGGGTCGTCGCGTTCACCGAGAAGCCGAGCATGGACTACCACGTCTCCATGGGCGTCTACGGACTGTCCCGCTCGACGCTCGACGGCTACACGCCCGGACTGCCCCTGGGCTTCGACGAGTTGGTGCTCGACCTGCTGGCCGCCCGGAACGAGCCGCACGCCTACGAGTTCGACGGCTACTGGCTGGACATCGGCCGCCCGGACGACTACGACCGGGCCAACGCCGAGTTCAGCACCCGTAAGTCACATCTGCTGAAGGGAGCCTGAGTACCACATGCGTGTTCTCGTCCTGGGCCTCACCGGCTACCTGGGTGCCCACATCGGCGAGGACCTGCGTGCCCTGCCGGGCACGCGGGTCCTCCACGCGGGCCGCTCGCCCGCCGCGCGGTACGGCGTCGACCTCGCATCGGCCCGCCCGGATCAGTTGGCGAAGACCCTGGCCTCGATCGCGCCCGACGCCGTGGTCAACTGCGCGGGTTCGACCGGCGGGGACGCGGTGACCCTCGCCGAGGTCAACGCCCGCGGCCCCGCCGTCCTGTGCGCCGCGCTGCGGGAGGCGGCCCCCGGGGCACGCCTGGTCCATCTGGGCTCGGCCGCCGAGTACGGCCCCGGCGCCCGGGGCATCCGCGTGACGGAGTCGGCGGCCACCCGCCCGACCGCCCCGTACGGCGCGACCAAGCTGGCCGGCACGCTCGCGGTGACGACATCCGGCCTGGACGCGGTGGTGCTGCGGGTGGGCAACCCGGTGGGGCCGGGGGCGCCGTCGGCCGGGCTGCCCGGCCGGATCGCCGGACTGCTGCGGGAGTTGGGCCCGCAGGGGGTGCTGCGGCTGGGCGATCTGTCCGCGTACCGCGACTTCGTGGACGTACGCGACGTCGCGCGGGCGGCGGCGCTCGCGGTCATGGCGCCCGGTCCGCTGCCGCCCGTCCTCAACATCGGCGGCGGCGGCGCCGTCCCGGTGCGCGACCTGGTGCGGGGCCTGGCCGACCAGGCCGGCTTCCGGGGGCGGATCGAGGAGAACGCCGCCGGCTCGGCCCGCTCGGCACAGGTGTCGTGGCAGTGTTCCGACATCACCGCCGCCGAACAGGCCCTGGGCTGGCGCCCGTCCCACACCCTGGACGAATCGCTGGCCGCGTTGTGGGCGGCCACGGCCGGGGAAGGCGGCCGGGCACCATGAGCCTGCTGATCCCGCTGTACGTCCACCCGGCCGAGGATCCGGGGGCCTGGCACCGGCTGATCACGGCCGCCGCCGACACCTACGGCGTCGTGTTCAACCCCGCGAGCGGGCCGGGCGAAGGCCCCGATCCCGCGTTCACCGCCGCGGCCGGAGCGCTGCGCGCGGCCGGGGCACGGCTGCTCGGTTACGTCGACACCGATTACGGGCGGCGCGACCGGGACGAGGTCACCGATGACGTACGCCGCCACCAGGAGTGGTACGCGGCCGACGGCTGCTTCCTCGACCGGGTGACCGCGACGACGGACGAACTGCCCGCCTGCCGCCGGCTGATCCGGTCGGTGCGCCGGCTCGGCGCCGGGACCGTCGTCCTGAATCCGGGGGTCCATCCGGCGCCCGGATACGCCCGCCTCGCCGACCTGACGGTCACCTTCGAGGGCCACTGGTCGACGTACGTGTCGGCGTTCAGCAGACCGGCGTGGACGGCCCGGCACCCGCCCGAGGGGCTGTGCCACCTCGTCTACGGCGTGCCCGAGGCGCTGGTGCCCCTCGCGGTGCGCACCGCGCACGAGCGGGGAGCGGCCGTGTGCGGGCCCGTCACGGGCGAAGGGCCCAACCCCTGGGCCCAGTTGACCCCCGCACTGAAGGCGACGGAGCGATGAGGCGTATGAGGCGTACGGCGGCGGCCTGGGCGAACGTGCTGGCGGCCCTGGCGCTGGCCGGTTGTTCCACCACGCCGCCCGGCACCACGCCGCCCGGCACCACGTCCCCCGGCACCACGCCGCCCGGCACCAAGTCCCCCGCGGCCCGCTGGGAGCCGCGCCCCGGGCTGGCCTGGCAGTGGCAGCTCGACGGAAAGGTCGATCCGTCGGTCGATGTGCCCGTCTACGACATCGACGGGTTCGAGAACTCCGCGGCGGACGTGGCACGTCTGCACCGCGACGGCCGCAACGTCATCTGCTACATCAACGTCGGTGCCTGGGAGGACTTCCGGTCCGACAACGACGCCTTCCCGCGCTCGGTACTCGGCGAGCCCAACGGCTGGGCGGGCGAACGATGGCTGGACATCCGGCAGATCCCGGTCCTGCGGCCGATCATGGAACGGCGCTTCGACATGTGCCGTGACAAGGGCTTCGACGCGGTGGAGCCCGATCTGATGGAGGGCTACAACAACGACACCGGCTTCCCGCTCACCGCGCGCGACCAGCTCGGCTACAACCGCATGATCGCGGCGATCGCCCATGAGCGCGGACTGTCGGTGGGGCTGAAGAACGATCTTCCGCAGATCCCCCAGCTTGTGGCGGACTTCGACTTCGCGGTCAACGAGGAGTGCGCACAGTACGACGAGTGCGCGGAGCTGACTCCGTTCATCGAGGCCGGCAAAGCGGTGTTCCACGTGGAGTACGCGGTGCCGAGGAGCGGCTTCTGCGCCGAGTCGCGCCGGCTGAACCTGTCGTCGATGGTGAAGCGACTGGAGCTGGGAGTATGGCGGAAGCCCTGCCCGGTGGATTCGGACCGGTAGTGCCTGGTGTAGTGCCTGGTCAGTGCGGAGCCTCCGGCCGGTCCAGGTCACGCGCCACCGCCTTGTTCCGCATGAGGAAATCGCCGATGTAGTCCTCGTGCGGAAGGCTGCCGTCGCTGTGCGTGGTGGGCGCGTTCACGTATACGTTTCCCACGCTCGGTTCGCTCAGGAGCGCGCCGACGAGGTCCGTGTCCCGGGTGATCGCGTTGACGACCAGCGAGCCGCGCAGCGGACCGACGCCGTCCGCCGGGGTCCAGGGCGCAACCCATACGCAGGGGAAGGGCAGTTCGGTGCCGAGCAGACTGTCGTAGGGGTCCGCGACGGTGAACACCGCCGGGCCGAGTACGACGCCGCCGTCCGGATGCGGTGTCACCACCTCCTTGAGCGGTATCTCCGCGTACGCGTGGGACGCGTGCCGCTCCAGGTACCCGATCAGCGCGTCCGCCGTCTCCTGGCGCACGCGCGGCCCGAGGTGCCCTCGCGTGGTCCGCCGGTCGCCCGCGCGTGCCGTGAGCGTGCCGGCGAGGTCCCGGGCGAACTGCCGGTGGTCGCCCTCCACAAGCACCGCGGTCGTGTTCACACACGCCGCGCCGGACAGGGCCGCGACGGACCGGGCGACGACGTCCACCGTCCCGGACGAGATGTGGTCGCGGGTGACCAGCGTCTTGGCGCGGCCGGGGCCCGCGACCTTCACGTTCGGCGACGTACCGTATCTGGACGCGATGTCGTCGCCCCCGTACGCGAGAGCGAGGTCGGCGCGGCGCAGCAGCGCCGGCACCCCCGCGTGCGTGGACGGGAGGCAGACCGCGCTGGTGGCGGGGAACCCGGCCGCCCTGAGCGCGAGGACGGTCCGGTGGGCGGTGAACGGTTCACGGCGTGACGGGCGCACCGCGACGCGGTACCCGAGGGCGAGAGCCTGGAGCCAGCCGCTCTGGATCGTGGGCGCGTTGCCCGACAGGACGGCGGCGAGTGTTTCGCCACGCCGTACCCAGACGCCGCTCCCGGTGCCTTCGGTGACCTCCCGCCAGGAGCGCAGCGAGCCGTTCGGCCTCGCCCGGTCGGCGCGCGAGGGCGCTTCGGCGATCGCCACGGCGACGGCGCGGCTCATCTGCTCGGTGAGCGGCACGTTGTGCCCGGACACCCGGTTGACGTAAGCGCAGTGCTCCGCGAAGGAGAGCCCGCCCAGTACGTCGTCCAGGAACCGCCGTGACGCCTCTGCCAGTTGCTCGGCGCGCTCCCGCGCGGGCAGTGGCGCGGCCCGCCGTTGGGCGAGAAGGCTCTGCGACACGAGCAGGTCCGGGGCGAGTGACAGGGAGGCGAGCGGGCGGCCGTCCACGCCGTACACGGTCTCGCGCGCACGTGTGCTGTGCGCTCCGCCGTGCGTCAGCAGTGGCAGCTCGATGATGTCCTTCTCGGCGTTGTTCTCGGCGGGGTCGGCCGCGGTCGTCATCAGTACACCCCCTCGATCACAGGCTCCCCGTCGAAGGCGGCGAGCGGCCGGGGCGAGCCGATGGCGTCGCCCACGCCCCCGTCGGCGGCGGGCAGCCGGATCGCCGAGTCCCGCTCCAGGTTGTTGGGGACGAACACCCCGCTGCTGATGTGCGTCATGCGGACCTGCCCCCTTTCGCCGTACGCCACGGGCCGCCGGGTCTCGGGGTCGAGGACGGCGAAGACGACGAAGGGCGGGTACCCGTCGTAGACGGCGGACGCCCCCTCGGTGCCCGCGCGTGGCTTCGCCGTGGTCAGCACCATCGTGCTGCCGTAGAGGTTCTGGATGACGGTGCCGGGCACGGTGTCCGCGATGATGTCGTAGGTGTCCTCGTCGAGGTGCGCGCCGGCGAAGGCGAGGTACTTGAGCGTGCGGCGCAACCGGTCCGTCAGCTCCTCGTGCAGGAGCAGTTCGGCGAAGATCGGGGGAGTGGTGGTGAGGGCGCCGATGTTCTGCGTACGGATGATGTGGCCGAGCTGGTCGATCAGATGCGTGAGGTACGTGTCGGGGCTGCCTCCCGAGGACACCAGCTTCTTCACCCAGCGCGGGTCGAGATCCACGGTGTGCAGGACGGACCCCAGAGCCTTCGCCTGGAGGCGGGTGGTGTGCCCGAAGGCGTGCGGGCCCGAGGGCATCGCCACCAGCCACGGCTCACCGGCGGGGAATCCCGCTTTCCGCAGCTCGGCCGTCTTCCATCCGAGGGTCCGCCGGATCCAGCGTTCGGTGTAGAGAAGCCGCTTCGGGGACCCGGTGGTGCCGCCGGTCTCGAACACCGAGGGGACCGGTTCGTGCGCCAGCCCTCTCGGTATGAGGTCTTCGACCGGCCTGTCCCGCAGGTGCGCGGCGATGTCCGGGAATCTGCCGAGGTCGGCGAAGGAACGGATGTCGGATACGGGGTCGAAGCCGAGCTGCCCGGCGAGGGACAGCCACAGCGGGGAACCGGTCTTTTCCGAGAAGTGCCAGCGCAGCGCGGCCCGCAGATATTCGTCCGGGTCGACTGTCTCTGTGTCTTCGAGTTCGAGTTCAATTGCGAGGAGCGAACGTGTCATGGGGCTGCTCTCCTGTTCCGGGGCTCGCGTCGGTTCACGGTTCACACGAACCAGTGGCTGAGGACCCGCGCCGTCTGCTGGGGGTTCAGCCGGGGGTCCATCAGCGTGCGGTAGCGGGCGGGGTCGCGCGGCTCGTCCCCGTTCTCCGTGCACTCGTACACGTCCTCGGGTGTCGCTTCGAGGTGCAGACCGGCGGGCCGTCTGCCGCTGTCGACGACGATCTTCTGAAACCGCGTCAGCTCGGCGATGATGTGCTCGACATGGCGGGTCTTGACACCGCGGGCGCTCGTGACCGTGTTGCCGTGCATCGGATCGCTGACCCAGTGCACATGCTCGACCCGCCGGTGCACGCTGCGCACGAGGGGCCGCAGCAGTTCCGTGTCCCGGTGGCCCATCCGGGCGATGAAGGTGAGCTTGCCGGGCTCGTCACGGGGATTGAGCGTGACCGCCAGCTCCGCCGCCTCGTCCGGTGCGGTGTCCGGTCCGATCTTCACGCTGACCGGGTTGCTCAAGGTGGCCGCGACCGCGATGTGCGCTCCGTCGAGGTTGCGGGTACGCGCTCCGATCCAGGGCCAGTGGGCGGTCGCGAGATGGTTGCCGGAGTGGGAGCCCGGGTCGGAGCCCGAGTCGGAGTCGCCGTGGCGCAGGAAGCCGAGTTCGTAATCGAGTAACAGCATCTCGTGGCTCGTCCAGATCGGATCAAGGTTCGCGGTCGCGCGGTGGTAGTCGGCGATCGCCGCGTAGGACGCCTGCGCGGCGGTGTGCGCCTGCGCGATGCGCGCCGGTGACGGCCGGCGCGCCTGCGCGTTCGGAAGCGGGGAGTTGACGATGGGGCCGCGGTAACTGGGCAGTCTCACCCCGCCCACCACTTCGTGGTCCTGCGAGCGGGGTTTGGCGTACTGCCCGGCGAGCCGCCCGACGCCTACGACGTGCCGGCCCGTGCGGCTGCGCAGATGCGACCGGAAATGTGTCAGGAAAGCGATCATGTCGCGGGTGTCGGCGTTCACATCGGATTCGATGTCCTCGACGCAGTGCCCGAGTTGCAGGATCAGTCCGCCGCCCGCGTCCAGGTTGGCGAGTTCGCAGGTGAGGTCGGCGACCTCGGCACGGCTCACGAGGTCCCGCCGCGGGAGTGAGCGTACGGCGGCGCGGAGTGCTGCCAGGTCGGGCCAGTCGGGCTGTTGGCGGGCGGGGAGGTCGCGGAAGTGGTCCCAGTCCGTCTCCGCGGGCGGGGTCGGATCGAGTCTCGTCTGTCCGGCCTGTCCGGTCTGTCCAGTCATGGGAATCATCCTTCGGAAGCGGCTCGGTGGCCCTCGGCGGGGCGGGCGGGGTTCCGCGAGGTGGTCCAGACGCAGCCGTTGCCGTCCTGATCCGTGGTGAGTTCGTGCGTGGCGCTGAGCCCTTTGTTGGTGATCATTCCGGTGGTCGCGGGCACGCAGTATTCGCAAGGGGAGCGGAGAGTGATCGCGACACCGCGACCGCGGGCGATCTCCCGGTAGTCCCAGATGGCGCAGTGCCGTATCCGCAGGACCGAGCGGTCGGCGCCGTGTTCGACCCATTTCGGTGTCGGAGCCGTAGAGATCGGCCTGGGCGTCAAGCCGCTCCAGCGGTACGCCGGCGTCGTGTTTGGGGGCGGGGTCGACGGCCGCGTAGATCGTGCTGTTCGTCGTGGCCCAGGTCGCGAGGTCGGCGTGGCCGAAGTGGGCCACGACGAACTGCTCCATCAGGGCCTGCCCCCGGAAGAACGCCGCTTTCCACTCCACTTCGGCGTCGTTCTCCGGCAGTGACTCGAAGATGGCGTGCTTGACCCGCAGGAGTTCCTGCATGTGCACGCCCGCCCTCGCCTCGACCAGGAAACGCGTCAGGCCGGCCTCCGCCTCGAAGAGGCGGCGTTTCCATAACGCGGTGCGGTGTGTGGTGTCGGAGGTGGTATCTCCCCGGGGTTGCGCGCGGGGGATCGAGGTCTGTTCGCGTTCGGTCATGGGTGATCGCTGCCTTTCGGTGGTCTTATGGGCTTCGTCGCCCTTGTAGCCCTCGTAACTCTCTTGATCACGGGGCCTTGTCCCGTGTCTCCTCGCGGGCGCGCGCGTCGGCGCCGCGGAATCGGGGGACGACCCGTGCGCAGAGTGCGTCGAAGTCGTTTCCGAGGATCGTCTGGAACCCGTCGACCCCGCCGTCGTCGTACCAGCGGCGCAACTCGTCCCCGATCTGCTCGGGCGTGCCGGTGAAGGTCGCGTGCTCGCTGAGCGCGACCGCCTCGGCCGCGAAGTCGGCCACCGTCCGCCCGGGATCCCGGGCGAGATCCCACGCGGGCAGGTAGCGCGATCCGAGGGTGGCGAACACCTCGTCCGGATCCTTCGAGATCACATCCGAGGGCAGCCGGTCGGCAGGGCTCACGCCTTCCAGGCGCAACTCGGGGAATCGCGCCCGCAGTTGCCCGAGTACGTGCTGCCCACCGGGCGCGCGGACACTGCGCCGCCGCTCGCGCGACAGTCGCTCGGCCTCCTCGCGGGTCTCGGTGATACGCAGGTAGCAGCCCGGCAGCAGGGCCACACTGTCCGCCGGCCGGCCCGCCCGCCGCGCCTCCTCGCCGAGTATGCGGCGCAGTTGCTTCGCCGCGCCCAGGGTCGGTGTGCCCGCGAAGACCCCGTCGGCGGTACGGGCCGCCAGGCGCAGCCCGGCCAGTGACGACGTGGCCTGGAGGGTGAACGGGAAGGCGGCCGAATACGGCGCCATGTCGATGGGCCCCGACTGCTCGTAGAACTCGCCGTGATGGTCGACGTCGGTGATCAGGTCCTCGCGGACGAAGCGGTCCGTCGCCGGGTCGGGGGTGTTCGCCCCGGGCGGCCAACTCGCCCACAGGGCCCTGGCGACCTGGATGAACTCTTCGGTCTGCGCGTGGTGTTGGGCACGCGGGACCTGGCGCCGGACGCCGATCGCCGTACCCGGCCGGAAGGAGGAGACGACATTGACCCAGGCCCGGCCCGCCGAAATCCGGTCCAGACTGGCGAGAGCGCGCGCGAACGCGAACGGGTGGGTGTGGAGCGTGGACACGGTCGGCATGACCGCGATCCGCGTGGTGGCGCTCGCGATGACGGCGGCGGCCTGGAACGGCTCGAAGGCCGTCAGCGGCGGCCCCGAACGCAGACCGGCCCGGTTCACACCCGAGAAGTCCGCCTGGAACAGCGCGTCGAAGCCGGCGGCCTCCGCCTGCCGCGCCTCCCGTACGAAAGTGTCCAGTCGGAAGGGGGAATCGGCTCTGCCCTCCGCCGTCCGCCAGTCCCGGCTCGACGGCAGATACTGCGCGTTGAGCAGGAGGGTCGGTGCGCGGCCCCGCCGCCGTCCGGCGGTGGCCGGCACGGTGCCGGTGGGTGACGAGGTGGTCATCGTTTCCTCTCGGTGATCTGCGGGAGTACGTGTCAACTCTTCTGGACGCGGTAGAAGATCGGCTCCCAGGAGTTGACCGGGAAGGTCAGGTCCCGCACCGACGTACGCACCAGCAGCACCTGCGCGGAGTCGAACAGCGGTATTCCGTACGCCTGCTCGATGATCGCCGTCACGGCCTCGTCCACCAGGGCGCGTCGCTTCTGCGGATCGACGGTGGCCGCCTGCTCGGCGAGCGGGCCGTCGACCTCCGGCCGGGGTGCCTGCCCGTCCCAGGTCGTGAGCCGCGTGGAGTAGAACGCGGCGATCCCGTCGGCGTCGCCGCGGCTCGCCCCCTGGTAGACGGCGAGCTGCCAGTCCCCGGACGCGCGCAGGTCCGCCTGTTCCGCCTCCGACACCTGCTTCAGCTCAAGCGCGACGCCGATGTCGGCGAGGCCGTTCTTCACGTACTCCCAGCCCGAGGCCGCCGAGCCGATGTCGGTGCTCGCGTAGGTCAGGGCCAGCTCCAGCTTCCGGCCGTCCTTGGCCCGGACGCCGTCGCCGCCCTTCACCCAGCCGGCGTCGTCGAGGATCGAGCGGCTGCGGGCGGGGTCGTGGCCGAGCAGTGCGCTGTGATCGGTGTAGAAGGGATGGTCGCGGGAGACCACGTCGGTGGCGGGTTCGACGCCCTCGCCGTAGAACGTGTCCACCAACTCTCCCCGGTCGATGCCCTGTTGGATCGCCTGCCGGACGGCGGGGTCGGCGAGGACGGGGTCGGAGGTGTTGACGACGAAGTTGTTCACCACACCGCGGTTGGGGGCGAGGACGGCTTCGACACCGTCCTGGTTCTTGGCCTGGGCGAGCCCTGTCTCGGTCATCGAGTACGCGAGGTCGTACTCGCCCGCCAGGACACCGGCCGCACGCAGGCTCTCCTCGGGCACGATCTGGACCGTGACCCGGTCGAGCGTGGACGCGCCCGTACCGCCGAACACCGCCGGGGCCCAGTCGTAGCCCGCACGCCTGTCGAACTCGACGCGCTCGTCCTGGACCGCCTCCCGCAGGACGTACGGCCCCGAACCGATCGTGCCCCCGGCGCAGCGCTCCTTCGGACTCTTCGCCAGGGATTCGGGAGCGATGATCCCGAACTGGCCCTCGGTGTTGGCCTGGAGGAACCCCGCGTTGGGCTCCTTGAACTCGACCCGCACCTTCCGCCCGTCCAGGGCCTCGGCGTGGTCGTACCCGCGCAGGTAGGCGCCGGGTGTCGGGGACACCCCCTGCTCGGCCAGCTCCCACAGCGTCTCGAAATTGTCCGCGACGACCTGCGGGGTCAGCTTCTCGCCGTTGCTGAAGGTCACGTCGTCGCGGATCGTGAACTCGTAGGCGCGTCCGCCGTCCAGACTCCGCCAGGATTCGGCCAGATACGGTTCCAGCTCGCCGGTGCCGGGATTGTGGCTCAGCAGCGTGTCCAGCACCTGTCTGCCGAAGATCGCGTACGGGTTGGACTGCGCGTAGTCGAAGCAGGTCGGGTACCAGCCGTAGGCGACGCGCAGATGCGCGGGGTCGCCGCCGGTGGAGTCGGCTCCGCTCGTGCAGCTTGTCAGCAGGAGCGCGGCGGCTCCGCAAGCGGCGAACGAGCGCGTCAGGGTCGCGCGGATCATGCGGATGAGGTCCTGTCTTGAGAGGGGCGCGGAGAGGAGAGCGCAGAAGGGACAGATGACGAGAGGCGGGAAGATGACGGCGGGAGGGCGGGCACCGCGTCCAGCAGCGCCCGGGTGTAAGGGCTGGTGGGGGCCGTGAACACGGCCTCGGTGACCCCGCGTTCCTCGACCCGGCCGTGGTGCATGACGATCACCTCGTCGGCGACGGCGCGCACCACACCGAGGTCGTGCGAGACGAGCAGATAGGCGACGCCAAGTCGCTCCTGGAGTTCGCCGAGGAGTCTGAGCAGGGCGAACCGCACCGCCTGATCGAGGGCGGAGACCGGCTCGTCGAGCACCACGACGTCCGGATCGAGAGCGAGGGCCCGGGCGATCGCCACCCGCTGCGCCTGCCCGCCGGAGAGCTGAGCCGGACGGCGTTCGGTGAAGGCGGCGGGCAGTTCGACCTGTTCGAGCAGTTCCCGGGCGCGCTGGGCGCGCCATCGGGCGGTGCCGATACGGTGCGCCTCCAGCGGCTCCGCGATGGCCCGCCCTACGGGGAGCGACGGGTTCAGACTGCGCGCCGGATTCTGGTAGACGAGCTGCACCCGGCGGGCGAAGGCCGCGCGGGCCTTGCGGCCGGGGCGCTGCTCCACGCCGTCCAGCAGCACGGTTCCGGCGTCCGCGCGCTCCAGCCCGGTGAGCAGGCGCAGCAGCGTGGACTTGCCCGCCCCCGACTCGCCGACGACCGCGAGCGTCCGTCCCCGGTGGAGGGTGAGACTCACCTCCCGTACGGCGTCGACACGTTCGTGGCCCTTGCCGTGGTCGAACGACTTGGCCAGGTCACGCGCTTCGAGTACGACCCGCGGCGCGGTCGGGGAGGCGGTCGGCGCTGCCGGAGTACGGGCGGGCAGCGCGCTGGGCAGGGAGGTCAGAAGCTGCTGTGTGTAGGCGTGTTGCGGGTCGCCGAGGACGTCATGGGTCGGCCCGTGCTCGACGACGCGTCCGGCGCGCATCACGAGCAGATGATCCGCGCGCTCCCCGGCCACGGCGATGTCGTGCGTGACCAGCAGCAGCGACAGCCCGCGCGCCGCCCGCACCTGGTCGAAGAGGTCGAGGACGAGCCGCTGGACTGTGGTGTCCAGGTTGGAGGTCGGTTCGTCGGCCAGCAGCAGGCGCGGCTCCCCGACGAGCGCGAGGGCGATGAGGACGCGCTGCCGCTGACCTCCGGAGAGTTCGTGCGGGTACTGGCGCAGCCGCAGTACGGGCCGGTCGAGGCCGACCGCTTCGAGCGCGGCGACGGTACGGGCGCGGCTCGCCTCCCGGTCGGTGAGACCCAGGAAGTGCCGGTGCAACTCGGCGAATTGGGCCCCGATCCGCAGCAGCGGATCCAGCGCGCGGACCGGGTCCTGGGGTACGAGTCCGACCGACCGGCCGCGCAGCGCACGGGGATCATCGATACGGCGGAGTTCATCGGAGCCGTCGCGGAACTCCAGCCGCTGAAGGCTGACATGTGCCGTACGGGGTGTCAGACCCAGCAGCGCGTGCAAGGTGGTGGACTTTCCGGAGCCGGACTCGCCGACGACGGCGACCGTCCGGCCCCGGGGCACCGTGAGGGACAGGCCGTCGACCGCGACCGTGCCGTCGTGGCCCCGCCGGCCCCGCTGGTCCGGGTAGACCACCCGGAGCCCTTCGAGCCGCAGCAGCGCGTCGTCACCCGTCGTCGTTTCGATGGCGGCGGTCATACCGGCCCCGCTTCCGACGCGCCGAGCGTGCGACCCACCCGGTGCAGCGCGAGCACGACGACCGCGAGGACCGCTCCGGGAAGTGTGGTCAGCCACCATGCCGTCGCGAAGTGGGCCCGCCCTCCGGCGATGAGGCTTCCCCACTCCGGGTCGGGCGGTTGGGTGCCGTATCCCAGAAAGCTGAGGGCGGAGACCGAGAGGACCATCGTCGCCAGCTCCAGCGCGCCCAGCGCGGTGATCGGGCCGCGCGCGTGGGGCAGGACGTGTCGCGCCAGGATGCGGCGGCGGGGGAGCCCGAAGCCGCGCGCCGCCTCGACGAAGGTCCGCGCGCTGACGCGCAGTACTTCGGCGCGGGTGACGCGGGCCAGTGCCGGGACCGAGGCGATGCCCACGGCGACGGCGAGGTTGACCGGTCCGGTGCCGAGGCCGGAGACGATCAGCAGGGAGATCAGCAGCGAGGGCAGGGCGAGCAGTACGTCGACGGCGGCCATCAGCACGCGATCGGCGACGCCCCCGAAGTAGCCGGCCGTCAGGCCGATGACGACACTGAGGCCGAGGGCGAACACCAGCGCCAGCAGCGCGATCGACAGGCTCGCCTGCGCGCCGTGGATGACCCGGCTGAACAGATCGCGGCCGAGTTCGTCCGTGCCGAAGGGATGCGCGGTCGACGGCGGGCGCAGGCGCTGGGCGACATTCTGTGCGAGCGGGTCGCGGGGTGCCACGACTCCGGGCAGCAGCGCGGCGGTGGTGACGACCGCGAGGACGGTCAGCGCGATCCACGGAGGGCGGGTCCGCGTACGCGATCCGGTGCGAGGCCCTGTGCGAGGCCCCTTGTTGGGGACGGCTGTCACGGTCACGCGCGTACTCCCTTGCTCTGGCGCCCGCTCTGGCGCCCGCTCGGTCGGCGCGTCCGCGGGTCGAGCACCGGATACAGAAGGTCGACGGCGAGGTTGGTCGCGGCGAAGACCAGGGCCGCGAGCACCGAGATCGTCAGGATCACCGGCGCGTCCTGCGTCTCCACCGACGAGGCGAGCAGCCGTCCGAGCCCGGCTCGCGCGAACACCGTCTCCGTGATCACGGTGCCGACCAGCACCCCGCCGACGGTCAGCCCGGTCAGCGTCACGAAGGGAAGCAGCGCGTTGCGCGCCACATGGACGACATACACCCGGCCCCAGGGCAGCCCCCGTGCGCGCAGCAACTCGACGAACTCCGCCTGACCGACCTCGTCCAGGCTCCGTACGAGGACCGCCGTCAGTGACGCCGACACCGGCAGGGCGAGCGCGACAGCGGGCAGCACCAGCGCGGCCGGACCGCTCCCGCCCGCCGAGGGCACCCAGCCCAGGGTGAACGAGAAGAGTTGAAGCAGCAGCAGACCGAGCCAGAAGGCGGGGACCGCGGCGACCACCGCGGGCACGTTCACGAGGATCCGGTGAACGGCGCTGTCACGGCGCCACGAGGTCACCAGCGCCAGCGCGAGCGAGAACGGTACGGCGACGGCGAGCGCGGCAGCCGCGAGGCCGAGCGTGTTCGGGGCCACCGCCGCGATGGTCCGCGCCGCCGGTCTGCCCGACTGGAAGGACGTACCCGGGTCCCCGCGCAGGAGTTGCCCCAGCGTCTCGACGTAGCGGATCAGCAGGGGCCGGTCGAGCCCGTACTGCTCGCGCAGTGCCTGGACCTGCTGCGGTGTGCCGCCTCCCGCGCCCGCCGACCGGCGTTCGAGCATGAGCGCGACCGGGTCGCTGGGCAGCGCGTAGAGCAGGAAGAACGACAGTGTGTACACCGAGAACACCACGACGACGAAGTAGCCGCAGCGGCGCAGTACGTACCCGGCCGTCGACCGATGGGCCGTCGGCCGTTTCGGCAGGGCGACCGGAGGCAGCGCTGTGTGCGAGGTCCCTGTCACGCCTCAGAACCTCTCCCACGCCTCGGTGAGGACCGCGCGCAGCGCCTGCTCGATGAAGTCGAACTCGGGCCGGCCGATGACGGCCGGGGGCGCCAGGAGGATCGCGGGGTCACCGCGCTCGTCGAGGCGGGCGTGCAGCCCGGCCTCGTGCAGTGCCGGCGCCAGCAGTTCGTCGAGGAGGCGGCGGCGTTCCTGCGGGGCGAAGGGCTCGCGGGTGTTCTTGTCCTTCACCAGTACGACACCCCAGAAGTACCCGGCGCCGCGTACATCACCGACGATCGGCAGGTCGCGCAGCTTCTCCAGCGTCGAGCGGAACAACTCCTCGTTGGCACGGACCTGTTCGTTGAGCTTCTCGCGCTCGAAGATCGCGATGTTCTCCAGCCCTACGGCGGCGGCGACCGGATGCCCGCCGAAGGTCAGGCCGTGCACAAAGGTGTTCTCCTTCTTCGTGAAGGGCTCGAACAGGCGGTCGCTGACGATGGTCGCGCCGGCCGGAATGTATCCGGACGTGATGCCTTTGGCGCCGGTGATGACATCGGGCGTGATCCCGAATCGGTTGATAGCGAAGAAGTCGCCGATACGGCCGAAGGCGGTGATGACCTCGTCGGCGACGAGGACGACTCCGTAGCGGTCGGCGATCTCGCGGACGCGCTCGAAATATCCGCGGGGCGGTGGGATCGCCGCACCCGAATTCTGCACGGGCTCAAGGAAGATGGCGGCGACGGTCTCCGGTCCTTCGAATTCGATCGCCTCGGCGATCCGGTCCGCCGCCCAGCGGCCGAAGGCGGTCTCGTCGTCCCGCAGATGCTCGGGGGCGCGGTAGATATCGGTGGTCGGCACTTTGTGCCCGCTCGGTACGAGTGGTTCGAACGGTGCCCGCAGTCCGGGGAGAGCGGTGATGGACAGGGCGCCGTGGGTGGTTCCGTGGTAGGCGATGGTGCGGCTGATCACTTTATGGCGGCCGGGTTGCCCGATGGCCTTGTAGTACTGCTTGACGAGTTTCCACGCCGTCTCGACGCTCTCGCTGCCGCTGTTGGTGAAGAAGACACGGTTCAGATCACCCGGCGCACGTTCCGCCAGCGCCTCGGCCAGTTCCGCGGCTCGCGGGTGAACGGCGTTCCAGATCGGGAAGTAGTCGAGTTCGCGGATCTGTCTCGCGGCTGCTTCCGCGAGTTCGGGCCGGCCGTGGCCGGCATTGACGGCGAACAGTCCGGAAAGGCCGTCCAGGAAACGGCGTCCCTTGTCGTCCCAGAGGTACGCGCCCTTCGCGCGAGTGATGACGGGGACCTCGCCACCGGCGGCGAGTTTCGCGTGATTCGTGAAGTGCAGCCAGAGATGGTCACGGGTCTGCTGTTGGACGTGCGAGGTGGACAAGGAATTCTCCCGGGCTTCGCTACATGCCTCTGCGGACACAGTGGGTGGGTGGCGTCGGTGAATGCGGACCGGCCGGCTCAGATCGCCAGTTTTGGGGAGTACTGCCGTAGCCAGGAGGCGAAGTTCAGAACGACTTCGCCTTCGAAGTTGCTCACCAGGCCGTGCGACCGCGCCGAGTCGGTGACCTGGCCGGGAGCCAGCACACGCGCGGCGAAGATGTCCCCGAGTCCGTCGGGCGGATCGGCGAGGACAGCGGCGACATGCTCTTCGAGCCTGTGTGAGTAGTCCGGATCGGGTGTGGTCGGGTAGGGCGACTTCTTGCGCTCCAGCACGCCCACCGGGAGCAGATCGCGCACCGCGTCGCGCAGTACGCCCTTCTCCCGGCCGCCCGCGTTGTGGATGCCCTGCGACAGCGTCACCAGGTGTTCGACGATCCGGTGATCGCAGAACGGAACACGCACCTCAAGGCCGCTCGCCATGCTCAGCCGGTCGTTGCGGTCCAGCAGCATCGGCAGGAAGTAGGACGTGGCGAGATAGATGATCTCCCGGTGCCGCCGCTCCTCCTTGCTCAGCGCCGGGTCGAACGAGAGCCCGCCGAGCGCGGTCGCGTACTCGTCACGCAGATACTCGTCAAGGCGCAGCGCCCTGGCGAGATCGGGGTCGATCGTGTCCAGCACACGCTGATGGAGATAGCCGTGGGCAGGGCTGTCCGCCATCCACGGAAACGTCTGCGCCCATACCGCGCGCGGATCGTGGAACCACAGGTACCCGCCCAGGATCTCGTCCGCGGCCTCACCGGACAGCGCGACGGTGGCGTGCTCGCGTACCGCACGGCAGAGCAGGAGAAGGCTCGTGTCGAGATCGCCGAACCCGTTGGGAAGGTCCCGCGCCCGTACCGTGGCATCGCGGACATCGCCGCCGGCGAGCAGTGAGCTGTCCAGCACGATGTTGGAGTGGAGCGAACCGATGTGGTCCGCCGCCTCCCGCGCGTACCGGCGGTCCAGCGCGGACCGCGAGTCGGCCGAACCGGCCGCGTCCGTGAAGTCCACGGAGAACGAACTCACCCCGCCGCGCCCCGGCAGGCCGTTGGCGATCGCGGTGACGGCCGACGAGTCCAGGCCGCCGGAGAGAAAGGTGCACAGCGGGACATCCGCGATCGTCTGCCGGGCGACCGTGTCGTCCAGCAGCGAGCGCAACCGCTCGACCGCGTCCGCCAGGTTGTCCGTCTCGGTCGGACGGCCGATGAAATCCCTGATGTCCCAGTACCGGGAGGTCCGGACACCGCGTCTGGAGAATTCGAGTAGCTGACCGGGCAGCACCTCCGAGATCCCGCGGTACGGGTTGGTGCCCGGGAATTTCAGCAACGGCAGCACCAACTGCCGCAGACCGTCCTCGTCGACCGCCGTGACCACGTCCGGATGAGCGAGAATCGATTTCGCCTCGGAGCCGAAAATCAGGCGGTCGCCGTCGTGGTGGTAGTGCAGCGGCTTCACGCCGAGATGATCGCGTACGAGCCACAGGGTCTCTTCCCGGTTGTCCCAGACCGCGAAGGCGAATATCCCGTTGAAATGCTCGACGGCACGCACGCCCCACTCGGCCCAGGCGGTGAGAACTACCTCCGTGTCACTGGATGTTCGGAAATGGTGTCCCCGGGAGGACAGCTCGCGGCGAAGCTCCTGGTAGTTGTACAGCTCACCGTTGTAGGTGAGGGCGAGCCGGGGCTCGGCGCCTGCCGGGGCGGGGGAGAGCATCGGCTGATCGCCATTGTCGATATCGATCACCGACAGCCTTCGATGGGCGATCACGGCGTAACGAGAAAGCCATACTCCGGACCCGTCAGGGCCTCGCCGGGCGTGCTCGTCGTTCATCTTCTCGGCGATGGCCCGCGCGTCGGGAGGAAGCCCGGATAAAGCAATCCACCCGGCTATTCCGCACATGGCAAATCAACTCCGTTCCAGAGAGGGAGGGGGTCGTGACAGGCGTGACGCGTCAATGCTGCGAACAGGGCTGGGATATCGCGAACCGCTCCGTGGGCGGCGTTGCCTCAGCGGAGAGAGAGCGGGCGCGTGAAGAAGAATCTGTCCTCAAGGACAGCAGTCGAGAACCGAACCGTACGAGAGGGAATCAGGTCCTACAACAGAGATGAATAACCACATCGCAGCACACATCTGACGTCGCGTCAGTAGGCCGAATTGGAGTGGTCATGCGCAGAAGGATTGCAACACGCGACGAGCCCGCGCAAGGACTGATCCCCAACGTCTCACCATTTGAGACGCGGCTGGTTCCGCTCGCCACGGCGGTGCCGAAGTGCCCTGGGAGGCACGGGTGTTGTGGCCCCGCGCCGCTCACCGCGGACGCCCTCACACGGAAATCCGCTCGGGGATCGCCCCCCGGGAGAACTCCTGGCGGAGCAGGTCCGCGAGCGTGGTCAGTTGCCGCGTCGTACGGTCGGTGCGCCAGATCAGGGCCAGTTGTGACGGCTCGTCAAGGCCGTCGATCAACAGGTAGCGGACATCGCTGCGCAGGGCCCGTTCGGCCAGCGGGCGGCAGACCAGCATGCCGTGATCGCCGGAGGCCACGAGCGCCAGGCCCTCCTGCACGGTCGTGATCCCCGTGGTCGAGCGGATGGGCGCGCCCCCGGGTGTCGAGCGTGGGACGCCGGCGGCCATCCAGTAGTCCGGGGCGTCCCCGACGGGGTGGACGATGTCCAGCTCCGCCAGGTCCTCGACATCCACCCGGTCGACCTTGCCGGCGCCGGCGGTGGCGCCGGCGGTGGCCAGCGGATGGGACGACGCGACGGCGAGCAGCCGGTCCTGCGGCGGGAAGCGGAACCCCGTGGTCAGCGCGGCCTCGTTGACGGGAAGCTCGACCACGGCGGCGTCGACCCGGCCCGCGAGAACGGCCGAGAAGGGTGAGCCCAGCGGAATCTCGTGCAGCGCCAACGTGACGTCGTGGTGCGCGCGAAGCTGGCGGAAGGCTTCGGTCAGTTCCTCGTAGACGCTGCCGTGGAAGCCGATGCGCACCTGCGACAGGGTGCCGCTGCCGGCGCGCTCCCGGGCCTGGGTGATCACCGTGCTCAGCGCCTCGTAGGCCGGGCGCACCTCGTCGACGAACTGCGCACCGAACCGGCTGAGTCCCACGCTTCGGCTGGTGCGCTCCACGAGCCGCACCCCGACCCGGCGTTCGAGGGCGGCGACGAGCTGGCTGACCCGGCTCTGGGAACAGCCGAGACGCGCCGCCGTCCGCCCGAAGTGCAACTCCTCGGTCAGCACCAGCAGACACTCGATCTCCTGGATATGGACCTGATTCATCGCGTCCCCTCCGGCACCTCATCGATCACTCCAGCTAATCAACCCTTGAAAGAATGGCTCTTGTTCCCGTTCCGGGGCGCTGATTGGTTGGTGCCATGGTTTCGCACGCACCGGCCCACCCCACCGGTCCCGATCCGGCTCGCACCACACCGTGGCAATGGATGTCGGTCGCGGTGCTGTCGCTGAGTACGTTCGTGGTCGTGACGTCCGAGATGCTGCCGGTCGGGGTGCTGACCCCGATGGCCGACGGCCTGCGGATCAGCCCCGGTACGGCGGGCTACAGCCTGGCCATCACCGGGGTGGTGACCGCGGTCACCGCCCCCGCCGTGCCACGGCTGCTGGGAGCGGTCGACCGGCGCGTGGTCCTGGCCGTGGCGATGGTGGTGCTGGCGGCGGGCAACGCGCTGAGCGCCGTGGCACAGGGATTCGGCCTGCTGGTCGTCTCCCGGATCGTCCTGGGCATCGGAATGGGGGCGGTGTGGGGCCTGTCGGCTGCCGTCGCGACCCGCCTGGTGGCTCCCCGTAACGCCGCCCTGGCGGTGTCCGCCGCGGTCAGCGGGGTCGCGGCGGCCTCGGTCGTCGGCGTTCCCCTGGGCACGCTGGTCAGCAACGCCTTCGGGTGGCGTGCCGCGTTCGCCTCGCTCTCCGTCGCCGCGGTGGTCCTCGCCGCCGGGCTGGTGCTGGCACTGCCCCGGCTCCCGCGCCCGGTCACACCGGCGGGCGCGGACGACGGGGCGGCCCGCGAACCGCTGCTGCGCACCGCCTCGGTGACGGTCGGTCTGGCACTGATCGTCTTCCTCGTCACCGCGCACTTCGCGGCCTATACGTATGTGCGGCCCGTCCTCGAGGAGCGCACCGAACTCACGCCGGGGGCCGTCGCGTTGGTCCTCCTGGTCTACGGCCTCTTCGGGCTGGCGGGCAATTTCGCCGCCGGCGCCCTGGCGGCGCGACGCGCCCGCGTCACGGTACTGGGCCTGGCGGCCGGCATCGCCGCGGCGATCGCCCTGCTCGCACTCTTCGGCACCGTAGCCGGCCTCACCGGCATCAGCGTCGCCCTGTGGGGTCTGGCGTACGGCGGGCTCTCGGTGGCCGGCCAGATCTGGATGACCCAGTCCGCACCGCACCGTGTCGAGCATGTGACCGGGCTCTACGTGGGTGTGTTCACCGCCGCCATCGCCCTGGGCGCCTTCCTGGGCGGCACCGTGGTGGAATCGGCCGGCATCACCCCCCTGCTCTGGAGCGCCGCCGCCCTCGCGGTCGTGTCCCTGACCATCGGCCTACTCGGCTCCGGCCCGCCCCCTTCCCCCCGCCGCCCCGCGGACGCCACCACCCCACCGGACCACCCGCACGAGACCACAACCACCACACCTACCCGCACCCCGAGCTGACGGCCCGCGCCGCGCGTACCAAGGCTTCTGGGGAGATGAGCAGCCGGTAGCGCTATCTGATGATCCTGGTGACCGGAGAGCGCTGATTCACACCATGTAATGAATGCCCAGATCTCAGGTCAATGTGCCCTGAACCTCGTTGATCATGGTGCTGGATCACGGCCGTTCAGAGCCGTGACGGCCGGAGCGGGAAGTTCCCGCGCCGGCACCGCGTGACCCTTCACCGGGTCTCGCGTCCGTTACGGAAAGGGTGGACCTTCATGAGCGCTGCCGGTGACGAGCCGACCGCGTCGGTCAACGACATCGCCACACAAGGCATTTGGGCCTCGGGCCCCACCATCAGCCCCTCCGTCGTCCAGGTGGCCAGGGCCCTGCTCGCGGCACTTGAGGACGAGGCGGCCGGGACGGCCGGGGCGCTGCCCGCGGAGTTGTCGGAGCTGGTGGCCGCTGTGCGGGAGAGGGCCTCGATCGGCTTCCCGCGCATCGTGGCCTCGGACGGAGTCCGTCTTTCGGCATTCTCCATCAAGCTGAACGACGGCAAACCGCACCCCGTCGTGATCGTGCCCGCCGGCTGGAGCCCGTACGGCTGGCTGCCCTTCGCGTACTCCTACCTCACGCTGGCGCAGCGCGGATACCACGTCCTGGCCTACACGCCCCGGGGCATCGGTGACCCGGCGCTGCCGTCCACGTCCGAGGGCACCGTCGATGTCGCCGGGCCCAAGGACCGGGCCGACGGATCAACGGTGATCGACTACGCCCAGGCGTACTTCGACCCGAGCCGCATCGGGCTCCTCGGCGAGTCCTACGGCTCCGGGATCAGCCAGCTCGTGGCGGCGCACGACCCCGACGCCCGGGTCTCCGCCGTGGTCGCGCTCAGCACCTGGGGCAATCTGGCCACCAGCCTGTACGACAACGGCACCCGGCATCTCGAAGCCGCCCAGGCGCTGATCGCCTTCACCGGCGGCCCGATGGAGGACAAGTTCGACGAGGAGACCCAGCAGATCCTCACCGACTTTTTCCACGGCCAGAACCTCGACGACGTGGTGGCCTGGGCCACCGAGCGCTCGCCCGCTTCCTGTGTGAAGCTCACCAACCAGCGGCGGATCCCGACGTTCGTATCGAACACATGGCACGAGAGCCTGTTCCCCGCCGGTCAGACGATCGACATGTTCACCCGGCTCACGGTCCCGAAGCGGCTGAACATGTGGACCGGCGACCACGGCGCGCCGGAAGGCCCCGGCCTGAGCGGGCTGCTGACCAGCCTGCCGTTCCCCGGGCTCCGGGAGCCGATGCGGGAGGCGTACGAGTGGCTGGACCACCATCTGCTCGGCGCCGACAACGACGTGCCCACCTGGCCCGAGGTCAGCAACCAGGTCATGTTCACCTACAAGACCTCCCCGGTGCCCGGCGGTACGCACCGGATCACCGCCCCCGCCCGCCGCGAGACGCACGCCTCGTGGAGCGACGTCACCACCGGCAGCGAGACCTGGTACCTGACCGCCGCCGCCGGCTCCGGTGACGGCGTGCTGGCCGAGGGGGCGGCCAACGGCTGGTCGCGCGGATTCACCACGGGCAGCCTCACCGAGGCCACCGCGATGGACGCAGTCCTGCGGACCGGCCAGAAGGAGTGGAGCGGCAATCCCAAGACCTACGACCTGGAGAAGTTCGACCGCTCGCAGTTGCTGGTCTGGGCCACGGAACCGCTGTCCGGACGGAGCGGAGTGGCCCGCCGGATCCGGGGAGCCGCCACCGTACGGATGACCGTACGCGGGACCGACGACGCCGCCACGCTGGTCGCCTACCTGTTCGACATCGCTCCGGACGGTACGGCGCGGATCATCACGCACGAGCCGTACACCGCCGCCGGCCTGCCGCCGAACACGGACCGCAACCTGAGCTGGCAACTCCAGCCCACCGCTTACGACTTGGCGGAGGGGCACCGGCTCGCACTGGTCGTCAACAGCCGCGACCAGTTGTACTCCTGCGCCGAAACGGACGGCGGCACCACCACCGTCGGCTCACCCGGCGGGCACGACGCCGGGGTGGAGATCCCGCTCGGCTGAACCCGCCGTGGGTGCCACACCGGCCCGGGGTGGAGTCAGTCCTCGGTCCCGGCTTCGAAGACCGCCGATTCTTCCGCGTCATTGGTGGGTGCTTTTCCGGTCATACCGCCCAGGCGCCCACCGCTGAGAAGCCGAACGGTCGTTACCGCAGTACCCCAGTGATCATCGAATGAGGAGATGTCATGGCTGTTTTCACCGCCGCTCTGGTCGCCCGCCACAGCGACAAGCTGGTGTCCGTCACCGCCTCGGGTACCGAGGACGGCGCCGAGGTCGTCCAGTGGACCGACAAGGGCAAGCCCAACCAGCACTGGAACCTCGTGGCGACGACGGGCGGTTACTACCACGTCGTCGCCGTGCACAGCGGCAAGGCCCTGTCCGTCACCAACTCGGACATGGAGGACGGCGGGACCGTCGTGCAGTGGACCAACAAGAACAAGCCCAACCAGGAATGGAAGCTCGTCCAGAAGGACGACGGCTACTTCTCCCTGGAGGCGCGCCACAGCGGCAAGCTCCTGTCCGTCGTCGGTGAGGACACCGCGGACGGCGGCAAGCTCGTCCAGTGGACCGACAAGGGCAAGCCCAACCAGCACTTCCGCCTCGGCTGAGTTGCCTGCGCGCACGGCCTCGCCGACGTTCTCGGCGAGGCCGTGCGGCGCCGTCGCCCGTGCGGCGTTGATCGCACGTCACCGAAAACTACCCACTCAGGAAGGACGCATGGTGATCGCAAGGATCATGGGGGAGGGGCAGTGGACCCTGACCGCCTCCGACATCGACGCCCTCAACGCGTTGGACGACGAGTTGAGCGTCGCGGTTGAGACCCACGACGAGGAGGGCTTCCGTAACGCTCTCGGCGCCCTCCTTGAGGAGGTTCGACGCCGGGGGACCCCACTGCCCGAAGACGCGGAGAAGCCCAGCGAGTTGATCCTTCCGTCCCCCGACGCCTCCCTCGACGATGTCCGCGTGATGTTGAGTGACAGCGGCCTCATTCCTGGCTGACTTGCTGTCCGGCGGCTCACCCGGCCCACTGCCGCGCGCACCGTCACATCGGCACCTGAAGTGATTATTCAAAAGCTCCGCGCGTCTGGTTGGCTTCCGCCCAGGCGCGACGGTCGCGCCCTCACACCGCTCGTCCGCGGCACAGTCGTACGGGCCAACTCGCCCGCTCCGTCCGCTGGGGTCTGTTCAGTCCGCTCCGTCCGCGATATCCAGTGCGATGTCGACCAGCATGTCCTCCTGCCCGCCGACCAGCCCCCGCCTCCCTGCCTCCACCAGCATGTCGCGTACGTCGACGCCGTAGTGGCCGGCCGCCGTCTCGGCGTGCCGCAGGAAGCTGGAGTAGACCCCCGCGTACCCGAGGGTCAGTGTCTCGCGGTCGACCCGTGCCGGCCGGTCCTGGAGCGGGCGGACGAGATTCTCGGCGGCGTCCTGGAGGGCGAACAGATCACAGCCGTGTTCCCAGTCCTCCAGCGTGGCGACCGCGACGAACGGTTCCAGCGGGCAGTTGCCGGCCCCCGCTCCGTGGCCCGCCAGCGAGGCGTCGACCCGGGTCGCCCCCTCCTCGCACGCGGCCAGCGAGTTGGCCACCGACAGGGACAGGTTCTCGTGCGCGTGGATACCGATCCCGGTGCCGGGGCCGAGCGCGTCGCGGTAGGCCCGGACCCGCTCGCGGACGCCGTTCACGGTGAGTCGGCCGCCGGAGTCGGTGACGTACACACAGTGCGCGCCGTACGACTCCATCAGCCGTGCCTGCCGGGCCAGTTCGGCCGGGGTCGCCAGGTGACTCATCATCAGGAAGCCCGACACGTCCATGCCCAGCTCCCGAGCGGTCGCGATGTGCTGGGCCGACACGTCGGCCTCGGTGCAGTGCGTGGCGACCCGCACCGACCGTACGCCCATCGTGAACGCCTGCCTCAGCTCCTTGACGGTGCCGATGCCGGGCAGCAGGAGGGTGGTCAGCCGGGCGCGGGTGATCGCTCCGGCCGCCGCCTCGATCCACTCCCGGTCCGTGTGGCTCCCGGGGCCGTACGTGAGACTGCCTCCGGCCAGCCCGTCGCCGTGCGCGACTTCGATACCGTCGACCCCGGCGGCGTCCAGCGCTCCGGCGATACGGGCGACCCGCTCCGGAGTGATCCGGTGCCGCATCGCGTGCATCCCGTCCCGGAGCGTGACGTCCTGGATGAACAGCCGGCGGGTCGTCGAGCGGGTCATCAGGCGGTCTCCCTCGCGCTGTGGGTGGCGACGCGCTCGGCGACCGCCAGGGCGGCCGAGGTCATGATGTCGAGATTCCCGGCGTACCCGGGCAGGTAGTGGCCCGCGCCCTCGACCTGGAGGAACACGCCGACCCGGTGCGTGACGTGGGCGTCCCCGGCCAGGGTGCGTACGTCGCCGTCGAGCGGGGTGATCTGGACGCGCTGTTTGAGCCGGTAGCCCGGTACGTACGCCGCCACGTCGGCCACCATCCGCTCGACGGAGGCGACCACCCGCTCGTGAGTGGCGGGATCCGGATCGCCGATCAGACAGGACACGGTGTCGCGCATGATCATCGGGGGCTCGGCCGGATTGAGGATGATCACCGCCTTGCCGCGACCGGCCCCGCCGACGGTGCGGATCGCGGTCGCCGTGGTCTCGGTGAATTCGTCGATGTTGGCGCGGGTGCCCGGACCGGCCGACTTCGAGGCGATGGACGCGACAATCTCGGCGTACGGGACGGGTGTCACCCGCGAGACGGCGGCGACGACCGGGATGGTCGCCTGGCCTCCGCAGGTGACCATGTTGACGTCGGGCTCGTCCAGGTGCTCACCCAGATTCACCGCGGGGACGACGAACGGGCCCCGCGCGGCCGGAGTCAGGTCGATCAGGCGCTTGCCGTACGGCGCCAGGGCGGCCGCGTTGGCCTCGTGCGCGCGGGCCGACGTGGCGTCGAAGACGATCTCGATCGCGTCCGATCCGGGGAGCGCGAGCAGCCCCGCGACACCGTCGGCCGTCGTGGGCACACCGAGCCGGGCGGCGCGCGTCAGCCCCTCCGAGGCCGGGTCGATGCCGACCATCGCGGCCATCTCCAGGCGCTCCGACAGCCGCAGTACCTTGATCATGAGGTCGCTGCCGATGTTGCCGGAGCCGATCACCGCGACCTTGGTCACGAGGCACCTCCCGTTCCCGTGAAGCTTGTACGGACCGTGCCGAGACCGCTGATCTCCGCCTCGAAGACGTCTCCCGCCGCCACCGGCACCATCGGGCCGAGCGCGCCCGAGAGCACGATGTCGCCCGCGCGCAGTGGGCGGCCATGGGCATGTGCCGTACGGGCCAGCCAGGCCACGGCCCGGGTGGGACCGCCCAGGCACTCGGCGCCCGTACCGGTGGACACCACTTCGTCGCCGCGCCGCAGCACCATCGCGCACCCGGTCAGGTCCAGTCCGTCCAGGGGGCGCGGCCGGGAGCCGAGGACGAACAGACCGGAGGAAGCGTTGTCGGCCACCGTGTCGACCAGGGAGATGTCCCAGTCGGCGATCCGGCTGTCCACGATCTCCAGGGCGGCGACCACCTGGCCGGTCGCCTCCGCGACCTCGGCGGCGCCGATGAACTCGGTGTCGAGATCGGCGGCGAGCACGAAGGCGACCTCGGCCTCGATCTTCGGCTGAAGCAGGCGGCCCATCTCGACAGGGGCACCGTCGCGACACGCCATGTCGTCCAGCAGGAAACCGAAGTCGGGCCGGTCGACCCCGAGTTGGGCCTGGACGGTGGGGCTGGTCAGTCCGATCTTGCGACCGATCACCCGGGCGCCGGCCGCCACACGCTCGGCCACCCACGTCGACTGGACGGCGTAGGCCGTGTCGACGTCGCCGGGGGGCAGGAGGTCGCGCACCGGTGGACAGGGGCGGTGTGACGCGCGGGCGGCGGCCAGCCGCAGGGACGCCTGAGCGGTGGTGGCGGTGGCGGCGGTGTCGCTGTCGCTGTCGCTGTCGCTGTCGGTGTGCGAGGACGGGGTCATCTCCATCTCACACGACCTCGAAGGTGGTGCCGATGGCCATGCCCGTGATCCACTCCGGCACCGGCTCGTACGAACTCCACACCAGCGGCTCGCCGACGGCGGCGTGTCCCACCAGCCAGCAGCGGATCTCGTGGCCGCCGCTGCCCGCGTGTTCCTCCAGGCCGTCGTGGCCGAGCGCGGTCACGGGGGCGGTGTCTGCGGCGGCGAGTTGTCCGAGGAACCAGCCGTCCCAGTCGGCGTTGACCCGTGCGGTGGGGTCGCCGCCCATCGCGCGGACCCTGGGTTCACGGACCGCGGCGAAGGCACGGGTGTCCCGGCGGCCGTGGATCAGCGACTCGCGCCTGTCGCCGGTGACGGACACGTCGCGGGGGTCGTTGGAGGGCAGCCAGTGCGACAGCCCGCCGCTGGCCACGACGAGCACCCGCCCGTCGAAGTCGGCGCCCCGGATCGCGGCGCCCAGCGCCCTTCCCAGCGCCACACAGCGTTCCAGGCCCGGCAGCGGCGGCGCCGCGGTGTTGACGATCAGCGGGACCAGTGGGATTCCGTCCTTGTGTGACACCATCTGGTAGCTCTGCACGATGCCGTGGTCGACGGTGAGCGCGTACGACAGACAGATGTCGAAGTCGGCGGCGGCCAGGCCCTCGTGGATCGACCAGGCCAGTGCGGAGGCCACCGGCAGCGGCCCCGACGCGCTGCCGAAGTCGCCGAAGCCCTCGGCCGCCTCGACACCGAGGACGAACGGCGGCATCACGTCGTAGAAGTTGGCGTGGAAATGGTCGGGGCCGATGACGACGATCGCGTCCGGCGCCAGCGCCGTCACCGCGGCCTCGACCCTGGCGACGTCGCTGAGGAATCCCGCGCCCGGCGCGGCCGCCGAGTCGGGCGGCAGCATGGTGACGAAGGGGGAGTGGGACATCCCCACGAAGCCGATGATCTCGCTCATGCCGGATCCTTGTCGAGAAGCAGGAAGTCGCGGTGCGCGCACAGGTATTCGTCGACCTTCTCCCACTGGGGCCAGTGGCCGGCGTCCTCGATGACGTGCAGGCGGGCGTCGGGCAGCCACCGCAGGAGTGTCGCGGCCTCGTCGAGTCCGCCGGTCGGGTCGTGGTCGGTCCACAGCAGCAGCGTCGGCGCCCCGATCCTGCCGACCCACTCGGGATCCCAGGCGAAGTCCTTGCGTACGACGGGGTCTTGGAGCACCAGTGTGTTGGTGATCGCCCGGACGAATCCGGGCCTGCTGTAGACCGCCCGCCGCAGATTCACCAGCTCGTCGGTCACCAACTCCTTGTGGTGGAAGAGGAACTCCACCCGGCGGCGTACGGTCGCGTCGCTGGGGTCCCGTACGGCGGCCAGCGTGCTTTCCCGCACGAGAGCCATGACTTCGGGCTTGTCGGCGATGTTGCCGGGGGTGTTGAGCACCAGCCGGTCCACCCGCTCGGGGTGGTGCGCGGCCGTCCACGCCACCACCCAGCCGCCGAGCGATTCGCCCGACAGATGCGCGCTGCGGATGCCCAACGCGTCCATCAGGCCCAGCAGATGGCCGGAGAGCACGTCGATGGTGTACGGCGTGTCCGGCAGGTCCGACCAGCCGTGGCCGACCATGTCGTACAGCGTGACGCGGAAGTCGGCCGCGAGCCCGGCGATGTCGCGGGCGTACGCCTCGAGATGCCCGCCGGTGCCGTGCAGGAGGATCAGTTCGGGCCCGGAGCCCGCGCGCAGTACCCGGGTGCGGACACCTCCGACATCGACATGCAGCAACTCGTGGTCCACGTCGGCCAGTTCGGCCCAGACGCTGATGTGGTCGGGGAGCCCGGCGGGTCGGCCGCTCATGAGTTGTCCTCCTTGAAGGGCGCGCGGGTGTCGAAACGGGCGCGGGCCTGCGCCACCGTGACCAGACCGGCGCTCTGCCGGCGGGAGACTCCGAGCAGACCGAGCAGCCGGGAGTTCTCGATCGTCAGGAATTCGACCGGGTGCTCGGTGGAGTCGTTGTAGTGGCGGTGCCAGGTCCACGGCGCGGTGTAGACGAAGTCACCGCTCGACCACGACTCGGTGTCGTCCTCGACCTCGCTGTGCCCCTCCCCGGAGATGACGAAGTGCACCGTCTCGTGGTGGTGGCGCTGCATGTCGGAGCTCTCGCCGGCCGGGATCGTCTGCCGGAAGATCTCGAACGTCGTGGTCGGCAGCCGCCCGGCGACGGAGAGCGCGGTCGGGTTGTGCACCTGGTCGGCGGGCAGCCGCTCAAGTTCCGCCGCACGCACCACGACCGGGCGCGCCGTGCCGGGGCGGACGGTGTCGGAGATACCTCCGAGGAAGTCCGCCAGGGTGAAGTCGTTTCCGGACTCGGCCATCAGATCGTCTCCGTTCGTCCGCCATCGACGGTCAGGACCGTCCCGTTGACGTAGCTTGCTTCCGCCGAGGCCAGGAAGGTCACGGCCGCTCCGATCTCCGCCGGTCGCCCGGCCCGCCCGGCCGGGACGCTCGCGGCGTCCTCGGCGTCGAGGTCGGCGTGGGTCCGCCCGGTGGCCGTGGCGCGGGCGGTCAGGATCTGTTCGCGCCGCCGGGTCGCGGTCGGGCCCGGCGCGACACAGTTGACGGTCACACCCTCGGCCGCGTACTCCCGGGCCAGCAGCTTGGCCGCCGCCGTCACCGCCGAGCGGAGCACGACGGAGAGCGCGAGGTCCGGCTGCGGCTGCCGGACCGCCGTGGAGGTCAGGAACACCACGCGGCCGAAGCCGCGGGCCGCCATCCGGGGCAGCGTCAGCCGGGCCAGTGTGAGGGGGCCGAGCAGCAGGAGGCCGAAGGCGGACTGCCACTGCTCGTCGTCGATCTGAAGAATCCGGCCCGGCGGCGGGCCGCCCGCGTTGAGGACGAGGATGTCGGGGGAGCCGTACCGGCCCGTGACCTCCGCTGCCACGGCGGCCGTGGCGACGGGGTCGGCTAGATCACCGGCCAGCCAGTGCACGTCTCCCCCGGTGCCGGCCCGCAGCTCGGCCGCCGCCGCGTCCAGGGCGTCGGCGCGCCGGCCGGTGATGACCACCCGGTGGCCGGCGAGGGCCAGTTGTCCGGCGGTGGCGAATCCGATACCGGTGGCTCCCCCGCCTACGAGTGCGGTCCGAGTGGCGATGGCGGTCTCCCTGGGGTGAGTTGGGGGGCTTGGCTTCCGACGGTGCCGGGCTCGCGAGATCTGGCCCGATCCGCGCGATCTGGCCCGATCCGGAAGACAGCCCTAGCCTGACCGCATGACAGCGAGGTACCAACGATGAGTCCCACTGAACGGGACACCGGTACGGCGGCGGCCAACGGCACGGCGGGTATGGGAGCACTCCACCGCGCCGCGGCGATCCTCGGCGCCTTCACGCCGGCCCACCGCGAACTGACCCTCGCCGCGCTGGTCCAACGCAGCGGTCTGCCCCGCTCGACCACGCACCGCACCGCCGACACCATGATCAGGCTGGGCTGGCTCGACAAACCCCGGGACCGCTACCGGATCGGGAACCGACTCTTCGAGATCTCCGGTCTCGCCCCGGTCCGGCACGAACTGCGTGAGGCGGTACTGCCGTATCTCCAGGACCTCTATCAGGCCACGCGTACGACGGTGCAACTCGGCGTGCTCGACAGCCCCCGCGTACTGGTCGTCGAGAAGATCACCGGGCATCGGCCGATGCCGATGCTTTCACAGGTCGGCGGCACCATCCCGGCCCACTGCTCGGGCCTCGGACGGGCCATCCTGGCGTGGTCCGACGCGGCGACCGTCGACACGGTGATCGAGGCCGGCCTCACCGCGCGTACGCCCTGGACCCTCACCAGCCCGGTGGGCCTGCGGCGTGAGCTGGCCGCCGTCCCCGACCGGGGCTGGGCGGTGGACCAGGAGGAGGGCAACACCGGGGTGTGCTGTGTGGCCGCGCCGGTCTTCGGGCCGCTCGGCGACGTCGTCGCCGCCCTCTCCGTCACCGGGCCGACGGGACTGGTCCGCGCCGAGCGCGTCGGCCCCGCCGTACGGATGGCCGCCGCGGCCGCGTCGCGCGCCTACTCCACGCGGCGGCGGTGAGCGCGGGCGCCCGGCGGCGGAAGCTGTCCCGGTGAGCGGGACGCGAGCTTGGTGGATCGACCACGCCCCGGCACGCTGTGAGCCAGGCCACACCGGTCGACAGACGGTGTGACGGCTCCGCGAACAGCTCCGCGAACGACTCCCAAGGAGGCCGACGAATGACCCTCGGCGGTGGCTATCTGCTTCCCTCGCGCGACGGCACGAAGATCGCCGCGATCGGGCTGGGCATCACGATGAAGACGGACGGCAAGTCGACGCACGACGCGTACTCGCTGTTCGAGTACGCGATCCCCCCGGAGACCGACGGACCACCGCTCCACACGCACACCCGGGAGGACGAGTCCTTCATCTGTCTCGCCGGCCGGCTGGACGTCACGCTCGGGGCCCAGGACTACGTCCTCGAATTCGGCGACTACATGTATCTGCCCCGCGATGTGCCGCACGCCTTCCGCAATCCGTACGCGGAGGAGTCACGGGTGATCTCCGTGGTGTCGCCGGCCGGGCTCGAAGGGTATTACCAGGCCCTGGCCGCCATGCCGCCGGGACCGAAGGACATCTCCAGGATCAAGGCGATCATGGACGACTTCGGGATCGTGCTGCACCTGCCGCCCGGGGGCACCGAGCTATGAGGATCGGGATCATAGGGGCCGGTGTCGCCGGACTGGCCACGGCCAAGGTGCTCAAGCAGGCGGGCCACGAGGTCCTGGTCTTCGACCGGACCCCGGACGTCGGGGGTGTGTGGAGCGAGACCCGGCGCTATCCCGGTCTGTCGACGCAGAGCCCGAAGACGCAGTACGCCCTGTCGGACTTCCCCATGCCGAAGGAACTGCCCGAGTGGCCGAGCGGGGCCCAGGTGCAGGGCTATCTCGCCGCCTACGCACGGCACTTCGAGCTGGACGCCCGACTGCGGCTGCGGACCGAGGTGACCCGGGTGCGGGCGACCGAGGGCGGCTGGACCGTCGGCGTACGGGACGCGGACGGGGCGGGTGAACCGTCCACGGAGACCTTCGACCGGGTCGTCGTCGCCAACGGCGTGTTCTGCGAGCCGGCTGTTCCCGCGTATCCCGGACGGGACGAATTCACCGCGGCCGGCGGCCGGTTGTGCGCCGCCAACGCGTTCCACGACGCGGCGGAGGCGCGCGACAAGCACGTGCTCGTGGTGGGTTACGGCAAGTCGGCGTGCGACGTGGCCGTCCCGATCAGCGGGACCGCCACGAGCACCGACGTCGTCGCACGCCAGTTGCTCTGGAAGGTACCGCGCAGGATCGGCGGCCTCCTCAACTTCAAGATGCTGCTGCTGACCCGCATGGGCGAGGCCCTGTTCCGCTACCGGCGGCTACGGGGAGTCGAACGGTTCCTGCACGGACCCGGCGACGGCCTGCGCCGGCGGATGCTCAACTCCATCGGCTCGGTCTCCGTGCGGCAGTACGGACTTCAGAAACACGGCCTCGTCCCGAAGGGGCGGATGGAGCACATCATCCAGGGAGCGATCGGACTCGGCACCGAGGGCTTCTTCGAAGCGGTCGCCGCAGACGCGATCACGGTGCGCCGCGACCGTACGATCACCCGGCTGTTCGCCGACGCGGGCCGCCCCCGCGCGGAACTCGACGACGGCACGACCCTGCCCGCCGACCTCGTGGTCTGCGCCACCGGCTTCACCCAGGGCGTACCGTTCCTCGCCGAGGACGTTCAACACCAACTCCTCGACGAGCGCGGCAACTTCATGCTCTACCGGCAGATCCTGCCCCTCGGCGTACCCGGGCTGTACTTCAACGGCTACAACTCCTCCCTCTTCAGCCCGCTCAACGCCGAACTGGCGGCACTGTGGATCGCCGCCGACCTCGGCGACCTGCTCCCACTACCCGACCCGGCGGCCCGCCGGCAGGCGGTGGTCGACCAGCTCGCCTTCATGGACGACGCCACAAACCGGCACCACTGCCGGGGCACGAAGATCATCCCGTTCTCGATGCACCATGCCGACGACGTACTGAACGACCTCGACCTCAACATCAACCCCCTGACCCGCGCGACCCACTGGCTGACCCCGATCAACCCGACGGCCTACCGCCGAGCAACCCCAACACTCCTGTCCCGCCTCACCTCACCCGGCACCCCTACGGGGGCCGAACCCCCGACGGAGGACCGGACACCGGAGACGGCTTCGTGATGACGGCGGGTCTCCAGCTATTGCGTCTCATTGAATGAGACGACGGAGTGTCGGGCGCCCCCCGAGGAGGTCCGACAGCAACGTTCGGCCTGGTCGCAGGGGCCGCGATGGCACGCGAACGGCACCCGGCCGAAAAATGGTCCAGACAACAAAGGAGGCCCAAGCCGCTGACTTGGGCCTTCGTCGTGGAGCGGCTGACGAGAATCGAACTCGCGCTCTGCGCTTGGGAATCCAGGCGCTCCGGAGTACCGCAGGGCTCTGGCCAGGTGTTACTTGGACTGCTAGCTGCGCTGGAGCCGGTTTGATTGACCGTCTTTGACCGTGGTCTGCCGAGCTAAGGGGCTGGGATGGGGCTGGCCTGCGAGGGGTCTGTTGTGAAGGCAACTCGAGTGGTCCTGGGCTGGTACGAACAAGGGCTTCGTGCCCATGGCCACAGGGGCGTGTGCGCACGCGAAGGATTCGGAGTCCCGTCCGCTCCCGCGCGCCAACACGCTTTCCAGATGTCCGTCCGGTGGATTCAAGGGCAAGGCGTCCTATCCGTGGTGGAGCAGTCTGTCCAGCGCCGTCCGGACGCCGCCGAACCGCGCTGAATGCAACCCGAAGTGCAACCAAGGAGAAGACGGCCACTCTGACTCAGAGCCGACATCGCATCATGGCCGATGCCCCTAAGCTCTCAGGCCGTCCCGCCGCAGGATCTGGGTGCCCGCTTGCCACGGTTACAGGTGATGGCACCTGTCCCGCTGGGTGTAGCCCCCAGGGATGTCCATGCCAACGGAATCCCAGAAGGGCTCGGACTCGCGGAAATGACCGCCTCCGGTGTGCCAATGGAGTCCCGGGTACGCGCTACGTAGGGACCGGAGAGCGGCTGAGGCGAGGCCGCAGCGTTTGTAGCCCTCGGAGGAGTAGGGCGATTCCACCCAGCCGATCTCGCACTGGTCGCACACCACGTACTCGACCTCGAAGGCCAGCTCGGATCCGAAGTAGGCCGCTCGAATGCGCCATCCCGTCCGCTCGTAGTGCCCGGCGGGCCGGTCGATCCAGGGTCTCGGCGGGCCGCCGTTCGGGTCGAAGCGGTAGGACTCGGGGTACGCCCATCGGTGAAGCCGGTCTCGCCAGGTCGGCCTGTCGGGCCACTCCCGTACCCAATGCAAGTGATCGGTGAGTTGTGCCAGAGTACAGATCGCCGCTTCCTTCTCCGCCATGGGTTCTCCTTTTGTGTCTTCGGTATGTCTGGAGTTGCCGTGGTCACGGTCGGCGCGGGGGCTGTTGTCGAGCACGTTGAAGTGCCCACCTTTCGAAGCCCTGAGAAACGATCCGCCTTTGCTGAGTCATCGTTCGGTCGGACGGCATTCGAGATGCTTGGGTCGTTGGCTGACTTGGGACGGGCCTGCAATGAACCGTGGTTGCCGCCTACTTTCGCGGCTCTGGGTTACTAGTTTCGAGGTCATTCAGGACAGCGAGGACAGGGCCCCAACACAGTCTGACGGTGTCCTGGTCGGGTACGACCCCACGGTCTTGCTGGGCACGGAGGTGAACGAAGTTCCGGTACTCGCGAACGATCGTCATAAAGTCGTGGGCGTCCATCTGGATCCAGCCCCGTGCCCTGGCTGTATCGAGCAGAAGGGCGAAGCTGGCGCGTTCTGGAGCGATGGTTTTGGTGCCGTTGGGGAGCGGAATGCCCTGGAGGAGTTCGGGGTCTCGGTGGGTGAGGATGTCGAGAAGCAAGGCTTCGGTGAAGCTTCCGATTCCAATCAAAGCGAGGCCGTAGGCGCCGTGCTGTTCGCAGATCCGAGTCTCGGTTACTCGCTGCATCAACTGTTGCAGGAACGCCTCGCCGCTGACCATTGGGCGGATGCGGGTTTCGAGGTCGTCAGGTGCGCTGAAGATCGAGTGTCCGTCGGCGGCAGTTTCGCCGAGAACGGGGCGCCCGGCCACATAGGTGACCGCTAGGTGCTCGGCGGTGAGGATCTGGTTGAGTTCCTGGCGGACGATGTCGGCTGAAGCGAGTCCGTCGTCATATTCGAGCGGGTCGCAGATGCGGCATAAGAGCCGACCGATGGCCGCGTGGTCCTTCAGCACGCCGGTGATGAGATCGGCCAGCCAGGCGACGCGCGGCGTACCGTCGTATTCCTCGGCCTCTGGCCACGCGGCGCGTTCAAGGAGCTGGGCGAGCTGGTAGCCGCGCCGTTCGAAGGGTCCGTCGATGTCGACGATGAGCCGGGTGATGCGCTCCACTGTCAGCGGGTCGAGCGGCGGTGTCATCGGATGGACTCCCTGTCGGCTGCTTGCTGGGCTTGTTCGAAGGAGCGAGTGAGGCGTTCGACGATGACGCGGCCACGTTTTTTGAAGCCAAGCTCAACGATGGCCTGTGAGACGCGGGTATCGCGATCAAGCTGGTATCCGTCACTGAGGAGCCAGCGGGCGAGAGAGACGAGGTCCACGTCCGAGAAGTCGGTGATGCGCGAGCCGGTGGGCAGGTTGGGCCGGCGCCCCCGTTTGATCGCTTCATCCGGCGGCGACGAGGCTACCGGGACAGGCGGTTCATCACTGTGCTTGTCGGGATCACCGATCTTGCTCACAGCCTCTTCCCAGGCTTTGAGCACGCGGACGGTTTCTGCCTGTGGGCCATGGAACCAGTCGGAGGCCCAGATGCGGTGAAAGCGCCAGCCGAGACGTTCCAGGTGTGCCTGGCGCAACCGGTCCCGGTCGCGGGCGCTGGGCGCTCTGTGGTAGCGGTCTCCGTCGGTTTCTACAGCAAGGAGCATCTCGCCGGGGCGCTCCGGGTGGGCGAGGGCGAAGTCGATGCGGTAGTCCGATACCCCCCATTGCGGTACCACGGGGATACCTGCGTGTTCCAGCGCTTCAAGGACTTGCTTTTCGAACGGGTTCAGCTCATAGGCGTTGTGCTGCCTTCCAGAGCGTTCCAGGTCTCCGCGATGCGCACAGTATTCGAGGAAACGGCGGAGCAGTTCCGGTCCTTGGTTCCTTGCTGTGTTCAGGACCCGGGGATCGAAGTCGTGGTGAGAGAAGGAACTGACGACCGTCATGGACTCGCGGGCCCTGGTGACGGCCACGTTCAGACGACGCTCACCGCCTTCGTTGTTGAGCGGACCGAATCGCATGGAAAGGCGCCCGCTGGCGGCTTTGGCGTAGCCGATGCTGAGAATGATGGCATCGCGTTCATCTCCCTGGACCCGTTCGAGGTTCTTGATGAAGAACCGTTTGCCTGGGCCGGCGTCAGGACTGAAGAAGCTCTGGAGATCGGGGTGGTCGTTCAGTGCCTTGCGGAGTGCGAGGTCGATACGGTCGGCGTGCCGCTGTCCCATGGTGATGACGCCAAGGCTGAGATGGGGGTGCAGGGCGGCGTGATCGAGCGCCAGTTTCACCACACGCTCGACTTCCGCAGGTGCGGAGCCTGATTGACCGGGTGAGACGTGGCCGTCGACGGTCTCCAGCCGGATGGGGCTGTCGACAGTGGTGCCGGGGAAGGTGACGAGCCGGTCCTCGTAGATGTTTCGGTTGGAGAAGGCGATCAGTCGTTCGTCACTGCTGCGGTAGTGCCATCGCAAAGTATGGACCTGCGGCAGGCGACTGCTGAGCATGTCCAGCAGTGATTCGAAAATGCCCGGAGTGTCCTCGCTCTCATCGTCATCCTCCTCCCTCTGGTCTGCCGCTCCGCTGAGTGTGCGAGTGAAGAAGGAGCTGGGAGGTAGCTGATGAGGGTCCCCGGCGACGATGACCTGCCGGCCCCGCATGATCGATGCGATCGCGTCGTGCGGCAGAATCTGGCTGGCCTCATCAAAGATCACCACATCGAACAGGCGCTCCGCCGGCAGGACGCGGCTGACAACCAATGGCGACATCGCCCAACAGGGCTTGGCCGCCAGCAGTACGTTGGGTGCTTTTTCGACGAGCTTCCGCAGCGGCAAATGCCGCGTTTTACGCCGAGCTTGAGTGCGTACCACGGTGTTTTGGTCCTGGTGGGCGTCACGGACCTTCCGCAGGCGGGTGGCGACCTGGTAACGGACGCGTTGGGCGTTACTGGCTAGGTGCTCCGCGTCGTTGCGTCGGAACTCCGACACGATGTGGTCGTGCTCCCGGCCCGTGAAGGCCCGTACGTACGAGGACTGAAGTTTGGCCTCATCGAGAATCGACGACCACCAGGCGAACTGCATTATGTCGACGGCGGTGTCGGGTTCGACATCCTGGTGGGCCAGGTCATCCAACAGCGGACCCAGCCCTGCAGCCTCCAGCCGGTCGGTCAGCTGGTTGAGCTCGGGCATGCGCAAGAGGGTGTCGCGGTCGCTGTCGAGCTGTTGGATCACCCGGGCGACCTCTTCCGTGGGTTTGGCCTCCAAACCGTCGAGGCGTGCGCACAAAGCCACCGCGGTCAGGCGGTCTCGCAGCTGGGTGAAATGTTCGAGCGCCTGGGAGAGGCCGGGGATGGTTGAGGGGGTGCTTCCATCGGTCGACAGCGATTGCCAACGAGTGCTCTGTTCCACTGCCCGCGCAAGCACCGTATGAAGGGCACGGCGGTCACGCAGTCCGTCACGGCGCAGCGCACGCGCCACCTTCAATAGTCCACGTCGCTGCCACCAGCCGAGATGCTGGTCGTTCCGCTTCCGCCAGGCACGGTCGGCGGTTGCGGCCACAAGTCGCTCCAGATGAGGGCCGAAGACATCCTGGGTGAAGTCTTCCAGGGTCTCGGCGACGGACTGCAGGAGGCCGAGAAGTTCCTGCCAGCCGGCGATATCGGTCGCGGGACGCAGGCCCGCGGTGTGCACTAGAGATTCGATTTCGCGGCGAGTGTCGTGGAAAGCCGTGCCGGACAAGTGGTCCAGTTCGGCAAGTACAGGCCGAAGCTCCTCGACGCTGCGGGCGCTGGTGCGCGCCCACGGGGACTCGCCACGCCGGATCGCCAGCCCACGGCCCGCGACGTACGACCGTAAATCCTGTCCAGCCTGCGCCAATGTGGCTCCGTGCAGTTGGCGCAGAAATCTGCCGCGCAGCCGCTGGCGCGTGTGGTGGGCGGGAGGACATCCTGTCAGGTGAGTAAGTGCGTCGTGTGCACTAACCTGCCATGGGACACGCGGTTGGTGGAATTCGTCCACGTGCCGGCGGGCCTGGCTGCGAAAACGTTCCAGACGTACGTGCAGTTCGTCCTGCTGCGGTGGAACCTCTTGCCCGGCGCGCTCCAGGCTCTCTTGCAGTTGCTGAGCAATCTGGCGCCGGTTCAGCTTGTTTCCGTGAAGATCGAAGACCAGCCCGCTGAGATCGACTCGGGCCAGGCGGTCGGTCACTGCCTCGATAGCAGCTCGCTTTTCCGCGACGAATAACACATGACGCCCCTGGGCGGATAACGCCGCTATGAGGTTGGCGATAGTCTGGCTCTTACCCGTTCCTGGGGGGCCTTCTATGACTAGGTGTTCTCCAGCCAGGGCCGCACTGATCGCGCGCTGCTGGGAAGCGTCCGCATCATGAACGAGAAACTCCATACGGGGCTTGATGTCGTCAGCTCCCGCGAGTTCTCCCGACGATGAATGTTCCAGCAGAGCCCGTGTGGCCTCGCCGTCACCAGCCAGCGCGGCGATGACCGGGTGGTCGGCCAGCAGCTGTGCGGAAGACCGCAGATCGTTGACCATGGGTAGCCTGTCGAAGCTGAACGCCCCGGCTACGACACGGTCCTCTAATGTGACCGTCAGCCGGCTGCGGGACAGTGTTTGCGCGAGGATGTCATAGACCACGCGTATCTGATCAGCGGGATCGGAGCATTCCTCCATTGCGACGGTCGCCTTTTCGGCCAAATCCTCAATGTCACCGTCCATGCCGTACTGGCGGCTGAGCGCGTACAGCAGAACAGGGTTGATCTCTGCGTCCCCTTCTATCTGCAGGACGAAGTCGTTCTCCGAGGCAGTGCGGGGTTGCACTGTCAGCGGATACAGAAGTAGGGGTGCCCGCAGCGGCGGCACCGGAGTTGTTCCACGTGTGGATGGTGAGTCGACGAGCAGCAGACCGAGCGCCAGGCGCCCAGCTTCGATTCCCTGCTCCTCGTCCAGCTCGACGATCTTGCGACGCAGACCACGGGCTCGGGTGCAGGCACCGTTGTGGTCTGCCGAGTCGGGGAAGAGGCTTCCAAGGCGCGTCTTGCGACCTGCCAGCAGTGAACTCAAAATCTCCGGCAAGGTGTTGGTCAGATCCAGGGTTGCAGCCTTGATGTCCTTGAAGTGCAACAGCGTGTTGTAAGGCCCGAAGTCGATGAGAGCGTCGGCCCATCCTTGAGCCTGAGCGTTCATTCTCTCCACGCGAGCGCGCCGGGCAGTGCCTTCCACTTGCCACCCTCCGGTCATGTGTCGTGATCCGGTCAGGCGCCACCGGAGCCCGCCCCCCAGGCGGCGAACATGCCAGCATAGGGCAAAGCATGGGGCTAGGGGGAAGGTTCCTATGGACGGAGTGACAGAAGGGGACCGCTTGCCTATCTGCCTTGCTTGCCAGGTGGTCCCACCGAGCACTTCTGCGCCACAGAAGACACTTCTGGAGACTTCGGCGTACGAACTCCACAAGGGGTCGGGATGCTCGGCCCTGTCGGAGGACGTGGGGCTGAGCTCTCTCCGTGCCACTGAGTATGAGGATTCGTCGTGGAGCGGGTGACGAGAATCCAACTCGCGCTCAGAGCTTGGGAATCACGGGGTGCTGGAGGGGTGATGGCCTCTTGACCTGCGCGTATGTCGATTTTGGCTGCCCTGTGTTCTGACCGGAAGTGACCGTGATTGGCCGAAGGGCTGGCCAAGGGCTGAGAAGTTCAGCTGATACTGGGCATATCACCCTGGATCTTCCCTCGGGCTCTTACGGCAGGCAGGCAGTCGGTGATGGCTTGTGCGTAGGCCGCGAGGAGAGCTGTCAGATGGTCCAGCATGTCGGAAAGCTTGTCGAATTCGGCAGACTCCGTGCTTGTCCAGGGTGTATCACTGTCGTCCAACTCAGATTCGTACTCCGGCCATCGCCGCCTTGATCACCTCCCTGGCGGCAGCCCGCAGGCGCTTTGCAGCCTCTGTCGGGGTTCGGGCCAGTAGAGAGTCGAGTTCATCCGGCTGGGGCATCGCAGGGATCCGGTGCTCGACCCAGAATCCGCCCCAGAGGCGACGTCGCCGTGCTTCCGGGAACTCGTCGTCCACCACATGCACCTCACCTGCCACGTCTCGACGCAGGAGTAGGCCAGAGTTAGCTGCGAGATCGGCTGTCGCAGCTGCATGGTCGTCGTCGTGACCGTCTGTGGAATCGGGCAACGGCGGGGCGAGGAATGCGCCGAACTCCACGAGTTGGCGTGTGTGGTCATCCGCCTTAGGCACGACGACCAGGTCTTCCTCGGTCATCAGGATGTCCGGCGCCGCTGCACCGACGCGAGCGTAGAGCAGCGGCGTCCCAAGGACCGCGGACTTCCAGGCCATCGTTGCTACGTCGACCCACCAGGACACGTACTCACGTGCGGCAGTGCGATGGGCTTTCGCGTTGTTGTTGGCCAATCGCAGACGGACTGAGAGCAGGACGGGATCCGCTTTGTAGCGCGCGCCCTGTTGACCAGCACGCTGTTCGATGCCGAGCTCGTTGAGCGCGTCCAACTCCTCCATGCGCCGCTGCTCGGCTTCCCATTCCTGGAGCAGCACAGTTGAACAGCGAGCCAGCGCGGACAGCGCCTCGTCGATCTCATAAGCAGTCATGCTCTGCGAGGCTTCGGCTGAGAGGGACGTGGGGCCGGCGGAAGGTGCGGTACCGCTCATACAAGTGCTCCTGAGAGGAGGTGGGGTGCTCTCGCATCCCTTCGTACTCCGTGCAGCAGGAGGAGTTTGGCGAAAGCGTCAATTCTGAGACGTAGGTGGTGTTGCGCTGGTAATGCCAGGGCTGCAATCGGGACGATGGCGGAACGGCGCATCGGTCGTGCCAGGTTTGCGTCCCCGGGGAGACCGTGGCCGACTTCCTCGTCGCACTCGACAACTGCGACCAGCCCGCCGTGCCGCTCGGCGGCCCCGAGCTGGTCCTCGACGCCGTCAGCGCGCACGGCTGGCTTCGGGACGTCGACCATCCCCGTACCGGGGCGACGGACCCGATGTTCACCACCTACCTCAGCCTCGGAGACGTGCCGCCGCTCATCCAGGACGGTGACCCGCACGCCCTGACCCTCGCAGCCGACGATACGGGCCCGGCCGGATGGCAGGCATGGGCCGAACCCGCCCTCGGCGCACCGTACTTGGGGGCCGCGTCGTTCTCCGCCGGCGTACCGCACGACCTCGTCGCAGCCTTCACCTCCTCCCTCAGCTCCACCGCACCGGTCCTGCGCCACGTGCTGCCGGAGAGCACGAGGGACCGGCTCCTTCGGGCCCCGGCCGGATAGGCGCACAAGCCCTCACCGGCACGGCGCACACGGGTCAGGGCCTTTGAACCTCCCTGCCGTTGGCGCCGCCCTGCCCCCCAACCGCGTCTGTGCGCAATGCACCGCGGGTGCCTGTTCGTGCCGTCACCCAGGGGATGCTGCGTCCGGTCGCTGTTGCCAGCTCCTGGAGGGTGGCGCCCTCCTTCTGCCGTTCGCGCAGCCAGGACGTGATGTTCGGTGTGCCGGATGGTGATGCCGTGCTCGGTCAGCAGCCGCCGCACTCGGCCGCGGCCGATGTCGAGGGCGCGTGCGGTGTCGTCGATGCTGTGCTGCCTGGTGACGTAGAGCGTGTGCAGCGCCTGGCCGAGGCCCTCGAAGCCGCCGGCTCGCAGGGCAGCGGTCAGCCGGGCGTCCGCGGTCGAGGCGCGTGTACGACGGCCGGCGGCGAGGGCGTCCCGCTGGGTCCGCCGTAGCTGGGAGGGATCTGTTCTTCCTCGATCTGCCTCCCTGCGTCTGCGGGCCAGTTCCCCGGAGCGGGCCATGTCCTGGCCTGCCGACAGGTGTCCCCGGGCTTCCTTGGAGGCCGTGTAGATCGCTACGTGCGTGCGGGACTGCTCGTGTGAAAGTGACACGGCGCTCAGTGGTTTGCTCCGCAGCAGTCCGAACTCCTGGCGGAATTCGGCCGCGGTCATCCGGTGGACGCGTACATGGGCACCGAGCGAGCGGAAGGCGCGTCCGCAGATGTGGCACACGACGGTGTCGGTGTCCTCATCGCGGATTAGCTGCCCGTGGTGGGGATGCCGGGCCCCACGTTCGACATCCTGAGATCTGCCGGATCGGCTCACGGTTGTTCTTCTTCGAGTTCGGTACGAGGTCTGGGGGGTGCGGCGAGGTGAGGAGGGCTGGCAGGCGCTCGGCCGGAAGACGGGCTCCAGAGAGGTTCAGAGGGAGGTGGCGGCTTCGGTACGGGCGGGGTGGCCGGGGCCCAGGAACGCCGCGTAGCCGGTTCCGTCGGGGGCCGGGTGGGTGGCCTGCCTCCAGCCGTGCGTCCGGTAGAAGCGCAGGGGCCCCTCGGGCTGTACGGAGGTGAGGAGCCAGCAGCGGCCATCGGGCGCGTCGGTGGTGACCGTCTTCAGCAGGGCGGCGCCCGTTCCGGAGCGGTGGGCCGCCGACGCGACGGCCAGCTCGTCCACCTCCCGGCCCCCGCACAGCCATTCGGTCGTGCGCCGGGGACCGAGGGCCGCAGCGACCTGGGGGTAGCAGCGGCCGGCGGGGAAGACCGGTGGCGTGGTCCAGGCGGTCGCGAACCCCCGCACGGTCTCCCCGTCGAAAGCCAGGGCCGCCACGAAACCGGGGCGGCGTACGTCGTCGGCCAGGCGCTCCAGGTACAGATCGGCCTGTGTGCCGTCCTCGTGCCACGGCGGCGCCGCGAACGCGTCCGCGTGCACCGCCCGTATCCCCGCCGCGTGGGACAGCAGGAGCGCGCCGGACACCCGCCGGACCGTCGGTTTCATCACGCGGCCCGGGTGCCGGTACGGGCGACGGGGTGCAGCGCGGCGTACTCCAGCGGTGCCGAGGGATCGACGGACACGTCGAGCGGCGCGGGCTCGGCTCCGGAGCGGACCAGCAGATCGCCGACCGCGGCGATCATCGCGCCGTTGTCGGTGCACAGCCCGAGCGGCGGCACCCGCAGCGTGATCCCGGCGGCCCCGCACCGCTTCTCGGCCAGCGCGCGGACCCGTGAGTTGGCGGCCACCCCGCCCACCACGACGAGGGTGCCGGCCCCGTGTTCGCGGCAGGCGGCCACGGCCTTGCGGGTCAGTACGTCCGCGACGGCCTCCTGGAGCGAGGCGGCCCCGTCGCCCAGCGGCAGCTCCTCGCCCCGGGCTCGGTACCGCTCCGCCCAGCGCGCGGCGGCCGTCTTCAGCCCGGAGAAGGAGAAGGCGTTCGGGTCGTCACACGGTCCGGTCAGCGGACGCGGGAACGGCACTGCGCGGGGGTCGCCGCCGCGCGCGGCCCTGTCGATGGCCGGACCGCCCGGATACGGCAGACCGAAGAGGCGGGCGGCCTTGTCGAAGCATTCGCCGGCCGCGTCGTCGAGGGTGTCGCCCAGGTGGAGGACCGGATCGCGGGCCAGATCCCTCACCAGGAGCAGGGACGTGTGCCCGCCGGAGACGATCAGCACCATGCACGGTTCCGGGAGCGGCCCGTGGACCAGGGTGTCGGCCGCGACGTGCCCCGCCAGATGGTGGACTCCGTACAGCGGCACACCGAGGGCGTACGCCAGGGCCTTCGCACCGGCCAGACCCACCTGGAGCGCGCCCGACAGCCCCGGACCGGTCGTGACGGCGACCGCGCCGATGTCCCGCATACCCAGCCCGGCCTCGGCGAGTGCCTGCCGGACCACCGGGGTCAGCGCCTGCACATGGGCCCGTGCCGCGATCTCCGGGACGACACCCCCGAACCTGGCGTGCTCGTCCATGCTCGACGCGAGCGCGTGCCCGAGCAGCCGTCCGCCCCGTACCAGCCCCGCACCGGTCTCGTCGCACGAGGACTCGATACCGAGCACCACCGGAGCCTTCACCAGAGACCCGACCTTCCTGCGCATCATTCCTAGTTGCGACCAATGTGCAATAAGGATAGAGGCGGGTGGTCCGATGCGGTGTGGTCGACGGAGATCAGGCGTGCCATCCCGTGGCTGGCGTCAGATTGGCAGGGTCGCCCGGCATGCGGGGCAACCGCCTCACAGGGAGATCGCTGACCGATTCACGGTGTTCGGCTCTCTTCGGTCGGTGGCTTCGGCAGCAGCGATGTCGGCAAGGAGAACTGAGAGAGCGCCGAAGGACGTCTGCCAGCGCTTTGGGAAGAACGCGTGGCCGCCCGCGTTCACGCACATCTTGACCCGGTCGATAACGGTGTCGAGCCCTCGACCGCAGGGGCGGTGCAGGCGATGAGAAGGAAGTCGGGGTCCTGGCGAGTGTCGACGGCAGCCCGGATCCGGGCTGGACGACGCTCTTGCCGTCGAGATCGGGCCGGAATCAGTCAGCTTCCTGGCCGGACCACCGTTGCGATTGCCTCCATGGAGCCGCTGTGGCGGAAGTGGAGGGTGAACTTCACCGCGTCGCCTTCCTGCCAACGGGTGCCGCTCTTCAACGTCACCATCACGTCGAGGTCGAAGGGCGACATGGTCAGGGTCGACCCCGCTGCTACGTTTGCCGATTCGGTCATCCCCATGGAGTCGGCTCCGTCGCCGTTGTTCTGGTGCAGGCTCAGCATGGCGTCGGTTACGGCGGGGGACGTGACGGATAGAAGTTGATCGTCCGCGCCGCCTGTGTTGGTCACCGTGAAGAAGGCGGCGGTCTGCGTGTTGTCGTTGTACGGGAGGAAGACGTGCGGGTCGCTGACTGCCAGGGCCGGGGGCGTGCCCGCCGCCCCCGAAGCGGTCCATTGCGTCAGGCCCGCGAGCGCCAGCACGCACGCCGTCCACGGGACGAGCGCGGCGTAGAAGCCGTTACGTACGCGTTCTCGCGTGATGTTCCAGCCCGTTGAGGTGTCCGCGGTGGACGGTTCCGTCATGAGCGCTGTTCTCCTTGGCGGACTTGGCCGGCTTGACCGACACGCGCGCCGGTTCTCCGGGCGGCCGGTGGCTGCCAGGCGCGCAGTCGCAGGCTGTTGCCCACCACGAGCAGGGAGCTCAGAGACATCGCCGCGGCGGCGACCATTGGGTTGAGCCATCCCACGGCCGCGAGCGGCACGGTGACGGCGTTGTAGCCGAAGGCCCAGATCAGGTTGGCGCGAATGGTGCCGAGAGTGCGTCTGGCGAGGCCGATCGCGTCGGCGACGGATTCGATGTCGCCGCGTACCAGGGTTACGTCGGCCGCGCCGATGGCGACATCGGTGCCGCTTCCCATCGCGATGCCCAGGTCTGCGCCGGCGAGGGCGGCGGCGTCGTTCACGCCGTCCCCGATCACCGCGACGCGACGGTCCTCGTCCCGCAGACGCCGAACCAGCTCGGCCTTGCTCTCGGGCGTGCAGCGCGCGTACACCTCGTCGATGCCGAGTTCATCGGCGACCGCATCGGCGACGGCCTCGCGGTCACCGGTGGCCAGGACGGGTGTCACCCCCAGTCGCTTCAGCCGGTCGACGGCACGGTAGCTGCCGGGGCGCGTGACGTCCCCCAGGGCGATGAGCGCCTCGTCCACCCCGTCGACCCTGACCCGTACGACGGTGCGGGCGGAAGCCTCCGCGTCCGCCAGTGCCCGCGTCAGGGTTTCCGGGAGGTCGTCGCCCGGAGTGACCACCTCGACTTGGTGTCCTTCGACGAGGCCGCGGACGCCCACACCGGCGGTGGCGGCGAACTCGGTCACCTCGGGCAAGGGCTCCTCCGGAAAGGCTCGTTCGGCGTACGCGGTGATCGCGCGCCCGAGCGGGTGCTCCGAACCGCGCTCCACCGCTCCGGCCAGACGGACCACGGTCCGCTCTCCGAGGCCGCCGGGGACCACCGTGACCTGGGTGACGCTCATGCGGCCGGTGGTCAGGGTGCCCGTCTTGTCGAGGATCACGGTGTCGATGTGGCGCAGTGTCTCCAGCGCCTGGGGACCGCTGACCAGGACGCCGAGTTGCGCGCCGCGCCCGGTCGCCGCCAGCAGCGCGGTGGGGGTCGCCAGGCCGAGCGCGCACGGGCAGGCGACGACCAGGATGGCCACGCACGCGGTGATCGCCGCCTGCGGGTCGGCTCCGGCACCGAGCCAGAATCCGAGGATGGTCACGGCGAGTGTCAGGACGACGGGGACGAAGCCGCCCGCCACGGAGTCGGCCAGCCGCTGGGCACGGGCCTTGCCGGCCTGGGCCTCGGTGACCAGCTCGGTGATGCGGGCGAGCTGGGTGTCCTTGCCGACCGCCGTGGCGCGTACGGTGAGCAGGCCCCCGGCGTTGACCGCGGCGCCCACGACCGCCTGCCCGGGGGCGACTTCGACCGGGTCGCTCTCCCCGGTGACCAGCGACAGGTCGAGCGCGGAACTGCCGGAGACCACGACGCCGTCGGTGGCGACCCGTTCTCCCGGCCGGACGACGAACTCCTGCCCCACGCGGAGCTGTTCGACGGGGATGAGGCGTTCCTTGCCGTCGACCCGTACGGTCACGTCCTTGACGGCCAGTCCGGCCAGCGCGCGCATCGCCTGACCCGTGCCGCTACGGGCCCGAGCTTCCAGGAAGCGTCCGGTCAGGACGAACAGCGGTACCCCGACCGCCGCTTCCAGGTAGATGTGAGGGATGTCGTCGCCCGCCGAGGGGAGAAAGGAGAAGGGCATACGCATACCGGGATCGCCCGCGCCACCGATGAAGAGTGCGTAGGTGGACCAGGCGAACGCAGCGGTCACGCCGAGCGACACCAAGGTGTCCATGGTCGCCGACGCGTGCCGCAATCCCCGCAGCGCTCGACTGTGGAAAGGCCAGGAGCCCCACGTCGCGACCGGTGCGGCCAGAGCGAAGCACAGCCACTGCCAGTTACGGAACTGAAGGTCCGGAACCATCGAGAGGACAAGAACGGGTACCGAGAGCAGAGCCGTCACCAGCAGTCGCCGCCGGGCCTCGGCCGACTCCCGCGCTTCTGCCGGCTCGGACGTCTCGCTGCCGGCCTCGGGTTCCGGCGGGCGGGGCGGTTCAGCGGTGTAGCCGGCGCGTTCGACCGTTGCCACCAGGATCTCGGGAGTGATCTCCGGAGGGTGGCTGATCCGGGCATTCCCGGTGGCCAGATTGACCGTCGCGGTGACGCCTTCGAGCTTGGCCAGCCGCTTCTCCACGCGGCTCACGCACGCGGCGCAGGTCATTCCACCGACCAAGAGGTCCGTGGTGACGGCCGGAGAAGCCGTGGTCTCCGACGTCACCGTCCACCGTCCGAGTGCATGCCGTCCATGTCGCTCATGTCCCCCGTGCCGTCTCCCGGTTGGGTTCCGGGCCCTTCCCCGGGCCGGGTATCAGTGTCGGTGGAGTGCATGCCCGGCGCGACCGGGCCGACCGCCGAGCCGACCGCGTACGACACACCGAACACCACCACCAGCAGAACCAGGAATCCGATCAGCGCCGGCGGGGGCGCGTAACGCTTCAGCGTCGTCACCGTCCGCGGGGAGAGAAGCTCACGCCGGTCCGCCATCACCGCTCCAGAGAAGAGAATTCCGCCAACTGCCGGGCGGTAGGCGTATCGCGCTGCCGTGTACTCGGCCCGCGAGAGCCCGGGTGCCATGCTGACATGCGGCCGGTGGGCGGGCAGTCGCTACGCTCACCTGTCCCGCTGTGAGGATTCTCCCGCAGCGCCACGGGAACCCTGCCGGCCGACCGACCGACTGCCTCTTGAGAAACCTCGACCGGCGCTGATCGCGGTTTCTCGCCGGTGGGCCGCTGCCCGGCACGGGCAACGGCTGCACCCGAGAAGCCGCCGTCTGATGTGACCTGCGCACCCTCGCGCGATGCCCGGCGCGTGCCGGGAGCGCGACGCCGTGAGGTCGCCCGGATTCGCTTTCTCGATAGACGCATGCTTGATGAGTCGGTCGGCAGGGCGGTTGAGTTCCCCGCCTTGCCAAGTCTTTCCGGCGCCACGGAGAACGGGGCCGCTCGCGGTCCGAGACATCGCGCACCGGGCTTTTCCGGGGATGGCTCCGGTGCAACGATGAGTCCGCCATGACCCCGGGTCCGTATTTCCGCAGAGCGAGGGCCGCCCTGTTCGCGGCCGTCTGTGTGCTCTTCGCTGTCCTGGGGCACGTGCTCATGTCGGAAGTGACCATTCCTTGGACGGCGACGCTTCCCGCGTTCGGTGCTGTCGGCGTCATGGGGTGGGCTCTCACGGGGCGGGAACGCGGGTTCCGCACTGTCCTCACCGCGACCCTCGCCGTCCAGGCCGTCCTGCACGCCTGGTTCTCCCTCGCCCAGGTGGTACTTCGACCCGATTCCGCCGGTGGGTCACTCGCGGAACAGTGGCTGGGCCACGTTCTGTGCAGAGCGCCCATGGCTCCCATGGACGGCCACGCCCAGCACACGATGCCGGGAATGCCCGGCATGGCCATGGACTCGGGTCACAGTGCCGCCGGCACGGCGTCGCTGGGAATGCTCTCCGCCCACCTGCTGGCCGCGCTGCTCTGCGGGCTCTGGCTCGCCTTCGGTGAACGGGCGGCCTTCCAGTGCATTCGGGCCTGCGCCGGCTGGATCGTGGCGCCGCTGCGCCTGCCCGGCGTACTGCCGACACCGCCGGACCGGCCGCGCGTGCGGGCCGGTTCATCGCACGGGACGTGCGGACCGCGGCGGTTGCTGCTCGCTCATGCCATCACCTCACGGGGCCCGCCGACGGGAACCGCTGTCCTCTGACAGCCAGTTCCCCCTGTCTCGCCGACCGGTTGGCGAGACAGGGCAGTCGGCCCTGCCCGCTCAGGGCCGAACCAGCGGCCGGAGCCGCCTCGAAGCCGTGCCCGGCCGACCCCCGAATTCCGAAGAAGGACACCAGGCGATGACGCATGCCCTGCCCCGACTCGCGCAGAGAGACAGCCACACGCGTACGGCGAACCCCTCCCGCACGAAGGAGGAGACCATCACCAACTGGGCTCTTGCCGCGAGGGAAGGTGACCCGGACGCCGTGGAACGGTTCGTCGGCGCCCTGCACCGCGACATCTGGCGCTACATGGCCTTCCTGAGTTCCGACCCGCAGGCCGCCGACGACCTGACCCAGGACACCTTTCTCCGAGCGCTGGGCAGTCTGCACCGGTTCGAGGGCCGTTCCTCCGCCCGCACCTGGCTGCTGTCGATCGCCCGGCGGTCCTTCGTCGACAGCCTCCGCCACGCCGCCGCTCGCCCGGTCGTCGCGGACGCCGTCGACTGGTGTGCCGCGGCGGAGAAGGCAAGACCCCAGGGTGCTCCGGGCTTTGAGGAGGGAGTCGTCCTCGCGGAGCTGCTGGCGTCCATGCCGGCGGAACGGCACGACGCTTTCGTGCTCACCCAACTGATCGGCCTGCCCTACGAGGAAGCCGCACAGGTCATGGGCTGCCCGGTCGGCACGGTCCGCTCGCGGGTGTCCCGCGCCCGCGCCCACCTGATCGGCATGCTCACCGCGGCCGAGCGCTCGGCGGCCGAGAGGACGAACCCCTACCACCGGCCGCCGACGCCGGATCTGACAGCCGCGGCGGCCTGATGGGGCGGGTAGCGGGAACTACGGCGTCCCCCGGTCCGACTACTCGGACAGACAACCCGATCAGGCAGCACCGAGGAGCCAGTATGTCCAGGAAACGGCCAGTCGTCATCGCGGTCACCGCGCTCTGTCTGCTCATGGCCGGATGCGCAGACTCCTCGACCGAGACCGTGGGCAGCGAGTCGCCCAAGTCCGGTTCCGGATCGGGCTATCCGGTGACCATCGAGAACTGCGGTGAGAAGCAGACCTTCACGAAGACGCCCGAGCGTGTTGTCGTCATGAACGGCGCGTCCGTCGCCGAGGTCTCCTCGCTCCTCGCGCTCGGCCTCGGCGACCGGATCGTCGCCAACCAGCAGTCGTACGGGCGCTCCGAGGTCGAGGGACGGGCCGAGGCCATCAAGGCCCTGCCCAAAGGCGACGTCAAACTGAACGACGCCTACGACATCCCCCGCGAGGCGATGCTCGGGCTGCGTCCCGACTTGGTCCTGTCCGTCACCTCTTACGGGTTCGACGCGAAGAACGGGTTCGCCACCCGCGCCGACCTCAGCTCGGTGAGCGCGAACAGCTACATCTCGCCACAGGGCTGCGACGACGACCCCGCCAAGATGACCGTCGCCGACAGCTACACGCTCCTGCGCGATCTCGGCAAGATCTTCGGCGTGAGCGACCGGGCGGAGAAGCTGATCGCCGAGTCCGAGAAGCGCATCGCCACGATCTCCGCCGAGGTCACGGGCGAGAAGAAGCCGAACGTGATGGTGCTCTTCTCGAACATGGTCATGGGCGGCAACGACTTCAGCTCGATCGTCGCCAACGGCATCATCAACGACATCCTCACCAAGGCCGGCGGCACCAACGCCTTCGCGAACGCCTCCAGGAGCACCTTCGCCGACCTGAGCAAGGAGAAGGTGGCCGCCACCTCCGTCGACTCCCTCGTCGTCATCAGCTACAACGACCCCGACCCCGAGGCGTACGCCAAGAAACTGCTCAAGGAGTTCCCCCAGTGGCCGGCCGCCAAGACCAACACGTACACCGTCCTGTCGGACTCGATCTACCTCGGGCCGAGCAACGACGTGGCGATCGACAAGCTGGCAAGGACGTTTCACCCCGACGCGTTCTGAACCGGGTTCCTCTGCCGCTCCTTCTGACGGTGCTCCTGGCCCTGCTCGCCGTGGTGATGGTGGTGGGCGTCAGTATCGGGGCGGTCACCATCCCGGTCGGAGAGGTGTGGCGCATCGTCCTCCGTCACCTGACCGGTGGCGGTACGACGGGCGATCCGGCCACCGACCAGATCGTGTGGAACTTCCGCACACCCCGCGTCGTCCTGGCCGCTCTCGTCGGCACCGGGCTCGCGGTCGCCGGGGTGATCCTCCAGGCGGTGGTGGCCAATCCGCTCGCCGATCCCACCGTCCTGGGCTTCTCCTACGGGGCGTCGCTCGGCGCCGTCCTCGCCATCACCGCGGCCGGCGGCGCGACATTGGGCGGGCTCGGCGTCTCCTCCGCGGCCTTCGTCGGCGCGCTCGCCGCCGGGGCTCTGGTCTTCGTCCTGGGACAGAAGAGAGGACGCATGGCACCAACGCGGCTGGTGCTCTCGGGAGTCGCGGTGGGCTACCTCTTCCTGGCGGCCACCAGTTTCCTCCAACTGCGGGCGACGCCGACCGAGTTGCGCACCGTCATGTTCTGGATGCTCGGCAGCGTCTCGGGAGCCAGATGGGATCAACTGCCCGTGGTCGCCACGGTCGTCCTCACCAGCGCCCTCGCGCTGTCGCTCTTCGGCCGCAGGCTCAACGCCCTGCTGGCCGGCGACGAGTCCGCGACAGCACTGGGCGTCGACGTCCACCGGCTGCGGGGCATCCTGCTGGTGATGTCCGCCCTGGTCACCGGCACAGTGATCGCCGTCGCGGGCGGTATCGGCTTCGTCGGCCTGATGATCCCCCACCTCGTACGGCTCGCCACAGGCGCCGACCACCGCAGACTGCTTCCCCTGACCGCCGTGGTGGGAGCCCTCTACCTGGTCCTCGTCGACCTGCTGTCCCGCACGCTCAACCGCCCCAACGAACTGCCCATCGGCATCCTCACCGCCCTGCTGGGCGCTCCGTTCTTCCTGTGGCTCCTGCGCCGCAACAAGGGGCTGGACTCCGTATGAGACTCACCGTCGAACAGCTCCACATCACCCTTGACCGCCAGCCGATCCTGCGTGACGTCGCCCTGGAGGTACGGCCCGGCGACATCGTCGGGCTCGTCGGGCCGAACGGCAGCGGCAAGTCGACGTTGCTGCGCGCCGTCTACCGCTCGCTGCGGCCCGAAAGAGGCGTGGTCCGCGTGGGAGGCGACGACGTCTGGACACTCTCCTCCCGGACCGCGGCGCTTCGTACCGCGGCCGTTCTTCAGGATGGCGGAGTCAGCGCGACAAGTTTGAACGTCACCGAGATCGTGGCCCTGGGCCGCACCCCGCACCACGGGCTGCTCGGCCGTGACGGTGCCGACGACCACCAGGCCGTCGACGACGCCCTCCGGCGCTGCGGAGCGCACCAGTTGGCGGACCGTGACTTCGCCTCACTGTCCGGCGGCGAACGCCAACGCGTACTGCTCGCCCGCGCCCTGGCCCAGAACCCGCAGGTCCTCGTCCTGGACGAGCTGACCAACCACCTCGACATCCGGGCCCGTTTCGAGGTGCTGGAACTCATCAGGTCCACCGGCACCACCACACTCGCCGTCCTGCACGACCTCGATCTCGCCGCCCGGCTCTGCGACCGGATCATCGTGCTCAACGAGGGAACGGTCGTGGCGGCGGGCCACGTTCTCGACGTGCTCACCCCACGGATACTGGCCGACGTCTTCGGAGTGGCGGCCGAAGCCGAACGTCACGCGGACGGAGTCGTACGCATCACCTACGCGGCCGAACCCCTCAGCACCGGCCCGACGACCGAAACAGCCGACCGGTGACCGGAACGGCGGCGAGGCGGCCCGCCGAGGGCGGTCCGAGACACGCATAGCCCCCAGCCCCCCATCGCCTCCGGGGCGACGGTGAAGCGGTTCCGCCGTACCGCGCGAAGAATTGTTCGCGAACGCGGGGAACTAACCGCACGGGGCCACCGACTACTCGCGTGGTGGGAGAACGCCCACTGTGTCATGGCTACTGTCTGCCAGGAGTGTCCGTGCTACGACCTCGTCCCCCTCTCGCCGTCCTCGCTGCCTCGATCGTGCTGATCGGCGGGTGTGCCGCCGGCCCCGATGACCCGGGCTCCACCACCACGGTGCTGCGCGTCGGGCTGAGCGAGGAGTCAGGCGCCGTGGACCCGCATGCCTTCACCGGTAACTTCCTGCTGCTCGACGCGGTGTACGAGCCGCTCGTCACTTACGCGGCGGGCGGCAAGCTGAAGCCGGGGCTCGCTGAGTCGTGGACCGTCGCCAAGGACGGCCGGAGCGTCAGCTTCGACCTGCGCGACGGCGTCACCTTCACCGACGGGACTCCGTTCGACTCCGCCGCCGTGAAATGGAACTTCGACCGGTGGGTGGGCAAGAAGGAGTTCACCTTCTTCCGCGCCTCGCAGGTGATCTCGGCCGTGGACACCCCGGACAAGGACACTGTCCGGCTGACCCTCTCGGAGCCGTACGAGCCGCTGCTGCAAGAACTGTCGATCGTGCGTCCGGTGCGTCTGCTCAGTCCGAAGGCCGCGACAGCCGACGGCGAGTTCCAGAAAGCCGTCGGAACCGGGGCGTGGAAGCTGGAGTCCAACTCCGCGACCGGAGCGAAGCTGGCGCGCAACGACGACTACTGGGGAACCGAACCGAAGCTGGAGCGGGTCGAATTCAAGGTCATACCGGACTCCCAGGCGCGCCTCGACGCCCTCAGCAACCGTGAGATCGACCTCATAGGTAGCGCGTACATGGCCCCGATCACACCGATGGAGGCCAAGACGCTGAGCGGGCGCGGCGACATCAAGTCGCTCGTCGGCGAGCCGGATGTCTCGATCATGCTCGGCTTCAACGCCGACGGTCCAGCCGGTGACCGAGCCGTCCGTGAGGCGGTGCGCCAGGCCATCGACACCACGTCCCTGACCAAAGCGCTGTTCCAGGGCTACGGCAAGCCCGCGCGGCGGGTGTTCCCCCCGAACGTGCCCGACTCGGGCACCGACCAGCCGACGTACTTCGACCAGGCGGAGGCTCGCAGAACGCTGGACGCGGCCGGGTACACCCTGGAAGGAGGCAGCCGGGCCAAGGACGGCAAGCGGCTCTCCCTGAAGCTCCTCATCCCCGCTACTCCGGCCCAGGGGCAGCTCGATCCCCGCTCGATGGCCGAGGCCGTCGCCGGGTCTCTCAAGGAGATCGGCATCGCCGTCGACATCTCCCCGGTCGACGCCGCCGCCTACTACGACGAGCGGGCCGAGGGTACGTACGACATCACCTTCTTCGAGGGACTCGGTGCGCCGTACGACCCCTCGGGTTCGATCGTGTCGATGTTCACCTCGGGCGCCCGCGGTCCGCTCTGGGTGACGCCGGCCACCGAAGACCTGGTCGACAAGGCGTTGTTCGCGGACGGCCCCGCCGCCCGCGCCGCCGCGTACCAGAAGCTCTACGACGAGGTCGCCGCCGACGCCGGCTTCGTGCCTCTGGTCTACCGGCCGCGGGTCTGGGCCGCCCGGGACACGGTGAAGGGCTTCGCCGTGCCGCCCACGGACGTCGACCTGGAACTCACCGGGGTGACTGTCGGGTGAGATCGCTGGGGCGGCTGGCGACCGCCGGCGGGCACGTCGCGCGGTGGACCGTCGACACCGTCGGCGTCCTGCTGGCGATGTCGGTGGGCACCTTCGCCCTCGTCCTGCTCGCACGTGGAGACCCGGCGGCGGTGCTCGCGGCGACCCGGGCCGGCCGCCCCGCCATGCCGGAGCAGATCGAGGCCGTCCGCGTGGAACTCGGCCTCGACGATCCGGCTCCCGTGCGGTACGTCCGGTGGCTGATGAACGCCTGCACCGGCGACTTCGGGCTCTCGTTGCGGACGAACGCGCCCGTCGGCCCCGAAGTCGCGGACCGGCTGGGCGTCACGCTGGGCCTGGTGGCCGGATCCGCCGTGGTCGCCGTCGTGGTCGGGGTGAGCGTCGGCGTCGCCGGCGCGGTGCTGCGACGCGGGGTGCTGCGCGGCGCCCTGCGCACCGGGGCGCTCCTGGTCACCTCGATACCGTCGTTCTGGCTGAGCTACCTCCTGGTCCTGTATCTGGCGATCCGTCTCGGACTGCTGCCGACGTCGGGGATGGCGGGCCCCTCGACATGGCTGATGCCCATGGCCGTACTGGGGCTTCCGGTGGCCGGCGTGCTCAGCCGGGTCGTCGCCGTCACGCTGCGCGAGGCGCTGGACCGCCCCTACGTACGCGCGGCGCAGGCACGGGGCAGTGGAACGCTGTCGATCGTGCTGCGGGACGGCCTGCCCAATGCCGCCGGACCGATCCTGTCCGTCGCGGGGTTCGGTATCGGCAGCCTTCTCGTGGCCACCGTCGTGGTGGAACAGATCTTCGGCTGGCCCGGTCTCGGTGCCTACTTCGTCCACGCCGCCGGTGCCCGGGACGTTCCGGCGCTGCAGGCGGCCACACTCGTCATGGGAGGCGGCTTCATCCTCGCCAACCGCTGCGCCGACGTCCTGCAAGGACTCATCGATCCCCGCTCCCGGCGCGGTCGGGACGCGCGTGCCGGCCGTCGGCCCACGCTCCCCGGCAGGAAGTCCCCGGACCGGGACACACCGCTCCGTGACCCGGTCGGCGTGCTCGGCGCACGGACCCGGCGGGGGGCGTCATGACCGGCGAACAGGGGCGCTCGGCAGGCGGCCGGGCGCGGCTCGGCACCCTTCTGCTCGCCCTGCCCCTGATCCTCTTCGTGATCGTCGGGGTCCTCGCCCCGGTCCTCGCTCCGGCCGACCCGACCGCCAACGACCTGGCGGCCGGGCTGCTGCCCCCGTCGTCGGAGAACCTGCTCGGTACCGACCAGCTCGGCCGGGACCAGCTCAGCCGGATTCTCTACGGCGCGCGGATCTCGCTCTCGGTCACCGCTGCCGTGCTGGCGGTCGCACTGACAGCCGGCACCCTCATCGGGGCAACCGCCGGCTACCTCGGCGGATGGGTCGACCGGGTCGTCTCCCGGGTGATCGACGTGGTGGTCTCGCTGCCCGGCATGCTGGTCACACTCGCGGTCATCGGGGTGCGGGGACCGGGAGTGGAGAACCTCATCCTCGCGCTGTCGCTCTGGTCGTGGGCGCCGTATGCCCGGATCGCGCGCGCCCGCGTCGCCGACATGCGCAAGAGCCCTCATCTGGACGCGCTGCGCCTGCTCGGAGCGGGCCGCGCGCGCATCATCGGCCGGCACCTGCTCCCGCCGGCGCTCGCGCCCTGCCTGGTCTACGCCAGCACCGATGTCGGCACCATCGTCCTCGGCGTGGCCACGCTGAGCTTCCTGGGCCTGGGTGTCGCTCCGCCGAGCGCCGAGTGGGGCCAAATGCTCGTTGAAGGACGGGCGTTCCTCGACTCCGCGTGGTGGCTCGCCTATCCGCCCGGCATCGCCATCACGGCGGTGGTGTTCGCCAGCAACCTGTTCGGCGAGCGGCTGGCGGCCGGCGAGGAGCGACCCTCGGTCCTGCGCCTGGTCCGTCCGACGCGGACCGGCTCGGCGCGGCCGGGCCGGAGGAAGGCCGCACCGTCCGCACGCGCCGGTGTCGCGGAACGGCCGCCCGCCGCCGCGCCGGCGGACACGCGGGAACATCCCGGGGACACCACGGTGCTCCAGGTGCGGGACCTGACCGTCACGTACCCGCAGGACGGCGAGCGTCGCCGCGTCGTCGCCGGAATGTCGTACGAGGTCGCTCGTGGAGAAGTCCTCGCTCTTGTCGGCGAGACCGGAAGCGGCAAGACCACGGCCGCGTTGGCCCCGTTCGGACTGCTGGACCCGTACGCGGTGGTCACCGGCTCCGCCCTGCTGGGGAGCGGAGCCGGCACGCGCGAGATGGTGGGACTGTCGCCGGGGGGACGCCGCGACATCAACGGCCGCCGGGTGGGAGTGGTCTTCCAGGACAGCGGCGCCGTCCTCAATCCGCTGCGAACGATCGGCGCGCATGTCGACGAGGCCGTCCGCAACGCGGGCCGCGGGGGGCGGCGCCCGGTGACCCGCCGGGTCACCGAGGAACTGCTGGGCCTGGCCGGTCTGCCCGATCCCGCCGCGGTCGCGCGGGAGTTCCCTCACCAGTTGTCCGGCGGTATGCGTCAGCGGGCACAGATCGCCATGGCCCTGGCGTGCGAGCCGGAGTTGCTGGTCGCCGACGAGCCCACGTCCGCGCTCGACGTCACGGTGCAGGCCCAACTGCTGGACCTGCTGGCACATCTGCGGGAGGAGTTGGCGATGTCCATGATCGTCGTCAGCCACGACCTCGCGGTGGTGACGCGCCTGGCCGACACCGTGGCTGTCGTGTACGCGGGCAGGATCGTGGAGACGGGTCCCCTCGCCACGGTGCTCACCGGGCCCGACCACCCGTACACACGAGGTCTGCTGGACGCGGTGCCGCGTCCGGGGACGGCGCCGGGCACCCGGTTCCGCACCATGCCGGGCCGAGGGGGCACCGGTCCGGACGACGCCGGCGGTTGCGGGTTCGCGCCTCGGTGCTCGCTCGCCGTGGCTGCCTGCGTGGACGAGACGCCCACTCTGGAGACGGTGGCCCGGAACGCTTCGCACCGGTCGGCCTGCCTGCGTCACCCCGGTGGAACGGCGGCCGTCGTCGGGAAGGGAGACCTCTCGTGCTAGAGATCGTCGAGGTGAGCGCGCGCTACGGAGACCGGAACACCGCACCGGTCATCAGCGACGTCACCATGAGCGTGGCAGCGGGCGAAATCGTGGGGCTGGTCGGCGAGTCGGGCTGCGGCAAGACGACGCTGGCGCGGGTCGTGACCGGGCTGCACCGGCCCGGCGCGGGAGTGGTGCGCGTCGGCGGGGTGGAGGTGCACGAGCTCCGGGGACGCGCGCTTCGCGCGCACCGGCGGCAGGTCCAGATGGTGTTCCAGGACCCTTCGCTCACGCTCAGTCCGCGGCAGACGGTACGTCAGGCGCTTGACGAACCGCTGCGCATCCACCGGGTGGGCGACGCGCGGGTGCGGTCGGCACGTGTACGTGAACTGCTCGACCTCGTCGGGCTGAACCCCGAGGTGGGTGACCGCCGTCCCAGGCAGTTGTCCGGAGGACAGCAGCAGCGCGTGGCGATCGCCCGGGCACTGGCTCTGGAGCCACGGCTGCTCATCTGCGACGAACCGGTCACCGCGCTCGACGTATCGGTCCAGGCGAAGGTGCTCAATCTCCTCTGTGATCTGCGTGACCGACTCGACTTCGGCTGCCTGTTCATCACCCATGACCTCGCCGTCGTCTCGCAGTTGGCGGACAGGATCGCCGTCATGCAGAACGGCCGGATCGTCGAACAGGGCCGGACCGAGGACGTCACCGACCGCCCCGGTCACCCGTACACCCGTACTCTGCTCGCGGCGATCCCCACGATGGACATCCGGGCCGCGAGCGGTGCCCTTCAGAGCTGATCTCCGACGATCCCGGGTGATGCCGGTCCGCACGGCGGCAGGACGGCCGAGCTCGACCCTCACGGGAACCTTCCGCGGTGTCGGGCCGACATGTCAGTTATGACTATCGCGTGTCTTGAGATGCTCTCCTTCGGCCTCGCCCACCTCGCCCGTGCCGCGCGCGAGTCGGGCGAGCGTCTGGTGCTGCTGACCGGTGTGGAGCCGTTGTATCTGCACGAACTCGCCACACTGCCACCGGGGTCGGTCGACGTCGTGGCGGTCGACACCGGTGACCGGAAGGCGGTCACCAAGGCTCTCGCCTCGATCGAAGACCTCCGGGGCCTCATCAGCTCGACGGACACCTGGGGTGTGACGGGCGCCGAGCTCGCCGCCGAGTTCGGCCTGCCCGGCATCGACCCGGCGGTCATCCGACTGGTACGCGACAAAGCCCTTGTCCGCGACCTGCTCCACCGCAAGGGTCTCAGCCCGTTCGGGTCCGCGCCGGTGGAGGAGGTGGCCGCGGTGGACATCGATTGGCTCGCCTCGACCGTCGGGCTGCCCGCCATAATCAAGGACACCGCCGGCACAAGCAGTCAGAACGTGTGGCTCGTCCGTGACGCGGAGGATCTCTCCCGCTTCCGTCAAGAGGCCCAGGGCGCCGCCCTGTTCGGGCGGCTGTTCGCGGAACCGTTCCTCGCCGGTCCGGTGTACAGCGCGGAGACGGTGACCTGGGCCGGGGAGACCCGGCTGCTGGGGCTCTCCAGCCGTCTCATGTCGCCGCAGCCCTGGTTCCGGGAGGATGTGACGGCGTTTCCGGTGGCGCTGCCGCCCGCGGAGCTGAGCGAGATCGAGGCGTGGCTGGGCGAGATTCTGGCAGCCCTCGGATACACCGACCGTTTCGCCCACATCGAACTGTGCATGACCGTCGACGGGCCTCGGTTGATCGAGGTGAATCCCCGCATCGGTGGGGCGCTGGTCGGTGAATCCATGTGCCGGTCGCTGGACGTGAACGTGTACGGCGGCCTCGTCGACCTCGCACTCGGCCGCCGTCCGCGCCTGCTCGACGCTCCCTTGTCCGGAGGGCCGGCGGTGGCGTTCGTTCTCGCGTACCCCACACAGGCGGGCGAGTTGGTCGCCGTACAGGGCCTTGAGGACATCGCCCGCTATCCGGGACTGCCCACGTGGTATCCGACGAAGGCGATCGGCACACACATCGAGCACGTGACCGACGGGCGCGGCTACGTCGGCATCGTGCTCGCCGAGGGACCCACCGCGGAGATCGCCACGCACCGTGCGGTCACCGCGGCGGGAGTCATCAACGTCGACACACATCCCCGGTACTAGGAGGCCGCTGGTCCTCGGCTGCCTCGGACGATCAGTCGGCGGGCGTGGTTGTCGAAGGGCTCCGCGTCGAAACCGCCGAAGCACTCGACGTCGGTGAAGCCCGCCTCGACGAGCATCGTCTTCAGTTCGAAGGCGCTGTAGAGGGTGTGCTCGACGAATGCCGTTCGCGCCCGGTCCCCCCGTACCAGGATGAAGTCGTCCCGGAACCGCTCCCAGTCGCCGAGGATCGTGCCACGGACGATCAGCGTGCCTCCCTCGATGTCAATGATCTTCGGCAGGCCACCGTCACGGGCCAGGATCTCCTTCCCGTACAGATCGATCAGAAGGCGGCCCCCCGGCTTGAGGCTCGCCAGCACATTGCGCAGGACCCGCATGTTCTCGTCGTGATCGGCGAAGAGTCCGAAGGAGGTGTACATGCTGATGGCCAGGTCGAACCGGTCCGGTTCGGCGAATTCACGCATGTCCGCCCGGACGAGCCGTAGTTCGACGCCGGCGTCGGAAGCCCCCGTCTCCGCGCGTTCGAGCAGCGCCGCGCTCAGGTCCACGCCGGTGACCTCGGCCCCGCGTTCGGCCAGCGGGATCGCGTACGCCCCCGGTCCGCAGCCGAGGTCGAGCACCGCGGTGCCGGCCGGGACCCGCAACAGCGGGGAGGAGGCGACCCGTTCACGGGCCTCCTCGGCACGTCCGGCGGAGAACAACACATCCGAGAAATCGACCCACAACGCCTCGTTCTCGAACCATTCCATCGCTGTCCCCTTCACTCGTCGCTCGTGTCCACCGTGTAACAAGTCGCCGGCTCGCCCTGGCAAGTTCCAGCGGACCGAACGATCAAGAGAGGCCCACTCATGACGCATGATTCCGGCACGATCAAACTGACCGTCCGTCGCGAGTCCCTGAGGCTCATCGAGACCGTGAAGAGCTCCCGCGGCGAGATCAACTCCGTCGACACCTGCATGGTCACCCTCACGTACGACGGCATCACCGCCTACGGCGAGGGCACGCCGACCGAGTACAGCGGAGTGACCGCGGATCACGTCGTGGACGCGGTCGAGGCCGATGGCGCGGCAATCGTCGGCCAGGATCTGAAGGATCCGAGACGCGTCCTCGACCGCATCGAGGAATGGGACGCGCCGGCGGGCGCGCGGATGGCGCTGGACGGCGCGGTGCACGACTGGATCGGCAAATCGGCCCGGCAGCCGACCTGGAAGCTGCTCGGCATGCCCAGAACGCTGGGGCCCACCGTCTACACCATCGGCATGGAGAGCCCTGACGAAGCGGTGAGCGCGGTCCGCAGAGCTCCGGCGGTGGGTGCGTTCAAGGTGAAGGTCGGCGGCCCGGACGACCTGGAGGCTCTTGAGGCGATCCGGAAAGTGACCACGCTGCCGGTCCGTATCGACGCCAACGAGGCATGGGACCTCGACACCGCTCGCGCCCTCACGCCCCGGCTGCGCACGCTCGGCATCCAGCTCATCGAGCAGCCCTTTCCCACCACGGCGATCGACGACTACCACCGATACCGGGAGTTGCCGGGTCGGCTCCCGGTCTTTCTCGACGAAGGGTGCACCGACGCGGCCAGCGTCCTCGCCGCGCGGTCGTACGCCGACGGCATCGTCGTCAAGCTGTGCAAGGCCGGCGGAATCCGGGGCGCGCGACGGGTGATGGAGGCGGGCCGGGAGGCGGGCCTTGAGGTGATGCTCAGCTGTATGTGTGAGTCGGAGCTCGCCATCAGCCAGGCCGCCCAGCTCGCGCCGCTGGCCGACCGTATCGATCTGGACGGTCACCTCTACCTGAGCGACCCACCGTTCCGCGGACTCGCCCTCGAAGACCGCAGCATCGTCCTGGGCGAGGCCCCCGGTCTGGGCGTGCTGCCCACGGGTTGACCGTCGTGCCGGGAGCGGGAACTTCTCCCGCTCCCGGCACGACATGTGAGAAGGGCGCGAGTGCGCCGCACGACGGGAGGAACGATGGACTGGTACGAGGACCTGAGCCTGTGGTCCGGCTTCTCGGCGGTGCTTTTCTCGCCCGAGAGGGAGCGGGCCGCCGCCGACGTGGTCGCCACCTCGCCGCTGCTCGCGTTCCCGCCGGGCACCCGCGTGCTCGACCAGTGCTGCGGTGTCGGTGTGTACACGGTGCCCCTGGCCCGCCACGGCTACCGGACAACAGGGGTGGATCTCCATCCCGAACTCCTCGAACGAGCCGGCCTCGTATGCGCGGAGGCGAAGGTCGAGGCGGCCTTCGTCCAGGCGGACGTACGCGAGTACGTGGCGCCGGACGCGTTCGACGTCGTGCTGAACATGTACACCTCCTTCGGCTACTTCGAGGACCCGGAGGAGAATCTCCAGGTCCTGCGCAACGCCTGCGAATCGCTCGCTCCGGGCGGACGGCTGATCGTGGACCTGTTGAGCAAGGAGACGTACGCGTCCTGGGTCGGCCCCCCGAAGATCGTCGACGTGCCCGGGGGCATGGTCGTGATGCGCGACCACATCCTGGACGACTGGTCCCGGTACCGGACCGACTGGACGCTGGTGCGGGGAAACACGGCCGAACACTCCTCGCTCACCTGCTGGGTCTACAGCGCCACGGAGTTGCGGGCCATGTTCGAACAGGCCGGGTTCGAGAACGTGGAGTGCTTCGGAGACTGGGACGGCGGACCGTACGACGGCGGGGCCACCCGCCTGATAGTGCGGGGAAGCAAGGCACCATCGGCGTGACACCCACCCCCCGCGACGCTCCGGGCACCTCCGCACTGTCCGGCGTCCGCTCCTTCACCGGCACGCAACGGGCGCTGCTCGGGAGCGGGTTCCTCGTCAACCTCATCAGCTTCTCCGTCTACCCGTACCTGGCGGTTCTGCTCCGCGACCGGATGTCCCTCGGTATGAACGAGGTGGGGGTCGTCCTCGGCCTGGCGACCTTCGTGCAGTTCGCCGGAGGAGTGCCGGGCGCCGCGCTCGCCGAGCGCATCGGGTTCCAGCGGTGCCTGTTGATCTCGATGGCCCTGCAGACCCTCGGGTCGCTGGGATTCGTGGTCGGCGGAGCGTGGCCGGCGGTGACGATCGCCGCGCTGTTCCTGCGATCGGCGGCCACGGCCCTCTACTCACCGAGCGTCAGGGGCTATACCGTCCACGGCGCGAGCCTCGAAGAACGGCCGCGCCTGGTGGCCGCGAGCTACGCCACGGGCAACGTCGGTGTCGCCCTCGGGCCGGTGGTGGGTTCGCTGTTCATCCGCGACCCCGGCGGGATGTTCGTCGCCGCCACCGCACTGCACTTGGTGATGATGATCGGCCACGTGTTCCTGCCCCGGGAACGCCGTGACGACCGCGAGGTGGTCGAGCCGATGCGCCGGGCCCTCCGGGGCCTCGCCGTCCTGCCGTTCGCCGTAACGGCTCTGACGCTCTACCTGCACATGCACTTCTACCAGTACCTGTCGTCCTACGCCGAAGACAGGGTGCCCACCGTGTTCTACGGCGCGGCCATGATGGGGTACTCACTGGTACTGGCAGTGATGCAGCCCCTGATCGCCGACCGTGTCGAGCGGATGCGCTACACCTACGCGATGGCTCTCGGCTTCGGGGGCCTGGCAGTCGGCATGATCGCGTTCACCGGCGGGAACGAAGTGATGATCGCCGTCGGCATCCTCGCCATCGGAGCGGGGAACTCCGTACTCCTGCTCAAGAACGTCCTCGAAGCGCTCGCCCGCACGAAGCGGTCACCGGCCGTGGTCTTCAGCCACCAGCGCCTGGCCGAAGGTGTCGGCGCCTTCCTCAGCGGGCTCGTCGGCGGAGGGCTCTACTACCAGTTCGAGACCGCCGGACAACTGCCCGGATTCTGGCTGGCCATCGCCGCCCAGTGCGCGCTGATACCCCCGGTCCTGCTTCTCGTGTACCGCCGATTCCGGCACCTCCCGCAGGAAAGGGCAGATTCATCATGAATCCGACAGACGCCGTCACCACCGCCCGTGCCGTCGCCGAGCGACTGCGCAAGGACGCCGTCGAGAGGAACCACGCCAACCAGCCACCGCTGACCGAGATCGAACTGCTCCGCGAGAGCGGACTGCTCGCCGTCGACCCCGACGACCACCGGACCACGCACGCTGTCACCCGGCTCGTGTCCGCCGGCGACGCCTCGATCGGACACCTTCTCGGCTACCACTACCTTCACTTGTGGCGAGCCTCGCTGTACGACAACGGCGAGTTGTCCCGCTCACTGCGCCACGACGTCGTCACCAACCGGTTGTTCGTGGCCGCCGTGAGCAATCCGCGCGATACCGTGACCGCCACCGCGGCCGGCGATGTGCTGTCGGTGTCCGGCCGGGGCGCGTTCGCCACCGGCTGCGCGGTCGCGGACCGCCTGTTCATCAGTGCGACCCGCGCCGACCGCGAGGCACGGCTCGTCGTCGTCGCCCGCCGCGGCGCGGACGGGATCTCGCATCCACCGGACTGGGACAACCTGGGCCAGCGCCTGAGCGCGAGCGGGAGCATCGTCTTCCAGGATGTCCGGCTCGACCCCAGCGATGTCCTGGGCACGTTCCCTGTCGAAGAGAACGAGTCGAGTCCGCGCTGGCTTCGCCTGTCACTTGTCTCGCTGGCCTTCCAGGCCGTACTCACTCAGGTCCTCGTCGGCATCGTCGAGGGCGCGCTCGCCGAGGCCACCCAGTACACGCGCGAGCGCTCGCGCCCCTGGCCGGCGAGCGGGCTGGAGAACGCCGTCGACGACCCGCACATCCGCGCCGGTTACGGCGAGCTCGACGCGACACTCCGCGCGACACGCCTCCTGGCCGACGACGCGACCCGCGCCTTCGCGGACGCCGACGCCCGCGGTCTCGCCCTGACCTCGGCCGAGCGCGGCCGTGCCGCGCTGACGATCTCGGCCGCGAAGGTGATGTCCTCCCGTACAGCGACCGAGGCGACCAGCCGCATCTTCGAACTCACCGGCGCCAGGGCGACAACACGATCCTCGGGCCTGGACCGGTTCTGGCGCGACGCCCGCACCCTCACCCTGCACGACCCCCTCGTATACAAGGCCCAGGAACTCGGCACCTCTCTCCTCACCGGCGAGGTCCCACCGCTCACGGCGTACAGCTGAGGCCGGCGGGGCCGTGCGGAGGTTCGCCGCACCACGCAACCGGCGTTGCCTGAAACCTGCCGGACACTGAGAAACGATCTCGGCGGACTCAGCGAGTCGAGGCCGAACTCCTCACGTATCGCGGCGAACTGTTCGCCCGTCGACTGCATCAAGATTTCCTCTCCGCCCGCCGCCGGGGGCCGTACCGGGTGCCCCGCCCCCCCTGCGGCTGCTGACTCCCCGAGGGGCGGTGGACGCTTCGCGCCAAAGGTCGAATGACTCTTGCACCTGAACTCGCGTCAGGGCCGAGAAAGACCCATCGGAAGTCCGAGGGTTGGCGAGCTGCCCGGGGTCGATTGCTCTCTGTTGTCAATTGTGTCCGAACAGGGTGAAGAGTTTGTCGACGACCTCGGCTGAGGCCGCCTCTTTGGTTCCCGCGTCGTAAGGCGGCTGCGGGGCGTACTCGATGAGAAGCTGCACGGCTTGTGCCACATCGTCGCCCGCGATCCGGCCGGCCAGCACCAGGGCCATATCGATACCTGCCGAGACGCCAGCGCCGGTCGCATAATGACCGTCGACGACGACTCTCTCTTTCGTCGGCGTCACACTGAAATCGGCAAGTTGGTCCAGCGCGGCCCAGTGGGTTGTCGCTCGGCGGCCGGCAAGGATGCCGGCCGCGGCGAGGATCAGGGATCCCGTACAGACGGACGTCATCCACGTGGCCGACTGATCGACCTTCCGCAGCCACGTATGCAGAGCGCCGTCGGACATCTGGTCCGCCTGCCCAGGGCCTCCGCCGACGACCACAATGTCCGGGTTGGGCACTTCATCCAGATGCTTCATAACTTTGATCGAAAGGCTGCCCAAGTCGTTGTGGACAAGGCCGGGATTCTCGGCCACGAAGACGGCTTCGGTCTCAGGCAGGCGACCCAGGACTTCGTAGGGACCTATGGCGTCCAACGCGGTGAAGCCGGGATAGAGGACGATCGCGACCTGCATGAAAATCAAATCTCCTTCTGTGGATCGGTCACGGCACGAGCACAAGCAGAGACAAATTCCTGGGCATACGTACAGGCGGCCGGTTCGGTATCCGCTGAGCGCGCCGACTGACTCACGGCTCCCTTCCGTAGCCGCTTCCTATCAATAGTCGAATGGCTCTCCACCCGAGTTCCCGGCACGGCCGAGAACTTCGGTCAGGAATACAAGGCACCGGCGAGCCCCTGGGCTGTCCGGCGTGCCCAGGACGCGGCCCCCGCGCGACGGGCCTGACGACGGTGTCCACGGTGAATCCGTCGTGCACAGGCCGTGTAGGTCATGCAGCCGGCGGCGATGTCCGTTACCGCCGCCGTGGCCCCGCCGGAAGCCATAAGCGACCGCCCCGTGCCGCACCGGGATGTCTGCGTCAACGGCAGGCTCGTTTCGGGCACAGGGTTTGCCGCCTGCTTCGCAGAGTGCTCCTCGACGTCCCAGACATGAGCCATGAAGCGACGGCTGGTGGAGGTCCAGAACTCGAAGGCGACCCAACCTGAGTTCCCAGGCGTAGGGGTGGGCAGCATCACAGCATCCACTCGGATGAGGTAGGGAGCGGCGCAAGGACGGCGGACGACCACTGTGGTGACCGGCGACCGAAGCCGTCCGGCCCGGCGACCGGTGAACCTTCCCTCCGCTGTCCGGAAACGGAGGGAAGACGACACGAGGAGCAGAACATGAGTGAGAACCGTTACCGCGTCACCGGGATGACGTGCGGCCACTGCGTTGCGAGTGTCACCGAGGCGGTGGCCGAGGTCCCGGGCGTCAACGAGGTGGAGGTTGATCTGCCCGGCGGCACAGTACTGGTTCGCGGTCGGGACCTTGACGACGCCAAGGTCCGCGAGGCCATCACCGAGGCCGGATACACCGTCGTAGAGCCGACGGCCGTCTGACCGGACCACCGCCACGGAGTATCGCCGGCCGCCGAGCCTGTCGGTATGCGCGGGTCCGGGAACTCCGATCCGGACCCGCGCAACCGTCACGCGCTGACGGCTGCGGCGAGGCGGCCGAACTCCTGGAACTGACGACCGTCTCAGAGGTCTCGCACCTCCCTGTGCGCCACGACTCTGTGCATGCTGGAGGGACATCCGCCGACTCACCGGCCACAACGCTGCTCCACCCAGCAGACCGTCGTCATCGGTGCACGCCTCTTCATCTGGCCCACCAATCAACTTCGAGAGCGTTGTTTCGTCAGTGGCGCGGTGCTGTCTGTTGAAAGCTTCCGTAACCCAACGGTTTTCAAGTCATCGGCGTTGACGCGATGAGTCCGAACCGCCCTTGAGCTGAGGGCCCAGGAGTGTCCGTGAGGGTGTCGGGGCGGCCTTATGGACGGGCGTTTGCTCTGCGTCGGCGGACGGGTCGGCGATGCGGCGCAGCCGCCAGACCATTACGTCGCTGACCGAGTCTGCAGTGTCGAGTTCTCTGCGCCTGGTGGCGTCGGCCAGCAGGGCGGCCGGGTTGTACCCGGCGGTTTCGGCGTCTGCGAGGGTCGCGGCCAGGGCCTGCCAGCCGGGCTCGGCGAGGATCCGGTCGACCAGTTCGGGCAAGGCCCGGCGTAGGGAGGCGGTCTGCTGCTGCCGCAGGGCCTGGGGCAGGCGCCGGCCGCGCCGGTGCAGCGCGGCGATGGGCGGTGGGGCGGCGGTCTGGTAGGCGGAGCGTAGGTGCTCGGCGGCTTGGTGGGCTGCGGCGGCTTGCTGGGCGTGGTGGTGCTTGGCGTGCCAGTGGGCGGTGGCGGTGATGAGGAAGAACAGCATGTCGATGAGCATCGCGGTGGTGGCGCCGTCTTCGCCGTGGCCGAGGGCGGGCCCGCTGTGGACGAGGTCGCGGGCGGCTTGGCGAAGGGCGTGGTCGTGGCCGTGTTCGGCCCGGATGTGGGAGCGGGTGGCGCGCTCGAACGTCCGGGCTGCTTCTCGCAGTTCACGCCGGGTGTACGGGGGCGCTGGTTGTGGCGAATGCGTCCAGGACTTCCCCGGTTCCGGCGATGTGTGCGGCGGCCTGAGTGTCGGTGCCGTGGTCGATGACCAGCAGCGCCTGCCACGCCGCTGTGGAAGCCCGGCGCCGGGCTGCCGCCGGGCCGGACGCCTGGTGGGTGGCGGTGTCGTTGCTGGGGGCGGGGGTCTCTTCGGCGGACCAGCGTTCGCGGATGCGGGGCAGGGACAGGTCCGGGGCGAGCTTGGAGCCCGGGTAGAACACCGGCTGCCCGTCCTTGTTGAGGTCGTCCGGCAGTGCGACCTTGTAGCCGAGCAGGTCACCTGAGGGCGCGAGTCGCTGGCGGACCACAAGCCCGGAGGCTGCCAGTCGGCCGAAGAACTGGGTCTCGCTGGTGGCGCCGGCCACCGCGCGGCGGACCGTCTCGCGCAGTTGTTCGCGTGGGGTGGTGGCGTGGCCGTGGCGTGCGGCTTTGTGGCGCTCGGCGCTGGTGGGCCGTTTCGCGGCGGTGCCGTCGCCGGGATTGACGCGGTGCAGGTCGTAGTCGGTTTCGATGAGGCGGGCTTCGGCCTGGGCGCGTGTGCCGGAGCGGTGGTGGTCGGGGCGGCGGCCGTCTTCGCGGACGAGGGTGGCGATGATGTGGATGTGGTCCTCCGCGTGGCGGACGGCTGCCCAGCGGCAGCCGGCGCCGTCGCCGGGGTCGATACCGGTCGCGGCCACGATCCGCCGGGCGATGTCCGCCCACTGTTCGTCGGTCAGGACCGGGTCGTCGGGGGCGGCGCGTACCGAGCAGTGCCACACGTGCTTCCCGGGCCGCTGATCTGGGTCGAGGAGGTGCATGGGCTGGTCGAGGAGTTGCTGGAGGTCCTGCTTCGTCGCGTTCGGGTCGCGGCCGGGGTCGGGGGCCATGTGGTCGAAGGACGCGACGAGGTGCGGGTCGACATGGACCTCGTGGGTGCCTTTGCCGTAGAGGTAGTTGAGCAGGCCGAGGGTGTTGCTGCCCTGTTTGTGGATCTGCGGAATCAACTCGGCCCGCCGGCTTCCCGGTTGGCGACCCGGTCGGCGGCAATTCTGACCGCGTTCGTGACGCGCTGGATGTCGGCGATCACGTCCGCCAGGTGCGGTACGTCGCCGCCGGAGTTGAGGGTCTTCGCGACCTGGTTGAGGTTGCTGCCGGCCCAGCCGAGCTGGCGGCGCATCGCGAACAGCTCCGTCAGCACGTCGCGTTCAGTCGCGATGGCCACAGCCGTGCGGGACTGATCGCGCGCCATGGCCATCCCGGAGTAGGCGAGGAAACCGGCCAGGCTCATACCGACACTGTCCGCACCCGCCTGCGTCACGGCACGCTCGGAGGTGTTGAGGCGGACGCTGCACGCGGGCCGCTGCTTCTTGTCGCGCGGGCGTGATTTTCCCCTGGCCCGGCCCCTGCGGGGGGTCGTGTCCGGCTGCGATCCGCCCCCGGTCGCAGCCTTCCCGTCCGGCGCCCCCTGGCGCCGGTCGGTGCCCGCCACCCCCTGGGGTGGGCCCTGGTTCGGACACTCCCCCCTCGGGGGAGTGTCCGAACCTCCATCTTGCTCCGCCTGAGGCCGAGTTGGTGTCCGCCTCATCCGGCTGGTGGGCGGGGGCGTTCTGCGGGTCTGTCATCGGCTTCGGTTTTTCATCGTGCGTGCTTGTCGGATGTCAGATGGTGGTTTCGGTGCGCAGTTCCTGCAGCACGGGGCCCAGGCGGTCGTTCCGGCCGCCCCTCAGGCCCTCTCGGCAGAGGATCTCCCGCAGCTGAACCCGGGTGACGGCCTCGTTGCCGTCCCGCTCCAGCACCGCCGGGACATGGGGCTTGACCCTGGTCACGAGTTGGTCCACCGACAGGGCCGGCCCCTTGGGCGCGCCCTTCGCCTGCCTCGTTCGGGACCGGTTCCGCTTGCCCTTCGCTCTCTGGTTCCGTCGCACGGGGACCGTACGAACTCGTTCTCGGTCCCCGTGATCCTCGGTCCCCGTCTCGGTCCCCACGCGTGTGGTTCTGCGGTCCCGGTCCCCGCGATGAACTGCGGCAGGCTGCTCAGGAGTCACCTGACCAGCGGGTTCGACCCGGTCCCCGTCGCTGACGACGGCGTCGGTCCCCGCAGCCCCTTGGGACTTCCTCTCGGTCCCCAGCTCGCTTCGCCCGGTCACGGCGAACACCGGCTGCCGGGTCTTTCACTAACGGTAGACCCGAAACGCCGGTTGACGAAAAAGCCCGCCCAAGGGTAAAGCCAGAAGCATCACATCGCGGAAACCTTGCACAGCCGCCGTGGCCCGAGCTACAACACACAACCCCACGTCAGACCACACCTCGACGCCCGCCGCCGACACCCGCACCTCGCCCCTGGGCGCCCCACTCAACTTCCCCGTGACGGTGAAACGGGCCGCAACATAGCCGCAGAACGCCGGTTCACCAAACCGGCGAACGCGAGGTACACATTTGGCTATGGAAATCAGACCACTCGCAATAGGTCGGGCAGGAATCCGGGCTGCTCGCACCATTGAATTCCTCCGCACCCGGCAAGGCATCGAAAAGTGTCAACTCGCCGACCGCGCCACGGCTTTGGGCCGCCCGGCGGCCAAGTCCGCCGTGTTCCGCATCGAACGCACCCCACGACGCCCCGGTATCGACGCTCTCGTCGTCATTGCGGTCGCGCTGCGCGTCTCGCCCTCCGCACCGCTGCGGGAGCCAACCGCCCCCTAGCCGGGCCGGCACTGCCTCTCCCTGCCCTTCCGCGATCAACACCCAAGGCGCCGCCCAGGGATGCCAGTCCCGCGCGCCGGAACAGGAACGTTCTTGCACCGCTCCGCCATGCCCTTGCGCGGCCCCTTCGCCCGGACCGCTGCCTGGAAGGAGGTGAGCGACGAACCCGATCGCCTCCTCACTGTGGCCGACGCCGCCCAACGGCTCGGTACCGGCGAGCGGTTCATACGCCGCCTGATCCACGAGCGCCGTATCCGCTACGTCAAGGCCGGCAAGTACGTCCGCATCGCCGAAAAGCGTTCTTCGCGCCTACGTGGATGAGCGGACCATCGAGCCCGTCCGCAGCACGCGGTCCCGTCATGGGAGAGCGGCTTGACCGCCCGCGGTCGTGGGGCTTCGCGTCGCCGCTTCGGCGCGATACGCAAGCTGCCGTCCGGCCGGTACCAGGCCCGGTACCCGGGCACCGACGGCTTGTTGCGCCCAGCCCCCGACACGTACGAGACGAAGCGTGACGCCGAGGTCTTCCTCGCGCAGATCCAGGCCGACCAGACGCGTGGCGACTGGATCGACCCGGCCGACGGCGAGGTGCAGTTCACCGAGTACGCCACCCGCTGGATCGACGAACGGGGCCTCGCGCCCACCACGGACGAGCCGTACCGCCGGCTCCTGCGTCTGCACCTGGAACCCGCGTTCGGGGCTCTGGCCGTCAACGCCATCAGTCCGGCCCGCGTCAGGTCCTGGCGCGCGGAGCGGCTGCGGTCCACGGGCAGCACCACGGTCGCCAAGTCGTACCGCCTGCTGAAAGCCGTCATGGAGACCGCGGTCGACGACGACATGATCCGCAAGAACCCGTGCCGTATCCGCGGCGCGGGACGCGAAGAGGCCGACGAACGTCCCGTCGCGACGGTGGCCCAGGTCTTCGCTGTCGCCGATGTCATCGGCCTGCGCTGGCGGCTGATGGTCCTCCTCGGTGCGTTCGCCTCGATGCGCCCTGAGGAACTCGCCGAGCTGCGCCGAGGGGACATCGACCTCGACGCGGGTTCCCTCTGGGTGCGCCGCGCCGCGCCTGAGCTGAACACCGGACACCGCGTCATCGGCGACCCCAAGTCCCGCGCCGGCAAACGGGAGATCGTCCTGCCCGCCTTCCTGTACGAAGACCTCCGCCGTCACCTGGAATGGTTCGCCGAGCCAGGAGGCTACGGGCTGGTGTTCGTCGGAGAGAAGGGCGCGGCCCTGCGCGGTACGACCTTCGGCCGCAAGTGGCGAAGAGCCCGCGACCAGGCGGGCCTGCCCGAGGGTTTCCGCTTCTACGATCTGCGGCACACCGGCAACACCCTCGCCGCCGACACCGAGGCCAAGCTGAAGGACCTCATGGTCCGCGCGGGCCAGTCCTCCGAGAAGGCGCAGCTCATCTACCAGCACTCCACCAAGGAGCACCAGCGCCGACTCGCCGCCGACATCGACCACGACGTCCGCCGCCAGACAGAGCCGACCCCGCAGAGCGGCAGCGGAAGCGCGACCATTCACCCTCTCGTGCCACGCCCGCCGGGACTCGACGCACAGGCCGCTCGCCGGCCTTTGGGGAGGATCGGACCGGCCAGCAGCGACTCCGCTACGAGTTGGCGGGTGCTGTCGCCGAGCGCTGGCGGAGGGCCGCGAAGTCGGCCTGGGCCGCTTCGATCGCCTCGGGGTACGCCTGGGCCTTCTCGTGTTCGGTAAGGGCCCGGTAGATGCTCGCGACGGAGGGGCTGTGCCCTTTGCGCTTGCCGGTGGGGATGATCAGGTCGGGCTGGATCTGCTCGACGGACTCGCCGGCCGCGCGGCGTCGGAGCACGGTGTGGAGCATGTCGTCGGTGATGACCAGGGGCCGGCCGCCGTGCTTGCCCTTGCGGGCGGCTGTGTCGAGTCCTTCGAGGGTGGACTCGCGGACGTTCTCCCGCTCGGTCTCCGCCATAGCGGCGAAGAACTCAAACAGCAGGCGGCCCGGGCCGCTGGGGTCGTACATCCCGGGCAGGGGTCCGGCGAGCATCTCCAGGACCAGGCCGTGGGCGGTGAGGTGGTCGGCGAGAGCGGTGAGTTCGGCGGCGTCGTGGCCGAGGCGCTTCATTTCGTGGACGGTGAGGATGACGCGGCAGTGCGGGGCGTGTGCCTTGATCTCGCGGGCTGCGGCGAGCGCGGCCTCGAACTGCGGGCGGACCCGGATGCCAGTGCTGATCTTCTCGCTGAAAACCTTCTGCCGGGATGCCGTGCTTGGCGAGTGCGTCGAGCTGGGAGTCGAGTTCCTGGCCGAGGGTCGAGCAGCGGGCGTAGCCGATGCGGATGTCTGCGGCCGGGGTGTCCGGGTCGAGGGGTGCGGGCGGTGGGGTGCCGGGCCGCCAGGGCCGGCGGGGGCTGCGGTCGGCCGAGGTCTGGACCCGCAGTAGTTTCGCGAGCCGGGGCACCTTGGTGAACCGGCCGGTGATGGGTCCCGGTGGCTCTGTTCACGAGAACGGGTTCTGGCACAACTTCCGTGAAGCCGTACCGATCCTCGGCGTCCGAGGCTGGCGGCTCTGGTGAACCGGCAGGTCAGCAGCTCGTCCAGAGGCCCGCGCGAGTCCCGGCCGACGGGGTTCACGGAAGTTGTGCCAGACCCCGAGAACGAGCAGCAGTTGTGCACCGGTTTGGGAGGCGGTAGGGGCCGGCGGGGAATTCGAAATGTTCACGGGAAGGGCGGCGGTTGGCTTGCTCCGGCTACGACCCGGTGCCGGCTCGGCCCCGGTGGTCTGTGTCGGGGCCGAGCTGCGGGCCGTGTTGGGATGCTGCCTGTCGGAGCCGGGTTAGTTGGCGAGGCTGAAGTCGCCGCCCACCGGAGCGGCGATCTTGTCGACTCCGGTCAGGGCCGTCAGGCTGGTGACGGGGGTGCTGCTGTTGGTGGTGGTGCCGTTGCTGAGCTGGCCGGAGTTGTTGTTGCCCCAGGAGCGCACGGTGTTGTCGCCCAGCAGTGCCATGGTGTGCTCCCGGCCGCCGGCCACGAGCTCTACGCCTGTCAGGCCGGGGACCGGGACGGGGGTGGTCCGGTTGTCGAGGGTGCCGTCTCCGAGCTGGCCTGAGGTGTTCTGGCCCCATTCCGCGAGGCGGTTGTCGCTGCCGGTGACGGCGATGCTGTGGTTGCAGCCGGCCGCGATCCGGGAGACGCCGCCGGGCCAGGTGCCCCAGGTTTCGACCGGTGTGTGGCGGGAGACCGTGCTGTTGTCGCCGAGTTGTCCGGCGGCGTTGTAGCCCCACGCCTTCAGCACGTCGCCGCTTCCGCTGCCGGGCGGGCCGACCAGGGCGAGGTTGTGGTTGCAGCCGGCGGCGATCCGGGTGACCCCCGTCAGACCGGTGACAGGGGCGGGGACGTTCCGGCTGGCGGAGCTGCCGTCACCGAGCTGCCCGTTGGCGTCGTTGCCCCAGGCCCACACGGTGCCGTCCTCGCGCAGTGCCAGGCTGTGGTTGAGGCCCGCGGCGATCGCGACCACCTTGTTGAGGCCCTCGACCCTGACGGGGACGCTGCTGTCGGCGTTGGTGCCGTTGCCCAGCTGCCCGTGGTCGTTGCGGCCCCAGGCCACCACGGTCTGGTCGGCCAGCAGCGCCAGACTGTGCCAGCCGCCCGCGGCGATGTCGGTGGCATTGGAGAGGTTGACGACCTGGCCCGGCGCGTTGTGGGAGAACACCGAGCCGTCGCCGAGCTGCCCCGACCCGTTGGCGCCCCAGGACTGCACCGTACGGTCAGTCAGCAGTGCCAGACCGTGACCCGTTGCCGCTCCGCCCCCGCCCGCGACGATCTTCACTACCTCGGCGCTGGTCAGGCCGAGCACCGTGGTCGCCGTCGTGCGGAAATCGGTCCAGGTGCCGTCGCCGAGCTGCCCGGATCGGTTGTTGCCCCAGGACTTCAGCCGCTTCTCCTGAGCGTGCGCCGTACTGGCCGTGAGCGGTACCAGCAGGGCAACCAGCGCGCAGAGCGCGGTGGCAAACCTGCGACGTGTATGGGTGGTGTGCACGAACGGTTCCTTCCGAAGATCACGAACACGACGTGATCTTCGTAACGAGCCCCCAAGGCACCCGGGACGCGACGCGCCCTCGGATTCACCCAGGCGGCGCACACACCCGAAACTCCCGGGAGACGCCGCCCGCTGCGGGCGCCGTCGCTTCTCGTGAACATCGAACACTCATCAGCCGGGGTGCCTCCCGAAGCAGCGAGCAAGTGCTGCCCAATCCCAGGCTCTGGCACAACTTCCGTGAAGCCCCGTCGGCCGGGACTCGCGCGGGCCTCTGGACGAGCTGCTGATCTGGCCCTGCCCTCCCGAAGCTACGGCGAAGTGACAAGTAGCTCTCTGTAATCAGAGTGAGACTCGGTCAGGGATAGTGAGGCGGGGTCCGGGGATTTCGCCGACCTGGCGGCGAAGTCGGCGTGTGCCTCTTCGACGGCTTCGGGGTACGCCTCGCGCTTGGTGTGCTCGGCCAGTGCCCGGTAGATGCTCGCCACCGAGGGGTTCTGTCCCTTGCGCATGCCGGTGGCGATCCAGAGGTCGGGCTGGATCTGCTCGGCGGACTGGCCGCCCGCGCGGCGTCGGAGCACGGTGTGGAGCATGTCGTCAGTGATGACCGGGGGCCGGCCGCCGTGCCCGCCCTTGCTGGCCGCGGCGTCGAGCCCGTGTGTGAGTAGTTGGCGTACAGAACATCCTGGCGCGAACGATCTTCCTTGACTACTTGGTCTCCGGATTCGTGCGCATCGTGCTGGGGGAATCCGGGGTGCTCAGGGAGCCATCCGGGTGGTTGCGAAGAGCATGATCATCCGCAGGAGTGAATGCGGCTGGGGCGAGGTGCGGACCGCAGGAGTAAATGAGCGCGCCCGGTCTTCCGCCGGGCTGTAACTCTGCCCAGGAAGGGCATGATTCTTATGCGTATGCGTACCAAGCTGGTTCTGGCCGGTCTCGGTGTTGCCACTGCCGGTGCCGCCTTCGGCGGGATCGCGATGGCGGCCGACCCCACCAATACGGTCAGGGCCCCGTATGCCCAGGCGGCGACCTCGGTAGGCCCGAGCGGCAGCATCGTCCAGAAGACCAACACCATCGCGTCGGTGAGCAAGCCCGAAACGGGTTTGTACTGCGTCGTGCTGGCCGCGGGCATCGACGCCGGTCGGGCCGTTCCGGCCGCCACCCTGAGCGCCTCGGCCGACTGGGGCAGCGAGATCCGCGTGTCCCGCAACCACGGCTCCTGCCCCGGCAACTCGATCCGCGTGACCACCGGCACCAACGGCGCAGCCGCGGACCAGGCGTTCTACCTGGTCATTCCGTAACGGTCCGGCACTGTGGTGTCCGGTCCGGGAGGGTGGACGGGACACCACAGGCGTCGACCTGCTCGGACGTGGTGTCGATCGAAGCGACGGTCGCGGCCCTGTTCTCGTAGAGCTGCCGGCAGGTGGTGTGTAGCGCTGAGTGGCTATATGGGGCTGCGGCCGCGCTGCTGGAGGGCGGCGAAGTCGGCGTGCGCCGTTTCGACGACCTCCGGGTACGCCTCCCTCTTCTCGTGCTGGGCCAGCGCGCGGTAGATGCTGGCGACGCTGGGAGCCTGGCCCTTGCGCGTGCCGGTGGGGATGATCAGGTCGGGCTGGATCTGCTCGACCGACTCGCCGTTCGCCCGGCGCCGCAGCACGGTGTGCAGCATGTCCTCGGTGATGACGGCCGGCCGCCGTGCTTGCCCTTGCGGGCCGCCGGCCCGGCTCCAGGCCGGGGGCGGCGAACACCAGCCGCCGCCACGACCCGCTCACCAGGGAGTCGGAGACCTCGCAGGCGTCGATCTTCTTGCGGCCGATCAGGTGCGGCATCTGCTTGAGGGCCTGCACCACCGGGGTGCCGGCCTGCACAGCGCCGAAGTCGACGACGTCGACCAGCAGACGGATGAAGCCGCGCACGGTGCTGCAGCGGGTGGCGAGCGCGGCCCGCCACTCCGCGTCCTCGTCCCCCTCCTCGTCGGGGACGACCTCGGCGATGACCGCCAGGGCCTCGGCGAGCTTCTCGCGGGGTACGACCTTCTCGATCGCCGACCACGCGTCGACCACCGAAACCAGCTCCCCGTGTCGGTCGCAGGCGCGGTCTCCAGCAGCACCCCGACCGCCCTCGCGACCCGCCCCGCCGCCCGGCGCAGCCTCGGCAGGGACCTGAGTTTCTCCTCCTTGCCCACCCGCTCCGCCCGCGACAGCAGCCGTGAGGACATCAGGACGTCCAGGAGGTCCAGGGCGTCATCGACGGTCGCGGTCTCCAGGTGCTGCACGGTGGCCAGCAGCGTCGCCGTCTTCCGCGACTCCTCCAAGTCCCGCAAGGTGGGCGCCTTCGAGCCCATCCCGTACCGGGCCAGCCCCGCCAGCCGGGCCGTCGGCATCACCGACGTCGACACCAGGTGGGCGCCCAGGTCCTGGACCTCCTTCACCCGCTGAAGGGCGCGGTCATCGCCGTACCCGAGACCCGCATCGGCGGGGTCCGCAGGCGCTCCAGCTCCGAGACCCGCTTGCCGTCGGGGACCGTCAGCAGGTCGCGCATCGTCTGCCGCAGATCCTCCGGGACGGCCTCGTCCAGCGTCCGGTACAGGGCGGTGTTCTCGCTCGCGCGGACCTCGGCGATCAGCCGGGTCAGCGTCGTGACCCCCGGCAGCAGCACCCGGTTGTCCACCAGCCACACCACCGCCCGGTCGAACAACGCCCGCGGCCCCTCCAACGACGCCCACACCCGCGCCGCCAGGAACGCGCGGACCTCGTCCTCGGCAGCCGGAAACTCGCGGTAGCCGCAGGCTTCCCGGATGTCCCACGCTTGCTCGTACCGGTTCTGCCGCCGGGCCCCGTACGCGGCGAACTCCTCCGGCTCGACATCGAGCTGCTCGGCCGCGAAACGCACCACCACGGCCGGCACGACCGACAGGTCCTCGGTCGGGAACACCCCGAGCATCCGCACACAGCCCCACTGCACCGCCCACCCCAGCCGGTTCGCCGGGGCCCGCTTCGCACGGGCCAGACCGAGCGCCTGCGCGTCCAGGCGGAAGAACTGCTCCAGCTCACCGGGCGAGGGCGCGGCAGCGAACCGGCCGAAGCGGGAAACCTGATCACCAGAAAGGAAATCAACTGGCATGACCCGGAACGTAGAACCGCTGAACAGCGGAAACAGGGCGAGTCACCGAACCGGAACCAAGATCGGCCAGTTGTCGCTACTGGCCGTTCCGATCCTCCTCAAGTGCCTCGTCGCCGGTAGTCCGAAGGACTGGCTCCTCCTGCCGCAGAGTGACGACGACAACAGCAGTCGCTCCGCAGTGGATTCGCCCCCGCACAGCCCAGCCCGATCCACCCCCTGTGACGCAGGTCACTCAAGGCGTGTCTCATTAAATGAGACGACGGAGTGTCAGGTGCTGCCCGAGGGGGTCCGACGGCAACGTTCGGCCTGGTCGGAGGGGTCGCTATGGCACGCGAATGGCACGCGGCCGGAAAATGGTCTAGACAACAAACAAGGCCCAAGTCGCTGACTTGGGCCTTCGTCGTGGAGCGGGTGACGAGAATCGAACTCGCGCTCTGAGCTTGGGAAGCTCATGTTCTACCATTAAACTACACCCGCGCGAAGCGCCCTTGATCAGTGGCGCTTGCGTGGACACTCTACCCCATTGTCGACTCCGCCCGCTCGATGGCGCTGTCGGTCGCGGGAGTTGGGGTGGGAGTTGGGGCGTAGCCTCCGTGGTCGGAGTGCCGCTTGGGTGGGTGTTCTGTTGATCCCCTAATGTGTGGGTTCGTCCGCGTTTTTGGGGAAGGGACCTGATGGATTTGATGGAGCGCACCGTCGTCCGCTGTGCCGAAGGGCATGTGTTCAGTACTACGTCGTTCCCGATGCAGCAGCTTGACAACGGGCGGCTCGGGCCCGGGCGGCTCATTCGGTGTCCGCGTTGTGCTCGGTTGAGGCATGCCGTGCCCGTGGAGGTCGGGCGGGGCTGACCGCGGTCGTCGGTAGGGGCGCGCGGGGTTGCCCGAGTTGGGGTGGGCCCGCGCGTTCTGCGTATCCTCGGGGCGTGCTTCTCTCTGACAAGGACATCCGGGCCGAGATCGATTCCGGGCGCGTGCGTATCGACCCCTACGACGAATCGATGGTGCAGCCGTCCAGCATCGACGTACGGCTCGACCGGTTCTTCCGCGTGTTCGAGAACCACCGCTATCCGCACATCGACCCCGCCGTCGAGCAGGTCGACCTGACGCGCACCGTCGAGCCGGCCGGGGACGAGGCGTTCATCCTGCACCCCGGTGAGTTCGTGCTCGCCTCGTCGTACGAGGTCATCTCGCTGCCCGACGACATCGCCTCCCGGCTGGAGGGCAAGTCGAGTCTCGGGCGTCTGGGCCTTGTCACACACTCGACCGCCGGTTTCATCGACCCCGGCTTCTCCGGGCACGTGACCCTGGAGCTGTCGAACCTCGCGACCCTGCCCATCAAGCTCTGGCCCGGCATGAAGATCGGGCAACTGTGTCTGTTCCGGCTGAGTTCGCCGGCGGAGTTCCCGTACGGCTCCGAGCGCTACGGGTCGCGTTACCAGGGGCAGCGCGGGCCCACCGCCTCCCGCTCGTTCCTCAACTTCCACCGGACACAGGTGTGAAGGACGTGGACGACATACGGGAGAACCTGACGTACGAGCGCTTCGGCTGCGCCGTACGGGAGCTGGCGCAGGCTGTCGCGGACGACGGGTACGAGCCCGACGTCGTCCTGAGCATCGCCCGCGGCGGGGTGTTCGTCGCCGGCGGACTCGCCTACGCCCTCGACTGCAAGAACATCCACCTGGTAAATGTCGAGTTCTATACGGGAGTTGGCACCACTCTCGCGATGCCGGTCATGCTGGCGCCGGTGCCGAACGTGGTCGACTTCTCCAACAAGAAGGTCCTCATCGCCGACGACGTCGCCGACACCGGACGCACCCTCAAGCTCGTCCACGATTTCTGTCTCGATCACGTCGCCGAGGTCCGCAGCGCCGTCATCTACGAGAAGTCGCAGTCGCTGGTGAAGTGTGAGTACGTCTGGAAGCGCACCGACGAGTGGATCAACTTCCCCTGGAGCGTCGAAGCTCCCGTCGTACGGCGCGGGCGGCAGATACTCGACTCGTGACAGCGGGCCCGCCGCACACCGCGGCGGGTCCCGGCCGTCAGATCGTGCCCAGCTTGATCAGCGACAGCAGCGCGACGAGCTGGATCGCCGACGCTCCCAGTGCCTTCGGCCACGGCAGGTCGTGCGACCTGCTCACCATCAGCGTGAACAGCGCTCCCGCCGCGATCCAGGTGACCCAGCCGACGATCTGCACCAGGGAGTTCTCGCCGCCCAGGAACAGCGCGAAGAGCAGGCGAGGCGCGTCCGTGATCGACATGATCAGCATGGAGAGACCGACCGTGGGCTGCCAGGCGCCGTCGCCGCCGAGCTGGCGGGCCAGGGTGTGGGTCACCGCGCCCAGGAGCAGGCCGCCGATCACGAAGGCCACGCCCGTCGTCAGGGCATACGGGACGGCCGTCGACAGGGTGGCGTTGATCGCCTCTTCGCGGGCGGCGTCGAAGCCGAAGATGGCGAGCAGCCCGTAGAGGAACGTCACGACCAGCGCCGGGCCCCAGACGGGGTAGTCGCGCATCTGCCAGAACGTCGCGTTCGGGCGCAGCACGATGCCGCTCAGCAACTGCTTCCAGTGCAGTCGCGGGCCGGACGGGGCGGGCGCGGAGCCCGCGTGGTACGTCGCGCCGTCGCCGTAGCCGTGCTCGTCCACGCTGAACTGCTGCGTGTGACCGGGGTTGTTGGCGTACGGGTCGTGGGCGCCGCCCCCGCCGTGCTGCTGGTTGTACGGGTCGCCGAAGTACTCGGGCTCGCCGTGCCCTCCCCCCTGGCCGCCGTGCCCACCCGGTCCGGGGTAGCCGTAACCCCCCTGCGGGGGGCCGGGCTGTCCGGCGCCCGCGGGGGGCCATTGCTGCTGCGGAGGGTGCGGCTGTCTGCCGTACGGGGGTTCTGGCTGCCCGCCTCCGTACTGAGGAGGGGGCGCCGCCTGCCGTCCGTACGGCTGCTGCTGCGGTTGTTGCCGTGCGCGGTTGTCCCGGCCGCGTCCGATCCTGAATCCAGCCACGTCACCGAACGTACCCGCTTCGGAAGGGCGCCGGGCTGGAGGAGCCGGAACAGGCCGGCCTTTGCGGCCGAGCTGTGACATCCCCTAAGGGGACCCTGGGGGGCCTGCTGGCCTGCTACCGGGCCCGTACGCCTACTTGAGGAAGATCGACGTGCTGAAGGTGATCGCCGGGCGCTCCGCCGCCTTCCCGCCCTTCCCGTCCTTCCCGTCCTTCGCCGACTTCTCCGACGGATACAGCGCGATCAGGTCCTTCTCCTCGCCCTGGTGTGTGCGCGTCACGAGGAAGTCCGCCGACTCCAGGAGGTCCGTGGCCGCCTTCCCGTCGGCGCCCGGCAGTCTCGGCGCCGGCGGGAGCGCGACCGCCTTGAAGGTGTACGTGCCGCCCGCCTCGCCCGGTCCCTGCGGGCCGCCGAGCAGCAGCTTGCCCTTCGCGGCCTTGCCGGGCTCGTGGGTGCGGGTGGTGTGCACGAGGTCGTCGTAGCCGTCGCCGTCCGTGTCCGCCTTGCCTGTGGGGGCGTAGAGGACCGGGCCGCCGCCGGGGACGGGGGCCGTCGCCGCCTTGGGGGCGCCCGCGCGGCTGAAGGGGCCGCGCAGATAGCTGACCTGGCCCGCGCTCGCCGAGAGGGCGAGGTCCGGGCTGCCGTCGCCGTCGAAGTCGCCGCACACCGGATGGTCGGGCCAGTCGTCGCCGTAGCGCGCCTTGGCGGGGATCTTGAGCACGACCGCCTTGCCCGTGATGCCGTCCGGGCCGCCGAAGAGGAGCTGGAGGGGGACGGGCGGGCGGCCGAGGCCGTCGTACGGAGGGTCGGTGCTCACGATCAGATCGGCGAAGCCGTCGCCGTCCAGGTCGCAGGTGGCCGCCGCGTCGAAGGCGGCCGGGAGGACGCCGTCGGTGGCCGCGCCGTTGGCGGTGGGGCTCAGGGTCTGGCGTACGGCGGGGTCGACACCGCGCGGTGAGTCGGAGCCGTACACGATGCCGATGCCCGCGTCGTCGCCCTGGACCGCGTCGGGGGCCTTCACCAGGTCGTTCAGTACGAGGTCGCGGTGGCCGTCGCCGTTGAAGTCGGCCGGGACCTCGCTGCCGTCACCGCGCGGGACGGGGCGCTTCGGTACGGAGGAGGCGCGGTCGGCGAGGGGCGCGGTGTCGCCGTTCTTGGCCTCGGTGCCGCTGGCGGGCTTGCCGTCGTTGTCGGCGGAGCCGCTGCAACCGGTCAGCAGCAGGGCCAGTGCCGTACAGACGCCGGCGCCGGTCATCACCGCTGTCGTCGCACCGGTGCGTATGCGCACGGTCCCACCCGCCTCATCCGTCTCTTCATATGACACTCGCTGCCACATGATGCTCCAGTTCGCACGTCGCGGTAAGGAAACGGACCGATCGCGATCACGGCCCGATCGTCCCAGGGGATGGAAAAGGCCGGACCCGCCCCCGAGGCAGGTCCGGCCACGTGTCCTGACGTGTCCTCCGTAAGAAGGGCGTTCGTTACGTCGCGGGCTCCGGTTGTGGTTCGGTGGCCGGTTCGGTGGAGTCCTGGGGGTCGGTGGGGGTGTGTACCGAGTCGAGGAGGAGTTGTGCGACGTCGACGACCTGGAGGGTTTCTTTGGCCTGGCCGTCGTTCTTCCTGCCGTTGAGTGAGTCGGTGAGCATGACGAGGCAGAAGGGGCAGGCGGTGGAGACGATGTCGGGGTTCAGGGAGAGGGCTTCGTCGACGCGTTCGTTGTTGATGCGTTTGCCGATGCGTTCTTCCATCCACATCCGCGCGCCGCCGGCGCCGCAGCAGAAGCCGCGTTCCTTGTGGCGGTGCATCTCCTGCTGGCGCAGGCCCGGGACGGCCGTCATGATCTCCCGGGGCGGGGTGTAGATCTTGTTGTGGCGCCCGAGGTAGCAGGGGTCGTGATAGGTGATCAGGCCCTCGACGGGGGTGACGGGGACCAGTTTCCCCTCGTCGATCAGGTGCTGGAGCAACTGGGTGTGGTGGATGACCTCGTAGTCACCGCCGAGCTGCGGGTACTCGTTACCCAGGGTGTTCAGGCAGTGCGGGCACGTCGCGACGATCCTCTTCGACGACTTCGCCTTCCTGGTCGACTCGTCTTCTTCGTCTTCGCCGAAGGCGGTGTTGAGCAGTGCGACGTTCTCCTGGCCGAGCTGCTGGAACAGCGGCTCGTTGCCCAGGCGCCGGGCCGAGTCACCGGTGCACTTCTCGTCCCCGCCCATGATCGCGAAGCTCACCCCGGCGATGTGCAGCAGTTCCGCGAACGCCTTCGTCGTCTTCTTCGCCCGGTCCTCCAGCGCCCCGGCGCAGCCGACCCAGTACAGGTAGTCGACCTCGCCCAGGTCCTCGAGGTCCCGCCCGACGACGGGGACGGGGAAGTCGACTTCCGTGGTCCACTGAAGGCGCTGTTTCCTCGCCAGGCCCCAGGGGTTGCCCTTCTTCTCCAGGTTCTTCAGCATCGTGCCGGCCTCGGAGGGGAACGAGCTCTCGATCATCACCTGGTAGCGGCGCATGTCCACGATGTGATCCACATGCTCGATGTCGACGGGGCACTGCTCGACACACGCCCCGCACGTGGTGCACGACCACAGCACGTCCGGATCGATCACCCCGCCCTCCTCCAGCGTCCCCACCAACGGCCGCCCCGCCTCCGCGACAGCCCCCGCCGGCACACCCTCGAGCGCCCGCTCCGAGGCGTTCTCCCCGCCCGCCAGCAGATACGGCGCCTTCGCGTGCGCGTGGTCCCGCAGCGACATGATCAGCAGCTTCGGCGACAGCGGCTTGCCCGTGTTCCACGCCGGACACTGCGACTGGCAGCGCCCGCACTCCGTACACGTGGAGAAATCCAGAATCCCCTTCCAGGAGAACTCCTCCACCCGTGAGACACCGAAGACGTCGTCCTCGCCCGGGTCCTCGAAGTCGATCTCCCTGCCCCCCGACACCATCGGCAGCAGCGCACCCAGCGCCGTGGCCCCGTCCGCGTTGCGCTTGAACCAGATGTTCGGGAAAGCGAGAAAACGGTGCCAGGCGACACCCATGTTCGTGTTGAGGGCAACCGTGATCATCCAGATCAGCGAGACGCCGATCTTGATCATGGCGACGAAGTAGATCAGCGTCTGGAGCGTGGACAGGCTCAGGCCCTTGAAGGCGGCGACGAGCGGATACGAGACGAAGTAGGCCGCCTCGTAGCCGTCGACGTGGTGCAGGGCGCCTTCGAGGCCGCGCAGGGTCAGGATCGCGAGGCCGATGACGAGGATCACGTACTCGACGAAGTACGCCTGCCACGCCTTCGATCCCGCGAAGCGGGACTTGCGGCCGGCCCGGGAGGGCAGGTTGAGCAGCCGGATCGCCATCAGGACGACGATGCCCGCCACCGTCATCAGACCGATGAACTCGATGTACATCTCGAACGGGGTCCAGCCGCCGATGACCGGCAGCACCCAGTCGGCCTGGAAGAGCTGCCCGTACGCCTGGACGAGCGTGGGTGGCAGCGTCAGGAAGCCGATCGCGACGAACCAGTGCGCGAAGCCCACGATGCCCCAGCGGTTCATCCGCGTATGGCCGAGGAATTCCTTGGTCAGGGTGATCGTGCGCGCCCTGGGGTTGTCGGTGCGGCTGCCTGCCGGTACGGGCGAGCCGAGCTTCACGAACCGGTAGATCTCGGCGACGGCCCGGGCGATGAGCGCGACGCCGACCACGGTCAGCACCAGCGACACGATGATCGCGGCGAGTTGCATTGGGGGCTCCTGGTGCCGAGCGCCTACCAGGCGCCACTACTAAGCGGTAACTTAATCGGTTTGTGCTGAGGGTACCCAGTTATCCCGCCGCACTGTAGCCGCGCGGTCGGTGATCTGTGTCGCGCAGGTGCCCCTGGGCGGGGATGCGCGGCGCGGCGGCGTCCGCGCCGTACGGGGTGAGCGCGGCACCCGGCGTACGGGCGAGGATCGCCAGGTCGAGGCCGATCCAATGGTGCTCCACGTAGTGCTGGTCGAGCAGCGCCGGCTCGTCCCACGGCATCGGGGAGCGACGGCGCACCTGGGCGAGACCCGTGAGGCCCGGCCGTACGAACCGCCGCCACGGCGCGGCCGTCCTGGGGTCGCCCGGTGCGAGTGGCGCGGGACCGACGAGGGACATCTGGCCCCGTACGACATGGGGTAGCCGCGACAGCAGATCGAGCCGGTGGCGGCGGGTGGCGAGGGAGTGGACGGTGAAGACGCGGCCTTCCAGGCCGACGCGGCGCGCGTGGGTGAAGGCGCCGCCGGGGTGCCGCGCGGAGAGTGCGAGGGTGAGGGCGACGGCGGCCAGCAGGGGGGCGGTCAGAATCAGCAGGAACGAGCCGAGCGTCAGGTCGAACAGGCGCTTGGGGTCCAGATCCAGGTGTGGATCCAGGTGTAGATCCAGGTCCGGAACCATGGGACCTCCCTGACCGTTGTATGCGGCATCAGCGACATCGGCGACATCACGCCTTTTGGTCACGCCTTTTACGAACGCTTGCCGACCGATCGTGCCGTAGTAAGGAAGCGAAGTTCCGAAGGCGCGCGGACCTGCGGGAACCGCACAGTTCTCGGAAATCGAGCCGCACGATAGTTGAGTCTGGTCGACTCAGCTCTGTTGACGCCCGAGGATCAGTCGTGCATCCTTGAGCCTGTTCCACTCAAGTCAGTTGGAGGAATCGAAATGGCACGTGCGGTCGGCATCGACCTGGGCACGACTAACTCCGTCGTCAGCGTTCTCGAAGGCGGCGAGCCCACCGTCATCACCAACGCCGAAGGCGCCAGGACCACGCCGTCCGTCGTCGCCTTCGCCAAGAACGGCGAGGTGCTCGTCGGAGAGGTCGCCAAGCGCCAGGCAGTCACGAACGTCGACAGGACCATCCGGTCGGTCAAGCGCCACATGGGCACCGACTGGAAGATCAACCTCGACGGCAAGGACTTCAACCCGCAGCAGATGTCCGCGTTCGTCCTTCAGAAGCTGAAGCGCGACGCGGAGTCCTACCTCGGTGAGAAGGTCGTGGACGCGGTCATCACCGTCCCGGCTTACTTCAACGACTCAGAGCGCCAGGCCACGAAGGAGGCCGGCGAGATCGCGGGCCTCAACGTCTTGCGTATCGTCAACGAGCCGACGGCCGCCGCGCTGGCGTACGGGCTCGACAAGGACGACCAGACGATCCTCGTCTTCGACCTCGGCGGCGGCACCTTCGACGTGTCGCTCCTGGAGATCGGTGACGGCGTCGTCGAGGTGAAGGCCACCAACGGTGACAACCACCTCGGTGGTGACGACTGGGACCAGCGTGTCGTCGACTACCTGGTGAAGCAGTTCGCCAACGGTCACGGCGTGGACCTGGCCAAGGACAAGATGGCTCTCCAGCGTCTCCGCGAGGCCGCGGAGAAGGCGAAGATCGAGCTGTCGTCCTCCACCGAGACCACGATCAACCTGCCGTACATCACGGCGTCCGCCGAAGGCCCGCTGCACCTGGACGAGAAGCTCACGCGCTCTCAGTTCCAGCAGCTCACGGCCGACCTGCTGGAGCGCTGCAAGACCCCCTTCCACAACGTCATCAAGGACGCCGGCATCGCGCTGTCCGAGATCGACCACGTGGTCCTGGTCGGCGGCTCCACGCGTATGCCCGCCGTCGCCGAGATCGTCAAGGAGCTCACCGGCGGCCGTGACGCCAACAAGGGCGTCAACCCGGACGAGGTCGTGGCCATCGGTGCCGCCCTCCAGGCCGGTGTCCTCAAGGGCGAGGTCAAGGACGTCCTGCTGCTCGACGTCACCCCGCTGTCTCTTGGTATCGAGACCAAGGGCGGCATCATGACCAAGCTCATCGAGCGCAACACGACGATCCCGACCAAGCGCTCCGAGATCTTCACGACGGCCGAGGACAACCAGCCGTCGGTGCAGATCCAGGTCTACCAGGGCGAGCGCGAGATCGCGGCGTACAACAAGAAGCTCGGAATGTTCGAGCTGACCGGACTGCCGCCCGCCCCGCGCGGTGTGCCGCAGATCGAGGTCGCCTTCGACATCGACGCCAACGGCATCATGCACGTGGCCGCGAAGGACCTCGGCACCGGCAAGGAGCAGAAGATGACCGTCACCGGTGGCTCCTCGCTGCCGAAGGACGAGGTCAACCGGATGCGTGAAGAGGCCGAGCAGTACGCGGACGAGGACCACCGCCGTCGCGAGGCCGCCGAGACCCGCAACCAGGCCGAACAGCTCGTCTACCAGACGGAGAAGTTCCTCAAGGACAACGAGGACAAGGTCCCCGGTGACGTGAAGGACGAGGTCGAGACCTCCATCGGCGAGCTGAAGGAGAAGCTCAAGGGTGAGGACACGGCCGAGATCCGTACGGCCACGGAGAAGGTCGCCGCCGTCTCGCAGAAGCTCGGCCAGGCCATGTACGCCAACGCGCAGGCCGACGGTGCCACCGACGCCCCGGGCACGGAGCAGGCCGGTCCCGCCGGTCCCGCCGACGGCGCGGACGATGTCGTGGACGCCGAGATCGTCGACGACGAGAAGCCCAAGAAGGACGGTGCCGCGTGACGGAGGAGACTCCGGGCTTCGAAGAGGAGCCCGACGTCCCTTCAGGCGCCACCCCCGATGACGCCGCGCCGAAGGCCGCCGAGCCGGACTCCGCGAAGGAGCCGGGCCCGGCGGCCCCCCCGGCCGGGGACGTACAGCAAGACGCCACACAGACCGCGCTGATCGCTCAGTTGGACCAGGTCCGTACGGCGCTCGGTGAGCGCACGGCCGACCTCCAGCGGCTCCAGGCCGAGTATCAGAACTACCGCCGCCGGGTCGAGCGGGACCGGGTCTCGGTCAAGGAGATCGCTGTCGCGAGCCTGCTGACCGAGCTGCTGCCCGTGCTCGACGACATCGGGCGCGCGCGGGAGCACGCCGAGCTGGTGGGCGGGTTCAAGTCGGTCGCGGAATCGCTGGAGACGGTGGCCGCGAAGATGGGCCTCCAGCAGTTCGGCAAGGAGGGCGAGCCCTTCGACCCGACGATCCACGAGGCCCTGATGCACAGCTACGCGCCGGATGTCACCGAGGACACGTGCGTCGCGATCCTCCAGCCTGGGTACCGGTTCGGCGAGCGGACCATCAGGCCCGCGCGCGTCGCCGTGGCGGAGCCCCAGCCGGGGGTCCAGCCCGGGGAGAAGGCGTCGAACGCCGACGAGCCGGAGACGGACGAGGAGAGCGGTGGCCCGGACGAGGGCTGACGTACGGACGGGTGGTACGGACGAGCGGTACGGCGGCCGTACGGACAGGCAGTACGCATGACAGGCAGTGAGGAGGGACGTCGGGAATGAGTACCAAGGACTTCGTGGAGAAGGACTACTACAAGGTTCTCGGCGTCCCCAAGGACGCCACCGAGGCCGAGATCAAGAAGGCGTACCGGAAGCTCGCCCGCGAGTTCCACCCGGACGCCAACAAGGGTGACGCCAAGGCCGAGGAGCGCTTCAAGGAGATCTCCGAGGCCAACGACGTACTCGGCGACCCCAAGCGGCGCAAGGAGTACGACGAGGCGCGGTCGCTGTTCGGCAACGGCGGCGGCTTCCGGGCCGGCCCCGGCGCCGGTGGCGGCGGATCCTTCAACTTCGACCTGGGCGACCTCTTCGGAGGCGGCCCCCAGGGCGGCGGCCAGGGGTCCCAGGGCCAGAGCGGCGCCGGCGGCTTCGGCGGCGGGCTCGGGGACGTGTTCGGCGGCCTCTTCAACAGAGGCGGTCCCGGCACGGGGACGCGTGCGCAGCCGCGCCGCGGCCAGGACATCGAGTCCGAGGTGACGCTCAGTTTCACCGAGGCGGTCGACGGGGCCACGGTCCCGCTGCGGATGTCCAGCCAGGCGCCGTGCAAGGCGTGCTCGGGCACCGGCGACAAGAACGGTTCGCCGCGGGTCTGCCCGACCTGCGTGGGCACCGGACAGGTGTCGCGCGGCTCGGGCGGCGGCTTCTCGCTGACCGACCCGTGCGTGGACTGCAAGGGCCGCGGGCTCATCGCCCAGGACCCGTGCGACGTCTGCAAGGGCAGCGGCCGTGCCAGGTCCTCGCGGACCATGCAGGTCCGGATCCCGGCGGGCGTCAGCGACGGCCAGCGGATCCGGCTGCGCGGCAAGGGCGCGCCCGGTGAGCGCGGCGGTCCGGCGGGCGATCTGTACGTGGTCGTCCATGTCGGCTCGCACCCGGTCTTCGGCCGCAAGGACGACAACCTCACCGTCACCGTGCCGGTCACCTTCACGGAGGCGGCACTCGGCGGCGAGGTCAAGGTCCCGACGCTGGGCGGGCCGCCGGTCACGCTGAAACTGCCCGCGGGCACGCCCAACGGCCGTACGATGCGCGCCCGGGGGAAGGGTGCCGTACGTAAGGACGGCAGCCGTGGCGACCTCCTGGTCACCGTCGAGGTGGTCGTCCCCAAGGATCTCGGCGCCGAGGCCCGTGACGCGCTGGAGACCTACCGGAAGGCGACCGCGGGGGAGAACCCGCGGGACGAGCTGTTCCAGGCAGCGAAGGGAGCGTGACTCCAATGGACGGGGTCGGGCGGCGTCGGCCGCACTCATCGTTCAACCGAGCCTACGAGCTGACCGAAGAGTCGCCGGTGTACGTCATCTCGGTGGCGGCCCAACTGTCCGGTCTGCACCCGCAGACGCTGCGCCAGTACGACCGCCTCGGCCTGGTCTCACCGGACCGTACGGCGGGCCGCGGCCGGCGTTACTCGGCGCGCGACATCGAACTGCTGCGGCAGGTGCAGCAGTTGTCGCAGGACGAGGGCATCAACCTCGCCGGCATCAAGCGCATCATCGAGCTGGAGAACCAGGTCGCGGCGCTCCAGGCGCGCGTGGCCGAACTGGGCGCGGCGGTGGACGGCGCGGCGGCGGCGATGCGCCAGCGCGAGGCCCAGGTCCACGCGTCGTACCGGCGGGACCTGGTGCCGTATCAGGACGTACAGCAGGCGAGCGCGCTGGTGGTGTGGCGGCCGAAGCCGAAGCTGTCGTCGGACTAGGGCGTGTTCTTAAGGTCCCGTCCGGCCCGGGCGATCTCGCATGACGGTCCGTCGGTTTGTCCGGCGGGCCGTTTCGCGCACGAGGCTCCCGTGCGTCGAGAGAGGTGTCGTAGTCTCATCTCTCCGGCACGGGAGCCTCTTTGCGGTCTGGTCGGGTGGGTCACCTTGCGCGACGTCACCCGCGAGGGCGACCGCTGACGGGCAGCATCAACCGCAGTGGACGTTCGACCACTTGCCGATGGCGACGGTTGACCCCGAGGGGTTGCTCACCTCACCGGAAACGGTGATGCAATCTCCGTTGGTTTCGCTCAGCGAGACGGGCCCGGCGTACTGCGAGTACCTGCCTTTGTCATCCGCCCGTCGGCTTCCCTGGAAGAGGTGGACCTCCAACCCATGCGGCGTTCCCGCGTACTTCTTGGCCACGTTGACGATGCAGTTGGTTCCGCCGCTCGCACTTGAGTAGTAGACGTTGATGGTTCCCCACGTGCTGTTGTCGGACCCCTTGATGTTGTACTGACCGACCAGCGACCCACCGCACCCGTAGCCGGCCGCGCTCGCCGTGGGAGCCGTGATCAGACCTATTCCTCCCATTCCCAGGACGAGAGAGACGAGAGTAGCGAAAGTTCGACGCATGCAGATTCCGTTTCATCGAGTCGATTGTTCCAGCGCTCGTAACCAAGCCTCAACCCTGCCTCACTTGAATACCAAATACTCTTCCTCTCCGCGCCGCACTCCCTGCCTGGGCGAGTGATTCCACTCTCTTCTTGACAAGCGCGTCGGCGAATCCCGGAATAGCTTATTCCAAACGATTCGCTTGCAGGACGGCTCATTGCCGCGAGCAAAGATGTGCGATGGCGCCTTCATTCCCGCGCCACGGCATTATGCAGGGGCATGCCTTGGAGCGCATCAAAGTAATCTGCACGGTGGTAGAAGTCGAGCGAGCGACGGTAAATGGTCTGGTTTTCGACACGGGCACCTGGGACTTGAGGCGTGAGTGGCTGAAAATGACCGGTTCAGGACCGCGTGTGGACCATGCGGCGGGCGGACAGGGGCCGGCGCATCCCAAGCTCACGATCACCTGCCCCCGGCGTCCGGGGCCGTGTTGCTGACCATGTTCCAGGCGTTTTCTCGTGCTTTGCGCCGTGCTGCCGGCTCGGCCCCGGAGCATCCCGACCTCCGCGAGGCGGTCCCCGCCCGGCGTGACCGCCAGGGCGGCGTCCAGCGGGACCCTGTCCGGATCGTGTACGGCCTGCGGCCTACGCCACGCTCGTTCCGGCTGTTCGCTTCCGTTCTTGGCTGATCTGTCCCGTTCTGAAGCCCACCGTTTTATGCAATGCAGCAAGGTGAGGGTGTTGAAGCAATCGCTACTGGGCGATTGTTGGTCATGGCTGCGAGTCACGAACTGTCCATCGTGGCCCCGTCTTTGCAGAGCGAAAGGAAAGCCGTCTTGAAGAAAAGACCCATCGGCCGACTCTCTCTGATCTTCTCAGTGGCGTCTGCCGCGCTGTTATTTCCCACCAGCCCCGCGAACGCCTACGTCACGTACACGGATGACGAGTGCAGCTCATCGACCAGATGTTTCGCGGTGTTCTACAACAGCATGCGGAACATCGGACTCTTCTCGAGCCCGTGCTTCATCACCAATGGGAGCGAGCACTCGCACCAAGGCTTCGACCAACTGACGTCGTCAGGTATGCAACAGGTGCGCTACCAGTTCAACCACGGAACCGGGTTCGACACCGGACTCCCGAACGGGAGCAAGTGCCGTGCGGGCGACCCCGGCTCGGGCGAGGGTGTGAAGAACAACGCCGCCGGAGCGGCCAACGGTGACTCGCGTGCCCACCGCATCTACTACAACACGGGCTACGGAGGCACCTATCAGACCTTCCAGGCCGGGGCCATGGCCAACTTGATTCCCGCTCTCAAGAACAACAACGCCAGCAGTAAGAGGCTGTGATGACTGTGCGACGACGACTTCTCGTTCCGCTTGCCGCAGCCTCACTGGCAATGATCTCCGCAGGCTGTGGTCAGGGGCAGACAGAGGTCCCTCAGACGGTGGCGGACGACGGCGCGGCGGCCCGGTCCGCGGCTCAGGGACCGAGGATCTTCGAGGACAACTGGCCCGAGAAGGTCCCGACCAGCGGTCTCACCAAGGGCCTGGTGCTGCCATTGGAGACGTACATGATCTCGTACGCCGAGGAGGTCGCCGTCCAGCAGGCCCGGGACACCGCGGAGATCGCCTGTATGAACCGGTTCGGGTTCACGGACTGGCGTACGGAGGACCTCGGCACTTCACCGCCGCCGGCCGACAACGCGTCCAACATGCCGCGCCGTTACGGGCTGACAGATCTGGCGCAGGCGCGGACGCACGGCTATCACCTTCCCTCCACAGGGCGGGAGAGCACGCCCCCGCCGGAGCAGGACACACCCGAGGCCGCCACGGTTCTCACCGGACAGGACGGGAGCGAACCACTCACCTCCTTCAAGGGGGAGGAGTTGCCGGAAGGCGGCTGCACCGGTGAGGTCGGGCGCAAGGCCCCCACACCCGACGTGGCACTGGTCGAGCGGCTCAACACCGAGAGCCTGGAACTCTCCCAGCGGACCCCCGCGGTCAAGGCCGCCATGGCGCGCTGGGCGTCGTGCATGAAGGGCCGCGGGTACCAGGTCGACACCGTCTGGGAGACAGCCGACGTGGCCGGTGCGGAGGCGGAGACGGCCGACCAGGATGAGATCGAGGTGGCGACGGCCGAGGTCGAGTGCAAGCAGGAGACAGACCTCGTCAAGATCTGGTTCGCCGAGGAGACGACCATCCAGAAGCAGCTTGTCGACGACAACCAACAGGCTCTCGTCGGTGCCCAGTCACAGTTGAACAAGACCCTGGGCAAGGCCGCGGCAGTCAACCGGAGCGCCGGCCTTCGGTGACGCCTTCCGCGCCGGACCAGGTACCGACGGTGCGGCACCCATACCCCTCCGGCGCGCATCGCACGGATCCGTGACGTCGCGCGGATCGGCCCCATCGCCGTACGACACCACAAAGAGCCGCCGTCGGGGCAGCGTTGACGACTACCGACGGCGGCTCTTTCGGAGTGCGCTCACCCCACTCGGGGTTGGCGAAGACGGAGAGGAAGCCCGGAATGGAACTACGCCGAAGAACCAAGAAGATCCTGGTGGCCGCCACCGCCGGCCTCATGCTCAGCGGGACGTTACCCGCCCTGTCCTGGGCCGCGCCCGCATCGCCAAGCGGTGCTGATGTGGCAGCGACCGAACCACCGCCGCCGGATGTACTGCCGCTCTCACAGCGGGACTCGGTGCTCGGGGAGGACTGGGAGAGTTCACGCGACGTGGTCTGGTCGACCACGGGCGACGCCGGTGGATTTCATCTGCTGACCGCCCGTGAGAAGGACGGCTACGCATGGCGGACGGCGGCATCGCTCTCCGAGCCGGGATTCGACGCCGACGCGTGGATCGGCAATGTGTGTGTCACGGCGTCCGGACAGCGGGCAGTCGTCGTGTACGCCCCTCGCACATTCACCAACAAGGCCGATCTGATGGCCCGTGGCGCGTTCACCGCCGTGGTCGACCTGGACACGGGCAAGGTCCGCAAACTCAAGATCAAGGCATCGCTCTCCTACTACAACCCCGGCTGCGGTACGGGCGAGGATGTCGTACTGACCCAGTCCGGCGGTGAGGACCTGCCGGGCACGCGCCTCATACGTGTGGACACTGTCACGGGCAAGGCACAGCGGCCTGTCACCACCACGGGCCAGATCACCTCCGCCGTGCCGCTCGGCGAGACGGGCATGGTGGGCGCCGCCGCCGGTGCGGTCGTCCAGGTCAACGCCTCGGGTACGACCACCGCGCTGGCGCGTACGGACGGAGTGCCTTACCGGCTCTCGCCCGACGAGGCGGGCGGTCTGGTGTTCCTGGACAAGCGGGACGCCGTCGCGAGGGTGAAGAGGGTCACCGCCGCCGACGTGACCCGGCGCAGTGCGGACCGGACCCGGCCGGAAGTCCTCGTTGAGGGCGCGGCCACCGAGACCGGGCTGACCCGCAACGGAACGCACGTCTATGTCACGGGTCCCACCAAGTCCGTGGCGAGTCTGCCCGCGGTGGTCCGACGTCTGCCCACCACGGCCAAGACCGCGACTGTGTCCACGACGGGCTCCGCCACGGTCGGTGTTCCCCAGTGGGACGACGGCAAGGGCACGATGCTTCTGCCGGGCGAAGCCGGCGAGGGCCGGACGGTGAAGACGACCGTGTCTCTCCTCGACACCGGCCGACGGATGGCCTTCTCGGTGGATCCCGAGCGCCGGCCCTCGCCGTACGCCGCGCAAGGTACCGCACTGTCTCCCGGAGTGACCGGCGGCAATTCACCGGGGCAGGACAAGGCCAAGGGTGCGGGAGCGGCGGCGGACGCCTCTCCCATGGATCCGGTCGAGGAGGAACGGACCTGCGCCGTACCGCGCAACGATCCCCGGAACCAGGCGATGCAGCCCAAACCACGCCAGGTGGAATGGGCGGTGAACCAGGCGGTCAAGGGCTATCTCAACACCTGGATCGCGCGCCCCGCGAACTGGAAGAACCTCGGGATGCCCGCCTACTCACCGCAGACTCTCTTTCTCAATCCCCCTGTTGAGGGCGGTGACCGTGTGATGGCCCAGGTCATGCTGGGCATCACCACGCAGGAGTCGAACATGTGGCAGGCGGCGCGGTCGGCGGTGCCTGGTGTCACGGCCAACCCGTTGATCGGCAACTACTACGGCATCGACCTCTACGACGGCGAATCGAGCAACGACTGGGACGTCAACTTCGCCGAGGCGGACTGCGGGTACGGGGTGTCCCAGGTCACCGATCACATGCGTATGGCAGGTCGTGAAGGTGAGGGCCAGCTCCCGGCATGGCCCTATCAGAAGCAGCGGGCCGTCGCTCTCGACTACACCGCGAACATCGCCGCAGGGCTACAGATCCTCGTCGACAAGTGGAACACCACCCGCAAAGCCGGGATGACCGTCAACCACGGCAGCGCCCTGCGCCCGGAGAACTGGTACTACGCACTGTGGGCGTACAACTCGGGCTTCTATCCGAAGAAGACTGACGGGTCTCCCTGGGGACTGGGCTGGGCCAACAATCCCGCCAACCCCGAATGGGACGCCGGCAGACTCCCCTTCATGGAGAACGCGAGCGGTGGCGAGGACGCCAGCGCCGCGGCCCGGCCGCAGAACTGGCCCTACCAGGAGAAGGTCCTCGGTTTCGCGGCCCATCCTCCTTCCTTCCTGGAGTCCCCCGGCAAGATGGTCCCCGCCTTCCGGCCTTCCACCTGGAACGGGACCAACCAACCCGTGTCCATCAAGGGAAGCGCGCTCTACAATCGCGCCCGGGTCAAAGCCCCCGAGGACGCGTTCTGCACGAGTGCCAACGAGTGCACCCCCAGCCGGATTTCGGACAGCGCCTCCAACGACTCAGAACTCAGCGGGCCTTGTGGCCGCAGCGACTTCAAGTGCTGGTGGAACAAGCCCATCACATGGAAGGAGGACTGCTCGACCACCTGCGGATTCGAGTTCATCCGGTTCGACGAGACCTACCCGGAAGAGGCGGACGGCACGGCCTACCCGCCCGTGTGCTCCACCACCGGGCTGCCCGCCGGGGCGCGGATTGTCGACGACGTCCCCACGGGTACGCCGGTGGTACGCCCCGGATGTTCCAACTCCTGGAGCAATGACGGAGAGTTCTCCTTCACCTTCCACAAGAACACCACCGAATCGGTGTACCCGTCCAAGGTCGACCTGCATCAGCTCGGCGCCGGCTTCGGCGGTCACTTCTACTTCGGCCACACCCGTCAGAACGACAGCAAGGGAAATCGACTGAAGATCACTGGTACCTGGTCGTTCGGCACGGCCATCAACGGGCCGGCGAAGATCATGGTCCATCTGCCTGACCACGGCGCGCAGACGAAAAAGGCGAAGTACGTGGTCGACACCGGTAAGGGAGTTCGATCGAGAGTTGTTTCCCAACCCGGAGACGGCAACAGATGGAAAACCATCGGCGCCTTTATGTTCAACGGAAAGCCGAAGGTGACGCTCGACAGCATTACGCCCGACGGAACGGGTGACTTGGACGTCGCCTTCGACGCGGTCGCCGTGGTGCCGATCCAGGGAACCTACACCGAGAGGACCGTACAAGCAGTCGGTTTCTTCGACGAACACCAGAACCTCGACACCGATCCGGAGTCCACGGCGCCGCTCGACACTCCGTTCAAGAATCGGCAGACCATCTACGACTGGGGTGTGTCGACCTCCGGCGCGGTGACCTCCGTCCCCACCTGCATCGACCTGCCGACTCCGAACTGCGTTATGCCAGAGACGAAGGCCGCGATGGCGAGCTGGAATCAAGCGGTCAGGGACGCGGGAACCGATCCGACGAACCATCCCGACGGCGCGGGCATGACGAGTTGGCTGAACTTCGCCAATCCGTACACCTACCGGCCCACCAGCGACGCGAAGCCGTACTTCTTCGATACGGACGACGGCAGCTACAAGATCCGTAACAAGGCTACGGTCTCGTTCGTGAAAGATGAGAGCGGAAAAATAATCGAGGGGAGTGAATTCGTCGAATATGACGACCGCACCGCGGACACCCACCTTCCTCGATTCGTCCGGGATACGTTCGCGGTCCTGGAGGATGAATACGGCATCGCCCCGCCCGACCTCAACTACACCAGCAAGGACATGAACGAGCACAACGGGCTCGAGACGACCACCGACACCAACTCAACCGGAGTCCTGCCCGGCCGCGCATATGCCGCGATGGGCCTCGGCCCCACCATCGTCGAAGGCGGAACCTGCGTGCGCGCTCTGAACACGTCAGGAGGATCAATCGGCTACCGGCCCATGCTCGCTGATTCCGGAGCGACTTCTTCCGTCGCTCGCTGGAAGGATGAAGCGGAGAACTCGCCCGTGGTGAGTGATTCCGTCGCGGCGGTGGCGGGCGAGATATACAACGCCTTCTTCAAGCCGGGCATCACCGGGTCCCTGCACAATCAGGCACCGCCTATCTGGCAGGAGTTGAGCTTCCAGCTCTGTACGGACGGGAAAATCCGGCCTTACGACGGAGATCCGATCCTCAGAGCCAGCCATATGCCCAACCAGTACCTGTACCTGGACGACAAGGCGATTGATCAGACCGGCGCCTATACGAACAGCGCCAGTCCGCTGCTGAAGGGAGACTTCGAAGCGTTCAGCGCGGTGATCGACCTCACTGGGCATGGAATGCCGTACGGCGAGTGTGGGCCGACCACAGGGCGAAGCGGTAATCCATGGGGTATTGACGTAGGTCTGGACGGCCCTGGGGTCAACCCCAGCGGCAAGTTCTGTTCGTGGCCGAGCACCAGTCCATCGGACGAGTACAGCAGCTAGGCTCCACTTCATCTTGAGGGCCCGCCAGTCCGACTGGCGGGCTCTCAGGTCTGTTTCAAGGCGGACCACGAGAGAAAGGAAGATGCGTAGTGGCTTTTGGATTCCTCATATATCTGGCCCTGGCGATGGCGTGGGCTGTCGTGCCATTCCTTGCGATGAAGCAGGAGCGCTTCGCGGTAAATCTGCTTGTCGGCCACGTCGCGCTCAGTGCTGCCGCCTATCTTTCTGCCGCAACACTTGGCGAGTGGGGGCCGGCAGTGATTTTCTGTGCAGGCCCCGGCGTGTTTATGTCACTGTTTTTTATTTTCTTGAAGGTGGCTTTTCCCGACAAGAAGAACGGGTCGTCCTGAATGGGGTGTCTGGGGTTTGGCGAGGCCCGACTGGACCAGTAGGGCGCCGAGGTGGGTGCGGCTGGAGGCGCCCAGGGCGTGCATGAGTTTGGCTATGTGGGAGCGGCAGGTGCGGACGCTGATGCCCATGCGGCGCGCGACCATCTCGTCCGTCGTGCCCTCGGCGAGCAGGCGGGCGATGCTGTGCTGGACCTCGGTGACCGGGGTGTCCGGGGCTGTTGGGGGCAGGTGTTCGGTCAGGGGGGTGCCGTGCGCCCACAGCACGTCGTAGACCTGGATGAGGTAGGTGACCAGGGCGGGGTGCCGGATCTCCAGGGCGGTTGTGCGTTGGGCGTTGGCGGGGATGAGTGCCATTTCGCGGTCGATGATGATCAGGCGTTCGACGGTCTGCTCGACGGTGCGCACCTCCAGGTGGTCCGCCGGCATGCACGCCATGTAGTCCTTGAGGTGGGGGTTGTACCGCGCGGGGTGTTGGTAGATGTGGCGCAGCCGGGCGCCTCGTTCGATGGCCGCGAGAGAGTTCTTGAGCCCTTGCTCCAGGGATGTTTTCGTTCTGTTGCCGCCTGGTTGTGCGGTGAGGATTTCCGTTGTGGCGGCGGCTGATGCCTCGCGCAGCACGGAGGTGATGAGCGGGACTCCCTCAAGGACGGTGATGGAGAGGTTGGGGTCGCGGCTGGGCACCGCCGTCAGTGGTGCCAGGGAGTCGGCGAGGGCGGTGGTGAGCCGTACGCGTTCGTGGATCTCCCGTGTGATCGGCAGCAGCAGGTGTGCGAGGGCGGCCGAGGGGGGTACGGGGCGTAGCCATTCGGCGTCCATGGGGTCGGGGTGCACCAGTGCCATGTCCGTCAGGCACGGAGCGGCGGTCAGTGCCGCGCGGCCGATCCCGTCGTTGCGCAGGGCCTCCGTGTAGAGCCGTACAGCCTCGTCGCACAGTTCCCGATCGCCATGTGGATGCGTCAACTCTGTCTTCATTCCTGCCACTTGGGTCCCGTTCCTTACGGGTGTTCAGCGCGTGTCCGGCGGGCGCGTCGTCCCGGCGGCCACCAGGCCGGACTGGACGAGGAGGGCGCCGAGGTGGGTGCGGCTGGAGGCGCCGAGGGTGTGCATGAGTTTGGCTATGTGGGCGCGGCAGGTGCGGACGCCGATGCCCATTCTGCGGGCCACGACCTCGTCGGTGGTTCCTTCGGCGAGGAGGCGGGCGATGCTCTGTTGGACCGAGGTGACCTGGGCGCGGGGAGTGGGCGCGGGCAGGTGTTCGGTCAGGGGGGTGCCGTGCGCCCACAGCACGTCGTAGACCTGGATGAGGTAGGTGACGAGGGCCGGGTGCCGGATTTCCAGGGCGGTTGTGCGTTGGGCGTTGGCGGGGATGAGTGCCATTTCGCGGTCGATAATGATGAGGCGTTCGACGGTCTGCTCGACGGTGCGTACCTCCAGGCGGTCCGCCGGCACGCGCGTCATGTAGTCCTTCAGGCGCGGGCTGTAGCGCGCGGGGTGTTGGTAGATGTGCCGCAGCCGGGCGCCCCGTTCGATGGCGGCCATAGAGTTCATGAGTCCCTGGCTCATCTCGTCCTTCGTCCTGTTGCCGCCTGGTTGTGCGGTGAGGATTTCCTTGGTGGCGGCGGCTGATGCGTCGCGCAGCACGGTGGAGATGAGCGGGACGCCTTCGAGGACGGTGATCGAGAGATTGGGGTCGCGGCTGGGCACCGCGGTCAGTGGTGCCAGGGAGTCGGCGAGGGCGGTGGTGAGCCGTACGCGTTCGTGGATCTCCCGTGTGATGGGCAGCAGCAGGTGTGCGAGGGCGGCCGAGGGGGGTACGGGTCGTAGCCATTCGGCGTCCATGGGGTCGGGGTGCACCAGTGCCATGTCCGTCAGGCAGGGGGCGGCGGTCAGTGCCGCGCGGCCGATCCCGTCGTTCCGCAGGGCCTGCGTGTAGAGCCGTACAGCCTCGTCGCACAGTTCCCGATCACCGTGCGGGTGCGTTAACTTTGGTCCGGTTCCTGCCACTTGGATACCCCCCGTTTTCTGCAATGCAGGAAGATGGCGGTGGTGGGATTCTAGCTAGTCGGGGATCGTTGCCGGTGTTGGGAGTGAGCAACTCCCAGATCACATCCCGGTCGTGGCCGTGTCGCCCCCCGATGCGGCCACGACCTCCCTCCCCCGGCGTGATGGTGTGTGGATGGATGGGGGTACGTGTCAGTGGTCCTGGTCCAGGATTCCCGACTGGGCGATGAGATAGCCGAGTTGGGCGCGGCTGCCACTGCCGAGTGTGGTGTTGAGTTTCGCGATGTGCGCGCGGCAGGTGCGTACGTTCATGCCGAGCCGGCGCGCGATGGCCTCGTCCACGTGGCCGTCGACGAGGAGCTTGGCGATGGACCGCTGGGTGCTGGTGATGCCGTCCAACTCCGGTGCGTACGACATCTGTTCGTCCCAGGGCCTCCCGTGCAGCCAGAACTGTTCGAAGACGCCGACGAGATACTGGACCAGACCTTCGTGACGCAGCTCCAGGGCGATCTGGCGGTCGCTGCGGGCCGGGACCAGTGCCACCTTTCGGTCGATGATGATCAGTCGCTCGATGATCTCCTCGAGCGTCCGTACCTCGGCGCCGTAGGGCGCGACGTGTTCCACGAAGGCCAGCGTGGACGGGTGGTGGCGAGCGGTGTGCTGATAGAGGGTGCGCATCTTCACGCCGCTGCTGAGCAGCGGTGCCACCCGCTCCAGCCCCTTCTCCAGGGTGTCGGGCCTGCGTCCGCTGCCGGGCTGGACGGTCAGCAGCTCCTCGGTGCACTCGGCCGTGAGGCGGTCGAGCGTGGTGTTGATGAGGCTCAGCCCTTCGAGCACGGTGATGGCGTGCGTTGTTGACGGGTCCATGGCGGTGAGCGTCATGAACGGTTCGAAGGTGTCCGCGAGCGAGATGGCGACCTGTCGACGCTCCTGGATCTCACGCTCGATGGGATGCGTGAGCTGGTTGAGCGCGATCGCCGGAGGCACCGGGCGCAACCACTGGGCGTCGTCGGGATCCGGATGCAGCAGGGACAAGTCGAGCAGGCAGGGCGCCGCTTCCGTGTCCGACCGGGACAGTCGACCGGAACGCAGAGCTGCGGCGTAAAGGTTTTTGCCTGCTTCGCATAGTTCGCCAGGCCTGTGCCTGTGCCCTGAAGTAGCCCTATTTGACTGCATTTGTCACCCCCTCAGGGTCCTGAATTACAGGAACATGATGCCCGTGCTTGCTGGTGGTTGCGTGAAGTGTGGGCCATCGTCTTAGACGCGGGGGGAGGGATAGTGATCAGAATGGGGTGGAGATCGTCCATGAAGAGGATGGTTCGCACACTTTGCGCGCTAGCAGTAGTCGCGGCTGCGTTCAGCGTCGCGGTGAACGGTGACCCCACTTGGGAAACCGAGCCGGCGCACGTCGAGCTGGCTGCACCCGGTGAGCCCACGTGGGAAAGCGCACCGGTGGATCTGGGCGCATGACTGTCCCGCCCGACGACAGGGTCTTTCGGCGTGAGATGGCCTCGGCCTACCGGTCCGGATGGCACTTCATCGATCTCGTCACGGCGATCCCACACCGTGGTGACTCGCTGATGGTCACCCTGTTCGGCGAGCCGGTGGTCGTCGTCCGCGAGGAGGACGAGGACGTCCGCGCATACCGGTGTCTGAGGAAGCCCCGGGGGGCGCCGCAGCCCGTGCGCTGCGCGATTCGGTACGACATGATTTTCGTCAATCTCGACCAGCGTGACCACCAACTGGTCGAACCACAGACCATTTCCGCCACCCCCCGCAGTGCCTGAGCGATTCCCCCGTCGTAGTAGATCGCTCCGGCACTTCCCCCACACAGCGGCGCCATCGTGGACCTGAAACGCGATGGCGCCGCTGTGCTGCCCGCGTGCGGGTCGGCGCTTCCCCGGTTTCCCCGGCTTCCTCCGTAGGGCGCCGTGCTTCCGTACGGCGCCGTGCCCCTGTACGCCGCGGGTCATCCTCGGCCCAGCGCGCGGGTGACGGCGATCTCGATGACGATCCGGTCCGGATTGGGCGACGGTACGCGCTCGTAGCGGGCCGCGTAACGGCCTACGGCGTCCGCGACCCTGTCGGCCTCTGTGCGTACCGTCGCGATGCCCTCAAGCGTCGCCCAGCGCCTTCCTTGGGCCTGGCAGACCGCGACCCGCCCTCCGTCGGGGCCCGCCGCCAGGATGTTGGCGACCTTGGCCGAGTTCTTGTTCGTGATGACACGTGCCAGCGCGGCCTGCGGCTCGTACGTCACGCCCACCGGCACCACATGGGGCGTGCCGTCCGGCCGGAGCGTCGTCAGGGTGCACAGGTGGCGCTCGTGCCAGAAGGCGAGATATTCGGGGTCGGGATCGCGTACGTCTTGGGCCATGCCGGAAGAATAGGCGCGTATCGGCCTCCGGGGGGCGGGGCGGCGGGAGTTGGGCGTTCCTCCTTTGGTGTTGAGTGGAATAGACTCAACTTTGCGTACGCTGGGTGGGTCAGGTCCCAGGGTTGGGGAGGGGACGGGCCCGAGTCGAGGAGGAGAGAGACGCACGTGGACGCCGAGCTGACGAACAAGAGCAAGGACGCGTTCAACGCCGCCACCGAGCGCGCGGTGTCGGCGGGCCACGCCGATCTGACCCCCGCGCACCTGCTGCTCGCGCTGCTGGCGGGCGAGGACAACGAGAACATCACCGACCTGCTCGTCGCGGTGGACGCCGACCAGGCTGAGGTACGGTCCGGGGCGGAGCGGCTGCTGGCCGACATGCCCAGCGTGCGGGGCTCCACCGTCGCGCCCCCGCAGCCCGACCGCAGGCTGCTGGGCGTCGTCGCCGACGGGGCCAAGCGGGCGCGGAAGCTGGGCGACGACTACGTGTCGACCGAGCATCTGCTCATCGGGATCGCGGCCGAGGGCGGCAAGGCCGGGGACGTACTGGACCGGCAGGGCGCCGGTGCGAAGAAGCTGCTGGACGCGTTCGAGAAGGCAAGGGGAGGACGCCGGGTGACCACACCCGACCCGGAGGGCCAGTACAAGGCCCTGGAGAAGTTCGGCACCGACTTCACGGCCGCCGCGCGCCTGGGCAGGCTCGACCCGGTCATCGGCCGGGACCAGGAGATCCGCCGCGTGGTGCAGGTGCTGTCGCGACGTACGAAGAACAACCCCGTCCTGATCGGTGAGCCCGGCGTCGGCAAGACGGCCGTCGTGGAAGGGCTCGCGCAGCGCATCGTCAAGGGCGATGTGCCGGAGTCCCTGAAGAACAAGAAGCTGGTCTCCCTGGACCTGGGCGCGATGGTCGCCGGCGCCAAGTACCGGGGCGAGTTCGAGGAGCGGCTGAAGACCGTCCTGTCCGAGATCAAGGAGAGCGACGGGCAGATCATCACGTTCATCGACGAGCTGCACACCGTCGTGGGCGCGGGCGCCGGCGGCGACTCCGCCATGGACGCGGGCAACATGCTCAAGCCCATGCTGGCGCGCGGCGAGCTGCGCATGGTCGGCGCGACGACGCTGGACGAGTACCGCGAGCGCATCGAGAAGGACGCGGCGCTGGAGAGGCGCTTCCAGCAGGTGCTGGTCGCCGAGCCGAACGTCGAGGACACGATCGCGATCCTGCGCGGACTCAAGGGCCGATACGAGGCGCACCACAAGGTGGGGATCACGGACGCGGCGCTGGTGGCCGCCGCGGCGCTCTCCGACCGTTACATCACCTCGCGGTTCCTGCCCGACAAGGCCATCGACCTCGTGGACGAGGCAGCGTCCCGCCTCCGTATGGAGATCGACTCCAAGCCTGTCGGGATCGACGAACTCGAGAGGACGGTCGACCGCCTCCGTATGGAGGAGAAGGCGCTCGAGCCCGCCTCGGACCCCGCCTCCAAGCAGCGTCTGGAGAAGCTGCGCCGCGACATCGCCGACCGCGAGGAGGAGCTGCGCGGGCTCAACGCGCGCTGGCAGAAGGAGAAGCAGGGGCTCGACCGCGTCGGTGAGCTGAAGGAGAAGCTGGACGAGCTGCGCGGGCAGGAGGAGCGCGCGGAGCGCGACGGCGACCTCGACACCGCGTCCGAGCTGCTGCACGGCGAGATCCCGGCCGTGGAGCGGGAGTTGGCGGAAGCGGCCGAGGGGAAGCAGGAAGCCGCCAAGGACACCATGGTCAAGGACGAGGTCGGCCCGGACGACATCGCCGACGTCGTCGGGGCGTGGACCGGGATCCCGGCCGGGCGGCTGCTGGAGGGCGAGACGAGCAAGCTTCTTCGTATGGAGGCCGAGCTGGGGCACCGGCTGATCGGTCAGCCGGAGGCGGTCGGGGCGGTGTCGGACGCGGTACGGCGCACCCGCGCGGGCATCGCGGACCCGGACCGGCCCACCGGCTCGTTCCTCTTCCTCGGACCGACCGGTGTCGGCAAGACCGAACTGGCCAAGGCGCTGGCCGACTTCCTCTTCGACGACGAGCGGGCCATGGTCCGTATCGACATGAGTGAGTACGGCGAGAAGCACTCCGTCGCCCGGCTCGTCGGCGCGCCACCCGGTTACGTCGGTTACGAGGAGGGCGGCCAGCTCACCGAGGCCGTCCGCCGCAGGCCGTACAGCGTGGTCCTGCTGGACGAGGTCGAGAAGGCGCACCCGGAGGTCTTCGACATCCTGCTCCAGGTCCTGGACGACGGCCGGCTCACGGACGGCCAGGGCCGGACGGTGGACTTCCGCAACACCATCCTGATCCTCACGTCGAACCTCGGCAGTCAGTATCTGGTCGATCCGATCCCCTCGGCGCAGACGAAGAAGAAGCAGGTGCTGGACGCCGTACGCAGCTCCTTCAAGCCGGAGTTCCTGAACAGGCTGGACGATCTGGTGGTCTTCTCGGCCCTCTCCACGCAGGAGCTGGCCCGGATCGCCGACCTCCAGATCGCACGCCTCGCCAAGCGCCTGGCGGACCGCCGGCTCACCCTCGACATCACCCCCGACGCCCTCGCCTGGCTCGCCGAGAAGGGCAACGACCCGGCGTACGGCGCGCGTCCGCTGCGCCGGCTGATCCAGACGGCGATCGGCGACCAACTGGCGAAGGAGATCCTGGCGGGCGAGGTGGTGGACGGCGACACCGTGGGGGTGCGGCGCGCGGGGGACGGGCTGATCGTGGGGCCGCTGACACGGGGGGAGGAGCCGCAGGACGCGGGCGTGGGGCCCGGTGACGCGGGCGTGGGGCCCGCGTCGGGGGCGCCTTCTTTGGAGAAGACGCCGTAAGGCTGGGTCGGGCCTCGGTGCGGGTGTGCGTGTGGGTCCGCGCGCGGGCCCGCGTGTGATTGCCGACGGGGTGCACGGTTTCCGCATAGGGATCGCGGCTAGGGTCGTTGCCAGACAACGGCATGCCATCCTCAGGAGAATCCAGCGATGACCATCGACCCGTCCTCGATTCCGAATTTCGGGGCCCAGCCCCAACCGCAGGCTGCGGGACCGGCGGGCCCTGTCGTCCCCGACCAGGATCTGGTCAAGCAGCTCCTCGATCAGATGGAGCTGAAGTACGTCGTCGACGACGAGGGTGACCTCGCGGCGCCGTGGGAGGAATTCCGCACGTACTTCATGTTCCGCGGCGAGGGCGACCAGCAGGTCTTCTCCGTGCGGACGTTCTACGACCGGCCGCACGCCCTCGAGGACAAGCCCAAGATCCTCGACGCGATCGACGACTGGAACCGTCGCACGCTGTGGCCCAAGGTCTACAGCCATGTGCACGAGGAGGAGGACGGCCCCACGACCGTCCGGCTCATCGGCGAGGCCCAGATGCTGATCGGCACCGGGGTCAGCCTGGAGCACTTCGTGTCGTCGACGGTCAGTTGGGTGCGGGCGTCGATCGAGTTCGACAAGTGGATCGTGGAGACCTTCGGGCTGACTCCGGCGGAGGAGAAGCCCGCGGAGGAGAAGCCGGCCGACGACGCCTGACAGCGATTCCGGCTGTTCCTGCCGGCTACAGCGGCATTGGGGCCAGCGCCAGCAGATACGTCCCGTAGCAGCACGACAGCCCGGCGAGGGCCGCGATCAGCACGATCGCCGCTCTCGGCCGGGCTTTCGTGAGCGCGCACGCGAGCGGGAGCAGCAGCGGGAACGCGGGCAGCAGGAAGCGCGGCTTGGACTCGAAGAACCCACCGCCGCCGACCGCGATCAGGAGCAGGACCCCCGTGTAAACGAGCACGGGCAGCGGTGGGCGGTTCTCCCGGTCCACGACGAGCAGCGCGAACAGCACGAGGGCCGTGGCGACGATCAACGCCGTCATGGGGGAGGCGAGTTCGGTCGGCCGTAGCGCGATGTCCCGTACGTTGAGCACGTTGTCGGCGCCGAAGTCGAAGCGGGACCGCCAGCCGCCCTGCACGGCGAAGTAGCCCCGGAGCGGATCGCCGGTGCGTACGCCCACCCAGAGCACGTAACCGCCCCAGCCGAGCGGCGCGACGACAGCCGCCGCCCAGAGCCGCCAGGGGGCGTGCGCGCGGCGCTTCCACAGCTCGTACACCGCCGCGACGCACACCGCCGCCGCGATCGCGACCCCGTTGGGCCGGGACAGGCCCGCGAGCGCGGCCAGCGAACCCGCCCACAGCCAGCGGCCGGTGAGCACCGCGTACAGGGAGAAGGCGGCGAAGGCGGTGAGCAGCGGTTCCGTGTACGCGAGGGAGAGCACCACCGAGTGGGGGAGCAGGCCCCACAGGAGCACCAGGACAACCGCCGTGGTGCGGCCGTGGAGGCGTTCGCCGAGGAGGAAGACGCCGAGGGCGGCGGCCGCGGCGGCGACCCAGGAGACCAGCAGGGCGGCGGTGTCGCCGCCGAGCGGGAGCACGGTGGTGACGGCGCGTACGAGACCGGGGTAGAGCGGGAAGAACGCCAGGTCGCTGTGGACGGCGCCGTCGGTGAAGTGGAGCGTGTGGCCGTAGCCGTTGGCGGCGATGCGCGTGTACCAGACGGAGTCCCAGGAGCGGGTGAGGAGTTGGTGCGGGGAGCGGCCGACGTGCTCGGCCCACAGGCACAGGACCAGCACACCGGTGAGCCGGGCGGCGGCGAACAGCCCGAGCGCGGGGGCGGCGCGGCGCAGCGCCGCGGCGAGTCGGGCGGCGCGGCGGCGGGGGCCGACGGTGGTGAAGGTGACGGCCGGGGCGGCGCCGGTGGTGTCTGCGGTGTCGGTGGTGTCGGTGGTGTCGAGCGTGTCGGCGGACAGGGGGCACCTCCGGGCGCGCGTGATCGGTCGCCCCGACCCTCCGCGCGCCCCGCACCGCGCGCGACCGCTGGCCCGCCGACCGGGTACGAAGCCGCGCCGTACGAGGGGCGCGCGAAACCGCGCGGCGTGTCGACGTGACAGGCGCGCGGGGCGGGGGCGGGGCGGGTGGGGCGGTTGGGGCGCTCTCCACCGGCGACACAGGCGCTTCTGCCGACTCGCGGGCCCGTGACCGGGCCACCACCTCTCGGCGACGGCGAGACAGTCGACCGACCGCGCACCGAGCCGTGTCGATGCCGGGAAGACGCACTGTCCCGGACACACCCACAGGTGGTAATCAGAACACGATCTGAGTACAGTCTGAGTATGAGCGTCTCGCATCTGGCAGCAGAGCCGGAGTCCGTTTCTTTCACCGACCTGTCCCGCAATCCGAAGGGTGTCGCGGCCAGGGCCGCGGCCTTGGGACATCTCCGCGTCACCCATCGGGATGCGCCCGACATGGTGCTGACCACAGCCGTGCGCGCGGAGCACGCCGAGGAGAATCTGACCACCGCCTCCCGGCTCTTCCTCGCTCTGATGAAGCAGGACGACGGGGCCAAGTCGCTCCTGCTCGCGCTGCCCGAGGTGTTCCCCTGGGTGCGGCATTTGGACGCGGAAGAGGTTCGAGCTTTCACCGTCGAGCTTCTTGGAGCGCTGTCCGACGCCGCCGAGCTCGGGGCGGGGGAAGTCGTGCATCGCACGATCGTTTCCTGGCGCGCCACTGCCCGCGTCAACGCTGACCCTGACCAGCTCAGGGAATCCCGGCGTCCGCTCGACGGTGACGATCTCGGTCCGGTCGAGGTGCCTGCGTGAGCCCGAAGAAGGGTGATCGGGTCAGCGTCCCTCCGCTGAGCGGTTGGAACGTCGTCTTCGGTACGGACGGAGGCGGTGGCGGGATGGGAGCAGTTGTGCCGAGCCGTGTTGCCGAACGCGCATCGTTGCCTGGACGCGCTTCGCACCGACCCGCAGTCCCGATCCAACTGGAATCGCCAGCACCAACTCCGAGGGAGGCATGCCACCAAGGAGTGGAAAGGGTCCGAGCTGGAGCAGTGGGAGTACGAGATCACCAGCGGTGGCCGGGTCCGCTACCTGGTCAGCCCCGAGACCTCGACGGTGATTCTCGTGTATGCCTCGCCACGGCATCCGAAGGACACCGAGTGAGCTGCGGCTGATCGGGCTGCGGTCGGCAGCGACCACTGCCCGCGTCGTACCGCCGGGGCGGGTGTCCGGTCGCCGGTGGGTGTCAGGGGGCGAGGCGTTTGAGGCGGGTTGCCGCTTCCGTCAGGACGTCCGTGCGCTTGCAGAACGCGAAGCGTACGAAGGGGGCGCCCTGGTCGCGGTGGTCGTAGAACACCGCGTTCGGTACCGCCACCACTCCGCAGCGCTCCGGCAGCGCGCGGCAGAAGGCGAAGCCGTCGGTTTCGCCGAGGGGGCGGATGTCGGTGGTGACGAAGTACGTGCCCGCCGGGCGGTAGACCTCGAAGCCGGCCGCCGCGAGCCCCGCCGACAGCAGGTCGCGCTTGGTGCGCAGGTCGTCGCGCAGCTCGTCGAAGTAGCTGTCCGGCAGTCGCAGGGCCTCGGCGACGGCGTACTGGAAGGGGCCCGCCGAGACGTACGTCAGGAACTGCTTCGCGGCCCTGACCGTGGTCACCAGCTCCGGCGTGGCCGTCACCCAGCCGACCTTCCAGCCGGTGAACGAGAAGGTCTTGCCGGCCGAGGAGATGGTGACCGTGCGCTCGCGCATCCCCGGGAAGGACGCGAGGGGCAGGTGTTCGCCGTCGAACACCAGGTGTTCGTAGACCTCGTCGGTGACGACCAGCAGATCGCGCTCGACGGCGAGCGCGGCCAGCGCCGTCAGTTCCTCGCGGGTGAGGACCGTGCCGGTGGGGTTGTGGGGGCTGTTGAGGAGGATCAGGCGGGTGCGTGGGGTGACCGCGGCGCGCAGCTCGTCCAGGTCCAGGTGGTACGCGCCGTCGCGGGGGCGCAGCGTGACGGGGACGCGGGTGCCGCCCGCCAGGGCGATGGCGGCGGCGTACGAGTCGTAGTACGGCTCCAGCGCGATCACCTCGTCGCCGGGCTCCACGAGGGCCAGCAGCGACGCGGCGATCGCCTCGGTGGCGCCCGCCGTGACCAGGACCTCGGTGTCGGGGTCGTACGTCAGGCCGTACCGCCTCGACTGGTGGTCGGCGATCGCGGTGCGCAGCTCGGGGACGCCGGGGCCGGGCGGGTACTGGTTGCCGCGGCCGTCGCGCAGGGCTCGTACGGCCGCCTCCCTGATCTCCACCGGGCCGTCGGTGTCGGGGAAGCCCTGCCCGAGGTTGATGGCGCCGGTCCGCACGGCCAGCGCCGACATCTCGGCGAAGATCGTCGTCCCGAACTCCGCGAGGCGTCGGTTGAGCAGAGGGCGCCGGGGCGCCGGGGCGTCGCTCGCGGCGGGTGCCGGGGGATTCATGGCGGTCATGGCGGCCATCCTGCGCCGAAGCTCTGGACTTGCTCAAGTCTGCTTTGGGCTCGCGGGGCACCGGGCATCTCAGTCAGACAGTCACACAGGTGCACGGGTACGTAAGTACCCAGAGGAACGGTGCGAAAGGTGATCACTGGCGAAGCCCGTCCCGCGACGGCGCGGGGGCCTCGCTTCGGGGGACGGAAAGACGGTGAGAACGATGGACTCTTCGGCAGTGGCCTTCGGGTTTCTCCTGGTGTGGATAGTGGTGTTCCTGTACGTGGCGGTCACTCTGCCGAGGGGCTTGCGCGCACGGAGCGACCGCAAGGTCCGCCCCGCCGGGAGGCGCCGTTCCGGCGGCGGAACGGGGGGCGGCGGCGATGGCGGCGGCGGTGGTTCGGCCGGGGGCGGTTGGTCCACGGGGGACGGCGGCGGCTCCTCGTCCTGCGGGGGAGGCTCGTCCTCCTGTGGAGGAGGCGGCGGGGGGTGCGGCGGCGGAGGCGGCTGACACGGGGCAGCCGGTCCGTGCTCGTTGAAGGTGCCCGGCGGAACGAACTTCCGCCGGGCACCGTCATGTTGATCGCATCTCGACTCTCCGTGCCTTATTCCGTTGAACAGTTGAACTGTGGTGCCCCCGAGGGGATGGAAACCACGCCAAGTTGGGTAAAAACGCTGTGAGCGCCCCTTACTTCGTGATTCTCTCGCTGTTGAGATTTTCCAGCCCCCGGACCTTGGGCGCCTCGAACCTCGGACCTTCGCGCGGAGCCGAGCAGACGATCTCCTACTTCCGTCAGTTCTCAGTTCTCGTGTTTTGCGGAGCCGACCCATGCTCAGAACCCTCAACACCGCCTACACCGACACCCGTGCCGCCGATCTCGCCTGGGCGCTGGGGCGCGAGCCGCTGCCCGCGCTCGCCGTCCTCGATCTCGAACTCGCCGGCGCCAAAGTCCAGATGAGACTTCTCGGCGCCTCCCACCAGGTACTTCTCGAGCAGGAGCAGGGCAGTTGCTCCGAAACGGTCGCCTGTATCCCCGGCAGCAGCACGCCACTGCCGCTCGGCGTGGCCGAGCGCGTGGGGGAGTGGGAGTACGAATTCGCGGCGCGCGTCGAGACGTTGTCGCACGGCTCGTTCGCGGGGCGCGCGCAGGAACTGCTCGCGCTGGTCGCCGACCATCCGAACGGGCTCGCGGGCACGTTCCCGGGTGAACCGCACGCGTTCACGGCGATGCTCGTGCGGCGCATCGAGGGGCAGGTGTCCTGGCACACCTGGCACGCGTATCCCCAGGAAGGGGCGCTGGTGGTGACCCGGACGCGGGTGGGGGTGCGGGTGCCGGTCGCGCTGTAGCCGGGGCGGGGCAGCCCGTGGCCGGGGCTGTCGTGGAGGGCGTGAACGACGGTTTATCACCCTTGTGGGTGACAAGGCGCACGGAAGTCGTGACGTAGCGTTACTGACATGATCGACCAGTCCGTGGCCGCGCCGCCCGACAGCGTGCCGCGGCTGCCCGTCCGACCGAGCGCGGGTCGCTTCCTGATCCTCGCCGTGGTCTTCGTGTGCGCCGCGTGCGGACTGGTGTACGAGCTGGAGCTGGTCGCCCTCGCGTCGTATCTGATCGGGGACTCCGTCACACAGGCGTCGGTCGTCCTGTCCCTGATGGTCTTCGCGATGGGCCTCGGCTCGCTGCTCGCGAAGCGGCTGCGCTGCCGGGCGGCCGTCGGATTCGGTCTGGTGGAGGCGGCGCTCGCGCTGCTCGGGGGCCTCTCGGCGCTGGTGCTGTACGCGACGTTCGCCTGGATGGGCGAGTCGCGGTACGCGCTGATCGGCTTCTCGCTCGCCATCGGGGTCCTCATCGGCGCGGAGATCCCGCTGCTGATGACGCTCATCCAGCGCGTCTCGCGGCAGGACGCGGGCGGGACGGTCGCCGATCTCTTCGCCGCGGACTATGTGGGGGCGCTGGTCGGCGGGCTGGCCTTCCCGTTCCTGCTGCTGCCGTGGTTCGGGCAGCTCACCGGCGCGCTGCTGACCGGCGCGGTCAATGTGGTGGCCGGCGGGGCGCTGGTGCTGTGGGTCTTCGGGCATGATCTGACGGGCCGTGAGCGTGGGCTGCTGCTGATGGTGAACGTGCTGGTGCTGGCGGTTCTGGGCACCGCCGCGGCCCTGGTGGACGACTTCGAGCGGGCCGCGAGGCGCGCGGTGTACGGGGACGGGGTGCGGGTCGCCGTCCAGACGGATGTCCAGGAGATCGTCCTCACGGGCGGGCGCGAGGGGCCGCTGGACCTGTATCTGGACGGGCGGCTGCGGGTCAGCGAGCGCGACGAGTATCGGTACCACGAAGCGCTGGTGCATCCCGCGATGCGCGGTGCGCACGCGCGCGTGCTGATCCTGGGCGGCGGTGACGGGCTCGCGGCGCGCGAGGTCCTGCGCTATCCCGACGTCCGTTCGGTCACGCTGGTCGAGGTGGACCCCGGAGTCGCGCGCCTGGCCCGTACGGATCCGGCGCTCGCGGGGCTGAACGGGCATGTGTACGACGACCCGCGATTCCGGGTGGAGTACGCGGACGCGTTCGCGTGGCTGAGGGGGCGCGGGGCCGCGGCGGGGGCGGGGCTCGGAGCTGGGCGGGGGGCCGGGCGTGGGGCGTACGACGTGGTCATCTCGGACCTGCCCAACCCGGGCATCACCCCGAGCACGAAGCTCTACTCGGAGGAGTTCTACGGGCTCGCCTCACGGGTCCTCGCCAAGGGCGGGCGGCTGGCCGTCCACGCGGGGCCGCCGGCCGTCCTGCCGCGTACGTACTGGACGGTTGACGCGACGCTGCGCGCGGCCGGTTTCGGTACGAGTCCGTACACCGCGACGGGGCGGGTGTCCGGTTTCGGGGCGGGGCCCGACCGGTCCCACGACGGGAAGAACGCGGGCGACGGCGGTGGCGACGGCGGTGGCGGCGGCGCGGGGGCGGACTGGGGCTTCGTCCTCGCCGCGCTCGGCCGGGCGCCGGGCGTGGGGCTGGCCCCGGACGCACCCCGGCTGCGCTCCCTGGCCGCGCCGGTGCTCAAGGCGGGCGTCCTCGGGGCCGAACGCACCCGGTTGCGCGATCTGCCACCGTCGACGCTCGTACATCCGAGGTACGCGGGATGACAGATGCGGTCGTAGGTGGCTGTTGTGTGCGGAGAGGCGCCTGAACCGGCGGGGCTGAGTAGGCTCGGATCCCATGGAGCATGAGGTGTTCATTCCGGTTCCGGCTGAGACCCTCCGCGAGGCGCTGCGGGACCACGCCCGCGTCGCGCGCTGCGTCCCCGGACTCCAGCAGGACGCGGACGAATCGGCGCGGCCCCTCTCGGGCCGCCTCAAGGTCCGCGTGGGCGGCCACACGATCACCTACCGCGGCGCACTGACGCTCACGGAACGGTCGGGCGCCTTCACGGCGAAGGGCGAGGGGGCGGAGGTACGCGGTACGGGCTCCGCCAAGCTGCGCGTGCTCATCAGGCTGACCGAGACCGCCGGGGGCACGACGGTGGCCTTCACGGCGACGGCGACGTCGGACGGCCGCCTGGCGGACATCCCCGCTACGACGGCGGAGGCGGCGGCCCGCCGGCTGCTGGACCGCTTCGCGGCGGGGTTGGGGAAGCCGGGGGAGGGGCCGGGGGCAGATCCGGAGGCGGATCGGGGCGCATCTGCCGCGAGCGCGGCCGGAGTTGCCGGTGCGGACGACGACGTAACGGCTTCGGGGGGCACCCCCGGCGCCGACGACTCCGAGCCGCAGGACCCGCAGGACCCGCAGACCGCGCCCGGTCCCGCCCCTGAAGCCGTCGACCCCGTCGACCCCGACGACCTCGATCCCGACGACCTCGCCCCCCTCGACGCTTCCGCCGGGTTCGGGGTCACCGCCTCCGGGGACGGGGACTTTCTCGTACCGCTCGATCCGCCCGCCGAGGCCGCCCACGCGCGGCGGACCATGATCGGCCGCAGTGCCGAGGAGGTCGACCACGCGCCGCCGCGTGGGCGTTACGCGCCCGAGCAGGTCCCCGACAGCGGGGGCGCCGGTGCCGCGCTGCGGTGGGTGGCGCCGGCCGCCGCGCTCGCCATCGCGGGCGCCGTCGTCGTCGGGCGCGCGCTGCGGCGCAGGCGTTGAGCCGCACGCCGATCCGTACGCCCAGCCTCAGGACGGCGCCTCGTAGCACGTGGCCATCGCGACGGCACGCTCGCGCAGGGAGTCGCGCAGCCACTGCGGGGCCAACGCCTCCGCGCCCGTGGCGAGTTGCCACAGCGCCCATTCCGCGTGTCTGCGATCCTGGAAGGTCAACTCCAGCCGCAGCCACCCGTCCGTGCCGGCCCCGTCGTCGGCGCCTTCGGTGAGGACGGCCAGCGCCGTGCCCACCAGTTCCTCCCGCCGCGCCGGGTTCACCCGTACCAGCACGGTGACTTGGTCGCCGCCGGTCCGAAACCGGGTGCCGCGTTCCTGCCAGGCCCGGCCCAGATCCACCCGGTCCGGTCGCTGGGCCGGTTCGGTGAGTTCTTCGGCGGCCAGGACCCGGGACAGCCGGTAGGTGCGGTCCGCGCCGGACCTCGTCGCCAGCAGGTAGCCCTGGTCGCGCACGGTGACCAGACCGATCGGGTCCACCGTGCGCCACTTCGGCGGCCGGTCCACAGCCGCGTAATGGATACGCAGCTTGTGCCCGGCGAACACCGCCCGCCGGACCTCGGCCACGATGCGGTCGGGCACCTCCTCCTCGGCGGCCGGCCGACGCGAGAGGAGGTCCGTCTCCGGGTCGATGAGCAGTCGCCGGGCCGCGCCGGCCGCGGTCGCCCGATAGCTCTCGGGCAGCGCGTCGACCACCTTGCGCATGGCCGACGCGAGCGCCGAGCCGAGGCCGAACACCTGCGCGCCGCGCCGCGATCCGGCGACCAGCAGGGCAAGTGCCTCGTCGTGGTTCAGCCCGGTCAGCTCGGTCTGGAAACCGGGCAGCAGCGCGAAACCGCCGTTGCGCCCACGCTCGGCGTAGACCGGGACGCCGGCCGCCGACAGCGACTCGATGTCGCGCAGCACGGTGCGGGTGGATACCTCCAACTCGCGGGCCAGCGCGGTCGCCGACATCCGGCCGTGCTGCCGCAGCAGCAGCACCATCGATACCAACCGGTCGGCGCGCACAGGAAAAACCTACCGGAATACATGACACAGGATGTCGTGTATTCGTTGCGAGGCTTGCCCACGTGAAAGACCCCCATCGCCTAGGAGAGGTGAGCCACGTGGCACACACCGTTGTCAATCCTGACGGCTTGCACGACCCGGTCCCGTTCGGCTACAGCCACACCGCCACCGTCCCCGCGGGCACCGAACTGGTGCTTGTCGCGGGCCAGTACGGATCGGGCCCGGACGGCGCTGTCGTCTCGGCCGACTTCGCCGAGCAGGTGAAGCAGACGTTCAGCAACATCCGCGTCGCTCTCGCCGCCCATGGTCTCGACCTCAGCCATGTCGTGCAGCTCAGGACGTACGTCGTGAACCATGACGTCGGCAAGCTCGGGCCGATCGCCGGGGCCGTACAGGAGGGCTGGGGCAACCAACCGCCCACGCAGACCCTCATCGGTGTCGCGAGCCTGGCCGCGCCCGACGTGCTGTTCGAGGTCGAGGCCCTGGCCGCCCGGCCCTGACGCGGCGCGGGCGTTGAGCCGTACGCCGGGCCCCGCCGGTTAGGGTCATGGCGTGAGTACGGACACGGACCAGAAGCGCGAGATCCGACTGGCGGCCGGCGACGCCGAGTTGACCATCCATCCGGCGAACGGCTGCCGCGTCGCGAGCCTGCGCGTCGGCGGCACCGAACTGCTGCGCCAGGGCGACCGCTACGGCTGCTTCCCGATGGTGCCCTGGTGCGGGCGGGTCGCGCTGGGGCGGTTCCGCAACGGTGGTGAGACCCACCAACTGCCGCTCAACTCCCCGCCGCACGCCATCCACGGCACCGGACGCGACACCTCCTGGCGTACGGCGCGCAAGGGCGCGAGCGAGGCGGCTTTCACGTACGAGCTGTCCGACCCCTGGCCGTACACCGGCCGGGTCACCCAGCTTTTCGAGCTGACCGACGACTCGCTCACGCTCACGCTGGGCGTCGAGACGTACGACGACTCCTTCCCCGCGCAGGCGGGCTGGCATCCGTGGTTCCTGCGGCACCTGGACGGCAGCACGGCCGACGAGGACGCCGTACGTCTCGACTTCACCCCCGCGTGGCAGGAGGAGCGCGGCGAGGACCATCTGCCCACGGGGCGCCGTATCGAGCCCCGGCCCGGCCCGTGGGACGACTGCTTCGCGATGCCCGACGGCGTCGACGCCACACTGACCTGGCCGGGACGGCTCGAACTCAAGGTGACCAGCACCGCCGAGTGGGCCGTGATCTACGACGAGCAGGCCGAAGCCGTCTGCGTCGAACCGCAGACCGGCCCGCCGAACGGGCTCAACACCGCGCCGCGGCTGGTCACCCCCATCGATCCGCTGGAGATCCGGGCGACCTGGCGCTGGCGCCGGCTCTGAAAAGCCTCTCCGACAGGGGCGCGGCGCCCGGGTCGTAAGCTCAGGGCCATGACTGAGGCCATGACTGACGTACGCGCTGACCTGCTCCAGCAGATCAAGGACAAGGCCGTGGTGCACGGCAAAGTGACCCTCTCGTCCGGCATCGAGGCCGACTGGTACATCGACCTGCGCCGCATCACGCTGGACGGGCAGGCCGCGCCGCTGGTCGGTCAGGTCATGCTCGACACCGCCGCCGAGGCCGGTGTCGACTACGACTGCGTGGGCGGGCTGACGCTCGGCGCGGACCCCGTCGCGACGTCGATGCTGCACGCGTCGGCCACGCGCGGGCAGCGCCTGGACGCGTTCGTCGTACGTAAGCAGGGCAAGGCCCATGGCATGCAGCGGCGTATCGAGGGCACGGATGTGAAGGGCCGCCGCTGTCTGGTGGTGGAGGACGTGTCGACCACCGGCGGGTCCCCGCTGACGGCGGTCGACGCGGTGCGTGAGGCGGGCGGCGACGTCGTCGCCGTCGCGGTGATCGTCGACCGCGGGGCCGCGTCCGCCGTCGAGGCCGCGGGGCTGCGCTACATCAACGCCTACACGCTGGGCGAGCTGGGGCTGGCCTGAGGCTCACCGCCCGGACGAGAGTCTGGAAAGATGGAGGCGACAATGACGTCGCCCCCAGGTCAGGGACAAAGCACCTCACACCCGCACATCACAAGGAGCGGCCCGATGCCCATCGCAACCCCCGAGGTCTACGCCGAGATGCTCGACCGGGCGAAGGCAGGCAAGTTCGCCTACCCGGCCATCAATGTGACCTCGTCCCAGACTCTGCACGCCGCGCTGCGCGGGTTCGCGGAGGCCGAGAGCGACGGCATCATCCAGATGTCAACCGGTGGTGCGGAGTTCCTTGGCGGCCAGCACAACAAGGACATGGTGACGGGTGCGGTCGCGCTCGCGGAGTTCGCGCACATCGTGGCCGCGAAGTACGACATCACGGTCGCGCTGCACACCGACCACTGTCCCAAGGACAAGCTGGACACGTACGTGCGTCCGCTGCTGGAGGTCTCCGCCGAGCGCGTCAAGGCCGGCCGGAACCCGCTGTTCCAGTCGCATATGTGGGACGGCTCCGCCGAGACCTTGGCCGACAACCTCGCCATCGGCGAGGAGCTGCTGGCGAAGGCCGCCGCCGCGCGGATCATCCTCGAGGTCGAGATCACCCCGACCGGTGGCGAGGAGGACGGCGTCACGCACGAGATCAACGACTCCCTCTACACGACCGTGGACGACGCGCTGCGCACCGCCGAGGCGCTGGGCCTGGGCGACAAGGGCCGTTACCTGCTGGCCGCGTCCTTCGGCAATGTGCACGGCGTGTACAAGCCGGGCAACGTCGTGCTCCGTCCCGAGCTGCTGAAGGACCTTCAGGAGGGCGTCGCCGCGAAGTACGGCAAGCCCGCCGGCAGCCAGCCCTTCGACTTCGTCTTCCACGGCGGCTCGGGCTCCTCCGCCGAGGAGATCGCGACGGCGCTGGAGAACGGCGTCGTGAAGATGAACCTGGACACGGATACGCAGTACGCCTTCACGCGGCCCGTGGCCGACCACGTACTGAAGAACTACGACGGCGTGCTGAAGGTCGACGGCGAGGTCGGCTCCAAGAAGACGTACGACCCGCGTACGTGGGGCAAGCTGGCCGAGGCGGGCATGGCGAAGCGGGTGACCGAAGCGTGTGGGGCGCTGCGGTCGACGGGGACGCGGCTGAAGTAGCCGATCCCTGCGGGTCGGTTTCGTCCTCAAGCGCCGGACGGGCTGGGTGGTTGCGGTGGTGGCCGGGTGCCGCTCCGGGGTCATGCCCGGACGGCATGATTTACGGCGCCCAGCGGTCCTGGGAAAGCGTCAGGCCCGGGTTGCGCCACAAATCACGCTTTAGTGTCCGGACACGACCCCTGCGCGTCCCCCTTCCCCGCGCGGGAGGGGGGTTTGCCTGAACTGCGGACCGTGGCGGCGTGAGGGGGGCGGGGTCGGAGGGTGGGTGTGTTCGGACACTCAGGCTGATTTGTGTCGCGTGGACATGCCGGTCTCGTCGAGACCAACGAGCGTTGCACGCGGCGTAAATCATGCCGTCCGGACATACCCACCCGGAGGGCCCGCACCCCGCCCCCGGCAACGAGACCGCAACCACCAAGCCCGTCCGGCGCTTGAGGACACCCGACCACCGGCCCGCAGGCCGCGGACGGCCCGCGCGGTCCACCGGCTCGCCACGCAACGCCCCCGCAGGGATGATGCGCTCATGGACATCAGGCTGGGCACGGCCCCCGGCCGGTGGATCGTGCTGACCACCGTGCTCGGCTCCACCATGGCGCTGCTCGACTCGACCGTCGTCAATGTCGCCCTGCCGCACATCGGTGACGATCTCCACGCGAGCCTGGCCGACCTCCAGTGGACGGTCAACGCGTACATGCTCACGCTCGCCGGGCTGATCCTGCTCGGCGGGTCGCTCGGCGACCGCTACGGGCGGCGGCGGATCTTTGTGCTCGGCACCGTGTGGTTCGCCCTCGGGTCGCTGCTGTGCGGTGTCGCGCCCACCGCCGAGGTGCTGATCGTCGCGCGGGCGCTCCAGGGGGTGGGCGGTGCGCTGTTGGTGCCCGGGTCGCTGGCGCTGATTCAGGCCAGCTTCCATCCGGACGACCGGGCGCGGGCGGTGGGGCTGTGGTCGGGGCTCGGCGGTGTCGGGGCGGCGGTCGGGCCGTTCCTGGGCGGGTTTCTGGTGGACGGGCCCGGCTGGCGGTGGGTCTTCCTGCTGAACGTGCCGCTGGCCGCGATCTGTGTGCCGGTGGCCCTGCGGCACGTACCGGAGTCGAAGGACCCGGCGGCGCACGGCCGGTTCGATGTGCTCGGCGCGGTGCTGGGCGCGGTGGCGCTGGGCCTGGTGACGTACGCGCTGATCGCGAAGGTGTGGTGGGCGGGGGCCGCGGGGGTGCTGGTGGCCGTGGCGTTCGTGGTGCTGGAGCGGCGGCGGCCCGATCCGATGCTGCCGCCGTCGATCTTCGCGTCGCGGCTGTTCACGTCGGTCAATCTGGTGACGCTGTGCGTGTACGCGGCGTTCGGCGGGTTCTTCTTCCTCGCGTCGTTGCAGCTCCAGGTCGTCGCGGGCTACTCGGCGCTCGGCGCGGGGACGGCGCTGCTGCCGACGACCGTGCTGATGCTGCTGTTCTCCGCCAGGTCGGGTGAGCTGGGCGCGAAGATCGGGCCGCGTATCCCGCTCACGGTGGGGCCGCTGCTGTGTGCCGCCGGGCTGTTGCTGATGCTGCGGGTGGGCGGGGGCGCGGACGCGTCGTACGTACGGGACGTACTGCCCGCGCTGGTGGTGATGGGGCTCGGCATGGTGACCCTGGTCGCGCCGCTGACCTCGACGGTCCTGGCGTCGGTCGACAGCTCGCGCGCGGGTCTGGCCAGCGGTATCAACAACGCGGCGGCGCGTGCGGCGGGTCTGCTGGCGGTGGCCGCGCTGCCGCTGCTGGCGGGCGCGGGGCCGGAGGTGTACCGCTCGGCGACGCAGTTCGACGCGGCGTTCGACCGGGCGATGCCGATGTGCGCGGGGGTGCTGGTCCTCGGGTCGCTGATCGCCTTCGTGGCGGTGCGTACGCCGGGTGCCGCCGCTCCCGGCGCGAAGGCCGAGGTCGCGCCGAGCCTGCCGCAGTGCAAGGTCAACTGCGGGCTGTCGTCGCCGCCGCTGGAGCCGACGGCGGTGCGGGAAGGGCCGGCGGGAGACGGGGGCGGGGGCGCGTCCAGGGCGCAGGCGTGAGGCGCGTGGGGGCGCGGTCGTACGGGATTCGGGCGGGCGATTGCCGGTGGCAAACCCGCACCACCGCCACGGAATCCGGCGCGACCTGGGACACTCGGAAGCATGGCCATCCACAAAGACCTTCTTGGGGGACCGCCCCCCACCCACCTGCCCGACGACCCCGAACCGCGCGAGCTTCTCGCGAACGGGACGGCGCCCGCCGACGTCGCGGCGAAGTACCCGACGTCGTCGCTCGCGTGGGCCCAGCTCGCCGACGACGCCTTCGAGAACGGCCGGGTCGTGGAGTCGTACGCGTACGCCCGTACCGGCTACCACCGCGGCCTCGACTCGCTGCGCCGCAGCGGCTGGAAGGGGCACGGCCCGGTGCCGTGGGAGCACGAGCCGAACCGCGGCTTCCTGCGTGCCCTGCACGCCCTCGCCCGCTCCGCGCAGGCGATCGGCGAGCGGGAGGAGTATGAGCGCTGCTCGGGCTTCCTGCGGGACTCGTCCGCGGCGGCGGCCGACACCCTCGGCTGAGTCGCGGATCAGTCCGTAACACCGTGAATCCCCGTGTATCCACGTGAATCCCCGGGTATCCCCGTGAGTCGTCGCAGGTCCGTGGCCGTCCGAAAGGCTAGGGGCCCGCGACGGTCCGGCGTGTGCGGTCGATACGATCGCACACGCCATCGAATCCGGCAGGAGGCCCCGGCACCCTCTCCCCCGTAGCCGGTCGTAGTGGGGAGAAGTCGGTCTTGGGCAAGAGAGACCTGGCCGAACGCCGTCCGGTCGCCCGTGCCGTGCTCATCGGCGTGGGACTGACCGCACTCCTCGTCGGCGGTGGCGCGGCCCTCGTGGGGTCGCCGGACTCCGAGCCCACCGCCGAGGCCGCGGCCCCCGACGACGAGAAGCCCCGGTCGTCCACCAGCCCGGTCCCCCCTCCCACCGGCAGCCCCAGCCTCACCCCCGGCCCCGAGGCGCCGTCCCGTATCCCCATCCCCCCGGACGGCCCCGGCACCTTCACGACCGCCCGCTCGACCGGCTCACCCGTCGGCTCCGGCGACGCCGTGCTCCGCTACACGGTCCAGGTCGAGAACGGCATCGACCTCTCCGAGCGGGACGCCGCCGTCGAGATCGAGACAATCCTGGCGCACCCCCGGGGCTGGACCTCGGACGGCCGGAACTCCTTCCAGCTCGTGGGCTCGGGACCGTCCGACTTCGACGTCAAGATCGCGACGCCGGGCACCGTGGACCGGATCTGCGGCGCCGCCGGCCTGCTCACGCGGGGCGAGGTGAACTGCACCGTGGGCCACTCCGTCGTGGTGAACCTCAAGCGGTGGGTGCTGGGGTCCGAGCAGTTCGACGGCCCGGTCACCGAGTACCGCGCGCTGATCATCAATCATGAGGTCGGCCACCGCCTGGGGAAGGGCCATGTCACCTGTGGCGAGGCCGGAAAGCCCGCGCCGGCGATGATGCAGCAGATCAAGGGTCTGCACGGCTGCCTTGCGAATGCCTGGCCGTACGCGGAGGACGGGGCGTACATCACAGGTCCGGCGGTCTCGTGAAGGCGGGATTATGATGCCGTCAGGGGACCGGAGCTCCGATGCCGATCGGAAAGGGGCGGACCGCTACCCGGTAGCAATATCGAGGAGACAGAGATGTCGCAGCACCCCGATGCCTCCGGAGCCGGTTCGGATGCCCCGAACCTCGACTTCGCGGGTACGACCCCGTACGAGGACTACGTCCAGGCGGATGTCCTCACCCATCTCCAGCACCCGGTGTCCGACGACCCGGGCGAGATGGTCTTCCTGGTGACCACCCAGGTGATGGAGCTGTGGTTCACCGTCATCGTCCACGAGTGGGAGACCGCGTCGCGCGCGCTGCGCGAGGACCGGGTGCCGGTCGCGGTCGACGCGCTCAAGCGGTCGGTGCGCGAGCTGGAGGCGCTGAACGCGTCGTGGACTCCGCTGGCGCAGTTGACGCCCGTGCAGTTCAACTCGTACCGCAGCGCGCTCGGTGACGGCTCGGGCTTCCAGTCGGCGATGTACCGGCGGATGGAGTTCCTGCTGGGCGACAAGTCGGCGTCCATGCTCGTGCCGCACCGTGGTGCGCCGCGCGTGCACGCGGAGCTGGAGAAGGCGCTCCAGGAGCCGAGCCTGTACGACGAGGTGCTGAGCCTGCTGGCCCGGCGCGGGCTGCCGGTGCCGGCCCAGGCGCTGGAGCGGGACCGCACGCTGAAGTACGAGCCGTCGACGGCGGTCGAGGAGATCTGGACCGGGGTCTACGCGGAGCCCGACCAGCACGGTGAAGTCATCAGGCTGGGCGAGGCGTTGACGGATGTCGCCGAGCTGGTGTGGCGCTGGCGCAACGACCATCTCGTGGCGACGCGGCGTGCGATGGGGTCCAAGACCGGGACGGGCGGCTCCGCCGGGGTCGCGTGGCTGGAGAAGCGCGCGCAGAAGAACGTGTTCCCGGAGCTGTGGACGGCGCGCAGCCATGTCTGAGGCTCTGTCCGACGTGCTGTTGAAGCGCGCCGCGGAACTCGACGCGGCGGACGAACTGGCCGCGCACCGCGAGCTGTTCGCGCTCGACGACTCCGTATACCTGGACGGCAACTCGCTCGGGGCGCTGCCCCGCCACGTACCCGCGCGGATCCAGGATGTTGTCGCCCGGCAGTGGGGCGAGCTGCGCATCCGCTCCTGGACCGAGGGCGGTTGGTGGACCGCGCCGGAGCGCATCGGCGACCGGATCGCGCCGCTGGTCGGCGCGGGACCGGGCCGGGTCGTGGTCGGTGACTCCACAAGTGTCAACGTCTTCAAGGCGGTTGTGGCGGCGGCTCGGCTGGCCGGGGAGGGGCGTGACGAACTCCTGGTGGACGCCGAGACGTTCCCCACGGACGGGTACCTCGCTCAGTCGGCGGCACGGATGACCGGTCTGCGGCTGGTGCCGGTGTTGCCTGCGCGGGTGCCGGGTGCCGCCGGGCCGCGTACGGCCGCCGCGCTCGTCAACCACGTCGACTACCGCACGGGCCGGCTCCATGACCTGCCCGGTATCACGGCCGCGCTGCACGACGCGGGCGCGCTCGCGATCTGGGACCTGTGCCACAGCGCGGGCGCGCTGCCGGTCGGACTGGACGAGCACGGCGTCGACCTGGCGGTGGGCTGCACGTACAAGTACCTGAACGGCGGGCCGGGTTCACCGGCCTTCCTGTACGTCTCCGAGCGCCATCAGGCGGCCTTCGACTCCCCGCTGCCCGGCTGGACATCGCACGCAGACCCGTTCGGGATGACCCCCGACTACGCGCCGGCGGACGGCGCGACGCGCGGCCGGGTCGGCACGCCGGACATCCTCTCCATGCTGGCGCTGGAGGCGGCGCTCGATGTCTGGGAGGGCGTATCGCTGGAGGCTCTGCGGGCCAAGAGTCTGGCGCTGACGGACTTCTTCCTGCGCTGCGTGGAGGCGTACGCTCCGGCGGGCCGGGTCACCTCGATGACGCCGACGGCGCACGCGGAGCGCGGCAGCCAGGTGGCGCTGCGCTGCGCGGAGGCGCCCGCGGTGATGGCGGAGCTGATCAGCCGCGGCGTGGTCGGCGACCTGCGGCGTCCGGACGTGCTGCGGTTCGGCTTCACGCCGCTGTACGTCGGCTTCCGTGACGCGGAGCGGGCGGCGCGGGTGCTGGGGGAGGTACTGGCCTGAGCGGCGTGCCGATGGGGCGGGAGTCGCTGGCCGGGGCTCCCGCCCCATCGGTGTGTGGTTACGGGGATGGGGGGCGGGCCCAAACGGCGGTTGACGGCCCGGCCCGGTTCGGTGAGTTGATCACTGTCGGGCTGGACGCCGCGCCCCACGGTCGCTGGAGGAGGCCGCCGAGCCCGCCGGCCGCCAGACCCGCCGCACCGGCGGTGAGCAGGGCGGCGGCCACGGTCAGCAGGATGGCGGCGCGGCTGTTTCCGGCCCGGTTTGTGGTGATCTTGTCGAGCCAGGTGTGGAGCCGTGCCGCGTCGAACGGGTGCGACTGGCCGGCGCACGCGGCGGCGACGACGAGCGTCGCGACCCGGAGCACGTGCCCTGTGCCCGCTGGGCGAGGAGCGGAGCCAACGAGCGGGCCGACAACCAACCGGGCGTCGGGCGCTGCGCGGGGTGCTGTACATCCACCGAACGGTGGAGGCGCGAATCAACCCAAGCGCAGACGCTACGGTCGATGTGGCGGGGTGCGGTGCGTCCGTAACTTCGCCGTATGACCGCATTGGAAGTGCGAAATCTGCACAAGCGCTACGGGCGGCACGTTGCCGTCGACGACGTCTCTTTCAGCGTTGACGAGGGCGAGATCTTCGGCATCATCGGGCCCAACGGCGCGGGCAAGACGACCACCGTCGAGAGCATCGCCGGCCTGCGGACGCCCGACTCGGGCTCGATCTCTGTGCTGGGATTCGACCCGGTCAAGGACCGGGCGCAGGTGCGTGAGCGACTTGGCGTGCAACTCCAGGAGAGCAGCTTCCCGGACGCGATCAAGGTCGCCGAAGCCCTTGAGCTCTACAGCTCCTTCTACCGGAACCCCGCCGACTGGCGCGAGCTCATGCAGCTCCTTGGTCTCACCGAGAAGCGCGACACGCGGTACAAGGCTCTCTCGGGCGGGCAGAAGCAGCGGCTTTCGATCGCGCTCGCCCTGGTCGGCAATCCGGAGGTCGCGATTCTCGACGAGCTCACGACGGGACTGGACCCGCAGGCGAGGCGCGACACCTGGAGCCTCATCGAGCGGGTTCGTGACACGGGCGTCACGATCCTCCTCGTCACGCACTTCATGGATGAGGCGGAGCGCCTCAGCGACCGGATCGCCGTCATCGACGGTGGCCGGATCGCCGCGGTGGATACGCCCGCAGGGCTGATCGCGCGGTCGAGCGCGGTGCGGCAGGTCCGGTTCCGCGTGAGTCGACCGCTGGACAGGAGTGTCCTGACCGGGCTTCCCGACGTGACCGATGTCGAGATCACCGAGGGCCGCTGGCTGGTCACCGGCAGGGGGCAGCTTCTGAGCAGCGTCGCGGGGGCTCTCGCCAGGGCGCAGGTCGTGGCGGAGGATCTGCGCGTCGACCAGCGCAACCTCGACGACGCGTTCGTGGCCTTCACGGGACGCGCCGCGGAGTCCCCAGAACCCTCCGAGAGGAGGGTCGACTGATGCGTGCCCTCCTGAAGATGGTCAAGGTCGAGAGGAAACTCTTCCTCCGGGACTCCGCCACCGTCGTCTTCGGTGTGCTGTTCCCGGCGGGACTCCTGCTCGGGCTGGGTGCCGTCCCTTCGCTCAGAGAGCCGTCCCCGGAAACCGGCGGGCTCCGGTCCATCGACATCTGGGCACCGACCGCACTGGTGTTCGGGATGGTGATGATCGCCGTGCAGCACGTCCCGGCGGTGATCGCGACGTATCGAGAGCGCGGCATCCTGCGCAGGCTGTCGACCACTCCCGCGCATCCGCGGAACGTCCTGCTCGCGCAGATGATCGTCGCGTTCGCCTCCGTGGTCGTCTCCGCGGCACTCATGATCTTCGTCGCGTGGGCGGTGCTGGATATCGCGCCGCCCACGCGGCCCCTGGAGTTCGTCGTCGCCTTCGTCGTCGGCTACGCGGCACTGCTCGGGCTCGGCATGATCTCCGCGGCGGTGGTCCGCACGAGCGGTGCCGCGAACCAGATCGGCACGCTCCTGTTCGTCGCGCTGATGTTCTTCGGCGGGGCCTTCCTGCCCCGTGTCCTCATGCCCGACGTGCTGCGCGAGGTCGGCGAGTTCATACCGCCCGGGTTGCAGGCCCTCACCGCGGCGTGGTCCGCCGAAGCGGGCGAGGTCACCGCCACCGCCGGTGGGCAGCCCTTCTGGCTACAGATCGCCATAATGGCGGGTATCGCAGTGATCGCGAGCGCGATCGCCGCGAAGCTCTTCCGCTGGGAGTAAGTGACGATGACGCGAGATGCCGGGGCCGGTGAGTGCCCGAGCTTCGGGACGCACACCGGGGCCGGTGAGCGCCCGAGCTTCGGGACGTACGAATCCGCCGTCGCGCAAGAGGCGGAGATCGCGAATCGCTCCCGGTTGGCCTGGAAAGCGGAGCAGCTACGGGTCTGGGACCTGCTGCAATTGATCACACCGTGGCTGCTGCTGACGATCTCGACGGCGATCTATTTCGCGTGGGTGCTTCCGGCCTCCGGTGAACGCTTCTGGCCCGAGGGCGCATCCGTCCTCGGGCTGGTCGCGGTCTCGGTGCTGTGGGTGCTGTTCGGTCACACGCTGCCCATCAGGAGCAGGACGCTGCGGCCCGTGTCGGCGGGCATCTTCTTCGTCGGGCTGCTGGCGCTGTCCGTCACCCTCATGACGTACTCCGACATCTTCCTCGTCTTCACCATCGCTGGCTTCTTCCACGCGTACTTGCTCAGGCCGTGGCCGTTGGGGGTGCTCGGCGTCCTGGCCACCTCCGTGGCCCTCAACGGCTCGGCGATGCGCGTGTGGGCCGACCCGACCCCGGACACGCTCGCGGAGTTCGTCCTGATCGTCGCCGTGCAGACCGCGGCGATCGGGGTGGGCATCCTGCTGACGGCGCGCAGCGAACCGGAGGAACGCAAGCGGGAGGAACTCGTCGAGCGACTTGAGGCGGCACTGCACGAGAACGCCGGGCTCCATGCGCAACTGGTCGCCCAGGCCCGTGAATCCGGGGTGCAGGACGAGCGGCAGCGATTGGCCGGCGAGATCCACGACACGCTGGCCCAGGGTCTCGCCGGCATCATCACACAGCTCCAGGCGGCGGACCGTTCCGCGAGTGTGCGGGGTGAGACGGACGAGCACGTCGCGCGTGCGCTTCGGCTCGCGCGCGGCAGCCTGACCGAGGCCAGACGGTCCGTGCGGGCGCTCGCTCCCCAGGAACTCGGACGGGCGCACCTCCCCGACGCGCTGCGCACGTTGACCGAGCGATGGGCGCAGGACCAGGAGATCAGCGCGCAGGTGGAGGTCACCGGCACCCGGGAGCCGCTGAGCCCGGCGATCGAGGTGTCGCTCTTCCGGGTCGCGCAGGAGTCGCTGACCAACGTGGCGAAGCACGCGGGCGCCTCGCGCGTCGGTGTCACGCTGTCGTACACGGGCACCGAGGTGCTGTTGGACGTGCGGGACGACGGACGCGGGTTCGCGTTCGCGAAAGGGGTCGGCACCGGCTTCGGCCTGACGAGCATGCGCCAGCGCATCAGAGGGGTCGGCGGTCACGTGGAGGTGCAGAGCGCACCGGGTGAAGGGACATCCGTCAGTGCGCGCGTTCCGGCGATCGCCCCCGGGGGCACGAGAGCGAAGGGGGAGACCGACCGATGATTCGACTGGTGATTGTCGACGACCATCCGATCGTGAGGGGCGGTCTTCGCGACACCTTCGCGCACGCCGAGGACATCGTGGTGGTCGGTGAGGCCGGGGACGGCGCCGAGGGCATCGAACGTGCGGAGCTGCTGGCGGCGGATGTCGTGCTCATGGACCTCCGGATGCCCGGGATGGACGGCGTCGCCGCGACCGCGGCCCTGCGCGAGCGGGCCCCGAGTGCCCGCGTACTGATCCTGACCACCTTCGACAGCGAGAGCGACGTACTGCCGGCGATCGAGGCGGGTGCGATCGGATATCTCCTGAAGGATGCGCTGCCCGACGAACTGATGCGAGCCGTCCGTGCGGCCGCGCGCGGGGAGTCGGTGCTCGCGCCGTCGGTGACGCAGCACCTGATGGGGCAGGTTCGGAGGCCCGGCGCCGGCACACTGACCGACCGGGAGAAGGAGGTACTGCAATTGGTCGCGAACGGCAGCTCGAATCGGGAGGCCGCTACAGCGCTGTTCATCGGCGAAGCGAGCATCAAGACCCATCTGCAACACATCTACGACAAACTGGGCGTCCGTGATCGAGCCTCGGCGGTGGCCGAGGGCTACCGCCGCCGCCTGCTCACCTGACGCTCCAACTCCCCACTCCCCACTACCCATTCCCAACTCCCGGCTCGCCGCCGCCTGCGACCGGCGCCGGGATGCCGTGCTGAAGGGGGTACCCGAGTGGTCGATGAGGCGTGAATCGGCCGGTGATGAAGAATGGCGGCCATGGAATTCTTCTGTTACCACCGTGACCGGCCCGGCTCCCTTGCGTTGCGGGAGAAGTTGCTGGAAGAGCACTGGTCCTACATGGACGGGTACGCGGACGAGATGATCGCCCGGGGGCCGACCATGCGCGGGGACGGGGAGACGCCCACGGGCAGTGTGCACATCCTCGACCTGCCCGATGTCGCCGCCGCCCGCGCGTTCGCCTTCGACGAGCCCGGCTATCAGGCGGGGGTGTACCGCGATGTGCTGTTGCGGCGGTGGCGCAATGTGCTGGGGCGCACCATGTGGGACTTCCCCGGGGGTGCTGAGGACGGTGACCGGTATCTGGTGCTCGGGCTGGGTGCGGGGGCGGGGGTCGATCTTGAACTGCCCGCCGATCAGCGCGAGTTGATCGCGTACGGGCCGCTGCTGTCCGACGACGGCGACACCTGGGTGGGTACGGCGGTGCTGCTGCGGGCGCCGGACGCGCGGACGGCTCGCGCCGTGCTGACGGCGGACGGGTACGCCGACATCGAGGTGCACCACTGGCAGTTCGGCGGGCGGTCGTAGCGCCGCGGCGCGGTGGTGGTGCTATCCCCACCGTGATGTCGGGTGCCTCCTTCATGGATCGGGACGGTCCGGCGGACCAAGCTTGACGACCATGAACTCCCAGCCGAAAACCTCCCGTCGGCCGCGCCTGCCCGTGGTCACCGCCCTCGTCACCGCCGCCGTCTGCGCCGTGTCCCTCGGGGTGTCCGCCGGGCCCGCGCCCGCGCAGGGGAACGGCGAGGGCGGCGGCGGCCGGGACTCCGCCGGGGCCGCGCTGTCGCAGAAGCAGTTGCAGCGTGAGGTGGACCGGACGTTGAAGGACGCCGGGTACGTCGGCATCTCCGTACAGGTGCGCGACGGGCAGAGCCGTCGGTACGCGGTCGCCGGGGAGGCCGAGTTGGGCACCGGGCGGCCGGTGTCGCACGAGGCCGACTTCCGTGCGGCGAGCGTCACCAAGACGTTCGTGTCGACGGTCGTCCTCCAACTCGTCGCCGAGGGACGACTGTCGCTGGACGACACCGTGGAGGACTGGCTGCCCGGCGTCGTGGCGGGGAACGGGAACGACGGCAGCCGCGTCACCGTACGGCATCTGCTCCAGCACACCAGTGGGATCTACAACTACGACGTCACCGAGGACACCGGCGACACGGCCGCGGACTTCGAGCGGACCAGATTCGACCACTACGACCCGCAGGACATGGTGGCCGGGGCGATGAAGCACCGGCCGGACTTCGACCCCGCCGACCCGAGCGACCTCGAGCCCGACTGGAGTTATTCGAACACCGGCTACGTGCTCGCCGGGATGATCATCGAGGAGGTGACGGGCAAGCCGTGGGACAGGGAGGTCCGTGACCGTATCGTCCGCCCGTTGGGGCTCACGCGGACGTACGCCCCCGGTGACGACCCGCGTCTCAAGGGGCCGTACACGCACACGTATCAGCAGCTTCCCGGGTCAACCGCCATGACGGACACCAGCATTCGCAACGTGTCGTGGGCGTCGGCCGCCGGCGAGCTGATCACCGGCGAGCGCGATCTGGACCGGTTCCTGACGGCCCTTCAGCGCGGCAGGCTGCTGCCGCCTGCCGAGATGGCCGAGCTGCGCAAGGCCGTTCCGGCGGCCGGGGACTACCAGATGGTCTTCCCCGGGCTGCACTACGGGCTCGGAGTGATGCGGCAGCCGCTGACCTGTGGTGGGGACCGCTGGGGACACGGCGGTGACCTGGAAGGGCAGACGATCAGGACGGCCGTCAGCGAGGACGGACAGCGGTCGGTCGTCATCAACGCGAGCGGCAAGAAGTCGAACGACGAGTGGCTGATCGGCGCGGAGAAGGCCGTCCAGGCGCTGGTGGACCGGGCGATGTGCGGCGGGGGCCGGTGACGGTCGCGGGGGCGCTGACGCGCGCGGAGTGAGCGCGGCTGTGGTGGGGGCCGTGGTGGGGCCGTCGAGGTGAGGCCGTCGAGGTGAGGCCGGGCCGTAAACCTGGGGCGTGGATGCTGGTAGCGTCCCCGCTGATCAGGTCAATTCGGGTCTCTCATCGAAAGGTTGGAGCAGCATGACGGATTCCGTCGCGAATGACTCCGCTGACTCCGCCGACGTCGCTGCGGTCGCCCGTGACCTCGCCGAGTCCGAGGCGCTGTTCGCACGTCCGGGGGTGGCGCCGGACGTCACCGTGGCGTACGGGGAGCACCCTGATCAAGTGGTCGACTTCTACGCGCCGCGCGGCGGGCGCGAGGGCGTGCCGCTGGTGGTCGTACTGCACGGCGGGGCCTGGCGCGCGTCGTACGACCGGCTGCATCTGACGCCGTTCGCCGGCTTCCTGGCCCGGCGCGGTTTCGCCGTCGCCAATGTGGAGTACCGGCGGGGGAACGGCTCCGAGGGCGGCGGCCACGACGGCGGCGGCCACGGCGGTGCCGGGGTCGTCGCGGGGCGGTGGCCCGAGACGTTCGACGACATCGCCACCGTGATGGACGCGCTGCCCGCACTCGTCGCCGACGCCCTGCCGCAGGCCGACCCGCGCCGGATCGTGGTCACCGGGCACTCCGCCGGTGGCCATCTCGCGCTCTGGGCCACCGCGCGGCATGTGCTGCCCGCCGGATCGCCGTGGCGGCTGGACGCGCCGCCGAAGCTGCGCGGTGTCGTCGCGATCGCGCCCATCGCGGACTTCGCCAGCGCGGTCGAGTTGGGCGTCTGCGGCGGAGCCGTCGTACAACTCCTCGGTGGGGAGGGCGAGTTGAAGGCGCGCGGGGACAGCGTGGACCCGTCGCTGCTGCTGCCCACCGGGATCGCGACCGCCGTCGTGCACGGCCGGAAAGACATCGTCGTGCCGCAGGCGGTCACCGAGGCGTACGTCGACGCCGCCGCGAAGGCCGGCGAGATGGTCGGCGTCACGCTTCTGGAGGACGTCGGGCATTACGCGCCGGTCGACCCCGGGGCCGATGCCTGCGCGGTCGTGGCCGAGGAACTGGCGCAGCTCGCGTACTGAGGCGTACTCAAGGTCCGGGCGGACTTGCGGACAGAAGCTGACCGCAAGCCCTCGTACCTTCGAATCATGACCAACAACGCAGACGCCAGCACGAACACGAGCGCGAACACGAACACGAACCCGACCGTGAACCTTGTGACCGGCGCGACCGGCACCGTCGGCCGCCAGATCGTCCTCGAACTGCTCGGCCGGGGCCACTCCGTACGCGCCCTGACCCGCGACCCGGCCAAGGCCGACTTCCCGGACGGTGTCGAGGTCGTACGCGGTGACCTCGCCGATCCGGCGTCGCTCGTTCCTGCCCTCGAGGGCGTCACCGGCCTGCATCTGATCACCTTCGACGGCGGTCTCTTCGCGCCGCTGGAGACCGGTCCCGAGATCGTGGAGCTGGCGGCCAAGGCCGGAGTGCGCCGGATCACCGTGCTCAACGGCGGTGGTGCCACCCCGCTCCAGGACGCGGTCATGGCGGGCGGCATTCCGTGGACCGTGCTCATGCCCGTCGAGTTCATGGCCAACGCGATGGAGTGGGCGCGGGGCATCCGCGCCGACGACGCCGTGCGCGAGCCGTTCGTCGGCCGGCTGAGCGCCATGGTCCACGAGGGCGACATCGGCGCTGTCGGCGCCGTCGCGCTCAGCGAGGACGGGCACGGCGGGAAGTCGTATCTGATCACCGGGCCCGAGGCGCTGACGATCCAGGACAAGGCGGACGCGCTGGCCGAGGCCCGGGGCCGGAAGATCGAGGTGGTCGAGCTGACCGAGGCACAGGCCGTCGAGCAGTGGCGGGCGGCCGGGCAGCCGGAGGAAGTGATCGGATTCCTGCTGGAGGTGTACGGGAACACGCCGCCCGAGGGCCGGACCCCGATCGGGACGGTGGCGGAGGTCACGGGGCGGCCGGCGCGTACGTTCGCGCAGTGGGCTGCCGAGAACGCGGACGCGTTCCGGCCGTAGCCGTCGCGCTCACCCGGGCCGCTCACCGGGGGTACTGGGGCGACCGCGTATAGCTCTCGCGGGGGGCTCGTAGTACCTGGGAGGGATGGGAAAGGATCCCTATCACTGGTGACGACCGGTACCCGTCCCTCCCCTTACCTTTGAAAACGTGACCCAGACACAGACGAAGACCGCGACCGGGAAAGCCCGGAGCCCCGAATTCCGGCTGGCCGCGAGCCTGCTCGGAAGCCTGCGCCAGGACCTCTTCCAGGACGCCTTCGCCTACCGGCCGCTGCCCCCCATGCGGACGGACGGCGTGATCACGCGCCGGCTGCCCGCTCGTATACGTGAGCACGCGGGATGGTTCCCGCACGTCGTGATCGTCGGCTGCGCGCTGTTCGCGCTCGTCGTCGGGACGGCCAACGGCACGGGAGTGGACCTGATCGCGGTCGCGCCGGTGCTGCTGGTCCTCGTCAGGCCCGTCGCGGCCTGGTGGCTGGCCCTCGCGGTCACCGCACTCACCGGCACAATGGGCTCCTACTACGCCGACTGGCCTTGGACGCCCTCCGCCTTCGCTTCGTATCTGGCGGTGATGACGATCGTCGCGATACGGACGAACCCGCGCACCGCGGGCTGGATGTGGGTTGTCACGCTGGTCTACGCGTTGTTCGTCGGGACGCTCTTCGGCGGGGGTTACGCGTACGGGTCGACCAGCGCGCCCATGCTGTTCGTCTCCGCGCTGTTCCTGCTGGCGGTCTCAGCCGTGCACATCCGCCGTGACGCGAAGCAGGAGGTCGCGGTGCAGCTCAGTGTCAACGCGGTCGAGCGTGGCCGGCGCACGCTCCTCGAGGAGCGCACCACCATCGCCCGCGAGCTGCACGACGTCGTCGCGCACCATATGTCGGTCGTCGCCATCCAGGCGGAGGCGGCGCCCTACCGCGTGGAGAATCCGCCCCCCGAGCTGGAGAAGGCGTTCGCCACCATCAGGGAGAACGCGGTCGCCGCGCTGACCGAGCTGCGTCGCGTCCTCGGAGTCGTACGGGCCGAGGACTACGACGCCCCCGACGCCCCGCAGCCGACTCTCGGCGATCTCGAAGGGCTGCTCGCCAATGTCCGCGAGGCGGGTCTGACCGTGGAGAAGGCGGTCACCGGAGCGGTGAGGGAACTGCCGCAGGGCGTCGAGCTGTCGGCGTACCGCATCATCCAGGAAGCGCTCAGCAACGCCCTGCGGCACGCGCCGGGGGCGACGGCGAAGGTGGAGGTCTCGTATGTGCTCGGCGGGCTCGGCCTGCGGATAGTCAATACGCCGCCGCAAGGGCTGGTGAAGCCCTCACCCGGGGCCGGGCACGGCATCACGGGGATGCGGGAGCGGGTGAGCATGCTGAACGGCGAGATGACGGCGAGGCTGCTGCCCGACGGTGGCTACGAGGTCGCGGCGTACATACCGGTCGCCGTTCAGGACGACGACGAGAACGAGGACGAGGGCCGAAGCCAGGGCGCGGTCCAGGGCGCGGTCCAGGGCGCGGTCCAGGACGTGGCTCCGAAGACCGGCGGGCAGGCGTCATGACGATCCGGGTACTGATCGTCGACGACCAGGTGATGGTCCGCGAGGGCTTCTCGGTCCTGCTGAACGCGATGCCGGACATCGAGGTCGTCGGCGAGGCGGTGAACGGCCGCGAGGCCGTCACCCAGGTCGCGGCCCTCGGCCCCGACGTGGTCCTGATGGACATCCGGATGCCGGAGCTGAACGGTATCGAGGCGACACGGGAGATCGTGGCGGCCGACGCGGACGCGAAGGTCCTCGTGCTGACGACGTTCGACCTGGACGAGTATGTGTACCAGGCACTGCGGGCGGGGGCCTCCGGCTTCCTGCTGAAGGACGCGTCCGCGCGCCAACTGGCCGACGGGGTAAGGGTGGTGGCGTCCGGCGAGGCGCTGCTCGCGCCCACGGTGACGCGCCGGCTGATCACGGAGTTCTCCAAGCTGGCCGAGTCCCCGCGCCCACCGGCGCTGGCACAGATGGGGGAGCTGACGGAGCGCGAGACCGAGGTCCTGGTCCTGATCGCGCAGGGACTGTCGAACGCGGAGATCGCCTCGCATCTGGTTGTCGCCGAGTCCACGATCAAGACGCATGTGAGCCGCATCCTGGTGAAGCTGGGGCTGCGGGACCGTACGCAGGCGGCGGTGTTCGCGTACGAGGCGAGGCTCGTCACTCCGGGGTGAGCGCGGGCGCCCGGCCATGGCGTTCGCGCGGGGCGGGTCAGTAGCGTGCGGGCATGGCATCCTTCGACCCCTGGTCGCCCGGCTTCGTCGCCGACCCGTATCCCGTGTACTCGGAGCTGCGCGAGCGTGGCCGGCTGCATTACTTCGAGCCGTCGCGGCAGTGGCTGGTTCCCCACCACGGTGACGTGTCGGCCCTGCTGCGGGACCGGCGGCTGGGGCGGACGTATCTGCACCGCTTCACGCACGAGGAGTTCGGCCGTACGCCACCGCCCGAGTCGCACGAGCCGTTCCACGTCCTCAACGGCAACGGGCTGCTCGACCTGGAGGCGCCGGACCACACCAGGATCCGGCGGCTGGTGTCGAAGGCGTTCACGCCGCGCAGGGTCGAGGCGCTTGCCCCGACCGTGCGGCGGCTCGCCGCCGAGCTGGTGGGCGGGCTGTGTGCGGCGGGCGGCGGGGATCTGCTCGCCGAGGTGGCGGAGCCGCTGCCGGTCGCCGTCATCGCCGAGATGCTTGGCGTTCCGGAGGCGGACCGGGGGCTGCTGCGGCCCTGGTCGGCCGACATGTGCGCGATGTACGAGCTGAATCCGACGGAGGAGGTGGCGCGGCGGGCGGTCAGTTCGTCACTCGAATTCAGCGACTATCTGAGGGAGTTGATCGCCGCCCGGCGGGCCGCGCCCGGTGCGGACCTGCTCACCGCGCTGATCGCGGCGCAGGACGCGGGGGACCGGCTGAGCGAGCAGGAGGCGATCTCGACCTGTGCGCTTCTGCTCAACGCGGGGCACGAGGCGACGGTCAACACCACCGCCAACGGCTGGTGGACGCTGTTCCGTCACCCCGAACAGCTCGCGGCCCTGCGGTCCGGGGAGGTGTCGTTGTCCACAGCGGTGGAGGAACTGCTGCGGTACGACACTCCGCTCCAGATGTTCGAGCGGTGGGTGCTCGACGACATGGAGATCGACGGCACGGTCGTGCCGCGCGGCGCCGAACTCGCGCTTCTCTTCGGCTCGGCCAACCGTGACCCGTCCCGTTTCGACCGGCCGGACACGCTCGACCTCAGCCGCGTGGACAATCCCCATCTGACGTTCGGCGCGGGGATCCACTACTGCCTGGGCGCTCCGCTGGGGCGGCTCGAACTGAGCGCGTCGTTCGGTGAGTTGCTGCGCCAGGCGCCGACACTGCGGCTCGTCGCCGAGCCGCAGTGGAAGCCGGGATATGTGATCCGGGGGGTGCGGGAGCTGCTGGTGGAGGTATGACGCCCCCCGCGGCGCCACACTTCCAACCGTCACCTCCGGCAGTTGGGCCCCGCCGGGAGGGGAGGATTCACTTGGTCTCCACGTCCCGGCGGCGGAAGCCCGCCAGGCCCAGCCGGATCAGCCCGGCCGCGACGGCGGTCAGGACGATCAGGGGCGTCCACCGCATATCGGCGGCGGGCAGTTGGGGTACGTGCCCGAAGGGCGACACGTTGTTCATCCAGTCCGGGAACTGGAGCATCGCCCCGAGATACCCGACCAGGAACGCGTACACCGGCACGATCCAGGCCACCGCCGCGGCCCGGGGGAACCAGCCGTAGAGCGCCACGGCCACGCCGATGGTCACCCACAGCGCGGGCGCGTACGCCAGCGCGGCGCCGGTCAGTTGGAGGACGAGGCCGCCGTCCCCGACCGAGGCGGCGCCCGAGATGCCGAAGCCCAGCCCGGCCAGGAGCAGCAGCGCCGTACCCCCCGCGAGCGCGATCGCGACATGGCTGCCCACCCAGCGGTCGCGGGACAGGCCGGTGGCCAGTAGTGGTTCGGCGCGGCCCGCGCTCTCCTCGGCGCGCGGCCGCAGCGCGGCCATCACCACGTACACGGCGGCGACGACGGCGACGATGACCATCGTCATCGACGCGAACGACTCGGCGACGGACGCGCCGCCGATCTTCTCCAGCGCCTCCTGGATCTGCTCGACGTCCTTCACCATGTCGGCCGCGTCGCCGAGGATGGAGCCGTACATCACGCCCATCAGGAACAGCCCCGCGCCGAAGCCCAGCAGGGTCCCCCGGTGCAGCCGCAGCGTGAAGCCGAGCGGGTGGGTGAGCGCGGCGGAGGCCGTACGGCGGCCGAGCCGGGCGGAGCGCAGGCCCGCGCCGACGTCGCGCCGGGTACTCAGTACGAAGCCGGTGGCGGCGGTCAGCGCGGCGAGGGCCAGGCACAGCAGCAGCGGCCACCAGCGGTTGTCGACGAAGACGTAGGTGCGCTGCGCCCAGCCGATCGGCGACAGCCAGGACAGCGCGTCGTTGCCCACGTCGCCGGAGGCGCGCAGTACGTAGGCGACGCCGATCACCGCGAGCGCCATGCCGGAGGCGGCGCGCGTGTGGGCGGTGATCTGCACGGTGATCGCGGCGACGCCCGCGAAGACCAGACCGACGGCGGCGTGCGTGAGCCCGTACAGCAGCGCCCCGCCGGTGCCGACGCCGTCGACGCCCGCCGACAGGACGCTCAGCGTCAGCAGGGCGGCGAGTGCGAGGTTGGCGACGGTGGCGACGATCAGCGCGGACGCGAGCTGCGCGTGATGTCCGACGACGGTGGAGCGCACCAGCTCCGCGCGGCCTGTCTCTTCCTCGTCGCGGGTGTGCCTGGTGATGATCAGTACGGACATCAGACCGACCATGATGGCCATGAAGCCGATCAGTTGGTGGCCCATCATCGAGCCGATGTTGTAGTCGGTCAGGTAGTGGCGCGGGCCGGTCATCGCGAGCGCGGCGGGGCTGTCCATGGAGCTGCGCGCCGTGGCACGTTCCTCGGCGCTGGAGTAGAGCGTCGTGAACTCGGTCACCGTGGTCATCGTGACCAGGGTGAGGGCGACCACCCAGACGGGGATACGGACGCGGTCCCGGCGCAGGCCGAAGCGGACCAGGGTCCCGGTGCCGGCGAAGGCGCCGGCCACGGTCCGGGCGGGCGCGGCGGTGCGGCCGGCGGCGGGTGCCGTGACGGTGGTCATCGGGCGACCCCACTGCTGCCGTTGCTCGTGTCGGCTGTGGCGGCGGTCGGCAGGTCGTCGAAGTCGTCCGTGGCGACGGAGTGGCCGTTGGCCGCCAGCTCGTCGCCGTAGTGGCGCAGCATCAGCTCTTCGAGGGTCGGCGGGTGGCTGACCAGGCTGCGGATGCCGAATTCGCCGAGCCTGCGGATCGCGGCGTCCAGGTGCGCGCTGTCGACGGCGAAGTGCACCCTGCGGTCCGTCACCCGCGCCCCGTGGATCCCGGCCATGGCGTCGAGCCCGGTGGCCGGGCGCTCGGTCTCGGCCTCGACCGTCGTACGGGTCAGGTGCCGCATCTCGCTGAGCGTGCCGGACTGCACGTTCCGGCCCTGCCGGATGATGCTCACGCGGTCACACAGCTTCTCGACCTGGGCCAGGATGTGGCTGGAGAGCAGCACCGTCTTGCCGGCGGCCTTCGCCTGGAGGATGACGTCCTGGAAGACGACCTCCATGAGCGGGTCGAGGCCGGCCGTGGGCTCGTCCAGGAGCAGCAGTTCGGCGTCGGACGCGAGCGCGGCGACGATGGCGACCTTCTGCCGGTTGCCCTTGGAGTAGGCACGGCCCTTCTTGGTGGGGTCCAGGTCGAACCGTTCGATCAGCTCGTCCCTGCGCCGGCGGTCCAGTCCGCCGCGCAGCTTGGAGAGCAGGTCGATGGCCTCCCCGCCGGTGAGGTTGGGCCACAGCTCGACGTCGCCGGGTACGTAGGCGAGCCGGCGGTGCAGGTCGACGGCGTCCTTCCACGGATCCTTGCCGAGGAGCTGCGCGGCGCCCGAGTCGGCGCGCAGCAGCCCGAGCAGGACGCGGATGGTGGTGGACTTGCCGGCGCCGTTGGGGCCGAGGAAGCCGTGGACCTCACCGGAATCGACGGCGAGGTCGAGGCCGTCCAGTGCGTGCGTCCGGCCGAACGACTTGTGCAGTCCGGCGACGGTGATTGCCTTCGTCATGATTCTGAACGTACACTTCTTTCAGAAACTTGTGAAGTTAAGGAAACGTATAAATGGGAGCTCGATAGACTTGACCGAGGCGTTGCTGGCACCGCAGGCGCCGTGAGGACACAGACAGAGACCGAGGTCAGCGCATGAGTGAGCGGCGGCGTGAAGACGGCCGTGCCGGAGACCACGCACCCGGTGGTGTCCGTGACGACGAGGCATCCGTCTCACAGTTCGTCGAACGCTTCGCGGCCCAGCTCGTCGAAGCCGGTATGACGCGCATGCCGGCCAGGGTCTTCGCCGCGCTGCTCGCCTCCGAGCAGGGCGTCATGACCTCCGCGGAACTCGGCGAGCAGTTGAAGGTCAGCCCGGCGGCCGTGTCCGGTGCGATCCGCTATCTCGCGCAGGTCGACATGGTCCTGCGCGAACGCGAGCCGGGCTCGCGGCGCGAGCGCTACCGGGTGCAGGGCAATCAGTGGTACGAGGCGCTGACCAACCGCGACTCGATTCTGAGGCGTTGGCAGGCCACCTTGCGGGAGGGTGTGGACCAGTTCGGTCTCGATACACCGCAGGGGCGCCGGATCAACGAGACGCTGGAGTTCTTCGCGTTCGTGGAGAAGGAGATCGGGTCGTTGATGGACCGCTGGGCCGAGCACCGCGCGACGCTCCTCCGGGGCGAATGAGCGACACCGGCACCGGCACCGGCACCGGCACCTGCGGTCAGGCGTCCGCCGGGAGCGTCAGCCCCCACGCCCCCGCCCGCAGCGTCCAGGTCCGTGTCCGCACCGGGCCCGTCACCGCCGCGTCCGCCCGGTAGCGGAAGTCCGCGCCCGAGACCGTCACCGACAGCGCGCTGGCGGTGATCGGCTCGGCCGAGGAGCGCGTACGGATCACGACCTCCGCCCGCCCGCCCCGCGAGCACACCGTCACGGTCTCCACCGGCTCGTCCAGATCGCTCAGCAGGACGCCGTCCGCCTCCACCCGCAGCCGGTGCGTGTGGACGGCGAGCACCTGCGGCACGGGCTTGACCAGCGTCCGGACCAGGGACCGGCAGGTGTCCCACACGGACGAACCGCCCGGCCCGCCCCCGCCCGGCCCGCCGGAATCACCCTTGCCGGAACCGCCCCTGCCGGAACCCTTGCCGGAACCACCCCTGCCCCCCGCCGCCGGCAGCGCCGGGATCCGCAGATCCCCCAGCACCACGCCGTCGCTGTCGTCGACGAGCAGATCCAGCCGCCGTACGACCCCGTCCAGCACCGCCCGCGCCGCCGCGACCGCGCCCGTGGGCACCCCGAGCGAGCGCGCCAGCTCGACCGACACCCCCACCGGCACCAGCGACAGCGCGCCCGCGGACAGCTCGCGCTCCCGGTGCAGCAGGGCCACCGTCCGCAGCAGGGCGCGGTCGTCGCCGATCACCACCGGCCGCCGCGCGCCCCTGCGGGCCAGCACCCGGGCGAACTCGGCGGGGCCGTCCGGCAGGCAGATTTTCGCGGTCGCACCCGCGCTCAACACATCTTTCGCGATCCGCACTGATTCGCCGTCGGTCCGGCGGGCGACCGGGTCGATGACCACCAGAAGTTGCTGCGCACCGTTCTCGGCGGGCTCTGGAGCCGACACCTCGGTCCTTCCTCGGGTAGCATCTTTGTGCAAGAGCCCCTTGCGCTATTGCGCCAGGGGCTTGGTCTATTCCGGGGCAACCGGTTCGACGGCTCAGGCTTCGTCGTACGTTGGACATGCCCCGCCCGGAAGGGGTGTACGCCTGTGCCCGCACTTGTGCTGCTCGGTGCTCAGTGGGGTGACGAAGGCAAGGGAAAGGCCACCGACCTGCTCGGTGGATCCGTGGACTATGTGGTGCGTTACCAGGGTGGCAACAACGCCGGCCACACGGTCGTCGTCGGCGACCAGAAATACGCGCTGCATCTCCTCCCTTCCGGAATCCTCTCGCCTGAATGCACGCCGGTGATCGGCAACGGCGTTGTCATCGACCCGGCCGTCCTGCTCTCCGAGCTGAGTGGGCTCAACAACCGTGGCGTTGACACGTCGAAGCTCCTGATCAGCGGAAACGCGCATTTGATCACGTCGTACCACACCACCATGGACAAGGTGACGGAACGGTTCCTCGGCTCCCGGAAGATCGGCACGACAGGCCGTGGCATCGGCCCGACGTACGCCGACAAGATCAACCGGGTCGGTATCCGGGTCCAGGACCTCTACGACGAGTCGATCCTGATCCAGAAGGTCGACGCGGCGCTGGACTTCAAGAACCAGATCCTCGCCAAGCTCTACAACCGGCGCGCCATAGACGCCGGGAAGATCGTGGAGGAGCTGCTGGGCTACGCGGACAAGTTGCGTCCGTACGTCAGCGACACCACCCTCGTCCTCAACGACGCGATCGACGCCGGAAAGGTCGTCCTCTTCGAGGGCGGCCAGGGCACACTCCTGGACGTCGACCACGGCACGTATCCCTTCGTGACCTCGTCCAACCCCACGGCGGGCGGCGCCTGTACGGGAGCCGGCGTCGGCCCGACGAAGATCAGCCGCGTCATCGGCATCCTCAAGGCGTACACGACCCGCGTCGGCGCGGGCCCGTTCCCCACGGAGCTGCTGGACGCGGACGGCGAGGCGCTGCGCCGCATCGGCGGCGAGCGGGGTGTCACGACGGGCCGCGACCGCCGCTGCGGCTGGTTCGACGCGGTGATCGCGCGCTACGCGACCCGGGTCAACGGTCTGACGGACTTCTTCCTCACCAAGCTGGACGTGCTCACGGGCTGGGAGCGGATCCCGGTGTGTGTGGCGTACGACATCGACGGCAGGCGCGTCGAGGAACTGCCGTACAGCCAGAGCGACTTCCACCACGCGAAGCCCATCTACGAGTACCTGCCGGGCTGGACCGAGGACATCAGCAAGGCGAAGACGTTCGAGGACCTGCCGAAGAACGCGCAGGACTATGTGAAGGCGTTGGAGGAGATGTCGGGAGCGCCGATCTCCGCGATCGGCGTGGGACCGGGCCGTACGGAGACGATCCAGATCAACTCGTTCCTGTAGACCGCGGATTCGCTGACAGCTCCGCCCCGGTGGGAGGTACGGCCACCGGGGCGGAGCCATGTGTGCTCACGCGGGGGTCAGTCGGTGCGGCGGAAGGTGTTCGCGTCGTCCGAGCCGACCCAGGTGAGGGTCATGGCGTCCGCGCCCTTCATCTTGACCGCGCGGCTGCCGAACGCCTCGCACTGGTCCTCCGGTTCGGCCGCCGTCACGATCTGCGGGCCCAGCCGCAGGCCCTCGGGCTTGGCGTCGACCAGGACGCTCTCCCATTCGCAGTGGTACGCGGGACCGTCGCCCGTGTACTTGGCGACGACCGTGCCGGACTTGCCCTGGCTCAGGACCAGGGTCGTCTTGCCCTCCGGTTCGGTCGAGTCCTCCTCGGTGGACGGCTCCTGTGTCCAGGTGCCGAGGAAGCTCGCCGGGATCGGCTCGGCGGGCTCCTTGTACTTGCTGAGGACCGCCGTCTCGCCGTCGTCGCCCGTCCAGATCAGCGTGCCGTCGCCGTTCGCGCGCACTGTCTGCCGGCCGCCGTCGGAGCAGCCGTCCTCGGGGATGCTGGTGACCGCACGGGACTCCAGCACCATCAGATTGTCGAACGAGGTCAGCTTCGCCGCACCCTCGCACAGCAGGTCGTCGAAGGAGTTGAACGTCGTGGCGACGTCCGCGCCCACCGAGCCCTGAGTGATCGTCAGACGGCGCAGTGAGACCTCCTCGTCGTAGCTGTCCTTGCCCACGCCCTGCCAAGTGCCCAGGTAGTCCTTGCTGATGACGCCCTCGACCGCCGCCGGCGGGGCGTCGGGCTCGCCGGACTCCCCGGACGTGTTGTCGGAGGCGTCGGACGCCGTGTCCGAAGGCGCGCCCGTCGCGCTGTCATTCGCGCCGTCATTCGCGCTGGAGTTGTTCTTGTCGTCGGACCCGTCCTTGCCGCCGAGGTTCATCGCCGCGTACGTCGCCCCGCCCGCGATCAGCGCGGCGGCCACCACGACCGACGTCACGATGAGCGCGGTGCGTCTGCGGCGTGCGGCGGGGTCCGGTTCCGGTACGGGGGCGGTGGGCGCCCCGAACACCCCCAGCGGCATGGGAGTTGGGGCCGGAGTCGGAGTCGGAGTCGGGGTCGGGGTGGGGGTCGGCTCGGGAACAGGCGCGGGCGCCGGGGAGTCGATCGCCGTTGGCGGCGGGGCCAGCGGCGGAGGTGGGGTGACCGGCGTCGGAGGGGTGACCGGCGCGGGCGGGTTCAGCGGTGGCGGCGGTGTCGACGCCGGGGGCGGCCCGGACGGCCGCGCCGGGATCGGCGCGGCGGGCGTCTCCGCCTCCAGCAGCTCCGCCGACCGCCGCCCGAGGTCCGCGAGCACCGAGCCCGGCAGCCACGGCAGGTCGGTCTCCACCCCTTCGCCGTCGTTGGCCGAGTCCGCCGTCCGCTCCGCGACCTCCGCCGGGGTGGGCCGCTCGGCGGGATCCTTCGCCAGACAGCTCCGCACCAGCTCCGCGAGCCCGTCCGGCAGCCCCTCCAGGTCCGCCTCCTCCTGCGCGATACGGAACATCACCGCGTGCATCCCGCTCGTCGACGTACCGAACGGCTGCCGCCGCGTCGCGGCGAAGGCGAGGACCGAGCCCAGCGAGAAGACGTCGCTCGCGGGCGTCAGGGTCTCGCCGCGCACCTGCTCGGGCGACATGTAGCCGGGCGACCCGATCACCACACCCGTACGCGTGCGGTTGTCGCCGGTGACGGCGTCCAGCGCGCGGGCGATCCCGAAGTCGATGACGCGCGGACCGTCGATGGTCACCAGCACGTTCGCGGGCTTGAGGTCGCGGTGGATCAGACCGGCGGCGTGGATGGCGGTGAGCGCCTGCGCGAGCCGGTGGGCGAGGATGCGCACCGACCGCTCCGGCAGCGGGTGCGGCCGGTCGGCGATCACGGCGTGCAGCGAGGGCCCGGGGACGTAACCGGTGGCGACCCACGGCTCGCGGGCGTCGGTGTCGGCGTCGAGGACCGGCGCGGTCCACTCGCCTCCCACCCGGCGCGCCGCGGCGACCTCCTGGGCGAACCGCCGCCGGAACTCCTCCTCTTCGGCCAGTTCCGGCCGTACGAGCTTCACCGCGACGGTCCGGCCGCCCTCGGACCTGGCGAGGTAGACGCGGCCCATGCCGCCCGCGCCGAGTCTGCCGAGGAGCCGGTAGGGGCCGATGCGGGACGGGTCGTCCGGGGTCAGCGCTTCCACGTTGTCTGTGCCTCTCCTGACGGACAGTCAGAATCTGACTGCCAACTACCCAACGTCATGGGATCTTTGCACAGTGCCCGGGACCCGGACAGACTGAACGAGCGCCTGTGGCCGAGCTGTGGCACAAGCGTTCTCGACCACCGCACCAGACACCATCGACCAACACACCATCGACAACGACGGGGGGCGGATGTCCCATGCTCGGTGAGCTTCTTGAACGGTCGCCACGCCAGATCGGGCCGTACCGCGTCCTCGCCCGCCTCGGCGCCGGCGGCATGGGTGAGGTGTATCTGGGCGCCGACACCCGTCCCGCGCCCCGTCCCCCCACGAGCGGGACCACCTCGCTCGCCGCCGTGAAGGTCGTACGCGCCGATCTGCTGGCGAGCGGCGGCCCCGCCTTCCGCGACCGCTTCCGGCGCGAGATCTCCACGGCCCGCGCTGTCGAAGGCCGGTTCACCGCCCGCCTGTTGACCGGCGACGCGGACGCCCCCGCGCCCTGGCTCGCCACCGAGTACGTCGCGGGCCCGACGCTGGAGCGCGCCGTACGCGAGAGCGGCCCGCTGCCCGCCGACACCGTACGGGGCCTCGGACTCAGCCTCGTACGGGCGCTGCGCGGCATCCACCACGCGCGGGTCCTGCACCGTGACCTCAAGCCCGCGAACGTCCTGCTCGGCGCGGACGGACCGCGCGTCATCGACTTCGGCATCGCCCGCGACTTCGGCGCGAGCACCCTGACCGCGACCGGCGCGATGGTCGGCTCACCGGGCTACATGTCGCCCGAGCATGTGCTCGGCGGACGCCATGTCGTGTCCGCCTCCGACGTCTTCTCGCTGGCGTCCGTGCTCTGTTACGCGGCCACGGGCGAGGGCCCGTTCGGTACGGGGCCGGTCGCGGCCGTGCTGTACCGGGTCTCGCAGGCCGAGGCCCGACTCGACGCCGTACCGGCCGAGTTGCGCGCGCTGATCGAGGACTGTCTGCGGGCCGACCCCTCCGCACGCCCGGACGCGATCGAGCTGGAGGCGCGCTTCCGGGACGCGGGCGCCCCGGACCCGGTCGTCTGGCCGGCGGCGATACGGGCCCAAGTCGCCCTGTACGAGGGGGAGCTGGCCCGTGCCGTTGAGGCGGCCGGGACCGTCGCCGGGCGCGTACCGACCATGCCGGGCGCGGCCCCCGTCCACAGCGCGCCCACGGTCACCGGCCCTTCGCGCGAGCCCCGGCCGCAGCCCCCCAGCACCCGCCGCCGACGTACCACGATCCTCGCCGTCGTCGCGGGCGCGCTCACCATCGGTGTCCTGGGCGCGTTCGGCATACGCGCCCTCCAGGACGTTCCGGATCCCAAGTCCCCTCCCTCGGAGGCCGGTTCGGAACCCGATCCACCCGCAGCGCTTGTCGGACTCGACAAGCACGGCGTCGACCGGGGCCGCCACTTCCCCGTCGACCCGGCCGCCCGCCCGCAGGACTGGCAGCCATGGACGGCGAAGCTCAGCGGCCGGCCCTGGGACTGCGCCCTCAGCAGCGACATCCTGGTGTGCCGGATGTTCTACGGCGGCCTGGAGGCCGTTGGGGCGGCCGACGGCAAGCCCCGCTGGAAGGTGCCGTCTGCGGAGCCCGGCGCGCCGCCGACGCTGGGCGCGTCGAGCGGCATGTACATCCCCGGTGACGCCACCAACCCGGTGATCTACGGCGATTCGGTGCTCTCCGCCGAGGGCGGCATGGTGCACTCCCGGTCCCTCAAGGAGGGTACGGAGCACTGGAAACAGCCGCTCAAGGGCGACGGCACGGTGCGGCTGGCCAATGTCGGGGAAGCGTTGGTGGGTGGCGGCGTCGCGTTCTTCGCCACCCGGGGTGAGCGCACCGAGATCCACGCCTTCGACGCCGACACGGGCGAACCGCTGTGGAAGCGCGCCCTGTCGACGTATGTGGGTGTGGAGGTCGGCTACGGCGGCTTCGGACCCGAAGCCTTCGCCGGCGGGCGTGTCCTGGCGTCCACGGACGGGGGACTGACGGGGTTCGACGCGCGTACGGGCAAGCCGACGCCGTTCACCGTGCCGGGTGAGGACGGCGGCAACTGCGTCGGCGTGCGGGTGATGGGCGGCGAGGTGCTGTGCGGGATCGAGGGCAAGGGCAGCGTGGTCCTGAACGCGGAGACGCTGCGGCAGACAGCCGACGGGCCACACGCGTCGCCGCCGGACTGGCAGCCGGAGGATCTGGTGACGGTGGGGGCGGACACATACGTCCTCGCACCGGACGAGAAGAGCACCAGGATGGAACTTCTCAACGCCTACGACGACGCCCCCGTACCGCGCACGGTGGGGAACTTCCTCCCCGCTCCGAAGGACGGGCAGTATCTGTACTCCGAGGCGTCGGTCGTCGGCACCACCGCCGTCTTCCTGGACAACGAATTCCTCTACACCCTGCCGGTGACGGGGGACGCCCAGACGGGGACGAGAACGCGGATCGAGGGCGCGCCCGGCAATCGGAGCGGCAGCGGACTCGGTGACGGCCGTCACGACGTCGACAATCAGGTCTGGGAGCCGGAGTTGATCTCGGTCGGCGGGGTGCTGTTCCTGATGTACCACGACGGAACGGTCCGCTCGATGGAACTGCCCACCTGATTCCTGAGTGAGAGTCAGTGACATTTTCCGGATGAGGAGTTGACGCCGTGCTCCGCCCGCTCGATGCGCACGTTCCGTTCAGCGTCGGTCCCTACCGGCTGCTCGCCGGTCTTGGTTCCGGCGGTATGGGTACGGTCCACCTCGCTCTGCCGCCCGGCGGCGGGCCACTCGATCTCGTGGCCCTCAAGACGGTGCGCCAAGACATCGACTCCCAGGGGGACTTCCGGCTCCGCTTCCGGCGGGAGGCCGATGCCGCGCGGGCGGTCCGCAGCCCGTACGTCGCCGCGCTCGTCGACGCCGACCCGGCCGCCGAACCGCCCTGGCTGGCGACGGAGCATGTCATCGGCCCGGCGCTGGACGAGGCGGTGGAGCGTTCGGGCCCCCTGCCGGTCGCGGCCGTACGGGAGTTGGGCGCCGACCTGGCGCGCGGCCTGTCCGCCGTGCACGGCGCACGGCTCGTGCACCGCGACCTCAAGCCGGGCAACGTCATCCTCGGTACGGGCGGCCCCCGGCTGATCGACTTCGGTATCGCCCAGGCGTACGACGCGACCGCACTCACGGCGACCGGCATCATGGTCGGCTCACCGGGCTTCATGTCACCGGAGCACGTCGCGGCGGACCGTTCGGTGACGGCGGCGTCGGACGTGTTCTGCCTGGGAGCGGTGCTGTGCTTCGCGGCGACCGGCCAAGGGCCCTTCCATGACAGTGAGTTGGCCGCCGTCGTGAACCGGATCGCGCGCGGCGGCGCCGATCTGTCAGGTGTGCCGGAGGAGTTGCGCGAGGTCATCGCGGACTGCCTGCGCACGGATCCACAACAGCGCCCGACCACAGACGAGTTGCTGCGGGTACTCGACCCGGCGGGGACGGCCGCCGCCCGTCCGGGTGTGGCACCGGCCGCCCGCGAAGGGGCCTTTCCCTGGCCGGAGGGCGTACGGGAGCAGATCGGCGAGTACGAGGTCGCGGTGGGCCGGGCGCTGCTGGCGCCGATACGGCGACCGCCCGCCCAGGTCCCCACGTCACCGCCACCGCCGCCACCACCGGCCCGCCGCAACCGGCTCAGATGGGGGATCGGTATCGGCGCCGCCGCCGTGGTCGGGGTGGTGACAGCCGTCGTGATCTCCCTCTGGGGCGGCGGTGGTTCGGGCGGCGGACAGGGTGGCGGCGGTGGCGGTGGCGGTGGCGGTGCGGGAGGATCGTCCGCGCCGCCCGCCGGTGTGACCGTCACGAGCGGCATGAGTGACTTCGGCCCGGACGCGACGGACCGCACGAAGGCCCCCGACGGGTGGTCCCCCTGGTCGGCGGAGGCGTCGGAGCCGTCGGAGCCTGGCGTGCCGGTGACCTGCGCGCTCAGGGGCACGACCTTCCTCTGCTCGTTCAGACTGCCCGAGCTGGGCGAGTACGGCGGATGGCTGGAGGCCCGTAACGCCTCGGACGGCACCCTCAAGTGGCGCTATCCCGAGGAGGGTACGGCGGAGACGCTGGTCGGTTTCGGCAATGTGGACATGGACGCGGAGCGCGTCTACACGCAGTCGGCGGACGGTGACGGGTTCGCCGTGCTGGACATCGCGACCGGCGAGCCCGTGGCCAAGCTGCCTGGTGCGGCCGGCTACCGGCCGGCACGTGTCCGGGTGCACGAGGGCAGGGTCTTCACCTCGTACGAGGGAGTGTCCGGGGTCGGCGGGTCGGGGAACATGATGTTCCGCGCGTTCTCGGCGGACAGCCGCGAGCAGTCGTGGGAACGCGTGATCCATCTGGCGTACCCGGACTCCCTGGATGTCGTCGGCGACGGTGACCTTCTCCATGTCGGCACTCCTGTCAGCACCCTCGCCCTCGACGTGGCGACGGGCGAGACGGTGGCGCAGGCACCCGAGTTGTGCCTGATGATCGCCCGGGGCGCGCCGTATGTGTCCTGTACGGAAGGGGGTGCGGCGACGATGCGGGACAGCGCCACCCTCAAGGAGGTTGATGTGTTCCGGGCAGCCCTCCCGGCCGCGCTCAGCCGCGAGGGCACGGTCCTTGTCCCGGCGAGCGACAACGCGCTGTTCCCCGAGGGACTGGAGGCGTACGACATCGAGACGGGCGTCCGCCGCTGGGGCACGGAGGAGTGGGCGGCCGGCGACCGCGCGGCGGTGGCGGGCGACCGGGTGCTGCTCGCGGGCGCCGAGGACATGCGCAGCGTGTCACTGGCCGATGGCAAGGACACGGCGGGCCGGCGCAGCTTCGAGGGCTGGCCGGAGGGGGTGGCGCCCACGGCGATGCTTGTCTCGGGCGGTGTGGTGTTCCTGGCTTTCCCGGACGGGACGTTGGTGTCGGCGAACGTGCCGTGACCCGCGCCCCTATTCCTCCGCGCAGATCTTCAGCCCCTCGGGCGTCGCGCAGGGCAGATGCCCGTGCGTGCGGATGACGTCCTGTCCGCTGCCCCTGATCAGGTAGTTGAGGAAGCTGGACACGAGTGAGCTGGCGGGCGGGCGGCCGTACGTGTACGCGTACTCGATCTCCCGGTACGGGTACCCGCTCTCCGCGATGTCGTCTATCGACGGCGCCCGCCCGTCCAGCTCCAGCCGGTGCAGGCCCTTGACCTGCGTGCCGCCGCGCAGCTCGCTGTAGCCGAGCGCGCCCGGCAATTTCTTTACTGTGTTGAGGACTTGCTCGGTCGTGTCGAGTTCGCACCGCAGGACGCGGGCCTTCGCGTCGTCCTTCTGGCGGCAGTCGGTGGACGAGGCGCCCGGTTCGAAGCCCTGGAGGATGCGGCGCTGGAAGGTGTCGCGGGTGCCGGAGCCGGCGTTGCGGCTGACGAGCCGGACGGGCAGGTCCGGGCCGTCGAGTTCGCTCCAGTTGGTGATGTCGCCCCGGTAGATCGCGCGGATGTCGGCGGTGCTCAGCCCGTCGAGCTTCACGTCGTCGTGGACGACGAGCGCGAACGCCGAGACCGCGACGCGGTTCTCCCGCAGCGCGTCGAACCCGGCGCGCTTGGGGCCGTCGGAGAGGGTGACGACGGCGGGTGAGCCGCCCTTGTGCGCGGCTGCGGTCTCGGCGAGTTCGCGGATGCCGGCCGCGCTGCCGTCGGCGTCCACCTCGATGTCCGAGCCGGGGCAGTCCTTCTCGTACTTCGTGGCCAACTCCCGTGCCACGGGCGCGAAAGCGGTCGATCCGGTGACGGTCAGACTGCCCTTCGCGCAGCCCATCGGGGGCCGTGAGTCGTCCCGTACGACGATGATCGACGCGAGCGTGACGACGCAGATCGTGAGCATGACCGTGATCAGCCGGGCCGGGTTGCTGAACACCGGGGGCTTCGTGTCCGGGGTCGCGGAGCGGTTCGGTACGACCACGCCGTCCCGGATTCCGCCGCTGACGGTGACCGGGCAGTCCACGCTGCCGCCCGTGAGCAGGACGAGCAGCTTGTAGTGGTGCCCCGGATTGAGCGGCACGCGCGGGACGTTGAGGGTGCCACCCGTGTGCTCGAAGCCGTACGAGGGCTCGAAGTGCTCCATCAGGTGGTCGGCGTCCGGGGGTTGGGTGACGGCGACGCCCCGGATGACGCGGTCGGTGAACTCGACGGTCAGCCCGTGGATCCCGTGCGCCGTGTAGTCGTTGTCGGCGATGGACTGCGAGCCGTCGTTCTCGATGCGCAGCAGGACGAGCGTGGCGTCGGACATGTCCGGGGTCTCGTTGAACAGCCCGAGGCGTACGTTGGCCCGGCCGGGCCGCACGTCGCTGCCGATGGCGGTGTCCATCTGTACGCGGTACCCGATCCGTTTCCGGCGCGGCACCCGGCGCTCGTACCAGAGCACCCCCACGGAGGCCAGCACGCCGAGTACGGCGGTGAGTACGGCCACGACGTTCTCGGCGCTGAACCACTCCACGATCGCTCGCCCCCCGGCACGCTTCCCGGCATTCGCCGGTCTCGCTCGTGAGGTGACGGTAGGTCAGCGCGGGGCGAACAGCAGTACGGGGAGTGGTTTTGATGACGGATGTTCACGAGCCGTTTGCCGGGCCCCATTTGGTGTTCAGAGAGACGCCCTGCCCTTACGCCGACGTGTCGGTACGCGCCGGGCCGCCCTCCGGTCGGAAGGCTGCGGGGATGATCCACGCCGTACTGCACGCACTGTCGATCACCGGCTCCATGGCCTGGGAGATCGCCTGGGCCCTGATCCTGGGCTTCGCCCTGTCCGCCGTCGTCCAGGCGGTGGTCCGCACATCCACCGTCGTGGCCCTGCTGGGCGACGACCGCCCCCGTACGCTGGCCGTCGCCGCCGGCCTCGGCGCGGCCTCCTCCTCGTGCTCGTACGCCGCTGTCGCGCTCGCCCGCTCGCTGTTCCTCAAGGGCGCGAACTTCACCGCCGCGATGGCCTTCGAGATCGCCTCCACCAACCTCGTCATCGAACTCGGCGTCATCCTGGCCCTGTTGATGGGGTGGCAGTTCACGGTGGCGGAGTTCGTCGGGGGACCCGTCATGATCGTGGTCCTGGCCGTCCTGTTCCGGCTGTTCCTGCGGGACAAACTGCTGCGGCAGGCGCGTGAGCAGGCCGAACGTGGGCTGGCGGGCTCGATGGAAGGTCACGCGGCGATGGACATGTCCGTCGGTGGCGGGGGTCCCTTCGCCCGGAGGCTGTTCTCGCGCGAGGGCTTCACCGCCACCTCCCATGTCTTCGTCATGGAATGGGCGGCGATCCTGCGCGACCTGGTGGTCGGCCTGCTCATCGCGGGCGCCATCGCCGCGTGGGTGCCGGACTCCTTCTGGCGCGCGTTGTTCTTCGACGGCCACCCGCTGGCGTCCAAGCTGTGGGGCCCGCTCATCGGCCCGCTGGTCGCGCTCGCCTCGTTCGTCTGCTCCATCGGCAACGTGCCGCTGGCGGTGGTGCTCTGGAAGGGCGGCATCAGCTTCGGCGGCGTCGTGGCGTTCATCTTCGCCGACCTGTTGATCCTGCCGATCCTCAACATCTACCGGAAGTACTACTCGGCACGGACGGCGCTGTTCCTGCTGGGCACGTTCTACGTCGCGATGGTCGTCGCCGGGTATGTCGTGGAGTTCGTCTTCGGCGGGCTGGGACTGATCCCCGACCAGGCCGACGCGCGGATCCCCATGGAGGGGATCACCTGGGACTACACGACCTTCCTGAACATCGCGTTCCTCGTCCTGGCGGTGGTGCTCCTGATCCGCTTCTTCCGGACCGGCGGCATGGGCATGCTGCGGATGATGGGCGGCGCGCCGCCTGCTCGGAGCGCCGGGGGCCATCACTCCAATGGATGAATTTGGTTGGGATCTGACGATGTGTCACATGGCCCGCCATATCGGGCATTTAATCGATCCATGCAGGTCGGGCCGGGCGCGGTCGCCGGGGTCCGGGGGCCTGAACTCCGGGCTCCGGCCCACCACTTGGCATTTGCCATCGTCACGGTGTGTGGCATTACAGTCACGGAGTCGGTGCCGGACCTGGCATCAGGCAATCAGACATGAGAATGCCCCCGCGGTGCGGCAAACACCCGGGGGCTCGACACCAAGGGAAACCAACTCCCCGATGCGCATTCACCGTACCAAGCAGACGTGTTCGTTCACCACCGTCGCCAACGCGCTGGCCCGCGATCGCAGCATCTCGTGGTGTGCGGCGGGTGTACTGCTGTACCTACTGACGCTGCCCTCCGGGGCCCGCGCGTCGATCCGGTCGCTGGCCGAGCAGCGCCAGGAGGGCCGCGCGCGGATCGCCTCCGCGCTGAAGGACCTGGAGCGTTCCTGCTATCTGCGCCGCGTGCTGGAGAAGAACCCCGAGTCCGGTGAACTCTTCACGGTGTACGAAGTGTTCGATCAGCCGTACACGGATCGGGTGACAGAGGAATCGGCCGAGGGCGATCCGGAGAATGGCCAGAACCTGGCCTCCGGTGAACTGCCTCCCGGTGAGACGGGCCCGCTCCCTACGGGAGTAAAGACTGGGGAACAAGAACCTCCCTCCCCGGCCCCGCCGCGCAGACGCGCCGCGCGCCTGCCCAAGCTGAGCGTGCCCGAACAGCTCCGGGCCGCAACGGAGTTGCTGCTGTCGCTCGGCCGTATCGATTCCCGGCTCACGCTCGGTACGGCCGAGGCGGTTCGGCTGGCGCCGCTGGTCGGTGAGTGGTGGGAGGCCGGCGCGAGCGACGCGCAACTGCGCGAGGCGCTGACCGGTGGGCTGCCCGTGCCGGTCCTCTCGGTGCCCGGCCTGCTCGCGAACCGCCTGCGCCGCAAGATGCCGGTCCGCCCACCGCGCCCGGCTCCACCGGCGCCGCGCGCCGAGTGCGACGACTGCGGCGTGCCGCTGCCACCCTCGGGCCCCTGCCGCGCCTGCACGCCACCGCCCCCGCCCCCGGAGTCCCGCGGCTTCGCCGCCGCGGCCCGCAGGGGTCGGGCGCTGGCCCGCGAGGCCCTGGCGGGCGGGGTGTTGCCGGGCGGGGCCCTGGGCGACGGGGCCTTGGCTGACGGGGCCTGCGCGGCGATGTGAGACTCCCGGCCCCGAGAGAGGGCCGGGTCACCCAAGAGAAACGGAGCGACATGACCGTCACACTCGTACGCCCAGAGGTGGTATACCGCAGGTATACTGTCGCTGTGGCTGACACGACGATCAAGGTTGACCCCACCGTCCGCGACCGGCTTCAGGAGCTGGCCAGGGACCGAGGGCTGTCCATGCGGGATCTGCTCACCGAGCTGGCCGGTGCCACTCCGACAAAGGAGGAGCTGGCCGCGAGGTACGAGGAGACCAAGGCGTACGTCGAGGAGCACTTCCTCGGCCGGCCGTACACCGAGGAGGACGAGAAGGCCGGCGAAGCGCTGTGGGCCGCCGTCACTTCCGGACGCATCGGGGAGATCCAGTGAGCCAGGACAAGAAGGGCGAGAAGGACCAGAAGGAGCCGTACCCGCCGGCGCGTGCCATCGTGCTCGACGACTCGGCGGCCCTCGCGCTCGGCGCGGGGAACCGGATGGCGTCCCGTTTCGTGGTCGAGGCCGAGAAGGACCCGACGCTGCGCGTCTACATCCCGGCGCTGTGCCTGGCCGTCGCGGAGGCGGACCGGGCGGGAGTCGCCGAGCACATCGGCTCGCTGCCGTCCGTGGACATCACGGAGCTGGACTTCGCCGGAGCGGCGGCGGTCGGCAAGCGCCTGCGCGGCTTGGCGGAGGCTGACGGCGGCGCCGCCGTCGAAGACGGCTGGAGCGGCGCGCACGCGCTGCACCTGGCGATGCCTTCGGTGGAGTGGCCTCGGGGCCGTCCGGTCCTGACCGGTTATCCCGCCCGCTACAAGGGCACGGGCGTGCGCGCGATCCAGTTGGAGCGGTAGCGCCCGGTCACGTCACGGGGGTGCGGGGCCGGGTGCACACGGCCCCGCACCCCCGTGACGGCCGACCGGGGTACCCCCGTACCCCCGGCGGCTCGGTGTCCAACCCCCGGTGCCCGATCTTCGCAGGAGCGTCACACAGGATCCGCACAGCCTCCGGGAGCGGTCGCTATGTTGTTGGCGCTCGATCCCGAGTGCGAAATCCGACAGGTCGCCGGCTTCCGGTGGCGCAGTCAGCACAGAAAGATCGCGGATGGACTACTGCTCGACGTGCCGGCGGACTCTCAACGGGGTTTTCGTATGCCCTGGTTGTGGTGCCTACGCCCCCGACATCGCACCGGCCGGCTCACACGTCCACCACACCCCGTCGACGGCCGTGGTGATGTCCGAGGTATCCCACACGCGGGAGTTCGACGCGTTCCCCGGGTTCCCGGACTTCCCCGATCCGCAGGCGGAGGCGGACATACCCGTCGGTCCCGCGACTCCCTCGGCCACCGGCCGCGCCGCTCGTCGGCGGCGGCTGGCGGACTGGAAGAAGCAGCGGCGCCGGGCGGTCGTCGCGTCGACCGTCGCGCTCGTCGGCGGCGGTCTGACCCTCGCCTTCATGCCGTCGTCCCGGCCCTCCGTCGCCCAGGCCCAGGCGTCCGCGCCGGACCCGTCGACGGTCCCGTCGTCGCCGTCCGTGGGCAGCGGCGACACCGACCCGGACACGGAGCGGCCCCGTACCGGCGACCCGCGCGACTCCGACAGCGGCACCCGCCCGTCCGGGGCCGGGTCCGCCAACTCGCCGGGCAGCGCTACCTCGACCGCCCCCGTGGACGCCCCCGTGAAGCGGGACACCCCGACGCGTACCAGCAGGAGCGATACGCGCCCGGCGGCGGAGAACCAGTCGCAGTCGCCTGCGGACCCGGCGGTCCCCGACGAGACGCAGCCCACCGCCGAGCAGCCGACAACCCAGCCGAACAAGCCCACTTCACCCGCCGAGCCGGACCCGACGCCGCCCCCGCCGCCGCCGACCGCGCAGGAGCCGCCGAAGGAGGACTCGGGGGATCTGTGCGTGCTGGTCCTGTGCGTGGGTCTCGACCTGGGTAAGTGAGGCGCGCGGCTCTAAGAGCTAGTGGTGTCGACGTCGGAGTCGAAGTCGACATGAAGTGGCAGATGGTCTGAGGGCTCGGTCAGCGACGGCAGTTCGGTGTCGCGGGAGAGCCTGGGCAGGACGCCGTGGCGCGGTCGGAGCCTGCCTGTGGAGAACAGCAGGTGATCGATCTCGCGTGGGCGGCCGTTGATGGCGCAGGTGTCCCACGGCCGTTGGCTGCGGCAGCTTTCCTCGATCCCCTGCGCCAGGGCGGCGCCACGGCGTCGCGGTGTGCGAGGAGTGCGAGCATCTGGTGGTGGCCGACGTACTCGGCGGGCGGCGTCGACCTCGGTTGCCATGCCAGGTGAGTGCGCGCGACGTAGAACGGCCGCTCCTCGAAGGTGAGTTGGGCGATCAGGGCCGCGTCGTCGCCGTGCCCGAGCCGGCCGAAGAGGGAGCGCCGGGCGAAGACGGCCACGCCGTCCGGGCGTCGGCGGCGCCGGAGGTAGGCGAGGGGCCGGTAGGACACGATCACGGACATGGCCGTGACGGAGATTCCCGAGGACGCTTCCCCGATGGGTTGCACATGGCAGCGTTACGTCGATCAACTGGCCATTGAGCATGGCGGATGGGGCAGTATCACGGGCGCTTCGCGGATCTGCCGCTCTCGTTGCGCGAGGAGCGGCTGTGGTTGTGGGACCGGCCGCCGATCGCCGAGTCGTCATCCGCAGGCTGGATCGAGCTGGGTCTCGCCTCGGTCGCGCCGCGCCGACGTGACGTCGCGGGCGCCCGGCTGCGGCTGCGGCTCGTGCGGGCGGGGGACGTGGCAGCCCTGGCCGCGCGGATCGAGGCGGCGCTGTTCGAAGCCCGGCTGGAGATGGACGCGGGGCGACCGGCCCGGACCGGTGACCTGCTGACGCGTACGGGGGCGGAGATCGCGCGGTTGCCCCCCGGGCGGTGACCGTGACTGCTGCCACGCCCGCTGGGTCGATCAACGCGCCTGGCCTACCGCCACTGGAAGCTCGGCGAACGCGACCTCGCGATCCAGCACGCTCGGGGCGCCGTCGAACACGCCGGTGACGCCGGCCTGTTGCGCTTCCGCGCGATGGTGCTCCAGATGCTGGCCGCTGTCGAGCCGCGTGAAGCCCGCCAACTACGGCGCCGCGTCGGCCGTATCGTCGCGGAGCTGGAGCATGAAGACCTTTAGGCATCCCTCCCCTGTCGAAAACTTGTTCGACTGACGTGCCCTCAGATAGCGTGCTGCGTATGGCAGTTGAAACGGGGCAACAGACGTTGTTACGCGACCATCCGGACGACCACGCTTCGTGGCTCGCGTACGGCGAACTACTCACCGAACAGGGCGACGCCCGAGGCGAGTTGATCCAGTTGGAACGCCGCCACGCGCGCACCCGGCCCGCCGATCGAGCGGCCCTGCGGCGGGACATCGACGCACTCGTGGCAGAGCATCAGGAGCGCTGGGACGCGGAACTGCCGCAGGGGGTGAGCGTTCTGGCGCGCCGGTACGGGTTCGCCACGAGGGTCGAGGTCGAGTGGTCCGAGGACGCGCCCGCGCTCATCGAGCGGGCCCTGCGGGAGAGCTTCGTGACCGCGCTGCGGATCGCACCGGGCACCACGTCGGAAGAGGACGACGACTACGACGAAGACGAATTCGAGGGCGAGGATCCCGAATTCCCGCCCGTGGAGGCCGGCGCTCTCGCCGGGCTCGACCTCAGCCAACTCGCCGAACTCGACCTGTCCTACCTCCGGATCGGCGGGCCCGGCGCCCAGGCCCTCGCCGCCTCGGCCATGACCGGCCGGATGCACACCCTCGACCTGCGGTACTGCTCCCTCGATGACGTCGGACTGGCGGCCCTCTCGGCCGCCCCGGGCCTCGCCGACCTGCGCCGCCTGCACCTCCAGGGCAACAGCCTGACAGCGGAGGGCATGCGCTCCCTGCACCGTTTCGAGCGGCTGGTCGAACTCGACCTGCGCTACAACTCGATCGGTGAGGCGGGCGTGGACGCCCTGCTCGCCGCGCCCTTCATGGGCTCGCTCGAACTCCTGAGGCTGTACCGCGCCGATGTCTCCGCCGCCGGCGCGAAGAAACTCGCGCGTGACTCCCGGATCCCCGCCACCCAGCGCAGCTATTGGAGGAACGTATGAGCGTCCAACTCCGCGACCAGTTCTTCGCCCTGTCGAGCGGTGACGCTCCGGCCGACGAGGTCGCCCGCTACCGCGCCCAGGTCGACGCGACCGACGCCGACATCGACGCCGACACCGCTTCCGTCGCGACGGTCGACGGACTCACCCTCTCCTGGCACCCGACCGCGCGCCACAAGGCGGTGCGCTTCATCGACGCCGAGCTGATCGAGGAGCCCGTACGCGAGCTGTTCGCCCGGCCCAGCGAGGAAGCGCCGTATCTGGCCGCCGTCTTCGTCGATCCGCGTGAGCTGTCGTTCCGTACGTACGAGAACATCCTGCCGCTCGACCGGCTGTTCACGGGCGTGCCCCTGGATCTGGAACTCACCGGTCGCAAGGAGCTGGCGCGGGGCGTGTACTCGTACGCGCTGAGCCTGCCCGCCGACGCCCGCGCGAGCCTTGAGCGCCTGGACAGCCTGAACCTCTACGTACCGCCGCTCAACGCCGTCTCACGCGGCGGCGAGCGCTTCATCTTCCACTCGGCGCTGCTCGCGGACGCGCTCACCGAGGCGATGGCGCGGGCGATACCGGACACGCTGCGCGAGGGCTTCTCGCATGTGAACCCGGTGTTCCGGTGCAACCGCTTCGAGCCCGACGACACCAACTTCCACCGCCACCGCGACACGCCCTACTACGACGCCGGGCGCGGGCACATCTCGCGCTACACGGTCCTGCTCTACCTCACCGGCGGCTCGGCCGAGCCCGCGCTCGACCTCACGCCGGTCGCCTCGCTCACCGAGATCGACGCCTTCACGTGCGTGATCTTCGACCAGCGGTACGAGCACGAGGGCGCGCCGTACGCCGACGGCCGCAAGGTGTTCCTGCGTACGGAACTCGTCTTCGCCGAACCCGAACCCGAGGCCGGACTTGGGGGCGAGGCCGGGGACGCGGCCGGAATCAGCCACGATCCCGCGATCGGCGAACTGTTCAGCAGGGCCTGCTACTTGACCGGCGAGAGCGTCTTCGCCCCCGAACTGGCCCGGCACGCCGACGCGTACTACAACCAGGTCGCCGCCGCGCACTGGAACGGTCTCGTCCCCCGTACCGGCCCGGAGCCCTTCGTGCACAAGGACTTCCGTGGCGTGCGGTTCGTCGCGAACGGCTACGACTTCTGGTTCGGCAAGAGCGGCCATCTCTCGCTCGCCGAGTGCGCGACGGTCGCGCTGCTGGACTACTTCAACTGCAAGATCGGCGGCACGGCGTTCCGCGCGCTCTGCGAATCGGAGGTGATCGAGGCCGAGGACACCGACTGGATTCCCGCGTACCTCCGGGACCGGCCCAGCGATTCGGCCGTCGCACCGATCGACAAGTCGTTCCTCTTCCCCGAAGCGGAAGACACCGAAAGCACCGAGGACGCCGACATCTGCTGTCCGTTCCACCGGTGGGGAGCATTCGACCCCACGCGCCACAGCGAAATAGTCGAGCTGTACGAGGAAGCCCAGTCCGCCACGATGGAGCACATCATGCCGGCGCCGGTCGTGATGCTCGGTGAGGATGTGTTCCTGGATCCCGAGAAGTTCGTGATCCGGGGGAACGCCATCCACGTACTCGGCAAGAAGGCACTCACGCCCGTGAACTTCGCCGCTTGCTGGAACGCCGGTGGAATGCCCCACATGTACATCGAGACCGAGGTCAGGGTGGGAGTGGCGGAGTTCGTCGTCCCGCCGATCCTGTTCACCGAGTCCGCCGACGGCTACCACCTTCAGTTCGACTTCTTCCGCAACTCCTGGATGGTGAACCACAGCCAGGCGGAGATACCCGTGCCCAGGATTCACGGCGAGGTGATCGATGACGACGATCCCGATCCCGATCACGAGCACGATTACGGGCACTTCGAGGACGAGTTGGCGGACGCCCTCGCCGAGGCGGAGGGGGTGTAGGCGCGTACGCCGCCCTCAACCCTCCATGCGGCGGCGGTAGGTGTTGATCAGGACGCCGGACGGTGTCGGCTGCGTCGCGGTGAGCGTCAGGCGGCGGGGGATCTTGCCATCGGCGAAGAGTCGCTTCCCGCCGCCCAGGATGAGCGGGAAGACCAGCAGCCGGTACTCGTCCACGAGGTCGTGCTCGATCAGGGAGCCGAGCAGTTCTCCGCTGCCCAGCACCACCGTCTCGGCCTCGGACGCGTCCTTGATTCGGCCGACCTCCGCCGCCAGATCAGCGCCGAGGACGGTGGAGTTCGCCCAGCCCGGATTTTTGAGCGTGCGGGAGGCCACGTACTTGGGCATCGCGTTCATCGCGGCCACCGCGGGGTCGCTCATGTCGGCGTACGGCCAGGTGGCGGCGAAGATCTCGTACGTCCTGCGCCCCAGCAGCAGCGCTCCTGCGCCGGCTGTGGCCTCGCTCATGAACCCCTCCACGGCGTCATCGACATAGGGCAGCACCCAACCACCTTGATCGAACCCACCGTCCCGGTCCTCGTCGGCCGACAGGACCGACTGCATGACCCCGTCCAGCGATACGAAGTTGACCACGGCCAGCGTTCCCATGTGCTGCTCCCATCCTTGTGCTTGCCTTCACCGGTACTGACCGCACGCAAGGGCGAAACTCATCGGTCAGCGCAGCGCGTCGAGTGCTCGCACGACCAGGGCGCGGGCGTCGGCTCCGTATACGGCCATGGCGCGCAGTCTTTCGAAGGCGTCAAGGTAGAGGGCGATCTCGCTCGGTTGTGTGATGCTGACTTTCCGCCGACAGCCGGCCAAACCGGTGACGGCCGCGACGGCGGTTCTCGCGACCAGGGACGGGCCAGGGGTGTCCCGGAGTGGGGGCTTGCCCCATGTCCGCTCATGTCCCTTGCGGTTGCGGCGCGTTGGTGCGTCAAGGGCCTCCGGGTTACGGGTCTGTCCCGGCGGGTGGCAGTCGTGGGCAGGTGCGGAACGGCGGCGGGAACCGCCGTCTTGGCCCGCCGGGACCGTGATCCGCGGCGGTGTGTGGCCGGTGTGGTGGGTGTTGTGCCTGGTGGTGCGTGTAACAGCAATGTATTAGGGGTCGGTCGGGCGGAACGGACCGCCGGGTCGGGCGGGTCTTGGTGATCAGAAATGCCCGCTGGTACCCACTCGTACCGAGCATTCGGCACCCCACAACCGATGTTGAGGAAGAAACGATGCGCGTTCGCAAGCTCACCTTCGCCGCCCTCGCTGTTGCCACGGTCCTGTCGCTCACGGCCTGCAACGACGAAGACCTCACGGGGCAGAGCGACCCGTCGGCCGCGTCCACCGCGTCTTCCTCGTCCGGCGATTCGGACTCGGGCAGTTCGGACCAGAGCGACGGCAAGGAGTCCGGCGGGCAGGCCCCGGCCGCCGACAGCGGTTCGAACGACAACGGCGGAATCGACAAGTGCCGCACCGACGACCTCGACATCACCGCGTCGGACGCCACCATCGGCGGCGACACCGAGGGCACGGTCGCGGTGGAGTTCAAGAACGGCGGCGGCCAGGACTGCCAACTTGCCGCGTACGCGGGCGTCGACCTGGAGACCGACTCGGGGACGATCTCGGCGGAGCGCACCGGTCAGGAGGCGGACACGACCATCCTCAAGGACGGGGAGTCGATCTTCTTCGGCATCACCTACCCGATGAACGACTCGGGCGGCTCCGGCGTCGGCGTCACGTCGCTGGTGGTGACCCCGCCGAACGAGACGAAGTCGTTCTCGCTCGAATGGCCGGGCGCCGGTTCGCTGCCCGTCACGGACGGCAGCGGCTCCTCGGTGCAGGTCGGCCCGATGGGCAGCGCGGGCCAGGGCGAGGGCTGATCCACACGGACGTCCGGGCCGGGCGACCATTCAGCCGACGAGGACGTCACCGAGACGCGCGCGGGGTGCCCCGGTGAGAGTGTCACGCAGTGTTTCGGCGCGGGTGCGGACCAGGCCGGTGCGGTATCCGGTGGGAAGGCGTTCCCATACGCCGGTCGCCATGTCGGCCGCGGCCTGTGGATCGCCGTCGGTCCGTAAGCAGTGCGCGGTGTCCAGGGCCAGCAGGGCGCGGGTCATGACCGACGGGGAATGGGTGAGCGCCAGGGCCGCGTCTTGTTCGGCGTACGCGTTCGTGGTGTCGCCGAGAAGCGTGTACGCCTGGCTGAGGTGGACGTGGTGTTTCTGGTGCGGGTAGCCGAACCAGGTGTCCGCCAGGTCTGCGGATCCAAGGCGCTCGGCAAGTTCACAGGTGCGGGTTACCGCGTTGAGTGCCCCCGGTCCGTCGCCGGTGGCCGCGAGGGCGCGGGCGCTGATCGCGGCGGCGAGGGCGGAGGCGGCGGACGGACGGGCGCCGGCGGCGTGTTGGGCCCTGGCGGCGAGTTCGGCGGCGGTGCGGGGTGAGCCGTAGTTGAGTCCGACCATGGCGTGCCGGGCCAGGACCCAGGCGTGCATGATCCGGTCGCCGGATTCGGCGGCGGCGTGCTCGGCGGTACTGAACCAGCGGTGTGCGTCGCGCTGGTCACCTCGGTCGTGCTGGATGATGGCCACCAGCCCGGCGAGCCCGGCGGCGGTGCGGACCAGTTCGGTGCGGTCCCGGGCCGGGTGCGGGCGGGCCAGTACGTCGCGCAGGAGCGCGAGGTCCTGGTTCATTCGCTGAAGCACGTGCTCGGGGTCACGGCCCCGGTATCCGCCGGTGTCGCGCTCGAACACGGCCTGGAGATAGGCGATATCGGCCGAGCTCGAACCGGACAGTGCCGCGTCGATGCCCTCGCGGGCGTCCGCGACACCCGGCAGCGCGGTGGCTCCGGCCGCCGCCGTTCCCGCGAGGAATGTGCGTCGTTTCACCGCTGTTCCGTCCTCTCCGCCCGTGGCCGTCTCGTGCCGGTGCCGCCATGCCTTCGAGGCTGCCCACGCGCGGGTGATGTCCGCGAGCGGGATGCCGAGGGCCCGTTCCATGAGGGGGTGCCACCGGGGCACCGGAAGGCGGGTTTCGCTTTCCCAGCGTTTGAAGTTCTCCGGGTCGAAGTGCCGCCCGTCCTGGGCCTGTTCCATGAGGCGTGCGACCGCTTCGCGGGTGAGTCCGGACTGTGTCCGATGCGCGCGCAGTAGCGTCCCGATGCCGTCCGGTGCCAGGTCTCTGTTCGTTTCCGGTGCCATCATGCGCCGCTCTCCCCACGTCACAGGTCCCGTACGCGAAATGGCCCTCAAAACGGCCCTCTTGAGGCCGGTGAGGGCCGCCGAACGCACCTCCTTTCGGCACTGGAGACCTACCGTAGCGCGGCGTTGACTAAGCGTCACCTACGGGCCGCATATCGCGGCCCGCACGCTCCCCGACGAGAGGAGACGCCCGTGAGACAGACCGAGGCCGAGCGCCGTGCCGCGCGTACGTCCTGGGACCGGACCGGAACTGCCCTGATCCCACAGGTGCTGACGGCGGTACGGTTCGAGGCGCTGGTGACCGAGGCACGCGGCCAACTGGACCAGGCTGCCCCGCACATTCATGAGCACACCGCCGCACACCGTGACGGCAGTTTCGCCTCGCCGGTCCACTGCTCCTTCGTCCCGCCCGGCCCCGCCCTGGAGACCTTGGCATACGACCGTACGCTTCTGGCCGCCCTGCGGGAGGCAACCGGCATTCCCCGGCTGATCCCCCGTGGCGGGGCCGTTGTCCGCTATCAGGAGGGCGACTTCCAGGGGCTGCACACCGACTCGGTGAAGTCCACGGTCACGGTGGCGTTCGCGTTGACACCGGATCTTCCGCCGATGGGCTGGGCGCCGCACCTTCACAACGCGCACCCGGACGACCTGAGCAAGGTCGTCGCCGATCACGGCATCTTCCCCGAAGGGGAGCCGTACACGACGCTGGCCCACCCCTATGGGGACGGCAGCGTCCGCGCGTTCGCGGGCTACAGCGTGCCGCACTGGCGCCCACGCCAGCCCGCCGGGGGTCTGCTGGTGACGATGTCGTTCCTGGACCTGTGATGGCGCCGGAGACGCTGCGCTCCACTTGGCTGGCCGAGGGCCGCGCGGACGTACCGCCCGAGACGGTCGCGGCCGGAGTGTGGCAGGAGATCGCCGAGGAGGCCGAGCGGTGCGAGCCGCACGCGGTGGTACGCCACAACCGGCGGCCCGGCCTGCTGGCGATGCGCGACGGGTCGATCACCTCACCGCAGCGCTGCCGGGTCCACCCCGGCGGCAAGGCCCTCAACGCCCTGGCCCGGTCCAAGACGCTCGCCGAGGTGGCCGGGGAGGCCACCGGCCGCAGGGGCCTGACGGCGATCCGGTTCGGCCTCAAGTTCTACGCACCCGGCGACTACATGCACGTGCACCGCGACGACGGCAAGTGCGAGATCACCCTGTCCACCGGCCTTACCCCAGGACTCACACCGATGGGCTGGCTGCCCCGCCTACGGCACCTGACGACTCGCGAGGTCGCCGAACGGCTGGCGGACACGCCGTACCCCGAAGGTGACCTCTTCCCGATCCGCTACCGCGAGCTCACCGCGTTCGACGGCGGCCGGATCCCCCACTGGCGTACCCCGCTCGACACCCGGTCGCGCGAGGTGCTTCTCACCATCTGCTACGCCGACCTGACCCCGTAGCAACCGACACCACCAGGAGGACAAGCTCATGCCCGAGCCCATGACCACCCCGCTCACCACCATGAGTGACCCGGCGGACTTCATCACCGAACTCCATGCGGACGGCATCCTGCCGCAGAACTCCGGCGGCGACCCGGCCGTCCCGGACTCCGCGTTCCCCGACACCCACGTCTACCAACAGCCCGGCGTCTGACGACAGTCCGCACCCCGCCCGGCCGCCGCCACCCTCGCGAGGAGGACGGCGGCCGGGCCCGTGGAATCCCCCAGGGAGGCAAGCCCATGCGTACGGCTCTGTTCGACGGCACCTGCCGCACCCTCCCACCCGCCAGGACGTGGCAGGCGATCCGGCCGCTGCTTCCCGCCTACGGTGTCACCCGTGTGGCCGACGTGACCGGCCTGGACGATCTCGCAATCCCCGTCACGATGGCCGTCCGCCCGCTGTCCCGGACCCTGTCCGTCGCGCAGGGCAAGGGCGTGAGCCTGGACGCGGCGCGCGTCTCGGGCGCCATGGAGGCCCTGGAGGTCTGGCACGCGGAGCGGGCCGTGCCTCCCACCGAACTCCGGCGCGTGGCGGCCGCCGACTTGAATCTGCCGTACACGGTGGACGAGTTGGAACAGCACGCGGGCGCTCTGGTCACGGACCGGACGCCACTGGACTGGATCACGGCCCGTTCCGCCGTGGACGGCGCCGCGGCGCTGGTGCCGGCCGCGGCGGTGCGGCTCGGCCGGCAGGAGCACGACGACTGGCGCCTGTATCTGCCCAGTGCGTCGACCAACGGCCTCGCGTCCGGCAACACCCGTGCCGAAGCGCTGGCGCACGGCCTGTGCGAGGTCATCGAGCGCGACGTCCTCAGCACGGTGCCCCGCGCCGGTCGGGTAGAGCTGATCGACCCGGCGACGGTCGACGGCGGCGAGCCCGCCGTCCTGGTCGACCGGCTGCGGCGGGCGCGGGTATGGGTGGAACTCACCTGCTGGCCGAACCGGTTCGGTGTGCCGGTGATGTGCTGCCATCTGTGGCGCGAGGATCAGGCGGCCGTCCTGGTCGCCGGCTCGGGTGCCCATGTGGATCCGGCGGTCGCACTGACGCGGGCGATCACCGAGGCCGCCCAGTCCCGGCTCACCCTGATCACCGGCAGCCGCGAGGACAGTCACCCCGCCGTCCACCGAGCCGGGACCGGTGTACGGCGCGGTCCCGCCGCCTCATCCCCACTCGCCTTGGTGTGGCGGGACATCGCCGCCCGCCACACCACGGCGCACACCACCGACACCGGCACGGCGGCGCACCTGGCCGCGTGCGTCACGGCCGCCACCGGCATCCCGCCCCTCGCTGTCGATCTGACCTGGGGCCCATACGTGCGTGAGGAGTTCGCCGTGGTCAAAGTGATCGCGCCCCGCCTGCGCTACGACGCCCGGCACACCGTCCCCCGACCCACAGTGGCCGGCCGATGAGCGTGCACGTGTTCGCCGGACCCACCATCCCCGCCGCCCGGGTATGCGAACTGCTGCCCGCCGCCCACCTCCATCCGCCCGTCCGCCACGGCGACCTCTTACGTCTGCAACTCGCCCCGGGCGCGACCGTGTTGATCATCGATGGCCTGTGGCATCAGAGCGCCCCCGTCCGCCACAAAGAGATCCTGCTGCTCCTGTCCGAAGGAATCGCCGTCGTGGGAGCCGCGAGCATGGGAGCCCTGCGCGCCGCCGAACTCGGACCGTTCGGCATGTCCGGGATCGGCGCTGTCTTCCGCGCCTTCCGCGACGGTGTCCTGGACGCGGACGACGAAGTGGCCGTCGTCCAGGGCCCGGACGGACAGCCACTCTCACATGCCCTGGTCAATCTGCGCACGGCGCTGCACCGCGCCGCCGGGGCCGGCCGGATCACCACCGCCGAGGCTCACGCACTCGCCGAACTCGCCCAGGCGTTGCCCTACCCACGCCGCTCCTGGCGCGCGCTGGCCCGTGCTGCCGACGGCGCCGGACTGCGCGACGCGTACGGCCGGGCCAACGCCTGGCGCCGCGCGCACCCGTGGGACCAGAAACGCGAGGACGCCGAAGAAGCCCTGTGCGCGCTGTACGTCCGCGCGCCGGGGCCGGCGGACACGAGCGGGTGGGGCCAGGAGCCGTGGCGGACCAGTTTCGTACGGTACTGGGAAGCAGCCCACCGGCCGATTCCCGGCACGGACGTGCCCTTCCTCGCGCACCTGACGCACCAGCAGCTCTACGACGCGGAGTTCGGGGCCCGGTGGCGCAGGAGGGTCCTGGCCCGTATCGCGGAAACCGGCACCGTACGGGAGGGCTCCGGTGCAGCCGAAGCGGCGGTGGGGACGGCCGCCGAGGCGGGTCTGACCCCGGATGCCCTGTCGCCTGTTCAGCTCGCGCACTGGCTGACCCCGTACGAACGACGCTCGCTGGACGAGCGGGAGATGCTGATACGCGTGATGGTCCGCTCCGCACGGCTCGACGGAGCCTGGACGATCTGGCCCACCTCGCCGCAAGACGCCGGAGACCTCGTCAACCCGGAACTGCCCACGGCCACGGAGGTCGCGGAGGCGTTTCGCCTCAACGCGGCCACCGAGTCCGCGAACCCCCTGCACAGCACCGCCCACCTGGCACCAGGCCGGATTGCCGCCCATCTGCTCGTCCGCTGGCATCTCGCGCCGGACGCCGACCGGTTGGTCCGCGACGCCGCCGCTCGCGACCGCGCTTTCCGCGACTTCGCCGGAGCCGTGGAGGCCGCCCGCCCGTTCTATCTCGGCGCTGTCGCTCGCACCGTCGCCAACTCCTCGGCAGGCACCGTCGGCGACGGGGCGAGCGTCAACGCCCGCACCTGACGCATCAGCAGCGGAACTGCGACCGCGACGGCGATCACCAGGGCGCCGACCGTGAGCACCCGCCGCACTCCGAACATGCCCGCGAGCGGGCCGGCCGTCAGGTAACCGATCGGCACCGGCACCAACTGCCCCAGCGTCGACCAGGACAGGACACGCGACAGGCGGTCGGTGGGGATGCGTTCCTGGACCAGGCTCGACCACGTGGTCATGCTGATCGCGAGCCCCACGCCGGCCGCCACTACGGCGGCCACCAGCACCGGCAACGGCGCCCGCGCCCCCATAGCGGCCAGCGGCAGGCCCATGCAGCCAGTGCCCAGACACACCACGACGCCGACCAGGCGCGGCTTCCACACCAGCGCGACAGCCGCGCCCGCCAGAAGCCCGCCCGTGAAGCCGGAGACAACCACACCCCACAACTCCGGTCCTCCCAGCACCCGTTCGCCGTAGACGGGGCCGAGCATCTGGTAACCCACCAGCCACACCGGCACGACAACCGAACCCTGAAGGACCATCACCCACAGCCAGCGACGCGAGCGGAAATCCGTCCAGCCCTCCCGCAGATCGGCCACGAACCCCGCCCGTACTTTCGCCCGCGCCGGGCCCAGACCCATCCGCGCGCACAGCACGGCGGCGGCGGCGAACGTGAGCGCATCCCAGCCGATCACCCAGCCCGGCCCGACGACCGCGACCAGCAGACCACCCAGAGCCGGACCCGCGACTTTCACCGTGTTCTGTCCCAGCTTCAGCAGCGCATTCGCGGCGTGCCGCATCTCCGCCGGAACGACCTCCACGACGACCCCGCCGGCCGCCGGGGTGAAGAACGCGCTCGCTGCGCCGCAAACAGTCGCCATCGCCACCAGGTGCCACACCTGCGCGAACCCGGTGAACAGCAGCACCGCCGTGGTGGCCTCGGCGAGCGCCGAGACGGCGTTCGTCCACACCATTACCCGAGCGCGGGACCAGCGGTCCGCGACCACCCCACCCACCAGCAGAAGCACAATCTGGGGGGCGATCCCGGCCGCGAGCACCAGACCGAGTCCTGTGGCGCCGCCGCCGATGTAGAGCACGGCGAACGCCAGCCCGATCGAGCTGACCGCCGAACCGGTCCACGACAGCATCCGCGCCGCGAAATGCAGCCGGTACGGACGGACCGCGAGAGGAGCACCGGAGGCCCGCAGCCGAGCGGACCATCCCACACGCGGCACCTTGCTATTCGGCCCAGGTGAGGAACGTCGTCCAGGCTGTTGGGGCGATTATGAAGGTGGGGCCGTCGTGGATCTTTGAGTCGCGGACGTGGACGGCGTGGGGGCAGGTGGCCACCTCGACGCAATTGCCGCCGCTGTCGCTGCTGTAGCTGGACTTGTGCCAGTCGACGGCGATCTCTACGCAGTTCCCGCCGCCGCTGTCGCTGTAGCTCGACTTGAACCACCGCAGTGTGCTGGTCATTCCCGTTCTCCTGCCAACTGCTCGATGAGGCCCAGCGACTCGCGAGGACCCATGGCCTGTGATCGGATCTTCGCATAGCGCTGGGCACGCGTGCTCACACCCGCAGGATCGGATACCAACACGCTCTCGCCTTGCACTTCCAGGAACAGCAGATGGTCGTGGTCCGGAGTCTCGACGAGATTGATGTCGCCCCGATCACCTGCGTGTTCGCCGCTCAGCCCGCAGTCCAGTGGCAGCACTTGGAGTGTCACATTTCGACGCTTTGCACACGCGGCGAGATTCATAAGCTGCTCGCGCATGACCTCCGGGCTCCCGATCGTGCGGCGCAGTACCGACTCCTCCAGGATGACCTCGATCAGCGCCATCGGCTCCCGGTCGAACAGCTTTTTCCGCGCCATCCTCGCCTCGACCAGCTCCTCCACCCGCTGTTCCGGCAGGGGCGGATAGCCTCCGCCGATCAGCGCCCGCGCGTACGCCTCCGTCTGGAACAGGCCGTGGACCTCCAGCGTCGCGTACAGACACAGGCCCACCGCCTTCTGCTCCAGCAGCACGTAGTTCTTGAACTGCGGTGGGTACTTGTCCAGCCGGAGGAAGTCCCGCGCATGTTCGAAGATGCCGAGGTCGTCGCCCAGCACCCGTCCCAGGGCCACCAGCATCTGATCGCTCGCCGGTTGCGCGCAGGTCTCCATCGCGCTGATGGCCGCCGCCGAGAAGCCCGTTTCGGCGCCGAGTTCTTCCTGTGTCATCCCTTTCTGTAGGCGCATCATGCGGGCGATGTGCGCCACCAATCGCGTCGCCGCGCCTGCCGTTTCCTTGTTCTCTGCTCGCGCCATTGCGATCACCGTTTCGACTCGACCGGACTCAACCGGTCACAACTGATCCTCGCTGAATTCGACCTCGTGTAACGGGAGTTCGCGCAGGTCAACCAGTCTGCGAAAGCTCCCGTTGCACCATGGGAAACGCTAGCGGCGACTACGCAGAATGTCTGCGTGAATACACAGAATGAGCATTCATGGGTCGATTGGGTACCTCAAGATGGATTCCAACTCCGCAAAGCGGGTGTGCGATTCGACGCCGTGCGCGTCGACGGGGCCGAGGGGCGGCGGCTCGCCGACATGATGGACTCGATCACGGCGGGCGATCCCAGGCCCATCGCCACCGAGTCGAGCGGGTGCCGGGCGGTGTACTTCTACCTGCCGGCCGGGAGCACCGCGAACCGGATCTGGGCGCCGGGCGTGACGCGGTTCAACTCCGCGAGCGGGAGCGTGAGTTACGTACCGGTGCCCGCGCTCAGTGGGCAGACGTGGCCGCTGTTCTGGTACTGCCCGCCCTCGGACAACGAGCGCTTCGTCCACCCGGTGATCCTGCGCAACGCGGCAGCCGCGCTGTTCGGTCACCCCATGTCGTTCGGCGGAGACGAGAGCCGTTGAGACGCGGGTGGGTCCGACTTGGGCCCTGGTGGGTCTGAGGTGGGTCCGCAGACCCTTCGGCTTGGGTCTGTCGCGTACGTACCGTCCTGGCATACGCGTTGCAGCCGGATCGGGGGAGCCGGACTTCGTCACTGGTCGGTGGAAGGTTTCCCCTTGTCGTACTCACAGGTCGGCGTACCTACGCACAGGTGGGAGTTGCCGAGGTCGCTCGCCGCGACACGGGTTCTGCTGTACCTGGTGTTCGGTCTGACGCTGCTGGGCGGCGTGGGGGTGCTGAACTCGCTGCTGGACCTGGGTACCCACATCACCCCGACGATCAGTCTGCTGGCGCTGTACGCGATGGCGCCGGGTGTCGCCGCCGTGATCCTGGCCCAGCGTCTGTGGACCGGCGGGAAGGTTGTCTGGTTCGCGCTGGTCGGTCTCCAGGCGTGGCTGTTGACCGGCAGCGTGGTCAATCTGTACGCCGGGTCCGAGCGCGGGTTCAGCCAACTGCTGCTCCCCGGTGTCCTGCTGGCGCTGGTGAGCGTGGGCGGCAGCCGGCAGTGGTTCGAACTCCCCGCGGAGCAGCGGGCCGTGAGGCCGCGCGTGACGCTGGGCAAGCTGCGCCGGGAAGGTATGCCCTCCGTTCCGCACCTGATCACGTGGCGGCGTAACCGTGGTCAGTCGACGGTCGAGTGCGTCGGCCTGATCGGCCTGGTCGCCCTGATCATCGGCGCGCTGCTGTTCAGTGGTGTGGCGCCGCAGATTTCGACCGGCCTTCAGACGGCTGTGTGCAACATCCTGGGCGGGGACTGTGAGTCGACCACGGTCGGAGACGGTGGCGACAACGGTGGCGGGGACAGCACAGGCGGCGGGGACAGCACCGCCGGAGGCGGCACCGGCGGAGGCGACTCGGGTGGTGAGGGCGACAACGGCGGGGGTGCCAACGGTGGTTCGGACGGTGGTTCGGACGGCGGTGGCGATAACGGCGGTGGGGACTCCGGCGGTGGGGACTCCGGCGGGGGTAACTCCAGCGGCGGTGACAGCGGCGGTGACTCCGATGGGGACGACTCCGGCGGCGGTTCATCGGGCGGCGGTAGTGACAACGGCGGTAGTGACTCCGGCGGCTCGGACGGCGGAAGCGACAGCGGAGGCTCCGACAGCGGAGGCGGGTCCAACGGCGGCGGCAGCTCAGGCGGCGGTAGCGACAGTGGTGGCTCGGACGGTGGCAGCAGTTCCGGCGGTAGTGACTCCGGCGGCTCGGACGGCGGAAGCGACAGCGGAGGCTCCGACAGCGGAGGCGGGTCCAACGGCGGCGGCAGCTCAGGCGGCGGTAGCGACAGTGGTGGCTCGGACGGTGGCAGCAGTTCCGGCGGTGGTTCTTCCGGTGGCGGGTCCAACGGCGGTAGCTCTAACGGCGGTAGCGACTCCGGCGGCAGCAGTTCCAGCGGCGGTAGCGACAACGGCGGCGGTTCCAACAGCGGTGGGAACTCCGGCGGCAGTGACAGCGGTGGTTCGGACGGTGGTTCCGACAGCGGTGGTAGCTCAAGCAACGGCGGTAACGACGCCGGTGGTTCGGACGGTGGTTCCGACAGCGGTGGTAGCGACTCCGGCGGTTCCAACGGCGGAATGGTCAGTGGCGGGCTCATCGGCGGCATCGGCGGACTCATCGGCGGCTCAAGCGGTGGCGGTAGCTCCGGCGGTGGTAGTTCCAGCGGCGGCTCAAGCGGTGGCAGCTCCAGCAGTGGTGGTCAGGACAAGGACAAGGACAAGGACGACGACAACGACAACGACAACGACGAGGATGAGGATGACGACAACGACGACGACAACGACGACTGCAAGAACGACACAAACGTCGCCTTCTACGGCAGCCTGACCCCCGGCGCATCCGGCAGCGGGCGCTACACGCTCGCCTCATCCGGAGCCGGTAAGCAGGTCGTCTACAGCGGCGGCACCACGCTCGCGATCGGCGGCGCCGTCCCCCTGTCCGTGATGGAGGGGCTGTCGGGGGCCACCATCCCCGGCGTCGACACGTACCAGGACGTCGAGGACAGGGTCAGCCTCGCTCTCGGACTCACCGACGAGCCGAAGCAACCGCCCGCGTCGGACCCCGAGCCCGAGCCCGAGCCCGAGCCGGAGCCGGAGCCGGAGCCGGAACCCAAGACCAAGCCGAAGCCGAAGCCCAAGCCGCCGCACCTGACCGGCTGCCCCCTGAAGACTCCGATGAATGTCCTTGACGACATCCCGGACTTCGACCCCAAAGACAAGAAGGCATGGGCGGACAAGGTCGAGGAGATCGCCAAAAAGAACCCGATGACCGAGGATTTCACGGCCGAGGACGCGCTCATCATCGCCGACTACACCGGCTCTTGGGCCCTGGACGCGAACAAGTTCCTGCGCGGTGATCCGATTCCCGGCAAGCGTGGGGATTCGGTCCCGGAGTTCATCAAGCGTATGGACCAGGCTCTGGATCATCTGCCGCCGGTCTCCGGGACGTTCCACCGGGGGACGTTCATGCCGGACGAGATCCTGGAGAAGCTGGCCAACGGTGAAGAGGTCGAGTTCCCCGAATACCTCAGCACGTCGACCGACCCGGCGAAGGCCGACCGCGCGGCCAAGAACGCGAAGAGCAACGGTCGGCAGGGCGAGAACGTCATTCTCGAAATCACCACGGACAACGGCCGGAACATCGACCCCCTGTCCCGCTACCGGGGCAAGGAGTCGGAGGTCCTTATCCCGCGCGACGGGAAGTTCGTGAAGGTGGGCGAGGAGACGAAGATCATCGACGGCAAGGAGTACAGGGTCATCGGCCTGAAGCAGGTGGGCTGAGGGACACGTACGTACGGCCGAGTACACGCCGCGGCGCCCCACCGGATCTCTCCGGTGGGGCGCCGCACTCGTACGTGGCGAGCGAGGGTGCTCGGTGGATCTCGGTGGATCAGTAGGCGTAGGTGGTGTTTCCGCCGAGGGACGCGGCGACGTGCTCGACGGCGGGCTTGGCGTTCAGCGCGGAGACGGCCTCGGTGCGCGCCGTGGTGGTGCGGTCGCCGAGCTGGCCCTCGCTGTTGTGGCCCCAGGCGAAGACGTCCTCGCCGAAGACGGCGACGCCGTGGCGGGAGCCCGCGGCGATCTGCTGGGCGCCCTCCAGGCGGGGGATCTCGACGGGGGTGGTGCGCTGGCGCGGGGCCTCGGCCTTGGCGTCGGCGTTCGCGTTGGCGTTGGTGTCGGCGTTGGCGTTCGCCGGGGCCTCGCGCTGGAGGAGCTGGTTGTCCTTGTTGCTGCCCCAGCCCCAGACCTGGCCCTCGTCGGTGATGGCGTAGTTGTGGTTGGCGCCCGCCTCGATGTCGGTGACGCCGGTGATCCAGTCGACGTCGACCGGGACGACGGAGGACTTCGTGGAGGAGTTGCCGAGCTGGCCGTTGAGGTTGTGGCCCCACGACTTGACGGTCTTGTCGGCGGTCAGCGCCAGCGCGTGGTGGCAGCCGGCGTCGATGTCGGTGACGTTCTCCAGGCCCTCGACCTGGCGGGGGGTGGTGACGGTGGCGCGCGTGCCGTTGCCGAGGGCGCCGTAGACGCCGCGGCCCCAGGCGTAGACCTTGCCGTTCTCCGTCAGCGCGAGGCTGAAGTCGCAGCCGGCCGAGACCTGCTTGACCTTGGGCATGCCCTTGACGCGCTCGGGGACGGCGCGCGTGTCGCCCGTACGGTTGTTGCCGAGCTGCCCGTAGGTGTTGTCGCCCCAGGAGAAGACCTGGCCCTGCTCGTCCATCGCCAGCGCGTGCTCGCCACCGGCGGCGACGTCCTTGATGTCGACCAGGCGCTGCACGGTGGCGGGCACGCTCTGGTTGGTGCGGTTGCCGTTGCCGAGCTGGCCGGAGGCGTTGTGGCCCCAGGACTTGACGCGCTCGTTCGTCAGGGCGAGCGCGAAGGAGTCGGACGAGGCGGTGCCACCGGCGGAGATCCGGTCCACGTCGCCGCGGAAGAGGGACTTGACCGGGACCGGGCGGGAGCTGTCGGTGCTCGTGCCGTTGCCGAGCTGGCCGGTACGGCCGGCGCCCCAGCTCAGTACGGGGCTGTCCTGGGCGGGCGCGGCGGCGACCGAGGCCAGCGGGGTGAGTGCGAGACCGGCGGTCAGGGCGGCGGTCAGGAGTGCGCGACTACGGCGCATGGGGGGATTTCCTCTCAGATTGCTGTGGCCCCGTCCTCGCGGGACCGCACCTGATCATCGATACGTCCCCCGGTGACCTCCCGAGGCGCGACCGGTCGCACACCCGGATGGACCCGAACGGCGACCCGAACGGGGTGAAAGGGCGTACACGCGGCCGATACGGTCGCGTACGGTCGCGGGAGTGTTCCCACGCGGAGGGTAGGTCCCGTTCATGGCATGCCGTATCAGTGAGCTGGTGCTCGACTGCCGCGACCCCGAGGTGCTGGCGCGGTTCTGGTGCGAGGTTCTGGACTTCGTGGTGCTCGACCGCGAGGAGGACGGCGCGATCGAGATCGGGCCGCGCGAAGGGTTCGGCGGCGCGCAGCCGACGATCATCCTGAGCCCCGGCGACGAGCCGAGGAAGGGGAAGCTCCCGCTGCACATCGACGTCAACGCGACCGACCGGGACATGGACGCCGAGCTGGCGCGCCTGCTGGCCGCCGGGGCGGAATTCGCCGACGTCGGTCAGACCGGGGAGGAGCCCTGGCGTGTTCTCGCCGATCCCAACACCTCTAACTACCAGTTCTGAGCATACGCGCACGTCAGCACCAACGACAGAGCCCCGCACGGCACTTGCCGAACGGGGCGTTTCGTTGTTGGGGGCCGCTCGTCAGCCCCCTGCGGCCGGAGCGCTACCGGGGGACGCCAACACTGTTTCCGAGGTCGAAGACACGGTTGTCGCCTGCGAGGACCCTCCCGATGCGGCGACCCTCGCAGTCCTCGTCTTCGTAGACAAAGACGACGGTGTCGGTCCGGTTGTTCACTGCCAGGGGCCAGAAGTCGCCCGTGTAGCAGCCTCGCCCTGGGTCGGTGTAGGTCTTCCCGCTGACTGTCAGCGTGCCCTGGGAGGCCCAGGCGGAGCCGGACAGCCCCAGGGTCAATGCCCCAGCGGCAATCAGGCTGCCCAGTACCTTTACGGCGCGTCGCATGTCGTGCCTCCTGCAAGTCGGGGAGGGCGGACCCCTCCCGCACGTTCTCTAAGTATGCGATCGGCTACTCTAGGTAATTGGCATCGACCCGCCGAGCCAGCCAGCAGTCAGAGCGGAACACGCGCAAAGCCCCGCCCGGCACTTGGCCGAACGGGGCGTTTCGCCGTCTGGTCAGTCGCAGAACGATGACCGTACGGCGGTCACGATGTCGCCGGCCTGGTCGTCGGTGAGGCTCGGCACGGTGCCACCCTCGAACCGGGTCTTGGCGTTGCTCTGGATGGTTGCCGCATCCTTGCCGCCTGTGATGTCTAGGCAGACGTTCCGGGCCCGGTCAACGGCCCGATCTTCCTCGGCCACCAGCTCCGGTTCTACGGCCCGCAGCGCGCGTATCAGGGCTTCGGTCTGTGCGGCATCGGGCGACGGAATGCCGGACGGTCTGGGCGGTTTCGCGCTCAGCTCGGTTGTCGACTCGCCGGATGTCGTAACAAACGGCTTGGGGTCCGATGCTGCCGTGGTGTCCGTGTCGTCATCGAACAGCGGCAGCACCGCAACCGTCGCGATCACCGCGCACACCACGATGATCCAGTCTCTGTTCTTCTTCCGCCTCATGGCGGACCCTCCCCTGGTCATGCAACAAGATCACCGGTGCCTATCACAGTAACCCCACATCCTGTACACACAGGAGGCACAGAAGAAGCCCCGCCCGGCGGATGCCGAACGGGGCGTTTTGCTGTCTTGGCTCGTAGCTACGGGGCGCGCAACACGTCTCCGGGGGTCGGGCCCGCCCCGAGCTTCACCGCATGGTCAGGGCACGCGTAGAGGGTCGTTCCGGGGCCGCTGGCGCTCTGTATCCAGCGGCCCCGGAACGACGGGCTCGCGTGACGGCCTTGCACTCGACGCAGAGCGCGACGCATCCGGCGAGGACAACCGGGAACAGCTCGTCGGCGGTCACGCGGCCACCCGCCCACGGCGCACGAGCGAGCGGAGCGGCATCGTCGGATAGTCGTAGTCCACGCCGAGCCGGGCGAATGCGGCAGCGTACGCCCGTTCGCGCTGTAGCTCGGGCAGCTCCCGCGCGTACTCGTCCGTGAAGACGGCCCGCACGTCCCGCGACGACGGGGCGGTCCACGGACGGGACCAGGGCGACACGGGCGCGGGCTCGGGAGTCGGCGGGGTGGCCGTTGCGCATGACCTTCATGACCTTCATGACCGGGACCCTGACGGCTTGGCGCTCAGGTGTTCGCGGGCTGGGGCGCCGTCCAACTGTCGAGCAGGCGCAGCGCCTCGGCGGTCGGGGAGCCGGGCTCCACGTTGTAGACGCACAAGGTCTGGCCCGTGTCGCCGGGCGGCTGCAACGACTCGTAACTGAAGTGCAGATCGCCGACCAGCGGGTGGTGGTAGTGCTTGGCCCCGTGCGTGCGGCGCAGGACGCGGTGGTCGTTCCACCAGCCGGTGAACTCCGCGCAGCCCAGGGTCAGTTCACCCACGAGGTCGGCGAGAAGCCGATCCTTCGGGAACCGGCCCGCTTCGAGGCGCAGCATGGCCACGGTCTCCGCGCCCATCTGCTCCCAGTCGCCGACGCGCTCGCGCGCCTCCGGGTCCAGGAGGAGGTAGCGGGCGACGTTGCGGCGCGGCGCGGGCATGGCGTCGAAGTCGGTGACGACGGCGCGGGCCAGCCGGTTGGAGGCCAGGACGTCCGTCCGGCGGCCGAGGATGAAGGCCGGTACGTGGTCGAGCGTCTGGAGCATCAGGTGCAGGCCGGGGCGGACGCGCTGCGGGGTGGTCGGGGTGTGGCGGGTGGGGGTGGGGCGCGCGACGAGGTCCGTGAGGTGTTCGCGCTCGTCGGAGTCCAGGCGCAGCGCGCCGGCCAGGGCGTCGATGACCTCGGGGGAGGGGTGGGTGGCCCGGCCCTGTTCGAGGCGCGTGTAGTACTCCGTACTGACTCCGGCGAGCCGGGCGGTCTCGTCGCGGCGCAGGCCGGGGACCCGGCGCGTACGGCCGTCGGTGGGCAGACCGGCCTGGTCGGGGGTGATACGGGCGCGGCGGGAGCGCAGGAAGTCGGCGAGTTCGCTGCCACGGTCGCGGTCGGTGGCGCGGTCGCCGGGGCTGGTGCCGGGGCTGGTGCTGGTGCTGCGGGTCATACGTCCAGTATTCGCGCTCGGGACGGGGCGCGGCGGGGTGTGGGTGGTCCTGGCGGTACCTCCCTGGGCAGGGCTCGTTATGGCGGCGGAGACGGGGGCCGGGGGTGGTGTTCTGGATATGGGGCCGAGCGGCGGACGACCCGCCCCTCGGCCCGTAATCCAGAGGCATTCTTCGAGGAAGGCACCCCCATGCCCACGAACAAGACCCTTGACGGGCGCGTCGCCGTCATCACCGGCGCCTCCAGCGGTATCGGCGCCGCGACGGCCGAGCATCTGGCGGAGCTGGGCGCCTCGGTCGCCCTCGTCGCCCGGCGCGCGGACCGGCTGGACGAGCTGGTCGCCCGGATCGGGAAGAACGGCGGCACCGCGATCGCCGTCGCCGCCGATGTGAGCGACCCGGCCGCCGTACAGGCTGCGGCGGACCGTGTCGAGGCCGAACTGGGCGACGCGGACCTGCTGTTCAACAACGCCGGGGTCATGCTGCCCGCGCCGATCGAGGACCGGGCGACGGAGCAGTGGCAGCGGCAGATCGACATCAACATCAGCGGACTGATGTACGTCATCGGGGCCTTCGTACCGCAGTTGGTGCGGGCGGCCGGGGAGCGGGGCGTCGCGGATCTGATCAACACGTCGTCGATCGGTGCGCAGAGCGTCTTCCCGAACTTCGCCGTGTACACGGGTACGAAGGCGTACGTCACGCACATGTCCCGTAATCTGCGGGCGGAGTTGGGGCGGAAGAACGTGCGCGTCTCGGCGCTGGAGCCGGGGCTGGTGACGACGGAGCTGGCGTCGCACGTCACGGATGACGGGGCGCTGGAGTGGCTGGACGGGGCCCGTGACTCGGTGGAGTGGCTGACGCCGGGGGATGTGGCGCGGGCGGTGGGGTATCTGGCGGGGCTGCCGGCGCGGGTGAATTTCCAGCAGTTGACGTTGATGCCGACCGGACAGGTGTGAGTTGAGGGGAGCGCGGTGATTCCCTCAACTGGCTTTCGGCGTCAGGGAGTTGGTGACGGGGAAAGGCGCGTCGGTGTGAAGGCCAGCTTCGCGAAGCGCTCTCCCATGCGGCGGTGGGTCGCCGCGTCCGGGTGGAGTTCGTCCGGGAGCGGGAGCGTCGCGTAGTCCGCCTCTCCGTACAGCTCGCGGCCGTCCAGGTAGTGCAGATTCGGGTCCTGCGCCGACCGCTGCTCCACGATCCGCGCCAGCTCGTCCCTGATCACGTTCAGCGTCAGCTTTCCGCTCGCGCGTTCCGCCGGGTCGCCCGTCGCCATGAACCGCAGTTGGCCCTCGGCCAGGTTGGCGAAGTCCGGGGCGGCCGGGCCCGGGGTGTCCTCGTGGATCGGGCACAGGATCGCCGAGACCACCAGCAGCGGCGCCGTCGGGTGGCCCTCGCGGATCGTGTCGAGGAAGCCGTGTACGGCGGGGGTGAAGGCACGCAGGCGCATCAGGTCGGCGTTGACCACGTTGATACCGATCTTGACGCTGATCAGGTCGGCCGGGGTGTCGCGCATCGTACGAGCGGTGAACGGGTCGAGCAGCGCGCCGCCGCCGAAGCTCAGGTTGACCAGCTCCACGCCGGCCAGACCGGCGGCGAGTGCGGGCCAGGTGGTGGTGGGGCTCGCGGCGTCGGAGCCGTGGCTGATGGAGCTGCCGTGGTGCAGCCATACCGGGCGGCCCCGGCTCGGATTCGGCTCGATCGGGGCGTCGGTGCGCAGGGCGACGAGTTCGGTGGTCTCGTTGTGCGGCAGCCAGATCTCGATGTCCTTCTCGCCCTCGGGCAGTTCGCCGAAGCGCAGGGTGCCGGGCGGGCCGGGTGTCTGCTCGGCGGTTCCGGCGGTCATGTCGATGGTGAGGGTGTTGCCACCCGTAACACCGGCCTGGGCGGTGAGGCGGCCGTCGACCAGCAGGTCGTAGACGCCGTCCGGCCGGGGCGGGGCGCCCACGTAGACCCGCTTGGTGGGCAGCGCGTCCAGTTCTACGACGGTGGCCCGGGTGCGGAAGGCGAGCCGTACGCCGGACGGCTGGGCCTCCGCCATCGCCAACTGCGGGTCGGTGTTCTGCGCGCGGGCCCACGCGGGCAGCCGGTGCGGCAGGACGCCGCGCGCGGTCCGCTCCAGATCGACGGCGCCGCGCAGGATGTCGGTGGTGATGGGGGTGGTGGTCAAGGGGTGGTGCTCGGTGCTCATGGTGTCTGCCTAGTGGTGGGTGATCTCAGGTGATGGGTGAACTCAGGTGGTGGGTGGCCAGGTACGTAGCAGCGCGTCGAGGCGGTCCACGATCCACACCCACGTCTCCTCCGAGCCGGGTGTGCTGTGGCTGAAGCCGCCGGCCGTCTCCAGGCTGATGTAGCCGTGGAAGACGCTGCCCAGGAGGCGTACGGCGTGGGTCTCGTCCGGCTCCGGCAGGTCGTAACCGCGCAGGATCGCCCGCGTCATCCGCGAGTGCCGGGGGCCGGCGCTCGCCGCCGCCGTCTGCGGGTCGAGCGGGAGCCGGGCGGCGCTGTAGCGGCCGGGGTGCTCGCGGGCGTAGTCGCGCAGGACGTTCGCGAAGGCGGCGAGGGCGTCCTTGCCCGCGCGGCCGGCGAGCGCCGTCGCGACCCGGTCGGCCATCTCCTCGAGGGCGAGCAGTGCGATGCGGGTTCTGAGGTCCTGGGAACCCTTCAGATGCGAGTACAGACTCGCGACCTTGACGTCGAACTGCTTGGCCAGCGCCGAGACCGTCACGTGGTCGAACCCGATCTCGTCGGCCAGGTCGGCTCCCGCCAGGACGAGGCGGTCGGTGGTGAGTCCTGCGCGGGGGGACATGGCTGGTCTGTGCCTTCCGTTCGCGTGCCTACGCTGCCTACGATGATTATGCGTTTACCTAAGCTCATTAGGCAAATGCATAGTCATCGTAGGCAGCGGCTTCGGCGCCGGCTTCGGCCCTTAGCCCCCGCCGAGGATTTCCACCACCGGACTCTGCGGCGCGTACGGAGCCCAGCCAGGGTCCCCGCTGTCGGCGAACGCGACCCAGGCGCCATGCATCCGGGCCGCGAGCCCCGCCGGGGCGGGGTCGGGGCCGAGGAGGGAGGTGTCGCCGTGCAGCCAGGGTTCGTCGGCGATGTCGAACACGAAGGGCAGCTCGACGGTGTGGGCGGCGCCGAGTCGCCCGTCCAGGGCCGTCGAGCGGTATCCGAACGAATAGACGTGTGTGCGGCCACCCGAGATCCGTGCGTGGGCCCGCGCCAGGCGCGTCGTACCAGCCTCGAACAGGGCCTGCCCGAGCACGGCGGAGCGCAGCTCGCCCGGTGTCGCGCCCGGCCGTGCCGCGCGGTGCGCGGCGAGGGCGGTCTGCGGGTCCTCGTGCGCGCGGGTGGTGACGGCGAGTACGTCGGCCACGTCGGCTTCCGTGGTGGACTCCAAGTCGCCTCGCGGTACGAGGTAGAGGTGCCCCTCCTCGGTGTTGGTACCGATCAGCAGGTCGACGCCGCCCGCCGGGCCGTCGGCGTGTGCGTCGGCGTGTGCGTCGGTGAGTCCGGCGGCGAGTGCGTCGGCGGGCTGGACCGGCAGCACCAGGCTGAACGGGCTGAGCCCGGCCAGCGGATCCGTGGCGGTCCCGGTGCGCAGGTCGAGACCGGCCAGCGCCGGCAGGACCGACAGGAAGCGCTCGTCGGGGATCGGCGCGAACGCCTCGGCGGTCGGCTCGACGCCGAGTGCGGCGGCGGCCGTGACGGTGACCCGTCGCGCCTGCTCCGGGGTGAACGCGCCGAGGCCGTTGCCGCTCTGGACGATCGCCCGCCGGAACAGACCGGCCGCCTGCGGTGTCGCGAGCAACGCGCCGGTGAGCGTGGCGCCCGCCGACTGGCCGAAGACCGTGACGTTCTCCGGATCGCCGCCGAAGTGCGCGACGGTGTCGCGTACCCAGCGGAGCGCGGCGAGCACGTCCAGCAGTCCCCGGTTGGCCGGAGCCCCCGCCAGATCGAGGAATCCGGGGATGCCGAGCCGGTAGTTCACCGTGACGAGGACGATGCCGTCGCGGGCGAACGCGCCGCCGTCGTAGAGCGCGGCGCGGTTCGAGCCGGTGACGAACCCGCCGCCGTGCACGAAGACCATGACGGGACGCCTGCCGCCGTCTGCGGCGGGCGTGCGGACATCGACGCTCAGATACTCCGCGCCCGGCACCCACCCCGGCCCGAAGTAGGGAACCATGTCGAGCCGGCCGAAGTCACGGACCGGCTGGGGAGCGGTGGGCGAGGGCCGTGTGCCGTCGCGGACGCCGGACCAGCCCGGGTGCGGTGCCGGCGGGGCGAAACGGCCGGCGCCGGTCGGGGCCGCCGCGTAGGGGAGGGCGCGGTAGCGCTCGCCGGATCGGTCACGGAGGCCGCGTACGGCGCCCACCGGGGTTTCGACGACCGGATCTGCCTGTCGGGGCACGGGAGAAGCATCCTTTCCGGAGAGGTATGTGAGGCACGTAGGGAGTCGCCAGCAGAGTCGTCAGGCGATACGGGAGAAGCCCGCCCACTCCTTGATGGCGAACTTCGAGCCGCTGCGCGCGACTTCGGCGGCGCCTTGGCCGCCGAAGTGCGCCGGGAAGACCAGCGCGTTGCTCTCGGCGGCGCGGCCGAGCAGTTGGTGCCGGGTGGCGCGGGACTGCGCCGGGTCCTCGCAGAAGCAGGAGTTGGTGTCCGGCTCCGCGATCTGTAGCGCGGTGTGCACCAGGTCCCCGACGAACAGGGCCCGATCGCCGCCGGATTCGAGGGTGAGTACGGACGAGCCGGGGGTGTGTCCGGGAGCGAGATCGAGACGCAGGTTCTTGTCGATCCGGTACGACCCCTCCCACAGGTGGGTGAGTCCAGCCCGGTGGACCGGGGTGACGCTGTCCTCGAAGACGTTCTGGTTCCCGCGCCCGAGCACGGTCCTGTTCTCGTTGGCCGGGTCCCAGAAGTCGAAGTCCCGCCGGGTCATCAGGTAGGTGGCGTTCGGGAAGGTCGGTACCCAAGTCCGGCCGTCCAGGCGGGTGTTCCAGCCGACGTGATCGATGTGCAGGTGGGTGTTGACCACGATGTCGACGTCCTCGGGCCGTACTCCGGCCGCGGCGAGGTGGTCGAGGTAGGCCGTGTCCAGACGGCTCCACACCGGTGCGTACGGCCGGTCCTTGTGGTTGCCCACGCCGGTGTCCACGAGGATCGTGCGCCCCTCGCTGCGCAACAGCCAGGACTGGATCGCGGTGTGGCACTCGTCGGTGCGCGGGTTCCAGAAGTCGGGCGCCAGTTGGTCGTGGCGCGCGTCCCACGAGCCGTGGGGGCTGTCCGGGAAGAACTGGCCCGGTGACAGCTCCGACGAGCCGTAGAACTCCTTGATACGGCTGACGGTGACGTCGCCGAGAGTGATCTCCTCCGGGCTGTGATCCATGTGGTCCATGTGATCCATGTGGTCCGTCCGTCCTCAGGTCGGGGGGTCGGGAGGTACGTCTCCGAACCACACCGAGCCTGGACACACGGGCGCGCACGCACCACTCCCGGTCTGTCCCACCCCCCACAGGGTGTGGCTGCGAGCGGGCCGCGCACCGAATACTGGGGAGATGAACGGACCCGGCCCCCTCGGCGCCTTCCTCCAAGCCCGCCGGGCGCGCCTGCGCCCCGAAGACGTCGGCCTGCGCGAACTCGGACCGCGCAGGCGCGTGGCCGGGCTCCGGCGCGAGGAGCTGGCCCAGTTGGCGGGCGTCAGCGTCTCCTACTACGCACGGCTGGAACAGGGCCAGTCCCGTGGCGCATCGGCCGAGGTGCTGGACGCGATCGGCCGCGCCCTGCTGCTCGACGCCCACGAGCGCGACCACCTCGACCGGCTCGCCGGCGCCGCCCGCCACGCGCCCCGGCCGCGCCGCCCCCGGCCCGAGAGGCTCGCCGACGAAACACGCGACCTGCTGCGCGCCGTCGACGGCGTCCCGGCGCTCGTGCTCGGCCGCCGTACGGACGTCGTGGCCTGGAACACCCTCGGGCACGCCCTGCTCGCCGGGCACCTCGACTTCCACGCCCCGGCCGACCCGGCGCGCCGCCCGAACATGAGCCGGATGCTGTTCCTGGACCCGCACTGTCAGGAGCTGTACGCGGACTGGCGGCGCAAGGCGCGCGCGGTGGTCGGCAACCTGCGTATCGCGGTCGGCAGACACCCGGACGACCCACTGCTCGCGGAGCTGATCGGCGAACTGACCATGAAAAGCCCGGAGTTCGTCGCCCTGTGGGCGGATCACCGGGTGACGCCGTGCGATGCCACGGTCTACGAGCTGCGCCATCCCGTCGTCGGCACGGTGACGGTGACACAGCAGACACTGTCGATCGCCCGCTCACCGGAACAGACGCTCATCGTGTGCACCACCCCCGCCGGCTCCCCGTCCGAGGAGGCCCTGGCGCTGCTCCGGCAGGCGGGCGGCAGCGGAGCGTCGGAGCGGCAGATCAGCCCTCGGCCGACCCCGACCCCGACCCCGAGTCCGGCGTCACAGCCGCTGACACCGCACGGAGCAGCGCCTCGGGCCCGGCGCCCCACCGCGAGCTGATCACCAGGTCCCGGGCCGGGTCGACCCAGAGCAGATGCGCGCCGCCGTTGCCCCGGGCACAGCGTCCGGTCGACGGGGCGTCGGGCCATACGGTGCGGTCGTCGTTGAGCCACCAGGACAGGCCGTAGTCGGGCTTCACCGGGCAGGGCGTCCACATTTCCCCGATCCAGCGCCGCGAGACCACCCGGCGTCCCTCCCAACTCCCGCCCCGCAGACAGAGTTGGCCGATGCGGGCCAGATCGAGGGCGTTGATCCACAGCCCGCCGCCCCAGTGCGCGCCCCCGGACACCACGGGCACGCGGCCACCGGCGGCGTCGCCGATGTCGCCACCATCGCCGACATCGGCCCAGGAGTTGGCGTATCCGTGCCACGACCACAGGGACGAGGCGCCTATCGGTTCCGCGACACGGGTGCGCAGAATCTCCGGCAGGGGCTTGCCGAACAGCACGGTCAGTGCCAGGGCGGCCAGGTTCACGCGTACGTCGTTGTACGCCCAGCCCTCGCCGGGCGGGCCACCCGGCGACTCGGTGCCCTCCCGGACGCTCTGCGCGTCGACCGAGGTGGGCTTACCCCACAGTTCGCCCTCCCACTGGCTGGTCTGGTCCAGGAGGTGCCGCCAGGTGATGGCCCGTGAGTGGGAGTCGGCGAACTGCGGCAGGTCCACGGAGCGGTGCACCGGCTCGTCCAGTCGCAGCAGCCCGTCGTCGTACGCCACTGCGGCCGTCAGTGCCAGGACGCTCTTGGTCGCGCTGAAGGCCATCTCGACCCTGGCCGGGTCACCCCAGGAGGCGATGACCGTGCCGCGACGTACGACGACACCGCTCGGGGGTCCGCCGTCCAGCAGCGGGCCCACGACTTCACGGTGAGAGGTGTCGGACACCTGGGCCGCCAGATACGACTCCATGTCCGCCACGCCGCGTACGACCCGGCGCGACTGCTCCCGGGTCGCCCGCGCCAGGGCGTCCGTGCGCACTGCGGCCCACGGATCGCCCCCGGCGGCCTGCCGCTCCAGACGTTCGCCGACCTCGCCGAACCCGCCGACCCGCGTCATGGTCCGACACCTACCTCACTCAGTCGCGCGGGCCAGGACCGCTGACCGGCGTCAGCCCGCCCAGACCTCGGCCTCGTCGGCCGGGACGGTGGTCGCCAGGCCCAACTCCTTGCGGGTGGCGACCGACTTGTTCGGGTCGATGCCGGTGAACGCCGAGTCGTAGGCGATGTAGAACGCGTCGGCGTCTCCGGCGCTCGCGGCCTTGTCCCAGTCGCCCGCCGCCTTCGTCAGCGTCGTGCGGAGCTTGCCGGCCTCGGTGCCCTCGATGCCGTCCAGGCCCTTGACGTGTGTGTCCAGGGCGCTCGCGACGGCCTTGGCCTGCTTCTTGTAACCGGGGAGGTCTTCGTCGACGGTCTCCTTCAAGGGCTGGTTCGCCCACAGGGCCTCGTAGACCGCGTTCGAGCCGTCGAGGTAGGTCTTCTGCTCGGGCTTGAGGGACTTCGCGGTGTGCAGCGTGCCGCTGAACCTGTCCGCCTCCGAGGTGTAGGTGCAGCTCACGGCGCGGTCACCCGTCGCCCAGCTCTCCTTGGTGGGGGTGTAGTAGAAGAGGGCGACGCCCTTGGGGAGCGCCCAGGTGTCCGGGGCGTACTTCTGCGCCTCGACCGGGCAGCGGCCGTCCGCGATCGTCGTGACTCCGTCGTCGCCGGGGTACTCCGGGCCCTCGTCCATCGCGAACTCGCCGATGACCTGGCCCTCGTGCGCCTCTTCGCAGGGCACGATCTCGACGGTGTAGGCCGTCCCCTCGGCCTTGCCGCTCGGGTTGTAGCAGTCGCCGATGTCGAGCGAGAACACCGAGCGCTGGCGTGCCACCTTCTTCGCACCGTCCTTGGCGCTGTCGACCGCGTCGGAGACCTCCGAGCAGCCCACCGCGCCGATCGCGAGCAGGGCTGCGACGGCGGCTATGCCGCGAGAGGAAGAACGGTAGGGGGCGCGGGCTGTCATGGTTATGTACATCCTCTTATGTGATCTTTATGAGGGTCGCGCGCATCGTATGCCACGTCTGTGAACAGGTAGTTCCGCGAGGGGGCCCTCAACCTCATCGCGGCATCTTTGACTCGCGACGGGGCGCGAGGGTTGTATCCGCGCTGCTCCCGGATGGGAGGCGGGTGAGCGTCAGCCGTCAGCCGTCCTTCGTGTACGTCACCGTCTCGCCGTCCCCCGTCGGCACGCGGCGCAGGCTGCCGTCCGGCAGGATCGTCAGCTCCGACGCCGAGCCCGGGGTGCACGAGGACATCGGCTTGCCCGTTTTGACCGTGGACGGGCCGATCTTCAGCGGGCCGTCGGAGGACGAGCCCGGCGCCTCGCCGAGCGGGGCCTCGAAGACGCAGCGGTACGTTCCGCCGTCATCGGTCGGGCCTTCCGCCGTCAGTACGAGGACGGTGTCGTCCAACTCGCCCTGGCGGATGGAGAGTTCGCGTGTGCTGAGCCCCGCGTCACCGTTGATCGTGCCCGACCAGACGCCGAGATACTTCTTGGGTACGTCGCCCGCGCCGGCGGACTCGGTGGGCGTCGGGGAAGGTGACTGCGTCACCGGGGGCACGTCCTCGGAAGGGGCGTCGTCGGTCTGTGGCTGCTTGGCGTCGGGGGATTTGTCCGACCGGCTCTGCGACGCGTCGTTCTTCGCGTCGCCGTCGTTCATGAACGCGTACACCGAACCGCCCGCGCCCAGCGCCACTATCAGCGCGACGGCGATCAGCGCGATCGTGCCACGTGCGCCCCGGTTCGGCTCGGGCTCGGGCGGTGGGACGGGGGCGGGGACGGGAGCGGCCGGGCCGTACGGCGAGGGGTGGCCGTATCCGGCGGGCGGCGGGCCGTACGGGGGTGTGGCGCCCCACGGGGGGAGCGGGGGCTGGCCGGGCTGGGGGTAGCCGTACTGCTGGGGTGGCGGGGGCAGTTGGGGTTGCGGGGGTTGTGGGGTCTGCGGGTAGCCGTACGGCTGTGGCGGTTGCGGGGGCGGGCCGTCCGGCGACGGCGAGGGCGTCGGCGAACCCGTCACCGTCGCCATGCCGTGCACCTCGCTCCCGCCACCCCCACCCGGGCCACCCGGCGGCGGCGGTCCCGGCGGCGGTCCCGGCGGCTGTGCGAACGCGACCGCCGTACGCGCCCCGGGCTCCTCGTGGTCCAGCAACTGCACCGCGTCGCTGCCCAGTTGGGCGAGCAGCGCGCCGGGCAGCCAGGGCTCGTCCACGCTCCCGTCCTCGTCCGGTTCGCCCACCCGGGCCAGGATCTGCGCCGGGGTCGGGCGCTCCCGTGGATCCTTCTTGAGGCAGTCACCCACCAACTCCCGCAGGCCCTCGGGGAGTTCGGACAGGTCCGGCTCCTCCTGCGCGATACGGAACATCAGCGCGTGGACGGCGGTGTCGGCCCTGCCGAAGGGAAGCTGCCCCGTCGCCGCGTACGCCAGCACCGAGCCCAGGCAGAACACATCGCACGCCGGTGTGATCGGGGTGCCGCGCACCTGCTCGGGCGCCATGAAGCCGGGTGACCCGACGAGCCCGCCGGTCGCCGTCAGCCCGGCGTCGGTGACCGATTCCAGCGCGCGGGCGATGCCGAAGTCGATGACCTTCGGGCCCTCGATGGTGATGAGGACGTTGGACGGCTTGAGGTCGCGGTGGATCAGACCGGCGGCGTGGATGTCCGTCAGGGCGTGGGCGAGCCCCGAGCCGAGGATCCGCACCGAGCGCGCGGGCAGCGGCCCGTGTACGCCGGACCCCTGCGTGCCCGACCCCTGCGCGCCGGACCCGGGGGCCCCCGATCCGTGGCGGCCGGAGACGATGTCCTGGAGCGAGGGCCCGGCCACGTAACCCGTCGCGACCCACGGCACCGCGGCTTCCGTGTTCGCGTCGAGGACCGGCGCCGTCCACGCGCCGCCGACGCGCCGGGCCGCGGCGACCTCCAGCCGGAAGCGGCTGCGGAACTCGTCCTGTTCGGCGAGTTCCTTGCGTACGAGCTTCACCGCGACCGTACGACCCCGGTCCGAGCGCGCCAGATAGACCTGCCCCATGCTCCCCGCACCGAGGCGCGCGAGCAGCCGGTAGGCGCCGATGCGCTGTGGATCTCCTGTAGCCAGTTTCTCCATGGCCCTACGGCCCTCCCCCAAGACGCCCAAGCCCACAAACCCGAGCCCAACGGGCCGAGGATAGTGCCGTGTTCGTCGCGCTGCGTGAATAGGACGCGAAGTGACCTAGTCGATGTCTACCGTCATCCGACCGCGCGCGGCGACCTACGACGCGCGTGAACGTGAACGAATCCGTACGCAAGGAGACTGGCATGGCGGTCAATCCGGTTCCCGGGGGCTACACCACCGTTACCCCCTGGATCATCTCGCGCGACACCGCAGGTCTGCTCGACTACCTCAAGAGGGCTTTCGGCGCGGTCGAGTTGGGCCGGTTCTGCGGCGACGACGGTGCCGTCCAGCACGCGGAGACGCGTATCGGCGACGCGGTCGTCATGTGCTTCGACGCGCGGCCCGAGTGGCCGCCGACGCCCGCGTTCCTGCGGCTGTTCGTGCCGGACGCCGATGCCGTGCACCGTCGTGCCGTCGAGGCGGGCGGTACATCGGTGACCGAGGTGACGCACCTCGCCTTCGGGGACCGGGTGGGGCGGGTGCGGGACCCGTTCGGCAACTTGTGGTGGATTCAGACGCATCTGGAGGATGTCACGGAGGACGAGTTGGGCCGGCGGATGACCGACCCGGTGTTCACGGAGGCGATGGCGTACGTCCAGAGCGCGGAGTTCTTCCCGAAGGCGGCGGATCCGGCGTCGCCGTCCCCGTCCCCGTCCCCGTCCCTGCCCGGTCGCTGATCGCGTCCATCGCCTGCGACAGCCGCTCCAGCACCCGCACCGTCTCGGCGAAGCCCGCCGCCCCCAACTCCTGTGCCAGGCGCGCCGCGAGAGCCGCGTGGGCCGGCGTGATCTCGTGGATCGCCGCGCGACCCGCCTCGGTCGGGGCGAGCAGTTTCGCGCGGCGGTGGGCGGGGTTCGGCTCGTACGCCGCCAGCCCGCGCTCGACCAGCAGGTCCGCGATCCGCTGCACGCTCTGGCGGGTGATGCCCATCGCGCGGGCGATCCCGGAGACGGGCAGCGGCTGCGGCAGTACGGCTCCGAGGACCTGCCACCAGGCCGCCGTGAGGCCCGCCGGGGCGGCCAACTCCTCCGCGACGGCGAGGAATTGGCCGTTGAGGCGGAAGACGCCGAGCGCGGTTCTGCTGAGCAGTTCCGGGTCGCCGGGGCGTTCCGGCTCGGTCATGAGTTGAGGACTGCGAACGCGCTCGCGTCCGAGTTCTTGAACAGCCGGTACCAGGCGTCCAGCTTCTCCCCCTCGTACACCCCCAGCAGCGCGAAGATCTCGCGGGCGAAGGCGACGGGCTCGGTCGGACCGGCCGTGATCACGTTGCCGTCCGTGACCGCGTCCACGTCGCGGTAGTGCTTGCCGCCCCGGTAGCCCGTCGCCTCCAGGTAGTAGCTGACGGCGCCGGTGTGCGCCCTGTCGTCCAGCAGCCCCTCGCGGGCCAGCCCCGCCGTCGCGCCGCAGATCGCGGCGACGGGCAGGCCCCGGTCCACGAAGCGCCGGGCGGCGCGGGCGAACGGTGCCAGATCGTCCCCGGTGTCCCACAGGCCGGCGCCCGGGAGGATGAGCAGCGCGGTGTCCTCGGCGTCCTCGGTGTCCTCGGTGCGCTCGCGCAGCTCCGCCAGCTCTCCCAGCGCCAGGTCCGGCTGGACGCGCAGACCGCCCATGGTGGTGACGGGGTCGGTGGTCGGGCCCACGGTGCGCACGGTGAAGCCGTTCTCGGCGAGATGCGCGGTGGCGTAACCGGTCTCCCAGTCGGCGAGGGTGTCGTACACGGCGAGATAAACGGTCTTGCCGCGCGGCGTGGTCGTCGCGGTCGTCGTGTTGGTCATCATGGCCTCCTTGGCTCTATGACAGCAGTCTGTCATATCGACAGCATGCTGTCAAATACTAGCCAGGGCGGGCGCGAGGGCGACAACCTGCCGAGTCACACCGCTCACATCGGACAGGGTGGTCATTTCGGTCCCCACCCGCCCCGCCCTACGCTGGCCGTATGACCCCTCATCTCGGCGCTGCCGATCCGAAGGCAGGCGCGGCCGTCAGGGCCGCCGACCGTGCGCATGTGTTCCACTCCTGGTCCGCCCAGGAACTGATCGACCCGCTCGCCGTCGCCGGCGCCGAGGGCTCGTACTTCTGGGACTACGAAGGCAACCGCTACCTCGACTTCACCAGCGGCCTCGTCTTCACCAACATCGGCTACCAGCACCCCGCCGTCGTGGCCGCCATCCAGGAGCAGGCAGGCCGGCTCACCACCTTCGCGCCCGCCTTCGCCGTCGACGTACGCTCCGAGGCCGCACGCCTCATCGCCGAGCGGACCCCCGGCGACCTGGACAAGATCTTCTTCACGAACGGCGGCGCGGAGGCCGTCGAGAACGCCGTACGGATGGCCCGGCTGCACACCGGCCGCCCCAAGGTGCTCTCCGCCTACCGCTCGTACCACGGCGCCACCTCCACCGCGATCAATCTGACCGGTGACCCGCGCCGCTGGGCCTCCGACTCCGGCAACGCGGGGGTCGTCCGCTTCTGGGCGCCGTTCCTCTACCGCTCGCCCTTCTACGCCACCACCGAGGCCGAGGAGTGCGCCCGCGCGCTGGAGCACCTGGAGGCGACCATCGCCTTCGAGGGACCCGCGACGATCGCGGCGATCATCCTGGAGACGATCCCCGGCACGGCGGGCGTCATGCCGCCGCCGCCCGGTTACCTCGCGGGCGTACGGGAGCTGTGCGACCGGCACGGCATCGTCTTCGTCCTGGACGAGGTGATGGCGGGCTTCGGGCGTACGGGCGCGTGGTTCGCCGCCGAGCACTTCGACGTTGTGCCCGACCTGCTGACCTTCGCGAAGGGCGTCAACTCCGGTTACGTACCGCTCGGCGGTGTCGCGATCTCCGCCGCGATCGCGGACACCTTCGCGACCCGCCCGTACCCCGGCGGCCTCACCTACTCCGGGCACCCGCTCGCCTGCGCGGCGGCCGTCGCGACGCTGCGGGTGATGGCCGAGGAGAAGATCGTCGAGCACGCCGCGCACATCGGCGAGACGGTCCTCGGCCCCGGTCTGCGCGAGCTGGCCGAACGGCACCCTTCGGTGGGCGACGTGCGCGGTCAGGGCGTGTTCTGGGCGCTCGACCTCGTACGGGACAGGGAGACGCGCGAGCCGCTGGTGCCGTACAACGCGTCGGGCGAGGCGAACGCGCCGATGGCCGCTTTCGCCGCCGCGTGCAAGAAGGGCGGGCTGTGGCCGTTCGTGAACATGAACCGGACGCACGCGGTGCCGCCCTGCAACGTCACGGAGGCGGAGGCGAAGGAAGGGCTGGCGATCCTGGACGCGGCGCTGGCGGTGGCGGACGAGCACGTGGCGTAAGGGGGTTCAGGCACCCGCCGGCTCACCCGGTGGCGTGTTGAGGAGCGTGATGCCGAGGGGGGTGGGGTTGTGCAGTGCCGTGTTGCGATGCCGGGCGGTACGGACCAGCCCCGCCGCGCGCAGGGTGGTCGCGTGTTCGCTCGCGCTGGGCGGCGTGATGCCGGTGAACGCGGCGAGTTCCTGGGTCGAGCAGCCGGGGTGCTCGGCGATGGCCTGGAGAACGGCGGCCCGGGTCCGGCCCAGAAGCGAGGTCAGCGGCGACCGGGCTCCGGGCGTCGCGGTCCCGCCCGCCCGTAAGGCGAACAGGGGTGACGGGCTCGCGGACCGATCGTGGTGATCATGGCTGACTGGATATCTCACCACCGGCTGCGGCTTGGCATCGAGGTCGACGGCGGGTGCGTAGGCCCCGAAGACCGAGGGGATGAGTAGCAGCCCACGGCCGCCGAGGTGCACGTCGCCGTCGAAGCCGGAGACCATCGCGACCTCCAGGACGGGCGGGTTCCAGCGGATACGCCGCGGGTTCAGTGAGGAGAGCAGGGCCTGCACCCCACCGGTGAGCATCTGTCGCATCCGTACGGCCTGGTCGGTCGCCGCTTCACCGGTGATGTGTGACCAGTTGGGCGACAGCACCACGGCGCAGACATGGTCCAGGCTGTCGTAGAACTGCCGCAGCAGGTCGGAGTCGTCGGCCAGCCGGTGTGCCCACGGCGGCAGTTGCTGCCATTCGGCCACGTGGGCCAGATCCTCGCGGATCCGGGACCGGGGTGTGGCGCGTACCCGCTCCAGTGATTCGGCCGGGCCGCGGGCAGCGGCCGAGGTGAGGAACGTGGGCGCCCAGCCGTTGGGCGGGATCAGGTCGAGGACCATACGCGCCTCGGGCCGCAGCCCGGCGCGGGCGGCGTTTCGCCAGGCTCCGAAGCGAACGGGGTGGCTGGGGTGTTGCAGCATGCGCACCGCGGCGCCCAGCTCCATCAGCGGCGGGGGCTGTCCCACCCGCGTCCGCGCCAGATCCTCCACCGTGAAATGAATGCGGCAGACCACATCTCCCCCTACCCCCGTACGGCACGGTCCGGGGGCGATCCTCCGCGAATGTCGGGGTTCGGTCCAGACCGAATCACGTCGAGATGACAGGGCGCGGACGCGAAGACTGGGCGCCGGGCGCAGGACAGGCCCGCTTGCGACAGCGACTGGTCCGAGAGTCGAGGGAGAGGGAGAGGACGCAGATGTCCATGAAGAAGAGCATGGCCTTACTGGCTGCCACGGGGGTGGCCGGTACGGCACTGGTGCTGGCTCCGACGGCGGCTACGGCGAAGACGTCCGACGCGGTCGGCGTCCTGAGCTGTTCTCACGCGTGGTCGAACAAGGACCCGGACGGCAGCAACCCGAAGACGATCAACCGCACCGGGGTCAACATCCGTTCGGGTCCGCATGCGGCGGCCGGCTCGGCGTGTGGCGTCGTGGGGTCGCTCACCACCGGCAACCAGGTCTTCTACCACTGCTACACCGTGACGCAGAACGAAGGCACCTGGACCCATCTGCGCAAGAACGGCACTTCGCTGGACGGCTGGGTGAAGGACACCCTGCTCCCGGACGGCGGCAGCTCGTACCAGTGCTGAGAGCGCGATGAGCGGGGGCCGGGCGGGCGCGACCGTCCGGCCCCTCATCGGCACGTCTCGCGGTAGGTGAGCGACGGGAGATGGGTCCGCCAGGCTGTCCTGGTCAGGCCGCCGCCCGCCCGCTCGCACACCGTCTCGGCGATGCTCGGTGGCGTGAGCGTGAAGGCGCGCGTCGTCGCACGCGGGGTCGTGACACGCAGTTCCGTGCCGCTGCCCGTGCCGCTGTCGGCGAAGGCCACGGCCAGTACGGGGCCGTCCACGGTCGGCAGCGGCGCGCCCGCGCTCGTCGGCGCGGCCGTCTCCCAGAACCGCAGCGTGCCCTCGGCGTCGCCGACCGCGATCCTGCTTCCGTCGGCGGAGAAGGCGAACGACGGCCCGATGTCCGGCCTTCGGCCGCTGCTTCCCGAGCTTTCGGTGAGTACCGCGAGCCGCTGCCGCCCCCGGCCGTCCCACACGGTGACCCGGCCGTCCATGTCGCTCACGGCGAGGAACCGCCCGTCCCGGCTGAACACGGCCTTGTCGATGACGCCCTCACCCGCCAGGACGCGGGTGGGGCGCAGGGTGGTGGGGTCGATCAACTCGTTGTCCCTGGTGAGGACATGACCCTTCGGGCCGATGGCCAGGACGCTGCCGACGTCGGTAGCGGGGCCGGTACCGGGGCCGGGGCCCGTACCGGTCGGCCAGCGCTCCAGCACGGTACGCGCCAGGTCGGACGACCCGGGCGGGTGGACGGTACGGCTGACGACGGCGTAACGACCGTCCGGCGCCAGGCCGATGCCGCTGATGTCATCGATGCTGTCGACGCCCTTGCGCAGGCGGTCGGTCCCGTCGCCCATCAGGCTCCGTACGACGACGGTGGCGTCCCGGCCGTCCCCCGTCAGGTACGCGAAGGTGCCGCTGTCCGCGCTGAACACCATCAGCGGCGGCGGGCAGTCGGCCCCGGCGCAGGCCCGCTCCGGCAGCGTGGCCCTGACCCGTCCGCTCGCGCCGTCCCGGAGCTGGACGCGTCCGCCCGCCAGCGTGGCGAGCGTCGTGCCATCGGGGCTGAACAGGGCGTCGGAGTAGGGCTGTTGGCGTACGGAGCGCGGTACGGCGCCCGCGAGTGACAGCGTCCTGACGACGGTCGCCGGGTCCGACCCCTCCTCGTAGCGCAGGACCCCGCCCTCGATGTCCAGCCGCAGCACGTTCGCGCCCCGCGTCGGGTGCCGCAGGACGGGCGCGGACAGGTTGTCGGTCCGCCATACCTGTACGGCTCCGTCGGCGGCGGTCGCCGCGTACGTACCGTCCGCGCTGAACGTGACGTCCGACGCCGATCCGATGGCGGGCTCGGGTGCCGCGACGTGGCGGCGCTCCTTGCCCGAGCGCGCGTCCCAGATGCGCAGGCCCGATGTCCCCGCCGCCGCGAGGGACCGGCCGTCCGGTGTGAAGCGGAAGGTCTGGTCGGTGCACAACCGCGTACCGATGCCGTCCGCCCACCGGGTGGGCAGCCTGCGCTCGGCACGTACGTCCCACACCTGGAGCCGTAGCGCAGCCGTACAGAGCGCCAACAACCCGTTGTCCGGGCTGACTTGGGTGTACGGCTCCTCCCTCGCCGACTGCGGGACACTGAGCAGCGCGCGGTGCCCGACCGGATCCCACACCTCGAGGGCGGGACGGTCCGGGGCCCGGCGGTGGACGACGAGCGTCCGGCCGCCGGGCGCGAAATCGACGTTGTACGCGGCCCCGCCGAACGGCCGGTCAGCGGTGAGCCTTCCCGCCGCCAGATCCCAGATACGTATGCCTGCCGACGTACGGACGGCAACCCTGCGGCCGTCGTCGCTGATGTCCAGCACCTTCGTGGCCAGCGCGCCCAGGCCCTGGTACGACGGGAGTTGGCGGTGCGTCGTCAGGTCCCAGCGCTCGACGCGGTCCGGGCGCGTCATCATCAGCGTGCGGCCGTCCGCGCTGATGTGGCGCCAGGTGTCGTTCGCGTCCTGCTCGAACGCGACCACGGGCGGCGCGGGGAAGGTGTCCACGTCGCGCTGCGCCGCCGCCTCGAAGAGGGCGGTGCGCGTCTCCGGCAGGTCGGCGATCCGCCAGGCGGCGACGCTCAGCCGTTGGGCGGTGCGCGGGTCGGTGACGCGCAGCGTGTCCGCGACGGCCGCGATCCGCCGCGCCTCGGCGTCCGTGGCCTGGCGGGAGTTGACGCGGCTCTGCTGCCAGGCGGTCAGACCGGCGACGGCGGCGAGGCAGAGCAGTACGGAGAGGGTGACGGTGAGGACGCGCAGCCGCCGGGTGGTACGGACGGCGGCACGCCGCACGCGGTCGTGCGCGCCGGTCGAGGCGAGCAGGAAGTCACGTTCGGTGGGGGTGAGTTCGCCGCGCCGTCCCTCATCGCCTGAGCCGAACGCCTCGCGTGCGGAGGCGAGTTGGGCGCCCCGGTACAGCGCGCCCGTGTCCCGGCCCAGCTCCTCCCAGGTGCGGGCGGCGGCGGTGAGCCGGCGGTGCAGACGCAGATGGTCGCGGTCCTCGTCGATCCAGCGTCCGAGCCGGGGCCAGCCGGTGATCAGGGCCTCGTGGGCGAGGTTCACGGTGGTGGCGTCGGCGGTCAGGAGCCGGGCGCGGACGAGCCGTTCGAGGACGCTCGCGATGTCCCCCGTACCGGCCGCGCTGTGCGGTGACGGGTCCAGCTCGCCGCGCTCCGCCGGGCGGCGGGTGTCCGGCGTGCCGTCGCCGGGGGAGACCAGCCGCAGCAGCAGCGTCCTGGCCGCCCGCGCCTCCGGCTCGGTGAAGCCCGCGTAGACCGCCTCGGCCGTATGCGCGATCGCGCCCTGCACGCCGCCGATCGCGTCGTACGCCGCCTCGGTGAGCGTACGGCCGCTGCGCCGGCGCCACGTCTCCAGCAGCGCGTGCGACATGAGCGGCAGCCCGCCGGGCTCGTCGGCGACGTCGGCCACGATGCGGGCGGTCAACGACCGCTCCACGATGAGCCGTTCGGCCGTCGCGGGACCGACGACCGCCTCCCGCAACTGGGCGGGCGACATGGGGCCGACGAGCAGCGTGGCGTCCTTGAGCGCGTCCGCGAGCGCGTGGTGCTCGGCGCACCGCCCGTAGAAGTCCGCGCGTACGGCGACGATCACGCGCAGACGGGAGCCGGGGGCGCGGGCGTGCAGCAGAAGCCGTATGAACTCGGCGCGTTCGGCCGGGTCGCGGCAGAGCGTGAACGTCTCCTCGAACTGGTCGACGATGACGACGGTTTCACCCGGCTCCTCGCCCGGCCGCAGCAGATGCGCGTGCGTCTTCGCCGGATGCTCGCCGGGCGTCAGGATCCGGATCGCCGCCGGGCGGGACGGGCCGGTCGATTCGCGCAGTACGGGTACGAGCCCCGCCCGCAGCAGCGACGACTTCCCGCTGCCGGACGCGCCGACGACGGCGGCGAAGCGGCGGCGGCCGGCCAGCGCGACGAGATCCGCGCGCAGTTCGTCACGGCCGAAGAAGTGCTCGCGGTCGTCGGCCCCGAAGCGCGCCAGACCGGGGTACGGCGCGATGCCGTCGCCGCCACCGGCTATGTGCTCGGCGGCGTCAGGTGCCTCGGCCATCGCCGCGCGCCAGCGCTGCTCCCACTCCGCGCGGTCCCCGCCGCAGGCACTCGCGTAGGCGAGCGCGACAGGCAGTGACGGCAGCCGGTCACCGGCGGCGGCGGCGGACAGGGTCGGCGCCGAGTAGGCGGCCTGCCGCGCCATCGCGCGGTAGGTGGGGGTGCCCGACGCGCGGCGCAGTTCGCGCAGGTCGTGGGCGAATCGCTGGACGGGCCCGCCCGCCGGATCGAGCGCTTTCTCCCGACGCCCCATGTGCCACCCCCGTTTCCGCGTCCCCGATCGGAGCGTAATGCGTGACGGGTGATTGATAGGCGCGGCGGGAGGGGGCTGCCCATCAATTCGCGGGCGGGTGGAGTCGGGGCCGTACCAGGTCCAGAGGCGGCGGAGGACGAGAACCGGCGCCGGTCGAACGGAGTCCGCCATCTCCACCTCCGCCGTTGTTCAGATTCGACCCGCTGTCGCCGAGCGGCCGGACGGGCCGCCACCCCCGACCCCGACCCCGACCCCGCGCCCGCCGTTCACCCGCTACGCGCATCTGCTCGCGCCCGCCGCCCTCGCGCTCGTACTCGGCCTGTGGGGCATCCGGCGCGCGGGCACGCTGTGGGCAGACGAGGCGGTGACGCTGGAGATCGCGCAGCGCGACGTGCCGGAGATCTGGGCAACCCTCGGCACCGTCGACGCCGTCCACGGCCTCTACTACCTCCTGATGCACGGCCTCTTCGCGCTGTGGGGCGACGCTCCGGGGCTCGTCGCCCTGCGCCTGCCCGCCGTCCTCGCGACGGCAGCGGCGGCGGCGGGCGTCGGCGCGCTCGGGCGACGGCTTGCCGGGATGCGGGTGGGGCTGCTGGCGGGGCTGGTGTTCCCGCTGCTGCCGGTGGTCCAGAGGTACGCACAGGAGGGCCGCTCGTACGCGTTGGTGTGCGCGCTCGTCACCTGGGCGACGTGGTTTCTGCTGCGCGCGGTGGACCGGCCGGGGCGCCGGCGGCTGTGGGCCGGTTACGCGGCGGTGCTGCTGGTGGCCGCGCTCCTGCACGAGTTCGCGGTGCTGGCGCTGTTGGCCCACGGGGTGACCGTGGCCCGTTCCGCCGTCCCGGCCACGGCGAGGCGGGCGTGGCTGCTCGCGGCCTGCGCGGTGGTGGCGGGGCTGGCGCCGCTGGGGCTGTTCAGCCTGACCCAGTCCGCCCAGGTCGACTGGATCGGCCCGCCGTCCACGCCGGAACTGCTGCTGTTCGCGGGCCTGTCGGTGCTGGGGGTGGTGTGCGCGTACGCCGCGTCGCGGGCCACTGGCACCCGTACTGCCACCCGTACCCCCACCCGTACCCCCACCCGTACCCCCGTCCCCCTCCCCGCCCTCGCGCTCCCCCTCCTCGTCCTCCCCTCCGCCCTCCTCATCGCGCTCTCGCCCCTGCGACAGCTCTACCTCGACCGATACGTCCTCTTCTACGCCGTCGGCCTCGCCCTCCTCATCGCCGCCGCCCTCGACCGGCTGACCCGCCTCCCGCGCCACCGGCCCGTCCGGTACGCGGCCACCGCCCTCGCGCTCGCGGCGGCGGCCGTCGCCCTCGTGCCTGTCGGGGTCCAACTGCGCGGCCCGGACAGCCGTAAGAACGACGTCGTCGCGATAGCCGAGGCCGTCCGGGAGACGGCGCGGCCGGGGGACGGGCTGCTGTTCATGCCCTCGCGGCGGCGGGTCTGGACCCTCGTACGGCCCGGAGACTTCCGTGGCCTGACCGACCTGGCCCTGCACCGCTCCCCGCGCGCCTCGCACACCCTGTACGGCACCGAGCTGCCCGCCGCCGAGATCCGCGAGCGGGTGCCGGACTTCCGGCGCGTCGTCGCGGTCCACGACGTGGCGGGCCAGCCGCTGGACGACACGGACCAGGAGGCGGCGAAGCGCGCGGCGCTGCGCGAGGGGTACGAGGTGTGCGGTACGCGGCGGGTCACCGGCGCGCAGATCACGGTGTACGCCCGCCCCGGCGCCTGCTGACCCCGCCCCGCCCCGCCCCGTCAGTTCCGCCAGTTCCGCACGTCTCCGCCGACCCGCAGGCCACAGCACTCCCTGGCTTAAGGTGAGCGAAGCCGGACGAGGGGACGAAGACCAATGCCCGCCAGCGGAGCTGTGACCCGCAACACCCTGCGGCAGCAGATCGCGGACGCACTGCGTGACGAGGTGCTGGCGGGGCGTTTACTGCCGGGCGAGGAGTTCACCGTCAAGCACATCGCCGAGCAGTACGGCGTGTCGGCGACCCCCGTCAGGGAGGCGCTGGTCGACCTGACCGCGCACGGGCTGCTCGACTCCGACCAGCACCGCGGCTTCCACGTCCACCAGTTCACCGTCCTCGACTTCCGCGCCATGGTCGAGGCGCGCTCGCTGGTCGCGGACGGCGTCTTCCGCCGTATCGCCGTGAGCGGTATCGGGCGGGTGCACTCGGAGACGCTGGTGTCGGTACGGCGCCGGGCCGAGGAGGCCGCGCGGGCGGCCAAGGGCGGGGATCTGGACATCCTGATCGGCTACGACCTGCGGTTCTGGCGGGAGCTGGCCGCACTCGTGACGAATCAGTACATCTGCGACTTCCTGCACCGGATGCGGGTCCAGGCATGGGTGTTCTCCGTGCCGTTCCTGCGCGGGGACGACGCCTGCCGCGACTGGCTGTGGAGCGGGCACGAGCAGTTGGTCGACGCGATCACGCTCGGCGACACGCAGGCCGCGCGCGCGGTCGTGGACGACTGTGACACGCACGCGCTGGCGTGGGCGGACCGGCTCGATCCGGAGCCGGGACGTCCGCGACGGTGAGTGGGTACGCGATGAGTCAAACGGAACCCGGCATACCCGACGGCGGTCTCGACGGCGGTGTCCGCACGGCTGCGGACCGCGACCTGAGCGTCGTCGTCCCCGCGTACAACGAGGAACGCCGGCTGCGCCCCACCCTCGACGCGATCCGCGCGCATCTGCGCGCCGACCCGGAGCGCTGGGGCGACTGGGAGCTGATCGTCGTGGACGACGGCTCGACGGACGGCACCGCGGCGGTCGCGGCGCGGGCGGCGGCGGAAGAACCTCGCGTCCAGGTGCTGACGAGCGAGGAGAACCGGGGCAAGGGGCACGCGCTGCGGCTGGGCGTCCTGGCGTCGCGGGGCAGGCGCGTACTGGTCACGGACGCGGATCTGGCGACGCCGATAGCGGAACTGGACGCGCTGGACGCGCTGTTGGCGTACGAGGACGGGGACGGGGACGGGGACGAACCGTACAGGGGTGAGGACGACCCTCCCGCCGCCGTGATCGGCTCCCGCGCCCTCCCCGACTCCCGCATAGACGTGCACCAGCGCCCCCTGCGCGAATGGCTCGGCAGGCTCGGCAACCGCCTCATCCGGCTCGTCGCCGTACGCGGCATACGCGACACCCAGTGCGGCTTCAAGCTGTTCGACGGCGACAAGGCGCGTGCCGCGTTCGCCGCCTCCCGCCTCGACGGCTGGGGCATCGACGTCGAGATCCTGCGCCACTTCCGCCGCGCCGACTGGCCGGTCGCGGAGGTGCCGGTGCGCTGGTCGCACCAGACCGGTTCGAAGGTCCGCCCGGCGGACTACGGCCGCGTACTGCTGGAACTCCTGCGGCTGCGCACCCGCACCCGCACCCGCCCCCGCACCCGCCCCGTGGATCTCGCCGTCGCCGCCTTCTACCTCCTCGCGTCCGTCCTCCTCTACAAGGGGCTGTGGACGGATCTCGACCGCGCGTATCTCGCCGACTCGATGCAGGACCAGAACCAGTGGGAGTGGTTCTTCGCCGTCACCGCCGACAACGTCACGCATCTGCGCAATCCCCTGTTCACCACGTATCAGGGCTATCCCGACGGCGTGAACCTGATGGCGAACACGGTCATGCTCGGCCTGTCCGTCCCCCTGACGCCCGTCACGCTCCTCTTCGGCCCGACCGTGACGTGGGCGCTGGTCCTCACGCTCGGGCTGACGGCGACGGCCGTCGCCTGGTACTGGCTGTTCGTGCGCCGCGTCACCCGCGTCCGCGCGGCGGCGGCGCTCGGCGCGGCGCTCGCCGCGTTCGCGCCGCCGATGATCTCGCACGGCACCGCGCACCCCAACTTCCTTGTGCTGTTCATGATTCCGGTGATCATCGACCGGGCGCTGCGACTGTGCGCGGGTCGCGAGGAAGGCGGACGTGTCGTACGGGACGGCGTCCTGCTCGGTCTCTTCGCGACGTACCAGATCTTCCTCGGCGAAGAACCGTTGCTGCTCGCCGCGATGGGGATGCTGATCTTCGCGCTGTCGTACGCGGTCGCACGCCCCGACGTCGCGCGCGCCGCGCTGCGACCGCTGCTGCGCGGGCTCGGTGTCGCGCTGGCGGTGTGTCTGCCGCTGGTGGCTTTCCCGCTGTACTGGCAGTTCTTCGGACCGCAGAGCTACCACAGCGTGCTGCACGGCGACAACGCCGGCAACAGCCCGCTCTCCTTCCTGGAGTTCGCCGGGCGCTCGCTGTTCGGCGACGAGACGCGCGCCGACCCGCTCGCGATGAACCGCACCGAGCAGAACGCGTTCTACGGCTGGCCGTTGACCGCGCTCGCCTTCGGCCTTGTGGTGTGGCTGTCGCGTTCAGCGCTGGTGAAGGCACTGACGGGCACGGTGCTGGTGGCCGCGCTGCTGTCGCTGGGGCAGCGGATCCGTATCCCGTTCACGGACGTGGTGCTGCCGGGGCCGTGGCGCGCGCTGGCGCACCAGCCGCTGTTCGAGTCGGTGATCGAGTCCCGGGTGGCGATGATCTGCGCCCCGGCGCTCGGCGTCCTGATCGCGCTCGCGGCGGCCCGGATCGCGGATCTCGAACCGCGTACGCACCGGGTGGTGGGGCTGGTCGCGGTCGCCGCCGCGCTGCTGCCTATCCTGCCGACGCCACAGCCGGTACGGGAACGGGCACAGGTGCCGCGCTTCATCACGGACGGCATGTACCGGGACTACGTCGCCGAGGGCGAGAGCGTCGTGCCCGTACCGCTGCCGAGCCCGGCCGACGCCGACGCGCTGCACTGGCAGTCGGCGACGGGCTTCGGCTTCTCGGTGCCCGGCGGCTACTTCAACGGGCCGTGGGGCCCGGACCGGATGGGCATCTACGGCGCGGCGCCGCGCTATACGTCGAATCTGCTGAGCGACGTCCGTTACGGCGGCCGGATCCCGGACATCGGGTCGCGCTGGCAGCAGCAGGCCGAGGCGGACCTGACGTTCTGGAAGGCGGGCGTGGTGGTGCTCGCTCCGCAGGACAACGACGAGGCGCTGTACGAGGTCACGGCGAAACTGCTGGGGCGGCCGGGGGAGCGGATGGGGGGCGCGTGGGTATGGGACATGCCGAGAGCGCGTTGACGGCGATCGGTGTCGGACGATCGGTGTTGGCCGTCTTCGCTGATCGCGTTCACCGCATTACGCTGACCCGACGGTCGGGTTCGTACGTACCTGCACGAACCTGACACAACCCGATAGAACCCGACGGAACCTGTTCGAACTCGTTGGAGAGCGAGCCTCCCTTGGCCTGTGACCTGTGGTTGGTCCCCCTCGTCGACGTGCTGTGCTACAGCCCCGACAACCCCTTCGCCGAAGAGATCGCCGTCTACGACAAGGCACTCGGCGACGCCGGGCTGCCGTCCGTTCCCGTCTTCGCCTACATGCCCGGTCTCTCCGGCGACGTGGCACCCGTCGCCGGCTTCGACTACGACGCGCTGCATTTCCTGCGCCGGGCGTATCTGCTCCAGATGTGCGGCCTGGCGGTGACACCGGTGGGCGAACTGGGCGGTGACTACGAACAGTTGCTGGAGATGTTCGAGGCGACGGCCCAGCAGTCGCATCTGGTCTGGCACTACGACCACGCGGGCGCGTACGTCCCCGTGGACTACGCGTCCCCGCTCACCAACGAGGAACTGCTGGCGGGCGGCGGCCCGCTGGGCTCGACGCAGGGACTGCTGCGCGAGCTGGAACTGGTCGCCCCGTCGATCGGCATCGACCCGGCCAACCCCCCGACCGCCCCGGCCCCGCCCCAGGGCCCCACGTCCCTGGAGGAACCGGCGGGCCCGATCCCGTACGACGACAGCCCCTTCGCCCGCGAACGCCACGTCTGGCTGGGCCTGCACGCGGCGGCGACGCGGAGCCTGGGCCAAGGCTCCATGATCATCTTTAGCTGACGAGCGCCGGGTGGGCGGGGGTGCCGGGGTTCACGTCTCCGCCCCTCCCGGCGCGCACCGCGTCACCTCGCGGCGAGGACGCCCGTCCGCGCGCGGACGTACGCGCTGCTGCGTCGCGCGAAGACCAGCGCGAGCCCGGCACCGGCGCAGCCGGCCGCGACGATGGCCAGCACCGAGTACGCGGTCCCCTGGTCACCCTTCGGGTGGACGATCTCCCACCACGTGTGGGAGAGCATGACGAACATCAGCAGGGGCGTGAGCACCGCCACGGTGATCCTGGCCTTGCGCCGCCCCAGGCCCGTCCGTACGGCGAACAGGATCAGCAGGAACAGCATCAACGAGGTGGCGCGGGCGAGTTGGGGATCGTTGCCGGCGACCGACAGCCACAGCATCGCGGCCACGAGGAGCAGAACGACGCCCGCGCTCATCACCCCCGGCCGAGGCGTGAACGCCCCTCCCGCGACGTCCCGCATGAGTCCGTCGGGTCTCTTCGCGACTTTGAACATGAGCGTTCCCCTCCTGGGGCGGCTTCCGGGAAACTCCCGGAGGGTACAGGGGACGGCGGACCCGGCGCCCCGCCACTCCCACCGCTACCGCTACCGCACGTCCGGCGGTCGTTGGCGGGGCATGTTCGGGCGGGCGCCCGGGGGGAGCGCGAAGCGGCCCGGGGGCAGCCCGGCGCCTTCCGCCCGCGCCGTACCCCCCATCGCCAGCGACTGCGTCACCAGCGGCGCGGGCCCGGCCCGGTGCTCCATCATCCAGTCCGCCGTCTCCGCCCGTACCAGCTCCGTGACGTCCTCCGAGAACCGCCGCAGCACCCCCAGGCACCGCTCCGCCGCCTCGCTCGCGGTGCCGTCCGACGGGCCGAGCACTTCCCGTACGCACTCCGACGCCCAGTCGTACTGGAGCGCCTGCAACCGCCGCTCCACCGCCTGCGCCGTCGCGACGTTGCGCATCCAGCCGGAGGTCAGCCCGAAATACCGGTCGCAGCCCAGGCAGGCGGCGGCCAGCAGCAGCGCGAGATAGCCCCAGCCGGTCGCCCCGCCCACCACGTCCGTCAGGTCCAGCAGCGGCAGGGCCGCGCCCGCGACGATGCCGAGCGCCGCCGTGGCCCGCAGGGCGCGGGCGCAGCGGCGTTTGCGTACGCGCTCCGCGCGGTAGCGGCCGACCGTACGCAGCGCGCCCGCCTCCGCCCACCGGTACAGCTCGTCGAGGCGCCGCGCGGGCTCGTTCCAGTCCCCGGCGGGGAAGGCGCCGGGGAGCGGGTCCCCGTAAGCGCCCCCTGACCCGCCTCCCGGCCCTGGCCCCGGTCCCGCCGCGTACGCCCGGCCACCGGCACCCGCGCCTCCGCTCCCGTTCACACTCCCCGGCGCACCCCGCGGCACGCCCTCGTCCCGGGCCGGCCCCCCGGGCTGCATGTCCGGCTGGCTCACCGGGGCACTCCTCTGCGTAGCTGTGTGACTGAACTGAGCGGAAGATGGAGACATGAAGACGTGGATACGAACGCGTACCGCACTTCCTACCGCCGAATGGTGGGCTCCGCGCCCGAAATCCGGGTGCTTCCACCGCACGGGCCCCGTGATCAGGTAGAGGAGCCGGGCACTCTCACCCGAAAGAGTTCGTTCCTGCGGGGTAGGGCGGGCCGCGTGGTGACCACGTAGGCTCGACCTGCCGAACAACCGACGTCGATATGCCAGGAGTGACCGTGATTCCCGGTGGTGGCCAGCCCAATATGCAGGACATCCTCCAGCAGGCCCAGAAGATGCAGCAGGACCTCGCGGCGGCCCAGGAGGAACTGGCCGCGACCGAGGTCGACGGCCAGTCGGGCGGCGGTCTCGTGAAGGCCACCGTCAACGGCTCCGGAGAGCTGCGCGGCCTCGTCATCGACCCCAAGGCGGTGGATCCCGAGGACACCGAGACGCTCGCCGATCTCGTCATCGCCGCGGTCCACGCGGCGAACGAGAACGCGCACCAGCTCCAGCAGGAAAAGCTCGGCCCGCTCGCCCAGGGCCTGGGCGGGATGCCGGGCCTGCCCTTCTAGCCGGGCGCCGCGGCAACTACCGTACGTACGACCCGAATGCAGGCGGCAACACCGGCAACACCGGCAACTCCGGCAACACCCGAAAGGCAATCCGTTGTACGAAGGCGTGGTTCAGGACCTCATCGACGAGTTGGGCAGACTGCCCGGCGTCGGTCCCAAGAGCGCGCAGCGGATCGCCTTCCACATCCTCCAGACCGAACCGACCGACGTCCGCCGCCTCGCCCACGCCCTGCTCGAAGTGAAGGACAAGGTCCGCTTCTGCGCGGTGTGCGGCAATGTGGCGCAGGAGGAGCGCTGCGGCATCTGCCGCGACGTGCGCCGCGACCTGACGGTCATCTGTGTGGTCGAGGAGCCCAAGGACGTCGTGGCCATCGAGCGCACCCGCGAATTCCGCGGGAAGTATCACGTGCTCGGCGGCGCGATCAGCCCCATCGAGGGCGTGGGCCCGGACGACCTGCGGATCCGTGAGCTGCTGGCCCGGCTCGCCGACGGTACGGTCACCGAACTGATCCTGGCGACCGATCCCAACCTGGAGGGCGAGGCCACCGCCACGTACCTCGCCCGCATGATCAAACCGATGGGCCTGCGGGTCACACGCCTTGCCAGCGGTCTGCCCGTGGGGGGCGACCTGGAATACGCCGACGAGGTCACGCTCGGGCGTGCCTTCGAGGGGAGACGACTTCTCGATGTCTGACGCAACGCTGCACTCCACCACGCAGGACCCGGACGACTTCGCGGTCCAGATCGCCGACCAGGTCGAGAGCTTCATCGTCGCGGTCACGGAGGTCGCGAAGGGCGACGAGCCGGACAGCGCCGTGCCCTTCCTGCTCCTGGAGGTCTCCCAGTTGCTCCTGGCCGGGGGCCGGCTGGGCGCGCACGAGGACATCCTTCCCGACGAGCGGTACGAGCCCGACCTGGGCCCGGAGCCGGACGTCGGCGACCTGCGCGAGCGCTTCGCGGCGATCCTCGAGCCGATCGACGTGTACTCGGAGGTCTTCGACCCGTACGAGCCCCGCAAGGCGCCGGTCCCGTGCCGTATCTCCGACGACCTGGCCGACATCGTCGCCGACCTGCGGCACGGCATGGCGCACTACCGCGCGGGCCGGACGACCGAGGCGCTGTGGTGGTGGCAGTTCTCGTACTTCTCCAACTGGGGCTCCACGGCCTCGGCGGCCCTGCGCGCCCTCCAGTCCCTGGTGGCCCACGTCCGCCTCGACCAGCCCCTCCCGGAACTGGACGGCCTGGACACGGACCAGGACCTGGGCGAGGACGCGCTGGCGGAGGAGGCGGGCAAGGTGATGGCACGGGAGCTGGGGGCGCTGGGCATGCGCAGGGTGGCGGACCCGGCGTAGGGGGCTGTCGGCTGTCCACGCGGGGCTTCGAGACGCCGCTGAGGCGTGATGATAGAAGCTGGGTATCATTGCCTCATGCTGTACGCAATGCCCCGCCTCGCTTCCGAAGATCGTCGCGTTCTGGAGCAGGTCGACACGATGCGCGACCAGCTCCGGTACGCGGTACAGCAGGTGCCTACGAAGTGGACGTTCGATCTGCGTAAGGCTCTGACGGCCAGCGCCATCGCCGCGTCGAACGCGATCGAGGGCTACAAAGTGCCCGCCGCTGATGTCGCCGACCTGCTGGACGGGGAGCGAGAGGTCGACGCGAGTGAGGAGAACAAGGCGGAGACGCTGGCTTATCAGCAGGCCATGACGTACATCCAGTCACTCCACGATGCCACCGACTTCCAGTACAGCAAAGAACTCCTGAACAGCCTGCACTGGATGCTCCAGGGCCACCACCACCCCCTCAGGACCGCTGGGCAGTGGCGAAAGAGCGCCATCCGCATTACCGCTCCCGGCGACGAACTCGCCACCGATTACGAAGGCCCGGACCAGGAGCTTGTTCCCGGTCTCATGGGTGAGCTGGTGGACTGGCTCAACACGGGCGACCTGGACAGTCATGTCCTTCTTCGGGCGGCGATGGCCCATCTGAACCTGGTGAAGGTCCACCCCTGGTCGGACGGGAACGGCCGGATGTCCCGCTCGCTCCAGACGCTGCTGATCGCGCGTGGCGGTGTTCTCGCCCCTGAGTTCTCCTCGATCGAGGAATGGCTGGGTATGCCGGGCAACACCTGGGAGTACTACAAGGTCCTGCGCGAGGTAGGGGGCCCCGTTTGGTCACCGGAACGCGACACCCTGCCGTGGATCAAGTTCAATCTCCTCGCCTACCACCAGCAGACTCAGCGCGTGCAGCGCCGGGTCGACCGCTCCAACGACTGCTGGGTGCAGCTCATGGACGAGACCGGAACGTACGGGATCACGGAGCGGCAGGTAACCGCCCTGCACGAAGTGGCGATGACCGGCCGGGTGCGGCGCTCACGCTATGAGAAGGCGGAGGCCATCAACGCTCAGCAGGCGACGCGAGATCTCCAGGCGCTGACCAAGGCTCGTCTGCTGACGCCGGTGGGCGTTACGAAGGGTCGTCACTATGTGGCGGGGCCTCGATTCCCGGAAGGCGTTCTGGCCACTGCCCGAAGGCACCACACGATCAGCAACCCGTACGCCGCGTAGGAGTTGCACGGCGACGCCGCTACGCGTAGGTCGTGACGACCGCCATCAAGAACGTGCCCTGCGCGGCCAGTTGGACGAGGTAGGCCGTCCCGCGCGCCGTGCGGTGCGGGGCGAGGAGGACCGTCAGCCAGGCGGCACCGGCGACCAGGAGGCTTCCCTGGTACAGCCAGCCGGGGGTGCTGCCGCAGTTCTCGTTGTAGCCGATGCACCGGCCGGCCTTCTCGCCGGTGAGGGCGACGAGCCCGGCCAGAACCGTCGCGGGCACCATCAACAGCGCCGAGACGGTGGCCCACTTGCGGAGTCGGCGGGTGGCCTCGGCTTCGGCGGTGGTGGTGAGGTCGGCGTTCATGGTGTCGATCCAAGCGGGCGGGGGAGCCCGTCACATGAGTCCGGCTACTCAGGGGCGATGAGTGACATCGCCGCGATTTCCGCCATCGTCCCAGGTCGCCCCGGAGCTTGAGCCTCGGGCTTCGAGCCCCTTTTTGATGAGTGGGTGGGTGAGGGTGGGAACCACCCCCCCTACCAAGCCCCCCGCTGACCAGCCGGTATGACTTTCTGTGGTCAGTTGCATCAGAGCGTATTGACGGTTTAGCGTTCGTGGCATTAAGCGGCCCCGGTAGGTGCACCAACACCAACTCCGGGGCCTGACCAGCGGATCGAACGGAAGTCGATCGTGGATTCCACAGAGCTTAGTGCCCCCCTGCGCGCGCCCGCACACCCCCTGGCCAAGCCCGGCTACGGAAAGCGCTCCGCACCCGACCAACTCCCGCGTACCGGCGCCGATTTCGCACATCTGCGCACGAGGGAAGCGGCGATCGCCGCGTACATCGATCGTCTGAGCGAGGGCTCCGCGATCGGGTACAAGGCCCTCGCGGCCAATGTCGCCGACTACGGGCAGCAGGCGTGTGCCAAGTCGCTCAAGTTCCTTTCCCAGGCTGGTCACTTGAGGCTGGTGAAGGAGCACCTGGCCGTCGCGGACAACAGCCTGCGGTGGGTGACGCGCACGTACTTCTCGCGTACGGCGAGGGACGAGGCGTGGTGGAAGGCGTACGTGCAGAGCCTGCGCGGCGTCGACCTCACGGAGCCCGTACGGGAGGCGGAGTCCGAGCCCGAGCCCGTACGGGAGGCCGAGCCCGAGCCTGAGCCCGTACGGGAGGCGGAGCCCGTACGCGAACCCGCGCCCGCGCCCTCCCTCGCGTACCGCACCCTCGCCCGGCTCGGGCGTACCGAGCCCCGTATGACCCTGTCCGCCGCCGAGTGCGCCGCGCTCGAAGCGCTTGCCGAGGAGTGGTTCGCGCGGGGCGCGACACCCGACCACCTGACCCGTTCACTGACCGGCGGGCTGCCGCACCCGATGTACAGCCCCGCCGCGATCGCCCGCAGACGACTGGAGAACAAGATGCCGCCCGAGCCGTACCAGGAGCCCACCCACATCACCCGAGCCGTGATGCTCTGCATCGGCTGCGAGGAGCCCGAGACGGTGGTGACGCTGATCGGAGGCGTGTGCGTGGAGTGCTTGGAGGAGATGGAGGCGTACGACGCGGCCGAGGAGACGGGGCGGGTCATCGACGCGATCCCCGACACCTTCCGCGCGGTCCCCGCGAAGGTGGAGGTGGCGCGCCGCGCCGACGAACTCCGCGCGGCGGCCGGCCTCAAGTCCCGCCCGATCCCCCGCCCGACCCACGGCGAGTTCGTCTGGCCCCTCCCGAGGAGGGCCGAATGAGCGTGCAAGAGATCTCGGTCGGGGCACCATGGAGGGGAGGAGGCGACGCCATGACCCCCAGGACCACCGACCGGCCACAGATGTCCGTCGACGAGTTCGAGGAACTTGCCCGACGTGCGCCAGAGATGGTGCGGCTGGAGTTCATCAACGGAAAGGTCCAGGTCAAGCCCGTGCCGGACGGTAATCACGGCGAGATTGTCATGTGGCTGCTCGAACAGTGCATGCACAAGCGGCCGGACCTGCGTCTCTACCCGGAGCAGGGGTTGAAGGTCGACGCCTACCGCAAAGGCCGCGCACGGCCCGACGGCGCGCTCGCGCCCAGGGAGAACTTCGTCGGACAGGGCGAGTGGGCCGAGCCCACCGGAGTCCTGATGGCTGTCGAAGTCACCTCACACGACACCGACACCAACAGGCGGGACCGTATCGACAAGCGCGACGGCTACGCGGCAGCCGACATCCCGGTCTATCTCCTCGTTGACCGCGATGCCTGGTCTCTCACCGTGCACGCGGAGCCGAAGAACGGTGAGTACCGAAGCACGAAGACGTACGACTTCGGCGATGTCGTCCAGGTCCCCGACCCTGTCGGGATCACGCTGGAGACCGACAAACTCAAGGACTATGCCCAGTGACAAGCGCGCCGATAACGCCCGCCGCGTCACTGTCGAGATCGATGAAGAGTTCCTTGCCGATACCCGCACCGTGTTCGGTGCGGATACCGACGAGGAAGCGGTCGGAGCAGCCGTGATGGACGCGTCGAAGCGCCTGCGGCGGCAGGAGTTCTTCGCGGCGATCGACACTGGGGAGATCGACCTGACGGCCACCCCAGCCGCTGGGTCGCCGAGCCCGGAACGGCGGATCAGTCGGCCTAGGCGGCGGTGCGGTTCGCCAGCCAGCCCGTCATCGCACGTGTGGCGAGGCCGATCGCTCCTTCGTCCGGGGTGAAGTCGGGGAAGTGCGGGAAGCTGGTGGTGATCGGTGAGCCGGGGGTGCGGACGCCCAGGAAGGTGAACGTGCCGGGGACGTGGTCCAGGTAGAGGGCGAAGTCCTCGCCGTTGTAGGGGAAGGCGGCGTGGAGCCGGGTGACCGCCGTGCGGTCGAGGGCCCTTCGCAGGTGGCGGGCGAGGACGAGGGCGTCGCGTTCCGGGCAGACCATCGCCGGGAACGGGTCGGCGGGGAAGCTCACACCAGTCCCGGAGTGGGTCATGGCGAGTCGGCGGATGTCCTCGCGTACCTCCACGTACCGCTCCTCGGGCCAGCAGCGGTAGGACACACTCACCTTGGCCTCCTCCGTCCAGGCGCGGAGGTTCACGAATCGGGCCAGCGGCCCGTCGGGCGTCTGGACGTCGGTGATCAGCCGCTCCAGTTCCTCGGGCGTCTCCGGGGGTGTCACCGTCGCGAGCGCGCCCAGCTCGACGGCCAGTCGCCGCGCGGCGTCGGGTGCGTCCGGCCCGGAGAGGGTCACCTCAGCCCTGTCCTGGCCCGGCAGCCCGAAGCCCGGGGTCACGGCGAACCGGCCCACCGGGAACGGCCCGCAGTGCAGCGCGTGGATCTCCTGGATGCCGTAGTCCTCCAGCACGCCCGCGTCGATCATCGCGCGGGCCCCGCTCAGGGTCTCCTCGGCGGGCTGGAAGACGAACACCACCGTTCCGCTCAGCCGCTTCCGCAGTCGCGCCAGGACCTGTGCGATGCCGATGGCCACGGCCGTGTGGACGTCGTGCCCGCAGAGGTGGGCCGTCGCCGGGCCGCCGCCGATGATGTCCTCCGGCGGAACCGCGTCCATGTCCGCCCGGTACGCGACGGTCCGGCCCGGACGCGCACCCCGCAGGACTGCGACCACGCCGTGACCGCCCACCCCGGTGGTGACGCGCAGCCCGGCCGCCCGCAGCTCCCGGGCCACCACAGCGGCGGTGCGCGCCTCCTGGCCCGGCGCGTCGGGGTGCAGATGGATGTCCCGGCGCAGCTCGATCAGCCCGCGCTCCAGTCGCGCGACCTCCGCGTCCACCGTTTCCTGGTCCAGTGACCCTCCCCGTCCGCCGGCGACAGCCGTCCCCGACGTTCCCCACACGATGCCCGCGCCGGCTCCCGCCGCGCCGGTCAGCAACGTACGGCGGTCGAGGGTGTGCTTCATAGGACGATTCATCGGTACCGGTACCCCTTCGTGGTCCTTCACGTGGTTATCCCGGCACACACGATCGCCCCACGCGCCTGCCGCTGCCCATCCGGCGGGCACCCCGACAGCGCTGGGGATAACCCCAGCGGCCCAGCGCACCGCACCGCACCGCACCCCACCGCACCAGAGGAAGCAAGGCAGTCATCATGGCGAAACTCTCGTTGACCACGTTTGTCAGCCTCGACGGCGTCATGCAGGCACCCGGCGGGCCGGAGGAGGACCCCAGCGGCGGGTTCGAACTCGGCGGGTGGAGCTTCCCGTACGGGGACGAGGAGTTCGGGAGGTTCATGGCCGGGGTCCTCGGCCGGGCCGGGGCCTTTCTCCTCGGACGGCGTACGTACGACATCTTCGCCGCCTACTGGCCCAAGGTGACCGACCCCGAGAACCCGATCGCCTCCAGGCTCAACTCCCGCCCCAAATACGTCGTTTCCACCACCCTCGGGGCGGGCGACGAGTCCCGGTGGGCCGGTACCACCGTCATCGGCGGTGATCTCGTCAACGAGGTCACCGCGCTGAAGCAGCGCACGGAGGGTGAGCTTCAGGTGCACGGCAGCGGGCAGCTCGCGCGGTCGCTCATGGCGCACGATCTGATCGACACGTTCAATCTGCTCGTCTTCCCCGTGGTGCTCGGCACGGGGCGGCGTCTGTTCGCCGAGGGCGCCGTACCGACCGCGTTGCGGCACACCGGAGCCAGTGTCACGGGTGCGGGTGTCGCGATCCATGCGTACGAGCTGGCGGGGCGGCCCACCTACGGTTCGTTCGCGGACGAGGCGGCGGAGGCGGAAGGGGAGGGTGGGACAGGCGTGTGACCCGGCCCACGTTCCGCGTGGCCCTCGTCAGACCGGGCATGGATATCCACCGAGCAGCCGCACCGCTTCCTTCGCCGCTCACTCCTTGATCAAGGAGTGAGCGGGGCATCTCACGATGTGATATTTCTGAAGCGGAATGCGGCTGCTCGTTAGACTGAGCCGACCGCAGTGATGAACGACTGCGGCATGACTGATCGAGGAGCGCACGTGGGCCTTGTCGTGCAGAAGTACGGAGGCTCCTCCGTTGCCGATGCCGAAGGCATCAAGCGCGTCGCCAAGCGAATCGTCGATGCCAAGAAGAACGGCCACCAGGTGGTCGTCGTGGTATCCGCGATGGGCGACACGACGGACGAGCTGACCGACCTCGCCGAGCAGGTGTCCCCGATCCCCGCGGGTCGGGAACTGGACATGCTGTTGACCTCGGGGGAGCGCATCTCCATGGCGCTGCTCGCCATGGCGATCAAAAGCCTGGGCCACGAGGCCCAGTCGTTCACCGGCAGCCAGGCCGGAGTCATCACCGACTCGGTCCACAACAAGGCGCGCATCATCGATGTCACGCCCGGCCGCATCCGTACGGCGCTGGACGAGGGCAACATCGCCATCGTCGCCGGATTCCAGGGTGTGTCGCAGGACAAGAAGGACATCACCACGCTCGGCAGGGGCGGTTCGGACACCACGGCCGTCGCCCTCGCCGCCGCGCTGGCCGCCGAGGTCTGTGAGATCTACACGGACGTCGACGGCGTCTTCACCGCCGACCCCCGTGTCGTGCCGAGGGCCCGGAAGATCGACTGGATCTCCATCGAGGACATGCTGGAGCTGGCGGCGTCCGGCTCCAAGGTGCTGCTGCACCGCTGCGTCGAGTACGCACGCCGATACAACATTCCGATCCATGTCCGCTCGTCCTTCTCCGGACTGCGCGGCACCTGGGTCAGCAACGAGCCGCAAGGGGACCAGCAGGTGGAGCACGCCATCATCTCCGGAGTCGCCCACGACGTCTCCGAGGCCAAGATCACCGTCGTCGGCGTCCCCGACAAGCCGGGTGAGGCCGCGGCGATCTTCCGCGCGATCGCGAACGCGGAGGTCAACATCGACATGGTCGTGCAGAACGTGTCCGCCGCGTCCACGGGGCTGACCGACATCTCCTTCACCCTCCCCAAGACCGAGGGCCGCAAGGCCATCGACGCACTGGAGAAGGCGAAGGGCACGATCGGCTTCGACTCGCTGCGCTACGACGACCAGATCGGCAAGATCTCGCTGGTCGGCGCCGGTATGAAGACGAATCCGGGTGTCACGGCCGGGTTCTTCGAGGCGCTGTCCGACGCGAACGTGAACATCGAGCTGATCTCGACATCCGAGATCCGCATCTCGGTGGTGACGCGTGCCGACGACGTGAACGAGGCCGTACGCGCCGTGCACACCGCGTTCGGACTCGACACCGAGTCCGACGAAGCCGTGGTCTACGGAGGCACCGGACGATGAACGGGCGCCCGACGCTCGCGGTCGTAGGCGCGACCGGGGGCGTCGGCGCCGTCATGCTCCAGATCCTGTCGCAGCACGCCGACGTCTGGGGCGAGATCCGCCTTCTCGCCTCACCCCGCGCGGCCGGCCGCAAGCTGGCCGTACGGGGCGAGCAGACCGAGGTCGTGGCGCTCAGCGAGAGCGCGCTCGCCGGTGTGGACGTCGCGCTGTTTCTCGTACCGGACGCCGTGTCCGCCCAGTGGGCACCCATCGCGGTGTCGCAGGGCGCCGTCGTGGTGGACGCCTCCGCCGCGTTCCGGATGGATCCCGACGTACCGCTCGTGGTGCCCGAGCTGAATCCGCATGCCGCACGGCTGCGCCCGCGCGGCATCGTCGCGAGTCCCGGCTGCGCCACGCTGTCGATGATCGTCGCGGTCGGCTCGCTGCACGCCGAGTTCGGGGTGCGCGAGCTGGTCGTGTCCTCGTACCAGGCGGTCAGCGAGGCGGGGCAGGACGGCATCTCGGCGCTGCGGCGGCAGATGTCGGCCGTGGCCGGTACGGAGCTGGGGACGAACCCCGGAGACGTACGGCGCGCGGTCGGCGACATCACCGGGCCGTTCGGCGGACCGCTGGCGCTCAACGTCGTGCCGTGGGCGGGCTCGCTCATGGCGGACGGCTGGTCGTCCGAGGAGATGGCGATCCGCGAGGAGACCCGCAAGGTCCTCGACCTGCCCGATCTGAAGATCGCGGTGACGTGTGTGCATGTGCCCGTGATCACCGTGCACTCGCTGGCCGTGCACGCGCGCTTCGAGGGCGAGGTCACGGTCGACCGGGCGCACGAGATCCTGGCGACGTCGCCGGGTGTGGTGCTGTTCGACAATCCGGCGGCGGGGGACTTCCCGACGCCGGCGGACGTGGTGGGGACCGACCCGACCTGGGTGGGGCGGGTGCGGCGCTCGCTGGACGACGAGCGGGCGCTGGAGCTGTTCGTGTGCGGCGACAACCTCCGGAAGGGCGCGGCGCTCAACATCGCGCAGATCGCGGAGGCCGTGGCCGGGGAGTTCACGGGCGTGTAGCGGGGAGTTCGCCGGGCTGTGAGTGGGGAGTTCACCGGACTGTGGCGGGGAGTCCGCCGGCCTGTGGCGGGGGCGGGGCGCGGGAGCGCGGGGTGGGCCGGTAGCGAGGAACCCGGACCGAGTTGGGTGTTCGACTCTTTGTAGAATCTGTGAACGCCCTGTGAGCAAATCGCTGGTCTGTGCCACTTGAACTGGGGTGTTCGGGTGGCGGACGATGCTCACTCGACTTTCCGCAACCGCCGGTTGACCGGAAGCGTCTAAGCGGTCGCCCCAGTGTGGAGCCGTGGGCAAATGGGGCATGTGGGGGAGATCAGGTACGCATGAGGGCAATTGGTGCATCGTCAAATGCGGGCGCGAACGCGTACAACCCTGGGCGGGGGAAGCGTGTCCAACAGGCGTGGCAGAGGTTCTCGATTTCACAGCGGTCGTCCCGGTTCGCGGCACTTCGGTGCGGCCGGCCCGTCGACCCCGCAGGCCCGGTGGTATGCCGGTGATCGCTCCCATGCCGGCGGCACGCCCGGCAGGCATCTCGGACCGGCGCGAGGGCGCTGACGACACGATGGCAGCCGGTACCACCGTCGACCACCTGACCGAGACCTACCGACAGCACTACCGCTCACTGCTCGGCCTCGCGGCGCTGCTCCTGGACGACACGGCCTCCTGCGAGGACGTCGTGCAGGAAGCGTTCATCCGTGTGCACTCGGCGCGCAATCGCGTCCGCGAGCCGGAGAAGACCCTCGCGTATCTGCGCCAGACGGTCGTCAATCTCTCGCGCTCCGCGCTGCGACGGCGCATCCTCGGGCTCAAGCTGCTGTCGAAGCCGATGCCCGACATGGCGAGCGCCGAGGAAGGCGCGTACGACCTGCTGGAGCGTGACGCGCTGATCAAGGCCATGCGCGGCCTCCAGCGCCGCCAGCGCGAGGTGCTGGTGCTGCGCTACTTCGCGGACATGACGGAGGCGCAGGTCTCCGAGACGCTCGGCATATCCCTGGGCTCGGTGAAGGCGTACGGCTCGCGGGGCATCGCGGCGCTGCGTATCGCCATGGAGGCCACGGCATGAGCGGGCACGAGCATGATCAGGACCACGAAAGGCCGGAGGGGCCGGACGGTCCGACGGGCGAGTCGACTGGAAATGGAACTGTGAACAACGGGCCGGAAGAAGAACCGGGCGGAGACCTGCACAGTGTGCCCGGCGGCGCGGATTCCCCGGCGGGTGCCGCAGCGGGTCGTAACTCGGCGGATGTGACGCAGCCCCTCGCGTCGCTCGCGTCCGTGTTCGGTGGCCCCGGTGCCGGAACGGCGGACGGTACGGGCGGCACGGACAGTACGGCCGTCACCGACGAACTGGCGCTGCGCCGCCTCCTGCACGGCGTCGTCCAGGAGATCGAGCCCTCCGACGGCGCCCTCGACCATCTGCGCCGGGCCATCCCCGCCCGTCGCGCGCGCAAGCGCCAGGCGTTCGTCGGTGTCGCGGCGGCGGCGCTGCTGTTCGGTACGGCGGTCCCCGCCTACGTGCACGTCGCCAACACCGGTGGCGGCTCGGACAGCAAGTCTTTCAACGTGGGCCACGGGGAGCAGGTCCAGGGCGGCACCGGCTCCGGCGGCGGCCCGAAAGACGGTGAGAAGGGCGGCACAAACCCTCCGGGCGAGTTGGACAGCGGGCAGGGCGACTCCGGCGACACGGACACGCCCGAGTCCGGCGTCGGTGGGGTGTCGGGCGGTACGACCGGTGGCAACGGCAGCGACCCGCAGACCGGCGTCACCCCCGCCGCGGCGACCTGTGACGCGACTCAGCTCGGCGTGACGTCGGCCGTGACGGGCGAACCGCAGGCGGACGGCACGGTGTACGGCCGGTTCCGTATCTCCAACATCTCCGGCACCGACTGCTCCGTCAGCGGCAACGGATCCGTCGGCTTCCAGGCGGTGGGTGCCGCCGATCCGAGCAAGATCGAAGTGGTGAACCACACGCCGGGCGACCCCGCGAGCGATCTGCCGGACCCCTCGCAGGAGACGAGCGCGCTGGTGCTCGAACCCTCGGGGGCGTACGAGGTGATGTTCGCCTGGGTGCCGACCGACACATGTCCGACCAGCGAGCCGTCACCGAACCCCTCGCCCACGGAGGGCGACTCGGGCGGTGCGACGAACGGCACGGGGACGGCGCCGGTCGAGACGGCGCCGCAGCTCGGCAGCGAGGACGAGCCCAAGGACGGCAGCATCGAGGTCGTGCACACTCCGGAGCCCGGTTCGACGCCGGCGGAGACGACGATCGACAACGCGTGTGCGGGCACGATCTACCGGACGGGTGTGCTGGAAGCGTCGTAGGGCGGCGTCTGCGCCCGGTGCTACGCCGCGGTCTCCAGGCCCAGGGCGCGGTCCTTGAGGGCCTCGGTCTCGCGGCGGAACAGCCGGAACCACATGAACAGCACGAACGCGACGAAGACGAACCACTCGCCCGTGTACCCGAGGTTCTGGAACGCCTTCAGATCGAGCCCGGTGCCCTGCGGTGCCTTGGGCGGTACGGGCTTCAGCCCGGCCTCGGGCTCGGTGACGGTGACCCACGCGTCGTACACCTCGTACGGTACGAGATTGATCAGCGACGCCCCGCTGATGATGCCGACCTGCCCGCTCGGCAGCCCGCCACGGGAGTCGGCGCCGTCCGTGCCCGTGTTCTCCGGCGCCTGGAGCGCGCCGACCACCGTGACCTCGCCCTTCGGGGCGGGGGGCACGGCCGCGCCGGTCGGCAGCCAGCCGCGCACGACGGGCAGCGCCTTGCCGCTGTCGGTGCGCAGGAGGGTCAGCACGTACGAGCCGGACTTGTCGTCCAACTGCCGGTTCGGTACGAGGAGTTGGTCCCCGTACGTACCGCTGGCCGTCGCGTGGCGGCCGGAGGTCTCCTGGTCGACGGGCAGCAGATCCGCGAGCGGCACGGTGGCGCGCTTCGCGGGGTCGGGACCGGCCTCGGCGCTGCGGTGCGCGTCGACGCGGTCCTCGAAACGGCCGAGCTGCCAGGTCCCCATGAAGATGCAGAAGGGGATCGCGAGCAGCACGAAGACATTGATGCCCCACCATCGGGGCGTCAGCAGGAACCGGTACACGCCTCTACGGTACGCAGCGCCTGCGGCGGGCTGTGGGCCGGGTTGCCTTCGCCGGGCCCGTCCGGCGGACGGTTCGTCCTCAAACGCCGGACGGGCTGGGAATGCGGCTGGTCCGCGTGCTGCGGCGTGCTCGGGGCGGGGCCGCGTTGGTTTCGCCGGGCCCGTCCGGCGGACGGTTCGTCCTCAAGCGCCGGACGGGCTGGGAGTGCGGACCGGGTTGTCCTCAAGCGCCGGACGGGCTGGGAGTGCGGACCGGTTTGTTCTCAAGCGCCGGACGGGCTGAATGTGCGGGTGGGCTGAAATCACCTACCCACGTGGCGGTGGGCGAAGTCCAGTTCCAGGGCCACCTGTTTGATTCGCTCCTCCACCACCAGGGATCCGTGACCCGCGTCGTAGCGGTAGACCTCGTGGGGGGCGGCGCGGGATGCCAGGCGGTTGACGTAGTTCTCCACCTGCTGGATCGGGCAGCGTGGGTCGTTCAGGCCGGCCGAGATGTAGACGGGGGCGCGCACCGCGTCCACGTACGTCAGGGGGGACGACGCCTCGTAGCGCTCCGGGACCTCCTCCGGTGTGCCCCCGAGCAGCGTGCGGTCCAGGGACTTCAGCGCCTCCATCTCGTCGTGGTACGCGGTGACGTAGTCCGCCACCGGTACGGCCGCCAGTCCCACCGCCCACGCGTCGGGCTGCGTGCCGAGGCCGAGCAGCGTGAGATAGCCGCCCCACGAGCCGCCCGAGAGCACGAGCTTCGCCGGGTCGGCGAGGCCCGACGACACCGCCCACTCGCGCACCGCCGCGATGTCCTCCAGCTCGATGAGGCCGATGCGGTGCTTGAGCGCGTCCGTCCACTCGCGGCCGTAGCCGGTGGAGCCGCGGTAGTTGACCCGTACGACCGCGTAGCCGTGGTCCACCCAGGCCGCCGGGCCCGCAGTGAACGCGTCCCTGTCGTGTGCGGTCGGGCCGCCGTGGACCTCGAAGACCGTGGGGTAGGGGCCCTCGCCCGCCGGCCGCTGCACCAGCGCGTGGATCCGGCCGCCGGGCCCCTCCACCCACACGTCGGTCACCGGCACGGACTCGGGCGCCTTCGCGCCCGGCGGGTCGAGTACGACGTCGCCCGACGTGGAGCGCACCACGGGCGGCCGGGCCGCCGACGACCACAGGTACTCCACCGAGCCGTCCGGCCGGGCCGTCGCCCCCGACACCGTCCCGGCGGGCGTCTCGACCTGGGTGAGCGCGCGCGTCGCGAAGTCGTAGCGCCACAGCTCGCTGCGCGCCTCGAAGCTGTGCACGATCAGCAGCGCGGACCCGTCCGGATACCACTCGGCCGATACGTCTCCGGGCAGCTCGATCGCGAGATCGTTCTCCTCGCCCGAGGCCACGTCCCACACGATCGGCTCCCAGCGACCGCGCCGCTGATGTCCGACGAGAAGGCGGGTGTCGCCGTCGACCGGCGCGAAACCGAGGACGGTCAGGCCCAGTTCGACCTCGCCGCCCTTCGTGTCGTCCAGCTCGGCGACCGTCGTGCCGTCGAGGCGGACCACGCGCAGCGCGGAGTGCATCGCGTCGCCGTGCTCGGTGTGCTCGACGGCGACGAGCGTCCCGTCGTGCGACAGGTCGCCGACGCCGGCCGACTCGCGGTGCCGGTAGATCTCGACCGGGGTGCCACCGGCGGGCAGGACATGGATCGTGGAGCCGTCCTCGTCGGTCGAGCAGCCGACGATCGCCGTCCCGTCACGGCCGAGCGCGAGCCCGCTGGGGTACGCGGCGTCGATACCGGGCGTGGCCGCCTCGTCGGCGGGCCCGCCCACACCGCCCTCGAAGGGCTGCCGCATCCAGACACCGAACTCGTCGCCGTCGGTGTCGTTGAACCACCAGATCCACCGGCCGTCGGGGGTCAGCGTGCCGTCCATGGTGCCGTTGGGGCGGTCGGTGACCTGGCGCTGGGCGCCGGTGGCGCGGTCCCACGCGTACAGCTCGTACGTACCCGTCGCGTTGGACACGAACAGCGCGCGGTCGGGCGCGTCCTCGGCCCAATCGGGCAGCGAGACGCGGGGGGCCCGGAAACGCTTCTCCCAGTCGGGGGTGACGGCGGGTGCGGTGGGTGCCTCGGGTGCCACCGGGGTGTGGGGCTGGTGATCGTTGTTCTCAGTCATGCGCTCCATTCTGCTGCTTGCGGATCGACGGCGGTCCAGGCCGGAGATCTGCCGAGCGTGGTCAGGACGCGGGCGAACGGCCGGCCGTCGCCGGCCGGTGTCCGCGCCGGGCGGAAGGGCGCCCCCGGCGCGAGCCGCCGCTCGTCGTCCGGCACGCGCAGCGCGATCGCGAGGGCCGCGGCGGCGATGTCGTCCGCCGGTTCCCAGTCGAGACCCAGCGCCCTGGCCACGTCCCAGGCGTGGACCGTGTAGTCCAGGAAGTGGAATCCGACGGCGACGGTGGCGGGGTAGGGGCGCGTGGTGCTGATCTCGGCGAGGTCGAACTGCCGCTCCCGTACGCCGGGTTGGGCGAGGGACTCGACGACGAGCGCGACCGTGGCGCGGTAGGCGCCGAGCGGATCGTCGCCCAGCGGGAGCGGCTGCCACAGGCGGCGGTCGGCGCCGCCGCCGGCCGCCGCGGCGGCGAAGCCCCTGTGCCGGCCGGCCATGTGGGACACGAGCGCGCTCAGGTCCCAGTCCGCGCAGGGTGTGGGGCGCGCCCAGTCCGCCGGTTCCGCGTGCTCCAGGATGCGTACGGTCTCCAAGATCACGGCCCGGTCGTACGCCCACACGGCCTCGCGCTCGCGGTCCTCCGGCAGGAGATGCCGGTCGATAAGAGTGTCCAGCTCGTTCTTGAAGCGTTGATTGTGATCCATGTCGCACGATCGTACGTTCAGTTTCACTAGAAAACTAGGCGAACGATCGTGCTAATGTCTGGGCCCATGGATCTCGCCGCGACAGTCGTCCGCACCGCCCTGAACGGTGTTTCCTACGTCTCTCCGAGGCTCGCCGGCCGGGCCGCCTTCCGCCTCTTCCGCACACCACGCGGTCGCAGCCGGCTACGGCCCGACGAGCGCCCGGTGATGGACCGGGCCGTGGTCGGCGAGATAGCCGTGGGTGGCGGGCGGGCCGTCAGCTACCGGTGGGGTACGGGCGAACGCCCCGTACTGCTCGTGCACGGCTGGGAGTCGCGCGGCTCGCGCTTCGCGACGCTCGTGTCCGAGCTGCTGGATCTCGGCCTCAGTCCGGTCGCGTTCGACGCGCCGGGGCATGGCGACGCCACCGGCGAGAGCATGACGATCCTCGATCTGCGCGACATCGTCGCCGCGCTGGACGCGGACCACGGGCCCTTCGAGATGATCGTGGCGCACTCCGTCGGTGTGACCGCGACGTTCCTCGCCGTCCGGGAGAGCGGGGTACGGACGGAGCGGATCGTGGCCATCAGCGGTGTCCCCGACTTCGCGTACCTGGTCGACGGGTTCTGTGCCGGGCTGGGGCTGCGGGGGCGGCTGAACCGCGAGCTTCGGGGGCGTGTCGAGCGGGAGTTGTTCCCCGGCGAGGACGACATCTGGGCGCGCTTCTCGGTGCCGCGTACAGAGATCCCGATGGAGGCTCGTACGCGGATGGGCGGCGGGCCGTCCGTCCTGGTCGTTCACGACGAGGACGACGACATGGTCGACCCCGCCGGATCGCACGCTCTGGCCGCCGCGCTCGGCGACCGGGCGAGGCTGGTCCTCACGCACGGGCTCGGTCACCGGCGGATCATCGGCGACCGCCAAGTGGCCGCGCACGTAAGGGACTTCGTGATCAGCGAAGCGTCGTCGGATCCGTCGCCACGGAGCGCAGCCGGGTGAGGACGGCCTTGGCGGCCTTGGCGTAGCAGGTGAAGTCGTCGTGCAGGACGGACTCGGCGTTGGCGCCTTCCATGAACGACACCAGCTCGAAGGTGAGCTGGGGGACGTCGGTGTCGTCCTTCACCTCGCCCGCCTGCTTGGCGTCCTCGACGGTCTGTGACACATAGGCGACCCAGTCGAGGCGCGCCCGCGCCACGGCGTCATGGACCTTGCCCTCGCGTGCGTCGTACTCGGCCGAGACCGAGTAGAAGAAGCAGCCGCCGGGGAAGACCCGGCTCTCGGAGTAGGTGAGCCAGCCCTCGCACAGCCGCCGGATCCGGTCGAGCCCGGCGGGCAGGTCCAGCACGGGCCGTACGACATGGTCGATGTACACCTTGGCGGCGGCGCGCACGGTGGCGAGCTGAAGCTCCTCCTTGGAGCCGAACAGGGCGAACACCCCGCTCTTGCTGAGCTTCAGCTCCCCGGCCAGCCGACCGAGCGACAGGCCGCCGAGACCTTCGACCGAGGCGATCCGGACGGTGTGGTTCAGGATCAGCTCGCGTGTCTGGTTCCCCCGCGCGATGCGTCCGTCGGTGCTCTTGGCTGTCACTCGGCCAGTGTACTAACCGGACGAACGTGCGGTCATTGCTCGCGCGTGACCGATGATTCCTGGCGCCGGGCCGAGTCTGCTCTGCGAAGGCCGGCTCCGTAGGGCTCCGGTAGCAGCACACGCGAGAACGCGAAAAGGTGAACGCATGGCGGCGACGAGCGGCGCGACCGATCCGAGCGACCCGAGCGACCCGAACGACCTGCACGACCTGCTCACGGCGCACGTGAGCGAGGGACCCCTGCCTGGTGCCGTGGCCATGGTGGCCCAGGGTGAGCGTATCGAGGTGGCGGAGGTCGGCTCGGCCGAGGCCGCGGGCAGCACACCCCTGACCCGGGACTCGATCTTCCGTATCGCCTCGCTCACCAAACCGATCATCGCCGCGGCGGTCATGATGCTGGTCGAGGACCGCCGTATCGCACTGGACGAGACGGTCGACCGGTGGCTGCCCGAGCTGGCGGCCCCGATGGTCGTACGCACACCCGCCGCCCCCCTCGACGACGTGGTCCCGGCCGTCCGGCCGATCACCGTGTTCGATCTGCTCACCTTCCGCTCCGGGCACGGCTTCCCCTCCGACTTCTCGCTGCCGGCGGTCGCGCCGCTGTTCGGCGAGTTGAAGCAGGGCCCACCGCAGCCGCAGCACATCGCCGCGCCGGACGCGTGGATGGCGGCGCTGTCGCGCATCCCGCTGCTGCACCAGCCGGGCGAGGCGTGGCTCTACAACATCGGGTCCGACATCCTCGGAGTGCTGATCGCCAGGGTGTCGGGCCGGTCGCTGCCGGAGTTCCTGTCCGAGCGGGTGTTCGCACCGCTGCGCATGGTGGACACGGGATTCGGCGTCCCTGTCCGCGAGCGCGAGCGGGTGCCGCCCTACTACCGGGCCGACGACACCGGCGGACTCGAACTGATCGACGCGCCCGACGGTCAGTGGAGTACGGTGCCGCCCTTCCCGTCCGGCGCGGGCGGCCTGGTCTCCACACTCGCCGACTGGCACGCCTTCGCCAGGATGCTCCTGGCGGACGGCGAGGCGGGTGGCCACAGGCTGCTGTCACCCGTGTCCGTCCGGCAGATGACCACCGACCATCTCACCCGGCCGCAGCGTGACGCGGGCACCCTGTTCCTGGAGGGGCAGGGCTGGGGCTTCGGCGGCTCGGTGGATGTCGCGGCGATCGACCCGTGGAACGTACCGGGCCGCTACGGCTGGGTCGGCGGTACGGGAACGGCCGGCCACATCACACCGGCCACGGGCGCGGTGACGATCCTGCTGACGCAGTTGGAGGCGGGCCCGGTGCCGTCGCCCCTGCTGCGGGACTTCTGGCGCTACGCGGTGTCGTCGTAGCCGTCGTAGCCGTCGTAGCCGTCGTAGCCCCAACTCCCTTCGGCGCACGCCGACATGGCCATGTGAACCGTTCATGATCGGGACTCGTTCCTTCACACGCACTCGTGGCGCCGTCACTACCGCCGGACCGGCAGCGACTGCCAGGCTCGATGTCACTCACGGCGGAAGGAAACAGCATGACGCGTCTGGAGATCGGGCTGCTAGGTCCCCTCGTCGTCAAGGTGAACGGGGCGGCGATCGTGCCCACCGCGGCGAAGCAGCGAAGACTGCTCGCCCTGTTGGCCGCCCACGCCGGCCGCGAAGTAGGCATGCTCGCCATCGTCGAGGAGCTGTGGGCGGGGCGTCTGCCGACCGGGCCGACGGCGGCCGTGCAGACGTACGTCAAGCAACTGCGGCAGCGCATCGCGACCGTGCTCCCGCCGGACGTCGGACCCAAGGCGATCCTCAGCCGCGGCAACAGCGGCTACCGCCTGGGCACGACCGACACCTACGTGGACGCGCGGGCCTTCGAGACGGGTGTGGCGCGGGCCATGCGGGTGCTCGCCCGTGGCGAGGACGAGGAGGCGGCACGGCTGCTCGCCGACCGGCTCGCGATGTGGCGAGGCCGCGGGCTGGAGGACGTACGCGAGGGCGGCCTCCTGCGCGCCGAGGCGCTGCGGCTGGACGAGATGAGGCTGGCCGCCCTCGAGGCCAGGATCGCGGCGGATCTCCGGCTCGGCCGGCACGCCCATCTCATCAGTGAACTGACCGCGCTGACCTGCCGTCATCCCATGCGGGAGAATCTGCACGCCCAGTTCATGCTCGCCCTGTACCGCAGCGGGCGGACGTCGCAGGCGCTCAAGGTCTTCCGGCAACTGCGCGACGCCAGCGTACGAGAGCTGGGGATCGAGCCCTCGCGCCGCGTCCAGGAGCTGCATCGCTGGGTGCTCGCCGGCGATCCGATCCTCGACATCCCCCTGTCCGTCCCTGCCCCTGCCCCCGTCTCCGTCCCCGCCCCCGTCTCCGTCCCTGCCCCCAGCCTCCCTTAGAAGGTCTTTCGTCCGGGCCCCCGACCCCACACGAGAGCCCGCCCGTTCCGGCGCGGCGCCTGCCTGCCCGCCCGTGCCGGCAGCCAGACCGAAAGGCACGTCATGCGTCCCATGTCCCCGGACGTCGCCACCGTTCATCTCTGGTCACTTTCCCAGGACGTGACACTGCACCGCACCGCTCGCGGTGATCAGTTGGTCCTCACCAGCCATCGGGGGGTGGAATGCCTGGACCGGCCGGGCCCGCTGATCCGCGAGACGCTGCGGCGTATGGAGCTGGGTCCCGTTCTGCTCGCCAACGCGCTGCCCGACCGTCATCCGGCCGATGTGCGTACGTGCGTGGTGCCGGTGCTGGCCCGGTTGTCCCATCTGATCGTGCGCACGCTCGGGGTGGACGATCTGGGCGGTCCGCTGATGTCCGTCTTTCCCGTCGGCCCGGCCGCCCGCTTCACCCTCGTACAGTTGACGTGCGATCGGCCGATGCGGCTGACGGACACCGCCGTCCTGACGTCGCTGCCGTCCGGGTTCTCGCTGGAGGCCACCAGCTCGCCGCACCGTGTCGTGCTGCACCGGCCGGAGGCCGCGATGGTGGTGGCGCTGCTCGCCCGGCCCTGTACCGGGGCCGCCGCGGCGGCTTCGCTGTCTCTGCCACCTCAGGTGACCCATGCCGTGCTGTGCTATCTGGCCGCCGCCGGAATGGCGGTCGGTGCCGAGGGCTGAACTGCCGTTGCCGGTACGCAAACTGATCTGCCGTCAGGGCATCCAGCCGGCGCTCCGGGCGATGCGGATGGCGTCAATTCGGTTGCGGGCGTTGAGCTTTGCCACGACGGTCGTCAGGTAGTTGCGTACCGTACCCGTCGACAGATGGAGCTGTGCCGCGATCTCCGCCGCCTCGGAGCCCTCGGCGGCGAGTTGAAGCACCTCGACCTCCCGCTCCGTCAGCGGATTCCGCTCCCTGTTCCACGAGGCGAGCGCCAGCTTCGAGTCGATGACGCGATGGCCGTCGACAACTCGCCTGATGGCGTGGGCCAGTTCCGTCGGTGACTCGTCCTTGAGGAGATAGCCCGACACTCCCGCCGCCAGAGCGCGCTGGAGTGTGCCGGGGCGGCCGAGGCTTGTCAGCATCAATGTCCGGCATTCCGGAAGATGCTCATGAATCTGGACGGCGGCGGAGAGGCCGTCGAGTCCCGGCAGATCGATGTCGATCAGGGCGACGTCGGGTCTGACCGACAGAGCCGCTTCGAGGATCTTGTCTCCTCGCTCCAGCTCCGCGACGACTTCGAGGTCACTCTCCAGATTCAGCAGCGCGACGAGCGCGCCACGCACCATGTTCATGTCCTCGGCCAGCAGAATCCTGATCACCGTATGCCCCCCAAGCAGATGTGATCGAGTGCTCCGCAGCCTACCAACCGGCCTTCGTGGCCTCGGAATCACGCCGCCGTAGGGCTGGACTCCCGCTTCGGTACGGAATCCACCGCCGGGAGGAGGGGCGCCGAGGCGGTCAGCCGGAACGTCGCGTCGTCGCGGCGCTCCACGGTCAGCCGGCCGTTCACCGCGTTGAGGCGGACTTCCAGATTCCCAAGTCCCTTGCCGCTGTGGGGAGATGGGTCGCGGTAGTCGGGAAGCACACCGTCGTTGGAGACGGAGAGCCTGACGAGTTCACCATCGTGATCGGCGGTGATCTCGCAGTGCGACGCGTGACTGTGCCGCAGCACATTGGTGACCGCCTCGCGCAGTACGGTGGCCAGCACCGTGTCCAGCGCCTGGCCCACCGCTCCGATCCGTATCCGGACACCGACCGTGACATCGGCGGCGTTCAGCACCGACTCGGCCGAATCGATCTCGTCCCGCAGGGACATGTCGCGGTAGCCGCTCGCGACACCGCGGACATCGGCGAGCGACTGCCGTGAGATCGCCAGGACGTCCTCCACCTCGGTCCTCGCCCGCGCCGGGTGGGCCGGCAGCAGCCGGTGTATCAGCTCACCCTTGAGCGTGATCGCCGAGAGGCTGTAGCCGAGCAGGTCGTGCAGGTCGCGCGCGAAGCGCAGGCGTTCCTTCGTCACCGCCACCCGGGTCAGCTCGCCGCGCGTCTCGTGCAGCAGATGGATCACGTCCACGAGCCGCGTCAGACCGTAGACGACCAGCCCGGTGAGCAGCGTCGACTGCACGAAGTAGAACGTGTCGACCGTCGACCGCTCGGTGAGCAGGGGCGGTGCCAGCATGCTGAGCCCCACCGCCCCGTACAGGGTCCAGGCCGGCCGTGGCGGCAGGAGCAGCAGGATCGACCCGGCCAGGAATCCGGCCATCGAGCCCCACTGGGCCTTGAAGACGAGGAGCGGCAGATAGGTCAAGCCGGCCTGGGTGCCGAGCGTGAGGAGCTTCCACCGGGCGGGGGCGGCGTTCGCACCCGGTCGGGAGTGCACCAGTTGCAGGACGAAGATGACGACGAGGCAGAGCAGGGCCCCGATCTCATGGAGTCCGGAGACCTGGGAACTGACGATGTTGAGCATGGTGACGCCGACGTAACACAGCAGTGCGGCGAGCAGGATCATTCGGCTCAGCCGGGGCGCCGGCAGATGGCGGCTGGAGTTCGTGGCCGGTCCGCTCTCCCCCTCACGTATCCCTGTCGTGGGTGTGGACCAGCGACAACGCCCCATCTCCCGCCCCCTTTTCGGCCACCACGACAAGCGCTCTCTGCCGGGGAGCATATGCGAGGAGTCTGCGGACCCCATAGATTTTGTGTCATGACGTCGCTTGCGTGCCGCCGGTCCCCAACTCGCCTGTTGCAGCGAATGAGTTGACAACGTCATGTGTGTGATGCGAAGGCGGGTTTTCGCGGGTCAGGCGGAGGTGCCCCTGGTGGGCCGTACGAGCAGGCCCCGCTCCAGGGCCACCATCACCGCGTGGGTCCGGTCGCGTACGTCGAGCTTGGCGAACACCCGCAGCAGATGCGTCTTGACCGTCGCCTCGCCGATGACCAGCCGCCGGCCGATGTCGGCGTTGGACAGGCCGTCGGCGACCGCGTTCAGTACGTCGATCTCCCGGCCGGTCAGCGCCACCGGGGCGGGGCGGCGCATCCGGGCGACGAGGCGTTCGGCGACCTTCGGGGCGAGGACGGTCTCGCCCCGGGCGGCCGACCGGATGGCGTCCGCGAGCTGGTCGCGCGTGGTGTCCTTGAGGAGATAGCCGATGGCGCCGGCTTCGACCGCGCGCTCGATCTCCACGTCGGTGTCGTACGTGGTGAGGATGAGGACGCGGGTGGACGCCGGTCCCGCGACGATGCGTTCGGTCGTCGCGACACCGTCCAGCACGGGCATACGCAGATCGACGAGGGCCACGTCGGGGGACAGCTCCTCGGCCAGTGCGACACCTTCCAGGCCGTTGTCCGCCTCGCCGACGATGGCGATGGACGGCTCGGAGGCGAGGAGGGCGACGACCCCGGCGCGCATCACGGCGTGGTCGTCCACGACGATCACGCGGAGCGGTCTGCCGGCGGGGTCGGCCGGGTCGGTTCGGCCGTCTTGTGAACTGCGGTCGTCGGTATTCATGTTCGCGTCAGTCCTGACTGCTCATGGGGATCGTGGCGAGGACGCGGGTCCCGTCCCCGGGAGAGCTGGTGACGGTGAGATCTCCGTCGAGTTCGGCCAGCCGCTTGCTCATCCCGACCAGGCCGAAGCCGTGGGACTCCTCCACCAGGAACCCCCGGCCGTCGTCCGTGATCTCCAGCTCGATGCCGTACGGCTGCCGGGCCAGGACCACCCCCACCGTGGCCGCCCCGGCGTGCTTGCGCACATTGGCCAGTGACTCCTGGGTGCAGCGCAGCAGGGCGATCCGCGCCGTGTGGTCGCACTCGATGTCCTCCAGGGCCGCGGTGACCGTGAGCCCGGTGTCCTGGACGAACCGGTCCAGGGTGCGGCGCAGGGTCGTGGCGACCGACCCGGGGACGACACCGCCCTGTGGGGCGGAGCCGACGAGGACCCGGGCCTCGGCGAAGTTCTCGCGGGCGGTCTGTGCGATGGACTCGAGCTGCTGGCCGCACGTGTCGGGGGCCTCGGCGAGGCTGGAGCGGGCCGCCTCCGCGAGGACGACGATGGAGGCGAAACCCTGGGCGAGGGTGTCGTGGATCTCGCGGGCGATGCGCTCGCGCTCGGCCGTGGCACCCTGCGCCCGGTACGCCTCGACCAACTTCCGCTGCGCCTCTTCCAGTTCGGAGGTCAACTGCTCGGTGCGCTCGTTGCTCTGCCCGACGAACCGGTGCAGCCACAGCCCGAGGGCGATCCCGGCGGCGTACGCGATGACGGTGAACACCACGTTGCCGGTGAGCAGTTGAGGGCTCCAGCCCTGTCGTAGCGTGCTGCCGGAGACCGCCGCTGTCGCGGCGATGCCGCTCAGGATGATCGCCGCGCGCGGGCTGCGGGCGAAGACCCAGAACTGCGGCAGGGAGACGACGTAGAAGGCGGCGGCACCCTCAAGGAGGTAGGAGAGCGCCCCGAGGAAGAGGGCCAGTACGACGAGATAGACCTCGGGGCGCAGGATCGGGTTGCGCGGCACGGTCATGACCACGGCGTAGCAGCAGGCGATCAGCGTCAGCAGCCCCAACGACCAGTACTTCTTCGTCTCGTCGGCGTCCAGCACGGCGATCGCTGTGGGCAGCAGACCGAGCACGGACCAGGAGAGGGTGTTCCAGAAGTGGAACCTGGAGGACAACGCACGGTCGTGGGACTGTGGCCGCTGACTCATGGCGTCAGTTTACGTTTTGCAACGGACGAGGGGCGAGGTCCGGAGTGTCCGCCTTTGCCCGACTCGGCCTCGAAGGCCACCAGTTGGCCTCCCCGAGCAGCAGCATCAGGGCCGGCAGGAGCAGCATCCGGATGACGAAGGCGTCGAGCAGGACGGCGACCGTGAGGACGAAGCCGATCTGCTTCATCTCGATCAGATGCAGGGCCGCGAAGCTGGCGAAGACGGTCACCATGACCGCGGCGGCACCGGTGACCACGGCCGCCGAGCTGCCGATCCCGTCGATGATCGCCTTACGGGTGGGCACGCCGCTCAGTACCGCCTCCCGGATCCGGCTGATCACGAACACCTGGTAGTCCATGGACAGTCCGAAGAGGATGACGAAGAGGAACAGGGGCACCCGCGAGCCGATCGTGCCGGTGGAGGTGAAGTCGAGGACCCCCTCGGCCCAGGTGTTCTGGAAGACGAGGACCAGGACACCGAGCGAGGCGGCGGAGGAGAGCAGGTTGAGCAGGATGCCGACCAGCCCGAGGACCACGGAGCGGAACGCCCACACCGTCATGGCGAAGGTCACCAGGAGCAGCGCCGCGATGATCATCGGCAGCTTCTCCTTCTGGTGGGTGGGGTAGTCGTTGTAGCGGGCGACATCGCCCGTCACCGCGGTCTGCGCGCCCTCGATCTCGCCGACCGTGCGGGGGATGTAGGTGTCACGGATGTCCTTCAGGGCCGACTGGGCCGCCTCGGTGTGCACGTAATGCGGCACCTGGATCTGGAGCATGCTGATCCGCTTGTCCTTGGAGGTGGACACCTTCGGCGTTCCGGTGGTCCGCGGGTCGCCCTCGAACTCCTGGCCCAGTGCGGTCAGCGCGGCGGTCACCTCGGGCGAACGGCCGGCGTCGGCGCGTACCAACACCTGGTGCATGGACTTCAGTTCGGGGAAGGCGGCGTTGAGGCGGTCGAAGGTCCGCATGGCGACGATGTCGCGCGAGTGCGTGTCGCGGCCCATGTCGGTCAGCTTCATCCCCAGGGCCGGGGCGGCGAGGGCGAGCAGGGCGGCGAGCGTGAGGGTCAGGGCCGCGGCGGGGTATTTGGCGACGGGGCGCAGGACGGCGGCGGTGAACCGGCCGGCACCCGGCGTGCGCTGCTTCTTCGCCTTCGGGGTGGTGCCACGCTCGGCGGCCCGCGCCGCCTTGCGGGCGGCTCGGCGCTCCGAGCGCCGTACGAGCTTCACGAGCAGGGCGGGCAGGACGGTCAGCGAGCTGACGACGGCGACCAGGGTGACGACGATCGCGCCCACCGCGATCGAGGAGAAGATGACGTCGTCGGCGAGGAACAGCGTGGCGCTGGAGACGGCGACGGCGAAACCGGACAGCACGACCGCACGGCCCGAGGTGGCCGCGGCCAGCTCCACGACGGCCTGCGGGGTGAGAGTCCCTTGGGCCTTGGCGCGCTCCTCGCGTTCGCGCTTGAGATAGAAGAGTGTGTAGTCGACGCCCACGGCGAGTCCGATGAGCAGGATGACGTTGGTGCCGACGCCGGCGTCCGGGAAGACGTGCGAGGCGAGGGCGGACAGACCGATGGCGGCGGCGATCGAGGTGAGGGCGAGCAGCAGCGGGACGAGCGCCATCACCAGGGAGCTGAAGACGACCAGCAGCGTGATCAGCGTGACCGGCAGGGCGATCATCTCGGTACGGGCCAGGTCGTCACCGCGCAGCTTCTCGACCCCCTTGCTGATCGAGGGCGAGCCGACCTCCTCCACGCGCAGACCGGGGTTGGCCCGCTGTACCTCGGCGGTCTGCGCGAGCAGCGGGTCGACATGCTTCTTGCCCGACAGCTCGGGCCCTTCCATGGTGATGTCGACACGTACGGCGCTGCCGTCGGCGGAGCGCACCGGCGCCGCCACCGAACGGACCTCGGGCAGCCCGCCCATACGCGCGGCGACATCTTTGGCGGCGGCGTCCGCCGCCGCCGTGTCGAGCGGGCCGCTGCCGGGCGGCGCGGTGATCAGGACGCGTTCGACGGGGCGCTGCTGTAGCCCGCCCTCGGCCGCGACGGCCTCTCCGCGACCGGCCTCGCCGACGCGATAGTCCTCCGTGGCGGCCTGATTGGTCCCGGCGGCAATGCCCGCGCCGAGGCACAGGGTTACGAACAGGATCCAGCCGACGATTGCGCGCCAGGGGTGCCCGGCGCTCCAGCGAGCCATCCTTACAGGGAGATTCGTCATGCGTCCATGCTGGTCGCGGGGGGTGTGGCGGCGACAGCCTCGACCGGTTGAACTTGGGGTCCACCAGTCGGTGGACCCCTGGTTCAACCGGGCGGGGGAGAGGGGAGAAGGGCCTGCGCCAGGTCTTCACATGCCGTTGTTCAGCATGTCAACGAGGGGCGTTCCCGACTTTCTGGAGGAGGACGCCGACCGACTTCGCCTTCTCCTCCAGCCCGGAGTTCAGGTCTACCGAGTCCTCAAGCACCACTACGGGCCGGGCCCGGCCGTGTCGCGGAACAGAATGGACCGACCTGCTGACGTGCTCGACAACCTCCGTCAGACGGTTCGTCCTCTCGGCGGCCGGTTGCTGGGGAACCGCGACCCACGCGCCGTACGCGATCTGTTGACTGATCCAGCCGAGGTCGAAGTGGGGACCGCGGCGCGCCGGGGCGCGGAGATCGGGTGTCGTCCGGCCGGTGACCTGTTCGATCAGGCGCGACAGCAGCTTCTCGTGCCGCGGCGTACCGCGCCCCAGAACACCGGCCTCGAACCGGCCGAGTCCCCGGGTACGCAGATGAAGCCTGTCGAACGGTCCGCCGAGGAAACCGTCTCCGACCTCAGCCATGACGGTCACGTGATCGCCCCGCACCTTGAGGTCCCGGCAGCGAGCCGGAGCTTTGAACAGAAGATCCGAGTAGCCGGCGGCGTCGACCACGTGTATGTGTCGGCCTGCTTTGCGCGAGTCCAGCACCGCCAACAGTTTCCTGCTCAGTCCCCGGTCCATGTCCTTGACGTTGCCTGCCAGCTCGCCGTGGACCACGAGGGTTACCTTCCTGGAAAAGCTGTCCTGGCAGGTAGCCCCTAATGTCTGCGAACGAGAGAAGCAGTCCTTACGGATGACCCATTCACCGTCCACCAGGGTCCTGCCGGTGAACATAACGGTGTGTCCTCGGAGTTCGCCTATCCATCCAGTGCACGGTGCGGACACTTCCGTCAGCCTCCAGCCGGATCCGAACAGCCCTTGCCGGGCAGAGTAGTTCGGATTCTTCGGACAACAAGGCACATCTCGATAACCGGGGGCCGCCGTATCGGTACCTGCCCCGGCCGGTGAGCGAGGCTTACGGTCGCTGACGCAGTGGGTCCCGCATCATCGTGGCGAAGACCGGGGAGTCGGCGAACGGCTGCTGGCTGCCGACCTGTTGGTAGCCCCAGGATTCGTACACGGCCTTGAGCCGCCCGTCGGAAAGAGCGGGATTGACGAGGAGGGTGACGCGGCGCTCCTGGCGCCGCGAGAGCAGTTCCTCGTGCAGGGCGCGTGCGGTGCCCCTGCCCTGGGAGCCCCGCCAGGGTCGGCGCACAAGTACTTCGTTGAGGGCGAGGGTCCGAGTGCCGTCCTCCGTTACGTACTCGTCGGGGAGAGGCGTCCGCTCCGCCGACCACCATCCGGTGTTCTCGCCGAGCGGCACAGCGAATACATAACCGACCGGTTCCTCCCCGTGGTAGGCGATGACGGCTTCCCAGCCGGGGCGGGACGAGTATGCCGTCAGACGCTCGTCGAACCGATCACGCTGATAGAACGGTCGATCCATCAGCCCGAATTCTCCACGCACTTCTACGTGGATTCCGAGAATGAGTTCCCGGACCGCGTTCACGTCACTGATGCGACGGTGGGTGATGGTGTCGTTCATGCGGCTGCCTTCCGGTGATCGAGCCACGAGGTGGTTTCAGGGCTGTGTGGCGCCACGGACCTGAGTCGAGTGGTGAAGTCGCGCAGAAGCATGGAGACGCGACCGTGCCCGGCCATCTCAGCGGGAACAGTCCGGGCGGCGGTGACCGCCGGTTCGACTTCGCCCTGGCCGAGTTGCGCGAGAGCCAGGTTGGCGTATGTCAGAGCGCGGTTACGTTCGAGGTCGGGCCGCAGGAGGGCGAGGCATCGGTGTGCGTGAAGTTCGGCGTCTTCCCACTTCCCGAGCCGCAGGTGAGTGAAGGCGGCCGAACTGTTCAGTTCCGCTTGGTCGTAGAAGCCCATCCACGGCGGGCGGTGCTTTGTCTGGTCGGCTCGGTCGTAGCTGTCTTGCGCGAGGCCGATCGAGCGCAGCGCGCTGCGCTCGTCCCCCGCATCGGCGTGGAACGTCGCGAGCCGTGCCAGCGCCAGGGACGCGTAGAGCGGGTCGCTGCGGGTGACAGACGTCGCGCGAGCCGCTTCACCGGCGGCGATCGCGTCGGCCGGACGACCAAGGTGGCGGTACATGATTCCTGCGTGTCCCCACACCCGGAAGAGGACGTGACGGTTGTTGGCCAGGCCGGCGAGGGTGACCGCCTGGTGGAGGTACGGTTCTGCCTCGTTGAGACGCCGACCGTCGATAGCGGCCCACATGGCGCTCGCCGTGAACGCTGCCGCGACACCGTACAGCTCGGACCGGATACGGCTGGACGCGGCGTGAGAGTTCTGCAAACGCACGGTCTCCTGTGCGAGCGCGCCCGCATGCCGCTGGAGCTCCGCCGTACCTCCGTACTTGTTGTCCATGCTGACCAAGGCCGCCAACTTGGCATTCATCCGGTCCACGTCGGCCGACCCAAGTCTGCGTCGCGTGGCGGAGGGTGCGGTCAGTGAAGCGCCCGCGGCAGTGGCCGCGGCCAGGAAAGCGCGTCGATACACGGGGTCGTCCTCGGGTGCTGGGGAATCTGAGTTCTGTCTTCCCCGGGGAACGAAGCCTAACTCTGGGGCTGTTCGGCCCGTCACGCTGTGGAGCGCTGCTTTCATCAGTGCATTGGGCGACGTGTGCTCTCCTCTGAGCAGCTTGTAGATGTGGCGTTCGTTCACTGTCCCGTAGCGGCCGGTCAGGTTCTCGATTGCCCTGTTGACCAGGCACGTCAGTTCTCTCACGGACATTCCGTGCCGGTGCAGCCACGATGCGAACGCGTCGTTCCGTGATTCCTGCATGACACAACGTTAGAGCTTTCCGTCGAAGCGAAAGTTCAAGAGCAAGTCAAAACGGCAGGGGTGTTGCGGGGAACTCCAAGCCGATACGGCATCCCCACAACTCCCAGTGCGGGAGTTGTCTGAACACACGTAAGCAAACAGGCGAGGCGGGACAAGTCTCTCCCGCGCTCTCGTCTGTCGCCCGGAGGACGTGATGACGACGACAGCCGTACGCCAGTCCCAGGCGGTCCTGAGCCGCGACCGCGACGTAATGAACGAACGGATTCAGGTGCAGCCGCGCCCTGCCGGAGTGCAGCCCAGCCGTGAGGACGCTTGCCGGGTAGGCGCCATGCGCCGGATCGCGGCTGCGCGACTGCGGTACTGCGGCCTCGCCGCGTTGATCGACGAGGTGACACTGGTCGTCAGTGAGTTGGTGACCAACGCGGTGCTGCACACCCGCACGAGCGAGGTCCGCGTGACCATCGCCGTCCTGGACGGCTTCCTGGTTGTCACCGTCATCGACGGCATGCCGGGGCTCGCGACACCCAGGCGCGCGGATGAGGTCGCGGAGTCAGGACGGGGTCTCACCTTGGTGGCCGTCGTGGCGGAGGAACACGGAGGGGACTGGGGGACGAACGACACCGGCACGGAGACCTGGTGTCGCCTCGCATTACCCGCGGAGAGGCGGCCATGATCGCTTCCGCTCTCGCCCTCGACGGGAATGGTAAGCACCAACTCCCCATGGCGGCATCGTGATCGGGCCGCTTCCACACGCCCCGACAACGAGAGAGAAGCCCCGTTCCATGCGCACGGCGACCGATTCAGCGCTGGTTCCCTTCATCACTCGTGCCGCCGCCCGGCTCTGCCCTCATCTGAACGCGGGCCCCATGGTCTTCCTCACTACAACCTTCCCGTTGTACGGGGTGCACGGCACCGTCTACGGGCTCGGCGTGGACGGCGTGAAGGTCGTGGCGCAGCCTGACGGGCCGCCGCCGTACGGGCACCAGAACATGACGACGTTCCTCACCTCCCAGATGATTCGCCGCTTGAAGTCCTTCACGGTCGTCGACCTCGATGAACTGCTGAAGGAACTGGCCGCACATGCGGCATAGACCCCTGCCCGGTGGGCCCGGCTGTCGCCGAGCAGCCGCCGTCCGCCCCCAGCCCCTCCGAAAGCACATCAGGAGACGAAGAGTCATGAGCAACGAGAGAAACGGCAAGAGCGGTCGCCAAGGCCGTCGCGTCACGATCCTGTCGTGGAACTACGAGCGCAACGGTGCGGGCGATGCGTCCCAGCGACTCCGCGCCCACAAGCTGCTGGCGTCCCTCAACCCAGACCTGGTGGCACGCCAGGAGATGTGGGGGGCCGAAGCCGACGGTTCCGAGATCATGTACCAGTTGGAGGATGTTCTCGGCCTGCGAGGCTGGCTCGGGCCCCGATCGTCCACCGCGGTCTTCGCCGACCCGCGCGTGTTCCAGGCGCTGCGCGAATGGCCGTCGACCGGGCCCATGTGGGTTCTGCCACCCACCGCGCTGACGCTCCGCTTCACGCCCGCGGGCACCAGCTCCATGCCGATGGCTTTTGCCTCCTACCACCTGAACTACGCGTCGGCGGCGAACCGCCTTGCCGAGGCCGAGTGGTTGAGCGTCTGGGCCGACAAGAAGTGGACGACGCCCGACGGTGGGACAGTACGGCTGCCCGCCCTCCTCGCGGGGGACAACAACTCCTATCCGGCGCCGGTCGACGGCGATGTCCCCCTGCCGGAGCTCACCGCCATCGCAGACCTGCCTCACCGCCTGCACCGCAGCGTGGTCGGCCCGGGTGGACGACGCGTCATGGACACCCGACCGGATGACACCCTGCGCACGGCCGGTCTGGAGGATGTCGCCCGGCACTGGTCGACCGCACGAGGCGCCGGCGGCAAAGCGGCGCTGGCCCGCACGGTCAACGCCTGTGCCACCCACGGCCCGGACGCGCGGATCGACAGGATCTACGCCACCGCCGATCTGCTGGGGACGATCGTCGGCGTCGATGTGATCGAGGTCGCCGAAGAAATCTCGGACCACCACATCGTCCGCCTGACCCTCGACGCTGACGCCCTCTCGGATGTCCTCAACCGGCAGACCGAACAAACCGAACAAGCGGCAGCGTGACGGACGGCCGTCCCGGTGAATCGGTGGGTACGAACCCGACCATCGGGGCGGCGCAAGACTCCGGTCCGGGATAGGCGGCCCCTCACATCCCACTTCCAGGGCATGGCACCTCGGATCGGTGGCCGGGAACCGTCGGGCGGGCGTAGCCGGCTCCATAGGCTCCGCACGTGGGCGTCCGGCCGCACCACCATCCGCAATTCACTTCCAATGCAGAGGAGTTCGTATGAGTTCCCCGATCACTCACAGCACGCAGGTGAAGCCCCAGGACTCGGGTTCAACGTCGGATGGCTTTGACCTGGACGTCACCCTGGTCGAGGTCTCCGACACCGCCGGTCTGATCAGCCTGACGAACGACGGCTGCGGTTCCACCTGCGGAGCGTGCACCACCAACGTGGCCTGACCTGACGGCACACGTCATTCCAGGCCGGTGCCTTCGCGTCTTGCATCGCGCGAAGGCACCGGCCCCCACCTGGACCGGAGGTTGTGATGACTTCGAGCACCGCGTTCCGCGCCGGGAAGACGGCTCTCCTGCGTGCGGTCGCTCGGCCGGAACTTCCCGTGCCCCCGTGCCCCGACCTCGATGACCTGTCCCCTCGCGGCGCGGCTGCCCGGCTCGCGTGGTTGCGCGAGGTGTGGTTGGAGGAGGACGTCACCGAGGCTCTGGCGCACGCCAGCCCTGTTCTCGCTTCGCAGGTGCGCGCCCTGTGCTCGTCGGGCGACCCGGCCACGCGTGACGTACGGCGTGCCGTCGTCTCAGTAGCGCGTTACGTGCTGCGCGCCGAACACCGGGCGACTCCGTTCGGCCTGTTCGCCGGCGTGGTCCCGGCCGTCATCGGGCCCAAGGCGCGGATGCTGTGGGGCTCGGATCACACGGTTGTCGGCCGCGCGAGTGCGGAGTGGCTGACGGTGGTGGTCCAACGGCTTGAGTCGTGCCCCGAGTTGCTGGAACGTCTCCGGGTGGTCGTCAACAACACCACCGCGAAACGCGGTGACCGGCTCATCGTGCCGTACAAGTCCGACCCCCATGGTGATCGTCGGCGTGCGGTCGAGGCATCCGTGGCCCTGACCGGACCCGTGCGGGCGGTCCTGGACGCATCACGGGAGCCGATCCTCGCGGGTGTCCTCGCGGACAAGCTCTGTGCGGAGTTCCCCACGGCGGGAATCGGGAAGATCCAACGGCTCATACGAGAGCTGGTTCAGTACGAGGTACTGATCACGAACCTCCACGCACCGAGCACGGAGACCGACGCTCTGCGATATCTGCTGGACCAGCTCGACGCGATGGGCGCCGACAGGGTGACGCCGGTTGCTGATACGGTCCGCGATCTGCACGCCGTGCGGGTCGACCTCAGCGGTTGCGGCTCCCGCAGCGGCCGGGCCCGCGCCGCCGCGCGGATGCGGGCCCATGTCCCGGGCTTGAAGCGGCACCCCCTGGCTCTGGATCTTCGTCTGGACGCTCAGGTCGAGTTGCCCGAAGAGGTCGCGCAAGAGATCGAGCGTGCGGCCGGTGCCTTGGCCCGGGTGAGCGCCCACCCGTACGGAACTGCGGCGTGGAAGGCGTACCAGCAGCGGTTCTACGAGCGGTACGGCATCGGCACGATGGTGCCGCTCAACGAAGTCGTCGCCGACAGCGGCACCGGCTTTCCCCACGGGTACCCGGGCAACCAGGCCGCCGAGGACCGCACCCGCCTCTCCGTACGGGACGACACCTTGGTTCGGCTGGCTCAGGCTGCCGCTCTCGACGGATGTGAGGAGGTGGTACTCACCGATGATCTGATCGCCGCGATGGAACTGGGACCGGTGCACCCCAGGGTGCCGCCGCACCTGGAGGTCGGTGTGCGGGTGCACGCGGCCGGCGTCGAAGAACTGCGCCGAGGGCGCTTCCAACTGGAGCTTGCGAGCGTGTCCCGCGGCGCTGGGGTCACCACCGGCCGCTTCCTCGGCGTACTGGCTCCCGGGGACCGCGAGGGGCTGGCAGCGGAACTGGCCGACCTGCCGACCGCAGACGCCGGCACCATCGCCGCCCAGTTGTCGTTCCCGCCTCTGCTGTCCACAAGCGCCCACGTCACGCGTGCCCCGCAGGTGCTGCCCACGGTGATCAGCGTCCAGGAGCACCGCGCCGCAGGCGACGACGTGCTCACGCCCGACGACCTGGCGGTGGCGTGCGACGGGCGCCGCATGTATCTGGCGGCACCCGAACTGGGTTGCCGCGTCGAGGCGGTGGGGATGCACGCGCTGAACCTCACCACGCACACCCCGCCGCTCGTCCGGTTCCTCACCGAGCTGTCCCGCGCGCAGTGCGCGCAGCTCACCCTGTTCGACTGGGGCGCGGCGAGCGCGATGCCGTTCCTGCCCCGGCTGCGCTACGGGCGCACGGTGCTCGCCCCCGCCCGGTGGCTGCTGGAGGCAGCGGACTTGCCCGGCCGCGACCACCCCGACGCCCAGTGGGACACCGCCCTTGAGGAGTGGAGGGCGCGGCGACGGATGCCGCAGCGGGTCGTCCTGGCCGAGGAGGACCGGCGCCTGCACCTCGACCTTTGCCAGGCCGGACACCGCGCCCTCTTACGCCGGCATCTGAGCCGCGTCCGCCCGGCCGTTCTCGTGGAAGCTCCCGCCGCCGACGCGTACGGCTGGTCCGAAGGCCGTGCACATGAGGTCGTCATGCTGCTCAAGGCGACGCGACCGCCGGCGTGGCCGCTCCTGCCGACCCCCACACCGGCCCGCACCTTCTCCCCGGAGCAGATCCAAACCCCCGGAGTCTCTTCCCTGCTCCTGACCACGCTGTACGGCGACCGGCGCCGCCAAGACACCCTGCTCGCCCAGCATCTCCCGGTCCTGCTGGACAGGCTCGGCGGGCCGCCGTGGTGGTTCATCCGCTTCCGCGACCCCGATCAGCACTTGCGCGTGCGCATCGCCCTGTCTGATCCCGATGCCTTCGCCGAGACGACCCGCACGATCGCCACCTGGGCCGATGAACTGCGCGGCGCCGGGCTGCTGTCGGACATGCGCTTTCCCACTTCCTACCGGGAGATGGGCCGTTGGGGCTCGGGGGATGCCTGGAACGCGGCCGAGGAAGTGTTCCGCGCCGACTCGCGCGCCGTCGTCGCCCAGCTCACTCTGTCCCAACGCCCGCAGCGGCGTGCCCTGGTGGCCGCACACACCATCGCCATCGCCACCGCGTTCCTGGGCAGTACTGAGGACGGGATGCGCTGGCTGATCGACCACATTCCGCCGACCGCACCCGCAGCGGTCCCGCGTCCGCAGTTCACCGAGACCGTACGGCTGGCCGATCCGTCCGGCGACTGGGCAGCCCTGCGCGGTGCGCCCGGCGGGCACACCATCGTGGAGGCGTGGGCCGATCGGAGCGCGGCGCTCGCCGCCTACCGGCCGCACTTCCCCGGGCCGGACACCCAGGGCATCCGTCTGGACGATGTTCTCTTCTCGCTCCTGCACGTGCACTTCGTGCGGCACGTCGCGGTCGACTTCACCGAGGAAGAGATCTGCCTCTATCTCACACGTGCCGCCGCCCTGGCCTGGATGTCACGGCGGGCACGATGACCCACTCCCTCGCGCTCAAGACAGCGAACGCTGTCGCCGACCTTCTGGCCGACCCCGCCACCGCACGGATGGGACCGGACGCGTCCCTCCACCGTCAGCACCTCGCGTACGGGCCGACCGGCATTGCCCTGCTCCATATCGAGCGGGCCGCCGCCGGACTGGGGCCGTGGCAGCGCGCCCACGACTGGCTCGCCACACCCGCCCGGCAGCCGTTCACCGGCGGCCCCGACAGCCATCCCTTCTACGGCGCACCTGCCCTCGCGCACGCCATGGCCTGCGTCGCCGACCACCTCCCCGGCGCCTACCAGCGCGCTCGGGGCACCCTGGACCGGCAGTTGGGCGCCGACAACCGTCGCCGTCTGGAGGCCGCGCACCGCCGCATCGACACGGGGCGCCTGCCGGAGTACGCCGAGTTCGACACGATCCGGGGGCTTGTGGGCTACGGCGCCTCCTTTCTGCGCCGCGATCCCGCCGGTGCCGACGTGAGAGCCGTCCTCGACTACTGCGTACGCCTCACCGAGCCGCTGACCTACGGCGGTGAGGTCCTGCCGGGATGGTGGACCCTCAGCGGACCATCCGGGCGACAGGACGACCGCTTTCCGGGCGGTCACTCCAACCACGGCATGGCCCACGGCATCGGCGGCGTGCTCGCGCTGCTGGCACTTGCCGCCCGACGCGGTACCACCGTCGGCGGTCACCGCGAAGCCATCCGCACGATCCTGGCCTGGCTGGACCGCTGGCAGGAGACGACCGACCGAGGCGAAGCGTGGCCCTACTGGATTACGCGAGATGAGCTGCGCACCGGCCGTCCCGATCCGTCCCCGCCGCGACGACCGTCGTGGTGCTACGGAACCGCCGGTCTGGCCCGTGCCCGGCAACTCGCCGCGCTCGCCCTCGGCGACACCGACCGTCAGGTCCAAGCGGAGAACGCCCTCGTGTCCGCTCTCACCGACCGCGCTCAGCTCAAGGCGACCACGGACAACGGACTGTGCCACGGATTCTCCGGCCTCGCGCACATCGCGGCCCGGACCGCCGACGACGCGCACCCCTCCACCGCCGGGCAACTCCGCGCGGCAATACCGTCGCTGCTGACCGCCGCCTGCCCGGCCGGCACCGTCGCGGAGGACACGGCAAGGTCGGTCATCCAAGGCGAGCAAGCAGGACCCGGGTTCTTGAACGGCGCCGCCGGTATGGCGCTGGCGCTCCTGGCCCCTGCCACCACCGCCCCACCCCGATCCGCCTGGGACACCTGCCTCCTCATCGCCTGATTCACTGACCGAAGGACCCCACCATGCCCCCGGAACGTTGGCACCAACACAACGTGACCTTCGCCGACCGCGCGACCGGCAGGCGCGCCATCGCCGACCGCTTCGGCCCCGCCCTGCTCGCGGCCGAAGAAGACGGCCAGCTCACCGGCTGGTGGTTCATGAACAAGCAGCCCTGGCCGCTGCGGTATCGCGCGTCCGAGCCGTCCCCGCTGGTCGAGTCCCTGCTGAGCGATCTTGTCGACGTCGGCACGGTCACGTCGTGGGTTCCTGGCATCTACGAGCCGGAGACCGCTGCCTTCGGCGGGACGCAGGCCATGGACTCCGCCCACGACTTGTTCCACCTGGACAGTCGCCACCTGCTCACCTACCGGACCGGACCCGGCCGACTGGGCCGCCGGGAGACCGCCGTCCTCCTGACCAGCGCCATGATGCGGGCCGCCCGCCTGGACTGGTTCGAGCAGGGCGACGTGTGGGCGAAGGCCGCCGCACTGCGACCGGCGCCGGAGGAACTGCCGCTCGATCGGGCAGCCGCCCTGAGCACTGCGATAACGAGGCTGATGACCGTCGACACACGCAGCCTGTGCCGGCCGACCGGTCCGCTCGAAGGACACGACGAGTGGGTGGCCGCCTTCGAACAGGCCGGTACCACGCTCGCCCACCTTGCCAGCAGGGGCGGACTCACACGCGGCCTGCGGGCCGTCATCACCCACCACTTGATCTTCCACGCAAATCGCGCGGGTCTCCTCCCGGACGACCAGAGCGCCCTGTTCAACATCGCACGAGAGGCAGTCATGGGTTCGAGTGACAACACCGCGTCGTCCACCGAGGGGACGCCCGAAACCAATAGCGTCGAGGCGGTGAATACCGACACGATCGCCACCTCCGAGACTGACGCGGCGCAGCTCCGCAATGTTTTGGTCGACAAGATCCGCGAATCCGGCTATGCCCGCACTCCTGCGGTCGAGACCGCGCTGCGCACCGTGCCCCGCCACCTGTTCGTGCCCGAGGCAACACTCGAAGACGCCTACGCCAACACGGTGGTTGACGTCAAATTCGACACCGACGGCAGGTCCATCTCCTGCGCCTCACAACCCGAAATCGTCGCGCTCATGCTGGACCAATTGGAAGCCCAGCCTGGTGAACGCATTCTCGAACTCGGCGCCGGCACCGGCTACAACGCCGCGCTCCTCGCTCACCTCGTCGGCGAGACCGGCCACGTCACCACCATCGACGTGGACGACGACCTCGTGGAAGGCGCCCGCGCGCACCTGGTCTCCGCCGGGTTCACCAACGTCGAGGCGCTGACCCGCGACGGCGCCCTCGGCCACGCCGAAGGCGCGCCCTACGACCGGATCATCGCCACCGTCGGCGCGCACGGCGTCCCCCACGCCTGGATGCGGCAACTCGCTCCCGGCGGAAGACTCTTGGTTCCCCAGCGGCTCAAGGGCAGCGTGGCCCGCTCCATCGCCTACGAGGAGCGCGACGGCCGCTGGACCAGCGTCAGCAGCATGATGAACACCTTCATGCCGCTACGAAAGGGCATCGCCGACGACGACCTCCCTGTTATCCCGCTCAGCACCGACGGCACCGTACGGCTCCAGACCTCCGCCGGGCGGCCCGTCGACGCCGCGGCGCTGGCCGGAGTGCTCGAGGGGCCGCGCACCGAGGAGTGGACCGGGATGATGGTCCGCGCCATGGAGTCGCCGGAGTGGATGGAGCTGTTCGTCTCCTGCTCCCTGCCCGGCGGCCTGATGCGGATGCTGTTCCCGAAGGACGCCAAGGGGACGCTACTCACGCAGGACCCCTACCCGTCCTCAACCGCGGTTGTCGACAAGGGCGCTGTTACCTACCTCGCCCGCCGACTGTCGGAGAAGAGAACCCCCGAGGGCGCCAAGCTCTGGGAGTTCGGTGTCATCGGCCACGGCCCCGGCAGTGACGAGCTGACCGCGCGGGTCGCGGACGCAATCCGCACCTGGGACCGCGAGTACCGCGATCGTGAGGCCACGTTCGAGATCGAGCCCCTCGACGCTCCGGCCGTCGAGCGGGCCCCCGGCCTGTTCGCTCTCGACACCCCGCTGAACCGCATCGTCGTCGACTGGCGCTGACGTCCGCCCGGCTGTGAAGAAGGCGGTGCCCGTCGCGTGGCCGACGGGCACCACCACCATCGGCTCGCCCTTGCTTCATCCCGTCTCACCCGTTGCTCCTGGGGGTACGCATGGACCCGCTCGGCTCGACAGCAAGACGCTTTCCGCTCGTTGCCCGATTCCGGCCGGCCTGCTTGCCGCTGCATGCCCGCGTGAGGGCTCTGGTTGAACTCGCCGCGAAGGCGGTGAAGCAAGGCGACCAGGGCGTTGCCTCCTCCGTCTTCAACCAGGCCGCGCTTGTCGCCTCAGACATCGACCTGCCCGACCTCGCCCGCACCATGTGCCACCGGCACGCCGAGGCGTACCTCCCGGCCTGCCCCCTTCCGGCCATGAGCGCCATCCGGGGGCTGGAGCCCTTGGTCAACCTCGCGCGCTTGCAGATCCGCGCCGGCCACAACGACGACGGCCGCCAACGACTCCTGGACCTGTACGAAGCCGTCGGCGCGCGCCGGGCCGCCGTATTCGAGAGCATCACCGTGCCCGCGAACCTCACCCGTAATGACGAAGACCGACGGGAAGTTCACGCCTGGTTGTGGCGCGTGGTGCTCGCCGACGGCACGCGCAGCCTCACCACCGCGGGCCGGTGGCCCGAGGCCCTGGCACACATCGAGCAGCACCGCGGCGTGGGCACACGGATGCTCGACGGTCGCCAAGTCGCGGTAGTCGCAGCCCTCACCGCTGGCGATGCCGAACGCGCTTTGGAGCTTCTGACCAGCACTGCTCCGGGCGATCCGTGGGAACAGGCTGTCACCGTATGCCTGACCGCTCTGTGTCGCCGCGACGCAGGTCGGGACCTCGACGCCTGCGCGAGCGAACTGGTGAGCAGCTACCTCAACCACGATGCCCAACCAGGGCTGACCGTCTTCGACATTCGCCTCGGCCTGACGGTCTTGGATGCGGTGGGCCCCCAACACTCCGACGTACAGCGACTTCTCGCGAATCTGCTCCGACGGACAACGGACACGCTCGACGGATACGCGGCCCGCGAAATCCTGGCGCACGCTGATTTCAGCACGCTCATCACAGACAACCAGGCTCAGGATTGCCGGAACCTGGTCCGGTCATGTGGACTGGGTAGCGGTGCCTTCCCTGGCGACCTGTCCACAGACCTGTCCGCCGCGCTCGACTCCAGCGAAGCGGTGATCAGTCGCTCTCTGGGCACAGCGACGAGTTCGCACGCGGCAACGGGTTGAGCGAATGGCCTCATCAGAGGCAGGTGCACCGCCCGGTACTGGGCGCGGGCAGACTACTCACATGCAGCTCCCCGCCGAAGCCGTAGCCACCGCAGTATTCCTGGAGGTCGTAAGGATCTCCGGACTCCCGACAGAGCGCGATGCCCCGTATCCCGGCAGGGTGGGCGCCCGCTGGATCGGGAGCGAGGCAGTCGGCGTCCTGGCCTTGATCGAGAGCTTGCCCGGCAGCGAGCAGCACCGCTGCGGCTTCTCGCCGGGCTGGAGCGTCCGGGCGTACGCGGACACTCTCGGCCTGGCGCTGTTCGAGGCGGCGTTCTGCTTTGGCTGCCATGAAGTCCGCATGCAGGGAACCGCCGTGCCGCCCGCACTGGCCACGCAGTTCTTCGACGTGAACGCCCCGCAGGCGAAAGCCCTCCTGGCCCTCTTCCGCGAGGCGGCGCCGTAGCCGGTCGGCCCGGTCACCGTCAGAAGAAGCTCGGCGTGTGATGCACCGTCACATTCCTGCCGGCTCCTGGCTTCGCTGGGCCGCCGTCACGAGGCGGGTGGAGCAGTCGGGGGCCGTGGTGTCCGGGAGGACGGCGTGTGTGGTGCCGCTGTGGGCGACCGCCACGCCGAGTCCGCCCGCCTCCTCGCAGATACGCACCATCGGATCCAACGCCCATTCGTGGCGCAGGACTTGATCCGTCCGGGCGCTCCATGAAGGTCGTCCTGAACGGCCTTTCCGGTATGGCGCGTTGTCGGGCGAGATCTGGCGGCCGGTGACTTTAACCGAGGGCTTAAGGTCCTGTTCCCCGCCGCCGTACCGTCCCTAGGCTCACCGCGTGCCGCCGTCTGCGGCGATCGCGGTCTTCTCGATGTACCCCCGCCGACCTGCCGAAGGACAACCCATGACCGGGACACAGGACCCGCAGTCCGAGCCGGTGGTCCGGCTCTCGGCTGTGACCAAGTACTACGGCGGATCGAAGAACCGGGTGACCGCGCTCGACGGCGTGAGTATCGATCTGGCACGGGGGACCTTCACTGCGGTGATGGGGCCCTCCGGTTCGGGCAAGAGCACCTTCCTGCACTGTGCGGCCGGGCTCGACAAGCCGACGTCGGGGACGGTGGTCCTGGACGGCGTGGACATCGGCCCGCTCAAGGAGCGCCCGCTGACCAGACTGCGCCGCGAACGCATCGGCTTCATCTTCCAGGCGTTCAACCTGCTCCCCGCCCTCACCGTGGTGGACAACGTGACGCTGCCCCTGCGGCTCGCCGGCACCCGTCCCAAGCGCGACGCGGTGGCCGACGTCCTGGAGCAGGTCGGTCTGAGCCCGTCGGCCATCAACACCCGCCCGCGCGCCTCGCATTCGGCCTCCAGATAGGCGAGCAACTGCTCCCAGTACGGTGCCACCGCGGCCCGCCAGATCCGTGACAGATCGTCCGTCGCCGCGCGGACGGGCACCGGCCGACGCCGCGCCCGAGCAGTCCGCGGGCGAAGGCCGACTCCACCAGCGGTCCCGCGGTGATCTTCAGCCGGACGCGGGCGAGGTCGGCGACGGTGAAGTGGATTCTCTGCATGGGGCCGCCTTCGTGGTCGAGCCCGGGAGCGGGTGGGAGCCACAACGTCCGGGGATTCAGGGCGACTTGCCGGTCGGCGTGACGAGGAGGTCGTCCGGTGCGGGCCGGCGCAGCGCGGCGGCCGTCCCAGGAGACGCCCTCCAGCCGCTCCTCGCCGACCTCGCGCTCGAGTTCGTCCGAGGTGCCCGGTCGGTCGTCGTACCGGCACTTCGGTACTCCCTGTCCGTGCTGACAGAACACTGAGCTGTCACTGACGTGCGGCGGCGACGGGGGTCGCGGTCCGGTTTCCGCCATGTCGGATGTTCGCCACCCGATATGACTGTGCAACCCCCGTCCCGCCCGTTAGACCCGTTCCATGAGATCCATAACCAACCGCCGGTCGCTGCCGGCCGCCACCGCGCTGACCATGGCACTGACCATGGCGCCCCTCGGATGGGCGGGGGTGCCGGCCGCGGCGGCGGACCCCTCCGTGGCCGCCTCGGCGAATTCGGCGAGTGCTCCCGAGGGCGAGTCGTACGACATCACTCTGGTCACCGGTGATGTCGTCCACTACACCGATCTGCCCGCCGGCAACGACATCGTGACGGTCGACCCCGCCGACCCGGACACCGGCGGCGTGCAGGTGAGCACCCAGGGCGACCACACCTTTGTGGTGCCGACGCGGGCCATGCCGCTGCTGGCCGCCGACAGGCTCGACCCGCGTCTGTTCGACGTCACCGCTCTGGTGGCGATGGGGTACGACGACGCCCGCCACGCGTCCGTGCCGCTGATCGCGACGGCCTCGGCGCAGGGACCGCAGGGACCGCAGGGGTCGCAGGGGTCGCAGGGACGGTCCGCCCGGCCCCCTCAGGTACCCGAGGGCGCGACGAAGGTCCGTACGCTCAGCTCCGTCGACGCGATCGCGCTGCACACGGACAAGGACGACGCGCGGACGTTCTGGCAGGACGTCGCGCCCGGCGAGGCGCCGCGCACGCTCGCGGGCGGTATCGGCAAGCTGTGGCTCGACGGGCGGGTGACGGCCTCGCTCGCCGACGACACCGCGCAGATCAATGCGGACGACGCCTGGCGGAAGGGCTACGACGGAACGGGTGTGAGGGTCGCGGTCCTCGACACCGGCGCCGATCTCGACCACCCCGACCTCGTCGGCCAGGTCGACGCGTCGAAGAGTTTCGTCGCCGGTCAGGGCGTGGACGACGGCAACGGTCACGGCACGCATGTCGCCTCCACCGTCGCGGGCACCGGAGCCGCCTCGGACGGCAAGGAGAAGGGCGCCGCCCCCGGCGCGCGGCTGCTGGTCGGCAAGGTGCTCGGCGACTCGGGTTCGGGCGCCGACTCCGACGCGATCGCCGGCATGGAGTGGGCCAAGGAACAGGGCGCCGACATCGTGTCGATGAGCCTGGGCTCCAGCGTCCCGTCCGACGGCGACGACCCCATGTCGCAGGCCGTGAACACGCTGTCGGCCGACGGCGGTCCGCTGTACGTGATCGCCGCGGGCAACGCCTACGACCCGGGGACCATCGGCGCCCCGGGAGCCGCCGCGGCCGCGCTGACCGTGGCCGCCGTCGACAAGGACGACGAGCGGGCGGGCTTCTCCAGCCAGGGCCCGCTGTCCGGCGGCCACGGGCTGAAGCCGGACGTCGCGGCGCCCGGGGTGGACGTCACCGCCGCCGCCTAGCAGTCGGTACCGGGCTGGACCGGCGGCCCCTACCGGACCATGAGCGGTACGTCGATGGCCACGCCGCTCGTCTCGGGCGCCGCCGCGATCCTGAAGCAGCGTCACCCCGACTGGAGCGGTGAACGCGTCAAGGACGCGCTGATGACCACCTCGCGGCGGACGGCGCAGACGCCGTACGAGGTCGGCACCGGCCGGGTCGACGTGGCCGCCGCCGTGGACACCACGGTCGAGGCGACCGGTTCGGTGGCGGTCGCCGCCTACAACTGGCCGAACGCCGGCGCGAAGCCGGCCGTCCGCACGATCACCTACCGCAACAACGGTGCCACCGGCATCACCCTCGACCTCACCACGGGCGCCGACGACGACCTCTACACGCTGTCGGCGGCGCGGGTGTCCGTCCCGGCGGATGACACCGCCGAGGTCACGCTGACCCTCGACCCCACCGGGGCCGAGCCGGGGACCACCTTCTCCGGACAGGTCACCGCGACCGACGCGGCCTCCGGCGACACGGTCGCGCACACCGGCTTCGCCCTGTTCAAGGAGCGGGAGATGTACGACTACACGGTCAAGGTGAGGGACCGTGAAGGCAAGCCCACCACGGACTCGGTCGTCCTCTACGACCCCGCCGCCGAGCAGCCCACCTACCTGGACGTCACCGGGGAGATCACGCTGCGCCTGCCGCCGGGCCGCTATTCCTCCTCGTCGTACACGGACATCCCCGGCGACGACCCCGACTCGCTCGGCAAGGCACTCCTTCTCGCCCCCGAGGTCCGGCTCGACGCGGACCACCCGAAGGCGACCGCCACGCTGGACGCGAGCACCGCGCGCAAGGCGCAAGTGACACCGGAGCGGGAGAGCGAGACGACCATGGCGGTCTTCGGCCTCTCGCGTGACTACGCCGATCCCGCGGACCACGACTGGTCCACCTCCATGCTCCTGTCGGCCGCGTACGACTCCGTCTATCTGACGCCGACCGAGAAGGCCGCGGACGGTTCGACCGACGCGTTCCTGCACTGGCGGATGCGGCAGAAGGCGCTCGACGCGCGGACCGGCAGCGGACACGACGTCACGCTTCTCGCCCAGCCGAAGACCACCTTCCACGACGGAACCCGCACCCTGGAGACCGTGTACGCGGGCCGGGGCGCCGCCGCCGACTACGCGGGGCTCGACGCGCGCGGCAGAGCCGTGGTGATCGACCGCGACGACACCGTCGCCGCGAGCGCGCGGGCGAAGGCGGCCGTCGACGCCGGGGCCGCGATGCTGCTCGTCGTCAACGACCGCCCCGGGCGCCTCAACCAGACCTACGCCGGCAGCGGTGAGGTCACCGTCGCCTCCGTGGGGCACGACGCGGGCGCGCGCCTGATCGCCGAGGCCAGATCCGGCCACGGCAGCCTGCGGGTCACCCAGCGGCAGTACCCGCAGTACACGTACGACATGGTGCAGAAGTTCGAGGGAAGCGTCACGGCCGAGGCGCTGCGCCACCAGCCGCGTGACAAGGACCTGGCCCGGGTGGACAACAGCTTCTACGCGGCGCCCGGCACGCTCGGCGTCGGCGGGCGCTACTTCGTCCCGGCCTGGGGCCCGGCACTCGGCGGCGACGCGTACGAGCGCTACGGCCGCACCGTCACCGAGTACGTCACCCCGCGGACGGCGGGCCTCGGCACCTGGTGGGAGCAGCACGAGGGGTTGGGCGACGCGGCGGGCTACCGCGAGAGCGGCCACATGACGTCGTACGCGGCCGGACGGCCCTACGACGGCGCGTGGTTCAAGCCGGTCCAGGCCCCGCGGCTGGGTGAGGGATACGCCGCGTACCAGATGAGCGCCGGCGCGCTGCACTGGAACATCCCGATGCTGTCGGGCGGCGACGACGGCCACATCGGGTGGGGCGGCCCCGCGCGGACGGAGCTGTACCGGGGTGACACGCGGGTGGCGGCGTTCAACGCGCGGGCCGGCCGGGCGTCCAGCCTGACCGCGGGCCCGTACAAGCTCGTGGCGACCGCGGAGCGTTCGGTCGCCGGCTGGGGCACGTCGACGCGTACGAGCACCACGTGGGGCTTCGACTACGAGCCGCTGCCGACCGTCCCGGCGTCGCGCGCTGATCTGCCGCTGCTGAATCTGGGGTACGACGTCGACACGGATCTCCAGGGCTCGGCGCGGGCCGGTAAACGCCTCGAGGTCGAACTGAGCGCGGCCACGTTCCCCGGTTCGGTGACAGCGGACGCCGCCACGCTCCAGGTGTCGTACGACGACGGGGTGACCTGGCGGGACGCCAAGCTGAAGCGGACCGGCGACGGACGGTGGACCACGACGGTGAGCACGCCGCGCGACGCGCGTGCGGTGTCGCTGCGCGCCGCCGCCACGGCGCCCGGCGGACTGTCCGTCCAGCAGGACGTCATCAGGGCGCTCACGCTGCGCTGAGAGCGGGGGAGCGGGGAGCGGGGGGCGGGAGACGGGGGGCGGGGGCGGGCCGGGCGACCGGCCCGCCCCCGGCCGGATCCCGGCGCGTCAGATCCAGCCCCGGTCCCTGGCGTACCAGCCCAGTTGGAGACGTGTCGTCGCACCGGCCCTGGCCATGAGCGCGTGGAGCCTGCGCTGAACGGTGCGTACGGACATCCCCGCCTGTCCGGCCACCGCCGTGTCCGTCAGACCGGCCAGCAGCAGCCGCAGGATGTGCGCGTCGGCGGCGTCGATGTCCGCGTGCGCCCGCGTCTGGTAAGGGCGGGCACCCTCCCACACCTGCTCGAACAACTCCCGTGCCACATGGGCGAGTCCGCCGCGCAGCACCACGGCCGGGACCACGTCGGCGCCGCGTCCGTGCAGCGGCAGCATCGCCACGGCGCCGTCGCACAGGATCAGCTTGTAGGGGACCTCGGTGACGGTGCGTACCTGCACACCGTCGGCGAGGGACTGCGCCACATGGTCCGCCGCGCCCCGCTCGGCCAGGAACCCCTGGTCGATGACGGCTCGCACCCGTACGTCGCGGGAGATGGCCGTCACCTCCGCGCTGTCCGCCGGGGTGACCGCGCGGGGCGTGCCGGCCGAGAAGATGTCGATGGTGGCGCGGGCGGAGAGCTGGAGCTGGAGGTAGCGGGTGCGGATCGCGTCGACGCCCTCGACGATCTCCACGAGTTCGCGCTGGGCCCGGTCGGCGGTCGCCACGCGGTATGTCTCCGCGAGCCGCGCCACGGAGAGTTCGGCACGGTGCAGGCGCTCGCGGTGGGCGGCGAGTTCGGCCCCGAGGGCGACGGTGGGGGGTGCCGCCGCGTAACGCAGGCCGTCGGCCACCAGGACGACCAGGCCCCTGTCCACCAACGCGCGCAGCGCGGTGTCCGTCCGCCCGACCGGCAGCGCGACCGTGTCGGCCAACTCGGCGCGGTCCGACGAAGGGAGCCCTATCAGCACCTCGTAGACGGCGTTCTCGTCCGCCGTGAGTCCCAGATCCTCCAGGCCCACCGTGGCTCCCACCTCCGCTCTCCACGCGCTGAACCGGCGTGCCCGCAGTGTCGCAGGTCGCTTGGGCGGGCCCGCCTCAGACCGGCGCCGGTCCGCCCAGGCCCTGCGGGTCGGGGGTGGTGGCCGTGCGGGTCATCGAGGGGTCGGGCAGGGCGTGGGCGGTGCGGTCGAGGACGGCGCGGTACGGGGCGAGGGTGGCGGCGCGGGACGGGGGGAGGGCGCGGGCGACGGTGTCGAGCAGGGCGCGCAGCCGGCGCTGGACCTGGAGCGAATCGGCGCCGTAGGCAAGGATCTCGGCGAGGGAGAGGTCCAGGAGCGCGTCCCAGTCGGGGCGGGGGACGGTGACGCGGACGGTGCCGGCCCGGTCGCGTACGGACGCGTGGGCGAGCGGGCGGGTGGCGAGCCGCAGCAGGGCCGCCTCGATCTGGTCGAGGGCCTGGACGGCTGTCGTCGGGTCGTTGACGGCGGGCGACAGGGCCCGGATCGCGACATCGACCAGGAGGCGCAGCCCGTAGGCGGGGTCGTGGTCGATGCGCCGCGAGGGGCCGAGGCGTACGGCGCGGACCAGGCGTCGGGCATCGGCCTCGGGGAGCGTCGCGGGCGGTGCCACGGGCGTGACGCGCAGGAGGGGCGTACCCGGTTCGACGAAGCCGCCGACGGCCGTCAGGCAGATGACCCGGACATCGTTGCGGCCCGCGATCGCCGCGACGGCCGGGCCGTTGACGTACTGGACGACTCCGCCGCCTGCCGCCGTGAGTACGGTGTCGCCGGGCCGGTGCCCGGCCGGTGGTGTGGTGGCGGCCGGTTCCGGCGGGTGGGTGTCGAGCCAGGTGTGGTCGAGGGCCGCGTGCAGCCGCTGGCCCACGGTGCGTACGAGACCGCCGCCGGTGATGACCTCACGCAGTCCGGCGAGGGTGCCCAGGATCATCCCGGTGGACAGCACGACGAGGACGATGGCCAGCGTGACGGACAGATGCGGCACATGCTCGTCGCCGACCTGCGCCAGCACGACCAGGGCGTAGACGGCCGTGCCGGTGAGGGCGCCGAACAGCACCAGCGAGCGTTCGAAGTAGCCCAGGATTCCGGCGAGTCGGGGGGACATGCTCTGCACGGACTGGACGACCAGGGTGACCGCCGTCAGGACGAACCCGGTGAGGGTGATGATGCCCGCGGCGATCGCGCCGAGGGTGGCCTGGGCGGCGGCCGGGGCATAGGACAGGCCGCCGAGTTGGTGGTTCCGTTCCGCGTGCGGCAGCCACCAGCCGAGCAGGGCACCGCCCGCGACGAGCGCGACGGCCAGGCCACGGTTGGGCCAGGCCGCCCGGGGCGAGCGGCTGGGACGGCGCCGCACCCGCGCGGACAGCGGGTTCCGCCACCCGCCGCCGCCCCTGCTCATGACGCGAGGACGATGACCGCGAGGACGAAACCGACGAGCACCAGCAGCGCCGCCGTGAGCGAGACCGGGCTGACGTTGCGGCCCAGGGGCCGCTGGTGGCGCATCCGGGCCTGGCGTACGCGCCACTGGAGGTATCCGGCGACCGTGACACCGCCCGCCAGCGCGATGAGATACGTGGCCAGCCCCAGACGCAGTTCGCGGGGAGTGATGTCGGTGAGCTTGACGACCACGAAAGCGGCGGCCAGCAGCGCCAGCGCGGTACGTGACCAGGCCAGCAGAGTGCGCTCGTTGGCCATGGTGGCCCGGTAGTCGGGCTCCTCGCCCCGCTGCCACCAGGGCCCGCCCGCCGGCGGCTCGGGGCCGTCCTTCGAGCCGGAGCCGGAGCCGGAGCCGGAACCGGAACCGGAGCCGGAGGACGAACGCGCGGCCGGGTCCTTGTCGTCGGGCATCAGCGCTCCCCCGGCGCGGTCAGGGTCACGATCCGTCCCGCCATGGCGCCTCCTTCGTCCGGACGCTCCCCACGCTCGGTGAGCGCGCCCGACGCCGCTACCCGGCGGGCCCACGCGGGTGATCCCCCCCCCACCGGGGCCGGGCCACGCGCGGGCCCCTGAATGGAGCAGGTGCACTCGTGGAACGCGACCGGCCGTCAGAAGGTGGAGACGGTCGTGCCGCCCCGCGCCCGGCCCCATCTCCGCCGGCAAGGGAGACCACGTTGTCCCAGCACACCGAGCCCCGGCCCGCGCAGTCGGCGATCGCGGACGCCAACGCCGCGCTCAAGACGCGCCTGCCGTTCGACGACACGCAGGACATGGAGGACGCCAGGCGCGGCTTCATGGGAACGGCGTCGGACAACCTGATCACCGACAGCGGCGGACGCGCCGTATGGGATCTGAACGCGTACGGATTCCTGGACCGGGACTGCCCGGACACCGCCAACCCGAGCCTGTGGCGGCAGAGCCGGCTCTGCGCCGACCACGGTCTGTTCGAGGTGACGGACGGTATCTATCAGATCCGCGGCTTCGACCTGTCCAACATGACGCTCGTCGAGGGCGAACGCGGCATCCTGGTCATCGACCCGCTGCTGACCGCCGAGACCGCGACCGCCGGTCTCGCCCTGTACCGCGCCCACCGGGGCGACCGCCCCGTGACGGGCGTGCTGTACACGCACAGCCACGTCGACCACTTCGGGGGCGTACGCGGAGTGGTCACCGACCAGGACATCGCCGACGGCGTGCCGGTCCTCGCGCCGCAGGGCTTCCTGGACCACGCGGTCAGCGAGAACGTCTACGCCGGTACGGCCATGAGCCGGCGCTCCGCCTATATGTACGGCGCGGCGCTGCCCAAGGGCGAACGCGGCCAGATCGGCGCGGGACTGGGCCTCACGGTGTCCACCGGTGCAGTCGGCCTGATCCCGCCGACGCTCGACATCACCCACACCGGCCAGAGCGAGAGTGTCGACGGCATCCGTATGGTCTTCCAGCTCACCCCCGGCACCGAGGCCCCCGCCGAGCTGAACATCCACTTCCCCGACCGCTCCGCCCTGTGCATGGCCGAGAACGCCACCCACAACCAGCACAATCTGCTCACCCTGCGCGGCGCCGAGGTCCGCGACCCCAGGATCTGGGCCCAGTACCTCACCGAGGCGATCAACCTGTTCGCCGGCGCCTCGGACGTCGCGTTCGCCTCCCACCACTGGCCGACGTGGGGCCGCGAGCGGCTGACCCGCTTCCTGTCCGAGCAGCGCGATCTGTACGCCTATCTGCACGACCAGACGCTGCGCATGCTCAACCAGGGGCTGACCGGCCCGGAGATCGCCGAGGCCATGCGGATGCCGCCCGCCCTCGAACGCGCCTGGCACACCCACGGCTACTACGGCTCCGTCAGCCACAACACCAAGGCGATCTACCAGCGTTACCTGGGCTGGTTCGACGGCAACCCGGCCCATCTGTGGGAGCATCCCCCGACCGAGGCCGCCCGCCGGTACGTGGAGTTCATGGGCGGCGCCGACGACGTCGTACGCCGGGCCCGACAGTCCTTCGCCGACGGCGACTTCCGATGGGTGGTCCAGGTCGTCAACCACGTCCTGTTCGCCGACCCGAAACACGCCGACGCCCGCACGCTCCAGGCCGACGCGCTGGAACAGCTCGGCTACGGAAGCGAGAACGGCACCTGGCGCAACTTCTATCTGACCGGCACCCATGAACTGCGCCACGGTTCGGTCGGCACGCCCACCGACACCACGCCCCCCGACCTGCTCGCCGCCCTGACGCTGGACCAGCTCTTCGACGCCGCGGCGATCCGGGTGGACGGCCCGCACGCCTGGGACGCGGACATCGCCGTCAAGTGGAACCTCAAGGGCCAGGACCCCATCACCCTGCGCCTGCACAACGGTGTCCTCACCCACACCACCGGCAGCGGGCCGGCCGTGGCCGATCCGCAGGTCGAGATCGCCCTGGCGGAGTCGGACCTGCGCGCCCTGCTGCTGGGTACGGTGAGCCCCGCCGACCTGGCGCGACGTCCCGGCGTGAAGATCACCGGCGACGCGGGCAAACTGACCGAACTCCTCGGCCATCTCACCGACCCCGACCCGGACTTCGCCATCGTCACGCCCTGACCGGCCGACCGGGGCGACCTGCCGGCCGTCACCCGCTCCGGTGTTCTTCCGGGGCATCGCCGACCAGCGCGCGGGCCTCGGTCACCCGGCGCGCTCCCGCCGGGTAGGGCAGCGCCTCGGCCAACGACCCGGCCCGTGCCAGCTCGGCTTCTCCCTGCGTCGTACGGCCGAGCCGGGACAGGGACGCGCCGAGGGCTATCCGTGCCTCGACCTCGGCGAGGCGTTCTCCGGTACGTACGGTCCGCTCCACCTCGCCGCGCGCACGGCGCACCGCCGACTCGGCCTGTCCCGACAGCAGTTCGCACCAGGCCACCACCACCGGGGCGTCGTCGGCGAAGCCGCCGAGCGCGTCGAGGGCGTCGTCCGGGCGGGACGCGGACAGGGCGAGTTCGGCGCGTGCCGTACGTACCTCGAACTCCGCCTGCCAGTCCCGCGGTCCGGCGGTGAACGGCCCCGCGCGGTCCAGCAGGGCCGTCGCGCCCGAGGCGTCGCCCGTACCCGACCGCACACGGGCCAGGGTCGCCAGGGCGTAGGGGAGGCACCAGACGGCGTCCGTCTCGGCGACCGCGACCGCCGCCTCGGCGAGCGGGCGGGCCGTGTCCGGCTCCCCGAGCAGCAGCCACAGTTCGGCGAGGTTCGCCCGCTCGAACGCGGCGGCGGTGGGATCGCCCGACCGCTCGGCGAGGTCCAGGGCGCGCTGTCCGATGGTGACGGCCTCCCGCAGCCGCCCGGCGCGCCGGGCGTTCTCCCGTACGGTCGACAGAACCGTCCCCAGGAGCGTCGGATCGCCGCACGCCTCGGCGGGCGCGAGGGCCTGATCGCCCGCCCCGCGTGCCTCGTCGAGACGGCCGGCCAGGCCCAGATTGGTGGCCTGGAGCGCGTAGGCGCGAGCCACCAGGCCCTTCCCCGACGTACCGGGCACCTGGCGCGCGGCCGACAGGGCGCGCCGGGCGGTCGCGTATCCGTCCTCGTGCCCGCCCAGGGCCCCTTGGATGACCGACAGCGCGAGGAAGTGGGCCGCGGCCGGCTCCGCCGCCGTCCGCGCGGTCACCGGGTGCGTACGCAGCACGTCACCTCCGGCCTCCGGGACGCCCGTGCGCAGCAGTGTCTCGGCAAGACGCGCCGCCGCCAGGACCGCGTCGTCGTGGTCGCCGCGCCGGGAGAACTCCGCGAGCGCGACGCGCAGCACCTCGGCCGCCCGCGTGAAGTCACCCATGCGGCGCAGCACTTGGGCGTGGGCGAGCCGGGCGCGAGCCGCGTCCACGTCGAGCCGCGCCACCAGGTCACGGTAGTAGCGGTCGGCGGTGTCGTTGGCGTACAGAGCGGCGGCGCGTTCGGCGGCCCGGCGCAGATACTCCGCGGCACGCGGGTCGTCGGCGCGTGCGAAGTGCGAGGCGAGGGCGTCGACGGCGTCGGGGCGCCGGCGCAGCACCGCCTGCGCGAACGCGGTGTGCAACTGTCTGCGGCGTACGGAACTCAACTGCTCGTAGCAGGTGAGACGGACCAGGGGGTGCCGGAAGGCGAGACCCGCCTCGGGGCGCCCGGCCACCACGACCTGCCGCTCCTCGATGAGCGCGGCGCTCAGGGCCCGGTCCAGGGCGTCGGTCGCGGCGGCGGCGGGGACCGCCGGGCGCAGCCCGTGCGCGGCCACGTCGTACAGCTCGGACAGGGCCACCTCACCGCCCGCGACGGACACGGCCTCGACCACGCGCCGGGTGTCCCGGTCGAGCCGCAGCAGGCGCTCGCCCACCAACTGGCGCACCCCTTCCGGCGCGTCCTTCGTGTCCTTGCCGGCGGGGGCACGCGCCAGCTCGACGGCGAACAGCGGGTTCCCGAGGGAGAGTTCCCACACCCGCTCGCCCCCGGCGCCTTCGTCGTGCCCGCCCCCGCCCCCGTCGCCGACATCGCGCGCGACGGCCAGACACGCCTCCCGGTCCAGGCGCCCCAACTCCTCGCGTACGGCCAGAGCGTGGCGCACCAGCGACGCCAGACCCGCCCGGCGCGGATCCGCCTCGGGCAGCTCCTCCTCGCGGCAGGTCACCAGAAAGCGCAGCCGCGTTCCCCCCGTGGCCGCCGACCGGCGCGCCAGATGGCTCAGCAACTGGAACGAGCCGATGTCGGCGGCGTGCAGATCGTCCAGGACCAGCAGGACCGGGCTGGTGGCGGCGAGATCGCCGAGCAGCGCCGCCGTCGCCCGGAACAGCCGGTCACGTTCCTCCTCGGGGCTGCGCCCGGTGCCCTGGACCAACTCCCCGAGCGAGGGCAGGAACGTCGCCAGTTCGGGGTGTTCGGCCCCGACGCGCGCCCGCTCCGCGGCGTCCCGCTCCGCCATCCACCCGTCCAGGACCTCCGCGAAAGCCCCGTACGGTGTGTGCCCCTCAGCGTCGTGCCCCCCGCCCCACAGCACGACGGTGCCCCGGACGGCGGCCCGCCGCGCCACCTCGCCGGCCAGCCGGGTCTTGCCCACGCCCGCCTCCCCGGTGAGGAGCGTGACCGGAGGGCCGCCGGTGCCGAGCAGCTTCTTCAGCAGCGCGTCGCGACCACGCAGCGGTGTCGCGGCGGGCCTGCGCAGGGGCGGGGGCAGTGCGGGGGCGGACGCCGGGGGAGCGGGTACGGCCGCCAGGGCGGCCCGGTGCAGCCGCTCCGTCCCGGGTCCCGGCCGTACGCCCAACTCCTTGTCGAGCGCGTCCCGGCACACCTGGTACTGCCGCACGGCACGCCGTCGCAGCCCCTGAAGCAGATAGATCTCCATGAGGAGTTGGTGTGCCCGTTCCTCCGCCGGACCGACCGCGAGGACCTGTTCGGCCAGGGCTACGGCGTCCTGGGCGGCGCCGCGCCGAAGATGCGCGGCCCCGAGCGCGAGCAGCAACTCCTGCCGCAGCGCGGCCAGTCGGTCGCGAGGCGGCTGCGCCCAGGTCGCGTAACGGTCCTCGGGCAGCAGCTCGTCGGAGAACCGGGCGAGCGCGGCGGCCAGCGCGTCGGCGTCACCCGAGGCGAGCGCGGCCCTGGCCGCCCGCTCCGCGTGCTCGGCGTCGATCCACACCGTGGCCGGGTCGAGCATCAGCAGCGACCCTTCGGAGATGAGGTACGACGACGCCGTACGCGGCGCGAGTTCGGGCTCCAGGGCGCGGCGCGCGGCGTGCAGCGTGACGCGCAGGCTGACGGCGGCGGCCCTCGGGTCCGCGCCCGGCCAGCAGATGTCCATGGCCTGGTCGCGGTGGAGCCGGTGGTGCGGGGCGACCGCGAGAAGCTTCACCAGGGTCCGGGCGCTCGGCCGCGACCACCGCTCGGCGAGCGGCGGTCCCTCGTCGCGCTCCGCGCGAAAGCCACCGAACAGACGCAGACGGAGCAGGGGCGCCGTGCTGTCGGTGCTGGAGGACGAGGGCCGGGGCTTCATGAGAAGCGCCACTGTAATCGAACACGTTATGGAAGCCCCGGGCCACGGCCTGGGCCACGGCCCGGGTCATGCCCCGGGTCACGCCCCGGCGGGCGCCGGTTGTCACACCGGCCCCCGCCAGGACGCGCCGTACGCGTCAGGACAGCTTGTACGTGGTCATCTGGTGGATGCCGTTGTCCTCGCTGCTGACGCGCGAGCCCAACTCCTGTGCCATCCGGTCGTATCCGCTGTCGTCGAAGTTCAGCGCGATCATCTCTTCCGCGCCGTCCCCGTCGAGGTCGGTGGCGAGATAGTTACGGCCGCCCATGAGGGTGGCACCGCCGACACCGGAGGCGAAGACCCGGCCGTCGGTGACGACCGACGGGTCCCAGGCCGCCACCCCGGCCTCCGTGCCGCCGGCCAGCAGCCTGCGCCCGCCCGGACCGGTGATGAACTGCGCGGTCCGCATGCTGCTGACCACCGAGCCGCGCCCGTCCTGGCCGCCCGGACCGTAGAGCCGGAAGGTGCCGAAGCTGGTCAGGAACAGGCCCTCGTCGCCGGTGAAGAAGTTGCCGTGCGACCAGGGGCCGCCGGAGACGGCCTCGTGCAGCACCTTGCCGGTGCGCCCGTCCCGGATCTGGACGACGACCTGCGGGCTGGCGGCCTCGGTCGATGAGGCGCCGGGCACGGCCGAGATGATCCAGGTGTGGACGACCGCGTGCCCGTCCGCGTACGGGATCCGCGGCGAGGCGTAGACGCCCTGGTCCAGGAGCGCGCCGTGCAGCTTGCCGTCCACGGCCTGGGCCGGCGCCTTCGGGTCCGCCGTCCAGCGCACCGTGCCCTTGGCGCCGTCGAGCGCGACACCGTTCACGACCGGGTCCTCGAGGTCCAGCGCACCGACGCTGGTGTACTGCGTGTACACCCGTCCGTCGCCCACGGCCGTGTCGGAGAAGACCACTTCACCGGAGCCCTCGGGCGCCGCGTACGTCCACAGCCGCTTGCCGCTTCCGCTGTAGACGCGCAGCGCGTCGGTCGGGACGACGATCTCGTCCTTGCCCCTGCCGTCGAGGTCGGCGACGGTGACGGAGCGGACATAGGCGCCCTGGCCGTCGATCGTGCGCAGGACCTTTCCGGTACGGCCGTCGAGCACGACGGTCGCGCTGTCCGCGGCGACGACGATCTCGGGCCTGCTGTCCCCACTGACGTCGCCGGTCTCGATCCGGTGCACCTGACCGGCCACGGTGGCCTGCCACAGCTTCTTCGGCCTGCCGTCGAGCAGCGAGGTGCCGGAGTAGGCCCACACACCGTGAGAGGTACCGCCGGCGACCACGTCCGGCTTCTTGTCGCCGTCGAGATCGACCGCCTTCGCGTACGACAAGTCGCCCTGGAGCGGGGTCAGTTCCTCCTGGCGGCCCCGGCCGATGTCGTACTCGCGGATGTTCTGCTCCAGGTCCACGACCCGCACGTGCGTTCCGCTGCGGTCGCGGAAGACCTGCTGGAACATCGGCGACGCGGTGGTGTCCTCGTGCTCCCAGCGCACCTCGCCGTCACCGTCGAACACCGTCAGATCGGCGATCCGGCCGCCGCCGGGATTGTCGGCCGTTCCGAGACCCCGGTCGCTCTGCGAGGAGGTGACCAGTCGGCCGTCCGCCACGTCAAGACGCCAGGTGCTCGCGCCGTCACGGGAGTTGTCGGCGTCGCGCTTGGTGGTGTGCGACCACAGGGCGGTCTGCGGGCTCGACCCGTCAAGCACCCGGACGGTGCCGGCGTTCACGTACAGCCAGGGGTCGAACGTGGACTCCGCGACCGCGTACTCGGCCTTCCGGTCGCCGCGCAGATCCCCGATCGTCATGGCGGTCGGCACCGCGTTCTCGCGGCTGTCCAGTCTCGTGCGCGCACCGTCGCCCAGCGCGTACGAGACGATCTCGTACCGCATGCCGTCGGTCGGGTCGGACTGCTCCAGTCCCACGAGCCGCCCGCGCGAGGCGTCCAGGCGCAGTTGGCGGCTGTAGAGGTCGCTGTCGCGCTGCCAGGAGACCGAACCGTCCGCCGTGTCGAGGACGAGCGTACGGCTGCGCGACGCCGAGGTGGCGGTCTTGCGTACGTCCCAGGAGACGGCCGCCCCGCCGTCACCGGCCGACTCCAGGGCACCCCAGGAGGCCGTGGTCTCCCCGGTGTCGTACGTCCATGTCGACGCCGGGGTCAGCTTGTTGTCGGCGTAGGAGAAGCGGATTCCGGTGAGTGTCGCTGTCGCGGCTGCCGGGGCGTTCTGGTTGTGGTCCGGCGCGTCGGCGACGAGGACGGTGCCGTCGACGATCTTGACGGACTGGGCGTACGCGTACAGCTTCGACCACAGCGTGACCCCGGTCCTGCCGTCGAGCACCGTCACGAAGGTGCCGGTGGGCAGTGTGGAGCAGGGCGAGGTGAACGGCCGGTAGGGCGTGGAGCCGACACTCGCCGAGAACACGATGTCCGGGGTGCCGTCCCCCGTCAGATCGCCGGTGTCGAAACCCTGGTCGGAGGCGGGCGTGAACGGGCTGACCGCGTTGTAGCCCATCAGGACGCGCGCCGGATACGGCTCGCTCTGCCAGACGCGGGACGGCTTGACCTGCCAGTCCGCGTACAGGGAGGCGTTGGTGCGCTGCCACGCCGTGCTGCCGTCGGCCTTGTGGAGCTGTACGTTGCCCAGGCTGTGCACCGTGAAGTAGCCGCCGCCGGGGCCGGCCGGCACGGTGGCGCCGAGACCGCGTACACCTTCCAGGGTGGAGGTGCCGGTGAAGGTGACGGCGGTGTCATCGGCGGCATCCAGGCGGTTGTCGGACGTCGACACGTCGCCATCGCCATCGCCATAGACGTCGACCTGTGCGCGCGCGGTCAGTTGCTTGACCTGCTCGCTGGTCAGCTTGATCGCCGAACCGTCGTCGTCGGCGGCGGCCAGCGCGTGCGGTGCCGCGGTCAGCGCGAGGCCCGCCGCGACCAGCGCGGAGGCGAGCCGAAGGGCTCTTCGGGACGTGCGGACTGTCATGACGTGGCTCCCTGCGGCGCGATACGGATGGCCGAACCGTTGGTCAGGACCGGCTGGTTGAAGGAGTAGAGGAGGGCGTCCATACCGCTCTGGTTCTCGATCCCGACAGTGGCCTTGGCGCCGTTGCCCGGCACGGAGCGGTACTGGAACGTGATGGCGCCGGTGGCCTCGTCGAAGACCGTCTCGAAGGTGGCCCGGTTCGCGGAACCGTCCGCGAAGAGCACGTCGTTCCACACGACGGCGAACCTGCGGCTGCCGTTGGTGCCGGTGGTGGCCGTGCGCACGCTCGACTTCTTGTCGAGGGTGAGGTCGTCCCACAGGGCGGCGACGATGCCGTTCGGCTGCGTCGCGCTCGGCAGGGCGGTGTTGGTGTAGTCGCCGACGCGCGGCGCGAGGAAGTTGACCAGACCGTTGGTGGTGACGGCGGCGCTGGTGTACGAGACGCCGTACAGCTTCACCGGGAAGGGCAGCGCGATGTTCCTGGCGTCCTCGTCACCGCTGAGGGCGACCTTGGCGGAGCCCTCGATCCACGCGTACGCGGCCGGGGCGCAGTTGTTGCCGGCGGCGTCGGTGCGCGCCGGGAGCCGGACGGTCAGTGTCTCGGCGCCGTCCACCGTGAGCGCGGTGTCGCGGACGCCGTTGCACAGCACGGGCGCGGCGGGTTCCGTGGTCAGGGTGTAGGAGCCCTCGGCGACCTTCGGCAGGGTGAAACGGCCGGCCGCGTCCGTGGTCACCTCCGGCACCGGGACGCCCTCGACGGTGAGGGTGGCGCGGGCGAGCGGCTTGCCGGTGACGTCGAGGACGGTGCCGGACACGGCGTGGGACGGTACGGCGTCGAGCGCGACGTTCTCGGTCCGGTCCTGGCCCACGGCGAGTTGGAGCCCCTTCACCGAACCGGTGCCGTAGCCGTAGCCGCCGTACGAGAAGTCGTAGGTGCCCGCGGGCAGCGACAGCCGGTACGCGCCGTCGGAGCCGGTGGTCACCGAGCGGGTGGTGCCGGCGTTCGTGGCCGTGACGGTGACGCCGGGCAGCGCGGCGCCGGTGGCGCTGTCGGTGACCCGGCCGGTGACGGTGCCGGCGGTGTGCGGGGCCTTGTCGACGGAGGCGAGGATGTCGAGCTTGCCCTCGCCCCACACGTTGTTCATCGCGGCGGTGCCCCCGCAGTGCGTGTCCTCCACGTCGATCGCGCCCTCGTCGAGCAGCGCGCGGGTCCCGTCGATGTCACCGATGAGGGAGGGCGCGGCCGACCACAGCAGGGCGACGGCGCCCGCGATGTGCGGGGTCGCCATCGACGTACCGGACGCGCTCTTGTACGACGAACCCGGCCAGGCGGAACGGACGTTGACGCCCGGTGCCGAGATGTTCGGCTTCATGGAGCCGTCGACCGGCGAGGGGCCGAAACCGGAGAACGAGGCGATCTTGCCGTCCACGTCGTACGCGCCGACGCCGTAGGCCGGCGCCTGCGCGCCCGGTGCGTGCGCGGTGGAGCAGGTCGTGCCGTCACCGTCGTTGCCCGCGGCGAACGCCTCGAAGATTCCCGCGGCGTTCCACGCCTCCACGATGTTCTGGTAGAACGTCGTGTCGCCGCCGCCCCACGAGTTGTTGACGATGTCGGGCGCCAGCTCGGGGCGCGGGTTCTGCCCCGTGTGGTCGGTCGGGGCGAGGATCCACTGACCGGCCGCCAGCAGCGACGCGTCCGAACACGAGGACGACTCGCAGCCCTTGGCGGCGATCCACGTCGCGTTCGGCGCGACACCTATGCCGCCCCGGCCGGCCATCGTGCCCATGGTGTGCGTGCCGTGCCCGTTGTTGTCGCACGGGACACCGCCGGTGGCGCACCGGCCGGTCGGGTCGTAGAAGTTGTAATCGTGCGTGAAGGTGCCGTCGCCGTTGCTGCCACGGTAGTTCGCGACGAGGTCCGGATGGTCGTACTGCACACCGGAGTCGATGTTGGCGATGACGATGCCCTCACCCCGGTTGTCGTACCGCGACCAGACCTGGTCGGCCTTGATGTCCTTGACGCCCCACTCCGGGTCGCCGTCGGCGGCGACGTCGGCGACCTGACTTTGTGTCTCGTCGAGCCGGTAGTGCCGCTCCTTGACGATCCGATCGACGTCCGACCGCCGTTCGAGCTTCTTCACGAGGTCTTCGTCCCCGGTGACCCGGACGGCGTTGGCGATCCAGAAATCCTGGTGGCCGACCTTCTCCCGGTCGAGGAAGGCGGTCAGCGAACGCTGACTGTCCTCGGCCTTCGCGCGCAACTCCTGGTACGCCGACTTCGCCTTCGCGGCGTGCGAGCGCTTGCCCCGGGCCCCGGAGAGGTCGGCCCGGTCCTTCAGGACGACGAAGAACGATGCCTCACCCCCCTGGTCCACGGCCTCCCGCAGGGCCGAGTCGGCCTTCGGCGAGGGCACGCCGGCATCGGCCGCGGCGCTCGCCGCGGGCAGCGGACCGATCAACAAAGTGGCCGCGGTAAGAACGGCCGCCGCCCACGCGGCGCGTCTGCGCCGGGGCGATCGGGACAGGTGCATCGGGATGCTCCTCCGGAAAGGGAAGGGGGGAGCCCCGGACGGTAGCCAGCCGCCGTTACTCGGGCATTACAGACCGGCCGGGGCGGCAGCCGTCCTTCTCGTACAACGGCGCCCGGACCAGATCCCCCACCAGCAGGTCGAGCGTCGCCTCCTCATGGAGCGCCACGCCCAGCGCCGTCATGGCCGGGGCGAGGTCCGGGTCCCAGTCCGCGTCGACCGGACCGCCGTCCAGGGGGAGTTGGGGGACGCCCTGCGCCCCGCAGACAGCGGCGAGGTGTTCGTAGTCCTCGACGCCCATGCGCCACGGCTGGGCTTCGTAGCGGCGGATGATCCGGTTGGCCAGTGCGATGCCCGGCCAGTCGAAGTCGCCGTGGTACGCGAAGCGGCAGCCGGTGGCGGCGAGGGCGTCGAGGAGGGTGAGGACCACCGTGGCGGCGCTGCCGGAAGTGCAGACCAGGGGCTTGTCGCAGCCGCCCGCGTCGGCGGCGGCCTCCACCACGCGCGGGTTCTCGCAGATGTGGATGACCGTTCCGGCGGGGAGTTGGAGCCGTACGCAGAGCAGATCGCGCGGTGTCAGGTGGGTCTCGGCGTGATGGTCGGCCCGCTCCCGCAGCGACCTCTCCCGCCAGCCCTCGCCGAGCGGACGCAGGCCGTACGTCAGTACGGTGCTGGAGACCTCGTCCGGTGTGACCGACACCAGCCGCCACAACGCGCGCCGGCCGGGCGCGTCGTCGGGCAGGTCGGTGTCATGGGCCAGAGCGATACCGCGCTGGACGAGACGGGCGAGCCAGGTGCCGTCGTCCAGACCGTGTGCCGAACCGGTGGCCGTCACGGCGAGTTCGCCGCGACCTCGTGTGCCGGTACGTTCCGGGTCGAGCAGCACGGCGAGTATCCGGACCGCCTGCTGAAGCGTCCGTACCGCCGCTTCGGGCGTCACACCGCGCGGCACACCGGTACGGCGCAGCACGTCGGCCCACTGCCGGGTCCACTCCTGTCCGGCGAGCGCGGAAGCGTCGACAGACGAGTCGAGCGAGGACCACACGTGGCGGCGCCGCGCCGCGCCGTCCTCGCGGGCCGCGCGGCGGTCGGTGAGCGGTGGGCCGAGTTGTTCCAGAACCTCCCTGAGCCCGAGCCCCGCTGCCGAGGTGCGCAGCCGTGCGTCGAGCGCGTCGAGCCGCACGGTCACGGCCGTACCGGTGAGGGGTCTGCCCAGCAGGAGTGACAGGTCGTGGCGTTCCGGCGCGCTCAGCGAGGTCAGCCGGAGCGACCCGGCGGCCCGTACGCCGTTGCTTTCCAGACGTTTGCGCACGGCGCCCCAGAGCCGGGTGAGATCTGGTCCCGCCAGCCAGTCGCGGGTGGCGGGCCGGAGTGCGCTCATACCGATGCCAGTCGGCGGTGCCGACCGTTCCAGGTGTAGTGCAAGGTGGCCACACCGCGTTCATGGGGGTCGCGCAGACACTCGTAGATGTGCAGGGACGGAACCTCCGCCCAGTTGCCCATCAGCCGCTCGCTCGTCAGGACGAAGTCGAGATCGAGGTCGACCAGGATGCGGCCCAGGCGCCCGTGGGTGGGTTCGTCCACCTTGGCGAAGGCGTCGTCCAGGAGGATCAACCGCGGTGCGTGCGGGGCCGATTCGGCGAGGCTGGTGAAGTGCGCGGCGGCGGCTGCGAAGAGTACGAGATAGGAGAGCACCCGCTGCTCGCCCTGGCTCAGTCCGGTGCGGCCGGTCAGTTTTCTTCTGCGCCCCGGTGCCGCGTCCTCGACCACGAAGGTGTGGAAACGGAACCACGCCCGGTAGTCCAGCGCGGTCCGTAGATGCGCCGTGTATCCGGCCGAAGGGTCGGCGCGGCGGGCGTCCTCGATACGGCGTTGCAGCACCTCGCGCAGTCGCTCGGTCTGCTCGCGCGTGCGCAGGCTCGACGGGCTGCGCAGCAGCTCGACCGCTGCCCGCACGTCCGCGTCCACGTCGTCGTCCAGCTTCCACAGCAGCTCCACGCCGAGACCGTGCGACGTACGCACCGTCTTCAGGGTGTCGTTGAGAGCCGCGACCAGATTGGCCGCCGTGATGACCTGCGCGGAGAGATGGTCGCCCAACTCGCCGGTCAAGAAGCGCTGGAACACCTCGCTCTCGCGCTCGGTGAGCCGCCCCCTGGCCTCCGCGGACTGTACGGCGATCCGCTCACCCACCACCGCGACATCGTGCGAACCGTGATCGTCGAGCAGCCGGCACACCTTGATACCGTCGCGCTCCTCAAGCTGTGCGTCGTATCCGCCCGCCAGCTTGTCGCGCAGCTCGGTGTGACGGTTGAGCAGGGCGCTGTCCGACACGTCTCCCTTCGCGTCCCCCTTGGAACGGGCGAGCGCCCGCTCCACCGCATCGGCCAGCGAACGCAGCGCGCGCAGCCGGTCCCGGACGTCGGAACCGGGGTCGTCCGCGACCTGGTCGGGCAGCGAGGACCGGTCCAGACCCGCCCCGTTGACGATCTCCGGACGGTCGATGGCCTCACGCAGCGCCCGGCCGGTGTCGATGACGGTGCTCTCCTGGACCGCCAACTCCTCGCGCAGGCGCTTCTCCTCCTCTTCCGCGCGCACGCGGCCGTCGCGGAGTTCGCCGTGGGCGCGCTCCGCCGCCGGGATGGCGCCGGCGGCGTCCGCGATGCGTCGCTTGGCATCCCGCTCGCGCGCCAGGATCTCCTCCTCGGACGATCCGACGGCCCCCTCCCGGGTCCGCAGATCCTGTTGCGCGGTGCGCAGTTGCTGGAGGCGAAGCCGGTAGTTTCCCTCCGCCTCCGAGCGTCCCTCCCGGGCACGCTCGTAGCGGCGGTCGTCCGCCTGGCTTCCGCCGAGCCGCCCGACCGTACCGCCGACGGCTCTGCGCAGATGACCGGCACCGCTGAGCAGGGTCGTCAGCGCGGTGTGTACGCGGTCCAGGGCGGCGGCGTCGGTGGGCAGGTCATGGGCGGTGGCGGTGGCGTCCGCCTCGGTGCGCGCCGACACGGCGAGGGTACGGGCCTGGGCCGCCAGCTTCGCCGCACGGGCCGCCTTGGCGGTCAGGTCCCGCAGCGCGTTCTCGTCCGACGCGGTCCGGCTCCAGGCGTCGGAGAGTTGGCGGGCCGGGGGAAAGTCCCGTTCCGCGCGCGTGAGGGCCCGCCGCCTGGCGTCCGCCGCGGCGAGTTCGGTACGGGCGTCGGTCAGGCGCTGCTCCGTCGCCGTCAGGCGGTCCGCCAGCTCGGCGAGTACGCGCTGCCGGGTCTCCGCGCGTACGGCAGCCCCCACGTACTCGGCGACGCTCTTGTGGTGCCGGCCGCGCAGGGGCCCGAGCCGCCAGCTTCCGTCGAAGTGGACCGCACCGGCAGCGGCGCTCTCCGCCTCCGAGGCCGGTACGAGCGCGACGGCGGCCAGCAGCCGCTCCACCTGCTCGGAGGTGATACCGCACCCCGGCTGCGGCGCCGGGCGCAGGGCCGTGGCCAGAGTCCTTACTCCAGGCGGCAGTTCGGGGCCCGGCCGCAGCAGTGTGTCCCTGGTGAGCGAGTCGAGAAGGACCCCGTCCGCCCCGACCCAGGCGTCGAGGATTCCACCGGCCTCCAACGCCGCCTCCAGGCCCGCCCGGTCGCCGGGGGCCACGTGCTCCGCGAAGTCAACCAGCCGGTAGAAGGGCGCTCCACCGGCCGGATCCCGCTCGGCGGCGCGGTGATACGGAGCCGGTGGCTCGGGGTCCGTACGCCGCTCCCAGGCCCGCTTCTCCTGCGCCAGGCGGTCGATCTCCTCGCCGAGCCGGCCCACGCCGAGCGCCAGTGCGTCGCGGTGCCGGGTGACGTCATCGGCGTACGGCTCCAGCGCCGCCTGGGCCGTCTGTCGCGCACGGGCGTCGATATCGGGCGGCAGTGTGCGCTCCGCGAACGGCGCGTCGGGGGAGGCCGCGCAGACCACTTCGGCCAGGACGGCATCCAGTGGCGGACAGTCGGGCCCGGCCGAGGTCCGCGTACGCTCCACCCAGGCGGCGACCTCACCGGCGTACCCCCGGCTCTGCTCCGCGACCTTCTCGCGGCCGGCTTCGAGACGGCCGGCGGCGTCCTCCGCCTCGCCCTCCAGCCGTTCTCGCTCCGTGTCGGCCGCAGCCGCCTTGGTCCGGGCCTCGTCGGCCCGCGAGGAGAGACGGGCCACCTCCTGGACCGTCCGCGCCCGGTTGCGTACGACGGCTTCGGCATCCTCCAACTGCCCCTGCCAGGAACGCAATCCGGCCTCGGCGGTGGCCGTATCCAGGCGAATCACCGGCCGGTGGCTCACGGTCCCCGGTTCTCCGTCCGGGTCGGTCAGCTCCGTCCGCGTCGCCGGGGAGCGGACGGTGCGCGGCAGGGCCACCGCGTCGCCGAGATGTCCGGCGGGCAACCCAGCCTTCTCCGCCTGGGTCAGCAACTCCCGGTGCTCGGTGCTCAGTTCGGTGAGCCGGCTGCCGAGGTCTTCGACACCCTCGGCCAGTCGTTCCGCCGCGCCCTCTTCCGCCTCGTGCGTACCGCGCAGGGCGGTGAAGGCGGTCACGGCTGTGGTGTGCAGGGCCTCCACCGTGCCGCGCCGTTCGGACAGTTCGCGCAGGCTGCGGTAGGCGTGACTGGCGTGCAGCGCGGCCAGGTCCGTCCTGGCGGACTGTTCCTCATCGCGCAGAGTCTCCAGCCCGGCTTCCGACTCCGCTTCCCGCTTCTTCAGATCGCCGGTCCGCCGCGCCGCGCCTCCGGCCGCGCCCCGTCGCTCCGTGAGGGTGTCCAGCTCCCGGCTCACGTTCCGGGCCGAGGTACGCAGGACTCCGGCCAGATAGCGGCGGTAGTCAGCGAGGAACGTGCGCAGCGCGGCGTCGGTACGTTCCAGGCGGCCGAGTTCGTCCCGTACCGCGTCCAGGTCGTGGAGGTTGCGCGCCACCCTCTCGACCACGTCCTCGTCCAGCCCCGGCAGGGTCTCGCTCAACAGGACGGCCAGACCGCCGTGTTCGATACGGTCGCCGACCGTGGGGCGACGCAGTCGGTGCAGAAGCTGGGTGAGGTTGCGGTAGCGCGTGGCGTCGGTGATGCCGAAGAGGTCGCGCGCCACGCGGGCACGGTGCTCCACGGCCCGGTCGGTCGCGTTGTCGGGGCCGACGATCTCCTTGAGCCGGTCGACGGGAAGCGGCTTGCCCGCCTCCACCAGGCGCAGGTCCGATCCCACGCGCAGCGGGGTGACGAAGAAGGTCGGCACGGCCCGCTGCGTCGACTTCGAGGCGCGGACGGCGGCACCGAGGGTCAGATAGCGGTGGTCGCCGGCCTCGTCCGTACCCTGGAACTCCACCCACAGATAGCCGAGACGGTTGGTCTGGTCGAAACCGTCCAGCATCAGCCAGGCGAGCGTCGTGCGCCCGGTGCCGGTCGCGTCCAGGGCCCGGGAGTCGCCGTCCAGCAGGTACGGGAGCAGCATTTCGAGGGCTTTGGACTTGCCCGCGCCGTTCTTGCCGCGCAGCAGCAGCCGCCCGTCACCGAAGGCGAACTCCTGCTCGTCGTACTGCCAGACGTTCTGAATGCCCGCGCGGTGCAGATGGAAGCGCGTGCCTGATGTCGGTGTCGTCGTCGGCGGCGTCGTCTTCGACGGGCCGGACCGGGGCAGCGGGACGAGGCCGCGCGCGTCGGTGGTCATAGCGGCAACTCCTGCTGTGCGTGGGTGACGGTGACAGTGACGCGGGTGGCGTAGCGGGCCGCGGCGGCGAGCAGTACCCAACCCGCACCGCCACCCTCACTCCCCGGCCGGGCTCCGTGGCCCTCGGCGCGCAGGGGGCCGGCGGGGGCCAACAGCCGCATACGGGACAGCAGTTCCAGCACGGCTTCCCGCAAGGCGTACGGATCCTCCAGATAGCCGCGCTGCCAGTTGCTACGGCCCCCGTACTCGGCGACCAGACCGGCCAGCAGCTCATCCACCAGGCCGTCCGGAACAGCCACCCCGACGACGAGCGTGCCGCCGGTCGCGCCGCCGGTCGCCGGGTGTCCGGGATCGGACGGACGGAGCCGTTCCACGAGCCGTTCCACCAGCAGCAGCGCGGCCTGGGCCACGGTTCCCGTACCGGGAAGGTGGAGATCGGTCAGCTCTTCCTCGGGGTCGATCAGCGCCACGCCCTCGGCGCGGATCTCCGTGTCCAGGCCCAGGAGTTCGAGGAACGCCTGGGCTTCGCGGCGCTGGCGGGTGCGCAGCCAGTCGCGTTCGGCGTCGGTCAGCTCGTCGAGGTGGACGACGGGTGTCTCGACGAGCATCCGGCGTACGTACGTACGCGGCCCGCCGAACCCCGGGTCCGCCGCCCGCCGGACCAGATCGGCGCCGTCCCGGGACTGGGACAGCGGCCCGGCCACCACGACCCGGGCCAGCTCCCGGTCGACCGTGATCAGGGCCTCCCCGCCGGCTTCCTGGGTGAGGGCGCCCACGTTGCCGTGCGTCTCGATGAGCACGCCCCACTCGACCAGTTGACGCAGCGCCGCCACCAGGGTCCGTCTCCCGGCCGCTCGGCCCGTCTCCTCCAGCTCGATGTCCGCGTCGGCCGCCGCCGCCCGGATGTCGGCGACCAGTTGGGACAACAGCATCTGCTCGGGCGCGGTCACCAGGACCGACAGGGCCAGTGCGAGGCAGGCGTACGTGTGCGGGCTGAAGGGCGTCCCGGTCGACCGTACGAGCCGGTGTCCGGCCCCCGCTCCCAGCCCGGCCTTGAACAGACGCGCGTAGGAACTGTCCACCAGAAGGCGGTAGCCGAGCACCCGCTGGAACCGCTGGCCCAGCCAGTCCGCGTGCCTGCGTACCAGCGGGAAGAGGTCGGCGTGCGGGCCGCCGGACGTGACCAGGGGGTTGGCGAGCAACAGCCGGGCGGCGGTGCGGCGTTCGGCCGCCAGGGCCACGTCGTGGGCGGAGGGGAGGGTCACGACACGCTCGCCCGCGCCCCGCCGTCGGCCGTGGCACTGGTCCGGCCGACGGCCAACTCCAGTTCGTCCAGGCGCAGATCGCCGTCGGCCGAGCGAAGGAGTGTGTGGGCGCCCGCCGTACGGTGCACGGTGAGCCGGATGCCCAGATCGGCGTCCTCGCTCCACGCCTCGTCCAGAGCGAACCCCGCTGCTCCCTCCCCGGCGGCCCCGGCCGCATCGGCGCGCCGCTTGAGCTGAGCGTTTCCGAGCGCCGTGGCCAGCAGCTCCAGGAGCAGGCTCAGCGCCGCGGAAGTGAGCCGTACGCCGTCGAAACGGCCCGACGCGCTGCGCAACTCGTCCGCCGCCGCCCTCCGGGCCGCCGCCCGCTCACGCGCGGCCTTCCGCAGCCGCTCCTTCTGCGCGGAGTGGTCCTCCACGGACGCCGTACGGCCCCGCTGGGCGCGACTGCCCCTTTCCCGCAGAGCCACCGGCACCTCGACCACCGGACCGGTCCACCAACTCGTATAAGCGGGCACGGCCTCATCGGTGGCCGGAGGTACTCCCAAATGGCGGGCGCCGTACAGCCCGAAGGCGGCGACGGCGATGTCGTGCGCGTCCTGCGGCGCGGCCTCGTCGAACCACCGGGCCAGCCGCAGCAGGTCCCGGCGCCGCGACATCTCTCCGGTGGCCGAGCGCAGCATCCGCTTGGCGTTGGCCAGCAACGACTGGAGCGCCCGCAGGGTGGCGTCCCGCAGTTGACCGACCTGGCTGCCCTGCCCGTCGATGTCGCTGAACCAGCCACGCAGCCCCTCCCAGTCCGCGAACTCCCGCCCCCGGCTGCGCTGCACGGAGAGCCCGGAGACTCCGGAGAGGCCCTGGGCGTGAGCGTCGAGCCGCGCCAGCAGGGCCGGCAGGTGCGGCCACAGCGCGTCCAGAGCCGCCGAGATCCGGGGCGCGCGGAAGGCCACGTCCTCGGTGATCGCCTCGACGTAGTCCAGCAGCAACTCCTTGAAGCCCTGGTACTCGGCGCTGTCCAGGTCGTACCGGGCGAGCACCTGCCCGAGATAGGCGTAGAAGTCCCGTACGGAGTCCGCGAACTCGGCGAACTGCACGAACAGTGTGCTGACCCGCTCCAGCCCGTCCTGCGGCGCGATCCCACCCGGCTCGCCCACCGACCCGGCGAGCTCCCGGAGCCCGCGCTCGACCAGCCCCAGCAGTTCGCTGCTCACCTCACGGGCGGCGTCGACCTCGGCCAACACCCCGTCGGCGTCCCGCTGCACCCGTTCGCCCAGCCTCGACAACTGGTAGCGGGCACGGGACCGCTGGTACTCGGTGATGCTGGACGCCTTCACGGTATGGCTGCCACGCAGCAGATTGCCCCACCGCTCCAACTGTTCCAGCCGGGCGGTCAGCGTCTCGACATCAATCCCCGCCCCCGCCCCACCGGCCTCCCCCAGCTTCGCCACGACGTCCGGCACGGCCAGATCAGCCAGCAACGTCCCGCAGAAGACCCGCATCACGGCCACGTACTCCAGCCGCTCGGGCGCACTGAGATACGCGTACGCATCGAGCCGCCTACGCGCCTCGTCGTCGCCGCTGGGTGCCGAAGGCGCGTCGTCGGACTGCGGCCGGGTGCCGAGTGAGGGTTCGTCCATCTCTGCGAGGCTACGTGGAGGTTCCGAAGGGCGATGCGGGGTCGCCGGAATTGGTCCGGGAGGCCGCTGATGGATGGCTCGGCGCGCGTTCTGTCTCTTGTGGGAACCCGGGCGTTGCGGAGACCCACCCCCGCTGTACGTCGGTGTCGTAGAGCCGCCAGGCCGGCCAACGAATGGCTTCGACTTCGCCGTCACCACGGCCCAGCAAGTTCCGGCGGTGCAGCATGAGCCGCAGGTGGCGTGCCGCGTCGGCGCCCTCTTCCACTCCTCGATCGAGCAGTACGGCCTCGGGGACGCCGCCGGCGCCTCGCACCAGAGCGTCCGCCGGATGCCCGTGAACGTTCTCGCCCAACGTGATGGTGGCTCCTGTCCGGCGGGAAAGCCTCTGGTACAGGCGTTTGAGCAGGGCGTCTTCGTCGCCGCCTGGCGAATGTGCGCTGTCGTGCTCCGCGGCGTCCAGCAGCGCGGCGGCCACACCTCCCCGCTTCCGCCAGCGATCCTTGTCCCCCACCACGATGAGGTGACCGCGTGCCCGGGTGACGGCGACGTTCCAGAGGTTCAACTGCCCGCCGACCCACTCGACGGCACCGGGGTGCATACCTTCGCCGGCGACGAGGGAGAAGACCATGACATCGCGCTCACCGCCCTGGAAGGTATGCACCGTACCGATGCGCACACGCTCCTCGTCGTACGGGTGCAACCGCTTCCGCAGCGCTTCGGCCTGCGCCGCGAAGGGCGTGACGACGCCGACGGTGGCTTCGGGCGGCAACTGTTCCAGCAGATAGTGGACGCTGTCGTGCACTTTTCGGATCTCGTCCTCGTTGACCCAGGAGCCACCGAACCGGGGGCGGGCGGCCCGTCCGGGTACGTCTGTCCAGATGACCGCGGGACGCGCCAGAGCGGGGCGGCCTCGGGTGTCGGTGAGGACCGTCAGACCGCCGTCGTAGAAGAGGCCGTTGGAGATCGCGGCGATGTGCGGGTGGCAGCGGAAATGCTCGTCGAGAAGCAACGTGCCGCCTACGGAGCGCTCGGCGGCGTGGAAGGCGGAGTGGCGTCGGTAGGCGAGGCGGTGCTTCTCCAGCCAGTCGGACCGCAGTCCGTTCCCGCGCCGGATGAGAGCCTCGCGGTGCGGGCTGGTTGTCGTGATGTGCGTGAGCTGCATGGGGTCGCCGATGACCAGGGCGCGTCGCGCGCGGAAGAGCAGCGGCAGGACGTGTGGGATGGCGCACTGGCTGGCCTCGTCGATGACGACGAGATCGAACAGGGCCGGCCCCAGAGGGAAACGCCGGGCCGAGAGGCTGGTGACGGCCCATCCGGCCACCGCGGGCGTAACCGTCCGCCCGTCTGAGCGGCCCAGAACCTTCCGCATTTGCGGCCAGTCGCTGCGGCTGCCCTCCCGAGCGGCCAGCAGATCGAGAATGCGACGGCGTCCGGCCCAAGCACCGGCTTGGACCGTGGTGGCGAGGAGAGCGCGTGAAGCGTCCTGGACGGTGTTCTCTGCATCGCGCAGTGCGCACGCGAGCGCTGTGTCGTCCACGGAAGCCGCGTGGTCGAACCCGTCACGCCATTTTGCCTCGGCTGCGGCGAAGCCGGCGAGCGCGAGGCAGCCCGCGACACGATCACCGGCGTACGCCTTCAGGCCGGTCCTGCCCAGGAAACGGGCCCGGCGCCACGATCCGAAGAGGCGTGCGCGGGAGAGGCGGCGCGCCTTGCCCTCCAGTTCCCACGGCCGGGGCAGTCCGCCGAGCAGGCCGTGAAGCTCGGCGGCGGGGATGCCGAGCTGTCCCGCATGGTGGTCGCGGGCCTCGCCTGCCCGGCGAAGCCGCAGTTCGGTCTCCGCGATGTGTGCCAGGCCCTGCCGTGCTTCTGCCAGACGGTCGGCGGCCAGCGTGGCCTCCATGGAGGCCGTGGCCACGTTGGACGACGGCTCCGCGCCGGTGCGCAGTGCGTGCAGCGCGGCTGCCTCGTGCTCCGCGTTGCTCTTGGCATTCCTCCGCGCCGAACCAGTCCGCACGATGCTGCCGGGCACGAGTTCGTCGCAGCGGCGCCAGACCTCGTCCACCGCCTCGTTGTTGGTGGATGCCACCAGTACGGTCTGGCCGGCCGCGATCGCGGTGGCCACGAGGTTCGCGACCAACTGGCTCTTGCCGGTGCCGGGCGGGCCGGTGGCCACCGTGAGGCGGCGGGTCATGGCGGACCGGAGAACCGCGGTTTGGGCCTCGTTGCAGGGCAGTGGCGTCACGAGGTGCGCCGGTTCGGGTTCCGCGTGGGCAAGGGCTCGGGCACGCTGCGAGGCGTCGGGCGCGAGGGCCCCGAGGGCGGTCTTCTCGATCTGGTCCGTCTGCTTGGCGATGTCGGCGAAGTCGTTGAGCAGGCGCTTGGTGAAGCCGGTCTCGGCGCGCGCCGTGAACAGGACAGCGGTGTTGCGGGCACCATGACCGGGCGTGCGGATGTCGATGCGGTCGGCGAGCTGGTCGGGACGGAGCTCCTGCACGCACGGCAGCTCGAACTCCTGCGTGAGGAGGTTGCGTACCTCCACGGCCATACGGTCGTGCTGCCCTCGATGCCAGGACGGCTGGAATGTCTCGGTGAGCTGGGTGGCCTCCTCCTCGCCAAGCCAGTCGAGAGCCATCCGAGGATGCGGCAGGACCGGGCCGTACGGCTTCAGCCGCACATCGCCCTCGCCTTGGACGATCTCGACACGGCGTACCAGCAGCGGCGCGAACTTCGGCTGCCGCCAGGGGCGCCCGGAGCGCGGCCCGGTGAGGACGACGGCCGGGTAGCCCGCCCAGAGCTCGGCGTCCTCCTCGGTCGCCGAATCGACCAGCGAGGCCGCTTCCGCAGGGAGCGCGACGCAACCGTCGTCGTCGACGTCGCCCGAGATGAACCTCTCCGCGCCGTCCAGGCACACGTACGACGTGTTCTGGTGGCCCACCTCCATCAGAGGCGTCTCGGTACTCTCGGCCAGGACGCACTCGCGGTAGTAGTCCAGCAGGCCGGCCCAGGCAGGCTTTGCGTGAGCGGACTTCGCTGCATGCGGTTGTGGCGGCGGTTCGGCGCCGGGACGCGGCCGCGGATTCAGGGGATCGAGGATCGGGGCTCGGCCGAACGGACTGTCCGCGATGACGATGCGGTCGTCGACGCCGTGCGCGGAGTGCACCGGCACCTGACGGCCAGCGTCCTGGGCACGCATACGGCGGTTGACGTAGTGGAACAGGTCGCTGACCTTTACCTCGCTGCCGCCGTCCTTGCTGACCTTCCCTGTTCGCAGTGCCTCGATGACCTCGCCGGTGAACGCCGAAGGCTTCACGTCATCGCCGCTGCCCGCGTCCGCGAACGAGTCCTCCCCGGCCCGCGAGGACGACAGCACGTACACGCCCCTGCTGGTCAGCGGGGGCGGCTCGCCGGACTTCGACACGGAGCTGTCAGGCCGTCGGTCCGATGTACGCAGACCCACGGCGAACCCGCCGCTACGACAGCAGTCGATCATCACGATCTTCTGTGGGGCGACGCATTCCTCCAGCGCATCGTTGAGGAATCCGGCGCTGACGCCGGTCGCGGCTACCTGGTCGGAGTCGGTGTCCTTGGCGACGAAGTGGAACTCGCCGCCGTCGCGTACGGTGCGCACACCGTGCCCGGAGACGTACACGAGCGCGAGTTCGTCCTCGTCGCGCTCCTGAAGGAACTCCCCGATGACCGCCCTCATGTCGTCGGCGGTGAGATCGGAGACGGTCTGGACGGAGACGAAGTTGCCGATGTTGCGGTGCTTCAGGACCTGTCCGAGCCCCCATACATCCGCTCGGACAGAGGCCAGTGGCAGGAAGCGCCCGTCGTCGTAGTGCTCGGTGCCGATCAGGAGAGCCCGGCGCTTGTGGAGGCGGGTCACGCCGTGCCGTCATCCGGTTCGGGACCGTCGTCGCCGGCGACTCGGTCCTGGAACTCGCGGACCATGCGCTCCTGCGCGGCGTCCGGGCGCCCGGTGATCTCGATGGAATCGCCCGCGATGGTGACCGCGACCTTGCGGTGCCGCTCCTTGGCGCACCATTCCTTGATCAGGGTGATCAGGACCTGGGACGCCGGGCGGGCGACGGCGGCAGTGGTAGCGGCCCAGAGAGCCACCTCGCCCACGCCCGTACCCTTGCGACCCGGTTCGGTGGGCCCTTCGGCGTCATGGAAGCCGACGACGAGACCGTCTGCCCGGTGCAGCACGTCGTGCAAATCCCGGGTGAGACGCTCCTGCCGGAGTGTGTCGCCGCCTGTGGGCACGACGAGTGTCCACCGCGATCCCCGCATGTGCTGCTCCTTGCGTTCGCTTCTCTGCCTGTCCGGTCCGTCCAGCGACTTTGGCACGAGGGCGTCTGCCGGTGACAGTCCGGGGCCGAGGGGAGGGGCGGCATCCGGCCACCTCCGCCTTTCGCAACCACCCCTGAGCGTCGCTCAGTAACCCACACCCTCGCATAATGTGTTGACGAAGTCAACGCGTAAATCGTTGTTCACGAGTGCGTCCTCGTGTACGTTCCCGGTGTGGGCGTTCCCGTCTGTCACGATGGGCGCGCACGCCGCAAGGGGAAAACGCGTGCCCTCTCGGCAGGGCCGCACGGGAGGCAGCAGCATGAGCGAGGGTTCCGAGACGGTCGCAGGGCGGTTCCGCCTGCTGGGCCACCAGCGCTCGGGGAACATGGGCGAGGTTCATCGCGCCGAGGACCTGGACGAGGCCGAGGACTCTCCCGACCGTGTCGTCGCCCTCAAGCTCATTCTCCGCCGCCGCTCGGGCACGCTGGTGGAGACCCGCACCGACCCCAAGGCGGTGGAGCGGTTCGCGCGCGAGGTGCGCATCATGAGTCTGCTGAGCCACCCCAACCTGCCCCGCACGATCGACGGTGGGGTGGACGAGACCAACGGTGACCTTCCCTTCCTGGTCATGGAATTCCTGGACGGGCATCCGCTCGCCGACCTCGTGGCGGAGGAAGGGCAGCTTCCGGTGTCCTGGGTCGCCGCCATCGGGGTACAGATGGCCGACGCCCTCGCCGCCGCCCACAGCGCCGACGTGATTCACCGGGACCTCAAGCCGGGTAACGCGATGCTCACCCGCGGTGGCGCCGTAAAGGTTCTCGACTTCGGCCTTGGCCGGATCGTCGACGATCCCGACGGCACCAAGCTGACCAGCACGGGAGTGACGGTCGGCACGGCCCGCTACATGGCGCCCGAACAGTGCCAGGGCAGACTCGTCACCCAGGCCGCCGATCTGTACGCCCTCGGATGCGTGCTGCACGAGATGCTCCTCGGAATTCCGCCCTTCATGGGCAATGCCGCCTTCGATCTCTACGACAAGCACGTCAACCAGGAGCCGACGCCGGTGCGTCTGCTCCGTTCGGACGTGCCGGAGGCGTTGGCCCGCCTGGTGGACCGTCTCCTCGCGAAGAACCCCGCCGACCGCCCGGCCGACGCGGTCGCCGTTCGGGACGCGCTGCTCCCTTTCGTGGCGCAGGACAGCGATCTTCCCGGCTGGCAGGACTTCGATCCGGTGAAGTGGCTGCTGCGAGCGCCCGACAGGGCCGCCGCGGTCGCCGAGCCGCGGCCTTCCGGGCCGGCGGTCCCCGAGCCCGCGAAGCGTTCCCTGTCCGGCTCCGGCATGGACGTCTTCGGTGTGCACGAGCAACTCATCAAGGACTACCGCTCGTTCACCGAGGGCGGCACGGTGATCCGCGACGAGCGCATCAAGGAATTCGTGAAGAAAGACCTCGACGACAAGTCGCAGTGGCCCAACCCCTGGCTGTCGCTCAACCCCTTCTTCGCCGCTGCCGGGACGGTCGCCGAACTCGCCGCGCAGAAGGTCCTGCACGACGAGTGCGCGAAGATCTTCCAGGCGGGCAAGTCCGAGGACTCCACCGTGTGCGACGGCCGCCCCCTGACCCTGCACCGTCACCAGCGTGCGGCGATCGACGCGGCGGCGGCCGGTGTCTCCTACGTGCTGACCACCGGCACCGGGTCAGGAAAGTCCCTCGCCTACATGGTCCCGATCGTCGACCGGGTGCTCAAGGAGCGGCAGGAGGCCGGGCCCGAGGCGCCCAAGCGGGTGCGGGCCATCATCGTCTACCCGATGAACGCCCTCGCCAACAGCCAGCTCAAGGAGTTGGAGAAGTATCTGCGCCACGGTTACGGCGCGGGCAACGAGCCGGTCACCTTCGCCCGTTACACAGGCCAGGAGGACGACGAGACCCGCCGGCGGATCCGCAAGAACCCGCCGGACATCCTGCTCACCAACTACGTGATGCTGGAACTGATGCTCACGCGGCCCGACGACCGCGACTCTCTCGTGGCCATGGCCGAGGGGCTGCGGTTCCTCGTCTTCGACGAACTGCACACCTACCGGGGCCGGCAGGGCGCGGACGTCGCCCTGCTGATCCGCCGGGTACGCGACGCCTGCCGCGCCGACGACGTGCAGTGCATCGGCACCTCCGCGACGATGTCGACCGAAGGCAGCCTGGAGGAGCAGAGGAACGTGGTCGCCGACATGGCGACCAAGCTCTTCGGTACGAAGGTCAGCCCCGAGCACATCATCGGCGAGACCCTGGTCCGTGCCACCGGCGAGACCCCGGCCTTCGTCCCCGCCCAACGTCTCACCGAGACCGCCGCTCCGCGCGCCTACGCCGACCTGGTGACCGACCCCCTCGCCCGGTGGATCGAGACGTACTTCGGCCTCGGCACCGACGACGCCACAGGGCAGCTCGTACGTCAGAAGCCGCGGAAGATCGAGGAGGCCGCCACCGAACTCGCCGGGGAGAGCGGGGCATTGGCGAGTCAGTGCGCGGACGCCCTTCGGGCCACGCTGGAAGCGGGCTCGCAGGCGTACCACCCCGTCACCGAACGCCCCCTGTTCGCCTTCCGGCTCCACCAGTTCCTGTCCAAGGGCGACACCGTCTACGTCACCCTGGAGAACAAGGCCGACCGCCACCCCACCCGTGACTACCAGCGGGTCCGGCCCGGCACCGACGGACACGTCCTGATGCCGCTCGCCTTCTGCCGCGAGTGCGGTCAGGAATACCTCACCGTATGGCGTACGGAGAAGGACGGCGAGGTCCGCTACGAGCCCCGCCGCGACACCGCCGCGACGGGGGGCCGTGCCGGTGACGGCTACCTCTACATCGACACGGACCGCTTCCAGCACACCACGCCCTGGCCCCACACCCCGGAAGAGGCCATCGCCGACCGGAGGTTGCCCGAATCCTGGCTGGAGATCGATGAGAGGGGGCAGGAGGTCGTCAAGAAGTCCTACCGCGACCGGTTGCCGCGGGCGGTCACCGTCGATCCGTACGGAATCGAGTCCAAGGGCGAGCTGCACGCGGCGTTCATCCCCGCCCCGTTCCTCTTCTGCCTGCAGTGCTCGGTCTCCTACGAGCAGACCCGTGGCAAGGACTTCGCCAAGCTCGCCACCCTGGACCAGGAAGGCCGGTCCTCGGCGACGTCACTGATCTCCGCATCCGTCGTGCGCTCGCTGGACAGCGTGCCGGAGGCGGCGCTCCCCAAGGCGGCACGCAAGCTCCTCACGTTCGTCGACAACCGGCAGGACGCCTCCCTCCAGGCCGGCCACTTCAACGACTTCGTCCAGGTGACCGAATTGCGCGGGGCTCTGTACCGGGCCGCCGTCGACGCGGGCCCGGACGGTATCCCGCACGAGGAGCTGACCTCCCGGGTCTCCAACGCCCTCGCCCTGGAGCCTGTCGTGTACACAGGCAAGTCCGACCTGCCTCCGCGGCTGGCCGCGGCGGCGGCCAAGACCCTGCGGGACGTGATCGCCTTCCGGCTCTACCTCGACCTGGAGCGCGGCTGGCGCGTCACCATGCCGAACCTGGAGCAGACGGGACTCCTGGAGATCGACTACGCCGACCTCCAGTGGGTCGCGGAGCGTCAGGAGCGCTGGGAGCAGGCACACCCCTCCTTGCGTACGGCCGACGCCGCCTTGCGTGCCGAGATCATGAAGGCACTGCTCGACGAGATGCGCAGGTCGCTCGCCATCGACGTGCAGTACTTCCGCGACGACTTCGACTCACTCCAGAGCGCCAGCGAGGAACGGCTCGTGGATCCCTGGAAGCTCTCCAAGAGCGACACTCCCAAGGTCGCCACCGCCTACCCCCGGCCCTCGAAACCCGGGATGGACCGTGCGGGACTCTTTCTGTCGGCGCGGGGGAAGTACGGGAAGTATCTGCGGCGCACGCATCGCGAGTTCGACAAGAACATGGACCAAGCGGATCTCCAGACGGTCATCGAGGATCTGCTGAAAGTTCTCAGGGACGCCGGGCTCGTGACCGAGGTGTCCGTGGCACCGCAGCAGGCCGGGCGCTTCCGTCGGCCGTCGGCGACCGCCACCGGCTACCGGGTGTCGGCCGCCTCCATCATCTGGCGGGCCGGTACGGGCGTGACCGGCGCTCACGATCACCTCACCCGCACGTACGCGAGTGGTGACGGCCCGCGCGTCAATGTCTTCTTCCGCCGGCTCTACCGCGAAACGGCCGCAGGCCTGTCCGGCCTCTTCGCCCGCGAGCACACCGCGCAGGTCGACCCCGAGGAGCGGCAGAAACGGGAGGAAGCCTTCAGCAAGGCCGAACTCAAGCTGCTCTACTGCTCCCCGACGATGGAACTGGGCGTCGACATCTCCTCGCTCAACGCCGTCATGATGCGCAACGTGCCCCCCACCCCGGCCAACTACGCCCAGCGCAGCGGCCGTGCCGGGCGCAGCGGCCAGCCCGCCCTCGTCACCACCTACTGCGCCACCGGCAACAGCCACGACCAGTACTACTTCCGCCGCTCCGCCCGCATGGTGGCCGGTGCAGTGGCCCCGCCGCGCCTGGACCTGGCCAACGAGGACCTCGTTCGCTCACACCTCCAGGGCATCTGGCTCGCCGAGGCCGGGCTCACGCTGGGGCGCGCCGTCCCGCAGATTCTCGACATAGCCCACGACGAGACCTCCGGCAGCCCGGCTCCCGGCCTCGCTCTGCGCGACGACATCCGGGCCGCCTCGCACGATCCGGGCGCGCAGACGCGTACGGTCGACGCCGCCCGGCGCATCCTCGGCCCGCTGCTGCCCCAGTTCGGTCAGACCACCTGGTGGGACGAGCGGTGGATCGAGGACGCCGTACGCAATGCGCCGCGCAACTTTCACCGGGCCTTCGAGCGGTGGCGCGACCTGTACCGGGCGGCCCTCGTCGACCAGTACGTCCAGAACAAGCGGGTCCTCGACCACACCCTGACCGAGGGCGACCGGCGGCGGGCGTTCCGCCGCCGCACGCAGGCCGAGACACAGCTCAACCTGCTCAAGAACGAGAGCCCGGACAACCGCTCCGTCCTGTCCGACTTCAACCCCTACCGCTACCTGGCGTCCGAAGGCTTCCTGCCCGGCTACTCCTTCCCCCGGCTGCCGCTCGCCGCCTTCATCCCCACCCGGGGTGGCCGTCAGGGCGACGGGGACTACCTTCAGCGGCCCCGCTTCCTCGCGATCCGCGAATTCGGCCCCGGTGCCCTCATCTACCACGAGGGCGCCCGCTACCAGGTGACCCGCATCCAGTTGCCGCCCGACTCCTCCGGCGACATCACCACCACCGAGGCCCGGCGCTGCGCCCACTGCGGGTACCTCGACGACCCCGAGGAGCGCCGGGACAAGTGCGAGATGTGCCACGCGCCGCTGGGCGCGCCCACCTTCGGCCTTCTGCACCTGCACACCGTCTACACCCAGCGCCGGGAACGTATCTCCTCCGACGAGGAGGAGCGCCGCCGGGCCGGCTTCCGGATGGAGACCTCGTACCGCTTCCGGCGGCACGGCACGCGCAGCGGGCGTCAGGACGCCCGGGTCACCGACGCCGCCGGTCCGCTCGCCACGCTCACGTACGGCGACTCCGCGACCGTCCGCATCACCAACGTCGGCAGGCTGCGCGCCAAGGACAACGAGCCGCCCGGTTACTGGCTCGACCCGGCCGACGGGCGGTGGATGAACGAGCGGGACGCCTCCGACGCCTCCGGCGACTCCAGCGAGATGCCTGTCATCGATGAGGACGGCAAGGAGAAGCGCCGCAAGAAGCGCGTCATCCCGTTCGTCGAGGACCGCCGCAACATCCTCGTCGTCACCCTTGACGAGCCGCTGCCCGAACCGGTCGCCCTGACGCTGATGTACGCCCTGGAGCGCGGCATCGAGACCGCCTTCGAGCTGGAGGACTCCGAGCTGACCAGCGAGCTGCTGCCGCCGGCCGACGGACCGCGCGACCGGTTGCTGTTCACCGAGGCGGCCGAGGGCGGCGCGGGAGTCCTGCGGCGTCTCCAGGCCGAACCCCGGGCACTGGCCAAGGCGGCCCAACAGGCCCTCGCCGTCTGCCACTTCGACGAGTACGGCGGGGACGACAAGGGCCCGCACCCGGACCGACCCTGCGCCCGAGGCTGCTACGAGTGCCTGCTGACCTACGGCAACCAGCTCCACCACGGCGCGATCAACCGCCACTCGGTCACCGCCCTCCTGGTGCGCCTCGCCGCTGCCGAGGCGGAGACGGAGAAGCGCGGCGAGACCACCACGGAGCAGGAGCTGAGACTGATCGCTGAGTCCGCTCCCGGATCGGCCACGGACCAGGCCCCCCAAGTCACCTCGGTGGAAGCCGAATTCCTGGCCTGGCTCAGGGAGCGTGGTCTGCGGCTGCCCGACGAGGCGGGGATCACGGTCCCCGGGGCCGACGCCCGCCCCGACTTCGTCTACCGGATGCCCGGAGTCAACCTCGCCGTCTTTCTCGTCGGTGCGGAGGCCGCCGGCGCCGAGGACGACAAGGCGCGGGACGAGGACGCCGAGGAACGGCTGCACCTCGCCCGGTGGGACGTCATCCGCTTCCCGGAAGGCGGCGACTGGGACGCCATCGCCGCCGAACACGCCCGCTACTTCGGCCTCGGCCCGTCCTCGTGACGGCACACCCGCACCGTGTGACGGCACACCCGCACCGTCCACCCCGCCCGGCCGTGGAAGCGGCTGACACCTTCGCGAGGAAGCCCCGATGACGCACACCTATCCCCCCGGCTCCCTGGTCACCGCCCGCGACCGCGAATGGGTCGTCCTTCCCGACAGCGAGCCCGACCTGCTGGTGCTGCGTCCCCTGGGTGGCTCCGACGACGACATCTGCGCCGTCTTCCCCGCGTTCGAGACGGTCAAGGAGGCTCAGTTCGCGCCCCCGTCCCCGGCCGACCTCGGCGACCAGCGGGCGGCCGGGCTGCTGCGCTCCGCCCTGCGGATCGGCTTCCGCTCCGGCGCCGGCCCCTTCCGCTCCCTCGCGGGCATCGCCGTGGAGCCCCGCGCCTACCAGCTCGTGCCCCTTCTGATGGCCCTGCGGCAGCAGACCGTACGGATGCTGATCTCCGACGACGTCGGTATCGGCAAGACCGTCGAGGCGGGCCTGATCGCGAAGGAACTCCTGGCCCAGGGCGAGGCCAGGGGACTGGCCGTGCTCTGTTCGCCCGCCCTCGCCGAGCAGTGGCAGGAGGAACTGCGGACCAAGTTCGGCATCGACGCCGAACTCGTCCTCGCCTCCACCGTCTCCCGCCTGGAACGCGGCCTGGATCTCGGCCAGTCGCTCTTCGACCGCTACCCGCACGTCGTCGTCTCCACGGACTACATCAAGTCGACCCGGCACCGCGACGACTTCGTACGGCACTGCCCCGATCTCGTCATCGTCGACGAGGCCCACACCTGTGTGGCCGCGGACGACAACGTCTCCACCCAGAACCAGCTCCGCTACGAGCTGCTGCGGCGCATCGCGCAGGACACCGACCGGCATCTGCTGCTGGTCACCGCCACCCCGCACAGCGGCAAGGAGTCCGGCTTCCGTAACCTCCTCGGCCTGGTCCGCCCGGAGCTGGCCGACGTGGCCCTGGATACGGACCGTGGCCGACGGCTCCTCGCCCAGCACTTCGTGCAGCGCAAGCGCGCCGACGTACGCCAGTACCTCACCAAGGAGAGCGGGCTCGCGGACGACAGCCTCGCCGAGAAGACCGTGTTCCCCTCCGACCGTGAGTCCAAGGACGAGAAGTACAAACTGTCCCCCGCCTACCGGGCGCTGCTCGACGACTCCATCGCCTACGCGAGCGAACGCGTCCAGGCGGCCGGCGAGCAGGGCCGGCGCGAGGCGCGTATCGCCTGGTGGTCCGCGATCGCCCTGCTGCGCTCCCTGGTCTCCTCACCCAGGGCCGCCGCCCAGACTCTCTCGACCCGCTCGGCCGCGGCCGTCGCCGCCAGCGCCGAGGAGGCCGACCGGCTCGCCTCCCCGATGACCCGCGACTCCGCCGACAGTGACACCCTGGAGGGCCTGGACGCGGCTCCCGGCGCGGAGACCGACGGCGCCGGCGCCCGGCTGGCCGAACTCGCCGAGCGGGCCGCCGCATTGGAGGGACCGGAGGAAGACCTCAAACTCGCGGCCCTCGTCCGGCACCTCAAGGCGCTCCTCAAGGACGGCTACCACCCGATCGTCTTCTGCCGGTACATCCCGACCGCCGAGTACGTCGCCGCGCACCTGGAGAAGAAGCTCGGCTCCAAGACGGTCGTCAAGGCCGTCACCGGCACCCTCTCCCCACAGCAGCGCCTCACCCGCATCGAGGAGTTGGCGACGCTCGCGGGGGACGATCCCGCCGCCCGCCGGGTCCTCGTCGCCACCGACTGCCTCTCCGAGGGCGTCAACCTCCAGCACCACTTCGACGCCGTCGTCCACTACGACCTGGCGTGGAACCCCACCCGCCACGACCAGCGCGAAGGCCGCGTGGACCGTTACGGGCAGAAGCGCGACAAGGTCCGCGTCATCACCCTGTACGGCATCGACAACGGCATCGACGGCAAGGTCCTCGAAGTCCTCATCGCCAAGCACCGCCAGATCCGCAAGGACCTCGGCATCTCGGTCTCGGTCCCCGACGAGGCGTCCTCCGGCGTCACCGACGCGATCGTCGAATGGCTCCTCATGCGCGGCCAACAGCCCCATCAGGAAGGTCTGTTCGGCGTCGAGGCCCTGAAGACCGTGGACGAGCGGGCCGCCGAGCTGGAGAGCCGGTGGAACTCAGCCGCCGAACGCGAGACCCGCACCCTCGCCCGCTTCGCCCAGCGCGCCATCCACCCCGAGGAGGTCGCCCGCGAGGTCGCCGCCATCCGCGACGCCCTGGGCCGCGCGGACGAGGTCAGCGGCTTCGTCCGGCACGCACTGGCCGCCCTCGAAGCACACGTCGTCGAAGCCGGCGACGAGTCGGGCGACTTCACCGCCGAGGTCAGCGGCGTCCCCGCCGGACTGCGCGACGCCCTCGCCCCCGTGGCGGGCGCCGATGCCGTCGAGTCCGGGCGCCCCATCCCGTTCCGCACCACGGCGGCCGTCGCCCGGGGCGAAGCCGCCCTCGTCCGGACCGACCCCGTCGTCGGCGCGATCGCGGCCCACGTCCTCAACACGGCCCTGGACGCGGAAGCCGCCGGCCGCCGCCCGGCCCGCCGCTGCGGCGTGGTCTCCACGGCCGCCGTGACCGTCCCCACCACCCTGCTCCTGGCCCGCTACCGCTTCCACCTCACGCTCCCCTCCCGGCAGGGCAGGCGCAGGATCGTCGCCGAGGACGCCCGACTGCTCGCCTACCAGGGATCCGCCAAGAACCCGGTCTGGCTCCCCGAGGACCAGGCGCTCGCCCTGCTGACCGCCGAGGCCGCGGAGAACACCGACGACTACTTCCAGGAACGGACGATGAGCCGCACCCTGGGCCAACTCGGCGCGGTCAAGGACCACATGGACGCCTACGGTGACCGACTCGCCGAGGAACTGGACGAGTCCCACCGCCGGGTCCGGCGCGCGTCCGACGAGATCGTGCAGGGCCTGAAGGTGACCGCCCAGCGGCCCGCCGACATCCTCGGCGTCTACGTCTACCTGCCCCCGATCACCGCACCCGGAGAGGCCGCCTGATGTCCGCCACCACCCGCAACCAGGTCTTCTCCGCCGTCCACACCGTCGGCGGCCTGCTCCCCGCCGACATGCTCGTCCGTATCTCGGAGAGCAAGGAGGGTAAGGACGTCCCGGGCTCCGGCCCCGCCGACTACCACGTCATCGGCCCCCGCCGGTCCGTCCGTGACGAGGCCGAACGCCACTGGGACTACCTCAAGGCCGTCTGGCGCGAACTCCGCGAGAAACTGCCGGTCAGCCCGGAGGCCGAGCTGCCCGCGGACCCGACCGGCCTCGCGGTCGACCAGTGGCTCGAACCCCTCTTCAACGAGCTGGGCTTCGGCCGCCTCACCACAGTCCCGGCAGGCGCGTACCGCGCCGACAGCGACCCGGACCGCGTCTTCCCCATCAGCCACCACTGGCACCACGTGCCCGTCCACCTGGCCGTCTGGAACGCCCTGCTCGACAAACGGCCCGGCGGCGTCGGCACCGTCCCCCCGCACTCCCTCCTCCAGGAGTGCCTGAACCGGCGCGAGGCCCACCTGTGGGGCGTCCTCACGAACGGCCGGCAGTTGCGGCTGCTGCGTGACTCCAACGCCCTGGCCACCGCCTCGTACGTCGAGTTCGACCTCGAAGCCATCTTCGACGGCGAGCTGTTCAGCGAGTTCGTCCTGCTCTACCGGCTGCTGCATGTCTCCCGCTTCGAGACCGGTGACGCGGGAGTCCCGTCCGCCTGCTGGCTGGAACAGTGGCGTACGGAGGCGATCGCCTCGGGCACCCGGGCACTCGACCACCACCGCGACGGTGTCCAGCGGGCCATCACCACCCTGGGCACGGGCTTCCTGCGCCACCCCGCGAACACGGACCTGCGCGAGACCCTGGACGCCGACCGCTTCCACGCGTCCCTGCTGCGCCTCGCCTACCGGATGATCTTCCTCTTCGTCGCCGAGGACCGCGACGCCCTGCACGACCCCGGCGCGAGTGACGAGGCGCGTAAGCGGTACGCCAAGTACTTCAGCTCCGCCCGACTGCGCCGCCACGCTCTGCGCCGCCAGGGCACCGCCCACGCCGACCAGTACGCCGCGATGCGGATCGTCCTGGACGCGCTGGGCCGCGAGGACGGCCGGCCCGAGCTGGGCCTGCCCGGCCTCGGCGGCCTCTTCGACGACACCGCCGCCGATGCTCCGCTGCGGGACTGCGCCCTGTCGAACGCCTCCCTGCTGGAAGCGGTGCGCCACCTCTCCCGCGTACGCGACGAGAAGACCGCGCGCTGGCGCCCGGTGGACTACCGCAACATGGGATCGGAAGAACTCGGCTCCATCTACGAGTCCCTGCTGGAACTGGTCCCCAAGCACAGCGCCACCGAGCGCTCCTTCGAACTGGTCAACAGGCTCGGCAACGACCGTAAGAAGACCGGCTCCTACTACACGCCGGCCTCGCTGATCGAGACTCTGCTCGACTCCACCCTCGACCCGGTGATAGACGACGCCCAGAAGCGCGGCGAGCAGGTCGCCGCGGCGGCGGGTGAGCCGGACCCGTCGGAGACGATCGTCCGCGAGCTGCTGTCACTGACGGTCTGCGACCCGGCGTGCGGATCGGGCCACTTCCTCGTCGCGGCGGCCCGCCGCATCGCCAAGCGGGTGGCGGCGGTACGCGAGAGCAACCCGGAGCCGACCCCGGTCGCGGTACGCGCCGCTCTCCATGAGGTGGTCGCCCGGTGCGTCTACGGCGTGGACCTCAACCCGATGGCGGTCGAACTGGCCAAGGTCTCCCTGTGGTTGGAGGCCCTGGAACCGGGCAAGGCGCTGGGCTTCCTGGACGCGCACATCAAGCACGGGAACGGCCTGGTGGGCACCACGCCTACGTTGATGCTCGACGGCATCCCGAACAAGGCGTTCAAGGCGGTCGAGGGCGACGACGAGAAGTACGCCAGGTTCCTGGAGAAGCAGAACGACCATGAACGCAAGGGCCAGGGCGGGCTGTTCGAGGTTGTCGTGGAGACGAAGGTCTCCAACACCGCGTTCGCGTCGGGGCTGCGCCGGATCATCGGGGCGCCGTCCGGCAACCTGCGCCAGGTGCACGCTCAGCAGGCGGCGTACGAGGACTGGCTGGCGCAGAAGGAGTACGTCCACGCCCGCCACCTCGCCGATGCCTGGTGCGCGGCGTTCATGTGGCCCAAGGCCAAGGACGCCCCGGCGCCTGTGACGCACGAGGTGTTCCAGGCGCTGCGGGACCCCGAGGGCCAGTCGGCTTCGGCGGCCACGCACAAGGAGATCGACCGGCTGAGGGACCTGTATCGCTTCTTCCACTGGCACTTGGAGTTCCCGGAGGTGTTCGCGGTCCCGGAGAAAACGCGGGCGGAGGACGAGGTGGACCCGGCCACGGGGTGGGCGGGCGGGTTCTCTTGTGTGGTGGGGAACCCGCCGTGGGATCGGTCCGAGTTCGAGGACAAGAAGTACTTCAGTGTTGTTGAACCGTCAATTGCGCAAACTTCCGGGGTGGAGCGAGGGCGACGGATTGCCGCATGGATTGAAGAAAACCCAGAGGCGGCCAGTCGGTACATGGATGCACGGCGAAAGCTGAAGTCAACATTTATGTTCGCCAGTGGTTCAGGGGTATTCCCTCTGTGCGCGGAGGGCCTCACGGCTGGCGGTGTAACGAAGCTTCAGGTGGATCAGCTTTTTGCCGAGCTTTTCTCGTCGATTGTGCGCTCGACAGGCCGCTTCGGCTGCATTATTCCGACGGCTATCGCAACGAATGCGGGCGGGCAGTTCCTGTTCAGCGACTTCACCCGGCGGGGTGCGGTGGCGGTGCTGTACGACTTCGAGAACCGTAAGTCGCTCTTCGTTGGAGTGCACGCTGGCTACAAGTTCTGCCTGCTGTCACTGGTTGGCAGAGGTCTTCGGGAGCCTGCTGCCCGCTTTGCGTTTTTCCTGGAGGACACGGCTGATTTGGATGATGCGGACCGGGTATTCGCGCTCAGCCCCGAGGAGATCGCGCTTATCAACCCCAATACGGGGACACTGCCGATCTTCCGCACTCGCCGAGACGCAGATCTCACCGCATCGATTTACCGGCGATTCCCGGTTCTCAAGATTGAGGGTCCTGGTGGAGACGATCAGTGGGGTATCGAGTTCAAGTACCTATTTCGCAGCGCAAATGACGGTGACCTTTTCCGCACGAGGCAGCAACTTCTTGATGAAGGCTGGGAATTGCAGTCCAATAGGTTCGTGCGAGAGGGTGAAGTAATGTCTCCCTTGTACGAAGCCAAGATGGTTGACTTCTTCAATCATCGAGCTGCTGATGTTGTGAAGAGTGAAACTGCGGTGAATCGACAAAATCAACCGAAATATCTTACGCGGGACGAGTTGAATGATCCGGACAGACTTGCTGTTCCCATGTATTGGGTGGCGGCAGATCATGAAATTTCGACGCGGAGGAATGGAAAAGAAGTTCAAGTTCCCGGAATTTCGAAGCGGTTGGCCGACATGGAATGGGGCCGCGGGTGGCTGTGTGGATGGTGTGATGTCACTGCCTCGACTAATGAGCGAACCGCAATCCCTGCATTTCTTCCACTAACGGCAACACTGCACACCTACCCGCTTATGTTCCCTAAAGTGTCGGCTTTTCTTGTCGCGGCTCTCGTTGCTGTGCAGAGTTCTCTCGTCTTTGACTTTTCCAGCCGTCAGAAGATCAGTGATGCTCACATGAAACTCTTCATTTGGAAGCAGTTGCCGGTTCCTACCCCCCGCATCCTTGAGCCTCACGCGGCCTTCATCACCCCGCGCGTCACTGAGCTTGTCTGCACTGCGTACGACATGACTCCGCTCGCGCGCGACCTCGGCGACACCGGAGCTCCCTTCCACTGGAATGAGGCCCGCCGCGCCCAGATCCGCGCCGAGTTGGATGCCTACTTCTTCCACCTCTACGGAATCAGCCGCGACGACACGGACTACATCCTGGAGACCTTCCAGTCGGAGACCGGCGGCCTGAAGAACAACGAGATCGCCAAGTACGGCCACTACCGCACCAAGGACCTCGTCCTCGCCGAGTACGACCGCATGGCCGCTGCCGGCATCAGCCTCACCACCCCCCTCGAGGACGGCGAGAACTACACCTCCACGCTCACCCCACCCCCCGGCCACGGCCCGCGCCACCCCGCCGAGCCCGAAGCCGCGTGATGTGAGCGGTCCGGGTCAGTGTGCCGACCCGGACCGCTACAGCAGGTGGTCGGCCTTGCCCGCCTTGATGTCCTGGATGAGCGTGCGCAGGGCGTCGTGTGTGTCCGTGAGGTAGGTGTCTTCCTGGCCTGCTACGGCTATGTACGCGTTCCCGTCGGCGTCCGTGCCGATGCGGAAGCAGTTGTTGCCCTCTCCACAGAAGGCGGCTTCCCAGTTGATGTCTGACACGGTCGAATCCTCACAGGTCTCTGATGATGGCGTGGATGAAGTCTCGCGATGCGTCGGCTGACAGGCTCATTCGGTCCATCCATTCCAAGTGAGCCCGGTACTTCGAGAGTTGTAGTTCGGCATGCATGAACTCGGGGCCATGCGCTGAATCGAGTTGCACCGTGTCGAGCTGAGGTACTGGGCCTTCCGCGTAGAGCAAGGCGTGACCGGCCCCAGGGAAACTCCCGAGTTCAACGGGGACGACGCGTACGACGGCATTTCCCCGCTCATTCCACTCGATCAGGGCGTTGAGTTGGTCCCTGGTCGTGTCTCGTCCCCCGAACAGCATGCGTAGGGCGGCCTCGTGCACGTAGCCCACGTATGTCACCGCCTCATCGCGGTCCAGCACACGCTGCCGGTCCGTCCGATGGGCCACGCGCAGCTCGACTTCGAGGCGTGACAGAGCGGGGAGCACTGCCATGAAGACGCTGCGAGCGTAGTCCTCGGTCTGGAGCAATCCCGGCATGTGGGCGGTCTGAATGGTTTGAATGCGGCTCGCGTGCCACTCCAACTCGACGATGTCCAGAAGGCCGGGCGAGAGCCGGCCCCTGTACTCGTCCCACCAGTGGGGCTGAGACGGCTGGGTCATGTCCGCCAGTACGGACAGGTACCGCTCGTCCGCGCACGCGCAATGTGCCGCCAGCGTCCGCAGGCGGTCCGGACTGATGTTGCGGGTGCCTGACTCAATGTTCGAGATCTTGCCCCGGTCGACTCCCAACAGGCCCGCGACGTACTCGGCGGTGAGACCCGCTTCGGTGCGCATCTTCTTGATCTCCGCGCCAAGTCTGCGCTGTCGCTGCGTAGGTGTGGTGCGTGGCGGCATCGATCGCCTTCCTCTTCGGGGCGTGGCCCAGTCTGCCGGGTGGGACCAGCGCAATCCATCGGGGGTTAAGTTCCTCGCAGTAGGTGGCGCAAGTACCACCTACTGCCCTACCTTAAGTCACGCGACGCTCACGCAAGGCAAACAAGAAGAGCATCGCGCGAGCTTGCCCGCGTCCTCCCGCCCTGGGAGGGGTGCGCTCGCGCCAGGGAGACGAGCCACTGCCCTGCCGCGTCGTCAAACGACTCATGCGCCGTACGAGCCATCTCGACACACCACCCCACGTCGCGATCGATGCGGCCATGTCCCAACAGCCATGCCGTCAAACGGAGTTGCCATGTCCGAGAATGCGACCCCCGCGCCCACCACTGCCCCCGCCCTCACTCGCACCCCGGCCGCCGGCCTCGAACCCGTCGACCGATGGGGCCGTGAACCGGCCGCAGGCGGCCCGCGATCCACCCTCCCCGCCTACGCGCTCGGCTCGCCGTTCGCCCTCCATGCCCCGGCGAGGGTGACACAGTGCCCGCCCCCGCCGCCGGACCTCGCGGAGCCGCCCGCCTCCCACTTCGTGTACGGGTTGACGCTTCCCTCGGCGGTCGGAACTCCGGTGGTCGCCCATGACACGGCGGAGGCGGTCCTCGATGTGCACGGGGTCGAAGACGAGCTGATCGAGCCGACGCTCATGCTCGTCCACGAACTGGCCATCCATGCCTGCCGGTTCACCGGGGCCGGGGAGATGGTCCATCTTGTTCTCCGTCGGACCGATGACGTCCTTCACGTCGTCGTGCACGACACGCACGCCCTTCACCACCATCGCCGTCTCGCCGACCAATGTGCCGAGCGGCGCAAGGTCTCCCTCGCGGTGGTCCGCGAACTGTCCGACAGGTACCAGGGAGAGTGGGGCTTCGCCGCCGCGCAGCCACCCGCTGCCGGTGTGTGCACCTGGGCCACGCTCGTACACGTCCCGCACATTTCGGGGCCGGACACGGTCCCTGAGTGAGCGGCCTGATACCACCGGGCCCCCGGCCCCGGCCGTTCCGTCACCGCCGCCCGCGACATCGTGGGGTGTCCGCAGGGGCCTGCGGACACTTGTCCGTCGAGGGCGGCGGCCGGCGGGATCAACTGTCGTCCCGCCGCCGTTCGTCAGCGCATACGAGCCAGAGAGCGTAGGCGCTCCGCACCTCGGCGAGGGCTTCCCCGTTCAGTGCCGGGTCGGAGAAGGAGACGGAGGCCATCCGCGTGACGATCTCCGCCATGTGGCTGGCCAAGACGGCGGAGCGCTGCTCGTAGGCGTCGGCTCGCTGGATGGCGGTCTTCTCCTGTGCCGCCATCATGTCGGTCAACGTGCTGTAGCCGGGCTGCTCGGCGTCGTACAGGGAGGGGATTCGGGGAAGGTCCGCGGCCGTCAGCCGGGGCACACGATCTTGGTCGCTCGGCGGCGTCCCTACGTCTTCCGCCCCGGACCCCTCGTCCATGCCCAGGATTCGCAGCACGACCCGCCGTCCCGCCTCGGAAGCGGCCACCCCGGCCGTCAGGCGGTCCAGTTCGTCCAGAAGGGCGGGTACGGCGGCGGGGGCCCCTGCGGTGAGACGGTCTTCGAGTTCCCAGGCGATGGCTTTCCCCCGCTCCAAAGCCGTATCGAGCCGCGTGTTGCACGCGCCGATCTCGTCGAAGGCGCGCTGCGCCGCCCGCAGTGCCAAGTCCAGGGCGTCGCCGGGTTCGCCCGCCAGCGCGCGGGTGTGGTGCAGCAGGGCGCGTACATGCGTACGTGCCGCGTCCAGTGGGTCGTGTTCCAACTCTGCCTCTGTGTCCGGCCATTCGTCGTCGGCCAGGTCTTCCGTCCCGCTCGGTCGGGGCAGCCGCATGTCTTGGCCTCTCTCGTTGTGGGTCGCTTCGTTCGAGTTGCGTCCACCGGTTCCCAGGCCGGACCGGCGACCTTGCCGCACAGGAGGACACCGTACACGCATTCGAGCTAAGGGCGTGTCAGAACTCTGTTGACACCGCCAACATGCTCATGCATGATCTGATGGTGAACGGCGCGTCACCCTCGTCGCGCTCACCGCCCGACCGTGCAAGGAGCACCGCCATGACCGACGACACCCCTCTCCACAAGCTGCTCAACGACCGTCTCGACACGTCCGATCTGGCCCCGGAGGCTGCCGACCTGCTGCGCGGGATGCTTCCTGACCCGGCCCCGGAGGAGACCGGCCGGGCCGGCCCTGTGTACCTGCGCTCCATCTCGGCGGCGGGCTGGCGGGGTGTCGGCCCGGAGGCCACGCTCGACCTTCCGCCCGGCCCCGGGCTGACCATCGTCGCGGGCAGCAACGGCACCGGGAAGTCGAGCTTCGCGGAGGCCGCCGAGATGGCGCTGACAGGCTTCAACGCCCGTTGGGACGGCAGCAACGGCAAGTCCAGGACGGCGGTTTGGAAGGAGGGCTGGCGCAACCTGCACGAGTCCACGGAGCCGCGGGTCTCGGTGAGGCTCACCCTGGACGACACCGGGGATCCGGTCACGGTGCGGCGGACCTGGTACGGCGAGAAGGTGCACGAGGCGCATACGACGGTGGTACGCGAGGACGGTACGGAGCAGAAGCTTGAGGAGTGCGTCGACGCCTCGATGCTCACCCTCTACCGGCCGTTCCTGCCGTACAGCGAGCTGGGCTCCATGGTGGACGGGACGCTCAGCGACCTGCACAACAAGATCGCCAAGTTCATCGGGCTCGGTCAGCTCGGCGAGATCGATGACCGGCTCGCGGCCCGCCTCAAGGAGTGCAAGGACGTGGGGAGTCGGCCTCTCGCCCTGAAGGTCGCGGCCGTCGAGGCGCTGACCGGCCTTGACGACCAGCGTGCCGTCGAGGCCGCTCGGGCACTCGGTGGACGTACCCCCGATGTCGCTGCCGTGCGGGCTCTGCTCGCCCCGGACGTGGTCATGGAGGCGGGCGCGGACGCACGCCTCCGGGCGCTCACCACGCTGTCCGGCCCGGACGAAAGCGAGGTCGCGGGGGCGCTGGTGCGGCTGCGGGAGGCGACTGCCGCCGTCGAGGACGTACGGCACTCCAACGCCGAGGACGCACGGCGGCTGGCCGCGCTTCTGGAGAGCGCACTCGAATACCGCCGCCGCTCAGGGAGCGCCGACTGTCAGGTCTGCGGCACCGAGGACCGCCTGGACCAGGCGTGGGCGGAGGCGACGCGGGCCGAGATCGAGCGGCTTCAGTCGGAGGCGGCCGGGGCCGAAGCCGTACGCAGGACGCTCGGCGGCGCGCTGCGCGCCGTCCACGACCTGGTCCAGCCGGTCCCCGACCTGCTGCGGGCCGAGGATTCGGAACTGGCCGGCCTGTGGCGCGACTGGGCTCTCTGCCGGAGCGTGACCGACCCCGTCGAGCTGGCGAACCGCGTCGCAGGGGTCGCGCCCACGCTGAGCGCTGCGTGCCGGCAGGTCGGCGAGGAGGCCGCCCGCAGGCTCACCGACCGCGACACCGCCTGGCGGCCCGCGGCCGTGCGCCTTGCGGAGTGGCTTGTCGCGATGGAGGAGGCCGCCGAGGCGACCGAGCGGCTCAAGGAGGCGCTGGCCGCCCGTGACTGGCTCCGGAAGCGGACGGACGAGCTGAGGGACAAGCGGATGCGGAAGTTCGTCTCGCGGTCGCAGGGCGTGTGGAAGGCGCTGTGCGAGAGCAGCAGCGTCTCGCTCGGGGACATCGCGCTGAAGGGCACGGCCCGGCAGGGCAGTGTGCGGCTCGATGTGTCCGTGGACGACCAGGAGGCGCCCGCGTACAGCGTGATGAGCCAGGGAGAACTGCACTCGCTCGCCCTGTCGCTGTTCATCCCGCGCGCGACGCACGACAACAGCCCGTTCGGCTTCCTCGTCATCGACGACCCGGTGCAGTCGATGGACGCGCAGAAGGTGGAGGGACTGGCCACGGTGCTGAGCGAATCCGCCCGCCACCGCCAGGTCGTCGTCTTCACCCACGACACCCGGCTGGAGGAGGCCATCACCTACCTCGGCATCGAGGCGACGATCCTTCACATCTCTCGCGAGACCGAGTCCGTCGTCACCGTCGAGAAGAGGAGCGATCCCGTCAAGCAGGCGTTCGAGGAGGCCCGTGCCCTGTCCTACGACCAGAGCCTGCCGCAGAGCGTCGCCGACCGCGTCATCCCGGCGATGTGCCGTATCGCCCTCGAAGCCGCCTGCATGGAGACCGCGCGCCGTACGCTGCGGGACGACCACGGACTCGGTCTCGCCGAGATCGAGAAGCGCGTCTCCCCGCCGGCGCGGACCAAGGAGTATGTGGCCCTCGCCCTGCTCGGTGACTCCTCCGCAAGGCCGCAGACGGCTGTCGAGAGCCTGCACGCCGGAGGATGGGCACTGATCAACGAACTCAACGCGCGCTCGCACCCGGGGCTGCCGTCGGTGGACGATCGCAAGCGGCTCGTCGCTCGGACCGAGCGGCTGGCACGGGCGATCCGGCGCGGCCCGGCGACCGTCGTGCCGCAGGGCGGTGCCCGATGACGGACGACGCACGCGAACTCGTCTCCGCCGCCCAGACCCTTCTGCGGCCTCCGACAGGCACGATGGGGTCGCTCACCCCCGTAGCACGGGCTCGGGCCGCCGCCATGCTGCTGCGCCTCGCTCTCGAACAGCGCCTGGACACCTTCTGGCGCGGCGTGGCCCCGGGTATGACGCGTATCGAGAAGCACCGCATCCTGTGCCTGGAGGCGTACACGGACCGGGGGACCGCCCGGCGCTGGTACCTCACGTGGTCCGCGCTCAGTGCTGCCTGCCATCACCGCACGCACGAACTGCCTCCCAGCCTCACCGAGATCCACGGGCGCCTGCTGGAGGTGAACATCCTGCTGGACGCAGTACCCGGCGGGGGGTCCGCCGCCACGGCCACCGCGGTCATCCCGCCTCCGCAGTCCCCGCCGGGCCGGACGACAGCACCGTCCACGCCCCACGCCGTGCCTTCGGGGGAGGTCCGGCGGGCGGGTCGCCCCGTACCGATGCCCGGCCCGACTCCTGGACGACGGGTCGTACCTCCGGTCGTCGGCGGCCCCTGAACGAACCGGGAGCCGTCCGCGTCCTCCACGGCTACGACCGGACGGGCTCCGGCAGCCAGCCTATGTGGCGCAAGGTCGGCGCGACCCGGCTGAGCAGGAAGAAGACGACCGGAGCCACGTTGTCGCGCTGCGGAAAGAAGAGAGCGTGCTGAACGGAGTCCGTCTCCTGGGGCTTGTCCAGATCGATGAACACGGGGTCCGGCCGAACGAAGGCCGTATCGAGAACCACTCCCGGTCGGCCGGTCAGCTCACGCAGATCGGCGAGACCGCACACCTCGACGAAGTCGGCGGTGGTGAACGTCTTCTTGAAGCTCGGGCGGTCGCCGGGGACGGCGACCCACCCCATGATCCGCAGCTCCCCGTTCCGTAACCCGGAGCCCTGGATACCGGCTCGACGCCGGTTGTGCAGGTTGGACAGCGCAGCGGGCATCTCCGGCACAACAACGGGCTGGTACAGGACGAGATCGCGTTCTCCGTTCGCCCATCGGGTGTCGTGGATCGTGAGCCCGGGGTGGCCATCCACCCGCACCCGCCATTCCGCCGCCACACCCGTGGACATCTCACCGGAACACGTGGCCCCGTTGTCCTTCCGCACCTTTCCGTCTCGTCGCAGCGTGAGTTGATCCATGATGCTCATGGCGACTTCATCCCTCCACCGTGGGGTGACACACACCGCGCTTCCCCCTGGCGGGCGATTATGCGCTTAACTGCGCTGAAAGGTAGGGGTGTTGAGAAAGGTGGCAATGCGCGTTCTGTCCAGAACGGGGGAGTTGGCATGACCGAGACCGCGGAGGGGCCTGCCAGCTCCAGGGAGACTCCGAGTTTCCTGCTGCGCCTGCCCGGTGCGAGTGAGGTCGACCGGGCCCGCGGTGTGCTGCTGGACGAGGTCGGGACCAACGGAAGCCGGAAGTTCCGCATCCTGGCAGGCTCTCCCGCCCGGGACCGTGAAATGCCGTCCTTCTCCAAGCACTTCGCCGCCACGGCCAGAGTGCGGAAGTTGATGAAGGAGACGGGCGTCCTGCGCCCGTCCACCCGCTGGCCGGGGTGGCTGGAGGTGACCCAGGACATGGACTGCGGGTCCCCGTCCCAGGCCGCGGGTGTGCTGGTCGGTTCGCCGCGCAACGGCTGGATCGACTGGAAGACGGAAGCGGGGGCGCCGCTCTCGGACTTCATGGAGGGCGTCTGGTCCGGCCCCGCGAGGTCCTGGCTGGTGCGGGGCTCCAACGTGTCCGGGACGGACCTCGTCCAGAAGCTGTGGCTCCCCGAAGGGCGCGTCTCCCTCTCTGCCCTCCGCCTGCGCCAGGGAATCGGCCAGGGCGCCAGCAAGGAACACCTGCGTACGGTCGTCGAGGAGGACTGGGGCGCCACCGCCACGTACAACCAGAAGCTCGAACTCGTCGAGGAACTGCACGCGTTCCTGTCCCGGATGAAGCCGGGCGACACGGTGTGCACACTCTCGGGCGGACGGTTCTACGTCGGTGAGATCACCGGACCGGCCGAGCAGACCGCCTCCGACAGCGGCCGGTCCGACCTGCGGCGGCCTGTCGAGTGGCAGAGCACCGGCCACCCGTACGACGTGCTGCCCGAGGAGATCCAGCAGCGGCTCTCCGTCCAGCACGACATCGTGGACCTCACCACCGTTCAGCCGGACATCGAAGGACTCGGCCTCTCCGACAAGGAGCTTGCCGACGAGGCCGTGGCGATAGAGCGCGACCCCAGCGGCACGACCCCCGCGCTCACCGCCCGCCGCGAGCTGGAACTTCCCGTACCGGAACAGTCCCTCGCCGACGAACTGCTGGTGCACGACGTCGGCTGGCTGCGCGACACCCGGGATCTGCTGTGGGACGAACGGCAGTTGATCTTCTACGGGCCGCCCGGCACGGGCAAGACGTACACCGCTCTCAAGCTGGCCGAATACCTCGGTGGCGGACCCGGGCAGGTGAAGCTTGTGCAGTTCCACCCCTCGTACGCCTACGAGGACTTCTTCGAGGGATTCCGCCCCCGCGAGGACCCGGACACCGGTGACGTCGCCTTCCGCCTTACCGCCGGCCCGCTGCGCGAACTCGCCGACCTGGCGTCCCGCGCGGGCAACCGCCATATCCCGCACTTCCTGATCATCGACGAGATCAATCGGGCCAATCTGGCCAAGGTCTTCGGCGAGCTGTACTTCCTTCTGGAGTACCGGAACAAATCAGTACGGCTCACATACTCCGGCGACGACTTCGCACTCCCGCCGAACCTCTTCGTCATCGGCACGATGAACACCGCCGACCGCTCGATCGCCCTGGTGGACGCGGCGATGCGCAGGCGGTTCGCCTTTGTCGAGCTGTCGCCACGCACCGAGCCCACCAGCGGACTGCTACGACGCTGGCTCGACCGGGAGGGAATCGGCACCCGGGCGGCGGACCTCCTGGACGCGCTCAACTCCCGTATCGAAGAAGCGGACTTCCGCATCGGACCCTCCTACCTGATGAAGAAGGGCGTACACCGGGAGGGCGGCCTGGAGCGCACCTGGCGGACCAAGATCCTGCCGCTGCTGGAGGAGCACCACTACGGAGAGCCGTTCGACATCGAGAAGCGCTACGGACTCGAAGCCCTGTCCCGGTCCATCGGCGACGACGGCGACGATGGCGGCGACGACGGACCGGACGCGACAGCGTCGTGACGACGTCGTGACGACCGTCGAGCTGGACGAGTACGGCCCGGCCGTCACCGTGCCGCTGCCCGACGAGCTCGGTCGCGCTCTCGCCGCCTCCAGGATCGTCGAAGCCGCTCCCGACCCCTACCGTCCGGGCGGCTGGCGGCTGCGCGCCGGCGGCAAGGTCGGCGCGGTGGCCCTGAGAGCACCGGGGCACCCTCCCGTAACCCTGCGGATCGCTCCCAAGGTGCCGGTCTCGCGGCTGTTCTTCCTCATCGGCTACGCCGCCGACCCCCGTATCCACCGGGACGGCGAGGTGAGCGTGGCCGAGCAGGACGAGCTGCTTCCGGCGCTGGCGCAGGGGTTCGAGAGATCTCTCGAACGCGCGCTGCGGCAAGGCGTCCTCCAGGGCTACCGGCACACCGAGGAGACCGCGTCGGTCGTCCGCGGGCGCATCAGGGAAGCCGAGCAGGTCAAACGGCACCACGGGCGGGCCTTCCCGGTCGAGGTGGCCTACGACGACTACGGGACCGACATCGCGGAGAACCGGCTGCTGCGCGCTGCCACGGAGCGGCTGCTGACCCTGCCCCGGGTACCCGACGACGTACGCCGCCGACTCCGCCACCACCGCGGCCGGCTGTTGGACGCACAGCCGCTGACACGGGGTATCCGTGATCTGCCGCAGTGGAGGGCCAGTCGGCTGAACCTCCGCTACCAGCCGGCGCTACAGCTTGCCGAGACGATCCTGCGAGGATCGTCCGTCGAACACTCGGCCGGCCCGGACGGCCGGCTCTCCATCGACGGGTACCTCATCGACACCCACAAGATCTTCGAGGACTTCGTCTGCGTGGCACTGCGCGAGGCGCTGGCGGAACACGGCGGGCACAGCGCGCTTCAGGCGCGGGGTGTGCACCTCGACGAGGCCGGGGCGGTGCGGATGCGCCCGGATCTGGTCTGGTACGCGGACCAGGGCAGCCCACGAGCCGTCGCGGACGCCAAGTACAAGGCGGAGAAGCCCGAAGGGTTCCCGGATGCCGACCTTTACCAGATGCTCGCCTATTGCACGGCGCTCGGACTCTCCGACGGTCACCTCGTCTACGCGAGGGGCTACGAGCCGAGCGCGACGCATCGAGTGCGGCACGCGGGAATCCGTATTCACCAGCACGCCCTGGCCTTGGAACGGTCGCCCGAGCAACTGCTCACCGCGATCTCGACCATCGCCCGCCTGATGGCCGAAGGCGCGGACACGACGCGGCCGACCCAGGACACCGTCAGGCACCGTCCTCGGAAGGCATAAGTGCCCCGTTGGTGAGGCCCTCACGGGCGAGAGCGCTCGCTTGCTCCGCCAGTCGCGTCACTTCGCCGATCTGCTCCTCGAATTCCTTGAGCGCGCGGAAGGCGGCACCGTAGCGGCGTTGTTCCTCCACAGCCATTTGCGGGATGCGAGCCCCCTTGATGTCGAGGCGGTAGGAGCCGCTGCTACTCGTCGAGCGACGGTTGTTGGAGGCGCTGCGCAGGAATCCCCGTAGATACTCGGTGTCCAACTGCTCGCTGATCGAGATCGGTTCGGCATCAGCGAGGTCGACGAGACCGGCACGGGAGAGGTCGGCGAGACTGATCGTCGCGCCGTCCGGTGTTCCCGGACCCGTCCCCGCCGCGAGGGCGGGCAGCAATGCGATCAGTCGATTGAGGCGCCCCTCGATGGCCCTTTGCAACGTGCCGTACTCGGCGGGGAAATCCTGCCGGGAAGCGTCCACGTGGGCGCACGGCGTGAGGTCGACGGAGTCATTGAGGAGATCGATCAGCGGCACGTCGACGACCTGCTCGGCTGTCGGCACCATGGGGCCGTCGGGCGCATTGGCGGTGAGGTCCACCATCCGAACCGAAGTCGCGCTGTCGGAGGGGCCACTCGGGCGGTGCAACACCCAGAGGTGCACGGGTTGAGCATGTGATGCCACCATGCCCGGCGGCAGTGCGACGACCTTCGTAAGGAGGCCGCGGCGGACGATCTCGGCCCGGATACGTCGGCCCGCCTTGCGGTAGGCGACGGACGCGGGCATGACGACCAGTGCACGGCCGCCGGGAGCGGTATGGGCATAGCAGTGCTGGAGCCAGGCGAGATCCCCTTCCGCTTTCGAGGGCGTCCCCAGTTCCCAGCGGGCATCCAGGAGCAGCTCCTCACGTCCCCAGTCGGGGCCGGCTGCCGGGGGGTCGCAGAGGACGAGGTCGGCCCGAAGATCAGACCAGCGGTCTTCGCGGAGGGAGTCTCCGATCTCGATGACGGTGTCCCGCTGTCCCGCGAGTTCGGCTCGTGCCTGTGTCAGTTCCCCAGCCGCCGGATCGATTTCCTGCCCCCGGCGTAGCGGGCCGTCGGTCGGTCGGACGGAGAGGAGAAGCGTCCCGATACCGCACGCCGGATCGAAGATGACGGAGTCGTCCGCTACCTGCCCCACGAACTGGCTTACGGCCCTGACCAGCCGCGACGACGTGACCTGGTCGGAGCCGGCACGTCGCGAGGAGTCCAGGAAACGTTCGACCAGATGGTCGATGATCTCGGCTGCTGATTCCTTCGCCGTCAACTCCGAAGCCAACTGAGCCAGCTTGCCGTCCAGCCTGGAATCATCATCGTGTGCGAGGAGACGGGCAACACCGGCGATGCCTGCGACTACATCGTCGCCGAAGGCGCCCCGCAGCGCCTGCCACAGGCGGACCTCGTCCGACAGGTCATTGCCCTTCTGCTGCTTTGCCAGCCATGAACGGACTTCGGCCAGCGAAAACTGGGGAGTGCTCGCTCCGCCGTCGACGGGTGCAGGAAAGTCCCTGTACCGCCGCCTCCAGTTGGAGACGGCAGCTCGCGTTACCCCCGCCAGCCTGGCAATCTCTGCACCGGCGATCAGTGGCTCGGAAGCCGAGGGAGTCGATTCCTTCATGGCTTCACCGTACACGCAGTCGCGATAAAATCCGATAGAGTCTGCGTTGGCGATGTCAACGAGCTTGTGGAGTGGCTGAGTGGCCGAGGGCCTGGCCGCACGGTTCCGAAGCCGGCCGTTCCCGCGTGCCCGACCGGTAGAGCTGGCCCTCGCGAGTCAGTTGTCGAACAGGCTGTCCTGGACGTACTGAACGACATGGGTCTTCGGGTAGAACGGGTGCGCGGCGATGTTGCCGACGAAGCAGTGGACGGCCTCGTCTGCGGTGAACATCCGGTCGAACCAACGCTCCCGCAGCTTGCCGCGGACAGCACTCTCGCCGTACTTGTGCAGGTACTTGCGGTACGACTCGCCGGCCTCCCAGTCCTTCAACCCCATGTCGTGCCCTGGGCAATCGTCGTCGACGCAGCGGAAGCTGTAGCGGAACTCCAGTGGGACCCACTCAGGTCTGTTGAGATCTTGCTCGAACAGATCCAACTGGTCGGCCGGCGCGGCCTTGGACGCTGCCCAGGGCTCGGCCGAAGCAAGCCGGAAGCCGGTGACCTCGACGGGACGGAAGATGCCCAGGGAAGTCCCGTGCGCCTCTTGGTCCCTCTTGATGGCGCACAGAGATGCCACAACGAGCGGTTCTATGTATGCGTACCGCTGCTTCCAACCGTCGGTCGGCGGGACGTGGTCCACGACCCGTAGCGTGTCGAGGTTAGGACGAAGGCTCTCAGTCCGCCTGTCCCCGCTGTGCTGTTGGACGTCGACCTCGATGACCGAGTACTTCGCGAACTGGCTTGCCTCATCGAGGAGTCGAAAGGGCACAGGGAAGAGACGCACGTTCCGTGGTGGCCCCTGGTCGAGCCGTATGCCAGTCACGCAACTGGTCTCGCGGTACTTGGCTGACAGTTCCGGATACGTCTTGACCGTGATCATTTTTCGCGCCCGTCGCCACGCTCCGCCCATTGCGCCCCCTTTACCGGTTCGCCCCCGTTCGATTGGAGGGGAGGCATTCGCCTCCGGCAAGAGCGCCTATGGGCTCGATGGTTGAAGTCAGGCCAACGCCGTTACGGGCAGCGACGCTTGCTTGCGGACTGCCTCCAGAACCACTTGGCGGTGACAGCGCTCCTCGTCCTTCTGACTGTCTGGCGTGCACAGCGAGGCGGTTGAGGTCCGACCTGGCCTCGTCGGAACGCATCACACCGCGGAACTTCGCCCTGCCTTCGACGAGGCGTCCCTCCCAGAACGGAGCCCGGTTGTCTTTGGGATTCCCCAGGCCACGCAGGTGGATGTACTCGATGTCGGCCTCGGCCAGGGCCTCCCCGAGACGGGTCTTGCTGAAGCCCTTCTTACGGCTGATCGGGGTGAGACGCACGTCTGCGACGACACTGATGCGGCTCTCGACGAGCGAGGTGACGAACGAGTCGATATCCCGCCCTTCGTATCCGGCGGACCAGAGACCGGGCGTGATGGGCGGGACCCGAGCCGCCCGGAACAGGTCATCAAGGGAGACCGCAAGAGCCTCGGCCACCGCGCCGACGGTGAAGAAACCTGGCTGAATCGCTCCCTCGCTCTCCAGACGCCTCAGCGTCCCGACGGCGATGCCTGCTTCCTTGGCCACCCGTTCCCGCGTCCACCCGCGGTCCTCCCGTAACGCACGAACTCGCTGGGCGAGCGCGTGAGCGTTCTCGTGGGGAGGCGCTGAGCGAGGACTGCCATGTGCGGGGTTCCTAACAGCCGTCGGCATGGCCGGCACGGGTGTTCCTGGTCAGTTACGAGCCCTGGATTCGCGAACGCACAGGTCCGAGGGCGCCGCGGGGAGCACCGCTCTTCCTGCGGCACCGGAGACTGCTCCTGGGAGAAGCCGACCAAGATCTTCTCCGAGATTTTTCCCAAGCGATCTCCAGGAACCACTCAGGGGCCTGATCCATCAAATGGATCAGGCCCCTGACCTGGTATTCTGCTGTCGGGGTGGCGGGATTTGAACCCACGACCTCTTCGTCCCGAATGAGGGTCGGGCGGGGCCGCTACCAGCCTGGCTGCCAATCGTGCAGGTCAGAGCGTTGCCCTCGGTCGGTCTGGTGTGGTCTTGCGGGGGCTCGGGGAGCAGGTCGGCTCCCAGATGGCTCCCAGGGGAGTCCCCCTTGCATCGGACCCTGCTGCGAGGAGGGTGATCCCCTCCGATGCCTTGCTGATGTCAGACGGCTGCTAACGGCGACACTCGGCCCGCCGACGAACCGGTCTCCCATCGGACCCATGACCTATGCATCATGAGGGCCTGCAGCATCATCCCGAGTGGTGTTGAACCATGGCACCGAATCCCATTCGCTTTGTCAGCTACGCCCAACCTGGACCGGCGTGCCGCTCAGCCAACTGCGTGCCAACCCGTCCGCTCACGCATGAGGTCGAGGCCGAAAATCGAGACGAATCTTCTGCTTACAGAGGGTGCGCCCACGGTTGGGCATCCAGAACGACCACGCCACGTCGCGCATGTCTCGTCCTCCATGAACGTCGGGAAGCGTTCCTACCGTTCGAAGCGGAATCCGAAGAGACCGCCGCCCTCGTAGGCGTCTGTCAGCATAGGCTCAATGATGTAGGAGTCGGGATCGAATCCCAGGTTTCGGGCCTTCGACAAGTCGTCCTCATTGATCGTCACGATGTACTGCATGCCTTCTGCGGCAGTCAGGTCCACCGCTACCTCAAGTGCACGAGTGAGTTGCCGGTCGTCTACTCCGTCAAAGATGTGGCTGTCGTGAACCAAGAAGTCCGGGGCGCGCCCCCCACGGTGAGCAATCACGGCCATCGTGAGGTCGAAGCAGAAGATCGACATCTTGTTGATGCCCTGACTGACATCACTGCTGATCTTGGGGGTGATCTTGAGGCTGCTCCGACCTGCTTCGACCGAGAGATACGCCGGCCGATCACTCCCGTAGAGCCTGCTAGCCAGCTCATGGAACAGAACCGTCGCCTGTGTGATCTGCTGCTGCCGCTCCTGCAGGTCCGTATCAACTTCCCGGGTCAGTTCTAGCCGAGCTGCCTCGATCTCCCTGCTACTCGCCTCCACCGTCTGGGCCGCCTTCAGGCGGTGCTGAAGCGCCCCCAATCTTGCTTCTTCCTGAGCCAGAGCCTTCTGGAGAGTAGTGAGACCGTCCAAGGCGCCGCCCTCACTCAGCTCCCTGAGGATGACGCTCTGTTCGTCATCAAGTCGAGCGCGTTCCGCCTTGCGATCTTCGAGGTTCCTGCGAGTCGCTGCGATCTCTTCCTTAAGAAATGTACGCCGGTTCCGAACAACCGCCTCATGGAAGGCCCTTACGTCGTCGAATCGACGCAGGGCCTGATCAGGCAGGGTCACTCCCAGGTCGTTGTAAACCTGTTCTAGATAGCGGACCTCAGGATCAACCGTCTCTTCGACGGCTCTCTCGAGATGGTCAAGATTTCGGCGATCGATTACATCCCGTGTGCTGAGATTCTGTATGCGGCGGGTCAGTTCATCTGCGCGTTCCTTGAGTACCTCGTACTGTGGTACAACTCGGAATGATTCCATCTGCCGCCGAAGCTCGGAAATTTTTGAGTCTTGGACGGCTATTTCGCCACGCAAGTCCGCAGATTTTCCCACGACCTGGCCCCATACCGGGTCGTTTACTGCCTTCTTTAGCTGGTCCCGGGTAGCCTTTTTAGCTGCAAGGTCCTGATACCGGGCAGCGAGGGTGGAGTCAAGCCCGAGGAGATAGGCAAGATTGGGTGTCGCCAGTGCTTCCGACTGACGTGAGAAACTGCGCTCTGCCTCATTGAACCCGTGGTCGCCGACCTTGCGAATGAGGAACGACAGCAAGGCGCGCCCGCTCACGCCAGGGTGCTCTCCGGACAGGCCAAACAGGTTCTTCTCGATGAGCGCCTGCCACTCCGCAAGCGAAACTGTCTGAGGGTCGGCCGAATCGACTGCCGCCGTCGAACGCGGCCCTGATCCACCGAGGACAGGTAGCTGGAACTCCATATGTTCGGCAGCCACGCCCGAGGCAGGACCGGAGGTCAGTGGGGGAAGCAGACTTGGAACGAGCGTGACTTTCCGCGCGTCACCGCCCCGGCGGCTGACGTGGAGCTCTTTGTCCAGGTCTGGCCAGTCCAAGCCAAGCGTGAAGACAGCCTGGCGGAGTTCCTTTCGAGCGGCCAAGTGCTTGTTGTCAGCCCGCGCCCCCAAAAGGAAGTGCAACAGCTCGATCACGCTGGACTTACCGGAGCCATTCCGACTGTCGGTCAATCGAGACGCAGCGGTGGTCTCTGCCACCAGGAGGTTCAGTCCCGGCTGGAAGCTGACCGCTTTGAACCGCTTATCGTCAGCGCTCAGCCGGCGCAGCATGGGCGGTCCTCCTGGTGATCAAGTCGTTGTTCAGGCCCACGACGCCGAGTGCGTGCAGGACATCCAGTGCGAGAACAAACCAGCCGAACGAAAGAGGGGCCGGATGGCCGTTCTCGTGGCGCCACTCGCGCAGCCGCGACCAGGTCTGGCTGACCGTGAGCGGTCGATCCAGTTGCATGGCGATCTGGGCGCCTACGGCAAGAAGGGCACGGTCAGGGGCGATTCCCTTGGTCGGGGTGATCATGCCGCTCCTCCCTGCACAGTGCTTGCCGGCCGCCACTCTGGCGGCGGCACTTCGAAGATGTCACATTCATCGAAGAAGTAGGCGAGCACTGCCTTGGCTGCGTCGTCGCGCCCCCACCTGGGCGCCTCCTGGCCAAGAACGTAGCGCTGCATCTGCCACAGGACCTCGTCCGAGTTGTCCCCGTGCTCATGACGCATCCGGAGGTAGTACGCCCGAAAGCCAGCCGCTGCTTCGTCCCGCTCCCGCAAGTCAAGCAGCTCTCGGTAGTACTGGTCGACAAGGTATCCGTACGGCCTACCGGCCTGGAGCAGGTCCTGGGCGTAGTCAGAGAGCCGGTTGAAGTCGACCTTGTAAGTGGTAGGCAGGGGGACAGGTCCGACTGCAGCATCGCGCTTACGGTGTTCGGCCAGATGCTCGAGCAAAGGCTCGATGTCAGCCAGCCCGATGCTGTACACCACCTGCTCCACCGGGATCTTCTCGCCGAGTAGGATCTCCATTCGGGGGCGGTCGAGGTAAACCGCCTCGTACCAGAGCTTCTGCGGACCCATCTGTTGGAAAACGAGACGAGGGAAAGTCTGTCCGGCCCCCGCGAGCATCCCTGAGACGACTGGGTGGATACCGCCACGCTGGTCGTTGTGGACGAACACGAAGGTGTCAAACTGCTCAGGTCGCTGGATGATCGCGCTCTCGACGTCAGCGAGGAATTTCTTCCGTACCTCGGACACGTCGAATGATTCTGGGGCATAGCAGGCGTAGAGCCTTCGGCCCATCGTTTGCAGGCCGTCCCCGCCGAGGTCGCCGATGTTGCCGTGGGTCCGAATCGGCAGGTAGTCCTCATGCCGTAGCTCCATCAGCCGATGGAAGAGCTTCTCGAACTCGTTTCCTGAACTGCTCTCGATCATCGACCTGAACCTGCTGTGCGCGTACTGCGTTTGATGCGGCAGCATTGGCGCCTCCCCCCGTACGGTGCTGTCCCAGGAGAACCGTAACGGGTCAACCAATCCTGGTGAAGGCTCTCTCACCGTCATCATCACTGCTGAGCCCCTTCAGGGAGCCAGAGGACGGCACCGAGGCGGTCCAGTCGGGCACGGCGCTGCTGATAGTCGGGCATTGCGCGGGCGACGATGCTCCAGAATTCGGCCGAGTGATCCCGCTTCTGCAAGTGAGCGAGCTCGTGCACCAGGACGTAGTCGACCAGGTGCGCCGGAAGTTGCATGGTGGCCCAGTGGATGTTCACGCCACCGTTCCGGTTGCACGAGCCCCACCGGTAACCGAGTCTTCGGACAACGATATTCTCCAGCGGAGCCTGCATCCGCTGTGCCCATGATTCTGCTCGTTTGGGAAGCCAGGCTCCACCGCGATGGCGATACCAGACGATGAGCTCGTCCTGCGCCCGGTCGAGGCAGTCCCGCCGCAACAGCATCCGACCGCGCACCAGGCCCACCGGGACGGGCGCTTCGTCCGTGATTTTTAGTCGGTAGTTGCGCCCCAAATAAAGGAATCCTTCGCCAGTCACGAACTGCTTCACAGGACGTAGCGCCGCGTCTTCCACCCGTGATTCCAACTTGTCGTAGATCCACCCGCGTCGTCCCTTGACGGCATCCACTAGAAGCGCGCTGTCCAGGCCAGCAGGGACGGTCGCAGTGATGCGGGCATCCCGCTCCACTGTGAGCCGTACGCCGCTGCGCTCAGGAACAACCACGACGTCGACCTCCAGGTTCCCGACCTGCATCGGGCCCGAACGGACCGGGCCCGATGGCTTCGCGGCCACGGCTACCACCTCAGCTCTTCCTCTTGAGGGCATGGCGGTGGTGACGAACGATGTCGAAGAGCCCATCGGCAACGTGCCGGGCGTCTCTTGGCTCAGTGACCTGATATCTAATTAGCAACCGGACGATGGCCTTGCGTAGGTCGTCCTGGTGGACGGCATTGATCCAAAAGTCCTTCTTGCGGGATTCCTGGACTGCCGTCTCCTCGATACTCTCGGTCACCGAGAGGAGGTAGTCACGGGTCTCCTCTGGCACGAGCGCATCTGTGATCGTCGTGTCGACCAGCGTCTTGTACAGGGCGAGCTCAAGCCGACTGAGACGCGACAGCTTCTCATCGGCCTGCTCACGGGTGCCCTCGTGGACGGCGACCGTCTCATCGACGAGTTGCTGGAAGAGCGAAACTTGCTGCTCCCATTGCTGCGCGAAGTCCCGGAGGATCTCCTCCAGACGGTCACGCAACTTGTGGTACTCGGCCGGATCTTCGTTGAAGTGCACCTCAATGTGGTGCCGGATGGCATGCTCCATGGTCGACGCCTGGGCCTTGGTGCCCGGCAGCGCCTCGACCTTGGCGCTGAAGTCGTCGGCTGTGATCTTGCTGGGCGGTATCACCTGCCGCACATCTAGTGCCGTGATGTGCTGATCGATGAGGTCGCGGACCTTATCCCCATAGAGCGAGGCATCGAAGTCATTTTGTTCCTGGTAGCGGGACCGCGCCCACGTACTGATAAGCGAGTACAGCCGCGCATCATCCAGGAAGGGCTTGGCCTCCTCTCGCGGCATCACCAGGTCGACGGTGGCGAGAAACTTCCGCAGGGCACTGTCGAACTGCGCACGGAGCTCTTCGTCCTCGAGAAGCTGGACACACATCTCGACCGCTTCATGGGTGTCGGCAGGGGCCACGCCACGGTCAGTGAACAGCATCCGCAGCCGATTGCGGCGCGGCTCCAACTTGGTGATCTCGGCAGACAGATCGGTGGGTGTTCCCTCGGCGTCATCAGCTGCGTACGCCTCCATCGCATCCTGCAGATGCTTGGAGATCCCTGCATAGTCGACGACGAATCCGGCATTCTTACCATCGGCGGTGCGGTTGACGCGGGCGATGGCCTGCAGCAGATCGGCTTCCTTGATGCGCCGGTCCAGGTACATCACCTGCTCGATCGGCGCGTCGAATCCCGTCAGCAACATGGTCCGCACGATCAGGACCGCAACCGGCTTCTCGCCCTCGACCGGCTCCAACGGGAACGGCCGGCGAAAGTCCTCGATGACCTTTTTGTGCTTGTTCTCATCGGTCCAACGTGCAACGTCCTGCTTATCGTTGTTGTCACTGGAGATGACCGGCACGAAGTCAATGGCTTTGAGGAGCTCCTTCTGCTTGTGCGCGGCGCGCATGACGGCTTGTCTGGCGGTCAGATGCTCGACAGGTTTCTCCAGTACGGACACTGGAAGCCTCTCCGCCTCGGCGACAAGTTCGTCCCGAGCCTTTAGCAGCGCATCCCGGTACCGCACCGCGATCTTCCGGGAGTGGGCGACCACCTGCGCCTTGAAGCCGTTCGGCATCACGTTGCCGACGTAGTGGCGCAGCATGTCCCTGGCCTTCTTCAGGATCAGGCTGTCTGCGCTGAGCACATCGCTGGTCGTGGCGTATTTCTCCTGGAGCTCGTCGTACTGCTCGTCGGTCAGCTCCGGGAACTCCTCAGCGAACGCTTCGTCCAGGTCGTCGGCGTCGACGAGCGCGCCCTTGGCGATACGCCCCTCATAGATGATCGGGACGATCGCACCGTCCTCCTCGGCTTCGGCGAGACGGTACTTGTCGATGAAATCACCGAAGATGCCTGAGGTGCGGTTCTTCTCCCGCATGATGATCGGGGTTCCCGTGAAGCCGATGCGCGCTGCGTTGGGCAGGGACTCCATCAGGTTCAGGTGCAGTTTGGAGCCGTGGGAGCGGTGGGCTTCATCCACCAGGATCAGAACGGACTCGTTGTCGTTGAGCAGCCCCCATCCGGGCGCCCGGTCGTGGGCCAGCGTGTCCGCCGCCACAGCCTGCTTCATCTTCTGGGGATCCACCTGCTTGTGAATCATGACGAAAACGAGGCCCGCACCCTCCTTGGCGAGCGCGGCCGGCACCCCTTTCGATCGCTTGACCTCGTCGGGTTTCTCGCCCGTGAGTGCAGCGGTTTCCGCCAGTTGCTCTTGCAGCTGCTTCCGGTCCGTGACGACGACGATCCTGAATTGACTCATGCCCGGCGTCGACCGCATCTTGCGCACCAGGAACACCATCGTCAGAGACTTGCCCGACCCCTGCGTGTGCCAGATGATGCCGCCACGACGGTCTGTCTGCCCATTCTGGGGCCTGGTCTTGCCATTCTTGAGACGGTCCACGGCGCGGCAGACGGCGCGGTACTGCTGATAGCGCGGGGCGATCTTCACCCGGCGGGTGCCACCGTCTGCTGTGTCGATCTCCATAAAGACGACGAAGTTTCTTACGATGTCGAGGAGTTGGGCTGGCTGTAGCATGCCCGCCGCGAGGATCTCCTGCGCGGTCAGGGCGCTCGCGCTCTTGCCGCGCGCGGTGGCCACGTCGTCTTTGGTCGCGGGATACGGGTCGCGCCAGACCGCGTAGTGGTCGGGACGCGCAGTGTACGTCCCGTACATTGCGCGGTCGCCCGTGGTCGCGACGGTTAGCTGGACCGTCCGGAAGAGCGCTTCACTACCCTCGGGCGTGACCGCGCCCCGCTGGTTCGCATAGCGCCGCAATTGGAGGATAGCCTGGCCGATTCTCCCCTGCTGATGTGCTGGCTTCTTGCACTCGATCACCACCAGCGGAATTCCATTAACGAAGAGCACTATGTCCGGCACAACGTACTTCGCGCCGGACGTGCCGGGCACGTCCATCCGGAATTGCGAAATGGCGAGGAACTCGTTGCGCTCCGGCCGCTCCCAGTCGATGAAGTGGACGCGCTGTTCTCGCCCGCTATCCCAGTCACCCCCGCCCGTAACGGTTGCCCCGAACAGAAGACGTTCAGTGGCAGCGGAATTCGCCTCGAGGAGAGAAGAAGCGCCGATCCGCGTGACCTGATTGACAACCTGCGTAATCCGCGCCTCATCCAGCCACTCGCTGCCATTCGGGTCATGGTTCAGCCTACGCAACTGCCGCCGCAGGATCTGCTCCAGCACCGGCTCCGCAAATGATTTACGAAAAGACAATTCGGGATTGGTTGGCACCGCGGCATCAGGGGAACTCCCGCGTACATGCCGCCAACCCATCGCCTCAAGCTGTGCGACGAGTGGCTGCTCAACCAGGACGTACTCGTAGCCTGACTCCGACACGACTCCCCCTTTTCCCCTATACCCCAGATTTCGCTGGAACGCGCACTCGACAAGTCAGTAGATCGTCCATAAGTGCCCGCTTTGTCGACTGGAGTTTGTCCAGCACGGCTGTGTGGCGCTCAAACTTTACCCTGAGAGCGTTCATTGCCTTGAGCAAAGATTCCTGGTCCTCTTGTCCAGGAACCGGAACCTTCAGGTCACCGATCATCTCGCCCGTGATCTTCACCATGCTTTCGGACGTACCCTGCGAAAAACCCTGAATTCTTCGCCGAATTTCCGGCAATCGCAGACCTAGTTCCAAGACTTCTGAATGCAGATTGTGCCGTGGGCGCAATCGCATCATCAAGTCTGGATAGATGCATGGAGATCCGATATCGCGATACACGCCCGCAAGGCCAACCAACTCCCGCGTATTGGCGCGACTAACCAGCAAATCACCATCGGTCAGCAATGATCGATTATTCCCTGCCCCCTCGACGGGAACGCACTTGAGCTGCCGAGCCTGGAATCCAGAAGGGGTCAAGCAGCCCAAGCCCAAGGCTAGAAGGCCAGTCCATTCCTCTACTTCTTTTGGTGAATACCCATTGCGTGGCGGCTCAAGGAGCAGACTTCTGACGGCCACGCGCGGATGTCGCTCATCGGCAAGTGAATCGGTGATCACGGCACGCCTCGTGGTCTCCTCCTTCAATTTGCTCTCACGTTCATGAAAGATCTGGTCGTCGATCCCGTCGAGGACCTCTACAATTCGGCGCTGTTCAGCTATCGGTGGAAGAATGACAGGGATTCTAGCCAGTTCTGCATAGCGCAGATTCCAAGTGTCACTCACGAGCCCTTGCGATGCGCGATAGAAGCTAGCAATCATTCCTGGGTGCTTCAAGACCCTGGATAGGTAATTGGGATTCACGTCAGGTGCGGGAGTGCATACAGTATACGCAGGGCTAACAATTCCGTCGTGACTGGACAGCCCGGAGACGCCCTGCCACATGCGCATTGTATTGTAGACGATATCTCCCGATTTAACCTGAAGGTAGAGGCTTTTATCGGAACTCGAGCTATCGCGCCGCCCGCTTTGTTCTTGAAGGATAACTCCGCGCTCCGCAGTGACTGACAAGAGCTGGGAATTCTCAACAGTCCGTGTTGACCGACGCATGAGCACTTGCCCGAGCGTGGTCTCACGCAGATCCGGGCCCATCTGATCACGCATAGCCCAGCTCCTTCATATACCCCTCCAGCTGCTCTGCTGCCGCCTCGCGCTGAGCCTCCAGGTCCGCCAACGTCACTGCGTACTTCTCGCCCCATGTTCGGTACATCTGGACCAGTTCCCGCCGTCCCGCCGCAACGAACCGGTCCATGCGTGCCCGCAAGTCGTCGTTCAGGAAACGCAGTACGGTCTCCCGTGCCTCCTCTTCCGACAGCGCTTCGGCGGCCTTCCTCAGCTCATCGACGAAAGCGGCACGCAGTTCCTTGACCTTTGCCTTGGCCGCTCTCAGTTCTGCCCGCAGTTTGCTCAGCTGTTTCGGGGTGAGGAGTTCTTCCGGATCCTGGTCCACTTCCTCCTCGTCATCGCCGGTCGCCTTCTTGGGCGTGCCCGCCTTGATCTTGACGTCCAGGTCAGCAACCAGCGCTTCCGCCTTCTCCAGCTCCTCCACGTACGCGGGGATTAGTGCCGGCACGAGTCGGTGTCCGCGGGCCCTGCGCTGGTCAGAGCGGAGGCGCGCAAGAGTCTTGGAGTCCGCGTCCTCGGGCTCCTCGAAGGATGACTCAATGTTGGCGACCCATCGTTCGATAACACCCGGGAAACCCTGCTGCACCAGACTCTTCAGGTCGTACTGCGCGTCGAACCACCACGCCGCCACCGACCCAGCAAGCTGGAATCGGTTGAGCACACCTAGCGCCAGCAGATCCTCTGCGAAGGTCTTCAACAGCTCGTTGCGCGTGTTCATCAGCTGCCTATCGTTCGGCAGGCCAATGATCCGGTGGACATGCTTGGCCCACCAGGTGTCATACGCGTTCGCAAGCTCGCGCTCCTTCGGGGCTGCGAGTTCCGGGACGTGGCCAGTCACGGTTTCGTATCCGCCGACCGGGAAGTCGTAGTAGTCGGCATCCCGCACCGCGAACAGAGCCGTCACGTCGATGCCATATGCGGCGAACTGCTTCGCTTTCGCCGCGACCTCCGCCGTCGGCACGCCACCATGCAGATGTGCTCGTACGTCCTGCGGCTCAGGTGGTGGCGTGTTGTCAACGTAGCGACGAATGTTGAGGTTGTAGTCGTTAGTCGCCAGCTCCTCGAAGGAGACGACTCGCGCGAACCCCTCCATCGTCCTCCGCTCCCGGAAGGCAGTTACGACCTTCTCGTCATGCTGCGGTTCGACGAGATTCTGGGCGCGGCCAGCTGTGAATTCCCGATCGGCATTGATGAACAGCACACCGTCGTCCTTGCCCGTCGGCAGACCATCTGAGCCACGCAATAGCAAGATGCAGGCAGGGATGCCAGTGCCATAGAAGACGTTCGGGCCCACCCCAATCACCGCCTCCAAACGGCGATTTTTGATGATTTCCTCCCGAATTCTCCTCTCCTCGCCTCCCCGGAAGAGGACGCCGTGTGGCATGACGGATGCCGCCTTGCCATCGGGTTCGAGCACAGCCAAGATGTGCTGGATGAACATCAAGTCGGCCTTCTTGCCCGACTCAGGAGCCCACCCGTAGGTCATGCGTTCAGGGTGTGCCATCCCCCGACGCTTGTAGTTCTGGGCGAAGGGCGGGTTAGTCAGGATACGATCGAAACGGCGCAGCTCACCGCTCTCGTCCTCATGCCCGGGTGCTGCGAGAGTGTCACCGTGGACGATTCCGCTGCCAGTGATGCCGTGGAGCACCATGTTCATACGGGCCATCGCCCAGGCGCTGCCGTTCTCCTCCTGGCCGTAGGCCGCGACCGTGGCTGCGTCGTGACCGTGCTCCTCGACGTGCTCCTTCGCGAGGATCAGCATGCCGCCCGAGCCGCAGCACGGGTCGTAGACAGATTGGCCCTCCTGCGGATCGACGAGGCGGACGATCATGCGGATCACCGAGCGCGGTGTGTAGAACTGGCCGCCCTTCTTGCCGCCCTCATCGGCGAACTCGCCGATAAGGTATTCGTAGGCATGGCCGAGCAGGTCAGGGAACTCGAAGTCTTCGTTCCGCAGCCGGTAGCGGTTGAAGTGGTCGATGAGGTCTCGGATCGCGGTGGCACTGAGCGCGGAGTTGCCGACCTTGCGCGTGAAGTCGATGTGCTCCAGGACGCCGTCGAGGGCTGGCGAGTTGGCGTCCTCCAGTGCGCCGAGTGCCTTGTTGATCAGGTCTCCTGGGTTCGCCTCGCGTGCGTGGTCAACCAGGTGCGACCAACGAGCAGCCTCCGGTACGTAGAACTGGCTGCTCTCGTACATCTCCTGCATCTCGGCGATGCTTTCAGCCTGGACCAGGGTAGTTCCGTCATTCACCAGCCTTTGGACGACCTTTGCCCGAACGGCGTCGAACTGGTCGGAAGCGCGCTTGAGGAACAGCATCCCGAAGATGAATTCCTGGTACTGCGCGGCATCCATCTTGCCTCGCAAGATGTCCGCCGCCGCGAACAGATGCCGCTCCAGCTGGGGCAGGGTCAGCCGTGCCACTTGGACCTACCTTTCATTAATAAAGTCGCACGAAATCCGAGACCATGAGCCTGCTGATTCCAGTACGCCCTGTACGGTCACTTCCGTCTTACGGCGTCGCACTGACAGCATGGGGCCCATCATCCCGCAGCCAGGCCGTCGAATGCGTCACCGAGCAGATCCGTCAGGAGACTGGGCCGAATCGCTTCCAGCTTGGCGATCAGTCGCCTGTGAGTCTGGATCTGTGTACCGACTTCTTCCATCGCGCCGGTGACTGCCCTCTGGCGTGCAAGGTCTGGAACGAAGACAGGCGTTGAGGCCACCGTCCGTGACGTGACCGTGTCCACCGCGTACCCGCGGTTCGCCTGTGAGGTGATCCACTCGTGCACCACAGGATGCCCGAGGTAGTGGAGGAGGTACTTGGGCAAGATCGCGCCTGATTGCGGTCGGACCCGCAGGCAAGCAGCGCCGAAGAGCCAAGTTGCCTCGGCAGGACCTACGACAGCCCGCCTCCCGAGCGCCCCCTGCCGCACATAGATCAAGTCGCCGTCCTGTAGTTGGAAACGAGCTAGGCCAGCAGCGACATCCGGTCCGACACGCCTGATGCTGCGTGCATCAACGGCATTCTCAGCGGTCAGGTCGGGGGGTGAAATCACAGGGATGCCATCGGTCTCAGCCGACAGCTCCTCCAACTGCTGCCCGGAAGGGCCCGAAATGATCTCGCACAAATCTGACAACTTGCACACCTGCCATGGGGTCACGTGAGCTCCCCTTCAGCTGGGACTGAAGGTTCTGCGCGCAGGGCAGCAACCGGAGCAGTCGCAACACCTGCCGTGGCCCACGGGGCATCGTCGGCCAGCGGACGGCCGGCAACCGTCTGGATCGAACTATGTGGCCCTGTGAGAGCACAGTTCAAGTTCGGGATCAAAGGGGCTAGCCGTTGAATTTTGCCCTTGAGGCTCTGGCCTGGCAGTCGATTCCGCTGGCGCGTTGGCTTGGCCATCAGTCGCAGGCGATCGCGCGGACCCGGCGAAGGCGCTCATGGGCTTCGAAGCGGCCCATGCCAGGCAGCGCCTCGTCGCCCTTGCAGCTCGGGTTCGGTACAGCCTCGACGGTGCCAGCGAGGGGGCTGCCAACGACGTACAAGCGCACTTCGTCGTCCTGGTTGCCGGGGAGCTCTCCAGGAATGTGGCCTAGGCCATGCGATTCCAGGCTGCGGGTGATGACGTCACGCACGTGAACACCTAGGCAACCGGCATCCTGGATATCGCGCAGAGTGCGCCTATCGATGCGCAGCACGCCGTTCGCCGTGACTGATTCGCGCAGGCTCTCGCAGTTGCCCGTCGTCCCCACCCCTTCGTATTGCGCTACAGCGCAGCTACACGCAGAGCAGCCGGGAGCCCGCCCCCTCGCTCACCTCAGCAGGTCCACAAGAACCGTAGCCTCGCCACACCGCGGTGCGCAAGCTTCATAGGCACCTATGAAGCTTACGCACCGCGTAAACGGCTGCGGACTGTTCGTGGTGCCAGCCCGCACCGATTGGCATCCGTGAATGCCTGACTGGTGCTCTTCTCGACGGCACTAGATTGCTGAGGCAGTTGCTTGGACCGAGGAGGATCGTGGGAGCGGCACGGATCGGCAGTTCGGAAGGGGCGCGAGCAGTGGATCAAAGCCCCCGCCATAGGCGCGGCCGTGATACTTCGTAGGTGCGTTCCTGTTCGTCGGCGATGCGACGGGGGGCGGTGCGCGGGCCGGCTCATCGAGAGGGCGGTGATGGGCGGTGGCGCCAGGACGAGGCAGTGAAGGCTGGCTATGTTATGGCCTGCTGCCAGCTTCTGCGTGAGTTCTTCGAGGGAGGGGTGGCCGACCTAGGGTCGCCCCACCGGCGGGGAGCTGTTCAGCTTGAAGCCGTGGCTACAGCCATGGCACAGAACCAGTCCACCGTCGCCGCAACTCCTTCCTGAATCGGCACGGGTATTACCTCCGGAAAGAGCGCGCGCAAGCGAGCGCTGTCCGCTTGCGAGTGGACCACGTCGCCAGGGCGCGGCAGGCGGTGTTCCCGGCAGGCGGGTCGACCCGTTGCGACCTCGACCTCGAGGATCAGGTCCAGCAGGGACTTACGGGTTCCAAAGGCGAGATTTACGGGACAAGGCTCGACGATCCGTCGCAGTAGGGAGTCGGTGAGAACTCGGCAGACGGTGCCAACGTAGGTGAAGTCTCGTGTCTGTGTGCCGTCGCCGAACACGGTCACTGGTTGACCTGCGAGTGCGCATTTGATCCATTTCGGGATGACGGCGGCGTAAGGATGGTCGGCTCGCTGGCCGGGGCCGTAGACGTTGAAGAAGCGGAACGGTAAGACCGGCAGACCATAACTGTGGTGGTACGCGCCCAAGTACGCCTCGGTGGCGAGTTTGGTGACCGCGTACGGGCTCACCGGGGCGGGGGCCAAGTCCTCATGCTTCGGGAGGCACGGGTTCGCGCCGTAGACCGAGGATGAGGAAGCCGCGATCACGTGCAGATTGCCGGCTCGGCGGGCGGCTTCGAGGACCTGGAGGGTTCCCGTCGCGTTGGCATGGTGGCTGGCCAGCGGATCCTTCACGGAGCGGCACGGATGGCAGAGCAGCCAGGTGAACGACGGCGTCTGCGCCGTGGAATGCCTGGTCCAGGAGAGCCGCGTCCTGGATGTCACCTTCGAATAAGTCGACGTCCAGGTCCGCGAGGTTCTGCTTCGACCCGGTGCTGAGGTTGTCGATCACTCGGACCTGGTTGATCGCAGGGTCGTTCGCCAGGGTCCGGACAAGGTTGCTGCCGATGAATCCGGCGCCCCCGGTGATCACGATGTTCACGAGGAGGCTTCCCTTCAGAGAGCGTTGATGTGGGCGCCGGCCAGCCGGCGGCGGCAGTCGAGGACGTACGAGGCGTGGGCCGTGATCGCGGCGGAGTCGAAGGCGTCGTGGTCGGCCAGGAGAACGACGGCGTCGGCTGCAGCGAGGTGCTCCGGGGTGGCATCGACACGCTGGATGTTCTCCAGAGCGGCAGCAGGGGGGTGGGCATCGTCGTTCACGTGAAGGTCCGCGGCCTGGACCTCGGCACCCATGCCCGTCAGTAGTTCCGCGATGCGAGCTGCCGGGGTTTCTCGGGCGTCGCCGGTGTTGGCCTTGTAGGCCAGGCCCAGCAGCAGAATGCGGGAGCCGTTGAGCGACTTCCTCCGCTTGTTGAGTCCGTCCACGAGGCGACGGACCACGTAGTCGGGCATGTGGTTGTTGACGTCGTTGGCCAGCTCGACGAAGCGGAAGCTGCGGCCAAGGGTTCGCTGGACCTGCCAGGAGCGATAGGACGGGTCGATAGGCAGGCAGTGGCCGCCGACGCCAGGTCCTGGTGTGAAGCGCATGAAGCCGAAGGGCTTGGTGGCCGCGGCGTCCATCGCGGCCCAGATGTCGATGTCCAGGTCGTGGGCGAACATCGCCAGCTCGTTGGCTAAGGCAATGTTCACGTGCCGGAAGGTGTTCTCCAGCAGCTTGGCCAGCTCGGCTTCCTTGCAGTTGGCGACCAGGACGATCGTGTCGACGAGAGAGCCGTAGAAGTCCTGGATGGCTGCTGCCGATGCGGCATCGATGCCGGAGACGACCTTGGAAGTGTTCTCCAGCCCCCATTCCCGATTGCCGGGATCGATGCGCTCGGGGCTGTAGGGCCCGCCGCTGTGACGGGCCGCGCCGACCATCCCGCAGGCGGGGGTTAGCCGCGCAACCCCGTTCATCTGGCCTCTCCGTCCGCGAAGTTGGGAGCGGTCGGCGGCTCGTCGTCCAGCGCGTTCGGTACGTCGGCGTCCGCCGCCCAGCCCGGATGCACGGCGAACACGGACGGCGCTTCCCCATCCCAGGCGGGCCGGGGCTCGGGGCCGTAGTGGGCGAGGGCGGCGCGGAAGACGGCTAGAAATTCGCTCAGGTTCCCTACGAGGGGTCCTGTGGGATCAATTCGCCTGAATGCGACCTGGCGCTTGTGAGCGTGGCAGGCGCGATGCGCACGACAAGGCGTTTCACGACTTTACGCCTTCCTCGCTGTGAACCGGACCAAGACTGGGTGACCCGGTTCAAACGAAGGAAGGGAACCTTATGCAGAAGCAAGCAGTGCAAGTCGCACCCGAGGGAACCCATGGGGAGGGCAGGATCCGAGCGCATGACGCCTGGGCATTGGAACTGCCGGTACTGCTGGATGCGATGAACACACAGGCAGTCGAGATCGACCTCGGGCAGCACGACATGCAGGCTGCATTGGCCGTCCTTCCAGACCGGATCTGCGTGCTGGTGCGCCCCGGCCTCAGCTCGCAAGAACTGTCGGTTGCCATCCGGTCGCTTCTCGCTCGATACATTCACCGTCCCTCCCCTCACCTGGTCCTCTGGCCGCAGCGAGAAGGCCAAGGTGTAGTGGTGAAGGAGCCGAGCGACGTGTTGGCGGACTTGGTGCTGGGAGACCCGCCGGACGCGACGGCCGATGTCCTCCAGCTCTACAAGGATGGAAACTGGGCGCCGAAGGACGGGTGGCGGAGCGACGAAGAGGTCCTCGCGGAGCTCCTGAAGCTTGCTGCCGTCGACATGAGGGGCGTAGTGGAGGACATCCCTGAGGAGATGTACCCGCTACCCGACGGGCTGGGTGCCGTCGTCTCCGCCGGCTACGACAGTGAAGGGCTGGCACACCCGCTGGTGTTCCTTCGAGGTGACCTGGCCGTCGGCCTGCGCGTCGATCTCCTCGGCTTCTGCCTCGCGCTGGCCGCCGGCACCGAGCACGAGGGCCGGGAGCCGGACGAGAACGGTTTGTTCTATGTCGGCACGGATGCGGGACCGGTGTGTGGCCCGGGGACAGCGCTCCTCGGCGCTCTCATGGTCCAGCGCTTGGGGCGGCGTCCGGGAGACTGCGCTTTCAGACTCCTCGACCCGCCGGAGGATTCCGCCCCAGGGGTGGAGTCCGCTGCTTGACCGCGGGGAGGCTCTGCTGGGCGTCCGTCCCGTAAGTGTCGCGTCGAGGCTCTGCTCGGCAGGCTCAATGGCGGCTCCCTGGGAGCCGGATCCTGAGATCGGCTCCCAAACGGCTCCCAAGACCCCCCCCAGAAACCACTCAGGGGCCTGATCCACTCAGTGGATCAGGCCCCTGACCTGGTGTTCTGCTGTCGGGGTGGCGGGATTTGAACCCACGACCTCTTCGTCCCGAACGAAGCGCGCTGCCAAGCTGCGCTACACCCCGATGTCGCCCGTGTCGCTGCGACATCGATTACTTTAGCCCACCGGCGCCCGCAGGCGAAATCCGGTTTTGTGCGGCGCACGCGGGTGCACAGGCCCGTCGTAGTAGGGGGTCAGGGGCGCGGGGTGAGTGTCAGGAGCGTCGCTTCCGGGGGGCAGGCGAAGCGGACCGGGGTGTAGCGGTTCGTGCCGCAGCCCGCCGAGACGTGGAGGTACGACGTGTGGCCCCCCGCGTCGTACGTCGACAGGCCCCGCGCGCGGGCCGTGTCCAGGTCGCAGTTGGTGACCACGGCTCCGTAGAACGGGACGCGGAGCTGGCCGCCGTGTGTGTGGCCGCCCAGGATCAGGGGGTAGCCGTCCGAGGTGAACGCTTCGAGCATGCGCAGGTACGGTGCGTGGACCACGCCGATCGACAGGTCCGCGTCCGGCTCCGGGCCGCCCGCGACCTCGGCGTAGCGGTCGCGCTTGATGTGCGGGTCGTCGACGCCGGTGAAGGCGATCTCGTGGCCGTCGATCTTGAGCCGGCCGCGGGCGTTGGTCAGGCCCACCCAGCCCGCCGCGTCGAAGGCGTCGCGCATCGGCTCCCACGGGTTGTGGACGACGTTGACGGCCGGCGCGTTGCCGTTCAGACCGTGCTTGCCCTGGGCCTTCTCGAAGATGTAGCGCGCCGGGTTGCGCAGCGCGGGGCCGTAGTAGTCGTTGGAGCCGAAGACGTACACGCCCGGGAGCTCCATCAGCGGGCCCAGCGCGTCCAGCACCTCCGGTACGCCCTCGGGGTCGGAGAGGTTGTCGCCGGTGTTCACGACGAAGTCGGGGCGCAGGCCCGCCAGGGAGCGGAGCCAGCGCTGTTTCTTGCGCTGGCCGCCGACCATGTGGATGTCCGAGACATGGAGGATCCGCAACGGTCGCATGCCGTCCGGCAGTACGGGGACGGAGATCCGCCGCAGCCGGAAGGAACGGGCCTCGAAACCGGCGGCGTAGGCGATGCCGGCCGCGCCGACGGCCGCGATTCCCGCGGCGACTTTCAGGGGGACTCCGTAGCGTGCGCGCATGGTGTCATCGTCGCAGACCCGCACCGTCCACCCGGCCGCACCCCATGGGCGCGCTGGAAACTGAACGGCGGGCTCTGGGCCGTACCTGACACACTGTCCGCATGACCACGCTCAAGTCCAAGCTGCACGACGACCTCATCGCCGCGATCAGGGCACGCGACGAGCTGCGCTCCGCCACCCTCCGGCTGACCCTCGCCGCGATCTCCAAGGAGGAGGTCTCCGGCAAGTCGGCGCGCGAGCTCTCCGACGACGAGGTCCAGAAGGTGATCGCCAAGGAGGCCAAGAAGCGCCGGGAGGCGGCCGAGGCCTTCGCGCAGGGCGGGCGGGCCGAGCAGGCGGAGCGGGAGAAGGCCGAGGGCGTGCTGCTCGACGCGTATCTGCCGCAGCAGCTCTCCGACGACGAGCTCGGCGCGATCGTCGCGCAGGCCGTCGGCGAGGCGAAGGCCGCCGGCGCCGAGGGGCCGCGCGCGATGGGCGCGGTCATGAAGATCGTCGGGCCGAAGGTCGCGGGCCGTGCCGAGGGCGGTCGCGTCGCCGCCGCCGTCAAGCGGAGCCTCGCCGCCGGCTGATATTCCCGCGCGACGCGTACGAAAGGGCTCCCCGGCCGAACGATCGCCGGGGAGCCCTTTCCGCTACGTGCGCTGCGTGTTCTACGGGAAGCCCGGGAGGTCCGGGAAGGTGTTCCCCCCGTTGTCGTTCCCGCTGTTGTCGTTCCCGCCCTGGCCCCCCGGCCGGCCCGAATCCTGGCCCGGGTCCTCGTCGCCGTTGTCCCCGTCGTCGCCGCCGTCGTTCCCGCCGTTGTCGCCCGGCCGGTCGCGGTCCTTGTCCTTGTCCTTCTCCGGATCCGGGATGTTGATGGTGTTGAACCCGGGTGCCTGCTTGCCGTCGAGCGCCCCGCTCATCGCGTCGCGCCAGATCGGTCCCGGCACTGCGCCACCGAAGACCTTGTCGTGGTACTGGCCGCCGATGGTGATGCCCTGCATCTTCCGCTTGTGCGCCGGGTCGCCGACCCACACGGCGCCCGCCATGTTCGGCGTGTAGCCGACGAACCACGCGGCGAGCCGGAAGTCCGTCGTACCGGTCTTGCCCGCGCTCGGCCTGCTGGCGCCGAGGCCCGCCTCCTGGCCCGTACCGTCTTCGACCACACCCGCCAGCAGCGTGTTGATGGTGTCGGCCGTCTTCTCCGACATCGCCCGCGAGCACGTCGACTTCGGGACGTCCATCTCCTTGCCGTTCGGGCCGGTGATCGACTCGATGGCGATCGGGGTGCAGTACGTGCCGCGGTTGGCGAACGTGGCGTACCCGGAGGCCATGGTCAGCGGCGACATCTCCTGCGTGCCCAGCGTGATCGACGGGAGCTGCTCGATCGCGTTGCCGTCGGCCCGCGAGATGCCCATCTTCCGGGCCAGCTCGGTCACCGGGCAGACGCCGATCTGGCTGATCAGTTGTACGTAGTAGGTGTTGACCGACTTGGCGGTCGCTTCCTTCATCCCGTACGGGCCGACCTCGGACTCGTTCTCGTTCTCGACCGGCACGCCCTGGCCCGTCCACGGACCCTTGCAGGTCTGCACCGGACTCGGATAGTCCATCTGGTACGGCGAGGGGTACGACTGCGTCGGCTGGATGCCCTGCTCCAGGGCCGCCGCAGCGACGATGGGCTTGAACGTCGATCCCGGCTGGTAGCCGGCGCCGCCGCCCATGTCCTGGTCGACGGACAGGTTCATGTACGTCTCGTTCTTGCCGCCGCCGTACGGCCGCGACTGCCCCATGGCCAGGACCTTGCCGGTGCCGGGCTCGACGATCGACAGGGCGGTGGCGACCTCGTCCGTCTTGTAGACGTGGTTCTTGATCGACTCCTGCGCCGAGTCCTGCGCCTGCGGATCGAGCGTCGTACGGACGGTCAGACCGCCCTGGTTCCAGACCTTGGCCCGGTCCTCTTTCGTCTTGCCGAACGTCGGGTCGGTGAGGAACACCTGCCGTACGTAGTCGCAGAAGAAGCCCGCGCCCTTGACCGCCGTGATGCAGCCGTTCTTGGGAGTGCTCACCTTCAGGTTGATCTCGGTCTTCTTCGCGCGGTCGGCCTCCGCCTGCGAGATGTCCTTCACGTCGGCCATGCGCTGGATCACGGTGTTGCGACGCTTGGTCGCCTCCTGTGTGTCGTTCACCGGGTCGTACCGGCTCGGCGACTGCACGATGCCCGCCAGCAGCGCCGCCTCCTCCAGCTTCAGGTCCTTCGCCGACTTGGAGAAGTAGCGCTGCGAGGCGGCCTCGACGCCGTACGCCTGCTGTCCGAAGAAGGTGATGTTCAGGTAGTTCTCGAGGATCTTCTTCTTGCCCAGCTCCTCCTCGACCTGGATCGCGAACTTCAGCTCGCGGATCTTGCGGCCGATGGTCTGCTGGGTGGCCTCGGCGACCTTGTCCGGGTCGTCACCCGCCTCCTCCACGAAGACGTTCTTCACATACTGCTGGGTGAGGGTCGACGCGCCCTGGGAGACGCCGCCCGACTGCGCGTTGCGGTTGGCCGCGCGCAGAACGCCCTTGAGGTCGACCGCCCCGTGCTCGTAGAAGCGCGAGTCCTCGATCGCGACGATCGCCTTCTGCATGTACGGCGAGATGTCGGTGAGCGGGACGACCGTACGGTCGCGCGAGTAGACGGTGGCGATAGGGCCGCCGTCCTTGTCGAGGATCGTGGTGCGCTGACTGAGCGGCGGCGTCTTGAGATTGGCCGGGATCTCGTCGAATCCCTCGACCGTGCCCTTGGCCGCCAGGCCCAGAACTCCGAAGGCGGGCAAGGCGATCCCCGCCAGCACCGCTCCCGCGAGCACGCTGACACCGAGGAACTTGGCGGCCTGTTGGGTCCCGGTCAGACCGCCGCCCGAGCGCTTCTTTGGCATGGCAGCAGCCTACGTTGTCATTCGCCGGACACACATAAAGGCTCTGGCCTAAGGTGTACTCAACTGTCACGGCAGTGCGTTTTCGTATCACGTCCGTGATGTGAACAGACGTCATCAGACGTGAACATCCGGCGAACGACGCGACCGAGCCACGCAAACGAACCACGCCTCCGAACCATATGACTGGACCATGTGACGTCGTCCAACGCGCTGGAAGTCTCGCCCGATTCCGCCTTGTACGTCACCTGACACCCGTTATGGCTTGACTGAAACATCCCGGCTTGTCGGGGTTCGTCGCGTATATCCTCGGGTCACTCCCCTGGGTGATCTGGCGCGTACGCATAGTCCGTTCGGGCCATTCAAGATTGGGCCCGAAGGGGGTGTTGCGCTGTGCCCACCTTCCGTAACGTCCTCAACTGGCAGCGGTGAATATGCCGCTTCCGCCGTGGGGGAGCCTCGATTCGGGAGAGGACGGCGCCGGGATGGGCTGGGTAACCGACTGGAGTGCGCAGGCAGCATGCCGCACTACCGATCCGGATGAATTGTTCGTACAAGGCGCAGCGCAGAACAGGGCCAAGGCGGTGTGCACCGGATGCCCGGTGCGTACGGAGTGCCTGGCCGACGCGCTGGACAACCGCGTCGAATTCGGCGTGTGGGGCGGAATGACCGAGCGGGAGCGACGCGCCTTGCTGCGCAGACGCCCGACTGTCACCTCATGGCGACGGCTGCTCGAAACCGCACGCACCGAGTACGAGCGCAGCGCGGGCATTCTGCCCGCCGGCCTTGAGGACGACGACGAGACGTACGGCTCGCGCCACTACGCCGACGTCATCGACGACACATGGGCGGCGGTGGGGTAGGCCGCGCCGTACGGCGCGAGCGAGGGACGCACGCGCCTCAACCCCCCTGACCTCCCTGCGAGTTACCGGCGGAGCGCGTCGGTCACCACGGGGCCGGCGCAGCGCCGCCGGTCGTTCGGCGCCGGTCGCGCGACGGTAGTCGTGCAACGCCGGTTGCCGCCGCGCCGGTTACGTACCGCGGGGCACGTAAGGACCGGGCACGTAAGGACCGCTCGCGTACCGCCGTTTACGTACCGCCGGTCACGCCGCCCCGGTCGCCGGGCCGCCCGCGAGGCGGTCGCCGATGGCTCGGAGTCCGGCGAGGTCGTGCACATCGCCGGGCAGCGCCGCGACCTCGGCCACCGGCACCTCGGGGTGGAGCGCGGTGAAGCGGTCGCGCGTGCGCTGCTCACGCTTGAGTACCTGCATGCGCTCGGCATGCAGGCGCAGCAGACCGGCCGTCAGTTGATTCACCGACGGCGGTTCGGACGTCTGTGAGTCCAGTTCCTCGTGCGGGGCGGCTGACGATTCGGCGCGGGGCGATTCCTTGGGCGGCTCGGGCGTACGGGATGCCTCGGGGGCGTCGGGAGATGAGCCCGCGGGGGCAGCGGCCTCACGAACACCATTCTTCCCGCGGCCCTGATCCACAATGCGGCCCTCTTCAAGATTTTCCGCGGCGGCCCGCGCCCGCTCGGCCGACAGCTTGGCCGCGCCGCTGCCGTGCACGCGGTTGAGGACGAGACCGGCGAGCGGCATTCCCTCGGCGGCCAGCCGCTCCACGAAGTACGCCGCCTCGCGCAGCGCGTCCCGCTCCGGCGCGGCGACCACCAGGAACGCCGTGCCGGGCGCCTGGAGCAGCCGGTACGTCGCGTCCGCGCGCGTACGGAAACCGCCGAACATCGTGTCCATGGCCGCCACGAACGTCTGTACGTCGCGCAGGAATTGGCCGCCGAGCAGCTTCCCGAGGGTGCCGGTCATCATCGACATCCCGACGTTCAGGAACTTCATCCCGGCCCGGCCGCCCATCTTCGCCGGGGCCATCAGCAGCCGGATGAACTTCCCGTCCAGGAACGAGCCCAGCCGCTTCGGCGCGTCCAGGAAGTCCAGCGCGGAGCGCGACGGCGGGGTGTCGACCACGATCAGGTCCCACTCGTCGCGGGCCCGCAACTGCCCCAGCTTCTCCATCGCCATGTACTCCTGCGTGCCGGCGAAACCGGCGGACAGGGACTGGTAGAAGGGGTTCTCCAGGATGGCGCGGGCCCGGTCGGGGTCGGCGTGCGCCTCGACGATCTCGTCGAAGGTCCGCTTCATGTCGAGCATCATCGCGTGCAGTTCACCGCTGCCCTCGATGCCCTTGACCTGCCGGGGGGTGTTGTCCAGCGAGTCGATGCCCATGGACTGGGCGAGCCGGCGGGCCGGGTCGATGGTCAGCACGACCACCTTGCGGCCACGCTCCGCCGCCCGTACGCCGAGAGCCGCCGCCGTCGTCGTCTTGCCCACGCCGCCGGAGCCGCAGCACACGATGATGCGCGTCGCCGGGTCGTCGAGCAGCGGATCGACTTCGAGCGGGGCCGCCGCCGGGTCCAGAGTCATCGGGCCTCCCCAAGATTCCGTAGCTCCCCCGCCAGGCGGTAGAGACCGGCGAGGTCCATGCCCTCGCCGATCAGGGGGAGTTCGTACGTAGGCAGCCCGAGCCGCGCCAGGACGGCCCGCTGCTCGCGCTCCAGCTCCACACGCTGGGCGTGCTCGGCGGCCTGTTCCAGGAGCGGTCCCACAAGCTTCGTGGGCGCGCTCACCCCGGCCGCCGCCAGCGCCTTGGTGACCTCCTTACGACGGTCGCCGTCGCCCGCCACGCCCTTGACGGCGGCCTCGTCCAGGAGATGCGGGCGGACCATGTTCACGATCACCTTGCCGACGGGCAGTTCGGCGGCGCGCAGCTCGCCGACGCCGTCGGCGGTCTCCTGAACCGGCATCTCCTCAAGAAGAGTCACCAGGTGCACGGCGGTCCCAGGGGACTTGAGCACCCGCATCACCGCCTGGGCCTGGTTGTATATCGGCCCTATCTTGGCGAGGCCGGCCACCTCGTCGTTCACGTTCAGGAAGCGTGTGATGCGGCCGGTGGGCGGCGCGTCCATCACGACGTAGTCGTACGTGAACCGGCCCCGTTTGTCGCGGCGGCGTACGGCCTCGCACGCCTTGCCGGTCAGCAGGACGTCCCGGACGCCCGGCGCGATGGTGGTGGCGAAGTCGATGGCGCCGAGCTTCTTGAGGGCGCGGCCCGCGCTGCCGAGTTTGTAGAACATCTGGAGGTAGTCGAGGAGCGCGCGCTCGGCGTCGATGGCCAGCGCGTGCACCTCGCCGCCGCCCGGGGCGACGGCGATCTTCCGTTCCTCGTAAGGAAGCGCCTCCGTTTCGAAGAGCTGTGCGATGCCCTGTCTGCCCTCGACCTCTACAAGGAGGGTGCGCTTGCCCTCCGTCGCGAGGGCGAGCGCGAGGGCCGCGGCCACCGTGGTCTTACCGGTGCCGCCCTTGCCGCTGACGACCTGGAGCCTGCTCACACATTCGAGCCTAACCAGTCGGGCCGCGGGCTACGCACGAGGCCGTCCACGGGCTCCGTACGGGGTGGCCCACGGCCTACGTACGAGGGCGTCGCGCGGTGCGGATACAGTCGGCCCCATGACGAAGTGGGAATACGCGACGGTGCCTCTTCTCGTGCACGCGACGAAGCAGATTCTGGACACCTGGGGCGAGGACGGCTGGGAGCTGGTCCAGGTCATTCCGGGCCCCAACAACCCCGAGCAGTTGGTGGCCTATCTGAAGCGAGAGAAGTCGGCATGAGCGGCGTGGTCGAGGCGGCTCTCGCCGAACTGGGGCTGACGGTTCCGCAGGTCGTACCGCCGCTGGCGACGTATCAGCCGGCCGTGCGGTCCGGCCTGTACGTCTACACGGCGGGGCAGCTCCCGATGGTGGAGGGCAAGCTTCCGCTGACCGGCAAGGTCGGCGCCGAGGTGACGCCCGAGGAGGCCAGGGACCTCGCCCGGATCTGCGCGCTGAACGCGCTGGCCGCGGTGAAGTCCGTCACGGGCGACCTGGACCGCGTCGCGCGGGTGGTGAAAGTCACCGGGTTCGTCGCCTCCGCTTCGGACTTCACGGGCCAGCCGGCCGTCCTCAACGGGGCCAGTGAGCTGTTCGGCCAGGTCTTCGGCGACAAGGGTGTGCACGCGCGCAGCGCGGTCGGTGTCGCCGTCCTGCCGCTGGACGCCCCCGTCGAGATCGAGATCCAGGTGGAGCTGGTCGCGGACTGACCCCGCTCGCGTCCTCCCCGGGTCTCCGGACCCGGGAAGGGGCTCTCGAACATCGCCGGGGAAGCCCGTAGCATCCCGGCATGTCCAATGGTCAGTGGTTCCCGCCCGAGTGGTCCGGCCGCATCCGGGCGCTCGCCCAGGGTGAGCTGAGCGTGGCCCCCGCACGGCGGGCCGCGACCGTGATGCTGCTGCGCGACAACGCCGACGGTGTCCCCGGACCCGCCGGCCTTTCGGGCTCCTCCGTCCCAGCAGGCCCCTGTGTACATATGCTGCGCCGACGCACCTCCATGGCCTTCGCCGGAGGTGCGTACGCGTATCCGGGCGGTGGCGTCGATCCGCGCGACGACGACCGGCCCGTCCGCTGGGCGGGGCCGGGGCGTGACGTGTGGGCGCGGCGGCTCGGCGTCGATGCCGCGTCCGCGCAGGCCATCGTCTGCGCGGCGGTGCGCGAGACGTACGAGGAGGCCGGGGTCCTGCTGGCGGGGGAGACGGCCGCGACCGTCGTCGGCGACACCACCGGGGACGACTGGGAGGCGGACCGCGCCGCCCTCGTCGACCGTGAGCTGTCCTTCGCGGACTTCCTGGACCGGCGCGGGCTGACACTGCGCAGCGATCTGCTGGCGGCGTGGACCCGGTGGATCACCCCCGAGTTCGAGCCGAAGCGGTACGACACCTGGTTCTTCGTGGCCGTGCTGCCGGCCGGGCAGCGTACGCGCAACGCCTCTACAGAGGCCGACCGTACGGTGTGGATCCGGCCCGCCGACGCGGCACTCGGCTACGACGAGGGCGAGTTGCTGATGATGCCACCCACCGTCGCGACACTGCGTCAGCTCCAGGCGTACGGCTCCGCCGCCGCGGCGCTCGAGGCCGCCGCCGGGCGGGATCTGGCGCCCGTGCTGGCGAAGGCGAGGGTGGAGGGCGACGAGGTGGTGCTCGCCTGGCCGGGCCAGGAGGAGTTCACCAAGCGCGTGCCGCTGCGCGTACCGACGGGTGGTGGCGACCGATGACGGACGCCGCGGCCCTGCCGGGCCAGCCGCGCGGCGGCGTCCTGTCGGGCGCCGCGACGGCCCGCGCGGTCAACGTGCTCGCGCCCAACGCGTCCGCCATGACCCTGGACGGCACGAACACCTGGATCGTCTCCGAGCCGGACTCCGCGCTCGCGGTCGTGATCGACCCCGGTCCGCTGGACGAGGCGCATCTGCGGGCGGTCGTCGCGACCGCCGAGCGGGCGGGCAAGCGCGTCGCGCTGACGCTCCTGACCCACGGCCACCCGGACCACGCGGAGGGCGCCGCGCGCTTCGCCGAGCTGACGCGTACGCCCGTACGGGCCCTGGACCCGGCGCTGCGCCTCGGAGACGAGGGCCTGGGGGCCGGTGACGTCATTACGGAGGGCGGCCTCGAGCTGCGCGTCGTGGCCACCCCCGGGCACACCTCCGACTCGCTCTGCTTCCATCTGCCGGCCGACCGCGCGGTGCTGACGGGCGACACCATCCTCGGCCGCGGTACGACGATGGTGGCCCACCCGGACGGCAGGCTCGGCGACTACGTCGACTCGCTGCGCCGGCTGCGCTCGCTGACCGTCGACGACGGCGTCCATACGGTGCTGCCGGGCCACGGGCCCGTCCTGGAGGACGCGCAGGGGGCGGTCGAGTACTACCTCGCGCACCGCGCGAGCCGCCTCGCGCAGGTGGAGACGGCCGTGGAGAACGGCTATCGCTCGCCCGCCGAGATCGTGGCGCATGTGTACGGAGGCAGCGGCGTGGACCGGTCCCTGTGGCCGGCGGCGGAACTCTCCGTACGCGCGCAACTGGAGTACCTGCGCGAGCACGGGCTGATCTCCGGCCCGTAGCGCACCGATTCGTCGCGTCGTCGCGTCGTCGGCCGGACGCACCGCCTGTGCGGCCCGTCCGGCGACGCGACGACGGAAGATCCCGGCCCGGTCGACGCACCGGGCTCACGCGTGTGCGTACGGGGCCGTTCGCACGTCCCCGTACGGGTCAGCGCGAGCGCTTCGCGAGGCGTTCGACGTCCAGGAGGATCACCGCGCGGGCCTCCAGGCGCAGCCAGCCGCGCTGGGCGAAGTCGGCGAGCGCCTTGTTGACCGTCTCGCGGGACGCGCCGACCAACTGGGCCAGCTCCTCCTGCGTCAGGTCGTGCACGACGTGAATGCCCTCCTCCGACTGCACGCCGAAGCGGCGCGACAGGTCGAGGAGCGCACGGGCGACCCGGCCCGGCACATCGGAGAAGACCAGGTCGGACATCTGGTCGTTCGTCTTGCGCAGACGCCGGGCGACGGCGCGCAGCAGGGCGGTGGCCACCTCGGGGCGGGCGTTCAGCCAGGGCTGGAGGTCGCCGTGGCCGAGGCCGAGGAGCTTGACCTCGGTGAGCGCGCTCGCGGTCGCGGTGCGCGGGCCCGGGTCGAACAGCGACAGTTCGCCGATCAGCTCGCCGGGACCGAGGACGGCCAGCATGTTCTCCCGGCCGTCGGGGGAGGTGCGGTGCAGTTTGACCTTGCCCTCGGTGACCACATAGAGGCGGTCGCCGGGATCGCCTTCGTGGAACAGCGCGTCGCCACGGGCGAGCGTCGTCTCACTCATCGAGGCGCGGAGCTCCGCGGCCTGCTCGTCGTCGAGCGCCGCGAAGAGCGGGGCGCGTCGTAGAACGTCGTCCACGAATTCTCTCCTTGTCGACCTGCTCAGGGGACCTTCGGTCACCATGATGCCGGACGTGCTGCGTGTTCACGGGTGGCTCGGGCCGACGGCGGCTCTGTCTCCGTACCGGGCGCCCATTGTCGAAAACGTGCGATCAGTCACAAGTTTGACGTACAGCGGCCCCGGACCGTGCCCCGGGGCCCGATTCGGGTGGTGATCGGCCGGGGCCGGGGCGGATGTCAGTGCCGGGCTCTAGGCTGGCCGGGTGTCCAACTCGCCGGTGAGAGGGCAGGCCAAGGGAGCTGGAAGAGTGTCACCGAAGGAGAATTCCGCTGTGGGCGAACAGCCTTCCGCGAAGTCGAACAAAGCCGCAAAAGGCGCAAGCGCGGCACCCGCAGGCGCGGCACCCGCGAGCAAGAAGCCCGCGAGTGGTACGAGCGGCAAGCCCGCGAGCCCCGCGACCGCCAAGCGGCCGAAGAGTGCCAAGCCGGAGTCCCATCTGGCGATGGTCCGGCGCGCCCGCCGGATAAACCGCGAGCTGGCAGAGGTCTATCCGTACGCCCACCCGGAGCTGGACTTCCGCAACCCCTTCGAGCTGCTTGTCGCCACGGTCCTGTCCGCCCAGACGACGGATCTGCGCGTCAATCAGACGACGCCCGCGCTCTTCGCGAAGTATCCGACGCCGGAGGACATGGCCGCCGCCGTGCCCGAGGAGCTGGAGGCGGTCATCCGCCCCACGGGATTCTTCCGTGCCAAGGCGAGGTCCCTCATAGGGCTGTCGACGGCGCTGCGCGACCGTTACGACGGCGAGGTGCCCGGCACGCTCAAGGACCTCGTGACGCTTCCCGGCGTCGGCCGCAAGACAGCCAATGTCGTGTTGGGCAACGCGTTCGGTGTTCCTGGTCTGACCGTCGACACCCACTTCGGCCGCCTCGTGCGCCGCTGGAAGTGGACCGACCAGGAGGACCCGGAGAAGGTCGAGGCGGAGATCGCCGCGATCTTCCCCAAGAGCGAGTGGACGATGCTCTCGCACCGGATCATCTTCCACGGACGGCGGGTCTGCCACTCCCGTAAACCGGCCTGCGGCGCCTGCGCCATCGCGCACCTCTGCCCCTCCTACGGAGAGGGCGAGACCGACCCGGAGAAGGCCCAGAAGCTGCTCAAGTACGAGATGGGCGGCTATCCGGGACAGCGGCTCTCCCCGCCGCCGGACTACCCGGGCAAGCCCGCACCGCCGCTCGGCACACCCGCCGGGCCGCAATGAACGCCCGCGCGGTGAGCGCGCGGCGGGCCGGAGCCGTATCACCGGACAGAACGGCTGAGCACACGAACAGGACAGTGGGAACAGCGGGAGAGGAAGGGCTGCGCCACATGCGGCTGGAACGATCCGGGCGACAGCGGGCGTTGTTACGGCGGGGGTGCCGATGACCCGGGCCGACACGCACGACGCACGCACCACACGTAGCGGAAACACCACCAAAGGCAGTACAGACAGCACAGGCAGCACCGACAGCACGCGAATCCCACGCGCCGGACGAACCCATGACAAGGCGACTCGAATCCACGACAGAACGGTGACCGACGTCCCCGTCACCACCGAAGGACTGCCCCCATGGCTGGGCCCGGTGGTGCACGCCATAGGGACGGTGGCGCCGGAACAACTGAGCCGCTTCCTGCCGCCCAAGAGCGGCACCGGGCGCCAGTCCGCCGTACTCATCCTCTTCGGCGAGGGCGAGCGCGGCCCCGAACTGCTGCTCATGGAGCGGGCCAGCACGCTGCGCTCGCACGCCGGACAGGCATCCTTCCCCGGCGGTGCCCTCGACCCCCAGGACGGCGATCCGGCGACGTCGGGACCGCTGCGCGCCGCGCTGCGGGAGGCCGAGGAGGAGACCGGGCTCGACCCCACCGGCGTGCAGGTCTTCGGTGTGCTGCCCAAGCTCTACATCCCGGTGAGCGAGTTCGTCGTGACCCCGGTGCTCGGCTGGTGGCACACCCCCACCCCGGTCGGCGCCGTCGATCTCGCGGAGACCGCGCGGGTGTTCACCGTGCCCGTGGCGGATCTCACGGATCCGGCCAACCGCGTGACGGCCACCCACCCGAGCGGGGTCAACAGCCCGGCCTTCACGGTCGCTTCCGCGCTCGTGTGGGGCTTCACCGCCGGGGTGATCGACCGCATTCTGCACTTCTCGGGCTGGGAGCGCCCGTGGGACCGCTCGAAGGAGGTCCCGCTCGACCGGCGCTCATGACAGGCTTGCCCAATCGCTGTGCCGGCCCGGTGACCGGTGGTACGGCGTCGGACAGTGATTCCGCCGCAGGTCCGGACCCCCGCCCGCCGGGGCGACGGGGGACGAATCAGCGAGGCTAGCGAGGCTATTGACGGTGAACGTGCTGGACATCCTGTTGCTGCTCGCCGCCGTGTGGTTCGCGATCGTGGGCTACCGCCAGGGCTTCGTCGTGGGCATCCTGTCCGTGATCGGCTTCCTCGGCGGCGGTCTCGTCGCGGTCTATCTGCTCCCGCTGCTCTGGGACCAGATCACCGAGGACGCCGAGGTCACGACGACGGCCACGGTCGTCGCCGTCGTCATCGTGATCGTGTGCGCCTCCGTGGGACAGGCGTTCACCACCCACCTCGGCAACAAGCTCCGCCGCTACATCACCTGGTCACCGGCGCGCGCCGTGGACGCCACGGGCGGCGCGCTGGTCAATGTCGTCGCCATGCTGCTGGTCGCCTGGCTGATCGGCTCCGCCCTCGCCGGGACCTCACTGCCCACGCTCGGCAAGGAGGTCCGTAACTCGAAGGTCCTGCTGGGCGTCTCGCGGGTGATGCCGGGGCAGACGGCGACCTGGTTCACGGGCTTCTCCTCCGTCCTCGCGCAGAAGGGCTTCCCCCAGGTCTTCAGCCCGTTCGCCAACGAGCCGATCACCGCCGTCGAGCCGCCGGACCCGGCGCTCGTCGGCAGCCCCGTCGCGGCCCGCGCGCAGCGCTCCATCGTCAAGGTGGTCGGTACGGCGCAGAGCTGCAACAAGGTCCTCGAAGGCACCGGCTTCGTCTTCGCCGAGCGCCGCGTCATGACCAACGCGCACGTCGTGGGCGGTGTGGACGAACCCACCGTCCAGATAGGCGGCGAGGGCCGGCTCTACGACGCCAAGGTGGTCCTCTACGACTGGGAGCGCGACATCGCCGTCCTCGACGTGCCCGACCTGCGCGCCCCCGCACTCCAGTTCAGCGACAAGGACGCCCGCAGCGGCGACAGCGCGATCGTCGCGGGCTTCCCGGAGAACGGCGCGTACGACGTGCGCTCGGCCCGTGTCCGGGGCCGTATCAGCCCCGACGGCCCGGACATCTACCGGCGCGGAGAGGTCCGGCGCGACATCTACTCGCTGTACGCGACCGTCCGGCAGGGCAACTCGGGCGGCCCGCTGCTCACCACCGACGGCAAGGTGTACGGCGTGATCTTCGCCCGGTCGCTCGACGACCCCGACACCGGCTACGCGCTGACGGCCGACGAGATCCGCGAGGACATCGAGCTCGGCCGCACGGCCAACCAGCAGGTCGACAGCCAGGGATGCGCCCTGTAGGAGCGCAAGCGCAGAAGTACGAGGCCGGGCCGGACCAGGAGATCCTGGTCCGGCCCGGCTCTGTCCTGCGTTGTCGTGGTGCCCCTTCTCCGCATCCAGTGATTCTGATCCCGCCGTGCCTAACTGCCTGACTGCCTAGCCGCGTGGATGCCGCAGCCGTGCCGAGACCCAACGGGCCCTTCGGCGGAGAATCAGTGGAATACCGAGTCGGAGATCATGGCCCCGATCTTCCGGACCGCCCCTCTCGTGGGTGATCGGCACAGAGGCCGAGCGGCGGTTGCGTGCTGCGTCACCGTAGTCGTGCGTCCAGCCCATACCCCGACGTTTGCCCGGGGCCCATGGTCGGTAATCGCCCCCGCGTCGGCCAATTGGCCTATGCGTCAGGCAATTGGCTGTTCGTCGTACAAGTGTTCCTGCAAGTGTTCCTGAGGGGCGTGCCCACCACACCGCCCCGTCCACCGCGCGCCACTGATCAGCGGTCGGGCTCGGGATCCTTCAGCCAGTTGATGAGTTCCGTGGAGAACGCCACGGGGTCCTCCTCCTGCGGAAAGTGGCCAAGCCCGTCGAACAGCCGCCAGCGGTACGGCGCTTCGACGTACTCGGCGGACCCGGCCGTACTGCGCGTACGCATCGCCGTGTCCAGCGACCCGTGCAGTTGGAGGGTCGGCACCCGCACCGGACGCTTCATCCGCCGGTTGAACTGGATCCCGTCCGGCCGCGCCATCGAGCGCACCATCCAGCGGTACGGCTCGATCGAGCAGTGCGCCGTCGAGGGGATGGTCATCGCCCGCCGGTAGATGTCGACCGTCTTGTCGTCGGGCGGCTGCGGCCCCGACCAGTCGCGGATCAGATCGCCCACCAACGCCGCGTCCTCGGCGACGAGCTGACGCTCCGGCAGCCACGGCCGCTGAAAGCCCCAGATGTACGAGCCGGCCCTGCTCTGCGAGAAGTCCGACAGCATCGCCGAGCGCCAGCGGCGCGGATGCGGCATCGAGGACACGGCGAGCCTGCGCACCAGCTTCGGCCGCATCACGGCGGCGGTCCAGGCGAGATACCCGCCGATGTCGTGCCCGACGAGCGCGGCGTCCGGCTCGCCGAGCGAGCGCACCACACCGGTGATGTCGAGCGCCAGGTTGGCGGGGTCGTAACCGCGGGGCGTACGGTCGCTGCCGCCCACGCCCCGCAGATCCATCGCGACGGCCCGGTACCCGGCCTCGGCGAGCGCGGGCAGTTGGTGCCGCCAGGTCCACCAGAACTGTGGGAAGCCGTGCAGCAGCAGCACCAGCGGCCCGTCGCCCATCTCGGCGATGTGGAAGCGGGCCCCGTTGGCCGCCACGTCCCGGTGCGTCCAGGGGCCGTCGAGGCGCACATCGGTCGCGACCGTCGCGCCGGGAGTGCTGCCGGGAGTGCTGCCGGAAGGGGTGCCAGAGCCGTATTCTGGGGCGGTCATGCAGACGAGCGTGCCACAGACTTGCCCGCCTCATGGACGGGGCGCGGATGCGGTTTGACCGTCTGGAGGACGGCGGCGGTCTCCTTGGCGGACGCGATGCTCATCTCCGGCGGCTTGACCTTCTTGAACTTCCGCAGGGCGATCAGCGCCAGCACTCCCGCGATGAGCAGAAACGCTCCTCCCACGATCAGGAACGACCACGCGAGCCCGAGGCCCCAGTTGTGGATCCCGTACGCGGCGGCAAAGCTCAGCACCGGCAGCGAGAAGAGTGCGAGCACTCCGGCGATACCGATCGCGGCGCCGCCCGTCACGCTCCGCTTGATGTCCTCTCGCAGTTCGGCCTTGGTCAGCGCGATCTCGTCGTGCACCAGCGCGGACATCTCGGCGGTGGCGGAGGAGACCAACTGTCCGAGGCTGCGGTCGGCGCCGTTGGCGGCGGCGCGGACGGCTGGATCGATGTCGACAGCGGCGGTGGTGTCGACGGCATGGCTGCCGGGGTCGCTCATCGTTGACTCCCTCGTTTCGGCTGCGCTCTCGGGCGCTCTCGCGGATCTGGGGCTTTTCCGGCTCCGCGCCTTCAGATCATGCCGGAAAGTCAGATCACTGTCGGATGTCAGATCATGCCGGACCGGCGCCGTCATCGCGCGTCGCTGCGGCGTGTTCCGCCAACCGTCGGTGCTCGGCGGCCTTCCGCTCGTAGATCGCGGCCATGCGCAGGTGGTACTCCGGGTCGTCCTGCTCGTAGATGTCGGGCACACCGGAGTGGTCCTCGTCGCGCTCCTCGGACTCGTACAGCGCCCGGTAGGTGCGGACCCGCAGCCGCAGCAGTACGGCGGCGAGTACGGCGGCGATCACCGAACCCGCCAGGACGGCCGCCTTCACCTCGTCCGTCAGTGCCGGATCGTCGGAGAAGGCCAGCTCGCCGATGAGCAGCGAGACGGTGAAGCCGATCCCGGCGAGCGTGGACACCGCCAGGATGTCCGGCCAGGCCAGATCCTTGTTCAGCTCCGCCCGGGTGAAGCGCGCGGCCAGCCAGGTGCCGCCGAAGATGCCGAGCGCCTTGCCGACGACGAGCCCCAGGACCACTCCCAGGGTCTCCGGCCGGGTGAAGACGGTGCCCAGCGCGCCGCCGCTGATCGGCACGCCCGCCGAGAACAGGGCGAACAGGGGTACGGCGATCCCGGCCGACAGCGGGCGCACGAGGTGTTCGATGTGCTCGCCGGGGGACTGCTTCTCGCCCTCGTGCCGGACGCAGCGCAGCATCAGGCCCATCGCCACGCCGGCGACGGTGGCGTGGACGCCGCTGTTGTACATCAGGCCCCAGATGACCAGCGCCAGCGGGACGTACACGTACCAGCCGCGCACGCCCTTGCGCAGCAGGAACCAGAAGACGGCGAGCGCCACGAAGGCGCCGGCCAGGGCGAGGAGGTCGATGTCGCTGGTGAAGAAGATCGCGATGATCAGGATCGCGAAGAGGTCGTCCACGACGGCGAGGGTGAGCAGGAAGGCGCGCAGCGCGGACGGCAGCGAGGTGCCGAGGACGGCGAGTACGGCGAGGGCGAAGGCGATGTCGGTGGCCGTGGGGACGGCCCAGCCGCCCGCGGACCCGCCGCCCACCACGTTGACGATCACATAGACGAGCGCCGGCATGACCATGCCGCACAGCGCCGCGATCACCGGGAGGGCGGCGGCCTTCGGGTCGCGCAGCTCGCCGGCCACCAGCTCGCGCTTCAGCTCGATGCCGGCGACGAAGAAGAAGACCGCGAGGAGCCCGTCGGCGGCCCAGTGCCGTACGGAGAGGTCGAGGCCCAGCGAGGCAGGGCCCAGATGGAAGTCGCCGACCGCCGTATAGCTGTCGCTGATCGGGGTGTTGGCCCAGATCAGCGCGGCGACCGCGGCCACGAGCAGCAGGACACCGCCGACCGTCTCGGTGCGCAGCGCGCTCGCGAGATACGTCCGCTCGGGCAGCGAGAGGCGTCCGAGGAAAGTGCGCGGGGTGGCCACAGGGGGTCTCCGGTCAGTTCGGCGGGCATGACGAATCACCTGCCGACCAGACTTCCCGGCGCACCTTTGGATCCTTATTACATTGTTGACGCGCCGCCCACTTTACAAAGAGGAGCCCCCGGCGCGGTGCGGCGGGGGCTCCTGCTTCGTCTACGTGCCTCTCGGGTCAGTCCTCGCTGGTCGCGCTCGGGAGCTGAGTCTGGATCAGGTCCATCACCGAGGAGTCGGTGAGCGTCGTGACGTCACCGAGCTGACGGTTCTCGGCGACATCGCGCAGCAGCCGCCGCATGATCTTGCCCGACCGGGTCTTCGGCAGCTCGGCCACCGGCAGGATCCGCTTGGGCTTGGCGATCGGCCCCAGCGCCGTACTGACGTGGTTGCGCAACTCGGCCACCAGACCGTCGTCCACCGACGCCGTACCGCGCAGGATGACGAACGCGACGATCGCCTGCCCCGTCGTCTCGTCCGCGGCGCCGACGACGGCCGCCTCGGCGACCTTCGGGTGCGAGACGAGCGCCGACTCGACCTCCGTGGTGGAGATGTTGTGGCCCGACACCAGCATCACGTCGTCGACCCGGCCCAGCAGCCAGATGTCGCCGTCGTCGTCCTTCTTGGCGCCGTCGCCCGCGAAGTACTTGCCCTCGAAACGCGACCAGTAGGTGTCGATGAACCGCTGGTCGTCGCCCCAGATGGTGCGCAGCATCGACGGCCACGGCTCGGTGAGGACCAGATACCCGCCGCCGCCGTTGGGCACCTCGTTGCCGTCGTCGTCCACGACGGTCGCCGAGATACCGGGGAGCGCGCGCTGCGCGGAGCCCGGCTTGGCCTCGGTGACACCGGGCAGCGGGGAGATCATCATGCCGCCGGTCTCGGTCTGCCACCAGGTGTCCACGACCGGGGTCCTGCCCGCGCCGATGTTCTGCCGATACCAGATCCAGGCCTCGGGGTTGATCGGCTCACCGACCGAGCCCAGCACGCGCAGCGACGTCAGATCGAACTTGGCGGGGATGTCGTCCCCCCACTTCATGAACGTGCGGATCGCGGTCGGCGCCGTGTAGAGGATCGTCACGCCGTACTTCTGGACGATCTCCCAGAAGCGCCCCTGGTGCGGGGTGTCGGGCGTGCCCTCGTACATGACCTGCGTCGCGCCGTTGGCCAGCGGCCCGTACACGATGTACGAGTGGCCGGTCACCCAGCCGACGTCGGCCGTGCACCAGTAGACGTCCGTCTCCGGCTTGAGGTCGAAGACCGCGTGGTGGGTGTACGCCACCTGGGTGAGATAGCCGCCCGAGGTGTGCAGGATGCCCTTGGGCTTACCTGTCGTACCGGACGTGTACAGGATGAACAGCGGGTGCTCGGCGTCGAACGCCTCCGGCGTGTGCTCGGCGGACTGGCGGTCCACGATGTCGTGCCACCACACGTCCCGGCCCTCGCTGAACGCGGTCTCCTGGCCGGTGCGGCGTACCACCAGGACATGCTCGACCTGCGGGCACCGGGCGACGGCGTCGTCGATCGCGGGCTTGAGCGCGCTCGGCTTGCCGCGCCGGTAGCCGCCGTCCGAGGTGATGACGAGCTTGGCGTCGGCATCTTGGATACGGGACGCGACGGCGTCGGCCGAGAAGCCGCCGAAGACCACGGAGTGCGCGGCGCCGATACGGGCGCAGGCCAGCATCGCCACGGCCGTCTCGGGGATCATCGGCATATAGATGGCGACGCGGTCGCCCTTGCTCACACCCAGCTCGGTGAGCGCGTTGGCGGCGCGCGAGACCTCGTCCTTCAACTCGGCGTAGGTGATCGAACGGCTGTCGCCCGGCTCGCCCTCGAAGTGGATGGCGACCCGGCCGCCGTTGCCCGCCTCGACGTGGCGGTCCACGCAGTTGTACGCGACGTTCAGCTCGCCGTCCGCGAACCACTTCGCGAAGGGCGGGTTCGACCAGTCGAGCGTCTCGGTCGGTTCGGTGGCCCAGGTGAGCCGCCGGGCCTGCTCGGCCCAGAAGCCGAGCCTGTCCGCCGCGGCCTGCTCATACGCCTGTGCTGTCACGTTGGCGTTGGCGGCCAGCTCGGCCGGTGGCGCGAACCTCCGCTCTTCCTTGAGCAGGTTGGAGAGGGAAGAGTTCTCGCTCATACTTCCGTCTCCTCCTTGAGCAGGTTGGCCAGGCTTTTGTTGCTCACGACATCTCCCTTTCCCAGGGCGTCCTATGTGTCCCCGGGCCTAGCTCATCAGGCAGATGCCCGGGTGACAAGGGTCTTCAGGAAATTGGTTTAGACCTATGCGGCTGGGCTGGCGGGCGGCTGGCTGACAAGTGGTCCTGCGAGTGGCCCCGTTCCCCGGCTGTGGTGGGGAACGGGGCCACACATTGTCACGGATGCGGCGGGGTGCCGGTTCAGGCGCGCGACTCCTCGAAAGCCGTCGGGGCCACCCGGTTGAACACCTCGTCGGAGCCGCCGGACAAGCCGTCCGACGGTCTGTCGGACGATCCGCCGGCCAAAACGCCGGACAAGCCGTCGGACGCGAGCAGATACGCCTGGGCCTCGCCGACATGGAAGTACATGCCGTGCAGTTCGAGCTTGCCCTCGGCCATGCGCCGGACCACGGCCGGATGGGCGCGCAGATGCTCCAACTGCTGGACGACATTGGTCAGACAGAGCTGCTCGACCGCGTCAGCCGGCAGCCGCCCGGAGATCCTGGCCCAGGTGTGGTCGCGGCTCCTCATCCGCTCCAGGCTGGGCCGGCCGTGCCGCAGCCAGCGGGTGAGGGGGGAGGACTGGGGCGCGGTCGCCGAGGCGGGTGCGTCGGATGTGGCGGTCGCGTCGGCCGCGTGGGCCGCGTGGGCCGCGTGGGTCCCGTTGGTTGCGTCGGTCCCGTCCGGCGTGTTGAGGAGAGCCTGCATCGCGCCGCATCCGGAGTGCCCGCAGATCGTGATGGACTCGACCCGGAGGACATCGACCGCGTACTCGATCGCAGCCGCCACCGATTCGTCCGGCCCCTCCGCGCCCTCGTCCCCCGGGAGGGGGACCAGATTGCCGACATTGCGGACGGTGAACAGATCACCGGGACCACTCGCCGTGATCATGCTCGTCACCAGCCGTGAGTCGGCGCAGGTGAGAAAGAGCTGCGAGGGCTGCTGGCCCTCGCGCGCCAGGCGCGCCAGCTCGCCCCGTACATGCGGAGCCGTATTGCGCTGGAACGAGCTGAGCCCACTGGCCAGTTGCCCACGCTGGACCCGGCTCGACACCCACGTGGTGTCCGTCGTCCGCTTCTGTGTCCCGGCGTGCTCCACCGGGTCGCCGCAGTGGTGGTTGCGCCACGGTGTCCACGGCCGGCAGCAGGAGTTCGAGTGGGTCGCCGGCTCGGCGGGCTCGCCGATGGGGTCGCCCGATCTGCCGGTGAACTCGACCGTGCCGCCCTGGGCCACATGCGCGACCTGCCAGTCGTGCAGCGCCTCGTACGCCGCGTGGTCCATGAACGATCCGTCCAACTCGACCACACAGTCGCTGCCTTGCGGCACCTGGTGCAGCAGTCGGCTCAGCCGGGGGACGGCCAGGAAGGTCAACTGGCCGCCCGCGCGCAGTCGGTGGACGCCGTTCTGCTCGTACGACGTGATCCGTGTCCGGGTGAGCCGGTGCAGCGCGACGCCGACCGCCAGCGCGACCCCGATCGCCACCCCCTCCAGGACACCGGTGAACACCACACCGGCCAGCGTCCCCACATAGGCGAGCAGTTCGCGATTGCGCCGCACGCTGCGCACGTGCGTGAGGTTGACCATCTGGATGCCGATGACCATGACCAGCGCGGCGAGCGCGGCCAGCGGGATCAGATCGAGCACCGACACCAGGAACAGCGCGGCGACGGCGATCCACAGTCCGTGCAGCATCGTCGCGTGCCGGCTCACCCCGCCCGCGGCCACGTTCGCCGCGCTGCGGACGGCGACGCCGGTGATCGGCAGCCCGCCGAGCGCGCCGGACACCACGTTCGCCGCGCCCTGCCCGGTCAGCTCCCGGTCGAGCCGGGCGCGCGGAATCCGGACGTCCGGGTCCTTGCGGGCGGCCACCAACTTGTCGACGGCGACGGCCGACAGCAGTGACTCGACGCTGCCGACCAGGGTGATGGTGAGGACGGCGGCGAGCAGTCCGAGCACCGGCCCGTGCGGCATCTCGGGCAGCACATGGCTGCTCCAGGAGGGCAGATCGACCCGGTCGAGGCTCAGCCCCGCGAGGGCGGCCACGACGGTCGCCGCCGCCACCGCCGCGAGGGCGGCGGGCACCTTCCGTACGATCCGGCCCGGACGTCCCGGGATACGCGGCCAGGCGAGCAGAACGCACACCGTCAGCGCGCTCACGGAGATCGCGGCCGGGTGCAGAGCGGCGAACTGGGCGGGCAGCGCCTGGACGTTGGCGACGGCGGAGCTCTGCGGGCTGCCGCCGAGGACGATATGCAGTTGGGCGAGCGCGATGGTGACGCCGATACCGGCCAGCATGCCGTGCACGATCGCGGGGCTGACGGCGAGCGCCGAGCGGGCGACGCGCAGTGCGGCGAGGCCGAGTTGGGCGAGGCCGGCGAGCACCGTGATGGCGCAGGTGGTGCGCCAGCCGTACTGATGGATCAGGTCGGCCGTGACGACGGTCAGACCTGCGGCCGGCCCGCTGACCTGGAGCGGCGCGCCCCCGAAGCGGCCGGCCACCAGGCCGCCCACGGCCGCGGCGACGAGACCGGCCTGGAGCGGGGCGCCGGTGGCGAGCGCGATACCGAGGGAGAGCGGCAGGGCGATCAGGAAGACCGAGATGGAGGCGGAGAAGTCCGCTCCGGCGATCCGGAATCCGCGCCGCCGGCCGGGCGGGGGGCTGTGCGGGCTGTGCGGCCGCATGAAGCGTGACAGCCGCGACATACGTGACTTGTGTGGCTGGGGTGACTTGGGGGTTGTTCGAGAGGTGTGGGGGTGGTGGGGCTGGTCGTGGCGGGTGGGGACGCAGGCAGACATGTTTTCCCGTCTCCTCCGGGGCAGCGCGGTCGCGGATTTTCTGGGGAACGCGGCCGTGGGTCACGGCGTGCAGTGGCGGGATCATCAACGTTCAGTAAATGGATCGTAATGGAGAGTAAAGAATCAGGCATGACTTTCAGGGCAAATGGGGCAAACATTCACCCGTGGCGGTGATTAGTCATTTTGTCCGGCTTGTCATACCGGATCCCCTCGGGCCCCAGTGCGACGTTGTCGGCGCTCGGCGCCGTGCCCGGCGTTTCGACGCGTCAACGCACAGAACCTGAGGGAAGAGGTGGGCGGATGCTGGCCGCCACAAAGAGGATCGCCTGCGGTGCGGCTGTCACAGCGCTGGCCGTGGGACTCGCCGGATGTTCGGGGGCCGGTTCACCGGAACCGAAGGCCAAGTCCAAGGCGGAGGAGGGCGCCCACGGAGCGAAGAAGGGGGCGGGACCGGCCAAGAGCGCGGTACGGCTCATCGGCGACGGCTCGACGGCGGACACCGGAGCCCAGCCCGGTGTCCTCAAGCCGGAGCGTCTGAAGCCCGGTGAGAAACCGCCGCAGTTCGTGGTGTTCTCCTGGGACGGCGCCGGTGAGGACAGCCAGAAGCTGTTCTCCCACTTCCGTGAGGTGGGCAAGAAGTACGACGCGAAGATGACGTACTTCCTCAGCGGCGTATATCTGCTGCCGGAGGACAAGTCCAAGCAGTACAACCCGCCGCAGCACGCCGCCGGCCGCTCCGACATCGGCTTCAACGACGCCGAGGGGATCAAGAACACCCTGCGTGAACTGCGCGGTGCCTGGCAGGACGGCAACGAGATCGGCACTCACTTCAACGGGCACTTCTGCGGCGCGGACGGCGGCGTCGGCAACTGGTCCGTCGAGGAGTGGAAGAGCGAGATCAGCCAGGCCAAGTCCTTCGTCAAGAACTGGAAGACCAACTCCGGTCTGACCGCAGAGGCCCCGCTGCCCTTCGACTACGAGAAGGAACTCGCCGGCGCCCGCACGCCCTGCCTGGAAGGGCAGAAGAACATGATGCGGGCGGCGCGGACGATGGGCTTCCGCTACGACTCCAGCGGCATCGGCAACCAGGTCTGGCCGAAGAAGACCGAGGGCATGTGGGACATCCCGCTCCAGCTCGTCCCGGTGCCCGGCCGGCAGTTCGAGACGCTGGCGATGGACTACAACTTCATGTTCAATCAGTCGAAGACGGTCAACGGCGATCCGTCCCAGCACGAGTACTGGGGCAATCAGATGCGCGACGGTCTGCTTCAGGCATTCGACCGCGCCTATGAGGGCAACCGCGCGCCGCTGATCATCGGCAACCACTTCGAGTCGTGGAACGGCGGCACGTACATGCGCGCCGTCGAGGAGACGATCAAGACCGTCTGTGTGAAGGACGGCGTGCGGTGCGTGACGTTCAAGGAACTCGCGGACTGGCTGGACGCTCAGGACCCGCAGACGCTGGAGAAGCTGCGGGGGCTGGGCGTGGGGCAGAAGCCCAAGACCGGCTGGCAGTCGTATCTGACGGCGGCCAAGGCCCCGGTCGCTCCGGCGGCTCCGGCTGCTCCGGACCCGGGCGCGGACCCGGGCTCGGACCCGGGCTCGGACACCGGCTCCGGCTCCGGCTCCGGCTCCGAGCAGGGGGCGGCCGAGCGCTGAACCAAGGGCTCAGGGCGCGGTGGTACCGGCGGCGCGTCGACGCGCCGCCGGTACCACCGCAGCGCCGTTCAGCTCGGCTGCGGAACCGCCGCGTCCTCGCGCAGGACGAACGCCGGGTCGACCTGTGCGGCCAGGTCCGCGCCTGTCTTCGCATTGCCCCAGCTCTCCGCGTTCCTGAGGTGGAAGTGCACCATCTGCCGCGTGTAGCGCTCCCAGTCGCGGTTCGCGTACGAGTCCTCGGCCGCGTCCTCCAGGACCTGGAGCGCCACCCGGTTTTCGGCCTCCAGCAGTTCGAAGGGTGAGGGGCGGCCCTTCTCCATGGACCGCACCCAGTTGGAGTGCCCGACCGTGACGAGCAGGTCGTCGCCCACCTCGTCCTGGAGGAAGTCCACGTCGTCCTGGGCCTGGACCTTGTTGCCGACGACGTTCAGCGCGATGCCGAAGTCCCGCGCGTACTCCTTGTACTGGCGGTAGACGGACACACCCTTACGCGTCGGCTCAACGACCAGGAACGTCATGTCGAACCGGGTGAACATCCCGGACGCGAACGAGTCCGAGCCCGCTGTCATGTCGACGACGACGTATTCGTCCGGGCCGTCGACCAGGTGGTTCAGGAAGAGTTCGACCGCGCCGACCTTGGAGTGGTAGCAGGCCACCCCCAGGTCGGACTCGGCGAAGGGCCCCGTCGCCATCAGTTGGATGTCGCCGTCGTCCAGTTGGACGGTGCGGGAGCAGGCGTCGTACACCGGATTGGACTCACGGACCCGCAGCAGTCGGGAGCCCTCGCCCGGCGGCGTCGTCTTGATCATCGAATCGGCGGACGTGATGCGCTGGTTGGTGCCCCGCAGGTACTCCTTGATGAGCGGCAGATGCGCGCCCATCGCGGGCAGCGCGGTGGTCTGCTCCTCGTCGAGGCCGAGCGCGGCCCCGAGATGCTGGTTGATGTCGGCGTCCACCGCGATGACGGGGGCCTCGTTGGCGGTCAGATGGCGGATGAAGAGCGAGGCCAGCGTCGTCTTGCCGCTGCCGCCCTTACCCACGAAAGCGATCTTCATGTTCACCTAGCGTAGTACTCCTGTTGCTGTGTGCTGTTACTTCGGGTGAAGAAGACCACTCCAACGTGGGGCGCGCGCCATGGGCGCGTAGCCTTGCTACCTATGAGTACGACAGCCCCGAACGCTTCGTCCGCTCCACAGGAGCACGACCCTCTCGCCGCGCTGGGCTCCCTGCCGGGCGTCCCCGACGCGGTGGATTCGGTGCGCGAGGCGGTCGACCGGGTCTACGGACACCGGGTGATGAGACGGCGCAGCAACGAGGTCACCTCGGAGGCCGCGCTGCGTGCGGCGCGCGGGTCGGCGGCGCTCTCCGGGGCTGACTGGGCGCTGGAAGAGGTGCGCAGGCGCAGCGACTTCGGTACCGGGGCCGACGCGCTGACGGTGGGAGCCGCGCTTCGGTTGACGGCCGAGGCGGGCCAACTGCTCACCATCTGGCGGCAGTCGCCGGTGCGGGTGCTGGCCCGGCTGCATCTGGTGGCGGCCGGTGGTGTTGGTGGTGCCGGTGCGGCTGCCGAGGTCGTGGGGGAGACGGTCGGGCGGCCGAGGCTGGCCGGTGAACCGGTCGTCGAGGCGCCGGGGCCGGACAGCCCCGCGTCACTGATCGAGGCGCCCCTGCCCGGCTCCGACGAGGTGGCCGGACGGCTCGACGGGCTCTCCGCGCTGGTGGTCGCGGGGAGTTCGGCGCCCGCGCTCGTCATGTCCGCCGTGGTCCACGGTGAACTCCTGGCGCTGCGCCCCTTCGGCTCGTACAACGGCCTGGTGGCGCGCGCCGCCGAACGGATCGTGCTGATCGGCAGTGGGCTCGACCCCAAGTCGATCTGTCCGTCCGAGGTCGGGCACGCGGAGCTGGGGCGTGCCGCGTACGTGGCGGCGTTCGACGGCTATCTGTCGGGGACGCCGGAGGGGATGGCGGCCTGGATCGCGCACTGCGGGCGCGCTGTCGAGCTGGGTGTCAGGGAGTCGACGGCGGTGTGCGAGGCGCTTCAGCGCGGCGCGGCCTGAGTCCGGCCCGCCGGACAGGTCGCCGCCGCACGGACAGAGCCGCACGGACAGAGCCGCACGGACAGAGCCGCCCGGACAGAAATGCGGCGGCACCGCAGGGGTACCGCCGCTGGCACGTCCACCGGGTTACCAAGCGTCCTCGTAGTTTGCCCATCAGGTCGGGTGCTTCGCCCGTCCCTGGTGCGGCTGGCCCGTAATCGACGGGTCGACGTCGCGTGGGTACTCGGTTTTCATGCTCGGTCCGTGGGGCCTTGGTGCGTCAACAGGTCATCCTCGCGGATGTCCTTGGTCTCGCGGGCCGTTGATTCCTTTGTACTCCTGTCCGGAGGCAAGCGAAAGCCCTCGCTCCGCAACTTTACTTTTAGCTTCAAATAGGGGCGAATCGCCCGACCGCGGTCGGTCCGGTCATACGGAGGCCGCCTGACGCCGCCGGCTCGCGAACCAGACCAGTCCGGCCGTGGCCGCCGCGGCGCCCACCGCTGCCGCCGCGACGAGCGCCGGCCGTGGCGGCATGGAGAAGGCGGGCAGTCGCTGCTTGAGCCGGACCGGCCGCTCGAAGGCGAGAACCGGCCAATCACGGGCCATCGCCTCACGCCGCAGCGCCCGGTCCGGATTGACCGCGTACGGATGGCCGACCGACTGGAGCATCGGCAGATCGGTGACGGAGTCGCTGTACGCGTAACAGCGGTCCAGGTCGTACCCCTCGGACGCGGCGAGCGCCTTGACCGCCGCGGCCTTGGTCGGCCCGTACGCGTAGTACTCGATCTCGCCCGTGAAGCAGCCGTCGGCGCCGACGACCATACGGGTCGCCACGACCCGGTCGGCGCCGAGGAGTTCGCCGATCGGTTCGACGACCTCCGCGCCCGACGTGGAGACGATCACCACGTCGCGTCCGGCCGTGTGGTGATCCTCGATGAGGGACGCGGCCTCGTCGTAGATGATCGGGTCGATGAGGTCGTGGAGCGTCTCGGTGACGATCTCCCTGACCTGCTGGACGTTCCAGCCCTTGCAGATCGCGGAGAGGTACTCGCGCATGCGCTCCATCTGGTCGTGATCGGCGCCGCCGGCGAGAAAGACGAACTGCATGTATGCGGTGCGCAGTACGGCTCGGCGGTTGATCAGTCCGCCTTGATAGAAGGACTTGCTGAAGGTCAACGTCGACGACTTCGCAATGACCGTCTTGTCCAGGTCAAAGAAGGCCGCTGTGCGAGGCAAGGAGTGGTTTTCCACGAAGTCGAGCATAGGCGCCCACCATTCGGCGTAAGGTACGGCGCGTGGGTTTGCCTGAGAAGGCTCTCGGGTACACCATGGAAGTCACGGATCGTTCGCGACCGTGCTCACCTGGTCCGGCTCCTCCCCCCCCGAGTCGGTCTGGGGGACGACCCCCGCTCTCCCCCCCGGCGGGGGTCGTCGCATGTCCGGATGCGTTTCTGACGCCCGGACCCGTGGCCACCCCACATCCCCTCCCCTCATGGCGCTTCGCGTGCGCGGGTGTGATTCGCACTCTACCCGTCACTGTGCGTAGTTGTCGGGCTGCTCTCGGATGTCACCGGTATGAGCTACGGAGATATTCACAACCGGTGAGTTGTCCACAGCTTTTGAGCAAGATCCACACGATTTTTCCGCGTGGTGCACGGTGATTTTCGACCGCGAAAGTTCGCGGTAGCCGGAATCACAGATGCCGGATCACTTCGAGATCGCTGAGAGCCCGCTCCGCGGATGCCCTTCGGGTGTCCCCGGAAGGTGTGGGTGAGCGCTTCGACGCGACTGCGGACCTCGATCCGGGATCGCGGTAATAGGGGGTGGAGACAATGGCTGGATTCAGGACGTCCGACCGCTCGCCGGTCGCCGAAGGGCGCCGGGCCGGACCGCTGATCGTGACGGAGGACGTCGACCTGCTCGACGATCTGCTGCGGCTGTGCGCGGCCGCGGGCGCGGAGCCGGAGGTGCACCATTCGGTGCCCGAGCGACGGGGCGGCTGGGAGTCCGCACCGCTGGTGCTGGTGGGCGACGACGCGGCCGCGCGCTGCCGGTCCGCCACCCGGCGCCGGGATGTGCTGCTCGTCGGCCGGGACCAGGACAAGCCGGATGTATGGCGGTGGGCCGTCGAGATCGGCGCCGAGTGCGTCCTGCGCCTGCCCGACGCCGAGAGCTGGCTGGTGGACCGGATCGCCGACGTCGCCGAAGGGGCGGGACGCCAGGCGCTCACCGTCGGGGTGATCGGCGGCCGGGGTGGCGCCGGGGCTTCCACGCTCGCCTGCGCCCTGGCGGTCACAGCCGCGCGGCAGGGCCTGCGGACGATGCTCATCGACGGCGACCCGCTGGGCGGCGGGCTCGACGTGCTGCTCGGTGGTGAGCGGGTCGAGGGCCGCCGATGGCCGGATTTCGCCGGTTCCAAGGGGCGGGTGGCGGGCGGTGCGCTGGAGGAGTCGCTGCCCCGACTGCACGATCTGCGGGTTCTCAGTTGGGACCGGGGCGATCGCGTACTGGTCCCGCCCGAGGCCATGCGGTCCGTCCTGGCGGCGGCCCGCAGGCGTGGCGGGGCCGTGGTGGTGGATCTTCCGCGCCGGGTCGACGAGGGCGTGGCGGAGGCGCTGGCGCAGTTGGATGTCGGGCTGCTGGTGGTGCCGGGGGAGCTGCGGGCCGTCGCCGCCGCGGGCCGGGTCGCGTCCCTGGTGGGCATGGTCCTGCCGGATCTGCGGGCGGTGGTCCGTGGGCCGTACGCGAGCGGGCTGGACGACCGGTGGGTGGCCGACGCGCTGCGGCTGCCGCTGGTGGGTGAACTTCCACTGGAGCCCGGCTTGTTGGCCGCGCAGGAGAGCGGGTCACCACCGGGGGCGAGCGCGCGGGGTCCGCTGGCGCGGTTCTGCGCGGCGTTCTGGGACCGGGCGCTGGTCGGCGCCGGGGACGGGAGCGTGGCCGCGTGAGCGCCGTGGCGCGCGCCAGGGGCGCGCAGGTCGGTGGAGCGCTCCTGGACGCCGTACGGCAGCGTCTGGCGGAGAGCGGGGCCGAGCCGACCCCGGCGCGCGTGGCGGCGGCTCTGAGGGCCCAGGGGAGGCTCCTGGGGGACACGGAAGTGCTCGGCGCCGCCGAGGAGTTGAGGTGCGAGCTGGTCGGGACGGGACCGCTGGAGCCCTTGCTCGCCGATCCGCGCGTGACCGACGTGCTGGTCTCGGCGCCCGACCGGGTCTGGGTGGACCGGGGCGGCGGGCTGGAGCTGACGGACGTGTTGTTCGCTGATGCCCCGGCCGTACGGAGGCTGGCGCAGCGGCTCGCCGCCGTCGCGGGCAGGCGGCTGGACGACGCGCGCCCGTGGGTGGACGCCCGGCTGCCCGACGGGACACGGATGCACGCGGTGCTGCCGCCGGTGGCCGTCGGATCGACGCATCTGTCGCTGCGGGTGGTGCGTCCCCGGGCCTTCTCCCCGGCGGAGTTGACCGCCGCGGGGACGGTGCCGCCGGGCGGCGAGCGGCTGCTGCGGGCGCTGATCGAGGCGAGGGTGTCGTTCCTGATCAGCGGGGGGACGGGGTCAGGGAAGACCACCCTTTTGTCAGCCTTGCTCGGCCTGGTGGGGGAGCGCGAGCGGATCGTACTCGCCGAGGACTCGGCCGAGTTGAGGCCCGACCATCCGCATGTGGTGCGCCTGGAGGCGCGTCCCGCCAACCAGGAGGGCGTGGGCGAGGTGACACTGGAGGACCTGGTGCGGCAGGCGCTGCGGATGCGGCCGGACCGGCTGGTGGTCGGTGAGGTGCGCGGAGCGGAGGTGACCACGCTCCTCGCGGCTCTCAACACGGGCCACGAGGGTGGCTGCGGGACGGTCCACGCGAACACCGCCGCCGACGTGCCCGCGCGGCTGGAAGCCCTCGGGACGGCCGCCGGGCTGGACCGGGCCGCTCTGCACAGCCAGTTGGCCGCCGCGCTGTCGGTGGTGATCCATCTCGTACGGGACCGGGCCGGGACGCGTCGTATCGCCGAGGTGCATGTGCTGGAGCGGGAGGCGGCGGGGCTGGTGGTGCCGGTGCCCGCGCTGCGCTGGGGCGCGGCGGGGTTCGCGTACGAACGGGGCTGGCCGAGGCTGCGGTCGCTGATCGGGGGTGCGCTGTGACGGCGCTGGAGGGGGTGCTCCCGCTCCCGCTTCCCCTGAGCGTCATCGCCTTCTGTGCCGCCGTGTGCGCGGGGCCGGCGGTCTGGCAACTGGTCGAACGGGGGCGGGTGTCGCGGCGGGCGGAGGCGCTGTTCGGCCGCACGGGCACGACCGGGCCCGCGGTGAGGAGAGTGCGCGAGCGGCTGACGGGGCTGCCCAAGGAGTGGTTCTGTCTGCCCGTCGCGGTGGTGCTCGCCCTGTGGGGTGAGTCGGTGCTGCCGCTGGTCGCCGGTGCGGTGGCGGTGCCGCTCGTGAGGCGGCGGCTGCGGGCCGGGGAGCGGCGGCGCGCGGCGGAGCGGCGGGGCGAGGTCATGCGCCGTCTCTGCGACGTGCTCGTCGGGGAGTTGAGAGCCGGGGCGCAACCGGCCGACGCGATCGCGACGACCGTCCGGGCGCTCGACCGTGGCCGCGGCGGCCCGGAACTCGCCCTCGTGGTCGCGGCCGCCCGCTTCGGCGGCGACGTGCCTGCCGCCCTGCGGAAGGCGGCGCGGCAACCGGGCGCGGAAGGTCTCGTCGGGGTGGCGGCCTGCTGGCGGGTCGCGGTGGACGGTGGCGCGGGACTGGCCGCCGGTATCGAACGGCTGGGCGCCGCTCTGCGGGCGCAGCAGGATCAACGGGACGCCCTGCGTGCCCAGTTGGCCGGCGCGTGGTCCACGGTCGTGGTGCTGGCGCTCCTGCCCCTGGTGGGTCTGGCGATGGGCTGGGCCATGGGCGCCGACCCGGTGGGGGTGCTGCTGCACACCCCTGCCGGGCTGGGCTGTCTGGTGGTGGGCGGGCTGCTGGAGGTGACGGGCTTCTGGTGGGCCGGGCGGATCGTCCGGGGCGGGGGCGCGTCATGAACGGAGGGTTCGCGCAAGGGGAGTTCGTCCACAGGGTGTGGGTGGGCGCCGCGCTGCTGGCGGCGGTGGTGTCCGTGGTCCTCGCGTGGTCGGGGTGGCGGGGTGAACGGGCCGCGCGGGGACGGACGGTGGCGCTGCTGGCCCTGGACGCCGCGCCCGGTCGGTCGCGCGTGCGACCGGAGTACGGAGTCTGGCTCAGGCGGTGGGGGCCGCCGCTGGGGGCCGGGTGCCTCGGCTGGGCTCTGGTCGGCGGGATCGTCGGACCGGTCGTGGGGCTCGCCTGTGCGTACGGCGCCGGGCGGTGGCTGCGTACCCGTAAGCCGGACGCCACCGCGACCACGGACGAGGCCGCGCGGCAATTGCCGCTCGCCGCCGATCTGTTGGCCGCCTGCGTCTCGGCGGGCGCGGGTCCGCGCGAGGCGGCGGAGGCGGTGGGGGAGTCGCTGGGCGGGCCCGTGGGCGAGCGGTTGGTCAGTACGGCGGCGGCGCTGCGGCTCGGAGGTGATCCGGTCGAGACGTGGGGGCGGTTCGGCGAGATACCGGGCGCCTCGGACCTGGCCCGCTGTCTGGAGCGGGCCGGATCCACGGGAGCGCCGGCGGCGGAGCCCGTAGCCCGGCTGGCCGACGGCCTCAGGGCCGAGCGCGCCCGGCGGGCGGCGGCGCGCGCGGGCCGGGCCCAGGCGCTGATCACCGCCCCGGTGGGGCTGTGTTTCCTGCCCGCCTTTCTGGCGGTGGGGGTGGCCCCGGTGGTCATCGGCCTGGCGAGCGGGCTGCTGCGGGGCAACTGAGCTGTTTCAACTGTGCTGATCCAACAGGAGGTTGACATGAAGATGCGGGTGGGCCGGCTGTCAGGACGACAGATGTGGCGTGTGGTGGAGGAGGCGAGCAGGGTGAGCCGGCTGCGCCGGAGCAGGCTCCGGGTCGGTGCCGGCCCGGGGGCGCGAACCGGCCTGCGGATCCGTACCGGCTCGCGGGCGGACTGCGGAAATGTGAGTGCCGAGTACGCGATGGTGACGCTCGCCGCGTGCGGGCTCGCCGCCGGGCTCTACCGGGTGGTCACGGGTGCGTCCGTCACCGGCGCCCTGGAGTCGGTCATCGGGAACGCCCTCGATGCGAAGTTCTGAGTCCGCAGCGGTGGCCGGTGCGGTCGGGACGTCCCGACCGCACGGGGAGGACGGCGACCGGGGATCGGTGACGGCGGAGACGGCCGTGGCGGTACCGGCGCTGGTGGTGTTCGTCGCGGCGTTGCTGTGGGCCCTGATGGCGGCGTCCGCGCAGATCCAGTGCGTGGACGCCGCCAGGGCGGGCGCGCGGGCCGCCGCCCGCTCCGAGCCCCCGGCCGCGGCGGTGGAGGCCGCCCGCTCGGCCGCCCCGGCGGGCGCCGAGGTCACGCTGGCCCGGTCCGACGACCTGTGGCGGGTACGGGTGGCGGCCCCGACCCCCGGACCGCGCGGTATCGCGCTGACGCTCGCCGCGGAAGCGGTGGCACCGGCCGAGGACGCGGCTGCGGGCGTGGCCGGCCCCAGGGAGGAGGCCCCATGAGCCGGGACCGGGGGTCGGCGACGGTGTGGGCGGCCCTGGCGACGACCGCGCTGTGTGCCGTGTTCGCGGTGATCCTCGCCATGGGCCAGGCGGTGGTGGCCAGGCACCGCGCGGGCTCGGCGGCGGACCTGGCGGCGCTGGCGGCGGCCGGGTACGCGCCGCGCGGGGCGGAGGCCGCCTGCGCGCGGGCGGCCGAGGTGGCCGGTGCGCAGGGCGCGCAGGTGGTGCGGTGCGCGCTGGTCGGCGAGATCGCGGACGTGACCGCGCGGGCGGAGTTCGGCCCGTACGGCCCGACGGCCAGATCCCGCGCGGGCCCACCGGACACGCTGCCGGCGTCGACACCTCCGCCCGCGTCCGCATCCGCCCCCGAGCGGCCACCGGCATCCGCACGGCCGGCCTCGGAGCGCGGGCCGCCACCGTCCGAGGCGCCTCAGCCTGTGATCTCCGCTCCGGTCTCGGCCGTCCGTGGTGCGGGCAGGGCCGGTGCGTTCGTCGACGCGGGCGCCGACTTCAGGAGTTCGCCCAGGAGCCGTACGGCCGCGCGTTTGTGCAGGGGCTCGTTGCCGTTGCCGCACTTCGGGGACTGGATGCAGGACGGGCAGCCCGCCTCGCACTCGCACGAGGCGATCGCCTCTCGGGTCGCGGTGAGCCATTCGCGCGCCGTGTGGAATGCGCGTTCCGCGAAGCCCGCGCCGCCGGGGTGGCCGTCGTACACGAAGACCGTCGGCAGCAGTGTGTCCGGGTGGAGCGGGACGGACACGCCGCCGATGTCCCGGCGGTCGCAGGTCGCGAACAGCGGGAGCATCCCGATGGACGCGTGCTCGGCGGCGTGCAGGGCGCCGCCCAACTGCTCCGGATTGACGCGGGCCGCGTCGAGTTGGTCCTCGGTGACGGTCCACCAGACGGCGCGGGTGCGCAGTGTGCGGGGAGGCAGATCGAGTTTGGTCTCCCCCAGGACCTCGCCGGTGATGAGCCGGCGGCGCAGGAAGGAGACGACCTGGTTGGTGACCTCGACGGAGCCGTAGCAGAGGCGTCCACCGCCCCACGGGATCTCCGTGTCGGTTTCGAGGACGGAGATGGCGGTGGTGTCGCGCGCGGTGGTGGAGTACGGCGGGACGGCCTCCTGGACGAGCGCGACCGAGTCCGCCAGGTCCAGGTGCTTCACCAGGTACGTGCGGCCCTGGTGCAGATGGACGGCGCCGTCGTGGACGGCGGTGTGGGAGGCCCCTTCGTCGACGGTGCCGAGCAGCCTGCCGGTGCCCTCCTCCACGATCTGGACCGGCCGGCCGCCCTCGCCCCGGATGTCGGCGAGATCGGCGGCCCGCTCGCGGCGGGTCCAGTACCAGCCGGTGGTACGCCGGCGCAGCAGGCCCGCCGTGACGAGCTGCGGCAGCAGCTCGGGCACGGCGGGGCCGAAGAGGTCCAGATCGGCCTCGGTGAGCGGTAGTTCGGCGGCGGCGGCGCACAGATGGGGGGCGAGGACGTACGGGTTGTCCGGGTCGAGCACGGTGGACTCGACGGGCTGCTGGAACAGCGCCTCGGGGTGGTGGACGAGGAACGTGTCCAGCGGATCGTCCCTGGCGACCAGGATGGCCAGCGCGCCCTGCCCGGCGCGGCCCGCGCGGCCCGCCTGCTGCCACAGGGAGGCGCGGGTGCCCGGGTAGCCGGCGATGACGACGGCGTCGAGGCCCGAGACGTCGATGCCCAACTCCAGGGCGGTGGTTGCGGCGAGGCCGAGAAGCTCGCCGGAGTGCAGGGCGCGCTCCAGGGCGCGGCGCTCCTCGGGGAGGTAGCCGCCCCGGTAGGCGGCGACGCGTCCCACGAGGGAGCGGTCGACCTCGGCGAGGCGTTCCTGGGCGATGACGGAGACCAGTTCGGCGCCGCGCCGGGACCGTACGAAAGCGACCGACCGGACGCCCTGGAGGGTCAGGTCGGTGAGGATGTCGGCCGTCTCCGCCGTGGCGGTACGGCGCACGGGTGCGCCCTTCTCGCCGTGGAGTTCGGTGAGCGGCGGCTCCCAGAGGGCGAAGACGACCTCGCCGCGCGGTGAGGCGTCGTCGGCCACCTCGTGGACGGGCAGACCGGTGAGCCGCCCGGCCGCCGACGCGGGCTCGGCGGCGGTGGCCGAGGCGAGGAGGAAGACGGGGTCGGAGCCGTACCGCGCGCAGACGCGGCGCAGCCGGCGCAGGACCTGGGCGACGTGGGAGCCGAACACACCGCGATAGGTGTGGCACTCGTCGATGACGACGTAGCGCAAGGAGCGCAGAAAGGAGGACCAGCGGGGGTGGGCGGGAAGGATCCCGCGGTGCAGCATGTCGGGGTTGGTCAGGACGTAGTTGGCGTACTGGCGTACCCATTCGCGCTCCTCGACGGGAGTGTCGCCGTCGTACACGGCCGGGCGCACGCTGTTGCCCAGCGGTTCGGCGAGCGCCTTCACGGCACGGCGCTGGTCGGCGGCGAGCGCCTTCGTCGGGGAGAGGTACAGGGCGGTCGTGCCCCGGCCGTTGGGGGCCTCGGAGCCGTCCAGGAGCGCGGTGAGCACCGGCGCGAGGTAGGCGAGGGACTTGCCGGACGCGGTGCCGGTGGCGATCACGACGGATTCGCCGTCCAGCGCGTGCTCGGCGGCGGTGGCCTGATGGGCCCAGGGGTGGTCGACCCCGGCCAGTTGAATGGCGTTGATCACTTCTGGACGGATGCGATCGGGCCACACCGCATGACGGCCCGCACGTGGGGGCAAGTGCTCCGTATGGGTGATGCGCGCGGCCCGGCCCGCTCCCGCGGTGAGCCGGTCCAGGACCGTACCGGGGGAGGGGCGGGAGTCCCCGCTCTCGGGCGGCCTGCCAGGACCGTGATTCGTGGCCATCGGCACCGAGTGTGTCACTGGCGTGGCGGACAATGGTCCTAAGGCGTCGTGCATGGCTGCCGGTAAGTGATTGAATGCCATCGCGGCTGGCGATACGCCCCCTGGCTCCGTCGGGAGAGACCCGAGGGGCGACCGCTCGATTGCAAGGTGCTGGAGGATCCGTGGACCTGTCCCTGTCGACTCGCAATGTGTCCGGCCCTGGTGGCGACCGTACGGTCGTCGAGGTCGGTGGCGAGATTGATGTGTATACCGCGCCCAAGCTGCGCGAGCAGTTGGTCGAGTTGGTGAACGACGGCAGCTATCACCTGGTCGTCGACATGGAGGGCGTGGACTTCCTGGACTCGACCGGTCTGGGCGTGCTCGTGGGCGGACTCAAGCGTGTGCGTGCCCACGAGGGCTCGCTGCGTCTCGTCTGCAACCAGGAGCGCATTCTCAAGATCTTCCGGATCACCGGCCTGACCAAGGTGTTCCCCATTCACACCACGGTCGAAGAGGCCGTCGCCGCCACCGACTGAGTCCGGCCGGAGGCTTTCGGAAGGAAGGGCAGGGGGCACCGGGCGTCATGCCCGGGGCCGCCCGAGCCCCAGATTTCGCACGCTCGTACGTCTGAGGGGGATCACATGGCCACCGTTGAACTCCGCTTCAGCGCCCAGCCCGAGCACGTCAGGACGGCCCGTCTGGTGGCGGCTGCCGTGGCGCGGCGGGCCGGTGTCGACGAAGCAGTGTTGGACGAGGTCAGGCTCGCCGTCGGTGAGGCGTGCAGCCGCGCGGTCGGTCTGCACCGCAGCCACGGCGTCACCGCGCCCGTGCGGGTCGTGCTGACCGAGGAGGAGAAGGTCTTCTCCATCGAGGTCGCCGACGAGGTGCCCACCCCGGGCACCACAGGCGCCACAGGCACAACCGGCAGCGCGGGCCCCACGACCGGCGCGGAGAGCGCGCCGGCCTCCGGCGGGTCCGGTGCGGGCGATCTCTACGAGACGGACACGGGTGACGGCGAGGACGAGATGGGTCTCGCGGTCATCAGCGGCCTCGTCGACGACGTGGAAGTGACGTCCGACGACAACGGCGGCGTCATCCGCATGAGCTGGCCGACCGCCTCGGCGGTCGCGCTCCCCTGAAATACGCGGGTGCGTACGGCCCGAGCCGGGCGGCCGGGCCCGCCGGGGCGGGCCGCCCCGGCGGCGGCTGTGAGAGAGCGTGATCCAATTTCTTCGATGACCCTGCTGAGCAGGGCCTTTTTTATTTCTCGCCGATAATGGATCACCAGTCAATGCGTTCATCCCATTACGCATTCACGAGTGCTTTTCGGGGCCCGATCATTTGCGGCCCCACAAGTCAAGGTCAATTACACGCGGCGCACCCTGTTTTGATCAGCTTCCGCTCCCTACAATCCGTCCATCTTGAGCGCTGAGCGTCAAGGAGGACGAATGGCGGGGCACATCGATCCACAACTGTCCGAGCAACTGTCCGAGCACCCCACTTCTCTCGCTGCCGCGATACTCACGGACGGCAACAGACTGATCGTGATCGTCATCGCGGTCATCGCGCTGGCGGCCCTGCTGGTCGCCCAGCGGCTGGTCCGTCAGGTGCTGGCGGCCGACGAGGGCACCGACTCCATGAAGGAGATCGCGGCGGCCGTACAGGAAGGCGCGAATGCCTATCTGGCCCGGCAGTTGCGCACCCTCGGCGTTTTCGCCGTCGTGGTGTTCTTCCTGTTGTTGTTGCTTCCGGCCGACGGCTGGTCGGAACGCGCGGGACGTTCACTGTTCTTCCTGGTGGGTGCGCTTTTCTCGGCGGCCACCGGATACTTCGGCATGCGTCTCGCCGTACGCAGCAATGTGCGCGTCGCCGCTGCCGCGCGAGAGGCGACTCCGGCGGAGGGCGAACCGGAAAAGGATCTGACAGCCGTCGCGCACAAGGCGATGAAGATCGCTTTCCGTACCGGTGGCGTGGTCGGAATGTTCACGGTGGGCCTCGGCCTGCTGGGTGCCTCGTGCGTCGTCCTCGTGTACGCGGAGGACGCGCCCAAGGTCCTGGAGGGCTTCGGTCTCGGTGCCGCGCTGATCGCGATGTTCATGCGTGTCGGCGGCGGCATCTTCACCAAGGCGGCCGATGTCGGCGCCGACCTCGTGGGCAAGGTCGAGCAGGGCATCCCCGAGGACGACCCGCGCAACGCGGCGACCATCGCCGACAACGTGGGGGACAACGTCGGCGACTGTGCCGGTATGGCGGCCGACCTCTTCGAGTCGTACGCCGTGACGCTCGTCGCCGCGCTCATCCTCGGCACGGCAGCCTTCGGCAACTTCGGGCTCGGATTCCCGCTGATCGTCCCCGCGATCGGTGTCATCACGGCGATGATCGGCATCTTCGCCGTCGCGCCGCGGGCCTCCGACCGCAGTGGGATGACCGCGATCAACCGAGGCTTCTTCATCTCCGCGGTGATCTCGCTGATCCTGGTGGCCGTGGCGGCGTACACCTATCTGCCGTCCACCTACGCCGAGTTGGACGGTGTGACGGCCGAGGAGATCACCTCGCACTCCGGCGACCCGAGGACGTTCGCGCTGGTGGCCGTCGCCATCGGCATCGTGCTCGCCGCGCTCATCCAGCAGCTCACGGGCTACTTCACCGAGACCAGCCGGCGTCCGGTGCGCGACATCGGCAAATCGGCGCTCACCGGGCCGGCCACCGTCGTCCTGGCCGGTGTGGCCATCGGTCTGGAGTCCGCCGTCTACACGGCGCTGCTGATCGGTCTCGCCGTGTACGGGGCGTTCCTGCTCGGCGGCGCGTCGATCATGCTCGCGCTTTTCGCGGTGGCGCTGGCCGGCACCGGACTGCTCACCACCGTCGGTGTCATCGTCGCCATGGACACCTTCGGTCCCGTCTCCGACAACGCCCAGGGCATCGCCGAGATGTCCGGGGACGTCCAGGGCGCGGGCGCGCAGGTGCTCACCGACCTCGACGCCGTGGGCAACACCACGAAGGCCATCACCAAGGGCATCGCCATCGCGACCGCCGTACTGGCGGCGGCGGCGCTTTTCGGCTCGTACCGGGACGCCATCGCCACGGCCGTGAAGGACGTAGGGGCGAGGGCCGACGAGATGGGCCTGAGCCTGGACATCTCCCAGCCCAACAACCTGGTCGGGCTGATCCTCGGCGCCGCGGTCGTGTTCCTGTTCTCGGGGCTCGCGATCAACGCCGTGTCGCGGTCGGCCGGTTCGGTGGTCTACGAGGTGCGGCGGCAGTTCCGCGAACACCCCGGGATCATGGACTACACGGAGAAGCCCGAGTACGGACGAGTCGTCGACATCTGTACGAAGGACGCGTTGCGCGAGCTGGCGACGCCGGGTCTGCTCGCCGTACTCACCCCGATCGCGGTGGGCTTCTCCCTCGGCGTCGGCGCGCTCGGCTCGTTCCTGGCCGGCGCGATCGGTACCGGCACGCTGATGGCCGTCTTCCTCGCCAACTCCGGCGGGGCGTGGGACAACGCCAAGAAGCTGGTCGAGGACGGCCATCACGGCGGCAAGGGCAGTGAGGCCCACGCCGCGACCGTCATCGGCGACACCGTCGGCGACCCGTTCAAGGACACGGCGGGACCCGCGATCAACCCGCTGCTGAAGGTCATGAACCTGGTGGCGCTGCTCATCGCTCCGGCGGTGGTGCAGTTCAGTTACGGCAGCGACGCCAACGCCGGGGTCCGCGCGGTGGTGGCGGTGCTCGCGATCGCGGTGATAGTCGGTGCGGTGTACGTCTCCAAGCGGCGCTCGGTGACCGTGGACGACGGCGGCGAAGGGGGCGGCGACGGAGGCGGACCGGGCGACGGGACGACCAAGTCACCGGATCCGGCGGTGGCTTCGTAGCTGAGGTGTGGTCGCGCCGTGACGGACTGTGTCCGTCGTGGGTGGCGTCGGCGGCAAGTGGTGGGCGGGCGGCGCGTGTTGACGCGTCGCCCGCCCGCTTGCCGTGTCCCGGAGGCCGGTGGCGTGAGGGTTCTCTCCCTGGGGGCAAATATCCGCAATAGCAGATTGATCGGACACTCGGCGTGCGGTAGTGGCCCACTTGGCGTGTATGTTCCGGGGCCGAGAGCCTTGGAAGGGACCCAATCCGGTGAACAAGAAGCTCGCAGCCGTACTGTCCGGCGGTTCGGTACTGCTCATGGCACTGTCGGGGTGCAGCGACGACGGCGACAAGAAGGTGAACGACTGGGCCAAGAAGGTCTGCGACCAGGTCCAGCCGCAGTTGACGAAGATCGCGAACGCCAACGCCTCGATCCAGCAGGCGACCTCGGACAGCAGCAAGCCCGCCGACGTCCAGAAGACCGACGCGGCGGCCTTCCAGTCCATCTCGGACGCCTACAAGGCGCTGGGCGGTGCGGTGGACGGAGCGGGTGCCCCGCCCGGCGACGACGGCGAGAAGACGCAGAAGGAGGCCGTCAGCGAGCTGAACGCCACCTCCGCGGCGTACGCCGGGCTCAAGGCCGACGTGGACGATCTCGACACCAAGGACCAGGCGAAGTTCGCGGACGGCCTCAAGGGCGTCGCGGACGAACTCGACAAGCTCAGCACGAGCGGTGACGAGGCGCTGCAGAAGCTTCAGTCCGGTGATGTCGGCGCGGCGATGGCGAAGCAGCCCGGCTGCCAGCGGCCGAAGACGTCGGCGCCCGCCGAGACGGGATCGGGTGAGCCCTCGACGGAACCGTCCGCCGAGAAGTCCTCGTCCTGAGCCTTCTGGGCAGCCTGAGCCGCCTGGGCCTCCTGAGTCGTCTGGCCTCGCGTATCTGACGCGGCCTTATGTTCTGCCGAATGTTCTGCCGATTCGTCAGAAGAACGCCCCGTTGTACGTATGTCTCGTCGTACGGCCCGCAGTACCGCTCTCGGACGCGCGTCCCGTGGCCCGGCACCCCGCCCGGGGAGCCGGGCCGCAGGCGATTGTCGGTGGCAGCCGCCACAATGGGCAGGTGAGTACGACCAGCCCCTCCGCGCCCCTTCCCGCGCCCGACCACTCGCCCCGACTCCGCGACGCCCTGCTCGCCGCCGACTTCACCGTCGACGGCCTGCTGGACCTGCTCGGCGCGCCCGCCTACGCCGCGCTGGCCCGCAGCGAGACCGTGCCCGCCCTGCGGGCCACCGGCGGCGACACCCCGCTCGACACGCTCGTCAGACTCTTCCTGCTCCAGCGCCCGGTCCCCTCCGAGCGGGCCCGTGCCGTGCTGCCCCTGACGCAGTGCCTGGCCGACGGCTGGCTCGTGACGGGCGGCGGCGCCGGCGGCCGTACGGACAACGGCCCGCACAACGGCCCGCGCAACGGCCCGGACGGCGGTACGGGCCCCGGCGAAGACGGCGCGTACGTCCGGGCCACCGTGGACGTACGGCCGTACGGCGGCCCGGACGGCGAGGACTGGTTCATCGTCTCCGACCTCGGCTGCGCGGTCGGCGGCGCCTCCGGCGCGAGCGGCCACGGCGAGGGCGTGGTGCTCGGCGTCGGCGGGGCGTCCACGACGCTCGCCGGACTCACGGTGCGTACGCCGGTCGACAAGGCCCTCGACGTCGGCACCGGCTCCGGCATCCAGGCGCTGCACGCGGCCCGGCACGCCACCAGGGTCACCGCCACCGACCTCAACCCGCGCGCGCTGGAGTGCGCCCGGCTCACGCTCGCCCTGTCGGGGGCGCCGACCGCCGAGCTGCGCGAGGGATCGCTGTTCGAGCCGGTCGACGGCGAGACGTACGACCTGATCGTGTCGAACCCGCCGTTCGTGATCTCGCCCGGTGCCCGGCTCACCTACCGCGACGGCGGGATGGGCGGCGACGACCTGTGCCGCACGCTCGTCCAGGAGACGGGCGACCGCCTCGCCCACGGGGGATACGCGCACTTCCTCGCCAACTGGCAGCACGTGGAGGGCGAGGAGTGGCAGGACCGGCTGCGGTCGTGGGTGCCGCGCGGCTGCGACGCCTGGATCGTGCAGCGCGAGGTGCAGGACGTGACGCGGTATGCGGAGCTGTGGCTGCGCGACAGCGGTGACCACCAGGCGGACCCGCAGGCGTACGCCGCGCTCTACGACGCGTGGCTGGACGAGTTCGAGGCGCGGAGCACCAAGGCCGTGGGGTTCGGCTGGATCAGCCTCAGGAAGTCGGGGGCCGAGCGGCCCTCGGTGCTCGTGGAGGAGTGGCCGCACCCCGTCGAGCAGCCGCTCGGCGACACCGTACGGGCCCACTTCGAGCGCCAGGACTATCTGCGCGCACATGACGACGCCGCCCTGCTCACCGCTCATTTCGCGCTCGCCCCCGAGGTCGTCCAGGAGCAGGTCGGGCTGCCCGGAGCAGAGGACCCCGAGCATGTGGTGCTCCGTCAGAACCGCGGCATGCGGCGGGCGACGAAGGTGGACACGGTCGCCGCCGGCTTCGCCGGGGTCTGCGACGGCTCGCTGAGCGCCGGGCGGATCCTGGACGCGATCGCCCAGCTCATGGGGGAGGATCCGGTGCTGCTGCGCGACCGGACGCCGCAGGCGATCCGGCTGCTGGTGGAGGAGGGCTTCCTGGTGCCGGTGGCCGCGGCGGGGTCGTAGCCGGGCCCGGAGCCGGGCCGGAGCCAGGCCCCGTGGGGGCGCGCTGCCGCAGCACGTATGGCGCCGGCGTAGGTCGACCCGCCCGGCCGGTGGAACCGTACGGCCGCGGTTGGCGCGCGCCGGGGCAGGAGTCGCCCGCGCGCGCCGGGGCGCCCGCGTACCGGCACGCGGCACCCGGCCCCGCCGGACGCCGCCCGAGTGAACCCCCCGCGCCGTTCACGCGGAATTCGCGCCAACGACGCACCGAGGTGCCAGCCTCTGCCTCCGGAGCCGATCGGCACCGGGAATCGAACGGGGTACGGGCATGGAGAGCGGGCCGGCGATCTTCGCGGGAGCGGCGTTCGCGCTGTTCGGAGCCGCACTGCTGGTGTGGACGGGAGCGCGCGTGCTGCACCGCGCCCCGGTGGCGCACGGTGTGAGCCCCGCGACATCCATCACGCTGGCGACCCTGGCGGGCGTGTCGTTCCTGGCCCTCGGCGTCTGGTGCTTCGGCCGGATCTGATCCCCGGCCCCCGCGGCCCGGCCGGCACCCCCGCAGGCCCGCCGCGCCCGACGAGTCCCGCGCCGCCCGAACACCCCGCGATCCCGCCCGGCGTACGCCCTCCGCCGACCCCCGGGACCTGCGGTGAAGCCGCTCCGGCGGACCCGCCGCCGACCCGGTCCGTACGGCGCTCGGACACCGCCTCATGGGGTGGGCCAATGGGTCCGGGCGGCGGAAACGTCCGGACTCGGGTTACCGTTCGAGTGGCCGTTGCGGGCTTTCGCCGTTTGACACGGGGGCGGGTTGTACCGTCACACTCCGCAGCGAAGCAGCGTCATAGCGGGGCATGTCCTGCCCCGCGCTGCCGTACTGCCGTACCGCGGTAGGGCTGTACGGGCCACCGAGTGCCGACCGGAGAGAAGAGCGAAGTTGTCCCCGACCAGCGAGACCGGACACGCCGGCCGCCGACTCGTCATCGTCGAGTCGCCTGCCAAGGCGAAGACAATCAAGGGCTACCTCGGCCCGGGATATGTCGTCGAGGCGAGCGTCGGGCACATCCGCGACCTCCCGAACGGCGCCGCCGAGGTGCCCGAGAAGTACACCGGCGAGGTGCGCCGCCTCGGTGTGGACGTCGAACACGACTTCCAGCCGATCTACGTCGTCAACGCCGACAAGAAGGCCCAGGTCAGAAAGCTCAAGGAGCTGCTGGCCGAGTCCGACGAACTCTTCCTCGCCACCGATGAGGACCGCGAGGGCGAAGCCATCGCGTGGCATCTCCAGGAAGTCCTCAAGCCCAAGGTCCCGGTCCACCGGATGGTCTTCCACGAGATCACCAAGGAAGCGATCAGGGCCGCCGTCGCCAATCCGCGCGAGCTCAACAAGCTCATGGTGGACGCGCAGGAGACGCGCCGGATCCTGGACCGGCTGTACGGCTACGAGGTCTCGCCGGTCCTGTGGAAGAAGGTCATGCGCGGCCTGTCCGCGGGCCGTGTCCAGTCCGTCGCCACCCGGCTCGTCGTCGAGCGCGAGCGCGAGCGCATCGCCTTCCGCTCCGCCGAGTACTGGGACCTGACGGGGACCTTCGGCACCGGCCGTACCGGCGACGCCTCCGACCCCTCCGTACTGAACGCCCGGCTGTCCGCCGTCGACGGCCGCCGTGTCGCCCAGGGCCGTGACTTCGGCTCGGACGGACAGCTCAAGTCCGACCAGGTGCTGCATCTGGACGAGGCCAACGCGCACGCGCTGGCCGCCGCCCTCCAGGACACGCCGTTCGCCGTCCGCTCGGTCGAGTCGAAGCCGTACCGCCGCTCCCCGTACGCCCCCTTCCGTACGACGACGCTTCAGCAGGAGGCCTCGCGCAAGCTGGGCTTCGGGGCCAAGTCGACGATGCAGGTCGCGCAGAAGCTGTACGAGAACGGCTTCATCACCTATATGCGTACGGACTCCACGACCCTTTCCGCCACCGCGATCTCGGCGGCGCGGGCGCAGGTCACGCAGTTGTACGGGGCGAGCTATCTGCCCGACAAGCCGCGTACGTACGCCGGCAAGGTCAAGAACGCGCAGGAGGCGCACGAGGCGATCCGTCCCTCCGGCGACCGCTTCCGTACGCCCGCCGAGACCGGTCTGACCGGCGATCAGTTCCGGCTCTACGAGCTGATCTGGAAGCGGACCGTCGCTTCTCAGATGAAGGACGCGGTCGGCAACAGCGTCACCGTCAAGATCGCGGGCATGTCGAGCGACGGCCGGGACGCCGAGTTCTCCGCGTCCGGCAAGACGATCACCTTCCACGGCTTCATGAAGGCCTATGTAGAAGGCGCCGACGACCCGAACGCGGAGCTGGACGACCGCGAGCGGCGGCTGCCGCAGGTCGCCGAGGGCGACGCGCTGTCGGTGGAAGAGATCACCGTCGACGGCCACGCCACCAAGCCGCCGGCCCGCTACACCGAAGCGTCGCTGGTCAAGGAGTTGGAGGAGCGGGAGATCGGCCGCCCGTCGACGTACGCGTCGATCATCGGCACGATCCTCGACCGCGGCTATGTCTTCAAGAAGGGCACGGCGCTCGTCCCGTCCTTCCTCTCCTTCGCCGTGGTGAACCTGCTGGAGACGCACTTCGGCCGGCTCGTGGACTACGACTTCACCGCGCGGATGGAGGACGACCTCGACCGCATCGCGCGGGGCGAGGCCCAGTCCGTGCCGTGGCTCAAGCGGTTCTACTTCGGCACCGGTGACGGCTCGGACGGCGCGGCGGACACCGCGACGGCCGCTGCCGCCGCGGGCAACGGCGACGGGGACCACCTCGGCGGGCTCAAGGAGCTGGTCACGGACCTCGGCGCGATCGACGCGCGCGAGATCTCGTCCTTCCCGATCGGCGACGGCATCATGCTGCGCGTCGGCCGCTACGGCCCCTACGTCGAGCGCGGCGAGAAGGACGCGGAGGGCCACCAGCGCGCCGACGTGCCCGAGGACATGGCGCCCGACGAGCTGACCGTCGAGTACGCGGAGGAGCTGCTGGCCAAGCCGAGCGGCGACTTCGAGCTCGGCGTCGACCCGCACAGCGGGCACCAGATCGTGGCGAGGGACGGCCGTTACGGCCCGTACGTGACCGAGGTCCTGCCCGACGGCACCCCGAAGACCGGGAAGAACGCCGTCAAGCCGCGGACGGCCTCGCTGTTCAAGTCGATGTCGCTGGACACGGTGACGCTGGCGGACGCGCTGAAGCTGATGTCGCTGCCGCGCGTCGTCGGTACGGACGCCGAGGGCGTCGAGATCACCGCGCAGAACGGCCGCTACGGCCCGTATCTGAAGAAGGGCACCGACTCGCGGTCGCTGACCAGCGAGGACCAGCTTTTCGACATCACGGTGGACGAGGCGCTGGCGATCTACGCCCAGCCCAAGCAGCGCGGCCGGGCGGCGGCGAAGCCTCCTTTGAAGGAGCTGGGGACGGACCCGGTGAGCGGGAGTCCGGTGGTCGTGAAGGACGGCCGCTTCGGGGCGTACGTCACGGACGGCGAGACGAACGCGACGCTGCGGACGGACGACAGCGTCGAGGAGATCACGCCGGAGCGCGGTTACGAGCTGCTGGCGGAGAAGCGCGCCAAGGGGCCCGCCAAGAAGAAGACGGCGAAGAAGGCACCGGCGAAGAAGACCACCGCGAAGAAGGCTCCTGCCAAGAAGGCGACGGCGGCGAAGAAGACCGCGGCCAAGAAGACGACGGCTGCCGCTGCCAAGAAGACCGCCGCGAAGAAGTCGAGCGCGTCGTCGTCCGGCACGAAGACGGACGAGTAGGCCGAGCAGTAGGACGAGTTGGCGCGCCATGAGCGTCGTACCGTCCGTCGTAGGACGCTTCGCGACCGCCGCACAGAGTCTCCATGGAGACCTGTGCGGCGGTCGTATGTTCGGGCGGGCCTCCGAGGACCCGTGTGCTCCGGATAGGCTGGGCGGATGACGCGAGCCGAGCAGCCAACGGTCGTGAGCCCCACCTCCGACTCCGACGCACTTGCCGCAGACTCACGAGAGCGTGCTGTACGAGCCTTGTTGCGCTTCCCCCCGCTACGGCGGCTCTGGGGCGCACAGCTCGTAGGCAGCACCGGCGACGCACTCGCCCTGCTCGTGCTTCTGCTGCTGTCGTTGCAGGCGGCGGTCGCCGAGGGCTCGTTCGGGACGGGATACCGAGGGGTGGCGCTCGCCGTCGCCGCGGTGTTCGGTGCCCGGATCCTTGCCACGGTCCTCTTCGGAGCCGTACTCCTCGGACCGCTCGCCGCCCTCACCGCACCCGGGGCCGGGTCCGGGTCCGGCGGCGCGACGGCCGACGACGGCACCGGCACCGGCAAGGGCACAGGCACCGGCACGGGGGGCGGCACGGGCGCCAAGGGCGGTCCGCTGGACCGCCGCTGGACGATGATCGGGGCCGACGGCGTACGGCTCGCGCTGCTCATCGTCGCGCCCCTGTGGCTCGACTGGAGCCCCGACAACGCACTGGCCATCCTTCTCAGTACGGTCTTCGTCGCCGGCGTCGCCGAGCGCTTCTGGACGGTGGCCAAGGAGAGCGCGGCGCCCGCCCTGCTCCCGGCCCCGCCGCCGGAAGGCGGCGCCGTACGCCCGCTGCCCGACCACCTGGACGCGCTGCGCCGGCTCTCGCTGCGTACCGGCTTCGTCGCGATCCCGCTGGCCGCCGCCGTCCTGCTCGTCGTCACGCTGATCAGCAACCTGCTGGGCACCGGCATCGAGTGGTTCTCGCTGCACCAGGCGGCCCTCGGCAGTTACGTCGCGGCCGGTCTGTTCGCCGCGTCCGTGTCGACCCTGTTCATGCTGGAGCTGCCCGGCGGCCCCACCCCGCGCCCGCGCTCGCCGCTCGAAGGGCTGCGCCGGCCGACGACCGGAACCGGTCCCGACAAGGGCCGTACGGGCGCGGTGCCGTTGCTCGTCGTCGCCTGCGCGACCGTCGCCGCGGCCATCGCGTCCGCCGCCGCCGTCTCCGTACTGCACGCCAAGGACCTGGGCGGCGGGCCGGTCGCCTTCGCCCTGCTGATCCTCGCGCTTACGGGCGGCACGGGAATCGGAATCCGCAGTGCCACGAAGGTGCTGCCCGGACTGTCCCGGCGCCGGCTGCTCGCGCTGGCGATCGCCGTCACCGGTGTCGCGCTGCTGGTCATGGGGCTCGTCCCGGACACGGCGACCGTGCTGTTCGTCGCGCTGCTCGCCGGTGTGTCCGCCGGTGTCGCGGCGAGTACCGGGCACGGGCTGATCGACCAGGAGACCGAGGAGTACCGGCGCGGCCGGCACACCGACCACCTCCAGGCCGTCGTCAGGGTCTACGTGGCGCTCGGCGCCGTGGTGGCGCCCGTCCTGGCCGCCGCGATCGGACCGCGCCGGCTGGCGTCCGGGGACTTCGTCTTCGCGCACGGCGGCGCGGCCTTCACACTGATGCTGGTCGGCGCGCTGCTCCTGCCGGTGGCCGCCGTCGTACTGGCCAAGACCGACGACCGGGCGGGCGTACCGCTGCGACGCGATCTGCGTGACGCGCTGCGCGGCGGCGCCGACCCGGCGCAGGCCCAGGCCGCGAACGGTTTCTTCCTCGCCGTCGAGGGCGGTGACGGCGCCGGGAAGTCGACCCAGGTCGAGGCGCTGGCGGAGTGGATCCGCGCCAAGGGCCACGAGGTCGTCGTGACCCGTGAGCCGGGCGCGACGCCCGTGGGCAAGCGGCTCCGTTCGATCCTGCTGGACGTGTCGAGCGCCGGTCTGTCCAACCGCGCGGAGGCGTTGCTGTACGCCGCCGACCGCGCGGAGCACGTCGACTCGGTCGTACGCCCCGCCCTGGAGCGCGGCGCGATCGTCATCTCGGACCGTTACATCGACTCCTCGGTGGCCTACCAGGGCGCCGGGCGCGATCTGGCACCGACCGAGATCGCCCGTATCTCGCGCTGGGCCACGGACGGTCTCGTACCGCATCTGACGGTGCTGCTCGACGTCTCGCCCGAGGCGGCGCGCGAGCGCTTCACGGAGGCGCCGGACCGGCTGGAGTCCGAGCCCGCCGAATTCCATCAGCGCGTACGGGACGGCTTCCTCACGCTCGCCGCCGCCGACCCGGGCCGTTACCTGGTCGTGGACGGGGCGCAGGAGCCCGAGGCCGTCACCACCGTCGTACGGCACCGGCTCGACCAGATGCTGCCGCTGTCCGCCGCCGAGGTGCAGGCCCAGGAGGACGCGCGGAAGGCCGCCGCCGAGGAGGCGCGGCGCCGGGCCGAGGAAGAGGCGGCGCGCAAGGCCGAGGAGGAGCGCCAGGAGCGCGAGCGGCAGGCGCAGCTCGCCAAGCTCCGGGCCGAGGAGGAGGAGCGCAAGCGCCGCGAGCTGGAGGAGGCGCGGCAGCGCGAGGCCGACCGGCAGGCGATGGAGGCGAGGGCGCGGGCCGAGGAGGCGCGCAGGCTCGCCGAGGAGGAGCGCGTACGGCGCGAGGCGGAGGAGGCGGCGCGGGAGGCGGAGCAGCAGCGGCTGCGGCGGCTCGCCGAGGAGGAGAGCCGGCTCAGGGCCGAGGCGGAGGAGCGGCGGCGCGAGAAGCAGCGCAGGGCCGAGGAGGCGCTGCTGCGGGCCGAGGAGGCGCGGCAGTTGGCGGAGGCGGCCGAGGCGACTGCCGCGGCTGCGGCGTCCGCGAAGGCGGCTGAGGCGGCTGAGGCGGCTGAGGCGGCTGAGGCGGCTGAGGCCGAACGTGCGGAGTCGGCCGGCGAGTTGACGGTTCCGACGCCGGTCGTGCGGCCGCCGTCCGCGGGTACGGCCGGGGGGAAGCGGGTGGTCGCCCCGGACGACGTGACGCAGGAGGTGCCGACGCAGACGGAGGCGGAGCCGGGGGCGGGGGCCGGCTCGCACCGTGACTCGGGGGCTGACAACGACGAGACGCGGGTGATCCCGAAGGTGCCGGATCCGGGGGAGGATTCGGGGTCGCGCAGTGCGGTCGAGGAGACGGCCGTACTGCCTCCGGTACGGGACGCGGATCCGGCCGACCGGGTGCCACCGGGGTACTTCCGGGAGGACGCCCAGGGATCGGCGCCCGCGCCGGCGGCGCCGCCCGTGGAGACGGGGAACGACCGGACGCGCGAGCTGCCGCAGATCGACCCGGAGCGGCCGGCCCGGCGGCGTTCGGACTGGGCGGAGGAGACTCCGCTGGACGACCTTCCGACGCTCGCGGACGAACTGCTCGGTCCGCACGACGATGGCGACGACAACGGCGGGGCGCGCGGCCGACGCTGAGCCGGGTCGGGCTGTTCGCCGGGACTGTCGGTCCCGGCTGCCGATCGGGTCGGAATGTCGCCCTCCGCCCAGGTGGGACGGGATTGTCAGACCCTGGCCCCACAATGGATCCCGGAAGTCGGCAGCCGGTCCCGGTCCCGGGCTCGACCCCCGTCAGGATCCCGGTCCGGATGCCGAAGCACGTAACTCGGAGGTGGTGACGGCGCATGACCGTATGGGACGACCTGGTCGGGCAGGACCGCATCGCCGAGACGCTGACCGCGGCGGCCCGTGACGCGGATGCCCGTGTCACGGCCGAGTCCTCGGGCACCGCGCCGCCCGAGGCGACGAAGATGACGCACGCGTGGCTGTTCACCGGCCCGCCGGGCTCCGGCCGTTCCACGGCGGCCAGGGCCTTCGCCGCCGCCCTCCAGTGCACCAGCCCGGACCGCGCGCTGGGCGGTGTGCCCGGCTGTGGATTCTGCGACGGCTGTCACACGAGCCTGATCGGTACGCACTCCGACGTCGAGGTGATCCGCACCGATCTGCTGTCCATCGGTGTCAAGGACACGAGGGAGCTGGTCCGCCGGGCCCAGCTCTCCCCGGCCGTCGGACGGTGGCAGGTCATCGTCCTCGAAGACGCCGACCGCCTCACCGAGGGCGCGGGCAATGTCCTGCTGAAGGCCGTCGAGGAGCCCGCGCCCCGCACGGTGTGGCTGCTCTGTGCGCCTTCCCTGGAGGACGTCCTGCCCACGATCCGCTCCCGCTGCCGCCATCTCACCCTCCGCACGCCCCCGGTGGACGCCGTCGCGGACGTCCTGATGAGGCGCGACGGCATCGAGCCGGAGGCCGCCGCCGCGGCCGCGCGCGCCACGCAGGGCCACATCGGCCGCGCCCGCCGTCTCGCCACGGACGAGCGGGCCCGCGCCCGCCGGGCCACCGTTCTCAAGGTCCCGCTGCGCGTCGAGGACATCGGCGGCTGCCTGCGGGCCGCGCAGGAGCTGATCGACGCGGCGGGTGAGGATTCCAAGGAGGGCGCCGAGGGCGTGGACCTCAAGGAGACCGAGGACATGAAGGCGGCCCTCGGTGCCGCGCCGGGCGGCCGGATGCCGCGCGGTACGGCGGGCGTGATGAAGGACCTGGCGGACCGGCAGAAGCGCCGCTCCACACGTACGCAGCGCGACAGCCTCGACCTGGCGCTCACCGATCTGACGGGCTTCTACCGGGACGTGCTGGCGATCCAGTTCGGCTCGCGCATCGGGCTCGCGAACGACGACGTACGGGACGCGCTCGACCGGATCGCGAGAGCGTCGACGCCGGAGGCCACGCTGCGCCGGATAGAGGCGATCGTGGCCTGCCGCCAGGCGCTCGACCGCAATGTGGCGCCGCTGCTGGCGGTTGAGGCGATGACGGTGTCGCTGCGAGCCGGCTGAGCGGCCCTCGGCCGGGGCCGTCGGGACAGGGTCCGTCGCAGGAGCGGTCACCCGTACGGGCGCGGGAAAGCGACACCCGCCGTGCGACGGCTAGGCTCCTCGAATGGACTTCAGGCGCCTCATCCGTCTCTCCGCCAGCGGGCTCGCCGCGGCCGGTCTGCTGGTCTCCGGCTGTACATCCGGCGGTTCGTCATCGGGCAAGACGTCTCCGGAATCCGGGGCGCCGGCCGCGCTGAAGACCTACTACGGGCAGAAGATCAACTGGCGTGAGTGCGGCGTTCCCGACTTCCAGTGCGCCACGATGAAGGCGCCGCTCGACTACGACAAGCCGAACGGCGCCGAGATCAAACTCGCCGTCGCCCGCAAGAAGGCCACCGGCCCCGGCCAGCGCCTGGGCTCCCTCCAGGTCAACCCCGGCGGCCCCGGCGGCTCGGCCGTCGACTACCTCCAGGGGTACGCGGGCATCGGCTACCCGGAGCAGGTCCGCGCCCAGTACGACATGGTCGCGATGGACCCGCGCGGAGTCGCCCGCAGCGAGCCCGTCGAATGCCTCACCGGCAAGCAGATGGACGCCTACACCCAGGTCGACCAGACACCCGACGACACGGTCGAGCAGAACCTCCTGGCGGCCTCCTACAAGGAGCTGGCCAAGGGCTGCGAGCAGCGCTCCGCCGAGATCCTTCCGCATGTCTCCACCGTCGAGGCCGCCCGCGACATGGACATCCTCCGGGCCGTCCTGGGCGACACGAAGCTGTCGTACGTCGGAGCGTCGTACGGCACCTTCCTCGGCGCCACGTACGCCGAACTCTTCCCCAAACGCGTCGGCCGCCTCGTCCTCGACGGCGCGATGGATCCCTCGCTGCCGGCCGAGGAACTGAACCGCGACCAGACGGCGGGCTTCGAGACCGCCTTCGCGGCGTTCGCGCAGGACTGCGTCAAACGGCCGGACTGCCCGCTGGGCACGGCGTCGGCGGCCGACGCGGGTCAACGCATGAGGTCCTTCTTCGACACCCTCGACGCGGAGCCGATCCCGACCGGTGACAAGCGCGAACTCGGCGAGTCCCTGGCCACCACGGGTGTGATCAACGCCATGTACGACGAGTCCGCCTGGCCCGGCCTCCGCGATTCCCTCGCCAGCGCGATGGAGGGCGACGGCTCCGGGCTCCTCGCCCTGGCCGACACCTACTACGAACGCGAGGGCGACGGCTCGTACACCAACCTCATGTACGCCAACGCCGCCGTGAACTGCCTGGACCTCCCGGCCGCCTTCACGAAGCCCGCCGAGGTCGAGGCGGCGGTCCCCTCCTTCGAGGCAGCCTCCCCGGTCTTCGGCACCGGCCTCGCCTGGGCCTCCCTGAGCTGCGCCTACTGGCCGACGAAGCCGACCGGCACCCCGCACCGCATCGAGGCGAAGGGCGCGCCCCCGATCCTGGTGGTCGGCACCACCCGCGACCCGGCGACCCCGTACAAGTGGGCCCGCTCCCTCGCCGACCAACTCTCCTCCGGCGTCCTGCTGACCTACGACGGCGACGGCCACACGGCGTACGGCCGGGGCAGCGACTGCGTCGACACGGTGATCAACACCTACCTCCTGGAAGGCACCCCACCGAAGAACGGCAAGAAGTGCTGACCAGCCCTTCCCCACCCAAGGGCTGGTGCGGGGCACCCCTGATAACCCTGTAGACTTGGCGCCGCTGCTGATGCGAACCTGACCGTGCGCGGACAGACAACTCCGCAGCTTGCCGCCTTAGCTCAGTTGGCCAGAGCAACGCACTCGTAATGCGTAGGTCTCGGGTTCGAATCCCGAAGGCGGCTCTGTGAAGGCCCCAGAACTCACTCGCCGTGATCTGGGGCTTTTGCTTTTTTCGGGGGCGGGGGCGTTCTCGGGATCGCCCGCAGCCTTGGGAAGCGCCTGGGCAACGTGGTGGAAGGTGAACAGCGCGCGAACTTGTATCTACAAGGGTTGGTCTTGGGTGTGGGCTCATGACAAGTTCCATCCATGAACTCTTCGATGGACACCGTGCCCGTTCGTTACGCGCGGTGGAACGGTGTGGGCAGGCCCTTCACCCTCGTGGCGGACAGCACCCCCCAAGTCCCGGCCCGTGGTGAGTTGTTGGTGCGTATCGATCTCGCCACCGTGTGCGGCAGTGATCTGCACACCGTCGGCGGGAAGCGGCCCTCGCCGGTGCCGGCCGTGCTGGGGCACGAGCAGGTGGGGACCGTGCTCGGGGTGGGGGCGGGGGGTGTGGTCTGTGTGGGTGGCGGTGCCGTGGTGCCCGGGATGCGGGTGGTGTGGTCCGTGGCCGCGTCGTGCGGTGAGTGTGAGCGGTGCGTTCGTGGACTGATGCAGAAATGCGTGAAGTTGAGCAAGTACGGGCATCAACCGCTGCTGGAGAAGGCCCCGTTGACGGGTGGGTTCGCCACGCACTGTGTGGTCCTGCCGGGGACGGCCGTCGTGGCGGTGCCCGACGAGGTGCCGGACGTGGTCGCGAGTCCGGCGTCGTGTGCCACCGCTACCGTCGCCGCCGCGCTGGTGGCCGCCGGTTCCGTCGTGGGGCGGCGGGTGTTGGTGACGGGTGCCGGGATGCTCGGGCTGACGGCGGTGGCGATGGCGGCGACGGCGGGTGCGCGTGTGGTCGCGGCCGATCCGGATCCGGCGCGGCGGGGGCAGGCTCTCGCGTTCGGTGCCGAGGAAGTCGGTGACGGCTCGTCATCCATGGGTGCGTTCGACGTGGCCATGGAGTTCTCGGGGCAACCGGCCGCCGTACGGACGTGCCTGGACTCCCTCGAGGTGGGCGGGGTGGCCGTGCTCGTCGGGTCGGTGTCGCCGGGGGAGCCCGTACCGCTGGACCCCGAGCGGCTGGTCCGGGGCCTGCACACCGTTGTCGGCGTACACAACTACCGGCCCGAAGATCTGCTGACGGCCGTGGAGTTCCTGGCCGAGCACCACCGCTCGTTCCCCTTCGCGGATCTTGTGGGGGCGACGTACGCCCTGGATCATGTCGGGGAGGCGATCGAGGCGGCGCGGGGTGCCGCCGCCCCCCGGCAGGCGCTGGCTCCGGGGCTGACGGGCGCGTCCTAGAGCATCGCGGTGCGCGCCGTGCGGGTGTTGGTGACGGTCACGGTGGCCACGTCGGGGCGGTAGCGGTCGTCGGACCATTCGATCGGTACGCCGCGCGAGTCGGTCGTCAGCCGCCGTTCCCGCAGCAGCGGTGACCCCGGCGGCACTTCGAGCAGCGCCGAATCGGTGGCGTCGGCGGCGACGGCGTCGAAGGTGTGGCGTGCCGAGTCCAGGTCCACGCCCCAGGTGGTGAGCAGCGCGTAGATCGAGCCCGCGTCGAGGTTCGCGTTCAGCAGCGGGCGTCCGACCGGTTCGGTGTAGGTCATCCGCTCCAGCATCGCGGGCCGGCCGTCCAGCAGGCGCAGCCGCAGGAGTTGGACCACCAGGTCGTCGGGGTCGATCTGGAGGGCGGCGGCCACCGTCGCGTCGGGCCGTCGCAGCGCGATCTCCTGGAGTCGCTGGCCCGGCACATGGCCGGTGATCTCGGCGCGTGTGGTGAAGGACAGGAAGGACTCGAAGGGCTGGGTCGGTACGGCGTCCAGCACCACGGCCCGTTTGCCCTGGCCGCCGCCGATCAGACCCTCGTCCCGCAGCGTGGCCAGCGCCTGCCGTACCGGACCGCGTGAGGCCGCGAACTCCTGGCAGAGGTCGGCCTCCGAGGGCAGCGTCTGCCCCACCTCGATCGCGCCGCTGCGAATACGACGACGCAACTCGGCCGCGACGGAGCGGTGCAGGGGTTCCTTCATGCACCTGACTTTACAGGTGGCCGCCGATCGTGATCGATCGCGGACTCGGACATGAACAGCACATGACTTGTCACTACAAGCTATTGCCCGGGTTCCCCGTCGCTGGGACGGTTTCGGCCAAGCAGAAAGGTGTGGACATCATGAACGATGAAGGAATCCACCGGCGGTCGTTCGTCGTCGGGGGCGTGGCCACCGCGCTCACCGCCGTCAGCGCCGCCCCGTCCCTCGCCGCCGCACCGCCGCGCGCGGTGGTGCTGGAGTTCGCCGACCGGTGGACGAAGGCCACCGGGCTCGCCGAGCTGCTGCGCCGCGCCGGGTTCTCGGTGGCGGAGCTGGATCTGTCCCGGCCGGCCACCGCACAGGGGGCCGATCTGATCGCGTTCGGCGGCTTCACCAACAACGACTCGCGCTACACCGCGTACGTGGCCGACCGGGCGGCCTCGTTGCGTGACTTCGTCGCGGGCGGCGGGGTGGTGCTCGACCTCGCGCAGTCCGACCAGTTCGGGGCGGCCGTCCCGTATCTGCCCGCCGCGCTGCGGGCCGTGCGTACGGACGCGGACTACGACACCGTCCACCCGCTGGCCCCCGACCATCCGCTCGTCTCCGCCCTGCCCGTCGCGTCGGACAAGGTGTTCACCGGCCGGGCGTCCGGCGTCCGGGTCAGTTGGGAGACGTTCGGGTCGTGGCGCGCGATGCGCGTACTGCTGGCGTGCACGACCACGGGCTCCGCGCCGTGTCTGCTGGAAGGGGCGCACGGATCGGGCCGCTTCCTTCTCTCCAGCCTCACCGTCGACAAGTGCTTCGACGCGGCGGGCGCACCGGTCCAGCCGGCGGCGGCCGTACAGGACAGCGTCACGTTCTTCACCGCCCTGGCCGGCTATGTGACCCGCGTACGGGCCGGTACCGCGCCCGCCGTGATTCCCACACCGATGCCGCCCCAGGCCCCGGCGGGTCCGCTGGTCGGCCATGTGGACGAGGTCAGCGCCCGCGTATGGGCGCGGCCGGGCCTGGACCCGGCGGTCCATCCGGAGTGGCGGTGCACCGTCGTACGCGCCGGGACCCGGCACTCGGTCACGGCCGACGCCCGGGTGTCGACGGACAACGACGACACGCTGCTGGTGGACGTCAAGGGCCTGCGGCCGGACACGCGCTACGAGTTCACGATCACGCCGAAGTCCGCCGCGCCCGGCTTCACGCCGCTGACCGGCTCCTTCACCACCGCGCCCCCGGCGGGGCGGCCCGCCGTCGTCACCATGGGGCTCGGCTCGTGCGCGCCCTCCGTCCCGAGCACGGTCTGGACGCGGGTGAGCGACGAGGGCTGTGACAGCTTCGTACTGCTCGGCGACACCCCCTACGTCGACTCCGGTGATCTCGCGGTGGCACGCACCAAGCACCGCCAGTTCCTGGTGCAGCCCGAGATCTCGCGCATGGTGTCGTCCATGCCGGTCTGGGGGACCTGGGACGATCATGACTTCGGCGGCAACGACATCGACGGCGGCTTCGCCGGCAAGAAGAACACCCGTACCGCCTTCGTCGACCACCGGGCCAACGCCACGTTCGGCCACGGCGCCGACGGCAGGCCGCTGACCACCAGGACGGACGGCCAAGGGGTCTACACCTCCTTCAGACGCGGCCCGGTCGAGGTCTTCCTCCTCGACCCGCGCTGGTTCAGCAACACCGGCCCGAGCTGGGCCGATCCCACCAAGGCGACCTGTCTGGGCCAGGTGCAGTGGGACTGGCTGCGCGCGGCGCTCAAGAAGAGCACCGCCACCTTCAAGGCCATCGCCACCGGGATGATCTGGGACGACAAGGAGAACCCGGAGTCCGACGACTGGGCCACCTACCAGCACGAGAAGGACGCGATCCTCGACTACGTCGCCGCCGAGCGCATTCCCGGCTGCTTCCTCGTCGGCGGTGACATCCATGTCTCGCGCGCCCTGAACTACGGGCCCCGTGTCGGCTACGACCTGTGGCAGTTCATCGTCAGCCCGCTGCACGACCGCACGATCCCGAGCCTGAACGTCCCGAATCCGAACCTGGTCCACAGCGCCGTCGAGCCACATGTGTTCCTCAAGCTGGTGGCCGACACCACGGTGTCCCCGGCGACGCTGACCGCGACGTGGATCAACCGCGAGGGCACGCGGCTGTTCGAGGTACGCCGTACCGCGACGGAACTCGGCCACCGGAGCCACCGGGTCTGACGAACCGGCTTCCAGCACATGAACAGCCAATGACTTGTCAATACAAGTCATTGACCGGTCGCGGGCGTGCTGCGAGCGTTGCCGCAAGCCCGCACCGCGTCCGGTACACCCCCCCAAACGCCCGGTACACCCCCCAAAACCGCTTCTCCCGGAGTCCGATGTGTCCGTCCGCCGATCCACCCCCACGGCCGCCCTCGTGGCGGGCCTCGCCCTCGCCACCGTCCTCTCCGGCTGCGGCGGCTCCGCCGAGTCGGCCGCCTCCTCGGCCACCTGCCCGGACGGAAAGGTCCGCTTCGGCGTCGAGCCGTTCGAGGACCCCGCCCGGCTCACCCCCGCCGCCAAGGTGCTCGCCGACGCCCTGTCGAAGTCCCTGGACTGTCCCGTCGAGCTGACGATCACCGAGGACTACTCCGCCGAAGTGCTGGCCATGGAGAACCGCAAGCTCGACATCGGCATCTTCGGCCCACTGGGATACGTCTTCGCCGCCAAGCGCGCCGACGCCGAGGCCGTCGCCTCCTTCGGCGACGCCAACGGCAAACTCTCCAGCTACACCGCCGGCATCTGGGTGCCCGCGAAGTCCCCCGTCACCTCCATCGAGCAACTGAGCGGCAAGTCCCTCGCCCTGGCGTCGATCGGCTCCACCTCGGGCGACGCCCTGCCCCGCAAGGCCCTGCTGGACGCGGGCCTGGCCAAGGACGACGTGAAGATCAATTACGCCGGTGGCCACCCGGAGGCCCTGCTCGCGCTCGTCAACGGCGCGGTCGACGCCGCCGAGATCAACTCGCAGCAGTTGGCCAGTGCCAAGGAGGCGGGCACCTTCGACGAGTCGAAGTTCCGCCGGATCTGGAACTCGGACCCGATACCCAACGACCCGATCACCGTACGAGGCGACCTGCCCGCCGAGTTCAAGACCGCCGTGCACGACGCGCTCCTCGACCTGGACCCGAAGGCCGTCGGCGAGATCGGCGCCCTGCTCGACGTCAGCCCGCCCGGACCGCTGGTCGGCGTCGACGAGTCCACCTACAAGCCGCTGTTCGAGCTGGCCGACTCGCTCGGACTCACCGAGAAGGACGTCTGATGCTGGCGCTGTCCGGGATCACCGTGCGCTTCGGCGAGCGGCCCGTGCTGCACGGCGTGGACGTCACCGTCGCGCGAGGTGAACTGCTCGCCGTGCTCGGGGCCAACGGCTCGGGCAAGTCGACACTGCTGCGCGCCGCCGCCGGACTCGTACCGGTGTCGGCGGGTGCCGTGACCGTGGACGGCCGGGCGCGCGAGCGGCTCGACATCGCCCTGGTCTTCCAGCAGATCCATCTCATCCGCCGGCGCACCGTCCTGAACAACGTGTGCGCCGGCGCGCTCGGCCGGCTTCCGCTCCGGTCGTCCCTGCTCGGATACCCGGACGAGGTGAAGGAGGAGGCGATGGCCTGCCTGGACCGCGTGGGCCTCGCCGACCGCGCCCACGACCGCGCGGGCGCTCTCTCCGGCGGCCAGCAGCAGCGCGTCGCCATGGCGCGCGCCCTGTGCCAGCGGTCCCAGGTCCTCCTCGCGGACGAACCGGTCTCCGCCCTGGACCCGGCCGCCTCCGAGCAGGTACTCGCCCTGCTCGCCGAACTCGCCCACGTCGAACGGCTGGCAGTGCTCGCCGTCCTGCACCAGCCCGCCTACGCCGCACGCCACGCCGACCGGATCGTCGGCCTGCGGGCCGGCCGGGTCGTCCTCGACGGCGCCCCGGACCAGCCGGTCGACGCCCTCTACCGACCCGCGACCCTGGAGGCCGTGTCATGACGACGGAGATCCGCCGCCTGCCCGTACCTCCCCGCCCCCGGGTGCCCAGGACCCTGGCGATCGGCCTGCTCGTCACGGCGGTCGTCGTGGCCGCGCACATCGTGGCGTGGCGGGCCACCGACGTGTCCTTCGGCGCCCTGGCCGAGGGCTGGCGCGGCATGGCCGACTTCCTCGCCGAGGCCATCCCGCCCGACCTGTCGTGGGGCGTCCTGGAGCCCAGCCTCTCGGCCGCGCTCGTCACACTGTGGATCGGCCTGCTCGGTACGACGCTGTCCGTGCCGTTCTCGCTCGTACTGGCGCTGCTCGCCGCGCGCGGCACCGCGCCGTCGGGCTCGGTCTACCAGGCGGCCCGGTCCGTCCTGTCGTTCCTGCGCGCCGTACCCGACGTGGTGTTCGCCCTGGTGTTCGTGACCGCCGTGGGGCTCGGGCCGTTCCCCGGTGTGCTGGCGCTGGTGTGCCACAACGTCGGTGTGATGGGCAAGCTCTGGGCCGAGGCCCTGGAGGACGCCGACCCCGGGCCCGCCCAGGCTCTGCGCTCGGCCGGCGCCGGCCGCGTACAGGTCGCCGTACACGCCCTGCTGCCGACCGTCGCGCCACAACTGGCCGGGCTGCTGCTCTACCGCTTCGACGTCAACGTCCGCTCCTCGCTCGTCCTCGGACTGGTCGGCGCGGGTGGCATCGGATTCCTGATCAACCAGTCCATCCGGCTGTTCAAGTTCGACGAGATGCTGACCCACATCCTCATGGTCGTGGTCCTGATCGTCCTGGTGGACCGGCTCTCCGCCACCGTCCGCCGCAGACTCACCTGAACCTGAAGGGATACTCCATGATCGACTTGGCCGTACTGGACATCGCCGGGACCACCGTGGACGAAGGCGGGACGGTGTACCGGGTGCTCGCCTCCGTCGTGGCGGATCATGCCGGGCCCGTGTCCGACGACACGATCCGCCGGTGGATGGGCGCCGACAAACGCGAAGCGCTGGCCGCGCTCACCGGCCGCGACCGCGACGATGTCGAGGCACTGCACGCCGAGTTCGTGACGCGCCTGGGTGAGGCGTACGAGGCGACTCCTCCCGTACCGCTGACCGGTGTGCCCGAGGCGCTGGCCGCGCTGCGCTCGGCGGGCGTGAAGGTGGCACTGACCACCGGCTTCGACCGCCAGGTCACCGATCCCCTCCTCGCGTCCGTCGGGTGGCGGCTCGGCGACCAACTCGACGCCGTGGTCTGCGCCTCCGAAGTGGCGGGCGGACGCCCCCGGCCGCACATGATCCACCGCGCCATGGAACTGACCGGCGCCCCGACCGTCCGGCGCGTGCTCGTCGCGGGGGACACCGCCCTGGACGTCCGCGCGGGGATCGCGGCCGGTGCGGGCTTCGTCGTCGGCGTACTGACGGGCGCGCAGACCCGTACGGAACTGGCGGCGGAACATCCCACGCACGTCCTCGACGGGGTGGCGGCGATTCCGGCTCTGCTGGGTGTCGGGACGGACGGCGCACTGCTCGGGCCGTCCTGAGGCACGGACGTGACCGGGGGTACCCGCTGTGTGATAATGCCGTTTCGGTGAATTGTGCGGCTCTGACGGTTCGCCCGTGTCTGCCGTCGTGGTGCGGGACGTACCCCCGGCGAGTCCTTGTCTGAAGTTCTTGAGGGAGATGGCCGCGTTTCCATGGCGACAGCACCTGGTTCCGGGCCTCTTGAGGAGACGAGTCGCCCGCCCGCCGTGGGGACGGTGCAGATCGTCGATCACGCGCTTCTCGTGCTGAAATCCCTGGCCGAGGCGGATCGGCCCCGCGGCGTCCGGGAGTTGAGCCGCGATCTCGTGATCAGCAAGAGTTCCACCCAGCGCATCCTCGCCTCGCTGGAGCGGGTCGGGCTCGCGGTCGCGGACGAGAGCACGCGTAAGTACGTGATCGGCCCCGCCGCGCTCACTCTCGCGTGGAAGCACGCGGCCAACAGCGATCTCGTCGGCGCCGCGTCCGCCGCGACGTCCCGCATCGCCGCCATGAGCGGGGAGACGGCCTGTGTCTCGACCGTCGTGGACGGGCGTCGGGTCACCGTGTACGAGGCCGAGAGCCCGCAGCCGTTGAGGCTGATCACCGGTGTGGGGCGGCCCTACTCGCTGTTCTCCGGAGCGACCGGACGGGTGCTGCTGTCGATGCTGGCTCATGAGCGGCTTGACGAGCTGGTCCAGGCCCAGGAGGCCGAGGGCGGTGACGTGAACGTCGTCCTGGAGCGTGTCGCCGCCGCCCGGGATCGCGGTTACGCCCTCAGCCGTGAGGAGTGGATCGCCGGCGGCTGTGGAGTCGCCGTCCCCATCGGGACGCGGGGGAGCGTCGTGGCGGCGCTGAGCATCTACGGCCCCGAGGCGCGGCTGACGAACGAGCGCATGACGGACCTCGTCCCCGTGCTGCTGTCGGCCGCCGCGGAGATCGCGATTCGCTGGAGCCAGCCTGTCTGAAGCCGGCCCTGTTCGGCCTCTGCCTCACTTTTCACGGCCCCGCCGCGCGGGGCCGTTCTCGTTTCCGTGGGTGACGAGCCCCGCTCGGTGTGACCGAAACACGCCGTCATCCTGGCTCGTTCCTGACTGTTCCTCAACCCATTGACCCGATTCGACGGGCGTGGGTATGTTGTCCCCCACAGATCTGGTCCACTGTCCCAGATTGACGCGAGTGGTGATCCGGCCGGTAGATCCCGTCTGGATCCCGCCTTCGCCTCGCGACGTATTCCGGACGCCCGAGCCCGCTACGACATCACTTGGCCGACTGGCCGGGGCGGGCGGGCGGTTGGGCCGACCCGGACGACATAAGGAGATTTTTCAGATGATGCTTGGCTGGCGTGCCCGTATCGGGCAGATCCGTCCGGCGACCGCGATCGAAGGCGCCGAGGAATGGCGCTCCGTCGCCCCCACCGGGGTGGCCTTCGCCGACGCGCGCACGATCGTCCCCCGGGTGGACGCCGACGGGTTGAAGACGATGATGTCCCAGGTGCTGGAGGCGTCCCGGCAGCTCGCCACGGCGAAGGTGGACCTGATCGTCCAGTGCGGAGCCCCCGGCACGTTCATTCCCGGGCCCGGCACCGACGAGAAGGTGACCGCCGAGATCACGGCCGAGACCGGGATCCCCGCCCTGACGATGATGCAGGCCCAGGTGGACGCCCTGCGCGCGGTCGGCGCGACCTCCGTGGCCGTCGGGAGCATCTACACCGACGAGGTCAACGAGGCGCTGCGCCGGTATCTCACCGCCGTCGGCTTCGAGGTGCCGGTCGTCGAGGGACTACAGATCACGGACCCCTACGAGGCCAGCGTTCATGACGCGGACAGCGCCTACCGGCTCGGGCGCAGGCTGCACAAGGCCGCCCCCGACGCCGACGCCCTGCTGATCTCGTGCGGCACGTTCCGGACCTTCGAGGTGCTGCCGTATCTGGAGATGGACACCGGGGTGCCGGTGGTCACCAGCAATCAGGCGTCTCTGTGGGGGGCGTTGCGCCACCTCGGGCTCAAGGACGAGATCCCGGCGCTCGGCCGGCTGGGCCGTATCGGCTGACGCGCCACATCAGTCGTACGGCCCCCGCAACCGCACCGCACACAAGGAGAAGACGTGCTGGTAGACGCACTGCAATTCGTGAAGCCGTCCCGGGACCGCTTCGAGGAGTGGCACGACGCCGGTATCACGGCGATCCACGCCACCGTGGCGATCTGGGAGGACTCCACCGAGACCATGCGCGAGGTGGGCCGCTGGCACCGCCTGCTCGCCGACCACGCGGACCTGCTCCGCGAGGGGCGCCACGCGGACGACATCCGCGGGGCCGAGGAGGAGGGGCGCACCGCCGTCATCCTCGGGTTTCAGAACAGCAGCCCCTTCGAGGACGATCTCGACCTGGTCGGAGCCTTCCACCAGGCCGGGGTCCGGATCGCCCAACTCACGTACAACACCCAGAACTCCGCGGGCGCGGGCTGCTGGGAGGGGGAGGATGCCGGGCTCTCACGCACGTACGGGATCAATCTGATCCGCGAGATGAACAACGTCGGCATGGTGGTCGACATATCCCACTGCAACGAACGCACCTCGCTGGAGGCCATCGAGGCGTCGGAGCGGCCCGTCGCCGTCACCCACGCCAACCCCCGGGCCTTCGTGGGCGAGGACGTGGAACTCGCGCTGCGCAACAAGTCCGACACCGTCCTGAAGAAGGCCGCCGAGTCCGGTGGTGTCGTGGGTCTGAGCATGTATCCGCGTATCGCCCCGGACGGTGTCCGGTGCTCCGTGGACCGCTTCTGCGACATGGTCGCGTACACCGCCGAACTGATCGGTGTCGAACACGTCGGACTGGGCTCGGACTACTACGCGGGCCAGGGCGACGAGGAGTTGCACTGGTGGCGACAGGGCCGGTGGAGCCGTAAGCCGATGGTGCCCATCTCCGGGCCCGTCGAGTTCCCCGCCTGGTACGCGGCGGGGCGCGGATACGCCCTGGTCCGGGAGCGGTTGCGGGAGCGCGGCTTCACGGCCGCCGAGGTCGCGCGGATCGCCGGGGGCAACTGGGTGGACCTGTTCGACGACGGCTTCACGCCCGCGGCACAGCACTGACATGCGCGACGACGGTACGAGCGACGACGGTACGAGCGACGGTACGCAGAGGAGGCACCGGCCATGAGCGGTCCCGAGGCGCCTGGCACGAACCGTTTCGACGCGGTGGTCGTCGGCGGCGGCCACAACGGGCTGGTGACCGCCGCGTATCTGGGGCGTGCCGGACTGCGGGTCGCCGTCCTCGAATCCCGGCCACGGCTCGGGGGACCCTGCGGGCCCTACGAGTTCCTGCCGGGGCGCACGCTCGCCTTCACGAACTCGCCCGGTTCGCTCAACCCGGCCGTCGTCGGCGAGTTGGGGCTGGCCCGGCACGGGCTGCGGTTCGTACGGGTCGATCCGACCGTGGTCCAGTGGTTCGAGGAGGGGTGTTTCCTCGGCTGGCGGGACCAGGCCCGGGTGGACGCGCAGTTGGAGGCGTTCGCGCCCGGTGAGGCGGCGCGCTACCGCGGCCTGATCGGCGGGCTGGAGAGGCTGGGCGCCCGGTTGGGGGTGTCGCTCGACGGGCCCCCGCCCGCTCTCGACAGCTTGCGGAAACGTTTGTCCGATCCGGCCGACCTACGGCTGTTCGCCGCCGTCTTCGAGGGCGGCCTCACCGATCTGCTGGACGCACACCTCAAGTCCGACCAGGCCAAGGCGCTGCTGACACTGCTCGCGCTCAACGCCCAGCTCGTACCGCCGTCCACACCGGGCAGCGCCGTAGGGCTGATGATGCGCCCCTTCGCACTGGCCGCCGCCGGCGGGAGCGGGGCGCCGGACGCCGCCGAGCGCGTCGCGCTGCGCGGCTCCACCGGTCTGCCGGTGGGCTCCATGAGCGCCATCGTCGACGCCCTCGCCGGCGCCTGCCGCCAGTACGGCGTGGAGGTGTACCCGGACACCCCGGTGGCGCGGGTGCTCCACGGCCCGGACGGGGTGCGGGGTGTCGTCACCCCGTCCGGGACCGAGTTCCTCGCCGGGCGGGTGATCTCGACCGTGAACCCGGTCCATCTGTTCACGGACCTGCTGGACGACGACGCGATGGGTGCGGAGATCCGTACGGAGGTCACCGCGACACCGATGCGCGGTTCCGCGTTCAAGGTGGTCCTGGAGGTCGACTCCCTGCCCCCGTACGCGGGGCTGCCCGAGGGCGCCGACCCCGGCGCCGTACAAGCCTGCCAGTTCCGGTTCGGCTCCTCGCCACGGCAGATCGAGGACGCCATCGCCGCCGCGCTGGCCGGCCGGACCGGCGGTGAGCCCCTGATGTGGGGCCTGATCCCGACCCTCACCTCACCCGGGCTCACCCCGCGCGGCACCCATCTCATCAGCGTCAACGCCTGGCACGCGCCGTACGACCCGTACGACGGCCCCTGGGACACCGACCGCACCGAGCGGTTCGGGCGCAGGTGCGTCGACCAGCTCTCCCGGCTGATGCCGACGATCGCCGACCGTGTCGTCGACCACCGCTTCATGAACCCGGTGGACATCGAGCGCGAACTCGGCCTGGTCGAAAGCAACATCACGCACGGCGACATGCTCCCCGCGAGCCTGTTCGGCGCCCGCCCGCACCCCGCCCTCGCCGCGTACCGCACCCCGCTGCGCGGCTTCTATCTGAGCGGAAGCGGTACCTGGCCGGGCGGATACGTCACCGGCACCCCCGGCAGGAACGCCGCCGCCGCGGTGCTCCGCGATCTCACCCACGACCAAAGGCCGCACCCATGAGGCTTTCGTACCGCACCGGGCCACCGCGCCCGCCACACCGGCAACCGGGCTCACCACATCAGCCACCGCGTCCGCCCCACCGGCAACTGCGACGCGTGCTCTGCGTCCTGGCCGCCGCCGGTGTCCTGCTCACCGGCTGCTCCTCACCCCCGTCGTTCGGCCGCGACGCGGGCACCCTCGTCATCGGTGCCGAGGGCGAGATCCCTGTCCTCGACCCGCAGCGGCTCTCCGGCACGGTCGGTCTGCGCATCGTGGACGCGCTGTTCGACCCCCTGATCCGTGAGGACCTCGGTACGAAGTCCGACCGGGCGCCCCAACTGCGGCCCGCGCTGGCCCGGTCCTGGAAGGTCTCCCCGGACGCCCTCACCTACACGTTCACCCTCCGCGAGGGCGTGACGTTCTCCGACGGCACCCGCTTCGACGCCGACGCGGTGAAGACCAACTTCGACCGCGTCATGGACAAGAAGTCCCCGGTGTACGACGCCACCGCCGCCGGGAACATGACGTTCCTGACCCGCTGGATCAAGAACGTGCGGGTCCAGGACCCGCACACCGTCGTCCTCGGACTCACCCAGCCGTACGCGGGGCTCCCGCGCATGCTGACCGACCGCCGGATGTCGCTCATCAGCCCGACCGCGCTGCGTACCCGCGACCCCGACGACATCGGACTGCACCCCGTGGGCACCGGCCCCTTCACCCAGCAAGGCGCCGACCACGGCAAGCGGGTCGAGCTGAAGCGCAACGACGGCTACTGGGGAGGGACCCCCAAGGCGCCCGCCATCATCGTGGAGTCCGTCAGCGACCCCACCACCCTCGCGATCGCCGCGCAGACCGGTGAGGTCGACGCGATCCTCAGCGCCGGCGCCCAGCAGGTCCAGCAGCTCGCCGGGCAGGGGACGATGACGGTCCAGTACCCCGAGCCCGCCAACCAGTACTTCCTGCGGCTCAACACCCGTACCGCGCCCACCGACAACAGCACCTTCCGGCAGGCGCTCAACTACGCCGTCGACCGCGAGGCGCTGGCCACGCTCACCCGTGGCCAGATCACCGCGTCGACCGGACCGCTGCCCCGAGGCAACGAGGCATACCAGGACCGTACGGCGGACGGGCAGCCCCGCTACACCCACGATCCGGCGCTGGCCAAGGAACTCATCGCCCGCAGCGGGGTGCGCACGCCCGTCAAGCTACGGCTGCTCGCGCCCGACAGCGGGCCCGGATTCTCCCAGGCGACCGAGGTGATGTCGCTGATCCAGCAGGACCTCAAGGCCGTCGGGGTCACCCTCGACGTCCAGTACATGGAGTTCGCCTCGCTCGTCGCGGAGGAGGGCGGCGGCTACAAGGACGGCGTCCACGGGTCGTTCAACGGCTGGACCACCGGAGCGGACGCCGCGGACTTCCTGGAGCGGATGTTCAGCGGCTCGCTGCACCCGCCCAACGGGGTCAACCGCGGCTGGTACCGCAGCGCCACCGTCGACGGCCTGCTCGACGCGGCACGCGCCGAACTGAGCGAGCCGAAGCGCATGGAGCTGTACCGCGAGGCCGGCGACACCATCGCCGACGACGCGCCCTGGGTCTTCCTCTACCAGGACCGGCTGCCCAGGCTGCTCAGCCGCAAGGTCGACGGGGTCGGCCCCGCCGCCTCGGTCTACATCGACTACACCACCATCCACCGCACGTGAGGAGGGCTCAGCCATGAAGGCCACCGCGGCACCCCGTCCCGTCACCACCCTCCCGAGCCCCCGCCGGCGAGGCCGCCTCCGGGCGATCACCGGCGGCGCGGGCACCACGACCGTGATCGGCGGCGTCATCGTCGCCACCACCGTCCTCGTCGCGCTGCTCGCGCCCTGGATCGCACCGTCCGACCCGCTCGCCACCGATCCGTCCGCCATCGGCCTCGGACCGTTCAGCGGCGGCCATCTGCTCGGCACCGACGAGGTGGGGCGCGACATCCTCAGCCGGCTCATGTACGGCAGCCGGCTCGCCCTGCTGGTGGCGGTCCTCCCGACCCTGCTGGCGCTGCTGATCGGCGGCTGCCTCGGACTGGTCTCCGGCTATGTCGGCGGCTGGCTCGACAGTGCCCTGATGCGGCTGTTCGACGTGATGTTCTCCTTCCCCGGCATCCTGCTCGCCCTCGGTATCGGCGTCGCCCTCGGGCCGGGCCTCACCTCCATGGTCATCGCCATGGTCGTGGTGACCATCCCCGAGTTCGGCCGCATCGTGCGCGGCAACGTGGTGTCGCTGCGGCAGGAGCAGTACGTGGAGGCCGCCGGGGCCCTCGGTTACGGGCACCGCCGGATCGTCCTGCGGCACATCACCCCCAACCTCCTCGGCGGCGTGGTCGTCTTCGCCACCCTCCAGACCGGCCGCAACGTCATCCTCGGCTCCAGCCTCGCCTTCCTCGGCCTGGGCGCCCAGCCACCCGCCCCGGACTGGGGCCAGATGCTGAGCGGCGGCCGTGCCCTGCTGGTGACCTCGCCGCACGTGGCGACGATCCCCGGCCTGGTGATCGTGGTGCTGGCCGTCGGATTCAACCTGCTGGGCGACGGCGTACGAGACCGGCTCGACCCGCGCTCCCGGCGTCACCGGGCCACGCGCAACGACACCACGCGTAACGACACCACGCGTAACGACACCACGCGCAACGACACGACCCCGACGGCGAAGTCGGAAGACAAGGCCGCGAACAGAGCGGGAGACGCGTCATGCTGACCTTCACCCTGCGCCGGGCGCTCCAGATGATCCCCGTCGCCATCGGCGTCACCATCGCCACCTTCGCCCTCGGCCAGATCATCCCCGGCGACCAGGCCAGCGCCCTGCTCGGCCCCAGCTCCTCCGAAGCGGACCGCCAGGCGCTGCGGGACGACCTCGGCCTCGACCAGCCGGCCATCACGCGCTACTTCACCTACCTGCGCAACCTGTTCGGAGGCGACCTCGGGCAGTCGCTCTCCTTCGGCCGCCCGGTCTCCGAGGTGCTGTCCGAGCGGCTGGTCAACACCGCGCTGCTGTCCGGGACCGCGATCGTCGTCGCCGCGATCGCCGGTGTCGCGATCGGGACCTGGGCCGCGCAGAAGCCGGGATCGCTGCGGGACCGGAGCCTGACGGTGGGAGTGCTGTTCTTCAACTCCGTACCGTCCTTCTGGTTCGGCCTCGTCCTCATCGTCGTCTTCTCGCTCCAGCTCCGGGTGCTGCCCGCGACCGGCATGACCTCCATCGGCGGCGGTGGTGGCGCGTTCGACGTGGCCGCGCACATGGTGCTGCCCGTGCTGACCCTGGCGGCCTGGTCCCTCGCGGTGATCGCCCGGATGACCAGATCGGCCGTACTGGAAGTCATCGGCAACGACTACGTACGCACCGCACGCTCCCGTGGCGTCGGGGAGTTCCATGTGATCACCCGTCATGTCCTGCCGAACGCGATGCCCTCCGTCATCACGGTCATCGGCCTCCAGGCGGGCTTCCTGCTCAGCGGAGCCGTACTCACCGAGACCGTGTTCTCGTGGCCCGGTATCGGCCTCGCGCTCCACCAGGCCATCTCCACCCGCGACATCCCCGTCGTCCAGGGCGGAATCCTCATGATCGCCATCGCCTTCGTGCTGATCAACTTCCTGGTCGACGTCCTCCAGGCGTACTTCAACCCGAAGATCAAGCTGAGTTAGCGGAAAGGGACTCGCCGTGACCGTTCTCGAAGTGGAACACCTCAACGTCGCCTACCGCGACCGACCCCACACCCCCGTGGTGGAGACCGTGAAGGACGTGTCCTTCCGCGTCGACGCCGGAGAGGCGCTGGGCATCGTCGGCGAGTCGGGCTGCGGCAAGAGCCAGACCATGCTGGCCGTCCTCGGGATGCTCGGCCGCGAGGGCGGTGAGGTCACGGGCCGGGTCGGCTTCGACGGCCAGGACCTCACCCGGCTGAGCCAGAAGCAACTGCGGGCGGTACGCGGAGCCGGTATCGGCCTGGTGTCCCAGGACGCCCTCTCCGCCCTCAACCCGGCCATGACCATCGGCCGACAGATGGCCGAACCCCTCATCCGCTACGACGGATACGACCGCCGTACGGCGGCGGACCGATGTGCCGAACTCCTCGACCTCGTCGGCATACCCGGCCCCCGGGAGCGGCTGCGCGCCCATCCGCACGAACTCTCCGGCGGTATGCGCCAGCGCGTCCTCATCGCCATGGCCATCAGCCGCGAGCCCAAGGTGCTGATCGCCGACGAGCCCACCACCGCCCTCGACGTCACCATCCAGTCCCAGGTCCTGCGACTGATCGACCGGCTCCGCCGCGACCTGCGGATGGCGCTCGTCCTGATCACCCATGACCTGGGGGTCGTCGCCGGCGTCACCGACCGGATCGCGGTGATGTACGCCGGCCGCGTCGTGGAGAGCGCACCCACGACCTCGCTGTTCGACGCCCCCGGCCACCCCTACACCCGGGCGCTCATGTCCTCCATCCCGAGGATGGACCACCGGGTCGACCGGCTCCCCGCCATCCCCGGCTTCCCGCCCGCGCCCGCCTCGCCACCTCCCGGCTGCGCCTTCCGGCCACGCTGCGCGGTGGCCCGGCCCGCGTGCGACGACTCCGTTCCACTGCTGGTGGGCCACCCCTCCGGCGACCCCGCGCACTTCGTCCGCTGTCCGTACCCCGTGCACGACAGCAACGGGCCCACCGTAGGAGCGCGCTCGTGAGTACGGTCGACATACCCCCGGTCGTCACACCCCCCGTACCTCCGGCCGCGGTGACGGTGGAAGACCTTCAGGTGCACTTCCCGGTCCGCACCGGCGTGCTGCGGCGCGTCACCGGCACCGCCCGCGCCGTGGACGGCGTCTCCTTCACCGTGCCCGCGCGCAGCGTCGTGAGCGTCGTCGGCGAGAGTGGCAGCGGCAAGACCACCACGGGGCGCGCCCTGGTCGGTCTGTCGCCGGTCGCGGCCGGCCGGGTGCGTATCCAGGGCCGGGACCTCGCCGAGCTGCGCTCCGACGGGAGCCTGCCCCGTACCGCCCAGATCGTCTACCAGGACCCGTACGCGAGTCTCAACCCACGCATGACGATCGGCGCCATGGTCCGCGAGGTCGTCACGGTGCACCGGACCGTGCCCAGGGCCGACGCGCCGGCCCGCGCCGAGGAGCTGCTGGCGCAGGTCGGTCTCGCGCCCGAGTTCGCCGACCGCTATCCGCACGAACTCTCCGGCGGCCAGCGGCAGCGGGCCGCCATCGCCCGCGCGCTGGCGGTCGAGCCACGGTTCATCGTCTGCGACGAGATCGTCTCCGCGCTCGACGTCAGCGTCCAGGGCCAGATCGTCAACCTCCTCAAGGACCTGTGCCGCGACGCCGAGGTGAGCTTCCTGTTCATCTCGCACGACATGAGCGTGGTCCGCCATCTGTCCGACCATGTCGTCGTCATGTACGGCGGGCGGGTCATGGAGAGCGGTCCGGGCGACGCCGTGTTCGCGGCACCCCGGCACCCGTACACCCACTCCCTGCTCGCCGCCGTCCCGCTGCCCGACCCCCGCGCGCCCGGACTGCGCGGCGGTACGGCGCTGCGAGCCACGCCGCCGGACCCCACCGACCCGCCCGAAGGGTGCCGCTTCCAGCGCTCGTGCGCCTTCGCCACGGAGCTGTGCCGGACACAGTCCCCGCCGACCACGACGCTGCCGGGCACCGGGGACCACACGGTCGCCTGCCACCACCACGACTCAACTGACGTACGCACAGCGCTCACCACCGAAAGGACCGCAGCACCATGACCTCACCCGACGGCCCCGCCACGCCCGGCCCCTCGGCGTCCGCACCGGTGTGGACCTCGTTCATCGCGGGACGCCCGGCGGCGCCGCACGGCGCGCGGATCCCGCTCGTGGACCCGGCCACGGGAGCGGTCTGGGCGCACGCCCACCAGGACCCCGACGCCGTCGACTCCGCTGTCGAAGCCGCCCGTACGGCCCTGCTCTCGCCGTCCTGGGGCGCACTGCCCCAGCACGCCCGCGCCGATCTGCTCCACCGTCTCGGTGACGTACTCACCGCCCACCGCGACGAGTTGGCCGAGCTGGAGACCCTGGCCAACGGCAAACCGCTCGCGGCCACCAGGGCGGAGGTGTCCGCGCTGGCCCGCTGGTACCGCTACTTCGCGGCCGTCGCGGAGACCCTGGAAGCCCGCTCCCGCACCCTCAGCGACACGGCGAACGCGGTGATCAGCCAGGAGCCGCTGGGCGTGGTCGCCGCCCTCACCCCGTTCAACGGAGCGCTCTCCCTCGGCTCGTGGAAGCTCGCGCCCGCCCTCGCGGCCGGCAACACGGTGATCCTCAAGCCGCCGCCGCAGGCACCCGCGTCCTCGGTGCGGCTGGGTGAACTCGCCCTGGAGGCGGGGTTCCCGCCCGGTGTCGTCAACATCGTCATCGGCGGAGCCGAGGAGGCGCGGGCCCTCACCGACCACCCGGACGTCGCCATGGTCACCTTCACCGGCAGCACCGCCGTCGCCCGGGACCTCGGAGCGCGGGCGGCGGCCCGTATGAAGCGGTACGTCTGCGAGGCCGGCGGCAAGTCCGCCCACATCGTCTTCGCCGACGCCGACCTCGACGCCGCCGTCACCGCCGCCCGCCAGGGCGCCTTCTCCGCGGCCGGCCAGACCTGTGTGGCGGGCTCCCGGATCCTCGTACAGCGGGAGGTGTACGAGGAGTTCCTGGCCCGCTACGCCCACGCGGTCGGCAAACTCCGGGTCGGCGACCCCCGCGATCCACGCACCCACGTCGGCCCGCTGGCCTCGGCGGCGGCGCTGACCAGGGTCGAGTCCTATGTCGAGGACGCGGTACGCGACGGTGCCCACGTCGTGACCGGCGGCCGGCGGCCCGCCGTGCCCCCGTCGTCGGCGGCCGGCTTCTGGTACGAGCCGACCGTACTGGCCGGTGTGCGGCCCGACATGGCCGTCTGCCGGGAGGAGGTGTTCGGACCGGTCGTCACCGTGCAGCCCTTCACGACGGAGGACGACGCCGTGGCGCTCGCGAACTCCCTGGAGTACGGCCTCGCCGCGGGCTTCTGGACCCGTGACGCCGCGCGCGCCCACCGGGTGGCCCGCCGTCTCGACGCCGGGGTGGTGTGGGTGAACACCTACCGGCTGCTGCACTGGTCCGTACCGTTCGGCGGTTACAAGCAGTCCGGACTCGGCCGTGAGAACGGCGTCGAGGCGGTGCACGAGTTCCTTCAGACCAAGTCGGTGATCACCGAACACGGGCTCCCCGCCGACCCGTTCGGCGACTGACCGATCCGCCGGAGGGGACACCCCTCCACCCGCCGCCACACCCCTCCACCAGCACAGCAGGGACACCATGGAATTCCTCGTCAACATCCAGATCGACTGGCCCCACGACATGGACCCGGAGAAGAAGGAGTCGGTCTCCGAGGCCGAACGCCACCGGGCCGCCGACCTCGCCGCCGCCGGTCATCTCGTACGCATGTGGCGTGTGCCCGGCCGCACCGAGAACTGGGGCCTGTGGCAAGCCGCCGACCCCACCGAACTGCACGCGATCATCTCGTCCTTGCCGGTCTGGCCATGGATGCGCGTGACCGTGCACGCACTGGCCGACCACCCCGTCGATCCGGCGGGAACCACGCCCTGATCCAAGGGAGTCGCACGGGGCCCGCCGCATCAGGACTGCCGGCGTCAGGTGGGCATCGCCGCCTGGAGAGCCTGTTCGAGTTCGGGGGCGGTGGGGAAGCCGAAGTCCGGTTTCTCGCGCAGTGCTCGGTCGATCACGTCCGCGAGCGGCCGGGGTACGGACGGGTCGCGGTCGCGGACGGGGACCGCCGGGGATTCCAGGACGATGCGCCAGGGGTCCTCGCCCCTCGGGAAGTTGCGGGGGTGGGCCCCGGTCAGCATGGTGTAGAGGCAGGCGGCGAGCGCCCATACGTCGCCGCCGGGGCGGGAGTCCTTGAAGTTGATCACCTGGCGGGCCAGCATGAACCAGGGCTTGCCCGCCGCCTCGCCGGTGCGGGTGAGGCCGCTGAGGCCCGCGCGGTCGAACGCCTTGGCCAGGCCGAAGTCGCTGATCTTCGCCGTCAGGGAGCCGTCCGCGCTCTTGTGCAGCAGGATGTTGGACGGGCTGAGGTCGCGGTGGACCACGCCCTGGCTGTGGGCGTGGGCCAGGCCCGCCAGGGCCTGGCGGGTGAGCCGGACCGCCTCGGGCACCGGCAGTCGTCCTCCGGAGCGCCGCAGCAGGGTGTCCAGGCCGCCGCCGTCGCAGTACTCGGTGGTGAAGAAGAACACGCCGCCACGGAATCCGCTGCCCTCCAGCGCGGCGATGTTCGGGTGCCGCAGCGCCTTGGTGAGCGCCACTTCGCGCAGGAAGCGCTCACGGGCCTCGGGGCGCGTCGCCACCCTCGGCAGCATCACCTTCAGGGCCACCCGCTTCCCGGACGATTCATGGCGGGCCAGATGCACCACGCCCATGCCGCCGCGCCCGAGCTCCTGGAGCAGGGTGTAGCCGGCGATCGCGTCGAGCTGGGAGTGCCCGGAGTGCTCCGGGTGCCCGGAGTCCCCGGATCGCGCCATGTCGAGGAGCATCCTGAGCATCGCGGCCGGTTGGGCCTGGCAGGCCGCGCAGAGGTAGTCCCCCGGCCGGCCGGCCACCTCGTGGCCCACCTCGCGGGCGCACTTGGCGCACCGGGCGCGGCTGACGGTGTCCCCGGCGTGGATGTCGACGCGCAGGACCGTGTCGCCGATCCTGATCTCGTCGCCGTCGGTGAGGTCGTGTTCGGGGTGGGTCTGCGCGGCGGCTTCCTCGGGGGTCTCGTCCTTCGCCCGCTGGCCGATCTTGCGGCCGTTGACGTACGTGCCGTTGAGGCTGCCGAAGTCGCGGACGCGGATCGCGGGCGGGTTGATGTCCAGCAGGCAGTGGTGGCGCGAGACGGTGCGGTGGTGTTCGTCGTCGGGCAGGCGTGGTGAGCACTCCCTGGAGCGGCCGAGGACGGAGGTGGTGCGCTCCTCGAAGACGTAGGCGGTGCGGTCGAGTCGGCCGCTTGCGACCGTGAGGGTGACGGTGGGGGTGGGGGTGGGCGTGGGGCTGGGGGTGGGGGTGGCGGGTTGGCTCATCGGGTGGGGACTCCTGGGGCGGCGGACGGGGGCGGAGGGGGGGGCGGGGTCAGTACTTCGCCTGTTGGCGTTCCTGGAACTGCTTCTCGAAGTCGGCGATGAACTGCGACGGCGCGACGGACGACGACGAGTGCACCAGGACACCGTCGTCGGCGATGTAGAAGATCGCCCGGCCGATGGAGATCTCACCGCGCGGCACGGGTACGTAGACCCTCCACCCGATGCTGAACCGGTCGGCCACCAGCTCCGAGGCCGAGTAGCCGGACGTGTTCCCGAGGGCCAGCACGTACTGCCGTACGCGGGCGATGGCGTCGTCCTCGTGCATCCGCGTCGGCACCGTGACCACCAGGTCCGCGAGCGAGAGCTGGTACAGCGCGCCGTCGATGTCGAAGCCCTCGTCGCCGAATACGCTCACCAGCGTCTCGCGGGTCACCACACCCGCCTGCGCGGCGGACACCAGCTCGGACGCCAACTCCCGCTGCTCCTCGGTCGGTTGGCCCGAGCCCGTCAGCAGCCCGGCGACGATGCCCGCCGTGGTGTCGGCCGTCCAGGTCCCCGGCACGGTGGTGCTCAGATCCTCCGCCGACGGCGACTCGCCCCGGTACCAGCGCCCGGCGTCCCACCAGTAGCAGTACGACAGCAGCCCGGTGGCGGCGCGCGGGTTCAGCACCAGGTCCGTCACCCAGTCCGGGGCGCCCGCGTACAGGTCCGGCGCTTCGGCGCCGTCGTTGTAGACGGCGTCCAGCCTGGGGTCCTCCCACAGTCCCCCCGACAGCACCGCCCGCCCACCGGGCAGCGGGTAGAGCGTGGAGCCGGCCCGGCGGGAGCTCTCGAACCAGCCGAGGCCGGGTCTGATCCTCGGCCCCCACTCGGACTCCGCGGCCACGAACGCCGCCGAGATCACCGCCCAGCGCGCCCACATCTGCGGAAAGTCCGGGAAGTCGTTCCAGCTCAGGGTCGGCCACCGCTTCGCCCTGCGGTCGGCGCGAGCCGCCACGGCGGCCTGCCGCGGGGTACGCCGCTGCCGGTCGCCGTGCGTGATGTACGCCGCCAGCCACACCGGCAGGCCGGGCCGCGGATACGTCTCCATGTCCCGCCGGTACGCCCAGGGCTCGAACAACTGCCCTTCGGGGAAAGGCTCTTGGCCGTAGTCGTACGACACCGTCAGCTCACCGATGTCGTCCAGCTCCAGCGTCAGCCGCCACCACGGGCCCTCGTCGAGTTCGGCCGAGATCTCGCGCTGTTTGCGCACCAGTCCCAGGACGGCGGGCGGCGGCTCGATCGTCGCCCATCCGCCGTCGAACACGGAGACCTCCACGTACTCGGTGTCGACCGTGAGCGCGAACTCGGCCTTCAGCTCCGCCCAGTCGGGCGGGCAGGCCCGCACGAGCGCGCGGCCGATACGCAGCGCCAACTCCTTGGCCGGTTCCTGGAAGCCGGGCCCCGCAGGCAGCGGCGTACGGCGTTCCCCGGCCCCGGCCCCGGCCCCGTCCTCGTTCCTGGCCCACACATCGGGTCGCCCGACGTACACCCGGAAATCCTCGAGTAACTCCTCCATGAGCACCCCTTCGTGCGTTCTCGTTTCGATGGTCCGCGCCGCGCCGGTCCCGCCGCGTCAGTCGCCCGGGTCGGCCGCTTCGTGGGTCTCCCACATCCAGTCGAGCGCCCACGACCGGAGCGTTCCGTCGCCGTCCGCGGCGAGCACCGCCCGCCCGTCCGGCGTCATCGCGAGGCAGTCCGGCGCCTTGTCCTGGCCGTCGAGCGTACGCACCGACCGGCCGCTGCCTACCTCCCACACCTGGATACTCGTGCCGGCCGACACCGCGTACCGTCCGTCCGCGGTGATCCGCAGCCCACCGGCGGCCGAGCCCTTGTCGAACGACCGCACTTCCGCTCCGGTGGCGACATCCCACCGGCGGATGTTCCAGTCGTGGCCGCTCGCGGAGGACAGGACGAAGGTGTCGTCGGCGGCGACGCACAGCGCCGTCACGGCACTCGTGTGCCCCTCCAGGACACGCAGGCACCCGCCCTCCGCCAGATCCCACAGCCGCACCGTCGCGTCGGCGCCGCCCGACGCGACGAGGCGGCCGTCGCCCCCGACGTTCAGGACGTTGACCGGGCCTTCGTGACCGGTCAGCGTCCCCGTGAGGCCGCCGGTGTCCACGTCCCAGAGCCTGATCGCGCCGTCGCCGCAGCCGACGACGGCCTGCCGCCCGTCCGCGCTGAACCGCACCGGCACGGCGGGTGCGGGGGCGAACGTGTGCGTCCGCAGGACGCGCAGGCATTTCCCGGTGCCGATGTCCCACAGCCGTACGGTGCCGTCCTGGCCACCCGACAGGGCGCGCCGGCCGTCCCCGCTCAGGGACAGCGACCTCACCGGGCTCTGGTGGCCGGTCAGTTCACGTACGAGGCCGCCCTTGCGCAGATCCCACGTCCGGACGGTCCAGTCGGCGCCGGCGGACAGCGCGAGTCGGGCGTCGTCGGTCAGCTCGACCGCGTACAGATTCTCGTCGGACGCGTCCAGGGTCCTGGTCGGCCACGCCGTGCGCAGCCCCGCCCGCGACGAATGCCGCCCCAGCTCCCACCAGGCGGCCATGACCCGTGGCGCGCGCTCGTGCCCCGGAACCTTGCGCGCCCGCGTGAGCAGGTCGTGCGCCGTCGCGAAACGGCCGCCCGCCATGGCCCGCTCCGCCTCGGCGACCCTCGTGGCCGCCTGGTCCTCCAACTCCCGCAGCTTCGCGAGCGGGAGGGGGCGGCTGAGATACGGCGGGGCGAGATGGCCGCCCGGCAGGTCCAGCGGCCAGGCCCGTACGCCGTCGTGGCTGTCGGCACAGATCGCCAGCCCGGAGCCACCCGCCGAACCGCCCGCCGAGCCGCCCGCCGCCCCGGTCCCCGACCTGAGCAGGAGAGTGCTGATCCGGATGTCCCGGTACGTACGCAGACACTGGCCGCCCCGCAGGTCCCAGAACTTCACCGCGCCTCGCGTGTCGTCGCCCGCGAGCAGAAACCGGCCGTCGGCGCTGAACGACAGGATGTTGGCGCGCTCGCCCCTCAGGACCCGCGAACACCGGCCGTCGTCCAGGTCCCACAGCGTGATCGCCCCGTCCTGGTGGGAGACGGCCGCCGTGTGCCCGTCGGGCGGGAAAGCCACGGCGATCACCGGCGCCTGGTGGCCGGTCAGGACCCGTTCGCAGCGGCCGCTGCCGAGATTCCACAACTTGACCGAGGGGCCCTCCCGTTCCCACCCGCTGGACAGCGCCCACCGGCTGTCCGCGCTCACCTCCACCCCCTCCACGCCGAGGGCGTGCCCGGCGAGCGGCGTCCTGAACTCCCCGCCTCGGGTGTCCCAGACCCGGATCGTGCCGCTGGACCAGCCCCACAGGGCGAGCCGTCCGTCAGGAGTCAGCCGGACGTTGTCGGCCTCCGCGCTGAGGGTGCGCAGGCAGCGTCCGGCGGTCAGATCCCAGAACCGTACGCTGCTACCGTCGCCGCCCCTGCTCGCGGTGACGGCGAAGCGGCCGTCCGGGGTGAGGTCGACGCTGCTCGCGTGCGAGAGGCGCCCTTCGCCGGGGTGTTCACCGAGATCCAGCAGGCACTGTCCGCCGGGGATGTCCCACAGCCGAATCCCGTCGTAGCCACCGCTCAGGGCCAGTTGTCCGTCGGGCGTGACGCGGACGGGCAGTTGGGAGCGGTTCGGGTTGTCGTACTCCACGTATCTCGGAATCTCGCGCGTGCTGGTGACGCGCGCGGAGCGGACGGTGCCCAGGGCCGACCGGACCTCCGGCTCCCTGGACGGCACCTTGGCCACCTCCTCCAGCAGCTCGCGGGCCGACTGGAGATCACCGCGCTCGATATGCACCTGGGCCAGTAACTGCCGTACCTGCGACGGGTCTTCGGCATCGGGACGCACCGCTTCGATCCGGGCGATCAGGTCCTCGTCCGTGGCGGTGCCGCGCCGCCACCGCAGCACTCCGCTGTTGTACGTCGCCCCCAGGTGCCTCGGATCGGCCGCCAGCGCCTGCGCGAACTCCTTCTCCGCCTCGGCCGTCTTCTCCAGGTCGAGCAGGGACACACCGCGGTTGTTGAACTCGTCGGCGCGCAGGTCGGCCCCGATCGGCTCCGGGCGCGCGTGCTCACGGCCGGTCGCCTCGCGGTGGATGCCGGCGATACGGGCCGCCACCTCGGTCATCGAACGGGGCCGGTCCGCCGGGTCCTTGGCCAGGCAGTGGGCGAGCAGACCGGCGAGGCCGGGAGGCATGGGCGGCAGATGGGCCTCGCCCGTACCTCCGGAGTCGAGGTAGTCCTGGAGGGACGCGCCCACCGCATGACCGACGTGCCAGCTCCGCCCGCCGTTGAACATCTCGAAGACCAGCACCGCGAAGCTGTAGATGTCGCTGCGCCGGCCGAGCCGCCGGCCGGCCGCCTGCTCCGGCGAGGCGTACTCGTCGGTCCTCCCGCCGTTGGGGACCAGCACGGTGACGCCGGGCGGCGGCACCGAGCCCGCCGGCGCCAGGTCCGGCGCCGAGTCCGGTGCCGGGGTGGCATCCGCCGGGTCGCCCGCCGCCGCCGCGCGGGCGCGGGCCAGTCCGAAGTCCGTCACCTTCGCGGTGCCGTCCCGCGCCACCAGCACGTTGCCCGGCTTGACGTCCTGGTGTACGAGACCCCGGCCGTGCGCGTGGGCCAGACCCCAGGCCGTCTGGATCGCCAGATCCAGCATCCGGGCCAGCGCCACCGGCGGCCCGCCCGCGTACAGCCTGCCGTCCCCGATCCACCGGGCGAGGTCGCCTCCCTCGACATACTCGGCGAACACACAGGGGACGCCGTCGATCGTGCGTACGTAGTGACAGGCGCAGACGTGCGGATGCAGTCCCAGCGACACCCACGTCTCCGCCTCGGCGACGAACCGCTCCTTGTCCGCGGAGTTCCTGAACGAGCCCGGCAGGGGGCGCTTCACCGCCAGATCGGTCTCCCACGCCAGATGTCGCACCCGGTACACCGTCCCCATGCCGCCCTCGTGGGGCGCGCCCAGCACTTTGTACAGGCCGTCGATGACCTTGCCCTTCGGCCAGTGCGAGGGGGAGGGCGGAGGAGCCGCCTCAGATGCCGTCACGTGCCTCTCCAAGGAGCCGAGCCCGTAGGAAGTCGTATGAAGAAGACTCTCCGGAAAGCCCCGCAGTTCCTCCCGGCCGGGAGTTCTCCCGGAGCGGAGCCGACATCGGTCGTCGGCCACCCCCGCGCGCGCGGACTGGCTACCGTGGGCGGAACGGCGAATCGGGGGACCGTAATGAGTGAGGAAGTCGTCCAGCGGCTCTACTTCGGGCGTGACGACGCCGAAAGCGACATCACCGTGGGCCTGTTACGCGAGGGCTTCATGCGAACAGCCGCGTACGAAGAGGCGTTGAACGGCCGGAAGATGCTGGTCATCGGCCGCAAGGGCTCCGGCAAGAGCGCCATCCGCGTACGACTGGCGGGCGACGTCGACCGCGTCGGCGGCGCGGTCGTCATCACCCCGGACGACGCGGCCGGGGACGAGCTGCGCAGATTCGAACTGCAAGGTCTGACCGGCGACACCGCCAAGTCCCTGATCTGGCGCTATGTCTTCGCCGTCCACGCGGCCCGGCATCTGGTCGGCCACTACCGGGAGCACCGCCGGCTCGTCCCCGGCTCGGTGAAGGCGCTGCGGAGCTTCCTCCTGGCGAACGACGAGGCGGTGGACGAGCGGCTGTACGACCGGCTGGTCAAGGGCGCACGCGGACTCCAGACGTCGCTGTCGCTGGAGGCGTTCGGGGTCAAGGCGGCGATCGACTCGCGCGGCGCGAGCGAAGGCTCCCGCGCCACCCGCCAGTTGGAGATCCTGGAGAGCGGTGTCGCGCGCGCGTTCACCGATCTGGGCTGCGCCGGGCGGCACCCGCCGCTGCTGATGATGGTGGACAAGCTGGAACAGGTGTGGTCCAACGACCCCGACAGCAACGCCATGGTCATCGGGCTGCTGCTGGCCGCGCAGCACACGGCCGGAGCGTACGGCGGCGCGCTGCGCTGTCTGCTGTTCCTGCGGTCGGACATCTACGACAGCTTGCAGTTCGGCGAGGGCGACAAGTTCCACGGCGACGAGATGCGGATCGACTGGACGCGCTCCGCGCTGCGCGACATGGCCGTCGCCCGCGCCCAGGCGTCCGTCGGGTACACCCTCACGCCCCAGCGGCTGTGGCGGGAGATCTTCCCGGCGAAGGTGGCCGGCGAACCCACCTTCGACTATGTGTACTCCCGGGCGCTGCCCCGCCCCCGTGACGCCATTCAGTTCCTCAACCTGTGCCGCGACCGGGCGGTCGTGCGGGGGCACGACCGGATCTTCGAAGAGGACGTCATCGAGGCGGCCCAGCAGTTCTCCGAATGGAAGCTCGGCGATCTCGGCAAGGAATATCTCGTCAACTACCCGTATCTCTCTTCCCTGTTCGAGATGTTCCGCAACAGCGGTTATGTGGTGATGCGCGGCGCCGTCGAAGCCCGCCTCGACGAAATGGCCGTCACGCTGCTCCAGCAGTTCCCCGAGTACGCCGAGGATCTGTCCGTGGACGCCGTGGTGGAGACGCTGTACGCGGTGAGCTTCCTCGGGGTGCGGCTGGGCAACGACGTCGTGTACGCGACGGACCGGCACCGGACGGTCCAGCCGTACGAGCGCGAGTTCCACATCCACCCGTGCTTCCGCCCCGCGCTGAACGCCCACAACGCCACCGGTCTCTACCCGTACGAGCCCCAGCACCTCGCGTACCGTATGCGCTCCTCCTCCTATCCCCGCAGCCGCTCTCCCCGGATCGCCGGGGCGAGCGTCGGCCGGGACTTCGGCCTGATGGAAGAACTTGTCCGGTCGTGCGAACGGATCCTGCGCCAGATGAGCCGGACCACCTCGATGCCCGTCGAATCCCGTGACGAGGTGGCCCGCGAGGTCGGACGCGTCATGCAGGACGCGAACGAGTCCCTGACCCAACTGCGCGAGGGGACGTCCGTCGACACGACCCCGCTGCTGCTGCGCGCCGTGTACTACCTCCGGACGCTCGCCGAGCAGCTTCTGGCCAACGGCCTGGAGCACGAGACGGGCACCGAGACCGTCGCCCGCCGGGTCCAGGACGAGTGCCGCCGGCTGACCCGCACGGTCGGGGGCGGTTACGGCAGCTCGGGGGACAGCGAGTAGCCATGGGTCCACGCGCCGGCGTTCGGTACGCGACGGGGCGCCGCGCCCGCGTTCAGAACACCGGCAGCGCGGTCAGCGAGGTGCCGTCCAGGAGGAATACGCGGTTCCCGTCCGCCGCCAGCCAGTAGGCGTCGTTGTTCTTGATGATCCGGAACACCCAGGGCGGACGGTTGGCGTCGGAGAGGTCGGCGACATTGATGCCGCCCCCCGTCTTGTTGACCGCGACCGACCAGAAGCCGCTGCCCTGGACGACCAGCGGGCTGGGGGGATCGCACTCCAGCAGACCCGCGTACACCCAGTCGCTCGCCTTGCCGTCCGGCAGGTTGAGTCGGATGGGGAATTGGATGACGGCCGCGTACACATGCTGGCCGTGGATCGTCGGTGGGCCCCAGGAGACCGCTCTGCCGTCCGGGGGTTCGGGGTTCTGCGCGGTCCAGAGCGTCTTGCCGGTGGTGATGTCGACGGCGGACAGGTTCTTGCCCGTCACGCACAGGGAGCGCCCCGAGACGGCGAGTTTGGGCCGGCCGTCCTCGGACTGGTCGCGCCGGTCCCACACTTCGCGGCCGTCGGAGGTGTCGAGGGCGACGACGGAGCCGTCCGGCGTGGCGATGACGAGCCGCCCGTGCGCCACCTCGCCGCGCGACGCGGCATTCGTACCGAGGTCCACGCCGGCCTCGCCGGTCCAGCGGGTCTTGCCGTCGCGCCGGCCGATGGCGCGTACGCGGCTGTCCCGCGTGATCACATACACCGCTTCGTCGTCGGCGGCGAGGAGCGAGGACGCGTCCGCCGAGGCGGTCCACTTGGGCCTGCCGGTCGACGCGACGAACGTCACGAGGGTGCCGTCGCCGTCGACGGCCGCCACCAACTCGTCGGAGAGCGACAGATATCGGTTCTCGGCCACCACCTCCGGCGCCGACCAGCGGAGTTTCCCGTCGACCACGCCGCGCGCGGCGATGCCGCCCTTCGGCGCGCCGACGATGAGCACGTCGCGTACGGGCAGCGGCGCGGGTGTGTTCCGGGCGAGCGCCGAAGGGACGCTCCACAGCGGGTCGGGGGCCTCGCCGAGGACGTAGTCGCCCTTCTTCGCGTCCAGGATTGCTGCCTTGGGGGTGCGTACGGCCGCCGGGATGTCGAAGGGTCCTTCGCCGTCCGGCGTACGCAGGTTCCACCACGCCACGGCGCCGCCGGCCGCGAGTACGGCCCCGCCCGCGGCGATTCCCGTCAGCAGACGGCGGCGTGAGACGCCGCCGGGTGCGACGCCGCCCGGTGCGACCGCGCCCGGCACCAGTGTCGTCAGCAGGTGGAGCCCCTGCTCGCGGGTCGAGATGTCCTGGGCGATCGGGCCGCCCCGCCAGGCGTGTTCGGCACCCGGTGGCGGCGCGAAGTACCGGGCTATGTCGTCGGGCCGGGGCCGGGCCGCCGGATCCTTGGCGAGGCAGGGGCCGATCAGCGGCTGGAGCGTGGGTGGTACGCGGTCCAGGCGCGGCTCGCCGTGGACGACCTCGTACTGCACGGCGGCGACGTGCGCGCCCTCGTACGCGCGCTGCCCGCTCGCCGCGTACACCAGTACGGCCCCCAGGGAGAAGACGTCGGCGGGCGGACCGACACGGTGGCCGAGCACCTGCTCGGGCGCGCCGAAGCCGGGGGTGACCGGGACCTGGCCGGTGGTGGTGAGCGTGAGGCCGTGCTCGGGGCGGGCGATGCCGAAGTCGATGACGCGCGGACCCGTCGAGGTGAGCACGATGTTGGCAGGCTTGAGGTCCCGGTGGACGAGACCGGCGGCGTGGATGTCGCGCAGCGCGAGGGCCAGCGCCGCCGCCAGGGCCCGTACGGTCGCTTCGCCGAGCGGCCCGTGGGAGCGGACGGCGTCCTCGAGTGTCGGCCCGGTCAGGAACTCGGTGGCGATCCACGGCCGCCCGCCCTCGGTCCGGGCGTCCAGCACCCGGGCCACGCCCGCGCCGGTGACGGCCTTGGCCATCTCGGCCTCGCGGACGAAGCGTTGGGTGAGGTTCTGGTCGTGCGTCAGGTGCGGGTGCAGGACCTTCACGGCGGCGGGACGCCCCTCGCCGTCCTGACCGACATAGACCTTGCCCATGCCTCCTTCGCCCAGCACCGCGAGGACGCGGTACGGACCCAGTCGGATCGGGTCTCCGGATTCCAGGGGCTTCATGGACTGTGGCGCTTTCTGTGGGCTGCGTTGGTCGTGTGGACTACTCGAGTGGATACGCGGCGGTGTACGAGTCCCCGAGGGCGATCAGCCGCCGGGCGGACTCATGGGCGAAGAACCGCTCGCCGGAGGCTTTGACGGGACGCGACCCCGCGCCGGTCCGCAGGTCGGCGGCCACGAGCCCGGACGCGGCCTTCGCGTACACGCGCGCGACGCCGACCACGGGCGGGGTGTCGAGGTCGTCGGCCGTGACCGCGCGGGTCTTCTCCGCCCACCGCGAGCTACCGCTCGTGGCGTCGAGCGCGAGAAGGCCGCGGCCCTCCTCCACCGCGTACACCACACCGTCCTTGACGGCCGGCGGGCTGTACCGCGCCCCGTCCGGCCCCTCGTCGTAGCGCCAGGCCACCTCGCCGTCGGCGAGGCGGAGCGCGAGGAGTTCACCCGCCGCCGGGTACACATGGCGGCTGTCGACCGCCAAGTGGGCCCGGCTGAAGGCCGGTTGGTCGCCGTCGAGCGGGCGGTCCCACACGGCTTCGCCGGTCGGCGCGTCGCGTACGACCAGGCGCGGCTTCCCGTCCGCGGACTGCTGGACGAGGATCAGCCGGTCGTCCACGGCGCGGGCGGACAGGAAGTGCAGCCGCTCGGACTTCTCCGGCCGGGCGGGGAGCGGGACTTCCCACAGCTTCTCGCCCGAAGTGATGTCGACGCCGAGCAGGAACCAGCTCTGGTCCTTGCCGAAGCCGGTGGTCGCGTGGCGGCCCCGGCCCGCGGCGAGATAGACGGCGTCGCCTGTCGCGCAGAGCAGTTGAGTCCCGTAGAGGATCGCGCGCAGGTCCTTGAACTCGGTGAACGGATCGTTGATCTTTCCGTCGGCCGCGTTGACGGTGGAGATGCCGAGCGGCTGGGACTCTTCGAGGGTGTAGTCGGCGGTGTAGATCCGCTCTCCGTACGCGACCGTCCGGCGTCTGAAGTAGACGTCGGGCTCGGACCACTTCCGGTCTCCCGTAAGCGGATCCAGGCCCTGTATGCCGTACTCGCCCACGACGACCAGCCCGTCCAGGGTGAGCGGTTCGGGCAGGACGAGAGCGTTGTCGTAGCTCGTCTGCACCTGCCAGAACATGTCCCACTTCGGGGACTTCGGCGGCGTCGGGTCGGGGGCGGGCGCCTTGCCGTCCGTACCGTCCTGACGGCCGAGCCAGGCCCAGGCCCCCGCGCCGACCGCCGCCGCGCCGAGCACGGAACTCCCGCCGAGCGTCAGGAGCTTGCGCCGGGACATGGCCGAGGGCGCGGTGGGCGCGGAGGGGGTGGTGGTCAAAAGCGCTTCGGCGACGTCATGTTCCGGTGGTGCCGGCAGCCGGTGCGGCCGGGCGTGCCAGACGCCGCCCGCCCGGCGGGTGATCTCGCCGAGCAGGGGTTCGGGGAGACGGTCGGCGAAGTCGCCCTGTCCGTGGCTGAGTTGGTCGGGTTGGTCGGGTTGGCCGAGCTGGGCGGCGAGTTCGGTGGTGGTGGGGCGGTCGGCGGGGTTCTTGGCGAAGCAGCGGTTCAGGACCGGGAACAGGGCCGGGGGGACCGCGTTCAGGTCGGGGTCGGCGTAGCGGACGCGGTAAAGCAGGTCGGCGGGCTGTCCGGTGCCGAACGGGCCGTGGCCGGTGGCCGCGTACGCGAGAACTCCGGCGACCGCGAAGACGTCGCCCGCGGAGGTGTGTTCCTGGCCGGTCGCCTGCTCGGGGGACATGAAGGCGGGGGTGCCGGCGGCGGCGCCGGTGCGGGTGAGATGGTCGTCGCCGATGGCGCGGGCGATGCCGAAGTCGATGACTTTGGGACCGTCCGCCGTGATCATGATGTTCGACGGCTTGAGGTCGCGATGGACGACGTCCGAGGCGTGGAGCTGGGCGAGAGCCGCGCAGAGCAGGGTGCCCAGTGCGCGTACGGCCGGCTCGGGCAGCGGGCCCGCGAGCGCGACGGCGTCGTCGAGGGGCGGCCCGAGCACGTACTCGGTGGCCAGCCAGGGGGTTTCGGCGAGCGGGTCGGCGTCGAAGACCCGGGCGCCGTGGACGGGGCCGATGACCCGGGCCGCGTCCACCTCCAGACGGAAGCGGGTGCGGAAGGCCGGGTCGGTGGCGATGCGGGCGTGCATCGTCTTGAGCGCCGCCGTACGGCCCGTGGCCGAGCGGGCGAGGTAGACGGTGCCCATGCCGCCGCTGCCCAGACGGGCGATGAGCCGGTAGGCGCCGAGCCGGTGCGGGTCGTCGTGCGTGAGTGGGGTGAGCATCAGCCGGTCAGTCCAGGACGGTGGGGGTCGGAAGGGCGGCGGGCGGGAGTTCGGCGGCGAGGGCGTCCGCCGACTGGCGCGCGAGCGCGGCGACCACGGAGGCCGGCAGCGGGATCGGGACGGTCGTGTCCAGGACCGTGGCCGGGGCGGCAGTCTGCGCCGCGGGCCCGCTCGTGGCGGACTCCAGATACGTGAGGACCTGCTGCGCCCGCGGACGTCGCGCGGGGTCGCGTGAGAGGCAGGCCGCGATCAACTCGCCGAGCGAGGCGGGCAGTTCGTCGCGTTCGGGAACGGTGTGGCCGGTGGCCGCGTACGCGAGCACCGCCCCCAGCGCGTAGACGTCCCCCAGCGGACGGGGCCGTCCGCCGTCCGCCTGCTCAGGGGCGAGTGCGCCGGAGTCCAGTCCCGGCAGACCGCCGCGCCGCTCGCCGTCCGGCGCGGCGGCCCGTACGGCTCCGAAGCAACTCAGCCGCGGGCCCTCGGTGGTGAGCAGTACGGCGTCGGGGGACAGGCCCGCGTGCGTCACACCGTGGGCGTGGGCGGCGGCCAGTGTCCGGGCGAGCGCGGCGCCCAGCGCCCGTACGACCCGCTCGGGCAGCGGACCGCCGTGCGCGCGCAGCGCGGCGGGGAGGGGGAGGGCGGGGAGGTACGGCGTTGTGCACCAGGGCGCTTCCGCCGTACCGCCGACCTCGTCGACCGGCAGCAGGCCCGGTATCGAGAGCTGACGGGCGGCCTGTGCCTCGACGGCCCAGCGGGCCGGGTCGGCGTCGCGGCGCGGAAGGCCGACGAGATACGTGCGGTCGCCGTCGGCGCCGCGCGCGATGAAGCGGCGCGCGGGGACGGCCTGTTGGGAGTCGGCGTCGAGCCGGCCGAGGGGGACGAAGGGCCCGATACGTGGAGGGTCGTCCTGGCGCAGCCGTTCCACGTACGAACACTCCCCCCGGATCGTTCTGGGGCCGCGACAGGTGATGGCGGCCACCACGAGCTTACTCAAACGCCTGTTCAGGGCTGCGGGGAGGTGTCCTGGCGTGGTGTCACCGGGAAGGTGGCGGCGCCGGCGAGGGCGGTGAAGGCGCGGCGGGTGTGGGCGGACAGGGGCTCGGCGTGGGACACGGTGTCGGCCGCCGTGCCGGCCGCGGACGCCCATGTCGCCAGCGCACAGTGGAACGCGGCGACGACCATGTCGGTGGCCAGCCGGGGGCGCGGGTCGGCCGGGTCGGGGATGTCGAGACGGCGGTACAGGGTGGCCAGCGCCGCACGGGTGGTGCGGTCGCAGAAGCCCAGACCGTGCGCGTCCATCGAGGGGGTTCGCCCGGTCAGATTGCGGCTGAGCAGGACGCGGTGCGACCACTCGTCGGTGGTCGTCCGGTCCAGGGCCGTGAGCAGGGTGTCCTGGATCAGTGCCAGTACCGGGCGGTCGGCGGGGCCGAGGTCGGCCGTTTCGAGTACGTCGAGGAACGTCAGCCACAGGTCCTGTGTGGGGGCCATCGCGACGTCTTCCTTGCTGGTGAAGTAGCGGAAGAACGTGCGCTTGGAGATCTCCACGGAGTCGCACAGCTCGTCGAGCGTCACCTTGTCGAAGCCGCGCTGCGTGAACAGCTCCAGGGAGGTGTCCACCAGGAGCTGACGGGTGCGCCGCTTCTTGCGCTCGCGCAGCGACGACGGCGGCCCCGGCGACGACGGTGGCTGTGACGACTGCGACGGCGGGGGAGATGCGGGCGCGGTGCTCATGACCTCAACCGTACCCGAGAAGCGAATGCCTCTTGTGCGCTTATGCCACTCAGTGGCACATTGGGTAGGTCGAGTCCTTGCCCTCCAGGAAAGGCGTTCTCTCGTGCGCGCTCTGCTTGTCGACCACTCCACGCCCGCCGGTCTGCGCCTCGGCGAGGCTCCCGACCCCGCCCCCGCTCCGAACCAGGCCCTGGTCCGGGTCGCCGCGACCTCCCTCAACCACGGCGAGGTCCGATTCGTCCTTCGGGAGGCCGCCGACGGCGCCGTACTCGGCTGGGACGCGGCCGGAGTCGTCGAACGCGCGGCGGCCGACGGCTCGGGCCCGCCCGCCGGTACGCCCGTGGTGACGCTCGGACCCGACGGCGCCTGGGCCGAACTCCGCGCCGTCGACACCGACTTGCTGGGCACGGTCCCGGACGGCGCCGATCTCGGGGCCATCAGCACCGTCCCCGTGGCGGGCGCCAGCGCCCTGCGCGCGCTGCGCCGGATCGGTTCGATCGTCGGCCGGCGGATCCTGGTCACCGGCGCGACGGGCGGCACCGGGCGGTACGCCGTACAGCTCGCCCGGCTCGGCGGCGCGCACGTCATCGCCTCCACCGGCGACCCGGACGCCCACGGGGACAGCCTGCGGGCGCTCGGCGCGCACGAGGTGGTCGCGGGTCCCGCCCATCTCGGCGCGCCCGTCCACGGAGTCGTCGATCTGGTCGGCGGCGCCCAACTCGTGGACGCCTTCGCGCGACTGGCTCCGGGCGGGACGCTGGTCTCCGTCGGCCATGTCGCGATCGGCGAGGGGGAGAACTTCCCGTACGGCGCCCTCTTCGGCGACGACGGATGCCACGACCGCTCGCTCGTCACCTTCTATCTGCTCGACTGCCCGGACCTCGGGCCGGACCTCGCCCTGCTCGCGGCCAAGGTCGCCGCCGCCGAACTCGACGCCCAGGTCTCGTGGCGCGGTGGCTGGGACAAGGCGCCGGAGGCGATCGAGGCCCTTGTCGAACGCCGCCTCCACGGCAAGGCCGTCCTCGACCTGCGCTGATCCGGATACGGCGTCGGCCCCCGGGACAGGTCCCGGGGGCCGACAGCCGAACTACGTCACAACTGGGGTCAGTTGGAGTTGACCAGGTCGTGCGCCGGCACCTTCACCGTGCGCGCGCCCGGCTTGCCGCCCAGGACGACCTTGCGCAGCGCGCTGTTGTTGGTGAGGCTCGTCTCCTTGAGACGGTTCTCGGGGTTGGCCAGCACCTGGATGTAGTAGGTGCCGTTCGCCAGGTTGGTGATGTCGAAGGACTGGCCCGGCAGGTCCTGCGTGTACGTGTCGCCGGAGCCGACGTCCAGCACCTCACGGACGGAGATCGAGTTCTCCTGGCCGCACGCGGTGGACAGGTCGGTGTTGCCCGGGTGCCAGTTGGCGTTCTTCACCGTGTAGTCGACGGCGTCGGTGTTCGCCAGGCAGAACGCCTCCTTGCCGCTGCGCACCTGCTCCTTCTGGTCCGCCTTCAGCAGCCGGTAGCTGGCGAAGTCCGTGAAGTGCCAGTGCTCGTGGCCGGGCCGCGGGTCCCACTCCATGGTGCCGGTGGGGGTGTAGCCGATCTGCTTGCCGTCCGCGTCGTAGAAGTACTGGTAGGCGTCCATCAGCTCCTTGCCGGGCTTGCGGAAGCCGTCCACGACGAGCTGCGCGGGGCCCGCGTTCCAGACGTTGGCGCTGAAGGCGAGGTAGTCCTTGCCCTTGACGTCCTGGCCGCCGTCGCTGATCTCGATGCCGTAGGCCGGCAGCGAACGCAAGTCGGGCTTCGGTACGTCCGGCACGGACGCCTTGCCGGTCGGGCGCTTGGCGTTGGGCTCCGCGCCCGGCGCCTTGCGGGAGCCGTCCGTACGGCCGGGGCCGTCACCGACGGGCGCCACCGCGCTGCGCAGCGAGGACTTCTTCAGCGCCCACGGCAGGGCCGGCGGCGCGGGGATGAGCGGGCCGTGACCCACGTTGTACGAGGGGCCGGCGCCGCTCGTCGGGGCGGCCGGGGCGGCGGGGCGCTGCGCACCGTGGCCCTCCATGCCCTCCATGTTGGCCATGTCGTGGCCGCTGTGCTCGGACGCCGAGCCCTTGCTGCTCATCCCGACGCCGCCGCCCTCGTCTTCCCAACTGCGCTCGCGCACGGTCAGCTTGATGAGCTGCGGCTTGCTGGAGATGCCGAAGAGGTCGCGGTAGCTCTTGCTCACCGTCACCTTGGCGGTGTACTTGCCGGCGGCGAGCTTGACCGGTGTGGAGCCCCAGCCGGCGTACGTGTTGGACGCCCAGCCCTTCTCGACACCCCACACCGAGCCGAGGGTGAACGCGTTCTCGGGGCAGCTCTCCGGGTACTTCGACTTGGCAGGACCGTCGGGGTCGATCCGCCCGGCGGCGTTGTTCGGGCAGTACTTCTCGGTCTTGTCGACCACGACCTTGCGGTTCGTGTCGGTGATGGTGATCCGGGCGAAGCCCGGCAGCCCCGAGAAGTCCTTCACCAGCCCGGCCGGAAGGGCCTTGGTGCTGGTGCCCCCGGCACCGTCGTGGATGATCTGCTCGGCGACGACCGGGTCCTTGTACGACTTGCGGGTCACCTTGAGTTCGAAGGGCCCGCCCTCGGACGTGAGGTAGGTACCGAGGTCGAGGTAGACGCCCGGGTCCTCCTTCCACGAGTCGAGTGTCAGCGACTTGGTCGCGGCGATCAGGCTGAGCTTCGGCGTGGTCTGCGCCGTCGTGTCGCCGTGCGCCGCGGCCATGACGCCTGCGGTCACGGCGAGCGCCGCGGTGGTGGCCAGCACCGAACGCCGGAGCCGTCGTGCCTTGTGCGTTCTGGTCATCGTTCCTCGTTTTCCGAGTTCTCCGAAAGCCCGAGTGGGCCTGGACGGTGGACGAACAGCCGGCGCGAAGGACGGTCTCTGATCGCGGAACTGTCTCCCTAGTACTGAGAGCGGGAGAGAGTGCTGTGGGTTGTCTGTGAATCGGCGCGACCTGAATCGTTGGCCGAAAGTCGCCGTCGGGCGCCGGATCCGGCCAAGGCCCGGATCACGCCCGGCTCGGGCCGCCTGTTCAGTCCAGGTCCTGCTCGGGCGACGTCGCCCACCAGTGGACGAGCTGGTAGACCGTCGCGTAGCCCAACTCGGTGCGCAGATTGGTCAGATGGACGTTGATGGTGCGCGAGCTGTAGCCCAGCGCCGTCGCGATCTGCTGCTGGTCCTGCCCGGCGACCAGCGCGCGCAGGATCGTGCGCTGGAGCTGGGTGCTCACGGCGCTGCCGGCGGTGACCTCCGCGGGCCGTTCCGACGTGTGCCACTCCTGTCCGAGGGTCCACTCCTTCTCGAAGGCTTCGGCCAGATGCGCGCAGACGGCCGGGTCCCGCACCATCCACGCGCCCGCCGAGTCCGGGCGCCCGTCCAGATGGTCGGAGAAGAAGGCGACCTTCCGGTCGAACACGAGCATGCGCATGAACGGCCTTGCCAGGGTGCGGAACAGCGCGCCCTTCGGCCCCATGACGGCGACCCGCTCCCGTACGAGAGGGTTGGTGCGGGCGCTCACGTGATACAGCGTGCGGAACCTGACACCCCTGCTCAGCGCGGCCAAGTCGCGGTTGTACGCCTCCGTGAGGACGAACCGCGTACGGTGTCCGGGCTGGGCGGCGAGCAGTTCACGGGCCTCCTCGGCCGACTCGCCGATCTGGCGGTTGGCGGCCCTGACCCCAAATATGTACTGGGACCCGGCCCGCAGGGACTCGACCATCGACGGCTGGTGCGAGCGCAGTTCGCCGAGCACGGCGGGAATCTCCTCGAGGCGCGCGGCGGTGCGTGCCAGCTCACCCTGTACGGACGCGCGCAGCCGGCGCTCCAGTCTGTCCAGACTCACCGGGACGTGGCCGCCGAGCGGTTCGGCCAGGACGGCGCCGAGCGCGAGGAGGGGAGCCATCCCCGGTTCGTCGGGCGAACGCACGGTCTCGCCCGCGACGAGGCGCGCGTAGAGCGCCCGTGACTCGGGCGGCAGGATCGAGTCGATGTCGACCGCGCCGGTGTCCGCGCGGATGTGCGCACGCGCGTCCGCGTCTTTTTTCGCCGCCTTGGAGTTCGGCCTCGGGTTCGCGTTCGGGTTCACGTTCGCGTGCGCGTTCGTCTCAGCCGTCATCGCTTCTGTGCCTTCGAATCCCGGAACTTCCGACGTCTGAACAGCCGTATTTCTTGATCCAGGCTGCGGGACCAGCCAGCCTAACTTCTCACCGGCCGCTTGCGCCTCGGACGGCCCAGATCCACTCGACAGGCCCTCGGAGCCAGGACAGGCGACAGGCGGAGGGCAGTTCACCGTCGAGGGGGAGACAATGAACGTGCGGCTTCCGGGCTTGATCGAACTGTCCGACCGCGGGCGCACACTTCCACTGCCGTCCGCCCGTGCCCGCGCCCTGCTCGCGTCACTGGCCTGGCAGCCGCGCACCGTCGTGACGGACACGGTGCTGATGGAACGCATCTGGGGAAGCGAACTGCCCGACAACCCACGGGACTCGATCTGCACCGCCGCGAAGCGGCCACCGGCCGGACCCGGTCAACACCCCCGGTCCCGGGCTACCGCAGCCGCGCCGTCAAGCTGCGCCCATGCACCTGGTGGGTGTCGACGTCGATCCGCGTCCCCCCGGGAACCTTCCGCACGCGCACCCCGTCGTCCGACGACACCGCCCGCAGCCAACGGCCGCGCACGGTGACCGACACCGCCTTCCGCCCCATCGTCGGGTCGGACACCGCCACCGACACCGTCCCGTCGCGCGCCGTCCGCAGGATCACCGACGCGGCGCCGTCGATCGACAGCCGGTGCCCCGCGTCGGCGCGGTGCGTGCCGGGCGTGAAGGTGTTGGCGGCGAGGAGGGACAGACCACGGTGTTCGACGGCCTGCACGCGCGTGGTGTTGGCCACCACCGAGAGCTGCCCGCGCCCCGCGCCGTACGCCTTCAACTGCCGCTCCGTGGCGTTCGGTACGAGCGCGTGGGCCATCGACAGCCGCCGCGCGCCCGCCGGTTGCTCGACGGACAGCGAGAACACCCGCTTGGTGACCGGGGTGTCGGGGTTGGACGTGCGTACAACGCGGCGGCTCCTGGCGACGGTGTCGAGCGCGACCGTCGGAAGACCGCCGTCCCTGTCCTCGTCCCCGTCCCCGTCCCCGTCCAGGAACACGTACCCGACCGACACCCCCTGCCCCGCGTCGGCGTACCGCAGCCAGGCCACCGGCCCCGGAGCCGTACCGCTCCCCGACCACCCCGCGCCGTCCCGCAGCCGCCCCGTCACCGTGACGGCGTCCGACGCGGCGGCGATCCTGCTGTCGAGTGTGGTCGCCACCGCGCGCCCCGCCGCGTCGCCGACCCCGGCCGCCAGGACGACGATCTCGTCGTCGAGCATGAACCACGACTTCGTGGCGGTGGCGTTGCGGTAAGCGACGAAGTCGTCCGGCAGCTCGCCCGCCTGCTTCGCGGCGTACGCGACGTCGTCCCCCAGCACGAGCCCGACCGCGCCGTATGCGCCGAGGCGGGCGCCCCCGGACAGGGTGTTGGTGCCGCGCGGGAAGTAGACGTAGGTGTTCTGCGACTCGGAGGACGAGGTGAAGCCGCGTGCCGGGTTGTCGTACCACGCGGTGCCGTACAGCTCGGGCACCGTGCGACGGGTCTCCACGGGCGCGGTGACGCCGGCCAGTCGGTACGGCGACACGGTCGTGTAGTAGTCGATGCCGAAGGACCGGGTCTGGTCCTGGCCCGCGAGATAGAGATAGTGCGCGCCGTCGCCCTGGAACCACGGCATCAGGTTCTCGCCGCTCATGTACTCGTACTTACTGATCCGGTCGGAGCTGCGCGCCAGCGCGAACGCGTAACCGGGCCGCCGGTGCACGGTCTTGTCCATCGCGTTGAACGCCGTGTGGCTCTGCGCGTCCCCGAGGTCCACGGCCGGTACGGACGTGTCGGCGAGGATGTCGGCGTAGCGCGCGACGCTGACCGGTGAGACGAAGACGGCCGGGTCGAGCGCGGCCTTCGACGTCTGCCGGACGAACTTCACGTACCCCGCCAGCGCCGTCGCGTCGGCCCCGCTCGCGTGTCCCGACAGATCGACAACGGCCTCCACGACGACGGCGACGTCCGTGTATCCGGTCGCCGTCCGCGACACCCCCCGGCCCTTGACGACCTCCATCATCCAGCCCTCGAAGATGAGCGGGGCGAAGCCCTCGGCCACCCAGCCCTGCACGACGGCCACCAGGTCCGCGCTTCCGGTGCCGGTCCCGTTGCCGAGGTAGTCCGTGCCTTCGAGGATCTTGACGGTCTGCACGGCGCGGGTGAGCAGGACCTTCCCGTACGAGCCGGTGTAGGCGACCGAGTCGTGCTGGATGAAGGAGCCGTCGGCGTAGAAGCCGTCGGTGACGCCGTGCCGCGGGTTGTACGGATCGACCGTCGCGTACACCGTCAACTGGTCGGCGACCGCCTTGACGACGCGCGCGTCGTCGCCGGTGACGGCGCCCTGGAGGATGCGGTTGGTGGTGATGTCGGCGAGGTTGGCGCCGGTGTGGAAGCGCGAGTCGAGGTCGACGTCGCCGTCCTTGCCGTTGCGCAGATAGGCGTCCATCGAGGCGAGGTAGGTGGCGGTCAGCTCCGGCTTGTACGCGGCGAGTTGGTCCTTCAGAAGGACGAGGGTCTTGCTCACGCTCGCGGAGATGCCGATCTCCCAGTTGAACCAGTTTCCGTAGTAGCCCTTGGACTGGTCGCCGTAGTACGTGTCGTGGAGCAGCACCAGGCAGTCGATGACACGGCGCTGGACGCTCACGTTGTCCCGGAGGTCCGAGGCGTCGGGGCCGGGGGTACGGGTGGCGAGGGCGATCTCGTACAGGTACTGGTACGACGTGTTGAGGTTCGCGTCGCTCGTGCCGAGGGCGACGCCCTTGAACAGTTCCCCGGGTCCGGCGGCGTCGAGGGCGGTGAGCCGGGTGCGTGCCGTCGCGGTGAGGGCGGCGAGCTTGGCGGCCGTCTCGGGGCGGGCGTTGGACTCGGCGGTGCCGGCGAAGATCGCGAGGGTGTTGGCGAGGAGCGCGGCGTGGTTGGCGCCGGGCTCGGCGGCGCGGTCCGCCGTCGCGAAAGCCGTTGTGGAGGCCGTTGTGGAGGCCGGCCGCCCGGCGGCCTGGGCGCGCAGTGGCGCGGCCACGGCCAGCAGGGCGGACGCGGGCAACATCGTCAACAGGGTGCGGCGCGAGAGCTGCAAGGGAGTGCTCCAAATCGGCCAGAAAGCGCTTGCCGCATCCAAACAACCGGGGTTGCGCGTGTCAATGAATCGGCGAGGAACGGCCGTTGCCCGCCCCGTCGCGTACGGCCGCCCACCCCGCTATACACGGCATGTATACGTCGTGTGTAGAGTGTCCGCCATGTCAATCGGTCACACCCTCCTCGGGCTCCTCGAATCAGGCCCCCAGCACGGTTACAACCTGAAACGCGCCTTCGACGACTCCTTCGGCCACGATCGCCCCCTGCACTACGGACAGGTCTACTCGACCATGTCCCGGCTGCTGAAGAACGGGCTGGTCGAGGTCGACGGCATGGAGGCCGGCGGGGGACCCGAGCGCAAGCGGTACGCGATCACCGAAGCAGGCATCACCGATGTCGAGCGCTGGCTCGCGCAGCCGGAGAAGCCGGAGCCGTATCTCCAGTCGACCCTCTACACGAAGGTCGTCATCGCGCTGCTCACCGGCCGCAGCGCCGCCGATCTGCTCGACACGCAGCGGGCCGAGCATCTGCGGCTGATGCGCGTGCTGACCGAGCGCAAGCGGCACGGCGATCTCTCGGACCAGCTCATCTGCGACCACGCGCTGTTCCACCTGGAGGCGGATCTGCGCTGGCTGGAACTGACCGCCGCCCGCCTGGACAAGCTCGCCGAGGAGATACGCCGATGAACGCCGCGCCCGACCCCGCGCCCAAGCCCAACCCTTCGCCCAAGCCCAATTCCGCGGCCAACCCCGCGCCCAAGCCCAACTCCTCGCCCGCCCCCGAGGGCTCGCTGCTCGCCGCGTACGACCTGCACAAGACGTACGGCAGCACCCCCGCCCTCGACGGCGCCTCGTTCTCCATCCACGCGGGCGAGGTCGTCGCCGTCATGGGCCCGTCGGGATCCGGCAAGTCGACGCTGCTGCACTGCCTCGCCGGCATCGTGCGCCCCGACTCCGGGACCATCGCCTACCAGGGCCGCGACGTCACCGAGCTGTCCGACAGCGCGCGCAGCACCCTGCGCCGTACGGACTTCGGCTTCGTCTTCCAGTTCGGCCGGCTCGTACCCGAACTGACCTGTCTGGAGAACGTGGCGCTGCCGCTGCGGCTGAGCGGCACCCGCCGCAAGGAGGCGGAGCGGATCGCGCTGGAGTGGATGGAACGACTGGAGGTCGCCGACGCACGGGCGCAGCGCCCCGGTGAGGTCTCCGGCGGCCAGGGGCAGCGCATCGCCGTCGCCCGTTCGCTCGTCACGTCGCCGCGCGTGCTGTTCGCCGACGAACCGACCGGCGCGCTCGACTCGCTCAACGGCGAGCGTGTGATGGAGCTGCTGACCGGCGCCGCACGGTCGGCGGGCACGGCTGTCGTCCTGGTCACGCACGAGGTGCGGGTCGCCGCGTACTCCGACCGCGAGGTCGTCGTACGGGACGGGAAGACGCGCGACATCGACCACTACCTCGGTGGCGGGGGATTTGGTGGGGGATTTGACGGGGGACTTGGCGGGGGACCGGGCACCGCCGGCGGCGTGGGGCGCGCGGCATGACGCTCCTCGACCGGGAGTCGCCCCCGCCGTCCCCGCTCTCCCCGCCCCGCCCGCCGTCCCCGGCCACCGCCGCTCCCAGCGGCGTCCCCGCCTGGGCGCGGGACCTCGCGCTCGGCATGCGCTTCGCCGTGTCCGGCGGGCGGGAGGGCTGGGCCCGTACGGCGCTGACCGCCCTCGGTGTCGGCCTCGGCGTCGCGCTGCTGTTCGCCGCCGCCGCCGTACCGCACCTTCTCGACGCGCGCGAGAGCCGCGCCCAGGCGCGCGACACCACGAACGCCACCTCGCAGAAGCCCGGCAAGGGCATCACGGACACGACCTTCCTGTGGGCCGAGGCGAGCACCGAATACCGGGGCGAGCCGGTGACCGGGCGGCTGCTGCGCCCGGAGGGGGCCAACGCGCCGGCGCCGCCCGGCGTCGCGAAGATCCCCGGTCCCGGCGAGATGGTCGTCTCGCCCGCGCTGCGCGAACTGCTCGGGTCGTCCGAAGGCGCGCTGCTGGCACAGCGGTTGGACGAACGGATCGTCGGTACGGTCGGCGACGCGGGTCTGATCGACCCCGGCGAGCTGCGCTTCTACACCGGCAGCTCGACGCTGACCGTCGAGGGCGTCGGCATCCGCTCGTCCGGCTACGGCATCAAGGAGTCCGCCGCGCCCTTCGATCCGCTGCTGATGGTGCTGGTCATCCTGATGTGCGTGGTGCTGCTGGTGCCGGTGGCGATCTTCATCGCCACCGCCGTCCGCTTCGGCAGCGACCGCAGGGACCGCAGGCTGGCCGCGCTGCGGCTGGTGGGGGCCGATGCCAGGACGGTGCGGCGGATCGCGGCGGGGGAGACCCTGTGCGGCGCGGTGTTCGGGCTGGCGGTCGGGGCCGTACTGTTTCTGATCCTCCGTCAGATCGTAGGTCGGGTACGGCTCTGGGGGGTCAGCACCTTCCCGGCCGACGTGGCCCCGCTGCCCTCGCTCGCCCTGTTCGTCGTGCTCGCGGTGCCGGTCGCCGCCGTTCTGGTCACCCAGAGCGCGCTGAGTTCGGTGGCGATCGAACCGCTCGGCGTCGAACGCGACACCGGTGCGCGCCGACGCAGCCTGTGGTGGCGGCTGTTGCTGCCCGTCGTCGGCGTCGCCGTTCTCGCGTCGAGCGGGAGCGTGGACGAGATGACGGTACGGGTCGGGCCGGCTCCCATCGTGGTGGGCGCCAGTTGTGTGCTGATCGGGCTCGCCGGGCTGCTGCCCTGGCTGGTCGAAGTGGCCGTCGGACGGCTGCGCGGCGGACCGGTGCCCTGGCAACTGGCCATCCGCAGGCTTCAGTTGAGCAGCGGTACGGCGGCGCGCGCGGTGAGCGGCATCACGGTCGCGGTGGCCGGGGCCATCGCTCTCCAGATGATGTTCGGTGCGATGCAGAAGGACTTCCTCCAGATCACCGGGCAGGACACCGTCCGCGCGGACTTCTATGTCACGAGCGAGGTCGGCGGCTCCGCGCTCGCGGAGCGGATGATCCAGGACTTCCGCGAGACCAAGGGCGTCACCGACGTCATCGGCACCGTCGAGACCTATGTGGCGGGCACCGGCGCCCCCACGGAGCACGGCTGGCAGCCGATCACGACCCTGACCGTGGGGACCTGCGCCACGCTGAAGGAGATCGCCCGGCTGCCCTCCTGCCGCGACGGGGACGCGTTCGTCTCGCACATCGGCGGCGGGTCGGTCGCCGCCAAGGAGCAGAACCGTCGTACGGACGAGGCCACCGTTCCCGGCAAGCCGATCGACCTGACCGGCGGCGACGGGACACGGACCGGCAAGCCCGCGCTGTGGACGCTGCCCAAGTCGGCCCGCACGGTGCAGGCGTACCCCGACCCGATGGGCGACGTGCACGACGGCATCCTCGTCACACCGGGCGCTCTCGGCTCCCACGCCCTGCCGTCGGCCACGACCCAGGCATCGATCAAGGTCGACCCGAAGATGCCGGACGCGGCGGAGTACGTACGCGGCACGGCGGCGCACATCGACCCGACGCTGCGCATCAACGCGCTCAAGAACCTGGAGCGCGACAAGCAGTACGCGAGCGTGCAGACCGGGCTGTTCGTGGGCGGCACGCTCACGATGACGCTGATCGCGGCGAGCCTGCTGGTCTCCCAGGCCGAGCAACTGCGCGAGCGCAGAAGGCTGTTGTCGGTCCTGGTGGCTTTCGGTACGCGGCGCGGGACGCTCGCCTGGTCGGTGCTGTGGCAGACGGCGGTACCGGTGGTGCTGGGCACCGCGCTCGCGGTCGTCGGCGGCCTGGTCCTGGGGAACTTCATGCTGGACATCGTCGGGAAGTCGATCGATGACTGGTGGGTCTTCGTCCCGTACGCGGCGGTCGGCGCTGCGGTGATCCTGCTGGTGACGCTGGCGAGCCTGCCTCCGCTGTGGCGGATGATGCGGCCGGAGGGCCTGCGTACGGAGTGACGGCGGGGGGTACGGGGTGCGGGGCGGGTGCCGAGCCCGCCCCGTACCGGCTGGTTCACACGCCGCCGCCCCCGCGCAACAGCTCGCGGCCGAGAGCGCCGGCCCACCAGCGCTCGACCCGCTCGGGCGACCAGGCGCGTTCCCCGGTGAGCGTGGTGTACACGTCGATGTTGCACATCGCCGCGTACACATCGACGGCCGACGACACGTCAAGACCGTCCCGCAGCACGCCGTCCGGTCCGTCCGGCCACGACGAGAACACCTGGGTCCGGGTCTCGTCGCCCTGGCGCCGCCCCTCGCGGTAGCCGGCGGCGAGGGCGGGCTCGGTGCGGCCGGCTTCGCGCAGGAGCAGGATCACGTCACCGGCGCGCTCGAACAGCCGCCGGTCGTAGGCCGCCATCGCGGCGAGCTGCCGCCGGGGACCGCTCGCCGCCCCGGTCTCCCGGCCCGCTTCCTCCAGCTCGGCCAGCATCCGCGGCACGTCCGCCGCGAGGTCGGCGGCGTCGGCCAGGGCCCTGACGAGCCCCGCCTTGTCCCCGTACGCCCCGTAGACCGTGGGTACGGACACACCCGCCTCGCGCGCCACATCACGCACGGTCGTCGCCGACCAGCCCTGGGAGACGAACAGTTCCCGGGCGGCGCGGGCGATCCCGGCCCGGGTCTCCCGCGTCTGGGGCGCGGACGAGGTGACCGAGTTCTTCGGCGGGGACATGGGCGGCGACGCCGTCGCTCTCGCGTCCGTGCTCACCTCGTTGACCTGGATCCTGGCCACGCTGTTCGGCGCGGGTGTCGTCGCCGTGCTCCGGCGGTCCGAGCGGGAGCGCGGGGAGGCGTGGTCCCTCGCCGGTCTCGCCGGGCTGATCCTCCAGAACGGCGCGCTTTCGCCGCAGTCATCGCGCTCCGCCTCGCTCTCGCCTCGACGGCCGGGCCGGACGGCGGGCGCGATGTCGGGGAGGGCGGGGGCGACGGCGCGACCGGGAGGCTCTGGGCGCTGCACGACGCCCTCTTCACCCTCAACGGCACCTTCCTGGCACTCGCCCTGCTCGGCCTGACCGTCGCCGGCCTGACCGTCGCCGGCCTGACCGTCGCCGGCCTGACCGTCGCCGGCCTGCGCTCCGGCCTCATCCCCCGATGGCACGGCGGGCTCGGACTGCTCTCCGCCGCGCTGCTGTTCAGCTTCGGCCACCCTCACCCCCTGGTCACCGACCACTCCGGCCCGCTCGGTCTCCTCGGACTCACGGGCTGGCTGATATGGGTCGTCCGGCTGATCGTCTACGGGATCACCCTGGCACGAAATCCGGTCGACGCCCCGGCCGCCGATTCGGCAGGATCCCGTCATGGAAGCTCATATCTGGCCCCTGTACGGACTGCGGATCACCACCCCGCACCTTGAGTTGCGGCTCCCGGATCTGGAGCAGTTGTCCGAGCTGGCGGCGGTCGCCGCCGCCGGGGTGCACGACGAGAACTGGATGCCGTTCTCCCGGCCTTGGACGGACGCGAGCCCCGCGGACCGGGGGCGGTCGACCTTCCAGCATCTGCTCGGCAGCGTGGCGGCCTGGACGCCGCAGGACTGGACGCTGAGCCTGGCCGTCCGCTGCGAGGGCACGATCGTCGGGCGCCAGGACCTGGGGGCCACCGACTTCGCGGTGACCGGCGAGGCGCAGACCGGCTCGTGGCTGGGCCGCGTGCATCAAGGGCGCGGCATCGGTACGGAGATGCGGGCGGCGGTGCTGCATCTGGCGTTCGAGGGGCTGGGGGCGCGGTATCTGACGTCGTCGGCGATGACCGACAACGCGCGGTCGCTGCGCGTGTCGGAGAAGCTCGGTTACCGCCCGGACGGGCTGACGGTGGTGTCCGTACGGGGGACGGCCCGCACCCAGCGGCGGCTGCGTCTGGACCGCGAGGGGTGGGCGGCGCACCGTACCGTCCCGGTCGAACTGCACGGCCTGGAGCCGTCGTTGGCCCTCTTCGGGCTGTAGCGCCGGGGGTAGCCGTATCCCCGCCCGCCGGGCGGCCGTACCCCCGACCCCCGATCCTGCCCAGCCGCGCCCTCGAAGTATCACCAAATATTCATGAACCGCTTAATCCGCCTGCTTACGGGTCGAGTGCGTACAACGCGGCAACCCGATACCTCCTTGACACGCCTATTGGTCTAAGCCAACATCCGATTGGCCTGTACCAAGTTCAAGGGCGGTTCGCTGAGCCGGCCGAGCGATACGCCTTCGGAGGACCCGCATGGAGCCGAGCAGCCGTCACGACCGACTGAGGCGTCTCGCCGAGACCGCGCTCCAGCCCGGATTCGTGGGCACGACCGTGCCCGACTGGGTCCGGGGCAGGATCGCGGACGGCGGTCTCACCTCCGTCGTCCTGTTCGGCCGGAACATCGTCGACCCCGAACAGGTCGCGCGCCTCACCGCCGAACTACGCGCGGAGAACCGCGACCTCATCATCGCCATCGACGAGGAGGCCGGCGACGTCACCCGGCTCGAAGCCTGGACCGGCGCCTCGCGCCCCGGCAATCTCGCGCTCGGCGCCGTGGACGACGTGGATCTGACCGAGTCCGTCGCCCGTGACATCGGGCGCGAACTCCACGCCGCCGGGATCTCCCTCAACTACGCGCCCAGCGCCGACGTCAACTCCAACCCGCTCAACCCGGTCATCGGCGCCCGCTCCTTCGGCGCCCGTACGGACGTCGTCTCCCGGCACACCGCCGCCTGGGTACGCGGGCTCCAGTCGGCAGGCGTCGCCGCCTGCGCCAAGCACTTCCCCGGCCACGGGGACACCTCGGTCGACTCGCACCACGGACTGCCGCAGGTCTCGGGGAGCGCCGAGGAGATCGCCGCGACCGCGCTGCCGCCGTTCGTCGCCGCGATGGAGGCGGGCGTACGTGTGGTGATGACCGCGCATCTGCTCACGCCCGCGTACGACCCCGACCTGCCGGCCACGCTGAGCCCGCGCATCCTCGTGGATCTGCTCCGCGGCGAACTGGGCTTCGACGGCCTGGTGGTGACGGACGCCATCGAGATGGGCGCGGTCACCGCCCGCTACGGCATCGACGGGGCGACCGTGCGGGCCGTCAAGGCCGGGGCCGACGCGGTGTGCGTCGGCGGCGAGCACGCGGGGGAGGCCACCTTCGAACTGCTCGCCGACGCCCTCGTCCAGGCCGTGCTCGACGGCACACTTCCGGAGGCGCGGATCAGTGAAGCGGCGGCGCGGATCGCCGAGTTCGCCGCCTGGTCCGGCAGCCGTACGCGCGCCGTGGCCACCGACAAGGCCGCGTCGGACATCGGCCTCGTCGCCGCCCGGCGCGCGCTGCGGGTGGTGACCGGGCCGAGCGACCGCACGGAGGACTCCGGTCGTGGCCGGGGCTCGGTGCTGCCGCTCGTCGGCGCGCCCCATGTGGTGGAGCTGTCCCCGACGATGAACCTGGCCGTCGACGGACAGACCCCGTGGGGCGTCGCGGCTCCGCTGAGCGATCTGCTGCCCGGCACCACCTCCGTACGGCTGACGGAGGCCGACCTGAGGGAGTCCGGCGATCTGCTGGACCGCAAGGGGCTCGACCCGGCCGCCGAGCGGTCGCTGGTCGTCGTGGTGCGTGACGCGGCGCGGCACGGATGGATGTCGGCGGCGATGGCGCGGCTGCTGGGGAGCCGGCCCGACGCGGTGGTCGTGGAGATGGGCGTCCCGAACGGCGCGACGCCGGGCGCCGTCCATCTGGTCACCCACGGCGCGACGCGCGTCTCGGGGGTGGCGGCGGCGGAGTTCCTGGCGGGGCGCCGCTGACTTGGGGGACTTGGGCGCCTTGCGCGGGGGTGGGCGTTGGAGACCTGGAGGTCCCCAACGCCCTTGTCTCAGGCGTGAGTTGAGGCCATGCTGCTACTTCGTCGTCGTACGGCTGTGTGGTCACCACGTGAATCCTCCCCCGGCCTTCAGGACTCTGTTGGGAAAAGGACAGGTTTTCCACGATCAGCACCAGTGGAACGGGACCCGGCCCGCAGGCATCGACAAGCGCACCTGTGGTCCGGCGCGGCTCGACAGGATGCTGACGGAAGCACGCAAGGCGAACGGCTGGCTGCGCGGGGGCAGTTCGGTGGTGCAGCAGCAGATCATCCGGGACTTCGGGAAGTCCCGCGCGAAGGCGCGGAAGGACATCGGGGAGCCGCTGCCGGTGGGGCGGCGGGCCGGGATGCCGAGGTTCAAGAAGAAGCGCGAGGCGAGGGGCGAGCCTGAACTGCACCAAGCACGGTTTCCGGTTGAAGGAGGGGAAGCCGCACGCTGCACCTGGCGGGCGGCATCGCGTCGAGTGTGGTGTGGTCGCGGGATCTTCCGGCCGATCCGTCGAGTGTGCGGGTCTGTCAGGACAGCGTCGGACATTGGTATTGCTCGTTCGTCCTGCCCGCCACCGTTGAGCGCCTGCCCGCAACGGGTGCGGTGATCGGTGTCGACTGGGGTGTGAAGGAGACGGCGACCACCACCAGCGACGCTCACGACCTCCTGCACGCTGGGCACGGTGCGAAGTCGGCGGCGAATCTTGCCCGCTACCGGCGGATGATGGCCCGCCGGAAACCGGCGTGTGGGCGGGCCGGTTCGAAGGGATATCGCCGGGCGAAGCGGCTGGCGGCGAGGCCGCAAGTGGGCCAAGTCCGTGGTTCGCGACCATGACGCCATCGCGGTCGAAGACTTCCGCCCGAAGTTCGTCGCCAGGTCGACCATGGCCCGCAAGGCGGCCGACGCGGCGATCAGCGCTACGAAGACGGCCCTGGTGGAGATGGGCCGCAAGCACGGGCGCATTGTGCACCTGGTCCACCCCTCGTACACCACGATGGACTGTGCGCGGTGCGGAGCGAGAACCAAGCACGCACTGCCACTGTCGGAACGAACGTATGCCTGCACCGTGTGCGGAGTCGTGTCCCCGAGGGACAAGAACTCCGCACACGTGATGCCGGTCCGGGCTGGTCTCAACCCGGCTGGTGCTGATCGCGGAAGACCGGGCGGGGCGCAGCCCCGCCCGGCAGCGTGAGCCAGAAATCCCTTCAACAGCCCTGGAGGGTGAGGAAACCCCTCCCTCCGGGAAGGGGAGGATTCAATTGGCGTCCGAATACCGCTCCACCGTGGCCGTCGTGAACGGAAACCGCACCGGCGTCTGCCCGAAGGCGATCCGGCCCGCCAGCTCACCCGCCTCACGGATCGCCACCGCCACATCCGCCGCCTCCTCCCGCGGACAGTGCACGATCACCTCGTCGTGCTGGAAGAAGACCAGCTCCGCCCGCATCCCCGCGATGGCGCTGCGCAGCGCCGCCAGCATCAGCAGCGCCCAGTCCGCCGCGCTGCCCTGCACCACGAAGTTGCGCGTGAAGCGGCCACGCGCGCGTGCGTTCGTGGACGCGTACCCCGGCGTGAACTCGCGGTCGCCGGACGGCACTTCGTCGGACGACGCCTGCGGGATGCCCGCCTCGCCACCGTCCTCCGAACCGGCCGCCGGCGGACTCGTCCGGCCCAGCCACGTCCGTACGAGCCTGCCCTCCTCGCCCGCCCGCGCCGCGTCGTCCACATACGCGACCGCCTGCGGGAACCGTCTTCGCAGCGCGGCCAGATTCTTCAGACCGTCGCCCGACGTCTGGCCGTAGATCGCGCCCAGCAGCGCGAGCTTCGCCTGCGCGCGGTCGCCGGCGAACGCCCGGTCCGACAGGACCTTGTACAGATCGTCGTCATGCCCGGCGACCTCCATCAGCCCCCGGTCGCGGGAGATCGCCGCCAGGACGCGCGGCTCCATCTGGTCGGCGTCCGCCACGACCAGCCGCCAGCCCTCGTCGGCGACGACCGCTCCCCGTATCACGCGCGGGATCTGCAACGCGCCGCCGCCGTTGGTCGTCCAGCGGCCGGAGACCGTACCGCCCGGCAGATACTCCGGCCGGAACCGGCCGTCGCGCACCCAGTCCTGGAGCCAGCTCCAGCCGTGCGCCGTCCAGATGCGATACAGCTTCTTGTACTCGATCAGCGGAGCGACCGCCGGATGATCGATCTCCTCCAGCTCCCACCGCCGAGTCGACTTCACCTGGAACCCGGCGCGCGAGAACGCCTTCACCACGTCCGCCGGCAGATCGGGCCGTACGCGCCGCCCGAACGCCTCCGAGACCCGGTCGGCCAGCTCCGCCAGCCGCCGCGGCTCACCCCCGCCCGCGTACCGCTCGCCCAGCAGCTCGTCCAGCAGGGCGCGGTGCACATCCGCCCGCCACGGCAGACCCGCCTCATGCATCTCGGCCGCCACCAGCATCCCCGCCGACTCCGAAGCCGTCAGCAGCCGCATCCGCCCCGGATTCTCTGCCTCGTCATGCCTGCGCTGCTGCTCCCCGTACACCTCCAGCAGACCCTCGAACGGCACCTCCGTCCCCGCCTGCGGCTCGAACAGCGAGGACTGCGAACCCGGCTCGGCCATGCGCGGCGGCGGATCGGGCGGTACGGGCCCCTGCCGCAGCCGCGCCCAGGCGGCGGCAGCCGACCGGGGCTCCCCGAGCCGCCCCTCGTGGCCGAGGAGCAGCAGCTCCGCCGCCTCGATGTCGTAACACCGCTCCACCCGGACCCCGGCGGCCAGCAACCGGGGCGCCAGCTCGGCGGTGGACCGCCACACCCACCGCGTGACCTCGGGCAGCCGCGCCCTGACCGCCTCGACCAGATCGGGCTCGCGCAGCACGGGACCGGCGGGGCGCGCGTCCGCCCCCAGCGGCGCGAGCCACGCGCCGCCGCCCTCCGCCGGGGCCACCGCCCACCGTCCGATCATGAATCCGAGTCTCGCAGCAGGGTCTGACAACGGGGCCGCTGCGGGAGTGCCCCTTGGGGAACATTCGAGAGGCGGACGAGGCTCCGCGCAGCGAACATCGAGAGGACGGACAAACGGACCACACTGAGCGCGACGGATACGAGGAAGTGCCGAGCGCCCCGCGACGGCGGTGGGCTCGCGACTACGGAGGCTGATATGCAGGCGATCGTTTTCGAGGAGTTCGGCGGTTCCGAGGTGCTTCAGCTCAGGGACATCGAGCAGCCGCAACCGGGGCCGGGCCAGATCCGCGCGTCCGTCCGGGCGGCGGCGGTCAACCCGGCCGATGTGAAGATCCGTAAGGGCTGGATGGTGGAGGTCTTCCCGACGGAGTTCCCCGCCGTCCCCGGCAGCGAGTTCTCCGGGGTCGTGGACGCGGTCGGCGACGGCGTCATCGGGCTCTCCGTAGGAGACGAAGTCCTCGGCTGGTCCGTCGACGGCGCCTACGCCCAGTACACACTGGCCACCGACGTCGTACCCAAGCCCGCCGGGCTGAGCTGGGACGTGGCGGCGGCGCTGCCCGTGGCCGGCGAGACGGCCCGGCGGGTGCTCGACGCCCTGGCCGTCAAGGAGGGCGAGACCCTGCTCGTGCACGGTGCGGCCGGATCGGTCGGCTCGATGGCCGTCCAGCTCGCCGCGGCGCGTGGCGCGAAGGTCGTCGGCACGGCCTCCCCGGCCAACCACGACTACGTACGGCTGCTCGGCGCCACCCCGGTGACGTACGGAGAGGGCCTTGTCGAACGGGTCCGCGCCGCCGCGCCCCAAGGCGTGGACGCGGTCTTCGACGCGGCGGGCAAGGGCGCGCTGCCGGACTCGATCACCCTGCGCGGCGGCACGACGGACCGGGTCATCACGATCGCCGACCCGACGGCCGCCGAGCACGGGGTGCCGTTCTCCTCCGGCGGCTCGACCCCGGAGGAGAAGCGCGCGGGCCTCACCGAACAGGCCCGACTCGCGGCGGACGGCACACTGCGCGTCCTGGTGGCCCAGACGTACCCGCTGGCCTCGGCGTCCCAGGCCCAGTCAGCCAGCGAATCGGGCCACACCCGCGGCAAACTGATCATCAAGCCCTGACCACCCATGCCCGACGGCCCCTTCAATCCCGCCCGGCCGGCATTCCAAGCCTGTCCGGCGTTTGAGGACACCACTCACCGGGCCGGACGCATCTCAAGCCGTCCCGCGGCTACTTCAAGCCTGTCCGGCGTTTGAGGACACCATCCGCCGGGCCGGACGCATCTCAAGCCCGCCCGGCGGGCACGCGGGCACTTCAAGCCCGTCCGGCGCTTGAGGACGAGCCGGCCCACCGGCCGGACCCGGTCAACCCCTCACCCCAGCTCCCGAATCACCCGCGCCGGATTCCCCACCGCCAACACCCCGCCCGGCAGATCCTTCGTGACCACGGACCCCGCGCCGACCACCGTGTTCGCGCCGATCGTCACTCCGGGGCAGACGATCACGCCACCACCGAGCCACACGTTGTCGCCGATGGTCACCGGTGCCGCCCGCTCCCACCCCGCGCGGCGGCGCTCGGTGTCCAGTTCGTGCGTCGGCGTGAGCAGTTGGACGTTCGGGCCGATCTGGACGTCGGAGCCCACGGTGATCCGCGCGGGGTCGAGGAAGACCGCGCCGAAGTTGATGAACGTACGGGCCCCGATGCTGATGTACGTACCGAAGTCACAATTGAACGGCGGCCGGATCCGCACGCCCTCACCCACCGAGCCCAGCAGCTCGCCCAGGATCCGCTCGCGGCCGGCCGCGTCGGGCAGTCCCTCCCCGCCCGTCCCGTTGTACGCGGAGCACAGGTCCGCCCGCCGCCGGGACGCCGCCTCCAACTCCGGGTCGTCCGGCAGATACCACTCGCCGGCCAGCATCAGCCGCTTGTTCTCACCCATGTGTGCCTGTGTCCTCTCGTCGGGAGTCCCACCACGGTAGGTCGGTACGCCGAATCGCGTGCCGGAAGCCCCTCACCCTGTGGACAGACCCGAGTCCGCGCAGGTCGCGCAGTAGTTCGATATACACAGCCTGTGGATAACTCACCTTCTGGGACCATGGACGACGACCCGTCGGCCACGACGGCCAGGGGTTGGACGATCAAGGGGTAAGGGGAGACGGTTCCATGCCGACTGCGCCAGGCACGGTCGACGGCGCGTTCGCCGCCGCGCTCTACGCCGACGCGTCGGCGGACGACGGCCGGGGTCTGGACACCGCCGCCTCGCTGCTCGCCGCCGACCCGGCGGCCGACGCCGAGCTGCGCCGGCGGGGCGAACAGTTCCTGCGCCGGGCCTGGGAGCGCGGCTGGCAGCCCGCCGACGTCGTACGCCTCGTACGCCGCGACCTGGACGAGACGCACACGCGCCTCCTCGCCGAACTGATCACGGCGGAGGCCGTCCGGTACGAACGGGTGGCCCCACGCTGGGACGCCCAGCTCACGGAAATCGCGGCGGACCGCGAGGCCGACCGCAAGACCGGCTCCGCACCCCGCTCCACCGACCGCTTCTCGTACGCGACCACCGTTCTTGAGCTGTACCGGCTGCTCGTCAGGCTCCCGGCGATCGAAGCCGTGGGACCGGTGCCCGGCACGCCCGTCCATCTCCCGGCGGTCGACGGCGAGCCGCGCATGCTCAGCCGGATTCGTGCCCTGCTCGCCAAGGCCGAGGGCACCGACTTCCCCGACGAGGCCGAGGCGCTGAGCGCCAAGGCGCAGGAGCTGATGGCCCGGCACAGCATCGACGAGGCCCTGCTCGCCGACCGCGCGCACCGCGGCGACGTACCGGCCGCCTGCCGGATCGGGGTGGACGCCCCGTACGAGACGGCGAAGGCGATCCTGCTCGACGCGGTCGCGTCCGCCAACCGCTGTCAGTCGGTGTGGAACAGCGCTTTCGGCTTCTCCACCGTGGTCGGTTTTCAGCCGGATTTGGAAGTGGTCGAGCTGCTGCACACGTCGCTGCTCGTGCAGGGGACCGCCGCGATGACCCGTGCGGAAGCCGCCCAGCGGGCGTCGGGCCGCAGACGGACGAAGACTTTCCGGCAGTCGTTCCTCATGGCGTACGCCCACCGGATCGGCGAACGGCTCGCGGCCACCGCCGAACAGGTCACCACCGACGCGGCGGGCGCCGAGACCGCCGAGACCGCCGGGGGCGGCCGGTTGCTGCCCGTCCTGGCGGCACGGGACATGGCCGTGGCCGACCGCGCGGAGCGGATGTTCCCCGAGACGGTGCGCACGAGGGTGCGCGGTGTGAGCGACGGCGAGGGCTGGGCGCACGGTACGGCGGCGGCGGACCGGGCCCGGGTACCCGGCGACACCGGGGCCGGCGGCCCGAACCGCAGGCTGAGCCCCGGAGCCTGACCACGCGTCCGCCGGACACGGCACCGCCTCGTCAACCGAACGGCACCGCCCGCCCCACAAATCCGGAAGGGACGGCACCACCTCATAAAGAAAGCGCGCGGCTAATGAGAGCGCCGTTAAAAGAGGTCGCCGCGCCACCAGGACCCGACGCCCTCTTCAAGAGGGGAAAGCGGTCTCCATCACGGCACCGGAATGTCCGTCGGCAGCCCCTCGGGCAGCGCGCCCGGATCCGTCTTGGCAAGACTGTCCTTCGTGCCGCCGCCCCACGAAAGCACCAGTGTCTTCCCGTCGTTGGAGTCGATCGACCCCATCGTCCGGTCGGTGTTCCCGTCGGCGCACTTGAGCGACAGCATCGGCTCGCCGCCCATCTCCTGGACGTCGCCCTGGCAGATGTGCTCATCGGCGATAAGGGCCGCCTTGCCCTCCTTGACGGACAGTGCGACGGCCTTGCCCTCCGTCATCCCGGCCCAGGTGCCTTCCAGGCTGTCTGCCGCGGCTCCGTCGGCCGGGGCGGACTCGTCGCCGCCGGTTTCCGGTTCGCTCGGGGCGGGCGCGCCGGAGCTCTTGTCCTTGGCGGAGTCGTCACCGCTGTCACCGCTGTCGCCGCCGCCACAACCGGTGAGAGTGAGCGCCACGACGAGTCCGGCCGCGGCGACGCTGGTCCGTACGAGCTTGTGCACGTTGAGGTCCCCCTTCAGTTCCAAGACCGCGCCAAGCTACCAGGACGGCCCGCGCGTACCGCTGCGGCGAGTTCCGGACGAGTATCCGAACTCGTGGCACCGAAAGGGCTTTCCGTTCGTCTCAATCAATGAAGCATCCGTTCGTGAGTCTGTAGTCAAGGGAACACCCCCCGTGCACGTGCATCTGCTCATGCATTGGCATGTGAACACAGCTATGATCCGAGCTAGTTGACACCTGCACCATGCAACTCGGGGAGCGTCCTGTGCACCACGCGTACAACGGCATGGCGGCCACCGAGCTTCACGGAGTCGTCTGGCAGAAGAGCAGGCACAGTAATTCGCAGGGTTCCTGCGTGGAGTTCGCCAAACTGCCCGGCGGGGGCGTGGCGGTGCGGAATTCACGCCACCCGGAAGGACCCGCCCTCGTCTACACCCGGGCCGAGATCGTGGCCATGCTGGCGGGTGTCAAGGACGGGGAATTCGATCATCTGACGGCCTGAGACCGAGCCCTCAAGGGTTCTCCGGACCCTCAAGGCGCTCAAGCAGGCCCTCGAGAAGGTCCTCCCGGCCCGCACGGCCGACCCGAACGGCCCGCACGACCCGTACGGCCCGCCCGTCACCGAGCCGCCCGTCGCCGTCGTCGTGATTCGGTCCTCGTCATTCGGCCCGCAGCCGGAACAGCGCCCAGACCACTTTGCCGTGCAGCGACCCCGCGAGCGGGTGCCAGCCCCACGTATCGCTGAACGAATCCACGAGGAACAGCCCTCTGCCGGACTCCGCGGCGAAATCCTCGTCCGACTCGCGGGCCGTGGGGCCCGCGTGACTGGGATCGCGCACCGCGCACACCAACCGGGTCGTCCAGCGCATCAGATGCAGCCGTACGGGCGGTTCCTGGGGCTCGCGAGGGGTGTCCGAGGGCAGCGCGTGGCGCAGCGCGTTGGTGACGAGTTCGGAGACGACCAGCGCGACATCGTCGAACCGGTCGTCAAGTTCCCACTGACAGAGTGTGGTTCGGGTGAATTGTCTGGCCCCGCGCACCGCTTCGTAGCGGGCGGGCAACGCGCACGACGCCGAGCTGGAGACGGCTGCGGGATCGATCGGCGGAAGCCCCTGCCTTAACGGCTCGAGCACAGTCGATCCATTCGTCCCCATGCGAGGCACTCCCCGGGATTCGCGGCTGTAGCGATACTGCGGTGGTACAGCGTCACAACACGTCAAACACGAACGAGCACGCAGGTGCGGCGAGGACCATGGTTCCCAATGCGCAGAGCAGATGCAAGGGCAGATGCACGTGCACGCGCCCGACTTCGCCCAGGATGTGGTGTTCCGGATTATTTCTTCTGTCGACCACTTTCCCGCTCTTCCCAAAGGCGTCTCATTTCTGTAATCGAATGAGTACGGGCTGATGCGTTTGATGGCACAATCCGGCTCTCAGGGTTCGGGGGTGCTCCGAGGGCGTCGAGGGACAAATAGTGGGAGATGGACCGTATGGGGAGGGTTGGAGACGTGACCGCAGTCGAACCGGGCGGATCCGTGGTGCGGCGCATACTGCTGGGCTCGCAGTTGAGGCGGCTGCGTGAGTCGCGTGGCATCACGCGCGAGGCGGCCGGTTACTCGATCCGCGCGTCCGAGTCCAAGATCAGCCGTATGGAGTTGGGGCGGGTGAGTTTCAAGTCCAGGGACATCGAGGACCTGTTGACGCTCTACGGAGTCGCCGACGAGATGGAGCGAGGGTCCCTGATCGGTCTCGCCCGTGAGGCCAACGTCGCCGGCTGGTGGCAGAGCTTCGGCGACGTGCTGCCCGGCTGGTTCCAGACGTACATCGGACTCGAAGGCGCCGCCTCGCTGATCCGTATCTACGAAGTCCAGTTCGTGCACGGGCTGTTGCAGACCGAGGCGTACGCGCACGCCGTCGTCACGCGCGGCATGCCCACCGCACCCCAGGCGGAGATCGACCGCCGCGTCGCGCTGCGCCAGGAGCGCCAGAAGGTGCTCGTATCCGAGCGCGCCCCGCGCCTGCACGCGGTGCTGGACGAGGCCGCGCTGCGCCGCCCGTACGGCGACCGGGCCGTGATGCGCGGTCAGTTGGCGCATCTCATCGAGATCTCCGAGCATCCGACGGTCACGCTCCAGGTGATGCCGTTCAGCTTCGGCGGGCACGCGGGCGAGAGCGGCGCCTTCACGATGCTGCGCTTCCCCGAGTCCGATCTCTCGGACCTCGTCTACCTGGAACAGCTCACGAGCGCGCTGTATCTCGACAAGCGGGAGGAAGTCACCCAGTACGAGCGGGTGATGACCCGGCTGCACGAGGACAGCCTCGGGCCGGCCGAGAGCCGTGACCTGCTGCGGGGTCTGCTGCAACTCTCCTGAACGGCCGCGATCGGCCGAAGCCGTGCGAATGGCGGCATCGGACGTTCCAGAAGGCCCTTAACTCACGTGTCACGTAAGTATGATGACGTGACATCAGCCTTCCGGCTTCCGGTTCTGAGGTTAGGGATCACATGTCCTTCTTCGCCGAACTCGACCAGCAGTACATCGACGGCGAGTGGCGGCCCGGCAGTGGCTCGTGGGACATCATCGATTTCAACCCCTACGACGGGGAGAAGCTGGCGTCGATCGCGGTGGCCACGGCCGACGAGGTCGACCAGGCGTACCAGGCCGCCGAGCGCGCCCAGGTGACGTGGGCGCAGACCAACCCGTACTCCCGGCGAGGGATCTTCGAGCGCGCGCTGCGCATCGTGGAGGACCGCGAGGACGAGATCACCGAGGCGATCATCGCCGAGCTGGGCGGTACGCGCCTGAAGGCGGCGTTCGAGCTGCGACTGGCCAAGGAGCTGCTGCGCGAGGCCATACAGCTCACGCTGCGCCCCGAAGGCCGCATCCTCCCCTCGCCCGTGGACGGCACGGAGAACAGGGTCCAGCGCGTTCCCGTCGGTGTCATCGGTGTCATCAGCCCCTTCAACTTCCCCTTCCTGCTGTCGCTCAAGTCGGTCGCCCCGGCGCTGGCGCTCGGCAACGCCGTCGTACTGAAGCCGCACCAGAACACGCCGATCTGCGGCGGATCCCTGGTGGCCAAGGTGTTCGAGGACGCGGGCCTGCCCGCCGGACTGCTGAACGTCGTGATCACGGACATCGCCGAGATCGACGACGCGCTGATCGAGCACCCGGTTCCGAAGGTCATCTCCTTCTCCGGCTCCGACCGGGTGGGCCGGCACGTCGCCGTCGTCTGCGCGAAGAACTTCAAGCGCTCCGTACTCGATCTCGGCGGGAACAGCGCGCTGATCGTCCTCGCGGACGCCGATGTCGACTACGCGGTCCACGCGGCGGTGTTCAGCCGGTACGCCTACCAGGGCCCCGTCTGCATGGCGGCGAACCGCATCCTGCTGGCCCGCGCGGTCGAGAAGGAGTTCACCGAGAAGTTCGTCGCCAAGGTCAGGACTCTGACCGTCGGCGACCCGGCCGATCCGAAGACGGTCATCGGCCCGCTCATCAGCTCCCAGCAGGCGGACGCCGTCGGCGCGCTGGTCGAGGAGACCGTCGAGGCGGGCGCGACCGCGCTGGTGCGCGGCACCGTCGACGGCAACCTCGTCTCCCCGACCGTGCTGACCGGTCTGCCCGCCGACTCACCCGTCCTGACGCAGGAGATACTCGGCCCGGTCGCGATCCTGCTGCCGTTCGACGGCGTGGACGAGGCGGTCAGGATCGCCAACGACACGCGGTGCGGCCTCAGTGGCGCCATACACACCGGTGACGTCGAGCGGGGCGTGCGGGTGGCGCGGCGGATCAACACCGGCATGATCCACATCAACGACGGCACGGGTCACAGCGAGCCGATAGTGCCGTTCGGCGGTGAGAAGCACTCCGGGGCGGAGTGGCTGAACGCCGAGTCGATGGTCGACGCCTTCACGACCCAGAAGTGGATCTCGGTCCAGTACGGGCGCTCAAGCTTCCCGTTCTGATCCGTCAGCCGCAGCCGCAGCCGCCCCCGGAGTCACCCGTCCTGTTCCTGTTCCTGTTCCTGGTCCACGGCTCGCAGTGACTCCAGCAGCTCCGCGGCCCGCCCCGCGTCGTCACTCACCTGCGTGCGCTCGTCCGCCGTCAGCTCGACGGCGGCGGCCCTGTCGAGGAAGCCACGTGCCTCCTCGGTGTCGTTCAGACGCTGCGCGACATCGCCCCGCAGCACGAGCATCCGGTAGAGCTGTACGGCGGTCGGTGACGCGCCCTCCTTACGGACGCCGTCACCGATGTCGTCGCCTTCCTCGGCGTCCCTGAGAGCGCGGTCGAGGAGCTTCACCGCGGCTCCCGGGTCCTGCTTCGAGTCGGCGAAGGCCACCGCCAGGTGCAGGGCGCGCGCGTACGGCTCCTTGGGGGCGGGCTGATGGTGCCCGTCGCTCTCGGCGTCGTTCGGCTGCCCGATCCGGATGGTGTTGCCGGCCGGGTCCGTCATGAGGAACTGCCGCACGCCGTACGACATGTCCTTCACCGGCCCGATCCGGGGCAGCCCACGCGTCGGGACCCTCCCGTACGCCGCCTTGAGCCCGGTCCGGAAGGCGCTGTGCGTCCCGTCCACGTCGTCGGTCAGCACGTAGCAGCCGCTGAACGACTGGGTGGGGTCGTACTTCTTCATGCCGAAGAACTGGAGTTCCACGTCGCCGCGCTCCACGACCGCGTAGGCGTACGGGCTCCTCTGTATGAAGGTGGTCTCGAAGCCGAGTGCCGAGTAGAAGTCGACTACCGGTTGGATGGTCTGGCAGGGGAGGAGCGGGATGGTCTTCTCTCTCATGTCGAGTAGTCTAGTCAAAGTTGAATAGAAGGGTACGGCGATGTCAGCGATCCGGCTGCTGGTGCTCGGCGCGGTGCGCCAGCACGGCCGCGCGCACGGCTATCAAGTCCGCAACGACCTGGAGTTCTGGGGCGCGCACGAGTGGTCGAACGCCAAGCCGGGCTCGATCTACCACGCGCTGAAGCAGATGGCGAAGCAGGGCGAGCTGCTGGCGCACGAGGTCGCGCCGAGCACGGCGGGCGGCCCGCCGCGTACGGAGTACGAGATCACGGAGGCCGGGACGGCGGAGTACTTCCGGCTGCTGCGTGAGTCCCTGGTCGCCTACGACCAGAAGATGGACGTGCTGTCGGCCGGCGTCGGCTTCATCGTCGATCTGCCGCGTGCCGAGGCCGTCGAACTGCTGAAAGAGCGTGTGCGGGCGATCGAGACCTGGCGGGCGTCGGTGACCGAGTACTACACGCCCGAGAGCGGTCCGGAACAGCTCGGGCACATCGGCGAGATCATGAACATGTGGATCAGTCAGGCCGACTCCGGGGCCGAGTGGACGCGCGGCTTCATCAAGCGCATCGAGGGCGGCGCGCATGTCTTCGCGGGCGAGGGCGACCCCTTCGTGGGGGTCCTCGCCGAGGGCGAGGAGAACCCGTACGCGACGGGCGTCCCCGCCGAGGGCGACGACGACTGACCCGGCACGGAATCCTCGCTAATCAAGTTTGACTAATCCCCCCTCCGGGGATACCTTTCCGGGCGTAGTCAAGTTTGACTACGTGGCAGAGAGGCTGGAGGCGAAGGCATTGAGCGACACGACGGACGCGATCGTCATGGAAGGCGTGCACAAGCGGTACGGCGAGAAGTCCGCGCTCGACGGGCTCGACCTGGTGGTGGCGCGCGGCACCGTGCACGGGGTCCTCGGGCCGAACGGAGCGGGCAAGACGACGGCCGTACGGGTACTGGCCACGCTGCTGCGGCACGACGAGGGTGTGGTCCGGGTCGCGGGGCACGACATCCGTACGCAGGCGCGGGAGGTGCGCCGGCGGATCGGGCTGCTCGGACAGCATGCGGCGGTGGACGAGGAACTGAGCGGGTGGCAGAACCTGGACATGTTCGGGCGGCTCCACCACCTGGGCGCCCGGCGGGCGGCGGCACGCGCCGACGAGCTGCTGGAGCGCTTCGGGCTCGCCGACACCGGGCGCAAGGCGATCAAGCGGTACAGCGGGGGCATGCGGCGCCGCCTCGACCTGGCGGCCTCGCTGATCACCGATCCGGCGGTGCTCTTTTTGGACGAGCCGACGACCGGACTCGACCCGCGCGGGCGCGCCGAGGTGTGGGCCTCCGTGCGCTCGCTGGTCGGCGGAGGCACGACCGTACTGCTGACCACGCAGTACCTGGAGGAGGCCGACCAGTTGGCGGACCGGATCTCGGTCGTCGACAACGGACGCGCGATCGCCGAGGGGACCCCGGACCGGCTGAAGGCGGAGGTCGGCGGCGACCGGGTCGACGTCGTCGTGCGCGACCCGGGGCAACTGGCCTCGGCGGCACGGCTGTTCGGGGACGAGGTGACGGTGGAGGAGGACCGCCGGCTGGTCAGCGTGCCCGCCGCGGACCGGATGGCGACGCTGGCCGGCGCCGTACAGGCACTGACGGCGGCCGGGATCGAGGCGGAGGACATCGTGGTGCGCAGGCCGACGCTGAACGAGGTCTTCCTGGAGCTGACGCAACGTACCAAGGAGGCTGTATGAGTACGACGAACGCCTGGGTGCTCACCGACTGCTGGACGATGACACGGCGCGAACTGGCCCACTGGCGGCGACGGCCGGCACAGGTGGTCGTCGGGCTGATCTTCCCGGTGATGCTGCTGCTGATGTTCGGCTACGTGATGGGGGCGGGGCGCGGCGTCGACGGGGAGTACATCGGCTTCCTCGTCCCCGGAATGCTCGCGCTGACGATGGCCTTCGGGCTGGAGTCGACGATGCTGGCCGTCACCCAGGATCTGGGCAAGGGAGTCATCGACCGATTCCGCTCGATGCCGATGGCGTCCTCGGCGGTGCTGGTCGGCCGGAGCGCCGCGGACATGCTCCAGTCGGCGCTGAGCCTGACGTTGATGATCGGAGTCGGTTACGCGGTCGGCTGGCGCTGGAACGGCGGATTCGCCGCGCTGCTGGGGGCGGTGGGGCTGCTGCTCCTGCTGCGGTTCGCGATGCTGTGGCTCGGCATCCATCTGGCGATGGTGGCGGGCAGGCCGGAGATGGTGCAGGCGGTGCAGATCCTGGTCTGGCCGATCGGTTTCCTCTCCAACGCCTTCGCCACACCGGAGTCCATGCCGGGCTGGCTCGGCGCCGCGGTCGAGTGGAATCCGATGTCGGCGACGGCTGCGGCGGTCCGTGATATGTCGGGCGTTCCGGGGCGGATGAGCGGTTCGTGGGCGGCGGAGAACGCGCATCTGCTGGCGGTGGTGTGGCCGGCGGTGCTGGTCGCGCTGTTCTTCCCGCTCGCGATACGGCGGTTCCGCGGGCTGAGCCGCTGACCGGCCGCCGGCCGATCACCGGGTGACCGATCGGCGGGTGGAACCTTTCCGGGGTGAGCGGTGTAACAGGGGCAGAACCGCACGCGGCGCGTCGAATCGCCGCGGACCTCGGGGGGAATCCATGCGCAAGATTTTTACGGGCGCGCGCCGGTCAATGGTGGAAGGCCGTGGCTCTCGACTTGTCCCGGCCCAACGGGTGGGGCTGGCGCCGCAGTTCGGGCAGCAGCAGCCGCAGATCGGCGAGCAGCAGCGCGGCGAGGTCGGCCGAGAATCCGTTGCGGCACACCACGCGCAGGACGGACAGATCCTCGCGGTTGGCCGGGAAGGTGTAGGCGGGCATGAGCCAGCCGTGCTCCCGCAGCCGTCGCGAGACGTCGAAGACGTCGAAGTTCGTCACATGGGGCGCGGTGGTGAAGGCGAAGACGGGCAGCTCGTCGCCGTGGGTGAGCAGCCGGAAGTCGTCCATGTCCCCGATCGCGTCGGCCAGCCCGCGGGCCACGTCCCGCGTCGTCTGCTGGACGGCCCGGAAGCCGTCCCTGCCGAGCCGCAGGAAGGTGTAGTACTGGGCGACGACCTGCGCGCCGGGCCGGGAGAAGTTCAGCGCGAAGGTGGGCATCTCCCCGCCCAGGTAGTTGACGCGGAAGACCAGTTCCTCGGGCAGCTCGGCCGCGGTGCGCCACAGCGCCCAGCCGACGCCCGGGTAGACCAGGCCGTATTTGTGCCCGGAGGTGTTGATCGAGGAGACGCGCGGGAGCCGGAAGTCCCAGACAAGGTCCTCGTCGATGAAGGGCGCGACCATCGCGCCGGACGCGCCGTCGACATGGACCGGGATGTCCAGACCGGTGCGCTCCTGGAGCGCGTCGAGGGCCGTGCACAGCTCGGCGACGGGTTCGTACGAGCCGTCGAAGGTCGAGCCGAGTACGGCGACGACGCCCATGGTGTTCTCGTCGCAGAGGTCCGCCGCCGCCTGCGGGTCGAGGTGGAAGCGGTCGCCCTCCATGGGGATGAGGCGGGCATCGACCTCCCAGAAGTTGCAGAACTTCTCCCAGCAGACCTGGACGTTCACACCCATCACGAGATTGGGCTTGGCGCTGCCCGGATAGCGGTCCCGGTTCTTGAGCATCCAGCGGCGCTTGAGCGCGAGGCCGGCGAGCATGCACGCCTCGCTGGAGCCGGTGGTCGAGCAGCCGACGGCGGCGGACGGGTCGGGGGCGTTCCAGAGGTCGGCGAGCATCGTGACGCACCGCCGCTCCAGCTCGGCGGTCCGTGGGTACTCATCCTTGTCGATCATGTTCTTGTCCCGGCACTCACCCATCAGGACACCGGCCTGCGTCTCCATCCAGGTGGTGACGAAGGTCGCCAGGTTGAGCCGGGAGTTGCCGTCGAGCATCAGCTCGTCGTGGACGAGTTGGTAGGCCGTGGACGGCGGCATGGGGCCGTCCGGCAGCCGGTGCGTGGGCGGGGCGGACGACATCCCGTTGGTCGGGTCGGCCTCGCCGAAGAAAGGGTTGATCGACAGCCGGCGCCGCTCGGGGTGGTCGTCCGCCGGACCGTCCGTCGGGCCTCTCATATTGCCTTCGACGCCCTGCGTGCCGCGGTGGAGTGCCATCGCTCTGCCTGTCTCCCTTGGTCTGTCGCCTCAGACGGCGAGGCCGGCCTTGATGGCGCGGGTGAATTTCACGACCCGCTCGGCCTGGACGCGGGTCGCGGTGAGCGTCTGTTCGTTCACCGGGAGGTCGCCCTGCCCGGAGACGTGCGAGGTTCCGTACGGATTGCCGTCGACGAATTTCGACGCGTCCGTGTAGCCGGGGGTGACGAGGATGCCGCCGAAGTGGTGGATGGTGTTGTAGAGCGCGAGCAGAGTCGTCTCCTGGCCGCCGTGCGACGTTGCGGACGCGGTGAAGCCGCTGTAGACCTTGTCGGCGAGCCGCCCCTCCTGCCACAGACCGCCGAGAGTGTCGAGGAACTGCTTGAGCTGGGCCGAGACGTTGCCGTAGCGGGTGGGGGAGCCGAAGATCACGGCGTCCGCCCAGGTCATGTCGTCGGCCGTGACCTCGGTGATGTCGGCGGTCGCCGCGATGTTGGCGACCCAGGCCGGGTTGGTGTCGATCGCGGCCTGCGGGGCGAGTTCGGCGACCTTGCGGAGCCGTACGGTCGCTCCCGCCGCCTCCGCGTCCGCGGCCATGGCCTTGGCCATCGTGGTGAGGGTGCCGGTGGCGGAGTAGTAGATGACGGCGACGTTCACGGGCGTGGGCATGGTGGCTACCTCGGTGGTCGGGCTCGGGCGGCAGGGACGTCAGGCGCGACGATACGGACAAAACGGTCGTTCGGCTCGGCGGGTGTCCGCCGAGTGCCCACGGGTTGTCCGTCCGGGGCGGGCGCGGCCCGTCACCGCAGAGACGCGCCGTCCTCGCCGAGCTGCATCTTCGGGCGCCCGGTCACCAGCAGCCAGGCGGGCAGCATGGCCACGCACAGCAGGGGAAGCAGGTTCGGGTCCGCGGCGAGTACGGCCGCGGTGAACAGGCTCAGCCATCCCTGCCGGGTGACGGCGAGCAGCATCCCGAGCACTCCGCACACAACCGCCACGGTCGGATGCACGGCGGGCACGAGCGCGTGGGCGAACAGCCCGAGGGAGACGCCGACGAACACGGCAGGGAAGATCCGGCCGCCCCGGAAGCCGCAGGTCGCCGCGATCACCAGCGCGACCGTCTTCACCCCGCACATCAGCGCGAACCGCCCCGCCGACCAGCCGTCCGGGTCGGCGGCCAGTGTCTTCGCCTCGTCCAGACCCTTGAAGAGAGTGAGATACCCGCCGAGCGCCCCGAGGAGGCCCAGGAGCAACCCGCCGACGGTCAGGGCGAGTACGGGACGCCCGAGGCGCCGGAAGGCGCTGTGGGCGTACGGGAAGGCGTATACGGCGGCCATACCGAGGGCGGCGGCGGCCGGCGCGATCACGAGCGCGGCGAGGGCGTCGCTCCAGCGGGCACCCGGGTGGTCGGGCAGATTCAGATCGAAGGTCGGATGGTCGATCAGCACGGTCGTCAGCCCGCCGGCCCCCGCGGCGACCAGCGGCCCGAACAGCTTGTCCCAGAGCGAGCCCGGCCCGGGTCGGGCCGCGAAGGTCTCCGTGAGGATCAGCGCGGCGGCCACGGGCGTGCCGAAGAGTGCCCCGATCGTGCCGGCGGCGGCCAGCGAGACCCACAGCTCGGCCGGGGCGGTGGGAGCCGCCTTGCGGCCGAGCCAGTAGGCGAGCGCGATGTTGGCCGCGGTGATCGGATTCTCCGGCCCGAGACTGACCCCGCCCGCCAGTGCCAGAGCGGTGGCCAGCAGCAGACCGGGGACGATGCCGGGCGCCATCGGAGGGTCGACCAGCCCGGTCGTGGCGGGGTCGGGTCCCGCGTGGCCGTGCACCTGCCGTACGACAAGACCCACCGCGAGCCCGGTCGCCGTGAGGATCACGATCATCCACAGAGAGGAGTGCCGACCGATACCGAGCGCGTCGGGGAGTGTCTGCCAGAGCACGTCATCGAGCAGTCCGGCCAGCTCGCTCACCCCGAGCAGGACGAAGCTCGCAGCGACACCGACGACCAAGGAGGGGCCGATCAGCGGAAGGAGTGTGCGCCCGGACGGGGACGGGGACGGGGGAGTGGGCGGAGCGTCAGTGGCCACGCACACACCGTAATGGCATAAATGCGGCAAAACGCCTCCCTGAGAGGGGGTCTATGTCTCACGCGTGGCGTCTCCACGAGGTCGTGGTCCGGCCGCGAGTGTGGACGACCGGTGAGGGCCGGGGACGAAAGGCGCGCATCGGCCCCGGTCCGTGCCGATCGCAAGCTGTGGGGACCGGGTGGAACCTCAGTAGGGGGCGGAGCGTTGATAGCTTTGGGCAGCCGACAATCGCTGATGGCGATTGGACGACGCTGATGCAGCGACGACCGATTTCTACGGTCGGCCGACTATCGACTCAGGAGCCCCGGACCTCGTGACAACCCTTGCGCTCGGACCGAGCTGGCTGGACCCGGACTATCTGATCGGGACCTATGGCCTGCTCGGTGTCCTGGTCATCGTGTTCGCCGAATCCGGCCTGCTCATCGGTTTCTTCCTGCCGGGCGACTCCCTGCTGTTCACCACCGGACTGCTGGTGACGGCCGGCACGCTCGACAGGCCGCTGTGGCTCGTCTGTCTCCTGATCGTGCTGGCGGCGGTCATCGGCGATCAGGTCGGCTATCTCTTCGGCCGAAAGGTCGGCCCCGCGCTCTTCAAGCGGCCGGACTCCAAGCTTTTCAAGCAGGAGAACGTGGAGAAGGCGCACGAGTTCTTCGAGAAGTACGGCCCCAAGTCGCTGGTGCTGGCCCGCTTCGTGCCCATCGTGCGGACGTTCACGCCGATCATCGCGGGCGTCAGCCGTATGAACTACCGCTCGTTCGTGATGTTCAACATCATCGGCGGCGTGCTCTGGGGTGCGGGAGTCACCCTGCTCGGTGCCGCGCTGGGCAAGATCGACTTCGTCAACGAGCACATCGAGATGATCCTCATCCTGATCGTGGCCATCTCGGTGCTGCCGATCGTGTTCGAGGTCCTGCGGGCCCGTTCCAAGTCCAAGAAGGCCCCCGCCGCGGGCGGACCCGCCGAGCCCGTGGATCCCGCGCGGCACACGCCCCACGCCCCGCACGGACAGGTGCCGCAGGACTTTCAGACCCGGCAGTTGCGGGTCACGCGCGACGAGTACGGCGCCCCTCTGCCGCCCACCGCGCCGGACGACCCGGAGAGCCCGCCGCGCGGGCGCCACGCCAGGCGCTGACCGCGTCGGCGGCACTCCCCGGCCGCCCAGATGATCAGAAGCCGCGCGTCCGCTTGGCCGCGCGGCGGCTCGACCCACGACCCGACCCCGGCACCTTCAGGAACAGCCGGGAGAGCTCGCCGCCGAAGTTCACCCCGATGGCGATCGCCAGGGCCAGCGCGGCGGCTGTGGACAGTGAGGCCAGCCCCGCGTTCACGTTGTTGTGCGCGAAGCCGAGCAGTCCGAAGTACGTCGCCGAGCCGGGCAGCAGCGGCCCGATCGCCGCGGTGACGTACGGCAGCGCGGACGCGAACTGATACCGCGAGAACAACTGCCCGAAGAGGCCCACCACACCGGCGGCGACCGCGGTCGACGCCACCGGTGAGATCCCGCCGGTGTCGTGCATCGCCCCGTACACGGTCCAGGCCACGCCGCCGTTGAGGGACACCATCAGCACGGTGGACCGTTCCTGCTGGAGCAGGATCGCGAAGGCGAAGCTCAGCGCCACCGCGGCACAGATCTGGAGCACCGGCCGCCCTTCCCCGGCCTGGAGCGCCACGTCCGGGTTGAGCTGGGCGTTCAACTGAACGCCCAGATACAGCGCGATCAGCACCCCCATCACGATCGCGATGAAGAAGTACATGACTTCGAGCAGCCGGGCGGCGGCGGTGATGTAGTAGCCGGTCAGTCCGTCCTGGACGCCCGCGACCAGGGCCCGCCCCGGCAGCAGCGCGAACAGCCCGCCGGTGATCACGGCGGAGGGCCGGATCTCCCAGTTCGTGGCGGACGCGCCCAGCGTCAGCGTCACCCCGATCGCGGCCGGCGGCATCGCGGCGACCACGAACTGGTAGAACTCCGGGATCCCGCGCCCCGCGCACAGCCAGGCCAGCCGGTCGCCCAGCATCGCGCCGATCAGCGCCGCGAAGAACACCACCAGGCCACCACCGACCAGCACCGACGCCGACCCGGCCAGCAGCCCGCTCGCGGCGGTCAGCGCCCATCCCGGATACGGATGCCGGTTACGCCGGATCTCGGCCAGCCGCCGGTACGCCTCCTCCAGCGTGATGTCGGTGTCCTCGGTGTTGATGTCGTCGACGAGCGTGTAGACGGCGGCGAGCCGGGTGTAGTCGGTGCCCCGCCTGCGTACGGTGCGACTGGCCGTCACCGGGTCGTCCACCAGCGACGGCTGGTACGAGATCGACAGCAGCGTGAAGGTGACGTTCGGCTCGCAGCGGTCGAGGCCGTACGCGCGGCTGACCGCGAACATCGCGGCCTCGACGTCCTCGGCGCCTTCCCCGCCCGCCAGCAGCAACTCGCCGATACGCAAGGTCAGGTCGAGCACGCGCGGTACGGCGGGCCCGGCCTCGTCGTGCCGCTGCACGATCTCCGGCACCGGCCGTTCCCCGACCGGCATCCGCAGCAGCGTACGCATCCGGTCCTGCCAGGGCGCTTCCGTCGCCGGCCGGACGACGGGCACGCCCTCCGCCGGTGTGAACGCCGGGGGTGAGCGGCGTGCGCGGTAGGTACTCGGCGGATCGAACGCCGATCGCTCGGTCTCGTGCGTACTCTCCGGACTCAACCCGTCCGGAACCGAGAATTCCGAAGTGGGGCTGTCCTCCTCGGGCGCCGGCACCTGAGGCTGCCCGGACGGCGGAGTGAAGGCGCTGTGCGTCTCGTCGGACGCGGGCCTACGGTCCTCCGCCCCGTCCCGCTCGGCCACCACCGTCCTCGCCCTCGCTCACTCTCGTCGATGCCGCTGCGGCACGGTTCGCACAACCATCCGTTCAGTATGGACACGGCCCCGGACATGCACGAGCGGCGGGCGGCGCACCCGTGTGGTGCGCCGCCCGCCGCTCGTGTGCCACGGACCGCCCCTCAGGGCCTGACGGCCCCTGAGGACCTGTCCGTGGGACGCTTGTTCCGCCCGCTCAGTGGGCGCCGCCCTGCGCCTCGAGGCGCTTGTACGAGGCCTCGATCTCGGCCTCCGCCTCGGCGCGGCCCACCCAGTCCGCGCCCTCGACCGACTTGCCGGGCTCCAGGTCCTTGTAGACCTCGAAGAAGTGCTGGATCTCCAGCCGGTCGAACTCCGACACGTGGTGGATGTCCCTCAGGTGCTCCACGCGCGGGTCCGAGGCGGGGACGCACAGCAGTTTGTCGTCGCCGCCGGCCTCGTCCGTCATGCGGAACATGCCGATCGCACGGCACTTGATGAGACAGCCGGGGAACGTCGGCTCGTCCAGGATGACCAGCGCGTCCAGCGGGTCGCCGTCCTCGCCGAGGGTGTTCTCCACGAAGCCGTAGTCGGCCGGGTAGCTGGTCGAGGTGAAGAGACGACGGTCAAGGCGGATCCGGCCGGTCTCGTGGTCCACCTCGTACTTGTTTCGTGAACCCTTAGGGATCTCGATGGTGACGTCGAACTCCACGGGTGGCTCCTCCATGATCAACACAGATGTCGGTGATGCTGCTGTCGGGTGATGTCGCACGTCACCGGGGCCGCCCCCGGGGCCGAGCAGGATCGGCCATCGCTGGCCGGGGCACCGTGCTCGTGGCGACGCGCAGTGATTAAGTGTCCCCCACGCAGCGATGTGATCGCGAAAGGGGCTGGTCAACCGTGCTTGAGCCGAAAGTGTGGCAGCTCACGGCAGGTTCCGCCGTGCTCGGCCTCGTACTGGCGGCCGGGGCGGTGGCCATGGCCGGCCCCTGGGACTCCGGTCAGCGTAAGGCCGAGCGCGAGTGGGCCGCCGCTCAGGGGCGTACAGGTGGCGCACATCACGACGAAGTGAGCGCGCTCACGCCCGCGCCCGCGCCGAGCGCCGCCGGTGTGCTCGCCGAACTCGGCGGGTCGGCCGAGTCCCTGCGCGCGCCCGCCGACCTCCCCGCCGACCTCAAGACGACACTCGGCCCGCTGCTCGAATCCCCGGATCTCGGACCGGCGCCGGCGGCGTCCGTCGTCGACGTCGCGACGGGCGAGCAGTTGTTCGGGCAGCGCGCCGACCGGGCGATGGCACCGGCCTCCACCATCAAGATCGCCACGGCGGTCGCCGCGCTCTCCGCGCTCGGTCCCGACCACCGCATCGCCACCACCGTCGTCACCGCCGACGACGGCGAGGGTGATGACGAGGGTGACGACGACAAGCCCACCGGCAAGTCCGCCGACGACGAGGGTGACGAGGGCGACGAGGGCGACGAGGGTGACGAGGGCGGCGAAAAGGGCGAAGCCCCGACCGAGATCACCCTGGTCGGCGGCGGCGACGCCACCCTCGACCGCAAGGGTCTGGGCTCCCTCGCCACCGACACCGCCAGGGCGCTGCGCGACCGCGGTGTGCACCGGGTGACCGTCCGCTTCGACGTCTCCCTCTACTCAGGGCCCCGCGAACACCCGATCGGCCCCAACGACAACATCGCGCCCGTCACCGCCCTGATGACAGGCCAGGGCCGCCTCGACGACTCCGCGGCCGACTCCTTCGGCGGCCCGGCACCGCGCAGCGGCGACCCGGCCGGCGACGCCGCCGACGTCTTCGCCGAGCTGCTGCGCGACCGCGGCCTCAAGACCTCGGGCCCCCCGGCCGCGCGCAAGGCTCCCAAGGACGCCGACCGCCTCGCCGTGACGTACTCCCGCCCCGTGTCCGCCCTGGTCGAACGGATGCTGACGAACAGCGACAACGACATCGCCGAGTCGCTGGTCCGGCAGACCGCGATCGAGGCGGGCAGGCCCGCGAGCTTCGCCGGCGCCCAACAGGCCGTCCAGGCCGAGCTGACGAAGCTGAAGCTGCCCGTCGCCGGCGCGCTCCTGCGCGACGGCAGCGGCCTCAACCGCCGCGACCGGCTCACCACCGGCCTGCTCACGGCGCTGCTCGCCCGCGCGGCCGACCCCGCGCGGCCCGAACTGCGACCGGTCCTCACCGGCCTCCCGGTGGCCGGATTCAGCGGCACGCTCCAGGGCCGGTACACCGACGCCGACGCGCTCACCGGCAGCGGCCTGATCCGCGCCAAGACCGGCACGCTGACCGGCGTGAACTCCCTCGCGGGCACGGTCGTGGGCCCCGGCGGACGGCTCCTCGCCTTCGCCTTCCTGGCGGAGGAGGCCCCCGCCCCCGATACGGCCCAACGGGCCCTGGACCACCTCTCGGCGGAACTGGCGTCCTGACCGCCTCCCGCCCGCCCCTGCCCCCGCGCGGCGGCAAGGGCGGGCCCACGCGCCGACACGTACCGACACGTACCGGCCGGGACGTGCACAGGAGGGCAGACACCTCACCGCCTTTCGGCCCGAGCACGTACGGTTGACGCATGACGAGCATCGGTGGGGCCGAGATGGTGGACTGGAATCTCGCGGTCGCGACCGCGACCCGCCTCGCGCGGCCGGGACCGGAAGTGAGCCGGGACGAGGCGCGCGAGATCGTCGCCGAGCTGCGACGGCACGCCAAGGCGGCCGAGGAGCACGTGCGCGCCTACACCCGGATGATCCCGGAGGGCCACGAGCCACCGGACACCCCGGTCCTGGTCGTGGACCGGGCGGGCTGGACCAGGGCGAACGTCGCGGGCTTCCGTGAGCTGCTCAAACCCCTCCTCGACAAGATGCGCGACCGCAGGTCGAACTCGGCGGGCGGCGCCGTCCTCGGCGCCGTGGGCGGCAAGGTGACCGGCGTCGAGCTGGGCATGCTGCTGTCGTTCCTGTCCTCCCGCGTGCTTGGCCAGTACGAGACGTTCGCCCCGCCGAGCCGCGACCTCCCTTCGGGTGAAGGAGGCGGTGGCCGTCTGCTGCTCGTCGCGCCGAACATCGTCCACGTCGAGCGGGAACTACAGGTGGACCCGCACGACTTCCGGCTCTGGGTCTGCCTGCACGAGGAGACGCACCGCACGCAGTTCACCGGTGTGCCGTGGCTGCGCGATCACCTCGAGGGCGAGATTCAGTCATTCCTCGAGGAAACGGACGTCGACCCCTCGACCGTCGTGGAACGTCTGCGTGAGGCGGCCCAGTCCCTCACCGGCAGCCGCCCCGAGGGCGAGGAGGACGACGACGGCCGGAGCCTGGTCGAGCTGGTGCAGACCCCCGGCCAGAAGGAGATCCTCGGCCGCCTCACCGCCGTGATGTCCCTGCTCGAAGGCCATGCCGACTACGTGATGGACGGCGTAGGACCGCAGGTCGTGCCCTCGGTGGCCGAGATCCGCGAGAAGTTCCAGCAGCGCAGGGCCAAGGGAGCCAGCCGCCTCGATCTGGCGCTGCGCAAACTGCTGGGGCTGGACGCGAAGCTGCGCCAGTACCGCGACGGGGAGCGTTTCGTACGAGCCGTGGTGGACGAGGTCGGCATGGACGGCTTCAACCGCGTCTGGACCTCCCCCAACACCCTTCCCACGAAGGCGGAGATCGCCAAGCCGGCGGACTGGATCGCGCGCGTGCACCGCAAGGCCGACTCCTAAAGAGAACCCGAAGAGAGCCCCACGAGCGCGCGGCGAGCGCTCGGCGAGGGCGCGTGCCGGATGTCGGCGCCCACAGGTGTCCACCGGAATGGGCCAGCATCACCCATCCGAGGGACCGTGGGCGGTGGGTAGGCGTGCGATGCTCGGGGAACGGCCCGGTTCTGTCACCATCGACGCACTCTGTGTGACTGAACCCCGTCCCTACTCCGACCGACGCACCCCCCCAAACATCACGAAGGGCACCGGACATGGGTCCCCATCCTGCGGTCGCGGCGATACGCCTGGCGGTCCGCCGCGTACTCCACGACATCATCGCCGAACGCTCCGAATCCGACAGCTCCCCCATCGGGCCCTCGCGCCCCACCCCGGCAGCCGCCGACCGCTCCACCGCACCGCCCCCGGCCGACAGCCGGCCGCTGGTGCTCGTCGCCTGTTCCGGGGGCGCCGACTCCATGGCGCTCGCCTCCGCCCTCGCCTTCGAGGCCCGCAAACTCTCCGTGCGGGCGGGCGCCGTCACCGTCGACCACGGTCTCCAGCCCGGCTCCGATCTCCGTGCCTGCGAAGTCGTCTCCCGGCTCGCCGCCATGCGGCTCGATCCCGTCGAGTCCGTCGCCGTGACCGTCGGTCGTGACGGTGGCCCCGAGGCCGCCGCCCGCGACGCGCGCTACGCCGCCCTGGACGCCGCCGCGGAGCGGCACGGCGCCGCCGCCGTCCTGCTGGGCCACACCCGTGACGACCAGGCCGAGACCGTCCTGCTCGGCCTCGCGCGCGGCTCCGGCACCCGCTCGCTGTCCGGGATGGCCCCCGTCTCCGGCGCCACCGGCCGCTACCGCCGGCCGTTCCTCCAACTCGACCGGCAGACCGCCCGCAAGGCGTGCCTCGTCCAGGCGATCCCGGTCTGGGACGACCCGCACAACGCCGACCCCGCCTACACCCGCTCGCGGCTGCGCCACGAGGGACTGCCCGCCCTGGAGAAGGCGCTCGGCAAGGGCGTCGTCGAGGCCCTGGCCCGTACGGCGCAGCTCTCGCGCGACGACGCCGACGCCCTCGACGCCTGGGCCGCCGACGCCGAGTCCGCCGTACGGGACGACGCCGGGCAGTTGGAATGCGCCAAGCTCTACGCGCTGCCGCCCGCCGTCCGGCGCCGTGTCCTGCGCCGGGCCGCCGTGGTCGCCGGCGCCCCCGCCGGGTCGCTGTTCGCCCGGCATATCGAGGAGGTCGACCGCCTGATCACGGGCTGGCGGGGCCAGGGAGCCATCAATCTGCCGGGCCGCGTCGAGGCCCAACGGCAGGGTGGCAGACTGGTCATCCGGCAGGGCTGAAGCGCTCACGCACGACGGCTGTGTCTCCCGGGCGGCGAGTTCCGGCCTCCTGGCCGACAACGAAAGTGATGCGGGTGGACCACAAGGACATGGGCACCGACCTCCAGTCGGTGCTCATCACCAAGGAAGAAATCGACGCCAAGCTGGTCGAACTGGCCGCCAAGATCGACGCGGAGTACGCGGGCAAGGACGTCCTCCTTGTCGGCGTCCTCAAGGGCGCCGTGATGGTGATGGCGGACCTGGCGCGTGCGCTGTCCACCCCCGTGACGATGGACTGGATGGCCGTGTCCTCGTACGGCGCCGGTACCCAGTCCTCCGGTGTGGTCAGGATCCTCAAGGACCTGGACACCGACATCAAGGGCAAGCACGTCGTGATCGTCGAGGACATCATCGACTCGGGCCTGACGCTCTCGTGGCTGCTGTCGAACCTCGGCTCGCGCGAGCCGCTCTCGCTGGAAGTCTGCACGCTGCTGCGTAAGCCGGATGCCGCAAAGGTCGCGATCGATGTGAAATGGATCGGTTTCGACATTCCCAATGAGTTCGTCGTCGGCTATGGCCTCGATTACGCGGAGAAGTACCGCAATCTGCCATTCGTCGGCACACTCGCCCCCCATGTGTACGGCGGCTGAGCCGGGCCCGGCCCCCGCCGGTCCGGGGCGGGAACCCCCGCACCCTTCCCGCCGTTGGAGCATGGGAAGACCGGTTTCCCGGCAGTCCCGTGCGGTCGCGGGTGACAATGCTGGGGTACGGTCCGAAGAACAGTCTTTTCTCACAGCGGCATTTACCTACGGGCAGGAGGGACGGGGCGTTCTCGCTCCGTATGGATGGACGTGAAGCGATACTTCCGTGGGCCGGTCATGTGGATCGTGCTGGCCGTCCTCGCCGTGGTCGTGTTGATGCAGGTCGTCGGCTCGTCCGGCGGCTACAAGACGGTGGACACCGGCGAGGTCGTCCAGGCGATCGACAAGAACCAGGTCGACCAGGTCAAGCTGACCACCGGCGACGAACAGATCATCAAGATCGACCTCAAGGACGGTCAGAAGGTCCAGGGCGGCGACAAGGTACAGGCCAGTTACATCGGCACCCAGGGTGCCGCGCTGGCCGACAAGCTGCAGAGCAAGTTCGAGAGCGGCGACATCAAGCAGGGCTACACGGTCTCGCCCTCCAAGCAGAGCCCGTTCGTCTCCGTGCTGCTCTCCCTGCTGCCGTTCGTCCTCATCGTCGTGGTCTTCCTGTTCCTGATGAATCAGATGCAGGGCGGCGGCTCCCGAGTCATGCAGTTCGGGAAGTCCAAGGCCAAACTCATTACGAAGGACACGCCCAAGACGACGTTCGCCGACGTCGCGGGGTCCGACGAGGCCGTCGAGGAGCTTCACGAGATCAAGGAGTTCCTCCAGGAGCCCGCGAAGTTCCAGGCCGTCGGCGCCAAGATCCCGAAGGGTGTGCTGCTCTACGGCCCGCCCGGTACGGGCAAGACGCTGCTCGCCCGTGCGGTCGCCGGTGAGGCCGGTGTCCCGTTCTACTCGATCTCCGGCTCCGACTTCGTAGAGATGTTCGTCGGTGTCGGTGCCTCCCGAGTGCGTGACCTCTTCGAGCAGGCCAAGGCGAACGCCCCGGCGATCGTCTTCGTCGACGAGATCGACGCCGTCGGCCGGCACCGCGGTGCGGGTCTCGGCGGTGGCCACGACGAGCGTGAGCAGACGCTCAACCAACTGCTGGTCGAGATGGACGGGTTCGACGTGAAGGGCGGGGTCATCCTGATCGCCGCCACGAACAGGCCCGACATTCTCGACCCGGCCCTGCTGCGCCCGGGACGTTTCGACCGCCAGATCGCGGTCGACCGCCCCGACATGCAGGGCCGTCTGGAGATCCTCAAGGTCCACCAGAAGGGCAAGCCGGTCGCCCCGGACGTCGATCTGGGCGCTGTCGCCCGTCGTACGCCCGGCTTCACCGGCGCGGACCTGGCGAACGTGCTGAACGAAGCGGCGCTCCTCACGGCGCGCGGCGACAAGAAGCTCGTCGACAACCACGCCCTGGACGAGGCGATCGACCGAGTCGTGGCGGGTCCGCAGAAGCGGACCCGGATCATGTCCGAGAAGGAAAAGAAGATCACCGCGTACCACGAGGGCGGCCACGCCCTGGTCGCCGCGGCGTCTCCGAACTCCGACCCGGTGCACAAGATCACGATCCTGTCCCGCGGCCGGGCCCTGGGTTACACCATGGTCCTGCCCGACGAGGACAAGTACTCGACCACGCGCAACGAGATGCTTGACCAACTCGCCTACATGATGGGCGGGCGCGCGGCGGAGGAGCTGGTCTTCCACGACCCGACCACCGGTGCGGCCAACGACATCGAGAAGGCGTCGGCGACGGCACGTGCCATGGTCACGCAGTACGGCATGACCGAGCGGCTCGGCGCGATCAAGTTCGGCGGTGACAATTCGGAGCCCTTCGTCGGACGTGAGATGGGCCACCAGCGCGACTACTCGGAAGAGGTCGCCGCGCTGGTCGACGAAGAAGTCAAGAAGCTGATCGAGACGGCGCACAACGAGGCGTGGGAGATCCTGGTCGAGAACCGCGACGTTCTCGACAACCTGGTCCTCGCGCTGCTGGAGAAGGAGACGCTCAACAAGGAGCAGATCGCCGAGATCTTCTCGACGATCGTGCGGCGCCCGGCCCGTCCGGCGTGGACCGGCTCCTCGCGGCGTACGCCTTCGACACGTCCGCCGGTGCTCTCGCCCAAGGAGCTGGCCCTCACCAACGGAGCGACCGGTACCAACGGCGCGATTCCCGGAGTGACGACCGCTGACTCTGCGGCCGAGGCCGTTCCGGAGGACCGTCCGGAGAGCTGATCCCACCTCTCACCAGGCCCGGAATAGATACCGCGCCCCACAGGTCTTAGCCTGATGGGGCGCGGTATTTCTGTTGCCGCGCACGGAACGGCGGAGGAACGAGGCTCAGATGACCAACCCCGTGAAGCTGGACGGCGAGGGTGAGATCGGCGAGTTCGACGAGAAGAGGGCCGAGAACGCCGTACGGGAGCTTCTGATCGCGGTCGGGGAGGACCCGGACCGCGAGGGCCTGCGCGAGACGCCGGGGCGGGTGGCCCGCTCGTACAAGGAAATATTCGCGGGACTGTGGCAGCGGCCCGAGGACGTGCTGACGACGACGTTCGACATCGGCCACGACGAGATGGTCCTGGTGAAGGACATCGAGGTGCAGAGTTCCTGTGAGCACCATCTGGTGCCGTTCCACGGTGTCGCGCACGTCGGCTACATCCCGTCGGCCGACGGGAAGATCACCGGGCTGTCGAAGCTGGCGCGGCTCGTGGACGTGTTCGCCCGCAGGCCGCAGGTCCAGGAGCGGATGACCACACAGATCGCGGACTCGCTGATGAAGATCCTGGAGCCGCGCGGGGTGATCGTGGTGGTCGAGTGCGAGCACATGTGCATGTCCATGCGCGGGGTGCGCAAGCCCGGCGCCAAGACGATCACCTCGGCGGTACGGGGGCAGTTGCGCGACCCGGCGACGCGCAACGAGGCGATGAGCCTGATCATGGCCCGCTGACCCACCACGGGCGCGGGCCCCTGGGGCCGGGCTCAGGCGTGGCTCGGGTGCGTGCGTGGGCGTGGGCTCAGGCGTGCGCGGTGCCGGTGCCCTGGTTCTCGTCGTCGGACCCGTCCGGCAGCTTGCAGACGCGCTCCAGGAAGAACGCGGCCGCGATCACCGCGATGCCGGCCACCACCGAGGAGCCCGCGTAGTACGCCTGGTCCCGGCGGGCCGGGATGTCCAGATAGCCGAGCAGGAAGACGCCCGTCCCGCCGTACATTCCGGCGACCAGCGCCGCCACCAGCGCGCTCGCGTGGCCGAAAACCACGGCACGGGCCGCCATCAGCGGATCCACCCCCTTGGCGCCCGGCCGGCGCTCACGCTGGGCGCGTAGCCGGGAGCGCAGTGACAGCGCCGTCGCCGTGAGGACGACGGCGATCACCGCGAGCACGATGGGCGCGGCGAGCGGGACGCTGGGCAGGGTGCCGAGCGAGTCCCAGAGGCGCGTACCACCCCACGAGAGCACCCCGGCCACGGCGAAGAGGCCGAAGAGAACCCCGATCCGCAATTGCCTCACCGCGAGAGCCCGCCCTTCACCCGTACTCGTAACTGACACATATGACCCGCGCCCGCGCCGATGACCGGCCGACGGGCTCGCAGAGCCTAACGACTAGTCCGGCAGGCGGAGTTCCAGGTCCACGCGCGGCTCCACGCCCGCCTGCTCCACGACGGCGAGCAGTTCGGCGACCGTACCCCGCCCGGCGAGCAGCGCCTCGGGCTCCACGTCGTGCCAGGGCACGAGCACGAAGGCCCGCTGGTGGGCGCGCGGATGCGGCAGGGTGAGCACCGGGTCGTCGGAGACGACGTCCGCGTACGCCACGATGTCGACGTCGATGGTGCGCGGCCCCCAGCGCTCCACGCGGACGCGGTCGAAGGCTTCCTCGACGGCCTGCGCGCGCTCCAGCAGCGACGAGGGCGGCAGTGTGGTCTTCACCACGACGACCGCGTTGAAGTACGAGGGCTGGGAGCCCGGTTCGACACCCCAGGGCTGCGTCTCGTACACCGGCGACACCGCCTTGACACGAAGGCCCGGGGTGTCCTCCAGCGCGTCGATGGCGCCCTGAAGGGTCTCCAGCCGGTTGCCGAGGTTGGACCCGAGGCTGATCACGGCGCGCTTGGGGTTGGAGAGGGTGACGTCCGCCGCGTCGACCTGGGCCACCACCGAGGCCGGCACCGGCTGGACGGTCGGGTCGCTCTGGGGATTCATACTCGGCTCCGGGTGATGGTGATGGTCACATCGTCGAAGGGGACCGTGATCGGGGCGTCCGGCTTGTGCAGCGTCACCTCGACCTCCTCGACGCCGTCGTGCTTCAGGCACTGCTCGGCGATGCGCTCGGCGAGTGTCTCGATCAGGTCGACCGGCTCGCCCCGCACGACGGCCACGACCTCCTCGGCCACGATTCCGTAGTGGACGGTTCTCGTCAGGTCGTCACCGGCCGCCGCGGGGCGGGTGTCGAGGCTCATCACCAGATCCACGATGAAGGTCTGCCCCTCCTCGCGCTCCCGGGGGAAGACGCCATGGTGCCCACGGGCCTTGAGGCCGCGCAGCGCGAGACGGTCCACGCGAATCACTCCTGCTGTCGTTGGTCAAGTGGGGCACTATGCCGTATGCGGACGGCCGATGTCCCCGGTCGAATCTACTCGCGGGCACCGACAGGCCCTGCCCGTGGGGCCCCGGGCGCCGTGGACCGTGCCCGCGGCGGGCTCCGCGCGACTGGGCACCGCAGGTAGTTCCAGCGGCGCGGGACCCGCCCTCGTAAGGTCGCTTACCCACTCACGCGGGAGTTTCGTCGTCCTGCCCGTCGTCGGTTTCGGCCAGCACGGGCGAGCCGTGGTGGCACCAGATCCGCCAGCCGTCGGGGGTGCGGCGGAACACGTTGGTGGCGACCACGAGCTGGCCCACGAGCGGGCCGAGCGCGCCGCTCTCCTCGGCCGGTCCGCCGCTGAGGATGTTCTCGGTGCAGGTCACCAGAGCGGTGTCGCCGGCGACGGACACCGCGACATCCGTAAGGAAGAACTGGATGTACTCGGTGTTGGCCATGATCAGCGCGTACGAGCGCAGCACCTCGCCGCGGCCCGAGAGCACCCGCCAGCCCGGGTGGACACAACTGACGCCGGGGCTGTCGTCGTCCAGCCAGAGCGCGGACAGCGCGTCCAGGTCGCCGCGCTCCATGGCTTCGTAGAGGGCCGTGTTGAGGGCGTCGACCTGTTCCCTGTCGGTCCCGCTCGGCAGACGGCTCACCAGGCTCCCTCGACGGCGCGTGCCACGCGGACGGCGTCGGCGGTCGCGCGTACCTCGTGCACCCGTACCGCCCAGGCGCCCCCGTGCGCGGCGATCGCGGAGACCGCGGCGGTGGCGGCGTCGCGCTCGCGCGCGGGCGGCGGGGCGCCCTCACCGGCCAGCACACGGCCCAGGAACCGCTTGCGGGACGCGGCGACCAGCAGGGGTCTGCCCAGCGCCCGCAGGTCCGCCTGGTGGGCCAGCAGCGCGAGATCGTGCTCGGCGCCCTTGGCGAAGCCGAGACCGGGGTCGATCACCAGGCGCTCGGGCGCGATGCCGCCGGCGACGACCGCCGCCATGCGCTCGCGGAGTTCGGCCACCACCTCGGCGACGACGTCCGTGTAGACGGCGCGGTTGTTCATGTCCTGGCTGAAGCCGCGCCAGTGCATGACGACGAAGGGCACGCCCGCGGCGGCGACGGCGGGCACCATGGCCGGGTCCGCGAGGCCGCCGCTGACGTCGTTGACCAGGACGGCGCCGGCGGCCACCGCCTGGTCGGCGACCCGGGCGCGCATGGTGTCCACGGACACCGTGACGCCCTCGGAGGCCAGGCCCCGTACGACGGGTACGACGCGCCGCAGCTCCTCGTCCTCGTCGACCCGCGAGGCGCCGGGGCGCGTCGACTCACCGCCGACGTCCACCAGGTCGGCGCCCTCGGTGACCAGATCGAGACCGCGCTTCACGGCGGCGGTGGTGTCGAACCAGCGACCGCCGTCCGAGAAGGAATCGGGCGTCACATTGACGACGCCCATGACCGCGCAGCGGTCCCACTCGGGCAGGCCGTCGACCGTGCCCCTTCCGCCGTGCGCGCGCAACGTACTCATACGTCCACCCTAGGCCCGTAGACGGGCGGGTACGCGTCGCACGGCCCTGCGGCAGGAGCGGTCGGGTGCGGTCAGGGCGCGGCGATCTGGGCGACGGTCTCCAGTGCCACGTCGGTGCGGGGGATGGCGTTCGCGTCCGCGTCGATCGAGCGGCGCAGCGCCTCGTGCAGCTTGGCCGGGGTCAGTACGCCCAGGAAGCGGCCCGTCTCCTCCTTGTCGATGACGGCGATCCAGCCGGCGTCGTGCTGGAGCATCGTGGAGAACGCCTGCTTGAGGGAGGCGCCGACGGGCAGCCATGCCTCCATACGGCGGGCGTGCTCCCGTACGGTGCCCGAGGAGCCGGTCTGCTCGGTGGAGATCCAGCCGTGCAGATTGTCCTCGGCGTCCAGGACGACCGCCCAGCGCGCGCCCTCTTTGGAAAGCTTCGCCGCCGCGGCCCGCAGCGGGTCGTCCAGGTGCAGGACGGGCGGCTGCTCGAGGTCGCCCTCCTCGATCGGTGTGACCGAGAGCCGCTTGAGGCCGCGGTCCGCGCCGACGAAGTCGGCGACGTACGGCGTGGCGGGCGTGCCCAGCACGGCGGCGGGGGCGTCGAACTGCTCGATGGTGCCCTGCCCGTAGACGGCGATCCGGTCACCGAGGCGCACCGCCTCCTCGATGTCGTGCGTGACGAAGAGCACGGTCTTGTTGACGGCGGCCTGGAGCTTCAGGAACTCGTTCTGGAGGTGTTCGCGTACGACGGGGTCGACCGCGCCGAAGGGCTCGTCCATCAGCAGGACGGGCGGGTCGGCGGCGAGCGCCCGTGCCACGCCCACGCGTTGGCGCTGGCCGCCGGACAACTGCTCGGGGTAGCGGTCTGCGTAGACGGACGGGTCGAGGCCGACCAGGTCGAGGAGTTCGGCGGCGCGCGCCCGGCTCTTGCCGCGCTGCCAGCCCAGGAGATGGGGGACGGTCGCCGTGTTCTCCAGGATCGTCTTGTGCGGGAACAGGCCGACCTGCTGGATCACATAGCCGATCCGGCGTCGGAGTTGGACGGGATCGATGGTTGATATGTCGTCCCCGTCCATGAATATCCGGCCTTCGGTCGGTTCGATCAACCGGTTGACCATCTTCATCGTGGTGGTCTTGCCGCAGCCGGACGGTCCGACGAGCGTGACCAGCTCGCCCGCCGCGACCTCCAGGTTGAGGTCGTCGACGGCCGTGGTGCCGTCCGGGTAACGCTTGGTGACATGCTCGAATCGGATCATGATTTCCCCATTGTGACGCGTCTTGTGTGAAGGCAATGTTGCTGGAATGTGGCGGGCTTCCGCGATTGTCAGTGGTCGGGGATAGGGTCGCCGGGACAAAGACACCAGACATACGTTCGGGGAGATAGGGGAGGCGGGGGTGGATGAGCGCGCAAAGCTGCCTGGCGGCGAACGAATGGATCTGCGGAGAGTATCTGCGCTCCCGTAGCCAGGAGTTGATCGATGCGACGGTCCAGCACATCTGGATCACCGTCGTCTCGGTCCTCATCGGGCTGCTCGTGGCCTTTCCCCTCGCGCTGCTCGCCCGGGGGAAACCGGCTTTCGCCGGCCCCGTGCTCGGACTGACCACACTGCTCTACACGATCCCCTCGCTCGCGATGTTCTCGCTGCTGCTGCCGTTCTTCGGGCTGTCGTCCGCGCTGGTGGTCACCGGCCTGGTGCTCTATTCGCTGACGATCCTCGTGAGAAACATCATGGCGGGCCTCGAATCCGTCCCCGAGGAGGCCAAGGAGGCCGCGCGCGGGATGGGGTACGGCTCCGGGCGGCTGCTCTGGGAGGTCGAGCTGCCGCTCGCGCTGCCCGCGCTGATGGCGGGTGTGCGGATCGCGACGGTCTCGACGGTCGCGCTGACGACCGTCGGCTCGATCGTGGGGCGCGGCGGGCTCGGCAATCTCATCGAGGACGCGCTGCCGAGTCTGTTCAAGGCCCAGGTGCTCGCCGCGTCCGTGCTGTGCGTGCTGCTGGCGATCACCTTCGACCTGCTGCTTCTGGGACTCCAGCGGCTGCTGACGCCCTGGACACGCGTGCGTACGGGCAAGGGCCGCGCGTCACGTCCGGTGCGTACGGGCCGGACCGGCCGCCCGGTGAAGGTGGGGGGCTGACCCATGGGTGTGCTGGGTGACGCGTGGACGTGGTTGATCACCGGCTCCAACTGGTCCGGTGAGAGCGGGGCGCTGACCAGGCTCGGTGAGCATGTGTACGTCAGCGGGGTCGCGCTCGCGTTCGCCTGCGCGATAGCCCTGCCGACGGCCTTCTACCTCGGGCACATCGGCAAGGGCGGCGCGCTCGCCGTCAACATCTCCAACGTGGGGCGGGCGATCCCGGTCTTCGCCGTGCTCGCCCTGTTCATGCTCTCCCCGCTGCGCAACGCCGGCTATGTGCCGACGATCGTCGCGCTGGTGCTGTTCGCCGTGCCGCCGCTGCTGACCAACGCCTATGTGGGCATGCGGGAGGTGGACCGCGCGGTGCTCGAAGCCGCCCGGGGCATGGGGATGTCCGGGCGCCAGCTCTTCCTCAGGGTCGAGCTGCCCCTCGCGTACCCGATGGTGATGACCGGCCTGCGGTCGGCGTCCGTGCAGGTGGTCGCCACGGCCACGATCGCGGCGATGGTCGGCCAGGGCGGCCTCGGGCGGATCATCACCGCCGGCTTCAACACGTACGACACCCCGCAGGTGGTCGCGGGCGCGCTCCTGGTGGCGCTGCTCGCGCTGCTGGTCGAGGGCGTGCTCGTGGCGGTGGACCGGGTGCTCGACCCGTCCCCGTCCCCGTCCCCCTCCACCGCCGTCACCCGGGCACGATCCGAGTGACACGACAAGTGTGTGACGACCGACTTTCTCGGCCCCTTCCACGGGCCTCAACGGATGGTGAACTCTCATGAGCAAGACCTCGCGCATGGCGGGTGCGGTACTTGGCGTTGTCGCCCTGACCGGGTCGCTCGCCGCGTGCGGCGGCGACAGCCTGGAATCGGACGGCGGCTCCGACAAGGGTTCGGGATCCGACAAGAAGGGCTCCCTCGTCGTCGGCGCCGCCGCCTTCACCGAGTCCAAGGTGCTCGCCGAGTTGTACGCGCAGATCCTCGGTGACGGCGGCTACGACGCCTCCGTCACGACGGTGAAGAACCGCGAGCTGTACGAGCCTTCTCTGGAGAAGGGTGAGATCGACGTCGTCCCGGAGTACGCGGCGACGCTGACCGAATTCCTCAACGCCAAGGTGAACGGCGCGGACGAGGCACTGAAGACCCCCCTCGCCTCCAGCGACACGGCCGCCACGGTCGCCGCCCTGGAGAAGCTGGCCGAGCCGCGCGGGCTGAAGGTGCTCCCCGCCGGCAAGGCGGTCGACCAGAACGCCTTCGCCGTGACAAAGGAATACGCGGAGAAGAACGATCTGAAGACCCTTTCGGATCTGGGCGCGTCGAAGCTCAAGGTGAAGATCGCCGCGGGCGACGAGTGCGAGGTGCGGCCGTTCTGCGCGCCCGGTCTCAAGGAGACGTACGGCATCGACGTCACCGGCATCGACCCGCAGGGTGTCGGCACGCCGCAGGCCAAGCAGGCGGTGAAGGACGGCAAGGACCAACTGGTGCTCAGCACCACCACCGACGGCACGCTCGACAGCTTCGGCCTGGTGGTCCTCGAGGACGACAAGAAGCTCCAGAACGCGGACAACGTCCTTCCGGTGGTCAATGCCAAGGACGCCGGTTCTCAGGAGATAGCGGACCTTCTCGGCAAGCTCACCGACGCCCTCACGACGGACGATCTCGCGCAGCTCAACCTGAAGGTCGACGCGGAACGCGCGAAGCCCGCGGATGTCGCCAAGGAGTATCTGGAGTCCAAAGGTCTCATCGGCAAGTAGCCCGTCAGCGGCGGGAAGCAGAGAGGAAGCAGACGGGAAGTAGGCGAGAAGTAGGCATGAAGTAGAGAGACGGGAGTGGAGTCGGCAACGGACGGGGAAAGATTGTCCGGCCGACCCCCATTCCGCGGCCACGCGCGGTAAATTTCGGGCCATGCCACGTGGACGCCATCGCCATTCCCCGCCCCTCCACAGGATTCTGCCGCCCTCGGCCGTGGCGGGGGCCGCGGCCTTGTGCGCCGCGGGTGCCTGGCTCCTCGCGGAACCCGTGGCGCTCCGCGCTCTGGTGGCCGTCACCGCGCTCGCCGCCGTCACCGGCGCCTGTCTGATGCGCAGTTGGGACTCGGCGGCGGGCCGGCGTGTCGCGGAGCTGTTGCGCGCGCGGGCGAGCGAGGAGTGGAAGACCGAGGAGCGAATAGCCGAACTCGAAGCGGATATCGACGAATCGCGCGAGATCCGCACCCGGCTCGACACCAAACTGCGCGCCAAGCGGGTCGAACTCGCCAAACTGCGCGGTGAGCACGCCGCGCTCCTGCGGCGCTACGCCACGGCGGAGACCGCGCGGGCCACCGCGCTGGAAGGCCGCCGGCAGCTCGCCATCGAAGCGGCCCAGGAGCCCAAGGCGCTGCCCCCCGCGGGCAGTACGCCCAGCGCGTCGGTGTACTTCCGCGCCGCGCAGGCCCTGGAGGACCTGACGCGCAACGGCGTCGCGCAGCACACCAGCCGCATCCTCGAAGAGGCCCGCCGGATCGAACTCAACGAACGCGCGGCCCGTGAGGCCGAGGACAGAGCCCGCGCCGAGCGGGCGGAGCAGGTCGAGCGGGCCGCGCGGGCCGAGCGCGAGAAGGAAGCCAGGCAGCGGCAGGCCGCGCGGAAGGCGGCAGGCGCCGAGCACACGCGCCCGTCGTCCGCGCTTCCGCTGAAGGCCGGGCCGGCGTCGTCGCTGCCCGCCACCCGCCCCCATCCCTCCGCATCGGCGATCGTCCCGTACAACCGGCGGCACCGGCTCCAGCGGGGTCCCGAGGGAGGTTTCGACTTCTTCGGTACGCAGAAGGGCGGCCCGGCGTCGATCGAACCGCCCGCCGACGCGACGAAGGACGGCCCGGCCGACACGGAGGCCGTGGACACCGGGGCCGGACGGGCGGAGCCGGCGCAGTTGGAGCGGGCGCAGCACGAGGACCTTGCCGATGTGGTCGGCGAGGAGGCCCTGGCCGTACGGCACAGGACCGAGGAGCGGGCGGTGGGCGAGGTCATCGACCTCACGGAGCACGACGAGACCGAGCCGCTGCCACTGGGGCAACTGCGCAGCGCGATCGGCTCCTGACGGGCGCAAGGGCGCAAGGGCGCAGGGGCGAAAGGCCCCGCACGGCCCGCTACTTGTCGATGTCGCCGACGACGAAGAAGAGCGAGCCGAGGATCGCCACCATGTCGGCCACCAGGGTGCCCGGCAGCAGTTCGGTCAGGGCCTGGATGTTGTTGAAGGACGCCGAGCGCAGCTTGAGCCGGTACGGCGTCTTCTCGCCCTTCGACACCAGGTAGTAGCCGTTGATGCCGAGCGGATTCTCCGTCCAGGCGTACGTGTGTCCCTCGGGCGCCTTGAGGACCTTCGGCAGCCGCTGGTTGATCGGACCGGGCTCCAGGTCGGCGATGCGGTCCAGGCACGCGTCCGCGAGGTCGAGCGAGTTGTGGGTCTGCCCCAGCAGGCACTCGAAGCGGGCCAGACAGTCGCCGTCCTCGCGGGTGACGACCTTCAGGGTGTCCTGGAGTTCCCCGTACGCGAGATACGGCTCGTCGCGCCGCAGATCGAAGTCGACGCCCGACGCCCGCGCGATCGGCCCCGACACCCCGTACGCGTGCACGGCCTTGGCCGACAGCACGCCCACGCCCCGGGTGCGGCCCCGGAAGATCTCGTTGCCGAGGACCAGCCTGTCGTACACGTCCATCCGCGAACGGACCTCGGCGACCGCGTGCCTGGCGCGGCCGAGCCAGCCGGCGGGCAGATCCTCCTTGAGACCGCCGACCCGGTTGAACATGAAGTGCATCCGGCCGCCGGAGATCTCCTCCATGACGGCTTGCAGCTCCTCGCGCTCCCGGAACGCGTGGAACACCGGGGTGATCCCGCCCAGTTCGAGGGGGTAGGAGCCGAGGAACATCAGATGGTTGAGCATCCGGTTCAGCTCGGCGAGCAGGGTCCGGGTCCACACGGCCCGCTGCGGCACCTCCATACCGAGCATGCGCTCGACGGCCATCACCACACCCAGCTCGTTGGAGAACGCCGACAGCCAGTCGTGGCGGTTGGCGAGCATCACGATCTGGCGGTAGTCGCGCGCCTCGAACAGCTTCTCCGCGCCCCGGTGCATGTAGCCGATGACCGGCTCGGCGTGCCGGATCACCTCGCCGTCGAGTACCAGACGCAGTCGGAGCACACCGTGCGTGGAGGGGTGCTGGGGCCCGATGTTGAGCACCATGTCCGTGCTCTCGGCCGCGCCGCCGATGCCGACCGTCGTGCGCGTGGTCTCCGTCATGGGGCCCAGTCTCTCAGAGCGGCCCGGACGGGTGTCAGCAGCCAGCCGAAGTCCCCGAGGCCGCCGCGGGCGGTCAGTTCGGCGGCCTGGCCGGCGGTGGCGAGCGCGCCTATGTAGGAGGCGGGGTCGGTCGTGGCGAGGGAGAGCGGCGGGCGCGCGCCGCTGACGCCGAGGCGGTGCAGGGCCTCGCGCTGACTCAGTACGAAGGCCCCTGGCCCGCCCGGCCCGCCTGGCCCGCCCGGCCCGCCCGGCCCGCCCGGCCCGCCCGAGTCACCCGCATCGCCCAAGTCGCCCGAGCCGGCCGGGCGTTCGGCCCAGCCCGAGGCGTACGGGCCGCCGCCCCCGTCGTCCGCCATCACCGCCGCGCGCGCCGCCGCCGCGCACGCGTCCAGCGCGACATGGGCGGTGATGTCGCAACTCCCGTCCGGCACCGGGCGCACCTCGCGGCCGTCGCGGAACCCGGTCAGCGTCCCGAACAGCGGCCGGTCGCCCCGTACATGCGCGTAGTCGACGGCCACCGCAAGACCCCGCTCCAGCGTCGCCACGGCGGCGGCCCACGCCTCGTCACGGCTACGGCCGATCTCCGCCCGCGCGCCCGGCCCGCCCATCGGCCACCAGCGCGCCAGCCACGCGGCGTCCGCGCCGTCGACGGGGGCGCCGGGCCGCTCCGTCCCGTCGGGACCGACCAGGACGTGGCGCACCGTCCCGTCGGGCCCGGTCTCGGCGACGTCCACCGGCACGTTGTCCAGCCACTCGTTGGCGAACAGCAGCCCGCGCACACCGGCCGGCGGCCGGTCGGTCCACTCGATACGCGGATCCAGTCCCGGCGGGCGCGTGGCCCGTTCCACGGCGTACGGCCTGACGGCGAGCCCGTCCGGTACGGCGCCCAGGACCCCGGTCAGCAACTCTCCGCGCCCCGCCCCGACATCGACCAGCGCGATCTCGTCGGTGTCCAGCGCCTCGGCGGTCGCCACCAGCAGCCTCGCGACGGCCGACGCGAAAAGCGGGGAGGCGTGCACGGACGTGCGGAAGTGCCCGGCGGGGCCCTCAGGGCGCCGGTAGAAGCCCTCGGGGCCGTACAGCGCGCTCTCCATGGCCGCGGCCCATCCGCGCGGCTCCACGGCCCGCAGGGCCCCGTGAGCCACGTCGCGCTTACACGTCTCATCCGTCACAGGCCCAAGTCTCCACCTTGGGGAGTACGCGCCGACCGCGCGGATCGGCCCTCCGGTTGACCCTTCTACCTTTCCCGCTTCCCTACGCTGGGTTACGTGCAGCGTCTCTATGATTTTCTCCGCAGACACCCGACGGGCGTCGACAGCTTCTGGGCTGTGGTGCTCATCGGGTGGTCCGTGCTGTGGCTGGGGACGCAGCCGGTCGACGGCGGGCCGACCGCCGTGGCCGCGGTCGTGGTCCTGCTGCTGTCGCTGAGCGTCGCGCTGCGCCGACGCGCACCGGACAAGATGCTGCTGCTCACCGCCGTCCTGGGCGTGGTCCAGCTACTGACCGATGTCGGGGTCAACCCGGCGAACTTCGCCATGCTGGCGCTCATCTACACGGTCGCCGCCCGCGGCGGCCCCCGCTGGGCCTCCAGGCTGGGGCTGATCGGCGGACTGGCGGCGGCGCCGCTGGCGCAAGTGCGCTGGCCCATCTCCGATGCCAGCTTCGGCGGGCAGGTCTTCTTCACCATCGTGATGAGCGTGCCCTTCCTGCTCGCCTGGGTGCTCGGCGACTCCATCCGTACCCGCCGCGCCTACTTCGCCGAGCTGGAGGCGCGCGCCACCCGGCTGGAGAAGGAGCGCGAGGCGCAGGCCAAGGTGGCCGTCGCCGCCGAGCGCGCGCGGATCGCCCGCGAACTGCACGACGTCGTCGCGCACAACGTGTCGGTGATGGTCGTCCAGGCCGACGGTGCCGCCTATGTCCTGGACAGCGCGCCCGAGCAGGCCAGACAGGCCCTGGAGACCATCTCGGGCACCGGACGGCAGGCGCTGGCGGAGATGCGCCGGCTGCTCGGTGTGCTGCGGACCGGAGACGTCAAGGAGAGCGGCGAATACGTGCCGCAGCCCGACGTCCAGCAGATAGAGGACCTGGTCGAACAGGTGCGGTCGGCGGGGCTCACCGTCGACTTCAAGGTCGAGGGCACCCCCCGGTCGCTGCCGAGCGGGGTCGAGCTGACCGCGTACCGGATCGTGCAGGAGGCCCTGACGAACAGCCGCAAGCACGGCGGACCCGATGTGGGAGCCAGCGTGCGTCTGGTCTACTTCGACGACGGGCTCGGACTTCTGGTCGAGGACGACGGGCGTGGCGCGGGCCACGAGCTCTACGTGGACGGTGGCGCGGACGGCCGGGGGCACGGGCTCATCGGGATGCGCGAGCGCGTCGGCATGGTCGGCGGCACGCTCGACGCGGGGCCGCGCCCGGGGGGCGGCTTCCGCATCAGCGCGCTGCTGCCGCTCAAGCCCGCGCACTGAGGCGGCGACTACCGTCACTCCTGACCCCTGCACCTCGTCACCCCCATTGGCACCCCGCCCATCTACCGCTGGACCAACCGACAAGGAGCCGCCGATGTCGATCCGCGTGATGCTCGTCGACGACCAGGTGCTGCTACGCACCGGTTTTCGTATGGTGCTGGCCGCACAGCCGGACATGGAGGTCGTCGCGGAGGCGGGCGACGGCGCCGAGGCGATCGAGAATCTGCGCGGCACCGCCGTGGACGTCGTCCTGATGGACGTCCGTATGCCACGGCTGGACGGCGTCGAGGCGACCCGCCGCATCTGCGCGGAGCCCGGTGCGCCGAAGGTGCTCATCCTGACCACGTTCGACCTTGACGAGTACGCCTTCTCGGGGCTCAAGGCGGGCGCCAGCGGCTTCATGCTCAAGGACGTGCCGCCGTCCGAACTGCTGACCGCGATCCGCGCCGTGCACAGCGGTGACGCGGTCGTCGCGCCGTCCACGACACGGCGGCTGCTCGACCGCTTCTCGGCCATGCTGCCGAGCGGCAAGGAGAACACCGCGGCCACCGGCGCCATGGAGCGGCTGACCGGCCGTGAGCGCGAAGTCATGCTGCTGGTCGCCCAGGGCCTGTCGAACGGCGAGATCGCCGCCCGCCTCGTGCTCTCCGAGGCGACCGTGAAGACACATGTCGGCCGCATCCTCACCAAGCTCGGGCTGCGCGACCGGGTGCAGGTGGTGGTGCTCGCGTACGAGTCAGGGCTGGTACGCGCCGGGGGAGGAGCCCTCTGATGCTGCTGTGGATCAACGGGCCCTTCGGCGGCGGGAAGACACAGACCGCGCACGAGATCGCGCGGCGGCTGCCGGGCAGCGTCATCTGCGATCCCGAGAACGTCGGGTACGGACTGCACCGCATGCTGCCCGCCCGGCTCCGGGGCGACTTCCAGGACCTGCCCGTCTGGCGGCAGGGGGTGCACGACATGCTCGACCTGGTGCTGCGCGAGCACGAGGGACCGGTGATCGCGCCCATGACGCTCGTCGACGACGGCTACTTCAAGGAGATCATCGGCCGGCTGCGCGAGAAGCACGACGTACGCCACTTCGCGCTGCTGGCCGAGCGCGAGACCGTCCTGAAGAGGCTCAACGAACGCGGACTCGGGATGGGGCTCAAGTGGGAGAGCTTCGCCGTCGGGAAGCTGGACCACTGTCTGGAGCGACTGTCCCGGCCGGAGTTCGGCGAGCACATCCGTACCGACAGCGTGACGATCCCGCGGATCGCCGACACCGTCGCCGCGTCGGCCGGGCTGCGGCTGGCCCCGAACACCGACAGCGCGCTGCGCCACCGGCTGCGGCGCACCTGGACCAGCGTGAAGCACATCCGTATCGGCTGAGTCCGCGACGGCGGCCGGGCCGGGCCGCGGTGGCTTCCCCGCTCCCCCGTTTCCTCGTTTCCCCGCTCCTTCACCGGGTCACCGCAGCACGCCCTCCAGGAAGTCACTGCCGAGCCGGGCCACCAGGGTCACGTCCAACTGATGCAGCACATAGCGCCCCCGGCGGCGGGTCGTCAGCAGCCCGGCCCTGCGCATCACGGCCAGATGCCGGGACACCTCGGGCGCCGTGATCCCGTACGCGTCGGCCAGCTCGCCCGTCGTGTACGAACCCCGCGCGAGGCTGCGGCACATCCGCATCCGCATGGGGTGGGCGACGGCCTCCAGACGCAGCTTGACCATCTCCACGGAGGGCGCGGCGCCCGACGGCTCCGGGCTGCCCACCGGATACTGCACGACCGGACGCCAGCCTGGCGCGTACAGCGCGAGCAGATGCGGCCAGCCGAAGGCGGTCGGCAGGAAGGTCAGGCCCGATCCGGCCGCGGTCGTGCGGCCCGATGTGAGCTTGTCCACGACGACGGCGATGCCCGGTCCCGGTCCCGTCTCCTGGAGGCTCACGGCGGACGAGACGGCGGCGACGGCCTCCGCGAGGCCCTTGTGCCGCAGCAGCTCCGTCTTGTGCCGGGCGTCGGCGGCCAGTTGGACCCGCACGCGCCGCCAGGTCTCGGCGAAGAACGCCTCGTCGCAGTCCTCCAGCAACTGCCGTATCCATGCCCGGACGGCGGGCGGATCGGTCAGCATGCGCCGTACGAACGCGGACTGGCGCGGCCCGCGCGCCGCCGCCAGCTCCAGCGCGCGCTCGCCCGCACGGGCGTCCACCAGGGGGGACGGCGCGTCCGTGCCGTACTGACTGGCGCAGGAGATCTCCAGCGCCGCCGCCACATACAGCTCGTCCGGCATCGTGTCGAGGTCGTCCAGCTCCTCGGCCAGCGTCTCGCGGGGGCGGGCCGGCAGCAGGATGTCGGAGCGGGCGGACCGCCACAGGAAGTCCGCCTCGTGCATTCGATCGGCCAGCTCGGGCTTGAGACCGGCGGACGTGGAAGTGACCCAGCCGTGCAGCCGGGCGTGGTGGCCGGGCTCGGACAGCGCGTGCAGGGCGGCGCCCAGCTCCGCGAGCGGGGAGGGTCCGAAGACGATCCGCTCGTGGGGCAGCCCGGTGATGTCGATGGTCACGCTCATGGGTCCATGCTGCACGCCGCCACTGACAACGCGGCGGACGATTGACGGCGCCGGTCAATCGGCGGGCCCGGTCCCCGGCCCCACGCGCGACTGCGGCCCCACGGGAGTCGGTGGCCGCACCCGCGACTGTGGCCCCACCTACGACTGTGGCCGTACGCGCGCCAGGAACTCCCGTACGGCCTGCCGGACGTCGTCCGCCGTCCACTCCAGCCCGTCCGACCCCACCGTCACCTCCGTCAGCGCCACCCCCGGCGGGCCCGCGCCCGACTCGAACCAGCGGCGGAACAGCGTCACACCGGTCTCCTCGGCCTGCCGCACCGCCGCCTCGGTCAGCACGGCCGCTTCGTACGGAAGCCACACCTGGAACTGGTGCGTGTGAGGCGACTGAGGATGCACCCGGAACCACGGGGCCGTCGATCCCCCCGCCGTGTCCGAAGCCGGCGCCGCGAATCCGTCCGCGAGCGCCGCCGCGACCACGCGCGCGTGCGCCACGTACGACGGCAGCCGCGGCAGCTCGCGCTCCAGCCCCAGCAGCGCGGACAGCGCCGCCGGATACTGCTGGAAAAGCTGCCCTCCGTACCGATGCCGCCACACCCGCGCCTCCTCGACCACCTCCGAAGGCCCCACGAGCATCGCCCCGGACAGGCCGCCCAGGGACTTGTAGAAGGACACGTACACGCTGTCGGCGAGCTCCGCGATCTCCTGAAGAGGCCGGCCGAAGTGCGTCACGCACTCCCACAGACGCGCGCCGTCGAAGTGCACCACCGCGTCGCGCTCACGCGCCGCCGCCACCACGGCGACCAGCTCGTCCCACGTCGGCAGCACGAATCCCGCGTCGCGCAGCGGCAGTTCCAGCATCAGCGTGCCGAACGGCTCGGCGGTGGCGTGGATCTCCTCGGCCGTCGGCAGCCGCGGCTCGGTCGTCGGGTGGACCGTGCGCAGGCCGCTCACGACCGACAGGGCGCCGCCCTCGTGCACCTGAGGGTGCGCCAGCGGATGCAGCGCCACGGTCGCGTTCCCGGTGCGCCCCGCCCAGCACCGCAGCGCCACTTGCTGCGCCATGGTCCCGGACGGGAAGAACGCGGCGGCCGGGAAGCCGAGCAGGGCCGCCACCCAGCTCTCCAGCTCGGCGACGACCCCGTCCCCGTACACGTCCGTCCACTCGTCCAGGTCGTAGACCGACGACGCGTCGGCCGCCAGAGCGGCCAGCCCCTCACCGACGGGCCGGTCGGCGGAGCCGCGCCACAGGGTCCGCCGAGATGCCTGCCAGGCGGCCGGCCGCCGTCGCCGTTCGTCCTGTTCGCCGGTGTCTGCCATGGGGCGATCATCGTGCACCGCGCACACATGTCCTACTGGGTTTCGCCGGGTCGCCCACCGCCTGTGGACAGTCGGGGAATGCCACGAAACGCTGGCGTAGCATGGCGAGAAATCGTCCGGTACCCGTCGCGGACTGGAACGGAAGGCCCCGCCGCGTGAACGCATCAGCAGTTCCCATGGATCCCCGTGACCCGAGGGACAGGCCCGCCCGGCTCACGGTCGGAGTCGTGGGTTCCGGCCGTGTCGGACCGGCGCTGGCCGCCGCTCTGCGGCTCGCCGGACACCGCCCGGTCGCCGCGTCGGGCGTCTCCGACGCCTCCGTACGCAGGGCGGCCGTCCTGCTCCCCGACGTGCCCCTCGTGACGCCCGCCGAGGTGCTCGCCCGCGCCGAACTGGTGCTGCTGACCGTTCCGGACGACGCGCTGCCCGGCCTGGTCGAAGGGCTCGCCGAGACCGGAGCCGTACGCCCGGGACAGTTGCTGGTCCACACCTCGGGGCGGTACGGCACGAAGGTGTTGTCGCCCGCCCTGCGCGCGGGCGCGCTGCCGCTCGCGCTGCACCCCGCGATGACGTTCACGGGCACCTCCGTGGACGTCCAGCGGCTCGCGGGCTGCTCCTTCGGAGTCACAGCTCCCGACGAACTGCGCCTGGCCGCCGAGGCGTTGGTCATCGAGATGGGCGGCGAGCCCGAGTGGGTCGAGGAGGACTTCCGCCCGCTCTACCACGCGGCGCTGGCGCTCGGTGCGAACCATCTGGTCACGCTGGTCGCCCAGTCGATGGAGCTGCTGAGCAAGGCCGGGGTCGCGGCTCCCGCCAGGATGCTCGGCCCGCTCCTGGGCGCCGCCCTCGACAACGCGCTGCGCTCCGGCGACGCCGCGCTCACCGGCCCCGTGGCGCGCGGCGACGCGGGCACCGTCGCCGCACATGTCACCGAGCTGCGCGAGCACGCGCCCGCCGCCGTGCCGGGCTATCTGGCCATGGCCCGTACGACGGCCGACCGGGCGCTCGCCCACGGGCTGCTCAAGCCGGAGCTGGCCGAGGATCTGCTGGATGTCCTCGCCGACGGGGACCAGCACGGAGGGAGCGGCCGATGAGTCTCCAACTGGCCTCCACGCGCGCGGAGCTGGACCTGCTGCTCGCGCGCCACGGCGACCGGCCGGTTTCCGGCGCCCGTACCGCCGTCGTCATGACGATGGGCGCTCTGCACGACGGCCACGCCGCGCTCGTACGCGCGGCCCGCGCCCATGTCGGCCCGGCGGGCTTCGTCGTCGTCACCGTCTTCGTCAACCCGCTCCAGTTCGGCGCGGGCGAAGACCTCGACCGCTACCCCCGGACACTCGAATCGGACCTGAAGACGGCCGGGACGGCGGGCGCCGACGCCGTGTTCGCGCCGTCCGTCGAGGAGGTGTACCCGGGCGGTACGCCCCAGGTACGGATCTCCGCCGGCCCCATGGGACAGCGCCTCGAAGGCGCCGCGCGGCCCGGACACTTCGACGGCATGCTCACCGTCGTCGCGAAGCTGCTGCATCTCACCGCCCCCGACGTCGCCTTCTACGGACAGAAGGACGCCCAACAGCTCGCGCTGATCCGGCGGATGGCCCGCGACCTGAACTTCCCGGTCGAGATCGTCGGCGTGCCGACGGTCCGCGAGGACGACGGTCTCGCGCTCTCCAGCCGCAACCGTTTCCTGTCCGCCACCGAGCGGCGCACCGCACTCGCGCTCTCCCGGGCCCTGTTCGCCGCGCGGGACCGCCTCGGCGCCCAGCACGCGCTGCGCGCCCGCGCGCGGTCCGCGCCCACGTCCAGGGCCCGCGCGGCGGCCCTCTCCGCGCTCGGCGAGGCCCGTGCCGCCGCCGACACCCACGCGGTGGCGCACGCCGCCTCCCACACGCCGCCGACGCGCGGCTACGGCGCCCACGCCGTACGGTCGGCGGCCCGCGTCATCCTCGACCAGGCGGTCAGGGACAGCCCGTCCTTCACCCTCGACTACCTGGCCCTCGTGGACCCCGCCGACTTCACCGAGGTCCCCGACGACCACACCGGCGAGGCCGTCCTCGCCGTGGCCGCGCGGGTCGGCGCGACGCGGCTGATCGACAACATCCCCCTGACGTTCGGAGCTTCCCAGTGACCGCCGAGCCCGCCCCCAAGCCGCAGCCCGGCCGCCCGGCCGGCATCCAGCTCACCGCGCCCGTGCCCGGCTGGTCCGTCGACGCCGACGTGGTCGTGGTCGGCTCCGGCGTCGCCGGACTCACCGCGGCGCTGCGCTGCGCCGCGGCCGGGCTCAGGACGGTCGTCGTCACCAAGGCCCGCCTGGACGACGGCTCCACCCGCTGGGCGCAGGGCGGCATCGCCGCCGCCCTCGGCGAGGGCGACACCCCCGAGCAGCACCTGAGCGACACCCTCGTCGCGGGCGTGGGCCTGTGCGACGAGGAGGCCGTACGCACCCTGGTCACCGCGGGCCCCGACGCCGTACGCCGCCTGATCGGGACCGGCGCGCGCTTCGACACGGCGGACACGGGCGATCTCCAGTTGACCCGCGAGGGCGGCCACCACCGCCGCCGTATCGCCCACGCGGGGGGCGACGCGACCGGCGCGGAGGTCTCCCGCGCCCTGGTGGACGCGGTGCGCGACGCCTCCCTGCGCACGGTCGAGAACGCGCTGGTCCTCGACCTCCTTACGGATGAACACGGCAACACCTCCGGCGTCACCCTCCATGTCATGGGCGAGGGCCAGCACGACGGCGTCGGAGCCGTCCACGCCCCCGCCGTCGTCCTGGCCACCGGCGGCATGGGCCAGGTCTTCGCGGCCACGACCAACCCCGCCGTGTCCACCGGCGACGGCGTGGCCCTCGCGCTGCGCGCCGGCGCGGAGGTCTCCGACCTCGAATTCGTGCAGTTCCACCCGACGGTGCTCTTCCTCGGCGCCGGATCGGAGGGCCAGCAGCCGCTGGTGTCCGAGGCGGTACGGGGCGAGGGCGCCCATCTCGTGGACGCCGACGGGGTCCGCTTCATGCTCGACCAGCACGAACTCGCCGAGCTGGCGCCCCGCGACATCGTCGCCAAGGGCATCACGCGCCGCATGCTGGAGCAGGGCGCCGAACACATGTATCTGGACGCCAGACACTTCGGTGCCGACATGTGGGCCACCCGCTTCCCCACGATCCTCGCCGCCTGCCGCGCCCACGGCATCGACCCGGTCACCGAGCCGATCCCGGTGGCGCCCGCCGCCCACTACGCGTCCGGCGGCGTCGTCACGGACCTGCGCGGCCGTACGACCGTGCCGGGCCTGTACGCGTGCGGTGAGGTGGCCTGCACGGGCGTGCACGGCGCGAACCGGCTCGCGTCCAACTCCCTTCTCGAAGGGCTGGTGTTCGCCGAGCGCATCGCGGCCGACATCGCCGCGGTCGCGGCGGCCCCCCGCCCCGCGCCCGCCGCCGCGCGGAGCACGACCGGCACGCGCGAGACGGCCCTGCTGCCGCTCATCGCCCCCGAGGCGCGCCTGGCGATCCAGCGCGTCATGTCCGAAGGCGCGGGCGTCCTCAGGTCCGCCACGAGCCTGGGCGTGGCCGCCGAGGCCCTTGAGGCCGTGTACCAGGACGCCCTGGGGCCCACGGACCCCACGAAGCCCGCCCAGCCGGGCGTCGAGTCGTGGGAGACCTCCAACCTCCTGTGTGTCGCCCGCGTCCTCGTGGCCGCCGCCCTGGAGCGCGAGGAGACCCGCGGCTGCCACTGGCGCGACGACTTCCCCGAGCGTGACGACGCCCACTGGCGCCGCCACCTCGTCGTACGCCTCGGGGCGGGCCGCGCCCTGGAGCTGAGCCGGACCGACACCCCCGCGTTTCCCGCCGTACACCCCGTAGATCCCCCCGCCCCCAGGGAGCCCTCACCGTGAGCACGCCCGAAGACCGTCCGCGCGCCGAGGCCGTGGACGTACCGCTCATCCAGATCGGCGCCCCGGCGTCCGCCGCGGGCGGCTGCGGCGACGGCTGCGGCTGTTCCGACGGCGAGGACTCCCCGGAGTGCGGTCTGGACCCGGCGCTCGCCGCGCTGCTGGCCGAAGCCGGACTCGACCCCGTCCAGGTCGAGGACATCGCCCACGTCGCCATCGGCGAGGACCTGGACCACGGCGTGGACGTCACGAGCGTCGCGACCGTCCCCGCCGACGCCGTCGCCACCGGCGACTTCACGGCCCGCAGGAGCGGCACGGTCGCCGGGCTGCGCGTCGCCGAGGCCGTCCTGTCCCTCGTCTGTACGGAGGACTTCGAGGTCGAGCGGCACGTCGAGGACGGTGACCGTGTCGAGGCCGGTCAGAAGCTCCTCAGCGTCACCACCCGCACCCGTGACCTGCTCACCGGGGAGCGCAGCGCGCTCAACCTCCTGTGCAGGCTCTCCGGCATCGCGACCGCCACGCGCGCGTGGGCCGACGCGCTGGAAGGCACCGGCGCCAAGGTGCGCGACACCCGTAAGACGACGCCCGGTCTGCGCGCCCTGGAGAAGTACGCGGTGCGCTGCGGCGGCGGCGTCAACCACCGGATGTCGCTGTCCGACGCCGCGCTCGTCAAGGACAACCACGTGGTGGCCGCCGGCGGGGTCGCGGAGGCGTTCAAGGCCGTACGCGACCGGTTCCCCGACCTCGCGGTCGAGGTGGAGACCGACACCCTCCAGCAGGTCCGCGAAGTCCTCGACGCGGGCGCCGACCTGATCCTGCTGGACAACTTCACCCCGGCCGAGACCGCGGAGGCCGTCGCCCTCGTCGCCGGCCGGGCCCTGCTGGAATCGTCCGGCACGCTGGCCCTGGAGAACGCCCGCGCGTACGCCGAGACCGGCGTCGACTATCTCGCCGTCGGCGCCCTCACGCACTCCGCGCCGATCCTCGACATCGGCCTCGACCTGCGCGAGGCGGGTGTCTGATGCTGCTCACCATCGACGTCGGCAACACCCACACCGTGCTCGGCCTGTTCGACGGCGAGGAGATCGTCGAGCACTGGCGCGTGTCCACCGACTCGCGCCGTACGGCCGACGAACTCGCCGTCCTCCTTCAGGGACTGATGGGGATGCACCCGCTGCTCGGCGACGAGCTGGGCGACGGCATCGAGGGCATCGCGATCTGCTCCACCGTGCCGTCCGTCCTGCACGAACTGCGCGAGGTGACGCGCCGCTACTACGGAGACGTGCCGGCCGTCCTGGTCGAGCCCGGCATCAAGACCGGCGTACCGATCCTGGTGGACAACCCGAAGGAGGTCGGCGCCGACCGGATCATCAACTCGGTCGCCGCCGTCGAGCTGTACGGCGGCCCCGCGGTCGTCGTGGACTTCGGCACGGCCACGACCTTCGACGCGGTCAGCGCGCGCGGGGAGTACACGGGCGGTGTCATCGCGCCCGGCATCGAGATCTCCGTGGAGGCGCTGGGCATCAAGGGCGCCCAACTGCGCAAGATCGAGCTGGCCAGGCCGCGCAGCGTCATCGGCAAGAACACCGTCGAGGCGATGCAGTCGGGCATCGTGTACGGGTTCGCCGGCCAGGTCGACGGGGTCGTGAAACGGATGGCGCGCGAGCTGGCCGAGGACCCCGGCGAGGTGACCGTGATCGCGACGGGCGGCCTGGCGCCGATCATCCTCGGTGAGGCGTCGGTGATCGACGAGCACGAGCCCTGGCTGACGCTGATCGGCCTGCGACTGGTGTACGAGCGCAACGTGTCGCGCATGTAGGCGGCGGCCCGCCGGCAGACCCCGGACCCCGCCGCGCCGCAGCCGTCGCGTTTGGACGATTTTGTGCGGTTCGTGAGTATCGTCACCCCATGCCCACGCCCTACGGATCCCGCGGCGGCATGGCGTTCGGCGCAGACGAGCTGCGAGTGCTCCGAGGCGCCCTCGCCGTCGCCCTCCACCCCGCTCCCCTCCCCGACGAGGACGTCCAGGCATGCCTGCGGCTCGCCGAGTCCGTGGACGAGGCGGTCCGCGAGGCCGGCCGGCTGCGGGCGTTCCTGCTCGCCGACCTCGCCCGCTACCGCGCCGCGCTTCCCGGCTCGGCCGCCGGTTATCTGGAGCTTCTCCAGGACGCCCTGGCCGCCGGGTACGACCCCCGCCCGGAGGACCTCATGGCTCTGCGCACCCTGCGCCCCGCACCCGTCGCCACCGCGCTGCTCGACCGTTGTCAGCGGATCGCCGAGAACTCCGTACGGGCCCGGCTCGCAGGCCGCTCACCCGCCGCTCCCGCGCCCCGTACGCGGCTGCTGGCCCTCCAGGGCGGCCGTGCCGCCGCGGACCCGCAGGAGCCGAAGGAGGAGCCCGCGAAGCCGCCCGCGAAGACACCCGCGCCGCCCCGCCGCCCGGCGGCCCCCGGGCGCCCGCCCGCGGATCGCCCGATGCCCAAGCCGTCCGAGGTCTTCCCGCCACGCCGTAAGCCCACGCCCCCGCCGGAGCAGCGGGCCGCCGGATAGCTATTCTGGGGCCATGGACTACGTATCCGCTCTCCTGCCGCCCGTGGTGATGGCCGCCTTTTTCATCGGCCTGGTCGTGACGATCGTCAAGAGCCAGGGCGGGGACAACAAGGCGAAGGAGGACGCGGCCGTGGACGCGGCGATCGCCCGCGCGGAGGCCGTGAAGCAGCCGGGCACCCCTTCCGGCGCCTGACGCGTACCACGCCGTAGATCCGATCAGGACGTACGACTTCCACCATGTCGTACGTCCTTTTTGTCATGTCAATAACCGGCCATTCGGACATCTCGCACTATGGTGACGGTGTGCCCCGCCAATTGGGAGACCTGGAAGACGCCGTCATGAGTCGCGTCTGGCAATGGAACCGTCCGGTCACCGTCCGGGAAGTCCTCGAAGACCTTCAGCGGGAACGGTCCATCGCCTACACGACCGTCATGACCGTAATGGACAATCTCCATCAGAAGGGCTGGGTACGCAGGGAAGTCGTCGGCCGCGCCTATAGATATACGGCGGTCTCCACACGGGCCGCCTACGCGGCTGCGCTGATGAACGAAGCCTGGTCGAAGAGTGACAACCCGGCGGCGGCCCTTGTCGCCTTCTTCGGGATGATGTCGCCGACGCAGCGCGACGCCCTGGAGGACGCGGTCCGTATGGTGCGGCGCGACGAGCCCGGCGAAGTCCCGTCCGAAGTCCCGTCCGAGGGCGCCGACCGAGAGCATCCCGCGGGGCGATAGCGTCCAGTCATGTCCAGTGAGGTTCCGAAAGCCGCGACGAATGCCATCACCGTCCGGCGGGCCAGGACGAGCGATGTGTCCGCGGTCCGTCGTCTCGTCGACCCGTACGTGAGTGAAGGCATCCTGCTCGACAAAGCGACGGTGACTCTTTACGAGGACATCCAGGAGTTCTGGGTCGCCGAACGCGAGGGTGACGCGACGGTCGTCGGATGCGGCGCACTCCACGTGATGTGGGAAGACCTCGCCGAAGTGCGCACACTCGCGGTGGATCCCCGGTTCAGGGGCGCCGGCATCGGGCGTCATGTGCTCGACAAGTTGTTGGAGACGGCCCGGTGGCTCGGTGTGCGGCGCGTATTCTGTCTCACCTTCGAAGTGGACTTCTTCATCAAGCACGGCTTCGTGGAGATCGGTGAGACTCCTGTCGACGGAGATGTCTACAGCGAGCTGCTGCGTTCCTATGACGAGGGTGTGGCCGAGTTCCTCGGTCTCGAACGGGTGAAGCCGAACACCTTGGGTAACAGCCGGATGCTTCTGCACCTGTGAGCGGCGGAAGAACCCGGAACCCTATGTCCGAATCGCGCACGTTTCCCGTGTTCTTGTGCTACGGAACCTCTGCCGGGGGTTTGTGTTTTCCTGAGAAAAGCGGTTTCCTTTCGGCGTACTGCATTTTCGATGAAAGGAAAACTGGTGGCACAGAAGGTTCAGGTCCTTCTTGTTGACGACCTCGACGGTGGCGAGGCGGACGAGACTGTCACGTTCGCGCTGGACGGCAAGACCTACGAGATCGACCTCACGAACGCGAATGCGGACAAGCTTCGTGGGCTGCTCGACCCGTACACCAAGAGTGGCCGTCGTACCGGTGGCCGCGCCGCCGGTGGCCGTGGCAAGGGCCGCGCCGCCGCCGGAGGGAACAAGGACACCGCGGAAATTCGCAAGTGGGCCAAGGAGAACGGCTACAGCGTCAACGATCGCGGTCGCGTTCCGGCCGAGATCCGCGAAGCCTACGAGAAGGCCAACGGCTGAGATTTCGCACGTGCCGTTTCTCCACGAAGCAATCGGGCCCGGTGGCACTCAGTCGCCGCCGTGTCCACGAGTCGAACGAGATCGGGGACATCCCCACCCCTGTCCCCGTGTCCGGCACTGCCTCCGGGGCCGTGTCCGAAGTGAGTGAGAGCCGGCAGCGTCGGCTCCACCTCGCGTCCCGGCTCGGGGGGCCGCAGCCATACGGCGGCCCCCTGCTCCGCCCACGGGCGTCCGTTTTCCGGCGGCTGCGGAGCGGTCATCCGGCCGTCGGCGCCGACAGCGGTCAGATCCAGCGCGATCCCGCCCCATTCCAGCCATTCGAGCAGCCCCGGCAGTTCGTCCGCGGCGCCCGCCGCCACCAGCAGCCGCATCCGGCCCGCCACGAGGGCCACCGGCCCGGTCCCGGCCGGGTCGATCCGCCGCAGCACCCCGGCGCCCGCGTCGGCCGGCAGCTCCAGAACGTCGAAGCGGAGCCCGGTCAGCAGCGCGACGGGTGGCCCCGGCGCCGTGGGCCAGCCCAGCTCGTGCTCGTACCAGAAGGCGCTGCCGCCTTCGAGCGGCAGCGGAGCGCGGGGGAGCGGAACCGGAAGGGCCATGTGCGGACCAACTCCCCGCCCCGGCGTTGAGTTACGCGCAGTCGCCACCCGCTCGCTCTGTGTGCTCACGAAGGGGGCGCGCGGGAGCATTCGGGAGTGCAAGGGTGTTCGCCCGTAGCGGAGGGAACCGGGGTGCGCCGCATGGACTGTCAGTGCTTGCGGGTAAGACATTCCTAGTGGGGAGGGGCGACACGCGGTCCCGGACGTCTCACGTTCGCCATCGGCGTACCGATAGCGGGGGTATCTGTCTGGCCTGCGGGAACATCGTCTCGCACCATCAGGTTGGAGCAGGTGTCGGCTTGTTCGTGAGGAAAGTTCGCCGCAGAGGCGGGGTGATCACGGCGGATGTCGGCAGTTGGAATGAGCGGTCCCCGCTTGCGGGACTAAGCTGCGGAAGGACAGGGAGGGGACCGACCCCTTTACTGCCTGACCGCTCTGAGGAGCGATTAACGATGTTCGAGAGGTTCACCGACCGCGCGCGGCGGGTTGTCGTCCTGGCTCAGGAAGAAGCCCGGATGCTCAACCACAACTACATCGGCACCGAGCACATCCTCCTGGGCCTTATCCACGAGGGTGAGGGTGTCGCCGCTAAGGCCCTGGAGAGCCTCGGGATTTCGCTCGAGGCGGTCCGCCAGCAGGTGGAGGAGATCATCGGGCAGGGCCAGCAGGCTCCGTCCGGCCACATCCCCTTCACGCCCCGTGCCAAGAAGGTCCTGGAGCTGTCGCTCCGCGAGGCCCTTCAGCTCGGCCACAACTACATCGGCACCGAGCACATCCTGCTCGGCCTGATCCGCGAGGGCGAGGGCGTCGCCGCCCAGGTCCTCGTGAAGCTGGGCGCCGATCTCAACCGGGTGCGGCAGCAGGTCATCCAACTGCTCTCCGGTTACCAGGGCAAGGAAGCCGCCACCGCCGGCGGCCCGGCCGAGGGCACGCCCTCGACCTCGCTCGTCCTGGACCAGTTCGGCAGGAATCTCACCCAGGCCGCTCGTGAGTCCAAGCTCGACCCGGTCATCGGGCGCGAGAAGGAGATCGAGCGGGTCATGCAGGTGCTGTCCCGCCGTACGAAGAACAACCCGGTTCTCATCGGCGAGCCCGGCGTCGGCAAGACGGCGGTCGTCGAGGGACTGGCGCAGGCCATCGTCAAGGGCGAGGTGCCCGAGACCCTGAAGGACAAGCACCTCTACACCCTGGACCTCGGCGCCCTGGTCGCGGGCTCCCGCTACCGAGGTGACTTCGAGGAGCGCCTGAAGAAGGTCCTCAAGGAGATCCGCACCCGCGGCGACATCATCCTGTTCATCGACGAGCTCCACACCCTGGTGGGTGCGGGCGCCGCCGAGGGCGCGATCGACGCGGCTTCGATCCTGAAGCCCATGCTCGCCCGTGGAGAGCTCCAGACGATCGGCGCGACGACGCTCGACGAGTACCGCAAGCATCTGGAGAAGGACGCCGCGCTCGAGCGCCGCTTCCAGCCGATCCAGGTGGCCGAGCCGTCGCTGCCCCACACCATCGAGATCCTCAAGGGCCTGCGGGACCGTTACGAGGCGCACCACCGCGTGTCCATCACGGACTCCGCGCTGGTGGCAGCCGCGACGCTCGCCGACCGCTACATCTCGGACCGCTTCCTGCCGGACAAGGCGATCGACCTGATCGACGAGGCCGGTTCACGGATGCGCATCCGCCGGATGACCGCTCCGCCGGACCTCCGCGAGTTCGACGAGAAGATCGCGAACGTCCGCCGTGACAAGGAGTCGGCCATCGACTCCCAGGACTTCGAGAAGGCAGCTTCGCTCCGCGACAAGGAGAAGCAGTTGCTGGCCGCGAAGACCAAGCGGGAGAAGGAGTGGAAGGCCGGCGACATGGATGTCGTCGCCGAGGTGGACGAGGAGCTGATCGCCGAGGTCCTGGCGACCGCCACGGGCATCCCGGTCTTCAAGCTCACCGAGGAGGAGTCCTCGCGGCTGCTCCGTATGGAGGACGAGCTCCACAAGCGTGTCATCGGCCAGAAGGACGCCATCAAGGCGCTCTCCCAGGCGATCCGGCGTACGCGGGCGGGTCTGAAGGACCCCAAGCGGCCCGGTGGCTCGTTCATCTTCGCCGGCCCCTCCGGAGTCGGTAAGACGGAGCTGTCCAAGACGCTCGCCGAATTCCTCTTCGGCGACGAGGACGCGCTGATCTCCCTCGACATGTCGGAGTTCAGCGAGAAGCACACGGTTTCGCGTCTCTTCGGTTCTCCCCCCGGTTACGTGGGGTACGAAGAGGGCGGCCAGCTCACCGAGAAGGTGCGCCGGAAGCCGTTCTCCGTCGTCCTCTTCGACGAGGTCGAGAAGGCCCACCCCGATATCTTCAATTCCCTTCTGCAGATCCTGGAGGACGGTCGGCTGACCGACTCCCAGGGCCGGGTCGTGGACTTCAAGAACACGGTCATCATCATGACGACCAACCTCGGGACCAGGGACATCTCCAAGGGGTTCAACCTGGGCTTCGCCGCCCAGGGCGACACCAAGTCCAACTACGAGCGGATGAAGAACAAGGTCAACGAGGAGCTCAAGCAGCACTTCCGGCCCGAGTTCCTCAACCGTGTGGACGACACGGTCGTCTTCCACCAGCTCACCGAGGAAGACATCATCCAGATCGTCGACCTCATGGTGGACAAGGTGGACGAGCGCCTCAAGGACCGGGACATGGGCCTTGAGCTGAGCCCGAACGCCAAGGCGCTGCTCGCCAAGAAGGGCTACGACCCGGTTCTGGGCGCCCGGCCGCTGCGCCGGACGATCCAGCGCGAGATCGAGGACATCCTCTCCGAGAAGATCCTCTTCGGTGAGCTGCGCCCCGGTCACATCGTGGTCGTGGACACCGAGGGCGACGGCGACGAGCGGAAGTTCAGCTTCCGTGGCGAGGAGAAGACGGCGCTGCCGGATGTCCCGCCGATCGAGCAGGCGGCCGGCGGCGGCGCCGGTCCGAATCTGACGAAGGAAGCGTGAGCCGAGGCTGAGCCCAGCTCAGCCTGAGCCCGCAGCCGAAGGGGTGGCCCGGGACCGTGAATGGTCTCGGGCCACCCCTTTGCCGTGCCCGCGTTCCGCCCCGCAGGCCCTCGTGGGGCCCGACGCGCATTCGGACCTGAACCGATCGGTTCAGGCGCGAGGCCCGGCTCCTCTCCCTCGTTCTCCTGCTGCAGAACCGGGGCAGGCTGACGGCCGGTGATTTCGCTGAGGAGCTGGGTGTCTCGGTCCGGACCATCACTGCGGCTGCTGACGATCCGGTAGGCACCGGTGGCCGCCAGGAGGCCGATGGACCCGAGGGCGTTCACGGCACCGAACGTGGCTGCCCCCAGGCGGAGTCCACCGCGGCGACGCAGAGCGCCGAGACGATGAAGGTTCCGGCGTTGAACACCAGCAACGGCACAGCATCGAACGCCTGGACGGACAGCCCGCCGACCACGGCGAGCGCCAGATTGGCGCCGTAGATCCCGGGCTCCGGGGAGCCGCCGCAGGCCAGCCACAGCGGTAGCCCGAGGGCCGGCGCCGCACTGGTGGTTGAGGATCACGGCACCACTGTCCAGAGGTTCGCTGACACCCTCTGTCAGTCAAGTTGCCCGGGTCGTCGGCGGTGATGACGCCGCCGTTGGCGAGGCCGACGGCACCCTCTACCGGGCCCCCGCCGTGACAAGCCGCACACCCCTTTCCGCGCCTACGACCAGGAATAGTGGTGAAGAGGGTGATTCCGGCGGGACTTTCGGAAAGGTCCGCATCGGGACCTTGGTCCCGAGGGCCCGGGAAGGGGTGGTGCGCCGGTCGCCGACCGGATGTACGCCGTCCTGACGTGCGAAGAAACCGTAAGCAATACGGACATTTCGGATCGAGCCGGAGAGGTGCTTCAGGTCGTCAAGGGGTCGAGTTGCCGGTGCCGCGGCTACGACGACATGTCGTAGATGGGCTGTTTGAGGTGTGATGGGCGGTTGGGTTACCAAGGGATGGCAAGCCGCCCGGTGCCTGATGAGTGCCGGGTCCATTGACGCCCGGAGGTTTCTCAATGTCGCAGCGCACCACGCCCCGCCAGTCCACGCTCCGTACCCGTGCCGCCGTCCTGGTCGCCGGACTCGGCGTGACGACGGCACTCGGAGCGGGGGTCGCGATCGCCGCGAACAGCGGCGGCGACTCCAGCGCCACGCAGGCGTCGGCCGCCGCCCCCGTGGCGAAGGTGGACGTCGCCAAGGCCGCCGACAAGGCGCCTGCCAAGAAGTCGTCGCCCACGTGGGTCAAGCCGGTCTCCAAGTACGACCTGAGCGCCACGTACGGCCGCGGCGGCGGCATGTGGGCCAGCAAGCACTCGGGCCAGGACTTCGCCGTCCCCGTCGGCACGAACGTCAAGTCCGTCCACGCGGGCACCGTCGTGAAGGCCGGACCCAACGGTGCCGGTGACGGCCCCGCGTACGGCAACGCCATAGTCGTCAAGCACGGCACCGGCCAGAGCGCGAAGTACTCGCAGTACGCGCACCTGTCCAAGGTGAAGGTGCACATCGGCCAGAAGGTCGACAAGGGCCAGAGCATCGCGCTCTCCGGCAACACCGGCAATTCGAGCGGCCCGCACCTGCACTTCGAGATCCGTACGACTCCGAACTACGGCACCGCGATCAACCCGGTGACCTTCCTGCGCTCCGCCGGTGTCACTCTGTGACGCCCTGAGCCCGCACCATCAGATCGGTGGCGACCTCGAGGATGGCTTCCTGCTTCTCCTCGGGGTCGCCTTCGACGTCCTTGAGGGCGAACATGCCGGCGTGCATCGCGAAGATCGCGGTGAAGCACCGTACGCGGTCGGTCATCGTGCCCTCGGGCTGCTTGAGCAGCTCCAGCAGCCGCAGCATGCGGGACTTGAAGGTCTCGCCGACGCTCAGGTCGCGCATCGTCGCCTGGTTCTCCTGCATGAAGCGGAACAGCGGCGCGGCGGCGGCGAGCGCGTCGCTGTAGCGGCGCAGGATCTCCTTCTTCGCCTCCAGGGTCGGCGGCTGTGTCTCGCCCCACGCGATCAGTTCGTCTATCGGCCGGGACAGGTCCTGGAAGAGGCTGACCAGGATGTCTTCCTTGGTCTTGAAGTGGTAGTAGAGCGCGGCCTTGGTGACGTCCAGGTGCTCGGCGATCTCGCGCAGCGAGGTCTTCTCGTAGCCCTGCTCGGCGAACAGCTCCAGCGCGACATCCTGGATGCGCTGACGGGTGTTGCCCCGACGTGGCTGCGCTGTGCTGCTCATGCTGCTCTCCCGAGTAACTTACTTGACGACCGGCAAGTGACAGGTCTACCTTCCCCAAGTGTACTGAGCTTGCCGGTCGGCAAGTAAGCAGGAGAACGGGACCAGGAAACAGGGGTGTGGGGGGCCATGTCGCTCGACACGGTAGTGGGATCGGAACAGAAGAAGAAGGCGGAGCCACAACCGCGGAGCGTGCGGGTCGTCCTGCTCGCGCTCATGATCGCGATGCTGCTCGCCATGCTGGACAACATGATCGTCGGCACCGCGATGCCGACCATCGTCGGCGAGCTGGGCGGTCTGGAGCATCTGTCCTGGGTGGTCACCGCGTACACCCTCGCCACCGCCGCGTCGACCCCGATCTGGGGGAAGGTCGGCGACATGTACGGGCGGAAGAAGATCTTCCTGCTCTCCATCGTCATATTCCTGATCGGCTCCGCGCTCAGCGGCATGGCCCAGGACATGGGCCAGCTCATCGGCTTCCGCGCCATCCAGGGCCTGGGCGCCGGCGGACTCATGGTCGGCGTCATGGCGATCATCGGCGACCTCATCCCGCCCCGTGAGCGCGGCAAGTACCAGGGCATGATGGCCGGCGTGATGGCCCTCGCCATGATCGGTGGACCGCTGGTCGGCGGCACCATCACCGACCACCTCGGGTGGCGCTGGAGCTTCTACATCAACCTGCCTCTCGGCGCCGTCGCCCTCGCGATGATCGTGACCGTGCTGCACCTGCCCGCCGTCGAGCGGACCAAGAACAAGGTCGACTATCTCGGTGCCGCCCTGCTGACGGTCGGCATCACCGCGATTGTGCTGGTCACCACTTGGGGCGGCACGGAGTACGCCTGGAGCTCCGCGGTGATCATGGAGCTGATCGCCATCGGTGTCGTCACCCTCGTCTCGTTCGTGTACGTGCAGACCAAGGCCGCCGAGCCGATCATGCCGCTGCACATCTTCCGCAACCTCAACTTCAGCCTGATGCAGATCATCGGCTTCCTGACCGGCTTCGTCATGTTCGGAGCCGTGCTGTTCCTGCCGCTCTACCAGCAGTCCGTCCAGGGGGCCTCGGCGACCAACTCCGGTCTGCTGCTCCTGCCGATGCTGCTGTCGATGATGGTCGTCTCGCTGTTCGCGGGCCGGGTCACCACCAGCACCGGCAAGTACAAGATCTTCCCCATCGTGGGCAGCGCCCTGATGGTCACCGGGCTCCTGCTGCTCGCGCAGATGGACACCGAGACCTCCCGGCTCACCTCGGGCGTGTACATGGCCGTCCTCGGTGCCGGGATGGGCTTCCTGATGCAGATCACCATGCTCGTCGCGCAGAACAGCGCCGAGCCGAAGGACATGGGCGTCGCCTCGTCCTCCACCACCCTCTTCCGTACGCTCGGCAGCTCCTTCGGCGTCGCGATCATGGGCGCGCTGTTCACCAGCAAGGTGCAGGAGGAGATGGCGGCGCGCGGCGGTGACGCGGTGACGCAGCAGTCGGCGCAGCTCGACGCCGCGAGTCTGGCCAAGCTGCCGGACGCGGCGCGTGAGGCGTACCAGATCGCCGTGTCGTCCGGTACGCACGTGGCCTTCATGCTGGCCGGTTCGGTCGCGGTGCTCGGCTTCCTCGCGGCGTTCTTCGTCAAGGAGGTCCCGCTGCGGGGCGCGGGCCCGGAGAAGGCCACCGCGGCGAGCTAGGTCGTGGCTCCGGCCGACGGGGGACAAGGTCCCGCGGTCCGCTCAGCACACGAACGCCCGGGGCTGTGGACGGCGGGGGGCCGTTGTCGGTGGGGCGTGTCAGCATCGAAGACGTGAACAGTACGCAAGCAGGTCAGCCGCCGCAGGTGCCCCTCACGCACCTGCGGCAGTTGCGTCTCGCCAAGGACGCCATGGACCGCGACTGGGCGGGCCCCCTCGACCTGGACGCGGTCGCCGCCCACGCCGGATATTCGCGTTATCACTTCGTGCGCGCCTTCAAGGCGGTGTACGGGCAGACGCCCGGCCGCTATCTGTCCCGCAGGCGCATAGAGCGCGCCGAGGAGCTGCTGCGCTCGGCGAATCTCACGGTCACCGAGATCTGTGTGCTGGTCGGCTTCAGCAGCCTCGGCACCTTCTCGAAGCGTTTCAAGGAGCAGACCGGCAGCACGCCGAGCGCGTACCGCGCCCAGCACGCGGGGCGCGGGGCCGCGCTCATACCGGGGTGTTACGCGATGTTGTGGGCCGGCGGTTTCCCGCGGCGGGACGTCGACGCGACCGGATCGGCCCGGCCCGGCGACGACCGCAATTCTGGAGAAGCCCGCTGACGGCGCCGGTGCCTACGGTGGGAGTGCAAGCAGGGGCCGCCCCCACGAGCCGCCCCCGTACAGCACATCTCTCCAAGGAGCACGTCATGATCAAGGGTCTCACCATCTCCACCGTCTGGGTGCTCGACCAGGACCGGGCCAAGGAGTTCTTCGTCGACAAGCTCGGCCTCGAGGTCCGTACGGACATGACGTTGGGCGAGGGAGGGATGCGCTGGCTGACGGTCGGCGCCAAGCACCAGCCCGATGTGGTGCTGACCCTGATGCTGCCGGGCGGGCACGCGATGGACGACGAGTCCGCCGCCGCGCTCAAGACACTCGTCAGCAAGGGCATCCTGGGTGCGGGCGTGCTCGCCACCGACGACATCCAGGGGGACTACGCGAAGCTCAAGGAGCGGGGCGTGGAGTTCCTTCAGGAGCCCCAGGAGCGTCCGTACGGCACGGAGGCGATCTTCCGCGACGACTCGGGGAACTGGTTCTCGCTCACCCAGACCAAGCAGGGCGACCTCGACCTGGAGAAGGAGTGGGCGTCCTGACCCCCTTGCGGGGCGCGGCCGTCAGTCCGGAAGCGTGATCATCGGGAAGCTGCCGGTCGTCGTCGGGGCGTGCTCGGGGAGCCAGAGGACCGCCACCGCGCCGCCCGTCTCGTCCGGGCCGGCCGTCAGGCTCTCCGGCCCCGCGTTGCGGAAGGTCAGCCGTGCCCCGAGGACGCGCGCCTGACCGGCGGCGATGGTCAGCCCGAGGCCGTGGCCGTGCCCCGCGCGGTCGCTCGCGCCCGTACGGAACCGGCTCGGCCCGTCGCGCAGCAGCGCGTCGGGGAAGCCGGGACCGTGGTCGCGTACGCGCACGACCCGGCCCTCGACGGTCACCTCCACGGGCGTGCCGCCGTGCTTGGCCGCGTTGGCCAGGAGATTGCCGAGAATGCGCTCCAGCCGGCGCGGATCGGTGCTCACCCATGAGTCGTGCACGACATGGACCCGCACATCGGGATCGAGCAGCGCCACCCGCCTGCTGACGAACTCGCCGAGCGCCACCTCCTGGAGTTCGGCGCGTTCCGACGCGCTGTCCAGCCTGGCGACCTCCAGGACGTCCTCGACCAGGGTCCGCATGGCCTGCGCGCGGTCCCTCACCAGCTCGGTGGGGCGGCCGGGCGGCAGCAGCTCGGCGGCCGTCAGCAGGCCCGTCACGGGCGTACGCAGCTCGTGCGCGATGTCGGCCGTGACCCGGCGCTCGGCCTCGATGCGTTCGTTCAGCGCGTCCGTCAGGGCGTCGACCGCGCGGGCCAGCTCGTCGGTCTCGTCCCGTACGACTCCGCCGACCGCTTCCCGTACCCGCACGTCCGTATTGCCCTGCGCGACCTTGCCCGCGGCAGCAGCCGCCTTGCGCAGCCGGCGCGAGAGCTGCCCGCCGATCAGCACCCCCAGCGCACAGCCGCCGACGACCACACAGACCGAGCCGATCAGCAGGGCCCGGTCGAGATCCTTCATGATCGTCGCGGAGCGGTCGGCGAACTTGCTGTGCAGGGACAGCACACCGTTCTCCAGCGGGACGGCCGCCCAGACGTCCGGCGTCCCGTCCGCCGAGTCGTGCACATACGTGGCCCGTCTGCCCTCGCGCACCTTCTTCCGCAGGTCGTCGGGGATCGACGGGTCGTTCAGCTTCGTACCGAACTTCAGCTCATGGGTCGAGTCGTACATGCGCTGCGCGAACAGCAGCCGCTCCAACTGCACCTCACGCGCGTTGTCCAGCATCGAGACCTGAGCCGCGTTGTGCACGACAAGGCTCAGCGCCATCGCGGTGAGGGCGCCGACCGCCGCGATCGCGATGCTGATCTTCCACCGGACGCCGGTGCGCAGGGCGAAACGCTTCATGCCTTGAGTTTGTAGCCGAAGCCGCGGACCGTCTCGATCCGGTCCTGTCCGATCTTGGTGCGCAGCCGCTGCACATGGACGTCCACCACTCGCGTGTCACCGCCCCAGCCGTAGTCCCAGACGCGTTCGAGCAGCTTGTCACGGGACAGGACGGTGCCGGGCGCGGCCGAGAACTCGATCAGCAGCCGCATCTCGGTCGGCGTCAGCGCCACCGGCTCGCCCCCTTTGCGTACCTCCATGCCCTCCTTGTCGATCTCCAGATCGCCGAAGGACAGCGCGCCGTGCTCGTCCGCCCCATCCTGCCCGCCCAGCTCCCCGGCGGGCCCGCCCGCGTGCCCGAAGCGGCGCAGCACCGCGCGGATCCGGGCGACGAGGACCGCGCCGTCGAAGGGCTTGGTCACGTAGTCGTCCGCCCCCGCCTCCAGACCGAGCACCACGTCGATCGAGTCGGCGCGCGCCGACAGCATGATCACCGGCACGGTCGACTCGTCCCTGATACGGCGGCACAGACTGACCCCGTCGAGGCCCGGCACCATCACGTCGAGCAGTGCGATGTCCGGCCGGTCGGCCCGGAACGCGTCAAGGCCGGACAGACCGTCCGGCATGGCCGTCACCACGAAGCCGTCGCGCTCCAGCGCGAGTTGGGTGGCCTCGCGGATGACGTCGTCGTCCTCCACGAACAGGACATGGGTCTCCACCATCAGACAGCTCTCAGCTCTCTCAGCTCTCTCGTGCTCTCAGTTCCCGCTCGTCGCGGACGGCGCGGGGGCATCCACGGGGCCGTTGCCGACCGCCCCGCTGTAGTTGTTGCGCACCCGGTAGCGCTCGGTGAATCTCGTGTCGGCCCAGGTGTACGTCACGACGTCCTCGCCGGACGGATACGACAGCGGGTCCCCCTTCGCGTACACCTGCCGGGTCACCACCAGCTCACCACGGTCGATCGTGGCGTACACGGCGGGTTCCTCGGCGACGAAGACGTTCTCGTACCGCTGCCGGCCGGACTCACGGTAGACGTACGTCCCCAGGCCCACGGCGTCGTCGCATGTCATCACGTTGACCACCACGTCGGGCTCGGTGCCGCCGGTCAGATTCCCGTACGAGGTGTCCACCGGGTAGGCGTCCTTGGCGCACGGCTTGAGATCGTCCTTGACCCGCCAGCTCACCTTGGGGTCCCCCCGGAGCAGCGCCACCGCGTCGACGTTTTTGGCGGGCAGGGCCGAGGCCGTGTCGGTGGGCGGCGCGACGGGTTCGCCGGTCTCGATCACGGCGGCCCCCTCGTCCCTGGTGCCGCTCGCGGTCGTGGAGCCGATGGCGAACAGACCGAAGGACACGAGCGCGGCCAGCGCCAGGGTGCCGGTGGCGGTCGTCGCCGTCAGCGTCCGGCGGCTCGTCGTTCTCGGACCGGGTGTGCTGTCCCTGTCGCGCTTCAGGCCGCGCACCGCTCCTGCCCCCGTCCGTCGCGACGATATCCGGCACGCTCCGGAGCGTGGGCGCGCGGCCCGCGTCGCTCCGGCTGCCGGTTCCCCGGCGTCCGGCGCTCCGCGTCGCGGCGCTCCAGCTCCCGGGCCTCCAGCTCCTCACGGAGTTTGGCCAGCGCCCGGTGCAGCGTGCTCTTCACCGTACCGGTAGACATACCGAGCGCCGCCGCCGTCTCCTCCGTACTCATCTGCTCCCAGTGCCGCAGTACGACGACGCTGCGCTGCTTCGGCGCGAGGACCCCGAGGATGTCGATGAGCAGGGCGCGGTCGGCATGCTGGTCGGAGCCGTCATCGACGCACGGCTCGGGCAGTTGCTCGGTCGGCACCTCGTCGAGCTTGCGCGCACGCCACCACTCGGTACGCGTGTTGATCATGACGCGGCGCAGATAGGCGTCGGCGAGGGACTTGTCGGCGATGCCGTCCCAGCGGCCGTACGTACGGGCCAGTGCGGTCTGGAGCAGGTCCTGGGCGTCGACGGGGTCGGGGACCAGCCGCCGGGCACTGCGCAGCAGGGCCTCCTGCCGGGTGCGTACGTACTCCTCGAATTCGAGCACCTCGCCGTGCGCCATGCCAACCGCCTCCCACCCCGTGAACTGCACCGTGTCCCGCGCCCTTGTCGTGCCGCGCGCTGCCTTACGTCCCAGAAGTTACGGAGGCGTTGTCACGAGGCCGTGCGCGCCAGCCCTCGGCGGGCGCACGGACATCCATCGGTTGTGTAACGGCGGGGATGGAACGGACGAAGCTGCGGACGGGAGGCAGGGGCGGCCGGACAGTCGAACGGCCGGCCCGGAGGGGCCGGCCGAGCCGGAGCGGGTGGTACGGGGCGGGTGGGGCGGGTGCGATCAGCTCAGGTCACGTCACGTCACGCCGGGGTCGGTCAGAGTCGGTCAGGTCAGCGGCAGCCGGTACAGGTCGTCGGCCAGCGGCTCGACCAGCCCGTCGGCCACCAGCCCGTCCAGCGCCCTGGCCCGCTGCACCGGCTCCTCCCACACGGCGTCGAGCACCGCGAGCGGCACCGGCGCCACCGCCTCGCGCAGCACGGCGAGCAGCTTGCCGCGCACCTGGCGGTCCGTGCCCGCGTACGTCTGGCCGCGCCGGGCCGGACCCTGGTGCGCCGGCTTGCCCGCCAGCCGCCAGGCGCACCGTGACGCGATCGGGCAGCGCGCGCAGTCCTCGTTCTTCGAGGTGCACACGAGCGCGCCCAGCTCCATGGAGGCGGCGGCCCAGCGGGCCGCCGTCGGCTCGTCCGCGGGCAGCAGCGCGCGGGCCAGCCGGCGCTCGGCGGCCGTTGTCGCGTTCGGCGGGTACTGGATGCCGGCGGCGGCGCGCGCGAAGACGCGCCGCACGTTCGTGTCGAGGACGGCGTGCCGTTGTCCGTACGCGAACGAGGCCACGGCCGCGGCCGTGTACTCGCCGATCCCGGGCAGCGCGAGCAACTGGCCGTGCTCGCGGGGTACGTCGCCGCCGAACCGCTCCGTTATCGCCAGGGCCGCCCCGTGCAGCCGCAGCGCCCGGCGCGGATAGCCGAGTCTGCCCCAGGCGCGTACGGCTTCGCCGGGCGCCTCGGCGGCCAGGTCGGCGGGGCGGGGCCAGCGCGCGAGCCACTGTTCGTACACCGGGAGCACCCGGGCGACCGGGGTCTGCTGGAGCATGAACTCGCTGACCATCACACCCCAGGCGCCCGTGTCGGGGCGGCGCCAGGGCAGGTCGCGGGCGTGCGCGTCGAACCACGCGATGACGGGGTCGTGGAGGGCGGCCGGGTCGGTAGCCGGCGCCGTAGTCGCAGAAGTCGCAGTCATGGCAGCACCGATCCTGGCACGTTCCGGGGTGGGGGTGGTGCAGCCGGCCGCTGTGCGCCGGGCGTAGCTGGGGGGTGACGGGGGCGTGAAGGGGGCGCGTCGGTGGTTGTGTGCGGCCGGCTGCCGGGGCTGGTGGTGCGGGTGGTGCTGGAGGGGAGCCGCGCGCTCAGGAGCGCGCGCTGTGCCGGCCCTTCTGGCGGCGGAGCTGACGGGTGTCGCCGAACGGTCCGTGCTCGTGCCCGTCGGCCCATTGCGGCTCGGAGGCCGGTCCCGCCGACGCTCCCGCTCCCGCCCCCGCCGACGCTCCCGCCCCCGCTGCCGGTCCTGGTCCCGCGAACCAGACCACCACACCCGTACGGCTCGTGCGCATCGTCTCGATCAGCACCCGCACCGGCCGCGTCAGCGCCAGGACGACGAGCGTCGCGACGACCCCGCCGAGCAGCAGCCCCACCGCCACGTCGTGCGGATAGTGCACACCGACGAAGACCCGCGAGAAGGCGGCGAAGAGTGCCAGCGGGAGCGTGAGGAACGCGATCTTCCGCCAGGCGATGGCGAGCGCGACGGCCGCCGCCCCGGCGATGGTCGAGTGGTTGCTGGGGAACGACCAGTCGCCGACCGGGGGACAGGTCGCCAGTGACGCCGCCGCCCCGGCGACCGCGCGGCACGGCCGCTCCTCCAGTACGGCGCTCTTGAACAACTCGCTGGCCACATAAGCGACGGCGGTCGCCAGCGGCCCAACTACCGCTACGGCCATGGCCCGTGAGTCCGCGGAGCGCGTACGCCACCAGCTCACGAGGAACAGAACTCCGAAGATCAGGATCACGGCCTCCGTCCCTATCTCTACGAAGTGCCCTACCCAGGAAGGCGATTGCTGGGCGAGATCGGTAATGTCGCGGTAAAGGCCGCTGGTGACGGAGGGGTCCATGGCTACGGACCGTACCTCCCTCGCTCCGGCTCACGCATCTCACCATCGGCGGCCGAACCCCTGACGAAAGTGACAAGTGGGGTCACACAGACGGCTGTCGCGTGATGATGATCCGTAAAACTTGCGAGACGAGCGGCATGTGGGGCGGGAGTTGGCCCTGAACTCTCGTAGAGTTTGCGTCGTGGGATCTATGCGCAATCCGGTCGGGCCGCTTCCCTCCTCCATCTACTGGCGACGGAGGGCAGTAGCGGCGACTCTGATCGCGCTGCTCGCGTTGCTTGTCGTATGGGCCGTCACATCCGGTGGTGACGACGGCGGAAAGAAGCGCGACGACGGCGCGAACGGGGAGGGCCCCGCCCCCTCGATCACTCCGGGGCCGTCCGGATCCGGACCCGCGATCAGTGAACAGCCGGGCGGACGCGACGAGTCGGGCGAGACCGGCGGCGGCGACCAGGGCGGTACGGACGCGGGCGCCGACGGCGGCACGGGTGACACCGGCAGCGGTGGTACGGGCGGTTCCGCCGGCTCGGGCGGCTCCGGCGGCGCTTCGGGCGGCGGCAGCGGTGGTGACGGCGCGAGCGGCAGCAGTACGGGCGAGCAGGTCCCGGTCGGATCGAGCCTCCCCGACTGCACGCCGAGCGCGCTGACGCTGAAGCTGGAGAGCCGGAAGGTCGCCTACGAGCCGGGCGAGAAGCCCTCGTTCACGATCGTCGCCACCAACGGGTCGAGCGCGGACTGCAAGGCGGACCTCGGGCCGAAGGCCGTGGTGCTGAGCGTCACCGACGCCGAGAGCGACGAGATCTGGTCCTCCAAGGACTGCCCCAAGATCGGTCAGTTGCTGCTGAAGGTGCCCGCGGGCGGGAGCGTCACGCGGACCGTCACCTGGGATCTCACACAGAGCGCCCCGCAGTGCGCGACACCGCCGCCGGGGAAGGCCAAGCCCGGCACGTACCTGGTGGAGGCGGCGGCGCCCGGCGCGACCGTGAAGCAGGGCCAGACGTCGATCCGCCTCGACAAGGACTGATCCGAGGACTGATCCGAGGGCCGACCTGAGGGCCGACCTGAGGGTGGGTCCGTCCGCGAGCACCGCACCGGACGTACGGAGCGCCCGCCCCGTACGTCAGACGTACCGCTCCAGGATCGACGACTCCGCCAGCCGCGACAGCCCCTCGCGCACGCTGCGCGCCCGCGCCTCGCCCACCCCGTCCACCGTCTGGAGGTCGTCCACGCTCGCCGCCAGCAGCTTCTGGAGGCCGCCGAAGTGCTCGACCAGCCGCTCGATGATGGCCCCCGGCAGGCGCGGCACCTTGGCCAGCAGCCGGTAACCGCGCGGCGACACCGCCGAGTCCAGCGTCTCGGGCGAGCCGCTGTAGCCCAACGCGCGTGCCACGACCGGCAGTTCCAGCAGCTCGGTGTGGGAGAGCGCGTCCAGCTCGGTCATCGCCTCGGCGACCGTACGGGAGCGCTTCGCCGTCGGCTCGGGCACATAGTCGCGTACGACCAGCTCGCGCTCGGGCTCGACGCCCGCGATCAACTCGTCCAACTGGAGGGAGAGAAGGCGCCCGTCGGTGCCCAACTCGACCACGTACTCCGCGATTTCCGTGGCGATCCGGCGCACCATCTCCAGGCGCTGCGAGACCGCTGTCACGTCGCGGACCGTCACCAGGTCCTCGATCTCCAGCGCGGAGAGCGTGCCGGCGACCTCGTCCAGCCGGAGCTTGTACCGCTCCAGCGTCGCCAGGGCCTGGTTGGCGCGCGACAGGATCGCCGCCGACTCCTCCAGGACCCGGCGCTCCCCGTCCACGTACAGCGCGATCAGCCGCATCGACTGCGACACGGAGATGACCGGGAAGCCGCACTGCTTGGAAACCCGGTCCGCCGTGCGGTGGCGGGTGCCCGTCTCCTCGGTCGGGATGGAGGCGTCGGGGACGAGCTGGACACCGGCCCGCAGAATTTTGGTGATGTCTTTGTCGAGGATGAGCGCGCCGTCGAGCTTGCACAGCTCGCGGAGCCTCGTCGCGGTGAATTCCACGTCCAGCACGAAGCCGCCCGTGCACATCGTCTCGACGGTCTTGTCCATGCCCAGGACGATGAGACCGCCGGTGTTCCCCCGGAGGATCCGCTCCAGCCCGTCACGCAGCGCCATGCCGGGCGCCACGGCGCTCAGTGAGGCGCGCATCAGCGCTTCGGTGCCGGATCCACCGGAGCCACCACCGGACTTTCCGGGTGCTGCTGCCCGGTCGTTGGCTGCCACTGCACTCCTCCGGCTCGTACGGATGGGCGAGACCAGGGCAAAGTCTACCGGCGGTCGTTGTCGGCCTGTGGGGCCTGTGTACGACCCCGGCGCGGAAGCACGCTGAGAGCCGCCCCCATGTCGGCGACTTCCGTGACCTTCATACCGGCCGGGATCTTGCCCGGATCGGTCGGGACGAGCGCGTGTGTGAAGCCCAGCCGGTGCGCCTCGGCCAGTCTGCGCTGGACGCCCGTGACCCGTCTGACCTCGCCCGCGAGGCCCACCTCGCCGATCGCGACGAGATTCGTCGGCAGCGGGGTGTCGCTCGCCGCTGACGCCAGGGCGAGGGCGATCGCCAGGTCCGCGGCCGGCTCCGAGAGCTTCACGCCGCCGACCGTCGCGCTGTAGATGTCGCGCTTGCCGAGCGCGCTGATCCGGCCGCGCTGTTCGAGAACGGCCAGCATCATCGAGACGCGGGAGGTCTCCAGACCGGAGGTGGTGCGCCGGGGGGACGGGATCTGCGAGTCGACCGTCAGCGCCTGCACCTCGGCGACGAGCGGGCGGCGGCCTTCGAGCGTGACCGTCAGACAGGTGCCGGGCACCGGCGCGTCACGGCGCGTGAGGAAGAGGCCGGAGGGGTCGGCGAGGCCGGTGATGCCTTCGTCGTGCAGCTCGAAACAGCCCACCTCGTCCGTCGTGCCGTATCGGTTCTTGACGCCTCGCACCAGGCGCAGCCGCGCGTGCCGGTCGCCCTCGAAGGACAGCACCACGTCCACCAGGTGCTCCAGCAGCCGGGGGCCCGCGATCGCGCCGTCCTTGGTGACATGGCCGACGAGCAGGGTGGACATGCCCCGCTCCTTGGAGGTGCGGATGAGCGCGCCCGCGACCTCCCGGACCTGGGCCATGCCGCCGGGCGCTCCGTCGATCTCCGGCGACGCCACCGTCTGTACGGAGTCGAGGACGAGCAGCGACGGCTTGACCGCGTCCAGATGCCCGAGGACGGCGGAGAGATCCGTCTCGGCCGCGAGATACAGATGGTCGTCGATGGCCTTGATGCGGTCCGCGCGCAGCCGCACCTGGCTGGCCGACTCCTCGCCCGTCACATACAGCGTGCGGTGCTCGGCGCTGGCCGCCTTCGCCGCGACGTCCAGGAGCAGCGTCGACTTGCCGACGCCCGGCTCACCGGCCACCAGCACGACGGCTCCCGGCACGAGCCCCCCGCCGAGGACGCGGTCCAGCTCGTCCACGCCCGTCGAGCGCGCCGTCGCCGTCCGGCCGTCGATCTGGCCGATCGGGAGGGCCGGGGTGCTGACCCGGCCGGCCGCCGTGGTCCGTACGGCGGGCGTGCCGTACTCCTCGACCGTGCCCCATGCCTGGCACTCGGGGCAGCGGCCGAGCCACTTGACGGTCGTCCAACCGCACTCGGTACAGCGGTAGGACGACCGGTCCTTGGCGGATTTCGTACGGGCGACAGCCATGGCGCCACCGTATAGGCGACCACTGACATCCCTTACCGCGGTGGCCGCTTCGGCGGTACCCGCTCCCCGGACGCGGCCAGGAAACGGCCGCAGAAGATGTTTCACCCGTAAGGATTAAAAGAGGGCAAGGGTGGGGAAGGTTGTGCGCTCCCCTGTCTACCGTCGCCGGGTGACGAGCAGCAGACTGGAGCCCCCCACGTACACCACCGGCGCACACCGTGCGCCCCGTCGTGCGCCCCGATCGGAGACGCACCGGCCGCCTGCGCGCTACGAGCCGTATCTGGACGGGCTGTTCACGTACTGCCTCTCCGTGCTGTGCGACCACGACGCCGCCACCGAGGTGTTGGGCCAGGTCCTGGCCATCTCCGAGCGCCACTACGGGCGTTGCCCGGCGGGCGCCGAGGAGCGCGCGGCCTGGCTGTACGCGCTGGCCCGGTGGGCCTGCCTACGGCGGCTCAGCGAGAGTCGGGGGAGCCGCCCGGGGGCGCACACGGGCCGGCGCGAGCCGGGCGGAGGGTTCGGGGCCGACGCCGGGACCGACGCGCGGGCCGACGTCCCGCCGGAGGTCGCCGAACGCCGGCGGCGTGAACTCGCCATGCTGGCCTGGCCCGAGGCCGCCGGTACGACCCCCGAGCAGCGCGAAGCCCTCGAACTCGCCGTACGCCACCGGCTCGGCGCGCGCGACATCGCCGCCGTGCTGTCCATGGAGCTTCTGCCGGCCCGCGAACTGCTCAAGTCCGCCGCCTGCGAGGTCGAACGCACCAGGGCCGCGCTCGCCGTCATCGAGACGGGCAACTGCCCGGCCGTCGCCCGGCTCACCGGCGACGACCAGGTGCTGCTCTCGGCCGCGCTGCGCCGTGAACTGGTGCGGCACGTGGACGACTGCCCGCGCTGTCGCCGCGCCGCCGAGCGCGCCGAGGCGGCGGGCCCCTGGCCCGGCTCGGCCGCCTCCGCGCGCGCCGCGCGGTCCACGCCGCCCGGCGCGCCCTCCTGGGCCGCCTCGCCCGCCGTTCTGCCGCTTGTCGAGGCCCCCCGCGCGGCGGCGTACGGCGCCATGACGAACACCCCGCGCGCCCGCGCCACGACCCCGCGCTTCGGCCGCGACGGCTTCCCCATGGACCCCAAGGACCGCGCCGCCCGCCGGGAGCGGCTGCGCGCGCGGGCCGTCACCACCACCGTGGTGGCGACCGTCGTCGCCGCGCCCGTGCTCGCCCTCTGGGCGGCGTACCGGGGGGCGCCGCCCACCGGCGAGGGCCGCGACGCGACGTCCGTCAGCGCCGGTGACGCCGAGCGGCGCGGCGCGCAGGGGGCCGATCCGTACGACTACGAGAACGCGGGCAACGCCCAGAACCCGCCGGGCGACCCCTTCGCCCCGGGCAGCCATGACCCGGACGTCTCGGTCGAGGTCGTCAGCGACGGTACGGGCACCCCGCCCGGCACCCCCGGAACGGCAGCGGGACGCCTCTCCGTGACGGCGGAGTCGACCGGTGACCGTACGAGGATCACGCTCACCGCGACCGGCGGCGAGAGCGTCTCGTGGTCGGCCTGGACCGGCGCGTCGTGGCTGCGGCTGAGCCGTACGTCCGGGACGCTCGCCCCCGGCAGGTCCGTCACCGTCCACGTCCACGTGGACCACGCGCGCGAGCCGCGCGGACCGTGGCGCGCCCGCGTCGGGCTGACGCCGACAGGCTCGGTGGTCGCGATCAGCGGTTACGGTTCCAGGCCGCCGTCGTCGTCGGATCCGGGGCCCGGCCGGCCGACGCACCCCACCCGCCCGCCGTCCTCTCCGCCGCCGGGCACCGGCGGCCCCGGGCCGAGCGACCCGGGCGGCGAACCGACGGATCCGGGCCCGACCGACCCCACCGGCCCGCCGCCCGGCACGGGCGGCCCGACGGACCCCGGCACCGGCAACCCGACGGACCCGAACGAACCGACCGACCCGGGCGGCCCGGACACGCCGCCCACGGCACCGCCCACGGCGCCGTGAGCGGGCGTTTCACCGTGGCGCGCAGTCAGGACGCGGGCGCCGCCGGGGCCGGGGCCGAGGCCGGAGCTGGAGCTGAGGCCGGGTCCGCCGGATGCGGGGCGAGCAGCGGCAGCGCGCTCGACAGCCGGACCTCGCACAGCTCGGCCAGCGCGTCGTATCCCGCCTTGCCCATCAGCTCCGTCAGCTCGGGCGCGTACGTCTTGTACACCGGCTCGCCCGCGCCGTGCGCCGACGTCGCCGACGTGCACCACCAGTGCAGGTCGTGCCCGCCGGGGCCCCAGCCCCGCCGGTCGTACTCACCGATCGTCACCTGGAGCACCCGCGACTCGTCGGGCCGGTCGATCCAGTCGTACGTACGCCGCACCGGCAACTGCCAGCAGACGTCGGGCTTCGTCTCCAGCGGCTCACGGTCCTCGCGCAGCGCCAGGATGTGCAGCGAGCAGCCCGCGCCACCGGCGAAGCCGGGCCTGTTCTGGAAGATGCAGGAGCCCTCGAAGCGGCGCGTCTTACGGGCGCCGTCGTCGTCCGTCTCCGTCCAGTTGCCCCCCGCCCCCACGTCGTGGAACTGCCACAGCTCCGGCGTGAGGCGCTTCACATGCCCGGCGACGCGCTTCTCGTCGTCCTCGTCGGAGAAGTGCGCCCCCAGGGTGCAGCAGCCGTCGTCCGCGCGGCCCGCCTCGATGCCCTGGCAGCCGCTGCCGAAGATGCACGACCACCGCGAGGTGAGCCAGGTCAGATCGCAGCGGAAGACCTGTTCGTCGTCCGCCGGATCAGGGAATTCGACCCAGGACCGGGCGAAGTCCAGCCCCTTCTCGTCGGGCGGACCCTGCTCGTGCTGCTTCTTGGCGCGCCTGGCTTTGCCCGGCTTCGTCTTGTTCGTCTTAGGCACGGCTCCAGCGTATGCGTGTCGTCGCAGTAGCGTTCGCGCATGAGACTCGGAGTTCTCGACGTCGGTTCGAACACCGTCCACCTGCTGGCGGTCGACGCCCATCGCGGCGCGCGCCCGCTGCCCGCCCATTCGCACAAGACCGAGCTGAGACTCGCCGAACTGCTCGACGCGGACGGCGCCATCGGGCCGCACGGCGTCGAGCGGCTGGTGGCGACGATCGCCGAGGCGCTCCAGGCCGCCGAGGACAAGGGCTGCGAGGCGGTGCTGTCGTTCGCCACGTCCGCCGTGCGCGAGGCGAGCAACGCCGACCAGGTGCTCGCCAGGGTCAAGCAGGAGACGGACGTTGACCTCCAGGTCCTCAGCGGGGACGAGGAGGCGCGCCTCACCTTCCTGGCCGCCCGCCGCTGGTTCGGCTGGTCGGCCGGGAAACTGCTGGTCCTGGACATCGGCGGCGGCTCGCTGGAGATCGCGTACGGCATCGACGAGGAGCCGGACGCCGTGGTGTCCCTGCCCCTGGGCGCCGGCCGCCTCACGGCCGCCTGGCTGCCCGGCGACCCGCCCGATCCGGGGGCCGTACGGGCGCTGCGCCGCCATGTACGGGCCCAGATCGCCCGTACCGTCGGCGAGTTCACCCGCTTCGGCGAGCCGGACCATGTCGTGGCCACCTCGAAGACCTTCCGGCAGCTCGCGCGGATCGCCGGGGCGGCCCGCTCCGCCGACGGGCTTTACGTACAGCGCGATCTGAGCCGTAAATCGCTGGAGGAGTGGGTTCCCAAGCTGGCGACGATGACCGTCGCACGGCGTGCCGCGCTGCCCGGCGTCTCGGAGGGGCGGGCGCCCCAACTGGTGGCCGGCGCGCTGGTCGCCGAGGCGGTGACGGATCTGTTCGGTGTCGTGGAGCTGGAGATCTGCCCGTGGGCGCTGCGCGAGGGCGTGATCCTGCGACGGCTGGACCAACTCCCGACGACGGAGGTCTGACGCCCGCCTCTTTCAGGAGGGCGGGCTCAAGAATGCCGCCGTATCTCAGGAAGACTTCTTGAAGACCTCCTTAAGAGGGCGAGAAGAGGGCAGGTCGTTGCTCTCGTCACTTTCCGCTCCGATGCCCGCGATGCCGCCCGCCGGTGCCCGTACCCTGGCTCCGTGGTGGAACCAGCGGTGCGCGTCCCGGATGCGAAGGTCGCCCTGTCGACGGCCTCCGTCTATCCGGAGTCCACGGCGACGGCCTTCGAGATCGCCGGGCGCCTGGGGTACGACGGCGTGGAGGTCATGGTCTGGACGGATCCCGTCAGCCAGGACGTCGAGGCCCTGCGCCGGCTTTCCGACTACCACCACGTGCCGATCCTCGCCATCCACGCGCCCTGTCTGCTGATCACGCAGCGTGTCTGGTCGACGGACCCGTGGACCAAGCTCCAGCGGGCACGGTCCGCCGCCGAGAAGCTGGGCGCCTCCACCGTCGTCGTACACCCGCCGTTCCGCTGGCAGCGCCAGTACTCCCGGGACTTCGTCTCCGGGATATGGCGGATGGCCCACGAGACGGACGTGCGGTTCGCCGTCGAGAACATGTACCCGTGGCGCTACCGGGACCGTGAAGTGCTCGCGTACGCCCCCGAGTGGGACGTGACGAAGGACGACTACCGGCACTTCACCGTCGACCTCTCGCACACGGCCACGGCCCGCGCCGACGCGATGGCCATGGTCGACCGCATGGGCGACCGGCTGGGGCACGTCCATCTCGCGGACGGCAACGGCTCGGCCAAGGACGAGCACCTGGTGCCGGGACGCGGCAACCAGCCCTGCGCCGAACTGCTCGAACGACTGGCGGGCAGTTCCTTCGACGGACACGTCGTGATCGAGGTCAACACCCGGCGCGCGATGTCCTCCGCCGAACGCGAGGCCGATCTGGCGGAGGCGCTGGCCTTCACCCGGCTCCATCTGGCGACGAAGGGCTCGGCCGCGAGATCGACCGCCGCGAGATCGTCGGCGACGGGACGGTCGGCGGGATCGTCGGCCGGTTCGTCGGCGGGATCGTCCGCTGGTTCGTCGGCCGGTTCGTCGGCGGCGGAGACCCGGGCGCCGCAGCCCCGCGTGTCCCACGGCCGGCCCCGGATCCGCCGCCCATGACCGGTGCGGCCCCGCGCCGCCGTGGCCGCCCCGCGCGCTCCGCCGCGGACACCGGACCCGGCACCCGCGAGCGGATCCTGATCGCGGCCCGTACGGAGTTCGCCGAGCGCGGCTACGACAAGACGTCCGTGCGCGGCATCGCGAAGGCGGCCGGCGTGGACCCGGCCCTCGTGCATCACTACTTCGGTACGAAGGACGAGGTCTTCGACGCGGCCATCGAGGTCTCCTTCGAACCGGCGCTGGTGCTTCCCGCGCTGCTGAGCGGCGGCCAGGACGCCATCGGTGAGCGGCTGGTGCGCTACTTCCTCGGCGTGTGGGACAACCCGGTGAGCCGGGCACCGCTGCTCGCGATCATCCGCTCCGCCTTGACGAACGAGGTCGCGGCCACCCTGCTGCGCAAGTTCGTGATGCGGCGGCTGCTGGAGGGGATCGCGATGGAGCTGGACGTACCGGATCCCACCCTCCGCGCCGAGCTGGCCGCCTCGCACATGGTCGGGATCGCCATCATGCGGTACGTGATCAAGGCGGATCCGCTGGCCTCCGTGGACACCGAGGAGATCGTCAGACTCGTCGCGCCGACGCTCCAGCGCTATCTGACCGAAAGCTGAACCGTCGTCCCGCATTCCGGACAGACCGTCCAGATCTTGGAGCGGTGGGCGTAGGCTCGGAAAAGTCATTCCCACCGAAGGATCTGCCGAAGGAGCGAGCGACGATGCCCGAGCTGAGGTCCCGCACTGTCACCCACGGCCGGAACATGGCGGGCGCACGCGCCCTTATGCGGGCGTCGGGCGTAGCGAGCGAGGACATCGGCAAGCCGATCGTCGCCGTGGCCAACTCCTTCACGGAGTTCGTTCCCGGCCACACCCACCTCGCCCCGGTCGGCCGGATCGTCTCCGAGGCGATCAAGGCCGCCGGCGCCGTGCCGCGTGAGTTCAACACCATCGCCGTGGACGACGGCATCGCGATGGGCCACGGAGGCATGCTCTACAGCCTGCCGTCCCGCGATCTGATCGCCGACTCCGTCGAGTACATGGTCGAGGCGCACTGCGCGGACGCGCTGATCTGCATCTCCAACTGCGACAAGATCACCCCGGGCATGCTGATGGCCGCGATGCGCCTCAACATCCCCACGGTCTTCGTCTCCGGCGGTCCGATGGAGGCCGGCAAGGCCACCCTGGTCGACGGCACGGTCCGCAAGCTGGACCTGATCAACGCGATCTCGGACGCCGTGGACGAGTCGGTCTCGGACGAGGACATCCTGCGTATCGAGGAGAACGCCTGCCCGACCTGCGGCTCCTGTTCCGGCATGTTCACCGCCAACTCGATGAACTGCCTGGCCGAGGCCATCGGTCTCGCCCTGCCCGGCAACGGCTCGGTCCTCGCCACGCACACCGCCCGCAAGGCGCTGTACGAGAACGCGGGCGCGACGGTCGTCGACATCACCAAGCGCTACTACGAAGGCGGCGACGAGACCGTCCTGCCGCGCAACATCGCCACCCGCGCGGCCTTCGACAACGCCATGGCGCTCGACATCGCCATGGGCGGCTCCACGAACACGATCCTGCATCTGCTCGCCGCCGCCCAGGAGGCCGGTCTCGACTACGGCCTGGCGGAGATCGACGCCGTCTCGCGGCGCGTGCCGTGTCTGTCGAAGGTCGCGCCGAACATCGCGCCCGGCGGCACGTACTACATGGAGGACATCCACCGGGCAGGCGGCATCCCCGCCATCCTGGGCGAGCTGTACCGCGGCGGCCTCCTTGACGAGGACGTGCACTCGGTGCACTCCGACTCCCTGGACGAATGGCTCAAGACCTGGGACGTGCGCGGCGGTTCACCCTCCGAGGAGGCCGTGGAACTGTGGCACGCGGCGCCCGGCTGCGTGCGTTCGGCGACCGCCTTCTCCCAGTCCGAGCGGTGGGACACGCTCGACCTGGACGCCGAGGGCGGCTGCATCCGCTCGGTGGCGCACGCGTACTCGAAGGACGGCGGGCTCGCCGTGCTCAAGGGCAACCTGGCCGTCGACGGCTGCGTCGTGAAGACCGCGGGCGTGGACGAGTCCATCTGGACCTTCGAAGGCCCGGCCGTCGTCTGCGAGTCGCAGGAGGACGCCGTCGAGAAGATCCTCCGTAAGGAGATCGCGGAGGGCGACGTGATCGTCATCCGTTACGAGGGCCCGCGCGGTGGCCCCGGCATGCAGGAGATGCTGTACCCCACGTCGTATCTGAAGGGCCGGGGCCTGGGCAAGGCGTGCGCCCTGGTCACCGACGGCCGCTTCTCCGGCGGTACGTCGGGTCTGTCGATCGGCCACGCCTCTCCTGAGGCCGCGTCCGGCGGGACGATCGCGCTGGTGCGCGACGGCGACCGTATCCGGATCGACATCCCGGGGCGCTCGATCGAACTGCTCGTCGCGGACGAGGAGTTGGCGGCCCGGCGGGAAGCGCTGAACGGGGTGTACGAGCCGGTCGCGCGCGAGCGCAAGGTCTCCGTGGCGCTGCGCGCGTACGCGGCGATGGCGACGAGCGCGGACAAGGGCGCCGTCAGGGACGTCTCGCTGCTGGGCTGACGGCCCGGAACGGATCACTGCCCCGAACGGATCACCGTCCGGAACGGATCACGGTCACCCCGGCACCCGGTGCGCGTCACCAGGTGCCGGGGTTCTCGCTGTCCACGGCGAAGACGGACCCGTCAGGCGCGCCCGCGTAGACCCGGCCGGGCGCCGTGGCGGGGGCGGGCAGCGTCGACATGTAGGCGAGCTTGCCCGACAGCAGACGTGGTTTCGTACGGCCGACCAGCGTGCCGTCCGCCGTGTCGACCGTGATGAGCTGTCCGTCGGCGGCGGAGAAGTACAGCCGGTCGCCGGCCGTCACGACAGGCCGGGACGAACGGGCGACGTCGGTCTCCAACTCCCAGCGCGGCTCGGCGTTCTCGCCCTTGCGCGTGGTGTCGAGGGCCAGCATCGTCCCGCCGCGCGCCAGCAGGTACGCGGTGCTGTCGCGTACGGCGAACTGCGCCTCCGGTAGGAGGTAGGGCAGCGCGATACGGCGTACGTCCCCGCTCGCGGGGTCGTAGCGCACGACGGCGTCCGTCATCGAATCCTTGTCGAGCGAGGAGAGGAACAGGGCGCCGCCCTCGGTGGCCACCGGCGTGAGGAATCCGTCGAGCCGCCGCTGCCAGGCGACTTCGCCGCTCTCCGGCTCCACCGCGCTGACCAGCGTGGTGCGGCCGTCGTCCGACTGCTCGGCGGCGTACGAGTGGCCGGTCCCCGCACTGTGGAGAGCGAGGACGGGATAGGTGTGCCCGGCGAGCGGGCGCTCCCAACGCGTCCCGCCCGTCGCCCCGTTCAGCGCCCGCACACGCCCGTCGCCGTTCACGAGCAGGACGGTGTCGCCCGCGTGGTGGACGCCGCCCCGGTAGCCGGAGAGGTCCTTGCTCCAGACCTGGGTGCCGTCGTCCTTCTTGTACGCGTGCAGGCGCGAGCCGTGCGACGTGGTGAGGACGGCGTGGACCAGACCGCCCGAGACGACGGGGACGGACGTGCTCTCGGCGCCCGCGCCGCGCGACCAGATCACCCGCCCGTCCACCGGGTCGAGGCGGGCGGCGGCGACGCCTCGTGTGGAGCACAGCAGCGTCGCCGAGACGCCGGAGACGCCGGGGGTGTACGAACAGGCCGGTGCGACGCCCGGCTCGGCGGCGTCTGCGATGGCGGCGGCCCGCCACGGCTCGAAGGCCACGGCCTCGGCCGCCGCGGCGTCGGAGCCCCGTGGGCCGGCGGACGGCGTCCGCGTATCGCCGAAGCCCTGTGCGGCCCACAGGCCGCCGTACACGAGCACGACGGCGCCTATGGCGAGCGCGGGCCACTTGACCCGCCGGCGACGGCCTGCGGCGGTTCTGGGCCCGGCCGGCTCCCGCTTCGGCTCCTGCGCGCTCCGCTCCGCGGCCGACGCGGGCTCTCGCCCGGACCGCGCGTGCCCCCCGACGTGCGTGCGCTGCTCCTCGCCCGGTGTCGGCAACGGCCGCTCCACGGAACGCCGTTGAGCCGGTATGAACGCGTCCGCCTCGTACGAAGGCGGGCGCAGCTCCGACATGATCTCGTCCGGCGTGGGCCGCTTCCCGGGCTCCTTGGCGAGGCACCGCCCGACCAGCGGCGCCAGATCGGCGGGCAGACCGACCAGATCCGCCTCGTCGTGCACCACCTGGTAGGCGACGATGTACGGGCTGTCCGAGTCGAAGGGCCCACGCCCGGTCGCCGCGTGGACCAGCAGCGACCCCAGCGCGAACACATCGGCGGCGGGGCCTACTTCGCGCGGACGCTGGAACTGCTCGGGCGCCATGTACGGCGGCGAGCCGATCAACTTCCCCGTCTCCGTACGGAGATCGCTGTCGACCGGCCGCGAGATGCCGAAGTCGATGACCTTGGGGCCGTTGTCCGTAAGGAGTACGTTGCCAGGCTTGAGGTCACGGTGGACGACACCGGCCCGGTGGATGTCCCGCAGCGCCTCGGCGAGTCCGGCCGTCAGCCGGCGCAACTCGGCGGGAGCCATGGGCCCGTTGTTCTTGACCTGTTCGGCCAGGGTCGGGCCCGGGATGTACGAGGTGGCCATCCAGGGCCGCTCGGCATCCGGATCGGCGTCGACGACAGGCGCGGTGAACGCACCGCTGACGCGCCGCGCGGCGGCGACCTCCTGGCGGAAGCGGGCCCGGAACTCCGGGTCCGCCGCGTACTGCTGGTGCACCACCTTCACGGCGAGCCGCAACCCCGACGCGGAGCGCGCGAGATGCACCACGCCCATGCCGCCGGAGCCGAGGCAGGCATCGAGGCGATAGCTCCCGGCGTATTCCATGTGTGATTCCCCCGTGTCGCTTCAGCGAGCGCGACTCACGGAGCCTAGTCGATGGTGCGGCTGTGGCTGAAGGGTCTTGCTAGCCTGCGCGTCGCAGAGAGTGAACATTGAGCGGGACCATCAGGATCACCACGATCGCCACGAGACCACCAACGGGGAGGGCAGCGATGGCTGTTGAAGAAGTAGGAGAGACCGCGGAGACGGGCACGGACGCCGAGGCGGGAACGCTCGCGGCGGCGGCCGTCAGATACCCGATCGCGCCCGGATACCGCGTCAACGTGCGCACGGGACCCGGTACGCACTACTCGATCGTCCGCACCTTGGCGTACGACACCAGGGTTCCGATCTACTGCCAGAAGCCCGGCGAGTCGGTGTCCGGGCCGTACGGGACGTCGAACATCTGGGACAACATCGCCAACGGCGAGTTCGTCTCGGACGCGTACGTCAAAACGGGGAGTGACGGCTACGTCGCACCCCGCTGCGCCTGAGACCGCGGTTGGGGCCCTGGCGCGGACCCCGGTCCGGGCCCCGGCCCGGCCCGGCGGCCGAATCGGAACCACCCACTCTCGCTCACTGGGATAATCATCCTGTGAGCGAGAGTGAGAGCGCGTCCGAGAACACCGAAGCCGCCGCCGAGGCCACAGCCGAGGCCGCAGCCGCCGGCCCCCGGCCCGAGCCGATCCGCTTCTTCGGCACGACCTGGGTCGCCCACGACGGCGGCTACGCCCTGCGCCGCCTCGCCGTCGCCGTCGGCTCACTGGCCGCCGCCCTCGGCGCGTGCTTCGTGCTGCGCTTCGCCTTCGAGGGCCTGGCGATCGCGAAGGCCAGCTCCTTCGTGGGCGTGCTCGTCATCGTGATGTTCGCGGTGTGCAGCACCATCGCCTTCCGCAAGACCTGGGAGGGCTTCTCGAAGCGCCCGGCCGACGCGGCCCGCGAGGAGGCCCTGCGCAGCCTCAAGGGCATCGGCTTCATCGGCTCGCTGATCGCGTACTTCGTGCGCTCGCTGACCGAGGCACCGGGGGAGCGGCTGCGCCGTAGCGAGTACGAGACGGCCGTCACCCAGTACGAGCGCCGGCGCACCACCCGTACGCGCAACCCGGCCGCCCGCAAGGGCAAGCGCCCCAAGCGCAAGTGATCGCGGGCCGGACCTGACGACCCTGTCCGGCGACCGGGAACACACACGCGTCAGGATGGGACCCATGACCGACCGCGCGCTGTCCTTCGATGCCGTCGCCGGCCAGTACGACGCCGCCAGGCCCGGCTATCCGCCGTCCCTCTTCGACGCCGTCGAAGAACTGTCCGGACGCCCCCTGCGGGGCTCCCGCGTCGTGGACGTCGGCGCCGGGACCGGCATCTCCACCCGCCTGCTGCGGGAGCGCGCCGCCGACGTCACCGCCGTCGAACCGGGCCCCGGCATGGCCGCGCGGCTCCGCCGTACCCTGCCCCACACCCCGCTGGTCAGGGCCCTCGGCGACGCCCTGCCGATCGCGGACGCGTCGGTCGACCTGGTGACGTACGCCCAGTCCTGGCACCGGACCGACCCGGCCCGCTCCGTCCCCGAGGCCCTGCGGGTGCTGCGGCCCGGCGGCGCGCTCGCCCTGTGGTGGAACGTCGCCGACCCCGCTGTGCCCTGGGTCGCCGCACAGGAGGAACGGTTGCACCTGGTCGCCGGCGCCGGCGTCCACAACCCCGGCGGACGGCGCCGCGAGGGCCTGCCCGGCGATCTGCCCCTCGTACGGCGCGAGTTGCGCTGGACGCGCACCGTCCCGCTCGACACCCACCTCGCCAACCTCGGCAGCCACTCCGTGTTCCGGGTGCTCGGCGACGACGCCACGGCCGCCCACCTCGCCGCGGAACGCACCGAACTGCTCAAGGTCTTCCCGGCCGGCACGGTCGAGGAGGCGTACGTGGTCGAGCTGGCTGTCACACTTCGCCCCGCCGTGTCGTCTGTCGTCGAAGGCCCGTCGTCCGGGGCCTGACACCGGCAAGGAAGAGGAGCACGGCTCATGGCCGATCTGGCGGAATTCGAGCGGCAGCGCAAGAGGTTGTGGGGCATCGCCTACCGCATCACCGGATCGGTCGCCGACGCCGAGGACGCCGTCCAGGAGACCTGGCTGCGCTGGCAGCAACTGCCCGACGGCGAGGCGGACAATCCTCGGGCGTATCTGACGACGGTCGTCAGCCGGCTCTGTTACGACCAGCTCGGGTCCGCGCGCGCCCGCCGCGAGTCGTACGTCGGGCCATGGCTGCCCGAGCCGATGGTCACCGAGAGCGGGCCCGAGGACCGGGTCACGCTGGACGAGTCGGTCGGTCTCGCCATGCTCACCGTGCTGGAGCGGCTGACGCCGGCCGAACGCACCGCGTTCATCCTGCACGACGTCTTCGCCGTGCCGTTCAAGGAGATCGCGGAGGTGGTGGGCCGTACACCCGACTCCGTACGGCAGTTGGCCTCCCGCGCCCGCCATCGGGTACGGGACGAGGCGCCCCGCCGCTCCGTGGACCGGGGCGAGCACCGGCGGGCCGTCGACGCGTTCCTGACCGCCGTGCTGGGCGGGGACTTCGACGGGCTGCTGGAAATCCTCGACCCCGACGTGGTGTGGCGCTCGGACAGCGGGGGCAATGTCACGTCGGCCAGGCTGCCCGTCATCGGCGGCACGAAGGCCGTCCGCTACGCGCGGCGCTTCATGCGCGACTTCGACCCCGAGACGATGCACGCGCTGGTACGGGACGTGAACGGCTCGCCCGGCGTGCTGATGGTCGACCCCGTCGGCCGACAGAGCGCGGTCTTCGGCTTCAACGTGCACGGTGGGCTGATCACCATGATCGACCTCGTGGTCAACCCGGAGAAGCTGCGCCACCTCGACCTCGAGGGGTTCTGACACCGCTCCGACCTGGGCGGCAATCCCTGGCTGCGCTCGTTGTTACCTTCGGGCGCTGCGCCTCGTCACCCTTATATGAAACCGACAAATGCAACCTCATCGCCCCTTTCCCCCTCCCCGTCCGCCTCGTCCCCCGGTGGCCCTTCGGTCGAAAAGCGGCAGGTCGTCGTGGTCGGCGCGGGCTACTCGGGTCTGATGTCCGCGCTGCGGGTCGCCCCGTACGCCCATGTCACCCTCGTCGACCCCGCCGACCGGTTCACCGAACGTATGCGGCTGCACGAGCACGCCGCCGGACGCCCGGACGTGACCCGGGCTCTCGACCCGTTCCTCCGCTCGACCGGCATCACCCATGTCGTCTCCCGCGCGGCGGCGATCGACCCCGAGGCCCGGGAGGTGCGTACCGACGACGGCCGTGTCCTTCCGTACCACCGGCTCGTCCACGCGCTCGGCAGCCGCACCCGGACCATCGAACCCGGCGACCGCGACCGGGCGTACACCGTCGAGTCCAGCGCCGAACTGCACAAACGTCTCCGCAACGGCTCCGGCGCCCTGACCGTCGTGGGCGGCGGTCTCACCGGGATCGAACTGGCCACCGAACTCGCCGAGTCCTATCCCTTGTGGCGCGTGCGTCTCCTTACGGAGGGCGCCGTCGGCTCGGGGCTCTCGAAGAAGGGCCGCGCCCATGTCCTCGCGGTGCTCGCAGCCCGGGGCGTACGCGTCGAGGAAGGCCGCCGGGTCGCCCGACCCGAGGACGTCGACGCCGACGTCGTCGTCTGGGCCGCCTCGATGACCCCGAACACCGAAATGGCGCGCGCCGCCGGGATCGCCACCGGTGCCGGGGGACGCGTCGAGGTCGACGCGGCGCTGCGGTCCGTGTCCCATCCCGACGTGTACGCGGTGGGCGACTCCGCCGCCGCACACAGCACCGCCGCCGGTTCGCTGCGGATGGGCTGCGTCGCCGCCCTGCCCTGCGGCTCGCACGTCGGGACCTCGATCATCCGTGAACTGCGGGGCGAGGAGCCGAAGCCGCTGAGCTTCTCGTACGCCGTCCAGTGCCTGAGCCTGGGCCGCCGTGACGGGCTGGTCCAGTTCGTACGGGCCGACGACTCGCCCCGCGAGCACGTCGTCACCGGCCGTACGGCGGCGCGCATGAAGGAGATCGCCATCCGTGGCCCGATCGGCCTGCTGAAGACGGCGTCCCGCCGTCCGGACCTGCTCCCGTTCGTCCCCGGCTTCGGCTGATACCCCCGCCGTCGACGGTAGGGCCGTACGGTGCGGCCGTCGACGGCGCGGGCCTTGACGGTGCGGGCCTTGACGGTGCGGGCCTTGACGGTGCGGCGCGGGCGAGAGCAGTATTCATCGCATGATGAATAAACCCGACGCCGCCATCCGGGCCCACGGCCTGCGCGTCGTACGAGGCGAACGCACCGTCCTGCGCGACCTCGACTTCTCCGTACCGGCCGGCCAGATCACCGGCCTCCTCGGCCCCTCAGGCTGCGGCAAGTCGACCCTGATGCGCGCCGTCGTCGGCACCCAGGCGAAAGTCACCGGCACCCTCGACGTCCTCGGCCATCCGGCCGGGGACGCCAGGCTGCGCGCCCGAATCGGCTATGTCACCCAGGCGCCGTCCGTCTACGACGACTTGACGGTCCGTCAGAATCTGGAGTACTTCGCGGCGATCCTCGACCCGAAACGCTCCCACCGCGACGCCCGCGACGAGAACGTCCACCGCGCCATCGCCGACGTCGACCTCATGTCCCACGCCGACGCCCTCGCCGGCCGGCTCTCCGGCGGCCAGCGCAACCGCGTCTCCCTCGCCGTCGCCCTGCTCGGCACCCCCGAACTCCTCGTGCTGGACGAGCCGACCGTCGGCCTCGACCCCGTACTCCGCCGCGACCTGTGGGAACTCTTCCACCGCATCGCCGCCGACCGCGCGGCCACACTCCTCGTCTCCTCCCATGTCATGGACGAGGCCGAACGCTGCCACCGCCTCCTGCTCATGCGCGAGGGCGACATCCTCGCCGACGACACCCCCGACGCCCTGCGCGCCCGCACCGGCGCCGAGACGGTCGAAGAAGCCTTCCTCCACCTGGTCGACGCGGCCAACGCCCACGCACTCCAGGAGACCCCCCGATGAGCACCACATCGACCCCGGCGCCGACCCTGGCGCAGGCCCCCGCCCCACGCGCCTTCTCCGGCGCCCGGACCCTGGCCACCGCAGCCCGGGTGCTGCGTCAACTGCGCCACGACCCCCGCTCCATCGCGCTGATGATCCTCGTCCCGTGCGTGATGCTCTTCCTCCTGCGCTACGTCTTCGACGCCAACCCCCGCACGTTCGACCTGATCGGCGCCTCACTGCTCGGCATCTTCCCGTTGATCACGATGTTCCTGGTCACCTCCATCGCCACCCTGCGCGAACGCACCTCCGGCACGCTCGAACGCCTCCTCGCCATGCCCATCGGCAAGGCCGACCTCATCGCCGGCTACGCGCTCGCCTTCGGCGCCCTCGCCGCAGTCCAGTCCCTCCTCGCCACCGGACTCGCCGTCTGGGGCCTCGGCCTCGACGTCGTCGGCCCGCCCTGGCTGCTCATGCTGGTGGCACTCCTCGACGCCCTGCTCGGCACGGCGCTCGGACTGTTCGTCTCGGCCTTCGCCTCGTCCGAATTCCAGGCGGTGCAGTTCATGCCGGCGGTGATCTTCCCCCAACTGCTGCTCTGCGGGCTGTTCACCGCACGCGAGAACATGCAGCCGGTGCTCGAAGCGATCTCGAACGTCCTGCCCATGTCCTACGCCGTCGACGGCATGAACGAAGTCGTGCGCCACTCCGACGTCACCGGCGACTTCGTCCGCGACATCCTGATCGTCGCCGGCTGCGCGGTCCTGGTCCTCGCCCTGGGCGCGGCGACCCTCCGCCGCCGCACGGCGTAGGTCCGCCACTCGGACATGCCGGGCCCGTCCCCGCCGCCGGTGCGAGGATGGCCCCGGATGTTCCGTACGACGGCCGGGGCCCGGTCCCGAGGACAGGCCCTGGACCCACCCCACCGGCGAGGTGACCCCGCATGACCAAGACCATCGCAGTGCTCGGTACCGGCAAGATCGGCGAAGCCCTCCTCAGCGGCATGATCCGCGCCGGCTGGCGCCCCGCCGACCTGCTCGTCACCACCCGCCGCGCCGAACGCGCCGCACAGCTCCGGGACCGCTACGGCGTAGAGCCGGTCACCAACGCCGAAGCCGCCAAACGCGCCGACACGCTCATCCTCGCCGTCAAGCCGCAGGACATGGGCAGGCTCCTCGACGAACTCGCCCCCCACGTCCCCGCCGACCGCCTGGTCATCAGCGCCGCGGCGGGTATCCCCACGGCCTTCATCGAAGAACGCCTCACCACCGGCCTCTCCGTCGTACGCGTCATGCCCAACACTCCCGTCCTTGTCGATGAAGGCATGTCCGTCATCTCGGGCGGCAGCCACGCCACCCCCGCCGACCTCAACCACACCGAGGAGATCTTCGGCGGCGTCGGCAAGACCGCCCGCGTCCCCGAGTCCCAGCAGGACGCGGCGACCGCCCTCTCCGGCTCGGGCCCGGCGTACTTCTACTTCCTGGTCGAGGCGATGACCGACGCCGGCATCCTCCTCGGCCTGCCCAGGGCCCAGGCCCACGACCTCATCGTCCAGGCCGCCATCGGCGCCGCGGTCATGCTGCGCGACAGCGGCGAGCACCCGGTGAAACTCCGCGAGGCCGTGACCTCCCCGGCGGGCACCACCATCAGCGCCATCCGCGAGCTGGAGAACCACGGAGTACGAGCCGCCCTGATCGCCGCGCTCGAAGCCGCCCGCGACCGCAGCCGCGAACTGGCCTCCGGCAACGGCTGACCGCCACGCCCCCGGCGCCGGGTCAGATTGACGCCGCCCCCACCATCTCCTCAGTCGTCACGACCTTGGCGAAACCACCACCGTGCAGCGACACCGCCGTCGCCCGCGCCAACTCCTGCGCGCTCAACTCCCAGCCCCAGGGCCCCTCCAGGCCGAAGGTGTACGTCGCGTCAAGCGCGAAGAACACCTCGTACCCAAGATTCCCCGCCATACGCGCCGTGGTCTCCGCGCACATATTGGTCTGGATCCCTGCCACCACGACCTGCCGGATCCCCGCCGCCTTGAGCCACGCGTCCGGATCCGGCGTGCCGTAGAAGGCGGAGTTCACGGTCTTCGCCACCAGCAGCTCCGACCCGGCCGCGCCCTTCCCCCGCCGCCGCTCGACGTACTCCTTGAACCCGTTCCCCACATACCCCGGCCGCAGCGGTGAATCCGGCTCCGTCGAGTCGTGCCGTGCGAACACGACCGGCCGCCCACTCGCCTGCCACGCGTCGATCAGCGCGGCGATGTTGTCGTCCGCCTCCGGGTTGTTCCGCACACCCCAGCGCTCCATCTCCTCGAATCCCTGCTGCACATCGATGACCACCAGCGCCGCGTTCTCGGTGATTTCCATGGACGCCATGCTGCCGCCGTGCACCCACCTCCTCCAGAGCTACAGAAGTCAGCGGTCGATGGTTTACTGCCACCCATGGCCGACGCACCCGCTCCCATCTCCCAACGCATCGCCCTCCTCGCCCTTCCAGGTATCCGTGCCTTCGACATCTCGGTCATCACCGAGGTCTGGGGCGTCGACCGCACCGGCCGAGGCGTGCCCGCCTTCGACCTCCGCCGCCCGGCCGCCGACCCCGCGCCCATCCCCCTGCGCGGCGGGCTCACCCTCACCCCCGACCGCACCCTCGCCTGGCTCACCCGCGCCGACCTGATCGTCGTCCCCGGACTGGACGACCACCTCACCCCGGCCCCCGCACCCGTACTCGACGCCCTGCGCCGCGCCCACAGCCGAGGCACAACGATCGCCGCACTCTGCGGAGGCGCCTTCACCCTCGCCCAGGCCGGCCTTCTCGACGGCCGCCGCGCCATCACCCACTGGGACCTCACCGAACTCCTGCGCGAACACCACCCCCGGGTCAGCGTCGTCCCCGACGCACTCTTCCTGCACGACAGCAACATCTGGACCTCCGCCGGCACGGCAGCGGGCATCGACCTCTGCCTCCATCTCGTCCGCACGACACACGGAGCCGAGACGGCTGCGACCATCGCCCGCTCGATGGTCACGGCCCCCTACCGCACCGGCACCCAGGCCCAGTTCATCGAGCGGCCCACCCCCCGCGCCGACCGCGACGAGGACGCTCTCGCCTCCGTACGCGAATACGCCCTGCACCACCTCGACCGGCCGCTCACCATCACCGACCTCGCCACCCACGCGGGCATGTCCCCCCGTTCCTTCGCCCGACACTTCCAGGCCACCACCGGCACCACGCCCCTTCGCTGGCTCATCGCACAGCGCCTCGCGGCGGCCCAGAAACTCCTCGAACGCACCGACCTCCCCATGGCCGAGGTCGCGAGCCGCACAGGCTTCGGCAGCGAGGTGACCATGCGCCAGCACTTCGCCGGCCACCTCGGCACCAGCCCACGCGACTACCGCGCCGCATTCCGTCAGCCGGCGGGCAGAAGCCCGATCGCCTCATAGGCGGCATCCACCACCGGCCGGGCCATCCCTCTGGCCCGCTCCGCACCCTCCTTAAGAACCTGATCCACATGACCGGGATCCGCCGCAAGCTCCGCATGCCGCGCCCGGACGGGCCGCAACAGCTCGACGACGGCCTCGGCAGTGTCTTGCTTGAGTGAGCCGTACGACTCGTATACACCGGCCAGCTCAATTGGGTTCCCGCCGCCGCACGCCGCCAGAATCTCCAGCAGATTCGCCACCCCCGGCTTGGCGACCGGGTCGTACTCGACCTCGCGCCCGCTGTCCGTGACCGCCCGCATCACCTTCTTGCGCACCACGTCCGTCTCGTCCAGCAGATAGACGATCCCCGCCCCGGACTCGTGCGACTTCCCCATCTTCGAACTCGGGTCCTGCAGATCCATGACCCGCGCCGCCACGGGCGGATTCGTGGCCCTGGGCACGGTGAACGTCGGCCCGTAGCGAAGGTTGAAACGCTCGGCCAGGTCGCGGGTCAGCTCCACGTGCTGCGTCTGATCGTCACCGACCGGCACCTCGTCGGTCCGGTACGCGAGGATGTCCGCCGCCATCAGCGCCGGGTAGGTCAGCAACGACGTCCGCACACTCTGTCCGGCGGCCTTGGCCCGGACGGATTTCTCCTTGTACTGGATCATGCGCCGCAGCTCGCCGTCCGTGGCCGTGCACTCCAGTAGATAGGAGAGCCGGGTGTGCTGGTCCACATGACTCTGCACGAACAGCGTGCACCGGGCCGTGTCCAGCCCGGCCGCCAGCATCAGCGTCGCCGCCTGCCGGCTGAGCCTGCGCACCCGGGCCGGATCGTGCTCCACGGTCAGGGCATGCAGATCGACGATGCTGAACAGAGCATCGGCCCGGTACTGATCCACCTCCGCCCACCTGCGCAGGGCTCCGAGGTAGTTGCCCAACGTCAGATGGCCCGTCGGCTTGATCCCGCTGAAGATCCGCGTCATGTCTGTCGTCCCACTCCTGGTCGGAGCCGCCGCCGTGGGGGCCGGGCTCCCGGAACTCCAACAGGGGAGAAACGCGAACGGCCGCCAGAGCGGCGGCCGTTGGTTGCACACGTGTCAGCAGGCCGCCGTCAGACGGCCCGCCAACTGAAGTCACACGCATGCGTAGTCATGCGGGCCAGGGTACGCGCCCCGTACCCCGATGACCCGAAGTTGACACGTCCCGCGTGCGACCGTAATGTTCTCCGGGCTGTCCGAAGTGAGCATCGACCCCGGTCGATCCCCGGACGGTCATTCCGCAAGACCACTGCAAACGTGCGACATCCGGTCGCTCTGTTTTGTATGCGCTTTTGCGAAATGAGGAATCCGCGTTCGAAGGGACGCGAACCCCGATTAGCGTCGGGGGATCGGTTCCGCTAAAGTCTCACTCGTCGGAACGGCCGAAGGGCCGGAAAGACAAATCCCGCTGACTGGGAATCAGGCGCCAAAAGGTTCTGATAGAGTCGGAAACGCAGGACAGCAAGACCGAAGGGAAAGCCCGGAGGGCCCGGAGACGGGTTCGAAGGAAGCGTCCGTTCCTTGAGAACTCAACAGCGTGCCAAAAGTCAACGCCAGATATGTTGATACCCCGACCTCGTCCACATTCTGTGGGCTGGGTTGAGGTTCCTTTGATAGAAACACAGCGAGGACGCTGTGAACGGCCGGTCTTATTCCGACTGGTTGTTCCGCTCTCGTGGTGTCACCCGATATCGGGTAAACATTCACGGAGAGTTTGATCCTGGCTCAGGACGAACGCTGGCGGCGTGCTTAACACATGCAAGTCGAACGATGAAGCCTTCGGGTGGATTAGTGGCGAACGGGTGAGTAACACGTGGGCAATCTGCCCTGCACTCTGGGACAAGCCCTGGAAACGGGGTCTAATACCGGATAATACTGTGCCCCTCATGGGGGATGGTTGAAAGCTCCGGCGGTGCAGGATGAGCCCGCGGCCTATCAGCTTGTTGGTGGGGTAATGGCCTACCAAGGCGACGACGGGTAGCCGGCCTGAGAGGGCGACCGGCCACACTGGGACTGAGACACGGCCCAGACTCCTACGGGAGGCAGCAGTGGGGAATATTGCACAATGGGCGAAAGCCTGATGCAGCGACGCCGCGTGAGGGATGACGGCCTTCGGGTTGTAAACCTCTTTCAGCAGGGAAGAAGCGAAAGTGACGGTACCTGCAGAAGAAGCGCCGGCTAACTACGTGCCAGCAGCCGCGGTAATACGTAGGGCGCAAGCGTTGTCCGGAATTATTGGGCGTAAAGAGCTCGTAGGCGGTCTGTCACGTCGGGTGTGAAAGCCCGGGGCTTAACCCCGGGTCTGCATTCGATACGGGCAGACTAGAGTGTGGTAGGGGAGATCGGAATTCCTGGTGTAGCGGTGAAATGCGCAGATATCAGGAGGAACACCGGTGGCGAAGGCGGATCTCTGGGCCATTACTGACGCTGAGGAGCGAAAGCGTGGGGAGCGAACAGGATTAGATACCCTGGTAGTCCACGCCGTAAACGTTGGGAACTAGGTGTTGGCGACATTCCACGTCGTCGGTGCCGCAGCTAACGCATTAAGTTCCCCGCCTGGGGAGTACGGCCGCAAGGCTAAAACTCAAAGGAATTGACGGGGGCCCGCACAAGCAGCGGAGCATGTGGCTTAATTCGACGCAACGCGAAGAACCTTACCAAGGCTTGACATACACCGGAAAGCATCAGAGATGGTGCCCCCCTTGTGGTCGGTGTACAGGTGGTGCATGGCTGTCGTCAGCTCGTGTCGTGAGATGTTGGGTTAAGTCCCGCAACGAGCGCAACCCTTGTTCTGTGTTGCCAGCATGCCCTTCGGGGTGATGGGGACTCACAGGAGACCGCCGGGGTCAACTCGGAGGAAGGTGGGGACGACGTCAAGTCATCATGCCCCTTATGTCTTGGGCTGCACACGTGCTACAATGGCCGGTACAATGAGCTGCGATACCGCAAGGTGGAGCGAATCTCAAAAAGCCGGTCTCAGTTCGGATTGGGGTCTGCAACTCGACCCCATGAAGTCGGAGTTGCTAGTAATCGCAGATCAGCATTGCTGCGGTGAATACGTTCCCGGGCCTTGTACACACCGCCCGTCACGTCACGAAAGTCGGTAACACCCGAAGCCGGTGGCCCAACCCCTTGTGGGAGGGAGCTGTCGAAGGTGGGACTGGCGATTGGGACGAAGTCGTAACAAGGTAGCCGTACCGGAAGGTGCGGCTGGATCACCTCCTTTCTAAGGAGCACTTCTTACCAAGTTCGCTTGGTCAGAGGCCATTTCGTCGGCACCTGTCCGACGGTGGTTGCTCATGGGTGGAACGTTGACTATTCGGCACTCCTGGTCTTCATGGCCTGTCAGTACTGCCCTCTTGGGGGCGTGGAAAGCAGTCCGGGTGGATCGGGAGGGCCGGGCGCGCTGTTGGGTGTCTGAAGGTACGGGCGGCGTGAGCTGTTTGTGTCTTCGGGATGCCGGCCCCGGTGAACTCGTCTTTTGGGACGGGGTGGCGGGTGGTTGGTCGTTGTTTGAGAACTGCACAGTGGACGCGAGCATCTGTGGCCAAGTTTTTAAGGGCGCACGGTGGATGCCTTGGCACCAGGAACCGATGAAGGACGTGGGAGGCCACGATAGTCCCCGGGGAGCCGTCAACCAGGCTTTGATCCGGGGGTTTCCGAATGGGGAAACCCGGCAGTCGTCATGGGCTGTCACCCGTACCTGAACACATAGGGTATGTGGAGGGAACGAGGGGAAGTGAAACATCTCAGTACCCTCAGGAAGAGAAAACAACCGTGATTCCGGGAGTAGTGGCGAGCGAAACCGGATGAGGCCAAACCGTATGTGTGTGAGACCCGGCAGGGGTTGCGCATACGGGGTTGTGGGAGTGCACTTGATCAGTCTGCCGGCTGGTCGGAGAGTCAGAAACCGTACAGGTAGGCGAAGGACATGCGAAAGGTCCGGCGTAGAGGGTAAGACCCCCGTAGCTGAAATCTGTACGGCTCTCTTGCGTATTTCCCAAGTAGCACGGGGCCCGAGAAATCCCGTGTGAATCTGGCGGGACCACCCGCTAAGCCTAAATATTCCCTGGTGACCGATAGCGGATAGTACCGTGAGGGAATGGTGAAAAGTACCGCGGGAGCGGAGTGAAATAGTACCTGAAACCGTGTGCCTACAAGCCGTGGGAGCGTCGCTGTATGTGCTTGCACATACAGTCGTGACTGCGTGCCTTTTGAAGAATGAGCCTGCGAGTTTGCGGTGTGTTGCGAGGTTAACCCGTGTGGGGAAGCCGTAGCGAAAGCGAGTCCGAACAGGGCGCCGTCTTTAATTAGACACTGAGTAGCACGCTCAAGACCCGAAGCGGAGTGATCTAGCCATGGGCAGGTTGAAGCGGCTGTAAGAGGTCGTGGAGGACCGAACCCACCAGGGTTGAAAACCTGGGGGATGACCTGTGGTTAGGGGTGAAAGGCCAATCAAACTCCGTGATAGCTGGTTCTCCCCGAAATGCATTTAGGTGCAGCGTCGTGTGTTTCTTGCCGGAGGTAGAGCACTGGATAGGCGATGGGCCCTACCGGGTTACTGACCTTAGCCAAACTCCGAATGCCGGTAAGTGAGAGCGCGGCAGTGAGACTGTGGGGGATAAGCTCCATGGTCGAGAGGGAAACAGCCCAGAGCATCGACTAAGGCCCCTAAGCGTACGCTAAGTGGGAAAGGATGTGGAGTCGCAGAGACAACCAGGAGGTTGGCTTAGAAGCAGCCACCCTTGAAAGAGTGCGTAATAGCTCACTGGTCAAGTGATTCCGCGCCGACAATGTAGCGGGGCTCAAGCGTACCGCCGAAGTCGTGTCATTCGTACATATAGCCTCAACGGGCGTGCGGATGGGTAGGGGAGCGTCGTGTGCCGGGTGAAGCAGCCGCGGAAGCGAGTTGTGGACGGTTCACGAGTGAGAATGCAGGCATGAGTAGCGATACACACGTGGGAAACGTGTGCGCCGATTGACTAAGGGTTCCTGGGTCAAGCTGATCTGCCCAGGGTAAGTCGGGACCTAAGGCGAGGCCGACAGGCGTAGTCGATGGACAACCGGTTGATATTCCGGTACCCGCTTTGAAACGCCCAGTACTGAATCAGGCGATGCTAAGACCGTGAAGCCGCCCTGAGCTCTTCGGAGTGTAGGGGAGTGGTGGAGCCGTCGGACCAGACTTGTAGTAGGTAAGCGATGGGGTGACGCAGGAAGGTAGTCCAGCCCGGGCGGTGGTTGTCCCGGGGTAAGGGTGTAGCCCGAGAGATAGGCAAATCCGTCTCTCATGCAGGGTGAGACCTGATGCCGAGCCGATTGTGGTGAAGTGGATGATCCTATGCTGTCGAGAAAAGCCTCTAGCGAGTTTCATGGCGGCCCGTACCCTAAACCGACTCAGGTGGTCAGGTAGAGAATACCGAGGCGTTCGGGTGAACTATGGTTAAGGAACTCGGCAAAATGCCCCCGTAACTTCGGGAGAAGGGGGGCCATTTCCGGTGATCACTCTTGCAGTGTGAGCTGGGGGTGGCCGCAGAGACCAGCGAGAAGCGACTGTTTACTAAAAACACAGGTCCGTGCGAAGCCGTAAGGCGATGTATACGGACTGACGCCTGCCCGGTGCTGGAACGTTAAGGGGACCGGTTAGTCACATTTCGGTGTGGCGAAGCTGAGAACTTAAGCGCCAGTAAACGGCGGTGGTAACTATAACCATCCTAAGGTAGCGAAATTCCTTGTCGGGTAAGTTCCGACCTGCACGAATGGCGTAACGACTTCTCGACTGTCTCAACCATAGGCCCGGTGAAATTGCACTACGAGTAAAGATGCTCGTTTCGCGCAGCAGGACGGAAAGACCCCGGGACCTTTACTACAGTTTGATATTGGTGTTCGGTTCGGCTTGTGTAGGATAGGTGGGAGACTTTGAGATCGGGACGCCAGTTCCGGTGGAGTCGCCGTTGAAATACCACTCTGGTCGTGCTGGATGTCTAACCTGGGTCCGTGATCCGGATCAGGGACAGTGTCTGATGGGTAGTTTAACTGGGGCGGTTGCCTCCTAAAGAGTAACGGAGGCGCCCAAAGGTTCCCTCAGCCTGGTTGGTAATCAGGTGTTGAGTGTAAGTGCACAAGGGAGCTTGACTGTGAGACCGACGGGTCGAGCAGGGACGAAAGTCGGGACTAGTGATCCGGCGGTGGCTTGTGGAAGCGCCGTCGCTCAACGGATAAAAGGTACCCCGGGGATAACAGGCTGATCTTCCCCAAGAGTCCATATCGACGGGATGGTTTGGCACCTCGATGTCGGCTCGTCGCATCCTGGGGCTGGAGTCGGTCCCAAGGGTTGGGCTGTTCGCCCATTAAAGCGGTACGCGAGCTGGGTTTAGAACGTCGTGAGACAGTTCGGTCCCTATCCGCTGCGCGCGCAGGAGTCTTGAGAAGGGCTGTCCCTAGTACGAGAGGACCGGGACGGACGAACCTCTGGTGTGCCAGTTGTCCTGCCAAGGGCATGGCTGGTTGGCTACGTTCGGGAGGGATAACCGCTGAAAGCATCTAAGCGGGAAGCCTGCTTCGAGATGAGGACTCCCACCCACTTGATGGGGTAAGGCTCCCAGTAGACGACTGGGTTGATAGGCCGGATATGGAAGCACTGTGAGGTGTGGAGTTGACCGGTACTAATAGGCCGAGGGCTTGTCCTCAGTTGCTCGCGTCCACTGTGTTAGTTCTGAGACAACGAACGACCGTGTTTTTTCCGGTTGGTTCAGTGTTTCATTGTGTTTCGGTGGTCATTGCGTTAGGGAAACGCCCGGTTACATTCCGAACCCGGAAGCTAAGCCTTTCAGCGCCGATGGTACTGCAGGGGGGACCCTGTGGGAGAGTAGGACGCCGCCGAACAATCTTTAGCCTCAGCCCCCGAACCATGTGTTCGGGGGCTGAGGCATTTCTGCGTTCAGGGGCCGTTTACAGTCGGCGTATGAGCTATGAACTGGTCATCTTCGACAATGACGGCGTCCTCGTCGACAGCGAGCCGCTTGCCAACACCATCCTCGCCGGCTATCTCACCGAACTCGGTCATCCCACCACCTACGAGGATTCGCTCCGCGACTACATGGGGTCCGCCGTGCACCGCGTGCACGATCTCGTACGCGAGAGAACCGGGCAGCGGCTGCCGGAAGACTTTGACGACACGCTGCACAGTCGCGTATTCGCCGCGTTCGAGCGGGAGTTGAAGCCGGTGGAGGGCGTCACCGACGTGCTGGAGAAGCTGGCCGCGGACGGGCGGCGGTACTGCGTCGCGTCGTCCGGGAGCCATGAGCGGATCCGGGTGGGGCACCGTAAGACCGGGCTGGACCGTTGGTTCGAGCCGGGGATCGTCTTCAGCGCGCAGGATGTCGGGCGGGGAAAGCCGGCGCCCGATCTCTTCCTGCACGCCGCCGAGCGCATGGGTGTCTCTCCCGCGCGGTGCGTCGTCGTCGAGGACAGCCCGCACGGAGTGACCGCGGCGCTGGCGGCCGGGATGGACGTGTACGCGTTCACCGCGATGACCCCCGTCGAGAAGATGCCGGGCGCCACCGCGTTCTTCTCCTCCATGGCCGAGCTTCCGGAACTGCTTGGCTGATCCATCTACCCCTGGGTAGCGCGGCGCCATACGCTGTCCGGCCATGACAGCCAAGACAGCCAAGCCGGACAACACAGATGTGCGGTTGAAACACGGACGGGTGTCCCTGGCGCTGAGCTTCTTCGTGCAAGGGGTGGCCTTCGCCCTCCTCGTCACGCGCATCCCCGCCATCCAGGACCGGTACGGGATATCCGACGCACTGCTTCCGGTCTTTCTGGCGGCCGTGCCGATTCTCGCCGGTGTGGGCAGCGTCCTCACCGAGAAGATCGTCGCGCGCGTGCGTCCCCAGGTCGTACTGAGGTGGACCCAGCCGCTCGTGCTGCTCGCGCTTCTCGGAGTTGCCGCCGGTGATCAGGTGTGGCAACTCGCCGCGTCGCTCGGTGCGTTCGGGCTGTCGGTCGGTGCGCTCGACGCGTCGATGAACATGCTGGGGGTACGCCTCCAGCGGGCGTACGGGCGCAGCATCATGCTCGGCTTCCATGCCACGTACAGCCTCGGGGGCATCGTGGGGGCCTCGCTCGCCTGGGCGGGCGCGCACTGGGATCTGTCCCTGCTGGTGTCGTATCTGCCGGTCGTGGTGGTGCTGTTGCCGGCCGCGCTCGTCGGGAGCCGTTGGTACACAGACGCGGCGGATGCGGATACGGATACGGACGCGGGTAGCCCCAGAACGACCAGCGCCGGCGCCGGCGCAGTCGCGGGCGGGGGCATCGCCTTCAAGGCCCTGTTGCCGCTCTGCCTCGTCATGACCTTCGCCTACATCGGCGACTCCACCGTCTCCAACTGGAGCGCGAAGTACCTCCAGGACGTCCTGGGCAGCTCCGACGAGGTCGCCACCGTCCCGTACAACGCCTACATGGTCACCACACTCCTCGGCCGCGCCGCCGGAGACCTCGGGGTGCGCCGCTTCGGGCCCGTCGCCGTCGTGCGGTTCGGGTCGCTGTTCGCCGCCGCCGGGTTCGCGGTCGTCGCGCTGGCGCCGGGCGCGTGGGTGGGGATTCTGGGGTTCACCGTGCTCGGGTTCGGGCTGTGCGTCCTTGTACCGCAGTGTTTCGCCGCCGCCGGGCGGATGTTTCCCGAGGCCAGCGACGCGGCTGTCGCCCGGCTGAACATCTTCAACTACGTGGGTTTCCTGATCGGCTCGCCGCTCGTCGGCGCGCTCGGTGACGTGTGGAGCTACCGGGGCGCGATGCTCGTACCGATGCTCATGATCCTTGTGACGCTTGTGTATGCCCGCTCGTTCGCCGACGGCAGCGCCCGATACGGTGGCGGGCATGACCGGTCGCGCACAGTTGATGTGGGATGACGCCGTAACGGGTTACAACTTCGGGTCCAGTCACCCGATGGACCCGGTACGCCTGGCTCTGACGAGGGAGCTGGTGCGCGCGTACGGGCTCGACGGCGTGGTGGACGTGGTGTCCGCCCAGCCGGCCGGGGATTCGACGCTCAGACTCGTCCACCACGAGGATTACATCGACGCGGTACGGCGCTACTCGGCCGACCCGAGGGCCGCGGACGGTTCGTACGGCATCGGTACGGTGGACGATCCCGCCTTCGCCGGGATGCACGAGGCGTCCGCGCTGATCGCCGGGCAGTCGGTCGGCGCCGCCGAGGCCGTGTGGCGCGGCGAGACGAACCACGCCGTGAACTTCGCCGGCGGTCTGCACCACGCGATGCCCGGCTCCGCGTCGGGCTTCTGCATCTACAACGACGCGTCGCTCGCGATCGCGCGGTTCCTGGAGCTGGGCGCGGAGCGCGTCGCGTACGTGGACGTGGACGTGCACCACGGGGACGGCGTCCAGGCGGCGTTCTGGGACGACCCGCGCGTCCTGACGATCTCGCTGCACGAGCATCCGCGCACGCTGTTCCCGCAGACCGGCTGGCCGGAGGAGACGGGTGACGGCGCGGGCGAGGGCAGCGCGGTCAATCTGCCGCTGCCGGCCGGGACGGGTGACGAGGGGTGGCTGCGGGCGTTCCACGCCGTCGTGCCGGAGCTGCTGGCGGACTTCCGGCCGCAGGCGTTGGTGACGCAGCACGGGGCCGATACGCACTTCGAGGACCCGCTGGCGCATCTCGCGGTGTCGCTGGACGCGCAGCGCGCGGTGCAGTCGTCCTGCCACGACCTGGCGCACGAGTACGTGGACGAGGGGCGCTGGGTCGCGCTGGGCGGCGGCGGATACTCGGTCGTGGATGTGGTGCCGCGCTCCTGGACGCATCTGGTGTCGATCGCGGCGCACGCGCCCATCGACCCGGAGTCGGCGGTGCCGGAGTCGTGGCGGGAGGTGGTCTACGCCCGTACGCGCGAGTCCGCTCCGCGGCGGATGACGGATGGGCGGGCGGTGGATTGGGCGGCGTGGGACGACGGTTACGACCCTGCGGATCGGTTGGACCAGGCGGTGCTTGCCACGCGGCGGGCGGTGTTTCCGTTGCGGGGGCTGTTGGCTTGAACCGGGGCCGCCGCCGCCCGGTGGGCGGTTCGTCCTCAATCGCCGGACGGGCTTGATCGGCCGGCCTGGTGGTGTCCTCAATCGCCGGACGGGCTTGTTGTGGCGGGCGGGCTTGGTTGGGCGCACGGCCCAGTCGTGTCCTCAATCGCCGGACGGGCTTGATTGGCCGGCCTGGTGGTGTCCTCAATCGCCGGACGGGCTTGTTGTGGCGGGTGGGCTTGGTTGGGCGCACGGCCCAGTCGTGTCCTCAATCGCCGGACCGGCTTATTGGGGGCGGGCGGGCTTGTCTGGGTTACGCCAACTGTGGGGTGGCGCAGGCGTTTTGGTTCAGGGCGTGGTGTCTTGCGGGAGCATCGGGGTGTGCTGAGTACCGGAGCCCTACGGGCCCACCTGCTGGCCACCGGACTGGCCGGCGCCGTGGCCACCACGCGGGAGCAGAGCCTGCGCAGTTACCGCCTCTTCGCCGCCGGTGATCCGCGCGCGACGCTGGGGCTCACCCCCGAACGGGCCTGGTGCGAGCGGGACTTGCTACGGCTCATGGCCGACCGGTGCGGGGTCTCCGGGGATCCGGCGTATGTCTCCGGCGGTGATGTCATCGACCCCGAGCGGACGTTGAGCAGCCTCGACGCCTTCGCCGCGCGCCTCGGCGCGGCGGCCGGCCGGCGGGCTCCCGTGCTGTTCGGGACCGGGCATCCGCACCGGTTGATCGGGTTCTACGCGGGGCTGGCAGACGCTTTGTCGGCGGCGGGATGCCTCGTACTCACCCCCGCGAAGGGGCGATGTATCGACATAACGACCCGGTTCGGCGTACGCACGCACCACCTCGACTACGTACGAAGAGTCGCGTTGGTGCGGGAATCCGAAACATCGCACGCCGGGAGTGAGACCGGCGCACACAGCCATTCCCCCCTCCCCGTTCGGGTTGTGCTGGACAGTGCCGCCGAGGCCGGCGGGCCGCTTCCCGAGTTGGTCGTCGGAGACCATGGATGGGTCTGCGGGGCAGGTCAGTTGGGCATTGAGGCCATCGGTCTCGCGGACACCGACGACCCCGCGCTGTTCGTGGGTGAGGCCGAGGGGCGCGTCTCCGTCGTCGTTCCGGTTGACGACGGCGTGCGGTCCGATTTTTACCGTCCGCTGACGCGCTATGTACTCAATCGAGCCCGTCTGTCACAGTAGGCGACCATGTGCTGCTCCTCTTCCCCACTCGTACCACCCGCCCCTAGTCTGGGGAGTGAGCGCACAACGACGAAGAGTCACCGGAGGGGAAGCCGGTGGCCGTCGGGTGCGGAAGGTACAGGTGGGTCATGGCTGCTGGCAGCGAGAGACCTCTCAACGAGGTCAAGTTCCTTACCGTGGCGGAAGTCGCCTCGGTGATGCGAGTGTCGAAGATGACCGTGTACCGATTGGTGCACAGTGGTCATCTGCCGGCGATCCGGGTGGGTAGATCTTTCCGGGTTCCGGAGCAAGCGGTTCACGAGTATCTCCGCGAGTCTTTCGTGGGGGTCGAATCCGCCTGAGATTTCCCTCGGATTACGTCCCTCACTCGGCGACGGGTAGGCTGGGCCAACGTAGGTCGTGTGGGCCCAGACGCCCCGCACCGAGTGAAGAGAAGTGAGCGAGGGTAGTCGTGGGCTCTGTTATCAAGAAGCGGCGTAAGCGGATGGCCAAGAAGAAGCACCGCAAGCTGCTCAAGCGCACCCGCGTTCAGCGTCGTAACAAGAAGTAGACGACTGGCTGAACGTGACATCACGGCCCTTCCACCATGCAGGTGGGAGGGCCGCGGTGCGTTCCGCCGCACTGAGGTCGGTTCGGGTCAAAGATTCGCGAAGGTGCGGAGAAGAGCCTCGCGAGGTCGTCACTTGACTACGGCGAACCGCTACGGTGACGGCTGAGGCAAGCAATGTGCTTGGGCCAGACATCAAATTCAGGGGAAGGCGCTGATCTTGGGCAAGGTCGTGCTCGTGACCGGAGTGGCCCGCCAGCTCGGCAGCCGTCTCGTACGGCGAATCCTGCGCGATTCCGAGGTGGACCGGGTCATCGGCGTGGACGCCGTGACCCCCGAGCACAGTCTCGGCGGTGCCGATTTCGTCCGGGCGGACATCCGCCAGCCCGCCATAGCGCGCGTCCTGGCCGAGCACGCCGTCGACACCGTCGTGCACATGGACGTGACGGGGACCCCGCTCGGCGCCGGCGGCCGGACGGCCGTCAAGGAGACGAACGTCATCGGCACCATGCAGCTCCTCGGCGCCTGCCAGAAGTCGCCCACCGTCGAGCGCCTGGTCATCAAGTCCAGTACGAGCGTGTACGGCTCCGCGTCGCGCGACCCCGCCGTCTTCACCGAGAACACCCCGCCCAAGTCGCTGCCCAGCGGCGGCTTCGCGAAGGACGCGGTGGAGGTCGAGGGGTACGTACGCGGGTTCGCGCGCCGTCGGCCGGACGTCGCCGTGTGCGTACTGCGCTTCGCGAACATCCTCGGGCCCGCGGCGGATTCACCGCTCGCCGAGTATCTGTCGCTGCCCGTGCTGCCGACGGTCTTCGGTTACGACCCCCGGCTCCAGTTCGTCCACGAGGACGACGTGATCGACGTCCTGCGGATCGCCCTGCACGAACCCCGGCGGTCCACGCTCAACAGCGGGACCTTCAACATCGCCGGTGAGGGCGTGCTGTTGCTCTCGCAGTGCTCCCGGCGGCTCGGCAGGCCGACCGTGCCGGTGCTGCTGCCGGCCGTGACCTGGGTCGGGTCCGCGCTGCGCACGCTCGGGGTGACCGACTTCTCGCCGGAGCAGATCCGGCTGCTGACCCATGGCAGGGTCGTCAGTACCGATCAGATGCGCGAGACACTGGGATTCGTACCCACGTACACGACGGCGGAGGCATTCACGGACTTCGCACGGAGCAGGGGTGCCGGGCTGTTGCCGCCGGAGGCTGTCGCCGACGCGGTCGACCAGTTCGCCACCCTCGTCAGCAAGGAGCGCATCTGACATGGCCGATGCCAAGGTCATCCCCTTCGGCGAAGACCCCCGGTCACGGCGTGCGGCGAAGGGTGCCGCGGCGAAGGGCGCCGCCGCGAAGCGCGCGCGGGGGCGGGGCAACTCGGCCTCTGCCTCGTCCTCGTCCTCGTCTCCGGCCTCGTCGTCGCCCGCGTCGGGACCCAAGCCGCAACCGCTCGCGTCCGTTCCCGATCAGCCCGACGGGGTCGAGGACACCATGGCCGACGAACCGCACACGCCCGACCCGGTTCAGCCCGAGTCTGCCGGGCCCGCCGGGCCTGCCGGAGCTGCCGAGGAGGAGTCCGGCGGCAGCGCCTGGGACCGGCGGCTCGCCGAGGGCTTCGCTTTCCTGCGGCGCCGTGTCACCGGTGACTACGAAGTCGACGAGTTCGGGTACGACAAGGAACTCACCGACCAGGTCCTGATGTCGTTGATCCGGCCCCTCTACGCGAACTACTTCCGCGTCGAGGTGAAGGGCATCGAGAACATCCCTGCGGACGGCGGCGCCCTGGTGGTGTCCAACCACTCCGGCACCCTCCCGCTCGACGGGCTGATGATGCAGGTCGCCGTCCACGACAACCACCCCGCAGGCCGCCATCTGCGGCTGCTCGCCGCCGACCTGGTGTTCATGCTGCCGGTCGTCAACGAGCTGGCGCGCAAGGCCGGTCACACCCTCGCCTGCGCCGAGGACGCGGAGCGGCTGCTCCAGCGCGGCGAGATCGTCGGCGTGATGCCGGAAGGCTTCAAGGGCCTCGGGAAGCCCTTCGGCGAGCGCTACAAATTGCAGCGCTTCGGCCGGGGCGGCTTCGTATCGACGGCGCTGCGGCACGGTGTGCCGATCGTGCCGTGCTCGATCGTCGGGGCGGAGGAGATCTACCCGATGATCGGCAACTCCAAGACGCTGGCGCGGCTGCTGGGATTCCCGTACTTCCCGATCACGCCGACGTTTCCGTGGCTCGGGCCGCTGGGCGCGCTGCCGCTGCCGACGAAGTGGACGATCCAGTTCGGCGAGCCGATCCCCACGGACGGGTATCCGCCGGAGGCGGCCGAGGATCCGATGCTGATGTTCAATCTGACCGATCAGGTGCGGGAGCAGATCCAGCACACGCTCTACAAGCTGCTCGTGCAGCGCCGTTCGGTGTTCTTCTGACCGCTGTGTAAGACGTCAAGACGAGACAAGACAAGACGAGACAAGACGAGAGAGGCGAGGGCCGGTGGCCCTCGCCTCTCTCTCGCATAGCGCGCCTTCCTCAGTCCGCGTTCTCCGTGTCGATGCCGAGACCCGGCAGCAGACCCGGCAGTAGCGGCGGAAGCGTGACGTCCGGAGCCGGCGGCAGGCCGCCCTGGCCGGGCGCCGACGGACGGTCGCTGTCGGACGGCGGGTTGAGCAGGTCGCCGGGTGCGCCGGGCAGCAGCCCGGCGTCCTGCGAGGCCCCGGGACCGGACGGGCTCGGCTTGTCCCCGCTGTCCGTACGGCCCTTGGCGGGGGCCGACTTCGACGGCGACGGGCCGCTGTCCGTACCGCCCGAGTTGCCGGTGCCCGTCGTGGGGCCGCCGGGTGCCTGCGAGCGATGGTCCTTCTCGGGACCGCGCGGCAGCAGCGACTGCAACGGGGCGACATCCTCGTCTATGGCGTCGAACACCGAGTTGACCTGGCTGCCCACGTCGCTGAGCTGCGGTGGCAGTTGGCCCCGCAGCCCGTTCCAGATGGCGCGGTGCGATTCGGAGAACGAGGAGAGCGTCGCGATCGACTTGATCTTGCCGTCCTTCTCGTACGCCTTGTGCAGCAGCCGGTGGCCCTCGGTGGCGTCGTGCCTCATGCCGTTGAGCGCCCGGCGGATCTCGCCGAGCGATTCATGGTCCAGCGCGCCGGAGCGGCCACGCTCCAGCAGTCGGCGGGCTTCGCTCAGCCGGGTCGACGCGTGGTCGAGGTAGAGACTGCCTCGGTCGGCGTCCTCGTCGGCCATGCCCAGCTTGAAGTCCTCCATGCCGCGCTTCAGCCCGTACAGCGAATCACCGGGCAGGGCGTCGGAGCTGGCGGCGGCCACTCCGCCGAAGGCACTGGCGGCCACCCCGACGGTGAGTCCTCCGGCCGCGAGCCCTTTCGACCAGCGGGATTTGGGACGGAGCTTGCGGAGCGGGGACGCCCGGTGGGCTCCCCTCCCCGATGTCCGCCGCTGCTCGGGCACCGTAGGGCCCGTGGGCTCGGCTCCGCCCGCCGTGCCCTCCAGCAGCATGGTCTCCATGGCCGCTACGAGCTGTGCCCGTTGCACCACTTTGACCTCGGGGTCCAGCGTGGGTCTCGGTAGCTCGCCGAGACCGTTCGCCAGGGCCAACAGCCGCCCCTGCTCAGTCGGTTCGGCCGACGCGGCGGGCTGTTCCACCGCCGCGCCCTGGGGCGTCCGGTCTTCCAGGGCCTGGGCGAAGGCGTTCGCCCGCCGGTGTGCCGAGACATTCGCGATCACTGGCGGCACCTCCTCTCGTCATGACGATCGACTCCCCTGGGGGTTCGGAAGGTTGCACGCCTTGAGCGCATCCACAGGGAGCCTGCATCCCGCACAACGAGCGTCGCGGCACTTGGGTTACGCGCGAAAGATGATCGGACCAGTGCGTCATCGAGGCGTCACCGACGGTGAGTTGAGCGGGGTTCGGGACCGGTGGACATCACCGGTGGCCGCCGTCGGCGGCCGGGTCCATGGGCGGGCCACCGGCGGGCCATGGGTGGGTCCATGGCCCGCACGTCAGCGGGCGTCCTCCGGGAGAAGTCGCGCCAGCGTGCGCACGGCCCGGTACTGCAAGGTTTTGATCGCTCCTTCGTTCTTCCCCATCACCCGGGCCGTCTCGGCGACCGAGAGCCCTTGCAGGAAGCGCAGCGTCACGCACTCCTGCTGCTGGGGGTTGAGTTTGCGTACGGCTTCGAGCAGCGCGGCGTTCGAAAGGGACTCTAGGACGGAGTCCTCCGGGCTGCGCTCCACCTCGTTGGCGTCGAGCATTTCGCCGGTGGTCACTTCGAGCCGGAAACGGCTCGACTTGAAGTGGTCCGCGACCAGATTCCGGGCGATCGTGACCAGCCAGGCGCCGAAGTCGCGGCCCTGCCAGGTGAACGTGGAGATACGCCGCAGGGCGCGCAGGAAGGTCTCACTGGTGAGGTCCTCCGCCGTCGCCTTGCCGCCCACGCGGTAGTAGATGTAGCGGTAGACGGTGTCGCTGTACTGGTCGTACAGCCTGCCGAACGCTTCGGCCTCGCCGGCCTGGGCGCGCTCGACGAGCTCCATCATGCGGGCGCTGTCGCTGTCCGCCGTGGGCCGGCGGACGGGGGTGGAGGCGGCGGTGGTGCTGCTGTGTCGGCTTCCCCGTCTGCCGACCGCCGCACCGCCGTTCGCCAGGGCATAGCAAGGACCAATCGGGCCGGACACGGCAGGGGCCGCGGCGGCGTGGGCGGGGACGGCGTACGCGGTGGGGACGAAGCCGCGCAAGCGGTCGATGACCGATGCGCGCAGCGTAGCCAGGCCCGAGGCGTCAACCCCGACGTGTGGGTACACGGGACTCCCAGAGGCAGAGCTTCCATCACGTTCAGTGCGGGACCGTTCACTCGTCGTGGCGACGTGTGGGGTCCGGTATGCGTCTGAGGAGAATAACGCTTCGTACAGGCAGCACTACACCCAGTTGCTCAAATCATCGATTACGTCGCTTCTGTTACGCCTATACGGCGAATCAAGTAGCACTTTGTGAACGGTTATTGATCGTTTGATGTCGCGCTGTGTTGGCCGAGGTGATCGGAGCCGGTCGATTCGGCCACGGCGGCAAGGCGGCACGGCGGCGCGGCGCGTACGTCAGCGGCTCAGCGGCTCAGCAGCCGGTGGCTCGGTGGCTCGGGCGTCAGCGCGGCGTCAACGGCTCAACGGCGGCGGCGGTGCAGTGCCACCGCGGCGGCCGTGCCGCCCGCCAGCGCGCCGACCCCGGCGGCGGCCGGGATGCCGACCTTGGCCGCCTTGCGGCCCGTCCGGTAGTCCCGCAGCCGCCAGTCACGGTCCTTGGCGTGCTTGCGGAGTTTGCTGTCCGGGTTGATCGCGTACGGATGTCCGACCAGCGACAGCATCGGGATGTCGTTGTGCGAGTCGCTGTACGCCGCGCAGCGGGCCAGGTCGAAGTCCTCGGCCGCCGCCAGCGCCCGTACCGCCTCGGCCTTCGCCGGGCCGTGCAGGGGCTCGCCGACGAGCTTGCCCGTGTACACGCCGTCGACCGACTCGGCGACCGTGCCGAGCGCGCCGGTCAGTCCCAGGCGCCGGGCGATGATCGTGGCCGTCTCGACGGGCGCGGCGGTCACCAGCCAGACCTGCTGCCCGGCGTCGAGGTGCGCCTGGGCGAGGGTGCGGGTGCCGGGCCAGATGCGGTCGGCCATGTACTCGTCGTAGATCTCCTCGCCGATGGACATCAGCTCGGCGACCCGGTGGCCCTTGACGATCGACAGCGCACTGTCCCGCGCGTCCTGCATGTGCTGCGGGTCCTCGACGCCGGCGAGCCGGAACCATGCCTGCTGCCAGGCGAACCGGGCCAGTTCGCGGCGCTGGAAGAACTTGCGTTTGTACAGCCCGCGTCCGAAGTGGAAGATCGCGGCGCCCTGCATGACGGTGTTGTCCAGGTCGAAGAACGCCGCGGCGCGCGCGTCCCCGAAGACGGGGAAGTCGGGCACGACGGGTTCGGGCTCGGCGGTGTCTGTCGGTGCCGTGCCGACGCCGTCGATCTCCTGCGACGACTTGAGTCCTGCCTCTGCTGCGGCCTCACCCGCGAGCACGCTCCGTGCTGTCGCGGAGCGCTTACGGGGGGTGAGCCATCCCAGTGCGGCCATAGCGTGAGCATAGCCAGTCTGTTCGGTACATCCGGACGCCTCGGGGTGCCGTCGGTGTGAACTCTCCGGGAAGGCGGCGGGCGGGGCGTGGGCGGGCCGGCTCCGGGACGGCCTCCGTACGACGGATCGGGCGGCTTCCGTACGGCGGCTTCCGTACGGCGGAGAGGGCGGAGAATGGACCCCATGAGTCCTCTCCTGCGCCGTACGAAGAAGAAGTCCGCCGAACGCGTGGTGACACTCGTCTCCAAACCCGGCTGTCATCTCTGCGACGACGCGCGCGCCGTCGTGGCCTCGGTGTGCGCCGAGACCGGGGCGTCCTGGGAGGAGAAGGACATTACGGCCGACGAAGAGTTGCACCGCGCCTACTGGGAGCAGATCCCGGTCGTGCTCGTGGACGGCGAACAGCACACCTTCTGGCGGGTTGACGCCGATCGTCTCCGCAAGGAACTGGGGCCCTGACAGAAAGACGGTTACGATCGTGGGCGCTTTGCCGAGCCTTTTACGAAGAGCCGGGACGACCTGCCTCCGGCGGGCGCGGCGAAGCGGTCTCGGGGGCGTGGTCATGAGGAGTTGTACGGTTTTGCCCCCAAAGTGGGTTCAACGGGCCGGTGCGGTCGAGGGTTCCAAGATCCCTCGTTCGGGTCGCGTGACCCCGGTCACTTCGCCTGGACAAAGCGGACACAATCTTTGTGCACGCGTTCACAAAGACATACCCTGCACACGACGGGGCGGTCCTTGGACATCCGGCCGCCTACAGCCCCGCTCATCCCGCAGGAGCACCGTGGCAACTGGCCGAACTCACCGACCGGCGACCCGTAGCCGAGGAATCCCCGAGGCCACGGTCGCCCGGCTTCCGCTGTATCTGCGGGCGCTCACCGCACTCTCCGAGCGCTCCGTACCCACTGTGTCGTCCGAGGAACTGGCCGTGGCCGCCGGGGTCAACTCCGCGAAGCTGCGCAAGGACTTCTCGTATCTCGGCTCCTACGGAACACGCGGCGTCGGGTACGACGTGGAATACCTCGTCTACCAGATCTCCCGCGAACTCGGGCTCACCCAGGACTGGCCCGTCGTCATCGTCGGTATCGGTAATCTCGGCGCCGCGCTCGCCAATTACGGCGGATTCGCCTCCCGCGGCTTCCGCGTCGCCGCGCTGATCGACGCCGACCCCGAGATGGCAGGCAAGCCGGTCGCCGGCATTCCCGTCCAGCACACGGACGAGCTGGAGCGCATCATCAGCGACAACGGCGTCTCCATCGGGGTCATCGCGACCCCGGCGGGCGGTGCCCAGCAGGTCTGCGAGCGCCTGGTCGCCGCCGGGGTCACCTCGATCCTCAACTTCGCACCGACCGTACTGACCGTGCCGGACGGTGTGGACGTACGGAAGGTCGACCTCTCGATCGAGCTCCAGATCCTCGCCTTCCACGAGCAGCGCAAGGCCGGTGAGGAAGCAGCCGCCGCCGAGGCCGGTACGCCGCCGCCGATCCGCTCCACCGCCGCGAGCCGGAAGGGACCCGACGGGGAAGTCCCCGCCGTGATGCCGGCATGAGTCTTCTGGTCATCGGTCTGAGCCACCGCAGCGCGCCCGTGAGCGTGCTGGACCGGGCTTCGCTGTCACCGGACAGCGGGATCAAGCTTCTTCAGAACGTGCTCGCCGCCGAACCGGCGACCGAGGCGGCCGTCCTCACCACCTGCAACCGGGTCGAGCTGTACGCGGACGTGGACAAGTTCCACGCGGGCGTCGCCGAGCTGTCCACGCTCCTGGCCCGGCACAGCGGTGTCGGTCTGGACGAGCTGACCCCGTATCTCTATGTGCATTACGAGGACCGTGCCGTCCACCATCTCTTCTCGGTGGCCTGCGGACTGGACTCGATGGTCGTCGGCGAGGGCCAGATCCTCGGGCAGATCAAGGACGCGCTCGCGCGCGCCCAGGAGCTGCACACCGCGGGCCGCCTCCTCAACGACCTTTTCCAGCAGGCGTTGCGGGTCGGCAAGCGTGCCCACAGCGAGACCGGGATCGACCGGGCCGGGCAGTCGCTCGTCACCTTCGGTCTTCAGCAGCTCGCCGCAGGCACGGACACCGGCACGGACGCAGGCACGGACGCAAGCACGGACACCGGCACGGACACCGGCACGGACGTCGACATCTGGGCCAAGGGCCGCCGCGCGCTGGTGATCGGCGCCGGTTCGATGTCCTCGCTCGCCGCCGCGACACTCGCGCGCGCCCGGGTCGCCGAGATCGTCGTCGCCAACCGCACGGCCGCGCGCGCGGACCGGCTGGTGGAGATCCTGAACGAGCCCGGCGGTACGGGAGTTGAGGCCCGCGCTGTCGACATGGCCGCCGTCGCGGCCGAGTTGACACGTGCCGACGTCGTCGTCTCGTGCACCGGCGCCACGGGTCTCGTCCTGACGGCCGACGCTGTCGAGGCGGCCCTGGCCGGTGGCCGGGAACTCGCGCTCCTCGACCTCGCCATGCCCCGCGACATCGATGCCGCCGTCCACCGCCTCGCCGGTGCCCGGCTGATCGACATCGAGGCCCTGGCCGACGCGTCCGCCGACGCCCCGATGGCCGCCGACGTCGAACAGGTCAAGCGGATCGTCGCCGACGAGGTCGCCGCCTTCGGCGCGGCCCAGCGCGCCGCGCACATCACGCCGACCGTCGTCGCCCTGCGCGCCATGGCCGCCGATGTCGTCACCAACGAGATCACGCGCCTGGAGGGCCGGCTCCCCGGCCTGGACGAGCGGCAGCGCGCCGAGATCACGCAGACCGTACGCCGCGTGGTCGACAAGCTTCTGCACGCTCCGACCGTGCGGGTGAAGCAGCTCGCGGGTGAGCCGGGCGGCGCCGGTTACGCGGACGCGCTGCGCGAGCTTTTCGACCTCGACCCGCAGACGGTCGCCGCCGTCAGCCGGGCCGACAGCCGGGCCGACAACCGTGCGGACGACCGTGCGGACAGCCGTGCGGACAGTCGGTCCGGCGACCGCGGCGAGGCCGGTGACCGGAACGTCGTACCCGGCGACCGCAGCGCACCCGTCGACCGGAACGCGGTCGACGTCACGAACCGAGGGCGAGTATGACCGAGAAGACACTGAGACTCGGGACCAGGCGCAGCAAGCTCGCCATGGCCCAGTCCGGGCTGGTGGCCGACGCCGTGAGCGAGTTGACCGGACGGGCCGTGGAGCTGGTGGAGATCACCACGTACGGCGACACCTCCCGCGAGCGGCTGTCCCAGATCGGCGGCACCGGCGTCTTCGTCACCGCGCTGCGCGACGCGCTGCTGAGCGGCGAGGTCGACTTCGCCGTCCACTCGCTCAAGGACCTGCCCACGGCACAGCCCGACAGCCTCACGCTGGCCGCCGTACCGCGCCGTGAGGACCCCAGGGACGTGCTGATCGCGCGCGACGGGCTGACCCTCGACCAACTGCCGCACGGCGCCAGGATCGGTACGGGCTCCGCCCGGCGTACGGCACAGCTCAACGCGTACGCCCGCAGCCACGATCTGCTCATAGAGACCGTGCCGATACGCGGGAACATCGACACCCGTATCGGCTACGTCCACAGCGGCGAGCTGGACGCGGTGGTGCTGGCCGCCGCGGGTCTCAACCGACTTGGCAGGAGCGGTGAGGTGACCGACTTCCTGTCGGTCGACTCCGTCCTGCCGGCCCCCGGCCAGGGGGCACTCGCCGTCGAATGCGTGGCTTCCGACCAGGAACTCGCCACCGCACTCGCCGGCCTCGACGATCCGCGCACGCGGATCGCCGTCACCGCGGAACGTTCCCTGCTCGCCGCCCTGGAGGCCGGTTGCAGCGCACCTGTGGGTGCGCTGGCCGACCTGCTGGGCGACGGACAGGACACGCGATTTGTCAACGAACTGCGCCTGCGTGGCGTCGTCGGCACGACCGACGGCTCGACGCTGGTGCAGTTGTCCATCACCGGTCCCGTACCCACGTCGCACGACGACGCCGTCGCGCTCGGTCGCGAACTCGCGTCCGAGATGCTTGCCAAGGGTGCGGCCGGTCTTATGGGGGAGCGAGCACTTTGAGCCCCATCGCCGACCATCCGGCCGTCCACGCATCAGGGCACGTCACCTTCCTCGGTGCCGGACCCGGGGATCCGGGTCTGCTGACACTCCGCGCCGTCGAGGCGCTTGCCGGGGCGGAGGTACTGATCGCCGAGCCGGATGTGCTCGAACTCGTACGCGCCCATGCTCGTGCGGGTGTGAGCACGCCGGAGATGACGATCGTTGACGATGCGTCAACAGCCGCCGGTATCCCCGCGATCCGGGATGCCGTCAATCTTGTCATGGAGGCCGCGCGCGGCGGCAAGCGGGTCGTCCGTGCGGTGACCGGGGACCCCGGTCTCGACGGCGACACCGGCGCCGAGATGCTGGCGTGCGCCGCCGCGGGCATTCCCTTCGAGGTCGTGCCCGGTATCGCCGCCGCTGTCGGGGTGCCCGCCTACGCGGGTGTGCCGCTGCGCGACGCGCAGGGCACCGACGTCCGCTTCGTCGACAGCCGTACGGCCGGTGAGCGCTGCTGGACCGAACTCGGCGCGAGCGACGGCACGGTGGTCGTCTCGGCGACGCTCGACACGGTCGCCGCGACCGCCGGTGAGTTCGTCGCGGCGGGGCGCAAGCCCGACACGCCGATGACGGTCACCGTCGCCGGTACGACGACGCGTCAGCGCACCTGGTCCGCGACGCTCGGCACGATCGCGCTGACGCTGAAGCAGGCGAAGGTCCTGCCCTCGGCGTCCGGGCATCAGCCGGTCATAGCCGTGGTCGGGGAGCGCAGCGCGCCCGCGCAGCGCGACCAGCTCGCGTGGTTCGAGTCCAAGCAGTTGTTCGGCTGGAAGGTGCTCGTCCCGCGCACGAAGGAGCAGGCCGCCTCGCTCTCCGACCAGCTTCGGTCGTACGGTGCCGTACCGCACGAGGTCCCGACCATCGCGGTCGAACCGCCGCGTACGCCCCAGCAGATGGAGCGCGCGGTCAAGGGGCTCGTCACCGGGCGCTACGAGTGGATCGCCTTCACGTCGGTCAACGCGGTGAAGGCCGTCAGGGAGAAGTTCGAGGAGTACGGGCTCGACGCCCGTGCCTTCGCGGGGATCAAGGTCGCCGCGGTCGGCGAGCAGACCGCCGCCGCGCTGGTCGACTTCGGCGTCAAGCCGGACCTGGTGCCCAGCGGTGAGCAGTCCGCCGCAGGGCTGCTCGAGGACTGGCCGCCGTACGACCCGGTCTTCGACCCGATCGACCGGGTGTTCCTGCCGCGCGCCGACATCGCCACGGAGACGCTGGTCGCCGGGCTGATCGAACTCGGCTGGGAGGTGGACGACGTCACGGCCTACCGGACCGTACGCGCGTCGCCGCCGCCCGCCGAGACGCGGGAGGCCATCAAGGGCGGGGGCTTCGACGCGGTGATGTTCACCTCGTCGTCCACCGTGCGGAATCTGGTCGGGATCGCGGGCAAGCCGCACAACGTGACCGTCATCGCGTGTATCGGCCCGGCGACCGCCAAGACGGCGGAGGAGCACGGGCTGCGGGTGGACGTGCTGGCGCCGGAGCCTTCGGTGCACAAGCTGGCCGAGGCGCTGGCGGCGTTCGGCGCGGAGCGCCGGGAGGCGGCGCGCGAGGCCGGCGAGACGGTGACGCGGCCGAGCGAGCGGCGGCCGGGGTCGAGGCGGCGGCGTACGACGTAGGTCGTGGTTTCGTGGGCCCGTGGGGGGCTCCCGTCCATGCGGCGTAGCGTGGACGGGGACGACAGCTCTTTCGGACCATGAGGCGACTCACCATGACTGTGTACGGTTCCTTCCCCGCTGCCCGGCCCCGTCGGCTGCGGACGAGCCCCGCGATGCGGCGCATGGTCGCCGAGACGCGGCTCCACCCGGCCGATCTGATCCTGCCCGCGTTCGTGCGGGAGGGTGTGCGCGAGCCGCTGGCCATCTCGGCCATGCCCGGGGTCGTCCAGCACAGCCTGGACACGCTGCGTAAGGCGGCCGTGGAGGCGGTGGGGGCGGGCGTCTCCGGGATCATGCTGTTCGGTGTGCCCGAGGACGCGAAGAAGGACGCGCTCGGGACGGCCGGGACCGACCCGCAGGGAATCCTCCAGGTGGCGATCCGGGCGGTGCGCGAGGAGGTCGGCGACGATCTGGTGATCATGTCCGACCTGTGTCTGGACGAGTACACCGATCACGGCCACTGCGGGGTGCTCGACTCCGAGGGACGCGTCGACAACGACGCGACGCTCGAGCGGTACGCGGAGATGGCCCAGGTGCAGGCCGACGCGGGCGTCCATGTGGTGGGCACCAGCGGGATGATGGACGGCCAGGTCGGGGTGGCCCGCGAGGCGCTGGACACGATCGGCAAGGAGGACGTGGCCGTCCTGGCGTACGCGGTGAAGTATTCGTCCGCGTTCTACGGCCCGTTCCGGGAGGCGGTCGGCTCGTCGCTGACGGGCGACCGCAAGACGTACCAGCAGGACCCGGCCAACTCCCGTGAGTCCATGCGCGAGTTGGCGCTGGATCTGGAGGAGGGCGCCGACATGGTGATGGTGAAGCCGGCCGGGCCGTATCTGGATGTGCTGGCGAAGGTGGCCGCCGAGGTGTCCGTGCCCGTCGCCGCGTACCAGATCAGTGGGGAGTACTCGATGATCGAGGCGGCGGCCGAGAAGGGCTGGATCGACCGGGACAAGGCGATCCTGGAGAGCCTGACCGGGATCAAGCGGGCCGGGGCGCAGATGATTCTCACGTACTGGGCGACAGAGGTCGCGCGGGCGCTGTGAGGCGCCCGCGCTCTGTCGGTCACCGGGTGAGGGTTACCAGGTGAGGGCGTCGGCCATCGTGGCCTGCCAGTAGGAGACCGACGTGTCGTCGGTGGTCTTCGTCCCCTGCGGGAGGGGGAGGTTCATGGCCCTGCCCTCCGATCCCTGGTTGTCGCGGCCCGAGAAGGAGACGCTGAGCTTGTACGCGGCGGTGGTCGGGGCGCCGTCGCCGCCGCCCAGCGCGATCGAGGCGTAGGCCGACTGGCCGGGCGACAGGGTGACCACGGCCTGCGGCTGGCTGTCCTCGTTGATCTGCGTGACGGCCTGGGCGTCGTCGAAGCCGAGGAGGGGCGCGTAGTAGGCGTAGCAGTTGCCGCTGCCGGTGTTGGTGGCGGTCACCAGCAGGTGGTTGATGGGCCGGCTGACCTTGGTGACGGTGATCTCGGTGTTGTCGGCGGTGCAGGTGGTGGTCTTGTTCTTGTTCTTGTTCTTGTTGTTGGTTTTGTTGTTGGAGCTGGGCTTGTCGGCGCTGTTGTTGCTGCTGGCGTTGTCCGCGTTCTCGTCGGCGGAGTCCTGGGGCTTGGACGTCGACTCGTCCTCGGGCGTGGAGGTGGCGGTGGAGGTCGAGGTGGTCTTGGCGTCCGGCTTCGGGCTGGAGCCGACCGCGTCCGACTGTCCGCAGGCCGTGAGGGCGAGTGCGGCCACGAGGGCGGTGGTGGCGGTGGCGGCGGCGGAGCGGAATCGAAGGTTACGCATGAGGTCTGTCTCCCGTTGTGGTGGTGCGTTCAGTGGCGGTTGATGAGCACGAGCAGCACGGCTGTGCAGGCGATGAGTACGCAGACGGCCACGGCATCAACGAGGTCGTCGCGGTTCCGAGTCCGGATCGCTCCTCCTCGTTCGGCGGGTGCTGCACTCACCTTGCGGGGCGGCTGGAACCGGCCGCAATCAGCAAGGGACAATGAGGGAAGCTGGAACGCTCAGACGGCTGTGACCTGCGGGAACAACGTTTCCCTGGGACGCGTTCCTGGAACGGCCGCGGACCGTGGCGTACCGATGTGGAGGGAAACTGCGAGTGGCGACCACCGAGGCCAAGGCTTTCGCGGAACTGCTCAGCGAGCTGAAGGAACGCTCGGGACGCAGTTACGGAGTGCTCGCCGCGAAGCTCCATGTCAGTACGTCCACCCTGCACCGCTACTGCAACGGCGACGCCGTGCCGGCCGACTTCGCGGCGGCGGAGCGGTTCGGGCGGCTGTGCGGGGCGACGGGCGAGGAGTTCGTGGAGCTGCACCGGCGCTGGATTCTCGCGGACGAGGCACGGCGACGGTCCCGGTCGGCGCAGCCGCCGGTCGCCCCGGTGGAGGCCGGGGAGAGCGGGGAAGCCGGGGAGGCTGCGGAGGCTGTTCCTGACGTCCCGGTCGCGGAGCCGGCTGATTTGGCTGAGGTTGAGGCGGGAGCGCCCGGTGGCGGTGCGCCGCGTACCCCTCGTACGGGACGCCGTAAGCGTCTCTACATCACTCTCGCCGCCGCGGCGGTCGTCGCGGCCGTCGCCGTACCCGCGCTCGTCTTCGGCCCCCTGGACGATTCGGGGACCGACCGTTCAGCCGCCGCGTCCAAGGTGTCGGACGGCGGTACGTCGAAGTCCACGCCGCCGCCATCGGCCACGCCCTCCGGATCGCCTTCCCCCGGCAAGTCGCCCTCGGACAACGCCAGTCCGTCGGACAAGGCGGCCTCGGCTGAAAAGGGGGCCGCGGGCGGCGAGGCCGGGAAGGGGGACGAGAAGGGGACGGGGACGGCTGGTGGAGTGCCGGTGACGGTGAGCACCAAGCCGTACGCCTTCGAGAACCCGTGCAGCCAGCGCTATCTCATCGACCGTCCCCCGACCGAGGTTCCCCCGCCCCCCACCGAGCAGGACGCGCCCGGCTGGGTGAGTGCGCTGGGCGGGGTCTCGAGCGGCAGCCAGTTCATCGAACTGGCTTTCCAGGGCACCGGGAGCGAGACCGTCGTGCTCAAGGACCTGAACGTGCGGGTGGTGACGAGCGGGGCGCCGCTCGCCTGGAACGACTTCGGCATGGGCGTCGGCTGCGGCGGCGATGTGACGACCAGGGCGTTCGCCGTGGACCTGGACGCGGGCCGCCCCGGTGTCGTACCGCAGGGCGGACAGCGGGACTTCCCCTACAGCGTGAGCGAGTCCGACCCGGAGGTCTTCCAGATCAGCGCGAAGGCCTCCGCCCGCAACGTCAGTTGGTACCTGGAGTTGGAGTGGTCCAGCGGCGGCCGGGAGGGCACGCTGCGGGTGGACGACCACGGGAAGCCGTTCCGTACGAGCGGTGCGCAGGGGCGGCCGTCGTACGAATATCCGCTGGGCGGCGACTCGAAGTGGGAGCCGGCGGTCGAGCAGGACCCGGGCCAGTACCCCTGAGGTACCCCTGAGGCGCGTTGTCAGGCCGCTTCGCTACCGTGCGGGCATGGCGAACTACGTACTGGTGGCGGGCGCGCGGCTCGGAGCATGGGCGTGGGACGAGGTGGTGCCGCATCTGCGTGCGGCCGGCCATGGCGCCCACCCGCTGACGCTGTCCGGTCTCGCGGACAAGCGGGATGTACCGGCAGGGCAGCGGACCCACGTCCAGGACATCGTCGACGAGGTCGACCGCCATGATCTGCGCGATGTCGTCCTGGTGGGTCACAGCTACGCGGGCATCCCGGTCGGCCAGGCCGCCGAGCGGATCGGCGGGCGACTTGCGCGCGTGGTCTTCGTGGACTCCAGCGTCCCGGCCGATGGCGAGTCGTTCGTCTCCGGCCTTCCGGACGGCCGGACGAGGGCGGCGGTGACGGCGTCGATCGCCGAGAACGGGGGATTCTGGCCGCTCGTGCCCGCCGCCCACTACGAAGGCCAAGGGCTCACCGACGAACAGATCGCACGGATCGTCACCGGCTCGACACCGCACCCGGGTGCGACGCTGACGGAAGCCGCCGTACTGACACGGCCGCTCGGCGAACTCCCGGTGACGTACATCCAATGCCTGCTCGCCGGCGCGGAGTTGAGCGCCGACGTGGCCACGCTGCTGACGAGCAGGCACTGGCGACTGGTCGAGATGGACACCGGCCACTGGCCGATGTTCTCCCAGCCGGGCGAACTGGCCCGGATCCTGGCCTGAGACGGGCCGTTTCTTCTGGATCACCTTGGCGGTTGGGTTTTCGGAGCCGTACTCCACTGGCTCAACACCCGCTACGAACAAGGGAACCCACATGCCACTCCTGCCTCCCATCGGAGCCGAGATCCCGTGCAGCATGCTCGCGATCAACACCCCCCTCCAGATCCGGACCTCACTGGTCACCGTGGATTTCAGGGGTGGTATCAAGCAGCGTGTCGACGTCAACCCCGACGACCCGATCAACAGCGTGCGGCTGAGGACAGTCGGCTTCAGGATGAGCGCGGAGCTGCCCGGCGCGGAGGGCGAAGGTGGCGGCGGGAGCATCACGATCGAGCAGAACGATGTCGACGTCGACCCGAAGACCCTGTTGCGGGTGACGCAGTCATTCCCGCCGAAGTTCGAGACCATCATGGTCCTGGACTTCGCCATGACCATTCAGCAGCCGGGCGGCGGTGAGCCGTTGGTCCTCACGACCAAGGACCCGGCCAAGATCATCGGCCAGCTCACCCAGTACCCGCCGAGGGGCGACCTCTACCAGTTGCAGAACCCGGTCGACCTGATCGATGACGACAAGAACGTGGTCGCCACGATCCAGAAGTTCCCCGTCAAGATCGGCGGCCTGTAGAAGGTCCCGCCGCGACCACCGGGCGGACCGGACGGGGACGGCCGCGACGTGGAGCCCGGCAGGGTGGCGCGTCGCGGTCGTCCGGGTCGTCGGCAGACCCGTGCCCCGCGCCCAACCGCCTTGGCCCGCTTACCGATGGTCCCCCACGCCGGCTGGTTCCGGAGGATGTGTCCCGTCACCGTCCTTGCCCGTGAGGGCACCGTCCGGCTCGGGCCATGCCCCGGCCGAATGAACCGTCCGGGGTCCGATCAGGGGCGTGTGCAGGTCACCCGGGCGAACAGGTCCAGTGGGACTGATCCGTGGTTGGTGGCGCGCACGGTCCACCCCGTGGCTGTCGGGAACGACTCGTTGAAGTCGACCGCCGGGTTGCCCAGCCCGCCGCCTCCGGTCGGCACCTCACCGGCCCCGCACTCGGCGTGCGCGGTGCCCGTGGCGCCCTGTGCCAGCCTGGTCGGGGCGCTGGCGTAGGCGGTGTGGGGCGTGTTGGTGCATCGCGCGTAGGTCTGTAGGACCGTGGCGCGGGGACCGTGGTTGGTGACCCGGCCGACCCACTCCTGGCCGATGTCGGACGACTGGCTGATGTATGCCTGCCCGGCGTCGGAACCCGTACCGCGCGAGCCAGCGTTGAGTCCGCCGCCGGCGGCCACCTGCCCCGGGTCGCAGGCCGCGCGGACGGTAGCCGTCTGCCCTGGGGGCACGCTCACAAAGGTGCCGGTCCGGACCGTGTGAGGCTGGGGGGTGCAGATCGCCACGGGGGTGAAGGTCTGCGGGGCGCCGGTCTCGTTGTACACGTCGCCGACCCAACTGATTCCGGAAGGCCATGTCGCGGTCAGGAACACCCCGTTGCTCGTGGTGCGCACGCCTCCTCCGGAGGGGACCGCGCCTCCCTGACAGGTGGCGCTGGTCGTGGCCGCCGAGTGCGGAGCCACGGTCAAGGGCGCGCCCACGACGATGGTGTGCGGGGCCCGTGGCTGGGCGGGGGCGGATGCGGGGGCGGCCGGGGCCACTCCGGTGCAGAGGGCGGTGGCGCACAGGGCGCCGGTAATGCCTAGCGTGGCCAGGCGAAGGCGACCCATGGTGACTCCAGGTGTTCATTTGGGGGGAATGTCAAGGTAGACATGCCCCACGCGCACAAATGAATACACAGAGTCACCGAAACGAGTGAAGGGGACGACGAGGCTCCCTCGGTGCGGGCGGCCGAGCAGGACCCGAATCAGCAACTCCTAGGCGGAGTCGGGTGCTTCGGCGGTCTCGGCCGCGTCCGGCGCTTCGGCCGGTTCGGCGGCTTCGGGGGCCTCGGCCGCTTCGGGTGCTTCTCCGCCCTCGCTCATGTTCGTCTCGCCGAAGATCGTCGCGTGCTCCAGCACATCTTCGGCCGGGTCGTCGATCTGGCCGATCGAGATGAGCGAGAAGCCGTTGTGCGAGTTCGTGTGGGTCTCGTCGGCGGCGGCCTCGGTGGCCGGGAGTAGCGCGGCCAGCACCGCCGCGCCCAAGGCGGTCAGGGTCCGGGTGGCTTTCATGTGGTTGTTTGCCCGTCTGCTCGTCGTAGTCCTCATGATCCGGTCTGTCTATTGCGCAGAACGGGCCCAGAAGTCACGGCTGACGGCATGTGTCGGGGCGTAATTCACCTGATTGGCGCAGTTGTTGCGACGGTCAGCGGGTGACGTCGGCGGTGAACGCCGCCCAGGCGGCGGGGGCGAGGGTGAGCACCGGGCCGTCCGAGACCTTGGAGTCCCGGACATGTACTGCGGCGGGGTGGGCGGCGACCTCGACGCAGGCGCCGCCCTGCTCGGTGCTGTAGCTCGACTTGTGCCAGTCGTAGGCGACTTCGAGGCAGTCGCCGCCCTGCTCGGTGCTGTAACTGGACTTGAACCACTCACGTGGGGTGTTCATTACTCTCCTAGCAGCCGGTCCAACAGGCCCTTCGTCTCTTCGGGGTTGTGGGCCTGCGTCCGCAGCATCGCATATTTGCGAGCGAGGATGCTGACCTCATCCGGGTCTTCAACGAAGAGGCTGCCCCGTTGTGTCTCGGCGTAGGCGAGGTGCTGATGATCGGGTGTTTCCAGCAGGACGAACGGTCCTGAGAGCCCCGCGTGGGTGGTCCTGCCGAACGGCATGATCTGGAGGGTCAGGCCCGGGAGGTCGGCGCTTTCCCGGAGATGGCGAAGCTGCTCCGTGAAGACGGCCGGGGACCCAAGGCGGTCTTGGAGCGCGGCTTCACCGATCAGGAAACTGCATGTCGGCGGGACCTTGCGGTGCAGGATCTGCTGGCGTTCCATGCGCCCGGCGATGCGCCCGTGCATCTCGTCCTGGCTGAGGGTCGGGATCTCGTTGCGGAAGACCGCATGGGCGTAGTTCTCGGTCTGGAGCAGGCCGGGCACCACCTGGTTCTGGTACGAAGAGATGGCGATGGCCTCCTGCTCCTGATCGATGAACGCCGCCGCCCACACCGGATACCGGTCGATCTCCGGCATGTTCTCCACCGCCGTCTCCAACGCCCCTTTCGTCAAAAGCACTTGATCCAGCAGGATCGCCAGGTCAAGCTTCAGTAGTCTCCGGCCTTGCTCGATCGAGGCGATCGTCTCCGTGCCTACGCAGGCCAGCTCCGCGAGTTCGCGCTGGGTCAGCCCCGCCACCTCCCTGAACAGGGCCACCAGCGAGCCCACGAGCTTCATCGCCGATGCGTTCTTCCGCTGTCGCTTCCTTTTGCTGTGCATGTCCGTCCAACTCCCCGTCCCCGTGCGTACGTCACGCCTGCGCAGCCCGTACGAAATCTTTGTACGGGCTCGCGTACTGCATCAGCCTAATCACAGACAGTGACAATCGTCCCGTGAATGAGACGAATCCACCCTCCGTTCTGCGCGAGCGCTTCTACCGCCGCGAACGCCGATCCGTGCCCGCCGCCAGGCAGTTCGTACGGGAGGCGGTGATCGACTGGGGGCTCTGCGACCGGCTCGACGATGTCTTGCTGTGCGTGAGCGAGCTGGCGACCAACGCCCTGGTGCACGGAGTGCCGCCGGGGCGCGGCTACCGGTTGCAGATGTCGTTGCTCGCGGACGGGGTGTTCCGTATCGAGGTGCACGACAGCGGTGACGGGCGGCCGGGTGTCCGCGAGCCGTACGGGGAGTCAGGGCGCGGGCTCATGCTCGTCGCCGCGCTCGCGGACAAGTGGGGGGTGGGGGAGCGTCGTCCCGGCAAGATCGTGTGGTGCGAGTTCGTGTTCTGACCGGGTCGCACGGCCGAATATGCGGTGGTGCGAGGGGAGTTGGGCTTCCTACCATTGACGGATGGTCAAGAGCCAGCTCCCCCTCGCCGCGTCCGTCGGCGTCGGGGTGGCGTTCATTCTCTGGTTGCTGCTGTCGAGCCCGGACTCGGAACTGGGGGGTGCGGAGTGCCGTCCGGCCCTGACCCTCACCGGGACCGCCGATGTCTCCTACGAGGACGAGATGGCGGCCGTGTCGGGGGATCCGTCCTACACGGCGCGTGCGCTGAACGTCTGCTCGGGGGAGCAGAACGAACGGCTGTCCTGGGCCCTGCTGCTGTCCATGCCGACAGGTGTGGCGGCGGGCGTGCTGATCGCGCGGTGGGGCAGGGACGCGCGGTCTGCGGAGAAGTCCGCGCGCCGTTGGATTCCTCCTCAGTCCGTCATCGATGAACGGGACCGCGAGCAGGGCGACAAGGACCGCTGACCGGCTACTGGTCCGGGCCCGTCCAAGGGCTACCACGGCAGCCCGGGAGCGGCCTGAACAGGCTGCTCCCGGGCTGTAGGGCTCAGTTGCAGGTTCGGTATCCGTAGCCGGCGATGCGCCAGTCGTTGTCACCGTCCCTGAAGGAGTACTTCCCCTCGCTGTTGCGCACCACGGAGAAGCTGTGGCGGTCGCCGTAGTAAGTCATGTTGAGCTGCCGGCCCGGGTCGTCGCTGCCACTGGTCACCCTGAGCTCGTCGTCGGCGCGGCCGAAGGTGGAGCCACCCACGACCCCGTCGACGCGCAGGCCCCAGCGATCCTGGAGGAACTCCGTTGCCCCAAGGGTGTTCGGGCCGAACTGGCCGTCGACGTCAGCGGCGTCGAAGTACGAGCCGTTCGTCTCCTCCGCGCCCTCAGCCCAGAGGATCTTCTGCCACAGGCAGACGGCGTTGTTGTCGTCGAACCACGAGCCACCGTCGAAAGCCAGCTCTCCCTCGTCGCTCCAGTCGCCCTTGTAGTCGTTGTAGCCGCGGACGTAGCCGTCCGACTTGGCTGCCGCGGCCGGGGATGCGCTGAGGCCGAGTGTGCCTGCCACCACAGCGCTGATCGCCGCCGTGGCGATGCGGACGCGTGCTGATCGAAAGCTCATTGTTGATTTCCCTCCCGTTGGCGTGCGGAGCCATCCGGGATCACGGATACATCCCTGGTGAGCCGGTCACGTCCCCGCTCAGGCCGCGCACCTGCCAAGTGTGACCACGACCAGCACCGAGCCGTGCCTATAACTGTTCAGGCACCGCTGATGGGAGGCCGGCCAACGCATTTGCGCGCCGCGGAATCCGTTGGGGAGGCACCACGCCCGAGCCGGTGGCTATGACGCGTCGTCCTCGCCCGCCGGATCCAGCACCCCTCAGTCCCACCAGAACGTCCAGGCAGGCTGGTTGAGCACCCTGTCCGTCGCGTACTCGGCCAGGGTGGAGTGGTCCAGGAGGTTGTCCGGGCAGAACGCGAAGTGTTCCGCCGCGACCGCCTCCGCCTCCGCCCGGGTCGTCGGCGGGGCGGCCACCGAGACCACCAACTGGTCGAAGGTGAGCGCCACCACCCGTATCCCGAACCGGTCCTCCCACGACCGCAGCACCGCGCACAGCCGCGCCACGTCGTTCTCGTAGTTCATCGGGCCCGTCCAGCCGATGGCCGCCGGTATGTCCGCGCTGCGGCGGGCGGGGACCAGGGCCACGCGTGCGCCGTGCATCCAACTTCCCTCGTCCGTAAGGATGGAGGCCACCTCGGCCGCTTCCCCGTCCGGGTCGGCCGACGACGACAGCTCGGGCGCGAGGCCCGGCCACTCGGCGCCCGCCTCCTTCACGCGCTCCCAGAACTCCGCGAGAACGTCCTCCGCGTCGTGATCGCCGGGATACGACACCGACTCCGGGCTCAGATCCCAGTCCTCGGGCCACTGCTTGCGGGGACCGCCGTGGACGAGCACGGGATGCAGCCCGGCCGTCCTTCGGGCGGACCGCAGGTCGGCCCACGCCCGAGGGGCCGCCGGCTCGTCCGCGTACCACAGAAGCGGTTCGTGCCACGTCCCGTCCATGGTCGTGTCGACCAGTGCGCCGGGCGGCAGTTGGAGCCCGACCGACCGTCCCGAGGGGTCGGCGGCCAGGGCGGGCAGGGGGTTGGGGAGCGTCGCCATGCACAAGACCCTAAAGGCCACCACTGACAACGGGGTTCCGGCCGGGGGGACTTGACCGGCGACTTGACCGGCGGAGCCCCTGAGGGCGGAGTCGACGCCGGAGCCGACGCCGCCGGTGGGGGGTGACGGCGGCGCGGCAGACCGGCGGCTTGTTGATCGGCTCACCGCCGAGTTGGGCGTGCGGCCGGGACGGCATCGGCGCACTCGCCCCGGCCGACGGGCACGCCGATCAGAGTCCGGCGTCGAGGGAGCATTCGATCTTGGCCGACCCGAATACGCGGACCGCTTCGACCACCCGATGGCGCCGGGTTACCAGGACGCGTGCCACACCCCCGCCCCGCACTGTCCTTCCGTTGAGCGGGGCGGCCCGAGAGGGTGCTCAGTTGAAGACCAGGACGTCGGTGCGCATCGGGATCGCGGTGTTCCAGCCGATGTTGATCTTGAACGTCACCAGTCCGCTGCTGGGCGCGATACTCGACACCTGGAAGGGCGCCGCCCCGACGAATCGCCTCCCGTTGCCGTCGATCTCCGAGGCCGTGATGACGACCGTCGAGTCGACCCCGATGACGTTCCAGGGCAGTTGGAGGTTGAACGTCCCGTTCCCCGGGCTCCACGTCCACCACGCCCGCCACACGGCGTTGACGTTACCGCCGATCGCCGCGACGTCCTTTTCTCTGTCGGCGACCTGTGAACTGCCTACGATCTGTGGTGCTTGGGTGGCGGAAGCTTCTACTGCGGTCATGACGGCTCCTCTCACGTCGGGAGAGCCCGAATGACCTTCCCGAATACACTGAGTGTCCGTCAGTGTGCACACGGTAACAATCACTCGTGCGAGTGACTCTCCGGCGCGTCGGCGTGCACTCGCGCGAACGCCGGACTCCGGCGCGTCGGCGTGGTACCCGCGCGAACGTCAGCGATCCGTACGCAGCAGGTCCGCGAGGCGCGAGAGGCCGTCCGCCGCGTGGCCCTCGGCCACCGCGCGGTCCAGCAGCGGCTGGACCGCGCCGAACAGCTCCGTGCTGACGCCCTGCGCGGCGAACGTCTCCAGCAGGTTCGGGAACGCCTCCTGGTTGACCGCCAGGCTCGACACGTCCGTCAGATGCTGCCCCGAGTCGATCGCCTCCGCCCACCTCGGTGCCGAGCCGAGCGTCGCGCCCACCCAGGGCACGAGGAGTTCCGAGAACTCGGTGGCGGTGATGGACTCCGTACCGACCACGGCGTACGCCTGCATCACGCCGAAGATCATCCCGTACATGCCGGTGAGCAGCGCCACGTCGTACAGCGCGGCGAGACCGATGTCGGCGCCGACGTACTTCGCGCCGCCGAGCGCCGCGAACGTCTCCTGGTGCGCGTCGAAGAGTTCCCGCGCGCCGCTGTAGAGGACGTACGCGTGGGGCCCCGCGATCATCTGCGGGATGGCCATGATCCCGCCGTCGAGATACCCGGCGCCCTCCTTCGCGGCCCAGGCGGCGAGGTCGCGGGCCTGCTCGGGGGTGCCGTTGGTGAGGTTGACGAGGGTCTTGCCGGTGAGCTGACCGGAGAGCGGTTCGAGGACCGTACGGACCGTGTCGTACGTGGTGAGGCAGACGACCACCAGAGGGCTCGCCGCCACCGCGTCGGCGGCCGTGTCGGCGGGGGTCGCGCCTTGGGCGACCAGGGGGCCGGTCTTGGCGGGGGATCTGTTCCACACGGTGACGGGGTGGCCGGCCCCGAGGAAGGCGGCGGCCAGGGCGGTGCCCATCATGCCGAGGCCGATGACGGAGACGGCGGGCTTCGGGGACATGAGGGTGCTCCTGCGGTGCGGGTGGGGCTGGCGGAAGGTGGTCGCTTTCGATCTTCCGGCGGCGTACCTGTGCCCACAAGTACCGACTATTTGGTGCGATACGCACCGGGAGGTAAGCGCGTGAGATGAGCAAGCGTGGGCAGGCGTGTGCGGGAGGCGGGCGGGAGACGGAAGGATGATGCACTCCAACTGGCGTACCAGGAGCCTCAGGAGCCCGATCTTGTCTTACGTGCACCATGTCGAGCGGTTCTACGGACTGCCCGCGTACAACTTCCCGCCGTACGCCGACCCCGCGGATCTGCCGCCCGCCGACGCGGTCGCCTGGCGGCTGCACCGGGAGCCGTACGACTCCGGGGAGGACGCGGACGACTGCTGGCGGCGCTTCACCGAGTCGGTCGACCTGGAGAAGGTGCGGGCGATCATCTTCGGGCAGCCCTGGTACGACGGCGACGGCGGGCTGTCGGACGAACCGCTGATCGAGCTGAGCGGGCGGCTGACCGGGCTCGAAGCGCTCTTTCTCGGCGATCTGGAGGACGAGGAGGAGATGCTCTCCTCGATCAGCCACCGCGACGTCGCCCCGATCCTCGCGGCGTACCCCGGCCTACGGGAGCTGGCGATACGCGGCGGGGATGGGCTCGACTTCCCCGTCTCCGGCCACGAGCGGCTGCGCGTGCTGCGCGTCGAGTCCGGCGGGCTGCCCCCGCAGGCGGCGGAACACATCGCCGCCGCCCAACTGCCGTCGCTGGAGCACCTGGAACTGTGGCTGGGCGACGAGAACTACGGCGGCGGCGTCACGGTCGGGCAACTGGCCCCGCTGCTGACGGGGGAGGGCAAGCCCGCGCTGCGCCACCTCGGCCTCCAGAACAGCTTCATCCAGGACGAGTTGGCCGCAGCGCTCGCCTCCGCGCCGGTCGTGCCCCAACTCGCCTCGCTCAGCCTGTCGATGGGCACGCTGTCCGACGAGGGCGTGGCGGCACTGCTCCAGGGGCAGCCGCTGACGCATCTGCGGGAACTCGATCTCTCCTTCCACTTCATCAGCGACGAGATGATGCTGCGGATCTGGACTGCGCTGGAGCCGGCGGGAGTGCGGGTGGATCTGACGATGAAGCACCGGGCCGAGCAGGCCGGCTGGGACGAGGACGGCCGGTACATCGCGGCGTCCGAATGAGCGCCCCCCGCCTTCCACTTCCCGTTGAGCCGTTGAGCCGTTGAGCCGTTGAAAGGCCACACCACCATGTCCAGCACGCCCGAACCCCACGCCCCCGAGTCCCAGGACCCGGACGACCTCCTGATCGCCAGCGAGCATCTGAACGGCAGATACCCCTGGCGGAATTCCGCACAGCAGGTGCCGTACGGGCGCGTGCTGCTCATCGCGGCCAAGCTGAAGTGGAGCCCCGCCACCGTCGTGACACGGCTGTACGTGCTGGGGTACGGGGACGTCCAGCGCTCCGAAGGCCCGCTGCCCGATGTTGTCGAGCCGGACGACGCACCGCTGATCACGGGTGTGCAGGCGCGGTTCGGCGCCCATCCGCTCGACATCGACAAGACGGTGTCCCTGCGGCAGACAGTCGAATCGGCGGCCCGCGCGAACCGCTCTCCGGCCGACGTCGCACGGCGTCTGACCGCTCTCGGCTACCGGGTCGGGACCGGTGCCCGGCCGCTGCCGGAGACCGCCGACCCGCGTGACATCGCGCTGATCCGCACCGACGCCCGGAGCTACGGGACATGGCTCGACTGGGGCGACGAGGTGTCGGCGTCTCATGTCCTGGGCGTGGCGGAGGACTTGTCGTGCAGCCCGCGCGTCGCCGCCGAGCGGCTGATCGCGCTGGGCCTGCGCCTGCCGTACACCCCCGAACCCGGGGACGAGCGGCTGCTGAAGTACCGCGACCGCGCGGGGGGCGGCTGGTTCGGCCGCTGGTCGTCCCCACCCGCCGGACACATCCTCGCCGTCGCCCGGGACACGGGCCGCACGCACGCGGACATCGTGGCCCGGCTGGGCGAGTTGGGCTGCGGGCGGCCGGACGGGGTCGTACCCGACACCGTGGAGGCGGACGACTTCGTCCTCCTCAGCGAGAACCTGGACGGCCGCGCGCCCTGGCTGACGAAGAACAACGTCGTCGGCCTCCAGATGCGGCACATCCTGCGCGCCTCCCTCATCACGGGCCGCGGCCCCGCCCAGGTCGCCGAGAGGCTGTCCACGCTGGGCCACTGGCTGCACAAGGACGCGAACCTGCCCGGGACGGCCGAGGAGCCCGACATTCGTCTCCTGGAGACGCTCACGGCCTCGTACCTGGACATCCTGCTGCTGGAGAACGTGCTCCGCAGCGCGAGCCTGACGACCCGCACCCCGGCGGACGTCGCGTCGCGCCTGACGGAGCTGGGCTACCGGCTGTCGGCCGACGTGGTGTATTCGGAGGTACGTCCGGGGGTGCGGGGCGCGTAGCGTTGAGAGAGGGCTGTTACGGCACAGGGGTGCCTGGGGTGTCGAGCCACAGACGCTGTCCGGTGGGGGTGACGGTGAGTCCGTACCGGGTGCGCTCCGGTGAACCGGCGTTCCGCCACCAGGCGTACGCGGTCTCCACCTCGCTCCAGAGGCGGCGGGGGCCGTGTTGCCGGCAGTCGTACTCGTCCCGCTCGGTGGCGCCGGGGACGTAGTCGACGCAGGCCCAGGAGCCGGTGGTGTGATCGGCCAGCCAGACGGTGAACTCGCCGTCCGGGCCATGGCCCACGGTGTAGCGGGAGTTGGGGACGAGGGCGCCTGTGGTGAAGGCGGCGTTCTCGTCGCCGAAGACGTCTCGCGGGTCGAGGCCGGTGCGTGTGTCTGCGGCTTGATCCCCGTCCTGGTGTCGGACGGTGGCCATCACGTCGCGCTCGGGGGTCTCCCGCCTGTTCCACATGAAGGCGGAGTCACCGACGACAGGGCCGCTCGCCGTGCCGTCCTCACCTACGGTGAGGCGAAGGAGGACACCGTTGTAGAGCCCCGTTCCCCACGGCAGCACGATCGCCCCGCCGGGCGCGGTCTGTTCGACCAGGGCGTACGGCACCTTATGAAGCGCGTAGGTGGCGATGACGCGGTCGTACGGTGCGCGGGCCGGGCAGCCCCGGGAGCCGTCGCCGGTGATGACGGTGGGGGCGTAGCCCGCGTCCTTCAGGCGTGCGCGGGCGGTGTCCGCGAGGCGGGGATCCATCTCGACGGACACGACGTGCCGGTCGCCGAGCCGGGCGGCGAGGAGTGCGGCGTTGTAGCCGGTGCCGGTGCCGACCTCCAGGACGGTCATGCCGTCTGCCACCGCGAGGGCGTCGAGCATGAGGGCGACGACGCGCGGCATGCTCGCGGAGCTGGAGGGGACGCGCGCCGTGGCCGCCTCGTCGTCGTCCTCGACCTGGGTGACGAGCGCCTGGTCGTCGTAGACGAGGGCGTTCCAACGGTCGGGGTCGGTGGTGCGGTTGATCGGGTGGTAGCCACCCTCGCCGCGGATCCAGACGCGATCGGGGATGAACCGCTTGCGGTCGACCTGAGTGAACGCGTCGCGCCACGACGGGGTGAGGTAGCCCGCGTCGGTCAACTGCCGGGCGAGGGTGGCGGGAGAGCTTTCGCTACTCACCTCTTCCGGGTCTCCGGACGCTTCGGGTCGCGCGGAGGAATCGGCTTGTCGGGCTTGTGTCCGTCGCTCTCGGACGTGTCGGGCTTGCCGCCGTGGCTACCGCTCATGTCGGTTCCTTTCAACAGTCGCCGAACTTGCTGTAGGCATATGCTAGCTGAGCGTGACGAGCGTCGGGAAGGACACTTTCGAGTGACAGTCGGCAGGTCCTACAGCCGCTCGGGGGTGTGGATGCCGAGCAGGGTCATGCCCTGGTGCAGGGTGCGGGCCGTGACGTCGCAGAGGAAGAGGCGGTTCTCCGCGACCTCCTGCGGGGGGGCCGGCCGCACGACCGGGCACTCCGTGTAGAACGTCGTGAACAGCGACGCCAGTTGGTACAGATACGCCGTCAGCTTGTGCGGCTCGTACGCCGACGCCGCCTCCGCCAGGACCTCCCCGAACATGTCCAGGTGCAGGCCCAGCGCCCGTTCCGCCGGGGCCAGTTCCAGCTCGGGGTGGGCCACGGGTGAGCGGTCGCCCGCGTTGCCGAAGATGGACCGGGTCCGGGCGTACGCGTACTGGATGTAGACGCTCGTGTCGCCGTGCAACGAGACCATCTGGTCCAGGTCGAACTTGTAGTCCCGCGCGGCGGAGGTCGACAGGTCGGCGTACTTCACCGCGCCGATGCCCACCTCCGTGGCGCGCTCGACGACCTCGTCCTCAGTGAGACCGATGCCCTTGCCCTTCTCCCGGACGACCGCCGACGCGCGCTCGACCGCCTCGTCCAGCAGGTCCACCAGCCGCACCGTCTCGCCCTCACGGGTCTTGAACGGCTTGCCGTCCTTACCGAGGACGGTGCCGAAGGCGAGCTGGACGGCCTTGACGTCCTCGTTCAGCCAGTTGGCCCGGCGGGCGGTCTCGAAGACCATCTTGAAGTGGAGGGACTGGCGGGCGTCCACCACGTACAGCAGGGTGTTCGCCTTCAGATTCCCCACGCGGTCGCGGATCGCGGAGAGGTCGGTGGCCGCGTACCCGTAACCGCCGTTGCTCTTCTTGACGATGAGCGGCGTCGGATTGCCGTCCGGGCCCTTCACATCGTCGAAGAAGACGCACAGCGCCCCGTCGGAGCGGACGGCGACGCCCGTCTCCTCAAGGATGCGGCAGGTCTCCTCGAGCATGTCGTTGTACGCGGACTCGCCGACCACGTCCTCGTCGCGGATCTCCATGTCGAGCTTGTCGAAGACCGAGTGGAAGTAGATCTTCGACTCGTCCACGAAGCGCTGCCAGTGGGCGAGGGTGTCGGCGTCACCGGCCTGGAGGGCGACGACACGGTCGCGCGCACGGGCCTTGAACTCGTCGTCGGAGTCGAAAAGCACGCGGGCGGCCTTGTAGAGCCGGTTGAGGTTCGACATCGCCTCCTCGCCGGAGACTTCATCACCGCGGCCGTGGTCCAACTCGTGCGGGTGCTCGGTCAGATACTGGATGAGCATGCCGAACTGCGTGCCCCAGTCGCCGATGTGGTGGCGCCTGATCACGTTCTCGCCGGTGAACTCAAGGATCTCGACCATCGCCGCACCGATCACGGCGGAGCGTAGATGGCCGACGTGCATCTCCTTGGCGACGTTGGGCTGCGCGTAGTCGATGACCGTCGTACCGGGATCGGCGGCGCGCGGGACGCCGAGGCGGTCGTCGGCGGCGCGGGCGGCCAGCGTCTCGATGATCGCGCGGTCCGTGACGGTGATGTTGAGGAAGCCGGGGCCCGAGACCTCGACCTCCTTGAGAACATCGCCCTTGGACAGCGCCGCCACGACCGTCGCCGCCAGCTCGCGCGGATTGCCCTTCAGCTTCTTGGCGAGGGCCAGCATCCCGTTGGCCTGGAAGTCCGCCCGGTCGCTACGTCGCAGCAGAGGGTCCGCGGGGCCGGCCTCCGGCAGGGCTGCCGAGAGGGCGTCCGCGATGCGCTGATCGACGGTCGAGGCGAGGGAAGTGACCGGGGCCATGGGCTGGGAGCCGTTCCTGTAGAGGGTCTGTCGGAGGGTCCGTCGGAGGGTCCGTTGGAGGGGCTGTCCTTCGGCCCCATTCTCCCATGGGGCGACAAGTCGTTTTCGCATTGTCGTAGGGGCCTGGGACAATGGCCGTCGCCGGTATCGCAGGCGTAGAGAGAGAAGGACGTACCGACCGTGGCTCAGAGCACCGAGACCGACTGGGTCTCCCGTTTCGCGGACGATGTCATCGCCGAGTCGGAGCGACGTGCGCCTGGCAAACCGGTCGTCGTCGCCTCCGGCATCTCGCCCTCCGGCCCCATCCATCTGGGCAATCTCCGCGAGGTCATGACACCGCACCTCGTCGCGGACGAGATCCGCAGGCGGGGGTACGAGGTCAGGCACCTCATCTCGTGGGACGACTACGACCGGTATCGCAAGGTGCCGGCCGGGATCCCCGGCGTCGACCCGTCCTGGGCGGAGCACATCGGCAAGCCTCTGACGTCCGTGCCCGCGCCGGCCGGGTCCGCGTACGCGAACTGGGCCGAGCACTTCAAGGCGCAGCTCATCGAGTCGCTGGCGGAGCTGGGCGTCGAGTACGACGGGATCAGCCAGACCGAGAAGTATCTGGCGGGGACGTACCGCGAGCAGATCCTGCACGCGATGAGGCACCGGGGCGAGATCGACGCGATTCTCGGGCGGTATCGGACGAAGGACGCGGCGAAGGGCACGGCGAAGGGCACGGCGAAGAAGGCGTCTCAGCAGAAGAAGGTCGACGAGGCCGAGCTGGAGGCCGCCGAAGGGTCGGGCGCCGCCGACGAGGACGACGGTGCCGGGTCGGCCGGGTCGGCCGGGTATTTCCCGTACAAGCCGTACTGCGGCAACGAGGGCTGCGGCAAGGACCTGACGACCGTCACGGCGTACGACGACGAGACGACCGAGCTGAGCTACGTCTGCCAGGCGTGCGGGTTCGGCGAGACCGTACGGCTCAGCGAGTTCAACCGCGGCAAGCTGGTCTGGAAGGTCGACTGGCCGATGCGCTGGGCGTACGAGGGCGTGATTTTCGAGCCGTCGGGTGTCGACCACTCGTCGCCCGGCTCGTCGTTCGTGGTCGGCGGGCAGATCGTGCGCGAGATCTTCGACGGCGTGCAGCCGATCGGGCCGATGTACGCGTTCGTGGGGATCTCCGGGATGGCGAAGATGTCGTCCTCCAAGGGAGGCGTGCCCGTCCCGGCCGACGCGCTGCGGATCATGGAGGCGCCGCTGCTGCGCTGGCTGTACGCGCGGCGCAGGCCGAACCAGTCCTTCAAGATCGCCTTCGACCAGGAGATCCAGCGGCTGTACGACGAGTGGGACGCCCTGGAGCGCAAGATCGCGGACGGGTCGGTGCAGGCGGCCGACGCCGCGGCGTACTCGCGCGCCACGCGTACGGCGGCCCGTGAGCTGCCGCGTACGCCGCGCGCGCTGCCGTACCGCACGCTGGCCTCCGTCGTGGACATCACGGCGGGCGCCGAGGAGCAGACGCTGCGGATCCTCAGCGAGCTGGACCCGGCCGATCCGCTGACCTCGCTGGACGAGGCGCGGCCCCGGCTGGACAAGGCGGAGAACTGGATCACCAGCCAGGTGCCGGCCGAGGCCCGGACGGTCGTCCGGAGCGAGCCCGACCGGGAGCTGCTGGACTCGCTGGACGAGCAGACGCGGGACGGGCTGCGGCTGCTGCGGGCCGAGCTGGACGCGCACTGGTCGCTGGACGGGCTCACGACGCTCGTCTACGGCGTGCCGAAGGTGCTGGCGGGGCTGGCGCCCGACGCGAAGCCGACGCCTGAACTGAAGGCCGCGCAGCGGTCGTTCTTCGCCGTGCTGTACCGACTGCTGGTGAGCCGGGACACCGGTCCCCGACTGCCGACGCTGCTGCTGGCGGTGGGCGCGGACCGGGTGCGGACGCTGCTGGGCGGCTGAGACCGTACGGAACCGACGAACGGTACGGAACCGACGAACGGTACGGAACCGACGTACGGCCCCGGCGCGCGTCACGCGTGCCGGGGCCGTTCGTCGTTCCCGTACAACCCCCGGGGCCCTTCAGCGGTCACACCTGCACCGAACGACGCGTGTGTGCGGGGTCGGAGGCCCGGCAGGATCCGGATCCGGCCCCCGCATGTCGCATGTCGCATGTCGTCGGCTCGGATCACCGACTCGGACAGCCGTCACGGCGTCCGGCGTGCCGTAGGAGAAGAAGACACGCATGCAGCAGAACCTTCGCACCATCCTCGCGACCACCGCAACGGCAGGTCTCGTCGGCGGGCTGCTTCTCGCCGCCGGCGGGAGTGCCGCCGCCGCGCCGTCCGGGACGCAGGGCGACTTCAACGGCGACGGCTACCGCGATCTCGCCGTCGCCGCGCCCCTCGGGAAGATCAGCGGAAAGGCGGGGGCCGGATACGTGGCCGTCGTCTACGGCACCAAGAACGGGCTCGACACGTCCAAGCGCACCATCATCAGCCAGGCCACCACCGGTATTCCGGGCACCCCGGAGACGGGTGACAACTTCGGCGACCGCCTCACCACCGGTGACCTCGACGGTGACGGATACGCCGACCTGGTGGTCGGCGTGCACGGCGAACGGATCGGCGACACCGACTCCTACGGTGTCCTCACCGTCGTCTGGGGCGGCGCGAGCGGGCTGAAGTCCGCCGTCGACATCTCGGCGCCGCTGCCCAAGTACCGCAACGAGCTGGGCTGGGGCCTCGCCTCCGGTGACTTCGACGGGGATGGGCGCACCGACCTGGCCGCGGTCAACATCGCCGCACCCGAACTGAACATATTCAAGGGACCGGTCTCGCGGACCGGCAAGGCGGCGGGTCTCACCGGTATCGACACCTACAGCCAGACCGGCATCAACGCCGACAAGATCGTCGCGGGGAATGTCAACGGCGACGGAGCGACCGACCTCCTGGTCATGGGCCAGGAGGAGAGCGGCGACGCGTACCGGACCCGCAGCGTCCTCTACAAGGGGGGCACGACCGGTCTCAAGGCGTCGAGCAAGGTCGCCGGGGGCTACGACGCCGTCATCTCCGACGTCGACAAGGACGGTTACGGCGACATCGTCACCGGCAACTTCATGGAGAAGTCCACCGACGAACCGAACGGCGGCCTCGGAGGCGCGATCACCGTGACCTACGGCAGCGCGGCCGGGCTCTCCACCCGTACGCCGGTCCGGATCACGCAGGACACCACCGCAGTCGTCGGCACCGCCAAGAAGGGTGACCGGTTCGGCTGGAGTCTGGCCGCGGGTGACACCAACCGCGACGGCTACGCGGACATCGCGATCGGCGCGCCGGCCGAGGCCACGGGGAGCAAGCGGAGTACGGGCGCGGTCACCGTGCTGCGAGGCTCCGCCAAGGGGCTTACCGGCACCGGTTCCAAGAGCTTCACGCAGGACACGGCGGGCGTGCCCGGCGCCTCGGAGGCCGAGGACCAGTTCGGCGCCTCCGTCGAACTCACGGACAGCAACAAGGACGGCCGCGCGGAGCTGGTGGCCGGCGCCTTCGCCGAGAACGCGGGCGCGGGTTCCGTCTGGCTCCTCAAGTCCGGTACGAGCGGTATCACCGCGACCGGTTCGACGAGCTTCGGCGCCGCCTCGGTCGGCGGGCCCTCCGGTCTGTCGTACTTCGGCGACGTCCTCGCCGGATAGCCGGGCTCAGGCGATCTGTTCGGCGTCGTCCTGCGCGTCCAACTGCTGCTGGTAGCGGCGCTTGAAGTCCTTCAGGTACGTGCGCAGGGAACTCTCGCTCAACGGGCCGCCCGTGCGGCCGGTCACGCCGTACAGATCCTGCAAGTAGATCGCGAACTGACGGGCGTTGGGCAGATCCTGGCGCTCGTTGACGTACCTCAGGAAGGCGTTGAAGTACGCCTCCTCACGGGGCATGCCGTTGGGGAGGGACGCGGCGGGGAGGTCGTCCGGCTCCGGCTCGGGCTCCACGTCCGGTTCGAGGTCGAGGTCGGGCTGGGGCTGCTGGGGGCCGAGAGGGCGGCGGGACGGTGTCTGCTGGGCCGTCTGCTGCTGCTCCGGCCCCTGGTCCGGCCCCTGGTCCGGCCCCTGGGGCTCCTGGGCCTGGGGCTCCTCGCCCTCGTACCGCTCGTGCTGCTCGAACCGCCGGCGAGCCCGCTCGAACTGCTCGTACTGCTGCTGCTCGTACTCCTGCTGTTCGAAGTGCTGCTGTTCGAAGTGCTGCGGGTCGTGCTGCTGGGGGTCGTAAGCGGGGGCGTACGAGCCCTCGTACGGCCCCTCAGGCGCCCGCGGGGCGGCGAACCAGGGGCTTTCGTGGGCGGCGGGCGCGCCCGGGTCCTGCGGCCCGCCCTCGTGCTCCCGCGCCCACTGCTCCTCCTTCTGGAGCTGGATCCAGTCCTCTTCGGTGAGTTCGGGCTGCGGGGCCTGCTGTTGCTGCGGGGACTGCGCCTGGGGGAGTTCCGGTACGGGCGCGGTCGCCGCGGTCGCCGGGGTCGGCGGCAGCAGGGCCGGTTCGATGCCGGCGGCGGCGAGGCCGGCCGGGGCGGTGTCCGCGAGGGGGACGCCGTACTTGGCGAGGCGCAGCGGCATCATGGCCTCGATGGGGGCCTTGCGGCGCCAGTTGCGGCCGTAGCGCGCCTGGAGGCGGGCCTGGTAGATGAGCCGGTCCTGTTCGAGCTGGATGATGTCCTCGTAACTGCGGATCTCCCACAGCTTCATCCGGCGCCACAGCTTGAACGTCGGGACGGGCGACAGCAGCCAGCGGGTGAGGCGGACGCCCTCCATGTGCTTGTCGGCCGTGATGTCCGCGATGCGGCCGACCGCGTGGCGCGCCGCCTCGACGGAGACGACGAACAGGATCGGGATCACCGCGTGCATGCCCACGCCCAGCGGGTCCGGCCAGGCGGCGGCGCCGTTGAAGGCGATGGTGGCGGCGGTGAGCAGCCAGGCGGTCTGGCGCAGGAGCGGGAACGGGATCCGCATCCAGGTCAGCAGCAGGTCGAGTGCGAGCAGGACGCAGATACCCGCGTCGATACCGATCGGGAAGACGATCGAGAACTGGCCGAAGCCCTTCTGCTCGGCGAGTTCGCGCACGGCGGCGTACGACCCCGCGAAACCGATCGCGGCGATGAGAACCGCGCCGGCGACGACGACGCCGATGAGTATTCGGTGCGTGCGAGTGAGCTGCATCGCGGCCACCCGTAGCCCCTCCCGTTCTGGTCCCGTCCTGGACGCCCGGCTGGACGTCCGGCGGGGCACAGCCTGGCACATGTGTGCGGGTGCTGTGTCCGGGGGAGCCTTGCGGCGCCGGGGAGTTGGGAGTGTTTGTCCTCAATCCCCGGACGGGTGCGAGCGGTGCGGGGCCGCCTACTTCGGCGCCCCCGGAATCGCCGCCACCGCTTCCTTCGTCGCCTTCGTCGCGTCCTTCACCAGGTCCGAGGCCGCCGGGGACTTCGCGCCCGCGTAACCCGCGCCGTTGTACGTCAGCGTGATCACCACGTTCTCGGAGCGGGCCACGACCGTCACGTAGCCGAACGTCTCGCCCGTCTTCGACAGGCTGTAGGTGATGGCCGTCGCCTCCGTACCGACGCCGGGCGTCGGGGTCGCCTTCGTGCCCTTCGCGCCTTCCGTGGCGCGCGCCTTGGCGACTTCGTTCTTGTAGTAGTCCGCGGCGCGGTCCTGGCCCGAGCCGATGCCTTCCTCGGAGTCGTACCGCATGAAGGAGACGTCCAGCCAGCGGTACTGCGAGCCGTCGACGCCGTTGTCGTCCAGCCCGTTCCACGAGCAGCTTCCGCGCGTCGTGATGTCCGAGGACTTGCCCGCCGAGCCCGACTTGTCCTTCGCCTTCGGCACCAGGTCCGCGGTCGTCTTCGAGGCGATCGACTTGCACGGATCGGCCGGCAGCGACGTGAACTTCGCGGCGGCGACCTTCGTCGCGGTCTTGGACGCCGTCGCGGACGGCTTGTCCTTTCCGCTGTCGGAGCCGGAGCCGGAGTCGGAGGTGCAGCCCGCGGCGGCGATCATCACCGGGACGGCCGCGCAGGCGAGCAGGCGAACGCGGTTGCGGGTGCGGGAGCGGCTGGGTCGCGGGGCTGATCGCTGCATGGTTCCTTCAGTCGGTAGTCGTACGGTCCGATCGGCCACGGTAACCGCCCGGGGCGTGGCCGGGGGCCCGAGCGGCGCACTCGGCCCGAGGCGGGCACCCGGCGCGAACGCGGCCCCGGACCCTCTACTCGTTGAGCTGGTCGGCCAGCTTGCGGGCCAGTCCCCTGGCCTTTTCCTGGAGTTCCTTGCTGTCGGGGACCGTCGTCGCGTGGGCCGGCTGCTCCGCGTACCGCACGGTCACCACGACATTCGATGTGCGGAAGACCACGCTGACCGTACGGCGCTTCGCGGCCGAACCGGACGCGGCGAAGATGTCGTCGACGAAGGCGGCGTCGCCCAGGTCGTCCAGCAGACGGGGCTGGAGGCCGGGGGGTGTCGTCGCGGCGTTGGGGGTCTTGCCGGGGGACGGCGATCCGGACGGGGTGGTGTCGTCACCCGCGCCGTCACTGCCCGCGCCGTCACCGCCCGTGCCCTCCCCGTCGACGGGAGGCGGCAGGGCGGCGCCGTCCTCCTTCTTCGCGTAGACCTCCTGCGCCTTGTCGGCGTCGCTCACCGCCGGGTCGTAGGACACGACGCGCTCGACGTCGATCGCCAGATGGTGCGAGGCGTCCGGGGAGTCGGCCGACCACGCGCACCCGACGCGGCGGTCGGTGTCGTACGTCACGGCGGCCGTGCCCTCGTACGCCTTCTCCTGCTGCTCCTCGGGGAGCTGGGCGACGCCCGGCAGCAGATCCCGCAGCGTGGCGCGGTCCACGGAACCGCACGGCTCGCTCAGGGTGCGGTACTTGCCCGGCGGCGCGGTGGTCGTCGTGGGGGCGCCGGGCTTGGCGTCGATGTCGGAGCCGTCGCCACCGGTGCCGGAAGTACACCCCGCGACAAGCGTCACGAGCAGCGCCGCCAGGCCGGGTACGTACGCCTTTCGCTGCACGGTCCCGGGCTCCTCTCTACGCGATCTGGACATGAGCTGGACATGAGCTGGACATGAGTTCTAAGCGGTCGTACTGATGAGAACTACGCAGGTGCCGCGCTGGTTCCAGCCACGGCACACCTGGCGAGTTCACGCGAAAAGCGTTTGCCGCCGCATGGCGTGCGGTGGACACAATGTGTACCTCAAGCAATGCCGTGGATGCCGGTCCGCTGTCTGGTTTGGCGGTCCTGGTTCCGGTTTTTGCTCTATCAGACTTTCGGGGGAATCGAGGAACTATGTCTTACGTGGAAGTGCCGGGCGAGAAGGTCCCGATCCGCATGTGGACGGACCCCGCGTCCGTCGAGGACGTGGCGATGCAGCAGTTGCGTAACGTGGCGACGCTGCCGTGGATCAAGGGCCTGGCGGTCATGCCGGACGTCCACTTCGGCAAGGGCGCGACGGTCGGCTCGGTCATCGCCATGCAGGGCGCGGTCTGCCCGGCGGCGGTGGGCGTGGACATCGGCTGCGGCATGTCGGCGGTCAAGACGTCCCTGACGTCGAACGACCTGCCGGGCGACCTGTCGCGCCTGCGGTCGCGGATCGAGCAGGCGATTCCGGTGGGGCGTGGGATGCACGACGATCTGGTGGAGCCGGACGACGGGATCGGCGCGGGCTGGGACGACTTCTGGGCGCGGTTCGACGGGATCGCGGAAGCGGTCAAATTCCGTCAGCAGCGGGCGGTACGGCAGATGGGAACGCTCGGCGCCGGCAATCACCACATCGAAGTGAGCGTCGATTCCGCCGGCGCGGTCTGGCTCACGCTGCACTCGGGATCCCGGAACATCGGCAACGAACTCGCCGAATACCACATCGGTGTGGCCCAGTCGCTCGCGCACAACCAGGGCCTGGTCGACCGTGACCTGGCGGTCTTCGTGTCGGAGACGCCGCAGATGTCGGCGTACCGCAACGACCTGTTCTGGGCGCAGGAGTACGCGAAGTACAACCGCGCGATCATGATGGGGCTGCTGAAGAACGTACTCAGCAAGGAGTTCAAGAAGGCTCGGGTGACCTTCGAGCCGGAGATCAGTTGCCACCACAACTACGTCGCCGAGGAGCGTTACGACGGCGTGGACCTGCTGGTGACGCGCAAGGGCGCGATCCGGGCGGGCCACGGTGACCTCGGGATCATCCCCGGCTCGATGGCCACCGGTACTTACATCGTGAAGGGCCTCGGCAACAGCGCGGCGTTCAACTCGGCGTCGCACGGGGCGGGCCGGCGGATGAGCCGTAACGCGGCGAAGAAGCGCTTCTCGACGAAGGATCTGGAGGACCAGACGCGGGGTGTGGAATGCCGCAAGGACTCCGGCGTCGTGGACGAGATCCCCGGCGCGTACAAGCCGATCGAGAAGGTCATCGAGCAGCAGAAGGACCTGGTCGAAGTGGTGGCGAAGCTCAAGCAGGTGGTGTGCGTGAAGGGCTGAGGCCCGGCACGTGGTTCGGGGGGATGTGGGGGCGCCGCGCGAAGCGGCGTCCCCACATGCGTGTCACGGCGCGTCCGATTCGCTCAACTGGTCCGGTGCTTCCGGTGCTTCCGGTCTGTTCGCTTCGTTCGGGGGCGGGGCGACGAGGCCGGTTCTCAGCCGCCAGAGGCGGGCGCCGCAACTGCTCGCGGACCTGTCCAGTTCGACCGCGGCCCGCGCGGGGTCTGCGAGACGCAGCAGAGTGCGGTCCTCCGACGGATTCCAGCGTCGGCCGGGCTGCCGGATCCGCATTCCGGCGGGCCGCTTCCACACCGCGAGTGAGGCCGCCGATGCCCGCTTGCGCTCCAGGGCGAGGCAGCCCGGATAGTAGAGATGGGCGGCCAGCTCCATGGCCGCTTCCTTCACGTAGACGATGTTGTAGATGCCGTCGCGCGCGTTGCGTTTGATCTGGCGCTGCGCGCCCGTGACCTTCTTCGCGTAGTGGCACAGATACGCGCCGACCGCCGTGCTCGCCGTGGTGAGGGAGAGGAACGGCAGACCCTGGCCGGTGTAACCGACCGACCCGTCCGCGTCGATGACGCCGCGCAGATAGTCCCGCCGGGAGAAGTCGATGCGCGGCGGGGCGATCCGTGCCGACTTGCGGCCGTAGGGCAGGCCGATCTCATGGAGGATCGTGCGGGCTTCGAGGGCACACAGCAGCCACGTCGCGGAGTGATGCTTTGCGGAGAAGTTCGTGGCCCGGGTGCGTTCACGGATGCTCGTCCTGTACGGGGTCAACCGCTGGAACTCACGCAGGATGTCGATGTCCCGCGCGTTCAGCTCGACGGTCAGCTTCCCCTTCCGGCCGGTGCCCGTCGAGAGGTGTCCGTCGGCCTGTAGGAAACCGAACATGTAGGCGTAGCGCGGGTCTCGCAGATCCATGAACGCCGCGGACGGCGGTGTCCGGGCGTCGGTCCCGGTCCCGGTCCCGATATCGGTGTCGGTGTCGGTGTCGGTGTCGAAGAGTGTGAGCGGCGGGGCAGGGACCTGTTCAGCCACGAGGAAGGCCCTTCTTCCTTGGCGGTCAGCCCCTCGGCCGGGATTGCCTTCCCGCCGGGGGCCGTTGGACGGTGGTGCGCGGTAGCGCTCTCCTCATCGAGCCTAGGCTCGGGGCCGCGTCACGGGAGTCGTACCTCTATCGATCACTCGAACGAGTGGGCGGGGCGGGGCGACGCCTCGTAGGCGCGGTGGGTCAGGCCGATTTCCGCGACGTTCTTCGCCAGTTCGAAGTTGAGCCAGCTCGCCACATGCACCAGCTCCATGTCCTCGCCCCAGGGCAGGCCCGTCGTGCGGGTCTTCGAGTCGAGTTCGGCGTCGGTGAGTTGGAGCAGTTCGGTGCGCCAGGAGTCTTTCAGGGAGCGTATCCAGTCGATCGCGGTGTCCGCCGTGCCCGGCCAGTGGATGGACTCGCGGGGTGGGGCTCCCGCGCCGAAACAGTGGGTGAGGGTCGTCGTCCACCAGAAGCCGATGTGCCAGGTGAGCCAGCCGATCGAGGTGCTGGGGACCGGGTCGGGCTCGGGGACCTGCCAGTCGGCCACCCAGTGGCCCTCGGCGTCCGGGCGGACCGTCCAGCAGTTGGGGGACGGCTCCCAGAGGCAGGCGCGGTCGTCCAGGTCCTCGATGTAGTACTCGAACAGCGCCCAGACCATGTCGAGTTGGCGGACCAGCAGGTCGACGCGGGGTACGGGGACGGGTACGGGGACGGTCGTCGTCATGACGCGACCGTTCCATCGGGGCGCCGGGCGGGCAAATGATTTTGCCGGCGCCGCCGTGTTCGTGCCGGGGCGCGGTGTGGTGCGGCTGTGGGTGTGGGTGTGGGGCGAGGGCTTTTCCGCTGGAGGCCCGGACCGCGCGGCCGGCCGGTGCCTCGCTTGCTGCCGGTCGGTCCGGCCCTTCTGGGCGGTGGGACGCTTGCGCCGTAAAGACTTGTCGGTGTGTTGGTGTTGACTGGCGGGAGTTTCGCCGTCCGAGCCTGGAGTGACCTTTACGTGTCCGAACGACCCAATCTGCTGGCCGACTGCGGGAGTTGCTTCGGGCTGTGCTGTGTCGCGCTGCCCTTCGCCGCGTCGGCCGACTTCGCCGTCGACAAGAAGGCCGGGCAGCCGTGCGTGAATCTGCGGAGCGATTCGCGCTGCGGTATCCATACGCGACTGCGGGAGAAGGGCTTCCAGGGCTGCACGGTGTACGACTGCTTCGGCGCCGGGCAGCAGGTCTCGCAGGTCACCTTCGGCGGGCGGGACTGGCGCGAGGACCCGGCGACGGCGCGGCGGATGTTCGCCGTGTTTCCCGTGATGCGGCAGTTGCACGAGCTGCTGCGGTATGTGGAGGAGGCCGCCGCGCGGGTGGCAGACGGTGATCTGCGCCGTGAGTTGCGGGGCGCGCTCGACGCGACCGCGCGGCTGGCCGCGAGCGAACCCGGGGCCCTGCTGGAGCTGGACGTCGCCGGCCACCGGGCGGGCGTCAACGAGCTGCTGCTGCGCACCAGCGAACTCGTCCGCGCCGGCCTCCGTAAGAAGGCGATGGAGCGCAGGGGCGCCGATCTGATGGGCGCCAAGCTCAAGGGCGCCGACCTGCGGGGCGCGAATCTGCGGGGCGCGCTGCTCATCGCCGCCGATCTGCGCGGCGCGGACCTGCGGACGGCCGATCTGATCGGCGCGGACTTCCGGGACGCGGACCTGCGGGGCGCCGATCTGACCGGCGCCCTGTTCCTCACGCAGTCGCAGCTCGACGCGGCGCGGGGCGACGTCACGACGGTGCTGCCGGACTCACTGGCGCGCCCCGCGCACTGGTGAGGCCGGGCGGCGTCGCCGCCGGATCAGCCGCGCCGTTCCGCCGTGTGCAGGTCGCGCGCCCGTGACACCGCCGCGTCGAAGTCGCGCTGGGTGTCGTCCGACCAGTGCCGCAGGTCCGCCAGCAGGCGCGTAAGCGTCTCGCTCGGGCTGCGGCGCCAGCCGTCGCCGGAGAGGGTGTACGTCTCAAGAGCCGCGCTCGCGCGGCGGACTGCCGCGTCGCGGCGGGCGTCGTCGGTCATCGTCACAGCTCCCTGTGCACCTTGGTGTTGGACGCCTGTGCCCGGGGGCGTACCACCAGGAGGTCGATGTTCACGTGGTGGGGACGGGTGACCGCCCAGGTGATGGTGTCGGCGACGTCCTCCGCGCTGAGCGGTTCGGCGACCCCCTCGTACACCTTCTCGGCCCGCGCGGTGTCCCCCCGGAAGCGTGTGGAGGCGAACTCCTCCGTCTTGACCATGCCGGGCGCCACCTCGATCACCCGGACCGGTGTGCCCACGATCTCCAGGCGGAGCGTTTCGGCCAGGACGTGCTCCCCGTGCTTGGCCGCGACATAGCCGCCGCCGCCCTCGTACGTGGACAGGCCCGCGGTCGAGGTGAGGATCACGACCGTGCCGTTGCCGCTCGCGGTGAGGGCGGGGAGCAGGGCCTGGGTGGTGTGGAGGGTGCCGATGACGTTCGTCTCGAACATCTGGCGCCAGTCGTCCGGGTCGCCGCTGGCGACCGGGTCGGCGCCGAGCGCGCCGCCCGCGTTGGCGACCAGTACGTCGACGGACGGGAGCCGGCCGAGTTCGGCGGCGAAGGCGTCGACGGCCGCGCGGTCGGTGACGTCGAGGACATGGGCGGTGGCCGAGTGCCCGGCCGCGTTGATCTCGGCGGCCAGCGCCTCGATGCGGTCCTTGCGGCGGGCGGTCACGACGACGTGAAGGCCGGCGGCGGCGAGTTGGCGAGCGGTGGCGGCTCCGATGCCGCTGCTTGCTCCGGTGACGACGGCGGTGGGGGTACCGGCGACTGTCATGGCTGCTCCTCGCGCGTATGTGTGCCGCTGTGTGCGGGCGGCTGATCGACTCGCGGCCAGGATAAGCACGCGGCGCGCGGCGCGGCTCAGTGATTTCGCGGGGCGTACATCAGCACGGCCATGCCGACGAGGCAGATGAGCGCGCCGATGATGTCGTAACGGTCGGGGCGGTAGCCGTCGGCGACGGCGCCCCAGGCGATCGAACCGGCGACGAAGACGCCGCCGTACGCGGCGAGGATGCGGCCGAACTCGCCGTCCGGCTGGAGGGTGGCGACGAAGCCGTACAGGCCGAGTGCGATGACTCCGGCGCCGATCCAGATCCAGCCCTTGTGCTCGCGTACGCCCTGCCAGACGAGCCAGGCACCGCCGATCTCGAAGAGGGCGGCGACGGCGAAGAGGGCGACGGAGCGGGCCACGAGCATGCGACCAGCCTGCCATGCGGGCGGAAGGCGACTCGCCACGCTGATGGTTGGTCAGGTGGAGGGGCTGGTGGGGGTATCTTCCGATTATGGGCGTAATGCGTAGATCGATGATGGTGGTGTCCACCGCCACCATGGCCGTGGTGCTGAGCGCGGGTTCGGGCGTGGGCCAGGGCGTCGGCCAGGGCGTGGGCCAGGGGCCTGAACAGGGGGCGGTCGAGGCCGACGTGGCGCACCACGGGCATGTCTCCCTGTGGGGCGGGCGCCTCGCCGTACAACTGTCGACCGGCAATCACGGCCCGTCGGACCTGACCGGCGCGACGGCCCGGCTGGCCTTCTCCGAACCGCTGGCCGCCGGACAGAGGCTGCCGGCCAACTGCGTATGGGGCGGGAACCAGGTCGTGTACTGCCAGTCGGGCGCGCTGCGGGCGGACGGGCGGGACAGCGAGTCCCTGCTCGACCTGCGGACGGTCGGCGATCCCGCCGAGGTGTCCATGGACATCGCCACCGTGTGGAACGGCGGCGCCGACGACCTCAACCCGGACAACGACAGGCACCATGTGCTCGTCCCCGCCACCGGCGATCTGTACATCTACTGACGGCTGCGGGGCCGGCGGGGCCGCCTGAGCCCGTCAACTACGCCGCCGCGCCGCCGAATTCGCGTACGGCCTCGTCCACGATCGCCGCCAGCCGCGCGTGGTGCGCGCCGCGCCAGTAGACCCTGCCGCAGTCCGTGCACTGCGCGAACACGTCGTACGTACGCTGCGTGCCCTGCTCCAGCCGGCCCTCGACCGAGTCCTTGTCGGCCGCCCCCAGCAGTCCGTTGCACGCCGTGCAGCGGGTCCACGGGGCGAGCACGGGCGCGAACCGTTCCAGTACGTCCCGGAGCTGGTCCTGCGTGCGGTCGCTGTAGATGTACGCCCCCGCCCAGATCTCCCGGCGGCGCAGCAGACCCCGGTCGCGGGTGAGCATCACCCGCTGCTCCCGCGCCGAGAGCGTGGCCAGCGCCGGATCGCCGATGTCCTCGCTCTCGTACGCCGCGTCGACGCCCAGAAGCCGCATCCGGCGCGCGAGGGTGCCGAGGTGGACGTCGAGCAGGAAGCGCAGCGGCGCGCCCGGTACGACCTGGGGCCGGGTCACCGCCCGTACCTCCACCGACTCGCCCGCCGACGGGATGTGCGACGTGGCCACCGGGCGTCCGTCGACAAGGAGTTGACCGGCCTCGGTGAGCGGGACGCCGAGGGATTCGACAACATGGCCGAGTGTGGACGAGCCGTCCGTGGCCACGGCCGTACGCCCGCCGCGCCGCCCGGCCGGGACGAAGACGTGCAGCTCAGGGGCGAAGGTGAGGTGGATCTCCGGTCCGTTCACGTCGTCAGCATGACATCGGGGCGCGAGGCGGGCCAGGGTTTTCCGCGCGAGCACGGCGTCACCGCCTGATCACTCCGTGACCGTTGCGCGAGCATTCCGCGATGACATCCGGCGGTCATCGCGCCTGAAGATCAAGCCGCCACTCGTTGCACCGCATCATGTGGCCGACCGGATACTCGAAATCGCCCTCCCCGAGCAGTTCGAAGCCCGCCTTGCGGCAGACCGCGTTCGACGCGCCGTTGTGCACCGACGGGTACGCCAGCAGATAGCGGTGCTCGCGCTCCGCCCGCGCCCGCTCCACCACCGCCTTCGTCGCCGCCGCCGCGAGCCCCCTCCCCTGGAACTCCCCGAGCACGCCCCAGCCCGCCTCGTACACCTCCTGGCCCTGCCAGGTGCTCTCCCAGAAGCCGATGTTGCCCACCGGCACGCCGTCCGGCAGCAGCACGATCCGGAACATGCGGCCCCGGCCCGTCCGGTCGGCGCTCAGCGTGACGTATCTGTGGTGTCTGACGAGTAGTTGGTCCTCGGTCTCGGGGCCGCCGAGATGTTCCATCAGCTCCGGTGCGTTGGCGGCGCGCAGCAGGCCGAGGTCCCCTTCCGACCATGGCTCGAGGCGCACCAGGGGTGCTTTCATTTCCATGGAACCGACTGTAGGTCGGGGCACTGACAACGGAGCGGGAGGTGGGGGCGCGTGAGCTACACCGGCGTCTGGTCGGTCGGCGCGGTGCCCGACGCCGAGGTCGTCGCGCTGCCCCGGCGGTTCGCCCATCTCGAAGAGACCTGGACCGTCCCGGACAACTGCGCCGCGGACCTGGGCTGGTGGCTGGGCGGCGGTGACCGCGAGCCGTACTTCACACCCGAACCGACCCCCGCCGCGCACCGCTTCGCCGCGTTCGCGCGCGGCGGCGGCCCCTCCGCCCCCGCCGTGGTCGCCATGAAGGGCGCGGCGGCGGACCTCCTCGGCCGGGCGACGGCGGACGGGCTGTTCTCCGTGGCCGTACGCGAGGGGGAGCCCGCGACCGCGCTCCACCACGGTCTGGGCGCCCAGGAGTCCGCCCAACTGCCGGGCTGGTTCGGGGACTTCCTCCTCACCGCCGACGAGGTGCGCGCGGTGCTGCCCGGCGCCGAGTCCGTGCTGGCCGTGGCCGGGCCCCGGCGCATGGAGGTGGTCGCCCGTATCGACGCCTGGGTGTACGCCATGACGGACGCGCCGGAGGGCGAGTTCGACGCGGCCGGACTGCTGGCCGGGCCGCTGCGGGTGCTGCGTCACGCCGCCGCCCACGGCCTGGGCGTCGTCGCCGTGACCGGGACCTACTGAAGCGCGTGCCTTGCTGAAGCGCGTGCTTCACCGGACCCGCGTGCCCTAATGAACCGCGTGCGCGTACGCCGTCGGCGGCACGCCCACCGTCGCCGTGAAGTCCCGCACCAGATGCGCCTGGTCGCTGTAGCCCAGCTCCGCCGCCAGCGCCGCCCAGTCCAGCTCGCCGCCCGCCTCGGCGCGCTCCAGCGCGTCGTGGATGCGGCGGCGGAGGATGACCCACTTCGGTCCCACCCCCACATACGTCGCGAACAGCCGCTGCAACGAACGCACCGAGAGCCCGGCCGCCGTCGCGAGCTGCGCCGCCCGCCGGATCGTCCGGTCCTCGTCGACCAGGCCGACCACCCGCATCGCCTCGTCGGCCTGCGGGTCCCGCCGCGCGCCCAGACCCAGCAGATACGCGTCGAGCGCCGCGACCCGCGCGTCCTCGCCGGGCGGGTCCAGGATCGCGTCGACGTCCGCGTCCGTCGCGGGCAGCACCTCGGCGACCGGCACCCGCCGCCCCGACCACTCGGACACCGGCCACGCGGGCGCGAAAGGCCGGAAGCCGCCCGCGCGGAACTTGACCCCGCACACCCGCCCGCGCCCCTCCAGCTTCTGTGTGAACAGCTCCAGGCCGATCCCCGCGACCTCGCCCCAGGGCGGGGCCGCGCCGAACCGCTGGAAGACCACGTTCACCGAGGGGTGCGGGACGACATGGGAGGCGTACGGCTCCGACAGATCCCAGTCGATCAGCCAGTACAGCTCCACGTAGCGGCGCAGCTCCGGCGCCGGCAGCCGGCGCCGGAAATCGGCGCGCGCGAACAGCGCCGGGGCGTCGACGATGCCTCGGGTGTCGCGCCGGGGAGCTGCTGCCATGGCGGGATCCTATGTCGCGTTTGTTCAATACACGGAAGGTGCGCCGCCCCTAGCGTCGGGGCCATGGACGACAAGATCAGCACCCTCCTGGAGAGGGCCGCCGCCGACGCTCTGCCGGTGCTGCGCGGTGTACGCGACGACCAGCTCACCCTGCCCACCCCGTGCGCCGAGTACGACGTGCACGGCCTGCTCGACCACCTGTTCCAGGTGGTGATCAGCTTCCAGGCGCTCGCCGCCAAGGGCGAGTCCGACTTCGGCTCCCCGCCCGAGCGGCTGGCGGACGACCGGCGCGAGCGCTTCGCCACCGAGGTCGGCAAGCTGATCGAGGCATGGGCCGAGCCGGGCGCGGAGGACGGCCTGACGGGCGGCATGAAGATGCCCGCGCGGACCGTGGGCGCGATGGCTCTCGGCGATCTGACCGTGCACGCCTGGGATCTGGCCCGCGCGACCGGGCAGCCGTACGAGCCGGACGCCGCCGTCGTAAGGATGCTCAACGTGGAGTTCGCCGCGCTGGCGCCGACGGCGCGCTCGATGAACGTCTTCGGTGAGCCGTTCCCGGTGGGGGAGGACGCGACGCCGTTCGAGTCGCTGCTGGCCGAGACGGGCCGCGATCCGGGGTGGCGTCCGTAGGCCACCGGTGACGCGGTCGCGGTTGATGTGCGGTCGCGGACTCAGGTCCGGCCCCTGGTGATGGCCGACTCCACCGCCGCCACGCGGTCCGCCAGCAGGCCCAGCGCCGCGACCGCGCGGGTCATCGGGTCGCCGTCCGGGCCGCCCAGTGCCTGCCTCCGTACATAAGCCGCCTTGATCTGCGCCCAGCGGTCGGCCTGTTCGGGTGTCAGCGACGACCGCAGTTCGGCCAGCCGCAGAAGATTCGCCTCGGCTCCCGTGGTGAGGGTCTGGGCCTCGCCCGCGTAGTGGTCGTCGATGACGGCCGACAGTTCGGCGTCGTTCATCACCGGGTCGATCCGCGCGGCGATCTTGTTCATGTTGCGGTACGAGCCCTGGAGCTGGAACGGCGGTGCGGTACGCGACTCGTCCGTCCGCGCCGCCGACGCGATGTATGCCTCGTTCACGGCGAGGACCGTGCGCCGCGCGGTCAGCAGATGCCGCAGGACGGCGACCACGCGGTCCAGCTCGGCGGGGGCGTACGGATGGACCAGGGCCTCGGGCGTGGCGCCGGGGGCGCCGGGGGCGCCCTCCGCGAGGCGCACCAGCACGTCGAGATCGCGGCGGTCGCGGCCCGCGAGGGGCGCGAGCACCGGGTTGGACGTCAGCGCGTTCTCCACGAAGCTCAGCGCGAACACGTCCTCCTTGCCGGTCAGCACGTCGCCGAGGTTCCAGACGTCCGCGCGGTTAGCGAGCATGTCGGGGACCCGGAAGCGCCCGCCGGTGCCGGTGTACGGATTGCCGGCCATGCAGACCGCGAACCGCTTGCCCCGCAGGTCGTACGTGCGCGCCTCGCCCTGCCACACGCCCTCGATACGGCGCTGCGCGTCGCACAGCGCGATGAACTTCTGCAGCAGCTCCGGCGATGTGTGCTGGATGTCGTCCAGGTACAGCAGGGTGTTGCTGCCCGCCGCCAGCGCGAAGTTGATCTTCTCGACCTCCTGACGCGCGGTGGCGTTCGGCGCCTCGGCCGGGTCGAGCGAGGTGACCCCCTGGCCGAGCGCCGGCCCGTCGATCTTGACCAGGAGCAGACCGAGCCGGTCGGCGACGTACTCCATGAGCGTCGTCTTGCCGTAGCCGGGCGGTGAGACGAGCAGCAGCAGCCCGTTGGTGTCGGTGCGCCTGCTGTCGTCGGAGGTGCCGAGCTGCTTGGCGAGGTTGTCACCGACGAGCGGCAGATAGACCTCGTCGATGAGGCGGTTGCGTACGAAGGAGGACATGACCCGGGGACGGAACTCGTCCAGCTTCAGTTGGGCGCGCTCGGCGGCCACCAGGGCGGTGCGCTGCCGTTGGTAGGCGCGGAAGCCGGGCACCGTGTGCTCGCGGAAGTGCCGCGTCCTGAAGAGGAGTTCATCCAGTCGTACGGTCATCCGGCGGCCGGTGACGCGCGGATGGCTGCCGAGCAGACCCTCGACCTCGGTGGTGAGGTCGGCCGTGGAGGCGTACCGGTCCAGCTCCGGGCAGAGTTCGACGGCCACCGCCTCGGCCAGGTCGCCCGCGTCGGTGGTGTCGGTGGTCCCGCCGAACGACGCGCTGTACGAGCTGAGCCAGGCTTCCACGAGCTGGCGGCGGGCGGTGAGGCTGTCGTCCAGCGCCTGCTTCAGGTCCTCGTTGAAAGCGGGGCCGCCCGGGGAGCGGTGGAAGCCGTCGAGCAGTGCGCGGGCCGCCGCGCCGGTGACGAAGCCGGGCGGGCCGCTCGTCAGCTCCTCGAAGAGGTAGTCGGCGACGTGGAGAGGGTCAACGCCCCCGGTGCGGGCACCGCTGAACTCCCGTACCGCCGACGCCACCTCCGTACTCAAAGCGTCGATCGCGGCAGTCGGCCCGAACGTCTCCCGCACGCGCGCCAGCGACACCGCCCGCCGGGTCCAGTCCGCCCGCGCCGCCGCCGTAACGCCGTGCGCCCAGAACAGTTGCGCCGCCGCGCGGACGGTGGGCGGGTGGCGCAGCAGACCCGCGTCGTCGTGCAGGCGCAGCAGCGCGGTGAGGAGCGCCGCCGCGTCGTGGTCGTGGACACCGCGCTGATGGCCTTCGTCGTACGCGGCCTCGGCCGCCGTGCGTACGAGCGCGGGGAGGTCGTCGGCGTCCCGGAGCCCGGCGGCGCCGTGTTCGGCCAGCAGACGGGCGGCCAGGTGCTCGGCGCGGTAGACCTCGGGGGACTCCGAGGGCAGCAGTTGGCTCCAGTACGGGCGGGTCGCCTCGAACGCCGGGTCCGTGACGGGCGCGCGGTAGTCGGTGCCGGTGAGCGCGAGCGCCGTGCGGTCGCCGTGCGGGACGAGGGTCAGCTCCGGCGCCCGGGTGTTGACCGCGAAGGTGTGCCGGCCGAGCCGGATCGTGGCGCCGCCGTCCGCGTACAGGTCGGTGCGGTCGCGCAGCGCCCGTGCCGCCTCCTGGCGGGCGGAGGTGAGCCGGCCCTCCAGCTCCTCCGCCCGCACCCGGTCGCCCAGTCGCCGCAGCTCGTCGGCCGTGCGGCGGACCTTGGCGACCATCGGGTCGGAGGCGAAGTAGGTGTTGACGGCGTCGGTGTCGGCGAGCGAGGAGAGCCTGCGGGTGATCGAGTCCAGTACGCGCACGGCCGACCCGGCCAGCCGCTCGGCGCGCCGGGCGCGGGCGTCCTGAAGAGTCTGCCTGCGGGCCGCGAACGCCTCGTAGACCTCGGTGCGCTTGGCTTCCAGCTCGGCGAGGAAACCCTCGTACTCGACGAAGCGTGACTCCAGCTCCTCCAACTGAAGCAGCAGCCGCGCCAGTTGTTCGTCACACGTCTCGGGGGTGTCGGCGGCGGCGAGCGCGCCGGTCACCGCCTGCCCCAGCAGGGCGAATTCGGCGGCGAATTCGGCGCGGCCCTCGTGGTCGAGTAGTTCGGAGCGGCGCGCTTCGAGCGTGGCGCGGGCGCGGTTGACGCCGCCGAGGACGTCCGCGACGCGCTCCAGGACGGACGTACGGACGACGGTGTCACCGATGTCGAGCCCCGTGACGACCTCGGTGACCGTCCGCAGCCCGGCGGCGTGCTCCCTCAGACGGTCGGCGACCGGCGCGGCCTCGGCGACCGTGCTGATGGCCTCGGCGTCGGCCGTCAGCCGCTCGACCTCGGTGTGATGGCCCGCGAAGGCGTCCTCGCGGGCGAGGAAGGCGATGGCGCGGCGCGCGGCGGCGTCGATGTCGCCCTCGGTCGCCGTGACGAGGGTGTCGATACGGTCGGTGTCGGCGTACCGCATCTCCTTGAGCGTCACCAAGTGGCCTTGCGCCCGGCGGAGTTCGGTGAGCCGGTCCACCCAGTCGGCCGCGCTGCGCGGTGCCTCGCCACGGACGCGGCGGACGAGGGCGGTGACCTTGGCGGCTGACTCGGTGAGCGCGTCAGCCGCCTGCCGGGTCAGGGTCCGTACGGTCTCGAACTCGCCGAGCACCTGCTCGGCGGTGGCCCTGATCTCGGCCAACAGGGCGTGCGGGGCGCCCAGTTCGGGATCGGCGAGCCAGTGGTGGCGGTCGGTGGCGCGGGCGCAGGCGGTGACGAGCGCGGCGTACGCGGCCGTCGTCGGCGTCGCGGTGGGTGCCGTCGTCCCGGCGACCGCGCGGGCGATCGACAGGCAGTCCGCGATACCGCGCACGAGATCGGCGTTGCCGACACGGGCGAGGGGGCCGGTGCCGGCGGGACGGGTCGCGGCGTAGGTGTCGGAGACGTACGGCGAGTGCCAGAGCTGGAGCGGATGCACCCGCGCGGGCTCCTCGGCGGCGCGCAGGGTCATGAGGGTGCCGTCGTCGAAGACGGCGTACCCGCTGCCGGTCAGCGGCGTCGCGGCGTCCTTACGGATGACGTTGTACGGCAGGAGGAGGGTCCGGCCCTCGGCGCGGTCCTGGAAGACGTACAGCACATCCTCGCCGTTGGGGGAGCGCACGGCGCGCTCGAACTCCAGGTCCTCGGTGGCCGTGTCGAAGGTTTTGGCCGTGTCGGTGGCCGCCAGGTAGTAGCCGCCCGGGAAGACGATGCCCTGGTCCTCGGGGAGCCGGCGGCAGGACCGGCCGATGCCGTCGAGACGGGTGACCGTTCCGGTGAGGGTGTTGAGGACGAGATGCCGCCACGCGTCCTCCTTGTAAGGGCGCACGCGCAGCAGGAGCAGCGCGCCCACGCGCGCGTGGGCGACGTCGGCGTCCGCGAGGGACTGGAGCGGTTCGGCGACGGGCTCGGAGTAGACGCCCTCGGCCGTCTCGGTGTCGTTCTCCGTCTTGACGGTGAGAGCGCCGCCGACCGTGGAGACGTACGCCTCGCCGCCGACGCGGATGTGCGGGTGGCGGCCGAGGACATGGTCGTCGCGGGTGGCCGCCGTCCACTCCACGTCGTGCGACGGCGGGAAGACATGGTCCCGGTCCCCGCGCGCGTCGAGGAATCGCGCCGTACCGTCCGTGCGCAGCGCCCAGCGCAGTACGCGGATGTCACCGGCCTTCTCGCCCGTACGGAACACGGCCAGCAACTTGCCGCCGAGATGGCGCAGTTGGATCAGTTGGGCGTCACGGTAGTAGCGGAACAGCGCGCCCAGCTCTCTTACGAAGGCGGGGTCGTCCAGCAGCCCGGGGACCGCGTCGTCGGGGAGCGGGTCGAGTGCGCGGTCGTGGAGGGCGAAGACGTCGGCGACGGTGGCGGTGGTGGTGGTCGTGGCGTCGACGGTGTACCCGAAGAGGAGCGCGTCGCCGACCGCGACGATGTCGCGCGGCACGCTCGCGTGCGGCGTCCGGACGTGTCCGCTGCCGGTGAGGCGCAGCTCGGTGGAGCCGAAGGCTTCGGTACGGCGGGAGTTGAGCGCTTCCGTACGGAGGGCGAGTTCACCGCCCCGCGCGGCGAGCCGGTCCCGCAGCACCTCGTAGGCACCGGCGTCGATGCGGGTGCCGGTGCGGGCGTCGCTCTCGGCGGGCGCGCCCGTGACCGCCCCGTTGGCCGTCGTCGTCATCTGTGGTCACTCCCTGCGAGTTCGGCGATAAGAAGCCGGAGCTGCCACACCCCCGTGGCGGCAGCTCCGGCCGGTCATGGGCCGGTCGTCCAAGTCCTGCCCTGCGGGCGGCGCGGGGGCGGTGTCCCACCGTCCCGTGGCCACCCCGATCTTCGGGCGGTTCGCGCCGTCGCGCCCGCCCACGGCCGTCCGTGCACGGTGCCGGGCGGCGTCAGCCGTCCCGTCCCGTGGCGTTCGCGGGCCCGCCCTTGCGGGTGGTCCGCGCTGTCCGGCCCACGTGCCCACGGCCGGTCGGTGCAGCGCGGGCGGCGCTGCCTCGCCGCCCCCAGGCGGCCCCTTGGCCGCCCTGTGGCGGTCACGGCTCCCGCTGGGACCCCCACCCTGCGGGTGGTTCGCGCTGTCGCGCCGGCGCGCCAACGGCTGTCCGCGCCCGAGGAGACCTCGGCCGCGCTGCGGCGCACGGGCGCCGCTTCGCCGCCACAGCGCGGCCCCCTGGCCGCCCCGTGGCAGTCGCGGCGCCCTGCGGGCGGTTCGCGCTGTCGCGCCCACGCGCCCACGGCTGTCCGTGCACGGTGCCGGGCGGCGTCAGCCGTCCGTCCCGTGGCGTTCGCGGGCCCGCCCCTGCGGGTGGGCTGTGCTGTCCGGACCGCGTCCCCACGGACGGTCGGTGCAGCGCGGCGCCTGGGGTGGCGTCTCACCGCTCCGTAGGCGCCGCGTGGCGTTCGCCGCCCCGCTACGGGCCCGCGCCCTGCGGCGTGCCCCGCGAGCGTCCGTGCGCCGTGCCGGCGTGACTTCCGCTGCTCCCTGGCGGTCACGGGTCCTGCCCTGCGGGCGGTTCGCGCTGTCGCGCCCCCGCGCCCATGGCCGTCCGTGCACGGTGCTGGGGCGGCGGCGTCAGCCGTCCCGTGGCGGTCGCGGGCCGGCCCTTGCGGGCGGGCGGCGCTGTGTCCGGTCGGCGTGCCCAAAGCCGGTCGGTGCGCCGCGCCCGAGGAGACCTCGGCCGCGCTGCGGCGCACGGCGCCTCGCCGCCACAGCGCGGCCCCGTTGCCGCCCCGTGGCGGTCGCGGGCCCGCCCTTGCGGGCGGACGGCGCTGTCCGACCGCAAGGGCCCCGCGGCCGTCCGTGCGCCGTGCCGGTGAGACTTCCGCCGCTCCCTGGCGGTCACGGGCCCTGCCCTGCGCGCGGTTCGCGCTGTCCGGGCACACGCGCCCGCGACCGGGGCGGTGGCTTCGCGGTGGGGCCTCGTCACGCCTTGAGCGCGCCGTTCAGCTTCGCGCTCAGGTCCGCACCGCCCGCGACCACGCCCCCGCCCCCGCCGCTCAGCTCCGCGAGCGGCATGTCCGCCAGGCCCAACTGCTTCGCCTTGTCGAGCAGTTCACCGAGCAGGGCGCTCTGCGGCCCCGCGCCGGTGCCCGACGCCATCAGCTTCGTCAGCAGCGCCGACACCGTCAGATTCCGTACGTCGGCCGTCGACACCGACCCGAGCATCTTCGCCAGGTCGTCCGTGAAGCTCGCCGAGCCGTCCAGCCACGGGCCCGCCAGCGTCCGCGCGGTGTCCGAGTGCTGGATGAAGCCGTCCAGGCCCTTGCCGAGCGAGATCGACGACACGAGCCGGTCGAAGAACACGGTGTCGCCGCCGACGATGTTGATGTCCGCGCTCTCCAGGCCCGTCGCCAGGACCGCCGCCTGCGCCTCGGCGACCTGCCGCTGCGTCTCGAGGCCCGCGAGCCGTACCTCCTTGTCCGCCTCCAGCCGCAGCCGGTACTCCTCGTGGCCCCGCGACGCCTCGTCCAGCGCGGCCATCGCCGCCGCCTTCTCCGTCAGCCCGGCCGCCTCGGCGCGCAGCCGTGCCTCCGTCGCCCCGGCCTCCGCGCGGCCGGCCTTCTCGACCGCGTCGGCCTCCTTCTCCCGTACCTGCACCGCCGCCAGACCGACAGCCGCAGTCTCGGCCTGGATGCCCTGCGCCAGCCGCGTCTTGGCCGTCGCGTCCAGGTCCGCCGACTTCACCCGTGCCTCGGCGAGCGTGATCTGCTCGGCCGCCCGGTGGACCGCCGCCTGCTCGGCGGCCTCGGCGGCCTTGATGTCCTTGACCAGTTGCTCCTGCGCCTCGGCCTCCGCCGCGATGACGATCGACTGGCGGTCGCGCTCCGCGGACTCCACGGCGCGCAGCCGCTTGATGGACTCCTCCTGCTCGGCGACCGTACGGTCCACCGCGATCCGCTCACGGATCACCTCGGCGATCTCCCTGCGCTCCGTCTCGACCTCCTTCTCGGCCGAGATACGGGTCAGTTCGGTCTCCCGCTCGCGCGCGATGACCTCGAGGAGGCGGTCCTTCTCGATGCGCTCGGTCTCGATGGCGATGACCCGCTCGCGGTTCTTCTCGGCGACGGCGACCTCACGCGCCTGGTTCTCGCGCTGGATGCCCAACTGCTCCTCCGTACTGAGGAAGGCACTCTGCGACCGCAGCCGCTCCTCCTCACGTACCCGTGCCGTCTCGGCCTCCTCACGGGCCCGTACGGTGTCGATCTCGCGCTTCTGCTTGATCTCGGCGTCGGCCTGCCGGCGCTCCAGCTCCAGGATGGCCTCGCGGGCGTCGACGTTCTGGCGGGTGGTCTCCTTCTCCTCGGTGCGCCGGAACTCGTTGGTGCGTACGTGCTCGATCGCCGTCAGTTCGGTGATCTTCCGGATGCCCTGGGCGTCCAGGATGTTGTTGGTGTCGAGCTGCGCGAGCGGTGTCTGCTCCAGATAGTCGATCGCCGCGTCCTCCAGGCTGTAGCCGTTGAGGTCGGTGCCGATGACCTGGATGATGCGGTCCCTGAACTCGTCGCGCTTGGTGTAGAGATCGGTGAAGTCGAGCTGCTTGCCGACCGTCTTCAGCGCCTCGGAGAACTTGGCGTTGAACAGCTCCTGCAACGTCTCCTTGTCGCTGGCCCGCGCGGTGCCGATGGCCTGGGCGACCTTGATGACGTCCTCGGTGGTCTTGTTGACCCGGACGAAGAACGAGATCCGGATGTCCGCGCGGATGTTGTCGCGGCAGATCAGTCCGTCGCGGCCGGTACGGGTGATGTCGATGGCCTTGACGGAGATGTCCATCGTCTCGGCCTTGTGCAGGACGGGCAGCACGACCTGACCGGTGAAGGTGACGTCGACCTTCCGCATCTTCGAGACGATCAGGGCCTTGCCCTGCTCGACCTTGCGGAACAGCCGGCTGATGACCAGGAGCAGGGCAACGGCGATGAGCAGGACGACGGCGATGAGCACGCCGACGCCCAAGGTGATGGCATCCATGTGAAGTCCTTAGAAAACCGTGCGTGAAGGCGCGTGTGACCAGGGATCGGGCAGGTCGGGCAGGTGGGGCACGTGACGCAGGGGTCAGGCGGCCGACGCGCGCGGATCGAGCGCCGTGTCGTACGGCGCGACCCAGAAGAACTCGCCGGCGTCGTCGTAGGCGTACAGCAGCCCCGTGCTGCCGTTCCTCAGGACCGGCGCGTCGGCCTTCGCCATGTCCGCGCGGTGCTGCCTGACCTGTACGAGGGCGGTGGAGCCGTCCCGCGCGGCGACCTCGGCCTGGCCGAACCAGGCGTCCACCCGCCCCGTGCGGATGGTGCAGGTCAGTCCCACGAAGTCGAGCCGGGACGGCCCGGGTTCGTCGGGGAACAGCGTGTGCAGCGGCCGTACGAGCAGCCGGGTCGCCCACCAGGCGAGCAGTGCCGCGCCGGCCAGGACGGTGAGGGCCAGCGCGGCCCGTACGAGACCGGAGGCGTCGAAGGCGCCGAAGCGCCGCAGTAGTACGGAGGCGGCGAGGCTGCTGAACCAGGCGACCGCCGTCAGCAGGGAGAAGGCCACGGTGACCGGCACTCCGCCGATCCCGGCGGTGTCGAGGTCGACGTCCGAGTCGAAGCTGTCGGTCTCGGCGGCACCGGCCAGTACCAGCAGCCAGAATCCGACGACCACGATCAACGCGGCGGTGAACAGGAAAGTGGGGAATCCGAGTGCCGCGTCGATGAATTCACGCATTCCCGTACCCCCTCGTCCGACGCTCCGCCGTCGTGCCCGACCGGACCGGCCCCGGATGCCGGAGAGCGAGTGCGCGCCCTCCTGCATCCGGAATCCGTCCCCCGTTTCCGTGGTCCGATCCTGTCAGCCGACGGCGCCTGCGCGCATTGCCGGAACCCGGCAATCTTTACGCTTCCTCCATGCCGGGTGCCGTCGCGGGGTCGGGGTCTGACAGGCTGCATGGCATACGCGTTAAGAACGCGTCAGGACGGATCAGGAAGCCGGGGGGACCGGATGACAGACCAGACGGTGACTGTGCGGGGAGCGGATCCGACCGCGCTCCAGGAGTATCTGACCGGCTACGACCGGATCCTCGCGGACGTCGCCGCGACCGGGCGCCGCCTCACCCGCGACGAACTCGACTCACGCCGCGCCCTGGGCGAGCACGCCGCCGAGGCCGGGTACGGCCTGCGGGCCCTCGTCAGCAGGCATCTGACCGCCACCCGCGCCGCCTGGCCCGTCTCCTCGGCCGACACGGCGTCCGCCGACAGCGTCCTGGCCGCCGTCGAGCAGGCGGTCGACGCGTTCGCCGAGGGGTACGAGCGGGCCCAGCGGCTCGCCGTACGCCGCGAGGAGGCGTCCCGGCGCGAGTTCATCGACGACCTGCTGCACGGGCGCAGCGACCTGGGCAGGCTCGCCGAGCGGGCCGGGCGGTTCGGGCTCCAGCTCTCCCACGCGCACGCGGTGGCCGTCGCCGTGGGGGAGAGCGCGTACGCGGAGACCGACACGGTCACCCGCAGCATCGAACTCGCCCTCGTCTCGCGCTTCGGTGACCGCCGCATCCTGCTGACCACCAAGGACGGGCGGCTCATCTGCGTCGCGCCCGCCGACGAGGGCGACGTCCTCACCTACTTCGCGAAGCAGGCGCACGCGGCGACGGACGGCGGGCGGGTCGCCATCGGGCGCGCGCATCCCGGGGCGGGTGGTGTCGTGCAGTCGTACGAGGAAGCCCTCAACGCGCACGACCTCGCCGACCGCATGGGGCTGGACGAGCCGGTGCTGCGCGCGGCCGACCTGCTGGTCTATCCGGTGCTCAGCCGGGACCGGGAGGCGATGACCGATCTCGTACGCAGCGCGCTCGGCCCTCTTACGGAGGCGCGCGGCGGCGCGGGACCGCTGCTCGACACACTGATCGCGTACTTCGACGCGGGGTGTGTGGCGGCGGAGGCGGCGCGGCGGCTGAATCTGAGCGTCCGGGCGCTGACGTACCGGCTGGAGCGCATACACAAGCTCACCGGGTCGGATCCCTCGGAGCCGTACCACCGCTACACGCTCCAGACCGCCGTGATCGGGGCGCGGCTGATGGACTGGCCGGCGAAAGAACTCTGACGGGTGCCACTCGCACGCGAACGGCATTGGTCACTCTCAGTCACCCTTCCGGGGACTCCCATTCTGTTTGCCATTCCTTTACCATGATGTTCCGTCCCTCAGGCCGATCACGGCGGGGACACCCCTACCGACCAAGAAGGAAGCAGCAGTTCCACGATGGAGCCTCCTAGTACCAGCCGTGCCATTCCCTCTCCGCAGCATCTGACCGGCGGAGCGGGGGTGGCACGGTGACCGAGATCTTCCTGCTCCTGATCGCCCTCGCGCTGACCCTCGCCTGCGCCGTCTTCGTCGCCGCCGAGTTCTCCCTCACCACGGTCGAGCGCGACAGCCTGGAGCGCGCCGCCGCGGCCGGCGAGCGAGGCGCCGAAGGCGCCCTGAAGGCCGTCCGGCGCCTGACGTTCCAACTGTCCGGCGCGCAATTGGGCATCACCGTCACCTCCCTGGTCATCGGCATGCTCGCCGAGCCCTCCATGGCCGTGCTGCTGCGCGGACCGCTGGAGGCCGTCGGGCTCGGTTCGGCCGCCTCGGTGGTGGCCACCGTCCTCGGTGTCGTGATCTCCACGGTCGTGCTGATGGTCATCGGCGAGCTGGTCCCCAAGAACTGGGCGATCTCACGCCCCCTGGCCGTCGCCAAGGTCGTCGCGGGCCCGCAGCGCGGCTTCACCGCCGCCTTCGGCCCGCTCATCCGGCATCTCAACAGCACCGCGAACCGGTTCGTCCGGCGCATGGGCCTGGAGCCCACCGACGAGCTGGCCTCCGCCCGTACGCCCGACGAGCTGATCTCGCTGGCCCGGCACTCCGCCGCCGAGGGCGCGCTGGAGCAGGACTCGGCCGAGCTGTTCGTACGGACGCTGCGACTGGGCGAGCTGACCGCGGAGAACGTGATGACGCCCCGCGTCGACGTCCAGGCGCTGGAAGCCGGCGCGACCGCGGCCGACGCGGCCAATCTGACGTACGCCACCGGCCTCTCCCGCTTTCCCGTCTACCGCGACAGCCTGGACGAGGTGATCGGCACGGTCCATATCCGTGACGTCCTCGCCCTCGAGCCCGCGCGGCGTGCCCGGGTGTCCGTCACCGAGCTGGCCAGCGAACCGCTGCTGGTGCCCGACACCCTGACCGCCGACCGGCTGCTGGACAGGCTGCGTGCCGCGCGCACGATGGCCGTCGTCATCGACGAGTACGGCGGCACCGCCGGCGTCGCCACCATGGAGGACATCGTCGAGGAGGTCGTCGGCGAGGTCCGCGACGAGCACGACCCCGTCGAGACCCCCGACCTGCTGCCCGCGCCGCCGGACGCGGCCGGGCTCGCGACCTGGGAGGCGGACGGCAGCGTACGGATCGACGAACTGGCCCGGATCGGGCTGGTCGCCCCGGAGGGGCCGTACGAGACCGTCGCCGGACTCGTCGCGGCCCGCCTCGCCCGCATCCCCGTCGAGGGCGACACGGTTGAGCTGGACGGCTGGCGGCTGGACGTCCTGGACATCGAGCACCACCGCGCGGACCGGGTGCGCGTCACCGAGCCCGCGCGGACGACGGAGCCTGAGACGGAGCCCAGGACGGAGCCCAGGACGGAGCGGGACACGGAGCGCAACTCGGAACGGGACTCGGAGCCGTACGCGGCGTCCGGGCGGGTGCCCCACGCCGGTGGGGCTTCCGCCGACCGCGACGGCTCACCCGACACCGACGACCCCTCACGCCAGTACGCCGGAGAAGCCCGATGACCGCACTGCAACTCGCCATCGGCGCCCTGACGCTGCTCACCAACGCCTTCTTCGTCGGCGCCGAATTCGCCCTGATCGCCGTCCGCCGCAGCCAGATCGAGCCGCACGCCCACAAGGGCGACAAGCGGGCACACACCGTGCTGTACGGGCTGGAGCACCTGTCGGCCATGATGGCCACGGCCCAACTCGGTATCACCGTCTCCTCGTTGGTCCTCGGCGCCGTGGCCGAACCGGCCATCGCGCATCTGCTGGAGCCCGGCTTCGAGGTGGCGCGGGTCCCCGAGGCGCTGGTGCACCCGATCGCGTTCGTGATCGCGCTGACCGTGGCCACGTATCTGCACATGCTGTTCGGCGAGATGGTCCCGAAGAACATCGCGCTCGCCGCGCCCACCAGGACGGCGCTCGTGCTCGGCCCGCCGCTGGTCGCCCTGACCCGCGCGCTGCGTCCGCTGATCTTCGGCATCAACGCGTTCGCCAACGTCCTTCTCCGGCTGATCAAGGTGGAGCCCAAGGACGAGGTCGCCGCCGTCTTCAACGACGACGAACTCGCCCGTATGGTCGCCGTCTCCAGCCAGGCGGGGCTGTTGTCCCCGGCCGACGGCGAACGGCTGCGGGACGCGCTGGAGCTGGGCACCCGCCCGGTCGGCGAACTCCTCGTACCGCTGCGCCGGATGGTCACCGTCGACCACCGGGTGACACCCGAGGCGCTGGAGCGGATAGCGTCGTCGGCCGGATTCTCGCGAATCCCGGTGACCGGGCCGGCGGGAGCCGTCCTGGGCTATCTGCACATCAAGGACACGCTGGGCGTCGCCGACCGGACCAAGCCGTTCCCGCGCGCGGCGCTGCACGCGGTCACGCGGGTCAGGATCGACACCCCGCTGGACGACACGCTCACCGCGCTGCGAGCGGCGGACAGCCATCTGGCGGCGGTGACGGGGGAGGCGGGCACGGTGCTCGGGTTCGTGACGATGGAGGATGTGCTCGGGGAGCTGGTGGGGCCTGCTCCTGCGGGGTGACGGCGCGAATCGCCGGCTTGCGCGGCTCGGGGGCCGCGCTTGTCCTCAATCGCCGGACGGGCTTGATGTGGCGGGCGTCGTCCTCATGACGGCGGGCCGTGGGCGGTGTCCTCAATCGCCGGACGGCTTGATGCGCCCTACCGGGACGCGCCCTGGAGCGGACGGCCGCTGCGCAGATTCCAGCGGCCGTTGCGCCCGCTCAACTCCGTGACCGTCAGCGGCTGTACGTCGATACGCCAGAACACCTGCGTCGGCGCCCCTATCGCGTGCACCGTCAGCGCGCGTACGACATCGGGCTCGGCCACCGCGAGGACGCGCGCCGAGCGGGGCCGGGCGTCGGCGCCCAGCGCGTCGAGCCAGTGGCCCACGCGGGTGTGCAGAGCCCTCAGCGACTCCCCGCCGTGCGGGGTCGCCGTCGGGTCCGCCAGCCAGGCGGCGACCGCCTGCGGCTCCGTGGCGCCGACCTCCTCCAGCCTCATCCCGCGCCAGCGGCCCATCGCGCAGGTACGCAGCTCGGGCAGGGGCTCCGCGACCAGGCCGAGCGCTTCGGCGGTCTGCTTGCAGCGCACCGAGGGGGACGCGAACACCTGGTCGGCGGAGGCGCGTTGTTCGGCGACGGCGACCGATCCCCGTACGGCCTCGGCCTGGCGCAGCCCGGTCGCGTCCAGCGGTCCGTCCGCGAAGCGCGCCTCGCGCAACGCGGTGCTGAGCGCCGGTGAGATCAGCGTGACGCGTGTGGTCATAGCGCTCTCCAGGGTCGTGCGTTCGCGAGGCGCCGCCCGCGCGGGACGCATCGCCCTCTTGGCCGACCTGCCCGATCGCGGTACGTTCACGCTGATATCACGACGGCGAGACGGAAGTCCGGTGAGATTCCGGCACGGTCGCGCCACTGTATGCCGAGCGGCCACCGTCGCGTACGCGCGACGAGGCGGCCCGGTGAGTCAGACCCGATGGCCGTCGTGCGAGCTCCACCGAACGGGACGCGAGTTCCCAAGGAGGTTGTGCCGTGGCTGAGTCCATCGTGCCCCCGGCCGTTTCATCGCCCGCCGGATCGGCGATATCGCCCCTGACTCCCCTGCCCCTGCGGGCCGTTGTGCCCTGGGCGGTCTTCGTGGGCACGCTGATGCTGGTGCTGCTGTACTTCGTCGGTGCCGAACAGGGCGCGACGTCGGTGTTCTCCGGGGCGGGTGTGCACGAGTGGGTGCACGACGGCCGTCATCTGCTCGGCTTCCCCTGCCACTGACATGCATACGTCCACCGTCAGAACCCTTCTGGTCCGCGGCATGATCGCGGGCGTCGTCGCCGGACTGCTCGCCTTCGCGCTCGCCTACGTGGTGGGGGAGCCGTCCATCGACTCCTCCATCGCGCTGGAGGAGTCGCAGTCACAGTCACAGTCGCAGTCCGCGCCGGCGCCTGAGCAGCATGCGCAGCACGAGGAAGAGGAAGCGGAGCTGGTCACGCGCCCGGTGCAGTCGACCTTCGGCCTCGCCACCGGCGTCCTCGTCTACGGGGTGGCCCTGGGCGGCATCGCGTCGCTGGCCTTCGCCTTCTGTCTGGGCCGGGTCGGCCGCTTCCGGCCCCGGGCGACGGCCGCGCTGGTCGCGGGCGCCGCCTTCACCACCGTCTATCTGGTGCCGTTCCTCAAATATCCGGCGACCCCGCCGGCCGTGGGCAATCCCGACACCATCGGCAGGCGCACCACGCTGTTCTTCCTGATGATCGCGCTCAGCGTGCTGGTCGCGCTCATCGCCGTCATCGCCGGACGGCGGCTCGCGCCGACCCTCGGCAACTGGTACGCGACCGTCGCGGCCGGCGGCGGCTATGTGGTGGTCATGGCCGTGGCCTGTCTGCTCCTGCCCGCCAACACCGACGCCGTGAAGGAGACCTTCCCGGCCGCGCTGCTCTGGGAGTTCAGGCTGGCCTCGCTGGCTGTCCAGGCGCTGCTGTGGACGGCCTTCGGGCTGATCTTCGGCGCGCTGGCGGAGCGCGTACTGCGCCCCGTTCCCGCTCCGGAGGCCGTAACGGCCGCGTCGGTGGTACGCACCGGCTGACGCCCGGCAGCACCGCGTCACCCCTTGTGCCCGGCAGGAATCCCTGCCGGGCACAAGACATGTATGGGCCATCCGTGTATGAGATCCGTAAAACGCGCCCCCCGGGCCGTATGGGACTCGTCAACGTCACGCGTGCCCCGGAAAAAAGAGGCTTTCCTCTAGAGGTCCAGGAAATTCCGACCTCATTCAGGAGCTCACGATGGCCGATGTGGCCTTCGTCGTCACCACGATCGCGCTGTTCGCGCTGGTGGCTTTCGTTGCCAAGGGGGTGGCGAAGCTATGACCGCCGAGAACATCGTCGGCCTCGTCGTCGCCGTCGCCCTGCTGGGCTATCTCGTCCTCGCCCTTCTGTACCCGGAGAGGTTCTGAGCCCTGATGAGCCCCGTCCTCGCCGGTGTGCTCCAACTGCTCGCGCTCATGGTGGCGCTGGCTCTGGCGTACCGACCGCTCGGCGACTACATGGCCGGTGTCTACTCCTCCCCGAAGCATTTGCGGGTCGAGAAATGGATCTACCGTGCCATCGGCGCCAATCCCGCCACCGAGATGCGCTGGCCCGCCTATCTGCGCGGAGTTCTCGCCTTCTCGTTGGTGAGTGTCCTCTTTCTTTATCTGATGCAGCGGATCCAGGGCAGTCTGCCCGGTTCGCTCGGCTTCTCGTCGATCGATCCGGACCAGGCGTTCAACACCGCCGCCTCGTTCGTCTCCAACACCAACTGGCAGTCCTACTACGGCGAACAGGCCATGGGCCATGTCGTACAGACCGGCGGCCTGGCGGTGCAGAACTTCCTGTCGGCCGCCGTGGGCATGGCCGTCGCGATCGCGCTCGTACGGGGCTTCGCCCGCTCCCGTACCGGTGAACTCGGCAACTTCTGGGCCGACATGGTGCGCGGCACCATCCGTATCCTGCTGCCGATCGCGCTGGTCGGAGCGATTCTGCTGGTGGCCTGCGGGGCGATCCAGAACTTCGCCGGCATCCACGAGGTCGGCCAGTTCATGGGCGGCAGCCAGCAGTGGAACGGCGGCGCCGTGGCCTCCCAGGAGGCCATCAAGGAGCTGGGCACCAACGGCGGCGGCTACTTCAACGCCAACGCCGCCCACCCCTTCGAGAACCCCAACGGGCTGTCGAACCTCCTTGAGATCTTCCTGATCCTGCTCATTCCCCTCTCGCTCACCCGGACTTTCGGCCGGATGGTCGGCAGCGTCAAGCAGGGTTACGCGATCCTCGCCACGATGGTGACGATCTGGATCGTCTTCACCGCGCTGATGATGTGGACCGAATTCCACCACGGGGGCCCGGCGTTCGACATCGCCGGCGGTGCCACGGAAGGCAAGGAGACCCGGTTCGGAATCGGCGCCTCGTCCATCTTCTCGGTGGCGACGACACTGACCTCAACCGGTGCGGTGAATTCGTTCCTGTCCTCGTACACCGGCTTCGGCGGCGGAATCGCCATGCTGGGAATGCAGTTGGGCGAGATCGCACCCGGCGGGGTGGGCTCCGGACTGTACGGAATCCTTGTCATGGCCGTCATCGCGGTGTTCCTCGCGGGCCTGATGGTCGGCCGTACACCCGAATATCTCGGAAAGAAGATCGGCACCCGCCAGATCAAATTCGCCGCCTGCTACATCCTCATCACCCCGGCCCTGGTGCTCTGTTTCACCGCCGTGGCGATGGCGATGAACACCCCGGCGAATTCGATGACGAACAGCGGCGCGCACGGATTCTCCGAGATTCTGTACGCGTATACGTCGGGCGCCAACAACAACGGTTCGGCGTTCGCCGGGCTCAATGCCGACACCCAGTGGTTCAACACCTCGATCGGTATCGCGATGCTGCTCGGCCGTTTCCTTCCCATGGTGTTCGTGCTGGCGCTCGCCGGCTCGCTCGCCGAGCAGAAACCGGTGCCGATGACGGCGGGCACCCTGCGTACCGACAAGCCTCTGTTCAGCGGGCTGCTCGTCGGCACGATCATGATCGTCGCCGGTCTGACCTACTTCCCGGCGCTCGCGCTGGGACCGCTCGCCGAAGGACTCGCGTCATGAGTACTGCCACTTCCAACCCAACGCCCGATCCCGGCTCAGGCTCCGGCGGCTTCGGGCCCTCGCGGGCGCCGCACTCCGATGTGCCGACCTCGCACCGGCCCGGCGGTGGCGACGGGCGCGTCGGCGGCGGTCTCTTCGACCCCCGGCAGCTCGTCAAGTCCCTCCCCGACGCGCTGCGCAAGCTCGACCCGCGCGTCATGGTCAAGTCGCCCGTGATGTTCGTGGTCGAGGTCGGCTCGGTGTTCACCACCGTGCTGGCGATCACGAAGCCGGGCGAGTGGTTCGGCTGGGCGATCGCCGCCTGGCTGTGGCTGACCACGATCTTCGCCAACCTCGCGGAGGCGGTAGCCGAGGGCCGCGGCAAGGCGCAGGCCGACACCCTCCGCAAGGCCAAGACCGAATCCGTCGCCCGGCGGATCGTCGGCCCGAACGAGGAGCGGGTACCGGGCACCGACCTGCGCGTCGGGGACCGGGTGGTCTGCGAGGCCGGCGACATCATCCCCGGTGACGGCGATGTCGTGGCGGGAGTCGCCTCGGTCGACGAGTCGGCGATCACCGGCGAGTCGGCCCCCGTCATCCGCGAGTCGGGCGGTGACCGCAGCGCGGTCACCGGGGGGACGAAGGTCCTCTCCGACCGTATCGTCATCCAGATCACGACCAAGCCCGGCGAGACCTTCATCGACCGGATGATCGCGCTGGTCGAAGGCGCGGCCCGGCAGAAGACGCCCAACGAGATCGCGCTGAACATCCTTCTCGCGTCCCTCACCGTCGTGTTCCTGCTGGCTGTCGTCACCCTCCAGCCGTTCGCGATCTACGCGGGCGCCGAACAGTCGATGATCGTGCTGACCGCGCTGCTCGTCTGTCTGATCCCCACCACCATCGGGGCGCTGCTCTCGGCCATCGGCATCGCCGGTATGGACCGGCTCGTGCAGCGCAACGTCCTGGCGATGTCGGGGCGCGCGGTGGAGGCGGCGGGGGACGTCTCGACGCTGCTGCTGGACAAGACCGGCACGATCACGCTCGGCAACCGGCAGGCGGCGGGCTTCCTCCCGGTGGAGGGGGTCACCGCCGTCGAACTCGCGGACGCCGCGCAGTTGTCGTCGCTCGCCGACGAGACACCCGAGGGCCGGTCCATCGTCGTGCTGGCGAAGGAGAGGTACGGCCTGCGGGAGCGCAGGCAGGGGGAGTTGGGCCAGGCGGACTGGGTGCCGTTCACGGCGCAGACCCGGATGTCGGGCGTGGACCTGACGGAACTCGTGGACGTCACGGATGACATCGCGGCCACGGATCGCGCGGACGTCACGGATCGCGCGGACGCCACGGATCGCGCGGACGCCACGGGGCGCGTGGACGTCACGAAGAAGGCGCCGGGCCGGCAGGACGGAGCCGTACGCAAGATCCGTAAGGGCGCGGCCGGTTCGGTCGTCGCGTGGGTCGAGCAGCGCGGCGGCCACATCGCGCCGGACGCGGGGACCCTCACCGACCGCATCTCCGAGGACGGCGGCACGCCGCTGCTCGTCGCCGTGGAGGACGGGCGCGGGGCGCGGATCCTGGGCGTCATCCACCTCAAGGACGTCGTCAAGGAGGGCATGCGGGAGCGGTTCGAGGAGCTGCGCCGTATGGGCATCAAGACCGTGATGATCACGGGCGACAACCCGCTGACGGCGCGGGCCATCGCGGAGGAGGCGGGCGTGGACGACTTCCTCGCCGAGGCCACGCCCGAGGACAAGATGGCGCTCATCAGACGTGAGCAGGCGGGCGGCAAGCTCGTCGCGATGACCGGCGACGGTACGAACGACGCCCCCGCGCTGGCCCAGGCGGACGTGGGTGTGGCCATGAACACCGGGACCTCGGCCGCCAAGGAGGCCGGGAACATGGTGGACCTGGACTCCAACCCGACCAAGCTCATCGAGATCGTCGAGATCGGCAAGCAACTGCTCATCACGCGCGGTGCGTTGACGACATTCTCGATCGCCAACGACGTCGCGAAGTACTTCGCGATCATCCCGGCCATGTTCGCCGTCGTCTATCCGGGCCTGGACAGGCTCAACATCATGAGCCTGTCGTCGCCCGAGTCCGCGATCCTCTCGGCGGTGATCTTCAACGCGCTGGTCATCGTCGCGCTGGTGCCCCTGGCGCTGCGCGGCGTGCGCTACCGGCCGATGAGCGCGGACCGGATGCTGCGGCGCAACATCGGGATCTACGGGGTGGGCGGACTGATCGCCCCCTTCGCCGGCATCAAGATCATCGACCTTCTCATCTCACTCATCCCCGGAATCGGTTGATGTCCATGAACACCTCCGTCACGAACACCGCACGGCTCCTGGGCGCCGGGCTGCGCGCCCTGCTCGTACTGACCCTCCTCTGCGGCGTGATCTACCCGCTCGCCGTCATGGGGGTCGGACAGGGCCTCTTCAACCACCAGGCCAACGGCTCCGAGATCAAGTCGGACGGCAAGGTCGTCGGCTCCGAACTCATCGGCCAGCGCTACGACCTGCCGCTGAAGAAGGGCGAGGAGACCCCGGAACCGGACCTGAAGTGGTTCCAGCCCCGTCCGTCCAACGGGCTCGGCACGAACAGCGTGAACACGCGGTACAAGCTGATCCTGTCCGGAGCGACCAACAGGGCCGGGGACAACGAGGAGTTGATCCAGTGGGTGAAGGACGCGAAGGCGGCCGTCATCAAGGACAACTCGGTGAACGGCTACCAGGTCAAGCCGTCGGACGTGCCGCCCGACGCGGTCACCTCGTCGGGCTCGGGGCTGGACCCGGCGATCTCCCCGGAGTACGCGGACATCCAGGTCCACCGCATCGCGGAGAAGAACGGCCTGGACGTGGCGCGGGTGCGGAAGTTGGTGGACGAGCACACGGACGGCCGCATCCTCGGGTTCATCGGCGAGCCGCGCGTGAATGTGCTGGAGCTGAACATCGCGTTGAAGGCGCTTGAAGGCAAGTGAGGGTCCCCGGTCCGGCGGGGTCGGTTGGGCGGGTGCCCGCGTGTCGCGCGGGCACCACGCCACCGGCGTTCTCAGCGTGAGCCGGTGACAGCGGACCGGGCCCGGAACGAGTGCAGGTCGGCCACGGCGAGGGTCTGTTCCGCGTCGTACGCCTCGAAGGTGTCCACGCGCCGGAAGCCGAGACGGGTGGCGAGCTCGAAGGAACGCTCGTTGGCCGTCTGGGTCACCACCAGGACCGGCTGGTCGGGCAGCTCGCCGGCGGCGGCGCGCAACAGGGCCGTGGCGGCCTCGAAGGCCAGCCCCGCACCCCAACTCCCGTGCCGGAGCAGATAGGTCAGCTCCAGCTCGCCGCCTTCCTCGGCGACATGTCCGGGAACGTCGGCCGAGCGGCGGTCGAGTACGAGTGTCCCGATGAGCCGGTCGGTTTCCCTGTCGGCGATGACATAGGTGCCCGGCGTGCCCGCGATGGCGCCGATGCCGTAGGCATCGAAGTACTGCTGGACGACGGCACGGGGCCGGGGGCCGCCGAGGTGGGCGCGGACTTGTGGATCGGTCTGGAGCTCGATGAGGCCGTCGATATCGGCGTCGCGCGCTGTGCGCAGCCGCAGACGGTCGGTGGTGATCTCGGTGGCGGACAGTGTGGGGAGGGCGCTCATAGGCCCATTGTTCCGGCTCGGGTCCGGACTCGGCGGATCCGGGCAGCACCGTCTGTCGCTCGTCTGTCGCTCGCGTGTCGATAGTTGCGCAGGCTGGACTGCGCAAGTTAGCCTGCGTATATGAGTGAGACGGCCAGCACCCCCGACGGCGTGTCCGAATCGGCCGCGCGAGCGGCCCGTGAGATCCGGGTGGTCTTCAGCCGGATGAGACGCCGGATGCGCGAGACGTACGACCCCGGCGACCTCACCCCGTCCCAGATGTCCCTCCTCAGCAGGCTGGACAAGGACGGCGAGGCGTCGGTCAGCGACCTGGCCGCCGCCGAACGCGTCCGGCACCAGTCGGTCGCCGCCCATGTCGGCACCCTGGTGGAGCGCGGCCTCGTCTCCCGCCGCCAGGACGCCGACGACGGCCGCCGTCAGTTGGTCTTCGTCACCGACAGCGGCCATGAGTTCCTGGAGGACCGCCGCAGGGCGGGCGAGAGCTGGCTGACCCGTGCGCTGGAGGACGAGTGCACGGAAGAGGAGCGCCGGGCCCTGCTTGAGGCGGTGGCCCTGCTCGAACGGATCGTCCGGTCATGAAGGTGACCGGACATCTGACCCGCGTACGGCACGGGCTGCACCAACTGCACCTGCCGCGCCCCGGCGGAGCCAAAGGACCGGCCGAGGGACCGGCCGAGGGACCGGCCGGTGGATTCAACCGGCGCCTGCTGGCCCCGATGATGGTGGGATCGGTGCTCAACCCGGTCAACTCCTCCATCATCTCGGTGTCGTTGGTGCCGATCGGCGCCGCGTTCGGCGCCCCGCCCTCCCGGACGGCGTGGCTCATCTCCGCGCTCTATCTGGCCACCGCCATCGGTCAACCCGTCGTAGGACGGCTGATCGACCTCTTCGGACCACGCCGGCTGTTCCTCGCCGGTACGGCGCTGACCGGCATCGCCGGTGTCATCGGCATGTTCGCCCCCAACCTCGGGGTGCTCATCGCCGCCCGCGTACTCCTCGGCTTCGGCACCTGCGCCGGCTATCCGGCGGCCATGTATCTCATCCGCAGCGAGGCCCGGCGTACCGGCGAGGCGAGCCCCGCCGGTGTCCTGACCGCCCTCGCCGTCACCACCCAGACCATCGCCGTCATCGGCCCGAGCCTCGGCGGCCTGCTGGTCGGCGTCGGTGGCTGGCGCGCGACCCTGGCCGTCAACATCCCGCTGGCGCTGGCCGGTCTGTACCTCGGCGCGCGCCGCCTGCCCGTGACACCCCCTTCCCACCGTGCGGACGGCCGTCACCCCGCGAGCGCCCTGGACCTGCCGGGCATGGGCCTGTTCGCCGTGGCGCTCGTCTGTCTGCTGCTGTTCCTGATGAACCCCGGTGCCGGCGCCTGGTACCTCCCGCTCCTGACCGTCGCCGCCGGGGCCGGCTTCACCTGGCGCGAACTGCGGGCGCGGCAGCCCTTCATCGACGTACGCGTACTCGGCGGCAACCTGCCGCTCCTGGCCACGTACATCCGGACCCTGCTCTGCTACATCGTCATCTACGCCTTCCTGTACGGCTACACGCAGTGGACGCAGCAGGGACGCGGACTGTCCCCCTCCGAGGCCGGCCTGGTCCAACTGCCCCTGTTCGCCACGGCGATCGTCGTCTCCACCCTCACCGGACGGCGCCAGGCCATCCGCGGCAAACTCCTGGTGGGCGCCCTCGGCCAGACAGCAGGCTGCGCCCTGCTGTTCCTGCTGCACGGCAGCAGCCCCGTGTGGCTGCTCCTGGCCGTCGTGTTCGTCTTCGGAGTCCCGCAGGGCCTGAACAGCCTCGCCCTCCAGAACGCCGTCTTCCACCAGGCCGACGGCGAACGCATGGCGTCCTCCGCCGGGCTCCTGCGCACCTTCGGCTACCTCGGCGCGATCATCGCCGCCGCGGCCAACGGCGCCTTCTACGGCGAACGCGCCGACACCGGCGGGCTGCACCATCTCGCCGCCTTCATGCTCGCCGTCAGCGTCCTGTTCCTCGCGATGACCGTCGTCGACCGCTCCCTGCGCCGCGTCGGCGCACCGCGCGAGACCCCAACCCCTGACCCACTCCCCGACACCAAGGAACCGAAGGAAGAAGCACCATGACCAACTCCGCCCTGCTCGTGATGGACGTCCAGCAGGCCATCACCGCCCGTATCCCCGACCCCGACTACGTCCCCCGCGTCGCACGCGCCGTCGCCGCGGCCCGATCCGCCGGCGTACCCGTCGTGTTCGTCGTCATCGGCTTCCGCCCCGGCCGCCCGGAGACCAAGTCCAGCCCGGCCTTCAGCGCCCTGCCGGACAGAGCCTTCACCGACGACGACCCCCTCGCCGCCATCCACCCGGACGTCGCGCCCCGCCCCGACGAGATCATCGTCACCAAGAAGCGCGTCAGCGCCTTCGCCGGCAGTGACCTCGACCTCGTGCTGCGCGGCGGCGCCGTCGACCATCTGATCCTGACCGGCATCGCCACCGGCGGCGTCGTCCTGTCGACCCTGCGCCAGGCCGCCGACCTCGACTACCGCCTCACCGTCCTGGCAGACGGCTGCGCCGACACCGACCCCGAGGTGCACCACGTGCTGACGGAGAAGGTCTTCCCGCGCCAGGCGGACGTCACCACCGTCGACGCCTGGGTCGCCGACCTCGCCTGAGCGCGGCGTACGGGCGCGGCTCGGCAGGACCGCACGGCACGACCGCACGGCAGGACCGCACGGCACGACCGCACGGCAGGACCGCACGGCACGACCGCTCTACACGACCGGCGGCCGGCCCAGCCGCGCCATCCGCCCAACCGTGCGCCACCGCATGGGCTTTCGCGTACCGCAGGGCGTACGCACCCCCTCCGCGAATCCCCCGAACCAGGCCCGCAGCCCACCCGGCGAACGCGTCCTGGCCACGGTCAACAGGATCCAGACCCCCAGATATACGGGGACGAGCACGGCCGGCAGATGACGGCGGGCCATCCAGACCCGGTTACGTGCGGTCATCCGGTAGAAGACGGCGTGCCTGGCCGGCGACGTACGAGGATGCCGGAGCACCAGCCCCGGCTCGTAAAGGATCTTCCAGTCCGCGTCCAGCGCGCGCCAGGCGAGGTCGGTCTCCTCGTGCGTGAAGAAGAACGCGTCCGGCCAGCCGCCGATCTCGTCCAGCATCGGCATCGACAGCCCGTGTCCGCCGCCGAGGAACGTGGTCACCTCCCCACCCCGCATCGGATCCCCGGCCCGCAGCCGGGGCACGTGCCGCCGCTGGGTGAAGCCGGTCTCGTCGGCGATACGGAAGCTGACGACGCCGAGCCGGGGATCGTCCGCGTACAGGTCGGCGAGCCGGGCGAACACGTCGTCCGCGATCAGCAGCCCGTCGTCGTCCAGATCCACGAGTACGTCGACGTCCCCGCGCAGCTCCCGCACAGCGAGGTTGCGTCCGGCGGGCAGCCCGACGTTCCGCGCCAACTCGATCCCGACGACCCCGTCGGGCAACTCGGGCAACGGACAACCGTTACCGACGACCACGACCCGCGCGGCGGGCTGCGACTGCGCGCCGACGGAGGCGAGCAACGCCCGCAGCTCGTCGGGCCGATCACCCATGGTCAGTACGGCGACACCCACCCGGGGTCGGGACATACGGCCACCACTCCAGTCGCGCTCGGGAACATCGGAAGTGCCTGAGGCCAGTGCTTTCGCCGGGAAAGCCGGACAACCCGTCACACGCGCCGAGCCGCCGGTGTCTCCATGCCCGAGCAGGCTGACGCGAGGAGCAGACATGACCAGCCAGTCCGGGAAGAAGCTCGACGTTCCCGTGCCCGCACCCCGTACCCTCCGCACCATGACCGACGACCCGTTCGTCACCCATCGCGGCCTGCTGTTCACCGTCGCCTACGAAATGCTCGGCTCGGCGGCCGACGCCGAGGACGTCGTCCAGGAGACATGGCTGCGATGGGCCGGCGTCGACCCCGGCGTCGTGCGCGAGCCGCGTGCCTATCTGGTGCGGATCGTCACCCGGCAGGCGCTCAACCGGCTGCGGTCGCTGGCGCGGCGCCGCGAGGATTACATCGGCGAGTGGCTGCCCGAACCGCTGCTGACCTCGCCCGACGTCGCCGAGGACGTGGAACTCGCCGAGAGCGTGTCGATCGCGATGCTCACCGTGCTGGAGACGCTGGGGCCGACCGAGCGCGCGGTGTTCGTGCTGCGCGAGGTGTTCGAGGCGCCGTACGACGACATCGCCGACGCGGTCGGCAAGACGCCGGCCGCCGTGCGGCAGATCGCGCACCGGGCACGGCAGCACGTCGCCGCGCGGCGCCCGCGGATGCGGGTGGACCGGGCCGAACAGCGGGCGGCCACCGAGAAGTTCATGGCCGCGCTCAGCACCGGGGACCTCCAGGGTCTGCTCGACGTACTGGCGCCCGACGTGGTGCTGATCTCCGACGGCGGAGGTGTGGTGCGCGCCGCCCGGCGTCCGATCACGGGCGGGGCGACGGTGGCCATGGTCCTGACCACGGCGGTCAACCGAATGAGTCGCTTCGAGATCAGCGGCGTCTGGCTCAACGGCGCGCTCGGCGCCCGGATCGACGTCGACGGCGAACTCGGCGCCGCGGTCGGCCTGACCGTCGAGAACGGCCGGATCACCCGGATCCTCACGATCGGCAACCCGCACAAGCTGTCGTGGCTCGCGACGGAGGCGAATCTGGCGCGGTAGCCGAGGCTTCAGGCCGCCTTCAGGCCGCCTTCAGGCCGTAGAAGCGCATCGGAGAGTTCGGCCGGAAGCCGATACGCGGATACACCGGCGCCCCGGCGGCCGTCGCGTGCAGCGTGGCGCGGGTCAGACCGGTGGCCCGGCCGCCCTCGTACAGCGCCTTCCGTGTCACCGCCTCGCCGTAGCCCCTGCGCTCCCACCGCGGATCCGTGGCGACGAGTACGACGAAGAGACGGCCCTGCGCCTCCACCGACCCGGCGCATGTCACGGCGACGCCGTCCCGCATGCCCAGGTACGCGTACACCTGCTCCCGCCACAGCGTGGAGCCGACGAGCCCGTCGCGGCCGTCCTCCACGGTGAATCCGTACGCGCGCGAGTTGAGGTCCGCGTACGCGCGCAGATGTTCGTCGGTGCTCACGCGCACGAACGTCAGGTCGGGGTGGGCCGGTTCGGGGAGGGGGAGCAGATCGCCGGCCATGCCGACGCCGGGGAAGGCGTACGCGAGGCCCGCCCGCTCGGCCGCCGCCGCCAGCCCCGTACGTGCCTCGTCTTCGAGAAGGTCCTCGAAGACCCACAGGAAGCCCGGACGCTTCTTCGCCCGCATGATCTCCGCCGCCCGGCCCAGCCGCTCCTCGACCTCCGCCGAGTCCGCGCCGCCGGCCTCGGTGAGCGTGACGCAGTTCCAGAACGGAAACCGGCAGTCGGCCCAGCGGACGGCGAGCCCGGGAAGGTCCCGTACATCCGCACCCGCATCCCGGTCGAGCGCCATGGCGCGCCAGACGTAGGCGAGTTGCTCCATCGATTCGACCGAATCCGCGAGATCCGCCATCGAAACCCCTCACTGGGCGAGTGCGTGAAAGAACTGTCGCAGTGCACAACGATCCCCACCGGGATCGGTGGTGAAAAGCGTTTCGTCGGCCACGCCCCGTTCGAGCACAATTCCCACCGTGAGTGAGGACGAGAAGCGGAACGGGCGAATGCGGTACGCGCTGACCGAGGCGGAGTACGGGCATGTCTGGGGCGCCTGCGCCGAGGTGGAAGGGCTGTACGGGGAAGCCGGGCGCGCGACGTACGAACTCTTCGGCTGGGCGCCGGAAACAGCCGGCGTACGCGGCTGGGTCGGCAGCCGGGTGTGGCTGGTGCCGGACGACGCGGCACTCGGGCCCTGGCTCCTGGAGGACGCGGAGACCCTGGGCCAACTCCCGAGGACCGGCGGTCTCGTGCTCACCGGGCTGGACGACTACGAAGGCCCGCCCGAGGGGTACGCGGGTCCCGTCCGCGTACACGACGGGCGTCGGTGGCTGGGCGCCTGCCGGGAATTCACCCGCGTCCTGCCGCCCGACCGGGCTGCGCCCCCGCTCGTGCTGCGCGGGCTCGCCCAGGGGGACCGGCTGCGGGCGGCCCTGGCGAAAGGCACCCGGCGGGCGCTGGATCTGGGGGAGAGCGCCCTCGAGATCCGGGACGACCAGGGCGAACCGCTCACCGAACGACGGCTGTTGAGCCGGGTCAGGGCCTGGCGCCCGTCCTCCTACGGGGCGGACCTGATCGACCTGGAGCTGGACGGGGCGCACTCCACACCCGTACCCCCCTACGCCCGGCCCGTCTGGGAGCGCTGGCTCGCCGGGCCGCCGGACGCTCCGAGGGCCTGGGCGGACCTCGGCACCCGGCGCCGGGGGGCCTGGCTCGATCTCGTCCAGGAACGGGCCTGCCGACGCGCCCACCGTGACCGGCCGGCCGGTCACGCCTACGAACTCGACGGCTGGTACACCACGGACGAACCGGGCCTCTACCTGGCGCTCGGCGAGGCGGTGAACGGGCCGGGCGGCTACTTCGGCGGCTGCCTGGGAGCCCTGGACGACTGCCTGCGCGGCAACTTCGGCCACACCGCCCCCGCCACCCTGCTCTGGCGGGACGCCGAGATCGCGCGCGAGCATCTGTCCGGGACGCTGACGGCGGACGGCCGGCCCTACGACCTGTTCGGTACGGTCCTCGATGCCCTGGCCGATGGCGGCATGCGCGTCACCCTGGCGTGAGCGCGGTGGCGACCGCTGGTGATCCGCCGCGCGCGGCGGGCGGTTCCGCGACGCCGATCAAGTACCCGGCCACGGAACGGACATGGACCGCCCACCCCAGCGCGGTGAGGTCGTCCGTCAGCGTCCGGGCATCCCGGAACACCTTCACGATGCGGTACCGGCTGCCGTCATCGAGCCGGCGCAGCGCCGCCGGGGCGGGCTGGTCCGCGAGGATTTCCTCCTCGGCGGCCGCGCCGGGGCCGTCGTCGATGAAGACCGCCCTGCCGCCCGGCGCGAGCGCGGCGGCGACGGTGTGCCAGAAGCCGGGCAGCCGGGCCGGTGGGACATGCGACAGCCGTCACCGACTCCGCCCGCGCGGCGAGCATCCCCGTCCACTGGCCCGTACCGCAGGCCAGCTCCAACACATCGCCTGCGATGGGGAGTTCACCGGCGGCGGAGACGACGGCCACCAACTCCCGCAGGTCTGCCCGCGCCGCGTAGGGCCGGTCGTACTGGGCGGCACCGGCCCGGTAGTAAGCCATCTGCTTCCGCAAGGAGAGCGCCGGTCTCCGCCGCCACCTCCCGCGCTGCCCCTTCTCCGGGGTGCGTGCCCCGTCGATCAGATCGCCGACTTCGGGCCGGTGCTCGCGAAATGCTGCGGCAGTGAGTGACGCTCATGTCCCTCAAGAGGGGTGTCCCGGTGGCCTGACGGGCCATCTGAAAGCCATCTGGGACGCCCACTTGAGAAGGGCGTCCCAACTCCCCGGAACGCACATCAGCTCAGGGCCACACCAAGCAGTACGGCTGGTGCCCCGCCTCGTGCAGGCGGTGGCTGAAGTCCTGCCATTCGTGCAGCAGTTGGTAGACGTTGAACGCGTCCCTCGGGCCGCCCCGGTCCGGGACCGTCGACCAGATGAAGGCCGCCGCGCCCACCGACTCCTCGCCGATGCCGCGCAGCGGGTCCACCACCGTCATCGGGAGTTTGACCACCGCGTAGTCCGGGTGCAGCACGACCAGTTCGAGCGGGGGGACCTTGTTCAGGGGCATGCCCTGGATGCCCGTGAGGACCATCGCGGCTATCGTCTCGGGCTTGATCTTGGTGAACATGCCGCCCATGCCCAGCTCGTCGCCGCCCAGCTCCTCCGGGCGCATCGAGATGGGGACGCGGGCCGCCGTCGCGCCGTCCGGGGCGCCGAAGTATTTGTACGTCACGCCCACCCGGCCGCTCCCGCCTCCCGGAGGCCGGCCGTCATTTCCGCCGACAGGGGGCTGCGCGCGGGCCTCTCGCTCGCGGCGCCGGTGTTTTCCCCGTCGGGCAGGGTCGGGCCCGAGGTCATCGGTACCCTCGCCCAGTCCGCCACCGCGATGCATATCTCCACCCGACCACTCGCAGCCCCGGCCGCGCAACCCGATCATCGTGACAGTGACCTCCCCCACGGACGACCGGTGAAACACCTGTCCGCCGATACATCGGAGCCTCTGACACCATGGATTGCGTGAGCTTCCCCTATGACGCCCCAGTTTCGCAGACGCGAGGCCCCTTACGCCCTTAGGTAAGCCCTCATGTAGTACGAGGAGACCGCGCGACCTGCTCATCGGTGGCCGAGATCCTTCGCCCCGGCCACCCGACCCCGAATCGCAGATCAGGACCAAAGTGTCGTATTCATACGAAGCCCCCGTTTCGCAGGCGCTTTTCGACCGTGCGTCGATTGTGACGCCCGGTGGCGTGAACTCTCCCGTCCGTGCCTTCCGGGCCGTGGGCGGTACGCCCCGGTTCATGGTGTCCGGTGACGGTCCGTACCTCACCGACGCCGACGGGCGCGACTATGTCGACCTCGTGTGCTCCTGGGGGCCGATGATCCTCGGGCACGCGCGGCCCGAGGTCATCGAGGCCGTCCAGGCCGCCGTCGCCCGGGGGACGTCCTTCGGGACGCCCGGCGAGGGCGAGGTCGCGCTCGCCGAGGAGATCGTCGCCCGCGTCGCGCCCGTCGAGCAGGTGCGGCTCGTGTCGTCCGGCACCGAGGCCACCATGTCGGCGATCCGGCTCGCCCGCGGGTTCACCGGGCGGGCGAAGATCGTGAAGTTCGCGGGCTGCTACCACGGGCACGTGGACGCGCTGCTCGCCGCGGCCGGCTCCGGCGTCGCGACGTTCGGGCTCCCCGACACACCCGGGGTGACCGGCGCGCAGGCCGGGGACACCGTCGTACTGCCGTACAACGATCTGGCGGCCGTACGGGCGGCGTTCGCCGCGCACCCCGGCGAGATCGCCTGTGTGATCACCGAGGCGTCGCCCGGGAACATGGGCGTCGTGCCGCCGGGCGAGGGGTTCAACGCCGGGCTCAAGGAGCTGTGTGCCGCGAACGGCGCGCTGTACATCTCCGACGAGGTGATGACCGGCTTCCGTACGTCGAAGGCCGGCTGGTACGGCATCGACGGCGTCGCGCCCGACCTGATGACCTTCGGCAAGGTCATGGGCGGCGGATTCCCCGCCGCGGCCTTCGGCGGTCGCGCCGACGTCATGGCGCACCTCGCGCCCGCCGGCCCCGTCTACCAGGCGGGCACGCTCTCCGGCAATCCCGTCGCCACCGCCGCCGGGCTCGCGCAACTGCGGCTGCTGGACGACGCGGCGTACGCGAAGGTCGACGCCGTGTCGGCCGAGATCCGCGGCCTGGTCACCGACGCCCTCAGTAAGGAGGGTGTCGCGCACCGGGTGCAGACGGCGAGCAACATGTTCTCCGTGTTCTTCACCGCCGCCGATGCCGCCGACGACGAGGTACGCGACTACGACGACGCCAAGCGGCAGGAAGCCTTCCGCTTCACCGGCTTCTTCCACTCGATGCTCGCCGACGGCGTCTATCTGCCGCCGTCCGCCTTCGAGTCCTGGTTCGTCTCCACCGCCCACGACGACCGCGCGGTCGAGCGCGTCGCCGCCGCCCTGCCGGCCGCCGCCCGCGCGGCGGCGCGGGCGACCGAGGAGGGGGTGCGCGCATGAGCGCCGAGAGCACCGTCGTTCACGTCGTACGGCACGGAGAGGTCCACAACCCCGAAGGGGTTCTCTACGGGCGCCGCGACGGCTACCACCTGTCCGAGCTGGGCCGGCAGATGGCCGACCGCGTCGCCGAGCACCTGGCGAGCCACGACATCACCCATGTCGTCGCCTCCCCGCTGGAGCGCGCGCAGGAGACCGCGACGCCCGTCGCCAAGTCCCACGGGCTGACCCTGCACACCGACGACCATCTCATCGAGGCCGCGAACGTCTTCGAGGGAAAGACCTTCGGCGTCGGCGACGGCGCCCTGCGCAGCCCCGGCAACTGGCGCTATCTCACCAACCCGTTCCGGCCCTCCTGGGGCGAGGCGTACGTCGACCAGGTCGCCCGCATGAAGGCCGCCCTGGCCCACGCGCGCGACGCGGCGCGCGGGCACGAGGCCGTGTGCGTCAGCCACCAACTGCCGATCTGGATCGTGCGCAGCGCTTACGAGCGCCGCAGGCTGTGGCACGACCCGCGTCGCAGACAGTGCACGCTCGCCTCCCTGACCACCTTCACCTACGAGGGGGAGAAGCTGATCTCCGTCGCCTATACGGAGCCGGCGCGCGATCTCGTACCCGCGCATCTGCTCGCCGGCGCCAAACCGGTAAAGGGCGCGTCAAAAGCCTTCGGAGCGTAGTCGATCAATCGCCCACGGTCCGGCCAATCACCCGCGGTCCGGCGGGAAATGTCACATCCGCTGTTACAAGTGCGGCGCTCCCTCCATTCCTGGAACCTATGAGTTCCCTGTGCCATCTAACGTGTTGTCGTCCGCATGACCGGCGGGCGTGACATGAACGAGCGCGGATAACGAGCGCGGATGGGGACGAAATGCGCCACATGAGCCGAAGGAGCCTGCTCGGAGCGGGAATTGGGGCAGCCGCCGCGATCGGAATCGCGGGCTGCGGTACCGACAGCGGTACGTCCGGCAATTCCGGTACGCACAGCGGCGGCAACGGGGGCAAGGGCGACGGCGGGCCGGGCGGCAAGCCCAGCGAGAAGAATGCCCGGCTGATCGGTGACGGCTCGACCGCCGACACCGGAAAGCAGCCGCACCAGCCGCCCGCGCCCGTACCGCTCGAACCAGGCGAGACCCCGCCGCAGTTCGTGATCTTCTCCTGGGACGGCGCGGGCGAGGTGGGCAACGGCCTCTTCCCGCGCTTCCTCGACCTCGCCAAGGACCACGGCGCGGCGATGACGTTCTTCCTCTCCGGCATCTATCTGCTGCCCGAGTCGAAGAAGACGCTGTACCGCCCGCCGGGCAACGCCGTCGGCGCCTCCGACATCGGCTATCTCACCGACGCGCACATCAAGGACACGCTGAAGTACATACGCCAGGCGTGGCTCGAAGGGCACGAGATAGGCACGCACTTCAACGGGCACTTCTGCGCCGGCTCCGGCTCCGTCGGCAACTGGTCGCCGAAGCAGTGGCGCGACGAGACCGAGCAGGCCATGGGTTTCGTCACCGAGTGGAAGACGAACAGCGGCTGGAAGGACCTCGACCCGCTGCCGTTCGACTACCGCAAGGAGCTGATCGGCGGACGTACGCCCTGTCTGCTCGGCCAGGACCGACTGCTGCCCGTGGCACGCAAGATGGGCTGGCGCTACGACGCCAGCTCGCCCGGCGGCCGGCAGATGTGGCCGGGCAAACGACAGGACGTATGGGATCTGCCGTTGCAGGCCATGCCGTTCCCCGGGCATTCCTTCGAGGTGCTGTCGATGGACTACAACATCCTCGCCAATCAGTCGCAGAATTCGACAAAAGGCGTGCCCGCGAATTATCCGGGCTGGCGCAAACAGGCCACCGAGGCGTATCTCTCCGGATTCCGGCGCGCGTACGAATCGAATCGCGCCCCCTTCTTCATAGGGAATCACTTCGAGGAGTGGAACGGCGGCATATATATGGATGCGGTCGAGGAAGCGCTCAAGGGGATGGCGGACAAGAAAGACGTACGGCTCGTCTCCTTCCGGCAGTTCACGGACTGGCTCGACGTCCAGGACCCGGCGGTGCTCGACAAACTCCGTACGCTGGAGGTCGGCCAGGCTCCGGCCGGCGGCTGGAGCACCTTCTTCAAAGCCGCCTGACATGTCGCCCGAGTCGCCTCATCGATGGCCGCAGGGCCGGGACCAGGGCGCTGACAGGGCGTTCCCCGGGAGCGAGGGGGGCGAAGAAGATCCCTGAATGGCCCATGCGAAACTTTTCACATGAACTTTGGCCGAGCCCTCCCAAGCAGCTCGAACCGACGCCCACGCGCCGCCGTCACGGCCGCCGTGGCCGCGTCGGCGGCCATGCTCACCCTCGCGGGGTGCGGCGACGGTGCCACGTCCGGCGGCGGTGGTGACACCAACTTCGTGACCAACACCGGCGGGGTGCAGACCGTCTCCAAGAGCGACCGTCAATCGGTCAACGAGATCGCCGGGGAGACGCTCGAAGGCAAGCAGCTCGATGTGGCCGACTACAAGGGCAAGATCGTCGTACTGAACGTCTGGGGCTCGTGGTGCGCACCGTGCCGCGCCGAGGCGTCGCACCTCGTGAAGGTCGCCAAGGACACCGAGGCACAGGGCGTCGTCTTCGTCGGGATAAACACCCGCGACCCCAACAAGGGTCCGGCCATCGCCTTCGAGAAGGATTACGGCGTCCCCTACCCGAGCCTGTACGACCCGGCGAGCAAGCTGCTCGTCAACGGCTTCCCCAAGGGCAGCCTCAACCCGCAGGCCATCCCCTCCACGATCGTGCTCGACCGGGAGGGGAAGATCGCGGCCCGCGCCCTGACCGCGCTCGACGACAAGAAGCTGCGCGAGATGATCGACCCGCTGATCGCGGAGAAGTGATCCCGTGGAGGTTCTGGCCGCGGTCCCGGTTCCCGGCATGAATGAGACCGTCTACGACGGGGCAATGATGCTCGCGCTGCCGCTCGCGCTGCTGGGCGGGCTGGTCTCGTTCTTCTCGCCGTGCGTGCTGCCGCTCGTGCCCGGCTATCTGTCGTACGTCACCGGCATCAGCGGCACCGATCTGGGCGAGGCGCGACGCGGGCGGATGGTCGGCGGCGCGGTGCTGTTCATCGCCGGCTTCACCGCGGTCTTCGTGTCGGGCGGCGCGCTGTTCGGCTACTTCGGCGGCACCCTCCAGGACCACCGGACGGTCATCTCCCGGGTCCTCGGTGTGCTCATGATCGCGATGGGCGTGTTCTTCATGGGGCGGCTGCCCTGGCTCACGCAGCGCGAATTCCGTATCCACAAGCGGCCGGTGTCGGGGCTGGCCGGTGCTCCGCTGCTGGGCGCGCTGTTCGGGGTCGGCTGGACGCCGTGCATCGGACCGACGCTCACGTCCGTGAACACACTGGCGTTCACGGAGGCGAGCGCGGGGCGGGGCGCCATACTGACCGTCGCGTACTGCGTCGGCCTCGGGGTCCCCTTCGTCATCGCCGCCGTGGCGTTCCGCAAGGCGCTGGGACTCTTCGGCTGGGTCAAGCGCCATTACGAGTGGGTGATGCGCGTCGGCGGCGTGATGATGATCGCGACCGGGCTGCTGCTCGTGACAGGCGTGTGGGACAGCATCATGCAAGACATGCAGACGTGGACCAACGGCTTCACGGTGGGGATCTAGTTCGATGAGCGAGACAAAGGCAAAGACAGAGCCGGAAGAGACGGCGACGACAGCGACGGTGACGTCAACGGTCGACGCGGACGGCGCCGCCGAGACGTCCGCGACCGCCGAGACCGCCCTCACACCCGAGGCGCGCGAGGCCCGGGACCTGGGCGCCGCCGGATCGCAGCTCTCCACCGCCCCCCGCGAGGAGTCCGTCCTCAGCGGCCCCAGCCTCGGTCCGATCGGCTGGATCCGCTGGTTCTGGCGTCAGCTCACCTCGATGCGCGTCGCGCTGATCCTGCTGTTCATGCTGTCGCTCGCCGCCATCCCCGGCTCGATCATCCCGCAGAACAGCGTGGACGAGCTGAAGGTCCAGACGTTCCAGAAGCAGCACGAGACGGTCACACCGATCTACGACAAGCTCCAACTGTTCGACGTCTACAGCTCGGTGTGGTTCTCGGCGATCTACCTCCTGCTGTTCATCTCGCTCATCGGCTGCATCGTCCCGCGCACCTGGCAGTTCGTCGGGCAGTTGCGCGGCCGTCCGCCCGGCGCCCCCAAGCGGCTCGACAGGCTTCCCGCGTACACGACCTGGCGTACGACGGCCGAGCCGGACGAGGCCCGCGACGCCGCGCTCGCCATGCTCAAGCGGCGGCGCTTTCGCGCGCACACGGTCGGGGACGCGGTCGCCGCCGAGAAGGGCTACCTCCGCGAGACGGGCAATCTGCTCTTCCACATCGCGCTGATCGTGCTGCTGGTGGCCTTCGGCGCCGGACAGTTGTTCAAGTCCGAGGGCGGCAAGCTGGTCATGGAGGGCGACGGGTTCTCCAACACCCTCACCCAGTACGACGACTTCAAGTCCGGCTCGATGTACGACACGGACGACCTGGAGCCTTTCAGCTTCGACCTCGACAAGTTCATCGGGACCTTCGAGCGCAACGGGCCACAGGTCGGCACGGCCCGTGAGTTCGAGGCGCACGTCAGCTACACGACGGGCGCGGGCGGCAAGGAGCGCAAGGCGGTCATCGAGGTCAACGAACCGCTGGACATCAACGGCTCGAAGGTCTATCTGATCGGCCACGGTTACGCCCCCGTCCTCACCGTCCGCGACGGCGCGGGCAAGGTCGTCTTCAAGGGCGCGACCCCGCTCCTGCCGATCGACAACAACATCACGTCGACCGGCGCGATCAAGGTGATGGACGGCTACCGCGACAAGAACGGCAAGAAGCAGCAACTCGGCTTCAACGCCTTCTTCGTACCGACGTTCGCGGGCGAGGGCAACGGCAACATGTTCTCCCAGTTCCCCGAACTGGACTTTCCCGTGCTGGCGCTCACCGGCTACGTGGGCAGCCTCGGCGTCGACTCCGGTCTGCCGCAGAACGTGTACCAGCTCGACACCAGCAAGATGAAGCAGTTCAAGGACGCCGACGGCAACAAGCTCGCGCAGCGGCTGCTGCCCGGCGAGACGATGAAGCTGCCGGGCGGCGCGGGCTCGGTGACCTTCGAGAAGGACATCAAGGAGTGGGCGACCTTCCAGATCTCCCAGCAGCCGGGCAACGGGCTCGCCCTCACCGGCGCGATCGGGGCCGTACTGGGGCTCGTGGGCTCGCTGTTCATCCAGCGGCGGCGGATCTGGGTCCGCGCGGTGCGCGGCGCAGACGGGACCACCGTCGTGGAGATGGCCGGCCTCGGGCGCAGCGAATCGGCGAAGCTCCCCGAGGAGCTGGGCGACCTGGCCCTGACGCTCAACGCCGAGGCGCCCACGGCGCCGGAGCCGGAGGAAGCACCCGAGGAAGCACCCGTAGAAGCGCAAGATTCCGCTGACGTCTCATCCGCCAGCACAGCCACCACTACCGGAGAGCCTGTCGAAGGGGCTGAGAAGTGATCCTCGCCGCCACCACCAACGAGAGCCTGGCGAACACCGCCAACGTGTTGGTCTATTCGTCCATGGCCGTCTACACCCTGGCCTTCTTCGCCCATATCGTCGAGTGGGTCGCGGGCAGCCGCAGCAAGGTCGGCCGTACCGCCGCCGCCCTGACCGGCGCCGGCGCGACGGCCGCCGCCGCCAAGGTCGAGGTGCGCACGGCGAAGAAGGAGAAGGGCGGCGGCACCGCCGTCCTGGAGCGCCCGAAGGTCGTCACCCGCTCGGTGGCCGGGCGCCGCGACGTGCCGGACGGCCCCGGCGCGGCGGGCGGCACGGAGAAGGGCGACCTGTACGGACGTATCGCCGTCTCCATGACCGCGCTCGGCTTCCTGCTGGAGGCCGCCGGGGTCATCAGCCGCGCGATGGCGGTGCAGCGCGCCCCGTGGGGCAACATGTACGAGTTCTCCACCACCTTCTCCACGGTGGCGGTCGGCACATACCTCGCGTTCCTCCTCGCGAAGAGGAACGTCCGCTGGATCGGACTGCCCCTGGTCACCACGGTCCTGCTCAACCTGGGCATCGCGACGACCGTCCTCTACACGGACAGCGACCAACTCGTCCCGGCCCTGCACTCGTACTGGCTCTGGATCCACGTCTCCACCGCGATCTTCTGCGGCGCGGTCTTCTACCTCGGCGCCGTGGGCACGCTGTTCTACCTGCTGCGTGACGTGTACGAGTCCAAGATCGCCCGCGGCGCCACGGTCGGCCGCGCGTGGTCCTCCGTCATGGAGCGGCTGCCCGCCGCCGCCACGCTGGACAAGTTCTCGTACCGCGTGAACGCCGCCGTGTTCCCGCTCTGGACCTTCACGATCATCGCGGGCGCGATCTGGGCCGGCGACGCCTGGGGCCGCTACTGGGGCTGGGACCCCAAGGAGGTCTGGTCCTTCATCACCTGGGTCGCCTACGCCTGTTACCTGCACGCGCGCGCCACGGCGGGCTGGAAGGGCCGCAAGGCCGCGACGCTGGCGCTGGTCGCCTTCGGCTGCTGGCTGTTCAACTACTACGGCGTGAACATCTTCGTCACCGGAAAGCACTCGTACGCGGGCGTGTGACCGCGCGGGAACCTAAGAGCGGCGCGCCCCCGGACCACCGGGGGCGCGCCGCTCTCGTACGTGACCTGACCGCGTGACGACGTGACTCAGGCCGTCGGCGGTACGTCGTCGGCGCTGCCGCCCTTCTCGCGGCGCTCGATCTCGGCCTCACGGCGGCGCAGATCGGCCTCGCGCCGCTCCAGCTCGGCCACGGCGTCCGTGTCGGCGTCCGCGTCCGTGCCCGTGCCCGTGCCCGCGTCCGTGCCCGCGTCCGGCTTCGACTCGTCCTTGCCGTCCTTGCCGTCCTTCGCAAGGGACTTGAGGAAGTCGGGATTGTCGTCGGGCGCGACCCACCCGCCCCGCCGCCCCGCCGAGCCGATCCCGGCCGTGGGCTTGCGCCCCGCGACCAGCCAGGCGATCGAACCGACCAGCGGGAAAAGCAGCACGAGGATGGCCCAGATGGGCTTGGGAATGTGGCGGATGTCTTTCTCGTCGGTGGTGATGCAGTCGATGAACGCGTAGATGCTGAGAGCCAGCGGCACCAGAATCATCAGCACCCGAAGCATGGCGGTCCCCCTGGGAATGGAGATCGAGTACGGAGCGGTGGCCCCGGTTACAGGTCCAGGGTAGCGAGTAGCAGATACTTGACGGCATGGCTTACGACGATCTTCGCTCTCTGCTCCGGGCGCTGGAGCGCGACGGTGACCTCAAGCGCATCAAGGCCGAGGTCGATCCGTATTTGGAAGTCGGCGAAATTGTCGACCGGGTCAACAAGGCCGGCGGGCCCGCGCTGCTCTTCGAGAACGTCAAGGGTTCCGACATGCCCCTGGCGATGAATGTGTACGGGACGGACCGCCGGCTGCTCAAGGCGCTCGGGCTCAAGTCGTACACGGAGATCAGTGACACGATCGGCGGGCTGCTCAAGCCCGAACTGCCGCACGGTTTCATGGGTGTGCGCGAGGCGTTCGGGAAGCTCGGCACGATGGCGCATGTACCGCCGAAGAAGGTGAAGCCCGGCAGCGCGCCCGTGCAGGAGGTTGTCCTCACCGGTGACGATGTCGATCTGGACCGGCTGCCCGCGCTGTTCACCTGGCCCGAGGACGGCGGATCGTTCTTCAACCTCGGTCTGACACACACCAAACACCCGGAGACCGGCGTCCGTAATCTCGGGCTCTACCGGCTCCAGCGCCACGACAAGCGCACCATCGGGATGCACTGGCAGATCCACAAGGACAGCCGCAACCACTACCAGGTCGCCGCCAAACGCGGTGAGAAGCTGCCCGTCGCGATCGCGTTCGGCTGTCCGCCCGCCGTGACGTACGCCTCCACCGCGCCGCTGCCCGGTGACATCGACGAGTACCTGTTCGCGGGGTTGCTCCAGGGCAAGCGGATCGAGATGGTCGACTGCCGTACGGTGCCGCTCCAGGTGCCGGCCAACGCCGAGGTCGTCATCGAGGGCTGGCTGGAGCCGGGGGAGATGCTGCCCGAGGGGCCGTTCGGCGACCACACCGGCTTCTACACACCGCAGGAGGCGTTCCCCGCCCTGACCATCGACTGTGTGACGATGCGCAAGCGTCCGCTGCTCCAGTCGATCGTGGTCGGCCGGCCGCCGACGGAGGACGGGCCGCTGGGGCGAGCGACGGAACGGTTCTTCCTGCCGCTGCTCAAGATCGTCGTGCCCGACATCGTGGACTACCACCTGCCGGAGTCGGGCGGCTTCCACAACTGCGCGATCGTCTCGATCGACAAGAAGTATCCGAAGCACGCGCAGAAGGTGATGCACGCCATCTGGGGCGCGCACATGATGTCGCTGACCAAGCTGATCGTGGTCGTGGACGCCGACTGCGATGTCCACAATCTGCACGAGGTGTCCTGGCGGGCGCTGGGCAACACCGACTACGCGCGGGACCTGACGGTCGTGGAGGGCCCGGTCGACCATCTCGACCACTCCTCGTACCAGCAGTTCTGGGGTGGCAAGGCCGGTATCGACGCGACGCGCAAACTCCCCGAGGAGGGGTACACGCGCGACGGCGGCTGGCCGGAGATGGTCGAGTCCGACCCGGCGACCGCGGACCGGGTGACCAAGCGCTGGCGGGAGTACGGCCTGTGACCAGCGCCGCCGAGGGAGCCGACGGGCTGGTCGGACAGGGCCGGCCGGGGCGTACGGGGCCGGGCCCGGCGTCGTCCGGCTCCGGCAACAGGACGCGGGCGTTCCTGCGGCTCGTGATGATCGAGCACTCGGTCTTCGCGCTGCCGTTCGCGTACATCGCCGCGCTGACCGCCATGTTCCAGCTCGACAAGAACATCCACTGGGGCCGGCTGCTGCTCGTCACGGTCGCGATGGTGGGCCTGCGGACCTTCGCGATGGCCTGCAACCGGATCATCGACCGTGAGATCGACGCCCGTAACCCCCGTACCGCGAACCGGGAGTTGGTGACCGGCGCGGTGTCGGTGCGCTCCGCGTGGACGGGCGCGCTCGTCGCCCTCGTGGTGTTCCTGGGCGCCGCCGCCCTGCTGAACCCGCTCTGTCTGGTGCTGGCTCCCGTCGCCGTGGTCCCGATGGTCGTCTATCCGTACGGCAAGCGCTTCACGAACTTCCCGCACGCCATCCTCGGTCTCGCCCAGGCCATGGGCCCGGTCGGCGCCTGGATCGCCGTCACCGGCGAGTGGTCCTGGGACGCGGTGATCCTCGGTCTCGCCGTGGGCGTGTGGATCGGCGGCTTCGACCTGATCTTCGGCAGCCAGGACGTCGACGCGGACCGCGCGCACGGCGTGAAGTCCGTCCCGGCGCGCTTCGGCATCCCGGCGGCGCTGTACGGCGCGCGGGCCGCGCACGCCGTGACGACGGTCCTGCTGGTCTGGTACGCGCTGGCCACCGACGCGGGCGCGTTCTTCTGGGTCGGTCTGCTGATCGTGAGCGCCGCGTTCCTCTACGAGCACCAGGTCGTGAAGCCGCACGATCTGTCCCGGCTCAACCGGGCCTTCTTCACCGTGAACGGCTTCATCGGGATGGCGCTGTTCATCTGCGCGCTGCTCGACCTGCTCGTACGCGGCCTGACCGTCTGACGGTCCGACGTGACGGAGAGGTGGGCGGCTGGGCGCGGTCAGGGTATGAGCGCGCCCGCCGGGGCCCGGCGCTTGGGGCGGCGGAACATGAACGCCGCCAGCACGCCGCCCACCAGCCCGAAGAGATGGCCCTGCCAGCTCACGGACGGATTCGTCGGCAGGACGCCCCACAGCGCGGAGCCGTACATCACCAGGACCAGCAGCCCCACCACGATGTCGACCGCGCTGCGATTCACGAAGCCGCGCACCAGCAGATAGCCGAGCAGCCCGAAGACGACGCCCGACGCACCCGCCGTAACCGAATTGTCCGCGGCCGTGAGCCAGACGCCCAGGCCGCCGACCACCATGATCGTGAGGACCACGCGCAGGAAGCGGCCTATGCCGCCGAGCGCGGCGAGGAAGCCGAGCACCAGCAACGGCACGGCGTTCGCCGAGAGATGGTCGAAGCCGTGGTGCAGGAAGGCCATCGGGATGATGTCGCGCAGCTCGCCCAGATCGCGCGGGCTCAGTCCGTACGTCCCCAGCGCGCCCGTCGAGGAGTCCACGGCCTCCAGGACCCACAGCAGCGCGACCCAGCCCAGCATCAGCCCGGCCGCCGCCTTGATACGGCGCACCGCGCTCCTGTCGATGGATGAATCCGGCATCTCGCCCCCCAAGGGTTCTCGCGCTCCCATCCCTGGAACGCGCGAGGTACCGTCCCCGGTTCCTGCTTCCGGACGCCGGATAGGGTCGGACGCGTGAAACCCGGATCGGACCACGAGGACCACCAGCACGACGAGGCCCGGCGGCCGTGGGTCGTCGGAGTCTCCGGCGCGTCGGGGACCCCGTACGCGGCGGCCGTGCTGCGCGGGCTGCTCGACGCCGGTGAGAGCGTCGATCTGATCGTCAGCCGCGCGTCGCGGCTCACACTCCTGGACGAGACGGGGATCTCCTTCAGGGACGCGCACTGGCGCGACGATCTGCGGGCGTGGCTGGGCCGGGGCGCCGACGGGAAGCCGGGGACCTTCGCCCCCGACGTCTCGGACGTACGGCACTGGCCCGCCGGCGATCTGGCGGCCGGGCCGTCCTCGGGGTCGTACCGGGTCAAGGGGATGCTGATCGTGCCCGCCTCCACGGCCTGTGTGGCGGGCGTCGCGCTCGGGCTGTCGAAGGATCTGCTGCAACGCGCGGCGAGCGTCACGCTCAAGGAGCGCCGCCCGCTGGTGGTCGCCGTCCGGGAGACCCCTTTGGGCGGCCGGACCCTGAAGCATCTGGTGACCCTGGACGAGGCGGGCGCCGTGGTGCTGCCCGCGTCGCCGGGTTTCTACGCGGGGGCGACGCACATCCAGGACCTGGTGGACTTCGTCGCCGGGCGGGTGCTGGACGCGGCGGGGGTGCCGCACCGGTTGTACCGGCGCTGGGAGGGGGAGCTGGGGGGCTCTCGTACGGAGCCGGGGCCAGGAGCCCCTTAGCGAGTCCGCGTATGCATCCCCGCATCGCCGCACTGCCTTAGATTGCATACATCAACTTGCGAGATTGCTGAACAATGGAAGGCTTCAGGCATATGGACGCCGTGGATAGGCAGCTCATCCAGGCCCTCAGAGAGAACGGCAGAGCTTCTTACGCCGAACTCGGCCGGCTCGTCGGGCTCTCCGGGCCCAGCGTCACCGACCGCATCAACCGGCTGGAGGCGGCGGGCGTCATCATCGGCTACCGCGCCACCGTCGACTCGGCCTCGCTCGGCCTCGGTGTCACCGCGCTGATCGGCATCTCGCTCTCCGACGCCGCCGACCACGAGGACGTCGCGCACCGGTTGCGCGGACTGAGCGAGATCGAGGACTGCTGGTTCATCGCCGGGGACGACTCGTACATGCTCAAGGTCCGGGCCGGTGACGTCGACGGCCTGGAGAAGACGATCCGCCGGCTCGGCAGTACGAAGGGCGTCTCGCGGACCCGTACGACCATCGTGCTCTCCACCAAGTGGGAGAACCGGGTCGGCGAACTTCCCGACGAAACGTAGGCGTACGGTTGGTGGAGCCCTGATAACCGGGCGTTGGGCGGACATGTGACACACACACTGGGAGGCGCCGCATGACTGCATCTGTCATGGATGTGGGGCTCAAGCGCGAGCTGGAGGAGAAGGTCAGGGCCGGTGAGCGGCTGACCCGCGAGGACGGCATCGCCCTCTACGAGTCGGACGATCTGGCCTGGCTCGGCGGTCTCGCGCACGAGGTGCGGACGCGTAAGAACGGTGACGTCGTCCACTTCAACGTCAACCGTCATCTCAACATGACGAACGTCTGCACGGCGTCCTGCGCGTACTGCTCGTTCCAGCGCAAGCCGGGCGAGAAGGACGCGTACACGATGCGCATCGAGGAGGCCGTCCGCCTCGCCAAGGCGATGGAGGGCGAGAGCCTGACCGAGCTGCACATCGTCAACGGGCTCCACCCGACGCTTCCTTGGCGTTACTACCCGCGCTCGCTCAAGGCTCTTAAAGAGGCGCTGCCGGAAGTCTCGCTGAAGGCGTTCACCGCCACCGAGATCCACCACTTCGAGACGATCTCCGGACTGACGGCCAGTGAGATCCTGGACGAACTCATCGACGCCGGGCTCGAATCGCTGACCGGCGGCGGCGCGGAGATCTTCGACTGGGAGATCCGGCAGCACATCGTCGACCACCGCACCCACTGGGAGGACTGGTCGCGCATCCACCGGCTCGCGCACTCGAAGGGTCTCAAGACCCCGTGCACGATGCTGTACGGGCACATCGAGGAGCCCAGGCACCGGGTCGACCACGTCCTGCGGCTGCGTGAACTCCAGGACGAGACCGGCGGTTTCCAGGTCTTCATCCCGCTGCGCTACCAGCACGACTTCGTGGACATGCAGGACGGCAAGGTCCGTAACCGCCTCCAGGCGCGTACGACGATGGCCACCGGCGCCGAGGCGCTGAAGACGTTCGCCGTCTCCCGGCTGCTGTTCGACAACGTCCAGCACGTCAAGGTCTTCTGGGTGATGCACGGCGTGCAGACCGCCCAACTCGCGCTCCAGCACGGCGCGGACGACATGGACGGCTCGGTGGTCGAGTACAAGATCACGCACGACGCGGACAACTACGGCACGCCGAACAAGCTCGGCCGTGACGATCTGCTCGACCTGATCCGCGACGCCGGCTTCCGGCCCGTCGAACGCAACACGCGCTACGAGATCATCCGGGAGTACCCCGGCCCCGACGCGGAGCGTCGTGAGACGCCGCAGCCGATGCGGCTCTGAGACTGCCCGCGCGTGCCAGCGCGTGCCCGCGCGCGTTCCCGTTGAGTGGCCCCAGCTCGCCGAGCTGGGGCTTCTCGCGTTCCGGAACAGGGTTGAGCGGGCGGGCGGGTAATGGTTAGTGTTGAGGAATGGCACTTACATTCATCCTGGACCCGCCCGTCGATCCGGCCCTGCGCGACGGCGTCGTCGCGCTGTGGACGGATGTCTCCGACGCGGGCGGCGCCGTCGGTTTCGTGCCACCGGTGAACCCCGACGAGGTACGGGCCGAGCTGGTCAAGCACCTCGTGTCGATGGTCGAGGGCCGTACCCGGCTGCTCGTCGGTCACGACCAGGAGGGTGCGGTGGCCGCCGCGGCGTTCCTCAACGCCAACTCCCACCGGCTGATGCGGCACTGGATCTGGGCGTACACGGTGATGGTCCACCCGCGGCACCAGGGCAAGGGGTACGGCCGCGACTTGATGTACGCCGTGGCCGACGCCGCCCGCGGCTTCGACGGCGTCGAGGCGGTACGGCTCACCTGCCGGGGCGGCATGGGCCTGGAGAGCTTCTACGCGTCGTGCGGCTACAAGGAGGTCGGCCGGGTGCCGGACGCGATTCGGGTGGCGCCCGGCGACGACCGCGACGACATCACCATGCTGCTGTCGCTGCACTGAACTCGTTGAGCGGGAACCCCCTTATATGGGGCGCCGGGCGGCGTGCTTCACTGGACGCGTACGCCGCTGGACAAGTCGCCACGAGGAGAGAGGGCCGCTGTGACCGCCGCCAGAACGAGCGCCACGATCCGCTACACCGCGATGCGCCTGGGCATCTTCGTCGGCTGCTTCGTCGTCGTCGCCGGCCTGGTCCAGTTCGGCGTGCTGCCCAAGGGGCTCGGCGACTCCAACTTCGTCTGGGTGCTGCTGCTCGCGCTGGTCATCTCCGCGCCGCTCAGCTTCATTCTGCTGCGCAAGCAGCGCGACGAGATGTCCGTGCAGCTTGTCGGCAAGGTCGACAACGCGAAGGCGAAGCTTGAGGCGAACCGCGCGCAGGAGGACGGCGCGACGCAGTAGCCCGCTGCCCCTGGGCTCGTGGAGCCCGTGCCCGTATAAGCGCCGCGTAAGTTACGTCACACCCGCACACCGGTCTTTGACGCCCCTGCCGCCTCCAGGCTGGGGCGTCGGTGTTTCCGGGCCTCGCGCCCGTCGATACCTCAAAGCAGACCTTTGAGTATCCCAAAGTCCCGGTGTTAATGTACTCAGCATGAAGACATCAGTGCGCCATCTTGCCGCGAGCGTCCCGCTCGTGGCGCGCCTGCATGTCGATCTCTGCCGCTGCATGTCCGCGGTCTGTCGCGGCTCACTCTGAGCTCTCTCTGATCCGAGCCCGCTTCATGCGGCGGTGCCACTTCTGACGCACGGGCGCCGCACCCCCCCAGTTCCATCCCCTCGTCCCCGTATCTCCGTATGCCCAACTGGAGTGTGTCCGTGTCCGCGAATTCCGAGCCCGCCACCACCGGTAAGGCCGCCAAGGGCGGCAAGCCGGCCGGTTCAGGCCCAGGTTTCTCCATACCCAAGGTCCCGTTCTGGGCCCAGATCGTCGCCGGTCTCGTCCTCGGTGTCCTGCTCGGCTGGCTCGCCCGCAGCCAGGACATCGGTTGGCTCTACACGACGTTGGATAAAACAGGCAGCATCTTCATCCAGTTGCTGAAGCTGGCCGTCGCCCCGCTGGTCTTCTTCGCGATCCTGGTGTCGATCACCAACCTCCGTAAGGTCAACAACGCGGCCAGGCTGGCCTCGCGCACCCTGCTCTGGTTCATGATCACCTCACTGATCGCCGTCGCCATCGGCATCGTGATCGGTCTGATCACCAACCCGGGTGAAGGCACCGGCCTGACCCCCAAGGACGGCGAGAAGCCGGACGGTTCGGGCTCCTGGATCGACTTCCTCACCGGCATCGTGCCGGAGGACGTGATCTCCCCGTTCACCGAACTCAACGTCCTCCAGATCGTCTTCATGGCCGCCGTCGCCGGTATCGCCGCGCTCAAGCTCGGCGACCGCGCCGCGCCGATCCTCACGCTCAGCGAGTCGGTGCTCGAACTGCTCCAGAAGGCCCTGTGGTGGGTCATCCGTCTCGCCCCGATCGGCACCATCGGCCTCATCGGCTTCGCCATCGCGGACTACGGCTGGGACCTGATCGGCAAGTACGCGACGTTCACCGCCGACGTGTACATCGGCTGCGCCCTGGTGCTGTTCGGCGTCTACCCGCTGCTGCTCGCCACGGTCGCCAAGGTAAACCCGATCCAGTTCTTCAAGGGCGCCTGGCCCGCGATCCAGTTGGCCTTCGTCTCCCGCTCCTCGGTCGGCACGATGCCCGTCACCGTGCGGGTGACCGAGCGTCTCGGTGTGCCGAAGGAGTACACCAGCTTCGCGGTCCCGTTCGGCGCCACCACGAAGATGGACGGCTGCGCCGCGATCTACCCGGCGCTGGCGGCGATCTTCATCGCGCAGATCTTCGACGTCCAACTCGGCATCCAGGACTATCTGCTGATCGCCTTCGTCTCGGTGGTCGGCTCGGCGGCCACGGCCGGCCTCACCGGCGCGACGGTCATGCTGACCCTGACCCTGTCCACACTGGGTCTGCCGCTGGAGGGTGTGGGTCTGCTGATGGCGATCGACCCGATCCTGGACATGATGCGTACGGCGACGAACGTCGCGGGACAGGCTCTCGTACCGGTCATCGTCGCCTCCCGCGAGAAGATCCTGGACCACGACAAGTACAACTCGGCGTCGGCGTCCCCGATCGACGAGCCGGAGCCGGAGCCCAGCGACCGCGAGAAGGCGGTCCCGGTCGCCGCGTGACGCGCTGACCGAACTCCGTTCACCTCCTGGCGGCGCCCCCGGCCTTCCGGCCGGGGGCGCCGCCGCGTCGTCCCGCGGCGCGCGCGTTTGTCAAAGTTTGCGAGGGTGGCGCGCGCGGCCGGTAGGTTGTGCCGGGCGCCCGAGTCAGACCCGCCGCCGAGACGAGGAGCCGCGCGTGTCCGCAGATCAGCCGTTGCAGGTGCCCGCGCCACCGACCGTACCGGAGCCCCCGGAGCCGCCGTCCGTTTCCGCGCCCCCGGCGCTCGCGCAGGGTGAGCCCGAGAAGTTGTGGGTGGACGGAGTCGTACGGCAGGTCTCCGTACCGCCGCTCGTGCCCCCCGCCCCCCACGGATCCCTCGCCGACATCCCCTTCGACAACGCCCACGCCGCCCCGGACGAGGCCGTCCTCAGCCGTAAGCAGGCGGACGGGAGTTGGCGCGACGTCACCGCCGCCGCCTTCGCCGACGAGGTCCGTGCCGTCGCGAAAGGGCTGATCGCCGAAGGGCTGCGGCCCGGTGACCGGCTGGCGATCATGGCCCGTACGACCTACGAGTGGACGCTCATCGACTTCGCGGCCTGGGCCGCCGGCCTGATCACCGTCCCCGTCTACCCCACCTCCTCCGCCTTCCAGACCCGCTGGATCCTCCAGGACTCCGGCGCTGTCGCCTGCGCGGTCGAGAGCGACGAGCAGGCATGGCTGATCGACCACGAACGCAGACAACTGCCGGACCTCGCCCACCTGTGGACCTTCGACGCCGGCGCCGTCGACACACTGCGCGCGGCCGGCGCCGACGTCCCCGACGCGGAGCTGGACGCGCGGCGGGCCGCGCTCTCGCCCGCCTCCCTCGCGACCCTCGTCTACACCTCCGGCACCACGGGAAGCCCCAAGGGCTGCGCCCTCACGCACGCCAACTTCTTCGCGGAGGTGGACAATTGCATCGAACTGCTCCACCCCGTCTTCAAATCGGTGAGCAAGGAGCCCGCCTCCACGCTGCTGTTCCTGCCGCTCTCCCATGTCTTCGGACGCATGGTCGCGGTGGGCTGTCTGCGCGCGCGAGTACGGCTCGGGCACGCGCCGTCGCTGCGCACCGACGACCTCATCGCCGATCTGGCGGGCTTCCGGCCGACGTTCCTGCTGGCCGTCCCGTATGTCCTGGAGAAGGTCTTCAACACCGGCCGCGCCACCGCCGAGTCGATGGGCCGCGCCTCGTCCTTCGACCGCGCGGCGAAGATCGCCCGGTCCTACGGGCACGCCGTCGAGGCCGCCGCAGCCGGTACGGGCCCCGGCCCCTCGCTGCCCCTGCGCGCCGCCCGCGCGCTGTACGACCCGCTGGTCTACCGGCGGATACGGGCCGCCCTCGGCGGCAGGGTCGTGCAGGCCATCTGCGGCGGCTCCCCGCTGGGGCGTTCACTCGCCGCCTTCTACGCGGGCGCCGGGATCACGATCTTCGAGGGATACGGCCTGACGGAGACCACGGCCGCCGCCACGGTGACGCCCCCGCTGAAACCCAAGCTGGGCACGGTCGGTTGGCCGCTGCCCGGCACGGCCGTACGGATCGCCGACGACGGTGAGGTGCTGCTGCGCGGCGGCCAAGTCTTCGTCGGTTACTGGGACATGGAGCGCGGTGAGCCCGTACCCGCCCTGGACGACGGCTGGTTCGCGACGGGGGACCTGGGCGCGCTGGACGACGACGGCTATCTCGCGATCACCGGCCGCAAGAAGGAGATCATCATGACCTCGGCCGGCAAGAACGTCGCCCCGGCCCCACTGGAGGACTGGCTGCGCGCCCACCCGCTGATCGGCCAGTGCCTGGTGCTCGGCGACAACCGCCCGTACGTCACGGCGCTGCTCACCCTCGAGCCGGACGGGCTCGCGCACTGGTGCCAGATGAAGAAGAAGCAGCACCTGCCCCAGGACGAACTGGTCACGGACGAGGACCTGCTCGCCACCCTGCAACGGGCGGTCGACGAGGCCAACCGGCTGGTGTCCAGGGCGGAATCGATCCGCCGCTTCCGGGTGCTGCCCAGGCCCTTCACCGAGGAGAACGGGCACGTGACGCCGTCGCTGAAGGTGAAGCGGGCGACCGTGGTCGAGGACTTCGCGACGGAGATCGACGAGCTTTACGCGTGAGCGGCGCCCGGTTCGCGGGACAAGGCAGGAGCCCTGCTCCCCGTACTGGACATACGGGGACAGGGCTCCTTGAGTACTGCGTGTTCTTTCCGTGCGCGATCTACCGACCCGGGCAACTAGGCCCTGTCCGACGAATCCCGCCTGGCGCGCGACCCCCGGCACGCACACTCGCCGCGTTGTCGTCAGTCACCCAAGTACGTCCAGTACGAGGGCGATCCTCCGCCCTGCGATCGCACGCACCGGACGCCGCGCGCCCCGCCCTCCGGGCGGACGGCGCTATTCGACGGACAGGTCCTAGGCCGGGGTTACGTTCTCCGCCTGGGGGCCCTTCGGGCCCTGGGTGACGTCGAAGTTCACGACCTGGTTCTCCTCGAGGGAGCGGAATCCGGTCGCGTTGATCGCGGAGTAATGGACGAAGACATCCGGGCCGCCGCCGTCCTGGGCGATGAAGCCGAAGCCCTTTTCAGCGTTGAACCACTTGACGGTTCCGGTAGCCATAAGCCCTCCTTGGGCCAAAGGGTTGCCCTGCTCCAGAACCTGCAAAGAAGTCTGAAAACTACAAAAGCCTGCGGGTCACATGCTCCGCAGGCTCTGTACTGCAAGGGAAACCAAACTGCAACTTGCGGCGAGCCTAGCACGCGGCTCACGGGCAGCGGTAGGGGGAAAGATCACCCAAAGATCACGTCACCCGGACGTTTGAAGAGGGCTCCGACGGGCTGACGCGGCGAGGTTCCCGACGCGTCCGCTATGCGTCCCTGACTCGCCCCCCGCCCCGCCCCCGACCCCTCCGTGGCGCGTCCCTGACGTGCGAAGGAGACTCGCCCGAGGACACCCCGGCGCCCCCGTGCGCCCCCACACGCCTCACAGGTCTAGCCTCGCGGTGTGGACAGCTCATCTGAAATCACAGCAAGCCCCGAGGCGGGCGGAAGCGGTCACCCCCCCGTCCGGCCGCGCGTCGGCCACATCCAGTTCCTGAACTGCCTGCCCCTTTACTGGGGCCTCGGCAGAACAGGCGCCCTCTTCGATCTTGAGCTGACGAAGGACACCCCGGAGAAGCTCAGCGAGCGCCTCGTGCGCGGAGATCTCGATATCGGCCCCGTCACCGTGGTCGAATTCCTCCGCAATGCCGAGGACCTTGTCGCATTCCCCGATCTCGCGGTCGGCTGCGACGGCCCCGTCATGTCCTGCCTGATCGTTTCGCAGGTGCCGCTCGAAGAACTCGACGGGGCGCGGGTCGCCCTCGGCTCGACCTCCCGGACCGCCGTACGGCTCGCGCAACTCCTGCTCGCCGAGAAGTACGAGGTCACCCCCGACTACTTCACCTGCCCCCCCGACCTCGGGCTGATGATGCAGGAGGCCGACGCGGCCGTACTGATCGGTGACGCCGCCCTGCGCGCCTCCCTGCACGACGCGCCCCGCCTCGGTCTCCAGGTCCATGACCTCGGGCAGATGTGGAAGGACTGGACGGGGCTGCCGTTCGTCTTCGCGGTGTGGGCGGCGCGCAAGGACTATCTGGCGCGTGAGCCGGAGACGGTACGCCAGGTGCACCAGGCGTTCCTCGCCTCCCGTGACGTATCGCTGGAGGAGGTCACCAAGGTCGCCGAGCACGCGGCGCGCTGGGAGACCTTCGACGCGGAGCTGCTGGAGCGCTACTTCACGACGCTCGACTTCCGCTTCGGTCCCGACCAGCTCGCGGGGGTACGGGAGTTCGCCCGCCGCACCGGGCCCACGACCGGCTATCCGGCCGACCCCCGGGTCGAGTTGCTTCCGTCCTGAGAAGGTAGAAGGACACGGACACATCGCACGGGGGAGGGGGCGGCATGCAGCCGCTCGACGCGGACGGGCCTCGCACCATAGGCGCGTACCGGCTGCTCGGCCGACTCGGGGCCGGTGGCATGGGACGGGTCTATCTGGCCAGGTCCGAGGGCGGCCGTACGGTCGCCGTGAAGGTCATCCATCCGCACTTCGCGCTGGACGACGAGTTCCGGGCCCGCTTCCGCCGTGAGGTGGCGGCGGCCCGCCGGGTCGGCGGCGCGTGGACCGCGCAGGTGCTCGACGCCGACCCGGAGGCGGACACCCCGTGGGTCGCCACCGGTTATGTGGCGGGCCCCTCGCTGGCGCAGGCGCTCGCCACGTACGGCCCACTGCCCGAGCGGACGGTACGGGCGCTGGGCGCCGGGCTCGGCGAGGCGCTGGGCGCGGTGCACGAGCTGGGTCTCGTCCACCGCGACGTCAAACCCTCCAACGTCCTGCTGGCCCTCGACGGGCCCGGCTCATCGACTTCGGCATAGCCCGCGCCACGGACGGCACCGCCTCGCTGACCTCCACCGGCGTCTCGGTCGGCTCGCCCGGCTACATGTCGCCCGAGCAGATACTCGGCAAGGGCGTCACGGGCGCGGCCGACGTGTTCTCGCTGGGGGCGGTGCTCGCGTACGCCATGGCCGGGGTGAGCCCCTTCCCCGGCGACTCGTCCGCCGCGCTGCTCTACAAGGTGGTCCATGAGGAGCCCGAACTGGGCGCGCTGGACGGTGAGTTGAAGGACCTGGTCGCGCACTGCCTGGCCAAGGACCCGGCCGCGCGCCCCACGCCCGCCGAGGTCGCCGCGCGGCTCGCGCCCGATGGGGCGGCCCCGCTGGTGGACGCGGGCTGGCTGCCGGACCCACTGGTACGGGAGGTCAGCCGGGCGGCCGTACAACTGCTGGACCTGGAGACGGCGCAGCCCGTACGGAGCGCTCCCGGCCCGGCGGTGCACTGGCCCACGCCGCCGCCGCCCGACACACCGCCGCCGACGGCCGGATCGTTCGGATCGGCGCCCCCGCTCGGCGAGTTCGGGCCTCCGACGCAGCCCGACGTGCCTGGACCCGGCCACCACCAGGACGCCCAGGACACCCACGACCCCCGGATGTCCCTCTCGGTCAGCGCCGGCCGGGCCGGGCCGCGCCGCCGCAAGGTGAGCTGCACGGTCGCCCTCGCCGTCGCGGGAGCGCTGGCCGCCGTCGCGCTCGGCGGGACGATGCTCATCGACCAGTTCTCGGACGGCAAGTCGTCCGACGCCGCCGACAAGGGCGGTTCGGCGGGCACCAGCCCGAGCACGTCGGCCACGCGCGACGGGGCGGCCGGGGCGCTCACCGCCGTACCGAAGCGGTTCGTCGGCACGTGGAAGGGGCCGACGACCGAGGACAACGGGCTGCCGCACGGCGACTACACGGTCGAGATCAGCGCGGGCCAGAAGGGCGAGAAGGTCCTGCGCTCGACCAGCTTCCTCTCGGTCCTGGGCGTGGAGGCGAAGTGTTACGGGGTGGCCACGCTGGTCTCGGCCACCGCCGAGGAGATCAAGGTCGAGGAGTCCACCGATCCCGACCGGCCCGGCAGCGCGGGGATGTGCACGACCACGACGGCAGCCGCGCTGACGTTCACGCTCACGGGGGACGGCGATCTGCGGTTCACCTCGGGGGAGGACGCGGCGGGCAACCCGACCGGCACGCTCAAGAAGCAGTAGCGGCGGCGAGTGGCCCCGCGAGCCCGGCAGCCGGTCCGCCCGTACCCCTGGCGTACGCTGGATCGGTCCGTAGATCCACTGATACACCGCCGAAAGGTGACGCCCCGGTGACCGAGAAGGCCGACCAGCAGTCTGTCCTCGACCGCGCCGCCGAGGGTGGCCGGATCACCCCGGAAGAGGCGCTCGACCTCTACCGCTCGGCCCCCCTCCACGCGCTCGGCGCCGCCGCCGACCGCGCGCGCCGCCGCCGGTACGCCGGTACGGAGCACATCGCGACGTACATCATCGAGCGGAACATCAACTACACGAACGTCTGCGTGACGGCGTGCAAGTTCTGCGCCTTCTACGCGGCACCCAAGGACACCGACAAGGGCTGGACCCGCGACCTCGACGACATCCTGCGCCGCTGCGCGGAGACCGTCGAACTCGGCGGCACCCAGATCATGTTCCAGGGCGGGCACCACCCCGACTACGGCGTGGAGTATTACGAGAAGCACTTCGCCGCCATCAAGGCCGCGTTCCCGCAGCTCGTCATCCACTCTCTCGGCGCCTCCGAGATCGAGCACATGGCGCGTATCTCGGACGTCTCCGTGGAGGAGGCGATCCGCCGGATCCACGCGGCGGGCCTCGACTCGTTCGCGGGCGCCGGCGCCGAGCTGCTGCCGGCCCGGCCGCGCAAGGCGATCGCGCCGCTCAAGGAGTCCGGCGAGCGGTGGCTGGAGATCATGGAGACCGCGCACGGTCTCGGTGTCGAGTCGACGTCCACGATGCTGATGGGCACCGGCGAGACGAACGCCGAGCGGATCGAGCACCTGCGGATGATCCGCGACGTACAGGACCGCACGGGCGGCTTCCGGGCGTTCATCCCGTACACCTACCAGCCGGAGAACAACAAGCTGAAGGGGCAGACGCAGGCGACTCTCTTCGAGTATCTGCGGCTGATCGCCGTCGCCCGCCTCTTCCTCGACAACGTCGCCCATATCCAGGGCTCCTGGCTGACCACGGGCAAGGAGGTCGGCCAACTCTCCCTGCACTACGGCGCGGACGACCTCGGCTCGATCATGCTGGAGGAGAACGTGGTCTCGTCGGCGGGCGCGAAGCACCGCTCCAACCGGCTGGAGATCATCGACCTGATCCGCAAGTCGGGCCGGGTGCCGGCGCAGCGCGCCACGACGTACGAACACATCGTCGTGCACGACGACCCGGCGAACGACCCGGTCGACGAGCGCGTCGCCTCGCACATCTCCTCCACGGCGATCGCGGGCGGCACGGCGCACCCGGAACTCAAGCTGCTCGACGCCAACTGACCGGGACTGACCGGGTGGCACTGACGATTCACCGCGCGGACCTGCTGCTGCCCGGCGCGGGACGCGCGCCGGTGCCGTACGGCGCCGTCCTGGTCGCGGGCGACGCGATCGAGGCGGTCGGCCCGTACGAGGAGCTGGCGCGCGCCCGTCCCCTCGCCCGGGTCAGACGGTGGGTGGGCGTCCTCACCCCGGGGCTGTGCAATCCGTACGGCCCCGAGCTGCTGGAGCGCGCCTACCACCCCGACCCGCGCGAGGCCGACGAGCTGGGCACCGAACCGCTGACGGGCGACGCGCTCGCGGCGCTGGAGATGACCGAGAGCCGCTGGGGCGCGAGCGCACGGCGCGGGGTGCGGCGGATGCTGGCGCACGGGACGGTGGCGGTCGCGGGCACCCTGCGGCGCCCCGCGGTGGTGGACGCGGTCGTGCGCTCCGGTCTCGGGATCGAGGAGCGGTTCACCGAGCCACCGGGCCCGCCGGTGCTGGACCCGCTCGCGGGCCGCCCGGTCGAGGAGGCTTTCGTGCTGCCGCCGCTGGATTTCGAGGGCCGTCAGGCCGACTTCGCCGTGTTCGGCGTGCTGGTCCCGCCCGACGCCGACCCGTACGCGGCGCTGGCACGGGCGGGCGCGGCCAGGTGCGTGGCCACGGTCCTGGACGGCCGGCTGGTGCACCGAACCGGCTAGGACTGGGCCGCGCTTGTCCTCAATCGCCGGACGGGCTCAATTGAGCCCGTCCGGCGTTTGAGGACACAGCACGCAGCCCGTCCGGCGTTTGAGGACAAGCGCAGCCCGTCCGGCGTTTGAGGACAAGCGCGGCCCACGAGCCGCGCGACACGGACGACGTTCCCGGCCACAGCGCCGGTCCCCGCGCCCGCGCCGGAGGCGTACTGCTTCAATGGACGGGTGACCCGAGCTTCCCTGGACAAGCAGCCGCACGAAGTCGCCTCGATGTTCGACGGCGTGGCGGCGAATTACGATCTCACCAACGACGTGCTCTCCCTCGGCCAGGCGCGCCTGTGGCGCAAAGAGGTCGCCAGGGCCGTGAACGCCCGCCCCGCGCAGAAGATCCTCGACCTCGCCGCGGGCACGGCCACCTCGTCCATGCCCTTCGCCGCCACCGGCGCCTACGTCGTGCCGTGCGACTTCTCGCTCGGGATGCTCCGCGAGGGCAAGAAGCGCCACCCCTGGCTGCCGCTGACCGCCGGCGACGCGACCGAACTGCCGTTCCGCGACGGCGTCTTCGACACCGTCACGATCTCCTTCGGCCTGCGCAACGTCCAGGACACGGACACCGCGATGCGCGAGCTGTACCGGGTGACCAAGCCCGGCGGGCAGGTCGTGATCTGTGAGTTCTCCCAGCCGGCGTGGGTGCCGTTCCGGACCGTCTACACGGAGTATCTGATGCGCGCGCTGCCGCCGGTCGCGCGCACCGTGTCCTCGAACCCGGACGCGTACGTCTATCTCGCCGAGTCCATCCGCGCCTGGCCCGACCAGCCCGCGCTGGCCGGGCTGCTCCAGAAGGCCGGCTGGTCGAAGGTCGCGTGGCGGAATCTGACCGGTGGGGTCGTGGCACTGCACCGCGGGGTCAAGGCCGGTCCAGCCTGAGCCGGAAGCGGTACGCCTTACGCTTGCCCACCGGCGTCATGAACGTCTCCTCCAGCTCCATGCCGAGCCGCCGGGCCACCGCGACCGAGCGGTCGTTGCGGGCGTCGACCATCGCCACGACGGTGGGCACGCCCGCGGCCCGTACCCGCTCCAGCGTCGCGTGCGCGGCGGCCGTCACGTAGCCCTTGCCCCAGTGGGCCCGGCCCAGGCGCCAGCCGATCTCGATCTCGCCGACCGGGCCGAACGACGTGTGCGGCCACGGCTGCGCGCCGGCGAAGCCGACGACCTCGTCGTCGGCGTCGAGCAACGTCCAGAGGCAGAAGCCCAGTTCGGCGGCGTGCGCGCGCTGGCGGGCGGTGAACTCCGCGTACTCGGCGAGCGGCGCGGGACCGCCGTGGAACTCCATGACATCGGGATCGTCGAAGACCCGGTGCCATTCGCGCGCGTCCGCCTCGGTGGGAACACGCAGCCGTACGTCGGGGACCGGTCGGGTGATGTCGTTCACGAGGGGAGCCCTTCAACTTGTCGATCAATACGCACCCATAGACTGCACATGTCCAGTGCCGAACATGTCCACAGCCGTCGGTACGCCATGATGGGGCCCGCCCGCCGGGTCCCACGAGTCTTCGGGAGATCCCGCTGTGACCAAGCCCCTCTCCGAACACACCGCGGATGTGATCGTCGTCGGGGCCGGCCCGGCCGGTTCCACCACGGCGTACCACCTCGCCAAGGCGGGCCTGGACGTCCTGCTGCTGGAGAAGACCGCCTTCCCGCGCGAGAAGGTCTGCGGCGACGGCCTCACTCCGCGCGCCACCAAGCAGTTGGTGGGCATGGGCATCGACATCTCCGAAGAGGCCGGCTGGCTGCGGAACAAGGGCCTGCGGATCATCGCCGGCGGTGTACGGCTCCAGCTCGACTGGCCCGATCTGGCCAGCTATCCGGACTACGGCCTCGTACGCAAGCGTGACGACTTCGACGAGCAGTTGGCCCGGCAGGCGCAGAAGGCCGGGGCGAAGCTGCACGAGCGCTGCAACGTCGGCGCCCCGATCATCGATCCGCGCACCGGCCGTGTCACCGGCGTCAACGCCAAGATGGGCGAGGACAAGACGCCCGTCACCTTCCACGCCCCGCTCGTCGTCGCCGCCGACGGCAACTCCACGCGGCTGTCGCTCGCGATGGGGCTGCACCGGCGCGAGGACCGGCCGATGGGCGTCGCCGTGCGTACGTACTTCACCTCGCCCCGGCACGACGACGACTACCTGGAGTCCTGGCTGGAGCTGTGGGACCGGCGAGGTCCGCAGGACCGGCTGCTGCCCGGCTACGGCTGGGTCTTCGGCATGGGCGACGGCACCTCCAACGTCGGCCTGGGCATCCTCAACTCGTCCTCCGCCTTCAAGGAGCTGGACTGGCGCGAGGTGCTCAAGGCGTGGTGCGCCTCGATGCCGGCCGACTGGGGCTACACGCCCGACAACATGACGATGCCGATCCGCGGCGCCGCGCTGCCGATGGCCTTCAACCGGCAGCCGCACTACACGAAGGGCCTGCTGCTGGTCGGTGACGCGGGCGGGCTGGTGAACCCGTTCAACGGCGAGGGCATCGCGTACGCCATGGAGTCCGGCCAGATCGCGGCGGACGTCATCGTGCAGGCGCAGTCCCGGCAGACGCCGGGGCAGCGCGAGATGGCCCTCCAGCGCTATCCGCAGGTCCTCAAGGACACCTACGGCGGCTATTACACGCTGGGCCGGGCCTTCGTGAAGCTGATCGGCAACCCGAAGGTCATGAAGATCGCGACGCAGCGGGGGCTGACGCACCCGCTGCTGATGAAGTTCACGCTGAAGATGCTGGCGAATCTGACCGACCCGACGGGCGGCGACGCGATGGACCGCATCATCAACGGTCTGAGCAAGGTCGCGCCCAAGTCGTAGCGGCCGGTGCGGGGTTGGGGCCCAGCCCTGGATTCGGGCCTCAGCCCCGCGCCCAGCTCCGCAGGGCGGCGGCGTCGGCGAACTGGCCGACGTTCGTGTCCAGCGGGGTGTCCGTGTACTGGTGGAACTTCCACGCCGCCGTTATCCGGGGCTTGCCCGCGCTCACGTAGTCCGCGATCCACAGGGCGTCGCCCGCCTCGCTCGTGGTGTCGCGGTTGAGCCAGAAGTCCCGGTTGCAGTACAGCCCCACGCGGTGGTCCGTGCCCCTGAGCCGCCGGACCTCCGCCAGGAAGGCGTCCTTCGACGCGCAGGAGACGTCCGGGTCCTCCCAGTCGACGAACAGCGGGTCGCCCGCGTGCTCGGCGGCCTTGTCCACGAAGTACTTCGCCTGGTCCTTCATGCCGCCGGGCCGCAGGAAGTGGTAGAAGCCGACGACAAGACCGGCGTCCCGCGCGTGCGAAGCCTGCGCCGTCATACGGGGGTTGAGGTACGAGGTGCCCTCGGTGGCTTTGACGAAGGCGAAGTGCAGGCCCTTCGTGGAGAACGACGAACTCTGGTACGACGATACGTCGACGCCCTTGACGGTCATCGGTGGTGCCTCCTGCGTGGTGCGTGCATGTGGGGGGAGAGAATTTCCTCTCTTCCTGTCCGATGCCCCCGATGTCACCGCGGCACTCTCGAACACGCGCACCCGCCAGGCCCGTTGGGAGTGCGCCGGGGCACGCACGGCGAAGGGCCGTCGCTCCCCGGCGGGGGAGCGACGGCCCTCGGCCTGTCCTGTTGAGCGGTCGGATCAGAGGATACGGACCGCGCCGCTCGGCGGGTCCCAGTCCAGGGTCTTCTCGACCACTCCGGTACCGGAGTTCTGCGCGCCGATGAACTTGCCGCCGCCGGAGTAGATCCCCACGTGGTACGCGCTGCCCGCGCCGCCCCAGTAAAGGATGTCGCCCGGCTGGAGGTTGTCCAGGGAGACCTGCGTACCGGACGTCGACTGCGGCTGCGAGGTGCGCGGCAGGTCGATGCCGGCCTGGCGGTAGGCGGCCTGGACGAGGCTGGAGCAGTCCCACGAGTCGGGGCCGGTGGAGCCCAGTACATACGCGTCGCCGACCTGAGCGCGCGCGAAGGCCAGGACGGCGGCGGCCGATCCACTGGCCTGTGTGGTGCTCTGCGAGGCCGGGGCGGCGCTGCTGGAGGGCGCGGAGAGCGTCGTGCGCTCCTCGGAGCGCGAGGCGCGCTCCTGGGCGGCTGCCTCGGCGCGGGCGGCCTTCTCGGCCTTGGCCTTCGCCTCGGCCTTGCGCTCGGCCTCGGCCTGGGCCGTCTTGGCGAGCTTCGCGGCCTTGGCCGCGGCGGCGTCTTCCTGCGCCTGGAGTTCGAGGTCGACGGCGACCTGCTGGGTGGCGGCGGCGGACTGCGCGACGCTGCCGGCGAGACCGGAGGTGAGGGTGGGCATCTCGATGGTCTCGGTCACCGGCTCGGCGTTGGCCGGAGCGGCGGCACCAGCGAGCGCGATGGTGCTGAGGACGCCACCGGCGACTCCGGACCGGATCGCGGTTTTCGACGCGTTTCGGCGGGGCTTCCGGTGGCTGGGTATGTGAGCGGTGTGGGACATGAGGACAATCGCTATCAGGGCTTTCGGGTTCCCTTCAAGAAACGTGTGTTGCGCCACAGTTACGTTCGGAATAGATCAATCCGCTTGGCAGTGACCCTTATTGACGCCGTAACGGGCATAACGGTCACTCGTGATCATGGCTGTGATCACATGCTTTCGGTGAATCGCCCGGATTGCCCGCCACTTACCATCCGTTTACCCACATGGCCAGGCCCGTCTTTCGTGAGGGTTGAGTGAAGTGGCGCAGGTCACAGAATGGTGAACGCCCGGGATCCCGCGCGCTCGTGAACGCGTGCACGATGACGACTTCCGGCCATCCGCGCCGACGGTCGTCCACCCGCGTCCCGGAACCTCCCCCGCTCGGGTGGGGCGCGCGTCTATCACGCCGTCCGCGTCCAGCTCCAATTTGCCGCTCTCCGCACCGCCTTGATAGTGCCGTAACGCTTCCGACCAGCGGTGACTCTCCGCATTGTTACCTCAAGTGACCAGTCGGACGCTTCCTGTACGAAGATCCACCCGCCCTCTGACACATGATCGATCGTCAGGTGGTGGAGATCACAAAGTCGTTGCCCTACCCCGTGTCGCACGTCACAGACCGGGAGGCATAGGATGCGGGACAGTCCGGCTTGTGAACTGCCTCACATACGCGTGATCTTGGTGAGGCGTCGACACAGAAGCTCGGTTGAGGACCAACGGTCAGGGACGACTGGAAGGAGCGAGGAGCGTGAATGCCTACGCGCCAATCCTCGTGCTCGGCGCTCTCGGTGCCGCGTTTGCGATCTTCTCCGTGGTGGCGGCCACGCTTATCGGCCCGAAAAGGTACAACCGGGCAAAACTCGAAGCGTACGAGTGCGGCATCGAGCCCACTCCCACGCCGGCCGGAGGTGGCCGCTTTCCCATCAAGTACTACCTGACGGCGATGCTCTTCATCATTTTCGACATCGAGATCGTCTTCCTTTACCCCTGGGCCGTCACCTTCGACGCGCTGGGGCTTTTCGGGCTCGTGGAGATGCTGCTCTTCGTGCTCACCGTCTTCGTCGCCTACGCGTATGTGTGGCGGCGCGGCGGTCTGGAATGGGACTAAAGGCGCGGAGGGGCGACCAATGGGACTCGAAGAGAAGCTGCCGAGCGGTTTTCTGCTGACCACTGTCGAACAGGCCGCGGGCTGGGTGCGGAAGTCGTCCGTGTTCCCGGCGACCTTCGGCCTGGCCTGCTGCGCCATCGAGATGATGACGACGGGCGCGGGCCGGTACGACCTGGCCCGGTTCGGCATGGAGGTCTTCCGCGGTTCGCCGCGCCAGGCGGACCTGATGATCGTGGCGGGACGGGTGAGCCAGAAGATGGCCCCCGTCCTGCGGCAGGTCTACGACCAGATGCCGAATCCCAAGTGGGTCATCTCCATGGGGGTTTGCGCGTCGTCGGGCGGGATGTTCAACAACTACGCGATTGTCCAGGGCGTCGACCACGTCGTCCCTGTCGACATCTATCTGCCGGGCTGCCCGCCGCGTCCGGAAATGCTGATGGACGCCATCCTCAAGCTCCACCAGAAGATCCAGAGCTCCAAGCTCGGGGTCAACGCGGAGGAGGCCGCCCGAGAGGCGGAGGAGGCGGCGTTGAAGGCGCTGCCGACGATCGAGATGAAGGGGCTGCTTCGGTGAGTGACGAGCAGCGATCCGGGAGTTCACCGGAGAGCGATCAGCCGGTCGGGGACAACGCTCCGGCCGCGCCCGGTCAGGCCGCCGAGGTCATCGGCGTACGCAAGGGCATGTTCGGCACCGACAGCGGTGGCGGTGACACCAGCGGCTACGGCGGTCTCGTCAGGACCGTCAGCCTGCCGGGTGCCTCCAGCCGCCCGTACGGCGGTCGCGACGGTGTCTTCGACGAGATCGCCGACGAACTCGAAGGCGCTCTGGAGGAGCAGGGACTGCTCCCGTCGAACGCCATCGAGAAGACGGTCGTCGACCGCGGCGAACTGACCTTCCATGTGGCCCGCGAGCATCTGGTCCAGGTGGCCAGGACGCTGCGCGACGACCCGGCCCTGCGCTTCGAGCTGTGTACGGGTGTGTCCGGGGTCCACTTCCTGGGCGACAAGGGCCGCGAGCTGCACGCCGTCTACCACCTGCGCTCACTGACGCACGGCCGGCTGATCCGCGTCGAGGTGTCCGCACCGGACAGCGACCCGCATGTGCCGTCCCTGGTCGAGATCTATCCGACCAACGACTGGCACGAGCGCGAGACGTACGACTTCTTCGGCCTGATCTTCGACGGCCACCCCGCCCTCACCCGGATCATGATGCCGGACGACTGGCAGGGCTTCCCGCAGCGCAAGGACTATCCCCTCGGCGGTATCGCCGTCGAGTACAAGGGCGCCCAGATCCCGGCTCCGGACCAGCGGAGGTCGTACTCATGACCACCCCACACGCAACTCCCCGTGCCACCACCGAGGGCACCGTCTACACCGTCACCGGTGGTGACTGGGACGAGGTCGTCGAGACCGCGGCCAAGTCGGACGACGAGCGCATCATCGTCAACATGGGTCCCCAGCACCCGTCGACGCACGGTGTGCTCCGGCTGATCCTGGAGATCGAGGGCGAGACCGTCACCGAGGCCCGCTGCGGCATCGGCTATCTGCACACCGGTATCGAGAAGAACCTCGAATTCCGCAACTGGACGCAGGGCACCACCTTCGTCACGCGCATGGACTACCTGACATCGTTCTTCAACGAGACGGCGTACTGCCGGGCCGTGGAGACGCTGCTGGGCATCGAGGACGACATCCCGGACCGGGCGAATGTCATCCGCGTCCTGCTGATGGAGCTGAACCGGCTCTCCTCGCATCTGGTCTGCATCGCCACCGGCGGTATGGAGCTCGGCGCGACCACGATCATGATCTACGGCTTCCGCGATCGTGAACTGATTCTCGACGCCTACGAGTTGATCACCGGTCTGCGGATGAACCACGCGTACATCCGGCCCGGCGGCCTCGCCCAGGACCTTCCCCCGGGCGCCGTCGACCATCTGCGCGAGCTGCTGAAGACCCTGCGCAAGAACCTGCCGGAGTACGACGCGCTCGCCACCGGCAACCCGATCTTCAAGGCCCGTATGCAGAACGTCGGCTATCTCGATCTGGCCGGCTGTATGGCGCTCGGCGCCACGGGACCGATCCTGCGCTCGGCCGGGCTGCCGCACGACCTGCGCAAGACCGACCCGTACTGCGGCTACGAGACGTACGAATTCGACATCCCGACCGCCGAGACCTGCGACGCGTACGGGCGCTTCCTCATCCGGCTGGAAGAGATGCGCCAGTCGCTGCGGATCGTCGAGCAGTGCCTGGACCGCCTGGAGCCGGGCCCGGTGATGGTCGGCGACAAGAAGATCGCCTGGCCCGCGCAGCTCGCGCTCGGCCCGGACGGACTCGGCAACTCGCTCGACCACATCAAGAACATCATGGGCACGTCCATGGAGGCTCTGATCCATCACTTCAAGCTGGTGACGGAGGGCTTCCGGGTCCCGCCGGGGCAGGCGTACGCCGCCGTCGAGTCGCCCAAGGGCGAACTCGGCGTGCATGTCGTCTCCGACGGGGGCACGCGCCCCTACCGGGTCCACTTCCGCGACCCGTCCTTCACCAATCTCCAGTCCATGGCGGCCATGTGTGAGGGCGGCCAGGTCGCCGACGTCATCGTCGCCGTCGCGTCCATCGACCCCGTGATGGGAGGCGTCGACCGGTGACCACCACACCGAATTCCGAGGTCAGCCTCGGAATGCCCCAACTCCCCGCCCCCGACTACCCGGCCGATGTGCGCGCCCGCCTGGAGACGGACGCGAAGGAAGTGATCGCCCGCTACCCCGACAGCCGCTCCGCGCTGCTGCCGCTGCTGCACCTCACGCAGTCCGAGGAGGGGTACGTCACCCGTACCGGCGTCCGGTTCTGCGCCGAGATGCTGGGGCTGACCACCGCCGAGGTGACCGCGGTCTCCACGTTCTACTCGATGTACCGGCGCAAGCCGTCCGGCGACTACCAGGTCGGCGTCTGCACCAACACGCTGTGCGCGGTGATGGGCGGAGACGCCATCTTCGACGAGCTGAAGCAGCACCTGGGCGTCGGCAACAACGAGACCACCGAGGACGGCAAGGTCACGCTGGAGCACATCGAGTGCAACGCGGCCTGCGACTTCGCGCCGGTGGTGATGGTCAACTGGGAGTTCTTCGACAACCAGACCGTCGAGTCGGCGAAGCGGCTCGTGGACGATCTGCGGGCCGGCGAACAGGTCACCCCGACGCGCGGCGCGCCCCTGTGCACGTACAAGGAGACCGCGCGCATCCTCGCGGGCTTCCCCGACGAGCGCCCCGGCGCCGTCGACGCCACCGGTGGCGCGGGCCCCGCCTCGCTGATCGGTCTGCGACTCGCCAAGGGCGAGATCGCCTCGGCCCGTACGCCGCACCCGCGCGGTGACGCGGGCCCGCGGGACACCCCGCCCCAGCCCGGTGCCGAGCACCTCAGCTCGCACGACGCGCCGCAGAAGACCGCGCCGTCCGACCCCGCGAACCCCACGGGCCCGGTAGCCGAGGAGGGGAAGTGATGACCACAGCACCCGAGATGAGCGACACCGCCCCGGAGAAGCTTCTCTCCCCGGTCCTGTCCGCGTTCTGGGACGAGCCCGACGCGTGGACGCTGGAGACCTACCGGCGGCACGAGGGGTACGAGGGCCTGCGCAAGGCACTCGCCATGACGCCCGACGACCTCATCGCGTACGTGAAGGACTCCGGTCTGCGCGGCAGGGGCGGCGCGGGCTTCCCCACCGGCATGAAGTGGCAGTTCATTCCGCAGGGCGACGGCAAACCGCACTATCTCGTCGTCAACGCCGACGAGTCGGAGCCCGGCACCTGCAAGGACATCCCCCTTCTCTTCGCCAATCCGCACTCCCTCATCGAGGGAATGATCATCGCCTGCTACGCGATCCGCTCGCAGCACGCCTTCATCTATCTGCGCGGCGAGGTCGTGCCCGTACTGCGCAGGCTCCACGAGGCGGTACGTGAGGCGTACGAGGCGGGCTACCTCGGCAAGGACATCCTCGGCAGCGGGATCGACCTCGACATCACCGTGCACGCGGGGGCCGGCGCGTACATCTGCGGCGAGGAGACCGCGCTGCTGGACTCGCTGGAGGGACGGCGTGGACAGCCCCGGCTGCGCCCGCCGTTCCCGGCGGTCGCGGGTCTCTACGCGTGCCCCACTGTGGTGAACAACGTCGAATCCATCGCCTCGGTTCCCGCGATCCTCAACCGCGGCAAGGACTGGTTCAAGTCGATGGGCACCGAGAAGTCCGCGGGCTTCACGCTCTACTCGCTCAGCGGCCATGTCACCAGCCCCGGCCAGTACGAGGCCCCGCTCGGCATCACCCTGCGCCAACTGCTCGACATGGGCGGCGGTATGCGCGAGGGCCACCGGCTCAAGTTCTGGACACCGGGGGGCTCCTCCACCCCGATGTTCACCGACGAGCATCTGGACGTGCCCCTCGACTACGAGGGTGTGGGCGCCGCCGGTTCCATGCTCGGCACCAAGGCGCTCCAGTGCTTCGACGAGACCACCTGTGTGGTGCGCGCCGTCACGCGCTGGACCGAGTTCTACGCACACGAGTCCTGCGGCAAGTGCACCCCGTGCCGTGAAGGCACCTACTGGCTCGTGCAGTTGCTGCGCGACATCGAGGCAGGCAAGGGCGTGCCCTCCGACCTCGACAAGCTCAACGACATCGCCGACAACATCAACGGCAAGTCGTTCTGCGCCCTCGGCGACGGTGCCGCCGCGCCGATCTTCTCCTCGCTCAAGTACTTCCGCGAGGAGTACGAGCAGCACATCAGCGGCAAGGGCTGCCCCTTCGACCCGGCGAAGTCCACCCTGTGGGCCGACCGACACGCGCACCTGGAGGTGAACGCATGACAGTCACCACGTCTGCCCCCTCCGGCGGCGGCGAGGCGGCGGTCCCGCCCGAAGATCTCGTCTCGCTGACGATCGACGGCATCGAGATCTCGGTCCCCAAGGGGACCTTGGTGATCCGCGCCGCCGAACTCCTCGGCATCGAGATCCCCCGCTTCTGCGACCACCCGCTCCTCGACCCGGTCGGCGCCTGCCGGCAGTGCATCGTCGAGGTGGAGGGCCAGCGCAAGCCGATGGCCTCCTGCACCATCACCTGCACCGACGGCATGGTCGTCAAGTCGCAGGTCACCTCGCCGGTCGCCGGCAAGGCCCAGCGCGGTGTGATGGAGCTGCTGCTCATCAACCACCCGCTGGACTGCCCGGTCTGCGACAAGGGCGGCGAGTGTCCGCTCCAGAACCAGGCCATGAGCACCGGCCAGGCCGACACCCGGTTCGAGGGCAAGAAGCGGACCTTCGAGAAGCCCGTACCGATCTCCACCCAGGTGCTGCTCGACCGTGAGCGGTGCGTGCTGTGCGCGCGCTGCACCCGCTTCTCCAACCAGGTCGCGGGCGACCCGGTGATCGAGTTCCTGGAGCGCGGCGCGCTCCAGCAGGTCGGCATCGGTGTGGGCGACCCCTTCGAGTCGTACTTCTCCGGCAACACCATCCAGATCTGCCCGGTCGGCGCGCTGACCTCGGCGGCGTACCGCTTCCGCTCCCGCCCGTTCGACCTGGTCTCCTCGCCGAGTGTGTGCGAGCACTGCGCGGGCGGCTGCGCCACCCGCACCGACCACCGGCGCGGCAAGGTCATGCGGCGCATGGCCGCCGACGATCCCGAGGTCAACGAGGAGTGGATCTGCGACAAGGGGCGGTTCGGCTTCCGCTACGCCCAGCGGCCCGACCGCATCACCACGCCGCTCGTACGGGGCGCGGACGGTGAGCTGGCACCGGCGAGCTGGCCCGAGGCGCTCGAGGCCGCCGCGAACGGTCTCGCCGCCGCGCGCGGCCGGTCCGGCGTCCTGGCCGGCGGCCGGCTGACGGTCGAGGACTCCTACGCGTACGCCAAGTTCGCCCGGGTCGCGCTCGACACGAACGACATCGACTTCCGCGCGCGCGTACACAGCGCCGAGGAGGCCGAGTTCCTGGCCGCCCATGTCGCCGGTCACGGCATCGACCTGGACGGCAAGGGGATCACCAACACGACGCTGGAGAAGGCCCCGGCCGTCCTGCTCGTCGGGTTCGAGTCCGAGGAGGAGGCGCCCGGCGTCTTCCTGAGGATGCGCAAGGCCCACCGCAAGCACGGGCAGCGCAGCTTCTCCCTCGCCACCCACGCCACCCCCGGTCTGACGAAGGCGGGCGGCACGCTGCTGCCCGCCGCGCCCGGCACCGAGACCGAATGGCTCGACGCGCTCGCCTCGCACACCGGCCTCGAAGGCGCGGGCACCCGCGCCGCCGAGGCCCTGCGCGAGAGCGGCGCGGTGATCGTCGTCGGCGAACGGCTCGCGGCCGTCCCCGGCGGGCTCACCGCCGCCGCCAGGGCCGCCACCGCGACCGGCGCCAAGCTCGTCTGGGTGCCGCGCAGGGCCGGTGAGCGCGGGGCGATCGAGGCCGGCGCGCTGCCGACACTGCTGCCCGGCGGCCGTCCCGCCACGGACCCGCGGGCCCGTGAGGAGACCGCCGAGGTCTGGCGCGTACGTGAACTGCCGCACCGCCACGGGCGGGACACCGGCCAGATCGTCGAGGCCGCCGCGACCGGCGAACTCGGCGCACTTCTCGTCGCGGGTGTCGAGGTCGCCGACCTGCCGGACCCGGTACGCGCGCGTGAAGCGCTCGCGGCCGTCGGCTTCCTGGTGTCGCTGGAACTGCGGCCCAGCGAGGTCACCGACCACGCCGACGTCGTCTTCCCGGTCGCCGCCGTCGCCGAGAAGGCCGGCACCTTCCTCAACTGGGAAGGCAGGGCACGGCTGTTCGACGCGGCGCTCAAGCCCGAGCAGATGACACGCAGGCTGGCCACGGACGACGCGCGGGTGCTGCACATGCTCGCCGACGCCATGGACATCCCCTTCGCGCTGCCGAACCTCAGGGCCGTACGCACCGAGATGGACCGGCTCGGCAACTGGGACGGCCCGCGCGCCGAACCGCCCGTCGAGTCGTCGCGTCCGCTGCCCCGGCCGGGCGCGGGCGAGGCGGTGCTCGCCGGTCACCGGCTGCTGCTCGACCAGGGCCGGCTCCAGGACGGTGACGAGGCCCTGGCGGGCACCCGCCACGCGGCGCTCGCCCGGCTCTCCGCCACCACGGCGGCCGAGACGGGCGTGAAGGACGGCGACGTCCTGGCCGTCACCGGCCCCGCGGGCACCGTCGAACTCCCGCTCAGCATTACGGAGATGCCCGACAACGTCGTCTGGCTGCCGCTGAACTCGACGGGCGGCGGAGTCCTCGCCGACACCGGGTCGCGGCCCGGCACGCTGGTGCGGATCGGCCCCGCCGAGGCACCGGCCGACGCGACGGACGCGGCCGACGCGGCCGACGCGACGGAGCCTGACGCACCGGAGGTGCGCGCATGACCGCCCTCGACCGACTCGGCGCGGCCCCCGCGCAGAGCGTCCTCGCCGCCGAGGACCTTTCGATGTTCGGCACCGACCCGTGGTGGCTGGTGGCCCTCAAGGCCGTCTTCTGCTTCGCGTTCCTGATGGTGACCGTGCTGGTCGCCATCGTCTGGGAGCGCAAGGTCGTCGCCTGGATGCAGTTGCGCATCGGGCCCAACCGGCACGGCCCCTGGGGCATGCTCCAGTCGCTCGCCGACGGCATCAAGCTGATGCTCAAGGAAGACATCGTCGTCAAGCGGGCCGACAAGTTCGTCTACGTCCTGGCGCCGGTCATCGCGGCGGTGCCCGCCTTCATGGCGATCGCCGTGATCCCCTTCGGCCCGGCGGGCAACGAAGTCTCGATCTTCGGCCACCGTACGACGATGCAGCTCACCGACCTGCCGATCGCGATGCTCTACATCCTCGCGGTCGCCTCGGTCGGTATCTACGGCATCGTCCTGGCCGGCTGGTCGTCCGGATCGACGTACCCGCTGCTCGGCGGACTGCGCTCGTGCGCGCAGATGATCTCGTACGAGATCGCCATGGGCGCCGCCTTCGCCTCGGTGTTCCTCTACTCCGGGACGATGTCGACCTCGGCGATCGTCGAGGCGCAGGCCGACCGGTGGTACATCATCCTGCTGCCGGTCTCCTTCATCATCTACATCGTGACGATGGTCGGCGAGACCAACCGCGCGCCGTTCGACATGCCCGAGTCCGAGGGCGACCTGGTCGGCGGCTTCAACACCGAGTACTCGTCGATCAAGTTCGCGCTGTTCATGCTGGCCGAGTACGTCAACATGGTCACCGTCTCCGCCGTGTCCGCCACGCTCTTCCTGGGCGGCTGGCGGGCCCCGTACCCCATCTCCACGTTCTGGGAGGGTGCGAACCACGGCTGGTGGCCGATGCTCTGGTTCATCATCAAGGTCCAACTGCTGCTGTTCTTCTTCATCTGGCTGCGCGGCACGCTGCCGCGCGTGCGCTACGACCAGTTGATGAAGCTCGGCTGGAAGGTCCTGATCCCGGTCTCGGTCGTCTGGCTGATGCTGGTGGCCACGGTGCGCGCCCTGCGGAACGAGAACTACGACTTCCAGGACATCGTCCTGTACGTCGCCGGGGCCGTCATCGCGATCCTGCTGCTCTCCTTCGTCGCCGACATCTTCCGGGACAAGAAGGAGAAGGCAGCGGCGGCGGCCGAACCACCACCGCCCCCGTTCGATCCGATGGCCGGTGGCTTCCCGGTGCCTCCGCTGCCGGGGCAGACCCTGCCGCCCGTACCGCGCCGGCGCTCACGCGGTGAGCGCGAACTGGTTGTCAGTGGCGGAGTCAATACTGAGAGTGACCCGAGTGACGGAAAGGAGGCTGACGGTGCCTGACAACACTTCCAAAGGTTCGAAGGGGGACGACCCCGGCGAGCGCCGGCTGAATCCGGTCGCCGGCTTCGGCGTGACCTTCAAGGCCATGTTCAAGAAGCGGCTGACCGAGCAGTATCCGGAGACGGAGAAGGTGACGGCGCCGCGCTTCCACGGCCGCCATCAGCTCAACCGTCATCCGGACGGCCTGGAGAAGTGCATCGGCTGCGAGCTGTGCGCCTGGGCCTGCCCGGCGGACGCGATCTATGTGGAAGGCGCGGACAACACCGAGGAGGAGCGCTACTCCCCGGGTGAGCGTTACGGCCGCGTCTACCAGATCAACTACGCCCGCTGCATCCTGTGCGGACTGTGCATCGAGGCGTGCCCCACGCGCGCGCTGACGATGACCAACGAGTTCGAGCTGGCCGACAGTTCGCGCGAGAGCCTGATCTACACCAAGGAGCAGTTGCTCGCCGGGCTCGAGGAGGGCATGGTCGAGTCCCCGCATTCGATCTTCCCCGGCACGGACGAACAGGACTACTACCGGGGCCTGGTGACCGAAGCCGCTCCCGGCACGGTCAAGCAGGTGGCCTTCACCAAGGGCGAGGTCCCGCAGGAAGGCGCCTCCGACTTCGGCGAGAACGAACCGGCGTCGAAGAAGGTGATCGGCGGATGAACACGCTCGCCGCTTCCCTCACCTCGACCGGCGAGGCCGTCCAGTTCTGGATTCTCGGCACCGTCGCCGTGCTCGGCGCGCTCGGCACCATCTTGATGAGGCGGGCCGTGCACAGCGCGCTCTGTCTCGCCGGGACCATGATCGTCCTGGCGGTCTTCTACCTGGCCAACGGGGCGTATTTCCTTGGCATCGTGCAGATCGTCGTCTACACCGGCGCGATCATGATGCTGTTCCTCTTCGTGGTCATGCTCGTCGGCGTCACCGCCGCCGACTCCCTCACGGAGACGATCAAGGGCCAGCGCTGGTGGGCCGCCGCCTGCGGGCTCGGCTTCGGCATCCTGCTGATCGCCGGCATCGGCAACGCGTCACTGACGACCTTCACCGGCCTCGGCGTCGCCAACGCCGGGGGCAACGTCGAGGGCCTGGCCGCCCTGATCTTCACCAAGTACGTGTTCGCCTTCGAGATCACCGGCGCCCTGCTGATCACAGCCTCGGTCGGCGCGATGGTGCTCACGCACCGCGAGCGCACCGAACGGGCCCTGACCCAGCGCGAGATGTCCGAGCAGCGCATCCGCAGCAAGCAACTGCCGCCGCTGCCCGCGCCCGGCGTCTACGCCCGGCACAACGCGGTGGACATCGCCGGTCTGCTGCCCGACGGCTCCGCCTCGGAGCTGACGGTCAGCAAGACGCTCAAGGACCGCGGCCAGATCCGGGACGTGTCCGGTGAGGCCATCGCCGATCTGAAGGCGCTGGAGCAGCGTTCGACGGAGCGTCTTGGCCGCGAGGAGCGCCGGGACCGACAGGACCGCGAGGAGGGTGTCACCAAATGAATCCGGTCAACTACCTCTATCTCGCCGCCCTGTTGTTCACCATCGGTGCGGCCGGAGTGCTGATCCGGCGCAACGCGATCGTCGTCTTCATGTGCGTCGAGCTGATGCTCAACGCGTGCAACCTGGCGTTCGTCGCCTTCTCCCGGATGCACGGCAATCTGGACGGCCAGATCATCGCCTTCTTCACGATGGTCGTCGCCGCCGCGGAAGTCGTCGTCGGGCTGGCGATCATCGTGTCGGTGTTCCGTTCGCGCCACTCGGCCTCGGTCGACGACGCCAGCCTGATGAAGCTCTGAGGGGTCGCTGAATCGTGGAGAATCTGATTGCGCTGCTCATCGCGGCGCCCCTGCTCGGAGCAGGTCTTCTGCTGTGCGGCGGGCGACGCCTCGACCGGGTGGGCCATATCCTCGGCACGCTGCTGGCGGCTGCCTCCTTCGTGATCGGCGTGGTGCTCTTCGCGGACATGCTGGGCAGGAGCGGCGAGGACCGCGCCCTGCACCAGCATCTGTTCAGTTGGATTCCCGTCGAGAGCTTCCAGGCGGACGTCGCCTTCCAGCTCGACCAACTGTCGATGACGTTCGTCCTGCTGATCACCGGCGTCGGCACCCTGATCCATATCTACTCCATCGGGTACATGGAGCACGACGAGCGGCGCCGCCGCTTCTTCGGCTATCTGAACCTGTTCCTCGCCGCGATGCTGCTGCTCGTCCTCGCGGACAACTACCTCCTGCTGTACTTCGGCTGGGAGGGCGTCGGCCTCGCGTCGTACCTGCTCATCGGTTTCTGGCAGCACAAGCCCAGCGCGGCGACGGCTGCCAAGAAGGCGTTCCTGGTCAACCGCGTCGGCGACATGGGTCTGTCGATCGCGATCATGCTGATGTTCACCACCTTCGGTACGTTCGCCTTCGGGCCGGTCCTGGAGTCCACCGGTGAGGCGAGCGGCGGCACGATCACCGGCATCGGCCTCATGCTGCTGCTGGCCGCCTGCGGCAAGTCGGCGCAGGTGCCGCTCCAGTCCTGGCTCGGCGACGCGATGGAGGGCCCGACCCCGGTCTCGGCCCTGATCCACGCGGCGACGATGGTGACGGCGGGCGTGTATCTGATCACCCGGTCCGGCGCGATCTTCAACGCCTCGCCGGACGCCCAACTGGTGGTCGTGATCGTCGGAGCGGTCACGCTCCTGTTCGGTGCGATCGTCGGTTGCGCGAAGGACGACATCAAGAAGGCCCTCGCGGGCTCGACGATGTCGCAGATCGGCTACATGATCCTGGCCGCGGGCCTCGGCCCCATCGGCTACGTCTTCGCGATCATGCACCTGGTGACGCACGGCTTCTTCAAGGCGGGGCTGTTCCTCGGCGCCGGCTCGGTCATGCACGGCATGAACGACGAGGTCGACATGCGCAAGTACGGGGGCTTGCGCACGTACATGCCCGTCACCTTCGTCACCTTCGGCCTCGGCTATCTGGCGATCATCGGCTTCCCGGGTCTCTCCGGCTTCTGGTCGAAGGACAAGATCATCGAGGCGGCGTTCGCCAAGGGAGGCACCGAGGGCTGGATCCTCGGCGCCGTCACCCTGCTGGGCGCGGCCCTCACGGCGTACTACATGACGCGCGTGATGCTGATGACGTTCTTCGGTGAGAAGCGCTGGCAGCCGGACGCGGAAGGCAACGAGCCGAAGCCGCACGAGTCGCCCAAGTCGATGACGATCCCGATGATCGTCCTCGCCTTCGGCTCGGTCTTCGCGGGCGGTCTGTTCTCGCTCAACGAGTCGTTCGTGAAGTGGCTGGAGCCGGTCACCCAGTTCGAGCACGGCCACCCGCCGATCAGCGCGGCGGCCGTCACCACCTGCACGGTCGTGGTGCTGCTCATCGGTGTCGGCGTCGCGTATCTCCAGTACGGCCGCAAGCCGGTGCCCAGCGTCGCGCCGCGCGGCTCGCTGGTCACCCGCGCCGCCCGCCGCGATCTCCTCCAGGACGACTTCAACCATGTGGTCCTGGTCCGCGGCGGCGAGCACCTCACCCGCTCCCTCGTATACGTCGACCACACCCTGGTCGACGGTGTCGTCAACGGCACGGCGGCGTCGTTCGGCGGGCTCTCCGGCCGGCTGCGCAAGCTGCAGAACGGCTACGCCCGCTCCTACGCGGTCTCGATGTTCGGAGGTACGGCAGTGCTCATCGCCGCGACCCTGCTGATGAGGGCGGTGTAATCAAATGTCGTTCCCCCTTCTGACGGCGACGGCGGCCGTCCCGGCGATCGGCGCGATCGTCACGGCGGCCGTCCCGGCCGCCCGGCGCACGGCGGCCAAGTGGATCGCGCTGGCCTTCTCGCTCGCCACGCTCGTACTGGCGGCGATCGCGCTGGTGCGCTTCGAGCCCGGTGGCGACCGCTACCAACTCACCGAGTCCCACGCCTGGATCTCCGACTTCGGGGTCCGATACGAACTCGGCGTGGACGGCATCGGTGTGGCGCTCATGGCGCTCACCGCCCTGCTGATCCCCTTCGTCATCCTCGCGGGCTGGCACGACGCCGACCCCGTCGAGACGAAAAGCTCCCGCTGGCGGCCGACGCAGGGCTTCTTCGCCCTGATCCTGATGGTCGAGGCGATGGTGATCCTCTCCTTCGAGGCCACCGACGTCTTCCTCTTCTACATCCTGTTCGAAGCCATGCTCATCCCGGTGTACTTCCTCATCGGCGGCTTCGGGGACCGGGCCCACGCGGGCGGCGACGAGGCCGGCGCCACCCAGCGGTCGTACGCGGCCGTGAAGTTCCTCCTCTACAACCTGGCCGGCGGCCTGATCATGCTCGCCGCCGTCATCGGTCTGTTCACACAGGCGGGGACCTTCTCGCTGGCCGAGATCGCCGAGGCCCGTGCCAACGGCACGCTGGACATGTCGACGGGCATGGAGAGGTGGCTCTTCCTGGGCTTCTTCGTCGCCTTCGCCATCAAGGCGCCGCTGTGGCCGGTGCACACCTGGCTGCCCAACGCCATGGGCGAGGCCACCGCGCCCGTCGCCGTCCTGATCACCGCGGTGGTCGACAAGGTCGGCACGTTCGCGATGCTGCGCTTCTGTCTCCAGCTCTTCCCGGAGGCGTCCAAGTGGGCGACCCCCGTGGTGCTGGTGCTGGCGCTGATCAGCATCGTCTACGGCGCGCTGCTCGCGGTCGGCCAGCGCGACATCAAGCGGCTCATCGCCTACGCGTCGATCTCGCACTTCGGCTTCATCATCATGGGCATCTTCGCGATGACCAGCCAGGGCCAGTCGGGCGCGACGCTCTACATGATCAACCACGGAATCTCGACGGCCGCGCTGCTGCTGGTCGCCGGCTTCCTGATCTCGCGGCGCGGTTCGCGGCTCATCTCGGACTACGGCGGGGTGCAGAAGGTCGCGCCGGTCCTGGCCGGCACGTTCCTGATCGGCGGTCTGGCGACGCTCTCGCTGCCGGGGCTCGCCCCGTTCGTGAGTGAGTTCCTCGTCCTGGTCGGCACGTTCAGCCGATATCCGGTGATCGGCATCATCGCGACCGTCGGTATCGTGCTCGCCGCGCTGTACGTCCTGGTCCTCTACCAGCGCACGATGACCGGACCGGTGAACGAGTCGGTCCGCGGCATGCCGGACCTGAAGCTGCGGGAGCTGGCGGTCGTCACCCCGCTGATCGCGCTCCTGCTCTTCCTGGGCGTCTACCCGAAGCCGCTGACCGACATCGTGAATCCGGCGGTGGAGCACACCATGAGTGACGTACAGAAGTCCGACCCCAAGCCCGAGGTGGAGGCAGCCCCGTGAGTGCGACAGGTGTCCACAGCCTGTGGACAACGACGGCGGCCCAGGGGATCGACAAGATCCCGGCCCCCAAGATCGAATACGCGCAACTGGCTCCCGTGCTGATCGTGCTGGGCGCCGCGGTCGTCGGGATCCTCCTTGAGGCGTTCGTCCCGAGGAAGGGGCGGTACTACGCGCAGCTCTTTCTCTCGGTCGTCGCCCTGGCCGCCGCGTTCGCCGCGGTGGTCGCCCTCGCGGCGGGCGGATACGGCAGCACCAAGGCGCATCTCGCCGCCATGGGCGCGATCGCCGTGGACGGCCCCGCGCTGTTCCTCCAGGGCGTCATCCTGCTGACGGCGATCGTCGCGGTGTTCACCTTCGCCGAGCGCAGGCTCGACCCGGCGAGCCACGGCAACCGGATCGACTCCTTCGCCGCCCAGGGCGCCTCGGTGCCCGGCAGCGACAGCGAGAAGGCGGCCGTCAAGGCCGGGTTCACCACCACCGAGGTCTTCCCGATCGCGCTGTTCGCGGTCGCCGGCATGCTGGTCTTCCCGGCCGCCAACGACCTGCTGACGCTGTTCATCGCGCTGGAGGTCTTCTCCCTCCCGCTCTACCTCCTGTGCGCGCTGGCCCGCCGCAAGCGGCTGATGTCGCAGGAGGCCGCGGTGAAGTACTTCCTGCTGGGCGCCTTCTCGTCGGCGTTCCTGCTGTTCGGTGTCGCGCTGCTGTACGGCTACGCGGGCTCGGTGTCGTACGCGCGCATCGCCGCCGTCGTGGACGGCACGGTCGGCACGGTGGACCCGGTCCTCGCGGACACCATGGGCAACGACGCGCTGCTGCTCATCGGCGGCGCGATGATCCTCATGGGCCTGCTGTTCAAGGTCGGCGCGGTGCCGTTCCACATGTGGACCCCGGACGTCTACCAAGGGGCGCCCACGCCGGTCACCGGCTTCATGGCCGCCGCGACGAAGGTGGCGGCGTTCGGCGCGCTGCTGCGGCTGCTGTACGTGGTCCTGCCGGGCCTGCGCTGGGACTGGCGGCCGGTGATGTTCGGCGTCGCGATCCTCACCATGCTGTTCGGTGCGATCGTCGCCATCACCCAGACCGACATCAAGCGCCTCCTGGCGTACTCGTCGATCGCGCACGCGGGCTTCATCCTGGCCGGTGTCATCGCGATGTCGGACGAGGGCATCTCCTCCGTCCTCTTCTACCTGGCGGCGTACTCGTTCGTGACGGTCGGCGCGTTCGCCGTCGTCACGCTGGTGCGCGACGCGGGCGGCGAGGCGACCCATCTGTCCAAGTGGGCGGGGCTCGGCAGACGTTCGCCACTGGTGGCCGCGGTCTTCGCGGTCTTCCTGCTGGCCTTCGCCGGCATCCCGCTGACCTCGGGCTTCTCCGGCAAGTTCGCCGTATTCAAGGCGGCGGCGGACGGGGGCGCCGGGGCGCTGGTCGTGGTCGGTGTGATCTCGTCGGCCATCGCCGCGTTCTTCTACATCCGGGTCATCGTGCTGATGTTCTTCAGCGAGCCGAAGGCGGACGGCCCCACGGTCGCCGTGCCCTCGCCGCTGACGATGACCACGATCGGGGTGGGCGTCGCCGTCACGCTGGTGCTGGGCGTCGCGCCGCAGTACTTCCTGGATCTGGCGAGCCAGGCGGGCGTCTTCGTGCGGTAGCCCGTACGTACGGGCATACGGCGCGGGGCCTCACCGGTGTCGGTGAGGCCCCGCGGCGCTCACGGGCTCCAGTTCCCGCCAGGCGCCAAGGCTCGTGGGCCGCGCTTGTCCTCAATCGCCGGACGGGCTCAATCTGAGCCCGTCCGGCGATCGAGGACGAACAGGACAGGGCCTAGTCCGGTGGCGGCGCCTCGGGGAGGCCCAGCGCGCCGTCCACGCAGCCGGCCGTCCAGAGGTCGTTCGTCTTCACACCGTCGGTCTCCGCGTGCTCCCCGCACTCGGACGCGGCGGCCCCCGTGTCGGACGCGTCGGCGCCGCCCAGATGGCCGCGGGGGCCCTCGTCCCGGCCGAAGGCGTAGCCGTCCGCATAGCCGAGGGCCGGCTCGCCGGCGCACGCGTTGAGGGCCAGGGCGGACAGCAGCACCACGGGGAGGGTGGTACGCGGCCACCGGGCGGTCCTCACCCCGCGGTGATCCGGCCCGTCACCTCGCCGAGGCCCACGCGGGTGCCGTCCGGGCCCGGGGCCCAGGCGGTGAGGGTGACCTCGTCGCCGTCCTGGAGGAACGTCCGCTTGCCGTCGGTCAGTTCGACCGGCTCCGTGCCGTTCCAGCTCAGCTCGATCAGCGAGCCGCGCTGGCCGCGTTCGGGGCCGCTGACCGTGCCGGAGCCGTACAGATCGCCCGTGCGCAGCGAGGCGCCGTTCACCGTCATATGGGCGAGCTGCTGCGCCGCCGTCCAGTACATGCCCGCGAACGGCGGCTCGGAGAGCACCTGGCCGTTGAGCGTGACCGTGATCCGCAGGTCGAAGCCGCCGGGCACCTCCTCGTCCGCGTCGTCCAGATACGGCAGCAGCGGGTGCGTACGGGGCGGGGGAGACACCCGCGCCGCGTCCAGGGCCTCCAGGGGCGTCACCCAGGCCGACACGGACGTGGCGAAGGACTTGCCGAGGAACGGCCCCAGCGGCACGTTCTCCCAGCCCTGGATGTCGCGCGCCGACCAGTCGTTGAGCAGCGAGAGCCCGAAGACGTGGTCGTCGAAGGCGGCCAGCTCCACCGCGGTGCCCATCGGCGACGGGGCGCCGACGACGAAGCCGACCTCCGTCTCGATGTCGAGCTTGACCGAGGGCCCGAAGACGGGAACGGGATCGGCGGGCCCCTTGCGCTGCCCGGACGGGCGCACGATGTCCGTCCCCGAGACGACGACCGTGCCCGCGCGGCCGTGGTAACCGATCGGCAGATGCTTCCAGTTCGGCGTCAGCGGCTCACCGTCGGGCCGGAAGATCCGGCCCAGGTTGGTGGCGTGGTGCTCGCTGGCGTAGAAGTCGACCCAGTCGGCGACCTCGTAAGGAAGACGCATCGTGACCGACCCGAGCGGGTGCAGCAGGGGCTCTATGTCCGGCCGGTGGGCGGGGACCGTGACCCACGCGGTGAGCGCCCGGCGTACATCGCGCCAGGTGGTGCGTCCGGCCGCCATGAGCGGGTTGAGGGAGGGCCGGTCCAGCAGCGCGGCGTACGGGGAGCCCAGCGCGTGCGCGGCGGCTCCCGCGTCGAGCACATGGCCGCCGACGCGGACCCCGAGCCGGCGGCGCTCGGGCTCGTCGGCCGTGGTGAAGACGCCGTACGGGAGGTTGTGCGGACCGAAGGGATCGCCCTCGGCCAGTTCGAGCGGGCTCTGCTCGGGCATCGGTGCTGCCTCGCTTTCCGGATCGATGCGGGACACGTTACGTCGGTGTTGCCCAGCCGCGGCAGTGATAAAAAGCGCGCAATGACCGAAAGGGCCGGAGTGTGGTGGGGTGTTGGGGGACCGTACCGGCGGTAGCCCGAACGGGCAGGGGGTGCGGACAAAGAGGGTCAGTTCCGGTCGTACTTACTGATCACGAACATACGGGTGGAGCCGGGAAGGCGCCCATGGTGATCGAAACCCGACCGGATACGCTGACTTGAATGACAGCAGCGACACATCGACAATCCATGTGATCGTCAGCAGACAGGAGTACCCCTCGTGACCGTCGTCGGGCCGTTCGGGCTGAGCGTGCGGGACCCGGCTCTTGAAGCCGATGTCCTGGCCGGGTTGTCGGCCGTGGAGGCGGGTCTCCTCGAAGCCACCAAGAGCGAGGTCCCCTTCATCACGGAAGCGGCGCAGCATCTGGTGCGCGCCGGCGGCAAGCGGTTCCGGCCGCTGGTCGTGATGCTGGCGGCCCAGTTCGGTGACCCGTACGCCCCCGGGATCGTGCCGGCGGCCGTGGTCGTCGAGCTGACCCATCTGGCGACGCTCTACCACGACGACGTGATGGACGAGGCGGACGTACGCCGGGGTGTGGACAGCGCCAACAGCCGCTGGGGCAACTCCGTCGCGGTCCTCACCGGCGACTTCCTCTTCGCGCGCGCGTCGCACATCCTGGCGGACCTCGGGCCGGAGGCCGTACGGATCCAGGCCGAGGCGTTCGAGCGGCTGGTGACGGGTCAGATCCTGGAGACGGCCGGACCGCGCGACGGGCGCGACCCCGTCAGCCACTACCTCGACGTGCTCGCCGGCAAGACCGGCGCCCTGTTCGCCGTGTCGGGCCGCTTCGGCGCGCTGACCTCCGGCGCCGACGAGTCGGTCACCGACATCCTCACGCAGTACGGCGAACGGCTCGGCGTCGCCTTCCAGCTCGCCGACGACGTCCTGGACATCGCCAGCGACTCCCACGAGTCCGGCAAGACCCCCGGCACCGATCTGCGCGAGGGCATCCCCACGCTGCCGGTGCTGCTGCTGCGCGAGCAGGCGCGGGCGCACGGCCGCCCGGAGGACGTGGAGCTGGTCGAACTGCTGGACGGCGACCTGACGGACGACGCCCGGCACGCGGAGGCGCTGAGCGGGCTGCGCGCCCACCCGGCGCTGGAGCAGGCGCGGCGGGACACCGTGCGGTACGCCGAGGAGGCGCGTACGGCGCTGACTCCGCTGCCCGCGGGCTACGCGAAGTCCGCGCTGCTGGAGCTGTGCGACGCGGTGGTCCACCGGGCGGGCTGAGTACGCCTGTTGACGGGCCCGTCCCCTACTGGTCGGGGGAGCCGGCCGCCCCGACTGTCATCCCGTGGCAGTACGCGAGGTTGCCCCTGCGGGGTGACGCTTCCGATTAGCCGATTTGGTCTTATGGAGAGCACCACCCCGGACCAATTCGAGTGAGAATGGCGGCAAGGGGTGGACGAGTGCAGAGGACGGAAGCCGCCGACCACGGAGGTAGGGCACACATGGCACCGAACGACAGCGCACAGATCACCGGCGAGACCGGCGAGACCGGGGACCTTCCGGCGGGCCGTCGCAGAGCGGCGCGCTATGTCGTCCCGGTCGCGGTCGCGGGAATCGCGGCGGCCACCATCGGTCTCGTCCCGGCGCTCGCCGCGTCGGGCGATCCGGACCTGCCGAAGATCAGCGCCCAGGAGCTGATCGAGAAGATCGCGGCGTCCGACACCGAGCAACTGTCCGGCACGGTCAAGATCACGACGGACCTCGGTATCCCGTCGCTCGGCGGCCTCGGCGGTTCCGCCGCCGGAGCGTTCGCGCCGAAGGGCGGCGCCGAGGGTGGCGGCAGCGCGGACGGCGGCGAGAAGGGCGGTTCGGCCGCCGAGCCGACCGGCCGGCTGATGGAGCTGGCCTCCGGTGAGCACACACTGCGCGTCGCCGCCGACGGACCGGACAAGCAGCGGGTGTCGATCCTCGACAGCGCCGCCGAGTACAGCCTGATCCACAACGCGGGTGAGGTGTGGGCGTACGACAGCGCTTCGAACGAGGCGTATCACGCGAAGGCGCCGGCCGACGCGAAGGGTTCCGGCGAGGACGGCAAGGACGGCAAGGACGGCAAGGACCAGGCCGTTCCGAAGGATCTGCCCGCCACGCCCCAGGACTTCGCGCAGGAGGCGCTGAAGGCGGCCGGTGACACCACCTCGGTGACCGTGGACGGCACGGCGCGGATCGCGGGCCGTGACGCCTACCAGTTGCTGATCAAGCCCAAGCAGGACGGCTCGACGGTCGGCTCGATCAAGGTGGCGGTCGACTCCAAGACGGGTACGCCACTGAAGTTCACGCTCCTGCCGAGCGGCGGGGGCAAGGCGGCGATCGATATCGGCTTCACCAAGATCGACTTCTCGAAGCCGTCCGCGTCCACCTTCGACTTCTCGCCCCCCAAGGGCGCGAAGGTGACGGAGGCCGACGAGTCGAAGGCCGCGGGCAAGGAGGCCGACGCCCACAAGTCGGCCGAGGACGCCAAGGGCCTCGGGGCCGAGCCGAACGTGATCGGCGAGGGCTGGACCGCGGTGGTCCAGCTCGACACGGGCGGCCAGACGCCGGCCGGTGGCCCGTCCGGGGACATGCCGGCCCAGGCGCAGCAGTTCATGGACGCGCTGGGCGACAAGGTCGAGGGGAAGTTCGGTTCGGGCACGGTCTTCCAGACGCGCCTGGTGAACGCCCTGATGACGGACGACGGCAAGGTCTACGTCGGCGCGGTCACCAAGGACGCGCTGGTGAAGGCGGCCGACGAGGCGAAGTAGCGCCAAGCACCACGCATGGACGCCCCGCCCCGTCGTACGCTCCGTACGGCGGGGCGGACCGCTGTCCGCACCGCGATCGGGGAGAAAGGATGGGCGCGGGATGACCGTCGTCATAGAGACACGCGGGCTCAGCAAGCGCTACCGGGGCGGGCAGCTCGCGGTCGACCGTCTCGACCTCGCCGTACCGGCCGGCAGCGTCTTCGGCTTCCTGGGCCCCAACGGCTCCGGCAAGACCACCACCATCCGCATGCTGATGGGCCTGATAGAGCCGACCGCGGGCACCGCGTCGGTCCTCGGCCGCGCCATGCCGCGCGCCGCCGGAGCCGTACTGCCGCAGGTGGGCGCGCTGATCGAAGGCCCCGCGCTGTACGGGTACTTGAACGGCCGCGACAATCTCCTGCGCTACGACTCCGCCGACCCGACGGCCGACCCACGCACCCGGCGCACCAGAGTGGCCGAGGCGCTGGAGCGGGTCGGGCTCACGGCGGCGGGCGGCAAGAAGGCGAAGGCGTACTCGCTCGGTATGAAGCAGCGGCTCGCGCTCGCCGCCGCGCTGCTCCAGCCGCGCAGACTCCTGGTGCTCGACGAGCCGACGAACGGGCTCGACCCGCAGGGCATGCGCGAGATCAGGGCGCTCGTGCGGGAGCTGGCGGGGGAGGGGACCACGGTCTTCCTCTCCTCGCATCTGCTGGACGAGATCGAGCAGGTGTGCACACACGCCGCCGTGATGGCGCGCGGCCGGCTGCTGACCCAGGGCACGGTCGCGGAGCTGGCGGCGGGCACCCGTGGACGGCTGGCGGTCACGACACCCGATCCGGCGGACGCGGCGCGGGTGTTGAAGGAGCTGGGGGTCACCGATGTGACGGTGGCCGGGGACAGGGTGACCGGGGAGCTGCCGGTGCCGGACGACGGGGAGCCGGCCGAGCGGGCGGAGCTGAACGCCGGGCTGGTACGGGCGGGGGTGCGCGTGCGGGCCTTCGGGGTCGAACGGGCGTCGCTGGAGGACGCGTTCGTGGCGCTGACGGGGGAGGGTTTCGATGTCGCGGGTTGAGGTCGATCCGGTGGGTACGGACGCGGGGGCAGATACGGGTGCCCGTGCCCGTCCCGTATCACCGCTGTGGACGTTCGGACTGCTGCGCTCCGAGCTGACCACCACCTTCCGCCGCTGGCGGACCCTCGCGCTGCTGGGCGTGCTGGCGGCCGTACCGGTCCTGATCGGTATCGCCATCAAGATCGAGACGAGCGACGGCGGTTCGGTCGGCGGCGGGGGCGGTCAGGGCGGTCCGGCCTTCCTCACGCAGGTCACGAACAACGGGCTGTTCCTCGTCTTCGCCGCGCTCGCCGCGACGTTGCCGGTCTTCCTCCCGATGGCGGTCGGCGTCGTGGCGGGTGACGCGGTCGCGGGCGAGGCGAACGCGGGCACGCTGCGCTATCTGCTGGTCGCACCGGCGGGCCGGACCCGGCTGCTGCTCGCCAAGTACGCGGCCACGCTGGTGTTCTGTCTGGCCGCGACCGTGGCGGTGGCGGTGTCCGCGCTGATCGTGGGGGCGCTGCTGTTCCCGCTCGGCGAGGTCACAACCATCTCCGGCACTCGCATTTCCTTCGGCGACGGCCTGCTCAGGGCGCTGCTGATAGCGCTGCTGGTCGCCGCCTCACTGATCGGGCTCGCGGCGCTCGGCCTGTTCGTCTCCACCCTCACCAACAGCGGTATCGCCGCCATGGCGACGACGGTCGGGCTGGTGATCACGGTGCAGATCCTGGACACGATCCCGCAGTTGCACGGGATCCACCCGTATCTCTTCCCGCACTACTGGCTGTCCTTCGCCGATCTGCTCCGCGAGCCGTTCTACTGGGACGATGTGCTGCGGAATCTCGGCCTTCAGGGCGTGTACGCGGCCGTGTTCGGCTCGGCGGCCTGGGCGCGTTTCACGGCGAAGGACATCAGTGCGTGAGGGCGCGGGTCAGGAGGCCAGCCCCCAGATCGCGTAGGCGATGGCGTCGCTGTTGCGGTTCAGCGCCGTGTCGTTGATGCTCGCCGTCGTGTCACAGGACGAGTGGTAGCAGCGGTCGAACGCCTGGCCGGCCGTGCCGCCCCACTTCTGGACCTGGGCAGTTGTCTTCGTACGTCCGGCGCCGGTGAACAGCCCGCCGACCGGTATGCCGATGGTCTTGAAGGAGGCGTGGTCCGAGCGGCCGTCGCCTTCGGTCTCGATCTCCGTCGGGACGCCGAGTCCGGCGAAGTAGGTCTTGAAGGTCTGCTCGATGGCCGGGTCGTCGTCGTAGACGAAGTAGCCGGCGTTGGAGGAGCCGATCATGTCGAAGTTCAGATAGCCGTCGAGCTTCGCGCGCTCGGCGGTCGGCAGGTTGTTCGTGTAGTAGCGGGAGCCGACCAGCCCCAGCTCCTCCGCGCCCCACCAGCCGAACCGCAGATGCTTCGTGGGCTGGAGCCCGGCTCTGGACACCGCGAGCGCGGTCTCCAGTACGGCGGCGGAGCCGGACGCGTTGTCGTTGATCCCGGCGCCCGACGTCACCGAGTCGAGGTGGGCACCGGCCATCACGACCTGGTTGGGGTCGCCGCCGGGCCAGTCGGCGATCAGGTTGTAGCCGACGCTGCCGCCGGAGGTGAACTGCTGTACGGAGGTGGTGAACCCGGCCGCGTCCAGCTTGCCCTTCACATAGTTGACCGACGCCAGATAGCCGGGGCGGCCGTGGGCGCGGTTGCCGCCGTTGGCGGCGGCTATGGAGGAGAACTGGGTGAGGTGCGCCTTGACGCTGGCGAGGGATATGTCGGGCGCGGCGAGGACGGTGGCGGGCGCGGTGGCGGGCGTGTTCGTGGTCGGCGCCGCGGGCGCGGTCGCGGTGGCGGGCGTGTTCGTGGTCGGCGCCGCGGGCGCGGTCGCGGTGGCGGTCGCGCTGGTGGTGGCCGCGAGCAGCCCACCGATCGCGAGCGCGCTGACGAGGACGGAACGAGCGGTGACGGAGAGCGAGCAGAGCTTCATGTGTGGGGGCTCCGGATTCCGTACGGGGACTGACGGAAGGTGGTGCGCATGATGCGTGCTGATGGTCGACGCGCGCTTCACTCACCGTCAAGAGCGGGAATCGGACACACGTGTTCGACTTCCGGATACTTGCGCCCCTGACATGCGACCCAGCTCGTTCGCCGTGGCCCCGGAGCGTCGGCCGGGTTGCGCGGCTCGTGGGCCACGCTTGTCCTCGATCGCCGGACGGGCCTAATAGGCCCGTCCGGCGATCGAGGACAAACCGGCTACCGGCCGGGCCCGGTCAACGTCCATCGCGGCCGGCATCGCGGCCGGCATCGCGGCCGGCGTCGTGGCCGTCAGAGCGCCGCCGCCATCGACGCCTCCGCCGTGCGCAGGTCGTAGTCCTCGCGTGCCGCCGCGATCTGGTTCTGGTGTTCCTCCGTCCAGGCCACCAGCGCGTTGATCGTCGTGTGCAGCGTCCGTCCCATCGGCGTCAGTTGGTACTCCACGCGCGGCGGCACCACCGGATGCACCGTGCGCTTCACGAGGCCGTCGCGTTCCAACTGGCGCAGTGTGACCGTCAGCATGCGCTGGCTGATGCCGTCGATCTCCCGGCGCAGCTCGGTGAAGCGCAGCGTGTTCAGGTCGAGCAGGGCGATGACCAGCAGCGACCACTTGTCGCCGATGCGGTCGAGGATCTGCCGTACCTCGCAGTCCTCGCGGGTGTCCCACTGGAAGGGGTCCGCTTCCCCGTAGTCGCAGCGGGCTGCGGCGCCCACGACGTTCGCCGCGGCGGCCGCGGTACCCGCCCGGTGCCTCGGTGACTTCAAAGTGCCTTCTTCCATGACACCCCATCGTGCCGCAGGATCGAGATGGTTACAAGAGGGAACCGACCCTCGGACCGGTAACCGATCTCTTTCGAGGAGACAGCCATGCCATCCGCCACCCGGGCCCCAGGATCCGTCCCAGCCTTGTCAGCGCGGGCCTGGGCGCTGCTGCTGGTTCTGTCCGGGACGATCTTCCTGGAGGGGATCGACGTCGCGATGCTCGCCGTCGCCGTCCCCTCCATCCGGGCCGACCTCGGTCTGTCGACCGGCACCGCGGCCTGGGTGATGAGCGCGTACATCCTCGGCTACGCCGGATTCACCCTGCTCGGCGGGCGCGCCGCCGACCTGCTCGGCCGGCGCCGGATGTTCCTGCTCTGGCTGACGGTCTTCATGCTCTTCTCCGGTCTCGGCGGCTTCGCGACCGAGGGCTGGATGCTGCTGGTCGCCCGCTTCGTCACCGGAGTGTCGGCCGCCTTCATGACCCCGGCGGCGATGTCGATCATCACCACCTCCTACGAACAGGGGCCGCAGCGCAACCGCGCACTGCTCGTCTTCGCCGGTACGGGCGCGGCAGGCTTCTCGCTCGGCATGGTCATCGGTGGTCTGCTGACACAGATCGGCTGGCGCTGGGTGTTCTTCGCCCCCGTACTGCTGGCGGGCGCCCTCCTGCTCGCCACGCTCCGGGTGCTGCCGCGTACCGGCGCCGCCGCCGAGGTGCCCGAGAAGACGGCGGACGGCTTCGACCTGCCGGGAGCCGCCGCCGCGGCGGGCGCGATGCTGCTGCTGGCCGCCGGAGTCGTACGGCTGGAGCACGGCGGTACCGGATGGCCGCTGACGGTGGGGGCGTTCGCCGTCGGACTGCTGCTGGTGTACGTGTTCGTCGGGGTCGAACGCCGGGCCGCCGCCCCGCTGGTGCGGCTCGGGATCTTCCGTAAGGCGTCGATGGTCCGCGCCGACCTGGGCGCGCTGCTGTTCCTCGGCTCGTTCTTCGGCTTCCAGTTCATGGCGACGCTCTATCTCCAGGAGCTGCGCGGCTGGTCGTCGCTGGAGACCTCGCTCGCGCTGGTACTGATGGGCATCGACGCGATCCTCGCCCCCACCCTCACGCCCCACCTGGTCAACCGGTTCGGCAACACCCGCGTGGTGATCGGCGGTTTCGTGGCGGCGCTCCTGGCGTACGGGCTGTTCCTGCCGGTCGGTATGGACTGGTCGTACGGGCTGATGGCGCCGATGCTGCTGCTGACCGGCGTCGCGTTCGCCCTGGCGTACGGGCCGCTGTCCATCACGGCGACGGACGGCGTCGAGCCGCACGAGCAGGGGCTGGCGAGCGGGCTGCTGCACACGTCGACGCAGTTCGGCTCGGCGATCGGTATCTCGGCGGTGACCGCCGTGTACGGCCTGGCGTCGACGGCGGGTCAGGAAGCGACGCTGGAGGCCTTCCGGGCGGCGCTGGTGGTGCCGGTGGTGATGGTGGTGCTGGGACTGGTGGTCACGGCGACGGGGCTGAAGCGCCGGAAGCCGCACGGCCCTCACTCACCGGACGCCCCCGCCCCGGACGCCCCCGCCCCGGATGCCCCCGCCCCGGACGCGCTCGACTCGACCCGGCCCACGGTCCTGGCCCCGTCCGGGGGCTGAGCGCGGGGCGCGGCCTTCGGGGGCGTCCCCGCCTCCGCCCGCCGCAACGCCTCCGCCCCGGCCCTCGTACGGCGGGCCGTGCGCAGCGCGTCCCACGTCAGGATCGACAGCGCCGCCCACACCAGCGCGAAGCCGGCCCACCGCTCGGCCGGCATCGCCTCGTGGAAGTACAGGATGCCCAGCAAGAACTGGAAGACCGGCGCCAGATACTGCAACAGCCCCAGCGTCGACAGCGGCACGCGTATCGCCGCCGCCCCGAAGCACACCAGCGGCACGGCGGTCACCACACCGGTGGCCGCCAGCAGCGCGGCATGCCCCGCCCCCTCCGGGCCGAAGGTGGCGTCCCCGGAGGCCCCGAGCCAGAGCAGATAGCCGAGCGCGGGCACGAAAAGGATCACGGTCTCGGCGGCCAGCGACTCCAGTCCGCCGATGTTGACCTTCTTCTTCACCAGCCCGTACGTCGCGAACGAGAACGCCAGCGCCAGCGAGATCCAGGGCGGCTGCCCGTATCCGATCGCCAGCACCAGTACGGCGGCCAGGCCGACGCCGACCGCCGTCCACTGCGCGGGCCGCAGCCGCTCCTTGAGGAGCAGCACGCCCATGGCGATGGTGACGAGAGGGTTGATGAAGTAGCCGAGGGACGCCTCGACGACATGGCCGGTGTTGACCGACCAGATGTACAGGCCCCAGTTGACGCTGATCACGGTGGCGGCGACCACGAGCAGCCCGAGCTTGCGCGGCTGGCCCAGCAACTCCCGTACCCACGCCCAGCGGCGCACCACGAGCAGCGCGATCACGACGACGGCCAGCGACCAGACCATCCGGTGGGCCAGGATCTCGACGGCGCCGGAGGGCTTGAGCAGGGGCCAGAAAAGCGGGACCAGACCCCACATGCCGTAGGCGCCGATTCCGTACAGCAATCCCGCCCGCTGCTCGCCGTCCGACTTCCCTGGCACTGGCACTGGCTTGCCCTCCCGAACCCCGCACACACATCAGTTCGACGAAGGTAGCGCCGGGCGGGCCGGCCTGTCATGCCCGTATCGCCATACGGTCATGACAGGTGGTTCAAGGTGGCTCAGGTGCGAAAAAAGACGAGGCCCGGATCTCGTGGAGGACGAGATCCGGGCCCCGGGACGTACACGCGTGGTCGGACGGCTCAGCCGACGACCGTCCACGTGTCGTTGCCGGCCAGCAACCGCGACAGGTCGCCCTTGCCCTGCTGCTCGACGGCCGTGTCGAGCTGCTCGTTCATCAGCGTGTCGTACACCGGCCGCTCCACGCTGCGCAGGACACCGATCGGCGTCTGGTGGAGCGTGTCCGGATCGGCGAGGCGCGACAGCGCGAACGCCGTGGTGGGGCTGGCGGCGTGCGCGTCGTGCACCAGGATCTGGTGCTCGTTGTCCGCCGTCACCGCTACGACGACGAGATCGCCGGTCGCCGGATCCCGTACGACACCCTTGGAGTTGTCGGCACCGAAGAGGATCCGCTCGCCGTGCTCCAGGCGGATGACCGCGTCCTGGGCCCGGTCCTTGTCCTTCATCGCCTCGAAGGCACCGTCGTTGAAGATGTTGCAGTTCTGGTAGATCTCCACGAGCGCCGTGCCCGGGTGGTCGGCCGCCTGGCGCAGCACGCTCGTGAGGTGCTTGCGGTCGGAGTCGACGGTCCGCGCCACGAAGGACGCCTCCGCGCCGATCGCCAGTGACACCGGGTTGAAGGGCGCGTCCAGCGAGCCCATCGGTGTCGACTTGGTGATCTTGCCGATCTCGGAGGTCGGTGAGTACTGCCCCTTCGTCAGCCCGTAGATCCGGTTGTTGAACAGCAGGATCTTGAGGTTGACGTTGCGCCGCAGCGCGTGGATGAGGTGGTTGCCGCCGATGGACAGCGCGTCGCCGTCACCGGTGACGACCCAGACGGACAGATCGCGGCGCGAGGAGGCGAGGCCGGTGGCGATGGCCGGCGCACGTCCGTGGATGGAGTGCATGCCGTAGGTGTTCATGTAGTACGGGAAGCGGCTGGAGCAGCCGATCCCGGACACGAACACGATGTTCTCCTTGGCCAGCCCGAGGTCCGGCATGAAGCCCTGGACGGCGGCCAGAACGGCGTAGTCACCGCAGCCGGGGCACCAGCGGACTTCCTGGTCGGACTTGAAGTCCTTCATGGTCTGCTTGGCCGCGGCCTTGGGGACGAGGGAAAGCAGCTCGTTGACCTCAGGCATCGATGGCCTCCTTGAGAGCCGTGGCGAGCTGTTCGGCCTTGAACGGCATGCCGTTGACCTGGTTGTAGGAGTGCGCGTCGATGAGGTACTTCGCCCGCAGGAGCGTGGCGAGCTGACCCAGATTCATCTCCGGCACCACGACCTTGTCGTAACGCTTCAGCACCTCGCCGAGATTCCTCGGGAAGGGGTTGATGTGGCGCAGATGCGCCTGCGCGATCGGGTGGCCGTTCGTGCGCAGCCGGCGGACGGCGGCGGTGATCGGGCCGTACGTGGAGCCCCAGCCGAGCACGAGCGTGCGCGCGCCGTCCGGGTCGTCCACGACGAGGTCCGGTACCTCGATGCCGTCGATCTTGGCCTGGCGGGTGCGGACCATGAAGTCGTGGTTGGCCGGGTCGTAGGAGATGTTGCCCGTGCCGTCCTGCTTCTCGATGCCGCCGATGCGGTGCTCGAGACCGGGGGTACCGGGCACGGCCCACGGGCGGGCCAGGGTGTGCGGGTCGCGTTTGTACGGCCAGAACACGTCCGTGCCGTCGGCCAGCGTGTGGTTGGTCCCCGACGCGAACTGCACGCCCAGGTCCGGCAGTTCGTCCTGCTCGGGGATCCGCCAGGGCTCGGAGCCGTTGGCGAGATAGCCGTCGGAGAGCAGGAAGACCGGGGTGCGGTACGTGGTCGCGATCCGGGCCGCCTCCATGGCCGCGTCGAAGCAGTCCGCCGGGGTCTGCGGGGCGACGATCGGCACCGGCGCCTCGCCGTTACGGCCGTACATCGCCTGGAGGAGGTCGGCCTGTTCGGTCTTGGTGGGCAGACCGGTCGAGGGCCCGCCGCGCTGGATCGCCACCACCAGCAGGGGCAGCTCCAGCGAGACCGCCAGGCCGATCGTCTCCGACTTGAGGGCCACACCGGGCCCGGAGGTGGTCGTCACGGCGAGGGAGCCGCCGAAGGACGCGCCGAGCGCCGCGCCGATGGCGGCGATCTCGTCCTCCGCCTGGAAGGTGCGGACGCCGAAGTTCTTGTGGCGGGACAGCTCGTGGAGGATGTCGGACGCCGGGGTGATCGGGTACGACCCGAGGAAGAGGGGCAGCTCCGCCTGGTGGGCGGCGGCGATCAGCCCGTACGACAGAGCCAGGTTCCCGGAGATGTTGCGGTAGGTGCCGGGCGGGAACGCCTTGGTGGCGGGGGCGACTTCGTAACTGACCGCGAAGTCCTCGGTGGTCTCGCCGAAGTTCCAGCCCGCGCGGAACGCGGCCACGTTGGCCTCGGCGATATGCGGCTTCTTCGCGAACTTCGTCCGCAGGAAACTCTCCGTGCCCTCGGTGGGGCGGTGGTACATCCACGACAGCAGACCCAGCGCGAACATGTTCTTCGAGCGCTCGGCCTCCTTGCGGGAGAGCCCGAAGTCCTTGAGCGCCTCGATCGTCAGCGTCGTCAGCGGGACGGGGTGGAGCTGGTACGCCTCCAGCGACCCGTCCTCCAGCGGCGAGGTGGTGTAACCGACCTTCGCCATGGGGCGCTTGGTGAACTCGTCCGTGTTGACGATGATGTCGGCACCGCGCGGCACGTCGCCGATGTTCGCCTTGAGCGCGGCCGGGTTCATCGCCACCAGCACGTTCGGCGCGTCACCCGGGGTGAGGATGTCGTGGTCGGCGAAGTGGAGCTGGAACGAGGAGACGCCCGGCAGGGTGCCGGCGGGCGCGCGGATCTCGGCCGGGAAGTTCGGCAGCGTCGACAGGTCGTTGCCGAACGACGCCGTCTCCGAGGTGAACCGGTCACCCGTGAGCTGCATGCCGTCACCGGAGTCGCCCGCGAAACGGATGATCACCCGGTCCAGACGGCGGACTTCCTTCTCGCCGGGCACGCCCGGCACACCGGACGCCTCGGACACGGTGCGCTGTTCGCCGACGACGGACTCACTCGCGTCGTCAGCCTCGTCGGCCTGCTCGGCTGGGCTACTGACCTGGCTGGTCACTGAACTGGACCTCCCTCGAGGCGGCTGCTGGGGCTGACCGGCGCGACCGGAGCACCCGGGGGCCACCCTACGTCGGTAAGGGTCGCCTTCCCTGGACCGCTCGCATGCTGGACGTCATTCTGAGACGTTTCGATGTGGCAATTTGCCATGTTTTCTCTCCCCTCGGGTGCTCTGTGTTCATCCCGATCTGTACGGATTCGAACTCAGCCTTTTGGACTAGGACCCCTTTGCGTGCCCACTACATGACCTCGGCGCCGGGCCCCCTGACCGTGGCGTAAGGCACCGCCGGGGACGCCACCGGCCCCGTCACGAGTTGAGATACGTCAGCACGGCCAGCACCCGGCGGTGATCTCCGTCACTGGGCGACAGGCCCAGCTTCTGGAAGATGTTGCTGACGTGCTTCTCCACCGCGCCGTCGCTCACGACGAGCTGCCTGGCGATCGCCGAGTTCGTACGGCCCTCCGCCATCAGGCCCAGCACCTCGCGCTCCCGGGGGGTCAGGCCGACCAGCACGTCCTGCTTACGGCTGCGGCCCAGGAGCTGCGCCACCACCTCGGGGTCCAGCGCGGTGCCGCCCCTGGCCACCCGTACGACCGCGTCCACGAACTCCCGGACCTCGGCCACCCGGTCCTTGAGCAGATAGCCGACGCCCCGGCTGCTGCCCGCGAGCAGCTCCGTCGCGTACTGCTCCTCCACGTACTGCGACAGCACGAGCACACCTATCCCCGGATGCTCCTTGCGCAGTTGGACGGCCGCCCGGACCCCTTCGTCGGTGTGCGTCGGCGGCATCCGTACGTCGGCCACCACCACGTCCGGCGCCGCGCCCTCCCGGGCCAGGTCGCCGACGGTCTTGATCAGCGCCTCGCCGTCCCCGACACCGGCGACGACGTCATGCCCGAGATCGGTGAGCAGCCGGGTCAGGCCCTCCCGCAGGAGCACCGAATCCTCGGCGATGACCACTCGTACCCTGTCCTCCACGACCGTGTCGCCCCCATGTCGAATGCGCGTATGCGCCGCGCGCCCGCGCAGCCTTCCCAGCATCCCAGTATTCCCATCGGCGCGGGGCGCACTGAACCGGACCTGATCAAACTGGGAGACGCGGCTGCGGCGCACCGGACGAGGTCCCGTGCGCCGCAGCCGCGTAGGCGACTGTCTTGTGTGCCTGTGGTGCCGTGTGCCCTGCTGCGCCGCTCGCCTCTGTGTAGCGCGTCTCGCTCTTCCCGCTCTGGAGAGCGGCAAGAGCCGGTCGGCCTCGGGCGTCACTTCCGCCAGGGCAGCTCCGCCGTCACCGTCGTCGGACCGCCGGCCGGAGAGTCGACCACCAGGATCCCGTCCACCGCGTCCAGCCGCTCCGCGAGCCCCGCCAGACCGCTGCCCGACGAGGTGTTCGCGCCGCCCTGGCCGTCGTCCGAGACCTGGAGCATCAGCCGGTCCTGCATCCGCCACACATCCACCGAGGCGCGGGTGGCACGGGCGTGCTTGCTCACGTTCTGCAGAAGCTCCGAGACGGTGAAGTACGCGATGCCCTCGATCGCCGCCGCCGGGCGCGACCCCAGGTCGACCTCGACCTGAACCGGCACGGTGCAGCGGGAGGCGACGGAGGACAGCGCCGCGTCCAGCCCCCGGTCCGTGAGGACCGCCGGGTGTATGCCCCGCGCCAGATCGCGCAGCTCCTGAAGCGCGACCTTGACCTCGCCGTGCGCCTCGTCCACCATCCGCGCCGCCGCCTCCGGGTCCGCCAGCAGCTTCTCCTTCGCCAGCCCCAGATCCATGGCCAGGGCCACCAGCCGGGCCTGCGCCCCGTCGTGCAGGTCGCGCTCGATACGGCGCAGATCGGCGGCGGCCGTGTCCACCACGACGCCCCGGTCCGACTCCAGCTCGGTGACGCGCGTCGCCAGCTTGGACGGGCCGAGCAGCCCGGTGACCAGCAGTCGGTCCACACACGTCAGCCCACGGTTCAGCCACGGCGAGGCGAGGACGATGACGAGACCGATCACGCTGGTGGCGGCTATCTCGAACGGGGTGTCCACATAGAAGTCATGGGTGCCGTCACTGAAGATCACGATGCCGTCCGCGTCCGTCATCTCGGGGAAGACCCACTGCCACAGCGGATAGAGGAAAAGGGCCCAGCCGGTGACCGTGACGGTGAAGGACGTGACGAACGAGAACATCGCCCAAGGGAAGTGCAGGAAACCGTAGAGCAGATGCCGCCAGGACACCCCGCTCTTGAGGACCGCGCCGACCCACGGCATCAGACCGGGCTCCTTCCCGTGCACCGGCAGCGGGCTCGCGACGTCCACACCGAGCAGGGCCCGTGCCCTCGCCCGCTCGAGGGCGCCCAGGCCCCGGCAGCCGATGAGCGCGGCGGCCAGCAGCGGAATGCCGAGGAAGGTCACCAGGAGCCCCGCACTCAGCGAGATCGTCGTTATCGCGTAGACGAAGAACAGGATGCCCATCGGAAGATTCAGCAGGAGATAGCCGAACTCCTTCCAGGCGCGGCCCGTGAACGGAGTGCGCAGGGCCGGATGAAGGGTGTGGCGCCGTGGCTGGGTCCGCGTGCCGTAATCCGTGGCCATCGTGTCGTCCGTTCTGCGAGCGGGGCGGTCGTGCTTCATGTCGTACCTCTATGCTGATCCGCCGGCCGCGCCCGCACCATGAGGTTCGTACCCGTCTTCGCCCTGGGGTTTTCCCCACCCCGACGGTGCGGTTTTACGCCCCGCGCACAAGGCCGGGCGCACGGCTGGGGGTCAGGACTCCTCGCGCCTGCGCCACGGAAGTTCGGCCGTGACGACCGTCGGACCCCCGACCGGTGAGTCGAGGACGAAAAGCCCGTCGACCGCGCCCAGGCGCTCGGCCAGCCCCGCCATCCCCGTCCCGCCGTCCAGCCGGGCGCCCCCGCGCCCGTCGTCCTGGATCTGGATCAGCAGCCGGTCATTCGCCCGCCACACCTCGACGCCGGCCATGCGCGCGCCGCTGTGCTTGCTGACGTTCTGCAAGAGCTCCGAGACGGTGAAGTACGCGATGCCCTCGATCGCCGCCGCCGGACGCTCGTCCAGCTCGACGTCGACCTTGACCGGCACGGTGCAGCGGGAGGCGACGGAGGACAGCGCCGCGTCCAGCCCCCGGTCCGTCAGGACGGCCGGGTGGATGCCGCGCGCGAGATCGCGCAGCTCCTGGAGGGCCAGCTTCACCTCGCCGTGCGCCTCGTCGACCATGCTCGCCGCCGCCTCCGGATCGTTCAGCAGCTTCTCCTTGGCGAGGCCGAGCCCCATGGCGAGAGCCACCAGCCGGGCCTGCGCCCCGTCGTGCAGGTCGCGCTCGATACGGCGCAGATCGGCGGCGGCCGTGTCCACCACGACGCCCCGGTCCGACTCCAGCTCCGCGATCCGGCTCTCCAACTCGTCGGACGGCGAAAGCAGTCCGCGCACCATGGCCCGGTCGGCGTTCGTGAGGCCGCGCGCGATGAAGGGCAGCACCGGCCAGAACAGGAAGAGGCTCACCAGGGTGACCGTGAACGTCACGATCCCCCAGGGCAGCCGGATGAACTCGTACAACACGGTGCGCCAGGCCACCGGGTCCTTCAACCCCGTCCACAACCACGGGAAGAACCCGTCGGAACCACGTGCGCGCCGCTCATCACGGCTGCGGCCGCGCAGCGGACTCGGCTCCTCGATCCGCAGCCCCAGCAGGGCGCGCGCCCGCGCCCGCTCGGCCTTGCCCAGCAGCCGGGCACCGGCCAGACCGCCGGCGAGCCAGGGCAGGCCGATCACGGTGACGGACAGCACGGCGCCGGTGGGCACGACGATCACGACATAGACGAATCCGGCGATCGACACCGGCAGATTGGCGAGGAGATGGGCGATCTCCTTCCACGTGTGCCTGCCGAAGGCGAAACGTGCCGGCGGTGGCCGGTCGTCGTCGGTGAAGCTGATACGGGCGGTCATAAGGCTCTAGCCTGCACGGCCGCGAAGACCCACGCCATGGGGTGGCTGGGAGGGTCGTGGTGGGGATAACCCCACCACCCGCCTGTAGGACCCACGCATGACCCGGCCATGACTGATCCGCGACCGACTGCTTACGGTCCCTTTAGCAGGGCCTAGACTCCCGTGCGTACAGATCACGGACCAGGATTCCAGGAACGCCGAATCGGCGGAGCGAGGGGCGGGTGACGGACGTGCCGGAACCGACCGTTCTCGCGTCGGACTACTTCCAGAGCTATTCGGTGGTCGGGCTGCTCGCGGTCGTCGGCGTGCTCTTCGTCGCCGTGGCCTTCGGGGCGGGCCGACTGCTGCGGCCGGTGGTACCGACGCCCGAGAAACTGCTCACCTACGAATGCGGTGTCGACCCGGTGGGCGAGGGCTGGGCACACACCCAGGTCCGCTACTACGTCTACGCCTTCCTGTACGTCATCTTCGCCGTCGACTCGATCTTCCTCTTCCCGTGGGCGACGGTCTTCGCGGCTCCGGGGTACGGCGCGACGACGCTCGTCGAGATGTTCATCTTCCTCGGCTTCCTGGCCGTTGGACTGCTCTACGCATGGAAGAAGGGCGTCCTGGAATGGACGTGACCCCCGCCGCCGGCGCTCCCGCTCCCGCACCCGCACCCGCTCCCGCCGCCGGTCCGGTCGAGCTGCCGAATCCCCAACGCCTGGGCGTGCTCTCCCGACTGGCGCCGCAGCCGATGAAGGTGGTCCTCAACTGGGGCCGCCGCTACAGCCTGTGGGTCTTCAACTTCGGACTCGCCTGCTGCGCCATCGAGTTCATCGCCGCGTCGATGGCCCGGCACGACTTCATCCGGCTCGGCGTCATCCCCCTCGCGCCGGGCCCGCGCCAGGCGGACCTGATGGTCGTGTCCGGCACGGTGACCGACAAGATGGCGCCCGCGGTGAAGCGGCTGTTCGAGCAGATGCCCGAGCCCAAGTACGTGATCTCCTTCGGCGCCTGCTCCAACTGCGGTGGCCCGTACTGGGACTCGTACTCGGTCACCAAGGGCGTCGACCAGATCATCCCGGTCGACGTCTACGTACCGGGCTGCCCGCCGCGCCCCGAGGCGCTGCTCCAGGGGATCCTCAAGCTCCAGGAGAAGATCTCCCGCGAGTCGCTGGGCGAGCGTTACGGCTCCGAGGGCCGCCGGCCCAGCACGGCCGCGCTGCGCAGCGGACTCGTCGCGGCGCCGCCGACGCCGACGCCGACGCCGGGGGAGAGCACCTGATGACGGCGGACGCCTACGACAGCCTGCCCGACGCCGTCACCGAGATCTTCGGCGCGGACGCCACGGCGGAGCGCGCGTACGACCTGCTGACGGTCGACGTCCCCGCCACGGCCTGGCTGACCGCGCTCGAGACGGCGCGTGACCGGCTCGGCTGCACCTACTTCGACTGGCTGAGCGCCGTCGACGAACCCGGCACCGGCTTCCGCGTCAGCGCGCACGTCGCGTCGGTCGAACCCCGCGCTGTGCGGCGTCTGTTGGTCCGTACGACCGTCCCGCACGAGGCCGCCGAACTGCCCAGCGCCCTCGGGGTCTACGCGGGCGCGGGCTGGCACGAGCGCGAGACATACGAAATGTTCGGCGTCTCCTTCACGGACCACCCCAACCTGGTGCACCTGCTGCTGCCCGAGACCTTCGAAGGCCACCCGCTGCGCAAGGACTTCGTCCTGGCGGCCCGGGTCGCGAAGGCGTGGCCGGGCGCGAAGGAGCCGGGGGAGTCGGCACCGGGTCACACCGGCCCCAAACGACGCCAGATGCTGCCGCCGGGCGTACCGGACCCGAACGAATGGGGCCCCCTCAAGGGCCAACTCCCCCCGGCCCCGGCCCGTACGCCCCGCACCCCACGTGCGACGGGAGAACGCCCGGTCCGCCGCGCCCGCAGCGTCTCGGAGGGCTCCACGAGCCAACAGCCCCCCGCGCCCACGGCCCCGGCACCGACTGCTGCCCCGGCCCCTTGGCACGACCCACGCCCGGCGTTCGACGCACCCCCGGCGGACCGGCAGACAGCGCCTGCGCCGACGGCGCCGGAGGGCGAGCCGACACCCGCGCCTGCGGGTGAGCCCGAGCCCGCGCCGGAGTCGCCGCCGGGCGCCGGGCAGGAGGCCAAGCCTGAGCCGACGTCGGTACCGTCCGCCGAGGGCGGGCCGACACCTGAGCCCAAGTCGGCGCCGGGGCCTACCTCGGAGGGTGAGGCCACAACCGTGCCGGGGGGCCAGCCGGCGTCGGAGCCGCCCCCGGCCGCCGGGCGGGCGTCCGCGCCCGCGCGGGAGGCCAAGCCTGCGCCTGCTCCTACCGCCGGGGAGAGGCCCGAGGCAGGGCGGGACGCCGAAGGCGGGCCCGAGGGCGGTCCGACGCACGCCCCGGGCGTCCAGCCCGAGGCCGCGCGTACGCCGGAGGCCGAGCGAGAGCCCGCGCCTGAGCCGGCACCGCAGACCACCCCGGACGCCGCGCCCGCGCGGGAGACCAAATCTGGGGCCGCCCCGGCCGCCGGGGAGAGGCCCGAGGCAGGGCGGGACGCCGAAGGCGGGCCCGAGGGCGGTCCGACGCACGCCCCGGGCGTCCAGCCCGAGCTGGCGTCGGAGCCGCCCCCGGCCGCCCGGCCGAGGCCCACGCCCACACCCGAGCCCAAGTCGTCGCCGCAGGCCGCCCCGGACGGCGGGCCGGACGGCGACTCCGGTACCCGCCAGGGTTCCGACGACGCCGGCCCGGACCCCGAGCGCCCCGGAGGAGACGCGTGAACGACGTGCTCGACGTCGCCATTCGGCTGGTCATCGTCTTCGCCGCATTCCTCGTCCTTCCCCTCGTCGTCGGGCAGACCGAGCACAAGGTCATGGCCCATATGCAGGGCCGCCTCGGGCCCATGTACGTCGGTGGGTTCCACGGCTGGGCCCAACTCGTCGCCGATGGTGTGAAGTTCGCGCAGAAGGAGGACATCGTCCCGGCCGCCGCCGACCGGCGGGTCTTCCAACTCGCCCCGGCCGTCGCCCTGCTGCCCTACCTCCTCGTACTGGTCGTGATCCCGATCGGCCCCCAGGAGGGCGCGGTCGGCGAGGTCGTCGACGCGGGGATCTTCTTCGTACTCGCCGTGATGGGCGTCGGTGTGCTCGGCTCGCTCATGGCGGGCTGGGCGTCGGCCAACAAGTTCTCCCTGCTCGGCGGTCTGCGCACCGCCGCCCAACTGCTCGCGTACGAGCTGCCGATGCTCCTCACCGCCGCCTCCGTCGCGATGGCGGCCGGCACCGTTTCCCTCCCCGGCATCCTCAACGCCTTCGAGTGGTGGTGGGTCCCCTGGCAGATCGTCGGCGCACTCGTCTTCTTCGTCGCCGGACTCGCCGAACTCCAGCGCCCGCCCTTCGACATGCCGGTCGCCGACTCCGAGATCATCTTCGGCGCGTACACCGAGTACACCGGTCTGCGGTTCGCGCTGTTCCTGCTCGCCGAGTACGCGGGCATCGTCGTCCTGTGCGGACTGACCACCGTCCTGTTCCTCGGCGGCTGGCACAGCCCCTTCGGCGGCGACGGCCTCGGATGGCTCTGGACCCTCCTCAAGACGTTCCTCCTCGCCTTCGTCATCATCTGGCTGCGCGTCAGCTATCCCCGACTGCGCGAGGACCAGCTCCAGAAGCTCGCCTGGACCGTGCTCATCCCGCTCGCCCTCGCCCAGATCGCCCTCACCGGCATCGTCAAGGTGGTGATCCAGTAAGTGCCTCCGATCCCCGGCAGCGGCCTGGCCAAGGGGCTGGCCGTCACGCTTCGTACGATGACCAGGAAGACCGTCACCGCGCGGTACCCGGACACCCAGCCCGAACTCCCGCCCCGCAGCCGGGGCGTGATCGGACTGTTCGAGGAGAACTGCACGGTCTGCATGCTCTGCGCCCGTGAGTGCCCCGACTGGTGCATCTACATCGACTCCCACAAGGAGACGCTGCCCGCCGCCGCCCCCGGCGGCCGTGAGCGCAGCCGGAACGTCCTCGACCGGTTCGCCATCGACTTCTCGCTCTGCATGTACTGCGGTATCTGCATCGAGGTCTGTCCTTTCGACGCGCTGTTCTGGTCACCGGAGTTCGAGTACGCGGAGACGGACATCCTGGAACTCACCCACGAGCGGGACAAACTCCGCGAGTGGATGTGGACCGTGCCCGCCCCGCCCGCCCTCGACCCGGCCGCCGAGGAACCGAAGGAGATCGCCGCCGCCCGCAAGACGGCCGACAAGCTCGCCGCGACGCAAGCCGCAGCGCAAGCCGCCACGCAGCAGCAGCAGGAGGACGGCGAGTGACCCCTCTCGCAGCCGCCCACCCCGGCTTCCTGTCCCCGACCGGTGTCGAGATCGCCTTCCTCCTCGTCGGTCTCGTCACCTTCGGCGCGGCAGTCATCACCGTCACGACCAAGCAGTTGGTGCACGCCGCCCTCTGGCTCGTCGTGGCGCTCGGCGGCCTGGCCGTCGAATACCTGCTGCTGACGGCCGAGTTCATCGCCTGGGTGCAGGTCCTGATCTATGTCGGCTCCGTCGTCGTCCTCCTTCTGTTCGGGCTGATGCTGACGAAGGCGCCCATCGGCCGTTCCCCCGACGCGGATTCGGAGAACCGGTGGGTCGCCCTCGCGGTGGCCCTCGCCGCTGCCGCCGCGCTGGTGTGGGTGGTCGTCGACGCGTTCCGTACGACCTGGATCGAACTCGACGGCCCCGCCCAGGGATCCACCGAGGTCTCCGGCCAGTTCCTCTTCCGGCACTGGGTTCTGCCCTTCGAAGCGCTCTCCGTCCTGCTGCTCGCCGCGCTGATCGGCGCGATCGTCCTGTCCCGCAAGAGCGACGCACCCGGCAGCCCCCGCCCCCGTGGCAAGGAGCAGCGCTGATGCATCTCGCCTATCCCGCCGTCCTCGCGGCGCTGCTGTTCTGCACCGGTCTGTACGGGGTACTCGCCCGCCGCAACGCGATCCTCGTGCTCATGTCCGTCGAGCTGATGCTCAACGCCGTCAATCTCAACCTCGTCGCCTTCGACGTATGGCTGCGCGACACCCTGCACGCCGGCCAGGCCCTCACCCTCTTCGTGATCGCCATCGCCGCCGCCGAGATCGGCATCGGTCTGGCGATCGTCCTGATGGTCTACCGCAGCCGGGGCACCGCGGACGTCGACCGGCTCCGCGACAGCGTCGAGAGCGACGCGACCGACGAGGCCGCGCGAGAGGCGGTGGCCGAGTCCGCCCAACAGGCCCACGCCCAGGCCCAGGCCGAAGCCGGCGCCGCGGCGAAGAATGCTGAGGCCACCGCGTGACCACGACCACCCTCGCCGTCCTCGTCCCGCTCCTGCCGTTCCTCGGCGCGGTGGCCGGACTGCTCCTCGGCCGTACGGCCCCGGGATTCGTCCGGCCCCTGGCCGTACTGCCGCCGTTCGCCGCCGCCGTACTCGCCGTGATCGTCGCCGTACGCCAGAGCGACGGGCACGGCACCCGCGCGCCGATCGACGCCGCGACCCAGCTCACCCCGACCGGCTCGGTCCCCATCGACCTCGCCCTGTACATCGACGGCTTCGCCGCCCTCGTCGCGATCCTCGTCGGTGTCGTCGCGACCTGCGTGCAGATCTACTCGACGAGCTATCTGCGCGACGACCCGCGCTACCCCTCGTACGCCGCTCTCGTCTCCCTCTTCACCTCCGCGATGCTGCTCGTCGTCTACTCCGGCGACCTGATGGTGCTGCTGGTCGGCTGGGAGATCATGGGCATCTGCTCGTACTTCCTGGTGGGCCACTACTGGGAGACGCCCGAGGCGCGCGCCGCCTCCCTGAAGGCCTTCCTCGTCACCAAACTCGGCGATGTCCCCTTCCTGCTCGGTCTGTTCGCGCTCGCCGTCGACACCGGCACGTTCCGGATCACCGGCGTCCTGAAGTCCGTCGCGGACGACGGGCTCGACCACCCCACCCTGATCGCCCTGCTGCTGATCGCCGGTGTCGCGGGCAAGTCGGCCCAATTCCCGCTGCACACCTGGCTGCCCGACGCGATGGCCGGTCCCACCCCCGTCTCCGCGCTGATCCACGCGGCGACGATGGTCGCCGCCGGTATCTACTTCGTGGCCCGTCTCCTCCCCGTCTTCGCCGCCTCCGCCGCGGCCCTTGTCGTGCTCGCCGTGCTGGCCGCGATCACCATGGTCGGCTCGGCGCTCGCCGCCCTCGCGCAGGACGACATCAAACGCGTCCTCGCCTACTCGACCATCGGCCAACTCGGCTATATGTCGGGCGCGCTGGCCGTGGGCGACCGGGGCGCGGCCGTCTTCCACCTCATCTCGCACGGCGCCTTCAAGGCGCTTCTCTTCCTCGGCGCGGGCGTGATCATCCACGCCGCCGGCACCAACTCGCTCGCCACCATGTCCCGGATGGGCGGCCTCGCCAAACGCGTCCCCGACGCCTACTGGACGATGACGATCGCGCTTCTCGCGCTCGCCGCCATCCCGCCGTTCGCCGGCTTCTTCTCCAAGGAAGCCGTCCTCGTCGCCGCCGAACACGCCGCCCTCGGCAAGTCCGACATCGCCCCGGACATCGCCGGCTGGACCGTACTGGTCGCCGGTCTGCTCACCGCCCTCCTCACCGCCGCCTACGCCACGCGCCTGTGGCTCCTCGCCTTCCGGGGCCGGGGCGCCGAAGCCGCCGACCATGGCAAGCAGCCGCTGTCGATGAACGCCGTCCTGTGGGTGCTCGCCGTCCCCTCGCTCGCCTTCGGCGTGACCGTCGGCCTCATCGCCCCCTGGGTGGACGCCCACAGCCTCACCCCGACCATCACCACCTCCGTACTCGGCACGGGCGTCGCGCTCGTCGGCGGACTGGTCACCTACGGCGCCTGGAGCCACACCACGGCCCTCGCCGCCCGCACCCCCATGGGCGCCCTCGCCGCGCACCCCGACGCCGAGCCCGCGCTCTCCGAGGTCGAGGCCATGGCCAGCCACACCGCCGTCTACGGCGATATCGCCTCCGCCCCCGACCCCGCCGACCCCGGCCGGCTCCTGCTCGGGAGACTCCACCGTCACGCCGCCGCCGGCTTCCATCTGGACACCGTCTACCGCGTGCTGTTCCAACGCCCGGTCCAGGGCGCGGCCCAGTTGGTCCGCTTCCTCGACCGCGAGGTCGTCGACACGTACGTACGCGGTGCGGGCACCGGCACCCGCTGGCTCGGCGCCGCCGTACGCGGCGCGCAGACCGGCAATGTGCAGACCTACCTGGGCGCCCTGCTCGCCGGAACGGTCGTCCTGGCGATCGCCGCCGTCCTCGTCGCCGCCGGAGCGTGAGCCGTGATCGATATCAGCACGTCCGTGATGCAGCTCCTTCTCGCGTTCATCGTCGTCGCCCCCCTCCTGGGCGCGGCGACGGCGCTGCTGCCCGCCCCGCCCGGACTCCGGGGCACCGGCCCCGACCAGGCCGTACTACGCCACGGCGTGACCGTGACCGGCGCGATCCTCCTCGCCGCGATCGTCCTCGCACTCGGCTTCGACCACGACCAGCCGTCGAGGATCCAGGCCACGACGGACATCAGTTGGATCCCCGCACTCGACGTGCGGATCCATCTCGGCATCGACGGCATCTCCCTCCCCCTTCTGGTCCTGACCGCGCTGCTGACCTTCCTCTGCGCGCTCTACAGCTACTTCAAGCCCCCGGCGGGCCCTTCCCCGAAGGCGTTCGTCGCCCTCCTGCTCGTCCTCGAATCCGGCACCCTCGCCACCTTCGCCGTCCTCGATCTGCTGCTTTTCTTCCTGGCCTTCGAGATGGTGCTCATCCCCATGTACTTCCTCATCGCCCGCTGGGGCGGTGCGCAGCGGCAGGCCGCCGCCTGGAAGTTCATCCTCTACACGCTGCTCGGCTCCGTGGTCATGCTGCTCGGCCTGCTGCTCGTCGGGCTGCACGCGGGCACATTCGACATGGTGGCACTCGCCACTGACAACGGCCGTGGGCTGAGTACATCCGTGCAGGTCACGGCCGTTCTGGCGATCGGGATCGGGCTCGCGGTCAAGACCCCGATGTGGCCGTTCCACAGTTGGCTCCCGGACGCCCACACCGCCGCCCCGACCGTCGGATCGGTCCTCCTCGCCGGGGTCCTGCTCAAGATGGGTACGTACGGGTTCGTCCGTATCGTCCTGCCGATCGCGCCGGACGGGATGCGTACCTTCGCCCCGTACCTCGCCGCGCTCGCCGTCGTCGGCATCATCTACGGCTCCCTGGCCTGCCTCGCCCTCGCCCGGCAGGGCGCGGGCGGCGACCTCAAGCGTCTGATCGCCTACTCCTCCGTCGGCCACATGGGCTTCGTGCTCCTCGGCATCGCGTCCATGACCCCCACCGGCGTCAACGGCGCGCTGTTCGCCAACGTCGCCCACGGCCTCATCACCGGCCTGCTCTTCTTCCTGGTCGGAGCGCTCAAGGACCGCTACGGCACCGCCGACCTCGACACCCTCGCCGGCGCCACCGGCGCGGCGCTGTACGGCCGCGCCCCCCGCCTCGGCGGTCTGCTCGCCTTCGCCGCCGTCGCCTCGCTCGGCCTGCCCGGCCTCGCCGGATTCTGGGGCGAGATGCTCGCGATGTTCGGCGCCTTCGATCCCGCGCCCGGACTCAGCCGCCCCGCCTTCGTCACCTTCGCCGCGATCGCCTGCTTCGGCACGCTGCTCACCGCCGCGTACCTGCTGATCGTCGTCCGCCGCGTGTGCATGGGCGCGACCCACCAGGCCGCGGGAGCCGAGGAAGCGGGCCCGGCGCCCGAACTCGCCGACGTCCACGGCTACGAACTCGCCGCCTGGACCCCGCTCGTCGCCCTCACCGTCCTCGCCGGCCTCTGGCCCGCCGTCCTCCTCGGCCTCACCGACCCGGCCGTGCAGAAGCTTCTCGCAGGAGGCAAGTCGTGATCGTGGCCGCCGCCCAGGGCGCCGACGCCGTCGCCGCGAACCTCGTCCAGTCCGTCGACTGGCTCGCGATCGCGCCCCCGGCCCTCACCGCCGCCGTCGCCCTCGTCGTCCTGATCGCCGACCTGTTCGTCCCGGAACGCCGTAAACCGCTCCTCGGCGCCCTCTCCGTCGCCGGCCTCGCCGCCGCGCTCCTGCTCCTGATCCCGATCCGCGCGGGCGACCGGTCCACCTTCTGCCTGACGTCGGACGCCGACGTGTGCGGCTACACCGCCGACCACTTCACCCTCGTCATCCAGCTCCTGGTGCTCGGCGGCGCCCTGCTCACCGCCCTGCTCTCCGTCACCGAACTCGGCGTCACCGGCAAGAAGCTCCCGGCGGGCGAGTTCTGGTTCCTGCTGCTTTCCTCGGCGGCCGGCGCAGCCCTCCTGCCCGCCGCGCGCGACCTCGCGACGCTCGTCGTCGCCCTCGAAGTCGCCACCCTCCCCGCCTTCGCGCTGGTCGGCCTCAAGCGCGGCGACCGCCTGTCGTCCGAGGCGGCGCTGAAGTTCTTCCTCTCCTCCGTGACGGCCACCGCGGTCATGCTGCTGGGCGTCAGCTTCGTGTACGCCACCACCGGCACCCTGCACCTCACCGAGATCGCCGCCCGGCTCGACGACGTCCCGGGGACGCTCGAAACCCTCGCCTCGGCGGGCGTCGCCCTCACTCTCGTCGGCTTCGCCTTCAAGGCCGCCGCCGCGCCCTTCCACTTCTGGGTCCCCGACACGTACGTCGGCGCACCGCTGCCCGTCGCCGCGTATCTCTCCGTCGTCAGCAAGGCCGTCGGATTCTCCGGCCTGATCCTGGTGACGGTCATCGCCTTCCCGAGCCATTCCGACGTATGGGGCCCGGTCGTCGCGGTGCTCGCCGCGCTCACCATGACCGTCGGCAACGTCGCCGCCCTGCGCCAGTCGGCCACGCGCGCGTGGAGCGCGGTACGCCTCCTCGCGTGGTCGTCCGTCGCCCAGGCCGGCTATCTGCTGGTGCCGATCGCGGCGGCGGCGTACGCCGGCACGGACCAGATCGGCTCCACCGTCGCGTACGCCCTGATGTACGCCGTCGTGAACCTCGGCGCCTTCGCCGTCGCCGCCCTGGTCGCCCGTACGAAGCCCCTGAACCGCCTCGCGGACTACCGCGGCCTCGCCGCCGAGCGCCCGCTCGTCGCCCTCGCCATGGGCTTCTTCCTGCTCTGCCTCGCCGGACTGCCGCCGGGCATCGTCGGCCTCTTCGCCAAGGTCACGGTCTTCTCCTCGGCCGTCGACGCGGGACTCGGCTGGCTGGCCGTCGTGATGAGCTTCAACGTCGTCATCGCGCTCTACTACTACCTCCAGTGGACGGCGGCCCTCTTCCGCGCCCCGGAGACGGCGGAGGAGGGCACCGAGACGCCGTCGCCGGTCACCGCCCAGGCCACCGGGCCGACCCTTCAGCCCGCCGGCCCCCTGGCCGGTCACCGTGCCCCGGCCCCCGTGCTCGCCGCGATCGGCCTGACCGCCGCCGCGGGCGTCGCCCTGTCGGGAGCGCCCCAACTGGTCCTGCGCTTCGCGGCCGAAAGCCTCTTCTGAGAACCCGCTCCGAATCACGCGCCCCGCAGAGAACCCACCCCACCCGCCCCCGCCACCACCCGTACGGCGCACAGCCCCGCGCGGGCGCGCCAGGGAACCCGTGACCCTCGCCTGGCGTTGACCAGTGAGTAAGGGTCCACTGGAGGGTGGAGCAGCATCACGTAGAGGGTTCCCCTGCCGCACGATTTGGAGGGCGTTCCGTGCACCGCCGGCACAACGGGTTGAGGACCGCCGCACTCCTCGGGGGACTGTCCGCACTCATCATCGTCATCGGCAGCCTCTTCGGCCGGACGGGTCTGATCGTCGCGGTCGTCGTCGCCCTGGGCACGAACGCGTACGCGTACTGGAACAGCGACAAGCTGGCGCTGCGCGCCATGCGCGCGCGCCCGGTCAGCGAGTTCGAGGCGCCGAAGCTCTACCGCATCGTGCGTGAGCTGTCCACGACCGCGCGCCAGCCGATGCCCCGGCTCTACATCTCACCGACGCAGGCCCCCAACGCGTTCGCCACGGGCCGCAATCCCCGTAACGCGGCCGTCTGTTGTACGGAGGGCATCCTCCAGATCCTGGACGAGCAGGAGCTGCGCGGGGTCCTCGGCCATGAGCTGAGCCATGTCTACAACCGCGACATCCTGATCTCGTCGGTCGCCGGAGCCCTCGCCTCTGTCGTCATGTTCCTGGTGAATTTCGCCTGGCTCATCCCCATCGGCCGCTCGGACGACGACGAGGGCCCCGGCCTCGTCGGCATGCTCCTGGTCATGATCCTGGGCCCGCTGGCCGCCTCCGTGATCCAGCTCGCGGTGAGCCGTTCCAGGGAGTACGAGGCGGACGCGTCCGGCGCGCAGCTCACCGGCGATCCGTTGGCCCTCGCGAGCGCCTTGCGTAAGCTTGAAGCGGGTACGAAACAGCTCCCGTTGCCGCCAGAGCCACGAATCGAGACGGCGAGCCACCTGATGATCGCCAACCCGTTCCGGCCCGGACAGGGTGTATCGAGAATGTTCTCCACGCATCCGCCGATGGCGGAGCGGATCGCCCGACTAGAGCAGATGGCAGGTGGCCGTCCATGAAGACAATCCTCAACATCATCTGGCTCGTTTTCAGTGGTTTCTGGCTGTTCCTCGGTTACATGTTGGCCGGACTGCTGCTGTGCGTCACGATCATCGGCATTCCCTTCGGGTTCGCCGCGTTCCGGATCGGTGTGTACGCACTGTGGCCGTTCGGCTACACCACGGTGGAGCGGCGCGACGCGGGCGCGCCGTCGTTCGTCGCCAACGTGCTGTGGCTGGTCCTGGCGGGGTGGTGGCTCACTCTCGGCCATATCTTCACCGGGATCGCGCTGTGCGTGACGATCATCGGCATCCCGCTGGGCATCGCCAACTTCAAGATGATCCCCGTCTCACTGATGCCCTTCGGCCGCGAGATCGTCCGTACGGACCAGGCGTTCGCCGGCTGGTGACCTCGGCGGTGCGGTAGGGGGCAAGGGCGGGGCTTCAGGGGCGGTACGGCGCTGTGGCCGGCCGCCCCACACGCATGTCCGGCCCGGAGCGGGGTAGCAGCCCCGTCGGCCAGGCGCCCACGGCACGACGTACTCCGCAACCGCGCCCCGCCCTCCAGGCGTCTCACAGGACAGCACAGAACGCGCCACACCCCACGGCGCGGAAGCACCGCACGAAAGGCAGGTCCACGGCATGACCATCATCGGCTGGCTCGTCCTCGGACTCCTCGCCGGAGCCGTCGCCAAGATCCTGCTGCCCGGCCGGGACCCGGGCGGTCTGATCGGCACGACCCTCATCGGCATCGCCGGCGCCTTCATCGGCGGCTGGATATCGTCCCGCTGGCTGGACCACCCGATCACCGACGACTTCTACGACGGTGCCACCTGGGCGGCGGCGATCGGCGGCTCACTGGTGCTGCTGATCGGCTACCGCATCCTCTTCGGCCACTCCCGCTCCCGCTGACCCCCGCCGCCCCTCCGCCGACCCCCGGCTGCCCTCGCCGCCGCGCGTCATTCCCCGACGAGCCCGGTCTCGCGCAGCGTGATGTTCAGCCGTCCGGTGCGCATCCCGCACTCCGGATCGGCCGTCCCCGGATACACCTTGGGGACCGCGTGGAACGCGAGCCGCGACGGCCCGCCGAACACGAAGAGATCACCGGACGCCAACTCGACATCCGTATAAGGACGCGTCCGTGTCCGCGTGTTGCCGAAGCGGAAGACGCAACTGTCACCGATGCTCAGCGACACCACGGGCGCCCCGGACCTCTCGTCCTTGTCCTGGTGCATGCCCATCTTGGCCGCGCCTTCGTAGAAGTTGATGAGCGCGGTGTCCGGGGTGTACTGCGCCCCGGCCCCTTCCCCGTACGCCTCATCGACCGCCGCGCGCCCCAACTCCACGAGCCGGGCGGGAAACGGCGCGACCCGCGCGCCGTTCACGTCCCCGGCGGTACGGGTGTAGCGGTAGGGCTGCCAGTGCCACCCGAGACAGACGGTCCGTACGGACATCACGCCCCCGTTGGGCAGCGTGGTGTGCCGCATCGGCACCGGCCCCCGCGCCCACCCCCGACACGCCTCCACCAACTCCCGCTGCCGTCCGGCATCCAGCCACCCCGGCACATGCACGGCCCCATCGGCGACGACGCTGCGTTCCCGAGGAAACAACGCCCCACTCATCGCCCCACCCCTCCCGCACCTCCGCCGCGCACGGCCGCCTCCGCGCGAGCGGGGCGCGGCGACGTCCGTGCGGGCGCGGCCAGTCGGCCGCCGATGGTCAGCGGTAGTTCACGTACTGCAGCGCGAAGTCGAAGTCCTGCCCCTTCAACAGCGCCTGTACGGCCTGGAGATCGTCCCGGCTTTTCGAGCTGACCCGCAGTTCGTCGCCCTGCACGAGCGCCTTGACGCCCTTGGGGCCCTCATCGCGGATGATCTTGGCGACCTTCTTCGCGTTCTCCTGGGAGATGCCCTCCTCGAGGGAGGCGAAGATCTTGTACTCCCTGCCGGACTGCTGCGGCTCGCCCGCGTCCAGCGCCTTCAGTGAGATGCCCCGCTTGATCAGCTTGGACTGGAAGACGTCGAGGATCGCGCTGACCCGCTCCTCGGTGTTGGCCTGCATAAGGATCTTCTCGCCGGACCAGGCGATCGAGGCTCCGACGTTCTTGAAGTCGTACCGCTGGGAGACCTCCTTCGCGGTCTGGTTGAGGGCGTTGTCGACCTCCTGCCGCTCGACCTTCGAGACGATGTCGAAACTGGAGTCGGCCATGTCCTGTGGCTCCTTGTATCGGGTACTGGAAAGGGTGTCGCGGCTCGCGCCGCGACTGATGCCGAAAGTACTGATGCCGAAAAGCACGGCCGGGCTCCCGGCCCGCTCCGCCAAAGCCTAGTCATCTCCACCCCCTCCCGGCCTGATCAATCCGGTGGCGGAGCACCCCTGGGCATCGGGTATCGTTTACGTCGTTGCCACGGAGCAGCGCACACAGCGCCCGTCCCCGCGACGACATCCCATGGCGGTGTGCCCGAGTGGCCAATGGGAGCGGACTGTAAATCCGCCGGCTTAGCCTTCCCAGGTTCGAATCCTGGCGCCGCCACACGAAGAAGATGGCCCCTGGTCAGCGGAGACGCCGACCGGGGGCCGTCTTCGTATCCGTCAGACGGACGACGGGGCGTTCCGCACGGCTTCCGCCACCGGCACCGTGCCGCTGATCAGTTCCAGCGTCAGGCCCACCGTCGCCGGTGTCTCCACCAACTCCGCCAGTGTGGCGGCCACATCGTCCCGTGGCACCGGTCCACGGCCCGTGGACGGCGCGAGGTTCACCAGGCCCGTGCCCGCGTCGTTCGTGAGCATCCCAGGGCGCAGGACCGTCGCGTCGAGCCCCGGCTTGGACAGGACGTACACGTCCGCCGCTCCCTTGGCCCGCAGGTAGTGGTCGAAGACGTCGTCGCCCTCGTGGTCCGCGTCGGCGCCCATGGACGAGACGATCACATAGCGGCGTACGCCCGCCCGTTCCGCCGCGTCGGCGAAGAGGACCGCCGCGCCCCGGTCCACGGTGTCCTTGCGCTCCGTACTGCTGCCCGGTCCCGCCCCGGCCGCGAAGACCGCCACGTCGGCGCCCTCCAGGGCCGCGGCGGCCTCTTCCAAAGAGGCCGACTCCAGGTCGAGGACGACGGCTTCGGCTCCCGCCTTCCGTAGATCCTGTGCCTGTTCGGGTTTGCGGATGATGCCCGCGACCTCGTGGTCGCGCGCGGCGAGCAACCGCTCCAGCCGCAGCGCGATCTGACCGTGTCCTCCGGCAATGACAATTCGCATGCTCACGACCGTACGTCCGACAGGGCGTCAGCGCCCACGCACCACCTCCGTAGGAGGAGTGATTGCCGCCGGTGCCGCCGGTTTACGGCCGCCCCTGTCGCGGCAGATCGAGCGCGACGGCCACCGCCGAGTCGCAGTACTCCCGCACCGCGTTCGTCCGGGCCACCACCCGCCCCCGGTGGATGACGATCCTGCTGTACGCCAGCGACAGCACCCCCTCCAGCGTCTCCCCGCGCACCGCCAGCAACTCGGCCGGGAAGCCCGCCTCCACCCGTACCTCCGGCAGCCGCATGGCCTCACGCGCGGCCGTGCTCACCGTGTCGTACGCCTCCGCCGCCCGCAGTCCTCCTTGGGAGGCCAGCAGATACGCCGCCTCCAGCGGATCCCCGCGTCCCACCGGGTTCGCCACGTCCCGTACGGCACCGCCGCCGGCCGCCACCCGCACACCGGCGGCCCGCAGCACCCGTACGGGCGCCACGCCCCGCTGCTCCGCCCCGCCGCAGCCGCCCTGGGGCAGACAGATGACCGTCACACCCGCCGCCGCCAACTGGTCGGCCGCCCGCCCGGACACGTCGGCCGGCAGTCGGGACAGCCCGGCACAGGGCCCGATCGAGACGCTGGGCCGCAGCCCGCCTGCCATCGCCGCGAGACGCGCGAGACGGGCCGGATCGGCGCCGTCCGTATGGAGGTCGACAGGACAGCCGTGCTCGGCGGCGACGGTCAGCACCGCTTCCACATATCCGGTCGGATCGGGGTCGAGGTCGGGGCAGCCGCCCACCACACCCGCGCCCATCTTCACCGCGTCCCGCAGCATCGCGAGCCCGTCGGCGCCCGCGACCCCGGTCAGCAGGCGCGGTACGGCGACGACCGTCAGATCGCCGAGCCCGCGCAGTGACCGCCGTGCCTGGAGCACCGCCTCCAAGGGCGCCAGCTCCTGCGCGTCACCGATCCGCACATGCGTACGCAGAGTGGTCGCCCCGTGCCCGACCTGGAGCAGCGCCGCCTCGGTCGCGCGGCGCTGGACGTCCTCGGGGTCGTACGAGACGGGCCTGTCCGGTGTGACGGCGCTCAGCGCGGTGTCGCTGTGCGCGTGCGGCTCGGCGGGGGCGGGAAGGAGCAGGTGGCCGTCGAGATCCAGGCACGAGCCCGGCGCGGTGAGGCTGCCCGCGGTGCCGACGGCCTCGATACGGCCGCCGCTCAGCCGTACGTCGACGGCGCGGCCGTCCGTGAGCCGGGCCCCGCGCAGCAGCAGCGTGGTGGCGTTCGCCGTGGCGCCGTCCGGCGGTTGCGGCTGGCTGTCGGGCATCGCGCTCCTGGGTGGGCTCCTGGCGGGGCTGTAGGGCTCTGGCGTGCAAGATCACGCGGCGTGGGTCGAGCCTAGAGGCGCCCTGGGCGCCCTTCGAGGAGGAAGGGAATAGTCATACCGGCGTGGCTCTGTGTGGTGTACGGGAGGTCTCCCGCCCCCTCGTCGGCGACCCTTCAGCCCCCTCCCGACACCCTTCCGACACCCGCCCCGAGACGGAAGGGACAGGTGGGACGAGAGGCCGGGAAACGGATTTGGGCGATCGGCGACGGACCGTGTAATGTCTTCATCGCTCGCCCCAATAGCTCAGTCGGTAGAGCGTCTCCATGGTAAGGAGAAGGTCTACGGTTCGATTCCGTATTGGGGCTCTGGTGTCCGGCGCTCCTCGCCCTCGGGCGAGGGGATCCGACATCACAGCGGTGTAGCTCAGTCGGTAGAGCAAGCGGCTCATAATCGCTGTGTCACCGGTTCAAGTCCGGTCACCGCTACACACGGTAGCCGATGGTGGGGGCGATCCTTCGATCGGCTACTCTTTTATGCGTTAACCCGTCAATCTGTCCGTCCAAGGAGCACTCACGTGGCTGCCACCGACGTCCGCCCGAAGATCACGCTGGCCTGCGTGGAGTGCAAGGAGCGGAACTACATCACCAAGAAGAACCGGCGCAACAACCCGGACCGTCTTGAGATGAAGAAGCACTGCCCTCGTTGCAACTCGCACACGGCTCACCGCGAAACGCGCTGAACCAGGCTCGTACCCGAGGCCGTCCCCTTTAACGGGGGGCGGCCTCGTGTCGTTTGCCGGGCCCGATCCATAGTTGTGCGTCAAAGTTGTGCACCAGTTCATCAGGGCAGTCTCATCAGGAGGGAACGAGTCCATGGCGCTCGACCAGTCCTTCGTCGGGCGGACCTATCCGCCCACCGAGCCGTACGAGGTGGGCCGGGAGAAGATCCGCGAGTTCGCCGAGGCGGTGGGCGACGGCAATCCGGCGTACGCCGACCCGGACGCGGCGAAGGCGCTCGGCCACCTCGATGTGATCGCCCCGCCGACCTTCGTCTTCGCGATCACCTTCAAGGCGGCGCGGGAGGTCATCGCGGATCCCCGGCTCGGTCTGGACTACAGCCGTGTCGTGCACGGCGACCAGAAGTTCGCGTACACCCGTCCCGTCCGCGCCGGCGACCGGCTGACCGTCACCTCGACCATCGAGGGCATCAAGTCCATGGCGGGGAACGACATCCTCGACGTCCGTGGCGAGGTGCGTGACGAGTCGGGCGCGCATGTCGTGACCGCGTGGACCAAGCTGGTGGCGCGCGCCGCCGAGGGGGAGTGACGTCGATGGCCACGCAGATCGCCTACGAGGACGTCGAGGTCGGCGCGGAGCTGCCGGCCCGCGTCTTCCCGGTGACCCGGGACACCCTGGTGCGGTACGCGGGCGCGTCCGGGGACTTCAACCCCATCCACTGGAACGAGAGATTCGCGCTGGAGGTCGGGCTGCCCGACGTCATCGCGCACGGCATGTTCACCATGGCCGAGGCGGTCCGCGTGGTGACCGACTGGGTGGGCGACCCGGGGGCCGTCGTCGAGTACGGCGTCCGCTTCACCAGGCCCGTCGTGGTGCCCAACGACGACACGGGCGCGGTCATCGAGGTGAGCGCCAAGATCGGCGACAAGCTCGACGGCAACCGCGTTCGGGTGGATCTGACGGCGACGAGCGAGGGCAAGAAGGTGCTGGGGATGTCCCGCGCCGTCGTCCAACTGGCCTGAGCGGCCGACCGCCCTCAGTCCCACGCGGCCCTGTCCGGTCCGGTCCGCAGACGAATCGTCCCCGGACCGGACCGTAGTCTGGTGCCGTGCAGGAACTTCACGACGCCACCCTCGCCCCCCTGACCACCTTCCGTCTCGGCGGCCCCGCCACCCGGCTGATCACCGCGACCACCGACGCCGACGTCGTCGCGGCCGTGCGCGAGGCGGACGACGCGGGCACACCGCTGCTGATCATCGGCGGCGGCAGCAATCTGGTCATCGGCGACAAGGGCTTCGACGGCACCGCCCTGCGGATCGCGACCCGTGGCTTCGACCTCGCGGGTACGGCCCTGGAACTGGCCGCCGGCGAGACATGGAGCGATGCCGTCGCCCGTACCGTCGAGGCGGGACTCGCGGGCGTCGAGTGCCTGGCCGGCATCCCCGGCTCGGCCGGGGCCACACCGATCCAGAACGTGGGCGCGTACGGCCAGGAGGTGTCCAGCACCATCACGGAGGTCGTCGCCTACGACCGGACCACCGGCGAGACGCTGACCCTCACCAACGCCGACTGCGCCTTCTCCTACCGACACAGCCGCTTCAAGGAGCACCCCGAGCGCTATGTGGTCCTGCGCGTGCGGTTCGCGCTGGAGGACGCGGGCGGGCTCTCGGCGCCGCTCAAGTACGCCGAGACGGCCCGCGCCCTCGGTGTCGAACCCGGCGACCGGGTCCCGGTGGCCACCGCTCGCCGGACCGTCCTCGAACTGCGCGCGGGCAAGGGCATGGTGCTCGACCCGGCGGACCACGACACCTGGTCGGCCGGCTCCTTCTTCACCAACCCGATCCTGGACGACGCCCAGTACGCGGCGTTCCTCGCCCGCGCGGCGCGGCGGCTGGGCGCGGACGTCACACCGCCCGCGTTCCCGGCGGGGGAGGGCCGCACGAAGACCTCGGCGGCGTGGCTGATCGACCGCGCGGGCTTCACCAAGGGGTACGGCGCCGGCCCGGCCCGCATCTCCACGAAGCACACGCTGGCCCTGACCAACCGGGGCGACGCCACCACCGAGGACCTGCTCGCGCTCGCCCGGGAGGTCGTCGCCGGGGTGCGCGAGGCATTCGGGATCACCCTGGTGAACGAGCCGGTGACGGTGGGCGTCAGCCTCTGAGGTGCCCGCCCCTCTGTAGAAGGAGAAGGCCCCGCCCGTGCCTCTTCAGGAGGGGGCCTCCGGCCCCACGACTCTGTACGAGGCGGCCCCCGGCCCCGCCGTCAGTACGCGACCCCCACCCCGTGCCTCACCACCGCCGGGTCGTCCACCATCGCGAGCATCGCGTGGGCCACGTCCGCCCGGCCGATCTTTCTTCCCGCGCGCGGGTTCCCGTCGATCACCGTGCGGTAGACGCCGGTCAGGGGCTTGTCCACGAGCTGGGGCGGCCGGGCCGCCGTCCAGTCCGCCCCGCTGCGCGCCAACTCCTGCTCCATACGGCCCAGATCGTCGTAGACGGGCCTGAGCACGACCTTCACCACGCCCAGGGCGAGCTTCCCGACCAAGGGTTCGTCGCGCGGCACGGGACCGAGCGGCGCCGCGCTCACCACGACCACGCGGCGCACCCCCTCCGCGTCCATCGCCCGCAGGATCGAACGCGTCACCGGTTCCGCGATGCCCGCGAGCTTGCGGCTGCTCGGCCCGATGCCCGACAGCACGGCGTCCCGGCCGGCCACGGCGGGCCGCAGCTTCTGGGGGTCGTCGAACGCCGCCGCCGTGAACACCTCCAGCCCGTCGCCGGTGACGGTGAAGCGCGCCGGATCGCGCACCACGGCCGTGACCTGGTGTCCCGCCGCCAGCCCCTGCCGGACGATCTCCTGGCCTATTCCGCCGGTCGCACCGAAAACGGTGAGCTTCATCGCCGTCGCCTTCCCTGGTGGGTGAGTATTCACTTACCTCTATGGTGGATAGGTACACACCCCTTCGTCAAGCCGCGAACGGACCACATATGAAGCCTGCGCGGGCCCGCATACTCGACGCCGCGGCCGAGCTGATGAGCACCATCGGCCTCGCCCGCGCCACCACGAAGGAGATCGCCCGCGCGGCCAACTGCTCGGAGGCCGCCCTCTACAAATACTTCGCCGGCAAGGAAGACCTCTTCCTGCATGTGCTCGGCGAGCGGCTGCCCAGGCTCGGCCCCCTTCTCGGCGAACTCGCGCAGCCGCCCGCCGAAGGCGGAGACGGCGGGGCAGGGCATGGACGGAGCGTCGAGGACAACCTCGTCGAGGTCGTCCGCCAGGCCGCCCTCTTCTACGAGGCCACGTTCGCGATCGCCGCCTCCCTCTACGCCGAACCGGCACTGCTGCGCCGCCACGCCGAACGCGTGCACGCACTGGGCGCCGGACCGCACATCCCGCTGCGCGCCCTCGCCGCCTATCTGCGCAACGAGCGCGACGCGGGCCGGATCCGCCCCGACGCCGACCCCGACGCGGCGGCCACGCTGCTGCTCGGCGCGTGCCAGCAACGGGCGTTCCTGCGCAGCTTCCCCGACGGCGAACCGGTCACCCCCGTCGAGGAGTTCGCCCCCACCCTCGTCCGCGCGGCGCTCCTGGGCCTCGCCCCGTAGGCTCGACGGCGCCTCTTCAGGACGTCAGCAAAAGCTCAGCCGTGCAACAGCCAGCCGTCGATCCCCGCCAGCAGCTTGTCCCGCGTCCCGGCCGGCGCCGCCGAGCCCCGTACCGACTGACGCGCCAGCTCGGCCAGCTCGATGTCCGTGAACCCGTGGTGCCTGCGCACCAGTTCGTACTGCGCCGCGAGCCGCGAGCCGAAAAGCAACGGGTCGTCGGCGCCCAGCGCCATCGGCACCCCGGCGTCGAACAGGGTCCGCAGGGGGACGTCGGCGGGCTTCTCGTACACACCCAGCGCCACGTTCGACGCCGGGCACACCTCACAGGTCACCCCGCGCTCGGCCAGCTTGCGCAGCAGCCTCGGGTCCTCGGCCGCCCGTACGCCGTGCCCGACCCGGGTCGCGCGCAGATCGTCCAGACAGTCCCGTACGGACGAGGGCCCGCTCAACTCACCGCCGTGCGGCGCCGCGAGCAGCCCGCCCTCCCTGGCGATCGCGAAGGCCCGGTCGAAGTCCCGTGCCATACCCCGGCGTTCGTCGTTCGACAGACCGAATCCGACGACGCCCCGGTCCGCGTACCGCACGGCGAGCCGCGCCAGCGTGCGGGCGTCCAGCGGATGCTTCATCCGGTTCGCCGCGACCACGACGCGCATGCCGAGCCCGGTGTCCCTGGCCGCCGCGTCCACGGCGTCCAGGATGATCTCCAGCGCCGGGATCAGCCCGCCGAGCAGCGGCGCGTACGAGGTGGGGTCGACCTGTATCTCCAGCCACCCGGAGCCGTCCCTGACGTCCTCCTCGGCGGCCTCGCGCACCAGCCGCTGGATGTCCTCGGGGGAGCGCAGACAGGACCGGGCGATGTCGTAGAGCCGCTGGAAGCGGAACCAGCCCCGCTCGTCGGTCGCGCGCAGTCGGGGCGGCTCACCGCCGGTGAGGGCGTCGGGGAGGTGGACGCCGTACTTGTCGGCCAGCTCCAGCAGTGTCGTGGGCCGCATCGAGCCGGTGAAGTGCAGGTGCAGATGGGCCTTGGGCAGCAGACGGATGTCGCGGGTGGCGCGGTCGTCATGCGGTGGGCCGGAAACGTTCTCCATCCATGGATCTTGCCGTACGCACGCGGGCTGCGGGAGTCCCTTTCCCCCTTCGGGTCGTCGCCCGAACGAAATCCCGAACGACATCCCGAACAAAAGAACGGGCCCCCGGACGGCACCGGGGACCCGTATCTCATCGACTGTGATCGACGACTCTCAGTCGCGGGCCTCCGCCAGCAGCTTCTGGAGCCGGGCCACACCCTCGACCAGGTCCTCGTCGCCCAGGGCGTACGACAGCCGCAGATAACCCGGCGTACCGAACGCCTCACCCGGTACGACCGCGACCTCGGCCTCTTCGAGGATCAGGGTGGCCAGCTCGACCGAGCTGGCGGGGCGCTTGCCGCGGATCTCCTTACCGAGGAGCGCCTTCACCGACGGATATACGTAGAAGGCGCCCTCGGGCTCCGGGCAGACCACACCGTCGATCTCGTTGAGCATCCGCACGATGGTGCCCCGGCGCCGGTCGAAGGCGGTCCGCATCTCGTCCACCGCGTCCAGGCCGCCGGTGAGCGCGGCGATCGCGGCGGCCTGCGAGACGTTGGCCACGTTCGACGTCGCGTGCGACTGGAGGTTGGTCGCGGCCTTCACCACGTCCTTGGGACCGACGATCCAGCCCACCCGCCAGCCGGTCATCGCGTACGTCTTGGCGACACCGTTGACCACGACGCACTTGTCGCGCAGCTCCGGCACGACGGTCGGCAGCGAGGTGAACTCGGCGTCCCCGTAAACGAGGTGTTCGTAGATCTCGTCCGTCATGACCCAAAGGCCGTGCTCCACGGCCCAGCGGCCGACGGCCTCGGTGTCCTCGCGGCTGTAGACGGCGCCGGTCGGGTTGGAGGGCGAGACGAACAGCACGACCTTCGTACGCTCCGTGCGCGCCGCCTCCAACTGCTCGACGGAGACCCGGTAGCCGGTGGTCTCGTCGGCCACGACGTCCACCGGGACACCGCCGGCCAGCCGGATCGACTCGGGGTACGTCGTCCAGTACGGCGCCGGGACGATGACCTCGTCGCCCGGGTCGAGGATCGCGGCGAACGCCTCGTAGATCGCCTGCTTGCCGCCGTTGGTCACCAGGACCTGGGCGGGGTCGATCTCGTACCCGGAGTCACGCAGCGTCTTCGCGACGATGGCGGCCTTGAGCTCGGGAAGCCCGCCGGCCGGGGTGTAGCGGTGGTACTTCGGGTCGTGGCAGGCCGCGCTCGCGGCCTCGACGATGTAGTCGGGCGTCGGGAAGTCGGGCTCGCCCGCACCGAAGCCGATCACCGGCCGGCCCGCGGCCTTGAGGGCCTTGGCCTTGGCGTCGACGGCGAGGGTGGCGGACTCGGAGATTGCGCCGACTCGGGCGGAGACCCGGCGCTCGGTCGGAGGGATTGCAGCGCTCATGCGGGCCATGGTCCCAGACCCCCCGAGACCCGAGCACAGGGGTTTCGCCGACTGGACAGCCCGCGGACAGTCAGTGGACAGGTTCGGACAAGAGCCGGTCCTGTGTTACCTGTTCGACGCATGGCCCCTGAGCACGTACACTCACTGGTCGTTGGCCCTCATCCGCCACCGCCGATCCGCACACGCCGTGCTCCCGGTCGGATGCGGTAGGTTGGGGAAAACGCAAAGGGTCGTAGCTCAATTGGTAGAGCACTGGTCTCCAAAACCAGCGGTTGGGGGTTCAAGTCCCTCCGGCCCTGCTACACACTCCTCCGCCAGGATGTGTGCGCATGTACGTACTTCAAAAGCACTGCCGTGCGGCTCCACCGGGCGCGGCACGGCCACGACCCGGAATCAGGTGAGAGAGCGTGACGGACGCCGTGGGCTCCATCGACAAGCCTGATGCTGACGATGACGAGACCGCAGAGTCGGGCAAGAAGACCCGCAAGGGTGGCAAGCGCGGCAAGAAGGGCCCTCTGGGCCGTCTCGCGCTCTTCTACCGTCAGATCGTCGCGGAGCTGCGCAAGGTCGTCTGGCCGACTCGCAACCAGTTGACGACCTACACCACTGTCGTGATCGTCTTCGTCGTCGTCATGATCGGTCTGGTGACCGTGATGGACTACGGCTTCCAGAGAGTAGTCAAGTACGTCTTCGGCTAAAGCCGCGGAGGCGGAGGGCGCCCACAGGCGCCCCTTTCCGCATGTTCCACCCATCGTGAAGCCAGGAAGAAGCAGCCAACGTGTCTGACCCGAACCTGAACGACGCCAACGAGGCGGTCGAGTCCCGTGCGGACGAGACCGAAATCGTCGAGGCGGCGGACGCTGTCGAGCCAGACCAGGCCGAAGCCGCTGACGCGGAGGCCGGCGAGCCGGCCGAGGAGTCGGCGCTGCACGTCGAGGAGCCGGCCGACGCGCAGGACGTGGCCGAGGCCACGACCGACGCCGAAGCCGCGACCGAGGACGAGGTCGAGGCGGAAGCCGTGGCCGAGGCTGCTGAGGACGGCGACGACGACGGCGACGACGAGCTTGCCGAGGAGCCTCCCGCCGCGGCCGACCCGGTCGCCGCGCTCCGCGAGGAGCTGCGCGGGCTGCCCGGCGAGTGGTACGTCATCCACACGTACGCGGGCTACGAGAAGCGCGTGAAGGCCAACCTGGAACAGCGCGCCGTCTCGCTCAACGTCGAGGACTTCATCTACTCGGCCGAGGTGCCCGAGGAAGAGATCGTCCAGATCAAGAACGGCGAGCGCAAGAACGTCCGCCAGAACAAGCTTCCGGGCTACGTCCTGGTGCGGATGGACCTGACGAACGAGTCCTGGGGCGTCGTACGCAACACCCCGGGCGTCACCGGCTTCGTCGGCAACGCCTACGACCCGTACCCGCTGACGCTGGACGAGATCGTCAAGATGCTCGCCCCCGAGGCCGAGGAGAAGGCCGCGCGCGAGGCGGCCGAGGCCGAGGGCAAGCCGGCTCCGTCCCGCAAGATGGAGGTCCAGGTCCTGGACTTCGAGGTCGGCGACTCGGTCACCGTCACCGACGGCCCGTTCGCGACGCTCCAGGCGACGATCAACGAGATCAACGCCGACTCGAAGAAGGTCAAGGGCCTCGTCGAGATCTTCGGCCGCGAGACTCCGGTCGAGCTGAGCTTCGACCAGATTCAGAAGAACTGACGCGCGGTTCCGCGCGCTCGTAAGCCACTTCCGACCAGGTCAGACAGTTCTCGCAGGGGGTTTTCGCCCGCTCGTGGGAGACGGTCTGACCTGCTCGGTTTTTGGCCGTGCAGCTATACCCGTTATCGTTGCGCGGTATGCCCGCATCCGGATGACCGGTTGGCGGGCTAGAAACTCTCACTAGGACCCGGAGAGAGCAATGCCTCCCAAGAAGAAGAAGGTCACGGGGCTCATCAAGCTCCAGATCCAGGCCGGCGCGGCCAACCCGGCACCGCCGGTCGGTCCCGCGCTGGGCCAGCACGGCGTCAACATCATGGAGTTCTGCAAGGCCTACAACGCCGCGACCGAGTCGCAGCGCGGCATGGTCGTGCCGGTGGAGATCACGGTCTACGAGGACCGTTCCTTCACCTTCATCACCAAGACTCCGCCGGCCGCCAAGCTGATCCTCAAGGCCGCGGGTGTGGACAAGGGCTCGGGCGAGCCGCACGTCAAGAAGGTCGCCAAGCTCACCCGCGCGCAGGTCCGTGACATCGCCACGGCCAAGATGCCCGACCTCAACGCCAACGACCTGGACGCCGCCGAGAAGATCATTTCCGGCACCGCCCGTTCGATGGGCATCACGGTCGAGGGCTGACACCGGCCCGGCGAGCCCCCTCGGGCCCGCCAAGTGGAAGGGCCATGCGCGGCCCGCACCACGAACTCCACACCTGAATGAATCACCAGGAGAAGCAGTGAAGCGCAGCAAGTCACTCCGCAGCGCGGACGCGAAGATCGACGCGGAGCGTAACTACCCGCCGCTCGAGGCCGTCCGTATCGCCAAGGACACCAACACCACCAAGTTCGACGGCACCGTCGAGGTCGCCATGCGTCTGGGCGTCGACCCGCGCAAGGCGGACCAGATGGTCCGTGGCACCGTGAACCTTCCGCACGGCACCGGCAAGACCGCCCGGGTCCTGGTCTTCGCGACCGGTGACCGTGCCGAGGCAGCGCGCGCCGCGGGCGCCGACATCGTCGGCTCCGACGAGTTGATCGAAGAGGTCCAGAAGGGCCGTCTCGACTTCGACGCCGTCGTCGCCACCCCGGACCTCATGGGCAAGGTCGGCCGGCTCGGCCGCGTCCTCGGCCCGCGTGGTCTGATGCCGAACCCGAAGACCGGCACCGTCACCCCTGATGTCGCGAAGGCCGTGACCGAGATCAAGGGCGGCAAGATCGAGTTCCGCGTCGACAAGCACTCGAACCTGCACTTCATCATCGGCAAGGTCTCCTTCGACGAGACGAAGCTGGTCGAGAACTACGCCGCGGCGCTGGAGGAGATCCTCCGTCTCAAGCCGTCCGCCGCGAAGGGCCGTTACATCAAGAAGGCGACCCTGGCGACGACGATGGGCCCCGGCATTCCGCTGGACGCCAACCGCACTCGTAACCTCCTCGTAGAGGAGGACCCGGCCTCCGTCTGATCCTGACGGCGGTCGCGTTTCGCGTGTCAAGAGCCGGTCCCGGCACCTCTGTTGAGGTGTTGGGGCCGGTTTCGCTGTGTGCGGGCTGTCAGAAGCGTGGGTTACGGTTCAACCAAGTACATCGAAAAAAGGGGTGGGGTATGACCATGTCGGCATGGGGGCGTGTTGGCGTCTCGCTGACGGCCGTGGCCGTTGTGGCGGGTGTGGCCGGCTGTCAGAGCGACGACTCGGGCACGAAGAAGACGACCGGTAGTTCCGCGGCCAAGGGTGAGCCGCAGTCCGGCTCGTCGGTGACGGATGTCCTGACGGCGGCGTACGAGAAGACGGCGGCGGCCAAGTCCGCCAAGGTCAGCATGACGATGACGATTCCCGCCGAGGCGGAGGGGGCCGTGGCGGGCAGCGAGATGGAGATGACCGGTGTCATGGGGTGGGACCCCATGGTGATGGACATGACCATGACCGGCTCGATGATGCAGGCCGAGCCCGACGCCCCGGACAAGATCCGGATGGTGTGGGTCAAGAACGCGATGTACATGGACATGGGCGCCGAGGCGGCCAAGGACATGGACGGCAAGCGCTGGATGAAGCTCGACCTCGCGGCGGCGGCGGAGGCCGCGGGTGACCCGGCGGTCACCAAGGAGCTCACCGGCGGCATGGAGAACATGAACCAGGACCCGGCCCAGCAGCTCGCGCTGCTGCTGGACTCGCCGAACGTGAAGCATGTCGGCTCCGAGAAGGTCGACGGGGTCGACGCGGAGCACTACAAGGGCACGCTCACGGTCGCCGAGATGGTCGAGTCGAACGAATCGCTCGACGTGCTCAGCGCGAAGGAGCGCAAGGACCTGCTCGCCGGTATCGAGAAGTCCGGCATCGAGGGGTACGACATCGAGGTCTGGGTCAACGAGGACAGCTACCCGGTCAAGATGGACGTCGCGATGGACACCCCGCAGGGCGAGATGAAGATCGGCGCGCGGTACAGCGACTACGGGGCCAAGGCGTCCGTCCAGGCGCCGCCGGCCGGTGACACCGTCGACCTGTTCGAGATGCTGGGCGACCTCGGCGGCGAGGCCGGCGCGGGCGCGGACAGCTCCGGAATCTGATCCAGGAGTCTGATTCCGACAATCTCATCCCGGAATCTCATCCTGGGATCTGATTCCGGGATCTGATTCCGCGATCCCACCGCAGATCCGACCCGTGAATCCGGTTCCGGGAATCCCCTTCCCGGAACCGGTTCTCGGTCCCGTACGACGGATTTGCCTGACGGTAACCCCGTCACGTACTCTGCGCAGGAAGCCAAAGACCGCTGGTCGTCGCCGTGCTCTCGTAAAGAGGGTGAGGCGACCGAAGGATCCGCTGGAAGCGGACGACCCGCGTAGGTGACCGAGGAGAGTTCCCGGGTTCGTCCCGGTCGAGCTACGCCCCGTGCGCCTGCGCCGGGGCGTTTCGTCTTGTTCAGCCCCTTCTGAGCGGTCCTCATCACCCGGAAGGAGGCCGACGCTCATGGCAAGGCCCGACAAGGCTGCCGCGGTGGCCGAGCTGACGGAACAGTTCCGCAGCTCGAGCGCCGCAGTGCTGACCGAGTACCGGGGTCTCACCGTGGCGCAGCTCAAGGAGCTGCGCCGTTCCCTCGGTGCGAACGCCCAGTACGCCGTGGTGAAGAACACGCTGACCAAGATCGCGGCCAACGAGGCCGGGATCAACACGCTGGACGACCTGTTCGCGGGTCCGACGGCGGTTGCCTTCGTCACCGGTGACCCGGTGGAGTCGGCGAAGGGTCTTCGTGACTTCGCCAAGGACAACCCGAACCTCGTCATCAAGGGCGGTGTCCTTGACGGTAAGGCGCTGTCCGCCGACGAGTTCAAGAAGCTCGCGGACCTCGAGTCCCGCGAGGTGCTGCTCGCCAAGGTGGCCGGTGGAATCAAGGCGTCGATGGCCAAGGCCGCGGCGACATTCCAGGCCCCGCTGTCGGAGTTCGTCCGCACCGCGGACGCCCTTCGCGCCAAGCGTGAGGCGGAGCAGGGCGGTGCCGGTACGCCGGCTCCCGCCGAGGCCGACGCCGAGTAGTTCGGCGCCGCGTCACAGCGGGCCCGTACGCCCGCCGTCATATACATCCGGCACCTGCCGAATTAGTGGAAGGACGCCATCATGGCGAAGCTGTCCCAGGACGACCTGCTTGCGCAGTTCGAAAACCTGACCCTCATCGAGCTGTCTGACTTCGTCAAGGCGTTCGAGGCCAAGTTCGACGTCAAGGCCGCCGCCCCGGTCGCCGCCGCTGCCGCCGGTGGCGCTGCCGCCGCCGTCGAGGCCGAAGAGGTCCAGGACGAGTTCGACGTCATCCTCACGGGTGCCGGCGAGAAGAAGATCCAGGTCATCAAGGTCGTGCGTGAGCTCACCTCGCTGGGCCTCAAGGAGGCCAAGGACCTCGTGGACGGCGCTCCCAAGCCCGTCGTCGAGAAGGTCGCCAAGGAGGCCGCCGAGAAGGCTGCCGAGTCCCTCAAGGCCGCCGGCGCCTCCGTCGAGGTCAAGTGACCTCGTAGGGCAGCAGGACCCCGCTGACACCTGTCTCAGGGAGCCGTACATGCGCCCGTGAGCCGCGGTGACGGCGGACCGCACCGTGAGGTGCACAGCGTTGACGAGAAGGGCGGTCACCCGTACGGGTGACCGCCCTTCTGCGTCGCAGCGAGGGGTTCCTTGCTCTTCGGCGGGCTGCGAGTATGGTGATCATCGCCGTGCCTTCCGTACGACCGGTGACGATCCGTACGGGGCGGGGGGCCTTGACGAACCGCACGCAGCGCGCAATTCTCAGGACGCGTCGCCATATCGATCCGATTCCGAGGCATGGATCGGCGACGAAGAGGGCAGGATCGATGTGCGCCTACGGCGTGGGTCTGTACGCAGTTGAGACAAGGTGTTGAGAACAACGAGGGTCTCGCAAAACCCGGCCTGGACATCAGTGTGCCTAGTGGCTACACTGACCCTTTGCGCTGCCTGTTAGCTGCTCCCTGCCCGTCACCAGGGGCACCCCCATGCATGACATCGTCGGCTGATCAGCCCTTTCGGGCCTGTCATCCGCCGTGTCCAGCTCGGGACCGGTACGCGCGTAGTGAGTCCGAGCCCTCGGAAGGACCCCCTCTTGGCCGCCTCGCGCAACGCCTCGACCACGAATACGAACAACGGCGCCAGCACCGCCCCGCTGCGCATCTCTTTTGCAAAGATCAAGGAGCCCCTCGAGGTTCCGAACCTCCTCGCGCTGCAGACCGAGAGCTTTGACTGGCTCCTCGGCAACGCCGTGTGGCGGGCTCGTGTCGAGGCTGCTCTGGAGAACGGGCAGGACGTCCCCAGGAAGTCAGGTCTGGAGGAGATCTTCGAGGAGATCTCTCCGATCGAGGACTTCTCCGGGTCGATGTCGCTGACTTTCCGCGACCATCGCTTCGAGCCTCCCAAGAACTCGATCGACGAGTGCAAGGAGCGCGACTTCACGTACGCGGCCCCGCTCTTCGTCACCGCCGAGTTCACCAACAACGAGACCGGCGAGATCAAGTCCCAGACGGTCTTCATGGGCGACTTCCCGCTCATGACCAACAAGGGCACCTTCGTCATCAACGGCACCGAGCGTGTCGTGGTGACCCAGTTGGTGCGCTCGCCGGGTGTGTACTTCGATTCCTCGATCGACAAGACGTCCGACAAGGACATCTTCTCTTCCAAGATCATCCCGTCCCGGGGTGCCTGGCTGGAGATGGAGATCGACAAGCGCGACATGGTCGGTGTCCGTATCGACCGCAAGCGCAAGCAGTCCGTGACCGTCCTGCTCAAGGCTCTCGGTTGGACGACCGAGCAGATCCTGGAGGAGTTCGGCGAGTACGAGTCGATGCGCGCCACCCTGGAGAAGGACCACACCCAGGGCCAGGACGACGCTCTGCTCGACATCTACCGCAAGCTGCGTCCGGGCGAGCCCCCGACGCGCGAGGCGGCCCAGACGCTGCTCGAGAACCTCTACTTCAACCCCAAGCGCTACGACCTCGCGAAGGTCGGCCGCTACAAGGTGAACAAGAAGCTCGGCGCGGAAGAGCCGCTGGACGCCGGTGTGCTCACCACCGACGACATCATCGCCACGATCAAGTACCTGGTGAAGCTGCACGCCGGTGAGACCGAGACGGTCGGCGAGAACGGCACGCAGATCATCGTCGAGACCGACGACATCGACCACTTCGGCAACCGCCGGCTGCGCAACGTGGGCGAACTCATCCAGAACCAGGTCCGTACGGGTCTGGCGAGGATGGAGCGCGTCGTACGTGAGCGCATGACGACCCAGGACGTCGAGGCGATCACGCCGCAGACGCTGATCAACATCCGGCCGGTCGTCGCCTCCATCAAGGAGTTCTTCGGCACCAGCCAGCTCTCGCAGTTCATGGACCAGAACAACCCGCTCTCGGGTCTCACCCACAAGCGCCGTCTCAACGCGCTCGGCCCGGGTGGTCTCTCGCGTGAGCGGGCCGGCTTCGAGGTCCGTGACGTGCACCCGTCCCACTACGGCCGCATGTGTCCGATCGAGACGCCGGAAGGCCCGAACATCGGCCTGATCGGCTCGCTCGCCTCGTACGGCCGGGTCAACCCGTTCGGCTTCATCGAGACGCCGTACCGCAAGGTCGTCGAGGGCCAGGTCACCGACGAGGTCGACTACCTGACCGCCGACGAGGAAGACCGCTTCGTCATCGCCCAGGCCAACGCGACGCTCTCCGAGGACATGCGGTTCACCGAGCCGCGCGTCCTGGTCCGCCGTCGTGGCGGCGAGGTCGACTACATCCCCGGCGACGACGTCGACTACATGGACGTCTCGCCGCGCCAGATGGTGTCGGTCGCGACCGCGATGATCCCGTTCCTGGAGCACGACGACGCCAACCGTGCCCTCATGGGCGCGAACATGATGCGTCAGGCCGTACCGCTGATCACGGCCGAGGCGCCGTTGGTCGGCACCGGCATGGAGTACCGCTGCGCGGTCGACGCGGGTGACGTCATCAAGGCGGAGAAGGAGGGTGTGGTCCAGGAGGTCTCCGCGGACTACATCACCGTCGCCAACGACGACGGCACGTACACCACGTACCGCATCGCCAAGTTCTCCCGCTCCAACCAGGGCACCTCCGTCAACCAGAAGGTCGTCGTCTCCGAGGGTGACCGGGTCGTCGAGAGCCAGGTGCTCGCCGACGGTCCCGCCACCGAGCAGGGCGAGATGGCGCTCGGCAAGAACCTCCTCGTGGCGTTCATGCCGTGGGAGGGCCACAACTACGAAGACGCGATCATCCTCAGCCAGCGGCTGGTGCAGGACGACGTCCTCTCCTCGATCCACATCGAGGAGCACGAGGTCGACGCCCGTGACACCAAGCTCGGCCCGGAGGAGATCACCCGGGACATCCCGAACGTCTCCGAAGAGGTCCTGGCGGACCTCGACGAGCGCGGCATCATCCGTATCGGTGCCGAGGTCACGGCCGGGGACATCCTCGTCGGCAAGGTCACGCCCAAGGGCGAGACCGAGCTGACGCCGGAAGAGCGTCTGCTGCGCGCGATCTTCGGTGAGAAGGCCCGTGAGGTCCGCGACACCTCGCTGAAGGTGCCGCACGGCGAGACCGGCAAGATCATCGGTGTCCGCGTCTTCGACCGTGAGGAGGGCGACGAGCTGCCTCCGGGCGTGAACCAGTTGGTCCGCGTCTACGTCGCCCAGAAGCGCAAGATCACCGACGGTGACAAGCTCGCCGGCCGGCACGGCAACAAGGGCGTCATCTCCAAGATCCTGCCGATCGAGGACATGCCGTTCCTCGAGGACGGCACCCCGGTCGACATCATCCTCAACCCGCTCGGCGTCCCGTCCCGGATGAACCCGGGACAGGTCCTCGAGATCCACCTAGGCTGGCTCGCCAGCCAGGGCTGGAAGGTGGAGGGCAGCGAGGACTGGATGGAGCGGCTGAAGGTCATCGGCGCCGACGAGGTCGCGCCCGGTACCAACGTCGCGACACCCGTCTTCGACGGCGCGCGCGAGGACGAGATCTCCGGCCTCTTCGAGGCCACGATCCCGAACCGCGACGGCGAGCGGATGGTCAAGGCATCCGGCAAGGCCAGCCTGTTCGACGGCCGCTCCGGTGAGCCGTTCCCCGAGCCGGTGTCCATCGGCTACATGTACATCCTCAAGCTCCACCACCTGGTCGACGACAAGCTCCACGCCCGCTCGACCGGCCCGTACTCGATGATCACCCAGCAGCCGCTGGGTGGTAAGGCCCAGTTCGGCGGCCAGCGCTTCGGTGAGATGGAGGTGTGGGCGCTGGAGGCGTACGGCGCCGCCTACGCCCTCCAGGAGCTGCTGACCATCAAGTCCGACGACGTGACCGGCCGCGTGAAGGTCTACGAGGCCATCGTCAAGGGCGAGAACATCCCCGAGCCCGGCATTCCCGAGTCCTTCAAGGTGCTCATCAAGGAAATGCAGTCGCTCTGCCTCAACGTGGAGGTGCTGTCCTCGGACGGTATGTCCATCGAGATGCGCGACACGGACGAGGACGTCTTCCGCGCGGCGGAGGAGCTTGGTATCGACCTGTCCCGGCGAGAGCCGAGCAGCGTCGAAGAGGTCTGACGGGTAGTCCGGCCGCTCCCGTCTCGGAGCGGCCGGCTCCTCCCGGACCCTCCCCCTGCGCCCTGGCGGGCACGGGCGGGACCCCGTACAGACCACGATTTGAGACTCGACCCCGAAAGAGGGATTGACGACAAGTGCTCGACGTCAACTTCTTCGACGAGCTGCGGATTGGCCTCGCCACCGCGGACGACATCCGGACCTGGTCCCACGGCGAAGTGAAGAAGCCGGAGACCATCAACTACCGCACGCTCAAGCCCGAGAAGGACGGACTCTTCTGCGAGAAGATCTTCGGTCCGACCCGGGACTGGGAGTGCTACTGCGGCAAGTACAAGCGTGTCCGCTTCAAGGGCATCATCTGTGAGCGCTGTGGCGTCGAAGTCACGCGCGCCAAGGTGCGCCGTGAGCGGATGGGCCACATCGAGCTTGCCGCTCCCGTCACCCACATCTGGTACTTCAAGGGCGTCCCGTCGCGTCTGGGATACCTGCTCGACCTCGCGCCGAAGGACCTCGAGAAGGTCATCTACTTCGCCGCGTACATGATCACGTTCGTGGACGAGGAGCGCCGGACGCGCGACCTGCCCTCGCTGGAGGCACATGTCTCCGTCGAGCGTCAGCAGGTCGAGAACCGTCGCGACTCCGACCTCGAAGCCCGCGCCAAGAAGCTCGAGACCGACCTGGCCGAGCTGGAGGCCGAGGGCGCCAAGGCCGACGTGCGCCGCAAGGTGCGCGAAGGTGCCGAGCGTGAGATGAAGCAGTTGCGCGACCGTGCGCAGCGCGAGATCGACCGTCTCGACGAGGTGTGGAGCCGCTTCAAGAACCTCAAGGTCCAGGACCTGGAGGGCGACGAGCTGCTCTACCGCGAGCTGCGGGACCGCTTCGGCACGTACTTCGACGGCTCGATGGGCGCCGCGGCGCTCCAGAAGCGCCTGGAGTCCTTCGACCTCAACGAAGAGGCCGAGCGGCTGCGCGAGATCATCCGTACCGGCAAGGGCCAGAAGAAGACCCGTGCGCTCAAGCGCCTCAAGGTCGTCTCCGCGTTCCTCCAGACCAGCAACAGCCCCAAGGGCATGGTGCTGGACTGCGTGCCGGTGATCCCGCCGGACCTGCGTCCGATGGTGCAGTTGGACGGTGGCCGCTTCGCGACCTCCGACCTGAACGACCTGTACCGCCGTGTGATCAACCGCAACAACCGCCTCAAGCGTCTCCTTGACCTCGGTGCCCCCGAGATCATCGTGAACAACGAGAAGCGGATGCTCCAGGAGGCCGTCGACGCGCTGTTCGACAACGGCCGCCGCGGTCGCCCGGTCACCGGTCCCGGCAACCGGCCCCTGAAGTCCCTCAGCGACATGCTGAAGGGCAAGCAGGGCCGATTCCGCCAGAACCTGCTCGGCAAGCGGGTCGACTACTCGGCCCGTTCCGTGATCGTCGTCGGACCGCAGCTCAAGCTGCACCAGTGCGGTCTGCCGAAGGCCATGGCGCTGGAGCTGTTCAAGCCGTTCGTGATGAAGCGCCTGGTGGACCTGAACCACGCGCAGAACATCAAGTCGGCCAAGCGCATGGTCGAGCGTGGCCGCACCGTGGTGTACGACGTCCTCGAAGAGGTCATCGCCGAGCACCCGGTGCTGCTGAACCGTGCTCCGACCCTGCACCGCCTCGGTATCCAGGCCTTCGAGCCGCAGCTCGTCGAGGGCAAGGCCATCCAGATCCACCCGCTCGTGTGCACCGCGTTCAACGCGGACTTCGACGGTGACCAGATGGCCGTCCACCTGCCGCTCTCCGCGGAGGCGCAGGCCGAGGCCCGCATCCTGATGCTGTCCTCGAACAACATCCTCAAGCCGGCCGACGGCCGTCCGGTCACCATGCCCACCCAGGACATGGTGCTCGGCCTCTTCTTCCTCACCACGGACGAGGAGGAGCGCGAGGTCATCGGCGCGGGCCGGTCCTTCGGCTCCAGCGCCGAGGCCACGATGGCGTTCGACAACCGGGAGCTCTCGCTCCAGGCGAAGATCGACATCCGCTTCCCGGTGGGCACCATCCCGCCGCGCGGCTGGACCCCGCCGGTGGGCGAGGACGGCGAGACGAACGCCGAGTGGCAGCAGGGCGACCCGTTCCGGCTGCGTACGACCCTGGGCCGCGCGCTGTTCAACGAACTGCTGCCCGAGGACTACCCGTTCGTCGACTACTCGGTGGGCAAGAAGCAGCTCTCCGAGATCGTCAACGACCTCGCCGAGCGCTACCCCAAGGTCATCGTGGCGGCGACGCTCGACAACCTGAAGGCGGCCGGCTTCTTCTGGGCGACCCGCTCCGGTGTCACCGTCGCCATCTCCGATGTCGTCGTGCCCGAGGCGAAGAAGGCGATCGTCCAGGGTTACGAGGCGCAGGACGAGAAGGTCCAGAAGCAGTACGAGCGCGGTCTGATCACCAAGGACGAGCGCACGCAGGAGCTCATCGCGATCTGGACCAAGGCGACCAACGAGGTCGCCGAGGCGATGAACGCGAACTTCCCGAAGACGAACCCCATCTTCATGATGGTGAACTCGGGCGCTCGCGGAAACATGATGCAGATGCGTCAGATCGCCGGTATGCGTGGTCTGGTGTCCAACGCCAAGAACGAGACGATTCCCCGTCCCATCAAGGCGTCCTTCCGTGAAGGTCTGTCCGTGCTGGAGTACTTCATCTCCACGCACGGTGCCCGTAAGGGTCTGGCCGACACCGCCCTGCGTACCGCCGACTCGGGTTACCTCACCCGTCGTCTGGTGGACGTCTCGCAGGACGTCATCATCCGCGAGGAGGACTGCGGCACCGACCGCGGCCTCAAGCTGCGGATCGCCGAGCGCGGCGCCGACGGTGTCCTGCGCAAGGCGGAGGACGTCGAGACGTCCGTGTACGCGCGGATGCTCGCCGAGGACGTCGTCGTGGACGGCAAGGTCATCGCACCGGCCAACGTCGACCTGGGCGATGTCCTGATCGACGCGGTCGTGGCGGCCGGCGTGGAGGAGGTCAAGACCCGCTCGGTCCTGACCTGCGAGTCCGCGGTCGGCACCTGTGCCTTCTGCTACGGGCGTTCGCTGGCCACCGGCAAGCTGGTCGACATCGGTGAGGCGGTCGGCATCATCGCCGCGCAGTCCATCGGTGAGCCCGGTACCCAGCTCACGATGCGTACCTTCCACACCGGTGGTGTGGCGGGCGACGACATCACGCAGGGTCTGCCGCGTGTCGTCGAGCTCTTCGAGGCCCGTACGCCCAAGGGCGTCGCGCCGATCTCCGAGGCCGCGGGCTCCGTCCGCATCGAGGAGACCGAGAAGACGAAGAAGCTCGTCGTCACCCCGGACGACGGAAGCGAGGAGACGCCGTTCCCGATCTCCAAGCGCGCCCGTCTGCTCGTGGGCGACGGTGACCGCGTCGAGGTGGGCCAGAAGCTCACCGTGGGTGCCACCAACCCGCACGACGTGCTGCGGATCCTCGGTCAGCGCGCGGTCCAGGTCCACCTGGTCGGCGAGGTCCAGAAGGTCTACAACTCGCAGGGTGTGTCGATCCACGACAAGCACATCGAGATCATCATCCGGCAGATGCTGCGCCGCGTGACGATCATCGAGTCCGGCGACGCGGAACTGCTGCCGGGCGAGCTTGTCGAGCGCTCGAAGTTCGAGACGGAGAACCGCCGCGTGGTCACGGAAGGCGGCCACCCGGCCTCCGGCCGCCCGCAGTTGATGGGTATCACCAAGGCGTCGCTGGCCACCGAGTCGTGGCTGTCGGCGGCGTCCTTCCAGGAGACGACCAGGGTCCTGACCGACGCGGCGATCAACGCCAAGTCGGACTCCCTGATCGGCCTCAAGGAGAACGTCATCATCGGAAAGCTCATCCCGGCGGGTACGGGTCTCTCCCGCTACCGCAACATCCGGGTGGAGCCGACCGAGGAGGCCAAGGCCGCGATGTACTCGGCCGTGGGCTACGACGACATCGACTACTCACCGTTCGGCACGGGCTCCGGCCAGGCCGTTCCGCTGGAGGACTACGACTACGGTCCGTACAACCAGTAAGAGGGTCGCTTGACCGGCCGGAGGGCGGTCACCTCGTTTCGTACGGGGTGACCGCCCTCCGGCGTGTCAGTGCTGCCTCTCGCTGTGCCGTCGCAGCGCGTACAGCCGGGCCCGGCTGTCGGGGTGCGAGGCGAGCAGCCGGGCCAGGACGGCCCATGGGCCGGTGGTCCGGGCGTCCTCGATGTCGGTTCCTTCCGTGGCGAGCGGGCCACTGAGCAGTGCCGTCAGATGGGTGGTGAGCCCGAGGCCGCTCGCGTACCGGTCGGCCCGCAGCTCCGCGTGGCGGCCGACCGCCCGGATCAGGAACGGAGCGGCGACGAGGAGCAGGATCAGACCGTTGGTGATCACGACGGCGAACACTGCACCGGCGATGAGCGCCAGGACGATCACCTCTGCGGTGATTCGTGACCGTTCACGCGCTCGTACGACGACCGTGTGGAGCAGACGCCAGGTGAGCCGGCCGGGCAGTGAGTACCAGTACGCCAGCAGCGCCGACCACGCGTGGCCACCCACGTGATGGCCGAGTTCGTGCGCGAGGACGGCCGCGAGCTGACCGTCGGGCAGTTGTTCCACGGCATGGGTCGTGACGCTCACCATGTGCCCGCCGGTCGCCGCCGCGTTGATGTCGGAGCTCTCCTCGACCCAGAGCGTGTACACCGACGCGTCCACGCCGGCGCGCGCGGTCACCTCGTGCCACAGCGGTGTCAGCCGCGCGAGTTCTCTCTCGGTGGGGTGATGCATCCCCATGAACAGACGCGCTATGACGTTCTCGGCCGGTCGCCAGAAGGCGAGCGACCCGCTCAGCGACCACAGACCGGTCCACGCCCAGGGCGAGAGTGCGGTGAGCTGCCCCAGGAGGAGCGAGACGGCGATCACGATCAGCAGACTGAACAGCGCGTTGGGTATGTGCAGTGCGAGATGTACGGCCGTGGCGGCGTCGATGCCACGGTGCCGGGCGCTGATGTGCACGCGGCCCTCGTGCCGTCCGAGGGGAGCGGAGTCGGGATCACCGTCGGGTGCCGTCACGGTTCGCTCCTCTCCACGCCTGTGCCTGCGCCGTGGGCGGGAGGAATGGCCTTCGCGTCTTCGTCGGCGGGGGACCGGCCCCGGGCATGCTGCGTCAGCACCCGGTTGATGGTCGCGGCCACGTGTTCCTTGGGCCGCTCCATCTGGTAGTTCTCCAGGCCGTGTTCGCTCAGGATCTGATCCACCAGATGGAGCTGGCTCGCGACCAGGTCCGTCTGCTCCTTGCGCAGGTTCTCCAGGACCAGAGCAGTGTCCTGCGGGTGTTGGACGAGATGCAGGACAAGCGGCGCGAAATCGCCCTTCGCCAGTTGCTCCTCGTAGAACTTGATCCGCTCGCCGGCCATCCGCCGCTCGTACTCCTGGGCTTCGAGATCCCGGCGCAGTGACTCCATCCGGATGCGGTGCTCAGGAGGCGTGGCGGTCGCCTCGTGGTGGGCGGTGCGCAGCCGTTCGCTCTGGGAGCGTTCTCCTTGGTCCGTGTGGAGCCGCACGGTGCAGCCGACGGCCAGTCCCTCCGCCGCGGCCAGTGGTGGCGCGCTGTCGAAGGACTGCTGGACCGCTGCCTCGGCCGCGCGGACCGAGTGGATCTGATGCAGACGGCTGGCCTGTCGCAGGATGTGCCCCAGGCGAGGCCCCAGCAGGGCCGGGACGTCACGTACACCGCGATCGATCACCGCGGCCGGATCCGTCACCTGCCAGGTGAGATCCGCGACCGCCTCGAACTGGAAGGCGTCGACCGCGCTGGGCAGGGAGAGTTCGAAGCGCACAGGGTGAAGTCCCATGTCCACCTCGTAAAGAGCGATGTAGTGCTTGGCGGCGGCATCGCCACGCCGGGGGCGCAGGGGCGGCGGGAAGGTGTCGTACGTGCCCTTGGCGGTGACGAGCACCAGTGCGTGGTCGGCGCGGGTGCGCGGGCGCCGTCTCGTGTACTCGAAGCGTGAGAGCTGACGGACGGTGCGTACGGGATCCTTGAGGCCATGGCTCGACAGCGGCGGCGCGGGCCGCTCGGACGGCGGGGTCTGCGTCATTGGGGTGCTCCTTGGGGGAGGGCCGCACCGGGGACTGCGACCAGGAGCCGTTCGGCGACGGGCCCGCCGTCCGTCCTCGACACGGTGCGCAGCAGGTGGCCCAGGCGTCCGCACTCCGCCGGTTCCCGGGCGAGGTCGGCCAGGAGAACGGAGAGTGCTCCCTCCACGTCCGGTGACTGATCGGCGAACCTGATCCACCCGCCCATGATCTTCAGCGCCTGATCCGTGTGCCGGCGGTCGTTGAGTGCGGTGCGCCACAGCTCCGTCAACTCGTGTGCCTCGACCGGGGTTTCGTCCAGCGCGTCGCAGTACCACTCCAGGACGAGCGGCTGGACCCGCGCGTCGTCGCCGACTTGTTCACAGGCGAGCAGGAAGGCGCCGAGCAGCGGACCGCGGACTGTCTGATCGCTGCTGACCAGTTCTGACAACTCGGTGAGGACGGGACCGCGGGCGGCGAGCAGCAGGAGCTGCACGGCCTCGACCAGTTCGAGCAGTTCCTCGCTGTCGTCTTCTTCCTCCCAGTCCTCCCGGTCCTTCTTGGAGCCCTCGTTGCGCTGGTACTCACGAGTGGCGGTGATCAGTGCCTTCATGGCCTCCTCGCGGAGTACCGGGCCAAGGAGCCCGTAGGCGCGAATGGCTGTCCACCGGCGGTTCTCGTCCTCCCCGACGCACCAGTCGTGCAGGATCTCCGGAATGGCCGGCGTCTCCAGCAGATGAGCCAGCGTGAGCGTGTTCGCGGCGGCGAGTCGTGAGCCGTACTTCTTCCCGTCGGCCCAAGGCTCGACGAGATGGGCAAGACCGGACGAGAGATCGGAGCTGGTGAGTACGGCCGCCGCGGCTGAGGCTCTTGTACGGACCAGAGGACGGCCGTCCGTGGCCAGGTCGCGGAGCCAGGAGACGAGCGCGGGCCGGGCCGACGGGTAGAGCAGCCACGCCGTGTCGAGCAACCGGGCGGGTATCTCCCGGTCCTTGAACGCGGCCATGTACTGGTCGACGGAGCCCCATGCGGTGGTCTCGGTCGACTGATAGCCGCGCGCTCTGGCCAGGTTCAGTCGAGTCTGCCGTGAGCTTCCGAAGACAGGGACGCCTTCCGGTTGCCCCGGATTCTCTGTCTTGTTGAGCAGAGTGAAGAGTCTGTCGCCCAACTCCGCGGCGACCGCGTACGGCGCCTGGTCGAAGACGCTCAGCGAGATCAGAAAAGCCTTGTCACGCAGATGAGTGGTGTCCCCGGTGAGCCAGGACTCGATCTGGACCTGTGTGGTCTCCTCACCGAGGGACGTCAATTGCTCCTCGGGTGCCGTTCCTTGGGCGACCGCGACCAGACGCCGGGCGAAGGCGGACGCCTCGACCGGCGTACGGTCCCGGTCCAGAAAGCTACGTACCGGCGCCAGGTCCTTCACGCGCTCCCAGTCGGCCGCGCCCGCGTGCGAAAGGACATGTGCCTCGAGTACGTCCTGTGCGCACGGTGGTTCCCACACCACATGATCCACGTCGCGGGGCGCCGACGACTCGGCCACGGTGATCACCAGATGGCTCTGGCTGGATACCAACTGCTCGCGGATGGCGAGCAGATGGGGCTCCTGGAGAGGCCGGGTCCTGCTGACCGTGATGTCGGCCAGCAGATGACCGGCCGACGTCTCAAGGTGATCTCGCACGGAGGCCGGAGAGGTCCCGGGATCCAGCAACCGGATGTGGCCGAGTCCCAGGCGGTGGAGCAGCATCATCGCCGCCGCTCGACGACCGGTGGCGATGCCTCCAGAAAGGATCACGACGTGATCGTCGCGCAGTCGCGACAGTGCCTCCGTGAAGCGGGGACCCTCGGCGAAGACGAGAGAGAGCTGAGCCAGCGTGTTCGCGGGGATCTCACCGGACATGGGCTGTGATTCGGTGTAGCTGCTGTAGGTGCCGACGTGGATGTTGACATTCCCGTGGACCTCGCCGCCCGCCAGGCCGTACTGACTGCCGTGGACGAGCCCGCCGGCCAGGTCGCGTGGGCTGTGCTCGATGAGATCCCTCCTGGCGGCCCAGGCCGGTGGGCGTTGGTCCGCGGCGGCGTCGGTCGTCTCCTGCTTCTTCTCCTCCTCGCCGCTGCCGGCAGGCTTCCCGTCGTCGGTGGTCTTCTCCGGATCGGTCTGACTCACCGCTGATCCTTCCGGGGCTGTCGGTCGAGGGAAATGTTGAGGTCGCCGTGGTTGGTGCCGCCGGCGATGCCGTACTGGTCGCCCATGATCTGGGTGGAGGTAGGCGTACGGGGTTGTGCCGGGGCGGCTGCGGCGGGACCGGCATCGCTGTCGGGAACAGCAGTCGATTTCGGCGTACCGCCGCTGCCTTCCTGCTCCGGGCCTGCCGAGGGGACCGGTCCGTAGAGCCAGGCGGAGAGGAGCCCGTTCTTGCTCTGCGGTGTGATGTGGCTGAAATCCTCGGGCCGGATGCCGGGATGGCCGTGTCGCACGATCCCCTGATGCACGGAGTCGGAGACACAGAGTGCGAAGTCGTCGGGGCGTTCGCGCAGCGCGTCCCGCAGCAGTGTGGCGTCGAGCAGCCGGCAGGCGTGGTTGAGGTCTGTGCCTACCCACCCCTCGTGGGCGTCGATGGCGACGTATCCGGTGGCCAGGACGGCACGCAACCGGATCTGGGCGCTGCTGGCGGCCATGCGATTGGTCTTGCGGAGTTGGACCGGTACTTCGGTGAGCAGCGTCCGCAGCAGAACGCTCACCGGTGCGTTGGCGTCGATCAGTTCCATCACGGAGTCGCCGCGGTCGGCGCGCTGGCGCCGGCCGGAGTCGATGCCGGCGGCGTCCAGGGTCTGATCGGCGATGTCGTAGAGCATCCGGCGCAGATAAGCCTGCTCGACATCGTCGCGGTCGCTGTAGCGCTCGATGTCCAGGAGCAGGATGGTCCGGTTCACGGGGTTGGTCATGGTCACCTCTCGGTCGGTTTGCCGAATGACGGCAGACTGGCCGGAGCGGGACATGAACGGTGAGGGCGTATGACGCTGACGAAGTGTGACCGTGTGCACAGACGGCGCTCGCGCCGGCGCCGGGGCCGCAGGTCCTGCCGGGTCAGCCGCTTCCTCCCACCCGGCGCAGGACGTCCGGGCGCAGGATGACCAACGTGCGCCGGCCGGTCACGATGATTTCGCGCTCACGTAACTCTTTGAGGAGGCGCTGCACCATCTCCCGAGAGGCACCCACGGAGCCCGCGAGTTCCATCTTGCTCAGCGGTACGGCCAGTTCGATGCCTGCCGGAACGGGGCGGCCGTGTGTCCTGGCCAGCTCCAGCAGCAGCGCGGCAAGACGCTCACGTACGGTCAGTGAGGCGAACTCCAGTCGTCGCCGGTCGCCGGCCCGGCTGCGGTCGCTGGTGAGCCCCAGGAGTTTCAGCATGGCCTCGGGCCAGTCCGCCAGGTACTTCTGGAAGCCGTCGTGGTCGATCACGGCCGCCCGTACCGGTTCGAGCGCGGTGACGGTGGCCGAGCGCGGTCTTCCCGTGAGGGCCGCCGACTCGCCGATGATGTCCCCGGGGCCGCGCAGGGCCAGGAGCATCACATAGCCGTTGGGCGCGGTGGCGGTGACCTTGGTCCAGCCGTTCAGGACCAACAGGATGTGGCCGGACGGTTCGTACTCGCGCAGCAGCTCAGCGCGGGGCGCGAAACGCATTTCGCGACCCAGCGTGAGCAGCGCGTCGCGCTCCGTCTCTTCGAGCCGCGCCAGAAAGGGGACCCTGTCGTCGAGGCCGTCGTCGCCGGGAGTCGGCACACGTACCATGGCCGCCTCCCGTCCCTCGTATGGGCCGCAGGAATCAACGTACTGAAGACCGCGTCCGCCAGGGCGGGAACGGCCAAGAGGGCCCGGTCGGCAGGGATCCCCGGTACCGGAATCGGGCGCTGTTCCAGCCTGTCGGCATTTGTTTTGACCGGAGTCGATGAGGTAGGTACGCTCAGACCTTGTGCCTGGGGTGTGCCTGGGCTCCTGTGCGTGTCCTCAACCGCATGGCGAGTTCGGACAAAGGCCACCGCAATCTGCGCTGTCTCCGCCTCCAGCGGGATCTTGCAGTATTCGACACACCCGACCGCGTGGGTCGGCGAGTGTTCCAGGTTAGTTTTACTAACGGCACACAGAAACCGGAGAAGTAGTGCCTACGATCCAGCAGCTGGTCCGGAAGGGCCGGCAGGACAAGGTCGAGAAGAACAAGACGCCCGCCCTTGAGGGTTCCCCTCAGCGCCGCGGCGTCTGCACGCGTGTGTTCACGACCACCCCGAAGAAGCCCAACTCCGCCCTGCGGAAGGTCGCGCGTGTGCGTCTGACCTCCGGTATCGAGGTCACGGCTTACATTCCGGGTGAGGGACACAACCTGCAGGAGCACTCCATCGTGCTCGTGCGTGGTGGCCGTGTGAAGGACCTGCCGGGTGTTCGTTACAAGATCATCCGCGGTTCCCTGGACACCCAGGGCGTCAAGAACCGCAAGCAGGCCCGCAGCCGCTACGGCGCCAAGAAGGAGAAGTAAACAATGCCTCGTAAGGGCCCTGCCCCGAAGCGCCCGGTCATCATCGACCCGGTCTACGGTTCTCCTCTTGTCACGTCGCTGATCAACAAGCTTCTGCTCAACGGCAAGCGTTCCACCGCCGAGCGGATCGTGTACGGCGCCATGGAAGGCCTCCGCGAGAAGACCGGCAACGACCCGGTCATCACGCTGAAGCGCGCGCTCGAGAACGTCAAGCCGTCTCTCGAGGTCAAGTCCCGCCGCGTCGGCGGCGCCACCTACCAGGTGCCGATCGAGGTCAAGCCCGGTCGCGCCTCCACCCTCGCGCTGCGCTGGCTGGTCGGTTACTCCCGCGCCCGTCGCGAGAAGACCATGACCGAGCGCCTCATGAACGAACTGCTCGACGCCTCGAACGGCCTCGGCGCTTCGGTCAAGAAGCGTGAGGACACGCACAAGATGGCCGAGTCCAACAAGGCCTTCGCGCACTACCGCTGGTAGTCAGCGCCCACATCGAGACCGAGAGAAGATTGAGCCTTATGGCCACCACTTCGCTTGACCTGGCCAAGGTCCGCAACATTGGGATCATGGCCCACATCGACGCGGGCAAGACGACCACCACAGAGCGGATCCTGTTCTACACCGGTGTGAGCTACAAGATCGGTGAGGTCCACGACGGCGCTGCCACGATGGACTGGATGGAGCAGGAGCAGGAGCGCGGCATCACGATCACGTCTGCCGCGACGACCTGCCACTGGCCGCTCGACGATGTCGATCACACGATCAACATCATCGACACCCCGGGTCACGTCGACTTCACCGTCGAGGTGGAGCGTTCGCTCCGCGTCCTCGACGGCGCTGTCACCGTGTTCGACGGCGTGGCGGGCGTCGAGCCGCAGTCCGAGACCGTATGGCGTCAGGCGGACCGCTACGGCGTGCCGCGTATCTGCTTCGTCAACAAGCTCGACCGGACCGGCGCGGAGTTCCACCGCTGCGTCGACATGATCTCGGACCGCCTCGGCGCGGTTCCGATCGTCATGCAGCTTCCGATCGGTGCCGAGATGGACTTCAAGGGCGTCGTCGACCTCGTGTCGATGAAGGCCTTCGTCTGGTCCGCCGAGGCCACCAAGGGCGAGATGTACGACGTCGTCGACATCCCGGACACGCACACCGAGGCCGCCGAGGAATGGCGCGGCAAGCTCCTCGAGGTCGTGTCCGAGAACGACGACGAGATGATGGAGCTGTACCTGGAGGGCCAGGAGCCCACCGAGGAGCAGTTGCACGCGGCGATCCGCCGTATCACGCTCGCCTCCAAGGGCGCGGCCGACTCCGTCACCGTCACGCCCGTCTTCTGTGGCACCGCGTTCAAGAACAAGGGTGTTCAGCCCCTGCTCGACGCGGTCGTGCGCTACCTGCCCTCCCCCCTCGACGTCGACGCCATCGAAGGCCACGACGTCAAGGACCCGGAGAAGGTCATCCAGCGCCGCCCGTCCGACGACGAGCCCTTCGCCGGGCTCGCCTTCAAGATCGCGAGCGACCCGCACCTGGGCAAGCTCACCTTCGTCCGGATCTACTCCGGTCGCCTGACGGCCGGCACCGCGGTGCTGAACTCCGTGAAGGGCAAGAAGGAGCGCATCGGCAAGATCTACCGTATGCACGCGAACAAGCGTGAGGAGATCGAGTCGGTGGGCGCCGGCGACATCGTCGCCGTCATGGGCCTGAAGCAGACCACCACCGGTGAGACGCTGAGCGACGACAAGAACCCGGTGATCCTGGAGTCCATGGACTTCCCGGCGCCGGTGATCGAGGTCGCGATCGAGCCCAAGTCCAAGGGTGACCAGGAGCGTCTGGGTGTCGCCATCCAGCGCCTCGCGGAGGAGGACCCCTCCTTCCAGGTTCACTCGGACGAGGAGACCGGCCAGACCATCATCGGTGGTATGGGCGAGCTTCACCTCGAAGTGCTTGTCGACCGCATGAAGCGCGAGTTCCGCGTGGAGGCGAATGTCGGTAAGCCGCAGGTCGCTTACCGTGAGACGATCCGCAAGACCGTCGAGCGTATCGACTACACGCACAAGAAGCAGACCGGTGGCACCGGTCAGTTCGCGAAGGTGCAGATCGCGATGGAGCCCATCGAGGGCGGCGACGCGACCTACGAGTTCGTGAACAAGGTGACCGGTGGCCGTATCCCCCGTGAGTACATCCCCTCGGTGGACGCGGGCGCGCAGGAGGCCATGAAGTTCGGCATCCTGGCCGGTTACGAGATGGTGGGCGTACGCGTCACCCTTCTCGACGGTGGCTACCACGAGGTCGACTCCTCGGAGCTCGCCTTCAAGATCGCCGGTTCGCAGGCGTTCAAGGACGGTGCCCGCAGGGCGTCGCCCGTACTTCTCGAGCCGATGATGTCCGTCGAGGTCACCACGCCCGAGGACTACATGGGCGATGTCATCGGCGACCTCAACTCCCGCCGTGGCCAGATCCAGGCCATGGAGGAGCGGCACGGTGCTCGACTCGTGAAGGGCCTCGTGCCTCTCTCGGAGATGTTCGGCTACGTCGGAGACCTCCGCAGCAAGACCTCGGGTCGCGCAAGCTACTCGATGCAGTTCGACTCCTACGCCGAGGTTCCCCGGAACGTCGCCGAGGAGATCATCGCGAAGGCCAAGGGCGAGTAGCTCGTCCCGAGCACGCTTTAGGCTTGTCACCGGCAAGCCCTGGGGCCGCCGGACACCGCGTACGGGAAACCGCGCGAGGTGACCGGTGCCCCGGAGCCCCGGCATCCCAGCAAAGATCACCTGGCGCCGATGAGTAAGGCGTACAGAACCACTCCAGGAGGACCCCAGTGGCGAAGGCGAAGTTCGAGCGGACTAAGCCGCACGTCAACATCGGCACCATCGGTCACATCGACCACGGTAAGACGACCCTCACGGCCGCCATTACCAAGGTGCTGCATGACGCGTACCCGGACCTGAACGAGGCCTCGGCCTTCGACCAGATCGACAAGGCTCCTGAGGAGCGCCAGCGCGGTATCACCATCTCCATCGCGCACGTCGAATACCAGACGGAGTCGCGTCACTACGCGCACGTCGACTGCCCCGGTCACGCGGACTACATCAAGAACATGATCACGGGTGCGGCGCAGATGGACGGCGCCATCCTCGTGGTCGCCGCGACCGACGGCCCGATGCCGCAGACCAAGGAGCACGTGCTCCTGGCCCGCCAGGTAGGCGTGCCGTACATCGTCGTCGCGCTGAACAAGGCCGACATGGTGGACGACGAGGAGATCCTGGAGCTCGTCGAGCTCGAGGTGCGTGAGCTCCTCTCCGAGTACGAGTTCCCGGGCGACGACCTGCCGGTCGTCAAGGTCTCGGCGCTCAAGGCGCTCGAAGGCGACAAGGAGTGGGGCCAGACCGTCCTCGACCTGATGAAGGCCGTCGACGAGTCGATCCCGCAGCCCGAGCGTGACGTCGAGAAGCCGTTCCTCATGCCCATCGAGGACGTCTTCACGATCACCGGTCGTGGCACGGTCGTCACCGGTCGTATCGAGCGTGGTGTGCTCAAGGTCAACGAGACCGTCGACATCGTCGGTATCAAGACCGAGAAGACCACCACCACGGTCACCGGCATCGAGATGTTCCGCAAGCTGCTCGACGAGGGCCAGGCCGGTGAGAACGTCGGTCTGCTCCTGCGTGGCATCAAGCGCGAGGATGTCGAGCGCGGCCAGGTCATCATCAAGCCCGGTTCGGTCACGCCGCACACCGAGTTCGAGGCCCAGTCCTACATCCTGTCGAAGGACGAGGGTGGTCGTCACACCCCGTTCTTCAACAACTACCGCCCGCAGTTCTACTTCCGTACGACTGACGTGACCGGCGTCGTTACCCTCCCCGAGGGCACCGAGATGGTCATGCCGGGCGACAACACCCTCATGACGGTCTCGCTGATTCAGCCGGTCGCCATGGAGGAGGGCCTGAAGTTCGCCATCCGCGAGGGTGGCCGTACGGTGGGCGCCGGCCAGGTCACCAAGATCAGCAAGTAGTACTCGCTGGTCCGGCCTGGTAGCTCCAACACGAGCGACCAAGAAGTGGGCCCCGCACCGAAGTTGGTGCGGGGTCCACTTCTTTTTTGCGTGAGACATGCCGATGTGACGCGGGACACATGTCGGATGGTGATCAACGCCTCACTTTGTGTCGTTTTGGCAACCTGGACCGAACCCTTGCTCGATGGATACCTTCTCCATCATTCCTTCAACTGATCTTCATTTTCATGGGTGGGGTGTGTGGTCGTGTCCGGGGGGCGTATCCGTGTGCGCAGCTTGCGAGCTGCGCTGGCCGTCGCGTTGAGCTTTGGAATGATCGTGGGGTGGTTCCCCTCCGTGGTGTCCGCGTCAGCGGTGCACCCCAATCGGGCCACGGCCACAGCGGAGCGCGCCGACGCCGAGACACCGGCTCTCTCCGAGGCGGACGCGTTCGCACAGGCCAAGCGATCCGGCGAGGACGTAGAGGTCGTATCCCTGCGCGGCGAGAGCAGCGAGACGTTCGCGACGCCCGAGGGAAGCCTTGAGGCGCGCGAGTATCTGCGCCCGGTGTGGACACGCGTGGACGGTGAATGGAAGCCTGTCGACACCGATCTGGTCCGGTCGTCCGACGACGGCACGGTCCGACCCGGGGCGACGACGGTGGGCCTGGCCTTCTCCGGTGGTGGAGACGGTCCGCTGGTACGGATGGAGCGGGCGGGCCGGGCGCTGGCGCTGTCCTGGCCGCTGGGAGAAGTGCCCGTACCGGACATGGACGGTGCGACGGCCATCTACCGGGAGATCCTGCCCGATGTGGATCTGCGCCTCGGTGCGCAGGAAGACGGGTTCACTCAACTGCTGGTGGTCAAGTCGGCCGAGGCGGCGCGGAACGAGGCACTCTCGGAACTGAGACTGGCTCTCGCGACCGAGGGCATGGACGTACGAACGACCAGTTCCGGCGGTCTGGAAGCGGTGGACGCCGGCGCTGCGGGGACCGTCTTCGAGGCCGCGACACCAGTGATGTGGGACTCCAGTCCGAGCGCCGGAACCGGCGAGATCACGTCCTCGCCCACGCGGTCGGCAGACGGATCGATCGCCGCCGCCGAGGGGGAGCCCGGCCCTGGCGAGTCGGGGAAGCTCGCGCCCGTCGGTGTGGAAGTAACCGCCGACGGCGACGAGTTGTTGCTCAAGCCCGACGCGGACGTCCTCACGGGTGAGGACACGGTGTACCCGGTCTTCATCGATCCGCAGTGGTACTCACCCAAGGCGTCGGCCTGGACGATGGCTTCCAAATACTGGGCCTCGGCGCCCCAGTGGAGGTTCAACGGCAAGTCCGACGAAGGCTTGGGGTACTGCGGCTGGGACTATTGCGCACCGCAGGACACCAAGCGGCTCTTCTACCGGATCTCCGTCTCCAAGTTCGCGGGAAAGTCCGTTCTCAGCGCCGAGTTCGTGGTGCGGAACACGTGGTCGGCCTCGTGCACGGACCGCAGTGTGGAACTGTGGCGCACCAAGGACATCTCCTCGTCGACCACATGGACCTCGCAAAATGCCTCCGGTTTCTGGATCAAGGAACTGAGCGCGAAGTCGTTCGCCTACGGATACGAGGGGTGCGCGGCCAAGGACGCGGAGTTCAGTGTCAAGTCGGCGGTGCAGGAGGCCGCGGACAAGAAGTCGTCGACCATGACCTTCGGGCTGCGGGCCGCCAGTGAAGGCGATCGCGTCGCGTGGAAGCGCTTCTCGGACAGAGCGTTTCTGCGAGTCGAGTACAACCGCGCCCCCTCGCAGATCAAGATGTCGCAGTTGGCGATGGAGTACGGCGGAACGTGCAAGAAGCCGGCGACCGCCGCGCGCGTGCGCACGCTGGGGAAGATCTACGCGAACAAGGTGACGGACCCGGACGGTGACAGCGTCCGGGTGCAGTTCCAGGCCAAGTGGGACTCCGGCGACGGCAAGGGGCTGATCGCACGCTGGAGCCCGTCACTGACCACCGCGAAGAAGTCGGGTTCGAGTTTCTCGATCACGCTGCCCGCGTCGGTGCCGGTCAACAAGCAGGTCAACTGGTACGCGCGTACCTACGACGGCGCGCAGTACTCGCCCTGGTCGTACGCGGGCGACGACCCGACGGGTTGCTACTTCGTCTACGACACGAGCGTGCCGAAGGCCCCCGCGGTGTCGTCCGGGGAGTACCCGGCGTCCGACCCCGAGGACCCTGACGACCCGTGGTTCGACGGAGTGGGCAAGTACGGCACGTTCTCGTTGAAGGCGGCCGACTCCGACGTGACGAATTACTGGTACGGCGTCAACGGCGACCCGAGCTCGAGGAACACGCTGTCCACGTCAGGCGGTGCGGAGAAGAGGGCACAAGTACTGCCGGCGGAGCCTGGACTCAATTTCATCACCGCTCAGGCATTCGACGCGGCGGGCAACGGCAGCGAGATCCGCACCTATCAGTACCGGGTCAAAGCCGGCCAACCGGAGCGCGCCGCCTGGCAACTCGACGAGAACGCGGGGGTGACCGCCGCGCAAGGCACTTCAGGCCCGCGGGTGGCCGCGCTGCGTGGTGGCCCAGTCACCGGCGTCCCCGGAGTGAAGGGGAGCGCGGTGTCCTTCGACGGGGTGGACGACTACGCCGTCACGGACATTCCCACGGTGAACACCGAGATCGGCTTCTCCGTCTCGGCCTGGGTGAAGTTGTCCAGCGTGCCCGATCACGCGGCGATCATCGCGGCTCAGCCGGGCAATCACTCACCGGGCTTCGAGCTCTACTACTCCCATTCCTACGGCCGTTGGGTGTTCAACCAGTACACCTCGGACACGGTCGGCGCCCCCGTCGCGCGTGCGATGGCTCCGCAGCCGGGCGGTGTGGTGGCCGACCGGTGGACGCATCTGGTGGGTGTCTACAGCGGGAGCACGCAGGACCTGCGCCTCTACGTCGACGGCGCGTTGGCGGGATCCACGCCGTACTCCACGGCTTGGGACGCCAGGCGCGGATTGCAGATCGGGGCCGGCTCCTACAGTGGAAGTCCGGGCTCGTTCCTGCCCGGACAGATAGACGAGGTACGGATATTCGACAAGCCGGTGAGTGCCACCGAGGTGGGACGTCTGTTCCGTCACGAGTCGATCGGGACCGGCCGCACCGCCCGTACCCTTTTCCCCCTCGATGAACCCGCCGGGGCCGTGGAAGTGACCGGGCGCGCCGACACCCAGCCGCTCAACCTGGTCGGCGACGCACGGCTCGGCGCAACCGGGGTGGCCGGCAAGGCACTGAAGCTGGACGGGACCGGGGACTACGCGCACACCGAAGCCCCGCACGTCGATACGCAGCGTCCGTTCACGGTCTCCGCGTGGGCGAAGCTCGATCGCAGCCCCGGTGAGGCGGCCACTGTCGTCGCGCAACTGGGGCAGAACCGGCCGGGCTTCGAGTTGTACTACTCCAAGTCCTTCAACCGATGGGGTTTCACCCAGTACTCCGGTGACGTTCCGGGTGCCACGCAGGTCCGCGCCGTACAGCCCGAAGGGACTTCCGCACGGGTGGGGGAGTGGGTCCATCTCGTGGGTGTCCACGACGCGACCGCCAACACGTTGACGCTGTACGTCAACGGCGTGAAGTCCGCCAGTGTCGCTCAGCCCGCCGCCTGGTACGCGGGCGGCCGGGTCCAGGTCGGCGCGCTGAGCATCGACGGGGGTGATCTTATTCAGAACTTCCCGGGCAGCATCGATGACGTCCGCTTCTTCGACCGCCCGGTGGCGGAGGACGAAGTACGGCAACTGTTCCAGCAGCGCCCGCTCGTCAAGGCCCGCTGGAAGTTCGATCAGCCCGGAACGACGACCTCACCGGACGACTCCGGCGAGGGGAACGACCTAACGCTGGGCGGTGGCACGCAGATCGGGTCCGGCTGGGTGGACGGGGGCCTGATCCTCGACGGCGTCAACGACTATGCCTCCAGCGCGGCGGTCCCGGTGGACACGAGCACCAGCTTCACCGTGACGGCATGGGCCCAGGCGGCCGCCGTGCCGCAGACGGGAGTGACGCTGCTGAGTATGCCCGGGGCACAGCAGAACGCCTTCGCGGTCCGGTATCTGCCGAGCGCGACACCCGACACGGATCCGGGACGCTGGCGGATCTCAGTGCCGGATGAGGACGGCGTGGGCGCCGGGTCCGCCGATGTCGACAACGGCCAGTTCTACAGTCCGGCCGACTGGACACATCTCGCACTCGTCTACGACGGATTCGCCAAACGGCTCCAGCTCTACGTGAACGGCGAACTGGAGGAGTCGGCCTGTGTCGACGCCGACGGAAATGGCGAAGGCGACGATACGGCCTGTACCGACAGGATTTCCTGGTCCGAGAACGTGATCTCTTTCAAAGCGACCCAGCCTCTGCAAATAGGCCGGCTCAAGAGCGGCACGTCGTGGGGGCAGTACTGGCCCGGTGTCCTCTCCGACGTATGGGTCTTCCAAGGCACTTTGACGGCCGACCAGGTCATTCAGCTTGCGTACGGAATGCCGGGCATGCCGACGGAAGTCCCTTCGACCAGTTGATCCTCGTACGTCGCTGAACGGCGCATCTTCCAATTCGGAACGCCATTCGGGATCTCGCCGAATGCCCGTAGTGAGGAATTGAAGGACGGCATGAACGGTAGACCGAGCTCACGTTTTCGGCACTGGCGGGGGCGCGTCGCGCTCGCTTCCTCGGTTGTCCTGATCGCGACACTGCTGCAAGGCGCCGCTCAGCCGGTCGTCGCCATCGCGGACGACGGCAGTGCGGGGTCGGACATCCCGACAGCGGAAAGCCCGATCGAGGGCGGTGTCGGCTCGGTTGAACCACGCACGGCGATGAAGGAGCCACGGACGCCCAAGGAGCCTCCGAACGAGGCGTGGCCCGAGGCCGCGTCCATGCGTGTGACGTTGCCTTCCGCCTCCGCCTCCGCCTCGTCCGGCCGAGCCGCTGCCGCTTCGGCCGCAGGGGTGCCTGTTGCCTTGAGTGCTCCGAAGGGGAAGGGACCAGCGGCGGCGCGCGGCGAGGTCGAGGTGCGTGTACTGGACCGCAGGACAAGTGAGCGGGCCGGGCTGGACGGGCCGCTGTTCACCTGGCGGCTCGGGCCCGAGCAGGGCGACGGAGCGGTGGGCGAACGCGACGCGACCGCCGTGGCCGGAGACGTGAAGGCCCGTATCGACTACTCGTCCTTCGCCCAGGCATACGGGGGCGGGTACGCGTCCCGCCTGACGCTCGTCGAACTCCCCGCGTGCGCGGCATCGACGCCGGAGAAGGCGCAGTGCCGTACGGGCACAGCGGTGCCGACCGTCAACGACACGGAGAAGCGCACTCTCACCGCGGAGCGTCTGAGCCTGCGGGCCGGTGCGCCGACCGTCCTTGCCGCGGTGGCCGACGCGGAGGGCGGGACGGGCACGTACAAGGCCACCCCGCTCTCGCCGTCGGCGACCTGGAGCACCAATCTCAACACCGGTGACTTCAACTGGTCGCACGACATTCCCGTACCGGATGTGCCGGGCAGTCTTAAGCCCAACTTCGGACTCTCCTACGCCTCGGGCGCGATCGACGGCCGTACCGGATCGACGAACAACCAGTCATCCTGGGTCGGGGACGGATTCGATCTCTCCCCCGGGTTCATCGAACGACGCTACAAACCCTGTGCCGAGGACGGCGTCAAGGATGCCGACGGCAACGAGCCCGGCGATCAGTGCTGGGCCTACGACAACGCGTTCATCTCCTTCAACGGCAAGGGCGGGGAACTTGTCCCGGCGGGCGAGGGCACCTGGAAGCTGAAGGGCGACGACGGCACGAAGATCGACCGCCTCACGTCCACCAACCGGGGCAACGGGGACGCCGACGGCGAGTACTGGCGGCTGACCGACCCGCAGGGCGTCCGTTACTACTTCGGCTACCACCGGCTGCCCGGCTGGGCCGAGGGCAAGGAAGCCACCAACTCAGCCTGGACGGCGCCGGTGTTCGGCGACGACTCGGGTGAGCCGTGCCACGCGGCGACCTTCGCCGCCTCCTGGTGCCAGCAGGCCTGGCGGTGGAATCTCGACTACGTCGTGGACACGCGCGGCAACGCCGTCGCCTACTACTACGACAAGGAGGAGAACTCCTACGGCCGTAACCTCGAAGCCGCCGACAACACCCGTTACACACGTGGCGGTTACCTCGACCGGATCGAGTACGGCCTGAAGTCGTCCTCGATGTACGGCACCGAGGCACTCGCCCAGGTGGACTTCACCAGCTCCGAGAGGTGCATCCAGAACACGCAGACGGATTGCGGGTCCATCACCACGGATTCGGCCTACTGGTACGACACTCCATGGGACCTGAACTGCGACGCCGGCGAGGACTGCGACGACGGCCGGCTCTCTCCGGCCTTCTTCACCCGTAAGCGGCTGACAGCCATCACCACCGAGGTCCTGGTGGCAGGCGGGTACGAGAGCGTCGACTCCTGGAAGCTGACCCATCGATGGGGCATGGCCGACATCGACTACCAGCTGCTGCTCGACTCGATCCAGCGGACCGGTCACTCCGCCAGCCCGGCGGTCACTCTTCCCAAGACCACCTTCGCGTACACCCAGCACGCCAACCGTCTCGACAAGACCGGTGACGGCTACGCCCCGTTCATCAAGAGCAGGCTCTCTTCGGTAGACGACCCGACCGGCGGCCAGCTCGCCATCAACTACACGGCGGCGGCGTGCGACTGGAACGCCCTGCCGACGCCTCAGTCCAACGCGACACGCTGTTTCCCCCAGTACATCGGGGGCAGTTCCTCCGACGACCCGGAACGCCAGTGGTTCAACAAGTACGTGGTTGATTCCGTCACGTCGTCCGACCGGACCGGTGGCGCGCCGGACCAGGTCACCCGGTACCAGTACCTCGGCAACGCCGCCTGGCACTACGACGATGACGACGGTCTGACAAAGGAGAAGCACAAGACCTGGTCGCAATGGCGGGGATACGGACAGGTACGCGTCCAGACCGGCGGCCAGGGCGGCGCGGACGCGATGAAGTCGCAGGAGGACCACTATTTCCTGCGCGGCATGGACGGTGACCGCAAAGAACCGTCGGGCGGCACGAAGAGTGCGTCGGTCACCCTCGCGGCGGGCGAGGGCGACCCGATCACCGAGCATGAGTCGGCGGCCGGTTTCGCCTACAAGACCGTCACTTACTCCGGACCTGGCGGCAAGATCCTGGCCAAGACGGTGAACCGGCCGTGGCATCACCAGACCGCCAAGAAGGAACGGGACTGGGGCACCGTCACCGCGAACTTCACCGGGACCACCGCGTCGAAGAAGTGGACATCGCTCGACGACGGCGTCGGCACCAAGTGGCGTACGACATCGACGGGGACGGCGTACGACACCGTCGCCGGCCGGGTCACCGAGGTGGACGACTTCGGTGACACCACGACGTCCACCGACAACAAGTGCGCCCGGACCACGTACGCCACGAACACCGAGAAGAACATCCTCTCGCTGCCTTCCCGGTCGGAGTCGGTCGCCACCTCCTGTGATGCCACCACGCAGCGGCCCGCCGACGTACTGTCCGACTCGCGTATCGCGTACGACGGGGGTGCCTACGGCGCGGCGCCGGAAAAGGGTGATGCCACCGCGACCGCAGTGCTGAAGAAGTACAACGGCACCGCTCCCTCCTATCTGGAGTCGGGCGCGACCTTCGACAGTTACGGCCGAGTCTTCACCAGTACCGACATCACGGCCGACGTGACCGTGAACTCGTCGGGCGCGGTGGTGCGGACGCCACGCACCGACGGCCGCGTCACCACCACCGTACGTACCCCCGACACGGGCTTCGCGACCTCGACCGCTGTGACCGGACCGCCGGCCAAGGCCGGGGACGCGACGACGGCACAGAAGACGACGAGCACCTTCTCGGTCTCGCGCGGCCTGCCGCTGACGCAGACGGACACCAACGGCAAGGTGACGACCTTCGCCTACGACGCCCTCGGCCGTTCCACCAAGGTCTGGCTGGCGGACCAGCTCACCGGGCAGACACCGGCCTATGAGTTCACCTACCGGATGGTCGAGGGCCAGCCGGTCGCGGTGGGGACGAAACTGCTCGGAAACAGGGGTGTCCAGCGCACGTCGTACACGATCTTCGACGGCCTGATGCGGGAGCGCCAGGCACAGGAACCCGGCCCGGACGGCGGTCGCATCCTCACCGACGTCTTCTATGACGAACGCGGCCTGACAGCGAAGAGATTCGCGCCCTACTACGTGACGCAGCCGCCCACCACCACACTCTTCGAGCCGGACAACGCGCTCTCCGTGGAGACGCAGTCCCGTCATACCTTCGACGGTCTGGGACGTGAGACCGAGGCACGGCAGATCGCCGGAAACGGTGACGGCGGCGCGGTGGTGAGCACCACCAAGACCATCTACGGCGGCGACCGCGTCACGGTGATTCCGCCGGCCGGGGGCACCGCCACCACCACCCTGACGGACGCGCGGGACAGAACTACGGAACTGCGCCAGCACCACGCACGGTCCGCCGGTTCGACGTACGACACGATGGCCTACCAGTACACGCCGCGCGACGAGATGGCGAAGGTCACCGACGCCGCGGGCAACCGTTGGAGCTACACCTACGACACGCTCGGCCGGCAGATCGAGAGCGTCGACCCGGACAAGGGCACCACCATCAGCACGTACGACGACCGGGGCCTGCGTACGTCGACCAAGGATGCCGAGAACACCACACTCGCGTACGTCTACGACGGCATCGGCCGCCAGACAGAACTGCGCAAGGACTCCAACAGCGGTGAACTGCGCGCGAAATGGGTCTACGACACGGTCAGTGGCGCGAAGGGGCACCTGGCCGAGTCCATTCGCTACGCGGGCGGCGAGCAGTACACGTCCAAGGTGGTCGCCTACGACCGTCTGTACCGGGTGCAGCGCTCCAGCGTCACGATCCCCGGCGCGGAGGACGAGCTGGCGGGCACCTATGTGAGCGGCACCGAGTACAACGTGTCCGGCTCCGTACAGAGCGTCGGCCACCCGAAGGCCGGGGCGCTGCCCCCAGCGGTCATCGGCTACGAGTACGAGGACGCCACGGAGCGGCTTCTCAAAGTGACCGGCATGGGCGGGCTGTCGTCGACCGCGACGTACAGCCTGACCGGCAAGCCGCTACAGTTCCGCCTCTCCGCCGGAGGAAAGGCCACTCAGGCGACCAACACCTACGAGTGGGGCACCCAGCGTCTGGCGACCTCCCGGGTGGACCGGGAAGACATCGCCGGTGTCGACCAGTTCAGCACCTTCCGCTACGACGAGGCGGGCAACGTCCTCTCCGTCTCGGACACTTCTCGCTCCGGGAACGACACGCAGTGCTTCACCTACGACCATCTGCGGCGCCTGACCGAGGCGTGGGCACAGGGGCAGTCCACCTGCCCGGCGCAGCCCGCCGGCGGGGCTGTCGGAGGCCCCGCGCCGTACCGGCACTCGTACACCTACGACAAGGTCGGCAACCGCCTGACCGAGACCATCCACGACCTTGGGGGCGACAGCGCCAAGAACACCCTCCGCACCTACGCCTATCCCGACCCCGGGACGCCTCAGCCGCACAAGCTCGACTCGATCACTCGGACCGGACCGACCGGCACGGCGCGGGACACCTTCGGATACGACGACAACGGCAGTACCACCAGCCGGACGGTCGCCGGTGACGAACAGAGCCTCACCTGGGACGCCGAGGGGCGGCTGGCCACGCTCTCCGAGCCGGTCGAGGGTGGACCGGCGAAGGTCACGTCGTATCTGTACGACGCTGACGGTAACCGTCTGATCGGTCGCACCCCGGAAGAGACCACGCTCTACCTGGGCGCCACGGAGATCGTGCTGCCCAAGGGATCGACCACCCCGAAGGCGACCCGCTACGTCGACCTCGGCGGCGGCCACCAGGCCGTCCAGAAGGACGACGGAACCATCTCGCTGACGATCGCCGACCATCACGGCACCGCCCAACTCGCTGTCGACGCGGCGACTCAGCAGCTCACCCAGCGCCGCACGCTGCCCTTCGGCGGCACGCGTGGCGAGGAGACGGGTGTGTGGCCGGGAACCAAGGGATTCGTCGGCGGCACAGCGGACGTCGCCACCGGACTGACCCACCTGGGCGCCCGGGAGTACGACCCGTCGACGGGCCGCTTCCTGTCGGTGGACCCGGTGATGAACCTCGCCGATCCGCAGCAGATCCACGGCTATGCCTACGCCAACAACAACCCGCTGACGTGGTCCGATCCGACCGGGCTGTGGTGTGACTCGTGCAACGGGGGCGCGGGATGGCCGTCGGAGGACGGCTATACGGAGGAAACGCCGTACGAGCCGAACGACATTCCGGATGTGGGGTCGGGCGGGGGCGGTTCAGGTGGCGGTGGCTCGGTTGGGGGCGGTGGGGGCGGTGGTGGTGGCAAGAAGCCGGTGCTGGCCGGCATCGAGATCCCTACGGAGAAGGAACTCCGTGCCTGGACGGGCTACGGAGATCGCAGCTACACACAACTGCTCGTTCTCTGGGGCAATGGACGGTGTGGCGACGATCCGACCAGTGAGCTCTGCGCTGCGGTGAACGAGCTTGGCTGGGTCAGCCCCACCAAGGACTTCCTCGAAGTGATCGGGGTACGTGACGCACAGAGATGCTACGGCGGAAGCGTCAGCGCGTGTGTCTGGACGGTGGCCGGTCTCGTTCCGGTGGGGAAGATCGGCACGGCCGCGAAGCTTCTGAAGAAGGGCGACAACGCGGGCGCGGCGAGGCTCGGTTGCCCCACGCGGCACAGTTTCCCACCGGGAACTGAGGTGCTCCTCGCGGACGGCACCACCAAGCCGATCGAGGACGTCAAACTCGGTGACGCTATTACCGTCACCGATCCACTGAGCGGGGAAACGGCGACCCGTACGGTTGTGGCCACCATCGTCACCGAGGACGACAAACGCTTTGTCGATCTGACGGTGGAGTCGAAGAGTGGCGATTCCTCTGAGCTGATCTCGACAGTGACCCACCCGTTCTGGGTCGAATCCGCCGACGCGTGGATCAACGGAGGCGATCTCGAGCCCGGCATGTCACTCCGAACGGCGGACGGTGACACTGCTGAGGTCAAGGCAGCACGGGAATTCGACAAACGGCAGCGTACGCACGACCTGACTGTCGAAGGCATCCACGCCTACTATGTTTTGGCGGGTGTCGCGCCGGTTCTGGTGCACAACAGCGGACCGTGCGGCCCGGTCAAGGGGGCGGTGGGGGAAGCAAGAGCTATCCGAGAGCTTCAGGACCGGGGTTACACGATCATGGGGACGCACGTGAAGCTTGAGGCTAAGGACGGGACGATATCGTATGTTGATGTCGTCGCTACCAGGAACGGTCCGGGGTTGGGTGCGCCGGAGTACTTTGAAGTGAAGAATGGTCCTTCAGCTAGGCTGTCACCGCAACAGAAGACTGTGTATGGGCAGCTTGGGGATGGAGGGAATGTGATTCTCCGATCTGACCAGATGAGTGCTTGGGGCTTGAAAAGTGGTGATTTGCTCCCGCAGGCCGACGTCGGCATGATTCTTTATGGCGGAGCAAAGGCATGGTAAGAGGGGCTGGGGAAAGGTAATTGATAAGTACTCGGATCTATTTTCCGCGGAGCGAGATGAGTGCGAGATGAGCTACGACCTCGCGGTTTGGTACGGGGGTGCCCCATCCAGTGATCGCGAAGCGGCTAGGGTGCATAATCGCCTGTACGACGAGTTCATCGATGGTGATGAGCTTTTTCCGGTGATGCCCGTCATTGTCGAATTCCTTGCCGCCCTTACTGAGCGTTGGCCTGATCGAGACACTGGGGAGGATACGCCTTGGGCTGCAACTCCAATTTCTGCGGGAGCGAGCGGGCCGTACGTTTACATCGCTCTAGCCTGGAGTAGTGCAGATGTGGTGTCTGCTTATGTGGCACAGGTTGCCAACAGGTTTGAATTGAACTGCTTTGACCCTCAGATGAAGGCGCTTCGGGCCGGATAGATCCCGCAAGTGTCGGAGGGAACTCTGATTCTCTCGGGGTGAAGCTTGCGCGGTTCTGTTCTCCGCCGCGGTTGCGTTTTCCAGGGGTTCGGCGCTTATTAATATGCCTCTGCGGATGTGTCCAGCCTCAGTTAATCGATCGACTGTGTTCCCTGGCGCTCCTAGGGTTGCCGGGCAAGCAGTCATGGGCCGGCGGGGGAGCAGGGCATGCGTACGGCGTATCCGCGGACCGTGCATGTGCCTTGGTCGCCCGGCGTCGCCTCCGACGATGTGCGGGTTGGGGACCTGGGTGGGCTGCGGGGGCGGGAAGTTGTCGTCACCGAGAAGATGGACGGGGAGAACACCACCCTGTACGGCGACGGGCTGCACGCCCGGTCGCTGGATTCCGGGCATCATCCGTCGCGGGCCTGGGTCAAGGCCTTGCAGGGGCGGGTTGGGCCGAGGATCCCGGACGGGGTGCGGGTGTGCGGGGAGAACATGTACGCGCGGCACTCGATCGCGTACGAGGGGTTGGAGAGCTGGTTCTACGGGTTCTCCGTGTGGGACGGCGAGTGGTGTCTCGGCTGGGACGAGACCGTGCGGTTTCTGCGGCGGCTGGGGATTCCGGTGCCGCCGGTGTTGTGGCGCGGTGTGTTCGATGAACGGGCCCTGCGGGGGCTGAGGTTGGATCCCGCGCGGCAGGAGGGGTTCGTCGTACGGAGCGTCGAGGGCTTCGTACGTGAGGAGTTCGGGCGGCGGCTGGCCAAGTGGGTGCGGCCGCATCACGTACAGACCGATACGCACTGGATGCACGCCGCCGTGGTGGAGAACGGCCTCGGGGCGGGTGCCGCGTTGTGGGACGTGCGGTCGGGGGGTCCGGTGGACGCGGGGGCCGTGGCGCGGGCCGTGGGGGTGGCGGGGGACGAGGACGCGGCCCGGGAGGTCGTCGGGCGGCTTGACGGCGCGGGGCGGCACGGGGACGACCGGCTGAACGGTGTCGTCGCGGCGCTCTGCCACGACGCGCCGCGCGGGCGGCTCGCGGGCTCGCTCGTCGCGCCGCTCGGGATGGCGCAGGCCCGGCGCGTCGCCGATCTGGTGGGGCTGCACGCGGGGTTGCACCGGCCGTTCCCCGACGAGGCACGCCGCGAAGGGCTCGCGCGGATGGGCGTCGCCGCCGACCTGGGGGTGTTGCACGCCGTCGCGGGCGCGGTGGCGGCGGACGGGCGCTCGGGGGAGCAGGTCGAATGGTCCGCGCTGGTCGCCGAGGAGGCCGGGCTGCTGGGCCCCGACCCGCTGGAGGCCCTGCGTACGGGGGTGCGTGGCGCGCTCGAAGGGCTTGGGCCGGACGTCGCCGAGCGGTGTTGGGCGCAGGCGCGGGACCTGTGGGTCGAAGGGCGGCTCAGTACGGTCGAGGAGGCGGTGGCCGCGACCTGGCGGTGGCGGGGCGGGGACTTTCCGCGGCTGGTTCACCTGGTGGGGCCTTCGGGGAGTGGGAAGAGCACCTTCGTAGGGGGTCTGACCGGGGTCGGGACGCGGGTCTCGTTGGACGAGCTGCGGGAGTCCCGTGGGTCCCGCGCCGATCAGCGCGGCAACGGGGACGTCCTGCGGGACGGACTGGATCGGCTCGACCGCGCGCTCGCGGCCGGGGGAACGGTCGTGTGGGACGCCACCTCGCTCAACCGCCAACAGCGGTCCCTGGCAGGCGCGTTGGCGCGGCGGCGCGACGCGTTCGTCACGCACGCCGTGCTGCTCGTGGACGAGGCGGAGCTGGTCAGGCGCAACGCCGTACGCCCGCATCCGGTGCCGCGGGACGTACTCGCGCGGCAGTTGGACCGCTTCGTACCGCCGTATCCGGGGGACGCGCACCGGACGTGGTACGTCGGTGCGGGCGGCGCCGTGGAAGACATGGACAGCGTTGAAGGTGGTGTGTGATGCGGACCAGCGATCAGTTGTACCACCAGGTGCGCTGGGACCCGCGCTTCGATCCGGCCCGCTTCGTCCTCGGCGTCAGCCGGCGAGGTACGAGCCCCGGCCGGATCCCGCTGCCCGCGTTCGTGCCCGGCGGTGATATCCCGTGGCACCGCGTGCTGTTCGTGGAGGCGGACGGTGAGGTGGTCTGGGACCGGGTCACGGGCGTGGACCGTATCGACACCACGGACGCGGGGCGGGTGCGCCGACCCCGGCTGCTGCGGGCGCCGTTCTTCACGGCGGGGACGGCTTACGCGTACGACGGGGCTGACTGGCGGCCCGCGCGGGCCGTGCCGCCGCCACCCTCGGCCGCCCCGCTGCGCGTTCTGACCTGGAACACCCTCTGGGACCGCTACGACAGCGACCGCGTCGACACCGCCGCGCGCCGCCCGATGCTGCTCGCCGCCCTCGCCGAGTCCGACGCGGACGTTGTCGCGCTCCAGGAGGTCGAGCGCGAGCTGCTGGCGATGCTGCTGAACGAGCCCTGGGTGAGGGCGAGTTACACCATCGGCAGCGATCCGGACGGGCGCGCCGTGGACGACAACGGGCTGCTGCTGCTCAGCCGGCTGCCCGTACGCGAGGCCGGGCACCACACCCTCGGCTCGCACAAGGCCGTCGTCGCGCTCACGGTGGAGACCGCGTCGGGGCCGGTCGTCGTGGCCGGCACCCATCTGAGCAGCGACCACTCCAAGGACGGCCCGGCCCGGCGCCGTAACGAACTCGCCGCCCTCGCCGAGGGGTTGGGCGGTATCGACGCCGAACTGATCCTGCTGGGGGATTTCAACGACGGCTCCGGTGGGGGCGAAGGCCCGGCCGCCGCGCTCGGGCTGCGGGACGCCTGGAGTGAGGTGTACGGCTCCGAGGACCGCACTCCGACATTCGACCCGGTCACCAATCCGCTGGCGGCGGTGGCCTCGCTGTCGGGCATCCCGGCCCGGCTCGACCGGGTGCTGTTGCGGGGGAGCGGGGTGGTCGCCGCAGCAGCGCTGCGGGGGGATACGCCGGACGCGCGCGGGCTCTACATCTCCGACCACTACGGGGTGGCGGCGACAGTCAATCATGGTGCGGTGGACGGCAGTTCGGGTGCGGTTGTGTTCGACGCGGCAGCCGACGCCCGTACCGCCGTCGCCTGGATACCGCCCCGCGAGCTGTGGCCTCCCCTCCAGGCCGTACGGCGTGAGCACGATCCGCAGGTCGACCGCTGGCCGCCGCATGTGAACGTGCTGTTCGGCTTCGTCCCGGAGTCCGACTTCGACCGCGCGGCCCCGCTGGTCGCCGCTGCCGCCGCCGAGACCGCGCCCTTCGCGGCGCGTCTGGCCGGCGTACACACCTTCGGGCACCGCGAGGACGCCACGCTCTGGCTCGATCCGGCCGGTCCTGACGGCGACGGGGAGTGGGCGGAGCTTCGGCGGGCGCTCGAACGGCGGTTCCCGCGCTGCGGCGGGCGCCGGGCCGACGGCTTCACGCCGCATCTGACCCTCGGGCGGAGCCGCGACCCGCAGCGGGTCGCGGCGGGCATCGAGGGCAGGCTCGGCGAAGTGGCCACCACGGTGGGGGAGTTGGCGCTGCTGTCGCGCAGAGGCGACGAACCGATGCGCGTACGGGCGACGGTCGCGCTCGGTACGGGCGAGATCAACTGGGCTGTGGATCCGGACGACGTGCCGACCGCGAACGGGCCTTCCACCGACGCGGGCGGGGCCACGCGGCTGCTCGCGGGCGCGCTCGGAGAGGGCGCGCTGCATGTCGTGGGCTCCCGCCGCATGGGCTGCGCCCTCGCCGGCGCGGATCTGGACCTGGTGGCGGCGCTGCCGGGCGCGGCCGTGGACATGGATGAGATCCGGCGGCGGGTGACGGCCGCCCTGACCGCTCTCCCGGGCGGCGCGTCCGACGTACGCGAGGTGGTCGGCGCACGCGTGCCCGGACTGCGGTTCACCGTGGGCGAGTTGGGCGAGTTGGGCGTCGATCTGGCGGTGGTGGCGACCGGCCCGCTGCCGACGGCGCGGGCGGTGGAACGCCGCGCCGAGCTGGGCGAGGCGGCGGCCGTCGCGCTGAGCGCGGTGAGTGACGCGGTGGCCGTACGGGACGCGGTCGGCGACCGCCACGACGCCTTCGCCGGGCTGGCGCGGGAGGTGAAGACCTGGGCGCGAGCCCGTGGCCTGGACTCCGCTCCTTTCGGCGGGCTGCCCGGCCTGGCGTGGGCGGTGCTGGCGGCGCGCACGACGGGCGAAGCCGGGAGCCACGTGGGTGGGGACGATCTGCTCGGGCAGTTCTTCGGGACCTGGGCGGCCTGGGACTGGCGGGTACCTGTCGGTCTCACAACGGCCGTGTCCGGTAGGGGAGTTACCGCACCGGTTACCGTCCTGACCCCTACCGAACCGATCCGCAACTGCACCGAACAGGTCGGCCCCGGCCACCGCGACCTGCTGGTCCACGAGCTGTACCGGGCCTGGGAACTCCTGGACAGCGGCGCCCCGCGCGCCGCGCTGTCCGCGCCCCCGCCGCTGCACCGCAGACACGCCGCGTGGGCGGTGGCGACCGTGGCCACGCGACGCCCGGACACAGCGGGCCGCTTCCGGGGCCGCGTACGGGCGCTGCTCACCGCCCTCGAAACGGCCGGGGTGCGGGACGCCCACGCCTGGCCGCGGCCGTTCGCGACGGACGGGGACCGCGCCACGTACGCGATCGGCCTGGGCACCGACCCGCCGGACGCCACCGCGCTCGCGGCGATCGTGGAGCCGTGGGGCCGGGGTCTGCGCGACGTGGACGTCACATGGGCGCGGGGCGGCGACGTACCGACTCCGCGCTGAGCGGCGGAAGCCCCCGGCCGGCGACGGCTCTCCCGTTACCAGGGCTGGGGGTCGTGGCCGGGCGGCGTGGCCTCGCGTGCTTCGAGGTAGTAGCGGGCGAAGTCGAGGTACTGGCCGGCGATTCGTCGTCGGGTCTCGTCGTTGCTTGAACGGTGGTGCAGGTGTGAGTGCAGCGCGTCCCACCAGATGCTGCGGCCGATCGCGAACCCTACGAAGCCGGGCACGGGTGCCGCGATCTTCAGCCAGTGGTCGAGCCGGCTGTGCGTCGCGTGGCGGCCGAGCACGATGCATCGGGCCGTACGCCCGTCGCGTTGGGCGGCGGCCAGCACGGCCACGGTGTCCTCGTGGCGTTCGAGTCCTTCGATCTTCCAGATCGCGGGCTCCACACCGTGGTCCTGGAGATACTCGATGACGGCGACCGTGAGTCCGGGCCGGATCTCGGCGTCGTAGCGTGCCGTGTCGTCACCGACGGCCCGCTTGTCGGATTCGCTTGCCGGAACGAGGAGTTCCAGGATCAGCGGCCGGCCGGCGTCCGTGGCCCATGACGAGACCTCGGCCAGATCCTCGGCCTGCCGTGCGCGGTCACCCGGGTCGAACCCCGGATTGTCGCGCACCAGGACTTTCGCGTGGTCGGCGGGAAAGAATTCCGCGTGGCGCCGCCATTGGTCACCGTAGGCGAACTCGAACCATTCGCTGCCGCTGGCCTCGATCGGCACCGACAGGTTTACCGCGCCGCCCGAGCGTCCCGCGAGTTCGATGGCGTCGGCGCCGTACTGCTCGTCAATGAGAATTCCAGGCTGTGCGCTCGCCGGAAGCTTTTCCGCGGCGTCGAGCAGTGCCTGGTAGATCAGTAGCTTGTCGGCGCAGATACGCGCCGCCTGCGCCGGGCTGGGCGGACCTGTGAGGCCGTAGAGACCCGTTTCAAGGCTGTTTCTGTGGTCCGCCGCGAGGATGAGGAGCGTCTTCCCGCCGGGCGCGGTCGCGGGCGTTGCCGCGGTCGCTGTCCCTGCCGACTTTTGCGGCTCAGCGAGAGGAACGTCGGTCATGGAGACCTCCTCGAGCGGCAATGACTACCTGCATTCAGGTTGCGTCCGCGGGCGCGTCTTGTCCAACGCGGCCGGTTCGCCGGAGCAGCCCGCGATCATGTGCTTTCCTGGCCTTTTTTGGCTGTGCGCCGTCCGGAGCTCCGAAGGATTCACAGGCCGCACCGGCCGCCCGTGGAGCCTTCGGAGCCTATGAAAGCGACTACGCGCATGTCGGCAGAGACCACACCGCCGGGGCGGCTGCACCGGCTCGGAGCCGCGCTCACCGTCCCCAACTTCCGGCGATACGTCGGCGGCCAGGCGCTGTCCATGATCGGTACGTGGGTCGAGACCGTCGCCCAAGGTCTGCTGGTCCTGCACCTCACCCACTCCGGGACGGTGCTCGGACTGTCCACGGCCACTCGTTACGCCCCGGTCCTGCTGCTTTCGCCCTACGCGGGACTGCTGGTGGACCGGTTCTCCAAACAATGGGTACTGCTGGTCACCCAATTCGGCCTCGGCTTCGTCTCCCTCCTGCTCGGACTCGCCGTCCTCACCGGCAACATCGAGCTGTGGCAGGTGTTCGTCCTCGGCGTCGCCTTCGGGACCTTCAGCGCCGTCGACAACCCCGCCCGGCAGGCATTCGTCTCCGAGGTCGTCGGCCCCTCGCTCGTGCGCAACGCCGTCACCCTCAACTCCACCCTGATCAACGTGGCCCGGGTCGTCGGACCGACGATCGCCGCGCTGGTCGTCGCCTCGGCCGGGATCGGCTGGTGCTTCATCATCAACGCCGCCAGCTTCCTGCTGGTGATCGCGTCGCTCCTCTCCCTCGACACCACGAAACTGCATCCGGCGAAGCCCACTCCGAGGGCCGGGGGACAGTTGCGGGACGGGCTGCGTTACGCGGCGGGAATCCCCGACATCATCCGACCCGTGATCATGATGGCCCTCATCGGGACGTTCGCCTTCGAGTTCGAGGTCAGCTTCCCGCTGCTGGCCCACGACACCTTCGGCGCCGGGGACGCGGCGTACGGATGGCTGCTCGGCTCCTTCGGCCTGGGCGCCGTGTGCGGCGGGCTCTACGCCCTCGGCCAGGACAGAACCGGCGTTCCCCGCCTCACGCGGATCGCGGTCTGCTACGCGGTGGCGATGGGGCTGCTCGCCGTCGCCCCGACGCTGGGGGCGGCGCTCGGCGCATCGTTCCTGGTGGGGCTGGCCACCATCTTCTTCCTCACCACCGGCAACGCCACTGTCCAGCTCGCCGCCGACCCCCGGTACAAGGGGCGGGTCATGGCCCTGTGGTCGGCGGCGACCGTGGGCAGCACGCCGATCGGCGCCCCCGTCATCGGAGCCGTATCCGAAGCGCTCAACCCGCGCGTCGCCATCGGTCTCGGCGCGCTCGCCTGCGTGGCCGCGGCCGTGGTCGGCCGGACGGCGGCGGGTAAGGGTGGAAGCGCGGGGCCGGGGCCGGGGCCCAACGGCCGTACGGGGACGGGGAGATGAGCGTCGCCCGGTCGCCCGGTCCGCTTGTCGGCGGGTCGGCGGGCGGCGGGCGGTGTTATCCGTCCGGGCCCTTCTCGCTCTCGGTCCACTGCTCAAGCCACATACGGACCTGCTCGCAGACCTCGTCCAGGCCGGCCGCGGTCGCGTATACGACGGGAGCGTGTCGCACGCTGTCGACAACCAGTAGCCGTGAGCGCAGAGCCGGTGTCTGGCCCGGCTCCAGCCACACGCGAATGATCATTGTGCCGGTGGGATTATCAAGAGCAGCCATGACTTCACGGTCACGGACCGGCGACACCTAAACGTCACGGCCCGCGTCACGGTGGTCCGGGCGCTTGGCGGCGACCGTGTCCGCCACCAGGTGGCGCAGCGAGGACGACGGCTCCACTCCCAGCTCGCCGCGCAGGAGCTTCCGCAGCGCCTCGAAGTGCCGGACGGCCTCGCCGACGTTCCCCTCCGCCACGTAGGTCTCGATGACCTGCCGGTGAGCGCTCTCCCGTAGCGGCTCCCCGGCCACCGCCCGCAGCGCCGCGTCCAGTGCCTGCCCGAAATGGCCCGCCGACCGGTGGACGTACGCGAGCGATTCCAGCGCGTGAAGGCGCATCTGGTGCCGCCTCTCCCGCTCGATGATGACCCACTCGTCTCAGGCCTCCGGCAGGAGATCGCTGCTCAGGGCCTGGTCCGACAGGTCGAGTTCGAGGTCGAGTTCGAGGTCGGGAGGCGGCGGCGAAGTCCTGTCCGGGGTTTCCCGGCCCGAGTGCTCGGCCAGCGATATCGCGCGGTGCAGGGTCTCCTCGGTGACGGCCAGATCGGTCTTCAGGTCCTGTGACACCTTCAGCGTGCTCGCCGTGGCGACGACGAGCGGCCGGCCGTCCTTGGGCAGCCGCCACAGAGCAGAGCGCAGACAGCCCGCCGCTTGGCTGCCGGGGGAGTCCGGCCACATTTTCTCGGCGACGTATTCGCGGGTGGCCGTGCGGCGGCTGAGTACGAGCAGACTCAGCAGGCGCTGGCCGGCGGGGGCGAGCAGGACGGACCGCCCGTCGTATCGCAGATCGAAGCTGCCCATCAGCGTCAGATGAGGACGGCTGTCCGGACGGGCTTCGTCGGAACGCGTGTGCATCGCATCTCCTCACAGGCCACAACGTCGGTTCACAACGGCCGGTGTCACCGCGGTGGATGAGTCTCGCGATTCCCATTGGAACACCGAGACTCCATCGGCACATTCGCACGGACTCGCTGTTCCGGCGCGCGTACGCAGCGCGATGATCTGTATCCCTTGAGACTTTCTTCCGGCGTCCAATGCGGTGTCCAATGCGGCTTTCGCGGTGGCCTTCGATTCGGCATCCGCGTGCGGTGACGCCGGTGACGTGGCAGTGACGGCCCGGTGACCCCGTTGCCTCAATCTCTTCGCAGTGACCCGGCAATTGCGCAGTGACCCGGTAACGGGGAACGGCAAGGGGACGAGAGGAGAATCCGTGTTCGCGCACCGCTCCGCTTCTTCGCCATCGCCTTGTTGGTACGTGTCTCGTAATCCGGTCGGTCTTTCCGGACGAGTTCGGCGCACCCGCTTCTCGAGCTGGATCTATGACGCGATTCTGCTGTTCGTCGTCGTCCTGGCCGCGACGCAGCAGATGCTCGGCCGGGGACTCCTGCTCGCGGCCTTTCTCCTGTGCCGCGTCGCCCTTCGCCTGCACGCTCGCGGTCGTCGCACGCCTGCCTTGGCCGACCGCCCGGACGGAGGGCAGCTTCGATGACCGCTCCGGTCGACGCTCGTACGACGAGCCCCGTGGCCGTGGAGGACGCCGGACAGGTCCTCGGCGAGTTCCACGACATCCGCTCCACCCGTGGCAGGTGGCGGTTCCGTCTCGCCCTGCTCGGTCCCGCGTTCGTCGTGGCCGTCGCGTACGTCGACCCGGGGAACGTCGCGACCAACGTCGAGGCCGGTGCGCGCACCGGCTACCTGCTCGTCTGGGTGGTCGTACTGGCCAACTTCATGGCGATGCTCGTGCAGTACCTGTCGGCGAAGCTCGGGCTCGCCACCGGGAAGAACCTCGCCGAGCAGTGCCGTGAACTCGCGCCCCGGTGGCTGAGCCGGCTGCTGTGGACGCAGGCGGAACTGGTCGCCATGGCCACCGACCTCGCCGAGTTCGCCGGAGCCGCGCTCGGGCTGAACCTGCTGTTCGGCATGCCGATCCCGCTCGCCTGCCTGGTCACGGCCGTGGTGGCGTTCGCCATCCTCGCCTGCCAGCAACGGGGCTGCCGCCGCTTCGAACTCGCGGTGCTCGCCCTGCTGCTCCTCGTCGTGGCGGGAGTCGGCTACGACCTGCTGACCGTCGGACATCAGTCGGGGGACGGCCTGGCCGGCGGCATGGTGCCCCACCTGGGCGGCGAGACCACCGCGATACTCGCGGCGGCCATCGTCGGCGCCACCATCATGCCGCACGCGATCTACCTGCACTCGGCTCTCACGCAGCGCAGGGTGCTGACCGAGAGCCCCCGCGACCGGCGTTTCCTGCTGCGCTTCCTGCGCATCGACTGTGTGCTGGGGTTCACCATCGCCGGCGCCGTCAACCTCGGAATGCTCTGCCTGTCGGCGGCTCTCTTCCGTAACTCGTCCCTGGGAAACCTGGACGCGATCACCGCCGCGCACAACGACCTGGGCAGGACGGTCGGCGGTGGAGCGGCGCTGGCCTTCGCGGTGGCGCTGTTCGCCTCCGGGATCTCCTCCGCGAGCGTGGGTACGTGCGCGGGGCAGGTGGTGATGCAGGGGTTCCTGCGGCGGCGCATCCCCCTCTACGCACGGCGGCTGCTGACGATGGCTCCCGCGGTGGTCATCCTGTGCGCGGGGATCCCGATCACCTCGACTCTCGTCTTCAGCCAGGTCGTCCTCGCGTTCGGCATCCCGTTCGCCCTCGTCCCCCTCGTCGTCTTCACACGGCGGCGGGACCTCATGGGTGCACTGACCAACCGGCCGCTGACCACCGGGGCGGGCGCGGTCGTCTGCGGCCTGGTGATCTGCATGAACGCCTACCTCATCCTGACGATGATCAAGGGCGACTGAGACCTTCCCCGAACCGTCCACCGTCCACCGTCCATGTCCACCGACCGATCCCCCATCTCCCGCCTCCCGCCTCCCGCCCCTCACATCTCACCTCTCACCTCTCACCTCTCACCTCCGAAAGGACTCGGTCATGACCGACACCACCGAACGCCAGGTTCCGCAGCCCATCCGTGACGGTCAGGGGGCCACCGACACCGGCCCGCGCAGTCTGGCGGTGGACCTCGAGAACCCCGACGTCCTCGTTCCTCCCGAGCAGGACGCGGGCACGATGCCGAATCTGAAGTTCCCCTTCAGCCAGGCACACATGCGACTCGACGCGGGCGGCTGGGCCCGCGAGGTGACACAGCGCGAGATGCCGATCGCCACCACGCTCGCCGGCGTCAACATGCGGCTCAAGCCCGGCGGGATCAGGGAGTTGCACTGGCACCTCCAGTCCGAGTGGGCGTACGTCCTGGAGGGCAGTTGCCGGATCAGCGCCGTCGACCAGGAAGGCCGTAACTTCCTGGAAGACGTCTCGGCCGGCGACCTCTGGTTCTTCCCCCAGGGCATCCCCCACCACATCCAAGCCCTGGACAAGGGCGTCGAGTTCCTGCTCGTCTTCAACGACGGGAACTTCTCCGAGAACAACACGTTCCAGGTCACCGACTGGTTCAACCACACGCCCCCGTCCGTGCTCGCCAAGAACTTCGGCGTCTCCGAGGCGGACTTCGCGGCGATCCCGCAGTCGGAGCTGTACATGTTCAACGGCGCGGTCCCGCCCCCGCTGGAGTCCGACCGGATCGTCAGCCCGACCGGCAACGTACCGAGCAGCTTCAAGCACAGCCTCGACTCCCAGACGCCCCTGCGCACCAGCGGCGGCAACGTCCGGATCGTCGACTCGACCAACTTCGCCGCCTCCACGACCACATCGGCCGCTCTGGTGGAGATCGACCCCGGCGCGATCCGCGAGCTGCACTGGCACCCGAACAACGACGAGTGGCAGTACTACATCTCCGGGAAGGGAAGGATGGGCGTCTTCGCCAACTCGGGCCACAACAGGACGTACGACTTCGGGCCCGGTGACGTGGGCTACGTCCCGTTCGCCATGGGCCACTACATCGAGAACACCGGCGACGCACCGCTGCGGATGCTCGAGATGTTCAAGGCACCCCGCTTCGAGGACGTCAGCCTGTGCCAGTGGATGGCACTGACCCCCGGCGAACTGGTCCAGCACCACCTCAAGGTCAACGACCGGGTCATGGACTCGCTCCGCAGGGAGAAGCAGCCGATCTTCCGCCCGTAGGGCGTGCCGGCCGAACGACCGACCCCGTAGAGGGAGCCGCCCGCCGGGTGGCTCCCTGAACACCCCCGACCTAGATGTCGTAGGCGCCGGTGAGCGGCCTTCCGTGCTCGCGCGCGTACGGGGTGAGAGCCACCGCCCCGACTCCGCGCACCGTCGTGTGCGGGCCCAAGTCCGTTGGGCTCACGCCGAGTCGCTGCGCGAGGTACGTCCCGAGATACCCGGCGAGCTCCATCCACTCCTTGTCGTCCGCCCCGGCGTCCCCCACCGGGGTCAGGCCCTCTTCCACGCATGCGGCGCGCTCCTCGGGCAAGGGCTCGCCCACGGTGAACTGCGCGTCGTCATTCGTCCCGGGGGAGCGGAAGCGGCGTACGACATCCCCGCCCTGGGCGACGAGCCAGCTCGAACCACCGCCGTGCTCACCGAAGTAGTACGCCTGCGCCCGGCCGTAGCGGCGGCTCAGCTCCGTGACGAGGCGCAGCACGTCCTGCGCGCGTTCCGGGTTCCCGGGGTTGCACCAAGGGCCGAGCACCAGGGTCCAGCCGTCCACCTCCGGGGTGACGTAGACCCTGCCGTACTCGGCGCCGTCCTCGGTGTCGTGCATACCGATGCTGAGTCCCAGCGCGAACGTCGCGGGCCTCACCTCGAAGAGGCCGAGCTGCTCCACGATTCCCCGCTGGTCGCCGGTGGGGACGGCGATCCAGGACGTGGAGCAGGTGTCCAGGGGCTGGGCCTGCTCGTGAAGCACCTTGATACGGATCAGCCGCTCCACGGCGGCCCGGTCCGCCGACGACAGCGCCTCCTCGCCGCCGACCTGGGCGAGGACCGTCAGGGCCCGTGAGCGCAGGTGCGCCGGTCCATGAACGCGTACGTCGCGCATACGTCCCTCGACGCCCGGCCCCAGCATGGTCAGCACCCACTCGGCGCGCTGGGCCACGTCCGGGTCGGGATCGGCGAGCAACGGAATCAACGCGTCGATCAACAGGGCGTAATCCACCCCGGGCTTCGGCTCCCGGCCGAAAGCCATCGAGCAGGCGGACTGGATTCCGTATGCGGCGGATCCGCGTATCCGCGCGGACGGATGGGACAGCGCCTCGACATAGCGGTCGACCGCGCCGAACCGGCTGAACACACGACTGAGGCGGCGCCGCGACTCCTCGTCCGTGGCGCCGGCCAGCGCCGCCACCACCTCGTCGAAGGCGGCCGGCCCTATCCGCTCGGCCAGCACGATCTCGATCTCGTGGTGCGGTACGGGCGATGCGTCGCCCAACAACTCATCGAGCAACGGCCGCACGACGGCAGCCCCCTTCGCGGCCAAACTCTCCCGAGCCGCCTCCCGCCGCCCTGATCGACGGAGCCGGGCTACTCGTCCGAGAAGAGATCTTCGGCGGACAGCGCGGTGACGGCGCGGGCGAGCCAGCCGCGCAGGGTCTCGGTGTTGTCGCAGCCGGTAATGCGCCCTCGGACATCTTCGGAGACGTCGATGCCGCGCAGTTCCAGGATGAGGAGGATGTCTTCCGCCCGGCTTTCGGCTCGGCCCTCGGCTCGGCCTTCGTCCCGGATTTCCTCCGAGAGCGGCGACTTGTAGAAAGAAAGGTCCACGGCCACCAGTTTCCTCCAGAGTGCTGCGGCGGGCAGGTTACCCAGGCCCTGTGAGATGAGTTCGGCAATCGGGTTCTTGACGTTGTCCGGGGTCTCCCGCAGCGCGGTCGTCATCGCTTTGAGTATGGCAGCGTGGTCCCGATCCGCACCGTGCGTAATGAGTGACAGCGTGGCGAGCGCCAGGTCCTTTCGGACCTCGGCCGCGTCGGTGATCACCGGCATGTTGTGCGGGCCTACCACCAGCGGGCGCAGCGTCAGCGCCGCCCACTGCGGGAGGCCGATGTCGACGGGACGCGCGGCCCATTCAGCCGTGGCGCGGTCCTGGCAGACGACCAGCAGTACGGGCGGCAATCGGTACTTCGTGTGCAGATACGACAGGTAATAGGCCCAGCTTGCGGGCTTGGCCGGGTCCTTCTTTCCTTGAGCCTCGATCGCGAGGAGATAGGACGCGCTGTCCTCGGTCTCGACCCGTAACAGCGTGTCCACGCGCCGCTCGACGGGCCGGGCCTCGGTGAGATCCGTTGGCAGGACGGTGACCCCGGCGAGTGCGCCGAAGTCGACCCCGAGCACTTCGGAGACACCGGAGAGGAGGTCGGGATACTCCTGAAAGATGCGATGCATCGCCTCGTGGGGCGAGCTGACCATGCGGGTTCCTGTGGGGTGAGTGACTGGAGGGTTTGCCTCTGGCACATGCCAGAGCGTCTGTTTCGCTGAGCATAAACAGACAATCCGCCCTGGCCGTAGCTCAGTTGGGCAGATTCACCCGCGAGGGTGACGGATTCCCCACGACGTCCAACTCCGCCCACACCCCCAGCAGCCCCCGGCCCGATTCATCGTCCGGGGGCGGCAGTTGGGGGTTGTGGCCGGGGAGGCGGTGGCCTCGGGTGTCCGTCGCCTCGATACGGAGTGCGCCGCCGCCCTTCGCCGTTTGCGGCTCCAGCGGGAAGTCCCACGCGGACAGTCGGCCGTGCGTCGCCGCGTCAGCCGTCAATTCCACCGCGTGGGCCGGCTTCCTCGGCTGCGCCGTGCGCCGCCCAGCACTGAGCGGCACCTCACGCGTGCTGCGGCATCTCGTCCTTCAGGTTGGACCGGATCTGGGCCCGCAGTTCCGCCGTGTTCTCGTGGCCGTGGACCGAGGCCGCGTGTTCGCTCGCTGCGCGGACCACCTCGTCCTCCTCGCCCGTGATGGCGAGGGTGCAGTTCGTCTCGCTCGGCATGTCACGGCAATCGACTACTTTGCGCATGATGCACCTCCGTGACCCATTGTCCCCCCGTTTGGGTGGCTCCGGCAAAGGTCACGCACGCGCCACGCGTCAGCCCCGCGGTTCGTCCGTCACCCCGTGGGGTACGCTCTCCGGCCGCGATTGGCCAGGGCTCCGGGGCATATGGCACACTGCACAGGTTGCTCGGTTGAGTGCCGATGCTGCGCGCCTCCCGCCGGGGGGACCGGAAGCGAGTCCCACAGTACTCGTCGCCACATCTGCCTCTCAGGGCAGCGCTGGGGCGGACGTACGGGAATCTTCCGGGAAGTGTCAGCGCGGTACCGGCCAGGCACCCGGTGGGGTTTCTCCCCCGGCTCGCGGTCATCAGGCCCGCACCCCTTGGCAGGGAAATCCTTCGGGAATTTCTACGTGGAGGGAATGCGACACGCCCGACCGCGTGGGTCGGAGACAGCCTTAACCCCAACCGGGTCCAGAGCGTTTCGAGAGACAGGACTACTGAGTAGCCATGGCGGGACAGAAGATCCGCATCCGGCTCAAGGCCTACGACCACGAGGTCATCGACTCTTCGGCGAAGAAGATCGTCGAGACGGTGACTCGCACTGGTGCGTCGGTCGCGGGCCCGGTGCCGCTGCCCACTGAGAAGAACGTGTACTGCGTCATCAAGTCGCCGCACAAGTACAAGGACTCGCGCGAGCACTTCGAGATGCGCACGCACAAGCGCCTGATCGACATCCTCGACCCGACGCCCAAGACCGTTGACTCGTTGATGCGCCTGGACCTTCCGGCCGGCGTCGACATCGAGATCAAGCTCTGAGAGGCGCGGAAGAGATGGCAAAGCAGATCAAGGGTGTCCTGGGCGAGAAGCTCGGCATGACCCAGGTCTGGGACGAGAACAACCGTGTCGTCCCGGTGACCGTGGTCAAGGCCGGACCCTGCGTCGTTACCCAGGTCCGTACGAATGACTCCGACGGCTACGAGTCGGTCCAGATCGCCTTCGGCGAGATCGACCCGCGCAAGGTGAACAAGCCTCTCAAGGGCCACTTCGCCAAGGCCGACGTGACCCCCCGCCGCCACCTGGTGGAGCTCCGCACCTCCGACGCGTCCGAGTACACGCTCGGCCAGGAGGTCACCGCCGCTGTGTTCGAGTCCGGCGTCCGCGTGGACGTCACGGGCAAGAGCAAGGGCAAGGGCTTCGCCGGTGTCATGAAGCGTCACAACTTCAAGGGCCTCGGCGCCGGTCACGGAACCCAGCGCAAGCACCGCTCTCCCGGCTCCATCGGTGGCTGTGCCACCCCGGGCCGTGTGTTCAAGGGTCTGCGCATGGCGGGCCGCATGGGCAACGAGCGGGTCACCACCCAGAACCTGACCGTTCACGCCGTTGACGCGGAGAAGGGCCTGCTCCTCATCAAGGGCGCGGTCCCCGGTCCGAACGGCGGCCTCGTCCTGGTCCGCACCGCGGCGAAGGGGGCCTGAAGACATGAGCAGCACCATTGACATCGTGTCGCCCTCGGGCGACAAGACCGGAAGCGTCGAGCTTCCGGCCGAGATCTTCGACGCGAAGGTCAGCATTCCGCTGATCCACCAGGTCGTCGTCGCGCAGTTGGCCGCCGCCCGTCAGGGCACGCACAAGGTCAAGCGCCGTGGCGAGGTCCGTGGTGGCGGCAAGAAGCCTTACCGCCAGAAGGGCACCGGCCGCGCCCGTCAGGGTTCGACCCGTGCGCCCCAGTTCGCCGGCGGTGGCGTCGTACACGGCCCCACCCCGCGTGACTACTCGCAGCGGACCCCGAAGAAGATGAAGGTCGCCGCCCTGCGCGGGGCCCTGTCGGACCGGGCCCGCAACGCTCGTATCCACGTCGTCTCCGACGTGGTCGAGGGCGCGGCGTCCACCAAGGCCGCCAAGACGCTTCTCGGCAAGGTCAGTGAGCGCAAGCACGTGCTCCTGGTCGTCGAGCGCAGCGACGAGGCCGCGTGGCTGTCCGCGCGCAACCTCCCCGAGGTCCACCTGCTGGACCCGGGACAGCTCAACACGTACGACGTGCTTGTCTCCGACGACGTGGTCTTCACCAAGGCCGCCTTCGAGTCCTTCGTGTCCGGCGGGGCTGCGCGACAGACTGCCGACACCGAGGGGAGCGAAGCCTGATGGCCGAGATCACCAGCAAGACCTTCACGGACCCGCGTGACGTTCTCGTCAAGCCCGTGGTGTCCGAGAAGAGCTACGCGCTGCTCGACGAGAACAAGTACACGTTCATCGTCGCGCCCGGCTCCAACAAGACCCAGATCAAGCAGGCCGTCGAGGCGGTCTTCTCGGTCAAGGTCACCGGGGTCAACACGATCAACCGGCAGGGCAAGCGCAAGCGCACCCGCACCGGTTTCGGCAAGCGCTCGGACACCAAGCGCGCCATCGTGACCCTCGCCGAGGGCGACCGTATCGACATCTTCGGCGGCCCGACTTCCTAGCGGGAGTCGGATCGAATCGAAGTCCGGAATATTCCGAGGACTGAGAAATGGGTATCCGCAAGTACAAGCCGACGACCCCGGGCCGTCGTGGCTCCAGCGTCGCCGACTTCGTCGAGATCACGCGGTCCACGCCGGAGAAGTCGCTGGTCCGCCCCCTGCACAGCAAGGGCGGCCGTAACAACGCCGGTCGTGTGACCGTTCGCCACCAGGGCGGCGGCCACAAGCGCGCCTTCCGTCTGATCGATTTTCGTCGTCATGACAAGGACGGCGTGCCGGCCAAGGTCGCGCACATCGAGTACGACCCGAACCGCACCGCGCGCATCGCGCTCCTGCACTACGCGGACGGCGAGAAGCGCTACATTCTCGCGCCGCGTGGCCTGACGCAGGGCAGCCGTGTCGAGAACGGCCCGTCCGCCGACATCAAGCCCGGCAACAACCTGGCGCTGCGCAACATCCCGGTCGGTACGACCATCCACGCCATCGAGCTGCGTCCCGGCGGCGGCGCGAAGTTCGCCCGTTCCGCGGGCACTTCGGTGCAGTTGCTGGCGAAGGAGGGCTCCATGGCCCACCTTCGTATGCCGTCCGGAGAGATCCGGCTGGTCGACGTCCGCTGCCGCGCCACCATCGGTGAGGTCGGCAACGCCGAGCAGTCGAACATCAACTGGGGCAAGGCCGGCCGTATGCGCTGGAAGGGCGTCCGCCCGACCGTCCGCGGTGTCGCCATGAACCCCGTTGACCACCCGCACGGTGGTGGTGAGGGCAAGACTTCAGGTGGTCGCCACCCGGTCAGCCCGTGGGGTCAGAAGGAAGGTCGTACGCGTTCGCCGAAGAAGGCGAGCAACAAGTACATCGTCCGCCGCCGCAAGACGAACAAGAAGCGCTAGGAGCGGGTTTAGATGCCGCGCAGTCTCAAGAAGGGGCCCTTCGTAGACGGCCACCTCATCAAGAAGGTGGACGTCCAGAACGAAGCTGGCACCAAGAACGTCATCAAGACCTGGTCCCGTCGCTCGATGATCATCCCGGCAATGCTGGGCCACACCATCGCGGTGCACAACGGCAAGATCCATGTCCCGGTGTTCGTCACCGAGTCGATGGTCGGCCACAAGCTCGGCGAGTTCTCGCCGACTCGCACCTTCCGCGGCCACGTCAAGGACGACCGGAAGTCGAAGCGCCGCTAACGGCGGGGTGGAAACGACTATGACTTACACCGAAGGGACAACCATGGAAGCCAGGGCCCAGGCGCGGTACATCCGCGTCACGCCCATGAAGGCCCGCCGCGTGGTGGACCTCATCCGTGGCATGGATGCCACGGAGGCTCAGGCGGTCCTGCGTTTCGCCCCGCAGGCCGCGAGCGTGCCGGTCGGCAAGGTGCTGGACAGCGCCATTGCCAACGCCGCGCACAACTACGACCACCCGGACGCCACTTCGCTGGTCATCAGCGAGGCGTACGTGGACGAGGGTCCGACCCTGAAGCGGTTCCGGCCGCGTGCCCAGGGCCGTGCCTACCGGATCCGTAAGCGGACCAGCCACATCACCGTGGTCGTCAGCAGCAAGGAAGGAACCCGGTAATGGGCCAGAAGGTTAACCCGCATGGGTTCCGGCTCGGTATCACCACGGACTTCAAGTCCCGTTGGTACGCCGACAAGCTGTACAAGGACTACGTCAAGGAAGACGTCGCCATTCGTCGCATGATGACGAAGGGGATGGAGCGTGCCGGTATCTCCAAGGTGGAGATCGAGCGCACCCGTGACCGCGTCCGCGTCGACATCCACACCGCACGTCCGGGCATCGTCATCGGCCGCCGCGGCGCCGAGGCCGACCGTATCCGCGGCGAGCTGGAGAAGCTGACCGGCAAGCAGGTCCAGCTCAACATCCTCGAGGTCAAGAACCCCGAGGTGGACGCTCAGTTGGTGGCCCAGGCCGTCGCCGAGCAGTTGTCCTCGCGTGTCTCCTTCCGTCGCGCCATGCGTAAGAGCATGCAGTCGACGATGAAGGCCGGCGCCAAGGGCATCAAGATCCAGTGCGGTGGCCGCCTCGGCGGCGCCGAGATGTCGCGCTCGGAGTTCTACCGCGAGGGCCGCGTGCCCCTGCACACGCTCCGCGCCAACGTCGACTACGGCTTCTTCGAGGCCAAGACGACCTTCGGCCGTATCGGTGTGAAGGTCTGGATCTACAAGGGCGACGTCAAGAACATCGCCGAGGTGCGCGCCGAGAACGCCGCGGCGCGCGCGGGCAACCGTCCGGCCCGTGGTGGCGGCAACGACCGTCCCGCCGGCCGTGGTGGCCGCGGTGGCGAGCGTGGCGGTCGCGGTGGCCGTAAGCCGCAGCAGGCTCCCGGTGCCGCGGAGGCCCCCGAGGCCCCCAAGGCCGCCGCGACGGCTGCTCCGGCCGCGGAGGCCGCGCCCACTTCTACCGGCGGAACGGAGGTCTGACCGAAATGCTGATCCCCCGTAGGGTCAAGCACCGCAAGCAGCACCACCCCAAGCGCAGTGGAATGTCCAAGGGTGGTACGCAGGTTGCGTTCGGCGAGTACGGCATCCAGGCGCTGACCCCGGCGTACGTGACGAACCGTCAGATCGAGGCCGCTCGTATCGCGATGACCCGCCACATCAAGCGTGGCGGCAAGGTCTGGATCAACATCTACCCGGACCGTCCCCTGACGAAGAAGCCCGCCGAGACCCGCATGGGTTCCGGTAAGGGTTCTCCCGAGTGGTGGATCGCGAACGTCAAGCCCGGCCGGGTGATGTTCGAGCTGTCCTACCCGAACGAGAAGGTTGCCAAGGAGGCGCTGACCCGCGCCGCCCACAAGCTTCCGATGAAGTGCCGCATCGTTCGGCGCGAGGCAGGTGAGTCGTGATGGCGGCCGTTACCAAGGCGTCCGAGCTGCGTGAACTGGGTGGCGAGGAGCTTGTCGCCAAGCTTCGCGAGGCCAAGGAAGAGCTGTTCAACCTCCGCTTCCAGGCGGCGACCGGTCAGCTCGAGAACCACGGCCGGCTGAAGCTGGTCCGGAAGGACATCGCGCGGATCTACACCCTGATGCGTGAGCGCGAGCTGGGCATCGAGACGGTGGAGAGCGCCTGATGACTGAGAGCAACGTGACTGAGACGACCGTGAAGAGCGACCGCGGATTCCGCAAGACCCGTGAGGGTCTGGTCGTCAGCGACAAGATGGACAAGACCGTCGTCGTCGCTGTCGAGGACCGTGTGAAGCACGCGCTGTACGGCAAGGTCATCCGCCGTACGAACAAGCTCAAGGCGCACGACGAGCAGAACGCCGCCGGGATCGGCGACCGTGTCCTCCTCATGGAGACCCGGCCGCTGTCCGCGACGAAGCGGTGGCGCATCGTCGAGATCCTTGAGAAGGCCAAGTAACCCAAGGCCGAGCAATCCCTCCCAGGGCATTCTCTGGGAGTAGTTCCGCCAGGCTCGGTGGGGGCCGTACGTACGTCACGGCCCCCACCGGGAACCGGCAGACGATCAGGAGATAGACGTGATCCAGCAGGAGTCGCGACTGCGTGTCGCCGACAACACTGGTGCCAAGGAGATCCTTTGCATCCGTGTTCTCGGTGGCTCGGGTCGCCGCTACGCGGGTATCGGTGACGTCATCGTCGCCACCGTCAAGGACGCGATCCCCGGTGGCAACGTGAAGAAGGGTGACGTCATCAAGGCGGTCATCGTTCGCACCGTGAAGGAACGCCGCCGCCAGGACGGCTCGTACATCCGCTTCGACGAGAACGCCGCCGTCATTCTGAAGAACGACGGCGACCCTCGTGGCACCCGTATCTTCGGCCCGGTGGGCCGTGAGCTGCGCGAGAAGAAGTTCATGAAGATCATCTCGCTCGCGCCGGAGGTGCTGTAAGCATGAAGATCAAGAAGGGCGACCTGGTTCAGGTCATCACCGGTAAGGACAAGGGCAAGCAGGGCAAGGTCATCGTGGCCTACCCCACGCAGGACCGTGTTCTCGTCGAGGGTGTCAACCGGGTCAAGAAGCACACGAAGGCCGGCCAGACCGCACGTGGTTCGCAGACCGGCGGCATCGTGACGACCGAGGCCCCTGTCCACATCAGCAACGTTCAGTTGGTCGTGGAGAAGGACGGCAAGAAGGTCGTCACCCGCGTCGGCTACCGCTTTGACGACGAGGGCAACAAGATCCGCGTTGCCAAGCGGACCGGTGAGGACATCTGATGACGACCACAACCGCACCGCGTCTGAAGCTGCGCTACCGCGAGGAGATCGCCGGCAAGCTGCGTGAGGAGTTCTCCCTGGAGAACGTCATGCAGGTCCCCGGTCTCGTCAAGATCGTGGTCAACATGGGTGTGGGCGACGCCGCCCGCGACTCCAAGCTGATCGAGGGTGCCATCAAGGACCTCACCACGATCACCGGCCAGAAGCCGGCCGTGACCAAGGCCCGCAAGTCGATCGCGCAGTTCAAGCTGCGCGAGGGGCAGCCGATCGGCTGCCACGTCACCCTCCGCGGTGACCGCATGTGGGAGTTCCTGGACCGTACGCTGTCGCTCGCGCTGCCGCGTATCCGTGACTTCCGCGGCCTGTCGCCCAAGCAGTTCGACGGCCGTGGCAACTACACCTTCGGTCTCACGGAGCAGGTCATGTTCCACGAGATCGACCAGGACAAGATCGACCGGGTCCGGGGCATGGACATCACCGTGGTGACCACGGCGACCAACGACGACGAGGGTCGTGCCCTCCTTCGTCACCTCGGCTTCCCGTTCAAGGAGAACTGACCGTGGCGAAGAAGGCTCTGATCGCTAAGGCCGCCCGCAAGCCGAAGTTCGGCGTGCGCGGTTACACCCGCTGCCAGCGCTGCGGGCGTCCCCACTCCGTCTACCGCAAGTTCGGCCTCTGCCGTGTCTGCCTTCGTGAGATGGCACACCGCGGCGAGCTGCCGGGCGTCACCAAGAGCTCCTGGTAATTCCCTTACTTCGACATTGAGTTGAAGCACGGAATCAACCAGCGCTCTCGGTAAGCAACTGGTCGGCGGAAGCCCCGCTCCACATGCCGTAGGCTTGGGGGGTTGGGCGTCCGCCGCCCAAAACTTACTACGCCGTAGGTCCCCGCACCGCACCCGTCCCGCCATCGAGCGGGGAGAGGGATGGCGCATACAGGAAACCCCGGCGAGAGAGGCCGAAGGCCAATTCATGACCATGACTGATCCCATCGCAGACATGCTCACGCGTCTGCGTAACGCGAACTCGGCGTATCACGACACCGTCGAGATGCCGCACAGCAAGATCAAGTCGCACATCGCGGAGATCCTCCAGCAGGAGGGCTTCATCACCGGCTGGAAGGTCGAGGACGCCGAGGTCGGCAAGTCCCTCACCCTCGAGCTGAAGTTCGGCCCGAACCGCGAGCGTTCGATCGCCGGCATCAAGCGCATCTCGAAGCCGGGTCTGCGCGTGTATGCCAAGTCCACCAACCTGCCCAAGGTGCTCGGCGGCCTGGGCGTGGCGATCATCTCCACGTCCCACGGTCTTCTGACCGGCCAGCAGGCAGGCAAGAAGGGCGTAGGTGGGGAAGTCCTCGCCTACGTCTGGTAGTCGGGAACGGAGGAAAAGCTCATGTCGCGAATCGGCAAGCTCCCCATCCAGGTTCCCACCGGTGTGGACGTCACCATCGACGGCCGTACGGTCGCGGTGAAGGGCCCCAAGGGCACCCTCTCGCACACCGTCGCAGCGCCGATCGAGGTCTCCAAGGACGCCGACGGCACCCTCAAGGTGCTGCGTCCGAACGACGAGCGTCAGAACAAGGCCCTGCACGGCCTGTCCCGCACGCTGGTGGCGAACATGATCACCGGTGTGACCCAGGGATACACGAAGGCGCTCGAAATCAGCGGTGTCGGTTACCGCGTCCAGGCGAAGGGCTCCAACCTGGAGTTCGCGCTCGGATACAGCCACCCGATCGTCGTCGAGGCGCCCGAGGGCATCACCTTCAAGGTCGAGTCCCCGACGAAGCTCAGTGTCGAGGGCATCGACAAGCAGAAGGTCGGCGAGGTCGCGGCGAACATCCGCAAGCTGCGGAAGCCCGACCCGTACAAGGCCAAGGGCGTCAAGTACGCCGGCGAGGTCATCCGCCGCAAGGTCGGAAAGGCGGGTAAGTAGCCATGGCATACGGTGTAAAGATCGCCAAGGGCAAGGCCTACAAGGCCGCTGCCATCAAGCGTCGTCACATCCGCGTACGCAAGAAGGTCTCGGGCACGCAGGTCCGCCCGCGGCTCGTTGTGACGCGTTCCAACCGCCACATGGTGGCTCAGGTCATCGACGACATCGCGGGCCACACGCTCGCTTCGGCGTCGAGCCTGGACACGTCGATCCGCGGCGGCGACGCCGACAAGAGCGCCCGTGCTCAGCAGGTGGGTGCCCTGGTCGCCGAGCGTGCCAAGGCCGCCGGTATCGAGGCTGTCGTGTTCGACCGTGGTGGCAACCAGTACGCCGGGCGGATTGCCGCTCTGGCTGACGCCGCCCGTGAAGCCGGGCTGAAGTTCTAAGCCCCGGTTCCGGAGCTAGCGGACGTAACAGAGAGAGGTAAATCCAATGGCTGGACCCCAGCGCCGCGGAAGCGGTGCCGGTGGCGGCGAGCGGCGGGACCGGAAGGGCCGTGACGGTGGCGCTGCCGCCGAGAAGACCGCGTACGTCGAGCGTGTCGTCGCGATCAACCGCGTCGCCAAGGTCGTGAAGGGTGGTCGTCGCTTCAGCTTCACCGCGCTGGTCGTGGTGGGCGACGGTGACGGCACCGTGGGTGTCGGTTACGGCAAGGCCAAGGAGGTGCCGGCCGCCATCGCCAAGGGTGTTGAGGAGGCCAAGAAGCACTTCTTCAAGGTCCCCCGTATCCAGGGCACCATCCCGCACCCGATCCAGGGTGAGAAGGCGGCGGGCGTCGTCCTGCTCAAGCCCGCGTCCCCCGGTACCGGCGTTATCGCCGGTGGCCCGGTGCGTGCGGTGCTCGAGTGCGCCGGCGTCCACGACATCCTGTCGAAGTCGCTCGGTTCGTCGAACCCGATCAACATCGTGCACGCGACCGTGGCGGCCCTCCAGGGTCTCCAGCGTCCCGAGGAGATCGCGGCCCGCCGCGGTCTGCCCCTGGAAGACGTCGCTCCGGCGGCTCTGCTGCGTGCGCGTGCGGGAGCGGGTGCGTAATGGCCCGTCTCAGGATCACGCAGACGAAGTCGTACATCGGCAGCAAGCAGAACCACCGCGACACCCTTCGTTCGCTGGGCCTCAAGCGGCTCAACGACGTGGTTGTCAAGGAGGATCGTCCCGAGTTCCGCGGCATGGCCAACACCGTGCGGCACCTCGTGACGGTTGAGGAGGTCGACTGACATGGCGGAGCAGAAGCCGCTGAAGGTCCACAACCTCCGTCCCGCCCCCGGAGCCAAGACCGCCAAGACCCGTGTGGGCCGTGGCGAGGCGTCCAAGGGTAAGACGGCCGGTCGTGGCACCAAGGGTACGAAGGCCCGTTACCAGGTTCCGGCACGCTTCGAGGGCGGGCAGATGCCCCTCCACATGCGGCTGCCGAAGCTGAAGGGCTTCAAGAACCCGTTCCGTACCGAGTACCAGGTCGTGAACCTGGACAAGCTGGCCGAGCTCTACCCGCAGGGTGGCGAGGTCACGGTGGCCGATCTGGTCGACAAGGGTGCGGTCCGTAAGAACAGCCTCGTCAAGGTCCTGGGCCAGGGCGAGATCTCCGTAGCGCTGACGGTTTCGGTTGACGCCGCTTCCGGCTCCGCCAAGGAGAAGATTGCCGCCGCCGGCGGCTCCGTCACCGAGCTTGTCTGAGACGTCTCGGACAAGTTGATGGACTGAACACCCAACCGGGGATGCCTCTCATAAGGGGCATCCCCGGTTGGTCGTTCCTAGGGGGGCAGGTACGCCGGTAAGGTGGCGTGCACTGTTGCTGAATTGAACCCGGGGGTCCGCCCCCGGACCCCGAGCCACGCGGACGATCCGCAGGGGTGGTCGCGTGGCTTTTTGCCTGATATGTATCCGTCGATCCTCAAGACCGTCACCCTTGACGCGCGAGCGCGGGGGTCGCAGGAGGCACCGTGCTCACCGCGTTCGCCCGGGCGTTCAAGACGCCCGACCTGCGCAAGAAGCTGCTCTTCACGCTGTTCATCATCGTGCTGTACCGGTTCGGGGCGCATATCCCCGTACCGGGCGTCAGTTACGAGAATGTCCAGACGTGCGTCGACGCAGCGCAGAAGGGCAATAACAGCCTGTTCGGGCTGGTGAACATGTTCAGCGGCGGAGCGCTGCTACAGATCACGATCTTCGCGCTCGGCATCATGCCGTACATCACGGCAAGCATCATCCTTCAGTTGCTGACTGTGGTCATCCCCCGACTCGAAGCCCTCAAGAAGGAAGGGCAGTCCGGCCAGGCCAAGATCACTCAGTACACCCGATACCTGACAGTCGCCCTCGCGGTGCTCCAGGGCACCGGTCTGGTGGCAACCGCCCGTAGCGGCGCGCTTTTCAGCGGCTGCCCGGTCGCCTCGGAGATCGTGCCGGACCAGTCGATCTTCATCACCGTCACGATGGTCATCACGATGACCGCCGGTACGGCCGCCGTCATGTGGCTCGGTGAGATGATCACCGACAAGGGCATCGGCAACGGCATGTCCATCCTGATGTTCATCTCCATCGCCGCCGGTTTCCCGGGCGCGCTGTGGGCCATCAAGGAGAGCGGCAAGCTCGCTCAGGGCTGGATCGAGTTCGGCACGGTCATTCTGATCGGCTTCGTGATGGTGGGTCTCGTCGTCTTCGTCGAGCAGGCGCAGCGCCGGATCCCCGTGCAGTACGCGAAGCGGATGATCGGCCGCAGGTCCTACGGCGGTACGTCCACATATATCCCGCTGAAGGTCAACCAGGCGGGTGTGATCCCTGTCATCTTCGCGTCGTCGCTGCTCTACATCCCGGCGCTGATCGCGCAGTTCTCCAGTCAGCAGTCCGGCTGGAAGACATGGATCGAAGCCCACTTCATCAAGGGTGACCATCCGTACTACATCGCGACGTACTTCGTGCTCGTCGTGTTCTTCGCCTTCTTCTACGTGGCCATCACGTTCAACCCCGAAGAAGTCGCGGACAACATGAAGAAGTATGGTGGCTTCATCCCGGGCATCCGGGCAGGTCGACCTACTGCCGAGTATCTGAGTTATGTACTCAACCGGATCACTTGGCCGGGCTCGCTGTACCTGGGGTTGATCGCTCTCGTCCCAACGATGGCGTTGGCAGGCTTCGGCGGCGCGAACCAGAACTTCCCGTTCGGCGGGACAAGCATCCTGATCATCGTGGGTGTGGGTCTGGAGACCGTGAAGCAGATCGAGAGCCAGCTCCAGCAGCGTAATTACGAAGGGTTCCTCCGCTGATGCGAATCGTCCTCGTCGGACCGCCCGGTGCCGGCAAGGGAACGCAGGCTGCGTACCTCGCCCAGAACCTCTCCATCCCGCACATCTCGACCGGTGACCTCTTCCGCGCCAACATCAGCCAGGGCACCGACCTCGGCAAGCAGGCGAAGAGTTACATCGTCAAAGGGGACCTGGTCCCCGACGAGGTCACCATCGGGATGGCGCTGGATCGGATGGGGCAGCCGGACGCCGCCAACGGCTTCCTTCTGGACGGCTTTCCCCGCAACGTCTTCCAGGCCGAGGCGCTCGACAAGGCGCTCACGGCCGAGGGGTTGCACCTGGACGCCGTGCTGGACCTGGAGGTCGACGAGGACGAGGTCGTCAAGCGGATCGCCGGTCGGCGCACCTGCCGCAACGACAGCTCGCACGTGTTCCACGTCACGTACAGCCCGCCGAGCAAGCCGGGCGTGTGTGACGAGTGCGGCGGCGAGCTGTACCAGCGGGACGACGACTCCGAGGAAACGGTCCGCACCCGGCTGGAGGTCTACCACACGCAGACCGAGCCGATCATCGACCACTACCGGGAGCAGGGCCTCGTGGTCACCATCTCCGCGCTGGGCAAGGTCGCCGAGGTGACCGAGCGCGCGATGGCGGCGCTCGAGAGCGGTGGCCAGGCCGCATAGGCCGGGTCGTGACCCAGAAAGCCGCACAGCACGGCACAGCACGGCACAGTGATACGGCCGGGGCGCCCCGAGGGGCACCACGGCCGTACTGCTGTCCGGAGGACTACCGTAGAAGTCCCGGCGCGGACGCCGCCGGGACGACGTTTCATCGACCGAGTGAGGCAGGCCGCCGTCATGGTGGAGATCAAGACCCCCGAGCAGATCGCGAAGATGCGTGAGGCGGGACTGGTCGTCGCCGCGATCCACGCGGCCACCGGCGAGGCCGCGGTGCCCGGCGCCACCACGAGGGATCTGGACCAGGTCGCGCGCAAGGTCCTCGCGGACCATGGCGCGAAGCCCAACTTCCTTGGTTACGGCGGGTTCCCCGCGACGATCTGCACCTCGGTCAACGAGGTGGTGGTGCACGGGATCCCGGACGCCGAGACCGTACTGAAGGACGGCGACATCATCTCGGTCGACGCCGGCGCGATCGTGGACGGCTGGCACGGCGACGCGGCCTTCACCGCGTTCGTCGGCGACGGTCACGCACCGGAGTTGATCGAGCTTTCCCGCGTGACGGAGGAGTCGATGTGGGCGGGGATCGCCGCGATGCGCGGCGGCAACCGGCTGGTCGACGTGTCGCGGGCGATCGAGACGTACATCCGCCGCCAGCCGAAGCCGGGCGGCGGCAAGTACGGCATCGTCGAGGACTACGGCGGCCACGGCATCGGCACCGCGATGCATATGGACCCGCATCTGCTGAACTACGTCTCCCGCAAGCGCGGCAAGGGCCCGAAGCTGGTCCCCGGCTTCTGCCTGGCGATCGAGCCGATGGTCTCGCTCGGTACGCCGCACACCAAGGTCCTCGCCGACGAGTGGACGGTCATCACGACCGACGGCACCTGGTCCTCGCACTGGGAGCACTCGGTCGCGCTGACCGAGGACGGCCCGCTGGTCCTGACCGCCGTCGACGGTGGGAAGGCGAAGCTGGCGGAGCTGGGTGTGACGGCCGCGCCGGATCCGCTGGCGTAGGCCGTACGGGCGCGCCCCTACGGCCTGAGGATTGACGATCTACGAGGGTGGGCACACTCAACGGATTCGTCTTTTCGAGAGCCCTGCCGTAGACTGACGCGTCGGCTCTGGTGTACCCGTGTGTCCACATACGGCGGTCCAGAATCGATCAAGGTAGCCGATTCGAAGGGCGAAGCGTGGCCAAGAAGCAAGGTGCCATCGAAATTGAGGGCACCGTGATCGAGTCTCTCCCGAACGCCATGTTCAAGGTGGAGCTCCAGAACGGTCACAAGGTCCTCGCGCACATCAGCGGCAAGATGCGGATGCACTACATCCGAATCCTGCCGGATGACCGGGTAGTGGTGGAGCTGTCTCCCTACGACCTGACGCGTGGGCGGATCGTCTACCGATACAAGTAGATCTTGCCTCACCCCGTTTTCCGGGGTGCCGGCACTGACCCGGAGAACCTCACACCATGAAGGTCAAGCCGAGCGTCAAGAAGATCTGCGACAAGTGCAAGGTGATCCGCCGTCACGGCCGGGTCATGGTCATCTGCGACAACCTGCGCCACAAGCAGCGCCAGGGCTGACGTACGACCACCCGCACCTCGCAGTACTTCGCGCGACGCGAGCGAACACGTATATACGCAGTGTCCGACGTCATCCGCACTCGCTGATGGCGCCGACACCCCCGGCGGAGGCCGGGGACCCGGAGAGAGCGCAACGGTCCGGGAGAGTCACTGCGGAAGACCTCCGAAATCACACAGGAGCCATGAATGGCACGCCTCGCAGGCGTTGACCTCCCGCGCGAAAAGCGCGTCGAGGTCGCCCTCACCTACGTCTTCGGCATCGGGCGCACCCGGTCCAAGGAGACCCTCGCCGCCACCGGCGTGGACCCCAACGTCCGCGTTCGCGACCTTGCCGAGGAAGACCTCGTCAAGCTCCGCGAGTACGTGGACATCAACCTCAAGACCGAGGGTGACCTCCGTCGCGAGATCCAGGCCGACATCCGCCGCAAGGTCGAGATCGGCTGCTACCAGGGTCTGCGTCACCGTCGCGGCCTGCCGGTCCACGGCCAGCGCACGAGCACGAACGCCCGTACCCGCAAGGGTCCGCGTCGCGCCATCGCCGGCAAGAAGAAGCCGGGCAAGAAGTAGTCCTCAGCGGACGCTCACCAGCGGTCTTCGCTGTAGGACCGACCACCTCCCGTAGGAGTAATAGATGCCCCCCAAGGGTCGTCAGGGCGCTGCCAAGAAGGTGCGCCGCAAGGAAAAGAAGAACGTCGCTCATGGGCACGCCCACATCAAGAGCACGTTCAACAACACCATCGTCTCGATCACGGACCCCTCGGGCAACGTGATCTCCTGGGCCTCCGCCGGCCACGTCGGCTTCAAGGGCTCGCGCAAGTCCACCCCCTTCGCCGCGCAGATGGCCGCCGAGTCGGCCGCCCGCCGCGCGCAGGAGCACGGCATGCGCAAGGTCGACGTCTTCGTCAAGGGTCCCGGCTCCGGCCGTGAGACCGCGATCCGCTCGCTCCAGGCCACCGGCCTGGAGGTGGGCTCGATCCAGGACGTCACCCCCACCCCGCACAACGGCTGCCGCCCTCCGAAGCGTCGCCGCGTTTGATTTTCTGTACCCCTAGGGGGTACGGATCGCGGGCGGTACGGGGCCTTTGCCTCGTACCGCCCGTACCCTTGTCCTGTTGGCATCAAATAGTGGGTGCCAAGACTGGAGGCATTTTCCATGCTTATCGCTCAGCGTCCGTCGCTGACCGAAGAGGTCGTCGACGAGTACCGTTCGCGATTCGTCATCGAGCCGCTGGAGCCGGGTTTCGGCTACACGCTCGGTAACTCCCTGCGTCGTACGCTCCTCTCCTCGATCCCCGGTGCCGCTGTCACCAGCATCCGGGTCGACGGGGTCCTGCACGAGTTCACCACCGTGCCGGGCGTCAAGGAGGACGTCACCGACCTCATCCTGAACATCAAGCAGCTCGTCGTCTCCTCGGAGCACGACGAGCCCGTCGTGATGTACCTGCGCAAGCAGGGTCCCGGCCTGGTCACCGCCGCGGACATCGCGCCCCCGGCCGGTGTCGAGTGCCACAACCCGGACCTGGTCCTCGCCACGCTCAACGGCAAGGGCAAGCTGGAGATGGAGCTGACCGTCGAGCGGGGTCGCGGCTACGTCTCCGCCGTCCAGAACAAGCAGGTGGGCCAGGAGATCGGCCGTATTCCGGTCGACTCCATCTACTCGCCGGTGCTCAAGGTCACGTACAAGGTCGAGGCGACCCGTGTCGAGCAGCGCACCGACTTCGACAAGCTGATCGTCGACGTCGAGACCAAGCAGGCCATGCGCCCCCGTGACGCCATGGCGTCCGCCGGAAAGACGCTGGTCGAGCTGTTCGGTCTGGCGCGCGAGCTCAACATCGACGCCGAGGGCATCGACATGGGCCCGTCGCCGACGGACGCGGCGCTCGCCGCCGATCTCGCCCTGCCGATCGAGGAGCTTGAGCTCACCGTTCGGTCGTACAACTGCCTCAAGCGCGAGGGCATCCACTCCGTGGGTGAGCTGGTGGCGCGGTCCGAGGCGGACCTGCTCGACATCCGTAACTTCGGCGCGAAGTCGATCGACGAGGTCAAGGCGAAGCTGGCCGGCATGGGCCTGGCGCTCAAGGACAGCCCGCCCGGATTCGACCCCACCGCCGCGGCGGACGCGTTCGGCGCGGACGACGACGCGGATGCGGGTTTCGTGGAGACCGAGCAGTACTAGGACCCCGGGCCGGGGTTGGGGCTTTGTCCTCAATCGCCGGACGGGCTTGATTTTGCCGGGTGCCGTCGTTGATCGCGGCGCCCGGCGACACACTCTTCCCCAGGGCAGCCGCCCTGGCGGGAACTGACATCGGTACCTGATACGGCCGGTGCAGATATGAAGGAGTAACACCATGCCGAAGCCCGCCAAGGGTGCCCGTCTGGGCGGCAGTGCCGCGCACGAGCGGCTGCTTCTCGCGAACCTCGCGAAGGCGCTGTTCGAGCACGGCAAGATCACGACGACCGAGGCCAAGGCCCGCCGCCTGCGTCCGGTCGCCGAGCGTCTGGTCACCAAGGCGAAGAAGGGCGACATCCACAACCGTCGCCTCGTTCTTCAGACGATCACGGACAAGAGCATCGTGCACACGCTGTTCACCGAGATCGCTCCGCGTTACGAGAACCGCCCCGGTGGCTACACCCGTATCACCAAGATCGGCCCCCGTCGTGGCGACAACGCCCCGATGGCGGTCATCGAGCTGGTCGAGGCCCTGACCGTGGCGCAGAAGGCCACCGGTGAGGCCGAGGCCGCGACGAAGCGTGCCGTCAAGGAGGACCTCCTCAAGAAGGAGGCCGCCACGGAGGACGCTCCCGTCGAGGACGCCAAGCCGGTCGAGGCGGAGTCCAAGGACGAGCCCAAGGACGCCTGACCGTATTTCCAGGTCGCAGGACGGGCCCGCATCACCCCGTAGGGGCGGTGCGGGCCCGTTCCGTTCTGAGAGGAGCTGCGGGTGAGTGAGGACATCGAGGGGGCGGCGCCCGGGTTCGTGCGGGTGCGGCTGGATCTGAGTTACGACGGGAAGGGCTTCTCCGGGTGGGCGCGGCAGGCCACCCGGCGGACCGTCCAGGGGGACATCGAGGACGCGCTGAAGGTCGTGACGCGCTCCGCGGAGACGTACGACCTCACCGTCGCGGGGCGGACGGACGCGGGCGTGCACGCGCGCGGACAGGTCGCGCACGTCGATCTGCCCGCCGAGCTGTGGGCCGAGCACCGGGAGAAGCTGCTGCGGCGCCTCGCGGGGCGGCTGGCGCACGACGTACGGGTGTGGCGGGCCGAGGAGGCGCCGCCGGGCTTCAACGCGCGCTTCTCGGCGATCTGGCGGCGCTACGCCTACCGCGTCACCGACGATCCCGGCGGTGTCGACCCGCTGCTGCGCGGTCATGTCCTGTGGCACGACTGGGTGTTGGACGTGGACGCGATGAACGCGGCGTCGGCGGGGCTGCTCGGGGAGCACGACTTCGCCGCGTACTGCAAGCGGCGCGAGGGCGCGACGACGATCCGTACGCTCCAGCGGCTGGAGTGGGAGCGCGACGCGCACGGTGTCGTCACCGCGACCGTGCGGGCCGATGCCTTCTGCCACAACATGGTGCGCTCGCTGGTCGGCGCGCTGCTGTTCGTGGGCGACGGGCACCGGCCGGTGGAGTGGCCGGCGAAGGTGCTGGCCGCCGGGGTGCGGGACTCGGCCGTGCATGTCGTACGGCCGCACGGTCTGACCCTGGAGGAGGTCGGCTACCCGGCCGACGACCAGTTGGCCGCGCGCAACCAACTGGCCCGCAACAAGCGGACGTTGGGTGGTGGCGCGGCGGCGGGCTGCTGCTGAAAGGGTCTGTGGACCGGCCCGGCTCACTGGGTGAGCCGGGCCGGGCGCCCGCTATTCCAGCGCGCCCTTGATCTCCTTCTCCAGCCACGGAGTGACGTAGGCGAGGCCGGCGTCGGTGAAGTGCACATCGTCGCCGCGCGGGTACAGGCGCTCGCCGGAAGGCGTCTTGTCCTGGCACTTGGTGGTGTCGCAGAGCAGACCGTCGAAGTCCATCAGCCGGACCTTGTCGGACGACTTCTCGGTGAACTCCCGGACGGCCGTGTTGTAGCACTCGCCCCAGTCCGAGGTGATGACGCCGTTGTAGCCGCGCTCGTTCATCAGCAGGATCCGGGCGTCCGGCGCCTGGCTGGTGATGATGTCGACGGCCGCCGTCAGTTGCTCGGTGTAGCGCTTGCGGTAGGCGGGGTCGCAGGCAGTCAGCCACTTCCCGTCGATCTGCTGCTCGGCCGCGTCCCACGCCACATGGAGGACCGCCACGTCGGGCTTGGTGTTGGCGAGCTGGTCCTTCCAGTACGACTTCCAGGCGCGGCACCCGTCCCAGTTGTCGAAGACCTTGTCGTTGCGGTCCCGGACGCGTTCGGGGGACATGACACCGCAGCCGCGCTGGCCGCCGTCCACCACGGCGTACTGGTTGCCGTGCTGGCCCAGGCCCGTCGCGATGTCCTCCGCCAGCGAGTCGCCGAGGGTGAGCACCAGCGGTTTGCCGTCCGGGCGCATGTTGTCCGCCACGTAGGTGGGCAGGTAGTACGCGCCGGTGCCGATGATCAGGAAGCCGACGGTGAACAGCGGTACGGCGCGGGCCGGGCGCCAGTCGCGTATGCGGTACTGCTCGGTGGTGTAGTGCATGATCATCGACAGCAGCCAGGTGAGCCCGGTGCCGAGGATGAACAGCGCGTAGGGCCGCATGTCGGGCCAGGCCATCAACAGCAGCCAGTACACCGGCAGATGGAGCAGATACATGCTGTAGGAGATCTGGCCGATCTCCATCAGGGGCTTGAACGAGAGCAGCCTGGCGAGCGGGCCGCGGTCCGTGCACAGCACCGCCGCCAGGACGGCCACCAGCAGCGCGATGACGGCCAGCCCGCCCTCGTACAGCCATGGCTCGTGGTACGTGCTGACCTTGACGCTGAGGTAGAGGATGGCGGCCAGCGCGAGGATCTGGACCACGGACGCGAGCGTGATCGCGAAGCCGTTTCCGGCCTTGCCCCGGCCTCTGTCCTGGTCCTGGTCCTGGTCCCTGCCCCGGCTCCGGCCCGCGGCGGCCTTCGCCGTACGGCGCTGGACGAGCAGGACGACGAAGGCCGCCGCGGCTCCGGCCATGAAGGCCACCGCGCGGGTGTGGGTGGCGAGGTAGAGGAAGTCGGTGTTCTCGCCGTCCCACAGGGCGGGCGCGACCAGCGCGGAGCCCGCGAACAGCAGCACGGTGAGTACGGCGACCGGCAGTACGCGGCGCCGGAAGACGGCGAAGGCCACGATCAGGACCAGCGGCCACACCACGTAGAACTGCTCGGTGATGCTGAGCGACCACATGGCGGACAGCGGGCGGATCGCGCCGAACTGGTCCCAGTAGGCGTCACCGCGCGCGATCTGGTCCCAGTTGGCTATCTGGAGCAGGGAGCCGAGGGCCTGCCGGGAGAGTTCGGTGGCCTCCTTGAGCGAGCTGGTGAGGTAGGAGATGGCCACCACGACGGCGAGCGTGATCATCAGGCCGGGGAACAGCCGCTTGAATCGGCGCGCGTAGAACCGGCCGAGGCGGATGCGGCCGGTGCGTTCGACCTCGCGGATCAGGATCAGGGTGGTGAGGAAGCCGGACAGGACGAAGAACGCGTCCACGCCGAACAGGCCGTTGCTGAACCAGTTGGTGTGGTAGAGCAGCACGGACAGGATCGCGATCCCGCGCAGACCGTCCACCGCCGCGAAGCGCGTCTTCACCGGGGGTGCGGGGGTGGGCTCGGGTGCCGGGGCGGGCTCGGGCTCGGGCTCGGGTGCCGGTTCCGGCTCCGTCCACTGCTGCGGGACGGGCTCGGGCTCCAGCTCCTCCTCCTGCCAGGGGTGCGTGGGCACGTACCCCTGGGGATACCCCTGGGGGTTGTACACGGTGACCGGGTGCTGCCCGTACTGCTCGTTCACGTACTGCTGCGGGGGCGGCGGTCCCTGACCGTAGGGCGGTGCCTGACCAGGGGGCGGCCCGTACGGCGGTTGTTGGCCGTAGCCGTACGGGTCGGGCTGGTCAGCGGGCGGCTGGCGATGCATGCGGTACTCCAGAGGCGGCGAGAGACTGCGCGGTGCACGGAATCTGTGCCGCGGATGTTCTGACGGCCTCGGCGGCCAGCGTCGCGCCACAGCCGATCCGCAGGCCGGAAGGCAGTTCGTTGCCCGCGCCGATCACGGCGCCGTCCCCGACGACCACGGCGTCGAGCACACAATCCGCACCGACCACGGAGTGCCGGCCGATCACACTGCGGTGGACCAAGGCGCCGGCGGCGATACGGGCCGCCGACAGCACGACACTGCCCGTGACCACCGCACCCGCCGCGATGTGGGCGCCCTCGCCGACGACGGTGCCTTCACCGAGCACGGCGTCCGGGTGCACCTCGGCGCCGTCGAGCACCAGGGCTTCGCCGACCGGACCCGGCAGGGCGGGGGAGGGGACGACGCCCCGTACAAGATCGGCGGAGCCCTTCACGAACGCCGCCGGCGTGCCCAGGTCGAGCCAGTAGGTGTCGTCGACCACGCCACGGACGAACTCTCCGGAGGCGAGCAGGTCCGGGAAGGTTTCACGCTCCACGGAGACCACCCGGCCGTCCGGGATGCGGTCGATGGCGGAGCGCGTGAAGACGTAGCAGCCCGCGTTGATCTGGTCGGTGACGAGTTGGTCGGGGGACTCTGGCTTCTCCAGGAAAGCCACCACCCGGCCGTCGTCGTCGGTCGGGACGAGGCCGAAGGCCCGCGGATCGGGCACCCGCGTCAGATGCAGGGTGACCGCGGCCCCCGAGGCGCGGTGGCCCTCGCGCAGGGCGGCGATGTCCAGCCCCGAGAGGATGTCCCCGTTGAAGACCAGCACCGGTTCGTCGGGTCCGCCGCGCAGTCGGCGCGCCGCGTTGCGGATCGCTCCGCCGGTGCCCAGCGGCTTCTCCTCGGTCACGTACTCCAGGTGCAGGCCGAAGCGCTCGCCGTCGCCGAAGTACGGCTCGAAGAGTTCGGCCAGGTACGAGGTCGCGAAGACGACCCGGGTGACCCCGGCCTGTGCGGCGCGGGCGAGTTGGTGGGCCAGGAACGGCACGCCGGCCACGTGGAGCAGCGGTTTGGGGGTATGGCTGGTCAGCGGCCGTAGCCGGCTCCCCTGGCCGCCGACGAGAAGAATCGCCTCAGTCATGTGATGTGGCCTGCCTTGTGTCGCGTAACGAGTGGTCGGGTGTGGGGGGATCACCTCGGTGGCACAGCGTGTGTGGGGATGGGGGGATGGGAACGCGGTGTGGGGTGGTGGTGGGGTGGTGTGTGGGGTCGTGCGTGCGGGAGACAGGCTCCTCAACGTTGGCCGGCGGCTTTGCCGGGCCCCGCGTAGTCGGAGGTGAAGCACGCCTTGATGGCCTTCTCGGAGGCCGGGCGTCCGGCGAAGTCGAGCCGGGAGGCCGTCTTGTCGTCGGGGGCCGTGCTGGGGTCGTCCTGGAAGTGGATGGACCACCAATAGACGCCGCCCATGCGCCGTTGCTCGACGACGCGGCAGACCGCGTTGTACCAGTTGGGCTGGACCTTGAGGTTGACGGTGTCCTTGGTGTAGAAGTCGCCGGGGGCGTGGTAGGCGCCGTCCATGGCGCCGATACCGGCCTCGGCGATCACGATCTTGGGGAGAGCCCCGGTGGACTTCTTGTCCAGCCAGGTGTTCCAGCCGTCCACGAGTGTGTCGACCGACGCGTTGTCCGGCACCTTGACGGGGAAGTAGGCGTCCACGCCGAGATGGCTGACGGGCATGTCGATCCGGCCGCGCACGTAGTTGTCCCAGTTGGCGTCGTACGCGATCTCGCCGGAGAACTTCTTCTCGGCGGAGGCGACCAGGGACGTCCAACCGGCGTCGCCCTCCATGGAGTTGAGTTCGGTGCCGATCACGAAGGTCGTCGCCTTCCGCTTCTCGGCGATCTTCAGATACGGGGCCAGGAAGTCCTCGTACGAGGCGAACCAGGCCGACCGGGACGCGGGTTCGATGCTGCCGCGCCAGCCCGTGGGCGGCTTGAGGGACTTCTCGTCCATCAGGGGCCGCACCGTCACCCGCAGTCCCGCCTCCTGGAACACCTTCAAAACCCGCTCCACGCGCTGCGGCGACGGCGTTTTGGGGCCGTCCTTGAGCGTGTTGGACGTCGGGCCCGCGGTGTAGAAGGGGAAGGAGAGCGACACCGAGTTGGCGCCGAGCCCGATCAGGTACTTCGCCTGCTTGTGCGCCTGCTTCTCGATGAACGAGTCGGACTCGTCCTTCGGGTCGTCCTCCCAGTAGATCTGTACGCCCCACTGGGGCATCCCCGGCTTCCAGACCTTGGCCTTGGCGACCTGGTCGGCAGGTGTGCCGCCCTGGTCGGACGAGCCGCCGGCGACATCGCCGGGGGCGCCGGGCGTCTTCGGGCCCGGGGCGTCGGTGTCGGTGTCCGCGTCCGAGCCGAAGACGATCTCGGGCAGTGCCGAGCCGGACTCCCAGCGCACCGGGTGGTCGCCGAGGAACAGCGGCGTACCGACGACGACGGCGAGTACGGACAGGGGGAACAGGGCCAGCATCGGCAGGCGTGAGCGTTTCATCAGGATCAGGGTTGCTTCCGTGCGTCGGTCGGGACGTCTGGCGGGGCGTCAGTACGGGCGTCAGTACGGGCGTCCGGCGGGACGTCTGGCGGGTCGTCAGGCGGGCTTGGCGATCACGACGAACTTGTTCTCCTCGCGGCGGAGGAACTTCAGGAACCCCTTGAAGCCGCCGACCCCCTCCAGTACGGAGAAGACCGGTATGAGCCCGACCACGACGATCGGCTCCCACCACTTGCGCCGCCCGTTGGCCGACGCGATCGCGTTGAGACGCAGCCCCTCCCAGTAGGTCCAGATCACATACGCGAAGTTCAGGGCCCACAGCACGGTGACGGACTGGGTGATCGGGGAGGTGTTGAGATCGCCCACGAGCAGGCCGATGCACAGGACGGCCACGATGTGCTGGATCGGGCCGAGAATCCAGGTCGCCACACAGACCGAGAGGAACCAGCGGTAGCGCAGCGGGATGGTGCGGTTGAAGCACAGCGCCACCAGGCCCCAGGCCCACCGGTCGCGCTGTTTGACGAAGTCCCTGGCGGTGGCCGGGGAGGCGCCGTAGCAGCGCCCGTTGAACCAGTCGCTGCGCCCGGGGTAGAGACGGCAGAAGTTGAGGGCCAGTTGGGCGTCCTCCACGATCGCCTTGGGCCCGAAGTCCCAGCCGATCGTGGCCTCGATCGAGGCGCGCAGCACGAGCAGTTCGCCGTGTACGCCGGCGGCCGGGGTGCCGAGTCCGGTCAGGGCGCGGAAGCGCGCGATGTCGTCCGCGGGGCGGACGGCGTCGGCGAGCCAGGTGAACAGGTTCACCGCGTTCTCGCGGGGATAGGTCAGGATGCCCTGCGCCATGTGCTTCTGCTGCTCCGGCGCCGCCCTGCGCTGGCGGTTGATGAACTGCGCGAGCGCCGACGCGGTGTCGGGGCCGACCCCGGTGTCGTCGTCCATGTGCAGGACCCAGACATGGTCGAGGGCTTCCCCCTCCTCGATCCGCAGCTCGTGGGAGTAGTGGTTGGCGCGGGCCTTGAAGCGGGTGCCGTTGGGCGTCACGTACGCCTTGGGCACGGTCACCACCCTGATCAGGGGGTGGGACTCGCTGAGTTGGCGGATCGTTTCTGTGGCTTCGCAGCCCTCCTCGGTGAGGACATCGACCCGCATGTACGGGAAGAGTGCGGGAAGGTGCTCCACGTACGACAGGACGGACCGCTCCAGCGCCGGATACGTGTCGTGCCGCCCGATGGTCGGCACGAGGACGATCAGGAAGTCCTCCTCGACCGGGGCGGGCGGGACCATCGTGGCTCTGCGCCTCACCCGGCGGCGAATCAGCCAGGCGCCCTGGATGCCCACCATCACGCCCACCACCGGCAGCGACCACACGATGGTGAGGGCCCAGCTCAGGGGTGAGGTGCTCGGCTTGAACGACCACAGCCCGAAGACGAGCAGCAGCACGAACGGCACCAGGAAGGGCAGGAGACCGGGCTTCCATTCCTCGGTTCGCTGCTGGAGTTTGGTGTTCAGACGGGAATGGGGCGCCCCCCCGCCGACATACGTCGATGCCATGACGGCTCAGCCTCCGTTGAGTGGGACCGAGCGTCGAGCGGTACGACCGGGCGTGAGCGGGCAGACGTCATCGCGCCGTCCCGGTCCCGTCCGGCCCGGGTCCCCCCCAACGCCTTCGGTGACATGCCGACCGAACAGGCACCCCCCAGCGCCAGTTCCGCCACACAAAGCACATACATTTTCACATTTGACCGAACGAATAACCCTTCGAAGCTGAAATGTGTTCGATCGGTGACCATCGTGTGTTGTTCACGTCGATCACCGGCGGTGCAGCGAACCCCAGTCGAACCGGGCGCCCTGCGCCGCGCCGCCCCCGGTGAACACCTGCTCGGAGCCGTACGTCCGCTTCACATCGGCCGTCGTGTTCTTGCCCTCGGGGGCCGTGATGTTGTCGTACGTCAGCGCCTGGCCCCAGAGGGTCCACAGCACCCACGGAGTGTCCGTCAGGGTGGTGGGCCGGTCGGCGCCGATCGGTACGGAGAAGGACTCGGCCATGACGCGCGGCTTCGCGTACCGCTCAAGTCCCCGGTACCAGACGGCGGTCCACGGCTCGTCGCGGCCGGTGGGGCCGGGAGGGCCGCTGTAGTCGTCGATCCCCACCACGTCCACGTAACGGCTGCCGGGGTAGTAGTCGCCGGGCTCGACCGCGCCCTTGCCGTCGTAGGAGTGCGGGGACCAGACGAAGATCAGGTTGTGCAGGGCGCGGGTGTCGACCAGATAGTCGTACGTGATCCGCCACAGGGCCCGGTAGGCGGCGGGCTTCTGGGCCGCCCACCAGAAACCGCCGTCGCAGCTCGCGGCGTTCATCTCGTGGTAGGGCCGCAGCAGGACCGGCACTCCCCGGTCGGCGAGATAGTGCAGATGGTCCGCGAGATAGCCGAGATCCCGCAGCAGCGCCTTGTGCTCACCGGTTCCGGGCGTGATCACCCGGCCGAACCAGCCCGGATCGCCGGCCGCCGGCGCGTTGCGGCACAGCGTCTGCTCGTACCCCTTGGTCGCGCTGCCCGGATACGGCTGGTGGAAGGAGACCCCGACCAGCCCCGCCGGTCCGCCGCCGTTGGGCGGCAGCGAGACATCCGTGCCGGACGCGCAGTCCTCGCGGGTGCCCGAGGCGTTGTACGACCCGTCGGGCGTACGCGGCAGGCCGGCCCACACACCGACCGCCAGATCCACCGCGTCGTCGGCGGAGCCCCAGCGCGCGGCGCAGGTCGGCCACTTCTCGTCCGAGTACCAGCGGGGCTCTCCCACGCCCCATCCCCGGGCGCCGTAACCGGGCCCCAGATCCACCTCGGTGAAGCCCGGCAGCCGGCCGGTGATGTCGCGCACCTTGCCGTAGTAGTAGCCGGGCTGCTTGGTGCCCCGGTAGTCGCCGTACTCGGCGTTGTACCGCTCGTTCTGCAACTCGACGTGCTGGCCGATGACCGTGCCGGACGGCTTGCCCCGGCGCGCGTCGTTCTCCAGCCCGGCCAGCATCGAGTACACCCGCCGGGCCTCGGGCGTGGCCTGCGGGTCCCGGGTCCGCAGCTCCGCGTCCACGAGCGTCGGCCTCGGCTCCGGGCGCCGGCTGTCGCCGTTCGTCAGCAGCAGCGTGACGAGTACGGCGACCGCCGAGGCCGCGGCGCACAAGGCGATCCATCCCCGGCGGCGCACCGGGATACCGATCACCGGGTCACTGATCGACGGGTGCGGTGGCCGCCGCCGACGCCTGCGCCTCACCGCGCCGGCGGATCTGGAGGAAGGCGAACTCCGCGACGTCGTCACCCGTGGTGTAGACGTCCTTGTCGGAGTTCACGACATCCTTGCCGTTGATGAAGCCGCCGACGGTGAAGTACACATACCTGCCGTACGAGTTGGTGGTCTTGCGGCAGATCACGCCGTCCCGGCAGAACGTCGCGACGCCCGCCCCGGAGAGCGAGGCCAGACCGCCGCTCGCCTTCGTGCCCTTCACCTTCAGTGCCTGCGCCTCGGTGGCGAAGACGGCGACACCGATGGTCACCGCCGTACCGCCGCGCGTGTATGTGGCGCGGATGACCTGGTCGCAGGTGTTGGCGGCGAGGATCGAGCCGAGGTTGCCCTGGGTGGCGCCCGCGCAGTTCGTGGTGCTGCTCGTCGGGCCCTTGGCGTAGTCGCGGTCGCCCATCGTCAGCTTGGCGCCCGGGAACAGGGTGTCGGCGCCGAGCGGCAACTTGTCCTTGTCCTCGGAAGAGATGAAGTCTTTCGGGTCCGGCGGCGGCAGCGGATCGGCGTCGGAGAAGGACGGCTCGGGGTCGGCGCTCTCGCTGGGCAGATCGGGCGGCGCGGGCAGCTCGCTCGAGTTCTTGTCGTTCGCCCGGTCACCGCCGTCGCCGTTCATGGACACGACGGCCGTCGCGACGATCGCCGCGACGGCGGCGGTCGCGAGCACCCCGCCGCCTATCAGCGTCCACCGCCTGCGCCGGGCCCGCTGTGCCGAGGCGTCGGCGAGCGCGGCCCAGTCCGGTGTCTGCCCCTGCGGGTCCCGCGATCCGTACGGGTCCTGTGGCGGTGGCCCGTAAGGCCCCCCTTGACCAAAGCTCATGGCGGGAGTTTAGACGGACGACAACACGATCCGGTCGGGGGACGGTGGTGGAAATCGGTTGGGACAGCGGGGCCTTGACCCTGACAATGCGAAGCATGGGACATCTGGAGGCCGCACACCTGGAGTACTACCTACCGGACGGACGGGTACTGCTCGGTGATGCCTCGTTCCGGGTGGGCGAGGGCGCCGTCGTGGCGCTCGTGGGAGCCAACGGCGCGGGCAAGACGACACTGCTGCGGCTGATGGCGGGGGACCTCCAGCCGCACGGCGGGACGGTCACCGTCTCCGGCGGCCTCGGTGTCATGGAGCAGTTCGTCGGCTCCGTACGGGACGAACGCACCGTACGTGACCTGCTGGTCTCCGTCGCCCAGCCGCGGATCAGGGACGCGGCGCGGGCCGTGGACGCCGCCGAGAACGCGATCATGGAGCGCGACGACGAGGCCGCGCAGATGGCATACGCGCAGGCGCTGAGCGACTGGGCGGAGGCGCGCGGGTACGAGGCCGAGACCCTGTGGGACGTGTGTACGGTCGCGGCGCTCGGCGTCCCGTACGACAAGGCCCAGTGGCGCGCGCTGAAGACGCTGAGCGGCGGCGAGCAGAAACGGCTCGTGCTGGAGGCGCTGCTGCGCGGGCCCGACGAGGTCCTGCTGCTCGACGAGCCGGACAACTATCTGGACGTGCCGGGCAAGCGGTGGCTGGAGGACCGGCTCAAGGAGACCCGTAAGACCGTGCTGTTCGTCTCCCACGACCGGGAGCTGCTGGCGCGCACCGCGCAGCGGATCGTGAGCGTGGAGCCGAGCCCGGCCGGGTCGGACGTATGGGTGCACGGCGGCGGCTTCGGTACGTACCACGAGGCGAGGCGCGAGCGCTTCGCGCGCTTCGAGGAGCTGCTGCGCCGCTGGGAGGAGCAGCACGTCAAGCTGAAGGACCTGGTCCGGTCCCTGGGGCAGAAGGCCAAATACAACGACGGCATGGCCTCGCGCTACCGGGCCGCCCAGACCCGGCTGCGCAAGTTCGAGGACGCGGGACCGCCGCAGGAGCCGCCGCGCGAGCAGGACATCCGGATGCGGCTCAAGGGCGGGCGGACCGGGGTACGGGCGGTGACCTGCGCCGGGCTCGAGCTGACCGGGCTGATGAAGCCGTTCTCGCTGGAGATCTACTACGGGGAGCGGGTCGCCGTCCTCGGGTCGAACGGCTCGGGCAAGTCCCACTTCCTGCGGCTGCTCGCGGGCGATCCGTCCGTCGCGCACACGGGGGCGTGGAAGCTGGGCGCGCGGGTCGTGCCCGGCCACTTCGCGCAGACGCACGCGCATCCGGAGCTGCTGGGGCGCCCGCTGGTCGACATCCTGTGGACCGAGCACGCGAAGGACCGGGGCGGCGCGATGAGCGTGCTGCGGCGCTACGAGCTGGAGCGGCAGGGGGACCAGCCGTTCGACAAGCTGTCGGGCGGGCAGCAGGCGCGCTTCCAGATCCTGCTGCTGGAGCTGCGCGGCACGACGGCGCTGCTGCTGGACGAGCCGACGGACAACCTGGACCTGGAGTCGGCGGAGGCCCTCCAGGACGGGCTGGAGGCGTACGACGGGACGGTGCTGGCGGTGACGCACGACCGCTGGTTCGCCAAGACCTTCGACCGGTATCTGGTGTTCGGGTCGGACGGGGTGGTGCGGGAGTCGGCGGAGCCGGTGTGGGACGAGCGGCGGGTGGTGCGTGCGCGGTAGGGCTCACGCGGGTGGGTTGTGCCGGTGCCGGTGCCGGTGCCGGTGCCGGTGCGGGGCCGCTGCGCGGGGCGGTTCCCCTACCCGCCCCTTCCCGAAACCGGGGCTGCGCCCCGGACCCCGTACGGCCTTCGGCCGTGCCCTCAAACGCCGGGCGGGCTGGGTTTCGGGGCTCCGCCCCGGACCCCGCGCCTCAAACGCCGGCGGGGCTTGGGGTGGCGTCGGCGGGGCTGGGGGTGACGCCGGAGGGGCCCCGCGCCTCAAACGCCGGCGGGGCTTGGGGTGACGCCGGCGAGGCCGGGGGTGACGCCGGAGGGGCTTCAGAGGCAGGGCCTCGTTTTGACCCGTACGGCGCACCCTGGGTATCCTTCTGGTTCGTTATGCGTATTGGCTTGTTCATTCTCACGTGAGAGGCCCTTACGCCGGTCCACCGGGCCGATGATCCAGCGGCAGGCACGGGTTGCGTCCCCGTATGTCTGCCAGGGCTGTCGTGATCGTCCGGGTGGCCTTGTCAGGACTCACTCACTGAAGAAGCGAAGGCTACGACCGTGCGTACGTACAGCCCCAAGCCCGGCGATGTCACGCGCCAGTGGCACATCATCGACGCGCAGGACATCGTCCTGGGCCGTCTGGCGACTACGGCAGCGAACCTCCTCCGGGGCAAGCACAAGCCGATCTACGCCCCTCACATGGACATGGGCGACTTCGTCGTCATCATCAACGCCGACAAGGTCCACCTGTCCGGCAACAAGAAGACCCAGAAGATGGCGTACCGCCACTCCGGCTACCCGGGTGGTCTGCGTTCCGTGCGCTACGACGAGCTGCTGGCGAAGAACCCCGAGAAGGCCGTGGAAAAGGCCATCAAGGGCATGATCCCCAAGAACACCCTGGGCCGTCAGATGCTCTCGAAGCTGAAGATCTACGCGGGCGACCAGCACCCGCACGCTGCCCAGCAGCCTGTTCCGTTCGAGATCACCCAGGTCGCGCAGTAATTCCGGCCACCGCCTAAGACGAAAAGAAATCTGAGGAACATCGTGGCCGAGACCACTGCAGAGACCCCCGTGGACGCCCCCGAGGCGGAGGAGACCTTCGCCGAGGTGACGACCTTCGAGTCGGAGACCCCCGTCGAGGGCGAGTACACCTCCGAGTCGCTGGCTTCCCGCTTCGGCGACCCCCAGCCGGCCGCCGGCCTGGGCCGTCGTAAGAACGCCATCGCCCGCGTCCGGATCGTTCCGGGCACCGGCAAGTGGAAGATCAACGGGCGTTCGCTCGAGGACTACTTCCCGAACAAGGTCCACCAGCAGGCTGTCAACGAGCCCTTCAAGGTGCTCGAGCTCGACAACCGCTACGACGTCATCGCCCGGATCTCGGGTGGCGGCGTCTCCGGCCAGGCCGGCGCGCTGCGCCTCGGTGTGGCCCGCTCGCTCAACGAGGCGGACGTGGACAACAACCGCGCCCCGCTCAAGAAGGCCGGCTTCCTGAGCCGCGACGACCGCGCCGTCGAGCGCAAGAAGGCCGGTCTCAAGAAGGCCCGCAAGGCGCCGCAGTACAGCAAGCGCTAAACGCTCGCTCGGCCTCATCTCGCCATGGCCCTTACGGTCGTACGGCGTATGTATGGCATATGTTCGCCCCGGCGGCACTCTGTGCTGCCGGGGCGTTCGTTTGTCATTCGTTTTCCGAGCTCTTCGGGGCACATTCTGAGCACATTTCGGAGGGACAGGCTGTGGGACGACTCTTCGGCACGGACGGCGTGCGCGGCATCGCCAACGCGGATCTGACGGCGGAGCTGACGCTCGGCCTGTCGGTCGCAGCGGCACATGTACTCGCGGAGGCGGGCACGTTCGAGGGCCATCGGGCGACAGCGGTGGTCGGACGCGATCCGCGCGCGTCGGGCGAGTTCCTGGAGGCCGCCGTGGTGGCGGGTCTCGCGAGCGCGGGCGTGGACGTCCTGCGCGTCGGTGTGCTGCCCACCCCCGCGGTGGCGTATCTCACCGGGGCGCTGGGTGCCGACCTCGGCGTGATGCTCTCCGCGAGCCACAACGCCATGCCGGACAACGGCGTCAAGTTCTTCGCGCGCGGCGGTCACAAGCTGGCCGACGAGCTGGAGGACCGGATCGAGACCGTCTACGACGAGCACCGCACGGGTGCGCCGTGGGAGCGGCCGACCGGCGCGGGCGTGGGCCGGATCCGTAACTACGACGAGGGGTTCGACCAGTACGTCGCGCATCTCATCGCGGTCCTGCCGAACCGGCTCGACGGGCTGAAGGTCGTCCTGGACGAGGCGCACGGCGCCGCCGCGCGTGTGTCGCCGGAGGCGTTCACCCGGGCAGGCGCGGAGATCGTCACGATCGGCGCGGAGCCGGACGGTCTGAACATCAACGACGGCTGCGGGTCGACGCATCTGGAGCTGCTGAAGGCCGCGGTCGTCGAGCACGGCGCGGACCTGGGCATCGCGCACGACGGCGACGCCGACCGCTGCCTGGCCGTGGACGCGGCGGGCGAGGAGGTCGACGGCGATCAGATCCTGGCCGTGCTGGCCCTCGCGATGCGCGAGGCGGGCACGCTGCGCGGTGACGCGGTGGTGGGGACGGTGATGTCCAACCTCGGCTTCAAGATCGCGATGGAGCGGGAGGGCATCACCCTCGTACAGACGGCGGTCGGCGACCGCTACGTACTGGAGTCGATGAAGGAGCACGGTTACGCGCTGGGCGGCGAGCAGTCCGGGCATGTCATCGTCCTCGACCACGCGACGACCGGCGACGGCACGCTGACCGGTCTGATGCTGGCGGCGCGGGTGGCGAGCACGGGGCGTTCGCTGGCCGATCTGGCGGGTGTGATGCGGCGGCTGCCGCAGGTGCTGGTGAATGTGCCGGACGTGGACAAGTCGCGGGTCACGACGTCGGCGGAGCTGGCGACGGCGGTGTCGGAGGCCGAGCACCAGCTCGGGTCGACGGGCCGGGTGCTGCTGCGCTCCTCGGGTACGGAGCCGTTGGTACGGGTGATGGTGGAGGCGGCCGACATCGAGCAGGCGCGCGCGGTGGCGGGGCGGCTGGCGGACGTGGTGAAGTCGACGCTGGGGTAGGGGAGTTGGGGGTACGGGAGGGGCGGAGGAGTCGGGCGGGGGAGTTGGGGCAGTTGGGGACAGGGCCTTGTCAGGGCGCGTCTTGATGAGTAGGACTGTCCGCGTGGGTGATCGTCGGAACTCGCGTGCGCTGTCGGGGAGCCCCCCGTCGCGCACCGGATCACCTGGAGCCGCACCAATTCCCTGATCCCCTGATCCCCTGATCCCCTCAGGAGAAGGAGCCCCACTCATGAGCCACGCCCACGCGCAGAACTCCGAGCTGAGCCGTCGTCGGGTCCTGGGCGGAGCGGCCGGGCTCGCCGTCGCCGCGGCGGGGCTGCCGTCCGGCACCGCGTTCGCGGCGTCGGCGTCGGCGTCGACGCCGGCCGAAGAGGCCCGCCGGCGCGGACACGCCGCCCGGGTGACGATCACGCGGGACGACTGGGGTGTTTCGCACATCGCGGGCGAGACCGACGCCGACGCGGTGTTCGGGATGATGTACGCCCAGGCGGAGGACGACTTCGACCGGATCGAGCGGAACTACCTCGTCGCTCTGGGCCGTCTCGCCGAGGCCGAGGGCGAGAGCGCGATCTGGCAGGATCTGCGCCAGCGGCTGTTCCTCGACCCCGAGGCGCTGAAGAAGGACTACGCGAAGTGTCCGGCGTGGCTGCGCACGTTGATGCGGGCATGGGCGGACGGACTCAACTACTACCTCGCGACACACCCCGAGGTGCGTCCACGCGTGCTCGACCGGTTCGAGCCGTGGATGCCGTTGAGCTTCTCGGAGGGCAGCATCGGCGGGGACATCGAGTCGGTGCTGCTCAGCCGGCTCGAATCCTTCTACGGCGAGCGGGACGTGCCGATGACCGGCGAGGAGCGCGGGCTCCTGCCGCGTGAACCCACGGGGTCGAACGGGATCGCCATCGCGCCGAGCCACACGCGGGACGGCCACGCGCTGCTGCTGATCAACCCGCACACCAGTTTCTTCTTCCGCGCGGAGCAGCATGTGACGAGCCGTGCGGGGCTTAACGTCTACGGTGCCGCGACCTGGGGGCAGTTCTTCATCTACCAGGGCTTCAACGCGCACACGGGCTGGATGCACACGACGAGCGGCGTCGACAACATCGACGAGTTCGCCGAGACGGTCGTGACGGGGGCCGGCGGAGCCCGCTCCTACCGCTACGGCGACGAGCTGCGCCCCGTCACCACGAAGACGATCACTGTGTCCTTCCGTACCGAGACGGGCGGGCTGGAGGAGCGCGACTTCACCACGTACGCCACCCACCACGGCCCGATCGTGCGCGAGGCGGACGGCAAGTGGATCGCGTGTGCGCTGATGAACAAGCCCGTGGACGCGCTCAAGCAGAGCTTCCTGCGCACCACGACGCGGGACTACGCGCAGTACCTGAAGGTCGCGGGACTGAAGGCGAACAGCTCGAACAACACGCTCTTCGCGGACTCGAAGGGTGAAATCGCCTTCCTGATGCCGCAGTTCATGCCGGTGAGAGACGACCGGTTCAACCATCTCAAGCCCGTCGACGGCAGCGATCCGGCGACCGACTGGCGTGGACTGCACAGCCTGGCCGATATGCCGCAGGCCGTGAACCCGAAGAACGGCTGGGCGTTCAACACCAACAACTGGCCCTGGACCGCGGCCGGCGCCGACAGCCCCCACGCGGCCGACTATCCACGCTACTTCGACCGGGCCGGCGAGAATCCGCGCGGGCCGCAGGCGGTCCGGGTGCTGACCGCACGCGACGACTTCACCCCGCGCACGCTGATCGAGGCCGCGTTCGATCCGTACCTCACCGCCTTCGCGCGGCTGGTGCCGGGGCTCGTCGCCGCGTGGGACCAACTGTCGTGGCACGACGGGCGGAAGGCGAAGCTGGCCGGTCCGATCCGCCTGCTCCGCGACTGGAATTACCGGTGGGCCGCGGAGTCGACCGCGACCTCGGTGGCCGTGTTCTGGGGTGAGGACATGTGGGCGCTCACCTCCCAGGCGGCGGCGGAAGCCGGGATGTCGGTATGGGACTACGTGGCCGACCGCGCCACGGACGCGCAGCGACTCGGGGCGCTCGGGACCGCGACGGGGCGGCTGCGGCGGGACTTCGGCGGCTGGCGGGTGCCGTGGGGCGAGATCAACCGCTACCAGCGCAACGACGGTGCGATCGTCCAGGAGTTCAACGACGCCAAGCCGAGCATCCCCGTGCCCTTCACCTCGGCGCGATGGGGCTCCCTCGCCTCGTTCGGCGCGAAGGCATACCCGGGGACGAAGCGTTACTACGGCACCAGCGGCAACAGCTTCGTGGCGGTGGTGGAGTTCGGGCCGCGCCTGCGCGCCTGGGCGGTGACGGCGGGCGGGGTGAGCGGACATCCCGACTCGCCACACTTCGACGACCAGGCCGAACGCTACGCGAGCGGTGACCTGCGGCCCGTCTACTTCTATCCCGACGACCTCAAGGGCCATGTCGAGCGGAAGTACCGGCCCGGTAGGTGACCGGTCCGGTAGGTGATCGGCGGCCCGGCGGGTGACCGGCCGCCGGGGTACGTATCGCCAACCCCGCACACACCGCACCATCGGCCGACTACTCTACGGATGCGCCGCGTTGCCCATCGTGGCCAAGTGGAGGAGGAATCCTGTGTCATCGCCCTGCGACCCCGAGCACGCTCCCGTCGGCGATGTCGGCGCGGCGCTCATGATGATCGACTCCCGGCTCATGGCGGTCCATGACGGCAGGACCGAGACCGATGCCGAACAGCGCGAGCTGATCAACCAGTTCGCCGCGTCGCTGGGGCCCAGCGGAGTCGACGACATGCTGGACGGCGCGTGCACGCTCATCTATGTGTATATGGAGTGGCTGCGGAAGGCCCACGAGGAGCACGACAAGGACGTCATCGAGTACGTGGTGCCCAGTCTGGTGGCCACGATGCGCAGGATGCCCCGGAGCATCCCTCCCGAGGCGATCCCCATCATGGCCGGCCTGGTCATCGCCGCGGGCACGGGCCTGAGTCCCAATCTGTGGCGCAAGCAGTACGGAGACTGGACCAAGGAGGAGATGACTCCTCTGGAAGCCACCACACTCCTGCTCGCGGAGCACATCAACCGCATCGCCGACGACCCCGACTTCGCCACCCGTCTGATCACCGAAGCTCTGTCGGACGAGGACGAGGACGAGGAGGGGGCTGGTCCGTCCTACTCGCACCCGTAGACGAGGGATGTGAGGATCGCCGCTGTCGTCAGGATGGTCAGGGCTGTGTCCAGCAGCGCCCGACGGCGGTCCGGCGTCACCGCGCGGTGTTCGTACGGGGCGGGGCCGGGGCGGGGGCGGGGGCGGGGCACCGGGGTGCGCAGACCCACAGCCGGAAGACGAAGCCCCGGTGGCGCGTCTCGCCGAGTACGCGGCCCCTTGCCCCGAGACGGCGTTCGCACCGTACGCAGTCGATGGCCATCTGCTGCCGGGGCGTGAGCCGGGCCGGATCGGGCAGGCCGTTGCCTGCGGGCCCGTTCACTGCCCGCCGTCCGTCTCGTCCGGGCGCAGCTCGACCCAGACGCGCTTCCCCCACCGCAGAATCTCGGTCCCCCACCGGTCGGCCAGCGCCTCGACCACGGCGAGCCCGCGCCCGTCCTCCTCGCTGTCGTCCGCGACCCGGAGTGTGGGCGGGGTACGGGACTTGTCCACGACGGCCACGCGTACGCGTCCCCGCGCGGGCAGGGAGACGACCACCCGTACCTGGTAACTGCCGCTGTGCCGAACGGAGTTGCCGACCAGCTCTGACACGACGAGCGCGGCGGAGTCCGCGAGCCCCGGCAGCCCCCAGGCGTTGCACGCGGCACTCACCAACAGCCGCGCCCGGCGGGCCGATTCAGGTGCGCAGGGCATGGTCTGGCTGTAGGCGGGGTGCCCGAGGGAGGACGGGACGACCGGGCAGGGTTCCATGTCGGTCTTTATGCGCGGGCCTTGGGCGGTGGGGCCGGTGGTGGGTGTGGGGGCGCGGTTGGGTTGGGGAAGTGGCATGGGGGCTCCCGGCGGCGGTTCAGTTCCTTGGGGCGGCTACCGTTTGTGATTGCTTGGTCACTCGGTAACTCGGTTCAGCGTGGGGTGTGTTGCCGGGAGTCGGCAAGGTGGAGTGGGTAACCCACATGGATTGGTATATGTGATCGAAGGGGGTTAACCCTTTGTAGGGGCGGCTTGAGGCGCCAGACTCGTAACAGGCGCCGCGATGCGGCAAGCTCTCTTGGTACGGAGGCACACACGTGGCAGCACCAACGGGACCGACCGTTCGACGGATGCAACTCGGCTGGGAACTCAAGCAGTTGCGCGACAAAGCCGGATTCACCCTTGCTCGGGCGGTGGAGGGGTTGACGTTCTCCTCTTCCAAGCTGCAACGCGTGGAGAACGGGCTGACCGGTCTGCCGAAGGTTCAGGACTTGCGCGATCTGCTCGACCGCTACGGCGTCCACGACGAGGAAGACGTGGATTTCCTGGTGGAGGTCCACCGGGACTCGGTCAACAGGGGATGGTGGTCTGTATACCGCAGCGTTCTGCCATCCGGCATGGGGATGTACATCGGACTGGAGAGCGGCGCCCGTGCGATTCGTACGTGGCATCCGAACGTGGTCTCCGGTCTGTTGCAGACCGAGCAGTACGCACGTGAGATGTTCCAGGCGGCGAAACCGGTCGAGGAGACGACGACCGAATTCGTTGAGCGCCACATCCAGATTCGCATGGAGCGCAAGGCGGCCCTGACGCGACGGGAGAACCGGCTGGAGCTCTGGGCCATCCTGGACGAGGCCGCGCTGCGAAGGGTGGTTGGCAATGCGGACGTGATGCGAGAGCAGTACGAGGAAATCACCGTGCTCGCCCGCCAGGACAACGTGACGGTTCAGATCCTTCCCATGGGCACGGCCACCTATCGAAGCAGCTTCAACTTCAACCTGCTGGACTTCGCGACCCCACTTCCGACGGTCGTCCAGGTCGACGCGGCCGACGGGTCGAACATCAGCGACAGGGACACCACCCTCTGGTCCTTCACTCGCAGGTTCGACGCTCTGCGGGCGGGCGCCCTCGCCCCGAGCGAGACGCCGATCTTCCTACAACGACTAGCACGAGAGATCTGACTTATGACCCACCGCATAGCAACTGACGTCGCCCCCGAATCGGCCTGGTTCAAGTCGTCGTACAGCTCGGAGAATGGCACCGCGTGCGTCGAGGTCGCCGACCTCACCGCCACCGCCCAGGTAGGTATCCGCGACTCCAAGCACAGGGCCGGGCCCGCGCTTGTCGTTCCGGTCGGCGCCTGGATGCGGTTCGTTTCGGAGGCTCAGTACGGTTTCTGACGGGGATTCAGGTTCGTCGTCCTCCTCCAGAGGGCCTTCTGGAGCAGCAGCGTCAGCGTCCCCGCGAGGACGATGCCGCCGAGGTTGATCAGGAGCTGTTCGCTGGAGCCCCACACCTGGCCGAGGTCCCCGTAGCCGAGAGCGACCGCGGCGTTCGCGGCGGCGGGGACCGTGGTGACCGAGATGGCGACGCCGACCAGCAGGCCCGACTTCGCCGAGGTCAGGGAGAGCATGCCGGCCACGCCGGCCAGGAGCGCGACCACGAACGAGAACGGGTCCGGCGCGTAGATGAATGCGGTGCTTGGGCGGGGCCCCTTCAGCATGGACTCGTGGAACAGGCCGAACACGTTCATCAGCAGGCTGAAGCCGGTCGTCAGCACCATCGCCGCCGCGAATCCGACGAGCAACGCGACCAGTGCGCGCAGGGCGAGCCGCGCGGAGCGCCGTACCACCGCCGTACAGATCCCGGCGAGCGGCCCGAACTCCGGCCCCACGGCCATCGCGCCGACGATCAGGATCGCGTTGTCCAGCACCACACCGCACGCGGCGATCATCGTCGCGAGGGTGAGGAAGGCGAGATAGGTGACGGTGAGGGTGGACTCCTCGTGGGTCGCCTCCGCCAACTGGTCCCACAGCACGGCGTCCGCGCCCTCGCCCGGCGCGTCGTCCTCCGCCTTGTCGGCGTGGCTGGACATCGACAGCTCGATGTTCTCGACCGCGATCGAACCGCTCTTGTCGATGCCGAGGGCGCACAGCTCGGCGATGAGCCCGTCGCCCGCCTCGCGCGCGACGTCGCACAGGACGAGATCGCCCGCCGGGTCGCGGGCGGCGCCGGGGACGACGACCAGATGGGTGGTGCCGACCGTCTCCTCGACCGTGCGGACGACTTGCTCGGTCAGTCGGGCGGGGACGATCAGTCGCAGATGCAGCACGGTCGCTCGCAGACGCTCGCTCAGAGTTTGCGCAGGGACAGCCGCTGGACCTTGTGGTCCGGGCCTTTGCGCAGCACCAGAGTGGCACGGGCGCGGGTGGGCGCCACATTCTCCAGCAGGTTAAGCCGGTTGACGGTGCGCCAGGTGGTGCGCGCGTAGTCGAGGGCTTCGTCCTCCGAGACCTGGGTGTACTTCCTGAAGTACGAGGACGGGTTCTGGAACGCCGTCTCGCGCAGCTTGCGGAAGCGGTTCAGATACCAGCTCTCGATGTCCTCGGCGCGCGCGTCGACGTACACGCTGAAGTCGAAGAAGTCGGCCAGACCGACACGGGTGCGGCCGTCCTGGCCGGGGAGGGCGGGCTGGAGGACGTTCAGGCCCTCGACGATGAGGATGTCGGGGCGCCGTACGACCAGCCTCTCGCCGGGCACGATGTCGTACTTCAGATGCGAGTAGACGGGCGCGGTCACCTCGTCCTTGCCGGCCTTGATGTCGGCGACGAAGCGGGTCAGGGCGCGGCGGTCGTACGACTCCGGGAAGCCCTTCCTCGACATCAGACCGCGCGCCTTCAACTCCTTCATCGGCAGCAGGAACCCGTCGGTGGTCACGCGCTCCACGCGCGGGTGCTCGGGCCAACGGGCCAGCAGCGCCTGAAGGAGCCGCGCGACGGTCGACTTCCCGACGGCCACGCTGCCGGCGACCCCTATCACGAAGGGGGTGCCGCGCTGGGCGCCGTGGCCGTTGCCGGCCTCCCCGAGGAAGGTGTTGAGCGCGCCACGCAACTGGCCGGTGGACCGCACGTACAGGTTGAGCAGCCGGGACACCGGCAGATAGACGTCCCGCACCTCGTCCAGATCGATGACGTCCCCGAGCCCGCGCAGTTGCTCGACCTCCTCGGCACTGAGCGGCAACGGTGTTTTGTCGCGCAGCGCGCTCCACTCGGCGCGGCTGAGATCGACGAAGGGGGTCGGCCCATGCTCGGCCCGACGCTGCACGCTCCGTGACGGCGAAGACGGTGTGATCACGTCGCCATTGTCGGGGGTGGGGGGTGGTTGTGGAGGGTGGGGTGGGTCACCTGGGGCATCTGGTGCAGAGAGTGGTGGTGCTGTTACTGTCCGGTGAAATTTTTGTATGCCTGCGAGGGGTGGGGGCGTGAGCCGTTTCGGCGTGCGGGGATTCGCTGTGTCCATGGCCGCGGTTGTCATGGCGGGAGTGCTTCCCGCGACCGCCGCGACCACGGCTGTCGCGGCGGGTAAGGATCCGGGCGTCGACCTGCCGGAGCTGAAACAGCCCGCCGCGGTGCCGGTGAAGCCCGTCGCGGCCGGGGGCAAGAAGCTCCCGGACGCGGCGAAGGCCAACGCGTGGAAGAGTCCCAAGGTGACCTGGCCCGCGGCCGGTTCGGCCGAGGTGACCCCGCAGGCGGGCAAGGCCCGGCGGGCAGGGGCGCTGCCGGTCTCGGTCGCCGGTCTTCCGGCCGCGAGCGGGGCGGCCAAGGACCGTTCGGCACCGGACCGGGCGGCGGCCGGTGAGCTGCCCGGCACGGTGAAGGTCACCATGGCGGGCCGGGATGCCGCGCTCGCGGCGGGAGTTGACGGGGTCCTGCTGTCCGCGCGCCGCGCCGACTCCGGTACCCGGCCGGCCTCGGCGGAGGTGCGGGTCGACTACTCCTCCTTCCGTGGCGCCTACGGTGGCGACTGGGCGGCGCGGCTGCGGCTCGTGGAACTGCCGGCGTGCGCGCTGACCACGCCGGACAGGCCCGAGTGCCGTACCCAGAAGCCCCTTTCGACCACCAACGACACCCGGGCCGCGACGCTGTCCGCGCCGGTGGCGCTCAAGCCCGCCGCCGGTACGGCCTCCGGCTCCGCTGCTGCTGCCGCTGCCGCACCGACCGTACTGGCCGCCGCCGCCGAGGCCGCCGGACCGACCGGTGACTACAAGGCGACCTCGCTGGAACCGTCCGGGTCCTGGTCGGCCGGCGGAGCCTCGGGCTCGTTCAACTGGTCCCAGCCGATCGGCGTGCCCGGCGTGCCCGGCGGCCTCCAGCCGTCCGTCGATCTGAGCTACAGCTCGCAGTCGGTCGACGGCCGGACCGCCGCCTCGAACAACCAGCCGTCCTGGATCGGCGACGGCTGGTCGTGGGAGCCCGGCTATGTCGAGCGCCGCTACAAGTCCTGCGAGGACGACAAGAAGGACGGCACCAACACCACCAGGGTCGGTGACCTGTGCTGGTACAACAACAACGTCACCCTGTCCCTGGGCGGCAAGAGCACGGAGCTGGTGTACGAGGAGGGCAAGGGCTGGCACCCGGCGACCGACTCGGGCGAGAAGGTCGAGAAGCTGACCGGCGCCTCCAACGGCGACGGCGGCACGGCGGGCGTCGACGGTGCGGGAGAGCACTGGAAGATCACCACGAGCGACGGCACCCAGTACTTCTTCGGACTGAACCGGCTGCCCGGCTGGAGCGACAACGGCAGCGCGGCGGACGACCCGGTCACCAACTCCACGTCCACGGTGCCGGTGTTCGGCAACCAGTCCGGTGAGCCCTGCTACAAGGCCGCCTTCGCCGACGCGTGGTGCCGGCAGGCGTGGCGCTGGCAGCTCGACCATGTCGTGGACCCGCGCGGCAACGCGATGGCCTACTACTGGAAGAGCGAGACCAACAACTACGGCCGCAACGTCGACGAAACCACCGGCAAGGCCACCGTCACCTCCTACGACCGCGGCAGCTATCTCGACCACATCGACTACGGGCTGCGGGCGGGCGCCGCGTACACCACCAAGGCCATGGGCCAGGTCCACTTCGGGGTGGACGAGCGCTGTCTGACCACCTGCTCGACGTTTGACGAGACGAACGCCAAGAACTGGCCCGATGTGCCGTTCGACCTGCATTGCAAGGCCGCGGCGACGGAGTGCAAGTCCCAGTTCTCGCCCAGCTTCTGGTCCCGTAAGCGCCTGACCTCCATCACCACCAAGGTGCTTACCGGCGGTGCGTACAAAGACGTGGACTCCTGGTCACTGAAGCAGGGCTTCCCCGCCTCCGGGGACGGCATCTCGACCCCGATGTGGCTGGAGTCCATCACCCGTACCGGCAAGGCAGGCGGCAGTGTCACCCTGCCCCCGGTCACGTTCGCCGGCGAGCAGAAGGCCAACCGGGTCGACAAACTCGGGGACGGCCTGGCCCCGTTCATCCGGCTGCGCGTCTACCAGATCACCACGGAGACCGGCGGCACCATCGCCGCCACCTACTCGCAGCCGGACTGCACCGCCACCACCCTGCCGGCCAAGGACGAGACGAACACCTCCCGCTGCTACCACTTCAAGTGGGCCTTCGAAGGCGAGACGGCCAAGGACGACTGGTTCAACTCCTATGTCGTCACCCAGGTCACCGAGGGCGACAATCTGGCCGCCACGCCGGACAAGGTGACCTCCTACGCCTATCTGGACGGCGCCGCCTGGAGCAAGAGCACCGACGAGTTCGCGAAGGCCGAGGACCGTACGTACTCGGTGTCCCGTGGCTACGGCCGGGTCCAGATCCGTACCGGAGCCGGTTTCGATGCCAGGACCCTCACCGAGGGCCGGTACTTCCGGGGCCTCGACGGCAAGGAGGTCAAGGACTCCACCGGCGCGATCGTGACGGACCGCGAGCAGTTCGCCGGAAAGCCGCGCGAGACCCTGACCTACAACGGGGACGACACGAGCCAACTGGTCTCCGCCACCTCGTACACCCCCTGGCGCTCGACGGCGTCGGCGACGCGCACCCGCACGGGACTGCCGGACCTGGAAGCCCGGATGACGGACACGCAGAACGTGTCCACCAGGACCACCACGTCGACCGGGACGCGTACGACGAAGACCGCCACCGAGTTCGACGACTACGGCATGGTCAAGTCGATCTCCGAGACCGGAGACACGGCCAGGACCGGCGACGAGAAGTGCACCACCAGCACGTACGCGCGCAACACCGCGACCCGGCTGCTGAACTCCGTCTCCCGGACCGAGACGGTCGCCAAGGAGTGCGGCGCCGCAGTCACCCGGCCCGAGGACGTCATTGACGACGTCCGCTTCTCCTACGACAACGGCGCCCACGGCGCGACACCGTCCAAGGGCCTGGTCACCAAGACCGAGCGGATCAACGGCAAGGGCGACGGTTACGACACCAGCGCCTCGGTCCCCAGCACATGCGGGACATCGAAGACCGAGCTGTGTTACGACGCGTACGGCCGCGCCCTCGCCGCCACCGACGCGTACGGCAAGACGACGACCACCGCGTACACCCCGGCCACCGGCGAGGCGCCGACACAGACGCTGGTGACCAACCCGCTCGGACACACCACGACCACGGTCATGGAGCCGTTGAGGGGCCGGCCCACCCAGGTCACCGACGCGAACAACAAGGTGACCACCACCGCCTACGACGCCCTCGGGCGGGTGACCAAGGTGTGGATTCCCACCCGGTCGGCCGCCACGTATCCGGACTCGCCCAATCACGTGTACGACTATCTGGTACGCCGGGACGGCCCGATCGTCACCACCACCAAATCCCTGACGCACGACGCGCAGTACCAGACGTCGTACACCTTCTCGGACGGTCTGCTGCGGCCCGTGCAGACGCAGGACCTGTCACCCGACCGCTCGGGCCGTCTGGTCAGCGAGATGTTCTACGACACGCGTGGTCTGGTCTGGCGCGACTCCGGGGTCTACTACGCGGACGGGCCCCCCGAACCGGTCGCGGTCACGGGCCAGGAGCTGAAGTACCCCTCCTCCAGCGACACCCTGTACGACGGTGCCGGCCGGGTCACGGCGGTGATCGCCCGGAAGTTCGGGGACGAGACCAAGCGCACCACCACCAGCTACACCGGTGACACCACCACCGTGATCCCGCCCAAGGGCGGCACCGCCACCACCGAGGCCGTGGACGCGCTGGGACGTACGACGGAGGTGAAGCAGTACACCAACGCCGACCGCACCCAGTCGCAGTCCCTCACCTACACCCACGACAAGCGGGGGCTGCTGGAGCAGGTCACCGACCCCTCGGGCGCGAGGTGGACGTACACCTACGACGTGCGGGGGCGCCAGACGAAGGTGGACGACCCGGACAAGGGTGTCACCACCACCGTCTACGACAAGGGCGACCGGGCCACCGACACGACGGATGTCGCCCGGGGTATCACCCTGCACACCAACTACGACGACCTCGGTCGTGAGACGTCCCTGACGAAGGGCGCCACGACTCTGGCGAGTTGGGCCTACGACACCCCGGCCAAGGGCCAACTCTCCAAGGCCACCCGCTATATCGGCGGCAAGGCGTACGAAAGCGCGATCACGTCGTACAACTCCCTCTACCAGCCGGTCCTCACCCAGGTCACCATCCCCGACAGCGAGGGCGCGCTGGCCGGTACGTACAAGTGGACCACCGCCTACAACGTCAACACCGGCCAGGTGACGCGGGTGGAGCAGCCCGCGATGGGTGACCTGGGCGCGGAGCGGGTGAGCAGCACGTACACCCCGGTCACCGGGCTGCTCAGCACCGTCGGGGTTCCGGACGCGGCGCTGGTGTCGGGGAACACCTATGACCACTACGGCCGTAACACCCGCCAGGAGTACGGGGAGTTCGGCGAGCATCTGTGGACGACCAGCGAGTACGACGAGCACACGGGTGCGCTGACCCGCGCGTACACCGATCGTGAGGTCGCGCCCCAGCGGATCGACGACACCAAGTACGCCTACGACCCGGCGGGCAACGTCACCTCGGTCGCCACCGCCTACGGCCAGGACGCCACGCGTACCACGGACACCCAGTGCTTCGGCCTCGACGCCCTGCGGCGGATCACCGAGGCGTGGACCAACACGGGCGAGCAGTGCGCCGGTTCGCCGTCCACCTCCGTGGTCGGCGGGCAGGACGCGTACTGGACCAGCTACACCTTCGACGCGGTGGGCAACCGCAGGACCGAGACCCAGCACAAGACGCCCTCAGGTCCGACCGCCGACACCGTGCGTACGTACGCGGCTCCCGAGGCCGGTACGCACAATCTGCCGAAGGTGACTCAGACCGGCACCAACGCGCACGAGGAGACCTTCACCTACGACGGCGCGGGCAACACCGAGACCCGCAAGACCGGCCCCACCGCCGAGTCGCAGAGCCTGAAGTGGGACGACGAAGGCCATCTGGCGTCCGTCACCCAGGGCGCCGTGAGCAGCAGCTATCTGTATGACACCGAGGGCCAGCGGATGCTCCGCAAGGACTCCACCGGTACCACCCTCTACCTTCCCGCGGGCAACGAACTCCACCTGGCCAAGAACGGCACCGTCACCGGCACCCGCTACTACACGGCCGGCGCGGAGCCGATCGCGGTACGCAAGGGCGGCAAGCTGACGCTGCTGTTCAGCGACCACCACGGCACCGGCACCACGCAGGTCACCTCCGACGCGGCTCAGCAGGTCACGCGCCGCAAGAGCACCATCTTCGGCGCCCCGCGCGGCACCCAGCCCGCCGACTGGGCGGGAGACAAGGGATTCGTCGGCGGCACGAAGGACACCGACACGGGCCTCGTCCACCTCGGTGCCCGCGAGTACGACCCCACGATCGGCCGCTTCATCAGCGTCGACCCGCTCATGGACCTGACCGACCCGGAATCGCTCAACGGCTACACGTACGCGGGCAGCAACCCCGTGACGTCCTCGGACCCGACTGGTCTGTGCCGGCCGGAGTCTTGTGGAGCGGGGGTTGCGATCGGCGGTACGGGGACCGGCAAGAACAACCCGGTCCGCTATGTGCAGGCGAAGAACGCGCCTGATCCGAAAGTGCAGTTCGCGGTCGGGTCCGGAATCAACGGTGACGGTTCTGTCGTCGGAAAAAACACGGTCATCGTGTATCCCACGATCGTGATCCCGAAGGGCTGGGACGGACAGAACGAATTCACGCAGCGCTTCTACAGGTTCCTGGACACGGCCCGCAACACCAACGGAACGCTGCCGCGGTTCTTGGACGACCCCACAAATCCCGATTACAACCCGGGGGCCGCAGAAGGCCAGTTGGGCCATTGGGCCCTGTGGGCCTGCAAGCAGACGGGGGACTGCCCCAAGGGCTTGGAGGCCAAGTTCGGCTCGATGGCTGCGGGCTTCATGCTCGAAGCCGCGGCTATGTCGGCGGTGGGTGGTCCCAGGGCGGGCGGTCTGGGGAGGTGCGACGGCCCGAACAGCTTCATTCCTGAGACCCAAGTCCTTCTCGCGGACGGCACCACCAAATCCATCGAGGACGTGAGAGTCGGCGACAAGGTCCTCGCCACCGACCCGAAGACCGGCAAGACCTCGGCCAGGACGGTCACGGCGGAGATCAAGGGCAAGGGCGCCAAGGACCTGGTCAGGGTAACGATCGACACGGACGGCAAGAAGGGCACAAAGACAGCCTCGGTGACGGCGACCGACGGCCACCCGTTCTGGGTCCCCGAACTCAACGAGTGGATCACGGCGACGGCCCTCGAGCCGGGCCAGTGGCTGAGGACGAGCGCGGGCACACACGTACAGATCACGGCGGTGGCACGCTGGACGCAGCAGGCCACGGTTTACAACCTGACCGTCGCTGATGTGCACACGTATTATGTGCTGGCTGGGGCCACACCGGTTCTCGTTCACAACAGCAACTGCACAAATTGGGCTGCCAACAGTGTGAAGACGTGGGGTCATACATTCAAGACTCATGGCGCCGGAGCGAAGAACACGAAGGCCCTGACCGATCGCGCTCGCAGCACCGGGAATCAGCAGGGTCAATGGCTGGACAATGACGGCGCTGCGGACTTCCTGAAGGGACTCCATGTCGAAGGAGCCGGTCCCAGGTCGGTGCGCATTCCAGATGGGTTGGGACAGGTGATTATGCCCGATGGGAGTATCGTCCAAGCGCGGGCAGCTACCATCGTCCCAAGTCCAAATGGGCTGTACAAAACGGGATTCCCGATTATTGGCCCGAACTAGGAGGCTGGAGATATGAGCTTCTCTGTGTCGTTCAATCCGGCCGTGCAGTCTGGTGCTGCGGCTCCTGATCTAGCCGGTCTGGAGCCGGGTGACGATTACGAAACCCTGGTCATGGAGGCGTGTAGCGCCCTCTCCGATGCTGGAGGCAGTAGATTCCACATTGGCGGTTTCGGGGACGATGAGTGGCCGCTCAATGTCGGGTATGACTTGTCTGCCTTCATGGAGCAGTTCCCGTCGCTGATTGCGAATGTGCGTGAGTGCCGCGAAATCGAGGTGGATCTTTACTCGCAGGGTATCGAGAGAACTTTGGCCTTCCGTCCAAGCGAGGACCTGGTGATTGTTCACTGCGAGTCGCGGACCAATTGGGTTCCAAACCCAGAGTTCGAGAGCATTGCGCAAAGTGAGCTAGTCGCGATGCTCTCGAAATTGGCCGAAGACTTCGCACGGGGGTTGAAGGCGATTAAGTTCGACCTGTCGGAGGCTGCACCATTCGATCGTTGGCTGGAGGGTGAGGTGTAGCCTCACGGCCCAATCCTGCAATCGACGTGTTGGATAGCAGTAGCAAAATTGAAGCCCCGCCAGGTGCGTCCTGGCGGGGCTTCTGCGGTGGGTGACGGCAGTAGTTGACGGCAACGTCAGTGGACGGTGGCTCCGCACAGCGGCGGGTCGTCGCCGTTGTCGCGGGTCGACTCGTCGTTGCCAAGGACGTCAAGGGCGGTGCCGAGGGTGTCTATGGCCTGGCGCTGGAGGCGGAGTCGCACGTGGGCGTAGACGGTGGCGGTGACTCCGATGTGGGCGTGGCCGAGGAGTTCCTTGATCACGACGAGTTCGATGCCCTGTTCCAGGAGCAGGGTGGCGGTGGAGTGCCGGAGGTCGTGGAAGCGGATGCGGCGGAGGCCGGCCTTGCGGAGGAGTGTGGTGAAGGTCCGGGTGAGGTTGGTCGGGTCGATCGATCTTCCCTGCGGCGTGGTGAACACGTACCCGTTGTGCTGCCACTCGGCGCCCGCCGTGTCACGGTCGCGCTGCTGCTCTTCGTAGCGGTGCTTCAGCGACTGGAGACAGCGGTCAGGGAGAGCGATGCGGCGCTCGGAGGCCCGAGTCTTGGTGGGCAAAGCGGTGAGGCCCTCTGTGTTAGTGCGCTGCAATGTTCGGCGGATGGCAGCGGTGCCCCGGTCGAGGTTGAGGTCTTCCCAGCGGAGACCGAGGAGTTCGCCCTTGCGGAGCCCGGTGTGGAGAGCGAGTTCGAACAGGGCCTGCAGCCGGTGTTCGTTCGCGGCGGCGAGGAGCTGGCGGGCTTCTTCAGCGGTGAGGGGTTCGAAGCGTCGGGGCCGAGGCGTGCCGGTACGGACGTTGCGGGCGACGTTGCGCGGGATCTCCTCCTCGCGCACGGCGTGTTCCAGGGCGGACTTGAGGACGGAGTGGATGTAGGCCAGTGTCAGCGGCGAGAGCCGCTTGGAGCAGCATGTTCCGGTGACGCAGCAACGGGGTTGATCACGGCCGGCGTCGATGCTGCGGGCACAGCACTGGCAAGTGGTGCGGAGTTGGTTGAGCCAGGTGGGGACGTCCCTGGCGGTGAGCTTGGCGAGCTTCTTCTTGGGCGAAGATTATTCTAAGTCCAATAAAAATGGCGTCGCGCCATCCTTGTCCACCATGCGTAAGCGATTTTGGAAGAACGAAGCGGCGGAGCCGGGTGACGCAGACCAATACGGTGCCCCAAACATCCCTCGTATGAAGCGGGGATCGGCGCCGCAGCGGCAGCGTTCGGACGGATCGTGGGAATCAATGGAGCTGAGCCATGAACCTATTCCCGAGCGGAATGGTGGTATGTTGCTGACACCGCGATGGCCAGAGGATCATGTAATTATGGATCCTGGCGGATACCGTAGGCTCCCACCCGGCTACTAACGCTACGGACGGGCGCGGTGCCAGTGCCCGCCGGCGCCGCGCTCAAGCGTGCTGCTCAAGTCGGGACGATCTGGGAGGGTTCAAGTGAGCGTAAGTGGGGCGCAGGCGGCGGCCTTCTTCCGTGAGATCATTCAGACTCGTACCATTTGGTGGGTTCGAGATGACGACGGCAGTCCGACGCCGGTTTCAAGTTCTGGGCGGCCAGCATTTCCCTATTGGTCATCGGAGGCCCGTGCGCAGCGCGCTGCTCAACTGTGGGGTCCTCAATTTCGTGCTGTTTCAATGCCGCTGGATCATTGGCGAAACGAGGCTTTGCCGGATCTGGCCAAGGACGACTTCCGGGTGGGGATTAATTGGAGTGGGCAGCACCTGACTGGGTGGGACTTCACTGTCAATGAAGTGGCCAATCGTCTCGTTCACGCGCTTGGTGAACCACCGTACGACCGGTAAATTCGATTGAGTCACAGCGCTCGGGCGCAGCTTGAATTGGCCTCTTAAGAGCGGTCCGAAGCCCCACCAAGACAACGAGTTCGATGCCTTCCTTCAGGAGGAGGGTGGCGGTGGTGTGGTGGAGGTAGTGGAAGCGGATGCGGCGCAGTCCGGCCGGTCGGAGCAGCACCCTGGACCCAGCGCGCGATGTCGGCGGTGGGTGGTCCCAGGGCGGGCGGTCTGGGGAGGTGCGACGGCCCGAACAGCTTCATTCCTGAGACCCAAGTCCTTCTCGCGGACGGCACCACCAAATCCATCAAGGACGTGAGAGTCGGCGACAAGGTCCTCGCCACCGACCCGAAGACCGGCAAGACCTCGGCCAGGACGGTCACGGCGGAGATCAAGGGCAAGGGCGCCAAGGACCTGGTCAGGGTAACGATCGACACGGACGGCAAGAAGGGCACAAAGACGGCCTCGGTGACGGCGACCGACGGCCACCCGTTCTGGGTCCCCGAACTCAACGAGTGGATCACGGCGACGGCCCTCGAGCCGGGCCAGTGGCTGAGGAGGAGCGCGGGCACACACGTACAGATCACGGCGGTGGCACGCTGGACGCAGCAGGCCACGGTTTACAACCTGACCGTCGCTGATGTGCACACGTACTATGTGCTGGGGGCCGAGACTCCGGTCCTCGTTCACAACAGCAATTGCGGCCCGTCCCTGAAAGATTTGCAGAAGGACTACCCGCGGCGCACTGTGGGAATTCTTGATGTCGGGGGTGATCAGCTTCCGATGATCAGTGGTCCAGGCGGTCAGTCTGGACTCCTCAAGAACCTCCCAGGTCGTACGAAGGATAACGGAAAGCACGTGGAGACTCACGCAGCAGCGTTCTTGCGTATGAACCCGGGTGTCAGAAAGGCCGTGCTCTACATCGACTACGCGACGGGGACCTGCGGAACATGCAGAAGTACATTGCCTGACATGCTGCCCGAAGGTTCTCAGCTGTGGGTGATCTCACCGCGTAGGACTGAAAAATTCACGGGACTTCCTGACTGAGTCTGGAAAGGAATCGGCGGCTGATCCAGGTGGATCGGCCGCCGATTCGTGTTTCACTGTCTACCAGGGCAGTGGTTCATCGGTTGTGTAGTCCTGAGCGCCGGAGTATGAGCGCCACTTGACTCCTGGCATATTCTCCGCCCAGGAGAGATCGCCTGGCGCCCTCGCCGCCAGGGTGACGTCATGACCTTCGTCGGGATCATCGCTCGGGTGGACGAGCGCCACCCAGCTCTCGCCGAGGAGGATGCGCGAGTCGTTAGCTGGCCAGTTCCACGCGGGGAAGGGGAACTCGTGACTTCCTTCCCGAGACCAGAGCCAATCTGCCGGGACTCCTTGCGCGACTTTCTTCGCAGGAGCCCCCAGGATTGCCTCTAGGATCGTGGCATGAATCAAGAAATCTGAGAGCTGCTCGTCAGTCCGTCGCCATGGGGTCGGTTCGTCGGACGGCTCTCGCTCGTACACAGAGCGATCTTCGCCGGCCGGGTCGAATGCCCAGACCCAAGTTCCTTGGTTTTCAACCCAGAACGGAATCATTCCGTCTTCCACCGCGAGTTCCGAAAGAGGGACGGCGTAGTTGTGCGAGGTGATCTCCCCGCCCCACTGGGCAGAGATTTCATGCCACTCGACAAGCTCTCTGGGCGCTTCAGGCGATTCTCCCAGTCTCGCATTGGGTGATTGCGGGGCGCCGTACCACCTCCGCAGAAATCGCAGCAGGCCCGGGTTGTCCGTGGGGGCGAGAGAGTTCATGTGAGACATTATGCGCTACATGCCGGGCGTCGACGTGAGTTGATCTGTAAATCGCTAAAGCAAAACGGGAGCCCCGTAGGTGGGGCTCCCGTGGGCCATGACGGCAGTAGTTGACGGCAACGTCATAGCCGACGATGCCTGACCAGACGGCTACCGGCGCACCCGGCCAGAGCGGCGCGCGAGGGCGCTACCGGTTCCGCGAGTACCACGTGACCACCCACGCCGACCCCATGGCGCTGCCCACCTACGAGGCGCTCTGCGTCACCGGCGAGGAACACAACTGCGGCTCCGAAACCGGCACCCTCCACACCCTGGACGAACTGACCCGCTGGATCGCCCAACACTGCGCCCGAACCGGCCACCAGCACTACGAGCAGACCGTCCGCGCCATACTCCGCGCCGAACCCGGAGCGTGGCAGTAAAGTCCCCCTGCGCCGACACCGCGCCAGCGGCAGCACCACCGAGCGCCCCGCGCTCCTGACGGCAGTAGCGACGGCAACACCCACGGATTCCCCCGCACAACCACGGACACCAGCGGACCCCGAAACCGCCGCTGATCTGCGAATACGCAGATAGAGAGGGGTCGCGTAGCACACGTACCATGTGCTGGCGGCCGAGACTCCGGTCCTTGTACACAATTGCGGTGGCGCTGTTCAGAGCCACCCCACAACATGCGATTGCGCCAATGGCGCCACGCCGAAGGTGCGGAACGGAAAACTCGCCGGAGGCACCCATCCAAATACGAATGTTCCGTTCGATGCGAAAGGATTCCCAGATTTCTCCGCATGGCGCCATCCGCAGGTTCCGGACGTTCGAATTCAGCTCACTGGTAGTCGATCGAGGGACTTCAGACTGGCCAACCAGGCAGCAGGACTGCCTTCGACGCCAGCAGGCTAGCTGCTCCGACGGAACGGAGGAACTCCGCGACATCGCTGCTACCTCACATCGTTTCCGACGTCCTGGGCTGACGACCATTTTGAGATCAGCGGGATTCGGGGAATCGGCGGAGCCTGGGGAATCGACTCGTCATCAGGTGGGGGGAAGCTCATATTTGATTGCCGAGTGGGAGTATCCGGAGATCGGTGTAGTGATCTGCCACACCCCCTCTGCTGGTCATGACACGGTAATGCTCGACTATTCCGTGTGTGGCCCCGAGGGTGAACCTGCCGTCGCTTATATCGATGAAGATCGCGCCCCTAGGCGGGTAGCGCAGTCATTTGAAGAGTTCCTCACGCGGCAGGTTCCTTGCGGTTCGATCGATTAAGGTCGGACGCAATTAGACTGTGGAGAATTTGCAGGTCAACCTCTTCGGTGTTTTGACGGCAACGTCAGCGGACGACGACTGCGGCAGGTGGATGGTCAGGGCCGTCGCCGGTCGGCCCGAGAGCGTCGTTCCGGGTGTTGATGGCTTGGAGTCGGGCATCGGTAAGCAGAAACAGGGTCGTCGTTGGAGATCCTGCGCAGGAGCGCCTTCACGCTGGAGATGCGCGAAATGGCCGAGATAGTCCAGCTCGGCACGGGCCACGAACTGTTGGAGTGCGCCCGCGGATCATCGCACTCGGCGTGAAAAACATTCGGCGACCGAATACCGGTGGATGGTGGGCAGGTTGATGGAAGCCTGTGTGGACGGCAGAGGGTTTTGGAGGTGAGCTGTGCGACATGAGGCATGAAGATTTTGTGATCGCCCTGTGACTGATCGTGTCTGCTCATGTCGGACTTGTGGTCTTGAGGGGCCTTCCTTGATCGCGTTGACTGCCTCGATGACGACTTGGGGAGAGACGAGACGCGGGTGGCGGCGCAGTATGACGGCGGCGGTCGGAGCGCTGGTCGGCGTGCTGGTCGCGGGCTCGGGTGCGCTGCCCGGTGGGCAGGCCGAGGCGGTCGCCACGGTGCGCAACTCTCCGCCGGAGCGGATCGTTCACGAGCTGATGTCGACCGATCCGGGCAAGCCGTGCGGCTGGGGCGAGGCGCGCGCGTACGCCGCTCAACTGCCCCGACTCAGAGTCGAGGCGCGCGATCCCGACAATGTGCCGCCGGTTTCCGACCCGGTGATGGTGCAGTTCCGGGTCGCTTGGCAGGACGGTGCCGACGCGGAGCGCTCGTACACCTACGACACCGGCTACAAGGCCTCGACCCCCGGCACGCACTTCACCCACACCGTGTCCCAGCCGCCTTCGGGCGAACCGCAGATCCCGTCGGACGCGATCATCCACTGGGACGCCCGCGCGTACGACGGGGAGGCGTGGGGTCCGTGGAGTTCGGACGGCGCGTCCGGGCGGTGCGAGGTGGTGCTGGACAGCGTTCGGCCCGGGGCACCGACGGTCGCGTCGGCGCGGTACCCGAACGACGAGGTGTGGCACCCAGGGGGTGAGGCGGGCACGTTCACGTTCACCGTTGCCGACGGGGACAGCGACGTGGTCCGCTTTCGGTACGCTTTCGACGGGAAGCCGATGGAGTCCATCGCGGCGGGTGCGGACGGTACCGCGTCGGTGAGCTGGACGCCGAAGAATTCGGGGCGTTCGTGGGTGGAGGTCGAGGCATACGACGCCGCGTCGAATTCCAGCGTGCCGACCTTGTATCAATTCCTGGTGAGTTGAATTCCTGGTGAGTTGACCGGGCAACTTTTCCCAGGGGGACAGGGCGTCGGACGTCGGGGAGGGTGTCGCCGACGAGGCGAAGAAGCTGGGCGGCGCCCTCAACCCCGACATCCGGGTGGTGTACCCGGCGGGGCCGGAGCGGCGGGACGACACGATCGTCACGGCTGTAGAGGGTGCTCTGATCCCCCGGCTACGTTCGAGACAGTGGCATCCACCTGACGCTCCAATCGACGTTGGCCATGGCGTCGGCGTCAGCTTGCGAACTGGCGGTGCATGGCGTCTCGCGTGCCGTTGGGTGGTATCGCCGTCGGTGACTTCGGCTGCGCGCTCGTTCGAACCGAGTTGCCGGTCGTGCTGCGGCCGATGCTGACGTGGGCTCAGCGTCGTGTATCTGAGCGGGAACCGAGGTCGTCCTCTTGCGTGGGCCGACTCCGGTGCGCTGCGGTGCCGGACATATAATGTGACGCCAAACGTGATCACCACCAACGGGGGTTGGCGAACCGTGGGCTTTGACGAGGAGTGGGCCGCGCTGCGGGCCGAGGCGGCGGAACGGGGTTCCACGGGGATGAGACTGAACCAACTCCCCGCGGACGGCCCCGCCTCGGGCCCCAGCGGTACGTCCAAGCTCGTGTCGACGCCGGCCGAGAAGAAGGCCGCCGCCGACACCATCTCCACCGAACTGCTGACCAGTACCAAGAAGGCCGGCAACCACGCGGACGAAGCCAACGCCGGTGCTGTCGGCTCGCTCAGCGGATGGGTGACCGCAGGGGCACTCAAGAAGGTGCAGACCACCTGGGACGGGCAGGTGAAGACGCTCATGGGCCGCCTGAGCAAGGAGCGGGACGGCCTCAAGGGCACTGTCGGCAACCTCTCGGGGGCCGACAGCGCGCGCCGTGCCGAGCTCTACGGCATCAAGACACCGTCGGCGTTCGACGGTTACCAGTGAGCCGCCGCAGGTTACCGCAGGATTCTGAAGCGTCCCGGGGGAAAAGGGCATGCTGACATACAGCGACGTCATGACGACCGACTTCGGAAAGCTCTCCGCCGCGGCCGACATGTGGAAGTCGATGGCGGGGGAGTTCGAGAAGGTCGAGAAGCGCTATCGGGACAGTGTCCAGAAAGTCACCCTCGGTGATGTCTGGCAGGGGGAGAGCGCCGACGCGGCCTCCTTGAACTTCGCGGCCACCCGGTACGAGTACCAGGCCGCCCAGACTCAGGCGAAGGCGACCGCGGCACTGCTGCGTAACGCGCACGACCAGTTCGTCGAGTTGAAGAAGCAGTTGGAGACCGGGCGCGCCGACGCCATCAAGGCGGGCATGAAGGTCTCGGAGCAGGGCAATGTCGCCTTCGACTACGAGCGGGCCACCGAGGGCGAGCGCAACGCTCTGCGTCACGACCCGGACTACGCCGCGAGTGTCCGGGCGAGTGAGCAGTCCTGGGCCGAGTACATCAAGTCCTGCGTGAAGGCTGTCAACGACGCGGACAACGACCTCCAGAAGGACCTCGAAACCGTCGTCAAGGACAGTGGTGGCGCCAAGAACGACGGCACGGTGGGCGGCTTCAACGGCAACGCCGAGAACGTCGCGACGGCGGACGACAAGCAGAAGCAGGGGCGCCTGGAGCTTGCCTCGCTGGCGATGCGCAACGACGAGACGATAGACGACTATCTTCAGCGCCTCCAGCGGGAGGTGGTGGAGAAGGGGACCGGCAGCAAGCGGCTGGCGGACCTCTTCGCCGGCGTACAGAACGGCACGATCACCGCCGGCGCTTTCGCCGCCGCGATCATCGGGACGGGGGGCAGCTCCTGGAAACTGTTCCAGTACCTGAAGGAGGGCAAGGACATCACCGCGGCCGGCACCACGGTCACCAACGCCGTCAACATCCGCTTGGCCGGGGCCGCGCCCGGAAGCCTGTTGGGCAAGCTTCCTCCGGGTCTGGTCCGGGTCTTCACCGGGTCTGACGAAGCGGCCCAGTTCGGCACGTACCTGAGGAACGGTTCCTGGATCGTACCGAAGGCCACCGAGGCCAATCTCGTGAGGGTCGCGCAGACCGGCGGACTCGCGAACGCCGCGTCGGCCGCCGGGTGGCTCCGGGGTGCGGGTGTCGTCGGTGGCGTCGCGACGACGGCCTACGGTGTGGCCAACTTGGCCACGTACAACACCGATATGATCAAGGCCGATCCCTCGAAGTTCGCCAGCGACGTCACCGGAACGGCGTTCAGCGCGTCGATGACCGCGCTGACCGTGGCGCCCAACCCGGTCACCGCCGGTCTGGCGATCGGCACGGGTGTGGCGTACGCCGGCGCTCTGGTGTGGGACAACCACGAGGCCATCGGCAAGGGCCTGGAGACGGCCGGGGACTGGGCGGGTGACAAGGCGTCGGACATCGGGGACGGTATCGCCGATGGGGCGAAGAAGCTGGGCGGCGCCCTCAACCCCTTCGATTAGCGAGGGAAAGCCATGCACACGACTCTCAGCCCGTTCACGCTCGCGTTCTGGAAGGAGAAACAGCCCGTCGGGCTCACGAAGCGCGGTTGGCAGGGCACTTCTGCGGAGTTCGGTGACATCCGGGTGGTCTACCCGGCGGGCCCGGATCGGCGGGACGACGCGATCGTCACGGCTGTGGAGGGTGCTCTGATCCCCACGGCCACGTTCGAGACGCGTGGCATCCACACGGAGGTCGTGTTCATGCCGACCCTCAATGGCGCGACGCTGCGGGTGGGTGACGAGGTTGTGCGGCTGAGCCGGAACCGGTGGGCGCCGACGCACCGGGGGCGTTCCCTGCGTATGACGTATCTGGGCGACGCGTACAGGCTCACGGCGATCAACCGCTGGGCGTTCACGGTGTCCCGGCGGCCCGGCGCCGGAGATCCCGGTGTCGTTGTCACGGTGCGGCAGTCGGGGCGCGGAAAAGGCAGGAAGGCAACCTTGCAGGCGGCGGGCCGGGTCCTGCCCGTCGATGTCTGTCTCGCGGCTCTTTTCTGCGGAGTCAACCGGTCCGTGCTCACAAAGTTCGGCGCTGTACGGGCGGGCTTCTCAAGGATCATCAACTTCTGGCTCGCTCTCCTGGGATGAGCGACTATCAAGTGAGTGTGTATGCCTTCATTCGATATTTCCCGGTCCCGCTTCCGGCTGGCTGACCAGCATGTGATCGTGCTCTCCGAGCTGGCGGCAGGGGACGAGGTGCCCGACGAACTCGCGTCGGCACAGAAAGAGTTGCAGGACTGCGGTCTGGTCGATGAGGAAGGGAAGCTGTCCGCCGCGCTGCTCCCGATGATGAAGACGATCCTCGCCCCTGGCGTGGTCATCTCGCTGGAGGCCGCCGGGCGGCAGGGCAAGCTGCACCACGGCATGCTCATCGGTGCGGATCATGTTGTCGCGCACCAGTCATGGCCGGGCGTGAGCGAGGCCGAGTACGGCTGCGTCGAGCCCAAGACGCTGGTGTGGAAACTCGCCGAGATGGTCAACCTCCAGCAGTCCCCGGCCGGGCGCGACGCGGCTGTCTCCGTCGTCGAGACGACCATCGGCACCGTCGAGGCGGGGCTCTCCGTGCTGGAACGCGAGGGGCCCGTACGGTCCGCCGCCGATGAGCGTGAGGTGATCCGGCAGGGCCTGGAGACGGGCGGCGGCCTCGCCGAGCCGGCGCTGTCGCTCGTCGCCGAGTTGATATCCGAACTCCGGTCGAGCTGGCGTCTGACCTCGGCCTGGAAGGCCCACCCCGAGGACCGGGGCGGAGCGCAGACGCGCTCCTTCGCCGTCTGGGACTGCGGACCCCTCGGCTACTGGCTGCGGGAGTTGCCGAGCGAGCCGGTGCCCGAGGAGCGGATCACTCCGGCGAGCGCCTTCAGGCTTGTGCGCGTGGACGCCAAGACGATCTGGGCGCGGATTGCCGACCTCCTGCCCGACCAGGACGAACTCCGGCATGCCGCGGCACGCTGGCCGGACCAGGGCTGAGCGCGGGGCTGAGCGCACGGCATCCCTCAAGCGGCGTCGGTATAGCCTTCTTCGTCATGCGCATATCAGCTCGCGGGTCCGTCTTCGGGGCCGTCGCTCTCAGTGGTGTCCTTCTGCTCGCCGTCACCGGTTGTTCGTCCGACTCCGGGGAGGGGGACAGCGAGTCGCCGTTGCTCGGTGGGCTTGCGGCTCTGGGCGGCGGCAGCGAGGACAGGCAAGTTGCCTACCTCGATGCCGCCGCCGTGCGGGAGTTGAGCAAGGCGGACTCGGAGCGGTTCAATCTCGTCGCGCGGCCCGGTGGGGCCTTGCTCAACTCGTACGGGGCGGCTCCGTGGGGGGAGAGTCTGAAGGTGACGCAGATCGATACCTCGGTCGACACCGACCAGGCCGGTCACTGGGAGGGGTCGTTCGACGCGAAGGCCATCGCCAAGTCGCTGGAGGCTGAGGGCTATAAGAAGAGTGAAGGGGATGGCGGCGGCGAGGTGTGGACGGACTCCGGGAAGTCGGGGATGGCGTTCCAGGTCTCGGAGGACGAGATTTCTTACTCTTCCAAGGGCTTCGACTCGAAGAAGGGTTCTTCCCTCGCCGACAACAAGGACTACCAGCGGGCCGCCGAGTGCCTGGGCGACGTCTACCGCGCGGACTTCAGCCCCCTTGAGTCCGGCGACCCGGTGCGGCTGGCCGTCGCCGGTCAGCGGGCGACCTCGGCCGGGAAGAACACCGAGGTGCTGTGCTTCGTCGTCAAGGACGACGAGACGGCCGAGCGGCTGGAGGCCAAGCTGGGGTCCGTCGTCAGCGACGAGGCGCCGAAGTTCGACGGGACCAAGGTGACCGTGGAGAAGGGGGAGCGGCCCGTGGTACGCGCGGTCGTTCCGGACACCGCCGAGCAGCGGCCGGGGCGGCTGGTCGTGTCCGACGTAGAGCTGTGGATGGCCGTCTCCGATCTCTGAGCCGGGCGGCGGTCAGGTACGGCGGCGGAGAGCGAACAGGGCCGTGCCCGAGGCCAGGACCACGACGCCCGACAGGACGTTCACCAGGACGCGGTCCGACGATTCCAGGGACACGCCGGCGAAGACGTTCGCGGCGAGGGCGATGACGAGTACGAACCAGAGCAGCGGCTTCATCGGTTTCTCCGTAGGGGGAAGTGGGTTTTTCTCGGTGGTGGGTACCACGATGCCCTTGGCGGGGGCTCCGGGGAGGAGAGCGGTCTCCCGGATTCATGGTGCAGTGCGCTGTACCACCGGCGGGGTGGTCGCACCGTCGTGCGGCGTGGAGTGGGACTCGTAGCCTGGGGGGATGCGCGAGACCCTGCGGAGTGCCGGGCGGGACCTGGGGCAGCTCGTCGTGACGTTCGGGCTGGCCCTGGTGTCGCTGATGTTCCTGCCCCTGCTGCTGTTCACGGTCATGCTCACCCTCCTCGTCGTCGGCGCCGGGGTGCTGCCCGAGACCGTGCTGCTGCTGCGCCGGTTCGCCGGCGTCAAGCGGCGGTGGGTGCGGGAGTGGACCGGGGAGGCCGTGCCGGAGGCGTACGAGCCGCTGACCGGGGAATTGCGGGTACGGGTCCGGATCGCCGTGGACGATCCCAGTACCTGGCGCGATCTGCGCTGGCTCGCTCTGCATTTTCTGTACGGCACCGGAGGCTTCCTGGTCGCCATGCCGCTGTCCGTCGTCGGGGTGGTTGTCGACGGCGTGTGGTACGTGGTGGGCAGGCGGCCCGGCGTACTCCTGCCGCTGCTCACCCGCATGGTCGACCACGACGCCGACCTCTCGCGCCGCCTCCTCACCCCCGCCCCCGGCCGGCGCCTCGCCGACCGCGTCGAGGAGCTGACCGTCACCCGCGCCGGGGCCGTCGCCGCGCACGGCGCCGAACTGCGCCGTATCGAACGGGACTTGCACGACGGCACCCAGGCCAGACTCGTCTCCCTGTCCATGCGCATCGGGCTCGCGCGGCGCGCGTACGACGTCGATCCCGTGCGCGGGAAAGCGCTGTTGGACGATGCGCAGGACCAAGTGGACGAGGCGCTGGGCGAGTTGCGGCACGTCGTACGCGGCATCCATCCGCCGATCCTCACCGACCGCGGACTCGTCGGCGCCGTACGCGCGCTCGCCGCCGCCAGCGGGCTCCAGGTGGTCGTAGAAGTGACGGGCGGCGAGGACGGCCCGCGCGCGCCCGCCGCCGTCGAGGCCGCCGCCTACTTCGTCGTCGCCGAAGCCCTGACCAACGCGGCGAAACACAGCGGTGCCGAGCGCGCTACCGTCGAGATCGCACGGGAGCCGGAGCCGGGGCGGCCCGGCGTCCTGCGCGTCCGCGTACGGGACGAGGGGCGCGGCGGCGCCGACGAGCCTGGCGGAACGGGTCTGCTGGGAATCCGGCGCCGTATCGCCGCGCTGGACGGGACGGTGCGGGTGAGCAGCCCCGCCGGCGGGCCCACCGTGGTGGACGTGGAGATCCCGAATCCCTGAATCCCTGAATCCACGAATTCCCGAATCCCTGAACGCCCGAGCACGTCTTGGAGTCGCAGTGCGCGTAGTGATCGCCGAGGACAACGCCCTCTTGAGAGAGGGCCTGGTCCTCCTGCTGACGTCGGCGGGACACGAGGTCGTCGCCGTCGCCGTGACCGGCCCGGAGATCCTGCCCACCCTCCTGGAGCACCGTCCGGACGTGGCGGTGCTCGACGTGCGGATGCCGCCCGGCTTCCGCGACGAGGGGCTGCGCGCCGCGCTCGCCGCGCGGGAGGCGATCCCCGGACTTCCGGTGCTGGTGCTGTCCCAGTACGTCGAGGAGACGTACGCGGCCGAGCTGCTGGGCGGCGGCGCGAGCGGTGTCGGCTATCTGCTGAAGGACCGGATCGGTCGCGTGGAGGCGTTCCTCGAAGCGCTGGAACGGGTGGTGGCGGGCGGTACCGCGCTCGACCCCGAGGTGGTGACCGAGCTGCTGACGCGCTGGCGCGACGATCCGATCGACTCGCTGACGCCCCGGGAGCTGGAGGTGCTGAAGCTGATGGCCCAGGGGCAGGACAACGCGAGCATCGCGGCGGCGCTCGTCGTGTCCGACCGGGCGGTGGGCAAGCACATCGGCAACGTCTTCGCGAAGCTCGGGCTGCCCGCGAGCGACAGCGGGCACCGGCGGGTGCTGGCCGTACTGGCGTACGTGAACCGGGGGAGTTAGCAAGGGAGTTGCGGGCCGGGGCTGGCCCCGCGGTCATGACAGCGCCGGGTACCGGCCCCGCAACGCACCCCGCGCCGGGAGCAGCGTGGCCGACGCCGTCGTCACCGCCACCACCGTCACGATCAGCGCCGCCTGCGCCGGCGGCAGCCACGGCAGGCTCCCCGCCAGCGACAGCGCGAACGCGAGCAGCGGCAGCGCCGCCGTCGCCGTGCCCAGCACCAGGCCCGCCGTCGCCGTGGCCGCCGACTCCAGCCACAGCATGCGGCGCAGTCGGCCGCGGTCCGCGCCCGCCAGGCGCAGTTGGCGCAGTTCGGGGCCGCGTCCTACGGAGATCAGGGCCAGGGTGCTCAGTACGGCGATGACGGTGAAGCCCCCGATCGCCGCGACCACCACCCCTGAGAGCACATCACCCAGTGCCTGATCCTCCGCGCGGACTTGCTCCGGCGCCGGATCACGCTCCACCCGCGCGCCCGGGAGCGCCGCCGTCAGTGACCCGGTGACGCCGGTGACCGACGCGCCCGGCGCGAGCGTGGTCAGGACGCGCACTGCCGGGGGCGCCGACATATGGGCGGTCAGCTCCTCGTACGAAAGCAGGAAGTCGCCCAGCGCCAGCGCCCGTTCATACGTCGCGACGACCCGCAGCTTCGCCTCGGTGCCGTCCCCGAAGCGGAGCCGTACGTGGTCGCCGGGCCCGACGGCGAGCGTGCGCGCCCGGTCCGCGCCGACTGCGACCGTGCCCGGCCGCAAGTCGTCCGTCGTGCCCTTCCGTACGGCCGGGTCAAGGGTCCGTGCGAGCTGGTGGGGTGTGACGCCGAGGACGGGGAGGCGTTCGAGGACGGGGTCGCCCAGTTCTTTGGCCGCAAGGACAACCGTTCCGTGGGCGACAACTGTCGTGGCCGCGACGCCCGGGAGATGACGGACGCGTTCCGCCAACTCTTCCGCGTCGTACGGCGGTTCTGCGGCGCTCACCGCGAGATCCGCGTGTGCCGCGTCCCGCGCCTGCGCCTGCGCGGCGTTCCCGAGCGTCGCGCCCGCGCCCAACTGCACCACCATGAAGGCCGTGACCAGCACGACGGGGGTGACGGCGGCGCCCAGCCGCGTCGCGTTCGCCGTACAGGCGGCCGCCGCCAGGCGACCGCCCACGCCGAGCCGCCGCAGCGGCGCGCCCAGTACCCACATCGCGCCCCGCGCGAGCCAGGGGCCGAGCAGCGCGCAGCCGATCACCATGGTCAGGACGGACGCCGAGGCGGCGGCACCGGCAGCCGCACCGTGCTGGAGCGCGCCCGCCCCCGCCGACGCCGCCCCGATACCGAGCAGCACACCGCCCGCGATCTGCCGTCCGCGCCCCGGAACCTCCTCCCGCAGCGCCTCGGCGGGCCGCGTTCTCGCCGCCCGCGCGCAGCAGCCGAGCGCCGTGAGCCAGGCGATCAGCACCGTCAGACCGGCGGTCACCAGGGGCGCGGCGGCCAGCCACGGCGGGAAGGGCAGCTCCAGGCCGTCCGGGAGCGCGCCCTGCCGGGCCAGCAGGGCGCGCAGCGCCAGATACGCGGGCACCGCGCCCACCGCGCCGACCGCCGCCGCCAGGACCGCGATCCGGCACACCTCGCGGCCGACCGCGCGCCGCAGTTGCCACGGTGTGGCACCGACCACGCGCAGCAGCGCGAGTTCGCGGGAGCGCTGGCGCAGCGCCTGCGCCACGGTGGACGACACGACCAGGACACCGACGAGCACGACGATGGAGGCGAGCGAGGCCAGCACCTGGAGCAGCGGCATCCGCGCGGGCTCGGCGGCCAGGAACTCCGCCTGGCCGCGCCCGTCGCCGGTCAGTACGCGCAGCGCCGCCGGATCGCCGTCCGCGCGGTGCGGGGCGGAGACGTCACGCAGCCCGGCGGCGTCCACGGCGTGCCGCACGCGCGCGTGCAGGACGTCGTCCGGTACGCCGCTGTCGCCGAGGACTCCGATGGCGTCCACCTCGCCGGGGCGGCCGGCCAGCCGGCGGGCTTCCGCGCTCGTGAAGTGGATCGTGCGCGCGTCGGCCGTCACTGCGGTGACGGTGTACGTCGCCGAGCCGTCCGCGTACGTCACCTTCAGCCGGTCCCCGACCCGCGCGGTCCCTTCGCCGACCACGATCTCCCGTGCGCCGGTGGGTACTTGACCGTCCAACAGCCTCGGGGACGCGGACGCCAGGCGCATGGCCTCCCACGGACGGCCGGTCACCCGCGCGCCCCCCACCGTCACCGGGAACGACACGTCCGCGATCACCTCGCGCACGCCCGGCACCTTCCGTACGACGTCCAGGGCCCGCTCGGGCACCCGCACCCGCTCCGTCAGCCCGGCGTGCACGGCCTGCGGCTCGCTGCCCCACGGCTTCGCCGTGTACCGGGTGCTCTGGGTGCCCGCCACCACCGCGTCGGCCTGCGCGTACCGCTCCACGCGCGCGTGGCCGAGCGCCGCCGAGCCGACAGCGAGGCCGAGCGCGCCCAGGAGCAGGGAGCAGAGCGTCAGGGCCGCGAAGACGGCGGCCCACGCACGGCGGTGCGTACGCGCGCCCCGGGCGGCCAGCAACGCGACCACTGAAGGGCGTGTCACGCCACGGCCTCCCGCTCCCGCTCAAGGTCCCGCTCCCGCTCAAGGTCCCGCTCCCGGTCAAGGTCCCGCTCCCGCTCCAGGTCCCGCAGCCCGCGCATCACGCCCAGCACCGTTCTCGCGTCCGGTGCGTCGAGCGTGTCGGCGATCCGGCCGCCCGCCAGGAACAGCACGCTGTCCGCCCACGCCGCCGCCGCCGGATCGTGGGTGACCATCACGACCGTGCGGCCCGCGCCGTCCACCGCGTCGCGCAGCAGGGCCAGTACGTCCGCCGCCGTCAACGGGTCGAGCGCGCCGGTCGGTTCGTCGGCGAAGACGATCTCCGGGGCCGTCACCAGCGCGCGGGCGACGGCGACCCGCTGCTGCTGCCCGCCGGACAGTTGCCCCGGTGTGGACTCGGCGCGCCCGGCCAGTCCGACGACGGCCAGCGCCTGCCGCACCGGCGCGTCCGGCACCTGCCCGCCCGCGAGCAGCATGGGCAGCGCCACGTTCTCCGCGACGGTCAGCGACGGTACGAGATTGTGGGCCTGGAACACGAACCCGATCCGTTCGCGGCGCAGCCGCGTCAGCGCCGCCTCCTTGAGCCCGGCCGGATCCGTGCCCGCGATCCGCACCGTCCCGTCGGTGGGCCGGTCGAGACCGGCGGCGCACTGCAACAGCGTGGACTTGCCGGAGCCCGAGCGCCCCATCACCGCGAGGAACCGCCCGCGCGGCACCACGAGATCGACGGGCCCGAGGGCGCGCACGCCGTTCGCGTACGCCCGGCTCACGCCTTCCAGAACGAGCGCGGGCGCATGCGCACCGTCGAAGGTATCCCTGTCCCTGCCGAACACCGACAGCCCTGCCTCTCAGTGGTCCCTACCAGCCACTGAGAACACTAGGTACGAAGACGCGACCGGCCGAGAGAACACGCCCCCGTCTCGGGGGTACAGCCCGCACCACCAACAGCCGGACCCTCACCCCTTCGTGACGCGTCCCCGCCGCCGCCACGCGCCCGCCAACTGGCCCGCGATGTAACACGTCGCGACCGTCGACAGCGACGACCGGAGCCAGCCGATGTCCGGCGCCCACCACGCGTACGCCGTCACCGGGACGAACAGCAGCAGCGCCGCGACACGCGGCACCCACCAACGCGCCCGGCGCGGCACCGCCGGCCGGCCCGCCGGATCGCCGGACAGGGTGTCCGCGATACCCCCGAAGAAGCCGCGCCGGGCCAGCACCCGGGCGCCGGTGAGGGTGGCGAGGACTTCGTCGCGGGTGCCGAACCCGGCCGGGAGCGGCGGCAGTCCGAGCGCGTCGAGCAGGGCGGACTGGCGGCGGCCCGGGTCGTCCGAGCCGCGCAGGAGGTTGGTGACGGGACGGGGGTCGGCGATCCCGTACACCGTCGCCAGGGTCCCGGCCGTGGCCGCGACGGCGGCGTGGTCGGGGACCGGCGCCGCCGGGTCCCAGTCGTGGTCGGCGACCTTCTCGCCCTGGTGGAGCAGCGTGAAGCCGTACCGGTCGCCGGTCCGCCGCAGGACCAGCGCCGGCCAGGGCTCCCCGGTGGTGAAGTTGTCGGCGGCGGCCGTCAGCCGGTCCTCGCCGAGGAGTGTGGCGCGTACGCCGGGCCGGGGATCGGCGGCGAGTTCGACGTACGAGGACCGCCCCGGCGCCGGAGCTATGCGCAGCGGGACACCGCACATCAGCGCGGCGTCGGCGACGGTGTGGGGCTCGGCCGAGACCAGCGCGAGGCAGTGCGGGGTGTGGGGGGAGTAGGGCGCGTACGAGGAAGAGGCGCCCCCGCCCGTACCCGTACCCGTACCCACACCCGCCTTCGTCGGCATCGGCATCGGCATCGGCATCGGAGGCCGCGAGAAGAACGGCACCCGCGCCGCCACATGCATCCGCACCCCCGTCCGGAAGTCCAGGAACTCCCCCCGCGCGTCCCCGAGATACGCCCACGGGTACCGCGTCGCGTGCGCCCCCACCGCCCGGAACTGCTCCAGCGCCTCCTCGTGCCGCCCCGCCAGCACCAGCATCAGCGCCAGATGGTTGCGGACCCCGGCCACCTCCGGATCGCCCCGCGGGTACGCGTCCGACAGCTCCAGCGCCCGCTTCAGCGCCGCGTGGATCCGGGCCCGCCCGATCGGCCCGCCGTCGCCCGCCGCATCGCCGCCCGCAGTGCCGTCCCCCTTGCCGTCGGCCACCACGTCGTACTCGACGGCCGCCAGCAGCGGCAGCGCGTGCAGCTTCGAGCCCGGCAGGGCGTGCTCCGCCGCGCGCTCGGCGAAGTCGAACATCTCGCTGTGCGAGCCGTACCACTTCTCGCACAGGTACTGGAGCGCCGAGACATGGCAGCCGTAGTGATGCGGCGCGCGGGCGGTCGCCTCCGCCCAGTACGCGTCGAAGACCTCGCGCGGCGCCTGGCTGCCCCGCGCGTGGGTGAGCGCGACCTGCCACGGCACCGGATCGGTGGGGTTCAGCTCCGCCGCCGTACCGATCACCGGGACCGCGTCGTCGAGCAGCGCGAAGAACGCCTGGAACTGGTCGCGCGAGACGCTGCTCGCGCGGGCGCCCGTCCGTATCTCCCACGCCTGCTGGACGCAGTGCTCGGCCTTCACCAGTACGGCGTCCGGATCGCCCGGCGACTCGGCGAGCCACGCGTCCAGCCAACTGGGGCTGTGCAGCGCGCTCTCGGCCAGCCGTGGCACGTATCCGCCGCGCCGCTCCCACTCGGCTCCTACGCGCGTCGCGGCGAGCAGATCCCTTGCGGGCCCGTGGTCACCGGCGTACGCGGCGGTGAGCGCGGCGCGCAGCTCCGCCGGGGGAGGGTCGAGGACGACGGCCGCGTCGGGGGGCAGATGCGCGCCGACGGCGGCCCCGTGGCGGAGCATCCGCGGCAGGCTGATCAAGGTGCGTAGCGTCGCGGTCATCGTCACGGTCACCCATTGAAAGCGGTCGAGGTGGCCGCCACCAGAGGCTTTCGGTGACAAAGCCGTATCACCGACCCGTATCACCGACCCGTATCGCATGGAGTACCTGTGCTCCGTGGTCGTCCCAGGTGAGCGCGGGCGGGCCGAGCCGACCGAGTGTCGTCCGCGAGCGCTGCCGGGGCCGCGCGACCGGTCGCCGTAGGCTGCCGCCCATGTGCGGAATCGTGGGATATGTCGGCGGACAGTCGGCGCTAGATGTGGTCATCGCCGGTCTCAAGCGGCTCGAATACCGCGGCTACGACTCGGCCGGTGTCGCCGTCCTCGCCGACGGCGGACTGGCAGCGGCCAAGAAGGCGGGCAAGCTCGTCAATCTGGAGAAGGCGCTGGTGGAGCGGCCGTTGCCGAGCGGCACCACCGGCATCGGCCACACCCGATGGGCCACCCACGGCGGCCCGACCGACGCCAACGCCCACCCGCACGCCGACAACGCGGGCCGCGTCGCCGTCGTACACAACGGGATCATCGAGAACTTCGCCGAGCTGCGCACCGAGCTGACCGGCCGCGGCCACGACCTCTCCTCCGAGACGGACACGGAGGTCGTGGCCCATCTCCTCGCGGAGGCGTTCTCGTCCTGCGGCGAGCTGGCCGAGTCGATGCGGCAGGTGTGCGGGCGGCTGGAGGGCGCGTTCACGCTGGTCGCCGTGCACGCGGACGAGCCGGACGTCGTCGTGGGCGCCCGCCGTAACTCACCGCTCGTCGTCGGCGTCGGCGACGGCGAGTCGTTCCTCGCCTCCGACGTCGCCGCCTTCATCGCCCATACGCGCTCCGCGATCGAGCTGGGCCAGGACCAGGTGGTGGAGCTGCGCCGCGACGGTGTGACGGTGACCGACTTCGACGGCGCGGACGCGCACGACAACGTCCGCGCGTACCACGTCGACTGGGACGCCTCGGCCGCCGAGAAGGGCGGCTACGACTACTTCATGCTCAAGGAGATCGCCGAGCAGCCCAAGGCCGTCTCCGACACCCTCCTCGGCCGTATCGACGCCGAGGGCTCGCTGACCCTGGACGAGGTACGCATCCCCTCCCGCGTCCTGCGGGCCGCCGACAAGGTCGTCATCGTGGCGTGCGGGACCGCCTTCCACGCCGGGCTGATCGCGAAGTACGCCATCGAGCACTGGACGCGCGTCCCGTGCGAGGTGGAGCTGGCGAGCGAGTTCCGTTACCGGGACCCGATCCTCAACACCCGTACCCTCGTCATCGCGATCTCGCAGTCCGGCGAGACGATGGACACGCTGATGGCGCTGCGGCACGCGCGCGACCAGGGCGCCACGGTCCTCGCGATCTGCAACACCAACGGCTCGACCATCCCCAGGGAGTCGGACGCCGTCCTCTACACCCACGCCGGTCCCGAGGTCGCGGTCGCGTCGACGAAGGCGTTCCTGACGCAGCTCGTGGCCTGCTATCTGGTCGCGCTGTATCTGGGGCAGTTGCGCGGCACCAAGTACGGGGACGAGATCCGCGGCGTGATCCGCGACCTGTCGCGCATCTCGTGCGAGGTCGAGCGCGTGCTGGAGACGATGGAGCCCGTACGGGAGCTGGCGCGCTCGCTCGCCCACAAGCGGACGGTGCTCTTCCTGGGGCGGCACGTCGGCTACCCGGTGGCGCTGGAAGGCGCGCTGAAGCTGAAGGAGCTGGCGTACATGCACGCCGAGGGCTTCGCGGCCGGCGAGCTGAAGCACGGGCCGATCGCGCTGATCGAGGAGGATCTGCCGGTGGTGGTCGTCGTACCCTCGCCGCGCGGGCGTTCGGTGCTGCACGACAAGATCGTGTCGAACATCCAGGAGATCCGGGCGCGGGGAGCGCGGACGATCGTGATCGCGGAGGAGGGGGACGAGGCGGTGGTGCCGTACGCGGACCATCTCATCCGGATCCCGGTGACGCCGACGCTGCTTCAGCCGCTGGTCTCGACGGTGCCGTTGCAGGTCTTCGCGTGCGAGCTGGCGACGGCGCGCGGCAACGAGGTGGATCAGCCGAGGAATCTGGCGAAGTCCGTGACGGTGGAGTGAGAAGGGGATGGGGTCTTGATCATCGGGGTGGGGATCGACGTCGCGGAGATCGAACGCTTCGCGGCGGCGCTGGAGCGCACACCGGCCATGGCCGAACGGCTGTTCTCGGAACGGGAGTTGCTGCTGCCCGGCGGGGAACGGCGCGGTATCGCCTCGCTGGCCGCCCGCTTCGCGGCCAAGGAGGCGCTGGCGAAGGCGCTGGGCGCGCCGGGCGGGCTGCACTGGACGGACGCCGAGGTGTACGTCGAGGAGAGCGGGCAGCCGCGGCTGCGCGTACGGGGCACGGTGGCGGCGCGGGCGGCGGAACTGGGCGTACGGGCCTGGCATGTGTCGCTCAGCCATGACGCGGGGATCGCGTCGGCGGTGGTGATCGCGGAGGGGTGACGTGCGGCGGTTTGCGGCAGACTCGGAGTCATGCGTACCGCTTACAGCGTCGAGACCGTACGGACCGCCGAGCGTGAGCTGATGGACCGGCTCCCCGAAGGCGTACTGATGCAGCGCGCGGCGGCCGGGCTCGCCGCCGCGTGCGCCGATCTGCTGCGGCGGCGGGGCCGGGTGTACGGCGCGCGGGTCGTGGTGCTCGCCGGCAGCGGCGACAACGGCGGCGACGCGCTGTACGCGGGGGCCCGGCTGGCGCGGCGCGGGGCGGGGGTGTCGGCGGTGCTGCTGGCGGCCGGGCGGGCGCACGCGGGAGGGCTGGCGGCGCTGGTGGACGCGGGCGGGCGGGTGGTGGACGACCCGTTCGACGTATTGGCCGCCGCCGATCTCGTCCTCGACGGCATCACCGGCATCGGCGGGCGCGGCGGGCTGCGGCCCGACGCGGTGCCGGTGGCACGGGCCGCGCGCGGCTCGGACGCGGTGGTCGTGGCCGTCGACCTGCCGAGCGGGGTCGAGGCGGACAGCGGCGAGGTGGTGGGCGAGGCGCTGCGCGCGGACGCGACGGTGACGTTCGGTACGTACAAGCCCGGCCATCTGATCGACCCGGCGCGCGAGTACGCGGGGGCCCTGAGGCTGGTCGACATCGGGCTCGGCGCGGTGCTGCCGTCGGTGCCGGAGCTTCAGGCACTCCAACACGCGGATGTGGCACGGCTGTTGCCGGTGCCGACAGGTGAGAGCGACAAGTACCGGCGCGGGGTCGTCGGCGTCGTCGCCGGCTCGGCGCGCTACCTGGGGGCGGCGGTGCTCGCGGTCGCGGGCGCGCTGCACGGCGGCGCGGGAGCGGTGCGGTACGTGGGGCCCGCCGGGGACGCGGTGATCGCCCGCTTCCCCGAGACCCTGGTCCACACCGGCCCGCCGGCGAAGGCGGGCCGCGTCCAGGCGTGGGTGGTCGGCCCCGGCCTCGGGGACGAGCCGGGCGTCCGGGACGCCCTGGCCTCCGACGTCCCGGTCCTCATCGACGCGGACGGCCTGCGCGGGCTGGACCCCGCTGCCGTACGGGCGCGTACGGCCCCGACGCTGCTCACCCCGCACGCGGGGGAGGCGGCGGCGCTGCTGAAGGTGCCCCGCGAGGAGATCGAGGCGGCCCGGCTGTCGGCGGTACGCGAACTGGCGGCCCGCTACGGCGCGACGGTGCTGCTGAAGGGCTCGACCACCCTGGTGGCCGCCCCCGACCCCGCACTCCCGGTCCGGGTGAACTCCACGGGCACGGCCTGGCTGGCCACGGCGGGCAGCGGCGACGTCCTCTCGGGCCTGACGGGCTCCCTGCTCGCGGCGGGCCTGACGGCCCGCGACGCGGGCTCGGTGGGCGCGTACCTCCACGGCCTGTCGGCGCGCGGCGCGGCACGGGGCGCGCCGGTGAGCGCGGAGGATGTGGCGGCGGGGGTGCGGGGGGCGTGGCGGGACGTGATGGCGGAGGGGTGAGCTTTTCCCGTTTCCCGCGGCCGGGGCCGGAGACGTTCGCGCTCCACGTGTACAACGGCGGGCAGCTCTTGCGGCACCCGCACATGCCTGGCCTGCCACTGCCCCGGCCCTGACTACGACCGCACGGTTTCAGTAGGGTCGTGGCCACCCGTCTTTTTGCTGTGTGAGGTGGCTCGATGTCCATGTCGTCCCGTGATCCGGCCGTCGCGCACTTCGGCGCCGGGGGTATGCGCCGCTTCCACCTGGGTGCCGTGCCTGGTGTGCGGCTGCCTGAAGCCGTGCGCGCGGATCTTCAGGAGACAGGTGTTCCGGTGCAGGTGGCCCCGTACTTCACGGCCGCCGGTGAGAGCGACGCGCTCCCGTTGGGTGTTTTCGCGGCTCAGAACGGACTTCCGCACCCGGCGGCGGAGTCGGAGGGCTGGCCGCGGGTCGGTCATGACGGGTTGGCGCATCTGTGTGTACGGCCTGACGGCGCGGTTCAGGCGGTCATGCTGGAAGGCGGTGAGGACGACCTGTTCGTCAGCTCCGATCTTGCCTCGTTCAACGCGTCGTTGGCGGTGCTGGACCGGGTACTGCCGGTGATCGCGGTCTCCTCCGGCCTGGCGGAAGCGGCCGGTGGCTTCCGGGAGTTGAACGAGGCGCTGCGTGGTGTCGACGCGGGCGCGTTCGAGGAGCGGGAGGGGTGGTGGGCCCGGGTGCTGGACGATGTGCGGCACACGCTGAACTTTCCTTTCTCCGCGGCGTTCGAGTACGTCGACGGTGCCGGGGAGAAGCGGATCGTCACCGGGGCGACGGGGCCGGGGCGTGCGCATCCGGAAGAGCTGGTGTGGCGGGAGTTGTCCGATCTGGGGGTGGCGCCGGGGCAGGTGCGGCGGGTGTTCTGCGAGTTGCAGGCGTGCATGATGCCCGGTCATTACTGCGCGGTGTGGATGCAGAGGCTGTTCCCGCAGGCGCAGTTCACGCATGCCTTCGACTACGGCAGTGATGCCGCGTCCCGTGAGGCGGGGCTCAAGGGCCTGATCACGCGGGCGGCCGAGCAGGCGGGCCGCGGGTGAGTGCGGCGGCGTGGGGCCGGCCCGCGGCCGGGCGTGAACCGGCCGGGGCCGCGCTGCTGGCGTGGCTGGCCGATTCCTCCGCGCCGGGCCTGTGCGTGATCGCGGGCGGGGCGGGGTGCGGGAAGTCCGGGTTGCTGGCCTGGCTGGTGGGCCACGGCACCCGCGCGGACACCGGGCGGGAGCGGACGGTGCATGCCTTTGTGCCCTTGGCGGGGCAGGGCGTGCGTGCGGCGGTGTGGACGCTGGCCGATCAGTTGGGTCTGGCGGCCCGGGGGGCCGGGGAGTTCGTGGCGTTGCTGGCCGGTGACCGGCGGCCGGTCACGGTCGTCCTGCCCGATCTGCACGCGGGTGCCGATCCGGGCGCGCTGGCGGAGCTGGTGCTCGCGCTGGATGCTCTGGACCATGTACGGCTCGTGGTCGAGGCCCGTACCGGCAGCCCGGTGCATGAGCGACTGGCCGGCTCGGGGGCGGCGGTGATGGATCTGGATGAGCCGCGGTGGACCGATGAGGCCCGCCGGACGGCCTGGCGTGCCGAACACGCCGGGACCACCGATCCCCCGGCCCGGCAGGTGCGGGCGGCTGTGCTGGAGTTGGACGACCCGGCGGCGTTGTGCGAGACCGATCCGTGGCTGGTCACCGCCGCCTTCGACGCGGATCCGCAGGAGCACGGAGGGCTGCGTTCCGCCTGGCTGCGTGCCGGGCAGTCGCTCTGCCGGGACCAGGAGAGCGCGGATCGGGCGCTGGTGCTGCTGACCGCCCTGGGCGACGGCGCGGATCCGCGACTGCGGCCCGAACTCGCCCGGCTCGCGGCCACCGCCGACTGGAAGCCGGAGTGGTCCAGGGTGCGGGGGGACATGTCTCCGCCCTGGCCCGGACCGGTCTTCGCGATGACCACCGAGGGCCTGCCGGCGGGTGAGGCGCTCCTTGCCGACCACCAGGGAGTGCTGCGGACCGTGCACACCGTCGACGGCACCCCCCTCGGGCGTACGCCCCGACTACCGTCCCCACCGGCCGCCGTCTGTGCCCTCGCGGACGGCACCGTCCTGGCCCTCGACAACCAGGGCCGCCCGCACACACAGACACTGCCCGGCGCGCCGCGCCCCACGGGCATCGCGGCCCTGCTCGATGACGGGCCGACACCCGCTCAGCGCCTCACCGAATCGCTCACGGCCCACCTCGCGCACTCCCCAGGGACCGCGCTCTGTGCCACGCCCGGTGTGGTGGCTGTCGGTGGGGCCGACGGCACCGTACACGCCTTCATCCCCGGCGATACGGACCAGGCTCCGCGCGCTGCCGGTCTGCACACCGGCCGCGTCACCGCGCTGGCGGCGCTCGGCCTACCGGTCGGCGGCGGCGGGCAGAGTATCCCGCTGCTGTACAGCGGCGGAGCCGACGGCCGGGTGCGCGCCTGGTCTCCCGCCGCCGAACCGCAGCCCACCCCGGTGGCCGAACACACCAGCCCTGTCACGGCGTTGGCCGCAGAGCACACCCCTCACGGTCTCCTCCTGGCCGTGGCCCGCGCGAACGGGCTGATCGAACTGCACCACCTCGATCAGGGACAGACACGACAGTTCTGGCCCGGTGCGGCGGTACACGCGCTCGCCCTGACAGTCGGCGGGAGCCTGCTGATCGGCACGGACGACCGGGTCATCTGCCTGCACCCCCAGTGACCTGGCCGATACTCACCCGCCCCGCTGTCGCGCCCAGTTGACGCCCCCTCACACCCCCAGGGAAAGTGTGATGAGCCGACTGCCGACGGGGGTGTGGTGCGTGGGGAAGAAGCTGCCGGACGACTTGGTCGAGGTTCTGAACCTGATCGGCATCGACTGGCCCAACATCGACGAGGACGAGGTCAAGTCCTCGGCCAAGGACTACCGCAACCTCGCCGAGGGCATCCGCGACGCAGTCAAAGAAGGCAACAACGCCTGTTCCCACATCGTCGGAGGCAAGAGCAAGGGCGCCACCGTCACGGCCATCGACCGGCGCTGGGGCAAACTCACCACCAGAGACCTTGCCACGTTCGCCAAAGGCTGCGACGCCCTGGCCGACGCGCTCGATGAGTGCGCCGCGCTCATCCTTGCCTGCAAGATCGCCATCATCGCCGAGCTCACCGCCACGGGCGTCGCCGCGACCGCGGGCGTCGTCGGCATGTTCTTCACCGCCGGGATCAGCGGCCTGCTCTCCGCAGCCGCCGTAGCGGCGGCGCGCCTCATCATCCAGGAGGCGATCGACTACGCGATCGGCGAGATCACCGCCATCGTCACCGACAAGATCGAGGCCAAGATCCTGGCCGAGATCGAAGAACTCTTCAGCGACCGTCTCGGTGGCGGCGCAACCTACGACGTGATGGCCTCGGGCGAGGCGGACATGGCCCAGGACCTCGTCATCGAGTTCGACGAGTTCGACCGCGCGTCAGGCGGCTACAAGGAGACAGCGGACAACTTCGACAAGAAGAAGGGCACGTTCAAAGGCGGCGGCGCCCAACGCAAGACGTCGGTCAAGAAGGACAGCCGCTTCCACAAGCTCGCCACCGTCATGGACAAGGCCGAGGACACGGTCGACAAGAAGTCCGACGAAATGGTCAAGACCCTCGAGGACCACGGCGGAAAGATCGACAAGAGCAAAAGCGACCAGCGGAACGAGGACGAAGAACGCAAACGCGAAATCGACCGCTGCAAGGTGGACAGCGGGGACACCCCCATGTACCTCCTCAACGCCGACGGCACTGTTGAACAACTGCACGCCAACGGGACCACCAGCGCGGTCAGCAAGACCGACAACTCCGGTATCCGCGACCTGATGACGGAGCCGGGCAAGGGACCGAACGAAGTGGGCAGAGTCTGGCGGCCCCGCAAGGGCCAGGCAGGAGGGAATCCCTACCCCGTCAGCCCCTCGAAGGACACGGCGAAAGTCACCTCGCGGCGGGTGGACCCGGGCAGCACGGACCTGTCCCGCGCCACCCAGATCGCCCGGTACCACAACTCGGACTGGGGCGGCGGAAACTACGCCGCCGGGCGGTACGTCGACGGCTCCGGCAAAGAGATGATCCTGGTGACGAACAGCGAAGGCCCCCACTCCGAACGGACTCTCGGCTACCCCATCCTCAAAGCCGAGAAGAAGGACAACCTCACCGAGCTGTACACCGAAAGACAGCCCTGTCAGGGCAGCCCCTCATGGTGCGACAAGTGGACGGCCAAGTACTTCGATCCGGAACTCAAGGTGACCCACTCACAGGCGTACCTCAACTCCGACTCTCCCAACGTCCGGGACCTGGAGCACGAGAAGTACCGGGACCAGCTCGCGAAGGACCACAAGACCCACGGCGTGACCGGCGGCTTCACGTAAACGCACCGCATCTAGACTGGACCGCGCTATGAGCACTCTGACATTCGACCTGTCCTACAACGACCTGGTGGACTGCTTCGGCGCCGACCGCGTCGAACGCTCCGTCCGCGAAGACGCCGAAGCCCTGGGCTTCGCCGGCCCCACCCTCGACTTCCTCTGCTCCACCGGCATCCCCTCCACACTCAAGGCAGAGGTAGGCGCTCCGGGGAAAGAGATCAGCCTGCGGGCCTTCGACGAGATGTCCCGGGAGCAGTGGACAGTGCCGGAGGAGTCAAGAAACTGGATCATTCTCGGCAACCTCACGGCCACGACCGTCACCCTTGACACCGCCACCGGCACCGTCTTCGGCTTCTACGAAGGCTTCGAAGACCCCGTCGCCCTCCACACCGACGTCTCTTCCCTCGCCTACACCCTCTACGCGGTGAAGCTGGCCCTGCCTCAGATCGCCGGCCTCAGCACGTTCGACGAACGCAACACCGTCATCCAGTCGGTACGGCACCAGATCGACGACCGTGACCCCCTCCCCTTCGCCCACGAAGACGGCGAATGGAACGCCGCCATCGAGGAAATCGCCATGGGAATGTGGACCTGAGGAACCCGCCCCGAGACGCTGACCGCGGCTGAGCAGTGTGTCTTGGTGGTCGCGTGGCCCAGCGTCCGAGCTCGGGCGAGGTAGGTGTTGTCGAGGTCGAGCCCTCACGACAAGGCGCAGGCGCGTGAACACGCAGTCGGTCGGCCAGATGTCGAGTCCCTGGTGTACGCACTCGTTGAATTCCGCAAGCTTGAGGCCGACCACGACAACGATGTTGACCCGGAGGAACTGGAACACGGGATCTGGTGAACCCATCGACCAAGGGTTGGACATTCAACCCAAGGCGCCCGTGAGAACGCGAGAAGGCGAGAACGCGAGGGTGGCTGAGCTGTGCTGATCGACATTCAGGCCGAGGACGTACGGCGAGTCTGTCGGCTGGCCGGCGTCACCTACTTCCCCCGGGTGGCCAGTGGCCACCTGCACCCGGGCACGGCCGGATTCCTGTCCGCCGTCGGCCTGCCCTCGACCAAGTTCTTCTCCCCGAAGGTCGACCTGGACGACGCCGAACGCCTCCGGTGCCGGCCGTCCTTGAAGGCCGCCTTCGACAAGCAGCAGGCCACGTGCCCGCCCGAGGCGAACGGGTGGGAGATCCTTGGTGACTTCGTGTACGCGACTGTGGTTCTGGACCCCGAGACCGGCCGCGTCTACTCGTTCGGCGAAGGGGAGGAGTTCTACGTACCCATGCACAGCGACGTATCCGCTCTCGTCCACGCGACCATCGAACTCGAAGCCGGCCTCACCGAACTCAGACGCATTCCTCACGACGACGATCAGGCACGCGAACAGGCAGTCGGTCGGCTGCGCCAACGTGTCAGCGACCGCGACAGTGTCCCCTTCGCCAGCGAGGACGGTGAATGGAGCAAGCTGTTCGTGGAGATCGGCTTCGGTATGTGGGGCTGAGCCGTTCGTCGGATCGGCCCAATCACGCGTCATCACCCAGGAACGTAAAGGCGCCGGCATGGACTTCGCCGTGACACCGGACGAGGTACTTACAACGTTCGGCCTGTCGGGCGTTGTCCACTTCCCCCGCCACAACGCGGCGCACAACCATCTCGATGACCGAACGGCTCTCTTCCTGAGCAGTGTTGGGCTCCCGGACGCCGAATGGTTCATGTCCAGGGCCGGGCTCGGTGCCGACGACTCCATCAACCTCGCCGAGTGGTACGGCACCAGGGGAACGGTCCCCGAGGAGTGCCGCAACTGGCTTGTGCTCGGACTCTTCGCCGACACCACGCTCGCGCTCGCTCCGGACAGCGGGACCGTCTACTCGCTCGGCGACGGCGAAACACAGTTGGTGTACGCCCCGATCCACCGCGACGTCGAATCACTGGTCCACACGCTCACGAAGTTCGAGCGCCTGCGCCAGGAACTCGCGGACGACGCCGAGGACGCCGAGGACGCCGAAGATGTCGAGGCGCGCATGGACGCCTTGCGTGCCGAGATCACCGAGTTCGATCCGCTGCCCTTCGAAGATCACGAGTCGCAGTGGAACCTCGCCCTCGAAGAAGTCATCGACGGCATCTGGTAAGAACCCGGAACGGCACGAGACCGCCACCGGCGGCCGGCCGCACCCGCGTCCCGGCCGGTGACGACCCGAAGTGCTACGCCCTGCGCCGCACGAGCGAGGACGGCAAGCAGACGGCCCTGCGCGTCTACAACTTCGACAGCGGCGCCAAGAACGTGACCGTGGACCTCACAGGCACCGGGATCGACACGCGGCAGACCCCGAAGGACCTGTACGACGGCGGCAAGGGGCCCGCCATCAAGGGAACGAAGTACACCGTCAGCCTGCCGGCGTACGGATTCAAGATCCTCGAAGTGCGGGCCCGCTGATCCTCCGCGGGACGGACCACACTCGGTCCGGACGGGGCGGCGCGCCCGGCCGCCCGGCACCCGGCTGTCATACCGGATTTCGGTGAACGGCACGCGCCACTACTCTGGGCCGATGGCGTCGATCAAGCACTTCCAAGTCACCTTCGACTGCGCCGACCCCGCGCGCGTCGCTCGTTTCTGGGCGGAGGCGTTGGGGTACGTCGTATCGCCGCCGCCGCCCGACAACGAGAGCCCGGCGTTCGCCTCATGCGCCGATCCCGCAGGTGTTGGCCCGCGACTGTTCTTCCAGCGCGTCCCCGAAGGCAAGGTCGTCAAGAATCGGGTGCATCTCGACGTGCGGGTCGGCACCGGACTGGTGGGCGAGGAGCGGCTGGCCGCGCTTGAGGCCGAATGCGCGCGACTGGTCGAATTCGGCGCGGTACGCGGGCAACTGCTGCCTGCCGACGACGAGAACGAGTCGTGCCTCGGGATGCGGGACGTCGAGGGCAACGAGTTCTGTCTCGACTGAGCGGCAGCGACCTGCGGTCCTCCGTACCGGTCCCTACCTCTCGGATTTGTGGACGCGCGCTTCGGCGTCGTGCAGCAGGCCCGGGGCCAGGCGGCGGTGGACGGCTGACAGCGGGGGCCATATCGCCCGGCCGGGGCGGCGGGGGGTGTAGTGCAGGAAGGTGCCCAGCGAGACCTGGCCGTGGGGTGAGCGGACGACCAGGTCGCAGGCCAGGAACCAGGACGCCGCCTCAAGCCGGATCCAGTCCTCGCCGCGTGCGGCGATGCGCCAGCCCGCCACGGTGTCCGGTGAGCGGCCGGGGGCGAGGCGCAGGCCCAGCAGGCCGCGCCAGATGAACCGTTCGGCGGGGGTGGGGACGTCGCCGAACATGGCGCGGGCCCAGCGCTCCGGCGTGGCGACGGTGTCCGTCGTCAGGGTGAAGTGGTCGGCGTAGTGGTGTGCTGGGAGTGCGCTGAGGGCGCGCATGGGCGCAGAGATACGGTGCGCGCCCACCGTGCGCGTGATTCGCGGGTTCCGGCTTCCGGCGGAAGAGAGAGGCATGGCGTTCTCCGACTCGTTGTACGGTGGCGTATAGAACGACGATAGCCCCAGTTATACGCCGCCGTATAGTCGGTGCGAGTGAGGTGGGAATCCGGTGGGTGCGCCACGAACGCCGCGCGAGCGATGGATCGAGGAGGGGCTGGCGGTACTGGCCGACGCCGGCCCCGACGCCGTCCGCGTCGAAGTGCTCGCGAAGCGGCTCGGCGTCACGAAGGGCGGCTTCTACGGGTACTTCGCCGACCGGAACGCGCTGCTGGTGGCCATGCTCGACACCTGGGAGCGCGAGAGCACCGACGAGGTGATCGACCGGGTGGAGGAGGAGGGCGGGGACCCGAAGTCCAAGGCCCACCGTGCGGGCGCGCTCACCTTCTCCGACGACCGGCTCCTGCCCATCGACCTCGCGGTCCGCGCGTGGGCCCGGCACGACGAGACCGTCGCGGAACGCCTGCGCCGCGTCGACAACCGGCGGATGGAGCTGCTGCGCGAGACGATCGGCACCTTCTGCGCCGACGCCGAGGAGGTCGAGGCCCGCAGCCTGCTCGCGTTCTGCGCGGCGATCGGCGCGCATTTCCTGGCGGCCGACCACGGGGATTTCACCCGGTCTCAGGTGCTCGACCGGGCCGCCGACCTGCTTCTCGACCGGCCGCGTACGCCGCGAACGCCGCGAACGCCGCGCGTGCTACGGGAGGTTGACGACGGTGACGTGTCGTAACTCGCGGTGGAGGCGGGAGGCGAGCAGGCCGGGGTGGCGGGGTTTGTTGTACGGGCAGAGCGCGTCCTCGTCGGAGGCGAGCCAGCCGTGTTCGGTGAGGCGGTAGAGGGTGCCGGAGACTCCGTAGAGGTGGGGTTTTCGTACGCGGAGTAGGGCGTGTTCGGTGCGGCGCAGGAACGGGCATTGGCGCAGGGACAGTTGGACGTGCTCTGCGCAGAGCGGTGGCATGGCGGTGATGGATTTCTCGGGCCAGGTGGGGGGTGAGTCCTCGCGCCGCCAGTCGATGAACAGCCAGCCGTCCTTGTCGCGGCCGGCGGGCTGCGCGCAGATTTGGCACAACATCCGTTCCATGCAGGTGCGTTGGCGGGCGGGGTGCATGGAGTCGTAGAGGATCCGGCCGGGTGGTTCGGTGGGTTGCTCCATGCGGATCCACAGGTTGCCGTAGCTGTCACGGTCCTCCGGGCGGGGGTGCTTGTACGCGAGCCGGGGACCCTTCGCGGTGAACTCGACGCTCAACTCGGCCTTGCGCGGCCCCGCGTCGGTGCTACGCGCGGCGACGTAGGGGGTGGCGAGCGGTCGGCGAAGTGTGGGTGTTCGGGGGGTGTTCTGGCCGGGCACGGGCCGTTCCTCTCCGTAGTGGTTCCACTACCAAGGCGGCTCATCGTGACCTAGAGTTGGGGGACCATTCAACCTCTCGGACATGGACGAAAGATCGGTGACAACCCGTTGAATCGCAGGGAGTTGAACCCCGACAGCTCTCCGCAAGCCGCCTTCGGGGCGCGTGTGCGCAAGTTACGCGAAGATCGCGGCTGGACGCAGGAGGAGTTGGCGCACCGGATGGGGTATTCCAGTACGCATATGTCATCCGTCGAAACTGGTCGGAAGCTTCCAACCTTGCGCCTCGCGCGTAGTGCGGACCTCGCTTTCGGCACCGGAGACATGTTCGAGCGCGAATGGCGCGAAATGCGGCACGGTTCGCTGCTGGAGGGCTTCCCGGAGTACGTCGGTTATGAGGGCCGCGCGGTAGAGCTCCGGTTGTACGAGATCGGGATCATCCCCGGCCTGTTGCAGACACCGGAGTACGCAAGGGTGTTGGCGGACAGCGCCGTCAAGCGGCAAGCGATCACGCCCGAACAAGCAGAGGAGCGAGTCTCGTTCCTGGCGGAACGGCAGGCGGCGTTGGAGCGGACCCGTCCACCCATGGTGTTTGTGACCATGGATGAAAGCTGCATCCGTCGGCCTGTTGGCGGGACCTCCGTCATGGCGGCCCAGTTGGCTCGTCTGGTTGAGTTCGCTGAGTTGCCGAACACGCTGCTACAGGTGGCGCCGTACGAAATAGGCGAACGACGCACATTCGATCTGCCCGTCAACCTGTTGACGTTGCCCGACCGGTCCGTGATCTTCTACGCGGAGTCTCAGGCCCAGGGGCATCTGGACCGCGAAAGTGTGTCCGTGATTCCGATGCTGACGGCCTACCATCAACTACAGGGTGAAGCGCTGTCGCAAGCAGCGTCCGTAGACATGATCAACCAGTTGCGAAAGGGCATGCAGTGACGACCACGACCGAGTCCCCCCGTTGGTTCACGTCCTCCTACAGCAACAACGGCGGCAACTGCGTCGAGGTCGCCGCCAACCTCGCCGCGACGCGCGGCATCGTTCCTGTCCGTGATTCCAAGGTCCCGAGCGGTCCGGTTCTGGGCTTCCGCGTCGGCTCGTTCGCTTCGTTCGTGGCGGGCGTCAAGGCAGGGGAGTTGGGCACCCGGTGATGACCGAGACCGCCTGCTGGTTCACGTCCTCGTACAGCTCCAACGGCGGCGCCTGCGTCGAGGTCGCCGCCAACCTCGCCGTCACGCGTGGCATCGTCCCCGTCCGTGACTCCAAGAACCCGCGCGGCCCGGTCCTCGGCTTCCCCACCGCCTCCTTCGCCTCCTTCCTCGTGGGCGTCAAGGCCGGGGAGTTCTGCTCCCTCTGAGCAGGCCGGTCAGGGCGGCGCCAACGACGAGCAGTGCGGCGGCCACGGTGAGGCCCAGGGCGAAGCCCTCCGTCGGGTCGGACAGGGCTTCGCTGCGGCGTGCCGCCAGGGTGACCAGTACCGCCAACCCCACCGCGCCGCCCACCTGTTGGACCGAGGTGAGGACGGCCGAGCCGAGGCCGGCGTTCTCCTCGGTCGTCCCGGTGACCGCCGCGACCGTCAGGACCGGCAGGCTCAGGCCGCAGCCGAGGCTTGTGATCAGCATGCCCGGCAGCACACCGGACAGGTAGCTGTCGCCCGGTGCCAGGCCGGACAGCAACAGCAGGCCGGCCGCGCTGATCAGGAAGGAGACGACCAGGGTCCGGCGCATCCCGAACCTGGTCACCGCGCGGGAGGCCAGCCACATGCCCGCGAGGATTCCGGCGCCGTACGGCAGGTAGGCGACTCCCGCCGTGAGCGGGCCGTAACCGAGCACGGTTTGCAGGTGGATCATCAGCAGGAAGGCCATCGCGTAGAACGCGGCGGAGAACAGCAGCGTCGCGCCGTTGGCGACCGCGCGGGTCCGGTCGGCCAGGAACGACAGCGGCAGCAGTGGCTCGCGCGTGCGTGACTCGACCACGACGAACGCCACCGACAGTACGACGCCGAGCAGCAGCGGCCCGACAACGGCCACATCTCCCCAACTCGCCTCCCCGGCCTGGAGCAGACCGTGTACCAGCGCCAGGACGGCGCCCGTGCCCAGTACGCCACCGGGTATGTCCAGGCGTGCCCGGCGGGTGGCCCGGCTCTCGGCGACCAGGCGCGGGAGCAGGACGAGAGCCAGGGCGGCCACCGGCAGGTTGATCAGGAAGATCCAGCGCCACGAGGTGAGTCCGGTCAGCGCACCGGAGATCACCAGGCCCATCGTGCCGCCCAGTCCGGCGATGCCGCCCCAGATGCTGAGTGCCTTGGTGCGCTCCTGCGTACCGGGGTACAGGAGTGTGATCAGCGACAGCGCCGCCGGGCTCGCCATGGCCGCGCCCGCGCCCTGGACGAAGCGACCGGCCACGAGTTGCCAGGGCTCCTGGGCGATCCCGCAGACGAGGCTCGCGGCGCCGAACAGTGCCACGCCGCCGAGGAAGACGCGGCGGCGGCCCAGCAGGTCGGCCGCCCGGCCGGACAGCAGCAACAGCCCGCCGAAGGCGAGGAAGTACGCGTTGACGACCCAGGCCAAACCCGCCGCGCCGAAGCCGAGTTCGTCCCGGACGGTCGGGAGCGCGACGCTCACCACGGTGTCGTCCAGGACAAGCATGAACTGCACCAGGCACAGCACTATCAGCGCCGGTCGGCGGCGACCGGCGCCGACGGTTCTGCGGTAGCGCTCGTGGCGCGGAGTGATCGGCATGCCCTGACGCTATGAACCCCGCCCCGCTGGCCACAATCCGCTATGGGGCCATGGCATATCGCGTTGAGGACATGCGCCGTCTACGCTGGAGCGCATGAACGAGGCCGTCGCATGCGCCGCCCCCACCGGCGTGGGCGCGATCGTCGTGGGCAACTTCCCCCTGGCGGCGGGGGAGTGGATTCCCCCGCACAGCCATCCGCAGCACCAGTTGGCCTGGACGCGACGCGGTGTGCTCGGCGTCGCCGTGGACGACACGTACTGGATCCTGCCGCCCACCCGCGCGCTGTGGCTGCCCGCAGGGGTCGTGCACCGGACCGGTGCGACCCGCGACGCCGTACTGCAAAGCCTCTACCTCGAACCGGACCGGTGCGCTCTGGACTGGAAAGAGCCCACGCCGGTCGGCGTCGACGGGCTGCTGGCCCACCTGATCGACCACCTCAGCCGACAGGAACTCGCCGACGACGCGCGACTGCGGGCGGAGGCCGTCGTACTGGATCTGCTGCACCCCCTGCCGACCCTGCCCATCGATGTGCCGCACCCCGTCGACGAACGCGTCCGCGCCGTCGCCGACGCGCTGCTCGCCGATCCTGCGGACTCGCGGAGCCTCGACGCGCACGCACGGGCCGTCGGAGTGAGCCGGCGCACCCTGACCCGGCTGTTCGTCCACGACACGGGCATGAGCTTCGACCGCTGGCGCTCCCATGTGCGGCTGCGCGCCGCCCTGCCGCTCCTCGCCGAGGGCCGGCCCGTCTCCCGGGTCGCGCACACCGTGGGGTACGCGACACCGAGCGCGTTTCTCGCGGCGTTCCGCCGAACCGTCGGCACCTCGCCGGGGCAGTACCTCAACGGCGGCGCCGTATCCGATACATCCGATACATCGGGTACGCGAGCACGCTGAGAACCGGCCCTGACAGACTGCACCGCATGGAAGAGATACGTCTGCCGCACTCAGGCTGGGGCAAGGGCACGGTTCCGGTCAGCCATGCTCCGGACCATGGGGTCACGGTGGTGGAGATCAAGGGCGGGGTCCTCTCCCCCTGCTACGTCTACGGACTGATCGACACTCCCGACCGACTCGAACAGGGGGACATGCTCGTGACCACCAACTTCGGCGGTCACCGCGCACGGGGCGTCGTGCCCAGGGAGTACACGCATCTCAGTGTGAAAGGGGGCATGAGTACGAACCTCCCCCGCTGGAGAGTCGGATTCCGCACCGCCGACTCACTGTCCGAGCTGGTGGAGAGTGCCGAGGGCCGCCATCCGGACGTCGTCCCGTACAACGGCGCGCGCACCACGGTGCGGCTTGAGGTGGGCAACGGACACGCGGACATCACACACCGGCCGCTCAACGGCGGCGGAGAGACGCTGCTCCACCTGGGGCAGGGGCCTTTCCGCGGCACCATCGAGCTGCCGGGTCCCGGTCTGATCGACGTGGACTGCCTGGTCCGCTGGTCAATCACCGTGCCTGGTGGGCCCACACCGATGTGATCCCGATCGGCGGTCGTGGGCCGCCGCTGGTCCTGAAAGCGTCAACACCCCTGACGGAGTGGAGAAGTTGGCCGGAGTTCCGGTAATCGCGGCAGCCGGTGCGACGGTCATGCTGGGGGAGACCACGCTGCTCGCGCCCACCACATTCGCGGTGCTGCCGGGCGAGTTGTGGTGTGTCACCGGTGGCAACGGCTCGGGCAAGACCACCCTCCTGCGTGCCTTCCTGGGCAGCCGGAGTCTGACGGCGGGATCGTGTTCGGTACGGGGTGAACCCGCCGATCTGGCGAAGCCCGCGCACCGGCGGGTCATGGCCTCGCTGGTCGAACCGGTGCCCGTCGCCCGTGACATGACGCTGCGCGAGCAGGTGACACTGGTCGCCGCGTCCTGGTACGGCAACACCCCCGACACCGCCGGACGCGCCGACGAGATCATCGAGCGGCTGGGACTGTCCGCGCTGGGCGAGCGGTTTCCGCACCAGATCTCGTCCGGGCAGTTCCAACTCTTCAACCTCGCGCTGACTCTCGTCCGTCCCGCCGAGGTTGTCCTGCTCGACGAGCCCGAGCGCCATCTCGACCGCGACCGGGTCGAGTTGGTGGCTGAACTGCTCAACGAGCGGGCGCAGAACGGCACGGCCCTCCTCGTCGCCACTCACGAGCCCGCTCTCGTGAAGGGGTGCGACGGCCGAGTGGATCTGGGATGACGGCGCAGGGCGCCGCGGCCCCCAGAGCCCGCGTTCACGCCGTACGGCACCGGTACGCCCGTCGCGGCGGCCGCGCCACCGTGCGGGGACGCGCGTACACCGCCTATCTCGTCGCGCTGTTCGGCGTCTTCTATCTGGTGCCGGTCTTCCACGCCGCGAGTACGTCGCCGGGGCTCGTGTCCGTGAGGTCCGACGCCGGGGCGATGACGGCCGTGGCCTGCGCGCTCGCGGTGGGGGTGTGCTGGGGTGCCCAACTCCTCGGCCGGGCATGGGGACCGCTGGTGATCCAGTCCTTCCTGCTGCACGTGTTGACGTCCACGGACATATCGCCGACGTACTACCTGGGCTCGATCGCCCGGCGCCGACTCGCGTACGCGGGAGCGGCCACGCTGCTGACGGCGTGCACGGCGGGCTATCTCGCGACCGACCTGTTCGACCGCCCCGACACCGCGCTGCCGGGTCTCGTGGTCGCGACGGGGGTAAGTGCCGTCGCCGCCGTGGCCTGGCTGTGGGGTCAGGTCCGGTCGGTGCCCGCCAATCTCGTACTCGCCGCCGCAGTGGGTGCGGTGGCACTCGCCGTGACAGTCCCCGACGTCCAGGGCGGCGCCGCACTGTGGCTGCTCGCCGCCGTGCTGATGGTCACCGCCGTGGCCCTCGGGCGGGCGGCCTTCCGCTCGATCCGTACGGTCGAACTCGCCCGCCTCGCACGGGAGTCGGCCCGCGCCTCCCAGGCCCAGGCGTACGCGTGGACGGGCACGCTCCACCACGCGCTCGACCTCTACCGGCCGGAGCCGCGCGGGCTCACCTCGGCTCTGATCCGCCCGGACGGACGGCTGCGCGGGTATCTGGCTCAGGGCGCGGTCCGCGCGCTGCGCACGCCCGGTCGCGCGAGCGCCGCCGTGCTGTTCCTGCTGATCGGCGGTGCGGCGCTCACGCTCGGCGCGGCCGGCCCGGACTCCGGCCCGGCCGCGCTGCCGTGGGTGGCCGGATCGGTCTGCGTATACCTCGGCTCCGGGTGGGTCGGCGAGACCTGGCGCGGTCTGCGCGACGAGTTGACCCTCGCCCCGTTGTTCGGCGAGCGGTGGGGCGGGACGCTCGCCCGCGCGCTGGTGTGGCCCGCCGTCGCCGTGACGGCCGGCGCGTGCCTGGGCGGCGGCGCCCTCGCGCTCACGAGCCCGTGGGCACCGCAGGACGCGCGCCCGGCCGACACGGCCCTCCTCGTCGCCGGGTCGTTGGCGCTCGTACTCGGTGCCAGATTCATGCGCGAGATGAAGCTTCATCTGCCCCTCGAACTCCTCCTCCCGATCATCACGCCGTTCGGCGATCTATCCGGACTGCGCGTCGTGGCATGGCAGTTCGACGGACTCGTCGTCGTGGTGGTCGGCATCGCCGTGTTGAACGCCGTCCCGTCCGCGCCCGCCGCCACCGCACTCGCGATCGGCCTGGCCGCGTGCTGTGTCTGGGTGGGCCTGCGCCGGACCGGATGGGCGCACCGGGGTCTGCTCTCCCGCCTTTGTCCCAGGGCCAGTTGAAGCAATGTGGCCGCGTGTGGCGCCTGGAATGGGGTCACGAAGCCTGTGTCGCTTTTTTGAAGACTTCGAACACGGCCAGGTAGTTCTTGCCGCTGTATCCCTCGGCGATCGCCTGCTCGGCGATCGTCTTCATCAGCCGCGGCTGGTCGGAGTGAATGCCCTGCTCCACAGAGGTGCGGGTGATGTGCTCAAGCGCGTTGAGATTCATCTCCATGGTGCCCAGGTCACCCGGGTAGTTGCCTTTGTCCAGGTCGGGAGCCTGCTCGGTGAGGGTTGAGTCCACGACGGTGGGCATGAACCAGTTGAGTGCGAGATCGGCGAACGTGACCGCCGATACGTTCGCCGACCCGACCAGCGCCGTGGCGTGCAGAAAGCCGTTCATGGTCGCGTACATCATCTCGAGCAGTGCCGCGTTGTACAGCACCGCCAGGCCGGGGTCGGAGCCGAGGTACCGGGGGTCGCCCAGACTCGCCAGCGTCGCCCGGTGCTTGTCGAAGACGTCCTGTGACCCGCTGTAGAGGAAGACGGAGTCGGGGTGCCCGACGAGTGGCGGCGGCACCATGATCGCGCCGTCCAGATAGTCGGCGCCTCGCTCGGTTGCCCAACTGACCGCGGCGTGCGCCTCCTTAGGAGTACCGGAGTTGAGATTTACCAGTACGCGCCCCTCCAAGGCGTCACCGGCGGAGTCGAGAACCGCGTACGCGGTGTCGTAGTCCTTGAGACACACGACCGTGACAGGGCTCGCGGACACCGCCTCGGCGACGGTCCCCGCGCGGTGGGCGCCCTTGGTGACGAGGCTGTTGGCGTTCTCCGGGGTGCGATTCCAGACGGTCGTGGGGTGGCCGTGTGCCAGAAGCGTCTCGGCCAGGGCGAGGCCCATAGGGCCGAGGCCGATGACGGTAACGGGTACGTGCTTTGGGCTTGCTGATCGCAGGTTCGTCATGCGGAATAGACTGCTGTCTCACATCGGTGTGAGAGTCAACTGAACGTGGTGGTAGTCACATGCGCATGGGGGAGTTCTCCCGACGGACCGGGGTCAGCCAACGCCTGCTGCGCTACTACGAGGAGCAGAGGCTGCTCAACCCATCGCGGCGGCCCAGCGGATATCGCGAGTTCACGGAAGAGGACATAGCCACCGTCCGGGGCATCCGCATGCTGCTCGGCGCCGGTCTCAACACCGCCACGATCGCCGAACTGATGCCCTGCATGGTCGACGACGGGCAGACCCTGGCGCCGGCCTGTTCCGGCATGCTGCCCGACCTGAACCGGGAACGTGAGCGCATCAACGAGGCCGTGGCCGGCCTGCTGGCCGCACGGGACACGCTGGACGGCCTCATCGCCGCTACGGCGCCGACCGGAGGCGACGATCCGGAAGCCTGCTACGCGGCCGGTTCCGCGAGGCGGCCCGGCGACGCCGCCGCGTCACCGCCCGTCGTACACGTCTGAATACACGTCTGACCGGCGTCGCTGGGGAGGCGGGACGTCTCAAACACGGACTAGACGCACTGGCACGGGTCACGGCGCCGAACCGCTGGTGCGGGGGGTCGGCGGGAGGCTCTGAGAGACTGTCGGGGATGACCGGAACCGTACCCACCTCGCCCCTTCGCGCCCGCGCCGAGATCGATCTCGGGGCGCTCCGTGGCAACGTCCGCGCCCTGCGCGCGCGGCTCGCGCCCGGTGCCGCACTCATGGCCGTCGTGAAGTCCGACGCGTACGGGCACGGCGCCCTGCCCTGCGCGCGTGCCGCGCTCGACGCCGGGGCGGCGTGGCTCGGGACCGCGACGCCGCACGAGGCGCTGGCGCTGCGCGCCGCAGGCGTGACGGCGCCGATCCTGTGCTGGCTGTGGACCCCCGGCGACCCCTGGCGCGCGGGCATCGAGGCCGGCCTCGACATGTCCGTCAGCGGCATGTGGGCGCTGCGCGAGGTGACCGAGGCCGCGCGGGAGGCCGGGCGGCCCGCGCGGATTCAGCTCAAGGCCGACACCGGGCTCGGCCGTAACGGCTGCCAGCCCGCCGACTGGCCCGAACTGGTCGCCGCCGCCCGCGCCGCCGAGGTCGCGGGCACCGTACGCGTCACCGGCCTGTGGTCGCACTTCGCCTGCGCGGACGAGCCCGGCCACTCGTCGATCGACGCGCAACTCGACCTGTTCCACGAGTTGGTCGCGTACGCCGAGAAGGCGGGCATCGAGCCCGAGGTCCGGCACATCGCGAACTCCGCCGCCGCCCTCACCCTCCCCGACTCGCACTTCGACCTCGTACGGACCGGCATCGCGCTCTACGGCATCTCGCCCGGCCCCGAGCTGGGCACCTCGCGGGAGTTGGGGCTGCGGCCCGTGATGACGCTCGCCGCGTCCGTCGCGCTGGTGAAGCGGGTGCCCGAGGGGCACGGCGTCAGTTACGGCCACCGCTACCACACCCCCGCCGAGACGACCCTCGGCCTGATCCCCCTCGGGTACGCGGACGGCATCCCGCGCCACGCGTCCGGCCGGGGCCCCGTGCTCGTCGGCGGGGCGGTGCGGCGGGTGGCGGGGCGGGTCGCGATGGATCAGTTCGTCGTGGACCTCGGGGCGGGCGGGGCGGGCGGGGACGCGGAAGTTGTCCAGGAGGGCGCGCCCGCCGTCCTGTTCGGGCCCGGCGACGACGGCGAGCCGACCGCCGCCGACTGGGCGGAGGCGGCCGACACCATCACGTACGAGATCGTGACCCGTATCGGCGCCCGCGTTCCGCGCGTGTACGTGAACGGGCCCGACGACCGACGAGAAGCGGGGGCGGGACGTTGAGCGAGAACAACACCGCGAAGGACGTGGCGTCGGCCGCCGTCAACGCCGGCGGCAACTGGCGCGTCGCCGGTATCGCCGGGACGGCCATAGGTGTGCTCGCCGCCGGTGCCGCCGCGGGCGTGGCCATCGAGCGGCTGACCGTCGGGCGCGGCATGCGAAAGAAGGCCCGGCTCGCGCTCGACTCGGCGGGGCCGTACGGCGCCCTGCGCGGCACCCCCGGCACGGCCGTCGCCGACGACGGCACCGAGCTGTACTTCGAGGTGGACGACGTCGACCCGGAGACCGGCGCGGGCACCCCGCGCCGCCGCCGTCTCTTCGGCCGCAAGGCCCCGGCGCCCGTCACCGTCGTCTTCAGCCATGGCTACTGCCTCAACCAGGACTCCTGGCACTTCCAGCGCGCCGCGCTGCGCGGGCTGGTGCGCACCGTCTTCTGGGACCAGCGCAGCCACGGCCGCTCCGGCCGGGGCGCCGCGCAGCAGGGGCCGGACGGCGTGCCCGTCTCGATCGCACAGCTCGGCCGGGACCTCAGGGCGGTCATCGAGGAGGCCGCGCCCGAGGGGCCGCTCGTGCTCGTCGGGCACTCCATGGGCGGGATGACGATGATGGCCCTGGCGGGCCACTGCCCCGAGCTGGTACGGGCACGGGTCGTCGGCGCCGCGTTCGTCGGGTCCTCCAGCGGCAAGCTCGGCGAGGTCAGCTTCGGGCTGCCGGTGGTGGGCGTGAACGCCGTACGCCGCGTACTGCCCGGCGTACTGAAAGCGCTCGGCTCGCAGACCGAGCTGGTCGAACGGGGGCGGCGGGCCACCGCCGATCTCTTCGCCGGGCTGATCAAGCGCTACTCGTTCAGCTCGAAGGACGTGGACCCGGCCGTCGCGCGGTTCGCCGAGCGGCTGATCGAGGGGACGCCGATCGATGTGGTGGCGGAGTTCTACCCGGCGTTCACCGAGCACGACGAGTCGGCCGCGCTGCCGGTCTTCATGGAGATCCCGGTGCTGGTGCTGGCCGGGGACCGCGATCTCGTCACCCCCAGCTCGCACAGCGAGGCCATCGCGGACCTGCTGCCGGACTCCGAGCTGGTGATCGTGCCGGACGCGGGCCATCTGGTGATGCTGGAGCATCCGGAGGCGGTCACCGACCGGCTCGCCGACCTGCTGGTACGGGTGGGTGCCGTCCCGGCAGCCACTAACGTGGGTACGTATGGAAGCACCGCACAGCCCGGCAGTTGAGAGCACCACTGAGAGCACCGCTCTGAGCACGGCTCGGAGCGCCGCCCGTATCACCGCCCGTATCACCGTCGACTCACCCGAACGAATGAGCGAGCTGGGCCGGAAGCTCGCCGCTCTGCTGCGCCCCGGCGATCTGGTGATGCTCACCGGCGAACTCGGCGCCGGGAAGACGACGCTGACCCGTGGGCTGGGCGCCGGGCTCGGCGTGCGCGGTGCGGTCACGTCCCCGACCTTCGTCATCGCGCGCGTGCACCCCTCCCTGACCTCGGGGCCGCCGCTCGTGCACGTGGACGCGTACCGGCTCGGCGGCGGGCTGGACGAGATGGAGGATCTGGACCTCGACGTGTCGCTGCCGGAATCGGTGGTGGTCGTGGAGTGGGGCGACGGGAAGGTCGAGGAGCTGTCCGACGACCGGCTGCATGTGGTGATCGACCGTGTCGTCGGGAACGTGGGGGACATGGACCCGCTCGCCGAAGGGGACGACCGGCGCGAGGTCACGCTCACGGGCATCGGCGGGCGCTGGTCGGGCGTCGACCTGGGGTCGCTCGCCCGCTGATCCGTGCTTTCCGACAAGACGTCGGTAAACTCTTGCGTGTGCCGTGCGGCGCGTGGTCACATGGTAAACGAGATTTGGTTAGGTCTACCTAACCAAGCTTGCCCCCGGAGCCTCAGGAGGCATCCATGCCGGCAACACAGAGCACCGACGAGCGACCGCCGGAGCCGACGATCCCGTCTTCCGATCGCTCTCACGATCCGTCGTCCGTGCCCATGAGCGATCTGCTGGCATCGTGCGCGGCGGCCAGTGCCGTATCGACCCCGCCGACCGAGCCCGCCATTGACGACGCGGACGACGAAGCCGCCGCTTAGCGACTACGGCAGGACTACGGGACTACGGGACGACGACGACCTTCGAGCCGATCGTCGCGAACTTCCACATCGCGTCGCCGTCCTCCGACGTCATCCTGACGCCGCCCGTCTTCAGCTTCGGGTCCGGCCTCGCCATCGTCCCGTCGACCGCCGAGCTGAACCCGATCGCGACCTGGCCCACACTCGCGAACCGCACCACGTGCTCGATGTCCACACCGTCCGACCCGGTGACCTTCCCGGACCGCGACGTCACCTGATACGTCCCGGGCTGCGGGCTCACCGTGCTCGGCATGACCTCGAAGGTCTTCGGCTGCTGCCCCACCTCACCCACCAGCCACACCCGCCTGTCGTCCAGCGCGTAGACGACGCGGACACCGGCGCCCGACTTCGCGGGCACCGCGTGCACGTCCTTCGTCTTCTCGGGCGCGGGAGCGGCGGAGGCCGAGGAACCGGGCTTCTTGGGCGAGGCGAACTGGTCGGGCACATTCGCCGACGCCTGGTACGCGAGGAAACCGACGGCGGCCACGGCCAGCGCGGTGAGCCCGGCCACGAATCCCGAGCTGCTCCTGGACACCTTGATCCACCTCTCGTACGTACGTCTGCCCGGTGACGGTAGCAGCAGGCGGGAGAGGGGACTGGGCGCCGTGCCCGGCTCCGGACCCCCTCGGGGGAGCCGTAGGCTGTTCGCGTGCTTCTGCTCGCCGTTGACACCGCCACGCCCGCCGTCACCGTCGCCCTCCACGACGGTGTCTCCGTCCTCGCCGCCGAGAGCCAGGTCGACGCGCGCCGGCACGGCGAACTGCTGCTGCCCGCCGTCGACCGCGTGCTCGCCGAGGCATCTCTCGCCCTGAGTGCCGTGACGGACCTGGTCGTCGGCGTGGGGCCGGGGCCGTACACCGGACTGCGCGTCGGCCTCGTCACGGCCGCCGCCTTCGGGTCGACCCTCGGGGTGCCGGTGCACGGGCTGTGCACGCTGGACGGGCTCGCGTACGCCGCCGGGCTCGACGAGCCGTTCGTGGTGGCGACGGACGCGCGCCGTAAGGAGGTCTACTGGGCGCGGTACGCGGACTCCCGTACGCGGCTGACCGAGCCCGCCGTCGACCGGCCCGCCGACATCGCGGCCGAGCTGGCCGGACTGCCGGTCGTCGGGGCGGGCGGGGTGCTCTACCCGGACGCGTTCGGCGACGTCCGTGCCCCCGAGCACCAGTCGGCCGCCGCGCTCGCGTCCCTGGCCGCCGAACGGCTCGCGGCGGGTGACGGCGACGGCGGCGGGTTCCTGCCGGCGCTGCCGCTGTATCTGCGGCGGCCCGACGCACAGGTGCCCAAGAACTACAAGGTGGTCACACCGAAGTGACCGACGCGAAGGAGCCCACGCTGCGCGAGATGCGCTGGTGGGACATCGAGCCCGTGCTCGCCCTGGAGTACGAGCTGTTCCCCGAGGACGCCTGGTCGCCCGGCATGTTCTGGTCCGAGCTGGCCCACGCGCGCGGCCCGGCCGCCACCCGCCGCTATGTCGTCGCCGAGACCCCCGACGGCCGTATCGTCGGATACGCCGGGCTCGCCGCCGCCGGTGGCCTCGGCGACGTACAGACCATCGCCGCCGCCCGCGACCAGTGGGGCACCGGGCTCGGCTCGCGCCTGCTCACCGATCTTCTCCAGCACGCCACCGCCTTCGAGTGCGAAGAGGTGCTGCTCGAAGTACGGGTGGACAACCCCCGCGCGCAGAAGCTGTACGAGCGCTTCGGCTTCGAGCGGATCGGCTTCCGGCGGGGCTACTACCAGCCGGGCAATGTCGACGCGCTCGTCATGCGCCTGTCCCTGCTGGACGAGCACCGCCCGCACAGAGAAGGAAGAGAAGGAACTGAGAGCAATGGCTGACGAACCCCTCGTCCTCGGTATCGAGACCTCGTGCGACGAGACGGGTGTGGGCATCGTCCGGGGTACGACCCTGCTCGCCGACGCCATCGCCTCCAGCGTGGACGAGCACGCCCGCTTCGGCGGCGTCGTCCCCGAGGTCGCCTCCCGCGCGCACCTGGAGGCGATGGTGCCGACCGTGGAGCGCGCGCTGAAGGAGGCGGGGGTCAGCGCCCGTGACCTCGACGGGATCGCGGTCACGGCCGGTCCCGGTCTGGCCGGCGCGCTGCTGGTGGGGGTGTCGGCGGCGAAGGCGTACGCGTACGCGCTGGGCAAGCCGCTCTACGGCGTGAACCATCTCGCCTCGCACATCTGCGTCGACCAACTGGAGCACGGGCCGCTGCCCGAGCCGACGATGGCGCTGCTGGTCAGCGGCGGGCACTCGTCGCTGCTGCTCGCGCCGGACATCACCGCCGACGTACGCCCGATGGGCGCGACCATCGACGACGCGGCGGGCGAGGCGTTCGACAAGATCGCGCGCGTGCTCCAACTCGGCTTCCCCGGCGGCCCGGTGATCGACCGGCTCGCGCGCGAGGGCGACCCCGCGTCGATCGCCTTCCCGCGCGGACTGACCGGTCCGCGCGACGCGCCGTACGACTTCTCCTTCTCCGGGCTCAAGACGTCCGTCGCGCGCTGGATCGAGGCGAAGCGCGCGGCAGGGGAGGACGTGCCCGTACGGGATGTGGCCGCGTCCTTCCAGGAAGCGGTGGTGGACGTGCTGACGCGCAAGGCGGTGCGCGCCTGCAAGGACCAGGGCGTGGACCATCTGATGATCGGCGGCGGCGTCGCCGCCAACTCCCGGCTGCGCGCGCTGGCCGCCGAGCGGTGCGAGCGGGCGGGGATCCGGCTGCGGGTGCCCCGGCCCGGTCTGTGCACGGACAACGGCGCGATGGTGGCGGCGCTCGGCGCGGAGATGGTGGCGCGGAACAGGCCCGCTTCGGACTGGGACCTGTCGGCGGACTCCTCGCTGCCGGTGACCGAGACGCACGTACCGGGGCATCACCATCACGGTCATGACCATGTGCACGAGGTCAGCAAGGACAACTTGTACTCATGACGGTCGCGTTGATGTGGGAGGCGAAGGCGGCGGCGGGCCAGGGCGCCGAACTGCTGGCGTGGGTACGGTCGCAGGCTCTCGGCCCGGCTACGGCCCCGGCCCCGGCCCCGTTGCGCCGCGAGACGCTGACCGCGCCCGGTGGGCGGGTGCTGGTGATGACCTGGTGGGACGCTCCGTACGACGCGGAACTGCCCGAAATCCCGGAGCCGGACGGCGAGTTGGTGGCGCGGGCGGTGCACCGCTGGCGCTTCGAGACGGCGGACTGAGGTCGGCCCGCGTTACGGGAAGCGGACGATGGCGAGGCCGAGGCCGAGGCCGAGCCCATGACCCGTGGTGCCGGTGCGGTCCTGCCCGAGCCGGCGGAACGGCTTGAAGAGGCTCGGGACCCGGTCGGCGGGGACCGGGGGACCGGTGCCGGTCACGGTGAGCGTGCGCTCTTCGAGCCGTACGAGGACCTGGCCGCCGGGGTGGTTGTACTGAACTTCCAAGAAAGATCCCGGCGTGTGTCGATCCCGGCGCCGCCCGTTCGACGCAAGGGTGAGAGGCCGGGAACAGCCGGCCACACCACACCGAGGAGTCACCATGCCGCGCTTTCTGACCACCATCCACCTGGACGAGAACAACGTTCCCGGCGGCCCCAGCGCCGAACTGATGGAGCGGATGGGCGCTCTCATCGAGGAGATGAACAAGGCGGGGGTGTTGCTGGAGACCAACGGACTCACGCCGTCCGCGCAGGGCACCCGTGTCCTGTGGTCCGGCGGGAAGATCTCCGTCACCGACGGGCCCTTCACCGAGTCCAAGGAGGTCATCGGCGGATACTCGATCATCCAGACCAAGGACCAGGCGGAGGCCGTCGAGTGGACCAAGCGGTTCCTCCAGATCCACGAGGACGCGTGGACGATCTCGATGCAGGTACGCCAGATCGCCGAGTAGCCGACACATGGAGTAACCGCCCGCCGCTGCCGCGTTTGCCGTCCGCCCACCCCGGTGCTCTGATGGGTGGCCGTGAGGGCAGAAGACACGGTCGAAGCGGTGTTCCGGATCGAGCAGGCGAGGATCATCGCCGCCGTCGCGCGCGTCGTGCGGGATGTCGGCATCGCCGAGGAGCTGGCGCAGGACGCCCTGGTCGCCGCGTTGGAACAGTGGCCTGAGTCGGGCGTCCCGGACAATCCGGGAGCCTGGCTCATGGTCACGGCCAAGCACCGCGCCATCGATCTCGTACGCCGCCGGGAGACGTACGCGCGCAAGCTCGCCGAGGTCGGCCGCACCCTCGAGGCCACGGCCACGACGCCGCCACCGCCCGAGCCCGCCGACCCCGACGACATCGACGACGACCTGCTGCGGCTCGTCTTCGTCGCCTGCCACCCCGTGCTGTCCACCGAGGCGCGCGTCGCGCTCACGCTGCGGCTGCTCGGCGGACTCACCACCGACGAGATCGCGCGCGCCTTTCTGGTGCCCGAGGCGACCGTCGCGCAGCGCATCGTGCGCGCCAAGCGCGCGCTCGCCAAGGCGGGCGTGCCCTTCGAGGTGCCGTACGGCGCGGAGCGCGAGGCGCGTCTCGCCTCCGTGCTGGAGGTGATCTACCTCGTCTTCAACGAGGGCTACTCGGCGACCGCCGGGGACGACCTGGTGCGCCCCGGCCTCTGCGAGGACGCCCTGCGGCTCGCGCGCGTCCTGAGCGGGCTGATGCCCAAGGAGCCCGAAGTGCACGCCCTGGCGGCCCTGTTGGAGCTTCAGGCGTCCCGTACGGCCACCCGTACCGACCCCGACGGCGCGCCCGTCCTGCTCGCCGACCAGAACCGCTCCCGCTGGGACCGGCTGCTGATCCGCCGGGGCGTCGACGCGCTGACCCGGGCGAGCGCGCTGGGCGGCACCCCCGGCCCGTACGCCCTCCAGGCCGCGATCGCCGTGTGCCACGCGCGGGCGGTGACCTACGAGGACACGGACTGGGCCACGATCGCCGCGCTGTACGGGCGCCTTGCCGCGCTCACCCCCTCGCCGGTCGTGGAGCTGAACCGCGCGGTCGCCGTCTCGATGGCGGACGGGCCCGAGGCGGGCCTGGCGCTGGTCGACGCGCTGGCGGCGGAGCCCGCGCTCAGGGGCTACCACCTGCTGCCGAGCGTGCGCGGGGATCTGCTGGCCAGGCTGGGGCGTACGCGGGAGGCACGGGCCGAGTTCGTACGGGCGGCCGGACTGACCCGCAACGAACGGGAACGCGCGCTGCTTCAGGAGCGGGCGGCCAGGACCCGGTGAGCCGGCAGGGATAATCTCGCCCATGTCTCGCCGTGCCGCCTCGCTGCCGCCGCCTCCGCCGCCCGTACACATACGCACCTGGCCCGACGACACGGCCATGCTCACCGACCGCGCCGGCGTCCTCGGCTGGCTCGTGGGGCGCAGCATGGGGCCCGCGCGGCTCACGCAGTACGTCCTGCTCGTCGTCGGCGTGCAGTTCGGCTGGCTGATGGCGGGCGGGGCGCTGCGGGCGCTGGCGGACGAGGGGACCGCCGATCCGTTGGCCCTGCCCCTGATCGCGCTGCTCGCGGCGTTCGGCCTCGGCGCCATGACCGCCTGCGGGATCGTCCTCGGGCTGCTGCTGCGCCGGGACGGCGCGATGCGCCGGCTGATCCACCAGTGGGCGGCGCTGGCGAGCGACCCGGTGCGCGACGCGCGGCTGCGGCTGCCGGTCGTGAGCCTGTGCTGGCTGCTCGTCTCGTTCCTCGCCGGGGCGTTCGGGCTGTGGCTGGCGCTGGAGACACCCGCGAGCGCGCGCCGGGGCGAGGACACGTACGCGGACGTCACGTACTTCATGGGTGCGGGCACCCTCTTCTGGATCGCCGGACTGATCGGCGCCACGAAGGCGGTCGCGCACTACCGCTGGGCGGTCCGGCTGACCACGGCGAAGACCACGGCCTCGGCCCCCGCCCGGACCGCCGGTACGCCGGGCGGTGATCGCGGGCGGTAGCCTCCCAAGATGTCTCGTCGTAGCCCGTTGCCGCCCCCTCCGCCGCCCGAACACGTACGGGCCTGGCCGGACCGTCGGGCGCTGCTCGCCGACCGGGCACGTGCGATCGGTGAGCTGCGGCGGCGGGGACTGGCCGTCGCACCGCTGCTGCTGCTCTGGGCGTACGGGCTGGTCGCGGCGTTGGGGTGGGCCTTCTGCAGCCTGGGGCTGGGCAGCTTCGAGGAACGGGGCGCTGGCTATGTCACCGGGGTGGTCGAACTGACGCTCGGGCTGATCTTCCTTGTGCCCGCCGTGATCGGTATCGGGTTCGGTGTCGCGAAGGACCGCACCGTACGCGGCAGGCTCGACGCCTGGGCCGCGCTGGGGCCGGACCCCGAGAACGACCACCGGCTTCGGGCCGGCGCCCGGAGCGCCGTTTGGCTGGGACTGTCCGGCGTGCTGTGTGTGATCGGGTTCGCACTGGCCGTGACCGGCGTCGCCCAGCCGTCATCCCCGGGCGTCGGTGAGACGGCGTATCTCGTCGGGACCGGTGTGATAGCGCTGGTCATCGGCGCACTCGGCGTGCTCCGGGCGGTGGGCCACCAGCGCTGGGCCGGGCGCGTACTGAGCCCCGTACCCCCGCGAGAAGGCGACGGAGGCGGCGGCGGCCACCGCTGAAACCGTGAAAATCGCGCATTACGGATGCAGGAGTGACGCCTGTTGTCCGGATGTGTCCCGAAGTCGCCCCTCGGTCCCTGAGGCCGTTCCTACGCCGACCGTTCTATCCTGGGGGAGACGCGTGCGCCATTTCATTGGGTAAAGGGGCGGCGGATGAACTGGCTGTGGTGGATATTCGTCTTCTTCATGGTCGGTGGCTTTAGCTGGGTCGCCGATACGAGCCGGAGCGCCCTGCGCACCCGGCACGAGCGAAGAGTGGAGCGTCTCAAGCTCGTCGAGGGCGGCCGGCTCGCCCTGGAGGAGGCCCACAAGCCGCCGGAGCCCGTCTGCGGGTGCACGCACCATCTCGCCAAGCACGACAAGCAGGGCAAGTGCCACGAGAACGTGGAAGTGGCGACGGCGTGGGACGAGAACAAGAAGCCGAAGCGGTACGAGCTGGCGCAGTGCAACTGCCAGCAGTACGTCGGGCCGCAGCCGCTCTCGCAGATCTACGCGGACGACATCACGGACCTGGACGAGGCGATCCTGGACGCCCAGCTCAAGGCCACCGAGCCGAAAACGCCGCAAGCACCGCAAGCACCGCAAGCACCGCAAGCACCGCAAGCACCCAAGGGCCTGGACTTCACGAAGGACGGGGACTGACCGGCGGCCCGTCCATGGTGGTACCAAGATTGAGTACGACTCCGCCTGACGCGGCCTCCAGGCGTGGCGCGGCGATGTCGGCGGGGATCCGTGCGGCCTGGAGTTCCAACAGGGCTGCCAGGGCGTGCGCTTCGGGCTCCTTGGGCATCAGCCCGCTCAGGACGCGCGCGAGCCGCAGGGCGTCCTCGCAGAGGCCGGGGCGCACCAGGTCGTCCCCGGCGGTCGCCGAGTAGCCCTCGTTGAAGACGAGGTAGATCACCTCCAGCACGGAGGCGAGACGTGCCTCGCGCTCCGCGCCGCAGGAAGACGGACCAGCCGGCGCGCGGGGAGCGAGGCCCGCAGGCCGTTGGGCGGTCTTGAGCGCGCCGAACAGCTCACGGTCGTAGGCGCGGCCCCGGTGTCGGCGTCGTCCTGCGGGTTTGCCGCCTCCAGAGCCGTCGCGAAGGCGCCGATGTCGCGCGGCACGGCCTCGCCGGGCGCGGCGCGGAAGGTGTCCCAGCGCCAGTCCGCCGGCCCACTGGCGTAGGGCGATTCGCGGATCGGGCGGGTTCGGGCCGATCAGGCCGGGTGGCCGAGCAGCATCGTCGGGGCGCCCGCGACCCGGGTGAGGAAGACCGTGGCCGATTCCCGTCCCTGGAGCTTCATCTTCCGCCGCAGCTCCTCCGGTTCGACCGGCGAGCCGCGCTTCTTGACCGTCAGGATGCCGACGCCGCGCTCGCGCAGCAGGGCCTTGAGCCGCTTGAGGTTGAACGGCAGCACGTCGGTGATCTCGTACGCCGTCGCGTACGGCGTCGGGCGAAGCTCGTCCGCCGTGATGTACGCGATCGTCTCGTCGATCAGCCCGCCGTCCAGCTCGTCGGCGGCCTCGGCGACCAGATGGGCGCGGATGACGGCGCCGTCCGGCTCGTACAGATAGCGGCCGACGTCTCTGACCCGCGGGTCGGGCAGACCGCGACCGGTCAGGGTGACGGCTGCGGGCAGCAGCGTGGCGCGCCGGGCGCCGTGCGTGATCGCCCCGGCGGCCCCCGCCCCGCGCCCCGGCCCGTTCGCGTCGTGCCAGAGCACCGCCTCCTTGACGTCGCCGCCGTCCGAGATCCACTCGGCCTCGAAGTCGTCGGGGACCAGCTCGTGCGGGATGCCGGGTGCGATCTTGATGCCGCCGGTGCCGACCGTACGTACCGCCTCGATCGCCCACGACAGGGGCGGCGAGTACGCCTCCGGATCGAAGATCCGCCCTCGGCCGCCGCGTCTGGCCGGGTCGATGAACAGGGCGTCGGGGGCCGGTGCGGCGAGCAGGTCGTACGTCATGACATCCGCGCACACGACCGTCGCGGACGGGGCGTCAGGCGCCAGCGTACGGACGTTGAGCGCGGCGATCTCACAGGTCACGGGGTCACGGTCGACCGCCGTCACGGCGAACCCCGCGCGGGCCAGCTCGATCGCGTCGCCGCCGACGCCGCAGCACAGGTCCGTGATCCGCGCGAGCCCTGCGTCCCTCATACCGATGTCCCGGAACCGGCCCGCCCGGTGGGCGGCGACCGAGGTGCGGGTGGCCTGCTCGACGCCGTGCGGCGTGAAGTACATGCGGTACGCGTCCCGTTCACCGAACTTCGCGACCGCGCGCTGTCGCAGCCGGGCCTGCGCGAGGGCCGCGGAGACCAGTTCGGCGGGGTGGTCGCGGCGCAGCCTGGTCGCCAGGGCCAGCTCCCGCGCCGGGTCGTGGTCGCGGAGGGCGGCGAGCAGGGCCTGGCCCTCGTCTGAGAGCAGCGGGGCCAGCGGGGACTGCGGGGAGGGGGTGCGGTCGGTCACCGGGCCATTGTGGGCCAGCCGGGGGACCGTCGACGCTCCCCGGCGGTGTCGGCCGGGTGCGTGGACGGGGCGCTGACAGGATGCGGCGCCATGCAACTAGTACGACAAAACGAAGAAAAGCTCACAAAGTACCGGAGAAGGCACCCGGGCGGCGGACGTACCCGCGCGGTCGCCGCCGCCCTCCTGATCGCCGCGCTCGGTTCCGCCTGCGCGGCGGAGTCCGGCGACCACGGCGGCGGTGGCAGTGGCGGCGCTGGTCGCAGCGGGGACGGCGGTGGCGGTGGCGGCGGACCGGTCGAGTCCGCCTCCGTGAAGCCCGGCCGGGCGGGCCCTGGCCCCGGGACCGACACCGGGAAGAAGGCCGACGCCGACGCCGACGCCGCCGCTGTCGTCCGGGCCCAGGCGCTGCGCGCCGTGGCCGCCAAGAAGTGGAAGCTCGCCAAGACCCCGCTCGCCGCGCCCGCGCCGCCCGCCGTGAAGCCCAGGATCACCACCCGCAAAGGCTTCGAGGTCACGGACGGCGCGACCCTCCCGCCCGTCTTCACCAACGTCCCCACCAAGGAGAAGGTCGTCTTCCTGACGATCGACGACGGCGCGGAGAAGGATCCCGAACTGCTGCGCATGATGACCGAGTTGAAGATCCCGTACAGCGCGTTCCTCAGCGACTACGTCATCAACGACGACTACGCCTACTTCAAGAAGATGCAGACCCAAGGCGTCTCCCTGCACAACCACACCCTCAACCACCCCTACCTCCCCGGACTCTCCTACGAGGAGCAGAAGCGGGAGATCTGCGGCCAGCAGGACAAGATCGAGAAGCGGTACGGCAAGCGGCCCGAGCTGTTCCGCCCGCCGTACGGCAACTACAACGCCGGCACCCTCCGCGCGGCCAAGTCCTGCGGCGTCAAGGCGGTGCCGCTGTGGTCCTCCGAGGCGTTCCCCGACCACATGGAGTGGCGCGAGTGGGACCGGGACCTGCACCCCGGCGACATCGTCCTCACGCATTTCCGCGGGAAGGAGGACTGGAAGGGCTCGATGCCCGACATGGTCCGGCACGTCATGAAGACGATCACGGACAAGGGTTACGCGGTGGCGAAGCTGGAGGACTACGTCTAGGCAATGCGCCCTGTCCGGTCCTCTGTTCAGGTCCTCTGTCCGGTCGTTTCCGGTCGTCTCCGGTCGTTCCGTCACGGGCTCGACTGGCACTCAGCTTGACCGAGTGCTAATCGCGGTCATAGTGTCAGTCCTGGCACTCCCCACTGGAGAGTGCCAATGCGTGACAGGACAGGTCCGGCACCCGCGACGACGGATCGACCCCGGTCACGCCACCCAGACAGTTAACCCCGTGAGATCTCCGAAGGGGGAGGTCGGATCGTGACGACCGCCAGCTCCAAGGTTGCCATCAAGCCGCTCGAGGACCGCATTGTGGTCCAGCCGCTCGACGCAGAGCAGACCACGGCCTCTGGCCTGGTCATTCCGGACACTGCCAAGGAGAAGCCCCAGGAGGGCGTCGTCCTGGCCGTCGGTCCGGGTCGCTTCGAGAACGGCGAGCGGCTTCCGCTCGACGTTTCCGTCGGCGACGTCGTTCTGTACAGCAAGTACGGCGGCACTGAGGTGAAGTACAGCGGCGAGGAATACCTCGTCCTCTCGGCCCGCGACGTGCTCGCGATCATCGAGAAGTAAATCCCCACAGTCCGCTGTGAACTGCGCCCCTGGCCCCCGCATCGCCGGGCGGTCCGGGGCGTAGTTCGTTGTTCGTTCGAGAGGACAAGAGAAAGCTCCCATGGCGAAGATCCTGAAGTTCGACGAGGACGCCCGTCGCGCCCTTGAGCGCGGCGTCAACAAGCTTGCCGACACGGTGAAGGTGACGATCGGCCCCAAGGGCCGCAACGTCGTCATCGACAAGAAGTTCGGCGCCCCCACCATCACCAACGACGGTGTCACGATCGCCCGCGAGGTCGAGCTCGACGACCCGTACGAGAACCTTGGCGCCCAGCTCGTGAAGGAGGTGGCGACCAAGACCAACGACATCGCGGGTGACGGCACCACCACCGCCACCGTGCTGGCCCAGGCGCTGGTCCGCGAGGGCCTGCGCAACGTCGCCGCCGGCGCCTCCCCGGCCTCCTTGAAGAAGGGCATCGACGCCGCCGTCGCCGCCGTCTCCAAGGAGCTGCTGGCCACGGCCCGCCCGATCGACGACAAGTCCGACATCGCCGCCGTCGCCGGGCTCTCCGCCCAGGACTCGCAGGTCGGCGAGCTGATCGCCGAGGCGATGGACAAGGTCGGCAAGGACGGTGTCATCACCGTCGAGGAGTCCAACACCTTCGGCCTGGAGCTGGAGTTCACCGAGGGCATGGCCTTCGACAAGGGCTACCTCTCGCCGTACATGGTCACCGACCAGGAGCGTATGGAGGCCGTCCTCGACGACCCGTACATCCTGATCAACCAGGGCAAGATCGGCTCCATCCAGGACCTGCTCCCGCTGCTGGAGAAGGTCATCCAGGCGGGCGGCTCCCGGCCGCTGCTGATCATCGCCGAGGACGTCGAGGGCGAGGCGCTGTCCACCCTCGTCGTCAACAAGATCCGCGGCACGTTCAACGCCGTCGCGGTGAAGGCCCCCGGCTTCGGTGACCGCCGCAAGGCCATGCTCGGCGACATCGCCACCCTCACGGGCGCGACCGTCATCGCCGAGGAGGTCGGCCTCAAGCTCGACCAGGCCGGTCTCGACGTACTGGGCTCCGCCCGCCGCGTCACCGTCTCCAAGGACGACACGACGATCGTCGACGGCGGCGGCGACAGCGCCGAGGTCACGGGCCGCGTCAACCAGATCAAGGCCGAGATCGAGTCCACGGACTCCGACTGGGACCGCGAGAAGCTCCAGGAGCGCCTCGCGAAGCTGGCCGGCGGCGTGTGCGTGATCAAGGTCGGCGCCGCCACCGAGGTGGAGCTGAAGGAGAAGAAGCACCGTCTGGAGGACGCCATCTCCGCGACCCGCGCCGCGGTCGAGGAGGGCATCGTCTCCGGTGGTGGCTCCGCCCTGGTGCACGCCGCCAAGGTGCTGGAGGACGGCCTGGGCAAGACGGGCGACGAGGCCACCGGTGTCGCGGTCGTCCGCCGCGCCGTGGTCGAGCCGCTGCGCTGGATCGCCGAGAACGCCGGTCTTGAGGGCTACGTCATCACCGCGAAGGTCGCCGAGCTCGACAAGGGTCACGGCTTCAACGCCTCGACCGGCGAGTACGTCGACCTGGTGAAGGCCGGCGTCATCGACCCGGTCAAGGTCACCCGCTCCGCGCTGGAGAACGCCGCTTCCATCGCCGCGCTGCTCCTGACGACCGAGACCCTGGTCGTCGAGAAGCCGGCCGAGGACGAGGGCGACGCCGGTCAGGGCGGTCACGGCCACAGCCACTGACCTTCACCGGCAGGGCACGTTCGACGCGTCCGAGGCCCGGCGCCCCTTCGGGGGAGCCGGGCCTCGGCGCGTCACGGGTACTCGCGTGCCTACGCCGAGTGCCCCAGCGACGACGGGTGTACGGGATCCTCGAACGGCAGCCCCTTCACGTACCGCTCCACCTCGTCCAGCGCGTGATCCGTCATCCGGTGGATCTCACCGCCCAGCGAGCCCGCGACATGCGGGGTCAGCAGCACGTTCGGCAGGTCGTACAACGGCGAGGCGGGCGGCGGCGGTTCGGGATCCGTCACGTCGAGCACCGCGTTCAGCCGGCCGGAGACCAGATGCGGCAGCAGCGCGTCCTCGTCGATCAGCGAGCCGCGCGCGGTGTTGATCAGCGTCGCCCCGTCCGGCATCGCCGCGAGCTGGGCGGCGCCGATCATACGGCGGGTGGCGGGGACCTGCGGCGCGTGGACGGACACCACCTGGGCACGCGCGCACAGCTCAATCAGCGGTACGACTCCCACACCGAGCCCCGCGGCGTCGGCGGCGGACACGTACGGGTCGTACAGCAGCACGTCGAGGTCGAAGGGCCGCAGCAGCTCGATCACCCGCCGGCCGATCCGGGACGCGCCGACGATGCCGACCGTACGGCGGTAGTTGCCCGCGCCGCCCAGCTCCTGGTGCCAGTCGTGCGGGCCGCGCACCTCCCGGTAGCGGTGCGCCGAGCCGAGGACCCGCTTGCCCGCGAAGAGGATCGCGGCCAGCGTGTACTCCGCGACGGGAAGGGCGTTGGCCCCCGCCGCCGACGCGACCGTGATGCCCCGCTCCCAACAGGCGTCCGTGATGTGGTGCTTGACGCTCCCGGCGGCGTGCACGACGGCGCGCAGCCGGGGCGCGGCGGCCAGCACCTCCGCGGTGAGCGGGGGCGCGCCCCAGCAGGTGATCAGCAGCTCGGCGTCCGCGAGCGCGGCGGCGACGGCGGGGTCGAGACCGGGGCCGGTCAGGGTGTGGGCGACGAGCCGCGGATCGGTGCGTACGAGGCCGGTCAGCCGGGCGAGACGAGCGGGGGTGAACAGCCGTTCCGCGATGTCCGGACTCATGGAGAGCAGCGCGGACGGCCGATTGTCAGTGGCGTCGTGCATGGTGGAAGTCGGTCTCCTCGTGGGTCCTGTCATATGTCACGGGTGAGGCCATTGGACGCCACCGACCGCCCTCCCGGCTACGGCTATGGCTACTGGGGGCCGTACTTGCGCCCGGTCTTCGACGTGATCCCGCCGAGCAGCCCGCGCGGGGCGAGCTTCACCGCGCTCATCAGCGCCTTGTAGCGCGGATCGGGCACCGACACGACCTTGCCGCGCGCCAGGTCGGCCAGCGCGGCCGTCACCAGCTTGTCGGCGTCCAGCCACATCCAGTTGGGGATGTTCTGCGTCCCCATCCCGGCCCGGTCGTGGAACTCGGTGCGGGTGAAGCCGGGGCAGAGCGCCATCAGCCGTACGCCGGTGCCCGCCAGATCGCGCGAAACGCCCTGGGTGAACTGCACGACCCACGCCTTGGAGGCGCCGTACGTCCCGCGCGGTACGAACGCGGCCACCGACGACACGTTCACCACACCGCCGCGCCCGCGCTCCTTCATCCCGGTCACCGCCGCCGACGTCAGCCGCAGCACCGCCTCGCAGTGCACCTTGAGCATGGTCAGCTCGTCGGCCATCGTGACGTCGAGGAACCGGCCCTTGTTCCCGAACCCCGCGTTGTTGACCAGCAGATCGACGGGGTGTTTACGGTCGCCGAGGCGCTTCTCGACCGCCTCGATGCCCTTGTCCGTGGCGAGGTCGGCGGTCAGTACCTCCGCCTCGATGCCGTGCAGGTCGTGGAGTTCGGTGGCCTGGCGCCGAAGACGCTCGGTGTCGCGGGCGACCAGCACCAGGTTGTGGCCGCTTCCCACACCGCCGGACTGGGAAGTACCACCCGCCGCGAGCCGCCGGGCGAAGGCGGCGCCGATCCCCGCTGTCGCGCCCGTAATCAAAGCAGTCGTCATAAGCGGCACGTTAGACGGTCGCACGACTGCCGCGAGCCGCCGTCCGACCACCGGAAGCGGCTACGTGAGCGGTCGGCGCGCTACTCGCCCTCGGCGCCGTACTTCGCCACGTACTCCCGCGCGATTCTCAACTCCTCCTCGTGCAGGGCCTCTGAGGCGGCCAGGATCCGCGGCAGCAGCTCGCGCTCGGTCGTCACGGCGCGGAAGGCGAGGGCCACCGTCACGTCGTGGTCGGGCCGGTGCACGATCTCGATCGCGTCGCCCGCGCGGATCTCACCGGGCGTGATGACCCTGAAATACGCACCGGTGACGCCCTGTCGGGTGAACCGTCTGACCCAGCCCTTCTCACCGAGGAAGCCCGCGAACGTACGGCACGGGATCCGGCCGCTGGTCGCCTCCAGCACCAGATCCGGGCCGACCCGCCAACGCTCGCCGATCAACGTCGAGTTGAGATCGAGACCGGACGTGGTCAGATTCTCGCCGAAGCCGCCGTTGGCCAGCGGACGCCCCAACTCCCGCTCCCAGAAGTCCAGATCCTCCCGCCCGTACACATACACGGCCTGGTCGCTGCCGCCGTGATGGCGCAGATCGCACACCGTGTCCCCGGCGACACCGCTGGCACCGGTGCCCTTCCGCCCGGGATCACGCACCGCGACCGGGCCGTCCACCGGCCGCTTGTCGATGCCGGTCGCGCCGCCCGGCGCGTCCGTGTACTCGGCGACCTTGGGCCGCCCCACATTCACGGTCAGAAGCTTCATGACGGGCACGCTAACCCGCCGCTCGGGGCCCGCGCCTCTCAAATGTCCCGCCCGGAATTTCTCGATATCTACAAGTTTCCCTTATGTTTGAGGGGTGATCGAAGCCCGTCATCTCCGTGTCCTGCGCGCCGTCGCCGCCACCGGCTCGTTCTCCGCCGCCGCCCGAGATCTGGGGTGCACCCAGCCGGCCGTCAGCCAGCAGATGAAGGTCCTCGAAGCGTCGGTCGGTACGACCCTGCTGATCAGGACCGGCCGGGAGATGCGGCTCACCCAGGCCGGCGAAGCGCTCGTACGGCACGCGACGGGCATCCTGTCGGGGCTCACGGCCGCCGAGGAGGAGGTCGCGGCCATCGCGGGCCTGCGCGCCGGGCGGGTGCGGCTGGTCTCGTTCCCCAGCGGCAGCTCCACCCTGGTCCCCACCGCGCTGGCCGCCCTGCGCGCCGGCCACCCCGGCACCCGCGTCTCGCTCGTCGACGCCGAACCGCCGCGCTCCGTCGAGATGCTGCGCGACGGCGACTGCGATGTGGCGCTGGCCTTCCGTTACGACTCCACGGGCGGCGGCGCCGAGGAGTGGGACGACCTGGTCGTACGGCCGCTGCTCACCGACCGACTGGTGGGGCTGCTCCCCGAGGGGCACCGACTGGCCGGTGCCACCGCCGTCTCCATCGGGGACCTCGCCGACGAGTCCTGGATCGCGGGCTGTCCGCGCTGCCGGCGCCAACTGGTGGACGCCTGCGAGAAGGCGGGCTTCACCCCGCGTATCGACTTCGCGACGGACGACTATCCGGCGGTCATCGGCCTGGTCGGGGCCGGGCTCGGGGTCGCGTTCCTGCCGGAGCTGGCCATGGAGTCGGTGCTGCCGAAGGGCGCTCGTACGGTCACCGTCGAGCCCGCCGTACGGCGCGAGATCGTCGCGCTCACCCTGCCCGATCTGGCGCGGGTCCCGGCGGTGGCGGCGACGCTGGACCAACTGGAACGGGCCGCGTCGCGCTGACACCGCGCCCACGCGGCCCGTTCCGGCCGTACTCCTACTGAGGTTCCGTCGACGTCCGAGGTCCCGGCGACCTCCTACCAAGGTTCCGCCGGAAAGTGCAGGAACGTTTCTTCGGTGGCGTGTCGCAGATCAGGCGCGGCCCGATCCGTTCGCCCCCGAGGTCGCGATCAGCCGGGTGCGGGCGCGCCCCATCAGCTCCTCGCGTTCGTCCTCGGTCAGCCCGCCCCACACCCCGTACGGCTCCCGCACCGCCATCGCGTGGGCCGCGCACTGCGCGCGCACCGGGCATCTCATGCAGACCTCTTTGGCCGAGGTTTCGCGAGCGCTGCGTGCCGCGCCCCGCTCACCCTCCGGGTGGAAGAACAGCGAGCTGTCGACGCCGCGACAGGCTGCCAGGAGCTGCCAGTCCCACAGATCCGCGTTCGGTCCGGGAAGGCGGGAGAAATCTGCCATTGCTCATGTCCCCTTGAATCCGTGGAGGCGGATACGGGCCGCTAGGGCCTGTCTTCCAGGTCAGGCCCAGGGCCTGAGATGCGCCCTGGGGCGCCGGGTACGAGCCCGACGCGCTGACCACGTCGTGCTCACGACCGTACATCTCCTGTGTAAGTAGATGTAAATATGATTCATTGCGAATCTAGCCACAGACACCAGCAAAAGGGAAGAAATGGCGCTAAATGGGGCATAACTCAGAGTGATCGAACGATGACCTGCGAGGCTCTGCTCTGTGTGCGCCTCCTCACGTAGAGTGCCGAAGGCGATTCCGGACCCGTAACTCTTTCGAGTGACCGTCGTTGAGTGGTCGAGGCGGTTGAAGGAACAAGCGATCGGGCACATGTCCGATGGCGTCAATCGCACAGGTGACCACATGTACTCAGCCTGGAGGCTCAAGGTGACGCGCAATTGCTGCGGAGGGCGGCCATGACATCCGTCCTCGTCTGCGACGACTCCCCGCTTGCCCGAGAGGCGCTGCGCCGCGCGGTTGCGACCGTGCCCGGCGTCGAGCGCGTGACGACCGCGGCCAACGGAGAGGAAGTCCTCCGCCGCTGGGGCGCCGACCGCTCGGACCTGATTCTGATGGACGTACGCATGCCCGGTCTGGGCGGCGTCGAGACCGTCCGCCGGCTGCTGTCCGCCGATCCGGGCGCCCGGATCATCATGCTCACGGTCGCCGAGGATCTGGACGGTGTCGCGCTCGCGGTCGCCGCCGGTGCCCGCGGCTATCTCCACAAGGACGCGTCCCGCGCCGAGCTGCGCGCGACCGTCACCCAGGCGCTCGCCGACCCGACGTGGCGGCTCGCCCCGCGCCGGCTCAGGTCGGCCGAGATGGGCGCCGCGCCCACGCTCACGGCGCGTGAGATCCAGGTGCTCGAAGGCATGAGCCACGGCCGGTCGAACGCGGAGATCGGGCGCGAGCTGTTCCTCTCGGAGGACACCGTCAAGACGCACGCGCGGCGGCTGTTCAAAAAGCTCGGTGCCTCGGACCGCGCGCATGCCGTGGCGCTCGGATTCCGCTGGGGTCTGGTCCGCTAAGGCGAGGTCGGAGCGGGTTTCGGACAGCTCGTCCGGTCAGTCGCGGAACCCCGTCCGCCGTACGGTGGACGGGGCGGCGGAGAGGGTCGTCGGAGCCCGTACGCCACAGTTTCCCGCCCGATGCCGCATCCTTGGGTTGTGGAGTTCCTCGGGGACGAGTCGGGCGAGCGGAAGGGGAGGGCGCAGGAGATGAGTTCCGGCGCACCTGCTCATAACGCTTCGGTGCACAACTATGAACGCGGTGCCACGGATTCGCAGCGACCGAGGCACCATGGTCCGATGCGCGATGACGAGACCACGGTGATCGGTGCGCTCGTTCACCGTGCCGTCGACGGGGACGGGCAGGCCACGCACGATCTTCTGGCCCACGTACACCCTCTCGCGCTGCGCTACTGCCGCACCCGGCTGAACCGACTGCCCGGTGACGCCCGCCACTTCGTGGAAGACCTCGCCCAGGAGGTCTGCGTCGCCGTACTGATGGCACTGCCGCGCTACAAGGACACCGGCAGGCCGTTCGAGGCCTTCGTCTTCGCCATCGCCGCGCACAAGGTCGCCGATCTCCAGCGGGCCGCCATGCGGCACCCGGGCTCGACGGCGGTGCCCTCGGACGAGATGCCCGAGCGGCCCGACGACTCCCTCGGCCCGGAGGAACGCGCGCTGCTCAGCAGCGACGCCGAGTGGGCGAAGAAGCTCCTGGCCAACCTCCCGGACAATCAGCGCGAGCTGCTGGTGCTGCGCGTCGCCGTGGGGCTGACGGCCGAGGAGACCGGCCAGATGCTGGGGATGTCACCGGGCGCCGTACGGGTCGCACAGCACCGCGCGCTCAGCAGACTGCGGGCGCTGGCCGAGCAGTAGGACCCGCCGGTGGGCCTTGATCGTCGTGGCTGTCGTGGCTGTCGTGGCGACCGATCATGGCGACCGTGGAATGAGACCCCCGTGGTGGCCGTTAGCATGGACATCCGCACCGATCAAGGCCATCTGGGGAAGGTGTCATGACTGCAAACGTCGACGGAGTGCCCGAGAAATTCGCGACGCTCGGGCTGACATACGACGACGTGCTGCTGCTGCCGGGCGCCTCGGAGGTGCTGCCCAACCAGGTGGACACCGCGTCCCAGGTCTCCCGGAACGTGCGGGTGAACATCCCGCTGCTCTCGGCGGCGATGGACAAGGTCACCGAGGCGCGGATGGCGATCGCGATGGCCCGCCAGGGCGGTGTCGGTGTGCTGCACCGCAATCTCTCCGTCGCCGACCAGGCCAACCAGGTCGACCTCGTGAAGCGCTCCGAGTCCGGCATGGTCACCGACCCGATCACGGTCCACCCGGACGCGACGCTCGCCGAGGCCGACCAACTGTGCGCGAAGTTCCGCATCAGCGGCGTCCCGGTCACCGACGCGGCCGGCAAGCTCCTCGGTATCGTCACCAACCGCGACATGGCCTTCGAGTCGGACCGCGGGCGCCAGGTGCGCGAGGTCATGACGCCCATGCCGCTGGTCACCGGCAAGGTCGGCATCTCCGGCGTGGACGCCATGGAGCTGCTGCGCCGCCACAAGATCGAGAAGCTGCCGCTGGTCGACGGCGCCGGCATCCTCAAGGGCCTCATCACCGTCAAGGACTTCGTCAAGGCGGAGAAGTACCCGAACGCCGCCAAGGACGCCGAGGGCCGGCTGCTCGTCGGCGCCGCCGTGGGAGCGAGCCAGGAGGCGCTGGACCGCGCCCAGGCGCTGGCCGAGGCCGGGGTCGACTTCCTGGTCGTCGACACCTCGCACGGCCACAACAGCAACGCGCTGAGCTGGATGTCCAAGATCAAGTCGAGCGTCGCGGTGGATGTCATCGGCGGCAACATCGCCACCCGTGACGGCGCCAAGGCGCTCATCGACGCCGGTGTCGACGGCGTCAAGGTGGGTGTCGGCCCCGGCTCCATCTGCACCACGCGCGTGGTGGCCGGTATCGGTGTTCCGCAGGTCACGGCGATCTACGAGGCGGCCAGCGTCTGTATCGCCGCCGGGATCCCGGTCATCGGCGACGGCGGCCTCCAGTACTCGGGCGACATCGGCAAGGCGCTCGCGGCGGGCGCCAGCACCGTGATGCTCGGCAGCCTGCTCGCCGGGTGCGAGGAGTCCCCGGGCGAGCTCCAGTTCATCAACGGCAAGCAGTTCAAGTCGTACCGCGGCATGGGGTCGCTGGGTGCGATGCAGGCGCGCGGCCAGGGCCGTTCGTACTCGAAGGACCGTTACTTCCAGGGCGAGGTGTCCTCGGACGAGAAGCTGATCGCCGAGGGCATCGAGGGCCAGGTGCCCTACCGGGGCCCGCTCGGCGCCGTACTGCACCAGTTGATCGGCGGGCTGCGGCAGACCATGGGCTATGTGGGCGCGTCCTCCATCGACGAGATGGAGCGCAAGGGACGGTTCGTACGGATCACGGCGGCCGGTCTCAAGGAGAGCCACCCGCACGACATCCAGATGACGGTCGAGGCACCGAACTACACCGGTCGCTGACGCCACGATCGCCGGCTCGTCGCCGAGAGTCGAGAGGGGTCTTCGATGCTCTACGCCGTGAGGTACAGCGAGGAAGCCGCCCGGGTACGCGACGGGCTCCCGGCGGACCGCCGGGAGCTGCTCGAGCGTGGCCTCGTCGTGCTGGCACAGGAGCCCCGCCCGAAGATCTCGGTGCCGCTCTCGGGCGACGAATCGACGCGCTCGCTGGCGCTGACGCCGAACATCGCGATCGAGTATCTGATCAGTGACGGCCTTCTCCTCGTGCTCGTCGTCCACGTGGTCGACTTCACCCAGGTCCTCATCGAGGAGTGACGGCGGGGATACTGGAACGGCAGACGTAGAGGGAAAGGCCCACACATCGTGACTGAGATCGAGATCGGCCGCGGCAAGCGCGGACGCCGCGCGTACGCCTTCGACGACATCGCCGTCGTCCCCAGCCGGCGCACCCGCGACCCCAAGGAGGTCTCGATCGCCTGGCAGATCGACGCCTACCGCTTCGAGCTGCCGTTCCTGGCCGCGCCCATGGACTCCGTGGTCTCACCGAGCACCGCGATCCGCATCGGTGAGCTGGGCGGTCTCGGGGTGCTCAACCTCGAAGGGCTGTGGACCCGTTACGAGGACCCGCAGCCGCTGCTGGACGAGATCGCCGAGCTGGACGAGGCGACCGCCAACCGCAGGCTCCAGGAGATCTACTCCGCGCCGATCCAGGAAGAGCTGATCGGGCGGCGCATCAAGGAGGTGCGCGACTCGGGCGTGGTCACGGCCGCCGCGCTCTCGCCGCAGCGCACCGCGCAGTTCTCCAAGGCCGTCGTGGACGCCGGGGTGGACATCTTCGTCATCCGCGGCACCACGGTCTCCGCCGAGCATGTCTCGGGCGCGGCCGAGCCGCTGAACCTGAAGCAGTTCATCTACGAGCTGGACGTCCCGGTCATCGTCGGCGGCTGCGCCACGTACACCGCGTCGCTGCATCTGATGCGTACCGGCGCTGCCGGTGTGCTGGTGGGCTTCGGCGGCGGGGCCGCGCACACCACCCGTAACGTGCTGGGCATCCAGGTGCCGATGGCGACCGCGGTCGCCGACGTGGCCGCCGCCCGGCGCGACTACATGGACGAGTCCGGCGGCCGGTACGTGCATGTGATCGCGGACGGCGGGGTCGGCTGGTCCGGCGATCTGCCCAAGGCCGTGGCGTGCGGGGCCGACGCGGTGATGATGGGCTCCCCGCTGGCGCGGGCCAACGACGCGCCGGGCAAGGGGCACCACTGGGGCATGGAGGCCGTCCACGAGGACGTGCCGCGCGGCAAGCTGGTGGACCTGGGGATCGTCGGGACGACGGAGGAGGTCCTGACCGGGCCTTCGCACAGTCCGGACGGTTCGATGAACTTCTTCGGCGCGCTCAAGAGGGCGATGGCGACGACCGGTTACAGCGAGCTGAAGGAGTTCCAGCGCGTCGAGGTGACGGTCGCGGACTCGCAGCACAGCCGCTGAACGCGCGCGGGGTGCCCCGGACTTGTACGTCACTTGTAGGTGAGGCGTACGTGGTCCGGGGCACCCTCATGTCGTACTGGGGGCGAAGCGCTGTCGGCGGATTGGCAGACTGGGGTCGTGGATACGCGGCTGACGCAGTTCGAGACGCACCGGGCACGTCTGATCGGACTGGCCTACCGGATGCTGGGCGAGGCGTTCGAGGCGGAGGACGTCGTCCAGGACGCGTATCTGCGCTGGCGCGACAGCGGGGAGGTGGCCGATCCCGCGCCGTGGCTGACCAAGGTCGTCACGAACCTGTGTCTGAGCCGGCTGACGTCGGCGCGTGCCCGGCGCGAGACGTATGTCGGCCCGTGGCTGCCCGAGCCCATGGTCGTCGCGGCGGCGGACGGGCGGGACGATCCGGCGGACACCGCGGCGCGGCGCGACTCGCTCTCCCTGGGCCTGCTCGTCCTGCTGGAGCGGCTGACGCCACCGGAGCGCGCCGCGTTCGTACTGCGTGAGGCGTTCGCGTACAGCCATCGGGAGATCGCCCGGATCCTGGGGATCGAAGAGGCCCACGCGCGGCAGTTGTTCACCCGGGCACGGGCGCACGTCGGTGCCCGGCAGCGGTTCACCGCGACGTCCGGCCAGCGCAGGGCGATCGTCGAACGGTTTCTCGCGGCGACCCTCGACGGCGATGTCATCGCCCTTGAACGGCTGCTCGCGGACGACGCCGTCGCCTGGGCGGACGGCGGCGGCAGGGTCAGGGCCACGCTGCGACCGGCCGTCGGGCGCGTCGGGGTCGCCCGGCTGCTGGCCTCGTTCGGCCGGTCGGCCCGCGCGCGGGCGGCGAGCTTCACGGTCACGACGGTCAACGACGCCCCGGCGATCGTGGTGCGGGAGGCGGGTCTGGTCAGCGGGGTCTTCGCGCCGGAACTCGGCGGGGACGGCCGAGTGGTCGCGCTCTGGTCGGTGCTCAACCCGGACAAACTCGGCTTCGCCAGGGCCCAGTTGGCGTCGGAGCGGTCGGTGTCGGCGGTGCTGTAGAACGCGTGAGGCCCTGCCCCGCGAACTTCCGCGGGACAGGGCCAAGGCCCTGTCCGGCGGATCTTCGGGGGTCCGGGACGCCTGGCACGGCAGCTCCCCGCGTTGTCGGATTCATCCAAGTACGTCCAGTACGAGGATGATCCTCCGCCTTGCGATGCACCGCACCAGCCGCCCCGGCCTGATCCCCGAAGATCCGCCGGACAGGGCCTAGTGATCTGGTTGTGAGTTCGTTGGGCACCACGTGAGTCGCTTTGCGCACCAATTCGCGGGTTCGGCTGACGGGTGCCGACTGGCTTCGGTCTGCTGTCGGTTGTGGGTGACAGCAGGCTGGAGCCGTTGGTCCTGAGCGAGGCCGAGCGGCAGGTGTTGAGTATGTGGGTCAAGCGCCGGACGACCGCGCAGGGTCTGGCCCTGCGGGCGCGGATCGTGCTGGCGTGCGCGGAGGGCGGGCCGAACCTGGCGGTCGCGGCCCGGCTGGGGGTGAACCGGGGCACCGTCGCGAAATGGCGGACCCGGTTCCTGCGCGACCGGCTCGACGGGCTCGCTGATGAGCCTCGGCCCGGGGTACCGCGGAGCATCACCGATGCCCAGGTCGAAGAGGTGGTGGTCCGCACCCTGGAGCAGACACCCGAAGGCGGGACGCACTGGTCGAAGCGGGAACTGGCCAGGGCCGTGGGGATCTCCCCCGCGAGTGTGCTGCGGATCTGGCACGCTTTCGGTCTGCAGCCGTGGCGGACCGAGACCTTCAAGATCTCCCCGGATCCGTTCCTGATCGACAAGGTCCGTGACGTCGTCGGCCTCTGTCTCGCCCCGCCGGCCAACGCGGCTGTCTTCGCGGTGGACGAGAAGCCGCAGATCCAGGCCCTTGAACGGACCGCGCCGGTGCTGCCGATGGTGCCCGGGGTCCCCGAGCGGCGGAGTTTCGACTACGTCCGGCACGGCACCGTCGATCTGTTCGCCGCGTTGAACACCGCGACGGGCAAGGTGATCACGAAACTGTCCGCGCAGCACCGGGCCGTGGACTTCCGCGACTTCCTCGACGAGATCGACCGCCAGACGGAACCTGGCCTGGCGGTCCACGTGATCTGCGACAACCTCTCCGCCCACAAAGCACCGGTGGTGCACAAGTGGCTGATCGCGCACCCCCGCTTCCACCTGCACTTCACCCCCACCTACTCGTCATGGATCAACCAGGTCGAGCGGTGGTTCGCCGAGCTGGAACGACGCTGCCTCGAACGCGGTGTGTTCTGCTCCCTCGACGACCTCAAGGCCGCACTGGAGAACTGGATCAAGGTCTGGAACGACGAAGCCCGGCCATTCAAGTGGACCAAGACCGCCGATCAGATCCTTGACCGGATCTGCCGCTACTGCTCACGCATCTCCGAACCAGATCACTAGTTCAGGGTCACGCCTTCTTGGCGCCCGTGAACGCCGCGAACGCGGCGAGGGCGAAGAACAGGAACGTCGACGCTTCCTTGCCCTCGTTCCATGCCTCCGTAAGGAGGTCGAAGTGCTCGAACAGCATCTCCGACGTCGACACGCCCAGCACCTCGGCCGCGATGATCGAGATGCCGAAGATCTGGCCCAGGTAGACGGCGGCCAGTGAGAGGACGGCGCTGACCACGGCGAGGATCGGGTTGCGTCCGCCGACCTTGCCCGCGACGAAACCGATGACGAAGCCGACGGCGATGGCGGCGAAACCGATCTCGCGCTCGACGGCACCGGCGATGCCGCCGTAGACGGCGGCGGTGACGATCGCGGCACCGACCGCGGCGGCCACACCGAGGCCCACGTTGTCGCGGACCGGCGGCGCCGGCGGGGCCGGGGCGAACGGGTTGCCGGGGCCGCCGGGCGGTACGGGGCCGCCGCCGTACGGATTGCCGGGGCCGGGTGCCCCGGGGCCGCTGCCGTACGGATTGCCGGACGGTGGTGGAACAGACTGGCTCATGTGAACAATCCCCCAAGGAAGGCTCGCACCGTTGTACGAGCGCCCTGGACCATAGCAGTCCGCTACGACAGTGCGTCGGCGAATTCCCTTGGGGCGTACGGGAAGCGCGGGCCGGCGGAGAGCGGGTGTGCCCTGGGTGTGCCTCGGGGTGTGCTCTCGTTCAGAGGCGGTGCGCCGCTCCCGCCGGGCTGGCTCCTCTGGTGTCGAGCAGCAACTGGGCTTTCACGGCGAGCCCTTGGAGGTCGTACGTGCGGTGGTGCTGGAGCAGCACTGTCAGATCCGCGTGCGCCGCGGCCTCGTAAAGAGAGTCGGCGCGCGGGACGGGTACGTCGCGCACGCGCCAGTCGGGGACGTACGGATCCTGGTAGCTGACGGTGGCGCCGAGGTCCATCAGCCGGCAGGCGATCTCGGTGGCCGGTGAGCTTTCCTGGTCGGCGTGGTCCTGCTTGTAGGTGACGCCGAGCAGCAGGACACGGGCGCCGCGGGCGGATTTGCCGTGCTCGTTGAGGAGCGTGGCGCAGCGCTGGATCACGTACTGCGGCATACGGGTGTTGATCTCCTGGGCGAGGCCGACCATGCGCAGCGGATGGCCGGGGGTGCGGCCCGCGTGCGGGAGGTAGCTGGGGTCCATGGGGACCCCGTGGCCGCCCACGCCGGGGCCGGGGCGGAACGCCTGGAAGCCGAACGGCTTGGTCTCGGCGCACCGGATGACGTCCCAGAGGTCGACACCGAGGTCGTGGCAGAGCACGGCCATCTCGTTGACGAGGGCGATGTTGACGTGCCGGAAGTTGGTTTCGAGGAGCTTGACGGTCTCGGCCTCGCGCGGTCCGCGCGCGCGGACGACCTTGTCGGTGAGGCGTCCGTAGAAGGCGGCGGCCGATTCGGTGCACGCCGGGGTGAGTCCGCCGATCACCTTGGGGGTGCCGGCGGGGCCGTGGGTGCGGCGGCCCGGGTCGAGACGGCTGGGGGAGTACGCGAGGTGGAAGTCGCGTCCGGCGCGTAGCCCGGAGCCCTCTTCCAGGATGGTGCGCAGGAACCCCTCCGTGGTGCCGGGGCCCGCCGGTGATTCGAGCAGCACGGTGGTGTGCGGGCGCAGCCGGGCGGCCAGGGCGCGGGCGGCCTCGCCGACGGCGCTGAGGTCGAGGGTGCGGTCGGGGCCCAGCGGGGTGGGCACGCAGATGACGGCGGTACGGACCCGGCCCAGCTCGGTCGGGTTGGTGGTGGGCCGGAAGCCGCCGGAGAGCATGCGGCGCACGTCGGAGGCGGTGAGTGAGCCGTCGACGGGGGTGCGGCCCGCGGCCAGTTCGGCGACGGGGCGTGGATCGGTGTCGTAGCCGATGGTCTCGATGCCGGCGGCCACGGCGGCCTGGGCGAGGGGCAGGCCGAGATGGCCGAGTCCGATGACGGCGAGGTCTGCGGGCATGTGGGCCGTCCTTTCCCATAACCGGAGGGGACAGAAGGCGCAACCCGTGTGGACAGAACGGGCGAGCGCAATGTCAGACTAGGCGTAAATATGACCGATATGCGTCATTACATGGCCGGACATGGCGGGACATGTCTGCGGATTTCGCAGGCCAGTCCTGATCCTCGGCCGGGGTTGTCCACAGCCGGTGGCTGAAGTCGGTGAGTGCGGACAGAATCGAAGGGCCCGAACAACACGGGGGCGACGGGAGGCAGCGGTGAGGACAGCGACACTGGGACCGCAGGAGCGCGCCACGGCTCTGGCAGGGATGGCCGAGCGCGAGCTGGACGTACTGGTCGTGGGCGCGGGAGTGGTCGGCGCCGGGACAGCGCTCGACGCCGTGACCCGAGGACTCGCAACGGGGCTCGTGGAGGCGCGCGACTGGGCCTCGGGCACATCGAGCCGGTCGAGCAAGCTGATCCACGGCGGACTGCGCTATCTGGAAATGCTCGACTTCGGGCTTGTCAGAGAAGCGCTCAAGGAGCGCGGACTGCTGCTGGAGCGGCTGGCCCCGCATCTGGTGAAGCCGGTGCCGTTCCTCTACCCGCTGCGCCACAAGGGCTGGGAGCGGCTGTACGCCGGATCGGGCGTCGCGCTGTACGACGCGATGTCGTTGTCGTCGGGCCACGGCCGGGGTCTGCCGACACACCGGCATCTCTCCCGCCGCCACGCGCTGCGCGTGGCGCCCGCGCTCAAGAAGGACGCCCTGGTCGGCGCGTTGCAGTATTACGACGCGCAGATGGACGACGCGCGCTATGTGGCCACCTTGGTGCGTACGGCCGCGAGCTACGGCGCGCATGTCGCCAGCAGGGCCCGCGTGGTCGCCTTCCTGCGCGAGGGCGGGCGGGTCGTCGGCGCCCGCGTGCGCGATGTGGACGGCGGCGGTGAGTACGAGATCCGGGCGAAGCAGATCGTCAACGCCACCGGGGTGTGGACCGACGACACCCAGGCGCTGATCGGCGAGCGCGGACAGTTCCACGTCCGGGCGTCGAAGGGCATCCATCTGGTCGTCCCCAAGGACCGCATCCACTCCTCGACCGGGCTGATCCTGCGGACCGAGAAGTCGGTGCTTTTCGTCATCCCCTGGGGCAGGCACTGGATCGTCGGCACCACCGACACCGACTGGGATCTCGACAAGGCGCACCCGGCAGCCTCCAGCGCGGACATCGACTATCTCCTCGAACACGTCAACTCGGTCCTGGCCGTCCCGCTGACACGTGACGACGTGGAGGGGGTGTACGCGGGGCTGCGCCCGCTGCTGGCCGGCGAGTCCGACGCGACGAGCAAGCTGTCGCGCGAGCACACGGTGGCGCACCCGGTGCCGGGCATGGTCGTCGTCGCGGGCGGCAAGTACACGACGTACCGCGTCATGGCCAAGGACGCGGTGGACGAGGCGGTGCACGGACTGGACCAGCGGGTGGCTGCGTGCGTGACGGAGGACACCCCGCTGCTCGGCGCCGAGGGCTACCGCGCCCTGTGGAACGCGCGCGCGGGGATCGCCGCCCGGACCGGACTGCATGTGGTGCGCGTGGAGCATCTGCTCAACCGGTACGGGGCGCTGGTCGAGGAGTTGCTGGAGCTGATCGCGGCCGACCCCGGACTCGGCGAGCCGCTGGGCGCGGCCGAGGACTATCTGCGGGCCGAGGTCGTGTACGCGGCGTCGCACGAAGGGGCGCGCCATCTTGACGACGTTCTGACGAGGCGGACGCGCATCTCGATCGAGACGTTCGACCGGGGGACGGGCAGCGCGCGCGAGTGCGCCGAGCTGATGGCGCCGGTGCTCAACTGGGACAAGGCGCAGATCGAGAAGGAGGTCGAGCACTATCGCAAGCGGGTGGAGGCGGAGCGCGAGTCGCAGCGCCAGCCTGACGACCTGACGGCGGACGCGGCGCGGCTCGGTGCGCCGGACATCGTGCCGCTGTGAGGTGCCGGGGCAGGTCCGCGACGTAGCGCCGTAGCGGCGTACGCCCGCACACCGCACGGGACTTCTCGGACACGCCCCGGTCCGTCCTGGCGGGACGTGCGAGGTGATGTGGGCCGGGTGGGGTGCCCGACGCGATCCTCTCGGGATTGTTTCGGGCACTTCCGTTCGAGTTTCGAACGGTGGCATGACCAGTGGTGCGATCCCCCGCGCCCTGCTCAACGGCCGTGCGCCGCGCTCCGCTTGGGCCGTCGTCCCGACGGATGGCGGACCCGGGACCATCGCATGCGCCGGAGTGAGGGACAATGGAGGCCCTGTCAGGGCGCGTTACCGCGCCGCTCGCGGGCGGGCGCCGGAGGCGGGCGGACACCAGGGATCGCAGAGGGGACGCATGGCGGAGGCGGAGCAGTCACGGGACACGGTGCGAAAGCCCCAGAACGGCACGGACGGCACTGACGGCACTGACGGCACTGACGGCACCGAGGGTGCGGACAGCACGCCCGACACCAGGAGCGGCGCCGACGGAAAAACCCAGGGGCGCCTCCTCGCGGGACGGTACCGGCTCGGCGAGGTGCTGGGCCGGGGCGGAATGGGCACGGTCTGGCGAGCGGTCGACGAGACACTGGGCCGTACGGTCGCCGTCAAGGAGCTGCGCTTCCCCAGCAGCATCGACGAGGACGAGAAGCGCCGGCTGATCACCCGTACGCTGCGCGAGGCCAAGGCGATCGCCCGGATCCGTAACAACGGGGCGGTCACCGTCTACGACGTCGTGGACGAGGACGACCGGCCCTGGATCGTCATGGAGCTGATCGAGGGCAAGTCCCTCGCCGAGGCCGTCCGCGAGGACGGGCTCCTGACCCCGAGGCGCGCCGCCGAGGTCGGGCTCGCGGTCCTCGACGTGCTGCGCTCGGCGCACCGCGAGGGCATCCTGCACCGTGACGTGAAGCCGTCGAACGTGCTGATCGCCGAGGACGGACGCGTCGTTCTCACCGACTTCGGCATCGCGCAGGTGGAGGGCGACCCGTCGGTCACCTCGACCGGCATGCTCGTCGGCGCCCCTTCGTACATCTCGCCCGAGCGCGCCCGTGGCAAGAAGCCCGGCCCCGCCGCCGACCTGTGGTCGCTGGGCGGGCTGATCTACGCCTCTGTGGAGGGCTGCCCTCCGTACGACAAGGGGTCGGCCATCGCGACCCTCACCGCCGTCATGACCGAACCGGTCGACCCGCCGAAGAACGCGGGCCCGCTGGAAGAGGTCATCTACGGTCTGCTGGCCAAGGACCCGGCGCTACGGCTGGACGACGCGGGTGCGCGGGCGCTGCTCCAGGATGTCATCGACGCCCCGGACCCCTCGGAGCTGCCCGAGCCGGCGGCCGACGCGACGCGGGTCGTGGCGCTGCCGCCGCTTCCCTCGGAGCCGGCGCCCCGGGCCAAGGGCCGTACCGGACAAGGCGTGGGGAGCGTCGGCGTGGCTCGCGCTTCCGGTGGCGGGGCGGGCGCGGGAGCGGTCGCGGGTTCGGCGGCCACCGCGTCGCCGTCCGCGTCGGCACCGACACCGGCCACGGGCGGCGCGGGGGCCACGGCCACGCGGGCGTCGCTCACCGATGTCGTCCCGCGCCGCACGTTGGTGATCATCGCCGCGGTGGTCGTGCTGGCGATCCTCGGCGTCGTCCTGGCCGTCGCGCTCAGCGGTGACCCGGACGGAACGGCCAAGGGCGACGGGGGCAAGGACGACACCGCCGCGTCGGCCGGTGCCACCGCCGGCACGGACAAGCAGCAGGATTCGGCCAAGGGCAGCGGTGGTGACGAGCCGTCGGGCGGGCAGCCGTCCGGCGAAGCCTCCGCCACTGACGACACGGCATCGGGATCCGGCGACAAGGGTTCCGGCTCGGGCTCGGGTTCGGACGACGAGGCGGTGCCGGACGACTACAAGAGCGTCGTCGACAAGCGGTTCCGCTTCAGCATGACGATGCCCGACGACTTCAAGCAGACCGATGTGGCCGGGGAGAGTTCGGGCGCCATCTACAGCGAGGACGGGGAATTCCCCCGTATCCAGGTCGACTTCAACGCCAAGCCGGGCGACGACGCGAAGCGCGCGTGGGAACAGCTCGAAAGCCAGATAAAAGGCACCCTCGGCAATTACAAGCGCCTGGGTATCCAGTCCGTCGAGTTCAACGGCTATCCGACCGTCGCCGACTGGGGATTCGAGCGCGACCAGAGAGGCGAGCGGGTGCGGGTGCTCAACCGAGGCTTCAAGGTCGACGCCACCCACGGCTACGCGATCATGATCACCTGCAAGGCGAGCGAGTGGGACGACGACGAGTGCCGGACGCTCCGTGAGACGGCGTACAGCACTTTCAAGCCGACGGACTGACGGCGGTTCGCGCGCGGTGGGTCCGCTGTTCCGGGGCGTACGGGACCGGGTTGCCGGGAAGGTTAAGACCTGTGTTGCGGTGACCGGCGGCATATTTGTGTGCGGCCACGTATCGTGAGACCTCGCGGACCGTACGCAGTCACAATGAGCCGGTAAACGACCGGAATTGGCGGTTTCGCGAGGTCTCCGAAGACCCGGGGATCCAGGGACAGCGCGCGTGTGGGAGGCGTCGTGGACGACTACGCGGGACGGGTGCTTGCCGACCGCTACCGCCTGCCCCTGCCTCCGTCCGACGAGTTCGATCTCGTCGAGACGCGTGCGTACGACACGTACAGCGCGCAGGAAGTCCTCGTCAGGCAAGTGCCGTTGCCCGAGGTCGTGGACGCCGAGATGGTCGACCCGGACGGCGCGGCGACCACGCGGCGCGTCTCGGGGCGTACGACCCGCAGGCCCACCGACCCGGCGGTGCGGCGCGCCATCGAGGCCGCGCAGAGCGCCGCCCAGATCCCCGACCACCCACGGCTCGACCAGGTCTTCGACGTCTTCGCCGAAGGCGGGTCCTTGTGGATAGTGAGTGAACTGGTCGCGGCCAGACCGCTGGCGGCCCTGCTCGCGGAGAAGCCGCTCAACCCCTACCGCGCGGCCGAGATCGCCTCGGACGTGCTCACCGCCGTACGGGTGCTGCACGCACACGGCTGGACCCACCGGAACATCACCATCCGCACGGTGCTCGTGTGCGACGACGGGCGCGTGGTGCTCACCGGCCTCGCGGCCGGCGCTGCCGAGGAAGCGCTCTGCGGCTACATGCCGGTGCCGCCGTCGCCGGGGGAGGGCGGTTTCGAAGCCGGATACCGCCCCGCAGGTGAGATTCCGGGGCCCGTGCCGGGCGCGGTGCCGAATGCGGTGCCGGGGCCTGTGCAGGGTGCCGTTCCGGGTGTGGGGCAGGCGCCGGGGCCCGGACTGGGCCTGGGCATGGGCAGCCCCCGGACAGCGGGCGTACCGGGCGCGGGCCCGGGTGCCACGGGCATCCCGGCCGGCCGGACAAGCACCTCCGACGCGCTTCCCCCGGGCGCCGGCGCGCTGGGCGTGCCGGTGGGGCCCGCCTCGCCGGGCCGCGCCGCGCTGGAGACGGCGCGCTCGGCCGACGGGCCCTACGGCGACCGGCCGTACGGCGAAGTCCCTTACGGCACGGACGCGTTCGGGCGGCCCGTCCCGGGCGGTGGTCCGGACACCGGCGGCGCGGGCACCGAAGGCGGCGGGCACGACAGGGACGGCGGCGACGGCGGCGACGGCCGGAGGGGCCCGGAGGCGCGTGGCGGTACGGGCGCGGCCCCCGTCGTCCCGTACACCGGACAGCCCGCCCTGCCCGCCAACCCCTCCCGCAGCGGCCCGGCGGACACCCGCGCCGCGCGCGCCGGAGCCATCGCCGCCTATCGCGCCGGAGCGCGCGCCGCCGCCCGTGTCACCGAGGACCAGCAGCGCGACAGCGGCAGCCTGCCCGTCCAGCGCCCCGTACCTCTGTCGGACCCCTCGGCCCCCGCCGGCCGCGGCGGTTCCCCGGACAGCGCGCCGGGCGGCCCTTCGCAGGGCGAGAACCGCGACCCCGACTGGTGGGCGATGCCGCCCCGCGAGGTCGACCCGCAGGGGCGCGAGACGTACGACGACGACTCCGCCGACGACCGCACCGACGACGACACGGACGACGACGACCCGCGCCCGCCCCGCCGCGTCGAACTGGCCGGCACCTGGCACGACGGCCCCACGGGCCCCGGCGACAGCTCCCGCCCGCTGCCGGCGGGCGGCACCGGCTCCAGGAGCGCGAGCGGGGGCGGCGGAACAGGCGGCGGTGGAACGGGTGGTGGGGGAACGGGTGGTGGTGGCGGTTGGCACGCCACGGGCACCAGCGACGCCATGCGCGCCGACGCCCAGCGGCAGTCCGCGAACCTGCCCGCCGTCCCCGGCCCCACGGCCCCCGCCGGCCGCTGGGACGAGGTCGTCGCGGGCGGCGGTACGACCCCCGCGTACCGAGGTCCCGCCACCCCGCTCGCCGCCGAACGCGCCCGCCAGGCGCGGATAGCCGTCGTCGGCGCCGTCACCGAGCGGTGGGCACCCGAGCAGGCGGGACCGGTGCACGAGAACTGGCAACTCGCCCCGCCCATCGGCCCGTCCACCGACCTGTGGGCGCTGGGCGCGCTGCTCTACCGCGCGGTGCAGGGCCACGCCCCGTATCCGGAGGAGAACGCGGCGGAGCTGGTCCAGCTCGTATGCGCCGAACCGCCCGCCTTCGCGGAGGAGTGCGGCCCGCTGCGCCCCGTCGTGGAGTCGCTGCTGCGTCAGGACCCCACGGAGCGGCCGGACTTCGAGGAGCTGCGCGGCTGGCTGCGTTCGCTGGTGCGCTCGGCGCCCGAGCCGGACGCCGGTCTCGACGTGGTCGCGGTGCCCTCCGTGGACGAGCGGCTGCCCATCGTGCGCCGCAGGGGTGAGCTGGTCCGTAAGCGCCGTTGGCGTGGCCGTGGTGGCGACGCGGGACGGCACCGCCACAAGAAGGTCAAGGAGCGCAAGGAGAAGGGCGGCGGCAGGTCCGCCGACCAGCGCGGGGCCGCGCGCGCGTCGCACAGCGAGGCGTACGTCGAGCCGCGCCGCGAGCACACGGAACGGGGATACGGCGACGGCGGCTTCGTAGAACGGGCCCTCGGCGAACGGGACCACCGCGACGACGACTTCGGCGAGAGGGCGTACCGCCAGCCGCGCGAGCCGCGTGAGAGGTCCGGCGGTGGCGGTGGCGGCGGTGGCGGTTCGCGCGGGCCGCGCTCGCTCGGCCGCGTCCTGCTCATCGTGATCCTGACGCTGATGATCGCGGCCATCGCCTTCGCCGTGATGTTCCTGCCGAAGGCCGACGACAAGCAGCCGCAGAACGGCGCCGGTTCGAATCCGAGCGCGCCCGCGACACCGGGGTCGCGGAATCCCGACACGACACCGGACAACGGCGCCGAGCAGCCGGAGGACCCCAACTCCTCGTCACCGCAGACCTCCGGGTCCCCGGCCGATCTCGCGGACGGCTACGTCCTGCGCAAGGACACCGAGGGCTTCGAGATCGGTGTGGACAAGAGCTGGACGCGCCGCCCGATCAACGACAGCGGCCAAGTCCGTTACGGACGGGGCGACTACACGCTCATCGTGGTGCCGGGCCGGGACACCGTGGCCGACAACGGCGACGACCCGCTCGCCTACCAGCGGGAGAAGGAGCGGGAGTTGCAGCCCTTCCGGGACTCCTCCTGGGCCACGTCCTCGGGGCTGCGCCGGATCGACGTCGGCCAACAACCCATGGCCGAGGGTCAGTTCACCTGGCAGAACAGCAGCGGTCAGGAGGTCTTCGTGCGGAATCTCGCCATGATCGTCAAGGACAGCTACCACATCATCCAGGTCATCGGCCCGGAGAACGAGCGTGACAAGGTCTCCGAGATCTACCAACAGGCCATAGGCTCCTACCGGATCACCAACTGACGGTTCGTCAAGTCGCGGGCCACCCGCCCCGTCTGTGTCACGGTGCGGTGTCAGGCGTGGGGCCCCGGTTCCATGTCCGTGCGCCCGCTCCGTAACCTGTCATTCCCAGGAACAGGCAGGGGCACGTGGAAGATCCAGAGGAAACGCGCGAGGGACTGGTGCTCGCCGGGCGCTACAAGCTGGGCGAGACCATCGGCAGCGGCGGCATGGGCAAGGTGTGGCGTGCCTACGACGAGCTGCTGAACAGGACCGTCGCGGTGAAGGAGTTGACCGCCGCGCTGTACGTGTCGGCGGCCGACCGCGAAGTGCTGCACGCCCGCACCCAGAAAGAGGCCAGAGCCGCGGCCCGGATCAGCCACCCCGCCGTGGTGACGGTCCATGACGTGCTCGACCACGGCGGCCGGCCGTGGATCGTCATGCAGTACGTGGACGGCCCCTCGCTCGCCGACATCGTTGCCTCCGACCCCGTCCAGGTACGGGAAGCGGCCCGGATCGGCCTCCAGGTGCTCGGCGCGCTGCGCGCCGCGCACGCGGCCGGGGTCCTGCACCGCGACGTGAAGCCCGGCAACGTCCTGCTCTCACGCGACGGCCAGGTGCTGCTCACCGACTTCGGGATCGCCGCCATTGAGGGCGACTCGGCCATCACCCGGACCGGGGAGATCATCGGCTCGGTCGACTACCTGGCCCCCGAGCGGCTGCGCGGCAACGATCCGGGACCGGCCTCCGACCTGTGGGCGCTGGGCGCGACGCTGCACACGACGGTGGAGGGCACGTCCCCGTTCCGCCGTACGTCGGCGGTGGCCACCATGCAGGCCGTGATCACCGACGACCCGCCGCCGGCCGTACGCGCCGGGCTGCTCGCGCCCGTGATCACCGCGCTGCTCCACAAGGACCCCGAGGCACGCCCGGACGCCGCCGAGACCGAGCGGATGCTGCGGGATGTGCTGGAAGGGCGGGAGCCCCAGGAGACGCGGCGGCACCCCGCCACGGCCCCGCTGCCGTCCCCGTCGTCCCCGTCCCCCTCCGCGTCCCACACGGCACCACCACAGGCCCAGCAGGTCCAGCACCCGCATCCGGACGCCTCGGGCCAGTACCCCTCGCCGTACGCGCATCCACAGGTGACCGGATCGCACACCGGCACCGCCGTCCCGCCCGCCAAGAGCCGCCGTTGGCGCACCGTGCTCGTAGCGGTCGTCGCCGCCGCGCTGATCGGCGGCGGCGCGGCCTACTTCGCGATCCAGGCGGGGAACATGGACGACGGTCCGAGCGCGAGCGCCGGCGCGGACGCGGGCGGCTCGCCCTCGGACGACAGCAAGGGCCAGGACGCCAACAGCGGCTCCGGGGACGGCGGCAGCACCGACGGCTCGGGTGGCTCCGGCGACACAGGCACCGAGACCGGCACCGGCACCGGCACCGAGAGCGACCCCGCCCGGACGAGCCCCGGGGACGTCCCGGACGGCTGGAAGCGGGTGAACGATCCGGCGGGCTTCAGCCTCCTCGTCCCCGAGGGCTGGGAGCGCCGGATGACCGGCGACCAGATCGACTACACCCCCGACGACGGCCGTCACTTCCTCCGTATCGCCGTGGACACCACACCGGACTTCCCCGATCCGTACAACCACATGCTGGACATGGAGAAGAGCGTCGACAACTACCCCGACTACCAGCGGATCGGTCTGCGCCAGATCACCTTCCGTGACCAGACGAAGGCCGCGCTCTGGGAGTTCAGTTGGACCGAGTCCGGTTCGGGGGTGACCGCCGGCCCGCGCCGCGCGATCGACCAGATCTTCTTCTCGGAGGACGGCACGACCGAGTACGCGCTCTACATGTCGGGTCCCGCCGAGGACTGGTCCACCACGCGAGCACAGTTCGACGTGATGGTGGACGGCTGGCAGCCGCCCGGCGCCGACGGCTGAGCGAATCGTGATGTCACGGCTCTGCACCCGCTCCCGCCCCCCGGTGGCTATCGCGTCGCGCTTTCCGTAAGGATGTGGTCATGACGAACGACGGGGGACGGGCGAACGAGCCCACCAGCTACGAACTTCGACCGCCGCAGCCGCAGCCGCAGCGGTCGCAGTCGCCGCAACAGCAGCCGCAGCAACCCCAGCAACAGCAGCCGCAGCAACCCCAGCAGCAGCCGCCGCACGTGCCGCACGTCCCGCCGCAGGCTCCCCATGTCCCTCAGGCCACCCCGTATCAGCCGACACAGGTGACCCAGCACGCTCCCGCTCCCGCCGCCCCCGACCCGTCGGTGGGCCGTCTGCTGGGCGGTCGCTACCGCCTCGTCTCACGGCTCGGGCACGGCGGCATGGGAACGGTCTGGCTGGCGCACGACGAGATCGTGGACCGCGACGTCGCGATCAAGGAGCCGCGCGTTCCCGAGCATCTGGGCGCCCAGGAGCGCGACACCGTCCACCGGCGGATGCGGCGCGAGGCCAGCTCGGCGGCCAGGATCGACCATCCCTCGGTCGTCACCATGCACGACGTCGTGGTCGAGGACGACAAGCCGTGGATCGTCATGGAGCTGGTGCGCGGCCACTCGCTCGCCGACCGTCTCCAGGAGGGCACGCTCGACCCCCGCGAGGCCGCCAGGATCGGGCTCGACGTACTCAACGCGCTCAACGCCGCCCACGAAGCCGGTGTGCTGCACCGCGACGTGAAGCCGGACAACGTCCTGCTCGGGCGCGGCGACCGCGTCGTACTGAGCGACTTCGGCATCGCCCAGGTCGAGGGCCAGCAGGGGCTCACCGAGACCGGGGCGTTCGTCGGCTCACCGGAGTTCATCTCGCCCGAGCGGGTGCTCGGCCAGCGCCCCGGCCCGGAGTCGGACCTGTGGTCGCTGGGCGTCGTGCTGTACGCGGCGGTCGAGGGCATGTCCCCGTACCGCCGCTCGAACATCCCCGCCACGCTCCAGGCCGTGCTCTCCGCCGAGCCACAGATGCCGGCCCGTGGGTCGGGCCCCTTCGGTACGGTCGTGATGCAGCTCCTGCGCAAGGACCCGGCCGCCCGTCCCTCCGCCGCCGAGGTGCGCGCGGTGCTGGAGTCGGTGGCGCGTCCGCCGCAGCTCTCGGCGGAGGCGACGAGGCTCTACCAGGGCGCGGGCACCGGCGGCGGCACCGGCGGCGGCGCGGACGGGGGCGGCAGCAAGTGGGTCCCGCCGGTCCTGCACCGCAACCGCCCGGCGCAGTACGGCCTCGGCGCCGGCCTGCTCGCGGTGGTCATCGCGTTGGGACTGATCTTCTTCAACCCGTTCGGGGGCGGGGGCGACGAGCTGCCGGAGGGCTGGGGTGTCCGCCCGGAGGCGGAGATCCTGGACGCCGAGATCTCCCTCCCGAAGGACTACCGGCGCTTCCAGGACAGCCTGACCGACGAGACGCGCGTCAGTTTCAGGGATCCGAGCGGTGTCTTCGGTATCTCCATGGAACGGGTCCAGAAGACACCGGACTTCGAAGAGGTCCTGGACCCGAAGCCGGACGCCTGGAAGGCGTACTACGGCGATGGCGGCGACAACGGCACGGAGATCAAGGACGCGAAATACAAGACGGCGGATTCGTCGTTCTCGGGCTCCGACACGGCTTTCGAGAACATCGTCGACTTCACGCCGTACAGCGACTCGTCCGACGACCCGATCCACTACCGCTACCACGAGCTGATCGTCCCGGGTAAGGACAATGTGCACTGGCGGCTCCGCGTGTCGATGCCCGCCGAGGGAGCCGCCGTCAAGGACGGCGAGGAGCTGTACGAGAACGTCGTCAAGCACCTCGTGATCAAGAGCGACTACCTGCCCTGAGCCGCCCTGGCCGCCCTGGGCTGCCCTGAGCGCCTGATCAGGGCTTATCTGCCAGCGATCACTGGCGCGTTCATGGTCGGCCGGTGAAAAGGTGTTACCGGCGGGTACCCAAAGTTCCGGATGCGGAATACGCTCGCCCTCATGACGGACTCACAGGCCCCCACGACCAACCCCGTGGCTCCGGTGCCCTCCGGCGTCCGCACCGCCGCCGACGTGGTCACTCCCGAAGTGCTCGCCCAGTTGGTCCGGGGCGTCGTGGGATCGGGGCGTACCGCGAACCACACGCCCTCCACCGGCGAAAAGCTCGCCGACCTGCCCGAGTCCACCCCCGAGGACGTCGCCGAGGCGTTCGCCCGCGCCCGCGCCGCACAGCCCCTGTGGGCGGCGACCTCCGTACGGAAGCGGGCCGCCGTCCTGCTCCGCTTCCACGATCTGCTGCTGGAGCGCCAGGCCGAGGTGCTCGACCTCGTCCAGTTGGAGACCGGCAAGGCGAGGCTGCACGCGCACGAAGAGGTCCAGGCCGTGGCCATCGCCGCGCGCCACTACGGGCGCAAGGCCGCCTCGTATCTCGGTCCGCGACGGCACACCGGCGCCGTACCCCTGCTGACCAAGGTCACCGAGCAGCGCCAGCCGCGCGGTGTCGTCGGGCAGATCGCGCCCTGGAACTACCCGCTCGAGCTGTCCGTCGGTGACGCCCTGCCCGCCTTCGTCGCGGGCAACGCCGTGGTGATGAAGCCCGACACCGAGACCGCGCTCACCGCGCTGTGGGCGCGTGATCTGCTGGTCGAGGCCGGGCTGCCGGCCGGGGTGTTCCAGGTGGTGCTCGGCGAGGGAGCGGTCATCGGCCCCGAGGTGGTCGAGCGCGGCGACTACGTCTCGTTCACCGGCTCCACGCGCACCGGCCGCGAGGTCGCGCGGCGCGCGGCGAGCCGGCTGGTCGGCGCCTCCCTCGAACTCGGCGGCAAGAACGCCATGTTGGTCCTGCACGACGCCGACATCGAGAAGGCGGCGGCGGGCGCGGTGCGCGCCTGCTTCTCCACGGCCGGCCAACTGTGCATCTCCATCGAGCGGTTGTACGTCCACGAGTCGGTCGCCGACGCGTTCGTGGAGCGGTTCGTCGCCCGTACGAAGGCGATGCGCCTCGGCAGCGCGCTCGCGTACGGCGCGGACATGGGCTCGCTCGCCGGTGAGAGCCAGCTCCGGACGGTGACCAGCCATGTCGAGGAGGCCGTCGCCAAGGGCGCCACGGTCCTCGCGGGCGGCGTGGCGCGGCCGGACATCGGGCCGTACTTCTACGAGCCGACCATCCTGGAGGGCGTCGAGGCGCCGATGGCCGTCTGTACGGAGGAGACCTTCGGGCCGCTCGTCTCCATCTACCGGTTCGGCGACGAGGACGAGGCGGTCGAGCTGGCCAACTCCACGCCGTACGGCCTCAATTCGAGCGTATGGACGCGCGACGGCAGGCGCGGGCACGCGATCGCCGCCCGACTGCGTACCGGCACCGTGAACATCAACGAGGGTTACGCGCCGGCGTACGGGAGCGTGCGGGCGCCGATGGGCGGCATGAAGGAATCCGGCCTCGGCCGCAGGCACGGCGCCGAGGGCATTCTCAAATTCACCGAGGTACAGACCGTCGCGCAGCAGCGTCTGCTGCCGATGGCTCCGTCGATGGGAATGGACGACGAGAAGTACGCGGCGTTGATGACGAGGAGTCTGCGCGCGCTCAAGGTCTTCCGGCTGCGCTGATTCGATGAGGGAGAGTCGATGTCAGGGGATACCCATGCCAAAATCCACAAAAACCGTTACGACTACGACTACGACGTCATCGTCGTCGGGTCCGGCTTCGGCGGCGCGGTCTCCGCGCTGCGGCTGACCGAGAAGGGTTACCGCGTCGGTGTCCTCGAAGCCGGCCGTCGCTTCACGCCCGGCACCCTCCCGAAGACCTCCTGGGACATCAAGAACTATCTGTGGGCCCCGGCCCTCGGCCTCTTCGGAATCCAGCGGGTCCATCTGCTCGGCAACGTCATGGTCCTCGCGGGCGCCGGTGTCGGCGGCGGCTCGCTCAACTACGCGAACACGCTGTACGTGCCGCCGAAGCCGTTCTTCGAGGACAAGCAGTGGGCCGGCATCACCGACTGGCAGGCCGAACTCGCCCCGTACTACGACCAGGCGCGGCGCATGCTCGGCGTCCGGCTCAACCCGACCATGACCCCGTCGGACGTCCATCTCCGGGCGACAGCACGGGCGATGGGGGTCGGCGACACCTTCCAACTCGCGCCGGTCGGGGTCTTCTTCGGCGACGGCCAGGACGCCGACGGTACGGCGGTGGCCGAGCCGGGCGCGTCCGTCGGTGACCCGTACTTCGGCGGTGCCGGGCCCTCCCGCCGGGCCTGTGCCCAGTGCGGCGAGTGCATGACGGGGTGCCGGCACGGCGCCAAGAACACCCTCAACGAGAACTATCTCCACCTCGCCGAACAGGCCGGCGCGGTCATCCGGCCCATGACGACCGTGGTCGCCATCACCGAGGACCAGGACGGCGGCCATCGCGTCGCGACCGTCCCCACCCACCGGCGCAAGTCGGCGCCACGGGAGCTGACGGCCCGTCATGTCGTCGTGGCGGCAGGGACGTACGGGACGCAGACGCTGCTGCACACGATGAAGGACGGGGGCCAACTGCCCCGGCTCTCCGACCGGCTCGGTGAGCTGACCCGTACCAACTCCGAGGCGCTGGTGGGCGCCCAGACCACCGACCGGCGCTACCGGAAAAGGCACGGCGCGGGCAATGGGCGGTCCGGGGCGGACTTCACGCGGGGTGTGGCCATCACCTCGTCCTTCCACCCCGACGCCAACACCCATGTGGAGCCGGTCCGTTACGGCAAGGGCTCCAACGCGATGGGCTCGCTCTCGATCCTCCAGGTCCCTTACAGCGAGAACGGCCGCCGGTTCGCGGGCTGGCTCGGCTCCCTGGTCAAACACCCTGTCCTGGCGGCCCGTTCGCTTTCCAACCGGCGCTGGTCGGAGCGGACCATCATCGGTCTGGTCATGCAGTCGGTCGACAACTCACTGACGACATACCGCAAGCGGAGCGGTCTCGGGAAAGGTCTGCTGACGGCTCGTCAGGGCTACGGTGCCCCCAACCCCCAGCAGATCGAGGCGGGTACGCGGACGGCGACCCTGCTCGCCGAGGAGATCAACGGCTTCGCCGGCTCCAACGTCGGTGAGCTGATGGGCACTCCGCTCACCGCGCACTTCCTCGGCGGCTGCCCCATCGGCGCGGACGCGGAGCACGGCGCCATCGACCCGTACCACCGGCTGTACGGCCATCCGGGCATCTCGGTGGTCGACGGCTCGGCGGTCTCGGCGAACCTGGGTGTCAATCCGTCGCTCACCATCACCGCGCAGGCCGAGCGCGCGATGTCTTTCTGGCCCAACAAGGGGGAGGCGGACCCGCGTCCGGAGCAGTCGGCCGGGACGGCGTACGTATGGCAGAAGGCGGTCGCGCCGAAGTCCCCGGCGGTCCCGGCGTCGGCCTTCGGGGCGCTGCGGCTGCCGTTCCTCGGGATGCCGGCGGTCCCGCCGAAGCCGTAGCGGCGGAGATCGGTGACGGACAGCAAGGAGGCGCTGCACCCCCCTCCGAGTGCAGCGCCTCCGGTCTTGTGGTCCCGCGCCGTCGACCTGTCGACGTGTCTACGTGCTACGTGCTACGTGCTACGTGCTACGTGTCGACGCGTTACGCGGCTGCGTCACCGTCGCGGCGACGCAGCGCGAACACCACACCGCCACCCACGACGACGGCCAGTCCGGCCGCCATGCCGATGGCCGGCAGCATGGAGCTGGAACCGGTCTCGGCGAGATTGCCGTTCGCGGCGGCCGGCAGCGCCTTGGCGCCGCCTTGCGGCTTGATGTCCGCGGGGCTCTTGCCGTCCTCGGGCTTCGCGGGCGGGACGGTGCCCGGCGTCGAGTCGGCCGCCAGGACGTCGAAGCTGTACCACTTCTCGTCGAAGTAGCAGTTGAAGTCGTCGTCCACGGAGATCGCGAAGGCGATGGCGACGGCGGAACCGGCCGGAGCCTTCGCCGCGATCTTCAGACGGAGCTTGAGCGCGAACCTCTCGCCGGCCGCGACGTCGACCTCCCCGGCGACCGAACCGCCGTCGGTGTGCTCGTCGTTGACCCACTTCGCGCCGTCGAAGTACTCGAACCGCGCGTACGTGGAGGTCAGGCTGGACTCGAAGGAGTCCTGGATGTCCTCCCGGTACAGCACGACGGCGCCCAGCTCGATCGTCGCGACGTCGTCGCCGTTGGTGTTGTCGAGGTTCAGGCTGAACTCCTCCCAGCCCGAACCGGCGACGATCTTGCTCGGGAGGCCCGAGAGGGAGGTGTTGAAGCCGCCCTCGACGCACTCCTCGTCGGGCGGCGTGGGCTCCTCCTCGCCGTCGCCGTCGCCGTCACCGGGCGGGGGCCCGGGGGGCTCCTCCTCGCCGTCGCCCGGAGGTTCGATCTCTCCGTCTCCCGGCGGGGGGTTCACCGCACCGTCGCCGGGGGGAGGCTGGACCGCCTCGCCATTGCCGGGCGGCGGTTCGACTGTTCCGTCGCCGTCGCCGTCGCCGTCGCCGCCCCCCGGCGTATCTCCGGGTGCCTCCCCGGGCGCCTCCCCGTCCCCGGGCGGGGGCTCGATCTCTCCCTCGGCAGGCGGGGGTACCACTTCGCCGTCGCCGAGCGGCGGCGGATTCTCGTCGTCGGAAGTGGTCAGGGTGGGCCGGACGGTGTCGGTGGCGCCCTCGGCCGCGTACACGGCCGGCGCCGCCAGGAAGGCGGCAGGGGCTATGACGGCGGTCGCGGCTGCGACAGCCATAGCGCGGCGAAGCTTCATGAAGACCTCAGTGAAGTCCGGCGCACCGCGGACAGGCGGTGCGGAGTCGAGCGGCCCTCCGACGTGGGGCAAGGGAGTCCGTTGTGTCGCAAGATGGACCTGTGACCTGGGGAAATGGTTGCCCTTTTCCTCACAGAATCCTTATGTGGCGCGCGTCACACGGTCGTCGCCCCGTGTGCGGGCGGGCGCGACAAGGGCCCCGCGGGCCCGGTCCGAGGTGAGTCGGACGGGCGCCTGCGGGGCCCTTGTCACCGGCACCGTGGCGTCAGGGCGGCGCATCGGTGCCGGATCGCGGCGCTGGGGGGGTGAGCGCCGCGAGTACGGGACGGTGGACGGATGGACGGGAGAAGCGGGAGAGCGGAGGAGCGGTCGGGCGAACAGTCGGGCGAACGGTTGGACACGGGAGGGATCCGTATCCGTATGCGGTCGGCGCCGGGCGTCCCCGGTGCCGACCGCTCTTGGGGTGACCGGGCATGCTGTCCCCTGCCGACCGGTCACTCGCGCTGAGGCGAGGTCCCACGACGTACCAGCGGTACGTCACACGCCCCAGCGAAGCCACGCGTGGTTTGTTCGGGCCCGCCCCTGGCTGGCACGGACATCGGGACCAACGAAGCCCCGGCGGGTGCGGTCACGCGCCGTACGGGTGAGGATGCGCCCGAACCCATGTCCGTACGGCCGTTCCGGCTGCCCGCTCCCCGCTCAGATCCGGCCGCGCGACAGCTCCAGCAGCGTCATCGCCAGCGAGGTGCCGGGTGTGCCGAGGGCGTCCCTGAAGCGACCCAGGATCTCGTTCTCACGGGAGAGATTGACCCGGCGCCCGCCGGAGGCGATGCGGGCGTCCTGGATGACGGCCGAGACGGCGATCCGTTCCTGTACGAGACCGATGATCCGGTCGTCGAGCGCGTCGATGCGCTCACGCGCGCCGTCGATCACCGCGGCGGCCTCGTCGGTACGGGCGCCGGTGCGGTCGGTAACAGTGCGGTCGGTGGCGGTGCGGTCGGTGACGGTCATGAAGGGCTCCTCTGTAGGAAGGGGTGCCCCCGGCGGCGGACATCCGGCCCGGACAACGCAGAACGCCCCGGGCCTTGTCGGCCCGGGGCGCCTGGGAAGTCGCTTGTCAGTTCAAGCAGCACGACCATGGCAGCCGGACGGGCCGGTGCCATAGGTAAAGACGAAGGTCGAGTGCTCGCGCATGGCGGCCAGTATGCCGGAGGGGGCCGGGAGGCCCGCGAGGGGGTTCGGATGCTGAGACGAAAAGCTGTCTTCGGCCCCCGTTAGAATCGGTGTACCGAACCCCTTCACCGCCGGAAGGCCGCGCCCGTGCCAGCAGTACCCCCCGCCGCCCCCGACGCCGTACTCGTCGTCGACTTCGGCGCGCAGTACGCCCAGCTCATCGCCCGCCGCGTCCGTGAGGCCCGGGTCTACAGCGAGATCGTTCCCTCGACCATGCCGGTGGCCGAGATGCTGGCCAAGAACCCCAAGGCGATCATCCTCTCCGGCGGCCCGTCCTCCGTGTACGCGGCGGGCGCCCCGACCGTCGACCGCGCGCTCTTCGAGGCCGGGGTCCCGGTCCTGGGCATGTGTTACGGCTTCCAGTTGATGGCGACGACGCTCGGCGGGACGGTCGACAACACGGGCTCGCGCGAGTACGGCCGTACCGGACTGCATGTCTCCAAGACCGGCTCCACCCTCTTCGAGGGCACCCCCGGCGAGCAGCAGGTCTGGATGTCGCACGGCGACGCCTGCTCCGCCGCCCCCGAGGGCTTCACCGTCACCGCCTCCACCGATGTCGTGCCGGTCGCCGCCTTCGAGAACGACGAGAAGAAGCTCTACGGCGTCCAGCACCACCCCGAGGTGCTGCACTCCACGTACGGCCAGCAGGTCCTCGAGCACTTCCTCTACCGAGGTGCCGGCATCGAGCCGACGTGGACCACCGGCAACGTCATCGAGGAGCAGGTCGCGGCGATCCGCGAGCAGGTCGGCGGCAGCCGGGCGATCTGCGCTCTGTCCGGCGGTGTGGACTCGGCCGTCGCCGCCGCCCTCGTACAGAAGGCGATCGGCTCACAGTTGACCTGCGTGTACGTCGACCACGGTCTGATGCGCAAGGGCGAGACGGAGCAGGTCGAGAAGGACTTCGTCGCCGCGACCGGCGTGCAGTTGAAGGTGGTCGACGCCTCCGAGCGCTTCCTGGCCGCGCTGGCCGGGGTCTCCGACCCGGAGCAGAAGCGGAAGATCATCGGCCGCGAGTTCATCCGGGTCTTCGAGCAGGCCCAGGCGGAGATCATCGCCGAGGCCGAGCCCGGCGAGCCGGTCGAATTCCTCGTCCAGGGCACGCTCTACCCGGACGTGGTGGAGTCCGGCGGCGGCACCGGCACCGCCAACATCAAGTCGCACCACAACGTGGGCGGGCTCCCCGAGGACCTGGAGTTCTCCCTGGTCGAGCCGTTGCGCCAGTTGTTCAAGGACGAGGTCCGGATGGTCGGCCAGGAGCTGGGCCTCCCCGACGAGATCGTCCAGCGCCAGCCCTTCCCGGGTCCGGGTCTCGGCATCCGTATCGTCGGCGACATCACGCGTGAGCGCCTGGACCTGCTCCGCGAGGCGGACGCCATCGCCCGCGAGGAGCTGACGGCGGCGGGCCTCGACCGCGACATCTGGCAGTGCCCGGTGGTCCTGCTCGCCGACGTCCGCTCCGTGGGCGTCCAGGGCGACGGCCGCACCTACGGCCACCCGATCGTGCTGCGCCCGGTCTCGTCGGAGGACGCGATGACGGCGGACTGGACCCGGATGCCGTACGACGTGCTGGCGAAGATCTCCACCCGCATCACCAACGAGGTGGCCGACGTGAACCGGGTGGTCCTGGACGTGACGAGCAAGCCGCCGGGGACGATCGAGTGGGAGTGAGCCCCTGCCCTGGGGCCTCCGGGTCAACGCCGCTGCCGTCGCTCATTCGTTTGGGTGGCGGCATTGGCATATGCCCTGGGTAGGCTGCTTGGAGAGGTCAGACTCCGTCGCATGGGAGTAATCATGAGCGCCGCACCTGAACACGGTCTCGAACCGCGCTACCAGTGGCCGATCCCGCCCGCCCAGGGCTGGACCGCGGACGATCTCGACCGGATTCCCGGCCTCCCGCCGCACACTGAGTTGATCGACGGGAGCCTTGTCCTGGTGAGTCCGCAGCGGAAATTCCACACGCGCACGATGTGGCTGCTGGAGAACTCGCTTCTCACCCAGGTTCCGGACGATCTGGACGTCGATCGTGAGATGACGGTGAAGCTCGGCCGCAAGGACCGACCCGAGCCGGACATTCTCGTCTATCGCGCCGACGCCGACACCGGCCCCGAACAGACTTGGTACGACCCGGCGGACGTGGTGCTCGTCATCGAGGTGGTCTCGGACGATTCGGTCGAGCGTGACCGTGACGTGAAGCCTCGTAAGTACGCGGCCGCAGGCGTGCCCTTCTTCTGGCGGGTTGAGGAGGAGCACGGTCTCCCCGTTGTCTACAGCTTTGAACTCGACCCGGCTACGCAGGTCTACGTCCCGACCGGCATCCACCGCGAGCATCTGGAGCTGAAGGTCCCCTTCCCGATCGACATCGATCTGACCTCGGTCGACCGTCGTCGCCGCTCCGGCGGCAGCGCCGGATAACTCGCTCGCACCGCGCCGACCGCGTGTGCGAACGTCTCGGCCATGTCCGACCACGACGAACTCAACGCCATCCTCGCCGCCCCCAACAACCCCCTCCTGACCTGGAACGCACCCCTCTCCGAAGACCACGCCCGCTTGCTGATCGACGCCTGCGCCGTGCCCGACGGTGGGCGGGTGGTTGATCTCGGGTGTGGCTGGGGCGAGTTGCTGTTGCGGCTGGTCGACGGGCTCCCGGCAGTACCGGAGACGGGGTGGAGAAGGACCCCGCCGCCGTGGCGCGTGGGCGGCGGCTCGCCGAGGAGCGGGGGCTGGGTGGGCGGGTGACGTTCCACGAAGGGTCCGCCCATGTGTGGCCGGGGACCGGCTACGACCTCGCCGTCTGTATCGGGGCCGTACACGCCTGGCCCGGTACGACCCGTGAGGCGCTGCGCGCCCTGCGCGCGGCCGTGAAGCCCGGCGGGCGGGTGCTGTTCGGGGACGCGTACTGGACGCGGAAGCCGACCGCCGCCGCCCTGGCGGGACTTGGCGGCGCCGAGGAGGACGAGTTCGTCGGTTCGCTGGACGATCTGGTCCGGGCCACCGCCGACGCCGGCTTCGCCCCGCTGCGTACGACCGTCGCCGACGAGCGCGAAATGGACCTCTTCGAGTCCAACGGCCGGGCCGGCTGGGGCGAGCGCTGGGCGAGCGAGCACCGGGACCACCCGCTGCACGCCGCGGCCCGCGAAGCCGCCGCCGGGTACCGCACCGGCTATCTCGGGGGCTACCGGGGGTACTTCGGCTTCGCGTATCTGGTCCTCGGCGTCTGACACCCTCCCGGATACGGCACAATTCCCAGTCACAGCAAGGTAGTTCACCCAGAGGATCCACATGGGTGCGGGGCGGGCGGGAAGGCGGCATTCGGCGTGGCGGTGCAAGTGGCGGGACAAGGCACGCACGGCGGGGGCTGTACCTGCGGGAACTGCCCGCACGGGGCTCCGGAGGGGCATCGGCGGGCGGTCGCCGCGTTCCTCGCCAAACGGGAGGAGTTCGCGGCGGGGCAGGGTCTGCCCGCCGCCCTCGCCCACTCCCCGGGCGCGTCCCGGCAGTGGGTGTCCGACGAACTCGCCCAGTCCGCGCGCGCCGTCGCCGACCGCAGCCGGGAGGCGGGTGAAGCCTGGCTGCTGGCCGTGTGGCGGCGCACGCTGATCGTGGTGTGGGGCGCCGTCGCGGTGTTCGCGCTCGCGCTGGCCGGGACCGCGATCGGCGCGGGCTGGACCGTCGCCCGTACGGCGGGGCTCCTCGCCGCCCTCGCCGTGGCCGGACTGCTGACCGGCGCGGCCAGGCTGCACCGTACGCGCGGCGGCCTCCTCGCCCCGGTCATCGGGGAGGACAACCGGCTGTCGACCTCCCGCACCGTCGCCTCCGCGTGGGTGCTGCTGCTTGTCTTCGCCGTGCTGGTGCTCGCGCTCCAGCTCGCCGGCGCGTCGGAGAACGACGCGCGCGACGAACTGATCGCCGGGCTCGAACTCGCCCGTGGCGCGGGCATGTTGACCGTGCTGGCCGTGGTGTGCGCGATCGCCGTCGTCGTACGCCGAGTGGTGGGCGTACGCGTCACGGACCGGCGGCTTCAGAAGGTACGGGCCGAGCGTCCGCGCCTCGCCGACCTGCTCTGCGACGATGCCGGGCGCGGCAGCTTCGCCGACGTCCAGTACACGCTGGTGACGGCCGTCGCCGTACTCTTCTCGGCCGTACGCCTGGCCCGCCGCCCCGAGCAGTTGCCCGACCTGCCGTGGGCGCTCGCCCTGCTGGTGACGGTCTCGGCCGCCACCTACTTCGCCGGGAAGTGGGCGGAGGGCGGTCGCCCGGTGGTGCTGTCGGTCGTACGGGCGAGGGAGGCCGGGGATCTGGACGCACCGATCCGTACCGGTGACGACATCGAGATCCGGGGGACGGGTTTCGTACCGCCGGGCGCGGGCACACCGGACCGACTGGGCGCGATGGTCGTACGGATCGGGCCCGTCCATGTCCACGTACCACTGGTCCCGGTCCCCGGCGGCTTCCGGAACCCCTCGGACACGGTGCTCACCGTGCCCGTGCCGGTGGACGTCGAGCCGGGGCGCCTCGATGTGCAGGTGGTGACGGCGGCGGGCGTCGAGACCAACCGGATGCCGATCGACGTCGTGGACTGAGTCACGCGCCGGCGGCTGAGCGTGATGTCCGTCGCATCCGTATGCATGCGCGAGGCGCGCGGGGACAATCGAGCCCTGCGAGTGACGTGGGCGGCGGAGAGGCAGGCGCGCGATGGCGCACGGATACCGGACAGACACCTACGGGACGATCGGCGGTGAGCGGCGGGGCTGGAAGGACACGGCGGCCACGTACGCCCTGGTGCCGCTGCGGATCTTCCTCGGCGTGACCTTCATCTACGCCGGACTCGACAAACTCACCGACAGCGCCTTCATGTCGGCGACCGGGCCCGGTTCGGTCGGCGAGCTGATGCGCGGCGTGCGGGACAGCTCGGCGATACCCGCGCTCGTCGACCTGGCCCTCAAGAGCCCCGAGGGCTTCGGTTACGCCATCGCCCTCGGCGAACTCGCCGTCGGCCTCGGCATCCTCGTCGGGCTGCTGGCCCGGCTCGCGGCGCTCGGCGGCGTGCTGATCTCGCTGAGCCTGTGGCTGACCGTGAGCTGGCAGACGGAGCCGTACTACTACGGCAACGACCTCGCCTACCTCATGGCCTGGCTGCCGCTCGTGCTCGCGGGTGCCTCGGTGTTCTCCCTGGACGCGGCCCTCGCCGACAGGCGGCGCCGGATGCGGTAGTCCACCAGCGCCACGGCGGACGCCAGGAAGAGACCGCCGCAGATGATCGGGATCATCACGAACCACGGGGCGTCCCACCAGCCCCCCGCGTCACCGGCGAACACGGTGGCCGCACCCATCACGGCCAGACCGGCCACCAGCTTGCCCGGCTTGAACTCATGCAGCGGCACGGGTCACCTCCACCTGTCCGACACCGACTTCGAGCCGCAGGTCCAGTGTGCCCGCCGGCTTCACGCCCTTGGGCGGGGCGACCGTACGCGTCCGCTGCTGGGCCGGTGAGAGGTCGATGTCGTTCGGCGGCTCGCCGGGGAGTTGGATGTCGCCGAGGCCCGCCTCAGCGTGCACCTTCAACGTCACGTCGCGCGGTACGACGACCTTCAGCTTCCCGGCGGAGACCTCCGCCTTCGTACGGAGGGTCGTGCCCGCCGGGACGCCGACGGCGGTCAGGTCGAGCTTCCCGACACCGGTGCCGAGTTCGTACGAAGGCGCCACCGAGGCGACGGCCGCCGGGCGCCAGGTCTTACGGACCCAGTCGGTGCTGATGTCCTTGGGGATGGCCGCCGAGGCCGCGAGCAGTCCGGCGGTCAGGACGGTCAGGAAGATCGTGCCGACGCCCGTACGTCCCAGGAAGGCGCTCACGGCGAGGCCGAGGCCGAACACGGCGAGCGCGGCGGCGAAGCCGATCTGGAGGCTCGTACCGAGCGGATGGGTGTCCCACGACAGCCCCGTGCCGAGATTGCCCGCGAGCAGCGCCAGCAGGAAGACCCGCCCGCCGATCCGGCGCGGGCCCTGCCGCGCGCCCGGCGCCCCCGACGGCTTCCCCCTGCCCGCGCCCCGGCGCGACCCGCCCCCGCCGGGCCCACCGGTCCCGTCCGCCTCGTCGGCCGCGTCGTCGGGACCCCACAGATAGGTGGGCGGCGACCCGGGGCCCGTCGTACCGTCCTTGACGATCGGGTCGCGCCACCACGACGGACTGCCCGGCGTCGGCGGCGCCTTCGTCTCCGGGGGCGCCTCGGCCACGGCCGCCGCCGTCCCGTGGTCGAGCGGGCCGCCCTCCTGCGCGGTGGCGCGCCGGCGGTGCGACCAGACCGCCGCGCCGATCACGGCGATCGACAGCATCGTGGCGAAACCGAGCGTGTCGCCGTTGTTGAGCATCGACAGGAACAGACCGCAGCCCACGAGCGCGAGCAGCACGGCGATCAGCGAAGCGCCGTCCACGCGGCCCGACAGCAGCCGGCGCAGCTCGTTGTCGTCCTCACCGTCGAGCGGGACGAGCAGCCAGGCGATGCCGTAGAAGATCAGCCCGATGCCACCGGTCAGTGTCAGTACGACGACGGCGATCCGGAAGATGACCGGGTCGAGGCCGCAGTAGCGCCCCAGCCCGCCGCAGACGCCCGCGACGACCTTCTGCCGGGGCGCGCGCACCAACTGAGGAGGCGGCGGCTGCGCGGGCCGCGTCGAGGTGTGGGGCACGGACTGAGTCATACGTCCATGGTGACCGCCCGCCCGCCCGGTCTCCACCCGTCCCGACCCTGGCCCGTCCCTGATATTCCGCGCCGGCAGGCTCCGGGGCGGCCCGGGGGTGTCAGGGTCGTTCTCGGGGCCGCTCTCAGGGCGCAGCCCTGATGCCACGGGCCGCACCGCCGTGTGACCATCAATGGCATGCCGGTCGCCACGCCTACCCCACCCCCGTCGTCCTCGTCTTCGTCCTCCTCGTCCTCCTCGTCCTCCTCGTCGTCGTCTTCTTCTACTTCGGCCGCGGGATCGTCGAGCGCGCCCCGGAGCCGGAACCGGGCGTCAGGGACGGCACCAGGGGCCGACGAGCAGCCCCTGCGCAAGCTCTACCGCAGCGCGGACGGCAGACTGCTGGGCGGCGTCGCACGCGGGCTCGCGGGCCATCTGGGGCTGCCGGTCGGCTGGGTACGGCTCGTCTTCCTCGCCCTGTTCCTGGGGCAGGGGCTCGGCGCGCTGCTGTACGCCATCTTCTGGATCGTCGTCCCGCTGGGCGTCGGCGGCACCCCCACCGAGACGCGCCCGCTGTTCCACACCACCGGCGACGGGCGGCGCCGGCTCCGTAAACCCGACCGGGGACAGACCCTGGCGATCATCGCGCTGTTCGTCGTGGCGACCGTCTTCGTCGCCGGCGCCGACCTCGGCCGTGGCGGCAACTACATCTGGCCGACGCTGCTCATCGGCGCCGGTGTCGTCCTGGTCTGGCGCCAGGCCGACAACGCGCGCCGCGCGCAGTGGGCCTCGCTGTCGACCGACAACAGGCGCCGCAGGATCTTCCAGGTCGCGCGCGGACTCGCGGGTGTCGCCCTCGTCGGCATGGGCCTGACCGTCTTCATGGTCGTACGCGGCTCGGCCGCCCAGCTCGGCAACGTCCTTACGGCGGCCATCGCCGTCATCGCCGGAGTCGCGCTGCTCGCCGGGCCCTGGCTCGTACGGATGACCCAGGACCTGTCCGACGAGCGTCTGATGCGCATCCGCGCCCAGGAACGCGCGGAGGTCGCCGCGCACGTCCACGACTCCGTCCTGCACACGCTCACGCTGATCCAGCGCAGCGCGGACGACGGCGGCGAGGTGCGGCGCCTGGCCCGCGCGCAGGAGCGGGAGCTGCGCGCCTGGCTGTACAAGCCGGAAGGCACCGGCAAGGACGAGGAGAACGAACCCGACACCCTCGCCGAGGCGGTGAAGGCGACCGCCGCCGAGGTGGAGGACTACCACGGCGTACCGATCGAGGTCGTGGTGGTCGGCGACTGCCCGCTCGACGAGAAACTGACCGCACAGATGCAGGCAGCACGCGAGGCAATGGTCAACGCCGCCAAGTACGGTGGCGAGGGAGGCGCCGTGCAGGTCTTCGCGGAGGTCGAGGGCCGGACGGTCTTCATCTCCGTACGAGACCGGGGGCCGGGGTTCGATCTGGACTCGGTGCCCGACGACCGGATGGGCGTACGGGAGTCGATCTTCGGCCGGATGGAACGCAACGGCGGTACGGCGAGGGTGCGTTCGGCGCCCGACGGGGGCACGGAAGTGGAGCTTGAGATGGAGAGGGCGGCGGACGCATGACCGGCATCAGCGGGACGGGCGGCACGAGCGGCGGCGGCACGAGCGGCGAGGAAGAGGGTTTGACCAGGCGCGTGCGGGTGGTGCTGGTCGACGACCACCGGATGTTCCGCACCGGCGTACAGGCCGAGATCGGGCAGACCGCGACCACGGGCGTGGAGGTCGTCGGCGAGGCCGCCGACGTCGACCAGGCCGTCACGGTCATCACGGCCACCCGCCCCGAGGTCGTCCTCCTCGACGTCCATCTCCCCGGCGGCGGCGGCGTGGAGGTCCTGCGCCGCTGCGCGCCGCTGATGGCGGCGGCCGAGGACCCGGTGCGGTTCCTGGCGCTGTCGGTGTCCGACGCGGCGGAGGACGTCATCGGCGTGATCCGGGGCGGGGCGCGCGGCTATGTCACCAAGACAATCACCGGCACCGACCTGGTGGACTCGGTCTTCCGCGTCCAGGACGGCGACGCGGTCTTCTCGCCACGGCTGGCGGGCTTCGTCCTCGACGCGTTCGCCTCTACCGACGCGCCGCCGGTGGACGAGGACATGGACCGTCTCACGCAGCGCGAGCGCGAGGTGCTGCGGCTGATCGCGCGCGGTTACGCGTACAAGGAGATCGCGAAGCAACTCTTCATCTCGGTGAAGACGGTCGAGTCGCACGTCTCGGCGGTGCTGCGCAAGCTCCAGCTCTCCAACCGGCATGAACTGACCCGGTGGGCGACGGCGCGCAGGCTGGTGTGAGCCCGCCTCTTCAGGAGGTGCGGTCGGATCAGCTCGAACAGAGCCATTCGGTGACGTAGTCCCGGCCGTCGTGGTGCATGAGTCCCCGGACGCACTCGCCGCGTGCCGTGTCGAGCGTGCCGGTCAGCGCGGCCGAGCCGTCCTTGGTACGGAGGGTGCCGAACCAGCCGGGGAACGCGGTGATCCGCGCGTCCTTGCGCTGGTAGCCGAGCTGGACGGGGAGGCCGGGGCCCTTGGCGCGGCCGGCGCCGTGGCGTACGTAACGCGTGGTGAAAGCCCCCTTGCCGCCCACCGGGCCCTCGACACAGAGCCGGCCGCCGGTGAGGTCGCCGCAGCCCTTGGGGGTGACGCCGACCGGGGCGAGGACGAGCAGCGAGCCGACAGCGAGCGCGGTCGCGAAGGCCCGTCCGTGTCTCATGGCGTCATCGTCGTGCGACGGGCATGGCACGGCATCCGGGCTTGGGCCGGGTGGGCGCCGGGGGCTCCGGGGCGTTACGCGGGGCGTTACGCGGGGCGGGCCGCGCCCGCGAACGGCATCTGGTCGATCGGGGCCATCCGCACCACGGCGTCGGGCCGAGGGGCGTGGATCATCTGCCCGCCGCCGACGTAGAGCCCGACATGCGAGATACCCGAGTAGAAGAACACCAGGTCGCCTGGCGCGAGCTGGGCGCGGGTGACCCGTTGGCCCGCGTTGATCTGGGTGTACGTGGTGCGGGGGAGGTCCACTCCGCCGGCGCGCCAGGCGGCCTGGGTGAGTCCGGAGCAGTCGAACCCGTCGGGCCCGGTCGCGCCCCACACGTACGGCTTGCCGATCGCCCCGCGCGCGTACGCGACCGCGGCGGCGGCACGGGCGTTGGGCGCGGCCACGGTCGCCGTAGCGGCGTCGGCGGTCCCGTTGGTCCCGGCCGTCCCGGCGTACCGCGCGCGCTCGGCGGCGGTGAGCCGGTCGAGCAGCTTCCGGGCGTCCTCGAGCTTCTTGTTGACGGTGGACTTGTGTGTGGCCAGCTCCGCCTGACGCTGCTTCAGGTCGGCGAGTTTTCCGTCCGCCTTCGTACGGAGGCGGCCGATGTCGCCGAGCTGCGCGCGCATCCTGCTGACGGCCTGGGCCTGCTGGAAGCCGGCCCGTTCGGCGAGCGCCGAACCGCGCAGATACTCGTCGGGGTCGGAGCTGAGGGCGAGTTGTACGGCGGGGTCGAGGCCGCCCGCGCGGTACTGCGCGGTGGCGATCGAGCCGAGCGCGTCGCGCGAGACGTTGAGCTGTTCCGTACGCCGGGTGGCCTCGTCGCGCAGTCGGTCCAGCGAGGAGCGCGCGTCGTCCGCCTTCTCCTTCGCCCCGTTGTACTTCTCGGTGGCGGCCTCCGCCTCGTGGTAGAGCTTGTCGACCTTGGCCTTCACCTGCGCCGGCGTGAGCTGCGGCTCGGCGTGTGCGGAGCCTTCGAGACCGGTGGCCGTCGCGGCTCCCGCGAGGGCGAGCGTGGCCGCCGTACGGCCGTAGGGGCCGCTGAACGGGCGGTACTTGGATCGGGGTCGGCGGTGCGCTGCCACGGGGGCGTCCACATCCTTCGTTCCACGCAGGCCCGGATGGCCCTTACGGGACAGGACGCTAGGCGCGCGGGTCACGGACGCGCGCTGGCATGGCCGGTATTGCCCGAGGCCGGTAGATCGGCGACGGATTGTGGCCGCCGGGATCCCACCGGATTCGACACTTCCGGACAGAACCTGACCGATCCGACGACACCGGCACACGGGCGGGGGAACGGTGGTACGCGGGCCCCGGACCGGCCGGACTGTCAGTGGGCGCGGCTAGATTTTTCCCATGACCACTCTCGGGGAATGTCGGTCTACACCGCGCGGGCGGCGTGGACCGCGAACGGACCGCTCGCGTTCATGTCGTCGGACGACGGCGACATCCTCTTCGGCGACGGCCGGGTGCGGCGGCTGTCGTCCAAGCCGAGCCTCGCCGCCTTCACCCCGGACGGCCGCGCCCTGGTCACCGTCGGGGGCGCCGAACAGGACGAGATGGAACCCGTCGACGTCTGGTTCCTCGACGGCCCGGACGGCCCGGACGGCCCGTAGAGCCCATAAGGGAGAGGACGCCAGGGGCGTGTCCGCCTACGACCGCGTCGCCGCCCCGCACTCCCCGTCCGCGCCCGCCGTCCCCTCGGTCACCGGCCCGCTGCGGTCGTAGGGGTCGATCGCGGGCCCATCCGCGTCGGCGGCCTGCTCGGCTCCGTATTCGGGGACGAGGTAGCCGGTGGGGTCGCCGCAGCCGCCGTTGGTCATATGGACCTTGTACGAAACGAGGGAGAAGGACCCCCGCTCGGTGATCACCTTGGCGGGATCGTCCCAGTTCAGCACCGTCTCGCGGCGCACGATCACGCGCGCGACCTCGTCGTCGCCGCCGCTGTCCGCCGCCGCCCGCGTGACCGGGTAGACATACGTGACATCGGCGCTCACCTGGAGGGCACCGCGCTCGCCCTCCTGGTAGCTGATCCGCCCCCGTGTCTTGACGACGTCCCCGACGACACGGGTGTGCTCCTTGTCGAACCGGCTGAACAGCAGCAGCGGGTCGTTCTCCTCGCTCGGCGCGCGGAACGCGGTCGCCAGAAAGTCCTGGACGTCCTTCTGATGAGGATTGATCAGCGCGATCGCCTCCGCCGGCTGCCCGCCCCGCAGCACCGCCGGATCCAGACTGGACGCGGCGAGGAAGTCACGGCTGCTGTCGAGCGCGTCCTTCACCTGCGCCTCGCTCATCCACCCGGTCGCCTTGGCCACGGGCACCGTGATCCCGGCCGTCCCGCTGTCCCAGCGCTCCGCGGGCGACCCCTTGAACGGTTCGTCCAGCGTGGGCAGCCCGGCCGGCTCCATGGGCGGTGGCTGGTCCGGGCGCTCCGACTCCGCGGCGAGCGGCCCCCCGGCCCCGCCGTCGTCCTCGAACCACCCGGTGACGCGTCCCGGATCCAGCGCCACGGCCAGCAGCGCGACAGCGGCCAGCAGCCCGACGACGTACCGGCCCTTCAGCCGCCTCGGCCGCCGGGGCGGCTGGTGCGTACGCCATCCCTCCGGTGGCGCGGGCTCCTCCCGCAGCCGCCGCGTCACGATCCGGGCCCGCGCCGACGCCTCCTTGGGCGCGTCGGGCACGCCCTCCGCCGACTCCCGCAGGAATCGCTCCCACTCGTCGTCGGACACGGACGAACCGTCTTGATCCCCACCCGCGTTCATGCCGGACTCCCTCTCTCACCACCGCGGTGTTCGAGACCACCGCGACGGCCCCTCCCCAGGGCACTTTTTCGCATGATCGCACAGGCGGTGAGAGGGGCCCGTGAGACCCCGTGGGCAGCCCCCGGGAGCCAGGGCTCAGGCCGGGCGCACGCTGCCGTAGATCGGCATGTAGTAGATCGACTCCTCACGGACGTTCGCACCCGGCTTCGGCGCGTGGATCATCTTGCCGTCGCCCTTGTAGATGCCGACGTGGCTGATGTCGTCGTAGAAGAACACCAGATCGCCGGGGAGCAGATCCGCCGTGGCGACGCGCGTGCCGACCTTCACCTGGTCCCAGGTCGTACGCGGCAGTTGGACGCCCGCCGCCTTCCAGGCGGCGGCCGTCAGCCCCGAGCAGTCGTACGAGTCGGGGCCGGTGGCGCCCCACACGTACGGCTTGCCTATCTGGGCGCGGGCGAACGCGAGGACCTTCTCGGCCTTGGCCGCGTACGTACCGTCCGTGGCCCCCGAGCCGGTCCCGGTGTCCGCGCCGGTGTCCGTCCCGGTGTCCGTGCCGCCGGTGGCGGGCGCCTCCTCCTGCCGCGCCTCCTCCTGCCGCTTGCGCTCCGCCGCCTCCTCCTTGGCCTTCGCCTCGGCCTTGCGGCGCGCCTCCTGCTCCTTCTTCCGCTCCAGCTCGGCGAGCCGCGCCTTCTCCTCGGCCGTCAGCTCCGACAGCAGCGAGCGCGCCGCGGCGAGCTTGTTCTGGACTTTCTGCTTGCCCTCCTTGAGGGAGGTCTGCGACTCGGTCAGCGTTTCCAGGCTCTTGGTCGCCTTCGCGCGCTGCTGGGCCGCGGACCGCTGCTCCTTCTGGAAGTCCTCGACGGCCTCCTGCTGGCGGTCGGTCAGCCGGCTCATCAACTGGGTCTGCTCGAAGTACGACTCCGGGCTGTCGGCGAACATCAGGGCGGCCGTGGGACCGACCGCGCCCGCGCGGTACTGCGCCGCCGCATACGTACCGAGGGCGCGCCGCGCCTCGTTCACCTTGTCGGCGCTCTTGGCGACGTCGTCCAGGACCCGCTCGACCGACTTGCGCTGGGTGTCGGTCGCTTCCTTCGCCTTGTTGTACTGCTGCGTCGCCGTACCGGCCTGCCGGTACAGGTCGTCGACCTTCTTCTGCACCTCTTCCACCGAGGGCTTGGGCTCGGCCGGCGCGGCGGTGGCGCTCTGCGTCGACAGCAGCGTGACGGAGGCGAGGGCGGCCGTCGTGAAGCCGACAGCCGGAGTGTTCGCGCGCATGCCGGTCCGACTGCGCGATTTGCGATGCGACGCCAAGGTCGACATCTCCTTCCGTGGACCGCCTACCGGGTTAGCTGTCGGGTTCGGGCGGAACGGAAGGCTGCCCTACGGGCCAGGAACGCGGCCCGATTCACCCCGGTCGAACATGGTGGGTCCCCGGTTCCGAACCCCCCTTCGGGAAGCCCGGATTCGGCGCAGGCCGCCCGCCCGGCGCTGATCGCCGGTGGAGTACGGACCGCCTCGGCGAGCACGCTAGCCAACCTGTGGTGCCCCTGTGAAGGTTCGATTCCGATATGCCCGATACATTTTCGTGACCTTTCGCGTAAACGCTCGTCGGCGGCCCCGCGAGGCCGTGTGGCGCCATGCGGCGGCGGGCTGTCAGTGCGGCACCCTAGACTCAGGAAGCGATGAGCAGCCTTTTTGACGACAGCTTCCTGGCGGACCTCCAGCCCTCGGCCGAGGAGCCCCCGCCGCCGCCCGAGGACACCGTTCCGGAACAGGTGCCCGACGATCTCTTCGGAGGGAAGTTCGACGTGCCCCCGCCCAGGGATCCGTATCACCGCGACGGTGCCCCGCGCACGGTCGTGGACCCGGCGGCGCTGCTCGAGGGGCTGAACGACGAGCAGCGCGCCGCCGTCGTACACACCGGATCGCCGCTGCTCATCGTGGCCGGCGCGGGCTCGGGCAAGACCCGGGTGCTGACGCACCGGATCGCGTATCTGCTGGGGACCCGCAGCGTGCATCCCGGCGAAATACTGGCCATCACGTTCACCAACAAGGCCGCCGGCGAGATGAAGGAGCGCGTCGAGCAGTTGGTCGGACCGCGCGCCAACGCCATGTGGGTCATGACGTTCCACAGCGCCTGTGTGCGGATCCTGCGCCGCGAGTCGAAGCGGCTCGGTTTCACGTCGTCGTTCTCCATCTACGACGCCGCCGACTCCAAGCGGCTCATGGCCCTGGTCTGCCGTGATCTCGACCTCGACCCCAAGCGCCACCCCCCGAAGGCGTTCAGCGCCAAGATCTCGAATCTCAAGAACGAGCTGATCGACGAGGAGACCTTCGCCGGTCAGGCCACGGACCCCTTCGAGAAGACGCTGGCCGAGGCGTACCGGATGTACCAGGCGCGGCTGCGCGAGGCCAACGCGCTGGACTTCGACGACATCATCATGACGACGGTCCATCTGCTCCAGGCGTTCGGGGACGTCGCCGAGCACTACCGCCGCCGGTTCCGCCACGTCCTGGTGGACGAGTATCAGGACACCAACCACGCGCAGTACACCCTGGTGCGTGAGCTGGTCGGCCCCTCGGGCGAGGGACACGACCCGGCCGAGCTGTGCGTCGTCGGTGACGCCGACCAGTCCATCTACGCGTTCCGGGGCGCCACGATCCGTAACATCCTCCAGTTCGAGGAGGATTACCCGGACGCGACGACGATCCTGCTGGAGCAGAACTACCGCTCCACACAGACGATCCTCAGCGCGGCCAACGCGGTCATCGAGCGCAACGAGAGCCGGCGGCCCAAGAATCTGTGGACGAACGCGGGAGCGGGCGCCCAGATCACCGGGTACGTGGCCGACACCGAGCACGACGAGGCGCAGTTCGTCGCCGACGAGATCGACCGTATGACGGACGCGTCGGAGGCCAAGGCGGGCGATGTCGCGGTCTTCTACCGGACGAACGCGCAGTCGCGTGTCTTCGAGGAGATCTTCATCCGCGTCGGCCTGCCCTACAAGGTCGTCGGCGGTGTGCGCTTCTACGAACGCAAGGAGGTCCGCGACGTGCTGGCCTATCTGCGCGTCCTCGCCAACCCGGAGGACAGCGTCCCGCTGCGCCGGATCCTGAACGTGCCCAAGCGCGGTATCGGCGACCGCGCGGAGGCGATGATCGACGCGCTCTCGGTACGGGAGAAGATCTCGTTCGCGCAGGCGCTGCGCCGGGTGGACGAGGCGTACGGCATGGCGGCCCGCTCGTCCAACGCCGTGAAGCGCTTCAACACGCTGATGGAGGAGCTGCGTACGGTCGTGGAGTCCGGCGCCGGACCGGCGACGGTCCTGGAGGCCGTGCTCGAACGGACCGGCTATCTGGCCGAGTTGCAGGCGTCGACCGACCCGCAGGACGAGACGCGGATCGAGAACTTGCAGGAACTGGCCGCCGTGGCGCTGGAGTTCGAGCAGGAGCGGGCCCAGGCGGCGGGGGCGGACGCGACAGCGACCACGGACGCGGACGCGGGTGTGGACGCGGGTGCAGAGGGCGCAGGTGCGGAGGGCGCAGCGGGTGCGGGTGCGGCGGGTGCCGACTCCGATGAGGCGACGGCTGACGCTGACGCGGACGCGGTCGCAGCGGCCCCGTCCGGCACACTCGCCGAGTTCCTGGAGCGCGTCGCGCTCGTCGCCGACTCCGACCAGATCCCCGACGAGGACGAGGACGGCTCCGGCGTCATCACACTCATGACGCTGCACACGGCGAAGGGGCTCGAATTCCCCGTCGTCTTCCTGACGGGCATGGAGGACGGCGTCTTCCCGCACATGCGCGCGCTCGGCCAGGCGAAGGAGCTGGAGGAGGAGCGCAGGCTGGCGTATGTCGGCATCACGCGCGCCCGCGAGCGGCTGTATCTGACCCGGTCCTCGATGCGCAGCGCCTGGGGCCAGCCCTCGTACAATCCGCCGTCGCGCTTCCTGGAGGAGATCCCGGGCGAGCATCTGCACTGGAAGCGCACCGGCCCGATGGCGGCTCCGGCGGGACCGACGTCGGGGATCACGTCCTCGCTGTCCACGTCCCGCTCACGGTCGGGCCCCGCCGGCTTCGCCACGCGGCGCGCGACCGAGAAGCCGGTCATCTCGCTCGCGGTGGGGGACCGGGTCACGCACGACCAGTTCGGGCTCGGCACGGTCGTCACGGTGACGGGGTCGGGCGCCGACGCGCAGGCGACGATCGACTTCGGCGACTCCAAGCCGAAGCGGCTGCTGCTGCGGTACGCGCCGGTCGACAAGCTGTAGAAGCACGCGGACATACGGATGCGGCGGGCCGGGAGGCCCGCCGCATCCGTCGTATGCCTGGTGAGGTCGCTGTGCGCGCTGTGCGGGTCGCCGTGCCTGCTACAGGTCGAGACCGTGGCTGCTGAACCAGGCCAGCGGGTCGATCGCCGCGCCGCCGCCCGGCCGTACCTCGAAGTGCAGGTGCGGACCGGTGGAGTTGCCCGAATTCCCGGAGTACGCGATCTCGTCACCGGCCTTGACCTGGCCGGAGCGGATCTTCGTGCTGCTGAGGTGGCAGTACCAGGTCTCGGTGCCGTCGGCGGCGGTCACGATCGCCATGTTGCCGTAGGAGCCGTTCCATTGCGTACGGACGGTGCCGTCCGTCGCCGCCATGACCGGCGTGCCGTACGAGACGGGGAAGTCGATGCCCGTGTGCATCGACATCCAGTTGACGCCGGCCTGGCCGTAATACGCGCTGAGTGCGTGATTCGCCACGGGGATCGCGAACTTGGGGCGGGCGGCCTCACGGGCCGCGGCCTCCTCGTCGCGCTTCTTCTTCTCCTGCGCCTGGCGTTCCTTGAGGTCGATGCGCTCCTGGGTGCGGCTGGCGCGGTCCCCGAAGTCACGCGCGTCGGCGTCGAGAGCGGCGAGTTGGGTGTCGAGCTTGTTGTTGACCGCGGCGGGTTTGACCGCTGACGCGTCCGACGCGCTGAGCGAGGTCGAGCTGTCCTTGGTCTCCTCGGCGCCGAGTCCGCCGACCGACGCGGCGGCGATACCCGCCACGCCCATCACACAGGCGGAGGGCACGGCCACGGTCAGCAGAGCCGAACGCTTCGTCGGTGTACGGCGCCTGCCACGGGCGCTTCCGGCCGCGCGGCGTACGGAGCGGGGGGCGGGGGGTGCGGCGGTCGCGGCGGTGACGGTGGCGGCCCCGACGAGCTGGTCCGCGTCCTCGGAGTGGGCCGGTTCGGGCTCCAGCTCCGATTCCGACACCTGTTCAGGCTCCGGACCGGGCGTGTCGTAGTCGTACTCATGCTCGCGCCGCGCGTACTCGCCGTGCGGGTAGTCGTCCTGCGCGAACTCCGGCTGGTCGTACGCGGGTTCGTGCTGGTGCTCGACCTCGGGCTCGGGCTCGTAGGCCGCGGGCTCGTACGTCGTGGTGTCGCCGTAGTACGCGGCCGGAACCTCTGCCGGGAACGGCTCAGGCTGGAACTGCTCGGTCTGGAACGGTACGTCCGCCGGGGCGGCCACGGGTGCGCCCGAGTTCCAGGCGGTGGCGTCGTACGCGCCGGTGTCGGCGACGGGCGCCGCCGCCCACTGCTCGGCCGACTCGTAACCGTAACTGGCCGTCTGACCGGCCTCGTTCGCCTCGTTCCAGGCGTTGGCGTCCCACTGGCCCGTCGTGTCGTACGACTGCTGGGGCTGCTGGAGTTGGTCGAGTTGCTGGGCCTGTGCCGCGTACGCGTCGTACGCCTCGTACTGGGCCTGGGGTGCGTGCGGCGCCTGTGTCGCGTAGGGGTCGTAACCCTCGTAACCCGCGTTCCACTGCGCCGAGTCGTACTGACCGCTGTGGTCCGACTCGTAAGTGACCGTGCCCACCGGGCTCGTGCCCGGAAGCGCGCCGAAGAGCGGGTCACTGTCGAAGCTGCCTGTGGAATAGCCGTCGTGGGCGGCGTATCCGGCGTGGGGGTGCTGGTCGTTCACCAACTTCTCTCTCGCCTCGGCAGCAGAACCAGGCTCCTGGGCCGCCTTGACGCACGGAGGTACCCAGAAGGGAAAGCAGTGGCCGCGACTGTACCCGGCGGTATGCGACGGCGACAATCTTCGGCGGCTTCCGGGCGCTCTGGAAACGGGCATTCGGCCGTCTTTCGGCGGACTGCGGGCACACCTTTGGCTCTACGTTCGAGAGGTGTTCGATTTCCAGGGTGTCGGTGAGATGTCGAAGCAACATCGAATCGGGTGTGAGTGCAACCAATTTCGATGTCGGCGGTCGGGACGTCGCGCGATCCCTACGCCACCGATATCGCCCCGTCGGCCTGGCCCTCCGCCCGTTCCGTACCATTTCCCGCCCATTCGGCCGACTCGGCGAGACCTGCGAGGTCCGCGCTGCCGTCGTGCTCCAGGACGTAACGGATTCCGGCGGCGACGGCCGGATGCACCGGCAGCGCGAGGTGGCCGATGCCGGTCACGCCCACGTTCTCCGCGACGAGGTCGGGGTGGTCGACGCGGGCCGCGTCCACCGGTGACATGACCTGGTCGAGATCGCTCCAGAAGCTGACGAACCGGGTCCGGCAGCCGGGCGCCGGCTGCCGCAGCTCCTCGATCAGGTCGGAACCGGGCCGCATCTGCCGCACGACGGGATGCGCGCTCGCCAGCGGGACGGCGGCGGTGCCCGCGTGCGGGGTGCCCATGGTGACCAGGGTCCGCACCCGTACGTCACCGCCCATTCGCTGTACGTAATACCGGGCGATCAGGCCGCCGAGGCTGTGGCCGACGATGTCGACCTCGCGGTGTCCCGTACGGGCACAGATCTCCTCGATGTGGCGGCCCAGCACCTCGGCCGCGAGCCGGATGTCGCTGGTCAGTGGGGAGAAATTGAGGGATTCGAGATGGCGCCAGCCGTGCCGGGCCAGTGAGCGGCGCAGGAGGACGAAGACGGAGCGGTTGTCCACGAATCCGTGCAGGAGCAGGACAGGCGGTCGTGAGCGGCCCTCGGTGGGCAGTGTGGCCGCCTCGGGCGGCAGCTCGGGGGCGGGGCGCTCCTTGGTGATTCCGGCCGGATACAGGACCAGATGACCGGCGAGGATCGCCACCTCGAGGGCCGAGGCCCGCAGGAGGGTGACGGGCAGCTCCCAGGCCGCCGGCCGCCGCACCACGGAGGGAAAGGGCGAGAAAAGGTCGAAAAGCTCGGAGAAAGGCGGGATCCTCATTGACCTACCTCCCTACGCCACACGGGAAGCGGCTCCCTTGCGGCTCCCGTGCCGGGTGGGGCCGGCACGACGCAGAGTGAACATGTCCCAATGTGTGATTTCCCCCTCCCCGGCCGTCGCGAAACAGTGGCGTGGGAGATGCTGGAGATAACGTTCGTTCACCTCTTCGGCCCTCATCGGTGCGGGGACCTGTGCCAATGACGACGACGTCGGTATGTGGAGGCAGTGATGGGTGTGACCGGTCCGATCCGTGTGGTGGTGGCCAAGCCGGGTCTCGACGGCCACGATCGCGGGGCCAAGGTCATCGCGCGAGCGTTGCGGGATGCGGGTATGGAGGTCATCTACACCGGGCTGCACCAGACGCCTGAGCAAATCGTCGACACAGCGATTCAGGAGGACGCCGACGCGATCGGTCTGTCGATCCTGTCCGGCGCGCACAACACGCTGTTCGCGAAGGTCATCGACCTGCTGGAGCAGCACGACGCGCTGGACATCAAGGTCTTCGGCGGCGGCATCATCCCGGAGGCGGACATCGGGCCCCTGAAGGACAAGGGCGTGGCGGAGATCTTCACGCCGGGCGCGACGACGACGTCGATCGTCGACTGGGTGAACGCGCATGTCCGGCAGCCGGCGGGAGCGTAGTGGTGGTGCGGTGACGCCGGGTGCCGGGACGCCGGGCGGCTGCTGTGTGTCCTCAAGTGCCGGACGGGCACAGGTCGGCCCGTTCCCCACCTTCCTCACCCGTCAGTTCCGACAGCATCGCGGCGCGCAGCCGCAGCGTGGAGACCAGGCGTTGGAACGCCTCCGACCAGTAGCCGCCCGCCCCCGGTGACGCGCCTTCCGGCTCGTCCGGGGTGGCGGTGAGGATTTCCAGCCGGGACGCCTCCGCCGGATTCAGACAGCGTTCGGCCAGGCCCATCACACCGCTGAAGCTCCACGGGTAACTCCCGCCGTCCCGCGCGATGTCGAGCGCGTCGACCACCGCGCGGCCCAGCGGCTCGGACCACGGCACCGCGCAGACCCCGAGGAGCTGGAACGCCTCCGACAGGCCGTGCGCGGCTATGAACTCGGCCACCCAGGACGCCCGTTCCGTCACGGGCAGGGTGGCGAGCAGCTTCGCCCGCTCCGCGAGGGACGACGCCCCCGGCCCGGTGGCCGGGGACGCGGCCGGCGGTCCCAGCAGGGCACGGGCCCAGCGGGCGTCCCGCTGGCGGACGGCGGCGCGGCACCAGGCCGCGTGCAGTTCGTCCGTCCAGCCGTCCAGCACCGGCAGCGTCACGATCTCCTCGGGCGTACGGTCCCCGAGTCGGCCCGGCCAGAGCGACAGCGGCGTCGCCTCCACCAACTGACCCAGCCACCAGGACCGTTCGCCCCGGCCGCTGGGCGGTGTCGGGCTCACCCCGTCGCGCTGCATGTCCGCGTCGCACTCGTGCGGCGCCTCGACGACGACGGTCGGGCCTGCCGGGCCGCCGGTGCGGTCCAGGCTCACGCACGTGGCCGCCCGCGCGGCCATCCGCGCGGCCAGCGCGGAGTTCGGCAGCGCGGACAGCAACTCCGCGGCGGTCGCGCGGACATTGCGGCTGCGGTCGGAAAGTGCCTCCTCGAGGAAAGGCTCGTCCAGGTCGGAGAGTCCGGCGCGCAGCGAGTCGAGGAACATCAGCCGGTCCTCGGCGCGCTCCGTCGACCACGTCGTGGCGAGCAGCGCCCGCGCCGCGCCGGTGTCCTGCGCGCGTACGGCCGCGAGCAGTGCGACGCGCTCGGCGAACAGCCCCTGCTCCCACAACTGCCGTACGGCTTCGGCGTCCTGGGCGCTCGGCAGGACGGCGCCGCCGGACGCGCCGCGCAGGGCGAACTTCCAGTCCGGGTTGAAGCGCGCGAGCCACAGCCCGCGCGCTCCGGCGAACGCGAGGGCGTGCGGCCGCAGGTCGTTGCGCCCGCGCGCGGCGTCGAGGAGCGCGGGCAGCGCGGCGGCGGGGGCGCGGTAGCCCTGGTGGTTGGCGGTCGTGAGCCACTGGGGGAGCAGTTCGGTGAGGTCAGGGGCCGTACCGCGTCTGCCGCCCGTACCGGCGGGGGCCGAGCGGTCGGCCAGCAGTTGGGCGAGGCGCCTGCGTGCGGGTTCCGGCAGTTCGCGACGGTCGTCGGACGGCGCCGGCTCCGGCCGGGCGCCGGCGCGCGCGGGGAGCAGCCCCGCCCGCCGCCGCAGCGTGTGGAGCGCGGCGGCGTCGAGCAGCGCGCCGGGCGCGTCCTGGCCGGGAGCGATGACCTCGGCCGGTGGGGTGCGTCGATCGGTGCCGAGCAGGGCGGAGGTGACGAGGTCTTCCCAGGAGGTGGTGCGGGTCATCGGATGCCTCCGTATACGTATAGATAGGGGATAGGGGAGGGGTGTAGGGCGTGGTGCGGATCCGGTGCGTTGGTCAGGTTGCGCGGCTTGTGGGCCGCGTTCGTCCTCAATCGCCGGACGGGCTTGAAATGCCCGCCGGACGGGCTGCTTTGAGCCTGTCCGGCGATTGAGGACGAACCCGATACCGGGGAACGGTCATGTCAGGCGGACCGTCTCCGAAGAGTCCGGCGACCACGCGGCGAGCGGTACGAATCCTCGGTGCCCGCACTCGCCGAAGACCGTCACCGGGCCGCCCCCCGACAGCGCCACCAGCTTCCACAGGCCCGGCCTCGCCAGCGACGACGGTGCGATCGGCAGGGCCGACTCCCCCTCCGCGTCCGCCAGTTGCCACTCGTCCCCGTCCGGGACGGGTATGACATCCGTCAGCGTCACCGGCCAGGACTCCAGCCAGGGATCCTCCCGCAGCGCGGCCCCGTACGTCTCCACCGCCGCCGTGGTCGGCCCGCCCGTCGGGGGCGCCCCGCCCGGTTGCGGGATGCCCGTCTCCTCGCCCAGATCGGCGCGCAACTGCCCCGCCCCCGCGTGCGGCGTCAGCTCCGCCTCGATCACCCGGCCCACCGGCAGCGCCGGTTGGGGCGATCGGCCCGCCGCGCCGAACCCCAGCACCAGTGCCGTACGCCCCGACTCCCGCCCGTACAGCCAGATCCGGCGCGTGGTGATCTTGCCGTCCGACGTGTCGTACTGCGCGAGGACCAGCCAGTGGTCCTTGACCGGCGGGCCGTCGGCGGGGGAGGGGAGTCCGACCCTCGTGCGGACCGTGGTCGCCAGGGGCGCGGGCAGTCGGTCGATCCCCAGCCAGCCCTGATCCAGCAGATGCAGCAGCGCCGACTCTTCGAGCAGCCGCACCGGCCAGCCCGCCCCCGAGCCCGGAATCGAACCCAGCTCCCGCACCCGCGCCGCCAGTCCGGGCGCCTGCGCGTCCACCATGCGGGCGGCCGTCTCCTCCCACAGCCCGTATCCCGACTGCTCGGCCGCCGCCAGCCCGCCGCGCAGCAGATCCGTCAGCCGCTGCTCAAGCTCCAGCGCCCCGCCCGTGATCCGGGCGGCCCTGCGCTCCGCCCGGCGTCTGGCCGCCTCCGGGTCGGCCGACTTGGCCGCTCCGCCGGCCCCGTCCTTCGCGGCTTTCTCCTGCTCCTCGCCGCGCTTGTGGCGGGAGCCCAGCCACTCCCGCGCCCAGTCGGGCGCCTCCCCGTCCCCGACGTCCACGACCGTCCGGACCGCCGACGCCTCCTCGGCCGCCCAGAGCAGCAGCAGCCCCAGCGCGTGTTTGCACGGGAACTTGCGGCTCGGGCAACTGCATTTGTACGCCGGGCCTTTCGTGTCTATCACCGTCTGATACGGCTTCTTGCCGCTCCCCTTGCACAGCCCCCATACGGCTCCCTCGTCGCTGCTGCCCGCGTCCGACCACGGCCCGGCCGCGCTCAGCCTGGCCCCCGCCTTGCGTGACGCATCGTCAGGCGCCAGGGCCAGCACCTGCTCCGTCGTCCAGCGCACCCCCGCTTCATCCATGCCCACGACGTTAGGCCGCCCCACTGACAACCGGCTCCGACCTGCGGAAACGGTCGATTGTCAGTGGCATGGTGCACCGTGGATCCCGTAGCCGGTCGAACGATCTGGAGGGGGATCCATGACCATGCCCGAAACGAGTGCGACGACTGCCGAGACGGTCGGCGAGCCCGTCGGCGCCGAGGTCCTGCGACCGCACGCCGAGGACGCGTTCGCCGACGAACTCAAGGCGCTCGCCGCCGCCGACGACCGGCCCCGGCCGGCCAGATGGCGGCTTTCGCCGTGGGCGGTCGCCACGTATCTCCTCGGCGGGACGCTCCCGGACGGCACGGTCATCACGCCGAAGTACGTGGGCCCGCGCAGGATCATCGAGGTCGCCGTCACCACACTCGCCACCGACCGGGCGCTACTGCTCCTCGGCGTTCCCGGCACGGCGAAGACGTGGGTGTCCGAGCATCTGGCCGCCGCCGTCAGCGGTGACTCGACCCTGCTGGTGCAGGGGACGGCGGGCACGCCCGAGGAGGCCATCCGCTACGGGTGGAACTACGCGCAGTTGCTCGCCCACGGTCCGAGCCGGGACGCGCTGGTGTCCAGTCCCGTCATGCGGGCCATGGCGGAAGGCATGACCGCCCGGGTCGAGGAGCTGACGCGCATCCCGGCCGACGTGCAGGACTCGCTCATCACGATCCTGTCCGAGAAGACCCTGCCGGTCCCGGAGTTGGGGCAGGAGATCCAGGCGGTCCGCGGGTTCAACGTGATCGCGACCGCCAACGACCGTGACCGGGGGATCAACGACCTGTCCAGCGCGCTGCGCCGCCGCTTCAACACCGTCGTTCTGCCGCTGCCCGCCACCGCCGAGGCGGAGGTCGACATCGTCTCGCGGCGCGTCGACCAGATCGGGCGCTCGCTCGATCTGCCGGGCGGTCTCGAAGGCATCGCCGAGATCCGCCGGGTCGTCACGGTCTTCCGCGAGCTGCGCGACGGCGTCACGGCCGATGGGCGTACGAAGATCAAGTCGCCGTCCGGGACGCTCTCCACGGCGGAGGCGATCTCCGTCGTCACCAACGGCCTCGCGCTCGCCGCGCACTTCGGCGACGGCGTGCTGCGGCCCGGCGACGTCGCGTCCGGCATTCTCGGCGCCGTCGTCCGCGACCCGGCGGCGGACCGGGTGATCTGGCAGGAGTATGTCGAAACGGTCGTGCGTGAGCGGGACGGCTGGAAGGACTTCTACCGCGCCTGCCGAGAGGTCGGCGCATGACGATGCCGCGCGAGGCGACCCCCACGTGGCCGGCCGGGAGCGGGCCGTTGCTGCTCGGCGTCCGGCACCACGGGCCCGGCTCGGCCCGTGCCGTACAGGCGGCGCTCGACGCGGCGGCGCCGTCCGCCGTCCTGGTCGAAGGCCCGCCCGAGGGCGACGCGTTGGTGTCCCTCGCGGGGGATCCCCAGATGCGCCCGCCCGTCGCGCTGCTCGCGCACGCCGTGGACGATCCGGGGCGCGCGGCGTTCTGGCCGCTGGCCGAGTTCTCCCCGGAGTGGGTCGCGATCCGCTGGGCGCTCGCCCACGACGTCCCGGTCCGCTTCATCGACCTTCCCGCGACGCACTCCCTGGCCTACACGGACGAGGACAGAGACGAGGGCAGAGACGGGGACGGGGACGGGGACGGGGCGGCGGAGAGCGAGACCGACCCCGACGCCTCCGCCCGCGCCCTGCGCGTCGATCCGCTCGCCGTCCTCGCCGAAGCCGCCGGGTACGACGACGCCGAGCGGTGGTGGGAAGACGTCGTGGAGCACCGCGCCGCCGCCGACGACGACCCGTTCGCGCCGTTCGCCGCCGTCGGCGAGGCGATGACAGCCCTGCGCGAGGAATACGGCGACGGCGGCCACCGCCGCGACCTGGTCCGCGAGGCGTACATGCGCATCCAACTCCGCGCGGCGCGAAAGGAGTTCGGCGACGACCGGGTCGCCGTCGTCTGCGGCGCGTGGCACGTGCCCGCACTCCACGCGCAGACCACGGCAACCGCCGACCGCGCCCTCCTCAAGGCACTACCCAAGGTCAAGTCCGAGATGACCTGGGTGCCATGGACCCACCACCGACTGGCCAGACACAGCGGATACGGCGCCGGGATCGACTCCCCTGGCTGGTACGGCCATCTCTTCGGCGCACCCGACCGCCCCGTGGAGCGCTGGATGACCAAGGTCGCCGGTCTGCTGCGCGAGGAGGACCAGCCCATCTCCTCCGCCCATGTCATCGAGGCGGTACGGCTCGCCGAGACCCTGGCCACCATGCGCGGCCGGCCCCTGGCCGGACTGACCGAGACGACCGACGCGATCCGCGCCGTCATGTGCGACGGGTCGGACGTGCCGCTCGGACTCATCCGGGACCGGCTCGTCGTCGGGGACGTCCTGGGCGAGGTTCCCGACTCCGCGCCGGCCGTGCCGTTGCAGCGCGACCTGACCCGGCTCCAGCGCTCGCTGCGGCTCAAGCCCGAAGCGCTGGAGCGCGAGCTGGACCTCGACCTCCGTAAGGAGACGGACGCCGGGCGGAGCAGGATGCTGCACCGGCTGCGGCTGCTCGGCATCGGCTGGGGCGAACCGGCCGCCGGGCGCGGCAGCACGGGCACGTTCCGCGAGAGCTGGCGGCTGCGCTGGGAGCCCGAGTTGTACGTACGGGTCGCCGAGGCCGGGGTCTGGGGCACCACGGTCCTCTCGGCGGCCACCGCCAAGGCCGAGTCCCGCGCGGTGTCGGCGACCACCCTCGCCGATGTCACGGCCCTGGCCGAACAGTGCCTCCTGGCCGAGCTGACCGACGCCCTGCCCGTGGTGATGAAGGCCCTCGCGGACCGCGCCGCGCTGGACGCCGATGTCGCCCACCTCGCCCAGGCCCTGCCCGCCCTCGCCCGCTCGCTGCGCTACGGAGACGTACGGTCCACCGACACGGCGGCGCTCGGCGAGGTCGCCGCCGGGCTCGCCGAGCGGATCTGTGTCGGGCTGCCGCCCGCCTGCGCCGCGCTCGACGCGGACGGCGCGGCCGAGATGAGAGGGCATCTCGACAGCGTCCACACCGCGATCGGCCTGCTGCCCGAGGTCCCGGGCCGCCCCGCAGGGGACCTGTCCGGGCGCTGGGAGGCCGTCCTGCGCAAACTCGCCGCGCGGGACACCGTGTCCGGTGTCATCCGGGGCCGGTCCGCCCGGCTGCTCCTGGACGACGGACGACTCGCCGAGGACGAGGCCGCGCGTCTCATGGGCCTCGCCCTGTCGCCGGGCGCCCCGCCGGCCGACGCGGCGGCTTGGATCGAGGGGTTCGTCGGGGGAGCGTCCGGCGGTGGAATGCTCCTGGTCCACGACGAGCGGCTGCTCGGCCTCGTGGACACCTGGCTGACGGGGGTGCCGGACGGCTCGTTCACGGACGTGCTGCCCCTTCTGCGCCGTACGTTCTCCGCGTACGAACCGGGAGTGCGCCGCACGCTCGGCGAGCTGGTCCGGCGCGGATCGGCGGGCGACGGCGCGCGGGCCGACCGTGCCGAGGCGGGGATCCCCGGCTTCGGAGCCGGTATCGACGAGACCCGCGCGGACGCGGTCCTGCCGGTCCTGCGCCTGCTCCTCGGCGACACCAACTACGACAACAACCACGACAACCACCACGACAACGACCCTGCGGGGGTGGCCGGATGACCACGACCGGGACGACGACCGGCACCACGACCGGCACCACGACCGACGCGGCCGACGAGCGGCTGAGGCGCTGGCGGATGGTGCTCGGCGGCGACTCCGCCGACGGCACCGGGCGCACGCTCACCGGCCAGGACGCGGCGATGGACGGCGCGTTGACCGCTCTGTACGGAGGCGGAGGCGGGGGCGGAAACGGCACCGGCACGTCCAGGAAGAGCGGCGGCAACCGCTCCGCGGGGCTCGGCGCCTCCGCCCCCTCGGTCGCCCGCTGGCTCGGCGACATCCGTACGTACTTCCCCAGCTCCGTCGTGCAGGTCATGCAGCGCGACGCGATCCAGCGGCTCGGCCTCTCCGCGCTCCTGCTCGAACCGGAAATGCTGGAGGCCGTCGAGGCGGACGTCCATCTCGTCGGCACGCTCCTCTCGCTCAACAAGGCCATGCCCGAGACGACGAAGGAGACGGCGCGCGCCGTCGTACGGAAAGTCGTCGCCGACATCGAGAAGCGGCTCGCCACCCGCACCCGCGCCACGCTCACCGGCGCCCTCGACCGCTCCGCGCGGATCAGCCGGCCGCGCCACCGGGACATCGACTGGGACCGCACGATCCGCGCGAACCTCAAGAACTATTTGCCCGAGTACGGCACGATCGTCCCCGAACGCCTCATCGGATACGGCCGCGCCTCGCAGTCGGTGAAGAAGGAGGTCGTCCTGTGCATCGACCAGTCCGGTTCGATGGCGGCGTCAGTCGTCTACGCCTCCGTCTTCGGCGCCGTCCTCGCCTCGATGCGCTCCATCTCCACCCGCCTCGTCGTCTTCGACACGGCGGTGGTCGACCTCACCGACCAACTGGACGACCCCGTCGACGTCCTGTTCGGCACACAGCTCGGCGGCGGCACCGACATCAACCGCGCGCTCGCCTACTGCCAGTCGCGGATCACCCGCCCCGCCGACACCGTCGTGGTCCTGATCAGCGACCTCTACGAGGGCGGTATCCGCAACGAGATGCTGAAACGGGTCGCCGCGATGAGGGCGTCCGGCACGCAGTTCGTGGCGCTGCTCGCGCTGTCCGACGAGGGCGCCCCCGCCTACGACCGTGACCACGCGGCGGCCCTCGCCGCACTCGGCGCCCCGGCCTTCGCCTGCACCCCCGACCTGTTCCCGGAGGTGATGGCGGCGGCGATCGAGAAGCGCCCCCTGCCGATACCGGACACCGCCTGAGCACGCCTGTGACAGGTATCACCGCTCAGGGGTGATCTGTGATTTAGGGGTCCACGGTCCACGGGGATAACCTGCGAGACGGACATGCCGCGCTCCGGGACCTCCGTCTGCGCATTCCTTGTGACAAGTGCAGTCACGTTGTGACAAGCGCAGTCACGTTGCCCATCGCGGCACGCCCACGCAGATTACGAACCGCGATCACTGCGAATCTTAGAAGACAGACAAGGGACGGACGCGCGTGGACCTGTTCGAGTACCAGGCGAGGGACCTCTTCGCCAAGCACGGTGTACCGGTGCTGGCCGGTGAAGTCATCGAAACGCCTGAGGCGGCGCGCGAGGTGACCACGCGTCTCGGCGGCAAGGCTGTCGTCAAGGCGCAGGTCAAGGTCGGCGGCCGAGGCAAGGCCGGCGGCGTGAAGCTGGCCTCCGACCCGGCCGACGCGGTCGCCAAGGCCGACGCCATTTTGGGCATGGACATCAAGGGCCACACGGTCCACAAGGTGATGCTGGCCCAGACGGCGGACATCGCGGAGGAGTACTACGTCTCCTTCCTCCTCGACCGCACCAACCGCACCTTCCTGGCCATGGCCTCCGTCGAGGGCGGCGTGGAGATCGAGGTCGTCGCCGAGGAGAACCCCGAAGCGCTCGCCAAGATCCCGGTCGACGCCAACGAGGGCTGCACCCCTGAGAAGGCCGCCGAGATCGTCGCCGCCGCGAAGTTCCCGGCCGAGATCGCCGACCAGGTCGCCGACGTCCTCCAGCAGCTCTGGACCGTCTTCATCAAGGAAGACGCCCTGCTCGTCGAGGTCAACCCGCTGATCAAGTCCGGCGACGGCAAGATCATCGCGCTCGACGGCAAGGTCTCGCTGGACGAGAACGCCGACTTCCGCCAGCCCGGCCACGAGGCCCTTGAGGACAAGGCCGCGGCCAACCCCCTCGAAGCCGCCGCCAAGGCCAAGAGCCTCAACTACGTCAAGCTCGACGGCGAGGTCGGCATCATCGGCAACGGCGCGGGGCTCGTCATGAGCACCCTCGACGTCGTCGCGTACGCGGGCGAGGCCCACGGCGGCGTGAAGCCCGCCAACTTCCTCGACATCGGTGGCGGCGCGTCGGCCGAGGTCATGGCGAACGGCCTGGAGATCATCCTGGGCGACCCGGACGTCAGGTCCGTCTTCGTCAACGTCTTCGGCGGCATCACCGCGTGCGACGAGGTCGCCAACGGCATCGTCCAGGCCCTGGAACTGCTCAAGTCCAAGGGCGAGACCGTCAGCAAGCCCCTGGTCGTGCGCCTCGACGGCAACAACGCGGAGCTGGGTCGCAAGATCCTCTCGGACGCCAACCACCCGCTCGTACAGCGTGTGGACACCATGGACGGCGCGGCCGACAAGGCCGCCGAGCTCGCGGCTGCGAAGTAAAGGTAAAGGTCACCAACACCATGGCTATTTTCCTGACCAAGGAAAGCAAGGTCATCGTCCAGGGGATGACCGGTGCCACCGGCATGAAGCACACCAGGCTCATGCTCGCTGACGGCACCAACATCGTCGGCGGAGTCAACCCGCGCAAGGCCGGCACGTCCGTCGACTTCGACGGCACCGATGTCCCGGTCTTCGGCTCCGTCAAGGAAGCGATCGAGAAGACCGGCGCCGACGTCTCCGTCCTCTTCGTGCCCCCGGCGCACGCCAAGGCCGCAGTGGTCGAGGCCATCGACGCCGAGATCTCTCTCGCCGTCGTCATCACCGAGGGCATCGCGGTGCACGACTCCGCCGCCTTCTGGGCGTACGCGTCGAGCAAGGGCAACAAGACCCGGATCATCGGCCCCAACTGCCCCGGTCTCATCACGCCCGGCCAGTCCAACGCCGGCATCATCCCGGGCGACATCACCAAGCCCGGCCGCATCGGTCTCGTGTCCAAGTCCGGCACGCTGACCTACCAGATGATGTACGAGCTGCGCGACATCGGCTTCTCGTCCGCCATCGGCATCGGCGGCGACCCGGTCATCGGCACGACGCACATCGACGCCCTCGAGGCGTTCGAGGCCGACCCCGACACCGACCTCATCGTGATGATCGGCGAGATCGGCGGCGACGCCGAGGAGCGCGCGGCCGACTTCATCGCGAAGAACGTGACCAAGCCGGTCGTCGGCTATGTCGCGGGCTTCACGGCGCCCGAGGGCAAGACCATGGGCCACGCGGGCGCCATCGTCTCCGGCTCGTCGGGCACCGCGGCGGCCAAGAAGGAGGCCCTTGAGGCCGCGGGCGTGAAGGTCGGCAAGACGCCGACCGAGACGGCCGGTCTCGCGCGCGCCATTCTCGCCGGCTGACGCCGGGCTGACGCGGGCCGACCCTTGGCGGTACGGTCTTAGGGAGTACGGCAGTTGTACTGCCGCACAACGCGCGTGGGCCCGCACCTTTCAGGTGGTGCGGGCCCACGCGCGTGCGCGTTGCCGGATACCGCGATCTCGGTCCCGGGTCAGGGGATCCGGGTCAGGGGATCCGGGGCACCAGCCGCTCCGGACCGTTCATCGGTACGGCGCGGAGCTTGGCGCGCAGCTTCAGGTCCTGCTTGCTGAGCTTCTGCGGTCCCATCGGCGCCGGGACGCCGCCGACCCGCTGGCCGGGCGCGGGCACCGGCTCGTACCGCGTCGGCGCCGTGACCACCGTGAAGGCCGTCGCCCCCACGATCAGCACGGTGACGGCGATGGCCACCCGCGTCCAGAACTTGGCGCGGCGCTCGCTCCCCAGCCGTACGGCGGACGCGTTCGCGATCGGCGGCGCGGTCACCGTCTCCGCCAACTCCCGCATCCGCTCGTGCAGGACCGCCGCGTCGCCCAGATCGGGCAACTGCTCGGCGACCGCCTCGCGCGCGTGCAGCAGCCGGTTGGCGGTGGCCGACGTGGTGGCCTCGGACTCGGCGGCCGTCTCGGGCAGGCCGAGCCCCAGACCGTCGTAGAGGAGCAGCGTGCGCCGGTACATCGGCGGCAGTTCGAGCAGCGCCTTGCGCAGCGCGTGACCGTCGCGGCCGTCACGGCCGTCCCGTCCGCCGGTGACCGGGTCCGGGTGCCGGTGGGCGCGCCGGAACCGGTGCCAGGGCGATGTCGCGTAGTCGTACGCCGCCCCCCGCACCCAGCCCGCGGGGTCGCGGTCGACGGCGACCTCGGGCCATCGGTGCCAGGCCAGATGGAAGGCACGCTCGACGGACTCCTGCGCGAGCGTGCGCCGTCCGGTGAGCAGATACGTCTGGCGTACGAGGGCGGGGGCGGCGTACGCGTACAACTCGTCGAAGGCCTGGGCAGGTGTGAGCCTGGCGGCCTCGGCTGCCGCAGCCCCGGCCAGGGCCTCGGCCTTCTCCTTGCGGCGCTGGGCGTTCTGCTGGGACCGGCTGTCGGCCTTGACCGGGCGGACGGGGCGGCGGTTGAGCGGCTTCTTGCGGGAGGGTGAGGGCGGGGGCTCGGCGGGGGCTTCGTCGGCCGGGGGCTCGGGCTCGGGTGCGGGCGCCTGGGCCTGGGCCGGTGCGGGTGTCGGCTCCGGCGCTGGGGCCTGGGGCGGGGGCGGTGTCTCCGCCGGAACCGGGGGCGGCTCCGTCGCCGGGGTGCTCGCGGAGTCGTTCGACCGCCGCTTCCCCTTCGCGCGCTTCTTCTCGTCAAGCTCCGCCGCGTACGCGGCCAGCAGCCGCGCGTACGCCTCACGCTTGCGCCCCAGGGGCGTCGTACGCCCCGTCTCCCAGGATCTGACCGTCCTGCGTGTGACCCCGACCTCGGCCGCCAACTGTTTCTCGGTCACCGCCATGGCCTCACGCAGCCTGCGCCGCTCCTTGGGGGAGGGAAGCGTGGGCACCGAGGAGGTGCGAGTGGTGCTCTGCGTCATGGCGAACTCCTCGCGGCACTGCACCGGCCGAAAAAGTACATAAACGTATATTGAGCGACACAACGGCTATACGCCTGTTACGCGGTTTAAGCGCGTGTCGTTGGGACCATGGCGCCGTGACCCAAGTGAGCGAGCGCGGCACCACGTTGTCCTCGGCCTCGGCCACCGAGCGGGGCCGGGCCGCCGCGCTGACCGCCGCGTTCCTCCGGGGAGGGCTCGCGGCGGGCCTCGGCCTCGGCGCCCTCGCCGTACTGGTCATCGCGGCATGGATCAGCTCCCCGTACCCCGACAGCGGTGCCGGCGGCGCCCTGCACATCGCGGCGGCGCTGTGGCTGCTCGCCCACGGGGCGGAGCTCGTACGGCCCGACACGCTGTCCGGCGTCCCCGCGCCAGTCGGAGTCGTACCGCTGCTGGTCGTGGCGCTGCCGGTGTGGCTGATCTACCGGTCCGCGCGCGACGCGCTGGAGGCGGACGAGGGCCGCCCCCAGCTCACGGCGCTCGGCGCGCTGTTCACGGTCGCGGGCGGATATCTGCTGGTCGGCGGCGCTGTCGTGCTCTACGCGCGAGGCGGCGCGCTCTCCACGGACACCCTCGCCACGGCGCTCGAACTGCCCCTCGTGCCCGTGCTGTCGGCCGCCGCCGGGGTGTGGGTGGGGAGCGGTCGGCCGCTCGCCCCGCTGCTCACCCGGCTGCCCGGCGTCGGCCGGTCGGACACGGCGGTGGCGGAAACCGGGGCGGTGGCTGCCGGGAAGCGCCGGCGGGCCGTCGTCGTGATGCGGTCGGCGACCGCCGGGACGGTGGTGCTGCTGGGCGGTGGCGTCCTCCTCGTCGCCTGCTCGCTGCTGTGGCACGCCGACGCCGCACAGGAATCCTTCCTGCAACTGGCCTCCGCCTGGTCGGGCCGGATCGCCGTACTGCTGCTCGCCCTCGCCCTGCTTCCGAACGCGGCGGTCTGGGGCGCGGCGTACGCACTCGGCCCCGGCTTCGCGCTCGGTACGTCGGCGACGGTCACCCCGCTCGCCGTCACCGGCAGCCCCGCGCTGCCGCCCTTCCCGCTGCTGGCGGCCGCTCCGGCCGAGGGGCCCGGCATGGCCGTGACCTGGGCGGCGGGGGTCGTGCCGGTGGTGGCGGGGCTGGTGATCGCCTGGTTCACGGTACGAGTCGCCGCCCCGCCCTACGCCGAGCGGGACGAGGCGTGGAGCGCACGCGACACCGCGCTCGCGGCGGCGCTCGCGGGGGCCGGGTGCGCGGTGCTGATGGCGGCGCTGGCCGCCGTCGCGGGCGGGCCGATGGGGACGGGGCGGCTGGCCGAGTTCGGGCCGGTGTGGTGGCTGACCGGGGCCGCCGCGCTGGCCTGGACGGTGGGTGTCGGCGTACCGGCGGCGCTGTCGGTACGGGCCTGGCGGCTGCGGCAACGGCGCGCGACGGACGTGGCGGACGTGGCGGACGAGCTGGACGAGCCGGACCTGATGGGAGAGGCGGCGGAGGTGGCAGAGGTGCCGGATGTAGCGATGGATGCGACCGTGGCGAAGCCCGCCTGGTGGCGACGCGTGCCGTGGCGGCGGGGAAAGACGTCGCCGGAGAAGGCCGTCGACGACGGGCCGTCGGTGGAGAACGAGAACGAGAACGGGGACGGGGACCGTACGCCCGTGGGCGTGGCAGACCCTCCGCCCACGCTGGACGGCGCCGACCCGACGCACGAGCCGTACGACTTCCTGCCCATGGACGCGTGGCACGACCGGGACGCGCAGGAGGCGCGCTGGGCGGCGATCCGGCAGGCGTCCGGCGGTCTGATGACCGCATTCCCGCCGAACCCCGGCCCCGGCCCGACCTCTTCCCCCAGCCCCGCGCCGCCGACACCGGAACCCGAGGCCACGCCTGACCCCGAACCCGACCCCGAACCGAAAACGGCGGATTGACCGACACCACTCGAACGAGCGGCGGCCCCATCCCTCCCGAAACCAGGAAGGGTGGGGCCGCCGTCGTGTGTGCCGCGTGCTGCTCGGCTACTTCTGGACGCCGAAGATCGGCACCAGCGAGTCGGGAAGTTTGTCGTTGCAGGCCAGTTGGCCCGTCTTCGTCAGCGCGTCGTTCACACAGGTGTAGTAGTCGCGGTAGACGAGCTGCACCGTGAACGTCGCCGCCACGACCAGCAGCGCGATGGACGCCGCCACGATCCCGCTCACCGCGACGGTCGTCTGCGGCTTGTGCGCCGTCGTGCCCTGGGCCGCGGCGCCCGGAGCGCCCGGTGCCGGCGGGGCCCCTGTGGTGGCCGGCGTGGAAGCAGAAGGCGTCGTACCGGAGCCCGTACCGGAGCCCGTACCGGAGCCCGTACGCGCGTCCGCACCGCCGCCCGCAGTTGGGCCGTCGACCGACGGGCGCGCGATCGGCGCCTTGGCCCGCAGCGAGCTGATGCCCCAGTAGAGGGCGAGCGCGCCGAGGAGCAGCGCGATCTCCGGGAAGTCGAAGAGGGCGAAGAAGAAGGCCCACATACCGCCGAGCAGCGCGTACCGCGCGCGGCGCTGGAACGGGTCGGTCGGGTCCCAGCGCAGGCCGGTCTTGCCGGGCCGGCCGTCCGAACCGTTCTGGCGGCCACCGGGGCCGTTCTGCCCCGCGCCCGGTCCGCTCTGGCCGCCGGGCCTGCCGCCGAAACCGCCGCCCGACGAACGGCCGGGCTGTCGGCTGCTCCACTGGCTGCCCCAGGACGAACGGTCACCGCCCGACGACTGGTCGTCCGGCGTCCCGCCCCCGTTCTCGGGGTGGCGCGGCTGCCACGGCTGGTCGGGCCTGTCCTCCGGCGGCGGCGCGAACGGATTGTCGTCGGAGGACCCCGAGGACCCCGAGGACCCCGAGGACCCCGAGGACCCGGAAGACCCTGAGGATCCGGAGGCCTCCGAGGACCCGGACGACCCCGAAGATCCTCCCGACCCCGAAGAACCCGGGTCCTCCGGCCCGGAGGATCCGGTGGACGAGGACTGGCGTTCCCGCAGCAGAAGCACCGGCCCGGTGGGCTGCGGAACATGGAGTGCCGTGCGGTGTCGTCGGTCCGGCATCTGGTGAACGTCTTCCCCTCAGACCCTTGGCGCAAGGGGTCTTGTGTCGTATGGCCCATCCGGGAGACAGGTCCGTGTCCCCAGACGCTACCTCCCGGGCGCGCCCCCGTCCCCCGGGGGCCGTTCGGTGTGCCGGTATCGTTGCTGACGGTCGGCTCCTTCGTAGAGTTCCCCGATACGGGAGACACGAGTCGTTCGTACGACCACACAACGCCGTCCGACCCGTACGACCCGCGAGGCTGTGCTCGCTTCCAGAAAGGCGCTCCGCCGTGGCCTCCCCGCCGTCCCCGCCCGCCCCCGACGACCCGGCCGACCGCACGGAACCGGGCTCCCCGGTCGAATTCGGGTCCCCGGCCCGTCTCGTGGTGCTCGTCTCGGGCTCCGGTACGAACCTCCAAGCCCTGCTCGACGCCATCGACGCCGACCCGGAGGCGTACGGGGCGCGCATCGTCGCTGTCGGCGCCGACCGGGGCGCCATCGCTGGTCTGGAACGTGCCGAGCGCGCCGGGGTGCCCACCTTCGTCTGCCGGCTCAAGGACCACGCGACGCGTGACGAGTGGGATGCCGCCCTCACCGAGGCCACCGCCGCGTACGAGCCCGATCTCGTCGTGTCGGCCGGCTTCATGAAGATCGTCGGGAAGCGGTTCCTCGCACGCTTCGGCGGACGCTTCATCAACACCCACCCCGCCCTGCTGCCCAGTTTTCCCGGTGCCCACGGGGTGCGTGACGCGCTCTCGTACGGGGCGAAGGTCACCGGTTGCACCGTCCACTTCGTCGACGACGGCGTCGACACCGGCCCGGTCATCGCGCAAGGCGTGGTCGAGGTGCGGGACGAGGATCACGCGGACGGTGGCGTCGCTCTCCATGAGCGCATCAAGGACGTCGAGCGACGGCTGCTCGTCGATGTCGTGGGGCGGATCGCCCGGCACGGCTACCGCATTGAGGGACGAAAGGTAACAATCCAGTGAGCGTCGAAGAGACCGCCGGACAAGCCGTCGCACAGACCGCCGCAGCGGCCGGCGAAGGTACGAAGCGGCCCGTCCGCCGCGCGCTGGTCAGCGTCTACGACAAGACGGGTCTGGAGGAGCTGGCCCGTGGGCTGCACGCGGCCGGCGTCACGCTCGTCTCGACCGGTTCCACCGCCGGGCGGATCGCCGCCGCCGGTGTGCCCGTCACCAAGGTCGAGGAGCTGACCGGCTTCCCCGAGACCCTTGACGGCCGCGTCAAGACGCTGCACCCGCGTGTGCACGCCGGCATCCTCGCCGACCAGCGTCTCGCCGCGCACCGCGAGCAGTTGGCCGAACTCGGCATCGAGCCCTTCGAGCTGGTCGTCTCCAACCTCTATCCCTTCCGCGAGACCGTCGAGTCCGGCGCCACCCCCGACGAGTGCGTCGAGCAGATCGACATCGGCGGCCCGTCCATGGTCCGCGCCGCCGCGAAGAACCACCCGTCCGTCGCCATCGTCACCAGCCCCGCGAGGTACGGGGACGTCCTCGCGGCGGTACAGGACGGCGGATTCGACCTGACGACCCGCAAGCGGCTCGCCGCCGAGGCGTTCCAGCACACCGCCGCGTACGACGTGGCCGTGGCGTCCTGGTTCGCGGCCGACTACGCCGCCGCCGACGATTCGGGACTCCCGGACTTCCTGGGCGCGACGTACGAGCGCAAGAACGTCCTGCGCTACGGGGAGAATCCGCACCAGGCCGCCGCGCTCTACACCGGCGACCAGGGTGGCGGGCTCGCCGACGCGGAGCAGTTGCACGGCAAGGAGATGAGCTACAACAACTACACGGACACCGACGCCGCGCGCCGTGCCGCATACGACCACTCCGAGCCGTGCGTCGCGATCATCAAGCACGCCAACCCGTGCGGTATCGCGATCGCCGACGACGTCGCCGAGGCGCACCGCAAGGCCCACGCGTGTGACCCGCTGTCCGCGTTCGGCGGGGTGATCGCCGTCAACCGGCCGGTCTCCGTCGCGATGGCCGAGCAGGTCGCCGAGATCTTCACCGAGGTCATCGTCGCGCCCGGGTACGAGGACGGCGCCGTCGAGGTGCTGTCCCGCAAGAAGAACATCCGCGTGCTGCGCTGCGACGGCGGTCCTTCGGCCCCTGTCGAGGTGAAGCCCATCGACGGCGGCGCGCTGCTCCAGGTCGCCGACCGGCTCCAGGCGGTCGGCGACGACCCGTCGACCTGGACGCTCGCGACCGGTGACGCCCTGTCGGACGCCGAGCTGCGCGAGCTGGCCTTCGCGTGGAAGGCATCCCGTGCGGTCAAGTCCAACGCGATCCTGCTCGCCAAGGACGGTGCGAGCGTCGGCGTCGGCATGGGCCAGGTCAACCGCGTGGACTCGGCGAAGCTGGCCGTGGAGCGCGCGGGCGAGGAGCGGGCCCAGGGGGCGTACGCGGCCTCCGACGCGTTCTTCCCCTTCCCCGACGGTCTGGAGATCCTGCTCGAGGCGGGCGTCAAGGCCGTGGTGCAGCCGGGTGGTTCGGTACGTGACGAGCTGACGATCGAGGCGGCGAAGAAGGCGGGCGCGACGATGTACTTCACCGGGACGCGGCACTTCTTCCACTGATAGACCACCGAGGTCACTGAGATCACCGGGATCACCGGGATCACTGAGCCACGGAGATGGCCGCCCCCGTCGCGCCGGGGGCGGCCACCGTTCGGGCCGCGTCCGTCAGCCGTGGACGGCGCTCGCCTTGTTGTCGAAGGAGCCGAGGGACGAGGCGTAGGAATTGGCCGACAGCGTCACCCGGGTCCCCGACGCGTCCGTGTGCTGGGCCAGCGACGCGCTGTCGCCGCCGCTCTGGTTGTTGCGCCAGGACGAGGTCTGGTCGTTGAAGCCGTGGTTGTCCAGGTTGTGCCAGTACTCATCGTTGAAGATGAGGCGCCTGCCGCCACCGTTCGTGTGCTCATACAGGCACACCCAGCCGTTCGCGCACGCCGGGATCGCCCGCGCTCCGCGCTCGTCGGCACGCGCCGCCAGCGGGTCGGCCGCGCGGTCGTAGCCCGACGCCCGGTCGGCCGCTTCCGTGGTGCCGTAGCAGCGGATGTCGTCCTGCGCGAAGACCGCGCACGCCTCAGCGCCCTGCCACCCGCCGGCCAGATCGATGCTGCGGTTCTCGAACGTGGCCCGGACACCCTGGTCGGCCGTGGGACCGGCCTGCGCGGTCCCGGCCAGGCCGGTGAAGGCGAGCGCGGCGCCGATCGTGAGTCCCGCCACCGCCGTACGGATCTTGCGCATGATTGCTCCTCCCGCACCACTCAGTCCGGTGGTGCTTCCCCGTCGCGCCGCCCCTTGACGGCACGACTTCATCGTTCCGCCGGAGGCTCGGGAGAGGTACCTCAGATGTCTCAGGGTGCCTGCGGCACCCGGTGGGTGCGACACTCGGACCGGACGGCTCAGCAGTGTTCGACCCAACGGTGGGAGAGCGGCGCGTAAGTGCCCTTGAGATTGCCCTGCGTGTTGACCGACGTACATCCCGTCCGCCGGGTGGGCCGCGTCAGGTCGATCCCCGTGGGGACCCAGTCGGCGCCCCGGTAGTACGCGACGTCGTGCCGCTTCTTCGACTCCTGGTCGTTGTTGAAGACCGATCTGACCGGGCGGTCACGGGTCCACGCGCAAGTCTCCCGGCCCGTCAGCCAGTTCTTGTCGTCCGCCTTCCAACTGCACAGTTCGCCATTGCCGTTGGGCTCGCTGAAAAAGCAGACGGAGCCGGCCGGGCAGCGCTCGTACCCGTACCCGTCCGGTGTCTCGCGCAGCGTCAGATAGGCCGTCGCGGCGAGCACGGCCGCTCCGACCGTCCCCGCCGCCGCGATGTTGCGACGGAGTCCGGGGCGCCGCGGGCGCAGCCGGGGCAGCCGTGGGGCGCGGGAGCTGCCCGAGGCGCGCTCCGCGCGGCGGAGCAGGGAGGCCGCGTCGTGCGGAGCGCGCTCGTCGTGGGTGCGCGCCAGACAGTCCGTGACGATCTCCCGCCAGGGGCCGGTCAGTTCGGGCGAGAGCCGTAACTCCTCCTCGCCGCGCGCGTAGCGCAGGAGCGTCTCCTTGCGCGCGGTGCGGGTGCCGCCCAGCAGCGGCATCGTGCCCGTCAGGACGAGATGGGCGAGGACGCCGAAGGCCCAGATGTCCGTGCTGGGGCGGGTCTGCCGGCCGCGCTCGCTGATCTCCGACCACAGCAGCTCGGGCGGGGTGTAGTCGGAGGTGGCGAACATGGGGGAGTAGGCGTGCGTGCCCTCCAGCTCCGCCGCGAGGTTGAAGTCGCCGAGGCGGGCGGTGCCGTCCGCCATCAGCAGTACGTTGCCGGGCTTGATGTCGCCGTGGATCCATCCCGCGTGGTGGAGCTGGTGCAGCCCCTCGCAGATCTGGGTGAGGAGGGCGGGCCCGGCGGCGGGGCGCGGGCTGCGGGCGAGCAGGGTGTCGAGGGAGCCCTCGGCCCGCTCCAGGACGAGCACGGTGGCGCCGTCGAGTTCGGGAGATTCGGGCGATTCGGGGGCCGAGACCGTCAGGGCCTCGTACATCCGGATCAGCCGTGGGCGCTTCAACTTGCGGTACGTCTCCAGCTCGCGGTGCGTGAGGTCCTGGAGATGGCGCAACTGGCGCGGCGTACAGGTGCCGGTGGGCAGGAACTTGAGCGCGGCGTGGGAGGGCAGCGCGTCGTCCGTCGTGCGCCGGGCCGCGTACACACTGCCGAAGGCGCCCGACCCGATCGGCTCCCGCACCTCCCAGGCACCGACACGGAAGCCGTACGGGACGCGGACGGCCAACAGCTCCCGCCTCATGGCGCCCCCGCCCGCGCCGATGTCACGCAGGCGACCATGCCCGCCGCGCCCGCCGCCGTCCCCGCCTCCAGCACGGCCAGCTCCGCCTCCCGTACGAGATCGAACCGCAGCGCGAGCGAGACCAGTGACTCCTTCTTGCCGTTCAGCCGTGGCCCGCAGTCCGCCGACTCCGGCGGCTGCTTCATGCGGAACTTGACCGCGAGATAGTCGATGTTCCACTGGACGGCCGTGCGGCTCGCCGCCGGCCAGACCGGGCGCAGCCGGTCCACGACCTGGTCGGCGGTGGGCGGTGGGGCGTGCGGCGCGCCGCGCAGCCGTGCCTCGCAGAGCGCGGCGAGGACGAGGAAGTAGCGCTTGGTGCGGTCGAGCGGGAACGCGTGCGCGGTCGGCTCACCGCCGTGGTCGGCGGCGGCCTCCTCCGCGTACTCGTGGCGCGGCGCCCAGACGTCGAAGCTCAACAGGTCCTCTGCGGCGGGCAGGACGACCCTGGAGAACTCGAACGGGATGGGCGCCTCGATCCGGCCCGGCGCGATCTTGATGTGCTCGCCGGCGCCTTCCGGATTCTCCACGACATACGTCGACGTACGGCTGAGATTGCTCAGTGTCCAGTACGACCCGGCGGCGGTGATCTCGCCCGCCCTGCGGGACACCCCGTGATGAGGGATGGTCAGGAACTCGGCGGGGCGGCCGGGAAAGTCCGCAGGGGTGCCACGGCCGAACCGCAGTATCTCGCCCGGAGCGAGCCTCATCTGGTCGTCGGGACCCGAAGCGTCGTCCGGCACGACGATGACGCTGTACGTCGCGCCTCTGGCGTTGCCGCCGTTGCCGCATGTGCTGCTCACATTGATCCTTCCCCCGATGGAATCCTTGTCAGGATAGGAAGCCCCGGAGGCCGAGTCAGTGCATTGGCGACCATCCGCCACCATCCGCCGAAGGGTTTCGGGGCGGTAGACGCCGGAAGGCCGTAACACCCTTCGCGTCGAGGGGTGTTACGGCCTTCCGGCAGATGCGCGGCCACTCGCGCGTGGCGCGAGCGCGGTGCGGTGCGGTGCGGTGCGGGTCAGTAACGCGGGCGGTTGAACCAGGCGGACGCCTGCGAGTTCACCATCGAGGCGAGGATGATGCCGCCGATGGCGAGGCTGATGACGCCGCCGACCGCGCCGGTCGCCTGACCGGAGGTGAAGTTGGCGAGCGAGCCCAGGATGATCAGCGACGCGTACACGATGGTGCAGACGCGGATCGCCGTGCCGCCGTTGGAGAACTTCACGGCGAGGAAGATCGACACACCGGCGATGATCAGCAGGATGACGACCCCGATGAAACCGATACCGGCGACGAGGTCACCCTCGTCGGAGTCGGCCACGTCCGAGACGGCGGCGAGGGCGATGGCGAAGATGATCGCCGCGATGATCTGGAACCCGGCCATGATGTACATGAGGACGCGGGCCGCGGTCATCAGTCCGGGCATGGACTGCGGGACACCCATGGGGCCACCGGGGTAGCCGCCGTAGCCCGGCTGGACCGGAGGGGCCTGCGGGTAGCCGTAGTTGGCCGGCGGCTGCTGGGGCTGGCCCTGCTGCGGGTAGCCGTAGCCCGGCTGGCCCTGGGGCTGCTGCTGCCCCTGCTGTCCGTAAGGGTTGTTCGGGTCGCCAAAGCTCATGGCGGGATTCCTCCGTTGGTAACGCGGGGACATCGCGGATCCGAGGGAGGAACGTCATAAAACCGAGCGGTTTGCCCCCCAACACCGACCGCTTACTGCGCCGCTCATCGTGCGGTTCACGCGGACTTTTTGTCCAGTCGGAATTCCCAGGTGTTGTGCAAGTGCAACCTGACGGCGCGTCGGTGATCTTTACCGCGCGGGGCTGTGGCGGGTCCGCGCGGACCAGTACGTGACCCCGTACATGACCTTGGATTGGAACAGCGGTGGGGTCATCCGCGAAGATGGACGCATGACCGCCCAAATTCTCGATGGCAAGGCCACCGCAGCCGCGATCAAGTCCGACCTGACCGCCCGCGTGGCGGCCCTCAAGGCGCGGGGCATCACGCCCGGCCTGGGGACTCTGCTCGTCGGGGACGACCCGGGCAGCCGTTGGTACGTCAACGGCAAGCACCGCGACTGTGCCGAGGTCGGTATCGCCTCCATCCAGCGTGAGCTGCCCGACACGGCCTCTCAAGAGGAGATCGAGGCAGTCGTACGCGAACTGAACGCGAACCCCGACTGCACGGGCTACATCGTCCAACTCCCGCTCCCCAAAGGCATCGACACCAACCGTGTCCTGGAGCTGATCGAGGCCGAGAAGGACGCCGACGGGCTGCACCCGATGAGCCTCGGCCGGCTGGTACTGAACGAGACGGGGCCGCTGCCGTGCACCCCGTACGGCATCATCCAGTTGCTGCGCGCGCACGGTGTCGAGATCAAGGGCGCGCATGTCGTGGTCGTCGGGCGCGGGATCACCGTGGGCCGTTCGATCCCGCTGCTGCTCACCCGTAAGTCCGAGAACGCGACCGTGACGCAGTGCCACACCGGCACCCGTGATCTCTCCACGCATCTGCGGCAGGCCGACATCATCGTGTCGGCGGCCGGGGTGCGCCACATCATCAAGGCCGAGGACGTCAAGCCGGGCGCGGCCGTCCTCGACGTCGGTGTCAGCCGCGACGAGAACGGCAAGATCGCGGGGGACGTCCACCCGGATGTCGCGGGAGTGGCAGGCTGGATCTCGCCGAACCCCGGCGGAGTGGGTCCGATGACCCGCGCGCAGCTTCTGGTCAACGTCGTCGAGGCGGCGGAGCGCGCCGGAGGCGGAAGCGAAAGCGGGAGCGGAACGTGAAAGGGGCACCCATGGGTGCTGATACGAGTGCGGGCGCCGACGCGGCCGCGTCGGCCGAGCCCGGTGGCGGCGGTGCGGGCGGTGCCACTGGTTCGGGCGGTGCCGGTGGTGCGGGCGGTCCCGCCGCGAACGAGCCGGTGGTGGGGGAGGCCGTCGCCGACCCGGGCCACGAGGGCGCGAGCCCGGACGGTGACGCTCAGGCCACGCCCGGCACCTCGCGGCGTTTTCCGACCGTCACACAGGACACCGCGCGCCCCGAGGGCGGCGGCCGTGCCGCCCCGGGCGACGCTCCCGCGCCCGCCCGTCAGTGGCCACTGCTCAGTGTGGTGGGTGCGATCGGTCTCGGGCTGCTGATCGTCGGGCTGGCGCCGTTCGAGCAGTCGTTCCGTATCGGCACGATACTGGTCGGTGTGGCGTTGATCACCGGCGCGATCCTGCGGCGGATCCTGCCGTCGGTCGGCATGCTCGCCGTACGGTCGCGCTTCACCGACATGGTGACGTACGGCCTGCTCGGTGTCGCGATCGTGCTGCTGTCGCTGATGACGCAGCCGAGGCCGTGGCTGGAGATCCCGTTTCTGGAGGATGTGGTTCACTCCACGGTCCCGTAGTCGCCGCGGCAATCTCCCCGCAGATGAAGAAGACGGCGCCCATCCCCTCCCCCGAGGTCAGGACGGGCGCCGTCGGCATGTGGTCAGCGTCATGGACGCGCCAATCGGGTTCAAGGTCCGGCAGTTGCCTGTGGCATGGAAGTGACCATTCCGCCATGGTGTGATCGCCGGGCGGCGGATGCGAGACTGGGTGACGGATTCGGGGACGGCGCGCGAGGGGGCGCGGGGACTGTCCCGAATGCTCCGGTGCACTCCCATTTCTGGAACTGACGCCCTGGCTCCGTGCATCCCTTGGGGTAGTCGTCGGCCGGCGTGGGGGCGCGGGCGACGCGGAGCACAGTCAGGAACGCGTGCGGGGGGAAGGGGGACGTAATGCCTCGTTGGAAGGCACTACCGGAGGAGCTCGACCCACAGGTCAGGGAGTTCGCCACGCAGTTGCGAAGGCTCGTGGACAAGAGCGGCCTGAGCATCGCCGCGGTGGCGGACCGCACCGGCTACAGCAAGACGTCGTGGGAGCGGTATCTGAACGGCCGGCTGCTCGCGCCCAAGGGCGCGATCGTGGCGCTCGCCGAGGTGACGGGCACGAATCCGCTGCATCTCACGACGATGTGGGAGCTGTCGGAGCGGGCGTGGAGCCGTTCCGAGATGCGTCATGACATGACGATGGAGGCGATCCGGATCTCCCAGGCGCGGGACGCGCTGGGCGAGACCGGGGGCGGGGCTGTCGTCGGGACGCCGGACGGCTGGCCACGCCCCGAGCACGCCGGCGCGAACCGGCCCCCGACCGGCGCCCCCGTGGGCCCGCCCGGGGGACCTGGAAGACCCGGACCGCCAGGACCGTCCGCACCGTCCGCACCGTCCGCACCGCCCGGTCAGGGGAGCGGGCGTGGTCGGCGCCGTACGGCGATGTTCGTGGCGGCCCTCGTCGCCGCGGCGCTGGTGATAGCCGGGGCCGTCCTGCTGACCGACCTCGGCGGTGGCGGCGGCGACGACAAGAAGGCGGTCGCCGAGTCCCCGCCGGCGAAACCGTCCGCCAGCGCGTCCGAACTGCCCGCCGGAGTGAAGTGCGCGGGCGAGGACTGTACGGGCGAGGACCCCGAACTCATGGGCTGCGGCGGCGAGTTCGCCGAGACGGCGACGACCGCGACGGTCGGCACGGCGGTCGTCGAGGTCCGCTACAGCGAGACGTGCGGGGTGGCCTGGGCCCGTATCACCCAGGCGACACCGGGCGACACGGTCGAGATCGCGGCCGACCAGGGTGAGGGCAAGCCCCAGACGGGCACGGTCAACGCGGACAAGGACGCGTACACCCCGATGGTCGCGGTATCCACGGCCACCGAGGCGGAGGCGTGCGCGACGCTCACGACGGGCGTGGAGGGCTGCACGACGTCGGGCGGGTGAGGGGCGACGCGGAAGCGCCGCGATGGTCGGGTTGGTGGGTGGCAGTCGGGCCACGACCGTGGCGGCTCCACGATTGGGTGCGGACCTCTGCTCCGTCCGCACCGGCCCGCCGGGCGTGACGCGGATCGTGGTGTACGGGAACGTGGTGCCGGGTGCGCCCGGTTGCGATGGCCGCCGCGATCGTCAGGGTCGGCCGATGGCACCGTGGCCGCGCGTCACCACGGTGGCCCGTGGCCGCTCCACCGGCCGGACGGTCCGGGCGGCCCGCAGCGCGCGACCAGGTCGCGGTGCGCAGGAACGTGGCCTGGGAGCGCCCGGTTGCGGTAAGCGCCGCGATCGTCGGGCGGTTGGTGGGTGGCAGTCGGGCCACGACCGTGGCGGCTCCACGATTGGGTGCGGACCTCTGCTCCGTCCGCACCGGCCCGCCGGGCGTGACGCGGATCGTGGTGTACGGGAACGTGGCGCCGGGTGCGCCCGGTTGCGATAAGGCCAGGCCGCCGCGCCACCCGGCGACCGGCGGGGGGTGCTGGTTCGGGTGTCTGGAACGATGTGTCTGTGCATGCTGATGATCAGGTTGGTGAGGGTGTTTCTGCGGAGCTCGCGCTGTTTCTGCGGAACGTTGACGACGGCCGTCCGGTGAAGGTCGTTCCTTCGGTGTGCGGCGGATGTGGCGAGCGCGTGTTCTCCGTGCTCGTTGACGATGTCGAGGGCGTAGCCGAGCGGGTGTGCGCTGGTTGCGGCGACCGCGCGTTCATCGCGGACAGCGAGGAGTTCTGGGAGGACGCGGATCCTGGCGAGGCCGGCTGTCCGTGCGGGAGCGATGAGTTCGAGACGGCAGTCGCGTTCTCGCTCGACGGCGACGGGTCGGTCCGCTGGGTGACCGTTGGGCTGCGGTGCCAGAAGGACGGTGCCGTGGGGGTCTATGTCGACTGGAAGATCGACTACAGCCCCACGGATCATCTCCTGACCATGGTCTAGGTCTGCGGCGCAGCATCGCGAAGAGGACGTCGGCCCTGCGCAGGGCGCGGCCAATACAGGGCGGTGCGCGACGGGCGCTGCGGCGCGCCCGCGTTCGTGGCCACGCGGTCGTGTGCGTGGTCGCTGTGGGCGACGCACGTCGTGGGACGTCGCCGAGGGGACGGCCAGAGTGACGCACGTCGTGGCACGCCGACACCCTCCCGGCGCCCCCCGCCAAGGCGACGCCCCCGCCCCGTCGGATAGCCTGACCGGCGGTTGTCTCTTCACGTCAAGACACAAGGTCCACCCGCCGTCGGAGAGATGGCCCGCACCAGGGGCAGGGCCCCTGCCGCCCGCCGTTCCACCGCTGTCTAACGGAGACCGCCATGACCCGCACTCCCGTGAATGTCACCGTCACCGGCGCAGCCGGCCAGATCGGCTACGCGCTGCTCTTCCGCATCGCCTCCGGTCAACTGCTCGGCGCGGATGTGCCGGTCAGCCTGCGCCTGCTGGAGATCCCGCAGGGCCTGAAGGCCGCCGAGGGCACCGCCATGGAGCTCGACGACTGCGCCTTCCCGCTGCTGCGCGGCATCGAGATCACCGACAACGCGGACGCCGCGTTCTCCGGCGCCAACGTCGCGCTGCTCGTCGGCGCCCGCCCCCGTACCAAGGGCATGGAGCGCGGCGACCTGCTCTCCGCCAACGGTGGCATCTTCAAGCCGCAGGGCAAGGCCATCAACGACAACGCCGCGGACGACATCAAGGTCCTCGTCGTCGGCAACCCGGCCAACACCAACGCCCTCATCGCCCAGGCGGCGGCCCCGGACGTACCGGCCGAGCGCTTCACCGCGATGACCCGGCTCGACCACAACCGCGCGATCTCGCAGCTCGCCGCGAAGACCGGCGCGCAGGTCACGGACATCAAGCGGCTGACGATCTGGGGCAACCACTCGGCCACCCAGTACCCGGACATCTTCCACGCGGAGATCGCGGGCAAGAACGCCGCCGAGACCGTCAACGACGAGCAGTGGCTCGCCGACACCTTCATCCCGACCGTCGCCAAGCGCGGCGCGGCGATCATCGAGGCGCGCGGCGCCTCCTCGGCGGCCTCGGCCGCCAACGCCGCCATCGACCACGTCCACACGTGGATCAACGGCACCCCCGAGGGCGACTGGACCTCCATGGGTATCCCGTCGGACGGCTCGTACGGCGTCCCGGAGGGCATCATCTCGTCCTTCCCCGTCACCACGAAGAACGGCGTGTACGAGATCGTCCAGGGCCTGGACATCAACGACTTCTCCCGTGCGCGCATCGACGCCTCGGTGAAGGAGCTGACCGAGGAGCGCGACGCCGTCCGCGAGCTCGGCCTTCTGTAGTAGGGCCTCGGTACGTAGTACGACCAAGCTCCCGGCAGTCGGCCCCGGCCGCCGGGAGCTTTGTCGTGGATCGCGGGCCAACCCCCGTACACCTGACGGGTGTTGATTTCCTGTTCCGCTCCACCGGCGGCGCGCCTTCGCGCACACTGAGTGCATGAACGCATACGGAGAGGGGTTGCCCGCGTACCGGACCATCCGCATGACGGTGCAGGAGGGTCCGATCGCGGCATTCGCCGACGAGGAGGCGTGGCGGGCGCGGGAGCGGTATCCCACCATCGTGGGCATGGGGCTGCCGGTCTTCGTCGCCGCGACGGAGTCGGAGCGGGGCGGCTGGGAGATCCTGGCCCCCGCCGGGGACACACCGCAGGCGGTCCGCGACTCCCTCGGCTCGCACTTCCGCCGGCTGGCCAAGGGCGCGGAGGAGGCCGGGCGTGCGGGGGACCGCAAGAAGTACCGCGCGGCGTACGAGAAGCTCGACTGGGTCGCGGCGGACGAGCTGAGGGTGCTCGGTACGCGCTATCGCGTGGTGCGGGTGGAGCAGTTCATCCGGCTCGGTCCGGACGGGCCCGAGCCGCCGAGGCCGTCGGACCCGGACCCGGGAGAGGTGGGGGAGGCGCATGGACTGCCCAGCCGGCTCACGGGGTTCGTCATCGATCCGTACACGGGGACGGGGATGGCGGAGGGGCTGCTCAAGTTCGACCTGATGCAGTTCGTGCTCAAGGCCGGGACCGCGCCGCCCGATGTGCGCGGGGACTCGCTGCGGGCCGTCGAGACGCATCCGGGCGGGGTGCTGCTGCCGGCGGAGTTCGCGATCGCCGAGTGCGGCAAGGACGGGCAGTGGAAGCCGCACTCCGGCGCGGCGCCGAGCCCGCAGGCCGCGCGGGACCGGCTGGCGACGCATTTCCGCGTCATGACGCCCATGCAGCAGAGGCTGAGCGAGGCGGAGGTCGAGGAGTACGCGCGGGCGGCGGACCGGCTGGACGAGAAGCGCGGGCCGGGCGTGGCGGTGGCCGGGCGGCGGTTCCGGGTGGCGCGGGTGGAGCAGTTGGTACGGATCGGGCCCGACGGACCGGAGGGGCCCAGGCCCTCGGACTTCGACCCGGATCCGCCGATCGAGGTGCACTCGAAGCAACTGCGCGAGCAGGGCCTGCTGGACGACGACGAGGACGAGGGCGGCGAGGACGCTGCCCTCGAACTGGAGGAGGACATGAAGGAGATGAAGCGGCTGATGGACAAGGAGGAGGCGAGGCGGGCCGCTTGGAAGAGGAAGAAGGAGGCGGAGAAGGCCGCGAAGCGAGGCGTGAGAAGGGGCGCGAAGCCTGAGGGGCCGGGCGGCCTCTAGTACCGCGTGGGTGGGTGCGCGCGGATCGTTCGCGCCGATGGGCGCGACAGCGCGCGCCCGTCGAACGGCAAGTTGCGTCTTATGTCGGCGAGTTGGGCCCCTGTTCTCCAGTTGTTTCGTCATGAACATGGTTACATCACGCCGCTTCCGGGGGACCATTCCGGCGTCGGTCATCGCGCGTAGACCCGTGCGGCGACCGCGCAGCTCGCTCTGAGGGAAGCTCCGTGTCACCGGACGCGGAGCGTCAACCCGTCTCCCCACCGGAGGTTTTCGAAATGCGCCGACGACTGGCCATGCCGCTCGCCGCTCTCGCCCTCGTCATCCCCGCCATCCTGATGTCGGCCGGCTCCGCCGCCGCCGCGCCGGCCGACAAGCCGCAGGTTCTGAGCAGTTGGACACAGACCAGTGCCGCCAGCTACAACTCGTGGCTCTCCGCGCGCAACAACCAGGGCTCGTGGTCCGCGTACGGCTTCGACTGGTCCACGGACTACTGCTCGTCCTCGCCGGACAACCCCTTCGGCTTCCCGTTCCAGACGTCCTGCGCGCGCCACGACTTCGGCTACCGCAACTACAAGGCGGCCGGCACCTTCGACGCCAACAAGTCGCGGCTGGACAACGCGTTCTACTCCGACCTGAAGCGGGTCTGCGCCGGTTACTCGGGCGCGACGAAGGTCTCGTGCGACGGTACGGCGTGGACGTACTACCAGGCCGTGAGCATCTTCGGGCGCTCCGCGGCGGTCGACGGCACCAAGTCCGTCGTCTGACCGACCCGTCTGACCGACCCGTCTGACCGACCCCGTGGCGGCTCCGTGGCGGCTCCGGCCGCCGTACCCCCCACCCCCCACTCGACGGCCCCTCGTTCCCCCAGGCGAGGGGCCGTCGTGCTGCCCGGCACCGCGCAGGGGGTGCGTCGAGTGACCCTGAACACTTTCAGCCATCGAACACGCATGCTTCTCCCGTCCCGGGGCAGGGGCCCAGATCGCCAGTTGTTGCTGGTGGTGGTAGATATCGGGAACGGAAGGCCAAACGCGACGTGTCGGCACAACAGACCATCTTTGTGGACGGAGAGTGGCGTAAATCCGCCTCCGGCGCCACACGCGACATCATCGACCCCGCCGACGCCCTGCCGTTCGCGGTGGTGTCCGAAGGCGGCGCCGAGGATGTCGATGCCGCCGTCGACGCCGCGCGCCGGGCCTTCGACGGCGGTGCGGGGGTCTGGCCGCGTACGTCCGTCGCCGGGCGGGCCGCGTTGCTGCGGCGCGTCGCCGAACTGCTGCGCCGGGACCGGGAAGCGCTCGGGGCGCTGGAGAGCCGGGACGCGGGCAAGACCGTCGAGGAGGGCCGGGTCGACGTCGACTGCGTCGCCGACGCCTTCGCCTACTTCGCCGATCTCGTGACGAACGACGGCGGTGGCCGGGTCGTGGACGCCGGGTCCCCGGACGTCCACAGCATCGTCGTGCACGAACCGGTCGGTGTCTGCGCGCTCATCACCCCCTGGAACTATCCGCTTCTCCAGGCGAGTTGGAAGATCGCCCCGGCGCTCGCCGCCGGCAACACCTTTGTCGTCAAGCCGAGCGAGATCACCCCGCTCAGCACCGTCGCGCTGATCGACCTGCTCACCGAGGCCGGTCTGCCGCCGGGCGTCGCCAATCTCGTGACCGGCGCCGGTGACCCCGTGGGCGCCCGGATGGCCGAGCATCCCGCCGTGGACCTCGTGTCGTTCACCGGCGGACTGGCCAGCGGTACGAAGGTGATGGCCGCCGCCGCGCCCGGCGTGAAGAAGGTCGCGCTGGAGCTGGGCGGCAAGAACCCGAACGTCGTCTTCGCAGATTCGTGCGCCACCGACGAGGGCTTCGACACCGCCGTCGACCAGGCTCTGAACGCCGCGTTCATCCACAGCGGCCAGGTCTGCTCCGCCGGTTCGCGGCTCATCGTCGAGGAGTCGCTGCGTGAGCGCTTCGTCGCCGAACTCGCCCGCCGCGCCGAGAGGATAAGGCTCGGCCGGGGCACCGGCGAGGGCGTCGAGTGCGGACCGCTCGTATCGGAGCGGCAGTTGGCGAAGACCGAGGAGTACGTCGCGTCCGCGCTCGCCGAGGGCGCCGTACTGCGCTCCGGCGGCAAGCGGCCCGAGCCCGCCGAACTACGGCCCGCCGCCGGGTACTTCTACGAGCCGACCGTCCTCGACCGGTGCCACCGCGAGATGCGGGTCGTGCGCGAGGAGGTCTTCGGCCCCGTACTGACCGTCGAGACCTTCCGTACGGAGGACGAGGCCGTCGCGCTCGCCAACGACACCGAGTACGGACTGGCCGGCGGCGTCTGGACGGCGGACCCCGGGCGCGCGCGGCGCGTCGCCGGGCGACTGCGGCACGGCACCGTCTGGATCAACGACTTCCACCCCTATCTGCCACAGGCCGAGTGGGGCGGCTTCGGCAAGTCGGGCATCGGGCGCGAGCTGGGTCCGGCCGGTCTCGCCGAGTACCGCGAGGCCAAGCACATCTACCAGAACCTCGCGCCGCGGCCCGTGCGCTGGTTCGCCGGCTGACCGCCGCCGGACGGCCTTCACTCACGCTGCGGGCGATCAACTGCCTTGCGGCTGAGCGTCGTTACGCCTCAGCCTGATCATGCCCCAGCCTCATCACGCCTCAGCCTCATTACGCGGAAGCACCTTGAAGCACCCTACGAAGTGGAGTAGACGACACCCATGGCCGAACACGACGCCGCATACGACTACGTCGTCGTCGGAGGCGGCACCGCGGGATCGGTGATCGCCTCCCGGCTCACCGAGGACCCCGACGTCACCGTCGCCGTCATCGAGGGAGGGCCGTCCGACATCGACCGCCCCGACGTGCTGACGCTCCGGCGCTGGATGGGGCTGCTCGGCGGTGAGCTGGACTACGACTACCCGACGACCGCGCAGCCGCGCGGCAACTCCCACATCAGGCACAGCCGGGCCCGGGTGCTCGGTGGCTGCTCCTCGCACAACACCCTGATCGCCTTCCGGCCGCTGCCCTCCGACTGGGACGAGTGGGCCGCCGCCGGGGCCGAGGGCTGGGACGCGGCGTCCATGGACCCGTACTTCGGGCGGCTGCGCAACAACATCGTGCCGGTGGACGAGCGGGACCGTAACCCCATCGCCCGCGACTTCGTCGACTCCGCGCGGACCGCGCTCGGCGTCCCGCGCGTGGAGGGCTTCAACAAGAAGCCCTTCCACGAAGGCGCCGGTTTCTTCGACCTCGCCTACCACCCGGAGGACAACAAGCGCTCGTCCGCCTCGGTGGCGTATCTGCACCCGTTCCTGGACCGCCCCAACCTCCGTCTGCTGCTGGAGACCTGGGCCTACCGACTGGAGCTGGACGGCACGCGCGCGACCGGCGTACACGTACGGGCGGCGGACGGCACCGAGTCGTACGTACGCGCCCGGCGTGAAGTCGTCGTCTGCGCCGGAGCCGTCGACACGCCCCGGCTGCTCCTGCACTCCGGCATCGGGCCGCGCGCCGACCTGGAGGCGCTGGGCATCCCCGTCGCACACGATCTGCCGGGGGTCGGCGAGAACCTTCTCGACCACCCCGAGTCGGTCATCGTCTGGGAGACCGACGGACCGATCCCCGAGAACTCGGCGATGGACTCCGACGCGGGCCTCTTCGTCCGGCGCGACCCGGAGGCCGAGGGGCCGGATCTGATGTTCCACTTCTACCAGATCCCGTTCACGGACAATCCCGAGCGCCTGGGGTACGAACGCCCCGCGCACGGCGTCTCGATGACGCCGAACATCCCCAAGCCGCGCAGCCGTGGCCGGCTGTTCCTCACCAGCGCCGATCCCGAGGTCAAACCGGCCCTGGATTTCCGCTACTTCACCGACGAGGACGACTACGACGGCCGCACCCTCGTGGACGGCATTAGGATCGCCCGGCAGGTCGCCGCCGCCGAACCGCTCGCCAACTGGCTGACCCGTGAGGTCTGTCCGGGGCCGGACATCACCTCCGACGACGAGCTGAGCGAGTACGCGCGCAAGTGCGCCCACACCGTCTACCACCCGGCCGGCACCTGCCGGATGGGTGCCACGGACGATGAACTGGCCGTGGTGGGACCGGATCTGACCATTCGCGGGCTGTCAGGCATCCGTATCGCCGACGCGTCCGTCTTTCCCACCATGCCGGCCGTGAACCCGATGATCGGCGTCCTGATGGTCGGCGAGAAATGCGCCGAACTGCTCACCTCGACACCCAACACAACCGCACCGGGAGGTGATGCGTGATGACCGCCACCCAACCGGTCTTCTCCGTACGCGATCTGTGGAAGGTCTTCGGACCGAAGGCCGAGCGGATACCGGGCAACAAGGAGTACGCGGCGCTGTCCGCGGAGGAGTTGAGGGCGCGGACCGGCTGCACGGCGGCCGTCCGAGACGTCTCCTTCGACGTCCGCAAGGGCGAGGTCTTCGTCGTCATGGGCCTCTCGGGCTCGGGCAAGTCCACTCTCGTACGCTGTCTGACCCGGCTCATCGAGCCGACGAGCGGGCAGTTGGCCATGGACGGCGAGGACGTCATCGCCATGGACAAGACCCAACTGCGCGAACTGCGCAGGCACCGCGCCGCGATGGTCTTCCAGCACTTCGGTCTGCTGCCGCACCGCTCCGTGCTCGACAACGTCGCCTACGGCCTGGAGATCCAGGGCATGGGCCGCCTCCAACGGCGCGCCAGGGCGGCGGACATCGTCGCCAAGGTCGGTCTCGAAGGGCTGGAGGACCGGCGCCCCGGCCAGTTGTCCGGCGGCCAGCAGCAGCGTGTCGGGCTCGCCCGCGCGCTCGCGGTGGACCCCCAAGTGCTGCTGTTCGACGAGCCGTTCAGCGCGCTCGACCCGCTGATCCGCCGCGACATGCAGGAAGAGGTCATCCGGCTGCACCGTGAGGAGGGCCGCACGATGGTCTTCATCACCCACGACCTGAACGAGGCGCTGCGCCTCGGCGACCGCATCGCGCTGATGCGTGACGGCGGGATCGTGCAGCTCGGCACCCCGGAGGAGATCGTCGCCAACCCGGCCGACGACTACGTACGCGACTTCGTCCGCGACGTCCCGCGCGAGCAGGTCATCTCCGTACGCCGCGCCATGCGCCCCGCGCGCGACGGCGAGGGCGAGTCGGGCGTCGCGCTGCGGCCCGAGACGCTGGTCTCGGAAGCGATCGAGGCCGTCGCCCGCAGCGGCGCGCCCTGCCGGGTCGTGGACAACGGGCGGACGCTCGGCGTCGTCGGTTACGAGGAACTGCTGGCCGTCGTCGCGGGACTGGACGACGACGAGGCGGAACCCAAGGAGGTGGCGGCGGTATGAGCGCCGCGCCGCCCAATCCGGTGTTCGAGAAGACCGACCGCACCCCGCGGAGCGCCGGCGACGCCCGGGTGAACAAGGCCGAAGCGGTCGACGGCGCCACCCCCGGCCCATGGGCCCGGCTCGCCGGCAACCCCCGCGCGATGCTGCTCGTCGCCGCCGTCCTCGTCGCGATCGTCAGCGCCGTCGCCACCGGCAGCGGAGCCTGGCCGGCCGATCTGACGGTCGACGTACGCTCGCCGCTCGACGACCTCAACCGCTGGCTCGTCGACAACCGCACCACCCACCCCCTCTTCCTCTACTTCCTCCTGCACATCAGCAACACCGCCGAAAGCTCGGTCGACGGGGTGTTCAGCGTGCTGGAAAGCCTCGGCTTCATCGGGGTGACCCTCGCCGCCGTACTCATCGCCTGGTACGCCGGCGGCGCCGGCCTGAGCCGCCGCGCGCTGCGCACCGCCGCCACCGCGCTCGCCACCCTCGCGGTGATCGGACTGCTCGGCATGTGGGAACCGGCGATGGAGACGCTGGCCCTGATGGTCGTCGCCGTCGCCGTCTCCGCGCTCGTCGGCGCGCTGCTCGGGCTCGCGGCCGGTCTCTCCGACCGCTGCCAGCGGGTGCTGCGGCCGGTCTTCGACACCATGCAGGTGCTGCCCGCCTTCTCGTACCTGCTGCCGTTCGTGCTGCTTTTCGATATCGGCATCCCGTCGGTCTTCGTCGCGACGGTCATCTACGCGGCTCCGCCGATGGCCCGGCTCACCGCGCTCGGGCTGCGCGGCGCGGACGCCGCCGCGCTGGAGGCGTCCACCTCGCTGGGCGCCGGCCCCTGGCAGCGGCTGGTGACGGCGCAACTGCCGCTCGCCCGCAAGCAGATGCTGCTCGGCCTCAACCAGACGATCATGATGTGTCTGTCGATGGTCGTTCTCGCCTCGATGATCGGCGCGGGCGGACTCGGCGACGAGATCTTCACGGCGCTGTCCACCGTCGACGTCGGCCTCGCGCTGCCCGCCGGAATCGCCGTCGTCCTGCTGGCGATCTGGCTGGACCGTACGACGGCGGCGGCCGGCGAACAGCTCGAGGACCCCGCCGCCGGGCGCCGCGCCACCTGGTGGAAGCTGTGGCCCGGCGTCGTGGCGGCCGTCGCCGGTGGCGCGGTGCTCGGAGCCGTACTCGGCCGCAAGGAGTGGCCCGAGGCATGGACCGTCGCGATCAGCGAACCCGTCAACACCGTCGTCGACTGGATCGAGCGCGAACTCGGCTCCGGCATACCGGTGTTGGGCGGCACCCTCACCTGGTCCGAAGGCTTCGCCGAATGGGTCATCAACCCGGTGCGTGACGCGCTGCTGGCCACCCCCTGGTGGGCGCTGCTCCTCGTCGCCGGTGTGCTGGCGCTGCGCAGCGGCTGGCGGGCCGTCGTCACGGTGGTGCTGTCGCTGGCCGCGATCGGCGCGATGGGGCTCTGGGACCGCTCGCTCGACACCCTCTCGCAGGTCCTCACCGCACTCGTGGTGACGCTGCTGCTCGGCTTCGCCATCGGCATCCTCGCGGCGCGCGTCGCGAGGGTCGAGCGGGTGATCAGGCCGGTGCTCGACATCATGCAGACGATGCCGCAGTTCATCTATCTGATTCCGGTGATCGCGCTGTTCAGCGGTGGCCGTACGGCTGCCGTCGCCGCGGCCGTCGTCTACGCGCTGCCCGCCGTCGTACGCATCACCACCCAGGGAATCCGGCAGATCGACCCCTCGGCCCTGGAGGCGGCGCGCTCACTGGGCGCCGGTACGGCGCAGCAACTGCGCCAGGTCCAACTGCCGTTGGCCCGGCCCGCCCTTCAACTCGCCGTCAACCAAGGCGTGGTGCTGGTCCTGGCCATCGTTGTCATCGGCGGCATGATCGGCGGTGGCGCGCTCGGTATCGACGTGGTGAAGGGCCTGGCCAAGGGCGATCTGGGCCTGGGTATGACGGCCGGTATCGCGATCGTGTGCCTGGGACTGCTGCTGGACCGGATCTCACAGCCGAGCGCGGCGGCGAAGGAACGCGCCCTGATGTGAACGCGCCCGGATGTACACGCGTCCTGTTGTGCACGCGCCCGGATGTACACGCGTCCGACAACACAACTGAATCCATAACTGAAACCGCTACAGAAAGAACTACGACGTGACCCACAGCAAGCGGATAAGCACCACCCTGGTCGCCGGAGTCGGCGTGCTCGGCATGCTCGCGCTCAGCGCGTGCGCGGCGGAGACGGAGTCGAAGTCGGGGTCCGACGAGATCACCCTGACCGTCCCCTCCTGGGTCGGCGCGCGCGCCAACGCCGAGGTCGCCAAGGTGATCATGGAGCAGGAGCTGGACGTGAAGGTCGAGCTCCAGCAGCTCGACGAGCCCGTCGCCTTCGACGCGCTCAACAACGGCAAGGCCGACGCGATCCTGGAGGACTGGGGCGGCTCGCCGAAGAAGGAGCAGCTCTACGTCGAGGACAAGAAGACCATCGTCAAGGGCGGCGACCTCGGCGTCGTCGGTCACATCGGCTGGTTCGTCCCGAAGTACTACGCGGACGCGAACCCCGAGGTCACCGACGCGAAGAACCTCAACAAGTTCGTCAAGGACTTCAAGTCCGCGAACAGCGGCGAGATGGGCGAGTTCCTGGGCGCGGCGCCCTCGTACACGACGTACGACGAGCACCTGATGAAGAACCTCAAGCTGGATCTCAAGATCAAGGAGACGGGCAACGAGGCCGCCCAGATCAAGGAGATCCAGCAGAAGTACCGCGACAAGGAGCCCTTCATCACCTACTGGTGGGACCCGCAGTGGCTCAACGCGGACATCGACCTGGTCGAGGTGAAGCTGCCCGCGTACGAGGAGGGCTGCAACGTCCCGGAGACGGCGACGGACTGCGCGTACGCCAACACCCCGCTCCAGAAGTACCTCAACGCGGACTTCGCGAAGGACGGCGGTGACGCCGCCGAGTTCATCAAGAACTTCAAGTGGAGCACCGAGGAGCAGAACGAGGTCGCGAAGGCGATCGCGAAGGACAAGATGAGCGGCCCGGACGCGGCCGAGAAGTGGGTCAAGGAGAACAAGGCGACGTGGGAGCCCTGGCTCCCGAAGAAGTAACCCGTCGCACCCGCTCGGACGGCCCGGAGGGCTCATCGGCTCCGGGCCGTCCGTGCGGGTTCCGGGCCGTCCGTGCGGGTGGGCATACCTCAGAACTGGCTCAACTCTCTTGAGATCGCGGCTGCGCGGCAGACAGGATTCGATGATGAAGCTGTTCGGGCAGGACAAGGAAGAGTTCACGGTTCTCGTGGTGCGCGAGGCCGACGAGATCGCCGAGGCGGTCGACCAGGCGTTGAAGACCGCCGGTCCCGAGGAGCGTCCGGGGCTGGAGCGGGCCGCCGCACTGCTCGCCGCGGCCAGGGAGGCCACCGACGCCGAGGTGCGCGGGAGCTGGGCGCGCCGGAAGATCGCGGAGGCGGGGGTGAAGGGGCGCGCCGACTCCGTACCGGCGGTGAAGGCGCTCCGGGAGGCCCAGCCGGGACTGAGCCTCCTCCAGGCGACACGGCTGTCGCAGGAGGCCGCCGCGCTGGAGGACGAGGAGCGGCAGGACCGGGGCCGTACCGCCTGAGACGCGCGGCGTTACGCGGACTCCCGCACCACCAGTGTCGGTGTGAAGATCATCGACGGCAGCGGCCCGCCCGGCGCGGCGATCTGCTTCAGCAGCAGCCTGGCCATCTCCGAGGACATCTCCTCGACCGGCTGACGTACCGTCGTCAACGCCGGATCGCAGGTCAGCGCCGCGTTGCTGTCGTCGAAGCCCACCACGGCCATGTCGTGGGGCACCCGCCTGCCCGCCCTGAGCAGCACCGGCAGCGCGCCCAGCGCCATCAGGTCGGAGGCGATGAACACCCCGTCCAGATCCGGGTGTTCGGCCAGCAGCCGCCGCATCGCCGCCGCGCCGCCCGTGTGGGTGAAGTCGCCCTCCGCGACCGCCACGTCCTCGATCCCGTACGTGGCCATCGCCGCCCGGAACCCCGCCAGCCGCTCCTGCCCCGCCGGCATGTCCTGCGGCCCCGCGACCGTACCGATCCTGCGCCGCCCCAGCCCCGCCAGATGCCCGGCCGCGAGCCGCGCGCCCGCCGCCTGGTCCGCCTCGACGTACGTGAGCGGCGACGGCTGTCCGGGCCGGCCGGCCAGCACGGCGGGCAGCCGTGTCTCGTGGACCAGCCGGGGCAGCGGGTCCCCGGCGTGCGAGGAGATCAGGACGATGCCGTCGACATGGCCCTGACGCAGATACGACAGCAACTGGTCGCGCGAGGCGGCGTCGTCCGCCAGCATCAGCACCATCTGCACACCGGCCGGCCGCAGCACGTCCAGCAGCCCGCCCACGACCCGGCCGAAGTACGGGTCCGAGAACATCCGGCCCACGAACGGCTCGGCCACCGGCCGCCGTTCCTGCTCGGAGACGACCAGCGCGACGGAGTCGGTGCGGCGGGTCACCAGGGAGCGGGCGGCGCGGTTCGGCACGTAGTGCGTGGTGGCGATGGCCTCCTGGACGATCGTGCGCAGCGCGGGATCCACCGTCGTCGCTCCGTTGATCACGCGCGACACCGTGGCACGTGAGACGCCTGCCACGGCGGCCACGTCCTCGAGGGTCGGGCGCGCGGGCGGCGAGGCGTCGGCAGTCATGCAGCCTTTATACCGGTTGGTACTTGGTGCCCGGAGTGGGTCCCCGGTCCCCGGGCGGCGCTACGCGGTGATGCGGTTCAGGCCGGCGAGTTCGCCCTGCCGCGCCTCGACGAGCGCGGCGGCGAGCTTCTTGGCCGCGGCCTCGCTGCCCGCGTCGACCTCGGAGCGCGACACGCGCGCGGAGTGCTCCAGGTGTTCGCGGATCTGGACGACGAAGACCTTCTCGAAGGCCGCGCCCTCGGCGGCACGCGCCTGCGTGAGATCGCCGGGTGTCACCATGCCGGGCATCTCGTGGCCCTCGTGCACGTTTGTCGAGGGCAGGCCGAGATCCTTCAACAGCGGGCGCATACGGCCGAGTTCGGCATGGTGCGCGGCGGCCAGATCGCCCGCCCAGCTCCGTAGCCGGGGGTCGGTGGACCGGTCGGCGGCCATCGTCAGCAACGCGACCGCGCCCTCGTTCATGGGGGTCATGAGCTGGATCCACGCGGCGTCGGTCGCACCGGGGAGGGTGCCGGCGGGCGTGGGTTGTACGGCCTTCGGCTGTACAGGTGTCGGCTGTACGGGAGTTGAGCTGGTGGGCGGGTCCGTACTCGGGGTGGTCGAGGAACAGCCCGTCGCCACCAGCAGGGCGAGGAGCGCCGCAGCCGTACCGCGTACCGCCTTCATGGAGTGTCCTTGGGGAGGGGTGAGGTGGGCTCGGTGCCTGTCCCGGGCTGTGCTGCCCCGGACAGGCACCTCGGTCCTGTCGTTCTGTCGTCCGGTCAGGCTGTCGTCCGGTCAGGAAGGCCGGCCGTCGGCACCGCACTTGATGATGGGGCGGATGCAGTCACGTACGCGCCGCTCCATCTCCGCCACGGGCCAGACGTTGAAGAAGTCGCCGTGCATCGTGTAGCCCCGGCCCGACGCGAGCCTGAACCGCGCCGGATCGCCGTTGACCGGATATCTCAGCACCTGCCGCAGCTTCGGCACCGGCACCGGGTGGGTCGCCGGGCAGGCACCCGCCACCGGGTACGACATATGGCTCTTGTGGTCGGCCGAGTCGAGGTCCCGGCCGTTCCAGCACTGCGGGAAGTCCAGATATGACTCCAGCATCGCCCCCGCCGGGCAGTTGACGAAGTCGGTGGACGGGTTGACCTCGCCGTGGTGCAGACACGACCAGCGCGCCCGTGTGTCGTCGGTGGGGCCGGTCGCCTTGGCGTTGCCCGCCACGATCCGCAGTCCGTACGGCAGTGGCTGGGTCTGGGCGATGATGTCGTCCCGTACGCCTTCACCCAGGTAGTAGAAGGTGGTGCCGGTCGGCTCCACCTCCCGGTCGCCGTCGTACAGGGTCGGGACCCAGTACGACGAGAGGTCTTCCTGCGGCGCGCAGGTGGTGCGGCCCTGCGCCAGGCTGTTGACGTCCGAGCGGGCGTTGGTCGTGTCGTTGCCGAAGAAGCTGTGCATGTGCGAGGCGCCGGGCAGCCCGGGGAACACGATCGGGTCGTCGGGGGCGCGGTGGCTGTAGGGGCATTCGGCGAGGAACTCCGACACCCGGACGACGGCGGCGGCCTTGTCGCCGGACCGGGCGTTGTCGGTGGTCCGGGCGGTCTCGGTGACTTCGGTGACTTCGGTGGCTTCGGTGCTCGCGCTGCTCATGTTGGTCTGGAGCAGGGAGGCGGTGAGGGCGGCGAGGGCCAGCGCGACGACGCGGCGACGCCAGGAGGGTCTTCTGTGATGGAGCACGGCACTCCAATCTGCGGAATTGGGGGTTCCTTGATCTGATAGAGAGCGCTCTCTGGCGGTGAACGTAGGAGCGGGCCGCGGGGGTGTCAATAGATACGGCAGGGTGGGTCAAGTGGCGCCATATTGTGGGGAGTTGGAGTGTGAGTGAGTGGGAGAGCGCTCTCTCATGACCGTTGTCCGAGATGGGTCGGTATGGCGGATGTGCCGTACGTACGGGCCGTGCCGGACGTACGGGATCCCCGGCGGGCGGTCGCCTGCCGGGGATCGGTGCGTACGGTGCGTACGGTCCGTACGCGTGGGGTGCGGCTCGTGCCGGGCAGGCTCAGGCGCGCAGTTGGGCGGCGTCCTGCCGTACCGCCGCCATCGCCTGCCGCTGGAGCCCCGGACCGAACGTGATCCGCGTCGCGCCGAGCTTGCCCAGTTGCGACAGTTCCGCCGCACCGGCCGGCGCCGCCCCGACGTTGATCGGGCCCTCGATCCCCGCCCGCAGGGTTGGGATCGCCTCGCGCGGGGCGCCGATCGGATACACGCAGTCCGCGCCGGCGGCCACGTACAGCCGCGCGCGGGCGATCGCCTGCTCCGGATCGCTCACGCCACGGATGAACGTGTCGACGCGGGCGTTGACGAACAGCCGGTCCCCGGCCGCCGCCCGGACCTCGGCCAGCCAGTCGGCGTGCCGGTGCGGGTCCTTGAGGCCGCCGTCGGCGGAGTCCTCCAGGTTGCAGCCCACCGCGCCCGTGTCCAGCAGCCGGGCGACCAGCTCGGCCGGCGCCAGTCCGTAGCCGCCCTCGATGTCGGCGCTGACGGGCACGGCCGAGTCGCCGGCGGAGACGGCCCGGACGATACGGGCCACCGCCGCGAACATCTCGTCCGGCGGGGTGGCACCGTCCTCGTAGCCGAGCGACGCGGCGACCCCCGCGCTCGGCGTGGCGAGCGCGGGGAAACCGGCCTCCGCGAAGACACGGGCGCTGCCCGCGTCCCAGGGCCCCGGCAGGACGAGGGGGTCTTCGGCGGCACGGTCGTGGTGCAGGGCCCGGAAGGTGGTCAGGAGCGTCATGGCTGATCCGTATCCCAGATGCGTCGGCGGAGGCGGCGGAGGCTGCGGAGGCGGCGAGGCTGCGGCGGGTCCGCCGGGCTCACTTCTTGCGCGCCGGCGGGGTGTAGTAGCCGGGGGGCAGCCGGGTCGTCACCCCGAAGCGGTTCCAGGAGTTGATGACCGTGATCGCGGCGATCAGATAGGCGAGTTCGGTCTCGTCGAACTGCGCCGCCGCCCGCTCGTACACGTCGTCCGGCACGAAGCCGTCCGTCAGTACGGTGACCGCCTCGGTGAGTTCGATCGCCGCGATCTCCTTCGGCGAGTAGAAGTGCCGCGACTCCTGCCAGGCGCTGAGCTGGATGATCCGCTCCACCGACTCCCCGGCGGCCAGCGCCGACTTCGAGTGCATGTCCAGGCAGAGCGCGCAGTGGTTGATCTGCGAGGCACGGATCCTGACCAGCTCGTACAGCACCGGGTCGATACCCTGCCCGACCGCCTTCTCGAGCCCGCGCATCGCCGTGAAGACGGCCGGCGCGAGCTTCGCCCACGCCAGGCGCGGCTCGTGCTCGGGGACGCGATCGTGCTGGTGGACGTGGTTCGTGTCGCTGTCGTTCGTCGTCATGGGTACGACGCTACGCGTCCGGTGGCGCAGCGGTATGGTCCATTTCCATGAGGGATTCATGGGCCAATGCGGCGAGCGGCGGAGAGCCGGCGCACCGGGACGGGGAGCGGCCGGCCGGTGGGAAGCGGCAGGTCACCGCTGTCACGGTCGGCGCCGACCTGCATCTGGAGCTGCGCGGTCCGGGACTGCGTACGGGACTGATGGACGCCCTGCGCGAAGCCGTCCGCACCGGGCGGCTGACCCCCGGCACGAGGCTGCCCTCGTCCCGTTCGCTCGCCGCCGATCTGGGCGTCGCGCGCAACACCGTCGCCGACGCGTACGCCGAACTCGTCGCCGAGGGCTGGCTCACCGCGCGGCAGGGCTCGGGGACGCGCGTCGCGCGGCGGGCCGCGCCGCGCACCGCGGCGCCGAGCCGCCCGCCGGCTCCGCCGGTCCGCCGCAGCCCCGCGCACAATCTGCGGGCCGGCACTCCCGACCTGGGCTCCTTTCCGCGCGGCGAATGGCTCGCCGCGGCCCGCCGGGCACTGACGGCGGCGCCGCACGACGCGTTCGACTACGGCGACCGGCTCGGGCGCGTCGAACTGCGCACCGCACTCGCCGACTATCTGGCCCGGACACGGGGCGTGTACGCCGACCCCGAGCGGGTCGTCCTGTGCTCCGGATTCGCCCACGGTCTGTCGCTGATGGCCCAGGCGCTCGCGGCCCGCCGGGGGAGGGCGGGGGTGGCGCGGGGCGGTGCGAAGCCCGGTACGAAGACCGGTGCCAGGGGTGGTACGAAGGCTCGGGCTCGGGCTCGGGCTCGGGCGATGGCCGTCGAGTCGTACGGGCTCGACTTCCACCGGTCCATCCTCACCGGCGCCGGGCTGCGTACCCCCGTGCTCCCGATCGACGAACTCGGCACCCGCACCGAGGAGTTGGCAGCCGGGCGGGGCGAGTTGCGGGGCGTCGACGCGGTGTTGACCACCCCGGCGCACCAGTTCCCGACCGGTGCCGCGCTCCATCCCGACCGGCGTGCGGCGATGGTGGACTGGGCGCGCGGCGCGGGCGGGCTGATCCTGGAGGACGACTACGACGGCGAGTTCCGCTACGATCGCCAACCGGTGGACCCTACACCCTGGCAACTCAGAAAACAGCAGGTCAGCGCCAACGACAGGGCCCCGTCCGGTACTTGGCCGAACGGGGCTGGTCTGCCATGTGAGGGCTACGCGGGGTTGTCCAGCTCACCAGGCATGGGGCCGGGGGTGAGGGCGACGGCGTGACGGGGGCAGGCGTACAGGGTCGTTCCGGTGCCGCTCGGGCGCTGAATCCACCGGACGGCGACGGGCGCGTATGTCCAGTTGTGGCAGCGGCAGCAGCGTGCACCGGACTCGGGGCCGGGCTCGGCGGTGATGGCGTCGCGTGTCATGCCGACACCCGCTCAGGCTTCACGAGGCTGCCGAGCGGCATCGTCGGATAGTCGTAATCCACGCCGAGCCGGGCGAATGCGGCAGCGTACGCCCGTTCGCGCTGTAGCTCGGGCAGCTCCCGCGCGTGCTCGTCCTTGAAGACGGCCCGCACGTCCCGCGACGACGGGGCGGTCCACGGACGGGACCAGGGCGACACGGGCGCGGGCTCGGAAGTGGGCGGGGTGGCCGGTGCACTGTGGCATCCACGGGCAGGCAGTACCAGCCGCAGCACCCACACCAGGGCACGGACGATAGGGTCACGCATAAGTCGATCAGCTCCTCAGAAAGCTGTTCCGGCGGAGCCCCGAGGAACCGATTAGGCCCGGTTCTTCGGGGCGTTCTCATTGCGACGGTAGAACAACTGCTCTACCCACGTCTACCGACGTATGTGTACGCGTGTTGGCGTGTCCGGTTGTCTACGGTTCTCCTCATGAGCCCGACGATTGACTACGACGCCCCGACACCGCCGTATCAGCAGATCGCTGCCGAGATCATTCGGGATATCGAGGCAGGCGTACTCGCGGTGAACCGCCCGATCCCCTCCGAGTCGGCGCTCACACAGCGTTGGGGAGTAGCGCGGGACACCGCACGGCGCGCGGTGCGACACCTGCGGGAACTCGGGTACGTCTACACCGTGCCGCAACGAGGGACGTATGTTGCGGAGCGCGGCGAGGACGAGCGCCAGGAGGGTTAGCGAACCCCGCCCACGGGTCATGGGAGTGACGTGTGGGCGGGGCCCGTGCGGAAGCATCCGGGCAGGGTTGGGCCCTTGCTCCCTCATCCTTTGAGGCGCGCTCTCAATGGGCGCCTCAGAGGGCCGTGCACCCGTTCCGAACGGCTCGACCTGTCCAGGGTTGTTCCGGCCGGAACGGGCGTCTTTGGGTGCCCTATTGGGCTTAGGCTCGTTTCATGGCTGAGCCTTTCGTGAGCGCCGATGACACTGACCATCTGGCATGTGGTATCTGTCCCTCAAAGCGCCTCCCCCGGTCGGATTTTCTGGTCTACGACCGGCCGACAAGAGAAGCGCCTTTCAATCCGTCTGACGGGTACCGCTACACATCGGACGGAACACCCGTCTGTGTGCACCCCCACAAAGTGGGGCTTGAGCCCGACCGGATCGCGCCGCCCCCAGAGCCGCTAAATCTGGGGGCGACGGACCCGGCCCCGGAGTCTAAGAGCCCGAGAAAATGGCTACGCGCTTTCCTCGGTCGGTAACACCGATCCCGGCGTACACCGTGTCAAGCACTGCCCGGCGCCGCTCAGTCTCGGCGGCGCCAATCCAGTAGCGGTCATTCAGGTCACCGAATGCCGCTTTGTAGACCTGGTGCGTGTAGTCGCCGTGGTCCCACGTACCGCCGCCTACGCCTTCCTCCAGGTCCGTCATGTGCACGAACTGGATTCCGGCGCGCTTCTGGATTCGGCACATGAGCGTGAATTGCGCCATGAGCGCATGGGACATGGTGTCCACCGGAACGGACACCGGGAGTTCGGCGGCCGTCTCGTCGCCGTTCGTCAGCTCGTAGACGGCAGATTTCATTGCCATCGCCCGAAGCGTTTCTACGAACAGTGCCGGTGCGTCACCCTCGGCGTTGTAGTCGGGGATGATGGGGTAGCCGTAGAAGTCATCCCAGTCTTTGTTGTACTTGGCGCACGAAGCCCAAAGGCGCCCGAATTCCGGGTCGGCCTCAAGCGCCGCGAAGATCTCTTGTGCCCGCCCCGCCACCTGTTCGGGTGCCGGTCGGGAAATCGTTGCTGTCACTTGCACTCTCCTTTTCGGTTGCGTGCCTTTGCTGACCCGCCCGACTGCCGCTGTCCTTCTTTACAGCCGGGCGGGAGTTTTGGGGTCAGCCCCGATGGGGCCTTTCCGCTATTTGCCTACTGAGGGTTGCACTGGATGCACGGCCACGTCTTGCCATTGAGGTCTGTCCACGAGCACGATCCTCCGCACCACGTACAGCCCTGACACGACAATGCAACAAACTTATCCATGTGCTGATCCTCCGGATATTGTTTCTTTTGGGGTGTGCCCGGCTCCGTTTACCCGTCACGGTGGAGCCGGGCCGGGACCGCCCCTGCCGATCCCTAAGTGAGTATCGAAGGTGGAATCCACATGGATTCAATCGGCAGGGGCGGAGCTTGCGCCCGGAGCAAGTCCTTAAACCACTCGGGGGACCGGTCCGGGAATGTCGGCGGTAGGGGTCCGGGTGTCGTCAGGGTGCGCGACCACCTTGTGCGTGTACATGGCGTGGCTCGCGTAATTCGCAGCTTTGGGCGTCTTGGCCTGCCGCGCCTGCTTGCGAATTGTGGCGCACTGCAAACACGTGCGGGGGTCCACGGGGCCGTCTTGGGTCAGAATGAGGTTGAGCAACTCCTGAACTGACACGCTTTCGCCTTTCTTGGTCTCTGCCCCGCCTGGAAGGGCTCAAAGTCGACCGGTAGCGGCCATGGTGGGAATTATTCCGGCGATCACAGCAACGATGAAGACGAATACGGACCAGCCGAAGCGGCCTACATATTTCATGTGTCACCTCTCAGGGCTACCGCTCCCGTAGCGAAATCCGCGTACGGGTCGATTTCAGCGGCAACGGGAATGCCGTCATGCTGGGGATGCCGCCGCAGCAAGACACGGCAGTCGGTTGCCCACGTTTCGCTTCCCCGTGCCGAAGCTCGCGCCAAGTTGGCGCGGATTTCGTTACACCGGTAGCACGTCGTCACAGCAACCGCCCGAGGGTGCCGAACTGGTGTCGGCGCTCAATGTCTTCCCGAACCCGTTCACGGAGCGCGGAAAAGACCGCGCTCTCTTCTCGCTCGCGCCGGAGGTTGGGCGGAAGCTTGAGTGAGCAATCCGAGTCGGGGCACTGGCATTTCGGCCATGCCAGCGCTGACCGAACCGGGGGTTCACCGTGGTCGGGGAAGTCGGCGTTCACTCGCCCGCCCCCTGGTTGCTGTGCAGCCGGCGGTGGTCCTCGATGATCCGGTTGAACTCCCGGACCCGTCCGGCCGCGTTCTGCAACCGCGCGGCGGTACGTCCACGGTTCGCTGCGTAGCAGATGCGGCACTCGGGATGCGCCACGGGCTCAAAGGCGGGGCTGTGAAGCACCGGTACTGCCGCTTCAAGGGCTACCGTGCCGTCGCGGATTACCCGCTTCGGTAGGTCGTTCGCCATACCAGCTCCGAACCTTGGCCGTCACCCGTGGGGGCGGGTGTCCTATGTCCCCACCATCGCCAAAAGAACGAGGTAGGTACACGGAGGGCGCGTAACCAATTACCCTCAGTGGACAAGGACTTGAGAGGGAGCCAGCGCGATGGAGCTAGAACCAGACGAAGACGCGATGCCCGCCACACCTGCGGGAATGCTGGCGTCACGTGCGACACGGGCACGGGCTAAGAGGGGACTCTCGCTGCGGGCGCTAGCTGAGAAGCTGGGCTACCCGCACACATACCTGAGTCGGGTTGAGCGGGGGGAACAACTCCCGTCCGAAGCGCTGGCAGAAGCCCTTGATGACTTCTACGAGACGGACGGTCTGTTTGCCGACCTGCTCATCGTGGCCGTCGCCGCAGAAGTCCCCATGTATGGGCGCAAGGTGCTTGAGGAGGAGAAGCGGGCCGCCCGTATCCAGACGTTCAACAGCAGCGTTGTGCCCGGACTGTTGCAGACGGAGGCATACACCACTGCACTGTTCACGGAATCCATGCCGGGCAAGGACGCTGAGAAGGTCGCGCTACAGGTCGCCATGCGGTCGCACCGTCGGGCGGTGCTGGACTCCGCCACGCCCCCGCTGTATTGGGCGATCATGGACGAGGCGGCCCTACGTCGGCCTGTGGGTGGTCCGGCGATCATGGCTGAGCAGATCCGGCAGATACTCCACATGATCGAGAACAACAGCGCGGTACGGGTGCAGGTACTTCCCTTCTCCCGTGGAGTGCATCCCCTGTTGGGCGGTAGCTTGAGCTTGCTCACCCTTCGGGATGGCGTGACCTTCGCTTACGTCGAGTCGTTCGCGTCAGGTGCGTCGGTCGACACCCCGGCTGATGTGCTGGAGCTGACGACGCTTCTGGACATCGCCCGGTCGAAGGCCCTTGACAGCGGGGAGAGCGTGGCCCGGTTCCACAAGTACCTGAAAGAATATGAAGATGACACTGACGCCTGATGAGAACATGCCGTCTCCGGTTTGGGTGAAGAGCAGCTACAGCAATGGCCAGGGTGCCGAGTGCATTGAGTGGGCTCCGCAGTACGCGGCGGCCACTGGTGAGTTCCTGGTCCGGGACAGCAAGGACCCGAACGGTCCTCACCTGAACTTGACCGCCGAAGGCTTCGCCGGACTGGTCGCCTTCGCCAAGTCCCACGACTGACCGACCGGCAGCCGTTACCTACCGAGCCCCGTTACCTCCTCGGAGCAGCGGGGCTCGCCCGTGCCCTTCGGTAGACAGCCCCGAACACGACGAAAGCCCCCGCGCCCGCCGCCCTGGCCAGGGAGACGAGCACGGGGGTTCTGTGGTGACTCAGAGTCAGTCCCACACGTCCGATTCGTAATCGTCGGGCTCGGGTGCTGTGATGGCGGTACGGGCACTTGGGGACAGGCCCAATTCCCGAATGTACCGGGAAAGTTGGGTCCGATACTGCGCCGCGATGGTGGCCGCACCGTTCTTCACCGTTCCGCGCTCGGCGGTAACCATGAGCCCGCGCTCTGAAAGGTCCCGCTCCGCCTGGTCGATACGGGCCACGCACACGCACAGGTCTTTCACAGTGGTGTGGTCCACCTCACCTATACCGGCCGCAACTTCCAACACGGGAACCACGCGCCTCCATTCCTGTGAAGCCACGTCACGACAGCGGACATTCGCTGATTCCACAGCGCAGTCACGTGAGAATCGGAAGACTTCGACCCAGTTCGGTTCGGACAAGACGGCGCGAGGAACAACTACGCCTTCTTTGATCACGGTCTTTGACGGGTTTCCCTCACGCGCGCGCTGGATTGCGGATTTGGGTCTATATCTGTCAGCCATACGCCCCTCATGCAAGGAAAGAGAGCCTGCGAAGACTCCCCAAATTCTGTTTCAGTACCGGCGCCAGTTTGTTGCCTCCCTGTCGCTCAAGACTGGCAGGGGAAGGGAGGCATCCCCTGGTCAGAACGGCGGGACCTCACCGGATTCACGGCGGGAACGAGCTTCCGCAGCAAATCCGCCCGGTTGATTCCTTGCCGTCTCGCGGTTATGGCACGCAACACACAACGGCCGAAGATGCTTGTGCGCATCCGGTTTCACCTCACCTCGCGCAATCAACTCGCGCCGAGACAAAGGGAAATGGTCCGCAACATTCGCCGCGCGACCACAAAGCACGCACCAAGGGTTCGTGTACAGGTACGCCTTTCGGATGCGCTGCCAACGGGTCGTGTAGACGGCGCCACCACGTGAGGCGCGGTCGGTGTTCGCTTCCCTCTGATGGGCTGTACAGCGGCCACCTGTGGTCAGTTCGGGGCATCCAGGTATGGGGCAGGGGGTACGGGGCTTACGTGGCATGGGGGCCGTCCGGCGGGATGGCCGGGGGATCAATCGGAGTCCCGTCCGGCAGATATGGCGTGATGTCCACGGCGATGAGCCGGCCAGGGTTTGCGGGGTCCCGCATGAGCTGAATACCTCGCGGCATCATCGTTCCGCGTTCCTGGTTTTCCCCCGTCGCGTCGGACCATACGGGATTACCTTCCGCGTCACGCGGGAAGTACGGGTAATCCCCGTCCGGTCCGGGGTCGAGAGCATCTGTGGCCATCGTCAGTCCTTACCGGAAAGGTGGGCTTCCCGCTTGTCGGTCAGCTCGTGGTCGAAGACGGCGCCAAGTTCGGCGGCTTTCTTGTCCGCGTGGGAGACAATGTCTTCCAATAGAGTTGCCTGGTACCAGCGCTGTTCCGGCACGGTCACTACTTCGCCCAATGCGCTCTGAGCCCGCTGTGCTTCCGTCAGGATGTGGCCGCGCTTGTGCCGGGCGGCACGGAATTCTACAAAGGCAGTGAACCACGGCTCGGCAGACAGGGCGTCAAAGAACCGGTCCCGAGCATCGTCACCAGAATGTGAAGCCTCATCAGCTCTCGCCTGCCATGTGTCGACAACGTCTCGGTTGTATGCCGCTGCGCGCTCTGCACGCCGGGCGCCTTCCGTTTCCTGTGCCTCTTTCAACTGTGCCTCGGCATCGGCCAGCGGGGCGGATGCCTTTTCTGCCTGTGCGCGTAGCTTCGCGACCCGGTCGGCGGCCTTTTCGATTTCAGCAGTCATGCTCACTTACCACCCTTGTTTACGTTGCGCCCGTGATCTGCCGCGTTCTTCTTGTTGTTCTCGTAGTAGCCAAGACTCATCCGGGCGGTGATCCCCATGTGGTCGAACGTCTCAGGCTGCGATTCCTTCAACGTGGCAAGCGCCTCCATTCGCTCGTCCCACTTCCATGCGTCGGCGCGGATTTGGTCCTTGTTGCGCGGGCCGTCCAGAAAACCGGCCTGGCTGAGGTGTTCATTCACGATGTGACTCCATGTGTGCTGTGTTCGGGCATGAAAAATCCCCCGTGCCGTGCAAGGGGGGATCTGGTTCCGCTATACGGCTTGCCGCGTTCGGCGCTTGCGGTAGTTGGCTTGTCTACAGCGGCGCGTACAGAACCGCTTGGGCCGACCCCTCCCGGTCCAACCGGCAGACTCGCCACAGTGGGCGCACGATGCCTGTCTACGAGCCTCCAGCGCGAACTCAGAGGCTTCCACGAGGTCTTCCTGGGCGTTGATGCAGTCGTATCCCGCCTCCTCGTTGTAGTCGCAGTACCGCTTGCGCGGGTGCCAGACCTCGAAGAGTTCCCCACACAGTGGGCACGGCTTCATTGGCGGGCGGGACGTGGTCCGCCGTCCGGCGCGGTGTGCTGCCTGTCTGCACGCGGGAGAGCAGTAGCGTTCCTGTCTGCCGGTCAGGTACTCGCCGCAGCGTCCACAGTTGGACAGTCGGTTGCCGGGTGCGTAGTAGCCCAAGGGGGGCTCCCTTCGAGGGGTGCGTTACGGAATCCGATGACGTGGTGACGGTTCCTGTTTCTTCTCAAGTTTTCTTGGTTCTTTCTATTTTTCGTTACGCGTCAAAAAAATACGTAACACAGCATCCCTTCGTCACTCCTTCCGCTGTCGGTGCCGCTTCGCCCGGCGGGCGGTCCATTCCCGGCAGCCGCGTGAGCAGAACCGGGGCGGGCGCCCACGGCCCCCGTAGGGAACGGTGTTGGTGCAGTCGGGCCGCGCGCACGCGGGGGCCGCAGAAAGGGTCTCAGCGGCTCTCAGGGCCTTAGCCGTGAGTTGGTGTGCTTCCGCCGCACGCTCCCCGTGGGAGCCGACGAGAGCCCACGTGGCGGACTCGGCATGGCGAAGGGTGTTCACCAGGTCGGTGTATTGCGTCGTATCCATGATTCTCCTGTGGCGTAAGACGTCGTATAGCGGCTCGGTGGACGGCGTAATGCGTCGTGAAGCCTTCTCGGTTGTGGATTATTGCGGTGTAACTTTCGGCGCATTGCGCCTGCCTGCGTGAACGCATACGAGAGCTCCGGAAGCCTGTTTTGGACTCTCCGGGGCTCTCGCAGGATCACACTGTCCTGTTACGCCGCTTGTTCGAACTCGCCAGTCCCACTCTCGGGTTTCGCCCACACGATAGTGACGCGCTCGTCGCCCTTGAACCGCTTCCCCTGTCCTGGGGATTTGGTGACGGTCACGCTGTCGATAGCGAGGCCGAGCAGATCGCGCCGCATCTGCGGGTCCGCGTTCTGCCACACTTCAGCCGCGCGACCCTCGATAAGCCACGTGATATCCACGCGGCCCACGGTCAGTTCACTGAGCCTGTCTTCGGCAGCATCGAGACGCTTTTCCGCTGCGACTTTGTGCGGGACTCGGTATTTGGCAGAACGGCCCGTGTACCAGCCTGATGCGTCATCCGCGTGGAACTTGTCGAGTTGGGCCACAGCGGCGAGCAGTTCGGCTTGAGCCTCTTTGATCACGCCGCTCTCGTCGGGACGGGTCAGTGCGTGCCACCTTTCCGCAGCGGCTATCAGCAGCGGGTCATGGTCTTCCGCCGCGTGCAGGCGCGCCGACCACGCTTCCACCACGTACCGCTCAATCGCCGGACGCCACACGGACGCCGGACCGGGGCACGCGCCTCCTGCGGCACGGTGCTGGCAGTTGTACGACTTCCCGTCAAGCACCATCGCGTGTCCGCACGACACGCACCGTAGTTTCCCGCTCAGGGCGTGAACGGCCCGACCCTCGACCCTGGTGTTGTCCACGATCTGATTTCCGCTCAGCACGCGCCGGGCACGGGCCGCAACGTCCGCCGGAATCATGTCGGCGACCATGTCCCGCTCAACACAGCGCATCCGCTCGCCCTTGCCGTCGACGTAGGCCACTGGGGATTTGTGTGACTTCCCGCCGGGCGACACCGTAAGCCACCCCTCGTACACCGGGTGAATCACAATCGCCCGGATACTGTCAGCACGCCAGAACTTGCCCGTACTCGACTTGATGCCTTCCTGATTGAACTTCCGGGCGAGTGCCCGTGAGGATGTTCCCCCGGATATCTCGTTGAAAATTCGGGTGACGACTTCCCACCGTGAGAGTTCTTTACTCCCCTTGACGATACACAGATAGGGAGTGTGGTCCGGCGAGAGCCGACGTGTGTCCGGGTTCGCGGTCAGCCCGAACGGTGCCTTGGCGAGCCAACGGCCCTCGTTGCGCTGCCGGTTCTTTGTACTCCGGACGTTGTACGAAAGGCGTTGCGAGTACTCGCGCGCGTTTTCTGCACGATCAATGATCCAACGGCGGTCCCGCTCGTCCATCGAATCAAGACGCTCATAGTCGAAGATGACGCGGGCTTTACCGAGGATCGGCACGACCGCTTCGGCGCCCTTACGGCTGAACCGGTCGAGCGCGTACACCCACAGGCACGGAACCTCACCGTTCAGCACTGCGGACATGGCAGCGTCATACTTCGGACGCTTCACATCCGACCACGCAGAAAGATTCTCCTTCCAGACCCTACGAACGCAGTACCCGTTTTCCTCGGCCCACGCACGGCCCCGTTCCTCCTGTGCACGAATGGACAGCGCGCGCTCCCCCTCGCGAACCACCTTGGACTTTCTGAGCAACAGATCCACAAACGGCCCTGTGTCCGCCGCGCCGTTGTTACCGTTCACTCTTTCTGTAGAGAGCGTCAGGATCCTGGATACCTCCTGTGCCTTCGCCGGGCGTGACGTCTGGTCGTACGTAGTAGGGCCGGTGGAATTCCGGGATTCAACTCCTTGTAGGCCCATTGGCTCGGTTGTCCCCACAGCGTAAGTAAGGAGCACTGAATTCTGGGATTCACCTCGCGCCCCCGCTGGACTCGATGTCCTTGTGCTCTCTGTAGGGACCAGGAAGTGCCTGGATTCATGCTGCGTCCCCGATGGATTCGATGTTCTGATGCCCTCAGTAGGGACGGAAGGTCTCCCGGACGGTCGGGCCTGTCGCGTCGCAGCCATGCGTAATCCCCAGTGACCTGCGGAAACGGTCCGCACCCGAGTAGGTCCCAGGGTGTTGGACCTACTCCTGTCGGCGCGCTCCAGGGCCTGGACCCGGAGCGGGTGGCGTACATGGGTACGGCGAGCAAGTCCCTGGCTCCGGGGCTGCGGCTGGCGTGGATGGTGCTGCCCAAGGCGCTGGTGGGAGAGGTGACCGAGGCGAAGGGTTATGTCGCGGCGGTGCCGAGCGCCATGGACCAGCTCACGCTCGCCGAGTTCATCTCCTCCGGCGCGTACGACCGCCATGTGCGGTCCATGCGGCTGCGCTACCGCCGGCGGCGCGACCAACTGGTCGAGGCGCTGGCCGAACACGCGCCGGAGTCACGGGTGACCGGCATCGCCGCCGGGCTGCACGCGGTGGTCGAACTCCCGCCGGGCACGGACGAACGCGAGATGACCGAGGCGGCGGCCTGGCAGGGCCTGGCGATCCAGGGGCTCTCCGACTTCCGGCACCCCTCGGTCCCACCGGGGCGCGAGGCGCTGGTCATCGGCTACGGCGCCCCGACCGACAGCGCCTGGGCGGGCGCCCTGGACGCGCTCTGCCGCGTACTGCCGTAACCGCCGCTCGGCCATACCCGAACCGGCATGGTTGGACGGGGGCTCAAGGGGCCGCCGCTTCAAGCGCGTCGACGCTGCCCGACATGATCGTGCGCAGATGCGTGGTGATGTGCTCGATCGGCCAGTCCCACCAGGCGATCGCCAGCAGCCGCTCGACATCGGCGTCGTCGTAACGGCGGCGGATGAGCTTGGCCGGATTGCCTCCGACGATGCCGTAGTCCGGTACGTCGTCCACGACGACCGCGCCCGACGCGACGACCGCTCCATGGCCGATCCGGACACCGGGCATGACCATGCTGCGGTAGCCGAACCAGACGTCGTTGCCGACCACCGTGTCCCCCCGGCCCGGCAGCCCGGTGATCAGGTCGAAGTGCTCGCTCCAGGAACCGCCCATGATCGGGAAGGGGAACGTCGACGGGCCGTCCATCCGGTGATTGGCACCGTTCATGATGAACCGCACCCCCTCACCCAGCGCGCAGTACTTCCCGATGACCAGCTTCTCCGGCCCGTAGTGGTAGAGCACGTTCCGCGTCTCGAACGCCGTCGGCTCGTCCGGATCGTCGTAGTACGAGAAGTCCCCGACCTCGATCAACTCGGAGGTGATCAGCGGCTTCAGCAGCACCACCCGTGTCTGGTCGGGCATCGGATGGATCACGTTCGGATCGGCGGGGCGGGCGGGAACAGCGGACATGGTGAATCGTTCTCCTCGTGTACGGCGAGTCTGCGCATCCTGCCCGAGGGGCTGATCGCGACGACAACGATTATTTCCGGCCGCGGTGCGGCGGCTGTGCCGTAACGGACCAAAAGACGCAAAGGGAATCTGGTGGAGGCGAGTTCATGGACCGCTTGTCGGGCGTGGCGGCCGGGCATCTAATGTGTGCGCGAGCACGGGATTGACGGGTCGAAGGATCGACCGGGCAGACGGGGGAGGACGGGGCCATGGCCGCCGTAAGACAACGCAGGCTGCGGTCGAGCACGGTGGTGCTCGGCGGTATGGGGATACTCGCACTGACGATCACCTCCTGTGGTTCGGAACCGGACAAGCGCTGCGCCGACCGGACCACCTATGAGGAGCTGTCCAACTCCGACTGTGACAGCGACGGCTCGGTCAGGGCCTCGTACTACTACGGTGGCAAAAGCTCCGACGGCCAGGTCAGCGGGGGCAGTTTCGACAAGTCGGCGGTCGACCGCGGCGGCTTCGGCTGCTCGGGCACCGGCGGCGGCTGAGCGGGCGTCAGCGCGCGATGATGCAGCGTCGGACCATCGAGCCACGCCCCGACTGGCAGCGGACGGTGGAGGAGCAGGGGCTCGTCTATCCCCTCACCCGCTACCCGGACGACTCCCTGCGTCCCTACTGGGACGAGAGCGCCTACTACGTCTTCACCCTTCCCGAGGTCGAGGCTCTCGAAGTGGTGGTCGAGGAACTGCACGCCATGTGCCTCGCCGCCGCCGAGTACATCGTGAAGAACGACCGCTTCGCCGACCTCGGCATCACCGACCGCCGACTGACCGCGTTGATCGCCGAGTCCTGGCGGCGCCGCGACGAACTGCCCTCCATCTACGGCCGGTTCGACCTGCGCTACGACGGCACCGGCCCGGCCAAGATGCTGGAGTACAACGCCGACACCCCCACCTCCCTGGTCGAGGCCGCCAGCCCCCAGTGGTTCTGGATGGAGGAGCGCTTCCCCGGCGCCGACCAGTGGAACTCCCTGCATGAACGGCTCGTCGATGCCTGGCGCCGCCAGGCACACCTCCTTCCTCCCGGTCCTGTGCACTTCGCCCACTCCGACGGCGACGAGCTGGGCGAGGATCTGATGACCGTCGCCTATCTGCGCGAGACGGCCCAGCAGGCGGGTCTCGACACCGAGGCCCTGTCCGTCGAACAGATCGGCTGGGACAAGCTGACCGGCCGCTTCGTGGACGACCGGCTGCGCTTCATCCGTAGCTGCTTCAAGCTCTATCCGTGGGAGTGGCTGACCACGGACCGCTTCGCCCCCCAGGTGCTCGACACCCTCGACAACGGCGGCGGCACGGGCAGCACCTGCTGGATAGAGCCCGCCTGGAAGATGCTGCTCTCCAACAAGGCCCTGCTGGCGATCCTCTGGGAACTCAACCCGGACCACCCGAATCTGCTGCCCGCCTATCTCGACGGGCCCCGTGAACTCGCCGCCGAAGGCGGCTATGTCTCCAAACCCCTGCTCGGCCGCGAGGGCGCCGGAGTCGCCATCCATGAGCCCGGCCACCCCCCGGTCGTGCGCCAAGCGGCCTGCTGCTACCAGGAGTTGGCGCCGCTGCCCGACTTCGACGGCAACCGGGTCGTCCTCGGCGCCTGGGTGGTCGAGAACGAGGCGGCCGGCCTTGGCATCCGGGAATCGTCGGACCTGATCACGGACGAGTACGCCCGCTTCCTCCCGCACGTCATCCTGTAGCCGCCGGGCCGCCGGCCGTCCGGGGCAGGTGGCCGACGACGCCGGCCACCGCCCCGGTCCGACGCCCTACCGGGCGGCCAGGACCCCCCGCAACTGCTCCAGGCCCCAGTCCAGGTCCTCCTTGCTGATCACCAGCGGCGGGGCGATCCGGATCGTCGACCCATGGGTGTCCTTCACCAGCACCCCCCGGTCCATCAACTTCTCCGAAATCTCCCGGCCCGTGCCGTACGACGGAGAGATGTCCACCCCCGCCCAGAGCCCCCGGCCGCGCACCGCCTCGATCGCGCCGCCGGTCGCCATCAGCCCCAGCTCATGGTGGAGATGATCACCCAGCTCCGCCGCCCGCTGCTGATACTCGCCCGTGCGCAGCATCGCGATCACCTCAAGGGCCACCGCGCAGGCCAGCGGATTCCCGCCGAACGTCGAACCGTGCTCCCCGGGCCGGAACACCCCAAGGATCTCGCTCGACGCCACCACGGCCGACACCGGAACCACCCCGCCGCCGAGCGCCTTGCCCAGCACATACATGTCGGGCACCACGCCCTCGTGCTCACAGGCGAAGGTCTTGCCGGTCCGGCCCAGACCGGACTGGATCTCGTCCGCGATGAACAGCACGTTCCGCGCGCGGGTCAGTTCCCGTACGCCCGCGAGATAGCCCGGCGGCGGCACCAACACCCCCGCCTCGCCCTGGATCGGCTCCAGGAGGACGGCGACGGTGTTGTCCGTCATCGCCGCGTCGAGCGCGCCGAGATCCCCGTACGGAACGATCTCGAAGCCCGGCGTGTAGGGCCCGTAGTCCGCGCGGGCCTCCTCGTCGGTGGAGAAGCTGATGATCGTGGTCGTACGGCCGTGGAAGTTGTCCGCCGCCACGATGATCTTGGCCGTGCCGTCCGGTACCCCCTTTGTCCGGTAGCCCCACTTGCGGGCCGTCTTGACGGCGGTCTCCACCGCCTCCGCGCCCGTGTTCATCGGCAGCACCATCTCCATGCCGCACAGCTCGGCGAGCTGGGTGCAGAAGTCGGCGAACCGGTCGTGGTGGAACGCCCGGGAGGTGAGCGTCACCCGCTCCAACTGGGCCTTGGCGGCGTCGATGAGGCGCCGATTGCCATGGCCGAAGTTGAGCGCCGAGTAGCCGGCGAGCATGTCGAGGAAGCGTCGCCCCTCGACGTCGGTCATCCACGCACCGTCCGCCGAGGCGACGACGACGGGCAGCGGGTGGTAGTTGTGCGCGCTGTGCGCCTCCGCAGAGGCGATGGCACTCTCCGTTGTCGTCACGGGTTCTCCGTTCGATCGAGACAAGCCATCCGGTCAGGGCGTGGTGGCGCCCCTGTTTCTATCGTCACTCGCCAGTGTGGACGAAGAAACCTTGCCCCCGGCGTGCCCCGGGAGACAACCCCGCAGGCAGGTCCGGTTGGATCACACGTCCAGCAGCTCCTGGCGCGGACCCGACCGCGGCTCACCCCCGCCCCGTCCGAACGGGGGGCGAGGCAGCCGCCCCGCCAGCGGGCGCAGCACCAGGCCCAGCACCACTCCGGCCCCCAGCGCCGGTATCGCCCACCACCAGCCGTCCGTGCCGCCGGGAGAGGCCCCGGCCGTCGCGGGCCGCTGCTCCTGATCCTGCGCGGGCGTATCGGCGGCCCCCGCCGCCTCGTCCGTCTCCCCGGCGGGCGGCACCACCGGGCCGGCTCCCTGGGTGTCCTTCTCGCCCATGACGCCGATCTTCTTCAACAGGGCGCGCAGCTCTGCCGGTTGCTCCGCCGTATGCCACACGCCGGTGTCCGTCCCCGACATGTCCATCGACGTCTGTATCCAGATCTTCGAGGTGTCATCGCTCGGATACACCCGGTCCACCCGCCAGGGCTGCACATCGTGGGCCATCCACGTCACATTGATCTGCCGGGAGCCCATCGCCGAGTCCAGGGACGGCGGGGGCTTCTTCTGCCCCTCCGGCAGCACTCCCATCTGCTCGCTGCCCAGCTCCGTCGACAGTGCCTCGTACTCCGCGTTGCTGTAGTAGAACGAGGCCGTCTCCGCGCTGTCCGGTGAGCTGATCAGCACGCTCGTGGGACCACCGGCCACCGCGCTCGGGGCGAACGCCCAGGTCAGCACCGTGACCGTGATCAGCGCCGCGAGCCGCCCGACCCTGCTCGTACATCGAAGTCGCATGATTCCCCCTGCCGACGCCCGGCCCGGACCGTCCGGACCGCCTTCGCGTCACTTCCTGTACACCGCCCGACCCGAACCGGTTCCCGATCCCCGTCGCCTTTCTTCGGTCAGGGCATCGACTGCGCGATCGTCGTCGCGCGCGCCAACGACGCCACGCCCTCAAGCCGCAGGGTCAGCCGCTCGTCCGTGCTCCCGCTCGTGCCGCCGTCCTCCCACAGCAACGTGGGACCGGCCGTCCGCGCCGACTGCGTCCAGCCCCCGCCCTCGTCGTCGATCAGCCGGAATCGCAGCAGATGGGGATCGGCGAACCACAGGCCCGTCGACTCGTTCGGCTCCCCCGCGTGCAGGACCACCCACTCGGGCATCTGCTGGACCTGCTTCGCGAACCCCATGTCCAGACCGGCCCGGAACTCGTCCAGCCGTATCGTCCGCCCGGCGGAGTCCGTCCAGCACAGACTCACCACCGGACGCCCCGCCGACACCCCGTCCAGCGACACCCGGTCGGGGGCTCCCAGCTCGGCCGGGATCCGGGGCGCGAATCCCGCCCGCCGCTCCGCTTCCTCGATCGGCATCGGATCGGCGCAGCCCGGCACCGGCGCGCCCGGACTGGGCGTCGCCGCCGGGTCGTACCGCACCTGGACCCCGCCGAAGTCGAACCAGTCTGCGACCGCCGCCCGCACCGGCGGCGTCAGCACCAGCACGACCAGCAGCCCGGAGAGCCCGGCGGCCAGCGCCCGCCATCTGCGGCGCAGCAGCAGCCGAAGCCGTGCCACGCGCGCCGCCCGCGCGGGCACCCGAGCCCTTATCGGTGCCGGGGCCGAGGCCGGGCCGGGCGCCGCGTCGGCGAGGAGCTGCGCCAGCACCCGCTCGGCCATCGTCTCGCCGTCGACATCCGGGACCCGCATACCGCGCCCCAGCGCCCGCAGCTCCTCCGGAAGATCCTCCCGCTCGCCGCCGCGCTCACCCTCGCGCTCGGGCTCCCGCTCGCCGTCACCCATCTCCGTCACCTCCTCCCCTTCCTCCCTTCTCCGGCCCCGACTCCCACCCGGGCGCGGTCGCCAGCAGCCCGCCCATCAGCTTCAGCGCGCGACTCAGCCGGGACTTCACCGTGCCCGGCGGCCAGCCCAGCACCTGCGCCGTCTCCGCCTCGCTCATCTCCAGCAGATAGCGGCACGCCACCACCTCGCGGTGGTCGTCACTCAGCTCGTCCAGCGCCGCCCGCAGCTCGGCACTGCGCTCCTCCTCCACCGCCGCCACCGCGGGATCCGCCGATTCCGGTATCAACGGCTCGCCCCGCGACAGCGCCGCCTCGCGCCCCGCCACCGCCCGCAGCCGGACCGCCGACCGCACGGTGTTCCTCGTCTCATTGGCGACGATCCGCAACAGCCAGGGGCGGAACGGCGCACCGTCCTTGAAACCCCCCAGGGACAGATACGCCTTGATGAACGCGGACTGCACCACGTCCTCCGCGTCCGCCCCCGCGCCGCATGCCACCGCCACCCGCAGCGCGATTCCCGTATAGGCGCGCACCAGCTCCGCGTACGCCTCCCGCTCTCCGGAACGCACACGCGTGATCACAGCCGACTCATCCGCAACCGTCAGGATGCGGCCCCCCTCCAGGGTCCCCTCCCGTGTCCTCACGCCCTTGATACACCGGTCGGCGCAGATCGGTTCCCGGTCTGTCCCGACCGGTCTGTGCCACCTGAGAGAATGTTCTACATGGCCACTCGTCCTCGCGCGCTCTCCGGTATCCAGCCCACCGCAGGCTCGTTCCATCTCGGGAACTACCTCGGTGCGATCCGGCAATATGTGGCGCTGCAAGAAACCCACGACGCGTTCTACATGGTCGTGGACCTGCACGCGATCACCATTCCGCAGGAGCCCGCCGACCTGCGCGCCAACACCAGGCTCGCGGCGGCGCAGCTCCTCGCCGCCGGTCTCGATCCGCAGCGCTGCACGCTGTTCATCCAGAGCCATGTCCCCGAACACGCCCAGCTCGGCTGGGTGATGAACTGTCTGACGGGCTTCGGCGAGGCGTCGCGCATGACCCAGTTCAAGGACAAGTCGGCCCGGCAGGGCGCCGATCGCGCCACGGTCGGACTCTTCACGTATCCGATCCTCCAGGTCGCCGACATCCTGCTCTACCAGGCGGACTCGGTCCCGGTCGGCGAGGACCAGCGCCAGCACGTCGAGCTGACACGCGATCTCGCCGAGCGGTTCAACACCCGCTTCGGCACTACGTTCACGGTCCCGAAGCCGCACATCGTCAGGGAAGTCGCGAAGATCTACGACCTCCAGGACCCGACGGTCAAGATGAGCAAGTCGGCGTCGGCGCCGAAGGGCCTGGTCAATCTGCTGGACGACCCCAAGGTCACCGCGAAGAAGATCAAGAGCGCCGTCACCGACACGGGCACCGAGATCCGTTTCGACGCCGAGGCCAAGCCGGGCATCAGCAATCTCCTCACGATCTACTCCACGCTCACGGGCGCGAGCATCCCGGATCTGGAGCAGAGGTATGAGGGCAAGGGCTACGGCGCGCTGAAGGTGGATCTGGCCGAGGCCATGGTCGACTTCGTCACACCTTTCCGCAGCCGTACCCAGGAATATCTGGACGATCCGGAGACGCTGGACTCGATCCTGGCCGAAGGTGCCGAGAAGGCCCGCGCGGTCGCCGCGGAGACCCTGGCCCAGGCGTACGACCGGATCGGCTTCCTGCCCGCGAAGCACTGAGCGCGACCGGTGCGGGGCGGGCCGTCACGGCTCACCCCGCACCGGCCACCGCCGGCGGCGTACCGTATCCGCGCCGTGCGCGTACTGCTGACCAAGGGCCCTGGCCAGGTGGGCGGTGTGCGCGCCACACTGGCGCGGGGACGGAATCGGCCACACCCGCGCCGCACCACCGCACCATTGCTCCACCGCACCACCGGCACCACATGCCACCCGCCACACCCGCACCACCGCCACACCCGCACACACACGGACTGAGGAGAACGACGTGGGGAGGACCGTAACGCTCGGCGTTTCGATCGCGGTCCCGGAGCCGTACGGCAGCCTGCTCCAGGAGCGCCGCGCCGGCTTCGGCGACCCTGCCGCGCACGGCATTCCCACGCACGTCACGCTCCTGCCGCCGACCGAGGTCGACGCCGCGACGCTGCCCACCATCGAGGCGCACCTCGCCTCGGTCGCCACGGCGGGCCGCCCCTTCCCGATGCGGCTCTACGGCACGGGCACCTTCCGCCCGCTGTCGCCGGTGGTCTTCGTCCAGGTCGTCGAGGGCGGCTCGGCGTGCACCTGGCTCCAGAAGCGGGTCAGGGAGGCGTCGGGGCCGCTGGTACGGGAGCTCCAGTTCCCGTACCACCCCCACGTGACCGTGGCGCACGGCATCTCCGAGGAGGCGATGGACCGCGCGTACGAGGAGCTGGCCGACTACACGGCCCGCTGGAGCTGTACGTCCTTCGGACTGTACGAGCAGGGCCAGGACGGCGTGTGGCGGATGCTGCACGAGTACGTCTTCGGCGGCGGTACGGAGATCACGGGAGTGCCCTCGCAGAGCACCCGCACCCCCGTCGACCTGCCCGCGGCCTCGTCCGCGCATCAGTAGGAGGCAGCCCCCGGCAAGCGGCCCGCTCAGACCGGCAGCCGCCGGAACAGCGGCCTCGGCAGATGCCGTACCAGCGACATCGCCACCCGCAGCGCCCCCGGCACCCACACCGTCTCCGAACGGCGCCGCAGCCCCAGCTCCACGGCCGCCGCCACCGCCTCCGGCGTGGTGGCCAGCGGTGTCTCCTCCAGCCCGGCCGTCCGCCTCGTCCGTACGAAGCCGGGCCGCACGACCATCACATGCACACCCGTGCCGTGCATGGCGTCCCCGAGCCCCTGCGCGAACGCGTCCAGGCCCGCCTTGCTCGACCCGTAGATGAAGTTCGCGCGCCGCGCCCGCTCACCGGCCACCGACGACAGCACCACCAGCGAACCGTGCCCCTGCGTCTGCATCGCCGCCGCGCACACCAGCCCGGCCGAGACCGCGCCCGTGTAGTTGGTCTGCGCGACCCTGACGGCGGCCGGCGGGTCGGCCTCGTCGTGCGCCTGGTCGCCGAGGACACCGAAGGCGAGCAGCGTCATGTCGATGTCGCCCTCCGCGAAGACCTTGCCGAGCACTTCCGCGTGCGAGCCCGGGTCGAGCGCGTCGAAGTCGACGGTGCGCACCTCCGCGCCCTGGGTACGCAACTGCTCGGCCGCGGTGTCGAGGGCGGGTGACGCGCGGCCGGCCAGCCAGACCGTGCGTGCACGGCGCGCGATCAGCCGGCGCGCCGTGGCCAGCGCGATCTCGGACGTCCCACCGAGGACGAGCAGGGACTGCGGGATGCCGAAGGCGTCCTTCATGGTGCGGTGCTCCTTGCAGCGAGGGTGTGCGGATGACGACGTTCAGATCGACAGACGGCGGGAGAGATCGGAGACGAAGACCGCGCACGGGTCCAACTCGGCCCGCAGCGCCCGGAATTCGCCCAGTCGCGGATACATCGCGGCCAGCAGTTCGGGCCGCAGCCGCGAGTCCTTCGCGAGAGCGACCCGGCCCCCTGCGGCGGCGACGTCCTGGTCCAGCTCGTCGAGGAAGGGGCCCAGACCGGTCAGTCCGGTGGGGATGTCCAGCGCGAGCGTCCAGCCGGCCACGGGGAAGGACAGCCAGCCGGGATCGCCCGCGCCGAGCCGCTTCAGCACGGCGAGGAAGGACGGACAGCCGCGCCTGACGACGCGTCGTACGATCCGGATCAGCGCCTCCTCCTGACCGTGCGGGACGGCGAACTGATACCGGACGCAGCCACCGCGCCCGTACAGCCTGTTCCAGTGCGGAACGCCGTCCAGCGGGTGGAAGAAGGCCGGGACGCGCCGGAGTTCACCGGTCCGCCGTTTCGGCGCTCCTCGGTACCAAAGCTCGTTGAACAGCCCCACCGTGGTCCGTCGCAGCAGCCCCTCGGGTACGTAGGAGGGCACGCCGGGGAGCGGGGCGGGCCGGAAGGCGAGCGGCTGTCTGCGCGACCGCGCGGGCAGCGCGGCGAGTGGCGCGTGGTCGCCACGGGTGAGGACGGAACGTCCCAAGGAGGAGCCGCGCGCGAGCAGATCGATCCAGGCGACCGAGTAGCGGTAGCGGTGGTCGGACGTCGTGAGACGGGCCATCAGATCGTCGAGGTCCGTGGCGCGTTCGGTGTCGACCGACATCAGCGAGGTCTCGACCGGGTGCAGCCGGAAGGTCGCCGCCAGGATCACCCCGGTCAGCCCCATGCCGCCCGCCGTCGCGTCGAACAGGGGCGTGCCGGGGACGACCGTACGTACGCGGCCGTCGGCGGTCAGCAGATCCAGGGACAGCACATGGCGGGAGAACGAACCCGACACCTGGTGGTTCCCGCCGTGGATGTCGGCGCCGATCGCCCCGCCGACCGTGACCTGCCTCGTCCCGGGTGTCACCGGCACGAACCAGCCCAGCGGCAGCAGCACCTCCATCAGCCGGTGCAGACTGATCCCCGCCTCGCACCGGACGATCCCCGCCCCGGTGTCGACGGACACGACGCGGTCCAGCGCGGTCATCTCGATGACGCAGCCACCCGCGTTCTGCGCCGCGTCGCCGTACGCGCGGCCGAGACCGCGCGGGATGGACCCGCGCGTACCGCAGTCGCGCACGGCGCGCGCCGTCTCCTCGTAAGAACGTGGCCGTACGAGACGGGCGGCGGCCGTGGGGGCGGTGCGGCCCCAGCCGCTGACGGAGACGAAGTCGTCGGTGACGGGCTCGGCGGTCTGGGCGGTCTGGGCGGCCATCGCGGCGATCTCGGCAGACATGGTCGAGACGGTATCGCCCTAAACGTCATTCTTTGCGCTGTAAGCCGTATTTGCTGCGGTACTCGTATGAATGGGTGGTTGGGTGATTGGGTGGATGTCGGAGGGTGACGACGTGAGAAACGGCTTCCGGGGTACCCGACCCTTGGTTCTCCGACCCGAGGGCAGGTCTCTGTCATGGACTGGCTGAAAAAACTCCCCGTCGTCGGGCCGCTCGTGGCCCGGCTGACGCTGACGCACGCCTGGCGTTCCCTCGACACCCTGAATCGGACGCACTGGTCCCGGCTCGCGGCGGCGATCACCTTCATCAGCTTCCTGGCCCTCTTCCCGCTGATCACCGTAAGCGCGGCGATCGGGGCCGTACTGCTCAGCCAGGACCAGCTCGACCGGCTCCAGCGCGACCTCACCGCCCAGGTGCCGGGCATCTCCGACGAGCTGGACCTCAACTCGCTGGTCGCCAACGCCGGCACGGTGGGGCTGGTGGCGGGCGCGCTGCTGCTGTTCACCGGCATCAGCTGGGTCGGCTCGATGCGCGGATGCCTGCGCGCCGTGTGGGAGCTGGACCACGTGGACGAGGGCAACCCCTTCGTACGGAAGGCCAAGGACGCGGTCATCCTCGTCGGCCTCGGCGCCACGGTGCTCGTCTCGATCGGCGCGTCGACCCTCGGCTCCACGGCCATCGGCTGGACCGCCCACCGACTCGGCATCTCCGAGGGCGGCGCCGGCGGGGTGCTGCTCCAGATCGCGGCGATCGTCGTGGCGGCCGTCGCGGGCTTCCTCATCCTGCTGTACGTGCTGACGCTGCTGCCCGGCGTGCATCCGCCACGGCGCCGGCTGATCGTCGCCGCCGTCATCGGCGCGGTCGGCTTCGAACTGCTCAAGCTGCTGCTCGGCGGCTATGTGCGCGACGTCGCGGGCAAGAGCATGTACGGGGCGTTCGGGGTGCCGGTCGCGCTGCTGCTGTGGATCAACTTCACGGCGAAGCTGATGCTGTACTGCGCCGCCTGGACGGCGACGCCGCGCGAGAGCGAACCGTCGGACTGCGAGCCGGACACATCCGGCACGGGGTCCGGCGTAACGCCCCCGCCCGGCGGCCCGGCGTAACGCCCCCGCCCAACAGCCCCGCCCAGCGGTCCGCCCAGCGCCCCGCCTAACGGCCCGGCAGACGCTTGACCAGGTCCGGCAGCGGCCAGCGCCGGTTCACCAGGAACACGGCCGCCGCCAGCAGCAGCAACGCACCGCCCGTGATGGCCACCGCGATCCCCCTGCCGCCCGACCCGGACGACGCGGACGCCTTGTCACCGAGCGCCGCCTGGTCCGTACCCGCACTGCCACCGGCCTCGCCCTTGCCGCCCGCGTCCTGCTCGCCCACGGCCTCCTTGTCCGAGTCGCCGCCGGTGGAGCCGGGCTGCACCAGCTTGCCGATCGGCTCGACCTTTCCGGCGGCGGTGAAGCCCCAGTCCAGCAGCCGGCTCGTCTCCTGATAGACCGCCAGGCTCTCTTCCTCGGACGGGTTCATGACCGTGACCAGCAGGACCCTGCCGTCGCGCTCGGCGACCCCGGTGAAGGTCGAGCCCGCGTTGGTGGTGTTGCCGTTCTTGACCCCGGCGATGCCCTTGTACGGATCCAGACCGGCATCGCCGGTCAGCAGCCGGTTGGTGTTCTGGATCTCGAACGTCTCGCGCTTGGGGGCCTTCTCGCCCTTCTTCGCCTTCTTCTCCTCGCCGGGGAACTGCACCCTGACGGTGGACGAATACTCCCGGAAGTCCTTCTTCTGAAGCCCGGAGCGGGCGATCAGGGTGAGGTCGTACGCGCTGGAGACCTGTCCCTTCTCGTCGTAACCGTCCGGCGAGACGACGTTCGTGTCGAGCGCCTGGAGGTCGGCCGCGTGCTTGTTCATGTCGGCGACCGTCTTGGCGATGCCGCCGTTCATCTCCGACAGCACATGCACGGCGTCGTTGCCCGAGCGCAGGAACACGCCCATCCACAGGTCATGGACGGTGTACGTGCTCTCCTCCTTCACCCCCACCAGGCTGCTGCCCTCACCCACCCCGGCCAGATCCGCGCTCGTCACCTTGTGGGACTGGTCCTTCGGCAGCATGGGCAGGACCGTGTCCGCGAAGAGCATCTTCAGCGTCGACGCGGGCGGCAGCCGCCAGTGCGCGTTGCGCGAGGCCAGGACGTCGCCGCTCTCGGCGTCCGCGACGATCCACGATCGGCCGGTCAGCTTCTTCGGCAGGATCGGTACGCCCGGGGCGAGATTCACCTGCGTACCGGGTTTGCCGAGCAGGGAGCCGCCGACCGTCGACATCGCCGCCGGTGGCTTCGGCTGCTTGTCCTCGGATTTGTCCGTGGTCGCGTCGTCCGCGAGGGCGGGCGTGGCGGTCAGAACGGGCAGCAACGCGGCAGCGAGGACCGTCAACGCGGTCTTTTTCAATGCGGACACGGTCGAAAACGTACATGGCCGGGCGGGCGTTCCGAACCCCGGCGGGCTGACCAGCCGCGTCCACCGCCAGGACAGCTCACTTTCCGGCCACCGGCCCTCACGGCGCTCCCCACCGTCCCGCCCACCGGCCAGCCCCCGGCGAAACGGCGGTACGGGCTCCGGTGATACTGGATCCATGAAGCTCAGCCGCCCCGTGTCCTGGTTCCTGCTCGCCTTCGGGGTGTGGAGCTGGTTCATCTGGATCACTTTCGTCAAGAATCTGTGGCAGGACGGCAGCGGACTCGCCTTCGACGACGCCGGTGACCCCACGGGCTACTTCTGGGTGCATCTGCTGCTCGCCATTACGTCCTTCCTTCTGGGGACGGGAGTTGGGGCGGTGGGGTTCCGTGGAGTCCGCGCCTGGCGGCACGAAACACGGCACGGATCACGGCACGAGACAGGGCACGAGTCCAGGAACGAACCCGGCGACGAGCACGTAGTACTCAGACAGCGACAGGGATAAAGGGGAACCGGCTCGTGATCGTCGTGGTTGTTCTGATGGCGCTCGTCGCCGTCACGCTCGTGGCAGGCGCGCATTACTACATATGGCGGCGCCTGGTCCGCGACACGACCACGGCGGGTGGTACGGCCCGCAAGGCGGGCACCGCCGTGATCATCCTGCTGCCGGTCCTGACCGTGGCCGGCGTGGCGGTGGGCCGCTCCGGAACGCCGTTCGCGCTCAAGCAGATCCTCGGCTGGCCCGCGTACATGTGGCTGGCGACCCTGCTGTATCTGCTGCTGGCGCTGCTGGTGGGCGAAGCCGTACGGCCGCTCCTGCGCCGGGTGCTCGACCGCCGGGCGGCGACGGCAGCAGCGGGGGAGACGGCAGCGGAGACGGCGGCCGTCGAGGCGCCCGCGACCGTCGGAGCGTCGGCGCCGTCGAACGCGGCGGCCACCTCCGGCCCCGAGGCCGACGCGACCCCCGCCCCCGACGCGACCACCGCCGACGACGCGACCCCTGCCCCCGACGCGACCACCGCCCCCGACCCCTCCCGCCGGATCTTCGTCTCCCGCGTCGTCGGCGGCGCCGCTGCCGCCGCCGCGCTCGCCACGGTCGGCTACGGCACGGCGAACGTACTGCGCGGCCCCGCCGTCAAGCGCGTCACCGTCCCCCTCGCGCGGCTGCCGCGCGCCGCGCACGGCTACCGCATCGCCGTCGTCAGCGACATCCACCTCGGCCCCCTGCTGGGCAAGGCCCACGCGCAGCGCGTCGTCGACACCATCAACTCCACCAACCCCGACCTCGTCGCCGTCGTCGGCGACCTGGTCGACGGGACCGTCGCCGACCTGGGGCCGGCCGCCGAGCCGCTGGCCGGGCTGCGGGCCAAGCACGGCTCGTACTTCGTCACCGGAAACCATGAGTACTTCGGCGACGCGGGCGAATGGGTCGACCACGTACGGGAGTTGGGGCTGCACCCGCTGGAGAACGCCCGCGTGGAGATCGCCGGGTTCGATCTGGTGGGCGTCAACGACATAGCCGGCGAGGACGAGGGCGAAGGCCCCGACTTCGAGAAGGCGCTCGGCGACCGTGACCCGGCGCGGGAGTCCGTACTCCTCGCGCACCAGCCCGTCGTCATCCACGACGCGGTCAAGTACGGCATCGGCCTCCAGTTGTCGGGGCACACGCACGGCGGCCAGATGTGGCCGGTGAACTACATCGCGCAGGCGTCCAACCCGACCCTGGCCGGTCTCGAGCAGTACGGCGACACCGCGCTCTACGTCACACGCGGGGCCGGGGCGTGGGGACCGCCGGTACGGGTCGGGGCGCCCTCGGACATCACGGTCGTCCAGTTGGCGTCCCGCCAGGCGTAGGACGGACATCCGGCGTCCCGCCAGGCGTGGGAGCGGGCAGCGTCACCGTCACCGTCAGCCCCGCCCCCGGGGCCGTGCGTACCGCCACCGCCCCGTCGTGCGAGCGCACCACCGCGTGCACGATCGCCATCCCGAGCCCGCTGCCCGCACCGCCGCCCCCGGCCCGGAAGAAGCGGTCGAATATCCGCTCCGCGTCCTCGTCGCTCATTCCCGGCCCCTCGTCATGGACATGGAGCCGCACCTCGCCCTCGTCCGAGCGGCCCAGCTCCACCCGGACGGGCGCGTCGGCGGGGGTGTGGGTGCGGATGTTCGTCAGCAGGTTGCCGATCACCTGCCGCAGCCCGGACTCGTCCGCCTGGACGAGCATCGAGCCCGCCGCGGCCACCTCCAGCGGGCGCTCCGGCTGCTGCGCCCGCAGATCGTCCGCCGCGTCGCGCACCAGCTTGCTCAGATCGACGGGGCGCAGCCGCAGCACCGGCCGCTGGTCGAGCCGGGCCAGGGTGAGCAGTTCGTCGACGAGCCGGGCCATCCGGTCCGCCTCACCGGTCATCCGGCCCAGCGCGCGGGCGCGTTCGGCCTCTGTGCCGAGCATCCCCTTCTCGTACAACTGGAGGTAGCCGCGGATCGCGGACAGCGGCGTACGCAGCTCGTGCGACGCGTCCGCGACGAACCGCCGCAGTTGCGCCGCGCTGCGCTCGCGCGTCACATACGCGGACTCGACCTGCTGGAGCATGGCGTTGAGCGCCAGCCGCAACTGCTCCGTCTCCGTGACCGGATCGTGGCGGCCGGGCACCCGGCGGGTCAGATCGCCCTCGGCGATCGCCGTCGCCGTCTCGACCATGTCCCCGAGCGGGCGCAGCGTACGGTTCGCGCTCACCAGCGTGATCAGCGCCAGCAGCACGAGCAGCAGCCCGCCGACGGCGGCGTCGAACTTCAGCGCCAGCAGCAGGCTTTCGTGCACGACCTTGGTGGATGTCGATATCAGCACCGTGGAGCCGTCGCCGAGCCGGGCTCCCACCACCCGGTACGGATCGCCCGCCACCGTCACCTCGCGCACACCGTCCTGACGGCTCAGGGCCGCCGGGTCGGCGACGGCCCGCGCGAGTGCGCGCTGCCGCTCGGTGGGGACGAAGCCCGCCAGATGGATGGGTTCGCCTTGCGCGTCGACCGCCACGAAGACGGAGTCGGGCGGCGGCAGCGAGCCCCCGCCGCCCGGCCTGCCGGGCGAGATCTTGTCCATGATCGCGGCCAGCGAGCTGAGCGATTCGATCTGCTCGATGGTCAGTTGGCTGTTCCGCAACCCGCCGCGTGACATGGTCAGTTCGGAGTCGATGGAATCCAGCAGATAGTGCCGCAGACCGAAGAGGCTGACGGCGGTCGCGATGGTGATGCCCAGCGCGAGCAGCACCACGTTGACCAGCGTGAGCTTCGAACGCAGCGAGCGCGTACGGTACTTGGGCCCGCGGCACTGGGGCCGACGACAGCCCCACAGCCGACGGTTGCCCGTCACGGCGAGCCCGGACTCGCGAGACCGTAGCCCACCCCGCGCCTCGTCATGATCAACGGCGGTCCGTACGCGTCGAGTTTGCGCCGCAGATAGCTGATGTAGGTCTCCACCACCGTGGACTCGGCCGCGTGCTCGTAGCGCCAGACATGGCGCAGCAACTGCTCCTTGGTCAGCACCGCACCGGCGTTGCGCACCAGGAACCGCAGCAGCGCGTACTCGGTCGGGGTCAGGTCCACCGTGCGCCCCGCCCTGCGCACCGTGTACGTCGCCTCGTCCAGCTCCAGATCGCCGTACCGCAGCGGCGGCCGGACGGCGATCCGGTCGGCCGGCCGGGTCCTGCGCAGCACCGCCCGCAGCCGGGCGACCACCTCGTCCACGTTGAACGGCTTGGTGATGTAGTCGTCGCCGAGCGAGAGCCCGCCGACGATCTCCGCGGGCGCGTCCCGCGCGGTGAGGAACACCACCGCCATCTGAGGGTGGGACAGCCTCAGTTGGTGGGCGATGTCGCGGCCGTCGCCGTCCGGGAGCATCACGTCGAGCAGCGCCACGTCCGGGCGCGCGCGTCGTACGGCCTCCGCCGCCTCCCGTACCGAGCCCGCGGCCACCACCTCGAACCGGTGGTAGCGCAGGGCGATGGTCAGGACGTCGGCGATGCTCGGCTCGTCCTCGACCAGGAGCACGGTCGCCGCCGCCGTATCCGTCGTCCTGGCCTCGGTGGGCACGGCTCCAGAAGTCATGGCTCCAGTATCCGCGCGCGACCCGCGCCGACCGGCCCGTACCGCCTTGGAGTTCCTTGAGAGTCCCGGTCACGACCCCACCCGCCGCCGGGGCCCGGCCCGATTCTGGGGTCCTGCCCCGGGGACACGGAGCCGGGTCGGGGTACGTCGCGAACGGAAAACGGAAGGAACGGACTGTGGAGGCATGGGCACGGTGGTGCTACCGGCACAAGCTGGTGGTCCTGGTGCTGTGGGTGGGGGCGTTGACCGGGCTCGGAGTGGCCGGCAGCACCGCGGGCAGCGATTACGCGAACATGTTCGGCATCTCGGGCACCGACTCGTCGCGGGCGTACGACCGACTGGCCGAGGTCTTCCCCGAGAGCGCGGGGGACACGGTCAACGTGGTGTGGCACGTCGACTCGGGGGCCGTCGGCGACGCGCCCGTACGGGAGCGACTGGAGCCGGCACTGACGCGGATCGGCTCACTGCCGGGCGTCGGTGATGTTGCCGGACCGTACGGTACGGGGCCCGGCGACGGCGCGCGGATCAGCCAGGACGGGCGGACCGCGTACGCGCAGGTGACCTTCGCCCAGCGGTCCGACGCCGTACCGAAGGAACTCGTCCAGGACGTGGTCGACACCGCCCAGGGCGCTGAGCGCGCCGGACTTCAGGTCGAACTCGGCGGGCAGGCGATCGACCGCATCGCCGAACCGCCCACCGGAATGGCCGAGTTGGTCGGCATCCTCGCCGCCGGCGTCGTCCTGTTCCTCGCCTTCGGCTCGCTGTTCTCGATGCTGCTGCCGATCACCGTGGCCATCTTCGGTGTCGGCACCGGGCTCATGTCGACGCTGCTGCTCAGCCATGTGGTCGAGGTGCCCGAAGTGGCTTCGCTGCTCGGCTCGTTGATCGAACTCGGTGTCGGGATCGACTACGCGCTGTTCATCGTCACGCGGCACCGCCGGGGCATCCTCGGCGGCAGGTCGCCGGAGGACTCGGCCGCCCTCGCGCTCAACACGGCGGGCCGAGCCGTGCTGTTCGCGGGCGGCACCGTCTGTGTCGCGCTCGCCGGCATGCTCGTGACGCGGATGAGCTTCCTCCAGGGCGTCGTCATCGCGACGTCGCTGACCGTCGTGCTGAGCGTGCTGGCCGCGATCACCCTGCTGCCCGCGCTGCTCGGACTGCTCGGCGAGCGGGTGCTGAGCCGGCGCCAGCGCCGCAGGCTGGCGGCGGACGGACCGGAGCCGGTCGAGGCGAACGGCGCGGCGGCCCGCTGGTCGGCCACCGTCCAGCGGCGCCCGAAGGCGATCGCGGCCGTCGCGATCGTGGTGATGGCGGCGCTGGCGATCCCGGTGCTGTCGCTGCGCCTCGGCGCGACCGACCAGGGCAACCATCCGCAGGAGCGGACGACCCGGCAGGCGTACGACCTGCTCGCCGAGGGCTTCGGGCCCGGCTTCAACGGACCGCTCCAACTCGTCGCGGAGACGGGAGCGTTCGCCCACGCACCCGACGCACCCGACGCACCCGACCCCAAGGCCGCCGTGGACGCCCTCGTCGAACGCGTCGCCGCCGACGACGGCGTGGCGATGGCCGCCGCGATGCCCGCGCCGACCACCTCACCGGTTCCCGTCACCGTCACCGTCATCCAGGTCGTCCCCACCACCTCACCGCAGGACGTGCGGACGGACCAACTGATCGACCGGCTGCGCGACGACGTCATCCCCGACTCCGGTATGGAGGTCCATGTCGGCGGCGTGACCGCCGTGTTCAAGGACTTCTCCTCGGTCACCGCCGAACGGCTTCCCCTGTTCATCGCCACGATCATCGGCCTGGGCTTCCTGCTGCTGCTCCTCGCCTTCCGTTCGCTCGTCGTCCCGCTGACGGCCGCCGTGATGAATCTGGTCGCCGCCGCCGCGTCCTTCGGCGTGCTGGTCGCGATCTTCCAGTGGGGCTGGGGCGCCGACCTGCTGGGCCTCGGTAAGGAGGGCCCGATCACCGCGTTCCTGCCGGTCATCATGCTGTCCATGCTGTTCGGGCTCTCGATGGACTACCAGGTCTTCCTCGTCAGCCGCATGCACGAGGAATGGGTGCACACGAAGGACAACGCCCGCGCGGTACGGGTCGGGCTCGCCGAGACCAGCCGCGTCATCAACTCCGCCGCGCTCATCATGATCTGCGTCTTCGGGGCGTTCGTGCTCAGCGGCGACACCGAGGGGGCGATGGCGGGGATCGGGCTCGCCGCCGCCGTCGCGCTGGACGCGTTCATCCTGCGTACGGCGCTGGTCCCGGCGGCCATGCATCTGCTGGGACGGGCCAACTGGTGGCTGCCGCCCTGGCTGGACAAGCGGCTCCCGCATCTGGCCGTGGAGGCACCCGACAACGCCGTACCGAAGACGGCGGCGACCGATGAGCCTCCTGAGAAGGAGACGGGCACCACCGCCGTGCACGGCTTCGTCCGTACGGAGGAGGGCGCGCCCGTCGCCGACGCCGTACTGACCCTGCTCTCGCCCGGCGGCGAACAGCTCGACCGGGTGGCGACGCTCGCCGACGGCGCGTACATCCTGACCGCCCCGGTCGGCGGCTCGTATCTGCTGGCCGCGCTGTCGCGGCAGTACGAGCCGTGGAGCCGGCACATCATGGTCGGCGGCGATCCGCTCGTCCACGACCTGGTGCTGACCCCTTCGCCGGCCACCGCCGCACACCCGCGCAAATAGGATGCCGTCCGCCGCCTCATCGGGAAGAGTCGGATCCATGATGAGCGCGGAGGATGTGCTGGCGGTCCTGGATCTGCTCGACCGGGCCGGCGTCGAGGTCTGGCTCGACGGCGGCTGGGGCGTCGACGCCCTCCTGTGCGAGCAGACCCGCCCCCACGAGGACCTGGACATCGTCGTACGCGCGGACAGCCTGGCCCACTACGGGCGCACGATGCGCGACCACGGCTTCCGGCTGCTGCGCGACGACGGGCCGTACAACCACGTGCTGGTGGACGACGCGGGCAGGCTGGTCGACGTCCACGCGGTGGACCTGGATGTCACGCGTACGGACGAGCGGGGCGCCGAGGTGTACGGCTCCGGCGGCCTGCCCTACCCGGTGGGTTCGCTGACCGGCAGCGGGCGGGTCCGGGGCCGCCGGGTCAATTGCGGCACACCACAGTTCCACCTCGCCTCGCACACCGGGTACGCGCTCGACGAGGACGACGAACGCGACGTACTGGCCCTGCACCACCGCTTCGGCGTACCGCTGGCCGGCCGGGTGCGCGTGTGGCACGAGGAGCGGGGGTGGGGCGTGCTGGACGCCGCCAATCTCGTCGACGACGTGTGGGCGCACTTCTCGGCCGTCGCGGGTGAGACCTACGTCGAGCCGGTGGTGGGCCAGGCCGTCACGTTCTCGGTCGAGGACGCCGAGCAGGAGGGCTACCGGCGGCGCGCGGTGACGGTCTGGCCTGAAGGCACGGCGCACCCGGAAGGCACGGCGCACCCGGAAGGCACGGCCCACACAGAACGAACGACGGACAGCGCCGCCCTCCCGCTACATGCTGCTGAGTGAACGGGCGTACGCCACCTGCCCCATGACCATGTTGAACGAGTCCGGACCGGTCGCCTGGACCATGGTCGAGTGGTGCGTGCCGCCGCTGGTCACCATCACCTGGATGAAGCCGGTGGTCTTGCGCTCCTTCATCAGCAGGAAGAGCAGACCCAGCAGACAGAAGATGAAGAAGATGACGGCCAGGATGATGGCGTGCGTCGGGATCTTCTCCTCCGTACGCGACATGTCCGTCGCGTTCCACACCGCGCCGCGCAGCGGCAGCGTGCCGGACGGCGTCACGATCCCGTGGTTCATGACCGTGATGTCACCGATCGACACCAGCGGCGCGCCCCCGGACACCGGCACGGGCTGGCCGGCCTGCGTCGGCTCGTACCCCGGAGTGCCGGCGCCGGGATAGCCGTACCCCGGGGCGGCCGGGCCCTGGTTCGGGTTGGGATAGCCGTAGCCCGGCTGGGTGGGGCCCCATCCGTAGGCGCCGTCCCCCTCCGGGTTCGGGTTCGGATTCGGCTGGCTCATGATTCCCCGCTTCCCCTACTGCTGCTGCTCGGTCTGACCGAATCCTGGCACAGAAAGGGCCCGCCCCGTACGGGCCGTTACGGCTTTGTACGGAAACGGGCCCCTGCCGCGGACAGCGGGCGCGCGACGCGGGCGCCGCGCGGTCAGAAGCGCCGCGTGATCAGCGCGCGCTTCACTTCCTGGATCGCCTTGGTGACCTCGATACCGCGCGGACAGGCGTCCGTGCAGTTGAACGTCGTACGGCAACGCCACACGCCGTCCTTGTCGTTGAGGATTTCCAGGCGCTGCTCGCCCGCCTCGTCACGCGAGTCGAAGATGAACCGGTGCGCGTTGACGATCGCCGCCGGGCCGAAGTACTGCCCGTCGTTCCAGAACACCGGGCACGACGACGTGCACGCCGCGCACAGGATGCACTTGGTGGTGTCGTCGAACCGCTCGCGGTCCTCGGCCGACTGAAGCCGTTCGCGCGTCGGCTCGTTGCCGGTGGTGACCAGGAACGGCATCACGTCGCGGTACGCCTGGAAGAACGGGTCCATGTCCACGACCAGGTCCTTGAGGACCGTGAGCCCCTTGATGGCCTCGACCGTGATGGGCTTCGCGGCGCCCGTCTTCTTGTCGAACGACGTGATGTCCTTGATCAGGGTCTTGCACGCGAGCCGGTTCTTGCCGTTGATCCGCATCGCGTCCGAGCCGCAGATCCCGTGCGCGCACGAACGCCGGAAGGTCAGCGAGCCGTCGACGTCCCACTTGATCTTGTGCAGGGCGTCGAGGACGCGCTCCTTGGGATCGATCTCGATCGCGAAGTCCTCCCAGCGGGACTCGTCGGAGATCTCCGGGTTGAAGCGGCGGATGCGCAGGGTGACCGTGATGTACGGCGATGCCGCGGACTCGGCCTCGACCTTGTCCAGTAGGGGAGTTGCCATCAGTACTTACGCTCCATCGGCTGGTAGCGGGTCTGGACGACCGGCTTGTAGTCGAGACGGATGGACTCGGTGCCGTCGTCGCCGACCTCGCGGTACGCCATGGTGTGGCGCATGAAGTTCACGTCGTCCCGGTTGGGGAAGTCCTCGCGGTAGTGGCCGCCGCGCGACTCCTTGCGGGCGAGCGCGGACACGGCCATCACCTCGGCCAGGTCGAGCAGATTGCCCAGCTCGACGGCTTCCAGCAGATCCGTGTTGAAGCGCCGGCCCTTGTCCTGGATGGACACGCGCAGATAGCGCTCGCGCAGCTCGCCGATCTTCTCGACGGCCGTCTTGATCGTCTGCTCGGTGCGGAAGACCATGACGTTCGCGTCCATGGTCTCCTGGAGCTCGCGGCGGATGTCCGCCACGCGCTCGCTGCCCGTGGACTCGCGCAGCCGCTCGATCTGCGTCTGGACCAGTTCGGCCGGGTTCTCGGGCAGTTCGACGTGGTCGCGGCCCGCCGCGTACTCGGCGGCGGCGATCCCGGAGCGCTTGCCGAAGACGTTGATGTCGAGCAGCGAGTTGGTGCCCAGGCGGTTGGCGCCGTGCACCGACACGCACGCGACCTCGCCGGCGGCGTACAGACCGGGCACGACCGTCGTGTTGTCGCGCAGGACCTCGCCCTGGACGTTGGTCGGGATGCCGCCCATCGCGTAGTGCGCGGTGGGCTGGATCGGGATCGGGTCCGTGTACGGCTCGATGCCCAGATACGTACGGGCGAACTCGGTGATGTCCGGGAGCTTGGCGTCCAACTGCTCCGGCGGCAGATGCGTCAGGTCCAGATAGACGTGGTCGCCCTCGGGACCGCAGCCGCGGCCCTCGCGGATCTCGGTGTAGATCGACCGGGAGACGACGTCGCGCGAGGCGAGGTCCTTCATGACGGGCGCGTACTTCTCCATGAAGCGCTCGCCGTCCTTGTTACGCAGGATGCCGCCCTCACCACGGGCGCCCTCCGTAAGGAGGATGCCCATGCGCCAGATGCCCGTGGGGTGGAACTGGAAGAACTCCATGTCCTCCAGGGGCAGTCCGCGCCGGTAGCAGGCCGCCTGGCCGTCACCGGTGAGGGTGTGCGCGTTGGACGTCACCTTGAAGAACTTGCCGGTGCCGCCGGACGCGTAGATGACCGACTTGGCCTGGAAGACATGGATATCGCCGGTGGCCAGCTCGTACGCCACGACACCCGCCGACGTCTTCACGCCGTCGACGTCCACGATCAACTGGTCCAGGACGTAGAACTCGTTGAAGAACTCCACACCCTCCTTGACGCAGTTCTGGTAGAGCGTCTGGAGGATCATGTGGCCGGTGCGGTCCGCCGCGTAGCAGGACCGGCGGACCGGGGCCTCGCCGTGGTTACGGGAGTGGCCGCCGAAGCGGCGCTGGTCGATGGTGCCGTCCGGCGTCCTGTTGAACGGCAGACCCATCTTCTCCAGGTCCAGGACCGCGTCGATGGCCTCCTTCGCCAGGATCTCGGCGGCGTCCTGGTCGACCAGGTAGTCGCCGCCCTTGATCGTGTCGAAGGTGTGCCACTCCCAGTTGTCCTCCTCCACGTTGGCGAGCGCGGCGGCCATACCGCCCTGCGCGGCGCCCGTGTGGGACCTGGTGGGATACAGCTTCGTCAGCACGGCGGTGCGGCTGCGCTTGGTCGACTCGATGGCCGCGCGCATACCGGCGCCACCGGCGCCGACGATGACGGTGTCGTACTTATGGATCTTATGGATCTTCATTTGCTGTCGTCAGCCCCGGCTTTAGCGGATGTTCGGGTCGAAGGTGAAGATCACCAGCGTGCCCAGAAGGACGGTCAACGCCGTGGCGGTGTACAGCAGGCCCTTGAGCCACAGGCGTGTGTTGGCACGCTCCGCGTAGTCGTTGATGATCGTGCGCATGCCGTTGGCGCCGTGCAGCATCGCCAGCCACAGCATCAGCAGATCCCACGCCTGCCAGAACGGGGACGCCCAGCGGCCGGCCACGAAGGCGAAGCCGATCTTGGAGACGCCGCCGTCCAGCACGAGTTGGATGATCAGATGGCCGATGACCAGGACGACGAGGACGACGCCGGACAGCCGCATGAACAGCCAGGCGGCCATCTCGAAGTTGCCGCGCGTGGCCTTGGGGGTCTTCGCGGTGCGCTTGCGCGGCGGCTCGATGAGCGGCGCCGGGTGGTCGACGTCGAAGACGCTCACGCTCTCGACGGGACTGATCGCGGCGGTGGAACCGGTCGCGGTGGTGTCTGCGGACATCGGGTCAGTTCCCCCAGAGTTCGCGAGCGGCATGGCCGAGCACGGGGTAGATGGCGCCCAGCATGAGGACGAGCCAGACACCCACGACGCTCCAGAGCATCTGCTTCTGGTAGCGCGGGCCCTTGGACCAGAAGTCCACGGCGATGACGCGCAGACCGTTGAGAGCGTGGAAGAGGACGGCGGCCACGAGGCCGTACTCCAGCAGGCCGACGAGAGGAGTCTTGTAGGTCGCCACGACGTCGTCGTACGCCTCGGGGGAGACGCGGACGAGTGCGGTGTCCACCACATGGACGAACAGGAAGAAGAAGATGGTGACGCCGGTGACTCGATGAGCCACCCATGACCACATTCCTTCCCGGCCGCGGTACAGCGTTCCAGCCGGCACGGAAAAAGCCCTCCGGGAGCGGGGATCGGGGCCGGCCGCCATCTTCTACTCGATGAAGCACAGTGGTGTCGGTCGCGCCCGGCCGGGTACGGTCCACCGGCCCTGGCCATCGTAGCGACGCTTTGTCGGCTCGATCGCCCGGGGGCCGGTCGGTGTGATCAAACAGGCAGTCAAACAGCCACGGACGGGCTATCCGGACGGCCGTAGTCGCCGGATTCCTGCGAAACGCGGGGTGTGCGGGGTGCGGGGGGCGCGGGGGGTCCGTCGGCGATCAGGCGCGCGACCCGCGAGCGGGCGAGACGGCGCAGTTCGTCGGCGGCCACGGCGCGCTCCTCGTCGGGGTCGTGGGCGAGCCGTTCGCGGATCTTGCTGAGCACCTGGTTCAGCCGCTCCTCGGGGCGGTAGCGGTCGAGGCTGATGACGAACGCGTGGCCGAAACCGCTCTCGTACGCCGCGTGCGCGGCCCGCAGCGCGGTCCGGGCGGCGTGCGGCGCCTCGTGGTGCGGGTCGGCCGACGTCTCGCCGGCGAGGGCTTCGGCGAGGTCGGCGCGGGACAGGTCGTAGCTCGCCTCATCGGCGGCGGCGAGGAGCGCGTCGACGGTCGGATACGGGCGGTGGCCGGTGAGCCGAAGGGCCCAGCGGCGGCTGCCGCAGCACGCCAGCAGGGCGCGCTCGACGGTGTCGGCCGGGGCGGTGTTGAAGCGCGCCAGGCCGGCGTGGGAATCGCTGGACAGCGTGGGCTCCTGGCGGGAGTGCGGCAGTGGGCGGTGGCCGGTAGCCGGTGGTGGTAACAGAAGTGCGGGGAGATTCGGTGGTAGTGACAGGAGTGCAGGAAGATCAAGAAGGTAAGGGTGAGACGAATGTTTCGCAACGCTAGCGACGCCCGGTAACGAGTGCCCGACAGATGCGCGAATTTCACTCGGACGGGACACCCCCGGCTCGCGCGATGGACGCGGACATGGGACGTTCGCCCTACTTCCTTCCTCTATCTCCACGCATACACGCGAGGGATCATCACGGATGAGGTGGCACGGATGAGGTGGAACTCCCCGGGGACCCTGGTCGGCGGCGCCGCCGTAGTGGCGGCGGCCGTCACCCTTACGGCGGTGGCCTGGCCCGACGCCACCCCGCCCGATCACAGCGCGGCGGCGGGATCGACCACCGCACCGCCGGATGCCGCACGGCCCGAGGCGTCGTCGGCCCGGTCCGACACCCGTCCGGCCGCACCCACCCCCTCCAGCACCGGCGCGCTCTCCAAGGCACCGCGCACCGTGCCCTCGGTACGGCAGCACGAGGCCGCGCGCGGCCCTGGCTGGCGCCCCTCCGGCGGCAGCGCCGTCGTGATCGCGAAGAACAGCGGGCAACTGGCCGACGAGGGGAAGCTCCTGGCCAAGGAGCTGAAGATCGACTACCGGGGAGCGGTGGCGGCCGGGGCCGGGGACGTCGAGCTGGCCCTGGAGTCGGGCAAACAGGCCGGCCCCGAGTCGTACACCCTCACCGCGCGCGACGGACGCGTGCGGATCGCCGGGCCGGACGAGGCCGGGGTCTTCTACGGCACGCGCACGCTCAAGCAGTCGGTGCGCGCGGACGGGGCGATACCCGAGGGTGTCGTCCAGGACCGGCCCGACCGCCCGCAGCGCGGACTCAATCTGGACATCGCGCGCAAGTACTACACCGCGGGCTGGATCGAGAACCGGCTGCGTGAGATGGCCGACCTCAAACTGAACCAACTGGGCCTGCACTTCTCCGACGACCAGGGCTTCCGTATCGCGTCCGACACGCACCCCGAGATCGTCTCCGCGCAGCATCTGACCACGGCCGAGGTCAAGGGGATCATCGCGCTCGCCGGGCAACTGCACATCGACATCGTCCCCGAGATCGACTCACCGGGACATCTGGGCGCCGTGCTCGCGCACTATCCGGACCTGCAACTGCGGGACGTGAACGGGCGGACCGTCCGCGGGGCCATCGACATCGCGAACCCCGCGTCGGCGAAGCTCGTCGACGAACTGCTGCGTGAGTACGACGCGCTGTTCCCCGGGCCGTTCTGGAACATCGGCGCCGATGAATACCAGGCGCTGGTGGTCTCCAACCCCCAGGCGTCCTTCCCCCAACTGGCCGCCGCCGCACGCAAGAAGTACGGCGCCGACGCCAAGGTCCAGGATCTGGCGACCGGTTGGATGAACGACCGCGCGGCCGTGGTCCGGCCCAAGAAGAAGGACATCGAGGCGTGGAACGACGGCTTCTTCGCCGGCGGTGTCGTCAAGCCCGACCAGAGCCTCCAAGTCGCCTACTGGACCGGCAAGGAGATCGGCGCGCGGCCTCCGCTGGACTATCTGCGCGAGGGCCGGCCCGTGGTGAACCTCAACGACGAGTTCCTTTACTACGTACTCGGCCAGCCCAACGACTTCGTGTACCCGACCGGTCAGCGGATCTACGAGCAGTGGACCCCGCTGGTGCTGCGCGGTACGACGCCGGTGCCCGCGCAGTACTCCAAGCAGATCCTCGGCGCGCGGTTCGCGGTATGGGGCGACATCGCGAACGCGCAGACGACGGCGCAGGTGGCCGCCGGGATCCAACTGCCGCTGGCGGCACTGTCGCAGAAGGTATGGAATCCGGTGAAACCGGATCTCACCTGGACGCAGTTCGCCACGCTCGCCAACAAGGTGCGTGGGTAGGGGCGGCTTGATCAACACCGTCTGTCATTACGGGCATAGCGGGTCGTGCGCGATTCTCTTCGCGTAACGACCCGCATGTCTGAGCCATCAGTGACGCAATCCAGCCGCCGGGCGCAGTAAAGAGCAGTATTCTGCCCGCGACGGGAGACGTGAATGAGCCTGGTGGAACTGATCGTTCAGGCGGATGAGCGGGGCCTCGCCGCGAGCGGCGTCGCCTGCCTCGACCGCTGCCTGCCCCTGCTCGCCGACGAGGGCGAGGTACTGCGTCCCCTCTGGTCCGGTATCGCCGACGGGGAGCAGACCTGGGCCCCACGGCTCGCGGCGGCCAGGGAGGCGATGGAGGCGGCCGTCGTCAACGACGAAACGGCCGTCCTCGTACGGAAGATGCTCGCCGCCGCGCCCTCCGAATGGGCGGTGGAGCCGCTGCGCGCCTGGTCCGACAGTTGCTCCGTCGTGGCGCTGGAGATCCACCAGCAGTTCGACGTGGTGGGGGACCGGGTCGGCGGCGCGCCGGGCACCGTCGCCAGTGGCGCCTACGGCAGTTGGGTGGAGCGCTGTCGTACGGGAGTGGGCGCGGGGACGGATGGGGAGGCCGGTGTCGGGCCGTTCGTCGCCGGGCCGCTGGTCTCCGGTGAACTGCGCCGCCAGATCCAGATCCTGGAGATCCTGGCCGAGACGGCGGGCGCGGCGGGTCTGCGCCAGGCGCTGGACCTCTCGACGGAGGGACAGCGGGTGCTGCGGGCCGTGGTCTCGCGCCGTGCCAGGTCCCGGGGCTGAGGTCGCGAAACGGGCTGCTGTCCGGGGCCGGGCGGATGTCCGTAACCGCGTTGACGTCCGGGGCCGTTCCGTACTTTCGGCCGTTACGCGACAGGCCCCGGCTACCCGCCGGACTCGGACCGTCCATGGCCCTGGGCCTGGCGGTGCTCGTCACCTCCACCGTCCGGGTGCTGCCCGCGATGCGGGCCGTGCTCCGTCGCGATCACCTCGACCCTGGTCGGCAGCCGGCCGAACTCGCCGCGTGGCGCGACGAGTCGGGCGTGCGCGGCCAGCGGATCCCCGGTGTCGCGGGCGATCCGCACCCGCGAGTCGCACAGCACGACGAGGTAGTCGCAGACCTGCTCGATGTCGCCGAGCAGGTGTGAGGACAGTACGGCGCCGGCGCCCAGCTCCCGTACGAACTCCATCAGGTTCGCCTGGAACCCCTTGCGGGCCAGTGGGTCCAGCGCCGCCGCCGGCTCGTCGAAGACCAGCAACTCGGGCCGCTCGGCCGCCGCGACGGTCAGCGCGAGCTGCGCTCGCCGGCCGCCCGAGAGCTGCCCCGCCCGCTGTGCGGGGTCCAGTCCCACCTGGCTGGTGCGCCGCTCGGCCAGGGCCGGGTCCCACGCCGGGTTCATCCTGGCGCCGAGCTTCAAGTGCTCGGCGACCGTGAACGAGCCGTACACCGGGGTGTTCTGGGCGACGAACCCCACCCGCGCCGGATGCGCGGCGTTCGCCGCCGGGCGTGCGCCCGGCGCGGTCAGCGAGCCGGATGTCGGCTCGGTCAGCCCGCATGTCAGATGCGGCAGGGGTCGACTTGCCGGCGCCGTTCGGGCCGACCAGGCCGATGACGCGGCCGGAAGGGATGGTGAGGTTGACGCCGCTCAGGGCGGGCCTGCCGCGGCGGCCGTATTTCTTCGTCAAGCCCGTCGCGTGAAAGGCGGGAGGGGCGTCTGCGTATGGCATGCGCCCATCGTGGAATTCCACGTCCTGCCCCGGCACCGGCCCAAAGCACGGTTACCGCTGTCGGCGGCCGTTCTTTCGGCTGGTCGGGTGCCTGTGCCCGTGCCCCGGAGGCTGACGAGCGGCTTGTCGTGGAGCGTCAGCCCGTGCCGGACACCAGCGACTCGACCTGGTCGTGGGTGGGTCCGGACCGGGTGCCCCGGACGGTGGTGGCCAGGGCGCCGGCCGCGCAGGAGCGCAGGAGCGCTTCGTACGGGGGTGTCCCCGCCGCGTGGCTCAGCGTGAACTGTCCGCAGAAGGTGTCGCCCGCGCCGACCGTGTCCACGCTGGCGACGGTGAAGCCCGGTACGTCGACGCGGCCCGTCCCGTCGTCGGCGCTCGCGCCGTGCCGGCCCAGGGTGACGACGCCGACAGCGGGGCCCAGCGCCCGCAGGGCGGCCGGGTCGGTGCTGCCCGTCAGCGCGCCGGCCTCGGTCTCGTTGACGATCAACACATCGGTCAGCCGCAGCAGTTGGGCCAGTTCGGGGGTGATCGCCGAGGGGGAGGGCGCCGCGTTGAGCACGACGGGTACGCCGAGTTCACGGGCGGTCCGGGCCGCCGCCACACAGGTGGCGGTCGGGATCTCCAGTTGGAGCAGCAGCGCCCCCGCCCCTTCGAGGAGCCGCGCCAACCCCTCGTCGCCACCGAGGGTTTCGGGGGTGACGGCGCCGTTGGCCCCGGCCGCGATGGTGATCATGTTCTCGCCGCCGTCCTCGACCATGATGAACGCCGTCCCGGTCGAGATGTCTTCGACCACACCGACCTGCGACACGTCCACGCCCTGCGCGGCGGCGGACTGGCGCAGTTCGGTTCCGAACGTGTCGTCGCCGACCAGGCCCGCGAGCCTGACGTGCCCGCCGAGCCGGGCGGCGGCGACGGCCTGGTTGGCGCCCTTGCCGCCCGGCGAACGTACGGCGGACGGCCCCGCGACGGTCTCCCCGGGGCGGGGCAACCGCGCCAGGGACACCACGAGATCGAGGTTGAGGCTGCCGATCACGACGACGTCGGTCACCGGGTCCCGCCGCCGTTCGCGTCGACGAGGCCGTCGGCGACCGTGGTGAGCGAGGTGCCGGCCAGATGCGGCAGACAGTGGCCGCGTACCTGGTCGACCTTCTCGCACCAGCGGCGCGGCAGAGCGTCGGCGCCGTTCAGAGCCCCGGTGAGGGCGCCCACCATCGCGGGCATGCTGTCGCTCTGCTTGGCGACCATGCCGGCCAGCGGCAGCGCGGTCACCGGATCCCCGCCCGTCGCCAGGACGATCGCGAACGCGGCGGCCAGCGTCTCCGGCGCGACGGTGCCGAAGCTGTACGAGGCGTTGGCCACCTGGTCGTTGAGGTCGGCGACGAGGTCCAGCGGGGTGGGGGCCGTCGCGGCGAGGTCGAGCGCGCGCGTCATCTGCCGGGCGAGCCAGGTGTCCTGCGGGATCCGGTCGACTCCGGCGGTCACCGCCTCGACGGCGTCCGCTCCGGCCAGTGCGGCCGCGATGCTCGCCGCCATCGCCGCCGCGGCCCACACGCCGTCGTCGGCGTGGGTGATCTCCGCGAGGCGGGTGGCCACGCGGGCGGCCCGCTCCGGGTCGCCCGCGTGCCGGATCCCCACCGGGACGGCGCGGGCCACGGCGCCGTCGTCGAAGGACGCCGGGTTGTCGTTCCCGGTCGCCGGAGGCGTGAGCCCGGCCCGGGTGTTGACGATCGAGGAGCGTTCGGCGATGCCCGACCACACCTCGTCGGCCCGGTCTACCACCTGCTCGCGCCAGCCCGCGAAGAGTTCCGCGCTCGTGGCCTCGGCACCGGAGGCGAGGAGGACGAGCGCGGCGACGACGGCGAACTCGGTGTCGTCGGTGCCGGCCAGTGCCAGCGCGTCGGGGCGGCCCTGGGTGAACGGCAGGGGGAAGCGCAGCACCTGGTTGGTGTCCGCCGCGCCGCCGAAGTGCCACAGCCATTGGCGGGGCTCGCCGAGGCGCGCGCCGCGGTGGTAGAGCGCGGGCAGTCCGGCCGCGTCGCCGATCGCCAGCCCGAGCAGGGCCCCGCGAGCGCGATCACGCGGGTCCAAGGGGGCAACAGCCGGTGCGGTCATACGGCCCGGTCCTTCCTGAATGTTTTTGTGTGAAATGTCCTGAACTGCGTTCTGGGTGGCACTCGGAGCGCCGTTCCGATCCATACGAGACGACGTCATACGGCGGTCTCCTTGGCGAGCAGCGCCGTGTGCAGATCGCGGGAGAGTTCGGCGAGGTCCGTGCCAGCCGTCGTGGCGATGCAGTGGCCGCGTACGAGATTGATCCGCCGGCGCCATTCGCCGGGGACGGCCTGCGAGCCGTGCAGCGCACCGGCCAGGGATCCGGCCATCGCGGCGATGGTGTCGGCGTCGCGGCCCACGTTGGTGCCGCCGAGCACCGCCGGAACGTACTCGCCCCGTGCGGCGACGAAGACGCCCATGGCCAGCGCCGTCGCCTCGGGGCCCACATCGGCGAAGGGGTAGTGGAAGATCGAGATCCGCTCGTACAACTCGTCCAGGGCCGCCGGCAGGTCCCGGTTCGCGGAGCCGATGTCGACGGCCCGCCGGACGGTCCGCCCCGTCCAGGAGTCGGCGGGCGCGGCGCCGAGCGCGGCGTCCACCACCTCCTGCCAGGAGTGCGCGGTCAGCGCCGCCGCGACACCGGCGGCGACGACCTGGGCGCAGTAGATCCCGTCCTTGGCGTGCGAGACCTGCGCCTCGATCGCCGCCAGCCGGGCGGCCTCGACCGGATCGCCGGCGCACAGGATGCCGACCGGGGCGATCCGCATCGCGGCGCCGTCGCTCCACAGTTCGTGGTTGTCGCTGCCGGTGACCGGCGGGGCGAGACCGGCGCGCAGGTTGTTGATCGCGGTCATCTCGCTGAACCCGCCGCCGTAGAAGCCGCCCACCTGGTTGACCAGGTTCTCGGTCCAGGCGGCGCCCACCTGGTCCGGGGTCAGCCCGGTGCCGTGGGCCAGCAGCACCCGGGCGGTCAGCACCGCGTACTCGGTGTCGTCCGTGCCGGCCGGGTCGTCGTCCACGAAGTCGGTTATCCACCCGTACTTCTCGACGATCTGTTGCCGGGTAAGGCCCTCGGTCGGGGCGCCGAGCGCGTCGCCCACCGCCTGTCCGATGAGCGCGCCGTAGACGCGCTCGAACGATGGAGTCACTGGCATCTTCCTTGCGTTCCTTGTCTTCAAGGCTTGCTTACCTTGGCTGAAAATCTATGCAAGACGATTTGCACGGCAACTCAAGCTCATGCCTCAAAGGTCGTCAAGAGTCTGCCCGTAATTCACAGCCAGGCCCGGAAACCGCCAATTAATACGTGGTTTACCTCTTGACAACACGGCGGGGCCGGGGTCAAGGTGACGGCCAGATCACGCCAAACGTTTTGCACGGAGGTCGAGTTGTCTCAGGTCGGCATGACAGAGGTCGCCGCACGGGCGGGGGTCTCCGTCACCACGGTTTCCCATGTGTTGTCCGGGCGCCGGCCGGTGTCGGACAAGACCAAGGCCCGCGTACTCGGGGTCATCGCGGAGCTGGGATACCAGCCCAACGCACTCGCGCAGGGATTGCGTACCCGGCGGACGATGACCGTCGGCCTGCTCGTCCCCGACCTGACCAACCCCTTCTACCCGATGATGCTGCGCGGCCTGGACGACGTGTTGGTGCCGGCCGGCTACCGCACGATGGTCGGCAACACCGACGGAGTCCGTGAGCAGGAGCTGGCGTTCCTGCGGGAGATGGCGACACGGCGCCTCGACGGTGTCGTCATCGCCCCCTTCCAGCTCACCAGGAAGGACTTCCTCAAGCACCGCAAGCTGATGCCGGTGGTCCGCCTCGGCGGCGGCCCCTTCGACGCGGACCTCGGTGACCTGGTCCGCAGCGACGACGAGGGCGGCATGGCCCAGGCGGTCCGCTACCTGCTCGACCAGGGGCGGCGCCGGGTGGCCTACATCGGCGGCGCCCTGCACAACGGCCCCAGCGATCTGCGCGAAGCGGGCTTCCGCCGGGCCCTGGCCGAGGGCGACCGCGAGGTCGACGAGGAACTTGTCGTCCGGGGCGACTTCACCCGTGACGCCGGTCGGGAAGCGGCCGAGGCGCTTCTCGGCCGGGAGGACAGCCCCGACGCCATCGCCTGCGCCAACGACCTCATCGCCATCGGGGTCCTGGACACCGCACGCAAACGTGGCCTGCGGGTGCCCGCCGATCTCGCCGTCACCGGCTACGACGACATCGACGCCGCCTCCCTGATCACGCCGGCGCTCACCACCGTGGTGAACCCGGCCCGCGAGGTGGGCCGCTCCTGCGCCGAAGCCCTCCTGATCCAGTTGACCGGCGACGAGGCCGATCCCTCCCGGGAAGTCGTCATCGCCAACTCCCTCGTCTGCCGCGAGTCGGCCTGACGCCCCTCCACGCCTGCCCTCCACGCCTGCCCCTCCACCCCCGCCCTCCACACCTTCAAGTTCTTCGCACATGTACGACAGGAGCAACGAACAGTGAACGAGCACGATGCCCACGACCCCCGTCAACTGCTGCGCTGGGAAATCGCACAGCGCCAGGAGAGCGGATACGAGCTGGGCGAACTCGCCACGGTAGGACACGAGGCGGCCTCCGGCGACGACCCGGCCGCGGCCCGCCGCGTCCTGGACGAACTCGGCACCACGTCCCGCGAGGCCGGTTGGGCCTACGAGGAGCCGGAGGGCCTTGACGCGATACTCGCGAGCCTGCCCGAGGCCCCTGCCGTAACGACGATCGGCGAGTCCGAACTCCGGGACCGAATACTGGGCGCCTGGCTCGGCCGCTGCGCGGGATGCAATCTCGGCAAGCCGGTCGAATGGGGCGACCACTGGACCGCCAGTCACCTGCGCAAGTATCTGGAGCTGGCCGACGCCTACCCCCTACTCGACTACATCCCGGTGCTCGACCCGATGCCCGAGGAGTTCGAGCTGCGCGAGTTCTGGCCGTACACCACCCGTGGCCGGATCACCGAGAGCGCGCGCGACGACGACATCGACTACACGATCCTGGGCCTGCACATCCTCGAGGAGTACGGGTTCGGCTACACCCGCGAGAACGTGGCCGCCGAATGGCTCGACCGCCTCCCGTACACCCAGACCTTCACCGCCGAGCGCTCCACCTACCGCAACCTGGTCATCGGGCACGAACCCGCCCGCGCCGGGCAGATCGACAACCCGTACCGCGAGTGGATCGGCGCCCAGATACGCGCGGACATCTACGGCTACGTCAACCCGGGCGACCCGCGCGCCGCCGCCGAACTCGCCTACCGCGACGCGGAGTTGTCCCACACGGCCAACGGTGTCTACGGGGAGATGTGGTCCGCCGCACTCGTGGCCGCCGCGTTCACCGGCACCGCCCGCGAGGCCGTCGAGACCTCCCTGACCTGCGTACCTCCCCGCAGCAGGCTGGCCGAAGCCATCCGCTTCGTCCTCGACCGGCACACGGCCGGCGACACCTGGGAGCAGGCCCGCGCGGGCATCGAGGACCGCTTCGGCCACTACTCCTGGGTCCACACCGTCAACAACGCCGCCCTCGTCGTGGCCGGACTCCTGTGGGGCGACGGCGACTTCTCCGCCAGCGTCGGGCTCACCGTGCAGGGCGGCTGGGACACCGACTCCAACGGCGCCACCGTCGGCAGCGTCGCCGGGATCATCAACGGCGCGAAGCGCCTGCCGGCCCACTTCACCCAGCCCCTCAACGACACCGCCCGCAGCGCGATCCGGGGCTTCGACGGCTCCCGAATCTCGGAGCTGGCCGAGCGCACCGTACGGCTGGTGACGAGCAAGTGATGTCCCACCGATCCCTGCCACGACACCGAGACCGACACCGGCGCCGGGCACCTCAGAACTCGGAGACCACGCCATGACCCCACCAGTCTCACGCCGCCGCTTCCTGCAACTGACCGGCTCCGCCGCGCTGGGCGCCACCGCGCTGTCCGCCCTGTCCGCCTGCGGTTCGGGCAGTGGCGCCAGTGGCAACCAGATCTCGTACTGGGGCGCCTTCGCCAGCAAGGACATCGAGAAGTACTTCCAGGACAACTTCGTCGACGCGTACAACAAGACCGCCACCGGTCCCGACGCGCGCAAGGTGCAGATGTCGGTGAAGCAGATAGACACGGTCGCCCGGCTCACCCAGACCGCCGTCGCCTCGGGCCGGGGCCCCGACATCATCGGCACCGCGGGCCCGGCGCAGACCCTGCCCTACGTCGCCAACGGCAATCTGCTGGCGCTGGACGCTTACGTCGACAAGTTCGGCTGGTCGGACAATCTGCTGTCGTGGTCGCTGGACGCCGGCCGTGCCGACGGCAAGCTCTACTCGCTGCCCTCCGGCTACGAGACCATGGCCGTGTTCTACAACCCCGCCACGCTGGACAAGCACGGCTGGAAGCCGCCGACGAGCCGCACCGAGTTCGAGGACCTGTGCGAGGACGCGATGTCGAAGGGCATCATGCCGGTCGGCGCGGGCAACGCGGAGTTCAAGGCCGCCACCGAGTGGCATGTGACCTGGATGTGGAACACCTTCGCCGGCCCTCAGGCCCTGTACGAGGCGCTGACCGGCAAGCGCAGGTGGACCGACCCGGTCTTCGTGGAAGCCATCTCCGTGCTCAAGGGCTGGTTCGACAAGGGCTGGTTCGGCGGCGGTCCGGGCAAGTACTTCACCAACAAGTTCACCGCCATCTACGAGGACATGGCGAGCGGAGACGCGGCCCTGTTCTTCAACGGGTCCTGGACGTTCAGCGAGATCGACCCGTACTTCGGCAAGGCGGCCGGCAACGACGCGACCTGGGACTGGGCACCGCTGCCGTCCATGAGCACCGGTGTGCCCGCGGGCGTGCAGCCGCTGTCGATCGGCACCGCCTACTCCGTCAACAAGGACTGCGAGCACCCCGACCAGGCGGTGGACGTACTGGACTACCTGGTCTCCGACGGGCCGCGCCAGCTCGAGTGGCTGGCCGCCACGGGGGTGGCTCCCGCCCCCGTCAAGGTGACCGAGGCGGACTTCCCCAAGGACATCGACCCACGGGTCGAGCGCCACTACATCGCGCTCAACGCGGCCACCGACGTCGGCTACACCACCTGGACCTTCTGGCCGCCCAAGTCGGACACCTACATCTACGAATCGATGGAGAAGGTGATCACCGGCGACCTCAGCCCGAAGGACTACTGCGCGGGCCTGGACAAGCTGTTCCAGCAGGAGTTCAAGGCCGGCGCGATCCCGCCGGTGCCCGCTCCGAAGGGAGCGTGAACCCGTGGCCGTCATGCACCTCGACCGCCCCAAGGCGGCCCCACCCTCAAGGCCCCCGCGCACAGCCCGGCGCAGCAAGCTGCGCCGCACCGGCATCGGACTCGCCTTCATGGCACCGCTGCTGGTGGTCAACGTCCTCGTCATCGCCGTGCCCGGCGCCCTGTCGATCGGCTACTCCTTCACCGACTGGACCGGCCTCGGCTCGGCCAACTTCACCGGCCTGGACAACTACACACGCCTCTTCGGTGACGCGGAGTTCCGCAGCGCCCTGTGGCACAACATCCTGTGGACGGGGTTCTTCCTCACGGTGCCCATGGCGATGGGCCTGTTCGGAGCGTTCCTGCTCTCCCGGGTCAAGCGCTTCCAGATGCTGTTCCGTGTCGCGTACTTCATTCCGTACGTCGTCGCCACCGTCGTCTCCGGCTCGATCTGGGAGAGCCTGCTCAACCCCGACCAGGGCATCGGCCAGGGCCTGGACAAGCTGGGCCTGCCGTTCCTGAACGGCGTCAACTTCCTCGGTGACCCGGACCTGGCGCTCGGCACGGTCGCGTTCGTCAACACCTGGCAGTGGTGGGGCTTCCTCGTCGTGATCTTCCTCGCCTCGATGCAGGCGGTGAACCCCTCGCTGTACGAGGCGGCCCGGATCGACGGCGCGAACACCTGGCAGGAGTTCTGGCACATCACCCTGCCCGGGATCCGGCCGACCCTGATGTTCCTGGGTCTGATGACCGTGATCTGGTCGTTCCTGATCTTCGACTACATCTACATCCTGACCCAGGGCGGACCGGCGGGCTCCACCGACGTACTCGGCACCCTGCTCTACCGCTCCGCCTTCGCCAACCAAGAAGCCGGCTACGCCGCCTCCATGGGCGTCATCATGGCCATGATCAGCGTGATCGCGGTCTCCGGCTTCCTCTACCTGCGCCGCCGGGGGTGGGACATATGACCACAGTGAAGATCGCGCCGACCCTCCGGACACCCCGCGAGAAGCTCTCGGCCGGACGGTACGCGACCTACGCCGTCCTGCTGCTGCTCGCGCTGTTCGCCGTCGGCCCGATGCTGCTGTTCGCGTTCAACTCGCTGAAGACCCGCTCCGGCATCGCCTCCAACCCGCTCGGGCTGCCGACGAACCCGCAGTGGCACAACTTCGTCGACGCCTGGCAGCAGGCCAACATGGGCGTGGGCCTGCGCAACAGCGCGGTCATCGTCATCGCCACCGCGCTGGGCGTGTGCGTGATCGCCAGTTGCGCGGCGTACGCCCTGAGCCGGCTGCGCGTCCCCGGCAGCAACGGCTTCATCTACTACCTGCTGGTCACCACGGCCCTGCCGATCCAGCTCTTCCTGGTCCCGCTGTTCTACATGTGGACCAACCTCGGTCTGTACGACAGCCTCTTCGGCCTGATCGTCATCTACTGGGCCATCTTCAGCCCCTTCGCCACCCTGCTCATCCGGTCCTTCATGGTCGGGCTGCCCAAGGAGTACGAGGAAGCCGCCCGTCTCGACGGGGCGGGCGAATGGCGGGTGTTCACCCGCGTGGTGCTGCCCATGGCCTGGCCCGGCATCCTGACGGCCGCGCTCGTCGCCGGCCTCGGGGCCTACAACGAGTTCCTGCTCGCGGTGACCTTCATCCAGAGCAGCGACAAGATGCCCGTCTCCACCGCGCTGTTCTCCTTCCAGTCCGGCTACACCCAGGACTACACGCTCATCAGCGCCGGCGGCATGATCATGGTCATCCCGGTCCTGATCGCCTTCCTGCTGCTCCAGCGCCGGTTCATCGACGGCTACACCTCGTCGGGAATGACGGGCTGAGCGGAAGCCGCCCCACCCCGTACGGCGCCACCTGAATGCACAGTCACAGCTCTCTCTCAGGGACGAGGAGAATTGGCATGGCACATTCCAGGATAAGAACCACCCTGGCCGCGACGCTCGGTCTCGCACTCGCGGTGCCTCTGACGCTCGCGTCGGGCGAAAGACCGGCCGAGGCCACCAGCTCGAAGGCACCGGCGGCGAAAGCCGGAAAGGCCCCGCAGAGCAACGACTTCCAGAACCTGAACGGGTTCATGTGGTACTACAGCACGTACTTCGACTACAAGTACACGGACATCGAGAAGGACCTGGACAACCTCAAGAGCCGTGGAATTCGGGTCCTGGCCTTCTTCAACCCGTACAACGGCGACAAGAACACCTGCGACGGCTGTTCCCCGCTCGACTTCTACTCGGTCCCGCCGCAGAACGGCACGATCAAGGACTGGAAGAACCTGGTCGCCACGGCGCACCGCAAGGGGATGAAGGTCGTCTCCTACTTCGTCAACATCTACATGGACGAGAGATCGCCGTACTTCAAGACCGCCGAGAAGCAGTACGCGGCCGGTGACCGCACCTCACGCGAAGTCAGCTCCTTCCACTGGACCACGGATCCGACCGACCCGCTGCCCACCCTGCGCCAGGGACCGCCCGGCCAGAGCAAGTGGGAGTACAGCGAGAGCGCCGGCGCCTACTACTGGAAGCTGTGGTTCGGCCCCGGCTTCGACTACGACCTGCCCACCAACACCGCCGAGGTGGAGCGGATCGAGAAGTTCTGGCTCGACACCGGCATCGACGGCTTCATGTGGGACGTCGGCACCACCGACCCCCGCTGGAAGAACGTCGCGGTCGATCTGCCCACGTCGTACACCAGCAACGACAAGTGGCTGACCTTCGAGAAGAACGACCCGGCCAAGGCGGCCGACTACCAGAAGTTCGGGATCAACTCCTGGTTCAACTACAAGGACACCGACACGTCGAACGACTACACGCGGATCGTCGACGGCAGCACCGACGCGGACGGACTCGAAGCGGCGCTGCACAACACCGACGTCGCTCGCGAGATGGGCGCCACCACGTACGCCTGGAGCATCTGGGGCGACGACCCGGCCACCAACCTCGATCCGCACACCTACCCCACGTATCCCCAGGACGATGTGATGCGCGTCCAGGAAGCCGCGCTGCTCGCCGGGTCCGGAATCCTCTACGGCTCAGGGATGTACGACCAGTACATCCGCTGGTCGCCCAAGCTCAAGACCAACTGGGAGAAGGTGCTGAAGACCGTCAACACCAACAAGGCCCTTCTCCCGGCGGCCAGTCGGACACGCGTGTCGACCGGGGACGACCCCAAGGCGTACGCGATGCGGCGCACGAGCGAGAACGGCAAGCAGACGGCACTGCTCCTCTACAACTTCAGCGACTCCGCGAAGAAGGTGACCGTGGACCTGAAGGGCACGGGCATCGACACGACGCAGACGCCGAAAGATCTTTACAACGGAGGCAAGGCCCCCGCCGTCAAGGGAACGAAGTACACGGTCAGCCTGCCGGCCTACGGCTTCAAGATTCTCGACGTGAAGGCTCGCTAGCGGCTCACGACGCGGAACTCACGGCACTCAGCGTCATGGTCGCGTGGGACATGACCCGGTGCTTTTCGAGCGCTGACCCGGCTGGAGAGGACGACCGGGGCCGCCACCCCCCACAGGAGAGGCCCCGGTCGTCGTCCGGCGGGGACGCTGTGCGGCCCCGTACTCATCTCAGCGCCGGGAGAGCGTTTTCTGTCACACCCGGGTCGGGTGGCAGGTTGTTGCTGGTTGTACAAAATATGGACTTGGGTGTCCGGGAGGCCGTAGCGTGCAGGAGCGCGTGGGGGCGCGCGGCAGTGACCAGCCGCGATTCAGGACAGGTTGTGTGTGGAGTGCTGGGGGACGAGGCGGAGCTGACCGCCGCGGTGCTCGCGGCACAGGACGGGAACGAGAACGCGTTCCGGACTGTGTACCGCGCCGTGCACCCGCGGCTGTTGGCCTACATACGAACACTCGTCGGCGAGCCTGATGCCGAGGACGTGGCTTCTGAGGCATGGCTCCAGATAGCCCGGGACCTCGAACGCTTCAGTGGCGACGCCGACCGCTTCCGTGGCTGGACGGCGCGGATAGCCCGTAACCGCGCCCTCGACCACATACGGATGCGCGGCCGGCGGCCGGCGTCCGGCAGTGACGAGACGGAGCTGGCCGCGAAGGCCGCCGATTCCGACACCGCCGACGAGGCGATGGAGGCCCTGTCCACCGGTACGACGATGGCGCTGATCGCCCAACTCCCGCAGGACCAGGCCGAGGCCGTCGTCCTGCGCGTCGTGGTCGGGCTCGACGCGAAAAGCGCGGCGCGGACACTGGGCAAGCGGCCCGGTGCCGTACGGACGGCGGCGCACCGCGGACTCAAGCGGCTGGCCGAGCTGCTGGGCGCGGACGATCCGGACAATCCGGCGAGTACGGACGCCGCCGACCGTATCGTGCACGGTGGCGCGGCGAACGCCCTGGGACTGGGATCCGTGCCACCGCAGCGCGCTCGCCACCATGGCGCTCCGCAGCCGGCCGGTGTGACGCATTCGCCGCCGGGGACGCAGAAGGACATGTGATGGCCCACCAGCGTGATACGTGGCTCGACCATGTCGTCGCGGAGTCTCTGCTGCGCGGGCGGCCGGTCGAGACCACCGACATACGCGCCCAGGAGCGGGCCGACCGGCTCGCCAGGGTTCTCGAGGAAGCCGCACATGTGCCGGACGAGGGTTCGGCCGAACTGCCCGGCGAGGCCGCCGCGCTCGCCGCGTACCGGCAGGCGGTCGGGACGGCGGGGCGGACCGCCTCGGTCGACGGCACGGCGGTCGACGGCATGGCGACCGTACGGCTCGGGCCCGAGCGCCGCGGGGGACGGTTCCCGTCCTTCGGGCGGCCGTTGCGGCTGGGTGTGGTGGCCGCCGTGGCCGGATGCGCGGTCAGCGGTGTGGCCGCCGGAGCCGGTTATCTGTACGCGCCTTCGGCGGGTGACAGCCCGCAGCCGCCGGCGAGTTCTGTCTCGGACGCCGTGACACCCGAACCCCTGGTGTCCGAATCGCCGGACGGCGGCAGCCCCCCGGCCGGCCCGCACGACACTCCGGGCGGCACGGTCCCCGGGGCCACCGGCTCCCACACGACGACGGGTGCGTCCGGCGGTGCGGCGGACGGGGACAAGGAGCGCAAGGGCGAGGCGTCCTCGGGCGGCAACTGGAAGGAAGGCGACCGCGAGAACTGGTACGCCAAGCTCGTCCAGGCTTGCAACGACCACCGCGACGGCACCATCGCCGCGGAGAAGAAGTCGCTCCTGGAGGACGCGGCCGAAGGCCCCCAGGGTGTCACCGGCTTCTGCGACCGGTTGTTGAGCGACGACCCCGACGATCCGGACGACGACGAGCATCACGAGGGCGCTCCCAGCTACGGCTACGGTGGCAATGGCGGCGGTAGCGGCGGTGGCGGTGTCGACAGCCCGCAGAGCGAGGGCCCCTCCGAGGGCCCTTCCGAGGGCGGAAACAGCGGCGGAACCGACGGCGGCAGCGAGGGCGGAACCGACGGCGGTTCCAACGGCGGGTCCGAGGGACCGCCCATCGACTGGCCGGGCGGCGACTACGGCGAGACGATCGGGGTCGGCCCGCCGGAGCCCGACAGCGCGAACCCGCCGCCCCTGCTCCCGGCGGTCCCGGGCGCCAACTCCGACTCCGGTGAGTCGGCCGCTCCGACGCCGTAGGCCCAGGTCTGACCGACCGCGATTTTCGGCCAGGACCGGCGCCCCGAATCAGGGTGTGACGTTTTTTCTCACCGTGGCGCAGTAAAGAGTGAGCCGACTGGTCATCGGCCGCGTCTGAGCCGGGGTTCCCCCCGTACCTTCGGCTCGACGCACAGTTGGCGCGGGCGGGATACGTTCCCCCGGTCCCGCCCGCGCCTCTCACTCAACTCACTCACCCGCCTTGCGGGTATCGAGCGCCTACCAGTAGACGACGACCTTGTCGCCGGTCCGCACCTGGTCGAACAGCGACGCGATCTTCTTCTTGTCACGTACGTTGACGCATCCGTGCGACGCCCCCGTGTAGCCGTTGGCCGCGAAGTCCGCCGAGTAGTGCACCGCCTGGCCGCCGCTGAAGAACATCGCGTACGGCATCGGGGTGTCGTACAGCGTCGAGACGTGGTCCTTGGACTTCCAGCCCACCTTGAACACGCCCTCACGGGTCGGCGTGTACTGCGAGCCGAACCTGACGTCCATCGTCGACATCACCTTGCCGTCGATCATCCACGACAGCGACCTGCTGGTCTTGCTGATGCACAGCACCCGGCCCGTCATGCACCGCGCATCCGGCTTGGGCGCGGGCTTCTCGGCGGCCGGCGGGCGCAACTGCGCGGCGGTCGGCTTCTTCGTCATCCCGAGCAGCTTCTGCCAGGTGACGGTGTCGGTCGTGCCGGTGCGCGGCAGCCCGCGCTTGGCCTGGAAGGAGGAGACGGCGTCGGCCGTGACCGAGCCGTAGTAGCCGGTGGGGGCACGGTTGAAGTGGGCGATCTGGCGGAGCCTGGCCTGGAGTTCGCGTACCTGGTCGCCCTCGTCGCCGCTCGCCAGCACGGTTTCCGGCTTCGGCGGCGCGGGCTTCTCGGTCGCGCTCTCGGACGGCTTCGCGGACGGCGTCGCCGGCGTGGACGGTGTGGCCGGCGGCTTCGACGCGGCGGCCGGTTTGTCCGACGGTGTGTTCGACGCCGGCCCCGCCGGCTCGATCCGGACGTCGCTGCCGCGGCCCTGCTTGTCGTCGCTCCCGCCCGCGCTATCGGTCACCCCCTGCGCCGAACAGCCGACGGTCAGGGTCAGCGCGAGTACGGCACCGGTGGCGAGCGCGACGCGGAGCGCGGGCGTACGCAACTGGGTTGATGATCTGGGCAACTTCGTCCCCCTGTCTGCCACTGAGCGGTCCGATGGCGAGTGCGAGTGTCTTTTGAGCCGAGCCGTAGAGCCGAGCCGTAGAGCTGCCGATCCGTTGAACCGGCATCTATCTCCGTAAGACAGCTCAGAACCCGTTCCGGTTGCCCGGACGAGTGCGTCTTCGCGTAAAAACTTCCCGGCGGCGGAATTTCACCCCGTGGAGCCGCGAAAGGAAAGCATGTCCCGGCCGCCGAGCCTTCCTGATGAACACCGTCACGCGCAACCACACGAAATCGGAAACACTCCGGAAGGCTCATCCCGCCCCGCCGGCACCGCCCGCATGATGGACGCGACGACAACCCTGAACAGACTCTGAACAGCAACGACGGAGGCGGAGCGAATGGCGGCGCACGAGCCCGGCGACAAGGCATCCACACGGCGGACCGAGAGCGGCCTGCCGGTCGAGCCGGTCTACGGCCCCGACGCCCTGGCCGACTGGGACCCGGCCGAGCGCCTCGGCGAGCCGGGCTCGTACCCGTACACCCGAGGCGTGTACCCGACGATGTACACCGGCCGGCCGTGGACCATGCGCCAGTACGCGGGCTTCGGCACCGCCGTCGAGTCCAACGCCCGCTACCGCCAGTTGATCGCCCATGGCACGACCGGCCTCTCCGTCGCCTTCGACCTACCCACCCAGATGGGCCACGACAGCGACGCGCCGATCGCGAGCGGCGAGGTCGGCAAGGTCGGAGTCGCCATCGACTCCATCGACGACATGCGGATCCTGTTCGACGGAATCCCGCTGGACCAGGTCTCCACATCGATGACGATCAACGCCCCGGCCGCGCTCCTGCTGCTGCTCTACCAACTCATCGCCGAGGAGCAGGGCGTACCGGCCACCGCGCTCACCGGCACCGTCCAGAACGACGTGCTCAAGGAGTACATCGCGCGGGGCACCTACATCTTCCCGCCGAAACCCTCACTGCGGCTGATCGCGGACATTTTCCAGTACTGCCGTACGGAGATTCCGCGCTGGAACACGATCTCGATCTCCGGCTATCACATGGCGGAGGCGGGGGCGACGCCCGCGCAGGAGATCGCGTTCACGCTGGCGGACGGCATCGAATACGTCCGTACGGCCGTCGCCGCCGGAATGGACGTGGACGACTTCGCGCCCCGGCTCTCGTTCTTCTTCGTCGCGCGTACGACCCTTCTCGAAGAAGTGGCCAAATTCCGTGCCGCGCGCCGTATTTGGGCCCGGGTGATGCGGGAGGAATTCGGCGCGAAGAATCCCAAGTCCCTGATGCTGCGCTTCCACACCCAGACGGCGGGTGTGCAGCTCACGGCGCAGCAGCCCGAGGTGAATCTCGTCCGGGTGACGGTGCAGGGGCTGGCCGCCGTCCTCGGCGGTACGCAGTCGCTGCACACGAACTCCTTCGACGAGGCGATCGCGCTCCCGACGGACAAGTCGGCGCGGCTCGCGCTGCGTACACAGCAGGTACTCGCGTACGAGACCGATGTCACCGCGACCGTCGACCCGTTCGCCGGTTCGTACGCCGTGGAGAGGATGACGGACGACGTGGAGGAGGCGGCGCTGGCGCTGATGACCCGCGTCGAGGACCTGGGCGGCGCGGTCGAGGCCATCGAACGCGGCTTCCAGAAGGGCGAGATCGAGCGCAGCGCGTACGCCGTCGCGCGCGAGACGGACAGCGGGGAGCGCGTGGTGGTCGGCGTCAACCGCTACCGACTGGACGAGGAGGAGCCGTACGAGCCGCTGCGCGTCGACCCGGCGATCGAGGCCCAACAGGCCGCCCGGCTGGCGACGTTGCGCGCGGATCGCGACCAGGGCGAGGTGGACGCGGCGCTGGCCGAACTGCGCAGGACGGCACGGGGTGAGGGTAAGGGTGAGGGGGAGGAGGAGACAGGCAACGTGCTGTACCCGATGAAGCGGGCGCTCAAGGCGCGGGCGACGGTGGGGGAGGTCTGCGACGCGCTGCGGGAGGTGTGGGGCGTGTACGTGCCGACCGAGTCGTTCTGACGACCCGTCAATACGCACGGGGCGGGCGGTCGCGGACGGGTTCTCCGTCCCTGACCGCCCGCCCCGTGCGTGTGGGCCGAGTGTCGCTACTCCTCGTCAACCACTCCTCGTGAGCTACCGCCCTCGGCCGTACCTCTCTCGGGCTTGGTCCGCCCCACCTCCTGCGGGACGGCTCGCTGTGCCCGGACATGGAGGACGTCGCCGATGAACAGGTCGTAGATCAGCACCCCGATCACACCGCCGATCAGCGGCCCGACGATGGGGATCCACCAGTAGTGGTCGAAAGCCCCGGCCAGGGTGCCTGGCATCGCCAGATCCCCCCAGCCCGCGGCCCAGGTGAGCAGACGCGGACCGAGGTCACGGGCCGGGTTGATCGCGTAGCCCGCGTTCGCTCCGTACGACATGCCGACCGCCGCGACGATGAATCCGACGATCAGTGGACCGAGGTTGGCCTTCACGGCGGTATTACGCAGGTCGACCACGGCGACGATGAACATCACCAGGAACATCGTGCCGACGATCTGGTCGATCAGCGGTCCCCAGATACCACCGTTGAAATACGGCGCCGGGAACGTACCGAAGATCGAGAACGACGCGAGCGTGTGACCGTTCGTCTTCGGCCCCTTCGACGCGGCGTCGAAGGCGTTGATGGCGTCGTAGTAGACGCCGTACACCAGCGCGGCACCGACGAACGCCCCGGCGAGCTGCGACAGCATGTAGGGGATGACCTTCACCCAGGCGAACTTGCGGCGCACCGCGAACGCCAGGGTCACCGCCGGGTTGATGTGCGCTCCGCTGACTCCGCCGGCCACATACACGCCGAACGTCACGGCCATCGCCCAGCCCCAGGTGATCAGCAGCCAGTCACCGGCGCTGATGAAGAAGGTGGTGGGTCCTTCGGTGCGGCCCGAGCCGGGAAGGGCCGCGACGGCCATCGCCACGACACCGCACCCGAAAGCGATAAGAACAAACGTGCCGAGGAACTCTGCCAGGCATTCGCCTCCGAGAGTCGCTCGACGCCTGAATCGAGCGGGCTTGATCAGGGGTGAGATCTCTACGGCCATGGGTCCTCTTAGACTGTCGTCCGGTGCGCCGAAACGCGGCTGGGGTCCCCTCCCTGCGATCGCACCCTAATGTCAGGTGGTCGGGTGAACGCGGCAACGACGCGCCCACCCGACCAGCCGCGACGCGGCGGCCTCACGCGAACGCACCAAGCGGACGCCGCCCCGGACGACGCCTAGGAGGCCGTCTTAGGAGGCCGTGTCGTTCAGGCGGCGCAGGATCGCCATCAGGTCGTCCGGCGGGACGACGGAGAAGCTGACAGTCGCCTCGTCAATGTGGGTCAGACAGGTCACGGTGCCCTTGTGCCACCAGTAGATACGGGGCGAGAGAGGGCCCGGGTTGTCCTGGTACGCCCCGAGGCCGAACGAGGCCAGATCGTTGATCGCGCCGACCGCGTGATGGTCCTCCAGCGGGTGGAAGACGAGAAAGTGCCGACTGGGAACGGTGAACAGGGCCCCGTCGTCGGGGAGTTCGCGGCCGGTCAGCGTACGTGCCAGATCGCCCAGGACCAGCGCCTTGCTCGCGACGAACATCGACCCGCCCGTCACCAGATGCACGGTCGCGCCGCTGTCCGTCCGCGCCACGTCGTGATCGACGGGCTCGCCGACCAGCCGGGCGCGCCCGGCGGAGCGCAGCTCCTCCAGACCGACGCGGGCGACGTCCCCGTCGTGCAGCAGCCGCACCGAGTCCGGCAGATCCAGTGCGAGCGCTTCGAGCAGCCCGGTCGCCACCGGCCGCGTGTAGCTGAACGACTCCGCCGCGTCGGCCGGGAGGGCGTCGTCGGGCATGAGCCGCAGATACACGCGCCCGAGTATGTCCTCGCCGCCGGCGTCCGCCGAACGTGTCGCGTTGTTCAGGGCGTCGAAGTGGTCCGTTACGAGCTGGGGCCAGGCTCCGGGCTCGGCGCGGCGGCACTGCTCGGCGAGGTTGTACAGAGACCGGGTGCCCGGGTCCGCGTGCACGGTGTCGCCGCTTACGGTCACGGAGTCGCCCTGCCGGGCGTGGTACTGGCGCACCAACTCCCGCAAAAACTCGGCCTGTTCGGTGGTCAGCGCGGGCAGGTGGGAATCGAAGGAACTCATGCGACGAGTCTATTCACGAGTCGATCACCGGCGGCCCCGTACCGGCGGCCCCGTACCGGCGGCCCCGCTACTTGACGGCCGCCCCGTCATCCCGTGCGTCGGCTCACTCGTGAAAGGCGTGCAGGGACAGCTCGGCCCAGACTGATTTTCCGGGCCCGTTACGGTGCCTGACCCCCCATTCGTCCGAGAGCGCGGCGACGAGCGCGAGCCCTCGGCCGTCAGGCGCCTCCAGGTCCGGTTCGCGGACCTCGGGCCAGTCCGACGACGCGTCGTGCACCTCGATACGCAGGGTGTCGGACATCCGCATGTACCAGGTCTCGATCTCCCGTCCGGGCGAGACGCGGGCATGCCGCCCCGCGTTGGTCAGCAGCTCGGACAGCACGAGCACGGCCGACTCCTCCAGCGGCGCGAGCCCCCACCCCGCGAGCGCTTTCCGCAGCTCCGACCGTGCCAGGCCCACACAGCGCGGGTGCCGACTCCAGCGGAGCACCACCGAATCCCCGGGGTCGCAGTCCATCGGGCCACCTCCAAAGTTGCTCTCTGTGACATTTCACTTACAGAGTGGGGTGGTTGCCGCTAGCCTGGAAGGGGTTCGATCTTGACAACGCGTGCTTCAAGGAAGCGAGTTGATTCCATGCTGGAGGAGCGGGTACCACGCAGTCCTCGTGAGAAGTACGGCGCGGAGCTGCGGCTGCGGCGAATCGCGGCGGGCATGACACAGGAGGCGTTGGCGCAGCGGGTGGTGTGCTCGCCGACGCTGATCAGCCACTTCGAGGCGGGACGGCGACTGCCGAGCCCTACGGACGCGAAGCGGATCGACCAGGCGCTGGGGACGGACGGGTTCTTCGAGCGGTGGCTGGAGGACCTCGACTCGAAGTATCCCCAACATTTCGCTGCTGCGGCTGAGTTGGAGAAGCAGGCGGTCGAGATCCGGCACTACGGCTCCTCGCTCATCCCGGGATTGCTTCAGACGGAGGATTACGCCAAGGCGCTCTTCCGCGCGTACCGGCCGAATCACCGGACGGAAGATCTTGACCAGTGGGTCATCAACCGAATGCAACGGCATCGCATCCTTGACGGCCCGTCAAGCCCCGTACTGTGGTGCTTGCTGGATGAGTCGGCGGTACGCCGGAAGGTCGGCGGACCTCGCGTCATGATGAAGCAGTTGCGCAAGATCGCGAACATGGCAGACACAGGTCATCTGCGGCTGCATGTGTTGCCCTTCGAGGTGGGGGCTCATTCGCTCATTGAGGGGCTGCTGTACCTCATGAGGTTCGCGGACGCCCCACCGGTCGCCTATGCGGAGGGGGTGAATACGGGCTACCTCATGGACGATCCGGCTCAGGTGAGCCACTGTCAGACCGTCTACGATCTGGCGCTGAGCGACGCGCTGTCGCAACAAGAATCACTGGCCCTCCTCAGGGCCGCAGCAGAAGGATATGAACGTGAACAGCAATGAGCATTTCACCGGGTGGCGCAAGTCCAGCTACAGCGGCCCCAGCGGCGGCGACTGCCTCGAAGTCGCCGACGGCCACCCCGTCGTCCCCGTCCGGGACTCCAAGCTCGCGCACAGCGGCCCCGCGCTCGTCTTCCCCCTCACCGGCTGGTCGTCCTTCGTCGCAGCCGTAAAGACCGGGACGTTTCGCGCGCCCGTTGGCTAGCGCGCCCGCACCGGGGGTCAGACTGTCCGGGGGAACGCCTGCCGGTAGTCGCTCGGCGAGACGCCGAGCTGCTTGAGGAAGTGGTGGCGAAGGTTGTTCGCCGTACCGAGGCCGCTCAGCTCCCCGATCTTCTCCACCGGGAGGTCTGTCGCTTCCAGCAGGACCCGGGCCCGGCCCAGACGCTGGTTGAGCAGCCACTGAAGGGGAGTTGTCCCGGTGGCCGCCTGGAGCCGCCGGTAGAACGTCCGTGGGCTCATCGCGGCTCGCTGTGCCAAGTCCTCGACGGTCAGCGGGTGTTCGAGGTGGGCGCGGGCCCAGTCCAGTACGGGGCCCAGGCCCTCGTCGTCGGTGGCCGGCACGGACAGTTCGATGAACTGCGCCTGGCCGCCGCGCCGGTGGGCGGGCACCACCATCCGGCGTGCCAACTGGTTGGCGACGTGGGCGCCGAGATCGCGGCGTACCAGATGGAGGCAGAGGTCGAGTCCGGCGGTCAGGCCCGCGCTGGTGAGGACGTTGCCGTCGTCCACGTACAGCACCGAGTCGTCCACCTGTACCTTCGGATAGCGCGCGGCCAGTTGCGCCGTGTGCATCCAGTGGGCGGTGGCGCGACGGCCGTCGAGCAGGCCCGCCTCGGCGAGCGCGAAGGCGCCGGTGCACAGGGAGACGATGCGGGCGCCCGCGTCGTACGCGTCGCGCAGGGCCGTGATCAGCCCCTTCGGTATCGGTTTGCCCTCCTCGACGCAGGCGTCGGGCACCGAGGGCACGATGACCGTGTCCGCGCCGGCGAGGGCGTCGAGCCCGTACTGGGTGCTTAGCGTGAGCCCGGTGCCGACCCGTGCGCCGTCGCTGTCGCTGTCGCCGTCCGGGCGCGGCTTTCCCGTTCCGTCTCCGCAGAGCCGTAGGTCGTACCAGGGGTCGGCCAGATCGGGCTGCGGCTTCCCGAACACGGTGCAGGGGATGCTCAGTTCGTAGAGATCCCATGAGGGGACCCCGATCTCCTCGGTCACGACGACGGCGACAGAACCAGCACTCATGCCCCGAAGGGTATGGCAGGAATTTGGTGGTGGCCGTCATCGGTGTCACTGTCCCCGGCCGTCGCGCGCTGCGAGCGTGGTCCGTACGTGATCAACGTGACAACCGTCACGAACGGACATACGTACGGACGTACGAGGAGAGTTGTGGCATGAACGCCGATCGTCAGGCCGTCACCGTCATCGGACTCGGCTCCATGGGCTCGGCGCTGGCCGCCGCGCTGCTGGACCGAGGCCACCCCACCACCGTGTGGAACCGCTCACCGCACAAGGCCGGGCCCCTGGTGGACCGGGGCGCCCGCCTGGCCCCGACTCCGGAAGAGGCGGTCGCGGCGAGCCCGCTCACGATCGCCTGCGTACTCGACTACGACGCGCTGTACGCGGTTCTCGACCCCGGCGCGGAGTCTGTCGCGGGCAGGACTCTGGTCAACCTCACCTCCGGCTCCCCGGAGCAGGCGCACGAGGCCGTCGCATGGGCCCGGTCGCGCGGCGCCGACTATCTCGACGGCGCGATCCTGACCACCCCGCCCGGTGTCGGCAGCGCCGAGATGATGTTCCTCTACAGCGGTTCGCGGGCCGTCTTCGAGACCCACCGCCCGACCCTGGCGGCCCTGGGCGACCCTCTGCACCTGGGCACCGACCCCGGTCTGGCCTCCCTCTACGACGCCGCTCTGCTCGGCCTGATGTGGTCCACCCTGACCGGCTGGCTGCACGGCACCGCGCTGGTGACCGCGGAGAAGACGCAGGCGACAACCTTCACCCCCGTCGCGGTCCGCTGGCTGACGGCGGTGGCCGGGTTCATGACCACGTACGCGCCCCAGGTGGACGCCGGCCACTATCCGGGCGACGACGCCACCGTCGACGTACAGATCACGGCCATCGACCACCTTGTCCACGCCGCGGCGGCGCGAGGCATCGACAATTCCCTGCCCGAGCTGCTGAAGTCCGCGATGCTGCGGGCGAAGGCCACGGGGCACGGCTCGGACAGTTACGCGAGCCTGATCGAGGTGCTGAGGAATCCGGCGGGCGGCAACTGACTCACGGGTCGCGGTCGGGCGCGGAGCCGGTAGGATCCCCGGGTCTTTGTCACGGGGAGGGACCATGGCCGAGGGCCACCATGCCGAAGTCACCGGCAACAGCGCGGAGACGGCCATTCAGTTGGCGTACCTTCCGCAGCCCGCCGACACACTGGCCGGTCTGCGCGTCCGGGAGCGGGTCAAGCGGACGGGGCGGGTCCTGCGGATCACCATCCTCGTGGTGTGGACGGCGTACTGGCTGTACACCTCCGTGCGCTACGGGGGTATCAACGTGTACGCGACGGTGCCGTTCCTGGTCGTCCTTCTGACCGTTGGGGGATACCCGCGTATACAGGCGGCCCATGTGCAGCGGATCATCGGCTGGCAGGGCGAGTTCCGCGTCGCCGTGTCGTCGGCGGGGATCACCTGCCGCACCGACCACTGCACGCTGGAGCAGAAGTGGTCCGTCTTCAAGGGCTACCGGGAGACGGCGGACCACTTCGTCCTGCTCAGCCGGGACCCCAACATGCTGTGGGTCGATGTCCTGCCCAAGCGCGGCGCGCGTGATGCCGGGGACATCGACCGGCTGCGGGCCGTCCTGGCCCAGCACACCCCTCGCGTCTGACGCCCGTCAACCGGCGTGCGGGGGCGGGTCGTTGTCGGCCTTCCAGCGCCGTTGTTCCTCGAGCCAGTGGACGTAGCGCGGGGAGGTGCCGCGCAGGTCGATGCTGAGCGGGTAGGGCGCGTACTCGTCCAGGAGCAGTTTGCGGAGGAATTCGACCATGCCGCAGGGGAACAGGGTGAAGTCGTCGTGCGTGTGCCGGCCGCAGACCAGGACGGGCCACTCGTCGGGGTCCGGGTTGGTGGTCAGCCAGCACAGGATGTCGGCGCCCGAGGTGATGCCCCAGGCGAGGATATGGGCCGGGTCGATGTCGAGACCTTCCTGGCCGCCCAGCATCTCCCAGGTGCCGCGGGCGTTCGCCGTCTCGTCCTCGAAGGTTCCGGGGTCCCACTGGATGTACGGCTTCGGCAGCGGCATCAGGACGCCGACGTCGCCGACGTCGCCGACGTCGCCGAACGAGCCGGCGCCGTAGTGCGCCATGAAGGCCATGTAGTCACGGGGGAAGCCCGTCCCCCAACGGGCCCTGGCCGCCGACCAGTCGATCTCCTCGTCCTGGCCCGGATCCGGCGGCAGGATCGTGGCCAGTGCGGCGATACCTGTCGTGTCTTCTACGGTCATCTCAGAAGTCCCTTCCGTCCGCGACCCTGTTGTAGACCTCGTCGAAGGGGCCGTGGTCTTCGCCCATGTCATCGCCGAGGTCGACCTCGGTGGTCGCGTACGCGGCCCGCAGCCGCTCCATCATGCGGTCGGACAGGTAGTGGTGATGCAGGTCCAGTCGCTCCAGGTGGGTCAGCGGCCGGCCGTCGAGCAGGCTTTCGGCGCCCCGGTCGGTCAGCGTCCCCATCGCCAGGTTCAGCGAGCGCAGGCGGGCCACCACGGGGGCGCTCGCGAGCAGTTCGGCCATCTCGTCCTGGATCGCGCTGTTCTCCAGGCCGAGATGGAGCAGCGTGGGCAGCCTTTCACCGCTCAGGATCGGTGCCAGATCGGGTGCGTCGGCCAGGTCGGTCTCGTCGTTGCTGACGCCGATCCACAGCTCCAGACGCTCCAGCGCGGGCAGGTCGGCGGCGGCCACCGCCCGTACGACATCGGCCGGCAGACCGCAGGACTCGAACCGCAGGGTCTTCAACGCGGCGTGGTGGAACGGGCGCAGCTCCCACCCCTGCTTTCCGCGCACCTCCAGATGCTCCAGCAGGGGGAAGAGTTCGAGGACGGGGGTGAGATCGCTCTGCTGGATGTTGTAGAAGTCCTCGTTCCAGCCGCCGAGGCGCAGCGCCCGCAGTCGCGGGAACCGCTCGGCGGCCTTCACCAGATGCGTGGCGGCGGCGGGGCCGTCGAAGCCGGTGAAACCCAGCAGCAGCGTGGTGACTTGGGCGGTGTCGACGCTCTCGGCGAAGCGTTCGAAGACCTCGGGGAACTCGGGGAACTCGGGGAACTCGGGCGGCGCGGAGAACGACGCCCGCAGACGCCAGGCAGGTCCTTGCCGGATCCTGCGAGCGGGTATGTCCGGATCGAAGTCCGCCAGCGGCCGGCCGTGGAGTTCCTTGGTGCGCCGGTACGCGGCATCGGCTGTCCGTCCTTTTTCCGTCAGTGCGACCCCATCAGGAAGCCGGACGCCGCCACGACGAACGCCTCCCGCGCGGTCTTGAATCCCTTCCAGTCAGGTGCCAGCCCGCCGTCCTTGTGCATGGCAGCCAGCAGCTCCAGCACCGTACGGGCCTCCTCGACCGGCCCGACGCCCTCGACGGCGATGACGTTGAACGCGGCCCGCGTCGCGGCGTACGCCGTGTCGACGGCGGCCACCGCCGACGCGCCGTCGACGAACCGGCCGTCCAGCCGGTGCCAGGCCACGTTGGACTCGGCGTCGGCGGCGGTGAGGAACGCGGCGTACGCGTCGCGGCGCGCGAGGTAGAGGACTTCGCTGGTCATGACGGGGCTGCTCCCTGCGTACGGTCCGGAACGGTCAGTGAAAACGCTACCGGACAGGTCGGACAGCCACGCGGCCCGCGATCGGCTCAGCAGTCGGTGCCGGAGATGCCGGGGTCGTAGTACCGCACGGAACGGCCGGGCGCGCCGATCGGCTCACCCGTCGTCGCCGCCGCCGCGCGTCCCGCGTACGCGTCGTCATCCGTCGGGCCGCACTGCGCGTCCGGCGCGCAGGCGGTCTGCGGGCTGCACGACTCGAACGACGGGCCGCAGTCGGGCAGACAGGTGGGGGAGTTCGAGACGGCGGTGTCCGGGAACACGGCCTGAAGTTCCGCGCGGGCGGCGCGCATCGGTGTGCCGAGGTAGATGTCGGCGAGGCTCCGCTCCCGTACGTTGCCGAGCGGCATCCACCGCGCGAAGACGCACGGCCACACCTCGCCGTCCGGCGACACGGCGAACTTGCCCCGCCCGCAGCGCCCGCACAGCTTGTCCAGCCTCGGGTCCTTGCCGTCCGCGCCCCGGCCGAACGGACGGATGCGGTCGGTCCGTACGTCGCGGATACCGAGCTGGAGCAGATCCCCGCGCGCCTGCTCGCCGCGCTGCCCTTCGAGTACGCCGATGACGCTGCCGCGTAACGCGATGCCGAGGCTCCGCGCCTTCGCCACGTTGGCCCGGGTGCGGGCGTGGGAGCCACGGGTGAGCGTCACGTCGTCGTGGTCGGCGGGGTTGTCGCTGTAGTAGCTGAACGCGAGGCGTACGCCTGGGAGTTGGAGCGCGGCCCACACCGGGTCGCTGACGTGCGAGAGGTTGGAGAACACCTCGATCCGCATGCCGTTGGCGATCGCGTGGCGGATGAGTTCGGGCAGGGCGGGGTGCAAGGTCGGTTCCCCGCCGATGAATTGGACGTTCCGCACGCCCATGCCCTTCAACTCACCGATGACACGACGCCAGTCGTGCACGGTCATGGTGCCGTGGTCGCCCTGGGGCGAGGAACCGGCGTAGCAGTGACGGCAGTTCTCGTTGCAGAGGCCGGTGATCTCCAGCCATGCGAAGGTCGGTCGCAGATAGGCCATGAACAGGACGATAGGGATGGAGCCCGTCGAGCGTGGTGAATCATTCTCGAATATTCCGGAGCAATTTCCGGTATTCGCCATTATTCTCATGCGGCCAGGGGCACTCTGTAGTGCGGGGCCGCACGCCCGACCATGCTGGGTGGATCAGCCGTCCCTGGAAAGGATCATGACCATGGTGCGTCGACTTCGCTTCAACGGAACCGGTTCGGGCGTCAACGGGTGTCCCTCCGTCCACGAGGATCTGGACACGGGAGAGGTCATCGTGCATGGCCCGCCGCTGACCGAGACCGACGACGTCGCGCAGCTCCAGCACCTCTCCCCTGGAGAGGCGGCCATCGTGGTGCCGCGAGAACTCCTCGCCGACTTCGGCCCCAAGGATCGCGCACCGCACATCATCGATCTCGCCGCCTTCGACGGGCTGTTCACCGCCTTCAAGCACACCGCCTGGCGTCTCGAATCCCGTCGCCGGTACGGCTCGGACGAAGTCACCGACACTTTCGCCCAGTTCACCCGTGGCGAGCCCGTGCAGTGGGACGGGACCGACGTCGCATGGTGCGAAGAACGACGCGAGCAGGTCGCGCTCGGCAAGACCTTCGGGCGGGTGCGCATCGTTGACGACCCGCCGACCACGGGCCAGCTCTATCTTCTCGACAACGCCAGGCGGAACAGCGCGCTCGGCGAGGAGATCCGTATTCTGCGACGTGGTGACACCGACGGGCTCGGTCTGCCCGACGAAGACTTCTGGATCCTCGACTCGCGCCTCGTCGCCCTGCTCAACTTCGACGCCGAGGACAATCTGGTCGACGTCGAGCTGATCACGGAGCCGGCCGTGGTGCTGCGTTACGCGCAGGCGCGTGACGCGGCCCTTCATTTCGCCGTCCCCTACGAAGAGTTCGCGGCAGAGGTCGCAGCCGCAGAATAGGCAGTGACCCGGTGAGTGACTATCAGGTGGCTCGCGAAGCCCTGGGCGTGCGGCTTCGCGAGCTGCGTAAGGCAGGCCGTCTCACCGGGTTGCAGCTCGCCGAACGACTTGGCTGGCCGCAGTCCAAGGTCAGCAAGCTGGAGAACGGGAAACAGACCGCGACCGCCGACGACCTGCGTCGATGGGCGGACGCGACCGCACACCCGCAGGCGGGTGCGGAACTCACGTCGCGGCTTGCCGCCCTGGAGTCCCACACCCGCTCATGGCGTCGCCAACTGGCCTCCGGGCACAGGGCCGTACAGGACACGATCAACGCGGAGTTCGCCCGGACGAAGGCGTTCCGCGCCTGGGAAGGGGCGATGATCGTCGGGGTGTTGCAGACCGCCGACTACGCGCGGCACATCTTCACCCGCTACGCGGACCTGCACCAGTCGCCGCGCGACATAGAAGACGCGGTGCGTGCCCGTATGAAGCGGCAGGTCGGTCTGTACGAGCCGGGCGGCAGGTATCAGATCGTCATGTGGGAGGCGGCCCTGCGTGCCCTGGTCTGTCCGCCCGCGATTCTCGCGGCGCAGCTCGACAGGCTCAGCGGGGTGATCGGCATGGACACGGTGGAACTGGGAATCGTGCCGTTCGGCGCGGCGCTGCGGATTCCGCCCGCCAACGGATTCTGGATCTTCGACAGCAGGCTCGTCATCGTCGAGGACTGGCACGCCGAGCTGTGGATAGACGACGCCGCCGGTGTCGCCACCTACGAGCGCGTCTGGGAATCGCTGCGAGCCTCCGCCGTGTACGGGGCCGACGCCCAGCACATCATCTCGCGCGTGCGGCGCGAGCTGCACCCCTGAGAACCCCCGACAGCGCCGGACACACCCGACAACGCCCATATCCGGCGTGACCATGGTTCGGGCTCCGGGCGTTCCATCTGTCGACGCAGTCAGTTCACCTTCCCGTCGCGCGGGTTTCCTAGCCTGTCGCCGACCCGCAACCTGATCGCGGGCAGACAGACGCTGGGAGCACCATGACGAAGGTCCGCAACCGATGGCTCAGGCCGCGCGACGGGGATGGCCCGGTCGGGCCTCCCGACGGGGCCGGCCAGATCCCGGGTCGGGGGGACCGGATCACCACGACCGAGCTGGACGTGTGTCTGCGTGCCTGCGCCGTCCACAGCACGAAGCTGGTCGGCAGCCTCGACCGCAAGCGCACCGAGCTGGCCGAGAAGCTGCGTCTGGTGCTCGCCGCCCACGCCACCGGCGCGGGCGAGAGCGCCCCGGCCGCGCCCGCCGGGACGCCGCTCATCCGGCGGGCGGCCAAGAAGGTCGTCGCCGGGCCCACGGGCTCGTTGAGCGGTGAGCTGCTGGACGCGCTGCTGGCCGCCGGGAACAAGGCGCTGGAGTGCGGGTACGAGGACGAGTGGAAGCTGTCGCTGCTCATCAGCGACGCCGTCCTGACCCAGCGCAAGAACTCCCGCGCCGGCTGGCGGCTGCGCGCCCGCACGCTGGAGGCCATGGGCGACGAGCCGGCCACCATCGCGGCGTACGAGCGCTATCTCGCCCTGACCGAGGAGGACGGCTTCGGTGTCGCCCCCCGGATCGCCGGTCTGCGTACCGGCGGCGAGAAGCAGGACGAGATCCTGCGCCTCCTCGAGCGCGGCTGCCCGCAGGCGTCGGTGTACGCGGACGGCCCCGCCACCGACATCTGGGCCGCGGGCGTCGCGCTGCACGCGGCGGGCGACCACGCGGGCGCCGAGGCGCGCCTGATCGGCGCGCTGCTCGCGATGCGCGGCGACGGCAGCCCGGTGACGGACCTCCAGGTGTCCATCGGGCAGTACCTGGACCTGCGCCTGGCCCACGGCGGGCCCTTCGAGGAGACCCGCCAACTCGCCGCGCTCTACGGCGAGATGCGCCGCAACCGGCAGCGCGGCCCCGTCCCCGATCCGACCTTCGGCGATGTCACGTGGCTCACCCTCGGTGAGTTCCGCAACCAGGTCGCGGGCAAGTCCATCTGTCTGATCGCCAACTCGCAGAGCGTCGGGCGCAGTTCGCTCGGGCCCGAGATCGACGCGTACGACCTGGTGGTCCGCTTCAACTCGTACAAGATCGACCCGGCGGCCACCGGCAGGCGTACCGACATCCACGCCTCCATCCACAAGCACGGCTTCAACTGGGACCAGAAGGTCACCACCCGGCTGGTCTTCGGCGGACTGAGCGGCGACTGGAAGAACTCGCTGCGCAACCGGCTCGTGCCCGGCGCCCAGACCTACGTCAACGACGAGTCGCTGCGCTGGCCGCTGCGCAACATCGGCCGCGTCGGCAACGACCAGTGGGCCGCCATCCCGACCAGCGGCTTCAACATGCTCTGGCTGCTGGACTTCCTGGACGCCAGCCCGAAGCTCGACCTGATCGGCTTCGACTTCTACGAGAGCGGCGCCTACCGCCTCAAGGAGGCGATGCGCATGCCCATCACGTCCGTGCACGAGTACACCAGCGAAAAGGCGTGGGTCATGGAACGCGCCCAGAGCGTGACCGACACGAGGATTTCTCTGCGATGACCGCCACCCCCCACGCCCCGGCCGGCCCCGCCCCGGCCGCCACCGCCGCCCCGGCCGCACCTCTCTCCGCCAACGCCCTCACCGGCAAACGACGCCTGGCCTTCGCGTCCTTCGTGGACGAGAACTATCTGCCCGGCTTCCTGGCGCTGCTGCGCAGCCTCGCGCTGTCCAACCCCGGTGTGTGCGAGGACTTCATCGTCCTCCACGACGACCTGCGGCCCCAGTCCGTCGCCTCGATCCGGGCGCTGCACCCGCGCGTGCGCTTCCACCGCGTCGACGCCGCGCGCTACGACAGCTACGAGAAGGGCGACCAGGACAACTACCTGGTCCGCAAGGCGTACTTCATCCTCGACGTCTTCCGGCTGCGCGACTACGACACCATCATCACGCTCGACACCGACATGGTGGTCCTGGACGACCTGTCCGAGCTGCTTCAGCTCCGCGAAGGACTCGCCGCCGTCCCGCAGTTCTTCTACGGGCAGCACAAGCTCAACAGCGGACTGCTGGTCATCCAGCGCGAGTACTTGAGCGACGCGTTCTGCGCGCGGATCGACGCCACCGGACGCAGCGGCGACTACGAGCTGGACAAGCACGACCAGGGCATCCTCAACTCGGTGCTCGACGGCGACTTCGTACAGCTCGACTCGCGCTACAACTTCGTCAAGCGGCGGCTGTCCGGCGACAAGCCCGTCCCCGACGGCACAGCGATTCTGCACTTCACCGGGCGCCACAAGCCGTGGCAGGGCGGCGAGGCCGGATACACACAGGCGGAGGACCGCTGGCGTGAATTCGAGCTGACGGACGCGGAGTTCTACGCCGCGTACATGGCCGTGTCCGGCACCATGCACCACGACCTGGTCGTCAAGTACGGCACCGAGCACGTCGCGCTCACCGGCGACGTCGAGAGCGCCCGCAAGGTCGCGCACGCGCACATCAACTCGGGTGGGTTCCAGGAAGCCGCCGACATCCTCGCCGGCGTGCACATCCCCGTCGACGACACCTGGCCCCACGAAGTGCTGGGACACGCCCTGATGAGCGTCTCCCGCTACGAGGAGGCCAAGGTACAACTGCACCTCGCGGCGGGCTCACCCGTGCGCGCCGCGACGTCCTTCGGGCGGCTCGCGCAGATCGCCTGGATCCACGGCGACGACGCGACGGCGCACGCGTACGCCATGCAGGGCCTGGCCGTCGACCCCACGCACCGGCCCAACCGGCTGATGCGGCTGCGGACCAGGGACCACGACCTGCCCGCCCCGCGCGAAGGCGCGCCGGAGGACCAACTCGCCCATGTGGCCTTCTACATGCCGCAGCAGGGCAACGCAGGCGACAAGCTGCTGCCCGAGTCCGTACGGCTCGCGGTCGGTACCAGCACCGGCGCGGGCGGCGGTGCGGACACCGAGACGGGGCCGCGCCGCTGGCACTCGATCCACGCCCACCGCCTGTTCGACAAGGCGGCGCTGGAACGCGTCAACGCGCGCCGCGGCCTGGTCATCGGCGGCGGCGGGCTGTTCATCCCGGACACCGCGCCGAACGGCAACAGCGCCTGGCAGTGGAACGTCCCCGACGAGCACCTGACCGCCATCGACGTACCGATCGTCGTGTACGCGGTCGGCTTCAACGCCTTCGACGGCCAGTCCTACCGCGCCGGGCGCTTCAACTCCTCGCTGCGCCAACTGGTCGAGCGCAGCGCGTTCTTCGCACTGCGCAACCACGGCTCGATCGAGAAGGTCCGCGCGCTGCTGCCCCCCTCGCTCCACGACAAGGTGCGCTTCCAGCCCTGCCCGACCACGGTCACCCGGCAACTGGTGGACAACTGGAGCGACCCGGCCCCCGGGCAGCGCGAGAACACCGTCATGATCAACGCCGCGTACGACCGGGCGGGGCTGCGCTTCGGCCACGACTACGCGCACTTCCTCGCCGAGATGGCCAAGGCCGTACGGGCGCTGGGCGAGCACACCGAGGTCCAGTGCGTGGCGCACTCGCTGGACGACGAGAAGATCGCGTTCGACCTGCGGCGCGAGCACGATGTGTCGCTGCCGGTCATCCCGATGTACGACTTCGACAACGACGCGATCCGCGACACGTACGCCCGTACGAAGCTGGTCATCGGCATGCGCGGCCACGCGGGGATGATCCCGTTCGGCTGCGGGACGCCGATCATCTCGCTGATCTCGCACCCCAAGATGGCGTACTTCCTGGCCGACATCGACCGGCCGGAGTGGGGCGTCTCGGTCCACGACAAGAACCTCGGGGCGCTGCTCACGGAGCGGGCGCTGGGGCTGCTGAGCGACCACGCGGCGTCGGTGGCGGATGTGCACGGCAGGCAACAGGAGCTGTGGAAGGTGACGCAGTCCAACGCGGCGGATCTTCGGGGGATCCTGCGGGGTTGAGCGGTTCGTCAGCCGGTGCCGGACCGATCCTGCGCTGTCCGGCACCGGCTGACGCATCGTCAGTAATGCACCTGCGTGGGGAACGTGGCGGTGGGGCTGAACAGCGCCGCGTACGCCTCCTCGTGGTGTCTGCGGTGCCGGCCCGCCCGGTTCGCCTCGGCGCTCTGGGTGGACGACGGGGTCAGCATCCCGTTGTCGGCCAGGGCCTGGACGCGGAGCAGCAACGCCCGGATGTCCAGGCCCAGTTCACCGGCCACCGTCTGGAGGTCGAGGCCGGACTGCCAGCTCCAGAGCAGCACCGAGTCCATGCTCGACGACCAGACCACCGGATTGCTCTCGGCCTCGGACGTGTGGAGCACGGGCGAGGCCGAGTCCTGGTGGTAGGCCATCTCCTGGAGCGGGAGGCCGCTCTCGGCGCGCGGATGCGGCAGGTGGACGTCTCCGGGAGAACCCTGGGACGCCTGGGACCCCTGGGGCGCGGCCTGGTGCTGCTGCTGATACGTCTGTTCGGTGAAAGGTTCCTCCGTCGGCTGCGCGGGCGGCTGCGCGGGCGGCTGCGCGGGAGCCGCCTGTGCCTGCGGATAGCGTTCCAGCAGCTCGTCGGCGACGCTGCGCGCGTCGCTCTTGCCGACCGTGCGCCGCGCGAGCCGCACCTCGCGCTCGTTCAGCCCCATCAGATCCGCGACGGCCCCGTCGTTGCCGACGGTGACGGCGAACGCGGCGAGCGTACGGCTCCGCTCCGCCTGCGCCCCGTCCAGTACGGCCTGAGCCTGCCGCACCTGCTCGTCGCTGGCGCAGAAGGCTTCGGCGAGGACGCTGTTCCGATCCCAGAGTTCACGTGGTTCCACGTGACTACCAACGCGGGCGGGGTGGAAGTGAATACGACTTTCCGTCGATTTACGCCAAATGGATCAAAAGGCCACTATCGGCCAAAAGGGTGACGGGGCCCTCAATCGCCGGGCAGGCTGGGTGTTGTCCTCAATCGCCGGACGGGCTGAAAATCAGCCCGTCCGGCGCTTGAGGACACGACACGCAGCCCGTCCGGCGATTGAGGACGCCCGGAAACCCGGCTGGGGCGTGTCCGCCGCGGAGCGGCTGATGTCTCGTTGGTGCGGTGCATCGCAAGGCGGAGGGTCGGGCTCGTACTGGACGTACTTGGCCGAGTCCGGCGACGCAGGGCGGTGCCGTGCCGGGCGTCGTGGGCCGGGCGGGACTCTGCGGACGCGACCTACGCACGCAGTCGCAGCACCGCGCGCCGCAGGCGCCGCGCGCGGCGGACCACGCGCTGTGCCGCCGCGTTCTGCGGGATGCGGACGAGCTGCGGGCCCACCGCCCCCGGCAGCCCCAGCGTCGTCAGGCGGCGGCGCTTGAAGTAGCGCAGTGTGTGCGGGTCCAGGTGCGCCGTCAGGAAGCTCTCCGCCGCCGGGCGCAGCTTCGGATGCATCTGAGGCTGCATCACGAAGCCGACCGCCGCGACCAGTTCCGCGGGGTGCGGCTCCGGGCGGTACGTACCGTCGTCGTCCAGCGGCGGGACCAGCGCGTCGACCAGCGTGACCGGTACGCGGTTGCTGTTCTGGTACGGCGAGAGCCGGTCGAGCAGCATGTCCGTGCCGGTGCGGGCCACCGGGATGCCGAAGAACGCCGACGCCGTGAACAGCGCGGTCGAGAAACAGCCCACGACCAGGGCCGGCTTGAGCCGTCGGTACAGCACCTCGGCGAGCACCGGGCGCTCCAGCACGGTCAGTTGGGCGCCGAGCCGCGACGCCTCCTCCTCCAGCTTGCGCGACCAGAGCGCCGGAGCCGTGGGGTGCGGTTTGAACACCACGTGCTGATGGCCCAGTTCGACCACGCCCCGCAGCATCCGCAGGTGCAGCTCCTCCTCCTCGCGCTCGGTGATGATGCCCAGCGTGGCGAGATACTGCCCCAGCAGCAGCGCGGGAGCCTCGGCCGGGGTCTCGAAGTCCCGTGCGGTGTCGGCCAGTTGGTCCAGCACCCGCAGGAAGTCCGCTGTCGGCACCGTCTCGGACGGGACACCGAACTCGGTGAGCAGCAGCGGCACCAGACCCGGTACGAGATCGAGGTGCAGCAGCCTGCGTATGCGCGCGCCGACCTGGAGGTCGAGCCGGTTACGGGTGGGGCCGTAGCTCATCAGCCCGTCCGCGTACACCTCGATCGGGGCGGCCGTGAAGATCTCCGCGAGCGTGAGCGCCGGGCTGACCTGGATCGATTCGAGGACTAGCTCGACCGTGTCGTCGCCCAGGCCCCAGGCGAGCCGCAGATGGCGCTCCCAGATCGGCAGGTCGTCCTCACGCGGGACCCAGCCGCCGGGGTGGAACGGCGCGATCGTCTCGTTCCACGACAGGACGGAGTCGAAGCGGTGGCGCAGTCGCTCGAAGCCGGGCATCTCGTGGACGGCCGGGGTGAGTTCGGGCGTACCGGCGTTGTTGCTCACGACCAGGACGCTGCGGTCGACGGGCGCGAAGAGTCCGGCGTCGATCGCGGCGGTCAGCGTGGCGGCGCCGTACAGGGTGGAGGCGTAGAACACCCGTGTGGTGCGCGCGGGGGAGGGGCTGGTCATCAGGCCGCCGCCTTCCCGCTCGCGCCCTGACGCCTGCGCAGCCGGCGCAACTGGGTGGAACGGTCCAGGTCCATCGAGTTCAGCGCTTCTCTCAGTACGTCCTGCGGCAGCCGTTTCATGGCGGCGGCGCTCATCGTGCGCATTTTCCGTGCGACGGCCGGTTCGAACCGTTCTTTACCCGCCAAGTGGTGCGAAATGATGGCCAGATATGTACGTACAGCCTTGAGCAGGAAAAGCTCGCCCTCGCGATCCGCCGCCGTTTCCTCGACGACTTGATCGAATGCGCGGATGAAGTCCAGTTGCCGTACGTCACCGATCTGGGTGAGCGACGAGGCGACGCCGCGTCGGTAGAAGATCCCGAGCAGCCCCACGGCGGCGAACGACTCCGCCTCCCGGTGCAGCCGCCAGATCCACGGCCGGTCCTCGGCGGTCCGCAGCCCGTCCGTGAAGTGCAGCAGCCCCCGGTCGGCGAGACGCCGGTGGTAGATGCCGGCCCAGGCGTACGCGTAGTCGACGGATGTCGTCTTGTCGGCGGGCAGGATCGTCTCGCGCGGCTTCAGGACCACCCCGCGCGGGCCGACCGGGACACGGTGCACGGTGCGGGTCTTGCCGGTGAACTGGACATGGTCCGTACGGACGAAGTCGCAGGCCAGGCCCTCGACGGTGGCCAGCAGACGCTCGTAGTAGCCCGGCGCCACCCAGTCGTCGCCGTCGAGATAGGTGATGTATTCACCGCGCGAGGCGTCGAGACCGGTGTTGCGCGCGGTGGCCAGTCCGCCGTTCTTGTCGTGTCTGAGCAGGACCGCGCCGGGCAGCTCGCGCTCCGCGCGCCGCAGCAGCTCCGGCGTCCCGTCGGTCGAGCAGTCGTCGACGAGCAGGAACTCGAAATCCTTTCGCGCGTTCGCCGAGAGGCTTCGGAGTGTTTCGGGGACGTATGTCTGCACGTTGTAGAACGGCACGACGACAGAGAGCTTGACCACGCCGGTGACGCTAAGGGGCGGCCCGTGATTCGTTCCGACATCCGCGAGGACGGGAGGTGAACGACGGATGGCGGAACGGTTAATCAACCTCGTTCCCGGGCCATTTCGCTCTCCGTCGACCCGCTGTTAACCCTTTATTGCTGTTGTGTTGGGCCGCCAATCTCAATGGCTTTCTAACGTCCAACACGTGCCATCACGTACCAGCAAAGCGCTACGGGTCGCCGTGCTCGCCGACTCCGACACACGGTGGAAGTGGGGCGCGCTGACCGCGCGCCGCATCGCACCCGACGACCGCGCCATCGAGCTCAGCGGCTTCCTGCTGCGCGGACGAGCGACGCCCACCGCCCGCCAGCTCGAGGAGGTGGGGGCCGAGGCCGACGCGCTGCGCGAGATGACCGGCACCGAGTTCCTGGACGTGCTGCGCGAGGAGACGTACGACGTCGTCGTCCTGGCCCTCGTCGGCGGAGCCGTACAGGCCATGCTGCACGGGATATCCGCGCTGGGCCTGCCCGACCGGCCCGCCCTGGTCACCGGCTACGTCGGTGTCGTCTACGAGAAGCTGTCCGACGGACTCCTGCTGCGCCACGGCGCGGACATCGTCCTCGCCAACTCCCGCCACGACGCGCAGCGTTTCCGCGCCGTGTACGAGGGGGTGGGCGCCGGGTCCGACTCGGTGACCGAGGCGGCGCTGCCCTTCCTCGGCGGCGCGCGGTACGTCCCCGAGGAGGGCCGGGACACGGTCGTCTTCGCGGCCCAGCCGTCCGTCCCGCTGACCCGCGCCGACCGCGCGTACCTGCTGCGGCGACTGGTCGAACACGCGCGTCTGCACCCGCGCCGCGAGGTCCTGCTCAAGCTGCGCAGCCGCGTGGGGGAGCAGACCACGCACGTCGAGGAGTTCCCGTACCAGCGCCTCGCCGAGAAGCTGCCCGGCGGTCTGCCGCCCAACTTCCGCCTGGTGTACGGGAACATGGGCGAGGTCCTGGACGGCACCGACCTGCTGGTCACCGTCTCGTCGACGGCGGCGCTGGAGTCCTTGCACCGCCGGATCCCCACCGCGATCCTCACCGACCTCGGGATCCGCGAACCCCTCGGCAACCACCACTTCATCGGCTCCGGCTGCCTCGCCTCCTGGGACCAGCTCGACGGCGGGCAGCGGCCGAAGGCCGACCCCGTCTGGGCGGACCGGCAGGGCGTCGCCGCGGACGGCAGTTACGCCTCCGCGTTCGACGCGGCCCGCGAGCGCGTCGCGAAGCTGCTGGCCGAGGGTGAACTGCCGCCGATCACCCCGTACTACACGGCGACCACCGCGCCCGGCTATCTGCCCGGCCTGCTCGCCCGCTACCACCTGGCCCCGGACGGCACCCCGCTGACGGCGTCGAACCGCACCGCGAACGGCGGCGCGACGGGCGTACGGCGCGTGGTGCGCGACACGGTCCGCGCGGCGGCCCGCGGCGCCTACCGCCACGGCGTCCAGCGCGTGGCCCCGGTCATCCGCCGGATGGGCGAGCTGTGACGGGGCGCCGGGAGACCGCGGGCGCGGCGCCGACCGCTGCTGTGGCCGGAACCACTCCACCCCGTCCGGCGATTGAGGACGAACCGGCCCACCGGACCGACCCGGTCAGCGCCAGCGGCGACGCACGGGCGTCGGCGACCGGCGCGTCCGGGGGCGCCGCGCCCGCGCCCCCCACCCCAACTCCCGCTCCCGCGCCGCGCGTCAGCCGTCGGCCGCTGCCGGCCGATGTGCTCGCCGGTTACGGCTGGTCGGGCTGGTCCGCGCAGAACGAGCAAGCGCAGAACCCGGCCACCCTGAACCAGCAATACGCAGTGAACCAAGGAGCCCCGTCCATGACCGCCGTCCTCGCAGTGATCCCCGCCCGCGGCGGATCCAAGGGCGTCCCCGCCAAGAACCTCGCCCAGGTCGGCGGTGTCCCCCTCGTCGTACGGGCCGTCCGCGCCTGCCGGGCCGCCCGCCGGGTGACCGACGTCGTCGTCTCCACGGACGACGCGGCCATCGCCGACGCCGCCCGCGCCGCCGGGGCCGAGGTCGTCCTGCGACCGGCCGCCATCGCCGGCGACACCGCGACCAGCGAGGCCGCCGTCCTGCACGCGATGGACGCCTACGGCGCGATGCGCGGCGCCTCGCACCGTACGGACGTGGTGCTGCTCGTGCAGTGCACCAGCCCCTTCATCACCCCCGGCGACCTCGACGGCGTCGTGGCCGCCGTCACGGACGGCGGCGCCGACAGCGCGCTGACCGTCGCCCCGACCCACGGCTTCATCTGGCGCTCGGAGAGCGACGGATTCGGCGTCAACCACGACAAGTCGAACCGGCCCCGCAGGCAGGACCGCCCCCAGGAGTTCCTGGAGACCGGCGCCGCCTACGCGATGCGCGCCGAAGGCTTCCGCGAGGCCGGGCACCGATTCTTCGGACGTACCGAACTGGTCTCGACCGACCCCGAGCGCGTGCTGGAGATCGACGACCCGCACGACCTTCAGCGCGCCCGCGCACTCGCGCCGCTCCTGGACACCACCGCGCTCCCCGGCCGCGCCGACATCGACGCGGTCGTCCTCGACTTCGACGGCACCCAGACGGACGACCGGGTGCTCGTCGACTCGGAGGGCAAGGAGACCGTCGCCGTACACCGCGGTGACGGCCTCGGTATCGCCGCCCTCCGCCGCGCCGGCGTGGAACTGCTCATCCTGTCCACCGAGCAGAACCCGGTCGTCGCCGCACGCGCCCGCAAGCTGCGCGTGCCGGTGCTCCACGGCATCGACCGCAAGGACCTCGCACTGAAGCAGTGGTGCGACGAGCACGGGATCACACCCGAGCGGGTGATGTACGTCGGCAACGACGTCAACGACCTCCCGTGCTTCGCGCTCGCCGGCTGGCCGGTGGCCGTCGCGAGTGCCCACGACGCCGTACGCGCGGCGGCGCGTGCCGTCACCGAAACACCCGGCGGCGCCGGGGCGATCCGCGAGATCGCCACCTGGCTCCTCGGCCCCGGTCTCGACGTCAACACCCCCGCAGCCCCCCATGGCACCACCGCCGACATCACGACCAAGTAAGGAATCCCCCTCATGAGCACCAACTCCCGCCTGCGCACCCTCGGCACCCGTACCGCGGGTCCCGGCCGCCCCGTCTACGTGACCGGCGAGATCGGCATCAACCACAACGGCGACATCGACAACGCGCTCGCGCTGATCGACGCCGCCGCCGAGGCCGGCTGCGACGCCGTCAAGTTCCAGAAGCGCACCCCGGAGATCTGCACCCCGCGCGACCAGTGGGACATCGAGCGGGACACCCCCTGGGGCCGGATGACGTACATCGACTACCGCCACCGCGTCGAGTTCGGCGAGGACGAGTACCGCACGATCGACGAGCACTGCAAGAAGCGCGGCATCGACTGGTTCGCCTCCCCGTGGGACACCGAGGCCGTCGCCTTCCTGGAGAAGTTCGACGTGCCCGCGCACAAGGTCGCCTCCGCGTCCCTCACCGACGACGAGCTGCTGCGCGCCCTGCGCGCCACCGGCCGCACCGTCATCCTCTCCACCGGCATGTCGACGCCGAAGCAGATCCGGCACGCGGTCGAGGTGCTGGGCAGCGAGAACATCCTTCTGTGCCACGCCACTTCGACGTACCCGGCCAAGGCCGAGGAGCTGAACCTGCGGGTCATCAACACCCTCCAGGCCGAGTTCCCGAACGTGCCGATCGGCTACAGCGGCCACGAGACCGGTCTCCAGACCACCCTCGCCGCCGTCGCGCTCGGCGCCGCGTTCGTCGAGCGTCACATCACGCTCGACCGCGCCATGTGGGGCTCCGACCAGGCCGCCTCCGTCGAGCCGGGGGGCCTCACCCGCCTCGTACGCGACATCCGCACCATCGAGGCGTCCCTCGGTGACGGCGTCAAGAAGGTGTACGAGTCGGAGCTCGGCCCGATGAAGAAGCTCCGCCGCGTCACCGGTGTCGTCGCCGAGGCCGCGGACGGCGCCCAGCCCGTGGCGGTCTGACAGCCATGAGCCGTCCCTCCGGGGCGCGCACCGCGTCGCCCAGCGCCATCGCATTCGTGGAGAGCCCGGTCCAACTCCTGAACGTGCTGGAGTGGGCGCGCGCGAGCGCGACCGGTGCGGAACTGACCGTGGTCGTCCTGTCGCCGACCGACCCCATGTCGCGCGGCCAGCTCCGGCGGATGGCCGAGCTGGCCCGCGACGCGGGCTTCACCGTGCGCTGGCAGGAGGCGCGCGGCGGCGCGAGCGCGCCGCTGCGGACGATACGGGAGCTGGCTCCGCTGCTGCGCAAGGCGGAGCGGATCGTGATCGGGGACCCGTTCTCCCGTTACGTACAGCTTCTGCTGACCCTCGTCAGCAGCAAGGAGCTGACCGTCGTGGACGACGGGACGGCGACGATGGAGTTCATCGCGCAACTCGTCCACGGCGAACCGCTGGTGCGCTGGCACCGGCGCGGCGGCAGACGCGGCCCGCGCGAGCTGGCGCTCGCGCCGGTCTCCGCCGTCGCGCGGCGCCGGCTGACACCGTCGCGCACCCGCGGCGTCGAGGTCTTCACCTCGATGCCCGTGGACGCGCCGGAGGGCATCACGGTCACGGCCAACACCTTCGAGTGGACCAAGGCCACCTTCGGGCCGCCCCGGATCACCAAGGGCGCCGACATGGTGGGCACCTCGCTCGTAGAGACGGGCGTGGTCGACCTGGAGCAGTACGTGACGGCGGTCGCCTCGCTGGCCCGCACCCACGGCGCGACGCGCTACTTCGCGCACCGCAGGGAGAGCGTGGAGAAGCTGCACCGGCTCGCCACGGAGACGGGCCTGGAGATCGTACGCCCGGACCTGCCACTGGAGCTGATCGCCCGTCGCGGCCCGATCGGTTCGACGGTGCTGAGCTTCCCCTCGACGGTCGTCCACACCCTGCCGCTCGCGCTGGCCGGCACGGGCGTGCGGGTGGCGGTCTGGGACATCGCCCCGGAATGGCTGAAGGCCAACGCCTCCCCGCGCGCCCAGGGCTTCCTGTCGGGCGTCACGGGAACGGCGAAGGACGTTCACCGGCTCCCGAGGCTGCCCGCCTCCGCGTAAGGGGGCGGGCAGCCGCCCCGTCGTGTGGCTACGGGGCCGGGATGAGCGACGGCTTGGGTTTCAGCCCGCCGTTGTTCTCGCAGCCGAGTTCCTTGGCCATGGCCTGGGCGAAGGAGTGGGCGAGGGTGACGTAGGCGTTCTTCAGCGGGCGCACGTCGCCTTCGGGCTCGGTGGGCCTGCGGGCTTCGACCCAGACACTGATGTAGTCGGGTCGCGCGAGCGGATGCTCCTTGTGTGAGCAGGGGAAAGTGACGTAGGCGGTGTCGTGAGCGGCGCCGGCTCTTTCCCCCATGGGCAGGATGGTGAACTTCGGGGCGGCGGGTTCTCCGCTCCAGGGCATATTGCTCAGGTCCCATGTAACGCGCAGTTCATCGACAGGGGCCTCGGGGTAGAGCCGGCAGATGTCTCCTCTCCCGGAGGCGGCGGGCACGGCCTCGCGGGTCAACACCTCGGCCGCGTCGGCGACGGTGGAATACGTCCCGGAGGCTGCGAAGCGAGTCTCGCCTGTGATCACTTCGAGTGCTTTTGCCGCGTCCTTGGTCACTGCCCCGCCGCCGCAGAGTTTGTCGGCCGTCACGTAGTCGTCGACCGCCTTCCCGTCGTCGCTATCGCCGCAACCCGCGGCCAGGAACGCCAGGGAGCCGGCCACGGCCGCGCACAGGAGCCTGTGAGTCCTCGTGCGGGTGGTCACGATCAGTTTCCTTCTGATTGTTGGTGTTGGCCTATGAGGCCGGGATCAGGGTGGGCTTGGGTTTCAGTCCGGCGTTGTTGTCGCAGTTCAGTTCCTTTGCCAGGGCCAGGGCGAAGGAGTGGGCGACGGTTGCGTAGGCGTTTTCGAGGGCCCGCTCGTTCTCGTCCGGCACGGTGACTTTGGTGTCCTCCACCCAGGTGCTGACGTGGTCGGGTGCAGTGTTGGGCCGGTCTTTGTGGCCGCAGGCGAAGGTGACGTATGCGGCGTCATGGGCGGTGGCGGCTTCTTCCCCCATGGTGAGGAGGGTGAACTTCGAGGCGGCGATACCCCTTGGCGCGCTGCCGCTCATCTCCCACGTGACGCGCAGGCCGTCGTCGTACGAACCAATGTTCGGGTAGATCCGGCAGATGTCCCCCTTGCCCTGGGAGGTGGACACCGCGGTACGGGTCAGCTCCCTGGCCGCGGCGCCGACGGTGAGTTCCTTTCCGGAATCCTGGAACCGGGTGTCCCCGGTGATCACTTCGAGGGCCTCCGCCCCGCTCTTGTTCACGGCTCCGCCGCCGCACAGCTTGTCGGCCGTCATGGAGACATCGGGCGCCTTGTCGTTACCGTCTTCCTCCCCGCTGCATCCCGCGACAGCGAGCATCAGGGATCCGGCCAGGGTCGCGCAGAGGAGCCCGTACGTCCTCCTGCGGGTGGTCACCATCAGGGTCCTTCGACTCTCGCGCACTAAGTGGAATCCTCACAGGGGAGCGTCTTGGCCAGAGCCTCGCCGTAGGGGGCGATGAATTTCTTCAGGGCTTCTACGCTCGCTTTGCTGCCGGTTCGCACCCTTTCCTCGGCAACGGCTGAATATGCCTGCCATGTCGCATTATCGCAAGGGAATGTGGTCGCTACTATCGTTCCCCACGAGGCGATGCTGCCGTTCGCAGATGTCTGAAATTCGCCGCCGCCCGCCACATGATCCTCACCGGCCTCGAGAGCAGTGAAGCCTGCCTCCCGCCACTCGCCATTTACAGTCAGTGACACATCGCCGTCGACTGTCACGGTGCAGAGCCGGCGTTGAACCTCGTTCTCGTAACCGCTTTCCTGCACGCTGATCTCCTCCCCTGAAGGCAGGAGCGGCTCGAGAAGCTCCGGCTCGACGGGGACCCCGCAAAGCGAGGCGGGGACGGCGTAGTCCTTCTTCTCGCCCCCGCCGCAACCAGAAAGCCCGATGGACAGTACGAGCGCAACGGCTGCCAGAACCGCGGACGGCCTCATGAGGCATCACTGGCACGCTGCCAACCGGCTCCCGCGTCATGGCTGTTGCCGGCTTCGGTCTTCGCGGCTGTCAGTAGATCAGGGATGGTGTCGGGATGGACGCTGCTATTCATCAGAGCCCGGTTGACAGCCGCACCGGCGGATTTTCTGTCGGCGCCTCCGACTTCTGGCCGCTCCCAGTCGTCCCACGCCATCTATGAGGCCCTTCCCCCGAACGCGCCCTCAAGTTACTCCCGTTGAATCCCTCTGGCTCAACTTAGCAATCGGGGAAGGGCAGTTACAACGTGCCTCGGCGGATGGCCGAGCTGTTACGAGGCCGGGATCAGGGAGGGCTTGGGTTTGAGTCCGGCGTTGTTGTCGCAGTTCAGTTCCTTTGCCAGGGCCAGGGCGAAGGAGTGGGCGACGGTTGCGTAGGCGTTCTTCAGCGGGCGCTCGTCGCCTTCAGGCGTGGTGGGCGTGCCTGTGGCTTCGACCTCGGCGCTGATGTAGTCGGGCGAGGAGCCGGGCTGGTCCTTGTGTCCGCAGGCGAAGGTGACGTAAGCCTTGTCGTGAGCGGCGCCGGCTTCCTCCCCCATGGGGAGAACGGTGAATTGTGGGTGGGGAGGTCCCTTCCGAATGATGTTGTCCAACTCCCACCGCACGCGAAGCTCGTTGACAGGGGCATCGGGGTAGATGCGACAGATGTCTTCGCGTTCGTAGTCGGAGGTCATGGCCTCGCGGGTCAACTCTACGGCCGCGTCGGCGACGGTGGAATACGTCCCGGAGGCTGCGAAGCGAGTCTCGCCTGTGATCACTTCGAGTGCTTTCGCCGCATCCTTGGTCACTGCCCGTCCGCCGCAGAGTTTGTCGGCCGTCACGTAGACGTCAGCCGGCTTCCCGTCGGGGTCGTCGCTGCAACCCATGGCAAGAAACGTCATAGAGCCGGCCACGGCCGCGCACAGGAGGCTGTGCGTCCTCGTGCGGGTGGTCACCATCAGGTTCCTTGTGCGTGTTGGTGTTGGCCTATGAGGCCGGTATCAGGGTGGGCTTGGGTTTCAGTCCGGCGTTGTCGTCGCGGTCCAGTTCCTTTGCCAGGGCCTGGGCGAAGGAGTGGACTGCGGCGATCGAGGCCGCTGGACATGTCATCGGAGACGTGGTCGGCGGTACGGGGCGAGGCCGGGGCTCTGAGGTGCTGGAGGGGCAACCGTGGCCCTGCGGTCGCTTTGCGACGAATTGGCGTCGGGCCGGAGAGTGCGGCCGTCAGACATCGCCTCACCCGTGCACACCTACTCCCGCTCACCGGTTACGTGGCCGCAGGCACTACGGAGGGAATGACGGGAGGCGTTGTGCACCCCATCTCTTCCGTCACCGACTGAGCGAACGCCCTCAGCAACTCCCACCGGAGTTCCGCTCCGAGGCTCGCACCCGACACGTCGAACTGGAGCGGCAGATCGGACGACTGCGACGCAGATGCTCCGTGCACCGCGCATGCCGCGAGCAACTGCATTCGGGCCGGCCCAGGCTCCGGTGCCACATACACCAATTTGTTCACCTGACGCCACGTCCGGCTGTTCTTCGGATCATCCAGCAACCCGAGTGAGAGAACGGACCACTTCACCGTTACATCAACGGTGCCGCTGATTTGGTCTCCCTCGAACGCATCCATTCGGCAACCGGTGTAGGAGTTGTGCAGCAGATCCGACTTCTGCCACTGCTTCGCCTCCCGTACTAGACCGTCCACCAGTACATCCGCCTGAGGTGTTCCGCTCACCTCGACATCGCTTCCGCTCATCGTCTTGACGGCCGCCTCCACGTTCCCGGCACCGAGCAACGACTTGCACCGCCCTAGTTCCGGGGATTCTGCGCGGTCCTCGCCCCCGGAACATCCCGAAAGAAGACCGCCGATGACCAGAACCGCGATGGCGGTGAGTCGGTTCGGGTTGCGCAGCATCATCACTTGACCCTCCCCTGTTCGCTGGCCGCAGTTTTGCCGTTCCCGTAATAGGTCTCGATATCCAAGGCAAGCTGCTGCTTATCGCGTCCCGACATGCCGACCTCGTCCGCGTAGTTGAGCAGGGGGGTAACAGCGCCTTGCTCCCCTACAGCCTTGAACTTGTCAATCCCTGTCAGGGCGTCGTCATTGTTCTCAAATTCGCGCTGCTTCAGGTAGTCCATCGTCTCGCCGGCGTATCCGGTGTCAATTGCCGCAGTCGCGGTATCCATGACGAGAGGAACTGCCGTAGCGGCTACTACGCCTGCAGCGGGACCCAGGACTACCGCAGTACCGACACCCACCACAGCACCTACGCCTGAACTGACCCCGAATTTTCTCCACTCGGCGTCCTTTTCCATCTCAAGTATTTTGGCATCCTCTTCGCCCTTGAACTGTTGATGGATTCCGTCAATGCGCGATTCGTCGAGGATCCCATGCACCTTTGCCCCGTTGGATCCGAAGATCAATGCGGAATCCTGGTGCTCGGATCCGAATGCCTTCAGCCCGCTCGCCTCGTAGACCTGTTGTGCTGATGACAACGACTTCCAGCCCTCTTCATCGGCTGCCACCACACCCATGAACCGGCGACTCGCGGCTTCGCCGAAGTCGGTCCGCTCGGAACCATCACTGCTGTTTGCAGACAGCGAGTCACGCCCGAGTTCGTCGCCGACCGACCCGAAGTTGTACGTGGAGTAGTTCAGGTCGTCGATATATGCGGCACCCATACGCCCCAGGTTGTCCTTCAGCGCTTCGTGCCGGCCCAGCAGACTCGAATCCGAACCGTAACTGTCGATGACTTCCTTCATGATGCCCGCCGTGACCTCGTCCCGTTTCAGGGTGGGCGAGGGATCGTCCCAGGCGTGTCCGGTGGTCGCTGCCTCCAGGGCCTTCCCGAGCGCGTCAGGCATGTACCTCATGGACTTCTCCTGGTCGTCGCGGTCATGACCCACGATGTCGAAGAACGGGTCGCAGCCCTCGTTCTGGAAGAAGTCCAGGTAATTGGTGATCGTCTCCCCGTCCTTGTTCTTGCCCAGGTCGGCGCCGCTGCCCTTCGGGGTGCCGTCTTCGTTACAGGCGGTGGGATCAGCGGGGAAGAACTCCTTCGCGGCCTCCGGACTGTGCCCCAGGGCTTCCATCATGATGATCACCGGGTCATAGCCCGAACCGTTGACACCCGAGGGGTTCAGCGGATTCTCGGGCCCGCCGGGCAGCCCCCCCCAGGAGCCTGTGCGTCCTCGTGCGGGTGGTCACGATCAGGTTCCTTCCGCGTGGTTGGTGTTGGTGTTGGTCAAGGGCTACGACGCCGGGATCAGGGAGGGCTTGGGTTTGAGTCCGGCGTTGTTGTCGCAGTCCAGTTCCTTTGCCATGGCCAGGGCGAAGGAGTGGGCGAGGGTGGCGTAGGCGTTCTTGAGGGGTCGCACATCCTCCTCGGCCTCCGTGGGCACTGCCCGTGATTGCGCCCAGACACTGACATGGTCGGGGAATGCGCGAGGCTCGTCCTTCGGCGAGCAAGGGAACGTCACGAACGCGGAGTCGTGAGCCGCACCGGCTTTCTCGCCCATGGGAAGCCTGGTGAACTTCGGGGCGGTGTCTTCCTTCGGAGGGGTGCTGCTCAGTCTCCAGACGACGCGAATCTCAGCGGCCGGGCCACCGGATTCGGGACGCGGAAAAATGCTGCAGACATCTCCGGTTCCGGAGCTCACGGGTGCGGCCTCGCGGGTCAACTCCCCGGCTGCGGCGGCGACAGCGGAGTCCCCGCCGGTGGGAGCGAACAAGGTCGCACCGGTGATGACTTCGAGTGCTCCGACCGCGTCCTTGTTCACGGCTCCCACGGCGCACAGTTTGTCGGCCGACACGGACGCGTCGGCCGCGTTCGTGTCGTCGGATCCGCCGCACCCCACGGCCCCGAATCCCAGGGAACCGGCCACGGCCGCGCACAGGAGCCTGTGCGTCCTCGTGCGGGTGGTCACGATCAGTGTCCTTCGGCTCTCGCGCACTAAGCGGAATCCTCACAGGGGAGTGTCTTGGCCAGAGCCTCGCCGTACGGGGTGATGAAGGTCTCCAGGGCTTTGACGTTCGCCTCGCGGTCGTCCCGCTCGACCACCTCGACGGCAGCCGAGTAGGCCCCCCAGTCCTCGCTGCGGCACGGGAAGGCCGTCGCTGCTCCCCGGTTCCACGAGTAGACCTTGCCGTTCTCCGCTGTACCGAATGAGCCGCCGCCGACCACCTTGTCCTCGGCGGCTTGGAGAGCGGTGAAGCCTGCCTCCCGCCACTCGCCATACACAGTCAGCCACACGTCTCCGTCGACTCTTGCGACGCAAGCCGTGCGAGGGACGCCCTTCGCATATGGGTCGTTCCGCACCTCAATCTTCTTACCTGGAGGCAAGAGCGGTTCAAGGAGTTCCTGATCAACCGAGACCCCGCAGAGCGAGGTGGGGATCGCGTACTCCTTCTTCGCTCCTTCGCCGCAGCCGCTGAGCCCGATGGACAGTGCGACCGCCAGCGTCGCCAGTCCTGCCCGCCGCATCATGACGGATCACTGGTGCGCTGCCAACCCGCCCCTGAGTCATGGCTGTTGCCGGACTCCGTCCGCGCGGCCGTGCGCAGGTCGTTGTAGGTGTCCGGATGTATGTCGCTGTTCATCAATGCCCGATTGACGGCTTCCTCAGAGGAACGGATGATTGCTTCACGGCCACCGGAGTACGACTCTCCCGCTTCCTTCGCGGCGTCCGCAGTGGAATCCTGCGCAATGCTCTTCAACACGCTTGCCGTGATGTCCTCGTTGGCCCAGCCGACAACCACGCCCGCGATGGGCACACGCTCTCCCACCGCCTCCCCTCCCATGCCGACGATTCGGTTCACCCACTTCGCGTTGTCCGCCGCCGCTTCGTTGAACTCCGCGTCCGCTGCGGAGTGGTAGTCGATGACGGCATCGGCGCGGGATTCGCTCATGATGCCCGCGATGACAGCGCCCGGGGCCACGGCCCCGCGCACGCGGCCGTCAATGGAAGCCTCCGACTGGGTTGGCGCATTGATGGCTGAGTCCACCTGCTGGGAGGTGTACGCCTGCTGGGCACTCGTGATGGCCGCGTACGCGTCCGGATCCTGGCCGACGACGGCGAGGAATGATCGAGCCTGTTCCATCCGGAGGTCTGCAGGAGATCCGAATGTGGGGAAATCATCACCCGACTCCGCGTACACCACGCGTTGGAAGTCGCCCATGTATTCGGCGGTGATGTTGCCCAGGCTGTCCCGCATCGCATAGAGCGGGCCGGTATCCTCGTTTTCGAGATCGCCATTCTCATTGCGCTGAAGCAGTTCCGGATTCTCGCCGAAGAGCTCCACGATCCTCGATGTGAGCTCTGCTGCCTTCTCCGAGTGCGGGACGGCGTCAGCGCTGTCGTCGCTTCCGTACGGACGTCCCGTCGTGGCCGCCTCCAACGCGTGGCCCAGCGCGTTCGGGCCGTTGTTCATGGCGTCCAGGGAATTCTTCTCGTCCGCCAGCTTGTTGGCGGCGTTCGTGTCCATGTTCCACTGGAAGTCCTTCTCGGCGAACTTGTCCAAGTAACTGGAGAAGTCCGTCGAGCTGTTCTTGTCGACCGTGCCGTCCTCGTTGTACTTGGTCGGTACATCCGAGAAGAACTTCTCCGAAGCCTCCGGACTGTGTCCCAGCGCCTCAAGGACGCTGGTCAACGGGTCATTCCCGGAGCCCAGTTTCCCTGACGGATTGAAGCCGTAGATGTCTTCGTCGTCCGCGGCCCTGGTCTCTGTGAACCGGTTCGGATCGTCGAGATGCAACTGAGTTACGTGCTCGGCGATCGGGTTGATGAATTCCGGGTCGTAGTCTCCATAGCGAAGGAGTCCGCCGAGCACCTGGTAACCGAGCGGAGAGTGGAATTCCCCCGAACTGAGCTCGATGCGCTCCGTGCCGAGTTTGCGGAATTCGTCACCCCAACTCGCCGGCAGGTGAGACTTGTTGTCGGAGTCAGTGGCGGTGGCCAGTGACGCACCCATGGTGCGTTGCAGCTCCTGGGTGAGAGCCAGGCGTGCCTTGTCGTCCCCGGCCGTGCCGTCCCGCGACATGCGCCCGTAGAACTCAAGTGTCTCTTGTGGACCGCCCAGCCCCTTGTAGAAGCCCGTCGCGAAATCCGGGTCCTTGGCGTTGTACTTCATGATCGCGTTGAACTCGGCGAGCTGCGTGTCGGTCATCTTCGGCCCCAGCGCCGCGAGCTGCAACTGTCGCTCCACCTGGGCGTCGTCCAGGGAGCCGTAGTTCGCGTGCCCGAAGTTGTACGCGTCGTTGCCATGGGCCTTGCCGAGTGCCCGGCTCACCGAGCCGTCGATCTCCGTGGCTTGCGCGAGCAGACCGGCGATCCGGTCTGCGAGCGCCTGCGCCGCCTCGCGCTGGTCCGGCGTCCGCTCGGTGGTGTCACCCCGGACATGGGGGAAGACCCAATGGACCGACCCACCGCCGGAGTCCTCGATCCTGACCCCCATTGCGGGGGCGTCCACCTCGACAGCGGTCTTCATGCTCTTCTGGATCTTGAGGAGTTCCGCATGAGCGTCGGAGAGGAGCTTCCAGATGCTCTCGGCCTGCGCGTGAGCGTCGGTGAACTCCTTCGCCGTCTTCTTGACGAAGCCCCGGGTCACGGTCGCGTTGGCCCCGCTCCAGCGGGCGGAGTCCGACTTCGCGAGCAGGCCGGATGTGGCGTTTCCCGCGAGCGTCTTGAGACTGGCGACGGCCTTCTCCCAGTCAGAAACGGCTGTTCCGAGCTTGCCGAGGTCTACCTCGGCCACATCAGTCAAGGTGAGACTGGCCACCGTCGCGCCCCTTACTTGAAATAGGTGTCGAGTCGTGACACGGGCAGGGCGGTGCCGTCGCGGCCGCGGATCGATGCCTCGATGGCGGCGTCGTCCTTGGCGTGGGACGCCTTGGAGTAGTCCAGGTGGTTGGAGATGTGGGCGCACGCTTGAAGCAGCGACTTTTGCTGGCTGGTCCAGGTCGAGACCGTCGTCTCCAGAGCGGATCCCAGAGCGAAGTTATGGATCTTGAGGGACGCGGCGGCCTGCATGCTCGAGCCCGAGCCACTCTTGTCCGCGCCGGCGCCGGCGATGTCCACCTGCTTGCCCAGGTCGCGATGGAGGACGAAGGCATCGTGGCCCACGGCTCCCAGATCGTCCTGGTTGACCACCAGATCGCTCTCGCTGCCGCCAGGTGCCCCGGGAGCCTGATTGAGTCTCATCTCGGTGGACTGCCTGCCGGCCGCGTCCGACTTCAGCCGTTCCCACTCGTCCCACGCCATTTGTGGGGTCCTTCCCCGAACGCGCCCTCAAGGGAATCCTTTTGAATCCCTTCGGCCCAACTTACCAACCGTAGAAGGGCAGTTACAACGCGTTCCGTTCGTGGCGGTGGCGGCGAGTCGCCGGCAGCCGCATGTCCACAGCGGCCCGTCGCCGCCCGGGGCCCGTGCGCCGGGGCCATAGCGGGAGGAGCCGGACGGGTATACCCGCTGCGGCGGGGCGGCATGCCAGCCGGGACCGGGTTTCTTCCACTGAGTGGCTGAAGTTTTGTTGATCGTCGGGCAGCAGCCCCCTCCGGGGGCCTACGATGCAACAGGTGAACCAGTTGATGTCCCGCGAGTCCGAAACCGACCTCTCCGGTGAGCCCAGCGCGGCCCCGCTGCCCGGCACGCTGCCCGAGGCGCTGCGTACCGAGCTGATCGCGTTCCGTCGCGACATGCACATGCACCCGGAGCTGGGCAACCAGGAGTTCCGTACCACCACCGCGCTCAAGCACCGCCTGGAGCGGGCCGGGCTCGTACCGCAGGTGCTGAGCACCGGAACCGGGCTCATCTGTGACATCGGTACGCGCGACGGTACGTCCGCGGCCTCCGGCGTACGCCCCATGCTCGCCCTGCGCGCGGACATCGACGCACTGCCCATCCCGGACACCAAGACCGGCGTCGCCTACCGCTCCACCGTCCCCGACCGCGCGCACGCCTGCGGCCATGACGTCCACACCACCGCCGTCCTCGGCGCCGGTCTGGTCCTGGCCCAGCTCGACCGTGAGGGTCTGCTGCCCCATCCGGTGCGGCTGATCTTCCAGCCCGCCGAGGAGGTGCTGCCCGGAGGCGCGCTCGACGCGATCGGGGCCGGGGTCCTGGAGGGCGTCGGCCGGATCATCGCGGTGCACTGCGACCCGCGCGTCGACGTCGGCACCATCGGGCTGCGCACCGGCCCGATCACCTCCGCCTGCGACCGGCTGGAAGTCACCCTCGACGGCCCCGGCGGCCACACCGCCCGCCCGCATCTGACCACCGACCTGGTCACCGCCGCCGCGAAGGTCGCCACCGAGGTGCCCGCGCTGCTGGCCCGCCGCGTCGACGCCCGGTCCGGGCTCGCGCTCACCTGGGGCCGTATCGCCGCCGGCCACGCCTGCAACGTCATTCCGCAGCACGCCGAGCTGTCCGGCACCGTCCGCTGCCTGGATCTGAAGTCGTGGCGCGAGGCGCCGGACCTGGTGCACGCCGCGATCGACGAGATCTCCGCGCTCTACCACGCCAAGTCGCAGATCAACTACGTCCGCGGGGTCCCGCCGGTCGTCAACGACCTGATGATGGCCGAGCTGCTGCGTGACGCCCAGACCGCCCGCCGGGGCGCGCAGTCGATCGAGGACACCGAGCAGAGCCTCGGCGGCGAGGACTTCTCCTGGTATCTGGAGGAGGTGCCCGGCGCGATGGCGCGGCTCGGCGTACGGACTCCGGGTGACACTGCGCGGCGCGATCTGCACCGGGGGGATTTCGACGCGGACGAACGGGCGATTCAGGTCGGGGTGGAGCTTTTCACCGCCGCCGCACTCATCGACGGCGACCGTTCGTAACCGGCCGTGCCCTTTCCCGTAATCGGCCCTCACGCCGTTGTTCGCGACGATCCGATAACGGCTTCCGTACAGGGCTTTATCTGACATCTACGCGCGTTACGATCGCGGCGAAACCAGCGCCGGAAGAGGCGCTTAGGTCGCTTTGAAGGAGCCTCCCTTGCGCCGGATCACCAGGATCGCAACCGTGGGCGTCGCGTCCGCGGCGCTCGCGCTCACCGCCACCGCGTGTGGCAACACCTCGTCCTCGGACGCGTCGTCCGACTCGAAGGAGAAAAGCGTCGCCATCGCGTACGACATCGGTGGCCGGGGCGACCAGTCCTTCAACGACGCCGCGTACGCGGGTCTGGTGAAGGCCGAGAAGGACCTCAAGGTCAAGGGCAACGACGCCGAGCCGTCGGACGGCGAGTCCGACGCCGACAAGGTCCAGCGGCTGACCGAGCTGGCCCGCGCCGGCAACAACCCGGTGATCGGCGTCGGCTTCGCCTACGCGCCCGCCATAAAGAAGGTCGCCCCGAAGTTCCCGAAGACGACCTTCGGGATCATCGACGACTCCTCGGTGACCGGTAAGAACATCGCCAACCTCGTCTTCAACGAGGAGCAGGGTTCCTACCTCGCCGGTGTCGCGGCGGCCAAGGCCACCAAGACCAAGACCGTCGGCTTCATCGGCGGTGTCGAGACCCCGCTGATCAAGAAGTTCGAGGCCGGCTACACGCAGGGCGTCGCGGACACCGACCCCTCGGTGAAGGTGCTCTCGCAGTATCTGACCCAGCCGCCGAACTTCGACGGCTTCTCCAAGCCCGACCTGGGCAAGGCCGCCGCACAGGGCCAGCTCGACAAGAAGGCCGACGTGATCTACGCGGCGGCCGGTCTGGCCGGCTCCGGCTCGATCGAGGCGGTCTCGGCCGCGGGCAAGTGGAACATCGGCGTCGACTCCGACCAGTACAAGCAGGCCGGTCTCGCCGCGTACAAGGACAGCATCCTGACCTCGGTCACCAAGGACATCGCCGACTCGGTGTTCAACCTGATCCAGTCGGTCGAGGACGGCAAGCCGCAGAACGGTGAGATCCGTTACGGCCTGGACAAGGACGGCGTCGGCCTCACCGACTCCAACCCGGCCTACGTCAAGATGACCGACGTGACCGCCGCCGTGGACAAGGCCAAGCAGGAGATCGTCGACGGCAAGATCACCGTCAAGACGGCTCCGTAACCACTGCCGTGTACGGGGGCCCGGAGTGGCGGTCGGCAAACCGCCGGCTGCTCCGGGCCCCCGTTCTACGCAAGATCTACCCTCACGATTCGGCAGCGCTACGCGTGTAGACGCCCCTCCGGCGCGATAGCTTCACCTCCGCCCTGCCCCCCGCCCTGCCCTCCGCCCCGCTCCAGCTCCTGTCCGGCCAAGGAGAGTGCGTCATCAACGCGTCCAGCAGTCCCCCCGCCGTAGAACTGCACGGCATCACCAAGCGGTTCCCCGGCGTCGTGGCCAACCACGACATCGGCATCACCATCGGCAAGGGCACCGTCCACGCCCTCGTCGGTGAGAACGGTGCCGGCAAGTCGACCCTGATGAAGATCCTGTACGGCATGCAGAAGCCGGACGAGGGAACGATCACCGTCGACGGCACGCGGGTCACCTTCAACAGCCCGGCCGACGCCATCACGCGCGGCATCGGCATGGTGCACCAGCACTTCATGCTGGCCGACAACTTCACCGTCCTGGAGAACGTCGTTCTCGGGGCCGAGAAGCTGCACGGCATCGGCCAGGGGGCGCGCAAGAAGATCACCGAGATCTCCGACGCGTACGGCCTCGGGGTCCGCCCCGACGCCCTCGTCGAAGACCTCGGCGTCGCCGACCGCCAGCGCGTGGAGATCCTCAAGGTCCTCTACCGGGGCGCCCGCATCCTCATCCTGGACGAGCCCACCGCCGTCCTCGTCCCGCAGGAGGTCGACGCCCTCTTCGACAACCTGCGCGAGCTCAAGGCCGAGGGCCTGACCGTCATCTTCATCTCGCACAAGCTGGGCGAGGTGCTGTCCGTCGCCGACGACATCACCGTCATCCGGCGCGGTACGACCGTGGGCACGGCCGACCCCGCGAACACCACCACCAAGCAGCTCGCCGAGCTGATGGTCGGCAGCGAACTCCCCTCGCCCGAGACCCGCGAGTCCACGGTCACCGACGAACCGGTGCTCACGGTCGCGGACCTGCGGCTCACGGCCACCGACTCCGACGGCGTCGTACGCGAGGTGCTGACCGACATCGGCTTCACCATCCACCGCGGCGAGGTCCTGGGCATCGCGGGCGTCGAGGGCAACGGCCAGACCGAGCTGATCGAGACGCTGATGGGTCTGCGCGACCCCGACGGCGGTGTGATCACCCTCGACACCGCCGACATCTCGCACGCGCCCACCCGCGAGCGCCGCGAGGGCGGCATCGGCTACATCCCCGAGGACCGGCACCGGCACGGACTGCTGCTGGAAGCGCCCCTGTGGGAGAACCGTATCCTCGGCCATGTGACCGAACGCCCCAACAGCAGGGGCGGACTCCTCGACCCCAAGGCGGCGCGCGCCGACACCAGGCGCATCGTGGTCGAGTACGACGTCCGCACCCCCGGCATCGACGTCACGGCCTCCTCCCTGTCCGGCGGCAACCAGCAGAAGCTGATCGTCGGCCGCGAGATGAGCCACAGCCCGAAGCTGCTGATCGCCGCCCACCCCACGCGCGGCGTCGACGTCGGCGCGCAGGCCCAGATCTGGGACCAGATCAAGGCCGCCCGCCGCGACGGGCTCGCGGTGCTGCTGATCTCCGCCGACCTGGACGAGCTGATCGGGCTCTCCGACACCCTGCGCGTGATGTACCGCGGCAGGTTCGTCGCCGACGCGGACCCCGCGACCATCACCCCGGAGGAGCTGGGTACCGCCATGACCGGCGCCGCCACCGGCCACCTCGAGGCAGCCCCGGAGGACGAGGCCCGATGAGCCCGATGAGCCCGATGAGTCCGATGAAGAAGTTCGACAAGGACCGGCTGATCCTGGGCCTGGCCGGCCCGGTGCTCGCGCTGGTCGTCGCCATCGCCCTCACCACGGTGGTGCTGCTCGCCTCGGGCACCAACCCGTGGGAGCCGTACCGGATCATGTTCGAGTCGGCGAGCTACGTCGACGTACAGGTCCTGATCGTCAACCAGGCAGGTACGTACTACCTCGCCGCGCTCGCCGTCGCCGTCGGTTTCCGGATGAACCTGTTCAACATCGGGGTCGACGGCCAGTACCGGCTCGCCGCGATGATAGCGGCGCTCGTCGGTGCCAGCGTGAACCTGCCGGGACCGCTCCAGATCGCCCTCATCGTCATCACGGCGATGCTCGTCGGCGCCTTCTGGTCCGGGATCGCGGGCATCCTCAAGACCACGCGCGGGGTGAGCGAGGTCGTCTCCACGATCATGCTCAACTCGATCGCGACCAGCCTCGTCGCCTGGCTGATCCTGCCGAAGAACTTCGGCGAGCAGCCCCCGGGCTCCAACAACCTGACGACCGGCGAGATCCCGGAGGCCGGCTGGTTCCCCGGACTGTCCATGGGCGCCGAGGCCGGCGAGATCTACGGCTTCACCTTCGTCGCCGCGCTCTGCGGTGTCATCTACTGGTTCGTCCTCGGCCGCACCCGCTTCGGCTTCGACCTGCGCGCCACCGGCGCCAGCGAGAGCGCCGCGCAGGCGTCGGGCGTCGACGCCAAGAAGATGGTCCTCACCTCGATGCTGATCTCCGGCGCGGTCGCCGGCCTGGTCGGTATGCCGACACTGCTCGGCGACACCCACACGTACAGCCTCGACTTCCCCACCGGTATCGGCTTCACCGGCATCACCATCGCGCTGCTGGGCCGTAACCATCCGCTCGGCATCGCGTTCAGCGCGCTGCTGATCGCCTTCCTCGACAAGTCGTCCGCCTCTCTCGACCAGTTCGGGTACGAGAAGGAGATCGCGACGATCATGCAGGGCCTGATCGTGATCTCGGTCGTGGTCAGCTACGAGCTGGTACGCCGGTACGGGCTGCGCCGGCAGCAGCAGAAGGTCGGCGAGGAACTGGCGGCGGGCGGCGCCATCCGTACAGAGGCCGACTCCGGACCCGGCTCCGATTCCGTATCCAACAGTGACAAGGGGGCTGCCCTGTGAGTACCAGCACCGTTACCGCAGCGAGTGCGGCTCCCAAGAAGGGCGGCGGGCGGCGCAAGCTCACCCTCCCCGTCATTCTGCTGATCATCGCCGGCGGACTGGCCCTGATCTCCCTGGTCCGGCTGATCAGCGGCGCCGACGACGTCACCTCCGTAGGACAGGTCGCCGGCGCGCTCGAACTCGCCGTACCCATCGGCCTCGCCGGACTCGGCGGCCTGTGGGCCGAGCGCGCGGGCGTCATCAACATCGGCCTCGAAGGGATGATGGTCCTCGGCACCTGGTTCGGCGCCTGGGCCGGATTCCAGTGGGGCCCCTGGGTCGGCGTCCTGTTCGGCATCCTCGGCGGCGCGCTGGGCGGTCTGCTGCACGCGATCGTCACCGTCACCTTCGGCGTGAACCACATCGTCTCCGGTGTGGCCATCAACATCCTCGCCGTCGGCGTGACCCGCTACCTCTCCAACTTCACCTTCGCCAACGAGCCGGGCGGCTCCTCCAAGCAGTCCCCACGCATCGACTCGATCACCGAGATCACCATTCCAGGACTCGCCGACGGGCTGGCAGATCTCCAACAGAAACACTGGTTCCTGATCTCCGACATCGCCGGAGTGCTCGGCGGTCTGGTGACGGGCCTGTCCCTGCTGACGATCGTCGCCCTGCTGCTGATCCCCGCCACCTGGTGGATCCTGTGGCGTACGTCCTTCGGACTGCGGCTGCGCTCCTGCGGCGAGAACCCGATCGCCGCCGAGACGCTGGGCGTCAACGTCTACAAGTACAAGTACATCGCCGTCACCGTCTCCGGCGGACTCGCGGGACTCGGCGGTGCCTTCCTGGCCATCGTCGCCACCGGCATCTACCAGGAGAACCAGACCGGCGGGCGCGGCTACATCGGTCTCGCCGCGATGATCTTCGGCAACTGGATGCCGGGCGGCATGGCGCTGGGCGCCGGACTGTTCGGCTTCACCGACAGCCTCAAGCTGCGCGGCGGCGCCGAGAACGTGCACGCCATGCTCCTGCTGCTGGCGATCCTGCTGGTGCTCGTCGTGGGCTGGCAGCTCTACAAGCGCAAGTACGTCGCGGCCGTCATCTCGGCGGTCGTCTCCGCGCTGCTGTTCACCTGGTACGCCCTGACGGACCAGGTCCCGAGCCAGTTCGTGGACGCCGCACCGTACGTGACGACGCTGCTCGTCCTCGCCCTGTCCGCGCAACGGCTGCGGATGCCCAAGGCCGACGGCATGACCTACCGAAGAGGCCAGGGCACATGACGGACTCCGACACCGTGGCCGCCGGCGGCAGCGGCGTGGACTGGCAGGCCCTTCGCGCGGCGGCCCGGGGCGCCATGTCCCGTGCCTACGCGCCGTATTCGGGCTACCCGGTCGGCGCCGCCGCCCTGGCGGACGACGGCCGGACCGTCACCGGCTGCAACGTCGAGAACGCCTCGTACGGCCTCGGTCTGTGCGCCGAGTGCGGGCTCGTCTCCGCGCTCCACACGACGGGCGGCGGCCGGCTCACGCACTTCACGTGCGTGGACGGCGCGGGCGCGCTCCTGGTGCCGTGCGGCCGGTGCCGGCAGCTCCTGTACGAGTTCGGCGGCCCCGGCCTGCTGCTGGACACCCCGCAGGGGGTCGTCCCGCTCTCCGAGATGCTGCCCCAGGCATTCGGCCCGCAGCACCTCAACCAGAACTGAGAACTGAGAACCGAGAACCGAGAACCGAGAACCGAGAACCGAGGAACACCATGGCCATGGACGTCATCTCCGTCATCCGCACCAAGCGGGACCGGGGCGAGCTGAGCGCCGAGCAGATCGACTGGGTCATCGACGCCTACACACGCGGTGACGTCGCCGACGAGCAGATGTCGGCCCTGGCCATGGCGATCCTGCTCAACGGCATGAACCGCGCGGAGATCGCCCTGTGGACCGCCGCCATGATCGCCTCCGGCGAGCGCATGGACTTCTCGTCGCTGTCCCGTCCCACCGCCGACAAGCACTCCACGGGCGGCGTCGGCGACAAGATCACACTGCCGCTCGCACCGCTGGTCGCCGCGTGCGGCGCGGCCGTACCGCAGCTCAGCGGACGCGGCCTCGGCCACACCGGCGGGACCCTCGACAAGCTGGAGGCCATTCCGGGCTGGCGGGCACGGATCTCCAACGACGAGATGCTGGCCGTACTGGACTCCGCCGGCGCCGTGATCTGCGCCGCCGGTGACGGGCTGGCCCCGGCCGACAAGAAGCTGTACGCGCTGCGCGACGTCACCGGCACCGTCGAGGCGATCCCGCTCATCGCCTCCTCGATCATGTCGAAGAAGATCGCCGAGGGCACCGGCTCACTGGTCCTGGACGTCAAGGTCGGCTCCGGCGCCTTCATGAAGACCGTCGAGGACGCGCGCGAACTGGCCGCGACGATGGTGGGACTGGGCACCGACCACGGCGTACGCACCGTGGCACTGCTCACCGACATGGCCACCCCGCTCGGCCTCACCGCGGGCAACGCCCTGGAGGTACGCGAATCGGTCGACGTCCTCGCGGGCGGCGGCCCGGCCGACGTGATCGAGCTGACGCTCGCACTGGCCCGCGAAATGCTCGACGCCGCCGGACTGCCCGACGCCGACCCGGCGAAGGCGCTGGCCGACGGCTCGGCGATGGACGTCTGGCGCCGCATGATCGCGGCCCAGGGCGGCGACCCGGACGCGGCGCTCCCGGTGGCGCGCGAGCGCCAGGTGATCACCGCGCCGTCCTCCGGGGTGCTGACCCGGCTCGACGCGTACGACGTCGGCGTCGCGGCCTGGCGCCTCGGCGCGGGGCGCGCCCGCAAGGAGGACGTGGTGCAGGCGGGCGCCGGCGTGGAGCTGCACGCGAAGCCGGGCGACCCGGTGACGGCGGGTCAGCCGCTGCTCACGCTGCACACCGACACCCCCGAGAAGTTCGACTACGCGCTCGAATCCCTGGCGTCGGCGTACGACATCGCCCCGGCGGGAACGACGTTCACGGCCCCCCCGATCGTGCTGGACCGAATCGCCTGACGGGCTCAACTGGGCTCGTGCGGCGGCATTTCGAGCCCGTCGGGCGGTGGGACACTGCCTACGGTTGGGTTCAACTGGGCCCGTGTGGTGGGCATTTCGAGCTGTCCGGTGGGTACTTCAAGCCGTCTGGCGGTGCGATGCCGCCTGCGGTTGGGTTCAATTGGGTCTACGGGTTGGGCATTTCAAGCCTGTCCGGCGTTTGGGGACGCCACCCTGTCGGCTGGTGGGTTTCCGGCCGGTGCGGCGGCGTTTCGAGCCTGTCTGGCGGTGGGGCACTGCCTGCGGTTGGGTTCAACTGGGCCCGTGCGGTGGGCATTTCGAGCCCGTCCGGCGGGTACTTCAAGCCGTCCGGCGGTGCGACACCGCCTGCGGTTGGGCTCAATTGGGCCCACGGGTTGGGCATTTCAAGCCCGTCCGGCGTTTGAGGACGCCACCCACCGGCCGGTGGAATCCCGCCCGGTGCGGCGGCACTTCAAGCCCGTCCGGCGATTGAGGACACGTCCCCGCCCGATGAGTTCCGTCCCCGCCCCGGGTCTCTATCTACGTGGAAGCCACCAAGACGATCCTCCTCGCACTGCGCGGGCCGATCACCGCCGCCGATGTCCCTCAGCTCTGCGACCAACTGGCCGCACGGCTGAGAGACAGTGGCGCCACCGACGCGGTCTGCGACGTCGGCGCGCTCGGACGGCCGACCGTGGCCACCGTGAACGCCCTGGCCAGACTGCAACTCGTCGCCCGCAGGCGCGGGTGCCGGATCACGCTGCGGGGCGCGGGGCCCGAGCTGCTTCTGCTGCTGGAGCTGGTCGGCCTCACGGACATCGTCCGGGCCGAGGGACCCGGCCGCGGCTCGGTCGAAGCCGTCGAAGCGGGCCCGGATCCGCCGCTCGTCAGATCGCCGTGAGGCTCTGCTCCGCCCAGATCGTCTTGCCGGTGTACGTCTGGCGCGTGCCCCAGCCCTGTGTGAGCTGCGAGACCAGGAGCAGCCCACGGCCGCCCTCGTCGGAGACCCGGGCCCGGCGCAGGTGGGGGGCGGTGCTGCTGCCGTCGGCGACCTCGATGATCAGGTTGCGGTCGCGGATCAGCCGGAGCCGGATGGGGGCGTCGCCGTAACGGATCGCGTTGGTGACCAGCTCGCTGACCACCAGCTCGGTGACGAACACCGCCTCGTCCAGTCCCCAGGCGCCCAACTGCCGGCAGGCGTCCTTGCGGACATCGGCGACGGCGGCGGCGTCGTACGGCACGTCCCAGGTGGCGACATGGGCCGAGTCCATGGCGCGGGTACGGGCCAGCAGCAGCGCCACGTCGTCGGCCGGGCGGTCCGGGTCCGGGAGGAGAGCGCGCAGCACGGTGTCGCACTTCTCCTCCAGGGACTCGTGCGGCCCGCCCAGTACCTCGCGCAGCATTTCGAGTCCTTCGTTCATGTCGTGGTCGCGGGCCTCGACCAGACCGTTGGTGTAGAGCGTGAGGACGCTGCCCACCGGCAGCTCCAGTTGGGCGGTCTCGAAGGGCAGGCCGCCGACTCCCAGGGGCGGGCCCACGGGGACGTCGAGGAATTCCACGGTGCCGTCCGGCGTCGTCAGCGCCGGGACCGGATGCCCGGCACGGGCCACGGTGCAGCGCCGGGTGACGGGGTCGTACACCGCGTACAGACAGGTCGCGCCGATGTCGCCGGTCGGGACCTCCGTGCTGTCGGCCTCGGCGGACAGATGGATGACGAGATCGTCCAGATGGGTCAGCAGTTCGTCGGGCGGGAGGTCGACGTCGGCCAGGGTGCGGACGGCGGTGCGCAGCCGTCCCATGGCGGCCGACGCCTGGATGCCGTGGCCGACCACGTCACCGACGACCAGGGCGACGCGGGCGCCGGAGAGGGGGATCACGTCGAACCAGTCACCGCCCACGCCCGCCCGCGCGCTGGACGGCAGATAGCGGGAGGCGATCTCGACCGCCGCCTGCCGGGGCGGCCGTCCCGGTAGGAGACTGCTCTGGAGGGTGAGAGAGGTTCGGCGCTCGCGGCTGTAGCGGCGGGCGTTCTCGATGCACACCGCGGCCCTCGCGGTGATCTCCTCGGCCAGCATCAGATCGTCCTGTTCGAAGGGCTCCGGGCGCCGGTGGCGGGAGAAGGTGACCGCGCCGAGGGTGATGCCGCGGTCGCGCATCGGTACGGCCAGGACCGAGTGGAAGCCGTACTGCCGTACGCGCTCGGCACGCTCCGGGGCATGGCGCCCCCACGCGGCCAACACGGCGGGTGTCACCTCCCGGATCAGCGGCCGGCCCGTGGCCATGCACTCGGCCGCGGGCGAGCCCTCCGGGTAGACGGCCACCGCTCCTTGCTGGATGACGGCCTCGGGGCAGCCGTCCAGGACGGACTGGCAGGCGACCCGGCGCAGTCTGACGGGGCTGATCAGCGGACCGGCGCGCAGATCCTCGCCGTCGTCGATGGAGGGGAGCAGATCGACGGTGACGAAGTCGGCGAGCCGGGGGACAGCCACATCGGCCAGTTCCTGTGCGCTGCGGGTGACGTCCAGGGTGCTGCCGATACGGATACTGGCCTCGTTGAGCAGGGACAGCCGACTACGGGCCCGGCGTTCCTCGGTCATGTCCTGCCCGGAGACGAGCACTCCCCGTACCGTCCCCTCGCCGTCCCGGACGGGGACGAGGGAGATCGTCCAGGTGCTCTCGCCCCGGTGGCCCGCCAGCCGAAGGGCCACCTGTATCTGGTCCGCCTGGCCGGTCTCCAGCACCCGGCGCATGTGCCGCTCCGTGCGGACGGCCTGTGGGGCGGCGACGATCTCCGACACGCGCAGGCCCCGCATCGCCTCCTCGGACAGCGCGAGCGCGCGCTCCAGGTCCGAGTTGGCCAGCCGCAGCCGAAGGTCGGCGTCGTAGAGCGCCGTCGTGGTGGGGGACCCGGCGAACGCCCACCTCACCAGCGCGTCGTCCGGGGAGGTCGAGGTCCGAGGGGCGACGGCGGCGAACAGCGACCAGCCGCCGGCACTGTCTGTGTCCCCGTCGTTGCCGTCCCCGTCGCCGCTGTTTTCGCCTTCGCTGTTTTCGCCGTCGCTGTCCGGCTTCCGGCGGTGGGCCAGCAGATGCGCCGTGACACTGTGGCCGTCCTGGTGGCGGAGCGTCACCGCCCCGTCCCATCTGCGCGGCATGCTGGCGGACCGCAGCGTCTCGGCGGACGGCTCCTCGGCGAGCAGCCCGCGCGCGGACCGGCCGACGATGTCCTCGGGCGCGTAGCCGAGGAGGCGCCGGGCGCCTTCGTTCCACCTCGTGACAGTGCCGTGCGGATCCACGCTGACTCTGGCCGTGGCCGCTGCGGCGCCGGCGGGACCCCCCGGCCTCGGATCCCGGTCCTCACTGGCGGTTTCGGTTGGCGTCATCGTGCCCTTCCCGCCGACACCCCGATCCCTCCCACCATGGGCCGGGGCCCGGCCGGGAGCAAACGCAGCCCCCGGCCGTGGCGCCTGCCCTCGTGCTTACGCCGGGCTCGCTTCCTTCTCCAGGCGAGGCGGGAGATCGAACAGCGGGAACCACCGCTCGGTGTCCAGGAACGAGGTGATCCCGCTGACCTTGCCCTCCTCGATCTCGATGACCATGAGCGCCCACGGCACATACCCGTCCCCGTCCGGGCTCGGGTGGTAGTGCGCGAACGCGGGCGTGCCGTTGGCGACCGTCGCCACCAGCTTGGAACCGCGGCAGACCTCGCCGACACCGAGCATCCAGCCCACGATGTCGTCGTGCCCGCGCAGCCACAGGTCGTACGGGGGCATGGAGAGCGTCGCGTCCTCATGCAGGAGCTTGGTCAGCGCCTTCATGTCGTAGCCCTCGAACGCGGCCACATACCGCTCCAGAAGCTCCTTCTGCTCCTCGTCGAGCGGGTCGGCCGTGTCGGTCGAGGCCGGTTCCGACTCGGCGATCGTCGCGCGGGCCCGCTGGAGCGCGCTGTTGACCGAGGCGACCGTCGTCTCCAGCAGCTCGGCGACCTCGCTCGCCTTCCACGCCAGCACCTCGCGCAGGATCAGCACGGCACGCTGCTTGGGCGGCAGATGCTGGAGGGCGGCGACGAAGGCCAGCCGGATCGTCTCGCGCTCCACCGCCGTCTCCGCCGGGTCCACCACCGACGGCAGCACCCGGCCGTCGGGGACCGGCTCCAGCCAGGTGACCTCCGGCCGGGAGTTCAGCTTCGCCTGGGACACCGGGGTCGCCTCCGTCAGATCCATCGGCCGGGCACGTCGATTGCCCGCGTTCAGCATGTCCAGGCACACGTTCGTCGCGATGCGGTAGAGCCACGAGCGCAGCGACGACCGGCCCTCGAACTTGTCGAAGCTCCGCCAGGCCCGGACCATCGTGTCCTGCACGGCGTCCTCGGCCTCGAACGCGGAGCCGAGCATCCGGTAGCAGTAACCGGTCAGCTCCGTCCGGTGCTTCTCCAGCCGCGCGTCAAGATCCTGCGTCGTAGCCGTATCACTCATCGATGGTCACCCCAATAGCCCCCTTCGAACCCAGTCCTTCGGAAGCTACCGCAGCCCACTGACAATCGCCGTGCTACGGCGAAAACTCCCAGGTCGCGCACGGGTGACCAGCCCCGTTCGAGGGTGCCCCGGCAGGCGCTGCCGCCCGGCCGCCCCGGCTACCGCCCCGCCGCCGTCGCGAGGGCCCGCTGTTCCACGCGCGCCGCGAGCGTCCCGTACAGCGTCACCGAGACCACCCCGAGCACCGCGAGCAGTCCCAGCGCCGCCGTCGCTCCCCAGCCGCCCGTGTGGAAGGCCACAGCGCCCAGCGTGCCGCCCGCGCTGCTGCCCACGTAGTACGCGCTCTGGTAGAGCGCCGACGCCTGCGCGCGGCCCGTCTTGGCCGTACGGCTCACCGCCGACGAGGCGACGGCGTGGCCCGCGAAGAAGCCCGCGGTGATCAGGACCAGGCCGAGCAGTACGGCGCCGAGCGAATCGGCCAGCGACAGCAGCAGACCCGCCGCCGTCGTCCCGACCGCCAGATACAGCGCGCCGCGCCGCCCCAGCCGTGCCACCAGCTTCCCGGCGGCGGCGGAGGAGACCGTACCGACGAGATAGACCAGGAAGATCGAACCGATCACGCCCTGCGGGAGGTCGAACGGCGCCTGAACGAGCCGGAATCCGATCGCCGTGTAGACCGCGCCGAACACGGTCATGAACAGCGCGCCGATCGCGTACAGCCTGCGCAGCAGCGGATCGGCCAGATGACCGCCGACCGTCTTCGCCAGCGCGCGCGGGTTCAGTGTCCCCGGCGTGAAGTGGCGGGCCTTGGGGAGCAGTACGCGGAAGACCACCGCGCACACCAGCGCGATCAGCCCGACCGCCGCGAGCGCGGCGCGCCAGCCCCACAGTTGGCTGATCCAGCCGGCCACGACGCGCCCGCTCATGCCGCCGATGCTGTTGCCCGCGACGAACAGCCCGATCGCGCCGACCAGCGCCTTGGGCCGTACCTCCTCCGCGAGATACGCCATCGCGGAGGCGGGCAGCCCGGCCAGCGCCGCGCCCTGGACCGCGCGCAGCGCGATCAGCCACTCAAGGTTGGGCGCGAACGGCACGAGCAGCCCGACGACCACCGCGACCGTCAGTGAGACGGTCATCAGCGTGCGCCGGCCGAAGCGTTCGGACAGCGCGCTGAGCGGCAGGACGAACAGCGCGAGCGCGCCGGTGGCCGCCGACACCGTCCAACTGGCCTGCCCCGCCGTCACACCGAGGTCGGCGGAGATGGCGGGCAGCAGCGCCTGTGTCGAGTACAGCAGCGCGAAGGCGGCGACCCCGGCGGCGAAGAGAGCGAAGCTCATACGGCGGTAGCCGGGGCGGCCGGGGGTCAGTGAATCGGCGGGCGAAGACGCTGTGGACGCGGAGGCGAGGGCACCCGTGGTGACGGGTGCCTGGGTACTGACGGAAGGCATACGACGAACGTACGGACACCGATCTCATGCGTCCAATGCATGGAATCGTCATAATCGTTCCCATGGCGCATCAACGCAGGCCCAGGCCCCGGCTGTCATCAAGCAGTTACGCACAAGACACCGCCCCGTCGAACCACCAGGCTCCCGCCGGGCTCGACCCCGATTCCTGGTCCGCGCTGCTGGCGCCCCGCCTCGCCCAGTTCGCGGGCGTCGCGCGCCACGAGCACGTGACCCGCGCCGCCCAGGACATGAACGTCCCGCAGTCCACGCTCTCGCGCGCGATGGTCCGGCTCGAACAGGACCTGGGCGTCGCGCTGTTCGCCCGCAAGGGCCGTACCGTCTCGCTCACCCCCGCCGGCCGCGCCTTCCTCACCTCAGTGGAAGGCGCGCTCGCCGAGGTGGAGAGGGCGGCCGAATCCGTACGCGCCGACGCCGACCCCGCCTCCGGCAAGGTCGCGTTCGGCTTCCTGCACACGATGGGCTCCGAGACCGTCCCCGAACTGATCCGCGCCTTCCGCGCCGACCATCCGCGCGTGCGCTTCCAACTCGTCCAGAACTACGGCGAGGCGATGCTCGAACGCCTCCGCGCGGGCGAGCTGGACCTGTGCCTCACCTCCCCGGTCCCCGAAGCCCCGGACCTGGTCGCCCGCCGCCTGGACGAACAGCGGCTGCGCCTGGTGGTCCCCGACGACCACCGGCTCGCCGGCCGCAGACGCATCCGCCTCGCGGAGGCGGCCGACGAGACGTTCGTGACCCTCGAACCGGGTTACGGGCTGCGCCGGATCACCGACGACCTCTGTACGGAGGCCGGGTTCCGGCCGCGTGTCGCCTTCGAGGGCGAGGAGGCCGAGACCCTGCGCGGCCTGGTCGCGGCTGGCCTCGGCGTCGCCCTGCTGCCGCCCCCGGCGGTGGCCCGCCCCGGTGTCGTGGAGCTGAGCGTCACCGCGCCCCGCGCGGTGCGCGAGGTCGGCGTCGCCTGGCTCGACGGCCACCCCGACACCCCGCCCGTGGCGGCCTTCAAGCGCTTCCTGCTGTCCCGGCGGGGCCATCTGCTGCCCGACTGACCCCGGTTGACGGCCTGCGGACACGGTCTACCGGCGCAGCGACCGCCCGAAGCCGGCCGCGAGCGGCATCCGCAGCCCCAGCGGCGGCGGCGCGGCCAGCGCGTCCGTCACGGGCCGTGAGTACGTACGCGAGAGCAGCGCCCCCAGGACGAAGTCCGCCGCCAGCGCCAGGACTTCACTGTGATGCTGACGCAGCGCGTGCCCGTCCGAATGGACCTCGAAGCGGCAGGTGTGCCGGTTGGCCTTCCGGGCGCGCTCCGCCAGCTTCAGGGACAGCTCGGGGTCGCTGCGCTCGTCGTTGGTGCCGTGCACGATCAGCACCTCCCGGCCCGCGAGCTGGGTCACCGGCTCCGGTTCCACGCCCGCCGTCTCGTCGGGGAGCCAGGGCGCCATCGCCAGCACCGAGCTGACGGCCGGATGCCCGGCGGCCCGCAGCGCGGCCCGCCCGCCCATGCCGTGCCCGGCCAGACACACCGGCACGTCGCCGTAGCGCCGTACGACCTCGTCCGCCGCCCACCCGGCGTCCGCCGACAACTGCGCGTCGGCGCCGTTCCAGCCGCGCGAGCGGTAGCGGACCATATGCACCAGCAGCCCCTCGCCGGCGCCCGCGCGGGCCAGCGTCCGCGCCAGTGGCAGCATCGACGCGTAGGCGAGGGTGGAGGGCCCACGTGCGGATATCGGCTCGCCCGGCGGCAGTACGAGTACGACCCCGCCCACCTCCGGTGGTGAGGTCGGCGCGGAGACCGCCCGCCCCAGTTGTGCCCGTGCCTGTGTACGACGCCCGCGCACCCCTGCGCCACGCCCCGGCGTGCGCCCGCCGGGGCCGGGAACTGCCCGCTGTCCCATGGCAGAACAGTCTCAGAAGGTGAGGTGTACGCCACCCGTACGTACGGTCACTGTTACGTATCGGCGAGACGCGCTCTACGCGCGTAGGCGTTAGAGTGCCCAAATGACGAGCCAGACCTACCGACCGCCTACGGCCGACCAGATCCGCCGCGCCCCCAAGGTGCTCCTCCACGACCATCTCGACGGGGGCCTGCGCCCCGCCACGATCGTCGAACTCGCCCGCGAGACGGGCTACGAGGGCCTTCCCGAGAGCGAGCCCGACAAGCTCGGCCTCTGGTTCCGCGAGTCCGCCGACTCCGGCTCGCTGGAGCGGTATCTGGAGACCTTCGCGCACACCTGCGCCGTCATGCAGACCCGCGACGCGCTGTTCCGGGTCGCCGCCGAGTGCGCCGAGGACCTGGCGCGGGACGGTGTCGTGTACGCGGAGGTGCGCTACGCCCCCGAGCAGCACCTGGAGGGCGGCCTCAGCCTCGAAGAGGTCGTGGAGGCCGTCAACGAGGGCTTCCAGGAGGGTGAGCGCCGGGCCGGGCAGGCCGGCCACCGGATCCGCGTCGGCGCCCTGCTGACCGCGATGCGGCACGCGGCCCGCGCCCTGGAGATCGCCGAACTCGCCAACCGCTACCGGGACTCGGGCGTCGTCGGCTTCGACATCGCCGGCGCGGAGGCGGGCTTCCCGCCCACCCGCCACCTCGACGCGTTCGAGTTCCTGAAGCGCGAGAACAACCACTTCACCATCCACGCGGGGGAGGCGTTCGGCCTCCCGTCGATCTGGCAGGCCCTCCAGTGGTGCGGCGCCGACCGCCTCGGCCACGGCGTGCGCATCATCGACGACATCGAGGTCGCCGACGACGGCTCGGTGACCCTGGGCCGGCTCGCCTCCTACGTACGCGACAAGCGCGTCCCGCTGGAGCTGTGCCCCAGCTCCAACCTCCAGACGGGCGCCGCCGCGTCGATCGCCGAACACCCCATCGGCCTGCTGCGCCAACTGCATTTCCGGGCGACCGTGAACACGGACAACCGGCTCATGAGCGGGACGAGTATGAGCCGTGAATTCGAGCTGCTGACCGAGGCGTTCGACTACACGCTCGACGACATGCAGTGGTTCTCGGTCAATGCGATGAAATCAGCATTCATTCCTTTCGATGAACGACTGGCCATGATCAACGACGTGATCAAGCCCGGATACGCCGAGTTGAAATCCGAATGGCTGTTCAAGCAGACCGCCGCGACCAGCGAGTCTGTGGGCTGAGCGATTCGATCGACGCACCACGGAAGCGGGCCGGGACACACTGTCCGGCCCGCTTTCGGGTGTTTGCGGGCGACGTGCGGTGATGGCTAACTTGCGGGGCCGCTCGTATTCCCATTCCCCATTCCCCAAGGGACGTAATTCCTCATGAAGCAGTCCGCTGCCAAGACTCTCGGCGTCGCCGCTCTCGGTGCCGCCTTCGCCGCCACCGCCGCCGGTAGCGCGTCCGCCGCCGCGCCCACCGCTCCCGACGCCGGGGCCGCCCTGGACAGCGTCACCAAGAACCTGCCGACCGAGTCCCTCACCAAGAGCCTCCCCAACGGGACCTCCGAGGGCCTGACCGCCGCTCAGAACGCGGTCGGCAGCGGAGCCGGTACGGTCACCCGGACCGCCCCCATGGCGCTGTCCACCGCCATGGCCGCCAGCCCCCTCGCGGGGCTGCTGGGCGGCCTCCCGGTGGGCACGCTGCCCGTGGGCTAGCTCCCGCGCACACGAGCGCCGGACGGGCCGCCCAGCACGGCCCGTCCGGCGCTCGTGTGAACCGGCCCTACCAGGCGGCGGTCCGCGCCGCGTGCTTCTCGCTCGGCAGGAACACCCACAGCGCCAGATAGAGCAGGAACTGCGGGCCGGGCAGCAGACACGAGGCCAGGAAGATCACACGCATCGTGTTCGCGGAGGTGCCGAAGCGCCGTGCCAGCGCCGCGCACACTCCACCGATCATGCGTCCCTGACTCGGGCGGGCAATCGCGGACATGATGGGCTCCTTCGCGAGTCCGTGGCGGGAGCCTCTCGGTGTGCTCCCGATGACTCCATGGTGGCCCGGGGAGCCTGGACAAAACGTCGCTCTACGGGGCGATACCGACCCTGGTAATCGTCGGGGTCGTCCCCTGAGAGCCCTGGGCGGTGCCCTGAGTGCTCTGAGTGCCCTGAGTGCCCGCCGGAGCCTCTTCCCGCAGTCCGCTCTCCGATCCGGCCCCCGCGTCCCGCGCGGCCGGCGCTGATGCCGGTGCCGACGCCGACGCCGACTCCTGTCCGCGGCTGCGGCTGCGGCAGCGTCCACGCCCGCGTGCGCTCCCGCGCTCGCGCCGACGCCGCAGTTTCGCCCGTCCCGCCGGGACGATCAGCACATGCGCGAGACCGACCCCGACCGTGTTGAGCAGCAGCGAGTCCACGTCGACGACCTGTCCGGGAACGCCGGTCTGGAGCAGTTCGATCCCCAGCGAGATGAACGCCCCGGCGGCCAGCGTGCGGGTCAGCGACGCCAGGGTGGAGACGGCCAGCTTGCCCCCCACCAGCGGCAAAAGAACCCCGAGGGGTGCCAGCAGCAGAAGCCCTTCGCCGATCCGCCGGACCGCCTGGGGCGCCCCGAGGGCCAGATCGGCCTTGATACCCGCCAGTGGCTCGAAGTTCGCCGCGGTCACCCACACCACGTCCAGCGGGCGCAACGTCAGCCACGCGACGAGCAGCAGATGCACGAGGAGGAGGATGACCCCCGCCACGCGGAAGCGGAAAGCGGCACTGCCGCCCGAACCTTGGCGCTGCACGACTTCCAAGACGCGGCCACCGCCGGGAACGGTTCCGGGGAGTTCCAAAAGAGGGGCCACGTGAGACGGGTGTCACGCGGAAGCCGTCACCCGACCCCGTACACCGTCCGCGCGCGGCCCCGCCGCGCCCGCCGTCTCAGTAAGCGGACGGCGGCGGACCCATGGTCGGTACGGCCGACTCGGGGTTGCGCTTGGTGTCGTCGTCGCACCGGTAGCCGCGCGCGGCGTACGCACCCGGCCCGCCCAGCACCACCGAACCGTCCGTCGCCGTGCTCTCGGAGAGGGTGCACACGATCTGCGCCAGCGCGGCCGTCGGCAGGTCCTCCGGCTGGCGGTTCAGCCGCAGCGTCCCCAGCGGATCGCCCGAGCGCGCCTCGGAGACCGTCAGAGGCCCGCGTACGTACGTCTGGAAGCCCGCGTCCTGCTCCGTGGCCGACGGCTGCTCCACCAACTCGTCCAGGAGCGCCTGAGCCATCTGCACACGGTCGCCGAGCGCCTTGTCGGCCGGGATGGACGCCGCGCGTTCCACCGGCTCCAGCTCCGACGCGCACACCAGATACACCCTGACCGCGACCCCCGGCTGCGCCTGGGTGGTCAGATTCCCCTCCGACACCTCGCACGGCACCCGTGAGGGCGCGGCGCCCGCGTCCACCGGTACCGAGGTCGTCCTGATGCCGCAGCCCGTCGCGAGGCCCGCCACCGCGAGCGCGCCCGCGAGTACGGCGAGGGACCGGCGGCCCGTCGTTCTCGGCCTCATCGCGCCCCGCCTCCCTCTCCCCGTTCGTTCCCGTCGTCGAAGTCCCCGGAGAAGTCCCCCGAGTAGTCCTGCGAGGAGTCCTCGGATATCTCGTGCGGCAGCCTCAGTACGAAGACCGCGCCGCCTTCGGGGGCGTTGGCCGCGGTGATGTCGCCTCCGTGGATGTGCGCGTTCTCCATCGCGATGGACAGGCCGAGGCCGCTGCCCTCGGACCGAGGCCGTGACGCGCTCGCCTTGTAGAAGCGGTCGAAGACGTGCGGCAGTACGGCCTCCGGGATGCCGGGGCCGTTGTCCCGTACCTCGATGACCAGTTCGTCGCCGACCGTGCGCACCGACACCCGCACCGGTGAACCGCCGTGCTTGAGCGCGTTGCCGATCAGATTCGCCAGGATCACATCGAGCCGGCGCGGATCGAGGCGCGCCATCATGCCGCGCTCGGCGTCCAGCTCCACCGCGTCCAGCCAGGCCCGCGCGTCGATACACGCGGTGACCTGGTCGGCGACGTCGACATCGTCGAGGACGAGCCGCGCGGTGCCCGCGTCGAAGCGGGTCACCTCCATCAGGTTCTCCACCAGGTCGTTGAGCCTGCGGGTCTCGCTGACGACCAGCGTCACGGCGGGCGCGATCATCGGGTCGAGGGTGTCCGCCTCGTCCTCCAGCACCTCGGTCACCGCCGTCAGGGCGGTCAGCGGGGTGCGCAGCTCGTGCGACATGTCGGCGACGAAGCGGCGGCTCGACTCCTCACGCGCGCTCATGTCGGCGATCTTCTTCTGGAGGGAGGCGGCGGCCCGGTTGAACGTCCGTGACAGATCGGCCAGTTCGTCCGTCCCCGACACCCGCAGCCGGGTGTCGAGCTTGCCCTCGCCGAGCTGCCGCGCGGCGTCACCGAGCCGCTGCACCGGCTTCAGCACGGTCGTGGCCGCCGCCTGCGCGAGCAGCGCGGACCCGATGAGCGCCAGTCCCGTCGCGATCGCCAGCGACCACGCCAGCGCGTTGAGGTCTTCGCGCTCCTGCTCCAGCGAGAGGAAGACGTAACCGGTCGGCCCGCCGCCGACGATCCGGGTGCCGCCGACCAGATAGGGCGTCCCGCCGCGCTCCGTGCGCTGCCAGAAGACGTGGTACGGCGACGTGTTGCCCGAGGTGACCTTCTGCCGGTCGTCCACCGCGGTCCGCAGCGACTGGGGCACGTCGTCCAGCGTGAACGCGTCCTGGTCGGAGACCCCGGCCACCGGCTTGTCCTCGGCGCGCTCACCGATCAGCAGCACGCTGAACCCCGAGCCGCTGCTGTGGGCCATCTGCCGTGCCGTGTACTCCAGTTCGGGCTGGGTCGGCCGCAGCGGCAACTGGGCGGCCTTGTCCCGCATCTCCTGCTTGAACTCCTTGAGCGCCGCCGTCTGCGTACGGGAGAGCACCGACTCGCGATTGAGCCAGTACGCGATCCCCGACGCCGACACGGCCGCGGTCAGCGCGACCGCCCCGAAGACGACGACCAGCCGCAGCCGCAGACTCGTCCAGCGCAGCCCGGCGAGGAACGCCCGCTTGCGCGTACGCCCGCCGCTCACGAAGGCGCGTCCAGGCGGTACCCCACGCCTCGTACCGTACGGATCAACGTCGGCGACGACGGCACGTCCTCCACCTTCGCGCGCAGCCGCTGCACACAGGCGTCGACCAGCCGCGAATCGCCCAGGTAGTCGTGCTCCCACACCAGGCGCAGCAACTGCTGCCGGGACAGCGCCTGTCCGGGCCGCCGGCTCAGCTCGAGGAGCAGCCGCAGCTCGGTCGGTGTGAGCTGGAGGTCGTCACCGTTCTTCGTGACGGTCATCGCGGAACGGTCGATGACCAGGCTGCCGAAGGTCGCCGAATCGGTCGACTCCCGCTCCCCGCGCCGCAGGACGGCCCGGATACGGGCGTCGAGCACCCGGCCCTGCACCGGCTTGACCACGTAGTCGTCCGCGCCGGATTCCAGCCCGACGACCACATCGATGTCGTCGTTGCGGGCCGTCAGCAAAATGATCGGCAACTGGTCGGTCCGCCTGATGCGGCGGCACACCTCGAAACCGTCAATACCGGGCAGCATCACATCCAGAACGATCAGGTCTGGCCGCTGTTCTCGCAGCAGATTCAGGCCGTCCTCTCCCGTCGCCGCGGTGGCCACTCGGTGGCCCTGGCGTGACAACGAGAGTTCGAGGGCCGTGCGGATGGCGTCGTCGTCCTCGATCAGCAACAGGAAAGGCACAGAGGTCATTCTGGCCCATGGGGCGACCACAGTTCGACAGTCGGAGCGCTCCCACAGTTCCACCACATCTCCCGCCAAGATCCAGAACTGATCCGGAACCCCTGTGACAGGCCTGTGACAGTCGGCGGACAGGCCCATGAAACTGGCCCGGCAATCTCTTGGGCAGACGGAAGAAACAGACTCCAACCGGCGGGGGGCGCGAGATGAACGCACTGCACAGCACAACCTCAAGCGCAGTAATCACGCGTCTCCACGACGTCACACGGAGCACCGAGAAGTCCGGCGCCGTGAACGGGCGGGGGTGCGTTCGCGGCGCCGGGCGTCAGCACCGACCGCCGTACATCGCGGTGGTCGACGCGGCGCGCAAGATCACGGCGCCCACGGCGCCCACGGCGGACAACGCCGAGGCACGGGGGAACGAGGGCGCGGCTTACGGAGAGGCCACGGGGGAGCGCACCAAGGCGACGCGGGCCACGGACGCCGAGACGGCGTTCACCGCCTACGTCCAGGAGCGCCGGGCCTCTCTGTACGCCACCGCCTACCATCTGACCGGCGACCGCTTCGAGGCGGAGGACCTGCTCCAGAGCGCGCTGTTCTCCACGTACCGCGCCTGGGACCGGATCAGCGACAAGGCGGCCGTCGGCGGCTATCTCCGCCGCACCATGACCAACCTGCACATCAGCGCGTGGCGCAGGCGCAAGCTCAACGAGTACCCGACGGAGGAGCTGCCGGAGACGGTCGGCGACACCGACGCGATGCGCGGTACGGAGTTGCGCACGGTGCTCTGGCAGGCGCTCTCGCGCCTTCCCGAGACGCAGCGCACGATGCTGGTGCTGCGCTACTACGAGGGCCGCACCGATCCCGAGATCGCGGACATCCTCAACATCAGTGTCGGCACGGTGAAGTCGAGCATCTGGCGGTCGCTGCGCCGGCTGCGCGAGGACGATGTCCTCAGCTTCGGACGTGACGAGGAAGAGTCCTTCGGCGAGCTGGTGGCCTGAAGGCAGCGGGGGAGCAGGACCCGGGGGGGACCGGGGAGGGGCCGCCGTTTCGGGGGAAACGGCGGGAACGGACACGGGGGTTGGGGGCACGGGGGTGCACCGAGCAGGACCGGACAGGCTGGGGGGCCTGTCCGGTCTTCGCGCGTTCCGGGGTCTTCCCGCTTCCCGCTTCCCGCTTTCGGCGCGGCCCGCGCAGGCGCGTCAGCGGCTCAACGGCCGCTGTTCGCCGGGCGGATGGGCATGGATGGACGGGTCGTTCGTCGCCGTACGGGGCCTGGTGCTGCCCGCGGCGGCGTTGGCGATCCGCCCCAGCGCCTCCGCCTTCGCGCACGGATACGCCCCCAGCGCCGTCTGACGGCAGACGATGCCGCGCTCCGCGCGCATCAGCCGCCAGCCGCGCCGCAGCAGGAACGCCACCGACTTGCGGCCCTCACGCAGATCCCGCACCAGCCGGCGGCGGAACGTCGTGGACGGGCGGCCCCGCAGACACAGCGCGTCCGCCAGCACCCCCAGCTCCTCGCAGCGCCCCACGACATCGGCCGCGAAGATGCCCTCGGCGATGAACAGCCGCGTACGCCCGATGTCCAGCTCCTCGGTGTCGACGCGCGAGCTGGTGGCGATCGAGTACACCGGGACGGTCGTACGGCCCGTACGGCACAGCTCCAGGATGGCGGCGACCGCCGCGTCCGCGTCCCAGGACAGCGCGGAGTCCCAGTCGATGTCCGTGCTGCCCGCGACCAGCGGCAGCGTCGGGTCGTCGCCCTCTTTGTAGAAGTCGTCGAGACGGAGGACGGGCAGGCCCGCGCGGGCGGCGAGCGACGACTTGCCGGAGCCGGAGGGGCCCGCGAGCAGGACGACGCGCGCGGAGGCGGTTCGGTGGGGACTCACGGGACACCAGTCTGAGGCATACACCCTCACAGGGGACCCCCGCCTGCGGTGTTGGTATCCAGCGTCACATCTCAACTACTGTGCGTGTCATTCCGCTTACTCGTCTCCCTCGCCCAGGCAGGAATCCCATGGCACGTCATTCAGCTCCCACCGCCCGGCGCCGCGCACTGGTGCGCGCCGGGCTGACGTTCACCGCGGCGGGCGCGGTCATCGGGCTCGGCGGCGCCGCGGCGCAGGCGGCACCGGCCGCGCCCGTGCCCGCGTCGGGTCCCGACAGCGCGCTCGCCGAGTCCAGTGCGGCAGCCGCCGAGGGGCTCACCGGCGCGCTCGGGCACTCGCTGGCCGGGGGTGTGGGGCCGGTGAAGAACCTTCAGCTCAACCCGCTGGCCAAGACGGGAGTCGACCCGCTGGACAACGCGGTCGGCACGCAGGTGGCCGACTTCAAGCCGTTGTCGACGGCGGTGGTCACGGAATCGATCACCGAGGGCGGCGGTCTGAAGGACCTGCCGCTGGTGGGACCGGCGACGGGGCTGCTGCCCGGCTGAGCGCCGTAGCCGCATCCGTATACGTAAAGAGGCCCGGCCGTCACGACGACGGCCGGGCCTCTTTACGTAACGTACTCACGCGGGTACGGGGCTCAGTAACCGGAGCCCGACGCGCCCAGGCTGCCCGTGGGGTGCCAGACGGTCTTCGTCTCCAGGAAGGCCGTCAGACGCCCGGTGCCGGGGTCGGCGGAGAAGTCCACCGGGGACGGGCGCAGCACCCGCTTGAGGTTGTCCGCCGCCGCGATCTCCAGCTCCTTGGCCAGCGTCTCGTCGGCGCCGTACAGATCGATGCCGTTGACGTCCTGGTGCGACGCGAGCGGGGTGGCCAGCTCCGCCGTACCGCCCGAGAGGATGTTGACGACGCCGCCCGGTACGTCGGAGGTGGCCAGCACCTCGCCCAGGGACAGGGCGGGCAGCGGGGATCGCTCGCCGGCGATCACGACCGCCGTGTTGCCGGTGGCGATCACCGGGGCGAGGACCGAGACCAGACCGAGGAAGGACGAGTCCTGCGGCGCGAGGACCGTCACGACGCCGGTGGGCTCCGGCGTGGACAGGTTGAAGAACGGGCCCGCCACCGGGTTGGCGCCGCCCGTCACCTGGCCGATCTTGTCCGTCCAGCCCGCGTACCAGACCCAGCGGTCGACGGTCGCGGCCACCACGGCCGCCGCCTTCGCCTTCGAGATGCCCTCGGAGGCGGCCACCTCGGCGGTGAACTGCTCGCGGCGGCCCTCCAGCATCTCGGCGACGCGGTAGAGCACCTGGCCCCTGTTGTAGGCGGTGGCGCCCGACCAGCCGCCGAACGCCTTGCGGGCGGCGGAGACCGCGTCACGGGCGTCCTTGCGGGAGGACTTGGGCGCGTTGGCGAGCCATCTGCCCTTTGCGTCGGTCACCTCGTACACCCGGCCGCTCTCGGAGCGGGGGAACTTGCCCCCGACGTACAGCTTGTAGGTCTTGAAGACGGACAGCCGCTCGGACTGTCGCTCGGACTCAGACATCGAGATACGCCTCCAGGCCGTGGCGACCGCCCTCGCGGCCGTACCCCGACTCCTTGTAGCCGCCGAAGGGCGAGGTCGGGTCGAACTTGTTGAAGGTGTTGGCCCACACGACGCCCGCGCGGAGCTTGTTCGCGACAGCGAGGATGCGCGAGCCCTTCTCCGTCCAGATGCCGGCGGACAGGCCGTACTGCGTGTTGTTGGCCTTGGCCACCGCCTCGTCCGGGGTGCGGAACGTCAGTACGGAGAGCACCGGGCCGAAGATCTCGTCGCGCGCGACGGTGTGCGCCTGCGTGACATTCGTAAAGAGGGTGGGCGCGAACCAGTAACCGGAGGAGGGCAGTTCGCACTGAGGCGACCAGCGCTCGGCGCCCTCGGCCTCGCCCGCGTCGGCCAGCGTCCTGATCCGGGCCAACTGCTCGGCGGAGTTGATGGCGCCGAGATCCGTGTTCTTGTCCAGCGGGTCGCCGATACGCAGGGTGGACAGCCGGCGCTTGAGCGAGTCAAGCACCTCGTCGTGGACCGACTCCTGGACCAGCAGCCGCGATCCGGCGCAGCAGACCTGGCCCTGGTTGAAGAAGATGCCGGTGACGATGCCCTCGACCGCCTGGTCGACGGGGGCGTCGTCGAAGACGATGTTGGCGCCCTTGCCGCCGAGTTCGAGCGTGACCTTCTTGTCCGTGCCCGCGATCTGCCGGGCGATGGCCTTGCCGACGGCCGTCGAACCGGTGAAGGCGATCTTGTTGACGTCCTCGTGCTCGACCAGCGCGGCGCCCGCGTCGCCGTAGCCGGGAAGGATGTTGACGACACCGCGCGGCAGACCGGCCTGGCGGCAGATGTCCGCGAAGAACAGAGCGCTGAGCGGGGTCGTCTCGGCGGGCTTCAGGACCACCGTGTTGCCCGTGGCGAGCGCCGGGGCGATCTTCCACGCGAGCATCAGCAGCGGGAAGTTCCACGGGATGACCTGGCCGGCGACGCCGAGGGGGCGCGGGTTCGCCCCGTAGCCGGCGTGGTCGAGCTTGTCGGCCCAGCCCGCGTAGTAGAAGAAGTGCGCCGCGACCAGCGGGAGGTCCGCGTCGCGCGTCTCGCGGATCGGCTTGCCGTTGTCGAGGGTTTCCAGGACGGCCAGTTCGCGCGAGCGCTCCTGGATGATCCGGGCGATCCTGAAGAGGTACTTGGCGCGCTCCGCGCCCGGCAGCGCCGACCACTTCGCGAACGCCTTACGGGCCGCCTTCACGGCCCGGTCGACGTCCTCGGCGCCCGCGCGGGCGACCTCGGAGAGCACTTCCTCGGTGGCGGGGGAGACCGTCTTGAAGACCTTGCCGTCCGCGGCGTCGGTGAACTCGCCGTCGATGAACAGGCCGTAGCTCGGCGCGATGTCGACGACCGAGCGAGACTCGGGGGCCGGTGCGTATTCGAAAGCCATGGAGTATCAGTCCACCGTCACGTAGTCAGGGCCGGAGTAGCGGCCGGTGGAGAGCTTCTGGCGCTGCATCAGCAGGTCGTTGAGGAGGCTGGAGGCGCCGAAGCGGAACCAGTGGTTGTCCAGCCAGTCCTCGCCCACGGTCTCGTTGACCAGCACGAGGAACTTGATCGCGTCCTTGCTGGTACGGATGCCGCCGGCGGGCTTCACACCCACCTGGACGCCGGTCTGCGCCCGGAAGTCCCGTACGGCCTGAAGCATCAGCAGCGTGTTGGCCGGGGTGGCGTTGACGGCGACCTTGCCGGTCGACGTCTTGATGAAGTCCGCGCCGGCGACCATGCCGAGCCAGGAGGCGCGGCGGATGTTGTCGTACGTGGACAGCTCGCCGGTCTCGAAGATGACCTTGAGGCGGGCGGTGCCGCACTCGGCCTTCACGGCCACGATCTCCTCGTACACCTTCAGGTAATGACCCGCGAGGAACGCGCCGCGGTCGATCACCATGTCGATCTCGTCGGCACCGGCGGCGACGGCGTCGCGTACGTCGGCGAGCTTCACCGCCAGGGCGGTACGGCCGGCCGGGAAGGCGGTCGCGACGGAGGCGACCTTCACGCCGCTCCCGGCGAGCGAGGAGACGGCGGTGGCCACCATGTCCGGGTAGACGCAGAGCGCGGCCGTCGTCGGGACGGTGCGGTCGGTCGGGTCCGGCCGCAGGGCCTTGGCGGCGAGCGACCGGACCTTGCCCGGGGTGTCGGCGCCTTCGAGGGTCGTCAGGTCGATCATCGAGATGGCCAGGTCGATGGCGTACGCCTTGGCCGTCGTCTTGATCGAGCGCGTACCGAGCGAGGCGGCACGCGCCTCCAGGCCGACGGGATCGACGCCGGGCAGCCCGTGGAGGAACCGGCGCAGCGAGCTGTCGGACGCGGTCACGTCAGCGAGGGGGGCACCGCCCACGGCGGAGCCGGTGGGCGAGGGTGCGGTCGTGGGCATGGTCACCACATGAGCATATCTACGCGCGTAGCAGCATGTACAGGGGGTGCGGTAGCGCGTGACGCGGCCCACGTGGGGTGGTGCGGGTGCCGCTGCCGGGCGGCGGGGCGTACGGGCGGTGTGCCGGGACTGTCGGTGGCGTACGGCAGAATCGAAAGCATGACGAGTCCCGATCAGCCCTCCGAGCCGGCCTACGCAGAGCGCGTCTTCCGGTCGCCCGCCGCCATCGCCGGCGGTGTGCTGCTGCTCGCGCTCGGCGCGTGGATCGGGATCGACGCGCTGGTGCGGGGCCACGGCAGGACGCCGTGGCTCGCGCTCGCGGGTCTGCTGCTGGCCGTGCCGCTGGTGGTGGCCTTCACCCTGCGGCCGGCGGTGTACGCGAACGAGGACCGGCTGCGGATCAGGAACCCGTTCCGCACGATCCTCGTGCCGTGGGGGTCCGTGGCCGATGTGCGGGCCGGGTACTCGAGCGAGGTGTTCACGCAGGACGGGGCGAAGTATCAGTTGTGGGCGGTGCCGGTCTCGCTGCGCAAGCGGAAGCGTGCCGCGCGACGGCAGTCGCAGAAGGCGCACGACGACCCGCACAGCAGGACGACGGTGAACGCGGACGTGACGGACTCGCGCGCGCGGACCGCCAACGCGGATCACACGGTGGCGGGGCTGCGCGAGCAGGCGGAGCGCTGCGCGTCGCGCGACACGGCGCGGGGGGCGCCGCAGGTGCGTTGGGCGTACGAGGTGATGGGACCGGCGCTGGCGGGTCTGGTGGTGCTGGTGATCCTGCTCGCGACGGGGTGACGCGCGGGGCGGTCGTCGGGCCGGCGTCGGTCCGACTTTCATCCCCAGATGAAGGAGTCCGTCGGTGGACGTCAAGTCCGCCGGGTGGTGAAGCGCTCGCCGCAGATGAGGTAGGCGGTGCGCCCGGTGACCCATGCCTCGTGGGCGGAGTGGACGCGGTCGCGTTCCGGTCCGGGGCAGAGGGTGTCCGTATCCCCGGGCGTCGCCCATCGGTACGCGGTCGCTCCGGGTTCGGGCGCTGCGTCCGGCGCGGTGAGTCGGATGGTTTCGATACTGAGGGGGATCTCGCCCCCCTTGAAGACGACGTCGATGCCTTCGGCTTCGGTCACACCTCTGGGTACGTGGTCCACGACGAGGATTTCCTCGGGCGAGGAAGCGGTCGGGAGGCCGGCTTTCTCCACGACCTCACGCACATACGCCTCGTGTAGGAACTCGTCGTCCTGGATGTCGCCGCCCGGCAGTCGCCAGGAGTTTTGACGGCACCCGGGTCCGTCGTATGACGCGAGCAGGACGGTCAGTTGGCCGTTGACGTGCCGGGTGAAGAATCCGGCGACGCCGGTGCGGCGGCGGGGCGGGCCACTTCCGTCGAGTTCGAAGTACACGTCACCACACCTGTGTTGTTGAGCGGGAATGGAGCGGGCCGTCGTCGGGGTTCGCTTCCAGAGCGAAGGCCAGGCCCTTGCCGGTCATCGTTCTGACGACGGACCATCCGGGCGTGAGGAGATCGAGCAACTCCAGCCCCCTGCCGTTCTGATCCCATGTGCTGTGTGGATGGCGGACGGGTCGAGTCTCGCTCCGGTCGTGCAATTCGATCTGGATCGCCCCGTTGAACGGAGCGTGGCAGATCAGATCCAATCCGCCGTCGTCGGCGTGCAGCACGGCGTTCGTGGCGGTCTCGCTGACCAGCAGCTTGACCACGTCGTGGTCGACCCAGGGGAAGGGCGCGTAGGCGCGGGCCGCCATGGCGCGTGCGAGCGATACGGCGATCGCTGTGCGGGGGTAGTGCTGGGCTGCTGGGACGTAGCCACGTTGATCCATGACCCATGCCTTCCGGCGCGCAGGACGAGGACTACACGCTGCGGTTGTGCGAGGGGGGGCAGCAAGTGCCGCCCGATTGGGCCGCAACGTCAGGGAGTGAAGTGTCAGCGAGCGTCAACGTCAACGCGCTTACCCTCCTTCGGGATCTCGGTGACGAGCTGCGGCGCCTTCGGATGGGGACCGGTTTCAAGACTCAGGAGTTGGCTGCGGCGAAGCTCAAGTGCTCGCAGAACAAGGTGAGTTACATCGAGACCGGCAAGCGTTGGCCGGATGATGATCTGCTCAAGAAGATGTTTCGCGTGTACGGGGTTGACGCCCTCAAGCAGGCTGAAATCAAGGCCACCGTTCTTGAAGCTGCGCTGCGCGTAGTAGTCGGCAGCCCCGACGTGATGCGCGAGCAGCTTGGCCACCTGCGGGCTGCTGCCCAACGACCCAACATCACACTTCGGGCGGTGCCCTTATCGGCAGGCGCTGCCGCGACGCTCGGAGCGCCGTTCCAGGTTTACGACTTCCCAGGAACGGACAACCGCAGCATTGCCACGCGGGAGACTTCACGCAGTGAAGGGGAAGCGGACGACCCGGGCCGGTCAGGGGGGCCGTACGCGGTCAGACGCTCAGTGGCTGGTGCTGGTGATTCCAGCGGAGAGCCGGTTTCTCACCGATCCAGTAGGCGTGTGCCTCGGGGCTGACCTCCAGGTGGACAGTGCTGATGTCCGGTTCGCCTGCGTCCTGCCAGGCGGTCAGCGCGCTTTCGATGGCGTCCCAGATGGCCACTGGCCCGCCCTGCCGTACGGTCCACTCGTCTCCATCTGCGGTCAGCGCGGCGAACGCTTCGCGGCCGGTGTCGAACAGGTACACCGTCTCTCGGCTGTCGCTGACGGCACGCACGAGCTGGGCCCCCGGTGCGGCGAGCTGGGCCAGGAACGCTGGCATCCAGTCGTTCAGCACGTCGGGGGAGAGGCTGGTCTTCCGCTCGATGTCGGCGTAGGCCGCGCGGGCGGAGAGGTCTCCGGAGAATGGGACGGCTGCCTCCGCTCGGGCGGGCATGAACGAGGTTCGGCCGATGATCCGGCCCTCTGCGGTGCCGTCGTCCTTAACGGCGAGTTTCGCCAGGCCGGTGCCGTAGGACCAGGCGCTGGGGCCCACCGTGGCGAGGATGATCCCGCCGGGCTTGGTCTGCCTGACCCAGGCGTACGGGATGCGGCGGACCGCACAGGTGGCGATGGTCCGGTCATACGGTGCGCGGCGGGGGTGTCCGAGGAGGCCGTCACCTGTGACGGTCCATGTCGAGCACCCCGCCGCCTCCAGGGATAGGTCCGCCCTCTCCGATACGGCGGGGTCCACTTCCACGCTGGTGACGTTGTCCTCTCCCAGGCGGTGGCACAAGAGGCCGGTTGAATAGCCGGAGCCGGTGCCGATTTCCAGGACGCTCATGTCCTTGTCCACGTCCAGGGATTCGAGCATCCCCACGACAGTGGAGGGCATGGTGGAGGACGAGGTGGGGAAGCCGGTTACCGGGCCGTTGGTGGGGTCGGCCGTGATGCGGCCATCGATCTGGGTCACCCAGGTTTCGTTCCTGTAGATGAGGGACAGCCACTCGTCCTCGTCGGCATCCCGGCTGACGGGCGTGTACCGGGTGATGCCGTCTGGGCCACTCCCGTCCTTGAAGAACGACGGGAGGAACAGCTCCCGCGGCACGTCTTCGACGGCCTTCCGCCATGCGGGGGTTTCCAGGATGCCGCCCTCTTCGAGGTGGTCAGCCAGAGCACGGCGGAGGCGTGCAGGGTCGAGAGAGGTCACTGTGTGGCTCCTTGCTCCAGGAGGTCAGCGAACGCGGATGCGATTGGTAGCCCGGTTTCGTCTTCGAGCCAACCCCATTGGCCGTTCGGGTTCAGCTCCAGCCAGTGGAGGTCACCGTCACGGGTGATGCACAGGTCAAAGCTGCCGGAGGCAAGGCCGAAGTGTTCCAGGTGGGCAGTCAGGGCCTTTTCCACTCCGGTGGGGAGGGTCATGGGCTTGTACGTGAGGGCGCTGTAATCCGCGCGCCAGTCCAACAAGTCGGAGTCGATGCGGATTGCGAACACTCTTGGCCCGACGACGACCACCCGCACGTCTGCGACCTTGTTGACCCGCGCTTGGAACAGGTGCGGGACCACGGTCACGTTCTCGTCCACTTCGCTGGTGGTGACCGGCTCGGTCCACGTGGTCAGCCCCACCCCGTCGCTGCGCCGGTAAGGGGTCCAGCGCAGTGCCTTGTAGACGAGCTGGCCGTGTTCGGTGATGAACGCACGGATGGCGTCCAGGTCGTTGGAGATCAGGGTGGGCGGAACAGTGAGACCGAGATGTTCGGCTACGGCCAGTTGCAGGGGTTTGTGTTCGGCCCCGTAGTTGTGGAGCGGGTGGTTCACGTAGCGGCAGTTCGGCAGGGCGTACAGGGTGCCGCCGAGGCCGTGACGGACCTGCGCCGCCGCGAACCGGGCGTCCGAGTCGCCCAGGTTGTCAAAGTGGGGCCAGGTGGGACGGCGCCAGTACACGGACCGAACCCCCTCCAGGGTGGTGGTTCTGGAGGGGGTGCGGAGGTGGCCGGCTGGTGAGGCCGGACAGGCGCCGAACCGGGCCGACAGTAAGAGCCGGTCACCGACATCGGAAAGGTCGAACCGTACGACCGGAACACCGCGCTTGTTCAATTCGGTGATCACCATGTCGGCGGTTACGTCGTCCACTTCGGTGACGACCGCGACCGGTCCAGCGTCACTCATCAGTCCTGCTCGCTGTCCTGGTCGTGGTCGGTGTCGTTGCGGCTGTCCTGGTTGGTGGACTGCGGGCTTGTCTCGGTTCCCTTGCTGGTGCCGTGCTTGCCCATCTCCACGACGCCACCGCGCGCGTCACGGAATACCCCGGTCTGGGTGGTGGGGTCGATTTCGGCGGTGGCGTACGCGGGCTGGTGGACGCTCGGGTAGGGGCGCATCCGACCGATTCCCCAGGGGATGCGCTTGTGGTCCGTCGCAGTGGATTGCATGGGATTCTCTCTTTTCCCTACGGTGGTCATGTCGCCGCACCCGCGCGCACGGTCCCGGACGTTCGCCAGCTCGGTGCAACCGGCCCAGCCCGGTACCGGCTGAGGTTCCGTCTCTTCATCAGCGGCAGTTTCACCGGCTCGCTCGGGTAGGTCTTTGGCTTGCTCATGCCGCCCCCTTCGCGTCGTCCGTGTGGTGACAACGCTAAGAGCGGCGGAGCCTCAATTCCCAGCCGATTGCACGTGATTGCAGAGCGATCACCCGAGTGAGTCCATCGCCGAGGTGATCAGCGCGCGTGCTCTTGCCCCGTAGACCGCCATGTCAGCGAGCATGGTGAACGTGTCGGCGTACGTCCCTACTTCGCTGGGCTGTGTGAGCGTGAGATAGCCCGACACAAGTTCGACGTTGACCTGTGCCCTGTCGTAGATCCAGAAGCCCTCTACCGGCATCCGTGATCGGCCGAGACGGGTGGGCACCACGCCCAAGCTGACGTTGGGTAGCGAGCCGACTGTGAGCAAGTGCTCAAGCTGCTCAAGCTGTGTGCCCGGCTCACCAAGTCCGTTCCGTAGGACCGACTCCTCAACCAGGAACGCGAAGCGTCGATGCCCCTCGTCGAGCACGCGCTGACGTTCCATGCGGACGGCAACAGCGTCCGCCACGTCATCGACGGTGACCCGCCGTCGCCGCACGGCACGCAACACGTCTTCCGTGTAGCCGCTCGTCTGGATCAGCCCGGGGATGAGCCATGAGGAGTACGACCGGAACTGCCGAGTGCGTTCGAAGAGCGGGAGGACAGTTTCCTGTGCGCGACGCAGCCCGGTGCGCTCCATCCGCCGCCACTCGATCCACATGCCTTCGACAGCCCGGAGAGAGGCGATCAGGTCGTCTGTCTGGTCCTCCGCCCCACAGGCACGGCACCATGCGCGGATGTCGTCGGCGGACGGTGCGGTCTTGGCTGCCGCGATCCGGGACACCTTGGACGGGTGCCAGCCGCACGCCGCAGCGAGGGTCTTGCCGTCAAGACCGGCGTCCCCGCACATCTCCCGTAGGCGGTCGGCAAGGACTTGCCGGGCTTGCTGGACACTCGATGATCCTGAAACGGGCATGACGTGTCAGACCGGCTTGTACTCCTCGTGCGGCGTGGCTCGTTTCCACACCGCTTCAAAGGCCGAGCTGACCAGCTCCAGAACGGCGGGCTCCGTGCGCCATTCCCGGTCCACAACTTCGCCGTCCCCAGAGAAGTAGGTGAACAGCACCGACGAGCTGTCGAACATCCAAAGGTCGGTGCCCGGGAGCGCGATATCAGCCGCCTTGCGGCGCGGCAGCCAACGCACCAGTTCCCCCGCCGCCACGTTGGCGAACGTCAGGTCATGCTCATACCGGATGTACTCCGTGACCGGTTCCGAGACGATCCGAGCCCGGCGCATCACGACTCCGCGCGGCGTCATCTCGCCCACCAGGTCCCGCCAGGACCCCCACCACTCGGGCAGCTTCGCAGGATCGTTGTCGTATCGGTGACCATCCCGCCAACGGGCGAACTCGGGGTCATCCGGGGTGTAGCTGTCGCGCATCTCCAGATGCACGGCGGAGCGCTGCGCCTTTGCCAGTCCCTCACGTACGGGGTACTTCACCGTTGCCGCCTTCCGGTTGCGGGATGTACTTCAGCATGACTGCCGGAAGCCGGATGATCGTCTCGTGATCCGGAACGTCCGTGGAGTGACCAGGAATCGAGCCGATCTCCTGGCACGCCTTCACGTCTTCTTCCGTGGCCTTGTAGGACTGGATCAACAGGTCTCCCGTGTCCTCGTCCAACCAGATGGTCGGCGAGTCGTCCACGGGCGTGTTCGGGATGATCCCAAGGAAACGTAGCTTCATGACTTCTCCCTCTGTCGATCCGATTGCGCTCGATTGCACGACCATCACCCTGCCGGAGCACAGCGTCAAGACCGCCTGGTTGTAGGGAATTTGCCGGGATCCGTCACGCTGCGTCTCTCGCATTCTGAGCGCAGAGTGATCACGGCCAGGTATGGGAAAAGCCCTCCGCGCCGCCAGTGAGGCAGGGCACGGGGCCGTCGCTTTTGGGGCCACGAAACGGGGCTCAGAGGCTCTTACGCGCGGGACGCTGGGGGCTGGATCGAAGCATCTGGGCAGGTCAAAGGGGTGCGGGGGGGGGGTCCGGCTGCTCTGAGGGACCCTGGAACCCGTACAAACAGCGACCCGCTCGGTCAACAGGAGATCATCCACACCGCTGATCTGGACTGTCCGGCCACGCCGGCCGTCGCGCGGTTCGCCAGGGACGGGATTCCGGCCGGCGTGGGAGAAGCCGTACACGCCGTACGAAATCTCCCGCCATGGGGGACCGACGGCCTGATCGCCACGGTTGCTCCGAAGGAGTACGAGGGCCTCGACGTGCCGCTTCTCGACCTCAATCGCTGACTTGGGGCCGGGCCCTACGTGTGTTCAGATGCCCGCCGCCTCCGCCAGGTCCCGCTTCAGGGACGTCAGCAGCTCCGCTCCCCGGGACCGGGCCGACGGGAGGTCGGTGGCGTCCGCGACCGGGATTACCGCCTCCAGGTAGCACTTGAGCTTCGGTTCCGTGCCGCTCGGGCGGACGATCACCCGGGCGCGGTACGCGCCGGCCAGGTGGTAGCGCAGGCCGTCTGTCGGCGGGAGGCCCGACGCGCCGGACGACAGGTCCTCGGCCGACGTGACCGTCAGACCCGCGAGGGCCGTCGGCGGGTGGTCGCGCAGGCGGTCCATCGCCCGCGTGATCAGCGACAGGTCCTTCACGCGCGCCGAGAGCTGGTCCGTCGCGTGCAGGCCGTGCGCGAGCGCCAGGTCGTCCAGCAGGTCCGTCAGGCCCCGGCCCCGCTCCTTCAGCTCCGACGCCAGCTCCGCCACGAGCAGCGCCGCCGTGATGCCGTCCTTGTCGCGTACGCCGTCGGGGTCCACGCAGTAGCCGAGGGCTTCCTCGTAGCCGTACCGCAGGCCCTCGACGCGGGCGATCCACTTGAAGCCGGTCAGCGTCTCCTCGTAACCGACCCCCGCCGCCTCCGCGATCCGCCCGAGCAGTGACGACGACACGATCGACTCCGCGAACACGCCCGTCGCGCCCTTGTTCACCAGGTGCGCCGCCAGCAGCGCGCCCACCTCGTCGCCGCGCAGCATCCGCCAGCCGCTCTCGGCGTCCGCGTCCGGGACGGCCACCGCGCAGCGGTCGGCGTCCGGGTCGTTGGCGATGACGATGTCGGGGGCGGCGCGCCGGGCCGTCGCGAAGGCCAGGTCCATCGCGCCCGGCTCCTCCGGGTTGGGGAAGGCGACGGTGGGGAAGTCCGGGTCGGGGTCGGCCTGTTCGGCCACCGGTACGGGCGCCGGGAACCCGGCCCGCGCGAACGCGGCGTTCAGCATCTCCGTACCGACCCCGTGCAGCGCCGTGTGGACCACGCGTGCCGTACGGGGCGATCCGGCGCTCAGAACGGCGTCCGTGCGCTCCAGATACGCGTTCAGCACCTCGTCCCCGAGGATGTCCCAGCCGTCCTCGGGGCGCGGCACCGCATCGAGCGGGCCCACCGCGTCGATCTCGGCCGCGATCTCGCCGTCCATGGGAGGCACGATCTGGGAGCCGTCGCCGAGGTAGACCTTGTAGCCGTTGTCCCGGGGCGGGTTGTGACTGGCGGTGACCTCCACCCCGGCCACGGCGCCCAGATGCCGTATGGCGAACGCCAGCAGGGGCGTCGGCAGCGGACGCGGCAGTACGGCGGCGCGCAGCCCCGCCCCGGTCATCACCGCGGCGGTGTCGCGCGCGAAGTCGGCCGATTTGTGGCGGGCGTCGTAGCCGACGACGACGAGGCCGCCCCCCTGGCCCGTGGCCTTGAGGTACGCCGCGAGCCCGGCGGCGGCGCGGATGACCACCGACCGGTTCATCCGCATCGGCCCGGCGCCCAGCTCGCCCCGGAGCCCGGCCGTGCCGAACTGGAGCGTGCCGTCGAACCGTTCGGCGAGCGCGACCGGATCGCCGGAGTCAAGGAGCGCCCGCAGTTCGTCGCGGGTGTCGCTGTCCGGGTCCTCGGCCAGCCACGCCTCGGCCCGCGCGATGAGGTCCTGCTCCTGCTCCTGCTGCACTGTGCGTTTCCCTTCCCGGGGCCGTTCGGAGGTCAATACGGCGAGTACGGCGAGTACGGCGAGCGCTCAGATGCGCTCGAGCACCCGCGCCAGCAGGGCGCCCATCTGGGTGGCCGAATCCCGGCCCGCCTGGAGGACTTCCTCGTGGTTCAGCGGCTCGCCCGACAGGCCCGCCGCCAGGTTCGTCACCAGCGAGATGCCCAGCACCTCGGCGCCCGCCTCGCGCGCCGCGATGGCCTCCAGCACGGTGGACATGCCGACGAGGTCGCCGCCCATCACCCGGACCATGTTGATCTCGGCGGGCGTCTCGTAGTGCGGGCCGGGGAACTGGACGTACACGCCCTCTTCGAGGGCCGGGTCCACCTCCTTGCACAGCGCGCGCAGCCGAGGCGAGTACAGGTCCGTGAGGTCCACGAAGTTCGCGCCGACGATCGGCGAGGCGGCCGTCAGATTGATGTGGTCGCTGATCAGCACGGGCTGCCCCGGGCGCATGCCCTCGCGCAGCCCGCCGCAGCCGTTCGTCAGGACGACGGTCTTGCACCCGGCGGCGACCGCCGTACGGACGCCGTGCGCGACTGCCGCGACGCCGCGGCCTTCGTAGTAGTGCGTACGGCCCAGGAAGACCAGCGCGCGCTTGTCGGCGATCGCGTAGGAGCGGATCGTCCCGCCGTGGCCGGCGACGACCGGCGGGGGGAAGCCCGGCAGCTCGGTCACCGGGAATTCGGCCTCGGGTGCTCCCAGCGCGGCGACGGCGGGTGCCCAGCCGGAGCCCATCACCAGGGCGACGTCATGGGTCTCGGCGCCGGTGAGTTCGCGCAGGCGCACCGCGGCGGCGGAGGCGGCGGCGTGGGGGTCGGCGGATCCGTCGGCCGTGGCCGGGATAACAGATGCGTTCACGCGGAAGAGGGTAACCGCTCCGGCCCTACGCGCGTAGATGATCGAGCGTACGGTCTTCGGATCGTTGTGTTGTCGTTTCCGACGAACGCGCGGGTCAGCCGCCTGTGACGGGCTTCTCCATACGGAGACCGTGCCCGTTCAGCACGCGCGCTTTCGCAGTTCCATCACATAGTCGTGCGGCGCACCGGCCGATTCCGCCGCCTCCGCCAACTCACCGAGATAGCGCGCGGAGGGCAGCCCGCCCTCGTACCCGTTCAGGACGTACAGCCAGGCCGGCTCCTTGCCGTCCAGCGTGTCCACGCGCACCCGCATCCGCCGGTATATGTCGAGACCGACGCCCTCCCAGCGGTCCATCGAGTCCTCGTCCATCGGCGCGATGTCGTAGAGCGCCACGAACACCTGTGAGCGCGGTGCCTCCACGAGGGTGACCAGCGCACCCTCCCAGCCCATCTGCTCCCCACCGAAGGTGAGCCGCCAGCCGTTGAGCCAGCCGGTGCCGCGCAGCGGGGAGTGCGGGGCGCGGCGGGACATCAGCCGCGCGTCGAGGTTGCCGGCGTACGCGGCGTAGAGCGACATGGGGACGAGGGTACGGGAGGGACGCGCGTGCCCGGCGAATCCCGTGCGCGCGGTGCGAGGGCCGGTCCCCGGAGCCCCGGCCGGGCCGCCCGGAGGGACCCGGGGCGAAGCCGCTTGATGAGTGCGGGACAATGGCGTACGTACTGCATCCTCCGGGGGCTCCCCGGACTCCCGGCCGGGACGGCAGACGGGTCGGGTCGACATACGCGAGGCGGACTTTTTCGTGACCCGGATCGTGATCATCGGCGGCGGACCCGGCGGATACGAGGCGGCCCTGGTGGCCGCACAGCTCGGCGCCGAGGTGAGCGTCGTGGACTGCGACGGCCTCGGCGGGGCCTCGGTACTCACCGACTGCGTGCCGTCCAAGACCCTCATCGCGACGGCCGAGGTGATGACCACCTTCGACTCCTCCTACGAGGAGCTGGGCATCATCGTCGCCGACGACACCCCACCCCTCGAACAGGCCGCCCGCGTCGTCGGTGTGGACCTCGGCAAGGTCAACCGGCGCGTGAAGCGCCTCGCGCTCGCCCAGTCCCACGACATCACCGCGTCCGTCACCCGGGCCGGTGCCCGCGTGCTGCGCGGCCGGGGCCGGCTCGACGGCAGGCAGGCGACCGACGGCTCCCGCCAGGTGATCGTGACCTCGGCCGACGGCTCCGAGGAGTCGCTGACCGCCGACGCCGTGCTGATCGCGACGGGCGCGCACCCGCGCGAGATCCCCGACGCGCTCCCGGACGGCGAGCGCATCCTGACCTGGACGCAGGTGTACGACCTCGATGAGCTGCCCGAAGAGCTGATCGTGGTCGGATCCGGTGTCACCGGCGCCGAGTTCGCCGGCGCCTACCAGGCGCTCGGCTCCCGCGTCACGCTCGTCTCGTCGCGCGACCGGGTGCTGCCCGGCGAGGACCCCGACGCCGCCGCCGTACTGGAAGACGTCTTCCGGCGGCGCGGCATGAACGTGATGTCGCGCTCCCGCGCCTCGTCCGCCAAGCGCGTCGGCGACCGCGTCGAGGTGACCCTCGCGGACGGCCGGGTCATCTCCGGCACGCACTGTCTGATGGCGGTCGGCGCGATCCCCAACGCCGAGGGCATGGGCCTGGAGGAGGCCGGGGTCCGGGTCAAGGACTCGGGCCACATCTGGACCGACCGGGTGTCGCGTACGTCCGCGCCCGGCGTCTACGCGGCGGGCGACGTGACCGGCGTCTTCGCGCTCGCCTCGGTGGCCGCGATGCAGGGCCGTATCGCGATGTACCACTTCCTCGGCGACGCGGTGGCCCCGCTCAACCTCAAGACCGTCTCGTCCAACGTCTTCACCGACCCGGAGATCGCGACCGTCGGCTACAGCCAGTCGGACATCGACAGCGGCAGGATCGACGCGCGGGTCGTCAAGCTGCCGCTGCTGCGCAATCCGCGCGCCAAGATGCAGGGCATCAGGGACGGATTCGTCAAGATCCTGTGCCGGCCGGGCACCGGGATCGTCGTCGGCGGGGTGGTCGTGGCGCCGCGCGCCAGCGAACTGATTCACCCGATCTCGATCGCGGTCGACAACAATATGACCGTCGAACAGATCGCAAACGCCTTCACCGTGTACCCCTCTCTGTCGGGCTCGATCGCCGAGGTGGCACGGCAGTTGCACAGCCGTAAGAGCGAGGACGAGGGCTGAGCCGGGTCATGACCCAGGTCGTGGGTGTATGACCCAGGTCATGGGCGTGCGCGGGCCACGGGCCCGCGCTCCTATACCACTTGGCGCCGCCCCGTACGTACACCTTCCGCATTTCGGCGTGAAGCGCTGAAAGCCGACGGCCGTTGGGGTTACTGTCAGTTTCGTGTTCGCTGCAGAACGTCGCCAGTTAATCCTTGAAATGGTGCGCGCCAACGGAGCCGTGTCGCTCCGTGAGCTCGCCCGCGTCGTCCAGACCTCCGAAGTGACCGTACGGCGGGACGTGCGGGCGCTGGAGGCCGAAGGACTCCTCGACCGCCGGCACGGCGGTGCGGTACTGCCGGGCGGATTCACGCGAGAATCCGGCTTTCCGCAAAAATCCCATCTCGCCACGGCGGAGAAGACGGCCATCGCCGATCTCGCCGCGAGCCTCGTCGAAGAAGGCGAAGCCGTGGTGGTCGGCGCCGGTACGACCACGCAGGAGCTGGCCCGCCGGCTCGCGCGGATCCCCGGACTGACCGTCGTCACCAACTCCCTGCTGGTCGCACAGGCGTTGGCCCATGCCAACCGGGTCGAGGTCGTCATGACCGGCGGCACCCTGCGCGGTTCCAACTACGCGCTGGTCGGCAGCGGTGCCGAGCAGTCGCTCCAGGGGCTACGGGTCTCCCGCGCGTTCCTGTCCGGGAGCGGGCTCACCGCCGAGCGCGGCCTGTCCACCTCCAACATGCTCTCGGCCAGCGTCGACCGCGCGCTGGTGCAGGCGGCGGCGGAGGTCGTGGTGCTCGCCGACCACACCAAGCTGGGCACCGACACCATGTTCCAGACGGTGCCCACGGACGTCATCACCCGGCTGGTCACCGACGACCCGCCCGCGCACGACGACCGCGCGGGGACCGAACTCCAGGCCCTCGCCGACCAGGGCGTACAGATCACGGTGGCGGGCGGGGCGGCGGGAGCGGGAAACGGCGGTGACGCGGTCCCGCCGGGGAGCCGGCCCCGACGGGACACCGCACTGCCGGGCCAGCGCCGTACCCACGCGGGCGCCGGACCGGGACCGCAGTCGCTGCGCAGCGCGTCCGCGTCGTCGGCCGGGTCGCTCGCCGAGCAGCCGGGGGAGCGCGCCCGGGTCGCGGACCTGCGCCGCCGCTGAGGGGCCGGGCCGCTGAGGACAGGCCCTACTGGGGCGCTTTCAGACCGGTCAGCGTCAACGTCAGAAGCCGGTCGGCCAACTCCGGGTCGTCCGGCGTCTGTTCGGCGGCGAGCGCGATGGCGTTCGTGAGCTGCATCAGATCGTCGATGGACGTGTCCGCCCGTACGGAGCCGCTCACCTGCGCCCGTACGAGCAGCAGTTCGCCCGCCGACCGGAGCCCCGCGCTGCACTGCGTCAGGGCCGAACTCGCGTCGTGCGAGGCCGACATGAGCGCGCGGGCGAGGCCGCGGTACTCGCCCGCGTGAGCGATGAGCGCGCGCAGCCAGGCCACCAGCGCCCGGCAGGGCTGCTCGGAGTCGGCGAGTTCGCGCGAGCGGTCCAGCAGATCGGCGAGCGAGTCCTGGAAGACCGCGTTCATCAGGGCCTGCCGGGTGGGGAAGTGCCGGTACAGCGTGCCGATGCCGACCCCGGCGCGGCGCGCGACATCCTCCAGCGAGGCGTCGGTGCCGTGCTCGCCGAACGCGGTACGGGCTTCGCCGAGCACCCGCTCGTAGTTCCGCCGCGCGTCGGCGCGCATGCCCCGACTCGGCGTACGGGCACCGCTGCTGCTCGCCATCACGGTCCTTCCTGTCGCTACGGGCCAGGTGGCGGGGCCATGGCACGGCCCCTGCCCGCTGCTCCAGGATGCCACCGGGCGCGGGGCCGTGGATCGGACCGCCGGTCCTGGTCCCCGGCCGAACCCGCCACCGGCGGACGGCGAAGGCCCCGCCGGGTGTGGTGCCCGGCGGGGCCTTCGCCGTACGACTGTCGTCAGCCGGTCAGCCGGTCAGCCGGTCAGCCGGTCAGCCGGTCGGTCCTCAGTCCTTGATCTCGCAGATCGTGGCGCCCGAGGTCAGTGACGCGCCGATCTCGGCGGTCAGGCCCTTGATCGTGCCCGAGCGGTGGGCGTTGAGGGGCTGTTCCATCTTCATCGCTTCCAGGACGACCACGAGGTCGCCCTCGCTGACCTGCTGGCCCTCCTCGACCGCCACCTTCACGATCGTGCCCTGCATCGGCGAGGCCAGGGTGTCACCGGTCGCCGCCGAGCCGGTCTTCTTCGCGGCGCGGCGCTTGGGACGGGCGCCGGCGGCCAGGCCCGTGCGGGCCAGGCTCATCCCGAGGCTGGAGGGCAGCGAGACCTCCAGGCGCTTGCCGCCGACCTCGACCACGACGGTCTCGCGGCCGGCCTCGTCGTCGGTGTCCGCGTCGGCGGGGGTGGTGAAGGCCGGGATGGTGTTGACGAACTCGGTCTCGATCCAGCGCGTGTGGATCGTGAACGGGTCGGCGGTGAACGCCGGGTCGACCACGACGGCGCGGTGGAACGGGATCGCGGTCGCCATGCCCTCGACCTGGAACTCGTCCAGCGCACGCGCGGCGCGCTGGAGCGCCTGCTCGCGGGTGGCGCCCGTGATGATCAGCTTGGCGAGGAGGGAGTCCCAGGCGGGGCCGATGACCGAGCCCGTCTCCACGCCCGCGTCCAGCCGTACGCCGGGGCCGGTCGGGGGCCGGAAGAGGGTGACGGTGCCGGGGGCGGGCAGGAAGCCGCGGCCGGGGTCCTCACCGTTGATACGGAACTCGATCGAGTGACCGCGCACCGGCGGGTCGTCGTAACCCAGCTCCTCGCCGTCGGCGATGCGGAACATTTCCCGTACGAGGTCGATACCGGTGACTTCCTCGGTGACCGGGTGTTCCACCTGGAGGCGGGTGTTGACCTCCAGGAAGGAGATCGTGCCGTCCGTCCCGACCAGGAACTCGACCGTGCCGGCGCCGACATAGCCGGCTTCCTTGAGGATCGCCTTCGAGGCCGCGTACAGCTTCTCGTTCTGCGCCGGGGACAGGAACGGCGCCGGGGCCTCCTCCACCAGCTTCTGGTGGCGGCGCTGGAGGGAGCAGTCACGGGTGGAGACGACGACCACATTGCCGTGGGTGTCGGCCAGGCACTGTGTCTCCACATGGCGCGGCTTGTCGAGATAGCGCTCGACGAAGCACTCGCCGCGGCCGAACGCCGCGACCGCCTCGCGCACGGCGGAGTCGTACAGCTCGGGGACCTCCTCCAGCGTGCGCGCGACCTTCAGACCGCGCCCGCCGCCACCGAAGGCGGCCTTGATCGCGATCGGCAGGCCGTGCTCGCGCGCGAACGCGACCACTTCGTCCGCGCCGGAGACCGGGTCGGGGGTGCCCGCGACCAGCGGGGCGCCGGCGCGCTGGGCGATGTGCCGCGCGGCGACCTTGTCACCCAGATCGCGGATCGCCTGCGGCGGCGGCCCGATCCAGGTCAGCCCCGCGTCCAGCACCGCCTGCGCGAACTCCGCGTTCTCCGACAGGAATCCGTAGCCGGGGTGGATCGCGTCGGCGCCGGAGTCCTTGGCCGCCTGGAGGACCTTGCCCATGTCGAGATAGCTGGCGGCGGGAGTGTCACCACCCAGCGCGAACGCCTCGTCGGCCGCCCGCACATGTGACGCGTCGCGGTCCGGATCGGCGTACACAGCCACCGAGCCGATCCCGGCGTCCCGGCACGCACGAGCAACACGGACAGCGATTTCGCCACGATTGGCGATGAGCACCTTGCGCACGATGGCTCCCTCCTGGAAACAAGCTGAGTTTAGGGACTGCCGACACGACCGATCGACCCGTCCCCAATGGTGAGCTTGCCCACACGGAGTGTGATTCGAGGCCCGCTCAAGTCGCGAAATCCCTTGTGACGTCAGGGTACGCCGGGACTCATAGCCGCACAGTAAACGCCGTGTGTGGTCAAGGTCTCTGTCTGGGCGCCCCGGCGCGTCTCTCGAATCTTTGTGGAGTTCCCACTAACGGGTGTCGGATTCTTTGCCGCTGTCCGGGCCCTTGTCCGGGGGTTTACCGGTTAGTAGCCTTCCCGGTGCCGGACGTACTTGGGGTAACAGCGGAAGAGGGTGGGTGTCATGGCGCGCAGACCGGTGGCATGGGTGGCCGCGATCGTGCTGCTCGCGGAGGCGGCCGGCTTCGTTTTCGTCAACGGTCTGATGGCCACCGTCGTCGACAACCAGCAGATGTCACTCGCCGGACTCGACCCGGACGCCATGTCCAACGGAGCCTGGGCGGCGGGCGGCGCCCTCGGTCTCTATCTGATCGTGTGCGCGGCCCTGGTGGGGCGCGCGGCGTTCACGGACCGGGGGTTCGGCCGCGTCGCGCGGTTCGCTTTGATCGGTTGTGCCGTGCTGCACGGGGTGCTCGGCGCGCTGGCGGTGGGGCTGGTGGGGTGGACGGCGTTCGTGGTCATGATGGTGGTGCTGGGGCTGATCGTGCTGACGCTGGTGGCGTACGGCGAGTACGAGGAGAGCACCCCTTCCCGCGGGCCGGCCGAGGCCGGCCCCTCCGCCGCCTGAACGCTCTCCTGTTCGGCGTTCACGCCCACAGATCGGTGATCGCGACGCCGTGCTCGGCCAGCAGCTCGCGCAGCATCGGCATCGACAGCCCCAGCACATTCCCGTGGTTGCCGTCGATCGCGTCGACGAACGGCGCCGAACGACCGTCCAGCGTGAACGCCCCCGCCACGTACAGCGGTTCCCCCGTCGCGACGTACGCGGCGATCTCCGCGTCCGTCGGCTCGCCGAACCGCACCGTGGTCGAACCGGTCCCGGACACACCGCGCCCGCTCACCGTGTCGATCACGCAGTGCCCCGTCCGCAGCACGCCCGACCGGCCGCGCATCGCCTTCCAGCGGGCGGTGGCGGCCTCGGCGTCGTCGGGCTTGCCGTGTGCCTCGCCGTCCAGCTCCAGCACCGAGTCACAGCCCACGACCAGCGCGCCGGCGGCCTCCGGCAGAGCCGCCACTGCCGCGGCCTTGGCCTCGGCGAGCACCCGCGCCAGGTCGGCGGGTGTGGCGGCGGAGATCGCGTCCTCGTCGACGCCACTGACGATCACTTCGGGCGCGAGACCGGCCTGCCGGAGCAGTGCGAGACGGGCGGGGGACGCGGAGGCGAGGACGAGGCGGCGGCGCTGATCGGTCATGACGAGCAGGGTAGCCGTCGTCCCGAGCGCCCTTCATTTCCCGCCGGGCGCTCCGGCTGGGCGACTCGGAGCAGGGCGGGCGGCTCTTACGGGGCTGGACCAGGCCCCTGACGACTCGACGGCGGCAGACAGGCTCCAGACAACGCTGCGGGACGCCCTCGACGCGGATCCGGCGTTCGCGCAACGGCTGATCGCCCCGCTCGAAGCACCGCCGCTGCCCCCGGCGCCCCCCGCCGAGGGGCGGCTCCGCACGGTCCTCGAAGACCGTGATGTGGTGGAGTCGGTCCTTCCTACCAGGCGCTGAGCGAGAAGCTACCGCCCTCCTTGGCGCTGCCGGCCTTCGGCGACGAAAGCCCACGCCACCAGCGAAGATGAAGAGGACGGAGCCGAGCTGGTGGTGTGGCGCTCGCGGGTCAGGCGCCCACCGCACGCGCGGAGCTGTGACGACAGCCGCCAGGCGGGACTTCGCGGACACCCCCTAGCGAACCCCGGCGACGATCATCGCGAGCACCATCGCCAGCGCGAGAACGACCCCCGCGCGGCGCATCATCGCCTGCATGTCCCGCATGTCCTTGGGAGGTTCGTTCTCAGGATCGGACCACAGCATGCGTTCGATCCTGCGGGCGCGGCGGCCCGGACGCCTGAGTACCCGTACTCAAGCCGCCGCCCAACCGCCACGCGCCAGGCGGGATTTGTCAGACCCGGCCTAACCCGGCCAGTACGTACGCGCCCACGCCCGCGGACCCGGACGGCGGATCTCGCCGCGGGCTATCCGGGCCGGGTCGGACCAGCCCGGCGGGGGTGGCGCGGCGCCGGGCGCGGGCTCGGGCCCGGCCGCCGCGCGCGCCCTGACCACCGCGAGCGCGGCGGCCAGCTCCTCCGGAGTCGGATTGCCTCGTACGACCTTGATCATTCCGGCCTCCTGCTGCATCGCTGGCGGGCTAAAGGGGGATGTTGCCGTGCTTCTTCGGCGGCAGGCTCTCCCGCTTCGTACGCAACTGCCGCAGGCCCTTCACCAGATGCGCCCGCGTCTGGGACGGCATGATGACCGCGTCGACGTAGCCGCGTTCGGCCGCGACGTACGGATTCAGCAGCGCGTCCTCGTACTCCGCGATCAGAGCGGCCCGCGTCGCCTCCTGGTCCTCGGCGGCGGCGATCGTACGCCGGTGCAGGATGTTCACCGCGCCCTGCGCGCCCATCACCGCGATCTGCGCCGTCGGCCAGGCCAGATTGAGGTCGGCGCCCAGATGCTTGGAGCCCATCACGTCGTACGCGCCGCCGAACGCCTTGCGGGTGATCACCGTGATCAGCGGGACCGTCGCCTCCGCGTACGCGTAGATCAGCTTGGCGCCGCGCCGGATGATGCCGCCGTACTCCTGGTCGACACCCGGCAGGAAGCCCGGCACGTCCACGAAGGTGATGACCGGGACGTTGAACGCGTCGCAGGTACGCACGAACCGCGCCGCCTTTTCCGACGCGTCGATGTCCAGACAACCCGCGAACCTCATCGGCTGGTTGGCCACGATGCCGACCGGATAGCCCTCGACCCGGCCGAATCCGGTGATGATGTTCGGCGCGAACAGCGCCTGCGTCTCCAGGAATTCGGCGTCGTCCAGCACATGCTCGACGGCGGTGTGCATGTCGTACGGCTGGTTCGCCGAGTCCGGGATGAGTGTGTCCAGCTCCAAGTCCTCGGCGGTGGGCTCCAGTTCGGCCACCTCCGGGAAGGCGGGCGGCTCGGAGAGATTGTTCGACGGCAGATACGACAGCAGCGACTTCACGTACTCCACGGCGTCCTTCTCGTCACCGGCCATATGGTGCGCGACGCCCGACGTCGTGTTGTGCGTACGCGCCCCGCCCAGCTCCTCGAAGCCGACGTCCTCACCGGTGACCGTCTTGATGACGTCGGGGCCGGTGATGAACATGTGCGAGGTCTGGTCCACCATCACCGTGAAGTCGGTGATCGCCGGCGAGTACACGGCGCCGCCCGCGCAGGGGCCGACGATGAGGCTGATCTGCGGGACGACACCCGACGCGTGCACATTGCGCCGGAAGATCTCGGCGAACAGCCCGAGCGCGACCACACCCTCCTGGATACGGGCGCCGCCGCCGTCGTTGATACCGATGACCGGGCAGCCGGTCTTCAGCGCGAAGTCCATGACCTTGACGATCTTCTCGCCGTAGACCTCGCCGAGTGAACCGCCGAAGATCGTGAAGTCCTGCGAGTAGACACAGACCGGGCGGCCGTCGACCGTGCCGTAACCGGTCACGACACCGTCTCCGTACGGACGGTTCTTCTCGATGCCGAAATTGGTGGAGCGGTGCCGCGCGAACTCGTCCAGCTCGACGAACGACCCCTCGTCCATAAGAAGGTCGATCCGCTCGCGGGCCGTCAGTTTGCCCTTGGCGTGCTGCTTCTCCACCGCCCGCGCGGAGCCCGCGTGCGTGGCCTCCTCGATACGGCGCTGGAGGTCCGCGATCTTGCCCGCGGTCGTGTGGCTGTGCTCTGTTCCGCTGGCGATTTCCGGCTCGGACATGGGGATGCGGCTCCCTGCCTGTCTTTTGTCTGGCTCGGCGGCTTGACGTGTGGCTACCGATCCGTAGCGTATCGGCGGGCCCGGCGATCGGCAGTGCGTCGTTGACCACACCTACGCTTGCGCGCATGACCGAGCAGAATGCCGCGGGCAGCCGCTGGACCGACCTCGAACGCCCGCCGCTGAACACCACCGCGCTACGGCGCGGGCTGATCGTGCCGGGCCGCCTGTGGACGTCGCTCGACGTCGTCACGGCGACGGGATCCACCAACTCCGACCTCGCGGCCCGCGCCGGCACGCTCCCGGAGGGCGCGGTGCTCGTCGCGGAGGAGCAGACGCGGGGGCGCGGTCGCCTCGACCGCGCCTGGTCGGCGCCCGCGCGGTCCGGGCTGTTCCTCTCCGTACTGCTGCGGCCGGGACCTGACGTACCCGTCGAGCGCTGGGGGTGGCTGCCGCTGCTCACCGGGGTCGCGGTGGCGACGGCCGTCGCGCGCGCGGCGGGCGTGGACACGGCGCTGAAGTGGCCGAACGACCTGTTGGTGACGGTGGGCGGCGCGGCGGGCAAGGAGGAGCGTAAAGCGGGGGGGATCCTCGCGGAGCGGGCGGGTGACGACGCGGTCGTCGTCGGCATCGGGCTGAACGTCTCCCTCACCGAGTCGGAGCTGCCCGTCCCCGGCGCGGGGTCGCTCGCGCTCGCGAACGCGGTGTCCCTCGACCGCGATCCGCTGCTGCGGGCGGTGCTGCGCGGCCTGGAGCGGTGGTACGGGGCGTGGCGGGACGCCGGCGGGGACCCGGCCGCGTCGGGCCTCCAGGAGGCGTACGTGGCGGGCTGCGCGACGCTGGGGCGGGCGGTGCGGGTGGAACTGCCGGGGGAGCGGCAACTGGTGGGGGACGCGGTGGCGATCGACGGGGACGGGCGGCTGGTGGTCGCGACGGAGGGGGGTGGGCGGGAGTCTGTGGGCGCGGGGGATGTGGTGCATGTGCGGGCGGGGTAGCGGGCCGGGGTTGCGTTTGCCGGGTGCGGGCCGGTGGTCGTTGTCCTCAAGCGCCGGACGGGCTTGGTGGTTGCGGTGGTGGCCGGGGGCCGCTCCGGGGTCATGCCCGGACGGCATGATTTACGGCGCCCAACGGTCCTGGGAAAGCACCGGTCCGGGTTGCGCCACAAATCACGCTTTAGTGTCCGGACACGACCCCTGCGCGTCCCCCTTCAACCCGCAGGGGGTGGGGTTTGTCTGAACTGCGGGTCGGGGCGGCGTGGAGGGGGGCGGGGTCGGAGGGTGGGTGTGTTCGGACACTCAGGCTGATTTGTGTCGCGTGGACATGCCGGTCCCGTCGAGACCAACGAGCCCTGCACGCGGCGTAAATCATGCCGTCCGGACATACCCACCCGCAGGGCCCGCACCCCGCCCCCGGCAACGAGACCGCAACCACCAAGCCCGTCCGGCGCTTGAGGACAACGACCACCGGGGCGCACCCGGCAAACGCAACCCAGCCACCCCGCCGGACGGCACCCCCGCGGCCCCGACCTGCCGTATCGTTGAGGCGATCCACGACAGATCGGCAGGGCAGTGCGCAGGGAACGGGCAGGAGGCGGCTGGTGACGGTCGACGACACGACCTCCGGTGGGGACGAGAAGCCTCCGTCGGACTCCTCCGGTCACCCCACCCCGCACCACGCCGTCGACCACACGGCCGAGCCCACCGACGACCCCCTCGCCATCCGGCTCGAACAGTTGATCCTCGGCGCCGAGCGCCGCTACACCCCCTTCCAGGCCGCCCGCACCGCAGGTGTGTCGATGGATCTCGCGTCCCGCTTCTGGCGGGCCATGGGCTTCGCGGACATCGGCCAGGCGCGGGCCCTCACCGAGGCCGACGTCCTCGCGCTGCGCCGGCTCGCCGGTCTTGTCGAGGCCGGGCTGCTGAGCGAGCCGATGGCGATCCAGGTCGCCCGGTCGACGGGGCAGACCACCGCCCGCCTGGCGGAGTGGCAGATCGATTCCTTCCTCGCCGGTCTCACGGAGCCGCCCGAGCCGGGGATGACGCGGACCGAGGTCACGTACCCCCTGGTCGAGCTGTTGCTCCCGGAGCTGGAGGAGTTCCTGGTGTACGTGTGGCGGCGCCAGCTCGCCGCCGCCACCGGACGTGTCGTCCAGGCCGCCGACGACGAGGAGATGGTCGACCGCCGTCTCGCCGTCGGCTTCGCCGATCTCGTCGGTTTCACCCGGCTGACCCGCCGCCTGGAGGAGGAGGAGCTGGGGGAGCTGGTCGAGGCGTTCGAGACGACCTGCGCCGACCTCGTCGCCGCGCACGGCGGCCGGCTCATCAAGACCCTCGGCGACGAGGTCCTGTACGCCGCCGACGACGCGGGCACGGCCGCGGAGATCGCGCTGCGGCTCATCGAGACCATGACGCACGACGAGTCGATGCCCGCGCTGCGCGTCGGGATCGCGTTCGGCACCGTCACCACTCGGATGGGCGACGTCTTCGGCAACACGGTGAATCTCGCGAGCCGGCTCACCTCGATAGCGCCCAAGGACGCCGTCCTGGTCGACGGCGCGCTCGCGGAGGAGCTGATCCGCACCGGGGACACCCCGGCCTCCGAGGCCGAGGCGGCGGAGGAGGCGGCGAGCGCCGAGAAGGCGGGCGAGGAGCCGCACTCGTACCGCTTCGCCATACAGCCGATGTGGCAGCGCCCGGTGCGCGGGCTGGGCGTCGTGGAGCCGTGGCTCCTGACGAGACGGCCCAAGCCGGAGGACTGACGAGCGCCCGCCTATGATCCCGGTCAACGATCGTTAACCGGGAAGCGGGTGGGTGCGGTGGGCGCGGAGAGCGACCAGCGGTTCGGGGAGTTCGTGGCGGTGCGCAGGCAGGGGTACGTGGCCGAGCTGGTGCTCGACCGGCCCAAGGCGATGAACGCGGTCTCGACCGAGATGGCCCGCTCCATCGGCGCGGCCTGCGCGGCGCTGGGCGCGGACCGGGACGTACGGGTCACCGTCATCACCTCGACCCACGCACGCGCCTTCTGCGTCGGCGCCGACCTCAAGGAGCGGAACTCGCTGAGCGACGCGGAGTTGGTACGGCAGCGGCCCACCGCCCGCGCCGCGTACACCGGCGTCCTGGAACTCCCGATGCCGACCATCGCCGCCGTGCACGGCTTCGCCCTCGGCGGCGGGTTCGAGCTGGCGCTGTCCTGCGACCTGATCGTCGCCGACGCGACGGCGGTCGTCGGGCTGCCCGAGGTGTCGGTGGGCGTGATCCCCGGCGGCGGCGGTACGCAACTGCTGCCGCGCCGCGTCGGGGCCGCCCGCGCCGCCGAACTCATCTTCACCGCACGGCGGTTGGAGGCGCGTGAGGCGCACGAGCTGGGCCTCGTGGACCAATTGGTCGACGCGGCGGCCGACCGTGACGAGGCGCTGGCGCTCGCCACCCGTATCGCCGCGAACTCGCCGGTCGGGCTACGCGCGGCGAAGCGCGCGCTGCGGCTGGGGCACGGGCTGGACCTGCGGGCCGGCCTGGAGGTCGAGGACGCGGCGTGGCGTTCGGTGGCCTTCTCCGGCGACCGTACGGAGGGTGTGGCCGCGTTCAACGAGAAGCGGAAGCCGCAGTGGCCGGGCGAGTAGATCCGCCGGTCGTGGACGGAGAGTGACGACCCCTCGCTCCGAGTGATCAAATCACCCCAAAGCGGCCTAAGGTGGGGTGATGGGAGAGGACGTACGGCTACGCGCCGTGGTGGAGCTGGCCCAGGCCATGGCCTCGGCGCACACCTCGAACGAGTCCTGGCGGGCCGCCGCGCTCGGCGCGCGTGACGCGCTGGCGGGCAGCTTCGCCGCGCTGTCCGTGTGGGAGCGGGACCTCGGGCAGCTCAAGGTCCTGGTGAACGCGGGGGATCTGGCGCCGGGGGAGGAGGAGTTCCCGGAGGACGAGTCGTATCCCGTGCACCGGTTCCCCGAGATCGCCGAGTTCCTGCACGAGCGATGGGCGGGCGGCGGGGAACCCAACGCGTGGGTCGAGACGGTCGACGGCCCGGCCGCCGCCGCGGGTCAGCCCGGCTACTGCCATCAGCGGGTCGCCGCGCTGCGCAGACGCGGCCGGGGGTGCTGCGTCGTCGCGCCGATCGTGCTGCACGGGCGGGCGTGGGGGGAGCTGTACGTGGCGAGGCGGCTCGGGGAGCCGGTCTTCGGGCGCGACGACGCGGATTTCGCGACCGTCATCGCGTCGGTCGTGGCGTCCGGGATCGCGCAGACGGAACGGCTCGAAGAGGTCCGCCGACTGGCCTTCACGGATCCGCTGACGGGCCTCGCGAATCGCCGCGCGGTGGACATGCGCCTCGACGAGGCGGTCGCCCGGCACCGTACGGACGGGTCGGTCGTCAGCCTGGTCGTCTGCGACCTCAACGGCCTCAAGCGGGTCAACGACACGCATGGCCACGCGGTCGGTGACCGGCTGCTGGAACGGTTCGGCTCGCTGCTCTCCGTATGCGGGGCGCGACTGCCGGGGGCGCTGGCCGCGCGGCTGGGCGGGGACGAGTTCTGTCTGCTGACGGTGGGGCCGCCGTCCGACGCGGTGGTCGAGGTGGCCGACGAACTCTGCCGCCGGGCCGCCGAGTTGGAGCTGGGCGAGGGGGTGGCGTGCGGGGTCGCCTCGACGGGCGACGCGATCGGGCCGCTGCCGTCGGCCCGCCGGCTGTTCCGGCTCGCGGACGCGGCGCAGTACCGCGCGAAGGCGGCGCGGTCGGTGGGGCCGGTAGTAGCGGGCCGGGACGGCGGGGTGCTGCGCCTGGCGGACGAGCCCCCACGGCCACCGGTGGCGGGCGAACGTCGCCGCTTCCGCGGGATGACATGACCGGGTCCGCCCGGTGGTCGGGTTGTCCTCAAGCGCCGGACGGGCTTGGTGGTTGCCGGTTTTGTTTGCCGCCTGCGGGTCGGTTTCGTCCTCAAGCGCCGGACGGGCTTGGTGGTTGCGGTCTCGTTGCCGGGGGCGGGGTGCGGGCCCTCCGGGTGGGTATGTCCGGACGGCGTGATTTACGCCGCGTGCAACGCTCGTTGGTCTCGACGGGACCGGCATGTCCACGCGACACAAATCAGCCTGAGTGTCCGAACACACCCACCCTCCGACCCCGCCCCCCTCCACGCCGCCCCGGCCCGCAGTTCAGGCAAACCCCACCCCCTGCGGGTTGAAGGGGGACGCGCAGGGGTCGTGTCCGGACACTAAAGCGTGATTTGTGGCGCAACCCGGACCAGCACCACACCAACACCGCTGGGCGCCGTAAATCATGCCGTCCGGGCATGACCCCGGAGCGGCCCCCGGCCACCACCGCAACCACCCAGCCCGTCCGGCGCTTGAGGACAACCCGCCACCGGGCCGCAGGCGGCAAACAAAACCGGCAACCACCCAGCCCGTCCGGCGCTTGAGGACAACGACCACCGGGCCGCACCCGGCAAACGCAACCCGGGCCCCCCGGAGCGGCCCCGGCCACCACCGCAACCACCCAGCCCGTCCGGCGCTTGAGGACAACGACCACCGGGCCGCACCCGGCAAACGCAACCCGGGCCCCCCGGAGTCGCCCCCGGCCACCACCGCAACCACCCAGCCCGTCCGGCGCTTGAGGACAACGACCACCGGGCCGCACCCGGCAAACGCAACCCGGGCCCCCCGGAGCGGCCCCGGCCACCACCGCAACCACCCAGCCCGTCCGGCGCTTGAGGACAACGACCACCGGGCCGCACCCGGCAAACGCAACCCGGGCCCCCCGGAGTCGCCCCCGGCCACCACCGCAACCACCCAGCCCGTCCGGCGCTTGAGGACAACGACCACCGGGCCGCACCCGGCAAACGCAACCCGGGCCCCCCGGAGCGGCCCCGGCCACCACCGCAACCACCCAGCCCGTCCGGCGCTTGAGGACGAAACCGGCCCGCAGGCGCGGGTACACGCGACCCCCTAGTGACACGTTGAGTTTCAATCCGTACGCTCCTGAATATGGATATGCACACTGTCGTCGTCGGGCCCACCGGCACCACCGCCGAAGACGTCGTCGCCGTCGCCCGCGGCAACGCCCGCGTCGAGATCTCCGCCGACGCCCGCGCCGCGCTCACCGCGGCCCGCGAGATCGTCGACGCGCTCGCCGCCAAGCCCGAGCCCGTGTACGGCGTCTCCACCGGCTTCGGCGCGCTCGCCAGCCGCGCCATCGGCCCCGACCTGCGCGGGCGGCTCCAGCGCAACATCGTGCGGTCGCACGCCGCCGGCATGGGCCCCCGCGTCGAGCGCGAGGTCGTGCGGGCGCTGATGTTCCTGCGGCTCAAGACCCTCGCGTCCGGGCACACCGGCGTACGCCCGCAGGTCGCGCAGACCATGGCGGACGTGCTGAACGCCGGGATCACGCCCGTCGTCCACGAGTACGGCTCCCTCGGCTGCTCCGGCGACCTCGCGCCGCTCTCGCACTGCGCGCTGACCCTGATGGGTGAGGGCGACGCCGAGGGCCCGGACGGCGTCCTGAAGCCCGCCGGCGAGCTGCTGGCCGCGCACGGCATCAAGCCCGTGGAACTGCGCGAGAAGGAGGGCCTGGCGCTTCTCAACGGCACCGACGGGATGCTCGGCATGCTGGTCATGGCCCTCGCCGACCTCCAGCGGCTCTACACCTCGGCCGACATCACCGCCGCGCTGACGCTGGAGGCCCTGCTCGGTACGGACAAGGTCCTCGCCCCCGAGCTGCACGCCATCCGCCCGCACCCCGGCCAGGGCGCCAGCGCCGACAACATGCTGCGGGTGCTCGCCGGGTCCGGGCTGACCGGGCACTTCCAGGAGGACGCGGCGCCCCGGGTGCAGGACGCGTACTCCGTGCGCTGCGCCCCCCAGGTCGCCGGCGCGGGCCGGGACACTCTGGCGTACGCCCGGATCGTGGCGGACCGCGAGCTGGCCTCCGCCGTCGACAACCCGGTCGTGCTGCCGGACGGCCGCGTGGAGTCCAACGGCAACTTCCACGGCGCCCCCGTCGCGTACGTCCTGGACTTCCTCGCGATCGTCGCCGCCGACCTCGGCTCCATCGCGGAGCGCCGCACGGACCGGCTGCTGGACAAGAACCGTTCGCACGGTCTGCCCGCCTTCCTCGCGGACGACCCCGGCGTCGACTCGGGCCTGATGATCGCCCAGTACACGCAGGCCGCGCTGGTCAGCGAGATGAAGCGGCTGGCGGTCCCGGCGTCCGTCGACTCCATCCCGTCGTCGGCGATGCAGGAGGACCACGTGTCCATGGGCTGGTCGGCGGCGCGCAAGCTGCGTACGGCCGTCGCTCATCTGACGCGCATCGTCGCCGTCGAGCTGTACGCGGCGACCCGGGCGATCGAGCTGCGTACCGGCCTGATGCCCGCGCCCGCCTCGCGCGCCGCCGTCGAGGCGCTGCGCGCGGCGGGGATCGAGGGGCCGGGGCCCGACCGGTTCCTGGCGCCGGATCTCGCGGCGGCCGAGGCGTTCGTGCACGAGGGCAAGCTGGTGGCGGCGGTGGAGCCGGTGACGGGCCCGCTGGCCTGAGCCGGGACCGTACAGCGTATGACGTACGCGGAGGGGGCCGCTCGACAGCCGGGCGGCCCCCTCCACCTACTCGCTCCCGCGTCAGACCGCGGACTCGCCCCTGCGCACCGAGTGCGCGACGAATGCCACGCCCACGGCCAGGAACGCTGTCCCGGCGACCAGATAGGGCGTGGTGTCCACGCCCGTTCCGGTGTCGGCGAGGGTGAGCCCCGCCGTGTCGTCCTGGGTGGCTGCGGGGGGCTGCTGCTGACCGGCGCTCTGCTCGCTCGTGGCGTTCGCCGAGGGGACGAACCACATGGCGCAGAGCAGGATTCCGGCGGCTATGGCCGTCAGCAGCGGTCGGCGTACGACGGACACGTACACGTAATCGATCTCCCTTGGGAAAACGCCGAATTGGCTGGGTGCGCCGATGCTAGTGAAAGCAGCGGGTCGTAGGAAAGCCACCCGGGGCGACGGGCCTACTCTCCGGTTATGAGCACTCCTGAGACATCCCGTTTTGTCCGGCTGCACGTTGAACTGGTGCTGGAGATCAGCGACCCGGACGACCTGACCGAGGCCGCGCTGACCCGTATCGCGACGGACGATTCGATGCCCGACGAGGAACGTGACCACGCCAGGTCGGCCGTACGGGAGGACGGGGCGGAAGCCCTCGCGTATCTCGTGGAGCCGTCCGACCTGGTCGGCGAGGTGCCCGGCGTGGAGCTGGCCCAGGCGTCGTGGAGCAGCGAGCTGATCGACTACGACCCGGAAGCCGTGGAATGGGATCTGGACGAGGACGACGAGCACGACGAGCACGACGGGACGGACGGCGACGGCGACGGTGACGGTGCCGCGGAGGGCGTCCGTAGCGCAGAGATCCGCCGCCCCGGCAGGATTTAGCACGCGAGCGTGACACCCTTGGCCCCGGGACGCGGTCATCTGCGACCCCGGGGCCTTACACATGGGCCGCTCGTGTACATCCCGTGGTGCGAGTGGCGTTGCCCACATCTTCGTCCGATGTGGAACCGGGTGAACCGGTACGGGTGTTCTTAAAGGTCATGGGCAGGGAATCGGCGACGATGGAGAAGCGTGTGATGACGAACGGCAAGCGGCGCAAGGGCCTGGCGGCCGCGTCCGCACTGCTCGGCGGAGTGCTGGTGCTCTCGGCCTGCAGCGGTGGCGATGGTGGGAACAGCGCCTCCGGAGCCGAGTCTTCGAAGGATTCGGCGGCACAGGTGGACGAGGCCGCGGCGAAGGACACGTCCGAGGCCCAGATAGCCATCTCGCCCAAGAACGGTGCCGACAACGCGGGCATCAACAACGACGCGAAGGTCACCGTCACCAAGGGCACGCTCACCAAGGTCGACATGACCACCGCCGACGGGACCGCCGTCAAGGGCACCCTGGCCGCCGACGCGAAAAGCTGGAAGCCGGACGGCCAGCTCGAACGCTCCACGACGTACAAGATCACCGCCACGGCGAAGGACTCCAAGGACCGCGAGGCCCACGAGAACTCGTCCTTCACCACCGTCTCGCCGGACAACAGCTTCATCGGCAACTTCACGCCCGAGGACGGTTCCACCGTCGGCGTCGGAATGCCGGTCTCGCTCAACTTCGACAAGGGCATCACCAACAAGGCCGCCGTACAGGGCGGGATCACCGTCACGTCGAGCAGCGGCCAGGAAGTCGTCGGCCACTGGTTCAACTCGCAGCGCCTCGACTTCCGCCCCGAGCAGTACTGGCAGGGCGGCTCCACCGTCACCCTGAAGCTGGCGCTCGACGGCGTCGAGGGCGCGAACGGTGTCTACGGGGTCCAGCAGAAGACGGTCACCTTCAAGATCGGCCGTAACCAGGTCTCCACGGTCGACACCAAGGCCAAGACCATGACCGTCCAGCAGGACGGCAAGACGATCAAGACGATCCCGATCTCCGCCGGCTCGCCGGAGAACCCGACGTACAACGGTCAGATGGTGATCTCCGAGAAGTTCAAGGAGACCCGGATGAACGGTGCGACGGTCGGCTTCACGGACGACGACGGCAAGGGTGAGTACGACATCAAGGACGTCCCGCACGCGATGCGGCTGTCCACGTCGGGCACCTTCATCCACGGCAACTACTGGGGCGACGACTCGATCTTCGGTTCGTCCAACACGAGCCACGGCTGTGTCGGTCTGAACGACGCGAAGGGCGCGAACGACCCCAACCAGGAAGGCGCCTGGTTCTTCGACAACTCGATCGTCGGTGACGTGGTCATCGTCAAGAACTCCCCGGACAAGACCATCGCCCCCGACAACGGTCTCAACGGCTGGAACCTGAACTGGGCGGACTGGCAGGCCGGCTCCGCCGCCTGATCCAGTCCGGTCCAGTCCCGTTCCTCTTCCTGCTCCGTCCGTTACGCGCGCTGCGGCGGCACCCGACCCGGGTGCCGCCGCAGCGCGCGTACGCCAGACTTATGAGGATTCTGTGTACTCCCGCGCGGCCGAAGGCGCGGAAAGCCGGTCTCACTGTCCGGGAAGCCCCGTCAACTCGGGGGCGCGGACCCGGTAGTGAGCGTAGGTTCGGATCATGCTGATGACTCTGGGAACCCCGCCGTCGCAGGCGGAGACAGACGCCTGGCATGACGTGATCGCGGCGGCCCATCTCCAGGACGTGCCCGCGTCCGTCCCCGAGCCGGGCCGCACCGAGACCGCCGGGAAGCTGCGCGTGCAGTCGCCCAACGCGCGGATGGTCCATCTGGTGTCGACCACTCCTGACGGGTCGTACGACGGGGTGGCCACGCTGCTGCTGTTCACCGAGGAGAGCAGCAGGCACACCGCCTTCCTCGACGCCCTGGTCGTCCGGCCCGATGCCAGACGGCGGGGCGTGGGCGCGCGGTTGTGGGGCGCGATACGGGCCGAACTGGCCGCGGCCGGGCGCAGTTCGGTCTCCACGATGCTCGAACTGGGCGGCGCCGGTGAGGCGTTCGTGGACGGCCTCGGCTTCAGCAAGGTGCTGCCGCTGGCCTGGTACGTCCAGCGGGTCCGGGAGGCGGACGCCGAACTGCCGCCGCCGCGACTGCCCGACGGCTACCGCTTCGCGGACTGGGAGGGCGTCGTACCGGACGCGCTGGCGGACGAGTTCGCGCGGGCGCACGACGTGATGCGCGACGCCCCCGGCGGCGGCGCGGACGAGCGGACGCCGAGCTGGGACACGGAGCGGGTACGGGGCGCGGCCCGGCTCGTGGACGACCGGGGCGGGATCCTGCTCACCTCGGTGGTGCTGGCGGAGGGTGTCGCGGGCGGGCCGGGTGGGTCTGGCGGGGCCGGCGAGAGTGTCGCCGCGTACACCGAGCTCGTCCTGCGCGACCCGTCGCACACCCGGGCGCTCCAGTACGACACGGTGGTCGTCCCGGAGCACCGCGGGCGCGGTCTCGGCCGGGCGGTCAAGCGCCGGCTGCTGAGCACGCTCACCGAACGCCATCCCGGTGTACGGGAGATCAGCACCAGCGTCGCCGACGACAACGCGCCGATGCTGGCCGTGAACGCGGCGCTCGGCTACCGGCGGGAGAGACCGGCCGGGATCTTCCAGGCCAAGTTGTAGTCCAAGTTGAGCTCTCCCGCCGGTTGCTGAGTCCGTGTCAGCTCACCTGCGTAACCCTCCCCGCCCGTAACTCCAGCCGCTCGCCCGCGAATTCCTCGCGGAAGCGGCGATCGTGCGAGACCACGACCACGGCGCCCGCGTACGAGGCGAGCGCCCGCTCCAGATCCGCCACCAGGCTCAGCGCCACATGGTTCGTCGGCTCGTCCAGGACCAGCAGATCGGCGGGGACCGTCAGCAGCCTGGCCAGTTCGAGCCGGCGCCGCTGCCCCACCGAGAGCCCGGCCACGGGCACCGGCAGGTCCTCCTCGCGGAACAGCCCGAGAGCCAGCAGCTCGTCCGTGTGCTCCTCGGGGAACCCCCGGCGACCGGCGGTGAACGCGCCCAGCAGGGACAGCGGTGAGTTCGTCGTCGAGGTGTTCAACTCCTGTGCCAGATAGCCGACATGGCCCGTACGGCGGGCGGTGCCCGCGTCCGGCGGGAGATCCCCGGCCAGCACCCGCAGCAGTGTGCTCTTGCCCGCGCCGTTGGGCCCGTCGACCAGCAGCCGGGCCCCCGCCTTCACCTGGAGCGCGTCCACCCGCAGCCGGTCCCCGACCACGACACCGGACAGCTCCGCCAGCACGCCGTCCGCTCCGGTGGTGCCCGTGGTGGCCGGGTCGGCCGCGAACGTGAGCGGCTTCGGCGGCGCGGGCACCGGTTCGCGCTCAAGCCGCTCCAGCCGCACCCGCGCGGCCCTGACCTGGCCCGACAGCTTCGCCTCGTGCGAACGGCGGTGCTTGCCGAAGCCCTGGCCCGGATCCTTCCCGGTGGCCGCGAGCCGCTGCCCGGCGGCGGCGACCAGCTCCTTCGTACGGGCCAGCTCCGCCAGATACTCCTGATGGTCCTGCTCCCAGCGGTGGCGGGCGGCGGCCTTGGCCGTGCGGTAGCCGGTCCAGCCGTCGCCGTACCGCGTCACGGCCCGGGTGTCCCGGTCGACCTCCAGGATCGTGGTCGCGAAGCGCTCCAGGAACGCGCGGTCGTGGGTGACGGCGACCACCGTGCCCCGGTGCGCCCGGAGTTGGTCCTCCAGATAGGTGGTGGCCCGGAGATCGAGATGGTTGGTCGGCTCGTCGAGCAGCAGCAACTCGGGCGCCGACGCGAGGACGCAGGCCAGCGCCACCCGCGACCGCTCGCCGCCGGAGAGCGACCCGAGCGTGCGCTCGCGGCCGATGTGGGCGAGCCCGAGTCCGTGCATGGCGGCGTCGACGCGGGCGTCCGCCGCGTAGCCGTCGCGGTCCTCGTAGGCGGTCAACAGCTCGCCGTACGCGGTCAGTTCGGCCTCCGTGGGATCCGTCGCGTCCGCGAGTGCGGCTTCGGCGGCGCGGATGCGGCCTTCGAGCTCTCGCAGATCCGCGAGGGCGGCGTCCACGGCGGTCTGGACGGTCGAGCGGGAGTCGAGGCCGAGGGTCTGGGCGAGATACCCGACCCCGCCGGGGAACAGGACGGTGACCTCCCCGTTGTCCGGGGTCTCGGTCCCGGCCAGCAGCCGCAGGAGGGTGGATTTTCCGGAGCCGTTCTCCCCGATGACACCGGCTTTCTCGCCGGGCCGTACGGAGAGTGACACCTGATCGAGGACGGTCCGGTCGCCGTACGACTTGGAGACGTCTTTCAACGACAATTGGGCGCGTTCGCGCATGGGTTCTTCCCTGAAAGTGACATGCCCGCGAAGGTGCGCACGCGTCGGCGCACGGCGGGGCCGGGTGATGTCGGACGGGCGAGGAGACGGGGACGCCGGCGGTCCTTCAGAGGACCTGGGCCGGGGCGTCCGTGCCCGGAATCAGCGGAAGAAGTAGTACGAGTACAAACCCATGCGGTCGAGTCTAGACGAGGGCCGCGGGGTGGCGCCCGGTATTGATCCGCCGTCGCTACAGCTTCGCGGCCAGCTCGAAGGCGTGGGCCGACACCCATACGTACGCGGCGTGTACGTCGTCCACCACACCGCGCTCGCGCAGCGCGGTCATCGCCGGATCGCCCAGGTCGGCGGCCTTGTCGATGCCGCGCCGGCAGCGGTCCTGCCACCACAGGATCGTACGGACGATGCCGTCCCGGTCGTCCAGACCGTAGGCGTCGCAGACGAGGGTGATCCGCCGGGCCGCGTCGCCCACGTCGCTCACGCGGGGGCCGAGGTCCAGGTACTGCCACGCGAGGTGGGCGACATCGTGGATACGGTCGCCGGGGGCGGCCAGGTCCCAGTCGATGAGGGCGACGGGCAGCCCAGGCAGCCCGTCGGCATAGACCGTGTTGCGCGGCGACAGGTCGTTGTGACAGACCACCTCGTGCGCACCGGCGAGCGATGATCCGGCGGTCAGATCATGGAACTCCCGCACCAGCTCCGCGACGCGCGCCAGCCGCGCGTCCGACAGGGGCAGATCGGTCTCCCCCTCGACGTACTCCAGGACCTCCCGCCCCTGCTCGTCCACCCCTCGGTACCGGGGCGCCCCGCCCCAGCCCCGCTCCTCGAACAGCTCCAGCAACTCCCGTGTGAACGCGGCGCGTTGGGCGGTCGGCGCGGGGGAGCGCCGGACGGTGTCCCCGACACGTACGACCTGATTGATGAACCCGCCGGGCAGCGTGCCGGGCAACTCGTGGGGCAGAGGAGTCTCATCCATACCCCCAACGATGCCAGGCCCGCCCCGCCCGGCTCAGGGCAACCGCACCAGAGCGCCCACGAACGCGGAGGTGTCCAGCAGCTCGGGGGTTATCCGCACCCCGGTGACACGCTCCGCGAGCGCGAACGCGGCCTCGGTGTGCAGGCGGAAATCCCGGTCCTCGTCCTCACTCAGGTCGAAACCCACCTCCCGCATCACCGGAACCAGCCCGTCCGGGTCCTTGCCGTGACGGTCCACCCCGACGAAACGCGTCTCTTCCGTCGCGCCCAGCCGCCGCAGCAGGGCGTCGGGCGGGAGCCCGTGGATCAACGTGACGCAGTTGGCCTCGGTGAGTCCGGGGAAGCGCTCCTCGAGCCAGGTGTAGTCCTGAGCGGTCGTCGTCGACATGCCCTCAGGATGGCAGCCGCCACTGACAGTGAGGCGGGGTCGCAGGCTGCCCCTGCTCCCTCCCCCCTGCCCCCGTCAGACCCCCTTGCGGATGCGGGCGCGTGCCTCCGAGCCGCGGATCGCCTTCGTACGGGTCGAGGTGAAGAAGTCCGCCGGGTCGCGGCGGGTCCGCCAGGGAAGGGCGTTGACGTGGCTGTCGACCAGGCGGAACTGTTCCAGGGCCTCCTCGTACCGGCCCTGCCGTGTCAGGAAGTACGCCAGCAGATGCCGTACCTCCGGCAGACGGGGGTGGTCGGCGGGCGCCGCCGCCACGTCCGCGAGAGCCGCGTCGACCAGGGCCGTCAGACGCGGGTCCGCGTAGTCGCGGGAGGTCGCCGCGGCGTCGTGGTGGTCGAACCAGGCGATCAGCGGCAGGCCCCTCATCAGCGTGCCCACCGGTGCGTCCGCCGTGGCCTGGGCGGCGAACTCGCGGGCCAGCTCCGCCGAGCCGTGCCACCGCGCGCTCCAGTACTGGATCGCGGCCTCGTGCGCCCCGTACAGCGGCGCCGACGTGGGATGCGGGGTGCGGGCCGTGATCTCCGCCCACAGTTCGCGCATCTGGTCCGGGCCGTAGCCGACGCCCAGCGCGGTGCGGATCTCCACGATGTACGGCGACGGGTCGTCCGGCCCCAGCTCCGCCGCGCGGGCGGTGTCGGCGCGGGCCTCGGGCAGCAGCTCGTGGAAGGCGTCCGCCTGCTCGGGCGTGGTGTGTTCGGCGTACGGCGAGCCCCGCAGCAGCCACGCGCGCGAGACGGTCGCGGACGCCTGGACCAGCTCCGCGTCCGCGTCGGGGGACCCGTCGGGCCGGCTCGCGCGCCACGCCCGCAGCCAGGAGTCCTGGCGGGCGGCGGCCTCGCCCAGTACACGCGCGTAGAGCGCCCGCCGCTCCCAGTCCCGTTCCTTGGCGGTCGCCCCCAGCGACTCCGCCGCCGCCTCCCACCGCCCACCCCGCGCCTCCACGAGGGCCCGCTCCAGCACGGCATCCGCCCCGGCCAGCTCCGTGCCCTGCCGGTCCCTGGGCAGCAACCCCAGCTCCGCCTCGGCCCCGACGAGCGAGGCCACGCTCCGGCGGGCCTTCAACCAGAACCAGATGCCGAACGCGAAGAGGACGAAGGGCAGAACGCGTGCCATCGGATGGCCCCCAGGGGTACGGAGAACAGGTGAAGAGGTCGTGTGGGGGATCTGCGGAGTATGCACCACCGCAGGTCAGCGGGGCAATGGTGCCTTCCCGGCCGACAGCACCGGGGCGCCGGCCGCACGCACCTCGGCGAGTGCCCGCCGCGCGATGTCGCCGAACTCGTCGCCGTCGCCCGTGCCGTCGCCCGTGCCGTCGCCCGTGTCGACGGCCGTGTCGCACGAGCGCTCGTAGGCGATCTTCCAGGCGAGCGCTCCGAGTTCCGTGGCCACGTACGAGGTGAGATCGGGAACGCCGCGCCGTCTGAGCGCGTCGGTCATCGACGCGGACAGGCGCAGGCCCTTCAGCGCTTCGCGTTCGCGCAGTTCCGGGTTGGCGGCGATCACCGCCCGCCCGCGGGTGCTGAATTCGCGGCGGTCGGGTGTGAACGCCGCCCTCCCGATCGCCTCCAGGGCGTGGGCCACCGCTTCGAGCGGGGTGGCATCGGCCGGTGCCGCGGCGATCCCTCGGCGAGCAGTCCGGTCATCGTGTCCCCGCCGAAAAGCACTTCCCGCTTGTCCGGGAAGTGGCGGAAAAAGGTGCTCTTCGTGAGCCCGGCGCGCTCCGCGATCCCGATCACCGTCGTGTTCTCCCATGGACCGGCTCATCGCCTCGCTGCCCGCGGTGGCGGCGCGCTTCGGCATCACCGTGCCGGCCGGCTTCGGAAGCGACTTCGCCGGCGTCGTGGACGAGATCGGCGACGGCGCCACGGGGTTCGCCGTGGGCGACCGCGGGTACGGCGGCGTGCTGGGCAGGGGCGGTCGCCGATTTCGTGGTGGTCAAGACTCCCGTCGAGGCGCCCGACGCGCTCTTGCGTACGCCTGACGGCATCAGCGACGAGGTGGCGAGCACCCTTCCGGTGGCCGGCCACACCGCCGTCGCCGCTCTGGCGGCGATCGGCCTGCGGTCCGGCGACACCGTCCTGATCGGGGGCGCCGCCGGCGGCGTGGGTGTGTTCGCCGTCCAGCTCGCGAAGCTCACCGGCGCCACCGTGATCGGCACGGCGTCGGAGGGCACCTTCGAGTTCCTGCGGCGGCTCGGTGCCGAGCCCGTGGCATACGGTCCCGGACTCGCGGACCGGGTACGGGCACCGGCCCGCGGAGAAGTGACCGCGGCGACGGACCTGTTCGGCACTGAGACGGCCGAGGCCGCCCTAGCGCTCGGCGTACCGCCGAGCGGATCCGCGACGCCGTGACACTGCAAGCCGGACGTCACGTCCACGGCAAGGCCGTGGTCACGCGGTGACCCCGCACGGGGCTTCTTTCACCGCTCCATGACGGAGGCGGCCTCTTTCGCCGCCTTCTCCACGAGGGAGACTCCCTCGTCCATCCCGGCGTTGTCCTTCGACAGCACGGCGAGCAGACAGGGTTGGCCTCCGATGGTCACCGCGCCGATGCTGCTGACATCCCACAGGCCGGTCACGCTGCGCTCCAGCCAGCCGTTCTTGAGACCTGTGGGGTCGCCCGCCGCGGAGACCCCCCAGTCCTGTCCGGCCGATATCCCGCCCATCAGCTCGCGTATGTAGTCCTGCGAGGCGGGGCTGAGTTCGGACGTGTTCCCGAAGACCTGTGACAGAAGCGCCAGTTGGTCGGCGGCCGTGGTCTGGGTGAGTCCCCACAGGGGGCCGGCGCCCGCGGTCGTTCCGGTCAGGCCCAGACGCGCGTTGGCGGCGTCCAGTCCGTCCGAGCCGCCGATGATCTCCCACAGGGCGTCCGCCGCCGCGTTGTCGCTTTCGGTGATCATGGGGACGGCGTACGACTTCTCCCGCTCGGTGAGAGCGCGCCCGTCGTCCTGGGCCTGGACCAGCAGCGCCGCCAGTATGTCGACCTTGACGATGCTTGCGGTGTCGTAGGTCAGGCCCGGCTTCACGTTGTACTGGGCGGCGCGGTCGTCCGAGAGATCGAGCACGGCGACGGACAGCGTGGCCCCGCCCGTGTCCAGTGCGGTGAGTCGGTCGGCGAGCGCCTTGTTCCTGGCGTCCTCGGCCACCTGCTCGGCGTCCGGCGACGGCGAGGACGACGGCGTGGGCCGGGATGCGTCCGCGACGGGAACGGTGCCTCCGGTCCACCCGTCGGCACCGCGCGCCACCACGAGCGTCGCCAGGAGAAGTACGAGCGTGACGCCGGCGAAGATCATGACCCGGGGCCGGTTGGAGGTGGCGTCGTTCCGGGCCGCGTGGCGTGCGGTCATGTCGCGGTTCCGGAAAATGGCCGGGCTCCTCGGGCAGGCGTGCGGGGGCGGTGTCGGACCACCGCCGCATCACTGAACCCCGGCTGTTTAGGAGTGGGCTGTCAGTAACCTAGGAGTTCCCTGGGAACGCGCACCCGGCACACGAACCAGCCGGTTCAACCGGACGGCGTGACCGAGGACCACACGCCGAACCACTGCTCGGCGCCGTACTCCTCGAACCGCTCCACCTCGGTGAACCCCAGCTTCGCCGCCAGGCGCATCGCGCGGTCGTTGGCGGTCCGGGTGGTGAGCACCACCGGCTCGGTGGGAAGCGCGTCGGCGAACCAGCCGAGTGCCGCCGCGCACGCCTCGCCGGCGTACCCGCATCCCCACGCCTCCGGCAGGAACAGGTAACCGAGCTCGGCCTCCCCGCCATCCGGACGGACGCGAACCGGACGCTCCGCGTCGCGCCGATCGAGCGTGATCATGCCGATCATCGCCCCGTCGAGATCGATCACGAAGAGGCCAGGGCGCCGGCCGGGCACCTCAGGCACCGCGCGTTCGAGCTCATCACGTGGTCGGGGGCCACCGATGTAGGCGCCCACTTCCGGCGACGCGAACAGCTCGATGAACACGGCACGGTCTCGGGCCGCGGACTCGCGGAGCACGAGCCGTTCGGTCCTTATCGGGGCAGGTGGCCAGGCGCCGGGTCCGAGTTCAGTCATGGCGGGGAACCTATCGCGCACCGCGAGATGGGGCGGCCCCGCGGCGATCTGCCCGGCGCCACGGCGTTCATGACCGCACGGGCGTTGCCGGGAGTCTGCAACAGCCCGTGCAGAAGCTGGGGTTGGAAGTCTCGCGGAGCGACCGATCCGCTCTCGATGCCGAGGAGCGGTGAGCCGGCAGCCGGACGCGCCCCGAGCCCCCTACCGGGGCAGCGTCGCCGGGCTGCCGCCGTTCGCCTCGTAGCCCGCTACCGCCAGTGCCCGGTACAGCGCGTACATCTCCGCCGGGTCCTGCGTGTGGCTCCACGGCATCGCGCCCACGTGGCCGTCCACCCGTACGAGCTGGTGCATCGCCTCCGACCAGCGTTCCGCCCGGACCAGGAAGACGATCAGCAGGTGCCGTACATGCGCGAGCATCGGGTCGTCGGGGCGGGCCGCGTGGACCGCGAACAGGGCGCCCTCCATCGCGTTCGACACCACCGCGCTGCGGTAGAAGTCCCGTACCAGCGCGATCTCCGGCAGATGCTCGTACACCGCGAACAGCGGCAGCGCGGCCAGCAGCGAGCCCTTCGGGGCGCGCGCCGCCGCCGTCGTCGCGAAGCGGTCCGCCTCCTCGCGTGAGCCGTGCCACTTCTCGCACCAGTAGTGCAGCGCCGCGAGATGCGCGCCCATGTGGTCCGGCGCCCGGTCGATGACCTTCGCCCAGAGCTGGTCGAACCGCTCGTGCGGATAGCCGAGCCCACGGGCCACCGCCAGCTCGATGATGTACGGCACGGGGTCGCCCGGTGCCAGCAGCGCCGCGTCGGCGCAGACCGAGCCGGCCTCCTCCAGGATGATCCGGAAGTCGTCCGTGCCCGCCGCCGACGAGCGCCACGCCTGCTGGACCAGGAACTCCGCGTGCACCTGCGCGCCGCCCGCGTCCTTCGGCGACTCCGCGCGCCACGCCCGCAGCCACGCGCCGCCGACGCCGGGCTTGCCCTGGAGCTCCAGCGACGCCGCGCCCGCGAACGCCTGGACGCGCTGCCAGCGCACCTCGCCCTCGGCGGGCGTCCCGGCGAGCAGTTGCGCCGCCGCCCGCCAGTCCTGGGTGCGCTGGACGACGTCGAGTACGTCGAGAAGATCCTTGTCCGGACCCGGGAGCCGGATGTCCAGCTCCTCCTGCCGTACGAAATCGTAGGCGTCCGGGTCGGCGGCGTCGGGCGAGCCCGGCTCGACCATCCGTATGCCACCGCGGACACGGCGCCGCACGAACGGGCCGATGACGGCAGCGACCATCCCCATCGCGATCAGGAACCAGAGAATCTCCATGCGTCCCATTGTCCCGGATGCGGACGGCGCTCTCCGCCGCCGCGATAGCAGGGCCCCGGCCCGCTACCCTCGGGGCTCATGAGCGACGAGCACAGCTTCGAGACGATCGCGATCCACGCGGGGAACACCCCCGACTCCCTCACCGGCGCGGTCGTACCCCCCATCTATCAGGTGTCCACGTACAAGCAGGACGGCGTGGGCGGACTGCGCGGCGGCTACGAGTACAGCCGCAGCGCCAACCCCACGCGTTCCGCGCTGGAGGAGAATCTGGCGGCCCTGGAGGGCGGCCGGCGCGGGCTCGCGTTCGCGTCCGGGCTCGCCGCCGAGGACTGCCTGCTGCGTACGCTGCTGTCGCCGGGCGACCATGTCGTGATCCCCAACGACGCGTACGGCGGTACCTTCCGCCTCTTCGCGAAGGTCGTCTCGCGCTGGGGCGTGGAGTGGTCGGTGGCCGACACCTCGGACCCGGCGTCCGTACGGGCGGCTCTGCGGCCCCGTACGAAGGCGATCTGGGTCGAGACCCCCTCGAACCCGCTCCTGGGCATCAGCGACATCGCGGCCCTCGCCGAGGTCGCCCGCACCGCCGGGGCCAAGCTCGTCGTCGACAACACCTTCGCGAGCCCCTACCTTCAGCAGCCGCTCGCCCTGGGCGCCGATGTCGTCGTGCACTCGACCACCAAGTACATGGGCGGTCACTCGGACGTCGTCGGCGGCGCGCTGGTCACCGCCGACAACACGCTCGGCGACGAACTCGCCTACCACCAGAACGCGATGGGCGCGATCTCCGGTCCGTTCGACGCGTGGCTGGTGCTGCGCGGCGTGAAGACCCTCGCCGTCCGGATGGACCGGCACAGCGAGAACGCGACACGCGTCGCCGACATGCTGTCCCGGCACTCGAAGGTCTCGAAGGTCTACTACCCGGGCCTGCCCGAGCACCCCGGGCACGAGATCGCCGCCAAGCAGATGAAGTCCTTCGGCGGCATGGTCTCCTTCCGGATCGCCGGCGGCGAGCAGGCGGCCATCGAGGTCTGCGGCCGGGCGAAGGTCTTCACGCTGGGCGAGTCCCTGGGCGGAGTCGAGTCACTGATCGAGCACCCGGGACGGATGACGCACGCCTCGGTGGCGGGCTCCCCGCTGGAGGTGCCGGACGATCTGGTGCGGCTGTCGGTCGGCATCGAGTCGGCCGACGATCTGCTGACGGACCTTCAGCAGGCCCTGGCTTAAAGGCAGTTGACGGAACTCACCAGCCTTCGAGCGGTGGCGTCCGCTCGGACGGTGGGACCGACCACGGCTCCACGACCGACGCCCACACCGTGAAGGCGATCACCGCCACCGCGACCAGCAGCCAGAACAGCAGGCGCCCGGTGCGTCTGCGGTTCAGGATGCGGATGCCGACGGCGGTCGCGCGGGCCGTCAGGTCGACGGGGACCGGCGGATGCGGCAGATCGAGCATCCGGCGGACCTCGTCCTCCTTACGGCTGTGGCCGCTCATCGCGCGCAGCCGCTCATCGCGCGGGCTGTCGCATCGCGCCGACCGCCCGCGCGCAGATCGCGCGCACCCGGTCGACGGGCAGCCCCAGCAGCGCCGCCGTCTGCTCCTCGGCGACCCCCTCGTACAGCCGCAGCACCAGGATGAGCCGTTCCCGCGGGCTGAGCCGGCCGAGCAGGCCCTCGCCCGAGCGGCCCGAGCGGCCCGAGCGGGGACGGTGGCGCCAGGCGCCGCGCGCGTAGCGGGTGGCGATCTCCTGGCGGGCGCGGTCGTACGGGTCGCCGCCGCGCAGGTGGTCCCAGTCCGCGTACGTACGGGCCAGGGCGGCCGTCAGCAGGCGTTCGGCGCGCGGTTTGGTGTCGGCGCTCTCACCCGTCAGCAGTGTGGCGGCATGCAGCAGTCGGCCTGCCGCGCCCGCGACGAACGCCTCGAACTCCCGGGCGCGACGACGGTCCGTACTCGTCTGCCGTCGCTCTCGCACACCTCATATGAGGACAGACCCCGGCCGAGGTCAAGAGGCCGGTGGCGGCTCCGTGCCGGTGGGTTCGTCCACCGGGGCCCGGTGCGCGGGCGGTTCGGCCGACGCGGGGCCCGACTGCCGTGCGGACAGGGCGGCGTTGAATCTGGTGAGGAGGGTGCAGAACGAGTCCCGTTCGTCCTGCGTCCAGCCGTCCGTGACCTGTGACATCAGCTCGCGGCGCGAGGAGCGGACCTCTTCGAGGCGGCTCAGCCCGCGGACCGAGAGTTCCAGGACGACGGCGCGGCCGTCCTCGGGGTGGGAGGTGCGCTTGACCAGGCCGGTGTCGACGAGCGGCGCGACCTGGCGGGTGACGGTGGAGGAGTCGATCCCCATCCCCGCGGCCAGCGCCTTGACGCCCATCGGGCCTTCCAGATCAAGGCGGTTGAGCAGGAGGTAGGCGGCGCGGTCCATGGAGTTGCGCACCTGGCCGACGCCGCCGAGGCGGGTCTGTTCCGCCCGTCGGGCGAAGACGGCCACCTGGTGCTGAAGTGTGTCGAGGAGGGAGGTGTCGTCGGTGCTGATGTCAGTCGTGACGACGGATTCGGTACCGACGGAAGATGCCGGTGCGGTCTCTAAAGGTGCGGAGCCGGAGGGGTCGGAACCGGAGGATTCGGAGCCGGAGCCCGGGGAGGCCGACACAGCGGAAGTCATGTCCTGAGTAGGGGGCATGGCTGGGGCTCTCTCGTGCGGTGGTCGGTTGGTGGGGGACAGAGTACGCGGCCCCGCCCTTGGCCGTACGGGGCCCGCGTAAACCTGTGGACACCTGTGGAGGGCGCACGGTTCCGGGCGGCCGACCAAGGGCTGAGCTGCGAGACTGGCGGTCATGACCTTCGGTACGTCTCGTCCCTACGGATCATCCGCTTCCGCTTCCGCCTCACCGCGTGGCTCCGCGCCCGCGCCGATCCTCGACGACGTCCGCGGGGCACAGAAGATGCTCACCGGTGTGGCCCGGATGACCGCGATGGAGGGCAGCAGGCATCTGACGCACCTGGTCGGCGCCCCGGTCCATCTCAAGTGCGAGAACCTTCAGCGGACGGGGTCGTTCAAACTGCGCGGCGCGTACGTGCGGATCTCCGGTCTCTCCCCCGAGGAGCGCGCGGCCGGTGTCGTCGCCGCCAGCGCGGGCAATCACGCGCAGGGCGTCGCCCTCGCGTCGACCCTGCTCGGTGTGCGTTCCACCGTGTTCATGCCGCTGGCCGCGCCGCTGCCCAAGGTCGCCGCGACCCGGGAGTACGGCGCCGAGGTACGGCTGCACGGCCAGGTCGTGGACGAGACCCTGGCCGCCGCGCAGGAGTACGCGCGGGAGACCGGCGCGGTCTTCATCCACCCCTTCGACCACCCGGACATCATCGCCGGACAGGGCACGGTGGGCCTGGAGATCCTGGAGCAGTGCCCCGAGGTACGGACGATCCTGGTCGGTCTCGGCGGCGGCGGCCTCGCCGCGGGCATCGCGCTGGCGGTCAAGTCGGTACGGCCCGACGTCAGGGTGGTCGGCGTGCAGGCGGAGGGCGCCGCCGCGTATCCGCCCTCGCTGCGTGCCGGGCGGCCGATGTCGCTCCACGAGCAGCAGACGATGGCGGACGGCATCAAGGTCGGCCGGCCCGGCGAGATCACGTTCCCGATGATCAGGGACCTGGTCGACGAGGTGCGTACGGTGTCCGAGGACGAGCTGTCCAGCGCGCTGCTGCTCTGTCTGGAGCGGGCGAAGCTCGTCGTGGAGCCGGCCGGGGCGAGCACGGTCGCCGCGCTGCTGAGCACGCCCAGGGCGTTCCGGGGGCCGGTGGTCGCCGTGCTGTCGGGCGGCAATGTGGACCCCCTGCTGATGCAGCGGATCCTGCGCCACGGGATGGCGGCGGCCGGGCGCTATCTCGGGCTGCGGCTGCGGATCACCGACCGGCCGGGGGCGCTCGCGACACTGCTCGGGGTGCTGTCGGTGGCCGATGCCAACGTGCTGGACGTGAGTCACGTACGGACAGATCCGCGGCTGGGGCTGACGGAGGCGGACGTGGAGCTGCGTCTGGAGACCAAGGGCCCGGAGCACTGCGCGGACGTGGAGGCGGCCCTGCGCGAGGCGGGCTACACGATCCTGGGCTGAGCCGCGCGGTCTCGGCCGAGCGGGCCAGTCCGCGTACCGGTCTACGCACACCGGTCGTCTTTACGTAGAGCTTACGTATTTCCCTTGCCTATCGCGATGTATCGCGTTAGCGTCAGCCTCTGCTGTCCGCGACTTAAGCTTCCCACTAGCGCGAATCGCACCAATTGTTCGCATCTGACGCAACTCTGGGAGTTACCCCTATGCCAGGCGCCATCTACGCCGAAGGGCTGGTCAAGACGTTCGGCGACGTACGAGCACTGGACGGCGTCGACCTCGATGTCCCCGAGGGCACGGTCCTCGGACTGCTCGGCCCCAACGGCGCGGGCAAGACCACCGCCGTCCGTGTGCTGACGACCCTGCTCCAGCCCGACAGCGGCAAGGCCGTCGTCGCGGGTATCGACGTGCTCAAGCACCCCAACGAGGTGCGCAGGAACATCGGCCTCTCCGGCCAGTTCGCCGCGGTCGACGAATATCTGACGGGCCGCGAGAACCTTCAGATGGTCGGCCAGCTCTACCAGCAGAGTGCCCGTGCCGCGAAGGCCAGGGCCGTCGAACTGCTGGAGCGCTTCAACCTCTCCGACGCCGCCGACCGCACCACCAAGACCTACTCCGGCGGTATGCGCAGGCGGCTCGACCTCGCCGCGGCCCTCGTCGTCTCCCCGCCGGTGATGTTCATGGACGAGCCGACGACCGGTCTCGACCCGCGCAACCGCCAGCAACTGTGGGGAATCATCGAGGAGTTGGTCGCGGGCGGTACGACGCTGCTGCTCACCACCCAGTATCTCGAAGAGGCCGACCACCTCGCCCACGACATCTGTGTCATCGACCACGGTCAGGTCATCGCGCGCGGCACCGCCGACGAACTCAAGGCCCGTACGGGCGGCGAGCGCGTCGAGGTCGTCGTCCACGAACGCGACCAGATCACCCCGACCCACGACGTGCTGGCCGGCTTCGGCAAGGGCGACGTGATGGTCGCCAAGCACACCCGCAAGCTCACCGTCCCGGTCACCGGCGGAGCGAAGCTGCTCGCCGAGATCATCAGGGAACTCGACGCCCGGGGCGTCGAGATCGACGACATCGGGCTGCGCCGCCCCACCCTGGACGACGTCTTCATCTCGCTCACCGGCCACTCGGCCGAGGAGGCCCAGGAGAACGGCGACGGCCCGGCACCGGACAAGAAGGCACCGGGCGCGACAGCGCCCGCCGACACCAGCACCAGCACCGGCACGGGCACGGGCACGGAACCGAAGGAGAGCGCCAAGTGAGCGCCGTGACTGACTCGCTTGTCATCGCCCGCAGGAACCTGATCCGCATGACAAGGATTCCCGAGGTGGTCCTGTTCGGGATCATCCAGCCGGTGATGTTCGTGGTTCTCTTCACCTACGTCTTCGGCGGCTCCATCCGAGTCGGCAACAGCACCAGCGCCGACGTCTACAAGAACTTCCTGATGGCGGGCATCTTCGCGCAGACCGTCACCTTCGCCACGGCCGGATCGGCGGCCGGTATCGCTGACGACATGCAGAAGGGCCTCGTCGATCGGTTCCGCTCGCTTCCCATGGCCCGCGGTGCGGTTCTCACCGGCCGCACCGTGGCCGACCTCGCGCAGACGGCGATCACTCTCGTCGTTCTGGCGATCGTCGGACTGGTCGTGGGCTGGCGTCCCGGTACCGCGGAGCCGACCAACCTGGGGAAGATCCTGGCCGCCTTTGGCCTGCTGCTTCTGTTGGGATACGCCTTCACCTGGATCGGGGCGCTGATCGGCCTCTCCGTACGCACCCCGGAGGCGGCGACCTCGGGCGGGATCATCTGGCTGTTCCCGGTCACGTTCGTCTCGAACGCCTTCGTGGACTCCAGCCAGATGACCCCCTGGCTGCGACACATCGCCGACTGGAACCCCTTCAGCGCGGTCGTGCAAGCGTGCCGCCAACTGTTCGGCGATCCCGGCGTGTCCCAGTCCGACGCCTGGCCCATGCAGAACCCGGTCTGGGCGACACTCGTCTACTCGACGCTGATCATCATCATCTTCCGCACGCTGTCCGTTCGTAAGTACCGTCGCGCGGCCGGCTGACGAGTATCGCCGGCAGGCTTGGCCGCCCAACAGCGCCCAGGCATACCGGGAGTTCCTGATGGCGGGCGTCTTCGCGCGGACCGTGACCTTCGCCACGGCGGGCGCGGGCGCGGGCGCCGGCATCGCCGCTCGTCCTCGGCTACGCGTTCTCCTGGATCGGCGCGCTGATCTGCCGGACGTCGCGGCCTGCGGCGTACGGACACGGACGACGAGCCCGACTCACCGAGCCCGTCCCGCGACCTGTCTGTCCTCGGTCGCGGGACGGGCTCCGTGCTGTGCCGTCCTCAGTCCTGATACGGCTTCGCCGCCAGGATCTTCACCGACGCCTTGTTGCCGTTCGGCAGTTCGTACTCCGCGTCGTCGCCGACCTTCTTGCCGTTCACACCGGCGCCGAGGGGCGACTGCGGCGAATACGTCTCGATGTCGCTGCTCGCGTATTCACGCGAAGCCATCAGGAAGGTCAGGGTGTCGTCGTCATCGCCGTCGAAGGCGATCGTCACGACCATGCCCGGCTCCACGATCCCGTCGTCCGCCGGGGCCTCGCCCACCTTCGCGTGCTCCAGGAGCTGGGTGAGCTGGCGCACCCGAAGCTCCTGCTTGCCCTGCTCCTCCTTGGCCGCGTGGTACCCGCCGTTCTCCTTCAGGTCCCCCTCCTCGCGGGCGGCCTCGATCTTCTGGGCGATCTCGACGCGCGCGGGACCAGACAGGTAGTCCAGCTCGGCCTTGAGCTGGTTGTACGACGCCTGGGTGAGCCAGGTGACGTTCTCGCTGGTCTGGGTCACAGGTGCTCCTCGTAGGTACTGGGAATACAAAGCAACGCCCTACCCAGAAGCATGTGCCTTCTCGGGTGGGCGAAACCACGAGCCTAACAATTCCGTGGCGCGAGGGCAGGACGAAAGGCATCAGAATCACATCGTCGCAGGTCAGCGACGTGAACCCGGAGAGTGCCGGGGAGGGTCAGACCGGAGTCAGCCCAGAACCGGGCGGAGGGACGGGCCGCGGGAGCGACGAGGCCACAGGCCCGGCCGGACGTGGATCACGCTCGTCAGCCGCCGTCCGGCGTGCACGCGACCAGCTCCGCGCTCGTCCCGCTCGCCCGCGTACGGATGGTGACGACCCGGTCGATCCGTGTCTCGGAGCCCTCGAAACGGACGTCCTTGATGCCGACCTCGCTGCCGTCCTCGGCGCGCGAACGCAGCGTGCACGTGCCGTTGGCGTCCCGGTCCTTGCGGACTTCGAGATGCACCTCGACTTCGGTGGCGGATACCCGCTTGAATTTGATGACCTCGCCAGAAACACTCTGGCCTGCCACATAGTCGTAACCGAACCAGCCGACGAGCGCGAGCAGGCCGACGCCGAGCACGGAGCCGACGATCTTGAGCTTGCGGTCCGCGCGCTCGTCCGACGAGCGGCCGTAACGGCCCTCGGGAAGAACCGGTGGGCGTACCGCGGTCATGATCGTTCCTCTCCGGAATTTTCCCTGCCTCGATTCCGTCACTATAGAAGCCGCCCGATGCGACAAATCACTGAGGACCGAGTCTTGACTGACACGCTGCGATTGATGGCCGTCCACGCCCACCCCGACGACGAGTCGAGCAAGGGCGCGGCCACCATGGCCAAGTACGTATCCGAGGGGGTGGACGTGCTGGTCGTGACCTGCACGGGAGGCGAGCGCGGCTCCATCCTCAACCCCAAACTCCAGGGTGACTCCTATATCGAGGAGCACATCCACGAGGTCCGCAAGAAAGAGATGGACGAGGCTCGCGAGATCCTCGGCATCAGACAGTCATGGCTCGGTTACGTGGACTCGGGCCTGCCCGAGGGCGACCCGCTGCCGCCGCTCCCCGAGGGCTGCTTCGCGCTGGAGGACGTCGACGAGGCGGCCGGCCGGCTCGTGCGGATGATCCGGGAGCAGAAGCCGCAGGTCATCACGACGTACGACGAGAACGGCGGCTATCCGCACCCCGACCACATCATGACCCACAAGATCACGATGGTGGCCTTCGAGCACGCGGCCGACGCCGAGAAGTACCCCGAGGCGGAGTTCGGTCCGGTGTGGCAGCCGCGGAAGCTGTACTTCAACCAGGGCTTCAACCGTCCCCGTACGGTCGCGCTGCACGAGGCCCTGCTGGCGCGTGGTCTTGAGTCCCCGTACGGGGAGTGGCTGGAGCGCTGGAAGGAGTTCGGGCGCGAGGAGCGGACGCTGACCACGCATGTGCCGTGCGCCGACTTCTACGAGATCCGTGACAAGGCGCTCATCGCGCACGCCACACAGATCGACCCGGACGGCGGCTGGTTCCGCGTCCCGATGGACATCCAGCGGGAGGTCTGGCCGACCGAGGAGTACGAGCTGGTGAAGTCGCTCGTCGATACCTCCCTCCCCGAGAGCGACCTCTTCGCGGGCATCCGCGACAATGCCTGATATGTATGCGACCCAGGCAGTGACGCAGCTCGTCCCGCTCGCGAAGGAGCTGGACGAGAACAAGGTGACGCCCGGCGTTCTCGGCTTCATCGTCTTCGCCGTGATGGCGGGCGCCGTGTGGCTCTTGATGAAGTCGATGAACCGCCACATGGGCAAGGTCTCCTTCGAGGAGGCGAAGCCGGCGGACGGGGCGGACAGCGCGCAGGCGCGTGGCGCGTCGGTGGGCGACCGGCAGACGACGTAGGGCGTGCGCGCCCGCACACTCCCGCCGGCCGCCCCACCGGGGCGCGCGGTCAGCGGGAGTGTTCGGCGTTCCTGACGGCGGCGTCCATGGCGAGGACGGCTGCCGGTGCCGGCGCGGGTGCCGGCGCGGCAGCAGGCGCGGGCCGGGTGCGTCGTACGAGATCCGGGATGAGCGTCAGGATTCCGAGCGCGGCCATGGCCGCGCCGAGCCACAGCGGGCCGCGCAGCCCGTAGGCGTCGATGATCGGTCCGCCGGCGGACGTGGCGATGACGATGCCCAGGGTGATGAAGGACGAGTGGACGGTGTTCACCAGCGGCCTGGCATTGCCCGCGCGCTGCACGCGCGTGATCATCGCCGGGTTCATCGTGACGCCGACGAAGCCGATGCCCAGCATGAACAGCACGGCGGCCACGGGCAGTTGGGCCAGCAGCGCGAAGCCGCCCAGGAACGTCAGATTGAGCGCCAGGCCGGTGAGCAGGACCGTGACCGTGTGCCGGTCGGCGAGCCGGCCCACCACCGTGTTGCCGATGACGGTGGCGGCGCCGTACGCGATGAGCAGCAGCGGTACGGTCCCGGTGCCGAAGCCCGTGATCTCGGTGAGGATCGGGTTGAGATAGCTGAACGCCGCGAACGTGGCGCCGATGACAAGGGTGCTGGTCGCGAACGCCAGCCACAGGCGGCGGTTGCGGAAGGCGCCCAACTCCTGCCGCAGTCCGGCGTTCTCGGCGCGCTCCAGGCGCGGTATGCCCACGAGTGAGGCGAGCGCGGCCAGCACGGTCAGCGCGGTGATGGCCCAGAACGCGGCGCGCCAGCCCAGGCGTTCGCCGATGAAGGTGGACAGCGGCAGGCCGAGCAGGGTGCCGAGCATCAGACCGTTCATGGCGACGGCGATGGCGCGTCCGCGGATCTCGGGGCGGGCGAGCTGGACGCAGAGCGAGAGGGAGACGCCGAAGAACGCCTGCGAGGCGATGCCCGTCCCGACGCGGGCGGCGAGCATGACGGCGTACGAGGTGGCGGTGGCGGCCAGTACGTTGCCGGCCAGGAAGATGCCGAACAGCACGAGCAGCGCGGTTTTCTGACGGAATCTCAGCACGGCGACGGTGAGGAAGGGCCCGCCCAGGGCCATGCCGGCGGCGAAGGCGGTGATGAGATAGCCGATCTGCGGGATGGTCGCGTCGAGGCCGTCGGCCATCTGGGGCATCAGCCCGGCGACGACGAATTCGCTGGTGACCATGGCGAAGATGCCCAGGGCCAGGAGGTACACGGTGCGAGGCATGAGCCCTCTGCTCTCGTTTTGGATGGATCGGTACATAATTTGGGCATGGGTCGGCCCGAGGTGGTGTGCTCGGTGTGTTCCAAGTGCGCGGTGCGCGGTGCGTCAGTGGGTCAGTGGGTCAGTGCGTCCATCGCCGTGTCGGCGATCGCCTCCAGAGTCGGCCGGTCGCCGCCGCCCTGTCCCGTCACCCGCATCCCGCCGATCACGGCCACCAGGAAGCGGGCGAGCGAGCCCGAATCCCGCGTCGAGGCGATGTCGCCGGCCCGCTGCCCCTCCTCGATCGCCGCGCGCAGGGACGCGAGGCGCCGCGCGGTGTCCCGCTCCAGCATCCGGTCCGCCTCCGCGTCGCGGCCTGCGAGTTCGACGGTGGTGTTGACCGTGAGGCAGCCCATGCTGCGGCCGTTGCCGCGATTGTCGAACTCGGCGTCCACGATCGAGGTGAACAGGGCGCGCAGCCGCTCCACGGCCGGTCGCCGAAGGTCCTCCAGGATGGCGAGCTGGTTCGCCGTCGTGGTCTCGATGTAGCGGGCCAGGGCCCGCCGGAACAGGTCCTGCTTGCTGTTGAAGGTGTTGTAGATGCTGCTGCGGCCCAGGCCGGTGACGTCGCACAGATCCTGGGTCGAAGTGGCCTCGTAGCCGTTCGCCCAGAAGGCGCGCATCGCCGCGTCCAGGGCCCGTTCCTCGTCGAAAGTCCTCGGGCGGGCCATGGTCATGGACCGTAGCATGTTGTGTAACGTGCGGTCTATAACCATCCGGCCCGCAGCGGGGCTCAGGTCTGCGCCGCCTCCACCGGGACGCCCATCACCTCGCGCGCGTGCCGGCTCGGCACCATACCGAGGCGCCACGCCTGCCAGCCGTCCTCCAGCGTGACGCCGCGCTCCAGCATCACCGCGTACGTCTCCGCGCACTCGTCCACCTTGCCGTCGCGCGACGGATGCCGGGCAGCCGTCAGCTCGGCCAGTTCCTGCTCCGCCACCGCGGACCCGACCTCGACGCCGCCCGCCGAGCCGTACGGCAGCAGCGTGCAGCGCAGGAAGCGGGCCCAGTCGGCGCCGCGATGGTCGCCGTACGAGGTGAACAGCGCCGTCGCCTCGTCGCACAGCGCCAGCGCCTGGACCGCCTTGCTGTTGCCCGCGTCGACGATCGCCAGCTCCAGACACGTCCACGCCTCGCCGTGCGCCACACCGATGCGGCGGAAGTCCGCGCGGGCGTCGACCAGCAACTGCCGGGCGAAGCCGGAGTTACGGAGATTGCCGGTCTGGGCGGCCCGCTGGTCGCGGGTCACCCGGCCCGAGTGGTGGCGGGCGCAGGCCAGCCCGTACACGTCGCGCATCCGGGAGAACATCGAGCGCGCCCGCTCCAGCTCGCGTACCGCCTGCGCGGTGTCGCCGCACTCCTCCAGCGCCTGGCCCAGGTAGTACAGCGTCCACGCCTCGCCGCGCGCGTCCTCGTTGTCCCGGTGCCTGGCGAGAGCCTGGCGGAACTGGTCGGCCGCCGACTCCGGTTCGCTGTCCACCAGCCGGGCACGCGCCAACTGGGTCAGCGCCCACGCCTCGCCTCGGCCGTCGCGGGTACGGCCGTACAGATCCAGCGCCTGGCTCAACTCCGCCTCGGCGCGCCGGACATCGCCCATCCGCAGACACACCTGGCCGAGCTGGAAGTGCGTCCACGCCTCGCCGTGCAGCGACTCGCCCGCGCGGTGCAGGACCAGCGCCGTCGACAGCAGCCCGATCGCCTCGGTGAGATTCGCCCGGTCGCGCTCCACCGCCGCCAGCGCGTGCAGCGTCCAGGCGCGGTCGGTGCCCAGCTCGGCCGGGGCCTGGAGCTCCAGCGCCTCGCGCAGCTTCGCCGACGCCTCGTTGAGATTGCCCTGGTGGTGCAGTGTGATGCCCAGCGAACACAGCGCGCGGGCCACGCCCGCGTCGTGGTGCGCCTCGCGGTAGAGGTCGACCACGGACGTCAGCGTCGTACGCGCCTTGTCCAGCTCGCCGAGCTGCCGGGCCGCGATACCCGTACGCCACTGCACGGAACGCGCCAGCAGCCCCTGGTCCACGGCCTGCGTCAACTCGCTGATCTCACCGAGCCGGTAGAGGTCCCCGCGCAGCAGGCAGTAGTCGCACAGCGCGCCCAGCAGGCTCAGGACGGCCGCCTGGTCGACGCCCTCCGCGTGCCGCAGCGCGGCGGTGATGAAGCTCGACTCCTCGTCCAGCCAGCGCAGCGCGGCGTCGAGCGAGGAGAAGCCGTGGCCGCCGAACTGGTCGGCGCGCGTGGACGTCTTGCCGTCGACCAGGCGGATCACCGAGTCGGCCAGCTCCGAGTAGTTCTGGATGAGACGTTCCTGCGCGGCCGTACGGTCGGCGGCCTCCTCCTCGTCCAGCAGCCGGGCGAGCGCGAAGTTCCGTACGACGTCGTGGAGTCGGTAGCGGTTGGCCCGTACGTGGTCTATCAGGCCCGCGCGGGACAGCACCGTCAGCAGCCGCTCGGCCTCCTGCTCGTCGGCGCCCAGCAGCGCGGCGGCGGCAGCGGCGCCCAGCGACGCGCGCCCCGCCAGCGCGAGCCGCCGCAGCAGCCTGCGCGCCTGCTCGCTCTGGTCGGTGTAGCGCAGCCACATCGCGCGCTCGGCCGGGTCGACCGGGCCGTAAGCCTCAAGATCCGTGGCCAGTTGGTGCGACGTACGCGAACCGAGCGAGGACCCCGCGACCCGCAGCGCCAGCGGCAGACCGCCGCACAACTCGCCGATCCTGTCGATGGCCTGGGCGTCGTACGGGCCGCCCACCGGCTCCTCGCCGGCGGCGCGCAGCAACTCCTCGCAGCCCGCGCCGTCCAGGGCCTCGACCGGCAACTGGTGCACCCACGCCGGGGTGTCGGCCGCCAGCTCGACGGGCTGACGGGTCGTCACCAGTACCAGGCTGTCGGAGCGTTCGGGCACGAGCGTACGGATCTGCTCCGCGTCGGAGGCGTCGTCGAGCACGATCGTCACCGGCAGGCCCGTCAGATGCTGGTGGTACAGCTCGCTGAGGCGCCGCACCTGCTGCTCGGGCGACGACCGCTCACGGAACAGCAGTTGCTCGCGGGGCGCGCCCAGCCGGTTCAGCAGATGCAGCAGCGCGTCCCTGGTCGACAGCGGCGCCTCGCCCGCGCCACCGCCGCGCAGGTCCACCACGCACGCGCCGCGGAACTGGTCCCTGAGCTGGTGCGTCGCCCGCACGGCGAGCGTGGTCCGGCCGGACCCGGGCGCGCCGTGCAGCACGACGACGGTCGGCTTCGTCTCCGTCGACGCGCGGGCCGCGTGCACCCAGCGCGCGATCTGCCCGATCGCCTCGCGGCGGCCCGCGAACGGGCCGTCGGAGGACGGGAGATGACCGAAGGACTGCTCAAGCACGCTGCGTCTGCGGGCGGCGGCGCTGCGGTCGGAGCCGCGCAACTGCGGGACGACGGCTTTCTTCTTGGTCGTACGCCGGGTCGCCTGGGTCAGCACGCGCTGCTGGTCCAGATACGGGCGGATGCCCCGTACCTCCAGCGCCGTCAGCCACTGGAGCCGCAACTGCTCGACGTCGCCCGGCTGTCCGGCGGCGCCGGTGCGGCCGGCGGACCCGCTGGACCCGGCTGTCCCGCCTGCGCCGGTGCGTGCGGGGCGGCCCGGTGGGCGGCCGTCGGTGGCCACCTTGGCGACGGCCGTGGCCGTACCGACCACTCCGACGATCACGCCCGTGCCGACCGCCGTCCCCGTGCCCGTACCCAGGGCGACGTCCGCCGCGACCGCCGAGGCCGCGGCGACCACCGCCACCAGGGCGGGCGTCGTGAGCGCGCCCGAGCCGAACCGCTGCGACATCGGCCGCCGCGCGGCCTGCGCCTCGTCCAACGCCGCCTCGTACAGCGCGTACTCGTCGGCGGCGGACTCCGCGACGGCCTCCAACGCGCCCCGCCCGCGCGCCAGGAGGACATTGCCGTCGATCCGCCCGCCGGAGCGCCGCACCTCTTCCTCGACGGCGCGCACCAACAGCCTCTCGGCCTCGGTCCGATGGCTGTCCCGCATATGTGTCCCCCTCCGAGAGCATCCGGTCCTTCGGCGTGCCCCGGGACAGTGTCCTGCGCGGGGCGCGCGAGCGCGAGGCGGCCTGCCGGGCCCGCGGCGACCGATGTCGCCGCTCCGCGCCGGGTGCCTTCCCCCGCCTACTGATGCGTACGTGTGCTCGTACGTCTTGCCCGCACGGAGCGTGTTTACGCCCGCGGCGGACATCGCCCGGCCGGGGGAGGGGCGCGGCTTAGGCTCGGGAGGGCAGGTGTGTGGTGCCGTTCCACAACGACTGACGTACGACTGACGGACGACTGACGGAGGAATCCATGAGCGAGGGCGTCCTGCGTGCCGTTCCGGACCCCGGCCGGGGCGACGGGCCCGGCGAGCCGCTGCTGCGGGATCTCGTGGGGGCCGCGCTGCGCCGGGCCCGGCTGCGGCAGGGCCGTACGCTGCGGGACGTCGCCGACCGGGCGCGGGTGTCGCTGCCGTATCTCTCGGAGATCGAGCGCGGGCGCAAGGAGCCGTCGTCCGAGGTGCTGGCGGCGGTCTGCCGCGCCCTGGGGCTGCACCTGGCGGACCTGGTGGGCGCGCTGCACTCCGACCTGTCGGCACAGAGGGCACAGACGGCGGTGACGGTCTCCGTGACGGCCAGGGTCACCGTGGCCGCGCCCTGGGGCCGCCCGCGCCGGTCCACCGGGCGCGACGGCCGGGCGGCGGCTGTGCTGTTGGCGGCGTGACGTGGCCGGCCGCGCGGGCGTGCGCGGCCGACCCACGCACCCGGCCGTAGAACTACCGCCCGCGCTCGGCGAGTTCGCGGGTCGTGATCACGGCGTCCACCAGGCCGTACTCCCTCGCCTGTGACGCCGTGAAGTACTTGTCCCGGTCCGTGTCCTCCCGCAGTCGCTCCACGCTCTGGCCCGTGTGGTGCGACAGGATGTCCTCGATCTCGGCCCTGGTCCGCAGCACCTCCGCCGCCTGGATCTCCAGATCCGCCGCCTCGCCCTGCCCCTGGGTGGACGGCTGGTGCAGCAGCACCCGCGAGTGCTGGAGCGCCATCCGCTTGCCGGCCGCGCCCGCCGCGAGGAGTACGGCGGCGCCCGAGCCCGCCTGACCGAGACAGACGGTCGCGACGTCCGCCCGTACGAACTGCATCGTGTCGTAGATCGCGGTCAGCCCGGTGGCCGAGCCGCCGGGGGAGTTGATGTAGAGGTGGATGTCCATGTCGCTGCTCTCGTGGTCGAGATGGAGCATCTGCGCCATGATCACGTTCGCGACGCCGTCGTCGATCGACGTGCCGAGGAAGACGATCCGCTCGGAGAGCAGCCGGCTGAAGACGTCGTAGGAGCGCTCGCCGTTCGGCGTCCGCTCGACCACCACGGGGACGGTGTACTGCCCGCTCATGCCGCCGCCCCCTTGTCCGTGCCGGCCGGTCCGAAGCCGAACCCGCTCGCCGCGTCGCCGCCCAGCTCCGCCACGCCACGTACGACGCGGTCCACGAAGCCGTACTCCTTCGCCTGCTCCGCCGTGAACCACCGGTCCCGGCGCTGGTCGGCCGCGACCGTCTCCAGACTCTGCCCGCAGTGCTCCGCGATCAGCTTCTGCATGGTCAGCTTGGTGTACGCCATGTTCTCGGCCTGTACGGCGATGTCGGCCGCCGTTCCGCCGATCCCGCCGGACGGCTGGTGCATCATGATCCGCGCGTTCGGCAGGGCGTAGCGCTTGCCGGCTGTTCCCGCGCAGAGCAGGAACTGACCCATGCTCGCCGCGAAGCCCATCGCCAGGGTGGCGACGTCGTTCGGGATGAAGCGCATGGTGTCGTAGACGGCCATCCCGGCGAGGACGGAACCACCTGGGCTGTTCACGATCAGGACGATGTCGCTCTTGGGGTCTTCCTGCGACAGGAGCAGCAACTGCGCGCAGATCCGGTTGGCGATCGCGTCGTCCACCTGTTCACCCAGCACCACGATCCTGCCGTGCTGAAGGCGGCCGGCGATCTGGTCGTCGAACGGCACCGGGGCGGCCTGCGCCGCGGCGAGCCGTGGAACGGTCGAGAGCATGTTTCCTCCGTGACCCGGCCCTCTGCGGCGGGCGCTCACCCACCCCGGCCGGTCCACCCCACCCTGCGGACGGGGCGCGGGCGGAAGCGAGCGATTCTGCCGTGCGGAGATCTCCTGAGGGCAGAGCGGCGGGCGGCGGGCGGCGGTTCCCGGACCGGCCGGCGACTCGCGCCCCGTCTTACGCATCGCGCGTAGATGTGTCATCTTGGCTGCATGACCGGCGGCACCGTACGCGAGAGCATCAACTGACGCTCTTTCAGGGCGAGTTGGGATCTCGTGCGGATCGGCGCGATCGGGCATGCTACGCGCGTAGTTGACCTCCCCGTCCCCACCGAGAGGAAATTACAGTGACCACGATGAACAAGGCCCTCAGAAGCGCCGCGATCGGCGCCTCCGCGCTGGCCCTCGCGTTCTTCTCGTCCCCGCCCGCCCAGGCCGCCCCCACCGATACGAAGGCCCCCGCCGGCGCACTGGCCAAGCTCAGCCACGCCACCGCCTCCTCCCAGCTCCGCAACGCCGGGATCGGCATCTCGTCCAGCGGCGGCTGTTCGGACCGCAACAACCCGACCTGTACGTCTCTCGAGCAGGTGAACTCCGCGACGATCCAGGGCGCGATCACCCTCAAGGGCGCGAGCGGCTGCGGCCTGACCGTCACCGGCGGCACCGAGACCGGCCACGCCTCGGGCACCTACAGCCACTGGAACGGCTACAAGCTCGACTTCTCGATGTCGAGCTGCCTCACCAACTACATCACCCGCACGTTCACCTCCATCGGCGGCAGCAAGTGGCAGTCGGGCGCGGGCAACATCTACTACAACGAGGTCAACCACTGGGACGTGACCTACTACAACTGCGGCGGCTGCTGACGGCTCCGGCCTCTGCCGTACGGAACTTCGCAGGGCGCTCCCTCGTGCGCGGGGGGGAGCGCCCTGCTGCTGACGGTGTGTCAGAGATCACTGGTAGGTTGAGTCCGTGAATAGGATTTCCATACGCAAGCGCGTAATTGCCGCCACCGCACTGGCCGTAGCCTTCGTCGGCGCCTCCTCCAGCCTGTCCACCGCCTCGGGGATCAACACCCACTGGCGGTTCACCAACCAGGTGACCGGCGACTGCCTCGCCGGAGAGGCCGCGGGGGCCGTCAAGCTCGACGGGCCCTGCAACACCGTGAAGCATGAGTGGGACTGGATCACCAGCGACGCCTGGGAGGGCGGGAACCTCCTGATGAACGCCAAGACCGGGCTCTGCCTGACGACGGACAACAAGTCCTCGCTCAACGCGGTCTGGGCGAGCAAGTGCAACGCCAACGCCCCTGGGCAGCGCTGGCGTTGGGACAACAGCGACCTCGGCCTCTGGGCCGCCGCATGGGACACCCGCCTGCGCGGCGCCCCCGGCACCGGCACGACGGCTCACACGGACGTCCCGCAGGCCGCGCGTGACAAATGGTCCGTGTTCATCTTCCAGGTCTGACCGACCGACAGCTCCGATCCGCGGGCCGCGCCGACCGGTAAGACGTCCGGTCGGCCTCGCGCCGCACTGAGGGACACGGCCCGGTGGCGACGCCGTTTCCCTCCCTCTGTTCCCCCTCTCGCCCCAGCGGCTTCCTCGCCACCGCCCCCACCCGGGTGGAAGCCGCTGGTGCACGGGGCGAAGGGTCCGGTACCTGGCATTCCGTTTCGCGAACATCGCGGAGCCCGACGGCGTACACCAGCACGCCGGTGTCCAGAGGCGCCGCCGCTACTGCGGGTCACTCCTCGGAACGCTGGACGGGCCGCCCGAGTTGCCAGACCTCCCAGCCCGCCGCGACCCATGCATCCGCGTCGACAGCGTTGCGGACATCGACAAGGACCCTGCACCGAACGGCTTCCCCGGCGGACGAGGGGAACTTGGTGTCCTTGGTGAACTGCGGCCACTCGGTGGCCAGCACGACAATGTCGGCTCCATCGAGGGCCGTCGCCGCATCATCCGCATACGTGTATTGGGGCCGCAGATTCCGGGCGGCATCGGTGGACTCCGGGTCGTAGATGACAGCGCGAGCCCCGGCATCGTGGAGTCGTCCCGCCAGTCGGAGCGCCGGCGAGTTGCGCACATCGCTCGTGCCCGCTTTGAACGATGCTCCCAGGACTGCGATGCGCGCACCGTTGAGCGGTGTCCCGAGTGCGCGCTCGACCAGTGCGGTGGCCGCGTCCATCCGGGAGTGATTGACGCCCTCGACAGCCTGGAGCAGGGCGTGGGCGTGCGTGGCACCGAGGTCCCCCACGCGCCAGGTGAACGCACCGGTGTCCTTGGGCAGGCAGCCCCCGCCGTAGCCGATACCGGGCCGCATTCCGCCATGCCCGATCCGGGGGTCGATGCCGAGCCCGTAGGCGACAGTGCTCACGTCGGCACCCACGATCTCGCACACCTCGGCCATGGCGTTGATGTAGGAGATCTTCGTGGCGAGGAACGCATTGGCGGCGGACTTCAGCACCTCGGCGGTCGGCGGGTCGGTGATGATCAGTGTTACGTCGTTCCGGGCCAGGATCGGTGCGTAGACCTCCTCGACAGCCTTCCGCGCCTCGGGTGAGGTGAGACCGGCGACGATACGGTCCGGATACAGCGTGTCCTCGATGGCGTGGCCTTCGCGCAGAAACTCTGGGTTCCACACCAGCTCGACACCGTCAGGAGCCTGGGCCGAGACGATCTCTTGGAGCCGGGCGACGGTGCCGACCGTCACCGTGGACTTCCCCACGATCGTGCACGGCCGCTTCAGGAGAGACGTCAGCGAACTGACCGAGCCGACGACCTGTTCCACGTCGTAGCCGTGCCCGTCCTCGCGAAGCGGCGTACCGACCGCGAGGAAGTGGAGGTCGGCCCATTCGGCGGCTTCTGCCAATTCGCTCGTGAAGCGGAGCCGGCCGGTGGGAACGTGCTTGGCCAGTAGGTCGTCGAGCCCCTTCTCGTAGAAGGCGCCGCGTCCGCTCTGCAGTACGCGGCACGTCTCCGGGTTCAGTTCGACTCCGATCACTTCGTGCCCGAGCTCCGCCATGGCAGCGGCGTGAGGAGCGCCGAGATGGCCGCAGCCGATCACTGAAACGCGCATTGCTGTTCTGTCCTTTGGCTCGCGGGGCACACATGTCCGTGCGCCCCACGACGCTACAGCGACCCGAACGTCGCTTCGCCCAGACGCTGTTACTCGCCTCAGACGTTCAAGAGTTCGCGCAGGCGCTCCAGTGCGGGAATCGCCTCCTGGCGAACCACGACATCGCCCTCCCGCGCGCCTTCGATGGGGTACTCCTTGAAGACCCCGTTCTCCAGGAGCCCTTCGGGGTCCACGAACCGGATCGTCCACGCCCACACGCTCGCCAAGTCCGGCTTGCGGCAGGCGGCCCCCGCGAGGCGCGGCACGCGCGCGTCCTGCTGGGCGCCGGCTCCGGCGACGAAGTGCCGTTCCGGGCCCTGGCCTGGGGCCACCGGCGGGGTCGGTCCACTCGCGTACCGCGAAGGTGTAGGAGACGCTTGGCGACCGTCGAGCGGCAGCGGAGCAGTACGGCCGCGCCGCCGGCCGCCCTGCGGGCACTTACGCGCGGATCGTGGGGCTCGACCTGGTCGCCGGTGCCGAGACGCATCTCAAGCGCGGCAACATCGAGCAGGCATGCGCCACTTGGGCCCGTGCGATGGACCACATGGACGGCGTGCGCTCCGCCCGTACCCGCAAGGAGGTCACCGCGATGAGTACGGACCCCGCCCGCTTCCGCACGCGCGGCGTGCGCCGCGCGACCGAACTCGACGCCCGCGCGGTTGGCTTCCTGGCGACAACCTGACGCTCCATTCACGGCCTTTCGCTGGTTGCTGCCGACCCGGCGGAACGTCCTGGAGGCGGACGTCGAAGTCCGTGTCGGCGTTCCAGTCCGGGTCTGCTGTGGTGTCCAGGGCATTGGCCAGGATCCGGGCCGGCCGGTTGTGCTGCTGGGACACGACCGGGCTCACGATGACCATCCCGTCCCGATCTCGATCCCGGCGCACTGATCTGGACGGGAGCGGAAGCGTGCGTCAGCCTCCGTACTCGCGCAGCAGCTCGATCATGTTGCGGAGCATCGGGATCGCGGCGTCGCCGGCCTTGTCCTTGTCGTTGAAGTGCATCAGCTCGTTGCGGACCTCGCGGAGTACGTTGAGGCGGTCCGTGAAGGGTTTGCGGTCCAGCGGCCAGCCCAGCCTGTCCCACTGCCGCTGATTGCTCAGAACCTGCTGGTAGTCCCCGTAGGACAGTTGGTCGAAGGAAGTGAGCTTACGGAGCCCTTTCGGGTCGCAGAGAGCGATCACCTCCGCGAGGTCGAGCCCTTTCGAGATGACCCGGCGCAGTTGCCGGTCGAGGTCGCCGATGAGCAGGAACGGCCGGGCCGTGGTGCCGTATTCGGCGGCCACGTCGGCGACGGTGATGATTCCTGCGATCCGGTTCGTCTGGTCCTTGACCAGGAGGAAGCCGAACTGTTCCAGATAGGGCAGAACGTCGATCAGCTGTTCGGCGTAGCTGACCGCGTGAGCTCTGACGATGGCCCGGGAGAAGGGGGCCTCGGCGTCCGTGTGACGAGCCAGAGCGATGGATTTCCAGGTGACGGCCCCTTGGAGGTTCCGAGGCCCGTTCAACACCGGCAACTGTGAGTACTCGTTGAGCCGCATCGTGGTGAACGCCTCCTCGAAGCTTGCCGAGGAGGTTACCGATTCCACCCCCCGGAGCGCCGAGGGCAGGTTGCCGACCGTCTGCCCCTGGATCGGCTCGTCCTCGTCGTCTTCCTCCCCATCGGAGGTGGTGGGCCCCGGTGCGCCGGTCATCCTCGTTTCCTTCTGTTCTGTCGCCGCCCGCTGTTCCGTCGCTGGCTCCTGCTCGGCCGTCGTCTCCTGCTCGTCCTCGGTGTCCACGGACGGTCCGGTCAGGGCGACCCAGTCGTCGAGCCCCACGGCCGCGAAGTCCGGCACGGTGGACAGGCCGTGGTTGGCCAGCTCGGCCGCGACCTGAGCGGTGGCCAGGTAGCCGCGCCGGGACAGCCCCCACCAGTCCAGCAGATCACGGACCGTGAGGGCGATGAGATTGCCTGCGTCTGCTTGCTTCCTGGCGTCCTTCAACCGGGTGTGCCGGGTGGCGGACCCCTCCGCCGCCAAGCCGCCGGACGACGGCTGCTCCGCCACGGTGTCCAGCAGTTTCTGCCGCAGAACGTCCAGCGGAGTGCCGTCGTCCAGTGCCCAGGCGGTCCAGCCGTCGAAGGGACCTCGTCCCGAGGCCGCGGCGGCTGCCGCGGAGGGGGACCTGAACCGTCGGCCGTCGCTCAACTCGATTCTGCCGTCCCCCGTCACCCGGGCGGTATGAGCCATCCCCGATCGCCTACGCCGGAAGACGAGCTGTGTCCCCGGTGCCAGCAGCCCGGCGTCGAACAGGTCCGAAACCCTTACCCGTCGTCCCTCGATCAGATAGGAGGCCCGCCCGGGAGGTTCCTCCGCGCCGTCGACCATCGTGGAATCCGTCACCGAAGTCCTCCCCCTCGAAACCGTTCCCGCCCCGGAAGGATCCGATCATCACAGAGATCCTCCCGTGGCGCCCAGGAACAGGGGCGGTCTGTTCCGGGCCGCCCTCGGGTCCCTGGGCCGCCTTGGCTGTGCCGCGGGCAGGCCCCGTAGCCCTTGTGAGCGAGGATGGGGGCATGGCGAACCGACTGTCCGACGAGACGTCCCCCTACCTCCTGCAGCACGCCGACAACCCCGTCGACTGGTGGCCCTGGTCGGCCGAGGCGTTCGCGGAGGCGCGGCGGCGGGATGTGCCCGTGCTGCTCAGCGTCGGGTACAGCAGTTGTCACTGGTGTCATGTGATGGCCCACGAGTCCTTCGAGAGCGAAGCGACCGCGGCGTTCCTCAACGAGCACTTCGTGTCGGTGAAGGTCGACCGCGAGGAGCGGCCCGACGTCGATGCCGTCTATATGGAGGCGGTGCAGGCGGCCACGGGACAGGGCGGGTGGCCCATGACCGTCTTTCTCAACGCGGAGGCGGAGCCGTTCTACTTCGGGACGTACTTTCCGCCCGCCCCCCGGCACGGTATGCCGTCCTTCCGGCAGGTCCTCGAAGGCGTCAACTCCGCCTGGACCGAGCGGCGTGAGGAGGTCGGGGAGGTTGCCGGGCGGATCGTGGGGGAGCTGGCGGGGCGGTCCCTCGCGCACGGGGGCCAGGGGGTGCCCGGTGAGGAGGAGCTGGCCCAGGCGCTGCTCGCGCTGACGCGGGAGTACGACGCGAAGCACGGCGGCTTCGGCGGCGCGCCCAAGTTCCCGGCGAGCATGGTCGTGGAGTTCCTGCTGCGCCACCACGCCCGTACGGGGGCCGAGGGTGCGCTCCAGATGGCGTCCGACACCTGCGAGGCCATGGCGCGGGGCGGGATCTACGACCAGCTCGGCGGTGGGTTCGCCCGCTACTCGGTGGACCGGGAGTGGGTGGTCCCGCACTTCGAGAAGATGCTCTACGACAACGCGCTGCTGTGCCGTACGTACGCGCGGCTGTGGCGCGCCACCGGGTCCGATCTGGCGCGGCGGGTGGCGCTGGAGACCGCCGACTTCCTGGTGCGTGAACTGCGCACCGCCGAGGGCGGGTTCGCCTCCGCGCTGGACGCCGACAGTGAGGAGGTGCCGCGCGAAGCGCGTCCGCAGAAGGGCGGTGGCGGGCGACGGGAGGGCGGGGCGGGGAAGCATGTCGAGGGCGCCTATTACGCGTGGACACCGGGGCAGCTCGCGGACGTGCTGGGAGAGGCCGACGGCGAGTTCGCCGCCCAGTACTACGGCGTGAGCGAGGAGGGCACCTTCGAGGAGGGCGCCTCCGTCCTCCAACTCCCGCAGGGCGAAGGGGTCGTGGACGCCGCGCGCGTCGAGTCCGTACGGCAGCGGCTCCTCGCGGCGCGCGAGACGCGGCCCCGCCCCGAGCGGGACGACAAGGTCGTCGCCGCCTGGAACGGGCTCGCGATCGCCGCACTCGCGGAGTGCGGCGCGTACTTCGAAAGGCCGGATCTCGTCGAACGGGCGACCGAGGCCGCCGATCTGCTCGTGCGGGTGCACATGGACGAGACGGCGCGCCTCGCCCGTACCTCCAAGGACGGCCGCGTCGGCGCCAACGCCGGTGTGCTGGAGGACTACGGCGATGTCGCCGAGGGCTTCCTGGCGCTGGCCGGGGTGACCGGCGAGGGGGTGTGGCTTCAGTTCGCGGGATTTCTCCTCGACACCGTCCTCGACCAGTTCACCGGCGAGGACGGCGCGCTGTACGACACGGCGCACGACGCCGAGCCGCTGATCCGCAGGCCGCAGGACCCGACCGACAACGCCACGCCGTCCGGCTGGACTTCGGCCGCCGGCGCCCTGCTCGCGTACGCCGCCCACACCGGCTCCGAGGCCCACCGTACGGCCGCCGAGGGCGCGCTCGGTGTCGTCAAGGCGCTGGGGCCGCGTGCGCCGCGCTTCATCGGCTGGGGTCTGGCCGTCGCCGAGGCGCTGCTCGACGGGCCGCGCGAGGTCGCCGTGGTGGGGCCGCGCGGCGACGCGGCGACCGCCGAGCTGCACCGTACGGCGCTGCTGGCGACGGCGCCCGGCGCCGTCGTCGCGGTCGGGGAACCGGGCGACGATGTGGAGTTCCCCCTGCTGGCGGACCGGCCGCTGGTCGGCGGGCAGGCTGCCGCGTATGTGTGCCGGGGGTTCGTCTGCTCGGCCCCGACGAGTGAAGTGGACGTGCTGGCGGGGCAGTTGGCCGGTCGGACCGTCTGACCGCACGCATAGTTCCGGGCGGTTGTGAAGTATGCAAAATTGGACGTAATCACAGAGTTCATTGAATTCGGCCCTCTGTCGTCACACTTCCCCCTTATCTTCATCACGTAGGACACGCAAAAAATACGCATGGGGGGCATGCGTTCAGGGTGATACCCGGGGGGACCGGCGGCCAGGGGGGCCTTGCCGCCAGTCACCCTTGGCCGAGGGGGGCCATGTGGTCACGTCCGTATTCATCGCTGCCGTTTCGCTGGCGCTGTTCTGGATGGCGGCGTTCACGTTGTGGTGGCAGATGCACGCCTGGCGTACGCCGGAGACGCTGGCGGCGACACGATTCGACCGGCCGGACGGGGGGCCGGCGCGTTCGTTCTCGCTGCTGCTGCCCGCCCGTCATGAACAGGCCGTCCTTGAGCACACGATCGAGCGGCTGCTGGAGTCCAGCCACTCCCGTTTCGAGATCATCGTCATCGTCGGGCACGACGACCCCGAGACCGCGGAGGTCGCCGAGCGGGCCGCCGCCCGCGATCCCGGCCGGGTGCGGGTCGTCGTCGACACCCATCTCACGAAGAACAAGCCCAAGGCGCTGAACACGGCGCTGCCTTACTGCGCCGGCGAGGTGGTCGGGGTCTTCGACGCCGAGGACCAGGTCCACCCCGAACTGCTCACCCATGTCGACCACGCCTTCCGCTCCACCGGAGCCGACGTCGTCCAGGGCGGCGTCCAACTGATCAACTTCCACTCCAGTTGGTACAGCCTGCGTAACTGCCTGGAGTATTTCTTCTGGTTCCGCAGCCGACTGCACCTGCACGCGCAGAAGGGCTTCATCCCGCTGGGCGGCAACACCGTCTTCGTACGCACCGATGTGCTGCGCGCGGCGGGAGGCTGGGACCCCGACTGTCTCGCCGAGGACTGCGACCTGGGCGTACGGCTCTCCAGCAGCGGCAAGAAGGTCGTCGTCGCCTACGACTCCGACATGGTCACCCGCGAGGAGACGCCCGGCTCACTGGTGTCGCTGCTGAAACAGCGCACCCGCTGGAATCAGGGCTTCCTCCAGGTCTACCGGAAGAACGACTGGCGCCAACTGCCCACGCGCGGCCAGCGGTTGCTCGCCCGCTACACACTGATGACGCCTTTCTTCCAGGCGATCACCGGCGTCGTCATCCCGCTCAACGTGGCCATCGCGCTCTTCCTCGACGTGCCGGTCGGGGTCGCCTTCATCACCTTCCTGCCGGCCGTCACCGCGCTGGTCACCTTCGTGTTCGAGCTGGTCGGGCTGCATGACTTCGGCAAGCAGTACGGGCTCAAGGTCCGGCTCACGCACTATCTCAAGCTCGTCGTCGGCGGCCCCTTCTACCAGGTGCTCCTCGCCGGTGCGGCCGTACGTGCCGTGTGGCGCGAGCAACGTGGCCGCCGTGACTGGGAGTTGACCAGTCATGTGGGCGCGCATCTCACCGGACAGACCCGAGAGACCCGAGAGACCCGAGAGACCCGAGAGGACATCCGCGCGTGACCTCGACCCTCCCCGCGGAGGCGACGGAGACGGCCACCGGCCGGAGCACCGAACTCGTCCCCGCGAAGATCAGCCCTGCCCCGGTACCGTCGCCGGGCGCCGTCGGCACCGCAAGCACCGCAAGCACCGTCGGGACCGGACTCCACCGCAAACTGCCGTTCGACAAGCGGCGGTTGCTGATACGGCCCGTCGTCCGCTTCCGCACCTCACGCGCCGATCTGGTCCTCTGCGCGGCCCTGCTCCTGGTGATCATGGCCGTCCAGGGCTGGAACATCCAGCACTACCCGACCCTCAGCGACGACGAGGGCACCTATCTCGCCCAGGCATGGGCCGTCCAGCAGGGCGACGGACTCGCCCACTACACCTACTGGTACGACCACCCGCCGCTCGGCTGGATCCAGATAGCCGCGCTCACCTGGCTGCCCTCGCTGATCGCACCCGAATCGATGACGGTCGGCACGATGCGCTTCGCGATGCTGCTGGTCAGCGCCGCCAGTGCCGTACTGCTCTACATACTCGCCCGGCGGCTGTGGCTGCCGCGCTGGGCCGCCGGGCTCGCGATGGCGCTGTTCGGACTCTCCCCGCTCTCGGTCGTGCTGCAACGGGAGATCTTCCTCGACAACATCGCCGTCATGTGGATGCTCCTCGCCTTCTGTCTCGCGGCGTCGCCCAACCGGCATCTGTGGCACCACTTCGCCGCCGGACTCGCCTCCGCCGTAGGGGTGTTGACGAAAGAGACGATGCTCATCGTGCTGCCCGCCGTGCTGGTCACGATGTGGCGCCACGGGCACCCCGACACCCGCAAGTTCGCCGTCACCGGAGCGATCACCGCCTGTGCGGTCATCGGCCTCTCGTATCCTCTCTTCGCCCTGCTCAAAGGTGAGTTGCTGCCCGGCGACGGACATGTGTCGCTGTGGGACGGCGTCACGTACCAGATGAGCCGGCCCGGCTCCGGCTTCATCCTCGACACCGGATCCGGCTCGCACGGCGTGCTCCGGTCGTGGCTCTACTACGACAAGGTCCTGCTGTTCGGCGGCATGGCCGGCGCGCTCTGGCTGCTCCTGACCCTCCGCTGGTCCGTCACCGCGCGGGCGCTCGCCGGACCCGCCCTGGCCGTCGCGATACTCACCGCCATGGCGCTGCGCCCCTCCGGCTACCTCCCGGCGATGTACGTCATCCAGGGGCTGCCGTTCCTCGCCCTGATGCTCGCGGGAGGCGCGGCCGGTGTGTCGCACGCGCTGCTGCGCAGAGGGCGCCGGCCCGACGAGCCACGGGGGCTGACCGCCGTACGGTGGACGGCCGTTGTGGCGCTGGTGGCGGGCTCCGTCGCGTACGTCGCACCGCGCTGGTACGACGGCAACCGCACCGCCCTGACCGCCGACGCCAACGCCCCCTACCGGGCGGCCACTTCGTGGATGGCCACCGAGGTGCCCGACCCGGCCGGCACGCGTGTCCTCGTGGACGACGCGATGTGGCTGGACCTGGTGCACGCCGGATATCAGCCGGGGCTGGGCGCCATCTGGTTCTACAAGGTCGACCTCGACCCCGCCGTGACGAAGACGCTGCCCGGCGGCTGGCGGGACATCGACTACGTTGTCGCGTCCCCGACCGTGCGGCGCGACGCCGCCGACCTGCCACGGGTGCGCGACGCGCTCAACCATTCCAAGGCCGTCGCGGTCTTCGGAACCGGTGAAGACCGGATCGAGATCCGGCGGATCGTGAACGTCGTGGGAGGCGAACGATGAGCATTCTTCCTGTCCCTCCCCGAGATACCGGAACCGGTGAACTCGGTGAACTCGGTGAACTCGGCCATGTGGAGCTGGAGTCGACGGCCCTGGCCGAGCCCGGCGCCGTCACCGTCATCATCCCGACCTTCAACGAGGCGGCGAACGTACGCGAGTTGCTGCGGCAGTTGACTCAGTCCGTACCGTCCAGACTCCCGTGCGAGGTCCTGTTCGTGGACGACTCCACGGACGGCACCCCGCAGACGATCGCCGAGGCCGCGCAGGACTGCCCGTTCCCCGTCGCCGTCATCCACCGCGACGAACCGGTCGGGGGTCTGGGCGGCGCCGTCGTCGAAGGACTGCGCACCGCAGGCTCCGAATGGATCGTCGTCATGGACGCCGACCTCCAGCATCCGCCGTCCCTCGTACCGGAGTTGGTGGCCGCCGGAGAGCGGTCGGGCGCCGATCTCGTGGTCGCCAGCCGGTACGTCGACGGCGGCAGCCGGGCCGGACTCGCCGGCGGCTACCGCGTTGCCGTCTCCCGCGCCGCCACCTGGCTGACCAAGGCGCTGTTCCCGCGCCGGCTGCGCGGCATCAGCGACCCGATGAGCGGCTTCTTCGCCATCAGGCGCGGCGCGGTCACGGCGGACGCGCTGCGCCCGCTGGGCTACAAGATCCTGCTGGAGCTGGCCGTACGGTGCCGGCCCCAGCGGGTCGCGGAGGTGCCGTTCGTCTTCGGCGACCGGTTCGCGGGCGAGTCCAAGTCGACGGCCAGGGAAGGGATGCGCTTCCTTCGGCATCTGGTCGAGCTGCGTACGGCGTCGCCGCTGGCCCGGATGGCGGCCTTCGGGCTGATCGGTCTCACGGGCTTCGTACCGAACCTGCTCGCGCTGTACGGCCTGACGGGCGCCGGTATGCACTATCTGCCGGCCGAGATCGTCGCCAACCAGTTCGGGGTGGCGTGGAACTTCGTCCTCATCGAGCTGCTGCTGTTCCGGGGGCGGCGGGCGCACCGGCACTGGGCGGACCGGGTGGGGCGCTTCGCGCTGCTGGCCAACGCCGATCTGCTGCTGCGGATACCGCTGATCGCGCTGTTCGTCGCGGAGTTCGGGATGGACGTCATGCCCGCGACGGTGCTGGCGATGCTCGCGACGTTCGTGCTGCGGTTCGCCGGGACGGAGACGCTGGTGTATCTGCCGAAGCGGGGGTGGGGGTGGGGGCGGTCGCGTCGGACGGCGCATCCGGATCTCCCCGCCCGCACCGAGGGGAGGAGCGGCCGGTGACCCCCTTCCGCAGGCCCCCGGCCCGGCGCAGCCGCCGTACGGCGCTGCTCGCCGTCACCGCGCTGATCGCCGGGCTGCTGCTCAGCGTCAGCGTCCAGCAGCCCGCCACCGCCGGCCCCAACCTCGTCAAGAACCCCGGCTTCGAGACCCCCGGCGCCGGTGGCGGCGCCGCGATGCCGGACTGCTGGTCGCAGTCCGGCTGGGGCGACAACGACTTCACCTTCGCCACCGTCGCCGACGCGCACAGCGGCACGAGCGCGCTGCGGGTCGAGCTGACCCGGCGCGTCGACGGCGACCGCAAGGCGCTGGTCACCGAGTCGGCGGCGTGCGCGCCCGCCGTACAGGAAGCGAAGCAGTACGACCTCTCCCTCTGGTACAAGTCGACCACACCGGACACGGCGATCACGCTGTTCCGGCATGACACCACGGCCGGCTGGCAGTACTGGACCGACCTCAAGACCCTTGATATGAGCGCCGGTTACCAGCGCGCGGAGGTCCGTACCCCCGTCGTACCGCCCGGCACCGACCGGATCAGTTGGGGCGTCTCCGTCTTCGGCACCGGCAGCGTCACCACGGACGACTACGCCATGGAGGAGGTCACCGTCCCCGCGCCCGACCCCGACTGCACGGGCACCGCCGCCGACTGCGCGGACGGCCGCTGGGAGGTGCTTCAGACCGAGAATCCGGTGCGTTCCATGCACTCGGTGGTCCTCAACAACGGCAAGGTGCTGCTGATCGCCGGGTCCGGCAACGATCCGGAGCAGTTCGAGGCCGGGACCTTCACCTCGGCGGTGTACGACCCCGGGAACGGGACGTACACGACCATCCCCACGCCCGACGACATGTTCTGCTCGGGACACGTCCAACTCTCCGACGGCCGCGTGCTGGTGATGAGCGGCAACAAGGGCTATCCCTCGGCGGACGGCACCATCGGCTACCAGGGCTACAAGGACTCGTACCTCTTCGACCCGGCCACCGAGACGTACAGCAGGACCAATGACATGAACGACGGGCACTGGTATCCGTCCGCCACGATCATGGGCAACGGCGACGTGCTGTCCTTCGGCGGGCTGCGCGAGGACTCGACCGGCTCGGTGACGGCCGACCGGTGGTCGGCGGCCGAGGAGAAGTGGCTGCCGGCCTGGCAGGTCAACCAGACCTGGTCGTACTGGGGTCTGTACCCGGCGATGGTGCTGATGCAGGACGGGCGCCTCTTCTACACCGGCAGCCACACCTTCGGCAACGGCACACCCGGCACCGGCTCCTCGATCTACGACTACGACGCCAACACGATCACGGACGTGCCCGGTCTGCGGAACAAGGACGAGCGCGACCAGTCGGTGAGCGTGCTGCTGCCGCCCGCCCAGGACCAGAAGGTGCTGACCATCGGCGGCGGGAACATCGACTCCAACCCGGAGGCGAACCGGCTCACCGACATCATCGACCTGAAGGAACCGAACCCCCAGTACCGGGCGGGCCCGCCGCTGCCACAGGGCACCGTGGACCTGGGCGCCCCCGGCGGGCCGCAGCCGCAGACCGGCGACCAGGGCAAGATGTACGGCTCCGCGGTGCTGCTGCCGGACGGCAAGGTGCTGGAGACGGGCGGCGCACTGCACAACCGGGCCAACCCGGTCTTCTCGACGTCGGTCTTCGACCCGGTGACGCAGACGTACGACACGGTGGCCACCGACCCGGAGCCGCGCGGCTACCACTCGTCTGCGTTCCTGCTCCCGGACGGCCGGGTGATGACGACGGGCGACAACCCGGGCAACAACTCCTGGAACCATCAGGTGTCGCTCTACACACCGCCGTATCTCTTCAAGGGGCCACGGCCGGAGATCACTTCGCTGATCGACGCGGAGTGGAACTACGGCGACACGCAGCGGATCACGGTCGACCGGCCCATCGCCAAGGCCGAGTTGATCCGGCCGGCGGCGGTGACGCACTCCTCCGACCCCAACCAGCGTTTCGTGGACCTGCCGTTGACGGTCGACGGGAACGGGCTCACCGTCGATCTGAATGTGACGGACAATCCGAATCTGGCACCGCCGGGGTGGTACATGCTCTTCGCGGTCGACGCGAACGGGGTTCCCTCGGTGGCGAAGTGGGTGAAGCTGGGCGGCCCGGCGGCGCTGGCCGACGAGTCGGCGACCACCCACGCGCACGACTTCGCGGGCGAGTTGGCGGCGCCCGCCAAGAAGCCGGTGAAGAAGCGGAGTTCGGTGCCGGTGAGCCCGCAGATCTCGGGCTGCGACCGGCACTACGGCTCGGCGAATGTCTGTGTCCCGACGGTCTTCCCTGAGACGGTGAAGGCGACGAAGAAGAAGACGGTGACGCGGGCCCGCTGCGACTGGCTCGCGGCGAACGGCTACGGCGCGCTGAAGGTCAACGGGCAGGACGACCCGCTGCGGCTGGACCCGGACGGGGACGGGAGGGCGTGCGCGGGCTAGGTCCTGTCCGGCGGATCTTCGGGGATCAGGCCGGGGCGGCTGGTGCGGTGCATCGCAAGGCGGAGGATCATCCTCGTACTGGACGTACTTGGATGACTCCGACAACGCAGGGAGGTGCCGTGCCAGGCGTCCCGGACCCCCGAAGATCCGCCGGACAGGGCCTAGTGATCTGGTTGTGAGTTCGTTGGGCACCACGTGAGTCGCTTTGCGCACCAATTCGCGGGTTCGGCTGACGGGTGCCGGTGGGCTTCGGTCTGCTGTCGGTTGTGGGTGACAGCAGGCTGGAGCCGTTGGTCCTGAGTGAGGCCGAGCGGCAGGTGTTGAGTATGTGGGTCAAGCGCCGGACGACCGCGCAGGGTCTGGCCCTGCGGGCGCGGATCGTGCTGGCGTGCGCGGAGGGCGGGCCGAACCTGGCGGTCGCGGCCCGGCTGGGGGTGAACCGGGGCACGGTCGCCAAATGGCGGACCCGGTTCCTGCGGGACCGGCTCGACGGGCTCGCTGATGAGCCTCGGCCCGGGGTGCCGCGGAGCATCACCGATGCCCAGGTCGAAGAGGTGGTGGTCCGCACCCTGGAGCAGACACCCGAAGGCGGGACGCACTGGTCGAAGCGGGAACTGGCCAGGGCCGTGGGGATCTCCCCCGCGAGTGTGCTGCGGATCTGGCACGCTTTCGGTCTGCAGCCGTGGCGGACCGAGACCTTCAAGATTTCCCCGGATCCGTTCCTGATCGACAAGGTCCGTGACGTCGTCGGCCTCTGTCTCGCCCCGCCGGCCAACGCGGCTGTCTTCGCGGTGGACGAGAAGCCGCAGATCCAGGCCCTTGAACGGACCGCGCCGGTGCTGCCGATGGTGCCCGGGGTCCCCGAGCGGCGGAGTTTCGACTACGTCCGGCACGGCACCGTCGATCTGTTCGCCGCGTTGAACACCGCGACGGGCAAGGTGATCACGAAACTGTCCGCGCAGCACCGTGCCGTGGACTTCCGCGACTTCCTCGACGAGATCGACCGCCAGACGGAACCTGGCCTGGCGGTCCACGTGATCTGCGACAACCTCTCCGCCCACAAAGCACCGGTGGTGCACAAGTGGCTGCTCGCGCACCCCCGCTTCCACCTGCACTTCACCCCCACCTACTCGTCATGGATCAACCAGGTCGAGCGGTGGTTCGCCGAGCTGGAACGACGCTGCCTCGAACGCGGTGTGTTCTGCTCCCTCGACGACCTCAAGGCCGCACTGGAGAACTGGATCAAGGTCTGGAACGACGAAGCCCGGCCATTCAAGTGGACCAAGACCGCCGATCAGATCCTTGACCGGATCTGCCGCTACTGCTCACGCATCTCCGAACCAGATCACTAGAACCGGTCCGGCGGTTCAGGCGACGGAGAACGTGCCGATGTACTGATGGGCCGTGGCAGGGGCGAGTTGGTTCAGCCAGTCGGCCTTCGTGGTCGGTGAGTGCTCACCGTCCAGGATCGCCACCGCCAGTCGAGGCGGGGTGCCGTCGCTTGCCCACAGCTCCAGCCACTGCTCGTACCGCAGCGACAGATGCCGCAGCCCGCGCATACGGCCGAGTACGGTCACGTCCCGCGCCGCCGCCCGGGACAGGTCGAGGCCGGCCAACCGCTCGGCGGAGCACAGCGGTTCGAGGTCGACGCCGTGCGGCGCCGTCACCGTCAGGGTCCGCAGCGTGCCGTTGCCCGCGAGCGGAGAGAGGTCGACCGCGAGGAGATCCAGCTTCAACTCCCCGATGGGGACGGTGTTCAGGGGTTCCAGGTCGGCGGACTCGCAGCGCAGTTCGGCCCGGCACAGGAGCGGGGCGCCGCGGACCGCCGTGAGGTCGACGTCGGCGCCGGCCGTCACTTCGAGGGTCCTGGTGGTCGCGCAGATGCCGGCGCCGTCCACCGTGCCGTGTGTGCGGTACGTACGGTCGGGATCGTCCGCCGCGTTCCGCCGCAGATCGGTCATGTCCCCCAGGTCGATCTCAAGGTAGCCGTCCTCGAAGTAGCGGCCCTGCCGCAGCGCGTCGACGTGCCGGCGCAGCAGCGCGGTGACGGAGTCGGCGACGTACTCGGGTCGCGGACGCCGCATGCCGATGCGGATGACCTGACCCGGCCTGCCGTTCTCCGCCGGGTCCATGTCGACCGCCAGGTAGTCGAGGCCGCCGCCGTACGCGAAGGGAATCCACCCCGGGCGGTCGTGCGAGCGGCGCACGGCTCCCGGCGGCCCGCTGTCGGAGACCGCTCCGTCGAGCCAGGTGTTCTCATGGACGTCCACGGTCCACTCGCGCTCGGTGGCGTCGACGTCCAGTTCGTCGGCGGTGAGCCACTCGTAGTCGTCCAGCAGCCCGCCGAGGTCGCCCTCCCCGTCGGAGACGTCGTACAGCGCGCGCAGATCCGCGGGCAGTACGACGTCGTGGTCCTCGGCGAGCGCGGCGAAGGTGTCCGCGCGGTCGGGGTCGGGGTCGGGCAGCGTCTCGTCGTCATCGAGGATGGTGGCGCGCAGCCGGACGTATTCGCGCAACTGGCTTACGGCCTCGGCGGGATCACCGGCCTCGGCCGGGTCCTCGGGAGGCCCTGGTAGGTCTCCCGGACTGTCGAACCGTTCATCGGGCCGGCCGAGAACGTGAACGAGGCGGTCGCGGCCGTGGCTTCCACGACTGGCCGGGGCCATGAGCGCTTCGAACCAGCCCTCGGTGTGGACGGTCAGTTCGATGACCGTATACGGATAGGGCAGGCCCCGCCGTTGCAGTTCGTTCAGGAGCGTGCGGACTTCCTCGATGTTCACGTCAAGATCGCGCTTCTGGCCTTCCGCCGACGTACGGGAGATGTCGACGCGGGCGGCCCCGTCGCCGATGGTCGCGATGAGGTGGGCAGGTCGCCCGTCCTGCGTCTTGTCGGCCCCGAGAGCGGACGCCAAGGTGGCCGCGAGTCGCCGCAGGATGTCCGTCGTCCCGGCGTCCTGGCCATTGTGATCGGCGCGTACGGATGTCAGGCGCGCGAAGCGCTCGTGGTCCCGCAGCTCGGCCAGGTCGGGGTCGGCGACGATCTCCCCGGTGAGCGCGGGCCGCAGCCGGATCGCCTCCTCCAACGAGTCGAACGCCCCGTCGCCGTCGCCGGCCAGCATGCGCCCGTAGCCCAGGTAGTAGCGCAAGGTCGCGTCGTGCGGATTGGCGGTGACGCCGTCGGTGAAGACGCGGAGCACGTCCCCGGCGGGTCGTCCCCGCTCAACGAGCGTCAGCCCCCACATGCCCCATGCGTACGCGTCGTCCGGGGCCCCCCGGGTGGCCCGCTCCCACGCCGCCAACTCCCGCTCGGCATCGCCGCCGACCTGGTGGAAGGCCGCCTGTAGGCAGCGGGCGGGGCCGGTGACGCCGCCGGCCGCCGCGGCCCGGTCCAGGGCGGCAAGAGCCTCGCCCGGGTCCGTGCTCCGCAGCAGCCAGCCACGCCACAGCTCCGGGACCGCCGGATCCGCTCCGGCGGCCAGCGCGCGGTCCAGCGCGGAAAGTGTCAGGTGCGGGAAGTGCACGTCAAGGGCGGCGAAGGCGACGTCCAGCCAGCGACCGGGGTCGCGGGGCGCGGCGAGCGCGGCGGCGACAGCTTGCGGCAGTGGACCGGACGCCGGGCGCGGCAGCCGCTCCTTCAACGCGCCGGCGAGGTGGACGGGTACACCGAAACTTCGGCTGAAGACCGCCGTACATACGAGAAGGGGCATCAACACCTTGTCGGCGACGGTGTGTTCGGTCACGGTGGGCGGCAGCGCGGCGATGGTCTCCAGCAGTTCGCCGAGGCGGTCGACCGGGCCGTCGAACACACCTGCCGGGTCGGAGCTTCCCCTGACGTCGAGCATCAGGTCGGCGATGAAGCTGTCGTCCGCTTTCCGTATCCTCAGCCGGAGGATTTCCGGAGTGCTGTCCGCGTCCTCGGCGGTTTCGAGGGCGCAGGCCCATGCGGCTCCGTTCGCGCCGGTACGTTCCATGGGGCCCTCGGCGCCCGCGCCCGCCGTCCAGCCCGCCTCGCCCAGCCTCCGCCGCACCAGTTCCGCGCGCCGCGCCCGTATGTCCGTCATCGCACGCCCCGTTGTCGGTCAGGAGTGCTGGTAGGCCACCAGCGAGATCCCGACGTAGTGCACGACGAACGCGGCGAGCGTCAGTGAGTGGAAGACCTCGTGGAAGCCGAACCAACGCGGTGACGGGTTGGGGCGCTTGAGCCCGTAGATCACGCCGCCCGCGCTGTAGAGCAGTCCGCCGACGATGATCAGGACGAGGACGACGATCCCGCCCGTACGCATGAAGTCCGGCAGGAAGAAGACCGCCGCCCAGCCCATCGCGATGTAGCAGGGCGTGTAGAGCCAGCGCGGTGCGCCGACCCAGAAGACCCGGAACGCGATGCCCGCCGCCGCCGCGACCCACACCGCCCACAGCAGTGTCCGGCCGGTCGAGTCCGGCAGCAGCAGCATGGTCAGCGGGGTGTAGGTGCCCGCGATGATCAGGAAGATATTGGCGTGGTCGAGCCGGCGCAGTACGGCTTCGCCCCGTGGGCCCCAATTGCCCCGGTGGTAGACGCCGCTGACGCCGAACAGCAGACAGGCCGTGGCGACGAAGATCGCGCAGGCCACCCGCGCCCGGGTGGATTCGGCCATGGCGATCAGCACGATTCCCGCGATCAGGACGGCCGGGAACATCCCCATGTGCAGCCAGCCGCGCATCATCGGCTTGGCCGGCGTCGGCAGCCGGATCCCGGTCGGTCCCCCTTCGGGTGGTCGGGGGTTCGCGAGCGAGTCGGACGCGGGAGAAGTCATGGGCTCATGCTACCTACGGGACCGTAGGTTCCGGATAGGTGCCGGGGCAGGGGCCGGGCGGAGGGCGGAGTGGTGATGCTCACGTGGGCGGCCCTCTGGACAGATGGGCGCGGGAGTCGGATGATCAAATGAGTGCGGACGGCACCGGATGAGCGGTAACGAAGCGTCCGGGTCGCAGCCCCCACGGGGCATACACCTACAAAACCCTCATCAAGGAGTAACCGTGGCGCGCGACGCAGAGCTTTCCAGCGGCGACCCCCTCAATCCGGATCCCGCGGCTCCCATCGCCCCGACCGGCCAGACCGCCCCGACCGGCCAGGCCGCCCCGACCGGCCACCAGGAGCTGGTGACCTGGGTCGACGAGATCGTGGCTCTGACCCAGCCGGACCGGGTGGTCTGGTGCGACGGCTCGGAGGCCGAGTACGAGCGCCTGTGCGAGGAGCTTGTGGCGAAGGGCACGTTCACGAAGCTCGACCCGGTCAAACGCCCCAACTCGTACTACGCGGCGTCCGACCCCACCGACGTGGCGCGCGTCGAGGACCGCACCTTCATCTGCTCCGAGAAGGAGGAGGACGCGGGCCCCACGAACAAGTGGAAGGCCCCGGCCGAGATGCGGGACATCTTCACCGGCGAGCAGGGCGTCTTCCGCGGCTCGATGCGCGGCCGGACCATGTACGTCGTCCCGTTCTGCATGGGCCCGGTCGGCTCACCGCTCTCCGCGATCGGCGTCGAGATCACCGACTCCGCGTATGTCGCGGTCTCCATGCGCACGATGACGCGCATGGGACAGCCCGTCCTGGACGAACTCGGCGACGACGGCTTCTTCGTCAAGGCCGTCCACACCCTCGGCGCACCGCTCGCCGCCGGCGAGGCCGACGTACCGTGGCCGTGCAACACCACCAAGTACATCTCGCACTTCCCCGAGGACCGCGAGATCTGGTCGTACGGCTCCGGCTACGGCGGCAACGCGCTGCTGGGCAAGAAGTGTTACGCGCTGCGCATCGCCTCCGTCATGGCGCGCGACGAGGGCTGGCTCGCCGAGCACATGCTGATCCTCAAGCTCACGCCGCCGCGCGGCGAGTCCAAGTACGTTGCCGCCGCCTTCCCTTCGGCCTGCGGCAAGACCAACCTCGCCATGCTGGAGCCCACCATCTCGGGCTGGACCGTCGAGACGATCGGCGACGACATCGCGTGGATGCGGTTCGGCGAGGACGGGCGGCTGTACGCGATCAACCCGGAGGCGGGCTTCTTCGGCGTCGCGCCCGGCACCGGTGAGCACACCAACGCCAACGCCATGAAGACGATGTGGGGCAACTCCGTCTTCACGAACGTCGCGCTCACCGACGACGGCGACGTGTGGTGGGAGGGCATGACCGAGGAGCCGCCCGCGCACCTCACGGACTGGAAGGGCAACGACTGGACCCCGCAGTCCGGCACCCCGGCCGCCCACCCCAACGCCCGCTTCACCGTGCCCGCCGGCCAGTGCCCGATCATCGCGCCCGAGTGGGAGGACCCCAAGGGTGTCCCGATCTCGGCGATCCTCTTCGGCGGGCGGCGGGCCTCCGCCGTACCGCTGGTGACGGAGTCGTTCAACTGGCAGCACGGTGTCTTCCTCGGTGCGAACGTCGCCTCCGAGAAGACCGCCGCCGCCGAGGGCAAGGTGGGCGAGCTGCGCCGCGACCCGTTCGCGATGCTGCCGTTCTGCGGCTACAACATGGGCGACTACATGGCCCACTGGGTCAAGATCGGCGCCACGGCCGCGGCCAAGGGCGACGAGTCGAAGCTGCCGAAGATCTACTACGTCAACTGGTTCCGCAAGAACGAGGCGGGCAAGTTCGTCTGGCCCGGCTTCGGCGAGAACGGGCGCGTACTGAAGTGGATCGTGGAGCGCCTGGAGGGCAAGGGCGAGGGAGTCGACTCCCCGATCGGCATCCTCCCGGCCAAGGGCGCCCTCGACACGGCGGGCCTCGACCTCTCGGAGGCGGACCTGGACTTCCTGCTCACGGTCGACAAGGAGGTCTGGCGGGATGAGGCGTCGCTGGTCCCGGCCCACCTGAACACGTTCGGCACGCACACGCCGCCGGAACTGTGGGAGGAGTACGAGGCGTTGGTGAGCCGCCTGTCCTGACCTGTCCCTGCGGGACGTCCCCCTGACCACCCCTGACCACCCTCCGAGAAACGGCCCCCGGAGCCCATCCCTCACGGCTCCGGGGGTCTCGGTGTGTCCGCGCCGCACCCCGCGCCGACCGGCGTGATGAACCTGATGCGGCCTCCCGCTCCGCGCGGGCGCCATGCGGTTCCTCTTTACTGTGAACGAGCCAGTTCGGACAGATCGCTGTAGAGGCGGTTCAGCGCGTATGCGCCCAGGCCGAGGCCCTGGTCGATTCGGTGTCGTGCGGCCGGGTTTCCGTAATGGGGTTCCAGCAGCAGGAAGAAGTCCTCCGCGTGTTGTTCGTCGATCTCGGAGTGGAGGCCGTAGTGCGTCAGGTCGGCTTGAGCGACCCAACCGCGGTTCACAGCCGCGTTGCCCGTGATGGTCGATACCGAGGCGAACGCGTACTCGATCGCGCCCATACAGGCAATTCCCACCTGCGGGTCCTCCAACGTACACACCGCACTGAGAACGCTGTTGTACGCGTGGACGGCAGGCATCGTCTTCAGGTCGTTCAGCCGTACGGTGTCGCTGCCTATGCTGGCCAGAAATCGGCGGAAGGTCTCGTGATGGAATTCCTGAGGGCGGAATCCGCCGTGTTCTTCCACGACATTGCCGAGGATGCCGATGCGGTCCGCGGGGTGTTCGACGCGGGACACCAGCGCAGCCATCGGACGGGCGAAGTAGGTGACGGCGAAACCCAGTTGCTCCTGGCTTGTACGGAAACCCTCCAACGACATGCTTCCGTCCACCAGCGTTCGGAAGTACGGATTGTTCAGGACGCCGGTCTCGGCCACGATGTGCTTGGCCTGCGCTGTCACCAGCGGGGCCTCGGTCGTCCGCGGATGAGTGGTCACGGTCCTTCTCCTGGTGTCGTTCCTGAGCACGGCTCGATGCGGGACGGGTGGATCCCCCGGTTCTGCCGGCTCAAGAACGCAAGGCCCCCAGGAGGCGGTGACCTCGGTCGTTCGGATCAACACTGCTGTGGAACACGCGAATGGCCGCTCTCAGCTCGTCAGTTGAGATGGAGCCGGAGCTGTCGGTGTCGATGTCGGTGAACGACACGTCGATGTCCTCGTCGCTCAGCGCGAAGGAGGACTGGAACAGGCGCTTGAACTCGGACTTGTCCAGTTCACCGTCTCCGTCGACGTCGGCGGTGGCCACGAAGACCTTGGCGGACGGCGTGACGATCCGCGCGTAGTCCTCCGGCTTGTTCTCCAGACTGACGAACCCGGCCAGGAATTCGTCGCGTGAGACGACTCCGTCCCCGTCCGTGTCCATCGGGACGAACAATCTCTTCCAGTACTCCAGAATGGATTTCTGTAGCGCGTCGGCCGGGGCGGTTCCCGGCGTGAGCCTGAATTCCTGGGTCGTCCGGCCCACCCATGCGTACACGTCGGTTTCGCCGACCCATCCGTCGCGCTCGTGATGGAACACGTTGTAGTAGTGCTGGGCCTTGCTGTGGATGATGGATATTTCCGGCATGCGAAGACCTCGAATTTCCTTGTGCGGAGGGCGATTTGCATACCCACCGCGACCCGGTCCACGAGCAAACGACTCGTACCTCAGGGTGGCAGCGCTTCCCTTCCTGGACGCCGGCACCAAAGCTTCACCACTCGTTTGAGTGAGTAGTTCCGAATGGCGGTTTCAGTGCCGACAACCCGCTTCATGACGACCCGAGGCCGGGACCCGCTCCTTCCGGAGCCGGACCGGACGGCGAGGTCGCCCCCGGGCGGCGAGGAAGCGGAGGGCAGAGCTGGACACGTCGACTGGTGGAGCCTGGCCTCAACTTCACTGTGTGGCGGGTCGGTGAGAACGCGTGGGTCGTCGTTGACGATCGGGACGTGCGCGCCGAGCGAGTAGGCGGAGCCATGATCACGCTCGGCGTGCACGACCTCGATGACATCCTGGCCCGACTCGCCGCACACGGGATCGACCACGAACCGGTCGAGACCTACAGCAACGGCGTACGCCACGTCGTCGTGCTGGATCCTGACGGGAACAGCATCTCGCTCACCGAGGCACCCACCCAGTGAGCCTCTTTCGACCTGCGCGGTGCTGGATCACACCGCATCTGACTTGCGCGAAACGAGGTTGGAAAACGGTCAATGACCTCAGGAACGGGACGAGGACTCAACCCCGACGGGACGATCGCACGCGAGGGCGCCCGGGACCGGCTCCAGCCGGCATTCGTGCCCGTCGTCGACGTGGCCCGCGCCCGCATCGCCGAGACGTTCGGCAGCTCCCGCCTGCACAGTGCGTACCTCTACGGGAGCGTTCCGCGCGGCACGGCCACCCCCGGAGTCTCCGACCTCGACGTTCAACTCGCCCTCCGCGCGGAGCCCACCGAAGCTGACCGCGGCGACGCGGCGGCGATCGAGGCCGCGCTCGACCGCGCGTTCCCCCAGATCGACGGCGCCGGAATCCTGCTGACCAGCGCACGCGGTCTGTTCAGTGAGCGCGAACGTCACGACGCCGGGTTCTTCATCGCCTGCTTGTGCACCCCGCTGCTCGGCGACGACCTCGCGGAACAACTGCCCCGCTACCGCCCCACCACCCTGCTCGCCCGCGAGACGAACGGCGACCTGGCCCGGGTGCTGCCGCGCCGGCGTACCGAATTGGCCGAAGCCGCCACGGACGCCGATCGTAGAAGGCTCGGCCGCCGTGTCGCCCGCCGCACCGTCCGTACCGGATTCACCTTGGTCATGCCCCGTTGGGGCGGCTGGACCAGTGACCTGGAGGAGTCGGCCGAACTCTTCGGCCGCTACTACCCCGAGCGCGCCGCCCAGATGCGCCGCGCCGCCTCCACCGGCCGCGCGCCTGCCGGCGACCGAGCGGTACTCGGCATGCTCATCGAGGACCTGGGCCCTTGGCTCGCAGCGGAGTACACGGCGGTGCATGGGGAGAAGGCTCCGCGTTCGTGACGTGACTCGCGGGGACGTCGCGTCAGGGCCGGGGCGGGCCGTCTTGTGTGAGGCCGAACCCCGGTCGCCATCAGCTCCTCCACGGCCTTGAGGATGGACCGGGCCGGCCCCTCGATCCCGAACACCGTTACTGACTTCGGCTCATCAGGGTGATCTTTATGAAAGTCGCTTATGTGGCTGGGGTGTTGGCAGTGGTCCATGGTGTGTGAGGTATGCGGATCTGTGGCCGCACGGCACCGGCCGGTCCGCGCCCTCCCGCTCCATTCACTGTGCAAGGGCAGCCAGGCCCCCGTCCAGGCCCGACGCCTTCACGGCGTGTCCCCGGGGCCGGGGCACCCGCCAAGATCCGGACATGCTCCCGACCCCCGCCGCGGCGGACTTCTCATCGCCCGTGCCTGCCTCCTCGCTCATCCTGGCCCGCAGCCCCTTCCGGGCGCCACCGGCCCGTCCTGACCACTGAACGGAACGGAACGCAACGGTCAGCGCGACGTCCCGGCTCGGGGTTCAGATCCGGGGGCTGCTGTGGTCGGCCGCTCCGGGCGGGGGGTAGAAGCGGCGTGCCCAGTGCCTGAAAGGGCCGATCGGTCCGTCGCCGTGGGCGAGACGGGGTGGCTGCCGGTACCGCTTGTGGTGCCAGATGGGGAAGTCCGCCGCGGTGAACTCGCAGCTTGCACGGAAGATCGTACGGTTCAGCAGCCGTGCGGCGGTCCGGCTCACCGCACGGGCGAGTGGCCCCGGCAGCCGTCCCGGTTCACTGAACGCGAGCCGGTTGAGCTGCCGGAACTGCATCCGGTTGGGGCCGATCGCGGTCGGCATCACCATCGTGCACATCCGCAGCCCGACCCGCGGCGTGTACACATCGGCATGCAGACACCCCAGCCCGTATCCGTCCACCTCCACCTCGACCGTGAAGTCTCCCAGCAACGGCGCCGACTCATGTGCCCGCAGCGACACATGGAAGCCGGCCCCGTCATAGGCGACCGGCCCGCCGACGTCCGCCCGCTTCCAGCCGTGAAGCGTGGCGAAATGCCCGACGTCCACCGAGTTCTCGATCACCTCCTGCACATGCCCCGCCAGCTCCCACACCGCACTGCGGGCGGGCAGCCTGCCGATCACATGCCAGTCGGGAATCGACCAGTCCGGCGCACGTCCGTCGTGGTGCCGCCACACGAACACGGCACCGTTGGCCTCGCGCACCGGCAGCGATTCCAGCCCCGACCTGGGCGGCGGGGTGCCGTAGCCCGTCCGCACACACGACCCGTCGGGACCGAACGCGAACAGATGGAACGGGCACACCAGATCGTCCCCCTCCATCCGCCCCAGACCGAGATGCGCACCCAGGTGCGGACAGTAGGGGCGCACGGCCCGCACCGCCCCCGTCCGCAACCGGTACAGCACCACGTCCTCCCCCGCGAGCGGCCTTGTCAGGACAGCGCCCGGCCGCAGCTCTCCGGAGAACGCCAGCGCGGACCAGCCACTCGGGTACGGCAGAACAGGTACCCCCGCGCTGTCCGCCGGAGTCGGCCCCTCACTGATCCCGTTCCTGTACTCACGTGAAATTCCCACCAGTTCCCCTCACAGATTCGGCTCCGTGAAGCCTGCCCACCCAGATCCGGCATCGTCCCGGCAGACCGCGCATCACCCGAACGAGTAGCCCAGGACCACGCAGGGGGTGCCGTCCCCCGGTGCGGGTGGCGCACGTGCTCACACGGCCATGGCCTTCCTTCCCGGCTTCTTCGCCAGGGCGGCGAGCGGGTGAGCGCGACCGCACCCGACGATGGCGGGGCCGCTGACGGAACCGGGACTCGGCCCCTGCTCCCGCACCGTGTGCATGCCTACTGACTTCGGCTCATCAGGGTGGCGTCGGGATGTCGAGAGCCAGGCCGGTTCCGGCGGATACACCTTCGCCGAGCACACTCGACGTATCCGCAGTGGACTGGTCGTCAGCGATCCACCAGGCAGCGTCCTTCTCCGCCTTGCTTGAGCGGTGTCCTGAAACCGGCTGGAAGTGGGACGACTCCGCTGCGCCGACTGTCTGGGCAGAAGTTCTGCGGGCTTGGGCTTGGGCTTGTCGGCAGCGACGGAGTCGCGTTCGCCGGGTTACGCGGGCGCCTTGCCGACTGCCAGCAAGTGGGAGCTGGCCGCGAGCAGTTCGGGGTAGGGCTCGGCCAGCCGCGCCGCAGTCAGAACGGACTCGAAGAGATCTCCACTCGGGTCTGGACCGGCATGCTGCTCCACCGCCTTGAGGATGGACCAGGCCGGTCCCTCGATCCCGAACACCGCCACGTCCACGAGGCCGGCGTCGCGCAATTCATCGGCGAGTTCTTCGGCGCGGTGGAAGTAGGCGAGGGTGAAGCCGCGCTTGCCGTCGTGGACGGCCGTGCGGAGGATCGTGGAGATTGCCGTCTGCATCCGCTCGGAGTGCAGATGTGCGAAGGCGGTGTGCTCGAAGAGCGAGGCGTACCTGTTGATCGCCCCGGCAGCCACGAGTCCACCGGGCCGCACCACCCGCCGCGCTTCGGAGAGTGCCTGACGCCGGTCGGCGGGGTCGGGGAGGTGATAGAGCGGCCCCAGCACCTGCACCACGTCGTAGCTGGCATCCGTAGCCGCCAGTGCGCGAGCGTCCCCCAGCGATGCGGGGCAGACCTCGGCTGCTTGCTCGACGTGCCGCGCGACCGGATCGATCAGGTCGACGTGATACCCGTCATCGACCAACCACCGGGCATGGACGCCTGTGCCGCCTCCTACATCCAGCACGCGGGCGGGCGCCGGCGGGAGGAAACGCCGCAGGAGTTCCCGCGTTCGCAGCAGTTCGAGCCGTCCGTCGGCCGACACGCTCAGGCGGGAGCCCTCGTCGATGACCTGCGAGTAGAAGTGCTCGATCTCTGTTGCGAGTTCTGGGGTCGGCATGTATTCCATTGTCACCTTCGGCGGCTTATACGGAGCGCAGCATCGCAGCGAGTGCCGGTCCGTCCGGCGTGGGTTGCTGCTGGCTGACCTGCTCGTATCCCCAAGCTTCGTACAGCGCCTTAACCTTGCCCTCTCCGGCCAGTGGGTTCACCAGGAGGGTCACCTGCTTCTCCTGACGGTTGGCGAGCAGTTCGTCATGGATGCGAAGGGAGGTTCCGGTGCCGCGCCATGGCACGCGGAGCATGATTTCCTTCAACGCCACCGTGGGTGTGCTCGTACAAGCCTCGCTGAGAGGGGGCGTCATCCGCTGCCACCAACGGTCGCCCGTCGCAAGCGTGTTGACGTAGGCGTAGCCCACGGGACTGTCACCGTCGAATCCGATGACGGCTTCCCAACCGCGTTCGGATCCGTGCCTGGCCAGTCGTTCTCCGTAGCGCTCCACCGAGTAGTGGGGTTGATGCAGTTGGTCGGCGCGAACCTCCGCGTACACCTCGATGAGTGTGTTCCACACCGCGTTGATGTCCGTGACATGTCGCAGCTCGATGGTTCCTGTGGTCACTGCGGGTTCCTTTGAGAGGTGTGGACGTACTCGGTCCATGTGCGGGTTAACGGGCTCGTTGGTGCGGCGATGCGAAGGGCATTGCCGAAATCCGACAGCATTCCCGAGACGCGAGGATGTTGACCGATTGGGTCGGTCGGGACCGAGATGGCAGTGGCAACAGCAGGTTCCAAATCGCCTTGGCCAAGCTGGGCATGTGCGAGGCGGGTAGTGGTGATCGCCCGGGTGCGCCGCATCTCGGGGCGGACTAAGGCAAGACTTCGATGGGCGTGGGCTTCGGCCTTCTCGTAGTTCCCAAGTGACAAGTACGCCGCCAACGCCAGGCTTTCGAGTTCTGCCTGATCGTAGAAGGCGTTCATCCACATCGGACGCTGCTCGTTCGGGTCTGCCTGCTGGAGTGCGTCCTGAGCGTGGCCCAGAGCTTGACGTACGGCTCTGGGGTCGCCGGTGAGCCCGTGGATTGCGGCGTGACGCGCGTGGCCGAGCGACGCAAACATCGAGTCGCGGCGGGCGATGGGGAGGTTTCGAGCAACGTCGTTGGCAGCCAAGGCGTCCGCCGGCCGGGCCAAGTGGCGATAGAGACTTCCGGCGTGCGACCAGATGCGGAATTGGATCGTGGGGTCGCCGGACATAGCAGCCAGGCTGGAGGCCCGGTCGAAGTGACGTTGTGCGGCGTCGAATCGACGCCCGTCAATGGCAGCCCACATTGCGCTGGAGGTGAATGATGCGGCGCAACCGTAGAGGGCTCCCCGGACGCGCTGGGACGCGGTTCCACGGGCCTGAAGTGAGAGAGCTTCACCCGCCAAGGCGGACGCCTGCGTCTCGATTGTGAGTTTGCCGCCGTAGCGGTGATCGTTTGCGATGAGGACGGCGAACTTGGACAGCAACCGCTGCACATCGCTGGCTCCCACGCGCTGCCGCGCTACAGACGCTAGCGCCGCGCCGGTGGAGACGTTGATGAAGTGGCGGCGAAGCACAGAATCCTCCGGTGGTGCCATGCCCGAGGAGGAAGGCTCTCCCCTCCGGGGGACGAAGCCCAGCTCAACGGCGGGGCAGTTGAATACTGCCTCCAGCGCAGCCCGTTGCCGACGATGCGGCCACCGGGTTTTTCCGGTGAGCCAGTTGCGGACCGTCCGGTCGCTGACGGAGCCCTCGTAGCCCGCCGCCCGCAGATCGGCGTTCACCGCTTCGGCCAACTCGGCCTGGGTGAAGCCTGCCTCCGCCATGCGTCGCTTGAGGCTCTGGTTGTCCTCCATGGGATCAACGTAGCCACACCCTTCGGCCCCGGAGAACCGACCGCTCCGAAAGTTTCCGGTTCTCAGCGATGCACGCAGCGTTCGGTTTTCCTCACGCACTGTGCCGGTGGGTCGTTCACTGAGACACGGCCGCCTGTACCTGACCCCCCCCCACCGACCCGAGGCCCTGATGACCATGACCGCCACCGCTCGACCCACACCCACCGGCCACCCCGGCTACAGCCAGACCATGCCGTGCACAGCGCGAAGCGCCGGGCAGGCGCGATCGCTCGTCCGGACCGCGCTGGCGGCCTGGGGTCTGGAACGCCTCGCCGACACCGGGGCTCTGGTCGTGACGGAGCTGGTGTCCAACTCCGTTACGCACACGCGTACTTACTCGATTCGCGTGACCGTCTCCCGGCCCGGCGAGACATTCGTGCGCATCGCGGTGGTGGACAACTCGCGGACGATCCCGGCGCTTCGAACGCCACCCGGAGACCACGAAGAGACCGGGCGAGGGCTCGCGATCATCGACGCGCTGACCTGGCGATGGGGTACGGATTTGCTCCCTGGGGGGAAACGGGTCTGGGGCGAGCTGACGAGCGAGGTCGGCGAGTGACGCGGGCGAAGCCCTGGGTGGGGGACCACGTACGCGACGAAGTCTCGGGCCGCCTGGCCGTCATCACCGATGTGCGGCGAGGCGACTACGTGCTACGGCCGGTGCAAGGTCCCGGTGAGTGGATCGCGGAGGATCCCGCGCGGCTCTTCTTCATCGCGCCGGCGGTTCTGACGCGGTGTGCACGCACCGGAGAGGTTCCGGACGACAGCGCAACTGCCGCCGAAATGGACGCCCTCATCGAGGCGGGCGCCTTCTGGCGTCTGGCGCCCGAGTGGGTCCCACGCGACGGATACGCGTCGCCGAGCCCCGCTGTTCTACGGGAGTTGGAGGCCGGATTGAAGCGGTTGGCGCAGGTCTCCGTGAGCGATGTCCCTGCGGAAGCTCGTGGGACCGCCGAACGGACCAAGGAGGAGGAGTGACGACGCGCCCGTCAGGGCGAGTCGGCCGGTGTGGGACAGGCAACTGGGCCATCCGGTCGAGCAGTTGCAGTAGTCGGTACCACCATGAATCGGAGGCGTAAAACTGATGACGCAGACACTCGCACCTTGGGGCACGCAGCGAATGGGACCGTACGCGGCCACCGTCACCGTCCCGCAGTGCACGCCCGTGATCGACCCCGAAACGCAGATCGCCGTGATCGTGGACGAGTACGGCCGGACGGTCGAACTGGGCAACCACGGCACCAGCACCAGCGGCCTGACGCCCACCACGACCACTCCCGGTGACGGGTCCGGTCCGGGCGGTGCGACCGACGCGGACAGTACCGAGTCGTACGACCAGGACCGGAGTTCCGGCTGATGGACGACCGCAGGTCGGTACTGGTGCTGACCAACCCCTACGACGTGACGGCGGACATGGTGCTGAGGATTCTCGCCGACCGCCGCGTACCAGTGGTCCGTCTCGACCCCGGCGCCGACCTGTATGCGGGTGTCTCGCTGACAGCCACGTACCGTACGGGCGAGCAGCGGGGCACCCTGCGTACGGCAAGCCGGGAACTCGACACCACCGGGATTCAGTCCGTCTGGGTGCGCAGGCCCTCGCCCTACGAGGGGCCGCCCAGGTTGAGCGACCAGGACCGGCGGTTCGCCGGAGAGCAAACGTTGTGGGGCGCTGGGGGCATCCTCGCCTCCCTGCCGGACGCGCACTACGTAAATCACCCGTGGAACAACCGGGCCGCCGAGTTCAAGCCGTCGCAGCTCTCGACCGCACGGCTCTGCGGATTCCTGGTGCCCAACACGGTGATCACCAACGATCCTGAAGAAGCACGGGAGTTCGTTGCGTCCCGGCACGGTGGAGTGGTCTACAAGCCGCTGTGGAACACGCCCTACCGCGTGGAGGGCCAGCCCCACAGCGTGTGGGTCCGGGAGGTGCACGGGTCCGAGATCACCGACGCCGTGTCCGTGTGCCCCCACATGTTCCAGGCCAAGGTGGACAAGGCGTTCGACGTGCGGGTGACCGCCGTGGGCGACCGGCTGGTCGGGGTCCGGATCGACAGTCCCGATCTTGACTGGCGCCGCCGTCAGGACTTGATGACGTGCACACCGGTCGACGTACCCGAGCCGGTCGCGCGTGCGGTCACGGACTACCTCGCCGGACTTCGTTTGACCTACGGCGCGTTCGACTTCGCCGTCACCACCGCCGGTGACCGGTACTTCCTTGAGTGCAACCCGAACCGCCAATGGGCGTGGCAGCCGGCGCAGACCATCGCAGCGATCGCCCGCGCCATCGCCGACCAACTGGAGAAAGGCCCCGACACGTGAGCACAGCGACCAAGCTCCGCGCCACCCTGGCGGACAGACTCACCGAGGACGGCACCCTCGCGGATCCCAGGTGGAGCAGCGCCGCCAGGGCGGTGCCCCGCGAGCTGTTCACCGGGTCCTACTTCCTGCCGGTGCCGGGCAGCGTCCCGACGCACTACCGCCCCGTCCGAGAAGGCGAGCCCGGGTGGCTGGAGGGGGTCTACTCCGACGAGACGCTGATCACTCAACTCGACGGCCGCACCAGGCCCGACGACGTGACCGAGGGGACGGTGCCCGGCAACCCCTCGTCGTCGTCCACCCTGCCGTCGCTGGTGCTCCGCATGTGGCACCAGCTCGGTGCCGAGGCCGGACACCGGGTGCTGGAGATCGGCACCGGAACCGGCTACTCGACCGCCCTCGGCGCGCACCGACTCGGCGACGCCGATCTCACCAGCATCGAGTACGACACGGTGGTGGGCCGGGCTGCTGCCGCGTCGCTGGAGGCGGCCGGGTTCGCGCCCCGGCTGATCATCGGTGACGGGCTCCGGGGTGACCCGGACGGAGGACCGTACGACCGGCTCATCGCCACCTGCTCGGTTCGCTACATCCCGCTCCCGTGGCTGCACCAGGTGAAGCCGGGCGGAAGGATCCTGGTCACGCTGTCCGGGTGGAGCTACGCCAACGCCCTCGCTCTGCTGGAGGTGACCGGGCCCGGAGAGGCCACGGGGCGGTTCCTGCCCGGCTGCACCAGCTTCATGATCGCCCGGCCCCACGACCGGCCGCCCCGACCGGCGCTGGCCCTGCTGCCCGGCGAGGAGCGCCCGAGCCGGATCGACCCCGCGAAGCTCCAGAGCTGGACCGGCGGTTGGGTCGCGCAGCTCGCGGCGCCCTCGGCCGAACGCCTGGGGGCGGGAGCGGAACAGATCCTCTGGGACGTGTCCACCGGTTCGCAGGCCCGGACGGCACCGAATCCCCACGGCGGGTGGACCGTCGTACAGCGCGGGCCTGTCCGCCTGTGGGACCGGGTCGAACGGGCGGTCCAGCAGTGGCAGGACGCCGGCGAACCCCACCAGGACCAATTCGGCATCACGGTCTCGGCCACCGGTCAACGCGTGTGGCTCGGCGCCGAGGACGGGCCCGGGTGGGATCTGCCCGTCTGACGCACGCGAGTGTCAGGCGGTCGCCACGAGCGGCCGGTCCTCCGGGGTGCGCAGCGCCGCCGTGTGGGCGTCCATCCGTTCCGCCGCGAGAATCGCCGCCGCCGTGTCCGCCCGTGAGGCGGCCACGACCAGCGCGCGGCCCGCCAGGGCGAGCGCGCGGCGGTGCAGCGCGGTGGGGGAGTCGGGAGACGCGGGTGTGCGCGGCGGCGGGGTGCCGCGCAGGCGCGTCACCTGCTGGGCGATCAGCTCCGCCGCCTGGTCGAGCCCGAGGTCGTCGGTGACGGTCAGCAGCGCCGCGAGATGTCCGGCGAGCTGGATGTCCAGCTCCTCCTCGCGGCTGCGGTGCGGGAAGTCGGCGTCGGCGTCGGTGTCGGCCATCGAGTGGACCGACTTGGTGCGGATCGGCTCGTACATGAGGATGGCCTCCTGGCGTCGTCAGGAGACCATCCTACATTGGAATCAGTCTAAAGTTGAGCTGAGTCGAGATGTTGGCTCTACGGCTGCGAGTAGCCGTCCAGGAAGTTCCCGATCCGCGTCACCGCGTCCGCCAGCTCCTGCACCGCCGGGAGCGTCACGATCCGGAAGTGGTCGGGCTCCGGCCAGTTGAACCCCGTCCCGTGCACGACCATGATCTTCTCGCGCTGGAGCAGATCGAGGACCATCTGCCGGTCGTCCTTGATCTTGAAGACCTTCGGATCGAGCCGGGGGAAGAGATACAGCGCGCCCTTCGGCTTGACGCAGGTGACACCCGGGATCCGGGTCAGCAGCTCGTACGCCGTGTTCCGCTGCTCCAGGATGCGCCCGCCCGGCAGGACCAGGTCGTCGATCGACTGCCGGCCGCCGAGCGCCGTCGCCACCGCGTGCTGCGAGGGCATGTTGGCGCACAGCCGCATGTTGGCCAGGATCGTCAGACCCTCGATGTACGAGGTCGCGTGCTTCTTCGGGCCGCAGACCGCCAGCCAGCCGGAGCGGAAACCGGCGACGCGGTAGTTCTTCGACAGCCCGTTGAAGGTCAGGGTCAGCAGATCGGGCGCCAGGGCGGCGGTCGGGGTGTGGGTCGCGCCGTCGTACAGGATCCGGTCGTAGATCTCGTCCGAGCAGACCACCAGTCCGTGCCTGCGGGCGATCTCCGTGAGCCCGAGCAGCATCTCGTCGCTGTAGACGGCGCCGGTCGGGTTGTTCGGGTTGATGATCACGATCGCCTTGGTGCGGTCGGTGATCCTGCGTTCGACGTCGGCGAGGTCCGGCATCCAGTCCGACTGCTCGTCACAGCGGTAGTGCACGGCCGTGCCGCCGGCCAGGGAGACCGACGCGGTCCACAGCGGATAGTCCGGCGCCGGTACGAGGACCTCGTCGCCGTCGTCCAGCAGCGCCTGCATCGACATCTGGATCAGCTCGGAGACGCCGTTGCCGAGGTAGATGTCCTCGACGTCCAGCTCGATGCCCTTGGTCTGGTAGTGCTGCATCACCGCGCGCCGCGCGGACAGCAGACCCTTCGCGTCGCCGTAGCCGTGCGCGTCGCCGAGGTTGCGCAGGACGTCCTCAAGGATCTCGGGCGGGCACTCGAAACCGAAGGCCGCCGGGTTCCCGGTGTTGAGTTTGAGGATGCGATGGCCCGCTGCTTCCAGCCGCATCGCCTCGTCGAGGACGGGGCCCCGGATCTCGTAACAGACATTGGCGAGCTTGGTCGACTGGATGAGCTGCATGACGGCGAGCTTACGACCGGGTTTCGCGAGGCGCCTGGTGTTTTTGACCACGTCGGTCCGGAGTGTGAGACGGGGCGGGGCGCGAACGCCCGGCGGGGCCCGCGTTTTGTTGAGGCAGTCTTCACCGGATATCCCCGGGAGGTTCACCCAGTGAGCGGGGGTTCACATAACGCTGAGCCCTCATGAAGAAGCGCAGCACACTCCTCGCCCTGGCCACCGTCACGGTCATGGCCGCCACCACCGCACTGCTGCCGTCGGCACAGGCCACCGGCTCCCACGCCAAGCCGGGCCACGGCGGCAGACCAGGCAGCGGCGGCACGCTCGACCTCACCCTCCTCGGCCGCTACGAGAGCGGCAAGTACGACGAGGGCGGCGCGGAGATCACCGCGTACGACTCCAGGACCCGCCGGGTCTTCACGATCAACGCGCAGGCCGGCACCGTCGACATCCTCGACATCCGCAACCCCGCCGAGCCCCGCAAGACCGGGCAGCTCGCCACCCCCGGCGCCAACAGCGTCGCCGTCCACGACGGTCTGGTCGCCGTCGCGCAGCAGGCCACGGCCAAGACCGACCGGGGCACGGTCTCGTTCTTCCGCGCCTCCGACGGACGCAAGCTGAAAGAGGTACGGGTCGGGGCCCTGCCCGACATGGTGACGTTCACCCCGGAGGGTGACCGCGTCGTCGTCGCGAACGAGGGCGAGCCCGACTCGTACTGCCCGCCGGGCGGCGCCGAGCCCGCCGGCATGGACCCCGTCGGCTCCGTCAGCGTCATCGACCTGGACCGGGGACGCGGCGACCTGCGCCGCGCCACCGCGCGTACCGCCGGCTTCGGGGAGTGGGACGGCAAGAAGGAGGAGCTGACCAAGGACGGCGTACTGATCTACGGTCCCGACGCCTCCGTCGGCCAGGACATCGAGCCCGAGTACGTGGCGGTGTCCGAGGACGGCCGCACCGCCTGGGTCACCCTCCAGGAGAACAACGCGCTCGCGCTCGTCGACCTGCGCCGCGCGGAGGTCGAGAAGATCGTCCCGCTCGGCGAGAAGGACCACTCCAAGCCCGGCAACGGCCTGGACGCCTCCGACAAGGACGGCGGCGTCAACATCCGTACGTGGCCGGTCAAGGGCCTCTACAAGCCCGACGCCATCCACGCCTTCACCGCACGCGGCGGTGAGTACACCGTCAGCGCCAACGAGGGTGACGCCCGCGACTGGGCCTGCTTCTCCGAGGAGGTGCGGGTCAAGGACGTCGTGCTGAACCCGCAGGCGTTCCCGGACGCCGCCGCGCTCCAGAAGGACGGCGCGCTGGGTCGCCTCAACATCACCAGCACCTCACCCGTCGACAGCCAGGGCCGGGTCACCGAGCTGAACTCGCTGGGCGGTCGCTCGATCTCCGTACGCGACGAGAACGGGCGCCTCGTCTGGGACTCCGGCGACGACCTGGAGCAGTTGACGGCCAAGGCGTTCCCGGAGAACTTCAACACCGACCACGCGGTGAACGCCCCCGACAGCCGCAGCGACAACAAGGGACCCGAGCCGGAGGGCATCACCACCGGAACGGTGCGCGGTACGACGTACGCCTTCGTCGGTCTGGAGCGGCCCGGCGGTATCGCGGCGTACGACCTGAGCGACCCGCACCGCCCGAAGGCCGCCGGATATGTCAACTCCCGTGATTTCGCGGGCGATCCGAAGGCCGGTACGGCGGGGGACCTGGGCCCGGAGGGCGTGCTGTTCGTCGCGGCGAAGGACAGCCCGACCGGTGACGCGCTGCTGGTGGTCGGCAACGAGGTGAGCGGGACGACGGCGATCTACCGGGTCGGCAACGCGTAGGCGGCAACCCGTAGGCAGCGACCCGTAGGCAGCGACCCGTGAGGGGTCAGCCGGCGACCGCGCGCAGCGCGCCCGGCCGACGGCCCGCGAGCGCGTCCAGCGCGGTGGCCGTCGCCTCGTCGGCCGGCAGATGGACGACGAGGCGCGCCCCCGCCCCCTCGGGCAGCTCCAGGGTCTCCTCCGCCAGCCGCAGCTCACCCGCGCCGGGGTGCGTCAGCCGACGCACCCCGGCGCGTCCGGGCGCGCGCAGGGGCTGCTTCCACCGTTCGGTGAACTCGGCGCCCGCCAGCAGGGTCAGCTCCTCGACGAGCGCGACAAGGTCCGGGTCGTCCGGCAGGGAGCCGATCCTGAGCCGGGCGATCTGATCGTCCGCGACGGACTCCCACCCCGGGTACGCGGCGCGGGCCCGGGGGTCGGTGAACAGGAACCGGGGCAGGCTGGGCACGGGCGCGTCCAGCAGACCGACCGGGCCGAACAGCCGCTCGTAACCGGTCGTGCGGGCGACCACCTCGCCCAGCCGGTTCAGCAGCACCGCCGGTGCGGGCTCCAGATGGTCGAGCAGGGCGCGCAGCGTGGGCCGCACCTCCCGGTCCGGCGGGCGGACCGTACCGAGGCAGAGCTTGCTGGAGCCCATCGTCATCTTCACGACGTGCATCAGCTCGTCGCGCGCCTCGGTGGACAGCCGCAGCGCGTCGGCCAGCGCGGCGAGGATTTCCAGGGAGGGGTGGCGGTCCCGGCCCTGCTCAAGCCGGGCCAGATACTCGACGCTGATCCCGGCGAGCATGGCCAGCTCGGACCGGCGCAGGCCGGGCGTACGGCGCCGGCTGCCGGCCGTCAGCCCGACGTCGGCGGGGCTCACGCTCTCGCGTCGCGCCCGCAGGAACCGGCCGAGCTCGCTGTCACTCACCCGACCGAATGTACGCCCACGCGCTGAGCGGATCGTAGCCCTCCCACTACCAGCCTGGGCCCGGCCTTCCTCCGGGCGGTCGGCGCGGGCAGGGTGAGGGCGGCCGGAACCGTCCGGTCCACCCCCCACCCTGTTCGTCTTCCGAGAGGTCCCCGTGTTCATCGCCTATGCCGTCGTCGGCATCCTGCTCGCCGCCGCGCTCGGCGCCTCGGCGTTCGCCATGGCCACCCGCCAAGAGGCGATCGTCGCCTCGATGACGAAGCTGAGCGTGCCGGACTCCTGGCCGCCGCGGCTCGCCTCCCTCAAGGCGGCGGGCGCGCTGGGGCTGCTCGTCGGTCTGTGGGTGCCGTTCATCGGAGCGGCGGCGGCGGTCGGCGTCGTCCTGTACTTCGTCGGCGCGGTGATCTTCCACGTACGGGCGAAGGATTACGCGATCGCGCCGCCGGTGGTCCTCGTCGTGCTGGCCGTCGCCGCGCTGATCCTGCGGATCGCGACCGCCTAGGCATCTGTGGGCGTACGGCGTACCGACCGTCCCGCCAGGACGTCCGTGCGCCGCCCGTCCTCGATCACGAAGCGGCCGTCGATCAGCACATGCGGGATCCCCACCGGAAGGGTGCGCGGCGCCGCGAAGGTCGAGCCCGCCGCCACCGTCTCCGGATCGAACAGCACCAGATCCGCCCGGTAGCCCTCACGGACCAGGCCCCGGTCCTTCAGGCGCAGCCGGGCGGCGGGGCGCGAGGTCAGATGGGCCACGCACTCCTCCAGTGACAGGACGCCCAACTCCCTTACGTACCGGCCCAGATACTGCGGGAAGGTGCCGTACGCGCGCGGGTGCGGCTTCGCGCCCTGGAGGATTCCGTCGCTGCCGCCCGTGTGCACACGGTGGCGCATGATCTCCCGCACGTTCTCCTCGTGCCCGACGTGCTGGAGGATCGTGGAGCCGAGCCGGTCGTCGATCAGCAGCTTGCGGGCGGTCAGCCAGCCGCTCTCGCCGCGCAGCTTCGCCGTCTCGGCGATCGTGCGGCCGACATGCGCCGTGAGCGCCGGGTCGGCCACGCCGGAGATCTCGATGGTGTCCCATTCGATGGGCACCCCGTGGCAGCCGTCCGCGCCGATCTCCTCCATGTGGTGGCGGATCTTCTCGGCCGTCGCCGCGTCGCGCAGCCGCTCCAGGATCGCGTCCTGGCCGCCCGCGCTCGCCCAACTGGGCAGCATCGCCACGAGGGTTGTACAGCCGGGGGTGTACGGATAGGTGTCGAGGGTGATGTCGGAGCCGTCGTCCAGCGCCTGGTCCAACAGGGCGATCAGATCTGGTGCCTTGCCCTTGTTCACGCCGAAGTTCATGGTGGCGTGGGCGAGATGGAGCGCGCAGCGGGCGCTGCGCGTGAGGTCGACCATCTCCTCGTACGCGCGCAGGGCGCCCGCGCCGTAACTGCGGTGGTGCGGGCAGTAGTAGCCGTTGTGGCGGGCCACCACCCGGCACAGCTCGGTGAGTTCGGCGTCGTCCGCGTACATGCCCGGCGTGTACGTCAGCCCGGAGGACATGCCGACCGCGCCCTGCTCCAGGGAATCGGCGAGAAGTCGGCGCATCCGGTCCAGCTCGGCCGGGGTCGCCGGGCGGTCGTCCTGGCCGACCGCGTACATCCGGAGCGTGCCCTGCGGCACGAGATACGCCGCGTTGACGGCGATGCCCCGGCCGTCGAAGCCGTGGTCGAGGCGGTCCAGGTACTCACCCACCGTCCGCCAGTCGAAGTCGACCGACGTGTCGCCGGGCCCGCCGCCGTTCCAGCCGGTGATGGCCCGGCGGACCTCGGCGAGCGTGGTGTCGTCCACAGGGGCGTACGACAGCCCGTCCTGACCGATCACCTCGAGGGTCACGCCCTGCGCGGCCTTCGCCGAGTGGTCGGGGTCGCGCAGCAGCGCGAGGTCGCTGTGCGCGTGCATGTCGATGAAGCCGGGCGCGAGGGCGAGCCCCGCGGCGTCGATGACGCGCGCGCCGGAGAGCCGGGGACCGCCCGCGCCGGGCGAGGGCCGCCGTATCTCCGCGATACGGCCGTCGGTGACGCCGACGTCCGCGCGGTAGGAGTCCTGACCCGTGCCGTCGACGACACGCACGTCCCGTATGACGAGATCCATGACGCAACCGCGCTTTCCTCAAGGTGACAGGGGAGCATTGCCGGGTCCGCCCGGTCGGCGGTTCGTGGGCGGTTCGTGGGCGGTCCGTCCTCGATCGCCGGACGGGCCGCCGAGCGTCAGAAGAACGTACGGATCAGATCCGTGACCGTGCCGTCCGCCTCGGTCAGGGGGATCAACTGCCACTTGTCGAACGCCGTGCACGGGTGCGAGAGGCCGAAGCCCACCCAGTCGCCCACCTCGATCACCGCGTCCGGCGAGGTGTGCAGCTTGCCGTGCTGGTCCGACAGGCCCGTGACCGTGATGCCGCGCGCCGGGCGGATCTCGCCGGTGCGCGCGTCGCGTACGACCTGCGCCTCGGGCAGGTCGAGGTCGTACGCCGCGTCCCGCTTGCCCGCGTTGACGAACGCCTGCTCCGGCGACGGGCGCGAGATCACCTGCGCCCAGAGCCGGAAGGCCGGCTGGAGCGCGCCCTCGGCCGGGACCCGGTTGAAGGGGGTCAGCCGCTTGTAGTGGCCGTCGTCGTGGGAGACGTACGCGCCGGAGCGCAGCAGCTTCAGCACGGGGCGCGACAGGACCGGGATGTCGGCGAAGACGTCCGCGACCGCGTCGAACCACGCGCTGCCGCCCGCGCTGATCACGATCTCGTCCACGGTCCCGGAGAACCGGCCCGCCGCGTCGAACTCGGCGGCCAGCGCGGTCAGCCGGCGCAGCCAGGCGCGTACGTTGTCGTTGTCGGCGTGCGGCACCTCGCCCTCGTAACCGGCGACACCGACCAGCCGCAGCGTCCCGGTGGCGGCCACGGCGTCCGCGACCCGCGCGCACTCCGCCTCCTTGCGGACACCGGTGCGCGCGCCGTCCCCCGCGCCCAGCTCCACGACGACGTCCACGGGACGCGAACCGCCCGCCGCCCGCAGCGCCTCGTCCATCAGCTCGACGCCGCGCACGGAGTCGACGTAACAGATGAAGCGGAAGCCCGGATCGCCGTCCAGCTCGGCGGAGAGCCAGCGCAGCGCGACCGCGTCCACGACCTCGTTGGCGAGGAAGATCCGCTGGATGCCGAACGCCCGGTAGACACGCACCTGGTGGGGGAGCGCGGCGGTGATCCCCCAGGCGCCGTACTCCAGTTGGCGCGCGAAAAGCTGCGGGGACATGGACGTCTTGCCGTGCGGGGCGAACGCGAGGCCGTGCCGCTCGGAGTACGTCTGAAGAAGCGCGAGGTTTTGGGTCAGGGACTCGGCCGACAGGGCGAGCACCGGGGTGGTGAAACCGCCCGTGAAGAGGTTGCGGTGCTCGGCGGCCAGCTCGGCGACCGTGAGACCGTCGGCGTCCGGCGGCAGCCCTTTGAAACGGTGGTCGAGACGCTCGTTCCTCAGGTGCTCTTCGCTGAGTCGTCCGCCGACCGCCATAGGGCCTCCTCCATCTGTCTCGTTGCAACATGTGCAACGCCCATTGCGTATAACGCTTGACGCTGTCTAACATCCGAGCCGTTGCCGGGTCAATGACGGGCCCGGCGCCCCGGCCGACAACCCCGGCCGACAGATGAGCGAGGAGCCCCGAGTGCCCGCAACGGTAGAAGCGGACCCGACCAGGCCCGGCGGGCCCGAGGCCACCGAGGCCACCGAGGTCGTCTGCCTCGGCGAGTCCATGGTGACCTTCCTCCCCTCGCGCCCCGGCCGCCTCGCCGACGTCCCCTCCTTCGCGCGCACCATCGGCGGCGCCGAGTCCAACGTCGCCTGCGCGCTCGCCGCCGCCGGACACCCGGTGAAGTGGATCAGCCGCGTCGGCTCGGACGGCTTCGGCGACCATCTCGTGGAGGCCATCGGCGCGTACGGCGTCGACACCTCGGCCGTACGCCGCGACGCGGACGGCCGCCCGACCGGTGTCTACTTCCGTACGGCCACCGACCGCTCCACCACCGCCCACGAGGTCGCCTACTATCGCGCCGGATCGGCCGCCTCCGCGATGTCCCCGCGGACGATGGACCGCGCCGACCTGTGGTCCGGCCGTGTCCTGCATCTGTCGGGCATCACAGCCGCGCTCTCGGACGACTGTCTGGCCCTGATGCGCGAGCTGTCCGAGCGCCGGGCGGGCCGGCCGCTGCTGTCCTTCGACGTCAACCACCGTCCCGCGCTCTGGCGCGACGACTCCGGTCCGGACGTGCTGCTGGAGATCGCGCGCGGCGCGGACCTGGTCTTCGTCGGCGACGACGAGGCCGCGCAGGTCTGGGACCTGCACAGCCCTCAGGCGATCCGCGAGGCGCTGCCCGAGCCGGCGGTGCTGGTGGTGAAGGCGGGGGCGGACGGCGCCACCGCGTTCGTACGGGACCCCGACAGCGGCGTGGACACCGTCACCTCCGTGCCCGCCCTCGGCGTCGACGTCGTCGCGGCCGTCGGCGCGGGCGACGCTTTCGCCGCCGGCTTCCTGTCCGCGACCCTCCGGGACCTGCCGGCCGCCGCCCGACTGCGCCACGGCCATCTGATGGCCGCCGCCGTACTCACCGACGCGGGCGACGTCTGCGTCCCGCCCGCCCGCGCGCACGCCGACCGCCTCGCCGCACTGGACGACGCGGCGTGGGGCGCGCTGCGGCTCGGCCCCGGCTGGACCTCCGAAGCGGCGGACAGCGCGACGCCGGACAGCGCGACGCCGGACAGCGCGACGCCGCAGGGCGCGGTCCCCGCCTCATGAGCCAGACCGTCGACCGCGCGCTGAGCATCCTGCCGCTCCTCGCCCAGGGCCCCGCCGACCTCGGCCAGGTCGCCGCGCGTCTCGGCGTACACAAGTCCACGGCCCTGCGGCTGCTGCGCACCCTCCACGAGCACGGGCTCGTCTACCGCCAGCAGGACCAGCGCTACCGCCTCGGCGCCCGCCTCTTCGCGCTCGCGCAGGAGGCCGTGGAGAGCCTGGACGTACGTGAGATCGCCCACCCGCACCTCATCGCGCTGGGCGAGCAGTGCGGGCACACCGTCCATCTCGCCGTCATAGAGGACAGCGACGTCCTCTACATCGACAAGGTCGAGAGCCGCTACCCGGTCAGGATGTACTCCCGGATCGGCAAGCCGGTCGCCGTCACCGTCGCCGCCGTCGCCAAGCTGCTCATCGCCGACCTGCCCGAAGCCGAGCGCCGCGCACTCGCCGAGCGGCTCGACTTCCCCATGTACACCCCCCGTTCGATCCCGAACGCCGCCGCCTTCCTGAGGGAGTTGGCGACCGTACGCGAACAGGGGTGGGCCACCGACCTCGGTGGCCACGAGGAGTCCATCAACTGCGTCGGGGCGCCGATCCGCGGCGCGGACGGCCGGGTCGTCGCCGCCATGTCGGTGTCCGCGCCGAACGTCGTCGTCACCGCCGACGAACTCCTCGCCCTGCTCCCGCTGTTGCGCCGCACCGCCGACGCGATCAGCCGTGAGTACTCGGGGCACCCGCACCATCCGGAACCCGTACCCGTACCCGTACCCCCTGCTCCACGGAAAGAGATCTCATGAGCGACCAGACCGCGAAGACCGCAGTCGTCCCCGCCACGCACGCCGCGCCGCCGGCCAAGTTCTCCCACGGTGTCCGCAAGGGCAACATCCTCCAGGTGGCCGGCCAGGTCGGCTTCCTCCCGGCCGTCCCTGGCGAGGCCCCGACCGTGGCCGGACCGACGCTGCGCGAGCAGACGCTCCAGACCCTGGCGAACGTCAAGTCGGTTCTGGAGGCGGGCGGTTCGGGCTGGGACGACGTGATGATGCTGCGCGTCTATCTCACGGACGTGGCGCACTTCGCCGAGATGAACGAGATCTACAACACCTACTTCGAGGAGCAGAACCTCAAGGACGCGCCGGCCGCCCGTACGACGGTGTACGTCGGGCTGCCCGCCGGACTGCTCATCGAGATCGACGCGCTGGCCGTCCTGGGCTGATCCGGCCCGACTTCCCGGTCCCACGGCGCGGCGCCCGTTCCCCGGCACCGCACGGGCGCCGCGCCGCGATCCCCCCTGCCCGGACGCACGAACCGCGCCGACGCGTGAACCGCACGGACCGCGCCGACGCACCGCGGTGACCGGCTGCTCCAACGCTCGTACCGCTCTGACGCTCGAAAGCACGAGGCCCCCCATGCTGCTCGCCGCCCCCGCACCCCCCGCGCCCGAGGCCCCGCCCCACACCGGCGGACTGCTTCTGCTCATAGACGGGACGGCCGGTCTGCTGACCGTCGCCGTCCTCGGAATCGTTCTCCTGCTCGTCCTGATCATCAAGGTCAGGCTCCAGCCGTTCGTCGCCCTGCTCGGTGTCTCCATAGCCGTCGGCCTCGCCGCCGGACTGTCGGTGACCGAACTCTTCGGCACCGTCCAGAAGTCGGCCGCCGTCTCGATGATCGAGTCCGGCATGGGCGGCATCCTCGGCCATGTCGCGATCATCATCGGACTCGGCACGATGCTCGGCGCGATCCTCGAAGTGTCGGGCGGCGCCGAGGTGTTGAGCACCCGGCTGCTCAACCTCTTCGGCGAGAAGCGCGCCCCGCTCGCGATGGGCGTCACCGGTGTCGTCTTCGGTATCCCGGTCTTCTTCGACGTCGGCATCTTCGTCCTCGCGCCGATCGTGTACGCGGCGGCCAAGCGCTCCGGCAAGTCGATCCTGCTGTACGCGATGCCGCTGCTCGCCGGACTGTCGATGACCCACGCGTTCCTGCCCCCGCACCCCGGCCCCGTCGCCGCCGCCGGTCTGTTCAATGTCGACCTCGGCTGGGTCATCCTGATGGGTGTCGTCGTCGGCGTCCCGGCCGTGCTCGCCGCCTGGGTCTACGCCGCGTGGATCGGAAAGCGCCTCTTCGTCGACGTACCGCAGGACATGGTCGAGGCGGCGGCCGAGGCCAAGAGCGCCGTCGCCGCCGAGCAGGAGGCGTCGGGCGTCACCCCGCCCGAGCGGCCGGTCGCGCTCGGCACGGTGCTCGCGATCATCGGCACCCCGCTCATCCTCATCCTGCTCGCGACGTTCTCCTCCATCGCCCTGGACCCGAGCACGTTGCGGTCGGTGGTCGAGTTCTTCGGCCACCCGTTCGTGGCGCTGACGATCGCGCTGCTGCTCGCGTACTACCTGCTCGGCATCCGGCGCGGCTGGTCCCGCAAGTCCCTGGAGACCGTCTCCACCGCGTCTCTCAAGCCGGTCGGCAACATCCTGCTGGTCGTGGGCGCGGGCGGGGTGTTCGGAGCCGTACTCAAGGGCAGCGGCATCGCCGACGCGCTCGCCGACACCTTCAACGACGTCGGTCTGCCGGTCATCGTGCTGGCGTGGCTGATCTCGGTCGTGCTGCGCGTCGCCCAGGGCTCGGCGACGGTCGCGATCGTCACCACGGCGGGCATCGTCGTACCGCTGGTCGAGGGCCAGTCCATGTCGCAGGCGCATCTCGCGCTGATCATCATGGCGATCTCGGCGGGCTCGATCTTCGCCTCGCACGTCAACGACGGCGGATTCTGGATGGTGGCCAAGTACTTCGGCATCTCCGAGCGCGACACCCTCAAGTCGTGGACGGTGCTGGAGACGGTCCTGTCGGTGGCCGGATTCGTGGTCGCCGCGCTGCTCAGTCTGGTGATTTAGGTACGGTACGGCTCCATGTACCCGGAACCGAACCCGTATTTGAATCCGCCACCGCAGCCACCGCAGCCACCCCTGCCGCCACAGCCGTACGGGCAGCCACCGCCGCAGCCGAACCCCTACCTGTCCCCACCACCCCAGCCGCAGGCGAGCCCGCCCGCGAACCCGCACGCCAATCCGGAATTCCTCGCCGCCGACAGCCGCAGCGGCATCGTCGTGGACGAGACCGGCGTGACGTTCGACTTCGAGGGGCAGAGCGCCGAGTTCCCGTGGGCGGAGATCCAGAGCGTCCACTCCAAACCGGGCGTCGGCGGCCACCGGCTCATGGTGGCCGTCGTCCTGCCCGGCGGGAAGTTCTACGAGTGCGGGGTGAAGGCCCGTAACCGCGTGACGCTGGAGCACTGGTTCCGCGACCTCGGATACGTACTCCATGTCTATCTCAGCCGCCGGGACCGGCCGGCCCCCTGAACCCGGACCGTCGGCCCTCTTGCGCGATCTTCGCCGTCCCGCTTTGGTGACCCGAGTCACTGACGGGGACGAGTGTGGAGGTCGACGCATGGCAGATATCACCGACAGCGGTACGGACACCACCAAATCACAGCCACGCAAGTCGAGTTGGAGATACATCGGCCCCGGCATCGTCGTGGCCGCGACCGGTGTCGGCGCCGGTGACCTGGTCGCCACCCTCATCGCGGGCAGCAAGTTCGGCTACACGCTGCTCTGGGCCGCCGTCATCGGCTGCGTCGTCAAGATCTCCCTCGCCGAGGCGGCCGGCCGCTGGCATCTGGCCACCGGCCGTACCCTCTTCGAGGGCTGGCGCAGCCTCGGCCGGTGGACCACCGTCTACTTCGCGGTCTACGTCGTGGTCTGGGGCTTCGTCTACGGCGCGACCGCCATGTCCTCCAGCGCCCTGCCGATCGTCGCGCTCTTTCCGGACGGTCCCGGGCTGAAGACCTGGGCCGTGATCACGGGACTGATCGGCCTGGTCTTCGTCTGGTTCAACCGGTACGCCGTGTTCGAGAAGGTCATGACGGTGCTGATCGGCACCATGTTCGTCGTGGTCGTGTACGTCGCGATACGCGTCGCGCCCGATCTCGGCGCGGCCTTCGCGGGGCTCGCCCCCGTACTGCCGGACGGCTCGCTGCTGTACACCCTCGGTCTGATCGGCGGGGTCGGCGGCACGATCACCATGGCCGCCTACGGGTACTGGGTGAACGCCAAGGGCTGGACCAACACCGGCTGGATGAAGGTGATGCGCCTGGACAACCGCGTCGCCTACATCACCACCGGCATCTTCGTCGTCGCGATGCTGATCGTCGGCGCCGAGCTGCTGCACTCCTCACAGATCGCCCTCACCTCGGGCGACAAGGGCCTGGTCGAACTCGGCGGCATCCTTGAGGAGCGCTTCGGCGGCACGACGGCGAAGCTGTTCCTGGTCGGCTTCTTCGCCACGTCCTTCTCGTCGCTCATCGGCGTGTGGCACGGCGTGAGCCTGATGTTCGCGGACTTCGTCGAGCGCTGGCAACTCGACCGCAAGGGCGTCCCGGTCGAGCGGGGGACGGCGGCGGAGGTCGCGGCGGGCAGGCGGGAGCGGTCGGTGCCGTTCCGGGTGTATCTGCTCTGGCTGACCTTCCCGCCGATCACCCTGCTCTTCCTGGACGAGCCGTTCGGCCTGGTCGTTGTCTACGGCGTGCTCGGCGCCTTCTTCATGCCGTTCCTGGCACTGACACTGCTCGTGCTGCTCAACTCCTCGCGTACGCCGAGGGAATGGCGCAACGGCAAGCTGAGCAACGGGATGCTCGCGGCGGGCGGGCTGCTGTTCGTCGTGCTGTGTGTGCAGCAGGTGCGGGATCTGCCCTGGTGAGAGCCGGGTGACAGCACACGGTGGCGCCGTCGGGGTCCGACGGCGCCACCGGTCTGCGGGGGGTGGACTTACGGGGTTGCCGCTACGGCGGTTCTACGGCGGTTCTACGGCGGTTCTACGGCGGTTCTACGGCAGGGCGTGCACGTGCGGGCCGACCGTCCTGGACCAGGCGTTGCCGTTGGACGCGTCCCAGTTGGTGGACCAGGCCATCGTGCCGCGCAGGCCCGGGTAGGTCTTGGACGGTGTGAAGCTGCCGCAGTTGGTGCCGCGCGTCAGACAGTCCAGCGCGTTGTTGACGACGGTCGGGGCGGTGTAGCCGCCGCCCGCCGCGCTCGGCGAGGACGGCAGACCGAGACCGACCTGCGAGGGGTCGAGGCCGCTCTCGAGCTGGATGCAGGCGAGGGCGGTGAGGAAGTCGACGGTGCCCTGTGCGTAGACCTTGCCGTCGCAGCCGAGCATGGTGCCGCTGTTGTAGTACTGCGTGTTGACGACGGTGAGGATGTCCTTCACCGCGAGTGCCGTCTTGAAGTACTCGGTGCCGGTGTTCTGCATGTCGATGGTCTGCGGCGCCATCGTCAGGACGAAGCCGGGGCCCGCCTGACCGGCGATCGACCTCAACGCCTGTGTCATGTAGGTGGAGTTGATGCCGTTCTCGAGGTCGATGTCGACGCCGTCGAAGCCGTACTCGTTCATCAGCGCGGACACGGAGGCGGCGAAGGCGTTCGCCGACGCCTCGCTGTTGACCGCGACGGTGCCCTTCTCGCCGCCGATGGAGATGACGACCGACTTGCCCGCGGCCTGCTTGGCGGCCACGTCGGCCTTGAACCGCGCGTCGGTGTAGCCGCCGAGACCGGCCGAGTCGAGCGTGAAGTCGACCTGTCCGGGCGTGCCGGTCGCGTCCGCGAACGCGACGGCGATGATGTCGTAGTCGTCCTGGACCTGGGCCAGCGTCTGGACGGTGGCGCCGTTGTTGAAGTTCTGCCAGTACCCGGTCACGGCGTGGGCCGGTACGGCGGCGGGGGCGGGGGTGGGGGCGGCGTTGGCCGCGGGTACGGCCAGTCCGGCGACGGCGAGAACGCCTGCTACGGCAAGGACTTTGAGCGTGTGCACTGCATGGCCTCCGTGGGGGGAGATGTGGGGGGTGCGGTACGGAACGGTGGCCACCGTTTGGACGTACAAACTGGTCCAGACCATTGGTCTTGTCAAGGGCCTGGACGCGATGGCCCCGCAGCAGCGCCGCCGGGGGAGCGGCGGCGCTGCTGGTCTGTGTGTGTGGGGGGTGTGATTACGGCAGGGCGTGCACGTGCGGTCCGACCACGCCCGACCAGGCGTTGCCGGCCGTCGCGTCCCAGTTGGTGGACCAGGTCATCGCACCGCGCAGCCCGGGATAGGTCTTCGTCGGTTTGAAGTTGCCGCAATTGGTGCCGCGCGTAAGGCAGTTGAGGGCGTTGTTGACGACGGTCGGGGCGGTGTAGCCGCCACCCGCCGCCCGCGTGGACGCGGGGACGCCGAGGCCGACCTGGGACGGGTCGAGGCCGCCTTCGAGCTGGATGCAGGCGAGGGCGGTGAGGAAGTCGACGGTGCCCTGTGCGTAGACCTGTCCGTCGCAGCCGAGCATCGTGCCGCTGTTGTAGTACTGCGTGTTGACGACGGTCAGGATGTCCTTCACGGCCAGCGCCGTCTTGAAGTACTCACTGCCGGTGTTCTGCATGTCGATGGTCTGCGGCGCCATGGTCAGGACGAGCCCGGACCCGGCCTTCGCCGAGAGCTGCCGCAACGCCTTGATCATGTAGGTGGAGTTGATGCCGTGCTCGAGGTCGATGTCGACGCCGTTGAAGCCGTACTCCTGCATCAGGGCGTAGGTGCTGTCGGCGAACGCCGTCGCCGAGGCGTCACTGTTGATCGTGACGTTGCCCAGCTCGCCGCCCACCGAGATGATCACGGACTTGCCGGCGGCCTTCTTCGCGGCGATGTCGGACTTGAACTCGGCGACCCCGGAGTAGCCGAGTGCCGAGCTGAGGTTGAAGACGATCTGGCCGGGCGTGGTCGTCGAGTCGGCGAACGCCACGGCGATGATGTCGAACTGCGCCTGTACGTCGCGGAGTTTCTGGACGGTGGCACCGTTGTTGAAGTTCTGCCAGTACCCGGTCAGCGCGTGCTTCGGTACGCCGGGCCCGCCCGGATCGCCGCCGCCCGGTGCGGTCCGGCCGCTGACGGCCGCCGACTTCGCGGACTCGCCGACCGCGTTGGTCGCCGAGACCTGGAACTGGTACGCGGTGTCGGCCGCCAGCCCGGTCACGGTCGCCGAAGTCCCGGTCGCCGTCTGGACCTGCGTACCGTCCCGGTAGATCTTGTACCCCGTCGCGCCGCTCACCGCGCTCCAGCTCAGCGCCACCGACGAGGCGGTCACGGCGCCGGTCGCGAGCCCGGTGGGAGTGCCGGGAGCCTGCGGGTCGGGGTCGCCGCCCCCGCCGCCGTCCGGTCCGAAGACGGACACGTCGTCCACGACGTACGCGCTCTGCCCGTACCAGCCGTGGGTGTAGACGGTCACCGCGCGCGTCGAGGCGCCGGTTCTGAAGGTCGTGGTGAGCTGCTTGAAGCTGCTCTCGCCGGGCGTCCAGGTCGACACGTCGGTGGTCCCGGTGCCGCTGGCCCCGAGGTACGCGTAACCGCCCTGCACCCAAGCGCTCAGCGTGTAGGTCGAGTTGGGCTGCACGGCCACGGACTGCGAGCACCGGGCGTTGTCCTGCCCGGCGGGTGTCCCCTTCAGCGCGCCGGCCCCGCTGCGTACGGGAGACCCCACGACGGCCCCGCTCCCGCCGGAACAGGACCAGTTGGTGAGCCCCGACTCGAAGCCCGCGTTCTTGGCGACATTGATGTCGGCGGCCTGCGCCACACCACTGAGCCCGCCCAGACTCAGGGCCCCGGCGGCCAGGACGGCCACCGTCCCGCCCAGCCAGCTCCGTACTCGTCCCCCGAGGGGATGTCTGCGTCTGCGTCCGCCGTCGGTTACGCGTTCCACTTGATGCCTCCGCTGGGGGGGTCGGGTTGGAGGTACGGGTCAGGAACGGTGGCCACCGCTTGGCGGTAAAAATGGTCCAGACCATTCAAGTTGTCAATACCTCTGACACGACATGCCACCAACGCGGCACCACTGGGGGCGGTGACAACACGGTCGCCCGCGCCTCATGTACGGGCGCGGGCGACCGGCGGGCTCCTGTCGGTTACGGGTAGACGTACAGCGCCCACCTGGCGCCGCTGCGGACGCACGCGTGCTCGCCGACCTGTGTCTGGCCGACCTCGAAGCACTCCTCGATGGTGTCGTAGTAACCCACGAGGACAGGTGCTGACGCGACGGCCGGCGCGACGGCCGACGCGGGTACGGCGACGGCGCCGCCGGCGAGCACGACGGCCCCCAGCGCCACGCCTGAGGCCCAGATTCTGGTACGCATACGATTCTCCCCTTTTGGTCCGGTCTCCTACCAGACGGAAACCTCACACGAGGGCACAAGGCGGGCAAGCCGTTCGGCCGTCGATGGCCGGATACGGTGCCCGCCTTCCCGCGTGTCCCGCACATATGGCCGAAGTTGGGCAGGCGGGACATCGAAAACACTTCCGGACAGGGCCTAGTCGTCCTGAAGCCGTTCCCCCGCGTACCCCGACACCACGCCCACCACCAGCACCGCGTTCGACATGAAGATGCCCTCGGCCTCCAGCTCCTGCCACTGCGTCACCATGTTCAGCGCCTGCGCGGCCACTTCGGGCCCGGGTCAAACAGCGCGCCCTGGATCACGCCGGAGTTCGCGTCATGCGTACGGACGAAGCCCAGCAGGCCAGACCGGGACTCGTCCTGGTCGGCGGCGACTGCCCGCAGTGCGTCAGCCAGGGCCGACGGTCCGAGGAGCATCAGAGCCCGGAGTGCGCTGATCGCACGGCCGGAGTCCCACCCGCCTGCCGTCGGCGTGCGGAACGGCGTGACGCTGATACTGCGGGAGGTGAAGAGGTCGGTCTCCAGGTATTTCATGCCGCCGGTCCCGCACAGATATGACCTCGCCCCGGTGGCCGCGGCCAGATCAGCGAGCCGCCGTGAGCGCCCCGGCCGGGCCGCCAGCCGACTGCTACGGAGGACCTGGCCCTTCCAGCCGAGCAGGTCCAGCAGGATGTGCGTGGACGCCTCCGTGACATCGGCGGTCTTGTCGGTGGTGGTGAACAGGTCGAGCACCGGGACCAATGCCTGGTCGAGGGTGGGCCAGTGCGGGCTGGACCCGAAGTACTGCCAGAGCATCTGCGTGGTCCGTCGACGGGACCGTATCGGGTCGACGATCAGAGCGTTCCTGATGGCCGTCTGTCGGCCACCGGGAAGGCGGGTGGGGATGGAAGCCACTGCTGTTGGAGTGGGTCGCCGAGGGCTGCCAGGCGGGCCCGGTGCTGGTAGTCGCGGCGGGTGAACTGAACGTCGTCCAGGACGATCCAGTAGTCCGCCGCGAACAGCTTGGCGAGGGTGGTCAGCCGGGGGAAGAGATTGGGCTGGTGGATCGCGCACAGGCCGCCCGGCGGCGGCAGCTCACGTCGTGAGGAGACGGCTGTCGAAGCCGCCGGCGCGCAGAGATTCGTATGCGGCATGCACGTCCTCCGGGACGTACTGCTCGATGGCGAAACCGAGCTTCGGATACTCGATCACCCGCTGGAGGTCGCCGACGAGCATGTCCAGGACGAGTTTCTCGTCGCCGATGCTCTTGAGATAGTCGTCGAACTCCAGTGGCTCCGAGGCACAGATGATCTCGATCTCGGGCCACAACTTGCGGGCGGTGGCGAAGGATCGCCGCTCCATATAGGGCTTGGAGACCAGCAACACGGTCTTCGGTGTGATCCCGGCGGCGGCCAGCACCTCGCGGGAGAGGGTGATGTTCTGCCCGGTGTTCCCGGCGTTCGGTTCCAGCAGGATCGATGAGGCGGGGACGCCGAGGCCGATGGCGTGCTCGCTGAAGTGCACGGCTTCGCCGCGCGGGAACACCTTGGCGGTGGTGGGGCTGTTGCCGCCGGTGAAGACCAGGTACGGGAAGAGCCCGGCGCGATACAACTCGGCGGAGAACGCGGCCACTGCGAGGTCGTGGCTGCCCAGGCCGATCGCCACATCCACGGGCCGCACCGCGTGGTGCATCTGGTGGTAGTCCCAGATCAACTTGGCCTGCTGCCACTGGTCCTCGGTCAGGGCCTGCTGATTGTCACTCACGCGTGTCTCTCCCTGGTCACCGTTGCCGGGGTCCGGTCGGCCCCTCGCTCATGGCCTTGATGCCCTCGATACTGCGCAGTTGGTGCACAAGTCCGTACCGCGCGGCCACCTTGGCGGCCTGGCCGAGGACGAGAAGTCCATCATCGCGGGTGTCCCGGTCGGAAAGCAGGATGTGACCGTGGGCGGTATCCAGTCGCACATGTTGCATCGGTGAGTCCGTCGCCTGACTGCTGCGGGCGATGTCGATGAAGTGCAGGGCGCCGGCGAGATCGCCGGCGCCGCGGTGGGCGAGAGCGAGCTTCTGGTGGGCCACCGACCAGTCGTCGGGCTCGGCCAGATCCTCGAACTCGCGGGTCGCCGCCCGCATGACGCGGGCCGCATAGTCGTGGTTGCCGTCCTTGCTCAGCGCGGTCCCCACCCACAGCCGGGCACGGGCCCGGTCACGGCGCGAGAGCCGGTCGTCGACGGCCAGGGTCTCGTAGTGGCGGGCGGCGATCTCCAGCTTCCCGGACATCTCCGCGACCACCGCCAGCGACAGGTCGAGCTGGGCGACGCGGCGGGGGATGTCGAGCTGGGAGAAGACCGAGCGGGCCCCGGCATAGGAGTGCTGGGCCGACAGCGGCCCGAGCACGGCACCCTGGTCGCGCTGAAGGTCTCCGAGCAGGGCGGTCGAGCGGGCGAACAGATACAGGCCCTTGTCGTCCAGCTCCGGTGGTCTCCAACGGCTGATCCACCGGGCCAGCAGGCTGGAGGCGAAGGTGAAGTTCTGGCGGGAGAGCGCGACCACTGTCCGGTCCAGGTCGTCGGTCCATGACTCGTAGTCCCACATCCGGGGCCCGCTGGTGGCGACCCGCCGTCCGATACCTGTGGCGGTGGCCCTGCCCCTCTCGGACAGCAGGGTCTCGAACCGCAGGTGGGCGGCGGCGTCCGCGCGGGCGAGCGCGGTGTCGAGGATGGCCTGGGTGTCCGGGCGCGGTTCGGTGGCGGCGGCGAGCTTGTCCCACTTGGAGACCGTGCGGACGGCGACACCGAGGTGTTCGGCGAACGCACGAACGCTCATTCGCAGCGCCAGCCGCAGAGCATGGGCCTCCAGGCCGCTCCAGTGGTGCACGGTCGCCACGCGGTTGCTCCTTTCCGAGAAGTCATCGAAGCACGGAGCACGCATGGCGGGGGACGCAAGTGCAACGCAAGTACAACACCCGGTCATTTCAGGTCCGTTGGATTGCCGCCACGCTCAGTGGGAGGGGCCGAAGCCGCAGGCCACGGCCCCGTCCGCTCTCTGCCTATTTCCCTTTGGACGGTTGGAAGCATGGAACCCCTCACGGAGCATCGCCGTGTCAGCGGCCCGGTCGTCTATGGCTTCCTGCGGCTGGTGAACGTCTCCGGCACCCGGGAGATCGCCCTGACCGCATCGCTCGCCGAGTACTGCCGGCAGCACGAGCTGACGCTGTCCGGGGTGTTCACCGACCGCACGGCCACGGCCAGGCCCGTCTCGGCGGCGTTCACCGGCCTGTTGGACGTGCTCACGCTGCCCGACACCTACGGTGTCGTCCTGCCCGCCGCCTCCCACCTGGGCCCCAAGGCAATAGCGGCCGAGCGTAAGAGGCGGATCGAGACGGCCGGGGCCCGCCTGCTGCTGGTCCGCGACACCCGCCGGTCCCGCCCCGCCGGCCACGGCCACTCCGTCCCTCCCGGCGGCCCCGCCCGTCGCCGGATCTCAGGACACGCCCCAGCCCTGGACGCCGAGACATGAGGCTCGCCATGCCCGACCCCACACACCAGTACTTCCCCGCGAAGCCCGAATCAGTGGGCCAGGCCCGCGACTTCGCCCTGACCACCCTGAACTCCTGGGGGCTGTCCGCCCGCGCCGAGGACATCCGCCTCTGCGTCTCGGAGCTGGCCTCCAACGCCGTCGTCCACGGATCCGCTCCCGGTCACGGCTTCCTGGTCAGGCTCGAAGCCGACGACGGCTTCGTACGCCTGGAACTACACGACAGCCGCAGCCGGCGCCCCGCAGTCCGGCATCCCTCCGGCACCGACCCGTCGGGCAGGGGCCTGCTGATCGTCGAGAAGTTCTCCGACGGATGGGGGGTCGAGGACCGCCTGCCGTTCGGCCCGGTCGTCTGGTCGCACTTCAGGGCTGGGGACACGCCGTGCTGACCCGCCCCGCAGCGCCGGCCGCCGTCGCTCCGGTCCCGGCCTCCGGCAGCGCGTCGCCCAAGCCCTGCGCTGACACCCCATCCGGCCGCCCCTGCGCTGCACCCCAAGGCACGCACAGGGGCGGCCATGCCTGTGCCTCTCCCAAGAGCACAGCCCCGGCCCGGTTTGTGATCCCCCGGAACCGGACTCAGTCGTCCTGGAGCCGTTCCCCCGCGTACCCCGACACCACGCCCACCACCAGCACCGCGTTCGACATGAAGATGCCCTCGGCCTCCAGCTCCTGCCACTGCGTCACCATGTTCAGCGCCTGCGCGGCCACCCCGACCGTGAAGACCGCCAGCAGGTGCTGGGGAGCGGAGTCGCGGAACGGTTCGCGGTGGAATCTGCCCGCCGCCCAGGTGGCCAGGGCTATACAGACCGCGTTCGGCAGATGGACCAGCATCAGCCTGCCGTTGAAGGTCTCCAGATTGTCTGTCGTGGCCAGATGGTCGTTGACCAGCGTGGTCTGGAGGTACTCGGTCAGCAGCAGGACGACGATGCCGGCCGCCCAGGCGCGTGCGAGCGCGAACACCGCCGCTCCGCGTCCCTCGTCCCGGGGGGCGGACGCCCCCGGGTAGCCGTACCTCGTCATCGTCAACCGCCTCCGTCACCGCTCGTGCCTGTCGGTCCGGGGCGGGAACCTGAATCCCGCCCGCTCAGACCGCCGTGAGAATAAGAACCGCCGCGAAGCCGGCCGCCGCCAGGGCGCAGCCCGCCACCAGCACCCCGTACTGGAGCACCGGCGACCAGTGGCCGCGGCCCGCGACCGTCGCCGTACGTTCCGGGGCGGCGGGGTCGTACGCCACCGTGACCGGGTCGCCGACCCCTACCGACCGGTTCGCCAGATCCTCGAACTCGATCAGGCGGCCGTCCGGCAAAAGGAAAGTAAAGAAATGACGTCGTGCGTCCGAGCGGTTGTACGGCTCCTGCTCGATCCGTACGCAGGTGCCTTCTGCCCGAATTCCCTTTCGCAGCGCCCGATTCACGCCCGAAAGGCGACGCGCGTAGTGCGTTGCCAGCCAGCCGAAAAGCAGAACCATCCCGCCGAGGAATAGGTAATCGCCGCCCGGAACATCCATCGTGGACCGCCTATTCGACCGTGATCGAGTCGATGATTCTCTTCAGGTCTCCGTCGCCGAGCTTTCCCTCGACCGCGTCGATCCGCACCGCGTACGTCTTGTCGTCGGCGTCCAGACCCGCGACGATCACGCCCTCGACCCGGGTGCCGGCCTTCGGGTCCAGGGCTCCGCCCGGGGTCCCCGCCCCGGAGCCGGCCGCCGAATCCTTCTGGGTGAATGCGAAGTTGACCCGCCGCGCCTCTTCGTCGCCGTCCGGGCCCGGGACCGTGATCTCCTCCTGCTTGCCGAGCGTCGAGCCGAGCGCGATTCCCGCCTCGGCGCCGATCGCCGCCTCCTCCACCGAGTCGGCGTCCGTGAAGTCGAGCTGCACGGTGATCATGCCGATGGTCCCGCTGTCGTCCGAGAGCGTCGCCGCCGCCGCGTTGTACTTGCTGCGCTCGCCGTCGCCCTGCGCCTCGAACGCCGGCGGGTGCGCCACCGTCAGCGCCGGGGTCTTGAGCGTGCCCCAGCCCTCCGGCACCGTGCCGGACTCGGCCTGCGTGCCGCATCCCGCCGCGAGCAGGAGCGCCGCCAGCGTCGTGAGCGCGGTGGCCGCGGTGGCCGCGGTGGCCGCGGTCGTGCGGGCCGACCGTGCGGACGGGCCTGCCGTGTTGTCTCTCGTCCTGCCGTCGTTGCCGCTCATGGCGTGGGTGCTCCTGTCCCCGGGATCAGTTCGCACAGTAGCTGTACGGGACATAGCTGCGGTTGTTCCCCTGTGGCGCACCCAGGAACTGCGCGTCATTGAGGTTCTCCTCCTTCTTCTCGGTGGAGACCGAGAAGCCGAAGCTCAGACCCAGATTCAGCTCGAACCCGTACTCGGCGGCCTCGGTCTGGCCGGTGTACGTGTTCTTGCTGGACAGGCCCTCGTCGAAGAGGAGCTGCCCGAACGGGTCGTCCGCGCCGGGCCGCTTCGTCGGCGCGTGGTCGTCAAACATGTAGGCGAACGGGGCTCCGTTGTCACCGCTGCCGTCCAGCCACTTCTGGGCGATCGCGCGCTGCTTCGCACCCTCGGCGCCCGGCTTGAGTACGACGGAGTTGGTGACGACCTCGATACCGGTCTCGTTCTCGGTGCCCTTCGCGCTGCCGCTGCCGCCGCGCTTGTCACCGTCCTTCTTCCCGTTGTCGCCGCCGACCGTGACGCCGTCCTTCGTGGCGCCCTTCTCGACCGTGCGTGTCATGTCGATACGCAGCAGCTCACCGGTCGTCTTGTCGTGGCTGACCGTGATGGTGCCGGTCTGGGTCGTGGTCCCGCTCGACTCGCCGCTGACGGGCCCCGCCTCGTAACCGACCTTGCCGGTGTACTCGATGGCGGCGCTGTAGGTGTACGACTTGAGGTCGCGGTAGTTGTTGTCGGTCCACGTCACCTCGGGCGAGAACTTGAAGCTGCCGCCGAGCGTCGCGCTCAGCTTCTTCTCGTCGCCCGCCGAGAGCTTCATACCACCGGCGGCGCTGGCCTCCAGACCGACCTTGCCGTAGCTGACGTGCCGGTCGCCCAGCTTCTCGTCTATGCGCTTGCGGAGCTGCTCCTCCTCGTACAGCGGACCGCTGTTGAAGAGGTAGGCGATGGAGTTGCCGAGCCCGCCGCCACGCGAGTTGGCGTGCCGGTTGGCCAGCTCGTACGTCTTCAGGTCCTCGATGTCCTCGCGGAACTTGGCCGCGTCCTCCTCGCTGTCGAAGACCCAGGTGTCACCGTTGGTCACCTTGATCCCCGCGCCGAGTTCGACCTTGTCCGAGCCGAACTTGCCGACCTTGGCGCCCGGTTTCCAGTCCTTCTTGGCGGCGACGGACGCGGCGTCGGTGAAGGTCATCATCACCTGCTGGTCGTTGTCGTCGATCTTGCCGTCCTTGTTCACGTCGTTCTTGGACTGGAAGGTCTGCTGCTGGAAGCCGTACTCCTCGCCCCACTCGATGAACAGCAGCTTGCCTTTGGCCCCGGCCTTGTCGCTGATCGAGGAGATCTGACACAGCGGCGGTTCGTAGTCGGCGTCGGTCTTGGGGGCGGCCCGGCTCTCCTCGCCGCCGGCGGGCGAGCACGGTCCGAAGGTGACCAGGCACTTCAACTGGTCGGCGACGGTCCCGTCGACACCGGTGGCCACCAGTGCCCCGGCGACGGCCGCGACGACCACCACCATGCCCACGTACTCGGTGGCGGAGGTGCCGCGGTCGCCGCGTGGACCTTCTCTTACCGGTGCCCGTCTCATCAGACCGTCCCCCTCGGTTACCGCACACTTCTTTCGTATACGGAATCGGATTGGGAGCGTACGGACGGCCCGGACCCGGTGGCGTGGGTCCCTGGACCCAACCCGGACCCAAAGAGCACCAGTTGCCTGGTGGGCGCTGTGCGAGTCGGCTAGTTTCGGGTTCAAATGAAACATGGGTTAACGCCTGACTGCTTCGCCCGATTTTGGTGCTGCCTACGATGTGCGGGGCGGACCACTGACATCGGTGAGGTGTTCTCTGCGCCCTAAGTCGTGGATAAAGTGCAGAGGAGTACTCGAAGTCGACGCGGGTGGTGGAAGCAGCAGTTGAGCGGTTTCGAAGCGGAAGTGCGCTCAGGAGCCGCGACCAGCAGTACCCAGTGGTAACCAGCCGCAGAGAGAGAACCGCGGTCGCCGGAAACTCCGGGGCCGGGCCGAACGGGGATCCAGGTGTCAACCGCCATAGCAGTCACCAGTCATGATCTGGTGCTGCCGCCCACCGATCAGCAGACGCCCACGGCGGCCCTGCTGCAAGCGCCCGACGCCCAGCCGCTGGAGGCCGCGCTCGCGGACATGCAGGTTCTGGTGGAACAGCACGGTTATGTCGTCGCGCTCTATCCCGCCTCCATCCCGGTGGCGCACGAGCGGCGGCTGCACACGGTCCGTTCCGTCCTGGAGAGCGACCGAATCGCCCTGCTCAAGCTGGATCTTCCGCCGCTCGGTCTCGCCGTACTGGTGCGGCAGTTGCGGCAGTTGTCCATCTGTGACTTCAGCGCCGGCGTCGTCGCGTCGGCGGCCCGGCTGCTCTCCCACTACATCCACGCGGGCGCCCTGCTGAACTCGGTCACCAAGCTCGACCGGGTCCCGGTCAGTCTCAAGTCGCACGCCAAGTCCTGGGTGCCGGGCTCACAGTTCGGCGTCCTGGCCAACCCCGAACCCCAGTTGATCAAGATCGGGAACGGTGAACTGGCCGGTCCCGAATTCGGCACCCAACTGCTGGTGGCGAAGGGGCAGTTGCAGTCGGACTGGGTGACCGCGAAGCTCGCCCCGGCCTGGCGCGTACAGGGAGTGCAGGAGATGTCACTCCTCGCGGATTCCCCACGCTGGTGGGGCACGTCCAAGATGGTCGAATTCGCAGCGTTCCTGCCGGATATCTCCGTTCTCTATCAACTGGTCTCGTCCGTACGTCGAGAGGTCTGTTCCTGGTGCGGTCTCGAACTCATCGGTGATCGTTGCGGATTCTGTTCGGCTCCGCTCGCCGCGGCAGCGAACCAAACGCACGGTTCAGGTGTCTTGAATCCAGGAACACCAACGCGCCACGGGTCGTGACCCGTTCGCCGGGCGGTCCGTACGGACTCCGGACGACGGCCGGCACCGTGCGGCCCACCCGCGCAGCCTCCCCACCCGTACCCCTGCCCGTATCCCTGTCCGCCCCGTCAGTCCCCGTCCCACGTCTTCGAACGAGGTTGTCCCGCTCATGAATTCACGGCAACGCCGCGGCATCATTCTTCTGCTCCTCTCGGTCCTCTGCGCCTTCGGCGCCTTCGCCGGCGTGCTCTCGGTGATCAGCGACGTGAATTCGAAGGTCGGACCCGAGGTGGCCGCGTACCGGCTGAAGGCGGACGTCGCCCCGTACACGGCGCTGGAGGAGGGGCAGTTCGAGAAGATAGAGATGCCCAAGCGCTGGCTGTCCGACAACGCGGTCACCGACCTCGCCGTCGTCAACGGCAAGATCGCGGTCACCCAGCTCAAGAAGGGGTCGCTGCTCCAGGACGACATGATCGTCAAGCGGCCCGCACTCGCCAACGACGAGCAGGAGATCGCGATCATGATCGACGCCGCGACCGGCGTCGCGGGCAAGATCAACGCGGGCGACCTGGTCAACATCTTCGCCACCTTCGCCGCCGAGAACGACGGCGAATCCGCGCAGTCCCGGATCATCGTGCCCAACGCCAAGGTCATCGACGTCGGTTCACTGACGCCGCTGGAGCCCAAGGAGGACGACCGGGGCAGCACCGGACCCAGCTCGGCCGTCCCGATCACCTTCGCCCTCAAGACCAAGGACGCCCAGCGCGTCGCCTACGCCGAGTCCTTCGCACAGCACGTACGCCTCGCCCTGCTTCCCGACGACAGCCCCACCACGCTGCGCCCCGGGGAGAGCACCTACACCCTCGAAGGGGACAAGTGAGGGACGAATGACGACCAGAATTCTCCCGGTCGTCGGTGACGCCGACGCCGCCCGATCCATCACCACCCTGCTCAGCCAGCTCCCCGACGCGGAGCCGGCCGGGCCGGTCGGTGACTCGACCTCGCTGATCGACACCCTGGCCAGGCTGGCCACGGAGTCGATCGACGAACTGCCGGAAGTGGTTCTGGTACATGAGCGGATCGGTCCCGTCCCAGCCCTTGAGCTGATCCGGGAGGTGGCCCTGCGCTTTCCGGCGGTCGGGGTCATTCTGGTCACCGCGGACGCGAGCCCCGGCCTGTTCTCGGCCGCGATGGACTCGGGCGCGCGTGGACTGGTCGGGCTGCCCCTCAGTTACGAAGAACTCGCCCAGCGCGTCCAGGCCGCCGCGGCCTGGTCCGTGGGCGTACGCAAGCACCTGGGCCACGGCGGCGACGTGTTCACCGGACCCGGTGGCACCGTCGTCACGGTCAGCGGGGCGAAGGGCGGCGTCGGTACGACGGTGGCCGCCGTCCAACTCGCCCTCGCCGCCAAGGCGTCGGGCATGACGGTGGCGCTCGCCGACCTGGACCTCCAGGCCGGCGACGTCGCCTCGTACCTGGACGTGCAGTTCCGCCGCTCGATCGTGGACCTGGCCACCATCCAGGACATCTCGCCCCGCGTCCTTCAGGACGCGGTCTTCACCCACCCCACCGGCATGGCGCTGCTGCTCGCGCCGGGGGAGGGGGAGCGCGCGGAGGAGATCAACGACCGCTCCGTACGCCAGATCGTCAGCGCGCTGCGCAACCGCTACGAGGTCGTGATCATCGACTGCGGGACACAGACGACGAGCGCGAACGCGGCGGCGATCGAGATGGCCGACACCACCTTGCTGCTGACCACACCGGACGTGGTGGCGGTACGGGCGGCCAAACGCATGGTGAAGCTCTGGGACCGGCTCCAGATCCGCAAGGCGGAGGAGACGACGATCGTGGTGAACCGCTACATGCGCAACACCGAGATCCAGCCGCCGCTCATCGAGAAGATCACCAGCACGAAGGTGTCACGGGTGGTCATCCCGGCGAACTTCAAGGAACTGCACGCGGCGGTCGACGCGGGCAGGATGCAGGACCTGGAGTCCAAGTCGACCGTGAAGCAGGCGCTTTGGGGGCTCGCGGGAGAGCTTGGACTGGTGAAGACTCCCGAAGGCGCGGACAAGCAGGGCAAGTTCAAGGGAGACCGGGGCTCGGTCGGGATGCGACGCGGGCGATCGAAGTGACGACCACGGGGCGGCAGGGCCGACGAGACCAGGGGGCGCGTTGAACCATGAGCAATCCAGCGACGGACGCACCGGACGAGGGGGGAGCGGTGACCGGGAGATACGGTGACGTGCCGCGGCATCGCGAAGGCCCGCGCCGGGAACGTATGCGTGAGGACCGCGGTCAGGCGGCCGTCGAGTTCACCGGTGTGGTCCCGATCATCCTGGCCACGGTGATCCTGCTCTGGCAGGCCACGCTCGTCGGCTACACCTTCTCCCTCGCGGGCAACGCGGCGGACGAAGCGGTACGCGCGGCGACCGTGGCGACTCCCGGCACGCGCGAGTCGCAGTGCACGGCGGCCGTGAACGAGGACCTGCCCGGCGCGTGGGACATCGGCGACATCGACTGCTGGGCCGAAGGCGACGTGGTCAAGGCCGAGGTGACCCTCGACATTCCGATCCTCTTTCCGGGCTTCAACGTCGACATTCCCGTCACCGGTGACGCCGTCGCGGTGAGGGAGAGCTGAGACATGGTGAACCGAATGCTCCGTGGCAGGCGCCCCGTACCCGAGGGCGCACGTGACAAGGGCCAGGCGTCCATCGAGTTCGCGGGTGTCCTGTTCATCCTGCTCATCGCCGGCGTCGCGGCGATACAACTGGGCCTGGCCGCCTACTCCATCCAGCAGGCGGGTACGGCGTCCCGGGCGGCGGCCCGCGCGGCCTCGCAGCACGACGCCGGGTGGGAGCAGGTCGGAAGGTCCTCGATGAGCGACTGGCTGGCCGAGGGCACCGACTTCCCGCCACCGGAGTACGAGACCGACGCCGTCACCGTCACGGCCAAGGTCCACATCCCCTCGATCATCCCGCTGTTCGAGTTCGACGATCCCGCCGAGCGGAGCACCACCATGCCCCTGGACTGAGGCGTGAGCGGCCCGCCACGCACCCGGACCGCCCAAGACGGCACGCACCACCCGAGCATCACACCAGCACCACCTGGGAGTTGAGGACATGAGCCTGAGGGCGCGCATCAGCAGCCCCGAGCCGACGAACGGGCGCAGCGAAGAGAGCCTGCTCGTCGGCGTCTACCGGGCCAAGCTCCTCGAGGAGATCGACCTCGCGGAGATGTCCGCGCTGGCCGCCGCCGAGCGCCGCGCCAGGCTCGAACGGGTCCTCGGCCACATCATCAGCCGCGAGGGCCCCGTACTCTCCTCCGGCGAACGCTCCCAGCTCATCCGCCGCGTCGTCGACGAAGCACTCGGCCTCGGCATCCTGGAACCCCTGCTCGAAGACGCCTCCATCAGCGAGATCATGGTGAACGGCCACGAGCAGGTCTTCGTGGAGCGCGGCGGCCGGCTGGAGATGCTGCCCATGCGGTTCGCCTCCAACGAGCAACTGATGCAGACCATCGAGCGCATCGTCTCCACCGTCAACCGCCGTGTGGACGAGGCCAATCCGATGGTGGACGCGCGACTGCCGTCCGGCGAGCGTGTCAACGTCATCATCCCGCCGCTGTCCCTGAGCGGCCCCATCCTCACGATCCGCCGCTTCCCCCGGGCCTTCACCCTCCAGGAGATGATCTCCCTCGGCTCGCTGGACGACCAGATGATGATGCTGCTGTCCGGGCTGGTCCGCGCGAAGTTCAATCTGATCGTCTCCGGCGCCACCGGCACCGGCAAGACCACACTCCTCAACTCCCTGTCCGGGCTCATCCCGGACGGCGAGCGCATCGTCACCATCGAGGACTCCGCCGAACTCCAGCTCCAGCAGAAGCATGTGATCACCCTGGAGACCCGCCCCTCCAACGTGGAGGGCAAGGGCCAGGTCACCATCCGCGACCTCGTCCGCAACTCCCTGCGTATGCGCCCCGACCGCATCATCGTCGGTGAGGTCCGTGGCGGTGAGACCCTCGACATGCTCCAGGCGATGTCCACCGGTCACGACGGCTCGCTCGCGACCGTCCACGCCAACAGCGCCGAGGACGCGCTGATGCGACTACAGACCCTGGCCTCCATGTCGGAGGTCGAGATCCCCTTCGTGGCGATCAAGGACCAGATCAACAGCGCCGTCGACGTGATCGTCCAGTTGACCAGGCACGCCGACGGCTCCCGCCGTATCACCGAGATCGCCATCGTCGACTCCCACGGCCGCGAGGAGTACCGGATCGTCTCGGTCTGCCGCTATCTCGCCCAGCCCATGGCCGCCGACGGCCGGATCCACGGCCACTTCGAGTACTACCCGATGCCCCGCCGGGTCGCCGAGCGCCTCTACATGAAAAGCGAAGCCGTTCCCCCGGCCTTCGGTGTCGCACAGTCCGAGGAAGATCTCGCCCTGCGTAAGGCGGCGGCCTGATGTCCGCCCCCGACGACCGTCCCTGCCCGCCGCTCACCCAGAAGGTCCCCGCACGACATGGATAATCTCCCGCTCCTGACGATAGGCATCACACTCCTCACGTGTGTGCTCGCCGTCATCGGCGTGCACGTCTACTCGTCGGGCAAGGCCCAACGCGAGGCGCTCGTCCAGCGAATGTCCCACACGGGACAGATCCCCGCGGTCGGCCGGCGCCGCCGCTTCGGAGGAATCGACCGCCGCCTGCGCAAGACCGGCATCGGCAGACGCATCGAGCGGAAGATCGCGGTGACCGGCCTCGATCTGACACCGGGCGAGTACTTCGTGTACGTGGTGGCCGGGCTGCTCGGTCTCTACTTCATCATCGGTGCCATCTTCGCGACGTTCTTCGGCGTCCTGGCGGCACTCGCCGGCATCTGGGGCGGCAACGCGTTCCTGAACTGGCAGCGGACCAAGAGGACCGAGGCGTTCATCAACCAGTTGCCCGAACTGACGCGTGTACTGGCCAACGCCACCCAGGCCGGGCTGGCCATGCGCACCGCCCTGGTGATGGCGTCCGAGGAGCTGGACAACCCCGCCGGTGAGGAACTGCGCAGGGTCGCCGACCAACTGGCCGTCGGGCACACCCTGGACGACGCGCTCGGCGAACTCGCGGACCGCCTGCCCTCCCGTGAACTCGTCGTGCTGGTGACCACACTGGTGCTCTCGAGCCGGGCCGGCGGCCAGGTCGTGACGTCGCTGCGCAACCTCACCGAGACGCTGGAAGAACGCAAGGAGACCCGGCGCGAGGTGAAGACCGTGCTCTCGCAGATCCAGGTCACCGCGCTCGCCGTCCCCATGATCGGCCTCGGCTTCCTGCTGCTCATCAACAACATGACTCCCGGAGCGCTGGACAAGATGACCGGGGCCACGATGGGCCAGGTCGGCACGATCGTCGCGTTCGCGCTGTACGCGGTCGGATATCTCGCCATCCGGCGAATGTCCCGGATCCAGGTCTGAGAGGGGGATACGAGACATGGGACTTCTCTTCGCCGCCGTCATCGGTCTGTCCGTGTACGGCGCCTTCCACGGCGTTCGCCTGTACCGCGCCGACGCCAAACTCCCCGGCGACCTCGCGATCGCACTGGAGATCGGAGCCAGCCGGACCACCGCCGTAGGCTCGGGCATCGACCGCCTCGGCATCCGCTACGCCCCGTCCGTGCTGCGGATGATGGGACCCAAGCGCGTCGACGTACTGCGCCGCCGGCTCGACATGGCGGGCAACCCCGGCGGTATGACCGTCGACCGGTACGCGGCCCGGCGCGCGGTCTACGGATTCCTCGGCGGTTTCGCCTGCTTCGCCCTGGTGATACGCGGTCAGGCACCACTGGGGATCTTCGCCCTGGTCTACGGCTTCTTCTGGACCGACGTCATCATCCGCGTCGCCATACGCAAGCGCCGCGACGACATCGAACGCACGCTGCCGGACTTCCTGGACGTCCTCGCCGTCGTCGTCTCGGCCGGCCTCGGCTTCCGCCAGGCGCTGGAGCGGGTCGCGGAGAAGTACAAGGGACCCTGGGCGGACGAACTGCGCATCACACTGCGCCAGATGGACATGGGTGTCAGCCGTCGCGAGGCCTTCGACCATCTGCGCAAGCGCAACGACTCCGACCAGGTCTCGATGTTCGTCACCGCCCTTCAGCAAGGTGAGGAGCTGGGCGCGCCGATCGTCGACACCCTGATCCAGATCGCCAACGACATGCGGCGCACCGACTCGCAGAACGCGCGTCGTAACGCCGCGAAGGCCGTGCCGAAGACCACTCTTGTGGTCACGATGGTCATGCTTCCGGCGACCATGATCCTTATCGTGCTCAGTTTCTACTACGGTTCCGGAGTCGACTTCGGAAACATCCTCGGCTGATCGGACGGCTGATCAGACCATGGCCGACCGAGCGCGGCAGCCCAGCGACATCCGAACGGGAGGTGAGTCCCCATGACCCCGAGATTCGCCGTACTTACGGGCGGTATCAGCAGCGAACCACCCGGTTCGCCCACGACCGCGCCCGATCATGTGCCGTCACTGCCGATTCAGATCAACGCGCTCCAGGCGCTGTGCCGGCAAGTGTTCGGCTTCCGGCTGGCGATGATCGCACTCGCGTCCCCCTTCGCGCTGGAACGCACCGCGGCCGGTGTCGCCACCTGGCTCGTCGCCTCCGCGGTCATCGTCACCTTCATGGTGTCGTACGTGCTGTTCCGCGACTGGGAGCGGTTCGGGCCCGTCCTTCTGCGGCACCCGGTGGTCCTCGCCGCCGACACGCTGTTCGGGTCGCTGCTTCTCGTCACCGCGTCGCCGGACTCCACGCTCGCCTATGTCACCATCTGCACACCGCTCCTGGCGGGACTCGTCTACGGCTGGCGCGGTGCCGCGTTCTTCGCGGTGCTCCAGTCGCTGATCGTCGCCGGGGCGTACGCGGTCAACGACGACGTCGAGGTCTCGTTCTCGGCGCTGCTGCTTCCCGGCCTGTGCGTCATCGCCGGTGCCGTCGGCAGCACGCTGCGCAATCTCATGCTGGGCTTCGGCACCGCCAGCCAGGCGCTCACCGAGGCCCGCGCCCGGCTCGCCGTCAGCGGCGCGGTCGAGGAGGAACGCGCCCGGCTCGCCCGCGAGATGCACGACTCGGTGGCCAAGACCCTGCACGGTCTGGCGATGGCCGCCGACGGTCTGGCCAGCACGGCCGACCGCATGGACCCGCTCACGGTCAAGCACCAGGCGGAACTCGTCGCCCGCTCGGCCCGGCGCGCCGCCGCCGAGTCCCGGGAACTGCTGTCGGACCTGCGCCGGGAGTCCGGCCTGGACGGCGGCGTCGACGTCGTCGCCGAACTCCGGGCGCGTACCGACGACTTCACCCGGCGCCACGGCCTTCCGGCGTCCTTCCGCCAACTCGGCGAGGCGGCGACCCCGCCCATCCCGCACGCCGTGGCCCGGCACGCCCTGACCATCGCCACCGAGGCCATGGAGAACGCCAAGCGGCACGCGCACCCGACGTATGTCGACGTATCGGCGGGAGTGGTACGCGACGTGCTGCGCATCAGTGTGTACGACGACGGGCAGGGCCTGCCCGAGGGCACCTCGCTCGAAGACCTCAGACGCGCGGGCCACTTCGGCCTGGTCGGCATGGTGGAACGCGCGGCGTCGATCGGGGCCCGTATCCGCATCGGCAGAGGCCGGGCGGCGAAGGGCACCGAAGTACGGCTGGAACTCCCGCTCAACGCCCTGGGACTGTCCCAGGGCCACCCGCAGCAGCACCCCGTACCGCTACTGAACTGAACCCGACCCCCCGCACCCGGGTCTCGGAGCAGCACCTCACCCACCGTCCCCACACATGAGAGGAGGCCGCAGCCATGCCGGACGACGTCTCCCGGAGTTCCGGGCAGCACTGGACGCAGCAGTCGCACGTATCGCAGCACTCGTCCTCGCACGCCACACCGCTCAGCTCGGAGCACACCGCCGGACCCCCCGCCTCAGCACCGCCGGCGGCATCCGGAGGATTCCCCGCCCTTCCGGGGCCGATGCCCATGGCGCCACCGCTGCGTGTCGTGGTCGCCGACGACAATCCGGTCGTACGGGCGGGTCTGACCGTCCTGCTGTCGGGCCGCGACGACATCGAGGTCGCCGCGGAGGCGGCCGACGGCCGCCAGGCGTACGAACAGGCGGTTCAACACAAGCCGGATGTCATCCTGTTGGACGTGCGGATGCCCGGTGTCGACGGGATCTCGGCCCTGCCGCATCTGGTGCGGCTCGCGCCGGTGCTGATGATGACGTACAGCCGCGAGAGCGAGATCGTCCATGAGGCGCTGCGGCTGGGCGCGGGCGGCTATCTCGTCCACGGCGAGTTCACGGCCGACCAACTGGTCGCCGCCGTCCGGGACATCAAGCAGGGCCGGGCGCACTTCACCCACTCCGCGTCCAGCGCACTGCTGGCGAGCATGCGCGGCGCGGGGGCCGAGCCGGGGGCGGGACCGCTGCCTGAGGGACTGGGGACGGCCTTCACCGGGCCCGGCTACCAGCCGGCGGCGCCGGGGCCCTCGTCTGCGAACGCACACGCCGGACATGGGCATCCTGCCTATGTGTCACCTGTGAGCCGTCAAGTACCACCAGGTGAACGTGAGTTGAACGCGCAACAATTTGCACAGCCATCTTCGCTTTCGCAACCGAATATGGCACACTCGCCCCAAGGGCAGACGGCCTCGGGAGCGCCCCGGCCGTCCGGAGCGCCGGAGGGGCTTTACTCCGAGCTGAGCCAGCGGGAGGTGGAGATCATGGACCTGATCGCGTCAGGGATGACCAATCAGCAGATCGCCGCCGCCTGCTTCATCAGCCAGAAAACCGTGAAGAACCACATCAATCGCATCTTTGCCAAACTGAACGCCGGCAGCCGGGGCGAGGCCATCGCCTTCTGGCACGGTGTCGCGCGAGGGGGGTCGGCCGGTCGTGACTGAGCGTGCCGAGGGCCGGATGGCCCGTGTAGTCACCAGCAGGCCCCGGTGGGCCCGTTGGGCCCGGCGTTGGGCCCCCCCTTGGGCCCAGGGGCCCACGCCGGGGGGTGTCGTACCGTCGTATGTTGCCCCTGTCGCCCGCGACGCCGGTCGGGAGGAAGCCGGAGACGCCGGTGGCACCGAAGGCTCGTACGAGTCGGCCGGCAGTCGGCCGGCGGACACGCAAGGGGATTGCCATGTCGAACGTCACGCTGAAGGCCGCCACCAACGCCAAGCTGTACGTCGGCACGTGGGCGAACACGGCTGTCACGGCGATGAAGCGCCGGAGCGACAAGGGTCAGGGCGCGGTCGAGTATGTGGGTGTGATCGTGCTGGTGGCGCTGATCATCGCCGCGATCGTGGGCTCGGACGTCGACAACGCGATCGCCGACGGTCTCACCAACACGGTCGGCGAGATTCTCGGCAACTGACCCACTCTCACGAGGCAGGGCAGGCCGCTCCCATCTACATCACGATGGTGGCGGGCCTGCTCTTTCTCGCGCTCGCGTTCTTCGCGGTCGGTCAGGCGGGCGCCACGCGTAACAGCGCCCAGTCCGGGGCCGACGCGGCAGCTCTGGCAGCGGCCCAGGAGACCCGCGACCGGTTCGCGGAAGACCTTCTGGCCAACTTCTTCACGCCCGGCTTTCTGGAAGACGTCTTCAACGGCGAACCGGTCGGCCCCGTCCTCGGTTGTGCGGCGGCTCTGCGGCTCGCCGACAAGAACGGCATGGACGTGGTGACACCCGACGGGTGCAGGGGCCTGAACGACGGCCGTTGGGGTATCACGGTCGACGTCATATCCCAGGAGTCGATGGGGCAGAGCATCCTGCCCGACACCGAGGACAAGAAGGCCGAGGCCACCGCCACGGCGGTCATCGTGCCTCGCTGCGAGTTCAAGCCGGCGGAGGAAGACGGGAAGCCGGAAGAAGAGGATCCCGAGCCCGGCGGCGGCGGCGAGGACGGCGGGGAAGAAGCGACTCCCCTGCCCGGTGAACTCCGCTGCGACGGCCGGGGCCTTCTGGACCTGGACCCCGAGAATCTGGTGTTGCCGGACATGTCTGTCCTGTTCTCCGTCCGACTGGCCGAGGACTGACCGCGAGTGAACGCAAAGGATCAACACTGATGAATATGCGGCATGGAACGAAGGCCCGTCGGGCTGCGGGGTGCGTCCTCGCGGCCGTGGCGCTGACCGTGTCCCTGACGGCCTGCGGCAGTGGCGACGACGGCAAGAGCGACAGCGCCGACAACGCGTCGTCCTCCGCCCCGGGCGAGGACAACTCGAAGGACGACGGCGGCGGGAACACGGTGCCGGACACCAGCCAGACGCTGGCGACGATCAACGGCAGCAACGGGTTCCAGTTCACCATTCACACCGCTGCCCGTGACAGCGGCGGTTTTCTGACCGTGACCGGCACCATCAAGAACACCAGCGGCGGCAGGGAAACGCTCCCGACCATCTGGAGTGGTGAGGAGAGCCAGGTCCGGCGAACAGGCAAGTCGCTCGCCGGTGTCACGCTCGTGGACAAGACGGAGAAGAAGCGCTACTACGTGCTGCGTGACACCGACGGCAATCCGCTGACCACCACGGGAATTGTCGGAATGGACGACGGCGCCACGGAGAACTTCTTCGCCCAGTACCCGGCTCCGCCGGACACCACCTCCGAGGTCGACATCCAGGTGCCGCTGATGCCCACCGCGACGATTGAGATCTCCTGATGGGTGCCTTTACGTCGCGCCCGCGACGTGCCGCCGCACGCCCGGCGGTGACGGCGCTCGCCGCCGCCGTCCTGTTCGCCGGCGTGCAGTTCACCATGGCGGGGAGCGTGTCCGCGGACGAGGCACCCAGCACACCACCGGGCACCGAGTCGACCTCGCCACCACCGGAGGTGGACGGCAACGCCCCCGGCCTCAAGATCCGCGACGGCGCCACCCTCGCCCCCGCGAAGGTGCTGCCCATCATCTCGGTGGTCGAGTCGGAGGGCGGCGAGGAGCGTCGCGAGGAGACGAGCGAGACTCTGAAGTTCGCGCTCCAGGCCGAAGTCCTCTTCGGCAAGGACAGCGCGAAGCTCTCCAGCGCGGCGGACTCCCGTATCGCCGCCGTGGCGGCGGAGATCGAGAAGCAGGGCGCCACGAAGGTCCGGGTCTTCGGCTTCACCGACAATCTCGGCTCGTCCGCGCATGGAGACGTGCTCTCCAAGCAGCGCGCCGAGGCCGTCCACGGGGTCCTGGAGAAGGAGCTGGCCCAGGCCGGCATCACGTACGAGATCCGGGGCTACGGCGAGGAGTTCCCGATCGCGAGCAACAGCACCGAGGAGAGCCGCAAGAAGAACCGCCGCGTGGAGATCTCCTTCCCGCGCGGTGAGACCGACACCGCGCAGAACTGAGGCACAGCGAGGCGCGTGTGCTTACGGCCGTTGTCGTATGGAAGTCGCATACGGCAGCGGCCGTCCGCGTTCGCCGCGTTCTCCGGGCCCCGGCCACGTCCATTCCCCCACCGGGCGGGCCCAGTCCGCCGGTTGGGTCTGGAGTTGGGTCTCGGGACCCATGCCCGCGAGCCGGTGGCGTCGTACTTTTCTCATGTCGCCAGCGAGACCGGCCAGGAGGAAGCCGGAAGCGCCAGTGACACCAACGACTCGTACGAGTCGGCCGGTTGCCGGCCGGCCGACATCAAAAGGGGAAGCTCATGTCGAACGTCACGCTGAAGGCCGCCACCAACGTCAAGCTCTACGTCGGCACCTGGGCGAACACCGCTGTCTCCGCGATCAAGCGCCGCAGCGACAAGGGTCAGGGCGCGGTCGAGTACGTCGGTGTGATCGTCCTGGTGGCGCTGATCATCGCCGCGATCGTCGGCTCGGAGGTCGACACCGCGATCGCCGACGGTCTCACCAACACGGTCGACGAGATCCTCGGCGGCGAGTAACCGACCCGGACCCACTCTCACGAGACAGGGCAGACCGCATCCATCCCTGGCCAGGATGGTGGCGGACCTGCCCTTCTCGCGTTCCCGGCCCACGCGGAGCCCCCACCTCCGCCCTCGCCCCCCACCCCTGCCCCGACCGCCCGCACCACGGCGGTCGGGGCAGTTCAATGCCCCGCTTTTCAGGCCCCGGTTGGGCCCCCGGACCCATGACCGTTCCCACTCGGCGTCGTAGCGTCGCGGGTATGTTGCCATCGGGGGTAGTACGTCGGGTTCGTCAGATCCGTCGTTGTACGAGGCGGGCTCTGCCGCGTACCGACGCACGGTTGTTGGGCGCGTTGCGCCGGTCGCAGCGGGGCCAGGGGGCGATCGAGTACGTCGGTCTGGTCGTCGTCGTGGCGGCGATCGTGGGTGCTCTGGTCGGTACGGGTGTCGGGCCGGCGCTGGCCGACGGGATCAGTACGCAGGTCTGCAAGATCACCGGCGGCGGGAACTGCGGTGGTGGCAGCGACTCTGTCGCGCAGGACGACGAAAGCGTCGAGGATCCACCGCCCGGTGAGCCCGCGGCGGACGATCCCGCCTCCGACACCGGTAACGACAGTGGCGAGAAGTCGCAGGCGGAGTTGGATTATGACGCCGCGTTGAAGGAGCTCCAGGACGCTCAGGCGGCGGAGAAAAGCGACTCCGACAAGGCCAAGGAAGCCGCGAAAGAGCTGGCGAAGATCCTGGCCGACGAGCTGGGGATCACGGACGCGCTGGACTGCATCACCAAGGGCGACATGGGCGCCTGTACCGAGACTCTGATCAATGTGCTGCTCAGCATCGTGGGCGGCGCGGTCGGTAAGTTGGCGGCGAAGTACGGCGCTCCGTGGAAGTGGAAGAAAGCCGTCGAGCTGGTCAAGAAGCTCAAGAAGCACGGCGGGGATCTGTACGACGGTCTCAAGGGGCTGATCAAGAACCGTAAACGGGTGGACGACGCGGAGGACAAGCTCGCCGACGCGAATAAGAAACTCGACCAGGAGAACAAGGACAAGCCCGAGGACAAGCCCGACGACAAGCCGGAATCCTGCGCCGTCAAACACAGCTTCCTGCCCGGAACTCCGGTCCTGCTCGCGGACGGCAGCCGGACGGCGATCGACAAGCTCCGCGCCGGTATGTACGTCGTCGCCACCGATCCCGTCAGCGGCCGGAGCGAGGCCCGCCCGATCGAGCGGACCATCACCACGCACGACGACAAGGACTTCACCCGGCTCACCGTCCTCACGGACGCGGGCACGGACGTCCTGACGGCGACCGACACCCACCCGTTCTGGCTGACGGACCAGCGTCGCTGGGCGGACGCGGGCGACATCAGGGCCGGGGCCGATCTGCGTACCCCCGCCGGAACATCGGTGCGGGTCACGGCCGTCGACCGCTACACCAAGCGGCAGACCACGCACGACCTCACCATCAACGGCATCGCCACGTACTATGTCGTCACAGGTGACACACCGGTCCTGGTGCACAACAACGACTGGTGCACCGACGAGGAGCGTCTTGAGGACGCGGGCGACATCGCCAAGGGACACGCGGACAACAAGCACGCGACCGACTTCCCCGGTCTGTCGGCGGACGACCTCGGCAAGCTCGCCACCGACGTCATGCAGAATCCCTCGCGGACCAAGCCCCTCGGCAGCGGCCGGAAGGCATATCTCGGCAAGGACGGCACGACCATCGTGATTCATGACCCGATGCACCCGGACGGCGGCACCATCTTCCGCCGGGACCCGGCATCCCTCGAAGACTACTGGGCGGGACTCAACTGATGCCGGGCGGCGAAGTGGCGGCGAGCGCACTGCTCGCCCAGGACGAGACCGAGCTGCTGCGGCGGGCGCTCCTGGAATGGGGCGGGCCCGCCCGGTGCTCCGATCAACTCGCGGTCGGCATGGGCTTCGAGAGCGCGCGCGATCTGCTCGACCAGTGCCCACGGCTGCGGCGCGCGCTCGCGGACGACGTGCCGCTCGCCCCGGTCGACTGGGCGCGGATCCTGCTCGCCGTGGAGATCGTCTTCGTCAGCGATCTGGCGGGCACGGGCTTCGAATGGTCCACGACCACCGGACTCAGTGACGAGGCGACGATCAGGACGCTGCGGTCCGTCCAGCGCAAGCTCGGCCGAACCGTCAGGCCGTACTACGGGAAGACTCCCGGCGACGCATGACGTTCCTGCGGGAACTGCCACGGCCCATTCCTGAGTCCTGTACGAGCAGAGGCTGACGTACAGGGGGAATGGGTCGTGCTTCGTTGGCGGTTGGGGTTGCGCACCGACGCGCGGTTGTTGGGCGCGTTGCGCCGGTCGCAGCGGGGCCAGGGGGCCATCGAGTACGTCGGTCTGGTCGTCGTCGTGGCGGCGATCGTGGGTGCTCTGGTCGGTACGGGTGTGGGGCCGGCGCTGGCCGAGGGAATCAGTACGCAGGTCTGCAAGATCACCGGCGGCGGGAACTGCGGCGGTGGCAGCGACTCCGTCGCCGATGGCGGTGATGAGGGCGACCAGGACCCTCCGCCGGCCGGTGAGCCCGTGGGTAATGCCAGTGGTGGGAAGTCGCAGGCGGAGTTGGATTATGACGCCGCGTTGAAGGAGCTTCAGGACGCTCAGGCGGCGGAGAAAAGCGACTCCGACAAGGCCAAGGAAGCCGCCAAGGAGTTGGCGAAGATCCTGGCCGACGAGCTGGGGATCACGGACGCGCTGGACTGCATCACCAAGGGCGACATGGGCGCCTGTACGGAGACCCTGGTCAATGTGCTGCTCAGCCTTGTGGGCGGGGCCGTGGGCAAGTTGGCGGCGAAGTACGGCGCTCCGTGGAAGTGGAAGAAAGCTGTCGAGCTGGTCAAGAAGCTCAAGAAGCACGGCGGTGACTTGTACGACGGTCTCAAGGGGCTGATCAAGAACCGTAAACGGGTGGACGACGCGGAGGACAAGCTCGCCGACGCGAAGAAGAAACTCGACCAGGAGAAACCGAAGGACCCCGACGACAAACCCAAGGACAAACCGGTCGGCTGTACGCCCGAACACAGCTTCCTGCCCGGCACCCCGGTCCTGCTCGCCGACGGCAGCCGGATGGCGATCGACAAGCTCCGCGCCGGTATGCGCGTCGTCGCCACCGATCCCGTCAGCGGCCGTACGCGGGCTCGCACCATCGAGCGGACCATCACCACGCACCAGGACAAGGACTTCACCCGGCTCACCGTCCGCACGGACGCGGGCGCCGAGGTCCTGACGGCCACCGACACGCACCCGTTCTGGCTGACCGACCGTCAGCGCTGGGCGGACGCGGGCGACATCGAGGCCGGGGCCGACCTGCGTACCCCCGCCGGAACATCCGTCGAGGTGACCGCCGTCGACCGCTACACCAAGCGGCAGACCACGCACGACCTCACCGTCAACGGCATCCACACGTACTATGTGCTGGCCGGCGAGACGCCGGTCCTTGTGCACAACACACCGCCCGGAACCTGCTCCATCACCACACCCGCGGACGCCCCGGTGATCAACAGCAAGACGGTGTACACCTCCACCGACCGCTCGTTCCGCGTGGACATCGAGAATCAGAACCCCGGTAAGCCGGGCGCGGGAATCCATGTGCAGTTCATGGGCCGTGGCGCGGACCCGAAGAAGTACTACTTCGATCCCGCGGACGGCAAATTCCGTACGGAGGCCGGTGACGTCCTTTCGTCGAAGCTGGCCAAAAAGGTTCCGAAGAGTGCGATCGACAAGGCATACCAGTACTTCGGAATGAGCGCACCGTGAGAATGAACGCCTTGATGCTGCCGCTCTGGAAGGCCACCGAGGTGGCCGATCCGCACACCCTCCCCGCCGAACTGCGCGATCTGATCGACGGCGGATGGCGCACCGGACCGGCCGGTGCCCTGTTGCTCAACGGCTGTTACGGCGACGGGTCCGGCTGGCGAAGTGACTGGCGGGCGGGCGACATCGCCGAGCACGAGCTGGCCGTGAACGACGTCGGCATCCCCTGCGACGATCTCCCCGCGGAACGCGAGCCGTTCCTGCGGGGCGCCGTCGCCCGGTCGCGGGCATTCGCCGACGCCGCGCTGCGAGCCGCCCACGGCCTGCCGGCGTCCGACACGCTCGTGGCGATCGTCTCCGTCGGCGTGGACGACGACTTCCGTACGCATGGCGCCACCGTCAAGTTCGCCACCGAACGCGGCGGATTCCCGCGGACGTACGGGGAATTGGAGCGATTCCGGTTCGAGGCGATGGCCGTGCTCGACGGCCCCGGGGAACGTGACCGGGTGTGAGGCATGGTCACCGACGTGGTGGCGCGGATGGGCCCATGGACCCATGTGACGCGGCGCGAGCCGCTGTTAGCGTGCAATACCGGTCAGTAGAGAGCGAGATGGGATTTCGATGAGGACGCGCACCGCAGGTACGTCACGGCGGACCGGCACGGTCGCCGCACTGGCCGCGCTCGTGCTGGGGCTCACCACCGCCTGCGGTGGCGGGGACAGCGGCGGCGGCGACGCCGACAAGCCGAAGAAGCCGGACGCCACCGCCAACGCCACCTCGGAGTCGAAGGATCCCAAGGACCCCGGCCAGGTCTCGGACCCGCCGGCCCTGGAGGAGCAGCCGAAGACGGTCGACCCGAAGGTGAAGGGCGTCGGAGCCGGTGGCGGCAAGGAGCTGACCAAGGCCGAGCTGGACACGGCGGTGCTCGCCACCGGCGACGTGTCCACGTTCACGGTCGGCCCGATGGACGCGCCCCCCGCGCAGGGCGAGACCGCCGACAACCCCGCTTGCGCGCCCCTCACCGCGATGATCAACGGCAGGCCCGAGCCCGAGGCGTCGGCGGCCGTCTACCGTCAGCTCGTCGGCGCGAAGACCGGCCGCCCCGCCATCTCCGAATTCCTCACCACCCACGGGACGCAGGGCGCCACCACCCTCCTCAGCCGGCTGAGCGACGCCGTCAAGACCTGTGAGGACGGCTTCAAGGGAAGCGGCGCGGGCAGCCCGTCGACGTACTCGGCCGTGCGGCGGCTCGACACCCCCAAGGCGGGCGACGACACCCTCGCGTACCAGGTGACGGGCGACTTCGAGGGCGATCCGGTGCCGCTGGTGTTCCATGTCGTACGCGTGGGAGGCACCGTCGCGACCTTCTACACCGCGAACTTCGAGGGCGCCAAGACGCCCGAGATACCGTCCATCCTGCTCGCGACCCAGGCGGCCAAGCTCAAGTAGCGGCGCGGCACAGGACGTTACGTGTCCACGCTCAGCCGTACGCCCGGACGCACCCCCCACCCCTCCATCGCGCCCGCCTCCGCCTCCAGCACATGCCGGGCCCGCAGCCGGGGCAGCGGCATCCGGCCGGGCTTGAGCGTATGGACGTGGACGACCTTCAACTCCTTGTCCAGATAAGCCACATCGATCGTGAAGCCCATCCGGAACGTATGAACGCTGCTGCACGGTGTGATCAGCAGCGCCCCGTCGAGCCCGGTCCGCCCGAGCAGACCGCGCCGCCGGGTGTTGTACGAGGCCGCGATCTCCAACTCCACCGGCTCGTCCCGGCCCTCGACCGTCAGCGTGCCCTTGCCGTTCTGCCATTTCCCCATGGCGCAAGACCCTACGACCGCGCCGCACCCCGTCCGGCCCCGGCGGCCGGATCTGGGCCCTGGAGCGGTCCGATCTGGGCCCCAGGACCTATGACCCGCGCCGTCGGCCGCCCTAAGGTCGACCTGTGTACGCCACGCTGATCGTTGTCGCCGTCCTCTGGGGCTCAGCCACCGGGCTTCTCCTGCCACGCGCCGCGTACCGGCTCTCCGTCGAGCCGGAGGAGCCGTACCGCGACAGTTGCGAGGCCGGGCACCCGATCATCGGGCCCGCGCGCGGCTGGCTCGGCACGGCGGGCTGCGCGTCCTGCGGGGCGGCGGCGGGCGGAGCCGGGCGTACGGACTCCGTGGCCACCGCGTCCGCCGGGCGGCGCACGGAGACCGGCGAGGCCGCGACGGTACGGGAAGGGGACACCCCTGCCACCGACACCCCTGACAGCGACCCCCCTGCCACCGGCACCCCTGTCAGCGGCACCCCTGACACCGGCACCCCTGACACCGGCACCGCCGGCACTCCCGCCGCCCCCCGGCCCGTTCTGCGCGGCGCGCGCTACGTTCCCTCCGTCCCCGTCACCGTCATCACCGTCCTTGTCTGCGGCGTGCTCGCCGCCGCCACCGGCGCCCGACCCGAACTCGCCGTATGGCTGCTGCTCGCACCCTTCGCCGTACTGCTCGCACTCATCGACCGCAATGTGCACCGTCTCCCCGACCAGTTGACGCTGCCGCTCGCGGCGGCCTCCGCCGCCCTGCTGGGGATCGCCGCGCTGTTCCCGGACGACGGCGGCTCCTGGTCGACCGCGCTGCTCGGCGGACTCGTGCTCGGCGCCTGCTACTTCGTCCTCTTCCTGATCAACCCGAACGGCATGGGCTTCGGCGACGTCAAGCTCGCGCTCTCGCTCGGTGTCGTACTCGGCTGGTACGGCTGGCTGGTGCTGTTCGTCGGCGCGTTCGCCGGGTTCCTGCTCGGATCGCTGTACGGGCTGGGGCTGATGATCCTGCGCCGCGCGAACCGTAAGTCCGCGATCCCCTTCGGTCCCTTCATGATCGCCGGGGCGCTGCTCGGCGTACTGCTCGGCGCCCTCGCGGCCTGACCAGCCCTCTCCCGCAGCGCACGCGCGAAATGCGTTCGCGGCCCGTACGGGGCTCCTGCCACCATCCCCTCATGCGTACCTTCGAGGACTTGATCGCCGAGGCCGACACCGTCTCCGTCGACGGCTGGGACTTCTCGTGGCTCGACGGGCGGGCGACCGAGGAGCGGCCCCCGTGGGGCTACGCCCGCGCCATGGGCGAGCGGCTGGGCCGGGCCACCGCCGCCCTCGACATCCAGACCGGCGGCGGTGAAGTGCTCGCCTCCGTACCGAAGTTGCCGCCGCTGACCGTGGCCACCGAGTCATGGCCGCCCAACGTCGCCCGCGCCACCGCGCTCCTGCACCCGCTCGGTGTCGCCGTCGTCGGCGACCACGACGAGCCGCCACTGCCCTTCGCGGACGCGGCGTTCGACCTGGTCGTCAGCCGCCACCCGGTGCGGGCGTGGTGGACGGAGATCGCCCGCGTCCTGCGGCCCGGCGGCACCTACTTCTCCCAGGAGGTCGGCCCGGCCAGCGTCTTCGAACTGGTCGAGTACTTCCTGGGACCCCTGCCGTCCGACAGCTACACCGCTCGCGACCCCGAACTGGCCAGGGTGGCGGCCGAGGCGGTGGGGCTCGACGTGGTGGATCTGCGAACGGCCGCGCTGCGCACCGAGTTCCACGACATCGGCGCCGTCGTCTACTTCCTGCGGAAGGTCATCTGGATGGTGCCCGGCTTCACCGTGGAGCGGTACCGGGACCGACTCGCCGCCCTGCACCGCCGTATCGAGACCGAGGGCCCCTTCGTGGCCACCACGACACGCTTCCTGATCGAGGCGGTCAAGCCCGGCTGAGCCGGGCCCCGCGGACGTCTACGCGTGCGCCCCGACCGACACCGGCCCGACCGTCAGCCGCGGTGTGCCCTGAAGGATCTCGCCGGTGCGCTCCACCTCCTCCGCGAGTTCCTTGTGCCGCGCGGCGGTCAGCGTGCCCAGCGGCTCCACCGTCACATCGAGCCACTTGCCGCCGCGGCGCTGGTGCCACACCCCGGCGACCACCCCGTCGATCAGCAGCACCGGGAAGTTCCCGGCCTGCCCGCCGCCCAGCGCCCGCTCGTACGCCGCGCCCGCGAACAGGTGTGTCCGGGGCTGCGAGGCGATGGTGAACGCGTCGAAGTAGGGGAGCAGCCGTACGCCGGGCACCGGGTGCTCCGCCGCAAAGTCTGTGTCACCGGCCACCACCCACGCCGGACCGCCCTCGAAGCCGACCTGCTCGGTCCGGCCCGCCCCTTCGAGTGAGCCGAACAGCTCCTTGGCCCAACTCACCGGCATGGCGAGCCACTTGGCGAAGTGCTGCGGGGTGGCCGGGCCGTACGCGTACAGATAACGCTCCACGAGCCCGGCGAGCGCCGCCCGCCCCGCCAGCGGGGTGAACCCGGGCAGCAGCCGGTGCGGGTTGGTGTACGTGACCTTCCGCCCCCGGTTGGGGCCGAAGCACAGCGCGCCGCGGTGCGCCGCCGTGTGCGTCATCTGCCGCCAGCGCGGCCACTTCGTCTGGAACGCCTCCATGACCAGGTCACCGGCCCACGACCCGGTACGCGCCACGATCGCCTCGGTCAGCTCGTCGACGGTGAGGTCGTCGTCCGCCAGCGCGTCGGCGATCGCGGCGACGACCTGATCGGTCTGCTCCTCGCTCATCCGCACGCCCCCGGGCATGGCGTTGCGCCCGGCGGGCAGCGCGGAGAGCGCGCCGGTCCACAGCGGCAGGTCGGCGGACGGCAGCAGATGGACGGTGCCGCGCGGCCCGAAGGTCTTCACCAGGGTGCCGTCCGTCCACAGCGCGGCCCGTACCGCCTCGCGCGTCGCGCCGCCGTCCAGCCGTAGCGCCACCGACAGCTCGGCGGCCGACAGGACCTGCGCGTGGGCGCCGGCCATGGCGCGGGTGACGGCGGCGGGGCCGCCGCCGATCGGCACGGTCAGCCCCTGCCGGGCCAGCCGCCGGGCGTTGGCCGCGGCCCAGCTCACGCGCGGACTCTCGGTGTTCTTCGTCGTCATGCGGCCGACCCTAGGAGTCATTGAGGACAGTTTCCGTCCGCATTACGGCGGTCACGCCCGGCCCCCTCGTACACTGCCCTGCGGGGAAGTACCACCGCATCGGTAAGTATTGGCATCTGGCGAGGAGTTGACAGTGGTACGACGGCCCGGATCCTTTTTCGTCTGCGGTCTCGACGCGGCGGTCGATGTCGTCGGCGGCAAGTGGAAGCCGATGATCCTGTGGGCGCTGGACGCCGAGGGCGTACTGCGCTTCGGCGAACTGCGCCGGCATATCGACGGCGTCAGCGAGAAGGTCCTCATCCAGCAACTGCGCGAGCTGGAGTCCGACGGGATCGTGCGGCGCGAGGTCTACCGGGAGGTACCGCCGCGAGTCGAGTACTCCCTGACCGAGTTGGGCCAGAAGCTGAACGCGGCACTCGTCCCGCTCGGCCGGTGGGGACACGACCATATGGACGTCATCGTCGCGAACAAGGAGAAGAAGGAAAAGGCCGCGGAGTCCGCCGCGGCGCCGGTCGCCGGGAAGCGCACCACCGTCTGAACCCCCGACGCCCCGTCCCGACTACTCCTATCGGGTGGCGACTTCTCGCCATTCCCCGGACCCGAACAGCGCGCTCAACCCCGCTGTCCTGGGCCTTTTACGTGTCAGCCGCACCAATCCGGCAACTCCGGAGCGTAACGACGGCCGTGCGTGGCACGCAGCACCACTTACGAAGGGTTATGGTGGAAACCCCCCCTCGGGCCGGTCCGTATCCCCCCCACGGACCGGCCCGTTTTTCTGTCCGACCCACCGTCAGCCGGCCGTGTCAGCCCCGCCCGGCCCAGATGTTGGTGCCCTCGGTGTCCACGGCGAAGGTGTCGATCTCCTTCAGCTCCTCGGCCGACAGCGCGGCCCCGGACAGCGCCGCCACGTTCTCCTCCAATTGCTTCACGCTGGACGCGCCGATCAGCGCCGACGTCATCCGCTCGTCGCGCAGCACCCAGTTGATGGCCAGTTGCGCCAGCGACTGACCCCGCCGCCGCGCGATCTCGTCGAGCCCGTTCAGCCTGCGCACGACCTCGTCCGAAAGCAGGTCGGGATTCAGGGACTTGCCCTGGGTGGCCCGCGAGCCCTCCGGAATCCCCTTCAGGTACTTGTTGGTCAACAGGCCCTGCGCCAGCGGCACGAAGGAGATACAGCCCATACCGGCCGCCTCCAGCGTGTCGAGCAGACCGTCGTCCTCGATCCAGCGGTTGATCATCGAGTACGAGGGCTGGTGGATGAGCGCCGGGACACCCATCTCCTTCAACAGCCCGGCCGCCTCGGCGGTCTGCTCCGCCGTGTACGACGACACACCCACGTACAGCGCCTTGCCCTGCCGCACCGCGGACGCCAGCGCGCCCATCGTCTCCTCAAGAGGCGTGTGCGGGTCGAAGCGGTGCGAGTAGAAGATGTCGACGTAATCGAGGCCCATCCGCTTGAGAGAGGCGTCCAGGGACGACGTCAGATACTTACGGGAACCCCATTCCCCGTAAGGGCCCGGATGCATCAGATATCCGGCCTTGGTCGAAATGACCAACTCGTCGCGGTAGGCCGAGAAATCCTGGGCGAAGATTTTGCCGAAATTCAACTCGGCCGATCCCGGCGGCGGTCCATAGTTGTTCGCCAAGTCGAAGTGCGTGACACCGAGGTCGAAAGCGCGGCGCAGGATCGCGCGCTGCGAGTCGAGGGTCCGGTCGTCACCGAAGTTGTGCCAGAGGCCGAGCGAGAGGGCGGGCAGCTTCAGGCCGCTGCGTCCGCTGCGCCGGTACTCCATGGAGTCGTACCGGTCGTCGGCTGCGAGGTAAGAGGGGAAGTCAGTCACGAGTCCTTGCCTATCACGGACTTGTGACAGACCGGGTTGGGCCGTCACCCCGCCCGCGCAGTAATGTGACGGCTTCGGGTGCCAGGGGCGGTCCCCCTTTTTCCGTGGACGGCCCTCCCCGCGGTGGACGGGCGGCCCCGCGGGCCGCCTGGCGGGCGGTCCCCATCAGAAATCGAAGAGGTGGACTCAGTGAACTTGCGCGACCTGGTGTACAGGCTCTACGCACGCCGGGTGGAAAGGCGCCTCGATCACACCCAGGTGCTGCCCAAGCACATCGGTGTCGTTCTCGACGGGAACCGCCGCTGGGCCAGAGCCTCCGGGGGCACGACCGAACAGGGCCACAAGGCCGGCGCCAGCAAGATCCAGGAGCTGCTGGGCTGGTGCGACGAGACGGACGTCGAGGTGGTCACCCTGTGGCTGCTGTCCACGGACAACTTCGAACGCGCCGACGACGAGCTGATCCCGCTCCTGGGCATCATCGAGAACGCCGTGCGCGACCTCGCGGAGGACGGCCGCTGGCGCGTCCACCACGTGGGCACGATGGACCTGCTCCCCGCCCGTATGCAGACCGTCCTGAAGGAGGCGGAGCAGGCCACGCACGACAACACCGGAATACTGGTCAACGTCGCCGTCGGCTACGGCGGCCGGCAGGAGATCGCCGACGCCGTCCGCTCCCTCCTCGTGGACCACGCGAGCAAGGGCACCTCCTTCGAGGAGCTGGCCGAGATAGTCGACACCGACCTGATCGCCTCGCACCTCTACACCCGTGGCCAGCCCGATCCCGACCTGGTGATCAGGACCAGCGGGGAGACGCGGCTCTCGGGCTTCATGCTCTGGCAGAGTGCCCATTCGGAGTACTACTTCTGCGAAGTCTTCTGGCCGGCCTTCCGCAAGGTCGACTTCCTGCGCGCCCTGCGTGACTACGCGGCGCGCCACCGGCGCTACGGCTCCTGAGCCCCGTCCCCGTAAGCCCTCCGATACCCCTCCCCGGAACCCCGCGGAATTCCCCCGGACGCCACGCCGAACGGCGTTCGCGGGCCGCCCGGCCGTCCCGTCATCCCAGGTTCACGCGCTGTCCGTCATATGCCGTGGCATGGCGGCGGGCGTTCGAGGGAAGACATATCCCAGGTCGACGTCCGAGCAGAACCGTCAGCGATGACGGCGGGCGTCGAATCTCAGCGGTCGGCCCAGCCGTCCGCCCGGGAGGCCCTTTGCACCAGGACGATCGTACGGTGACACGTACGGGCGCCGTGGAGGGCCGGTCCTCGGCCCGCGCACTTGGGCCCGAGTCCGGTCCGCCGTCCGCCGCCAGGCGGGCGACCACAGCCCGTGACGCCGTCGCATCCCGACCTCGTCCGAGGGGGTACGTCCTTCCGTGGTGACCAGCACAAAGCGCCGCATGCCCGACAGGCGCACCTATGTTCTCGACACCAGCGTCCTGCTGGCCGATCCGCACGCCATGTCCCGCTTCGACGAGCACGAAGTCGTGCTGCCGATCGTGGTGATCACGGAGTTGGAGGCCAAGAGGCACCATCCGGAGCTGGGATACTTCGCCCGGCAGGCCCTGCGCCTGCTCGACGACTTCCGTATCCGCTTCGGCCGCCTCGACGCCCCCATCCCGCTGGGCGACCTGGGCGGTACGCTGCGCGTCGAGCTCAACCACTCCGATCCCGGCGTCCTTCCCGCCGGCTTCAGACTGGGGGACAACGACTCGCGGATCCTCGCGGTGGCGCGCAACCTCCAGGCCGAGGGGTACGACGTCACCGTCGTGTCCAAGGACCTGCCGCTGCGCATCAAGGCATCGTCGGTCGGACTCCTCGCCGAGGAGTACCGCGCCGAGCTGGCCATCACCGACTCCGGCTGGACCGGTATGAGCGAGATGGCGCTCTCGGCCGAGCAGGTGGATCTCCTCTTCTCCGAGGAGACGCTGTACGTGCCCGAGCTGACCGAGCTGCCCGTGCACACCGGACTGGTCCTCCAGTCCGACCGCGGCAAGGCGCTCGGCCGCGTCACCCCCGAGGGCAATGTGAAGCTCGTGCGGGGCGACCGGGAGGCATTCGGGATCCACGGCCGCAGCGCCGAGCAGCGCATCGCGCTGGACCTGCTTCTCGACCCGGACATCGGCATCATCTCGATGGGCGGCCGGGCGGGCACCGGCAAGTCGGCCCTGGCCCTCTGCGCGGGCCTGGAGGCGGTCCTGGAGCGCCGTCAGCACAAGAAGGTGATGGTCTTCCGGCCGCTGTACGCGGTGGGCGGGCAGGAGCTGGGCTATCTGCCGGGCACCGAGGCCGAGAAGATGAGCCCCTGGGCGCAGGCGGTGTTCGACACCCTGTCGGCCGTCGCGGGCCGTGAGGTGATCGAGGAGGTGCTGGGGCGCGGCATGCTCGAGGTGCTGCCGCTGACGCACATCCGGGGCCGGTCGCTGCACGACGCGTTCGTCATCGTGGACGAGGCCCAGTCGCTGGAGCGGAACGTCCTGCTGACCGTTCTCTCCCGCATCGGGGCCAACTCGCGTGTGGTGCTGACCCATGACGTGGCGCAGCGCGACAACTTGCGGGTGGGCAGGTACGACGGAGTGGTCGCCGTGGTCGAGAAGCTCAAGGGCCATCCGCTTTTCGCGCATGTGACGCTCAACCGCTCGGAGCGCTCGCCCATCGCCGCGCTCGTGACCGAAATGCTGGAGGAAGGTTAGTTCTCCGCCTGAATGCGGTAGTTGGCGCCGCCCGGCAAGGCCGAAAGACCTTAGCCGGGCGGCGCTGTGTCGCGCCGCCATTTCCGTGAAACTTGTGAGGCAAACGGGGTGTGAGCTATCCCACGCAACGAAGAATTGCCTTGCCGCGTCGGCGTCGGGCAGAGTCTTGCTTCCGTCAGGCCCCGCATACGGCACCCACGCATCCTCAGGGATACGGAACCACCACAACTCAACACTTGACGTCGTATGCCGCCCGCGCTTCATCCGGTGCTTCCGCCATGGAAGTTGCCGACGGGCCCGTGTCTCCCGTGACGTGCGGTACGGAGACCAGTGCCAGGGGCACGATTGCATCCGTGAGGTCACGTACACGGACGCTGCTGGAAGGAAACCGTGTGAGCCGGATCTCGGTCCGGGGATTCGCCGTGGCATCAGCTACAGCGGTCACCACCGTCGGCGCAGTCGTGGGAGTCGCTTCGGGCGCTCCCCAGGCCTCGGACGACAATTTTGAGGCGACCGCAGCCGACACGACGCTCCTCGCAGACATCCCCGCGGGCCAGCACGCCCAGGTCCAGACCGCGTCGTTGACGCAGCAGGCCGACGCGCAGGCCAATGCCGCCGACGTGGCAGCGAAGAAGTCCGCCGAAGAATCGGCTCGTGTCCAGGCCGCCAAGGACGCCAAGGCGAAGAAGGAGGCCGCCGAGGAGAAGGCGGCCGAGAAGGAGCGCCAGGCGAAGCTGGACGAGGAGCGCGCCAGCCGCGACGAGGCGCGTGACTCCTCCGACTTCACGGTGCAGAGCTCGTACTCGGTCTCCGAAGTGCAGGCGATGGCCCGCCAGATGATCCCCGGCGACCAGTACCAGTGCTTCAGCAACATCGTGGACCACGAGTCCACCTGGAACTACAAGGCGCAGAACCCGTCTTCGGGCGCCTACGGTCTCGTCCAGGCGCTGCCCGGCTCGAAGATGGCATCCGCCGGCGCCGACTGGCAGACCAACCCGGCCACCCAGATCAAGTGGGGCCTGAACTACATGAACGACCGCTACGGCAGCCCGTGCGGTGCCTGGTCGTTCTGGCAGGCCAACAACTGGTACTAGACGTACATCGGATCCCTCGGATCCTCCCCCGGCGGCCCGTTTTCGGACCGTCGGCGCTCAACCTTGTGAAGCCCCTCGCCGTCCTACGGTGAGGGGCTTTGCGCGTGTACGGTCAGGCGGTACGACTCCGGGGAAGAAGGATTCAGCATGTCGAAACTGCCGGGGTGGCTCGGCCGGGTCGGAGCCGAACTGACAGAGCTGGGTGAGCGGTTGGGGGAGCGCCGGGCCGAGGCCGCGGGGAACGAGGGCGCGGGGGACGCCGGCGGGGGGAACGGGGGCGGGGGGAGCGACGGGGCCAAGAACGGTCCGGTACGGGAGTCCGTCCCGCCGCCGCCGGACTACGCGCCCCTCGTCGCCGCCAAGCCGGAGCCGGTGGCCGCCATCCCGTGGGGTGTGCGGGTCGCCGCGGAGGCCGCCTGGCGGCTGCTCGTACTGGCCATCCTGCTCTGGGTGTTGATGAAGATCATCAGCGCCGTACAGCTTGTCGTGATGGCCTTCGTCGGCGCGCTGCTCGTCACCGCGCTCCTTCAGCCCACGGTCGCCAGGCTCAAGCGGTGGGGTCTGCCGCGCGGTGTGGCCACGGCGCTCACCGCCTTCGCGGGCTTCGTCGTCATCGGCCTGGTCGGCTGGTTCGTGGTGTGGCAGGTCGTGGACAACATCGACGTGCTCTCCGACCGCGTCACCGACGGCATCGACGAACTCAAACGCTGGCTGCTCAACAGCCCGTTCCATGTGACCGAACAGCAGATCAACGATCTCGCCAAGAGCCTGAGCGACGCGATCGGCACCAACACCGAGGAGATCACCTCCGCCGGTATCCAGGGCGTGACCGTCGTGGTCGAGCTGCTGACCGGCATCCTGCTCGCCGTGTTCTCCACGCTGTTCCTGCTCTACGACGGCCGGCGGATCTGGGAGTGGTCGCTCAAGCTGGCGCCCGCGGCGGCGCGTCCGGGTCTCGCCGGGGCCGGACCGCGCGCCTGGCGCACGCTCACCGCGTATGTGCGCGGCACCCTGATAGTCGCGCTCATCGACGCCGGCTTCATCGGCCTCGGGCTCTACTTCCTCGATGTCCCGCTGGCGGTGCCGCTGGCCGTCTTCATCTTCCTGGGCGCGTTCATCCCGCTCGTCGGCGCGGTGATCTCCGGCGCGCTCGCCGTCGTCGTCGCGCTGGTCACGCAGGACGTGTTCACGGCGCTGATGGTGCTGATCGTCGTCCTGGCGGTCCAGCAGATCGAGGGCCATATCCTCCAGCCGTTCATCCTCGGCCGCGCGGTGCGGGTGCATCCGCTGGCCGTCGTCCTCGCGGTCGCGACAGGCGGGCTGGTCGCCGGTATCGGCGGAGCGGTCGTCGCCGTCCCGCTGGTCGCCGTCACGAATACGGTCGTCGGTTATCTCCGCGCGCACAGCCAGGAGCAGTCGCTACGCGGCGGTCCCGGGCCGCACGGCGCGACGGCGCACGACATCGCGCCGACACCCGCCCCGGGCGCTACGCCCGCGACTCCTGGCGCCACACCGACGCCGTCGGCCGCGCCGGTCTCCGACGCGCCGCCCGCCGAGCCGGGGAACGGCCAGGAATGATCTCCGAGCCGGAGCTTGAGGGCGAGCTCCCGGCGCCGGGGCCTGGGCCAGGGCCGGCGTCGGCGACGGTGCCCGCGCCGAGAGACCCGGAGCACGGGCCCGAGACGCTGGCCGCCGCCGGATCGCCCTTCGTATCCGGTACGCCGCTGCGACAGCGCCCCTGGGCGTGGGGGCTGGCCGGGGTGCTGGTGACGTCGGCGGTGTGGGCGGGCGGGCTGTGGGCGTACGACAGGGCCGGACCGGACCTCCAGGGATACGAGGTCAGCCGCAATCTGTGCCTCGACGCCGAACTCCCGGCGCTGTCCGCCTCCGTGGGCGAGAAGTCGGAGCCGTACGCGAACGTGCGGGAGGACCAGGCGCTCGATCAGGCCACCTGCATGGTCACCTTCGAACCGAAGGGGCAGCCGAAGCTCAAGGACTATCCGGGGCTGCGCAGGGCCTGGGTGTACGCCGAGATCAGGTACACGCTGCACAAGAAGACCGATCCGGGGCCGCAGTTCGACGCGTCCCTGATCGAACCGGGCGACCGGGGGAGCGCGGAACAGACCCTGAAGCTCGTCCCCGACGTGGGGGAGCGCGCCTATCTGGTGAGCCGGCCCGGCGGTGAGAGCCCGGCGCTCGAAGTCCTCGACGGACAGGCGGTGCTCTCGCTCTCGGTCGGCCAGGTCACCAACTACGAGAACGTGGACCCGCTGGACCCGGACCTGGCGAGCGACGAGAAGCCCGTCGTACATCTGGCCGGGCTGGAACCGGCCATGGTCGAGGACATGCTGGCGCTGATGGACGCGCTCAAGAAGAGGTGACCGGGGTGCTTCAGACGTCGTCGAGACCGGCGATGACGGCCTCGGCGTCGAGCGTCGTCGCCAGGGCCTGGATCACGGCAGCGATCTTGATGCCCTCCTGGATCGTCTCGCGGTCCACCTCCAGCCCGCGCAGCGCCCGTTCGTGCGCGTCGAGGCAGAGCGCACAGGCGTTGATCGCGGAGACCGCGAACGACCAGAACTCGACATCGGCCTTCCCGGCGCCCGGATGACCGAGCGCGGTCATCCGCAGACCGGTGCGCAGGTCGCCGTACGCGGGGTCGGACAGCAGATGGCGGGTGCGGTGGAACACGTTGTTCACCGCCATGATCGCGGCGACCGACTGGGCGGCGGTGAAGGCGTCGGCGGACAGCCGGGCGCCGGCCTCGGGCGCCACCTCGCGCAGCACCCGCGCCGAGCGCGCGGCGATGGCGCAGGCCAACACCGTTCCCCACAGCCGCTGTTGGGTGAGTCCGCCGTGCTCGACCACCGCGTCGAGATTGCGCCGCAGATCCCGGGCGTAGTCGGGAACGGCGGCTTTCAGCGCGTCGAGTGACATCGGGCTCTCCTGGGACAGGGACTACGGTGCGTCGTCGTCGGGGGTGTGGGGGGTGTGGGGGGTGTGGGGGGTGTTGTGGGTCCGCGGGTCCGCGGCGGGTGTGTCCCCGGGCCGCTCCGGTGGCTCCGCCGCCTTCGGGGGCCTGCCCCGGCGCGGGATCGGCCGTACGTTGCCCGGGAGCCGGCCCCCCTCCGCCAGGGCCCGGCGGAGCAGGAACTCGATCTGCGCGTTGGCGCTGCGCAGTTCGTCGGACGCCCACCGGGCCAGGGCGTCGTACACCGCCGGGTCCAGACGCAGGAGGACCTGCTTGCGTTCGGTCACTGGTAAAGGGTGCCTGTGTTCACGACCGGCTGCGCGGCCCGGTCACCGCAGAGCACGACCAGCAGGTTGCTGACCATCGCCGCCTTCCGCTCGGGGTCCAGCTCGACGATGTCCCGCTCGGTCAGCCGGGCGAGGGCCGCCTCGACCATCCCGACCGCGCCGTCCACGATCAGCCTGCGCGCCGCGACGACCGCGCCCGCCTGCTGGCGCTGGAGCATCGCCGAGGCGATCTCGGGAGCGTACGCGAGGTGGGTGAAGCGGGACTCGATGATGTGCACACCGGCCGCCTCGACCCGGGCGTGCAGTTCGACGGCCAGCTTCTCGGTGATCTCCTCGGCGTTGCCGCGCAGCGAGAGACCGTCCTCCTCGTGGGCGTCGTACGGATACTCGATCGCGATGTGCCGTACGGCGGCCTCGGTCTGGGTGGAGACGAACTCCAGGAAGTCGTCCACCTCGAACAGCGCCTGCGCGGTGTCCTCGACCCGCCACACGACGACCGCCGCCAGCTCGATCGGGTTGCCGTAGGCGTCGTTGACCTTCAGCACGGCGGTCTCGTGATTCCGTACGCGCGTCGAGATCTTCTCGCGCGAGGTGAGCGGGTTCACCCAGCGCAGGCCGTCGATACGGATCGTGCCCCGGTAGCGGCCGAACAACTGGACGACACGGGCCTCGCCCGGCGCCACCATGTTCAGCCCGGACATCGCGAAGCAGGCGACTATCTCGAGCAGGACGCCGAGCACGATCAGCGCCACCTTCCCGCCGGTCGCCGCGAGCGTCGCACCGGCCAGGATGAGGGCGATCCCGGCGGCCACACCGAGCAGCCCGAGCAGCAGCGCGAGGCCGCCGCCGATGCTGCTCGCCTGGAATTCCCGGACCCGTGGCGTGGGCATCTCGGGCAGGTCGTCCACCACAGGTGTGCTGGTCGTAGGCATGTCTGGTCCCCGTTTCCGCTACTGTCGCGCCGCTCGACGCAGCTAGCATTGTGATTACACATTAACGTGCTTCGCAACCCTTGACGCCTCTCGTGAGTCGGTTCCTCTGAGACAGGTGCTGATTGTCACGTCGGATAAGACCGGATCGGGGCTCTTTGTCACAGGGGACGGTGTTAGCTTTCTGAGCTGATTCCGGCAACTGGGACAAGCGGATAAACGGATGAGGCCCCGGCGGGACGAGACCCGAGAGCGGAGCGACTGAGGGATGGGCCGAGCGGAAGCGCGACAGGCCCGGCAGCGTGGAACGCGCCGGGCGAAGAAGTCCGGTGGCATACGCGGCTTCTTCACGTTGAAGAAGCTGCTGGGCACGTTCCTCGGGCTGTGCCTGCTCGGTATCGGCGCGTTCGTCGTGATCTATTTCCTGGTCCCGGTGCCGACGGCCAACGCCCAGGCCGAGATGCAGAGCAACGTCTACAAGTACAGCGACGGCACGGTCCTGGCGCGGACCGGCGAGATCAACCGCGAGATAGTCGGGCTGGAGAAGGTCCCCAAGGACGTCCAGCACGCCTTCGTCGCCGCCGAGAACAAGTCCTTCTACAAAGACTCCGGCGTCGACATCAAGGGCACGGCCCGCGGCCTGGTCAACACCCTCTCGGGCAAGGGAAAACAGGGTGGTTCCACCATCACCCAGCAGTACGTGAAGAACTACTACCTGGACCAGGACCAGACGGTCACCCGCAAGCTCAAGGAGCTGGTGATCTCGCTCAAGGTGGACCAGCGGATGACCAAGAGCGACATCCTCGCCGGCTATATGAACACCAGCTACTACGGGCGGGGCGCGTACGGCATCCAGGCGGCGGCGCAGGCGTACTACGGCGTCGACGCGGCCAAGCTGAACGTCGAGCAGGGCGCCTATCTCGCGGCGCTGCTCCAGGCCCCCAACCAGTACGACTGGACGCTGGCCTCCGAGACCAGCAAGAAGCTCGTCACCGAGCGCTGGAACTACGTCCTCGACAACATGGTCGAGGAGAACTGGCTGCCCGACGCGGAGCGCGCCGGGCTGAAGTTCCCCGTACCGCAGAAGCCCAAGCCCGCCCCCGGCGCGGAGGGGCAGGCGGGCTATCTCGTGGAGGCCGCCAACAGCGAGCTGGAGCGGCAGGGCATCACCAAGGCGGACATCGACGCCGGCGGCTGGACGATCACGCTGAGCGTCGACAAGAAGCGGCAGAAGGAGCTTGTCGGCGCGGTCGAGAAGCAGTTGGAGTCCAAGCTCGACCGGAAGGACAACAAGGTCGACGCGACCGTGCAGGCCGGCGCCACGTCCGTGGACCCGAAGACGGGCGCGGTGGTCGCGCTCTACGGCGGGGTCGGTGCCACCGAGCACTGGATCAACAACGCCACCCGCACCGACTACCAGCCGGCGTCGACCTTCAAGCCGGTGGTGTTCGCCTCCGCGCTGGAGAACAAGTCGAAGACGCAGGACGGCGACCCGATCGGGCTCGGCACCGTCTACGACGGCACCAGCAAGCGGCCCGTGGTCGGCAGCGACACCCCCTTCGACCCGCAGAACGAGGACGACGTCGACTACGGCGACATCACCGTCCAGGAAGCGGCGAACGACTCCGTCAACTCGGTCTTCGCGCAGATGGTCGTGGACGTCGGCCCGGACAAGGTGAAGAGGACCGCGCTCGATCTGGGCATGCGCGACAAGAACTTCCCCGAGCGGCCCGCGATCACGCTGGGCACGATGCAGGCGTCCACCTGGGACATGGCGGGCGTCTACGCGACGCTCGACAACCACGGCGAGAAGGTCACGCCGTCGATCCTGAAGTCCGCCGAGCACAAGGACCGTACGGTCGAACTGCCCGAGCGGATCGGCGAGCAGGCGATCAGCCGCGAGTCCGCCGACACCGTCACCTCGGCTCTCACCGGCGTCGTGAAGAACGGCTCGGCGCACGAGGCGAACACCGACGCGTACGAGGCGGCGGGCAAGACCGGTACGTCGGAGAACAACAAATCGGCGTGGTTCGCCGGCTACACGCCCGAACTGACCACGGTGGTCGCCCTGTTCGGTGAGTCGACCGCCGAGGGCGGCGGCCAGGTCACCCTGACCGGCACGGCCAACTCGGGCCGCGCCAACGGTGGCGGCTTCCCCGCGAAGATCTGGGCCGACTACACCCTGGGCGCGCTGGGCGGTGGCTCCGACGCCTCGTTCGACCTCGACGTCGCCGAGGACAACTACTTCCCGCCGCCGCCCCTCCCGGACCCGACACCCTCCGACGAGCCGACGAAGGACGACCCGTCGACGCCGCCGCCCGACGAGCCGAACCCGGGCGACACAGGCACCACCCCGCCGGCGTCCGAGCCCCCGCCGTCCAGCGAGCCCCCCGCCCCGCCGCCCGAGCCGGGCGACGACTCCGGCGGCGGAGGAGACACCGGCGGTGGAAGCACCGGCGGCACCGGCACGGATGGCGGCACGAGTACGGGCGGTGCGGGCGGTACGGGCTCGGCGGGCGGCGGCGATCCACCGCCCGCGCCGTAGGCCGTATCCGCAGGCCGTCCGCAGTGCCGTTCAGCCGCCGTTGACCTTCGCGGCGATCCGGTCGCCGATGTTCTTGTCGACGTTGCGCCAGTACTGGAACGCCCGGTCGAGGACCGGGCGGCTCACGCCCTGGAGCAGATGGCCGGAGACGTTCGACACCAGCCGGTCGCGCTGCGCGTCGTCCAGGACGTTGCGGACCTGCGTGCCCGCCTGGCCCCAGTCGTCGTCCTCGCGCCGCTTCGTGTACGCCTCACGGACCATGTCGCCCGCCGCCGCCCAGCCCGCCGGGTCGCCGTAGCTCTGCGTCTCGGCGGCCGGGCCGCCGTAGGAGTTCGGGGCGTACGGCATCGCCGCGTTCGACGCGACGTAGCGCATCGGGCCGTCCTTGGCGTACGAGTTCACCGGCGAGTGCGGCCGGTTGGGCGGCAGTTGCGCGTAGTTCGGGCCGATCCGGTACCGGTGCGTGTCCGGGTACGAGAACAGCCGGCCGAGCAGCATCTTGTCCGGCGAGGGGCCGATGCCCGGAACCATGTTCGACGGCTCGAAGGCGGCCTGCTCGATATGGATGAAGAAATTCTCCGGGTTCCTGTTGAGCGTCATCCGGCCGACGTCGATCAGCGGGTAGTCGCCGTGCGGCCACACCTTCGTCAGGTCGAACGGGTTGAAGCGGTAGTCGACCGCCTCCTCGAACGGCATGATCTGGACCTTCAGGCTCCAGGTCGGCGCGTTCCCCGACTCGATCGACTCGTACAGATCCCGGCGGTGGTGGTCCCCGTCCGTGCCCGCCATCTCGTCGGCGTCCGCCTGGCTGAGATAGTCGATCCCCTGGTCGGTCTTGAAGTGGTACTTGACCCAGAAGCGCTCACCGGCGCCGTTCACCCACATATAGGTGTGCGAGCCGTAGCCGTTCATATGGCGGAAGGACTTCGGGATGCCCCGGTCGCCCATCAGCCAGGTCACCATGTGCGCGGACTCGGGTGACAGCGTCCAGAAGTCCCACTGCATGTCGTTGCTGCGCAGCCCGGTGGCCGGGTGGCGCTTCTGCGAGTGGATGAAGTCCTGGAACTTGATCGTGTCGCGTACGAAGAAGACCGGCGTGTTGTTGCCCACCAGGTCGTAGTTGCCCTGCTCCGTATAGAACTTCAGGGCGAAGCCACGGGGGTCGCGCCAGGTGTCGGGCGAGCCCAGCTCACCGGCGACCGTCGAGAAGCGGGCCAGCATCTCGGTGCGCTTGCCGGGCTGGAAGAGGTCCGCCTTGGTGAACTGGCTGACGTCGTTGGTCACTTCGAATACGCCGTACGCGCCCGCGCCCTTGGCGTGGACCACCCGCTCGGGGACCCGTTCCCGGTTGAACTGGGCCATCTTCTCGATGAGGTAGTGGTCCTGGAGCAGGATCGGACCGTCCGGCCCCACGGTGAGCGAGTTCTCGTCGCTCTCCACCGGGATGCCGGCGTTGTCGGTCGTGTACGGAGCCTTGGGGGTCGACTCGGTCACGAGTGTGCTCCCGTCGTTAGGGGTTCCCGCGACGGGAACCCCGCGCCACGGGACGACAGCGGTCTGACCGGCCGCCTGCCCCAGTGAAACCCGCCGACACATGGTCGGCAACATTTGTCGGCGGTCGCGAGCGGGCACGGGAACGGGCCGGTTCCGGCGCCGGAGCGGGCACGGGAACGGGCCGGTTCCGGCGCCGGAATTCGACGCCCGAACCGGCCCGGCCAACGTCCCTACGGGCGCGTCGAGATCTCGAACCAGACGACCTTGCCGGTGGACAGCCGCGTCGCGCCCCAGCGCCGCGCCAGCCGGTTGACCAGGAACAGGCCCCGGCCGCCCTCGTCCGTGTCACGGGCCCGGCGCTGCCGCGGCAACTGGGGCGAGTCGTCGCCGACCTCGCAGCGCAGCACGTCCGTCCGCAGCAGCCGCAGCGTGACGGGCCGCTCCGCGTACCGCACGGCGTTGGTCACCACCTCGCTGATCAGCAGCTCGACCGAATCGCTCAGCTCCTCCAGACCCCAGCGCGAGAGCGCGCGTCGGGCGAGCCGTCTGGCCCGTCCCGGCGCGGCGTCCTCCGGTTCCAGGAACCAGTACGCGACATCGCTCGGCGCGATCCCGTCGAAGCGGGCGGCCAGCAGCGCGATGTCGTCGTCGCGGTCGCCGGGGCCGAGCACGTCCAGCACGTCGTCGCACAGCGCCTCCAAAGGAGGCGAGTGGTCCGGGCCGGTGAGCTGGGCCGTCGCGGCAAGCCGCTCCCGCAACTGCTCGATCCCCGTCCACACGTCACGCAGCCGGGACTCCACGAGGCCGTCCGTGTACAGGAGCAGCGTGGCGCCGGCCGGCGCGTCCAGCTCGACCGCCTCGAAGTCCACCCCGCCGACCCCGATCGGGGCACCGGGCGGCACCCGAAGCACCTCGGCCCGCCCGCCCAGATGCAGCAGTATGGGCGGCGGATGACCGGCGTTGGCGATGGTGATGCGGTGCGAGACCGGGTCGTACACCGCGTACAGGCAGGTGGCCATCCGGTCGGTGCCCAGCCGCTGCGCCTGCTCGTCCAGGTGGTGCAGGACCTCCTGCGGCGGCAGGTCGAGACCGGCCAGGGTCTGCGCGGTCGTGCGCAACTGGCCCATGATCGCCGCGGACGTCATGGAGTGGCCCATCACGTCGCCGACGACGAGCGCGACGCGGCTGCCGGGCAGCGGGATCGCGTCGTACCAGTCACCGCCGACACGGGCGGTCTCGGCGGCGGGCAGATAGCGCGACGCGAGCCGGACCCCCGTGGGCTGCGGCAGCCCCTCGGGGAGCATCGTGCGCTGGAGCTCGTCGGCGATGTACGCCTCGCGGCCGTACAGCACCGCCTTGTCGATGCCGAGCGCGGTGTGCGTGGCGAGCTGCGCGGCCACCAGCAGGTCGTTGGGCTCGAAGGCGGGGCGGTCCGGCCTCCGTAGGAAGACGGCGGCGCCGATGACGCGCCGCCGGCCGCGCAGCGGGGCCAGGATCGCGCGCCGGCCGCCGGGCACGGCCATGTCGCCGCCGAGCAGTTCCGGCAGCGCCGCGCGGGCGGCGGCGGAGTCGCCGAAGACCGGCCGGACACCGCGCAGGACCTCGGAGAGCGCGCCGCCGGACGCCACCTCGCAGAGCTGCGCGGCGGGCATCACGTCGGTCTGCGGGTCCAGGACCGGCACCCGGCCGGACTCGGACTCCGGCAGTTGGATGCCGATACCGATGGCGGCGGCACCGACCGTGCCCGCCAGCTCGCCGTCGTCGTCGGTCAGGCGCAGCCGGTCCGTACGGCGCAGCCTCAGTACGAAGGGCGAGACCGGGCGCTCGTCGCCGACCGGCAGCGGGTCGCGGAGGTAGACGAGGATCGCGTCGGAGAACGTCGGGACGGTCGCCCGGCACAGCCCGAGCACGATCTCGTCCAGGTCGATGCCCCGCGCGATACGACGGGTGGCTGCCCCCACGAAGCGCAGCCGGTCGCCCTCGCGCCGCGCGGCGCCGACCGGGTCCTGCGGAGGCGAAGCCGAGGGCACGGAAGCCTGCGCGGTGGCGGGCGTGGGCACCGACGGCTGCGGTACGGCGGTGGCGGACGCCTCCTGCCGTGGCCGGGTGCGTTCCTGGGACCGGGCAGCCACGGGCTGCCGGCCTTCATGGGAGGTGGGATGCTCCGTCACGCGTGGGATTCCGTCCGTCCGGGCCGGTGGTGCGAGACAACCGATTCGACTGGCGATGCCACCCTTGTGCAGGGTGCCCCGGGTCTGTGCCCACAGGGGCCTTCGCGGCCGGACCGCCCGGACACCGGGACCTTCCGCCGGAAACTGCCCGCGCGGGCGCCGTGAGCGCGGGCGTGAGGGTGGCAGGCGTCCTGCACGGCTTCACCCCCTCGGTCGATGTCCAGCGGCTGGTGTGCGGCTGTCCTGCGTGTCCTGCGGCTGTCTGCGGCTCGTTGGTCGTGCGAGTCGTTCTCGCGTGCTTCGTGCGTCGTGCTTCGTGCGTCCTGCGTCGTGCTCGTTGGTCGTGTTTGGTACGCGGTGCTGGTGTTTGTGCTTGGTACGCGGTGCCTTGTACGTCGTGCGGGCTCGACGGTCCAGCCATATGACTGTAGGTCAGCTCCGGTGCCCCGCCCGCGCGTTGGTCGCGCGCGGCCTCGCGGAGGACGATCCTACGTTTGAACCCCTGGGACGCATCAAGGGTCTCACGACGTCGGCGAACCCGCCCCGGTGATCACCAGGTAGGTGCGGCGACCTGCCGTTCGTCTCATCTGGTCCGGACCTTCGCCGGAGCGGGGGCCCGGTCCCAGCCCGTCGGCAGCTCGGGCACCGACCAGCGCGGATCGGGCCGCCAGTTCTCCCACCCCGCGGAGAACGGCGCCCCCCACGCCTTGATCATCTCGACCGCCGCGCTCCCGGCCTCCCGCACGCGCAGCGCCTGCCCGGCGTCCAGCAGCCCGGCCCGCTGGGCCTCGGCGAACTCGTCCTCGTCCCGCCAGAGCCAACTGCGGTCCGGATAGACCGAGATGTCCAGAAAGTGATCCTCGGAGTCAACACCGCCCGCCCAACGCAGGCGCGGCTCCTCCAGGTTGACGTACCAGCTCCGGAACTCCCAGCCCGGCTCCCAGAACAGCCAGACGGACCACGGCTCGCCGGGCCTGGCCAGCTTCAGCACACCCGTGCCCTCCCAGTGGGCACGGGCCGTCGTGCGCGGCGCCGTGTACCGGGTGGCCAGCGGTTCGTGGTGCACGGGAGTGCCGTCGGCGAGCACCGGCTTGACGCACTCGGTGCCCGGCGCCATCCACACGGCAAGCAGCTCGTCGGTGTCCTGGACGACGGTCACCGGGCGGCAGATGTGCACATGGCCGGAGCCGTTGTCCCGGTAGCGCCAGAGGATCCGCTCGCCCCGGTCCCAGTGTCGAATGCCGTCCGTACCTGTCATGCGCAGATCTTAGGGCGGGGGCGGCGCGGGCGCTGTGAGGTACGTCCGGACGGCTCGATCTTGTCGGTTCCGGTCCAGGTCCCGGCCCCCGTCCCGGCCCCCGTCCCGGCCCCGTCCCGGCCCCGGCCCCGTCCCGGCGGCCACCAGGCACCCGGACCGGGCCTACGGCCGCGTCATCCGCAGGACGTCGAGCGCCTCGTCCAACTGCTCCAGCGTGAGATCGCCGCGCTCCACATAGCCGGCCTCCAGCACCACCTCGCGGATCGTGCGCCGCTGCGCCAGCGACCGTTTGACGACCTTCGCCGCCTCCTCGTAACCGATGTACTTGTTCAGCGGGGTGACGACGGACGGGGACGACTCCGCGTACAGCTTGGCCCGCTCCACGTTCGCCGTGATGCCGTCGACGGTGCGGTCCGCCAGCAGCCGGGACACGTTGGCGAGCAGCCGTACGGACTCCAGCAGGTTCCTGGCGATCACCGGCAGCATCACGTTCAGCTCGAAGTTCCCCGCCGCCCCGGCCGTGGCGACGGTCGCGTCGTTGCCCGTGACCTGGGCGGCCACCATCAGCACGGCCTCGGGGATCACCGGATTGACCTTGCCCGGCATGATCGACGAGCCGGGCTGGAGATCGGGCAGATTGATCTCCGCCAGCCCGGTGCGCGGCCCCGACGCCATCCAGCGCAGGTCGTTGGAGATCTTCGTGAGCGAGACGGCGACGGTACGGAGCTGGCCCGAGGTCTCCACGAGCCCGTCGCGCGCGCCCTGCGCCTCGAAGTGGTTCCTGGCCTCGGTCAGCGGCAGCCCCGTCGTACGGGCCACCTCGGCGATGACGGCGGCCGGGAAGCCGGGCGGCGTGTTGATGCCGGTGCCCACCGCCGTACCGCCCAGGGGCAGCTCGGCCAGTCGCGGGAGAGCCGACCGAAGCCGCTCGATCCCGTACCGGACGGCCGCCGCGTAGCCGCCGAACTCCTGGCCCAGCGTGACGGGCGTCGCGTCCATCAGATGCGTACGGCCCGACTTCACGACGTCCGCGAACTCCCGCTCCTTGCTCTCCAGCGCGGCGGCGAGATGGCCGAGCGCCGGGATCAGATCGGCGGTGACGGCGGCCGTCGCGGCGATGTGGATGCTGGAGGGGAACACGTCGTTGGAGCTCTGCGAGGCGTTGACGTGGTCGTTCGGATGTACGTCACGGCCCAGGCGCTCGGTGGCGAGGGTGGCGATGACCTCGTTGGCGTTCATGTTGGACGAGGTGCCCGAGCCGGTCTGGAAGACGTCCACCGGGAAGTGCTCGTCCCAGCGGCCCTCCGCGACCTCGGCCGCCGCGCCGCGGATCGCCTCGGCGATGTCCGGGGCCAGCACGCCGAGTTCGGCGTTGACGGTGGCGGCCGCGGCCTTGATACGGGCCAGGGCCTCGATATGGGCGCGTTCGATGGGCCGGCCCGAGATGGGGAAGTTCTGTACGGCCCGCTGGGTCTGGGCGCGCCACTTGGCGTCGAGGGGGACCTGGATCTCGCCCATGGAGTCGTGCTCGGTGCGGTAGGCCGCGCCGGTGGCCGGTGTGTCCCCAAATGTGTCCCTGGGTGTGTCCCCGGGTGTGCTCGCGTCGCTGGTCATCGTGGTCGTACCTCCTACAGAAGTTGAGCAATTGTCTTGTTCGGAGTGTTCCCAAGTCCCTTACCCGCCAGTAAAAACCCTTGGTAACACTGAGATCGGGGAGGCCATGCACCGTACGAGACCCACGTTCCGAAGTACCGTCGCCACGCTCGCCGCATTCGCGACCGTCGTCGTCGGACTCGTCGCACTTACCCCCACGGCCCAGGCGGCGGCCCCCACCGGCGCGCCCGCCGCCGTCCGCGCGTCCACCCCGCTGCCGCCCGCCCTGGAAACGATCCGCGCGGCCGAGGCCACCCGCCTGTACGGCGACTCCGCCGAGCGCCCGCCCGACCAGCGCAAGACCGGGCTCATCTCGCTCGGCGACAGCGAGATATCCGGCGAGGGCGTCGGCACCTACGAGCCGGGCACGAACGGGCCCGACAACTGGTGCCACCGCTCGCCCGACGCGGCGATCCACCGCACCGGCATCTCGGCGGACGTCACGTACAACGTCTCCTGCTCGGGCGCCTCGACCGTCAACATCCGGGCCGGCGGCACGGCGCAGTACGCCGATGAACTCGTGCAGAGCGACAGCCTCGCGATCAAGGCGCGCAACACCAGGATCAAGATGGTGGTGCTGGTGGCGGGGGCGAACGACGATCTCCAGTTCGGTCCGGTGATCACCGACTGCGTGCTGCGCTGGTTCACCCTCCAGGGGCCGTGCGCCGGTAAGTACCAGGCCGGTTGGCAGGCCCGCGTCGACGGCCTCGTACCGAAGGTCGAGTCGACCGTGGCCGATCTGCGCGGCGTCATGCGCGACGCGGGCTACGCGGACGGCGACTACAAGCTCGTCGTGATGGGCTACCCGGGCCCCCTCACGCCCGACTACGGCGACAACCCGAACTTCCCCGGCAAGATCCCCGGCGGCTGCACCGGCTACGACGAGGACGCCGCCTGGGCCCGCGACGGTGCCGTCCCCGCCTTCCAGAGCGGTGTGCGCCGGGCCGCCGCGAACTCGGGCGCGGTGTACCTGGACAACTCGCGGCTGTTCCACGGCCATGAGGTGTGCACGGACGACGACTGGGCACGGGGTCTGTTCATCGACCTCGGCAACCCCTTCCCGCCGAGCGAGAATTCGGTCCGCCAGTCCTTCCACCCGAACGCCGCCGGACACGTCGCCTTCGCGTCGTGTCTGACCCAGTTGTACGACTCGGGCCTGAACGAGGCCAGTTGCGCCGATCCGGCGAGTACGGGGCGGCCCGTACTCCAACCGGGCGGCTGGGACGACGCGTTCCGGCCACTGAAGAACGCGGCGACCGGGACGTGCGTCGACGTGAGCGCGTCGAAGACCCGCAACGGCTCCAAGGTCACCGGCTACAACTGCCACGACGGCCGTAACCAGGGTTGGTGGTACGACACGAGCACGGGTGCCGGCGCCCGCTCGCTGCACAGCGAGCTGAGCCATGACCGCTGCCTCGACGTCCCGTCCGGCACCTACCGCGCGGGCACCGCGCTCACGCTGTGGGACTGCCACGGCGGCGAGAACCAGAAGTTCGTACGCGAGGCGGGCACCATCCGCCCGGCGTCGGCGGGCACGCTCTGTCTGACGCTGGCGTCGGCACAGGACCCGCTGCGGCTCCAGAACTGCGACGGGTCGGCGAACCAGCGGTTCGTCTGATCCCGGGCGTCACGGAGCCCCCGACGGTACCGCTCCGCCGGGGGCTCCTGCGCGCTGCCGCTGCTTACGCGAGGCCGGGACCCCGCACCGGGATGCTGGTGAACGTCGGCGCCGGCGCGGGCTCCGTAAAGAAGTCGTTGCCCTTGTCGTCCACGACGATGAACGCGGGGAAGTCCTCGACCTCGATCTTCCAGACCGCCTCCATGCCCAGCTCCTCGTACTCCAGGACCTCGACCTTGCGGATGCAGTCCTGCGCGAGCCGCGCCGCCGGGCCGCCGATCGAACCGAGGTAGAAGCCGCCGTGCGTGCCGCACGCGTCGGTGACCTGCTTCGAGCGGTTGCCCTTCGCGAGCATCACCTTCGAGCCGCCGGCCGCCTGGAACTGCTCCACGTAGCTGTCCATCCGTCCCGCCGTCGTGGGGCCGAACGACCCGGAGGCGTACCCCTCGGGCGTCTTGGCGGGCCCCGCGTAGTACACCGGGTGGTCCTTCAAGTACTGCGGCATCTCCTCGCCCGCGTCCAGCCGCTCCTTGATCTTGGCGTGCGCGATGTCGCGCGCCACGACGAGCGTTCCGGTCAGCGACAGCCGGGTCTTGACGGGGTGCCGGGTCAGCTCGGCCAGGATGTCGTCCATCGGCCGGCCGAGATCGATCCGTACGACATCGCTCTCCTCGGCACTGTCCAGATGCTCGTCGGTGGTGTCGGGCAGGAAGCGCGCCGGGTCGGTCTCCAACTGCTCGAGGAACACGCCCTCGGTGGTGATCTTCGCGGTCGCCTGGCGGTCCGCCGAGCAGGAGACGGCGATCGCGACCGGCAGCGAGGCGCCGTGCCGGGGGAGCCGTACGACACGCACGTCGTGACAGAAGTACTTGCCGCCGAACTGCGCGCCGATACCGATCTTCTGCGTCAGCTCGAAGACCTTCTCCTCCAGCTCCTTGTCACGGAAGCCGTGGCCGGCGGGGGAGCCCTCGGCGGGCAGCTCGTCCAGATAGTGCGCGGAGGCGTACTTCGCGGTCTTGAGCGCGAACTCGGCGGACGTGCCGCCGACGACGATCGCCAGGTGGTACGGCGGGCAGGCGGCCGTACCGAGTGAACGGATCTTCTCCTCCAGGAACTTCATCATGGAGGTCTCGTTCAGGACGGCCTTCGTCTCCTGGTAGAGGAACGACTTGTTGGCCGAGCCGCCGCCCTTGGCCATGAAGAGGAACTTGTAGGCGCCGCCGTCGGTCGCGTACAGCTCGATCTGCGCGGGCAGGTTCGAGCCGGTGTTCTTCTCGTCCCACATGGTCAGCGGGGCCATCTGCGAGTAGCGCAGGTTGAGCTTCGTGTACGCGTCGTAGATGCCGTGCGACAGGGCCGCCTCGTCGCCGCCCTCCGTAAGGACGTTCTGTCCGCGCTTGCCCATGACGATGGCCGTGCCGGTGTCCTGGCACATGGGGAGCACACCGGCGGCTGCGATGTTGGCGTTCTTCAGGAGGTCGAGCGCCACGAACTTGTCGTTGGACGACGCGTCCGGGTCGTCGACGATCCTGCGCAACTGCGCGAGGTGGGCGGGGCGCAGATAGTGCGAGATGTCGTGCATCGCCTCGGCGGCGAGCGTACGCAGCGCCTCCGGGGCGACCTTGAGGAACGTACGGCCGTCGGCCTCGAAGGTGGAGACACCGTCGGCGGTCACCAGGCGGTACGGCGTGGTGTCCTCTCCCAGCGGGAGCAGATCGGAGTACGCAAACTCTGGCATTTCGGCCATTCCTCACTCGGCAGACGGCGGCTGACCTTCGTCGGACAGCGCACCACTCAGCGTAAGACGTGGCACGCGGGCGGACGGGGTGAGGTGAGACTCAGTAGGAGGCGGGGTCGAGTGCGGGCTGGGGGCTGCGGGCTGCGGGCTGGGGTGCTCGGGGTCGGCTTCGGCCAACCCCGCCGGTGTCGCCCCCCAGGGGCTGTCGTCCGGATCTTGCCGGGCTCGCGGTCCCTGGCACGCACGCTCTCCCCCGTAGCCCCCGAGGGGGCACGGGAGGTACCCCCTCCGTTGTCGTCGGTCGGCATGGCTCCGCCATGCCTCCCTCCTCCGCCTTGCGATCGCACGCACCAACGTGACATCAGCCGCTGCGCGCGGCGGGCGCTCCCTGATCCGGCCTGATCCGGACGACAGCCCCTAGTCGCGATCTATCGCGTTTCGCTACTCTGGTGCCGTGGACCTCGAAAAGCACCCCCAGAAGCCGGTCGCGCCGGCGGAGCCCCACGCCGGTATCCGGGCCTCCGACGCCGATCGGGACCGGATCGCCGACATCCTCAGGGAAGCCCTCGCGCTCGGTCGCCTGGATGCCGAGGAACACTCCGAGCGGATCGACGCCGTCTACCGCGCCAAGACCATGGGCGAACTGGAGCCGCTGGTCAAGGACTTGCCCGATACGCCGACCACCGGGCGCCCGACCACCGCGGGGCACACGTACGGTCCCGACAACGAGGCCGAGCCCGCCGAGACGATGGTCGCGATCTTCAGCAGCTCGACCCGCAAGGGCCGTTGGCGGGTGGGCCGCCGTACGAACGCCTTCGCGCTTTTCGGCAGCATCGAGATCGACCTGACCGAGGCGATCTTCGCGCAGCGCACGACCGTGATCAACGCCACCGCCATCTTCGGCTCGGTCGAGGTCCGGGTCCCGGAGAACATCTCGCTGCGCGGCGGCGGCACCGGCATCTTCGGCAACTTCGAGGTCAGCACGTTGGAGGGCACCGACACGGACGCCCCGGTCGTGGTCGTCAACGGTTACTCGGTGTTCGGCAGCATCGAGGCCAAGCCGAAGCGCGGCAAGTTCATCGCGGACCTCAACCGGCGGCTGCGCAAGCACCTGGGTCACTGACCGCTCGCGGCGGTGCGCCGGCGCGCGGGGTGGAACCGGTGCGCCGGTGTCGAGGGGCAACTGACCGCCGTCTTCGGGTTGTTGATCCGTTCCGCTTCCGGTCCCGTCTCCGGTCCGGGACGGCCTTCGGCCTGCCGCGCGCGGCGCGTGCGCCGTTCCGTACGGCGTTCCGCACGTCGCATCCCAGTGCCACTCAGTGCTTAGGCGCGCGCACAGCGGGTAGGGACTGCTGCATCGTCTCTCGCTCGCGAAGCCGTCGTCAGGAGTGGACCGTGCTGCCATTGCCGCATCAGCCCCTGCAGGTCGCCGCCGTACCGCCCCAGCGGAGTCCCGCTCGGGAGGATCAGGCCGGACCCTGGCATTCGGAGGCGGTGTGCCGCCGGGACGAAGCCGGATTGTTCTTCGCCCCATCGAAGGAGCCGACGGCCGCGAGGCTGGCGCGTGAGGAGGCCGCCAAGCGGGTCTGCGCCCGGTGTCCGGTGATGGTCGACTGCCGCGAACACGCGCTGCTCCAGCCGGAGCCGTACGGAGTCTGGGGCGGCCTGACCGCCGCCGAGCGCCGTGTGGTCCTGGCGCGCCGCAGGCGCCGTGAGGTGGAGTTGCGGAACGCGGCGTCGGCCGCGGGCCGGATCGCCGCCGCGGGCTGACCGCGGGTTGTCGTTTCGTCCGGACGTGACCGGGGCGCCCCTGCCGCACATGAGGAGCGCCCCGGCTTCACGCGTACGACGCACCGCGTACCGCGTACCGCGTCCAGCTACTTCGCGCGGTCGAAGTCGATCGTGCTGTACGCGCGCAGCTTCGACAGCCGGTGCGTCGAATCGATCTGCCGGATCGTGCCGGACTTGGAACGCGTCACCATGGACTGGGTGGTCGCGGTCTCCGAGCGGTAGCGCACCCCGCGCAGCAACTCGCCGTCCGTGATGCCCGTCGCGACGAAGAACACGTTGTCGCCGCTGACCAGGTCGTCCGTCGACAGCACCCGGTCCAGATCGTGCCCGGCGTCGAGCGCCCGCTGCCGCTCGGCGGCGTCCTTCGGCCAGAGCTTGCCCTGGATCGTGCCGCCCAGGCACTTGATCGCGCACGCCGAGATGATGCCCTCGGGGGTGCCGCCGATGCCCATCAGCAGGTCGACGCCCGTGCCTTCGCGTACGGCCATGATCGAGCCGGCCACGTCGCCGTCCGAGATGAACTTGATCCGCGCGCCCGTCTCGCGGATCTCCTTGACGATGTCGTCATGGCGGGGGCGGTCGAGGATGACGACCGTGACGTCCTCGGGGGACGACTTCTTGGCCTTGGCGACCCGGCGGATGTTGACCGAGACGGGGGCGTTGATGTCGACGAAGTCGGCGGCCTCGGGCCCGGTCACCAGCTTGTCCATGTAGAAGACCGCCGACGGGTCGAACATGGTGCCCCGGTCGGCCGCCGCGAGTACGGCGATGGCGTTGGGCATGCCCTTCGCGTTGAGCGTGGTGCCGTCGATCGGGTCCACGGCGATGTCGACCTCGGCGCCGGTCCCGTCGCCGACCCGCTCGCCGTTGAACAGCATCGGGGCCTCGTCCTTCTCGCCCTCGCCGATGACGACGACGCCGTTCATCGAGACGGTGGAGACGAGGGTGCGCATGGCGTTCACGGCCGCGCCGTCCGCGCCGATCTTGTCCCCGCGTCCGACCCAGCGGCCGGCCGCCATCGCGGCGGCCTCGGTGACCCGTACGAGCTCGAGGGCGAGGTTGCGGTCCGGGGCCTCGGGAGAGACCTCCAGTGGGGACGGGAGTTGATGCTCGGTCATCGGAACGCACCTTTCTGCACGGCGACGGCCGGAAATGAGGGTGCTGCGACTCTATCGGTACGTCGACAAAATGAGCAGAGGGGCCCACGTATGAGCGTGAACCCTTGATGGGACGATGGGGAGGTGGCAGCGAAGCGAGGCAACCAGACGGTGTGGAACATGATCCTGTCGATGGCGTTCATCGTCGCCGTCGCCGGGATCTTCTATCTGACCAATCCCCAGGACGAGAACGCGGACGCCCTCCAGGCGGTCGACTACCGCGTCGAGTTGGCGACGGCGCAGCGAGCCGCGCCGTATCCGGTACTGGCTCCCAAGGGACTCCCGAAGGACTGGAAGCCGACCTCCGTGTCGTACGAGCGGAAGGCCGGTCACTCCTGGCATCTCGGCTTCCTCGACCCCGACCGTGAGTATGTGGCGGTCGAGCAGTCGACGGCCGCGCCGGGGAAGTACATCGCCAAGGTGACGCACGACGCCGAGGACACGGGAAAGACCGCTGAGGTGGGCGGCGAGACGTGGCAGCGGCTGGAAGGGTCGAAGTACGACGCCTTCGTGCGCACGGAGGACGGGGTGACGACGGTCGTGACGGGCACGGCGCCGTACGAGCGGATGATCGAGATGCTTCGGGCGCTGGAGTCCGACAACGAGCCGCAGACCTCCGGGGCGGCCTGAGCGAGCGGTCCGAGAGCGACGACGAGGCCGCCGCCCCGGGCAGGGGCGGCGGCCTCGTCGTGCGACGTTCCTGATGCCTCAGACGGTCGTGACGACCTCGTCGAAGGTCAGACGCGGGGAGCGCTCGCCCCAGGCGCCCTCGCCGGGCTTGCCGATGTTCACGATCATCAGGGGTGTGTGGTCGCCGTCCAGGAACTCCTTCTGGACGCCGGCGTGGTCGAAGCCGCTCATCGGGCCCGCGGCCAGCCCGGCGGCTCGGATGCCGACGACGAAGTAGGCGGCCTGGAGCGTGGCGTTCATCGCGGCGTTCTGCTCACGCACCGGGCGCTCGGAGAAGAAAGCGTCCTTGAGCCCGGGGGCGGTCGGCTGGAGCTGGGGCAGCTCCTCGTGGAACTCGTTGTCGGCGGCGAAGATCGCGACCAGCGGGGCGCTGGACGTCTTGGCCTTGTTGCCTTCGCTCATGTGCTTGACCAGGCGCTCGCGGGCCTCGGCGGAGCGGACCAGGACGACACGCAGCGGCGTCTGGTTGAAGGCGGTGGGGCCGAACTTCACCAGGTCGTAGATCGCCTGAATCTGCTCTTCGGTCACCGGCTCGTCGGTGAACGTCTTGGCGGTGTGGGCCTCGCGGAAGAGGAGGTCCTGGGCGGCGGGGTCAAGAGCGAGGGACATGGGGGCGTACCTTCCGAACGGGCAGGTCGATCGAATGATCGATCAAACGACTCCGCAACCGTACGCCTGGGTGTATTAACTTTCAACTAAAACCGGGGCTGCGGTGACTCGCTTCACACGATGTTGACAATGCGCGTTCTGCGACGGCGGCCGGTGGTCCCCTCCCGGCCCGGGGTCTCGGGCGTCAGGACTCGGGGTCGGGGGCGGGCGCCGGGTCCGCGAGCGAGGCGTCGAGGCGGGCGCGCGCGCCGTCCAGCCAGCGGCGGCAGACCTTGGCCAGCTCCTCGCCCCGCTCCCACAGGGCCAGCGACTCCTCCAGCGTCGTACCGCCGGTCTCCAGACGGCGCACGACGTCGATCAGCTCGTCCCGCGCCTGCTCGTAACCGGGCGCGTCCGCGCCGGCGGCCGTTGCTGTCCCACTGTCCGTCCTGTCCATGTAATCCACCCTAAATCCGGTCTGCGACAACGAATGCGACAACGAATACGTGTAGAGATGCCCGCGCCGTACGCCCCCGGCCACCCTGGCGCCCCCGGCTCATTCGGCGCCCCCTGCGGCCCCGGTGCCCCCTGCGACCCTGGCGTCTGCGGCGACCCGCACCGTGAACTCGCCCTCCGCCACCCTGGCCCGTAGCTCCTGATCCGCCGAGACCTCCGCCGGGGAGCGGACGACGGCCCCGTCCGGCCGTTGCAGGACGGCATAGCCGCGCTCCAGCGTCGCCGCCGGCGACAGCGAGACCACGCGCGCGCGGGTGTGCGACAGCTCGGAGTCCGCGCGGTCCAGCAGATGCCGCAGCACCCGCCGGCTGCGGTCGACCAGCGCGTCGATCTCGCTCTCGCGCTCCTCCACCATCCGTAGGGGCCGCTCCATCACCGGCCGGGCCAGCGCGTGGGCGAGCCCGCGCTCCTCCCGGTCGAGCAGCCCCCGCACCGTCCGCAGCGCCCGGTCCCGCAACGCCTGCACACGGTCCAGCTCCTCACCGACGTCCGGCACGATCCTCTTCGCCGCGTCCGTGGGCGTCGACGCCCGTACGTCGGCGACCAGGTCCAGCAACGGGGAGTCGGGCTCATGGCCGATCGCCGACACGACGGGCGTACGGCAGGCGGCCACCGCCCGTACCAACTGCTCGTCCGAGAAGGGCAGCAGATCCTCCACACTGCCGCCGCCACGCGCCACGACGATCACGTCGACCTCGGGCAGGTCGTCCAGCTCCTTGACCGCCTGGACGACCTGGCTCACCGCGTTGACGCCCTGCACGGCGGTGTTGCGGACCTCGAAGCGGACGGCGGGCCAGCGCCGCCGCGCGTTCTCCAGGACGTCCCGCTCGGCCGCCGACGCCCGGCCGCAGACGAGCCCGATCAGTTGCGGCAGAAAGGGCAGCGGCCGCTTGCGATCGGCGGCGAACAGCCCTTCGGCGCCCAGCGACTTCTTCAACTGCTCCAGCCTGACGAGCAGTTCGCCGATGCCGACCGGCTTCATCTCGGTGGCCCGCAGCGAGAGCTGGCCCCTCGGCGCGTACCACTCCGGCTTCGCGTGCACCACGACGCGCGCGCCCTCGGACACGATGTCGGCGATCGCGTCGAAGACCTGCCGGTAGCAGGTGACGCTCACCGAGATGTCGTACGACGGGTCGCGCAGCGTCAGGAACACGACCCCGGCCCCCGGCCGGCGCGAGAGCTGGGTGATCTGTCCCTCGACCCAGATGGCGCCGAGCCGGTCGATCCAGCCGCCGATGAGGCGCGACACCTCACCGACGGGCAGCGGGGCGTCCGCGGACGTGTTGAGAGCCATACGGTCGAGCGTATCGGCCGCCTCCGACAACGCGGCCCGCGTCGGAGGGTGCGGGACGCGTCGGCCGCCCGTCCCTACGGGACGTACAGGCTGTCCGTCACTTACGAACCTTTCGGCGCCCCCGGCGCGAGTGCGCGACGGCGCCACTGGATCGCGAGCACCACCAGCCCCGCCGCCAGCCAGATCGCACCCACCACCTGCGCCGACCCCGACGCCTCCACGATCACGGCGACCAGCACACCGGCGCCGACGACCGGCGCCACCACATGCGCCAGGATCCGCGGCGGGCCCTCCATGCGCCGTACCGCGTACCACCCGACCACCGACGCGTGCAGCAGGATGAACGCCGACAGCGCCCCGATGTCGACCACCGACACCAGATGGTCCAGCCCGTCGTCACGCCTGGCCGCCCACACGGCGGCGATCAGCGTCACCACCGCCGCGAGCAGCAGCGCCACGCGCGGCGTCCCCCCGTCCGTACGCGACAGCAGCCGCGGCAGCCGGCGCTCCCGGCCCATCGCGAACAGCAGCCGGCCGGCCGCCGCCTGTCCCGCCAGCGCGGCGAACGCGGCGCCGATCGCCTTGCTCACCGCGACCAGGTCGTGCAGCCACGTTCCTACGGAGGCGTCCACGGCGTCGTAGAAGGCCGACCCCTGCTTGACCGGGTCGGCGGCCAGCTCCGCCGAACTGAGCGGTTCCAGGAGCGCCACAAGATAGGTCTGCGCCACGAACAGCACACCGGCGAGCGCCAGACAGAACAGCACGGCCCGCGCCACCTTCCGCGAGCCGCCCGTCACCTCCTCGGCGAACGAGGCGATCGCGTCGAAGCCCAGATACGACAGCACGGCGACCGACACCGCGCCGAGCACCGCGGTGAAGGAGAAGCTCAGGTCGCCGGTGAACGGTGACAGCCAGCCGCGCGTCGCCCCGTCCTGTACGAGCACCACGATCGCCGACACCACGAACACCATCAGCACCACAAGCTCCATCGCGAGCACGAAGAAGCCGACACGCGCGGCGGCCCGTACGCCCCAGAGATTGAGCAGCGTGGTGATCACGACGGCGATCCCGGTCCAGATCCACCGGTCGACGGAGGGCACCAGCGCCTCCATCGCGATACCGGCGAAGAGATACGCGACGGCCGGGATCAGGAGATAGTCGAGCATCGCCATCCAGCCCGCGATGAACCCCGGTCCCTCACCGAGCCCCTTGCGGGCGTACGCGAAGACCGAACCGGCCTGCGGAGCGACCCGGATCATCTGCGCGTAGCTGAAGGCCGTGAACGCCATGGCGATGGTGGCGAAGACGTAGACGAGCGCGACGGCCCCGTGCGACTTGGCGTCGAGCGTGCCGTAGACGCCGACGGGTGCCATGGGCGCGATGAAGAGGAGCCCGTAGACGACGAGATCGCGGAACCCGAGAGTCCGCCGCAGCCCGCCCAGCGCGTGCGCACCGGAGGGATCGTCAGAAATCAGGCCCGGATCAGGCTTGCGGCCGAAGCCGGAGCCGAAGCCGGAGCCGGAGCCCGCGGCGCCGTCGCCCGCACGCGGGTCCGTACCGCCCGTACCACCCGTACTGTCCGCATCGCCCGCACCGCTGTCGGCCATCGCGTCCCTCCGTCGATCACGTAGGCCCAGTTTCGGTCCTGCGGGTGATCTTCCGCCTCTTCTGGACGGCCTTACGATGGTGGGCATGACTGCTACGCCCAGCCCGTCGCCCGCCGCCACCCCGAGTGGAGACACCGCGCGCCGCGCCGGCAAGCGCGTCCTGCTCGCCGCGCCTCGTGGTTACTGCGCCGGCGTCGACCGTGCCGTGATCGCCGTGGAGAAAGCCCTGGAGCAGTACGGGGCACCGATCTATGTCCGCCACGAAATCGTCCACAACAAGTATGTCGTGCAGACCCTTCAGAGGAAGGGCGCCATTTTCGTCGAGGAGACGGCGGAGGTCCCGGAGGGATCGATCGTCATGTTCTCCGCGCACGGCGTGGCCCCCGTCGTCCACGACGAGGCCGCCGACCGCAAGCTCGCGACCATCGACGCGACCTGCCCCCTGGTCACCAAGGTCCACAAGGAAGCCGTCCGCTTCGCCAACGACGACTACGACATCCTGCTGATCGGCCACGACGGCCATGAAGAGGTCATCGGCACCTCCGGCGAGGCCCCCGACCACATCACCCTGGTCGACGGACCCGGCGATGTCGCCAACGTCGAGGTACGCGACGAGTCCAAGGTCGTCTGGCTCTCCCAGACGACGCTCTCCGTGGACGAGACGATGGAGACGGTCGACAAGCTCAAGGAGAAGTTCCCGCTGCTGATCTCGCCGCCGAGCGACGACATCTGCTACGCCACCCAGAACCGGCAGATCGCCGTCAAGCAGATGGGCGCCGACGCGGACCTGGTCATCGTCGTCGGGTCGAAGAACTCGTCCAACTCGGTACGGCTGGTCGAGGTCGCCCTCGGCGCGGGCTCCCGTGCCGCCCATCTGGTGGACTCCGCCGACGAGATCGACGAGGCGTGGCTGGCAGGCGTCACGACGGTCGGCGTCACCTCCGGCGCTTCCGTCCCCGAGATCCTGGTCGAAGGCGTCCTGGAATGGCTCACCGGGCACGGCTTCGAAGACGTCGAGATCGTCAAGGCCGCCGAGGAGTCGATCGTCTTCTCGCTGCCGAAGGAACTGCGCCGCGACCTGCGCGCGGAGGCCGCAGCCCTGGCCGAGAAGTAGGGCGACCAGGTCATCTCCCCGTAACGTTGCGTCCATGAACGTCTTCGGAGTGGACATCGGCGGCTCTGGCATCAAGGGCGCGCCCGTGGACCTGGAGCGCGGTGAGCTGGCAGAACCGCGCCACAAAGTGCTCACCCCGCAGCCGGCCACACCCGACGAGGTGGCCGGTTGTGTGGCAGAGGTGGTCGAGCACTTCAGTTGGTCCGGCCCGGTCGGCATCACCTTCCCCGGGGTGGTCACGGGCTCGGTGGTCCGCACGGCCGCCAACGTCGACAAGCGCTGGATCGACACCGACGCCGGCACACTGCTCGGCGACCGGCTGAACCTGCCCGTCACGATCGTCAACGACGGGGACGCGGCGGGCGTCGCGGAGATGACCTTCGGCGCGGGCAAGGGCCGGCACGGCACCGTCTTCCTGCTGACCTTCGGTACGGGGATCGGCAGCGCCCTCTTCATCGACGGCAGGCTCGTCCCCAACACCGAGCTGGGTCATCTGGAGCTGAACGGCCACGACGCGGAGAAGCACGCGTCGACGAAGGCCAAGGAGGACCACGACCTGAGCTGGCACCACTGGGCGCACCGGGTACAGAAGTATCTGGCGCACCTGGAGATGCTGTTCTCGCCGGAGCTGTTCATCATCGGCGGCGGCGTCAGCCGCAAGGCGGACAAGTTCATCCCGCTCATCGAAGGCGTCAAGGCGGAGATCGTCCCGGCGCAGCTTCAGAACAACGCGGGAATCGTGGGAGCGGCGATGATGGCGGCACACCACTGAGACAACGCGCCGGACGGGCTCACGGAGCCTGTCCGGCGTCTAGGTCCTGTCCGGCGGATCTTCGGGGATCAGGCCGGGGCGGCTGGTGCGGTGCGTCGCAAGGCGGAGGATCATCCTCGTACTGGACGTACTTGGATGACTCCGACAACGCGGGGAGGTGCCGTGCCAGGCGTCCCGGACCCCCGAAGATCCGCCGGACAGGGCCTAGCCCCGGCGGGCGACCGAGCTCGCGCCGCCGGTGGCGGCCTTCGCCCCGCGCTTCCCACCCGTCTTCGCGCCCGCCTTCGCACCGGCACCGGCACCGGCACTCGCGCCCGCAGCCGCGCTCGCGCTGCGGGCGGCAGCCGCGTCGCGTGCGCGCTGTCGGCGGCCCATCTGGCGGACCTTCCGTACGGAGGCGATGACCCCGGCGATGAGTGTGCCGCCGTACAGCCAGCCCGCCTGCACGGCCAGCGCGGTCACGACGGCCATCGTCTGACCGCCGAAGCCGCTCGTCCCGCCGGAGATCGGGATGGTGCCGAAGGCGAAGGCGATCGGCACGCTGATCGGGGCGGTCACCAGATCGGCGGTCCGCACCCACAGCGCGGTCAGGGCGCTGACCGGCAGGAACAGCACCCCGTAGACCAGCGGCTCACCGTCGAACAGCAACTGGTCAAGGCACCCGATCAGGAACATCGCGGCGGCGGCGAACAGCCCGGCACCCAGCCCCGTCAGCATGGGATTCGGGAGTCTGCGCAGGGTGAGTACGACGGGCGGCACCCGGCGCGTGGTCGGTGCGGGAACCCGGTGGACGGCGGCGGCCTCGGCGACGGCGCCCTGCGGGCTGAGAGGGCTCTGCGGCGGCCTCGGCCGGCGCTGGGGGGGACGTGTCCTGTGCTGCTCCACCGGAACAACCTAGGTCGCGCGGGTGCCGGATTCAGGCGATGGACACGCCCTTTGGGCGACCTTGGCGTTGCGTTCGACGGACGCCGGGCGTGTCGCGCCGACGGGTGCCGCCATCCGCGTACGCACTGCTGTACGGACTGCCGCACCGACTGCCGTCGGCCGCCGGGACGGCCCGCCCGTAAACTGGGGGATCGGCCCGCATCCGGGCAGTACAGGCCGCCCCGGCCGTACAGGCTCCGCCAGTCCTCACTTCAGGAAGTCGCCAACGTGTCGCTCACGATCGGAATCGTCGGTCTGCCGAATGTCGGCAAGTCGACCCTTTTCAACGCCCTGACCAAGAACGACGTGCTGGCGGCCAACTACCCGTTCGCCACGATCGAGCCCAACGTCGGCGTCGTCGGCGTCCCCGACCCCCGGCTGGCCGTCCTCGCCAAGATCTTCGATTCGCAGAAGATCCTCCCGGCGACAGTCGACTTCGTCGACATCGCGGGCATCGTGCGCGGCGCCTCGGAGGGCGAGGGCCTGGGCAACAAGTTCCTCGCGAACATCCGTGAGTCCGACGCGATCTGCCAGGTCATCAGGGCCTTCAAGGACGAGAACGTCGTGCATGTCGACGGCAAGGTCTCGCCGAAGGACGACATCGAGACGATCAACACCGAGCTGATCCTCGCCGACCTCCAGTCGGTCGAGAAGGCCGTCCCCCGGCTGACGAAGGAGTCCCGCCTCCAGAAGGAGAAGGTCGCCGTCCTGGCGGCGGTCGAGGAGGCCCAGAAGATCCTCGAAGCCGGTACGACTCTCTTCGCCGCGGGCATCTCGGCGGGCACGGAGAAGGGCCGCCTCCTCCACGAGCTGCACCTGCTCACCACCAAGCCCTTCCTGTACGTCTTCAACGTCGACGAGGACGAACTGGTCGACGAGGACTTCAAGAACGAACAGCGCGCCCTGGTCGCCCCGGCCGAGGCGATCTTCCTGAACGCCAAGATCGAGTCCGAACTGATCGAACTGGACGACGACGAGGCCCTGGAACTGCTCCAGTCCATGGGCCAGGACGAGCCCGGCCTCGCCACCCTGGGCCGCGTCGGCTTCGCCACCCTGGGCCTCCAGACGTACCTCACGGCAGGCCCCAAGGAGACCCGCGCCTGGACGATCAAGCAGGGCGCGACGGCCCCCGAGGCGGCCGGTGTGATCCACACCGACTTCCAGAAGGGCTTCATCAAGGCCGAGGTCATCTCCTTCGCCGACCTGGTGGAGGCGGGCTCGGTCGCCGAATCCCGCGCCAAGGGCAAGGCCCGCATGGAGGGCAAGGACTACGTGATGCAGGACGGCGACGTGGTCGAGTTCCGGTTCAACGTCTGACGAGCGCCCCGCTGCCCGTTTCCGCGCGGAGAAAACGCTTGGTGGGCATGATGGTTGACGCGTGACCGGCCGGCCGCGCGTCGACACATCACGTTCAAGGAGTGCGGAGCATGTCGTATCCGGAACCCCGCCATCTCGGGGACAGGGGCGAGGTCAACGCGGTCTTCCGGCCTGCGGACAGCCCCGCCGACGTGCGGTCTCCGTCGGGCGCCGAGACGCACTTCGTGGCTTCCAGTGTGTCCACGGGCGGTGAGTTCGGGCTCTACCGGATGGACATGCTGCCCAGGGGAGGCGGCCCGAGCACCCACTTCCACAAGACGATCTCGGAGTCGTTCTACATCCTCGACGGGACGGTCCGGCTGTACGACGGTGAGCGCTGGATCGACGCGGAGAAGGGCGATTTCCTGTACGTGCCGCCGGGCGGGCTGCACGGCTTTCGCAATGATTCGGACGAACCCGCCTCCACGCTGATCCTGTTCGCGCCCGGGGCGCCCCGCGAGGAGTACTTCGAGAAGGTCTCCACGGTCGGCGAGATGACGGACGACGAGCGGACGGCGTTCTTCCTCAAGCACGACACGTACTGGGTGGACTGACAGACGCGGGGCCGGGTCCGTGGCAAAGGTCCTGCGTAGAACGCCTGTTCTTACTCCAGGTGAAGCCGTGGCCCATGCTTGCGGTCAACAACCAACGGTTGCCAGGGTGTTGCTGTCTGTCAACCTGTTGGGAGTGGCCCGTGGCATTCGGTGAGCAGCCGGCCTATCTGCGCGTCGCGAGTGATCTTCGGCAGAAGATCGTTGACGGTGCTCTGCCGCCGCACACCCGACTGCCGTCCCAGGCCCGTATCCGCGAGGAGTACGGCGTCTCGGACACGGTCGCCCTGGAAGCCCGCAAGGTGCTGATGGCGGAAGGGCTTGTCGAGGGCCGTTCCGGGTCCGGTACGTACGTACGTGAGCGGCCCGTGCCGCGTCGTATCGCCCGCTCCGGCTACCGGCCGCCGTCCGGCGCCAACCCCTTCCGGCAGGAGCAGGCCGAGGACGGCGTGCGCGGGACGTGGGAGTCGAGCAGCGACCGGGACGTGGTGGCGCCGGAGATCGCCACGCGCCTGGGCATAGAGCCGGGCGACCCGGTGATGCGTACGCGCTATGTCTTCAGGGACGCGGGGGAGCCGATGATGCTCTCCACCTCCTGGGAGCCGCTGGAGGTCACCGGGCGCACGCCGGTGATGCTTCCCGAGGAGGGGCCGCTCGGAGGCAGCGGGGTCGTGGAGCGGATGGCGGCCATCGGCATCGTGGTGGACAACGTGGTCGAGGAGGTCGGTGCGCGCCCGGGGCTGGCGGAGGAGCTTCTGTCGCTCGGTGGTGTGCCCGGCCATGTGGTGATGGTCCTGGAGCGGACCTACTACGCGTCCGGGCGTGCGGTCGAAACGGCGGACGTGGTTGTTCCGGCGGACCGGTACCGCATCGCCTATCACCTTCCGGTCAGATGACGGATCGGTGGTCAGCGGCGGATCGAAGCGTCGCCGTCATCTCTCCACGACCATGAAGTGGCGCCTCAACAGGGCGTCGGACATGGGGAGATGACGGGCGCGCGCCCAAGCGCGTGCCTCAAGGTCCGAATCTTCTTGGCCAGATGTGTACCTCTTTGTGTAAACGCGCCTCCGCTGAGTGAAGGTCAGGCGTAGGCTCGGGCATATGCGGATTGGGGTTTCCAAGAGATCGTTCGAGTGGTGTGGGCCAATGGCGGGAGGGGCGCGATGACTGACGGTGGCGCTGCACTTCCCTGGCTGGTGATACGTCAGGACGACAACGGAAACCGGTATCGCGTGGGCAGGTATGCCACGAAGGACGAGGCGCAGAAGATCGTCGACGGCCTCGGCAGCAACGGTCACAAGCAGCTCTACTGGGTCGAGCGTCTGAGCCAGACCAGCCGCTGACCTCGTCGGCTCCGGATCGCGACCCCCGGTCGATCGGACGCGGTCCATCGCGTTACGCTCCGGCGCATGAGTGAGGGCGGAGCTGCAACGGTCTTGATCGACACAGTCGCGTGGGTCCGAGTGGAGCAGGGCAGGATCCTCTGTGCGCGTTCCCGTGGGAAGGATGTGTTCTACATCCCCGGTGGCAAGCGCGAAGGCACGGAGACCGATCTGGAGACCCTGCTGCGCGAGGTCGAGGAGGAGCTGGCCGTGGCCGTCCTTCCGGCCACGACGGCCCATCTCGGTACGTACGAGGCCCAGGCCCACGGCCAGCCGGACGGCGTCGTCGTCCGGATGAGCTGTTACTCCGGCGACTACCGGGGTACGCCGGCTGCCAGCAACGAGATCGAGGAGATCCGCTGGCTCTCCTACGGCGACCGGGGCCTGGTGGCCCCCGTCGACCAGATTCTCTTCGACGACCTCAGAGCGGCTGGGGAGCTGACATGACCCTCCGTCAAGATAGTTCCTCTCGTATTCCGGGTATGTGCTGACCAACCCCCCTATAAAGGGCATGGGCCTGCTGTCAGTCTGGGGAAGTGGTCGGCTTGATCGAGGCGGAGAGCACCTACGCCGAGTGGACCTTCCCTGCCGAGCCGGATGCCGTACGTACCGCACGCCACGCCGTACGCGACACCCTCGACCTCTGGCGGCTCGACCACCACGTTCGCGACTCGGCCGTGCTGTTGGTCAGTGAGCTGGTCACCAACTCCCTGCAGTACGCGTCGGGCCCGATCGGTGTCAGGCTGGCCATTGTTCCCGTGGGCCCCGCGGACCTCACCGGTGCCGCGCTGCTGGTGGAGGTGTCCGATCCGCTCCCCGATCCGCCGACCGCGCGGTCTCCCGGCCCTGATGAAGAAGGGGGCCGTGGGCTCCAGCTCGTCGCTTGCTCCGCGCGCCGCTGGGGTACACGCCGGGGGAAGACGGGCAAGACGGTGTGGTTCGAGCTGCCGCTCCCTGGTTAGGAGTGTGGAGGGAAACAACGATCACGTGAGTCCCGGCTCAAAAAGAACGAGACTGTGCTGTGATCGTGAACGCCGTACCTGTCAGGGCCGTAGTGCTGAATACTGCGGGGATGGCCGGTCCGGTGCGTGAGCTGGAGGGGACGGTCGCGTGAGCGAGATACCTGGAACGGCGGGCGACGTCGTGTGGCAGAGCAGTCCGCCCGGCTCGATCTATGACTACATAAGAGTCGCTTCCTTCTCGATCGGCCCCGACGGGCTGGTCGACCAGTGGAGTCTGCGAGCCGCCGAGCTGTTCGGGATCGCTCCGGACGAGGTCAGGGGCAAGGACCCGATCGAGGTGTTCGTACCCTCCGACCTGCGTCCGCGAGGGCGCAGGAAGATCGCCGAGATTCTGGACGGCAAGGAGTGGACCGGGCTGGTCCCGTTCCAGGTGCCCGGCGAACTCGGGCTGCACGGCCTCGCCGAGGTCTATGTCATGCCCAGCGAGACCGAGAACGGTGAACGGGCCGCACTCTGCATCGTCGTGGACGTCCGCGCACTTCGCCAGATCGAGACGGATCTCGCCTCGTCGCAGGCCATTTTCGGCCAATCTCCCTTCGGCTTCGTGCTGTTCGGCACGGACCTCACCGTCCAGCGGGCCAACCGGCGTTTCGCCGCGGTCTTCGGCGGCACGGCAGAGGACCACCACGGGCGCACCGTCCACGACTATCTCTCCCGCCCCGAGGCCGAGCGATTGAACGCCTCTCTCAAGCGGGTCCTGGAGACCGGCGAATCCGCCACCGACATCCAGATAGTCGGCGTCGCCCCGGGCAGCAAGGAACGCAGGCACTGGTCGGTCAACCTCTACCGCGTACTCAGCGGAGCCGGCCGCACCATAGGAGTCGCCGGACTCGGCAGCGACGTCACACGCCGTCACATCGCCGCACGTGAGGCCGCCAGCGCCCGCCGCAACCTCGCGATCCTCAACGAGGCGAGCGCCCGGATAGGCAACTCCCTCGACCTGGAGACCACCGCCAAAGAACTCCTCGACGTCGCCGTCCCCGGCTTCTGCGACCTCGCGTCCGTCGACCTCTACCAGGGGCTGCTGACCGGCGACGAGGCTCCGCCCGGACGCGGCGGCTCCTCCGGCTCCGAGTCCGGCGGCGGCAGCGCCACCCTGCGGCGCGTCGCCTTCGCCAGCGCCGTCGCCGACGCACCCCTGCTCGGAGCCGACCTGACGGGTGAAGGCGCGGTCGAGCCTCCCTCGGTCGGCTCCGTCCACCGCTACCCCTTCAACTCGCCCTGCGCGAACGCCCTGCGCACCGCCCGGGTCCAGACGGTGCCCGGCGGGGCGGGCAGCCTCATCCAGTCCACCTTCGCCGTGCCGATGGTCGCGCACGACACCGTCGTCGGACTCGCCCAGTTCTCCCGGACCAAGGGCAGCGAGCCCTTCGGGGAACGGGACCGCGCCCTCGCCGTGGAACTCGCGGCGCGCGCCGCCGTCTGCATCGACAACGCCCGCCTGTACCGCAGGGAGCACGAACGCGCGCTGATACTGCAGCGCAGTCTGCTCCCGCCCGGCGACCCCGAAGCAGCCGGGCTGGACATCGCCTGCCGCTATCTGCCGGGGAACACCGCCACCGAGGTCGGCGGCGACTGGTTCGATGTCATCGAACTGCCCGGCCACCGCACCGCGCTGGTCGTCGGCGACGTCATGGGACGGGGACTGCGCGCCGCCGTCGCCATGGGCGAGTTGCGCACCGCCGTACGCACCCTGGCACTGCTCGACCTGGAGCCGGCCGAGGTCCTGTCCGCACTGGACGAGATCGCCCGTGGCCTCGGCACACCGAGCGGCGCCCAGCAGGCTTCGCGCGTCGCCCACAAGTCGCGGGACGCCGACCTCTCCGAGGTGTATCTCGCGACCTGCGTCTACGCCGTCTACGACCCGGTCACCCGCCGCTGCACCTTCGCCAACGCCGGACACCCCCCGCCCGTACTGGTCGAACCCGGCGAAGAGGCGCTGCTCCTCGACGTACCGCCCGGAATGCCGCTGGGCGTCGGCGGAGAGCCGTTCGAGCAGGTCGAGGTCGAACTTCCCGAAGAGGCACTGCTCGCGCTCTACACGGACGGCCTCGTCGAGTCCCGCGACCATCCGATCGACGAGGGGCTGACGGCCTTCCGCCGGGCGCTCACCAATCCCGTACGCCCCCTGGAAGACGTCTGCGACCACGTACTCAACACGCTCGACACCCGGCACGGTGAGGATGACATCGCGTTGCTGATGGCCCGCATACAGGGCCTGCCCGCCGACGCAGTCGGCGACTGGCAACTGCCGCGCGAGCCACGCTCCGTCGGCCGCGCCCGCGAGGTCGCCCGCGCCCAGTTCCTGTCCTGGGGGCTCGAACCGCTGGTGGACACCGTCGAACTGCTCGTCAGCGAGCTGGTCACCAACGCGATGCGCTATGGCGAGGGCGAGATCAGGCTGCGCCTGCTCCGCGACCGCACGCTCGTCTGCGAGGTGTGGGACGCGGGGCTCGTACAACCGCGCAGGCGACGGGCGCGCGACACCGACGAAGGCGGCCGGGGCCTCCAACTGGTCGGGCTGCTCAGCGCGGCCTGGGGATCGCGCCGGACCCCGCAGGGTAAAACAGTCTGGTTCGAACTCGCCCTGCCCGACGGGGACTCGACGGCGGAGCCCACCGTCGAACAGCTCCTCAGCATGTTCTGACCCCGGACCGTCCCCGCCGGCCGGCCCACCACCCGAACCGGTCGGCCGGGCCGGGCCCACCGGACCCGCCCGCCGGAGCTGAGCCGGAGGTGTCAGGCGCCTTTCAGCGCGGCCAGACGTGCCTCGATCTCCGCCGTGTCCCCGAGACTGTCCAACTGCTCGAACTGGGCGTCCAGCGACGAGTCGGCCAGCTCCTGCTTGCCCATCGCCCTGGCCTCCTCCCGCCGCACCTTGTCCTCGAAGCGGCCCAACTCGCTCGTCGGATCCAGCACATTGATGTTCTTGGCCGCGTCCATCATCTGATTCCGCGCCCGCGCCGACTTGGACCGGGCCACCAACTCGTCGCGCTTCGACTGCAACTGCGTCAGCTTGGCCTTCATCTGGTCCAGCCCCGCCTTGAGCTTCGCGACCACCTCTGTCTGGGACGCGATCGTCGGCTCGGCGGTCTTCGCCTCGCTCTCCGACCGGAGCTGACGGCCGAGCGCCACCTTGGCCAGCCCGTCGAACTTGTCGCCGTCCTCGCCCTGGCCGCCCGAGCGCAGTTCGTCGGCCTTCCTGCTCGCCGCCAGCGCCTTCTCGCCCCACTCCCGAGCCGCGTCCAGGTCCTCCTGGTGGTCCAGCTCCAGCAGCCGCAGATTCCCGATCGTGGCGGCCACGGCCTCCTCCGCCTCCGTGATGTTGTTCGTGTAGTCGCGGATGAGCTGGTCGAGCATCTTCTGCGGATCCTCGGCCTGGTCCAGCACATCGTTGATATTGGCCTTCGCCAGTTGGGTGACGCGGCCGAGGATCGTCTGCTTCGTCATCGTGCTGCTCCTTCTTCGCGTGAGAGACAAGGGGAGTAGCGTCAGAAACGGCCGCCGCCGCCCATCCGGCCACGCGTGCCACCGCCCCCGAAACTGCCAGGACCAGCGCCACGGCCACCCCCATGACCTCCGCCGAAACCCCCGCCAAAGCCCCCACCCCCACCATGTCCGCCTCCGCCGCCGAACAGGCCGCCGAGGATGATCCCGCCGAGCACGGCACCGCCGAGCCCGCTTCCTGCCCCTGTTACACCGCCGGGGCCCGATCGGTTCCCGAACGACCGCACATCCTGCTCGGCGAGGCTCTGCGCCTGCCTGGCCAGGCCGTCCGCGTGCTGGGCCTCGGCCAGCGCGCCCGGCGCATCGCCCAGCTCCGTCAGCGTCCCGGCCTGCTCGAGCCGCCGCTGGGCCTCCGTCAGCCGGGTGCGGGCCTCGCTGCCCACCGCACCGCGATGCGTCGCGATGTAGTCGCCGGCGGCGCCGATCGCCGAGCGGGCGCCGAGCAGCGCCCGGTCCAGCAGCGCCGACGCCCGCCGTCCCCCCTCCTCGCGGGCGCGCGCGCCCGCGAGGGCTTCGTCCAGCACCGCGTCGGCCTCCTCGACCCTGCGCAGGGCGTCGATCGGGTCGTAAAGCCCGGCGTCCTGCTCCCGCCGCACGTCGGCCACCACCGTCTCCGCACGTGCGATCCGACCCTGGAGATCGGCCGTGGACGTGCCTTCCGCGGTGCCTTCGAGCAGGCCGCGCGCGTCCGCCAGGTCCGTCTGTGTCTCGGTGAGCGCGCCGGGGAGCTTGCCGGCGGCCTCGGCGAGTTCGAGTGCGCGCCGCTCCACCGAGTCGGCCAGGGTCGTCGCCTGCCCGATGGCGCTCTCCGCCGCCCGTACATGCACCGCCGCGCGGCCGTTGTCGCCCGACTGGATCGAGCGGCGCGCGTCGTCGAGATTGCTCGTCGCGAACACGGACAGGTCGTCGGCCTGTTCGACGGCACCGCCGACCGGGGCGGCGGCCGACTCCGCGTACCGCTCGCGCATCGCGGCGAGTGTGGCGGCGGCCGTCGCGGTCCTGTCCGTCAGCTCCCGGAACGCGGTCTCGGCGGCGGTCAGCGCCTCCGGGGCGTTGCGCTCCATGGCGCGCAGCGCGTCGAAGTCCGCCGACTCGGCGTCCAGCCGGCTGTTGGCGTCCGTGCACCGGGCGATGATCTCGTTCAGCATGCGACGCCGGGTGTTGTCGTCCTCCTCGAACGCGTCGTCGAGCTGCTGACGCAGCCGGAAGGCGGCCGTCAGCTCGCCCTTCGCGTATGTCACCGCGTCCTGGAACGGTCGCGCGGCGTCCTCGCCGAACTGTGCCGCGGCGAAGCCGAGTTCCTCCTGGCTGGTGCGCACGGCGTCGTCCGTGTCGACGAGGGCCAGTCCCGCCCGCCGGTCGAGCTCCGGCAGCGCGGTCCGCGGCGGCTGCCCCGGCTCTCCCCAGCCTTCCTGTCCGCCCTTGGGCGTCGTACGGGTCGAGGCGCGGCGCTTACGTTTGACGGCGGCGTACGCGGCGAGTGCCACCGCGCAGCCCACGAGGACGACGGGCAGGACGAGAGCGCTGCCTGATCTGTTGGAGGAGATGTCGGCGCCGGGGTCCGCCGGGCCGGGGGTGACGGCGGGTGTAGGGACGGGTGCGCCGGCCGCGACCGCGCGGTAGCCGTTCGCCGCCGCGATCGCGGCGCCAGCCCAGTCGCTCTCCCGGAGAGCCGGTTCGACGGCCGTTCTCGCCACGTCGGCGAGTTGGGTCTCCGTAAGAGGACCGTCGGTGGTGGCGGAGTACGCGTACTGCCGGTCGTGTGTGGCGACGGCGAGCAGGATGTCGTCGCGCCCGAGCCCGTTGCGTTCGGCCGTCGCGTCGGCCCAGCTCTGCGCGGTGCGGCCGGAGAAGTCACGCACGTAGGCGACGAAAAGCTGGATGCGGCTGTCGCTGTACAGCCGGTCGAGGGACGCGGTGACCGCTGTCTCGCGGCCGTCGAGGGCACCGACCTTGTCGGTGATCTGTCCCTGGCGCGAGAGGGTGACGGGATCTTCGGCGCGGGCGTCCGGCGAGACGGCGGGCATCAGCAGCCACCCAACCGCCACCAGCAGGGCCAGGAGGCTCCGGCCCGCTGTACGAGTCCGGTCGCGGCTTGCTGTCCGTCTCACATCTGGGAGGCTATGTCCGGCTTCGGTTGTCCGCGACCGGACGGTGCGCGGGCTGTGGAGGCACAGGAAGTGCCTGGTCGGCCCCGTTCCGACCGGCGCCACACACAGGGCGGCGCCGGTCGGCCCGCGGAATTCGGGGCGGTCATCAGATGCTGAAGCGCTCCTTGGCGAGCATCGGACGGATGCGCGAAGCGAAACCGCCGGTGCGGAAGGGACGCTGGAGCAGGCCGGGGCTCAGCTCCTGGGCGAGAGCGGCGGCGATCATGCCCTGGTCCAGCGCGAGAGCCGAACTGCTGACATGTCCGGTCCCCACATTGACCGAGTCGCGGAAACCGTAGCCGTCGTCGTACGCGCCGAAGTCGTCCGCGATCGCGTGAAGGTTGGCCAGGGCCTCCGACCGTGCGTAGGGCAGGGCGAGGAACGACGCGTGCGGGGTGACGACCCCGTTGGTGTACGCGGAGGCGGGCGGCAGTGGCTGACCGTGCGTGACATAGGTGCGGTCGGTGTTGGAGGCGTATCCGTCGATGTTCATGCCGATCGCGTCCACGCCGTACTCCTGGTAACCGCCTTCGGGCACCTCGGCGGGGGAGAACCCCCAGTAGCCGTACTCCGCCTCCTCCATGCCGTGCTCGATCTGGGAGCGGACGAAGCGCCGGTGCGTGGTGCCCCACGAGCGGGGCGACCACTCCGGCTCGGGCACGAACAGCGGCACCATCAGGGCTTCGAACATCGAGCCGCCCCAGGTCGGGACCAGCTTGCGGCCCCGGTAGGTGTAGTGCCCCTGCCAGAAACGGACGCCGTCGACCGTGTCGTACGCGCCGCCGGGCGGCTGCTCCTGGCCGTGCTCGGGAAGCATCGTGCGGAACATGTGCCAGTAGTGGTCCGAGGGCAGGCTGCCGTCCGCGATTCCCAGGTAACTGGCCATGCGCGGCTCGGTGTTGAGCGCTCCGTAGTGGTGGGCCGTCGGCTCGCCGGTGTCGGTCCAGAAGCCGCCGCGAAGCTGGCCGGGGCCGGCCACCGGGTCCGCGGCGTCGTACGGCGTGTAGAAGTACGACCAGTCGGCGGTGGCGAGGATCTTGCCGATCCGGCGGCGCAGTCGGCTGTCCGCGTCGGCGGCGATGAGCAGACCCGTCACGAGCCACGCGTTGTCGACCGAGGAGAGAAAGGGACGGACCGGGTCGCCGGTGCCGGGCCAGTTGGTGAGCACCGAGCCGTCGTGGGCGTCGTACCAGTTGAGCCAGAAGCCGTGGTGGCGCTCCAGCTTCTCGACGGCGGTGACGGTGAGGTCGAGCCGGCGGTGCAGGGTGTCCTGGTCGATGACGCCGAGTCCGGCGGCGGCGACGGTGGACCACAGACCGCAGCCGATATTGGTCGGCGAGGTGTTCTGCGAGGGGACGGGCCCGCCCGGCGCATCGAGGTTGATCTTGTCGGCGGCGAGACCGATGTCGGTCGTCATTACCTCGATCGAGTGATACGTATCGCGGAACCAGCGGCGCAGCAGCGGTGTATCAGAGGCATGAACAACACGAGCACGCGACGCGGCCGAGGCCGGCGCGGATACGGCGGGTGTGGTGACGGCTCCGAGGGACAGGGCGGTGGCCCCGGTTCCCGCAGCGGCGAGAAACGTACGACGGTCCATGAGAGTCCAGCTCCCCTTGGCAGATGTGGAGTTGTGGCCAGGGCCGGTGCCTGGGCCAGGTCTGTGGCCGCCGCCATGGCCAGAGGTGTTGCGGGGGGTCCGGCCATGGCGGCGGTGCTGGTTCGGGGGCCGACGGCGGTCAGGTGCCGCCGACCCCCGGGAATGTGGGGTGGATCAGGCGCGGGCGAGACGCAGGAAGCGGATGCCCGGGTTGGGCAGCGGGACGGTCAGCGTCGCCGTGCCCGTGTCGTCGGTGAGTACGGGCGCGAGGGGTTCCTCGGGCAGTTCGTCGGCGGACCGCAGCTTCGCCCACTGGGGATCGTCGGGCCAGTCGCCGCCGCCGAGGTCGTTCCAGACGGCCTGGATGTTGGAGTGCTGCGCGTCGACCCGGCGGGAGAGCGCGGCGTAGGTGGTGTCCGGCTCAAGTCCCTCGATCCGCACGGTCGCCGTGCGGTCCAGCAGCGTGGTGCCGTCGATCTTGGACTGGTCGAGCGTGCCGTTCCAGAGCAGTACGTCGACGGTGGAGCCGTCGTCGGCGCGGGTGGCAAGGGACTCCACCAGCGCTTCGGCGCCGTCTCCGCCGACCGCCGCGGGGACTCGCCCGCCGACGAGTTGGGACAGGAGGTACAGCGCCCAGAACCGCGGCTTGCGCAGATTGCCGACCGTGAGCAGACCGAATCCGCCGTGGAAGAGGCGGGGCGGCCAGCCCAACTCCTCGAACTGGTCGGAGGCGACCCAATAGGCGAGCGCGTCGGTGGACGCCAGGGCGCTTTTCATGCCGCGCAGGACGAACGGAGCGGCGAATACGGAGTCGCTGACCCGGTGGAAGTGGGTGGGGGTGACGCCCCACTCGGTCCACAGGATCTCCGGCTCTGGCCTGCCGGTCGCTTCCGCGAACGCGCGCGTCATCGGACGGAAGTCCAGTGGGGCGTTGCCGTAGGTATGGGTGGAGATGAAGTCGATGGGTACGTCGCGCTCCTGGCAGTACTCAAGAAGCGCGCCGACCCAGCCCGCCGCCGCGGAGGACGGGCCGCCGACCCTGATCCGTTCGTCAACACCCTTCACGGCGCGGACGGCGACCTCGTAGAGCCGGTGGTAGTCGTCCTGGGTGCCGTTCCAGAAGACCTCCAGATTGGCCTCGTTCCAGACCTCGAACTCCCAGCCCGCGACGGTGTCCCTGCCGTACCGGTCCTGGAGGTGGACGGTCAACTCGCGGCAGAGATCGCCCCAGTGCTCCCACACGGCGGGCTTGGACACCAGGGCCTGATAGTCGAAGACCGTGTAGTGCGGATCGGCGGCGAGTTCCTTGGGCATGAAGGAGAGTTCGACGACGGGTTGGAGACCGGTGGCCAGGAATCGGTCATAGACCGCGTCCAGGCCGGAGAAGTCGAAGGAGCCGTCGGGCTGGACGGTCAGCGTCTCCGGGAGGAAGGTGCCGTGCGCCCGGACGGAGCGGACGCCGATCTCGTCGCGGACGATCTCCAGGGCGCGCGCGTACTCCTTCGCGACGTCCGAGCCACCGGCGCCCGGCTTGTCCCAGGTCAGCAGCGAGAAGTGCTCGGCGCCGATCATCCTGTTCCAGACCCCGGGGAGGGGAGTGGCGGGTGCCGCCGCGTCCACGGTGACGGTGACCGGGGCGGGGCTGGATCCTGCGGCTCTGGCGCAGCCGGGGGCCGGTGCGGAGAGGGCGCCGGCCCCGGTGTCGGACCAGGTGGCGACCTTGTAGAAGTAGCCGTGGCCAGGCTCGGCGAGGGTGTCGGCGTACGGGGGATGGGGCACGGCGAGCACATCGCCGCCGAGGTGGTCGAGCGGTTCGTAAGGCCCCTCGACGGAGTCGGCGCGGTGCACGAGATATCCGAGCGCGCCCGCGACCGGCTGCCAGGTGAGCAGCACATGGCCGGTGCCGTCCTCGGCGGACAGGCCGCCGGGGGCGGGGAGTTCCCCGATGCCGGTGAGCCGCTGATCGCTGGGTTTCCCGATACGGGTCTCCCAGTCGGCGCGAGCGGTGGACTTCTCGGTCATGGTGGTACAAACCTTTTCGTCGGTGAGTGCGCGGCGCTACAGCGGCGTGGGCGTCGGCGTCGGCGTCGGAGCCGCAGTACGCGCCGGGGAGGGGGCTGGAAGGGCTGAGGCGGTGGCTACTTCATGCCGGTGGTGGCGAGGCCCTGGGTGAAGTGCCGTTGCAGGACGATGAAGACCAGCAGCACCGGCAGGATGATCAGGAGGGAGCCGACCATCAGCATGCCGTTGGAGCCGGCCGACTGGTTGGGGTCGGTGGCGAAGGTGGCGAGCGCCACCGGGAGGGTGTATTTCTCCGGGTCGTTCGTCGCGATCAGCGGCCAGACGAAGTTGTTCCAGGAGCCCAGGAAGATCAGGATCGAGAGCGTCGCCAACGCCGGTTTGACCAGCGGCATCGCGATCCGCCAGAAGATGTACCACTCGCCGGCGCCGTCGATGCGGGCCGCTTCCAGCAGTTCGTCCGGGATCGACTGCATGAACTGCCGCATCAGGAAGACGCCGAATGCCTGGGCGGCGAACGGCAGTACCAGCCCCGCGTAGCTGTCGATCAACTGGAGCTTGCTCATCAGGACGAAGAGCGGAAGCAGCATCAGGTTGCCGGGCACCATCAGGGCGGCGAGTACCAGCGCGAAGACCTTGTTCCGGCCGCCGAACCGCAGTTTGGCCAGCGCGTAGCCCAGCATCGAGCAGAACACCAGATTGGAGACGGTCACCAGGACGGCCACGGTGAGGGAGTTGAAGAAGTAGAGCGGGATGTCGAGACGGTCGAGCAGTTCCCCGAAGTGCTCAAAGGTCCACTCGGTGGGGATCCACACCGGTGGGTTGGCTGTCAGTTCCTGGTCCGTCTTGAAGGCCGACAGGCCCATCCACAGGAAGGGCGCCACCATGAGCAGCAGGCCGATCGAGAGCAGCACATAGACGCCGGACTTCCTCAGCCGTCCGCCGCTCGATGTCGGAACGGAATCGCCGGCCCTGGGGCCGGACCAGCCCGGACCCCGGGGGTCCTTGGGACCCCTGGGGTCCTCCGGGCCGGTGGGTACGGAGGGCGGGGGCGGTGGTGTGGTGGTGCGTGCGGCGCTCATTTCGTGTTGTCCTTCAGCAGACGGAGCTGGAGCACCGTGATCGCCATGATCACGACGAAGAGCACATACGCCATGGCGCTCGCGTAGCCCATGTGGAAGAAGTTGAAGCCCTCGCGGTACATGGCCAGCGACACGGTGAGCGTGCTGTCCGAGGGCCCGCCCTGTGTCATCACGAACGGCTCCTCGAAGACGTTGAGATAGCCGATGGTGGTGATGACCGTGGTGTAGAGCATCGTGGGCCGCAACAGCGGGACGGTGATGCGGCGGAACTCCTGCCAGGTGCTCGCGCCGTCCAGCCGCGCCGCCTCCCGTACCTCGGGCGGAATGGCCTGGAGACCCGCGATGAAGAGCACCATGACCGTGCCGAGATTGCGCCACACGGCCATCACGATCAGCGAGGGCATGGCAAGTGCCTCGGAGCCGAGGAAGTCCGGTGAGGTCAGGCCGACTTCGGAGGCGAGGCCCGCGATCAGTCCGTCGGACGGGTCGAGGACGAAGCGCCAGACGACCGCGATCGCGACGATGCTGGTCACGACCGGGGCGTAGAAGCCGACGCGGAAGAAGGTACGGGCCCGGTCGATGCCGTTGTTGAGCAGGACGGCGACGCCGAGCCCGAGGCATACGGTCAGCGGTACGCCGACGACCACGAAGTACGCGGTGTTGAACAGCGCCTTGAGGAACTTCTCGTCGTCGAGCAGCTTCGTGTAGTTCTCCAGGCCGATGAACTCCGCCGAGAAAGGATCGGTGACATTGCGCAGACCGAAGTCCGTGAAGCTCATGACGAGCGTCGCGACGATCGGCAGAGCCATGAAGACGGCGAAGAGCACCAGGAAGGGGGTGGAGAACAGCCAGCCGGCCAGGTGCTGCACGGCGACGGGCTGCCGCTTGCCGCGGTTCCGTCCGCCGGGCGGGGGGTGTGCTCCCGGCCCGGTCTTCATCGGGGCCGCTTCGGCGGCCGGTTCGGTCGTGGCGCTCATGACGACTACTTCACAAGCCCTTCAATTTCGGACTGGGCCTTCTTCGCGGCGTCCTCGGCGGATGCCTTGCCCTGGGTCACCTGCGAAATGGCGTCGTCGGCCTTCGAGGAGATCTCCGTCCACTCGGGCATGACCGGCCAGGACTGGGCGGTCTCCATCTGCTCACGGAAGATCTTGAAGTTGGCGTCGGCGGCGAGTTCGCCGGAGTCCCAGGCGCTGGTGTTGGCCGGCAGGTCGCCCGAGCGCTTGAACCAGTCCTTCTGGCCCTCGGTACTGGTGAGATAGCTGAGGAACTGGGTGGCGGCTTCCTTGTGTTCGCTGTCCTTGGAGACGACGAGGCTGGAGCCACCGGCCATGGAGACGGAGCCCTGGTCGGCCGGGACGTTGGCGATGGCCCACTTGCCCTTGAGGTCCGGGTAGTTGTCGTTGATACCCGCCATGGTCCAGGGACCGGAGTAGAACATCGGGACGTCGCCGGTGTTGAAGTCCTTCAGGACGTCGTAGCCGGGCTGGAAACTCTTTGTGGACAGACCCTTGTCGAAGTACGTGCCGTACTCGTTGAGGGCCCGCACGGTCTCCGGGGTGTCCATGGCGGCCTTGCCGTCGGAGACGATCGCGCCGCCGGCCGAGTACAGGAAGGGGTACCAACTCTGTACGGCGTCCAGGCCGCCGGGCTGGAAGTAGATGCCCCACTTCGTGCCGGCCTTGTCCTGGAAGTCGGTGGCCGCCTGCTGGAGTTCCGGCCAGGTGGTGGGGGGCTTGGTGATGCCGGCCTTCTTGGCCAGGTCGGTGCGGTAGTAGAGGACGCGGGTCTCGACGTACCAGGGGACGCCGTAGGTCTCGCCGTCCGCGGTGCCCTGATCCCAGGCGACCGGGAAGAAGGTGTCCTTCTTGAAGGTCTTGGTGTCGACCGGTTCGAGGACGCCGAGTTCGACGAACTCGCCCATGTAGCTGCTGCCCATCTGCGTCACGTCCGGCAGGGTGCCGGCGGCAGCGGCGGATATCAGCTTCTGGTGGGCGACGTCCCAGCCGATGGGGGTGACCTTGACGGTGATGTGGGGGTTCGCGTCCTCGTACACCTTGGCCACCTCGGCGAGCTTCTCGCCCTCGGCGCCCATGGCCCACACGGTGAGGGTCTGCTTCTTGTCGGCGGCGACCCCTTCGCCCCCCGAGCTGCCGCATGCGGTTATTCCGGCGGCCATCGTGAGAGCGATGGCGGCAGAGGCGGTTCTGGCGGTGCGATGCATGGACGGCTCCTCCTTGAGCTCACCGATGTATGCGCTGCCTGTAAGCGCATACATCACTCTGCTGCAGGCCTTTCGGGAACCGCAAGAGGGGCTTTGGTCACACTCGTGCAACATGTAGGACATCCGGAACGCCCGCCTCCGCAGGCTAGATGGGCAGTTTGCGTTGCGGAAGTAGTTGCGGTGATTCCGGTTGTGGCGCAGGCGCGGAAACCGCGCCTGCGGGCTCGCGGGGGCGTTCCTCAGGCGCAGCCGCAGCTTGTGCGGCGGGCCACCGAGACCGGGAGCATCAGCGACACCGGGTCGCGGGTGGGGTCCGCCAGGCGCTGGATCAGGAGCTCAACCGCCTCCTCGCCCAGGCGGCGCATCGGCTGGCGGACCGTCGTCAGAGGCGGCCGGACCATCCGGCTCAGCGGGATGCCGTCGAAGCCGGTCACCGCGATGTCGTCGGGCACCCGCACCCCGCGCCGTTCCAGCGCGTGCAGCGCGCCGATCGCCATCTGGTCGTTGGCGAAGAGGATCGCCTGTGGCCGTTCGCGCCCGGCGGCGGCGCGGTCCAGGAGCGCGTCGGTCGTCCGTTCGCCGTCCGCCTGCGTCATCATCTCGCCGCGCAGGTCCGGCTCGTCGGCGACGGGGAGGCCGGCCTCCCGGCACGCCTCCTGGTAGCCGCGGAACCGCGCCTCCGCGTCCGGCGACTCCCGCTGGCCGCCCACGAAGGCCAGTCGGCGCAGCCCGTGGTCACGGATCAGATGGCGGGCCAACTCCCGTTCCCCGTCGGAGTTCGCCACCTCGATGTGGTCGAGGTGGTCGATCTCGCGTGGCCCGGCCAGCATCACCACCGGGAGCCGCCGCGAGATCACCTCAAGGTCCTCGGTGGGCACGGTCCTCGCCAGTACGGCGAAGCCGTCCACCCGTCCCGCGACCTTGGCCACCAGGCTCTCCGGCCCGCCCACCAGCGAGGCGGCGATCAGCAGCGCGTACCCGTGCCGCCGCGCGGCCCGTTCCATACCGCGGATGATCTGGTCGGAGTAGAGCATCACCGCGGAGTCGTCGGCCTCAGCCTCCGCCTCCGCGTCGGTCTCGGCGTCCGGGTCCGCGTAGTCGGGAAAACAGAGTCCGAGGACGCCGGTGGTCCGGCTGGCCAGACCGCGGGCATTGCCGCTCGGTACGTACCCGAGCGCGCGGGCGGCCTCCAGCACACGGTCGCGGGTCTGGGCGCGTACGGAGTCCGGATTGCGGTAGACCCGCGAAACCGTGGCAATGGAGACGCCGGACCGCTCGGCGACGTCGTACACCGTGGGGGCACTCAACCGATCCGACCGTCCGCTCTCGCCGCTCTGACCCTTGACGGGTGACGTTCTCCGTAGCCATGTCACGCCTGCTCCACCTGGCCACACACCCACCGCTGTGTGTAAGCGCATTCACTCTAGGACGCCGGTCTGTGCACGAGCAAGGTCGCCCTCCTCCACGGAGCCCCGCTCCAGGCCGTCCCCGTCCCCGCCCCCGCCCCCGGCCCCGGTCTTGCCCGTGGCGCGCCCGGCCGTGCCCCTCAGCGCCACGAACGAGAAGGCGGCGGCCCCCACCATCACGACGGCCGCGCCGACCGACGCCAGTGCCATCCCCTGGGTGAACGCGTCCCGCGCCGCCGCCAGCACGCCGGCGCCCGTCTCGGCCGGGAGCCGGACCGCCGCGGCAGCCGCGCCGCCCAGCGTCTCCCGTACGGCGTCCGCCTCCCCGCCCGGCAGCGCGGCGACGACATCGGCTGGCAGGGCATCGGCCATCTCCCGGCTGTAGACCGCCGCCCCGACCGAGCCGAGGACGGCCATCCCCAGCGCCCCGCCCAGTTCCTGGCCCGATTCGAGTACGGCGGCGGCCGAGCCCGCGCGCTCGGGCGGGGCGGCGCCGATGGCGAGTTCGTTGGCGAGGGTCATGGCGGCGACCAGACCACCCACATAGATGCCGCCGGCCACCAGGCAGAACCAGAGCGCCGAGTCCGTCCGGACCTGGGTCAGCCAGAAGAAGCCGGTCGCCGCGAAGATGAAGGCGCCACCCATGACGTACGCGCGGTCGGTGCGCTGCGCGAGAACCGTCGCCACCGGCGCGGCCACGATCACGCCCGAAGCCGGTACGAGACTCCACAGCGCGGCTTCGAACGGGCTCAGACCTTGCACCGACTGGAGGTACTGGGTGAGGAAGACCGCCATGCCCACCGTGGCGAACATCGCGAGCAGATTCGCGAACACCGGCCCCCCGAAAGCCCGTCGCCCCAGCAGATCGAGGTCGATCATCGGGTGGGTGAGGCGCCTCTGGCGGCGTACGAAGACGTGGGCGAGCACCAGCCCCAGGACGACGGCGAGGGCGGGCACCGGTGCGAAGCCGTGCTGGGCCCACTCCTTGATGCCGTAGATGACCGTGAGCAGGGCGGTCAGTGAGAGCGCCGCGCTCACCAGGTCGAACGGATCACGTGCCCCCTCGGTACCGGAGTCCGCCGTCCTGGACTCCGGCACCAGGAACGGCACCAGTACCAGCAGCAGCACCATCGCCGGCAGGTTGATCAGGAAGACCGAACCCCACCAGAAGTGTTCGAGCAGCAGCCCGCTGACCACCGGCCCGAGCGAGATACCGGTGGTCATGACGGCCGTCCAGATCGTCACGGCCCGGCCGCGCTGCCTCGCGTCGTGGAAGAGATTGCGGATCAGCGCGAGTGTCGACGGCATGAGGGCGGCACCGCCGAGTCCGAGCAGCGCGCGGACGGCGATGAGGGCGTCGGCCGAGTGCGCGTACGCGGCGGCGACCGAGGCCGCGCCGAAGACCGCAGCGCCCGCGAGCACCAGCTTGCGCCGGCCGATCCGGTCCCCCAGCGCGCCCATCGTGATCAGCAGCCCGGCGAGTACGAAGCCGTACATGTCCAGGATCCACAACTGCTGGGTGGCGCTGGGCTCCAGATCCTGGCTGACGAACGGGATCGCGAAATAGAGGATCGAGATGTCCATCGAGACGAGCAGCAGCGGCAGCATCAGGACGCCGAGGGCGATCCATTCCCTGCGGCCGGCGAGACCGGGTGCGGGTGAGTTCTCCATGGCCGGTACGTAATCGACTTCGCGCGTACGCCGCAAACAGCGGCCTAGTGCACCAGCCTAGAAGTCCAGTCCACACGGTGATTCGGCACCGCGAGCGCACTAGTACGGTGGGTATGTGCCCATCGATCCGCCCTACCTCCGCATCGCGGCCGAACTCCGCCGCCGTATCGCCTCCGGGGAGCTGGCGCCCGGCGACCGAGTGCCGTCCACCCGCCGTATCACCCGGGAGTGGGGTGTCGCGATGGCGACCGCGACCAAGGCGCTCGCCGTGCTCAGCCAAGAAGGGCTGGTGCGGGCGGTACCCGGCGTCGGCACGGTGGTCGCACAGCCCGACCGCGCCGAAGGCTTCGGCCGCCCCACCCCCACCCCCGGCCTCAGCCGCGATCGCGTCGTACGCGCGGCCATCGCGCTCGCCGACGCCGAAGGGCTGGGCGCGCTGTCGATGCGGCGCGTGGCCACGGAGTTCGGTACGTCCACGATGGCGCTGTACCGCCATGTCCCCAGCAAGGGTGAGCTGGTCCGTCTGATGTCCGAGGCGGTGTTCAGCGGCGGGCCGTCGGGGCCCGCGCCGACCAACTGGCGCGCGCGGCTGACACGGGAGATCCGCTGGCTGTGGACCCAGTACGAGCGCCATCCCTGGCTGGCCCGTGCCATGGCGGGACTGACCCGGCCGCATGCCTCACCGCACGCGATGAGCTACACGGAGCGGGTGCTGGCGATCGTGCGCGAGCTGGGCCTCACGCCGTACGCGACGATCTACACCCATCTCGCGCTGCTCAGCTACACCCAAGGCGTGACGATGGCGGTCGAGTTGGAGTCGCAGGCGCGGCAGGACACGGGGATGACGGCCGATGAGTGGCTCGCGGCCGGCGAGGCGCGCATGGACGCGGTCCGCCTCACGGCCGACTATCCGGTCCTGTCGACCTTCTTCGGGGAGGCGGAGTTCGACCTCGAACTCGGCTCGCTCTTCGAGTTCGGGCTCGAACGGATGCTGGACGGCATCGAGTCTCTGGTCGAGCGGGAACGCGAGCGGTAGAGCTGCCGACCGCGAATCGCCGGACGGGCCGAGCCCGTCCGGCGACCCACACTCAACCGCTGTTCGTACGACGGCGGATCTTGTCGCCCAGCCAGACCAGCGGGTCGTACTTCTTGTCGGCCACCCGCTCCTTGAGCGGGATCAGCGCGTTGTCCGTGATCTTGATGTTCTCCGGGCAGACCTCCGTGCAGCACTTGGTGATGTTGCAGTAGCCGAGCCCGTGCTCGTCCTGCGCGGTCCGCTGACGGTCCAGACCGGTCTCCTCGGCCGCGTCCAGCGGGTGCATGTCCAGCTCGGCGACCCGCATCAGGAAGCGCGGCCCGGCGAACGAGGTCTTGTTCTCCTCGTGGTCCCGGACCACGTGACAGGTGTCCTGGCACAGGAAGCACTCGATGCACTTACGGAACTCCTGCGAGCGTTCCACGTCCACCTGCTGCATCCGGTACTCGCCCGCCGCGACGCCCGGCGGTGGCACGAACGCCGGTACCTCCCGCGCCTTCTGGTAGTTGAAGGACACGTTCGTCACCAGGTCCCTGACGACGGGGAAGGCCCGCAGCGGGGTGACGGTGATCGTCTCCTCGCGGCTGAACGTGGACATCCGCGTCATACAGAGCAGCCGCGGCCGGCCGTTGATCTCCGCACTGCACGAACCGCATTTGCCCGCCTTGCAGTTCCAGCGCACCGCCAGGTCGGACGCCTGTGTCGCCTGGAGGCGGTGGATGATGTCGAGGACGACCTCGCCCTCGTTCACCTCGACGGCGAAGTCCTTCAGATCGCCGCCCTCCGCGTCGCCCCGCCAGACCTTGAACGTGGCTGTGTAGGAGGTCGACGAGGCCGTCGCGGCCGATGCGCCCGGCGACGGGTACGGATCGGACGGATCGGACGAGCCGGACGGTGCGGGGGATGTGCTCGGAGTCGGAGTCGTGCTGGCACTCACTCGTGGAGCTCCTCTTCGGCGAGGTACTTGACCAGCTCTTCCTTCTCGAAGAGGTCGAGCAGGTCGGGACGGATGGGCTCGGTCGTCTTCCGTGAGAGGTCGACCCGGCCGTGCGTGGGGTCCGTCGACGGGTCCCGCGCGGAATCGCTCAGTCGGCAGTGCAGATTGACCCGGCGCCAGTCGAGAGCCATGCCGGGCCAGTCCTCGCGGGTGTGACCGCCACGGCTCTCCGTGCGCTCCAGCGCCGACCGGGCGATGCACTCGCTGACCAGCAGCATGTTCCGCAGGTCGATGGCGAGGTGCCAGCCGGGGTTGAACTGCCGGTGGCCCTCCACCCCGGCCCGCCCCGCCCGCAGTCGCAGGTCGCCCAGCCGCTCCAGCGCCTGCTCCATCTCGCCCTCGCGCCTGATGATGCCGACAAGGTCGTTCATCGTCTGCTGGAGCTCCTGATGGACGCTGTACGGGTTCTCCGGCGCGCCGCCGCCTTCCGGTGCCTCGGCGCCGAACGGCCGCAGCGCCTCGGTGGCCGCCGCGTCGATCTGGTCCTCGTCCAGGGCGGGCCGTGTGGTGAGCGCCGTCGCGTACTCGGCCGCGTGCAGTCCGGCGCGCCTGCCGAAGACCAGCAGGTCGGAGAGCGAGTTGCCGCCCAGCCGGTTGGAGCCGTGCATCCCGCCCGCGACCTCGCCGGCCGCGTACAGACCCGGGACGCCCAACGTGGCGGCGGTGTCGGAGTCGACTGCGATACCGCCCATCACGTAGTGACAGGTGGGGCCGACCTCCATCGCCTCCGCCGTGATGTCGACGTCCGCCAGCTCCTTGAACTGGTGGTACATCGAGGGCAGTCGGCGCTGGATGACCTCGGCCGGCATCCGCGTGGACACGTCCAGGAACACACCGCCGTGCGGCGAGCCCCGGCCCGCCTTGACCTCGGAGTTGATGGCACGGGCCACCTCGTCACGGGGCAGCAGCTCGGGCGGACGCCGGTTGTTGTCCGGGTCGTCGTACCAGCGGTCGCCCTCGTCCTCCGACTCCGCGTACTTCTCCTTGAAGACGTCCGGGATGTAGTCGAACATGAACCGCTTGCCTTCGGAGTTGCGCAGCACTCCGCCGTCGCCCCGCACCGACTCGGTGACGAGGATCCCCTTCACCGAGGGCGGCCAGACCATGCCCGTCGGGTGGAACTGCACGAATTCCATGTTCAGCAGCGGGGCACCGGCGAGCAGCGCCAGCGCGTGCCCGTCGCCCGTGTACTCCCACGAATTCGACGTCACCTTGAAGGACTTGCCGATGCCGCCGGTCGCGAGGACGACGGCGGGCGCCTCCAGCACGAAGAAACGGCCGGACTCGCGCTCGTAGCAGAACGTGCCCGAGACCCGCTCGCCCTCCTTCAGTACGGAGGTGACGGTGCACTCCTGGAAGACCTTCAACCGGGCTTCGTAGTCACCGAATTCACGGAAGTCCTCCTGCTGGAGGGCGACGATCTTCTGCTGGAGCGTACGGATCAGCTCAAGGCCGGTGCGGTCGCCGACGTGCGCGAGACGTGGATACTCGTGCCCGCCGAAGTTGCGCTGGGAGATCTTCCCGTCCGCCGTGCGGTCGAACAGCGCGCCCCAGGTCTCCAGCTCCCAGACCCGGTCCGGCGCTTCCTGTGCGTGCAGTTCCGCCATCCGCCACTGGTTGAGGAACTTCCCGCCGCGCATGGTGTCGCGGAAGTGGACCTGCCAGTTGTCCCCGGAGTTCACATTGCCCATGGAGGCGGCGATACCGCCCTCGGCCATCACCGTATGGGCCTTGCCGAAGAGTGATTTGCAGATGACAGCGGTACGGGCGCCACGCTCACGCGCCTCGATGGCGGCCCGCAGACCCGCTCCGCCCGCGCCCACCACCACGACGTCCCACTGCTCGCGTTCGAGTTGCGTCATTGCTGAAGGCTCTCCCTAGCACTAAAAGAGGCGCGGATCGTCGAAGACCCCGCTCGCGAGCAGATACACGTAGAAATCGGCGAGGGCGACACTGATCAAGGAGGCCCAGGCGAGCTCCATATGACGATGATTCAGCTTTCCGACCCAGCCCCACAGCCGGTAGCGGACCGGATGCTTGGAGAAGTGCTTCAGCTTGCCGCCGATGACATGGCGGCAGGAGTGGCAGGAGAGGGTGTACGCCCAGATCAGCACGATGTTGACGACCATCAGGATCGTGCCGAGGCCCATGTGGCCCCACTCGTAGTCCGAGTTGCGGAAGGCGAGCGCCGTGTCGTACGTGAGGATGGCCGCCACCGGCACGGCCGCGTAGAAGAAGTACCGGTGGATGTTCTGGAGGATCAGCGGGAAGCGCGTCTCGCCGGAGTACTTCTTGTGCGGTTCGGCGACGGCGCAGGCGGGCGGCGAGGCCCAGAAGCCGCGGTAATACGCCTTGCGGTAGTAGTAGCAGGTCATCCGGAAGCCCAGCGGGAAGATCAGGATGATCACCGCGGGGGACAGACCCCACCAGCTACCGAAGATCTCCAGGTTGGGGCCGCCCTTCATCGGCTCGCAATTCTCCGCGAGACAGGGCGAGTAGAAGGGTGAGACGTACGGGGCCGCGTAGTAGTGGGCGTTCCCGAAGGCCCGCCAGGTCGAGTAGACGACGAAGGCGAGCAGACCCGCCGCCGTGATGGCGGGAGACAGCCACCAGCGGTCGGTCCGCAGATGGCGGGCGGTGATGGCGGCACGCGAGGTGTCGTGCACGCCCGTACTCAGTTGGGGTCGTTCCGTACCTGTTGCCAACGAAAACTCCGTATGGAGATGGAGTGGGATCGGGTGGGGGGTCGAAGGGCCGGGTGGCGGTCGAAGGGCCGGAGCGGGGAGGGAAGGGCCGGGACGGCTGCCCTGTCAGGGCGGGACTTCGAAGACCGTCCTAGGGCGCGCGCCGGTCCCGTAGGCCCAGCCCCTCGTCGTCCGAATCCGTCCACAGCGCCGCGTTGTACGGCGCGTCGGGGATCGTGACCACTTCCGGACGGTCCTTGGGCGCGGGCTTGGAGGGCGCGGTCGGTACGGCCTCGTTCAGCCGGCTGACTGTCCGCTCCAGGTCCGCTACGCGTTGAACGAGCTCATCGATACGACGGTGGACTGCTGTCAGATCTTCCGGCTGGGACATGACTTGCCCTCACTTCCGCAGGGGAGCGATGCCATCGGTAACGCGCCTGCGAGTGTCGCTTGTCACATCCCCGCTTGTGAAGGGACGTGCAGGGAATCCCGGCGCATACGTCAGCCGTGCGCTCCGCGTCGTTGATGTCGCGCCCCTCCATTTTCGCCCTTTCGGCGGGCCCGTGTCCCGCTTCCCGCTGACCCGTACGGGTGGGTTTCGGACGTTCGGCCGCCGTGTCGCAGTGATCGTCCGGAATCGGTCCACTTCAGTGGGAGGGCAATAGGTGTGATCATCTCTAAATTCCACAAACAGGACGAAGAGGTAGAAGTCATGTCCCAGGTCGGCGCCCCACGCGGGAGGACATGCTCCCGGACCACCCGCTCCGTCGCACTACTCACCACCGGCGTGCTCGCACTGCCCGCGCTCGCCTCGTGCAGTTCGGGTGACGAGCGGAGCGAGGTCCCGGTCGCCGTCCAGGACGTCGGGGCGGCGGCACGGGACCGGATCGCCGACGGGGGAACGCTGCGCTGGGCCGTCGACACGGTGCCCACGACCCTCAACACCTTCCAGGCGGACGCCGACGCCACGACGTCGCGCATCGCCGGAGCCGTACTGCCCACCCTCTTCACGCTCGACAAGAAGGGCCGTCCGCAGCGCAATCCGGACTATCTGGAGTCGGCGAAGATCGTCGAGCGCGAGCCGAAGCAGGTCGTGCTCTACAAGCTCAACCAGCAGGCGGTGTGGAGCGACGGACGCGAGCTGGGCGCCCCGGACTTCGTGGCCCAGTGGCGCGCGCTGAGCGGCAAGGAATCCGCGTACTGGACCGCGCGTAACGCCGGGTACGAGCGGATCCAGAAGATCGAGCGGGGCGCGAACGACCTCGAGGTCCGGGTCACCTTCAACAAGCCGTACGCCGACTGGAAGGGCCTCTTCAGCCCGCTGTATCCGAAGGGTGTGACGGGGGCGCCGAACTCGTTCAACGACGGCGCGCGCGCCAAGCTCAAGGCAACGGCGGGGCCCTTCCAGCTCAAGGAGCTGGACCGGGCGGACGGCGAGGTGACGCTCGTCCGCAATCCCCGCTGGTGGGGCGCGCGGCCGAAGCTCGACACGATCGTCCTGAGCGCCGTGCCGCGCGACAAACGCGCCGCCGCGCTCGCCGCGGGCACCCTCGACCTCGCCGAGATCGACAGCCCGGCGGCGCAGCGGATCGACGAGGCCGCCCGCGACGACAAGAGGGGCAACGGAGCGCAACCGCAGACCGGCATCGGCCAGGAGCCCGGTACGGCCTCGCCCTCGGGCACCGCCTCGCCGTCCGGCACAGCGTCGCCGTCCGGTACGGCTTCGCCCTCCGGTACGGCGTCGCCGTCCGCCGCACCAGGTCCCGGCCAGGAGCCGCAGGGTCTGCGGGCCTATGTCGTACGGAAGTCCCTGGAGCCCGCCTTCACCCAGCTCGCGCTCAACGGGGAGACCGGACCGCTCGCCGACGAGCGGGTACGGCGCGCGGTGGCCCGCGCGCTGGACCGCAAGGAGCTGGCCGAGGCCGTACTGAAGCCGCTCGGCCTGCCGGCGCACCCGCCCGGCAGCCATCTGGCGCTGGCCGGGCAGCACGCGTACGCGGACAGCAGCGACGCGCTCGGGGACCAGGACACGCAGGAGGCGCAGGCGCTCCTCGCGGACGCGGGCTGGACGCCCGGTGGCGCTTTGAAGAAGGACGACGGTACGAAGGCCGGGAGCGAGGCCGACGCCGACAAGAAGAAGGACAGGACCGCGAAGGAAGACGAAGACAAGGACACCTCCAAGAAGGAGGACGCCACCAACCAGGAAGACAAGGACAAGGACAAGGAATCCGGTGCGACGGACTCCGGTTCCGTTTCGGAATCGGAGAGCGCGTCGGACGACGGCGCGTACATCGTCGGTGACAACAAGCCCGGACGCGGCGCCCCCCTCTCCGAGAGCGGCACCCATGTCATCGCGCCCGCCCCCGGCACCGCCTTCCAGCGCGCGGTCCTGACCCGGCAGGCCGAGTCCCGGGACGACTCGGACGTCAACGCCCAGGACCGGCAGCCGGGCGGTGGCGGCATGGCCGGCGCGTACGCCCCGAGCGGTACGGCGGCGCCCTCCGCGTCCACCTCCGCTTCCGCGTCGACCTCAGCCTCATCCTCCGCGTCGACCTCGACCACGGCCTCCGCGTCCGCCTCCGCTTCCCCCCTGCCCGGCCCGCTCGGCAAGGACGGCAAGCCCCTCACCCTCCGCTTCGTCCTCCCCTCCGGCCCCGGCTCCGAACAACTGCGTACCGTCGGCCAGAAGATCTCGAGCATGCTCGACCGCGTCGGCATCCGTACGGAGATCACCAAGGTCGCCGACGCCAGCTACTTCAAGGACCACATCGCGTCGGGCGACTACGACCTCGCCCTGTACTCGTGGCCCGCGACCGCCTATCCGGCGACCGACGGCCGGCCGATCTACGCCAAGCCCGTCCCCGCCTCCGACGGCTCGCTGCTGGTGGAGCAGAACTACACCCGCGTCGGTACGGACCACATCAACCAGCTTTTCGACCAGGCGGCCTCCGAGCTGGACGAGAAGGCGGCCCGCGATCTGCTCCGGCAGGCCGACGCCCGTATCTGGGCGGCGGCCGGGTCCATCCCCCTCTACCAGCGCCCGCAGCTCGTGGCGGCCAAGCCGGCCGTGGCGAACGCCGGCGCCTTCGCCTTCGCCGCCCCGCGCTACGAGGACATCGGCTTCAAGGACCCCGCCAAGAACGGCCCGGAGCAGTCGGCCACCCCCGGAAGCGGCCGGGAAAGCGACAAGAAGTAGAAGGGCAGCGGTAGCACAGAAGAAGAAACGGAGAGAACCGGCAGGTCAGACCCAGGAAGCCGGACGATTCACTTGCCCGCCGGGCCCACCGGCGGGCAAGATCGTGTGTACCCCCTGACCCGGGCCGTTCCACACCCCCGCAGCACGTCCCCGCAGCCCCACACACCAGCCGCCCCACCCGCGCCGCCCAGCGCCCCCGCCTCTTGTCGCAGCGGCCCCGGAAGCCCCGGACGCGCCAGCCCCGTACGATGGGTACGGCCGTGGCGTGTCCGCCCGGCAGGCGTACGAGGAAGACAACGCCGCATCCCACGATCGAGAGAAGCGCCAGCCAGCATGCCCACGCGCCACGACATCCGTAACGTCGCCATCGTCGCCCACGTCGACCATGGCAAGACCACTCTGGTCGACGCCATGCTGAAGCAGGCCGGCGCCTTCGCCGCGCACGCCGCCGAGCACCTCGACGACCGGATGATGGACTCGAACGACCTGGAGCGTGAGAAGGGCATCACGATCCTCGCCAAGAACACGGCGGTGAAGTACCACCCCAAGGAGGGTGGTACGGGTGACATCCCCAACCTGGTCACGATCAACATCATCGACACCCCCGGCCACGCCGACTTCGGCGGTGAGGTCGAACGCGGCCTGTCGATGGTCGACGCGGTCGTCCTTCTGGTCGACGCCTCCGAGGGCCCGCTGCCGCAGACCCGTTTCGTGCTGCGCAAGGCGCTGTCGGCCAAGCTGCCGGTCATCCTGTGCATCAACAAGACCGACCGGCCCGACGCCCGTATCGCCGAGGTCGTGGACGAGACGTACGACCTCTTCCTGGACCTGGACGCGGACGAGGACCAGATCGAGTTCCCGATCGTCTACGCCTGCGCGCGGGACGGCGTCGCCTCGCTGACGAAGCCGGAGGACGGCACGGTCCCGGCCGACAGCACCAATCTGGAGCCGTTCTTCACCACGATCCTGGGCACCGTCCCGGCTCCGGTGTACGACGAGGCCGCGCCGCTCCAGGCGCATGTCACCAACCTGGACGCCGACAACTTCCTCGGCCGTATCGCGCTGTGCCGCGTCGAGCAGGGCGAGTTGAAGAAGGGCCAGACCGTCACCTGGATCAAGCGTGACGGCACGATGTCCAACGTCCGGATCACCGAGCTTCTGATGACCGAGGCGCTGACCCGCAAGCCGGCCGAGAAGGCGGGCCCCGGCGACATCTGCGCCATCGCCGGTATCCCGGACATCATGATCGGCGAGACCCTGGCCGACCCGGAGAACCCGATCGCGCTGCCGCTGATCACGGTGGACGAGCCGGCCATCTCGATGACCATCGGTACGAACACCTCACCGCTCGTCGGCAAGGGCGGCAAGGGCCACAAGGTCACCGCCCGGCAGGTGAAGGACCGCCTCGACCGCGAGCTGATCGGTAACGTCTCGCTGCGCGTCCTGGAGACCGAGCGTCCCGACACCTGGGAGGTGCAGGGCCGCGGCGAGCTGGCGCTGGCCATCCTGGTCGAGCAGATGCGCCGCGAGGGCTTCGAGCTGACCGTCGGCAAGCCCGAGGTCGTCACCAAGGACATCGACGGCAAGCTGCACGAGCCGATCGAGCGCATGACGATCGACTGCCCCGAGGAGCACCTGGGCGCGATCACCCAGCTCATGGCGACCCGCAAGGGCCGTATGGAGACGATGACCAACCACGGGTCGGGCTGGATCCGGATGGAGTGGATCGTGCCGTCGCGCGGGCTCATCGGCTTCCGTACGGAGTTCCTCACCCAGACCCGGGGCACCGGCATCGCGCACTCGATCTTCGAGGGCCACGAGCCGTGGTTCGGCGAGCTGCGGACCCGTAACAACGGCTCGCTCGTCGCCGACCGTTCGGGCTCGGTCACCCCGTTCGCGATGGTCAACCTTCAGGAGCGCGGTGTCATCTTCACCGAGCCGGGCACCGAGGTGTACGAGGGCATGATCATCGGTGAGAACTCACGCGCCGACGACATGGACGTGAACATCACCAAGGAGAAGAAGCTCACCAACATGCGCGCGGCCTCCGCCGACACGACGGAGAACGTGGTGCCGCCGCGCAGGCTCTCGCTGGAGCAGTCCCTGGAGTTCTGCCGCGACGACGAGTGCATCGAGGTGACCCCGGAGACGGTCCGTATCCGCAAGGTCGTCCTGGACCAGAAGGAGCGTGGCCGCGCGGCCTCCCGCGCCAAGCGCTGACCCACCCGGGGGCACGCCGACCCACGCGGTGCCGTACGTCTTCCCGGCCCGGCCCCGAGAGGTGCCGGGCCGGAGGTCTGAGGGCCTGTCCGCGGCGACGCCCCTACCCCCGCGACGTGGTCGGACAGTAGGCTGTTTTGCCGGAGAGGCGCCTTTCTGTCAACTCGTTTTCCGTGCCGAAACGTCCGGATAGCGGGTACCGCTCACCGGAAGCTGCGTTAACAGTCCGTTTCGCGGGTGTCTGTCTGTGCTTACTTTGTCCGGATTTCGGGCCTCGTGGATGGCTCGATGTTGTCAAAACGAGACGCGGTAAGTGTGGTTTAAGGGTCGGGCGTACTTAATAGTTGGCTGCATTGAGCTCGGGTCAATGGGTCATGCGCTGTGGGGAGCGCCGACTCACGAGCACACACACGGAGCACTGATCGACCGCCGTCAGGGGTGTCGGCGTAACGATCGGTGCCCATCTTGTTGTGACAAGTGGACTCATGAGGAGGAACCCATGCGCGGTGCCAAGAGCGCCAAGTGGGTCGCGGGTGCGATAGTCATCGCCCTGGCTGCGACCGCCTGTGGCGGCGGGGACAGCGACAGCGGCGACGACATGAAGGCGGGGAAGGCCGACCCGAATGGCATTCTGACCGCACAGTTGAGCGAGCCGCAGAACCCGCTGCAGCCGGCCAACGCCAAGGAGAGCCAGGGCAGTCGTGTCCTGAAGACCATCTTCTCCGGTCTCGTGGACTACGAGCCCGGCACCGGCGAGCTCCAGATGATCAACGCCGAGTCGGTCACCCCGAACGCCGACTCGTCCGTGTGGACCGCCAAGCTCAAGCCCGGCTGGAAGTTCCACGACGGCACCCCGGTCACCGCCGAGTCCTACGTGAACGCGTGGAACTGGTCGGCCAACGTCAAGAACAACCAGACCAACTCGAGCTGGTTCCAGGACATCAAGGGCTACGCGGACGTCCACCCCGAGAAGGGTGACCCGAAGTCCGAGAAGATGTCGGGTCTGAAGGTGGTCGACGAGAACACCTTCACGATCACGCTGACCAGCTCGGTCTCGTACTTCGCGTACAAGCTGGGTTACGACGTGTGGGCCCCGCTCCCCGAGTCGTTCTACAAGGACCCGGACGCCTTCGGCGAGAAGCCGGTCGGCAACGGCCCCTACGAGTTCGTCTCCTGGGACCACAAGAAGCTGATCAAGGTCCGTAAGTTCGATGACTACACCGGCCCGAACAAGGCCAAGAACGGTGGCATCGACTTCAAGAACTACACCACCGCCGACGCCGCCTACTCGGACCTTCGGTCGGACAACCTCGACTGGATCGAGCAGGTCCCGACCACGGCTCTCACGAGCTACAAGGACGACCTGGGCGACCGCGCGATCGACCAGGAGTACTCGGCCGTCCAGTCGATCGTCCCGGCGTTCTACACGGACCAGTTCAAGGACATCGACCCCAAGGTCGTCCAGGGTCTGTCCATGGCGATCGACCGTGACACGATCACCAAGACCGTGCTGCACGGCACCCGGTCGCCGGCTGACTCGTACGTCGCCCGCGGTGTGCTCGGCTACAAGGCCGGCGCCCTGTCCGACGTCACGAAGTTCGACCCGGCCGCGGCCAAGGCCCTCATCGAGGAGGGTGGCGGCGTCCCCGGCAACAAGATCTCCATCCAGTTCAACGCCGACCAGGACCACAAGCCCTGGGTCGACGCGGTCTGCAACAGCATCCGCAAGAGCGTCGGTGTCGAGTGCACCGGTGACTCGAAGCCGGACTTCCAGGCGGACCTGGACGCGCGTGACAACAAGCAGGTCAAGTCCATGTACCGCGGTGGCTGGGTGCTCGACTACCCGGTCAACTCGAACTTCATGCGCGACCTGTACGGCACCACCGCCGCCGGTAACACCTCGGGCTACTCCAACAAGGAGTTCGACGACCTGTCCGCCGCGGCGGACAAGGCGGCGACGCTCGACGAGACGGTGAAGATGTACCAGGAGGCCGAGCAGCTCCTGAAGGCTGACATGCCTGCCATCCCGCTGTGGTTCTACAAGAACAACTCGGGTCAGTCCCGGAACGTATTCGGCAAGATCGTTTACGGCCAGGACGGCGACCCCATCTTCACCGACGTTCAGGTGAAGGCGAAGAGCTAACAAACCGGGACCGTAAGCCGGTGCCGCCGCTCCAGGGGGAGCGGCGGCACCGGCCCGGCCAGGCCGAGGCCCGGGAGACTCCACCCCATACCCCGCGGCGGAGAAAACTACGTAGGCCATCGCCGACCCCTCACGGCATGGAGGCATGATGGGGCGTTACGTCGCCAGGCGACTGCTCCAGATGATCCCGGTGTTCATCGGGACCACTCTGATTATTTTCCTTATGGTCAACATCCTGCCCGGAGACCCGATCCGGGCGATGTGGGGCGAGAAGGCGGCAGATCCCGCCCAACTCGCCGCACTGCGGGCCGAATTCGGGTACGACAAGCCGCTGTGGCAGCGGTACATCGACTACATGCTCAACCTGTTCCAGGGTGACTTCGGCGAGACCTTCGGTCGCCGTCCGGTCGCCGAGGTGATGGGCGAGGCGTTCCCGGTGACCCTGCGGCTCACCGCCGTGGCGCTGGTCATCGAGATCATCATCGGTATCGGCCTGGGTGCCTGGGCGGGCTTGAAGGCCGGCAAGGCCGTCGACACCGGTGTGCTGATCTTCAGCCTGATCGTGATCTCGATCCCGGTGTTCGTGCTCGGCTATCTCGCACGGTTCATCCTCGCGGACGAGCTGGGGTGGGTCGCGCCCAATGTGCAGGACTCCACGAGCTTCTCGCAATTGATTTTGCCAGGCTTCGTCCTGGCGATGCTCTCCATGGCGTACGTGGCCCGGCTGACCCGCACCACGTTCGCCGAGAACCTGCGCGCCGACTACATGCGTACCGCGATGGCCAAGGGCCTGCCCAGGCGCCGCGTCATCGGTGTCCATCTGCTGCGCAACTCGCTCATTCCGGTCGTCACCTTTCTCGGGACGGACGTCGGTGGCTTCATCGGCGGCGCCGTCATCACCGAGGGCATCTTCAACGTCCAGGGTGTCGGCAACCTTCTCTTCACCGGGCTTCAGCAGCGGGAGGGTTCGACGATCGTCGGCGTGGTGACGGTGTTCGTCCTCGTCATCCTGCTGATCAACCTTCTTGTCGACCTGCTGTACGCGGTCCTGGACCCGAGGATCCGGTATGCCTGACGTGACCAAGACCCCGAACATGACCAAGACCGACGCGACCACCGACGCCCTGGCGCCGGGCGCCTCGGCCCCCGAGACCGCGGCCGAGGGCCACAAGTCGCAGGGCAAGCCCCGCAGCCTGTGGGGCGACGCCTGGTACGACCTGCGGCACCGCCCGATGTTCTGGGTCTCCTCGATCCTGCTGCTCCTGCTGCTGATCGTCGCCGCGTTCCCGGGGATGTTCACCAGCGCGGACCCCCGCGACGGAGACCTGGTCAACAACTTCCTGACCAAGCCCGAGCTGGGCAAGGTCTTCCAGCCCGAATGGTTCGGCTACGACGGCCAGGGGCGTTCGATCTACGCGCGTGTCATCTACGGCACCCGCGCCTCGATCCTGGTGGGCGTCGGCGTCACGCTGGCCGTCACCTTCGTCGGTGGCCTGCTCGGCATGCTGGCCGGCTACTTCGGCGGCTGGATCGACTCGATCATCTCCCGTATCACCGACATCTTCTTCGGCATCCCCTTCCTGCTCGGCTCGATGGTCGTCCTGAACGCCTTCACCGAGCGCAAGGTCTATGTCGTGATCTTCGCCCTGGCCTTCCTGGGCTGGACGTCGATCTGCCGGGTGATGCGCTCGTCCGTGATCACCGCCAAACAGGCGGACTACGTGACGGCCGCGCGCGCACTCGGCGCCGGCACCCGGCGGATCCTGTTCCGGCACGTCCTGCCGAACGCCATGGCGCCGACCATCGTCGTCGCCACGATCGCGCTCGGCGGTTACATCTCCGCCGAGGCGACGCTGTCGTTCCTGGGCCTCGGCCTGGCCGACCCGACCATCTCCTGGGGCATCGACATCGCCCAGGGCAGCAAGGACATCAGGGACAACCCGCACGCCCTGTTCTTCCCGGCCGGAATGCTGAGCCTCACGGTCTTCGCGTTCATCATGCTGGGTGACGCCGTCCGCGACGCCCTCGACCCGAAGCTGCGCTGAGGAGGGCGTACGTGACCATCATCGAAGAAACCTCAAGTGTCCCGACGCCCCGATCGGGCGACTCGGACGCCACCCCACTGCTCGAAGTGCGCGATCTCCACGTGGAGTTCCACACCCGTGACGGTGTCGCCAAGGCCGTCAACGGCGTGAACTACAGCGTCTCCTCCGGCGAGACCCTGGCCGTGCTCGGTGAGTCCGGTTCCGGCAAGTCCGTGACCGCGCAGGCGATCATGGGCATTCTCGACATGCCGCCCGGCTCCATCCCGCAGGGCCAGATCCTGTACCGCGGGCAGGACATGCTCACCATGAGCAACGAGGAGCGGCGGAAGATCCGCGGCCGGAAGATCGCGATGATCTTCCAGGACGCGCTCTCCTCGCTCAACCCCGTGCTCTCGGTGGGCTACCAGCTCGGCGAGATGTACCGGGTCCACGAAGGGCTCTCCCGCAAGGCCGCCAAGGCCAAGGCCGTCGAGCTGATGGAGCGGGTCAACATCCCGGCGGCGAAGGCGCGGGTCAACGACTACCCGCACCAGTTCTCCGGCGGTATGCGCCAGCGCATCATGATCGCGATGGCGCTCGCCCTGGAGCCCGACCTGATCATCGCGGACGAGCCGACGACCGCGCTCGACGTGACCGTGCAGGCCCAGGTGATGGACCTGCTCGCCGATCTCCAGCGCGAGTTCAACATGGGCCTGATCCTGATCACCCACGACCTCGGCGTCGTCGCCGACGTCGCGGACAAGATCGCGGTCATGTACGCGGGCCGGATCGTGGAGACCGCACCGGTGCACGAGCTGTACAAGCGCCCGGCGCACCCGTACACGCGCGGTCTGCTCGACTCCATCCCGCGGCTCGACCAGAAGGGGCAGGAGCTCTACGCGATCAAGGGCCTGCCGCCCAACCTGCTCAAGATCCCGGCCGGCTGCGCCTTCAACCCGCGCTGCCCGAAGGCGCAGGACATCTGCCGTACGGATGTCCCGGCCCTCGACCCGGTGACCGAGCAGGACGGCACCGAGCTGCCGGGCCGCGGCAGCGCGTGCCACTTCTGGAAGGAGACGATCCATGGCTGAGCCGAAGAAGACGGCCGGCGACCCGGCCGCGGCGGACGCCGCGCCGGTGGTCGTCACCCCCAACGTCACCGAGGTGGCGGAGATCGACGTCGCCACCGAGTCGGCGGCGGTCGCCGCCATCGAGGCGCCGGTCGAGCGCGGGGAGCCGATCCTCCAGGTCCGCAATCTGGTCAAGCACTTCCCGCTGACCCAGGGCATCCTCTTCAAGCGCCAGGTCGGCGCGGTCAAGGCCGTGGACGGGGTCTCGTTCGACCTCTACCAGGGCGAGACGCTGGGCATCGTCGGCGAGTCGGGCTGTGGCAAGTCCACGGTCGCCCGGTTGCTGATGACGCTGGAGAAGGCGACCGCGGGCGAGGTCTTCTACAAGGGCCAGGACATCACCCGGCTGTCGGGGCGGGCGCTCAAGGCGGTCCGCCGGAACATCCAGATGGTCTTCCAGGACCCGTACACCTCGCTGAACCCGCGTATGACGGTCGGCGACATCATCGGCGAGCCCTTCGACATCCACCCCGAGGTGGCGCCGAAGGGTGACCGGCGGGGCAAGGTCCAGGACCTGCTCGACGTCGTGGGACTGAACCCGGAGTACATCAACAGGTACCCGCACCAGTTCTCCGGCGGTCAGCGCCAGCGCATCGGCATCGCACGCGGTCTCGCGCTCAACCCCGAGATCATCATCTGCGACGAGCCGGTCTCGGCGCTCGACGTGTCCGTGCAGGCACAGGTCATCAACCTGATGGAGAAGTTGCAGAACGAGTTCAACCTCTCCTACATCTTCATCGCGCACGACCTGTCGATCGTCCGGCACATCTCCGACCGGGTCGGGGTCATGTACCTCGGCAAGATGGCCGAGATCGGTACGGACACCCAGATCTACGACCACCCGACGCACCCCTACACCCAGGCGCTGCTCTCCGCGGTGCCGGTCCCCGATCCGGAGGCCCGTACCGGCCGCGAGCGGATCATCCTCTCCGGCGATGTGCCGTCCCCGGCGAACCCGCCGTCCGGCTGCCGCTTCCGTACCCGCTGCTGGAAGGCCGAGGACAAGTGCGCCAAGGAGATCCCGCTGCTGGCGATCCCCGAGCGCTTCGTCACCTCGACCACCCCGGCGGCGCACGAATCGGCCTGCCACTTCGCCGAGGAGAAGGACGTCATCCACGCCGGGTGACACACCGCTGAGTGCCGTTCAGTGAACGAGGAGAGGCCCGGACCGTACGCGCGTACGCGGTCCGGGCCTCTCGCTGTCCGTCTCCCCGCACGGGGGCCCAATAAATGCGCGACATCTGAAAGGGAGTGATATTTGGGCCTAAGCGACATTCAGGACTCAGGAGGAACTCCATGCGCGGAGCCACGCACGCCAAGTGGGCCGCAGGTGCGCTCGCCGTCGCCCTCACGGCGACAGCCTGCGGCGGCGGTGGGAGCGGCAGCGGTGGCGGGGGTGGCACCGACGGGGTGCTCAGCTCGTCCTGGGGTGACCCGCAGAACCCGCTGGAGCCCGCCAACACCAACGAGGTCCAGGGCGGCAAGGTCCTCGACATGGTCTTCCGGGGACTGAAGCGGTACAACCCGAAGACGGCCAAGGCCGAGAACATGCTCGCCGAGAAGATCGAGTCGACCGACTCGACCAACTTCACCATCACCGTGAAAAGCGGCTGGACCTTCAGCAACGGCGAGAAGGTCACCGCGAAGTCCTTCGTCGACGCCTGGAACTACGGCGCGAACCTGACGAACAACCAGCGCAACGCCTACTTCTTCGGCCAGATCGACGGCTACACGGCCGTCCACCCCGACTCGGGCAAGCCCACCGCCACCACGCTGTCCGGCCTCAAGGTCACCGGCCCCCAGACCTTCACCGTCAAGCTGTCCCAGAAGTTCTCCACCTGGCCGGACACCCTCGGATACGCCGCCTTCGCGCCGCTGCCCTCCGCGTTCTTCACGGACCACGCGGGCTGGCTCTCCAAGCCGGTCGGCAACGGGCCGTACACCATCGACTCGTACACCAAGGGCTCGCAGATGTCCCTGCGCAAGTGGGACAAGTACCCGGGCTCCGACAAGGCGCAGAACGGCGGCGTGGACCTCAAGGTCTACACCGACAACAACACCGCCTACACCGACCTGACGGCCGGCAATCTGGACCTCGTCGACGACATCCCGGCCTCCCAGCTCAAGAACGCGCCGGGCGACCTCGGATCGCGCTACATCAACACCCCCGCGGGCATCATCCAGACCCTCGCCTTCCCGTTCTACGACAAGGCATGGAACACCCCGGGCGCCGTGAAGGTCCGCACCGGTCTGTCGAAGGCGATCAACCGCAAGCAGATCACCGAGACGATCTTCCAGAAGACCCGTACCCCGGCCACCGACTGGACCTCCCCGGTGCTCGGCACCGCGGGCGGCTACAAGGCGGGCCTGTGCGGCACGGCGTGCGACTACGACCCCGCCGCCGCGAAGAAGCTGATCGCCGACGGCGGCGGCCTCCCCGGGGGCAGCGTCCAGATCACGTACAACGCGGACACCGGCTCCCACAAGGACTGGGTCGACGCCGTCTGCAACAGCATCAACAACACCCTGGGCAACGACCGGGCGTGCGTCGGCAGGCCGATCGGCACCTTCGCCGACTTCCGCAGCCAGATCACCGACCAGAAGATGCCCGGTCCCTTCCGGGCCGGCTGGCAGATGGACTACCCGCTGATCCAGAACTTCCTCCAGCCGCTGTACTACACCAACGCCTCGTCCAACGACGGCAAGTGGACCAACGCCGAGTTCGACAAGCTCATCAACCAGGCGAACGCCGAGACCGACACCCAGACCGCGATCAAGAAGTTCCAGCAGGCCGAGGGCGTCGTACGGGACAACATGGCCGCCATCCCGCTCTGGTACCAGAACGGCAGCGCCGGCTACTCGGAGCGGCTGAGCAACGTCGCCCTGAACCCGTTCAGCGTGCCCGTCTACAACGAGATCAAGGTGAGCTGACGCCGGAGTCGTCAGGCCCGGCGCACCCCGCGCGCCGGGCCGCACCCTTCCCCCGCCAGGCCCCGGCCACGCCCCCGCCCAGGCCCGACCACGACCCCCGGAGCCCTTCATGGGACGTTATGTGATCCGGCGTCTGCTCCAGATGATCCCGGTCTTCATCGGTGCCACCATGCTGATCTTCCTCATGGTCAACGTGATGGGTGACCCCATCGCGGGTCTGTGCGGCGAGCGGGCGTGCGACCCGGCGACCGCCGCGCGGCTGCGCAGCCAGTTCGGCCTCGACAAGCCGGTGTGGCAGCAGTACCTCACGTACATGGGCCACGTCTTCACCGGCGAATTCGGTACGGCCTTCAACGGCCAGCCGGTCACCGAGCTGATGGGCACGGCCTTCCCGATCACCATCCGGCTGACGATCGTCGCCATCGTCTTCGAGATCATCATCGGCATCACGCTCGGCGTACTCACCGGACTGCGGCGCGGCCGGCCGGTCGACAGCGGTGTCCTGCTGCTGACCCTGGTCGTCATCTCCGTACCGACCTTCGTGACCGGCCTGATCGTGCAACTGCTCCTCGGGGTGAAGTGGAACGTCATCTCCCCGTCGGTCTCCACCGCCGCCCCGCTCGGCGAACTGATCGTGCCCGGCCTCGTACTGGCCTCGGTGTCACTGGCGTACGTCACCCGGCTCAGCCGCACGTCCATCGCCGAGAACACCCGCGCCGACTACGTCCGCACCGCCGTCGCCAAGGGACTGCCCCGGCACCGCGTGATCACCCGGCATCTGCTGCGCAACTCACTGATCCCGGTGATCACCTTCATCGGCACCGACATCGGCGCCCTGATGGGCGGCGCGATCGTCACCGAGCGGATCTTCAACATCCACGGCGTCGGCTACCAGCTCTACCAGGGCATCCTGCGCCAGAACACCCAGACCGTCGTCGGCTTCGTGACGATCCTCGTCATCATCTTCCTGCTCGCGAATCTGCTGGTCGACCTTCTCTACGCCGTACTCGACCCGAGGATCCGCTATGCCTGAGCCCCAGCCCCCGAAGGACGAAGGAGCCATCGCCCCCACCGGCGCCGGCGGCTCCATGGACCTCGCCGCCGGCGACGGCACCCGCCTCGAAGGACTCGACCAGGGCGACGGCAAGGGGCCCGACGACAAGCCCCGCAGCCTCTGGTCGGACGCCTGGCGCGATCTGCGCCGCAACCCGGTCTTCATCATCTCGGGCCTCGTCATCATCTTCCTGGTGATCATCGCCATCTGGCCCCAGTCGATCGCCTCCGGCAACCCGCTCTCCTGCGACCTCTCCAAGGCCCAGCAGGGCTCCCAGCCCGGCCACCCCTTCGGCTACACCGCCCAGGGCTGCGACGTCTACACCCGTACCGTCTACGGCGCCCGCGCCTCGGTCACCGTCGGCGTCTGCGCCACCCTCGGCGTCGCGCTCGTGGGTACCGTGCTCGGCGGTCTCGCCGGCTTCTTCGGCGGCTTCTGGGACGCGATCCTCTCCCGCGTCACCGACATCTTCTTCGGCATCCCCGTGGTGCTCGGCGGCCTCGTCCTGCTCTCCGTGGTGACCAGCTCCACCGTCTGGCCCGTCATCGGATTCATGGTGCTGCTCGGCTGGCCGCAGATCTCCCGGATCGCCCGCGGCTCCGTCATCACCATCAAGCAGAACGACTTCGTCCAGGCGGCGCGGGCGCTGGGCGCCTCCAACCCCCGGATGATGCTGCGCCACATCCTGCCCAACGCCGTCGCGCCGGTCATCGTGGTGGCGACCATCGCGCTCGGCACGTACATCGCGCTGGAGGCGACGCTGTCCTATCTGGGCGTCGGTCTCAAACCGCCCTCCGTGTCCTGGGGCATCGACATCTCCGACGCGTCGAAGTTCATCCGCAACGCCCCGCACATGCTGCTGTGGCCCGCCGGTGCCCTGGCCGTCACCGTGCTCGCCTTCATCATGCTCGGCGACGCGGTGCGCGACGCCCTCGACCCCAAGCTGCGCTGAGGAGCCGGTCCATGTTGCTCGAAGTGCGCGATCTGCGTGTGGAGTTCCACACCCGCGACGGTGTCGCGAAGGCGGTCAACGGGGTCAGCTACTCGGTCGACGCGGGCGAAACACTCGCCGTGCTCGGCGAGTCGGGCTCCGGCAAGTCCGTCACCGCGCAGGCGATCATGGGCATCCTGGACGTCCCGCCCGGCCGGATCACGGGCGGCGAAGTGCTGTTCAAGGGGCAGGATCTGCTCAAGCTCAAGGAGGACCAGCGGCGGAAGATCCGCGGCGCCGACATGGCGATGATCTTCCAGGACGCGCTCTCCTCGCTCAACCCCGTGCTCAGCGTGGGCGCGCAGCTCGGCGAGATGTTCGTCGTCCACCGGGGGATGTCGCGCAAGGAGGCGCGGGCGAAGGCCGTCGAACTCATGGACCGGGTACGGATCCCGGCGGCCAAGGAGCGCGTGAACGACTACCCGCACCAGTTCTCCGGCGGTATGCGCCAGCGCATCATGATCGCCATGGCGATGGCGCTCGAACCCTCGCTGATCATCGCCGACGAGCCGACGACCGCCCTCGATGTGACCGTCCAGGCCCAGGTCATGGAGCTGCTGGCGGATCTCCAGCGCGAGCTGAACATGGGGCTGATCCTGATCACCCACGACCTCGGCGTCGTCGCCGACGTCGCGGACAAGATCGCGGTCATGTACGCGGGCCGGATCGTCGAGTCCGCCCCCGTCCACGGCATCTACAAGGCCCCCGCCCACCCCTACACGCGCGGTCTGCTCGACTCCATCCCCCGGCTCGACCAGAAGGGCCGGGACCTGTACGCGATCAAGGGCCTGCCGCCCAACCTCCAGCGCATCCCGCCCGGTTGCGCCTTCAACCCGCGCTGCCCGAGGGCGCAGGACATCTGCCGTACGGATGTGCCGCCGCTGTTCGAGGTCGACGCGAACCGGCACAGCGCGTGCTTCTTCTGGAGGGAGACTCTTGATGACGTCGAGGTCTGAGTTCATGTCCGAGACCACGTCCGATCCCATTCTCCAAGTACGCGACCTGGTCAAGCACTTCCCGCTCACCCAGGGCATCCTCTTCAAGAGGCAGATCGGCGCGGTCAAGGCGGTCGACGGCGTCTCCTTCGATCTGGCGGCCGGCGAGACGCTGGGCGTCGTGGGCGAGTCCGGCTGCGGCAAGTCGACCGTCGCGCGGATGCTGGTTAACCTGGAGCGCCCGACCGCCGGCGAGATCCGGTACAAGGGCGAGGACATCACCCGGTTGTCGGGGCGGGCGCTCAAGGCGGTCCGCCGGAACATCCAGATGGTCTTCCAGGACCCGTACACCTCGCTCAACCCGCGTATGACGGTCGGCGACATCATCGGCGAGCCCTTCGACATCCACCCCGAGGTCGCGCCGAAGGGGCAGCGGCGGCGGATGGTGCAGGACCTGCTCGACGTGGTCGGGCTCAACCCCGAGTACATCAACCGCTATCCGCACCAGTTCTCCGGCGGTCAGCGCCAGCGCATCGGCATCGCACGCGGACTGGCGCTGCGGCCGGAGATCATCGTCGCCGACGAGCCGGTATCGGCGCTCGACGTGTCCGTGCAGGCGCAGGTCATCAATCTGATGGAGAGGCTCCAGAACGAGTTCGACCTCAGTTACGTCTTCATCGCGCACGACCTGTCGATCGTCCGGCACATCTCCGACCGGGTCGGCGTCATGTATCTCGGGCGGATCATCGAGATCGGCACGGACACCCAGATCTACGACCACCCCACCCATCCCTACACGCAGGCGCTGCTCTCCGCGGTGCCGGTGCCCGATCCGGAGGCCCGCGCCGACCGCGACCGGATCATCCTGACCGGTGAGGTGCCCTCGCCGGCGCATCCGCCGTCCGGCTGCCGCTTCCGTACGCGCTGCTGGAAGGCCCAGGAGCGGTGCACGCTGGAGGTGCCGCTGCTGGCCGTGCCCGCGGTCTTCCGGGGGACGCGGGGGCCCGCGGAGCACGATTCGGCGTGCCATTTCGCCGAGGAACGCCAGGTGGTGCCGGCCACGGGTGGGCCCACCGAGGCGGGCGGGGCGGACGGCGAGGGCGGGGCGCAGGGTCCGGATCCGGACAAGGAGATGTGATTGAGACGTCAGGTCCGTTGACACGCAGGAAACTTCACCGAAGTCCCACCGATATACTCACGGGTCACATTGGTCGACGTACGGCCGTGCGGGTGCCGTTGGACCGGCCGGGATCCTGAGGTCCCGGCCGGTCGCCCCCGGGGCGTTCAGCCGGGACCATCGCACACGTGATACTCACCCGCGGGGCCCGGATCACCGGGTCGGTGCTGTGCGCCGCGCTCGCCGTCGTCACCGCCGCGTGGATCGTGCGCGACCTCACGGTGACGGACCATCCCGTGGGTCTGTGGTGGTTCTGGGCGGGCCGGAGCGACGTCCAGGCGTCGGCCCCGCCGGTGACCTCGCTGCTCGACCCCGTCCTGCTGGTCGTCTACGCCGTCGTGGCCGGCACCGTCCCGCGCTCGGCGGTCGCCGTTCTGCGCTGTTCGCCACCGGTGTCGTCACGTCGGCCGTCCGGCTGCCCGGTCTGTGGGTGCTCGGCTCGTCGTGGATGGACGGCCGGGCCCCGGACGGTCCGCGTACCCGCGCGCTGCTCTGCGCCTTCGCCGTCCTCGGGGTGGCTGGCGCGCTGTTCGGCACACCGTTCTCGCGGCCGCTCGGCATGGTGGCCGCCGCGCTGCTGGTGGGGGTCGGCGGCGCGGCTCCGGCGACCGCTGTGCGGTACGAACAGCTCGACCGCTTCGGCGAGTTGACCACCGTCGGACAACTCTCCCTGGCCAGCCTGCTGTTCGGCCTCGGCGCGGACTGCCTGGCGCTGTTCGCGCTCGCCCGCGCGGGCGAGGAGGACATACCGGGGGCCGGGCCGTACGGGCCGTACGGCCCGGCGTGGGGGCAGCCCGTGGGCCAGGGCGGCAGCGGCGGGTTCGGGCCGCCGCCGCCCTCGTCGCCGCCGCCCGATTGGTGAGGGATCAGGCCGGACGCTCTCCCTTACGGGCCCGGCGCCTACGCCGTCCCGAGCGAACGCTTCAGGAAGTCCACCTGGAGCAGCAGCAGATTCTCCGCGATCTGCTCCTGCGGCGTCATGTGCGTCACTCCGGTGAGCGGCAGCACCTCGTGCGGCCGGCCCGCCGACAGCAGCGCCGACGACAGCCGCAGCGTGTGTGTCATCACGACGTTGTCGTCCGCCAGACCGTGGATGATCATCAGCGGCCGTGCCGGGCTCGCCGGCTGCGACAGACCGTCGTCCGTGACCAGCGAGTTGGCCGCGTAGACCTCGGGCGCCAGCGCCGGATCGCCCAGATAGCGCTCGGTGTAGTGGGTGTCGTACAGCCGCCAGTCGGTGACCGGGGCGCCCGCGATCGCCGCGTGGAAGACGTCGGGGCGGCGCAGCGCGGCGAGCGCGGCGAGGTAACCGCCGTACGACCAGCCGCGGATGGCCACCCGCGACAGGTCCAGCGGGAACCGCTCGGCGAGCGCCTGGAGTGCTTCGATCTGGTCGTCCAGGGTGAGCGGCAGATTGTCCTTCACCGCCTTCTCCCAGTCGGGGGAGCGGCCCGGACTGCCCCGCCCGTCCGCGACGACGACGGCGAATCCCTGGTCGGCGAACCACTGGGACGTGAGGTACGGATTGTGCGCGGCCAGCACGCGCTGACCGTGAGGTCCCGCATAGGGATCCAACAAAACTGGAAGCGGACCATCCGGCTCCCGGTACTCCGTGGGCAGCAGAACGGCGCACGGAATCCGATGTGCGCCCCCCTCCGTGAGCTGCACGCGCGGGACGATGCTGGGCTGCTGGGCGTACGAGGCGACGACGGCGAGCTGTTTACCCTCCCGCAGCACCCGCACCACCGTCCCGCTGACGTCCGGCCGGGCGGACGCCGTCACCAGCACGCCGCCCGCGCGGACGGCGGTGTGCACGCCCGCGCCCTCCGAGACGCGCTCGGGGCCCCACGAGGCGGCTTCCCCGCCCGCGCCGTCGTCCCCGTAGGGGACACGGTAGACATGGATCTCACCGGTCTCGGGCTCCCTCGCGCCCGCGCCCGCCGCCGCCGACACCAGTACGTCCCGCTCGCCGATGTCGAGCACCGCCCGCAGTTGCAACTCCGGCCCGGTCAGTGCCCGGTCGCCGACGAACAGCACCCGCGCGCCCTCCTCGCCGTCCGGGATGTCCACGACCCGCACGATGTCGCCACCCGGCGTCAAGGCCGGTACACCGGAGAACAGTTCAAGCCATACCGGGTCCGTCTCCTCGTACACAAGCCGCGTCTCGCCGGTCGACGTGTCGACCGCCAGACAGCGCTGTTCGCGCTGGTCCCGCGCCTGGACGAGCAGCAGCGGTTCGCCCGCCGACGACCAGTGGACGGCCGCGAGATACGGCGACCCGGCCCGGTCCCAGACCACCTCCGTACGCGAACCGTCGAGGCCGATCAGGAAAAGCCGCACGTCAGCGTTGGGTGTGCCGGCCGCGGGATAGGCGATCGTCGACGGTTCGCGGTCCGGGTGCGCGGGGTCGGCGATCCACCAGCGCCGGACGTCCGCCCCGTCGACCCGCGCCACCAACAGCCGGTCCGACTCGGGCGACCACCAGAAACCGCGCGAGCGGGCCATCTCCTCGGCGGCGATGAATTCGGCCAGACCGTAGGTGATCTGCTCATCCTCCGGGGCCGCCAGCGCACGGTCGCCGCCCCCTTCGGCGTCCGTCACCCGCAGCGTGCCCCCGGCCACATAGGCGATGTGCCGCCCGTCCGGCGACGGCCGGGGGTCGATCACCGGTCCCGGTACGGGCAGTTCGCGTGTCGTCCCGGCGCGCAGCTCGGCGGTGAACAGCCGCCCGGACAGGGCGAAGGCCGCCAACTCGGCGGCGCCGTCCACCGCGTAGCCGACGATGCCGGCCGATCCCTCGCGGCTCCGCTCCCGGCGGGCGCGCTCCTCGGCCGAAAGCTCCTCAGGGGTGCCCGCCAGCAGGGCCTGCGGGTCGGCGGCGATCCGCTCGCGCGCCGTATCCGATCCGTCGTCGAGATCGAGCACCCACAGCCGGTTCGTACGGTCCGTTCCCGAGGCGGACCGCAGGAAGGCCACCCGCGAACCGTCGGGGGACACCGTGAAGGCGCGCGGAGCACCGAGCGTGAACCGCTGGGTCCTTGCGTACTGGCGAGGAAAGGAGAGTTGTTGCCTCGTGGTCATACGACCGAACCTAGCGTCCGTCCCAGGCGTTCGTGCGCCCCCGTGTGCTGCCGTGCACCGATCGATGCGTTCGGCCGGATAGTTATGATCCATAGCGCCAAGTGGGTATGTACCCGCAGGCACATGCGTGTTGCCCGTCCCGATCGAATATCCGCCGAACATCTGTGGAGGTGAACCGCCGTGGCACTCTCGATTTCGGCGGTGGTGCTGCTGGCGATCGTTGTCTTCCTGTTGGTCCGGAAATCCGGGCTGAAAGGTGGACACGCGTTGGTCTGCGTGTTACTCGGTTTCTATCTGGCCAGCTCCTCGGTGGCCCCGACGATCACCGAACTGACCTCCAACGTGGCGGGGATGATCGGCGACATCCAGTTCTAGGGTCGGCCCGCCGGACCCGGGCTCGTACGCTGTGCGTATGACCGATCTTCCCGAGCGTCGTCTGCTCCTGGTCCACGCGCACCCCGACGACGAGTCGATCAACAACGGCGCCACGATGGCCAGGTACGCGGCCGAGGGCGCCCGGGTCACCCTGGTGACCTGCACATTGGGGGAGGAGGGCGAGGTCATCCCGCCCTCGCTCGCCCATCTGGCGCCCGGCGGTGAGTCGACGGGCGTCTTCAGCGTGCCCGGACAGGCCCTCGGAGCCCACCGCGAGGGTGAACTCGCCGAGGCGATGCGGGAGCTCGGCGTGAGCGACCACCGGCTGCTGGGCGGCCGGGGGCGGTTCCGGGACTCCGGGATGATGGGCTTCCCGCAGAACGACCGTGAGGACGCCTTCTGGGGCGCGGACGTGGACGGTGCCGCCGCGTATCTCGTAGAGGTGATCCGTACCGTACGGCCGCAGGTGCTGGTCACCTACGACCCCCACGGCGGCTACGGCCACCCCGACCACATCCAGGCCCACCGCGTCGCCACACGCGCCGCCGAGCTGGCCTCGGAAGCCGCCTTCCGGCCCGGACTCGGGGCTCCGCACACCGTCGCGAAGATCTACTGGAACCGGGTGCCGCGCTCGGCCGCCGAGGAGGGCTTCGCCCGACTGCGCGCTTCCGGGGCGGACTTCGGGGGCGTGGCGGCGATCGAGGACGTCCCCGGTGTGGTGGACGACGGCGAGATCACGGCGGAGATCGACGGGACGGCGTACGCGGCGCGAAAGGCCGCGGCGATGCGCGCCCATGAGACCCAGATCGTTGTGGACGGAGCGTTCTTCGCGCTCTCCAACGGTCTCGGACAGCCGCTTTTCAGTACGGAGTACTACCAGTTGGTGCGGGGCGCCTCCGGCGCGGACGCGGGCGTACGTGAGACGGATCTCTTCGCCGGGGTGGGCGTGTGAGCCGGCGCGAGGGCGCGGGCCGCGCGGGCCGCCCGAAGGCGACGGGCGGGTCGAAGGCGGCGAGTGGGTCGAAGGCGACGGGCGAGGCGAAGGCGACGGGCGAGGCGAAGGCGACGGGCGGGGCGAGCGGTGGTGCGCGTGCGGGTGCGACCCGTGCGGGTGCCGAAACTCGTGCGGGTGGTGTGACGGGCGGTGCCACGGGTGCGGGCGCGGCGGGGCGGGGCGAGCCCGGCGGCTGGCTCGCGACGCCGCTGAGACCCGGCCGCGTCGCCGCGTATCTCGGTCTCCTGGTCCTCGGGGCGGTGGTCGGCACGGCGGGCGCGCTCGTCCAGGCCGGCTGGTTCCCCGGCGGTCTGCTCCTCGCGCTGCTCGCCGCGGCGGGCCTCTTCTACGGAGGCAGGACCGTGACCGGAACCCCTCTCGGCGTCGGGGCTCCCGCCGCGGGCTGGCTGATCGCCGTGATTATCCTGAGTCTCGGCCGTCCGGAGGGCGACGGGGTTTTCGCCGCGGGTGTGGGACCGGTCCTCTATCTGCTCGGCGGTGCGCTGGTGGCTGTGATGTGTGCCACCATGTCGCGGTCACCGCAACCGGCCGCCGAGTCCGGCCGACTTGGAAAGTGACGCGCCCGTCCAGTACCCCTCGGCCCGAATTGACCCCCTCCGTACGGTCGGTGGAATAAACGCTTCCCCCGGTCGTCGGGTGTGGTCCGGCGCAGGACAGTATGGTGGTGCGCGCTCCGGGCCGTCCCCTGGCCTCCGGCTTGGGGGACCCACACAGTTGAGTACCAGTAAGAACGGGCGGCGGAGCCAACCCGGGAGAACTTGCTTTGAGTCGTGAAACTGACAGTTCGTCCTCCGGGCCCCAGGGGCGCGGCGGAGCCGCGTACCCCTCGGGGACACCGCCGTACGGATCCCGCCAGTATCCGTCGCCGCACCCTGAGCAGGACGCTCCGGAGGAGACAGCCCTGGCCCCGGCCCAGCCGGACGAGCCCAAGACCGAGACCACGCTGACCACGCGCATCCGGATCAACATCCCGGGTTCGCGGCCGATTCCGCCCGTCGTCATGCGTACGCCCATGAGCGACACCGACAGCGGTCCGTCCGCACCGGGCGGACCGGCCGGTCCGCCCGCGCAGTCCGGCCGGGGCGCCGACGACACGGGAGGCGCGCCGCGTTCCGGCGCCGCACCCGACGCCGGTGTCCCCGACGAGGACGCCTCGGCGGCCGACAAGCCCGCCACGAGCGACTGGTTCGCGCCGCGCAAGCCCCCCGGTGGGGGCACGCTCGGCGGGGCGATGGGCGCGGGCGCCGCCGTGACGGCCCCCGGCCCGACCGTGCCCGGACCTGGTCCCGGGGCGGACGGCGTGCCCGGTCCCGGCGGCGTCGGACGCGCCGACCTGCCGTACGGCTCCGACAGCGGACCGGACACCCGGGGCGGTGCGGGCGCGGCGCGCCCGCCGGCCTCGGGAGGCAACGCCTTCATGCCGCCCGGCAGCGGCGGCACGCCCGCGTTCGGTACCGGCGCGCCCGACGGACCGACCGCGGGCCCCGCGAGCGGCACGTCGTCGCTCGCCTTCCTCGACCTGCCGCCGGGCGCCGACCTGGGCGCTTCGGCGGGGCCGACCGGACCTGCGGGAGCCGCGGGAGTTTCCGGGGCCGGGGCCGGGGTCGGGGCCGCCGCCGGACCGGCCGGTCGTGACGACCGGGACGACCGCGGCGGCCGGCCGCGCATGTCCGACGACACCGCCATACTGACCCCGCAGCAGCACGTCCCCGAGCCCGCGAGCGGGCCCGGCACCCATGTCTCGGGCGACACGCTCACCAGCGGTATCCCGGTGGTGCCGTCGGAGAGCCGCGCGGCGTTCCCGTCCGCCGGTTCCCAGACGGGCCCGGTGCCACGCGCCGACCTGTCCGGCGGACAGCTCCAGGACGGCCAACTGCCCGCGCCTCCCGGCCCGTCGGCCGGCGGCCCCCGGACGGCGGGGCCCTCGTCGCGCAACGCGGGCAACCCCGCCTTCTCGCCGCCGGACTTCCCCGGCCCGCCGGGACCGGCGTCCGGCACGCCCGCGGGCCCCGGCTCGGCCCCGGCACCCGCGCGGACGACGAGCCCGCCTCCTAAGAAGAAGGGCCGCTCCAAGCTGATGGGCGCCGGCGTGGGCATCGTCACGCTGGTCGCGATCGCCTACGGCGCCGGACTGCTCCTGAACCACTCCGACGTACCCAAGGGCACCACCGTCCTCGGGGTGGACATCGGCGGCGGCACCCGCGACGACGCGGTGGACAAGCTGGACTCGGCGCTCGGCAAGCGCTCGACCGCACCGCTCCAGCTCTCGGTCGGCGGCAAGAAGGAGGAGCTGGGGCCCGACAAGGCGGGGCTCAGCCTCGACAGCCAGGCGACCGTCCGCAGCGCGGCGGGCAGCGACTACAACCCGGTCTCCGTGATCGGCTCACTCTTCGGCGGCGAACGCGTCACCGAGCCGGTCATCCCGGTCGACGAGGAGAAGCTGCGCGTCGCGCTCACCGACCTCGCGGGCGACTCGGGCTCGGCGGCCGACGGCACGATCAAGTTCGAACCGGGCAAGGCCGTCGCCGTACCGGGCAAGCCGGGCCAGTCACTCGATGTCGAGCGCTCGATGATCTCGGTACGCGACGCCTACCGCGCCCAGGTCGAGACGGGCAAGCCCAACAGCGTCGAACTGCCTGTCAGCAGCCGGGAACCGACGATCGATCAGACCGAACTCGACCGCGCGATGAAGGACTTCGCGGAGCCGGCGATGTCGGGTCTGATCACGATAAAGGCGGGCGGCAGGCAGATTCAGTTCGGCCCCGACCGGTCACTGCCGCAGATCCTCTCCATGAAGGCGATCGACGGGAAGCTGGTCGAGGTCTACGACAGGAAGGCGATCGAGGAGCTGCTGGACGGCGTCTTCGAGGGCCTGACGATCACCAAGGCCGACGGCAAGGAGCATCCGCTGTCGGCGGCGGACGTGGCGCAGGCGATGCAGAAGCCGCTGCTGGGCAAGACCCCGGAGGAACGCACCGCGGAGATCGACCTCGACCCGCAGGGTTAGACGTCTCTCAAGCGCCGGACGGGCTGTGAGGGCCGCCTGTCCGGCGCGCGATGCCCGCACGCGCGGGCTCGCCGTGGTGTCGGGGCCATCCGTGCGGCCGGTCCGTCCGTAACGCCGGTCCTGCGCCTTGAGATCGCACCCACCGACAGGCCATCAGGCGCCGCCCGCCCCGCCTTGCGAGCGGACGGCGCCGTGGGCCGGACCCGGCCCGCGTCTGTCCTGCGACGCCGCAGGGCGAACCGACCACCGGGTGGACCCGGTGACGCACCCTGTAACGCGCCCGGCCCGCCCGTCAGTTCAGCATCGCGCGGGCCGCCCGCGCCTTGTGGCGGATCATGTCCGCCGTCGACGGCTCCACCGCCGCCACCACTTCCGCGTACTCCTCCATCTCCGCGGCCCCCGCCAGGAAATCCCCGCGCCGGACCAGCAGTTGGGCGCGTTCGTAGCGCAGCCGGGCCGGGTGGGACGGGAGCAGGAGGCTCAGTTCGACCGCCCACAGGGCGACATCGCCGCGTTCCGGGCGCGTCGACGCCCACGCGCGGATGTTGTTCAGGACGCGTACGACGACGTGCAGCGGTTCGGCCGCGGTCAGCATCGACGGCTCCAGCGGGGCGCCTGTCGCCCCCGTGACCAGCGTCTCGGTGTCCTGCCGCGTCAGGATCCGGCCGCCCGCGTACGGGTCGACCAGGACCTGCTGGTCGGGTTCCCCGGGCACGCCGAGGCCGACGACGAAGTGGCCGGGCAGGGCCACCCCGTACACGGGCGCTCCCGCGCGGCGCGCGACCTCGGTCCACAGCACGGAGAGCAGGATCGGCAGCCCGCGCCTGCGCCGCAGGACCTCGTGCAGCAGGGAGGCCTCCAGCCGCTGGTACTCGCCCGGGGAGCCCCGGAACCCGAGGCGTGTGCCCAGCAGGTCCGCCAGCGCCGTGGCCCAGGCACGCGGGCCGGTGAGCCCGAAGGGCAGCATCCCGGCCAGCCGGTCGAGTTCGATCTGCGCCGCGTCGAGCCCGGCGTCGTCCAGCGCGGAGTCCGCCTCCGTACCGATGAGGAGGCAGAGCAGCGCGACGTCGGGCCGCTCCGCGCGGGCCTCGGCGGCGAACAGGCTGCGCCGGTCCGGCGATGACGGTCGAGGTTCCATGTCCGTCCGTGGCTCCTCACGCGGCTCGGAAGTGGTGGTACCGGTGATGCGTGGCGAAGCCCATGCCGTCGTACAGCGCGCGGGCCGCGTCGTTGTCCGACTCGACCTGGAGCCACGCGGCGGACGCGCCCTCGTCCAGCGCGCGGCGGGCGAGCGCGCGCATCACCGAGCCCGCCAGCCCCTGCCGCCGCCGCGCGGGAGCGACCTCGACGGCCATGAAGCCCGCCCAGCGCCCGTCCACGACGCACCGGCCGATCGCCGCCGGTACGCCGTCGTCGCCGGCCACCGAGGCGAACCAGACACAGGGCCCGGCGCTCAGTACGCGCAGCACATGCGGACCGGGCTCCCCGGAGCGCTGGTAGCGGCGCAGCCACGCCTCGTCGCAGGCGCGGTCCAGTCGCACCGGGGCGGCGGACGCCGGGCCGTTCCCCGGCGGCCCGTCCGCCAGCGGCGCGAGCGCGCCGACGCGCACCTCGGCCGTCACCTCCCGCCGCCAGCCCCGCGCCTCCAGTTCGGCGCAGAGCTGTTCCTGCGTCCCCTCGGCGCCCGTGGCCGTCTGGATGTACGCCGGCAGCCCCCGAAGGTCGTACCAGCGCCGTACGCGCGCCAGCGCCCCGTCCAGGGGCATTCCCGGATCACCCAGCGGCAGCGCCGAGTTGGCGCGCCGGGTGAATCCGCCGGACGCCCGCAGCTCCCACTCGCCCAGTGCCTCCCGCTCCACGGGCTGCCACGCCCGCGCCGTCACCCGGGCCAGCTCCCGGAACGAGGCGGCCGGCCCCCGTCGCCTGGCGGGCGCGGCCGGCACGGCCTTGCCCGCGACGAGCGAGGACTCCGGGATCCGGACGGTCTCACCGGTGCGGCGTGTGATCAGGACCACGCCGTTGTCCCAGGATGTGAGAACACCGACCGTGTCGGTGAACTTCTCCGCGCCGTCGCCGGCGCCGGTCAGACGGCGGACCGACACGCGTTTGCCCACGTCAGCGCGGGTGATACGGACCTCCAGCCGTCCGCCGGTTGTGAATTCCACAGCTCTGTGCGCCCCTCCTGTGCGGATCGTGCCCAGGAACGGAGATACTAGGTGCGGGCATCGACGACGCCGCGCTCCCGCGCGCCCGTGGACGGAGCCGCAGATGGCCCGCCGCGCCCTATCGAGGAGGAACGACAGCGTGACCTACGTCATCGCGCAGCCTTGTGTGGATCTCAAGGACAAGGCGTGCATCGAAGAGTGCCCGGTCGACTGTATCTACGAGGGCTCCCGGTCCTTGTACATCCATCCGGACGAATGCGTCGACTGTGGCGCCTGTGAGCCGGTCTGCCCGGTCGAGGCGATCTTCTACGAGGACGACACCCCGGAGGAGTGGAAGGACTACTACAAGGCGAACGTGGAGTTCTTCGACGAACTCGGTTCCCCCGGTGGCGCCTCCAAGCTCGGTCTCATCGAGCGCGATCACCCCTTCATCGCCGCGCTGCCGCCGCAGCCTCAGAACGACTGACGGGCCAGGTCGGACAGGGCCTGGGCCCCGGTCCCGTACGGCACACCGCCGTACGGGACCGAGGTGTTTCCCCTCGTCCTCGAAAAGTGAGCAGTGTCGAGAAAGTGAGCACCGTGTCCGCAGTCTCTTCGCGCCTCCCGGTCTTCCCCTGGGACAAGCTGGAGCCCTACAAGGCGACAGCGGCGGCCCATCCGGACGGCATCGTGGACCTGTCCGTCGGGACCCCGGTCGATCCGGTCCCCGAGCTGATCCAGCGGGCCCTTGTCGCCGCCGCGAACTCCCCCGGCTATCCCACGGTGTGGGGAACGGCCGAGTTGCGCGACGCGCTGACGGGCTGGGTCGAACGAAGGCTCGGCGCGCGCGGCGTCGCGCACACCAACGTCCTTCCGGTGGTCGGCTCCAAGGAGTTGGTGGCCTGGCTGCCGACCCAGCTCGGCCTCGGCGCCGGTGACCGGGTCGCGTATCCGCGGCTCGCCTACCCGACGTACGAGGTGGGCGCCCGGCTGTGCGGCGCGGAGCCCGTCTCCTACGAAGACCCCACCGAACTCGACCCGGCGGGCCTGCGGCTGCTGTGGCTCAACTCGCCGTCGAACCCGACCGGCCGGGTCCTGGACAAGGCCGAGCTGACCCGGATCGTCGCGTGGGCCCGTGCGCACGGTGTGCTGGTCTTCAGTGACGAGTGCTACCTGGAACTCGGCTGGGAGGCCGAGCCCGTCTCCGTACTCCACCCGGACGTCTGCGGTGGCTCCTACGAGGGCGTCGTGGCCGTCCACTCGCTCTCCAAGCGCTCCAACCTGGCCGGTTACCGCGCGGCCTTCCTCGCGGGCGACGCGGCCGTCCTGGGCGAGCTGCTCCAGATCCGCAAGCACGGCGGCATGATGACGCCGGCGCCGGTGCAGGCGGCGACCGTCGCGGCGCTGGGCGACGACACGCACGTCACGGAGCAGCGCGCGCGCTACGCGGCCCGCCGCACCGCCCTGCGCGCGGCCCTTCAGGGCCACGGCTTCCGGATCGAGCACAGCGAGGCGAGCCTGTATCTGTGGGCGACGCGCGACGAGCCGTGCTGGCGGACGGTGGAGCACCTGGCGGCGCTGGGGATCCTGGTGGCGCCGGGGGACTTCTACGGCCCCGCGGGCGACAGCTTCGTACGGGTGGCGCTCACGGCCACCGACGAGCGCGTGGAGGCCGCGGTCAAGCGGCTCGGCTGAGACCTGAGCCGTCGGCCGGCGCGGGACGGCCGACGACGCGAAGGGGCCCGGGGAGTACGTACTCCCCGGGCCCCTTCGCCTGTGCGTACCGACAGGACCGGCTCGGATCAGAGGGGCAGGTTGCCGACCGGGAGCTGGCCGGTGGGCAGGCCGCCGAGCGACTGGGTGGGCAGGCCGTTCTCGGTGACGGACGTCGCCGCGTCGCCGAGGGTCTGACCGGCACTGCCGGCGACCTGACCGGCCGCCCGCTGGGCGACGGGGGTCGCCTTCTTGGCGACAGCGCCGAGGGTCTTGCCGGCCGCCGGGACGGACGAGGCGATCGCCTCGCTGCCGGCCTCGCCGGCCAGGCCGGTCGCCTTCTGGGCGCCGCTGTCGAGCGTGCTGCCGAGGGCGGCGCCGTCGAGCTGGGAAACGGCACCGAGGTCGGCGGCCTGCGGGAGCGCCGCTGCGTTGGCGGAGCCGGCCGCACCGACCACGGGGGCTGCGCCCGCCGCGACAAGCAGCGCGGCGCGGGCGATCCGACGGGTCAGGGGGAGGGACATGGTGCTCCTTCGACGGAAGAGGGAATTGTCGTGCTCCGGTGAGCGGACGCAGTGACAACCCCTCGAAGGGCACTGGAGGTTGCGGTGTGCAAGAGTAAAGAATTGGTAATGCGTCGCATTATCGGCCACGGATAAAAACGGTCAAAGGATCCTCGGTACGGAAACCTGGCGAACCGTCACTTCGCTTTTGTGGCAAGGGATTTGGTGCCAGGAAAGGACGCCGCACGGTGAGATCACCCCATGCCGACCGGATATGCCGCGGGTACCCCGTCCGGGCGAAGTCCGCCGTACTACTGCGCGATACGCATTCGAACGTCGTTCGCGGCGGATTTCTCCGGACCCGATTGGCCCTCGGTCTTCCGCCAGCCCTCTTCGGACTTCGCCGCGCTCCACACCCGGTTTCCGACCGAGACCTCCGCGATCCGCAGATCGGCTGAGTGCGCCACCGCCCAGTGGGCGAGTTCCCAGCCGCGCGCCGAGTCCGACGCGCCGACCGGCACCGCGACCTCGGCAGGGCCCTTCGCGTCGGCCTGTCCGCCCCCGTCGGCCTGTCCACCCGTCTGGCCGCCCGCCTCGCCGCCTTCCGCGGCCGGGTCGGCGCCGGCGGTGCCCGGCAGCACCTCGGGCCCGAAGGCGCGCGCCAGGGCCGTCCGTACCTTCGCCGGATCGCCCGGTTCGCCGTCGCTCGCGCCCGTGCAGGTGAGCGTCGCGGCGGCCCGCCCGGTGAGCGCGGCGGACAGCAGCGTCGCGTCCGGCTCGTGCTTCGCGTACGCCTGCGGGAAACCGCTGCGCTGGACACGCTGCGCCGCCTCCGTAAGAGGCAGCCGCGAGTAGCCGGGGACCTCGGCGAGCCCCGCGTAGAACTTCCCCGCCGAGTACACCGGATCGAGGATCTGCTCCACCGTGCCCCAGCCCTTCGACGGGCGCTGCTGGAAGAGGCCGACCGAGTCCCGGTCACCGTGGTCGATGTTGCGCAGCGCCGACTCCTGGAGAGCGGTCGCCAGAGCGATCGTGACCGCGCGCTCGGGCATCCCGCGTGTGGTGCCGACTGCGGAGATCGTGGCGGCGTTCGCGGCCTGCTCCGGGCTCATCTCGTACGAGGGCACGTCGCCGCCCGACGCGTCGGCGGCCCGCGCCGTGCAGCGCGGCGGGCCGCTGTCGCCGGACACGTACCGCACCGCGACATAGCCGGCCACCGCGAGGAGCACGGTGAGCGCGGCCGTGAAACGCAGGAGTCGGCCGCGACGGGAAGGGGAGACGGTCTCGGACACGCGCCCACCGTACCGGCCCCGAAGGCCGCGCAGGGCCCGTCCGCCAGGCCCCTGCCGTACCCGCGGGACACGGGCCACGTCGTAGGGTCTGGCCATGCCCGAAACGAAGCCTGGAACCGTGCTGGACCTCACGCTGGACGCCCCGGAGCTGACCGCCCGGCTCGTCGACATCCCGTCCGTCAGCGGCGACGAGAAGCCCCTCGCCGACGCCGTCGAGGAGGCGCTGCGCGCCCTGCCGCATCTCACCGTCGAGCGGTACGGCAACAACGTCGTGGCGCGCACCGACCTCGGACGGGCCGAGCGGATCATCCTGGCCGGCCACATCGACACCGTCCCCATCGCGGACAACGTGCCCTCCAGGCTCGACGGGAACGGCATCCTGTGGGGCTGCGGCACCACCGACATGAAGTCGGGTGTCGCCGTCCAACTGCGCATCGCCGCGACCGTCCCCGCGCCCAACCGCGACCTCACCTTCGTCTTCTACGACAACGAGGAGGTCGCCGCCGACCTCAACGGTCTGGGACACGTGGCCGCCGCCCGCCCCGACCTGCTGAAGGCCGATTTCGCCGTCCTGCTCGAGCCCTCCGACGCGCAGGTCGAGGGCGGCTGCCAGGGGACGCTGCGGATCCACCTCCGTACGGAGGGCGAGCGCGCGCACTCGGCGCGGAGCTGGATGGGGTCCAACGCCATCCACGCCGCCGCGCCGATCCTGGCCCGCCTCGCCGCGTACGAGCCGCGCCGCCCGGTGATCGACGGGCTGGAGTACCGGGAGGGCCTGAACGCCGTGGCGATCGAGGGGGGCGTGGCGAACAACGTCATCCCCGACGTGTGCACCGTGGTGGTCAACTACCGCTACGCGCCCGACCGCGGCGAGGAGGAGGCGCTGGCCCACGTGCGCGCCGTGTTCGCCGACTGCGGGATCCGGGAGTTCGTCGTGGACGATCACTCGGGCGCGGCCCTGCCCGGCCTCTCGCACCCCGCCGCCGCCGCTTTCATGGCGGCCGTGGGCGGCACCGCGCAGCCCAAGTTCGGCTGGACGGACGTCTCGCGTTTCGGCGCCCTCGGGGTGCCCGCGGTCAACTACGGCCCGGGGGACGCGCTGCTCGCCCACAAGCGCGACGAGCACGTGGCCGTCGAGCGGATCACGCACTGCGAGAACCGGCTGCGGGAGTGGCTGACCTCGTAACCAGGCGTGGGCGGGGCGGTCGGGCACGAGGCCGATACGCGGTCGCTGCGCCACCGGCGTGCGCTCCCCGCGCGCCCCGCACACGGTCGGTACGGCGGGGGCGTCGGACCGACCGCCGGAATTTCGCCGTTTGTCACCTCCATGGATCTACGCTGGCCGAGAACTGGCACAGCAGCGGAGGGAGCAGTCCATGGGCAGTCCTGAGGAAGCACGGAAGCCGGACACGCAGCGTCTCGGGCCGGTGCTGCGTCGCCGGGACCAGGTGCAGCCCGGCACCACCGACCAGCGGCTGCTGGACACCGCGGGCGACTCCGAGTGGGTGCACACCGACCCCTGGCGGGTCATGCGCATCCAGTCCGAGTTCGTGGAGGGCTTCGGCGCGCTCGCCGAACTGCCCAGCGCCATCAGCGTCTTCGGCTCGGCCCGTACGCCGGTCGACTCGCCGGACTACGAGTCGGGCATCCGGATCGGCCGGGCACTGGTCGAGGCCGGTTTCGCGGTGATCACCGGCGGCGGCCCCGGCGCGATGGAGGCGGCGAACAGGGGCGCGCGGGAGGCGAAGGGCATCTCCGTAGGACTCGGCATCGAGCTGCCCTTCGAGCAGGGGCTCAACCCCCATGTCGACATCGGCGTGAACTTCCGTTACTTCTTTGTCCGAAAGACGATGTTTGTCAAATACGCCCAGGGTTTCGTCGTGCTGCCCGGCGGTCTCGGCACGCTGGACGAACTGTTCGAAGCGCTCACACTCGTGCAGACGCGCAAGGTGACGCGCTTCCCGATCGTCCTGTTCGGCACGGCGTACTGGAACGGGCTCATCGACTGGCTGCGCGGCACGGTCGTGGCGCAGGGCAAGGCGTCCGAGAAGGACCTGCTGCTGTTCCATGTCACCGACGACGTCGAGGAAGCGGTGGCGCTGGTGACCAAGGAGACCGGCAAGTAGCGGTATCCGTACGGTCGTCGGGTCAGGCGAGTCCCCGGCGGGCCACCGCCGGGGGCCGGTGGCCCGCGAGGGACGCCACCATGTCCAGCACCTGCTTCGTCTCGGCCACCTCGTGCACCCGGTAGATCCGCGCGCCGAGCCAGGCCGAGACGGCGGTCGTCGCGAGCGTGCCGATCAGCCGCTCCTTCACCGGCTTGTCGAGGGTCTCGCCCACGAAGTCCTTGTTGGACAGCGACACCAGCACCGGCCAGCCGGTCTCGGCCATCTCGCCCAGCCTGCGGGTCGCCTCCAGCGAGTGCCGGGTGTTCTTCCCGAAGTCGTGCCCCGGATCGATCATGATCGCGTCCCGCCGGACGCCCAGCTCCACCGCCCGCTCGGCCAGCCCGAGCGTCACTCGGAGAATGTCCGCGACCACGTCGTCGTACGCGATCCGGTGCGGCCGGGTCCGGGGCTCGGCCCCGCCCGCGTGCGTGCAGACCAGCCCCGCGCCGTACCGGGCCGCGACCTCCGCCAGCGCCGGATCCACCCCGCCCCAGGCGTCGTTGAGCACATCGGCGCCCGCCGCGCAGACGGCCTCACCGACCTCGTGCCGCCAGGTGTCGACGCTGATCACCACGTCCGGGTACCGCCTGCGGACCTCGGCGACGAAACCGACCGTGCGGCGCGCCTCCTCCTGGGCCGTCACCTCGTCGCCGGGCCCCGCCTTCACCCCGCCGATGTCGATGATGGCGGCGCCCTCGGACACCGCCCGCTCCACCCGGTCGAGCGCGGGCCGGTCGCGGAAGGTCGCGCCCCGGTCGTAGAACGAGTCCGGCGTCCGGTTGACGATGGCCATGATCACCGGCTCGTACGCGTCGAACTCCCGCCGTCCCAGCCGCAGAGTGCCGCTGCTCATCCCCTGGTCACCGCCCGTTCCAGCCGCCCGTTGCCTCGCGACAGACCCTAACTGTCACTCCCGCATGGCACGATCGGCACCGGACGTTTTCCTGCCCCGGGGAGAAGCACGTGTTCTTGTTCTTGCTCATCGCGATGGTCGTGGTGGTCACGGCCGTCACCCTCGCGGTGGTCGGCGGTGGCGACCGCGAGGTGCTGCCCGAGTCCGCGCCCGAACACCTCGTGGACCCGCTGCCCACGACACGCCCGGTGGGCCGGGCCGACATAGAGGCCCTGCGGCTGCCGGTCGCCCCCCGCGGCTACCGGATGGCGGACGTGGACGAGGTGCTGGCCAGGCTCGGCGCCGAGCTGGCCGAGCGCGACTCGCGGATCGCCGAGCTGGAGTCCGCCCTGGCCGGCGCCCAGGCGACGGCGGTCGGCCGGCCCGACCTCTTCAAGAACCCGGGCGAGGAGGATCCGCGGTGACCGACGGGGGAGTGGTGGCGGGACCGGACGGCGAGCCGCGCTGTCCCTGGGGCCTGTCGACCGAGGACTACGTGACGTACCACGACGAGGAGTGGGGCCGCCCCGTCCACGGCGACGACGCGCTGTTCGAGCGGCTGTGTCTGGAGGCGTTCCAGTCCGGCCTCTCCTGGATCACGATCCTGCGCCGCCGCGAGGGCTTCCGCCGGGCCTTCGCGGGATTCCGCATCCCTGCGGTCGCCGCCTTCACCGACGCGGACGCCGCCCGGCTGCTGACCGACGAGGGCATCATCCGCAACCGCGCCAAGATCGACGCCACGCTCGCCAACGCGCGCGAGCTGGCCGACTGGCCCGCCGGCGAGCTGGACACCGTCATCTGGTCGTACGCCCCCGACCCGGCGACGCGCCCGGTGCCGAAGACGATCGGGGACGTCCCGGCGGTGACCGACGAATCGACCGCGCTGGCCAAGGCGCTCAAGAAGCGCGGCATCCGATTCGTCGGCCCCACGACGGCGTACGCCCTGATGCAGGCGTGCGGCCTGGTGGACGACCATCTGGCGGGGTGCGTGGTCCGCGGACAGCTCGCCGGGTCCTGAGGCCCGGCGAGGCCGTCAGCGGCCCACGTAGCGGGGCTGCTCCTTGGCGAGGAAAGCCTGGACCGCGATGCCGTGGTCCTGCGACGCGCCCGCCCGGTTCTGGAGTTCGCCCTCCTTCTCCAGCGACTCGGCCAGCGAGTGGCCCGCCCCGTACGCCAGGGACTCCTTCAGCGCCGCGTACGCCAGCGTGGGGCCCTGCGCGAGGGTCCGGGCGACCGTCACCGCCTCGGTCGCGAGATCGGCCGCGGGGACCAGCTTGTTGACGATCCCCAGCTCCTCCGCCCGCCGCGCCGTGATCGACCGCGGGAACATCAGCAGATCGGCCGCCCTGCTCTGCCCGATCAGCCGGGGCAGCGTCCACGACACGCCGGAGTCGGCCGTCAGTGCCACGCCCGCGAACGAGGTGTTGAAGGAGGCCGTGTCGGCGACGACGCGGTAGTCGCAGGCGAGCGCGAAGCCCAGGCCCGCCCCCGCCGCGACCCCGTTGACCCCGGCGACGACCGGCTTCGGCATCTCGGTCAGCGCCCGCACGATGGGGTTGTAGTGCTCCCGCACGGTGGTCATGGTCCCGCCGCTGCCGTCGGCCGCGTCGGCCGCCAGCAGCGAGACATGCTCCTTCAAGTCCTGCCCCACGCAGAAGGCGCGCCCGGTGGCGGTGAGGAGCACGGCCCGTACGGCCAAGTCGCCGGCGGCGGTGAGAAGCGCGTCGCGCAGGGCGACCTTGGCCGCGATGTTCAGCGCGTTCATGGCTTCGGGCCGGTTGATCGTGACGGTCGCGAGCCCGTCGCTCACCTCGTACAGCACCGTGTCGGCCATGATCGGATCTCCTCTGCGATGGTGACTGCCTGTCCCGCTGTCCTGTCGGGGCCCAGCATGGCGGAGATCACCGCAGGTCGGCATGTGACCTGCGTCAAACATTCCACGGCCGCGGAGCCGTGAACAGCCGCGAAGTATCGCAGGCGGATCGCCGAATTGAGTCGTTTTGAGAGAGCGCGTTGCGCAAGCGATGCCGTCCGATGTTGGTCATCGGGTCCCGCCATGCGGGATAATGGCCTGGAAGCAATGTGTTCGATGCCGGTGACACAGCGCCTGTCATGGGGCCGCCGGCTGCGATGAGCTGGTTTCAGGAAGGGGAACGAGCATGGCGGCCATGAAGCCGCGGACGGGCGACGGCCCGCTCGAGGTGACCAAGGAGGGGCGGGGCATCGTCATGCGCGTTCCGCTCGAAGGCGGCGGTCGGCTGGTCGTCGAGCTGACCCCCGACGAGGCGGATGCGCTGGGTGACGCCCTGAAGAAGGTCGTCGGCTGACGCGGACAGAACGCGCACTCTCGTGCTGCCCCGCCGCGGACACCTCCGTGTCGGGGCAGCTTTATGCCGTTCTCCGTTCTCCGTTCTCCGTTCGCCACGGAGCGCGTCGTCGGCGAGGCCACCCGCCGGACCCGGTGGGTGAGCCTTTCCCCTGGCGGCGTGCCCCTAGCGGCGTACCGCGCAGAGCAGCCCGTCGCCCACCGGCAGCAGTGACGGCAGCAGCTCGTCGTGCATCTCCCGGACCGTGCGCAGCAGCTCGCGCAGCCGCAGCACCTCGTGGGGCTGGGACGCCGAGTCGACCGTACGGCCGTCGGCGAAGACGCCCTCGAAGCACACGAGCCCACCCGGCCGCAGCAGGCGCAACGATTCAGCGAGATAGTCCAGGCACTCCAGCCGGTCACCGTCGCAGAAGACGAGGTCGTACCCGCCGTCGGCGAGCCGGGGAAGTACGTCGAGGGCCCGGCCGGGGATGAAGCGCGCGCGGTTGTTCGTGAAGCCGGCCGCGCGGAACGCCTCACGGGCGAACTGCTGCCGCTCGGGCTCCGTGTCGACCGTGGTCAGAACACCGTCGGGCCGCATCCCGTTCAGGAGATAGATCCCGGAGACCCCGGTACCCGTACCGATCTCCGCGACCGCCTTCGCGTCCGCCGTGGCGGCAAGCAGACGAAGCGCTGCGCCCGTGCCCGGTGACACCGAGCGGAGCCCCATGTCCCGGGCCCTGTCGCGGGCCCAGCGCAGTGCCTCGTCCTCGGCGACAAAAGCGTCGGCGAACGCCCAGCTTGTCTGCCGGTTGGCGGTAATGACCCTCTCCTGTCCCCGTAGTTGGCGCACCGGTGACTGTATCCGCTGGACGCGGGAACCCGCTGATGGGACCGGGCGTTATCAAGGGGTGGGGGAACACATGGATGAAGACCTGGGACCAGGCGCAAATTCAGGCAAAGATTCTTATCCGGAGCTAACGGGCGAGGTGGCTATGGTAGGTGCTCCGCTGGACACCACCAGAGTCGATAGGGGAGGTGCGGCTGCGCCTGCGGATCGGGGAGGAGCGTTCAAGCGCTTTCTCAGGTCGGCCGGTGAGCCGAAATCCGTGACCAACTTCGCTGACCGTTCTCGCTCGACCGACTCCGCAGTTACGGCGACCTTCGCATCGGATGCGGAATCGCAGGCGTGGACGCCTCCTAGCTGGGAGGAGATCGTCAGCACGCACAGCGCCCGCGTGTACCGCCTGGCCTACCGTCTCACGGGCAACCAGCACGACGCCGAGGATCTGACCCAAGAAGTCTTCGTCCGGGTCTTCAGGTCCCTGTCGACGTACACCCCCGGCACGTTCGAGGGCTGGCTGCACCGCATCACCACCAATCTGTTCCTGGACATGGTCCGCCGCAAGCAGCGGATCCGCTTCGACGCGCTCGGTGACGACGCGGCGGAGCGCCTGCCCAGCCGTGAGCCCTCACCGCAGCAGGTCTTCCACGACACCCACTTCGACGCGGATGTGCAGCAGGCGCTGGACACCCTCGCTCCCGAATTCCGGGCCGCGGTCGTCCTGTGCGACATCGAAGGACTGTCGTACGAGGAAATCGCCGCCACCCTGGGCGTGAAGCTCGGCACGGTGCGCAGCCGGATCCACCGAGGCCGTTCACACCTGCGCAAGGCCCTCCAGCACCGTTCTCCCGAGGCTCGGGCCGAGCAGCGCACGTTCGCGAGCGTGGCCGGGGAGGGCGGACTCGCGTGAGTGGCACAGGACCGACCCCCGCGGAGCAGCACCTGGGGGACCGGCTCGCCGCCCTGGTGGACGGGGAGCTCGGTCACGACGCCCGGGAGCGTGTGCTGGCGCACCTCGCGACCTGCGCCAAGTGCAAGGCGGAGGCCGACGCCCAGCGCCGGTTGAAGAACGCGTTCGCGCAGTCGGCACCGCCGCCGCTGTCCGAAGGGTTTCTCGCCCGGCTCCAGGGTCTGCCCGGCAGATCGTCCGACGACGACGAGGACGAGGCCCCCGGCCCGTTCGACGGATCGGCGTTCGGCGGCGGTGTCTTCGGCCCACGCAGCGACGCGTTCGGCCACCACCCGACCGGTGCCCCCACATCCCCCCTGCGCGGCCGCTCAGGCTCCGGCGCGGGTTTCAGAATCCACGAGGTGGGGCGCGTCGAGGCCGAGCGCTCCCCGTGGCGCGGCCGGCGGTTCGCCTTCGCCGCCGCGAGCGCGGTGTCGTTCGCCGCGATGGCGCTGAGCGCGCTGCCCATGGGCGCCACGGCCGACACGGCCGCGCGCGGACCCGGCGGCAACAGCATCACGCCGCTGACCAGGGCCACCACCACACCCAGCGGGGGCACCCGAGGCAGACAGGGCGGCGAGCGGGGTGAGCGGGGCGCCATCCTCCCGCAGTCCGTCGACAGCGCGCCCGTGCTCGTCCCCGGCCCGACGCCCTCGCCGTTCACTGCCCATCCGTTCCAGTCGGCGGTTCTCAACCACTTCCCCGCGGCGCCCTTGATACGGCCTACGGGCGCGGCGTTCCAACTCGCCGCCAGCCCCGGACTGACCACCCCCACGGCCACGCCCGACCCCACTCATCTCTCCGCGCCCACACAGTCCGGCGTGCCGCTTTCGCGGCGTCGGTGACGGGGTCCCGGACGGGGTCCCTGCGCGGACATTCGTAAACCTGGTTGAATCCCTGCACGGGTGCCCTTCTCGGGGCACGGACGAGTCAGGTGCGGGGAGAGCATGGACGACGGGAAGCCCACCGGACCCAAGGCCAAGTGGTGGAGCCGCCCGGCGTCGGGACGCGCGATACCGCGAGAGCCCGACGTACCGGAGCGCCGGAACACCGAGGAGACGACGGAACTGTCGCCGGTCACCGATGAAGTCCCCCCGAATCCCGACCGCGCGCCGGTCCCCGAACCGGCCGACGCGCAACCGGCCGACAGCGTCCCCGAGCGGGCGTCCGAGCCGGGTCCGGATCCGGCCCCGGATCCCGAGGACCATCTGCTCGCCCCGCCCGAGCGCGCCCCCTCCGCGGTGAGTGCCGCGACACAGACGCAGGGCCGGCCGCAGCCGCTCCACGAGCCCGACCCGTACAGCACACCGCCCTACGGCGGCCCCGGCCCCTGGGCGCCCGCACCGCAGGTGCAGCGACCGGTGCCCACCCCGGCGCAGGGCACGCCCATTCCGCCGCAGCACTACGCCGGGCCGACCGGCCCGGCCGCCCCCGGCGGGCCGCAGCAGCACGCCCAGCCGCAGCCCCCGCAGACGTCCGGATACGGCGTGCCGGCGCGGGCGGCCCAGCAGCCGATGCCGCAGCCCATGCCCGCGCCCGCGCCCCACCCCCAGCCCCACCCGCAGGCGCATCCCCAGCCGCACCCGCAGCCTCTCGCGCACCCGCAGGGGCAGACGCAGCAACTCCCCCCGCCCCAGGGCCCGCACCCGCACCCGCAGCCGACCCAGTGGCTCCAGTACGACCCCTGGAGCGCCCCCGGGCCGCAGCAGACCCTGTCGTACCCCGACGCGGGCCGGTCCCGGAAGAAGCGCCGGGGCATCGGCCTCGTGGGCGCCCTGGCCCTCGCGCTCTGCACCGCCGTCGTCGGCGGCGGTGTCGGCGCGTACGTCGAGCGCAACGGCGGCCTCACCAGCGTCGAGCTGCCCCAGGCGGGCACCGACGGCGGAGACCGGCCGGCCGACAGCGTCGCCGGGATCGCCTCCAGCGCCCTGCCCAGCGTCGTCACCCTCCATGTCAGCGGAGGCGGCGAGCAGGGCACCGGCACCGGCTTTGTCCTGGACCGCACGGGCCACATCCTGACGAACAACCATGTCGTCGACCCGGCCGGCGACTCCGGCGACATCTCGATCACCTTCAGCGGCGGCGAGACGGCCAAGGCGAAGGTCGTCGGCAAGGACAGCGGCTACGACCTGGCCGTGGTGAAGGTCACCGGAGTCTCCGGGCTCAAGCCGCTGCCGCTCGGCAACTCCGACAACGTCCAGGTCGGCGACCCGGTCGTGGCGATCGGCGCGCCCTTCGACCTCCAGAACACCGTGACGGCGGGCATCATCAGCGCCAAGGAACGCCCGATCACGGCAGGCGGCGAGAGCGGCGACGGCAGCGACATCAGCTATGTCGACGCCCTCCAGACCGACGCCCCGATCAACCCCGGTAACTCCGGTGGCCCGCTGGTGAATTCGAAGGCACAGGTCATCGGCATCAACAGCGCGATCCGCGGCGCGGACGGCGGCGGCACACCGGACGGCGCCCAGGCCGGCTCCATCGGCCTCGGCTTCGCCATACCGATCAACCAGGGCAAGCGCGTCGCCGAGGAACTGATCAACACGGGCAAGGCGTCGCACCCCGTGATCGGTGTCACGCTCGACATGGAGTACACGGGCGACGGCGCCAAGGTCGGTGCCAAGAGCGCCGACGGCGGACCGGCGGTGGAGGACGGCGGCCCGGCCGCGAAGGCGGGGATCAGGACCGGCGACATCATCACCGAGGTGGACGGCCAGCGGGTGCACAGCGGCGAGGAGCTGATCGTGAAGGTCCGTTCGCACCGTCCGGGTGACGAGTTGGAGCTGACCCTGACCCGCGGAGGTAAAGAGCAGACCATGACTCTGGTCCTCGGCAGCGCGGAGGGTAGGTGAGAGCCGAATGAAGGTACCGTCCGGGCTGGTCCGCCGGGTACCGTGGAGCGGCCCGGGCCTTGACCCACCACAGGCCAGGCCGACAAGGTCCCGCCTGCGGGCACGGAGAACACGAGGAGCAGCAAGGTGTTCAATGACATAGGCGCGCTCGAGCTGGTGACGCTCGTGATCCTCGCCGTGCTCGTCTTCGGCCCGGACAAGCTGCCCAAGGTCATCCAGGACGTGTCCCGTTTCATCCGGAAAGTCCGCGAGTTCTCCGACAACGCGAAGGACGACATCCGTTCCGAGCTGGGCCCGGAGTTCAAGGACTTCGACTTCGAGGACCTCAACCCCAAGAAGTTCGTCCGCAAGCAACTGGCGGAGCACGAGGACGACCTGGGGCTGAAGGAGATCCGCAGCAGCTTCAATCTCAAGAAGGAAATCAACGACGTCGCCGACTCGGTCCACGGCAAGGGCGGTGACACCGCCGGGAGCGACACCGGTGGCGGTGACACCGCCGAGAGCAAGCCCGCGCCGCCGAGCCTGACCAAGAGCCCGTCCGGCACCTCCGGCACCGCTGACCTGCTCAAGAAGCCGGAGACACCCGCGCAGGCCGATCGTCCGCCTTTCGACGCAGACGCCACCTGAGCCCGATCCTGCCCGGCGAGCCGGTAACGGGTGGCTATCCTCCATCTGTCCGGTAGTGAGACGTCCGTGAGGGCGGGCCGCTCCGGACCCCGAGATGGAGGAGGCGGTCCGGACAGATGGAGACGACGAACCGGGTAGGGGCCCATGGCGCGGCCGGCACGGCGGAGGGAGTGCCGGGGGCCCGGCGCACGGTCGACGGCTATCTGCGGGCGACCTTCCCCTGGTACGGCCTGGACGACGCGTTCACCGGACCCAGATGGCTGATGCAGGTGGGGACGGCGGCGGACGACACCGTGCAGCACGGCTCCACGGGTCACGGCGACGAGCCGTCGATAAGACCGGACGCGTCAGCCGCGGAGAAGGAGCGTTTCGCGGCGGTCGTGACGGTCGCCGCGAGCCCCGTACGCCGCAGTGGTGACGGCACGGGCGTCCTCGACGCCACGACGGTGTCCTCGGCCGCCTGGCTGGCCGGTTCGGGGCTCCTGGTGTCGACCTGGCCCGCGCAGCTCGACCACTCGCTGCGCGACGACTGGCTGGACCAGCAGACCGAGACGGCCTTCGAGTTGGCCGACGACCTCAACGGCTCCGCCTGGTCGGTGCTGTCGCTTCCCGTGGACGGTGTGCCGACCCCGTTCCACTATCGCGAATCCGAATTCGGCTGGGTGCTCGCCGGCTCGACGGGCCCGACCGCCTCGGCCGAGGCCGGGGTGCACATCGGCGCGTACGGGCGGGGCATGAGCGCGTACGGCCTCGGCTTCTCCGTGATCGAGGACATCCACTCGTACGTGAGCGAGTGACCGAGTGACCGCGTAGCCACGTGTAAGGGGCGCCCACCATGGGTGGGCGCCCCTTACACGTGGCGTGGCCGGTCTCAGAACTTGTTACGCGGCGTCAGCCCCAGCGTCATGCCCGCCAGTCCACGCTGCCGCCCGCCGAGCTTGCCGGCGATCGACCGCAGCGCGGCGCCCGCCGGGGAGTCGGGGTCGGAGAGCACGACCGGCTTGCCGTCGTCGCCGCCCTCCCGGAGCCGTACGTCGATCGGGATCGCGCCGAGCACCGGCACCGAGGCGCCGGTCGTCTTCGTCAGCCCGTCGGCGACGCGCTGGCCGCCGCCGGTCCCGAACACGTCGATGACCTCGTCGCAGTGCGGGCACGGCAGCCCCGACATGTTCTCGACCACGCCGACGATCTTCTGATGGGTCTGTACGGCGATGGAGCCGGCCCGCTCCGCGACCTCGGCGGCGGCCTGCTGCGGGGTGGTGACCACCAGGATCTCGGCGTTCGGCACGAGCTGTGCCACCGAGATCGCGATGTCGCCCGTCCCCGGCGGCAGATCGAGCAGCAGCACGTCCAGATCGCCCCAGAACACATCGGCGAGGAACTGCTGGAGCGCCCGGTGCAGCATCGGTCCGCGCCACACCACCGCCGAGTTGCCCGGGGTGAACATACCGATCGAGATGACCTTCACACCGTGCGCCGACGGCGGCATGATCATGTTCTCGACCTGGGTGGGCCTGCCGTCCGCGCCCAGCATGCGCGGCACGCTGTGCCCGTAGATGTCCGCGTCGACGACACCCACCTTCAGACCGTCGGCCGCCATCGCGGCCGCCAGGTTGACCGTCACCGACGACTTGCCGACGCCGCCCTTGCCCGAGGCGACCGCGTACACCCGGGTCAGCGAGCCGGGCTTGGCGAAGGGCACCTCGCGCTCGGCCGTACCGCCGCGCAGCGACGTGGCCAGCTCCTTGCGCTGCTCGTCGCTCATCACGTCGAGCGTGACGTCGACGCGGGTGACGCCCGCGACCGAGGCGACGGCCTCCGTGACGTTCGTGGTGATCGTCTCGCGCATCGGGCAGCCGGACACCGTGAGATAGATCGTGACAGCCACCGCGCCGTCCGACCCGATGTCGACCGATTTGACCATGCCGAGGTCGGTGATCGGCCGGTGGATCTCGGGGTCGTTCACCGTCGCCAGTGCTGCGCGCACCGCGTCCTGCGCGGGGGCGGCGGTTCCGTGCGTGTCGGTAGCCATAGGGAGATGGTACGGCGCCGCGCGCATGCCCCGGAAAGCGCGTCAGTGCTCGGGACGGTCGGGTTCGTCACGTCCGCGCGACGGGTCCGCGGGCGGCAGGACACGCTGTTCGGCGAGGTCCCGCATCAGGTCCTGCAGCTCCGAGCGGATCCAGTCACGGGTGGCGACCTCGCCGAGCCCCATCCGCAGCGAGGCGATCTCGCGGGTCAGATACTCGGTGTCGGCGATGGAGCGCTCGTTCTGCTTGCGCTCCCCCTCCTGGGTGACCCGGTCCCGGTCGTCCTGGCGGTTCTGCGCCAGCAGGATCAGCGGAGCCGCGTACGACGCCTGGAGGGACAGCGCGAGGGTCAGGAAGATGAACGGGTACTCGTCGAAACGCACTCCGGGGGGCGCGAAGATGTTCCACAGCACCCACACGATGATGGTCAGCGTCATCCAGACGATGAAGCGTCCCGTCCCGAGGAAGCGCGCGATCCGCTCCGAGAGCCGGGCGAACGCCTCGGGGTCGTAGTCCGGCAGGAGCCTGCGCCTGGGCGTACGCGGCTGGTCCAGCCGTCCGTGCGGCCCACGCGCCACGGCGCTCGCTCCCGTGGCCGCCAGGCTCCGTTCCCTCGCCGTGTCCCTCTCCGGCCGCTCAGCGCTCACTCGCGGCCTCCTGAAGGCCGTGGAACCCGGTCTCCCGCCAGTCGTCGGGCAGCAGGTGGTCCAGGACGTCGTCGACGGTCACGGCGCCGAGCAGCGACCCGCTCTCGTCCACGACCGGCGCGGCCACCATGTTGTACGCGGCGAGATAGCCGGTGATCTGGGGCAGCGGCGTATCGGGCGCCAGGGGCGGCAGGTCGCTCTCCACGATCGAGCCGACGAGCGTGAACGGCGGGTCGCGCAGCAGCCGTTGGAAGTGCACCGTGCCCAGGTACTTGCCCGTCGGCGTCTCGTCCGGCGCCCGGCACACGTAGACCTGCGCCGCCAGCGCGGGCGACAGATCCCGCCGGCGTACCCGCGCGAGCGCGTCGGCGACCGTCGCGTCCGGCCGCAGCACGATCGGCTCGGTCGTCATCAGACCGCCCGCCGTGCGCTCCTCGTACGCCAGCAGCCGCCGCACGTCGGCGGCGTCGCCGGGCCGCATCAGCGCCAGCAGCCGCTCCTTGTCCTCCTCGGGCAGCTCGGACAGCAGGTCGGCCGCGTCGTCCGGGTCCATCGCCTCCAGGACGTCGGCGGCCCGGTCGTCGTTGAGCTTGCCCAGGATCTCCACCTGGTCGTCGTCGGGCAGCTCCTCCAGGACGTCGGCCAGCCGGTCGTCGTCCAGGGCGGCGGCCACCTCGGCGCGTCGCTTCGGCGTCAGATGGTGCATCACATTGGCCAGGTCGGCGGGGCGCAGCCGCTCGAACGTGGCGACCAGGGACTCCGCGCCCTGGCTGTCCTCCTCCAGCGTGAAGCCGGTGACGGCGGACCAGTCGACGGTCAGCGTCTCGCCGCGCCGCCGCAGCGCGCCGCCCTTGCCGCGCCGGACGAAGACCTTCCCGATCTCCCACTCGCGGCGCGCGGGCAACTGCTCGACGGCGACATCGAGGACCGTCGCCTCCTCGCCGCTCTCCACGAGCTGTACGCGGCGGTCCAGCAGCTCGCCCAGCACCAGCCGTTCGGTGGGGCGCTGCTCGAAGCGCCGCATGTTGACCACGCCCGTCGTGATCACCTGGCCGGACGCGACGCCCGTGATCCGTGTCATGGGCAGGAAGATCCGCCGCCGGCTGAGCACTTCCACGACCATCCCGAGCAGCCGGGGCGGCCGGCCGCCGACGCGCAGCATCGCGACGAGATCGCGTACCCGCCCGACCTGGTCACCGTTGGGGTCGAAGACCGGCACCCCGGCGAGATGCGAGACGAAGACACGGGAGGCGCCCGACGCCATCATGTGCTCCTCCTCGTCCGCGGCCGGCTCTGTCCCGCCCTGCGTCCTGCCCTGGTTGTGGGCTTGCCGTGACTGTCCCCGACTGTCCCTCTATCGACCGTGACAACGGGTTCAGGCTAGCCCGTACCGCTCCGTCCCGCCCTGGTGGATCCGTCCGTACGGTACGGGCGATCCGCCGCCGGGGCTCGTTGTCGAGGGGGGTGCCCGGCACGGGTACGCTGCGGTCTGCCGTTCCCCGTCACGCATGAGAGGCAGTGCGTTCGTGACCCTTCTTCGGTCCTCCGCCCGACTTTGCCGGGCCGCGGTTCCGCTGGCACTCAGCGTCGGGATGACCCTCGCGCTCACGGCGTGCGGCGGCGACGAGGATCCGGACGCCGGCACGAACGGCGTCGGCAAACTGACGGCCGCCGGGATCGAGAAGAAGGCGAAGTCGGCGGCCGAGAGCGCGGACGCGGTACGGCTGTCGGGCACGGTCGTCACCGACGGGCAGACGTACAAGCTCAACATGTCGCTCAAGGAGGCCGGCGGGACCGGATCGGTCAGCTCCGAGAGCGGCGGCACGTTCGAGCTGCTGCGCGTCGAGGACGAGCTGTTCCTGAAGGCGGGCACCGACTTCTGGACCCACGCGGACGGCAAGGGCGGCGAAGGCGGGGCGAGCGCCGAGCCCAGCGAGGCCGACGCGGAGGCCGCGAAGAAGCTCGACGACAAGTTCGTGAAGGTCCCCGAGGACGATCCGTCGTACAAGCAATTTCGGGGCTTCACCGACAAGAGCCTGCTGCTCGACGGGTTGCTGGGGCTGCACGGCAAGCTCGGCAAGGGTGACCGGACCGAGATCGGCGGCGTACGCACCATCGAGGTCAACGGCAGCGAAGGCGCGGGCGGTTCCCTGAACGTGTCGCTGGAAGGTACGCCGTATCCGCTGCGACTGGCGCGCGCGGGTGACGCGGGGACGCTGGCGCTCAGCGACTGGGGCAAGGACTTCCCGCTGAAGGCGCCCTCGAAGGGTGAGACGGTCGACTACGGCAGCACGCTGCCGAGCACCTGACCGGTTCTGAGTATCCGACCGGATGACCGGACCGGGGCGCGCCGCTCGTCAGCCCTGCTTCTTCCTCCGCTTGAACAGCAGCCGCGGCACCGCCGCCGGGGCGCTCTGACGCGTCGTCGCCGACGTCGGCAGCGGCGCCGCCGCCTGCGAGTCCCGCGGCATGTCGGTGATCGCGTCGCGTGGCTCCAGTCGCAGCACCCGCGACTCGCGCGCCCAGCGCTCCGTCATCGCGTCGAAGTCCGGCGCGTTCAGCCGTTTGCCCTTCAGCTCGGCGACCGCCGCCTCCCACTCCTGCGTACGAGGAGTGAGTTCCGTGACGGACGCGGTCCAGGCCACCAGCCGCCCGCCCTTGTCCTTGCTCCGTACGGTCACCTCGGCGGTGGCGCCGTCGACCAGCCCCGGCAGGGGCTGCTCACCGCTGCCGTCCCCGACGATCAGCGCGGCGCCGTCGAGCCAGACATGCCACAGGGCACGGGCGGGACCGCCCGCCCGTACCCAGATGAGGCCGGACTTCTTGGTGGCCTCCTCGACAAGCGCCGTGCCGAGGAGCGGGGAGCCGGGGGCGGTTTCTGTCATGCCCGCAGCCTAAGCCGTGTCCGACCGCCGTTCGGCGGCCTCAGGACACGACCTAGAGCCACCCGTTGCGCTTCAGCGTCCGGTGGATGGTGAGACAGACGACCGCGATGCCGCACAGCACCATCGGGTAGCCGTACTTCCACGCGAGTTCCGGCATGTGGTCGAAGTTCATGCCGTAGACGCCGCAGACAGCCGTCGGTACGGCGATGATCGCCGCCCACGACGTGATCTTGCGCATGTCCTCGTTCTGCGCGACCGTCGCCTGCGCCAGATTGGCCTGGAGGATCGAGTTCAGCAGCTCGTCGAAGCCGACGACCTCCTCGTGCACCCTGGCCAGATGGTCCGCGACATCCCGGAAGTACTTCTGTACGTCGGGTTCGACCAACCGCATCGGACGCTCGCTCAGCAACTGCATCGGGCGCAGCAGCGGCGCCACGGCGCGCTTGAACTCCAGTACCTCGCGCTTGAGTTGGTAGATCCGCCCCGCGTCCGAACCGCGCGGGCTGCCCTTCGCGGGCGCCGAGAACACATCGATCTCGACCTCGTCGATGTCGTCCTGCACGGCGGCGGCCACCGCGATGTAGCCGTCCACCACATGGTCGGCGATGGCGTGCAGGACGGACGACGGCCCTTTGGCGAGCAGTTCGCTGTCCTCCTCCAGCCGGTGCCGCAGCGCCCGCAGCGAACCCTTGCCGCCGTGCCGCACGGTGATGACGAAGTCCCGGCCGGTGAAGCACATGACCTCGCCGGTCTCCACGACCTCGCTGGTCGCGGTGAGTTCGGCGTGCTCGACGTAGTGGATGGTCTTGAAGACGGCGAACAGGGTGTCGTCGTACCGCTCCAGCTTGGGCCGCTGGTGGGCGTGTACGGCGTCCTCGACGGCGAGCGGGTGCAGCCCGAACTCGGCCGCGATACCGGCGAATTCGGCCTCGGTCGGCTCATGGAGGCCGATCCAGGCGAAGCCGCCGCCCTTGCGCACCTCCAGCATCGCCTCGTGCGGGGTGAGGCACGGCTCGTCCTTCACCCGGCGGCCGTCGCGGTAGACGGCGCAGTCGACCACGGCGCTGGAGGCCGAGGGGTCACGGGTGGAGTCGTACGTGCTGTAGGCGGTGTTGCTCTTGCGCAGGGACGGACGGACCGCCGCACGCAGGTCACGGATCATCGACATGGCTGGCTCCTCACGGAGAGGCCGTCGGCGGGGCGTGGCGCAGCCCGGAACGGGGACGTGACGCGCGTACGTGCAGACGGGCCATCGAATCCGGATGGCATGCCATGACGTGACACGACGCGGCGCGTATACGTCCGCAAAGCGGGCGGCACCGCGAGGACGCGGTGACGGCGTTCGCTACAGACAGGCAAAAACAGTGCTGGTGCAGTGCTCTTCCGTCGTGCGACGAGCCGCGGGCCTGTACGGGGCAGGGCCTCAGTAAGAGGCGGTACAGCGCGAGGAAGAGCGGCTGGTACTGGCCGGGTGACTTCGATCCACCGCAGCCCCACCTCCTCCGGCCGGTCCCCCGTGGGGGATGACGTGTGTCGGGACCGGAGAGCGACGCTGACGCGCGCTGTCCCGACCGGCGGCCCAGACTAGCAGCCGATCAGGGCCAATTTCGTCTCCTGCCCGTTAAGACGGCGTTCTATGCTCGCCCGATGGCAGAAGTTCTCTCTCTGGTCGAGGCACGGTTGCGTACGGCGCTCGGCGAACCCGATTCGCGCGCCGCGATGACGTTCGTGGGTACGGACCGTGTCGAGGTGCTGCGCTTCCTCGACACGGGGGACCGGGACGACTGGGGGGAGTCCCCGGGGTCCGGCGGCGGCGCCGTCGTGCGGTACGCCACGCTGGGAATGTCCGCGCGGCCGATGGCCGATCCCACGGTCGTCGTCCCCGACCCGGACCGGGGGCCGCGCGCCGAGCTGGTCCTGTCGGTACGCGCCGGGCTCGCCGACACCGACAAGGTGCTCCACCCTCTCGCCGTACTGGCCGCGTCGCCCCAGGTCGAGGGGCTGGTCGTGTCCCCGGGGGCGTCCCTGGAGATCGGTGAACCCCTGTGGCCGGGCGCGCCGTTCAGCTCCGTGCTCGTCGCGGAGTCCGGCGGGCTGGTGGCCGATCTGGAACTGGCCGAGCCACTGGAGCCCGTACGGTTTCTGCCGCTGCTCCCGATGACGGCCAACGAGGCCGCGTGGAAGCGGGTCAAGGGCGCGCAGGCGCTCCAGGAGCGGTGGCTGACGCACGGGACGGACCTGCGCGACCCGCTGCGCGGCTCGGTCCCGCTCGACTGACGGCCGACTGCCGGCCGACCGAGGGCCGACCGAGGGCCGGCGTACCCGCGTACCCGCGTACGCCGGAGCGCGGCCGGTCGCTGAACCTCGTACGCCGCCCGCAGGAGCACCCGTCTCGTACAGGCCGCCGGTATTTGCCAGGGTTCTGTGCCGGACGGGTGATCGTCCTTGACGGGGGGACGACCGCGGAGGACCGTGGGGCGCTATGAGGGGCGAACCAGGTTGCCCGAAGTGCGGTGGCCGGGTCAGGGCGCCCGGTCTCTTCGCCGACTCCTGGCAGTGCGACACGCACGGCACGGTCCATCCGATGCAGCCGGTCATACCGCCCAGCGTCGAAGCCCTCGGAGTCGTGGTGAACCGCGCCCGGGTCCCCGTCTGGATGCCCTGGCCGCTCCCGGTCGGCTGGCTCTACACCGGTGTGGCGTACGCGGGCGACGACCGCAGCGGCGGCCGGGCCACCGCTGTCGCGTGCTCCGGACCCGGCCCGCTCGGCGGCTCGGGGGAGCTGCTGCTGGTCGCCGAGGAGCTGGGCGTCGGCCTCGGCGCGCGGTACGCGGGGATCGACGGACCCGATCCGGGACCGCACATCTGCGCCGACAAGCCCCCGCACGCCAAACTGCTGGCCGCCGGCCGCCCCACCCCGCTCTGGCACGTGCCCGACGTCCCGCCCGACCGCGCGGTGTTCGCGGGCGAGGCGCTGGGGCTGTGGCTGTGGGCGATCGTCTGGCCGGAGCAGACGGGGCTGCTGATGTACGACGAGCTGGTGCTGACCGATCTGCGCGACGCGGGCGCCGAGGTGGATCTGCTGCCGTGCGGGGCGCTGTCCCCGCGTCTGCTGAGCCGGCCGGGAGCCTGACGGGCCTTGACGGGGGCGGAGGGCCCCGGGGCGGGGAGCGGCCGGGAGCGCCCCGTACGCCCGTTATCCTGGAGCGTCCCCTGCCTGCCCGAGCCCTGGAGTACGCGTCGTGCGCATCGACCTGCACACCCACTCCACGGCGTCGGACGGTACGGACACCCCGGCCGATCTGGTACGTAACGCCGCCGCCGCCGGTCTCGACGTCGTCGCGCTCACCGATCACGACACCACCCGGGGCCATGCCGAGGCCGTCAAGGCCCTCGCCGATCTCGACACCGGCCTCACTCTCGTCACCGGCGCGGAGCTTTCCTGCCGGACCGACGGTGTGAGCTTGCACATGCTGGCGTATCTCTTCGACGCCGACGAGCCCCAACTGCTGCGCGAACGCGAGCTGGTGCGCGACGACCGGGTGCCGCGCGCGCGGGCGATGGTGGCCAAGCTCCAGGAACTCGGCGTGCCGATCACCTGGGAGCAGGTCACCCGCATCGCCGGGGACGGCTCGATCGGCCGCCCGCACATCGCGTCGGCGCTCGTCGAACTGGGCATCGTGGGCTCGGTCGACGAGGCGTTCAGCTCCCAGTGGCTCTCCGACCACGGCCGGGTGCACGTGCCCCGGCACGAGCTGGACCCCTTCGAAGCGGTCCGGCTGGTCAAGGCAGCCGGCGGCGTCACCGTCATCGCGCATCCGCTCGCGGTGACCCGTGGCGCGGTGGTGACCGAGGCGGCCGTCGCGCGGCTCGCCGAGGCGGGGCTGGACGGCGTCGAGGTCGACCATATGAACCACGACGAGCCCACGCGCGCGCGGCTGCGCGGACTCGCCGCCGAGCTGGGCCTGCTCACGACCGGGTCGAGCGACTACCACGGCAGCCGCAAGACCGTCCGGCTCGGGGACTACAGCACGGACCCGGAGATCTACGGCGAGATCGTCCGGCGCGCTTCGGGCGCGTTCCCGGTGCCCGGTACGGGCGGACACGCGTAAGCGCTCGTTCCGCGCCGCCTGTTCGACGGCGCCTGTTCCACCGCCCGTTCCGCCTGTCCGCGTGCCCGAGGGCCTGTACCCGCCCCCGTCGTCCCCGTACCTCCGCGTACGCGCTCCGCACGGCTCCCGAGCCCTCGCTCGCCGGAGCCGAGCCCCGTGTTCCGTCCGCCCACTCCTCGCAAGGGCACACCGTGTTCGACGCCGCCGTTTTCGGCTCTCTCTTCCTGACCCTCTTCGTGATCATGGACCCGCCCGGGATCACACCGATCTTCCTCGCCCTCACCTCCGGGCGCCCCGCCAAGGTCCAGCGCCGGATGGCCTGGCAGGCGGTGGCCGTCGCCTTCGGTGTGATCACCGTCTTCGGCATCCTCGGCCAGCAGATCCTCGACTATCTGCATGTGTCCGTCCCCGCGCTGATGATCGCGGGCGGACTGCTCCTGCTGCTCATCGCGCTCGATCTGCTCACCGGCAAGAGCGACGAGCCCAAGCAGACGAAGGACGTCAACGTCGCCCTCGTACCGCTCGGGATGCCGCTCCTGGCGGGGCCCGGCGCGATCGTCTCCGTGATCCTCGCCGTCCAGCACGCCGACGGCGCGGCGGCGCAGGTGTCGGTATGGGCGGCGATCGTGGCGATGCACGCCGTGCTCTGGCTGACGATGCGCTACTCGCTGGTGATCATCCGGCTGATCAAGGACGGCGGTGTGGTGCTGGTGACCCGGCTCGCCGGAATGATGCTCTCGGCCATCGCCGTGCAGCAGATCATCAACGGCGTCACCCAGGTCGTGCGGGCCGCGTGAGACCAAAGCGCCCCCGTACGGACCATCCGTACGGGGGCGTCTCGACAGGTGCCGATCAGTGGATCAGATCCGAGGGATCGATCCTGGAATTACGAGGCCGTGGTGACGGCCGGCCGGATATAGAGGCGCTGCCCTGTTGAGGCGGCCTGCTGCACGATCTGATTGACGGAGGCGGCGTCCACGACGGTGCTGTCGACGGCGGTGCCGTCAGCATCGTTCAGTCGCATGATTTCGAAGCGCATATCGCTTCTCCCTTCGTCTGATCCTCCGTAGGAGAACTGTGTGTGACGGTTGGTCCGTCGTTGATTACATAAGGCCACAACGCCTTGCCCTCTGCAAACATTCCCTACACTAAGGAAAGTTTTCAGGTCGTTGACTACTGGCGGGTACGGCCGTGTCCACGGACAATGGGCACCGTATGAGCGAGGCATGGTTCAACCCCGACATCGCCGAGGTCGGCGCCCGCCTGGAGCGCACGAACGAACTGCTCCAGCGGATGCTCGCCGAGGTCGCGAAGACCCCGTCCACCCACGCCATTTTCGTCGACGCGGGTTACGTCTACGCTGCGGCCGGATTACTGGTGGCGGGTACCGAGGACCGACGGGCCTTCGATCTCGACTCCGAAGGGCTCATCGAGGCGTTCATCGACAAGGCGCGCACGATCTTCGCGGACAGCAGGCTGCTGCGCGTGTACTGGTACGACGGCGCGCGGCGGCGTATCCACACGCCCGAGCAGCAGTCCATCGCCGAGCTGCCCGACGTCAAGGTCCGTCTCGGCAATCTCAACGCCAACAATCAGCAGAAGGGCGTCGATTCGCTGATCCGCACCGATCTTGAATCGCTCGCCCGGCACCGCGCGATCAGCGACGCCGCGCTCGTGGGTGGCGACGAGGACCTGGTGTCCGCCGTCGAGGCGGCGCAGGGATACGGCGCGCGCGTCCATCTCTGGGGCATCGAGGCCGGCGACGGGCGCAACCAGGCGGAGCCGCTTCTGTGGGAGGTCGACAGCCAGCGCACCTTCGACCTCGACTTCTGGAGGCCGTATGTGACACGGCGGCCGGTCACCACGTACGAGAACGAGGGCGAACCGCCGCCCTCGCGCGAACAGGTGCGCTTCATAGGCGCGCAGATCGCCGCGACGTGGCTGGTGGGGCGCGGGCGGGTGGCGATGGCCGAGCTGCTGCCCGGCCATCCGTATCTGCCGGGGCCGGTGGACCAGGATCTGCTGATCGAGGCGGAGAAGCTGCTGCAACGCTCGCTGCGCGGGCACGCCGTGCTGCGGCGGGCGCTGCGTGACGGGTTCTGGCAGCACCTTCAGGCGCAGTTCTGAGTCTTCCAGGTGCTCAGTGCCGGTCGTTCCGGGTCAGCTCCGGTCAGCTCCGGGGGCTGTCCCAGAAGGCGCTGAGCGCGGCGGCCGTACGCGGCGGCTGATCGGTGTTCGGCGAGTGCTCGGCACCCTCGATCACGGTCCTGCGCGCGCCCAGTCGGCGCGCCATGTCGTCGAGCAACGGCACCGGCCAGGTGTCGTCCCGCTCGCCGGACATCACGTGAACTGGCAGATTCCGTACGGCTGCCAGCTCGGCCACCCGGTCCGGCTCCACCGTCAACTGCCGCCCCGTGGCGATCAGTTGGGCCGGGTTGTGGCCCAGCCAGCGACGGTGCAGATCCGCGCTGCCGCCGTCGATATCCGTCTCCTCCGGCGGCTCCATCGCGCGGATGCCCGCCCAGACCTGCTCCATGTCCATGTGCGTCAGCTCCAGGGCCTCGCTCAGCAGCCGTACACGCTCCTGCTGGGAGGGCGCGATACGGGCGGGGCCCGAGGAGATCAGCGTCAGCGTCAGGAACGGCTCCGGGTCCGTCAGGACGGCGGCACGGGCGATCTGCCCGCCCAGCGAGTGCCCCACGAGATGGACCGGGGCGCCGACCGCCGCCGACTGCGCCAGCACGTCGGCCGCCAACTCCTGCTGGGCGTAAGCCTCTTGGGAGTCGGGGCCGGCGGACTCGTACTGCCCGCGGCCGTCCACGGCGACGACGCGGTAGCCGGCCGCGGTGAGCGGTTCCAGCATCGCGATGAAGTCCTCCTTGCTGCCGGTGTATCCGGGCAGCAGCAGCGCGGTGCCCCGTGGCGTCCCCTCGGGGCGGGCGTCGAGCACGGCGAAGGGCCCGCGCCGCGTCGGCATCTGGAGCGCGCGGGCGCAGGACGGGGGAGTGAACGTGGGCGGCCGGCTCATGCGACGAGCCTAAGACCCCACGCCGACGACCGCCTCACCCGGCAGGGGCGTCGAAGACACCCTCCTACTGAGGCACGCGTATACGCCGACGGCCCGGCACCCCTCGCGGGGGCCGGGCCATCGGTGTGTGCTGTGCGGTGTCAGCTCTCGGGCTGGGCGACCGCCGCGCGGGTACGGCGGCGGCGCGGCTTGGCCTCGGCGACGGGGGCCTCGGCCTCCGCCGTCTCGACCTCGACCGGGGCCTTGGCGCGCGTACGGCGCCGGGGCTTGGTCTCGGCCTTCGGCTCGGCGACGGTGTCGGTGTCGGCGGCCGGGGCCACGGCCTCGACGGTGTCGACAGCGGGCTTGGCGGCGCGCGTACGACGACGGCGCGGCTTGGTGACCACCTCGTCTTCGGCGGCGGCGGCGTCGGCCTTCGGCTCGGCCGACGGCTCGACGAACACGTCCGCCACGGCCGTACCGACCGCGGCGACCGCCTCGGCGGGCACGCCCACGCGCGTACGCCGACGACGACGCGGGATACGCGGCTCGGTGCCGTCGGCGCCCTCGGCGGTGTCGACCGCTCCCGTCGCCGCCGGGTCCGTCGCCGTCACGCCCTGCGCCTCGCCGGCCTCCAGGGGAGTCCCGCCGCGGGTACGGCGGCGCTGCCGCGGCGGACGCGTCCGCGCCGGGCGCTCCTCCTTCACGGCGGCGGCCGTCCGCGCCGAGGAGGACGGACCGGCGGCGGACTTACGGCCACGGCCGCCCGTCTCGCCCAGGTCCTCGACCTGCTCCGCCGACAGACCGGCACGCGTCCGGTCCGTACGCGGCAGGATGCCCTTGGTCCCCGCGGGGATGTTCAGCTCCTCGAAGAGGTGCGGCGAGGTCGAGTACGTCTCCGGCGGGTCCGGGAAGCCCAGGTCCAGCGCCTTGTTGATCAACTGCCAGCGAGGGATGTCGTCCCAGTCGACCAGCGTCACGGCGATGCCGGACGCGCCCGCGCGGCCTGTGCGGCCGATGCGGTGGAGGTAGGTCTTCTCCTCCTCGGGCGACTGGTAGTTGATGACGTGCGTCACGCCTTCGACATCGATACCGCGAGCGGCGACATCGGTACAGACGAGAACGTCCACCTTGCCGTTGCGGAAGGCGCGCAGCGCCTGCTCACGGGCCCCCTGTCCCAGGTCGCCGTGGACGGCGCCCGAGGCGAAGCCGCGCTGGGCGAGCTGGTCCGCGATGTCGGCGGCCGTACGCTTCGTACGGCAGAAGATCATCGCGAGCCCGCGGCCCTCGGCCTGGAGGATGCGCGCGACCAGCTCCGGCTTGTCCATGGAGTGGGCGCGGTAGACCCGCTGGGTGGTGTTGGCGACGGTCGCGCCCGCGTCGTCCGGCGACGTGGCGCTGATGTGCGTCGGCTGCGACATGTAGCGACGGGCGAGACCGATGACCGCGCCCGGCATGGTCGCCGAGAACAGCATCGTCTGGCGCTTCGCCGGCAGGAGCTGGATGATCCGCTCGACGTCGGGCAGGAAGCCCAGGTCGAGCATCTCGTCGGCCTCGTCCAGGACGAGTCCGCGCACATGCGACAGGTCGAGCTTGCGCTGGCCCGCCAGGTCGAGGAGCCGGCCCGGAGTGCCGACGACAACGTCGACACCCTTCTTCAGGGCCTCGACCTGCGGTTCGTAGGCACGGCCGCCGTAGATCGCCAGCACGCGCACATTGCGCACCTTGCCGGCGGTCTGGAGGTCGTTGGTGACCTGCTGGCACAGCTCGCGGGTGGGGACGACCACGAGGGCCTGCGGGGCGTTGGTCAACTGCTCGGGAGCCGCCCGGCCCGCCTCGACGTCGGCGGGGACCGTGACGCGCTCGAGGAGCGGCAGGCCGAAGCCCAGCGTCTTGCCGGTGCCGGTCTTGGCCTGGCCGATCACGTCCTTGCCGGACAGTGCGACCGGGAGGGTCATCTCTTGGATGGGGAACGGAGACAGAATGCCGACGGCTTCAAGCGCTTCGGCTGTCTCGGGGAGGATTCCGAGGTCTCGGAAAGTCGTAGTCAGGGTGCTGCCTCTTCTGTGAGACGCGACGCGAGGCGAACGCTGGGGGTCGTACCGCACCTGGGTACTCGGCCGGCCGTGGATTGGCCGGATGGCGCGGGACCACTGCCGTCGCTCGAGCGCTCGTGCCGCTGAGGGGGCCCCTCATCTGCGGACATACGCTGCTGTGCGTACGATCCGCGCGGAGGGCGGTCGGGGTCGGAGCCGATCGGGCCACCGACCGGGCATCCTCATGGGGCCTGTCCGGGACAGATCTCCCGGTCAAACACTGCGATGGCCCACCGAATACTCGGCAGGCGCATTACCACTGTACCCCGGAATCGCGCATGTGTGTTGGACGAATTCGTCGGATCGGTATGACGGCAGTCTCTGACCAGGCCCTTACGGGGTGCGCGGAGCGGGCTATTGTGCGCTCCATGGAGACGTCTGACAACGCCACTGCGCCCGAGTCCGCACCCGGCTCCGCCGCTGGATCCGTACCTGGCTCCGCACCCTCGGAACTCACCGGGATCGCCGCCCAGGACTGGGCGACCGCCTCCGCCGATCCGAAGTACCGGGCCGCGGTCGTGGATCTGCTCGGGGCACTCGCCTACGGCGAACTGGCGGCTTTCGAGCGGCTTGCCGAAGACGCCAAACTCGCACCGACACTGGACGACAAGGCGGAACTCGCGAAGATGGCCTCCGCCGAATTCCACCATTTCGAGAGGCTGCGCGACCGGCTCGGTGAAATCGACGCCGATCCCACGGGTGCCATGGATCCCTTCGCCGCCGCGCTGGACGACTTCCACCGGCAGACCGCACCGTCGGACTGGCTGGAGGGCCTGGTCAAGGCGTACGTCGGCGACTCGATCGCCAGCGACTTCTACCGCGAGGTGGCCGCGCGGCTGGACTCCGACACCCGAGGTCTGGTGCTCGCTGTGCTCGATGACACAGGGCACGGCAATTTCGCGGTCGAGAAGGTCCGGGCGGCGATCGAGGCCGAACCGAGGGTCGGCGGGCGGCTCGCGCTGTGGGCGCGGCGGCTGATGGGCGAGGCGCTGTCGCAGGCGCAGCGCGTGGTGGCGGACCGGGACGCGCTCTCGACGATGCTGGTGGGCGGGGTCGCGGACGGCTTCGACCTGGCCGAGGTCGGCCGGATGTTCTCGCGGATCACCGAGGCGCACACCAAGCGGATGGCGGCGCTGGGACTGGCCGCCTGAGGCTGTTCTCCGGCGGCGGGGGCCCTGGGGTCGAGGGCTGTGTCCCTGCCGGGGGATCGGCGGGGCCGGGGGATCGGCGGGGGTCGGTGTCAGGAGGGCATCGGCCGACGCAGACCGCGGCCCGCGGGACGCAGCAGCAGCGACAGCAGGACCGTCCCCACGGCCACCGCGCCGATCAGCGTCGCGACGACATGACCGGGGCCGAGCGCCGCGTGGGTGAGCACCGCGCCGAAGAGGGAGCCCAAGGACCCCGCCGCGAGCACGAGGCGGCGGGACGGGAGCCGGTGGGGCAGCCGCTGGATCGCGGCCCACGAGGCACCGAGTCCGAGCAGGATCGCACCGAGAGCTTCGAAGATCACTGCTGATCACCTCACCAAGCGCGCTGGGCAATTCGGTCGTAGCCCGGTCTACCCGGAGTGTGCGTGAGGCAACCCTCCGCGATCCGAAGAGACGACGAAGGAGTGGCCCGGCGGGAGATCCCGCCGGGCCACTCCTTCGTCGCTGTGATGCTGTCGCGCCGTCTCGGACAGGGCCCGGGTCGTGCCCTAGAGAGCGCCGAAGCCCACTCGTCGTGTCGTCGGCTCGCCGATCTCCACGTACGCGATGCGTTCGGCCGGTACGAGCACCTTCCGCCCCTTCTCGTCCGTGAGGCTGAGCAGCTTCGCCTTGCCGGCGAGTGCGTCGGCGACGGCGCTCTCGACCTCCTCGGCGGACTGCCCGCTCTCCAGAACGATCTCGCGGGGCGTGTGCTGCACGCCGATCTTGACCTCCACCGCTATGTCCCTCCGAACGGTCGGTGCGTTGCGCGGTCAACCGCGCGGTACGCAGCACACATTAGCCCGGCGGGAGAGTGCTCAGGACGGTGGCGGGGCACGCCCGCAGCGAACACGGACAGGGGTCAGGCGCCGGGGTGCTGCTCGCTGCCGTGCAGCGGGAATCCGGCGATGCCGCGCCAGGCGAGGGAGGTGAGAAGTTCCACGGCCTTGTCGCGCGGGATGACCGACTCGCTCGAGAGCCAGTAGCGGGCCACCACCTGGGAGACGCCGCCGAGCCCGACGGCCAGCATCATGGACTCCTCCTTGGAGAGGCCCGTGTCCGAGGCGATCACGTCGGAGATGGCCTCCGCGCACTGGTGCGCCACCCGGTCGACGCGCTCGCGCACGGCCGGTTCGTTCGTCAGGTCGGACTCGAAGACCAGCCGGAACGCGCCGCCCTCGTCCTCGACGTAGGCGAAGTACGCGTCCATCGTGGCCGCGACGCGCAGCTTGTTGTCGGTCGTCGACGCCAGGGCCGTACGCACCGCGTGCAGCAGCGCCTCGCAGTGCTGGTCGAGCAGTGCCAGATAGAGGTCCAGCTTCCCCGGGAAGTGCTGGTAGAGGACGGGCTTGCTGACGCCGGCCCGCTCCGCGATGTCGTCCATCGCCGCGGCGTGGTAACCCTGTGCGACGAAGACTTCCTGAGCCGCGCCCAGAAGCTGATTGCGTCGAGCGCGGCGTGGCAGGCGCGTGCCTCGCGGGCGCGCCGCCTCGGTCTGCTCTATGGCTGTCACGCCGCCTCCCAGAATCGTTCGTGCGCGCTGTGCGCCGCCTTGCCATCGTACTTTTGGGTAACCCGGCTGTGCGTGGTCAGGTCGCAGAATTTCACGGACCGGACGGTCGGGGAGCCGGATATCCGTCCGGCCTCACAGGCGGCGGCGGAGAAAAGTATCCAATGCTGACAAAAGGCGAACCCGGTCCTGGGCGGTCGCTCAGCGGTAGTCGTCCTCGTCCTGGGAGACGATACGCGCCTGCTCGGCGGCGTCCGCCTCGTCGGCCTCGGTCGTACCGACAGGGGCCGGTGGATCGTCGCCCTCCGGCCGCACGTCCGTGTGCTGCTCGGCGGCGTCGGCCTCCGGCGTCTCCTCGTCGATTTCCTCGAGTGCGCCGTAATCCGTCCCGGCGGTCGGTTCTTCTTCGTCGGTGTCGTTCGCGAATGTGTCCGGGTCGCTCGGGTCCGCCGCCATGGGGCGCCGCCCTTTCCTTCTCCGGTCGTCTTCCGTCTTCCATTCGCGCGTCTACCGTTCGCGAAATGAGGCGAATGCCTACGCGTACTTACGAGGGTAGGAGGTACGGACCCGAGACGCTATGTGTCCTGTGACGGTGAACACGCGAACCGGCACGTGATCGTCTCGTAACATTGCCCGCATGTCTTCGACCGAGCTGCCGGAAACCCTCGCCGCCCTCCCGCGCGTGAGCACCGTCCGGGTCGCCGACGGTGAGCGGCTGCGCACGGTGGCCCTGCCGGGGCTGAGCCTGCACGTGCGCTCACGGCCCCCCACGCGCACCGGGCTGCCGCGCGCGCTGTACGTGCACGGTCTCGGCGGCTCCTCGCAGAACTGGTCCGACCTGATGCCGCTGCTGGCCGACGTGGTCGACGGCGAGGCGGTCGACCTGCCCGGCTTCGGCGACTCACCGCCGCCGGGGGACCGCAACTACTCGATCACCGCCCACGCGCGGGCCGTGATCCGGCTGCTCGACGCGCGTGGCCACGGCGCCGTGCATCTCCTCGGCAACTCCATGGGCGGCGCCGTCACGACCCGGATCGCCGCCGCCCGCCCCGACCTGGTGCGCACGCTCACCCTCGTCTCGCCCGCGCTCCCCGAGATCCGCGTGCAGCGCGACGCCCTGCCGACCGCCCTGCTGGCCGTGCCCGGTGTCGCCGCGCTGTTCGGCCGGATGACGCGCGAGTGGACGGCCGAGCAGCGCACACGCGGGGTGCTGGCCCTGTGTTACGGAGACCCCGGCCGGGTCTCCGAGGAAGCGCTGCGGCACGCGGTGCAGGAGATGGAGCGGCGGCAGAGTCTTCCGTACTTCTGGGAGGCGATGACCCGCTCCGCGCGGGGCATCGTCGACGCGTACACCCTCGGTGGACAGCAGGGGCTCTGGCGGCAGGCCGAGCGGGTCCTCGCGCCGACGCTGCTCGTCTACGGAGGGCGGGATCGGCTTGTCGGATACCGGATGGCACGGAAGGCGTCCGCCGCCTTCCGGGATTCCCGGCTCCTGACACTTCCGGACGCCGGGCATGTTGCCATGATGGAGTATCCCGAGGCGGTCGCCGAGGCCGCGCGGAGTCTCATCCGGGAGTCGGACGGGGCGACGGGCGACGCGGGCGCGACGGCTGGTGAGATGACAGATGAGACGAACGACCGCGCCGGCCGTAGTGACGGTAGGGGCGGGGCGCTCGTGAGGGACGACGGCGACGACGGTGACAACGACAGTGGCGGGAGCTGATCCTGGGCGTGGGACGACACAGCCGTAAAGGCCCCGCACCCCAGGGATCCGACCGCAAGAAACGCGCCTCCCCCGCGAGCGGCCCCGTGGCCGGCGGGCAGGAGGCGCCCCCCGCGCCACCTCGCGGCGAGCGGGACCATGCGGCGCCGGCGTACGGCACCCCCGCGCAGGGCGTGCCGCAGGTGCGTGGCGGGCATCCCGAGCACCGTGAGCCGGGTGGCGGCTGGGGCGGGCAGCAGCGCTACGGGGACTGGCAGGGCGACGGCTCGCCGGACCGGGGCGGGCCACGGGGTCCGCAGCAGCCGCAGGGGCAGGGCCGGGTGCCGGGGCCGCGCCGTGAGTTCATCGACGCCTTCGACGCGCCGCCCCTTCCGTACGGAACCGGTGTCGCCGCCGGACTGGGTGTCGCCGGCGGCGTCGGCGTCGGTAGGGGCGTCGACTCCACGCGGTGGCGTCCCGATCCGTACGCCCCCGGCACCGACCGGGACGACGAGAGCGGCGGGCCCCGCGTGGGCTCCGCCGACGGCTCGGGCCGCGGCTCCGACCGCGACGACGACGGCGAGGCCGTCCCGGACCCCGAGGGCGACCGGAGCGCCGGGAGCGACGGCGAGCGGCCCGCCAGGGGCGGTCTGGGGCGTACCTTCACCGGGATCGCCGCGGCGGCGGTGATCACGGTGCTCGCCGTCGTGGTGGCCGGCCAGGTCAGGGACGGCGGTGGCTCCCGGGCCGACGCGGGGCCCCCCGGCGGGCTCGCCCGCGACGGGGATGACGCGGCCTCGCGCTCGGACGGCAGGCCGACGCCGCAGGAGCCCGCGGTCGAGGCCCCGGCGGTGCCGCCCACCTACAGCCAGTTGATGACCAAGCAGTTCCCGCTGGCCGCCGATCTGAAGGGCTCGGGCGAGTTCGGGGCGGTGCCGGGACTGGTGAAGGCGCCCGGCGAGGGCAAGAAGATCCGCTATCGGATCGATGTCGAGAAGGGCCTCGGTCTCGACAAGGAGCTGTTCGCCGACGCCGTACAGAAAACCCTGAACGACGACCGGAGTTGGGCCCACGACGGGGCCATGACCTTCGAGCGGATCGCCGGCGGCTCGCCCGACTTCGTGATCACGCTGGCGAGCCCCGGGACCACGGCCGAGTGGTGCGCCAAGTCCGGTCTGGACACCACCGTCGACAACGTGTCCTGCGACTCCGCCGCGACCGACCGCGTCATGATCAACGCGTACCGCTGGGCGCGGGGGGCCAAGACCTACGGCCCCAAGGCGATGCACACCTACCGGCAGATGCTGATCAACCACGAGGTCGGGCACCGGCTCGGACACGGCCATGTGAGCTGTAGCACACCCGGCTCGCTCGCCCCCGTGATGCAGCAGCAGACCAAGACGCTCGATCTCGACGGCGTCAAGTGCAAGGCCAACCCCTGGGTGTTTCCGGGTAGTTGAGGCATCGGCCGCAGCTTGACGCAGCGTGACCGACTGACCCCTTACCGCGACGGAACGCTGTCGTGGTGGGAAAGTTACGTGCATTCACCCCTTCTGGTGGTGCGACGGACAACCGTCCGCCGTTCGACCGTCATGTCCGCTTACGGTCGTCCCGCTGCGAGTCGCCGATCCAACGGCGGCTTCCCACAAGGGAGATCGGGGGTGTGCTCGTGCGGATCGGACTGCTTACGGACGGTGGCTACCCGTATGCGACGGGTGAGTCCAGGCTGTGGTGCGACCGGCTCGTACGCGGGCTCACACAGCACGAGTTCGACATCTACGCGCTCAGTCGCAGCGCCCACCAGGAGGGCAACGGCTGGATCCAACTGCCGCCCTCCGTACAGCGGGTGCGCACGGCGGCCCTCTGGTCGGCGCAGGGGGACGGGAGGGCGTACGGACGGCGTGAGCGACGGCGCTTCGTGGCGCACTTCGGAGATCTGATCAACGCCGTCTGCACCCCCGACGGGCCGGCCGCGGAGAGCGCGCGACGCGAGGGCGACGGCGACTCCGACGGCGACGCGCGCGGCACGAGCGCCTTCGCCGAAGGGCTGTACGGGCTCGCCGAGCTGGCGCACGAGCACGGCGGTCTGGCCACGGCCCTGCGTTCGGAGGCCGCCGTACGGATCCTGGAGTCCGCCTGCCACGCCCCCGGTGCACGCCGGAGCGTGCGCGGTGCCACCGTCCCCGACTACCTGGTGTTCGCCGACCAGTTGGAGCGCGCGCTGCGCCCGCTGGCCCTCGACTGGTACGACGACGACGGCCTTGGCGCCGTCGACCTCTGTCACGCGACGACGGGCGGATCCGCCGCCCTGCCGGGACTGGTGGCCAAGCGCTTCTTCGGGGTTCCGCTGCTGGTCACCGAGTACGGCGTGCAACTGCGCGCCCACTACCTGGCCGCCGGACCCGGCGGTGACGCGCCTCTGCGCGCGCCGGTGCGCGCCCTGCTCGCGGCCTTCCAGGGCCGGCTCGCCGCCGAGGTCTACCGGCAGGCCGCCGTCATCACCCCCGGCAACACCCACGCCAGACGCTGGCAGGAGCGCTGCGGCGCCGACCGCGCCAAACTGCGCACCGTCTACCCCGGCATGGAGACGGAGCGCTTCGCGGCGCTGGGCGAGAGCGACGGGAGCGCCGGGGCCGGTAGGGGCGGCCAGGACGGCGGCGACGGCGGTGACGGCGGTGACGGCGGTGACGGCGGTGATCCGAACACCCTGGTGTGGGTCGGGCGCATCGAGCCCGCCAAGGACCTCATCTCCCTGCTGCACGCCTTCGCCGACATCCGTAAGGAGGAGCCCGCCGCCCGACTGAGGATCATCGGCGCCGCGGCGCAGGGCACGGAGGCGACGGCGTATCTCGCCCACTGCCGCGCGCTGGCCGCCCAGTTGTTCCCCGACGAGGCGGCCGGCGCGCACGCCGTGGGCGACAACTGCGTCTCCTTCGAGGAGGTCGGCGGGCCCGGCGCGCCGGACTTGGTGGACGCGTACGCGGCGGGCGCGGTGATCGTCCTGTCCAGCATCGTCGAGGGCTTCCCGGTCAGCCTGGTCGAAGCGATGTTCTGCGGGCGCGCCACGGTCTCCACCGACGTCGGCGCGGTCGTGGAAGTCATCGGTGGCACCGGGCTCGTCGTGCCCCCGCGCAATCCACGGGCGCTCGCCGACGCCTGTGTCGCGCTGTTGCGCGACCCGGAGCGGCGCGAACGGCTGGGCGCCGCCGCGCGGGCGCGCGCCTTCGAACTCTTCACCGTCGAGCAGAATCTGGCGGCGTTCCGCGGCATCTATCTGGAGCTGATCTCGCACGCCCCGGTCCGGCGCCCGGCCGAGACCGTGGACGCGCACGGCGAACCACTGCCGTTCGCCAACCCGGCCGAGGCGTACGTCCCCGGCCACTGGACCGCCGGACAGGCCAGGACCGTACCGATGCCGTCGCCGGTACCGATGGTGCCGCCCGTATCGATGCCGCTGCCCCTGCCCGTAGCCGCGCCCCTGTCCTTGTCCGGGGCGACCGGGGTGGCCGGGGTGGCCGGGGTGGCCGGGGTGGCCGGGGTGGCCGGGGTGTCCGGGGTGGCCGGGGCGCCGCGTCCTACGGAGGCGGTCGGCGTGGGAGCCGGACAGACACGGGGGGAGAGCGATGTCTGACGCGGGCACCACACCCGGGGGAGCGACCCGGCTCGCGCGGCGGCAGGGCCCCGCCGACCCCGTCAAGACGCTGATGCACAGCCACCGCGAACTGTGCGAGCGCGCCGTCGACCCGCTGGAGATCGCCGCCGGTCTGGAGGCGCACGGCGTCACCGACCGGGCGGCCGCGCGCTTCCGGCACCGGGACGTCTTCTCCCTCGCGGAGGAGCTGTACGCGCGCGTGCCGCGCGCCACCGACACGGATGCGGACACCGCCGACGCCGAAGCCGCCCCGCATCCGGCGCGCTCCACCGACCCGCGCGCCGGGTGGGCGCTGCGCACCCTGCTCCCGGGCGCCGTGTGTGCCCTGGCCGTCGTCGCTCTGCGGTACGCGGGGGAGGCCGGCGGCACCGGTGAAGGGGCGCGGTCCGCGATAGGTGTGGCGGGGGCCGTCGCCCTCGCCATCGCGCTCACCGTCGCGCTCCGGCGCGGACCGCTGCGCGTCGAGGGCCACACCGCGCGCGTCTCCCGTCTGTGGGTGTGCTGGCTGCTGGCGTACGTGCTGTACGGAGACGGGCTGCTGCGTCTGTCGGGCGGCGGCGCACCGCACGGGACGTCGCCCCTGACGCAGGCGGCGGCGCCGCTCCTGGCCCTGGCGTTCGCCGTGGTCCCCGCCGCCTGGTGCGCCCATCTGATCTCCCTACAGGCGCGGCGCGGGCTCACCGGCAGCCGCGGACTGGCCGAGTTCGCCTCCCGCACCCGGCCGCCGCTGCTCGGCCTGCTCGTGCTCCATCTCCTCACGCTGACCGCGCTGGCCGTCCTCGCCGAACACCTCGTCGGCGGCGACCGGGGCACGGGCGCCAGTCATCCCGGCGCCACCGTGGCCCTCGGCGGTCTGCTGTTCCTCGCCAAGCTGCTCACCGTCCACGGCTTCCCGAAGGCCGCGGCGACCGGCCTCGCCACCGCCTGCGCCGTCGAGGCGCTGGCCCTCGTCCTCGCGACGGCGGGCCGCGTCCCCGGCCTCGAGACCGTCTCCGCCCCCGTCCGGGCCCTTGTCGACGCGGGGGGAGCCGGAGCCGTACCGGCCCTCGCCTGCGGCGCCGCCGCGCTCGGCCTGCTGATCCACGCCACCGTCGCACTGCCCCGGGCCTCGGCCCATACCTGACCGGCGGACCACCGACCACCGACCTCCGGCGCACGCCCCGTCCGGGCCACACCCCCGGACCCCACAGACCTCCCGCGGAGCCGACGCCGCGGGCGTAACCCGAAGCACACGGCAACATCCTCTAAGGAGACGACAGAACATGACCCGTCAACCCCCAGCACCGGCACGTCGGAACCAAGGGGCCGCGCGATGAGGGTCCTGCTGCTCGGTGCCAACGGTTTCCTCGGGCGCTTCGTCGCCGACCGGCTGCTCGCCGACCCGGCCGTGCATCTGACCGCACTCGGCCGCGGCGACGACGCCGACGTACGGTTCGACCTCGCCGGCGGCAGTCCCGGAGCCCTCACCCGCTTCCTGGACGCCGTCCACCCCGGAGTCGTCATCAACTGCGCCGGCGCCACGCGCGGCGGCGCCCGCGACCTGACCCGGCACAACACCGTCGCCGTCGCCACCGTCTGCGAGGCGCTGCGCCGCAGCGGCTGCGGCGCCCGCCTCGTCCAGCTCGGCTGCTCCTCCGAGTACGGGCCCTCCCAGCCCGGCTCGTCCACCGCCGAGGACGCCGTGCCACGGCCCGGCGGCCCCTACGGGGTGAGCAAGCTGGCCGCCAGCGAGCTGGTGCTGGGCGCCGGGCTCGACGCCGTCGTCCTGCGGGTCTTCTCGCCCGTCGGGCCCGGCACGCCCGCCGGCTCCCCGCTCGGCAGACTCGCCGAGGCGATGCGCCGCGCGATGCAGTCCGGCGACGGCGAGCTGAAGCTCAGCGGCCTCGGCGTGCAGCGCGACTTCGTCGACGTACGCGACGTGGCCCGCGCGGTGCACGCCGCGTCGCTCTCGGCCGCGCAGGGCGTCGTCAACATCGGTACGGGGCGCGCGGTCCGGCTCAGAGACGCCGCCGCCGTCCTCGCACGGGTCGCCGGATACGGCGGCGCCCTGCACGAACTGGACGCGCCCAGCGGCCCGCCACGCTCCGTACACGCCGCCACCCATGCCACCCACGCCACCCTCGGCCCGCAGCGCGGCGAGCACCCCTCGGAGCAGTTGGGCGCCGGCCCGTTCCCGTACCCCGACGGCTGCGGCGGCTGGCAGCAGGCCGACGTCCGCACCGCGCGGGACCGGCTCGGCTGGCGGCCCCGTATCAACCTGGAGGAATCGCTCGCCGACATCTGGATGGAGGCGGCATGCCGCATCTGACGTCCACCGGGGACAGTCTGTCGGCCACCGGGGCGGCCGGGCTCGGCTTCGGCATCCCCGGTTACGCGCATCCGCTGCTCGCCCCGGTCGAGTGGGCCGAACTGACGCGCCCCGGCACGCCGTTGCACTGGGCGGTGCTCAACGTCGCGGACGGGCCCGGCAGCATGCCCGACCCGCACTGTCTGGAAGCCGCGGGCCGGCTCAAGAACGCGGGCGTGCGGGTGCTCGGGCATCTCGATCTCGCCTACGGGGCCCGGAGCTTCGGCGAGATCGTCTCCGACGCGCACGACTTCCACGACTGGTACCGCGTCGACGGCTTCTATCTGGACCGGTGTCCGTCGCAGGCGTCGTACCTCCCCGACGTCAGACGTACGGCCGCGACGCTGGACACCGTCGCCTACCGGGGCCATCTGGTCCTCGGCCACGGCACACATCCGTACCCCGGATACGCCGAGATCGCCGACCAGTTGGTCACCTTCCGCGGGCCGTGGACCGACTATCGCTGGTCACAGGTGGCGGAGTGGACGGCGGAGCATCCGCCGGAGCGCTTCGCGCATCTCGTCCACGGGGTGCCGCGCAGCCATCTGGACGAGGCGATGAGGATCGCGCGCTGGCAGGGCGCGGGCACGGTCTTCTTCACCGACCGCAGCGATCATGACGAGCGGACGGGACAGAACAGCCCATTCGCGGCCCTGCCCGGCTACTGGGACGAAATCGTCTCGCAGATCGGACCGGGTGTCTCGGAATGAGAAGGCGCGTGGCAGTGTTACTTGAAGAACAAACGTACTGACCAACCGACCAATCCCTGTTGAGGTCCCTGTGTCGCTGCCACCCCTGGTCGAGCCCGCTGCCGAGCTCACCGTTGACGAGGTCCGCAGGTACTCCCGTCACCTGATCATCCCGGACGTCGGGATGGACGGGCAGAAGCGGCTGAAGAACGCGAAGGTGCTCGTCGTCGGCGCCGGCGGGCTCGGCTCGCCCGCGCTGATGTATCTGGCCGCCGCCGGTGTCGGCACGCTCGGCATCGTGGAGTTCGACGAGGTGGACGAGTCGAATCTCCAGCGGCAGATCATCCACAGCCAGGCGGACATCGGCCGCTCCAAGGCCGCTTCCGCGCGTGACTCCGTCCTCGGCATCAACCCGCTGGTGAAGGTCGTTCTTCACGAGGAGCGGCTCGAGTCCGAGAACGTGATGGAGATCTTCGCCCAGTACGACCTGATCGTGGACGGCACGGACAACTTCGCCACCCGCTATCTGGTCAACGACGCGTGTGTGCTGCTGGGCAAGCCGTACGTATGGGGCTCGATCTACCGCTTCGACGGTCAGGCGAGCGTCTTCTGGTCCGAGCACGGTCCCTGCTACCGCTGCCTCTACCCGGAGCCGCCGCCGCCCGGAATGGTCCCGAGCTGCGCCGAGGGCGGCGTTCTCGGCGTCCTGTGCGCGTCGATCGGGTCCATCCAGGTCAACGAGGCGATCAAGCTTCTCGCGGGCATCGGTGAGCCGCTGCTCGGCCGTCTGATGATCTACGACGCGCTGGAGATGCAGTACCGCCAGGTCAAGGTCCGCAAGGACCCCGACTGCGCGGTCTGCGGCGAGAACCCGACCGTCACCGAACTCATCGACTACGAAGCCTTCTGCGGCGTCGTGTCCGAGGAGGCGCAGGTGGCGGCGGCCGGTTCGACCATCACTCCGAAGCAGCTCAAGGAGTGGCTCGACGACGGCGAGAACATCGAGCTGATCGATGTGCGCGAGCCGAACGAGTTCGAGATCGTCTCGATCCCGGGCGCCAAGCTGATCCCGAAGAACGAGTTCCTGATGGGGAACGCGCTCCAGGACATGCCGCAGGACAAGAAGATCGTCTTGAACTGCAAGACGGGTGTCCGCAGCGCGGAAGTGCTCGCGGTGCTCAAGTCGGCGGGCTTCGCCGACGCCGTGCACGTCGGCGGCGGGGTCGTCGGGTGGGTCAACCAGATCGAGCCGGAGAAGCCGATCTACTGAGTGACGCAATCTATGTAGGAGGCCGGTCCACGCATCTCGTGGACCGGCCTCCTACGTATGCGGGGCGGGGCACGGCCTCACGTACGTCGCGTGCCTCATGTACGTCGCGTCCCTCACGTACCCCGCTCGCATCACTTGCAGACCGTCCCGGCCTTCGGCACGTCGCCGTTCAGCAGATAGCCGTCCACGGCGTTCTGCACGCACGCACTGCCCCCGTTGTACGCGCCGTGCCCCTGGCCCTCGTACGTCAGCTCCACGCCGACACCCTTGCCGAGCGCCTTCGCCATCGCCTGCGCGCCCGCGTACGGCGTCGCCGGGTCACCGGTGTTGCCGATGACCAGGATCGGGGCCGCGCCCGGCGCGCTGACGTCCGGCTTGTCCCACTCGCCCGGCACCGGCCACTCGGAGCAGCCGAGCAGGCCCCAGCCGAGGAAGTCGCCGAAGACCGGCGACGCCGCGCGGAATTCGGGGAGCTTCGCCTTGGTCTGCGCGAGTGAGTAGCGCTCCTTGGAGTCCACACAGTTGACGGCCGCGTTGGCCGCCTGGATGTTGCTGTACCGGCCCTTCTCGTCGCGGCCGTTCATCGCGTCCGACAGGACCAGCAGCAGCGCGCCGCTGCCCCCGTCGGCCTCGTCCAGCCCCTGTTCGAGCAGCGGCCAGTACTCCTTCGAATACAGCGTCTGGGCAATGCCGTTGGTGGCCTGCGTCTCGGTGAGCTTGCGCGAGCCCAGGCCGGCGATCGGCTGCTTGTCGAGCCGGTCGAGCAGCGCGACGATGAAGCCCTCGATCTGCTGCGGGGTGCTGCCCGGCAGCGTGCACTTGTCGCCGCGGTTCACACAGTCCTTCGCGAAGTTGTCGAGGGCGAGCTGGAAGCCCTTGGCCTGGCCGAGCGAGCCCTGTTCGGAGGTCTCGCTCGGGTCCACGACGGCGTCGAAGACCGCGCGGCCCACGGACTTCGGATACAGATGGGCGTAGACGCCGCCCAGTTCGGTGCCGTACGAGATGCCGAAGTAGTTGAGCTTGTCGTCGCCGAGGACCTGGCGCATCAGCTCCATGTCGCGTGCGGCGTTGACGGTGCCGACGTACGGGAGTTCCTTGCCGGACTTCTGCTCGCAGCCGCTCGCGTACCACTTGAGGCCGTTCACGTACGCCTTCTCCTCGGCGGTGTCGTCCGGGGTCATGTCCTGGGCGTAGTACGCGTCGAGCTGCTTGTCGTCCTTGCACTCCACGGGCTCGCTGCGGCCGACGCCGCGCGGGTCGAAGCTCACCAGGTCGTAGCGGGTGCGCAGCTTCTCGTAGTCGTTTCCGAAGGAGGGCAGTCCGGTCACACCGGAGCCGCCGGGGCCGCCGAAGTTGAAGACGAGTGAGCCGATGCGCTTGCCCGGATCGCTCGTCTTCGCCCGGATCAGGGCCAGCGGGATCGTGGCGCCCGTGGGCTTCGCGTAGTCGAGCGGGGCGGTCATCGTGGCGCACTCCCACTTGGTGCCGCCCGGCAGCGGCGACGGGGACGTACCGCCGCCCTCGGCCTCCGACGGGGTCGGACAGGCCTTCCAGTCCAGCTTCTGGGACGTCAGGTCCTTGGGCGCGGCGGAGGCGTCGGCCCTGTCCTGGCCGTCTTGGTTGTTCTGGCTGTTCTGCCCGCCCTGGTCGCCGCTGCCGGAGCCCGAGCCGGAGCATCCGGTGGCGGCCAGCAACGTGGCGACAGCGACGGCGGTGACGGCGGTCAGCGCCGGGCGGCGGCGACCGGCGGGGGCGGTGGAGGCGGAGAAGGAGGGCATCGGCATCTCCCCATGGTGCGTCGTGGCGGGGAGAGGCGCGCGGCCCGGGGTCCAGCCGGGTGGTGCCACCGTCCCGGAAGCCGCCCTGGGAGCCGTCCTGGGAGCCTCGGGAGCTGTGCCGGATGCCGCGGGTCCGGGGCCGTGTCCCGGGCGGCGTCAGAGGGCTCCCTTGCGGGTGAGGTGGTTGAAGCAGATCCATCCGGGCAGCACCGGCAGCCACAGCGTCAGCGTCCGGAACAGGAGCACCGCGGGGACCGCGACCTCCGACGGCACGTGGCCCGTCACGACCAGGCCGACCGTCAGCGCCGTCTCGACGGCGCCCACACCGCCCGGCGTCGGCGCGGCCGACCCCAGCGCGTTGCCCGCCAGGAAGATGACGGCGACGGTCGCGTAGCTCAGCCCGTGACTGTCGCCGTCGAAGGCCCGCACGGACGCGTCCAGGCACATCACGAACAGACCGGTCAGCAGCAGCATGCCGCCGATGCCGGTGGCGAGCTTCATGGGCCGCTGGAGGACGTCGAGCATGCGCGGCACGACCCCCGCGAACAGCGAACGCAGCCGCGTCACCAGGAACTTGCGCAGGAACGGGATCGCCGTGACGACCAGCACCAGCACGGCGACCGTCAGCAGACCGGCGATCACCGTCCTGGACGGGGTGAGGGAGGCCGTCTTCTCCGTACCGGTGAGATAGCCGAAGGCGAGCAGCAGCAGGATGTGCGCGCCGAGCCCGAACAACTGCGAGGCGCCGACGCTGGCCACGGCGAGCCCCGGGCGTACGCCCGCGCGTTGCAGGAAGCGGGTGTTGAGCGCCACCCCGCCGACCGCCGCCGGGGCGACGATCTTGACGAAGGACCCGGCGACCTGCGCCACGACCGTACGCATGAAACCCACCCGCTCCGGCACGAAGCCGAGCAGGCTCATCGCGGCGGCGAAGTAGGTGAGCGAGGAGAACAGGACGGCCGCCGCCACCCAGCCCCAGTGCGCCTCCGCGAAGACCTTGCCGAAGTTGATACCGGCGAGCTGCGAGAGCAGGAAGTACGCGGCGACGGCGCCCGCGATGAAACTGAACAGCGTGCGCGGTCTGATCCGCTCGAGACGGACCGGTTCGACCGGTGCCTGCGGTCTGATGAGCAGCACCTGCGCCCGGATCTGGGAGAGCAGGTCCTCCTCCCGCGCCTCCTCCTGCGCTTCCCCCAGGGCCCGCTTCTCGGCCTGCTTCTCGGCGCGCAGCGATTTGCGGGCGGCCTTGCGTTCGGCGTCGGTGGCCGGTTCCTTCGCATGCGACGTACGGGAGCGCTTGGCCGCCTGAGACGCCTGGAGCACCGCCTGGCGCTCGCGCTCGGACCGCTCACGGGCGAGCCGGCGCAGCGTCGCGCGCGTGGAGCGGCTGAGCGCGATCGGCTGGAGCAGCGGCAGACAGTCGGCGACGGTGTCGGGGCCCAGGACGTGTACGGCGGCGGCCACCGCGCGTTCGGCGCCGATCCGCAGTCCGACCGTGGTGAGGAGCTGCGCGATGTCCATCCGCAGCACTATGTCGCCCGCGGCGATCTCACCGCCGCGCAGATCGGTGACGATCACCCGGCCGTCCCGGTCGACCAGCAGCGCGTCGCCGGTGAGCCTGCGGTGGGCGATACGGCGCGACTGGAGCGCCTTGACCTGTTCCCAGGCGCCGCGCACCAGCTCGTCGGTGATCTCGTCGTCCGGCAGCGAGTCCAGGGACCTGCCGCCCATGTGCTCGTACACCAGGATGACGGCGTCGGGGCCCAGCTCCGAAGTGGCGATCAGCTTGGGGGCGTTGGCGCCGGCGGCGATGGCGGCGTACGCGAGAAGCGCCTCTTGCTCCAGCGCCTGGCGCAGGGAGGGGATCGAGCGGCGGGTGCTGATGGAGCGCAGGGTGAGGCGCCGCCAGACTCGGTAGAAGAAGCCCTGCGCCTGCTGTTCTCGGTCGACGACGGTGACGTCCAGCGGTGGGCCCTCGTCGAGCGTCACCAGATAGCGACGGCCCCGTTCGCCCTGCTCGGCCGAGTCGCCGACATCCTCCGGCTCGGCGCGCATCGCGCTGACGGGGCGGAAACCCACATGGCGAAGACCCGCCATCAGTGTCTGGCCGGTGGGCCGTACGTTCGGCGAACCGACCGTGTAGAGCGTGCCGTACGCGACGGTCCAGCCGATCAGCACGGTGAGGATGATCGAGAACGGTGTCGTGTAGCCGGCGACCAGCATCGCGAACGCGTCGAGCAGCAGCACCACCCACAGGACCACGCGCCAGCGGGGTCTGCGGGCCATCCCGACGGCCGTCATATAGGCGATGACGGGCGCGAGATAGCCGTGTACGGGGTCGGTGAGCCCTTCGCCGGGCTGCGCGCGCGTCAGCGCGTCCTGGATGGAGCCGGGCGCCGCGCGGGCGACCCACAGATCGGTGGCGAGCGTCACACCGTGCGCGAGGACGGCGGCGAGCACGCCGTCGGCGATGCGCAGGCCGTCGCGTTTGATCAGCCGCTCGATCGCGAAGGCGACCGGGACGAGCAGCACGGCGATGCTGGAGATCAGGCCGGCGACCTTGACGAGCACGTCGGGGGCCTGGCCGGTGCCCTTGCTGATGTCCTGTTCCAGGCCGGACGTGGTGCCGTGGGCGAAGGCGGAGAGGCCGATGACGACGGCGATGGCGAGGACGCCGATGAGCAGGCGCAGGAGGTCGGAGGGGCGGTGCACGCGGGCGGCGAGCAGCGGCTCGTCACCGGCGAGCGGGTCGGCGTGGCTGCCGGGGGGGATGTCGCCGCTGTCGCTGTCGCTGTCGCTGTCGTTGTCGCTGTCGCCGTCGTCCGTGGTGTCCGCGGTGTGTGCGGTGTCCGCGGTGTCGGCTTCGGGGGTGGTGCCGGACTCGGCCTCGGCGCCGGTGTCCGCGCCGGTCTCCGCGCCGGTGTCGGGGGCCGATTCGGGGCGTGGCTCGGCGTCAGGGGTGCCGGCCACCGTCGGAGGCTGCACGCCCTGCTCCTTTGTCGAATCCGTGTCTTCTTGATCTCGTATCACCAGTCACCGCCCGGACGATGGTGGCACGCCAGGGTGACAGAGGGGGGTATCAGGGTGCATTGAGGAACACCGCGTCGACCGCGCCGAGCCCCTGGCGCGTGCCGCCGGGCCGGGCCGGGCGGTCGGGTGGACTGTCGGTGCCGTGCGGCAGGATGAGGCGGATGATGGGACGGATGAGGAGCGACGAGCCCGACGAGGTGTCCGGAGACCTGCCCGAGTACGCGGAGCGGGTGCTCGACGTCGCCGACCTGATCCCGCCGGGCCGCGTCATGGCGTACGGGGACGTGGCCGAGTGGCTGGGCGAGGGCGGCCCGCGCCAGGTCGGCCGGGTGATGGCGCTGTACGGCGAGACCGTGCCCTGGTGGCGTGTGGTCCGCTCGGACGGTGTGCTGCTGGTCGGCCATGAGCTGGGGGCCCTCGCCCACTACCGCGAGGAGGGCACCCCGCTGCGGGAGGCCCCGCGCAGCGCCGACGGCCATCTGCCGCGCCTCGATATGAGACGGGCGCGATGGGACGGCCGGCCGCCGGAAACGGGCGCTGATACGGGCGATGCTGCTCACATCTGACAGTTTCTGACATTCCGCTGCGTCGCGGGCGGTCCTGCGAGTCCGCTGAGGACCGTACGGATGACGACGAGGCGCGGCGACAGCGGCCAAAGTCGCGACCACCGCGACCACCGCGGTCGCTGTGCCCGTGAAGGCCGTCAGATCATCAGGCGGACTCCCCGCTTCCGTACCGCCCCTCGGCGTAGCCTCGTCAGCTCGCGGCACACACCCCCCAGAAAGCCCCGTCACCACCAGCACCCCCTCCAGGACCGGCGATCCACGTGAGCTCCTCCTCTTTCACCGGGCGTACCCCGCACCGTCGGGTACGGCAGCGGACCTCCGGTGCGTACCGACTGGTGCGCACGGCACCGGCTCCGGTGGATCCCCCTGTGCTGGACGCAGCGCAACGTCCGGTGGTTGACCACGACCGCGGACCGCTGCTCGTCCTCGCGGGTCCGGGCACGGGGAAGACGACCACGCTGGTCGAGAGCGTCGCCGCGCGGGTCGCGCGGGGCCTCGATCCGGATCGGATGCTCGTCCTGACCTTCAGCCGCAAGGCGGCCGTCGAACTGCGCGACCGTACGGCGGTCAGGCTGGGCGGCGCGCAGGGGCCGCAGGCGACCACGTTCCACTCCTTCTGTTACGCCCTGATCCGCGCCCACCAGGAGGCCGACCTCTTCACCGAACCGCTGCGGCTGCTGTCGGGACCGGAGCAGGACGTCGCCGTACGGGAACTGCTCGCCGGCCAGGTCGACCTGGAGCGCGAGGGGCTGGCGCACATCCGCTGGCCCGACGAGCTGCGGGCCTGCCTCACCACGCGCGGTTTCGCCGACGAGGTACGCGCGGTGCTCGCCCGCAGCCGTGAGCTGGGGCTCGGCCCGGACTCCCTGGCCGTCTTCGCGCGGCGCACGGGCCGCCCCGACTGGACGGCGGCGGCCTCCTTCCTCGCCGAGTATCTCGACGTCCTGGACATGCAGGGCGTCCTCGACTACGCCGAACTGGTCCACCGGGCCGTGCTCCTCGCCGAACGCCCTCAGGTCGCCGCCCAACTGGCCGACCGGTACGACGCGGTGTTCGTCGACGAGTACCAGGACACCGACCCGGCGCAGGTCCGACTGCTCAGGGCGCTGGCCGGGAACGGCCGCACGCTGGTCGCCTTCGGCGACCCGGACCAGTCGATCTACGCGTTCCGGGGCGCCGACGTGAACGGCATCCTCGACTTCCCGGACGCCTTCCCGCGCGCCGACGGACGGCCGGCCCCGGTGGAGGTCCTGACGACCTCCCGGCGTTCGGGAGGGGGCCTGCTCGCCGCGAGCAGACTGCTGACCCGCCGGATGCCGCTCAACCGGCTGCCGGCCGAGAAGGTGCGGGCGCACCGCGAGCTGGCGGCGGTCCGCGAGGGCGGCCGGGTCGAGACGTACACGTATCCGACCGCTTCGACCGAGCTGGAGAACATCGCCGACATCCTGCGGCGCGCGCATCTTGAAGAAGGCGTGCCGTGGAGCGAGATGGCGGTGCTGGTACGGGCCGGCGGCCGGACCATCCCGGCCGTCCGGCGGGCTCTCACCTCGGCTGGCGTGCCCCTGGAGATCGACGGCGACGATGTGCCGCTGCGTCATGAACCGGCGGTGTCACCGCTGCTGACGGCGCTGCGCGCGGTCGCGACTGCGGCGGTGGGGTCGGTGGGGCCGGTGGGGCCGGCGCGGGGAGAGTCGGAGCCCGAGGCGGAGGCCGACGGGGGCACCGACACCGAAACGGACACCGAAGCGGACGGTGGCACCGGCACCGGCACCGGCACGCGGATCGAGGGCCGCCGGCTCGACGTCGAGACCGCGCTCGCGCTGCTCACCTCGCCCCTCGGCGGCATGGACGCCGCCGACCTCCGCCGCCTCGGCCGGGCCCTGCGCGACGAGGAGCGGGCCGCCGGGAACCGCGTACCGCCGCCCTCAGACACCCTCCTGGCCCGCGCCCTCGCCGAACCGCAGCGGCTCGTCGCACACGACCCCGCCCACGCGCGCGGCGCGCAGCAGCTCGGCGCGCTCCTCGCCAAGGCACGTGACCTGCTGGCGGGCGGCGGCACCGCCGAGGAGGCGCTGTGGGAGCTGTGGAACGGCACCCGCTGGCCCGAGCGGCTGAGGCTGTCGGCGCTGCGGGGCGGTGCCGGAGGCCGTAACGCCGACCGGGACCTGGACGCCGTATGCGCCCTGTTCGACGCCGCGGCCCGAGCCGAGGAACGCACCGGTGGGCGTGGTGCCCTCAACTTCCTTGAGGAGATCGACGCGCAGGACATCGCCGCCGACACACTCGGCGGCAGGGCGGTACGGCCCGACGCCGTGCGTCTCATGACCGCGCACCGCTCCAAGGGGCTGGAGTGGCGGCTCGTCGTCGTCGCCGGGGTACAGGAGGGGCTGTGGCCGGACCTGCGCCGGCGCGGCTCTCTTCTGGAGGCGGACAGGATCGGCCGCGACGGTCTGGCCGAACCCCTCACTCCCGGCGCCCTCCTTACCGAGGAGCGGCGTCTGTTCTACGTGGCGGCGACCCGCGCCCGCGAACGGCTCGTCGTCACCGCGGTCAAGGCCCCCGCCGACGACGGTGACCAGCCGTCCCGCTTCCTCACCGAGCTGGGCGCCGACCCCAAGGACGTCACCGGCCGGCCACGCCGTCCGCTCGCCGTCGCCGCGCTCGTGGCCGAGCTGCGCGCCACGACCGTCGACCCGAAGGCGGCGCCCGCGATGCGTGACGCGGCGGCCCGCAGGCTCGCCCGGCTCGCCGCGCTCCGCGACGAGGAGGACCAGCCGCTCGTCCCCGCCGCCCACCCCCACCGCTGGTGGGGGCTGTACGAGCCGACGCACAGCGCCGTGCCCCTGCGCGACAGGGACAAGCCCGTCGCGCTCTCCGGCAGCGCGCTGGACCAGCTCGCCAACACCTGTGCGCTCCAGTGGTTCCTCGGGCGTGAGGTCAAGGCGGACGAGCTGTCCACCGCCGCCCAGGGCTTCGGCAACGTCGTCCATGTCCTGGCCGACGAGGTGGCCTCCGGCCGTACCCCAGCCGACCTCGACGTCCTCATGGAGCGCCTGGACTCCGTCTGGGACGCCCTCGCCTTCGACGCGCCCTGGAAGTCCCAGCAGGAGAAGCAGCACGCGCGCGTGGCGCTGGAGCGCTTCCTGCGCTGGCATGTGATGGACCGCGCGGGGCGCACACCGGCGGCCACCGAGCACTCCTTCGACGTCACCCTTGAGGCGGGGGCGTACGAGGTACGGATCCGGGGCTCCATGGACCGCGTGGAGCAGGACGCCCAAGGACGCGCCTACGTGGTCGACTTCAAGACCGGCAAAGCGGCTCCTACCAAAGAGGAGGTCGCGCACCACCCTCAGCTCGCGGTGTACCAGCTCGCCGTGGGGGAGGGCGCGGTGGACGAGGTCTTCGACGGGCGGCGGCCGGAGCCGGGCGGCGCCGAACTCGTACAACTGCGGCAGCCCGCGGCCAAGAAGGAGGGCGGCGAGGATCTGCCCAAGATCCAGGCGCAGGAACCGCTCGCCGGGGAGTGGGTCGGCGATCTGCTCGCGACGGCGGCCGGGCGCGTACTGGACGAACGCTTCACCCCCAGCGCCGGCCAGCACTGCGCGCACTGCTCCTTCCGCGCGTCGTGCAGCGCGCAGCCGGAGGGCCGGCAGATCGTGGAGTGAGTGCCCCTCCCGGATGAATCCCCTCGTGCACATGCACCCTTCGCGGCTCGTCACATGACCGGAAAGGGAACGGCACGCAGGCACGGAGTGCGAGACGTGTCAGACGTCGGCACACGTGCCGGAGGTGCCGGATGTGCGAGGAGAGACGACAGATGACCGCGATGAAGCGGAAGTTCCCGAAGGCGGCGCTGGTGAGTGCGATCACGGTGGCCGCTCTGGCGGGCTGTTCCACCGGCGGTGGCACCAAGGTGGCGCAGGGCGCGGTCGACAAGGAGGCGGGGGCCGCCGCGAAGCAGGCGGTCGCGCCGTCGTCAGGAGCGCCGTCGGCCGATCCCTTCGCGGGCCTCGGCGCCGAGGAGATCGCCCGTGAGTCCGTGACCGCGACGAAGGGCGCGAAGTCCCTGCGGCTGACGGCGCAGGGCACGGACGGCGGCCACCGCGTCAAGGTCGACTTCTCGCTGGACGAGCGGGGCACCTGCGCCGGGGGGCTGCGCCGCGACGACAGCGAGGCCGAGTTCACCGTGGTGGACGGCGTCACCTACCTCAAGGGCGACGACGAGTTCTGGCGGTCGATCAGCTCCGCCGGGAGCGCCGGGAACGGCGGGAACGACGAACTGGTCCAGCTCCTGAGGGGCAAGTGGCTCAAGATCCCCGCAGGGGGAGACGCCGCCGGGCGCGCGCTGGGCGGCGCGTGCGATCTGGACGCGATGCTCGACCGCCTGGACACCGCCGAGACCAAGGGCGTGACCAGGGGCGCCGCCGCCGAGGTCGACGGCCGCAAGGCGGTGACTCTGGTGAAGAGTGAGGACGGCCTGACGCGTACGACGTTCGTGGCGGCCGAAGGGGCGCCGTATTTGCTGAAGTCGGTCAGCGAGGGCGGCCGGAACCCGGGCACGGTCCTCTTCGGGGACTTCGGCGTGCCGGTGAAGGCGACGGCGCCGCCCGCCGCCGAGGTCGTCGACCTGGGGGACGTCCAGCGGTAGGGCCGAGCCCTCGGTCGCAGGGGCCGGCCATCGGCCCGGCTTCCGAGGCCGTGGGGGACCGCCGGCGACGGTGACGTACGGCACCCAACAGCCGTACCGTCCCGATCTGTCGGATCTGTCGGATCTATCCGTCGTTCCGCTGTCAGTGGTCCCCGATAGCCTCTCTGAAGTGTCCGCACGTATCACCGACCCCGCGCAGCTCAACGAACTCCTCGGCATCCCGTTCACTACGGAGCAGACGGCGTGCATCACCGCACCGCCCGCCCCGCAGGTGATCGTCGCCGGGGCGGGCTCCGGCAAGACGACGGTGATGGCCGCGCGCGTGGTGTGGCTGGTGGGCACCGGCCAGGTGGCTCCCGAGCAGGTCCTCGGCCTCACCTTCACCAACAAGGCCGCGGGTGAACTGGCCGAGCGGGTCCGCAAGGCGCTCGTACGGGCCGGGGTGACCGATCCCGACCTGCTCGACCAGGAGAACCCTCCGGGCGAGCCGCGCATCTCCACGTACCACGCGTTCGCCGGACAACTCCTCACCGACCACGGCCTGCGGATAGGGCTGGAGCCGACCGCCCGGCTGCTGGCCGACGCCACGCGCTACCAACTCGCCGCGCGGGTGCTGAAAGAGGCCCCCGGCCCGTATCCCGCCCTCACCCGATCGTTCCCCGCCCTGGTCAGCGATCTGCTGGCCCTCGACGCCGAACTCGCCGAACATCTCGTGCCGACCGGTGAACTCGCCGCGTACGACACCGAACTGCTGCGCACCCTCGAAGGTGCCCGGCTCACCAACGCCGACCTGCGCAAGGTGCCCGAGACCGCCACCGCCCGCCGTGAACTGCTCGATCTGGTCGGTCGCTACCGCGCGGCCAAGAGCGCCCGCGACCTGCTCGACTTCGGCGACCAGATCGCGCTCTCGGCCCAACTGGCCCTCACCCGGCCCGAGGTCGGCCGCATCCTGCGCGACGAGTTCCGCGTCGTGCTGCTCGACGAGTACCAGGACACGTCGGTCGCCCAACGTCTCCTCCTTTCAGGTCTCTTCGGCGCCGGCACCGGCCACGCCGTGACGGCGGTCGGCGACCCCTGCCAGGCGATCTACGGCTGGCGCGGCGCCTCCGTCGCCAACCTGGACGACTTCCCCTCCCACTTCCCGTACGGCGACGGCAGCCCGGCCGCCCGCTACTCGCTCAGCGAGAACCGCCGCAGCGGCGGCCGACTGCTCGACCTCGCCAACGGCCTCGCCGGGCCGCTGCGCGCCATGCACGAGGGCGTGGAGGCGCTGCGGCCCGCGCCAGGCGCCGAGCGCGACGGCATCGTGCGCTGTGCCCTCCTGCGTACCCATGCCGAGGAGTTGGACTGGCTCGCCGACTCCGTCGCCCATCTGGTGCGCACGGGCAAGGAGCCCGCCGAGATCGCGGTGCTGTGCCGCACCGCCGCCGACTTCCCCGCGATCCACAGCGCGCTCGTCGCCCGCGACGTGCCCGTGGAGGTCGTCGGCCTGGCCGGGCTACTCCATCTCCCGGAGGTCGCCGACCTCGTGGCGATGTGCGAGGTCCTTCAGGACCCGGGCGCCAACGCCTCCTTGGTACGGCTGCTCACCGGCCCGCGCTGGCGCATCGGCCCCCGCGATCTCGCGCTCCTCGGCCGCCGCGCCCGACTGCTGGTGCACCGCGCGAACGGCGCCTTCGGCGACGAGTTGGCCGACGCCGACGAACGGCTGGCGGCGGCGGTCGAGGGCACCGACCCCGCCGAGGTGATATCGCTCGCCGACGCGCTCGACACCTTCCTGGGGTCGGCCGGCGGCAAGGACGACGGCCTGCCGTTCTCGGCCGCCGCGCGTGTCCGGTTCGCCCGGCTCGCGGCCGAACTGCGCGATCTGCGCCGCTCGTTGGCCGACCCGCTGATGGACGTCCTGCACCGGGTCCTCGCCACCACCGGCCTCGAGGTCGAACTCTCCGCATCGCCGCACGCACTGGCCGCGCGGCGGCGCGAGACCCTGGGCAACTTCCTCGACACGGCCGCCTCTTTCGCGGCGCTCGACGGGGACGCCACACTCCTCGCCTTCCTCGCCTTCCTCAGGACGGCGGCGCAGTACGAGAAGGGCCTGGACAACGCCCTGCCCGGCGGCGAGAACACGGTGAAGGTCCTCACCGCGCACAAGTCCAAGGGCCTGGAGTGGGACGTCGTGGCCGTCCCCGGGCTGGTCACCGGACAGTTCCCCAACAGCAAGGCGCGCGAGGCCTGGACGTCCCAGTCGAAGGTCCTGCCGCACGCCCTGCGCGGCGACGCCCCGACGCTCCCGGACGTCCCGGAGTGGGACGCCAAGGGCCTCAAGGCGTTCAAGGACGAGATGCGCACCCATCAGCACACGGAGGAACTGCGCCTCGGTTACGTGACGTTCACCCGTCCGCGCTCACTGCTGCTGGGCTCGGGCCACTGGTGGGGCCCGACCCAGAAGCGGGCCCGTGGCCCCTCGGACTTCCTGCACGCTCTGTACGAACACTGCGCGGCGGGCTTCGGCGAGATCGAGGTGTGGGCCGAGGAGCCACCGGAGTCGGAGGAGAATCCCGCGCTGCTCACGGCGGACACGGCGCGGGCGTGGCCGCTCCCGCTGGACCCTGAGTCGCTGGCCCGCCGCCGCGCGGCGGGGGACACGGTCCTGGCGTATCTGGACGCCCTGACGGCCTCCGTCGGGGCGGGGAACGCGCCGTACGACGAACCTCCTACGGAAGAGGACGCCCCTGAGGAGGACGCACCGCCGCCGGAGGACGACGCGTACGGCGATCTGGCGGACTGGGACGACTGGGCGACGGGACGCGGGCACACGCAGCACGCGCGGACCCCGGAGACCGTGGAGCACCCGCCGGAGGCAGGGGCAGGGGCAGAGGTAGAGGTAGAGGCACAGGCACAGGCGGCGGACGTGGCGGCTGCGGATGCCCCGGCCGGTCCCGTCGCGCGCCTGCCCAACCCCCGACCACCGGCCGAAGCGGACCACCTCACCATCGAGGAGCGCCGCACCCTCGCCTCCTGGGACCGGGACCTCGACGCCCTCTCCGGAGAGCTGCTGCGCGCCCGCGCACGCGTCCATGACGTCCCCGTACCGCCGTCGCTGTCCGCCTCACAACTGCTGCGTCTCGCCGCCGACCCAGACGGCTTCGCGCAGGAGCTGGCCCGCCCCATGCCCCGTCCGCCGCAGCGCGCCGCACGCCGCGGCACCCGGTTCCACGCCTGGGTGGAGTCGCGGTTCGAGGAGCTGCCGCTCCCGATGCTCGGCCCCGACGAACTGCCCGGCGGAGCCGCGGACGAGCCGGAGATCGCCGACGAACGTGACCTGGCAGCCCTCAAGGAGGCGTTCGACCGCACCTCGTACGCCCGGCGCACGCCGTACCGCGTCGAGGCGCCGTTCCAGCTCACCCTCGCCGGCCGCGTGATCCGGGGCCGTATCGACGCGGTGTACCGCGACGTCGACCCGGTGACAGACACCGTCACGTACGAGATCGTCGACTGGAAGACCAGCCGCGGCCGTACCGCCGATCCGCTCCAGCTCGCGGTCTACCGGCTGGCCTGGGCCGAGCGGCACGGCATCGCGCCGGAGGCGGTCACGGCCACCTTCCTCTACGTACGCAGCGGCGAGGCCGTACGCCCCGATGGCCTGCCCGGCCGCACCGAACTGGAACGCATCCTCCTGTACGGGACGGACCACGACAGCGACGACGGCACCGACGACGGCACCGACCGCACCTCCGCGCCCGCCGCTGGCGAACACATGCCAGAACGGGATCCCGAACGGGGAACGGCAGACAAGGCCACCCCCGCAGCCGGATAGGCTCGAAGTATGAGCGAGACCCCGGACAGCGCCGTCCGTACGCACACCCGTGACTACATCGAGTCCCACCGCGCGGCTTTCCTCGACGACCTCGCCGAGTGGCTGCGCATCCCGTCCGTATCGGCGCAACCCGACCATGAAGCGGACGTACGGCGCAGCGCCGACTGGCTCGCGGCGAAACTTCGCGAGACCGGCTTCCCGGTCGCGGAGATCTGGGACACCCCCGGCGCCCCCGCCGTCTTCGCCGAGTGGCCGTCCGACGACCCGAAAGCCCCGGTCGTGCTGGTCTACGGCCATCACGACGTACAGCCCGCGGCCGTCGAGGACGGCTGGCGGACCGATCCCTTCGAGCCCGTCGTCCAGGACGGCCGGCTCTACGCGCGCGGTGCCGCCGACGACAAGGGGCAGGTGTTCTTCCACACACTCGGCGTCCGGGCCCATCTCGACGCCACCGGCCGCGACAGCCCCGCCGTCCATCTGAAACTGCTGGTCGAGGGCGAGGAGGAGTCCGGCTCACCGCACTTCCGGGCGCTGGTCGAGCAGCGGGCCGCCCGCCTCGCCGCCGACGCCGTGATCGTCTCCGACACCGGCATGTGGTCCGCGGACACCCCCACCGTCTGCACCGGGATGCGCGGCCTGGTGGAGTGCGAGGTGGAGCTGTACGGCCCCGACCAGGACATCCACTCCGGCTCGTTCGGCGGCGCCGTGCCCAACCCCGCCACCGTCGCCGCCCGCCTCGTGGCCGCGCTGCACGACGCCGACGAGCGGGTCACCGTGCCCGGCTTCTACGACGGCGTCGCGCCGCTCACCGACGCCGAGCGCGCGCTCATCGCCGAACTGCCCTTCGACGAGGGCGCGTGGCTGCGTACGGCCAAGTCGCACGGCACACTCGGCGAGGCGGGCTACTCCACGCTCGAGCGTGTCTGGGCCCGCCCCACCGCCGAGGTCAACGGCATGGGCGGCGGCTATCAGGGCCCCGGCGGCAAGACGATCATCCCGTCGTCCGCCCGGCTGAAACTCTCCTTCCGGCTCGTCGCCGGCCAGGACCCGGACCGGATCGAGCGCGCCGTCGGTAACTGGATCGACGCCAGGATCCCGGCCGGTATCCGCCACAAGACCACCTTCGCCGGGGCCACCCGCCCCTGTCTGACCCCGCTGGACCATCCCGCGCTCCAGTCGGTCGTACGGGCCATGGGACGGGCCTTCGACCAGAAGATCCGCTTCACCCGCGAAGGCGGCTCGGGACCGGCCGCCGACCTCCAGGACGTGCTCGGCGCACCCGTGCTGTTCCTGGGCATCTCCGTACCGTCCGACGGCTGGCACGCGCCCGACGAGAAGGTCGAGATCGACCTCCTTATGAAGGGCGTGGAGACGACCGCCTACCTGTGGAGCGATCTCGCCGCCGCCCTTCGCTGAACAGACACCCATCCATCCGGGGGAGTTGGAAGTACCAGTGAGCACCACCACCAGCGACGGAGACACCGCCGCACACCGGCCGATCGTCCTCACCTCCAACAGCGGCATCGACCGGGCCGCACACCACCGCCTCGACGAGGCGTGGCTGGCCGCCGCGTGGAGCCACCCGACGACGCGGGTCTTCGTGGTCTCGGCCGGTCAGGTACTGATAGACGACACCCCGGACGGCCGCACCGAACTCGTCATGACCCCGTCGTTCGAGGCGCCCCTGACCGAGACGCACCGCTACTTCCTCGGTACGGACGACGACGGAGTCAGCTACTTCGCACTCCAGAAGGACACCCTGCCGGGCCGCATGGACCAGTCGGCGCGCCCCGCGGGGCTGCGCGAGGCCGGGGTGCTGCTCTCCCCGCGCGACGCGGGCCTGATGGTCCACGCGGTCGCGCTGGAGAACTGGCAGCGGCTGCACCGCTTCTGCTCCCGCTGCGGCGAGCGCACGGTGATCGCGGCGGCCGGCCATATCCGCCGCTGCCCGGCGTGCGGCGCCGAGCACTATCCCCGTACCGACCCCGCCGTGATCATGCTCGTCACCGACGAGCAGGACCGCGCGCTCCTCGGCCGTCAGGTGCACTGGCCGGAGGGCCGGTTCTCGACGCTGGCGGGCTTCGTGGAGCCGGGGGAGTCGATCGAACAGTCCGTGGCCCGCGAGGTGTTCGAGGAGGCGGGCATCACGGTTGGCGCCGTCGAGTACGTCGCGAGCCAGCCGTGGCCGTTCCCCTCCAGTCTGATGCTGGGCTTCATGGCCCGCGCCACGTCTTCCGAGATCGAGGTGGACGGCGACGAGATCCAGGAGGCGCGCTGGTTCTCGCGCGACGACCTGCGGACCGCGATCGAGTCGGGCGAGGTCCTTCCGCCGTCCGGCATCTCGATCGCGGCGCGGCTCACGGAGCTGTGGTACGGAAAGCCGCTGCCGAAGCCGCTGAACTGACGGGAACACACCGGAACACGCCGCGACGCGCAGGAGCCCCCGCCGACCGGCGGGGGCTCCTGCGCGTCGGCCGGGCCCGTGGGCTCAGGCGCCGACCTTCTGCTTGACCTGCGCGAGAGACGGATTCGTCAGCGTCGACCCGTCGTCGAAGAGCAGGGTCGGCACCGTCTGATTGCCGCCGTTCGCCTTCTCGACGAACGCCGCCGAATCCGGGTCCTGCTCGATGTTGATCTCGGTGTACGCGATGCCTTCGCGGTCCATCTGGCCCTTGAGCCGACGGCAGTATCCGCACCATGTGGTGCTGTACATCGTCACGGTCCCCGGCATGTCTTCTCGCGCTCCTCTGGCAGGCTCGAAATGTCTTCGCTGACAGGAGAACGTACGTGACCTGGCCACCATTCCCGCACTTGTACGACCAACGTGACTCCCCTGTGGACAAGTGCGGCACCAGCCTCACGGGACCTGGCAGCATGGCGGGGTGACAGCAGCAACGCACTCCCCACTCTTCCCGCAGGATTCCGACGGCAGCCAGATCGTGGCGCCGCCGCGCGACGCAGACGCGGTGCTCGACGGGCTCGACCCCGAGCAGCGCGAGGTCGCGACGGCGCTGCACGGTCCGGTATGCGTGCTGGCCGGTGCCGGCACGGGCAAGACGCGCGCGATCACCCACCGGATCGCGTACGGCGTGCGGGCCGGGATCCTCCAGCCCGCCAGCGTCCTCGCCGTCACCTTCACCAACCGGGCGGCGGGGGAGATGCGAGGGCGGCTGCGCCAGCTCGGCTCCGGCGGTGTCCAGGCGCGTACGTTCCACTCGGCGGCGCTGCGCCAGCTCCAGTACTTCTGGCCCAAGGTGGTCGGCGGCGAGCTGCCCCGGCTCCTCGAGCGCAAGGTGCAGTTGGTCGCGGAGTCGGCGGCCCGCTGCCGGATCCGGCTCGACCGCAACGAGCTGAGGGATGTCACCGGCGAGATCGAGTGGGCCAAGGTCACCCAGACCGTGCCCGCCGACTATCCGGCCGCCGTCGCCAAGTCCCACCGCGACGCCCCGCGCGACCCGGCGGAAATCGGCCAGATCTACGCGATGTACGAGCAGTTGAAGCGCGACAGGTCGGTGATCGACTTCGAAGACGTCCTGCTGCTCACGGTCGGCATCCTCCAGGACCGGCACGACATCGCCGAGCAGATCCGCGGTCAGTACCAGCACTTCGTGGTGGACGAGTATCAGGACGTGAGCCCGCTCCAGCAGCGGCTCCTCGAGCTGTGGATGGGCGACCGGGAGAATCTGTGCGTCGTCGGCGACGCCAGCCAGACGATCTACTCGTTCACCGGCGCCACCCCGGACCATCTGCTGAACTTCCGCACCCGCCATCCCAGCGCGAAGATGGTGAAGCTGGTCCGTGACTACCGCTCCACCCCCCAGGTCGTGCACCTGGCCAACGGCCTGCTGAATCAAGCCAGGGGCCGCGCCGCCGAGCACCGGCTGGAACTGATCTCCCAGCGCGACGCGGGCCCCGAGCCCGTCTACTCGGAGTACGCGGACGAGCCGGCCGAGGCCGAGGGCACCGCGCGCCGTATCCGCGATCTCATCGCGGCGGGTGTCCCGGCCGGCGAGATCGCCGTGCTGTACCGGATCAACGCCCAGTCGGAGGTCTACGAACAGGCGCTCGCCGACGCCGGGGTGCCCTACCAACTCCGCGGCGCGGAGCGGTTCTTCGAGCGCCAGGAGGTACGGGAGGCGGGCGCGGCCCTGCGCGGCGCGGCCCGCTTCGGCGGCAACGATTCCCTGCTGGACGATGTCGTGGATCTGCCGTCCCAGGTGCGGGCCGTGCTCTCCACCAAGGGCTGGACCACCGAGCCGCCCACCGGCTCGGGCGCCGTGCGCGACCGCTGGGAGTCGCTGGCCGCCCTCGTCCGTCTCGCCGAGGACTTCGTACGGGCCAAGCCCGAGGCGACCCTCGGCGATCTGGTGGCCGAGCTGGACGAGCGCGCCGCCGCCCAGCACGCCCCGACCGTCCAGGGAGTCACCCTCGCCTCGCTCCACGCGGCCAAGGGCCTGGAGTGGGACGCCGTTTTCCTGGTCGGCCTGACCGAGGGCATGATGCCGATCACCTACGCCAAGACCGACGAGCAGGTCGAGGAGGAGCGCAGGCTCCTGTACGTGGGGGTCACCCGCGCGCGGCTGCACATCTCCCTGTCGTGGGCGCTCTCCAGGGCCCCCGGCGGCCGGGCCTCCCGACGCCCCACCCGCTTCCTGAGCGGCCTTCGGCCGGGCTCCTCGGCCCCTGGAACTCGCGGTGCGGGCGCGGCGGCGGCCGGCGGTGCCGGCGAGCGCGGTGGCCGGCGCAAGCGGCGCGGCCCGGTGCTGTGCCGCGTCTGCGGGACGACGCTGACGGACGCGGGCGAGATGAAGCTGATGCGCTGCGAGGGCTGCCCCTCGGACATGGACGAGGCGCTGTACGAGCGGCTGCGCGAGTGGCGCTCCGACCAGGCGAAACAACTGGGCCAGCCCGCGTACTGCGTGTTCACCGACAAGACGCTGATGGCGATCGCCGAGTCCGTGCCGGGCGACGACGGTGAGCTGTCCAGGATCTCCGGGGTCGGCGGCCGCAAGCTGGAGCGGTTCGGAGCCGATGTCCTCGCCATCTGTGCAGGTGAGGAGCTTGCCGGGGACGACGAGGACGACTGATGAAAACTCATCGAAAAAATAGTTTGCGCCCGCCCCGCGAATCACCATAGGTTCTTAACCACGGGAACAGCGGGCTTCTCCAAGACCCTGTCCCCATGTTCTACTTGTCCGAAGTGGTATCCGGATTTCGATACGCCGAGAGGAGGCGATTCCAGTGATCAGCATCACCAGCAACTTCGTGCGCACCGTCAAAATGACCGATCGCTCGGTCGTCTCCGCCTGCTCGTTCGACGTTTCGCTGTCCGGACTGCTCGCCACTGATGGATCTTCGTTCATCGCCACCGGTCTCTCCGGAGTCAACGCCGGCCGGACCAACCCCGTGGCACTTCCTGTCACGGGCGGCAATGAGCGACCGAGCAAGGCACTGGCGGCAGAAGTAGCAGCGGCAGAGGCCAAGGCCTATGCGATCGCGGCAGCCGGTGCGGAAGCGAAGAAGCAGACGAAGCAGCACCACACGATGTGGGCCTTCCGTGGGCCTGACCCCTGGAGTGATCCAGCCTGATTCACCATCAGGCCGGCGCCTTCAGGGCCGCGGAACCCCACCCGGGATCCGCGGCCCTTCTGTTTGTCCCGAACGGGACGGGCGGAGCGAAGGGGCCTCGGGAAGAGAACCACCCCGGTACCAGCCGACACCTGGCCAACAGGCCGGACCGACCAGACGAGGAAGACACCACCGTGCAACTCGAAGCGCACGCCCCGTCCGTACCGCCTTCCGAAACGATCACCCCGCCCGGCCTCACGGAGGACTCCACCTTGACCCCGCTCACCGCGCTCACCGCGCTCGACGACGCCATCGAGAACCTCGGCGTACCCGTTCCGTGCCGTGCCTACGACCCGGAGGTCTTCTTCGCGGAGTCCCCGGCCGACGTCGAGTACGCCAAGTCCCTCTGCCGCACCTGCCCGCTGATGGAGGCATGCCTCGCCGGCGCCAAGGAGCGGCGTGAGCCGTGGGGTGTCTGGGGCGGCGAGCTGTTCATCCAGGGTGTGGTCGTTGCCCGCAAGCGGCCGCGTGGCCGTCCGCGCAAGAACCCGGTCGCGGCATGAACGCCACCGGCACCATCGACCGCCCTTTCACGCACGATCCCAAGAAGCAGGCTCTGATGACCTCTTCCCTGCGTGAGCCGTCCGGCTCCGCGACCACAGCCGTCAGTACCACCGGCGCGAGCGACTCGCGCCAGAACAGGACCCGCGAGATGCAACTCATCCCAGAAGCCATGGCACGCGCGCATATGACCGAGCGCCTGCGTGAAGCCGACGCGGAACGCCAGGCCGTGCGCCTGGTCGCCGCTCGGCGGATGCAGCGCCGTGCCGAGCGCGTGTCGATGCGCGCCCGCCGTGCGCTGGCCATGGCGGTCATGCACTGACCACCACCGGCCGGGCGCGACAGCGCGACAGGCTCCGAGTAAGTGCCCTTGATGCGGGGGCCGGTCCTCAAGGACCGGCCCCCGCGGCGCGTTCGCCACGTGGCCGACCGGGCACGTGCCCGTGTGCTGTCCTCAAGCGCCGGACGGCCTAGGACTTGTCCGGCCGATCATGTGACTGGTTCATGTCCGGGTCGTTGGTGTGGGCATGGGGCGGGGTGATCTGAGTGATGCCGAGTGGGAACGGCTGCGGCCGTTCCTGCCAGTCAGCAACGGGCGTTGTGGCAGGTGGCGGGACCATCGGCAGGTGATCGACGGGATCCTGCACCGGGTCCGGACCGGTGTTCAGTGGCGTGACCTGCCCGAACGGTTCGGCCCGTGGAAGACCGTCTACGAACGGCACCGGCTGTGGTCGGGCGACGGGACGTGGGAGCGTCTGCTCCAGCATGTCCAGGCCGCCGCGGATGCGGCGGGTGAGATCGACTGGGACATCTCGGTCGACTCCACCATCGTGCGGGCTCATCAGCACGCGGCCGGCGCCCGCACCGACCCGCCGCCGGCACCCGCCTCAAAGGGGGGCGACGGTCCAGAACACCAGGGCGAAACCGCCTGGCAGAGTCTGCACGCCCGCCTGGTGGAGGTGGTGCGGGAGGTGAGGGCCTGGGCCGCTCACGCGGCGGGTTCACCACCAAGCTCCACCTGAGCGCAGACGGCCGCTGCCGCCCGCTGTCCCTGATCGTCACACCAGGTCAGGGAGCGGACTGCACCCAGTTCAAGCCGGTCCTGGAGAAGATCCGCATCCCGAAGACCGGGCCTGGCAGGCCCCGCAAGACGCCTGACAGCGTCGCGGCCGACAAGGCTTACAGCAACGGGCCGTGCCGCGAATACCTGAGGCGTCGCGGTATCCGGCACACAATCCCGGAGAAGACCGACAGCCAGGCCGCCCGCCTGCGCAAAGGCTCACGCGGCGGACGGCCACCGGGCTTCGACGAAGACCGGTACAGGAAACGCAACACCGTCGAACGGGCCATCAACCGCCTCAAGCAGCACCGGGCGGTCGCCACCCGCTACGACAAACGCCGCTACGTCTACCTCGGCACCGCAACCGCCGCAGCCCTCACCATCTGGCTCCGAACATGATCGACCGGACACCCCCTAGTGATCTGGTTGTGAGTTCGTTGGGCACCACGTGAGTCGCTTTGCGCACCAATTCGCGGGTTCGGCTGACGGGTGCCGGTGGGCTTCGGTCTGCTGTCGGTTGTGGGTGACAGCAGGCTGGAGCCGTTGGTCCTGAGTGAGGCCGAGCGGCAGGTGTTGAGTATGTGGGTCAAGCGCCGGACGACCGCGCAGGGTCTGGCCCTGCGGGCGCGGATCGTGCTGGCGTGTGCGGAGGGCGGGCCGAACCTGGCGGTCGCGGCCCGGCTGGGGGTGAACCGGGGCACGGTCGCGAAATGGCGGACCCGGTTCCTGCGGGACCGGCTCGACGGGCTCGCTGATGAGCCTCGGCCCGGGGTACCGCGGAGCATCACCGATGCCCAGGTCGAAGAGGTGGTGGTCCGCACCCTGGAGCAGACACCCGAAGGCGGGACGCACTGGTCGAAGCGGGAACTGGCCAGGGCCGTGGGGATCTCCCCCGCGAGTGTGCTGCGGATCTGGCACGCTTTCGGTCTGCAGCCGTGGCGGACCGAGACCTTCAAGATCTCCCCGGATCCGTTCCTGATCGACAAGGTCCGTGACGTCGTCGGCCTCTGTCTCGCCCCGCCGGCCAACGCGGCTGTCTTCGCGGTGGACGAGAAACCGCAGATCCAGGCCCTTGAACGGACCGCGCCGGTGCTGCCCATGATTCCGGGAGTGCCCGAGCGGCGGAGTTTCGACTACGTCCGGCACGGCACCGTCGATCTGTTCGCCGCGTTGAACACCGCGACGGGCAAGGTGATCACGAAACTGTCCGCGCAGCACCGTGCCGTGGACTTCCGCGACTTCCTCGACGAGATCGACCGCCAGACGGAACCTGGCCTGGCGGTCCACGTGATCTGCGACAACCTCTCCGCCCACAAAGCACCGGTGGTGCACAAGTGGCTGATCGCGCACCCCCGCTTCCACCTGCACTTCACCCCCACCTACTCGTCATGGATCAACCAGGTCGAGCGGTGGTTCGCCGAGCTGGAACGACGCTGCCTCGAACGCGGTGTGTTCTGCTCCCTCGACGACCTCAAGGCCGCACTGGAGAACTGGACCAAGGTCTGGAACGACGAAGCCCGGCCATTCAAGTGGACCAAGACCGCCGATCAGATCCTCGACCGGATCTGCCGCTACTGCTCACGCATCTCCGAACCAGATCACTAGGCGCCTGCCTCCGCCTCGGCCTCCTCCTCGTACGCGTACTCCTGCGGCAGGAAGCCGGGCAGCCACTCCTCCAGCTCGTCGCGCAGCCGCACCGTGGCGTTCAACTGGCACAGCACTCCGATCGTGCTCAGCGTGACGCGATGTATCAGCAGATAGGCGGGCGGCAGATTCAACTGCTTCCCCAACTGGTGGGCCGGGGACCGCGGGTCGCCGATCCGCGCCGCCTGGGTACGCATCCAGCCGCGGCTGAAGGTGAACTCCTCCGCCTCCGCCGGCTCGATGATCGGCACCAGATACTCCAGCACCGCGTCCGGGTCGAGATCGATCGACTCCTTGACGAACCCCTCCGCGCGCAGCAGTTCGTACACCGCCTCGGCGTCACCCTCCAGCGTCAGCCGCAGCGACTCACCGATCGTCTCGGGCAGCCCGCCCGGCAGCCGGTCCACCGTGCCGAAGTCCAGCACACCGAGCCGCAGTTCACCCTCGGCCTCCATACCGTCGTCCCCGGCGTCGGCCGGCGGCAGCAGCCGGAAGTTGCCCGGATGCGGATCCGCGTGCAGCAGTCCCGTACGGGCCGGGCCCGAGAAGAGGAAACGCGCCAGCAGTTGGCCCGCGCGGTCGCGCTGCTCGTCGGTGCCGTCGGCGATCACGTCCGCCATCGGCATGCCGTCCATCCACTCCGTGACCAGCACCTGGTCACACTGGTGCACCACGTCCGGCACCACCACGTCGGGATCGTCCGCGAACTCCGCCGCGTGCTCCCGCTGGGCCTGTGCCTCCAACTCGTAGTCCAGCTCCTCCGACACCCGGTCGCGCAACTCGGTGATCAGAGGCTTGACGTCCATGCCCGGGATCAGCGGACCCAGCAGCCGGGCGAACCGGCTGAGCTGCGCCAGGTCGGACAGCAGCGCCTCACCGGCACCCGGGTACTGGACCTTGACGGCCACCTTCCGCCCGTCGTGCCACACCGCCCGGTGCACCTGCCCGATCGAGGCGGCGGCCGACGGCTTCTCCTCGAACTCCAGGAACAGCTCGCGCCACTCCTCACCGAGCCGCTCCGCCAGGACCTTGCGCACCGTGCTGGTGGGCATCGGAGGGGCCGCCTCCTGGAGCTTGGTGAGCGCCGCCCGATACGGCCCCGCCACCTCCTCGGGCAGCGCGGACTCGAAGACGGACAGCGCCTGGCCGAACTTCATGGCCCCGCCCTTGAGCTCGCCGAGCACCTTGAAAAGCTGGTCCGCCGTGCGCTGCTGGAGCTCGCGGCCCACGATCTCGGCGGACTTGCCGCCGATCCGCTTGCCCAGGCCCCAGGTGGCACGGCCGGCGAAGCCCAGTGGCAGCGCGGCCAACTTGGCAGTTCGGGTGACCGCCTTCCGGGGAAGATCAGACATACGCCCCTCCAATTCCCAGACAGCCGAGCCGCGTACGGCGGTTATCCCACCATTGTGTCGTGCGGCGCGCCTGGCACGGTCATGCCCTCTCCCTCCAGTTCTCCGGCGGCCCCGCAGGGGCAGGCCGGATGCGGCACGATCCGCTCCGAACGCCAGTCGAGCAGGGGCTGCGTGATCTCCCAGCGCGCACCGGTGCTCGCCGGCAGCTCCCCGTCCAGGAAGGACAGCGCGTGGGCGGCGGCGAGACCGGCCACGGTGGTGGCGAGCCCCAGGTCACAGGCCGGAGTCACCGACGCCCGGCGCCCCGACCGCCACTGCGCCAGCATGAGCGGCCACCCCGGTTCCCGCCCGATCCGCTCCTCGGCGAGGCACCCCGCGCACGCTGTGCCGCCGGGCAGCACCAGCGGCCCCACCACGCCCGTGGCCTCGACAACTCCCGCGTAAAGATGGGGAATCCCGGTGGCGATCCAGCGCTCGGCGGACGCCGGATCAGGGGCGTAGGCCGCGAGTCCGTCCCGTGGGGCGACGATCACCAGCGACAGCCCCGCCCCGCCACCGCCTACCCTCGCCGCCCGCTCGTCGGCGCGCTCGGGCCGCTCGATCGTCTGCCCGCCCGCCGGCACGTCGTCGCAGACTGCCATGCCATTCGCATCGTCCGCACCCTGCGTCGCTCTGACGGATCGGCTCGGCGCCGAGCGCCGCACCAGATGCCGGGCCGCCACATCCCTGCGCTCACCGACCGACTCCGCGGGCAGCCCGCCCGGCGCCACGTCCCACGCCTGTGCGAGCCCGCTGTCCAGCACATCCACCCGTCCCACCCCGGCGGCCGAGAGCGCCGAGGCGACCGCCGCACCGACGCGACCCGCCCCGCGCACCTGGACGCGCATGGTGCGCCGGGCCGCCAGCCGCTCCATCGCCGCCCCCGGCTCCCGGTGAATGACGGACAGCGACGCCAGATCCGCCCGCAGCCTGTCCAGCTCGACCTTTCGATTCCGTAACGCTTCGGCGGCCCGCCCGCCCGCCGTGCTGTCGTCCAGCAGCCCGGCCGCCGCGAGCCGGTCCACCAGCGCGTCCGCCTTGCCGTCCGGCAGCCCCATGGTCCGCGCCTCCTCCCGCAGCAGCGGAAGCCCCCGCGTGCCGTCGAGCAGATCGAGGAAACTGCCCGTGGCCGTATCAACAGGCCCCACCACCACCGCGTGCGCAGGCGTGATTCCGAACTGAACCGTCTGCCGCTCCCGCCAAGCCCGGCGCAGCGCGGGCTTCACCATTGGATGCATATTCGTCTCCCCCGTGATGCCTGTCGTGCGATCGGATTCCAGAATGCAGGGAACCGGTGAGAGGTGCGGAGAGTTATCCACAGGCGTGGGGAATTAGTCGTTCGAATGACGGGTGTATGGAGTGGATCAAGATCGAAAGGCCCCCGCGACGGGACTTCTCCCACTGACAGCGGGTAACGTCGAGACGTGTCCGCCGACCCTTCCCCTCGCGTTGCGGGGGAATCCCCACCACACAGCGCCGGAAGCGAAGAGCGCGGCGTGACCGGCCGCCCGCAGCGCGGCCCGGCGACGAGCGCTGTCGAAGTCCGCAGGAGCGCTCGGCGCAACAGGACGGTCTCGGCCTACCGCGAGGGCGACCGCACCATCGTGCTCATCCCGGCCCGGATGTCGGAGGCCGAGGAGCGGCGCTGGGTGACGGTGATGCTCGACAAGCTCGCCGCCCAGGAGAGCAAGCGCATCCTCGGCGACGGCGATCTGACCGAGCGCGCCAACCGGCTCTCCGCGCAGTATTTCGACGGCCGCGCCCGCCCCGCGTCGGTCCGGTGGGTCACCAACCAGAACACCCGCTGGGGCTCCTGCACCCCGGCCGAGGGCAGTATCCGTCTGTCGCACCGGCTCCAGGGCATGCCCGAGTACGTCGTCGACTACGTGCTCGTGCACGAGCTCGCCCACCTGCTCGTCCCGGGGCACGGCCCGCGCTTCTGGAAGCTGCTGGAGGCCTACCCCCGCACCGAACGCGCCCGTGGCTACCTCGAAGGTGTCGCCGCCGCCGAGCGGCTGCCGCATCTGCCCGCAGCCCCCGGCGAGTGACGTCGCTTCCTCGGTGATCGTGTACCGAATCTGTACCGGCTTGGCCCGATCCGGGAGTTAACCGTTAGCCTGACGCGACGTGTTCAGCTCGGGATGGGGGACGGTCGTTACGCATGGCCAGGGAATTCCAACGCGGCCACAAGGCCAAGATCAGTGACCTCACGCCGGGGACGGATCTGTACGTAGGTGTGCAGATCGCGGCACCCGGCTTGACGTTCGACATCAGTTGTTTCGGCCTCGACGCCAATGAACAGCTCTCGGACGACCGGTATTTCATCTTCTTCAATCAGCCGAAGTCTCCCGAGGAATCCGTCCAGTTGCTGGGCGCGCAGTCGGGGGACACCGAGTCATTCCGCGTCACGCTCGACCGCATTCCCGCGAACATCCACCGGCTCTCCTTCACCGCCACCATCGACGGTGCCGGACAGATGTCGCAGGTGGGCCCCGGATACATCCGGATAGTCGCGGGCGGCGAAGAAGTCGTCCGATACGCGTTCAACGGATCCGAGTTCAGCACCGAGCGCGCGGTGATGCTCGGCGACTTCTATCTGAAGGACGTCTGGCGGTTCGCCGCGGTCGGCCAGGGCTTCGACGGCGGTCTCGACGCGCTGCTCAAGAACTTCGGCGGCGAAGTCGCCGAGGAGGAACCGGCCGCCGCCCAACCGCCCGCCGGTGGAGCCGCGCCGGGGTTCGCCCCGCCGCCCGGCGGCCCCGCGCCCGCACCGTCCTTCGGAGCCCCCGCCGCGCCGCAAGTCCCGCAGCCCGCACCGTCGTTCGGTGCACCGCCGCAGGCCCCGGCCCCGGCACCCGCTCCGCACCCGATGCACGGCGCGCCGACCGTCGCCGCGCCGATGGCACCGCCGCCCGCGCCGTCGCCGTACGCGCAGCCGCCAGGCCAGCCGCAGGCGCCGCAGCAGCCTCAGTTCGGCCAGATCCCCGGCCAGGCTCCGGGCCAGATGCCCGGCCAGTTCCCGGGTCAGGGGCAGCCACCCGGCGCACCCTCCCCGTACGGGCAGCCGGCGCCGTCTCCGTACGGAGGCCACCCCCAGGGGGCACCGCCCCCCGGCATGCCCCAACCGGTCCAACAGGCCGGCGCGGGGCTCCAGGCGGCGCTCCAGCCGTACCGCGAGGCGGCCACCGGCCAGCGCTGGACCCCGCAGAACCAGCAGCTCATGCGGGTCGACCTCGCCATGGGCGGCGACGCCGTCCTCGCCCGTCAGGGCAGCATGGTCATGTACCAGGGCAAGATCGACTTCAGCGCCAAGAGTGCCGGTTTCGCGGGCCGTATCGTCGGCAACGCGACCGGGCAGGAAATGCAACTCATGCGCTGTACCGGCCGCGGCCAGGTGTTCCTCGCCGAGGAGGGCTCGCATCTGCACCAGATCGAACTCCAGGGTGACGGAATCTGCGTCTCCGCGGAGAACGTCCTGGCCTTCGACGAGTCCCTTCAGTACGAGGTCCGTCGTATCGAGGGACACGGCATCCCCGGCGGAGCCCTGTTCACCATGCAGTTCCAGGGCACCGGCACCGTCGTCGTGAAGACCCACGGTGTCCCCGTCGTCCTGCCGGTCACGCCCACGACCTTCGCCGACTGCAACGCCGTCGTCGCCTGGTCCGCCGCGTCCCAGGTGATCCTCTCCAGCCAGGTCCGGCTGCGCCGCAACGCGTATCCCGGGCACAGCGGGGAGACCGTGAATCTCCAGTTCCGGGGCGCTCCCGGGAACTTCATCGTCGTCCAGCCGTACGAGGTCTGAGGGAGCCCGGCACATGAACCAGCAACTCGCGGGCTTCGCCCCGACCCCCGTCACGGCCCGGATGGAGAATCACGGCCGCACCATGCTCAAGGTCGCCATGACCACCGGGCAGGACCTCTACGCGCGCACCGGCTCGATGGTCGCGTACGAGGGCTTCGTGCAGTACGAGCCCAATCCCCCCGCCGTGCGTCAGGCCGCCGCCCAGTGGGTGACGGGCGAAGGCGCACCGATCATGAAGTGCGCCGGAGACGGCCTGCTCTACCTCGCCGACTACGGCGCCGACGTCGTCGTCATCAACCTCAACAACGACTCGCTCTCGGTCAACGGCACCAACCTCCTCGCCTTCGACGCACACCTCCAGTGGGGCGTCGAGAAGGTGAAGGGGCTGGCGAAGTTCGCCGGACAGGGCCTGTGGAACGTCACGATCGCCGGGACCGGCTGGGTCGCGCTGACCTCGCGCGGCACGCCGATCGTCGTCGACTGCGGCCGTGGCGAGGACGAGACGTACGTCGACCCCGACGCCCTCGTCGCCTGGTCACCCGCGCTCAAGGTGAAGGGCAAGCGGAGCTTCAAGGCATCGTCACTGATCGGGCGCGGCAGCGGAGAGGCGTACCAGATGGCGTTCTCGGGCCAGGGCCTCGTCGTCGTACAACCGAGCGAGGACAGCACCGACCGCCTGCGGATCCGCGGCTGAGGGGGAGGAGAACATCATGCAGAGCTCGCTTTTCGGACTCGCGGAGACGCAGTCCCAGGACCGCTATGTCGTGCAGAACCCGCAACTGCTGCGGGTGGCGCTCACCGGCCAGGACGACGTCCTCGCCCGTAAGGGCGCGATGGTCGCCTACCAGGGCCTTGTCGACTTCGACGGCGAGTACCAGTCCCCGGGCCAGCGGCGCGCAAGGGCGAACACCGGTGAAGGTCTCGACCTGATGCGCTGCTCGGGTCAGGGCACGGTCTACTTCGCCAACCTCGCGCAGTACGTGCACCTCGTGGACGTCGACCAGGAGGGCATGACCGTCGACAGCGCCTATGTCCTGGCGCTCGACTCCACGCTGCGCACCGAGGTCATCGCCGTGGACAGCCAGTACGGCATCTCGGGCTCCGGCAAGTACCAGCTCAACATCTCGGGCCGGGGCAAGGTCGCCCTGATGACGTCCGGGCAGCCGCTGATGATGCAGGTGACGCCCGACAAGTACGTCAACGTCGACGCCGACGCGATCGTGGCGTGGTCCTCCGGGCTGCGGGTGCAGATGCAGGCGCAGACACACTCCTCGAACATACGGCGACGGCGCGGCAACACGGGCGAGGGCTGGGAGCTGAGCTTCCTCGGCCAGGGCTTCGCGCTCGTGCAGCCCAGTGAGGTCATGCCGCCGCAGAACGCGGACATCGGGCAGGGCGTGCGTGCGCAGTTCGGCGCGGGTCAGCAGGGCGCCCACGCACAGAACCAGAACAACGTCTGGAACAACGGCCGCTGAGGCCGGTTCTGCCGTCACTCAGGGGCGGTCTCCTCGGAGGCCGCCCCTGACCCGTACCGTTCTTCGTCCGCTACGTCGGCCTCAGCCGCGCACCCGCGCGGACAGCGCGGCGCGCGTGCGGTCCAGGAGCCGTACGACCGACCCGTCGGCGACCGCCGCCACCTCGTCGTAGCCGAACCAGCGCAGATCCAGCGACTCCTCGCTGATCTCCGCCACCGCGCCGACCGGCGCCACCGCCACGTACTGGACATCCAGATGCCAGTGGCAGGGCGCCGGGATGGCGTGCCTGTCGAGCTGTACGGGTCCGCCCGGCAGCAGTGTCAGTCCCCGGATCCCGGACTCCTCCGTGGCCTCGCGCAGCGCAGCGGCGGCGAGCGAGGTGTCCTGGGGCTCGCAGTGCCCGCCCATCTGGAGCCACAGCCCCAGCTTCTTGTGAAGGGTCAGCAGGATCCGGCGGCGCTCCGCGTCGATCACCAGCGCGCTCGCCGTGACATGCCCGGCCCCACAGGATTTCCACATCCCGTCCGGACGGGCCGCCAGATGCTCCAGATAGATCCGGCGCAGTTCCTTCTGGCCGTCGTCCCGATCGTCGTACGTCTCCAGTACGCGGACGGTGTCGTCGTGCAGACTCACTTGGCGCTGTCGTCCTTGCCCTGGTCGTCGCCCTTGCCCTCGTCGCCCTTGTCGCCCTTGTCGCCCTCGTCGTCAGGGCTGGTGTCCTTCTCCAGCTTCGGCTTGCCGCCCGCGGCCTCGCCCAGCATCTTGTCCAGCTCGGAGAAGTCCGCGTGCTCGTGGTGCACGAAGCCGTCCGGGTCGTCCAGGTCCGAGGCCGTCGGCAGCATGTCCGGGTGCTCCCAGAGCCCGTCGCGGCCGTCCACGCCCCGCGCGTCCGTGAGCGAGGCCCAGAGCCTGGAGGCGTCCCGCAGCCGCCTGGGGCGCAACTGAAGGCCGATGAGGGTGGCGAAGGTCTGTTCGGCCGGGCCGCCCGACGCGCGGCGCCTGCGCAGCGTCTCGCGCAGCGCGTCCGCCGACGTCAGCCGGGTCTTGGCGGCCTCGTGCACCACCGCGTCCACCCAGCCCTCGACCAGCGCCAGCGCGGTCTCCAGACGGGCCAGGGCGGCCTTCTGCTCAACCGTGTCCTCGGGCTGGAACATGCCCTGCTGGAGCGCTTCCTGAAGCTGCTCGGGGTTCGACGGGTCGAGCTGGCTGACGGCGTCCTCCAGCTTGGACGAGTCGACCTTGATGCCGCGCGCGTAGCCCTCGACGGCGCCGAACAGATGCGACCGCAGCCACGGCACATGGGCGAAGAGACGCTGGTGGGCGGCCTCGCGCAGGGCCAGATACAGCCGCACCTCGTCCCGGGGGACACCGAGGTCCTTACCGAAGGCCGCGATGTTCAGCGGGAGCAGCGCGGCCTTGCCGGCCGGGCCCAGCGGCAGTCCGATGTCGGTTGAACCGACCACCTCGCCCGCCAGCACGCCCACGGCCTGCCCGATCTGCTGGCCGAACATGGCGCCTCCCATGGAGCGCATCATGCCGATCAGCGGGCCCGCCATGGCCTGCATCTCCTCGGGCAGCACGTCGCTCATCGCGGCGCCCACCCGCTCGGCCACCGGGTCGACGAGCTGCTGCCACGCGGGGAGGGTCGCCTCGACCCACTCGGCACGGCTCCACGCCACGGTCGAGCCCGAGCCGGACGGCAGGGACGTCACGGCGTCCAGCCACACATCGGCCAGCCGCACGGCCTCCTCGACCGCGATCCGCTCGCCGGGGCTCACGCTGGCGTCCTTCGTGCCGTCCGGTGTGCCCTGCGAGACCTGCCGGCGGGCGATCTGCTTGGCCATGTCCCAGTTCACGGGACCGCCCTCGTAGCTGAGCATCTGGCCGAGCTGCTGGAAGGCCGCGCCCAGGTCGTTCGGGTTCATCGACCCGAACATCGCGGCGAACGGGTTGTCCCCGCCCGCCCCGGGACCGCCCGGACCACCGGGCAGGCCGAACCCCGAGAAGGGGTTGCCCCCTCCCTGACCGCCGGCACCCTGACCACCTCCGGCGGGGTCGTTCTTCTTGCCGTCGCCGTCCTCTGGCTCCTCCGGCGGAAGGCCGAATCCGAATGGTGTGTCACTCACGGGTTTCCTCGGCTCGTTGGGCCGCCGGCTTTCCGGCCGGCGGCGACTGCCCGACAACACCACCCAGCGTAGACATCCCGGCCCGCATCCGGGCTCGGTGCTTCGCCAACGCCTGGCCTGCGGCAGGATGGACGCCACCTGGTACGTACGTGTCATACACGTCCGTACTGAAGACAACCGCTGGAGACGCCCGGTGAGTTCCCCAGATCCGCAGGTTCGCGCAGCGCGAAACCGCTCAACCCCGACCCCGCCACGCGGCCCCGTCGTCGCGGTCACCGGAGCCGCCTCGGGCGTCGGAGACCTGCTCACGCGGCGTCTCGCGGCCTCGGAGGAGATCAAGCAGGTCGTCGCCATCGACGAGCGGCGCGGGGAGGTGACCGAGGCGCAGTGGCACATCCTGGACGTACGGGACCCGGCCATCGCCGAGAAGCTGCGCGGCGCGGACGTGGTGGTCCATCTGGCGCTCGATCTGGACCTGGAGCGGGATGCCGCGGCCCGTACGGCGTACAACGTACGCGGCACCCAGACCGTGCTCACCGCCGCCGCTGCCGCCGGGGTGCACCGGGTGGTGCTGTGCACCTCGGCCATGGTCTACGGAGCGCTGCCCGACAACGACATTCCGCTGTCGGAGGACGCCGAGCTGCGCGCGACGGCGGAGGCCACGGGCGTCGGCGATCTGCTGGAGATCGAACGGCTCGGCCGCCGCGCGCCCCGCGCGCACCCCGGTCTGAATGTCACGGTCGTACGGCCCGCCGTCCTCGTCGGCGGCACGGACACCGCCCTGACCCGCTACTTCGAGTCGCCCCGGCTGCTGGTCGTGGCGGGCTCCCGCCCCACCTGGCAGTTCTGCCATGTCGACGACCTGGTCAGCGCCCTGGAGTACGCCGCGCTGGAGAAGGTCGAAGGCGAGTTCGCGGTCGGCTGCGACGGCTGGCTCGAACAGGAGGAGATCGAGGAGCTGAGCGGCATCCGCCGCATGGAGCTGCCGTCGGCGGTCGCCCTGGGCGCCGCCGCGCGGCTGCACCGGATCGGCCTCACCCCGTCCCCGGCCGGTGACCTCGCCTACACGATGCACCCCTGGGTGGTCAGCGTCAGCCGTCTCCACGACGCCGGCTGGCGGCCCCGGTGGACCAACGAGGAAGTCCTCGGCGCGCTCCTCGAAGAGGTGGAGGGCCGGCACACCGTCGCGGGCCGGCGCCTCGGCCGTAAGGACGCCACGGCGGCCGGTGCGGCCGGTGCGACGGTCGCCCTGCTCGGCGCGGCGGCGGTGGTACGCCGCGCCCGTAAGGCGCGCCGACGCCTCTAGGGCGTGTCGTGCCGGTGGCCACGCCCGGTGGGTCCTCGCTCTCCGTAGGAGGCCGCGCCGCGGGACACTGCGAGCCGGGCTGCCCGATCGCCGGTCGCACGCGCCATTACGTAATGCCGGTGCCGTACGGCACGATGGAGCGCATGGCACGCATCGAGACGCACCCGGGCGAGGGGGCGGCACCCGACCCCGTCCGGCTGCTGGCGATCCGCGAGACCCCGCTGTCCGTGGACGAGATCTTCCAGGCCGTCGGGGACGACGCGGCCGGAGGCACCGCCCTGTTCGTCGGCACGGTCCGCAATCACGACGGGGGCGCCGACGTGGACACCCTCGGGTACTCCTGCCACCCGTCCGCCGAGGCCGAGCTGCGCCGGGTGGCCGAGAAGGTGGCCGCCGACTTCCCCGTCCGCGCACTGGCGGCCGTCCACCGTGTGGGTGACCTCGCCGTCGGAGATCTGGCGGTCGTCGTCGCCGTCTCCTGCCCGCACCGCGCGGAGGCGTTCGAAGCCTGCCGCAGACTGATCGACGACCTCAAGCACGAGGTGCCGATCTGGAAGCACCAGACCTTCTCGGACGGTACGGAGGAATGGGTCGGCGCCTGCTGACGCCACTGTCCGACCGCCCCGTCGCCGTCTGTTCCCATGTGGCCCGATTTGCGTAACCGCACCCCTGGCCGGAGCGTTGAAGCAGCAGATGACTAATCTGCTGATCAGTCGGTTTGCACACACATGGGTAAGGAGGTCGGAATGGCCGCGCTTGCCTGGTTGCTGATTCCGCTCTTCGCCGCGGTCGGCGCGGCGATATGGGGAAGCTGGGCCTCAAGGAACCGAACCACCGGAGACATAGCCGAACTCGCCGGCTACGCACGCTTCCGGGACGCGATGTCGAAGTCCCACCCCGGTACGACGGACGCCGCCTGAGGCGCCCAAGTCGCCCCGTACGGACCGGCCCCGAGGGTGCACTGACAGACCCTTCCCGTACTGTCGTTCCATGCCACGCCGCACCGCGACGATGCTCGCCTCCACCCTCGTCCTCATCGCGCTGCTCTGCGCGGGAGTGTTCATCCCCGTCCCGTACGCCGAGATGAGTCCCGGCCCCACGGTGAACACGCTCGGCGACGCGAATGGCGAGCCGGTGCTGCACATCGCCGGTCGAAAGACCTATCCGACGACGGGTCATCTCAATATGACGACCGTCAGGGTCACCGGCGCGGATTACAAGATGAATGTGGTCGAGGCGGTCTACGGCTGGCTGTCGCACGACAACATCGTGGTGCCGCACAACACGCTCTATCCGGACGGCAAGACGGAGGAGCAGTCCACGCAGGAGAATGCCGAGGAGTTCAGCCAGTCCCAGGAGAGCGCGAAGGTCGCGGCCCTGAAAGAGGAGAACATCCCCGTCACGTCACGGGTCGTCGTCGCCGCGGTCGTCAAGGACAGCCCCTCCGACGGGACGTTGCACGCCGGTGACGTCATCAAGGCCGTGGACGGCAAGACCGTCGAGGCGCCGCCGGACGTCGCGGAGATCGTCACCAAGCACAAGCCCGGCGAGGACGTCGTCTTCACGATCATCCCGGCCAAGGTCGCCGAGGCGGCCGAGAAAGCCGGCAAGGAGCCCGAGGGCAGCGAGAAGGTCACGGTCACGACGGTGAAGTCGGACGAGGGTGACGACCGGGCCATCGTCGGGATCCAGGCCGGGACGGACCACACGTTTCCGTTCGAGATCGACATCAAGCTGGCCGACGTGGGCGGACCGAGCGCCGGGCTGATGTTCGCGCTCGGCATCGTCGACAAGATCACGCCCGGCGATCTGACCGGCGGCAAGTTCGTCGCCGGCACCGGCACGATCGACGACAACGGGAAGGTCGGCCCGATCGGCGGTATCGGGATGAAGCTCGTCGGCGCGCGGGACGCCGGGGCGCGGTACTTCCTGACGCCGGACGAGAACTGCGCCGCCGCGGCCTCCGACATCCCGGAGGGTCTGACCCTGGTGCGGGTGAAGAACATCGAGGACGCGACGGCCTCTTTGAAGAAGATCAAGAGCGGGGACCCGGCGGGCCTGCCGAGCTGTTCCACGAGCTGAGCGCGGTCCGTCCCTGTCGGATCCGCCCGGCGGGCGAATTGGCCCCGAGCGCCGGGCGGGCCGGCTACGGGCGCCGGGCGGACCGGCCGCGCGGGCCCGTCCGGCGCTCGGGCGTTACGCCTCGAACGTGGCCGACAGAGCCTCCGCGAGGCCCGGCACCAGACCGGCGCCGGTCAGTACCTGCGTCGGTGAGTCCTTCTCGCGCAGCCGCAGCGCCGAGTCCCGCGTCCCGTCCCGCAGGACGGCGACCGTCATCCTTACCTCCTGACGGTCCGGGTGGGCGGCGACCCAGTCCACGAGCGCGGACTCGTCGAGCCCTTCGGGCACGGCCGCCTCGGCGGACGGCGGCAGCATCAGCCGCTCCACCGTGATCGCGCAGCCCGCGACCGCGCCGGGCCAGGCGATCGTGGCGAGGAATTCGTCGAGCGGGGTGCCCGCGGGGATCTCGTCCTGCTCGACGGGCGTGAGCGGGGCGGGTGTCGAGCCGTCGTCGAGACCGAGCTGGGTGGCCAGCTCCGGTTCGTCGGAGCGAAGTCGGGCCGTGTCGACGAGCGCGAACAGCCTGGCCGGCTGGTCCCAGCCCAGGCCGGAGGCGTATTCGTCGATCTCCAGCACCGCTCTGGTGATGGGGGTCGAGGCGACCGGACCCGACGCCGAGTTCGGCTGATCGGACGAGGACGCTGCGGAAGAGGAGGAGGAAAGGTTGGACATGGCCAACATCCTGCCTCCTTCGGACCCCCGTGCGGGAACTAGGTAAAGCCTCAGTAAGTTGCATGGGTGGGGCCTACGCTCGCTTGGACCCCCTTACAGACGCTGATTTAGCTGCTTCACACGACCGCGAACTTCGAGGTGCGCACGTTGGCTTTCCAGATGCCGGACCGCGGCGGAGGCCCGACCGGGCCACGGATCAGAGTGGGCCGGCCGTCCAGACGTGCCCGGACCCTGCTCATGACACTGGGCATCCTGGCCGTCCTGGCCATGCTGTTCGTCATGTTCGCGGGGTTCTGGACCGACTGGCTCTGGTATCGCTCGGTGAAATACTCGTCCGTTTTCACCACCACCCTCTGGACCAAGATCGGTTTGTTCGCGGTCTTCGGTCTGCTGATGGCGGCGGCCGTCGGCGTGAACATCTGGCTGGCGCACCGGCTGCGTCCGCCGCTGAGCGCGATGTCGATGGAGCAACAGAGCCTCGACCGTTACCGGATGGGTATCGCCCCGTACAAGAAGTGGGTGCTGCTCGGGATCACCACCCTGGTGGCGCTGATCGCCGGAGCGTCCGCGGCCGGTCAGTGGCGCACCTGGCTGATGTGGGTCAACGGGGTGTCCTTCGGGCAGAAGGACCCGCAGTTCGGGCTGGACGTGAGTTTCTACGCGTTCGACCTGCCCTGGTACCGCTTCATGCTGGGCTTCGGTTTCGCCGCCGTCGTCCTGGCGCTGATCGCCGCCGCGCTGACGCACTATCTGTACGGAGGGCTGCGCGTCACCAGCCCCGGCGCGCGCGCGACGGGCGCGGCCACCGGTCATCTCTCGGTGCTGCTCGGTGTGTTCGTCTCGCTCAAGGCCGTGGCGTACTGGCTCGACCGGTACGGCCTCGCGGTCAAGTCGAGTGACTTCAAGGCCACCGGCAACTGGACGGGTCTGCGGTACGTCGACGCCAACGCCTATCTGCCGGCGAAGACGATCCTGTTCTGCATCGCCGCCATCTGCGCCGTGCTGTTCTTCGCGACGCTCTGGCGCCGCACCTGGCAGCTCCCGGTGATCGGCTTCGGTCTGATGGTCCTGTCCGCCATCCTCATCGGCGGCCTCTACCCGGCGATCGTGCAGAAATTCCAGGTCCAGCCGAACGAGCAGGCCAAGGAAGCGCCGTACATCGAGAAGAACATCGATGCCACGCGCGCCGCGTACGGCATCGACGAGGCCCAGGTGACGGACTACTCGGGCAAGGCCGATCCCGACAAGAAGGCGCAGCAGCGTGAGGCGGCCGACTCCGCCGCCAGCTACCGGCTGGTCGACCCCAACGTCGTCTCGCCCGCCTTCCAGCAGCTCCAGCAGGAACGCAAGTACTACCAGTTCCCGGACACGCTGGACGTCGACCGCTACGAGGGCGCGGACGGCAAGCCGCAGGACACCGTCATCGGTCTGCGCGAGCTGAACATCGCCGGTATCCCCGAGCGCAACTGGATCAACGACCACTTCACCTACACCCATGGGTACGGAGCGATCACGTCCAAGGGCGAGGCGACGGTCTCCGACGAGAACGACGGCACGATCGGCGCGCCCGACTTCACCGAGTCCGGCCTGCCGACCACCGGTGACCTGCCCGAGTACGAGCAGCGGATCTACTACGGCGAGAAGACCCAGCAGTACTCGATCGTGGGCGGCCCGCAGAAGGAGCTCGACTACGAGAAGAACGGTGAGAAGACCACCAGTTACAAGGGCGACAGCGGTGTCGATCTCTCCAACCCGGTGAACCGCGCGGCCTACGCCGTGGCGTTCAGCGAGCCGCAGATGCTCTACTCGGGCGCCATCGGCGAAGGTTCGCGGATCCTGTACAACCGCACGCCGAAGGAGCGCGTCGAGGCGGTCGCACCCTGGCTGACCATCGACGGCGACGCCTACCCGGCCGTGGTCGACGGCAAGATCAAGTGGATCGTCGACGCGTACACCACGACGAACGGCTATCCGTACGCCTCCCGTACGACGCTGGGCGACACCACGGCGGACTCGCTGACCAACAACCAGCGCGCGGTCGTCGCGCAGGAGAACCAGGTCAACTACATCCGCAACTCGGTGAAGGCCACCGTCGACGCGTACGACGGCTCGGTCAGCCTGTACCAGTGGGACACCGAGGACCCGGTCCTCAAGACCTGGATGAAGGCTTTCCCGAACACGGTGAAGCCGAAGTCGGAGATCAAGCCGGACCTGCTGGCCCACCTGCGGTACCCGCAGGACATGTTCAAGGTCCAGCGTGAACTGCTCACCCGCTACCACGTCGAGGACGCCGCCCAGTTCTACAGCGGCTCCGACGCCTGGCAGGTGCCCGACGACCCGACGAACAAGGACAACAGTGCGGTCCCGCCGTACTACCTGAGTCTGAAGATGCCGGGGCAGTCGTCCCAGAAGTTCTCGCTGACGACGACCTTCACACCCAACGGACGTCCAAACCTAGGGGCGTTCATGGCGGTCGACGCCGACGCCAACAGCAAGGACTACGGCACGATCAGAGTCCTGAGAGTGACCTCCACGGTCCAAGGGCCACAACAGGTGCAGAGCGAGTTGAACGGCGTGCCCGAAGTGGCCACGTTCGTCCGGGACATGAGAGGCACCGACTCCGACATCGAGTACGGCAATCTCCTGACCGTGCCGCTCGACGGGGGCTTCCTCTACATCGAGCCGGTGTACGCCCGAGGTGGCAGCGCCAACTATCCGCTGCTGAAGAAGGTGGCCGTCTCCTACGGAGGCAAGCCGGTCTTCAAGGACAGTCTGTCCGAGGCGCTGAACGCGGTGTTCGGTGTCGACGGCGCCGAGCCACCACCGGAGACGACACCGCCACCGGGGGACGGCGACACGACGCCGCCGCCCGCCACCGGTGACGCCGCGCTGGAGAAGGCCATCGCCGACGCCCAGAAGGCGTACACGGACGGTGAGGCCGCCCTGGCGAAGCAGGACTGGGAGGCGTACGGGAAGGCCCAGGAGGACCTTCAGGACGCCCTGGAGCGCGCGGCCGAGGCGGAGAAGAAGGCGCCGCCACCGGCCAAGACCGAGCCACCGGCCGGCGGGAGCGACGACAAGACCTGATCAGCAACCACCCCGCGTCGTGGTACGGTTGAGAAACAACGACGCGGGGTGGAGCAGCTCGGTAGCTCGCTGGGCTCATAACCCAGAGGTCGCAGGTTCAAATCCTGTCCCCGCTACTTACCAGTCAAAGGCCCGGATCCGATCAGGATCCGGGCCTTTGCTGCGCGTTGTGATGTCCTCGTACCTGTTCGTGGCCGGTCCGTGACCGTGTGTCCGGTGAAGTGGGCGGTGAGAGTGGCGAGTTGGGCGCCCAGGCGTTTGAGTTGTCTCTCTGTGGGCATGTCGACAAAACGCTGAAGTGACCTTGGTGGCCGCGATATACCAGGTGTACGCGGGTAACAGGTGGTGCGACGATGGATTTTATGGGGGACAGGGCAACTCTGTTGGAGACAGGGCGGTTTGTACAGGGACGGGCGGACAGTGCCGCCGACGCCGAGAATGTCACGGGCGCGACCGGTGCCACGGCTGCCGGTGGCCCCACGGAGAGCGCCGACGCCGAGACGGAGGCGCGCCACCGGCGGGCCGCCGACACGGGCGACGTCGCGTCGATGAGCGTGCTCGGCGCGCTGCTGCTGCGCCGCGGCGATCTCGACGCCGCCGAGAACTACCTGCGCGCCGCGACCGCCGAGGGCGACCGCGCCGCGGCCAACAACCTGGGCGTCCTCCTCCACCAGCGCGGTTACACCGAAGAGGCGTCGGGCTGGTGGCGCGTCGCCGCCGTCGCCGGTTCGGCCGCCGCCGCGCACGCGCTCGGCCGGCACTACCGCGAGCAGGGCGACGAGCCCGCCGCCGAGTACTGGCTGCGGCTGTCCGCGGAGCAGGGGCACGCGCTGGGCGCCTACGCGCTCGCCGACCTGCTGGAGCACCGCAGCGACGTCGGTTCGGAGCGCTGGCTGCGGGCCGCCGCCGAGCAGGGGCACCGGGAGGGCTCGTACCGCCTCGCACGCGCGCTGGAGCGGCGGGCGCGGCAGGCCGCGCGGACCGGCAACACCGTCCGCGCGGTGATCACGGGCAAGCGCGACGGTACGGGCGCGGGCGCGGGCCCCGGCGTGCGCGAGGCGCGCGTCGGCGTCGGCGTCGGCGTCGGCCCCGACGGCGCGGGCCCCGGAGCCGAGGCCGACGCCGGGCAGTCGCTCCTCGCCGAGGCCGCCCAGTGGTACCGGCAGGCAGCCGCCCGCGGGCACCGCCGCGCCGCGCTGCACCTGGGCGCGATCCTGGAGAGCCGCGGTGAGTTGAAGGAGGCCGGGCGCTGGTATCTGACGTCCGCCAAGGACGGCGAGGCGCGGGCCGCCTGCGCCCTCGGCTTCCTGCTGCGCGACGCCGGTGACGAGGAGAGCGCCGCCGTGTGGTGGCTGCGGGCCGCGCAGGACGGCGACGGCAACGCCGCCAACGCGCTCGGCGCGCTGCACGCCGCGCGCGGCGAGCAGCAGACCGCCGAACGCTGGTACCGCGCCGCGATGGACGCGGGCGACGTCAACGGGGCGTACAACCTCGGGCTGCTCTGCGCGGCCCAGGACCGTACGGCGCAGGCCGAGCAGTGGTACCGGCGGGCCGCGTACGCGGGCCACCGCGAGGCGGCCAACGCCCTTGCCGTCCTGCTGCTCCAGGCCGGTGACCCGACCGGCGCCGAGCCGTGGTTCTCCAAGGCGGCCGAGGCGGGCAGCGTCGACGCGGCGTTCAACCTGGGCATCCTGTACGCGGGCCGTGACGACGACCGTACGGCCCTGGTCTGGTACGAGCGGGCCGCGGCGGCCGGGCACACCGAAGCGGCCCTCCAGGTGGGCATCGCGTGCCTCAGGGACGGCGACGAGCAGGCCGCGGAGCGGCATCTGCGGTGCGCGGCCGGTGGCGGCAGCGCGGAGGCGGCCTTCCGGCTGGCGACCGTGCTGGACGCGCGGCAGCCACCGCCGAGCGCGCCGGCGCTCGGTGAGACACAGCCGGAGAAGACCGAGTGCGAGCAGTGGTACGAGCGCGCGGCCGAGCACGGTCACCGGCGCGCCCAGGTGCGGGTGGGGATGCTCGCCGCGGGCCGCGGCGACATGACGGACGCGGCGCGCTGGTACCGGGAGGCGGCGGAGGCGGGCAGCCGCAACGGCGCCTTCAACCTGGGGCTGCTGCTCGCCCGCGAGGGCAGCGAGCGGGAGGCGGCGCTGTGGTGGTCCCGCGCGGCACAGGCGGGCCACGGGCGCGCTGCGCTGCGCCTCGCGCTGCTCGCGGCCCGGCGCGGGGAGCTGACCGAGGGGCAGCGCTGGTGCGCCCGCGCGGTCGAGTTGGGGCCGTCCGAGGTTACGGAGCGGGCCGCGCGGCTGCGCGAGGCGCTGCATCAGGAGCTGACCGCGTGAGCGGCGGTCGCCGTCGGGCGACCGCCGCCGGCTGCCCCGACCACCCGCTTGTCCGCGCCGAAACAGGGATTTGCGCTGGTCGACGGGGTCACGTAATGTCGAGTTCACCGACGCGGGGTGGAGCAGCTCGGTAGCTCGCTGGGCTCATAACCCAGAGGTCGCAGGTTCAAATCCTGTCCCCGCTACTGAAGAAGGACGAAGGCCCGGATCCGATACAGGATCCGGGCCTTCGTCGTACTCCGAAGCGGTTCGGGGCGGATGCGAGGCGACTGGTCCGCCCGGCCCAACGGGCTCAGGCTTGGGCGCAGTTGGGGCAGGTGCCCCGGTACGTCACTTCCACGTCCGAGATCGCGAAGCCGAAGCGCTCGGTCGCGGGCAGGTCGGCCAGCAGATCGCCCAGCGGGTGCACGTCGCGGATCGTGCCGCACTGCGCACAGACCAGGTGGTGGTGGGGCCGGTGGGCGTTCGGGTCGTACCGCTTGGCGCGCCGGTCGGTGGAGACCTCGATGACCTCGCCGAGCGACACCATCTCGCCCAGCGTGTTGTACACCGTCGCCCTGGAGATCTCGGGCAGCCGGGCGACCGCCCGTGCGTGCACCTCGTCCGCGGTGAGGTGCACGTGGTCCCCGTCAAGGACCTCGGCCACCACACGGCGCTGGGCGGTCATCCGCCAGCCGCGTTCGCGAAGTCGTTCCAACAGGTCACTCATGAGAGTCAGCTTAACAGTGAGGGCGCCCAGATCCTGAATGAGTGTGGAGTTGGATCCTTACTTGACTTAGACAAAGTCCATCGTAGGATCGGTGACAGGCAAACGCCGAGTGACAGGTTCAACAGCAGGTATGACGCAGGAGGCGCACGTGACGCAGGGACCGCTTACTACGGAGGCCGGTGCGCCGGTCGCCGACAACCAGAACAGCGAGACGGCGGGCGCCGGCGGTCCGGTTCTGGTTCAGGATCAGGCTCTTCTTGAGAAGCTGGCCCACTTCAACCGCGAGCGCATCCCGGAGCGCATCGTGCACGCCCGCGGCGCCGGGGCGTACGGCACCTTCACGCTCACCCACGACGTATCGCGGTGGACGCGTGCCAAGTTCCTCTCCGAGGTCGGCAAGCAGACCGAGACGTTCCTGCGGTTCTCCACCGTCGCCGGAAACCTCGGCTCGGCCGACGCTGTGCGCGACCCGCGCGGCTTCGCGCTGAAGTTCTATACCGAGGAGGGCAATTACGACCTCGTCGGCAACAACACCCCGGTGTTCTTCATCAAGGACGGGATCAAGTTCCCCGACTTCATCCACACCCAGAAGCGCGACCCGTACACGGGCAGCCAGGAGGCTGACAACGTATGGGACTTCTGGGGTCTGAGCCCCGAGTCGACGCACCAGGTCACCTGGCTGTTCGGCGACCGCGGCATCCCCGCGACGCTGCGCCACATGAACGGGTACGGCTCGCACACCTACCAGTGGAACAACGAGGCCGGCGAGGTCTTCTGGGTCAAGTACCACTTCAAGACCGATCAGGGCATCAAGAACCTCACCTCCGCCGAGGCCGCCGTACTCGCCGGCGCCGACCCGGACAGCCACCAGCGCGACCTGCGTGAGTCCATCGAGCGCGGTGACTTCCCGTCCTGGACGGTGCAGATCCAGGTCATGCCGGCCTCGGACGCCGCCACCTACCGCTTCAACCCGTTCGACCTGACCAAGGTCTGGCCGCACGAGGACTACCCGCCGATCGAGATCGGCAAGCTGGAGCTCAACCGCAACCCGGAGAACATCTTCGCCGAGGTCGAGCAGTCGATCTTCAGCCCGGCGCACTTCGTGCCCGGCATCGGCCCGTCGCCCGACAAGATGCTCCAGGGCCGTCTCTTCGCGTACGGCGACGCCCACCGCTACCGCGTCGGCGTCAACGCCGACCATCTGCCGGTGAACCGTCCGCACGCCACCGAGGCGCGCACGAACAGCCGTGACGGCTTCCTGTACGACGGCCGCCACAAGGGCGCCAAGAACTACGAGCCGAACAGCTTCGGCGGCCCGTACCAGACGGACAAGCCCCTCTGGCAGCCCGTAGCGGTCGCCGGTGTCACCGGCGAGAGCGCGGCCCCCAGCCATGCCGAGGACAACGACTTCGTGCAGGCCGGAAACCTCTACCGGCTGATGTCGCAGGACGAGAAGGGCCGGCTGGTCGACAACCTCGCCCAGTTCATCGCCCAGGTCTCGCGCGACGACATCGCCGAGCGAGCGGTCAACAACTTCCGTCAGGCGGACGGAGACTTCGGCAAGCGGCTCGACACCGCGGTCCAGGCCCTGCGCGGCTGACGGCCCTCGCCGATGAGGTGGTGGAAGCCGGGTTCCGGGACGGATCCGGCTTCCATCACCGCCCCGCGATATCTCTCGGCCACTGCGGGGCCTGTCAGCCGGTCAGGGCCGACGGGCGCCGCCTGACCGGGGCCCAGCAGCGGATGATGTCGCGTACGGAGACGATGCCGACCGGCTCCCGGTCGTCGCAGACGATCAGATGACGGAAGCCGCCGTGTGTCATCGCCTCGGCCGCCTCCTCCAAGGTCCAGATCGGCGACGCGTACACGACATCGGTGGTCGTGTGCGTGCCGGCGAGCTCCACCTCGGGATTCTGCCCGGCGCCGATCGAGATCAGGATGTCACGCTCGGTGATGATCCCGAGCCCGCTGGTATCGGTGTCCAGGACGACGGCGGCGCCGACCCGGCGTGCCGCCATCAACTGCGCGGACTGGCGGAGTGTGTGGGTGGGCCCGATGGTGAGGACCACCGTGCTCATGGCGTCACGGACGAGCATGGATGGAGCCACCTCCTCGGTGAACCGGTCCCTGTGCTGGAGAACGGATTCACAAGTTCACAAGTGGGGGGACTCTCAGAGTGACACCGACACGGTGAGTCAACAAGGGGGCGGACGGAGCGAGCCGCCCGGCGCGCGATGATCAGAACCGCACGCCCCTGGAGTCCCAAGGGTTCCCGCGTCCCCCGAATGGCCGAGCGCCCGGTGAAAAAGTTTGCCGGGTGTCCGGTCGCGCACGGGACTTCTGTACAGCCGGGACGCCGTGAGCGGTCCAAGACGGCCGGGTGTGAGCACCCTGGCGAGTGAGCCGAAGGGGCGCGTCGGTGTCGAAAGGGAGAGCGCGCACAGGCCCCGAGGAACGAGGGGCCGAGCACGGTCGACCGTCGACGCCGACTCAAGGCGCCCCGGAGGCGAACCGAGCCCCAAAAGAGAAAAGGCGTCAGTAGCGCTGGTTCAGATAGCCGAGCAGCTCCTCGTGGAGCACTCCGTTCGACGCCGCCGCGTTGCCGCTGTGCGGCCCCGTACGCCCGTCCAGGCCCGTGAACTGCCCGCCCGCCTCCTGGACGATCACCGAGGGCGCCGCCATGTCCCACAGGGACAGCTCCGGCTCGGCGCACATGTCCACCGAGCCCTCGGCGACCATCATGTACGGCCAGAAATCGCCGTATCCGCGCGTACGCCAGCAGGCCCGGGCCAGATCCAGGAACCCGTCGAGGCGCCCCTGTTCCTCCCAGCCCTTCAGCGAGGCGTGCGCGAACGACGCGTCCTGGATGCGCGACACCTTCGACACGCGCAGCCGCGTCGCCGACGAGAGGCTGCGGCCCGAGTACGCGCCGCCGCCCTTCGCCGCCCACCAGCGGCGCGCCAGCGCGGGCGCCGACACCACGCCGACCACCGGCTCGTAGCCGCCCTCGCCCGCCACCATCAGCGAGATCAGCGTCGCCCAGACGGGGACGCCGCGTACGTAGTTCTTGGTGCCGTCGATCGGGTCGATCACCCAGCGGCGCGGGCCGGTGCCCTCGATGCCGTACTCCTCACCGAGGACGGCGTCCCGGGGCCGCGCGCGCTGGAGATTGCCGCGGATCAGCTCCTCGGCCGACTTGTCGGCCTCACTCACCGGGGTCATGTCCGGTTTGGTCTCCACCTTCAGGTCGAGGGCCTTGAACCGGTCCATCGTCGCGGCGTCGGCGGCGTCCGCGAGGACATGGGCGAGTCGCAGATCATCGTGGTAATCGGGCATGGTCGTCACAGTATCGACAGCGTCCAAGATCGGGCTACGGGCCGATGACCGGCCACCGGGGGAGCCGGACCCGCCCCCCGTCCTCTTGACAGCGCGCGAGGCTGCGTCAACTCTGAGTGCGGAGCCGAACGGCCCGGGAGGCACCGATGCCTACAGCGCGCGAAGCCCTACTCAACGCCGCTCTTTCGGCGCTCACGGACCAGTCCTGGTCCGCCGTAAGGATGGTCGACGTCGCGTCGGCCGCCGGGGTCTCGCGGCAGACCCTTTACAACGAGTTCGGCAGCAAGGACGGTCTTGCCCGCGCTCTCGTACGGCGCGAGGCCGATCTGTATCTGTACGGAGTCGAGCGGCTGCTGGCCGAGCCGGCGGACGCGGTGGACCGGCTGGTGTCGGTGGCCGAGTGGACGGTGTCCGAGGCGCGCTCCAGGCCCCTGCTGCGGGCCCTTCTCACCGACGGCTGGACCGAACGCACCCCGGCGCCCCGCCCCGTACGCCCGGCGGCGCCCGCGGGCGGCGCGCCCGCCCAGCGCCGCGCGGACGCCGGGCCGCCCGCGCCGGCGGATCTGGTGGCGGCGGTACGGAACAGGGCCGTGGCCGCGCTGGACCCGGGGCGGCCGGACCGCCGGGGTGGCCGCACGGACCGGCTCCGGGGTGACCAGCCCCGTACGGAGCCGCTGGTCGTGCACGCGGGACGGGTGCGGCGGGCGCGCGTCGAGCAGGCGAGGGCGGACCAGGCACGTGCCGAGCAGGCGCGCGCCGAACAGGGACGCGCCGAGCAGGGCCGTACCGAGCAGGGCCGTACCGAGCAGGGCCGTACGCCTGCGCTCCGCAGACCCGAGCGGGCCCCCGAGCCCGCCCCCCTCCGTACGAAGGACGAGTCCGCCGAGCTGGCCTTCCGCTGCGAGCTGGCCGTACGCCTCGCTCTCGCGCATGTCGTCGCCCCCGACTCGGAGCCGGTCGGCCGACTGGTCCGCGCGGCCGTCGCCGGACCGATCGCGGCCGTCAGTGCTGGGACGAGCCCGAGAGCTGGAGGCCGATGACCCCGATGATGACCAGCGAGATCGAGACAATCTTCAGCGTGGAGACCAGGTCGTCCAGGAAGATCATCCCGTAGATCGCCGTACCGGCCGCGCCGATGCCCGTCCACACCGCGTACGCCGGTCCGACGTCGAGCTTCTTGAGAGACAGGGTCAGCAGACCGAAGCTGGCCAGCGCGAAGACCGCGAAGGCGATCGTCGGCCAGAGCCGGGTGAATCCGTGGGAGAGCTTGAGACAGACGGCGAAGCCCGTCTCGAGCAGTCCTGCGACCACGACCAGCAGCCACGCCATCGTCTGTGCCCTCCCGCATCGCTGACCGCGTCATCTTCCGCGCCGTCTTCCGAGCCCCGGTAACCCTCATCGGCCTTGCCAAGACTTGGTGAGTTTATGCACTTACCAAGGCTTGCGCGTGGCAAACATGGCGAGATCAGTCGCCCTCGCGCCGTTCCCGGGTGGAGAGCAGCCGGCGCAGCGAGTCGAGCCTCGACGGGTCCGCGTGCCCCTCGGCCACCCACGCGTCCAGCGCGCAGTCCGGTTCGTCGTGGCTACAGCCGCGCGGGCAGTTCTCCGTCCCCGGCACAAGATCCGGGAAGGCCAGGATGACGCGCGAGGGATCGACATGGTGCAGGCCGAAGGAGCGGATACCGGGAGTGTCGATCACCCAGCCGTCCGCCTTCTCCAGGGGCAGCGCGAGCGCCGATGTGGTGGTGTGTCTGCCGCGCCCGGTGACGGCGTTGACCAGGCCGGTCGTACGGCGCCTGTCGTCCGGTACGAGGGCGTTGACCAGCGTCGTCTTACCGACGCCGGAGTGCCCGACGAACGCCGTCATCCGGCCTTCGAGGTAGTCGCGCACGCGGTCGGCCGCCTCGCCGGTGGCCAGCTCGTCCCGTCGCGTGACGACGTAGCGGATCCCCAACGGCCGGTAGGTCTCCAGCAGTTCGTCCGCCGACGCCAGGTCGGACTTGGTGAGGATCAGCAGCGGTTCGAGGCCCGCGTCGAAGGCCGCGACCAGACAGCGGTCGATCAGCCGGGGGCGCGGCTCGGGGTCGGCGAGTGCCGTGACGACGGCGAGTTGGTCGGCGTTGGCGACGACCACGCGCTCGAACGGGTCGTCGTCGTCCGCCGTGCGCCTCAGTACGGAGCGGCGCTTCTCGATCCGTACGATGCGCGCGAGCGTGTCCTTCTTGCCGCTCAGGTCGCCGACGAGCCACACCTGGTCGCCGACCACGGCGGCCTTGCGGCCCAGCTCGCGCGCCTTCATCGCCAGGACGACGGTGTCGCCCACCAGGCACGTGAGCCGGCCGCGGTCGACGGTCAGGACCATGCCCTCGGCCGCGTCCTCGTGCTTGGGGCGGATGTTGGTACGCGGCCGGTTGCCCTTGGGGTTGGGGCGTGAGCGGATGTCGTCCTCGTCCGGGTTCTTGCCGTAGCGGCGCATCGCGTCAGGCTCCCGCTCCCGCGAGCATCTCGGTCCACATCTGCGGGAAATCGGGCAGGGTCTTGGACGTCGTCGCGACGTTCTCGATCTCCACGCCGTCGACGACGAGTCCGATGATCGATCCGGCCGTGGCCATGCGGTGGTCCTCGTACGTGTGGAAGACGCCGCCGTGCAGCGGACGCGGGCGGATGTGCAGGCCGTCGGCGGTCTCGGTGACATCGCCGCCCAGCTCGTTGATCTCCTTGGTGAGGGCGGCCAGCCGGTCCGTCTCGTGAAGCCGCAGATGGGCGACGCCGCGCAGCGTGGAGGGGCTGTCGGCGAGTGCCGCGACGGCCGCGATACCGGGGGTCAGCTCGCCGACCTCGCTCAGGTCGACGTCGATGCCGTGGACCCGGCCGCCGCCGGTGAAGTTGAGCCCCTGCGGGGTCAGTTCGCAGGAACCGCCCATTTCGGTGAAGATCCGGCGCAGCGCGTCGCCGGGCTGGGTGGTGCGGCTGGGCCAGTCCCGTACGGTCACCCGGCCGCCGGTCACCAGGGCGGCGGCGAGGAACGGCTGGGCGTTGGAGAGATCCGGCTCGACGGTCAGGTCGCGGCCGAGCACCGCGCTGGGGGAGACCCGCCAGACGTTGGGCTCGCCGCCGGTCTCCGGCTCGTCCACCTGGGCGCCGACGCGGCGCAGCATGTCGACGGTCATCCGGATGTGCGGCAGCGACGGGAGGGTGGCGCCCACGTGCCGTACCTCGACGCCCTGGTTGAAGCGCGGGGCGGAGAGCAGCAGCGCGGAGACGAACTGGGACGACGACGAGGCGTCGATCCGCACCGTGCCGCCGTCCAGCGCGCCGCCGCCGTGCACGGTCAGCGGGAGGGAGCCGCGGGACTCGTCGTCGATGCGGGCGCCGAGGACGCGCAGGGCGTCGATGACGCCGTTGAGCGGGCGTACGTAGGAGCGGGGGTCGCCGTCGAAGTGGATGGGGCCGTCGGCGAGGGTGGCGACGGGCGGGAGGAAGCGCATGACCGTGCCGGCGTTGCCGACGTCGACCGTGGCCGGGCCGCGCAGTGAGTTGGGGAAGATCCGCCAGGCCTCACCGGTGAACGACGGGCTGCCCGCGCCGTGTGCGGGGGTCATGGAGCCCGCGGCGGCGGAGCTGGAGGAGACCGTCTCCTCGATGCCGACGCCCATCGCGCGCAGGGCGTCCGCCATCAGCAGGGTGTCGCGCGAGCGCAGGGGCCGGCGCAGCCAGCCGGGTTCGGCGGCGAGCGCGGCGAGGACGAGACCGCGGTTCGTGACCGATTTCGAACCGGGCACGGTGACCGTCGCTTCGACGGCCCCGCTCGCGTAAGGGGCGGGCCAGGGGGCAGGATGCACGGCGCTTTCGGTCATGGCTTTTACTTTAATGGCTGCACAACGGCCGCGATCTCGATCAAATACGTTGAAATCGGGGCGTAATACGAAGGTGGTATGGGGGTGACGACCGGCTCGCGTGCCCCGCGCGTGCGCTACAGGCCGAGCAGCCAGGTGCCTCCGCCGATCAGTGAGCACAGCGAGACGGCGTGGAAGAGGAACAGCCACATCGCCGGCGGTACATGCGTCAGCCGCCCGAGCTGGTCCGCGTCGGAGTCGGGGGCGCCGCCGTGCCGCCGCTTGGACTGGAGCTCGAACGCCGGCCGTACACCGCCGAGCAGCAGGAACCACACGGCCGTGTACGCGAACGCGGCCTGCACGGCCGGACCGGTCAGCCACGAGATCAGCAGGAACGCCGCACCCGTCACGACGACGGTGAGCACCCCGTACGCGTTGCGGATCATCACGAGCATCACCAGCAGCAGGGCTGTCGCCAGCCACAGCAGCAGCGTGATGTGGTGCGCGGCGAGCAGCCAGGCGCCGCCGAGGCCCAGCAGGGGCGGGGCCGTGTAGCCGGCCGCCGCGGTGAGGATCATGCCGATGCCGGTGGGCTTGCCCCGGCTGACCGTGAGGCCGGAGGTGTCGGAGTGCAGTTGGATGCCGTCGAGCTTGCGGCCGGTGAGGAGGGCCACGAGGCCGTGTCCGCCCTCGTGGGCGATGGTGACGGCGTTGCGCGACAGATGCCACAGGGCGCGCGGGACGACGGCGCTGAGCGCGACGACGGCCGTGACGATCACCAGCCAGTCGTCGGGGACGGGCTGGGTGCCGAAGACGCGATCCCACAGATCGCCGATCGAGGCTATGGAGCTGGAGTCGGTACTGATCATCGCTCGGGCGGCTCCTTAAGGGGGTGTGCGTCGTCGCAGTGTGGCACTTGCGTGCCGGGGCCGGGTCACGCACGCGGACGGGACCGGGCCTAGAGACTTTCAAGCCACGTGCGGTCAGGGGCAGTTCACGTCTTGACGACACCCGAGGGTGGCTGCCATGGTCTAGACCTAGTAGAACATCGGAATGGAATCCCCTGCGGCAGCACACCACCGGACCGTCACCGGACCTCTGTGGCTGTCGATGCAACTGTTCGTGCACCTTCGCGAGTTCCCCACACGCAGTGAGTCCGTCACGGGGCGGAGCCGGCCGCGTCCGCGGCGCCGGTCCCGTCGGGCGTCACCACGAAGGAGTTGTCATGCACAAGAAAACTCGACTCGCGCTCATCCTGAGCGCGGCGGTCGCACCGATCATCGCCGTCACCCTCCCCGCCCCGACCGCCTCCGCGCACGGCTGGATCAACTCGCCCGCCAGCCGCCAGGACCAGTGCAAGACCGGCGTCGTCTCCTGCGGCGACATCAAGTGGGAGCCGCAGAGCGTCGAGGGCCCGAAGGGCCAGAACAACTGTCACGGCGGCGTCGGCCGGTTCGCCGAGCTGAGCGACGACAACAAGGGCTGGAAGCGCTCCGACATCAGCTCCACCCAGACGTTCAACTGGACGCTGACGGCGCGGCACCGCACCAGCACCTGGCAGTACTTCGTCGGCGGCACCAAGGTCGCCGAGTTCAACGACGGCGGTGCGCAGCCCGGCGCGAACGTGAGCCACAGCGTCAACTTCGGCGGCATCCGCGGCAACCAGAAGGTCCTGGCCGTCTGGAACGTCTACGACACCGCGAACGCGTTCTACGCCTGCATCGACGTCAACATCCGCTGACCGAGGCGGGTCGAAGCTGACATCTGGCCCTGTCGGGGCCGGGGCTCGCCCCGGCCCCGACAGGGCTGTCGCCGTCACCCTGCCCCTGCCCACCCTGCCCGTGCCCCTGCCCACCCTGCCCGTCCGGCATACGCCGACCCTCTGCGAGTGTTGGACAGGTGTCGGTAGCGTGACCTGGCGCGAGTGCGTCGGGTCGGCAAGGGGTGGTTGAGGATGTGCGGTCGGTACGCGGCGAGCCGGAGGCCGGAGGATCTGGTCGGGCTTTTCGAGGTCGAGAAGTGGGAGCCGAAGGAGACGCTCGCGCCCGACTGGAACGTGGCTCCTACCAAAGAGGTGTACGTGGTCCTGGAGCGCCCGGTGAAGGGCGCCGACGATCCCGCCCCCGTACGGCAGCTCCGCACGCTCAAGTGGGGGCTCGTGCCCTCCTGGTCCAAGACGCCCGAGGGCGGCGCCCGGATGATCAACGCACGTGCCGAGACGGTGCACGAGAAGCCCTCCTTCCGGCGCCCCTTCGCCTCCCGGCGCTGCCTCATACCGGCCGACGGGTACTACGAGTGGGTCACCGCCCCCGAGGAGCGGGAGCTGGAGGAGCGGGGCAAGAAGAAGCGGCCCCGCAAGCAGCCGTACTTCGTCACCCCGGCCGACGGGTCGGTCATGGCCATGGCCGGTCTGTACGAGTTCTGGCGCGACAAGACCCTCCCCGACGACCACCCCAACGCCTGGTGGGTGACCTGCTCGGTCATCACGACCGAGGCGGAGACCGGTCCGCTCGGGGTGGCCCCCGCCGAGGGGCCGGGGTCGCTCGCCGACATCCACCCCCGGATGCCGCTGATGCTGACGCCCGACCGGTGGGACGCGTGGCTGGATCCGGCGCGTACGGACGTGGACGAGCTGCGCGGGCTGCTGACGCCGCCGCCGGAGGGGCTGATGCGGGCCTATCCCGTGGCGACGGCCGTCAGCAACGTACGCAACAACGGACCGGAGCTGCTGGAGGAGTTGGCCGCACCCGAGGAGAGCACCCTCTTTTAGAAGAGGTGGCGATCGCGCGTCGCGCGCCGGTGGTGGATCCGGCGAGTTCCCGTGCGCCGATGTGATCCTGGTGTCATGCAGAGCGAGATCGTCGACACTCCCGCGGGCGACGCCCGCATCACCTGGCACCCTCCCAAGAAGGAGACGGCCGCGCGCCTCGTCCTCGCCGTCAGCCACGGCGCGGGCGGCGGCATCGAGGCACGCGACCTCCAGGCGCTCGCCGCCGCGCTGCCCGCGCTCGGGGTGAGCGTGGCGCTGGTCGAGCAGCCGTGGCGGGTGGCCGGGAAGAAGCTGGCACCGGCGCCCAAGACCCTCGACACCGGCTGGCGGGCCCTGTGGCCGGCGCTGGCCGAGCGCGGGCTGCCCGTCGTCGCGGGCGGGCGCAGCGCCGGGGCACGGGTCGCCTGCCGTACCGCGCGGGAGCTGGGCGCCCACGCCGTACTGGCCCTGAGCTTCCCGCTGCACCCGCCGGGCCGGCCGGAGAAGTCCCGCGCCGACGAACTGCTCGGGGCGGGGGTGCCGACGCTCGTCGTGCAGGGCGGGAACGACCCGTTCGGGAAGCCGGCCGAATTCCCCGCCGGGGTGCCCGACGAGTCGTCCGACGGCGGTTACGAGCTGCTTGAGGTGCCGTACGGAAACCACTCCTTCGCGATCCCCAAGCGGGCCACGATCACTCAGGAGGAGGCCATGACCGTCCTCACCGACGGCGTCGGGAAGTGGATCGGGTCACAGTCGTCGCGCTGACGCGGCGCTGACGGAGAGTGGTCACGTACCCGGGAATGTGTCGCACGCGGCGACTGTTGTGCGAGATGTCGGTACACAGATCCTGGAAAGGGAGTCCGTCGCATGGGTTCGACCATCTGCCCCGCCCGGTCGCACGCCACCGAAGTGGAGTGGACGGTGCTCTCCGCACCCAGGACCGCGCCCGCTCGCCCGGCGGCCGAGACGGCATCGAAGCCCGCCTCGCCACAAGGTCGACTATTCTCCGATTCGAGTGGGTCCGCCTTCGGACCTGCCACAGCGTTGGAGGAGGTGGGTCCGGTCACTGGGACCGACACAGGGACCGACGACGGCCACAAGGAAGAGTCCGCCGCCGAGCGTAACGCCCGATTCGAGCGGGACGCACTCGGCTATCTCGACCAGATGTATTCGGCCGCGCTGCGTATGACGCGCAATCCGGCCGATGCCGAGGACCTCGTGCAGGAGACGTACGCCAAGGCGTACGGCTCCTTCCACCAATTCCGTGAGGGCACCAACCTCAAGGCGTGGATGTACCGCATCCTCACCAACACCTTCATCAACTCGTACCGCAAGAAGCAGCGTGAGCCCCAGCGCAGCGCCGCCGAGGAGATCGAGGACTGGCAGCTCGCACGCGCCGAGTCGCACATGTCGACCGGCCTGCGCTCCGCCGAGTCCCAGGCGCTCGACCATCTTCCCGACTCCGACGTGAAGGAAGCGCTCCAGGCGATTCCCGAGGAGTTCCGCATCGCCGTGTATCTCGCGGACGTAGAGGGCTTTGCGTACAAGGAGATCGCGGACATCATGGGGACACCCATCGGTACGGTGATGTCGCGACTGCACCGTGGCCGGCGTCAACTGCGCGGCATGCTTGAGGACTACGCCCGCGAGCGCGGGCTTGCCCCGGCCGGCGCCGGAGAGTCGTCGGACGATCGGAAAGGCTCGGGCTCATGAGTTGCGGAGAGCCGCACGAGACGGATTGCACCGAAGTTCTCGATCATCTTTACGAGTACCTCGACCGGGAGATGCCGGACAAGGACTGCACCAAGTTCGAGGAGCACTTCGACGAGTGCTCGCCGTGTCTGGAGAAGTACGGACTCGAACAGGCCGTGAAGAAGCTGGTCAAGCGGTGCTGCGGACAGGACGACGTACCGACCGACCTGCGGGCCAAGGTCATGGGACGGATCGACCTCATCCGCGCGGGGCACACGGTGCCCGAGCGGGACGTGACGGCCCTCGACACGGACCGGACGGCGACCGCCGGCGAGTAGCCGGTATCCGGCAGCCGCAGTAATCGCACGCCTACGGGGCGCGCCGCGCACATCGCGGCGTGCCCCGCGCGCTTTTCGACCGGTATCACCCGATGGTGCTAATCGCCGCTGTAGGCCGGTGGGCCGCTGCCCAACTGGCTAGCCTGGCACTTTCTTTCGGGCCGGTGACGAGGGGGCGGGTGCGGGGTGAAGGCGGGGGTGAACGCCATTCCGGGAGCGGCGCGCGCGTACATCTGCTGCGCCGTGCTGGGCGCCCTCGCGTGCGTGCTGCCCGCGTTCGCGCTGCCCGGGTTACGTGTCGTCGGCGCGCAAGCGCGACCGGACAGCCAGTGGCCCGCCGTCCTGCTGCTCGGCGCGTTGTACGCGCTCTGCGAGGCCCCGGCCCGCTGCCGCTTCCTGGGGAAGTCGGTGCGCGGCTCGGTGCCCGTCGCCGCAGGATCGTTCTTCCCCGTGCTGCTCACCGCCGCGTTCCTGCTGCCGCCCGCCGCCGCGGCGCTGGTGGCCGTCCCCGGCGCGCTGGCCGGTCAGGTCGCGCGGCGACCGGCCGGGGTCCGCCGCGTGTGGCGCGCGGCGCAGCTCGCGATCGCGACGTGGGGCGCCGCGCAGGCGCACCTGGTCCTCGGCGGACCGGCGGCGCTGGGCGGCGCCGTGTCCGCGGGCCACGGTGTCCCCGACTTTCCGTACGCCCTGCTGCCCGCCGGGGCCGGGGCGCTCGCCTTCTGCCTGATCCTGAGCGCGCTCGACGGCGGCATCCTGGTCACCGCCGAACGGCGCCCCGTGCGCACCGCCTGGCGCGGCCTGCTGCCGCGCTCGCTCGCGCCGTACGGCGCGCACGCCCTGGCCGGACTGATGATGGCCGTGCTCTGGCGCAGCCCGTACGGCCCGCTCTCCGCGCTTTTCCTCCTACTGCCGATGTACATCTCCTGCTGGGTCTTCACGCAGTACCACCGCGAGCGCGCCGCCCACCAGGCGACCATCAGGGCGCTCGTCCAGGCCGTCGACCTCAAGGACCGGTACACACGCGGCCACAGCGAACGAGTGGGGCGGGCGTCGGCGATGATCGCCGGCGAGCTGGGGATGGCCGGTGAGCGCCTGGAAGTCCTCCGGTTCGCCGGGATCCTGCACGACGTGGGCAAGCTCGGCGTCCCCACGCGCGTGCTGCGCAAGGACGGGCCGCTGACGCCCGAGGAGCGGCGCGTCATCGAGCTGCACCCCGAGTACGGCCACGAGATCGTGCGCGGCATCGACTTCTTGGGAGAGGCCCGGCTGGCGATCCTGCACCACCACGAACGGCTCGACGGCAGCGGCTATCCGTACGGCCTGGCCGGGGCCGAGATTCCCGAGTTCGCACGGGTCGTCGCGGTCGCGGACGCCTTCGACGCGATGACCTCCACCCGGTCCTACCGACGGGCGCGGCCCGTGTCGGCGGCCGTCTCGGAGCTGCGGCGGTGCGCGGGCACCCAGTTCGACCCGCGGATGGTGCGGGCGCTCGTGCGGGCGCTGGACCGGCACGGCTGGCAGACGGCGGTGACGTCGGACGAGACGGGCGTCGGGGCGGCTGGGGCCGGGCGGGTGCCGGAGCCCTCCTCGGACCTGTCGCGGGAGGCGCCCGCCGTGTCCGCCGGGGCGCTGCTCCAGGCGGCCCCGAGCACGCTTGCCGCTCCGCGAAAAAACGTCCCGCCACCGCACCGCCGCCCGGACGGCCCGGGTACGACCCCGCCGCGCGGCGGTTCGGGCACCCCCGGCGGCCACCGATGAGCGCCCCGCGGCCTCGGCCCCCGGCCACCACCGACCGGCTGCGCGCGGTGCTCAGCCCCGAAGGGACCGGTCGTCGGCCGGCCCCGGTGGACTCTGCCGGTCTCGGCACCGGCGCCTGTCGGCTGCGCGTGGCCCTCAGCTCCGAAGGGGCCGGCCGCCGTCTGCCGCGCGTGGCCTCCAGCGCCGACCGGGTAGGTCGTCGGCCGGCCCCGGTGGGCCCTGCCGGTCTCGGCACCGGCGCGTGCCGGCTGGGCGCGGCATCGAGCGTCGACCGGGTGGGTCGTCGGCCGGCCTGGGTGGACCCTTTCGGTCGTGTCACCGGCGCCTGCGGCCGGACGTGCGGGCTTCGCCAGACGGGCGCGGCCTCCAGTGCCGGCCGAGCCGGTTGTCGGCCACGCCCGGTGGGCCCCGCCGGTCGCGGCACCGGCGCCCGCCTGCCGCGCGCGGACTCCAGGGCCGGTCGAGCCGGCCGCTGGCCGGTCCCGGTAGGCCCCGCAGGTCACCGCACCCGCGCCCCCGCCGACGGCAGCAGTCCACGCGCCCCCGGCGGTCGCCCATGAGCGCCCCGCACGCCCCGTCCGTACCCCGCCCCTCCCTCACCGTCGTCGCCGTCCACGGTGGTGCGCTCGTGCTTGCCGGGGGTGGGCTCGCGTGGACCCTGTGGCACGGGGTCGCCGAGCCCCGGAACGCGCTCGCCTTCGGCGTGCTCATCGCCCTCGGCGAACTCGTCCGCCGGGGCGCACTCCCCGGCGAGCGCGAGCCCGCGCCCCTCGCCGCCGCCGGGGCCCTCGCGTACGCCCTGCTCGGGCAGAGCGCGGGGCGGCCGGCCGAGCACGGTGTGCCGCAGACCGTCGCCGTCGTCGTCGCGGCGGTTCTCGTCGGAGCCGTACCGCATCTCGCCCGTGGCCACGGTCCCGCGCTCGACCACGTCGCCCGCCGCGTGCTCACCGTCGGCTTCGCCGCCGTCTGCTTCCAGCCGCTCGTCGCCTCCGGCGAGTTGGGGAGGAGCGTCGGCGAAGGCCCGTACTACGCCCTTCTGCTCCTCCTCCTACTGATCCTGACCGCCCTGTGCGACGCGGTCCTCGCCGCGCTGATCCTGCGCGCCCGCACCCGCCATCCGTACGGTCCGCTGCTCCGCGACGAGCTGCGCGCCCTGATCGGCATCGGCTCGGCCGTCTGCGCGACCGGCGCCGTGATGGCGCTCGGCGTCGCCGTCGCCGGGCTGTGGGCGCTGCCCGTCCTGTGTGTGCCGCTGCTGCTGACCCAACTGTCGTTCCGGCGGTACGCGGCGGTCCGTACGACCTACCGGCAGACCATCGCCTCGCTCGCCCGCTCCACCGAGATCGCCGGATACACCCGCCACGGCCACGCCCGTAGGGTCGCCGAGCTGAGCCGCGCGGTCGGCCGCGAGCTGGGGCTCTCCGGGACCGAGCTGACCGTCCTCGAACATGCCGCGCTGATGCACGACATCGGCCAGCTCTCGCTCGTCGACCCGGTGCCCGACGGTGCGACCGCCCTGCTGCCCATCACCGAGCAGCGGCGGATCGCGCTGCTCGGCGGAGCCGTCGTACGCCGGACCGGGGTCCCGTCGGCGGTCGCCGTCGTCGTGGAACGGCAGGCCGATCCGTACCGCGAACAGCCTCTGTCGGCCCGGATCGTCCGCGCCGTCAACGCGTACGACGATCTCGCCGGGACGGGCGCGGGCGGCGCGGGAGGGGCGACCGGGCCGCTCAGCGCCCTGGAGTGGCTGCGCCTGGGCACCGGGCACGACTACCAGCCCGAGGTGGTGGAATCCCTCGCGCGTGTCCTGTCACGCGGTGGTCTGACCCCTGGTCGGGCTGGGTAACCCATGGGTAAGGAGCGAGCGTCCGACCGGGCATGGTTGGATGCGAAGAGGAGTCCAAGAGGGTGTCCGGGGGCACAGACCCGAGCGACCGGCAGGCGGGAATCGTGAAGATCTTCGGGAAGGTACGGCATCGGCCCTCCGCCTCGTGGCGGCAGGCCACCGACCGCGCGTTCACGCTGATCGGCGACGGACGGTACGAGGACGCGGGCGCGCTGCTCACCCGTGCGGCGGATCTGGAGCCCTGGCTCTCCGAGTCCTGGTTCAACCTGGCTCTGCTGCACAAGTTCCGGCACGACTGGGAGCAGGCGCGGGCCGCCGGGCTGCGTGCCGTCGCGCTGCTCGACAAGGAGACCGGGGCACCCGACTGGTGGAACGTGGGGATCGCGGCCACCGCGCTCCAGGACTGGCCGCTGGCCCGGCGGGCCTGGCAGGCGTACGGCCTGAAGGTGCCCGGCAATCAGTACGCGGCGGCGGCGACCGGTGAGCCGGTCGGTATGGACCTGGGCAGCGCGGCCGTCCGCCTCTCGCCCGAGGGCGAGGCCGAGGTGGTCTGGGGCCGCAGGCTCGACCCGGCCAGGATCGAGATCCTGTCCATCCCGCTGCCGTCGTCGGGCCGGCGCTGGGGCGAGGTCGTCCTGCACGACGGCGTGCCGAACGGTGAGCGGACGACCGCCGCGGGGTCGCACGGCGCCGCGCGGGCCTTCCCGGTCTTCGACGAGATCGAGCTGTGGGCCCCGTCGCCCGTGCCGACCTGGGTGGTGCTGCTGGAGGCGGCGACCGAGTCCGACCGGGACGCCCTGGAGCGGCTGGCGGCCGACGCGGGCTTCGCCGCCGAGGACTGGTCGTCCTCCGTACGACTGCTCTGCCGGGCCTGCTCGGAGAGCCGTATGCCGAGCGCCGAGGGCGACGGCGAGCATCTGGACCCGCACGATCACAGCGAGCCGGGCCATCCGGGGCCGCTCGGGCATCGTACGGAGGGCGAGCTGTGGGTGCCCGAGCGCGAGTGCGGAATAGCCGCACCGCCCGGACTGGTCCGCGGTCTGCTCGACGGCTGGGTCGCGGACAGCCCTGACACACGTGAGTGGCGGGATCTCGAAGAGGTCTGCTGACCTCTCGGCGGGCGCCGGGTCCCGCGGCGGCGCGGGCGACCGGCGCGGGGGAGACAGCGGCACGGCGGGCCGTAGGCTGTACGGGCACATCGCACAGGCGGCGGTGTACAGGCAGCAGCGGGTACCGAGGAAGGCGTACTGCGGACATGGCGCAGCAGGAGACGGACCAGATGACCGAGGGCGGGGCCTCCCAGGCGGAGCGGGGGGACGGGTTCGTCGCGGGCGGCGAGGGGATCGTGGACGACGAGGGGTTCGTCGTGGACACGCGGGACGCGGAGGCGCGTGAGCTGGCCCACCGCGAGCGCGGCACGTCGCGGCCGATCACCGTCGTCGGCAATCCGGTCCTGCACAAGGAGTGCGCGGACGTCACCGAGTTCGACGGCGAGCTCGCCGCGCTCGTGGACGACATGTTCGCCAGCCAGCGGACGGCGGAGGGCGTGGGCCTGGCCGCCAACCAGATCGGTGTGGACCTGAAGGTCTTCGTCTACGACTGCCCGGACGACGACGGTGTGCGGCACGTAGGCGTCGTATGCAACCCGGTGCTGGACGAACTCCCGCCCGAGGAGCGCAATCTGGAGGACGGCAACGAGGGCTGCCTGTCCGTCCCGACGGCGTACGCGGAGCTGGCGCGGCCCGACTACGCGGTGGTCCGGGGCCAGGACGTCCACGGCAAGGAGATCAAGGTGCGCGGCACGGGCTACTTCGCGCGCTGCCTCCAGCATGAGACGGACCATCTGTACGGATATCTGTACATCGACCGGCTCTCGAAGCGCGACCGCAAGGACGCGCTGCGGCAGATGGAAGAGGGCACCCCGCGTTACGAGACGGTGCCGAACGCCTGACGTTCGAGGGATGAGCGGCTCCGTTCCGGAACTTCGGGAGCGGGGCCGCCCGCGTCGCCATTGGTCGGACAACAGGCCCTGGTCGGAGATGGGTTGACGCGCGTCGACCCGTGCGCCACTCTCTGCCGTACATCCCGCTTCGCCGTACGTCTCGCGATACACCCGGCGTACGTCTCGCCGTACGTCTCGCCTCGAATCTGGAGACCCGATGCTTCGACGCACCGCACGACTCCTGCTCAGTCTTGTCATGACCCTGTCGTTCGCCTGGGCAGGTGCGGTGGTCACCGCCGGCACCGCGCAGGCCGACGGCTGCTACACCTGGTCCGGCACCCTCTCCCAGGGGTCCAGCGGCGCCGCTGTGACCCAGCTCCAGATCCGCGTGGCCGGCCACGCGGGCAACGGCGCCGTACTCGGCATCGACGGCGCGTACGGACCGGCTACCGCCGCCGCGGTCAAGCGCTTCCAGTCCGCGTACGGGCTGGCCGCCGACGGCGTGGCCGGCCCCGCCACCTTCAACAAGATCTATGAACTCCAGGACAACGACTGCACACCGATCCACTTCACCTACGCCGAACTCAACACCTGCAACTCCGACTGGTCGGGCGGCGCGGTGAGCGCCGCGACCGCCAAGTCCAACGCCCTGCGCACCATGTGGAAGCTGGAGGCGATGCGGCACGCGATGGGCGACCAGCCGCTCCGTGTCACCAGCGGATTCCGCTCGCAGGCGTGCAACGCGGCGGTCGGCGGGGCCAGCGGCAGCCGTCATCTGTACGGTGACGCCGCCGACATCGGGTCCGGACCGCACACGCTGTGCTCCCTGGCCCAGAACGCGCGGAACCACGGCTTCAACGGCATCCTGGGCCCGGGGTACCCCGGACACGACGACCACGCGCACGTCGACCACCGTTCGGGCCGCTTCTGGTCGGCGCCGAGCTGCGGGATCTGAGTAACGGCACTCTCCGCCGATACTCTCCGCCGACGCTCTCCGCCGGGGCCTCACGCGACGCGCGTGGGGCCTCGGAACGTGCGCCGGTAGGCGTTCGGGGTCGTACCGAGCGTGCGCAGGAAGTGGTGGCGCAGCCCCGCCGCGGTCCCGAAGCCCGACCGGCCGGCGATCGCGTCCACCGTCTCGTCCGTCCCCTCCAGCAACTCCTGTGCCAGCAGCACGCGTTGGCGCAGCAGCCAGCGGTACGGAGTGGTCCCCGTCTCCTGCTGGAAACGGCGCGCGAAGGTACGGGGCGACATATGGGCCCGCTCCGCGAGCTGTTCGACGGTGATCTCGAGGTCCAGATGCCGCTCCATCCAGGCAAGGACCCCGCCCACCGTGTCGCACGCGGTGGGCAGCGGGCGCTCGATGAACTGCGCCTGCCCGCCGTCACGGTGCGGCGGCACCACCATGCGGCGGGCGATCGCGTTGGCGACCTCGGGGCCGTGCTCCTGGCGTACGACATGCAGGCAGGCGTCGATGCCGGCGGCCGTACCGGCGGACGTGACGACCAGTCCGTCGTCGACATACAGGACGTCGGGCTGCACGTCGGCGAGCGGATACGCCTTCGCCAGCTCGGCGGAGTGCTTCCAGTGGGTGGCGCAGCGGCGCCCGTCGAGCAGTCCGGCGGCGCCGAGGATGAACACGCCCGCGCAGACACTGAGCACGCGCGCGCCCCGGTCCACAGCCCGGCGCAGGGCGGCCAGCAGCTCGGGCGGATAGTCGCGGACGACGTACGTGTCCCCGGCCGGCACGCAGATCAGATCGGCCTCCTCCAGCCGGTCGAGACCGCTCAGGTCGGACAGGGTGAATCCCGCGTGCGTCCGCAGGACGGCGCCCTCGGCCGAGACGGCGGCGAAGTCGTAGACGGGCAGCCCCTCGTCGCTGCGGTCGAGGCCGAACACCTCGCAGACCACGCCCAGTTCGAAGGGGTGCACGCCGTCGAGAAGGACGACCGCCACGTTTTTCAGCATGGCAGCAGTCTGGCAGTAATTCGATGGTCCATGACAGTCCTGCCACTGCTTTTTCTGCCCTGGAGCGACGACAGTAGAGCCATGAACACAATCGGTGGTTACCTCGTCGTACTGGCCCTTTTCGTCCTTCTCGCCCTTCCCGGGATCGTCGGGCACATCAAGGACCGCGCCATCGACCGCCAACTGCGGCGCGCGGAGCACCCGGACGGTGCGCCGGAGCCGCCCGTCGACCGGTCACAGACATATGCGCCGGCGCGGCCGCCGCGGCACCGAGCGCGCACCACAGCAGGTCAGGCGCATTGAAGGTCGACCCGAGCACGAGCCGTACGAGCACACTCCGCCCGGCAGGCTCGGCGGGCCCGGCGGTCACCCCGCTGAGCTGAGCTGGAGCCGTTGACGCCCGCCCCCGTACTGTGGGTTCGTATGACCGACGCCGAGATCGAGATCACCGCAGACCTGGTCCACGACCTGTTGCGGGAGCAGCATCCGGACCTCGCAGGACTGGCCATCCGTGAAGTAGCGGGCGGGTGGGGCAACCAAATGTGGCGCCTCGGGGACGACCTGGCCGTGCGCATGCCGCGTCAAGAAGGTGCCCCGGACCTTCTGCGCAAGGAGTACCGGTGGCTGCCCGTCCTGGCTCCGCGCCTGCCGCTGCCGGTCCCCAACCCCGTACGGATCGGGGAACCGTCCGCGCGCTTCCCGAAGCCCTGGACCGTCATGACGTGGGTGCCCGGCGAGCCGCTGGACCACACCTCCATCAGCCGCGGCGACCACGCGGCCGACACTCTCGCCGGCTTCCTCAGGGCGCTCCACGTGGAGGCACCCGAAGACGCGCCGATCAGTGCGGACCGCGGCGAGCACCCCAAGAAGTGCACCGACGGATTCGACCACTTCTTCCACTCCGTCGCCGTCCCCGGCGACCTCGCCGACGGGGTGCGGGCCGTCTGGGACGACGCCGTCGCGGCTCCCGAGTGGCAGGGCCCGCCGCTGTGGGTGCACGGTGACCTTCATCCCGCCAATGTCGTCGTCTCGGACGGGACGCTCGCGGGTGTGATCGACTTCGGTGACATGTTCGTCGGCGACCCGGCGTGGGACCTCGCCGCCGCGTGGGTGATTCTTCCGGCGGGCGCCGCCGCACGGTTCTTCGACGTCTACGCGCGCGCGGACGAGGCGGCGATCCGGCGCGCCCGCGGACTGGCCGCCATGAAAAGCCTGATCCTCATGCTCATGGGCCAGAACGGGGATCGGGGCCTTCCCGGCGGCAAGCCGACATGGGGACCCGCCGGCCGGGCAGCGCTCGATCGTGTGGTGCGAGACGGTCCGGTGTAGCCGTGGGACGGTCCGCGACCCGTACACGCGCCGTCAGTAGGAGGCGCGCCCCGAGTCATGCCCCGAGTCATGCCCCGAGTGGTGTCCCGCCATCGCCTCGCGCCGCACTTGCCACGTCTGGAGCTTCACGCTTCGCGTGTCGTTCTCGCGGAGCACCGGTGGCTCCTCCGTGAGCTGGAAGCCCGTGGCGCGCGCCACCGCCGCGCTCGGCGCGTTGGACGGCTCTATGCGGAGCACCGCGCGGCGGACCGCCGGGTCGTGGAAGGCGTGGGGGAGCAGCACGCGTACGGCTCGCGAGGCCAGGCCCCGGCGGCGGTACGGGGCGCCGATGCCGTAGGCGAGTTCGACCTGCGAGCCGTCCTGCGCCGCCATGAACAGCAGCACCTCGCCCATCGGGGTCTGCCCGTCCGTCGTGATGGCGAACTGGAGCGCCTGGCCCGCCGCCCGCCGTTCGTGGGCGCGGGTGACGTACTCGCGGGCCGCGGCCTCGTCGAACGGCGTGCGCAGCGGCGTCCAGCGGGCCATCTCGGGCTCGTCGAAAAGCGCGGACAGGGCGGTGACGTCCGCCTCGGTCCACTCCCGTAGGCGAAGGCCCTCACCTGCGGGGAGAGGGAAGGGTGTGCGAAGCATGGGGTCATACTGCCGCAGCCCCGTGGTGCGTTCCACGGGGCTGCGGCGGTTCCACTTCTTCAGAAGTCGTCGTCGAAGCCGACCGTTCCCTCCACCGCCACCTGGTACGCCGACGGGCGGCGCTCGAAGAAGTTCGTCAGCTCCTGGACGCCTTGCAGCTCCATGAACGAGAACGGGTTCTCGGAGCCGTACACCGGCGCGAAGCCCAGGCGCTGGAGGCGCTGGTCCGCGACGCACTGGAGGTATTCGCGCATCGACTCCGTGTTCATGCCCGGCAGGCCCTCGCCGCACAGGTCGCGGCCGAATTGCAGCTCCGCCTCGACCGCCTCCTTGAGCATGTCGGTGACCTGCTGCCGCAGTTCGTCGTCGAAGAGTTCCGGCTCCTCCTTACGGACGGTGTCCACGACCTCGAAGGCGAAGTTCATGTGCATCGTCTCGTCGCGGAACACCCAGTTGGTGCCGGTGGCCAGCCCGTGCAGCAGACCGCGCGAGCGGAACCAGTAGACGTACGCGAACGCTCCGTAGAAGAACAGGCCCTCGATGCACGCCGCGAAGCAGATCAGGTTCAGTAGGAAGCGGCGCCGGTCCGACTTCGACTCCAGGCGGTCGATCTTCTCGACGGAGTCCATCCACTTGAAGCAGAACTGCGCCTTCTCGCGGATCGACGGGATCTCCTCGACCGCGTCGAACGCCGCCGCGCGGTCCGCCGGGTCCGGGAGATAGGTGTCGAGCAGCGTCAAGTAGAACTGGACGTGCACGGCCTCCTCGAAAAGCTGGCGGGAGAGATAGAGCCGCGCCTCGGGGGAGTTGATGTGCTTGTAGAGCGTCAGCACCAGATTGTTCGAGACGATCGAGTCGCCCGTCGCGAAGAACGCGACCAGCCGGCCGATCATGTGCTGCTCGCCGGGGGAGAGTTTGGCGAGGTCGGTGACGTCGGAGTGGAGGTCGACCTCCTCCACCGTCCAGGTGTTCTTGATCGCGTCGCGGTAGCGCTCGTAGAAGTCCGGGTAGCGCATGGGGCGCAGGGTCAGCTCGAAGCCCGGGTCGAGCAGGTTCTTGTCTACGGCAGGGGTGGAACTCATTACTGGCAGGCCTCGCAGGACTCGGGGTTTTCCAGGGAGCAGGCGATCGCGTCGGCGTCCGGCGCCATCTGCACCGGTACGGCCGGGGTGGGTACGGCCGCCGCCACCGGTTGGGACTTCGCCGCGCGGGCGATCCGTGTCGCCGGGCGCGAGCGCAGGTAGTACGTGGTCTTGAGCCCCTTCTTCCAGGCGTACGCGTACATCGAGCTGAGCTTGCCGATGGTCGGCGTCTGAAGGAACAGGTTCAGCGACTGGCTCTGGTCGAGGAACGGCGTGCGCGCCGCCGCCATGTCGATCAGTCCGCGCTGCGGGATCTCCCACGCCGTGCGGTACAGCTCACGCACGTCGGCCGGGATCCAACCGAAGCCCGCCACCGAGCCGTTGGACTCGCGCAGCGCCTCGCGGGACTGCGCGTCCCACACGCCGAGCCGCTTCAGCTCGGCCACCAGGTAGGCGTTGACCTGGAGGAATTCGCCGGACAGCGTCTCGCGCTTGAAGAGGTTGGAGACCTGCGGCTCGATGCACTCGTACACCCCGGCGATCGACGCGATGGTGGCCGTCGGCGCGATGGCGAGCAGCAGGGAGTTGCGCATTCCGCTCTTCGCGACGCGCGCCCGCAGCGCGTCCCAGCGCTCGGGCCAGTTGAGCGCGACGTCGTAGTGGTCCGGGTGCAGTACGCCGCGCGCGGTGCGGGTCCGGTCCCAGGCCGGCAGCGGGCCCTCGCGCTCGGCGAGGTCGCAGGACGCCTCGTACGCCGCGAGCATGATGCGCTCGGCGATACGGGTGGAGAGCGCGGCGGCCTCGGCGGAGTCGAACGGCAGCCGCTTCTTGAAGAAGACGTCCTGGAGGCCCATCACGCCCAGGCCCACGGGGCGCCACTTGGCGTTGGAGCGGCCGGCCTGCTCGGTCGGGTAGAAGTTGATGTCCACGACCCGGTCGAGGAAGGTCACGGCGGTACGGACGCTGTCGTCCAGCCGCTCCCAGTCCAGCTCGCCGCTCTCGGTCACGAACGCGCCGATGTTGACCGAGCCGAGGTTGCAGACGGCCGTCTCGCCGTCGTCCGTGACCTCCAGGATCTCGGTACAGAGGTTCGAGGAGTGCACGACGGTGCCGGGCTCGGCGGTCTGGTTCGCCGTACGGTTCGACGCGTCCTTGAAGGTCATCCAGCCGTTGCCGGTCTGCGCGAGGGTACGCATCATGCGGCCGTACAGCTCGCGCGCCGGGATGGTCCTGCGGGCCTTGCCCGCCGCCTCGGCCGCGCGGTACGCCGCGTCGAAGTCGTCGCCCCACAGATCGACCAGCTCGGGCACGTCGGAGGGGGAGAACAGCGACCAGTCGCCGTCCGCGTCGACCCGGCGCATGAACTCGTCGGGAATCCAGTGCGCGAGGTTCAGATTGTGCGTACGGCGCGCCTCCTCGCCCGTGTTGTCGCGCAGCTCCAGGAACTCCTCGATGTCCGCGTGCCAGGTCTCCAGATAGACGCAGGCCGCGCCCTTGCGCCGGCCGCCCTGGTTGACGGCGGCGACGGAGGAGTCGAGCGTGCGCAGGAACGGCACGATGCCGTTGGAGTGCCCGTTCGTGCCGCGGATCAGTGAACCGCGGGCGCGGATACGGGAGTACGAGAGGCCGATGCCGCCCGCGTGCTTCGAGAGCCGGGCGACCTGGTGGTAGCGGTCGTAGATCGAGTCCAGCTCGTCCAGGGGGGAGTCCAGCAGATAGCAGGACGACATCTGGGGGTGCCGGGTGCCGGAGTTGAAGAGGGTGGGGGAGGAGGGGAGGTAGTCGAGCCGGCTCATCAGGCCGTACAGCGCGGCGACCTCGTCCACGGCGGCCGGGGAGTCGTCCTTGGCCAGCCCGGACGCGACGCGCAGCATGAAGTACTGCGGCGTCTCGATGACATCGCGGGTGATCGGGTGCCGGAGCAGATAGCGGCTGAAGAGGGTACGCAGGCCGAAGTAGCCGAAGCGGTCGTCGGCGGCCGGGTCGATCAGCGCGTCGAGGCGGGCGGCGTGGCGGGTGACGAACGCGGCCGTACGGTCGGCGATCAGGCCCTGCGCGTGGCCCACGCCGACCGACGAGGAGAACGAGACGGCGCCCTGACCGGCGGCCTCGTCCGCGATGGTGCGGGTGAGCAGACGGGCGGCGAGACGCGAGTACGCGGGGTCCTCGGAGATGAGCCCGGCGGCGGCCTCGGTGGCGAGTTCACGCAACTCGGCCTCGTCGGACGCGGCGTTACGGCCACGGAGCGCGGCGGCGGCGACCTTGCCGGGGTCGGTGTCTGCGAGGTCGGCGGTGAGGTCCGTGAGGAGCCGCAGAAGGCCCGTCCCGGGCCCGTCGGCCGGCCTGTCGGCTGTGACGGCGGCGGCCGTGACGGCGGCCGTCTCCCGTACCCGCTCGGAGATCGCTGAAGCCGGATCGGCTGGCGCGATGGTCACGTGGTGCTCTCCCTCGCTCGGCTCTGGGCCACGGAGGGAGGGGCACGGCAGCGCACGCCCGCGTACGCCGCCCCACAACCGGGCAGCGCGCGCTGCGGCGTCCACCGGCCCAACCTCGAGGCCCGGACGTCTCGGCACCCGGATCGGTCGAGCCGGATGCGCCGTCGGCAGGTGCTCGGACTCGCGGGCACGACAAAGCGCACCACAGCACACCGTTGCGGGACAGTTCCGGATTCCCACCGGATTCTCCTGCGGCGACAGCAGACTTGAGCATACATGTGGGGTTGCTTGGGAGCGGCACCCCCCACATGTTGTGTCGCGGGCGTTTCGCCTTGCCCGGAATCAGCCCCGAAACGCCTTAGATTTCCAGGCTGTAGGTGAGCAGGGACAGCCCTGGGATGGGCGACCAGTCGCGCTCCGGGGTTCGTACGAAGCCCAGGCGCTCGTAGATCCGGTGCGCGTCGAGCATCGACTTCTGCGTGGACAGCCGCACCCGTACACACCCCTCGGTGGCCCGCGCACGGTCCACACACGCCCGCACCAGCGCCCCGCCGACACCCCGTCCCCGGGCGGCCGGCGCGACGGCCAGCATGCGGAACTCGGCCTCCCCGTCCCCGGCCAGATCGGCCCACGCGGACGGCCCGGAGACATGGGCCACCCCACCGAGCACACCCCCGTCCGCGCCGACGGCCACGAGCACCTCGGCCCCGACGGCCCGCGCCGCGACGTCCCGCAGGGTCGCCAGATAGGGGTCGTCCTCCCCGAAGTCCAGCAGCCCGTCGTCCAGATAGGCCCGCGCGGTTATCTCCCCGAGCACGTCGTACTCGCCGGGCTCGGCCGCTCTGATGGTGAAGCCGGCCTCCGGCCGTGTCGTCTGATCCATCCATGCAGTGTGCGACACGGCTCCGGCGGTGCGTTGTCCGAGGGCACCGCTAGCGTCGATCGCGACATGAGGAGGTTTGAGCCGCGTGGTCACTACCGACCGAGTCCATGTGGAAACCGACGACTTCGACGAGTTGTACCGCATTCTGAGCCGTACGGCCGAGCGTGCCCGCCTTGAGCTGATCGACGGGAAAGTGCACAGCAAGGCGGGCCCGGACGGTACGCACGGATGCATCATGCAGTGGCTCCTGCGCCGCTGTATGCGGTCGCGACCAGAGCTGTGGCTCTATCCCGCCCAAGGGCTGAAAGCCCAGCGACATCGCCAGGGACGCGTCCGGACGGACGGTTCTCTCGCTCCGAGCGGTGCGTTCGTCGGCCAAGGCGAGTGGGTCGACCCTGGCCCCGTCCTCATGGCCGTCGAGGTCACGTTGTACGACTCCGACTCCGACACCGACGCGCGCGACCGCGTGGAGAAACCCCGTGTCTACGCCGAGACCGGTATCCCCGTCTATCTGCTGATCGACCGGGACTCCTGCGAGGTGACCGTCCACAGCGAGCCGGACGGTGTGCGGTACGAGAGCGCCCGCACCGTGCCCTTCGGCAAGACGGTCGTTCTGCCCGGCCCGGTGGACATCACCCTGGAGACCGAGCAGCTCAAGGAGTGGGTGTGCTGACACCGGTTCGCGTACGGCGAAGGGCCGCCGCTCCCCGTGGGGGAACGGCGGCCCTGGGACCGCTCAGCAGCAGCGGAAGCCCTCCCTCGGGTCCGCCTCGCGCGCGTCCATCCGTTCGCGTTCGAAAGCGCGGCGGGTCTTGACCTCCGCCGTCGGGTCGCAGGCGCGGGTGTGGGCCACGTAGTGGTCGTACGCCGACTCGCCCGTCAACTCGCGTACGTACCAACGGATCCGGCCCATCGCGTGGCGCACCTTCGCCGCGGAGGTCAGGACCGCGGACGTCATGACGGCCCCACCCCCGTCCCGGTGGACGCCCCCGTCCCGTTGGACGCCGCCGCCAGTTCCGCCTTCTCCTCCTTCGTCGGGATCAGGCCCGCCGGCGCGACCAGTTCCGACTTCACGTACGGCGTCTCCGACAGCTTCACGCTCTGCGGGTCGCGGATCGCCTTGTAGCAGACCCGCGCCGCGTCGGCGATGACCACGATGATCAGGATCGCGAACAGCGCCGAAAGCACGCCGTCCACCGTCGAGTTGGTGACGACCGTGTGCATCTCGTCCATCGATGTCGCCGGCGGGATCACCTCGCCGTTGTCGATGCCCGCCTGGTAGACGTCGCGCTGGGTGAAGAAGCCGACCCTCGGGTCGTCGGAGAAGATCTTCTGCCAGCTCGCGGTGAGCGTGACCGCCGCGTCCCAGGCGAGCGGAACGCCCGTCACCCAGGCCCACTTCAGCCGCCCCGACTTCACCAGCAGCGTCGTGCACACCGCGAGCGCCACCGCCGCCAGGAGCTGGTTCGCGATGCCGAACAGCGGGAAGAGCTGGTTGATGCCGCCCAGCGGGTCGTGCACGCCGACCCACAGGAAGTAGCCCCACGCGCCGACGACCACCGCGCTGGCGAACCAGACGCCGGGCTTCCAACTGACCTGGCGCATCGGCTTGTACACATTGCCGAGCATGTCCTGGAGCATGAAGCGCCCGACGCGCGTGCCCGCGTCCACCGTGGTCAGGATGAACAGCGCCTCGAACATGATCGCGAAGTGGTACCAGAACGCCTTCATCCCCGTACCGCCGATCACGGACGAGAAGATGTCCGACATCCCGAGCGCGAAGGTCGGCGCGCCGCCCGTACGCGACAGCAGGCTCGACTCCTCGACGTCCTTCGCCGCCTGGGCGAGTTGATCGGGCGAGATCGTGAAGCCGAGGTTCGCGACCGCCTGGGAGGCGGATTCGACCGTGCCGCCGATGACACCGGCGGGGGAGTTGACCGCGAAGTACAGACCCGGGTCGATGATGCACGCCGTGATCATCGCCATGATCGCGACGAACGACTCGGTGAGCATCGCGCCGTACCCGATCATCCGGATCTGGGTCTCCTTCTGCACCATCTTCGGCGTGGTGCCCGAGGAGACCAGTGCGTGGAAACCGGACAGCGCGCCGCACGCGATGGTGATGAAGACGAACGGGAACATCGATCCGGCGAAGACCGGACCGTCCCCCCGGCTCGCGAACTCGGTGACCGCGTCCATCTTCATCGTCGGCAGCGCGACGACCACGCCCACCGCCAGCAGCGCGATCGTGCCGACCTTCATGAAGGTCGACAGATAGTCGCGCGGCGCCAGCAGCATCCAGACCGGCAGTACGGAGGCGAGGAAGCCGTACACGATCATCCAGATGACCAGCGTGCCGGCCTCCAGAGTGAAGGTGTCGGCGAGCGAGGACTCGGCGACCCAGCCGCCGGCCACGATCGCGAGCAGCAGCAGCGCCACGCCGATGAGCGAGACCTCGCTGACCTTGCCCGGCCGCAGCACCCGCAGGTACACGCCCATGAACAGCGCGATCGGGATGGTCATCGCGATGGAGAAGACGCCCCACGGCGAGTCGGCGAGCGCGTTGACGATGACCAGCGCCAGCACCGCCAGCAGGATGATCATGATGAGGAAGACCGCGATCAGCGCGGCGGCGCCGCCGAACGGGCCGATCTCGTCACGGGCGATCTGACCGAGCGAACGGCCGTCCCTGCGCGTGGAGAAGAACAGCGTGACCATGTCCTGGACCGCGCCCGCGAAGATGACACCCGCGACGATCCAGATCGTGCCCGGCAGATAGCCCATCTGCGCGGCCAGCACCGGCCCGACGAGCGGCCCCGCGCCCGCGACGGCGGCGAAGTGGTGCCCGAACAGCACACGCCGGTCGGTGGGGTGGAAGTCGACACCGTTGTCGAGGCGTTCGGCGGGCGTGGCCCGCGTCTTGTCGACCTTCAGCACCCGCCGCGCGATGAATCTGGCGTAGAAGCGGTAGGCGATCGCGTACGAGCCGAGTGCCGCCGCCAGCATCCAGGCCGCGGAGACCTCCTCACCGCGCGACAGCGCGAGGACGCCCCAGCCGACCGCGCCCACCAGGGCGACCAGCGCCCAGATCGCGATCGACTTCGGCGCGAGACGCCCGGACGAGCCCGAGCCCGAGCCCGAGCCCGAGCCCGACGAGCCCGACGAATTGGTCGAACTAGGTGTGTTCTGTGCGGAACTTGCTGGTGTCGACTCTGGCATGGTGGGTCGTCCCCTCGCTGATCACCTGCGGAAACACGCAGGAAATCTAGGGGACTTGCTCGCATGCGTCACCCCCCAGGCGTCTCGTACTCCCGCGCGGGTGCTGAACGTACGTCGTGATGTGGGGTTTTGTTGGTTGAGGTCCGGCTCAGTCGGTCGGCCGGCGCAGCCTCGCCACGAACTTGTAACGGTCGCCGCGGTACACCGAGCGCACCCACTCCACCGGCTCCCCGGAGGTGTCGATCGAGTGCCGCGACAGCATCAGCATGGGCAGGCCCACATCAGTACCGAGCAGCCCGGCCTCGCGCGGTGTCGCCAGCGACGTCTCGATGGTCTCCTCGGCCTCCGCCAGGTGCACCCCGTACACCTCGGCCAACGCCGTATACAGAGATGTGTACTTGACGAGTGAACGGCGCAGCGCGGGGAAGCGTTTGGCCGAAAGATGTGTGGTCTCGATGGCCATCGGCTCGCCGCTCGCCAGCCGCAGCCGTTCGATGCGCAGCACGCGCCCGCCGGTGGTGATGTCGAGCAGCCCGGCGAGCGTGTCGTCGGCGGTGACGTAGCCGATGTCGAGCAGTTGCGAGGTCGGCTCCAGGCCCTGCGCGCGCATGTCCTCGGTGTACGAGGTGAGCTGGAGCGCCTGCGAGACCTTGGGCTTGGCCACGAAGGTGCCCTTGCCCTGGATCCGCTCCAGCCGGCCCTCGACCACCAGCTCCTGGAGCGCCTGGCGCACGGTGGTGCGCGAGGTGTCGAACTCGGCCGCCAGCGTGCGCTCCGGCGGTACGGGCGTGCCCGGCGGCAGTGTCTCGGTCATGTCGAGCAAATGCCGCTTCAGCCGGTAGTACTTGGGCACACGGGCGGTGCGGGTCGCCGCCCCGTTCTCGGGTTCGCCGCCGCCCCCGTCCGTGGCCATGGTCTGCCTTCCCGACTCCTGCGCTGCTGCCGTCACCGGCTCCTCCGTCTGTTGCGGCTCACATGGTGGCACGGTCCGGTCGCGGGTCGTCTCCCCGATCCAGGTGTCGGTCCGATAACGGACACGACAGCCCTCTTATACACCCTTGACACCCCTAAAGGTCTAGGCCAAGCTCCCCGTACTGGTCTAAACCATTAAAGACCAGGTCCCAGCCCCGGTGGTACTCGTCGTAAGTCTTCGCGGTGGGGAGGGGGGGCAGGAATCCCTGAGGAGGATGGCGTGAAGCGCAAGCTCATCGCGGCGATCGGCGTCGCGGGCATGATGTTCTCGGTCGCGGCGTGTGGATCGGACGACAGCAATTCGGCGGAGGATCCGAAGGACCGTAAGGACACTGTCACCGTCTGGCTGATGGTGGACGCGCAGAGCACCTGGCCGGAACTGGTCAAGGATGTCAACGCGCAGTTCAAGGAGAAATACCCGAACGTCAAGGTCAATGTCCAGTACCAGCAGTGGGCGGACAAGGCCAAGAAGCTCGACACCGCCCTCGGTGGCGACAAGTTCCCGGACGTCGTCGAGCTGGGCAACACCGAGACGATGCAGTACATCCTCAACGGCGCGGTCGCCGAGATCGACCCCAAGAAGTACGACAACTCGGACACCTGGATCCAGGGTCTGAAGGACACCTGCACCTTCGAGGGCAAGCAGTACTGCGTGCCCTACTACGCCGGTGCCCGAGTCGCCATCTACAACACCGAGATGCTCAAGAAGGGTGCCGGCCTCGACACGCTGCCGGAGACCGAGGACGAGATGCTCGCGGCGATGGACAAGGTCGGCGCCGAGTACGCGAAGGACGACAAGCGCTTCTCCAGCCTCTACCTGCCGGGCCGTTACTGGTACGCGGCCATGTCGTACGTCGCCGCGTACGGCGGCAAGATCGCCGAGTACGACGAGGGCGCCAAGGAGTGGAAGGGCACGCTCTCCTCGCCCGAGGCGCAGAAGGGCATCCAGCACTTCATCGACCTGGTCAAGAAGTACAACAAGGCGGACCTGACCAAGGACGAGCAGGACCACGCCAATGTGATGGCCAACGAGAAGGCGGCCCTCATCTACGGCAACGGCTGGGAGTCGGGCTCCGTCATCGACGGCGAGAACAACGGCAACCCCAAGCTCGAGGGCAAGATCCTCACCGCCGGAATGCCCGGCCCGAACGGCAAGGCGCTGCCCTCCTTCATCGGCGGCTCCGACCTGGCGATCACCGAGAAGTCCAAGGTGCAGGACCTGGCCGAGGACTGGGTCTCGATGTTCACCAGCGAGAAGTCCATGGAAGTTCTCGCGAGCAAGAACATCCTGCCGAACAACGAGAAGCAGCTCGAGCCGCTGAAGGCGAAGCCGGAGACGGCCGCCATCGCCAACGCCGTACCCGACGCGTGGTTCACCCCGATCGCGCCCGGCTGGACCTCCATCGAGAAGGAGGAGGTCCTGAAGAACATGCTCCTGTCGATCCTCAAGGGTGACTCCGTGGCCGACGCCGCGAAGGAAGCCGACGCGAAGATCAACGAACTGATCAACGAAGAGTCCTGACCCAGGAGTTCTGAGCCAGGGTCAGGAGCCACGAGCCCTGACCCAGGGCCTCCGGCGCCCCCGCCCCCGGAGGGCCCGTCGGCTCAACGGCGGGCGGGCGGGGGTCCGGTCACCACCGGGCCCCCGCTCCCCGCCCTTTCGGGCGTGGATTCGGTGCAGAGAATGAAACGGAAGGTCAGTCAGTGACTGCTGCCGACACGCAGGAGGCCGCCGGACCACCGGCGCCCCCGGTACCGCGTGACCCGAAAGGGACAGACGGCCGGCCCGACCCCGGGAACGGGACGGTCAAGGCCACCGGGAGGAGACGCCGCAAGAAGGGCGAACTCCTTCCGTTCCTGCTGATTCTCCCGGCGATCGTCGCCATCGCCGCCGTCTACGCCTTCCCGCTCACCAAGACCGTGATCATGTCCTTCCAGGACATGGGCCGGCGCGAGCTGTGGACGGGGGACTCGCCGCCCTGGGTCGGCTTCGAGCAGTTCACCAACATCCTCGGTGACAACGAATTCTGGTCCGTCACCGGCCGCACCGTCCTGTTCATGATCGTCTGCGTCGCCCTCACCATGGCCATCGGCCTGCTGGTCGCCCTGATGATGACCCGGCTGTCCACCTGGGTGCGCCTCACCCTGACCGCGGCGCTGATCGCCGCCTGGTCGATGCCCCTGATGGTCGCCGCCTCGATCTTCCGCTGGCTGTCGGACTCCGACTACGGCCTGCTGAACACCCTGATAGCCAAGGTCGCCGGCGAGGACTTCCTCGGCCACAACTGGTTCCTCGACCCCTGGCAGGGCTTCGCGATCATCACGCTGCTCGTCGTCTGGGGCGCGATCCCGTTCGTCGTGATCACGCTGTACGCGGCCCTCACCCAGGTCCCCCGGGAGCTGGAGGAGGCGGCGGCCCTCGACGGTGCCAGCATCCGCGGCGTGTTCCGCTTCGTGACCTGGCCCGTCATCCGCCCGGTCTTCGTCATGGTCACCACGCTCTCGGTGATCTGGGACTTCAACGTATTCGGCCAGATCTGGCTGTTGCGCGGCAACAAGCCCGAACCGGAGTACGAGACCCTCGGCCTCTACTCCTTCTCCAAGGCGTTCGAGTCCACCTCCTTCAGCCAGGGCACCGCGATCGCCCTGATCACCGTCCTGCTGCTCTCCGGCGTGGCCGTGTTCTACCTGCGTCAGCTCATGAAGACAGGAGAGGTCGAATGAGTACCTCAACCTCCGCCGCGCCCACGCCCGTTCCCGCCACGTCCGCGCCGGTCACCGAGCAGAAGCTGCGCCCGGACCGCAAAAAGAGCCGCGGCCTCTTCGACGTACTCGGTCTGCTGTTCGCCGTCGTCATGGCCTTCCCGGTGTACTGGCTGGTCATCAGCTCACTGCGGCCCAACCACGAGATCCGCTCCTACGACCAGACGCTGTGGCCGTCGTCGCTCACCTTCGACAACTTCGCCCGCGCGGTCGACCAGCCGAACTTCGGCACCGCCGTCCAGTCCAGCCTGATCGTCTCGGTCACCGCGGTCGTCGGCGGCATGGTCATCGCGACGCTGGCGGCGCTCGCCATCGGCCGGTTCAGATTCTTCGGCCGCCGCGCGCTGCTGATGGTGCTCATCCTCGTACAGATGCTGCCGCCGACGGCGATGCTCATCCCGATCTACGCGCAGCTCAACGCGATCGGGGGCCTGGACGAGTACTGGGGCCTGATCATCGTCTACCTGGTGTCCACCCTGCCGTTCGCGATCATCATGATCCGCGGTTTCGTCGTGAACATCCCGGTGGAGCTGGAGGAGTCGGCGATGGTCGACGGCTGTACGCGGATGGGCGCCTTCCGGCGGGTGATCTTCCCCCTGCTGGCCCCGGGCCTCGCGGCGGCGTCGATCTTCGCGCTGGTCAACGCGTGGAACGAGTACCTCTTCGCGTACATCCTGATCAACGACAACTCCAAGTACACGCTCAACGTGTGGCTGATGACCTTCACCACCGAGCGCGGCACCGACTACGGGGCGCTGATGGCGTCCTCGACTCTCATCGCGCTGCCGGTGGTGGTGTTCTTCATGATCATTCAGAAGAAGATGGCGACCGGTCTGACATCCGGCGCAGTAAAGGGATAACGCCGTATGACGACTCTCACCCATGGCTCGGACACACTGACCCGGGACGCGCTCGCCGTCCTCCAGCCCGGCTTCCACGGCACCACGGCGCCCGACTGGCTGCTGCGGCGCATCGGCGAAGGACTGACGTCCGTCGGTCTCTTCGGCCGCAACATCAGTTCGCCGGCCCAACTGGCCGCGCTCACGGCGCAACTGAGGGCCGAGCGGGAGGACGTCCTCGTCGCCATCGACGAGGAGGGCGGCGACGTCACCCGTCTCGAGGTGCACGAAGGCTCGTCCTTCCCCGGCAACTACGCGCTGGGCTCCGTGGACGACGTCGACCTCACCCGCGCCGTCGCCCGCGAGCTGGGCAGCCGGCTCGCCGCGTGCGGCGTCAACCTCAACTGGGCGCCGTCCGCCGACGTCAACTCCGACGTCAACAACCCGGTCATCGGCGTCCGCTCCTTCGGCGCCGACCCGGCGCTCGTGTCCCGGCACACGGCCGCCTATGTAGAAGGTCTCCAGTCCGCCGGGGTGGCCGCCTGCACCAAGCACTTCCCGGGACACGGCGACACGGCCGTCGACTCGCACCTCGCGATGCCCCGCATCGACGTGGACTTCGACACACTCCACGCCCGTGAGCTGGCGCCTTTCCGCTCGGCGATCACCGCCGGTTCCAAATCGGTGATGAGCGCGCATATCCTGCTTTCCGCGCTCGACCCGGACCGCCCCGCGACTCTCAGCCCGCAGATCCTCACCGGACTGCTCCGTGAGGAGCTGGGCTTCGACGGGCTGATCGTCACCGATGGCATCGAGATGCAGGCCATCGCGTCGACGTACGGCATCGAGCGCGGCTCCGTCCTCGCGATCGCCGCGGGCGTCGACGCGATCTGCGTCGGCGGCGGCCTGGCCGACGAGGGCACCGTCCTGCGACTGCGCGACGCGCTCGTCGACGCGGTACGCGGCGGCGAACTGCCCGAGGAGCGACTGGCCGACGCGGCGGCGCGGGTACGCGCCCTCGCCGACTGGACGCTGCGGGCGAGGGGGGCTTCGGGGCCGGGCGCGGCTGCACAGGAGGGGACCGCGCCCGGCATCGGCAGCGGTACGGGCACGGGCTCCGGCCCCGGTGCCGGTGCCGACATCGGGTTGATCGCCGCGCGCCGCGCCCTGCGGGTGACGGGCACGATCGAACCTCTTCAGGAGGCGCCCTACGTCGCCTCCTTCGAGCCCGTCGCGAACATCGCCGTCGGCGACGAGACCCCCTGGGGCGTCGCGGCCGAACTGGCGGAGCTGCTCCCGGGTACGCGGAGCGACACCTACGGCGCCGAGGACGGCGCGGCCGAGGTACTGGCCGCGGCGGGGGAGCGCAGGATCGTCGCCGTGGTACGCGACGTCCACCGGCACGCCTGGATGGCGACCGTCCTTCAGGGCATCCTCGCGGCCCGTCCGGACACGGTCGTCGTGGAGATGGGTGTCAACCACGCCGAGCCCACGGGAAGCCCGCACATCGCCACGTACGGCGCCGCGCGCGTCTGCGGACGGGCGGCGGCGGAAGCCCTGACGGGTCGGGGGGCCTGAGCACGGCGCGTACACGCAGAACACCGGAGGGCCCGCCGCACACGGCGGGCCCTCCGGTGTTTCACGTCCGGTGTTTCACGTCCGTCCGGCGATCGGGGACGAGCCGGTCAGATGCCCTGCCAGTCCGGCTTGGCGGCGTACGTGGCGCGGAAGTACTCCGCCAGCTTCAGCTTGGACGCCGCGGCCTCGTCGACCACCACCGTGGCGTGCGGGTGCAGTTGCAGCGCCGACGCGGGTACGACGGCGGCCACCGGCCCCTCCACGGTCTGCGCCACGGCCTCGGCCTTGCCCTCGCCCGTGGCCAGCAGCACCAGGTGCCGGGCCTCCAGGATCGTGCCGATGCCCTGGGTGATGACGTGGTGCGGGACCTCGTCCGGGCTGTCGAAGAACCGGGCGTTGTCCGCCCGGGTCTGACGCGTGAGCGTCTTGATACGGGTGCGCGAGGCCAGCGACGAGCACGGCTCGTTGAAGCCGATGTGCCCGTCCGTACCGATGCCGAGCAGTTGGAGGTCCACCCCGCCGGCCTCGGTGAGCGCCCGGTCGTACGCCTCGCACGCCGCCTGTACGTCCTCGGCGGCGCCGTCCGGTCCCATGAAGGCGTCCTCGGTCAGTCCGAGCGGTTCGACGACCTCGCGCAGGACCACCGAGCGATACGACTCCGGGTGCCCGGCCGGCAGGCCGACGTACTCGTCCAACTGCGCGATGCGGGCGCCCGACGCGTCCACCTCGCCGGCGCGCACCTTGGCGGTCAGCGCCTGGTATATGGGCAGCGGGGTCGATCCTGTGGCCACCCCGAGCAGGGCGTCGCGCTTGCGGCGCAGCAGGCCCGCGATGCTCCGCGCTATGAGCTCGCCGCCCGCCTTGGCGTCCTGGACGATGACAACTTCCACGCTGGGCCTGCCGATCTGGTGAAGGGTCCTCTGGGTCTCGTGGTATAGACCAATCTAGCAGAGCGCCCGGGGGTGGCGGGGCCCCCTCCGCTGGCGGGGGTACAGGTTCTCGTGGTCGACTTGTGCGGGGCCCGTGGGCGCCGTCCCCCGGTCATCCTCAGCGATGTGGAGGCACCCCACCATGTCCGCGACGAATCCTTCTCAAGAGGCCGTACGGCTCGCGCACACCGAACCTCCGGGCCGGCTGATGGCCGCCGAGACGGCGGAGCAGCCGGCGGTGCTGCGCCGCATCCTTGAAGAGGGCGCGCCGCGCGTCCGCGCGGTGGCCGCCGAGATCGCCGCGCGCGGTCCGCGCTTCGTCCTGCTCACCGCGCGCGGCACCTCCGACCACGCCGCGCTCTACGCCAAGTACCTGCTGGAGATCCGCCGGGGCATGCCCTGCGGGCTGTCCTCCATGTCCACGACGACGGCGTTCGGCGCCCGGCCGGACCTGCGCGACGTGCTGGTGATCACGGTCAGCCAGTCGGGCGGCTCGCCCGACCTGATCGCGTCCACCCGCGCCGCCCGCGCGGCGGGGGCGATCACGCTCGCCGTGACCAACAACCCGGACTCGTCCCTGGCCGCCGTCTCCGAGTTCCACATCGACATCCTCGCGGGCCCGGAGAAGGCCCTGCCCGCGACGAAGACGTACACGGCCTCCCTGCTCTGTCTCTACCTGCTCGTCGAGGGCCTGGACGGAGGTGACGGGGCCGCCGCGAACGTCCTGCCGGACCTGGCGGGGCGGATCCTGGCCCGCGCGGACGAGGTGCGCACCCTCGCCTCCCGCTACCGGTTCGCCGAGCGGATGGTGATCACCTCGCGCGGCTACGGCTACCCGACCGCCAAGGAGGCGGCGCTCAAGCTCATGGAGACCAGCTACATCCCCGCCCTCGCCTACTCGGGCGCGGATCTGCTGCACGGACCGCTCGCCATGGTCGACAACATCTCGCCGGTCATCGCCGTGGTCACCGACGGCCGGGGCGGCGAAGCGCTCCGGCCGGTCCTGGAGCGGCTGCGCGGCCGGGGCGCGGACCTGTGTGTGGTCGGCCCGGAGACCTACGTCGCCGCCGCGTCGACGGGATTCGCGCTTCCTACGGAGGGCGTCGCCGAGGAGGTCCAGCCGGTCCTGGAGATCCTGCCGCTCCAGCGCCTCGCGTACGAGATCGCCCTGGCGCGCGGCCAGGACCCGGACGCCCCGCGTGCGCTGGCCAAGGTCACCGAGACCCACTGAGCCCGCGGCCCGTCCGCCCTGACGCGCCGCCGCCCCCGGAAACACCCACGGGCCGCGGCGCCAGGACGGGACCCTCAGCCCGTCCGGCACCGCAGCCCGGAGTTGCTACGGCCACAAGGGCCGTGAGGGAGGTATCGACGCAGTCAGGGCAGAGAGCGCCGGTTACCTCGTTCCGTCCTCCTGTGCGGGGAGGACGGAAGCTTTACCCAAGCATTGTGGACTAGACCATTCTCATCTGTCCATCGATCGGGAAGGGCATTTTCCAGCCCCATCCCTCACCACGTGGGGCGGACCGCCCCGGTTCACCTCGCGGGTACGCTCGCCTGTGTGCCCTCCATGAACGACCTCGTACGCCAGCACACCGCCCTGACCGAGTCCGACCTCGAATGGCTCCATCTGCTGGTCTCGGAGTGGCAACTGCTCTCCGACCTGTCCTTCGCGGACCTCGTCCTGTGGGTCCCCACCCGCGACGGCGCCCGCTATGTCTCCGTGGCCCAGATGCGGCCCAACACGGGCCCCACGTCCTACCAGGACGACATGGTCGGCCATCTCGTCCCCCGGGGCCGCAGGCCGCTCCTGGACGCCGCGCTGGACGAGGGCCGGATCGTGCGGGAGGGGGACCCGGAGTGGCGCGAGGAGGTCCCGGTGCGGGTCGAGTCCATCCCCGTACGCCGCGAGGGCCGCGTCCTCGGCGTGATCGCCCGCAACACCAACCTGCTCACGGTCCGCACCCCCAGCCGGCTGGAGCTGACCTACCTCCAGTCCGCCTCCGACCTCGCGCAGATGATCGCCGCCGGATCGTTTCCCTTCCCCGGCCAGCAGGTCGACATGGACGCCTCGCCGCGCGTCGGCGACGGGCTGATCCGGCTCGACGTCGACGGCGTCGTCCAGTACGCCAGCCCCAACGCCCTGTCCGCGTATCACCGGCTGGGACTCGCGTCCGACTTGGTGGGACATCACCTCGGACAGACGACCGACGAACTGGCCCCGGCGCGCGGCCCGGTGGACGAGGCCATGGTCAAACTGGCCAGCGGCTACGCCCCGCGCGAGACCGAGGTGGAGAGCAGTGGCGGCGTCATCCAACTGCGCGCCATCCCGCTCAGGCCGAAGGGCACCCGGATCGGCTCGCTGATCCTGCTCCGTGACGTCACCGAACTGCGGCGACGTGAACGCGAGTTGATAACGAAGGACGCCACGATCCGGGAGATCCACCATCGGGTGAAGAACAACCTCCAGACGGTCGCCGCGCTGCTCAGGCTCCAGGCCCGCCGGATGGACTCGGAGCAGGGCCGCGAAGCCCTCAACGAGGCCGTACGGAGGGTCGGTTCCATCGCCATCGTCCATGAGACGCTTTCTCAGAATCTGGACGAACGCGTCGAGTTCGACGAGATCGCGGACCGGGTGCTCGCGATGGTGTCGGAGATCTCGCCCGGCAAGACGGTGCGCCGCACCGGCCGGTTCGGGATTCTGGACGCCGAGGTGGCCACGCCGCTGTCGATGGTTCTCACCGAGATCCTGCAGAACGCGCTGGAGCACGCCTTCGCGACGGGGGAGCGCGGCACGGTCGAGGTGCATGCCGTCCGCAGCGGCGGGTCCGCCGCCAAACGCCCCGCCGACGGCCGCCGTTCGGACGCCCGGCTGCTCATCACCGTCCAGGACGACGGGCGCGGACTGCCCGAGGGCTTCGACCCGCGACGGGCCGGCAATCTGGGGCTACAGATCGTACGGACGCTGGTGGAAGGGGAGTTGGGCGGCGGATTCGACATGCTTCCCGGCCGGGAGAAGGGCACGCGGGTGATCCTCGACATCCCGGTCGAGCCGCACAAGTGACCGACGCCTGAACGTCTTTCACAGCAACGAGCCCCGGACCGTGGTGACGGTCCGGGGCTCGGCCTCAAGCTCTGTGACGTTGCGCATCGGGGGGTACTGCGCGCTGCGGTTCGGGGGCGGGGTTATGCGTACACGCTGTACGCGCCGCCGGGCTCAAGGTCGGTGGCGGGGGCTCAGGCGGTCGCGTTACGCGCCCGATTGCGAGCGGCACGGCGCTTCATCGCGCGGCGCTCGTCCTCGCTGAGGCCACCCCAGACACCCGAGTCCTGACCGGACTCGAGCGCCCACTGCAGGCACTGCTCCATGACGGGGCAGCGACGGCAGACGGCCTTGGCTTCCTCGATCTGCAGCAGCGCAGGACCGGTGTTGCCGATGGGGAAGAAGAGCTCGGGGTCTTCCTCGCGGCAAACGGCGTTGTGACGCCAGTCCATGGCTGCTACCTCTCTTGGTGTTACGTGCGGATTGCTTGTGAATGTGAACGCTTTCACGAATCCCCCGACAAGGGAAGGGCCGACTCCCAGATGAACTGGTGTGGTCCTGGTTTGAGGAGGGGGTTCTGGTGCTCAGTGGAGGCCGGTGTTGCGGGCCGTCCCGAGCGCCATGTAGAGATTCGCAAACCTCGGCGGCGGATACAACCCCTTCAGGAAAGTTTTTTTTGATTCCTCGGTGTCGACTCGGTCACAGCCGTACTTCCATGGGGTGGAGGCCAGCCTAAACGTTCGAGTGAAAGGACTTTCCCCACTTCCACTCACACAATCACACGCAGTGCACGGCGTACGCCTGTGAACGTCACGCTCGTTCGCAGTCCCAGGTGGTCGCCATCCATCTGGAAGGGCAGTGGGACCTTCGATTGCAAGGTGAAGTCGGTCAGGTCGTGCAGCGAAACCGCGTGCCTGCCGTGCGGCCCCCGTTCGGGGGTCGAATTGAGCAACTGCGTCGCATAACGAGCCACCGCCGGAGTCGACAACTTGCTGAGTCCGAGCACGTCCAGAGCGGTGTCGAACGAGGCGCCCGGCGACGCGTACAGCGGACGATTGCCCAGGTAGGAATAGGGAGCGGTGTTGCAGACTATGGACAGCACGAGGTCTGTGACCGGCTTCTCGCCGGGGCGCACGAGGGTGATCATGCCGTGTCTGCGATGGGGCTCGTCGAGGAACTGCCGTACCACCTGGCGCACATAGAGCGCGTGCGTCGAACGCTTACCGCGCTCCCGCTGCTGTTCGACTCGGCCGACCACTCCCGCGTCGAATCCCAGCCCCGCGCAGAAAGTGAACCAGCGTGCGGGAACCGACTCGTCGTCCGTCCCCGGAGTGCCGGCCGCCAGTCCCAGACCGACCGTACGTTCGCTGCGGCTACTCAGCGCGTCCAAAATGGCGCCGGTCGCCTCCACGGCGTCATTGGGCAGTCCGAGCGCGCGGGCGAAGACATTCGTCGAACCACCCGGCACGACAGCCAACTTCGGCAGCCGGTCGGGGTCCGGACCGCCGTGCAGAAGGCCGTTGACGACCTCGTTGACCGTGCCGTCGCCGCCGAGGGCGACGACCAGCTCGATGTCGTCGGAGTCCGCCGCGCGCCGTCCCAGATCCCGGGCGTGACCCCGGTACTCGGTCGTCACCGCCTCCAGCTTCATCTCGCTGGCGAGCGCGTGGATGAGTACGTCGCGTGTGCGGGCACTGGTGGTGGTTGCTGCCGGATTGACCACAAGGAGTGCGCGCATACGGAGGAGATTACCGGCCACGGACCCCTGCCCCCGCCCCGGGCGGACCGCCCGCCCCCGCCGGGGGCCGGCCGGTCACCGGCAGCCGGCCGCTACCCTGCTGGGGTGAGCAGCAGTGAGCGGAACACCCCCGACCCCACCCCGCGCCCCGGCCGACTGACCGCGGCGGCGGCCTGCGCCGGGCTCGAAGCCCTCGCGCTCGTCGTCGGCGGCGGATACATGCTCGCCATGGGTCTGCTGGGGCAGCCCGACAGCCCGCAGCAGGCAGAGACGGGCGGTCTCACCCTCATCGCGCTGGCCGTCATTCCGCTGCTCGCCGCCCGGGGGCTGCTGCTGCGCCGGAGCTGGAGCCGCGGCCCCGCGCTCGTCACCCAGTTCATGGCGCTGCCGGTCGCCTGGACGCTGCTGAACTCCAGCGGCGCGTTCATCCCGGCCGGGATCGCGCTCGCGGTGGTCGCCGTCACGGCGCTCGTCCTGCTGCTGAACCCGGCGACCGCCAAGGCGCTCGGCATCCGGGGCCCGAACGCGGCGTAAGACAGGGCGTAAGGCTGTGGCCCGGGAGCGTTGACCGGGTCGCGCGGCTCGTCGGCCGCGCTTGTCCTCGATCGCCGGACGGGCTTGAAATGCCGACCGGACGGGCCCGAATTGCGACCCGTCCGGCGATCGAGAACTTTCTCACTCCTCCACGAGCAGCTTCTCGCGCAGTTGGGCCAGCGTCCGCGCCAGCAGACGGGAGACATGCATCTGCGAGATGCCGACCTCCTGCGCGATCTGCGACTGCGTCATGTTGCCGAAGAAACGCAGCAGCAGAATCCGCTTCTCCCTCGGCGGCAGATCCTCCAACAGAGGCTTCAGCGACTCGCGGTACTCGACGCTCTCCAGCGCCTCGTCCTCCGAGCCGAGCGTGTCCGCCACCGCCGGGGACTCGTCGTCCGTGTCGGGCACGTCCAGCGACAGCGTGCTGTACGCGTTGGCCGACTCCAGCCCCTCGAGGACCTCTTCCTCGGAGATGCCCAACCGTTCCGCCAACTCGTGCACCGTCGGCGAACGGCCGTGCTGCTGGGAGAGTTCGGCCGTCGCCGTCGTCAGCGACAGCCGCAACTCCTGAAGACGGCGCGGCACCCGCACCGCCCAGCCCTTGTCACGGAAGTGCCGCTTGATCTCGCCGACGACCGTGGGCGTGGCGTACGTCGAGAACTCGACACCCCGCTCCGGATCGAACCGGTCCACCGACTTGATCAGGCCGATCGTCGCGACCTGCGTCAGATCGTCCAGCGGCTCGCCGCGATTGCGGAACCGGCGGGCCAGATGCTCCACGAGCGGCAGATGCATCCGCACCAGTTGATTGCGCAGCAGCGCCCGTTCCGGCGAGTCCTCGGGCAGCTTGCGCAGCTCGATGAACATCGCCCGCGCCCCGCTGCGGTCATGTGGATCGTGTTGCCTGTGCTCGCTCATCGTGGCCGCCCGCTCTGCCCGCTCCTGCTCCGCCCCGGCCGTCTGGCCGTCAGGCCCGTCCACCGGATGGGGCCGGGCCTGCTGCTCCGGAATGCCCGACGGCACGAGCGCCGGATCCGCCGGAACCTCATGCCCCTCGCGCGGATCCTGCGGGACCCGCTCCTCGTCACGCACCGGACCGTCCCCGTTCCTCACGCCGGCCCGGGTCCCGCGCCGCGCTGTTTGTACAGGCTGATGGCGACCGTACGGTCGTCGGCGACCGTCGCGTCGACCTTGCCCGCGAGGGCCGAGAGCACGGTCCACGCGAACGTGTCACGCTCCGGCGCGCGCCCGTCCGTCGTCGGCGCCGAGACGGTCACTTCGAGCGAGTCGTCGATGAGCCGGAACACACAACTGAGGACGGAGCCCGGAACGGCCTGTTGCAGCAGGATCGCGCAGGCTTCGTCAACCGCGATGCGCAGGTCCTCGATCTCGTCGAGGGTGAAGTCCAAACGTGCTGCCAGTCCGGCCGTAGCCGTACGCAGCACGGACAGGTAGGCACCCGCAGCGGGCAGCCGGACTTCCACGAAGTCCTGGGTCCCGGGCTCGCCTGCGATCTGGGACACCCTCACCTCCAAGGTGGCACAAGCTTCTCAAGGGCTCCGGAAGAAAAACGCCCGAAGCCTCGCGGTACGTGGTCGGCACGCGGCCGGTCTGGACTGGCGACGCTATCGCGATCCATGGTCCCGTGTCGCAGGGACCCCCGGGCCGCACCGAGCGGTCAGTTACTCATAGTAGGCATATGAGTACGGACAGTGGCTAGGGGTGTGTGGGAATCAATTGCGAAGAACCGGCGGATGGTTGACGTACCCACGCCTCGGACGATCGAACCGTCGACAAAGCACCAACGCCACCTCCCACCTGGCTCGAAGCCACGCATCATGGTCCGGGGCGTGGGAGGCCGGCAACATGCCGACACTCACTCATGATGGCCAGATTACGACGCAGCCAAGGACGGTGGGATGGACCCGTTGCAGTTGATCGCCCTCGTGGCGGGAAGCGCGGTGATCGCCGCACTGGCGCGCAGGACGCCCGTGCCGGCCCCGCTGCTCCTGGTCACGGCGGGACTCGGCGCCGCGTACGTCCCGGGCGTGCCCAGCTACGTACTCGACCCGCACATCGTCCTGCCGCTGCTGCTGCCGCCCCTGCTGCACATGGCCGCCGTGGACAGCTCGTATCTCGATCTGCGGGCCAATGTGCGGCCTGTCGGACTGCTCTCCGTGGGATACGTCCTCTTCGCGACGCTCGCCGTCGGCTATCTCGCCTATCTGTTCATCCCCGACATGCCGCTGACCGCCGCCCTGGTGCTCGGCGCCGTCATCGCGCCGCCGGACGCGGTGGCCGCCACCGCGATCGCCCGCAAACTGGGGCTGCCGAGCCGGATGACGACCATCCTCCAGGGCGAGTCGCTGGTGAACGACGCGACCGCGATCACCGCGTTCAAGGTGGCGCTCGCGGCGGCCGTGGGGGAAGGCGCGAGCTGGGCCGGCGGGCTCGGCGAGTTCGCGCTGGCCTCTTTGGGAGGACTCGGCGTCGGCTTCGTACTGATGGTGCCGATCCACTGGCTCCGTACACATCTGCGGGAGGCGCTGCTCCAGAACACGCTCTCGCTGCTCATCCCCTTCGTCGCCTACGCGGTGGCCGAACAGGTGGGCGCGTCGGGGGTGCTGGCCGTCGTCGTGGTCGGGCTCTATCTCGGACACCGGTCCTGGCAGGTCGACTTCGCGACCCGGCTCCAGGAGGAAGCCGTGTGGAAGATGGTCTCCTTCATCCTGGAGTCCGTCGTCTTCGCGCTGATCGGGCTCCAGTTGCCCTATGTACTGAAGGGGCTCGGCTCCTACGGTGGATTGGAGGTCGCCGGTTACGCCGTCGGGGTGTTCGTCGCCGTCGTCGCGGTCCGCTATCTCTGGGTCTTTCCGGCCACCTTCGTGCCGCGCCTGCTGTCGAAGCGGATCAGGGAGCGAGAACCGGACACGACCTGGCGGGCACCACTGATCATCGGCTGGGCCGGGATGCGCGGCGTGGTGTCGCTGGCCATCGCCTTCTCCATCCCGCTGACCACGCACAGCGGTGACGCCTTCCCGACCCGCAATCTCGTCCTGTTCCTGGCGTTCACGACCGTCATCGCCACCCTGGTCGTCCAGGGCCTCACGCTGCCCGCGCTGATCAGGCTGCTGAAGCTGCCGGGGCGCGACCCGTACGCCGAGACGCTGGCCGAGGCGCAGGCACAGAATCAGGCGTCGGTGGCGGCGGAGCAGCGGCTGGACGAACTGCTCGCCGACGAACACAACGCGCTGGCCGAACCGTTGGCGAACCGGCTGCGGGACGTGCTGGAGCGGCGGCGGAACTCGGTGTGGGAGCGGCTGGGCACCGTCAACGAACTCACCGGCGAATCCGCCGACCGTACCTATCAGCGGCTGTCCAGGGAGATGATCGGCGCCGAGCGGGAGGTCTTCGTGACGCTGCGCGACGAGCGGCGGATCGACGACGAGATGCTGCGGACGCTGCTGCGCCGGCTGGACCTGGAGGAGGCCGCGGCCTACCGGGAGGAGGCCGACTGAGCGCCGTCGGCGCCGGGTCCGGGGCGCTCGGACGGCTCCGGGGGGCGGCCGGTGACGACGGCGGCGACCGTGCTGCCCGGCGGGAAGGCGCCCTCCTCGGCGAGGGTGGTCAGGCCGTGGAGCATCTTGGCGACGTACAGGCGCTCGACGGGCAGCGCGTGCCGGTCCTCGAAGTCGGCGGCGAAGGCGTCGAGAGCGGGCGTCGTACGGGCGTAGCCGCCCGAGTGGAAGCGCTCGTCCAGCCACCAGTCGCCCCGGGGGCCGCCGAAGGCCGCCGACTGGAGGGCGCGGACCTCCCCGGCCAGAAAGCCGCCCTTCAGTACGGGGAAGCCGACGGCGCGCTGTCCGGGGGCGAGACCGGCGGCCAGGCCCGCGAGGGTGCCACCGGTGCCGCAGGCGACGCCCACCACGTCGGCGGCCCCGCGCAGCTCCCGCCCCAGGGCCGTACAGCCCTGCGCGGCAAGGGAGTTGCTGCCGCCCTCGGGAACGACGTACACGCGCTCGCGGGGCACCGGGAGCCCGTCGACGGCGGCGGCCAGGATCGTCCTCAGTACGGAGGGCTCGGTCTTACGGCGGTAGGTCGCCCGGTCCACGAAACGCAGCCGCATGCCGTCGGCCGCGCACCGGGCGAGCGACGGGTTCAGCGGGCGGGTGGCCAGCTCGTCGCCCCGTACGACGCCGACCGTCGCGAAGCCCAGCAGTCGCCCCGCGGCGGCGGTGGCGCGCAGATGGTTGGAGTAGGCGCCGCCGAAGGTCAGCAGGACACGGTGCCCGCCGTGGGCGGCGGCCCGCAGATTCGGTTCGAGTTTGCGCCACTTGTTGCCCGCGAGGGCGGGGTGGATCAGATCGTCACGCTTGAGCAGCAGCCGTACGCCGCGGCGGGTGAAGCGCTCGTCCTCGACGGGCCGCAGGGGTGAAGGCAGCCGTGGTCGCAAGGAGGCGAGGTCGAGCGCTTGCGGAGGCACACATCCATTGTCGCGCCGGTGCGGTGGCCTGCTTCGGGCGGATCAGGCTTTACCCCTGGCTCAGCCGTTCGTCGACGCGCCGGCGCAGGCCGGCCATCGAGACGCCTCTGGGGTCGATCTTGCCGGGCTGCCACTCCAGGTGGCCGATGACCGAGGGGCCGTTCCAGTCGTGGACGCGGCAGACGGCGGCGGCCGCGGCTTCCATGGCCTCGACCTGGACGGCGGGCCACGGGTCCTTGCCGTCGCCGAGGTTCTCGCACTCGAAGCCGTAGAAGTGGCGGTTGCCGTCGGTGTTGGCCTCGTTGTCCGGCGGCAGGGCCTTCTCGGCGATGACGGCGCGCAGGACGTCGTCATCGCCGCTGCCCGCGTGGTTGGCCCGGCCGTAGCCGACCAGATGGACCTTGCCGTCCTTGGCGATGACGCCGTGGCACAGCGGGCCCGGCAGCCCCGCGTAGCCGTCACGGCAGATGCGGACCGTCTTCGCGGTGCCCTTGGTGACCGTGTGGTGCATCATCACGCCGTGGACCGGGCCCCAGGGCCCCACGTGGTTGCGGTTGTGCGTACGCCAGTCGCCGACCTCGACGACGCTCAGCCCTTCGTTCTTCAGCGCGCGGATGAAGCTGCTCGCAGACATGGGTGTCGCCATGGCCGCCTCCCTGAGCGGTGGATGTGGAACTTCTCCTACCGGTGGCTCTTACCCGAACGCGGCCGGGTGGACCACCGATTCGCACGCTGTACGAGCCGATCCGGTCACTTTCGGCCGTGCGTGGGCCGTGGATGACAGAAGCCGCAAACGTGCCCCGACCGCGGTGATCCAGTCCCACTCATTTGTGTGATGGCGCGACAACTACACGTGATGCAAAGCTTTTCACGCAGGTCAGCCCATGAATCGAGAGGGAGTTACATGTCGGTTGGTGACGAGGTCCGTACAGTGGAGCCGCCTTCCCAGCAGAGTCTGGGAACGGCCGCGGCGCGGAACCTGGCGACCACCACGAAGTCGGCGCCGCAGATGCAGGAGATCACCTCACGGTGGCTGCTGCGGATGCTGCCCTGGGTGCAGGTGCAGGGCGGTACGTACCGGGTGAACCGCCGGCTCAGCTACGCGGTGGGCGACGGACGCGTGACATTCGTGCAGACCGGCGACCGGGTGGCGGTCATCCCGGCGGAGCTGGGCGAACTGCCCGCGCTGCGTGGCTTCGAGGACGAGGAGGCACTGGCCGAGCTGGCGAACCGCTGCGAACAGCAGGAGTTCGCCCCGGGCCAGACCGTGGCCGCCGCCGGCGGACCGGCGGACCGGGTGTATCTGCTGGCGCACGGCAAGGTGGAGAAGGTCGGCGAGGGGCCGTACGGGGACGAGACGGTGCTCGAAGTCCTCGCCGACGGGGCGTACTTCGGGGATCAGGCGCTGGTGGACGACGAGGCCACCTGGCTGTACACGGCCCGCGCGGCGACGGCGTGCACGGTGCTCGTGCTGACCCGGCAGGACGTGCTGAACCTCGCGGAGCGTGCGCAGTCGCTGCGCGGCCATCTGGACGCGCTCGCGTCCATCCCCGAGCAGCGGACCAACAAGTACGGCGAGGCGGCGATCGACCTGTCCGCCGGCCATGTCGGCGAGGCGGTGGTGCCTCATACGTTCGTGGACTACGAGGGGGCGCCGCGGGAGTACGAGCTGAGCGTCGCGCAGACCGTGCTGAAGGTCCACAGCAGGGTCGCCGACCTCTACAACCAGCCGATGAACCAGACCGAGCAGCAGTTGCGGCTCACGGTCGAGGCGCTGCGCGAGCGCCAGGAGTACGAGCTGGTGAACAACCGCGAGTTCGGCCTGCTGAACAACTGCGACTACGGCCAGCGGATCCAGCCGCACGAGGGCGCGCCCACCCCGGACGACATGGACGAGCTGCTGTCCCGCCGCCGTGGCTCGAAGATGTTCCTTGCGCACCCGAGGGCCATCGCCGCCTTCGGGCGCGAGTGCAACAAGCGGGGGCTCAATCCGACGACGGTGGATGTCGCGGGCCATCAGGTGCCGGCCTGGCGCGGTGTGCCGATCTTCCCGTGCGACAAGATCCCGGTCTCGGACACCCGGACGACCTCGATCATCTGTATGCGTACGGGCGAGACCGAGCAGGGCGTCATCGGGCTCCAGCAGAGCGGTATCCCGGACGAGATCGAGCCCAGCATGTCGGTGCGGTTCATGGGCATCGACGAGCAGGCGATTATCTCCTACCTGGTCACGGCCTATTACTCGGCGGCGATTCTCGTGCCGGACGCCCTCGGTGTCCTGGAGAACGTGGAAGTGAGCCGCTGGGGGTGACCTGACATGACCTGAGTGACGTCACCGGGTGGGGCCCGTTTCCGTACGTGCGTCCATACGTGCGTAGGTTCCGTGCGTCCGTACGGCGGGCGGGCCCCGCCCGGCTCCAGGGCATGTCCGGCTGATGAGGAAGCGAACGTGACCATGACCAGTGCGGATGCCGCTACCGACGGCCATGAGGCCGTGGCGCTCCTGGAGCGCTCGCGTAGCGTCGTCCAACCCGAACTGCGCGCGGCCGTCGAGTCGTTGCCACCGGCGATACGCCGTGTCGTGAGATACCACTTCGGCTGGCAGCGGGCCGACGGGTCGCCGGCGGCGGGCGGCGCGGGGAAGGCGATCAGGCCCGCTCTCGTGCTCGCGGCGACACGGGCTCTCGGCGGGGAGCCGCACCGCGCCGTCCCGGCGGCGGTCGCCGTGGAGCTGGCGCACAACTTCACCCTGCTGCACGACGATGTCATCGACGAGGACCCGACCCGAAGACACCGGCCCACGGCCTGGACGGTCTTCGGCACCACCGACGCGATCATCGCCGGCGACGCGCTCCAGGCGCTGGCGCTGCGGCTGCTGGCCGAGGACCGTCATCCGGCCTCGTCCCCGGCCGCCGTGCGGCTCACCGACTGCGTCATCGAGCTGTGCGCCGGACAGCAGACGGACTGCGCGCTGGAGCTGCGCGGGCCGCAGGATGTCTCGCTGGACGAGTGCCTGACGATGGCGATGGCCAAGACCGGTGCGCTGCTGGGCACTTCGTGTGCTCTGGGCGCGCTCTACGCGGACGCGGGGGACGAGGAGGTGGCCGCGCTCGACGCGTTCGGGCGGGAGGCGGGGCTGGCGTTCCAGCTCATCGACGATCTCATCGGGATCTGGGGCGACCCGGACCGTACGGGCAAGCCGGCCGGTGCGGATCTGGTCGCCCACAAGAAGTCGTTGCCGGTCGTCGCCTCGCTGGTCTCGGGGCACCCGGCAGCCGAGGAGCTGGCGGATCTCTACCGGCGCCCGATGGACGAGGCCGCCGTCGCGCGCGCGGCGTCGGCGGTCGAGCGGGCCGGCGGGCGCGACTGGGCGCAGGCGCAGGCGGCGGACCGGATGTCGCGGGCGGTCCAGCAACTGTCCACGGCGGTGCCGGACTTGGGGGCGGCGGGTGATTTGTTGGCGCTGGCGGAGTATGTGACACGTCGGACGCGGTAGTTCTGCGATCGGGGTTGGCTCTGCCCGGGTCCGGCCGGTGGCCGGTTCGTCCTCAATCGCCGGACGGGCTGGATTGGTTCCGGTCGGTGGGTGGTGTCCTCAATCGCCGGGCGGGGTTGGAGTGCCCGCCGGGCCGGTTTGGAGTGCTCGCCGGGTGGGCCGGGATCGGTGCGGGCGGAGAAGGGGCTTGCGTAACCACTACGGGTGAAGCACTATGGATGGAGTGGTCATGCCGGGTACCGGACATGGCGTCTCTTAATCCTTCGCCCATCGCAAAAGAGGACAGACTTGCGCAAGCTCAGCTATTTCATCGCAGCGTCGATCGACGGTTTCATCGGCGACCCCAGTGGTGAGGCGGAGTTCTTCACCCGTTACGTCGACGAGGAGTACTTCGACTTCCTCAAGGCGGAGTATCCGGAGACGCTGTCGACGCCCGGCCGCCGGCATTTCAATCTCGGCCACCTGGAGAACCAGCAGTTCGACACGGTCATCCAGGGCCGGCGCAGTTACGACGTGGCCCTCAAGGAAGGCATCACCAGTCCGTACGCGCACATGCGTCAGCTCGTGGCGTCGCGGACCCTCACGAACCCTGACCCGGCCGTGGAGATCGTGTCCGGCGATGTCGCCGCCAGGATCAGGGAGTTGAAGCGGGAGGAAGGGCTCGGGATCTACCTCTGCGGCGGCGCGAACCTCGCGGCCGAGCTGTTCGACGAGGTGGACGAGCTGGTCGTCAAGTCGTACCCGCTCATCCTCGGCTCCGGAATGCCCATGTTCGGCACGAAGTACGCCCAGACCGAGTTCGCGCTGGAATCCAACCGCACCTTCGGCAACGGAGTAGTCGTCAGGACATACAGCCGCAAGCGGTGACCCACGCGGCGGCGGAGCGTCCCGTACCGCTACAGTCCGCGCCATGACAGCGGAGTCGACGGAGTCATGGGCGGGCTGGTATCGGGACCGCCGCGGTGCGGAACCCATCGCGATCATCGCGGACGGGCGGCAAGTCCGCACCCACATCAGGGGAGTTGCTTACGAGGGGGCCGATTTCTCCGTGCTCGAACCCACGGAGGCGGGCGGGGTGTTGTCGTCGTGCGTGCTGGAGTGGGACATACCCATGCCCGTCAGTGCGGGCGGCACGGTCCAACAGGCCACGCTGAGCTGCCTGCTGACGCTCGGTGAGCGTCCGTCGGGCACACCCTCGGGCCGCGCTGAGCTGAGCCTCACGCTGCGCTGCGGCGGGGCGGCCTACGAGTCGGGCATCGTCGGGGGAGGGTTCCGTGACGCCCTCGACCGGATCAAGCGGCAGTTGCCCGACGACACGGAATTCGGGGGCAGGATCCTGGTGAACGCCTGACCTCCCCAGAGGTACGAACCACCCCGAGAACCACCCCTCGACCGCCCCGGCAGGTGCATGACGCCTGCCGGGGCGGTTGCTTTGTGCCTCGATACTTGTTCTAGTAGTATGCGAACAAGGGAGGTTTTATGAACCAGGCTCGTATGCGCCTCGCGACCGTCACCGTCGCGCCGTTCCTGGTGGCGCTCGTCGTCCATCTGACCGTTTTCCTCACCCTCGGGGACCGGTTGCCCGACTCGCTCGCCGCCCACTTCGACCTGTCCGGTGACTCCGACCGCGCGTCCATGTCCCGTACCGCGTTCCTCGGCGGCGCCGTCGCACTCTTCGCCGGCGTCGGCGTCCTGTGGGTCGTGGCGGCGCTCGGCAGTCCCCTCACCGCACGCGGGGTGAAGGGGCTCACGGCGGGAGGCTGGGGGCTGTCCGGGCTCCTGGGATACGCGCTCACCGCGACGCTTTTCGCCAATCTCGACGCGACCGACAGCTCCGCCGTCCGCCTCCCGCCGTGGCAGCTCGGCGTCGCGGTGGCCGTCGGTCTGGCGGCGGCCGGCGTGGGCCTGCTGCTCACCCGCTTCGTACCGGACCCGAAGCCCGAACCCGCCGGGGACGACGGCACGGCCAGGATCGACCTGGCGGACGGTGAACTGGCCGGCTGGTCCCGGCGGACCGGGTCCGGCGCGCTGCTCGCGGGCGGTCTGGTGACGCTGGTCGCCGGGGTGTTCGTGGTGGTCCTCGCAGGCTGGCGGTACGGTCCTTTCGTGTTCGTCATCGGCTTGCTGCTCCTGGTCTTCGCCTCCGCGCACGTGTCGGTCGACCGGCACGGGCTCACCGTCCGTATGGGCGTGCTGTCCTGGCCACGGATACGGGTCCCGCTCGACGCCGTCGAGACGGCGAGCAGCCGCCGTATCAACGCCGTGGCGGACTTCGGCGGTTGGGGCTACCGGATCCGCCACAAGCGCACCGGGTTCGTGCTGCGCTCGGGGGAGGCGATCGTGGTGCGACGCACCAACGGCCGGGAGTTCGCCGTCACGGTGGGCGATTCGGCGACCGCCGCCGCGCTGCTCAACACGCTCGCCGACCGGCGGAAGAGGGGCTGACGTGCTCTTCCGGGTGGACCCGGCGTCCTCCGTGCCGCTCGGCGACCAGATCGCGGGGTCCGTGCGCGGTGCCATCGCCGACGGCACGGTGAACCCCGGTGACCGCCTCCCGGCGGCGCGGGCGCTCGCCGACTCGCTCGGCGTCAACGTCCATACGGTGCTGCGCGGTTACCAGCGGCTGCGCGAGGAGGGCCTGATCGAACTCCGCAGGGGCCGGGGCGCGGTGGTCGTGCCGGGACCGGTCTCGCCCGGACGGGCCAAGCTGCTGGAGCGGGTACGTGAACTGGTCGCCGAGGCACGCGAGTTGGGGATGTCGGAGGAGGAGCTGGTGTCGATGGTGCGGATGAACCTCACGAGCTGACCCTGACCTTGGCGCGCACCGCCGGCACCTGCTGGACCGCGGACGCACCACGGGCGTGCCGGTACTCGACCAGCGAGTACCGGCACGCCCGATTTCGACGCCTGATCCGGTGGGGGGTTCGCGATCCGACGATCGGTGGCGGACCGGCGCCGGATCGCGACGGATCAGCGACGGATCAGTGACGCGTCAGGACACCTTGGCCAGCGCGGCCGCGAAGCCGTTCGCCCAGAGGGTGTTGACGCGGCTGCGCTCGGCGGCGTCCGGCTGCGGGTTGGTGCAGGACGGGCCGGGGCCGCCGCCCGACATCAGCTTGCTGCACGGGGCCGAGTAGTTGTCCGGGAGGCCGAGCACGTGCCCGGTCTCATGGGCGGTCACGCGCGTGGAGTTGTACACCTGGTTCTGCCGGTAGTCCAGGAAGATATAGCCGCGCCCGTGCCCGTCCGTACTCGCGTACGAGCCACGCGGGTCGTTGCCCTCGTGGTAGGTGAAGTCGGCGTTACTGCCCTGCTGGAGCCGCACGTTGGCGACGGCGCTGTTCCAGATCTGGGTGCTGCTGGCTATCTGCCCGGCGAACGACGGGGCGCCGGAGGCGTCGTACACGACGGTGACCGCGAGCGCGCCGGGATTGGCGGCACGCTTCTCGGCGACCGACTTCAGGACGGCCTCGTAGAAGGCTTCGGTCGCGGCCGAGTCTTCCGACGAGCCCTCGTACGCCGCGTACGAGGTGGTGGCGGGGGTGGCGCCGGTGGGGTCGGCGGCGGCGGCCGGGGTGGCGGTGAGGGCGGTCGCGAAGGCGAGAGAGATTCCGCAGATCGCGGAAAGCGCCGTCTTGGGGTATCTCATATGGGGGGCTCCTACTCGTCCGACGAACGGGTTCGGTAGGGAGAGTGTCGTGCCCCGCGGCGCCGTCGCGGATGATGCCGAAGGGCGATAGCACCGGAGCATCCCCCCGGCGTCGGCCCGCCCAATTTCCCGCGAATGAAAGGCAATTACCGCGCTTTGGGTCCCTGGCGTGACGCATACGGCGGGCCTACCCTTCGGTACATGGAGCTGGAGGTCAGGCATCTGCGCGCGCTGTGCGCCATAGCCGACGCGGGCAGCCTGCACAAAGCGGCCCGGCAGCTCGGCATGAGCCAGCCGTCCCTGACGACGCAGTTGCGGCGGATCGAGAACTCACTGGGCGCCGAGCTGTTCTCCCGTGAACGCACCGGCTGCCGGCCCACGCTGCTCGGCCACTCCGTGCTCAGCCGCGCCCGCCCGCTGATCGCCCAGATGGCCGTGCTCGTCAGCGAGGCGCGAGCCGCGGCCGACCGGTCCGCCGGTCCCCGGCTGCGGATCGGCTCGACGGCGAGCCGCGCCCTGGCGGGCTGGCTGCGCAGGCTGCGCGAACGGCTGCCGGACACCGACATCTCGCTCCAGATGGACGTCTCGGCGAACGCGCTGCTGCGGCAGGTCGCGGCGGGCGGGCTCGACGTGGCGTTCGTGCACGAGGTGGAGGGCTGCCCGCTGCGCGTGCCGCCGGGGCTCGACCGGCGCGTACTGGTCGAGCGGGAGCCGCAGTTCATCTCGCTGGCCCGGGACCATCCGGCGGCCGGCCGGCAGATAGTGGAGCTGGCCGATCTGGCGGCCGACCGGTGGATGATCGATCCGACCGTGGACGGTGAGTGGGACGGTCTGCGCCGCGTACTGAGCGCGGCGGGGCTCAACCCGCCCGTCCTGCACGGGGATTACCTCACCGCCTCGTCGCTGATCGCGGTCGGCGAGGCGGTGGCGCCCTGCCAGCCCACGTCGGTCCCGCGCGAGGACATGGTCGTACGGCCGCTGCGGGACGACCCGCTGGGGGTGCGGCTGCTGCTGTTCTCGCGGCCGGGGGCGTACGAGGGCGCGGGCATCGCCGAGGGTGGCGGGGAGGGCCCCGGTGGCGCCGAGGTGTACGCGGACCTGGCGGCGGCCTACCGCGAGGCGGCGTCGCAGGCCGTCGTGTACCACCAGTGGCTGACGCGCAACAAGAGCCCGCTGCTGCATACGCCGGCCGCCTGAGCCCGCTTTTCGCACTCTTCGCCCGCCTTCTCCCTCCTTCTCGCTCCCGTCGAACAACGGGGTTAGTAATTCGCGTAGGCACCTGCTAACTTTTCTTTGCATGTGCAGGAGGTCGCGATGAGCCCACCCGTGCCCACGGGCGACGAACTGGTGCGCGTACTGGCGACGCTGTCCAACCCCCACCGGCTGCGCGTCGTCGCGGCGCTCGCCGGAGGACGTAACTACGTCAGCCGACTGGCCAGGGAGTTGGACATCAGCAGGGCGCTGCTCCAGGTCCATCTCAAGAAGCTCGAAGCCGCCGGTCTGGTGACCTCGCGGCTGGAGCTGTCGGAGGACGGAAAGGCCATGAAGTTCTACGAGGTGAACGCGTTCGCGGTCCTTCTGACGCCGCAGGACATCGTCACCGCCGTACAGACGCTGAGCAATCAGAGCAATCAGAGCAATCAGAGCAATCAGGGCAACCAGAGCAACCAGAAGGACGAGAGAGAAGAGAAAGGGGCCACCTGATGGAAGACGAACAGGACTGGCAGGAAGTCATAGGCGCGGTAGGGCTGTTCGCGCTCCTGCTGATCGTGGTGACGCTGACGCTGTGGCACTTCACCGTGGGCCGCCGGAACAGGGAGATCAGGGCCGGCGAGAACGAGTACCGCCAGCTCGCCGCCCAGGCGGTGGAGGGCCAGGAGCGTACGGAGAAGCAGCTCGCCGACCTCGGCAGGCAGCTCACCGATCTCCAGAGCCGCACCGGATCGCTGGAACGGATCCTCAAGGACGTCGAATAGCGCGGCGACCGAGCAGGACAGAGCAGAACAGAACAGGACACGACACAACCCCGGGCCGCCGAGCGGCAACTCGACGGCCCGGGTACTGGAAGACGCTCCACCTCGCCCTGCGGCGAGCTCCACGGATACGACCCTCCGAGTGAAGGAGAGCAGCTAATGCTGCGCCGAATCAAATCAGAACGCCCACGCGCCGGACTGGTCGAGTCCGTCGCGGGCTGGTCCGCCAGACACCGTACGGCGGCCATCGCCGCGTGGCTGCTCCTGGTCGTCATCGCCGTCATGTCCAGTTCGCTGTTCCCCGGCGACGAGGTCAGGTCCACCGACCCCGGCGAGGCGGGCCGGGGCCAGCGGATGGTCTCCGCGCAGAACGCCGGTGACTCGATACGCGAGAGTGTGATGATCCGGGCCGGGGAGGGCGCGGACCCCGACACCCGGCGCGCCGTCACCAAGGACCTGGTCGCGGCGCTGGGCGCGGTGCCCGGCGCCGTCACGGACGTCGGGTCGCCGAGCGGCGAACACGGCGGGCGCTGGGTCTCGAAGGACGGCACGGCCGACCTCGTCACCTTCGAGATCGCCGGTCCCGACGCCGAGTTCGGCACCCACAAACAGACGGCCTTCGCCGCCGTCGAGAAGGTGACGCGGCAGCACCCCGAGGCGCGCGTCGACCAGGCCGGGGACTCCAGCCTCGCGTCGGCGGTGGACGAGGGCATCAAGGACGACATGAAGCGCGCCGAGACCACCTCGCTGCCGCTCACCGTCGTCATCCTGCTCGTCGTCTTCGGCTCGCTGATCGCCGCCGGGATTCCGCTGCTGCTGTCGGCGACCGCCGTGGCCGCCGCGTTCGGGCTGCTGGACACGCTCGGCAGGTGGGTGCCGTTCAACAGCGCCTCCTCCGCGATCGTGCTGCTCATCGGCATGGCGGTGGGCATCGACTACTCGCTGTTCTATCTGCGCCGTATCCGCGAGGAGCGCGCGGCCGGGCATCCGGTGCGAGAAGCGCTGCGGATCGCGTCGCGCACCTCGGGCCACGCGGTCGTGGTCTCCGGTCTGACGGTGATGGTGTGCATGACCGGCCTGCTGTTCACGGGAGTTGACGTGTTCAAGGGGCTCACGCTCGGGACCGTCCTGGTGGTCGGTCTGGCGGTGCTCGGGTCGGTGACGGCGCTGCCCGCGCTGGTGGCCGCGCTCGGTGACCGTATCGACCGGGGCAGGATCCCGTGGTTGGGACGGCGGCGTACGGCGGCGGGCCGCTCACGCCTGTGGACGGCCGTGGCGGAGCGCGTCGTACGCCGTCCGCTGCTCACCGGCGGTACGGCGGCGGTCGTCCTCGCCGCCATGGCCCTGCCGGCGCTCGGGATGCACCTCCAGGACTCCACGCAGATCCAGTCCCTGCCGCGCGGCGTCTCGGCGGCGGCCGACGCGGGGGCCCGGATGCAGGAGGTGTTCCCCGGAGTGGCCATGCCCGCGCGCGTGGTGGTGTCGGCCGACGGGCCTCAGGTGCGGGCGGCGGCCGACGCGCTGCATGAGCAGGCCGCGCGCAGTGACGGGGCGCTGCGCGAGCCGATCACGATGGTGCCGGTCGGTGAGGCGCTGGTCATACGGGTGCCGCTGGCCGGCGCCGGTACGGATCCGGAGTCGATGCGGGCCCTGGAGTTCCTGCGGGAGCGGGCGCTGCCCGCGACGGTGGGGGCGGTGGAGGGGACAGAGATCGCGGTCGCGGGCCGTACCGCCATGCCGTACGACTTCACCCGGCAGGTGAACGCGCGGACGCCGCTGGTCTTCGGCTTCGTCCTCGTCCTGGCCTTCGCCCTGCTGGTCGTCGCCTTCCGCTCGCTCGCCCTGCCGCTGGTGTCGATCGCGCTGAATCTGCTGTCGATCGGGGCGGCGTACGGGGTGCTCGTCGCGGTCTTCCAGGGTGGCCGGCTGGAGTCGCTGCTGGACTTCAACGCCTATGGCGGTGTGGTGAGTTGGCTGCCGCTGTTCATGTTCATCATTCTCTTCGGGCTGAGCATGGACTACCACATCTTCATCCTCAGCCGGATCCGCGAGCGGTGGACCGGTTCGCCGGGCGGCGGCCCCGACGCCACCCGCGAGGCGATCGTCGGCGGCATCGCCGCCAGCGCGGGTGTCGTGACCAGCGCGGCGGTCATCATGGTCGGCGTCTTCTCGGTCTTCACGACGCTGTCCGCGATCGAGTACAAGATGCTCGGTACGGGGATGGCGGTGGCGATCCTCATCGACGCGACGGTCGTACGGGGCGTACTGCTGCCGGCCGCGCTCGCGCTGCTGGGGGACCGGGCGTGGACGCTGCCGGGGCGACGGCGAACGCAGGTCGCTCGCCCCGGGACCGACCGTCAGAGGTACGAGTCGAGCACCACCCGCGCCTGATCGCGCGCGAGCCCGAAGGCGTCGGGGAAGACGCCCAGGCCGTGGGCGACGAGCGCGCCCTCGTGGAGCAGCATGAGCGTACGTCCGAGGCGGTCGGCCGCCTCGGACGCGGTCGCCTCGCCCGGTGCCAGGACCTCCCGAGCCAGGCTGGTGAACAGCTCCAGCATCCATGCCTTCTGGCCGGTGATCATCGCGTACGCCGGATGCCGGGGGTCGTCGATCTCGGCGTGGGCGTTGATCATGCCGCATCCCCGTGAGCCGTTCGCCTCCGCCCAGGCGCGCGAGGCGGCGAAGACCGCGAGGACATGCTCGGCGGGGGACGACGGAGCCGCTGCCAGCCGTTCGTCCAGCAACGCGCGCCAGCGCTCGTCGCGGCCGGCCAGATACTCCACGACGATCTGCTCCTTCGAGCCGAACCGGTCGTAGAGCGTCTTCTTGGTGACCCCGGCCTCGGCCGCGATGCGGTCGACGCCTACGGCGTGGATGCCGTGCTCGTAGAAAAGCCGCGACGCGGCGTCGAGGGCGCGTCGCGCGCCGGGAGTCATGACGATCCGTCTCGGGGTGCTGTTCCTGCTCATGCAAGAAGTATACCGATCTGTATAGTGCAGGAGGTGAGTAAACAGATCGGTCTACCTGTCTCCTCGGTCACCGGTGGTGTCCTTTCATGAACGTCCTCCTCTCCGTCGCGTTCGTCGTCTGCTGGAGCTCGGGCTTCATCGGCGCCAAGCTCGGGGCCGGCAGCGCCGACGCCGTCACGATCCTGATGTGGCGCTTCCTGCCGCTGGCGCTGGTCCTCGGGGCGGTCGCCGCCGTGCGCGCCCGCGCGGCCTGGCGCGGGCTGACGGCGCGCGACGTGCTGCGGCAGTGCGTGATCGGCGCGCTGTCGCAGAGCGGATACCTCCTCACCGTCTACTACGCCATCCAGCTCGGCGTCTCCAGCGGCACGACCGCCCTCATCGACGGGACGCAGCCGCTCGTCGCGGGCGCGCTGGCCGGACCGCTGCTGCGGCAGCACGTCTCCCGGCGGCAGTGGCTGGGACTGTGCCTCGGTGTGACGGGCGTCCTCGTCGTCACATCGGCCGACGCGGCGGCGGTACGGGGCGTCGCGCCGTGGGCGTACGCGGTGCCGTTCCTCGGCATGCTGTCGCTGGTCGCCGCGACGTTCCTGGAGAGCCGCGCCCGTACGACCGTCGCGCCGTCCGTGGCCATGACGATCCACTGCGGCACGAGCGCCGTCGTCTTCACCGCCCTCGCCGCCGCCTCGGGCGCGGCGGTGCCACCCGCCGAGACGTCCTTCTGGCTGGCGGTCGGCTGGCTGGTACTGCTGGCGACGTTCGGCGGATACGGCTTGTACTGGCTGGTTCTGCGCCGCTCCGGGGTGCTGCGCGTGAACACCCTGATGTTCCTGATGGCGCCGGTCACAGCCGTGTGGGGTGCGGTCATGTTCGGCGAGCCCTTCGGCCCGCAGACCGCCGCCGGTCTGGCCGTCGCGCTGATCGCGGTGGCGGTGGTACGAGACCGGTCGGCCGGGCCGGTGGGCGGCGGAAACTCCGGTGACGTGCCCGCCCGTCACGCCGACAATGGCACGCGGGTATGACCGCGCGAGCGTTCGAGATGCCCCCGACGACCCATAACCGGCAAGGAGCGACCCCATGGTGCGCCGCACGACCGTCCCCGGCCTCTTCCCGCCCCCCGGCTACGCGCACGCGGCCGTGGTCGAGACCGACAGCCGCCTGGCGTTCATGGCGGGATCCGTACCGCTCGACAAGGACGGCACACTCGTCGGACCCGGCGACTTCGCCGCGCAGACCGAACAGGTTTTGGCCAACCTGGAGACCGCGCTGCGCGCCATCGGCAGCGGGCTCGACCGGGTGATATCCACCGACGTGTACGTGGTGTCGTCCGACCCGGCGGATCTGAGCCGGGTCTGGGACGTCGTCCACGCCTCGGGCCTCACCACGGCGCCGCACACCTCCACACTGCTCGGCGTCGCGTGCCTCGGCTACACCGGGCAACTGGTGGAGATCACGGCGGTGGCCGAGGTCGCCGAAGGCGCCCAGGCCGGCGCGGCGGCGGACGCGGGGCGGTGAGGCCCAGCGCACGCGTGGCCGTGACGGCCGCCGCGCTCGCGGCCGTCACGGCGCTCGCCGGCTGCTCGCCCGGCTCCGCCGACGACGGCGCGGGCGGCACCTCCACGACCGACACCTCCGCGTACACCGACGGCAGCCGCGTACCAAACGTCGACGAGGAACGGGACATCCCCGAACTCCCCCTCGCCCGCTACGAGTTCAGCGAGACCGACACCAAGCGGTTCAGCCAGGCCCAGGCCCGTTCCGCACAGCGCTGCATGGCGGACTTCGGCTTCCCGGACTTCCCCCTCGAACCCGCCCTTCCCGACTCGCTCGGCACCACCACGGGCATGATGGTCGCGGTGGCGATGGCGACCTCGTTCGGCGAACTCGACCTGGACGAGGCCCGCCGCTGGGGCTACGGCTGGGAGCCGAAACCGGCCGACAGCCAGGCCGGGAAGAAGGGCCGCGCGATGACCGACGCGGAGTATCAGGTGTACTACAACTCCGGCGGCTCCGCCGATCGCACCGTCAACGGCCGCGAGGTCCCCGAGAACGGCTGCTACGGCCGCGCCTTCGCCCAACTCACGGACGGGGTCCAGGACGCCACCCGCATGTGGACCTACCCCTCGAAACGGGCCGAGGCGCTGGCGAGGACGACACTGAAGGACCCCGACGCGAGCGAGGCGCTGCGCACCTGGGCGGACTGCGTCGAGGACAAGGGCTTCACCCGTTACGCGGGCCGCGAGGAAGCCTTCCGCGACAAGGCGTGGCACCGGGGCGACGACGGCAACACCCGCCGTACGCAACGCGAAAGGGACACCGCCGTCGCCGACATCGAGTGCGCGCGCGAGCACAACACGGTGGGGGTGTGGTGGGCCGCCTCGGCGCGCGCCCAGACGTCCGACATCGACAGCCACCGGGCCACGTACGAGGCGGTGCGCCGCGACAAGGATGTCGTACGGGCCAACTCCCGCCACATGTTGGGGAATTGAGCGGGAGGTGAGCGGGGATCGCGCGGCGACCGTGGCTGCGGAGCCCGTCCGGTAGGGGAAACCCGACCACGAAGTCTCGACCTGACCGTGCAGACCCCGACCGGCCCCGGCGGCTGCAATGTCGAGGTGATTACTTGGCGAGTCGAACGCGAGAACAGCAGGTCCGCAGCCCCGTGGCAGTGGTCCGTGGGATGGGCCGTCGCCGCCGTGTGGGCGGCGGCCTTCCCCGTCGTCTCCGGTGTGGACACGCACCGCGTCTGGGGGAGCTGCGCGGCCGTGGGCTACACGGGCGCCGCCGTCGCCGCGCGGATGCTGCCGCGCCCGCGCGCCGTACGGGTCTCGGTCGCGGTGGCCCTGGCGGGCGCGGTCGTACTGCCGCTGCTGTTCCTCGTCCTCACCGGGCAGGCACAGTCCGAGGTCGATGTCATCGAGCGGTCCGGCCGACTGCTGTCCGAGCGGGGGACCCCGTATCTGGACGCGCCCACGCGGGTCGAGGAGTACACGCCGTATCTGCCGGGGATGGCGCTCCTGGGAATCCCGCGCGCGCTGCTCGGCGAACACACCTGGGCGGCACGGTACTTCGGCGACGCGCGGCTGTGGTGCGCGGCGGTGTTCCTGGCGTGTCTGGTGGCGAGCCGCGCGGTCGTACGGCACCCCGGCGCTCACATGGGCGGCGCCCAAGTACGCGACGGCGACGAGCGGTTCGCTGCCGCGATGGCCGTCCTGATCGCCTCGCCCGTGGTGGCACTGCCGCTGTGCGTCAGCGGAGTCGACCTGCCGCTCGCCGGGCTGTGCGTGCTGGCCATCGCCTGCGCCGTACGCGGCCGGCCGGTGGCGGCCGGGCTGGTGCTCGCCGCCGCGTGTTCGCTCAAGTGGACGGCCTGGCCCGCGATTCCGGTCGTCGTGTCGCTGCTGGGCTGCGCGTGGGGCGCGCGGCCGGCGCTGCGGAGCGCGGGTACGGCGGTTGCCGGTACGGCCCTGCTCGTCCTGCCGAGCGCGCTGCTGTCGCCCGGTCCGATGGTGCGGCAGGTGCTCGCCTTTCCCACCGGGCGGGGCGAGTTGGCGACCCCGGCGGCCAGCCCGCTGCCCGGCCGGCTGCTCGCCGAGCAGGGCGCCATGGGGTGGGCGGCGGCGGTGACGCTGCTGATGTGCGGCGCGATCGGAGTCGGTGTCTCGCTCGTCGTGAAACCGCCACCGGACGCCGTGGCGGCGGCCGGCCGGCTGGCGATCGGCCTCGCGATCGCGTTCCTGCTCGCGCCCGCCGGGCGGTTCGGCTATCTGGCGCTTCCGGTGCTGCTGGTGGTGTGGGCGCGGTGGGTGGGCGCGGCGCCGGCGTCGCAGCCTGAGCCGACGCGTACGGCGGTCGGCACGGGCGGGGGGCGGCGACGCTCATGAACGCGACTCTCGTCATCACCAACGACTTTCCGCCCCGCCAAGGGGGCATCGAGACCTTCGTGCACGCGCTGACCGCCCGTATGCCGGCCGACCGCGTCGTCGTCTACACCTCCAGCGAGCCCGGAGCCGCCGCGTACGACGCCACCCTCCCCTTCCCCGTCATCCGCGACCGCGCCCACATGCTGCTGCCCACGTCGCGCGTCACCCGGACCGCGATCGAGATCGCGCGGAGCCACGGCTGCGACCGGGTCTGGTTCGGCGCGGCGGCCCCGCTCGCGTACATGGCACCGGAGTTGCGGCGCGGCCCGATACGGCGCACGGTCGCCACCACCCACGGCCACGAGATCTGGTGGGCCCGGACGCCCGGCGCGCGGCAGGTCCTGCGGCGGGTGGGCACGTACGTGGACGTCGTCACCTACCTCGGCGAGTACACCCGCTCGCGCATCGCCCCGGCGCTGGGCCCCGGCGCGCGGACGAGCCGCCTCGTACCGGGCGTGGACGCCGCGACGTTCCGGCCGGACAGGGCCGCGAGCTGCGCCCGTGACATCCGTGACCGGCACGGGATCAAGGGGAAGAAGATCATCCTCTGCGTCTCGCGCCTCGTCACCCGCAAGGGCCAGGACGTCCTCGTACGGGCACTGCCGCTGATCCGGCGGGCCGTACCGGAAGCCGTGCTGGTGCTGGTCGGCCAGGGGCCGGACGAACGGCGCCTGCGCGCACTCGCGCGCCGGCACGCCGACGGCGCGGTCGTCTTCGCGGGCGGCAAGGACCATACGCGGACGGCGAGTTACTACGCGGCGGCCGACGTCTTCGCGATGCCGTGCCGCACACGCAAGGGCGGCCTGGAGGCGGAAGGGCTCGGCATCGTCTTCCTGGAGGCGGCGGCCAGCGGGCTGCCGGTGGTCGCGGGCGACTCCGGAGGCGCGCCCGACGCCGTACTCGACGGGCTTACGGGTCGGGTGGTCGACGGCCGCGACGTGGCGTCGGTGGCGCGGGCGCTGACCGCACTGCTGCTCGCACCGGAGCGGGCCGCCGAGATGGGGGAGGCAGGGCGGCGCTGGGTGACGGAGCGGTGGTCCTGGGAGGCGTCGGCGCGCCACCTGACGGAACTGCTCGCTCCTGAGCGGGAGTTGGGATCCCTCTGAGACCAGGTCCGTCCGGTGGCCGGTTCGTCCTCAATCACCGGACGGGCTGAGATTCGTCCGGCCGATGGGCGGTGTCCTCAATCGCCGGACGGGCTTGAATGCCCGAACGACCCCGGCGGGACCCAGGCCGTGCCACCCGGCGCTCTCTGCCACCGCTACCCCGTCTCGCCCCGCAGATGCGCCAGCACCGCGAGCACCCGCCGGTTGCCCTCCGTGGGGTCGAGGTCCAGCTTCATGAAGATGTTCCCCGCGTGCTTGACCACCGACGCCTCGGTGACCGTCAACCGCTGCGCGATCGCCTGGTTGTTGAGACCTTCCGCCATCAGCCCCAGGACCTCGCGCTCGCGCGGTGTGAGCCGGCGCAGCGGGCGGCTCCGCGCGTGCTGGACGAGCAGGACCCGTACGACCTCCGGGTCGATGACCGTCTGTCCGCCCGCGACCCGCCGCATCGCGTCCAGGAACTCCGAGACCTCGCCCACCCGGTCCTTCAGCAGATAGCCGAGCCCGGCGGCCTCCGCCCCGCTGCCGCCGCCGAACAGCCGCGTCGCGTACGCGGTCGCGACGTACTGCGACAGCACGAGCACCGGCAGCCCGGCGTGCCGGGCCCGTAGCTCCAGTGCCGCCCGCAGCCCCTCGTCCCGCTGCCCCGGCGGCATCCGGACATCGGTGATCACCAGGTCCGGGAGGGCGGGGAGCAGGTCGTCGACGGCGCGCGCCAGCGCCTCGGCGTCGCCGACCGCCGCGATCACCTCGTGTCCGCCACGGGTCAGCAGCTCGGTGAGCCCCGCCCGCAACAGCACGGAGTCTTCCGCCAGCACTACGCGGAGCACGGCACCTCCATGCTCACCCGCGTCGGACCGCCCACCGGACTGGACACCACGAGCCTGCCTTTCAAGATCGCCGCACGGTCCGCGAGACCTTGCAGGCCCGCGCCGGCGGAGGGGACCGCCCCGCCGTCGCCATTGTCGGTGATCACGAGCGTCAGTCTGCCCTTGCGCAGCCTGCCGACGACCGTCATGTCCGTGGCGTCACTGTGCTTGGCCGCGTTCGTCAGCGCCTCGGTGACCGTGAAATACGCGAGCGTCTCCACCGCGTCCGGCAGCCGGCGCGGCAGATCGATGTCCACCCCGACCGGGATCGGGCTGCGGAGCGCGATCTCCGCGACGGCGGCGTCCAGACCGTGATCGGTCAGGACCTGCGGGTAGATGCCGCGCACCAGGTCCCGCAGTTGCGTCAGCGCGAGCCGCGCCTCGCCCCGCGCGCGCGACACCAGCTCGGTGGCCGGCGACCCGCTCTCCCGCAGCTCCATCTCGGCCAGCCCCAACGTCATGGTGAGCGCGACCAGTTGCTGCTGCGCGCCGTCGTGCAGATCACGCTCGATACGGCGGCGCTCGGCCTCGAACGCGTCGGCCAGCCGCGCGCGCGACCGGGTCAGCTCGACCACCTGACGCTCCTCGTCGCGCGGCGACAGCACGAACACCGCGATCTTGACCTGCGCGCCCGCCAGCAGGCCGGCGGCGTACGCGCACAGGGCGAGGGCGACCAGGCCCACGGCGGTGGCGGGCAGGGCGTGCAGCGGGCTCCGGATCGCCTGTCCGGGAATGAGCATCACGGTGTCGGGGGCGGTGTTGAAGACGATGAGCGGGGCCGCCGTCAGGATCAGGGCGAACGTGAGCCCGACCGCGAGGGCGCAGCCCGCCAGCACCAGGACGGGCGAGAAGACGACGACGTACCCGAGTTCGCGCCAGGTCGCACGCTCCCGCAGCCGGGTACGCAGCCGGCCCCGGCGGCCCGCCCCGACCAGCGAACGGTGCGGATCGCCCACCGGCACCGGTTCCACCAGCCGGGTCCGGCGCCGTTCGAGTGCGGCGACGGGGATACCGAAGGTGGCGGCCAGCATGAGCACGAGATCCACGCCGATGACGGAGAAGGCCAGTCCGCAGACGGCGAGCACCGCGAGAAGGACGACGGCGGCGAGGCCGGTGACCGCCCCGCCGAGCAGATGCGCCCAGACACGCCAGGGCCAGCTCGACAGGAGGAAGCGGTGCGGGGGCTGCCGCATGGCGCGCCATACGGTGACGCCGGGCGCGGCGTCCTCTTCCCGTATCGCTCCGGGGTTCGTCCTCAGGTCCGGCTCGTCCGGCTCGTCCGACATATGCACCAGGCCAGGGTACGAAACGGGGCGCGGCACCTAGTTTTCGCGGAGTGGCGCCCGGCCGGGCGCCCGCTCAGCCGGGCGGGGCCACCAGCCCCGTCTCGTACGCCAGGATGACGAGTTGGACCCGGTCGCGGGCGTCGAGTTTGGCCAGCAGACGGGTCAGATACGTCTTGGCGGTGGCGACGCTGATGGACAGCTCCGCCGCGATCTCCGTGTTGGACAGACCGCTGCCGACCAGCACCAGCACCTCGCGCTCCCGGTCGGTGATGCCGGTGACCGTCCGCCGTGCCGGGGCCGCCGCGGGGCGGCCCGCGAACTCCTTGATCAGACGGCGGGTCACGCTCGGCGCGATCAGTCCGTCGCCGCTCGCGACCACCCGGATCGCGGCGAGGATGTCGTCCAGCGCCATGTCCTTGACGAGGAAACCGGCCGCCCCCGCGCGCAGCGCGCCGTACACGTGATCGTCCTCGTCGAACGTCGTCAGCACGATGACATGCGTCGTGCCGGGACCCTCGGTGATCTGCCGGGTGGCCCGGATGCCGTCCGTGCCGGGCATGCGGATGTCCATCACCACGACATCGGGGGCGAGTTCGGCCGCCAGCCGTACGGCTTCGGCGCCGGTCCCGGCCTCGCCGACCACATCGAGGTCGGGGGCGTCGGTGATGACCATGCGCAGCGCGGCGCGGACGAGGGGCTGGTCGTCGGCGAGTACGACGCGTACGGGCGCCGTGCCGCCGCCGGTCATGCCCGTCACGCCGGTACCGGCAGCCGGGCCGTCACCCGGAAGCCGCCTTCGGGGCGGGGCTCGGCGGAGAAGTCGCCGTGCAGCAGCGTCGCGCGCTCGTGCATACCGACGAGCCCCCATCCCCATCCGCATCCCTGGGCCGCACCGCCGCGCCCGTCGTCCGTGATTTCGATGGCCAACTCCTCGGCCTGGGAGTCGACGGTGACGTGGCACGACGCGGTGCCCGCGTGACGTACGACGTTGGTGACCGCCTCCTGGATGATGCGGTACGCCGAGATGTCGATCTCCGGCGGCAGCGGGCGCGGTTCGCCGTGCCACCGCACGTCGACGCGGACCCCGGCCGCCGTCGTCGTCTCGGCGAGCCGGTCGACGTCCGCGAGACCAAGGGCGGGGTCGAGCGGCGCGACGTACGCGGCGCCCGGTCTCTGTTCCCCGCCTTCCGGCTCCGCCTGCCGCAGCGCGCCGAGCATCCGCCGCAGCCCCGCCAGCGTCTCGCGCCCGGCGGTCTCGATACTGCCCAGCGCGTCGCGCGCCGCCAGCGGCTGCGTTTCGATGACGCGCGCCGCCGCGCCCGCCTGGAGGGCGATGATGCCGATGCTGTGCGCGACCGTGTCGTGCATCTCGCGCGCGATCCGCAGCCGCTCGGCGGTGACCGCCTGCGCCGCCGCCTGGACGCGGGACTTCTCCGCGTACTCCCGTGCCTGGTGCGTCGAGTTGCCGATCAGCCAGGCGATGACCACCGTCATGGCCACGGCCATCTCCGCCGACATGCCCACGTCCCAGCCGCGCAGCAGCCGGAAGCCCAGGAAGCCGGCGAGCGTGCCGAGCGCCATGGCGGCGGCCACGACCCCGGTCCGGCGCGGCTGCGTCGACGCCACGAAGTACAGCGCGACGTCGACCGCCAGGAACTGCGCGAGGGGGATCTCACCGGCGCCCAGTGGGGTCGTCGCGAGGACGGAGGCGGCGAGGAGCAGGCCCATGGCGGACAGCGGACGGCGCGGGACGCGCCGCCCGCCCGCCACCGCCAGGGCCGTGGCGACGGCCAGCATGACCAGGCCGTCCCACCGGTAGATCAGGACCCCCGCCAGCACGGCGGGCTCATCCTCGCCGGGCAGCCTGAGCCGGACGAGGAAGGTGAACACCGCGCCCGCCGCCCACGCGAGGGCGACCCAGACGCTCGGCTGTACCCGCTTGAGCAGGGGCATGGGCGGCATGGCGTGCATGCGCCGATCGTAACGACGGCGCCCCCGGCCGGTCATCGGACCGTGGTCGTACACCCGTGGCAGACATCCGGCGCCCCGATTGACGGCGCAGGTCCGACGACACACGGGGGAGCGCGCCGCCACCGTTGGCCGGGTGATCGAAGTCAACGAACTGACCAAACGCTACGGCGGTACGAGCGGGACCACCGCCGTCAGGAATCTCAGCTTCACCGTCCGCCCCGGCCTTGTCACCGGCTTCCTCGGCCCCAACGGTGCGGGCAAGAGCACCACGTTGCGGATGATCCTCGGCCTGAACGAACCGAGCGGCGGATCGGTCACGGTCGACGGCCGGCCGTTCCGGGACCGTCCGCGCGGGCTGCGGCACGTGGGGGCGCTGCTCGACGCGGGCGATGTGCACGGCGGGCGCACCGCCCGCGCCCATCTGTCCGCACTGGCCCGGAGCAACGCGCTGCCGAAGGGGCGGGTGGACGAGGTGCTGCACGAGGTGGGGCTGACGGCCGCCGCCCGGCGCCGTATCGGCGGGTTCTCGCTCGGGATGAAACAACGGCTCGGGATCGCGGGCACGCTGCTGGGCGATCCGCCGGTGCTGCTGTTCGACGAGCCGCTGAACGGGCTGGACCCGGAGGGGGTGAAGTGGGTGCGAGGGCTGTTCCGGCGCCTCGCCGCCGAGGGCCGCACGGTGTTCGTCTCCAGCCATCTGATGAGCGAGATGGAGTCCACGGCGGACGAACTCGTCGTCATCGGGCGCGGCGAGCTGATCGCCGCCGAGAGCCTGGCGGACTTCGCGGCCCGTGGCACCCGGTCGAGCGTCACCGTACGGACGCGGGACGGCGCCGCGCTGACGGAACTGCTGACGGCGGAGGGCGCGGACGTACGGCCGGCCGGTACGCCGGGGCGGCAGGACCTGCTCACCGTCACGGGCGTGGACAGCGAGCGCATCGCGGAACTGGCCTTCCAACACCGCATCCTGCTGGGCGAGTTGACCACCGAACGGTCCTCCCTGGAGAAGGCGTTCATGGAACTCACCGCCGACAGCGTCGAGTACGGCGCGACTCAAGCCCCGGGAGCCACCCGATGACCGCCGCTACCACCACCGCTGTGACGACTGCCGAACCCGCCGCCCGCTTCCGTGATCTCCTGGCCGCCGAATGGCTCAAGTTGTGGTCGCTGCGCTCGACGGTATGGGCGTACGCGATCGGCGCGCTGGTCGTCGTCGGGTTCAACGTCGGCGCCACGTACGACCGTTACCGCTACTGGAGTGCGCACAACGCGGCCGACCGCGCCAGTTTCGTCTCCGACGGAATCGCCCTCATGTACGCCTACACCACCAACGCGGGCACACTCATGATGCTCGCCGCCGGTGCCATCGGGGCGGCCGCGATCACCGGCGAGTACGGCACGGGCCTGATCCGTACGACATTCGCCGCCGTCCCGGCCCGCCGCTCGGTGATGGCGGCCAAGGTCTGCGTTCTCACGACGGTCATGACCGGGTACGGGGCGGTCGTCGCCGCCCTCTCGTTCTGGCTGTCCCAGGCGATCCTGGCCCGGCGCGACGCGGGCGTGTCCCTCTCCGACCCCGGCTCCCTGCGGGTGGTCGTCGCCTCGACGCTGCTCGCCCCGGTGTGCGGCCTCGTCGGCATGGCCCTCGGCACCCTCCTACGACACGGCGCGGCGGCGACGGTCACGGTCGTGGTGGTCCTGCTGGTCGTCCCCCTGGTCTTCGCCGACGACCGCCACTGGGCCGCCGTGATCGACCACGCGCTGCCCAGCAGCGCCTGGATGCGCCTGGTCGACACGCGCTACGGCTCCGGCATCGGGCTCCCCTACCCGTGGACGGAGGGCGGGGCATGGACGGTGTTCGCCCTGTGGGCGCTCGGCGCGGCGGCCGTGGCGGTGCTCGCGGTGCACCGCCGGGACCAGTGACGGACCATCAGCGAGCGCCTTCCACCGGCGCCGGGGGTTTCGCGTGAGGCGGTTCAGCTCGCCGACGTGGTCGACGTGGTCGACGTGGTCGACGTGGTCCGGCGGCCGGCGAAGGCGCGCAGGAGCACGGCGAGGGAGACCAGGACGATGCCGAACCAGACGACGCTCGTCACACCCACGTGGTCGGCGAACAGGCCGCCGATCAGGGCCCCCAGGGCGATGCAGGTGTTGTAGGCCATGGTGTTGAGCGACATCGCGGCCTCGAAGGTCTCGGGGGCCGCCGAGAGCGTCATATTGATCTGGCTGAGCTGGACGACGCCGAAGGCGAGGCCCCACAGGACCATGGCGGCGATGACGCCGATCTCGTACGAGCCTATGGCCAGCAGCATGACGAGTGCGGCGATCATGACCAGGCCGCCCCCGATGAAGCTGCCCCGCAGGCTCTTGTCGACGCTCCGGCCGCCGACGAAGTTGCCGATCGCGCCGCCGACACCGAAGACGATGAGGACGACGGTGATGAAGCCGACGGAGGCGGACGTACTTTCCTCGAGGTAGGGGCGGACGAACGTGTAGGCACCGAAGTGGCCGAGGACGAAGAGCACCACCATGACCAGGACCACACGCAGCGGCACGTTCTTGACGGGCAGTCCGAAGACCTCGCGGACCGAGACCGCGTTGGCCGACGGCAGCGACGGGATCGTGAAGGCGACCGCGAGGAACACCAGGGCGCTCAGACCGGCCCAGATCTGGAAGGTGGTGCGCCAGTCGGTGGCGCTCTCCAGCAGGGTGCCGAGCGGGATGCCGACGACGGTGGCGATCGAGATCCCGGACATCACGACGGCGGCGGCCCGGTTGGCGTGGTGCCGCGGGACGATACGCATGGCCATGCTGACGCCGATGGCCCAGAAGACACCACTGGCGAAGCCCATGATCAGCCGAGTGCCCAGGATCAGCGGGTAGTTGGGGGCGATCGCGGTGATCAGGTTGCCGACGGCCAGGACGGCCAGCAGTGTCGTCAGCAGCCGGCGCCGGTTGACGCGCCGGGTCCACGCCACGATGAACGGCACACTGAGCCCGGCCGCGACACCCTGCGCCGTGACCATGAGGCCGGCCGAGCCCGTGGAGACCCCGAGGCTCTCGCTGAGCGGGGTGAGCAGGCCGATCGGCATCAGTTCGGTGGTGAGGAAGACGAACAGACTGGCGGTGATGGCAGCCACGCCCAGCCATCCCCGGGCCGGGGTGATCCGGCTCTGTGGCGTAACAGGGGCAGGGGCGGGGACGTTCATCTCTTCTGTGGTCATGTCTGTCAACTTTCTGAAATGTGGTCAGGCGCAGGCGTACGGGAACGACTCATGACGCGGGCCGGGGAGGCGTCCCCGGACTTCGGTCCGGGCGGACGCGGTTGGCCGAGCACGACCGCCACGAAGACGACGAGCAGGCCGACGATCTGGAGCGCGGACAGCGCCTGGTCCTTGACGAGGTAGCCCAGGACGGTCGCCACGACCGGGCTGCCCAGCGCGAGGAAGGAGATGGCCACAGCCGGCAGGCGTTCGATGCCTCGGAACCACACGATGTAGCTCAGGACCGCGCCCAGGGTGACGAGGTAGCCGAACCCGATGACGTGGGAGCCGGTGACAGCGTCGGGAAGGTCCTCCAGCGACAGCCAGAACGGCAGCAGGGCCAGCCCGCCCGCGGTGAGTTGCCACCCGGTGAACGTGAGCAGGCCGACGCCTTCCGGCCGGCCCCACCGCTTGGTCAGTGTGATGCCCGAGGCCATGCACAGCGCTCCGCCGACCGCGGCCAGGACTCCGAGGGCGTCGAGTGACGCCGTGCCCTTGAAAACGAGCAGCCCGACGCCCACGGCGCCCGTCGCGCAGGCCAGGACGTGGCTGGGTCTGATCCTCTCGCCGAGGAGGAGAGCGGCCAGGATGACGACGAGCATGGGCTGCGCCGACATGATCATGGCGGCGATGCCGCCCGGCAGTCGGTAGGCGGCGGTGAACAGCAGGAAGTTGAAGGCGCCGATGTTCAGAACGCCCAGCACAAGCGCACGCCACCACCAGATACCGATGGGCAATCGCCGGCCGACGGCCAGCAGGACCAGGCCGCCGGGCAGGGCCCGCACGGTGGTCGCCAGGAGCGGCCGGTCCGGGGGCAGCAGTTCGGTGGTGACCAGGTAGGTGCTGCCCCAGATCGCCGGGGCCAGGCCGGCGAGGGCCGTCCCGGATCGCGGTGCGGTGGTGCTCATGGCCGTCGCTCGTCCTTTCGGTGTCATGGGCGCCAGGGCGCCAGGGCGCGCGGGATCGCCTCGGCGGTGTGCGCCCAGGTGCGGGGGATACGGGAGAGGGCAGCGCGGCAGTTGCTTCCGGGCCTGCCGGAGGAGCCTTGATCGAGGGCCCCGCCCGGCGGAGCCGACCCGAGGACGTTCCTGCCGCGTGCGAACGTCACCAGTGTCGGGCCGGAGATATCAATGAGTCCAACACATGCTTGTCACGTGACGGATCTCGTATCACGATGGATCGATGGAGCTCCAGCAGATGCGGTACGTGATCGCCGTGGCCGAGGCGAACAGCTTTACGAGGGCTGCCCAGCGCTGCCTCGTAGTCCAGTCCGCGCTCAGTCATCAGATCGCGCGCCTGGAGAAGGAGTTGGGCGCGCGACTCTTCGAACGCACCAGCCGCCGGGTCCGGTTGACCCCGGCGGGCGCGGCCTTCCTGCCCGTCGCCCGCCAGTGCCTGGACGCCGCGGAGCGGGCCGCCGCCGAAGTCGCGGCGGCTGTCGGGGAGGTGCGCGGGCGGCTCGCGGTGGGACTGATCCCCAGCGTCGGCGCCGTGGACGTTCCCGCCGTACTCAGGGACTTCCACCGGCGCCATCCGAAGGCCCGGATCAGCATCGACGTCGGAGCGAGCGACGAGCTGGTCGAGCAGGTCAGGCAGGGCGAGCTCGACGTGGCCTTCATCGGCATCCCGGTCACGGCCCGCCCCCGGGGCGTCATGGCCCGGGAGCTGGCCCGCGAGCGGCTGGTCGCCGTGGTCTCCCGGGATCACCCGCTCGCCGGCGAGACCTCGGTAGACCTGCGCCGACTGTCCGCGGAGGAGTTCGTGGACCTACCCGCGAAGACCGCCGGCCGGGCCCAGTCCGATCTGGCCTTCGTCGCCGCCGGCCTCACCCGCGAGGTCGCCTTCGAGGTGAGCAACGCGGACTATCTGGCCCGACTGGTCGGCGCGGGCCTGGGCGTGGCCCTGGCCCCGCGCGCGTACCTCGCGACCCTGACGGGGATCACCACGATCGAGGTCACGGACGCACCGTCCCGCGCCGAGCACCTGGTCTGGGGCCGGGAGAACATCGGTCCGGCGGCCACGGCCTTCCTGGAGCTGCTGGACATCGAGCCCTCGCCCCAGAAGGCCGGGCCCCTCCCGGCCGCCGTGCCGGGAACGGACCGCTGACACCCGCCGGCCCCGCCGCGAAAAAACGACCGCACCCGGTCCGTCGTGCGGGCCGGGTGCGGGCGGTCGGGCTGATGTGCCGAGCCTGATGACGACGGGCGATCAGGCCTTCTTCGTCTCCCAGAAGATCTTGTCGATCTGGGCGATGTACTCCAGGGCCTTCTGGCCCGTCGCCGGGTCCTTCGAAGCCTTCGCGGCCGACAGCGCCTTGAGGGTGTCGTTGACCAACTGGTGCAGCTCCGGGTACTTCTCGAAGTGCGGCGGCTTGAAGTAGTCGCTCCACAGCACCGAGACGTGGTGCTTGGCGAGTTCGGCGCGCTGTTCCTTGATGACCGTGGCGCGGGCCTGGAAGTGCGCGTCGTCGTTGGCCGCCATCTTTTCCTGGACGGCCTTGACCGACTCGGCTTCGATGCGGGCCTGGGCGGGGTCGTACACGCCGCAGGGGAGGTCGCAGTGGGCGCTGACCTTCACCTTGGGGGCAAACAGGCGGGAAAGCATGGAGCTGTCCTTCCTCGTGATCGTCTTCTCAGGTGGGACATTACTCCGTGAGAAGCCGGATTTCGCGAGTGCCCCCTAGGGCTTAGGACAAAAGTCCGGGGTCGGATCGGGACCGGCGGCGGAACGTACCGTGGGACCGGGAGGTGCCGGATGACGGAGCACGGGCGCGAGCCGAGAGCGCTGTTGGGGATCGCGGAGGTGTCGGGACCGTCCATGTATCCCACCCTCAAACAGGGCGATCAACTGCTGGTGCACTACCACGCACCGGTGAAAGTCGGCGATATCGCCATACTGAAACATCCGCTCCAGCAGGATCTGCTCATCGTGAAGCGGCTGGTCGAGCGGCGTGACGGCGGCTGGTGGGTGCTCGGGGACAATCCGGGTGCCGAGGGGGACAGCCGGGTGTTCGGGGCCGTCCCCGCCGAGCTGCTGCTCGGCCGGGTCCGGGCCCGTTACCGGCCGCGCGCCGAGGATCAGCGGTCCGCGGCCGGCGCGCTCGCGTGGGCCTTCTCCGCGCTGCGGCCCGTGCTGTCCGACCGCTCGGTCTCCAGGCGTTTGCGGGCCCGGTAGGCGGCGACATTGGCGCGGGTCGCGCAGCGGTCGGAGCAGTAGCGGCGCGAGCGGTTGGTCGAGGTGTCGAGGTAGGCGTTACGGCACGGCGCGGCCTGGCACAGGCCGAGCCGGTCCACCCCGTACTCGGTCAGATGGAACGCCAGGCCCATCGCGGCGATCGCGGCGAACCCGGCGGTGGCGTTCGACGGGTGCTCGGCCAGATGCAGATGCCAGCGCGGATGGCCCTCGTCGTCCAGGAAGTCGTGGCCGGAGATCTGCGGGCTGACGGGGAATTCCAGCAGCAGCGAGTTCAGCAGGTCGACGGCGCGCGTGGCCTCGCCCTCGTCGGCCGCCGCGAAGATCGCGCGCAGCCGGCCGCGTACGGAGCGGAAGCGGGTGACGTCCGCGTCGGTGGCCCGGCGCGACGCCTGGGTGGATTCGCCGAACAGGGCCCGGACGGCTTCGACGGAGGTCAAGGTGTCCGTGCCGCGGGCCGGTTCCTCGGTGTTGACCAGTCGTACGGCGTAGTCCGAGTAAGAGGCCAGTTCCACTTGTAGTCCTTACGGCAGCGGTCTAGGGTCGGCGTAATAGCTGGTCTTGCCTACAGGGTATTACGGAGCGGAGGATTCCGATGGTGGACACGGGCACGGGGACGGGCACGGCGGCGGACGCGGGGACTGCCCCGGGCACCGCCGTGAGCGAGGCGCCCGGGGCGGAGCGGGCCCGCTGGCGGGCCTGGCAGGACAGTTGGGACCGCCAGCAGGAGTGGTACATGCCCGACCGCGAGGAGCGCTTCCGGGTGATGCTCGACATGGTCGAGGCCCTGGTCGGCCCCGAACCGAGGGTGCTCGACCTCGCGTGCGGCACGGGCAGCATCACCGACCGGCTGTTCCAGCGGTTCCCCGCCGCCACCAGCACCGGCGTCGACCTCGACCCCGCGCTGCTCGCCATCGCCGGCGGCTACTTCGCCGACGACACGCGCCTGACGCTGGTGCGGGCCGACCTCAAGGACCCCGACTGGACGGCGAAGCTGCCCTACGACTCGTACGACGCCGTCCTCACCGCCACCGCGCTGCACTGGCTGCCCATCGAACCGCTGGCCGCGCTGTACGGGCAGCTCGCCGGCCTCGTCAGGCCCGGCGGCGTCTTCATGAACGCCGACCATATGACGGTCCCCGGCACACCCCGTATCAACGCCGCCGAACGCGCCCACCGGCACCGCGAGATGGACCGCGCCAAGGCCGAGGGCGCCGTCGACTGGGCCGACTGGTGGAAACTCGCGGCCGAGGACCCGGTGCTCGCGGGGCCGACGGCCGAGCGGTTCGCGATCTACGGCGAGCACGCCGAGGGCGACACGCCCTCCGTGGAGTGGCACGCGACGACGCTGCTCGGCGCGGGCTTTGCCGAGGCGCGCCCGGTCTGGTCCTCGCCGTCGGACTCGCTGATGCTCGCCCTGAAGTAGGCAGAAGGAAGGGGGTGTTACGGGCGTCGCGCGCCGTAACACCCCCGCGTCGCTACAGCACCTTCGACAGGAACGACTTCGTCCGCTCGTGCCGCGGATTCGTCAGCACCTCACGCGGGTGGCCCGACTCCACGACCATCCCGTCGTCCATGAACACCAGCGCGTCGCCGACCTCGCGGGCGAAGCCCATCTCGTGCGTCACCACGATCATCGTCATGCCCGACTCGGCGAGATCGCGCATCACGTCCAGGACATCGCCCACCAGCTCCGGGTCGAGCGCCGACGTCGGCTCGTCGAAAAGCATCAGCTTCGGCTCCATCGCCAGCGCGCGGGCGATCGCCACCCGCTGCTGCTGACCGCCCGAGAGCTGCGAGGGATAGCCGTCGGCCTTGTCCGCGAGCCCCACCCGGTCCAGCAGCTTCCTGGCCCGCTCCCGCGCGACGGCCTTCGGCTCACGGCGCACCCGCATCGGTGCCTCCATGATGTTCTCGACGGCCGTCATGTGCGGGAAGAGGTTGAAGCGCTGGAAGACCATGCCGATGTCCCGGCGCTTCAGGGCCACTTCGGAGTCGCGCAGCTCGTACAGCTTGTCGCCCTTCTGGCGGTAGCCGACCAGCTCGCCGTCGACGTACAGCCGTCCGGCGCTCACCTGCTCCAGATGGTTGATGCAGCGCAGGAAGGTCGACTTGCCGGACCCGGAGGGCCCGATCAGACAGAAGACCTCGCGCGGCGCGACCTCCAGGTCGATGCCCTTGAGCACATGCGCGGCGCCGAACGACTTGTGTACGGCCTCGGCCTTCACCATCGGGGTCATGCGGTGCCTCCCTTCGGGCGGCCCAGTGAGAACAGATTGGCCTTGATCCGCTGCAACGGGGTCGGCGGCAGGGTGCGCAGCGAGCCACGCGCGTAGTACCGCTCCAGGTAGTACTGACCGATGCTCAGGACCGAGGTCATGAGCAGATACCAGGCGGCGGCGAGGAACAGCATCTCGACCGGGGCGCCGGACGTCTGCCCGATGTCCTGCGCGTATCTCAGCAACTCGTAGAACTGCACGGTCGCCACCAGCGATGTCGTCTTCAGCATGTTGATGACTTCGTTGCCGGTCGGCGGCACGATCACCCGCATCGCCTGCGGGATCACTATGCGGCGCAGCGTCTTGCCGTGGCTCATGCCCAGCGCGTGCGACGCCTCCGTCTGCCCCTCGTCGACCGAGAGCAGACCGGCGCGGCAGATCTCCGCCATGTACGCGGCCTCGTTGAGACCGAGGCCGAGCAGCGCCGTCAGGAACGGCGTCATGAAGCTGGCCCAGTAGTCCTTGTAGATCGGCCCGAGGTTGATGTACTCGAAGACCAGCCCCAGGTTGAACCAGACCATGAGCTGCACGAGGACCGGCGTACCGCGGAAGAACCAGATGTACGACCACGCGAGGGACGACATCACCGGGTTCTTCGACAGCCGCATCACCGCCAGGACGATGCCGCCGATCACGCCGATGGCCATCGACAGGACGGTGAGGATCATCGTCTGGCCGACACCCTTGAGGATGCGGTCGTCGAAGAAGTAGTCCGGTATGGCGCCCCAGTTGATCCTGCCCTGCCAGAACGCCCTGACCAGCAACGCCAGCAGCGCGAGCGCGACGACCGCGGCCACGTACCGCCCGTAGTGCCGGACCGGTATGGCTCTGATGGCCTGCGGCCCGGCGGATCGCGCCGGGGCCGCGTCGGAGGGGCCGTCCGACTTCGATATCTCAACAGTCACGGATGCTGCCTTTCGCGAGCCGGGCGCGGATCAGGTGCCGGCGTTGATCGTGGCTTCCTTGACCGCGCCGGCGTCGACGCCCCACTTCGCGATGATCTTGTCGTACTCGCCGTTCTTGATGATCGCGTCGAGCGCGGCCTGGAGCGCCTTGCTCAGCTCGTCGTTGCCCTTGGCGACCGCGATGCCGTACGGGGCGGCCTCGATCTGCTCGCCGACGAGCTGGAAGTCGTTGCCGCCGCCCGAGGTCTTCACCGCGTACGCCGCGACCGGGAAGTCCGACGAACCGGCGTCGGCACCGCCGGCGCGCAGCCGGGTCTGGGCGAGCTGGTCGTTGTCGAACGCCTGGATGCCGATGGCCTTCTTCTTGCCGTCCGTACACTTCTTCGACTCGGCCTTGGCCAGATCGTGCGAGACGGTGCCACGCTGGACGACCATCTTCTTGCCGCACAGGTCCGACCAGCTCGCGATGCCCTTGTCGTCGCCCTTCTTGGTGTAGATCGAGACACCGGCGGTGAAGTAGTCGACGAAGTCGACGCCCTCACCGACCTTCTTGCCCGTCTCGGAGTCCACGCCGTCCTGGCGGGCCTTGGTGTCGGTCATGGCCGACATGGCTATGTCGTAACGCTTGGAACGCAGCCCCGTCAGCAGCGTGTCGAAGGTGCCGTTCTCGAACTCGAACGTCACACCGAGCTGCTTGCCGAGCGCGGCGGCGATGTCGGGGTCGATACCGACGGTCTTGCCCGCTTCGTCCTTGAACTCGACGGGCGGATACGCGATGTCGGAGCCCACCTTGATGACGCCCTTGTCCGCGATCTCCTTGGGCAACTGGTCGGCCAGCGGGGCGCTCTTGGTGGTCGCGGGCGAGTCCTTGGACCCGCTGTCCGACCCGTTGTCGGTCTGGTCGCCGCAGGCGGTCAGCAGGAGTGACCCGGCGACCACGATCGCGCCGACCGCGGCGATCCGGGACTTCCCGGCGGTGGTACGGCTGGTGAGGCTGGCGGTCATGATGAGGATCCTCCGGCGGACGAGGGACGTGTCACGGGGCGGGCACGCGCGCACACGCCATCGAGTGTCGCGACCCTGTGTGATTGATTAGGGCATCTTGCCATTCGGACTGGTCCGTTCAGGGGCCCCGTCATGTCAAAATCGGATAACGGGTGACCCCCGTGTCCCGGCGGACCGGCACATCAATACCGGACCATCTACGGGAACGCCTTCCTCCGGCCGGACGATCTGCGTCCCGTCCCGGCTCTCCCGGCGGTTTCGTGTCGTGCGGCGCGAGTGTCCTGAAACTCCGCTATGAGTCATGTCACCGCTTGTAGAACGAGTCGTGGACAACCCGCCGACGAGGCCCGTCCGGTATGAAGGACAGCTACACCCCTCATCCGGGGCTCAGGGCGCGTGTGCGGCGCGCCCGCGCGTACGTACCTCCTCCTGTTCGGTGCTCCAACCGCCGATAACAGGTCACGTACGCGGTGCCCGCCCACCCCTCCGTAACCCAGGAGTGGACACCCTCAACTGATGAAGAGACTTAAGGGGTCAAAGACATGGCAGCGGAGATCGTGAATCCTCGCAGTGAGAGCGAAAGTGTCAGTGCCGGTGTGAGTGACGGCGTGAGTGACGGCGTGAGCGATGGCGTGAGCGACGGGGTGAGTGTCGGCGAAGGCGCGACGGACGAGCCCTTCGATCCGGCGTTCGCGCTGCACCGCGGCGGGAAGATGGCCATCCAGGCCACCGTGCCCATCCGGGACAAGGACGACCTGTCACTCGCCTACACGCCCGGCGTCGCCAAGGTGTGCACGGCGATCGCCGAGAACCCGGAGCTGGTCCACGACTACACGTGGAAGTCACAGGTCGTCGCCGTCGTGACGGACGGGACCGCGGTCCTCGGCCTCGGGGACATCGGACCGGAGGCGTCGCTGCCCGTGATGGAGGGCAAGGCGATCCTGTTCAAGCAGTTCGGCGGCGTCGACGCGGTGCCGCTGGCGCTGGCGACCACCGATACCGACGAGATCATCGACACCGTCGTGCGGCTCGCGCCGTCCTTCGGCGGGGTGAACCTCGAGGACATCTCGGCGCCCCGCTGCTTCGAGATCGAGCGCAGGCTCCAGGAACGGCTCGACATCCCCGTCTTCCACGACGACCAGCACGGCACGGCCGTCGTGACGCTCGCCGCCCTGCGCAACGCGGCGAAGCTCACCGGGCGCACGCTCGGCGAGCTGCGGGCCGTCATCTCCGGGGCGGGCGCGGCGGGTGTGGCCATCGCGAAGTTCCTGCTGGAGGCGGGGATCGGCGACGTGGCGGTCGCCGACCGCAAGGGCATCGTCAGCCCCGACCGCGACGACCTGACCGACGTCAAGCGCGAGCTGGCCGCCCTCACCAACCGGGCGGGGCTCTCCGGCTCCCTGGAGGCCGCGCTGTCCGGCGCGGACGTCTTCATCGGCGTCTCCGGCGGTACGGTCCCGGAGCCGGCGATCGCGTCGATGGCACCGGGCGCGTTCGTCTTCGCCATGGCCAACCCGAACCCGGAGGTCCACCCGGACATCGCGCACCAGTACGCGGCGGTGGTGGCGACGGGGCGCAGCGACTACCCGAACCAGATCAACAACGTGCTGGCGTTCCCGGGGATCTTCGCGGGCGCGCTCCAGGTGCGGGCCTCGCGGATCACCGAGGGCATGAAGATCGCCGCGGCGAACGCGCTGGCGGATGTGGTGGGTGACGAGCTGTCGGCGGACTACGTGATTCCGTCGCCGTTCGACGAGCGGGTGGCGCCGGCGGTGACGTCGGCGGTGGCCGCGGCGGCGCGGGCGGAGGGGGTTGCGCGGCGCTAGCTTCTGCCGGTCCGCGGGTCGCCTTTCCCCGGCGGGGTGGCGGCCTGCGGGCCGGGTTCGTCCTCGAGCGCCGGACGGGCTTGGTGGTGGGCGGGGTTGCGTTTGCCGCCTGCGGGCCGGTGGTCGTTGGCCTCAAGCGCCGGCCGGGCTTGGTGGTTGCGGTGGTGGCCGGGTGCCGCTCCGGGGTCATGCCCGGACGGCATGATTTACGGCGCCCGACGGTCCTGGGCAACTGCTGGTCCGGGTTGCGCCACAAATCACGCTTTAGTGTCCGGACACGACCCCTGCGCGTCCCCCTTCCCCGCGCGGGAGGTGGGGGTTGACCCTCGCCGTCGCGGTTCGAACTCCCGTCTCCGAGTTGGGCCCAAGGCGCATGCCATCGCGGCTGTGCCGGTCTTGGTTCGCCGCCGGTAGCTGTTTGTTGCACCCGCTTCTCCGACGTGGCGTCGTGGAAGAATCCGCGTGTGCCTACCTGGATAACTTCGCGCCGTCTGGGCGCCACCGCGGTCCTGTACGCCGTATTCGTCGGGGGGTGGTTCCTCGGCCAGCCCCTTGAGCACGTCGGTTGCAACAGTCCTGATACGACGACTGCGTTCGAGAGAGACGAGACGATCAACGAGCCCGGCGACATCGTCTCCGACATCCGCACCACGGCTACGTCCGCCGCGCAGGTCGCCACCGTCGAGATCTTCGCCACCAGTTCGCTCGTGCCGTGCGACGCGACGTCCCGCCCTCGTCTGGTGGCCTGGGTGACCGGCGACTGGCGCTGAGGGGGGGGCGGGGTCGGAGGGTGGGTGTGTTCGGACACCCGTCGAGACCAACGAGCCTTGCACGCGGCGTAAATCACGCCGTCCGGACATACCCACCCGCAGGGCCCGCACCCCGACCCCGGCAACGAAACCGCAACCCGGACCCGCGACCGCCGGACGGCTACCGAGGCTCACCGAACAGTGCCCGCTCCACCGCTCCGTACGTCCCCCCGTGATCCGCGAGTACGTCCGCCACTACACCCGGCCGGGCCGTCAGGGCCAGCAGGATGTGGCCGTCGGAGATCTCCTTGTCGCCGCGTCCGACCGCGACCCGCAGGGACTGCTCCAGCGTCTGCTTCGCGGCGGGCGTGAACTTCGTGTGCGACACCCACCCCCGCTTCCTCTTCCGGCCCGCCCGCAGCGCGCCTTCGCCGTGCGTGCCCTCGACCCTCGAGACGATCTCCGCCACGTCGATCCCCAGTTCGGCGAGCGCCGCCGTATCGGCGTGTGTCATGCCGCCCCGCCGGCCCGCGTCGGCCAGTCCCGCCTCCACGGAGTCGCGCCGGTCCAGGATGCCGAGCGACGCGAAGGCGAACGCCGATCGCGTGCCCTTCGAGTCGAGCAGCGCGAGCAGCATGTGCTCCTCGCCGACCTCGGGTGCCGACGTGCGTTCGGCCTGCTCGACGGCGTCCGTCACCACGGCGCGCGCCCCTCGTGTGAAGCGTTCGAACATCACTGCCTCCCGTACTTCTTGTGTACCGCCTGCCTGCTGACACCGAGCTGGGTCGCGATCTCCTGCCACGACCAGCCCTGATTACGGGCGCTGCGCACCTGGACGGCTTCGAGCTGTTCGGCCAGCCGCCGCAGCGCGGCGACCGCCCTCAGCCCGACCCGCGGGTCGCGGTCGCCCGACTTCTCGGCGAGATCCATCGCATCCGTCATGCCTGTCAATTTACGTTGACAGACATTGAGTGTCAACCAACATTGACAAGCGGTGTCAGCCCCGCAGCCGCCGCGCCCAACGCCGCAGTACGGAGCGGCGGTTACGGGGCGCGGTGGGCCGCCTTCGGTACGGACCGGGGCCACCGGCCCCGCGCGCGTCGTGCGGATCGTCCGGCGCCGGAAGCGGGAGCTGCCGCTCGGCCGCCGCCTGGATCTCGTAGTGCGCCTCGTGCGCGGTCACGCGGAACGCCTCGTCGTACGCGGCCATGGCCGCCGTGATGCCCGCGCCCGCGGTCCCGCGGCGCTTGACGTGCAGCGCGAGCCGGCCGAAGAGGCCCATGACCAGTGCGAGTGTGCCGACGACCAGCAGCAGGGGCAGCAGTGCGTCCATGAAAGCTCCTTCAGCCGGTCAGCACGATCTTGCCGAACAGATCGCCCGCCGCCATTCGCTCGAACCCCTCGCGGGCCCGGTCCAGCGGTAGGACGTCGTCGATCACCGGGCGGATCCCCGTCGTCGTACAGAACGACAGCAGGTCCTCCAACTCGTCCTTCGTGCCCATGGTCGAGCCGACGATCTTCAGCTCCAGGAAGAAGATCCGGGTCAGCTCGGCGTGCGAGGGCCGGTCGCCGCTGGTGGCGCCGGAGATCACCAGTGTGCCGCCGGGCCGCAGGGACTTGACCGAGTGGGACCAGGTCGCGGCGCCGACCGTCTCGATGACCGCGTCCACGCGGTGCGGCAGCCGCGCGCCCGGCTCGAACGCGTCGACGGCGCCCAGTTCGACGGCGCGCTTGCGCTTCGCCTCGTCGCGGCTGGTGGCGTACATCCGCAGCCCGGCCGCCTTCCCGAGGACGATCGCGGCGGTCGCGACACCGCCGCCCGCGCCCTGGACGAGGACGGAGTCCCCGGGCCGTACACCGGCGTTGGTGAACAGCATCCGGTACGCGGTCAGCCAGGAGGTCGGCAGACAGGCGGCCTGCTCGAAGGTCAGGCCGGCGGGCTTGGGCAGCAGATTCCAGGTGGGGACCGAGACCTGCTCGGCGAAGGTGCCCTGGTAGCGCTCGGTGAGGATCGAGCGGGGCTCACGGGGGCCGACGCCGTGGCCGCTCTGGCCGACGACGGAGTGGATGACGACCTCGTTGCCGTCCTCGTCGATCCCGGCGGCGTCACAGCCGAGGATCATCGGCAACCGGTCCTCCGAGATGCCGACCCCGCGCAGGGTCCAGAGATCGTGATGGTTGAGTGAGGCGGCCTTGACTCTCACGGTCGACCAGCCGGGGCGTGGCTCGGGAGCCGGGCGATCGCCCAACTCAAGGCCGTTGAGGGGCTGGTCGCGGTCGATGCGGGATGCGTAGGCGGCGAACATGACCTTGACCCTAGGGCGGGGACGGGACGCGCGGAAGCACGCGGGCGTGTGAGGCGGGTCCCGCCCCCGCCGGGTGTCAGTCCCTGCGGTACTGCGCGGGTGACGACTTCGTCGCCGGGTCCTCGTACGCGCCCGCCGTACCCCGGTCCACATGGAACGTGGTCAGGGTGGAGACGGCCGAGGCCGGGTCGCGGCGGTCGTCGATGACCCGCATATGGGTGCTGAACCGTTCCGGCGTGACCTCGTACACGTCGTAGCCGTAACGATTCCCCTCGAAGTACTGAAGGTGCGGATTGGCCGCGCCCATCAGCGGACCGTTGGTGGCGTTCCACTGCGCGCTGTACGCGCTGGAGGTCACCGAGTGCGCCGTGAACTCCGTTCCCACGACGGGTGATTCGGTGTTGTCGTAGTCCGGCCGGATGTCGTCCACGAACGCGGAGTGCCAGTCGCCGGTGAGGACCACGAGGTCTTCGAGGCCGCTGGTACGCACATGCTCCAGCACCTCCTTGCGCTCACTGAGGAAGCCGTCCCACTGGTCGGTGAACATGTAGCCGCCGCCGGGGCGGCCACGCAACTGGCTGAGCATGATCGAGTTGGCCCAGACGTGCCAACTGTCGGGCGCGCGGTCGACGGTCGTCTTCAGCCAGGACTTCTGGTCGGCGCCCAGGATGGTGCCGCCCGGGAGATTCTGCGCGGAGCGGTACTGCCGCAGGTCGAGCACGGCCAGCTCCAGCAGATCGCCCCAGCGGCGCACCCGGTGGATGTCGATGTCCGGCAGGACGGAGTCCCCGGCGCCGCGGTGCGGCAGGTGCTCGTACCACGCCTGGTACGCGGCGGCCCGGCGTGCCATGAACGGGGCGCCGCCACCCGTACCGCTGTAGTCGTTCACGACCTCGTGGTCGTCCCAGGTCAGGAACCACGGGTGCGCGGCGTGCGCGGCGCGCAGCGACGGGTCGCCCTTGTAGAGGGCGTGGCGCATCCGGTAGTCGTGCAGGGTGTAGATCGCCGGACCGTTGTGGTCGCGGATGTCGCTGCCCTCGGGGCCGTGCTCGTATATGTAGTCGCCGAGGTGGATGACGAAGTCCAGCTCCTCCCGGGCGATCCCGGCCAGGGCGGCGTAGTGGCCCTGCGGATAGTTCTGGCAGTTGGCGGTGGCGAAGCGGGCGCTGCGGACGTGTCCGGAGGGTGCGGTACGGGTACGGCCCAGGCGGCTGGTTCTGCCCAGCGCGGTGAACGCGTAGTAGTACGTACGGCCGGGGCGCAGACCGCCGACCGGTACGTGCACGCTGTGCGCGAGGGTCGCGGACGCGGGGACGGTGCCGCGCGCGACGACGCGGCGCAGGGCGCGGTCCTCGGCGACGACCCACTTGACGTCGACCAGCTCGGCGAGCGGCTGGTCGCCCGGCTCGGCGAACGGCTCGGGCGCGAGCCGTGTCCAGAGCACGACACTGGTGGGCCGCGGGTCGCCGGACCCGACGCCGAGGGTGAACGGCGCCTCGTCGTAAGCCGATCCAAGCGTCTCGGCGGCCTCGCGGGCCTGCGCGGGGGAGAGCCCGGCGCTCAGGGGCCAGACCACGTTGAGCGCGCCGACGGCGCCGGCCGCCTTGAGCAGATCACGTCGGTTGAGGGTCACGAGTGCCGTCCCGTCGTTGTTAGCCGGAGTGAGATCGCGTCGGCGTAGCCGTCGTTGGACGTGCCCGAGCCGGTGCGGGTGAAGGAGAGCTGTACGCGCGCGGAGCGGGCACCCGGCGGTACGGCGGCCTCGGCGTGGCGCTCCAACAGGGCGGTGGCGTGGCCGCGTTCACCGGCGGTGACGGGGCCGAGCACGGACAGCGCCAGCGGGGTCCCGGCGCGGTCCCGGAACTCGACGGACAGCCTGACCCCGTCCTCCTGCCCGGCGTACCCGCCGAGCCAGCCGCTCAGCACGTACCGGACGCGCTCGGCGTCGACGGCACGGTGCCCGGCCGAGCCGGCGGCGGGAAGGGCCACCTCCTGGACGAGGGCGGTGACGGCGCTGTTCCCGCCGGAGAAGAACCGCCCCCCGCCGCCACCGCCCGGCCCGGGGTCGGCGGGCGTGGGATAGCCGCCACCGACGTCGTACCCGACAAGCGCGGGCGCACCCTGCCGCACGACCCAGCCGACAACCTGCCCGACTGGCTCGGCGGTTCCCCCGGCTCCTTGCTCGGCATCACCGTTGACAAGCAGATTCACAAGCGCCTCCTGGGTGGGATGTGTAGCGCGAGGATCCCACCAGGCGCGGGTGAATGGCGGGGGTTGGTTGGGTTGCGGTTGTCGGGGCGGGGCCGGGGCGACCGCGCTCCGACGGTCGGGTCCATTTATTCAAGGTAAAGAATGCGAAAATTCACGCCGAGCCGGCGACCCCTGGAGTGTTGTCGGTGAACTGGATGAGCGTCACCGGAAAATTGCTGACGTGACGCCGTACGGCGGGAGTTATGTAAGGCTCGGACCGAATTTGGTTACGCCCGAAAACGAAGTGGACCGTGCGATTAAGGCTGTCGCCGACATTAAGTGAACCTGCGGGCCGGTGGTCGTTGTCCTCAAGCGCCGGACGGGCTGGGTGGTTGCGGTGGTGGCCGGGGGCCGCTCCGGGGTCATGCCCGGACGGCATGATTTACGGCGCCCAGCGGTGTTGGTGTGGTGCTGGGCCGGGTTGCGCCACAAATCACGCTTTAGTGTCCGGACACGACCCCTGCGCGTCCCCCTTCAACCCGCAGGGGGTGGGGTTGTTTTAACTGCGGGCGGTGGCGGCGTGAGGGGGGCGGGGTCGGAGGGTGGGTGTGTTCGGACACTCAGGCTGATTTGTGTCGCGTGGACATGCTGGTCTCGTCGAGACCAATGAGCGTTGCACGCGGCGTAAATCATGCCGTCCGGACATATCCACCCGGAGGCCCCGCACCCCGCCCCCGGCAACGAGACCGCAACCACCAAGCCCGTCCGGCGCTTGAGGACACCCGACCACCGGCCCGCAGGCGCGAACCCGGCAACCCCTACACGGGCGGCTGACCCAGCAGCCCCCCAATACGCGCCGCCGCCGTCGACAAGTGGTGGCGGGCCTCCTTCAGTTGGGACTCCGTCACTCCGTGGTCCCGCGCCGCGTCGCGGACGTCGTCGCGGAAGCGGTCCAGCAGCCGGTCCAGATCGCGTACCGGGTCGCCCGTCGAGGGCGTGTCCCGCGCCCAGTCGGCATCCGTGTCCGCCGGTTCCGGTTTGGTGAACGGTGGCCACGCGGTGCCCTTCGCCAGGCCGCCGAGTTGCGTCGACAGTTCGGACAGGCCCTCCCGTACCCCGGTCGGCCAGTCGCCGCGCGAGAAGTGGCCCTGGACCTGGTCCTGGACCTGCTTGGCGATACGCAGCATCTCCTCGCGCGCCGTCTCCTGCGCCTCCTTGGCCTGGCGCCGCGCCTGCTGTGCGTCCTCACGCGCCCGGCGTGACTCGTCCTTCGCGCGGCGCGCCTGTTCCTTCCACTCCTGCTTCGCGCGGCGCAGTTCGTCCTTCGCCGCGTGCCAGGACTCGCCGTCCTCCGGCATGTGTTCACCGCTGGCCGACGCGGACGCCGCCGCCGCGCGCATCTCGTTACGGAGCTGGCCCGCCGCGCCCCGTACGTCGTCGCGGATCTCCGCGGCGAGTTCGGAGACGGACTCGCGGATCTCCAGCTCCAGATCGGCCAGTTCACCGCTGCGGCCCGCCAACTCCTCGCGGCCGGCGTCGGTGATCGAGTAGACCTTGCGGCCTCCCTCGGTGGCGTGGGTGACCAGCCCTTCGGCCTCCAGTTTGGACAGCCGCGGGTAGACGGTGCCGGCGGAGGGCGCGTACAGGCCCTGGAAGCGCTCCTCGAGCAGCCGGATCACCTCGTAGCCGTGGCGCGGCGCCTCGTCGAGCAGCTTGAGCAGGTAGAGGCGGAGGCGACCGTGGGCGAAGACCGGGGGCATGTCAGAGCTCCTTCTCGTCGGCGTCGGCGTCGGCGGACGCGGCACCTACCGGCGCCACGCGTTCCGCACCGTACGGTTCCTCCGCCGGTGGCCGCCGCAGCAGGGCGATCGAGCCGGACACCGTCACCGCCCTGAGCTGCCCCGTACCCGCCCCGAGTGTGCCGGTGATCTTCTTCGCTCCCCACTGCCCGCCGACCCGCAGGTCGTCGAAGGCGTTGGAGACCGAACCGCTCGCCGTGTTCGCCTCGACCGTCGCGTCCGCCGGGTGCGGGAGCCGGATCGCCACCTCGCCGGAGATCGTGTTGATCTTGATGTCGGTGGGTTTGCCGGCGGGCTCCAGGTCGATGACCATGTCGCCGCTGACGGTGTCCGCGCGTACGGAGGCCCCCGCGCCGTCTACGACGGTCAGATCGCCCGAGACCGAGTTGAAGCGCAGATCGCCGGTGACGGCCTGGGCCTCCACATTGCCGGCGACGGTCTCCGCGCGGACCCGGCCGGCCAGGCCGACGAGCGTGGTGTCTCCGTTCACGCCGCGGATGTCCGTACGCCCCTTGATCCCGGAGACCACGGCGCTCGCCCCGACGACGCCGACCTCGACGCTCGCCCCCGCCGGGACCGTGAGGGAGACGACGGCGGTGCGCCGGTGGCCCTTGCGGTCGAGCCACTTGAAGAAGCTCTGCCAGGGCAGGTCCTCGTAGGCGATGGTGAGCGTGCTGCCGGTGCGGGTCACGATCAGGGGCGGGCCCTGGATCTCGGAGATCTCCAGCCGCGCGCCGCCCTGTTCGGCCAGTGCGGTCTCGTCGGTGCCGACGACATTCACGGTGCCGTTCACGATACGTACGCTGAGCGCCGTCACCGGGTCGTCGAAGGTGAGCTTCTTCGGCTCGCTGACTTCCCACGTCGACTCTGCCATGGTGCTGACTCCCTGCGGCCGGCCATGACGCAACATATCGCGTCTCTTGCTCAACACGATATATCGTGGATAGGGGAAGTCAAGACCTATCGCGATGCCCGGCCGAGGCCCTAGTCGTCTTCGTCTTCGTCGTCCAGGCGGGCCAGCCACGTGGCCAGACGCTCCACCGGAACCTCGAAGTCCGGGTTGAGATCGACGAACGTACGCAACTGCTCGGCCAGCCACTCGAAGCTGACCTCCTCCTCTCCCCGCCGCTTCTGAAGCTCCTCGATTCCGCGATCAGTGAAATACATGTCATCAGCGTAACGAGCTGGTGGGAGGGGGAGGTAACCCAGAACACAGGTGTGCGGTGAGTGGGGGAGGGGTGGCGTTGGAGCACGACGTACAGGAGGTGGTCCTGCCCGGTGGGCAGGTCATTCTCGCCAGGGTCAGTGTCCTGCGGCCGGACGAGTCGACGTTCGACGACGTCGGAGCCGTCGACCGGCTCCGGGCGGGCGTGACGCGGGTCAACGAGGTGATCGCCGCGGTCGGCGCGACCGTGATGGACGCGGCGCGGGCGGCCGGGCCGAGCGAGGTCAGCGCGACGTTCGGTATCGAGCTGGCGATGAAGCCGGGCAAGGCGGTGGCCGCCGTGCTGGCCGACGGGGAGGCCAAGGCGTCCATCTCCGTCACCCTCACCTGGCAGCCCGGCCGCGACCGCGCGGAGCCCCCCGTCCCGGACGGGCCACCCGCCTCGCCGGGACCCGAACCACTCCCCACTTCGGGATCATCCGGTTAGCCTCGTCCCACATGCCTCAACTTCGGGGGGACGGGGTGCGGATGAACGACACTCAGGTCTGCGGATCGCTCGACAAAGGGGCGCGCGCCGTCCCAACGCCCTCGTACTCCCCGTGTGTTGACGCATGAGCTCCCTCGAAGACCCCGTGAGCCGGGGAGTCGTCCGCATCGGCCCCGCCGCCGACGGGTATGACGCAGACAGTGCCGGATTCTGGGGCAGCGGCTTCTTCGTCGCCCCCGAATGGGTCGTGACCTGCGCGCATGTCGTGGACAAGAGGGTGGGTGCGATGGATCGGGAGCCAGCGGGCGGTGTCACGGTCACCACCTACGACGACGAGCGACTGGCGGGCGAGATCGCCCATGTCGTCGCCGGTCACGACCTCGCGCTCATCCGGGTCCCGGGCGCCGACTTCGCCGACTGCCTCTGGCTCAGCGACCGTTCGGCGCCCACTCCCGCCGACGTCGAGCTGTACGGCTGGGCGCAGACCTCGGGGGCGCACGGCGGCGAGGAGTTCCTTTCCACGACGGCGATGGCCACCGGAGGACGCCGCGGGAATCCGATGTGGCTCCAGAACGGGCTGGTGCTGCACGGCTGTTCGGGCGGACCGGTCATCGACACCCGGCACGGATCGGTCATCGGCATCATCAAGGGCAAGGGCCAGGGCGACGCCACCATCGGCCGCGCCGAGTCCGTCACCGCGCTGCGCACCCTCTGCGACCAGGGCGCCCAAGCCCTGTGGGCGGAGGTCGTCGGCGCCCACGACCGGCACCATCTGCGGCGCTTCGAGGGCTCCGGCGACTGCTGGCCCCGGCTGCACACCCGCCTCGCGGTGGCGCAGGGCCGGCCGCACAGCTTCAATCCGCGCTCGCGCACCCAGTTGTACGGGCTGTTCGCCGATGTCGAACCGCCGTCCGGCCCCGGCCAGGTGCTGCATCTGGTCAACGGCACCAGCCGCCGTCTGCTGCGCAGCCCGCAGCGCATCGAGTCCAACGACCCGCGCAACTGGCGCGAGGGCTCGGGCCTCCTCTACGACCCGCGCGAGCGCACCGAAGCGGCCCTGGCGGGCCGGGACCTCGAACAGGAAGCCGTCGTCCTGTACGCGGCGATGGTGTACGGCGCGCTGCGCGCGACCCGCGGCACCCCGGGGGCCAAGAAGCTCCGCGACTGGGTCGAGACGGCCGCCAACTCCCTGGAGACCGAGTGGATCCGCGAGGAGAGCCTGGCGCTCCTGGCCGGCGGCGACGACGACGCGGCGGACGACGGCGGCGGCGCGGGTACGGGCCCCGGCGGAGCGGCCCACGACGACGTACTCGTCGTGATCGAGCCCGAGATCTACGGCACCCACCCCTGGCGCGTACAACTGCTGGACCCGGACGGCGGCACCACCACCGTCCGCTACGACGAGGAGGGCGTCCCGCGCACCGGCCTCGAGGCCGCCGTACGCCAGGGGCTGAGCGAGGCGCTGGCCCGCGCGGACGCCGGGCAGTATCTCGCCGCCGTCGACTTCCTGCTGCCCCGCGCGCTGTTCGACGAGCCCGTCGACGAATGGCGCTCCCGGCTGCCGCGCGGCGACGAACCGCCCAGCGTGCACACCCTCCCCATCGGACGGCGCCGAGTCGTCGCCCTGCGCGACCAGTTGCGCCGGCGCGACGGCGTGACCCCGGAGTGGAACCGCGGCAGACGCGCCACCGACCACGGGCCCCTGGAAGCCGTCCCGCTGTGTCTGGACGTACCGGACGCGGGGCACGGCGCCGCGTCGCCCGAGGGCGAGGAGGCGGCGTACGCGCGGCTGTCGGTGAGCGGCACGGCGGGCGTCGCGGGGGTGTCCCTGCCCGTGTACTGCGCGAGTACGGCCACGGGGCGCGGCTCGCGCGTCCTGACCCGCGCCTTCCACGCCGGCCATGTCGCCGTGCTGTGCCGGCGCACCGGCGAGGACGGGCACGACGACTGCGCCGAGTTCTACCGCAGGGCGGCCCAGTTGGTGCGCGAGGCCCCCACCGGCAGCGAACTGCGCGAGCGCGTGCGGGTGCTGCGCAACCTCAGCGCCGCCGACCCCGACCGGGAAGGCCAGGTTGATCAGGAAACAGCCTGGGCACGGCACATCGTCCTCATCTACGATCCACCCCACAGACCGGCGCTGCCCGACGAACCTCTGCACAGTCCATCCCTATGACCGGAACATGCCCCCAAGTCACCTGCCGCGGACGGGGTACGGACGACCAGGCGGGGTACGGACGTCCAGGATGCCGGGCGTACGCCGGGCTGAAAGCGATGAGGAGCCCACAGTGAGCGACTGGCGCATCTACCGAGGAGCGGGGCTGCCGCACGACGGTGCGCGGCAGTTACCCGATCCGCCCCCCTGGCGCGAGTTCACCGCGCGAAGCACCCACGGCGTCAACGGCGGTGATGGCGGCGACGGTACGCAGGACGGGCCGGCCGACAGCGAAGAGGTGGACAACGCCCGCCGGCTGGGCGTCAAACGCCGACTCGTGGAGTCGTTCCACCCACGCCCCGACGAGGTCGAGGCCGTCAACGCCTCGCTCCAACTGCGCCGTCCGCTGCTCGTCACCGGCAACCCCGGCACCGGCAAGTCGACACTCGCGCACGCCGTCGCCCACGAGCTGCGGCTCGGCCGGGTGCTGCGCTGGCCCATCGTCAGCCGTACCACCCTCCAGGACGGCCTCTACCACTACGACGCCATCGGCAGGCTCCAGGACGTACAGCTCGACCGGGCGGTGTCCGGCGACGCGGTGCGGCAGCCGCCCATCGGCTCGTACATCAGGCTCGGCCCGCTCGGTACGGCGCTGCTGCCGTCGCCCGACGGACTGCCCCGGGTACTGCTCATCGACGAGTTCGACAAGAGCGACATAGACCTGCCGAACGACCTCCTGAACGTCCTGGAGGAGGGCGAGTTCACGATCCGTGAGCTGGAGCGGCGCGCCGAGCGGGAACCGGCCACCGACGTCCTCACCGACGACGGCACCCCGGTGACCGTCGTGGGCGGCCGGGTGCGCTGCACCGCGTTCCCCTTCATCATCCTCACCTCCAACGGAGAACGGGACTTCCCCGCCGCCCTGTTGCGCCGCTGCATCCAGCTCGACCTCAAACCGCCCGGCCAGAAACAGCTCGCCGCGATGGTCGCGGCGCATCTGGGCGAGGAAGCCCTGGAGGAGGGCGCCGAGCTGATCGAGCGGTTCCTCCAGCGCGAGCCCGGCGAGGTCGTCGCCACCGACCAGCTCCTGAACGCGCTGTATGTGACCCAGCGCGCCGCCGACGCCGAACAGGTCACCCGCAACAGGCTCGCCGAGATGCTGCTCCGCCCTCTCGACCGTCCGAGGTGATGGCGGTGACCACCCCCGGCCCGCCCCCCGGCGCCACCCCGCGCCCACCCCCCGGTCAGCAGGGGCACCCGGACCACCCGGCGCGGCAGCCGTCCGGCGGGCAGCCCGGCGACCCGTCCGGCGGGCCGCCGCCCGGCTCCTCGGGCGGGCCCGACAGGCTGGTGGAGCTGGTCGGCCGGCTGCGCGCGGCGGGCCTCGACGTATCGGCCAGAGAGCTGGCCGACGCCGTCTGGCTGGCGCGTCTGACGGCGCCCCGGCCCCGGACAGGGGATCGTCCGGAGCACCATGAACCTCCCACCGCCCGCCCGGCCGGGCCACAGGCGCCCCTACGGCCGCCCGCCGACGAGCCGGGGTCCCGGCCGCCCGACCCCGCGCCCCGCAGCGCCGAACAGACCGCGCCCGTCTCCCTCTACGCCCCGTCCGGCGCGGACGCCGTGCCCACCCGGTCGTTCCCGATACGGGCACCGGCCACCGGAGCCCTGTCCGGCCTGCTCGGGCTGCAACGCGCGCTGCGACCGCTGCGCGGCTACCGCCCGCCCGTGCCCCCGCTCCTCGGCCCGGAACTGGACGAGGAGGCGACCGCCGAACGCAGCGCCGCGGACGGCTTCCTGCGCCCCGTACGCCGCCCGGCCGCGCACCGGGAGGCCGAGATCCAGCTCCTGATGGACGCCTCACCGACCGCCTCCGTGTGGCAACTGACCCTCGAACGGCTCCGCCAGGCCTGCGAACGGCTCGGCGCGTTCCGCGACGTCCAGGTGCACTACCTGCACCAGGGGCCGGACGGTACGGCGATGGCCGGCACCGGGCCCGACCCGCACCAGACCCGGCTGCGCCCCGCCGACCAGCACCGCGACGTCACCGGCCGCCGGCTCACCCTCGTCATCAGCGACTGCGTGGGACCGCTGTGGCAGTCGGGCGGCGCCCAACGCCTGCTCCACCGCTGGGCCGAGAGCTCCCAGATCGCCGTCGTGCAGCCCCTGCCGCCGCGGCTGTGGGACCGCACGGCGCTGCCCGCCGACCCGGGGCTCCTCGTGCACGAGCCCGGCGTGGGACGCGGCATGCGGTTCGTCCCCGACGAGACGCACGGGCGCGCCGCACCGCCCGCCGGCGCGCTCCCCGTGCCCGTCCTGCTGCCGACCGACCGGGTCCTCGGCGGCTGGGCCCAACTGCTCGGCGGCACCGGCACCCGTACGATGCGCGGCGCGGCGGGCTGGGTGCTGCCCCGGCATCCGGCACAGCCCGAGTCGGGACCGTACGGCGGGGCGCGCACCCCGCAGGCACGGCTGCGCGACTTCCGCTCCGGCGCGTCGCCCGGCGCGCTGGAGCTGGCCGTGCATCTGGCGGCCGTACCGCTCTATCTGCCCGTGATGCAGCTCGTACAGGAAGCGCTGCTGCCCGACACCGGCCCCATGCAACTGGCCGAAGTACTCCTCGGCGGACTGCTGGAGCGGCTGCCCGACACCGCCGATGTGCCAGGACCGCGCTACGACTTCGCGCCCGGCGTACGCGAGCTGCTGCTGGAGATGCTTGACCAGGGCGCCGCCGAACTGGTCCTCAAATACCTGTCGGAGTACGTCACCCGGCGGTTCGGCAAGGGCATGCGCAACTTCCCGGCGCTGGCCGTCGCCCGCCTCCAGGGGCTGGAGACCGGCGAGCCGGTGGTGCCCGAGGACCCCGACGGCGGTCCGCAGGCCGACGAGGAGCTGTTCGCGCAGGTCCCCGCGCGCGTGGTGCGCTGGTACCGGCCCGTACGGCCGGTGCCCGGCAGGCTGGACGAGGTGGAGCGGCTGCTGGGCCTGTGGCGCGACCGGCGCGACCGGCAGATGCTGTTCGACGCGCAGGCGCTCGCCGAGGCGGCGCTGGCCGCCGACGACGAGGGACGCTCGCGGTATCTGCTGGGGCGGGTGCTGTTCGCCCGCGCCAACACGGCGGAGGCGCGCCGCGATCCCGAGGAGGCGCACGCGCTGCTGACCCGCGCCGAGCGGCTGCTGACCGGACACGAACCGGCGACGGCCGTCGCCCGCGCGGACGTACGACACGAGCTGTGGCGCCAGTCCGGCGACGTGCGATGGCTCCGCGCGGCGGTCGCCGGGCTGGCCGAGATGCCCGACGGGGCGGACCTCGCCACCCGCACGGCGCGCCAACTGCGCATGGGCCGGGTCCTGCTCGACCTGGCCACGGCGGGCACCGAACCGCAGGAGCCGGCCGCCGCCGCGGTGAGCGAACTGCGCACCGCGCTCGGCATGCTGGACGAACTCCAGGCACCCCCGCACCGCCGCGCGGGCGCGCTCCTGGACCTCGTGTCCGCCCTGCGGCTCACGCGCGAGCGCGACACGGCCGAACTCCTCGACCTGACAGGAGCGGCCGAGGCGGCGGCCGAGGACAGCGCCCCGCTGCTGCTGCGCGCCCGGCGCGAGCGGGCCCGGATCCACCGCGAGGAGCGGGACTGGGAGGCCGCGGCGGCCTCGTACCGGCGGGCCGAGCACAGCGCCCCGCGCGACCGGGACGAGCGCTGTGAACTCCTCGCCGAATGGGGCGAGATGCTGCTCACCGAGACCCGGCGCCCCGACCGCGCGGAGGGCATCCTGCGCGAAGCCCTCACCAACGTCTCCTCCACGGTCCCGCTGCGCTGGCGGCTGCATCTGCTGCTCGGTACGGCCCTGCTGGACCGCTACCGGGGCGACGGCGCGGACGGCGGCTTCCTGCCCGACGTCTACGAAGGCTGCCATCTGCTGGAGCTGTCGGCCCGGCGCGCCGCCGACCCGGCCACCCGGGCGCGCTCCTGGCTGCTGCTGGCGGGCGCGCGCCTGGAACTGCCCCAGGCGCAGACGCACTTCGCCGCGGCGGAGTCCGCGTACGGCCGGGCGCTGCGCGAGATCACCGACCCGCCCTCGCTCACGGCGGCCCGCGCGCTGCACGGCCGCGCGGAGCTGTACGAGCGCATGTCCCGCCCGTCCGCCGCCCTGGCGGACTACACCGCCGCGGCCACCCACTGGTCCGGCCTGGCGGCGCTGGGCACCCCGGCGCCGCGGGCCGAGACACGGGCGACAGGTGAACGGCTGGAGGCGCTGTCGGCCTCGCGGTGACCGCGGGGGCGGTGTCCGCAACGTAGCGCCGTCCGCCCCGCGGGGCGGGGCGCACACCCCCGCCCCCGCCCTGCGGGGCGGCTGATGTCTCGTCGGTGCGGTGCATCGCAAGGCGGAGGTCCGGCGTTGTGGATGGCCCGGCCGTACGTGGCCGACTCCGACAACGTAGGGGGCACCTCTGTGCCCGAAGGGCTACGGGGGAGAGCCGGCTTCCGGGCGTCGCGCGCCAGGCGGGAATTGTCAGGCACGGCCTGGCCCGGCGGCTTCGCCCCCCTCGCGTGCGCGACCGGCGCGTGCATCGACGCGCCCCGGTACGCGCTCCCCAGGAGACCGCGCGGGTGCGGCCGAACTCCAACTCCCTGTGTAGCGAACGGGTTTCCGATTCGTGTGCTCGGGAAGAAGAACCCTCACGGCGTCGCCTCCCAACAAGGTGTGCCGTGAACCCGGCGCCGTCCGCCCCGCAGAGCGGTGCTCACGGCGTCTGGTGTGCGCGATCGCAAGGCGGGACTTTCACCACACGCCCTCGGGGGCATCGGGGAGGAGCAGAGCGTGCTGGAGCAACGTGTGGCCGGATCCGCGGAGCGGATCGAAGGGATGCCAGGCAGCCCGGCGCTCCCCGATCTCACCGGTGTCGATCTGTGGACCCTGGGGGACCTGGACGACACCGCGCTGATGGCGGCCGTCGAGGACGTGCTCCGCTGTCCGGGCTCGTTCACCGATTCGTGGAACGACGGGGAGTGAACAGGCGGACGTGGCGACGGGATTCGGCCACTCTCGCGGCGGAGCGGAGGTAGTGGCCGCGGCGCCGGGGGCCTTCGTGGTCCCGCCCGGCAGCCTCGTGCGGCTCGCCACCACCCGCCAACTGTCGCGTGACACCGACCTGTTGCACGCCGCGCTGCACAGCCGCCGGCTGGTCCTGTTCAAGGCCCTCCTCGCCCGCGTCGGGCACGAGCACTTACCGCGGGGCGCCCGCGCCGCGTTCGACCGGGACTGGCGGCTGCTGGCGCGGGCCGAGACGCCCGCACCGGACGTCGCCCGGCGGCTCCTGGACTACCCCGCTGTCGGCGGATGGGTCGTGGACGCCCTCAACGCACCCGGACCGGAATCTCTCGCCGCCGCCCTGCACCCCCTCGGCGGGATCGCCGTCGGTACGGCGCTGCGTACCGGAGTCTCGCTCGACACCGTGCTGCCCACGGCGGACGGCCGTCTCGTCCTGCCCGGCACCGGCGTCCACGACGCCCGCACACCGCTCGTACGGGTCCGTACGGGGCGCCGCGGCACCCTGCTCACCCCCGTGGGCCGCCCGGCCCGCTCCGTACTCCTGCGGCCCGACGGCCGGGGGGTGGGGTTGGGGGTGGGCTGGGACTGTCTGGCCGTGCTGCCGGGCAGCACCGGCCGGCTCGACGACCTGGGCGCCGGAGAAGCCGCCCCCGCCGCCGACGTACGGCCGCGTACCGACCGCACCGCCTGGCTCACCCGCTGGCGCGCCGCCGTCGCCCTCCTCCAGGCCGCCGACCCGTGGCGCGCGGCCGAGGTCACCCGGCTCGTACGGTCCGTGGTGCCGATGGTGCCGGCCGGCGAAGGGGCCTCCAGCGGCACGCTCAGGGCGGCGCCCTGGGCCGTACAGACCGCGCTGCCCGACACCGCGCGGCGCTTCGCCGAGGTCCTTGTCCATGAACTCGCCCACAGCAAGCTCGCCGTTCTGGCCGACCTCGTCGCACTGCACCGCGCGGACGGCGCCGCCGTACACCGCGTCGCGTGGCGCAAGGACCCGCGGCCCCTCGGCGGCGTCCTCCAGGGGACGTACGCGCATCTCGCCCTCGCCGACCTCTGGTCGCGCGTCGCCGAGCGCCCCGGCGCCGCGCCCGCCGCCCGCCGCACGGCCCGCGCCCGCCGCGAGGAGTACCGGGCGCAGGTCGCCGACGCGCTCCCGGTCCTGCTGGACAGCCATCAACTCACCGAGTACGGCGTGCGGTTCACCGTCTCGATGAAGCGGCATCTGACGTCGCTGGGAAGCGGCCCGAATAGCCCGTACGCACTGTCCGATTCCCTGTCCGGTGACGGTGACGTTCGGTAACATTTCAGACGCGCCGTCAGGGAACGGCGCAGCTCGATGAATGAGGAGACGCGCGCATGGTCGCTCAGCGGCACCTGACGGGGGACGGCGGCCCCGATCAGGAGTCCCAGCATTTCGTGGTCGCCTTCCCGGGCCACCACCGCCCGTGGGCCACCTGGATCGCACGCCGGCTCGAAGCGCACGGCCATCGCGTCACGAGCCATCGCTGGGATCCCGACCGGGAGCTGCCCCTGGAGGACGCGCTCGGCGACCTGCTGCTGGCCAGAGGCCGGGTCCTGCTGGTGCTCAGCGAGTGGTTCTTCCAGTTGGGTCCGCGCCGCGAGGGCGAGTGGAACGACGTGCTGCGCGGCTTCGTCGCCGACAACGCCGACCGGTTCGCCGCCGTCAACCTGACCAACCGCTCGCTGCTGCCGGCCACCGCCGTCCTCGAACCGGTCGACCTGTGGGGCATCGGCGAACAGGAGGCCGAACGGCGCCTGCTGACCCGGCTCTCCCTCGAACCGACCGCGTCCCGCGACGACTTGGTGCCCACCGCCTCCCGCTACCCCAGCGACGCGCCCGCCGTCTGGGGTGAGGTGCCGCGCCGCAATTCCCGCTTCACCGGCCGGGACGAACTGCTCAACCGCGTCCAGGAATCGCTCACGGAGGTCGAGCCCGGCGCGGCCGTCTGCGCCCTCGTCGGCATGTCGGGCATCGGCAAGACGCAGCTCGCCGCCGAGTACGCCCATCGCTTCATGCCGGACTACGACGTCGTGTGGTGGGTCAACTCCGACCAGCGCGGCACCCAGCGCGACCGGTTCGGCGAGCTGGCCCCGGCGCTCGGACTGCGCAGCGGCTCCGAGCCCGGCGAGCGGATCCGCGCGGTGCGCGACGCGCTGCGCCGCGGCGACCCGCACAGCCGCTGGCTGGTCATCTTCGACGGCTGGGAGGACGTGGAGGAGGCCGCCGCGATGCTGCCCCGGGGCGGCACCGGCCATGTCCTGATCACCTCGCGCAACCACAACTGGCGCACCGTGGGCGAGGTCGTGGAGGTGCCCGTCTTCCGGCGTGCCGAGTCGACCGGCTATCTGATGCGCAGGGCCCCGCACATCACGGCGGCCGAGGCCGACGAGGTCGCCGTCGAGTTCCAGGACCTGCCGCTCCAGATGGCCCACGCGGCGGCGCTGCTCGGCGAGTTGCGGATGCCCGTGCCGGAGTATCTGGAGAAGGTCCACAGCGGCGAGATCAACCCCCTGGACGAGGTCTCCGAGCTGGGCGACTACCCCAGCTCCTCGCTCACCTCCTGGTCGATGCTGTTCAACCGGGTCCGCGAGTCCGAGCCCCGCGCGCTCGAACTTCTGAAGTTGTGCGCCTGTTTCGCACCCGGCCGCATCCCCATCGGCCTGGTCCGCGGCGTGTCCCCGGAAGGGCTTCCGGAACAACTGCGCTGGATCGCCGACAACTCGCCCGACTGGCCGCGCGCCCTGGACACCCTCGCCAACTACTCGGTGATCATCAAGGATTCACGCAGCCCGTCCGTCTCGGAGGCCGGCGAGGCCGGGCTCCGCCAGGAGTCCATCCACATGCACCGCGTCGTGCACGGCATCGTCAGCCGGCTCACCGCGGGCGACGACCGTGACATCCACCGCGCGGTGGTCCGTCAGGTCCTCGTCGACAGCGACCCGGGCGAGCCCGCCGACAGCAGGCAGTGGCCCCGGTACGCCGAGATCCTGCCCCAGCTCGAATACTCCGGCGCCCTTCAGAGCACCGACCCGCGTACGGTGCAGCTCGTCCTGAACTGCCTGCGGTACTGCCACACCAGCGGTGAGTACACCGTCGGCATGGACCTGGCCCGGCGGGTCCGGGAGCGGTGGGTCGAGCTGTTCGCGCCCGACTCCGAGGTCATGCTGGAGCTGAGCGCCCGCACCACGATCATCCTGCGCGCCAGCGGCCGGTTCCACGAGGCGTACGACCGCGACAGCGGGACCCTGGAACTGCTGCTGGCCCAGGCGGAGCCCGACCGGGTCCGGCTGATGTCCGCCAACAGCGGGCTCAGCTCCGACCTGCGCTTCCTCGGCCGCTACCCGGAGTCGTACCAGCTCCAGCGGGACGTGGTCGACGTCGGCCGGGAACTGCTGGGAGCCGATCAGTGGACCACCCTCCAGGCCCAGCACAACCTCGGTGTGTCCCTGCGGCTCCTCGGCAAGTACGAGAAGGCGTACGAGATCGACCTCGACACGCTCCGCAAGCGCGAGGCCGTCCTGCGCGCCCGGCACTCCAACACCCTGCACTCCGTCAACGCCTGCGCCCGTGACCTGCGGCTGCTCGGGAAATATCATGACGCCCTGGCCAGACAGGAGTTGGGCGTACGGACCCAGATCCAGGTCCTCGGCGAACATCACCCGCAGACGCTCTGGGCGCAGCACAACCTGCTGCTGTGCAAGCGCAGGGCGGGCACGAAGGGCGAGGACATCGGTCCGGTGATGGCCGACCTGCTCGAGCGCCAGGAGCGCGTCTACGGCAAGGGCCACCACAACAACCTGATGCTGGTCACCGACTACGGCAACTACCTGCGCGTGCACGGCGATCTGGGCCACGCCAGGGACCTGCTCGCCGAGGCCGAGGTCACCTACCGCGCACTGGTCGGCCAGGCCCACCCCGTACCGACCGGCATGCAGTCCAACATCGGCCTCCTCATGCAGGCCGAGGGGGACAGGGACGGCGCGCTCGTCCTCTTCGAGCAGGCGCTGACCGGACTGCGTACCCTGCTCGGCGACGACCACCCGTGGACGCTGGGCTGCGCGCTGAACGCCTCGGGCGGGCGCAATCTCACCGGCAGGCTGGAGGAGGCCGCCGAGCTGAGCAGGGAGACGCTGCGGCGTGCCAGGGCCGCGCTGGGCGACGACCATCCGATGACGCTCTCCAGTCAGACGGCGCTCGCGGCCGATCTGCGGGCGCTGCGGCAGCGGGAGGAGGCGGACAAGGTCGAGGAGGACGCGCTGTCGAAGCTGACGCGCACGATGGGCGCGCAGCACCAGCACACCCTGTCGGCGCGCCAACGGGTGCGGCCCTACTGGGACTTCGAGCCGTACCTCGGCTGACGCCCCGCGCCCGTACGTACGTCGTACGGAGCAGGGCCCGGCACCGCTCGCTCGCGGTGCCGGGCCCTGCTTTTCGTACGTACGGGCGTTACGGGCTTCGGGACCCGGTCAGGCGTCGAAGACCTCCGCGCACAACTGCGCCTGCTCCGCCTGGTGCCGCTTGGCGGAGCCGACCGCCGGCGACGACGACGCGGTCCGCGAGATACGGCGCAGCCGCTCACCGTGCGGGACGTCGGCGCCGACCGCCAGGTCCAGATGGTCGATCAGGTTGAGCGCGATGAACGGCCACGCGCCCTGGTTCGCCGGCTCCTCCTGCGCCCACAGGTATTTCTCGGCGTTCGGGTACTTCGCGATCTCCGCCTGGAGCTCCGCGCCCGGCAGCGGGTACAGCCGCTCAAGCCGCACCAGCACCGTGTCCTTCAGACCGCGCTTCTGCCGCTCGGCGTCCAGGTCGTAGTAGACCTTGCCCGCGCAGAAGACGACCTTGCGGACGTCCGCCGGGTCGATCGCGCCCGACTCGGCCAGCGCGTCGCCGATCACCGGGCGGAAGCCGCCGGTGGTGAACTCCTCGATCTTCGAGTTCGCGGCCTTCAGCCGCAGCAGCAGCTTCGGGGTGAAGACCACCAGCGGCTTGTGGTGCGGGTTGTGGACCTGCCAGCGCAGCAGATGGAAGTAGTTCGACGGCAGGGTCGGCATCGCGACGGTCATGTTGTTCTGCGCGCACATCTGGAGGAAACGCTCGGGGCGCGCGGACGAGTGGTCCGGGCCCTGGCCCTCGTAGCCGTGCGGCAGCAGCAGCGTGACGCCCGAGGTCTGGCCCCACTTCTGCTCCGCCGAGGAGATGAACTCGTCGACGACCGTCTGCGCCCCGTTGACGAAGTCGCCGAACTGGGCCTCCCACATGACCAGCGACTCCGGGCGGGCCAGCGAGTAGCCGTACTCGAAGCCCATCGCCGCGTACTCGCTCAGCAGCGAGTCGTAGACGTTGTAGCGGGCCTGCTCGTCGGAGAGGTAGAGCAGCGGGGTGTAGTCCTCGCCGGTCTCCTGGTCCACCAGCACCGCGTGGCGCTGGCCGAACGTGCCGCGGCGGGTGTCCTGGCCCGACAGCCGGACCGGGGTGCCCTCCATCAGCAGCGAGCCGATGGCCAGGGTCTCGCCGGTGCCCCAGTCGATCGTGCCGTCCTCCACCGACGCCGCGCGGCGCTGCATCTGCGGCATCAGCCGCGGGTGCACCGTGATGTTGTCGGGGATGTTGACCTGGGACTCGGCGATCCGCTTGACGACCTCCTGCGAGATGGCCGTCGTGACCGCGACGGGGAACTCCGCCTGGGCGTCCGGGACATGGGTCGGAGCCGGGTGCGACGTGGCCTCGCGGACCTCGGCGAACACCTTCTCCAACTGGCCCTGGAAGTCCTGGAGCGCCTGCTCCGCCTCTTCCAGCGTGATGTCGCCGCGGCCGATCAGGGACTCGGTGTACAGCTTGCGCACCGAGCGCTTCTTGTCGATCAGGGTGACCATCTGCGGGTTGGTGAACTGCGGGTTGTCGCCCTCGTTGTGACCGCGCCTGCGGTAGCAGATCATGTCGATCACGACGTCCTTGTTGAACGTCTGGCGGAACTCGAACGCGAGCCGCGCCACCCGGACACATGCCTCCGGGTCGTCACCGTTGACGTGGATGATCGGCGCCTCGATCATGCGCGCGACGTCCGTCGCGTACATCGACGAGCGCGACGCCTCCGGGGCGGCGGTGAAACCGACCTGGTTGTTGATCACCACATGCACCGTGCCGCCGGTGCGGTAGCCGCGCAACTGCGACATGTTCAGCGTCTCGGCGACGACACCCTGGCCCGCGAAGGCCGCGTCGCCGTGCAGGGCGACGGGCAGCACGGTGAAGTCGGTGCCCGCCTTGTTGATGATGTCCTGCTTGGCGCGCGCGATGCCCTCGAGAACCGGGTCGACCGCCTCCAGGTGCGAGGGGTTCGCGGCCAGCGACACCTTGATCTGCTCGCCGTCGAGCCCGGTGAAGGTGCCCTCGGCGCCCAGGTGGTACTTCACGTCGCCGGAGCCGTGCATCGACTTCGGGTCGAGATTGCCCTCGAACTCGCGGAAGATCTGCGCGTACGACTTGCCGACGATGTTCGCCAGGACATTGAGCCGGCCACGGTGGGCCATACCGATGACGACCTCGTCGAGCCGCGACTCGGCCGCCGAGTCGATGACCGCGTCGAGCAGCGGGATGACGGACTCGCCGCCCTCCAGCGAGAACCGCTTCTGGCCGACGTACTTGGTCTGGAGGAACGTCTCGAACGCTTCCGCGGCGTTGAGCCTGCGCAGGATCCGCAACTGCTCCTCGCGCTCCGGCTTGGTGTTGGAGCGCTCGATCCGGTCCTGGAGCCACTTGCGCTGCTTCGGGTCCTGGATATGCATGAACTCGACACCGGTGGTGCGGCAGTACGAGTTGCGCAGCACGCCCAGGATGTCGCGCAGCTTCATCATCGACTGCCCGGCGAAGCCGCCGACCGCGAACTCCCGCTCCAGGTCCCACAGCGTGAGGCCGTGCTCGGTGATGTCCAGATCGGGGTGCTTGCGCTGGCGGTACTCCAACGGGTCGGTGTCGGCCATGACATGGCCGCGCACCCGGTAGGAGTGGATCAGCTCGAAGACCCGCGCGGGCTTGGTGACGTCCTCGTCGTGCGAGGCGTCGATGTCCTTGAGCCAGCGGACCGGCTCGTAGGGAATCCGCAGCGCCTTGAAGATCTCGTCGTAGAAGTCGTTCTCGCCGAGCAGCAGTTGACTGAGGATCCGCAGGAATTCGCCCGACGCGGCGCCCTGGATGACGCGGTGGTCGTACGTCGAGGTCAGCGTCATGACCTTGGAGATGCCCAGCTTGTTCAGGGTGTCCTGCGACGTGCCCTGGAACTCGGCCGGGTAGTCCATCGCGCCGACGCCCAGGATGAGGCCCTGACCGGGCATCAGACGCGGTACGGAGTGGACGGTGCCGATGCCGCCCGGGTTGGTCAGCGACGCGGTGACTCCCGAGAAGTCGTCCATCGTCAGCTTGTTGGTGCGGGCGCGGCGGACGATGTCCTCGTACGCCTGCCAGAACTCGAAGAAGTTGAGCGTCTCGGCCTTCTTGATGCCGGCGACGACGAGTTGACGGTCGCCGTTCGGCTTCACCAGGTCGATGGCCAGGCCGAGGTTCACATGCTCGGGCTTGACCAGGGTCGGCTTGCCGTCCTTCTGCGTGAAGGAGTAGTTCATCGACGGCATGGCCTTGAGGGCCTGCACCATCGCGTACCCGATGAGATGCGTGAAGGAGATCTTGCCGCCGCGCGCCCGCTTCAAGTGGTTGTTGATGACGATGCGGTTGTCGAACAGCAGCTTCACCGGGACGGCGCGCACGGACGTGGCCGTGGGCAGCTCCAGCGACGCGTTCATGTTCTTCGCGACGGCGGCCGACGGGCCGCGCAGCGTCACGTACTCGGGGCCCGTGGGCTCCTCGCCGAACAGCTCGTCCTTCGGCGCGGCGGCCGCGGTGGAGGCGGCGGCCGGCTTCGCGGCGGCGGGCTTCGCGGCCGGCGGCGCGGCCTTGACCGGCGCGGGAGCCGCGGCGGCGGGCTTCGCCGGAGCGGCCGGGGCGGACGCCGGGGCCTGGGACTCGGCCCGGGGAGCGTGCGCCTGCGCGGGAGCGGCCGCCACCGGCTTCGCAGGGGCGGCGGGGGCCGTGGTGGTGGCCGTGGCCGTCGGCACGGGCGCCGCGGTGGGTGCGGCCGGTGCGGTGGTGGGCGCGGCCGGCGCGGCCGGCGTGGCACTCGCCGCAGCCCCCGCGGCTGCGGTGGACGCCGTCGTGGGCTCCGGGGCCTTGTCCGCCGCACCGGTGGTGCCCGGCTTGTAGTCGGCGAAGAAGTCCCACCAGGCACGGTCGACCGAATTCGGGTCCTGGAGGTACTGCTGGTAGATCTCGTCGACGAGCCACTCATTGGGCCCGAAGGCGGCGGCAGGATCTTTGTCCTGGCCCGTTCGGTCGGTCGAAACGCTTGAGTTACTGGGGGACTGAGACGACACGGCGGCAACCGCCCTCTTCCGCTTCACAAGGTGATGGACAGCGGGAATCAAGGCTACGCCTACCGGGCCGAGAGGAGCAGACCGGGCGGGGGCAACGTCATGCAAGTCACACCGGAAGGCGGGTTTCGGCACAGGAATTGGCGGGAAACGAGCCAGGTTTCCTTTGAGCTGTCCTGGAGCTGTGGACGCACTCCGACACTGACGCGGCCTTTTCGCCGCCTGAGCGGGTCCGGACCGGCAGCACCCGACCGAATTTCCGGCAGAACTGGCTTGTCCGGTGCCTCCGGTTCGAACCCTACGTCAACCGCGCGCCCGTGGGATTCCCGGAAGTGTCACCTGGATGAGGCAGCCACGTACGGATTCGGCCACCCCGATACGCCCGCCGTGCAGATCCACCGCCCAGCTCGCGATCGCCAGCCCCAGTCCCGTACCGCCGTCACTGCCGGGACCGTGCGGCGACGGGGCGCTGCCGCGGTTGAAACGCTCGAAGACGCGGTGCCGCTCCGGCTCGGGAATACCGGGCCCCTCGTCCTGGATCTCCAGATCCAGCGACTGCGGCCCGTGCCCGCGCCGCGCCCGTACCGTCACCCGCCCGTGCGGCGGGCTGTGCTTGACCGCGTTGTCGATGAGGTTGGCGACCACCTGGTGCAGCCGCTCCGCGTCCGCGTGCGCCGTCAGCTCCGGCGGCGACACATCCAGATGCAGATGGACGTCCGTACGGGTGTGGTTGCCCGAGCCCGAGCTGAGACCGCGCTGCGACGCCGCGAGATTGGCCTCCTTCAGCACCCCGGACAGATACGGCCACACCTCGAAACGCCGCGCCTTGAGCGGCAGTACACCGTTGTCGAGCCGGGACAGATCCAGCAGCGTCTCGACCAGCCGGCCAAGACGCTCGGTCTGCTTCAGCGCCGTACGCATCGTCTCCGGGTCGGCGGCGGACACCCCGTCCACCACGTTCTCCAGGACGGCGCGCAGCGCGGCGATCGGTGTGCGCAGCTCGTGCGAGACGTTGGCCACCAGCTCCTTGCGGTGCCGGTCCACGGCCTCCAGATCGTCCGCCATGCGGTTGATGGTGGAGGCCAGGTCGCCCAGCTCGTCACGGCGGTCGGCGCCGCTGACGCGCCGTGTGTAGTCACCGTGCGAGATGCCCTTCGCGACGGTGTTCATCTCGTCCAGCGGGGCGGTCAGACCGTGCGCCACGAACTGCGTTATCAACAGCGTCGCGATCATCGAGAAGACCGTGATGAAGCGCAGCTCGGTCTCGGTGCGCAGCGCTACCATCAGCAGACCGGTGGTGATGAGCACGGAGACCACGACGAGCGTGCCGAGCTTCGTCTTGATGGAGAACGGCCGCAGACCGCCGCTGTTCGGCCCGCCCTGCCCACCGTGCCCGCCGAGAGACCCGTGCCCCGACCTGATCCGGGCCGGGCCCTTGCGCGCCGGACCGTGCCCGGAGGGGTCGTGGCGCTGCGAGCCGCTTCTGGAGGGGCAGGAGGCGCGCGAGGGACGGCCGGCGCGGCCCGTACGCCCGGGGCTCTCGTCCTGCTCGTTCCCGTTCCCGCTGCCCCTGTCGCCCGCCGGCCGGCTCATGGCGCCGGTGTCTCCAGGGCGTAGCCCACGCCGTGCACCGTACGGATGCGCTCCGCGCCGATCTTGCGGCGCAGCGCCTTGATGTGGCTGTCGACCGTACGGGTGCCGGAGGCGTCCGCCCAGTCCCACACCTCGGCCAGCAACTGCTCGCGCGAGAGCACGGCACGCGGCGTGTTCGCCAGACAGACCAGCAGGTCGAACTCGGTGGGCGTCAGATGGACGTCGTCGGCCCGCACCCGCACCCGGCGCTGCGCGTGGTCGATCTCCAGCTCGCCGAGGCGCAGGATGCCGCTGCGCGGCGTCACGGCGGCCAGCGCCGCCCGCTCCACCCGGCGCAGCAGGACATGCACCCGCGCCGCCAGCTCCCGCATCGAGAACGGCTTGGTCATGTAGTCGTCGGCCCCGACACCGAGCCCCACGAGCATGTCGGTCTCGTCGTCGCGCGCCGTCAGCATCAGCACCGGCACCGGACGCTGCGCCTGGACGCGGCGGCAGACCTCCAGCCCGTCGAAGCCCGGCAGCATCACGTCGAGGACCATCAGATCGGGCTGCCACGCCTCGGCGGCGTCCACGGCAGCCGGGCCGTCGACCGCCGTCTGCACGACGAAGCCCTCGGCGCGCAGTCTGGCCGCGATGGCGTCCACGATCGTCGCGTCGTCCTCGACCACAAGCACCCGGCGCTGCGCGCCGGGAGTGGCCGCGACCCCGTTCTGGCTGGTGTGTGTCTGCTCCATCGCCCCGCCCCTGGTACGTTCCGCGATCCGTGTTCCTCGATCCACGATCCCCGTGAGGATGTGCATCCCGTGTGTGGGGAGCAGCGTAGAGGCACCGGAGGGGTCCCGGCTACGCAGACGGCTACGCAGGGCGAAGGGCGAGATGGACCACGTCAGGCACTCCTCGGGCAACTTGGATCTCTTCGGTCCTAACCCCGGTGAAACCGGCATTCCGCAGGGCCTGTTCGAATACGGGGGAGGGCTGGGCGGACCAGACGGCGAGGACGCCGCCGGGGTTGAGCCGCGCCCGGCAGCGGGCCAGCCCGCCGGGTGTGTACAGGCCCGCGTTGTCGTCGGTGACGGTCCAGCCGGGCCCGTTGTCGATGTCGAGGCACAGCGCGTCGTAGACGTCCGCCGTCGTACGCAGATACTCGACCAGGTCGGTGTGGAGGATCACAGTGCGCGGGTCGCCCAGCGCGGTGCCGGAGATCCGGGCGAGCGGTCCCTCGTGGTGCCACTCGATGACGGCCTGCTCGCGTTCGACCACCACGATCCGGCCCCAGCGGTCGTCGTCGGCGGCGTGCGCGAGCGAGAAACCGACGCCGAGCCCGCCGATGAGGACGGACGGCCCGCTGTCGCGGCGCTCGGGAGTGAGGGCGGCCTGCGCGGCGTCGATCAGCAGCCGCTCGGAGCGGCCGTCGGAGGTGTCCATCAGGAACGTGCCGTTGGCGATGATCTCGTGGATGTCACCCTCGTCTACGGGGCCGGGCCGCCTCCGTAGGACGACCTCGCCGTACGGGCCGTCACGCCGGTCGAGGGTGACGGGGCGGTCGTCGGTCGCTTCGGTCGCTTCGGTCGCTTCGGCGGTGGAGTCGGGCACGGGGACGTCTCCTCAGATCTGCGGCTGACCGGGTCCGCCGTCATCCTCGCGGGGGGCGCGGGGTGCCGACAAACCCGTTCGTGAGGCGGCGGTTGACGCGGTGCGTCCCGGACGCGCGGAACTACCCGCGCTCGCGCCCAGCGCCCCGCCACGCGTGGAGCGCCGCGCCGCAGCCGTACACCGCCAGCGCGGTCACCCACGCCCGTACCTCCCCCTCCGGCCGCATCGGCCACGCCCACGCCGCCGCCGCGCCGCCGTCGGCCGGGTCCGCCGCCCCCAGATACGACGTGACGGCCACGTAGACCATCATCGGCAGCCAGCTCAGCCGGGCGCCGAGCAGCACCGCCGACGCCGCCGCGACCCCGGTCGAGCCGATGACGTTGCGCGCCATCGCCGACGCGCCGTAGGCGTCGAAGTGGCCCGGCACGGCGAGCGCGAGCAGCGCGGCGGCGAGTGCCGTGGCGAGCAGCAGATGGGCGAGGCGGCGCGGCCACCAGGGCCGTACGGCGCCCCGTTCCAGCTCCGGGCTGTGGGTGAAAAGCCCTGTGCCGATCACTCCGGCGGCGAACAGCGGGGCGAGGACCACGACCGACAGCCGCGCGGTCGGCCCGGCGTCGGGCTGCTCCACCAGCCGCTGCGCGGCCCAGGCCGCGCCGAGGGCGGTCGCGGCGAGTACGGCGAGGGTGGCGGGCGCGGCGCGGGAGCGGGCGTACAGGCGCAGACCGGGCAGGGGCCTGCGAGCGGTCGTGCGAGCGGTCACGGACGCGGTCATGGGACGGGCACCTCGGCGGGGTCGCAGCCGGGGACGGCTTCTCCGGCGATGTAGCGGGTCAGGTAGGCGCGGCCCTGCGCGGGGTCCATGGCTCGCAGCCGTTTGAGATGCCTCTCCACGCCGGCTATGTCTTCGTAGGAGGCGAAGTCAGACGCCGGGGCCAGCCATTGGTGGACGGCGCTGTTGATGTCACTGGCTTGGTCGAAGCCCGGCAGCTCGAAGTCGCTGTCCGGGCAGGTTTCCGAGAACAGCCAGCCGACAGTCGAATTCGCGTACTCGGCGGGCTCCGGGATGCGGCCCCGTACCGCCGCGTCGTACGGACTCGGCAACTCCACGTCGCCGGGTGCCGGGCCGGCCGGAGCGGTGCCCTGGCGTACGACCCGTGCGCTCCCCGACCAGTACATCCCCGTCCCTGGCGCGCCGGGGCCGCTGATCCAGCGGGTCGGCGCACCGGGGATGCCGCGCAGTTTGCCGTTGAGATCGGCGAGCGCGGCCGACACGTCGGGCAGCAGGTCCTTGTCGACGGCGCTCACGCACACCTGTGGTGTGCCGTCGTCGCAGACGAGCCGGGACGCCTCCGGGTCGCCGCGCCACAGCCCGTCGCCGGTCTGCACGAGGATCACGGCGGCGGTACACGCGGCGGCCAGCGGCAGTACGGCGACGGCGCGTCGCCGCGCGGCGAGCGCGAGGAGCGCGGCGGTGGCGAGACCCGCGGTCCACACCATGGCGGCCGGCCCGAACCACCACACGGGGCGGTCCCAGAAGTAGTCGTGCAGAGCGGCGGGATTGAGCCACAGGCGCGGGTCGTTGCCGTAGGTACTGAAGAGGATGAGGGTGATGTACGCGAGCACGGCGAGCAACGGGGCCGTCAGCCGCCAGGGGACCAGCCGGCCGGCGACGAAGCCGAGGACACCGGCGGAGCCGAGAGCGACGGCGTCGGCGAGGACGAGGGACGCATAGGGGCGTCCCCCGCTCACGTACGGCCAGGTGGCGAGCAACGAGCCGCCGGCGGCGACGAGATAGCCGATGGCGGGCCACAGCGCGGCGGGCAGCGCGGCGGGCATCGTCCGCCGCAAGGGACTGCGGGGGAGCGTGGACACCAGCTCCCCCGTGCCGCGCCGCCGCTCCCGGCCACCGTGCCAGCAGCCCGCCGCGAGGGCGAGCGGCACGCCGAACAGGATGCCGTACTCGCGCAGCGCGTCGGTGACCGCGACCCACCGGCCCTGCCAGGCGGGCGCGGCGGTGTACATCCCGACCCCGACGACAAGGGCGAGTGTCAGCCCGGTCCAGGGCCCGATGCCACGGACCAGCTCGGTCCGGGCGGGGTGGCGGGGGCGGGGGCGGGGGCTGTCCTGGGGGCGGGTCCGGGCGGCCGGGGCGGCGTGGGCGGTACGGGCGGTACGGAGGGGGCTCACCGCTGTGCCTCCGTGCTGTCGGGGCGGGCGGGACCGGCGGCGTACGGGGCCGCTGCCGGTTCGGCCGTGCCGGGTCGGGGTGCCTTCCCGGTCCCGCTCTCGGGACGGCCCGGACTGCCGGAACCGCCCCCGTCGCCGGGCGGGTTCGAACCGGTCGGATTCTGTGTCGCGCCCGCCACGCCGGTGGCGCGGGCCGGCTTCGCCGTGCCCTCGGCGACCGTCCGCCCCGCCACACGCGGCAGCGGCAGCCGCTCGCCCGCGCGGTGGGCGCGCAGCGCGGACGTGTAGCCCCGTTCGATCGGGTTTCCGTCGTGGTCCGAGGGGTCCTCCCCGCGACCCGGCGGCGTCGAGTTCGAGCCAAGACTCGTCAGCTCCGCCGTCGTCCCCCGGAAGGCCACCCGGCCCGATTCCAGCAGCGTCACCTCCGAGCAGGCCGCGGCGACGTCCTCCACCAAATGGGTCGAGACGATCACCGTCGATTCCGTGCCCAAGTCCCGCAGCAGTCTTCGGAATTCGACCCGTTGCTCCGGGTCGAGCCCGGCCGTCGGCTCGTCCAGGAGCAGCAGGTCCGGCTCGTTGACGACGGCCTGGGCGATACCGACCCGGCGGACCATCCCGCCGGACAGCGTCTTGATCTTCGCGTCGATACGGTCCAGAAGGCCCACCCGGTCCACCGCGCGCACCACCGCCTCGGGCACCCCGGCCGCGGGCATCTCCTTGAGCCAGGCGATGTACGAGACGAACTCCCGCACCGTGAAGCCCGGGTAGTAGCCGAACTCCTGCGGCAGATACCCCAGTCGGCGCCGCACCGCCGACCGCGCCCGGTGTTCCGAGACGTCGTGGCCCAGCAGGTGGACCCGGCCGTCCGTCGGCGCCGCGACCGTGGCCAGTACCCGGATGAGTGAGGTCTTGCCCGCCCCGTTCGGGCCGAGCAGACCGTGCACGCCGGTGCCGAAGGTGAGATCGACCGCGTCGAGCGCGACCGTCCTGCGGTGCCTGACGGTGAGCCTCTGTACCGAAACGCCGTTCATCGCCGTGTCCCCCTTGGTGTCGTTCATATGCGCCCCACCTGATGGAAGGCCGGGAATTCGACGGACCGTCGCCGTAGCGCGAGCAGCCCCGCGCACAGGACGGCCGCCGCCGCCCAGCCGCTCTGCGCGGCCGGCCCCGCGAGATACCGCGCCAGATGCTCGGACAGCTCGGCGGTCGGCGCGAGCCCGCCCGAGGCCCACGCCGCGCCACCGGTCGGGCCGAGCACGGGCACGGTCACCGCCAGCACCCAGGCGGCGGAGAGCCCCCCGGCGGCGACGCGGCAGCCGACGTACGTGCCGAGCGCCAGGACGGCCAGCGACAGCGTCAGCCCCGGCAGCAGCCAGACGGCCGCCCCCGGCGCCCCCGCCGACGCGGGCAGCGCCGCCCCCGCCAGCGTCAGCAGCGGCAGGCTCACCGCCAGGACGGCGGCGGTCCGCGTCAGCAGCAGCCGCAGCCCGCCGCCGGGAGTGGACGCGGCGATCTCGTACAGCGGGTCGGCGGACCCCCTGTACGACACGGCGACCCCCGCCACCGGCAGCACCGGCGCCAGCGCCAGCAGCACCGGGCGGGCGCCGGTGAAGTCCGCGCCGTACGCGAGGGCGACCGCCCCCGCCGCGACGAGCACCACCGCGAGCAGCCACGCGCCGCGCAGCGCCGGTCCCGCCGCCCACAGCAGCCGGGCGGTCGGCCCGACCCGTGGCGCGGCGGACGCGGCGGGCGCGGCGGTGGTCAGCACCGCCGCCCGTACGTCCGCGAGCACGGGGCCCGCGGCACCCCTCCGTACCGCCGCGGACACCCGTACCGCACACGCCCCGCACGCCTCGACGTGCTTCTCCAGAGACCAGGCGTCCGGCTCGGACACCGTGCCCGCCGTGTACGACGCCGCCAGCGTCTCGTCCACATGCCAACTGGTCGGGGTCATGCCGTGCCTCCCAGCGGTGCGATCCGGCCCAGTTCCAGGCCCAGTTCCAGGCGCAGTTCCTTGCGGGCCCGCATCGCGCGGGTCTTGACGGTGCCCTCGGGTATGCCGAGCAACTGCGCCGTCTCGCGGGTGGTGAGCCCGTCGACCACCGTGGCGCGCAGCACCTCGCGCAGCTCGGGCGAGATGCGGTCGAGCGCCGCGCCGACGTCGCCGAACTCCAGCCCCGCGAGGACCCGTTCCTCGGCCGAGGGCGCGACGGCGGCGGGCGGGTGTTCCACCTGGCCCCGCTCGTCCGCCCGTTCGGCGCGCGCCTGTACGCGCCGGGCGTCGACCAGCCGCCGACCGGCGATCACCCACAGCCAGCCGCCCGCTTCCCCGCCGCGATGGGTCGCGGCGGAGCGCCAGACGGTGACGAAGGTGTCCTGGAGGACTTCCCGTACGGTCTCGGGATCCGCGCAGCGCCGGGTCAGCCGCGTGTGCAGCCAGCCGGCGTGCCGGTCGTAGAGCACGCCGAGCGCTTCCGCGTCCCCCTTGGCGACGGCGCGCAGCAGTGCGGCGTCGTCTCGGTCGGCCCCCGTGGGGCGGAACAGTCTCACGCTCTCTCTATCGCTCGGTCGGAGCCCGCCGGTTCACGCGGCCGGTTCACGCAGCCCTTCCGACGGCCTTCCGACGGCCGTCCGTCAGCGGTCCGTCAGCGGTTCGTCAGCGGTCCGTCCCGCGTACGACGCCCGTCAGCGGGCCCTGGAGTCGCCAGCCGAGCGACGTGTACAGACGCAGGCCGTCCCCGGTGGCGGCGAGGACGCCGGTGGTGGCGCCCGTGTCGGCGGCGGCGCTCTCCAGCGTGCGCATCACCAGTCGGCCGAGGCCGCGCCTGCGGTGGTTCTCCGAGGTCTCGACCTGGTCGACGACCACCGTGTCTCCGTCGCCCGTCGCGGCGACCTGGCCGCGCGCGGCGAGAGCGCCGTCGGGGGCCGTCACCCGCACGTGAAGGACGCCGTCGCGGGTGTCCGTGTCCACCGTGTAGCCGTCGGGCGGGTCCGGCACGGCCGGCGGGACGGGAGAGCGGCGCAGCGCGTGGAACATCATGTGGCCGGGGTCGTCCGGCACCGTCCAGCCCGGCGTGATCCACCGCGCGGCCCGCTCCGGCGGCGCGAGCACCTTCAGCCAGGCGCCGGCCTCGGTGATGGTCTCGCAGAGCTTCCTTACGGAGGGCTCGTCGGGCTCGGGGAGGACATGCCGGAACACATGGCCAGGCAGTCCGACGTCGATGCGGTAGCCCCACGGCTCCCGCACCGGCGCCGGGGACGAGCGGGAGACGACCCATCCCGCGACCCACACCGGCGTAATGGCTGAACTATCCATAGGAGTATTACAGCGCACCTCTCGGGCCGCGTGCGAGTGCTTTCCGCCGGGCGGGATCGGCAGCGCGGCCGGAGCCGTACTCTGGCCGTATGGCAAAGGCTGAGGCTGACCGTATGGGGGTCGTCACCGCGCTGGTGCGCTCCTCGTTCCTGGTGAACGCCGTGTACGCGCAGTCGAGTCGCGAGTTCGGTCTGCCCCCGCAGCAGGGCCAGTTGCTCTGTGTGCTGATGCCCCAGCCGTACGGGATGAGTGAGCTGGGCGCGATGCTCGGGCTCGCGAAGTCGAGTCTCACCGGACTGGTCGACCGCACCGCGCAGCGCGGTCTGGTGCGGCGCGAGCCGGATCCGCGCGACGCGCGCGCGGTCCGGGTCGCGCTCACCGAGGAGGGCCGGCTGCTCGTGGACGAGTTCTACGAGGCGACCTGCCGTGCCATCGACGTGCTGCCCGCAGGGCTCGACGGGCCCGACCGCGCCCGGCTCGCGGAACTGCTCGGCCGGGTGGTGAGCGACAACGAAGTGCCCGCGGTCTTCATGGAGGCCGACGAAGTGGCCGACGCCGCGCGGTAGAAGCCCTTGGGCACGTACAGGGGGTGTGACCGAGATACGTGTCAAAGGGGCAACGGGATGATCTTGAAGCCCTGAGCGCCCTCTGCCCGTCACCCATTCGGCTCAGTGTCGTTGGTGGTGATGTTGAGGGTCGTCGTAACCCGGCTGGAGGGCAGGGTCTCCCCGGCGGTCCTCGCCCTGGTGAAGGCCCAGGTGGTGCAGGCCGGCGGGTTCGGCGCGGTCATCCGCGCGGTGGACGGCTTCGGCGGGTTCGCGAAGCAGTACGAGCAGATCGAGAAGGTCTGTGCTCAAGCGCCTGCGCTCCGGGTCGCGGAAGAACGCCACCTACGCCGCCTTCCGTGAGGTCGGCCGCGTGATCCGCGCGGTCCAGCTCCTTCGGTATCTGTCGGATGCGCCGCTGCGCCGGCGGGTGACGGCGGCGACGAACAAGGTGGAGTCGTTCAACCGGTTCTCCCAGTGGATCGGCTTCGGCAACCGCGGCGTCATCGCCGACAACGACCCCATCGAGCAGGAGAAGGCGATGAAGTTCAACGCCCTGCTCACGAACACGGTGATCTTCCACAACGCCCTGGACATCGCCGAGATCGTGCGGCAACTCCTGGACGAGGGATGGGAGATCGACCCCGAGGGCCTGGCCCACAACTCGCCGTACCTGACCGAGCACATCAACCGGTTCGGCGAATACTCCACCCATGAACTCGGCATCCAGCCCGACGCGTACGACCCGAAACTCGACGTTGACTTCACCCCGCTGCGTGACCAGGACCTGACCACAGCCGGCCTCGGCCAGGCCGCTTGACCGACCGTGAGGCTCCTCGTGTAAGCGCTGGTCATGGGCAGGGGTGTGGACTGTCCGTTGTCTACGGCTTGACGATGTGGCGCCAACTGCCACGTGATCGGACCCCCGTCCCTGCCGTCGCCGGCGGGGACGGGAGGAGCACTCGGGAGCGGCAGGTTGAGGGGGTGGCTTCTCCACCGGGCAGGTGCTCTGTCGCCAGGAACGACTGACCATGCAACGGCTCGCTGGGGTAGTTCGGTTTGCCGTGAGGGTTTGCCGCTGCGTTGCAGGACATACTCGCTCCTGCCCATCTATCGGGCCGATGTGTGGCGTGTTCCTCCGAGGGGCAGGCAACCGCCCAGACATTCCCCAGTGGATGGAGAAGCCGATGAGTGGCAAAGTCGCAGTGGTAACCGACAGTTCCTTCGAGGCGCAGGTGCTCGATGCCGAAGGGCCCGTGCTCGTTCATTTCCGGGCCGAGTGGGCCGGACCGAGCAAGATGCTCGCGCCCATCCTCGAAGAGGTTGCTTCCGAGTACGCGGGCCGGCTCACCATCACGGAGCTGGACATTGACCGTAGCCCGGCCACGGCACCAAAGTACGACGTCAACGGCATTCCGACGCTTCTGCTCTTCAAGCACGGCAGCGCGACGGCGAGGAGGGTCGGGGCCCTGTCGAAGGGCCAGGTGACGGAGTTCCTCGACGAGAACCTGTGACAGAGGTCGGCGCCGGCCGTCGACGACAGAGTCTGGCGGGACCTGATCGTCTGACCGCCTGCCGGTGTCTCTGCGCCCTCATGGCGCCTGCGGGGTGTGCCGAACTGTCTACCGGACCGGCCGGGCGGCCTGCTGACCGTCCGGCCGGATCGTCACGCTGCGGCTGAGGCGGTAGCCGCCGACGGTGCCGGGTGTGACGTTCGGTCTGTGGTCAGGTGCAGTTGATGGTCAGTGCGGTGAGCGCGGTGCACTTGCGGGTCGCCTTGTCGTTGGCCGGGTTCGGGTCGGTGGGGCTGCTCGCGGTGCGGGTGGCGGTGACCGTGTAGGTGGTGCCCAGGCTCAGGACCGCTACCGGGGCGGAGAAGCGGCGGGTGACGCTGGCGCCCGGGGCGAGCGGGCCGGTGGTGCAGGTGACCGTGGCGGAGGCGACGGTGCAGTCGGTGCTGGTAGCGGTCATCGGGGAGGGCAGCGGAGCCTTGACGGTGCCGGAGGCCAGCGGGTTGGGGCCGTGGTTGGTCAGGGTCAGGGTGTAGTCGATGCGCCCGTTGAGCAGGTTCGGCACCGGCTTGGCCGCGAGCTGGACGCCGAGGTCGGCTTCGGGTGCTGCGGTCGCGGGGGTGATCGCGATGCCGCTCGGGCCGGAGCCGACGGAGTAGGAGGCCGAGACGGAGTTCGTCGCGGTGTCCACGACGGTGACGTTGTCGTCGCTGTAGCCCGTGACGTACACCTGGGCGCCGTCAGGGGTCACCGCGACGGCGTCTGCGTTCTGGGGCACGGGAGTGGTGGCGACGACGGTGCTGGTGGCGGTGTCGATTGCCCGGACGGCTCCCGGGTCGTCGCCGGAGACGTAGGCGCGGGTGCCGTCCGGGGAGACGGCCGCGGCGAGATTAGTGCTGCTGGCGGGAAGCGTCGCGGCCACGGTGTTGGTGGTGAGGTCGAGTACGGCCACGGAACCGGCTGTGGGAACGTAGGCGCGGGTCCCGTCGGGGGTGAGCGCGATATCGCTGGTTTCGTCGCCGGTGGGAATGGTCGCGGTGACTGCCTTGGTGGCGGTGTTGATGACGGAGACCGTTCCGCCGGTGAAGTTGGCGGCGTAGGCGCGTGCGCCGTCCGCGCTGACGGCCACCGCCGCCGTGTAGTCGCCGACAGCGATGCTCGCGGTGGTCGCCCCGGTCGTGGTCACACTGGAATGAGTCATTGCGACGTCTCCCGTCCTGGCCCGCGCCGGGCGCGCAGGCCCCCACCGGCATCAAAGCTGCCGGGACGCGTCAAGATCTCGACACTCCCTGGGCTGGGGCCCGTTGGCGCATTTGACCGGATGACGATCATGAAACGTCTGGAACTGGCTGGTTTGGCTGCCCCGTGCCTGGCGCAGAAAATACCGGATTTACTGCGACAGAGGCCCTGCCGTGATCACCGCGACCTGCGTCGGGCCATTCCGGCCGCCGAGGCGAGGTGTACGCGTTTACTGCGGCAGTGCCGGATGGGCGGAGTGGGCATGAGGATCGAACCAGAGACCGACCTCGGGAACGGGGGCGCACTACGGTTGCCGCGCGCCCGGGTGGTGCCTCTGTCCGCCCCGCCCGCGTCGTACACCGCGGCGGTCGAGCGGTAACCGAGCCGCTTGCCCCAATGCTGCTGACCTACCTCGAGCAGCGCCCGAACACCATGACCGCCACCAATCCCAACGCCCGGTGGTTTCCCGGCCGCAGGGCTGGACAGCCCATGACCCCGCACACGCTCGAACTCAGGCTTCGCCACCTGGGCTTCCCCACCCAGCGAGGACGCACGTCGGACATCCGCCACCTCGTTCTCCAGGCCCCCCGCACCCGTGATCGCCCGCATGCTCGGATACCACGACGACACCACCGCCCAGCTCGCCGCCGAGGCAGGAGGAACCTGGCGCCACTATGCCCCCGGCGACCACACACGGTGACACCAGCGCCTCAATGACCAGGGAATAGGCGTCAGTCGATTACGCGAGGTCGCCAGTTTCACACCCCTACAGGCACGTACAGGCGCGGATCTCACGCGGTGTTGAACAGTGCCGCGAACCGCCCGGCGTACAGGTCCGCCCCCTTGTACCGGGACACCGCCTCCGCCGCCAGTACGGACGGCCCTTCGGGCGTCGGCACCTGACCGACACCGCCGCCGGGACCGAGCGGCAGCAGGATCGACGGGACGGGGGACGGCCGGTAGACGGAGGCCGGTTCCTCGCCCCGTATCTGCGCGAGGATGTTGGCCGCCACGACCTCGGCGTGCCGCATCGCGTAGCCGGCCATCTTCGACTCGTCGAGTGCGGCGAGGTCGCCGAGCGCGTAGATGTGCGGGTGTACGTGACCGTGCGCGTCGACGTTGAGCCTGTCCGTCACGCGTACATGGCCCTGCGGCGTGCGGGCCGGCGCCAGTTCCTCGCCGAGGTAGTCACCGCTGACCCTCACCCCGTGGCAGCGGAACCAGATGTCGGCGGACAGTTCCCCGGCCCCCACCGTGGCGACGCTGAACGCCCCCGCCCGCCCCGGCGCGCTCGCCGGTTCCCGCGCGAGCGCTGTCCCCAGCAGCAGCTCCACACCCAGCGCGTCGAGCTGCCGGCGCAGGTCCTCCCGCATCTCCCGCGTGAAGGCGGGCATCAGCCGCTCGGCCGGGTCGACCACCGTCACACGCTTCTTCGGCCACACGTGCTTGACCTCGCCCGCCAGCTCCAGCCCCACCGGCCCGGCGCCGACGATCAATACCCGCTCCGCGCCCGCGAGTTCCTTGTGCGCCGCCCGGATCCGGTCCAGCGCCTCGGCGGCGACGTCCGTGTCCATCTTGGCCGGGAAGGGGTAGTCGGAGCCGGACGCCAGGACGACGTAATCGGCGGCCACGCGCCCGCCGGACGCCAGGGTGACCCCGCCCGTGTCCACCGACACCGCCCGCTCGCGCACGACCCGGCCGTGCTTGAGGAGCTTGTCGTACGGATAGAAGATGTTGCCCGCCCAGTCGGGCCGCACCAGCGCGCGCAGCGCTCCGGCGGCGTGGACGAAGGCGTCCTTCGGCTCGACGAGGACGACATCCACCCCGTCGTCCGCCCCCTCGTCCAGCGCCTTGGCCACGGCGGAGCCGCCGTAGCCCCCGCCGACGACAACGACGGTCCGGCGCGCGTCGACGGCCCGGCTGTCTGTGTCAGTCATGTCATTGGCTCCCCACGCACCCGAAATGCTAGTTCGTACTACGAACCATATTAGTTCGCAACACGAACCACAAGCGGGTGCAGCGGGTGAGGGGACTTCGTCAGCTCCCGGGAAAGGGTTTCCACGACGTCGCCCGGTCGGGCTCCGGCGGCCCCCATGCCAGGGCGTGAAGTTCGAGCAGTCCCGGCTTCTCGCCGTCCATCAGCGACGGCGTCTCCAGCCGGTCCGCCATCTCCTCCAGATAGGTCGTCAGCGACTCGTACCGGGGCGTGTGGGGGTGCCGGTACCGGTCCCAGTCGCAGAGCCGCCCCGTCTCGGCGTCCAGATACAGGCCCGAGGTGTGGTCGTGGGCGCCGAGGGAGAAGACGGGGATCCAGGCGGGCCGCCAGATCACGAACTCCTCGCTGCCGTCGCGGCGCTGGAGGTCCGTCTTCATCGCGTACACGGACGCCACCGCCTCGAAGTCCATCAGAGTCAGGCCGCCGAGCATGAACGTGGCCCAGGGCACGTCGTGCACCCCCGCGTGTTCGTGCCACAGCGCCCTCAGTCCGGGCGGTATCCGTACGCCGATCCGCTCCTGGAGCGCGGCGATCTCCGAGTGGATCGCGCCCGGCCGGAGCGCGGCCAGCGTCCCCGGCGCGTGCCGGTCGAGCCATGCCTCGATGCGCTGCCAGGCGTCGGTGACCTGTCGCGCCTCGATCGCCGCTTGCTGCGCTTCCATCAGGCCCCGCAGTTCTTCCTTGTCCATGGCGGTCACCGTAGCGACCGGGGGCGATCGCTCAGAGCGAACACCCTCCCCAGGTATCCGGGGAACAACGACAGGCTCACAAGCATTGAGTCTGCATAGCTCAAGTTTTGACTGCCGAAGGGGAGACCATGGCTGCCACGTCCACACCGCTCACCCTGCCCGTTCTGCCGCTCGACGACGAGGTCGTGCTGCCCGGGATGGTGGTGCCGCTGGACCTGTCCGACTCCGAAGTACGTGCGGCCGTCGAGGCCGCCCAGGCGGCCGCCGGCGACGGATCCGACGGCTCCGACGGGGGAAAGCCCAAGGTGCTGCTCGTGCCGCGCCTCGACGGGGCATACGCGGGGACCGGCGTCCTCGGGACCGTCGAGCAGGTCGGCAGGCTCTCCGACGGCGACCCCGGCGCCCTGATCCGCGGCAGGGGCCGCGTCAGGATCGGCGCCGGTACGACCGGGCCCGGCCGGGCCCTGTGGGTCGAGGGGCTGCGTGTCGACGAGACCGTGCCCGACCCGCTGCCCGGTTCCGTCACCGAACTGATCAAGGAATACAAGGCTCTCGCCACCGACTGGCTGAAGAAGCGCGGCGCCTGGCAGGTCGTGGACCGTGTCCAGCAGATCGACGACGTCTCGCAGCTCGCCGACAACGCCGGCTACTCGCCGTTCCTCAGCACGGCCCAGAAGGTCGAGCTGCTGGAGACCGCCGACCCGGTGGCCCGGCTGAAGATGGCGACCGACCAGCTCCGCGAGCACTTCGCCGAGCAGGACGTCGCCGAATCCATCGCGAAGGACGTCCAGGAGGGCGTCGACAAGCAGCAGCGCGAGTTCCTGCTGCGGCGCCAGCTCGACGCCGTACGCCGGGAGCTGTCCGAGCTGAACGGCGACGCCGGGGACGAGTCCGACGACTACCGGTCCCGCGTGGAGGCCGCCGACCTGCCCGAGCACGTCCGTGAGGCCGCGCTCAAGGAGGTCGACAAGCTGGAGCGGTCGTCCGACCAGAGCCCCGAGGGCTCGTGGATCCGCACCTGGCTGGACACCGTCCTCGAACTGCCGTGGAACGAGCGGTCGCAGGACGCGTACGACATCCAGGGCGCCCGCGGCGTTCTCGACGCCGAGCACGCCGGTCTGGACGACGTGAAGGAACGCATCACGGAGTATCTGGCCGTCCGCAAGCGCCGCAGCGACCGCGGTCTCGGTGTGGTCGGAGGCCGCCGAGGCGGCGCCGTCCTCGCCCTCGTAGGACCTCCCGGAGTCGGAAAGACCTCCTTGGGAGAGTCCGTCGCGCACGCCATGGGACGGTCCTTCGTCCGCGTCGCGCTCGGCGGTGTCCGGGACGAGGCGGAGATCCGGGGCCACCGGCGTACGTACGTGGGCGCGCTTCCGGGCCGTATCGTCCGGGCGATCAAGGAGGCCGGTTCGATGAACCCGGTCGTCCTGCTGGACGAGATCGACAAGGTCGGCTCCGACTACCGGGGCGACCCGGCAGCGGCCCTCCTCGAAGTCCTCGACCCCGCGCAGAACCACACCTTCCGCGACCACTACCTGGAGGTCGAACTCGACCTTTCCGACGTGGTCTTCCTCGCCACCGCGAACGTCCTGGAGGCCATCCCCGAGGCACTGATCGACCGGATGGAGCTGGTGCGTCTCGACGGCTACACCGAGGACGAGAAGGTCGTCATCGCACGTGACCACCTGCTGCCCAGGCAGTTGGAGCGGGCGGGTCTGGACACCGGCGAGGTCACGCTGGAGGACGAGGCGCTGCGCAAGCTGGCGGGCGAGTACACCCGCGAAGCGGGCGTACGTAACCTCGAACGATCGATCGCCAGGCTGCTCCGCAAGGTCGCGGCACAGCACGAGCTGGGCGAGCGCGAACTGCCCCTCTCCGTAGGAGAAGGCGATCTGCGCGGCCTGATCGGCCGGCCGCACCACGTGCCCGAGTCCGCCCAGGACCCGGCCGAGCGCCGCACCGCGGTGCCGGGCGTGGCCACGGGCCTCGCCGTCACCGGGGCCGGCGGAGACGTCCTCTTTGTAGAGGCGTCGCTGGCCGACCCGGAGACGGGTGGTTCGGGTCTCACCCTGACCGGACAGCTCGGCGACGTCATGAAGGAGTCGGCACAGATCGCGCTGTCCTTCCTGCGCTCGCGCGGCGCCGAACTGGAGCTGCCGGTGGCCGATCTGAAGGACCGGGGCGTGCACATCCACTTCCCGGCGGGCGCGGTGCCCAAGGACGGCCCGAGCGCGGGCATCACGATGACGACGGCGCTCGCCTCGCTGCTGAGCGGACGCCAGGTCCGTACGGATGTCGCCATGACCGGCGAGGTCTCGCTGACCGGCCGGGTGCTGCCCATCGGCGGCCTGAAGCAGAAGCTGCTGGCCGCGCACCGGGCGGGCATCACGACGGTCGTGATCCCGAAGCGGAACGAGGCGGACCTGGACGACGTCCCCGCCGAGATCCTGGACAAGCTTCAGGTCCACCCGGTGACGGATGTACGCCAGGTCCTGGAGCTGGCGCTGTCGTCCGCGACGGCTCCGGCGGCCGTGCCGGCGGATGTCCCGGTCGCCGCGTAAGGCGCGCACGCGGGACAGGGCCCACGCGTCCACCGCCGCAATCGCGAGGGGCGGGCCCCGGCACTTACTCGGTGCCGGGGCCCGCCCCGTTCCTGTGCCGGGAGCGCGGGCTCGACCGGCCCTCCGTTTCCGGTCGCGCCCACACCCCCGGCGTCAGTCGCCCGGCGTCGCGCCCGCTCGCTCGCCGGGTGGGCCGTCAGCCGTTCGCGAGAGCCACGACGCGGTCGAGCGCGCCGTTGAACTTGTTGTGGTCGCCCACGATCGGCCCCGTCGAGGTGTACTGCCACATCGTGTAGAAGCCCCAGCCCGCCGGGAGTTCGCCCACCGTCGCGCTGTAACGGGCCACCCAGAGCGGGTTCGTGGCGCCGAAGGCGCTGGAGTTGCCCGTGCACTGGGTCCACCAGCTCGTGGCGGTGTAGATCACGGCGTCACGGCCGGTGCGCGCCTTGTACGTGTTCACGAAGTCGCGGATCCAGGCGACCATCTGCGCCTGCGTCTTGCCGTAGCAGGCGGCGCCGTACGGATTCCACTCGATGTCCAGCACACCCGGCAGGGTCTTGCCGTCGCGCGACCAGCCGCCGCCACCGTCCACGAAGTAGTTGGCCTGGTTGGCGCCGCTGGAGTCGTTGGGGGTGGCGAAGTGGTACGCGCCGCGGATCATGCCGATGTTGTACGAGCCGTTGTACTGCTGCGCGAAGTACGGGTTCTTGTAGTAGTTGCCCTCCGTGGCCTTCACGTACGACCACTTCACACCGCTGCTCCACAGCGCGGACCAGTTGACGTTCCCCTGATGGCTGGAGACGTCGACGCCCTCGGTCTGCACGGCGCGGTTTCCGGCGGGCGGGGTGCCCGTCCGGCCGTCGTGCTCGACGACGCCCATGCCCATGTGGGCCGAGCCCCGTTGGGGTGTCGCCGAGGAGCGGGGGGTGCCGTCGGCGTTCGCCGCGCCCGGCAGGGTGAGGAGAAGGGCGAGAGCCGCGAGGAGCGCACCGGCGAGGGTGAGGCGCCGGCGACCTGACGTATCGGATCTGTGCACGGACATGTGCGTGCCTCCGAGAACCTTTGGGGGTAGCTCATGACATGTCGACATGTAGTGGTGTGAACATGTCAACAATGGCGCTGTGGGCGACGCTACGTGAGTGGAACGGAGTGACGGAAGGGCCTCAGGCTGCCGCCGTTGGTATAAACCTGCGAAATACTGGCGGAGCTGGGGCAATGGGCCTCGGAGACGGAAAACTTTCAGGAGCGGGAAAGCGCGCGATGGGTGTTGTGGGTGCTGACGTGCACGGAGACGGTACGGAGAACGAACCCGAACCAGTGGGGAAAAGTGCTGTGGACCACGAATTCCTGGCACTGGAGCGTGAGTTGGCCGTCTTTCTGCGCCGCGCCAGAGCCAATTCCGGTGAAATGGCCCGCGAGGTCCACCCCGAACTGGAGCCCGCCGCCTATGGACTTCTCGTACGGCTGGAGGAGACCGGTCAGCAGCGCGCCACCGATCTCGCCGCCTACTTCGGGGTCGGCAAGGCGACGATGAGCCGTCAACTGCGCGCGCTGGAAGGGCTCGGACTCGTCACGCGCGAGCCCGATCCGGCGGACGGGCGCGCCTCGCTGGTCCGGCTCACGGGCGAGGGCGTCGCGCGCTTCCGCCGGGTGCGCGACGCGCGGCGCGAGCGGTACGTGCGCAAGCTCGCCGACTGGGACCGGGCGGAGGTCGCCGAACTGGCGCGGCTGCTACGCCACTTGAACGCACGGGCGGAGAGCTGAGGGGGAGGGTGCGCGGGCCTTGGCGGCGGGGGCCGGGGGCGGGGAGACGGGCCTCTACGGCTCCACGTACACGACGGTCGCGTCGTCGTACGGCTTGCCCCGCCGGAAGGCCACCCCGTCCGGGTCGGCGGACTCCGCCGCCCGCACCCGGTCGATCAGCTCCTGCGGCCCGCTCTTCCTGACGAGCGCCAGGCAGTCCGCCCAGTCGCCCTCCCCGAACACCTCGACCCAGCGCGCCGCGCCGTCCGTGAGCGCCACGGCGGTACGTACCCGCGAGGCGGGCGTCCGCCCTGTCACCGCCTTCGACGCCACGGCCGGGTCGACGGCCGCCGTGAAGAAGCCGCCCTCCGCGTTGCGCAGCGCGTCCGTCGCGGCGGCCCGGCGGCGGACCTCGCGGGGGACGCGGTCCAGCCGGTCGTCCACGACGGCCCGTACTTCACCGTCCGGCGACTCGAGGAGGAGGGTGGAGTCCGACAGGACAAGGTGTTCGACCGTGTCCGCGTCCCAGCGCACCATGACGACGGTCGCCTGGGGTGTTCGGGGGTGAGAAAGGTCACACGTGTCGCGGTGTGCGTCGGCCGTGCGCCGGATCGACTCGGCGAGGGCGTCGGCGAGGGCCATCTCCCGCCGTGAGGCGGACAGTTCGGTCAGGGCCCCGCCCAGTCGGGCGGCGAACCACGGGACGCCGTGCACGCAGCCGTCGCCGTCCGGCGGGGGCGTCACACCGTCCAGCGCGATCAGCACGCCGCCGCTGCCCGCCGAGGGCGTGGCCACGGCTGTCCAGTCCTCGTTCGGGCGGGGATGGCTGCCGGGGGCGGTGGCGATGTCGATGCGCATGGGCACCAGTCTGCCTGAGAGGCGCCGGGCTCCGCCGGACGCCCTTCACCCGTGACCGTACGCCTCCGTACGCCTCCGTACGCGTCCGCACTCCTCTGTACGGAGGCGGGGCCGGGCGCGGATCCGGCGTGCTGCCGGCGGCCCACCTCCGTACTGCTTCCGAACCGCTTCCGAACCGCTTCCGGATCAGGCGGAATGATCAGTTCCGCGACGATGCGGCCGGGCATCCTGCCAAAGCTCACGCGTAAGTTCCAACCGCCCCACCGTGCACATCCATGACGCGCGCCCGCGCGAGTTGTTCGCCAACTCCTCCTTGATGTTCACTCGTTCAGGTGGCGGAGCGGCCGAAACGCGCCCCCTCCGAAAAACGCTGGAATGGTCGGAAGCCGTGCCAGGGGTGGAGGGGTTGTCCGGGTGTGACCGGACGTCACCTCTGCTTCATGGGCGGACGAGTCGAGAATGCGAGCACCGGTGCAGAAGAAGCGGCCTCGGGGCAAGGGCGGCACGCGCGGCGGGTCCCAGGGCTCGGCAGAGCCCCGTAAGGCCGGAACGACCGGTTCCGCCGATGCGCCGGAGGTTCCGGCCGGACGGCCCGTACGCGTACGCAGCCGGCTCGTCGCCGCGGTCGCCGTCGTCGGTGTCACCGTCGTGGCGGCCGGCCTCCCCGCCGTCCTGGCCGCCTCGGCCGAACTGAACGACGCCCAGCGCCTGGTCACCCTCGCCGAGCTGAACCGGCAGACGGCCGTCCTCGCCCACTCCCTCGCCGACGAGCGCGACGAAGTCGTCGTCCACATCGCCGGCGGCCGCGAGGAAAGCGACGAGACCAGCAGCGGTGACGACGGCGAGGACGGGGCGGACGGTGAGGACGGTGCGCCCGGCGGTGACCCCGCCACCCGCGTCGACCGGCAGATCGACGAGATCGACGAGGCCGCCTCCACCGGGCTGCGCAGGGACCTGTCCACCGTCCCGTCCATCCGCCGCACCGCCCTCACCGGCAAAGGCACCGCCCTTGAGGCGTACCAGGCGTACACGGACGTCATCGCCAAACTGCACGCCCTCAGCGACGAGGTCGCCGAGAACACGCCCCCCGAGGCCGCCGACGGCACCCGCGCCCCCGCCGCCCTCGGCCGCGCCGTCGAGCAGGCGTCGGCCACCCGTGGCCTGCTGCTGGCCGCGCTCGCCGTCCCGGAACCAGAGAGCACCGCGCCGCAGTACGACCCGGTCACCGGCCTCCCCGTCCAGAGCGACGACGGCGGGGCCGGCGGGGACGCCGCCGAGAGCGACCGCACGCGCGACGCGCTCAGCGCCGCCGCCCAGCAGGCACGCGTCCATGAACTGGCCTCCCTCGCCGACTTCGACCAGTCGGCGCGCGCCGAGGCGCGCGACTCCCTCGCCACGACCGTCACCGGGCCCGAGGTCACCACGGCCGAGAAGTATCTGACCCGCCTCACCGACAGCCCCGAACTCTCCGACAGCGACCGCGACTCCAACCAGGAGAAAGTCGAGGCGTCGCTGTCCAGCCGTATCGAGCAGATGCGCGGCGTCGAGTCCGGCATCGGCTCCAGCCAGCTCAAGCGACTGGAGCAGGTCCGCGACGAGGCGGTCACCTCGCTGGAGCTGGGCATCGCGCTCCTCGGCGGCCTGCTGATCGGATCGGTCGGGGTCTCCACCGCCATCGCCCGTACGCTCACCAGACCGCTCGCCGTCGTCCGTATCGGAGCGGCCCGGCTGGCCTCCGAGCCCGCGACCGAGGAGCCGGTCCGCTTCACCGGCCGCAACGACGAGTTCGGCCAGGTCGTACGGTCGCTGAACAGCCTGCACACCAAGTTCCTCGATGTGTCCGCCCGCGCCGAGAAGCTGAACAGCGACCGCACCGGACTGATCGGCGCCCGCCAGGCGATGGCCGACCAGCGCGCCGAACTCCAGCAGCGGACGACGGAGATCACCGCACAACTGGAAGCGCTGCGGGACACCGTCCACCACACCTTCGTCAGTCTCTCACTGCGCACGCTCGGCCTCCTGGAGCGCCAACTCGGCGTCATCGAGAGCCTGGAGGAGCGCGAGCAGGACCCGGACCGGCTCGGCGTCCTGTTCCGGATCGACCACATGGCCACGGTCATGCGCCGGCACAGCGAGAACCTGCTGGTGTTCGCCGGGCACGAGCACGGCGGGAGTTACGCGGGCCCCGTACCGCTCGTCGATGTCCTGCGCGCGGCGGTCAGCGAGATCGAGAAGTACGAGCGGGTCACCATCCAGTCGCTGCCGCCGCACGCCCAGTTGGCGGGCTTCGCCGCGGACGACATCAGCCATCTCGTCGCCGAACTCCTGGAGAACGCCACGTCGTTCTCGCCGCCCGACGCCCACGTCGAACTCTCCGGCTGGCTGCTGGAGAACGGCGACGCGATGCTCTCCGTGCAGGACCGGGGCATCGGCATGTCGGCGGCGCGGATCGCGGAACTGAACGAACGGCTCGCGGACGCGCAGCCGCGGTCGCAGTCGGTCAAGCCCGCTGTCACCGAGGGCGAAGGCGACGGGCTCGGTCTGCGCCTCGCCGCGCTGCTGGCCGCGCGCCACGGCGTCGAGATCACCCTGCGCGAGCACCAGCAGGGCGGGATCGCGGCGGTCGTCGTACTGCCGAAGGCCCTGCTGCCGACGATCCCGCCCTTCGCGGCCCCGCACCGGGCGACAGCGATGGGCGCGGCACCGATGCTGTCCCTGCCGGGGTCGGTGGCGGAGGCCAACTCCAATGTGCTGATGGGCCGTTCGGGCCGGGACCCGCTGGTGGCGCGGGACGGGGCGGCGCGGGACGAGGCGGTGCAGGAGGGCGCGCCCGCCGACGACCCGTACGCCATCGGGCCCGACAGACACGAACGGGTCGCGGACACCCCGACTGTCTCAGTCCCCGAGACGGACGAGACCGATCGGGCGGACGGGACAGGCGGGACGTACGAGACAGATCGGCACCCCGAGCCGTCAACCGCCACGTCAACCGCCACGTCAACCGAGACGTCAACCGAGCCGGTCAACGCCCCCGTCAACGACACCGTCACACCGGCCGTCACCGACAAGGGACTTCCCAAGCGTGTCCCGAAAGCAGTCAAGCCCGCCTCCACGACGGCCGATCGGACCGGTAGCGTCGACGCGGACGCGCTGCGCCGCAGGCTCGGTGGCTTTCACCGGGGAGCCAAGGCCGGCAAGCGCGACGCCGACGCCGAGCTCTTGGAGCAGACCGAAGTGCAGAATCAGAACAGTTCAGTACCACGGCAGTCAGTACCACGGCAGATGGAAGCGGCGGAGGGGACCGGCGCACGTACGGACGAGACGGGGGAAACTGTCGAGGAGGCACGCAGTTGACGGCGACCGGAACATTCGGACTGAGTAGCGAAGCCCGCAATCTCCACTGGCTGTTGACGAATCTCGTGGACGAGGTGCGCGGAGCACGCTCCGTCGCGGTGGTGTCGTCCGACGGGCTCCTTCTGCTCTCCTCGGATCCCGCACAGCACGACGCGGCGGACAGCGCGGGCGGGACCGAGGGCCCGCGCGGCTCCAGTGCCGACCTCGCGACCATCATCTCCGGCATCAGCAGTCTCACTCTCGGCGCGGCCGAGTTGATGGACGGTGGGGGCGTCAAACACACCATGGTGGCCATGGAGGAGGGCAGCGTCTTCGTCATGTCGATCAGCGACGGTTCGCTGCTCGGTCTGCACGCCGGCGCCGACTGCGACATGCACGTCGTGGCGTACCACATGGCGATGTTCGTCGGCCGCGCCGGGCACGTACTCACCCCCGAACTCCGTGGCGAGCTGCGCAAGTCGTTGGAGAGCGCCCGATGACATCCGCGGCGGCCGGAGCCGGAGCCGGAGCCGGACCCCGACCCGGCCCCGGGGCCCGATCCGCCCGCGGACTTCCCACGCGCGGCACGGATCGCCGGATCGCGCGGGTGCGTCCGTACGCCCTGACGGGTGGCAGGACGCGCTTCGGGCATGTGCTGCTGGTCGAGACGTTCGTCGCCGCGCTCGAAGCGCCGCCGGAGCGCAAGGAGTTGACGAGCGGCAGGGGTGCGGGCGACGGCGTCGTGTCGCGCGTCATGCCGGAGATGCGCGCCATCGTCGAGCTGTGCGGACGGATGCGGACCGTCGCCGAGATCTCGGCACTGCTCAAGATTCCGCTGGGGGTCGTCCGGGTGCTGCTCAGCGATCTGGCCGACCAGGGAAAGATCCGTGTGCACGGGACCGGCCACGGCAGTGACCATCCGGACCGGGCGCTGCTGGAAAGGGTGCTGGGTGGACTTCACCGGCTCTGACACGTCCGGCGTGCCGGACGTGTCCAAGGCGTCCGGCCGGTCCGACGCGCCCGTCACGCCCGTCAGGCCCGTCACGTCCGTTAGACCCGTCACGTCCGACGCGTCCGAAGAGGCGTTGCGCGACTGGCAGTTGGACAGCTTCCGAGCGCCCATAGCGACCAAGATCGTGGTCGCGGGCGGCTTCGGCGTCGGCAAGACGACCTTCGTCGGATCGGTCTCCGAGGTCAGACCGCTGCGCACCGAGGCCGTGATGACGCGGGCCAGCGAGGGGACCGACGATCTCGCAGCCACCCCCGAGAAGACCACCACGACCGTCGTGATGGACTTCGGCCGGCTCACGCTGGATGACGATCTCGTGCTGTACGTCTTCGGCACCCCGGGCCAGCAGCGTTTCTGGTTCATGTGGGACGACCTGGTGCGCGGCGCGATCGGCGCCGTCGTCCTGGCCGACACCCGCCGGCTCGCCGACTGCTTCCCGGCGCTCGACTACTTCGAGAGCTGCGGTCTGCCGTACGTGGTGGCCGTCAACCACTTCGAGGGTACGGAGTCGTTCGAGGTCCAGGACGTACGGGAGGCGCTGACGGTTCCGGCGCACGTACCCGTAATGATCATGGACGCGCGTAAACGGATCACGGTCGTCGAATCGCTGCTGGCCCTGGTGGGCCACGCCCTCGAAGCCGTACACGAATAGCCCCGCAGCGGGCAGCGACAACAAGCAGGCAGCAACAAACGGAGACCCCGCCATGCGGAAGATACTCGTCGTCGGCGCCGGCCAGTCCGGCCTCCAGCTCGCCCTCGGACTCCAGGCGTACGGGTACGAGATCACTCTGATGTCCAACCGCACCGCGGACGAGATCCGCTCCGGCCGGGTCATGTCCACGCAAGTCATGTTTCACACCGCCCTCCAGCACGAACGTGACCTCCAGCTCGGCTTCTGGGAGTCCCAGGCCCCGCGTGTCGAGGGCCTGGGCGTCTCGGTCGCCGCGCCCGGCTCCGCCCGCGTGGCCGACTGGGTGGGCAGGCTGGACGGGATCGCGCAGTCCGTCGACCAGCGGGTCAAGATGTCCGGCTGGATGGAGACGTTCGCGCAGCGCGGCGGCCAACTCGTCATCCACGGTGCGGCCGTGTCCGATCTCGACTACTTCTCGCGCGCGTACGACCTCGTCCTCGTCTCGGCCGGCAAGGGCGAACTGGTCGCCATGTTCGGCAGGGACGCCGCCCGTTCGCCGTACGGCACCCCGCAGCGGGCGCTGTCCGTCGCGTACGTCCACGGGCTCGGCCCGCGCCCCGAACACCCGGACCTCGAGGCCATCCGCTGCAATCTCGTGCCCGGTGTCGGCGAGCTGTTCGTGATGCCGACGCTGACCGTCACCGGCCGCGCGGACATCCTCTTCTGGGAAGGCGTACCGGGCGGGCCGCTCGACGTCTTCCAGGGCATAAAGGACCCGGCGGACCATCTGACGCTGACGCTGGAACTGATGGAGCGCTACACGCCCTGGGAGTACTCCCGCGCGACGAAGGTCGAACTGACCGACGCGAACGCCACGTTGGCCGGCCGTTACACACCCACGGTCCGGCACCCGGTCGGACGACTGCCGGGCGGCGGGCTCGTCCTCGGGGTGGCCGACGTCGTCGTCGCGAACGACCCCGTCACCGGCCAGGGCTCCAACTCGGCGTCCAAGTGCGCAGCTTCGTATCTGGAGTCGATCGTGTCGCACGGCGACCGGGAGTTCGACGAGGCGTGGATGCGGGCGACGTTCGACCGGCACTGGGAGAGCGCGCGGCACACCACGAAGTGGACGAACGCGATGCTGGCGCCGCCGCCGGCGCACGTGCTGGACATGTTCGAGGCGGCGAACCAACTCCAGCCGGTCGCCGACCGGTTCGCGAACGGCTTCAACGACCCGTCGGACTTCGAGAACTTCCTCTACGACCCGGACAGGACGAAGGCGTATCTGACGGCGGTGGCGGAGGACACACCCGGCGGCCATCAGGGCGCTCGCGGGACGGGCCGCACATGCGGCCCGTCCGGCGATTGAGGACAGGCGCGGCCCAAGTGCCGCGCAACCCGGCCGACGCTCCCCGCCGGCCGACACTCCCCGGCCACGGCACCAGCGGCCCTACCGCCCGCTCCGCGAGTTGTTGCCGGTGTCGTCGCCCTCCGTGGCGCCCGGCGGGAGCTTGGGCGGCACGTACGACGCCGCGTCGAGCGGTGCGGCGCCCGGGTCCGGCCGTACGGCGCCGAGCAGCGGATTCGACGCGATGGGGGAGACCTTCACCCGTCCCCCCGGGCGCGGGGCGTGGACGACCTTCCCGTCGCCGAGGTACATCGCCACATGCGTGGCCTTCGGGAAGTACACCACCAGATCGCCGGGGCGCAGCTCGCTCAGCTCCACCCTCGGCAGCCCGGCCCACTGCTCCTGGCTCGTCCGGGGCACGCTCACCCCGGCGCGCGTCCAGGCCCGCGAGGTCAGCCCCGAGCAGTCGTACGACTCCGGGCCCTCCGCGCCCCACAGATACGGCTTGCCGATCTGGTCGACGGCGTACGTCAGCGCCTCGTCGCCCTCGGCGGAAGGCGCCCGGAGGCTCCGTTCGGCGCTCCCGCCGCCCCGGCCGAGGCTCGCGCCGGCGTCCGCCTCCGCCTCCGCGTCGGCCGCCTGGCCGAGCGCGCCGGAGGTGATCAGCTTCTCCTGCGCCTTGTCCGTGTCGGCGGCCTCGCGCTCGGCGATCGCGTCGATCTGCGCGGAGGTGAGCGACGCGAGCATCTTCTCGACGTCCGCCAGCTTCGTGCGGACCGTGTCACGCTGCTTCTTCTGCTTCGCGGCGAGCGCCTTCTGCTGGTCGAGTGCCTTCCGGGACTGCGCGGCGAGGGTGTCCGCGCGCCGCTCGCCGTTCGTCAGCCGCGCGACGGTCGACAACCGGTCGCTCTGCGCACGGTCCATCAGATGCTTCTGGTTCAGGGCGTGTTGGGGATCGTCTGAGAGCAACAACTGCACGTAGGAGGAGAGTTCCGAGGTGCCCTGGTACTGCTGCCGGGCCAGTTGCCCCGCCTGGGCGCGGCTGCGGACCAGTGCCGCGCGGGCGTCGGTGAGACCCGCGCCGACCGTCTTGGCCCTGGCCTGCTGCGCGGTCAGCTTCACCTCGGTGGCGTTGTACGCCTCGGTGGCCTCCTCGGCCTGCTGGTACAGCTTCCGCATCTCGGTGAGCAGTTCGGAGACGCTGCGCGGTGCGCCGTCGCTGACGGGCCCAGGACCGGGACCGGGCTCGGCGGCGGCCGGCGCGGCGCACGGTACCGCCGCCAGGACGGCGAGTGCCGCCGTACAGACGGACCGCAGGACCCTGCCTGACCCTGAACCTGACATGCCATCACCTCCGGTTGCGGGACGGCCTGTCCGACCCCAGGGTGATGATGCGGCGTCAATTGCCCAGCTCTCGTGTGCTTACCGCACAATTGGGCGATACGGCGGCATGCCGTCACCCCCGGCGGGCCGAAGTGACGGCCCCCGGCGTGGCGGCTTGCGGCTCACGGCTCTCACGTACGGGTCAGTCGACCGGCAGCGCGTAGAAGGTGCCGCCGCGCCGGATCACCGCCGTCTTCCCGGCCATCAGCGGCTGGTACGCGGGCGCCACCACGGCCGCGCCGTCGCCGTCGCCGTCTGCGTCGGCATCGGGGGACGGGGCGGGCCCGCCGGCGTTCTGGAACTTCCAGAGCCGCGTGCCGTCCTTCGCCCCGAACGCCGTCACCTGGAGCCCGTCGGCCGACAGCACCGTCCGGCCGCTCTCGCTGAGCGTGATGCGGGGGACACCGGTCCAGGCCGGACCCTCGGTCGTGCCCTGCCAGCGCTCCGCACCGGACTCCGGGTCGATCGCGTACACCTCCTGGTAGCGGTTGGCGATGTAGAGCGTGGAGCCGTGGAGCGTTCCGGTGCCGAAGGCGAACGAGTTCTGTCCCGACACCCTGGGCGCGCCCGGCCTGCGCCACAACTGCTTGGCGTCGGCGGTGTCGTACGCGTACAACTGGTCGGCCGCCGCTCCGAACAGCCGGCCCTTCGCGTCGCCCACCGAACCGCCCGTGGGCGGCACCGCGCCGAACGACTTCGACCAGCTCAGCTTGCCGTCGGCGCGGCTGAAGCAGTGGTAGACCGACTTGCCCTTGCCCGCCCTGACCTGCGCGGGCAGCAGCGACTTGGCGTCCTGGCGCACCACAATGTCCGCCTCACGTACGGCGATCAACTGGTACGCGGGAGTCAACGGCGCGCGGCCGTTGGAGATCGCGGAGCGCCACAGCTCCTTACGGGTCGTCAGATCGAAGGCGAAGAAATGGGTGCGGACCGTGGCCGTCTTCCCCGTACCGGTCTTGTGCGAGCCGGTGAACCAGACCTGGCCGTCACTGGCCCCGGCGACGCCGGCGACCGTCAGACCGGGCGCGTCGGCGATGCCGTCCGCGTAGTCGATCCGGTGCTCGACCGCGCCGGAGGCGGCCGAGATCCAGAGCAGGCCGGCCGTCCCCGCGACGAAGGCGAGGGAGCCGGAGGCGGGCTGTGCGGGGTGGAGGGCGGCGGCATCGGCGCTGCGCCAGAGCCGCTTTCCGGTGCGCGCGTCCACGCCGGTGGCGCCCGACTGCGTCGTCAGGACGAGGGTCCGGCCACCGATGACGGCGGCGCTCAGGATTTCGTCGGCCGCCACCTTCTGCTCGTACGCCCACAGGGCCTCGGGCGGCAGCCCGGTCAGGCCCTTGGGGGTGTCGTTGCCGGGCTTGCTGTCGGTGTCGTCGGCAGGCTCGTCGTCGGCGAGCGCGAGCACGCCGCCGCCGCCGATGACGAGCCCGGCGGCACCGGCGACGATGCCGGTGATGAGCGCGCGCCGCCCGAGGGGCCCCGCACCGGTGGGGGCGGCCGGGACCGGGGCGGGCGTCGGCCCCGGCGGCAGGGCGGGCGGTTCTGGCGGCCCCTGCGGAAAGGGCTGGGGCTGCTGGGACTGCTGCGGTACGGGGGCGGCGGCCGGCGGCAGGGGGAGCGCGGTCGGCTCGGGCCGGGCACGGGGCACCGAGAGTGCGGCGGTCGGCCGGTCGACGACACCGCTCTCGCTGCCGGACGCGGTCCGGGGACGGCCGATACGGGTGGTGCGGGTGTCGGGCTCGGCCGCGCCGGGAACGGCGTCCGTCACCCCACCCTCCGGACCGTCCAGAGGAGCGTGCAGGGCGTCAACTCGGGCGGCCTGTTCGGCGATTGAGGCGGACAGCGCGTCGGGCAGCCAACCGCCCGGCACGGCGGTCACCGCTGCCCCACCGTCCAGCGCCGGCGCCAGTTGCGCGGCGACGTCGGTGGCCGTCGGCCGCGCCCCCGGCTCCTTCGCCAGACAGCGCGCGACAATCGGCCGCAACTCCTCCGGCACACCGTCGAGTTCGGCCGCCCCGTGCGCGATACGTTCGGCCGCCGCGTCGGGCGGCCCTTCGGCGAGGGGCGTCGTGCCGGTGGCCGCGTACGCGAGCAGCAGCCCCAGCACGAAGATGTCGGACGGCGGCCCCGGCACCTCGCCGTCCAACTGCTCCGGGGTCAGATACCCCAGCCGTACGGACAGCCGCCCGCCCTCCGCGGCCTCCGCCGACGCCGCCGCGCCCAGCGCGCCGAAGGCGGTCAGACGCGGCCCGTCGGCGGCGAGCGTCACGGTGTCGGCGGTGAGCCCGTGCAGTACGGCTCCGGTCTCGTGCACCCGCGACAGCGTCTGTGCGAGCGTGGCGCCCAGCGTCCGTACGGCACGCTCGGGCAGCGGACCGGCGACGGCGATGGCCTCGCCGAGGGTGAGCGCGGGGACGTACTCGCTCGCGGTCCACAGGATGTCCGTCTCGGCCGCGTCCGTACGGAAGTCGAGCAGCGGCTGCACCCACCCGCCGGCCAGCCGTTCGGCGGTCCGTGCCTCGGCCTGGAAGCGCCGCTGGAAGGCGGGCAGCGCGGCGAGCGCCGGGCGGGCGACGACGACGACGGCGGTGGCGCCGTTCGCGCCGTACGCCAGATACCGCACGGCACTCGCCGACTCCCGGTACCGCGCCAGCACGGTGTAAGGGCCGACAAGGCGTGGGTCGTCGTGCTGTAGCGGTTCCATGACGCGAATGCCCCCTGGTGGCTCTGCCGGGAAGTCGTCTCCGGCCCGGTCGATCCTAGGCCCTGCAAATCGCGTCTGCCGCACCATATGTGACCGTGTGGTGGCCCGGATTTCGCGATCGGGCCGCGCGCTCCCTCCGACGTCTCAGCCGCGATCGGGCTTGGACCAGGGCCACTTGAGCGTGCGCCGCTCGCGCCCGCCGGGGACGTACTCGTACTTCCAGCCGCGTTGCAGCCCGAGCCGCTTGGTGTACCCGGCGGGCACACGCCGGTACGCGAACACGGTGGGCGCCCCGCCGCCCGCGTCCGGGACGGGCACCTCGTACCACTTCGGCGGCTGCCCGGTCGGCCCGGTCAGCACAGGCAGTACGCGACCGTCGAGCGGCCCACCGACAAAGACGGTCTCTTCGCTTCTCACGCCGCCAGTGTCGCGCAGCGCCCGGCCGGGGCGGACGCCGGTCACCCTCGCGGCGTACGACGCCGTCCCCGCCGTCCGGCCCCCGCCCCACCGCCGCGACCAGCGACTTAGCGCTCCGCGCTGCGCCGTTCGACGGAATCCGGCGCCTCGCGTCGGCGCGCCGCTTGACGGTGTGGCTGCCTTTCATGAGGGCGACGGCCCGGTTTTCCGAGCGGGTGACACACGCCCGCACCGTGCCAAGGAAGCGGAGATCCCCACCATGCGTGTTGCTCGCATCCTCGCCACCACCGCCCTGTCCTGCCTGGTTCTGGGCGCGGGTGCGACGACGGCCCAGGCCGGCGGCCAGCCGACCCTCACGGTCAGCCCGAGCCCGGCGACCCGCGGCTCCTCGGTCGCGATCTCCCTCAACGGCGGCTGCGAGGCCAACTCGGTGACGGCCTCGTCGGCGGCCTTCACGGGCTCGGTCACGCTGGCCTCGGGCTCGACGGAGGGCACCTACCGCGGCACGGCCACCATCCGCAGTGACGCCCGCGCGGGCTCCCACACGATCACGATCGCCTGCCCTGGCGGCGGCCCCTCCACCTTCACCTTCACGGTCGGCACGACAACCCCGACCAGGGGCACCCTGGGCGGACTTGGCGGCAGCATCACGGAGATGGACACCCCGAAGATCGCGACGGGCGCGGCCCTGGTGACGCTGGCGGCGGCGGGCACGACGCTGGTCCTGCGCCGCCGGGCGAAGAACTGAGCGAACGGCGGGGGCGCCGTCAGCTCCCTGCGACGGCCCCCCGGCTCCCCGCGCTCTGCAAGGCGGCGCGCAGCACCGCGTGCCGGAAGTGGTACGTGATCCCCTCCTCGCGGAGCACACCCGCGGTCTGAGCCGTGGTCATGAAGTCGCCGAACCGGAGCGGCAGTTGGTCGCGGACCAGGAACCAGGCGTGGGCGGCCCGGAACGCCGGCCACGCCGTGAACAGGCCGGGCCCGACCACGGCGCCGGCCGTGGTGGCCGCGACCAGGAACGCGCCCGGGGGTGTCCGGTCCAGATTCAGTGACCAGGCGATCCAGGTCACCAGCGCCGTCGCGAAGGCGAGGCAGAAGGCGACCACGGCCGTGGCCTTGCTGTCCCGGCGCAGCAGTTCAAGGGGCCGGGTGGCGTTCGCCGGGGCGACGTTCGCGTCCAGAGTGTGTACGCGGTCGAGTACGGTCCCCGCGGCGAATCCGCCGCAGAGCCCGGCGACGACCGACAGCGCCGTCCCCTGGCCGAGCAGCGCCCACAGGTCGGCCCAGCGCAGCGGAGCGAACAGCAGGCCCGTCAGGAGCTGAGCGGCCACCCCCGCAGCGGCCAGGACGGGCAGCAGCCGAACGACCCTGGACATAACAATCCTGCCGTTGACATCCGAGCGGAATCCGCCCGGTACGGCGGAGCGGTCCCGGTACTCCTCACCCCGGATGACCACGTAAGCCACCGCGAACGCGGCGCCGCACGCCGTCCCCCACAGCGCGCCCGCCAGGACCGCCGTCCCCGCCGCCCGCGAGAAGAGGGCGAGACCCGCCACCAGCGCGGTCAGCAACAGACCGTAGACCAGGGCGAGTTGCCACTGCGCGCGGCGGTACAGCGTCCACCACCGGATACCGCCGTCACCCGGGTGCTCAGCCAGGAAGCGCAGCAGCCGCAGTGCGCGGCGGGTCGTCCAGCGCTGCCCCGCACCCGGGCCGCTGTTCAGCGGGTCGAAGACAGCGGGGATCAGCGAGGCCAGCAGATGCCGCTCGATGTCCTGCGCGGTGGGGAATCGCGCCGGGTCCGCCAGCTCCGCCGGGACGGCGGTGCCACTGCCGTAGACCTGAAGACCGAGCCACTGCATGAGGGGCGTGGCGAAGACTTCCTTGGCCGCGGGCGCGCTCCCGGCGCGCATCGCCTCCAGCAGGGGGAGCCAGGCGGGCCGGTTGGGTGGGCTCGAGTCGGCCAGGAAGTCGGCGAGGTGCCGCGGCTCCAGTGGTCCCAGGCGAACCGCCACGGATCCCCGCAGGGCCCCGACCGTGGCCACCGCGTCACGGAACTGTTCCTCCCTGGAGGCGAGCGCGATCGACAGCCCCGCGCCCAGCGCCTGGTTGAGCGCCCGCAGCAACGCGGCCCGCTCAGACCCGGCCACCTCGTCGAAGCCGTCCAGGAACGGCACGACGGCGCCGTCCCGCAGCAAGGCGCGGGTGAGGTCCTGCGACTCGACTCCACTCTCCGGGCCGACGACGGCCGGGTACCGGTCGGCGATCTGCCCGATCAGCCACGGATAAAGCGGCCGGCGCGCGTCCCACCCGGCCAGGGACAACACCACGGGCACAGGTCCGTCGATGTCCGGCCCGCCGGTGGCCGACGCCAGGAGCTGCTCGGCCAGCAGATGAAGCGCGATGCTCTTACCGGAGCCGGCCGGTCCGACGACCACCGTCCGGGCGGGCCGGGGCCCCTGCCAGAGTTGTTGCCGAATGCGATCGACGCGGCGCGACCCCGGCGGGCCGTAGTCGGCCGTCACACCGTTGTCGGCGAACTCGGGCGCCGGCTCCCACGGAACGGCGATACAGGCCACCTCGACGCCGCGATCCCGCAGATCCCCTTGAAGGCGATCAAGCTCGGCCCTCCCGAGGGAGGCCAGCCACTGCTCACGCGTGGGAGGAGTCTGCGGCGGCTGCGGCCTGGACCGCCGCCACAACGCGTAGAGCCCTGGGAACAGCAGCCCGAGTGAACCGACGAAGGTGTCGGCGGGATCGGTGATGGACGCGGTGGCCCGCCAGGAGTGGATCAGGTAACTGCCCACGAGGAGACCCAAGATGATCGACGCGATCAGAGCGGTGGCGGATGTCCCGCGTAATCGTGCACCGTTGGCCATGCTCGGCAGTGTGCCGGACACGGCCCACCCGGCGCACACCCTCGTACGAAGGCTGAGCCCCGGCACCCGGGTGTCTCGGAAGGGCCCGACTCGAAGCCCCACGAAAGTCGGCAGGGCCGCAGCCACGAACACCACGCCGCCGCGCCCAGGGACGGCGAGCACGCGCTCGACTCTTCCTCGGAACACCCCCGCCTGCGCGGGAGAACACCGCCGCTCTGCCGGGGCCGCTGTGTCATGACTTCCTGGCCCGCTCCGGGCACCTGTACCTCGTCGGGAACGGGCGCACGAACCGCGCCGGAACAGTCGCAAGGAACGCCTACGGCGCGGTCCTCAACGAGCGCTCCGTACACCCGGCACCGGAGGCGGCCGAACCACTGGATGGCAACTCCCCGTCGTACGGGCTGGGGTGCGAGAACTCCGGTGCTGCCGGCGGGACTGGCCCGCGAAGCAGTACGACGTCGCCGTCCGCGTCCAGGCCGCGCGCTGCCGCCACCACGGATGGAGCCCGGACAGCGTGTGGGCACTCAAGGAAGCCATCCGGCGGAAGCCCGTCGACCCGCGCATCCCGGTGGACCCGTTATGCCCGATTACTTCGCTCGGGTTTGAGGAGCCTCAACATTACGGCGAATACGGGGGAATCTTCGTAGGGCTTGGACTCGTCAACTTTCTCGTATCCCCATGATTCATAGAGTGCCACCACTTTGGGATGTGAAAGGTCGACAAACAACGTCACCGCCTCTTCTGTCCTGCTTGCCAACAGGGCCTCGTGGAGTTTCAAAGAGGCGCCCGTCTTTCGCCATCGGGGTAGCACCATCAGTTCAGACAGTGCGAAGGCTCGATCCTCTGCGCCCAGGAACTCAGGTCGGTCCGAGCCCCTCCACCAGCCACCGGGGCTGAAAGGGGCTCCGTATAGGTAGCCCACTGGTTCACCCTCGTCAAAGCCGATGAGGCAGACCCAGCCGTCCCGGCTGCTCCAGCCATCAACGAATTCAGCGAAACGCTCTCTGGAATCAAAGGAACCTGTCGACCCCTCGTAGGCCGCATCGTGGATGTCCAGAAGCATCGTCCGGATACCCTTTGCATCCTGCTGTTCGTAGAACTTCACTTCCATTGCTGCGACCTTTCGAGCCATGAAGTAACGTCAGGCGCCCTGGACCCCGCCGAGGCAACCACAGTCCGCACCCTGCCGAGGGTGTCGATGGTGCGCTTCGATCCCGACCCGTCGAGTAGGCCGAGCGCGTCCTGGCTTGTGGCACACGCCAACTCCAACTCCCCCTGACGTGCTTGGGCCAGCGCGAGGTGCGCCGTGTACAGGGACACGTTGCGAACGAGTTCGGGACGAATCCCTGAGAGCGTTCGATGAAAGAAGTACTCGGCCTTCCCGAAATCACCCACACAGAACCAGATGCTGGCCGAGAGTCCGTCCAGCTCGCTCTGATCGTAGAAATCGATCCAGGCCGACCGCTTTTCATCGCCAGCTCTGCAAAAGGATCTCTCGGCGGCGGCGAGGGCTCGGAGGGCTTCACTACGCCGAAAACTCCGGGCCAACTCCTTTGCATTGCGCATATAGGCAAGAGAAGCGTACAAAGGATCACGACGGGCGATCCAATGCCCTTTCATGTTCTCGGCAGCAGCCAAACCTTCAACATGGTCTTCTCGTTGTCCGGCCGCCATCGCCAAGTGGTTCCAGACGTGGTATTGCGTCTCGGAGTCCCCGGATAAGCCGGCCAATGTGACCGCTCTGTCCAGGTGTCTCCGGGCGCGGGTGCGAACCTTGGCGTCAATAGCGGCGAAAGCGGCAGCGCTGATTACGTCGGAAGCAAGGGAGTAAAGCGCCTTTCGCACTCGGGTCGAGGCCGTTCCCGAGGAAAGGGTGGACTGGATGCGCATGGAAAGCTCGACAGCATCGTTCTCCACCTGCCTCGCGCCCCCGACTTTCCAGTCATCCTGGAGGATCCGCACATACTCATTGTGGAAACGGTATACGTCACTCATACCGAGTCGGGTGAGTGGCGGCGCGCTGGCTGGTGAAGGACCGCTGGCGGTAGTGTTGGACCGGCGCCGCGCTTGACCGGTCTCGCCCCGGCCGAACCCCAACTCGGTGGCCGATCGCCCCAGTACTTTCTCAAGGCAGAGACGTTGCCTCGCATGAGGCCACTGGGTGCCGCCGTCGAGGTACCGCCGCACATCCCGGTCCGTGAGGCGCCCTTCGCGGCCCGTCAGCGCTTCGTTCTCGGCATTGAGTCTGCGGGCTAACTCCGTCTGAGAGAGTCCCAGATCAGCCATGGCTGCGGCCAGTGCTTCGTTCTTCGCCACATCCGCAAGGTACCCCCGGCGCCTCGACTACGGCAGTCCGAAGGTAAAAATCACCGGGGTCACGTTCTCGCTAGCAGGGCATCTTCGCCTGGTCTACAGGCCAGTTCAGAGATGGACTTCCTCCTGAGCCCCCACCGTACGGGTGGAATGCCCGCTCGGGCTTGGCCGGGCTCACACCCCGCAGCCCCCTGGAGAAGCCCGTGAGTGACCGCAGTCAGGACGAGGTGCAACCCCAGTGACCGGCACCCTTCACGACATCGCGGGCGAGGCCGTCGAACTGCTCGCGCTCCCCCCGCTGGACATCGCCACGATGCGCGAGGCCGTGCAGCGACTCCTCGGCCCGGCGGCCGACCTGCCCGGCGAGAGCGAGGTCGACACGCTCATCCTCCAGTTGCGCGGGCACCTGAACCTGCTGATCCCCGAGCTTGAGCAGCAGGGCGGCAGCGGCGACCCGCTCGCAGCGGCTGGGATCGGTGAGGCCCACCGCCGGTTGTCGGGCGGTCCGAGCGCGCTTGGCCCGATGCGGCACGCCATACTCCTGGCCCGCTCCGTTGTGGTGTTGTGCGCGCATTGGGAGCGTCTGGCGGTGTCGCCGTGACACGGCCCGTTGCCCCGTGGCTTCCCCCGGCACGGAGCGGTGTCCAGTTGACGGCCGCCGGGAAGTCGTGGGACGCGGTGCGTGTCCCGGCCCGGTACGCACGCGGGATGCTCGACCGGCTCGGCGGCACCAGTGGTGCCGTCATCGAGGACCTGTCCAGCCAGTGCCGGTACTGGCTGGTGCGGCCCGGAACGGCGGACGAGTGGAGACTGTCTCCGATGTACGTCTCGATCCTCGGAGAGAACGCGTACGTCGCCGTCCCGCCCATCACCCGCACCAAGGGCCACCGCCTGCAATGGGCGGTACCGCCCACGCCCACCCGCTACCTCACGCCCGCCGGCGCGCTGTACGACGCACTCGACACCGAGATCCAAGCGGTCAGCGGCCCCCGCACCCCGCCGGCGCCAGTCGCCCTGTACCGGGGCGACCCCATCACCCCGACACCGGACGAGGCGGCCCTGCACGCGCTCATGGACCACACGGACAACTGCCCCCCGTGCCGTGCCCGCACGGACGGCGGATACTGCCCGACCGCCGCCGAGCTGGTGCGCGCCGAGAGGGAAGCACGACGATGACGATGCTGGGATCCGGGACAACGCTCGGCCTCAAGCCGTTGTGCTGGGCGCTGAAGCCGAGGACGCAAATCCGATGTGTGCGGATCGGCCCCGACCATGACGGCGACCACACCAACACCTACCGCGACGGCGGCGTCTCCTGGCCACAGGTGTCTGGGGAGAAGCGGTGACCGAACAGCGCGGCTGCCTGTGCACGTTGGCCACACCGTCCTGCTTCGGATTCCTCGCCGTGATCGGGCTCCTTCTTGGCGCGTGCGCGCTGTACGACCTGACGTTCTGAGACCCCCTCGCCCGTGGTTGCGGCGGCGCGCCACGAGCGAGGGGCTGAACCGCCCCGTCCAGTGTCCACCTCCGTTCGCCGACCGGGGCGCTCCTCTCGGCTCGTGCGCGTATCCGAGCCGAGAGGAGTACCAAGACCCCCGCCTGGCCGGACGTACCCCGGCCAGAGCGGTGACCGAAAGCAAGTACGCCTACGGAAGGGACACCTGATGGGGCACACACTGAGCGCATGCGACCACGAATGGACCGAGTGGAGCGGCAAGTCCCGCTGCCGTAAGTGCGGCGAAACGCAGCAGTAGCCGAGTGGGAGGGGCGTCGGTATCCCCGGCATCTCTTCCTTGGGTTAGGGAGGGGACACATGATCGAGCGTGTGGAGTGGGAACAGCTACCCGCCGGCCTCCGGGTATCTGTGGAAGTACGGACGGGCGCCGTGGTCGCGGCGGAGCTGGTGCCTCAAGGGCTCAACTGCACGGTCGCGTTGGCACTGACCACACAGCGCGGGCCGCTTTTTTTCAAGGGCGTCCGCGAGGACGACGCCGAAGGCGTCGCCGCGCTCCGCTGGGAGGAACAGCTCAACCCCACAGTCAGGGGCGTCAGCCCCACCATCCGCCACACCTTCCGCTCGGACGGCTGGTACTGCGCGGCGTTCGACTACCTCGAGGGCAGGAACGCAGACCTCGGACCGGGCTCCGCAGACTTGGAAGCCGTGGCGCTCACCCTCCAACGCATGCACCAACTCCGCCTGCCCGACCTCACGATCCCGCCCCTCGCCGACCGGTTCAGCGGGCATCTGCTGCCGGGAGAGGAGCGGGCACTGGCCGGTGGACACCTCCTGCACACGGATACCAACCCGCACAACATCATGATCAGTGGCGGTAACGCCTACGTAGTCGACTGGGCCATGCCCGCAGTCGGCCCGGCCTGGGTCGACGCGGCATACACCGCGGTCCGCCTCATGGAGTACGGCCAGTCTCCGGCCGCGGCGCTGGCGTGGCTGAACACGATCCCCAGTTGGCGCCGCGCGGACCCGAAAGCTGTCGCGGCATTCACCTCCGCCACCTGCCGACGGTGGACAGCCACCGTCGGCGAGAAAGGCGCGGCTGCCAGCAACACCCGGATTCAACACCTCACAGCCTGAAAGGGCCGCCAAACGGTGCCCTGGCTCCGGAACACCCCCCTCTGCGCGGGGAGAACCGCCGGACCCTCGGCGTCGACCAGGGCGAGGACGGAACACCCCCGCCTGCGCGGGAACAACCCTTCGGGACCTGCAGTTTTCGGAGGGCTTTGCCCTCTCTTGGGATAGCCGCCAGCCGACACCGCATCAGTCTGGCAGCTCCCCGGCCAGTTCAGGGCACCGCCCCATCATCGCCCGGCCGGTCGGCGACCCCGTCGCCACCTCGCGGCGGTGTCAATTCCCGCCCGGTTGGTGGGTGTTCGGGCCGGCGTCGCCACGCCGACGACAGGTCGCCCCCGAACTCGGCACCCGTGTCGTGGCTCCGCGCCTCGCGGCGGCGGGCGGTGTGGCAGCATCCGCAGGACCGGCCCGTCCCCGCCGCCCGGCCCCCGCCTCACGCCAGCAACCCCGACGCCTTCCACAACCGGCGCCCCGTCCCCCGTAGCACCCCGATGTCGTCCAGGAAGTCCGTCAGGCGTTTCGCGCCCGACTGCATCACCTCTCGGCGGTGGGGGCTCGTGCGGACCTGGGCCAGGGCCTCGTGGCGGTTCAGGCCCACGTTGTCGTAGACCTGGGGGTTGATGAAGCAGACCGAGAAGACGCGTGCCGCCTCGCCCGCCGTGAGGCGGGTCAACTCCCGTTCCCAGCGCGGGGACGTGACCATCTGGCGGCGCAGTTCCTCGCGGGCGTAGCGGACATGGCGGGCCTCCTCCACCACGTGGATGCGTGTCACGCCGCGGACCAGTGTCTGGACGCGCTCGTCCGGGAACGTCAGGCGCTGCATCCAGTCCAGGATCTCCTCGCCCAGGAGCGTCGCGGCGAACGAGCCCGGGGTTGTGGAGACCGTCTTCAGCAGGCGTGCGACGTTGTGGTAGACGCGAGGGACGGGGTACGCGGGGGCGCCGCCCTTCTCGATCATCCGGGCGAACATCATCGAGTGCCGGCACTCGTCCGCGATCTCGGTCAGCGCGTAGCGGACGTGGTTGCTGGTCACCGACTTGTCGTAGATGTGCCTGACCAGGAGTTGCATCAGGATGATCTCGAACCAGATGCCGAGCGAGGCGAGCGACGCGGCCTCGTGGCGTGCCAGGTCCATCCGCCGGTCCTCGGACATCTTGTGCCACAGCGGGGTGTCGTAGAGGGAGACGAGCTCCGGCGGCCAATACCACTTGCCGTCCTCCGCCGGGGCCTCCCAGTCGAGGTCCCTGTCCGGGTCGAAGGAGTGCTTCGCCGAGGCTTCGAGCAGGCGTTGTGCGACCTGTTCGCGGTCCCGCAGCGGGCCCAACGCGTCGCGCAGGAGCTGGATCCCGCGGCCGCTGTCGTCGTCGCGCGTGTGCGTTGCCGTCGTTGCCGTCGTTGCTGTCATGGCTGAGGCACCTCATGACTGGGTTACCGGGGGTACGGTTCTCGTCCCAGCTATAAGACTTCCTGTCAGTAGCTCTCGTCAATCCCTCCGCACAACCGGCCGAATTCCAGCACGCACTCCGCCACCGACTCCGGCTCCTCCAGCAGCATCGCGTGCGTCGCGTCCATGTCCCGGGTGGCGGCGGTCGGGCGCTCGTTCACCAGCGCGGCCAACTCCTCGTCCATCCGCCGCGCGTGAGTCTCGATCAGCTTGTCGAACCACTCCATCCCCGGCATCGGCGGCTGCGGCCTGCGCGCCCTGACCACCAGCAGCGGGCACGCCAGTCGGCGCATCTCCGCGAACAGCTCCAACGCGTCCAACGCGTCCAGCATCTCCAGCGAACGCTCGCGTTCCGGGAGCGTCTGCCAGCGGCCGTAGGGGAGTTGGTGTACGGCGGCCCGCGCCGCCGCCTCCGCGCGTGCGTACGGGATGCCGAACTGGCCCGCGTACGCCGCCTGTTGCTCGATGAACTCGGGTGGCGCCACCTGGCCGGCCGTCGCCCGCGTCATCTCGCCCAGGCGTACGACGCTCTCGCGCTCCTCACCCGCGTACTCCTGCGGCGAGCCCCACCACAGGCCGTCGAGGTTCACCACGCCCGGCGTTGCTCCGGGGTGCTCGGCCGCGTACCGCACGGCGATCATCCCGCCCAGCGAGTGACCGACCAGGATCGCGTCCGGGGCGTCGTGCGCGCGCAGCGCGGCCTCGACGGCGGCGGTCGTGGCATCGAACGACCAGGGTTCGTCGCCGCTCGGATCGCTGGAGCGGCCGTGCGCCGGGAGGTCGGCCGCGAGCACGCGGTGGTACGGGGTGAGGAGCGGGGCCACGGCGTCCCAGTCGGCGAGCGAACGCCCCGCGCCGTGCAGAAGAAGCAAGGGCGGCCCGTCGCCGCCGTGGTCATGAATGTGAAGTGGCATGGCTCAACGGTAGGGGCGCTGCGGAGCTTCAAGATCATCCGGCAGGAGGAAGGAATCGGGGCCCCCGGCGGTACATAATGGATGAGGGGCAGGGGCCCGAAGGTCTTCAGGGGCGCATGACAGGCAGGGCCTCCTCGGCCGCACTCGCGATGTCGAGCAGCGAGACGTCCGCACCGCGCGCCGCCACCAGTTGGAGTCCCACCGGGCAGCCGTCCGGTGTGAAACCGGCGGGCAGGCTCGCCGCTGGATGGCCGCTCAGGTTGAACGCCCAGGTCAGCGCCGTCGAGTAGACGTCGACGCCCGGACCCTCGTGGCCGTGCGGGCGGTTCGGCGTCACGGGGGTGAGCAGCAGCGGCGTACGCGCGAAGTACGCGTCGAGTCGCCGGTCGTTCTCCTCCCGTACGGCCCCTACGTCCAGGCCCGCGCCGCCCCGTGCCGCCAGCCACGCCTCGCGCGGGTCGAGCAGTGAGAGCGGGGAACCGGCGCCTGCGGCCGGCCGTACGACCCCCGCCGCCACCAACCGGTCCACCGCCCCCCGTACCACCGCCTCCACCGCCGGATCCGTCCGCGCGAAGCCGAGATCCGGCGAGTACGTCGCCGGCACCGGTGCCCGCACGCGGGGGCCCTCCTCGTAACCGTCCAGCACGCACCGCAGATATGCCCGCGCGTCCGCCACCCGCCGCGTCAGCACCCCCGCCGTCGCCAGCCCCGTGCGGTCCGGCGACGGCAGCAGCCCCCTCGTCGTCTTCAGGCCGAACACCCCGCACCACGCCGCCGGAATCCGCACCGACCCCGCCCCGTCGCTTCCCGTCGCCAGCGGCACCAGGCCGGCGGCGACCGCCACCGCCGAGCCCGCCGACGAACCGCCGGGCGTGCGGTCGGCACGGTAGGGATTGACCGTACGGCCGTGGGCGCCCCGGCCCCAGGTCTGCCAGTACGTCTCCGGCCCCGGCACCGCCGTCGAACCGACCGGCACCGCCCCGGCCGCGATCAGCCGCCGCGCCGCGTACGAGCGGATGCCCGTCGGGCCCTTCACCGCGAACGGCAGCCCCGCTAGCGGCAGTTGACGGTCGACCGCGTGCGCCCGCTCGAGCGCCCGCGCGTGCCACACCTCGATGAACGCGCACAGCTCCGGGTCGCGCCGGTCGATCCGCTCCAGCGCCTCGCCCACCGTCCACCAGCCTGTCACTCCGACGCCCTTCCCCGGTTGCGGCCTTCCGGAACCGTACCCACGCTTGGTGGGCGGCACGGATGTGCCGGCGGGCGCTGGTGAGAGACGGGACAAGTCATGAGGGTGCTGCTGACGGTCCAGATGGACACCGAGAAGGCGAACAAGGCGATCACGGATCGCACACTGCCCAACACCATGAAGGCGGTGTTCGACCGGATCAAGCCGGAGGCCGCGTACTTCGGCAGCCAGGAGGGCATGCGCACGGCCTACATCGTCTTCGATCTCAAGGACGCCTCCGACATTCCGAGCGCCGCCGAGCCGTTCTTCCAGGACCTCGGCGCCAAGGTGACCTTCGTGCCGGTGATGAACTTCGACGACGTCCAGGCGGGCCTGCAAAGGCTCTGACCGCGGTGAGTCCCGAGGTCAGTCCCGCAGCGCCGCCTCCATCACCGCCCGTGCGATCGGCGCCGCGTCGCCGCCCCCGCTGATCTCACCGCGCACCGCCTCCGCGTCCTCCACCACCACGGCTACCGCCACCGCCGGCCGGCCCGCGTCCCGCGCCTGTGCCCAGGAGATGAACCAGGCATACGGCGTACCGGAATTGCCCACACCGTGCTGCGCCGTCCCGGTCTTCCCGCCGACCGTCGCGCCGTCGATCCCGGCGCTCATCCCCGTACCGGTGTCCACCACCTCCACCATCAACTGCCGCAGCCGGTAGGCCGTCGACGGGCTCATCGCCTGCCGGTACGAGTGCTCGCCCGTACGGGAGACGACATCACCGTCCGCCGCGAGCGTCCGGTCCACCAGATACGGGTACTTGAGATCCCCGCCGTTCGCCACGGCCGCCGCCACCATCGCCATCTGGAGCGGTGTCGCCGTCGTGTCGAACTGCCCGATCGAGGAGAGCGCGAGCTGGTCGTCGCTCATCTCCCGGTCGAAGTTGGACACGGCGACCCCGGACGGGATCCTCAACCGCCCGTCGTTGAAGCCGAATCTGCCCGCCGTCTCCACCATCGCGTCGAGCCCGACCCGCACCCCGAGACCGGCCATCACCGAATTGCAGGACCACTTCACGGCGTACGCCAGCGACTCCTTGTCGCAGCCCCGCGCGTCGTTGGGGAGCGTGGTGCGGGTGCCCGGCAGGACGTACGGCTCCGGGACGCCCGTCGGCGCGTCGACGTCGTCGACCACCCCGGCGTCCAGCGCGGCGGCGGCCGTCACGATCTTGAAGGCCGAACCGGGCGGGTACGTCTGCCGGATGGCCCGGTTGAGCATCGGCTGCGCGTCCGCCCCGTTGAACCGCCGCCACGCGTCGGCCACGGCCCCGCCCGTACCCGACAGTTGTCCGGGGTCGTACGACGGGCTGCTGACCAGCGCGAGGATCTTCCCGGACGTCGGCTCGATCGCGGCGACCGCGCCCCGTCTGCCGTCGAGTCCGGTGTAAGCGGCGCGCTGCAAGGCCGACTTGACGGTCGTGACGACCTTGCCGCCGCTCTGGTGGGCGCGGGTGATGTCGTTCCAGAACGGCAGCGGGGCGAGCATGGGGTCGGTGCCGGTCAGGAGGGGGTCCTGGGCGTTCTCCAGCAGGGTGGTGCCGTACGTCTGCGAGGAGTAGCCGGTCACCGGTGCGTACAACGGGCCCTGGGTGTAGGTGCGTTCGTAGCGCAGTTGCTGGCCGGTGTCCTTGGAGCCGGTGACGGTCCGGCCGTCGACCAGGATCTGGCCGCGCGGCTGCTCGTAACGGTCCATCGTCTTACGGCGGTTGGCCGGGTTGTTGTCGAGGGAGCCGGCCTGGATGACCTGGATACGGGCCGCGTTGACGAGCAGGGCGACCAGCAGCAGCAGACAGAACGCGGCGGCGAGACGGATATGACCGATCATTACTCGCTCCCCGCCGCCGGGCCGGCCGGCCCCACAGGTCCGGGCGGACGGTTCGCCACCTCCGTACGCGCGATCACGCCCATCTCCACCGTCTGCGGGTGCGGTCTGCGCGCCGAGTCGCTGAGCCGGATCAGCAGCGCCACGATGACCCAGTTGGTGACGACCGACGAGCCTCCCTGCGCCAGGAACGGCATCGCCATGCCGGTCAGCGGGATCAGCCCCGTCACCCCGCCCGCGATCACGAACACCTGGAGCGCCACGATCGACGCCAGTCCGACCGCGAGCAGCCGCCCGAACGCGTCGCGCAGGGCCAGCCCCGTGCCGTAACCGCGCGCGACGAGCAGCGCGTACAGCAGGAAGATCGCGGTCAGCCCGATCAGCCCCAACTCCTCGCCCGCCGTGGCGAGTACGAAGTCGGACTTGGCGGCGAAGCCGATGAGGAAGGAGCGGCCGAGCCCCAGCCCCGTACCGAACATCCCGCCCGCCGCGAACGCGAAGAGGGACTGGGCCAGTTGGCCGGGGCCATGGCCGGCGTCGATGGAGGCGAACGGGTCGAGCCAGTCCTGCACCCGGTTGTGGACGTGCGGTTCGAGCCAGCCGACGGCGAACGCGCCGACCCCGGCCAGCAGCAGCCCGACCGCGATCCAGCCGGTGCGGCCCGTCGCCACGTACAGCAGGATCACGAAGAGTCCGAAGAAGAGCAGCGAGGTGCCGAGATCGCGTTCCAGGATCAGGACGAGGACGCTGAGCAGCCAGATCGCGACGATGGGGCCGAGCACCCGGCCGGTGGGCAGTTGGAGCCTCCAGATCCGGCGGCCGGTGTACGCGAGGGCGCCGTGGTTCGCCGCGAGATAAGCGGCGAAGAAGACGGCGAGCAGGATCTTCGCGAACTCGCCCGGCTGGAAGGAGAGTTCGCCGATCCGGATCCAGATCCTGGCACCGTTCACGGCGGGGAAGAAGATCGGCACGGTCATCAGCAGCAGCGCGGCGACCACCGACAGATACGCGTACCGCTGGAGCACCCGGTGGTCGCGCAGGAGCACGACGACGACGATGAACAGCGCGACACCGAGGGTGGACCAGACGAGCTGCGCGGGCGCGTCGCGCTCGCCGGGGGTCGACAGGTCGAGGCGGTGGAGCAGCACCAGCCCGATGCCGTTGAGCAGGACCGCGATCGGGAGCAGGAGCGGGTCCGCGTACGGGGCGCGGAACCGCACCGCGAGATGTGCGACGAGCGCGAGCAGACCCAGCCCAGCGCTGAGACCGAGGGCGTCGGGCGGGGCGGCGTCGTCACGGGCGAGGCCGACGGCGACGTAACCGAAGACGGAGATCAGGACGGCGCACACGAGGAGGGACAGCTCGACCCCGCGCCGCTTGCGGAGGTGTGGTTCGGGCGGTTCCAGCGGTTCGGGCGGGGGAGAGTCCGCCGTCGTTGCGGTCATGGAGCGCAACGTAGCAACCCGACATGCCTTATGTCCGGTTATGTAAAGACATAAGGCATGTCGGTCAGGTCAGGCTCCGCGCGGGGTCAGCACCAGCGCGGCGCCTCGCCGATGTTGGCGATGTACGCGGCCGAGCCCCACGCCCAGGTGCCGTCCGTGAGGAGGTACCAGCGGTCGTTCCCGTTCACGTTGTCGCCCCGCGTCTTGCAGAAGATGTGCACGATCGAGCCGTACGCGGCCGTGCCGATGACCTTGCTGCTACGGGTGGGCTTGTCACGCAGCAGCAGCCCGCTCTTGGCGGTGACGCGGCCCTTGTACTCGCGCGCGGACGGCGCGGCGGCGGCCTCGGTCTCCACGGCCTCGGGGTTGGCGCCGGCGGGGCGGCCCGCCTCGGTGCCCGCCTCGGCGTCGGTGCCGATGTCCGCGTGGCCGTGCGCGCCGACGGGCGGCGGGGCCGGTACCGCCGCCAGCGCGGGCGTGGCGGTGAGGGCCGCGACGGCGACGGCGAGCGCTGCGGCGTACGGGCCGAAGGAACCCCGGAGACGCGGGGCGGAGGAGCGCAGGGAACGCTGGGACATGCGTGACTCCTGATGTTCGGGGAGGGGTGCGGAGCCGACGCGGAACTGCGCGACCCTCGCCCGATTTACCCTAGTTTCGTCACATTCTGTCCGCAACCGTAACTCTGCGTGCCTCACCGCTCCCAGTGCGCTCAGTGCGCTCAGTGCTGGTACGGGTTGCCGCCCTGTCCCGGCTGCTGTCCCTGGCCACCCTGACCGCCCTGCGCGAACGGGTTGGCGCCGTGCTGCTGGCCGACGCCCTGCTGGGCCTGCGACGCGCTCTGCGCGAGAAGCTGCTCCGCCTGCTCGTTCGGCACCTGGTGCTCCACGCCGCAGAACGTGCACTGCGTGTAGTGCTTCGTCGAGTACGGGAACAGCGGCACGAAGAACAGCGTGAACTTGGAGACGCGCTTGCGCAGCGTGTGCGCCGACGGATTGCCGCACTGGCCGCACACGAGCGTCAGTATCGCCAGTTGGTAGATATAGCCCTTGGTCCCGAAGATGATCATTCCTGGTTCCTTCTCTTCTTGTGACGCTTCATGACGCTGATGACCGGCGCGCACCCCCATGGTGCACGCCCGCCACGCCCCCGGTCACGGCAGGCGGCCCGCCCGGTTGAGATTGATGAGCGGGCCGAGGAGATCCCCGTACCGTTCCAGTCGCCCCGCGATGTCGCCGATGCGGAAGACCAGGTCCTCCGGCGCCGCGCAATCGCCCACCTCTTGCCAGGACACCGGGGTGGAGACGGTCGGTTCCGTCCTGGCGCGCAGGGTGTACGGCGCGGCCGTCGTCTTGGCCGCCGAATTCTGGCTGTGGTCGACGAAGACCTTGCCGGGGCGCAGCGCGCGCCTCATCCGGTGGACCACCAGATGAGGCAGCTCGGCCTCCGCCTCGACGGCGAGCGACTTGGCGTACGCGGAGACCTCGCGCGACGGTGTGGGCTCCAGCGGTACGAGCAGATGCAGGCCCTTCGAGCCGGACGTCTTGGCGTACGCGTGCAGCCCGTCCGCCGTCAGCCGGTCGCGCAGCCACAGCGCCGCCGCGCAGCACTCCACCACCGTGGCGGGCTCGCCCGGGTCCAGGTCGAAGACGATGCGGTCGGCGCGGGCCGGGCTGTCGGCCCGCCACTGCGGGGTGTGGAACTCCACCACCAGGTTCGCCGCCCACATCAGCGTCGCCAGGTCCTCCACCAGCACCTGCTCGGCGATCTGGTCCGCCGAACGGGGCACCGTCGCCCTGCGCACCCACGACGGTGTGCCCGGCGGCGGGTTCTTGGTGAAGAAGCGCTGGCCGGCGGGGCCGTCCGGGTAGCGGAGGAAGGAGACGGGACGGCCCGCCAGATGGGCGATCAGGGCACCGGCCGAGGTCGCGCAGTAGTGCAGGACCTCGCCCTTGGTGGTGCCGGTGGCCGGGTAGAGGACCTTCTCCAGATTGCTGAGGGCGATCCGCCGCCCCTCCACCTCGGCGATGGGCGTCATACGATGAGAATCCCACGAATTCGGATGTAAGGGATTAACCGTGCGATCCATATGGAACGGCGCAATCTCCTTCGGTCTGGTCAGCATCCCGATCAAGCTGGTGAACGCCACCGAGAGCCATGCGATCTCCTTTCGGCAGATCCATTTGGCGGACGGCGGCCGGATTCGTTACCGGAAGGTCTGCGAGCTGGACGAGGAGGAGGTCACCTCGGCCGAGATCGGCAAGGCGTACGAGGACGCGGACGGGTCGATGATCCCGATCACGGACGACGACCTCGCCCAGCTCCCGCTGCCGACGGCGAAGACGATCGAGATCGTGGGATTCGTGCCCGAGGCGTCGATCGATCCGCTCCAGGTGGGCTCGGCGTACTACATCGCGGCGAACGGCGTGCCCGCCGCGAAGCCGTACACGCTGCTGCGTGAGGCCCTGAAGCGGAGCGAGAAGGTCGCGATCGCGAAATTCGCGCTGCGCGGGCGCGAGCGGCTCGGCATGGTGCGGGTCCTCGGCGATGTCATCGCGCTGCACGGGCTGCTGTGGCCGGACGAGATCCGGCAGCCGGAGGGGGTGGCGCCGGAGACGGACGTCAGCATCCGGGACGCCGAACTCGACCTGGCGGACGCCCTGATGGACACGCTCGGCGAGGTCGAACTGGACTCGCTGCACGACGACTACCAGGAAGCCGTGGAGGAGTTGATCGCCTCCAAGGCGGGAGGCGCGGCACTGCCGGCGCCGGAGGGGGCGGGGGAGCGGCGCGGGGGCAAGGTGCTGGACCTGATGGCGGCGCTGGAGGGCAGCGTGCGGGCGGCGAAGGAGTCACGGGGCGAGGGGAGCGGGGGCGGGCACGGGAGCGGGGAGCACGCGGAGGTGACGCATCTGCCCACCGGCAAGAAGTCGGCGGGTACGAGGAAGTCCACCGCGAAGTCCACCGCGAAGGCGCCCGCCAAGACGGCGGCGAAGAAGACGGCGGCGAAGAAGGCAGCGGCCAAGAAGACGGCGACGGGCAGGACGGCCGCGAAGAAGACGGCGACGGGCAAGGCCGCCGCCAAGAAGACGACGGCGAAGAAGGCTCCGGCACGGAAGCGCTCCGCCTGATTCCCGGCATCAGCCGCCCCGTGCGTCCGGGAGCGCGAAATCGTCCGGCAGCGGTGTGTCCAGCGCGTTGAGCGCGGCGACGAGCTTCTTCTCCTCGTACGTGAAGTGGGACTCCACCAGCGCGACGAGACCGTCCAGTTCGCCCCGCACCCTGCGCGCCTCGGCGGCGTCCGGGACGGCGCTGATGCCGTCGAGCAGGTCCTGGAGGCGGCCGAGGATGGCGGTCACCATGTGGTGATCGTCCGCGAGTTGTCGCAAGACGGGGGCCAGTTCGGGGAAGCGCCGCGCCAGGGCCGGGAAGACGCTGTCGTCCTCGGCCGTGTGATGCCGGGTCAGGGCCGAGCAGAACGCGAGGCAGTGCGCCTGTAGTTCGCGCGGGCGCTCGCCGTCGCCCGCGAGGTAGCCGTCGACGTCGTCCTGAAGCCGGGCAAGCTCCTCGCGGAGCCAGATGTGTACCTCGATCAGTTGATTGCCGAACGCCGCGAGGCGGTCGCCCGGCGCGTCGCCCGGTATGGCAGAAGTCCCCATGCCCTGGATCATATGCATGTATGCGCGTTATGGATTCTGTTGGATTTTGTGCGACAGACCCTGGCGGTTCCGGGGGATTCCGGTGGACAATCCGGGGCGCGGGCGCCTGGTCATGCGCAGATCAATTCTGTTCCGCCTTCACCAACTCGCGCCCCGTGTTTGCCCGTTGGGCCCGGCTCCGAGTGAGAGGGACAAGCGATGAGGAACAGCAGACCGAGACCGAGATCAACCAACCGATGGCGTGCCGCCTGTGCCACCGCGCTCGCGGGCGTGCTCTGCCTGGGGACCCCGGCGGCGGCCCAGGACGACGCGAGCGGCCCCCGGCCCGCCGGCTCCGCCTGGACCGTGTCCCGGGGCGGGCCCACCGCCGACGTACGGCTCGACCCCGCGGCCGGCACCGTCACCCTCGCCGTACGCGACGCGGGCCGCACCCTGGTCGAGCCCTCGCCCGTCGGCATCGTCACCGAGGACGCCGACCTGACGCGCGGGCTGCGCCTGGTGGACCGTAAGGACCGCCGTGTCACGGAGCGGTACACCACCGTCGTCGGCAAGGAACGCCGCCGCACCGTCGACATGGCCGAGTCGCGCTTCACCCTGGAAGGGGCGGACGGGGCGCGGGTCGACCTGGTCGTGCGCGCGGCCGGCGACGGAGTCGCGTACCGCTACGTGCTCCCCGCGGGCAACGGCGGCGGCGCCGTGCTGCGCGAGGCGTCCGGCTTCGTACTGCCGGGCGACGCGCCCGCCCGGCTGAGCGACTACTCGGTCAACTACGAGCAGCCGTACGACGGTTCGACCGCCGCCGGCGCTTCGAGCGGCCAGTACGCGTACCCCGCGCTGTTCCAGGTGGGCGACGACCACGTACTGCTCTCCGAGGCGGACGTCGACGGCCGCTATCCCGCGAGCCGGCTCACGCACACGGCGGGCAGCGGGCGTTACGACGTGGCGCTTGCCGACCCGTCCGTGCCCCTGCCCGCCGGCGGGCCGCTCGCGACCCCCTGGCGGACCGTGATCGCCGGTGACCTGGCGACCGTGGCCGAGTCCACGCTGGTGGACGACCTGGCCCCGCCCTCCCGCGTCGCGGACACCTCCTGGATCCGTCCCGGCACCGCCGCCTGGTCCTGGCTCGCGGGATTCGGCGCGGCGCAGCGCAGCCTTCAGGCGCAGCAGCGGTTCGTGGACTACGCGGCGGCGCACGGCTGGGAGTACTCCCTGGTCGATGACGGCTGGAACACCACCGACTGGATGCCGCAGTTGATGGAGTACGCCCAACAGCGGGGCGTGCGCGTCCTGTTGTGGATGCACTGGACCGATCTCGACACGCCCGCCGAGCGCACGCGACAGCTCGACAAGGTCAAGGCGTGGGGCGCCGCCGGACTGAAGATCGATTTCATGGACTCCGACTCGCGCGAACGCATGCGGTGGTACGACGAGATCCTTCAGGAGACGGCCGATCGCGAGTTGATGGTCAACTTCCACGGCTCGACGCTGCCGCACGGCATCCAGCGCACCTGGCCGCACGTCATGACGATGGAAGGCGTGCACGGCGCCGAGCAGGGCAACGTCAAGGCCGACGACATGGCGACGCTGCCCTACACCCGCAACGTGGTCGGCTCCATGGACTTCACGCCCATGGGCTACCAGTTCGGGCAGCGCAACAACACCGAGGCCGCCGAGCTGGCGCTGTCGGTCGTGTACGAGTCCGGGTTCCAGAACTACGCGGGCAGCGTCGAGGCGTACCGGACGCGGCCCGAGGTCGCCCGGTTCCTCGAACAGGTCCCGACCGTCTGGGACGAGAGCCGGCTCGTCGCCGGGTCTCCGGGCGAGGGTGCGACGTTCGCGCGCAGGAACGGCGACCGGTGGTTCGTCGGCTCCATCACGGCGGGCGACGCGGGTACCGAGCGCGTCCCGCTGACCTTCCTCGGATCCGGGAACTGGCGGATCGACGTCGTACGGGACGGGGCCGCCGGACTCGTACGCCAGAGTGAGGTGATGAACCGTCAGGACGTACTCACGGTGCCGGTGTTGGCGGCCGGCGGCTTCGCCGCGCAGATCTGCCGCGCCGTGCCGGGCCGCGACAGTTGCGACCGGCCGGTGGACGGCGTGCCCGTGGGCACGCTGTCCGTCACCCCCGCGAAGGCCGACGCCCGGCCGGGCACGACGGTCGATGTCGAGGCGAGCTTCGTGCTGGACGAGGCGGGCCCCGCCGAGGACGTGACGCTGAGCGCCCGTACCCCCGAGGGCTGGACGGTCGACGGCTCCGGCGCGACGGCGGACGAACTGACCGACGGCGCCGAACTGACCGCCTCCTGGCGGGTCACGGTCCCCGCCGACCCCAAGTACGGGGCGACGGAGATCCCGGTCACGGTGGCCTACCAGGACCCGGACGCGCGCCGCGGCACGGCGCCGCTGACGGTCGAGCGCACGGTGCGCGTCTTCGTGGCACGCGAAGGCACCGTGTACGTCAGCTCGTTGCCGTTCGTCTCCGAGAAGAACGGCTGGGGCCCGGTCGAACGCGACCTCTCCAACGGCGAGAACGGCGCGGGCGACGGCGGCCCGCTGCGGCTCGGCGACACGACGTACGACAAGGGGCTCGGAGTGCACGCGCTGTCCGAGGTGACGGTCGACCTGAACGGCGAGTACGACCGCTTCGCGGCCTGGACCGGCATCGACGAGGAGAAGCCGGACAAGGGCTCGGTGGCCTTCGAGGTGATCGGCGACGGCCAGGTCCTGGCGCGCAGCGGCGTCCTGGGGCCGAGGGACGCGCCGCACGCGTTCGACGTCGACGTGAGCGGGGTGCGGCAGTTGACGCTGCGCGTCACGGACGGCGGCGACGGCATCGACTCGGACCACGGGGACTGGGCGGACGCCCAACTGCGGCTTTCCTCGCGGTAGTCGGCGCGCGTGAGGGGGGTGGGCGGTGGGCGCCCACCCCCCGGTCGGCGCGGTGGGTTCAGCCGGTGGTGATCTTGAAGGTGGACGGTGAGAGGTTCTCCATGGCCACCTGCCCCGGCAACAGGTTCTGGATCTTGTTGCCGGTGAACTTTCCGGTGCCGGTGACTCCCGAACTGACGCGGATTCCCTGCTTCGCCGGGCGGTCGATCGTGTTGTTCGTCAGCGTGACATTGACGCGCGTCCGGTCGATGTTGAGCCCCGCGGTGAGGGACCCACGGATGATGTTGTCGCTCATGGTGACGTTCGTGAAGGCGGTCGGGAACTGCGAGGTGCTGCTCGGCGAACCGATGCTGACACCGTGCCGGGCTCCGTTCCAGCCGCCGCCGCCCTGGAGGAGGTTCCCGGTGACCGTGGCGGACTCCAGGGGGTGACCCGAATCGCCGAACACGCTGATGTCCATGGCGTTGTTCGACGACACGCTGTTCACCACGTTGTTCCGGACCTCGACGTTCTTTCCGCCGGCGATCCGGATTCCGTTGGCCCACCAGGGCGCGATCGCGGTGTTGTTGAGGATCTTCGCCCCGGAGATCTGGCCGTTGTCGCCACCGGCGCCGGCGTCGGCGTACGTGGCGAAGGAATCGTCACCGGTGTTCCGGGCGAAGTTGTTCCGGACCGTGATGTTGAGGCCGAGCTTGTCCGGACTGGGTGTGTTGCCGTTGTTGATGTTGTAACCGTCACCGTAGGTGTCCGCGGTCCGGCTGTTCTGAACGATGCCGTTGCTGCCCGACAGCCAGTTGGAGTCGATGTGCCGCGTCCAGAGCCGGTCGATCAGCCAGCCACCGGCACCGCCGGCGTTGATGCCGTAGTCCGAACCGCCGGTGCCGCCGACTCCCCGCCAGATCGCGTTGGTGTCTATCTGAAGGTCGGTCACCGTGGTCTTCGAGCCCACCGTGATCTGCGAGCGCCATGAGTTGGCGGGGAGAGGAACCTTGCGGTACAGGGTGGTGTACCACATGCCGGCGCCCTGGACCGTCACGCCGGTGAAGTCCAGCGGCTTGGAGACCAGGCTGTTCGTCAGGTACTTGCCCTGCGGGATCCACACCGACTTGCCCTGCGTGCGGGCGGCGTTCACCGTGTTCTGGATGGCTACCGTCGAATCCTTCGAGAAGTTCGGATCGGCGCCGTTGCTGACGACCGAGATCGAGTTCGCCGGTTGGGCGAGCGCGGCCCCGACGTTCTCCAGGTCGACGGAGTCGATGTCGTAGACGGCGGCCGTGTTGGCGGCGTCCTTCTTGAGCTGGATGGTGCTTCCCGGGGCGATCGCGGCACCCGTGACGCGCAGGGGGAATTCGTTGTAGAAGCGGTAGGCCACTCCGCCGGACCTGGGGTCGTCCGGATCGGTGGTCGCGCCGCGGTAGTTCCACGCCTGCTGGGAGCTGAGCGAAATCGCCTGGCGGAAGGCGCCGTTCACGTACAGGTTCAGCGTCGCGTTGATCCCGCCGCCACCGGCGGAATCCGGAATCGAGGCGCGGACCACGAGGCTGTTGGCGTTCTTCCCCGTGTTGTTCGGGAATGTCACCGAATCGCCGTTGGCCTTCAATTCGACCAGCGAATAGCCCGAGGCCTCACCCTCCAGGGTGGCCTTGGTCGGTGGCGCCGCGCCCGGACTGATGGATCGGACACGGGCGCCGCCGCCGAGCGTTCCGGTTTCGGCTTCGACCGTCACGAAAGGTGTCGTGGCGCCGGCCGCCGCGACGATCTGGGCTTCGGACCTGGCGGCCGGCTGCGTGGTGGCGGCCATGGCAACGATGTCAGAGTGCGCGTCGTCGCCGGTCTGGGCGGACAGCAGACCCACGGTGAGCAACGCGATGCCGCAGAGGGCGGGAAGTGTTCTTCGGTACATGGTTCACCCCTTGATGGGATTGGCGACTGTGCGGGAACCGCCAAACCGCGAGCGGGAAACTTGCCCGGGAAAGCTCGGACGCCAAGGCGGTCGGTACCCGCCGCCCTCTGCGCTGGCAGTTTGACCATACGACCGAGAGTGAACTGCCGAACCCATGGCTCGTCAATAGTCCTAGCTCTCGCTTTCGATACATCATGCTATGAGTAATTTGCTGGGCGATGTGTGCTGCTGGGCGGCATGTATTCGCCATATACATCGGATGACCGGCGATATCGCACGCCGTATCAGAGGTTTCCGGCCAGGTAATGGGCGCGGATTTCGCCGTCGCGACCCGCGCGACCGGCCTCCCGTGGCCCCTCTCTGCCCCTCTCGGCCCCTCGCCGCCCCTGCCGGGGCGGGGAGCCACGTCGATAAGATCCCTCCTGGCCCCGCGCGTTGGGGGAAACGGAACATCGACCGAGTGAGTGGGAGAGCCAGGTATGCGTGGAGGCAGCGTCGCCGTCGTCGGCGGCAGCATCGCGGGGTGTGCCACGGCGCTGGCCGTGTCACGCGGCGGGGCCGGGAAGGTCACCGTCTTCGAGCGGGCCGACGCCCAACTCCGGGACCGGGGCGTCGGAATAGCCCTTCACAACGACCGGTACGACGAACTCCAGAGCGCCGGATACGTGGCCGCCGAGATGCCGTGGGCGCCGCTGACCCGGCGCGTGTGGAGCGTGCGGGACGGTGACGCCGACCATGGACGGGCCGTGGGCGAGCAGCCGTTCCCGTTCCGCGCCTACAACTGGGGTTCGCTGTGGAGCGAGTTGCGGCGCCGGGTGCCCGCAGAGGCCGACTACCGCTCCGGCGCGCTCGTCACCGCCGTCGAGCCCGACTCCGACGGCGCGACTCTCCAACTCGCCGACGGACAGCGGGAACGCTTCGACGCCGTGATCGGGGCCGACGGCTACCGCTCCGTCGTCCGCGACGCCATGTTTCCCGGGCTCAGCGCCACGTACGCCGGCTACATCGGCTGGCGCGGCACCTCCGCCGACGTCGCCGACCTCCCCTCGGACGGCAACGACGCGCACAACGTGGTCTTCCCCGGCGGCCACTGCATGATCTACCGCATCCCGGACGGCGTCGGCGGCCACCGGCTCAACTGGGTGCTCTACACCGCCGCGCCCGAGTCCGAGGACCTGCACCCGGACCTGAAGACGCCCACCTCGCTGCCGCCCGGCCGGCTCAACTCGGAGCTGACCGCGTACCTCCGGGCCCTGGTCGCGGACAACTTCCCGCCCTACTGGGCGGCCAGGGTGCTCCGTACACCCGCCGAGACCACCTTCATCCAGCCCATCTACGACCTGGAGGTACCGCACTACACCTCCGGTCGGATGCTGCTCGTCGGCGACGCCGCCAGCGTCGCCCGGCCGCACATCGGCGGCGGCAGCGTGAAGGCGCTCCAGGACGCCACGGCCCTGGAGGCCGCGGCGGAGGCCGGGGGGAGCTGGAAGGAGATCATGGAGGCGTACGACACCAACCGTGGTGCGGTCGGCGCCTCGCTGGTCGCGCTCGCGCGCAGGATGGGCAGCGCGCAGGTCGAGAACACGCCGGACTGGAGCGCGATGGGGCAGCCGGAGTTCGACGCGTGGTGGCAGAAGCAGAACAGCGGGTCCGACCGCAACAGCGGGTTCGGCGGGCACCGGCTGAAGTGACCGCCCGGCTCACCGGGTCCGCCCGGTGGGCCGGTTCGTCCTCAGTCGCCGGACCCGCTTGATCGGCCGCCGGACGGGCTTGATCAGCCGCCGGACAGGCTGCCTCGCGACGAGGTCAGCTCCAGCGCCTCGTGCAGCGGCGTCGGGTCGGTGCGGGCGTCCGTGCCCGTCATCCGCAGGCTCAGCCGGCCCGACGTGAGGACCGTGACGGTACGGGCGCACTGCGCCGCCTGCGTGGGGCTCGGCGACACCAGCAGCACCGCGATGCCCTCCTGCGCCAGCGTGCTGACCAGTTCGTAGACCTGCTTGACCAGGCCCGGCGCCAGCCCCTCCGTCGGCTCGTCCATCAGCAGCACGCTCGGCGAGCCGAGCAGCGCGCGGGCCAGGGCGAGCATCTGCTGCTCGCCGCCGGACAGATCCGTGCCCCGGTTGCCCCGCCGCTCACCCAGCCGGGGCAGCAACTCCAGCACCCGGGCCGGGGTCCACGCGCTGGGCCGGGTCGCGTCGCCGCGGCGCGGCGGGCGGTAGGACAGCCGCAGATGCTCCGCGACGGTGAGTCCGGCGAAGACCCGGCGGCCCTGTGGTACGAGGCCGATCCCGGCGCGTGCCACCCGGTGCGCGGGCTGCCCGGTCATGTCCTGGCCGTTCAGCCGTACCGAACCGGCGGAGGGGCGGATGAACCCCGCCACGGTGTGGACGAGGGTGGTCTTGCCCGCCCCGTTGTGGCCCACGATCGCGTGGACGGAGCCGGCGGGGACGCTCAGGTCCAGGTCGTGCAGGACGGTGCCACCGTGGTAGCCCGCCGTCAGGCCGGTGAGTTCCAGCATCGGTGGTCGGTCACCCTCTCGCTTCTGCTGTGTGGCCGGCTTTCGTGGCGTGGTACGCGTCGCGCACCTCAGGATGGGCCAGCGCCTCGGCGGTGGGGCCGGTGATCAGGACCCGTCCGGCAGCCAACACGGTCACCGTTTCCGCGAGTTGGGCGACGACCTCGACATGGTGCTCCACCAGGATGATGGCGACGCTGTCCGGGAGGCCGCCCAGGATCGTGAGCAGACGGCCGATGTCGCCCTCCGTCAGCCCGGCGGCCGGCTCGTCCAGCAGCAGCAGACGCGGGTCACCCGCGAGAGCCGCCGCGAGGTCGAGCATGCGGCGCTGACCGTGGGACAGGTCGGCGGCCGGTTTGCGGGCACAGTCGGCGAGGCCGACCGCCTCCAGGTGGCGCGCCGCCGACTCGGCGTGCTGCCGGTAGCGGGACGGCCGCCGCCAGGCGCCCCGGCGCAGCGGATGGTGCCGCCAGCCGGCCAGCACGATGTTGTCCAGCACTGTCAACTCGCCGATGACGGACGGCTGTTGGAAGCTGCGGGCGATGCCGAGACGGCTGCGTTTGGCGGTGGCCGTACGGGTGATGTCGCTGCCGCCAAGGGCGATGGTGCCGTGGTCGGGGCGGTCGGTACCGGCGATGAGGTTGAGCAGGGTGGTCTTGCCGGCGCCGTTGGGGCCGATGACGGCGTGCCGTGCTCCGGCGGGGAGTTGGAGGCTGACGTCGTCGACGGCGGTGAGACTCCCGTACCGCCTGACGAGATTCTTCAGGTCCAGTACAACTGTCATGGGGCGACCTTCCCGGCCGGGACGCTGTCGTGGTCGGGCGGGAGTTCCGCACCCTTGGCGGGACCCCGCGCACCGGGTCCGCCACGCAGCCCGGCCAGACCGCGCGGCAGCAGATAGACGGCGGCGACGAACAGCACGCCGAGCAGCAGCGGTCCGTGACCGGGCCATGAACTGGCCACCCAGTCACGGGTGAAGACGATGAGCCCGGCGCCGATCAGGGCGCCGATCACGGACGTGTTGCCGCCGATCACGGCCGCCAGCAGCGCGAACGCCGCGATCTCGAAACCGACGTCGGCGGGGGAGAGGTACTGCTGCACGGTGACCATCAGCGAGCCGCCGACCCCGGCCAGCGCACCGGCGCCGATGTGCGCCATCAGCAGATAGCGCTCCACCGGGTGGCCGGACGCGCGCATCCGCGCCTCGGCGTTACGGGTGCCGGTCAGCAGCTTTCCGGCGGGGGAGCGCAGCACGAGCAGGGTGACGACGACGGCGACGACCGCGACGGCGAGCGCGTAGTTGTAGACCTCGCTCTCGTCGACCATCCCTTCCCCGCCCCAGAGTGCCTGCGTGGGCGGGAAACCGACGAGCCCGTCGGCGCCGCCGGTCACGGACTTGAGCTGGTTGATCGCGGCGCTCGCCAGCTCGCCGATGGCGAGCGTGATCATCAGGACCGTGGTCCCGCGGGCCCGGATCACGGCGGGCCCCGTCACCAGGGAGAACAGCGCGGCGGCGACGGCCGCGAGGACGACCTGGACCGGGCCCACCGTCCATCCGGCGTCGGCGAGATTCGCGGTGGCGTACGCGCCTACGGCGAACGGCGCCGTCTGGCCCAGGGTCGGCAGTCCGGCGTAGCCGGTCAGGATGGTGACGCTGACCGCGAGCAGCCCGAGGGCGAGCGCGGAACCGGCCAGCGAGAGGGAGTACGCGTCGAGCAGCGTCGGCAGGGCGATGAGCACGACGAGCAGGACGAGGAGCGGAGCGGCCTGGCGTACGCGCGAGGCGAGGTCGCCGTCGGCGCCGCCGCCCCTCAGCAGCCACGGCAACGCCCCGCGCCCCGCTTCCGCCTTGCCCGCGTCGGCCTTGCCCGCACCGGACGGGACCTCACCGGACGGCACCCCACCGGACGGCACCCCACCGGACGGGACCGCGTCAACCGCGCCCCGCCCCCCGCGTCCCCGCCCCTTCAACGACACGGAGAGCCGTCGCCGCAGCCACTCCACCGGGTCGGCCGCACCGTCCCCGCCGCCGTGCGCCCCCGCTGTCGCCGGCTCGGTGAACCGGGACCGCAGGATCAGTACGGCGGCCATGGCCGCGAACAGCAGGTACGGCGCCCAGTCCGGCGCCAGCGAGACACCGAGCGTCTGCACCTCGCCCACGGCGATCGCCGCGAAGAACGTCATCCACAGCGACCGCAGCCCGCCGAGCACGACCACCACGAGCGAGAGCATCAGCACGGTGTCGGCGGTGCCGGCCCCCGGCCCGATGATGGGCGCGCCGAGCACTCCGGCGGCCCCGGCCAGCGCCCCGGCGGCGGCCAGTACGCCGGTGTGCACCGCGCGGGGGCTGTGCCCGGTGGTGGCCAGCATCTGCGGGTCGTCGGCGGAAGCCCGTACCGCCGCTCCCACCCGGGTGCGGGTGAGCACCCACGTACCGAACGCCGCGAGCAGCACGGCCATGAGGATGAAGCAGAGCCGGTACGCGGGGTAACGGTGGCCCAGCAGCGTCACCGAGGTGTCGAGCGCCTCGGGGACGCGTACGGGTAGCTCGTCGGCCCCGAAGAACTCCACGAGAAGATTGCCGCCGATCAGGGCCAGCCCGAACGTCAGCAGTGCTTGTGCGAGATGCCCACGACGGGCCAGGGGGATCGTCGCGGCGGACAGACCGGCCCCGGCGGCGGCTGCCGCCGCGGTCCCGGCCGCCAGTCCGACGACGAGGCCGCCCCAGGTCCCGTCACTCAACTCGGCACCGGTATAGGCGCCGATCGCGTACAGCGTGCCGTGCGACAGGTTCAGCACGCCCGCGGTGCCGAAGGCGAGACTCAGACCGGCGGCGACCACGAACAGCAGCAGCCCGTAGGCCACTCCGTCCACCGCCGGTACGAGGTGGGCATCAAGGAGATTCATCTCAGCTACCGAGCGTCGCCAGGTCCTGGACCATGACGTTCGACAACTGGTCGCCGTCCTTGCGCACTTGGCGCAGGTACCACTTCTGCACCGGCGAGTGCGCCTTGTCGCCGAACTCCCAGGGGCCGCGCGGGCTGTCGATCTGGCCGAGATCGCCGATGGCGGTGTTGATGGTCTCCGGCGTCACGTCGCCCTTGTCGGCGGCGTCGGCGATCGCCTGGTCCAGCACGGCAGCCGCGTCGTACGAGGCCATCGCGTAGGTCGTCGGCTGGGTGTCGTGCTTGGCGGTCCAGTCGGCGGCGAACTTACGGTTGGCCTCGTTGTCGAGGTCGGCCGCGTAGTTCAGGACCGAGTAGACGTCCTTCGCCGCGTCGCCCTGCGCCTGGAGCACGCTGCCCTCGGTGACGAAGGCCGTGTACAGCGGCAGATCGGCGACGTCGGACTGGGCGTACTGCTTGGCGAAGTCGATGGCGGCCTTGCCGGCGTAGAAGCAGTACACCGCCTTCGCGTCCGTCTTGGCGATGTCGGCGAAGTACGGCATGAAGTTGGTGGTCTTGGGGAACGGCGTCCACTTGGTCTTGCCGTCCGGGTTGGCGAGCTTGCCGCCGATCTTCTTGAACTCGTCGGTGAATCCGCGCAGTTCGTCGTAGCCACCCTGGTAGTCGGGGCCGATCGCGTAGACCGGGCCGTCGACCTTCTCCTTGACGTACGGGGCGATGGCCGCGCCCGGCTCGTCGGAGAGGAAGCTCGTGGTCCAGAGGTACTTCATGTCCTTGACGGGCGGCCGGCCGTTGGACCCGAGCAGCGGGATCTTGGCCTGGTCGATCAGCGGCATCACCGCGTTGACCGAACCACCGCTGACCAGGCCGGTCAGCGCGTCGACCTTGTCCTTCTTGATCAGCTTGGTGGCGGCGGGGACCGCGGTGGGCGGACCGTCGCCCTCGTCCGCCACCACCAGCTCGACCTCACGGCCGCCCAGCTTGTTGTCGTGCGTGGCCAGATACAGCTCGAAGCCCTTGCGCAGCTCCGTGCCGACCGGCTCGTACGTGCCCGACAGCGAGGCCACCAGGCCGACCTTCACGGTGTCGTCGTCGCCGGCGCCGCTGTCGCCGCTGCACCCGGTGACGGCTGCCAGGCCGAGTGCGATGGCGGCTGCGCCGACCGGCCGGACTCTGCGGCGGCCACGCGGTATGGATATGTCGAAGAACATGAGGGCTCTCATCAGGAGGAAGTGAAAAGACGGACGGAACAGCGCGAACGGCCCCATGGAGACGACGCGGCCGAACGGTGGGGGCTTGGCACGACCCGGACGTCAGCGCGAGGGCTGCGCGTTCGCGTCGCGGACCTGGGGAGTCAGGGAGTCGCCGACCTGGTTGATCAGCTCGGACATCATGTAGCTGACCTCGCCGATGTCCGCGTCCCTGGTGGTCGTCACCAGCAGGGACGCGCCGCTGGAGACGGCCATCGAGAACATGTAGCCGCCCTCCATGGCGGTCAGGCTGTGCTCGACGGGGTCGGTGTTCGTCAACTGGGCGGCGGCGGAAAGGAGGTTGACGACACCCGATGCGATGGCGGCCAGCCGGTCGGCGTCGTCACGCTCCACCCCGGTGTAGGCCAGGGCGAGTCCGTCCACGGACACGGCTATCGCCTGGGTGACCTCCGGGATGCGCCCGGCGAAACCGCTGAGGATCCAGCTCAGGTCGTTGGGTGAGGTCGTCATTTTTTGCTCCGTTGGGTGTCGTCGTCGGTGGCGGAGCGCCCGCGGTGGCTCGTGCTCCTGTTGATCCCCTGGGCGTAGGCCGCCAGGACGTCAGAGACCTGCCGGGAGTCCCGACGGCGGGGCGACGGCTTGGGGCCGGCGCCGGATCGCTGTTCGGCGCCGTCGCGTTTGCCCAAGGTGGGCCACTGCTGCGGCGTGTTGCGCTGTCGCAGTGGCAGTCCTGAGGAGCTGACTCCGGCGATGCGGGAGACCGGCTCCGCGTGAACGGGGTGCTGGGAAGGCGCGTTGGCGCGCTCGCGGTCGTCGGCCGCGGAACTCGCGGACCCGCCGGACCCGTTGGTGGAGCCGTCTTGGCCGGGACGGTAGTCACCCGTGTCGGAGCGACCGCCGTTCCGGCCGGTGCCTGCGCCGGTGCCAGTGCCTGTACCGGCGGCGTTGCGGCCCGCCGAGGCGCCCGCCCCGGCGGGCTGCCGGCGGCCGAGCGGTCCGGGCCCGGTGATCGGGCGGGGTGCCTCGTACCGTACGCCGGGACGCTCCCCGAGCGAGCCCTGCGCACGCGGCGTCGCCTCCTGCGGAGCCACGGCCAGCACGCTCGCCGGGAGGGTGACCTCGGCGATCGTGCCCGGCCCTGAGGAGTCGCGCAGCTCGACGACGATGCCGTGCCGGGCGGCGAGCCGCGCCACCACGTGCAGACCCATGGACCGTACGTCGCCGATGCCCGACTTCGGCTCCAGCAGACCCTTGTTGAGGTTGGCGCGCCGTTCGGCGGTGATGCCCACACCCTCGTCCACGATCTGTACGACCGCCCGGTCCCACAGCCGCCACACCGCGACCCCGACCTGCTTGTCCGGGGGCGAGAAACGCGTCGCGTTGTCGAGGAGTTCGGCCAGGATGTGCGCCACGTCGTGGACGACGCGCGCGGCGATGCCGATACCCGACTCGATGACACCGAGGGACACCCGGTCGAAGCGCTCGATCTGCTGAGCGGCGGCCACGATCACCGTCGAGCAGGAGATGTCGGCGGACCGCACCCGGCCGTGCCCGTAACCACCCAGCACCAGCAGGTTGTTGGTGTTGCGCTCCATGCGGATCGCGAGGTGGTCGAGCGCGAACAGGATCTTCATACGCTCGGGGTCGGCCTCGTCGCGCTGCACCGCGTCCAGCTCGGACACCATGACGGTGGTCAACTGCGCGCCCCTGCGGGCGACACCGACCAGCGTCTCGGCGAACTGTTCGTGAATATGGGCCTGTTGCGCCGCCAGTCGGACGGCTTCGTGGTGAACGGCGTTGAACGCCTCACCGACCTCGCCGATCTCGTCCAGACCGGTCGTCTTGACCGGGTTGCCCGAGCGCTCGGCGACCTGTTCGGGTGTGGCGCCGCTGAGCGCACCGGGCTGGGACAGCTCCGTCATCACCCGCGGCAGACCCGTGTGCGCCACCTCGTGGGCGGCGTTGCGCAGATCCCGCAGCCGGCGGATCATCACGCGGCCGAGCCGGATGGCGACGACGACCGCGCTGATGAGCGTGAGCAGCACCAGCGCCACCTCGGCGCCGGCCAGCCAGGCGAGCGAGGTGCGCGTCTCGGTGACGGTCTTGAGTACGGAGTCGTCGATCCGGCTCTCGACGGAGCGCAGGATCGCCTGCCGGTCGGCCGTCGCCTGCTGCCACTCCTTCTCGGTGACGGTGAGCTTCTGATCCGGCCCGGTGCGGCCGACCTCGTCCTCGAGCCGGCGCGCCTCAAGGGCCTTCGGGCCCGCGAGCGTGCGCTCCAGCCAGGTCCGCCACTGCTGCGGCCCCAGATCGAACAGGGCGCCCGTCGCTTCGGTGTAGCCGATCCTGGTGGCGTCGAAGGTCCGCTTGGACGCCTCGGTGAAACCACCCGACGCCTGCGCCTTCATGACCGCGACCTGCTGCTGGCCCAGGTGCTCGGAGGCCCGCGACAGCGCGGCGGCGGCGCGGATCCGGTCGGCGACGTCGGCGTCGACACCGTCGGCCTGGGCGATACCGTCGCGGTAGTCGATCAGGTCGGCGATCACGATCCGGTAGCCGAACGTCAGCGCCGTGACGGTGCTGCCACCGGAGCGCACCTGGGCACGCAGGGACGGCATCTCGTCGATGAAGCGGTCGATACGGTCCAGAGCGGCCTGCGCCGTACCCGGAACGGACGACAAGTCGCCGATCTGTGAACGGAATTGGGCGACACTCTTGTCCGTCGCGCTCGAGGTCTCGCGGAACGCGTCCGTATCTCCCTGGGTGGAGACCAACGCGGTGGCCGCTGCCCGCTCACGCTGTAGACGGTGGGTCAATTCGCTGACGGTCGAGGCGACATCGACCATGGTCGTGAGGCGATTGGCCTGAAGTGCCTGGGTGGTCGCGGGAGCGAGGGCCAGCACCGCGAAGGTGACGGCCACCACGAGGGGCACGGTGACCAGCAGGACAAGGCGGCGATTGATTTTCACTGCGCGGCTCCATCGCCGGAACCGGTGCTGAGTATCGGTGACACGCAGATACCTATTAACGGATTGGGGGGTGACGGTGGGGATCGCGAGTAGATCGTGTGCAAGGTTACGGAAGGGGCTGGCGAGGCCCCCGTGGCGCGGCTTGATCCTATGCCGTCGCACCGTGCTATGGATGCGTACATCCTCGAAAAATGCAGGTGCCTAACAGGCCACGAGCGATCCAACTCGGCCAACTTTAGGGCCCGTAGCACCCCTCGACGTGGCAAGTGGAATCACGAAATTTTCTCAACTCCACCCCACCTGACCAGCACACCGGCACCTCACACCCCTCGCGCCACCCACCACCGGAATGTCCCGTGACCCGCTTCGGCGCGCCGACTTGACTGGACGGGTGGCCTTCGGAATGTCGTTGTCGAAGGGTTAGCTCACAGCACCTCAACGAACGTGCCCAGACGGGCATTTCGGTCACACACGCATATGCCCGCCACGCAGCCACACCTGACTAACCGAAACTTGACGCTCCGTCACATGCCTTCACGCATCGCCGCCGCAGCCCCTTCGAGGTCCACCACGCGGGCGGCGAACAGACAGTCCCGGGCCTGTCGGTCACTCAGGCGAAGGGTTGACGTACGGACGGTCACTTGATGCAATCATTCGTTACGCCCTCCGGGTTTCCGGCGGGTTCTGGAACTGGCTTCGGCTCCGGCATCAACGCGGGGGAATACACAGCGTGGCGCTCGACAGTCTCAAACTCAGTGACGTTCTCAAAGATGTGGCGTCCGGGGTCCTCCAACTCCCGGACTTCCAACGTGACTGGAAGTGGGACGACGAGCGGATCAGGATGCTCATCGCCACGGTGACGCTCGACTACCCGCTCGGAGTGGTGATGGCCCTCCAGACCGGCGGTACGTCCCCGTTCAAGGCCCGGACGCTGAAGGGCGCGGAGGGCGCGGAGGGCACTGCGCCGGACCTGCTGCTCCTGGACGGACAGCAGCGACTGACCTCGCTCTACCAGGCGTTGCACCGAGATCGTCCTGTCGAGACCGTCGATGCCCGGGGCAAGGACTGGAAGCGCTGGTACTACATCGACATCGCCAAAGCGGTCGGGACACCCGCCGAGCGTGACGAGGCGATCATCTCCGTGCCCGAGGACCGGGTCCTGAAGTCGGATTTCGCCCGCAACGTCGTACTCGATCTGTCCACCGTCGAGAATGAGTGCGCGGCCGGCTACTTCCCGCTCAATCTGGCGTTCGACACACAGCGCATGAACGCCTGGCACAAGGCGTTCGTGAAGATCGACGAGTCGAACTGGGACCGTTGGTCGCAGTTCGAGGAGCTGGTCCTCAACCACATGCAGTCGTTCCAGGTACCGATGATCAAACTGGCGGCCTCCACCACCATGGATGCCGTCTGCGCCGTCTTCGAACGGGTCAACCAGGGCGGTGTGCCCCTCAACGTCTTCGAACTGCTCACCGCCACCTACGCGGGCAACCAGGAGCACCTGGCGCGGCACGGGGACTACTACCGGCTCCCGGCGGAGTGGAAGCGGATCAAGACGGAACTGACCTCGTCCCACTCCGTGTTCGGCAGGCCGGAGGCGGGTCTTGAGGCGGGCCTGAGCAGCAGTGACTTCCTCCAGGCCGTCGCCCTGGTCCGCACCTGGGAGCAGAAGCAGGCCCGTCTGCGCACCTCGGTCGCCTGCAAGCGACGGGATCTGCTGGAGCTGCCGCTCGCCGACTTCCGGCGGCTGGCACCGCGGGTCGCGGACGCGTTCCAGTGGGTGGGTGGCTTTCTGGAACAGCAGTGCATCGTCCGCGCACCCGACCTGCCCTACCAGACGCAGTTGGTGCCGCTGGCCGCCGTACGGGCCATCCTCGGCGATGAGGCGAACTCACCGGGAGTCGACGAGCGGATCACCCAGTGGTACTGGTGCGGTGTGCTCGGTGAGATGTACGGCGGTTCCACCGAGAGCCGGTTCACCCGTGACGTGGAGCAGCTCATCGGCTGGATCCGCGGCGCGGACGGGGTCATGCCCGACACAGTCGCCGAGGCGGCCTTCCTCGAAGACCGGCTTGACACACTCACCACCCGCAACAGCGCCGCCTACAAAGGTATTTACGCACTGCTGGTCAAGCAGGGTGCGGTGGACTGGCACTTCGCCGACGCGCCGCTCACCCCGGAGCGGATGGTCGAGCACTATGTCGACCTGCGGCTGATCTTCCCCAAGACGTGGATCGCGAAGAACTACTCCGCCTACTCCGCACGGGCGAACTCCATCGTCAACAAGACGCCACTGTCCTACCGGGCCGGCCGGAGCATCACGGGATCACCCGCCGTGTATCTCAAGTCGCTCGTGCTGGAGTCGGGGATGCGCCCCGAGTGGTACGACGACGTCCTCGCGACCCATCTCATCGAATCGTCCACGCTGCACGAGGCCGACTTCGAGCGCTTCTACGACAACCGCGCCAAACAACTGCTGGACCTGGTGATGTCCGCCATGGGCAAACGCACCGTCTTCCGCGATACGAGTGACACGGCGGGTTGGTGAGCGGAGCCATGTCGACGATGCCGTCCGACGAGCAGCTTCTCGAACTCAAGGGCAAGAAGATCCCGGTCACCGAATTCCTCGCGGTCTTCCGTACGCGGGTGCGCAACGATCAGTCTGTGCTGCTCATCACGCAGGCACTGAAGGACGTCGGCCTCTCGACCTTTCCGTACTTCGCCAACTGCAACGCACGGGCCGACGTCCATATCGTGGCCCTGGAATCCGTCCCGGCCGAGGAGCCCGGCCCCCAGGACGGCGAGGGCGAGACGGACGGTTTGTCACCGGGCGCGCTGCCGCAGCACTCCTTCAGGATCGGCGACATACCGGCCGCGCACAGCGGGGTCGACTCCGTCCCCTCCAGCGCGCCGGTCACCCAGGCCACCTATCTCATGCGCACCAAGAACTACTCCCAGGTGCCTGTCATCGACGGCCGGTCGACGTTGTGCGGCGTCGTCACCTGGAGTTCGGTGGCCAAGATGTACGAGACCGGTGCCACCCCCGTCCTGGCGAACGCGATGGTGGACGATCCGCCGATCGCGGACGCCCGCGCGGACTTCTTCTCCCAGTTGCCGATCATCTGTGAGTACGGCTACCTCCTGGTGCGGGACAGCAGTGGGCGGTTCACCGGAATCGTGACCGCTACGGACATCACCGAGCGCTTCGACGCGACGGCCTGGCCTTTCTTCGTCGTGGGAGAGATCGAGTTCCGGCTGCGCAAGTGCCTGGGCACGGCACTCGATCCGGATGCCATCCGCGCGGTGCAGCCGAACAGTCCGAGCAGGCAGACCGGCCTGATCACGGATCTGATGTTCAACGGGTATGTGAAACTGCTCGACGGTCACCAGCAGAACCCCGCGCTGTGCCCCAAGGCGGATCAGAATTGGCAGGCTCTCGGCTGGACCGGGGTGGACCGGGTCCAGTTCGTGCACCAGCTCGACCGGGTGCGGGAGATCCGCAACATGATCGCGCACTTCGACCCCGAGCCGCTGTCGAAGAAGCTGAGCGACGAGCTGCGGCAGTTCGTCGGGCTGCTCCGACAGCTCACCTGACGCCCGGCGGACCGGGGGTCGGGCCAGTGAACACTGCCGTACGGCCGCCGGGACGGCCAGGAGTCCGGGGCAGGCTGGTGGCCGGCGGCCTGGTGCTGAGCGCGGTGATATCGATCACCGCTGGGTGAGGGACGGACGGATCGTGCTGTTCGACCGACTCGGCGACCCCGATGTGTGCGTGAAACCATGGATCGCGGTGCTGAACTTCAGCTTGCTCAGTGCGCGAGGGACCGCTGCGGGCAGGCCCAGTCGTTCCACGCCCGCCTGCTCACCTGAGACGCCAACATCCTGGTTGATTGGTCACGGGAGACGCCCGATGGCGCGCAGATGTCCACTTGAACAAGGAAGCCCCGCCACTCGGGCGAGCGGCGGGGCACGGAGGGTGGATATGAGAGTCAGAGCCGTCCGGCCTTGACCTCCGTGACGAAGGATGCCCAGCCCTGCGTCGGGAAGACGAGCACGGGGCCTTCGACGCGCTTACTGTCCCGGACAGGCGTGACGCCGGGGAGTCCTTCGGCGATCTCGACGCAGTTCCCGCCGTCTGCATTGGTGTATGACGACTTGCGCCAGACGGCTGTGCTCAGGTCGTGTGCGGTGGTCATTGGCTTGTCTAGTCCTCCGCCGCCGATTCGATCAGGGTGAGGGACGCTGTCGGCGACAGCGCAGCGGCCCTTGCCAAAACGTATGCCTCCTGGTGGCGCTCAACCAGTGGCGTATCGTCCAGCAGTTGGCCGGAGAACGGGCCCTCTACATAGGCGACGGCGGGAGCATCCTTGAACGTCATCAGCGAGACCATCCCCATCATGAAGACGTGAGGACCAGCAGAGTTCGGCAGCACCTGGATAACGGCCCGGCGCTTCCTGGAAAGCTCCGCGAGGTGTGCCAGTTGCTCACGCATTACCTCTGCACTGCCGACCTGCATGCGCAGCGCCGACTCATGAATGATCTCCCACAACTTGGGCGTTGCTGGGTGCTCCAGCAGCCGCGTCCGCTCCACGCGAGGGCGTACCCGTTCCTCGATTTCCGCGTCCGTCGACTGCGGGAGGCCCCCCCACATGACCAACCGCCAGGGCGATGACTCGCATCGCGACACGCTCGCCGACCACGCCGACCCGCACGCCGCGATCACGGAAGCCGTACGAGAACTGGATGAGGCCCTTGTCGCTCTCGGGATCACCCTGCCGTCCCTGGGGATCGATCTCCCCTCCTACACGCTGACGCCCACCCCACACCCCCTCGTGGATCTCGGCCGCTGCAACCTCGCAACGGCCCGGCGGCTCACGGTCGCACTGCGTAACACGACGCCGTGAGTGGCGGGCCGTCGGAGACCTTCGCCCCTGGCACCGTCGTCCACGACGAACTGCACAACCGCGTCGGGGAAGTGAGAGGCAACGTGGGACCGTACATCCAGCTACGGCCCCTCGGAGGCGGCCTGGAGTGGGACACCGCGCCCGAGCGGCTACGGCTCGCGACAGCGCGGGAACGACTCAGCGCCGCCGTGGCGGCGGCCAACGCAGTCAGCCGGGGACGGAAGAGGCAATAGCCGCCGGGGGACACGCAGGTGGGGCGGGCCGTATCGCCCGCCCCACATCACCATCCGGGTTTCCGCCTGAGCAGAAAGCCTGGACCGCTGCCATAGGCTGAGGGCATGGCGTACAAGCTCTCGCAGGTGGACATCGAAGGGTATGCCTCGATCCGTTCCAGCACGCTCGTACTCGGTGACGTCACCGTTCTGGTCGGTGCCAATGGCGCGGGCAAGAGCAATGTCGTGGGGGCTCTGGAACTGCTCGGACGGATGGCCGACGACGAGCTGAGTCTGGAGGTCGGGCTGCGCGGCGGGGCAGGAGCCATGCAGTACGCCGGCCCGCGGGCCGAGGAGGGCATCCGGCTCACGGTGTCCGCGGAACCGTACCGCTATGAGGCCCATCTGATCCCGGCCGCCAACGACTCCTTCATCTTCGCTGAGGAGAAGGGAGAGTTCCACGAGGCCGGCCATGCCACTCCCCTGCATGAGAGCTTCGGGCGGGGGCACCAGGAGTCCCGTTTGGGGGAGTGGGAGCGGGAGCAGATTTCCCGGCTGGCCGGGCCGATGCGCTCGATCCTGGGTGGCTGCCGGGTCTTCCACTTCCAGGACGCCAGTAGCAACGCACCGGTCAAGAGCCTTGGATTCACCGCCGACAACGACTCGCTCAGACCGGATGCCAAAAACCTCGCGGCCTTCCTCCTGCGGCTGCGTGACAACGAGCCCAAGGCGTACCGGCGGATCGTGCGGGCGGTACGGATGGTTGCGCCGTTCTTCCGGGATTTCCAGTTGGCCGAGGAGTCGGGCGGAAAGATCCGCCTGCGCTGGCTCCAGGACGGAGTCGACACCGTATTCCCGGCCGAGGCGCTGTCGGACGGGACACTGCGATACATCTGCCTGTGTGTGCTGTTGCGGCAGCCGGATCCACCGGCCCTACTCACCCTGGACGAACCGGAATTGGGCCTTCATCCCTACGCCGTTGTGCAACTCGCGGACATGTTGCGCTCCACCGCGGTCCGCAGCCAGGTTGTCATCGCCACGCAGTCGGTGACCCTGCTCAACCAGTTCTCGGTGGAGGACATCGTGGTGGTGGAACGGGAGGACGGAGCTACGGTGCTGCGCCGTCCCGAGCGTGAGCAGTTGCGGGACTGGCTGGAGGACTACTCCCTCGGCGAGCTCTGGGAGAAGAACGTGCTGGGCGGTCGTCCGGTCCGTGAGGTACTCAGGCGGGGACGCACGGCGTGATCACGGTGGGTGTGTTGTGTGAGGGACAGACCGAGGAAACCATGATCAGGGAATTCCTCGGGCCCGAACTCGAACCCGAGGGAATCTTTCTCGTACCCACCATTCTGCTGACCAGCAGTACCGCCGGCGGTCCGTCCGGACGGGGCGGGGTCAGCAAATGGTCAAGGATCGAGAAGGACCTGCGGAACCGGCTGTCCAGCACCCCGCACTGGGCCGCGGTGACCACACTGCTCGACTACTACGGACTGCCGTCGGACAGCCCGGGCATGGCGGACCGCCCGGCGGGTCCACCGCGACAGCGTGTGGAACACGTGGAGCGGCGGATCGCGGAGCGGATCGACCACCCCCGCTTCGTCCCCTATCTCGTCATGCATGAGACCGAGGCATGGGTCTTCGCGGCGGCGGAACATCTGGCGGAGTGGTACGAGGACGACGCGCTCGGCGCGGAGCTCAAGCGGCAGACGGACGAGGCGGGCGGGCCCGAGTTGGTGAACGAGACTCCGGACAAGGCCCCGTCGAAGCGCCTGCGGCGATTGCTGCCGGAGTACAACAAGAGGCTCGACGGGCCGGTCGCGGTCACTGAGTTGGGCTTGCGGGCGTTGCGGGCGGCATGTCCGCACTTCGACGCCTGGATCAGCGGACTGCTGGCGCTGAGGTGACTGCGCCGATTGCCATCCAGCACTCCGCGACGCGCTGTCCGCCGCCGCGTTCCCACCACGTGCGACAGCGCGCTTTCACGGATTCATTCACGCACGGCCGGTAACGGAAAGCCGATAGGCCCGGACCCAGTGAGACTGAGTCAGGGCCTATACGCTCGGCACTGTCGCAAACCCAGCAAGCTGATCACGCTGGTCCGGCTACGGTGCCCCCGGCAGGATTCGAACCTGCGCACCCGGCTCCGGAGGCCGATGCTCTATCCCCTGAGCTACGGGGGCGTATCGCCGTGAAAATCTTGGCGACGGGTGAAACCTTACCAGCCCCCACGGGGTCGTCGTGAACAGGTATTTGCCCTGCGCCGTCGTGCCGGGGCGGCGGTGGTCGGTCGGCTGTCGGTCGGCCGTCGGTCCCCCGGGCGGGGGGAGAAGTGGGCAAAACCCGGACGCGGCCCGGGACGCCGACCTACTCTCGAGTTGTGTCAGGCGCGTCAGGCCGCGTGCTCGTTGTCGACGACAACAGGGTCATCCGGCAGTTGATCAGGGTCAACCTTGAGCTGGAGGGCTTCGAGGTCGTGACCGCGGCCGATGGTGCCGAGTGTCTGGACGTCGTGCACCAGGTCAGGCCCGATGTGATCACCCTCGACGTCGTCATGCCGCGCCTCGACGGGATCCGTACCGCCGCCAGGCTGCGGGCCGATCCGCTCACCTCGCATCTGCCCCTCGCGATCATCAGCGCCTGCACGCGCTACGAGGTGGAGACCGGCATCGTCGCCGACGTCGACGCCTTTCTCGCCAAGCCCTTCGAGCCCGCCGAACTGGTCAGGGTCGTACGGCAGTTGATGCGCCGGGAGGGCCCGCCGTCCCTGGACGGCAGGCATGGCGCCGGGCGCGCGGGCAGCACGCCCGGAAGCGCGCGCGGCTGACGCGCTCCGGCCCGGATGGGCCGCGCGGGTGCCCGTATCGCGAAACCGGTTCGCGAAGACGCCCCCCTCCTCCCATACGCTTGTCCCGTGACCCCCGCCGACCTCTCCCGAACCGTCCTGTGCGCCGTGCGCCGCGCGGTCGGCGAGGGTGTGCTGGCCGGGCCCGTACCGGACAGCGTGCAGGTCGGGCGCCCCGGGCCGGGCGGCAGCGGGGACTACGCGACCTCCGTCGCGCTGCGCCTCGCCGGACCCGCCCGGCGCAGCCCCCGCGACGTCGCGGAGATCCTGCGCGCCGAGATCCTGCGCTGCTCCCCGGACCTCGTCACCCACGTCGAGGTCACCGGACCGGGCTTCCTGAACTTCACGCTCGCCCCCGGCAGCCGCTCCGCACTCGTCCGCGCCGTCCTCGACGCCGGGATCCGTTACGGGTACGGGGACGCCCTCGCCGGGACCGCAGTCGTCCTCGCGCCCGCCGGCGAGATCCGGGCCGCCGTCCACACCGAGACCGTCGTACGGCTGCTGCGCACGCAGGGGGCCGACGCCCGCACCGGCGAGGACGCCACGGAGCGGCTGTCCGTACGGCCCGTGCCCGCCGCCCTCGCGGGGGACCTCTTCGCCCGCCTCGGGCCCGACGCCGCCCGCTGGGGCCTGCTGCGCCCCGCCGCCCAGGACCGGGCCGCGACCGGCGACAGCCTTCTCGTACAGCACGAGAGCAACCCCCTGTTCACGGTGCGCTACGCCCACGCCCGTACCCGCGCCCTCGTCCGTAACGGCGCCGCCCTCGGCATCCCGGCAAGTGGCAGTCACACGGACGAACCCGCAGCGCGCCCGCTCCTCGACAGCATCGGCGACCACCCCGGCGTACTCGCCGCCGCCGCCCGCCATCGCGCCCCCGACCGGGTCGCCCGCCATCTCGAACGCACAGCGGAGGCGTTCCTGCACTTCCAGGAGACGTGCCGCCCGCTGCCGGTCGGCGACGAGAAACCCTCGGCCGCCCACCGCTCCCGGCTCGCACTCGCCGAAGCCGCCGGGACGGTGCTGGCCGGTGGCCTCGCACTCCTCGGCATCGACGCGCCCGCACACCTCTGAGAGAGCAACAAGACCATGAGCCGTTCCGCCCACCCCGCCGGGCCCCGCTACGCCGACGTGCACACCGAGGGCCACTACTCCCCGCCGCCCGCCGACCTCAACGCGCTGGACGACAAGATCTGGTCGCGTACGGTCAGCCGCGACGCGGACGGTGTAGCCACCGTCGCCGGGCTGCCGGTGACCCGGCTCGCCGAGGAGTTCGGCACCCCCGCCTACTTCCTCGACGAGGCCGACTTCCGGGCCCGCTGCCGCGCCTGGACCGACGCCTTCGGCAAGAACGCCGACGTGTTCTACGCGGGCAAGGCGTTCCTGTCCCGCGCCGTCGTCCACTGGCTCAAGGAGGAGGGGCTGAATCTCGACGTCTGCTCCGGCGGCGAGCTGGCCACCGCGCTGGACGCCGGCATGCCCCCCGAGCGCATCGCGCTGCACGGCAACAACAAGTCGGTGCACGAGATCGAGCGCGCCGTCCTGGCGGGCGTCGGGCGCATCGTCCTCGACTCGTTCCAGGAGATGGTGCGCGTCGCGCACATCGCGCAGAGTCTCGGCCGGGTGCAGCCCGTGCAGATCCGGGTGACGGTCGGCGTCGAGGCGCACACCCACGAGTTCATCGCCACCGCCCACGAGGACCAGAAGTTCGGCATCGCGCTCGCCGACGGACAGGCCGCGGAGGCCGTCCGCCGGGCGCTGCGGCTCGACGGCATCGAACTCATCGGCATCCACTCGCACATCGGCTCGCAGATCTTCGACATGGCCGGATTCGAGGTTTCCGCCCGTCGCGTCGTGGAGCTGCTGGCCGCGATCCGCGACGAGCACGGCGTCGAACTCCCGGAGATCGACCTCGGCGGCGGTCTCGGCATCGCGTACACCCCCGAGGACGACCCGCGCGAACCGCACGAGATCGCCAAGTCCCTCACCGCGATCGTCACCCGCGAGTGCGAGTCCGCGGGGCTGCGCACCCCCCGGATCTCCGTCGAGCCCGGCCGCGCGATCGTGGGCCCGACCGCCTTCACGCTCTACGAGGTCGGCACCATCAAGCCGCTTGAGGGCCTGCGGACGTACGTGAGCGTCGACGGCGGCATGTCGGACAACATCCGTACCGCGCTGTACGACGCCGAGTACAGCGTCGCGCTCGTCTCCCGCCGCTCCGACGCCGCGCCGATGCTCTCGCGCGTCGTCGGCAAGCACTGCGAGAGCGGCGACATCGTCGTACGCGACGCCTTCCTGCCCGCCGACCTGGCGCCCGGTGACCTGATCGCCGTCCCCGCCACCGGCGCGTACTGCCGCTCCATGGCGAGCAACTACAACCACGTGCCGCGCCCGCCCGTCGTCGCCGTCAAGGACGGCGGGGCGCGGGTGATCGTCCGGCGCGAGACGGAGGAAGATCTCCTGCGTCTGGACGTTGGCTAACTGAGATACACGTCTCGCATGACGGACGGAGGGTAGAAACTTCCGTCCGGTGCGTGAGACTGGTCCACATCGCTGAGAGGGAATCGAGGTCGCATGATGCGTACGCGTCCGCTGAAGGTGGCGCTGCTGGGCTGTGGGGTCGTCGGCTCAGAGGTGGCGCGCATCATGGCGACGCACGCCGACGATCTGGCCGCGCGGATCGGCGCGCCCCTGGAACTCGCCGGGGTCGCCGTCCGCCGTCCCTCCAAGGTGCGTGAGGGCATTGACCCCGCCCTGATCACCACGGACGCGACGGCGCTGGTCAAACGGGGCGACATCGACGTCGTCGTCGAGGTCATCGGCGGCATCGAGCCCGCCCGCACCCTGATCACCACCGCGTTCGAGCACGGCGCGTCCGTCGTCTCGGCCAACAAGGCGCTGCTCGCCGAGGACGGCGCGACGCTTTTCGCGGCGGCCGAGAAACACGGCAAGGACCTCTACTACGAGGCCGCCGTCGCGGGCGCGATCCCGCTGCTGCGACCGCTGCGGGAATCCCTCGCGGGGGACAAGGTCAACCGGGTGCTCGGCATCGTCAACGGCACCACCAACTTCATCCTCGACCGGATGGATTCCTCCGGCGCCGGCTACTCGGAGGCGCTGGACGAGGCGACGGCGCTCGGTTACGCGGAGGCCGACCCGACCGCCGACGTCGAGGGTTTCGACGCCGCCGCCAAGGCCGCGATCCTCGCCGGGATCGCCTTCCACACCCGCGTACGCCTGGACGACGTCCACCGCGAGGGGCTGACCGAGGTCACCGCCGCCGACATCGCCTCCGCGCGGCGCATGGGCTGCACCGTCAAGCTCCTCGCCATCTGTGAGCGCGCCGCCGACGGCCGGTCGGTCACCGCGCGCGTCCACCCGGCGATGATCCCGCTCAGCCACCCGCTCGCCTCCGTACGCGAGGCGTACAACGCGGTCTTCGTGGAGGCCGAGGCGGCCGGGCAGTTGATGTTCTACGGCCCCGGGGCCGGCGGCCCGCCCACCGCGTCCGCCGTGCTCGGCGACCTCGTCGCGGTGTGCCGCAACCGGCTCGGCGGGGCGACGGGGCCGGGTGAGTCCGCGTACACGCGCCTTCCGGTCAGCTCCATGGCCGAGGTCGTGACGCGGTATCACATCAGTCTCGACGTGGCGGACAAGCCGGGTGTACTGGCCCAGGTCGCCACGGTCTTCGCCGAGCACGACGTGTCGATCGACACCGTGCGTCAGCAGGGCCGGCTCGACAGTGAAGGACTGGGCGGCGAGGCATCCCTCGTCGTCGTCACCCACCGCGCGCCCGACGCCGCCCTCTCGGGGACCGTCGAAGCGCTGCGCAAGCTCGACACCGTGCGCGGTGTCGCCAGCATCATGCGTGTTGAAGGGGAGTAAGGGACCCATGACGAGCATCGGCACCCACCAGTGGCGCGGCATCATCGAGGAGTACCGGGACCGGCTGCCGGTCACCGACACGACGGCGGTGGTCACGCTCCGTGAGGGCGGTACGCCGCTCGTCCCCGCCCAGGTCCTCTCCGAGGCCACGGGCTGCGAGGTGCACCTCAAGGTCGAAGGCGCCAACCCGACCGGGTCCTTCAAGGATCGCGGTATGACGCTGGCCATCACGCACGCCAAGGAGGCGGGCGCGCAGGCCGTCATCTGCGCCTCCACCGGCAACACCTCGGCGTCGGCAGCCGCTTACGCGGTACGGGCGGGGATGGTCTGCGCCGTCCTCGTGCCGCAGGGCAAGATCGCGCTGGGCAAGATGGGCCAGGCGCTGGTGCACGGCGCGAGGATCCTCCAGGTCGAGGGAAACTTCGACGACTGTCTGACGCTGGCGCGCGGACTGTCCGACAACTACCCGGTGGCGCTGGTCAATTCGGTGAATCCGTCCCGTATCGAGGGCCAGAAGACCGCGGCGTTCGAGATCGTGGACGCGCTCGGCGACGCCCCCGACATCCATGTGCTGCCCGTCGGCAACGCCGGCAACATCACGGCGTACTGGAAGGGTTACACGCAGTACGCGGCCGACGGCCCGGCGACCCGTACGCCGCGCATGTGGGGCTTCCAGGCGTCCGGTTCGGCGCCGATCGTGCGCGGCGAGATCGTCAAGGACCCGCACACCGTGGCCACCGCGATCCGTATCGGCAACCCGGCGTCGTGGCAGCAGGCGCTGGCCGCCAGGGACGAGTCCGGCGGCTTCATCGACGAGGTGACGGACCGCCAGATCCTGCGCGCCTACCGGCTGTTGGCCGCCCAGGAGGGTGTCTTCGTGGAGCCCGCGTCGGCCGCGTCCGTCGCCGGTCTGCTCAAGGCGGCCGAGGAGGGCAAGGTCGACCGGGGCCAGCGCATCGTCTGCACCGTCACCGGGAACGGGCTCAAGGACCCGGACTGGGCGGTCGCCGGAGCGCCCCAGCCGGTCACGGTGCCGGTCGACGCGGTGACGGCGGCGGAGCGACTGGGACTCGCGTAAGCCGAGTCGTAAGCCGAGTCCGGAGCGTGTGCGGGGGTGTACGGGGCGGGTACGGGGCAGGGGCGCGCGGGCCGGACACCAGCCTGTGCGTACACAAACCACACCAAGACTCCGCATAGGCGCACAGGAACGCACGCGACACGCATCGTGCGCCTCCTGTGCGCCCTATGTCGCGACGGAACCTTCCTTCGATAGGCTGTACCCAACCCGCCCCGCCGCATATGCCGCGGTGTTGTCGCCCTCGTGGCCGTCGGGTGTTCCCGTACCTCGTTCCCGTACCTCGCCGAAACCCGCAGTCCCGCAGCCCGATCGCCCCTTCCGTCTTCCCCGCCGCCACCCAAGGAGAGTCGTCCAAGCGATGGCCGGTCCCGCTTTCCGCGCCGCCGCCGTACGGGTGCGCGTCCCCGCCACCAGCGCCAACCTCGGGCCGGGATTCGACGCCCTCGGCCTGTCGCTCGGGCTCTACGACGACGTGGTGGTGCGCGTGGCCGATTCCGGCCTGCACGTCGACATCGCCGGCGAGGGCGCGCGGACGCTGCCCCGCGACGAGAACCACCTGCTCGTACGGTCCCTGCGCACCGCGTTCGACCTGCTCGGCGGCCAGCCGCGCGGCCTCGAGGTCGTCTGCGCCAACCGAATTCCGCACGGCCGGGGTCTCGGCTCGTCGTCCGCCGCCATCTGCGCCGGGATCGTCGCCGCACGCGCGGTGACGATAGGCGGCGACGCCCGACTCGACGAGACGGCGCTGCTGGAGCTGGCCACCGAGATCGAGGGCCATCCGGACAATGTGGCGGCCTGTCTGCTCGGCGGTTTCACGCTCGCCTGGACCGACGGGGGAGCGGCGCGGGCCATCCGGATGGAGGTCGCCGAATCCGTGGTCCCCGTGGTGTTCGTGCCCGACATGCCGGTCCTCACCGAGACCGCGCGCGGGCTGCTCCCGCGCTCCGTCCCGCATGTGGACGCCAGCTTCAACGCGGGCCGGGCGGCCCTGCTCGTACAGGCTCTGACCAGGCGTCCCGAGCTGCTGCTCGCCGCCACCGAGGACCGGCTCCACCAGGAATACCGCGCTCCGGCGATGCCGCAGAGCGTGGAGCTGGTCAACCGACTGCGGGCGGACGGCGTCCCCGCGGTCATCTCCGGCGCGGGCCCCACGGTCCTGGCGCTGACCGAGGACAGTGCGGCCGACAAGGTCGCACGGCTGGCCGGCGAGGGCTGGGCGGCGAACAGGCTCGGCCTCGACGGCACAGGCGCGAGCGTGCTGCCGCTGGGTTCTCAATGACGGTGGATTGCCGGTGAGCGAGATTGCCGGTGAGTGAGAGGGGGAATGTTTGTTGGAGCCGGTAGTGTTAACCTCAAGTCTGCACCCGACGTCTTTGTGGCTCGGTGCATCGCGTCCCCATTCGGGACCACCATTCTTCCGGGAGCCTCCCCAACTGCCTGAGCAGCCTGCCTGAGCAGTTTTGAGCACGCCTCGGAACCGGCACGACACCCCTCGCTATGTCCAGGAGTGGGCCGAGCAGGGGGACCTCGGGCCGGACCCATTGCACGTACGCAAGTTTTCCGTCGTACCCGGCGGGACCATCGCCCCGGCTTCGGCCCATGATCGACTCGATCACAGCCCGCAGTCGGACAGCACAACCGGTCGCCGAGCCAGAAGGCCGACGTCCGCTCCAGGGAAGGACCCTTCGTGAGCGACACCACCGATCTGATGGGCGTGAGCGCCGACAACAGCGTCGACACCACCGCGCCCGCCGAAGGTGCTGCCACTGGCACCACCTCACGGCGCCGCCGCTCCGGCACCGGCCTCGACGGCATGGTCCTGGCCGAGCTGCAGCAGGTCGCGTCCGGCCTCGGCATCAGGGGCACCGCGCGGATGCGCAAGAGCCAGTTGATCGAGGTCATCAAGGAGGCGCAGGGCGGCGGTTCGCCCGCGCCCAAGAGCGCCGACGCCACCGCCGCCTCCGGCGGTGACGTCGAGGCGAAGCCCAAGCGCCGCGCCACCTCCAAGGCCCGTACGGGCGACGCGGCCCCGGTCGCGGACGCCCCCGCCGCCGACAAGGCCACGGACAAGTCCGCGGACCAGGCCCCGGCCAAGGCCGAGACGGCCGACAAGGCCGACAGCCAGATCGACATCCCGGGCCAGCCGGCCAGCGACGACCAGCCCACGGGCGAGCGTCGTCGGCGCAGGGCCACCGCGCAGGCGGGCAGCCCGGACAGCAAGACCGAGAGCCGCGGCGAGTCGGGCACCGACACCGTCGTGGACGACAGGCCCGACGCCAAGGCCGAGGCCGCCGTCTCCGCGTCCGACCGGGGCGACGCGGACGGACGCCGCGGGGAGCGCCAGGAGCGCGGCCAGCGCGGCGAGCGCGGCGACCGGGACCGCGGTGACCGCGGCGACCGGCAGAGCCGCCAGCGCGACCGCCGGGGCAAGGGCGACGACCAGCAGGGCGGTGGCGGCCAGCAGACCGGCGGCCAGCGCCAGCAGCGCCAGGGCCAGAGCCAGGGCGGCGGTCAGAACCAGGGCAGCCAGGGCAACGGGCCGCAGGACGACTTCGACGACGAGGCGGGCGGCCGGCGCGGCCGGCGCGGCCGGTACCGCGACCGCCGGGGCCGTCGTGGCCGCGAGGAGTTCGGCGGCGGCGGCGAACCGCAGGTCGCCGACGACGATGTGCTGATCCCCGTCGCGGGCATCCTCGACATCCTCGACAACTACGCGTTCATCCGGACCTCCGGCTATCTGCCGGGCCCCAACGACGTGTACGTGTCGCTCGCCCAGGTCCGCAAGAACGGCCTGCGCAAGGGTGACCACGTCACCGGCGCGGTGCGCCAGCCCAAGGACGGCGAGCGCCGCGAGAAGTTCAACGCGCTCGTGCGCCTGGACTCGGCGAACGGCATGGCGGCCGAATCGGGCCGCGGGCGCCCGGAGTTCCAGAAGCTGACCCCGCTCTACCCGCAGGACCGGCTCCGGCTGGAGACCGACCCGGGTGTGCTGACGACGCGGATCATCGACCTCGTCGCACCGATCGGCAAGGGCCAGCGCGGTCTGATCGTGGCCCCGCCGAAGACCGGCAAGACCATGATCCTCCAGGCCATCGCCAACGCGATCACGGTCAACAGCCCCGAGTGCCACCTGATGGTCGTCCTCGTGGACGAGCGTCCGGAAGAGGTCACCGACATGCAGCGGTCGGTGAAGGGCGAGGTCATCTCCTCGACCTTCGACCGCCCCGCCGAGGACCACACCACCGTCGCCGAGCTGGCCATCGAGCGCGCGAAGCGTCTCGTGGAGCTGGGTCACGACGTGGTCGTCCTGCTGGACTCCATCACCCGCCTGGGCCGCGCGTACAACCTCGCCGCCCCGGCCTCCGGACGCATCCTGTCCGGTGGTGTCGACTCGACCGCGCTCTACCCGCCGAAGCGGTTCTTCGGCGCGGCGCGCAACATCGAGGACGGCGGTTCGCTGACCATCCTGGCCACCGCGCTGGTCGAGACCGGCTCGCGCATGGACGAGGTGATCTTCGAGGAGTTCAAGGGCACCGGCAACATGGAGCTCAAGCTCGACCGCAAGCTCTCGGACAAGCGCATCTTCCCGGCGGTGGACGTGGACGCGTCCTCCACCCGTAAGGAAGAGATCCTGCTCGGCAGTGACGAGCTGGCCGTGGTCTGGAAGCTGCGCCGGGTGCTGCACGCGCTCGACCAGCAGCAGGCGATCGAGCTGCTTCTGGACAAAATGAAGAAGACGAAGTCGAACGCGGAGTTCCTGCTCCAGATCCAGAAGACGACTCCGTCTCCCGGAAACGGCAACGACTGACGCGTAACGACTGACGCCGTAACGACTGACGCGTCATTTAAGGGAATCGCGTCCCGATTGCTCAAGTTCCGTATGGATCCGCCCCGTTACTTCGGTGACGGGGCGGATTTCTGCATGTAATATCCGGTGAGCCGTTCCATCCCCCCACACGGCGCCAAACCAATTCCCTTGATTAGTGGGAGATTTGCGTGCGTGTGTCGCGTCACGACCGACCGGTCCGGAGAGTGCGAAGACTGATAGCCACCGGTGCGGCGGCTCTCGCCGTTCTCGCCGGCGGGCTGGTAGCCACCGCTCAGGCCGCCGACGACGACGGCGGTGAGCGGTTCCTGCCGCCCAAGGACTCCAAGGTCGTCAGTTCCAAGGAAGTCTCGCCGCGAATCATCGGCGGAACGAACACCTCCATCAGCAGCGCCCCTTGGATGGTGCAACTGCTTTTCGAGTACAACAACGACGGATACTTCTACTTCACCTGCGGCGGAACGCTCGTCGCTCCCAACAAGGTTCTCACCGCGGCGCACTGCGTCACGGACGACAACGGCAATGCGCTCGACATGGTCGGCCGCGGCATGATTCTGGCCAACACGGCCAAACTCGCCGGCGGTCCGAACGACGAAGGCACGGCGGTCAAGATCAGCCGTTCCTACTTCGCGGGCTCCTACAGCGCTGCCGAGATCGACAACGACGTCGCGCTGCTGACGCTCGCCAAGCCCCTGACGGGCACACCGGCGCAGCCCGCCGCCTATCGGGACACCACCCGCTACGCGCCGGGCACCACCGCCACCACCTACGGCTGGGGCATGACCGGCTCGTCCCCGGACGACCTGCTGGCCGACACCCTCCAGCGGGTGACGCAGCCGCTGCGCTCGGACGCCGAGTGCACCGAGAACCTCGACACCGCGCTCGACTACCCGGGCGCCTTCAAGCCCGGACACATGATCTGCGCCGGCAACGGCGGCACGGGCGACGACTCCACGGGCAAGGCGACCTGCCCCGGAGACTCCGGCAGCCCGATGATGGTGAACGGCCGGATCATCGGCGTCACCTCGTGGGGCGTGGCCACCCAGTCCGAGCTGTGCAACTTCGGCGGCACGTACGACGTGTACACCAAGGTCTCGACCTATATGCCGGCCCTCCAGCCGCGCATCGAGGACACCAACTTCAGCCGCGACAGCAAGGCTGATCTGTGGGCCCGCACCAGCGCGGACGGCAAGCCCTACACGTTCACCTCGACCGGTAGCGGCTTCGCCTCCCGCAAGGCGTTCCCCGGCACGTACAGCGCGTACAACCTGGTCGTCCAGACCGACCTGAACAGGGACGGTTACGAGGACCTGGTCGCGCGCGGGACCTCGACCGGCGACGTGTACTGGCTGCACCGCTCGGCGACCAGCTCCACCTACGTGAAGACCAAGATCTTCGGAGACTGGAAGACCTTCCGCACGATCGTCACCCCCGGTGACGTCACCGGTGACGGCCACCCCGACCTGCTCGGGGTCGCCTCCACCGGACAGTTGCGGCTCTACCCGGGCCTGGGCAACGGCAAGTTCAGTGCCTCCACCGCGGTCGGCACCGGCTACCAGCTCTACAACCAGGTCCGCGGCCACGGCGACTTCACCAACGACGGCAAGCCCGACCTGCTGGTGCGCCGGGGCAGCACGGGTGACCTGCTGCTCGCCAAGGGCACCGGCAACGCCGCCGCCCCGTTCGAGACGCCCGTCGTGGTCCGCACCAACTGGTCCGCGTACACCACCATCGCCACCCCGGGTGACGTCACCGGCGACTCCAAGCCCGATGTCGTCGTCCGTAACGCGGCCGGCACCCTGTATCTCCTCAAGGGCACCGGCAAGGCCACGTCCGAGATCTTCGCCACAGGCGTGAAGATCGGCTCCGGCTGGACCGGCTACCACACCATCGCCTGAACACCGCAGGTCAGTGACCGGGTGATCGGCCACTGACCGTGGCTTCGCACCATCCTTCTGTGGCCCCCGCTCCGGCGGGGGCCACAGCTTGTTGTGCAACCCTGCCTGCTGCCCCGCACGTCTGAATCACGGACGACCGACAACGGGCGAGGGCCGACGGGAGCCGAGGATCACATGACGGATCAGAGCAAGGGCCGAATACGCGCGAAAGGCACGCGCCGCAAGAAGCCCAGCACGCGCCGTCGCGCCGCGACCGTGGTCGCCTGGTCGGCCGCCGCCCTGGTGCTCGTCGGCGGATCCGGTCTCGGATACGCCTACTTCAAGCTCAACGGCAACATCCAGGGCGTCGACATCAACGCCAAGCTCGGCACCGACCGCCCCGCCGAGGTCGACAACGGCTCGATGGACATCCTGCTCCTCGGCTCCGACTCGCGCTCCGGCGACAACTCCGAATACGGCGTGGACGAGGGCGGGGCCCGCTCGGACACCGCGATGATCATGCACGTCAACGAGGGCCACAAGACGGCCAGCGTCGTCTCCGTACCGCGCGACACCCTTGTCGACCGCCCCGACTGCGAGAACGACAAGGGCGACACCGTCGCCGGCGTCCAGCGGGCCATGTTCAACACCGCGTACGAGGTCGGCGGCCCGGCCTGCGCGGTGAAGACCGTCGAGAAGATGTCCGGCATCCGCATGGACCACTACATCGAGGTCGACTTCACCGGCTTCAAGCAGCTCATCGACGATCTGGGCGGCGTGAAGATCACCACCACCGTGGCCATAGACGACGCCAAGAGCGGGCTGACACTCGAACCCGGCCCGCACACCCTCGACGGCGAGCAGGCGCTCGGCCTCGTCAGGACGCGCAAGAGCGTCGGCGACGGCAGTGACCTGGGCCGTATCCAGCTCCAACAGGCGTTCATCAAGGCGCTGATCACCCAGGTCAAGGGCATCGGTCTGCTCAGCAGCCCCACGAAGCTGTACGGCATCGCCGACACCGCGACGAAGGCGATCACCCCCGACTCCGAGCTGGACACGGTCAAGGAACTCGTCGGCTTCGCCGGCGGCCTCAAGAGCCTCGGAGCCTCGGACGTCAACATGATCACGCTGCCCGTCCAGTACGACCCGGCGGACCCGAACCGCGTCGTCCCGCTGGAGAAGGAGTCCGAGCAAGTCTGGACCGCGCTCCGGGCGGACAAACCGATCCCGGCGTCCGCCACGAAGGACTCCGCGGGCGACAAGGGCGACGCGTCGGACGTGGTCGCGGGCGGGTGACCACACCCGCCACCGGCACCCCACCCCGGGCGGAATAGATCCGGGGCCACCCCGGTTTTGGAGATACGGCCGGTCCTGGCAGACTGGTACGTCGGCCCCGGTTCACGTACGAGCATCCGCGCGTGCGACCCGGCGCCTTCCTCGCCTGGCGAGGATGTTCCCTAGGAGACACCTTGAAGCGCGACATCCACCCCACGTACGTCGAGACCCAGGTGAGCTGTACCTGCGGCGCGTCGTTCACCACCCGCAGCACGATCGAATCCGGCTCCGTCCGCGCCGAGATCTGCTCCGAGTGCCACCCGTTCTACACGGGCAAGCAGAAGATCCTCGACACCGGTGGCCGTGTGGCCCGCTTCGAGGCCCGCTTCGGCAAGGCTGCCGCCGGCTCCGCCAACAAGTAGCGAGCCAACTGCGCCGGTTCTCGGCGCCCCTGCCCCGGGGCGTCGAGACCGGCGCTTTGCCGTCCCGCAGCGTCTTCGCACAGCACTTTTCGTACGCAACCCAGGAGCCCCCGAATGTTCGAGGCGGTCGAGGAACTGGTCGGCGAGCACGCCGATCTGGAGAAGAAGCTCGCCGACCCGTCGGTCCACGCGGACCAGGCGCATGCCCGCAAGCTCAACAAGCGGTACGCCGAACTGACCCCGATCATCGGGACGTACCGCTCCTGGAAGCGGACCGGGGACGACATCGAGACGGCCCGGGAGTTCGCCGCCGACCCCACCGACGTCTCGGCCGGCGACTTCGCCGCCGAGGTCAAGGTGCTGGAGAAGCAGCGCGACGAACTCACCGAGAAGCTGCGGCTGCTGCTCGTCCCGCGCGACCCCAGCGACGACAAGGACGTCATCCTGGAGATCAAGGCGGGCGCGGGCGGCGACGAGTCGGCGCTGTTCGCCGGCGACCTGCTGCGGATGTATCTGCGCTACGCCGAGCGCGTGGGCTGGAAGACCGAGATCATCGACGCCACCGAGTCCGAGCTGGGCGGCTACAAGGACGTCCAGGTCGCCGTGAAGACCAAGGGCGGCAACGGGGCCACCGAGCCGGGACAGGGCGTCTGGGCGAAGCTGAAGTACGAGGGCGGGGTGCACCGCGTGCAGCGGGTGCCCTCCACCGAGTCGCAGGGCCGGATCCACACCTCGGCCGCCGGTGTGCTCGTGACACCGGAGGCGGAGGAGGTCGACGTCGAGATCCTCGCCAACGACCTGCGGATCGACGTCTACCGCTCGTCGGGCCCCGGCGGCCAGTCCGTCAACACGACCGACTCCGCCGTTCGCATCACGCATCTGCCCACCGGGGTCGTCGCCTCCTGCCAGAACGAGAAGAGCCAGCTCCAGAACAAGGAGCAGGCCATGCGTATCCTGCGCTCGCGGCTGCTGGCCGCGGCACAGGAGGAGGCGGAGAAGAACGCGGCGGACGTCAGGCGCAGCCAGGTGCGTACCGTCGACCGGTCCGAGAAGATCCGGACGTACAACTTTCCGGAAAACCGGATCTCGGACCACCGCGTCGGCTTCAAGGCGTACAACTTGGACCAAGTGCTCGACGGTGAACTGGCGGCAGTGATCCAAGCCTGCGTCGACGCCGACTCGGCGGCGAAGCTCGCGGCGGCCTGAGCCGCCCCCGGCACCCGTCACGTCGTCCCCGTCCCGTCCTCTTCCACGACTCAGGAGGAACCAGCGTGCAGCCACCTTCTGGGGGGCCCAGCGACCCTCAGCGGCTCCGCCGCGGGCCCGCCCCCCGCAGTCTGCTGCTTGCCGAGGTGGCCCAGGCCACCCAGCGGCTGGCCGACGCGGGCGTGCCGTCGCCGCGGTTCGACGCGGAGGAGCTGGCCGCCTTCGTGCACGGCGTCAAGCGCGGAGAGCTGCACAGCGTCGTGGACGAGGAGTTCGACGCCCGCTACTGGGAGACCGTCGCGCGCCGCGAGGCCCGCGAACCGCTCCAGCACATCACCGGGCGGGTGTTCTTCCGGTATCTGGAACTCCACGTCGGGCCAGGGGTGTTCGTGCCCCGGCCGGAGACCGAGTCCGTCGTCGGCTGGGCGATAGACGCGGTCCGCGCGATGGACGTCGTGGAGCCGCTGATCGTCGATCTCTGCTCGGGATCCGGCGCGATCGCGCTCGCCATGGCGCAGGAGGTGCCGCGCTCGCGTGTGCACGCCGTGGAGCTGTCCGAGGACGCCCTCACCTGGACGCGCAGGAACGCCGAGGGGTCCAGGGTCACCGTGCACCGCGGAGACGCCCTGACGGCCCTCCCGGACTTCGACGGCCAGGTCGACCTGGTCATCTCCAACCCGCCGTACATCCCGCTCACCGAGTGGGAGTATGTGGCGCCCGAGGCCCGCGACCACGACCCGCAGATGGCGCTGTTCTCCGGCGAGGACGGCCTCGACACGATCCGGGGGATCGAACGCACCGCGCACCGGCTGCTGCGGCCCGGCGGCCTCGTCGTCGTGGAGCACGCGGACACGCAGGGCGGACAGGTCCCGTGGATCTTCAGCGAGGAGGCCGGCTGGGCGGACGCGGCCGACCACCCGGACCTGAACAAGCGCCCGCGCTTCGCGACGGCCCGCAAGGCGATGCCGTGACGGCCGGAACAGGGACGACAACGGCGACCCTCGACGCCGTGGCCTCAGCTCCAGGGCTCTGTGCGAGTGAGCCGAAGGGGCGAGCACGGTCGACCGTCGAAAGGCGCTTGAGCGCCCCGGAGGCGAACCGAGCACACCAAAAAACACAGAAAGAGGGCTGTTAGATGGCACGGCGATACGACTGCAACGACGCGACCGACCGTACGACCGGTCTGCGTGAAGCCGCGTCCGCCGTCCGTCGCGGCGAACTCGTCGTCCTGCCCACCGACACCGTCTACGGGCTCGGTGCCGACGCGTTCAGCTCGGAGGCCGTCGCCGACCTCCTCGACGCCAAGGGCCGGGGCCGTAACATGCCCACGCCCGTGCTCATCGGCTCCCCGAACACCCTCCACGGCCTCGTCACGGACTTCTCCGAGCAGGCGTGGGAGCTGGTCGACGCCTTCTGGCCGGGCGCGCTCACGCTCGTCGCCAAGCACCAGCCCTCGCTCCAGTGGGACCTCGGCGACACCCGTGGCACCGTCGCGATCCGGATGCCGCTGCACCCCGTCGCGATCGAGCTGCTGACCGAGGTCGGCCCGATGGCCGTCTCCAGCGCCAATCTGACCGGACACCCGGCGCCGGAGGACTGTGACGCGGCGCAGGAGATGCTGGCGGACGCGGTGTCGGTCTATCTCGACGGCGGCAGGACGCCCGGCATCGTGCCGTCCTCGATCGTGGACGTGACCGGCAAGGTGCCCCTGCTGCTGCGTGTGGGCGCCGTCGACGCCGATGAGCTGCGCAAGGTCGTACCCGACCTCGAGGTGGCCAATTGACCGCCCCTGAGGGGCGTGGCATAGCGGGACTCCCCGGCACCTTCCGCATCCTCCACGTCAGTACCGGCAACGTGTGCCGCTCGCCCATCACCGAGCGGCTGAACCGCCATGCCCTCAGCGACCGGCTCGGCGAGCGGCTGACGGGCGGGCTCATCGTGGAGAGCGCGGGCACCTGGGGACACGAGGGGGCCTCGATGGAGGCCAACGCGGAGGCCGTCCTGGCGGATTTCGGCGCGGACCCGTCCGGCTTCGTCGGACGGGAACTGCTGGACGAGCACGTCATCCGCGCCGACCTGGTGCTCACCGCGACACGTGACCACCGGGCGCAGGTCGTCTCGATGGGGCACTCGGCGGGGCTGCGGACCTTCACACTGAAGGAGTTCACGCGTCTCGTACGGGCCATAGACCCGGCGACGCTGCCCGACGCCCTGGACGAGGGTGTGGTCGAGCGCGCCCGTGCGCTGGTGCGTGCCGCCGCCGCGCTGCGCGGCTGGCTTCTGGCCCCCAACGCGGAGGCGGACGAGGTCTACGACCCGTACGGCGCCCCCATCACGTTCTTCCGCTCCATCGGCGACGAGATCCACCAGGCGCTGGACCCGGTGGTGACGGCGCTCACGGGCGTACCCACCCGGCACTGACCACCGGCCCGCTCGCACACCGTTGAACAGCGGCGACGTACGGTGAGACGCACGACGGGGCATAAGGTGGGGCGAGTTTGTGCAACCGTCGCGCCGCCGTGTATGTCCTTACCTCATGTGGCTACGCGCATTCCATCAGCCGTCCTGTCGCGAGTTAGTGTGTGTGGCTCAGATGGCCGGCGATTCCTGTGGGGCAGCCTGTGCGTGATTACCTGCTGACGCTCTGCGTGACGGCCGCGGTGACTTATCTGCTGACCGGTCCGGTGCGGAAGTTCGCCATCGCGATCGGCGCGATGCCCGCGATCCGCGCCCGCGACGTCCACCGCGAACCGACACCGCGTCTCGGCGGTATCGCCATGTTCTTCGGCCTGTGCGCCGGGCTGCTCGTGGCCAGCAACCTGCAGAATCTCGGCGGGGTCTTCGAGCGGTCCAACGAGCCGCGCGCGCTGCTGTCCGGGGCCGCGCTGATCTGGCTGATCGGTGTCCTGGACGACAAGTTCGAGATCGACGCCCTGATCAAGCTCGGCGGCCAGATGATCGCCGCCGGCGTGATGGTGATGCAGGGTCTGACGATCCTGTGGATCCCGGTGCCCGGTGTCGGCACCGTCGCGCTGACCTCCTGGCAGGGCACGCTCCTGACCGTCGCGCTCGTCGTCATCACCATCAACGCGGTCAACTTCGTCGACGGACTCGACGGTCTGGCCTCGGGGATGGTGTGCATCGCGGCGGCGGCGTTCTTCCTGTACGCGTACCGGATCTGGTACGGGTACGGCATCGAGGCCGCCGCCCCCGCCACACTCTTCGCCGCGATCCTGATGGGCATGTGCATCGGCTTCCTGCCGCACAACATGCATCCGGCGCGGATCTTCATGGGCGACTCGGGCTCGATGCTGATCGGTCTGGTGCTCGCGACGGGCGCCATCTCCATCACGGGCCAGGTCGATCCGGACGCGCTGAAGATCTACGCCGACGGTTCGACCCGTGAGGCCACCCACGCCGCGCTGCCGGTCTTCATCCCGCTGCTGCTGCCGCTGACGATCATCGCGATCCCGGTCGCCGACCTCGTCCTGGCGATCGTGCGCCGCACCTGGAACGGACAGTCGCCGTTCGCCGCCGACCGGGGCCATCTCCACCACCGGCTGCTGGAGATCGGGCACTCGCACAGCAGGTCCGTACTGATCATGTACTTCTGGTCGGCGCTGATCGCCTTCGGTGTGGTGCTGTACTCGGTCCACTCCTCGTCCACGATGTCCACGATGTGGATCGTGCTCGCGGTCGTCGCGCTGAGCGCGCTGGGGCTGCTGCTCCTGCTGCTGCCGCGCTTCACGCCGCGCGCCCCGCGCTGGGCCGAGGCCGTCGTACCGCCGCGCTACCGGCGTCGACGGCGGGGCGTCCAGGGGGAGTTGGCGCGGGGCGCCGACGAGGCGGCGGAGCCCGCGGAGCCGGTGGAGAGCCGGCCGGGCGCCGGATCGCAGGTGCCTCACGAGTCCCTTCCGGCCGACGCCGTAACGGCCGACGGGCGCACTCCGGTCCCGGCGGGCGTCAACGGGGCTACCGCGATCGGACCGCGATCTCGTCTCACCGATCGACGCAAGGCGGATTCGGCGTACTGAGAATTACCTCAACAGGCCCCATTACCAGACAAGACGGTCCGATGTCCGGCTCACACGCGCGGATTCGTCCTCATGTGTGACGGTCAGCACACGTTCATGGTAAAGACCTCATCAAATAGTTTGTGATACCGTTCACGAGACCCGGCGCCAGAGCCGAAGGACCGTAGTGCGACGGTCCGTTGGCCCGAGAATCCAACTCTCGGACCGGGCCTACGCTCGTCCATGACGACACCATCTGCCCCACCCAGCAAGCGGAGCTGCCGCCATGCCGACCAACGACGTCCGGATCCTCCTCAACACCGCCGTACCCACCGTGGCCGCCGGCGTCATCGCCGTGGGCATCAGCGGTGCGGTCAGCGGTGGCAAGGGTGCTCTGGGAGCCGCTGTCGGTGTACTGGTGGTCGTCCTGTTCATGGGTGTCGGTCTCACCGTTCTCCAGCGCACCGCGAAGTCGCTGCCGCACCTCTTCCAGGCGATGGGGCTGATGCTCTACACCGCCCAGTTGCTGCTGCTCCTGGTCTTCCTGGCGGTCTTCAAGGACACCACGCTGTTCAACCCGAAAGCCTTCGCCTTCACGCTCCTCGCGGCGACCCTCGTGTGGATCTCCGCACAGGCCCGCGCGTACATGAAGGCCAAGATCCTCTACGTCGAACCCGACTCCTCGACGGCCGGAAAGCCGGAGAAGACGGGGTCGTCGGCGTGAAGGGTAGGGCCGGGATAAGTGCCCGTTCGGGATCCTGCTATCGTCCGGTTCCAACTGCGGCATTGCGGGCGCGGGCATCCGAGCTGACGCCTGTTCCATCGCGAGGCTCCATGCCTGAGAGCCGCCCCCATATCTGTCACACCAGTCCAGTGCCGAACCGCGGCTTCATGCCGCGCCGACACAACGAGGTTGCCGTACCTATGCGCCACGCTGAAGGAGCCCGCGGTGAGTGCTGATACCCAGACCCTCGCCTTCGATGCGAGCTGCCATATCTTTTCGGGCTGCGGGTTCCCGGCTCCGGGCCTCCATACGTTCATGTACAAGCCCATTTTCGAGGTCGCCGGCTTCGAATTCAACAAGCCGATGTTGCTTGCCCTGTTGAGCACCCTCGTGGTTGTCGGATTCTTCTGGGCTGCGTTCAACAAGCCGAAACTGGTGCCGAACAAGGTCCAGATGATCGGCGAGGCCGGTTACGACTTCGTCCGCCGCGGGATCGTCTACGAGATCATCGGCAAGAAGGACGGTGAGAAGTATGTCCCGTTGATGGTGTCCATCTTCTTCTTCGTCTGGCTGATGAACCTCTGGTCGATCATTCCGCTCGCCCAGTTCCCGGTCACTTCGCTGATCGCGTTCCCGGCCGGTCTGGCGATCATCGTCTACGTCCTGTGGGTCAGCCTGACCTTCAGGACCCACGGGTGGAGCGGTGGCTGGAAGAACATCACCGGCTACGACAAGTCGCTCGGCTGGGTCCTGCCGCTCGTCGTCGTGATCGAGTTCTTCTCGAACCTGCTGATCCGGCCCTTCACTCACGCGGTCCGACTGTTCGCGAACATGTTCGCCGGTCACCTGCTCATCGTCATGTTCACGCTGGCCACGTACTACCTGCTGAACGGACTGGGCTTCGTCTACGCCGGTGCCTCGTTCGTGATGGTGCTCGTCATGACGATCTTCGAACTCTTCATCCAGGCCGTCCAGGCGTACGTCTTCGTGCTCCTGGCCTGCAACTACATCCAGGGCGCGCTCGCCAAGAGCCACTGAGCCCAACTCCGTAACCAGAACACCAGAACCAACAGACGTCCGGTGGCCAACCCCCACTCGGTCCGTGAAAGAGAAGGAAGTAACGGCATGTCCGCTGCTCTCGAACTGGTCAACCTCGCCTCCGCCAAGACGACCGTCGTCGGCAACGTGGCCTCGATCGGCTACGGCCTCGCCGCGATCGGCCCCGGCGTCGGCGTCGGCATCATCTTCGGTAACGGCACCCAGGCGCTCGCCCGTCAGCCCGAGGCGGCCGGCCTGATCCGCACCAACCAGATCATGGGTTTCGCCTTCTGTGAGGCGCTTGCCCTTATCGGCATCGTCATGGGCTTTGTCTACCAGTAAGCCGGACCGGCAAGCCAAGCCCGACCCCTTTCACGGAAGGCATTGATGTGAACGCTCTCTACGTTGCGGCAGCGGCGGAGCCTCAGAATCCGCTCGTCCCGCACCTTGACGAGCTCATCATCGGCCTGATCGCCTTCGTCATCGTCTTCGGCTTCCTCGCCAAGAAGCTCCTCCCGAACATCAACAAGGTTCTGGACGAGCGCCGTGAGGCCATCGAGGGCGGGATCGAGAAGGCGGAAGAGGCCAAGACCGAGGCGCAGAGCGTCCTGGAGCAGTACAAGGCCCAGCTCGCCGAAGCGCGTCACGAGGCCGCCCGTCTCCGCCAGGAGGCGACCGAGCAGGGCGCCACCATCATCCAGGAGATGAAGGCGGAGGGGCAGCGGCAGCGGGAAGAGATCGTCGCCGCGGGCCACGCTCAGATCGAGGCCGACCGCAAGGCCGCGGCCTCGGCGCTGCGCCAGGACGTGGGCAAGCTCGCCACCGACCTCGCGGGCAAGCTCGTCGGCGAGTCCCTCGAGGACAGCGCCCGGCAGAGCCGCACCATCGACCGCTTCCTCGACGAGCTCGAGGACGGCGCGTCGAGGGCTGAGGCAGCCCGATGAACGGAGCGAGCCGCGCGGCGCTGGCCGCCGCAAGCGAGCGTCTTGACGCGCTGACCGACAGCACCTCGGTCGACGCTTCGAAGCTCGCCGAGGAGCTGACCGCCGTCACCGCGCTGCTTCACCGCGAGGTGTCGCTGCGCCGGGTCCTGACCGACCCGGCGCGGTCCGGCGAGGCCAAGGCCGAGCTGGCCGGCGGACTGCTCAACGGGCAGGTGGGCGGCGAAACCGCCGACCTGATCACCGGCATGGTCCGGTCCCGCTGGTCGCAGCCGCGTGACCTGGTCGACTCGGTGGAGGAGCTGGCGGCCGTCGCCGAGCTGACCGCCGCGCAGCGCTCCGGTGGCCTCGACGACGTGGAGGACGAGCTGTTCCGGTTCGGCCGGATCGTCGAGTCCAGCACCGGACTGCGGGCGGCACTGACCGACCAGGCGGCCACGGCCACGGCCAAGACCGGGCTGCTCACCAGCCTGCTGGGCGGCCGGGCCAACCCGAGCACCGAGCGGCTGGTCGTGCGCCTGGTGTCCCAGCCCCGAGGACGTAGCCTGGAAGCGGGTCTTCAGACCCTCTCCCGGCTCGCCGCGGCCCGCCGGGAGCGGATGGTGGCGGTCGTCACATCGGCGGTTCCCCTCACCGAGGGCCAGAAGCAGCGCCTCGGCGCCGCCCTGGCCAGGCTGTACGGCCACCCGATGCATCTGAACCTCGACGTGGACCCCGCGGTCCTCGGCGGGATCTCGGTCCGCGTCGGCGACGAGGTCGTCAACGGCACGGTCGCGGAACGTCTCGACGAGGCGGCACGGCGGCTCGCCGGCTGAAGGCCGGCAGCCGGTACGTGATATCCGGATTACCGACACAGACACATATACCGAGATCAAGAACTGCGGCCCGGTTGGGCCGTGCAGAAATTGCAGAAGATTCCTGGGGGTCGCCCCCAGACCCCCATAGAACTTCGGGCCCAACAAGGAGAGCAGGGAATCCAGATGGCGGAGCTCACGATCCGGCCGGAGGAGATCCGGGATGCGCTGGAGAACTTTGTCCAGTCGTACAAGCCGGACGCGGCCTCGCGCGAGGAGGTCGGGACGGTCAGCGTTGCCGGTGACGGCATCGCGAAGGTCGAGGGTCTGCCCTCGGCCATGGCGAACGAACTGCTGAAGTTCGAGGACGGGACCCTGGGTCTCGCCCTGAACCTGGAGGAGCGCGAGATCGGCGCTGTCGTCCTCGGTGAGTTCAGCGGTATCGAGGAGGGTCAGTCGGTCACCCGTACCGGCGAAGTGCTCTCCGTCGGCGTCGGCGAGGGTTACCTCGGCCGTGTCGTCGACCCGCTCGGCACCCCGATCGACGGCCTTGGCGAGATCGCGACCGACGGCCGCCGCGCCCTGGAGCTCCAGGCTCCCGGCGTCATGGTCCGTAAGTCGGTGCACGAGCCGATGCAGACCGGTTACAAGGCTGTCGACTCGATGGTGCCGATCGGCCGCGGCCAGCGTCAGTTGATCATCGGCGACCGTCAGACCGGCAAGACCGCCCTGGCTGTCGACACCATCATCAACCAGCGCGACAACTGGCGCTCGGGCGACGTGAACAAGCAGGTGCGCTGCATCTACGTCGCCATCGGCCAGAAGGGCTCCACCATCGCGTCCGTACGTGGTGCGCTGGAAGAGGCCGGCGCTCTTGAGTACACGACGATCGTCGCCGCCCCGGCGTCCGACCCGGCGGGCTTCAAGTACCTGGCCCCGTACACCGGTTCGGCCATCGGCCAGCACTGGATGTACCAGGGCAAGCATGTCCTGATCATCTTCGACGACCTGTCGAAGCAGGCCGACGCCTACCGCGCCGTCTCGCTGCTGCTGCGCCGTCCGCCGGGCCGCGAGGCCTACCCGGGCGACGTCTTCTACCTGCACTCGCGTCTGCTGGAGCGCTGCGCCAAGCTCTCCGACGACATGGGCGCCGGTTCGATGACGGGCCTGCCCATCGTCGAGACCAAGGCGAACGACGTGTCGGCGTTCATCCCGACCAACGTCATCTCCATCACCGACGGCCAGTGCTTCCTGGAGTCCGACCTGTTCAACGCCGGCCAGCGGCCCGCGCTGAACGTCGGTATCTCGGTCTCCCGAGTCGGCGGCTCCGCCCAGCACCGGGCCATGCGCCAGGTGTCGGGACGGCTGCGCGTGGACCTCGCCCAGTACCGCGAGCTGGAGGCGTTCGCCGCCTTCGGTTCCGACCTGGACGCCGCGTCGAAGGCATCGCTCCAGCGGGGTCAGCGCCTGGTCGAGCTGCTGAAGCAGCCCCAGTACGCGCCGTACCCGATCGAGGAGCAGGTCGTCTCCATCTACGCCGGCACCACCGGCAGGATGGACGACGTACCGGTCGAGGACATCAGCCGCTTCGAGAGCGAGCTGCTGGAGCACCTGCGCCGCGAGCGCAAGGAGCTGCTGACGTCCATCGTCGAGGGCGGCAAGATGTCGGACGACACGGTCGAGTCCATCTCCGACGCCATCGCCGCCTTCAAGAAGCAGTTCGAGACCTCGGACGGCAAGCTTCTGGGCGACGACGCCCCGGCCGTCAACGTCTCCAAGTGACGACGGAAGGGACCTGACTCATGGGAGCCCAGCTCCGGGTCTACAAGCGTCGCATCAAATCCGTCACCGCGACCAAGAAGATCACCAAGGCGATGGAGATGATCGCCGCCTCGCGCATCGTCAAGGCGCAGCGCCAGGTGACGGCCTCCACGCCGTACGCGACCGAGCTGACCCGCGCGGTCACGGCCGTGGCGACCGGATCCACCACCAAGCACCCCCTGACCACGGAGGTCGAGTCACCGACCCGGGCCGCTGTCCTGCTCGTCACGAGCGACCGCGGACTGGCCGGCGGCTACTCCTCCAACGCCATCAAGGCGGCGGAGCGGCTCACCGAGCGGCTGACGGGTGAGGGCAAGCAGGTCGACTCGTACATCGTCGGCCGCAAGGGTGTGGCCTACTACGGCTTCCGTGAGCGCGAGGTCACGCAGTCGTGGACCGGCTTCACCGACAGCCCGACCTACGCGGACGCCAAGAACGTCGCGGGACCGCTGATCGAAGCGGTCCAGCGGGACACGGCGGACGGCGGCGTGGACGAACTCCACATCGTCTTCACCGAGTTCATCTCGATGCTGACGCAGACGCCGGTGGAGAACCGGCTGCTGCCGCTGTCCCTCGCCGACACGGCGGACCAGGACCAGGACGACGCGTCGGCGACGAAGCACGAGATCCTTCCGCTGTACGACTTCGAGCCGTCGGCGGAGGACGTCCTCGACGCCCTGCTGCCGCGCTACGTCGAGAGCCGTATCTACAACGCGCTGCTCCAGGCCGCCGCCTCCAAGCACGCGGCCACCCGCCGCGCGATGAAGTCGGCGACCGACAACGCCGGGGATCTCATCAAGAGCCTTTCCCGGCTTGCCAACGCGGCCCGCCAGGCCGAAATCACCCAGGAAATCAGCGAGATCGTCGGTGGCTCCAGTGCCCTGGCCGACGCGACCGCGGGGAGTGAAAAGTAATGACGACCACAGTTGAGGCGGCCACCCCGGGAAGCACGGCCACAGGCCGCGTGTCCCGGGTCATCGGCCCGGTCGTCGACGTGGAGTTCCCCGTCGACGCCATGCCGGAGATCTACAACGCACTGCACGTCGAGGTGGCCGACCCGGCCGAGGACGGCAAGCAGAAGACGCTGACGCTCGAAGTCGCCCAGCACCTGGGTGACGGAGTCGTCCGCGCCATCTCGATGCAGCCGACCGACGGTCTGGTCCGCCAGGCCGTGGTGACGGACACCGGCGAGGGCATCTCGGTGCCCGTCGGTGACGTGACCAAGGGCAAGGTGTTCAACACCCTCGGCCAGATCCTGAACGACCCGGACGGCGAGGCTCAGATCACCGAGCGCTGGCCGATCCACCGCAAGGCCCCGGCCTTCGACCAGCTCGAGTCGAAGACCGAGATGTTCGAGACCGGCCTGAAGGTCGTCGACCTGCTGACCCCGTACGTCAAGGGCGGCAAGATCGGTCTGTTCGGTGGTGCGGGCGTCGGCAAGACGGTCCTCATCCAGGAAATGATCATGCGTGTGGCCAAGCTGCACGAGGGTGTTTCCGTGTTCGCCGGTGTCGGTGAGCGCACCCGTGAGGGCAACGACCTCATCGACGAGATGACCGAGTCGGGCGTTCTGGACAAGACCGCGCTGGTCTTCGGCCAGATGGACGAGCCGCCGGGCACCCGTCTGCGGGTCGCCCTGTCCGCCCTGACCATGGCGGAGTACTTCCGCGATGTGCAGAAGCAGGACGTGCTCCTCTTCATCGACAACATCTTCCGCTTCACCCAGGCCGGTTCCGAGGTCTCCACGCTGCTCGGCCGTATGCCGTCCGCGGTGGGTTACCAGCCGACCCTGGCGGACGAGATGGGTGTGCTCCAGGAGCGCATCACCTCGACCCGCGGTCACTCGATCACCTCGATGCAGGCGATCTACGTGCCGGCGGACGACCTGACCGACCCGGCCCCGGCCACGACCTTCGCGCACCTCGACGCGACGACCGTGCTGTCGCGTCCGATCTCGGAGAAGGGCATCTACCCGGCGGTCGACCCGCTGGACTCGACGTCCCGCATCCTGGACCCGCGTTACATCTCGCAGGCGCACTACGACGCGGCCAGCCGTGTCAAGGGAATCCTCCAGAAGTACAAGGACCTCCAGGACATCATCGCGATCCTCGGTATCGACGAGCTGGGCGAGGAGGACAAGCTCGTCGTCCACCGGGCCCGTCGCGTCGAGCGCTTCCTGTCGCAGAACACCCACGCCGCCAAGCAGTTCACCGGCCTGGACGGCTCCGACGTACCGCTCGACGAGTCGATCGCCGCGTTCAACGCGATCTGTGACGGGGACTACGACCACTTCCCCGAGCAGGCGTTCTTCATGTGCGGTGGTATCGACGACTTGAAGGCGAAGGCCAAGGAGCTCGGCGTCTCCTGAGTCCACGACTCATGGTGGGGGGCGGCCTCGTACCGCCCCCCGCCGAACCGCCGATCGTGACCCCATAGAATGAGACCGACGCCCGGCGACAGAGCCGGGTGGTGACCCGAGGAGCCCCCCTTGGCTGCTGAGCTGCACGTCGAGCTGGTCGCCGCGGACCGCAGTGTCTGGTCCGGCGAGGCCACCCTGGTTGTCGCGCGGACCACGTCCGGCGACATCGGCGTCATGCCCGGTCACCAGCCGCTGCTCGGTGTGCTGGAATCGGGCCCTGTGACCATCCGTACGTCCGACGGCGGCACGGTCGTCGCCGCCGTGCACGGCGGTTTCCTCTCGTTCGCCGACAACAAGCTCTCGCTGCTCGCGGAGATCGCCGAGCTGGCGGACGAGATCGACGCCCAGCGTGCCGAGCGCGCGCTGGAGCGCGCCAAGTCGGGTGAGGACGACGCCGCCGAGCGCCGTGCCGATGTCCGACTGCGCGCTGTGGCGGTGCGTTGACGCACCGCTCCTGGAATTACCCTCAGCCGCGGCCCGTTCTGGAGTCATCCAGACCGTGTCGCGGCTGAGGCGATGTGGCCGCTGTTTTTATTCGTCCGTCCGTTCGTGCGGGTTACTCGATAGGCGAGGAGGTCGGTACCGATGGTCCTCGCTCTGCTTGTCTGCGGACTGGTCGTCGTGCTGGTTGCGGTGGGGCTCTTCGTCTTCGGGCTGCGCCGGCGGCTGATCCAGCGCTCCGGTGGGACCTTCGACTGTTCGCTGCGCTGGAACGTGGCGGAGGAGCCCGACACGACCGGCAAGGGCTGGGTGTACGGCGTCGCCCGCTACAGCGGCGACCGGATCAACTGGTTCCGGGTCTTCTCGTACGCCCCCAGGCCGCGCCGCAGCCTGGAACGCTCCGCCATCGAGGTGCGCGCCCGGCGCGCTCCCGAGGGCGAGGAGGAGATGGCGCTGCTCTCCGACTCCGTCGTGCTCGGCTGTGTCCACCAGGGCACGCGCCTGGAGCTGGCGATGAGCGAGGACGCGCTGACGGGCTTCCTCGCCTGGCTGGAGGCGGCACCGCCCGGCCAGCGGGTGAACGTCGCCTGAGTCTTCGACCGGGTCTGTGACGTGACGACGAGGGGGACGGTGCCCGTGGGCGCCGTCCCCCTCGCTTTACGCGGAGTGTGTTACTTCAGACCGTTGTTGATCGCGGTCACGAGTTCGCCGTTCGCCGTGTCACCGGTGAAGTCCCAGAAGAACGCTCCGCCGAGACCCTGGCTCTTGGCCCAGGTCATCTTCGTGCCGATCGTCGCCGGGGTGTCGTAACTCCACCAGTTGCTGCCGCACTTGGCGTACGCGGTGCCGCCCACGGTGCCGGTGGCGGGGCAGGTGTTCTTCAGGACCTTGTAGTCCTCGTTGCCCGCCTCGTACGTGCCGGGAGCCGGGCCCGTCGCCGTACCTCCTGGCTCGGCCTGGGTGACTCCGGTCCAGCCGCGACCGTAGAAGCCGATGCCGAGCAGGAGTTTCTTGGCCGGAACGCCCTTCGCCTTGTACTTGGCGATCGCGTCGGCGGAGTTGAAGCCGGCCTGCGGGATGCCCGGGTACGAGGTGAGCGGGGAGTGCGGGGCCGTGGGGCCCTGCGCGGCCCAGGAGCCGAAGAAGTCGTACGTCATCACGTTGTACCAGTTGATGTACTGCGCGGCGCCGCCGTAGTCGGCCGCGTCGATCTTGCCGCCGCTGGACGCGTCGGCGGTGACCGCCGCGGTGACCAGGTAGTCGGGGCCGAACTTGGCACGCATGGCCTGCATCATGTTCTTGACCGACGCGGGACCGCTGGTGTCACAGGTCAGACCGCAGGCGTTCGGGTACTCCCAGTCCAGGTCGATGCCGTCGAACACATCGGCCCAGCGCGGGTCTTCGACCAGGTCGTAGCAGGACTGCGCGAACGCGGCCGGGTTCTGCACCGCTTGACCGAAGCCGCCGGACCAGGTCCAGCCGCCGAAGGACCACAGGATCTTGATGTTGGGGTTGGCGGCCTTGAGCTTGCGGAGCTGGTTGAAGTTGCCGCGCAGCGGCTGGTCCCAGGTGTCGGCGACGCCGTCGACCGACTGGTCGGCGGTGTACGCCTTGTCGTACGCGGCGAAGCTGTCGCCGACGGTGCACTTGCCGCCGGTGACGTTGCCGAACGCGTAGTTGATGTGGGTGATCTTGGACGCGCTGCCCGACGTCACCAGGTTCTTGACGTGGTAGTTGCGGCCGTAGACGCCCCACTCGGTGAAGTAGCCCATCTTGATCTGGTCACCGGGCGGGGTGCCCGGGTCGGTGCCGCCGCCGGTGGTCTTGACGGCGACCGCGCCGCTGGCCGGTCCGGTCTGGTCGGCCGTGTCCCGGGCCTGGACGCTGTAGGAGTAGCTGGTGCCCGCGGTCAGGCCGGTGTTCGTGTACGTCGTACCGGTGACCGTGGCGATCGTGGCGCCGTCCCGCAGGACGTCGTAGTTCTTGATGCCCTTGTCGTCGGTGGCCGCGCTCCAACTGAGCTTCGCCGACGTGTTGGTGATCTCGCTGGCGGTGGGGGTGCCGGGCGCGGTGGGGGCCGTGTCACCGGGGACGCTGCCGCCGTCGCAGGAGGCGCCGTTGAGCTTGCAACCGGTCGGGGAACCGGCGCCGGTGCCGTTGAAGCCGAAGGTGACGGAGGCGCCCGGGGAGAGGGTGCCGTTCCAGCCGACGTTCTTGGCGGTCCAGTGGTTGGTGCCGCTCTTGGTGACGGTGGCGTCCCAGGCGGAGCCGACGGCGGTGCCGGCCGGGAAGTCCCACTCGACGGTCCAGGAACCGATCGTCGTGGTACCGGTGTTCTTCACCGTCCACGAGCCTTCGAAGCCGCTGCCCCAGTCGGACTTCTTGGTGTACGTGGCGGTGGCCGACTCGGCGGCCGCGGCGGGGGAGGCCAGGGAGACCATGGCCGCGAGGGGGAGGAGCAGTGCGGTCAGCGCCGCGACGGTTCGGGATCTGAATCTGCTTCTGCGGACGGACGTCTTCGTGCTCAAGGGGTACTCCTCGAGTGAGTCAAGACAGTTCGGGGATGGTCCGGATCGATCCGTGACACCCGACTCTTGCGACAGCTCGCGCACTAGTCAGTGGGCGTGAGAGTAAGGAGGTCTGGACCAATCGTCAATAGGTCCAGACCAAAGACGCGGTCGGTCGGCGGCCCGCCGTCCCGCCGCACGGACCCCGCAATTCCGCCTTGCCGGCGCCGCGCCGTCAGATCCCCAACTCCTGTGCCAGCACCGCCGCTTGCACCCGGTTACGCAGCTCCAGCTTGCCCAGCAGCCTGCTCACATGCGTCTTGACCGTCGCCTCGGCCATGTCCAGCCGTACCGCGATCTCCGCGTTCGACAGCCCGTCGCCCAGAGCGGCCAGCACCTCCCGCTCGCGCCGGGTCAGCGCGTCGAGCACCGACAGGTCCGGCGCGTCCGGCGCGTCCGGCGACCGTACGGCCTTCGGTGAGGCGAACTCCGCGATCAGCCGGCGCGTCACGGCGGGCGCGATCAGGCCCTCGCCGCGCGCCACCGTCCGCACCGCCTCGACAAGAGCCCACGCCTCGGTGTTCTTCAGCAGGAATCCGGCGGCGCCGGCGCGCAGCGCCCCGAAGACGTACTCGTCCAGATCGAACGTCGTCAGTACGAGCACGTCGGCCAGTTGCTCGGCGACCACCTGCCGGGTCGCCGACACCCCGTCGAGACGCGGCATCTGAATATCCATCAGCACCAGATCCGGGCGCAGTTCACGGGCGAGGCGTACGGCCTCCTCGCCGTCCCCCGCCTCGCCGACGACCTCGATCTCCGGGGCGCTGCGCAGGATCAGAACCAGCCCCGCGCGTACCGCCGACTGGTCCTCGGCCACCAGAACCCGGATCGTCATGCCGTGCCGTCCCCCTCGTCGACGGGCAGCTCGGCCCGTACCCGCCAGATCTTCGTGCCGGCCGCGTCGTCCGCCGTGACCGGTCCCGCCTCGAACTCGCCCTCCAGCAGGGCCACACGCTCCCGCATCCCGACCAGACCGGCGCCGGAGCCCGGCGCGCGGGGGCCGGGCCGGTCACCGTACGGGCTGACGACCTCGACGCGCAGGGCGCGCCGCGAATGGTCCAGGGACACCGTCACCGGGCCGGGCGGCGCGTGCTTGAGCGCGTTGGTCAGCGACTCCTGGACGATGCGGTACGCCGCCATCTCGACCGGCGCGGGCAGCGGCGCCCCCGCGCCCCGCCGGTCCTGAAGCGTGAATGTGAGCCCGCTGGACGCGCCGTTGGTACGCGCCCGCTCCACGAGCGAGTCGAGCGCCCCCAGCGTCGGCGCCGGGGCCGGGGACAGGTCGTCGCCGCTGTCCCGCAGCAGCCCGATGAGGCGTCGCATCTCGGCCAGTCCGGCGACGCTGTTCTCCCGGATCACCGTCAGCGCGTCCTTCGTGGTGCGCGCGTCGTCCAGGGAGAGCGCGGCGGTGGAGTGGATCGCGATGGCCGACAGATGGTTGGCGACCATGTCGTGCAGCTCACGGGCCATCCGCGCGCGCTCGGCCATGACGGCCTGGGTGCGGTCGATCTCGGCGAGCAGCGCGGTCTGTTCGGCCCGCAGCCGGGCGGCCTCGGCGGCGTCGCGGTGATTGCGCACCAGTACACCGGTGGTGGCCGGGGCGATGCTGATCGCGCCGGCGACGACACCGAGCAGCAGCCCCTCGGGCGAGCGGAGCCAGCTCACGGCCGTGACGGTGACGACGACCGTGATCAGCGCCGTACCCCAGGGGATACGGCGGGCGGCGGACGGGCTCCCGTACAGCACCGCCGCGTACACGATGTCCGTGAACATGGCGATCGTCGCCACGCTGCCCTCGGTGAACTGGTCGGTGATCAGCGCGAGGGTCGCGACGAGCAGCGCCGTACGGGGCGCGCTGCGGCGCAGCAGCTCCATCAGGGAGAGCGCGGCGACCGGCACCAGCACCCAGGCGCCGGTCAGTCCCCGGCTGCCCTGGGTGTGCAGCCCGAGCGCCCAGAGCAGCACGCCGCCGAGCAGGCCGGCCGCGGCGATCAGGACGTCCTCTCGGTGCGGACGCGGAAGGCGCGCCGGGCGCGGGAAAGCGGTCACCCCACCATCAAACACGGCTCCACGGGCGGGTACCTCCACGTACCGGCCGAGACCGGCCGAGGGCGCGGTACATCGAAGGATGCAGTCGCGGCCGTGCCGTTTCGTCACTGGTGACGACGATCGGGCGGCGGCCCGGCGCAAGACTTGGAGCGAGCCGGAGGGAGACTGCCGTGATCGTCACGCTGATCATCATCTGCGAGGTCGGATTCTGGGTGCTGCTGGGCATCGGACTGGCCCTGCGCTACTTCGCCAAAATGCCGCGCGCGTCGGTCGCGGTGCTGCTGTGCGAACCGCTGCTGGAGGTCCTGCTGCTGGTCGTGACGGCCATCGACCTCAAGAACGGCGCCGAACCGGACTGGAAGCACGGCCTCGCGGCGGTCTACATCGGCTTCTCGGTGGCCCTCGGCCCCGAGTTGATCAAGTGGGCCGACGCCCGCTTCGCCCACCGCTTCGCGGGCGGCCCGCCGCCGGTGCGCCCGCCGAAGTACGGCAAGGCCCGCACGGTCCACGAGTGGCGGACGGCGGCCCGCTGGATCGCGGCCTCGGCCATCGCGATCGGTCTGCTCCAGGCCGCGATGTGGTACGTGGGCCCCGACGGGGACACCGGGTCGCTCGAGACGTGGCGGGAGAGGATGACCCTCCTCATCGGCATCAACGTGGTGATCGCGCTCGGCTACACGGTCTTCCCGAAGAAGGGCCCCGGCGACTCGGCCCCGGCGGAGCGGCCCACGTCTTACAGCGACCGCTGAGGGGCGTTCAGCGCTCGCCGCCCGGCACCCACAGCACGTCTCCGACCTCCTTGTTGGCCACCCTGGCCAGGATGAACAGGAGGTCGGAGAGCCGGTTGAGATACGTCGCCGTCAGCGGGTTCATGTCGTCCCCGTGCGTCTCGAACGCCGCCCAGGTCGAGCGCTCCGCGCGCCGTACGACGGTGCACGCCTGATGCAGCAGCGCCGCCCCCGCCGTACCGCCGGGGAGGATGAAACTGCGCAGCTTCTCGGTCTCCTCCAGGAACAGGTCGCAGTCCGCCTCCAGCTTGTCGACGTACGACTGCTCGACCCGCAGCGGCGGATGCTCGGGCGCCTCGACCACCGGTGTGGACAGGTCGGCGCCGACGTCGAAGAGGTCGTTCTGGACCCGGACGAGGACCTTCACGATGTCGTCCCTGAGCTGTCCCAGCGCGATCGCCGTACCGATGACGGCGTTCGCCTCGTTGGCGTCGGCGTAGGCGGCGATCCGCCGGTCGGTCTTGGCGGTACGGCTCATGTCACCGAGCGACGTGGTGCCCTGGTCGCCGGTACGGGTGTAGATACGCGTCAGATTGACCATGCGGCCAGCCTAGGGTGCGCCCGGCCGGCCCCGCCCGGCGCGCGGTCAGGTGTTTCGGTCAGGTGCCTCGGTCAGGCGTCGGCCTTGTGGAACACCCGGGTTCCGATCGTGACCGACACCAGCGCCAGCGCCAGGGCCATCAGCACGCCGTAGAGCATCGCGGCGCTCGCGTAGTCCCCCACGTACCCCGCCCGTACCGCGTCCACCAGGTAGCGCAGCGGTACGGCGTGCGACAGCAGGTCCAGCCAGCCCGGCGCCAGTGTCATCGGCAGCACCAGACCCGACAGCAGCATCGTCGGCATGGTCAGCGCGTTGATGACGGGTCCGAACTCCTGCGGCGTCGAGACGTTCATCGCCAGGGCGTACGACAGCGAGGCCAGCGCGGCGGCCAGGACGCCCACGAACACGAACCCGATGAGGATCCCGCCCAGCGGCGCCCGCAGCCCCATCGCCAGCGCGGCGAGGACGAGGAGCACGGACTGGAAGACGAAGAGCGCCGCGTCGCGCAGCACCCTCCCCAGCAGCAGGGCGAGCCGGCTGACCGGTGTCACCCGCATCCGTTCGACGACTCCCGTCTGCTTCTCGACGAGGATCGAGAAGCCCGCGAACGAGGCGCCGAGCAGGGCGAGTTGGAGAAGGAGTCCGGGCACCAGGAGCTGCCAGGAGTCCGCCTCCGATCCGAGCGGCAGATCGGTCAGCAGCGGCCCGAAGAAGAACAGGAACAGCAGCGGCATCAGGACGCCGAAGACGATCTGGAACTTGGAGCCGAGGGTCTGGCGGGCGTACCGCCCGAAGACCAGCGCGGTGTCCGAGGCCAGTGACGAAACGAGTGGTGACACGGCGGGAGCCTCCTAGACGGCTACGGGAACGGCGTCGTCCGGCGCTGGGGCGCGCCCGGTGATCGCGAGGAAGGTGTCCTGGAGGGAGGCGCCGGGGGAGCCGCCGTACTCGCGCTTCAGCGCGTCGGGTGTGCCCTCGGCCGCCACGACGCCCCGGTCGATCACGACCAGCCGGTCGGACAGTTCGTCGGCCTCGTCGAGATAGTGCGTGGTGAGCACGACGGTCGTGCCGTGCTCCTCGCGGATACGGCGGATCAGCTCCCACAGACCGGCCCTGCTGCCCGGGTCGAGCCCGGTGGTCGGCTCGTCCAGGAACAGCAGCTCGGGGCGGTGTGTCAGCCCCATCGCGATGTCCAGCCGCCGGCGTTGCCCGCCGGAGAGTGACACGCACTTGCGGTCGAGCAGGTCGGACAGGTCGAGGTCGTGCGCCAACTCCTGGGCGCGGAGCGTGGCTTCGGCCTTCGTCAGCCGGTACAGCCGGGCCTGGGTGATCAGTTCCTCGCGTACGGAGATCTGCGGGTCGACGCCGCCCGCCTGTGCCACGTACCCGATCCTGCGCCGCACCCGCGCGGCCTCGCGGGCGAGGTCGAACCCGGCGACCGTCGCCACGCCCCCGGTGGGCGCCAGCAGCGTCGTGAGCATCCGCAGGGTGGTGGTCTTGCCCGCGCCGTTGGGGCCGAGGAGGCCCAGGATCTCCCCGGCCCGCACGGTCAGATCGATACCGCGCACCGCCTCGACGGTGCTCTGTCTGGTGGAGAAGGACCGGGCGAGCCCGGCCGTACTGATGATTGCCATGACCTCAGAAAAACAGAGTCACTTAAATTATGCAACCACTCCAAAAATGCGGAGACCCCAGCGAAGGAGTGCCGGGCGGGCGCCGCCCCCTAGAGTGAGAGGCATGTCCGAAGGGCTCCGGGAGCGCAAGAAGCGCCAGACCAGGCAGTACATCTCCGATGTCGCCACGCATCTGTTCGTGGAGCGCGGCTTCGACGCGGTGACCATCGCCGAGATCGCCGAGGCGTCGGACGTCTCCGTCAACACGGTGTACAACTACTTCTCCACGAAGGAAGATCTCTTCCTCGACCGCAGCCAGGGCATCGTGGAGCGGCTGTCCCGGTTCGTACGCGCCCGTGACGCGGGGGAGTCGGCGGCGGACGCCGTCCTGCGCGAACTGCGCGAGCTGACCGAGACCGTCTCACCCAGCATCGGACTGCACAGCGGCTCCGCCGACTTCATGCAGGTCGTCCAGGGCTCACACGCACTCAGATCCCGCCTCTGGTACATCCAGCAGGACCTCCTGGTCCATCTGGAGGGGGTGCTGCGTGAGGAGACCGGTGCCGGCGAGTCGGACACGCTGCCCACCCTGGTGGCCGGTCAGCTCGCCTGGGCGCACGGCACGCTCATGGCGTTCGTCGGCCGCCGGATGCTGGCGGGCCGGACCCCGCAGGAGACCTCGCGCGAAGCACTCGTGCTGCTGGACGACATCGAGGAAGTGCTGGGCGAAAAGGTGCTCAAGTACGCGGTACGGCAAGGCTGATGACCAGGTCCGGCGTGCGTACGGATGTGATGTCCGTCATGTGAGACGTGACGCGCATCTCTTCACCACCACAGGGCAGCTCATCACCGATAACCTCCGGCAGAGAGCGAATGTAAAGCGTGTGTTAAGGCACCCGCCGGTCCGGAGCGGAAATCAAGGGGTACGTCGTGGCCAGGAAGCTCGCCGTCATCGGTGCCGGACTCATGGGGTCCGGAATCGCGCAGGTCTCGGCCCGGGCGGGCTGGGACGTCGTCCTGCGAGACGTGACCGACGACGCCCTGGCCCGTGGCAAGGACGCGATCCGCGCCTCGTACGCCAAGTTCGTCACCAAGGGCAAGCTCGAGGAGGCGGACGCGGACGCCGCGCTCGCCCGGATCACCACGACCACCGATCTGGACGCCGCGTCCGACGCCGACATCGTGGTCGAGGCGGTCTTCGAGAAGCTGGAGATCAAGCACGAGATCTTCCGGACGCTCGACAAGCTCGTACGCGACGACACCGTCCTGGCCTCCAACACCTCGGCGATCCCGATCACCAAGATCGCGGCGGTGACGGAGCGTCCGGAGCGGGTCGTGGGCGCGCACTTCTTCTCGCCCGTACCGATGATGAACCTCTGCGAACTCGTACGGGGCTACAAGACCAGCGACGAAACCCTCGCCACCACACGGGAGTTCGCCGAATCGGTCGGCAAGACCTGCATCGTCGTCAACCGTGACGTCGCGGGCTTCGTCACCACCCGGCTCATCACGGCCCTGGTCGTCGAGGCGGCCAAGCTCCAGGAGTCGGGCGTCGCCACCGCCGAGGACATCGACATCGCGTGCAAGCTCGGCTTCGGGCACGCCATGGGGCCGCTCGCCACCGCCGACCTCACGGGCGTCGACATCCTGCTGCACGCGGCCGACAACATCTACACCGAGTCGCAGGACGAGAAGTTCGCGGCGCCCGAGCTGATGCGCCGGATGGTGGACGCGGGTGACATCGGGCGCAAGAGCGGGCAGGGCTTCTACAAGCACTGATTCCGCCGCGGGCGGGGACGGGGTCACATCGACCGTTCTGTCCTCACCCCACCGGGTGAATTCGGTATCAGTTCGCTTACGGACGGCAACTTCCGCGGCCGCACAACTGTCAGGTATTGCACAACCCTTTACACAATGACCTTGCACAACGGCCTTGCGCACAGACCAGAGAACACAGACCAGAGAACACAGACGCGGAGCACAGAAGCATTCGGGGAGCGCATATGTACATCAGGGGCGACCACGCCGAACTGGTCGTCGAGGGCCGCCTCGACGTCCGCAGCGCGGCGGACGCCCGTACGGTCCTGCACACGGCCGTCGACGACGGAGCCGGCGACCTGGTGCTCGATCTGACCGGACTGGATTCCTGGGACGCCACCGGCCTCGGCGTCATCATGGGCGCGCACCGCAGGGCCGGACGGTGCGGACGCCGGCTCGTCCTGCGCGGTGTGCCGGCCCAGATGCAGCGTCTGCTGGTGGCCACCCGGCTGCATCGCATCCTCGCCATCGAGGGCGGTATCGCAGCAGAATCGCTTCCGCGCGTCTGACGTGGGCACGCACAATCCTCACGAGACCGTGACGTCTCGGACGGGGTGGCACCCCGGCTGTTCCTGGATACTGTGCGGAGGTTTAGGGTTTCGGCCGTCGGCCGACCAAGAACCCACGCGGCGGGCACCGGACCAGAAGTGACAGCGGGGCGTGCGAGGCCGAGAGGGCAACCGCGCGCCACGATCTGGGGGGCTTTGACGATGAACCCGACCGACCCGACCCACCCGGCGGACGACTCGCGTCCCGAGGGTGCCGGGCGCGCCGACGACAGACCGGCGGAGGCCGTGGACCGGCCGAACCCGTGGCTGTCGCACCCGACGCCCGCGCGCACCGTCGAGCTGATCTCGGGCGACTTCCTGATCACCGTCAACCCCGTCGACGGCAGCGAGATCGAGCCCTGCCCGCCCGGCTCGCAGCCGCCCGCCCCCGTCCGGCTCGACGCCGACGAGCGCGCCGAGCGGCGCAGGGCCGGACGGCCGCCGATACCGCCGGGCCCCGGCGCACCCCCGTTCCCGCTGCTGGAGCGTCAGGAGGAGCGCGAACGGCTCGTCGCACTGCTGGGGCGCGGACTGTCCGTACGGCTCACCGGCTCGGCCGGCTCCGGCCGCAGCGCACTGCTCGAAGCCGTCGCCGCCGACTGCGAGGACCTGGCGCCGGACGGGGTCGTGCGGCTCAGTGGCCACCACCGCACCGTCACCGAGCTGCTGTACGAGCTGTACGCGGCCGTGTACCGGTCCGTGCTGCACCGCCCCGACCGCGACGGACTGCGCGAGCTGGTCCGCGGCATCGGCGCCGTCGTCGTCCTGGACGACCTGGAGTTCGGCGGCGACCCGCTGGACGAACTGCTCGAAGCCGCGCCCGAATGCGCCTTCCTCGTCGCCGTCACCCCCGAAGTGGACGCGCCCATAGGGCGCTCGCGGCTCGAAGAGGTCCTGCTCGGCGGTCTGGGCCGCGGCGCCTCGCTCGAGCTGCTGGAGCGCGCCACGGGACGCCCCCTCACCGACGAGGAGGCGAACTGGGCCGGTGACCTCTGGTTCGAGTCCGAGGGGCTGCCGCAGCGCTTCGTCCAGGCCGGCGCGCTGCTGCGCGGGCGCGACGAACTGCGGGCCAACTCCGGTACGTACGACGCGGACGGCGTCTTCGTCCACGAGCTGGAGGGCCCGCCCGCAGGTGCCGGTTCCGCCGGCGACGGGCTCACCGCCGACGGGTACGACGTACCGCTGCCGACCCTCGGCGAGGGTGCGGCGCCCGCCGTGCTGCTCGCCTCCCGGCTCGGCGAGGCCGCGCGTGAGACGTTGCGCTTCGCCGTCGCGCTCGGCGGCGAGGTGCCGCACCAGGCCCATCTGCCGGCCCTGGTGGGCGACACCCACGCCGACGCCGCGATCGGCGAGCTGATGAACGCCGGCCTGCTCTCGCCGGTCGGGCCCCGCTACCGGCTCGCCGCCGGTGCCCTGGCCCAACTCCAGGCGCGCGGATACGGCGTTGAGGCCACGTCCCGCGCGCACACCGCCGTCCAGCACTTCACCTGGTGGGTCGGCCACCCGTCCGTCACCCCCCGGCGCGCCGCCTCCGAGGCGGACGCGCTGCTCGCCGCGATGACGCCCCTGGTGTCCAGCGGCGAGCCGGGGCACGCGAGCGCCGCCGTGCTGCTGGCCAGGGGCGCGGCGCCCGCCTTCATGGCGGGGCTGCACTGGGGCGCCTGGGAGCGCGCGCTGCGGACCGGCCAGGAGGCGGCCAGGATTGCCGGAGAGGTCGCCGAAGAAGCCTATTTCCACCATGAGTTGGGGATTCTCGCGCTCTGCGTCGGGCGGCTGGACCGGGCCCGCGCCGAGTTGGAGACCTCGATCGGTATGCGTGGGGCGGTGGCGGACAAGCGCGGCACGGTCTCCGGGCGCAGGGCGCTGGCCCTGGTCTCCGACCGGGAGAACGGGAACACGGGCACACCGGCCGCGTCCGCGTCCGCGTTCCACCGGGGCGACGACGAGCTGCCGGTGTCGCCGCCGCGCGGTGTGTCGATGGTTGTCCCCGTCCTCAAGCCGCCGTCGCCCGACGAGCGGATGACACTGGTCACCCGGCGCGACGACACCCCGGCGGCGGGGTCCCGTACCGGCGGGCCGCCGACCGCGCGCCGGCGCCGTACGGTGCTGGGCGGCGCCCGCCGCAACCTGGTCGCCGCGAGCGCGGGCGCCGTACTCGCCGCCGTACTGGGCACCGTCGTGACGCTCGGGGCGACGGGCAACGACGCGCCGACGGACCGGGTGCAGAACGACCAGTCGGCGGACGACGACGACAGCGGTTACGACACCGAGACGCCGACGGACACCAGCACGAAGCAGCCGGCGGCCAAGCCGGGCGGCGGCGGCCCGGCCACCACCAGCTCGGGCCCGCCGACGCCCAGCACGAGCGGCGGCTCCGAGTCCACGGACCCGGGCGACAGCCCGTCCGACGACCCCACGCAGCCGTCCGAGGATCCGGACCCCTCCGACCCGGGCCCGACGAAGTCGACGCCGGGCCCCGGCCCGACCAAGACCACCACCACCCCGTCGCCCCCGACATCGTCCCCGCCCTCCAGCTCCCCGCCCCCTCCGTCCTCCTCGTCCCCGGCGCCCCCACCGCCTCCGGAGTCGGCGACGGTGGGCGTCCCGGTGCGGCCGTCGTCGGCGTCCCCCTCGGACTCCCCGACGACGGACGACAGCACGGACGGGGCGGACGGGGCGGAGCCCACGCCGTAAGTGATCTGAACGGTCAGGACCCGTGGCCCGGATCCGCACCCACCCAGCGGTGATAGGCGCCCAGGTCGACGTTGCCGCCGCACACGATGGTGACGACGTGCCGGCCGGCGAAGCGGTCACGGTCTTCGAGGATCGCCGCGATGCCGAGCGCGGCGGACGGTTCGACGACGAGGCCCGCGTGCTCGAGGAGCATCCGCATACCGGCGACGATCGACGCCTCCTGGACGAGGACGGCGTCGTCGGCGACCTGGAGGAGATCGTCCAGGACGGCCGGGATGGGGCGTCGGCCGGCGACGCCGTCCGCGATGGTGTCGGTCGATTCGGTGGTGACGACGCGCCGTTGGCGCCAGGACCGCGTCATCGCGGGCGCGCCCAGTGGCTGTACGCAGATCACCTCGACCTCGGGCGCGTACGCCTTCAGCACATGACCCACGCCGGTCGCCAGCGCCCCGCCGCCGAGAGCGATCAGGACGGTGTCGAACGACGGCGCGCCGTCCACCAGTTCAAGACCGATGGTCGCCGCGCCCTCGCAGGTCTCGATGTCCAGGCTGTCCTCGACCAGCCTGATGCCGCCGCGGCGCGCGATGTCCGCCGCCCGCTCCCGAGCCATCTCGTGGTCGCCGTCCACCAGCTCCAGCCGGGCGCCCAGCGCGCGGATACGATCGAGCTTGGCCACGGTCGCGAAGCGGGACGCCACGACGGTCACATCGAGCCCCCGGCCACGACCGGACCAGGCGAGGGCCTGCCCGAGGTTGCCCGCGCTGGCACACACCACGGCACGCTCTCCCGTGTCGGCGAGCAGGCTCGCGACCAACTCGGTGCCACGGCCCTTGAAGCTGCGGACCGGGTTCGCCGTCTCGAGCTTGACGCTCACCGCACACCCGAGCGCGGCCCCCAGCGGCTCGCAGCGGTACAGCGGGGTGTCGAGGAAGACCGGATCGATCACCTGGCGAGCCGCCCGTATCCGGGCGATGTCGAGGCGGGTCTGCGGCATGACACCGCAGCGTAGTCTCCCCCCCCCGTCCGGTTACATCTTTCGCAGCCCGTTCAAGACCCGCTCCATGAGCGCGGTTTCGACCTGTTCTCTCGCCTTGCCCTCGGGTGCCGGAATGCCGCTCGGTACACGGTGAGGAAGCGGCGGTACGTCAGGGGTGAGGGCAGGTGCCCTGATGAGCGGCAACTCAGCCCACACGATCTTGCCACCGGCCGCGGGGTTCTTGGCGGCGGGGTGTCGGGGCCAGTCATCTTGACGGCGTTCGTCACCAACTCCGAGACGGCCAACAGTGCGTCGTCCATGACGTCGGTGGCGCCCCACCAGCGCAGGGTGCACCCGGTGAAGGCGCGGGCGCAGCTCACGGCGGTGGGCAGGGCGACGAGGGTCAGCCGGTCCCAGGCGCGGAGAAGTGGCATGGCGCGCTATGAGGCGTCGAGGGTGTGGACGGTGGCGCGGAGGCTGGATTCGAGGCGGGAGAGCAGTACGCGTTGGAGGGCGCCGCTCTGCCCGAGGTGGTCGAGGGAGGGTACGAGTACGTGGTGGGCGCCGGTGCGTCGCAGGGTGTTGACCAGGGTGGTGAAGGCGTCGAGTTTGCCGCGGGCGAACTCGTGGTGGACGGCGATGAGTTGCAGGCCGTGGGTGTGGGCGTAGCGCTCCATGTCATCTTCGAGGGTGGGTGCCTGGCGGTAGGCGGCGTCGGAGAAGACACGCAGGTATCCGTAGGCCGGCGCGGGGTTGTTGGTCGTGTCGTTCACGGTGCTTCTCCGGTTCGGATGACGGCGGAGGCGAACCACACGTGCCCGCGGATGGCGTCCTGCAAGGTCTGTTGAGCGGTGGTGCTGAGGGAGCGTTGGGTGTTGAGGTGTGGCCAGGACGGCACGACGACGTTGCGGGTGCGGGTCCATCGGCAGGCGGTGACCAGGGCTTCCCAGGCGGTTACGCGGGTCCAGGTGTGCTCGGTGAAGACGTGCGGCGGCGCGAAGCCCTCACGCCGGGCGAACGCGGCGATGTCCCCGCGTAACCGGTCGATGTCCTGGTCGCTCAGGCCGGGCAACGCCCGTACGTACCCGTACATCGGCGGATTGGCCCGGCTCACCGCTGGGCTCCTTGAACGATCCACACCGGCCCGTGGGCCCCGTTCGCGGCGTACTCCAGGAAGTCGGCCACTCCCATTTCCACGACGACCGTGGTCCGGGTGTCCAACGCGCCGTGCGCCATCACCGGCAGCCCCTGTTGCTGGAACGCCTCACGGCGCTCCAGCACCTTGCCGATCTTCGATTTCGCTCGTATGGCGAGCACGGTTTCCGCACGTCCCGTGCGGCTGAAAGTCCGCATGTCGATTGCTCCCTGGTTGAGCGGTCGTCAGCTCCCGGACCGTGCAGTGCGGTTCGGGGACGCTTGCCTGACCAGGCTTTCGACATGCCAGGGGCAGAACCAGGGACGCAACGTCCCACTTTCACGACGCTATTCGGCGACCCCCAGGAATTCCGCCAACAGCCTCAGCCCGGGAGGGTGGTTGGGCAGTGACCAGAGGTCTCGGACGATGGCGACCGCGAGGGTGTGGTGGCGTATCCACTCAGGTGCCACGCGCTTCAGGGACTCCAGGGTTTTCACCGCGCCGGCGGCGTCCCCGATGTCCGTGTGCGCCCGCGCCACGTCAAGCAGTAGCCACGTCCGCCACGACGGTGGTGTGTCCTTGCTCAGACGCATGCCCTTGGCGAGAGCGAGGGCGTCTTCGGGGTGCCCGTACTGAACGGCCAGGCGGACGCGCTCGATACGGACCGAGGATGGGCTGAAGACGCTGACCATGCGGTTGTCGTCACCGGCGGGGAGCTTGGAGACGCGAGCGGCTTCGTTCTCCGCCGCCTCCATCATCGAAGCCGCGCGGTCGTAGTTGCGGCTCCGAGCGGCCGAGGTCGCGGCGCTCATGGTGAGGGCGCCCCACACCTTCAACCCGTCGGCCGTGTCCGTATGCCCCGCCGCCCTCATTTCGTCGGCGGCATGGCCGGCGACGTACAGCGCGTCCTCCAGGCGCCCTTGGCGCTGGTACGCCCACGCCGTGGAGTTGACGATCATCGGCAGAAGCAGCGGGTCGCAGGACTGCTCGGCCGCACGTATGGCGCGCTCCAGGCTCGCCAGCGCGAGGTCGGTCGTGCCCATGCGGATGGCGACGTGGCCACCGAGTTGCAGCGCCTTCCCCAGGGCCGCGAATCCGGCCTTGCGATCGTCGTCGGTGCCGGAGACCGACGCGGATCGGGCCTCCGAGATCAGATCGGGAAGTGCCTTCATCACGGCATCGAACTCGGCCGAGTGGTACCGCGACCAACCGTCCGCGATCTGCTCCCGCAGGCGCTCCAGGGAGAAGTCCGTTCCTACCGGTGGCTCTGGCGGTCCCCACAGCGGGGGCATGATCGCGCGGCGCACCGCGACGAGACGCGGACCGTTGGCCTCACCGGTCCGGGCGACCGCAGGAGGATCGCCCAGGAGCGCGGTCAGCTCTACACCCAGCCCGTTCGCGAGAGCGTGCAGCGTAGGGAGACGAGCCGAGTGCTTCCGCCCCTGTTCGAGCTGACGGACCACGTCCACGGAGACACCGGACCGCTCCGCGAGGTCTTCCTGCGTGAGATCGGCCAGGCGACGCAGGCGACGGAGTGTCTTTCCAAGGTTCTGTTCGCTCGCTACCACGCAGCCACGCTACGCCGCGACCGTGCGGGAACGCGTGCGCCCCACGAAGTCGGCCGGCCGGCCAAGCCGCGCGAGGGCGACACCAAGACCCCCGGCTTCTACGGCGCCGAGGCGACCGCGCAGCGGCTGGCCGGACTGACGGAATGGCAGCGTGCCAGCGCCGTCAAGGCCAACCCGGACTGGGCGCAACTGCCCGTGCGTGTACGCGCGCTGAGGGACGGCAAGTTGCTCTACATGGCCGTTCCGAGGATGGCCGGCCTGCGGCCGTTCTTCCAACTCGACCCCGACGTGCTCGACATCCCCGCCGAGGGCCGCGGGCCCACGCACACCCGCAGCCCCGCCAACCGCCCTCAGAACAGCCGCAGCTTGTCGTCCTCGATGCCACGCAGCGCGTCGTAGTCCAGCACCACGCAGCCGATGCCCCGGTCCGTCGCGAGGACGCGGGCCTGGGGTTTGATCTCCTGGGCCGCGAACAGGCCGCGGACCGGGGAGAGATGGGGGTCGCGGTTCAACAGGTCGAGATAGCGCGTCAGTTGTTCCACGCCGTCGATGTCGCCGCGGCGTTTGATCTCGATGGCGACCGTCGCGCCGTCCGCGTCGCGGCACAGGATGTCCACCGGGCCGATGGCGGTGGGATATTCGCGCCGGATCAGGCTGTAGCCGTCGCCCAGTGTCTCGATGCGGTCGGCCAGAAGCTCCTGAAGGTGTGCTTCCACGCCATCCTTGATCAGACCTGGATCGACTCCCAGCTCGTGTGACGAGTCGTGGAGGATTTCCTCCATCGTGATGATCAGTTTCTCGCCCGCCTTGTTCTCGACCGTCCATACGCCGACATCGTCACCCGCGCCCTCTTTGAGTTTGCAGGGCGGAGACATCCAGTTCAGGGGTTTGTACGCCCGGTCGTCCGCGTGGATCGACACGCTCCCGTCAGCTTTGACCAGGATCAGACGGGGGGCGGTGGGCAGGTGGGCGGTGAGCCGGCCCGCGTAGTCGACGGAGCAGCGGGCGATGACGAGGCGCATGGTCCGCAACGCTACTCGACTGTCGGCGTGCGCCGTGATTCGCCCCTCAAGCCCCTTTCGTTTGTGGCCGGTTGTGTTCCCATTCGCCTGGTGCGGTCCGGACAGCACGCATAACGTGGATGCAGGAGGTCGCCGACCGTGCACGCTGCGTCGTCGTCTCCCCCTTCCCTGCCCGTAAGGCCCCAATTTATCGGGGTCGCGAGAGGAGAACCCATGTCGCTCGACGTCTCACCGGCACTGTTGGAGCAGGCCGAGCGAGGCGAGGTCGACGAAGCGGAATTCGTCGACTGCGTCCGGACCTCCCTGCCCTTCGCGTGGGAGATGATCAGCTCCTTGGTGGCCCAGTTGAAGGTGGACGGCGGAGAGTTCGCCGACAACCAGACGCCGCCGCCGGACGAGCAGGCACGCGGTCAACTGCTGCGCGCACTCGCCAGTGACGCGATCCGCGGGGCGCTTCAGCGCCACTTCGGAGTGCGTCTGGCATTCCAGAACTGTCACCGGGTCGCGGTGTTCCCGCTGGACCCCTCGGTCGACGAGAGGCTCGCCCGCTTCACTTCCATCAGGGGGCAGTTGCTCAACCAGTCCCCGGAGCTCCGGGACTGCTGACGGCTTCGGTCCGTTGGCGGATTCCTGGGTCGACACAGGGATCCGCCCGACGGCCGTCGTGACGCCGCCGCGGTGGCCTCGTCCGCCGCGCCGCCGTCTCAGCACAGTCGCGGCAGCACCTCCGCCCCCATCCTCCGTACGTTCTCCTCCGTGGCCGCCAGGTCCCCGGAGCCCTCGACGAGCAGCGCGAAGCGCGTGATTCCGGTGCGTTCCGCCGTGGCCGCGAGACGGTCGGCGGCGAGCCGCGGGGACCCCACCGGATGCAGAGCGCACAGCAGTTCCGTGTACGCGACGGGATCACGCATGGACCTCGGCCTCCCGTCGACCGTCACATGCGCGTCGAGCCCCTGCCTGAGCCAGCCGGGCATGGCCTTCACCAGCGTCTCGGCCGCCTCCGTACGGCCGTCGGCGATCTGCGCCACTCCCGCGGACACATGCGCGGCGGCGTCGGCGTCGTCGGGCGTACGGCCGGCGGCGATGGCGTGCGTCCGCCACAGGGCCACCATCTCGGCCTTCTCCTCGTCCCCGCAGTGCATCCCGAGCAGCATCGGCAGTCCGCGCTCGGCCGCGAGCCGCACGCTCTTGGGGGATGTGCACGCGACGACCACCTCGGGCCCGCAGGCACCTTCGATGAGTTCGCCCGGACTGGGTACGACGGGGACCTCGCGGAAGCGGTAGCGCTCGCCGTCCGCCGACACCCGCGGCTCGCGGAGCCAGCGCAGCAGCAGATCGAGCGATTCGGGGAAGTCCCTTTCGTACGCCCGCAGTCCCGATCCGAAGACCTCCAGATCGACCCACGGCCCGCCCCGGCCCACGCCGAGCGAGAACCGTCCGCCGGAGAGCAGATGCAGCAGCGCCGCCTGCTCGCCGAGCGCCACCGGATGGATGTTCGGCAACACGCTGACCGCCGTACCCACCCGTAAACGCTGTGTGCGCCCCAGGAGCAGGCCGGCGAGTGTCACCGCCGACGGGCAGGTGCCGTACGGCACGAAGTGGTGCTCGGCCAGCCAGACCGAGTCCAGCCCGGATTCCTCCGCGACCTCCGCCGTACGCACAGCTCTGTGCAGTGCTTCCCCCTGGCCCTGGCCCGGGAACTGGGCCGCCAGTACAAAAGCTCCAACTCGCATCGCCTTCTGCCTCCTTGCGGCTGACGCGGCTCCCCCCTGTAGGCAATAACGTCTGACACGTGCCATAGGCACGGGCCCGGCGGAAGTTGTTGCGATTGTCCGCTAACTGCCCCGTCCGGGTGCCCACCGTCTCACGCCGTGCGGGCAGGGCACCGGGAGAGCGGCCCGTACGCTGGAGGGGAACCGTGCTGTCTGCCCCGTGAGGTGTCCCGTGTCCCCGCGCCGCAACCGCCCCCGAGGCGGCGAGACCCCGACCCCGACCGACCAGGCCGGTGAGGCGTCGGACCGGTACGGCGGGTTCCAGCGGACCGAGTCCTGGCAGGGCGAGCAGTGGGCGGTCCGGCAGGTCGCCGGGGCGAGCGCGGCGGGCAAGCGGTACCGCTGCCCCGGCTGCGACCAGGAGATCCCCTCGGGTGTGCCGCACGTGGTGGCGTGGCCGGAGTACGGGGGCGTGGACGACCGGCGGCACTGGCACAAGGCGTGCTGGAACGCGAAGGACCGCCGCACCTCGCGGGTGCAGCGGTCCCGTAACGCGCCGAAGTTCTGAGCCACAGCTCCCGGCCGTGGTTCGGCGCTACACGTCGCGCCGGTCCAGCGAGAAGAAGGCCAGGGCCATCACCACGGCCGTGGCGCCCGCCACGATGAACAGCGGCTCCCAGCCGGACGGCCCCGTCCCGGTCATCGAGGTGTCGTAGAGCACCGCGATCTGGCTCGGGATCGAGTACTCGAACAGGGCCTGCTGCACATCGACCAGCGACGACGAGAACATGAACATCGCCAGCACCAGCGGCAGCAGCACCACCCCGATCATGATGGTGATCGCCCCCGCCGAGTGCCGGATGATCGCGCCCACGGCCAGCGACATCAGGCCCAGCAGCGCCACGAAGAGGCCGACGCCGAGCGTGGCCCGTAGCCACTCCTCGCCGGTGGGCGCGCGACCACCCACCAGCGCGACCTGGATGGCGCCCACCAGGGCCGCCATCACCGTCGTGATCGTCAGGACGAGCAGGAAGAAGACGAGCGACTTCGCCGCCAGCACCCGGCCCCGGCTGGGGCAGGCGGTCAGAGTGGTGCGGATCATGCCCGTGCCGTACTCGGACGCGATCGTCAGCACGCCGAGGGTGATCACACAGATCGAGCCGAGCAGTACGCCGAAGAAGCCCAGCGGCAGCGCCGAGTCATTGCCGAGAGTGGTCTCCGAGAGGGATACGGCCCAGGCCGCGAGCGCTCCGATGCCCAGCATCAGGACGATCATGACGCCGAGCGTCCACATCGTCGAGCGGACGGAGCGGATCTTGGTCCACTCCGAGGCCAGCGCGTCGCCGAGGGTGGCCGGGCGGACCGGGATCGGCGAGGTGTACGACCCGAAGGGCTGCCCGCCCTGCCAGATCGGGGCCTGCTGCTCGTACGGCGCTGTCATCGCTCGTCCTCGGTGGTCTCGTCGGTCTTCGCGTCGCTCGCGTCGCTCGCGTCGCTCGCGCGGCCCGCGTCGCTCCCGCGCTTGGTCGGATCGGGCGCGGGCGAGGGCGAGGGCACGGCCGCCTTCGCGGCTACGGGCTCCGCCACGGGCGCGTCCGCCGGAGCCTCGGCGGGTGCCTGCGCGGCTGCCGGGGCGTCCTCCCGCGTGTACGGGTTCTGTCCGGGCGGCGGCGGTGGGTACCAGCCCTGCGTCGGCACCTCGGGCACCACCGGCGGCTGGTAGAGCTGACCGCCGTAGCCCGGCTGCTGCGGCGGCGCGAACCCCGCGAGCTGGTCGGCGGTCGAACGGAAGTCCACGGCGCTCTGCGTGAGGCGCATGTACGCCTCCTCCAGCGACGCCTGGTGCGGGGACAGCTCCCAGAGCCGTACGTCCGACTCGTGCGCCAGATCGCTGATACGGGGGAGCGGCAGCCCGGTGACCCGCAGCGCGCCGTCCGGCTCGGACAGCACCTGCCCGCCCGCCTCGCCGAGCGCGGCGACCAGCTTCTCGCGGGCCTCGGGATCGCTCTGCGCGGGGCGGACCCGCGCGAAGTCCGCCGAGTTGTGCGAGATGAAGTCCCTGACGCTCATGTCGGAGAGCAGTTGCCCGCGCCCGATCACGATCAGATGCTCGGCGGTGACGGCCATCTCGCTCATCAGGTGCGAGGAGACGAAGACCGTACGGCCCTCGGACGCCAACTGCTTCATCAGATTGCGGACCCAGAGGATGCCCTCGGGGTCGAGGCCGTTCACCGGCTCGTCGAACAGCAGCACCTGCGGGTCGCCGAGCAGCGCGGCGGCGATGCCGAGCCGCTGGCCCATACCGAGGGAGTAGCCGCTGGAACGGCGGCGCGCCACGTCCTGGAGGCCGACCACACCCAGCACCTCGTCGACCCGGGCCGCCGGGATGCCGGAGAGCTGCGCGAGCGACAGCAGATGGTTGCGCGCGCTGCGCCCGCCGTGCACCGCCTTGGCGTCGAGGAGCGCGCCGACCTGACGGGGGGCGTTGGGCAACTCCCGGAAGGGATGACCCCCGACCGTCACATGGCCGGCGGTCGGCCGGTCGAGGCCGAGGATCATACGCATCGTCGTGGACTTGCCGGAACCGTTGGGGCCCAGGAACCCGGTGACGGTACCGGGCCTCACCTGGAAGGAAAGGTTGTACACGGCCGTCTTGGCGCCGTAGCGCTTCGTCAGGCCGACTGCCTCGATCATTCTCCAGCCCCATCGACAGTTCAGTCTGGTGGTCGGGGCGGTGGCCTCATCGGACCGAAAGCCCCCGTAAGAGTTAGGAGGATATCCGGGCCTTGACGGTTCCGGCCAAGTCGTCGCGACGGATCGGCGGCAGTGGGCTCCCCTTGAAGAGGCGTTACGCGTCGCGCTTCTTCAGTACGAGGTAGCCGCCGATCAGCGCCGCGACGACCCACAGCGCCATGATCCCCATGCCGCCCCACGGGCTGTACGGAGCCTTCTCCGAGTTCAGCGCGTCGGGCACCACCTGCATGATCTTGGAGCCCGCCTGGTCGGGGAAGTACCGGGCGACGTTCTTCGCCTTCGGTACGGAGGCGAGGATCTGCGAGACGAGGAAGAAGAACGGCATCAGGATGCCGAGCGACAGCATCGAGCTGCGCAGCATCGTCGCGACACCCATCGAGAACAGCGCGATCAGCCCCATGTACAGACCGCTGCCGACGACCGCGCGCAGCACATGCGGCTCGCCGAGGGACGTCCCGTGGTCGCCGAGCACCCCCTGGCCGAGGAAGAACGCGACGAAGCCGGTGACGAACCCGACCCCCAGCGCCAGCGCCCCGGCGACCAGCAGCTTGCTGAAGAGGAACGTGCCCCGCTGCGGTACGGCGGCGAGCGAGGTGCGGATCATGCCCGAGCTGTACTCCGAGCCGACGACCAGGACACCGAAGACCACCATCGCCAACTGCCCCAGGATCATCCCGGAGAAGCTGACGAACGTCGGGTCGAAGGTGGCCCGCTCGGCGTCCGACAGATCGTTGAACGTGGAGCTGAACAGCGCCGACAGGGCGACACCCATGGCCACGGTGACGAGGAACGCGACGGCGAGGGTCCAGATCGTGGAGTTGACCGTACGGATCTTGGTCCACTCGGACTGGAGGACCGCTGGTACCGATGCCATGGGTCAGGCTCCCTTGCCCTGGTTGTCGCCCTGTCCCCACCGGGGACCGGGGTCCGCGGGGGCCGCCGGGGCCGTGCCGCCGCCGGAGTGCGCGTGGTACTCGACCGACTCGGCCGTCATCTGCATGAACGCCTCTTCCAGCGAGGCGCGTTGGCTGCTCAGCTCGTGCAGTACGAGACCGTGCCGGGCGGCCAGTTCGCCGACCTCCTCGGAGGTGGAGCCGTCGATCTCCAGCGCCCCGTCACTCGCCTCGGTGACGGTGAAGCCGCCCTCGTGGAGCGCGTCGCGGATCTGCTCGCGCTGCGGGGAGCGCAGCCGTACGAAACTGCGTGAGTTCTCCTGGATGAAGTCGGCCATCGAGGTGTTCGCGAGCAGCTTGCCCTGCCCGATCACGATCAAGTGCTCGGCGGTCAGGGCCATTTCACTCATCAGATGGCTGGAGACGAAGATCGTCCGGCCCTGGGACGCGAGGGTCTTCATCAGATTGCGGATCCAGTGGATGCCCTCGGGGTCCAGACCGTTCACCGGCTCGTCGAACATAAGGATCTCGGGATCACCGAGCAGCGCCGCCGCGATGCCCAGCCGCTGCCCCATGCCCAGCGAGAAGCCCTTCGACTTGTGCTTGGCCACGGCCGTCAGACCGACGGTGTCAAGGACCTCGCCGACCCGGCTCACCGGGATGCGGTTGCTCTGCGCCAGACACAGGAGGTTGTTGTACGCGCTGCGCCCGCCGTGCATGGACTTCGCGTCGAGCAGGGCGCCGATGTACTTCAGCGGCTCCTCCAGCTCGCGGTAGGGCTTCCCGTCGATGCGGACCGATCCGCCGGTCGGGATGTCCAGGTCGAGCATCATCCGCATGGTGGTCGACTTACCGGCTCCGTTGGGCCCCAGAAACCCCGTCACCACCCCGGGCCGGACCTGGAAGGAGAGCTGGTCGACCGCGATTTTCCGCCCGAAACGTTTGGTGAGCCCTTCGACCTCGATCATGCGGACAACCTAAGGGGACGCAAAGCCCCCCGCCACTTAGGTGGCGGGGGGCTTGCACGATCGTTACTCGCCGAACGGTGCCGTCCGTACTCGCCGAACGGTGCCGTCCGTGAGCCCTCCGTGAGCCGTAGGGCTAGCGCGACTGCTGCGCCGGGACCCCGCGCGAGATCGGCTCGTCCTCCGGCGTACCCGCCGCGGCGACGGCCGCGCCGGTCAGCGTGGCCAGCATCTCGCGGACGTTGGTGAGCTGCGCGTTGATCGAGTCGCGGCGGTTGGTGAGCGCCGCCAGCTCGCGCTCCGATTCGCTGCGGATCCGGTCGGCCTTGGCGTTCGCGTCGGCCACGATGTCCTCGGCCTGGCGCTGCGCGGTCTCCACCGTCTGACGGGCGCGGCGCTCCGCGTCCGTACGAAGCTTCTCCGCCTCCAGCCGAAGCTGCTCGGCGCGGTGCTCGATCTCCGCCAGGCGCTTCTCGGCCTTCGCCTGACGCGACGCCAGGTCACGCTCGGACTGCTCACGCCGCTTGGCGAGGTTCGTCTCGAAGTCCGCGGCGGCCTGGGCGGCCTTGGCGCGGGTCTCCTCGAAGAGAGCGTCCGCCTCCTCGCGCTTCTGCTGCGCGTCCTTCTGCGCCTCGGAGCGCAGCGTCGACGCCTCGCCCTTGGCCTTCTCGACGATACGGACGCCGTCGTCCTCGGCCTTCGCCTTGCGCTCGGCGGAGAACGCCTCGGCGTCGTTACGCACCTGCTGGGCCGCCGACTCGGCCAGCTCACGGTGCTGTTCGGCCGCGCGACGGGCCTCTTCACGCAGGTCCTTCGCCTCCTCCTCGGCGAGGCGGAGGATCTTCTCAACACGCGCTCCCAGGCCGGCGTACGACGGCTCGGCGTCGCTGACCTGGGCCTGAGCGTTCTGCGTCTCGAGGTGCAGCTCCTCGATGCGCTTTTCCAGTGCGGTGATCCGTGCGAGAGCGCTGTCACGGTCGGCGACGAGTTTGGTAATGCGGTCATCCACCTGACCGCGGTCGTAACCACGCCGCACGAGCTCGAAGCCGAATGGGGAGGAAGTGTCGCTCATGGGGTTCCTGTCGAATGAGACCGGTGAGGTGTTAGGGGGAATCCTAGGGGCCGAAGCGGCGTGTCATCGAGCAGATGCAGGTTTGATCTGGAGAATGTCCAGCCTTTTGGGTGGCTAACTGTCTGACGGCTTGCCACCCGAACGGGTAACACCCGCCGCGGCGCCCGCCTTGACGCTACCTCCGCCGGAGCCGCCACCCGTACCGCTCTTGCCGCTCGCGGCCGGAGTCTCGAAGGATTCGAGGGCTTCCAACACGTCCTGGACACGGGAGATCTCGGCCTGGATGTCCTCGCGCCTGCGTTGCTGGACGTCGAGTTCACGCCGGCCGTCCTCGACGGTCCGGGCCGCCCGCTCCTCGGCCTCGGCGAGCAACTTCGCACCCTGACGGGTCAGTTCGGCCTTCTTCTGCTCCGCTTCCTTCAGCAGACCCTCGGCCTTCCTCACCGCCGCGATCCGGACCTTGCTCGCTTCCGAACCGGCCTCGGCCACCAGCGACTTGGCCTTCTCCACGGCCTCCGCGTGCTGCTCGGTTGCCGCCTTGACCAGTTTGTCGACGCGTTCGCCCGCGTTCTTCATCTGCTCGGCCGTCTCGCGCCTTGCCCGGTCGTGCAGTTGGTCGATCTCGCCCTCGACCCGCGCCCGCAGCTCCTCGGTGCGCTCGCGGATGGCCGTGGCGTCGTTGCGCGCGCCGACCAGCAGCTCGTCCGCGTCCGTACGGGCCTTCTCCACCAGGGAGTTGCCCTCCACCGTGGCGTCCGCGTGGATGCGCGCCGCCTCGGAGCGCGCGGCGCCCACCATCGCGTCGGCCTGCGCCTCCGCCTCCGTGGTGGCGCGCAACGCCTCCTCGCGGGCCTTGTTGATGAGCTGGTCGGCCTGCTCGGCCGCGTCGCCCCGGCGCTTGGACGCGTTCGCCCGCGCGTCGTCCAGCAGCCGGTCCGACTCCGTGATCGCGTCGCTGACGGTCTGTTCGGCCGAGATCTCGGCGTCCGACTTGATCCGCTCGGCCTCCGCGCGCAGCCGTTCGGCCGCCCGCTGGGCCGAGTTGACGGTCTCGGCGGCCTCGGCGCGCATCCGCTCCGACTCGCTCGACGCCTCGCCGATGAGCCGGTCCGCCTGCCCCGCGGCGTCGCCCCGGATGCGGTTGGCGTCGTCGCGCGCCTCCTGGCGGGCACGGGCGGCGTCCTGCTCCGCGGCGGCCAGGGAGTCCGACGCCTCGGTCCGCACCCGCTGCGCGTACTCGGAACTCTCCGCCCGCAGCCGCTCCGCCTCGGTGGCCGCCTCGCTCACGGTGCGCTCGGCGAGGCTCCGGGCCGCGTCGGTCTCCTCCTGGGCGCGCGCCCGCAGCCGCGCCACGTCCTCGGCGGCGCGCTCGCGCTCCGCGTACGCGTCGGAGCGGACCCGGTCCGCCTCCTCCTGCGCCTCGGAGCGTGTCCGCTCGGCGGCGTGCTCGGCCGCCGAGCGCAGTCCGGCGATCTCCTGCTCGGCCTGGTCGTGCAGCCCGGCGACCGCGTCGCGTACCTGCTGCGCCGTCTGCTCGGCGGCCGACACCATCTCCGTGGCGCGGAAATCGGCCTCCTCGACCAGCCGCGCCGCCTCGGTCTGCGCCTCGTCGACCCGCTTACGGGCCGAGGCCAGCAGATCCTCGCTCTGCTCGCGGGCCCGCTCGCGCTCCTGGTCCGCCTCCGTACGGGCGGCGGTCAGCAGCTCCTCCGCCTCACGGCGGCGGCGGGTCGCCTCCTCCCGCGCGGCGTCCAGCGCCTCGGCGGCCTCGGTCCCCACCCGCTCGGCCGCGGCGGCGGCCTCGGAGCGCAGCCGGTCGGCGCTCTCCTGGGCCTCGGACTTGATCCGCTCGGCCTCCTGGGCGGCCTCGTCGCGCAGCCGTACGGCCGCCGACTCGCCCTCCGCGCGGGACTGCGCGGCGTCCCCGGACGCCTCCGTACGCAGCCGCTCGGCCTCCTGCTCGGCCTGGGCCTGGAGCGTACGCAGCCGCTCGGCGGCCTCCGCGCGCAGCCGCTCCGTCTCCTCGGCGGCCTCCCGGCGGATCCGCTCGCTCTCGGCGCGCGCGTCGGTCAGCGCCGACTCGGCGCCGTTCAGGCGTTGTTCGGCCTCGGTGTGCAGCCTGGTCAGCTCGTCGGACGCCTCGTCCTTACGGGCCTCGACACCGCGCTCGGTCTCCTCGCGCAGCTCGACCGCGGCCTGCTCGGCGGCGGCCTTCACCGCCTCGGCCTGCTCCTCGCCCTCGGCGCGCAGCCGGTCCGCCTCCGCGCGGGTGCGCTCCAGGGTCTCCTCGGCCTGCTTGCGCAGCGTCGTCGCGCGCTCGATGGCCTCCGTACGGACGCGCTCGCTGTCCGTGGACGCGGTGGCACGCAGCTCGTCGGCGTCCGCGCGGGCCTTGGTCAGCAGCTCCTCGGCGGTGCTGGCCGCCTCCTCGATCTGCTGGACGGCCTCCCGGCGCGCCTCGCCGCGGATGCGCTCGCCCTCGGCGACGGCCTCCGAGCGCAGCGTCTCGGCCTCGCCGCGCAGCCGGCGGGCCTCCTCCTGGAGCTCGACCGTCTTGGCGCGGTACTCCTTGGTGTCGTCCTTGGCCGCGCCCTTCAACTGGTCGGCCTGCTCGGCCGCCTCGCCGCGCAGCCGGTCCGCCTCCGCCTCGGCCTCGCGGCGGATGCGGTCGGCCTCCTCGCTCGCGGCGCGGGTGGTGGCCCTGGCGTCGTCGGAGGCCTTGGTGAGGACTTCCTCGGCGGTACGGGCGGCCTTGGCCAACTGGGCGGCGGAATCCTCCGCGGCGGCCGTACGCGCCTTCTCGGCCGCCTCCGCGACCATCTTCTCGGACTCGGCACGGGCGTCGGCGAACGCCTGCTCGGCCTCCGCCTTCAGCGCCTCCGACTCCTTCGTGGCCTCGCCGACGAGCCGGGCGATCTCGGACTTGGCGGTACGGGTGCGCTGCTCGTACTGGGTCTCGGCGCCGGCCAGCCGCTTGACCGCGGCCTCCTTGGCCTCGGTGAGAAGCTTCTCCGACTCGGCGCGGGCCTCGCGCAGCCGCTCGTCCGCCTCCTGTATGCGCGCTTCGGCCGACCGGCTCAGCTCGCCCGCCTGCTGGCGCGCCTGGTCGGACTCGGCCGTCGTCGTCGTACGCAACTGCTCGGCGTGGCTGGTGGCCTCCTGCGCCTGCGTGGACGCGGCGTTGAGCAGCCGCTCGGCGTCCTTGCGGGCGCGCTGGAGGATCGCCTCGGCCTCGGCACGGGAGGTCTCGGACTCGGCGCCGAGCCGGCGGCGGGCCTCCTCGGCGACGCGGGTGGCCTCCGCGCGGGCGGCGGCCAGGGACTTCTCGGCCTCGGCGCGAGACTCGTCCAGCAGCCTGCGGGCCTGCGTCTCCGTACGGCCGCGCAACTGCTCGGCCCAGGCGACGTTCTCGTTCACATGCGATTCGACGGTCTGGCGGCGCTCGGCCAGCTCCTGGTCGAGGCGCTGGCGGCGCTGCACGGCCTCGGCGTGCAGCTCGGCCTGGAGCCTGGCCTGGTGCTCGGCGTGCTCCTGGAGGATGCGCTGTGTCTGGGCGCGGGCGTCGCGCAGCTCGCGTTCGGCGTCGGTACGGAGCTGATCGGCCTGGATCTGCGCGTTGCGGAGCATCTGCTCGGCCTGGTAGCCGATGTCGGCGTTGTCGTAGGAGGAGGGCCGGGACGCGAGGTTGCGGCGCGCCTCGTGCAGTTTCGCGCGCAGTACCTCGACCTGGTAACCGAGGTCCTCGGCGTGCTGGACGGCCTTCTCCCGCGCGGTCTTCAGCCGATCCATCTCGGCTTCGAACCGCGAAAGGTGGTCGTCGTCAGCTCGGTGGCTCTCCTGGCGTTCGTAGCCCCGCACTGCGCGGTCCCATCCGTCCCCTGGTCGCAACTCTGGCAACTCCGCATTCGACACCGCCCGACGGGCGGACGGCCCCCGGGGAATGGTGACAGATCATCGGCCGAGGCGCCGCCCCGACCCGGTCCCGGCCCGGAGCGGCCCACTCTACCGGGCCGGGAATCGTTCGGGTCAGTGCTCCTGGACAGTGGAACCGCGCACGAACCGGGGCTTCACGGCCGAATCAGGGCTTCGCGGCCGAGGTGACCAGCTCGGTGAGGACCCCGTGGCAGTCCTTGGGGTGGAGGAAGGTGATGCGCGAGCCCATGGAGCCGTTGCGCGGCTCGTCGTACAGGACCCGGACGCCCTTCTCCCGGACCGCCCGCGCGTCGCCGTCGACGTCGGCGGTGCCGAAGGCGATGTGGTGGACCCCCTCGCCGTTCTTGGCCAGCCACTTGCCCACGGCCGAGTCCTCGCGGATCGGTTCGAGCAGTTGGAGGTAGGAGGCCCCGCCGTCCGAGGTCTCGTTGATCTTGAGCATGGCCTCCCGTACGCCCTGTTCCTCGTTGACCTCGGTGTGGAACACCTCGAAGCCGTAGGTGGCCCGGTAGAACTCGACGGTGGCATCGAGGTCGTGGCAGGCGATTCCGATGTGGTCGATTCGCGTCAGCATGCGCCCAGTGCAGCGCCAACCGTCCGGTTACGCAACGTGCGCGCTGTCACACTCGTTGCCAGGTGACCCGGGACCTGTGTGGTCAGTACATTTGGTGAACCCTCGTTAACCCCCAATCGTCAGGCAAAGGGGTTCCACTCATGCCGGATTCGAGCATCACCACTTCCGTCATCGTCGCAGGTGCGCGTACGCCCATGGGCAGGCTGCTGGGATCGCTGAAGTCGTTCTCGGGAGCCGACCTCGGCGGCTTCGCCATCAAGGCCGCGCTGGAGCGGGCCGGCGTCAGCGGTGAGCAGGTGCAGTACGTGATCATGGGGCAGGTGCTCCAGGCCGGGGCCGGGCAGATCCCCGCCCGCCAGGCGGCGGTCAAGGCCGGTATCCCGATGGACGTCCCCGCGCTCACGATCAACAAGGTCTGTCTCTCCGGCCTCGACGCGATCGCGCTGGCCGACCAGTTGATCCGCGCGGGCGAGTTCGACATCGTGGTCGCCGGCGGCCAGGAGTCCATGACCAACGCGCCGCATCTGCTGCCGAAGTCCCGCGAGGGCTACAAGTACGGCGCGATCGAGATGCTGGACGCGATGGCGTACGACGGTCTGACCGACCCGTTCGAGTCCATCGCCATGGGCGCCTCCACGGAGAAGCACAACACCAGGCTGGGGATCGCCAGGCCCGAGCAGGACGAGGTCGCGGCACGCTCCCACCAGCGGGCCGCCGCCGCGCAGAAGAACGGCCTCTTCGCCGCCGAGATCACCCCCGTCGAGATCCCGCAGCGCAAGGGCGACCCGGTGGTCTTCGACCGCGACGAGGGCATCCGCGCGGACACCACCGCCGAGTCGCTGGCCACGCTGCGGCCCGCCTTCGCCAAGGACGGCACGATCACGGCGGGCTCCTCGTCGCAGATCTCCGACGGCGCGGCGGCCGTCGTGGTCATGAGCAAGGCCAAGGCGCTGGAGCTGGGCCTGGAGTGGATCGCGGAGATCGGCGCGCACGGCAATGTGGCGGGCCCGGACAACTCGCTCCAGTCGCAGCCCGCGAACGCGATCAGGCACGCCCTGAAGAAGGAGGGCATCGCCGTCGAGGACCTGGATCTGATCGAGATGAACGAGGCGTTCGCCGCCGTCGCGGTCCAGTCGACCAACGAGCTGGGCGTGTCGCCTGAAAGGGTGAACGTGAACGGCGGCGCCATCGCGCTCGGCCACCCGATCGGCATGTCCGGCGCCCGGCTGGTGCTGCACCTGGCACTCGAACTGGGGCGGCGCGGCGGCGGAGTCGGCGCGGCGGCGCTGTGCGGCGGCGGCGGGCAGGGCGACGCGCTGATCGTGCGGGTGCCGAAGGCGTAGGTCCGGATTTCCCCCAGCGACAGGAACGGAGCGCGGTACGGATGACGGTGGACGTCCCCCAACTGGTGGCCCAGGCACGGGAGGGCCGGCCCCGGGCCGTGGCCCGGCTGATCTCGCTGGTCGAAGGGGCGTCACCGCAGTTGCGCGAGGTGATGGCCGCGCTGGCGCCGCTGGCCGGCGGCGCGTACGTCATCGGGCTCACCGGGTCGCCCGGTGTCGGCAAGTCGACAACGACGTCCGCGCTGGTGTCCGCGTACCGCAAGGCGGGCAAGCGCGTCGGTGTCCTGGCCGTCGACCCGTCGTCCCCCTTCTCCGGCGGGGCGCTGCTGGGGGACCGGGTCCGGATGTCCGACCACGCGTCGGACCCCGGCGTCTACATCCGCTCCATGGCCACCCGGGGCCATCTCGGCGGGCTCGCCTGGTCGGCGCCGCAGGCGGTACGGGTGCTGGACGCGGCCGGCTGTGACGTGATCCTGGTGGAGACCGTGGGGGTCGGGCAGTCGGAGGTGGAGATCGCCTCGCAGGCCGACACCTCGGTGGTGCTGCTCGCGCCCGGTATGGGGGACGGCATCCAGGCGGCCAAGGCCGGGATCCTGGAGATCGGTGACATCTACGTCGTCAACAAGGCGGACCGGGACGGCGCCGACGCGACGGCGCGCGAGCTGAACCACATGCTCGGACTCGGCGAGGCGCGCGGCCCCGGCGACTGGCGCCCGCCGATCGTCAAGACGGTGGCGGCGCGGGGCGAGGGCATCGAGGAGTTCGTGGAAGCGCTGGACAGACACCGCGCGTGGCTGGAGAAGCACGACGTCCTCGCCGAACGGCGGGCCCGGCGCGCCGCCCGCGAGGTGGAGACCATCGCCGTCACCGCGCTGCGCGAACGCATCGACGACCTGCGCGGCGACCGGCGCCTGGGGGCGCTGGCGCGGCGGATCGTCGCGGGCGAACTGGACCCGTACGCGGCGGCGGACGAACTGGTGGCGGGGCTGACGGGCGGGTAGCCACGGGGCGGGCGTGCGAGTGCCGGTGGCAGAGGAGGGGGATGTTCCTCTGCCACCGGCTGCTCCGCCGACGCATTGAGCGCGAGGCGTCAGTCGTCGTCGCCGTCGTCGTCACCGCGGTCGTCCCGGCCGTCGTCGTCCCGCCCGTTGTCGTCGCTGTCGTCGTCGCTGTCCGCCGCCACCGTGCCGGAGGACATGGCGACCTTCACCTCGTGCGAACGGCCGTCGCTGCCGCGCACCGTCACCTCCCAGTGGTTGGCCTTGCCGTCGTCGTCGTCCGAGTCGACCGACGTCACGGTGCCGGGGTGCTTCTTCAGCGCGGCGGCGGCCGCCTCCCGGGCGTCGACCTTGGCGCCGCGCACCGCGGTGCCCTCGTCCCGGTCGTCGCCGTCGTCGTCACTGTCGTCGTCGTTGTCCGCGCGGACCGCACCGGTCGCGGCGTCGACCCGCAGCTCGTACCACTTGCCGTCCTGGCCGATGATGTCGACCTCCCAGTGGGAGCCGGCGGACGAGCTGTCGTCGTCACCGTCGTCGTCCAGCTCGACGGACTCCACCGTGCCCGGGTGCTGCTCGAGCGCCGCCGCCGCGACCTGGTCCACGGTGAGCTTCGAGCCCGCCGCCGAACCCGCCCCCGAGGTGTCGTCCTTGCCGTTGCCGTCGTTGCGGTCGTCGTCGTCCCCGTCGTCCCCGTCGTCGTTCACCAGCGACGCCGAGGAGACCGACTTCGGCGCGGCCTCCCCGCCGCTGTCGGTGGCACCCATGGCGACCGCGGTGTACGTACCGCCGCCGACCAGAGCCGCGGCGGCGATACCGGCGATGACAAGATTGCGCTTCATGAGGGGGTCCTCCCGTTGGGCCGTTTTCGCTTGACCTCAATCTGGCTGACGGAAGCTGAAGGCAGCCTGAAGTCACCTGAAGCGATCTTCAGGTTCGTTTTGGGAGGCTGTGCGCATGCGCCTGTTGATAGTTGAGGACGAGAAGCGGCTCGCGGTGTCGCTCGCCAAGGGCCTGCGGGCCGAGGGCTTCGCCGTGGACGTCGTGCACGACGGCCTCGAAGGGCTGCATCTGGCCGGAGAGGGCGCGTACGACCTGATCGTGCTCGACATCATGCTGCCCGGCATGAACGGCTACCGCGTCTGCGCCGCCCTGCGCGCCGCCGGCAACGACGTACCGATCCTGATGCTGACGGCCAAGGACGGCGAGTACGACGAGGCCGAGGGGCTGGACACCGGCGCCGACGACTATCTGACCAAGCCGTTCTCGTACGTCGTGCTCGTCGCCCGCGTCAAGGCGCTGCTGCGCCGCCGGGGTTCCGCCGGAGCCTCGCCCGTCCTGCGCGTCGGCACCCTCAGCGTCGACACCGCGACCCGCCGCGTCCATCGCGGGGACGCCGAGATCACGCTCACCGCCAAGGAGTTCGCGGTCCTGGAACAGCTCGCGACGCGGGCCGGGCAGGTCGTCGGCAAGCCGGAGATCCTGGAGCACGTCTGGGACTTCGCCTACGACGGCGACCCCAACATCATCGAGGTCTACATCAGCGCGCTGCGCCGCAAGCTCGGTGCCACCACGATCCAGACGGTGCGCGGCGCCGGTTACCGGCTGGTGGGCGTATGAGACGCCCCTTCTCCTCCGTACGGTCGCGGACCGCGCTCGCCGCGACCGCCGTGGTGGCCGTGGCGCTGGTGGCCGCCGCGTTCGCCCTGCTGTTCGCCCTGCGCGCCAACCTGACCAACCAGGCGCAGGGGCAGGCCGACCAGTCGTCGCACGAGGTCGCCCAGCAGCTCGCGAACCTTACTTCCCTGGGTGACCTTGAACTGCCGGACAGCGCGGATCATCCGGTCCAGGTGACGGACGCGAAGGGGAAGCTGCTGGCCGCCGGCGAGGACATGCAGAAGATCACCGGTACGGGGGTGGCCGCCGTACGGCCCGCGTCAGCCCCGCCGACGACGACGCCGGCCCCCACCCGGACCCCCACCCCGTCGCCCGCACCGACCGGCGACGACGACGATGACGACAGCGGTGGTGACGACGACAGCGGGGACGACCAGGACGACGACAGCCAGACCCCGGGCGACCCGGCCGCCGGGACCGTCTCCTCGCCCAAGGGCCACACCGACGGAAGCGTGACCGTCGACGGCAAGACCGTGGACTACCGCTTCTCCGTGCGCGAGGTCACCGATCTCGCCGGCGGCCCCTATCTGGTCCACGCGGGCGCCTCGCTCCAACCGCAGCAGAGCGCCGTCCGCGCGACCACGGTCGCGATGGTCATCGGCGTGCCCGCCCTGCTGGTCGTCGTCGGCGGGGTGACCTGGCTGGTCACCCGGCGCGCGCTGAAGCCCGTGGAGGGCATCCGGCGCGAGATGGCCGCCATCACCGCCTCCGAGGACCTGAGCAGACGGGTGCCCGAGCCGAGCACCCACGACGAGGTCGCCAAGCTGGCCCGTACGACCAACGAGACGCTGACCGCGCTCGAAGCCTCCGTCGAGCGCCAGCGGCGCTTCGTCGCCGACGCCTCGCACGAGCTGCGCAGTCCCATCGCCTCGCTCCGTACGCAGCTCGAAGTGGGCGAGGCGCACCCGGAGTTGCTGGACGTGCCGGGCGCGGTGGCCGACACCGTACGGCTCCAGCAACTCGCCGCCGACCTGCTGCTGCTGGCCCGTCTCGACGCGGGGGAGCAGGCGGGGCGTAAGCGGCTGGATCTGGTCGCGCTGGTACGTGAGGAGGTCTCGCAGCGGTCGGCGGACCGGATCCCGGTGCTGGCGGACGTCCGGGGCAGCGCCGAAGTGGCGGGCTCACGCGGCCAGTTGGCGCGGGTGCTCGGCAATCTGCTGGACAACGCGCAGCGCCACGCGGCGGGCGAGATCCGGGCGACGGTGCGACGGGAGGGCGGTCAGGTGGTGCTCGCGGTGTCCGACGACGGGGCGGGGGTGCCTCAGGCGGAGCGGGAGCGGATCTTCGAGCGGTTCGTACGGCTCGACGACGCCCGCAGCAGGGACGACGGCGGCGCCGGTCTTGGCCTCGCGATCGCCCGCGACGTGGCACACCGGCACGGCGGCACGCTGGACGTCGGCCGCGGGGAGGCGGGCGGCGCGCTGTTCGAGCTGCGCCTGCCCGCCGCCGGCCGGGACCCGCGACGGCCGGTCCCCACCGGTGCGTCAGCTCTTGGCGCGGTGCCCGCGCAGATGCTCGGCGACCGGCGTGAGTGACCGGCTCAGCGCGGCGAGGGCTTCGGGCGGCAGGAGGTCGAAGAAATGCTTCCGTACGGAGGCGACGTGGTGCGGAGCGACCTTCTGCATCGTCTCCATGCCCTCATCGGTGAGGACGGCGAAGAGACCACGGCGGTCCGACTCGCAGTTCTCGCGGCGGACCAGCCCGGCGGTCTCCAGCCGGGTGATCTGGTGCGAGAGACGGCTCTTGGACTGAAGCGTGGCGGCGGCGAGGTCACTCATCCGCAGGCGTCTGTCCTCGGCCTCGGAGAGGTTGACCAGGATCTCGTAGTCGTTGTTGGTCAGCCCGAACGGCTGGAGGTCCTTCTCCAACTGGTGCATCAGCAGTCTGCTGACATCCAGATGGGTGCGCCAGGTGCACTGCTCCGCGTCACTCAGCCAGCGGGTGGCCGTCTCGGTCTCCATGTATGAATTCTACCTAAGATGTTGAAAATTGGACGAAGTCTACGAGTGTGACGCCCGGCACAGAAAGGCGCACACGTTCGAGGTCACACTCCGCAGACTATCGTTCACAGCCCGAAGCGTCGCTGGAGATCTCCGAGCTGGCCCGGCATCCGGGGCGTGCCGCCGCCCGGCTGCCCCGCGGGCCGGGTTCCGCCGCCGCCCGGGACGCCCGGCTCGTTCGGGACCACGCCGCGCGCCGTCTCGGGCATCAGTGTCTCGCTCGACTGGAGAAGCACCGTCCCCGCCCCGACGAACTCGAACTGATGCTCCTCGCCCGACGACCCGCCGAGCCCGGTCATCGCCCGCAGCCCGCCCATCACCCCGGTCATATACGCGTGGTCGTAGTGGTGGCACGGCGACGGGCAGTCCGCCCAGCCCACCAGGGCCTGCGGGTCCACCCGCAGCGGCGGCTCCATGAAGACCACCGGACCGTTCGAAGCGGCCACGAACTTCCCCGTACCGATCAGGGTCAGGAAGCCCGGCACGATCGACTGCTTCAGCGCCAGGGACGGCTCGTACGCCAGCAGATTCCCGGAGCGGACGGTCAGATTGCCGTTCTCCAGGTCGAAGGAGTTGACGTCGAACGCGCGGTCGGCGAGGAGCATCTTGCCGCTGCCCTCCGCCACCACCCAGTCGCTCGCGTGCAGCGGCGAGTGGAAGCTGCCGCGCACCAGCCGGTCGAGCCGACCGTGGCCGATGCCGTTGAAGTCGATCCGCCCGTAGTAGGCGATCATCTTGCCCTTCTGGAGGAACCACTGGCTCCCCTTCAGCTCCACACAGAAGGTGTACGCGTTGACGTTGTCGTCGCTCGGCAGCGTCATCGGGTCATGAATCACGGGCGCGCTCACAGCTTTTCCTCCGACGCCTGGACATACACCGCACCGTTGCCGCTCAGCTCGAGCTGGAACGCCTCGCCCGAGCCCCGGCCCACCATGTCGCGCCAGCCGACGGCCGTGGAGAGTTTGTTGCGGACGTCGCCGTGGTGGGCGACATACGCCTGCGGGTCGACATGGACCGTACGGCCCTGGCCGATCGGCAGCTCGATGATCCCGCCGTGCGCCATCACGGCGACCGCGCCGTGGCCCTTGAGGGTCGTGGTGAACAGGCCCTGACCCGTCACCTGGCCGCGCACCATCCCCATCACGCCGCCCTGCGCGCCCATGAACATCGTGCCCTGCTCCAGCGTCCCGTCGAAGGCGAGCAGCCGGTCGGCCTCCACGTACAGGGTGTCGCCGGACAGTCCGATCACCTGGATGTGGTGGCCGCCGTGGCCGAACATCACCGTGCCGTTGCCATCGACCGTCATCAGCGGGGTCGCCTCGCCCGCCACGCGCCGGCCGATCATCGACATCAGACCGCCCTGGCCGCCCGCCGTGTTCGGGGTGAACGTGACCTCGCCCCGGTACGCGAGCATCGCGCCGCGCTGGCTGAACATCCGTTGGCCGGGCGCCACCGTCGCCTCGACCATCTTCGAGTTGATCTCCCGGAACGGCATCAGACATCGCCCCCGACGGTGTTGCGCTCGCTCGGCTGTACGTACACGAGCCCGTCGCCCTCGAAGCGCATCTGGAACGCCTCGCCGCCGCCCTCGCCCATGATCGTCCGGAAGTTCACCCCGGACTGGAGATTCTGCTGGAGGTTGCCCTGGTGCGCGACGTACGCGCCGGGGTCGACGGAGAGCGGATACTGGGGTGTCACCCGCAGTACCACGGCCACGCCGTCCGACATGATCGCCGCCATGCCCGTGCCCTCGACGGTCGTCGTGAACAGGCCGTTGCCGCTCGCGCCGCCGCGCAGACCGGTGAAGCTGGTGCCGGTGCGCAGTGCGCCGTCCGTGCACAGGAGGTTGCTCGCCTCCACATACAGCTTGTCGCCGTGCAGCGACACGAGAGAGATCTCGCTCGCGCGGTCCGCGAAGAAGCAGGTGCCCTCGCCCTTCACCTCCATCATGACCATCTGTTCGCCGGTCAGGCGCCGGGTGACCATGCCCCGTATGCCCTCACCGCCGCCGGACAGCTTCTTGAACGCCATCCGGCCGTCGTAGGCGACCATCGAGCCGTTCTTCGCCCGTACCGAGTCGCCCGCCATGTCGACGGCGAGCACCTTGCTGCCTTGGAGTCGCAACTGAGCCACAGGTCGAAGGTAGCCGGACCCGGATAAAAAGCGGGCAAAGCCTGGTGCCACAATGGAGCGTCGCTTGTGCGCGCGTTCACAAGATGATCACGCGGGCGCATGGTCGCGCGTGATCACGCACGCGACGATCACGCACGCGACGATCACGACGCCCCCCCGACGACGAAGGTGCCTGCCTCGTGGACATCAAGACCGCCTCATCCCTCCACCGTCTCCGCCTGGTATCGGCGCCGGAGGCCGTGTCGTTCCTGCTGCTGCTCGTCTGCTCCGTGCTCAAGCGCACCACGGACTTCAACGCCGTCCCGGTGATGGGCGCGATCCACGGGCTGCTTTTCGTCCTCTACGTGATCTTCTGGCTGGACGCCTGGAGGCGCGTCAAGTGGTCGCTGGGCACCGGCGCCCTCTACTTCGTGCTGTCGGTCCTGCCGCTCGGCGGCTTCTTCGCCGAGCGCAAGCTCAAGCGTGAGGCCGAGGACGAGGTCATCGCCTCGCGCGCCCGCCGCGAGGGCACGGTCAGCGCGTGATCGTCGCCTTCTCCATCACGCCGCTCGGTGTGGGCGAGGACGTGGGGGAGTACGTCGCCGACGCCGTCCGGGTCGTACGCGAGTCCGGGCTGCCGAACCACACCGACGCCATGTTCACCTCCGTAGAAGGTGAGTGGGACGAGGTGATGGACGTGGTCAAGCGGGCGGTCGCCGCCGTCGAGGCGCGGGCCCCGCGCGTCTCGCTCGTCCTGAAGGCCGACGTGCGGCCGGGCGTCACCGACGGCCTGCACTCGAAGGTCGAGACGCTGGAACGCCACCTCTCGGGCTGACACGTGGGCCGACACGCCGGCTGACGCGCGCTCACCTCACCGCCCCTGCGAGCCGTAGGGGCGGTCGGCATCGAGCACCAACGGCCTACACTCCGCCGTCCCTTACCGCCACTCGCACGGACGACTCCAGTCGACACGCCGAGGTATATCCCCTTTTCTGGGGATATCGACCTTGCTGAATCGCTGGAGGCACCGTGCGGCCGGAGTCATACGACTACGACACCCACAGCCGTCTCGCGGGCCCGCTGACCGAGCCGGACCGGACCACCGCCTACCGGGTGCGCTACCGCAGCCTGCTCGCCGAGGAGCCCCACCGGGTGCGCGCGGTCGTGCTGATGGTCATGGCCCCCCTCCTGTCCGGCGTGCTGCTGGTCTATCTGATCTGGCCCACCCACTGGACCGAACGCGAGGGCGGCGCCCGCTGGCTGATCGCCTTCGACACCGTGATGCTCGTGTCGATCGGGCTCATCGCCTTCTTCATGCTGGTCAACGTCGCCTCCATCGCGCACGCGACGCTCGTCGCCCGCGACCCGATCCCCGTCGTCGCCGAGCTGGGCACCCGCGTCGCCTTCCTCACCACGTACGTCCCCGGCAAGGAACCGCTCTCCATGCTGCGGGCCACCCTCGAAGGCGCCGTACGACTGCGCCACCGCGGCCCCCTCGACATCTGGCTGCTCGACGAGGGCGACGACCCGTCCGCGCGGCTGCTCTGCCGGGAGCTGGGGGTGCGTCACTTCAGCCGCCTGGGGGTGCCGGAGTGGAACCGTAGGAAAGGCGTCCACAAGGCCAGGACCAAGCACGGCAACTACAACGCCTGGCTGGCCATGTACGGAGACGACTACGACTTCTTCGCCTCCGTCGACACCGACCACGTACCGCTGCCCAACTTCCTGGAGAGGATGCTGGGCTTCTTCCGCGACCCCGACATCGCCTTCGTCGTCGGACCGCAGGTCTACGGCAACTACGACTCGGCGGTCACCAAGGCGGCCGAATCGCAGCAGTTCCTCTTCCACGCGCTGATCCAGCGGGCCGGCAACCGCTACCACGCGCCCATGTTCGTCGGCACCAACAACGTCGTACGGATCAGCGCGCTGAAGCAGGTCGGCGGTCTGTACGACTCCATCACCGAGGACATGGCCACCGGCTTCGAACTGCACCGCAGGAAGAACCCGCTGACCGGCCGGTTCTGGCGGTCCGTCTACACCCCCGACGTCCTCGCCGTGGGCGAGGGGCCCGCCTCCTGGACCGACTTCTTCACCCAGCAGTTGCGCTGGTCGCGGGGCACGTACGAGACCATCCTGAGGCAGTACGGCAAGGCGCTGTTCCGGGTGCCGCCCGGCCGGCTCCTGAGCTACACGCTGATGCTCGTCTACTACCCGATGACCGCGATCAACTGGCTCCTGGGCATCCTGAGCTGCGTACTGTTCCTGTGGCTCGGCGCCTCCGGCACCCAGGTGTCGTCCTCGCTGTGGCTGATGCTCTACAGCGACGCCGCCGCCTTCCAGATCGGCCTCTACCTCTGGAACCGGCGGCACAACGTCTCGCCGCACGAGCCCGAGGGATCCGGCGGGCTCGCCGGCATGGCCATGTCCGCGCTCTGCGCGCCGATCTACCTCAAGTCGCTGGGCTCGGCGCTGCTGCGCACCAGGGGCCGCTTCGTGGTCACCCCCAAGGGGGGTGAGACGAGCGCGGACCGTCCCATGACCTTCCGGCTGCATCTGTTCTGGGCGGCCGTGCTCACCGGCTCACTCGCGGCGTCGGTGTACTTCGGCCATACGCACGCCGCGATGCGCACCTGGGCCGTACTGGCCCTGGTCATCTCGCTCGCCCCCGTCGCCGTCTGGGGCTGGACCACCCTGCGCGGGCGCCGCGCCGGGGCGCGCATCCCGGTGCAGGCCGTCGACGAAGGACCGGAGCAGAGCGAGCCGGCGCTCGCCACGACGACGACAGGAGGGAACTGAGCCATGGCCTACCGGCCCTCGCGCAAGTTCAAGAAGACGCTGTTCGGCGGTGGCGCCGTGCTGGTGCTGATGTCGCTCAACGCGCCCGCCGCCATCTCCTTCGCGCAGGACAAGTACCACGCGTACAAGATCGCGCAGCCCGGCTACAAGTCGGAGTACGGCTCCTGGGAAGTGCTCGACGTCCCCAAGGAGTACCGCACCAACGCCATCCACGCCGCGCTGCTGCACACCGGCAAGGTGCTGCTCATCGCCGGATCCGGGAACAACCAGAAGCAGTTCGACGCGGGGACCTTCGACACCGTCCTGTGGGACCCGGCGGACAACTCGTACCGCAAGATCCCCACCCCCGAGGACTTCTTCTGCTCCGGACACTCCCAACTGCCGGACGGGCGGCTGCTGGTGGCCGGCGGCACCGCGCGCTACGAGGTCCTGGACGGGGAGGTCAACCGCGCGGGCGGCGGGATGCGCGTCAAGAACGAGAACCCGGACCAGCCGCGGACCTTCAAGAAGGGCACCCGCTTCCGGTCGCCGTCCGGTGTCGAGTACGTGAGCAAGTTCGATGTCACCGTGCCCAAGGCGAAGCGGGACTTCAAGATCAGTTACGCCAAGAGCGGCCGGATGCTGCCGTGGAAGACCAAGGTCACGGCGGGCGAGGCACGCGTCTTCGTGGAGGCCGCGCGGAAGGGCGCGAAGGGGCTGACGACCCAGGCCGCGCAGTACGAGATCGTCGGCCTCAAGGGCAAGGACGCGGACAACTACTACGGCCTGGCGCAGAAGCTGACCACGGAGAAGCAGGACTTCCAGGGGATCAAGGCGGCGTACGAGTTCGACCCGGTCGCGGAGAGATACATCCCCGTCGACCCGATGAAGGAGGCCCGCTGGTACCCGACGCTGGTCACCCTCCAGGACGGCCGGGTGCTCGCCGTCTCGGGCCTGGACGACGTCGGCGCCGTACTCACCGGGGACAACGAGATCTACGACCCCAAGTCCAAGAAGTGGTCCAAGGGCCCGACGCGCTACTTCCCGACGTATCCCGCGCTGTTCCTCACCAAGGGCGGCAAACTCTTCTACTCGGGCTCGAACGCCGGTTACGGGCCCGCCACGGCCGGCCGCCAGCCGGGTCTGTGGGATCTGAACAAGAACATCTTCACGAAGGTCGGCGGGCTCACCCAGCTCGACGAGACGGAGACCTCGGCCTCGCTGGTGCTGCCTCCCGCGCAGGACCAGAAGGTGATGGTCATGGGCGGCGGCGGGGTCGGCGAATCGTCCAGGTCCACGTCCCGTACGGCGATCGTGGACCTGAAGGAGGACAACCCGGCCTTCCGGGCCGGGCCGAGCCTGCCGCAGGGGACGCGCTATCTGAGCAGTGTGATCATGCCGGACGACACGGTCTTCACGAGCGGCGGATCCTCCGACTACCGGGGGCGCAACGCCAGCGACATCCTCAAGGCGCAGTTCTACGACCCGAAGACCAACACCTTCAAGAAGGCGGCCGACCCGACCGTGGGCCGTAACTACCACTCCGAGGCACTGCTTCTGCCCGACGGACGGGTGGCGACCTTCGGCTCCGACCCGCTGTTCGACGACGCCGACAACACGAAACTCGGCACGTTCGAGCAGCGCGTGGAGATCTTCACGCCGCCCTCTTTGGAAGGCAACCGCGCGAAGGCGCGGCCGGTGCTGGGGGAGGGGCCGGCGGAACTCGACCAGAACGGTCGCGCCACCTTCCGTACGGAGGTCTCCCAGCGGATCGCGACCGCGCGGCTGATGCGGCCGAGCGCGGTCACGCACAGCACGGACGTGGAGCAGCGCTCGATCGACCTCGCCCTGGTCAGGCGGGGCGGCTCGGTGACGGTGGACGTCCCGTCGGATCGGACGCTGGTGCCGCCCGGCTGGTACATGCTGTTCGTGACGGACACGGCGGGGGTGTCGTCGGAGGCGAAGTGGATCCAGGTGAAGTAGCCGTGGGAGGGACGAGCGCTACGCGCCCGCGCGGCGGGCGAGTCCGAGGGCGTAGTCCGGCCACCACGTACCGGCGGCCGGGCCGCCCCGGCAGGGGCCGTCCGAGTCGCCGGGCCGCTTGATCCACAGATACGCGTCGACCAGCGCGTCACCGGTCTCGGCGGTCGGCGGCGTACCGAGCGACCTGCCCGGCGGATTGCACCACGCCTCCTCCCGCTCACCGGTGAGGGGGCCGGCGCCGTTGCGGCTGGTGTCGACGGTGAAGTGGGCGCCGTCGAGGAGTCCGGAGAGCCGGGTGCCGAACGTTTTGACCGCGTCGTCCGTCTCGAAGTTGGAGACGTTGAGCGAGAAGCCGTCCGCCTTGTCGACACCGGCCGTGCGCAGCGGCTCGGCGATCTTCTCCGGCTCCTTGATCCAGGCCGGGTTGCCCGCGTCCAGATAGACCTTGGTGGCCGGCTGCTGTTTGAGCCGGTCGATCGCGTCCGAGAGCAGTTGGTTGCGCTCCGCGTGGTGTTCGGCGGGGGTGCAGCCGTCCACCAGGTGGGAGAGGGCGTCCGGCTCCAGGATCACCAGGGCGCGGGCGTCGCCGATCGCGTCGGCGAAGGAGTTGATCCAGTCGAGATAGGCGCGGCCGTCGCGGGCGCCGCCGGCGGAGTAGAGACCGCAGTCGCGGTGCGGGATGTTGTACGCGACGAGGACCACCGTGCGCTGTCCGGCGGCGCCCTTGACGGCCCGCCGGATGCCGGGGGCGGGGTTGTCGCCGCGCGGCCAGTCGGCGACGGGGCGCTCGGAGATCCGCTTGAGGACCTTGGCGTCCTCGGTACGGCCCTGGGCCTGCCACTCCTCGACCTGGCGGGCCGCGTCGCTCTGCGGATCCACCCAGAACGGCGAACCGGCGGTGGGGGCGGCCTCGCCCCGTACGGCCGGAGTCCCGGTCTCGTCCCGCGCGGGGGCGCCGGGGGTGTCGGAGCCGGCGGAGCAGCCCGCGAGCGCGAACACGGCGGCGGTGGCCGTGGCGGTGGCGAGGGAGACGAGGGAGACGAGGCGCGTGGTGCGGCTGGACATCCAGCCCCCTTGGGCGACTGACGACCGGAGAAGCACAGGACCGGGCAATCGTGACATAACAGTCACAATGTGTGGGGTTACGACACCGCCAGCGCGATGCCGAGCGGTGTCCGCTCGTACAGCACCTGGTGCGAGTGGCGCCGCGACGTCAGCAGGCCCGCGTCGCGCAGCACCGACAGATGCGCGGACACGGAGGACGGGGCGAGGCCGAGCCGGTGCGCGAGCGCGGTGGTCCCGGCGGGTTCGTCGAGCGCGCACAGGACGTCCGCGCGGACCCGGCCGAGCAGCCGGGCGAGCGCGTCCGGCGTACGGTCCGCCGCCTCTGTCCACAGCCCGCCGATGCCGCGCGCCGGGTAGAACACGGAGGGCTGCCAGGGCGGCTCGTGCCCGCCGATGATCTCGGGCCAGACGAAGACGCTCGGTACGAGGACGAGACCGCGTCCGCCGAGCACCCGGTCGTGGTCGCCGCGCGTGCCGACGACGGTCAGGGTGGAGTCCGCCCAGACGAGCCGGGGGCTCAACTCGCCCAGCAGTTGCCCGAATCCGACCTCGGCGAGCCGCCGCGAGTGATAGGCGATGTCCGCTTCGAGCAGGGCGCGCAGCCGGGGCCAGTCGGGCTCGATCAACCGCTGCCAGACCTCCTCCAGCAGCCCGGCGACCTCCCGCACCGCCCGCGCGGGATCGGCCAGCAGCTCGCGCCCGAGGTCGCTCTCGGCGGCGCCGGGCGTCTCGGCGAGCGCGAGGGCCATGTCCCGGTGGGCTGCCTCGAGGGGCGTGGAGCGCACCAGCGCGATCTCCTCGGCGAAGGTGACGACGGGGCTCTCGGGCGGCGGGCAGAAGAAGTCGGGGTTGTGCCCGAACTGCGGCATGAACAGCCACAACGGCCTCAGATCGAGCCCGTCCGCGGCGCTCTTGATCCGCCGCAGCCACGGCAGGTGATACCCGTGCCGCTCGGGCCGCGAGAGGGTGCGTACGGCCTCCTGCGTCTCCCAGAGCGGCGACAGGGCGAACCGGACGCGCAGCAGATCGCGCTCCCCGAAGTGCAACTGGAACGCCACGGGGGTCCCTCGCTCTTGTACGGAAGATTCGGCTGACCCCGAAAGTCTAGGCCCCGGGCCCCTCCCGGACGATGCTGCGTCCCATGCCGATACCGACCCCCGCCGGGTCCGAGGCCGGGCCACCCGCGGTGTCCTCAATCGCCGGACGGGCTGAATCAACCCACCCGCCCACGGAGAACCCCCCGGTGCCTACCGCTACGGACGGTCCGCCCGGTCCACCACCCCGAGCGACACGTCCCCCGGCGGTGGCCCAGGTGCCGCCCATGCCCGGCGGGCCGGAGGGATCGCCCGCGCCACAGGGCGGCACCGGTGGGGCTCCGTGTCCCGAGGAGGGCGGGCGCGGCCCGCTGCCCGCGTCTGCGGGCCTGGTCGGCTCGGTGGTGCCCGCCGAGTCCGGCGGGCCGCCTGTCGAGGCCGCCGAGGGGCGGATGGGGGCGGTGGCCGATGTGCCGTCCATGCCCGGCGGGTCGGAGGGATCGCCTGCGCAGCAGGGCGGGTTGGTACCGCCGCCCGAGCAGGGTGGCACCGGCGGGGCGCCCGTCGTGTCGGCCGAGGTCGCTGAAGGACGGACGGGGGCGGCGGCCGATGTGCCGCCGGGCGGCACCGGCGGGGGGCTGCCGTCGCCGGGACGGCCCGGCGGGCTGCCGTGTCCCGAGGAGGGCGGGCGCGGCCCGCTGCCCGCGTCTGCGGGCCTGGTCGGCTCGGTGGTGCCCGCCGTGGCGGCCGAGGCCGCCGAGGGGCGGACGGGGGCGGTGGCCCAGGTGCCGCCCATGCCCGGCGGGCCGGAGGGATCGACCGCGCCGGTGCCCGCCGAGTCCGGCGGGCCGCCCGCCGTGGCGGCCGAGGCCGCCGAGGGGCGGACAGGCGAGGCCGCCCAAGGGACGGCGCCCGCGCCGGGCGGCGTCGACCCCGTCGGCGGCCCCGAGGCGCCCGCGCCCCCGGCAGGTGGGTACTCCGCTGTCTTCGCCGTCAAAGAATTCCGTGCCGTCTTCGCCGCGCATCTGTTGTCGCTCCTCGGGGTCGTCGTCACCGAGATCTCGCTCACCGTCCTCGTCTACGACCTCACCGGGTCCCCCTTCCTCAGCGCCCTCACCTTCGCGCTCGGCTTTCTGCCCTACCTCTTCGGCGGGACGCTCCTCGCCGGGGTCGCCGACCGGTTTCCGGCGCGGCGGGTGCTCGTCGTGTGTGATCTCGTCTGCGCCGGGTGCGTCGCCGTGATGGTGGTGCCCGGGACGCCCGTCGCGGGGCTGCTCGCGCTGCGGTGCGTCGTCGCCGCCGTCGCGCCCGTGTTCACCGGGACCCGTATGGCGGCGCTCACCGACATCCTCGGGGACGGCGATCTCTATGTCCTCGGCCGCTCCCTCCTGCGGATCGTGTCGCAGAGCGCCGTCCTCGCCGGGTTCGCCGTCGGCGGCGTCCTGCTCACCGTCGTCACCCCGCGCGGCGCGATCTCCCTCACCGTCGTCACCTTCCTCTGCTCGGCCGTACTCCTGCGCTTCGGTACGAAGGACAGGCCGGCCCGCCTTCTCAAGAAGGAGGGCGGCGCGAATCTGCTGCGGGATTCGCTGGAGGGCGCCCGGCTGGTCTTCGCCGACCGGCGGATCCGCGCGCTGACGCTGCTGTTCTGGGTGCCCGCGATGTTCGTCGTCGCGCCGGAGGCCCTGATGGCGCCCTACGCCGACCGGATCGGCGTCGGCCCCGCCACACTCGGTCTGATGATGACCGCCATGCCCGTGGGGCACATCGCGGCCGAACTCGTCGCGGGCTCCGCGCTCAGCCCCCGTACCCGCTCGCGGATCGTGCTCCCGTCGGCCGCCGTCGGGCTGGTGCCTCTGCTCGTCTACGCCGTCACGCCCGGCGTGGCCCTGGCCCTGGTCGCCCTCGTGCTGTCCGGCGCCGGCGCCGTCTACATCATCGGCCTCGACCAGTGGTTCGTGGACGCGGTCCCGGACGAACTGCGGGGCCGGGCCATGACGTTGATGACCGCGGGGCTCATGACGGTGCAGGGCGTCGGCATGGCGCTGGCCGGTCTCGCCGCCGAGTTCCTGCCCGTGCACCAGGTCGTCGCCGGGGCCGGCGCGATCGGAACCGTATGTTCCGTACTTCTCGTGTACGAGGTCCGCCGCACGGGGCGCCCGGGTAATCCGGGAGTAGGGGCAGACCGCCATATGACCAGTCGGTAAGGTCGCTGACGTGTCCAAGCCGCTCAGCCTTGCCTTCGATCCCATCGCCCGAGCCGACGAGCTCTGGCAGCAGCGCTGGGGCCCCGTGCCGTCGATGGGCGCCATCACCTCGATCATGCGGGCCCACCAGATCCTGCTCGCCGAGGTCGACGCGGTGGTCAAGCCGTACGGACTGACCTTCGCCCGCTACGAGGCGCTGGTGCTGCTCACCTTCTCCAAGGCCGGTGAGCTGACCATGTCCAAGATCGGCGAGCGGCTGATGGTCCACCCGACGTCCGTCACGAACACGGTGGACCGGCTGGTCAAATCCGGACTGGTCGACAAGCGCCCCAACCCCAACGACGGCCGCGGCACGCTCGCCTCGATCACCGACCGGGGCCGCGAGGTCGTGGAGGCCGCGACCCGCGACCTGATGGCGATGGAGTTCGGCCTCGGGGCGTACGACGCACAGGAGTGCGCCGAGATCTTCGCGATATTGCGCCCGCTGCGCGTCTCGGCCAAGGATTTCGAGGACGAGAGCTGAGCAGCCAGGGGGGAGCCCCGCCGTCCGCGGGGACTTTTCGGGGCGATACGCTCCTGGGCATGAAACAGAGCATCCTGACCCGCTACCGGGTCATGGCGTACGTCACCGCCGTATGGCTGCTGGTCTTCACCGTCGCCATCGTCATGAAGTACGGCTTCGACACCGGCGACACGATGGTGATCTCCCAGATCCACGGCCTGCTCTTCATCGTCTACGTCGTCTTCGCCTTCGACCTGGGCTCCAAGGCGAAGTGGCCGTTCGGCAAGCTCCTGTGGGTGCTGGCCGCCGGCTGTATCCCGGTCGCCTCGTTCTTCGTCGAACCGAAGATCACCCGAGAGGTCCAGTCGCTGATCGTCCGCGACGAGACCGCCCCCGTCGAGGTCTGACACCGCTCCCCCCACCGCCGCGAGCAAACTCGTGGCGGTCAGCGTTCGACTTTTACTAGGACGTCCTAGTAAATTCATGGGTATGGACGCTCACGAGCATGCCGAGACCGCAGCCATCGAGGAGGGCCGCCGGCGCTGGCAGGCCCGCTACGACAAGGCCCGCAAGCGCGACGCGGACTTCAGCACGCTCTCCGGCGACCCCGTCGACCCGGTCTACGGACCGCGTCCCGGTGACACGTACGAGGGATTCGAGCGGATCGGCTGGCCGGGGGAGTACCCCTTCACCCGCGGTCTGCACGCGACCGGCTACCGGGGCCGTACGTGGACGATCCGCCAGTTCGCCGGCTTCGGCAACGCGCGCCAGACCAACGAGCGCTACAAGACCATCCTCGCCAACGGCGGCGGCGGTCTCTCCGTCGCCTTCGACATGCCGACCCTCATGGGCCGCGACTCCGACGACCCGCGCTCCCTCGGCGAGGTCGGCCACTGCGGCGTCGCGATCGACTCCGCCGCCGACATGGAGGTCCTGTTCGGCGACCTCCCGCTCGGGGACGTCACGACGTCCATGACCATCAGCGGCCCCGCCGTCCCGGTCTTCTGCATGTATCTGGTCGCCGCCGAGCGCCAGGGCATCGACCCCTCCGTACTGAACGGCACGCTCCAGACCGACATCTTCAAGGAGTACATCGCCCAGAAGGAGTGGCTGTTCCAGCCCGAGCCCCATCTGCGGCTGATCGGCGACCTGATGGAGCACTGCGCGGCGTCCATCCCCGCGTACAAGCCCCTGTCCGTCTCCGGCTACCACATCCGCGAGGCCGGGGCCACGGCCGCGCAGGAGCTGGCGTACACCCTCGCCGACGGCTTCGGCTATGTGGAGCTGGGCCTGTCGCGCGGCATGGACGTCGACGTCTTCGCCCCCGGTCTGTCCTTCTTCTTCGACGCGCACCTCGACTTCTTCGAGGAGATCGCCAAGTTCCGCGCCGCGCGCCGGATCTGGGCGCGCCGGCTGAAGGAGATGTACGGCGCGAAGACCGACAAGGCGCAGTGGCTGCGCTTCCACACCCAGACGGCGGGCGTCTCGCTCACCGCGCAGCAGCCGTACAACAACGTCGTACGGACCGCCGTCGAGGCCCTGTCGGCGATCCTCGGCGGCACGAACTCGCTGCACACCAACGCCCTGGACGAGACCCTGGCGCTGCCCAGCGAGCAGGCGGCCGAGATCGCGCTGCGCACCCAGCAGGTGCTGATGGAGGAGACCGGCGTCGCCAATGTCGCCGACCCGCTGGGCGGTTCGTGGTACGTGGAGCAACTGACCGACCGTATCGAGGCCGACGCGGAGAAGATCTTCGAGCAGATCACGGAGCGCGGTCTGCGGGCGCACCCGGACGGACAGCACCCCATCGGCCCGATCACGTCCGGCATCCTGCGCGGCATCGAGGACGGCTGGTTCACCGGCGAGATCGCCGAGTCCGCCTTCCAGTACCAGCGTGCGCTGGAGAAGGGCGAGAAGCGGGTCGTCGGCGTCAACGTCCACCACGGCTCGGTCACCGGCGACCTGGAGATCCTGCGGGTCAGCCACGAGGTCGAGCGCGATCAGGTGCGGGAGCTGGCGGACCGCAAGTCGGCCCGCGACGACGTCCGCGTCCGTACGGCGCTGGACGCGATGCTGGCCTCCGCGCGGGACGGCTCGAACATGATCGGGCCGATGCTCGACGCGGTGCGCGCGGAGGCGACGCTGGGTGAGATCTGCGGCGTGCTGCGGGACGAGTGGGGCACGTACACGGAGCCGCCCGGTTTCTGAGGACCGTTCAGTGCCTGACGTCGGGGCGCGCGTATGTCCGGGGCAGGTCGCTGTCGCCGCCCAGGTTGTCGATCATGCGGCGCAGGACGTTCAGCGTCGCCGCGTACTGCTGCGGCGAGATTCCGTCGAGCACGCGCTCGTGCACCTTGGCCAGTCGCTCCTTGGTACGGAGCCGGCCGGCCTCTCCCGCCTCCGTGAGGACGAACGTGCCCGATTCCTCGGTCAGCCAGCCGCGGGCGATCAGATCGCCGTACACGGTCTCGAAGTCGGTGTCCTGGTCGTCGAAGGGGGCGAGCCGGTCGGTCAGCCGGGCGCGGCCCCACGAGCCGGGGGCGCCCGCGATGTGGTTGAGCGACCACCAGTGCGGCTGGGTGAGGTGTTCGACGGCCAGCTCCGCGCGGATGCGGCCGACGACCTGGCGCATGGTCGCGCCGCTCCAGTAGCCGATGGGCTGGGCGGTCAGTTCCTCGACGGTGTAGTCCTGAACGGTCATGGCGGCGTCCTTGTGTGAGTGCGGTAGCGGTACGTCCACGACGCTAGATTCTCAACCGCGCTTGAGGTCAAGGACGCAGGGAGCGCAGGGCGTGGACGGGCCGCGTCGCGGGGGCTTCACGACCCCCGGACCGCGCCAAGACCCGTCACCAGCAGCAGCGTGAAGTCGCGTGCCCAGTCCTCGTCCACCGGCTCCGCGCTCACCAGCGTCCGGTGCACCACCGCGCCCGCGATCACGTCGAAGATCAGGTCGGCGTTACGGGCCGCCGCCTCCGGATCGCTCTCGTACGGCAACTCGCCCCGCGCCTGCGCCCGTTCACGGCCCTTGAGCACCAGGCCCTTCTGCCGGTCGACGATCGCCGTACGGATCCGGTCGCGCAGCGCGTCGTCCCGCGTCGACTCGGCGACCACCGCCATCAGCGCCGTCTTGGTCTCGGGCCGCTCCAGCAGCGCGGCGAACTGGAGCACGACCCCCTCGATGTCGGCCGTGAGGCTGCCCCGGTCATGGATCTCGATCTGGTCGAAGAGGACGGCGACCGCGTCGACCACCAACTCGTTCTTGCTCGACCAGCGCCGGTAGAGGGTGGTCTTGGCGACGCCCGCGCGCGCCGCGACGTCGCCCATCGACAGCTTGGACCAGCCCTGTTCCACCAGTGCGGCCCGGGTCGCCAGCAGGATCGCCGTATCGGCCGCGGCGCTGCGGGGGCGGCCGGAACGGGTGGGGGTGCGGTGGCTGCGGCTCAGCATGCCCGCGACCATACCCGTCGGTAAGGAATCCGCTGTGAGTCAGTTCACCGCGAGATTCCCGGACGGACGGGGGAGCTTGTCGGTTACGCTACGACCCGTAGCGAAAGGGCCGTCTCTCCTTGAGCGGTTCTTGAGCGGCGACCACTGGCGCGGGGTGGGGACCCCGTACCGAACCCAGGTCCCCGACAGGGGACTTGCCCCGAACGTGTTCAGGTCATGCGCGGGGCTGTGTTCAGGGCGTGAAGGCCGTGTCCGACCGTGCGCCCCGCATCCCGCGGGGTCCCGCGGCGGGCGCGGTCGTGTGCGAGCGGTTCGTTCTCGCCACGACGGGCGGCGCGAACTGTCCGATTGCTTTTCACATGCGCGCGCGGAGAGGGGAGGATGTACTCATGCAGCCTAGGAACATGTCCATGAGCGGCGTCGTCGATCTCGCCGCGGTGAAGGCGGCCGGTGAGGCCAAGGCCAAAGCCGAGCAGGCCCGCGCCGAGGCGGCCCGGCGGGGCGACACCGGTGCCGTACCCCCCTCCAGCCTGGTGATCGACGTCGATGAGGCGGGCTTCGAGCGCGACGTCCTCCAGCGCTCCGCCGAGGTCCCGGTCGTCATCGACTTCTGGGCCGAGTGGTGCGAGCCGTGCAAGCAGCTCAGCCCCGTGCTGGAGCGGCTGGCCACGGAGTACAACGGCCGGTTCGTTCTCGCCAAGGTCGACGTCGAAGCCAACCAGATGCTGATGCAGCAGTTTCAGATCCAGGGCATCCCCGCGGTCTTCGCCGTGGTGGCGGGCCAGGCGCTGCCCCTCTTCCAGGGCGCGGCCCCCGAGGCCCAGATCCGCGAGACACTGGACCAGTTGATCCAGGTCGGCGAGCAGCGCTTCGGGCTCACCGGCATCACGGTCGACGCCGAGGCCGGCGCGGAGCCCGGCGCGGACGAGGAGCCGGTGGAGCGGGCGGGGCCGTACGACGCGCTGCTCGAAGCGGCCGTACGCGCGCTGGACGCCGACGACTTCGGCGGCGCCGCGCAGGCGTACCGCAACGTGCTCGCCGACGACCCCGGCAACACGGAGGCGAAGCTCGGTCTCGCGCAGGCCGAACTGCTCGCCCGCGTCAAGGGGATGGACCCGCAGCAGGTGCGCAAGGAGGCGGCGGAGCGGCCGGACGACGTCCCCGCGCAGATCGCCGCCGCCGACCTCGATCTGGTCGGCGGCCATGTGGAGGACGCCTTCGGCCGGTTGGTCGAGGCCGTACGGCGTACGGCGGGTGAGGACCGGGACGCGGCGCGGCTGCGACTGCTCGAACTCTTCGAGGTGATCGGCTCGGACGACCCCCGGGTGACCGCCGCGCGCTCGGCACTTGCCAGGGTTCTTTTCTGAGCGGGTTCCGCGTCCGTCACGTGCCCTGAGGTGGCGCGTACCGATTTGCCGACTCGACGACACCGGCGACCCCGCTTTACCAAAACTTGGTAAAGCGGGGTCGCTGTTACTCCGAGTAAATCAACCCTCTTGTTCTGTCCGGTTATTGGCGGTATTCGCGAGTTCTGTCGGGTCGATTCGAGGCACCCTGAGTGCCCGCTCGGCACCGCCCCGTGGCCCCTTCGTGAATCACTCATTACTTGCCAGTAACGAACCCCCTTGTGTCCCGGGCGTGAATACACCACGATCGTCCACGCTCGGTCCGACAGCGCACCGGTACGGCGACCCAGCCGTGCCCCCACCGCGGTCGGTCCCCACCGGGCGGGCCGGCGGAGCGGTGGCGCCGACCCAGGGGACAGGGGGGTTCCCGCCGACCGGCGGGGCCTGTCCGGCGGCCACGCGACGCGCGTGGCCCAGTGGTTGTCGCTCGGGGGTGATCGTCGGTGATTCTGACGCGGCTCGTTCCGCGTGATACGCACAGGCGCTCTCCTTCCCGAGGACGTAGCACTTCTCCCATCCCAGGACGGGCCGACGCCCGATCCGGAGATGTACGTCCGAGAAGGAGGAAAGTGATGGAGTCCCAAGCACGTGGCGGGACCAGATGGAAGCGTTTCGCCGTCGTCATGGTGCCGAGCGTGGCCGCGACGGCCGCGATAGGTGTCGCTCTGGCACAGGGCGCGCTCGCCGCGTCGTTCAGTGTGTCGGGGCAGAGTTTCAAGGTCTCGGCCGACCAGTTGGTGGGCCAGGACTTCGTACAGTACGGAAGCCTCGCCGAAGGCACGGATCTCAAGGGCAACCCGACCAAGCACCCGGTTGCCGTCTCCGGTTTCAGCGAAGCCACGATCAGCAACATGTGCCAGTCGGTGGTCACCCCGAACGTCCCGATCTTCGGCAGTATCAGCCTTGAGCTGCGCGCCGGCCGGGAGAGCAGCAAGCCGGTCAGGGCGACCAACCTGTATCTGGATGTCGCCAAGCTCGAAGCCGACGCCAAGTTCAAGAACATCGACATCGGTGTGGCGGCCGGCGACACGAGGATCCAGCCGGAGACCGAGAAGAAGGTCAACCCCTTCGGCTTCGCGCAGCGGGCCGAAGAGGCGACGCTGACCGATGTGAAGCAGACGGCCTGGGCGACCACGGCCGGCACCTTCGAGCTCAGCGGACTGAGCCTGAAGCTGCACAAGGGCGTCAAGGAGTGCTACTAGACCCTCACCGGGTCCTGAGCACGTCGCCCCCTGGGGCGGGCGCGCGCCTCGTCCTTCGCGGTCGCGTCCGCCCACTCCCCCCTCTCTCTCACAGCAACACCGGTTCCAGGGAGCTGTTTTCCATGAGCGCCGAGTCTTCGGAGCCCCGCGGCCGATTCACTTACTGGCGGCTGCGGTTCCGCGCCTGGCGGGGCTCTCGGCCGTTCTGGGCGGGATTGTTGTCGCTCCTGAGCGGAGCGCCGATCGTCTACTTCCCTTACGCCGAACTCAAGTTGGGCCATCTCACGCTGACCATGGCCACCACGGCGGGCGCGGGCTCGCTGATCATCGGTGTCCTGCTGGCCACCCTGGGACTGACGATGTGGTTCCAGAGCGCCGTGCGGGTGTTCGCGGGTGTCGCCACGATCCTGCTGGGACTCGTCTCGATACCCGTGGCGAACTTCGGCGGATTCGGTCTGGGATTCCTGCCCGCCCTCATCGGCGGAGCCCTGTCCATCGCCTGGGCGCCGGGCCGGCCCGTGGAGGCCGACGACGAGCACGCCGACGGCCCCGGCGACAGCACGTCGGGCAAGCCCGCCGCCGTACGCCGGCAGACGTTCGGACCCGACAGCGGCGCGGTCGACCAGGGCACCGGGGACGGGGGCGGGGACGGCCCTTTTCTCCCCGGCCCGTCTGACGGGGACCCGAATCTGACTCAGACCACTGCTCAAGCCAACGGCGGGAGGAACAGTGCGGGGTGATGAGACACGGCCGGAGACGGCCGGAGGCGGGCGGGCCCGCGAGAGAAGCGGCCCGCGCCACGCCGCCCCCAGGAAATCGCTGCTGACCAAGCTCCATATCCCGGCCGGAAAGGCGTTCGCGCTGGCCGCGATGCCGACGGCGGTGTTCGTCGGGATGGGGCTCACGCCCCGGCTCGCGCTGGCCGAGGACTCCAAGGACATTCCGTACGCGCCGGGGCCGTGCGTCACGCGCTCCGACGAGCCGCCGGAGTCCAACTCGCCGTCGCCGTCGCCGTCCGAGACGCCCTCGGACGACGCGTCCGGCGACGCGTCCGGGGATCCGTCAGGGGATTCCCCGGAGCAGCCGAAGCCGCCCACCGGTGACGGCGGGGACGAGGGCGGGGACGGGGGCGACGCCACCGAGCCCTCGCCCGGCGAGACTCCGGCCGCGCCCAAGGAGCCCGCACCGGAGCCGAGCACGTCGGAGCCCAAGAACCCGCTGGACCCGCTGGGGTTGGGTGACGCGCTGGGCGGTCTCCTCGGCGTACCGGACAAGGAGACGGACGAGCCGGCACCGGACAAGCCGGCCGACCCGGCCGACCCGGAGCCCGAGAAGCCCGGTGCGGACGACGGAAAGCCCGCGGAGCCGGACCCGGAGACCGGGACGGACAAGCCGGACGACGCCGACAGCACCGAGGACGCCATCAGGGACGCCGCGGACGAGGCCGGCGTGGATGTCGAGGAACTGGACGACGCCGCGAAGGGACTTGAGGCCCGCAAGGACGACGACATCCCCGAGGGCGCCGACGGCAAGCCGCGGTTCCCCTGCCCGGAGCCCGACCCGGACGCGCTGGCCGCCGCCGAACTGGAGCCAGGCATCCCGCTGTTGCCGGACGACCCGTGGAAGCTGGAGAGCACCAAGCTCACGCTGCGGGGGCTGGACTACCACGGCATCGTCGAGGTGAAGACGGGCAGCGGAAAGATCAAGAAGGCGCTGAAGTTCACGGCGTCGGAGGTGGACATCAAGGACCTGCACCAGAAGGTCGTCTACCCCGAGGACCGCACGGCGCACGTGGCGAGCCGGCCGGGCTCCACGTCGACCATCCGCGACGGTCAAGTCACCATGTACACGGAGGAGTTGAAGGGCAACCTGTTCGGTCTGATCCCGATCACGTTCAGCCCGGACACCCCGCCCCCGGTCAACGTCCCCTTCGCCTTCTTCACGGAGGTGGAGGTGCTCCAGGCGGGCCAGTTCGGCGGCACGCTTACTGTTCCCGGGCTGCACAACTACATCACTGGCTAAGGCCGCAATCGCCGGACGGGCTCAAAACGAGCCCGTCCGGCGATTGAGGACAGGTAACCCGGTTCCGCGTCAGCTCTGGGCCGTGACCGTGTCGCCCAGGTGGTGCACGCGCACCATGTTCGTCGTCCCCGGGACACCGGGAGGCGAGCCGGCCGTGATGATCATCGTGTCCGACTCGCTGTAGCGCCGGAGCTTCGCAAGCTCCGCGTCCACCAGGTCGACCATCGCGTCCGTGGTCTCCACATGCGGTACGACGAACGACTCGACGCCCCAGCTCAGCGAGAGCTGGTTACGCGTCGCCTCGTCCGTCGTGAAGGCGAGGATCGGCTGACAGGTGCGGTAGCGCGAGAGGCGGCGGGCCGTGTCGCCGGACTGGGTGAAGGCGATCAGCGCCTTGCCGCCCAGGAAGTCCGCGATCTCACAAGCGGCCCTGGCGACCGAACCACCCTGCGTACGGGGCTTCTTGCCCGGTACGAGCGGCTGGAGGCCCTTGGACAGCAGCTCGTTCTCCGCCGCGACGACGATCTTCGACATCGTCTTGACCGTCTCGATCGGATACGCGCCGACGGACGACTCCGCCGACAGCATCACCGCGTCGGCCCCGTCCAGGATCGCGTTCGCCACGTCGGACGCCTCGGCGCGCGTCGGGCGGGAGTTGGTGATCATCGACTCCATCATCTGGGTCGCCACGATCACCGGCTTCGCGTTGCGGCGGCACAGCTCGATGAGGCGCTTCTGCACCATCGGGACCTTCTCGAGCGGATACTCGACCGCCAGGTCGCCACGGGCCACCATGATGCTGTCGAACGCCGCGACGACGGCCTCCATGTTGGCGACGGCCTGCGGCTTCTCGACCTTCGCGATGACGGGGACCCGGCGGCCCTCCTCGTCCATGATCTTGTGGACGTCGTTGATGTCGTCCGCGTCGCGCACGAAGGACAGCGCGATCATGTCGCAGCCCATCCGCAGCGCGAAGCGCAGGTCCTCGACGTCCTTCTCGGAGAGCGCCGGGACATTGACCGCCGTACCCGGCAGGTTGATGCCCTTGTGGTCGGAGATGACCCCGCCCTCGATGACCAGCGTCTTGACCCGCGGGCCGTCGACCTCGGTCACCCGCAGCTCGACGTTGCCGTCGTTGATCAGGACCTGGTCGCCCTTCGCGACGTCGCCCGGCAGCCCCTTGTAGGTGGTGCCGCAGATGCCCTTGTCCCCGGCGACATCCTCGGTGGTGATGACGAACTCGTCACCCCGCACCAGCTCGACGGGCCCCTCGGCGAAGGTCTCCAGCCGGATCTTCGGGCCCTGGAGGTCGACGAGCACGCCCACGGCCCGGCCGGTGGCCTCGGCCGCCTTCCGGACGCGGTGGTACCGCTCCTCGTGCTCGGGGTGGGACCCGTGGCTCATATTCAGTCGGGCCACGTTCATACCGGCCTCGATGAGCGATTTCAACTGCTCGTACGAGTCGACGGCGGGGCCAAGTGTGCAGACGATTTTGGAACGGCGCATAAGGCGGATCCTATCGGTTTGTTTCGGCTCGGAATATTCCGTCTGGCGGAAAGTACAAATGGGCGGGGTGGCGCTCAGGCGTCGACCAACGCGAAGGTCTGGCGGGCGATCTCCATTTCCTCATCGGTCGGCACCACGGCGACCGCGACGCGCGCGTGCTCCGGCGATACGAGACGCGGCTCGCCGGACCGTACGGCGTTCAGCTCCGCGTCCACGACCAGCCCCAACTCCCCGAGCCCGGCGATCGCGGCCGCCCGCACCGGCGCCGCGTTCTCGCCGACGCCGGCGGTGAACACCACCGCGTCCACCCGGCCCAGCACGGCGTAATAGGCGCCGATGTACTTCTTCAGACGGTGGATGTAAATGTCGAAGGCCAGCGTCGCCGCGGCGTCCCCCGCGTCGACCCGGCGGCGGATCTCGCGCATGTCGTTGTCGCCGCAGAGGCCCGTCAGCCCGCTTTTCTTGTTCAGAAGTTCATCGATCCGGTCCGTGTCCATTCCGGCGACCCGCTCCAGATGGAAGACCACCGCCGGATCGATGTCCCCCGAGCGCGTACCCATCACCAGCCCCTCCAAGGGGGTCAGCCCCATCGAGGTGTCCACACAGCGCCCGCCCGCGACGGCCGACGCCGACGCCCCGTTGCCCAGGTGCAGCACGATCAGATTCAGCTCCTCGGGCGGGCGGCCCAGCAGTTCGGCCGCCCGCCGGGAGACGTACGCGTGCGAGGTGCCGTGGAACCCGTAACGCCGGATCCGGTACGCGTCGGCCGTCGCCACGTCGATCGCGTACCGCGCGGCGTGCTCCGGCATCGTCGTGTGGAACGCGGTGTCGAAGACGGCGACCTGCGGCAGATCCGGGCGCAGCGCCCGCGCGGTCCTGATGCCGATGATGTTCGCCGGGTTGTGCAGCGGTGCCACCGGCACCAGCCGCTCGATCTCCGCGAGCACCGCGTCGTCGATGACGGTCGGGGCACTGAACCGAAGCCCGCCGTGCACCACGCGGTGGCCGATCGCCGCCAGCTCGGGGGAGTCGATCCCCGTACCGTCCAGGGCCAGTTCCTCGGCGACCGCCTTCAACGCCCGCTCATGGTCGGCGATCCGCTCCGTACGCTCGCGCGCTTCGCCTGACGACGGCGTGTGCACGAGGCGCGACGCGCTCTCCCCGATGCGCTCCACCAGGCCGGCGGCGAGCCGGGTCCCGTCGCGCATGTCCAGCAACTGGTACTTCACCGAGGAGGAACCGGAGTTGAGGACGAGGACTCGGGTGGGCTGCGGGGTCACGGGCGGGACGCCTTTCAATCGGTGGAGGTTGTGGAGGCTGCGGAGTCACACGCCGTCGTCCTGCGCCTGGACGGCCGTGATGGCGACGGTGTTCACGATGTCCTGGACCAGGGCGCCGCGCGAGAGGTCGTTCACCGGCTTGCGCAGCCCCTGCATGACCGGACCCACCGCCACCGCGCCCGCCGAGCGCTGCACCGCCTTGTACGTGTTGTTGCCGGTGTTCAGATCGGGGAAGATCAGCACCGTCGCGCGCCCCGCCACCTCCGACTCGGGCAGCTTCGTCGCGGCGACGCTCGGCTCCACCGCCGCGTCGTACTGGATCGGCCCCTCGATCCTCAACTCGGGCCGCGCCGCGCGCACCAGCTCCGTCGCCTCGCGCACCTTGTCGACGTCCGCGCCCGAGCCCGAGGTCCCCGTCGAGTACGACAGCATCGCGATCCGCGGCTCGACCCCGAACCGGGCGGCGGTCGCGGCGGCCTGCACCGCGATGTCCGCGAGCTGCCCGGCGTCCGGGTCCGGGATCACGGCGCAGTCGCCGTACACGAGCACCTTGTCGGCCAGACACATGAAGAAGACGGAGGAGACGCTGGACGAGGGCGACGTGGTCTTGATGATCTCGAACGCCGGGCGGATCGTCGCCGCCGTGGAGTGTACGGAGCCCGAGACCATGCCGTCGGCCAGCCCCGCGTCGACCATCAGCGTGCCGAAGTAGTTCACGTCGGCCACCACGTCGTACGCCAGCTCCACCGTCACACCCCGGTGCGCGCGCAGCTCCGCGTAACGCTCGGCGAACCGCTGCCGCAACTCGTCCGTCGCCGGGTCGACGAGCCGGGCGCCCGCCAGGTCGATACCGAGATCGGCGGCCTTCTTGGTGAGGGTGTCGACGTCCCCGAGGAGCGTCAGATCGCAGACGTCGCGGCGCATCAGCACATCGGCCGCGCGCAGCACCCGCTCCTCCGTGCCCTCCGGCAGGACGATCCGGCGGCGTACGGCGCGGGCCTGCTCCAGCAGATCGTGCTCGAACATCATCGGCGTCACCCGGCCACTGCGCGCCACCGACATCCGCTCCAGCAGATCGCCGGTGTCCACGTACCGCTCGAACAGTCCCAGCGCCGTCTCCGCCTTGCGCGGCGTATCGGCGTTCAACTTCCCTTCCAGCGTGAAGAGTTCGGCCGCCGTGGGGAAGGAGCCGGCGACCACGGCGACGACCGGTGTGCCGGGTGCGAGCTTGGCGGCGAGGGTGAGGACCGAGTCCGCCGGCCGTTCGTTCAGCGTCAGCAGCACGCCCGCGATGGGCGGCGTCCCCGCCGAGTGCGCGGCGAGCGCGCCCACCAGCAGATCCGCCCGGTCGCCCGGCGTGACCAGCAGACAGCCCGGAGTCAGGGCGCCCAGCAGATTCGGCAGCATCGCGCCGCCGAAGACGAAGCCGAGCGCGTCACGCGCCAGACCCGCCTCGTCCCCGAGCAGCACCGTGCCGTCGAGGGCGCGGGCGATCTGCGCGACGGTCGGCGCGGCCAGCGCCGGCTCGTCGGGCAGCGTGTAGCAGGGCACCGGCAACTGCCGCGCGAGCTGCGCGTCGATCGCGTCGCGGTCCTCGGGGGCGACCCGGTTCACCACCATCGCGAGGACGTCGCAGCCCAGCACCGTGTACGCCCGGTGCGCGTTGCGCGTCTCGGCCTGTATCGACTCGGCGTGCTGGCCCCTGCCGCCGACCACCGGTATGACCGAGGCGCCGAACTCGTTGGCCAGGCGCGCGTTGAGCGCCAGCTCGTCGGGCAGCGTGGTGTCGGCGAAGTCCGTACCGAGGACGAGCACCACCTCGTACTCCCGCGCGACCTCGTGGAAGCGCCGTACGAGCTGCTGGACCAGCTCGTCCGTACCGCCCTCGGCCTGGATGCCGGCGGCCTCCGCGTAGCCGAGGCCGTAGCCGGACGCGGGGTCCTGCGAGAGCCGGTAGCGGGCCCGCAGCAGGTCGAAGAGGCGGTCGGGGCCGTTCGCGTGGACCAGCGGGCGGAAGACACCCACCCGGCCCACCTGGCGGGTCAGCAGCTCCATGACCCCCAACTCGACGACCTGTCGGCCGTCTCCGCGTTCGATCCCGGTCACGTACACGCTGCGTGTCACGCGCGCTCTCCTGTTCGATGAAGATGGAGTGGTGGCGGACCGGCAGCGGTAGGGCTGGAAGGGGAAATTCCTGTTTCTGCCATGAGGCCCGTTAGGGTGGCAACGCCCTCTTGACAATACCCGTGGGGGTGGGTACGGGCGCCTTCAGGTTCCGGGCGGCACGGCCCCGCACCGGACCACACCCCGAGCGAGCAGGAGACACAGCGCGATGCGTATCGGAGTCCTCACCGCAGGCGGCGACTGTCCCGGCCTGAACGCCGTGATCCGTTCGGTCGTCCACCGCGCCATGACCGGCCACGGTGACGAGGTCATCGGCTTCGAGGACGGCTTCAAGGGCCTGCTCGACGGCCACTACCGCCCCCTCGACCTCGACTCCGTGAGCGGCATCCTGGCGCGCGGCGGGACGATCCTCGGCTCGGCCCGGCTGGAGCGCGGCCGGCTGCGCGAAGCGGCCGAGAGCGCCGACGAACTGGGCCGTAAGTACGGCATCGACGCGCTCATCCCGATCGGCGGCGAGGGCACGCTCACGGCGGCCCGGATGCTCTCCGACGCGGGCATGCCCGTGGTGGGCGTACCGAAGACCATCGACAACGACATCTCCTCCACCGACCGCACATTCGGCTTCGACACGGCCGTGATGGTCGCCACCGAGGCCATCGACCGGCTGAAGACCACGGCCGAGTCGCACCAGCGCGTCATGGTCGTGGAGGTCATGGGCCGGCACGCCGGCTGGATCGCGCTGGAGTCCGGCATGGCGGGCGGCGCGCACGGCATCTGTCTGCCGGAGCGGCCCTTCGAGGTCGACAGCATCGTGAAGATGGTCGAGGAGCGCTTCGCGCGCGGCAAGAAGTTCGCGGTCATCTGCGTCGCCGAGGGCGCGCACCCCGCCGAGGGCTCGATGCACTACGCGAAGGGCGAGATCGACCAGTTCGGCCACGAACGCTTCGAGGGCATCGGCAACCGCCTCGCGGGCGAGCTGGAGCGGCGCATGGGCAAGGAGGCCAGGCCGGTCATCCTCGGCCATGTGCAGCGCGGGGGCACACCGACGGCGTACGACAGGGTGCTGGCGACCCGGTTCGGCTGGCACGCGGTGGAGGCGGTGCACAACGGCGACTTCGGCCGGATGACGGCGCTGCACGGCACGCGCGTGGCGATGGTGCCGCTCGCGGAGGCGGTGACCCGTCTCAAGACGGTCCCGGAGAACCGGATGTTCGAGGCGGAGTCGGTCTTCTAGGGCGCGCGGGGAGCGGCGTCCGCCTCCTGCCGGGTGGCCGGCTCGTCCGGCTCGTCCGGCGGGCGCGGGTGCCTTGGCGGTACCTGGTTGGGGCGGAGGAGCGGCCGTTGTCGTTCACCACGATGATCACCGGCCGCTCAGGGGCGGCACCGAGGTTGTTCAGGGCCTCAGATGAGAGCCCGCCGGTCAGGGCACCGTCCCCTCTGACCGCGACCACCGCACGGTCCTGCTCGCCGGACAGTTGCCGGGCTTTGGACGGATACCCCGACAGGCCGTCCTGCCGGCGCAGGCCGTCGAACTCCCAACGCCGGACGGGGCAGCTCCCGCTCGGGCAGGGCGCGTACCTCATCCAGACCGCCGGGCAGAACGGACAGCGCCGTGGGTACGGCGGCGGCACTGGTCATCTGCATCTCCTTCGCCGGAGTCCGGGGAGAGCGGCCCCACAACGCCGGGCGTTGTGGACCCGGGCGGCGGGGGTATCACCAGTACACAGCCGCGTGGCCGCCTCTCCCAGAGGCCGGGGCGGGCAACTCGATGCACTCCATGCAACCTTGCGCCCTTGTGAGCGCCCCGTGGCGGATCGCGGGAGACCGTCATGCGGCTCTGCGAAGCCGGCCCGGATCGCCGCGCCGTCGCCGGCCGTCCGAACGTCGAATCCGCTCAACTCGCGCCGAGCAGTTCGGTGATCTGTGCGTAGAACGCGGCGGGGTCGCCGCCGAGCGACGCCTTCACCATCGCGGTCCAGTCGTCGACGATCACCTCGATCGAGCCGGCGGCCAGGCCGTCGAGCGAGCGGCGCGGCACGTCGCGGGGATCGATCTTGGGGCCGTCGTATCCGGCACTGATGTCCGTCTCGGCGGCGCCGAGGAGGACGCCCTGGACGAGCGTGCCCTGAGCCGCGAGTTCAAGACGGACGCTGTTCGTCATGTTCCACTCGGCGGCCTTGGCGGCGGCGTACGAGCCGGTGCCCGGGGCGGCGAACCACGACAGCGCCGACAGGATGTTCACGAGCGCACCCCCGCCGTTGGCCGCGAGGACGGGGCTGAACTGGCGGATCACGTCGAGCGTGCCCCAGAAGTGCGTGTCCATCTCGCGGTGGACCTCGTCCAGGTCACCCGTGACGAGGGGGGTATTGGTCGCTATGCCGGCGTTGTTGACGAGGAGGGTCACGTCCCGCGCGGTCGCGGCTGCCGCGATGACGGACTCGTGGTCGACGATGTCGAGTCGCAGCGGCACCACCCGGGTGTCGTCGAAGTCGAGGCTTTCGGGGCGGCGAGCCGTCGCGTAGACCTTGCTCGCCCCGCGCTCAAGCAGTTCGAGGACGAACTGACGGCCGATACCGCGGTTGGCTCCGGTGACGAGGGCGATCTGGTCGGTGACGTTCATGGTTCCTGCCTTCTGCGTAGGTCTGGGTTCGGCGAGCCATGTCCGGCCCGGCATCGGCAACCGTAAAACCTCACATTGACGTCAGGGGCAAGTCGAGATTCGCGAAGCCGTAGTAGCAGGAGGACACAGACGCGGATCGGCGAGATCGCCCACCAGGCCGGGGTCGGCACCAGAGCGCTCCGGTACTACGCAGAGCAGGGTCTGCTCACCTCGCAACGCACCCCCAGCGGCCGGCGGACCTACCCCGAGTCAGCCGTCGAACGTATCCGGCCGATCCAGCAGTTCTTCACCGCCGGCCTGCCCGGCCGGACCATCCTGCGGCTGCTGTGACCGGTGGTGGCGCGGGGGAGTCCTTCAGGGCCGTACCCGCGCTGTTCAAAGCTGAGCGTCGAGGCGGGTACGCAGGGCCGCCACGTCCGCGCCGCACTGGCGCAGCAGTTGGGCGGGCGGGGCATCCGGGTCGGCGAGCAGGGTCGTCAGCAGATGCGCCGTGCCGACCGTCTCGGACTTCCGCTCGGCCGCCAGCAGCCGGGTCTGCGCCACCGCCTTGTCCGTGGCGGGGGAGTGCTCCACGTCGGCCGCGATGGCAGGACCCGCCGCCGGGTCGGACGCCGCCGCTGTCGCCGCGCGGACCAGGTCCACCTGCCGTACGCCGGCCGAACGCAGTTCGTCCGCCGCCGAGTTGGCCGCGAGCAGTTCGCCCGGCAGCGACAGCCCGGCGACGGTGAGCCCCCGGTCCAGGGCCACTACGGCGAGCAGCAGATCCACCGGCTCCGTCGCCGTACGGCCGCACCGTACGGCCTGGCGCTGTGCCTCGTTGCGGAGCACCAGCAGGACCGGCGCCCCGTCACCCGCCGCGCGCGCCATCCGCGACAGCATGCCGCGCGCCCACCACGTACCGCGCTCGCCCAGCATCCCGGCCCGGCGCAGCAACGCGACGCTGCCGGGCGCGGCTTCGGCCTCGGCGGTCCAGGGGGCGGCACCCGCGCGTACGGCTTCGGCCTGGGCGTCCAGGGCGGCGGCCGCCGCCGTCAGATCCACCCGGCGCAGCGCCAGCGCCTCCAGCGCCCGGGTCTCGGGGGTCTCCAGCAGGGCCTGCGCCAGATGCCGTTCGTGCGCGTCGGGCGCGCCCTGCGCACGGGCCAGCCGAAGCGCGCACAGCAGCGTCTCACGCAGCGCACCGGTCGGCCGGGGCCGCTGAGTCCCCTCCGCGCGCAGGGTCTTCGAGGAGCCGGCCGCCACCCACAGCGCCTCCCGCCACGCGGCGTCCACCTCGATGGCGTCCTGCTGGGCCTCGGCGCCGTCGGCCGGGGCGACGGTACCGCTGTCGTCGCGCGCCCAGTGCTCCGCGCCACGGGCGCGGATCTCCCCGCCGAGCGAGCCGGACTCCCGGAAGCCGGGGACCAGCGCTTCCCCGGGCTTCTCGCTGTCGTCGAGCAGGGTGGACAGGAGGTGTTCGGTGCCGATGGCGGGCCCCGTGCGCCGGATCGCCTGGCTCACCGTGCGTACCAGCAGCGAGATGGCGTCCGAGGCGAACTCGGTCGTCGTGACGGAGGTCAGGTCGGCGGTCCGGCTCTTCTCCATGGTGCGTCGTCTCCCGGTCGTGCGGTCGTGCGGTCGTGACTACGGCCAACTACGTACGCGAAGACGTCGCACCACTCCCGCTGGTTCACTCCCGCCGCAGATCCACACCGCAGGCGCCCTACCCCTTCACCGCCCCGCCCAGCGCGAAGCCCCCGCCCAGCCGCCGCGAGATCAGGATGTAGAGCAGCAGCACCGGCGTCGAGTAGAGGATCGAGAACGCCGCCAACTGGCCGTAGACCACCGAGCCGTAGTTGCCGAAGAACGTGAAGATCGATACGGACGCGGGCAGTTGGTCCGGAGTCAGCAGCAGCATGAAGGGCACGAAGAAGTTCCCCCAGAGCTGGATGAACGTGTAGATCATCACGACCGTCATGCCCGGCCCCATCAGCGGCAGCACGATCCGCGTCAGCGTCTGGAGCATCGAGGCCCCGTCCGTCCACGCCGCCTCCTCCAGGACGGTCGGCACCCCGTCCATGAAGTTCTTCATCAGCCAGATGGAGAAGGGGAGTTGCGACGTCGCGAGGAACAGCGCCGTACCGTACATCGTGTCGACCAGGTTGACCTGGACGAACAGTCCGTACACCGGGACCATGATCGCCGTGATCGGCAGACATGTCGTGAACAGGATGGTCAGCAGATACGGGCGGCTGAACCGCGAGCGGTAGCGGGACAGCGGATACGCCGCCAGCGCCGCGCACGACACCGTCAGCAGCGTCGCGCTGCCGCACAGCAGCAGGCTGTTGAGCATCGGCGTGAACGTGATCTCGTCGGTCAGGACCGCGCCGAAGTTCTCCGTGGTCGGCGACGACGGCAGCCGTACCCGCAGGTCCGCCTCGGCGTCGACGGAGGACAGCAGCAGCCACAGCAGCGGCAGCAGGAAGGCCGCGGCGACCGCCAGCAGCGCGGCGTCCGAGGCGAGCCGGGCGCGAGTGGCGCGCTTCATCACACCTCCACCTTGAGCAGACGCACATAGACGATCGAGAACAGCGCGCCCACGAGAAGCAGCAGCAGCGCGACCGCCGTGCCGTAACCGATCAGGCTCTTGAGGAACGCCTGGTCGTACATGAACACCGGCAGCGTCTGGCTGCGGTTGCCGGGACCGCCGCGCGTCATCGCCCAGATCAGTCCGAAGACCGACAGGGTGGAGAGCGTGTTGAGCATCAGATTGGTGCCGATGGAACGGCGGATCATCGGCAGCGTGATGTACCACAGCCGCCGTACCCCGTTCGCGCCGTCGACCTCCGCCGCCTCCGTGATCTCCTTCGGGATCTCGGACAGCGCGGCGGAGTAGATCAGCATCGAGAACGCCGTGCCGCGCCAGACGTTGGCGAACGACACCGCCAGGATCGGCAGGGTGAACAGCCAGTTCTGGGACGGCAGATGGAGCCAGTCCAAGATGGCGTTCAGCGTCCCCTCGCGGCGGAAGAACGCGTACAGCAGGAACGCCGCGACGATCTCCGGCAGCACCCACGCCGCGATCACGACGGCGCCCGTGACGGTGCGCACCGGCCGCGAGGCGGCCCGCATCAGACCGGCCAGCGCCAGCCCGATCGTGTTCTGGCCGACGATCGACGACACGAAGGTGAAGACGAGCGTCAGCCAGACCGCGTTACGGAAGTTGTCGTCCGCGAAGGCCCGCCGGAAGTTGTCCAGACCGACGAAGTCGGAGGTGGACGAACCGGTCAACTGCGTGTTGGTGAAGGCGATCCAGACGCAGTAGCCGATCGGCCCGGCGAGGAACAGCAGCAGCAGGATCGTCGCCGGGGCGAGGGGCAGCCAGCGCGTCAGCCGCCCCTTGCGGACGTTGCGGCCTTCGCGGCCTTCGCGGTCTTTACGTCCCCCGGCCGACACCGCGGGTCCGCCCTTGCTCACCGGGGCGCCCGCGGTGCCCACCGCGCTCATGGCGCCCCCGCCGCCGTGACCGCGTCCGTGGCCGCGTCCGTGGCCGCGTCCGCGTCCGTGGTCGCGTCCGAGGTCGTGCTCACTTGTCGACCACCGCGCCCTCCGCGATGGTCTTCAACTCTTCGTCGTACGCCTTCGCCGCGTCCGCCGCCGACGAGTCACCCGTCGTCACCGACTCCATCGCCTCGCCGATGGCGGACGACACCTGGGGGTAAACCGGCAGCGCGGGGCGGTAGTTGGTCACTTCGACGAGCTTGGTGAAGAAGTCGATACCGGGCATCGACTTCAGATACTTCGGATCGGCCGCCACATCCTCACGGACGGCGATCTGCGCCCCGACCACATTCCACTCGACGGCGTTCTCCGTCGTCTGCTGCGTCTTGATGAACTCGAAGGCCAGCTCCGGGTTCTGGGCCTTCTGCGGGATCGACCACGCCCACCCGCCCGACATCGACACACTGCCCGGCGCCTGCCCGTTCTGCGTCGGCATCGGCGTCTGCGCCAGCTCGGTGGACCACTCGGGCCACTCCTTGGGGCCCTCGTTGATCCAGTTCTGCCCCATCCACGACCCGTCGAGGGAGATCGCCAGCTTGCCCTCGGGGAAGAACTCGGTCGCCACGCGCGTACCGATGTTGGGGTCGAGCGCGTCGGAGACGTCCGGCCCCAACTTCTCGGAGTACACGGTGCGTACGAACTCCAGCGCGTCCGTGAAGCCCTTGTTGCCCGCCACCCACTTCTTCGCCGACGGGTCGTAGAGCGGGTCCGCGCCCGTGCCGTACAGCAGCATCTCGAAGCCCTGCATGACCGCCGCCTCGCCGGGGCCCTTGCCGGTGTAGACGTTGAGCGGGATCGCGTCCGGGACCTCGCGCTTGATCGTGCGCGCCGCGTCCAGGACCTCCGCCCAGCTCTTGGGCTGCCAGTCGGCGGGCAGCCCCGCGTCGGCGAAGATCTTCTTGTTGAACCACAGACCGCGGGTGTCGGTGCCGTCCGGGACGCCGTACGTCTTGCCGTCCTCCGCCTTCGCGGCCGACTTCGCCGTGTCGACGAACTGGTCCCAGGTGTCCCACTTGTCCAGATACTCGTCCAGCGGGCGCAGATAGCCGGCCTTGATGTCGGAGTTGATACGGAAGGTGTCCTCGTAGACCAGATCGGGCGCGGTCTTCGAGGAGCGCATCATCTGCTGCGCCTTGGTGGCGTAGTCGTTGTCCGGGGCCTGGATCGGGATCAGTTCGACCTTCTTGCCCGGATTGGCCTTCTCGAAGTCCTTCTTCACGGACTCCAGATAGTTGTCCTTGAAGCGGATCTTGTTGTCCGTCGATCTGTTGTAGGCGACCTTGATGGTGTCCGGATCACTGCCGGACCCGCCGCCGCACGCCGTGAGCGCACCGGCGGCCAGGACCGTGACGAGGATCAGTGGGGCGGTGGGGCGCACGGGCACGACCTCCTCTTTTAGCCACGAAGGGCTGCCCGGCGACCGTAGATCGGCGCCAATCTGAAGGTCAATCCCCGTGCACCGCCCACTACTTGCGGGGTACCAGCGGGCCGACCTCGGCGGCCGTAAAACGTACGAAGCCCTCCGGATCCGGCTCGTCGGGCGTCGGCTGGAGGACCACGGTGTCGGCCCCCGCCTCCACCAGCGCCAGCACCGCCTCGGCGACGGCCTCCGCCGGACCGGCGACCCCGTGCGGCAGACCGGTCGCGTCCAGCTCGGCCCGCAGCCGCGCCGCGCCGCCCGGACCGGTCGCCGTGTGCAGATACACGACCACCGGGTGATGGCCGGTGCGCCCCGCCGACTCCCGTCCCTCCGCGATGAGTTGGCGCGAGCGGCGCACCTCGTCGGGTGTGGTGCCGCCGGTCAGGATGGTGCCGTCGGCGGCCTCGCCCGTCAGCCGCATCGTGCGGGGCCCGGTGGCCCCGGCGAACACGGCGGGCGGTACGGGGACGGTGGACGGCGGCCAGTCGAGGGCGACGGCGTCCAGCTTCACGTACCGCCCGTCCGTGGTCACCCGCTCGCCCGCCAGCAGCGCGCGCAGCGCCGTCAGATACTCGCGCAGCAGCGTCACCGGCGACTCGACGCGCGTACCGGTCTGCGCCATCCAGCCCTGGACGCCGTGGCCGACCCCGAGGAGGGGCCGCCCCGGGAACATCCGGTGCAGCGTGGCGGCCTCCATCGCCGTCAGCGCGACATTGCGCAGCGGTACGGGGAGCAGACCGACCCCGACGCGCAGGTGCCGCGTCCACGCCAGGGCGGCGGAGGCACTGGCGATACCGCTCTGAAGGAAGCAGTCCTCCCAGAGCCACAGCTCGTCAAGGCCCGCGTCGTCCGCGGCGCGGGCGATGTCGCGGAGTCGTTCGGGGGGCAGTTGGGGGCGGAACACGGCGCCGAGAACAGTCATGCGGTCATTGTTCACCGCGCCCGTACGGAACCGCCAGGGCGGGAGAACAGCACGTCAGCGCGTGGAGACGAGCCACCGGTACTGGAGCTCCGGGCGCCCGATCTGGCCGTACTGCGGGCTGCGGGCCGCCTGCCCCGCGCTCACCAGATGCTCCAGATAGCGCCGCGCGGTGATCCGCGAGATACCCAGGCGCGCCGCCGCCTCCGTGGCCGTCAGCCCCGCCCGCTCGTCCCGCAGCGCACGTGTCACCGACTCCAGCGTCGGCCCGCTCAGCCCCTTCGGCAGCGACGCGGGCTGCGGCGCCCGCAGCGCGCCGAGCGCCCGGTCCACCTCGTCCTGGCCACTGGCCTCACCGGCGGCGGCGCGGAACTCCGCGTAACGGCTGAGCCTGTCGCGGAGCGTGGCGAACGCGAAGGGCTTGAGCACGTACTGCACGACGCCCAGCGACACCCCTTCGCGTACGACGGCGAGATCGCGCGCCGACGTGACGGCGATGACGTCCGCGTGGTGGCCGGCCGCCCGCAGACTGCGCAGCAGGTGGAGCCCGTGCCCGTCCGGCAGATACAGGTCGAGGAGGATCAGATCGATGTCCGTACGCTCCAGGACCCGGCCCGCCTCGACGCGCGAGTGCGCGACCCCGGCCACCGCGAAGCCGGGAACCCGGCCCACGTACAACTGATGCGCGTCGGCGGCGACGGGGTCGTCCTCCACGACGAGTACGCGAATGGGGCGCAGGACGCTGTCGCCGCTGCCCTTGTTCCCGGTCATGATCCGCCGCGCTCCCCACCGTCGGTCGTGGCACCGTCGGTCGTGGCACCGGCCATCGACTCTGCCGTACCGGCGTCCCCGTTCGCACCCGTATCGGCACCCGTGTCCGTGAGGGTGCCCGTGCCCAGCGGCAGCCGTACGGTGAACTCCGCCCCGCCGTCGCGCCCCGGTGCCAGCTCCACCGTGCCGCGCGCCCGGTGCACCGCCTGCCGTACGAGAGCCAGCCCCAGCCCGCGCTCCGCGCCCCGGGTCGACCAGCCGCGCCGGAACACCTCCCCGATGTCGCCGGGGGCGACGCCCGGCCCGGTGTCCCGCACCCGTAGCAGCAGCTCACCGCCCTCGACCGGTTCACCGTCCTTGACCAGCGCCGTGACCGTGACCCGCGCGCCGTCCGTGCCCTGGGCGGCGTCCACCGCGTTGTCGATCAGATTGCCCAGCATGGTCACCAGATCGCGCGCGGCGAGCGACGGCGGCAGCACCCCGTCGTCGATACGGCTGTCCTCGGCCAGCACCAGCTCCACACCGCGCTCGTTCGCCTGCGCCGCCTTGCCCAGCAGCAGCGCCGCCAGCACCGGCTCGGCCACCGCGCCGACGACCCGGTCCGTGAGCACCTGCGCCAGCTCCAGCTCCGCCGTGGCGAACTCCACCGCCTCGTCCACCCGCCCCATCTCGATCAGCGACACGACCGTGTGCAGCCGGTTCGCCGCCTCGTGCGCCTGCGAGCGCAGGGCGTGGGTGAAGCCGCGCTCCGAGTCCAACTCGCCCGACAGTGCTTGCAGTTCGGTGTGGTCCCGCAGCGTGGCGACCGTGCCGCGCCGCTCGCCGCCGATCACCGGGCGGGTGCTGACGACCACGATGCGGTCGGCCGTCATATGGACCTCGTCCACGCGTGGTTCCGACGCGAGGAGCGCGCCGACGAGCGGGGCGGGCAGGCCGAGTTCGTCGATGTTGCGGCCCACGGCGCTGTCGTCCAGACCGAGGAGTTCCTGTCCGCCGTCGTTGATCAGCGCGATCCTGCGCCGTCCGTCCAGCATGAGCAGCCCTTCGCGCACGGCGTGCAGCGCCGCCTCGTGGTAGTCGTGCATCCGGCTCAGCTCGCCCGCGTTCATGCCGTGGGTGTGCCGGCGCAGCCGCGCGTTGATGACGTACGTGCCCACCCCGCCCAGCGCGAGGGCGCCCCCGGCCGCCAGCGCCAGGATCCGTACCTGCTCCTCCAACTGGCTGGAAATACGGTCCACGGTGATGCCGACACTGATCAGCCCGGTGATCCGGCCGTCGTCCTTCACCGGGGTCACCACCCGGGTGGAGGGGCCGAGCGTGCCCGTGTAGGTCTCGGTGAAGGTCTTGCCGAGCAGCGCGGGCTCCGTCGTGCCGATGAACGGCAGCCCGATGAGCTGGGGATCGGGGTGCGTCCAGCGCGTCCCGTCCGGCTTCATGATCGTGACGAAGTCCACGCCCGTGTCGACCCGCACGCGCTCCGCGTAGGGCTGGAGCGTGGCGGAGGGATTGTCGGACCTGATGGCCTCCCGTACGGAAGGGGAGTCGGCCATCGCCCGCGCCGTGGCCGTGACCTGGCGCTCGGCGGTCTCCTCGGCCTGCGCCCGGTCCGAGAAGTAGGCGAACAGCGCGCATCCCGCCACGACGGCGGCGACCAGCACGACCTGCATCGCGAAGAGCTGGCCGGCGAGGCTGCGGGGGCGGGGAAGCTGCATGGCACAAGTCTGCCTGGCCGGAATTCGTATGAACGAAATGCACGTAAGGGTGACCGGCGTCACAGGCTGAGCCATAGTCGCCGGGACCCCCTCGGGACGGGAGGGTCGCGTAGGGACAAACGAGTCAAGGAGGACCCGTGGCCGCTACTCGGGACCGTACCCATTATCTGTATCTGGCCGTGATCGTCGCAGTGGTTCTCGGAATCACGGTCGGATTCGCTGCCCCGGGGGTGGCCGTCGAGCTGAAGCCCATCGGGACGGGCTTCGTCAACCTCATCAAGATGATGATTTCCCCGATCATCTTCTGCACCATCGTGCTGGGCGTCGGATCCGTCCGCAAGGCCGCCAAGGTCGGCGCGGTCGGCGGTCTGGCCCTGGGCTACTTCATGGTCATGTCGACCGTGGCGCTGGCCATCGGCCTCGTCGTCGGCAACATCCTGGAGCCGGGCGCAGGCCTGCACATCACCGACGCGACGGCCGACGCCGGTGCGGCGCAGGTGGCCGGCGACGCCGAGACCACCGCCGAATTCCTGGTCGGCATCATCCCGACCACACTCGTCTCCGCCTTCACCGAGGGCGAGGTCCTTCAGACGCTGCTCGTGGCACTGCTCGCGGGCTTCGCGCTCCAGGCGATGGGCCGCACCGGCGAGCCGATCCTGCGCGGCATCGGGCACATCCAGCGCCTGGTCTTCCGCATCCTCGCGATGATCATGTGGGCGGCCCCCGTCGGCGCCTTCGGCGCGATCGCGGCGGTGGTCGGCGAGACCGGTATGGACGCGCTGAAGTCGCTGGCCGTCATCATGATCGGCTTCTACGTGACCTGTGCGCTGTTCGTCTTCCTCGTGCTCGGCGTACTGCTCAAGGTCATCACCGGCATCAACATCTTCTCGCTGCTGAAGTACCTGGCGCGCGAGTTCCTGCTGATCGTCTCCACCTCGTCGTCGGAGTCGGCGCTGCCGCGGCTGATCGCGAAGATGGAGCACCTGGGTGTCAGCAAGCCCGTCGTCGGTATCACCGTGCCGACCGGCTACTCCTTCAACCTCGACGGCACCGCCATCTACCTCACGATGGCGTCGCTGTTCATCGCCGAGGCGATGGGCAACCCGCTCGCGATCGGGGAGCAGATCGGGCTCCTGCTGTTCATGATCATCGCGTCGAAGGGCGCGGCGGGTGTCACCGGCGCCGGTCTGGCGACCCTGGCGGGCGGCCTCCAGTCGCACCGGCCCGAACTGGTCGACGGCGTCGGCCTGATCGTCGGCATCGACCGCTTCATGAGCGAGGCGCGCGCCCTGACGAACTTCGCGGGCAACGCCGTCGCCACGGTCCTGGTCGGTACGTGGACGAAGGAGATCGACCGGGCCAGGGTGGACGAGGTGCTGGCCGGACGGATTCCGTTCGACGAGAAGACGCTGGTGGACGACCACGGCGGGGGCGGGCCCAGCCTCACGAAGGACGCCGACGGTCCCTCCGACGGCCCCTCGGAGATGCCGGAGCAGCGCGACGTGGACGAGACGCCGGCGAAGGTCTGACCGTAAAACCCGGGCCGGTAGTTGATCCCCCATCTCACCGGCCTTGCGAATGACCGGCCCGTACGGAGACGTCCGTACGGGCCGGTCACCTTCGTGCTGTGCCATGACTCAGCCGTACGGGATCCGGACCACCGACTGGTTGCCGATGCCCAGCGTGCTGGCGCCGTTGCCGATGGCGTTCCAGACCTCGATCCGTACCTTGCCGTTGACGAGGTTTCCGTGCGAACCGGTCGACGCCTTGAGGCCCTTGGCCTGCGTGTAGTGCTCGAAGCCGGGCGCCGGGTCCGTGGCGAAGTAGCTGTACGTCTCCGTACGGTCCCAGGTGCCGTCGCCCGTACGGTCGTAACTCACCCTCACCTGCTGGCCGTTGGCCACCGTCGTGCCCGCGTCCACGAAGAGGTCGAACTGCGTCCCCCCGCCGTTGTAGGCGCGGGTGATGCCGCCGGAGGTGAAGACCTGCGGGTTGTACGGCGTCCCGTCGCGGTTGCCGCCGTCCGCCGACGCGAGCGTGGCGTTGGCGCCCGACGTGGCGGCGTCACCGAGACCGCCGCCGGTGCGCGCGTACAACTGCGAGGAGCCTGACGGGGGTGGATCGGTGGGCGGGTCGGTCGGTGGATCGGTCGGGCCCGATCCGCCACGCGTCCAGACGCCGACGTAGTCGACCAGCATCGGCCGCCCCGGCACGGTGGCCGGTGTCGGTGTGGGCCCGCCGAGCGCGTCCGGGAAGGCGCCGCCGATCGCGACGTTGAGCAGGATGAAGTACCCGGCGTGCTCCGTCATGTTGGCCCACGTCGTCGCGTCCATCTGGGCCTGGGTGACGGTGTGGTAGAGCTGGTCGTCCACGTACCAGCGCAGCGCGTTGGGGGTGCTTGAGCGGTCCCACTCGAAGCGGTACGTATGGAAGGCCGACTGGCAACTCGCGCCGGGGCAGGCGCGGTTGGCGGCGATGCCGGTGGTCTCGTTGCAGGGGCCGCCCGGGTTCACGCCGCAGTGCAGCACCGCCCAGACGGAGTTGATCCCGTTGACGTTCTCCATGATGTCGAACTCGCCGATGGCGGGCCAGTTCCAGTAGTTGCCCCGGTAGGGCGCGCCGAGCGCCCAGAAGGCGGGCCAGTAGCCGGCCGCGGCGGCGCCGGTCACGTTCGGCATCTGAATCCGGCCCTCGATACGCAGGGTGCCGCCGGCCGGTGCCTTGAAGTCGGCGCGTTTGGTCTCCACGCGCGCGGAGGTCCAGTTGCCCGCGCCGTCCCGGAGCGGGGTGATTTTCAGGTTCCCGTTGCCGTCGAGACTCAGATTCTCGGCGTTCGCGGTGTAGTTCTGGATCTCGCCGGTGCCCCAGTTGCCCGGACCGCCGGGGTAGCCGTGTCCCGTGTCGACCTGCCAGTTGGCGGCGGACGGCGGCGCGCCGCTGCCGCCGTTGAAGTCGTCGCTCCACTGGAGGTTCCAGCCGGGCGCGGGCGGTACGTCGCCCCGGGCGGTCCCGGCGCCGGTGAGGCCGACGAATCCGGCGACGGCGACGGACAGGGCGAGGAAGGCGGCGATGAGGGGGGTGCGGGGGGTCCGGCGGGTGCGGGGTCTGTTTCCGGTGCGGCTCGTTCTCAAGGAACACCTCCGGTGTGGATGGTGCCGAGATGTGTCGTACGCGTACGCGTAGGACGAGCTGAGAGCGCTCTCACCTCTGTTGTTTAGATGAACCCCGAGTGCCCGTCAATGACCTGCGCGCGTCGACTTCTTGAAGGATTTCCCGAGCCCCGTGCTCGAGGTCGTCCTCACTCGAGCTTCCGCGTCAGTTCTTCGAGCCGGCCGGCGGCCTCGGGATCGAAGTCGGGGTGGTCCAGGCTGAGCGGCCGGTGCTGGGCGTACGCGCTGAGCGGCGCGGCGGGCGGGGCGTCGACGCGGGCGGCCAGCGGGCGGATCCCCTCCTCGACGGGTTTGCCGTACCTCTTCAGCGACTCCACGTGCGCGGCGGTCTCGGCGTCGAACTCGCCGCAGAATCCGGTCGACACGCCGCCGGGGTTGATCAGTACGTAGCGGGTGCGGACACGGTCCGAGATGTGCGTGTGCCGGGCCGCGTACGCGACGCCGAGCAGGTCGTTGGCGCGGCCCGCCTGGAACTGCGCCTCCACGCCCGAGTAGGTGTTGCGGAGCATGAGGTCGTCCCAGTGGATACGGCCCGCGGGGAAGCCGGGTCCCGACACGTTGGCGATGACGCGCGGGCCGGAGCGGCTGCCCTCGGTGAGCCCGTGGCTGAGCAGATAGCGGCTCAGATACTCCAGCGCGAAGACCCCTTCGATCCCCTCGGCGGTCTCCCGGCGGGTGGCACGGAAGTAGCGGGCGCACAGCACGAGCGCGTCCACGTCGGGGAAGTCGTTGGTGATGCGTTCGATGACGCGCCGGTTCTCGCTGATCAGGCTGAGATCGGCCGGGATGAAGGTGGCGCCGGGGACGGTGCTCGCCTTGCGCTCGTCACGGCCGACGATGACGACGGTGTCGCCCCGGCGGAGGTAGTCACGGGCGAGGGCCCGGCCCATGCCGTCGGTACCGCCGGTGATCACGAGGGTCTTCATGGGGGTGTCCTCCAGTGCCGCGCGCCTCAGAAATGAACCAGCGGGTTCAATCTAGTGATCTGACTCGTTCATTGGCAACCGGCAGATCCAGAACATTGAACCGGCGGGTAAAATCGCCGTATGGCAGCCACCCCCTCGCGCGGACGGATCGACAAGCGGCAGGCGATCCTGGAGGGCGCGTTCACCGTGTTCGCCCGCCGCGGCTACGCGCAGGCGTGCGTGCAGGACATCGCGAACGCGGCGGGCGTCGCCAAGCCCACCGTCTACAACCATCTGACCGACAAGGCGACGCTGTTCCGGCACGCGATGGAGGCGGCGGCCCGTACCGCGCTCGACCAGCGACTCGCCGCACTCGCGCCCCTGCTCGAACCGGGCGACGACCTGCGCGCCACGCTGGAGGGCGTCGGCCTCGACCTGCTGCGTCTGCACTGCGACGAGCGCTCGTGCGCGCTGCGCCGGCTGCTCTACGCGGAGATCACGACGTTCCCGGACGCCCTCGACCTGGTCGCCACCGCGGGCCCCCACCACCTGGCCGACGCCCTCGCCGACCGCCTGGCCCGGCTCGTCCTCGACGGCCGCCTGCGCGCCATGGACCCGGCACGGGGCGCGGAGCAGTTCCTGGCACTGCTGATCGGCCCCCTGGAGGCCCGCTCCCACATGGGCACGCGCCCGATCCCGGACACCGCCCTGCGCGAGGTGTCGGACGCCGCCGTGGACACGTTCGTCCGGGCCTTCGGCTCCGCGCCCGAGGCCGCGCCCGAGGATCAGCCGAGCGACGCCCCGACGCGCTCGCGCACGGCGACCGCGCGCGGGTCCTCGTAACCCCGCAGCAGCCCCAGCGCGGCGGCCCAGTACCCGGCGGCGGCCCCCGGATCGTCCCCCACGACAGCCCCGGCGAGCCCGTCGAGCGCGACGGCCTCGTGCCACCCGTCCCCCAACTCCCGGTGCGCGGCGACGGCCCGGCGATGGAACTGCGCGGCTTCCGGGAGCCGTTCGAGCGCGTGATACGTCAGCCCGGCCCCGTACCAGGCGAGAGCTTCCCGGCTGCGATTGCCGAGCCGTCGGTGGAGGACGGCGGAGCGCTGGTAGGAGACGAGAGCGTCGTCCCACTTGCCGAGGGAGCGCTGCGCGTCGCCGAGGGCGATGAGCCAGTAGCCCTCCAGCCGGTCGTCACGGAGGGTCAGCGCGATGTCCAGCGCCTGCTGGGCGCAGCGCAGGGCCTCTTCGGGACTGTCCTCTTCGAGCAGGAGGCAGCTCATGACCCGCAGGATGTTCCCCTCGCCCCGGGGATTGTCCATGGCGCGGTGCGCGGCGAGGGCTTCTTGGGCGACGGCCGACGCTTCCGTCGGCCGCCCCGCGCTGAAATGGGCCGAGGCCAGATTGGACAGCGCGATCGCCGCCCACGGGGGCGAGTCCGCCTCCCTGAAAAGCGGGATGGCCCGCGCGAAACACTCGGCGGCGGGGTCGAGTTGACGCCTGCGCAGATGCACGAGGCCGATCAGATTCAGTGAGGTCGCCTCACCGACGGGATCACCGGTTTCATGGTGGATCTCCAGAGCGCGCCGGTGGCATTCCAGCGCCTCGGAGAGCCGGTCCACCCGGACGTTGTCCCTGCCGAGGTGGGTGAGAAGTTGAGCCTCGCCCCGACGGTCGCCGGATCGCCGGGCTGCCTCCAGCGCGATGTCGCCGACCGCCAGCCACTCGCTGACCGGCGCGAAGGAGGGGCGGGCGTTCCAGAAGACGACCGCCAGTTGCCAGGCCCTTCGGTCATGCGTCCCGGCCGCGTCGCGGATCGCCTGGAGCAGGTTTCCGTGCTCGCGTTCGGCCCAGTCCAGTGCGCTGTCGTAGTCCGTGAACACCGACGGACGCACCGCGTCCCCCGGCGGCTCGAGCCCCACATGCTGTTCGTCGGGGCTGATCCAGCTCTGGGCGGCGTCCGCGCCGTGCAGATACCAGTCCAGTACGCGGTGCAGCGCCGCCTCCCGCTCCCCGGCCGGCTCCTCGATGTGGGCCTGGTCGGTGGCGTACGCGCGCAGCAGGTCGTGGAATTGGTAACGGTCGGGGCCCATCTGCTCCAGCAGATGGGCGTTGACCAGGATGTCGAGCAGTTGCCGGGTCCTGCTGACGGGAGCCGCGACGAGGGCGGCGGCGGCCTGAAGGCCGAACTCGGGCCCCGGATGCAGTCCGAGCAGCCGGAACAACCGGGCCGCCTGTTCGGACAGGGCGCGGTAGGACCAGGCGAAGACGGTGCGGACGGCCTCCGCCTCCTCGTCGTCCCCCGTGCTCAGCGCGTCCCACAGCGCCGACTCGTCCCGCAGATCGGCGATGAGGTCGTCGAGCCGCAGATGCGGCCGGCTCGCGGCGCGCTCGGCCGCGATACGCAGCGCCAGCGGCAACCGCGCGCAGAGATCGGCCAGTTCGGTCAGCTTCTCCAGATCGTCCGCCGGGCGGTAGCCGGCGGTGACCGTCCGCAGCAGCGCCACCGCCTCGGCCTGCGGCAGCGTGCCGAGGGTGAGTCTGCGGGCGCCGTCGCGGACGGCCAGCCCGGAGAGCCGGCTCCGGCTCGTGACGAGGGCGAGACAGCCCGGTCCACCGGGAAGCAGCGGTCGGACCTGTGCGGCGGTGGAGGCGTTGTCCAGCAGGACGAGCATCCGGCGCTCGGCCAGCAGCGACCGGTAGAGAGCGGCGGCGGTATCAATGTCTTGCGGTACCGACCGCGGCGGTACACCGAGGGCGGGCAGGAACCGGTGCAGCGCCTCCTGGGCGGTGATCGGCTCGCCAGGGTCGTAACCACGCAGGTTGACATAGAGCTGCCCGTCCGGAAATCGGTCCCGGACCTGGTGGGCCCAGCGGAGCGCGAGCGAGGTCTTGCCCGCGCCGGCCGTGCCCGCGACGACGCAGACGGAGATGACCAGCGGGTCGCCGTTCTCCCCGGCCACGATGGCGTTCAACTGGTCCAATTCATGGAGGCGGTTGACGAAACCGTGCACATCGGCGGGGAGCTGGCGAGGTGGCGGACCCGCCGATGCCCGCTCCTCCTCGCTGCCCGGCCCATGGAAGTGAATGCCACCGCTGACGCTTCCGGCCTGTACGACATCGCGAGACGACCCCGACAGGTCGTTTGCCGACGCGCCGGGGCGTTCCTCGTCGTTACCGTTCTGGCTGATCGTCTACTCCGGAAGGCTCGTCGGGACGGGAAGGTGTGCCACGGCCCGTTCGAAGTATGACGCGATCTCCTCGCCCGACTCGTAGAGCGACTTGATGTAGTGCTCCCATTCGGTCACCACGTCGGGCTCCGTGAAGCGGATCGCCCCCTGCGGATGCCCTGCCTCCGAGTAGAGGATGTTGAAGAGAGTCCGGCCGCCGAGCACCACGAGTTCCGGCAGCGGACCCGATCGCTCGAAAGCGGCGACGGATTCGGCGCTCACGACGCGCACGCGCGCGCCGAATCGGGCCTGTTGCCGTAGTGAGTGCAATTCCCACTGGAGATAGGGAGTCAGCGGCTCCTCGACCACGCGCACACGGTGAAAAACATGCCCCTGGCGTTCGTCCTGCCGGGCGGTGGCCGCGAGAGCGTCGCGGCGTTCCCCCATGAGTCGTAGCGACTCTTCCCATTCACCCCGCCGAAGGGCGTCACGGCTCGGACTGCCCTGCTCCTCGAAATGCTGCCGCCGCTCCAGCTTCCAGGAGCTCACGTCGCGAAGTACGGCGCTGCGCTCGCGGAAGTCCTTTCGGTACACCTCGCGGACGAGTCGCTCGCCACGCTCCGGCAGGAGGGCGGGCACATATGTCTCAGGCATCGGGAATGTCCGCCTTCGCGGCACTCAAGGTGCTTCCGGGAATCACGACCAGACGCTCGTCCGGAGCGAGTGTGACCTCTCGCGGAAGACGCGGAGCGTAATGACCGGTCAGATCCCGGCCGATCACCGCGATATCGCCGTTGTCGAGCTGCCAGATGTCGGGGCACTCGTCATTTCCGTCCGAATTCCCCAGCTCTTGCGGCGACTTGCCGAGTCGCCGCTCGAATAAGGCGGACGGATCCGCCTCCCAGGCACGGGCCATGGCTACCTCCACGCGATGTGGTCGACAGTACTGACGCGCCACATTTTACGTTCATTCGATTACGCAGAGCAACCGGTACGGTCGGTTTCGCGCCACCCCTCAGGCGCTTCCGCGCGCCGCGTACTTACCCGTAGGTGCACAGCCGACCTAATAGTCCGTACTTGTCCAGCGGCTGCGCCCCGCTCGATGATCACCTCAAGTCCACCGACCCCCAAACCCCCGCCGCCGTGACCGTCCTCGGCCTCGGCGGCATGGGCCGTGCCCTCGCCGGTGCCTTTCTCGACGCCGGGCATCCGACCACCGTCTGGAACCGTTCCCCCGGCCGCGACGCCGAGCTCGTCCGGCGTGGTGCGCTCCGCGCCCCCGACGCCGCCGCCGCGGCGCGCGCCGTCGGCCTCGTCATCGTGTGCGTCCTCGACTACGACGGCGCGTGGCAGATCGTCGAACCGCTCGGCGACGACCTCCGTGACCGCGCCCTCGTGAACCTCACCTCCGACACCCCCGAGCGCGCCCGCGAGTTCGCGCGCTGGGCCGACGGCCGTGGCGTCGGGTATCTGGACGGCGCGGTGGGCGGTCTCGGCATGATGGCGGTGAGCGTCGACCACGTCCTGCACGCGGCCCGTGACCGGGGGCTGGACGTGGCCCAGTTGACGGCGATCAAGGTCGTCGCGGACCGGGCAGTCGCCCAGGGGCACGGGGGCGACGACTGGGGGAGCACGGTCGAGGCGATCCGCCCCGCCGGTGCGTAGTCACACGGGCCCGCAGGCGTCGCGACGACTCGTCACTCGTTGCCTTGACGTCGGCGTCAAGGATTACCGTCGTGGACATGCGCATCGGCGAGCTGGCGGAGCGGGCGGGGACCAGTACCCGCACTCTGCGTTACTACGAGTCCCGCGGGCTGCTGCCCGCCCGGCGGGCGGGCAACGGCTACCGCACGTACGACGAGGACGATCTGCGGCTGATCCAGCAGATCCGGACCCTTCAGGACTTCGGGTTCGATCTGGAGGAGACGCGGCCGTTCGTCGAGTGTCTGCGGGCCGGGCATCCGGCCGGGGACTCCTGTCCCGCCTCGCTCGAGGTGTACCGGGGCAAGCTCGCCGAGCTGGACGAGCTGATCGGCCGGCTCGGTTCGATACGTGCCCAGGTCGGCGAACAGCTCGCCCAGGCCGAGGCGGCGCAGATCCCGGCCGCCGGGCCGGAGCCGCTGTGTGAGCTGACGATCCACCCGCTCCGAGAAGGGGAAGACACATGATCCAGGCAGAAGGCGTCGCCGTGGTGACGGACGACAGTTTCGAGGACGAGGTACTGAGGGCGGACCTGCCCGTGCTGGTGGAGTTCACCGCCGACTGGTGCCCGCCGTGCCGCCAGCTCGCGCCGGTGCTCAGCGCCGTGGCCGAGGAGGAGGCGGCGCGGCTCAAGGTCGTCCAGCTCGACGTGGACACCAACCCGCGGACCATGAACCGCTACGGCGTCCTCGCGATGCCGACGCTGCTGGTCTTCCGAGCCGGCGAGCCGGTGAAGTCGATGGTCGGCGCCCGCCCCAAGCGCCGGCTGCTCCAGGAGCTTCAGGACGTCATCTGACGCCTGCCACCACGACCCCGCGCACAAAAATACCCCGACACCGAATTGACGGTCGGGGTATTGCTCTGCGTATATTTGGTATTTCGACTTTCCCTTTCCCGGACAAGTCGAAACCAACTCACTGAGCAGAGTTTATCGGACAGGGGCTGAATTGTCAACCGAGGAATTGCGGAGCGAACAGCAATTCGTCTCGCTCCTCCATGAGCGTCTCGACGCGCTCCGGGAGCAGGCCGAAGGCGCCGTGCGGACATCGATCGGGCAGGTCAGCACCGGCCGACAGGCCATGGTGGAGCGGGACATCCGGGTCGCCGAGCACTCCGGCACCGTCACCACGCTGAATGCCGTGGAGTCCGGGCTCTGTTTCGGCCGTATCGATCTCACCGACGGCGCCACCCATCACATCGGGCGCATCGGAATGCGGCAGGACGACGCGGAACGCACTCCGCTGCTCATCGACTGGCGCGCTCCGGTCGCCCGTCCTTTCTATCTCGCCACCGGCTATTCGACGATGGGTCTGCGCCGTCGTCGGCACATCACCACCGAGGGGCGGCGGGTCACCGCGCTCCACGACGAGATCATGGATCTCACCGACACCACCCGCACCGGTTACGAGGACCCGGACGGCGACGCCGTCCTGCTCGCCGCGCTCGACTCGGCCCGCACCGGGCGGATGACCGACATCGTGCGGACCATCCAGGCCGAGCAGGACCGCGTCATCCGCGCGCCGCACCGTGGGGTGCTGGTCGTGGAGGGCGGGCCCGGGACCGGCAAGACCGCCGTCGCGCTGCACCGGGCCGCGTATCTGCTGTACGCGCACCGCGAGCAACTGGCCCGGCGCGCCGTGCTGATCGTCGGACCCAACCCGGCCTTCCTCGGGTACATCGGCGAGGTGCTGCCCTCGCTCGGTGAGACCGGTGTGCTGCTGGCGACGGTCGGCGAACTCTTCCCCGGCGTACGGGCGACGGCGACCGACACCCCGGCCGCCGCGGCCGTCAAGGGACGCGTGGAGATGGCGGGCGTCCTGGCCGCCGCGCTGCGCGACCGCCAGCGCGTGCCCGATCCGCACATCGAGATCGAGCACGACGACGGGACGCTGTATCTGGACCGGGCGATGGCCGAGGACGCGCGCGCCCGCGCGCGGGACGCCGACCTCCCACACAATCTGGCCCGGCCGCACTTCGCGTTCTCCGTCATCGACTCGCTCACCGAGCAGTTGGCCGAGCGGCTGGGTGCCGATCCGTACGGCGGACCGAACCTCCTCGACGCCACCGACGTCGCACAACTCGGCAAGGCGATCGCGACCAGCCCCGCGGTACAGTCCGCGATCGACGAGCTGTGGCCGACCCTCACCCCGCAGGATCTCGTCGCCGAGTATCTTGCCGAACCGGCGCATCTCCCGGACGGTGACGGCGAGTTGATCAGGCGTCAGATCAGCGGAGCCGGCCACTGGACCGAGGCCGACGTCCCGCTCCTCGACGAGGCCGCCGAACTGCTGGGCCAGGACGACGCCGCCGCGCGCGCCGCCGCCGAGGCCGAGCGGCGCGAGCGGATCGAGTACGCGCAGGGGGTGCTGGAGCTGAGTTACGGCTCCCGTACCTACGAGTTCGAGGACAAGGACGAGGAGGAGTCGGAGGTCCTGCTCGCGCACGACCTCATCGACGCCGAACGCCTCGCCGACCGCCAGGAGGAGAGCGACACCCGCAGCGCCGCCGAGCGCGCCGCCGCCGACCGCACCTGGGCCTTCGGTCATATCGTGGTGGACGAGGCGCAGGAACTGTCCGCGATGGCCTGGCGGTTGCTGATGCGCCGCTGCCCGGCCCGTTCCATGACCCTGGTCGGCGATCCGGCCCAGACCGGGGACGTGGCGGGCAGCGACTCCTGGCGGCAGATCCTGCGGCCGTACGTCGGTGAGCGCTGGGAGCATGTCCGGCTGGGCGTCAACTACCGTACGCCCACCGAGATCATGGCCGTCGCCGCCGAGGTGCGGCGGCTGGCGGACCCGGACTTCGAGCCGCCGCGTTCGGTGCGCTCGACGGGAGTCGGCCCGTGGGTACGGGAGGTGAAGCCGGCCGACCTCGTCCGTACGGCCGCCGCGAGCGCCGTCGAGCACGCGGCCTCGCACGCGGCGGAACACGGCGCCGGCGGACGGCTCGCGGTGATCGCCCCAGCCGTGCTGCTGCCCGCGCTCGCCGCCGAACTCCCCGACGCCTCCTGGGGATTCGACGCAACGGCCCTCGATCTCACCCGGCCGGTCGTCCTGCTCGATCCCCGGCAGGCGAAGGGGCTGGAGTTCGACACGGTGATCGTTCTCGACCCGGAGGCCGTTCTGGACGACTCGCCGCGCGGTGTCAACGATCTGTACGTGGCGCTGACCCGGGCGACGCAGCGGCTGGGCATCGTACGCGATGTCACCGTCCCGCCCCGGCTCGCGTACGAGAGCGCCACCGGGGCGCCCGGGGCTTGACCTTCACATTGATGTGAAGGTTTATGTTTCGACTGTCCAGCAGCGGAAGTGAAAAGGGCGAGGGAAAAGGGGCAGCCGTGTCCGGAGCGGTGATCATCGGAGTAGGGCCGGGGACAGGCCGCGCGGTGGCGCGGCGCTTCGCCCGTGAGGGGCTGCCCGTCGCGCTGGTCGCGCGCCGGGAGGAGACCCTGCGCGCGGCGGCCGGCGCGATCGCGGACACCGGCGTGCGCGTCGTCACGCAGGCGGCCGACAGCACGGACGAGACCGCCCTGCGCACGGCCCTCGACAAGGCGGCCGGTGAACTCGGCCCGCCGGACGTCGTCGTCTACAACGCGGCGCTCATCCGCGCCGACACGGTGGGGGAACTCTCCCTGCGCGAGCAGTTCGACGCCTGGGCGGTCAACGTGGGCGGCGCGCTCACCGCCGCCGCCCACGTCGCGCCCGCGATGGCGCGGCGCGGCGCCGGCACGATCCTGATCACCGGAGGCATGCCCGAGCCGAAGCCCCGGTACGTGAGCCTGTCGCTCGGCAAGGCGGGCGTACGGACCCTGGTCACCCTGCTCGACCAGACCTACGGCGCCGCGGGCGTGCACGTCGCGAGCGTCACCGTCCACGGTCCCGTCGCGGCCGGTACGGACTTCGACCCGGACGACATCGCGGACCACTACTGGCGGCTGCACACACAGCCACGGGCCGACTGGCAGCACGAGGCGCACCACATGGGCGCGGGCGGGCGGCCCACCCCTTAGGCCGTGTCCGGGCGGGCCGCACACGCGGCCCGCCCGGCAGTGTGCTCAGACCGGCTTCAGCCACAGCGTCGCCAGCGGGGGCAGCGTCAGTTGGACGCTCGCCGGGCGGCCGTGCGTGGGGACCGGCTCCGGCTTGAGGGTGTCCATGTTGAACACGTCCCCGCCGCCGTAGCGCCCCGCGTCGGTGTTGATCGCCTCCGTCCAGCCCTCGATGCCCTCCGGGACACCGATGCGGTACTGGTGCCGTACCACCGGCGAGAAGTTGGAGACGACGAGCAGCGGCGCGTCCCGCGCGTCGAAGCGCAGGAACGCGAACACGTTGTCCTCCCCGGCGTCCCCCTCCACCCACGAGAAACCCTCGGGGACGGTGTCGCGCTGCCACAGCGCCGGGGTCCGGCCGTAGACCACGTTCAGATCGCGCACCAGGTCCCGTACGCCGCGGTGGTCGGCCTCCGCCGCGTACGACGGGTCCAGCAGCCACCAGTCCGGGCCGTGGCCCTCCGACCACTCCGCGCCCTGGGCGAACTCCTGCCCCATGAACAGCAGTTGCTTGCCCGGATGCGCCCACATGTAGCCGAGGTACGCCCGGTGGTTGGCCCGCTGCTGCCACCAGTCACCGGGCATCTTGGAGACCAACGACCGCTTGCCGTGGACGACTTCGTCGTGCGAGATCGGCAGGACGTAGTTCTCGCTGTACGCGTACACCATCGAGAACGTCATCTCGCTGTGGTGGTACTTGCGGTGCACCGGCTCCTTGGAGACGTAGTCCAGGGAGTCGTGCATCCAGCCCATGTTCCACTTCAGACCGAAGCCCAGACCGCCGAAGCCGCCGGGGCCGATGTGGTGCGTGGCGCGGGTGACGCCGTCCCAGGCCGTGGACTCCTCGGCGATCGTGACGACACCGGGGCAGCGGCGGTAGACGGTCGCGTTCATCTCCTGGAGGAAGGCGACGGCGTCCAGATTCTCCCGGCCCCCGTGTTCGTTCGGCGTCCACTCGCCGGCCTCGCGGGAGTAGTCCAGGTAGAGCATGGACGCGACCGCGTCGACCCGCAGACCGTCGATATGGAACTCCTCGCACCAGTAAACGGCGTTGGCGACAAGGAAGTTGCGCACCTCGGTGCGGCCGAAGTCGAACTCCAGCGTGCCCCAGTCGGGATGCTCGGCGCGTGACGGGTCCGAGTGCTCGTACAGCGGCCTGCCGTCGAACTGGGCGAGCGCCCACTCGTCCTTCGGGAAGTGCGCCGGCACCCAGTCCACGATGACGCCGATGCCCGCCCGGTGCAGCGTGTCCACCAGGAAGCGGAAGTCGTCGGGCGTGCCCATGCGGGAGGTGGGGGCGTAGAAGCCGGTGACCTGGTAGCCCCAGGAGCCGCCGAAGGGATGCTCGGCGACCGGCATCAGCTCGACATGGGTGAAGCCCAGATCCTTGACGTACGACGGGAGTTGGAGCGCGAGTTGACGGTACGTCAGGCCCGGTCGCCAGGAGCCGAGATGGACCTCGTACACGGACATCGGCGCCTCGTGCACCGGCAGGTCGGCGCGGTGCGCCAGCCACTGTTCGTCGTGCCAGACGTGGTGCGACTGGGTGACGATCGACGCCGTCGACGGCGGCACCTCGGTGCGCCGCGCCATCGGGTCGGCGCGCAGCGTGTGCGTCCCGTCGGGCCGGGTGATGTCGAACTTGTAGAGCGCCCCCTCGCCGACGCCGGGCACGAACAGCTCCCACACACCGGTCGAGCCGAGCGAGCGCATCGGATAGACCGTGCCGTCCCAGAAGTTGAAGTCACCGGCGATCCGCACGCCCCGCGCGTTCGGCGCCCAGACGGTGAAGCGGGTGCCCGTGACGCCCTGGTGGACCATCGGGTGCGCGCCGAGCACCTTCCACAGCTCCTCGTGCCGGCCCTCGCCGATGAGATGCAGATCGAGGTCGCCGAGGGTCGGCAGGAAGCGGTACGGGTCCTGCACCTGAAGCTCGTCCGTCTCTTCGGCGGTGCTGCCGCCCTCCTCGGCCGTGGGCCCGTAACGCACCAGCAGGGAGTACTCGGGGACCTCGCGCCACGGCAGGACACCGGAGAACAACCCCTCGCCGTCGTCGTGCAGTTGGGCCCGCAGCCCCTTCGCGACGACGGTCACGCCCTTCGCGTACGGGCGCAGCACCCGCAGCACGACGCCGCCCTTGCCGGTGCGGGCGCCGAGCACGGCGTGCGGATCGTGGTGCGCGCCGCCGAGCAGCCGGTGCCGGTCGGACTCCGCGAGCGGCGGCGCCGGCCGTACGACATGGCCACCGGTCTCCTGGCGCGACTGGCGCGACTGGCGCGGCTGGCGCGGCTTCGAGGGCGTACCGGCGGCGGCCGTCTCCGGCACCGTCGCAGCGGCCTTCGGCGGCTTCGCGGGCTTCGGCGCCTTCGCGGACTTGCCGGTCGCCTTGCCGGTCGGCTTGCCCCCCTTCTCGCGCTTACGGCGTTCACCGGCGGGGGCCGGTACGCCGTCGGCGGGGAGCTGGGGCTGCGGCCGGGACTCGGGCTGGGCTTGGGGCTGCGGCTCTGACGGGTTCTCGGACGGCGGGCGGGCGGTCACGGGGGCTGCCTCCTCGGTGCGGGTGACGGGGGTCTGGGGGCCGGTGGGCCGAGGGGCGGCCCACCGGTCAACGGTGGCGGCGGTTCGTCTCGCGCGATCGGCGCCGCGTGATCGGTGTCAGGGGCGGTGGCCGGCCAGCCGGTGGATCGCCGCCATCGGGACGGGCAGCCAGTCGGGGCGGTTGCGGGCCTCGTACAGCACCTCGTACACCGCCTTGTCCGTCTCGTAGGCCCGCAGCAGCGCCGCGTCCTCACGCGGGTCGGTGCCCGTCGCCTCGGCGTAGCCGTCGCAGTACGCGGAGCGGGAGCGCTCCGCCCAGTCGGGGTTCCAGGGAAGGTGGGAGCGCGCGGCGTAGTCGAAGGAGCGGAGCATGCCCGCCACGTCGCGCACCGCGGGCTGCGGGCGGCGGCGTTCGGTGAGGGGCCGGGCCGGTTCGCCCTCGAAGTCGATCAGGGACCACTCGCCGTCCGGTGTCCGCAGCGTCTGGCCGAGATGCAGATCGCCGTGCACACGCTGCGCCCGCGTATCGAGATCCCGCCCGCTGCCGGACCGCGCCAGCGCGTCGAAGGCGGTACGCAGCCCCGCGACGTACGGCAGCAGCGCGGGCACCGCCTGCGCGGTGGCGTCCAGGCGCCCGGACATGGCCCCGGCCAACTGAGCCGTCTGGCGCGGCCCGAGCGACACGGTCGGCAGCGCGGCGGCGAGCGCGAGGTGCACCTCGGCGGTGGCCCGTCCCAGCGCACGCGCCTCGTCGGTGAAGCCACGGCCGTCGGCCAGCGCGCGCAGGGCGAGCTGCCAGCCGTCCTCGGAGTCCTGGAGGAACGGCTGGAGCACCCCGAGCGTCAGGGGTTCCCGGCCGGCCCCGCCGCCCATGTCCGCGCCCACGGCCTCGAACCAGGCGACCGGCGACGGCACCCGCCGGCAGCCCTGTCGGGCGAGGGCGAGCGGCAGCTCCAGATCGGGGTTGGCGCCGGGGAAGACCCGGCGCAGGATCTTGAGGATGTACTCCTCGCCGTAGACGAGCGAGGAGTTCGACTGCTCCGCGCCGAGCAGCCGAGGCACGAGCCCGGCCGGGATCTCGACGGCCCGGTCGAAGCGCAGCGGCCCCAGGGCGCCGGGGGAGCGCAGATGCTCCAGCAGCAGATCGGTCAGGTGCGGATCGTGCAGCGCCTCGTAGACGGTCCGGCCGGCCAGCGGCCCCGTGCCGACGACGCCGACGCGGGCGGCGGCGAGGCCCGGCGGCAGGGCGGACCGTACGCCCAGCAGCAACTGGTAGCAGTCGTCGGTGGGGGCGACGGGGACCGGTGGCGCGTCCAGGTCGGGGGTGGAGCGCTGTTCGACGCGTACCAGCAGATGCAGCAGGCCGGGATCGGCGCCGGGAGCGCCCGGAGCGCCGGGCGGCAGCAGTTCGGTGGCGGCCACCGCCGAGAAGCCCGTGATCGGCCGGCCCTTGCCCGCGAACCAGCGCTGTCGCGGCAGCCACTCGTGCAGCAGCGGCGCGAGCGATTCGACCAGTCTCCCGGCTCCGGCGGGCGGGAGCGCCCCACCGGGGCTTGGTGAGCTCCGGGTGGATGCAGCCTTCGACATGGCATCGCGTCCTTTCCCCGGGCACACCACAGGATGCGCAGAGTGTCCCGGATTGCGGCAACGGAGTCCGGCTGTGCGGGACGTGTCGGGTGAGGATGGTCCGTACGGACCGAAAGCCCGCCCGGCGCGGGGAGTCCGCCCGGACCGTGAATCGGTTCGTAACGACGGACTCGATGTCGGGGATGGTGCCCCGTGCGAGGCGGTGGTAACCGACCGCCTCGCACTCGCGTTCTGGCCGGTCGATTTCCACCGGCCCTCGAACGCCTGGCCGTCAGCCGGGCGCGGGGTCCTGCCTGAGCCGGAACCAGTAGAAGCCGTGGCCCGCCAGCGTCAGCAGATAGGGCCAGTCGCCGATCGCCGGGAAGCGCACCCCGCCGATCAGTTCCACCGGATGGCGCCCGCTGAACGCGCGCAGATCCAGCTCGGTGGGCTGCGCGAAGCGCGAGAAGTTGTGCACGCACAGCACCAGGTCGTCGCCGTTGCCGTCCTGCGAGGGCGCCTCGCGCAGGAACGCGAGCACCGCCGGGTTGGTCGACGGCAGTTCCGTGTACGAGCCGAGCCCGAAGGCCGGGTTCGACTTACGGATCTCGATCATCCGGCGCGTCCAGTGCAGCAGCGACGACGGCGACGCCATCGCGGCCTCGACGTTCGTCACCTGGTAGCCGTAGACCGGGTCCATGATCGTCGGGAGGTAGAGCCGCCCGGGGTCGCAGGAGGAGAAGCCCGCGTTGCGGTCCGGCGTCCACTGCATCGGGGTCCGTACGGCGTCGCGGTCGCCGAGCCAGATGTTGTCGCCCATCCCGATCTCGTCCCCGTAGTAGAGGATCGGGGAGCCGGGCAGCGACAGCAGCAGAGCGGTGAACAGCTCGATCTGGTTGCGGTCGTTGTCCAGCAGCGAGGCGAGGCGGCGCCGGATGCCGATGTTGGCGCGCATCCGCGGATCCTTGGCGTACTCCGCGTACATGTAGTCGCGCTCTTCGTCCGTGACCATCTCGAGCGTCAGCTCGTCGTGGTTGCGCAGGAAGATGCCCCACTGGCAGCCGGTCGGGATCGCCGGGGTCTTGGACAGGATCTCCGAGACGGGATAGCGCGACTCGCGCCGTACGGCCATGAAGATGCGCGGCATCACCGGGAAGTGGAACGCCATGTGGCACTCGTCGCCGCCCTTGGCGTAGTCGCCGAAGTAGTCGACCACGTCCTCCGGCCACTGGTTGGCCTCGGCGAGCAGCACCGTGTCCGGATAGTGCGTGTCGCAGATCTCGCGGACCTCGCGCAGCAGCGCGTGGGTGGCGGGGAGATTCTCGCAGTCGGTGCCCTCCTCCTGGTAGAGGTACGGCACGGCGTCGAGACGGAAGCCGTCGATGCCCAGGTCCAGCCAGAAGCGCAGCGCCGAGATGATCTCCTCGCGCACGGCCGGGTTCTCGTAGTTGAGGTCCGGCTGGTGGGAGAAGAAGCGGTGCCAGTAGTACTGCTTGCGGACCGGGTCGAAGGTCCAGTTGGACGTCTCGGTGTCGACGAAGATGATCCGCGCTTCCGGGAACTGCTTGTCGTCGTCGGCCCAGACGTAGTAGTCGCCGTACGGCCCGTCGGGGTCCTTGCGGGACTCCTGGAACCAGTCGTGCTGGTCGCTGGTGTGATTCATGACGAAGTCGATGATCACGCGCATGCCGCGTTGGTGGGCGGCGTCGACGAACTCCACGAAGTCGGCGAGGTCGCCGAACTCGGGGAGTACGGCGGTGTAGTCGGAGACGTCGTAACCGCCGTCTCTCAGTGGGGACTTGAAGAACGGCGGCAGCCAGAGACAGTCGACACCGAGCCACTGGAGATAGTCCAGTTTGGCGGTGATGCCTTTCAGATCTCCGACGCCGTCGCCGTTGCTGTCCTGGAACGAGCGCACCAGGACTTCGTAGAAGACGGCTCGTTTGAACCAGTCGGGGTCACGGTCCTTCGCGGGAGTGTCCTCGAACGTGTCGTGGACGGGCTCATTGATGATCATGTTGTGGGTGACCCTCCGATCGGCGGGGACGGTCGCAGAACGACGATGTGCGCGGGTGTGACACCCGGCTCCAGGCGCACGTAGTTGGCCCTGCCCCAGTGGTAGATCTCTCCGGTGAGCTCGTCGCGCACCGGGGCGGTCTCGTGCCAGTCGAGGCCGAGCCGCGGCATGTCCAACGAGACCGTTGCCTCCTGGGTGTGGTGAGGGTCGAGGTTCACGACGATCAGCACGACATCCGGGCCGGAACCCGATCCCGCGTCCGTGCCCGATCCCGATCCCGTGCCCGTGTCTGTGCCCGACCGCTTGCTGTATGCGATGACCGCGTCGTTGTCGGTGTGGTGGAAGTGGATGTCGCGCAACTGCCGCAGCGCGGGGTGCCGGCGTCTGATCCGGTTGAGCGCGGTGATGAGCGGGGCGATGGTGCGTCCCTCTCGCTCCGCCGATTCCCAGTTGCGGGGGCGCAGCTCGTACTTCTCCGAATGCAGGTACTCCTCGCTCCCGGCTTTCACCGGGGCGTTCTCCATGAGTTCATACCCTGCGTAGACGCCCCAGGACGGCACCATCGTCGCGGCGAGTACCGCGCGTACCTCGAATGCCGGACGGCCGCCGTTCTGAAGATAGGCGTGCAGGATGTCGGGCGTATTGACGAAGAAATTCGGGCGCATGTACGAGGCGGCCTCGCCCGACAGCTCGGTGAGGTAGTCCGTCAGTTCCTGCTTGGTGGTACGCCAGGTGAAGTACGTGTACGACTGCTGGAAGCCGATCGCGCCCAGCGTGTGCATCATCGCCGGCCGGGTGAACGCCTCGGCCAGGAAGATCACATCGGGGTCGCTCGCGTTGATGTCGGCGATCACCCGCTCCCAGAACACCACCGGCTTGGTGTGCGGATTGTCGACGCGGAAGATCCGCACGCCGTGGTCCATCCAGTACCGCAGCACCCGCAGCGTCTCCGCGACCAGGCCGTCCATGTCGCGGTCGAAGGCGATCGGGTAGATGTCCTGGTACTTCTTGGGCGGATTCTCGGCGTACGCGATCGTGCCGTCCGCGCGGTGGTGGAACCACTGCGGGTGTTCCTTGACCCAGGGGTGGTCGGGGGAGCACTGGAGGGCGAAGTCCAGCGCGATCTCCATGCGCAGCGAGGCGGCCTTCGCCACGAAGGCGTCGAAGTCCTCGATCGTGCCGAGGTCGGGGTGGATCGCGTCGTGGCCGCCGTCCGCCGAGCCGATGGCCCACGGGACGCCGACGTCGTGCGGGCCGGCGGAGAGCGTGTTGTCCGGGCCCTTGCGGTGCGCCGTGCCGATGGGGTGGACCGGCGGCAGATAGACGACGTCGAAGCCCATCGCGGCGACGGCGGGCAGCCGCTCGGCGGCCGTCCTGAACGTGCCGCTGACCGGTGGCTTTCCTTCGGCGACGACGGCCCCCTCGGAGCGCGGGAACAGCTCGTACCAGGAGCCGTACAGCGCCCTCTCGCGCTCCACCAGCAGCTTGACCGGCTTGGCCGACGAGACGAGCTCGCGCAGCGGGTGGCGCGCCAGGGCGTCGTCGGCCTCCGGGGTGAGGGCGGCGGCGAGCCGGGCGGCGGCCGGGCGGCGCTGGTCGCGCAGGGCGTCGACGGCGGCCAGGACCGCCTCGCGGCCGTCGCGTTTGGGGACGCCGGCCGCCGCCCGCTCGTAGAGCGCGGCGCCCTCGGCCAGGACCAGCGCCGTGTCGATCCCGGCGGGGATCTTGATCTGGGCGGTGTGGCGCCAGGTGGCGAGCGGATCGCTCCACGCCTCCACCTTGTAGGTCCAGTGGCCTTCGGACGTCGGTGTGACGTCGGCGCCCCAGCGGTCGGTGCCGGGGGCCAGCTCACGCATGGGGGTCCAGGGGCCGGGCCGGCCGTCCGGGCCGCGCAGGACGACGTTGGCACCGACCGCGTCGTGGCCCTCGCGGAAGACGGTCGCGGTGACCTGGAACGTCTCGCCGCTCACCGCCTTGGCGGGGCGTTTGCCGCAGTTGACGAGGGGGCGTACGTCCAGGACGGGAATGCGACCGATCATGAGATCACCTGAGGGCTGAGCGGGCGTGGCAGGCAGGGCGGGCCGAACGATTCGAGGGGCTTTTGGGGGTATTTACTCTTTGATGTTATTTGTAGCTGCTCTGTCGGTGACTGGCGGGCTGCGCGCATGGCCGCTCCTGTCCGCGTTCACTCCAATAGCGGTGGAATCGGGTGAAACGAGCGTGCTTGCCGTACGTACCGGATGAGCCTTCCCACGATGCTCGGGTCCACAATCCGCCGCCCCGTTAAGACCTGGGCAACTCTCGGGGCGTGGCCGCGACCGGCCGGATCCGGACACGTGAACGCCCCGCCCTCGCGGGCCGCCGGGGCGGCTTCCGCGAGAACGGGGCGGGGTCGGGTTCCGCCGGTGGGGGAGTCAGCTCGTCTCCGCCGACCAGACCTGCCACGGCTGGCGCGTCACCCACTCGTCCACCGGCGCCGGTTTCACGGCGAGCGCGTCCGCCGCCCGGCAGTTGTCGCCCGCCATCAGCAGCGGGTCGGTGCCCGTCGCCATGTAGTGGTAGATGCCCGCGACCCCGGCCGCCGCGTCGGCCCCGGCGACCTGGGACAGCGCCTGCTCGAACACCGACGGCGGCAGCGGCAGATACCGCACCTCACGGCCGAGCCCGGTGGTGAACGCCGAGGCCAGCTCGTCGCCGGTCAGCGACTCGCTCCCGCCGATGTCGAAGGTCTCGCCCACCACACCGTCCGCGGTGAGCGCCGCGAAGACCGCCTCCGCGAGATCGCGGTGCGAGATCCAGGCGGCGGGGGTGTCGCCGGGCAGCGGGTAGGCCAGCACGCCCTCGGTGACGAGCGCCGGACCGTTCCACGGGCTGAACAGGTTGTCCAGATAGACCGGCGGCCTCAGCACCACCAACGGCACACCGCTCGCCCGCAGTTCCTCCTCGGCGATCCGGCGCGTCTCGAAGGCGGCGACATTCGTCGACTCCGCCGGGATACGCGTGTTGGCGTTGTAGACGAGGCGCTGGATTCCGGCCTCGCGCGCCGCCGTGGCGACATTACGGGCGTAGCGCCGCACCTGCTCCGTCCCGTACACCAGCGGCATCACCACGCAGGCGTGCGTCGCGCCCTCCATCAGCCGCCCCACATCGGCGGGATCGGCCAGGTCACCAGCCACGAACGAGGTGCCGGGGAGCGGCGGCCGGTCCGCCTCGGCGGTGCGGGTGAGCGTACGGACCCGCTGTCCGCGCTCGGCCAGCAGACGGGCCACGGCACCGCCCTGGAACCCGGTCGCCCCCACGACGGCGACGCGCATCGGAATCTGATCGGACATGTGTCTGAAGGCCCTTCGATAGGGTGTGTCTGCTGTCTATGACGGCTCTTTCACAAGGCTGGCGGCGTCGGCTTCGGCCGATCAATTAACAAACCGGGGCGGGGGTTGAAGGATCGTCCATGGAACCGATGGAGCCCATCAAGACCGAGAGTGACGATCTCCTGAGCGAGCTGCTGAAGCCGCTGAGGCTCACGGGGGTCTTCGACAGTCGTTGGCACGTCAGCGCGCCGTGGGCCATCGAGGGCGACGCCGAGCAGAGCTGCGCGATCCTCCACTACATCGTCGAGGGCTGCTGCTGGATCAGCGGTGAGGGCCAGACGCCGGTGGAGCTTCGCGAAGGCGATCTCGCGGTCTTCCCCACCGGCACCGCGCACCGCATCTCCGACCGGCCGGACCGGGGCGGCGGGCTGCGGCTCGCGGCCGTACTGCCCGAGCGGCAGCCCGGCACCTCGGGCGAGCTGAGAATAGAGGGCGGCGGGCCGGAGAGCCGGCTGCTCTGCGCCGGACTGCACTACGACGCGAGCGCCGCCACCGGCCTGTACACGGCGCTGCCGTGGGCGCTGGTCCTCGACCGCACCCAGGTGGACAACGAACCGCTGCTGCGCGACACACTGCGGCTGCTCGCCTCGACGCAGCGCCCCGTGGGCCCCGGCGACCGCCTCATCACCCTGCGCGCCTTCGAGATGGCGCTGGTCCTGGCGCTGCGACCGCTGCTGCGGGAGATCGCGGACAATCCGGCCTCGCTGCCGGTCCTGAGCCATCCGGGCATCAGCAGGGCGATGGTGATCATCGCGACGCGGTTCGCCGAGCCGTGGACGATCGAGTCCCTGGCGCGGGAGGTCGGCATGTCCCGATCGGCCTTCACCGCCGCCTTTCGCGAACTCGTGGGCGAGGCCCCGGCCCGGCATCTGACGGGGCGTCGGATGCAGGAGGCGGCGCGGCTGTTGGGGGAGACGTCGCTGCCGCAGTCGGCGGTGCCGCAGCGGGTCGGTTACCGCAGCGCGGTCGGTTTTCATCTTGCGTTTCGCAAGTGGTACGACAGGACGCCCGGCGAGTACCGCAGCGGTCAGGTGCCCGCCGCGTAGGGCGCGCCGAGGTCGCGGTCTGGCCGGTTATTAAGGACCGCTGGACGGTCGTTCATTGCTCACGGCGCTTGCGCCAGGGAAGGCTCTCAGTCAGTGGGAGGGCCGTTCCGCATGTGCTCGATGTGCCGGGCGAGTCGCAGGTGTCGCAGGATTCGTTTCAATCGCGTTCGATTCGTTTCGATCCGTTTCGATCCGTTCGGTTCGTTGGGTTCGTTTGATCCGTATGAGGAGAAGTTTTGACCAGATCGGGTCAGGAGTATCTGGAGTCGTTGCGCGACGGCCGTTCGGTATGGCTGGACGGCGAGCGGGTCGAGGACATCACGCGGCATCCGGCGTTCCGTAACACGGCGGGGTCCATCGCCCGGCTCTACGACCTGGCGCACGACTCCGCGCACACACCGGTGCTGACGCGTGACGGCGTGCACCGGGCGTACGCCGTGCCGCGCGGCTACGAGGATCTGGTCGCGCGCCGGCGTGCGTACAAGGTGTGGGCCGAGGCGAGCTTCGGCTTCCTGGGGCGTACGCCGGACTACATGGCGGGCGGCGCGGCCGGATTCGCCGCGCTGCCGGGTGTCTTCACCACCGACAACTTCGACGGCGCGGCGAACGCGCTCGCGTACCACCGGCGGCTCGCCGACGGCGACCTGTACCCGACCTTCACGATCACCAACCCGCAGGGCGCCAGGACCCCGTTCGACGCGCGCGGGGGCACGGCGGACGACGATCCGGTGGTGCGGGTGGTCGCCGAGAAGGACGGCGGGATCGTCGTACGGGGCGCCAAGATGATCGGCACGGCGGCGGTCTTCGGCAACGAGGTCATCGTCGGGACGATCGAACCGCTCGCGCCGCGCGACGTGGAGCGCGCCGTCTGCTTCTCGATACCCGTCGACACACCGGGGCTCAGCTTCATCTCCCGCGTCTCGTACGAGGGCCGGGCGCGCAGCGTCTTCGACAACCCGCTGTCGTCGCGGTTCGACGAGAACGACGCGCTGCTCGTCTGCGACGACGTCTTCGTCCCGTGGGAGCACGTCCTCACCTACCGGAACGTCGACGCGAGCTTCGGGATGTGGTGGCGCACACCGGCGTACGTGAACTTCGTGCACCAGGCCGCGACGCGCTTCTGGACCAAGCTCGAATTCCTCGCCGGGATAGCGATCCTGCTGACGAAGTCCAACGGGACGTACGAACTGCCCCCCGTCACCCAGGCCATCGGCAAGCTGCTGGGCAAGGTTGCCCAGGCGAAGGCGTTCGTGCTGGCCGCCGAGGCGAGTTACGAAGAGGTCGACGGCGGGCGCGGCGGAGTGATGCCCGGCAAGGACATCTCCTTCGCGCAGCGCATCATGGCGGGCGAGCTGTATCCGCAGGCCGTACAGGAGATCAAACTCCTCGCGGGCGGCGGGGTGATCCAACTGCCCGCGTCGGGCGAGGACTTGCTCCATCCGGAGCTGGGGCCGCTGGTACGGCGGTACATGGGGGCGCCCGGTCATTCGTCCGAGGGCCGGATCAAACTGCTGAAACTGGCCTGGGACGCGCTCGGTTCGGAGTTCGCCTCCCGCCACGAGCAGTACGAACGCTTCTACCACGGTGCGCCGCACGTCTATCTGACGCAGCAGGCATGGGAGGGCGACACGGAGTCCTGCGAGCGACTGGCCCGCGCGTGTATCGACGGCTACGCGCTCGGCGGTGAGCCCGAGGGGCCGGATTCAAGATGACCGGCACACGCGGGAACGGGCGGGCGGACGGGGTCGAGTCCGCCGCCGGCGCCTCGGCACTCGGCGCGGAGGAGTCGGCACCCGGCCGTGCCCGTTCCGGCGACGGGGCCGGCACACAGTCTCCCGGCGTCCCGGGGTTTCGCGCCCCCGGCCCCGTGGCGCCGGGATCCGATCAGCGACCGGGACCGCGACCCCGCCCGCGACCGGCCGGGCGCGGAGCCAAGGCCGGCCTCGCGCTGCTCGCCTCCACGCAGTTGCTGCTCATCATGGACACCGCGATCATCAACGTCGCCCTGCCGTCCGTCGGCAAGGACCTCGGATCCGGCTCCGCCGGTCTGTCCTGGGTCGCCAACGCGTTCCTGATCACCTTCGGCGGGCTGCTGCTCCTCGGCGGCCGGGCCGCCGATCTGCTCGGCCACCGGCGGGTGTTCCTCGGCGGGCTCGGGGTGCTCGGCGCCGCCTCCGCGGTCGGCGGGGCCGCCGGTTCGGTGGAGGTGCTTGTCGGGGCGCGCGCCGTCCAGGGCGTCGGTGCCGCGCTCGCCGCCGCCGCCGCGTTCGCGCTGCTGCTGAACCTGTTCCCCGACGGCCCCGACCGCCACAAGGCTCTCGGCGCCTTCGCCGCGATGGGCGGACTCGGCGGCGTCCTGGGCACCGTACTCGGAGGCGTACTCACCGATCTCCTCGGCTGGCGCTCCACCTTCTGGCTGAACGTCCTCGGCGCGCTCGTCCTCGCCGCCCTCGCCCTGCGGCTCCTCGACGGCAACACCCGCAGCGCCGAACGCGGCTTCGACATCGGCGGCGCGCTCACCGCGACCGCGGGCCTGGGGCTCGTGGCGTACGGCCTCGTCGGCGCCGGCGAGGCGGGCTGGACCAGCGCGCGGACCCTCGGCGTGTTCGCCGCCGGGCTCGTACTCCTGGCGGCGTTCGCCGCCTTGGAGAAACGAATCGCCCACCCGCTCGTGCCGCCCGCCGTCCTGCGCCGCCGTGCCCTGCGGCTCGCCAACTGCCTGAGCGCACTGGCCCAGATGGCGCTTTTCCCGATGTTCTTCCTGGTCAGCCTCTATCTCCAGAGCGTCCTGGACCAGACCCCCCTCATCGGCGGACTCGGCCTGCTGCCGCTGTCCCTCGTCGTCGTCGCCACCGCCCCGCAGACCGGCCGCCTCATCCACCGGCTCGGACTGCGCGCCACGATGACACTCGGCTTCACCCTGCTGTTCGTCGGCATGCTCTGGCTGGCGCTCGCGCTCGCCGCCGAGGGCACCTTCTTCTCCACCGTCCTCGCGCCCAGCCTCGTGCTGGGCGCCGCGCTGCCGCTCGTCATGGTCACCACCAACGTGGCCGCGACCGCCGACGCGGCGCCGGGCGAGACCGGGCTCGCCTCCGGACTCATCAACACCAGCCAGCAGTTCGGCTCCGTACTCGGCCTCGCCGTCCTCGTCGCCGTCGCCACCGCCCGTACCGACGCGCTCGGCGCGACCGGCTCCGCCGACGAGACCGCCGGCTTCAAGGCCGCCCTCGTCGTCGGCGCCGTCTTCGCCGCCTGCGCCGCGCTGCTCTCCTTCCGGCTACGGCTCCCCGCGCCTGTGTCCGCGCCCCCGCACCAGGACCGGGTCGGCGGCGCCCCGGAGTAGACCAGGAGGAGGAGCGAGTGCGCAGGCGGGGCGGGGCCCGGTCGACGGTCCAGGTCCGGACAGGGCCAGGGGGGAAGCCGCGACGGGGCGAAGGGGCCGCCGGCCGGTCGGGGCGCGTGATCGAGCGCGACAGTGGCCGCGACGGCGGGACACCGCCCGTCCCGTGTCCCACCACCCACCCGACCCACGCCCGAGGGGGGCACTTCCATGACGTTGTACGACCTTGTCGCGCCCGCGATCGAGGCGCGCTGTGAACCGCGCTACCGCATAGCCGGCATACGCGCAGCCGATCCACTGGGCGCCGACGCGATACTCGCCGCCGTACCCGCGATGAACCGGGACGCCGACGTCCCCGCGCTCAGCGTCGCCCTGCGCACGCTCGTCCCCGATCCCGACCGCACCGCCTCGCTGGGCGTGGTCGACGCGCTCGCCGCCGTACGCGACCTCGGTCTGCTCCTCGGCTCGATCAAACGGCACGGTGTGGAACCGCTCGCCGCCGTCCCCGAAGTCCTGCCCGCGCTCCAGGAGTTGGGCCGGCGCACCGACATGGTGCCGCGCGACACCGTGCACCACTACACGACGTGGAATCCGCTCGGCGACCGCCAGCGCATGTACACCGGCGAGCGGATGGAGGGGCACCTCCAGGACGCCGTACGCATGGTCTTCCCCGCGCTCGTCGCCTCGCTCGACACCTGCGCGGAGGTGGCGGGTCTGGAGCCGTACGACCCCCGCTTCGCCGACGCGCTCGACCGTACGGGCGAGCACGTGCAGGCCATGGTCGACTCCATCGACTTCACCGTCGCGCAGGTCACGCCGGACTTCTTCGCGCGCGGGCTGCGCCCGTACTTCGAGGAGGTCGACGTCGACGGCCACGACTATCTGGGCCCGGCGGCGGCGCAGGTACCGCTGTGGCTGGTCGATCTGACGCTGTGGCAGAGCGACCGGAGCAGTCCGGAATACGACGCGTTCCTCGACGAGTCCGTGCGCTACAGCCTGCCGTCGTGGCGGGCCTTCCACGCGGCGCACCGGGGCTCGACGTCCGCCGTCAGCAAGCTGTCCGCCGCGATCAGTTGGGAGTCGACGCCGCGGCTGCCACCCGTGCTGGAGGCGTCGGCGCAGGCGCTGGCGCGGGTGCTGCGGATCCTCAAGACGTTCCGCGCGAGACATATCGGCATCGCGCGCAAGGCGTACAGCGACGAACTGCGGCTGTACGACGCGGGCAGCGGGGGCGCGCCGATCGCGCTGCTGCGGTCGGTGCTGGATCTGACGCGGGACAACGAGACGCTGGTGCGGCACGCGAATGTGCGCATGCACGCGCCGATGACCGCGTCCGCGTCGGGGCCCAAATCCGCGCCCGCGCCCGTGCCCGCCACCCCACCGCTCTGCGAGAGGAGATTGACCCCATGACCCACATCATGATCGCGGGCGGCGGCATCGCCGGTCTCACCGCGGCCCTGTCCCTGCACGCCGCCGGTTTCGACCGGATCACCGTCGTGGAGGCGGTCCGGGAGATCCAGCCTCTCGGCGCCGGGCTGAACATCATGCCCAACGCCGTACGCGAACTCGACGCGCTCGGGCTGCTCGGCCGACTGGACGAGTGCTCCGTACGCACCGCGGAACTGCGCTACTACCACCGCGCCGGCGGGCTCATCTCCCGCGAGCCGCGCGGCCTGGCGGCCGGCTATCTGTGGCCCCAACTGTCCATCCACCGCGGCGACCTGCAACGGGTCCTCGCCGACGCGGTACGCGAAAGGCTCGGCAGTGACGCGGTGGTCGCCGGGGTGCGGGTGGGCGGCGTGGAGACCTCGGCGGACGGCCGCGCGCGCGTCCTGCTCGCGCACCGCGACGTGCGGGGCGGGAGCCGCGGGAGCGGGGCCTCCCTGGAGCCCGACGTACTGATCGGCGCCGACGGCATCCGCTCGGCGGTCCGCGCCGCGCTGAACCCCGACGAGGGCGAGCCGCCGTGGAACGGCATGCTCGTGTGGCGCGGCGTCTCGCGCGTCCCGGCGCACCGCGCGGGCACGTTCATGTTCATCGCGGGCGACGACCGGCAGAAGGCCGTGGTCTACCCGATGACGCACCCCGGCTCCGTCGGCCGGGACCGGCACGTCCTGGTCAACTGGGCGCTGGCGATGCCCGCGACGGAGATCGCCGCCGCCGGGCGCGGCGACTGGAACCGGCCGGTGCCGGTCGCGAAGTTCGCGCACCACTACGCGGGCTGGGAGTTCGACGGCATCAGCGTCCCCGAGATCCTGGCCGCCGCCGACCGCGCCTTCGAGTACCCGATGGTGGACCGCGAACCGCTGGCGCGCTGGACCCACGGCCGTACGACCCTGATCGGCGACGCGGCCCACGCGATGTACCCGATCGGCTCGAACGGTGCGACGCAGTCGATCGTCGACGCGCGTGCGCTGGCGCACGCGATGGCGACGCACCCCGACCGCTCCGAGGCCCTGACGGCGTACGAGACGCAGCGCCGCCCGGCCATGACGGAGCTGCAACACGCCAACCGCCGGCAGGGCCCGGAGGTCGTGATCAACCTGGCCCACGCGCGCGCCCCCGAGGGCTTCACCGACATCGCGGACGTGATCCCGCCGTCCGAACTGGCGGAGATCGCGTCGCGGTACGCGACGACGGGCGCGTTCGACCCGGATTCGGTGAACGCGGGCTCCCCGTACGAGCCCCCGCTGGGCGTGCGCTCCTGAACGGGCGGGGCGGTGCTCCCCCACCGCCCCGCCTGACCGTCGTCAGCGGGCGAGGGCCAAGTCGCGTGCCTGGGTCATGAGTTCGGTGTTGGTGAGGGTGAGGCGTCCGGTGTGGAGGCGGTCGTGTCCGTAGGTGGTCTTGAAGAGGTCGGTGGTGCTGTCACGCTCCAAGGACCAGTGCACGTCGTTGAGTTCAAGGCTGCCGGGTTTGCGGATGACGCGTCCGCTCCAGCCGGTGCACAGCAGCCAGCACGCTTCGGCGAATCCGGGTCCACCGGCGGAGCCGTAGACCTTCCTCGGGTGGTGGCGTGCGGCGATGTCCATGAGGGGCAGGTCCGGGACGCCGTCGACAGGGACGTAGCCCACGACAGCGGTCTGTCCGAAGGCCCCGAGGGTGGTGTACGCGAGGATGCCGTACCGGTCCGGCCAGGTATGGAGGAGTGGGAGGACGGTGACTCTCCCGGTGCCCGTCATGGGTTGTGCCATGAGCGTCCTTTCGCGACGGACCGGCCCGCCCCGGGTGTTGCGGGGGCGGGCCGTCCTGGTGGGTCAGCGGTGGGTGAGGCTGTCGTTGTCGCCGCAGCCGGCGGCGGGGTTGGAGCCGCCGCCGTCACTGTCTTCGATGTCGGTGTTGTCCTCGTCGCCCCGGACGATCGCCCGGCGCTGTACGGTCGTGGTCATGTGCCGTTCCCTTCTTCAGGAGGGGTGGTGCGTGGACCCGTCCCTGGCCGGGGTTTCTTGGTCGGAGTCACGGCCAAGGACGGGGATCATCGGGGTTTTCGCCGCTCGTGTGTACGGCGGGGCCAAGTGGCGCCGTTGACGCCGGCGTAGGCGTTGGTGTGGTCGCCCGCGTGGTGCGGGTCGAGGTGGGTGCAGCGGATTTGCGTCTTCGGCTTGAGCGCCCAGCACAGAGGCTTGAGGCCGAGCGGTGTGGCCCCGGACCCCAGGGTCGTCATCGTCGGGTTTCCCTCTCCGCGCGCACCAGCGCGGCGGCGACCTGGCAGTACCCGCCGTCTGTACGGGTGTGGCACAGGCCGCAGTTGTCCGTGTGGTCCATGACCGCGTGAAGTGCCACCTCGTCCCGCGGCGACGATTGGGGCAGGTCCTCGGAGCGGATCGGGTCGCCGCGGAACAGCAGGGTGACGCCGTGCACGACGCAGTACGCGCCCACGTCATCCTCTTCGGGGAACTCGTGCTCACCCTTGACACACATCATGTGATCCCCTCCGCTCGTGCCACGACGGGCGCGGCCACGTTGGCCTGGAAGGTCGTGCGATGTTGGTCGTCTGCTTCGAGCACGCGCAACGTCCGCCGGACGAAGCGCCACCGCGAACTGACACTCATTGGCGCACCGCCGCGAGCCGCGCGATTCGCCAGGCGTCGCGCATGCCGCCGCCAGCTTCGCAGTGCCCTTCACCCCGGCCGCACGTCGAGCATTCGGTCACGTGCTTCAGGAATTCGGCGTACAAGTTCCGGACCTCAGCCTCAGTGACGGGCTTCGGCCCCTCCGTGACGTCACTCATAGGTACTCCTCGTTCACTCCTGGTAGGTGAGATAGCCCGAGAATAGAGAGTGAGCTAGTCCAATACAAGTCCTTGCGGTGAGCTAGTTCAGAGTGGGATGCTCCTCGCATGACCACGCCGAATGTCCGAATTGCCGAGCACTACCGGCAGCTCATCCGGGACGGGGCTCTCCGCCCCGGTGACCAACTGCCCTCTGTTCGGGCCATGTCCGAGGAGCACGGCGCGGCTACCGCGACCGTGCGCGCCGCTATGGGATGGCTGAGGACGGAGGGCTGGATCGTCACCACACAGCGCGGTTCCTTCGTGGCCGACGAGCCCACCAACACCACCGCGCCGGCTGACCGGCTGGAGCGCGTCCGCCGCACCGGCAGCATCCTGGCCAAGGGCGAGACGAAGCGTGTTCTGTCCGCCACCACGATTGTTCCGCCCCTGTATGTGGCGGAGCTTTTCGATCAAGATCCGGGCATGCGGGTCATCCGGAGGGAGTACGTGATCGGCTCCGGCCGGGCACGTCTCGCGCTGGAGGTGGACTGGTTCCCTCTCGCCTTCGAGGAGTTGGTAGCTGATCTCCTCAGCACCGCGCCCAATGCCGGGGCGAATCTGTTTGCCCAGATCGAGACGGCCACCGGCCGCACGGTGACGCACGGCCGTGATGCGATGCATGGCCGTGCCGCTGACCAGCGCGAGGCAGCTCACCTCGGCATCGCCACCGGCGATCCGATTCTCGCCGGAGCGCACGAGTGGAGCGACGCCGACGGCGTGATCGTCTACGGCGAATGGTGCCTGCCGCAGCGCCTGACCATCGGGTACGAGTACAAGATCTGACGGGATTGTTCTGGTCGCCGCTCTGGCCGAACCGTTGTCCCAACTCGGGCATCAGCAAGTTCAGGTGACCGCGCAACTGGAGGATGAGCAGAGCGACTTCCTCGCTGCTGGGAGGGGTGGCCCCGCTGCCGCCGAGTAACCGGGCCGATGCTGTGCGCATCGTTTCGACGTCGAGCGGAATGAGGTGGCTACTTCGGACCACGGTCGGCTCCATGTGACGGTGTGTATGGGTCTCGTCACACAGTGCCGCCTGGATCAGGCAGAGAAAAGGTAAGTCCGGCATGGGTTTACGTCACATGAGAGGGAAACTTCTCTGCACAGTGCGTCAGCACCTCGCTACCGTGGCGTAGGTCATAGCGGGGAGACTTGATGACCGATCAGCACCAACCCAACCGTGCGCTGCGGCGGCTCATGAGCGAGTACGGCTTCACCCGGGAGGGATTGGCCGACGAGGTCAGTGACACCGCCGAAGAGATCTTCGGTGCACCTGGCAGATGCTCCGCCCGCCTGGTGGCCCATTGGACCAGCGGCAAAGTCACCTGGCCGCGAGAGCGTAGCCGCCTGCCACTCGAAGCCATCTTCGGTCGACCAGCCACGGAACTAGGCTTCACGCCTCCCGTCACGGATACGGCCAGGGTTACCGTTCGAGGGACAGCACAACCCCCGTCCCAGGACTCCCCTGTGCACCGACGCAAGTTTCTACTCAACTTGACTGGCACTCTGCTCGCCCTTCCCACGCTTCCCGAGGCGGGCCGACTCGGCATGGCCGAGGTTGAGCGCGTGCGCAGCGTTGCCACCAGGCTGCACCGACTCGATGACCTTCATGGAGGCGCGGAGCTCTCCAAGGCCGCAGCCCATTACATCGATCACGTTGAGCAAGCCGCACGGCGGTGTACCTACGGTGACCGTGTCCAAACGGGTCTCTACAAGGCCCTCGGAGAGGTCGCCACAAGCGCCGGATGGTTCGCCTTTGACGACGGGCAGCAGAAGGCAGCCCGCCATTGGTGGGACACAGGATTGCGCTACGCGCTGCTCGCCCGCGACAAGAGGCTTCAGGCGCGGATCTGGTCGTCCATGTCGCACCAGGCGTGCGTACTGGGACACGGGGGCGAGGCCGTGGACATCGCCCGCGTGGCACTCGCTGAGACCCGGGGACGGCGAGACGGCCAGCTTTCATCCCTGTTGCACACCCGCGTCGCTCGCGGACACGCGGTGCAGGGTCAGGGCGGCCGGTGTGGCCGCTCCATGCTCCGGGCGGAGCAGGAGTTTGAGCGACAGCCCGAAGAACCCCAGCAGTGGCTGAGATTCTTCAACACCGGTGAGATCTCAGGCACGGCCGCGCTCTGCTTCATCGATCTTGGTCAGCCCGCCAAGGCCGTGGACGCCGCCCGCGACGCGCTCGCTGTGGTGCAGTCCACCCCGTTGAGGCGCAATGAGCTGGCAGCACATGTCCGGCTTGGCCGAAGCCTGGCAGCGGCTGGCGAACTCGATGCGGCCCTTGCCTCTGGGGAGAATGCGCTCACCCTTCTCCACAAGGTGAGCAGCCCCCGGATCAACGAGGGCTTAAGACGGCTACGGAACGACCTACTTGACCGTGCCCCGACGGGAGCGGCGGACTTCTCGACACGTTATGAGGCGATGGCTGCATGTCCGTAGATCTGCTGACGATCAGCTACTACACCCTGGAGCAACTGCCCCAAATCCGCAGCACCATCTTGGGCGTTTATGCCGATGTGTACGCCGACGAAATTGACAGCGATCCTTTCTTCTCCATCGAACGCTTCGAGGAGCGTTTGGCGTTGCATACGTCAGCGCCAGGATGGGCCTGCGCGATAGCTGAAGTGGGTGACCACGTAGCTGGCTACACCTATGGATTCACCGCCCGCGACGATGAGGGCACGTTCAAGTTGTGCGAGAACATGCTTCGGCAGACGTGGCGCAAGCGAGGCATTTCCAGGCTGATGCATGACGAATTGATGAGCCACCGTCAGGAGCGTCTGTCTCAACTGCTGGTTCGCCGCGAACGTCCGCGCCTCCGGGCGATGTACGAAACCTGGGGATATGGGCGCGCTGGTGAGAAGTTGCCGTTCCCGGACTCGCCGTTGTACGACGTGATGGTGCTCAAGTTGCAATGACCGGGAGCTTTCGGCACGCACACGCCGGGAGCTGGATCGCATCCGGTACGTGATCCGCCTGGCTGAGGTGTGAGAGGAACCAAGGTGGCTGACGACCTGTCTGCGGTGGGGCGTTTCCTGTACGAGGCGGGAACGCTCAAGCACACGCGGCGCACCGGCTGGTGGATGGCTGGAGTGAACCCCCCCGAGAGCGTTGCCGAGCACTCATGGCGGACCTCACTCATCGCGTCCATCATCGCGAAACTTGAAGGTGCCGACCCTGCCTGGGCAGCGTTCCTCGCGGTGTGGCATGACACGCAGGAGACCCGGACCGGCGACGTGAACCATCTCGGGAAGAAGTACGGCGCGGAGATCGATCCGCAGGCGGTCGCCGCCGATCAGACGGAAGGCATGCCCGAGGTTCTGGTCGACACAGTGCGGGCACTGGTCGCGGAGTATGAGGCGAAAGAGTCCGCCGAGGCCGTGTGTGCCCGGGATGCCGACAAGCTGGAGTGCATGCTTCAGGGCACGGAACACCCCCGCCTGCGCGGGGAGAACTGCTGGCCGGCGAGGTAGAGGCGCTGTACGAACGGAACACCCCCGCCTGCGCGGGGAGAACGCGACGCGCTCGCGGGCGGCAGCCTGCGTCACCGGAACACCCCCGCCTGCGCGGGGAGAACCCTTCGCGACCTGCGGTTTTCAGGGGGCTTTGCCATCTCTTTGGAGAAGCTACCAGCAGGGGCCACAACGTCAGTGTTGCAGCTCCCCGGCAGCTCAGGGCGCAGTGCGTCATTCCCGGACGAGCTCGGTCAACGGACGCCCCCTGCCCGAACGACACCGATGCCGTGCAGTGGCCTCGCACCAGAGGCAGGTAGCAGCGCGGGGAACGGGCCTACGACAGGTCCGGCCCGCGCCGACGTACCCAGGTAGGTCGTCCATGTCGCACCAGGTGTGCGTACTGGGGCAGGGGAGCGAGGCCGTGGACATCGCCTGCGGTAGCACTCGCCGAGACCCGGGGACGGCGAGACGGCCGGCTTTCATCCCTGCTGCACACCCGCGTCGCTCGCGGAGACGCGGTGCAGGGTCAGGGGCAGGGTCAGGAGTTTGAGCGGCAGCCCGACGGACCCCGGCAGGGGTTGAGGTTCTTCAAGACCGGTGAGATCTCAGGCACGGCCGCCTTCTGCTTCATCGATCTTGGTCGGCCCGCCAAGGCCGTGGATGCCGCTCGCGACGCGCTCGCTGTGGTGCGGCCCACCGGTCCTCGCCTCCGGCGAGACTGCGTTCACCCTTCTCCACAAGGTGAGCTTGAGACGGCTACGGGACGACGTTTCCCGTACGAGACGGGAACGCTCAAGCACACGCGTAGACGAGATCGATCCGCAGGCACGCCTGATGAGGTCCGGCCGGGACAGTCACCCAGTCCGGGCAACGCCCCGCCGATGAGGTGCTGGGGGCAGGGCTCGCTCGACTGGCTGCGCGCGGCTCTCGGCGAGAAGCCGGCCTGACTTCCGACCCGACGAAGGCAGCCACGCCCATCAGGACGGCGTACCCGGTGGGTCGACGCCCGCCACCCGTCCGGGTGACCCCCCGGCGCGCCTCGCGCGCCAAGGGGTCGCGCGAGGGGCGGGCCCGGTGCGCTCGTGCGCCGTGGTTGGGGCAGGGGGCGCGGGGATACCGTCAGGGTGATGGCGGGGTGCACAGCGTGGTGCGGTCCGTCGGTCCGGACGTCCCCTGCGAAGGTGGAACACGTGAAGGCAATCCGTCGATTCACCGTGCGCCCCGTCCTCCCCGAACCTCTGCGACCACTCAGCGGCCTCGCGCGCAATCTGCGCTGGTCCTGGCATCCCGAGACCCGTGAACTCTTCGAGGCCGTCGACCCCGGCGGCTGGCGCGCCGCCGGGCGTGATCCGGTGCGGCTGCTCGGGGCCGTATCCGCCACGCGGCTGGTCGAGCTGGCGGGCGACGCGCCGTTCCTGGGCCGGCTGGCCGCAGTCGCCGCCGGGCTCGACGACTATCTGCGCGGCGACCGCTGGTATCAGGAACAGCGTGGCCAGGGTGCCGAGCTGCCCGACGCCGTCGCGTACTTCTCGCCCGAGTTCGGCGTCACCGCCGCCCTGCCCCAGTACTCCGGCGGCCTCGGCATCCTCGCCGGTGACCATCTCAAGGCCGCCAGCGACCTCGGCGTACCGCTCATCGGCGTCGGGCTGCTCTACCGGCACGGCTACTTCCGGCAGTCCCTGTCGCGCGACGGCTGGCAGCAGGAGCACTATCCCGTCCTCGATCCGAACGAGCTGCCGCTCAGCCTCCTGAGGGAGGCGGACGGCAGACCCAGCCGTGTCGCGCTCACGCTGCCCGGTGGCCGGTCGCTGCGCGCGTGTGTCTGGCAGGCGCGTGTCGGCCGGGTGCCGCTGCTGCTGCTCGACTCGGACATAGAGGACAACGGGCCGACCGAGCGCGAGGTGACCGACCGTCTGTACGGCGGCGGCAGCGAGCACCGGCTGCTCCAGGAGATGCTGCTCGGCATCGGCGGCGTCCGCGCCGTCCGCGCGTACTGCCGGATCTCCGGCCATGCCGAGCCCGAGGTCTTCCACACGAACGAGGGCCACGCCGGCTTCCAGGGTCTGGAACGGATCCGTGAACTCGCCGACACGGGGCTCGGGTTCGACACCGCGCTGGAGGCCGTCCGGGGCGGCACCGTGTTCACCACGCACACCCCCGTGCCCGCCGGCATCGACCGGTTCGACCGCGAACTCGTCGCGCGCCACTTCGGTGACGACGGCGAACTGCCCGGCGTCGCCACCGACCAGGTCCTGCGCCTGGGCCGGGAGACCTTCCCCGGTGGCGACCCCAACCTGTTCAACATGGCCGCCATGGGCCTGCGGCTCGCCCAGCGCGCCAACGGTGTCTCCACGCTCCACGGCGCCGTCAGCCGGCAGATGTTCGCCGGTCTGTGGCCGGGCTTCGACCCGCAGGACGTACCGATCACCTCGGTGACCAACGGGGTGCACGCGCCGACCTGGGTCGCCCCCGAGATCGCGGCGCTGGGCGACGGCGGGGCGAGCGAGGTGCCGGACGCCGGCCTGTGGGGCGTACGGCGCGCGCTGCGCGAGCAGTTGGTGTACGAGGTACGGGACCGGCTGCGTGCCTCCTGGCACCAACGGGGCGCGGCCGACGCCGAATTGGGCTGGATCGACGGGGTCCTCGACCCCGACGTCCTGACCATCGGCTTCGCCCGGCGGGTCCCCTCGTACAAGCGCCTCACGCTGATGCTGCGCGACCGCGACCGGCTCACGGAGCTGCTGCTGCATTCCGAGCGGCCGATCCAGATCGTCGTCGCGGGCAAGGCGCACCCGGCGGACGACGGGGGCAAGCGGCTGGTGCAGGAGTTGGTGAAGTTCGCCGACGATCCGCGCGTACGTCACCGCATCGTCTTCCTGCCCGACTACGGGATGGCGATGGCGCAGAAGCTCTATCCGGGCTGTGACGTCTGGCTGAACAACCCCCTTCGCCCGCTGGAGGCGTGCGGCACGAGCGGGATGAAGGCGGCGCTCAACGGCTGTCTCAACTTGTCGGTGCTGGACGGCTGGTGGGACGAATGGTTCGAGCCGGACTTCGGCTGGGCCATCCCGACGGCGGACGGTTCCGCCGACGAGGACCGGCGCGACGCGCTGGAGGCGAACGCCCTCTACGCGCTGATCGAGGACCGCGTCGCGCCCCGTTTCTACGACCGTACGGGGGCGGGAGAAGGGGCAGGCGCGCTGCCGGGGCGCTGGATCGAGATGGTCCGGCGCACCATGACCACGCTCGGCCCGAAGGTCCTCGCCGACCGCATGGTGCGCGAGTACGTGGAACGGCTCTACACACCCGCCGCCCACGCCCACCGCGCGCTGGACCCCGCCGCGGCAAGGGAGTTGGCCGACTGGAAGAACCAGGTCAGGGCCGCCTGGCCGGGTGTGGCCGTCGACCATGTGGAGGCCGTCTCGGCGACCACGGCGGGCGGCAGCGCGGAGCTGGGCTCGACCCTCGCGCTACGGGTGCGCGTCACCCTCGGCCAACTCGTCCCCGACGACGTGGAGGTGCAGGCCGTCGCGGGCCGGGTGGGCGCCGACGACACGATCGCCGACGCGCAGATCTTCCCGCTGAAACCGGCGGACGGGCCTGACGATGCGGGCCGTTGGGGGTACGAGGGGCCGCTGGCCCTGGACCGTACGGGGCCGTTCGGCTACACCGTCCGGGTCCTGCCCACGCATCCGATGCTCGCCACCGCCGATCTCGGGCTGGTCGCGCTGCCGACCGAGGCGACGGGTGAGGGCGCGGGGGTGCTGATGCGCTGAGGTGCGCCGAGGTGCGCCGAGGTGCGCCGAGGTGCGCCGAAGTTTCATATCCGTGGGGCCCGGGACAGGACAGCGACATCGTCCGCCGGGCCCTTCGGCGTCCCCGCCAAGTTCATTGGTACGTACCTTGACGTGTCCATGTGATGGCCTTAAATTCCTCACTCAATCAGGGTTCACAACTCCGCCCGTTGTTCATGTAAGTGAACTGGGAGTTGAGGAACACCCCCCAACCGGAAGGCACCCCATGCGCCCCGGAGTCATCCCCAGAGTCCTTGGTCTGTCCGCCGCGCTCGCCGGTCTGATCGGCGCGGCCTTCATGGCCCCCGCCTCGGCCGGCGACCGGGCGGTGGAGCGGTCGGCGGGCCAACAGGCCGCCGCTCCCGCGACCTTCACCCACCCCGGTGTCGGCGTCAGCCGCCCCCAACTCGACTTCGTACGCGGCAGGGTGCAGGCCGGCGCCCAGCCGTGGAAGGCCGCGTACGACCAGATGATGGGGAGCAAGTACGCCTCCCTGTCACGCGTGCCCAAGCCCCGCGCGGTCGTGGAGTGCGGCTCGTACTCCAACCCCAACAACGGCTGTACGGACGAGCGTGAGGACGCGATCGCCGCGTACACCACCGCGCTCGCCTGGTACATCACCCAGGACGACCGCTACGCGAAGAAGTCCGTCGAGCTGATGGACGCCTGGTCCAACACGATCCGCGACCACACCAACAGCAACGCGCCGCTCCAGACCGCGTGGGCCGGTTCGTCCTGGCCCAAGGCCGCCGAGATCATCAAGTACACGTACACGTCGTGGCCCAACTCCGGCCGCTTCTCCACCATGTTGCGTAACGTGTACCTGCCGGAGATCATCAACGGCTCCAACTCCAACGGCAATTGGGAGTTGAGCATGAACGAGGCCGCGATCGGCATCGCGGTCCATCTGGAGGACCGGGCCGCCTACGACAAGACGGTGGGCCGCTTCCGTAACCGGGTCCCCGCGTTCATCTACCTGCCCTCGGACGGGGCGCTGCCCAAGACGGTGCCCGGCAGCGGGCTCGACACCCGCGACGAGATCATCGGCTACTGGCAGGGCCAGTCCACCTTCATGCAGGGACTCGCGCAGGAGACCTGCCGCGATCTGACCCACACCGGCTACGGCCTCTCCGCCATCTCGCACGTCGCGGAGACCAGCCGCATCCAGGGCCAGGACCTCTACCCGGAGGTGGGCGACCGGCTGCGGCACGCGATGGGCTTCCACACCAAGTACCAGAACGGCGATCCGGTTCCCGGCAACCTCTGCGGCGGCAGCCTCAAGGACAATCTGGGGCCGATCACCGAGGTCGCCTTCAACGCGCTGGGCAACCGGCTGGGCTACGGAATGGCGAACACCCAGGCGTACACCGAGCGGATGCGCCCCCAGGGCACGAACAACCTGTTCGTCGCATGGGAGACGCTGACGCACGCGAACAACCCCGCGTGAACTCGTAACAGTGGTAGGGACCTTGACGGGTCGTCAGTGACCTGTCAGGGTCCCATCCATTTCCCGGTCGCGTAGTCATGGCCGTATATGCCCTCGGCGGCCGACGCGCTCGTACGGAACGGCTTTCCGCCGTCGTCGATACGCGTGAGGCCCGTACGGGTCCCGGCCGCCCAGCGCAGCTCCACGTACCAGTCGCAGTCGCAGCCGTTGGTGCTCGCCTCGATCCGCAGGACCAGCGGTTCGACCGACGTGACCTGATACGGAAGCTTGGGAGCCGGCAGCGGCCCCTGCTCGCTTCCGCCGTCCACCGGGCGCGCGACCGGCCGCGACGCGTCCAGATCGACGGCGAACACGGCGGGGGTGATCGAGCCGCCGCAGCCGTTGCTCATGTCGTACGCGTTCCAGTCGAGCGGCGCCCGCCGCCCCACCACCCGGATGAACACCTCCTGGACGACGACGGGGCCCGCGCCCGCCGCCGCGCGCACCGTGGCCTGGGTGATGGACGAATCGCCGTGCACCGCGCCGAGCGCCGTCGCCCACTGCCGCGCGTCCTGGGCGCTGGGTGGTGGGGGTACGGCGGCGGGGGCGCGGTTGATCAGATACGTATGGCCGCAGTCCAACTGCCACTTGTGGCTGTCCGCGCTCCACACCAGCGGCTTGCTCTTGCCCGTGCCGACTTCCGGTTTCCCGCCGTCCGCCGGGGCGCCACCCCCACCGCCCCCGGCCACGTCGCTCCCGCCGCCCGCCGCGCCGGAACCGGTGGACCCGGACGGCGACGCCTTCGGGCTGCCGCCGGACGTCGACGGGCTCGTCCTGGCGGACGGATCGCCCGACCTCGCGGACGGTACGGGCGGATCCGCCGGGCGGTCCGGTCCGGGGTCGGTGAGACGCGGACTGCTCTCGTTCCTGCCGGAGTCGGGACCGCCGAGACCGGCCGCGACGATGACGGTGCCGCCGAGGACGGCGACGACGGCGAGCGCGGCGCCGACGACCTGGCGGCGGCGCAGGCGTAAGGCGCGGAAGCGCGACAGGGGCGGGGGCGTGGCGGCGGGCGGCGGCGGGTCGAGATCGTCGGGGTGGGGGTGGGGGTGGGGGGCGGGGTCGACGTTGTCGGTCGGCGGCACCGGTTCGGGTTCCCGTTCCGGTTCGCGTACGGGGGGCTGTTCGGCAACTGCGACCGTGACAGCAACTGCGTCCCCGTCCCCGTCCCCGTCCTCCCCCTCCTCCCCCTCCTCCGTACGCGCCGAGTGCGCCCGCAGCCATAGCCGGTGCAGTTCCACCCGCTCGGCCGACGTCGCGCCGACCACCCGGGCCAGCTTCTCCACGGGCGCGTAGTCGACGGGCAGCGCGTGGCCGTGGCAGTAGCGGTGCAATGTCGAGGCGCCGAGGTGCAGTTGGGCCGCGAGCGATCCGTAACTGCGGTCCGTTCTCTCCTTGAGCGCGCGCAGCCGCCGCGCGAATTCGGCGGTCTCCGCCGGGATCTTCCGCGACCGGCCCACCACACGTCCCCCTCCCGCCCGCCACGCGGTTCCGCGCTCATTCCAGGCCCTTGTCATTCCCCCAGGCCACAGTACGCGTACGCGTTCCACGCGTTCCGTACTTCCCAAGGGTTGTTGCCGTCCGTTCGATCACCGCCCAACCTGAGATCACCGGCCGGGAAACCGGTGCGCGGAGCACGACCAGCACGACCAGGGGGGATCCACCGAATGACCATCTCGATCACCATGAACTCAGGCAGGAACATGCGAAGAAGCACGGCCCGTCGGGCACTCACCTCGGCGACGACCGCCGCACTCGCCGGCGCGCTCGCGCTCTCGGTGTCCGGCAGCGTCCAGGCCGCGCCGAAGGCGACCACACCCGGCTTCCTCGCGGCGCGGGACATGCCGCAGGCCGCGGGCACCGTCTGGACCGCGGGCCAGGTGACGCGCGGCGCTCCGGAGCAGGACCCGTTCTGCCTGGAGAAGGTGCTGCCCGCCCAGGGCACGACCTGGTACCGGCAGTTCGGCACCGACCTCGACACGGGCGGCGCCCAGGTGAGCGTCCAGGCGCCGAGCGCCGCCGCGGCCAAGAAGCTGGCCGCGTCCGCCGAGGCGGCGGTGGCGTCCTGCGCCGCCGACTGGCTGCGCGCCACTCCCGGCGGTACGGCCTCGTGGGACGACTACGGCCGGATCGCGGTGGAGGAGGGCGCCCGTGTCTTCGGCGTCGCCACCTCGGTCCCGGACTCCGGCCTCGACGTCCATCTGCTGGGCATCGGCCGGGACGGCGCCACCGTCACGATCGTCACGTGGGGCCGGCTCGGGGATCTGGGCGACGCCCCGGTCGGGGCTTTCAAGAAGACCACCACCACGGCTGTGAACAAGCTCCGTTAGGGAGACTTGGGAGCGCACGCCGAGGTGGAGGGCGCGGGCGACGGGGGAAACGGCGCCACGGGCGCGGAGGATCGGTGGCAGTACGGAGCGGGGGAGCCGTCGAGCGGTGGTCGGCGACGGTCGGTCTCCGTACTGTCCACATCGACCACGATCCTTCGGCTCGCGAGGGCCGGTCGTCTGTGACACACAGCCGGTGACGGACAACATGAAGCACTCCTTGACCGGGAGTGCGCGGGGGGAAAGTCCGCGCCGGCCGGTTCCCGGCCCACCCCTTCGGGCGCGCCTTCGAGGGGGCGGGGCCGGGAATTCGCCCTTCGAACGACACGACACGGAACCGCCCGGGTCCTCAGGACCCGGGCGGTTCCAGTGATGTGATGTGACGGTGCGTCAGCTCTGTGCGGTGACGCGCCACTCAGCCGATCAAGGGAACGTGAGCTTCACGCTGTTGATACGTCCGGTGTCCTGCGCCGCGACGTCCTGCACCCGCAGCTTCCAGGCGCCGTTGGCCACCTCCGACGAGGCGTTCACCGTGTACGTCTCCACGACGTTGTCCGCCGAGTCGCCGCTGCTGGAGGGCTTCAGCGGGTAGACGGTCCCGTCCGGGGCGACCAGGTCCACGACCAGGTCACCGCGCCAGGTGTGCGTGATGTCCACGCCGACCGGGAGGGCGGCGGGCGCGTTGCCCGTACGGCCGGTGACGTTGACGGTCGAGGTGACCGCCGCGCCGTTGTCCGGGATGGCGACGGCCGCCGTGTTCTCGAAGACCGTGCCGCCGCTGCCGCCACCGGGGCGGGTTCCGACGCTGATGCCGGCCCACGCGTCGGCGACCGACTTGTACTCGGCGCTCGCCGTTCCGTACAGCTCACCGGCGACCGCGAGTGTGCCGGTACGGGCCCCCGCGTAGTTCGTCGTGGAGTTGAACTTCGTGGTGAGGGCCTTGAACCAGATCTGCTCGGCCTTGGCCCGGCCGATGCCGGTCACCGGCAGTCCGTCGGACGTCGGGGAGTTGTAGCTGACGCCGTTGATGGTCTTGGCGCCGCTGCCCTCGGAGAGCAGGTAGAAGAAGTGGTTCGCCGGGCCGGACGAGTAGTGGACGTCCACGCCGCCGATACCGGAGTACCAGTAGTCCTTGGAGGCGCCGTCCTTGCTCGGCTGGTCCATGTACCGCAGCGGGGTCCCGTTGCCGTTGATGTCGATCTTCTCGCCGACCATGTAGTCGCCCACGTCCTGGGCGTTGTTGGCGCTGAATTCGACGGCCGCCGCGAAGATGTCCGAGGTCGCCTCGTTGAGACCACCGGACTCACCGCTGTAGACGAGGCCCGCCGTGTTGGCGGTGACGCCGTGCGACATCTCGTGCGCGGCCACGTCGATGGACGTCAGCGGCTTGGCGTTGCCCGCGCCGTCGCCGTACGTCATGCAGAAGCAACTGTCCTGCCAGAAGGCGTTGACGTAGTTGTTGCCGTAGTGCACCCGCGAGTACGCGCCGACGCCGTCGCCCCTGATGCCGGAGCGGCCGTGCACGTTCTTGAAGTAGTCCCAGGTGAGCGCGGCACCGAAGTGCGCGTCGGCGCCGGCCGTCTCCGTGTTGGAGGCGGCGCCGTTGCCCCAGATGTCGTCCGGACCCGAGAAGAGGGTGCCGGTGCCCGAGGTGCCGCGGTTCAGGTTGTACGTCTTGTGGTTGCCGCGGCCGGTGTCGGTCAGCGTGTACGACGGAGCCGTACCGAGCGTGACCTGGCCGCTGTACTGCGTGTTGCCCGTGCCCTCGTGGACGGCCTGCCACTCGTACAGCTTCTCGCCGGTGGCGGCGTCGGTGACGACGTGCAGCTCGTTCGGGGTGCCGCCCTTCTGGACGCCGCCGACGACCGTCTCGTACGCGAGGGTCGGCTTGTCGTCCGCCAGCCAGACGACCTTGCGCGGCGCGCGGTCGGTGGCCGCCTTCGTCGAGCCCTCGGCCTTCGCGGCGGACAGCGCCTGCTTCTCGGCGCTCGCCGCCGGTACGTCGGCGTTGGTGTCGACGGACTTGAGCGGCGCCTTGGACGCCTTGCTCACGCCTTCGGTGGCGCCCGCCTTCGTGGTGGCGACGACGAGGTCACCGCCGAGGACGGGGAGGCCGGCGTAGGTGCGCTCGTAGCGGGTGTGCGTGGTGCCGTCCTGGTCCTGGACGACGTCGCGTACGACCAGCTTCTCCTGGGCGCCGAGGCCGAGTTCGTCGGCCGTCGCCGCCTTGGTGGCGTCGGCCTCGCGTATCAGCTCGGCGCGCTGGGAGGGCGAGAGGGACTTGGGGAGCGCGCCGGGGTCGGCCTTGCCGGCGACCGGTGCCGAGGGTGCCGAGTCGGGCGCGGCGGCGGCGCTGCCGGCCTGGACTCCGACGGCGAGCAGGGCGGTGACAGCGATCAGAGCGCCGGTCGCGGTGATACGACGGCTGGGCGTGGGTCTCACGCGAACTCCTTCTGCGAGGGGGGTACCGGACCACGCTGGGGTGGGCGGCCCGGACAGTGCAGGAGCGGTGGGGCGTTGGGGCGTTGGGCACGAGCTGTACGGCACGAGCTGTACGGCACGAGCGGTGGAGCGGTGGAGCGGGTGGTGCTCGGACCGGGGGAAGAGTCGCAGGAATCCGGCCTTGCTGTCAGGAGCGCGTCAACAAGTTGGCCGGAAATCGTCCGCTGCGCGAAGTGCCGTGTTCGTTAAGCGAAATCCGCGCCACTGTTGCGGCGGTGTTACGCGGGCGTACGCCGGGCGATGGTGATGATCTCCGGACTCGCGTCGGTCAGCGGGCCACGGTCCCAGTCGCCGTACCGCTCCTCGACGACCAGCCCCGCTTCCGTGAGGAACGTGTCGAGCCGGTCGGCGCCGAGGAACCGCAGGGTGCTGTCGCTGTGTCGCGGAGCGCGCTCGCCGGGGATGTCGAGGGTGGTACGGAAGGAGACGATGTCCCCGTCCACGGAGTGGACTTGACGTTCCATCAGCAGCGTGGCGGATCGGTCGGCGCCCGGAACCGGCACATCGACGGGCCCGTCCGTCGTCCACGACTCCCACGCGCGCGCGAGCGGGTTGCGCGTCTCGAAGCCGAACCGGCCGTTGTCCGTCAGCGCCGCGCGCACGGCGGCGAGCGAGGCGCGCAGCTCGTCGTCCCCCAGCAACTCCTGGAACGCGTGTCCGGTCATCACCGCGAAGTCGAACTCACGCTCCCAGGAGGTGGATTCGAGGTCACCGAGAATCCACTCGACGTCCAAATCCGGCCGTCGACGGGCCTGTTCCAGCATCCCGACAGCGGGGTCGAGACCGCGAAGCCGCCCCTGATGCCCGGCCTCCCGCGCGAGACGCAGCAGACTTCCCGTACCGCAGCCGATGTCGAGGACGGACGGCGCGGACATGATGTGCGGCAGATAGAAGCCGAAGTCGGTCCGCTCGTCGGTGGGGGACAGCACGTCGTACCAGGCAGCGAGCGCCGGATCGGCGAAGAAACGATCGACCATCGCCCGATGGTAGGACGGCCGTTGGAGGATTGGAGGGGACGCATCCCCTGTTCCGCCAGTCCGCGTCCTTCGGGCGGGCGCGGGGGTCGCTCAGCCGGGCAGGACGCCCTTCACCTCCGTGGCGGGGACGGTGTCGGCGGCGGGCGGGGCCGTCGCCTTCACCGGCTTCCCGAAGTCGGAGAAGGTCATCGTCGTTGTCACGTTGACGCCCGCCATGGAGAAGGTCAGCCGGGTGCGGACCACCCGTCCCGAGCCGTCGACCCACGCGTCCGCGAAGACGGGTATGTCCTCGCCCAGGCTTTCGCGCGCCTCGTCGAACCTGGCCCGGAGGCTTTCCTCGGTCCGGAGCGTGGCGGTGGCGTGGTCGAGCATCCCGCGATAGTGCGTGGTCCGCGCCCCGTTCACCTTCGCCGTGCCCTCGTCGGAGACCTTCTTCACCGCGGCGACCTGGACGAGGACATGTTCGGGATCGTTCAACGGCGCGCGCAGCACGGCGTGCGCCTCGGCCTTGTCGCGGTCGATCGATCCCCAGTGGCCTTCAAGGCCCTCGGCGCCACGCAGATAGACCTTGTCGCCCACGAAGATCTCGTCCAGGTGACTGATGGCGCCGCCGGGCAGGTCGACGGAGAGCCGGCCCCGGTCGGCCGCCATGTCGAAGTCGCCGGTGATGGACATGCGGTACGTCGTGGTGCCGTCGCCCAGCTCGATCTTCTGGTCGAGCCGGGAGCTGGTGCCGCGCGTCGCGGCGACCGCCTCCCGTACGGTCTTGCCGGGATCGGCGGGATCGGCGGGATCGGCGGACGCCCCGGAGGCGGCCGGGCGCGCTTTCGCGCCGCCGGCGGACGCGTCGTCCGCCGCGCCGGAACAGCCGGCGAGGCCCAGCAGCGCGCCGACGCCGACACCTGCGACGCCCACACCGACGGGACCGAGGACAACACGGGAATGACGCATGGGACAACTCCGGGAATCACGCCGCGCGCCGCACGCGTGCGTGAGCGCAGGAGAGGGCATATGCCCAGGACAGGGGTGGACGAACCTTTCCACAAGGGGCGTGGGGGCAGCACCCCTTTTTCCGTCCGGCGGCCCCTCCCACTCCCGTAAAGTCCGTGGCGTCACTGCTCCGGCAGGGCCGAGCACAGCGGTCGACCAGGAGACGAACCATGGACCCCGAAGCCACCCCCGCCCCCCTCGCAGCCGTCCCCGCGACGGGCCGGCCGCTGCCCGAGGCCGAGCCCGGACTCGTGCGGCGGTGGCGGGCCGGGGGAGGTGAACTGGTCGAGCTGCTGGGGGAGTTGCGTGAGCGGTTCGGCGGGGTCGCCGCGTTCCGTATCGGGCCGGCTCCCACCGTTCTCGTCACCGATCCGGAGGCCGTACAGCACGTACTCGCCCGGCACCCGGACCGTTACGTCAAGCGCTCCCACCGCGCCCGGCTGCTGATCGGTGACGGCGTGCTCGCCGCCACCGGTGAGGCGTGGAAGTCCCAACGCCGCCTGTTGCACTCCCAGTTCACCGGACCCGGCATGCGCCGCTACGAGCAGCGGATCACCGAGGCCGCGCGGACCACCGCCGGGCGCTGGGAGGAGTACGCCCGTACCGGCCAGACCTTCGACGTCGGGCGGGAGATGCGCCGCTTCGCCCTGGACGCGATCTGGCGCTCCCTCACCGGGCACCGGCTGGACGACGGGACCGAGCGTGAACTGGACGCCGTGGCCGCCGTGGCGACCGCCCTTCCGACGCTGCCCGCCGATGTCACCGACGCCCATGACGCCGTCGCCGCCGATCTCGCCCGGATCGACGCGGTCGCCCGGCACGCCATCGAGGCCGCTCGCGGCGGGGCGGCCGGCCCCGACGGACCGGGCCTGCTGCGCGTGCTGATCGACGCCGCCACCGAGCGCCCCGAATACACCGACCGGCTGATCCGCGACGAGCTGGTGACCCTGCTCGCGGCCGGGCACGAGACCACCGCCACCACCCTGACCTGGCTCTATCTGCTCCTCGACCAGCACCCCACGGCCCGCGAGGACGCCCTCGCGGCCGGCGCCGAAGGCTCGGCGGAGCGCCGCCAGGCCGTCCAGGCGCTGTTCCACGAGACGCTACGGCTCTACCCGTCCGCCTGGATCCTGCCCCGTCACGCCACCGAGGACGACACCCTCGCCGGCTACACCATCGAGGCGGGCACCGACATCCTGGTCTGCCCGTACCTCACGCACCGGGACCCCGAACTGTGGCCGGACCCCGACCAGTTCGACCCCCGCCGCTTCACCGCCCCCGCCGCCCGGCCCGCCCATCCGGGCTCCTACTACCCCTTCGGTATCGGCGCCCGCGCCTGCCTCGGTCTGCAATTCGCGCTCCGCGAATCGACCGTCCTCCTTGAACACCTGCTGCCCGCCCGCACCGTGACCTTCTCCGCCACCCCGCCGAAGGCGGCCTACGGCATCACGGTCCGCCCCGACGGCCCCACCCTCGCGACGTCGGCGCCGCAGGCATCCGGACCGGGCGGGACGAGGACACCGTGACCCCATCGGCAAACGCCCATCCGGACGTGAGCTTTCCGGACCTCACTCGGCAGGACGCCGGTATCGCGCTGATCAGCCCCTGGGGACACGGCGCAGACGAATCAGACCTGTTCTCGCGGGCGCGCCGAGAGAATCCGCCCGGACTGCTGAGCCTCACCCGGTTTTCTGCCGACAGCGGCCAGGAGCTCCACTACGCCCAGTGGACCGACGACGCGTCGTGCCTGCGCTGGCTGGACGACGCCGACGCGCCACCGGCCCGCTACGTCGTGTATCGCGGCTACCGCGCCGATGACGCGGTGAGCGGAAGCGGGACCGGGAACGGGAACGGGCCAACCATGCTGGCCACGCCCCGGTTCGCCTGCGCCGGACGCGACAGCCAGCAACGGCTGGCCGAAACGATCGTGGAGGTGCTGACCGCGCTCTCACCTCCCGGCCTGCTCGGTGCCCACCTTCACCTTTCGGTGGACGGCAGCCGGGTGGTCAATTACGCGGAATGGACGGACGAGGCGGCCTGGCGGGCATTCGTCGGCGGACCCGCCCAGGGGCGGATGCGGGCGGCGTTCGACGGCCTGGACGGCGTCAGGCTGCTCAACACCCCGCAAGGCGTGGCCCGTTACCGGCTGGACGAGACGCGACCGTAGACGCGTCACGCGAACGGCCGCAACGGCCGCAACGAGCGCGAACGGCCGCAACGAGCGCGAACGGCCGCAACGAGCGCGAACGGCCGCAACGGCCGCGAACGGCCGGGGGCGTCAGGCCAGGCTGTCGCGCCAGGCGCGGTGCAGGCCCGCGAAGCGGCCTACGCCTTCGATCAGTTCGGCCGGGGAGCCGTCCTCGACCACGCGGCCGTGTTCCATCACCAGCACCCGGTCGGCTATCTCCACCGTCGACAGACGGTGTGCGATCACCACCGCCGTACGGCCGTGGAGCACCGTGTCCATCGCCCGCTGCACAGCACGCTCGCCGGGGATGTCGAGCGAACTCGTCGCCTCGTCCAGGATCAGTACGGACGGGTCGGCGAGCAGTGCGCGGGCGAACGCCACCAACTGGCGCTGGCCCGCCGAGATCCGGCCGCCCCGTTTGCGTACGTCCGTGTCGTACCCCTCCGGCAGAGTGCTGATGAAATCGTGCGCGCCGATCGCCTTCGCGGCCCGCTCGATCTCGTCGCGCGACGCGTCGGGCCGGCCGATCGCGATGTTCTCGGCGACCGTGCCGGAGAAGAGGAACGCCTCCTGCGTGACCATCACGACACCGCGCCGCAGTTCGGGGGTGTCCAGGTCCCGCAGATTGGTGCCGTCGAGCAGGACACGGCCCTCGGTGGGGTCGTAGAACCGGGCCAGCAGCTTGGCCAGCGTCGACTTGCCCGCGCCCGTCGAGCCGACGACGGCGACCGTCTGGCCGGCCGGGATCGTCAGGTCGAAGGAGGGCAGCACCTCGCCGCCCGTGCGGTACGAGAAGCTGACCGTGTCGAACACGACCTCCCGGCCCGGATGCCCGCCCGTCAGCTCCGGCAGCGGGCGGGGGTCCGCCGCCTCCGGCACGGACGGGGTCTGGGCCAGCAGGCCCGCGATCTTCTCCAGCGAAGCGGCCGCCGACTGGTAGGAGTTGAGGAACATCCCGAGCCGGTCGATCGGGTCGTACAGCCTCCGTAGGAAAAGCACCGCCGCCGCGAGCACCCCGAGGGCGAGTGTCCCGTCGGCGACCCGGAAGGCGCCCCACACCACGATCGCGACCAGGGCCATGTTCGCGACGAGCCGTGAACCGACCACATAGCGCGCCATTTCCAGTATCGCGTCGCCGTTGGTGCGTTCATGGTGGTGGTTGAGCGCGTGGAAGCGGTCGTCGTTGGCGGCTTCGCGGCGGAACGCCTGCACGGGCCTGATGCCGTTCATCGTCTCCGCGAACTTCACGATGACCGCCGCGATGGCGGTGGAGCGCTTGCCGAAGATGGCGCCCGCCCTGCGCTGGTACAGCCGCACCAGCGCGTACAGCGGTACGAAGGAGAGCACCGCGAATCCGCCGATGCCCAGGTCCAGATAGAGCAGCATCGCCGAGATGTAGACGAAGGCGAGAAGGACCGTGATGAGTTCCTGGAGCCCTTCGGCGAGCAGTTCACGCAGCGACTCGACGTCCGTGGTGGAGCGGGAGATCAGCCGTCCCGAGGTGTAGCGCTCGTGGAAGTCCACGCTCAGCGCCTGGGCATGGCGGAAGATCCGGCCGCGCAGATCCAGGAGCACGTCCTGGTTCACCCGGGCCGACGAGCGGATGAAGGCGTACTGGAAGCCCCCGGAACCGGCGGCGCAGAGCAGATAGCCGACAGCGACCGCGATCAGCGGGCCGTTGTCGTTCGCCCGGAACGCGGGCACGCCCCGGTCGATGGCGTACGCGACGAGCAGCGGGCCCGCCTGCGCGGCGGCCTGCTGGAGCAGCAGGAGCAACGCGGTGAGGACGACCCTGCCACGCCGGGCGCGCAGCAACGACCGCAGCAGCGCGCCGGTGGCCCCGCGCGGCGCTGGCAGGTCGTCCTGCGCGAAGGGGTCGTCGGCCAGGGACGCGGGCCGGTGTTCGACGGGAGGGCCGGGAGAGCGGGTAGAGCCAGGGGAGCCAGGGGACTCCGTGGCGGCGGTTGCCTCCGCGCCGGGGCCCGGTCCGGTCGGTTCGTCGCTCGTGGTCTTCGGCGGCGACGTCATCGCATGCTCCCCTCGACGGCTTCCGCCCCCATGTCGCTTCCCGCCTCACCGCCGGCCCCGGACATCAGCCACGCGTACTCCGCGTTGTCCCGCAGCAGTTCGTGGTGCGTACCCACCGCCGTGATCCGCCCCTCCGAGAGCAGCGCCACCCGGTCCGCCAGCATCACCGTCGACGGCCGGTGCGCGACGACCAGTGCCGTCGTCTCCTCCAGCACCCGGCGCAGCGCCGCCTCGACCAGCGTCTCCGTATGCACGTCGAGCGCGGACAGCGGATCGTCGAGCACCAGGAAACGCGGTCCGCCGACCACCGCCCTGGCCAGCGCCAGCCGTTGCCGCTGGCCGCCGGAGAGGCTGAGCCCCTGCTCGCCGACCTCCGTGTGCACACCGTGCGGCAGGTCCTGGACGAAGTCGGCCTGCGCCACGTCCAGCGCCCGCAGCAGCGCCGCGTCGTCGGCGCTCTCGGCGCCCATACGGACGTTGTCGCCGACCGTCGCCGAGAACAGCGTCGGTTCCTCGAAGGCCACCGACACCAGTTCACGCAGCCGCTGCCGGGGCAGCAGAGCGATGTCCGCGCCGTCGAGCGTGATCCGCCCGCCCGTGACCTCGTGCAGCCGGGGCACCAGCGCGGTGAGCGTCGTCTTGCCCGAACCCGTCGCGCCGACGAGGGCCATGGTCTCGCCGGATCTGATGTGCAGGTCCACCTGGGTCAGTACCGGCACGGACCCGGCCTCGGCGTCGGGATACCGGAACGACACACCGTCGAAGCGCAGCCCGTCCGGCTCACCGCCCACGATCGCCGCCGGCCCGGCCGTGTCCGCCGTCTCCTCCTTGGCGTCCATCACCTCGAAGTACCGCTCCGTCGCGGTCGCCGACTCCTGGCTCATCGCCAGCAGGAAGCCGATCGACTCCACCGGCCAGCGCAGCGCCAGCGCCGTCGACAGGAAGGCCACCAGCGTGCCTGTGGACAGATGCCCGTCGGCGACCTGGACCGTGCCGAGCACCAGCGCCGCGCCGATCGCCACCTCGGGGATGACCATGATCAGCGCCCAGATCCCCGCCAGGAGGCGGGCCTTGCCCAGCTCCGTACCCCGCAGCCGGGCCGCGAGCGCCCGGAACGCGAGCGCCTGGCTGCGGTGTCTGCCGAAGCCCTTCACGATCCGTACGCCCAGGACGCTCTCCTCGACCACCGTCGTCAGATCGCCCACCTGGTCCTGCGCCTTGCGCGCCACCAGTGCGTACTTCGCCTCGAAGACCGAGCAGATGACGACCAGCGGCACCACGGGCGCCAGCAGCACCAGCCCCAGCGTCCACTCCTGCATCAGCAGAATCAGGAATCCGACCAGGATCGTCGTCCCGTTCACCAGCAGGAAAGTCAGCGGAAAGGCCAGAAACATCCGCAGCAGCATCAGGTCCGTCGTGCCGCGCGACAGCAACTGGCCCGAGGGCCACCGGTCGTGGAAGGCGATCGGCAGCCGCTGGAGATGCCGGTAGAGATCCGCCCGCATCGCCGCCTCGACCCCCGCCAGCGGTCTGGCCACCAACCACCGCCGCAGGCCGAAGAGTCCGGCCTCGAAGATCCCGAGCAGCGTCAGATACAGCGCGCCGAGCCAGATGCCGCCCGTGTCGCCGTCCGCGATCGGGCCGTCGACCATCCACTTCAGGACGAGGGGGATGACCAGGCCCAGGCACGAGGCCAGCACCGCGACGAACGCGGCGCTGAACAGGCGCACGCGCACCGGTCGTACGTATGGCCACAGTCGGAGCAGCGAACGCACGGCGGAGCGGTCCTTGGTCGGTACATCTTCAGAGGTCGGCATCAGAACGAGACTACGTACCGGCACTGACAGTGCCCATCGATTTCCGGCTGAGGCCGACAGGGAGGGCTGATGCCGGTATCAACCGATCGGTTGATACGAGGTCGAGCGCGTTGGCCGATGCCGCCGCCGGGCGCGGGGCGACAAGCTGCTGCCATGGCGATCATCGAAGTGAACGGCCTGCGCAAGGCGTACGGGGGAAAGCCGGCGGTCGACGGTGTCAGTTTCACCGTCGAGGAGGGCGAGGTCTTCGGGATCCTCGGTCCCAACGGTGCGGGCAAGACGACGACCGTCGAATGCGTCGAGGGGCTGCGGGTCCCCGACGCCGGTACGGTCCGGGTCGCCGGACTCGATCCGGTCGGCGACCACCAGCAGGTCACCCAACTCCTGGGCGCACAGCTCCAGGAGAGCGAACTCCAGCCGAAGCTCACCGTGCGCGAGGCGCTGGAGCTGTACTCCGCGTTCTACCCCAAGCCCGTCGACTGGCGTCCGCTCGCCGGCCGCCTCGGCCTCGAGCCCAAGCTCTCGACGCGCTTCGCGAAGCTGTCCGGCGGGCAGAAGCAGCGGCTGTTCATCGCGCTGTCCCTGATCGGCGGTCCGCGCGTGGTCGTGCTCGACGAGCTGACCACCGGTCTGGACCCGCGTGCCCGCCGTGACACGTGGAGTCTGATCGAGGAGATCCGGGACTCCGGGGTGACCGTGCTGCTGGTCACCCACTTCATGGAGGAGGCGCAGCGGCTCTGCGACCGTATCGCCGTGATCGACCGGGGGAGGGTCGCCGCGCTCGACACCCCGTCCGGGCTGATCGCGCGCTCGACCGCGTCGACCGTCATCTCCTTCACGCCGTCGCAGCCGCTGCGCAACGAGGACCTGGCCGCGCTGCCCGAGGCGGTGTCCGTGGAGACGAACGGCGACCGGATCGTCATCAACGGCACCGACGAGACCGTCAACGCGGTCATCACGCTGCTCGCCCGCCACCACGTCACGGCGCACCAACTCCGGGTCACCGAGGCGACGCTGGACGACGCGTTCCTCGACCTCACCGAGACGCAGACGGCCACCGCCACCGGCACGGCCGACGCCCCCGCCACCACCGCCCCGCAGCCCGAAGAAGAGAGGGTCTGATCATGGCCTCCGCGTCCACCGCCGTCCTCAAGACCGAGGCGCGCCTGCTGACCCGCGAGCCGGGCGTCCTCTTCTGGATCATCACCTTCCCGACCCTCCTGATGGTGATCCTCGGACTGATCCCGGGCTTCCGCGACGCCGACCCCGACCTCGGCGGCCGGCGGGTCATCGACCTGTACGTCCCCGTCGCCGCCCTCCTCGCCGTGATCACGGCCGGGCTCCAGGCCATGCCGCCGGTCCTGATCGGCTACCGCGAGCGCGGCATTCTGCGCCGTATGTCCACGACACCCGTGCGGCCCACCACGCTGCTCGTCTCGCAGCTCGCGCTGCTCGGCGGCAGCGCGCTCGCCTCCGCCGTGCTGGCGATCGCCGTCGGCAGAATCGCCTTCGGCGTGGCGCTGCCCCAGCAGCTCGCCGGCTATCTGCCGGCCCTGATCCTCGCGACCGCCGGTGCCCTGGCGCTGGGCGGCCTGGTCTGCGCGATCGCCCCTACACAGAAGGCTGGCCAGGCCATCGGCTCGGCCCTGTTCTTCCCGTCGATGTTCACCGCCGGTGTGTGGCTGCCGGTCCAGTCGATGCCCGACCTGCTGCGGGACATCGTCGGCTACTCGCCGATGGGCGCCGCGTCCGAAGCCCTCGACGCCGCCACGCGCGGCGGCTGGCCGCACTGGGCGGACCTGGGCGTGATGGCGCTGTGGACGCTCCTGCTGACCGTCGGCGCCGCCCGCTGGTTCCGCTGGGAATGACCACCCACCGGCCGGCGCGGGCGTCCCCGCCACCGGCCCGCTCCGGCCGCCACCGGGGACGGGGCACACTGTGGCGATGGGGATGGGGATGACGACAGACAGGGCGCCGCGCGGGCCGGTCTCCGTGGAGGAGCGGTGGGAGCAGTTCTTCCGGTGGGGCCCCTATGCCCTGCTGGCCCTCGCCACCGTGATCTCGGCCGTCACCGCCGACTACGTCGGCATGAGCCGCACCGAGCTGTACGCCGCCGGGGCGCTGGTCGTCGCCGCCGTCCCCCTCCAGATGTGGTGGGGCCGGATGGTGCGGGCCCGGCCGCTGCGCGCGAGCGAGTCGTCGGCCGTCGGACAGGTCTACTACGTCGTACGGACCGCCTTCACCTTCGTCCTCACCTGGCTCAACCCGCTGTTCTCGATCTACGCCGTCATCGGCTACTTCGACACCGACTTCCTCCTGCCGAAACGGGCCGTGCGGGCCGGGCTTCTCGTCACCTCCGTCACCATGGCGGGCGCGCAATCGGGCGGTCTGCCGCCCGACGGCACCCTCCAGTGGATCCTCTTCTGCGGGCTCCTGCTGCTCAACGGATCGCTCACCCTCGGCTTCGCCCATCTCGGTCGCAGGGAGGTCGAGATCGCCGCCGAGCGGGCCGCGACCATCGTCGAGCTGGAAGAGACCAACGCCCGCCTGGAACAGGCCATGGAGGAGAACGCCGGTCTGCACGCCCAACTCCTCGTCCAGGCCCGCGAGGCGGGCGTCGCCGACGAACGCCGCCGGCTCGCCGCCGAGATCCACGACACCATCGCCCAGGGACTGACCGGCATCATCGCCCAGCTCCAGGTGGTCACCGCCACCCCCGACCCCGAGCTGGCCCGCGAGCATCTGACCCGGGCCGCCGCCCTCGCCCGCCACAGCCTCGGCGAGGCCCGCCGCTCCGTGCGCAACCTCGGTCCGGCGGCGCTGGACCACAACACCCTGGCCGAGGCCCTGAAGAAGACCGTCGCCGAGTGGTCGGAGCGGACCGGTGTACGGGCCGGGTTCACCGTCACCGGCACCGAGGAGCCCCTGCACGACGAGGTCGCCGCCACGCTGCTGCGCATCGCGCAGGAAGCCCTGGCCAACACCGCCAGGCACGCGGCGGCCGGACGGGCCGGTGTCACCCTGTCGTACATGGGCCACGAGATCACCCTCGACGTACGGGACGACGGGTGCGGCTTCGACCCCCTCGTGCTGCGCCCGCGTTCCGGCGCGAACGGCTTCGGGCTCGACGGTATGCGCGCCCGCGCGGAGCGCATCGCGGGCACCGTCACCGTGGAGTCGGAGGTGGGCGGCGGCGGCACGGCCGTCTCGGCTCGCGTACCTTTGGTCCGTCATGCAAGAGCGGACCATCACCCTGATCGTCGTCGATGACCATCCCGTCGTACGGGACGGTCTGCGCGGCATGTTCGAATCGGCCGCCGGTTTCGCGGTGCTGGGCGAGGCGTCCGGCGGTGTCGAGGGCGTCGAGCTGGCGCTCCAACTGGACCCCGACGTCGTCCTGATGGATCTGCGGATGCCGGACGGCGGGGGAGTCGACGCGATCGCGGCGCTGACCCGGCACGGCGCCCGTTCCAAGGTGCTCGTCCTCACCACGTACGACACGGACTCCGACACCATCCCCGCGATCGAGGCGGGCGCCACCGGCTATCTCCTCAAGGACGCGCCGCGCGAGGAGCTGTTCACGGCGGTACGGGCGGCGGCCGAGGGACGTACGGTCCTGTCGCCCGCCGTCGCGTCCCGGCTGGTCTCGCGCGTCCGTGCGCCCGCCGCAGGCAACGAACCGCTGTCCGCGCGCGAACGCGAAGTCCTCGAACTCGTCGCGCGGGGCACGTCGAACCGCGAGATCGCCGCCGAGCTGTTCATCAGCGAGGCGACGGTGAAGACCCATCTCACCCATATCTACGGAAAGTTGGGCGTCAAGGACCGGGCGGCGGCGGTCGCGGTGGGATACGACCGCAAGATCCTGGGCTGAGCCCTCCTCTTCAGGAGGGCGCGAGGCTCACCCCCGTACGCGCAGCAGCAGCACCGCCCGCGCGGGCACCGTCGTGACCGTCCCCCCGTCGAGCACCGTCCCCGGCTCCTCGTCCTGGTCCTCCGACGAGGTGTCGACCACCAGCTCGTACGACCGCGCCCACGGCTCGCCCGGCAGCGCGAAGTCCACCGGCTCCGCTCCCGAGTGCAGCACCGCCAGGAAGCTGTCGTCGGTGATCTTGCGTCCGCGCGCGTCACGCCCCGGGATGTCGCGCCCCGACAGGAACAGTCCCAGCGTCGACGCGGGCGCGTACCAGTCGTGCTCCGTCATCTCCGTCCCGTCGGGTCCGAACCACGCCAGGTCGCGCAGCCCGTCCGGCGCCTGCGCGCGGCCGGAGAAGAACGCGCGGCGGCGCAGCACCGGATGGGCCCGGCGCAGCGCCAGCAGCCGCCTGGTGAGCCGGTAGAGGCCGTACGAGCCTGGCCGGTCGAGCAGTGACCAGTCGAGCCAGCTCGTCTCGTCGTCCTGGCAGTACGCGTTGTTGTTGCCGCCCTGCGTACGGCCCATCTCGTCGCCCGCGACCAGCATCGGCACACCGGTCGACAGCAGCAGGGTGGTCAGCAGGTTGCGCAGTTGCCGCCGCCGCAGCGCGTTGACCTCGGGGTCGGCACTCTCGCCCTCCACGCCGCAGTTCCACGCGCGGTTGTCGTCCGTGCCGTCCCTGTTGCCCTCGCCGTTGGCCTCGTTGTGCTTGTGCTCGTAACTGACGAGGTCGCGCAGTGTGAAGCCGTCGTGGGCGGTGACGAAGTTGACGGAGGCGTACGGCCGCCGGCCGCCCCACGCGTACAGGTCGCTCGACCCGGACAGCCGGTAACCCAGATCCCGTACGTCGGGTGTGGCACCGCGCCAGAAGTCCCGTACGGCGTCCCGGTAGCGGTCGTTCCACTCGGTCCACAGCGGGGGGAACGCCCCCACCTGGTAGCCGCCGTCGCCGACGTCCCAGGGCTCGGCGATGAGCTTCACCCGGCGCAGCACGGGGTCCTGCGCGATCACCGCCAGGAACGGCGACAGCATGTCGACGTCGTGCATGGAGCGGGCGAGCGCCGCCGCCAGGTCGAAGCGGAAGCCGTCGACACCCATCTCGCCGACCCAGTACCGCAGCGAGTCCGTGATCAGCCGCAGGACCTGCGGCTGGACGACATGCAGGGTGTTGCCGCAGCCCGTGTAGTCGGCGTATCTGCGGGCGTCGGACTGGAGGCGGTAGTAGCCGCGGTTGTCGATGCCCCGCAGGGACAGCGTCGGGCCCAGCTCGCCCGCCTCCGCCGTGTGGTTGTAGACGACGTCGAGGATGACCTCGATCCCGGCGTCGTGCAGGGCGCGCACCATCCGCTTGAACTCCCCGACCTGCTGTCCCCGGGTGCCGCCGGCGGCGTAGCCGGCGTGCGGGGCGAAGTAGCCGATGGAGTTGTAGCCCCAGTAGTTGCGCAGACCGCGCCGCAGCAGATGGTCCTCGTGCGCGAACTGGTGCACCGGCAGCAGCTCGACGGCGGTCACCCCGAGCCGTACGAGATGCTCGATCGCCGCCGGGTGGGCGAGGCCCGCGTAGGTGCCGCGCAGCTCGTCGGGGATGCCCGGATGGCGCATGGTGAAGCCGCGTACATGCACCTCGTAGATGACCGTGTCCGCCCACGGCGTCTTGGGCCGCCGGTCGTCGGCCCAGCCGTCGTCGGGGGAGTCGTCGTGGACGACGACGCCCTTGGGGACGTACGGCGCGGAGTCGTGCTCGTCGCGCACCGTGTCGGCCACCTGCTGCTGCGGCCAGTCACGCACATGGCCGTACACCTCGGGCGGCAGCGCGAAGTCGCCGTCGACGGCGCGCGCGTACGGGTCGAGCAGCAGCTTCGCCGGATTCCAGCGGGCGCCGGTCCAGGGGTCCCAGCGGCCGTGCACCCGGAAGCCGTACCGCTGTCCGGGGCGTACGTCGGGCACGAAGCCGTGCCAGATCTCGTGTGTCAGCTCCGTCAGTGGGAGGCGGACCTCGACGACACCGCCACCGCCTTCTACAGAGGCCGCGTCGTCGAAGAGGCACAACTCGACGGCCTCGGCGCCGCCCGCCCACAGGGCGAAGTTCGTCCCCGCGACCCCGTCCGGGCCCACCCGGAACCGCGCACCGAGCGGCGTCGGCGCTCCCGGCCACACCTCGGGCGGGCAAGCGGCGGAGGCCGCCTCCCCGGCGGCCTGCGGCCCGCTCCCCGCCGCACGCCGGACACCTGGCCGGCCTTCCCGCCCGACGTCTGTCACGGCGTCTGTCACGGCGTCTGGATGGATCTCTTCGGCCGGATCTCTCACGTGATCCATCATCGGATCCAGGACCGCTTCCCGCACTGTCTCCTGCTCGGCTGCGCTCGCCACCTGTCAGCCCCTCCGGCTCGTCGGCCCCCGCGCATCCGGCGGCCACGGCGTCCCGGCCGTGGCTCCCCCTCGCGTGGTCCTCCCACGTGTTCTTCCCGCCGGACGGCCCGCACTCACGTTTCCCCCACAGGGGGGTCGTCGTTGGGCGGGTCGTGACACACGTACTGAAGCGGGCAGGGACCGGCATCGCCGCCGTCCTGACATGGGCAGGACTGATCGCGGGGCTGGCCGGACTGACGGGATGCACCGTCGGCGAGACCTTCACCGAAAGCAAGTCCCGGGCGCCTGGGGACACGATCCGGATCAGCCCCGAGGACGGGGCCAAGAACATCAAGCGCGGCGACCGGATCGAGGTGCGGATCCCGGACGGCAAGCTGGAGCGGGTCGACGTCGTCCGGGTCGACGGCGCGCAGCGTACGCGACTGCCCGGCCGGATCTCCGACGACGGGCTCGTCTGGGCGCCGCGGGAGCGGGCGCGCGTCGTGCTCGCCGCCAAATACAGCGTCGACGTGGTCGCCGTGGACGGCGCGGGCCGCCGCTCGGCCCGGCACTCCACCTTCACCACCGCCGTACCGAAGCACCGCTTCATCGGCTACTTCCAGCCCGAGAACCGCTCGACCGTCGGCACCGGCATGATCGTCTCCTTCGACTTCAACCGGAAGATCGAGAACCGCGCCGCCGTCCAGCGCGCCATCCGCGTCACCTCGAATCCGCCGGTCGAGATCGTCGGCCACTGGTTCGGCGCCCAGCGCCTCGACTTCCGGCCCCGGGAGTACTGGAAGCCGGGCACCGAGGTCAGGGTCGATCTGGGGCTGCGCGACGTCCAGGCCGCGCCGGGCGTCTTCGGTATCCAGGAGAAGACGGTCGGCTTCACGGTCGGCCGATCCCAGGTGTCCCTCGTGGACGCGGAGAAGCACACCATGGAGGTACGGCGCGACGGTGCGCTGGTCTCGACGGTGCCGATCACGGCCGGGGCGCCCAAGACCACCACGTACAACGGGAAGATGGTCGTCACCGAGCTGTACGACGTGACGCGGATGAACGGCGCCACGGTCGGCTTCGGCGGTGAGTACGACATCAAGGACGTGCCCCACGCGCTGCGCCTCACCACGTCGGGGACGTTTCTGCACGGCAACTACTGGGCCACTCCGGAGACTTTCGGCTCGACCAACGTCAGTCACGGGTGCGTCGGACTGCGCGACGTCAAGGGCGGCAGCGCGGACACCCCGGCGGGCTGGTTCTTCGACCGGACGCTCGTCGGCGATGTCGTGGAAGTGGTCAACTCCCGTGACAAGACAGTCGATCCGGACAACGGACTGAGCGGCTGGAACCTCGACTGGCGGAAGTGGAAGGCGGGTTCCGCGGTCGCCGGCTGACGGGGCGCAGCCGTACGGCAGCCGTACGGCTGCCGAAGAAACTGCCTCGCACCCACCCTCACCTGCGTGACCGTCCCTGATTCCGGGAAGTGTTGGAACGGAACGGTGACAATCCCGGGGAGTCCGGGACGGCTCGCGGTGTGATTATCTATCGCCGTGCGCGCGAGCAAAGCGCGCGGGGGTATGGAGCCCGGTCGTGCGTCGTTCGCACCCGGCTCCGAGGCCGAGGCGGGGCCCGGCCGTGTGAGGGGAGACGACCATTGAACGGGCAGCCGCTTTCGGGGGCATCGGCGCGGTCATCGGCGCAAGCCGACCGGACACAGGGACAGGCACAGGGACAGGCACGGGGACTTGGGCGGGGACGGGCACGCCGCCAGGCACGGGGCAGAGGGCTCGCGGCGTTCGCGCTGGGCGGTCTGCTCCTGTTCGTGACGGCGTGCGGCGGCGGGGACGGCGGAGACGACAAGGGCGCTGACGGCAAGGGCGAGAAGGACGGCGGGAAGGTCGAGAACGCCGCATCGCAGGCTGTCGTGACGGTCGCGCCCAAGGACGGCGCGAAGTCGGTCGCGACGAGCGGCGCGCTCAAGGTCACCGCGAGCAAGGGCAAGTTGACGACCGTCACCGTCAAGGACAGCAAGGGCAATCCGGTCGACGGCAAGATAGCCGCCGGCGGTACGGCCTGGCAGCCGGCCCGGCATCTGGCCGGAGCCACCAAATACACGGTGCACGCGATCGCCAAGGACTCCGAGGGCCGGGTGTCGGCGAAGGACAGCACCTTCACCACCCTCGTACCGAAGAACACCTTCATCGGCCACTACACGCCCGAGGACGGCTCGACGGTCGGCGTCGGTATGCCGGTCTCGCTCAACTTCACCCGAGGGATCACCGATCCCGAGGCCGTGGAGCGGGCCATCAAGGTGACCGCCGAGCCGTCGGTCCCCATCGAGGGCCACTGGTTCGGCAACGACCGGCTCGACTTCCGGCCCGAGAAGTACTGGGCCGCGGGCACGAAGGTGACCGTCGAGCTGAATCTCGACGGTGTCGAGGGACGGCCCGGGGTGTACGGCGAGCAGGCGAAGACGGTGAAGTTCACCATCGGCCGCTCCATGGTCTCCACGGTGGACGCCAAGGCCAAGACGATGCGGGTCGTCAAGGACGGCAAGGAGATCAAGAAGGTCGCGATCACGGCGGGCGCGCCGTCGACCACGACGTACAACGGCGAGATGGTCATCAGCGAGAAGCACAAGGTGACGCGGATGAACGGCGCCACGGTCGGCTTCGGCGGTGAGTACGACATCAAGGACGTGCCGCACGCGATGCGGCTGTCCACGTCGGGCACCTTCATCCACGGCAACTACTGGGCGTCCGCGGGGACGTTCGGCTCGGCCAACGTCAGCCACGGGTGCGTCGGACTGCGCGACGTACGGGGCGGCTACGACAAGAGCACGCCGTCCGCGTGGTTCTACGACCGGTCGATCATCGGTGACGTGGTGATCGTGAAGAACTCCGACGACAAGAAGATCGCCCCGGACAACGGCCTCAACGGCTGGAACATGTCCTGGGCCGAGTGGACGAAGTAGTCCCGCCGCGGTCCTTGAGCCGTGGTCCTTGAGCCGTACTTCTTGAGCCGTACTTCTTGGAAGAAGGGCCCGGCGCACCCCACCAGGTGCGCCGGGCCCTTCCGCGTACGGGCACCGCACCGGGACCAGGATCTAACCTGCCTGGTATGTCATCTGTGAATCTCGAAGTCTCCGGCGGCGTCGGCACCATCCGGCTCGACCGCCCGCCCATGAACGCGCTGAACATCGCGATCCAGGACCGGCTCCTCGAACTCGCCGCGGAGGCCGGGCGCCGCGACGACGTCAGGGCCGTGATCCTGTACGGCGGGGAGAAGGTGTTCGCCGCGGGCGCGGACATCAAGGAGATGCGCGACATGGACCACGCGGCGATGGTCGTACGGTCCCGGGCTCTCCAGGAGTCGTTCACCGCCGTGGCACGGATCCCCAAGCCCGTGATCGCCGCCGTCACCGGCTACGCGCTGGGCGGCGGCTGCGAGTTGGCGCTGTGCGCCGACTTCCGGATCGCCGCCGAGAACGCGAAGCTCGGGCAGCCCGAGATCCTGCTCGGCCTGATCCCGGGCGCGGGCGGCACCCAGCGCCTCGCCCGGCTGATCGGTCCCTCCAAGGCCAAGGACCTCATCTTCACCGGCCGTCAGGTGAAAGCGCCCGAGGCGCTCGCGCTGGGGCTGGTCGACCGCGTCGTACCGGCGGAGCAGGTCTACGAACAGGCGCACGCGTGGGCCTCGAAGCTCGCCCAGGGGCCGGCCCTCGCGCTGCGGGCGGCCAAGGAGACCGTGGACGCGGGTCTGGAGACCGATCTGGAGACCGGGCTCGCGCTCGAACGCAACTGGTTCGCGGGCCTGTTCGCCACCGAGGACCGCGAGCGCGGCATGCGCAGCTTCGTGGAGGAAGGGCCCGGCAAGGCCAAGTTCCTCTGACCGCACCGTGGTTGGACGGCCGGCGCGGGTGCGTCAACCTGGTGCCCGGCTCAGCTCCGCCTTAAGGCAGCCTTAAGGCGGAGCAGTTGATCACAACTGGTGATCACCCGTGCGTGAGGTGTTATCGCAGCTCAGGATGGGTAACGGACGCGGCGTCATACCAGGGGCATATGCCAAACTCGGCTGTCCGGGTGGGTCGGCCGACGGTGTCGAATCCCTCAGAACGGCCCCGAGAGCCCGTCTGGGCAGCCATGATGGACGCATGGCGGGCCTTGAGGGTGTGGAACAACCGCGGCACGGCGGCGACGCGGCCGCTACGCGATTGACTCCGGCCGTCGAGGACGAACAGGCGCGCGGAGTGCTCGAACTCTTCGGCAATCCGACGGAAGCGGAAGTCCGGCTGGCCTCCCGCCCCGAGTCCGCCCTGGCCGCGCGCAGACTCACCCATATCGTCGTGCTGCGCCAGTGGGCGCTGTCCCCGCAGATGGCCGAGCACGCGGTGCTGCTCGTGTCCGAACTCGTCGGCAACGCCGTACGGCACACCGGCGCACGCGTCTTCGGTCTGCGGATGCTGCGCCGCCGCGGCTGGATCCGTATCGAGGTACGCGACCCCTCGCGCGGACTGCCGTGTCTGCTGCCGGTGCGCGAGCTGGACACCAGCGGGCGGGGCTTGTTCCTGGTGGACAAGCTCTCCGACCGGTGGGGTGTGGATCTGCTGCCGCGCGGCAAGACGACCTGGTTCGAGATGCGGGTCTCCGACCGCCGCCCCTGAGGCCGCTCCCCAAGGCTTCACCGTCCGCTGCCGGGCTGCCGCCGAGGTGGCGGAGGGGTGCCGATAATCTGACTTCTGTCAGTAGGGACCGAGAAGGGGCGGAAGCAGTGGCGGACATCGAAGAGGCGCGCAAGGCGTTCGACCGTTTCGACGCGAACAGCGACGGGCTGATCACGGCGGCGGAGTACAAGAGCGCGATGGCGCAGCTCGGCGACTTCCATGTGACGGAGGCCGTCGCCCAGGCCGTGATCAACGCCCACGACTCCAACAACGACGGCCTGCTCACCTTCGAGGAATTCCTGGCGTCCCGCGCGAAGGGCTAGATCCTGGTCCTGTGCTTGCCCTTGATCGCCGGACGGGCTTGAAAGCCCGTCCGGCGATTGAGGACACAGCGCAGCAGCCCGTCCGGCGATCGAGGACGAACCGGCCACCGCACGGGAGGGGTGAGCGTGCCGACACGGGCCATGGCCGTCGGCGTCGGCGGAGCCGTACTGGCGCTGCTCGTCGTGCTGTACGGCGCCGGCGTCGCCTCGCACGGCACCGGCGAGCTGCGCATACCCGCCGCCGGCACCACCTCCCTCCTGCGCGCCGCGGTCTTCACCGCGCTCGCGCTGCACCTCGGCGAACTGGCCGGCGCCGTCCTGGCCCGCACCGGCCCGCTGCCCCGCACCCTCGCGCTCCCCGCCGCGCTGGCCGGAGCCGCCGCCGCGGCCGGGCAGATCGTGGTCCTCGCGGTGGTGAGCGACCTCGACATCCCCGCGACGTACGGCACCCGCGAAGGCGGCCTGCTCCTCGTCATGGCCAACGGCTTCCTGCTCGCCGCCGGATGCGCCGGAGCCGGCCGCCCCCGCTGGGCGCTCGTCCCGCTCGCCGGGGTCGTCCTCGCGGAGGCGCTGCGCGCGCATCCGGAGCCGTACTCCCCGGAATGGGGCACGGCGCTCACGGTCGTCCATCTGAGCGCCGCGTCCCTGTGGGCCGGCGGCCTGTGCCATGTCCTGCGCACGATGTGGCTGCGGCGCGGCGACCCGGCGGCGGCCCGCGCCGTGCTGAGCCGCTACGCGCGCGGCGCCGTCTGGCTGCTGGTCGTGCTGGCGGCGACCGGCACGCTGTCCACCCTGCGCAGACTGCCCGCCGACGTGGTGGTGACATCGGCGTACGGCCGTGTCCTGATCGCCAAGCTCCTGCTCGTCGCGGTGGCGAGCGCGCTGGCGCTGATGGCGCGGCGCCGTCTCCTGCGCAGCCGCGACGCGCATGTCGCCGCCCGTGTCGAACTGGGAGTGCTGGCGGCCGTGGTGCTGCTGTCCGCCGTCCTCACGGTGGTCCCCGACCCGCACTGGCTCAGCACGCGCTGAACGGGGCGGCCGGTGGGCCCGGGGGCGGGTCAGCCCGCCTCGGCCCGAGCCGCCGACTCGTCGGCGACGTATCGCAGTCTCAGCTCGTGCGGCAGGTCCGAGTACCGGTCCTGGCGCAGCGCCCAGCCCTGCTCCTCGGCGATCCTCAGTACGTAACCGGCGCCCACGGCGCGGTACTTGCGTACCGGTATCGCACAATTCCACGGCGGCACCGGACCGTTGCGGGTGCTCGCCGCGGCGCGTGTCTGCTTCGCCAGGGCCTCGTGGGCGCGCGCCCGGTAGAACTCCGCGTCCCCCCCCGTGCCGCAGCTCGGGCCACGACACGAACCACCGGGGCCATACCTGAGCAGATCCGCCACGAGCCCGAAGGCGAGCAGCACGACGGTCCCCACCAGGACAAGAACCCAGTGCGGCGGCAGCAGGATCACCGTGAGGACGAAGCGCGTCACGAGGTTCGCGGTGGACCGGACGGGCACCGGCTCCCAGCAACTGCCGGGGTACCTGGCCGGGCCGCTCCTGGAACATCTCGTACGCGATCGGTGGGAGCCGGGGCCCCGACCAGGGCGATGATCGTAGTGGTGCGCGTACCTGTCAACGATGGCGACCGCTACTTCCGTGCGGCATCCTCTGTTGAAGGGCTGACGGGTACGAGATGAGCAGCACGGCGAGGGATCACGGATCGTGAAAGCGGAGAGCGCGCGGAGCGCGGAGAACATGGACCTGCTGGCTTTCGTCCGGGCACGCCTGGACGAGGAGGAGCAGATCGCGCGGGCGGCCGGCGGCGAGCCCTGGCGGTGCCCGCCCGAGGCGCCGGGGGAGGTCCACGACCGGTCCGGCGGGATCTCGTTCAGCGTGCGGACACAGGGGTACGACCGCCACATCGCCCTTCAGGACCCGGCCCACACACTGCGCCGTATCGAGACGAGCAGGGTGCTCCTGGGCGAGTACGCGGAGGTCGCGCATCTGGATGTCGACCGGCCCCAGCACGACTTCCCCTCCGGCCGCGCCGTGGGACTGGGCTTCGTCGTCCGGCAGATGGCGGCCGAGCACGCCGGGCACGGCGACTACCAGGTGCGATGGCTGCCGCGTTTCGCGCGCTGACGGACGGCCCTCGCACGGCCCGTGCGCCCGCGCTCGGGCGCCCGGATCCGTGGTACGAGCGGTACGAAACGGGCAGGTCACCGCCCGTGTCCGCGAAGTGACCGCCTCATATGCCGATCGGATATACGATCACTCAACAATGTCTGGCACGGGGGTAGTTGACGAGCCACGCCCGCGTCGAGACCCACCGGCGAACCGCCGCGGACGACTCACCGCCGGACATCGACTTCAGCCAACTCGAAGGTTTCCCATGGTCCGATCCCCCACCACTGCCACCTCACCGTCCTCACCGCGCACTCGCGCGACACGGTTCCTGTGGCCGGTGGCGCAGCTTCTGGCCCTCCTGACCCTCGCCGTCGGCGCGGTGGCCCTGGCAGACGTACACCTCGGTGCGGCGGTGGCGTACGGCGCGGTCGCCCTGCTGGTCCTGGCCGCCATGGAATCCCTGCGCAGACAGCACCGTGACGCCGCGTCGGACGCCGCGCTGCGACGGGCCGAGACCGAGCGGGTACGGGCCGAGGCGGGCAGCCGCGAGGCCCACTGGCACAGCTACGTCCAGAGCCGGTCCGAACTGGTGCGCGCGGAAGTCGAGTTCCTGGTCACCAAGCGACTGCCCGCCGCCCTCTCCCGCACCGAGATCCCGCAACCGCAGCACAGTGACGACGAGTTGGGCGCCGGTGTCGCCGAGTGGTTCGAGCGGCTGCTGACCGCCGTCACGGAAGCCGCCGACGACCGCGAGGAGTCGCAGCGCCTCTCGCTGGTCGAGCTGGCGAGCCGGGTGCAGACGTCGGCGCACCGCATCCAGGCGACCGTGACCGGTCTGGCCGACCGCTACCCCGGCGACGCGGACCTGCTGGAGACCACCATGCTGGTGGACCATGCCGCCACCCAGCAGGCCCGGCACGCGCAGAGCCTCAAGGTGCTGTGCGGCGAGTGGCCCGGCCAGCAGTGGCAGCGCCCGCTCGCCCTGGTGGACGTCGTACGCGCCGCGTCCGGGCGCATCGTCGCCTTCAAGCGCGTCGAGGTCAGCGGTGACCCCGACGTGGGCATCACCCCGTCCGTGGTCGAACCGCTGATCCACCTCATGGCCGAACTGCTGGCCAACGCCACGGAGTACTCGCCGCCGAAGACGGGCGTGCCCGTGACCGTGCGTACGGTGCAGCGCGGCGCGGTCATCGAGGTGGACGACGGCGGCCTCGGCCTGGACGAGTACCGGCTCGCCGAGGCGCGCGAGATCGTCTCGGGCAGTCGGCTCCTGGGTGTCGGCGACGTCGGGGAGATCCCGCAGACCGGCCTCGCGGTGGTGGGCCGCTTCGCCGAACGGCACGGCTTCCAGGTCGACCTCGGGCCATCCCCGTACGGCGGTGTCCGGGCCGTGGTCCTGGTGCCGGTGGACGTACTGGAAACGCTCGCGCCCGCCGGAACGCGGACGGGGCGGGTCATGCCCGCCACCCAGCCGGTCCCGGAGGTGCCCGCCCCGGACCGCGAGGCCGCGCCCGCGCCGACGCCGCCGACGGAGCCGGAGCCGGAGCCGGAGGCGGCGCGGGAGACACCGGAGACGGCACCCGAACCCGAGGCGTCGCTCGCGCCCGCCGAGCCCGTACTCGCGCCTTCCGAGCCCGCCCCGGCCGCCGCAGCCCCGATCACCGCCGAACCGGCCGTCGACCCCGCGCCGGTGATCCCCCCTCCGGCGCCCGCGCCCGACGCTCCGCGCACCGGCAGACGGCTCCCGCAGCGCCGTTCGCGGCGCGACGAGTACGAGCCCGGCGCCGAAGCGGTGACCCCCGCCCCCTCCGCCGTCACCCCGCCGGTCTCACCGGAAGAGGCCGGCGACTGGATGGAGCAGTTCTTCGAGGGCGGTCGCTCCTGGCCGTCCACCGACGAGGGCCTGCCCGGCCCCTCTTCCTCCGCCAATCCCCTCCCCCCAGAAGGACAGACGTGAGTATGAGCTACGTGGAGAACCCGGAGCAGCGCGGTTGGATGATCGCCGACGTCGCCGTCGTACCAGGTGTCCAACGGGTGATCGTGTTCAGCGCCGACGGGCTTCTGCTGGCCAGTTCGGAGGGAATGGACCGGGACTCCGCCGAGCGCCTGTCGGCCAGTTGCTCCGGACTCCAGTCCCTCGGCCGCAGTCTCGGCCGGGAGTTCGGCGAGGACGGCGGAGCCGTACACCAGCAGATGGTGGAGTTCAACGGCGGCTTCCTCTTCATGCGCAGCGCCAACGGCGCCCATCTCGCGGTGGTCACGGGCCCCGTGGTGGACCCGAAGCTCGTCGCCCGGCAGATGCAGGCGCAGGTGATGAAGATCGGCGCGGGCAACCTGAGCAGTCCGCCGCGGCAGGACTCCGTATGACCGGTCCGGGAGAGGAGTACAGCGCCGGCGCCAAAGACAGAGACAGCGGCGACACCGGCGCGCTACGTCCGTACGTGATCACCAAGGGGCGCTCCCGGCCGACCCGCAACACCATAAGCATGGAGACCCTTCTCGTGGCGATCAGCCCGCCACGCGCCCTACCGGTCTCGGCGACCAGGGAAGAACGCGCCCTGGTGCGGATGTGTGAGCGGCTGCTGTCCCTCGTGGAGGCGGCGGCCCATCTCGCTCTGCCGGTCAGCCTGGTGAAGGTGCTGGCGTCCGATCTCGTCGACAGCGGTCATCTGTCCGCCCGTTCGGGTGTGCCCAAGGCCGCCCTGCCCGACTCGCAACTCCTCCAGGAGGTACTGGATGGTCTCCGTCGGCTCCGCTGACCGCTACCTGCCGGACACGGTCCAGCAGGCCGTCAAGATTCTCGTCGTGGGCGCCTTCGGCGTCGGCAAGACCACGCTGGTCGGCTCGGTCAGCGAGATCGAACCGCTGCGTACCGAAGAGGTCATGACGCAGGCGAGCGTCGGCGTGGACGACCTGGCCGGAATGAGTACGAAAACCACGACCACCGTCGCCATGGACTTCGGCCGGGTCACTCTCAACTCCCGCCTCGTCCTGTATCTGTTCGGGACTCCGGGGCAGCGCCGCTTCTGGGATCTGTGGGAGGGACTGGCGGAGGGCGCGCTCGGCGTCCTGGTCATCGTCGACACCCGAAGACTGGAGGACAGCTTCGACGTCCTCGAACAACTGGAGCTGCGCGGACTGCCGTTCGCGGTCGCGGTCAACCAGTTCCCGGACAGCGAGCAGTACGGCGCCGACGAACTGCGCGGCGCGCTCGACCTGTTGGACCGGACGCCGGTGGTGGTGTGCGACGCGCGCGACCACGCCTCGTCCGTCGACGCCCTGATCAGTCTTGTCGAGTATGTGTCCGCGAGTTCGGCACGCACCCCGGAGACCGCCTCATGAGTTCCGCCCCGCCCCCCACGCCCGCGCCCGCCCCCGCTTCTGACGCCTCGTCAACTACGGAGTCGGCACCCGAGTCCGCGCCCGCGCCCGCGCCGGAGTCCGCCCCGTCACCCCCTCCGCAGTGTCCCGCCCACCAGTCGCACGGCGGCGGCACGGGGCTGCTCCCGCTGTCCGCCGCGGTGGGCGCGCCCGACCCGCGCGCGGTCTACCGCAAGCTCCGCGCGGAGTGGGGCAACGTTGCCAAGGTGGAGCTGGAACCGGGCGTCCCCGCCTGGCTCGTGATGGGCTACCGGGAGCTGCTGACCATCACGAGGCAGGAGCAGATCTACTCCCGCGACGGCCGCAAGTGGCGCCATATGCACGACGGCGTCGTCGCGTCCGACTCCGGACTGCTGCCGATGATGGGCTGGCGCGCCAGTGTCATCGGCTCGGACGGCCCCGAGCACCGGCGGCTGCGCAAGCCGCTCGACGACGGCATCGCGAAGATCGACCAGCGCAAGGTGCGCCGCCACGTCGAGCAGATCTGCACCGATCTGATCGCGGAGTTCTCCGAGCGCGGCAGCGCCGACCTGGTGAACGAGTACGCCACGATCGTCCCCATGCTGTCTCTCGCCTCCCTTTTCGGCCTCGACGCCATCGAGGGGCGGGAGTTGCTGGACGCGCTCATCGCGCTGTTCGGCAGCGCCGACGACTCCCAGGCCGGCAACCGCCACTTCGAGCAGATCCTTCTCGACACGGTGCGCGAGCGGCGGCGCAACCCGACCGACGACATGACGACGGTCTTCATCAACCACCCCAACCTCCGCAACGAGGCCGAGCGTCTTCAGTCCATCGTGGTGATGATCTCCGCAGGCAACGAGACCGTCACCGCCTGGATCTCGCACACGCTGCGCCTGATGCTCACCGACCCGCGCTTCGCCGCCCGGCTGCACGGTGGCCGCCTCGGGGTGGACGACGCGCTCGACCAGGCACTGTGGCGCGACCCGCCGATGAACAACATGCCGGCCCGGTACGCCCTGCACGACACGGAGTTGGGCGGCCGGTTCATCCAGCGCGGCGACTGCCTCATCCTCGGGCACGCCGCCGCCAACGACGACCCGGCGATCCGCGCCGACGAGGGCGACGAGGAGCCGGGCAACCGCGCCCATCTCGCCTTCTCGGCCGGACCGCACGTCTGCCCGGCGCAGGTACCGGCGCGGCTCATCACCCGTACGGCAGTGAACACCGCGCTGAACCTGCTGCCGGACATGAAGCTGGCCATCCCCGCCGAAGAGGTGACCTGGCGCCCCTCACCCTGGACGCGGATCCCCGTCTCGCTCCCGGCACGATTCTCGGCGGCGCGGATTCCGCTCCGTACCGGCCGGGGATAGCCCGAAGTAGCCGAAGTGGCTTGATGCAGACGGAACTTCCCAGAGATCCGCACACACCCGCCCGAGTTCTGGAGAAGCAACATGACCTTGCAAGCGGCAGCCTCGTCCGAGGCGGAGATACCGGTCGTCACCCTCGACCCGCACGGCAGCGACCACCACGGCGAGGCGGCCAGACTCCGCGAACTCGGCCCCGTGGTCCGTATCGAACTGCCCGGAGACGTCATGGCGTGGTCCGTGACCGACCACGCCCTGCTGAACGACATGATCGCCGACCCGCGCTTCAGCAAGGACTGGCGTAACTGGAACGCCGTCCTGCGCGGCGAGATATCCGACGGCTGGCCGCTCATCGGCATGGTGAAGGTCACCAACATGGTCACCTCGGACGGCCAGGAACACCGCAGGCTGCGCAAGCTGGTCACCCAGACGTTCACGCCCCGCCGGGTCCAGGAGCTGCGCCCGCGTATCGAACAGATCGTCAACGAGCTGCTGGACGCCCTGCCTTCGCACGCGGACGCCGACGGCAGCGTCGACCTCCGGCGCCACTTCGCGCACCCGGTGCCCATGCAGGTCATCTGCGAACTGTTCGGCGTCCCCGAGCACGAGCGGCCCCGGCTCAAGGAGTTGATGGACAACATCTTCCGCTCCGACCTCGGACCGGAAGAGGTGACGGCGAGTCAGATCGAGCAGTACCAGTTGCTGGCCCGGGTGGTCGACAACTGCCGTAAGAATCCCGGCGCCGACCTGACCAGCGCGCTCATCGCCGCCCGCGACGAGGACCCCGACTCGCTCAGCGAGGAGGAACTGGTCGGCACGCTGCTGCTGATGCTCTCCGCCGGTCAGGAGACCACGCTCAGTCTGATCACCAACGCCGTACGCGCCCTGCTCACCCACCCCGACCAGCGCGCCGTCGCCGAGCGGGGCGACGAGGCGGTGTGGGCTGCCGTGGTCGAGGAGACCCTGCGCTGGGACGCGCCGATCGGCAACTTCCCCTTCCGCTATCCCCTTGAGGACGTGGAGATCGCGGGCGTACGCATCCCCAAGGGGGAGGCCATCATGGCCCCGTACAGCGCCGTCGGCCGTGACAAGGCTCAACACGGCGACTCTGCCGACGAGTTCGACATCACCCGGGAGCAGCGCAAGCACCTGGCCTTCAGCCACGGTCCGCACTTCTGTCTCGGCGCCCCGCTGGCCAGGCTCGAGGCGGCGCTGGCCATCCCGGCGGTGTTCGCGAGGTATCCGGAGCTGACACTGGCCGTCGACCCGGCCGACCTGATCCCGGTGCCCTCGCTTTTCTCCAACAGCTCGGCCACGCTCCCGGTACGTCTGGAAGGCTGACCGGGCACGCGTGCGGTCGCCGAGGCCGCGCCGGCGGACGCAGAGGACGGGCCCATGACGACAACGGCGGCGTACGACGAGATCGCCGACTGGTACGAGGGGCAATTCCTCGGCGCGGGCGGGGACGGGCACAGCGACCCGCTCGGTCTCGGCGACCTCATCGACGACCTGCTCGGCGAGGGCACCGGCACCTGTCTGGAGATCGGCTGCGGCACCGGCATCCACGCGGCCCGCGTCCGGGCGCTCGGCCGCACCCCCGTCGGCGTCGACATCGCGGCCGGAATGCTGCGCCACGCGCGCGGCCGGCTGCCGGTGGCGCGGGCCGACGCCGAGCGTCTGCCCTTTCGCGACGGATCGGTCCCGGCCGTACTCGCGGCGATGGTGCACACCGATATGCCCGGCTATCCGGCGGTGCTCCGGGAGGTGGCCCGGGTGCTGCGCCCCGGCGGGGTGTTCGTGCACCTCGGCGTCCACCCCTGCTTCTGCGGAGGCTTCGCCGACCGCGGCGACCCGGACGCGGTCGTCGTGCGGCCCGGCTATCTCGACGGCCACTGGACGACGGCCTCCTGGACGGACCAGGGCGTGCGCGCCAAGGTCGGCGCGACGCACCGTCCGCTGCCGGAGCTGCTGCACGCCTTCCTGGACGCGGGTCTGACGCCGGAACGGTTCGCCGAGTCCGGCGGTCCGACACCCGTGGTCCTGGCGGCCAGGACCCGGTCCGCCGGCCCAAGGCCGTAATAAAGAGCATTATCTGTACGTGGTCGAGGTGACCGTCCTCGTACCCCACGAACGTGTGAACCCGGGCCTGATGCCCGCTTCCGCGTCACTCCGCGCAACCGGCATGCAATAGATTGCGGACGTAATCATCTTTGTTTGTCGGGGTTTGCCCTGCCGTCATATAAGAGTTCGACGTGGCGGCCGGTGACTGAACTGGAGTTGGTGTGGCAGCACAGCCCGGATACGAGGTCGGCGCCCCGCAGGAGAGTGACGACGAGTCGTACGCGAACGAACTGCCGGTACGGCGCAAGCAGCCCGGCAATGTCGTCATCAAGTGGCTCACCACCACCGACCACAAGACGATCGGGACGCTCTATCTGATCACGTCGTTCGCGTTCTTCGTGATCGGCGGAGTGATGGCGCTTCTCATGCGCGCCGAACTGGCGCGCCCCGGACTGCAAATCGTGTCGAACGAGCAGTTCAACCAGGCGTTCACGATGCACGGCACGGTCATGCTGCTGATGTTCGCGACGCCGCTGTTCGCCGGATTCACCAACTGGATCATGCCGCTCCAGATCGGCGCGCCCGATGTGGCGTTCCCCCGGCTGAACATGTTCGCCTACTGGCTCTATCTGTTCGGCTCGATCATCGCGGTGGCCGGCTTCATCACCCCGCAGGGCGCCGCGGACTTCGGCTGGACCGCGTACTCCCCGCTGACGGACCCGGTCCGGTCACCGACCATCGGCGCCGACCTGTGGATCATGGGTCTGGCCTTCTCCGGATTCGGCACGATCCTCGGTTCGGTCAACTTCATCACCACCATCGTCTGTATGCGCGCACCCGGCATGACGATGTTCCGGATGCCGATCTTCTGCTGGAACGTGCTGCTGACCGCTGTGCTGGTCCTGCTCGCCTTCCCCGTCCTGGCCGGTGCGCTGCTCGCGCTGGAGGCCGACCGGAAATTCGGTGCGCATATCTTCGACGCCGCCAACGGCGGCGCGTTGCTGTGGCAACACCTGTTCTGGTTCTTCGGGCATCCAGAGGTGTACATCATCGCCTTGCCGTTCTTCGGGATCGTCTCCGAGATCATTCCGGTGTTCAGCCGGAAACCGATCTTCGGCTATATCGGCCTGGTCGGCGCGACGATCGCCATCGCCGGTCTGTCGGTGACGGTCTGGGCGCACCACATGTTCGTCACCGGCGCTGTTCTGCTGCCGTTCTTCTCATTCATGACCTTCCTCATCGCGGTGCCGACCGGTGTGAAGTTCTTCAACTGGATCGGCACGATGTGGAAAGGCTCGTTGTCCTTCGAGACGCCGATGCTGTGGTCGGTCGGATTTCTGGTCACGTTCCTTTTCGGTGGTCTGACGGGTGTGATCCTCGCGTCGCCGCCGATGGACTTCCATGTCTCCGACTCGTACTTCGTCGTCGCGCACTTCCACTACGTCGTCTTCGGCACGGTGGTGTTCGCGATGTTCGCCGGCTTCCATTTCTGGTGGCCGAAGATGACGGGCAAGATGCTGGACGAACGGCTCGGGAAGATCACCTTCTGGACGCTGTTCATCGGCTTCCACGGCACATTCCTGGTGCAGCACTGGCTCGGTGCGGAAGGAATGCCACGCCGTTACGCGGACTATCTGGCCGCCGACGGATTCACCGCGCTCAACACCATTTCCACGATCAGCTCGTTCCTGCTCGGCATGTCGATGCTGCCCTTCTTCTACAACGTCTGGAAGACCAGCAAGTACGGGAAGAAGATCGAGGTGGACGACCCGTGGGGCTACGGCCGTTCACTCGAATGGGCGACTTCGTGCCCGCCGCCGCGGCACAACTTCATCACGCTGCCGCGCATCCGCTCCGAATCCCCGGCGTTCGACCTGCACCACCCGGAGGTGGCCGCTCTCGACGACGCGCACAGCGCGGGCCGGCGGGACGTCCTGGAGCCCCAGGGGGGCGCCGCGACCGCACCGGGAGACGACAAGGACCGGTCGTGACCGGCGAGTCGGAACCCTTCTCGGGCGAAGCCTCCTCGGGCATCCAGCAGTTGGAGGGCTATCTACTGGCCCAGAGCCGGGTGCGGGAGGCCCGTACGCACGCGGTGGTCTTCGCCGACCGCATGCCGTGGCTGACCAGCGCACAGCACGAGGAAGTCGTCAGCCTCTACACCCAGGACCACATCGCCATGTCCCGGCGGGCGCTGGAGGCGGTGGTGGCGCGCGCGGGTGAGCTGAGGGCGGAGTACTCGGCGCGGTACGAACTGCTGAAGCGACGGCTGCTGTGCGCGGGTCTCATGGCTCTGATCGGCTTCGCCTGCGTGTTCTTCCTGTCGCACGTGCCTCGCTGACGCACCGACGCGGCGCGTCGAGGCCGGTGGCCCGGTCAGTGGAAGGCGTGGACGACGGCGTGGCCCTTGCCGCGGCCGATCATCCACTTGTTGATCGGGGTGGTGACGAGGAACGCGACGGCGAATCCGCCGAGGAGCGCGTACCAGAACAGTCCGTCCGACAGATGCGCCTCCATCGCTCCCGGAGTGAGGGCGATGATGCTGTTGTCGACCAGCTCCATGACGGCGATGGACACGGTGTCGGCGGCCAGCGCGACCTTGACGGCCGACTTCCAGTCGAGGCCGGCCCTGCGCACCGCGAACAGGGTGAAGGAGTAGCCGAAGACGAAGGCCAGGAAGATCGCCAGGGCCATGGTGGGCACATTGCCCCACAGCAGGGCGGTGCCGATGACCATGCCGAGGATCTCGCCGATGGCACACCCGGTCAGACAGTGCAGTGTCGCCTTGACCGCCATGCTCCAGGACGCGCCACCGGTGCCGCCCGTGCCGGCCGCCATGTGTTCCGCGTGGTCGGTGTGGGCGCTGTGGTCGGTGTGGTCCATAAATCTCGACCTCTTTCCGCTTCCGTAGGGGGCGCGTGGCGGGCCTTGGCGCGCGACCCGACAGAGATTATACCCCCCTGGGGTACCAGGCAATGCGTACCTCAGGGGGAGTGGCGCCCCGTACGGACGGATCGGGAGGGGTCAGAGTCGGTCGAGGACCGTGTTCAACCGCTCGACCTCGGCCGTCTGGGCCTTGATCACGTCGGCGGCGAGCTTCTTGGCCGTGGCGTTGTCGCCGTTCTTCCGCTCGTCCCCGGCCATGGCGATCGCCCCGTTGTGGTGGTCGATCATCAGCTCCGCGAACTTCCTGTCGAAGTCGACGCCCTTGGCGTCGGTCAGCTCCCGCGTGTCCTCGTCGGACATCATCCCGGACGTGTCGCCAGTGTCGCCCGAGCCGCCCGAGCCGTGGTCCATGCCGGGCATGGACTCGTCGGCCGACTCCGGCTCGCCCCAGGCCGTAAGCCAGGTGCGCATGGTCGTGATCTCCGGGTCCTGCGCCTTCTCGATCTCCGTGGCGAGAGTCTTGATCTCCGCGTCGGAGGCGCGGCCCTCGGCCAGCGCGGCCATCTCCACGGCCTGCTGGTGGTGCGGGATCATCCCCTGGGCGAAGGCGACGTCCGCGTCGTTGAACGCTCCCGGGGCGGGGTCGGCGCCGTCGCCGGCCTTCTTGGAGGCGGTGGGGGAGGACTCGCTCCCGTGGTCCATGCCGTCCATGTCGTCGCTGCCGCACGCGGCGAGCAGAAGGGCCGTGGCGGTGATCGCGCCCGCGACCGCGAGGCGGCGCCTCAGGGAGCGGTGGGCGGCGTGCTTGATGGAACTCATGTCGGTACACCTTGTGTGGTCGGTCCTGCGGATGTGCGTACGCGGCTTCGGGTCCGTGAGGACGGTCGGCCTATATCCGCAGGACTGACAGCGACGCCAAGTCCGGTGTACGGGGCGGTGAGTTGGAGCGCGGTTCGACGGCCAGGCCGGCGAGTGGGTCCGTGAAACGGCCCGGCCACCGGGCGAACGCCGCCAGCGCGAGCGCCGCGATCGCCCACGTACTGAGCACCGCCACGCAGAGCGAGGTCATGTCCATGGCCATACGGTCCATGGTCATGACCTGCTCGTGGGACGGAGACGGGGCCGGGGCCGCTACCGGATGTGGGGGAGCCGGTTCGGCGGAGGTGTGGGCCATCGGGCCTGTCACCGAGGCATGCGCCGCGTCGGGATGCCCGACCGTATGCATGGCGAACACGCCGAGCGCGAGCACGACGACCAGCAGGAGGCGTCCCACGGCGCCCCCGGCCCGTCCGTACCCGCTCATGTCCACCGCGTACCTACACCTACCTCTGCGCTACAGCCGCACGCCCCACATGAACGGCATGCCGCTGCGCGCGATCGACTCGTAACGCACGCTCGCCCCCGGCTTGGGGGAGTGGAGTATCTGTCCGTTGCCGGCGTAGAAGCCGACATGGCTCAAGTCGGTGCGCATGATGATGAGATCGCCCGGCTTCAGATCGCCCAGGGAGTTGATCCGCGTGCCGACTTCGGCCTGCGCCTGCGATGTCCGGGGTATGGAGACCCCCGCCTGCTTGAAGGCCCATGAGGTCAGCCCCGAGCAGTCGAACGAGTTCGGGCCCGAGGCGGCCCAGACGTACGGCATGCCCACCCGGCTTTTCGCGGCGTCGAGCGCGGCGGCGCCCCGGGACGAGGCGCTGGCCTCGTTGCCCAGGTCGGCCCGCTCGCTGCTGCGGTCCGCGCGCTCCTGCTCCTGCTCCATCTTCGCCCGCTCCTCGGCCGTCAGGGTGTTCAACAGCCGCTGAGCCTCGGCGAGTTTGCCCTGGATCAGACGCTTCTTGGCGCCCAACTCCGTGCGGGTCTCGGCCAGTTCGCCGAGCTTCGCGGTGGCCTGGGCGCGCTGCTGGTCGAGGAGACGCTGTTTGGCCTGGGCCTGGCGCATGACGTTCGCCTGCCGGCTGCTCGCGCGCTCCAGGTTCGACGCCTTGTCGAGGTAGTCGTCCGGCGCGGAGGACAGCAGCAGTTGGAGGGAGGGGTCGAGGCCGCCGCCCCGGTACTGCGCGCTCGCCACCGAACCCAGGCTGTCGCGGAGCGCGTTCAGTTCCTCCTGCCCGCGCGCCACGCTGTCCTGAAGGTTGTCGGCCTGCTTGCGGAGCGTCTTCTGCTTCTCGTTCGCCCCGTTGTACGTCTCCGTCGCCTGCGTAGCTTCTTCGTAGAGCCGGTCGACCTGTGCCTGGACGCCCTTCTTCGTGGGGTCGGGCAGAGGATCGGCCTGGGCCGACTGCGCGGAGATCGCCAGAGCCGCCGCCGTAGCGGCGAACACGGTCGGATACGCACGTCTTGGCTGCTGAGGACGACGGTGGGACGCCACGGATGAACTCCTTCTGCTGCCTCCGCCCGCCACCTCGGTTCGGCGGCCGACCGCCACGAAGGGCGAGCCAGAGCGTAACTGTTAAGCAGTTTAGTGGCAACGTGGGGCGGGGAAGGGACGCGGCAGGAGACATAGGATGAGCGGGCGAGGCCACCCACGACGGAGGGCCGCACGGCCGGCGTGGCCGGGGCGAGGGGAGCGGGGAATTGCGTCAACTCGGTGAGCTGGAGGCGGAGATCATGAACCGCCTGTGGTCCTGGGGACGGCCCGCGACCGCGCGCGACGTGCTCACGGACATCAACACCCAGCGGCCCATCGCCTACAGCACCGTCAAGACCGTGGCCGACATCCTCTACCGCAAGGGCATGCTCCGCCGCGAGAAGGAGGGCCGGGCCTGGCTGTACGAGCCGACCTGCACCCGCCAGCAGTACACCGCGGCCCTCATGCAGGAAGCACTCGGCGGCAACCCCGACCCGGCCGGCGCCCTCCTCAGCTTCGTGGAGCAGATCTCACCCGGCGAGGCCGACGCGCTCCGCGAGGCCCTGCGGGTGGCCAAACGGCGCGGGGGCACGCCGTGACCACGGTCGCCGTGCTGGCCGGCTGCGCCCTCCTGACCGGCACCGTGGCCCCGTACCTCCTGGCGCGGGCGCGCTGGCTCCACCGCGCCCCGACGGCCGCGATCACCGCCTGGCTCGGACTCGCCGCGACCTTCGTCGTCTCCGTCGCGCTGGCCTGCTACCACCTGCTGCTCTCCGAGCCGCATGTGCACGACGGTCTCGTCGGGCTGCTCACCGCGTGCGGCCTGATGACGGGCGGCCCCGCGCGTGACTCGCCGCCGAGGCCCGGCGACCTCGCGGCGGTCCTGCTCCCGGCGGCTCTCGTACTGCTCCCGGCGCTGTGTCTGGTGCGGATCTCCTGGCGTACGCACCGGGCCCGCAGCCGCCAGCGCGACATGCTCGCCCTGGTCGGCAGCCCCGTGCCCCGCTACGGCGCCACCGTCGTGGAGCACGGGGTGTCGGCCGTCTACTGCCTGCCGGGCCGCTCCCCGCGCATCGTCATCACCAGCGCCGCGCTACGGGCCCTGTCCGACGAACAACTGCGCGCCGTACTGGCCCACGAGCACGCCCATCTCGCGGGCCGCCACCATCTGGTGCACGCCGCCGTGGCGGCCTTCGCGCGCGCCTTCCGGGGCCTGCCGCTCGCCAGGCTGGCCAAGGAGCAGACGGCGCTCCTGCTGGAGATGGCGGCGGACGACCGGGCGCTGCGCGGCCATCCGCGCGTGGCGCTCGCCGAAGCCATGTACGAGGTCGCGGCCGGACAGACCCCGCACCTCGCGATGGGCGCGGGCGGCTCCGGCTCGCTCATCCGGATGCGCCGCGTCCTCGACCCGCCCCCGAAGCCCCGCCGCGCGACGGCCCCGGCCGTCGTCCTGGCCTCGGCCGCCGCCCCGCTGCTGCCCCTGCTGATCGCCTGCGGCCCGATGGTCTGAAGGGCCGGCGCGGACGGCGGTGGGCGTCGTGCGGTGGACCTCGGCGCGTTCGCGCCGCGGCGACAGCGACCCGCGTGGCGGCGACCTCCGCGGGACAGGGCCCAGGCCCTGTTTGAGAAGTCCCGCCTGCCCCGCGACGCCCGGCAGGCACTCCTCCGTAGCCCCGAGGGGGCCACGAGAGGTACCCCCGGCGCGTTGTCGTCAGTCGCCCACGTACGGCCGGGCCATTCACCACGCCGATCCTCCGCCTTGCGATCGCACGCACCGACGCCAGACATCAGCCGCTCCGCGGCGGGCGCGGTGCCCGCCCTGCGGGCGGACGGCGCTCCTTCTGAAACACGGCCTAGGCGTGCGGCTCGGGCCCGGTGCCCTTCCAGTAGGGCGGGCACTCGGTCGTGGACGCCTTGGCCCAGTTGTCCTCGATGACCGCGCGGTAGCGTGTCAGCTCGGTCCCGCTGGACGCGTTCGCCTCGAGGTCGTCACGGACCGGGACGACGAGGAGCAGACGCTGCCCCTTCCGGAAGGGCTCCGCGACCTGAGCCACCGCCGGGTCGACGAGGTTGAGTTCCACCGTGTCCGCACCCTTGGCCGGTTTGATCCAGTCGTCCACGGCGAATGTCAGCAGGACGCGCCCCGTCTGCGGCGCCGGGCGTACGTCGAGCACGTCTCCCTCGGCGATCAGCCGCGCGCAGGCGATGCCTTCGGCGGCGGTCTGCCCGATGCCGCTTCCGCTTCCGCTTCCCCTTCCGGATCCCTCTTCCGCGCGTTCGCCGCTTCCCACGACGTTGGTCAGCAGGACCGTGCACAGGGCTGCCGCGCCCAGCAGTGCGGCGCCGGCGAGTGCGAGTCGCCGGTGCCGGCGCCGGGCGAGTGGTGCGCGCCTGACCGGCCGTACCGGGTCCGGATGCGCGGCGGCGTCCCCGATCAGTTCCAGAGCGGCCCGCAGCCGCCTCTCCTCCCGCTCCGTCAGTTCCGGCATGTCAGGTCTCCTCCACGTCGCGCAGTTCGGTCCGCAGCGCGGCCACGGCATGGTGCAGCCGACTCTTGACCGTGCCCTCGGGCACCTGAAGCAGCCGGGCGATGTCGCGGACGGCGAGGTCCGTGTAGTAGCGCAGTACCAGTACTTGGCGCTGCGGGCCGGGCAGCCGTTCCAGGCACTCGGCCACCAACTGCGCCATGACCAGGTCCTCCTCCGGTCGTTGCGCCGGTGGGCGCACGGACCACAGGGCGGCCAGGCGTTCGCGCAGGCCCATGTCCCTGGCCCGCCCGCGATGCCAGTCGACGGCGATGCGTGAGGCCACCACGGCGGCCCAGGCCGTGGGGTTACGGATCATCGGCCGGTCCGCCTCGCTCTGCGCCTCGAGGAGTTTCAGCCGTACTTGCTGTACGCCGTCGTCGAGTTCGTGCCAGGGAACGCCGCCCATCAGCAGCACGGCCCGCAGTCTGTCGTCGGTCACCGCCGCCCGGGACGGCGCTGACTCGCCGGTCCGCCCTTCAGCCATCCGAAACCGCCCTTCCTCTCCCCTACGACGGAGCCGCCCCCCGGAACGTTCATCCGGAAGGCGGCTCGGCGACGACGAACGTCAGCCGCACGAGGCGGTGTCGGCCGGTGGCGCGACGTTCTGCCGCGTCGCCGCCGGTACGGCCGCGGACAGCTCGCGCGTCAGTACGTCGGCGGGCCGGCCGGCCAAGCGCTCCTCGAGACCCGTGTCGGTCGTCGAAGAGTTCTCGGGCTCGGCCGCGAGCGGTGCCGTGGCCGCGCTCCGCTGCTGGACGCGCCCTTCCTCCTCCCCGTTACCCAGAACGCCCGCGTCGTAGGCGATCTCGGATCCCTCACCCAGTCCGAGCCAGCGGCCGGGCACTTGGCCGTCGCCCTCGGCGCAGCGCGGACCTTCCCAGACGAGCGCCATGACATAGGTGTGGTCGGACTCGACCCGTGGACGGTCCTCCAGGACCATCGTGCGCCGGTCGGCGGTGTCGCCGGCGACGAACTGCCAGCCGGCAGCGGTGTAGTCCCAGGTACTCGGGGGCTTCTGCGAAGCCCCCGCACGGGACCAGAGCACGTCGTCCACCCGCATGGTCACCTGTCGGCCGATGATTCCCTCACCGCGCTGGAGTTCGGCCTCGTTCGGTGCGACTTCCCGTTCGGTCACCGCCGATGCCACGACCACATGGTCGGCGTAGGTCACCCAGTCCTCGGCCGTCTGACTGGGCAGGCGGTCCGAGGCGTGGCCCATGACCACATCGCCGCCGGTCCGCTGGGTACGGGCCTCGGTCGTCGGCTCGTCGGGAGGGCTGATGAGGGCGGCGGTGACCACAGCGGTGAGTGTCGCTCCCGCTACGGAGGCCGCGATACGTGCTAGGCGTCGCACAGGTCCTCCTCAGAAGGCACCGTTGATGTTTTCACGGTTGTTGGCGCCGAGCCCGGTGTTGTCGCCCACCGGTACGGTGAGACATCCGAGCCGGCTGTCGGTGTTGAGCAGCAGGGGACTCGCCCGGTTGCCGTGGACGAGTCCGATCGCGTGGCCCGTCTCGTGGCAGGCCAGACCGCGTGTGTAGTAACCGGGGCCGCGAAAGCGGACATATTGTTGATCGCACTCGAAAAGCGAACCGTCAACCGCGTCGTTGCACCAGGTGACGGCGTCCGCGGTGGAAGGGACGCTGGCGTCGCATTCCTGGTAGATGATGTCCGTCTCGGCCCCACCGCTGAATTCCGGCGACGAGTCGTAGCCGACGGTGAGATCAGTGGGCCGGTAATCACTGTTCATCGTCGCGTTCACCGCGGCCTTGTCGCCCGACTCCAGCTCGCACGTGGGGCCGTTGCTGTCCATGTAGTAGCTGACCTGGGCGTTGTCCGTGCGGCAACTGATGGAGCCGTTGCCGCCCACCGGGTCGTTGTAGCAGGCGAGCGTGTTGTTGTTCGTCGGGTGCATGTTGTCGGTGGTCGCCGCCCACGCCACTCCCGCGGCGATTCCCAGCGCGAGTGTGGTGAGAACACCTGCGAGCGTCAGCGCCGCGCGTCGGCGTCTTGACTTTCCTTGAGGATTGGGCACACGTGTCCCTTCTCTTTTATGCTGTCACTGGAGTGAGTGTTCGTACCTCGCGGGAATTCCTAACATCTTTCGGCTTATGGCGCATCAATTACCACATAGGTGGAATTGTGAAATCCGCTTTTTGTGGTGGTTGGGCGTCATATGCGCACAGAGGCGCCGGCCCTCCGCGTCCCGGTGAGGCTGTTCCTCAGCACTCGATGATGTTCACCGCGAGCCCGCCCCGCGCGGTCTCCTTGTACTTGACCGACATGTCGGCGCCGGTCTCCTTCATCGTCTTGATGACCTTGTCCAGGGACACCTTGTGGCTGCCGTCGCCGCGCAGCGCCATCTTGGCAGCCGTCACCGCCTTGACCGCCGCCATGCCGTTGCGCTCGATGCACGGGATCTGTACGAGGCCGCCGACCGGGTCGCAGGTGAGGCCGAGATTGTGCTCCATGCCGATCTCGGCGGCGTTCTCGACCTGTTCGGGGCTGCCGCCCAGGACCTCCGCGAGCGCGCCCGCCGCCATCGAGCAGGCCGAGCCGACCTCGCCCTGACAGCCGACCTCGGCGCCCGAGATGGACGCGTTCTCCTTGAAGAGCATGCCGATCGCGCCCGCCGCCAGCAGGAAGCGGACGATGTCGTCGTCCCTCTCGGCGTCCGTGTGGCCGGCCGCGGCGAAGTTCAGGTAGTAGTGCAGCACCGCCGGGATGATGCCCGCGGCGCCGTTGGTGGGGGCGGTGACGACCCGCCCGCCCGCCGCGTTCTCCTCGTTGACCGCCATCGCGTAGAGGGTGATCCACTCCATCGCGCGGGCCGCCGGGTCACCCTCGGCGCGCAGTTGCCGGGCCGAATTCGCCGCGCGGCGGCGGACCTTGAGGCCGCCGGGCAGGATGCCCTCGCGCGCCATACCGCGCGACACGCACGCCCGCATGGCCTCCCAGATCTCCAGCAGACCCTCGCGGATCTCGGTCTCCGTACGCCACGCCTTCTCGTTCTGGAGCATCAGCGCGGAGATCGAGAGCCCGGTCTCGCGGGCCAGCCGCAGCAGTTCGTCACCGCTGCGGAAACGGTACGTCAGCACCGTGTCGTCCAGTTTGATGCGGTCCTCGCCCACGGCGTCCTCGTCCACGACGAAGCCGCCGCCGACCGAGTAGTACGTCTTCTCCAGGAGGATGGCGCCGTCGGAGTCGTACGCGCGGAGCGTCATGCCGTTCGCGTGGTACGGCAGCGCCTTGCGCCGGTGCAGGATCAGGTCCGCGTCGAAGTCGAAACCGATCTCGTGCATCCCGAGCAGACTGATCCGCCCGCCGGTGCGGATGGCCTCCACCCGGGCGTCGGCGGACTCGATGTCGACCGTACGGGGGGACTCGCCCGTCAGGCCCAGCAGGACCGCTTTGGGGGTGCCGTGGCCGTGGCCGGTGGCGCCGAGCGAGCCGAACAGCTCGGCCCGTACGGAGGCGGTGTGGGCCAGCAGGCCCTCGTTCTTCAGCCGCCGGGCGAAGAGACCCGCCGCGCGCATGGGGCCGACCGTATGGGAGCTGGACGGGCCGATGCCGATCGAGAAGAGGTCGAAGACCGAGATGGCCACGGTGGGACTCCTTGTTGGTAGACGCCGTTGTCTGCCGGGGTGGTGCAGAAACCGCATATACAGGGTGTAACGGTACGGGGCACCGCGCGCGCCGGTCGGGCGCGCGCGGTGCCGCCACGGCCTACAGGCCGGGGTACAGCGGGTGCTTCGCCGCCAGCGCCGTCACGCGTGCCGCCAGGGCGTCGCGGTCGAACTCGGGCTTCAGCGCCGCCGCGATGACGTCCGCGACCTCGGTGAAGTCCTCGACGGTGAAGCCGCGGGTGGCCAGCGCCGGGGTGCCGATCCGCAGGCCGGAGGTGACCATCGGCGGGCGCGGGTCGTTCGGGACGGCGTTGCGGTTGACCGTGATGCCGATCTCGTGCAGCCGGTCCTCGGCCTGCTGACCGTCCAGCTCCGAGTTCCGCAGGTCGACCAGGACCAGATGCACGTCCGTACCGCCGGACAGGACCGAGACACCGACCTTCGTGACGTCGTCCTGGACCAGGCGCTCGGCGAGGATCCGGGCGCCGTCCAGCGTGAGCTGCTGGCGCTCCTTGAACTCGTCGGTCGCCGCGACCTTGAACGACACCGCCTTCGCCGCGATGACATGCTCCAGCGGACCACCCTGCTGCCCCGGGAAGACCGCCGAGTTGATCTTCTTGGCCAGCTCCTTGGTGGACAGGATCACGCCACCGCGCGGGCCGCCCAGGGTCTTGTGCGTGGTCGTGGTGACGACGTGCGCGTGCGGCACCGGGTTGGGGTGCAGGCCCGCGGCGACCAGACCGGCGAAGTGCGCCATGTCGACCATCAGATACGCGTCGACCTCGTCGGCGATCCGGCGGAACGCGGCGAAGTCGAGCTGACGCGGATACGCGGACCAGCCGGCCACGATGAGCTTCGGGCGCGACTCCTTGGCCAGGCGCTCGACCTCGGCCATGTCGACCTGACCGGTCTTGTCGTCCACGTGGTAGGCGACCACGTTGTAGAGCTTGCCGGAGAAGTTGATCTTCATGCCGTGGGTGAGATGACCGCCGTGGGCCAGGTTCAGGCCCATGATCGTGTCGCCGGGCTTGAGCAGCGCGAACATCGCCGCGGCGTTGGCCTGCGCGCCGGAGTGCGGCTGCACGTTGGCGTGCTCGGCGCCGAACAGCGCCTTCACCCGGTCGATCGCGATGTTCTCGATCACGTCGACGTGCTCACAGCCGCCGTAGTAGCGGCGACCCGGATAGCCCTCGGCGTACTTGTTGGTCAGGACGGAGCCCTGCGCCTCCATGACGGCGACCGGAGCGAAGTTCTCCGACGCGATCATTTCGAGCGTCGACTGCTGGCGGTGGAGTTCGGCGTCGACAGCGGCGGCGACGTCGGGGTCGAGCTCGTGGAGAGAGGAGTTGAGGAGCGACTTCGAAGACATCACAGTCCCTGGGGTCTCAGTTGCCGGAGAATTCCGTGTACGCGTCGGCGGAGAGCAGGTCCTCCGGCTCCTGTGCGACGCGTACCTTGAACAGCCAGCCGCCCTCGAAGGGTGCGGAGTTCACCAGCGAGGGGTCGTCCACGACGTCCTGGTTCGCCTCGGTGACCTCGCCCGTCACGGGGGAGTACAGGTCGCTGACCGACTTGGTCGACTCCAGCTCGCCGCAGGTCTCGCCCGCGGTCACCGTGTCACCGACCGAGGGGAGCTGGGCGTACACGACGTCGCCGAGGGCGTTCGCCGCGAACTCCGTGATACCGACCGTCGACACGCCGTCATCGGCGGCCGACAGCCACTCGTGCTCCTTGCTGTAGCGAAGCTGCTGGGGGTTGTTCATGTCGTGAATTCTCCTGTACGCGGGGGAGTGGTGGTGAACAGGTGTCTTGCCCAGTGAGATACGGGCGCGGTACCGGCGAGATGCAGGCGCGGTACCGGGGAGTTACCTCTGCCGCTTGTAGAAGGGCAGCGCGACGACGTCGTACGGCTCGATCGAGCCCCGGATGTCGACCCCGACGCCCGCCGTGCCCGCCGCGGCGTGCGCCGCGTCCACATAGGCCATCGCGATCGGCCGGCCCAGCGTCGGCGACGGTGCGCCCGAGGTGACATGGCCGACCACCTGACCGCCGGCCACCACCGGATAACCGGCGCGCGGCACCCGGCGGCCCTCGGCGACGAGCCCGACCAGTGTGCGCGGCGGCGCGCTCTCGGCGCGCTCGGCAGCCGCCTGAAGCGCCGTACGGCCCACGAAGTAGCCCTCCTTCTCGAACTTGACGACGCGACCGAGGCCCGCGTCGAAGGGCGTGAGACCGGTGGACAGCTCCTGCCCGTACAGCGGCATCCCGGCCTCCATACGAAGGGTGTCGCGGCACGAGAGCCCGGCCGGTACGAGTCCGTCCGACGCGCCCGCCGCCATCAGGGCCTGCCACAGCCCTTCCGCGTACCGGGGCTCCACGAACAGCTCGAAGCCGTCCTCACCCGTGTAGCCGGTACGGGCGATCAGCGCGGGCACCCCGGCGACGGTGCCGGGCAGCCCGGCGTAGTACTTGAGCCCGGCCAGATCGGCGTCGGTGAGCTGGGCGAGGATGCCCGGCGACCGGGGGCCCTGGACGGCGAGCAGCGCGTACGCGTCGCGGTCGTCGCGCACCTCGACGTCGAAGTCCGCGGCGCGGCCGGTCAGCTCGTCGAGCACCACCTGCGCGTTGGAGGCGTTCGCGACGATCATGAACTCGGGGGCGCCGTGGCTGTCGAGGCGGTACACGATCAGGTCGTCCAGGATCCCGCCGTCCTCCTGGCAGATCATGGTGTAGCGGGCACGGCCCACGGCGAGGGTGCCGATGTTGCCGACCAGCGCGTAGTCCAGCGCCTCGGCCGCCTGGGAGCCGGTGACGGTGATCTCGCCCATGTGGGAGAGGTCGAAGAGGCCGGCCTTCGTACGGACGGCCAGGTGCTCCTCACGCTCGCTGGCGTAGCGCAGCGGCATGTCCCAGCCCGCGAAGTCGGTCATCGTGGCGCCCAGTGAACGGTGCACGGCGTCGAGCGCGGTCAGGCGCGGGGCGTCGGGACCGGCCGCTTCGGGGGCGGGGGTGTGAGACGTATTGCTCATAGGTGTGGCTCCCAGGGCATGACAGAGAGGACGATCCTCCCCATCTGTCATCGGAACCTGAGAGGTTCATCACGACGTGTACGTACACGTACGCATACGAAGGGTCGTGACTTGCACCTTGGGTGGAAGCGCCTGACGGCGATTCGCTTTTCAGATCTGCCTCGTCCGCGCGGTACTGGGCCTGAGAGATTCAAGGGAGGAACTTGCTCCTTCGGCGCCTGGCACCCACGGTGACAGGACTCTCCCGCGCGGATTCGAACGGCCGGTATGGAGTTGGCGCGCACATCATCGCACGCGTCGGCCTCCGTAGGGAGGGAGGGCGGGCGACGGGCACCGGGGGTCGGCCCGAGGGGGCCGACAGGGCCGCGATCAGCAAAACGCTTGTGCCGTATTACCGGTTCTTTACACTTCATGGGCAAGGGGACATCGGCCACGGCGATGGACCCGACAGGGGGAAGGCGATGACATTGCAGCGGTCCCGTGCAAGTGCGTACGCGACGACCGCGGGGGTGCCCGCCCGGCCGGAAGCGGTCCCCCGCAAGGCCCTGGCGGCCGTCCCGCCGGTGGTCCGCGATCTGCGGGAGCGGGGGCGGCGGGGGCCTCGGCGCCTGGCGTTCGGGGCCGGCGACGTGGTCGTCGTCTCGGGCCTGCCGGGCAGCGGGAAGTCCACACTGATCGGCCGCGCCGCCGCCGGCCGGGGGATCGACTCGCAGGACACCCGCGACCGCTGGGCGCGGCGGCTGCCCGAGCGGCTGCCGTACGCGGTCTACCGGCCGCTGGTGCGCCTCGCGCACTACGCGGGGCTGCGGCGTGCGCTGCGCTCCGGCGAGAGCGTCGTCGTGCACGACTGCGGCACCCAGGCGTGGGTACGGCGCTGGCTGGCGCGCGAGGCGCGGCGGCGCGGCAGGAAGCTGCATCTCGTTCTGCTGGACGTGACGCCCAGGACCGCCCGCGCGGGCCAGCGCGAGCGCGGGCGCGGGGTGTCCGGGTACGCCTTCGCGCGCCACCGGCGCGCGGTGGGCCGGCTTGTCGCGGACGCGGAGGCGGGGCGGCTCCCGGCGGGCTGCGCGTCGGCGGTCCTGCTGGACCGCGACGCGGCGGGCGCGCTGACGGGGATCGACTTCCCGGTGACGTGACCGGGGCCGGCGCATGTTCTCGATCGCCGGACGGGCCGCACCTGCGGCCCGTCCGGCGATTGAGTCCACACCCACCACCGGCGTTAGGGTTTCCCGCGGTACGCGGCGCGGATTCGGGGAGACTTGAGTGAACACAGCATGGCCCGGCAACGAGCTGGAAGAAGTGCTCGCCGCCTCGATCGGGAACGCCTCGGCGGGCGGGCGGCTGGTCGAGGTCCTCGGCCGCAGCCGGCTCTGGGTGCCACTGCCCAACGGCGGCGGACCCGACAGCCCCGGCCTCGATCTGCCCACCATGGAGATCGAGGGCGTGCCGTACGTCCCCGTCTTCAGCTCCGAGCAGCAGTTCCTCCAGTGCGTCGGGGCGCACATGCCCTTCACCGTCGCCCCGGCCCGCGAGTTCGCCCGCGGTCTGCCGCCGCGCCTCGGTATCGCCGTGAACCCCGGCGGCATGGTCGGCGCCCCGCTGCCGCCGCTCGCCGTCGCGGAGCTGTGCCGGGTGGGCCGTACGCCGCTGGACGGCCCCGCGAGCGGGGGCAGGGTGCGGCTGTTCGAGCCCGACTGGCAGCAGGAGCCCGTCGACTTCCTGGCGGCGGCGGGCGAGGAGTTCGAGGCGTCCGGTGTCGTCCTCACCGCGCGGCGCGGGCTGGCGAGCATCGAGGGCGAGGCCCCGGTGCTCTTCGTCGGTGTGCAGCTCTCCTCCTGGGAGGCCGCCGAACGCAACGCCCCCATGGACGCGCTCGGCAGGGCGCTCGGCCGGGTCCAGGTCAACTGGCCCGTCAATCTCGTCCTGCTGGACGCCACCCAGGACCCGGTCGGCACCTGGATGCTGGAGCGGGTGCGGCCCTTCTACCGGCGGGCGGCCGGGCCACCCGCGTAACACGCCGTGGCGTACTGGCCCCGGAACAGGCCATGACCCGCCGCACTAAGCTGGTTTGATGGCCTGGCCGGCACCGGCCCGAAGCGGGGAGGCCGGTGAAAAATGGTGGATCGACGAGGGGCGGGACCAACAGTGAGCGCGTCAGGCACCGCGGCGACGGGGCAGGTCGAGCACATGCTGCGCCAGGTGACGCCAGGACGCTACGACGCCTACGAGGCGCTGCTCCAGGCACTCGCCGACGGCACCGCCGGCCAGGTGTGGATGCTGCTGTGGCACGGCCGCGCGGGCTCGCCCGACGCGCAGTACGGGAACATGGAGGTCGACGGCCTCGGCTACGCGCCCTGCGTCACCTCCGCCCAGGAACTGTCCGTCAGCGGCTGGAACCGCGCCCACGAGGTCGTCTCCGGCCGCGACATCGCCCGCGCCCTCTACCCCGAACGCTGGGGAATCTGGCTCAACCCGCACGCGCCCGGCGGCGGCGTCGGCATCCCGTGGCTCGACCTGCGCCGCGTCGCCACCGGTCTCGACCGGATGCCGGCCGGACCGCTGCGGCTGTCCGAACCGGCCGTGGAGATCCCGCAGTTCTACGCGCTGCTCACGCAGAACGCCCACCGCACCCCCGCCGTACGCTCGTTGCGCCGCGCGTGGGTCCACCCCGCGCTGGGCGCGCCGTATCTCACCATCGGTCTGGATCTGTACGACACGAGCCCGGCGTCCGTCGACGCCGTGCGCGCGATGATGCAGCAGTCCATCGGCGCGGTCCCGGAAGGGCTGCCGGTGTCCACCGTCGCGATGTCCGACGAGTACGACCCGGTCACGATGTGGCTGCGGGCCAACTCCCGGCCGTTCTACGACCGGGAGGCCCACGGGGCGCCGCAGGCGGCTTCCGGTTACGGCTATCCGCCGGCCGCGCCGCGCGCCTACTGACCCCTGTCCGCTCCGTACCGACCAGTACCGACCAGTACCTGCCACCCGGGTCCGTACGGCCTCCGGACACCGCGAGCCGTACCGAAACATCGCGAAAACGGCGCCCCGTTCCGCTCAGGCGATCACAACGTCCGGATAACGGTAGCTGTCTGACTCCATCACGTTTGAGCAAACATTCCCCTTGCCCTCTGGCGGGTGATCACTACGGGCATGAAGACTCCCCCGCAGCAGGGACCGTCGGTCCTGCGTGCGAGCAGCCAGGCATCGCTCCACGGGAAGCCCTTTGAACAGGCAACTTCCGCGACACCAGCACCGACGGTGCGCCAACTGATGCGAGAACAGGCCGTTACAACGGCGGGTACGGGGCCGGCGAGCGCCGGCCAGGAGGGGTCGAAGACGTTGTGACCGCACCGATCGAGACCACCAAGTCGGCTGCCGAAGTGCAGCCCGAGGCAGTGCTCACGGGCGCCAAGCAGAGCCAGATCGAGGGCCGTTCGCTCGGACGAATAGCCTGGACGCGCTTCAAGCGCGACAAAGCGGCCGTCGCGGGCGGCATCGTTGTCATCCTCCTGGTCCTCCTCGCCGTCCTGGCCAAGCCGATCCAGTCCGTCTTCGGTCTCGACCCGAACGCGCTGAACCAGGACCTGGTGGACCCGCAGCTTCTGGCCCCCAAGGGCGCCTGGGGCGGCATGAGCTGGGACCATCCGCTCGGCGTCGAGCCCGGCCTCGGCCGTGATCTGCTCGCCCGCATCATCGAGGGCTCCTGGGTCTCGCTCCTCGTCGCCGCCGGAGCGACCCTGCTCTCGGTGGCCATCGGCACCCTCCTCGGCGTCATCGCCGGTTACTACGGCGGCTGGGTCGACGCCGTCGTCAGCCGGCTGATGGACACCTTCCTCGCCTTCCCGCTGCTGCTCTTCGCGATCTCGATCTCCGCCGCCCTCCAGGACGGCGCCTTCGGGCTCAGCGGACTTCCCCTGCGGATCGGTGTGCTGATCTTCGTGATCGGCTTCTTCAACTGGCCCTACATGGGCCGGATCGTGCGCGCGCAGACCATGAGCCTGCGCCGCCGGGAGTTCGTCGACGCGTCCCGGAGTCTGGGCGCCAGAGGGCCGTTCATCCTCTTCCGGGAACTGCTGCCGAACCTCGTCGCGCCGATCCTCGTCTACTCGACGCTCCTGATCCCCACCAACATCCTCTTCGAGGCCGGTCTGAGCTTCCTCGGAGTGGGTATCGCCCCGCCGCAAGCCTCATGGGGCGGCATGCTCACCACCGCGGTGGACCTGTACGAGGTCGATCTGCACTACATGTTCGTGCCCGGCATGGCGATCTTCATCACCGTGCTGGCATTCAACCTGCTGGGTGACGGGCTGCGTGACGCACTCGACCCCCGCAGCAAGTAACCACCCGGCACCACCGGCTCCATCCAGCACCATCCACAGCGGCCGACCTTGAGCTCCGTGCCGTATCCATTGATAGAGGGGCTTTCCTCAGGATGAAGACCAAGAAAGCGACTGCTGTCCTGGCGACAGCCATCGTGCTGGCGCTCAGTGCGTCGGCGTGCGGCGGCTCGGACAGCAAGGACGACAACAGCAAGGGCGGCGGCGCCGGTATCGACGCCGGTCTGACGTCGGTAGTCAACAAGTCCGACAAGAAGGGGGGCACCGTCACCTTCGAGCACTCGGACGTGCCGGACTCCCTCGACCCCGGCAACACCTACTACGGCTGGGTGCAGAACTTCTCCCGGCTGTACGGCCGTACGCTCACCTCCTTCAAGCCGGCCGCCGGCAAGGAAGGTCTTGAGGTCGTTCCCGACCTCGCCGAGTCGCTGGGCGAGTCGAGCCCCGACGCCAAGACGTGGACGTACAAGCTGCGCAAGGGCGTCAAGTTCGACGACGGCAGCCCGGTCACGTCCAAGGACGTCAAGTACGCGATCGAGCGCAGCAACTTCGCGCCCGAGGCCCTGTCGCACGGTCCCACCTACTTCAAGGCGTACCTCGAGGGCGGCGAGGACTACAAGGGTCCCTACAAGGACAAGTCGCCCGAGGGTCTGAAGTCCATCGAGACCCCGGACGACCAGACGATCATCTTCAAGCTCAACAAGCCGTTCGCCGACTTCGACTACCTGGCGACCTTCTCGCAGACGGCCCCCGTGCCGCAGGCGCGGGACAAGGGCGCCGAGTACGTCCAGGCGATGGCGTCGTCCGGCCCGTACAAGTTCGAGTCGTACAACGAGGGCCGCAGCGCGACCCTCGTGCGCAACCCGCACTGGGACCAGGCCACCGACCCGATCCGCCCGGCGCTCGCCGACAAGATCACCATCAAGTTCAAGGTCAACCCCACCACGGTCGACCAGCACCTGATGAGTGACAACATCACGGTGGACGCCGCGGGCACCGGCCTTCAGACGAAGACCCAGCCCAAGGTCCTCACCAAGGCGACCGAGAAGGCGAAGACGGACAACTCGTACGCCGGCGCCACCTCGTACCTCGCGCTGTCGACGAAGGTGAAGCCCTTCGACAACGCGGACTGCCGCAAGGCCGTCCAGTACGCGATCGACAAGGCGTCCGTCCAGGCCGCGCTCGGTGGCGACACCAAGGGCGACGTGGCGAGCACGCTGCTCCCGCCGACGGTCAACGGGTACCAGAAGTTCGACCTGTACCAGACCGAGGGCAACAAGGGCGACGTCGCCAAGGCCAAGGCCGCGCTGGCCGACTGCGGTCAGCCCGACGGCTTCAAGACCAACCTGACGGCCCGCTCCGACCGCCCCGACGAGGTGCAGATGGCGACCGCCATCCAGGCCTCGCTCAAGGAGGTCGGCATCCAGGCCGAGATCAAGCAGTACCCCTCGGGCAAGTACTTCGGTAACTTCGCCGGTGTTCCGAGCTACGTCAAGGAGCACGACCTCGGCATGATGATGATGGCGTGGGGCGCCGACTGGCCGACCGGCTTCGGCTTCCTCGACCAGATCGTCAACGGCTCCGCCATCAAGCCCTCGGGCGGCAACAACCTGATGGAGCTGGACGACCCGACGATCAACAAGGCGCTGTCGGACGGTATCGCGCAGACCGACGCCGCCGCCCGCACCAAGGCGTGGGGCGAGGTCGACAAGCTCGTCATGGAGAACGCCTCCGTCGTGCCGCTGATCTACCGCAAGAACCTGCTGTACCGCCCGGACTCGGCGACCAACGTCACCGTGACCCAGGCGTACCTCGGCATGTACGACTACCTGCTGATCGGCTCCACCACCTAAGTCAGCGGTAGAGCTTTCCCAACCCCCCGAAATGCCTGAAAGGCAGGTGAAGGCATCGGGTCCGCCGGCCGGGTCACCCCCGGCCGGCGGACCCGGCGCCGATCGGCTGTGACTGCGTACATCATCCGACGCGTGATCGCCGCGGTAATGCTGTTGCTGGTGGTCAGCGCAGTCACCTTCGCGATCTTCTTCCTTGTCCCACGGCTCGGTGGGCAGACGATCGACCAACTGGCAGTCCAGTACGTCGGTAAGGACGCCAACCCCGACTCGATCGCCGCCGTCAAGGCGAACCTGGGGCTCGATCAGCCCCTCTACACGCAGTACTACGACTTCATGAAGGGCATCTTCGTCGGCGCCGAGTACAACTTCGGCCCCGACCCGTCGATGTGCAACGCGCCCTGCTTCGGCTACTCCTTCAAGTCGCACGTCGAGGTGTGGCCCGAGCTGATGGAGCGGGTGCCGGTCACGTTCTCCCTGGCCATCGGTGCCGCGGTGATCTGGCTGATATCCGGTGTCGCCATCGGTGTCCTCTCGGCGCTCAAGCGGGGCTCGATCTTCGACCGCCTGGCGATGACGCTGGCGCTCGCGGGCGTCTCGCTGCCGATCTTCTTCACCGGCATGCTCGGTCTGGCCATGTTCACCGTCCAGTGGCCCCTGTGGTCGAGCGGTGTCAACTACGTCCCGTTCGCGGACAATCCGGCGGACTGGGCATGGAATCTGATCATCCCCTGGTGCAGCCTCGCCTTCCTCTACTCCGCCCTGTACGCCCGGCTCACCCGGGCGGGCATGCTGGAAGTGATGGGCGAGGACTACATCCGTACGGCACGGGCCAAGGGCCTGCGGGAGAGCACGGTCGTCGCCAAGCACGGACTGCGGTCCGCGCTGACGCCGATCGTCACGATCTTCGGCATGGACTTCGGTCTGCTGCTCGGCGGTGCCGTCATCACCGAACAGGTCTTCTCCTTCCAGGGCATGGGCGCCTACGCGATCCAGGCGGTGAAGGAAGCCGACCTGCCGATCGTGATGGGTGTGACCCTGTTCGCCGCATTCTTCATCGTCGTCTGCAATCTGCTGGTGGACCTGGTGTACGCCGCCATCGACCCCAGGGTGAGGTACTCGTGAGCGAGGTTTCCAAGGAGCAGTCAGGCGTACGGGTGCCGTCTCCCGCCGCCGCGCCGGGCGAGCCGGTGGTCTCCGAGGCCGCCGGGCCCGCCGGGTCCGGCGATCCGGGGGAGCCGTTTTTGTCCGTACGCGATCTGCGTATCCACTTCAGCACCGACGACGGTCTGGTGAAGTCGGTGGACGGCGTCAGCTTCGACGTCCAGGCCGGCAAAACCCTCGGCATCGTGGGTGAGTCGGGCTCCGGCAAGTCGGTCACCTCGCTCGGCGTGATGGGCCTGCACCGCTCCGCCAACGCCGCGATATCGGGTGAAGTCTGGCTGGACGGCGAGGAGTTGGTCGGGGCCGACCCCGATCATGTACGGCGGCTGCGCGGCCGGAAGATGGCCATGATCTTCCAGGACCCGCTCTCCGCGATGCACCCGTACTACCGCATCGGCGCGCAGATCGTGGAGGCGTACCGCGTCCACCACAAGGTCAGCAAGAAGATCGCCCGCGCGCGGGCGGTCGAGATGCTCGACCGGGTCGGTATCCCCGAGCCGCACAAGCGCGTCGACAGCTATCCGCACGAGTTCTCCGGCGGTATGCGCCAGCGCGCGATGATCGCGATGGCCCTGGTCAACAACCCCGAACTGCTCATCGCCGACGAGCCGACGACCGCTCTGGACGTGACCGTCCAGGCGCAGATCCTCGACCTCATCAGGGATCTGCAGAAGGAGTTCGGCTCCGCCGTCATCATGATCACCCATGACCTCGGGGTCGTCGCCGAGATGGCGGACGATCTGCTGGTCATGTACGGCGGCCGGTGCATCGAGCGCGGACCGGCCGAGAAGGTGTTCTACGAGCCGCAGCACCCCTACACCTGGGGTCTGCTCGGCTCGATGCCCCGGATCGACCGTGAGCAGACCGAACGGCTCATCCCCGTCAAGGGCCAGCCGCCGTCGCTCATCAACGTGCCGGAAGGCTGCGCCTTCAACCCGCGCTGCCCGTACGCGGATGTGCCCAAGGGCGGCATCACGCGTACCGAGCGCCCCGAGCTGAAGCAGGTCGGCACCGGGCACCACTCCGCCTGTCATATGACGCAGGAGGAGCGGACCAAGATCTGGACCGAAGAGATTGCGCCGAAGCTGTGAGCGCCGAAGCCGCGAGCAACGCAAGCGCCGAAGCCGTGAGTAACGCAAAGGATCCCGCTGTGGCGGACAGGCCGGAGAAAGACAAGGCGGGTGAGCCCCTGCTGAGGGTCGAGGGGCTGGTCAAGCACTTCCCCGTCAAGAAGGGGCTGTTGCAGCGCCAGGTCGGCGCCGTCAAGGCGGTCGACGGGCTGTCCTTCGATGTGCGGGCCGGTGAGACGCTGGGCGTCGTCGGTGAGTCCGGCTGCGGCAAGTCGACCATGGGCCGGCTGCTCACGCGACTGGACGAACCGACCGCCGGGCGCATCGAGTTCCAGGGCCACGACATCACGCACATGTCGGCGGGCAGGATACGGCCGCTGCGCCGCGACGTGCAGATGATCTTCCAGGACCCGTACTCGTCGCTGAACCCGCGCCATACGATCGGCACGATCGTCGGCGCGCCGTTCCGGCTCCAGAAGGTGGAGCCCGAGGGCGGGGTGAAGAAGGAGGTCCAGCGGCTGCTCGGCCTGGTGGGTCTGAGCCCCGAGCACTACAACCGCTATCCGCATGAGTTCTCCGGCGGTCAGCGCCAGCGCATCGGTATCGCGCGGGCCCTGGCGCTCAGCCCGAAGCTGGTCGTCGCCGACGAGCCGGTCTCCGCGCTGGACGTGTCGATCCAGGCGCAGGTGGTGAACCTGCTGGACGACCTCCAGGACGAGCTGGGGCTCACGTATGTGATCATCGCGCACGACCTGTCGGTCATCCGCCATGTCTCGGACCGCATCGCCGTGATGTACCTCGGCAAGATCGTCGAGCTGTCGGACCGTAAGTCGCTGTACGAGCGGCCGATGCACCCGTACACGAAGGCGCTGCTGTCGGCGGTGCCGGTGCCGGACCCGAGGCGGCGCGGGGTCAAGAGCGAGCGGATCCTGCTCAAGGGCGATGTGCCGTCGCCGATCTCGCCGCCGACCGGCTGCCGGTTCCATACCCGTTGCTGGAAGGCGACGGAGGTGTGCCGGACGGTGGAGCCGCCGCTGATCCAGTTGGAGCCGGGGCACGAGGCGGCCTGCCACCACCCGGAGAACGCGCCGGACCAGATCCCGGACGACACGAAGGTGCTCGCCTCGGCGCGCGAGGCGATCGCGCTGGTGGGTGAGGCGGTGGCCGGCGACGCGAAGGCGGCGGTCGCCGCGGAGACGTCCGTGGCGCCAGCGGCTCCTGCGGCTGCCGAGGCCGCCGAGGCGCCGGCCACCGCCGAGGCGCCGAAGAAGGGGCTCGCCAAGGAGTAGCCCGCGGCCCGTACCGTACGCACGCCCCCCGTCCGCATGTTCCATCATGCGGACGGGGGGCTTCTGCGTCGTACGAGAGGTTCACCCGGTTCGCCCGCCCCAACTGCGGCTCACCTGGCACGACTTGACTGGTTGGGCCGCGATGCCCCGGAGTCTGGTCATTTGTCGAGTGTCCGGATCTCAGGTCTGCAACTCCGCATTGCGGCCTGTTCATTTGGCACTTTCTTGACTGTAATGTTCGGCCGTCAAGACCGAGTTCCGGACTCGTCGGACCCCTGGGGTGGACCATGCGAATATTCAAGTCCCGAGCCGCTGGAGCGATCGTCACGGCCTTGGCCGTCGCGCTGATCGCCACAGGCTGCTCCAGCGACCGCGACGAGGAAGGTGACTCGGGCGGCGCGAAGGACACCTTCGTCTTCGGCGGCCCCGGTGACCCGGGCTCGCTCGACCCGGCGCTGGCGAGCGACGGCGAGACCTTCCGGGTCACCCGGCAGGCGTTCGAGGCGCTGCTGAAGCACGAGTCGGGCGGCAGCGAGCTGGCCCCCGCGCTGGCGGAGAAGTGGTCGAGTGACGAGGCCGGCACGGTCTGGACGTTCAACCTCCGTAAGGACGTGACCTTCCACGACGGCGAGAAGTTCAACGCCGCCGCCGTGTGCGCCAATTACGACCACTGGTTCAACTGGAAGGGCACGTACCAGTCCAGCGCGGTCTCCTACTACTGGCAGACCGTCATGGGCGGCTTCGCGGCCAACGAGGACCCGGAGACGCCGAAGGCGAACTACAAGTCCTGCACCGCGAAGGACGACAGCACCGCCGTCATCGAGGTCAACGAGCCCTCCGCGAACCTCCCGGGCGGCTTCTCCCTCCAGGCGCTGGCGATCCACTCGCCGAAGGCCCTGAAGGAGTACGCGAAGCAGGACGCGACCGCCAAGGGCGACGCCATCACGTACCCCGAGTACAGCCAGGTGGCGGGCACCGTCGCGGGCACCGGGCCGTACAAGATCAGTGAGTGGAACAAGGGCAACAAGGAAGTCACGCTGGAGCGTTACGACGACTACTGGGGCGCCAAGGCGAAGATCAAGAATCTGGTCTTCCGCACCCTCGACACCGAGGACGGCCGCCGCCAGGCCCTCCAGGCCGGTGACATCGACGGCTACGACCTGGTCGCGCCCGCCGATGTGAAGACGCTGGAGAGCGACGGCTTCCAGGTCCCCACGCGTGACGTCTTCAACATCTTCTACGTCGGCATGAGCCAGGAGAAGAACAAGGCCCTGAAGAAGCCCGAGGTCCGCCAGGCCATCGCGCACGCCATCGACCGCGAGAACCTGGTCAAGACCCAGTTGCCCGAAGGCGGCGTCGCGGCGACGCAGTTCATGCCCGACACGGTCGCCGGCTACTCGGACGCCGTACAGAAGTACCCCTTCGACACCGCCAAGGCGAAGTCGCTGCTCGCGGGCGCCGACGAGAGCGCCCTGAAGATCGAGTTCTGCTACCCGACCGAGGTCACCCGCCCGTACATGCCCGCTCCGCAGGACATGTTCGAGCTGATGAAGGCCGACCTGGAGAAGGCCGGGATCACGGTCACGCCCAAGCCCATGAAGTGGGCGCCGGACTACCTCGACGCCACCGAGGCCGGCGGCTGCGAACTGCACATGCTGGGCTGGACCGGTGACTTCAACGACGGTTACAACTTCATCGGCACCTGGTTCGCCGAGTACGACAAGCAGTGGGGCTTCAAGGACAAGGGCGTCTTCGACGCGATGAAGGCCGCGTCGATCGAGACCGACCCGGCGAAGCGGACGGACCTGTACAAGAAGGCCAACGAGACGATCATGGCGTACCTGCCGGGTGTGCCGATCTCCTCGTCGCCGCCGGCGATCGCGTTCGCCGACGACATCAACCCGCCGAAGGTCTCCCCGCTGACGCAGGAGAACTTCGCCGAGACGTCCTTCAAGTAGCGGCACCAGTCAGGGTCCGCCCGGCCGGCGGCGTACATACCCCGGCCGGGCGGACCCGTCCTACGTTCCTACGTACCGAAGAAAGGGGCACGCGGGGTGCTGCGACTCGTCGCACGACGACTGCTACAGCTGATACCCACCCTGCTCGGACTGTCGGTTCTGCTCTTCCTGTGGCTGAACCGGCTGCCCGGCGGACCCGCTTCGGCGATCCTGGGCGAACGGGCGACCGAGGCCGAAGTGGCCCGTATCAACCGGGCGTTGGGCCTCGACGAGCCGGTGTGGGTCCAGTACTGGCGATTCATCAAGCGGATCTTCCAACTGGACCTCGGCACCTCCACCCAGACCGGCCGGCCGGTCTGGGAGGAGTTCACCCTGCGCTTCCCGGCGACCGTCGAACTCAGCGTCGCCGCGATGCTCATCGCGATCGTCGTCGGCATCCCCCTCGGCTACTTCGCCGCCCGGCGCCGCGGCAGTTGGCTCGATGTGACCGCCGTGTCGGGCTCGCTGCTCGGTATCTGTATCCCGGTCTTCTTCCTCGCGCTGCTCCTCAAGGGCGTCTTCGCCGTCAACCTCGGGATCTTCCCGAGCTACGGCCGTCTTTCGACCGGCATCGACGCGACGAAAGTCACCGGATTCGCCGTCCTGGACGGCCTGTTGACGGGCGAGTTCGACGCCTCGTGGGACGCGATCACCCATCTCGTACTGCCGGCGGTCGCGCTCGCCTCGATCCCGCTCGCCGTCATCGTGCGGATGACGAGGGCCGGGGTGCTCGAGGTGCTGGGCGAGGACTACGTACGTACGGCTGAGTCCAAGGGCCTGGACAAGCGCGTCGTACGCGGGCGGCACGTCCTGCGCAACGCGCTGCTGCCGGTGATCACCGCCGTGGGGCTGCTGACCGGCAGCCTGCTGTCCGGCGCCGTCCTCACCGAGTCGGTTTTCACCTTCGGCGGGATCGGGTCCTTCATCCGTACGTCGATCGACGCCCGTGACTATCCGGTGCTCGTCGGCTTCATCCTCTTCATCGCGCTGGTGTACGTCCTGATCAATCTGCTGGTCGACGTGGCGTACAGCCTCATCGACCCGAGAGTGCGGGTGCACTGACGTGAACGCGAATTCCGACCTCACTCCGGGCCCGAGCGTGAAGGTGACGAAGAAGGCCGACAAGATCGACCGGCTCGCGCAGCTCATGGAGCGGACCGAGACCACCTCGGGCGCCGGACTGTGGCGCGAGGCGTTCCGCCGGCTGCGTACCAGCAAGGCCGCGGTCATCGGCGCCGTCGTCATCGGTCTGTTCGTGCTGATCGCGATCGTCGGCCCGTGGCTCGCCCCGTACAGCCCCACGGCGCAGGACTGGCGCGGCGAGGTGTTCCCCAACCAGGGCCGCTTCGTCGGCCCGCGCGGCGAGAACTGGTTCGGCCTGGATCATCTGGGCCGCGACGAGTTCTCCCGGATGCTCGTCGGCGCCCGGCAGACCCTGCTCGTGGGCGTCGTGTCGATGCTCATCGGCCTGGTGGCCGGCGCGGTCATCGGCGCCGTGTCGGGCGCGGCGGCGACGCTCGGCGGGGAGCCGGGCAAGCGCCTGGACACCGTCATCATGCGTGTCACGGACATGATGCTGGCGCTGCCCTCGCTGCTGCTGGCCGTGTCCGTGGCCGCGGTGCTCGGCCAGTCGCTGACCACCGTGATGATCGCGGTGGGTGTGGTCCAAGTGCCGGTGTTCGCCCGGCTGTTGCGCGGCTCGATGCTCGCGCAGGGCAGCTCGGACTACGTACTGGCGGCCAGGGCGGTGGGCATCCGCAAGCGGCGTATCGTCCTCACCCAGATCATGCCCAACTCGCTGAGCCCGGTGATCGTCCAGGCGACGCTCTCTCTCGCCACCGCGATCATCGAGGCCGCCGCCCTGTCCTATCTGGGCCTCGGCAATCCGGACCCGGCGATCCCGGAGTGGGGCGTGATGCTGTCGCAGGCACAGCGCTTCTTCGACAACGCGCCGATGATGTCGGTCTATCCGGCGGTCGGGATCATCGTCACCGCTCTCGGCTTCACGCTGCTCGGTGAGGCGATGCGGGAAGCTCTCGATCCGAAGCTGCGAGGCTGAAGTCCTATGTCGCTACTGTCGGTTGACGCACTGTCGGTCACCTTCGCCGGGCACGGTACGGGGCGGGGAAAGAGCGCCGCGCGCGGCACCAAAGCCGTCGACGGCGTCTCCTTCGATGTCGCCGAGGGCCAAGTCGTGGGCCTCGTCGGCGAGTCGGGCTGCGGCAAGTCCGTGACCGCGCTCGCCCTGATGGGTCTGCTGCCGCGCCAGGGGGTGAGCGTCGGCGGGCGCGCGGAGTTCGACGGCGCGGACCTGCTGTCCATGGGCGAGAAGAAGATCCGCGATCTGCGCGGCAGCCAGCTCGCGATGATCTTCCAGGACCCGCTCTCCTCCCTCAACCCGGTCGTGCCCATCGGCGTACAGGTCACCGAGATCCTGAGCCGCCACCGCGGACTGAAGGGCGAGGCGGCCCGCAAGGAAGCGGCGACGCTGCTCGACCGGGTCGGGATCCCCGACCCGGACCGGCGGTTGAAGGAGTACCCGCACCAGCTCTCCGGCGGAATGCGGCAGCGCGCGCTCATCGCCATGGCGGTCGCGTGCGCGCCGCGCCTGCTGATCGCGGACGAGCCGACGACGGCGCTGGATGTCACCATCCAGGCCCAGATCCTCGAACTGCTCAAGGAGTTGGTCGATCAGCAGGGCACCGCCCTTCTGATGATCACTCATGACCTGGGCGTCGTCGCCGGGTTGTGCGACCAGGTCAATGTCCTCTACGCGGGGCGCGCGGTGGAGACGGCGGGCCGCCGCGAACTGTTCGCGCACCCCACCCATCCGTACGCGCACGGTCTGCTCGGCTCCATCCCGCGCCTGGACGCACCGCGCGGCGAACCGCTCAGGCCGATCCGGGGGTCGATCAACGACAAGATCGCGTGGGCCGACGGCTGCGCGTTCGCGCCCCGGTGCGACTTCTACACGATGGAGTGCCTGACGGGCACGCCCGAACTCACCGAACCCCGCGCGCCCGGCCACCAGGTGCGCTGCGTCAACCCGGTCCTCGCGGCGGAGTCCGCCGCGGACACGGCGGAGGTCTCCTCATGAGCCTGCTCGAACTGGACGGCGTGAAGGTCCACTTCCCGGTCAAGAAGGGCGTCTTCTTCGACCGTACCGTCGGCCACGTCTACGCCGTCGACGGTGTCTCGCTGAAGGTCGAGGCGGGCCAGACGTACGGCCTGGTGGGGGAGTCCGGCTGCGGCAAGACCACCCTCGGCCGGGCCGTCCTGCGCCTCGTCGACATCACCGCGGGCGAGGTCGTCTTCGACGGTACGGATCTGGCGAAGCTGCCGCAGGAGGAGATGCGCAAGATCCGCCACCGCCTCCAGATGGTCTTCCAGGACCCGCTCGGCAGCCTCAACCCCCGGCAGAACATCGAGTCGATCCTCTCCGAGGGCATGGCGGCGCACGGCATCGGCGCCGACCAGGAGGAGCGCCGGGAGCGGATCAAGAAGATCCTCGCGGAGGTCGGCCTGCCGACCGACGCGCTCTCGCGCTACCCGCACGAATTCTCCGGCGGCCAGCGCCAGCGCATCGGCATCGCGCGGGCGCTCGTCCTCGAACCGGACGTGATCATCTGCGACGAGCCGGTCTCCGCGCTCGACGTCTCCATCCAGGCGCAGGTGATCAACCTCCTTGAGGAGCTTCAGGAGTCCAAGGGCCTGACCTATCTCGTCATCGCCCACGATCTGGCCGTGGTCCGCCATATCTCGGACGTCATCGGGGTCATGTATCTGGGCACGCTGGTGGAGGAGGCGCCGAGCGACGCGCTGTACGCCGAGCCGAGGCACCCGTACACGAAGGCGCTGATGTCGGCGGTGCCGGTGCCCGACCCGGAGGTGGAGGACCGCCGCGAGCGCATCCTGCTTCAGGGCGACCTGCCGTCACCGGCGGCACCGCCGGCCGGGTGCCGCTTCCATACGCGCTGCCCCTGGAAGCAGGAGACGCGCTGCGCGACGGAGCGGCCGGAGCTGACGGTGGTGGGGGACGGCCACCGGGTGGCGTGCCACTTCGCGGCGGAGATCGAGTCGGGGACGGTGGAGCGGACGCGGGCGACGGGGATCGCGGCGGTGACACAGGGCGTGTGAGGTGGCCGGCCGGGTGGCCGGGTGGCTGCTAGAGCGCCGTGGACCGTACATGCTCCGGCAGTTGCTCCAGGTCCGTGAGCGGCACCCGCTTCACGAAGACCGGCTTCCCGTCGACCTCCAGCAGCGCGGACGTGCCGCCGATACCGGAGCCGAGCGGCACGGCGGCGTCCACCAGCGCGCCCAGTTGGTGATCACTTCGCAGCGAGAGCGAGGTGGCGACAGTGCTGTAGGCCGCCAGGCGCGCCGCCGGTGACCTATCGGGATGCTCGATCGCCGGCCGCGTCGGAGCGCCGGCCGCGTCTGTTTCCACCTGTTCCACCATGCCCGCGAGTGTCCACCAGCGACTGCCCCCGCACCGCGAAAGTGAGACGAGCGCCTGATCGGGTGTTTCGCGCCCGGTGTAGAACTGTCGGGTGTTCCAGGAATTGTTCAGCCCCTCCGTCCAGCACTCGCTCGACCTCGCCGGCATCTTCGTCTTCGCGATCTCCGGCGCCCTGCTCGCCGTCCGCAAGAACTTCGACGTCTTCGGCATGGCGGTGCTCGCCGAGGTCACCGGGCTCGGCGGTGGCCTGCTCCGGGACCTGATCATCGGAGCCGTACCGCCGGCGGCGTTCACCGACCTCGGCTACTTCGTGATGCCGCTGGTGGCCACCGCCCTGGTGTTCTTCCTGCATCCGCACGTCGAGCGCATCCAGGGCGCGGTGAACGTCTTCGACGCGGCGGGGCTCGGGCTGTTCTGTGTGACGGGCACGGTGAAGGCGTACGAGTACGGGCTCGGCCTCACCGCGTCCGCCGCGCTCGGCCTCGCCACGGCGGCGGGCGGCGGCGTCCTGCGCGACGTGCTCGCCAACGAGGTGCCGTCGCTGCTGCGTTGGGACCGCGATCTGTACGCGGTGCCCGCGATCGTCGGGGCGACGACGGTGGTGATCTGCATCCGTTTCGACGCGCTGAACGGGCTGACGAGCGTGCTCGCGGTCGTCACCGCGTTCGTACTGCGGCTGCTGGCCATGCGCTTCCACTGGCGGGCACCGCGCGCGTACAACCGCCGCTCGACGGCGGCGGAGGAGCCGCCGGAACCGAACACCTAAGCTACCGCTCAGTATTTCACTGTTGTACGGTGCTGCTCATGGCACAGGCAGCGCAGGAACCCACCGGGGACAACGAGTTCGACCGCGACACCTCCGTCACCCTTCGCGAACCGGGCGTCTACGACGCGGACCTCTCCGAGGGCTGGACGATCCTCTCCGCCGTCAACGGCGGCTATCTGCTGGCGATCGTGGCCCGCGCCCTGCGCGACGCGCTGCCGCACCCCGATCCCTTCACCGTCACGGCCCACTATCTGACCCCGTCGCGCCCCGGCCCGGCGGTCGTGCGCACGCAGACCGTACGGACCGGCCGCACGCTCACCAACGGCCAGGCGTCGCTGTTCCAGTACCAGCCGGACGGCACGGAGGTCGAACGCGTCCGGGTCCTCGCGGCGTACGGCGCGCTGGACTCCCTCAGCGACGACGTCCGCACATCGGTGAAGCCGCCCACGCTGCCGCCGCCCGAGGAGTGCCTCGGTACCGAGGACGGCCCGGCCGCCTTTCCCGCCGACTCCGGCTTCACCCGGCGCGTGGTGGTCAAGCTGGCTCCCGAGACCACGGGCTGGGCGGTCGGCGCGCCCTCGGGGAAGGGCGAGGTGCGCGGCTGGTTCTGGCTGGCCGATCCGCGCGAGCCGGACCCGCTCTCCCTGCTGCTGACGGTGGACGCGTTCCCGCCGACCGCCTTCGACCTCGGGCTCACCGGCTGGACGCCGACCGTCGAACTGACCACGCACATCCGCGGTCGGCCGGCGCCGGGGCCGCTGCGGGTCCTCGTGACGACGCGGAATCTGGCGGGCGGCTATCTGGAGGAGGACGCGGACGTCTGGGACAGCGCGGACCGGCTGGTCGCCCAGTCCCGCCAACTGGCCCGCGCGCCGAGGGGGTCCCGGGCGCCCGAGGAGAAGTAGCCGCGACAGGCGGGTGCGGCGTACGCGATCCTGGCCGGGTGAAGTCCGACCGTCTCCTGTCGATCCTGCTGCTGCTCCAGACGCGAGGGCTCGTCCCGGCCACCGAGCTGGCCGAGCGCCTGGAGGTGTCCGTACGCACCGTCTACCGCGACGTCGAGGCGCTGTCGGCGGCGGGCATCCCCGTCTACGCCGAACGCGGCCGGCACGGCGGCATCGCGCTGCTGCCCGGCTTCCGTACGGATGTCACCGGCCTGACCGCCGACGAGTCCCGCGCGCTGTTCGTCCTCGCCGCCCGGGGCGCCCACACCGCGCTCGGTCTCGACCGGGCGCTCGGCTCGGCGCTCCGCAAGGTGATGGCCGCGCTGCCCGCCCCGCACCGCCCCGCCGCCGAGCTGACCAGCCGCCGCGTCATCGTCGACCCGGAGCGGTGGATGCGCGCCGGGCGGCCCGCCGTCGACCTGGACGTCCTGAACACGGCGGTCTTCGCCGACCGCCGACTGCGGCTGAGCTATCAGCACAGCGGTACCACGGAGCCCAGGACCTACACGGTCGATCCGTACGGCCTCGTCCTCAAGGCGGGCGTCTGGTATCTGGTCGCCGACCATCGGGGCGTGCCCGGCCTCTACCGCGCGGACCGCGTGCGGCACGCGACCCTCACCGACGCCCCCGTACGGCGCCGAGAGGGCGTGGAACTGGGCGACGTCTGGGGCGCGTTGCGCCGGAAGGTGGAGCTGCGCCCGACCGCCGTGGAGGTCACCGCCCGGGTCCGCGTCACCCGCCTGGACATGTTCCTGCGTATCCAGGCGGCCCAACTGACCGACGAGGAACCGGTCGTGGAGACGTCGGGGGAGTGGGCCCGGCTGACGCTCGCCTTCACGGAGCTACGGGCCGTGCGCGCCCTGCTCGCCTTCGGCGAGAACGTGGAGGTGCTGTCGCCGCCCGAGGCCCGCGACGTACTCGCCGAGGCGGCCACCGCGATCACGGAGCTGTACGGAGGAAGTCGCCCAGCGCCAGGGTGAGTTCGGCCGGGGCGTCCTCCTGTACGAGGTGACCGGCGCCCGCGACGAGACGCAGCTCCGCACCGGGGATCAGCCCCGCGAGCTGCCGCCCCTTCTCCTGCGGGATCCAGGTGTCCTCCTCGCCCCAGCAGATCAGCACCGGCAGGTCCAACTCGCCGTACCGGCCCTCGATCTCATCGGTGAACCGCTGATCGTTCTGCGCGATCTGCCGGTAGAAGGCACCCCGCCCCGCCTGTGTGCACCACGGCTCCACCAGCGCGTCCAGGACGTCGGAGCGCAGTCCGGGGTGGCTGGCCGAGCTGACGTACTCCCGCACGAGCGCGCGGTGCAGCGCGGGCGGCAACCGGTCGAAGACGTCGCCGTGTTCACCGAGGAGCCGGTACGTGGGCGAGCCCCACGGCGCGAGCGCCACGGGGTCCACGAGAGCGAGGCGCTCGTACCGCGCGCCGTGCAACAGCGTCGCGCGGAGGGCGACGCAGCCCCCGAAGTCGTGCGCGACGACGGCGGGCCGCTCCAGCCCCCAGTGGGCCAGCAGCTCACCGAAGACCCGCGCCTGCGCCCCCAGCGACACGTCCTGCCCCTCGCGCATCTCCGACGCGCCGAACCCGGGCATGTCCCACACGTACACCCGACGCCGCCCCGCGAGGGCCCGCGCGGGGCCCCGCCACACGTACGACGAGAACGGCGTCCCGTGCAGCAGCACGACGGGCGGCCCGTCGGCGGGCCCGAGGGCGGCCCACCGGACGTCACCGGAGGTGCTGTGGAACGTGCGGTCGAGAGTCCATCCATCCATGCGCACCAGGCTAGTGCGGTGTCGTCCGGCGACGCGGAACCCGTCACACCCCCCCCGCGCCCCGTCGATCCGCTCGCGGAGAAGATCCGCGTGGCCGTTGTCACGCGCGTACGAAGCGGTCGGCGAAGGCCACCTCGGCCCGCCAGGCGTGCCACCCGGGGCGACCACGTCCGGATCGTCCAGGCCGGCGCACTTCATCCCCGGCGTGGGCCGCTGGGCGCCGAGGAAGCCGGTCGGCACGCGACGGAACCCGCCCACGGCGATACGCGCTCACCGCGGCTCGTAGAATCGTCAGCACCATGGCATATCTCGACCACGCCGCGACCACCCCGATGCTTCCCGAGGCGATCGAGGCGATGACCGCCCGGTTCGCCGACGTCGGAAACGCGTCCTCGTTGCACGCCGCCGGGCGGCGGGCCCGGCGTACCGTCGAGGAGGCGCGCGAGGAGCTTGCCGAATCCCTCGGCGCGCGGCCCAGCGAGGTCGTCTTCACCTCCGGCGGCACCGAGGCCGACAATCTCGCGGTGAAGGGCCTCTACTGGTCCCGCCGCGACGCCGACCCGGCCAGGACACGCGTGCTCGCCAGCCCCGTCGAGCACCACGCCGTCCTCGACGCCGTCGACTGGCTCGGCGCGCACGAGGGCGCGAACGTCGAGTACCTGCCCGTCGACGGCTACGGCAGGGTCTCCCCGCGGACCCTGCGCGCGGCCATCGAACGCAACCCGGACGACGTCGCCCTGGCCACCGTCATGTGGGCGAACAACGAGATCGGCACGATTCTCCCCGTACGCGAACTGGCCGAGGTCGCCGCCGAGTTCGGCGTTCCGCTGCACTCCGACGCCGTCCAGGCGTTCGGTCAGACCGAGGTCGACTTCGCCGCGTCCGAACTCGCCGCGATGACCGTCACCGCCCACAAGATCGGCGGCCCCTACGGGGTCGGCGCGCTGCTTCTCGGCCGTGAGTACACCCCTGTCCCCGTCCTGCACGGCGGCGGTCAGGAACGCCACGTGCGCTCGGGCACCCTCGACGTCCCCGCGATCGCCGCGTTCGCCGTCGCGGGGCGGCTCGCCGCCGAACGGCGCGGCGAGTTCACACGCGACATCGGCGCCCTGCGCGACGAGTTGATCGCCTCCGTACGGAAGGCCGTGCCGGACGCGGTCCTCGGCGGCGACCCCGTCGACCGCCTCCCGGCCAACGCCCACTTCAGTTTCCCCGGCTGCGAGGGCGACTCGCTGCTCCTGCTGCTGGACGCGCAGGGCATCGAGTGCTCGACCGGATCGGCCTGTACGGCGGGGGTCGCGCAGCCCAGCCACGTACTGCTGGCCACCGGCACCGACCCCGAACTGGCGCGCGGCACGCTCCGGTTCTCCCTCGGCCACACTTCTACTGAGGCCGACGTCAAGGCGGTCGCCTCGGCGATCGGCCCGGCGGTGGAGCGGGCGAGGGCGGCGGGCCTGAGCTAGCGGGGTTTGACCCTGCGGGTCGGTTTCGTCCTCAAGCGCCGGACGGGCTGGGTGGTTGCGGTCTCGTTGCCACGGTCGGGGTGCGGGCCCTCCGGGTGGGTATGTCCGGACGGCATGATTTACGCCGCGTGCAAGGCTCGTTGGTCTCGACGAGACCAACTTGTTCACGCGACACAAATCAGCCTGAGTGTCCGAACACACCCACCCTCCGACCCCGCCCCCCTCGCGCGCGGGGAAGGGGGACGCGCAGGGGTCGTGTCCGGACACTAAAGCGTGATTTGTGGCGCAACCCGGACCAGCACCCTCACCAGGACCGTTGGGCGCCGTAAATCATGCCGTCCGGGCATGACCCCGGAGCGGCACCCGGCCACCACCGCAACCACCTAGCCCGTCCGGCGCTTGAGGACAACCCGCCACCGGGCGGACCCGGCAAACGCAACCCCGGCCCCCTACACCCCTCGCACCAGCTTCATGTAGCGGTCCCAGTCCCAGTGCGGCCCCGGGTCCGTGTGGTCCGTACCCGGCACCTCCACGTGCCCGATGATGTGCTTCCGGTCGACCGGTATCGCGTACCGCTCGCAGATCCCCGCCGTCAGCCGCGCCGACGAGGCGTACATCGCGTCCGTGAAGTCCTCCGGCCGGTCCACGTACCCCTCGTGCTCGATGCCGACGCTGCGTTCGTTGTAGTCGCGATTCCCCGCCTGGTACGCCACGTCCAGCTCACGGATCATCTGCGCCACCCGCCCGTCCTTGCCCACCACGTAGTGGGTGGCCGCCTGGTGCGCCGGGTCCTTGAAGACCTTGAGGGCCGTCCGGAAGCTGCCCTGCACGACGTGGATGATCACCATGTCCACGGGATAGTCGTCGGGCCGGTCCGCCCGGCGCCAGTTCGCCGACGACGCCGCCACCCACTCGGCGCCCGCGTGATCCAGCTCACCCGGTTCACGCGGCTTCTCCACCCCCGGAACCTTGTACCAGAGCCGTGTCGCCTGGTCCTGGCCCGCCACGATCGCGGTCACCCCGCCGCCCACCACCACGGCCGCGCCGCCGATCAGCAGGGCGCGCCGGCCGATCCCCGGCCCCTCGCCGCCCGGGGTCCCGCCCCCACCAGGGCCGTCACCGCTCGTATCGCCGCTCACGCCACCACTCACGCCACCGCTCACCTCGCCTCACCGCTCACGCCGGCGCTCGCGGCGCCCCGTCTTCTCTTGCCCATGGACCGACAACGGATACTCGCGCGACTCTGGTTCCCCGGCACCCTTACGCTTGAGTGGCTATGACTCAGACACCCCAGCGCCCCCTCCGTGTGCTCGCCGCCATGTCCGGCGGCGTGGACTCCGCCGTCGCCGCCGCCCGCGCCGCCGAAGCCGGTCATGACGTCACCGGCGTCCACCTCGCGCTCTCCGCGAACCCGCAGTCGTTCCGTACCGGCGCGCGCGGCTGCTGCACCATCGAGGACTCGCGCGATGCGCGGCGGGCCGCCGACGTCATCGGCATCCCCTTCTACGTATGGGACCTCGCCGAGCGCTTCCGTGAGGATGTCGTCGAGGACTTCATCGCCGAGTACGAGGCGGGGCGCACCCCGAACCCGTGCCTGCGCTGCAACGAGAAGATCAAGTTCGCCGCGCTGCTCGACAAGGCCGTCGCGCTGGGTTTCGACGCCGTCTGCACCGGCCATTACGCGACGGTCGTCACCGGCCCCGACGGCGCCCGTGAGCTGCACCGCGCGAGCGACATGGCCAAGGACCAGTCGTACGTCCTCGGGGTGCTGGACGAGCGCCAGCTCGCGCACGCCATGTTCCCGCTCGGGGACACCCTCACGACGAAGGACGAGATCCGCGCGGAGGCCGAGCGCCGCGATCTGGCTGTCGCGAAGAAGCCCGACAGCCATGACATCTGCTTCATCGCCGACGGTGACACCCAGGGGTTCCTCGCGGCCCGTCTCGGCAAGGCCGAGGGGGACATCGTGGACGAGTCGGGGGCCAAGGTCGGCACCCACGACGGCGCGCACGGCTTCACCATCGGCCAGCGCAAGGGCCTGCGGATCGGCCACCCGGCACCGGACGGCAAGCCGCGCTACGTGCTGGACATCTCGCCGGTCGACAACACCGTGACGGTCGGCCCCGTGGCCGCCCTCGACGTCGGCGCCCTGACGGCCATCAGGCCCCGCTGGTGCGGCGGCACGGCCCCGTCCGGCCCCGGCGCCTACACGGCGCAGCTCCGCGCGCACGGCGACGAGACACCGGTCACGGCGGAGCTGATCGACGGCACCCTGCACGTCGACTTCGCCGAGCCGGTACGGGGCGTGGCCCCGGGCCAGGCGATCGTGCTGTACGACGGCACCCGCGTGGTCGGCTCGGCCACGATCGCGACGACGGAGCGGCACCGTACGGAAGCCCTGACCGGCTGACGGGCTTCCACCGTCTACCCGGCGCGGCGCCTTCGGCGTGCCACGCGCGTTACCCAAGCGTGATCGGACGGAGTCTTGTGGCCTCTGAGGGCCTGCTCCAGGGTGCGTGTATGCGCATACAGGAAGCGCATACATTCTGCGGCTGACCCGTGCCGTCGAGTCATCCGCGCCATCGAGCCGCCCCCGTTCTGCTCTCCCCAAGGAGTACGACGCCATGACGCCTGTCCCCGCCCCACGCCGCCGCACCGTCCTGGGCGGGGCCGCCCTCGGCACGCTCGCCACCGCGGGCCTGCCCGGCCAAGCCCAGGCCGCCCCCGCCGCCCCCGCCGCCCCGGTGGCCCCGGCCCCGCCCGGCGACACCTCCCCGGCCGGCTCGGTCTCGTACCGGAACAAGCAGATCCTCGTCGGCGGCAAGCCCGCGCTCGTACTCGCCGGAGAGATCCACTACTTCCGGCTGAAGAAGGCGGACTGGCAGTCCAGGCTCGACAAGGCCAAGGCCGCCGGGCTCAACACCATCGCCTCGTACATCCCTTGGATGTGGCACGAGCTGCCCGACGGCACGATCGACGTCACCGGTCGTACCCGCCCCGAGCGCGACCTGGGCGCCTTCATCGACCTCTGTCACCGCAACGGCTTCCTCTTCATCGCCCGCCCCGGCCCCTTCACCATGGCCGAGTTGAAGGGCGAGGGCGTCCCCGAGCGGGTGCGCGAGGACCACCCCCAGATCGTCTCCACCGGCTGGAACGACGCTCCCGCGACCACCCCCACCGTCGACTACCTCGCGCCCGCGTTCCTCGAGGAGATGCGCCACTGGTACGCGGCGGTCATGCCGCTACTCGCGGAGCGGCTGCACGGCAGCGGCGGCCCTGTGATCTCCGTACAGCTCGACAACGAGATCGGAATGCTGGCCTGGGTCAGCAACTCACCCGACCTCACCGACCACTTGACGGCCGACTTCGACGGCTGGCTGCGCGCGGAGTACGGCGACGGGCTCGCCGGGCGCTACCCCTTCACCGGCGAGGACCTGTCCGGGCGGCGCAAGGCCATCCGTCATCCCGAAGACGCCTACGGCGCGGCCCTGATGCACGATCTGGGCCGCTTCATGCGGGGCCGCTTCGCGCGGTACGTCGCCGAACTGCGGTCGGCCGCCGAGGAGTACGGGGTCACCGGCATCCCGTTCGTGATCAACATCCACGGCACCTCCGACAGCCGCGCCGAGCCGTTCCCCATCGGCATCAGCCAACTGATGGAGACCTACGGGGGAGTCGAGGGCACCATCTCCGGCGCGGACTTCTACCTCGGCGATCTCACCCTGCGCAACGTCACCGACCTGTATCTCGTCAACGCCTTCATGGACGCGGTCAACGACGACGATCAGCCGGTCACGGCGCTGGAGTTCGACGCCGGGCACGCCGACTACGGGCAGAACATGGACAACCAGACCAGCCCCTCGGGCGTGGATCTCAAGACCCGGCTGTGCATCGCGCAGGGCGCCAAAATGCTCAACTACTACCTGTTCGCGGGCGGGTTCAACCCGAAGCTCGACAAGCCGGCGGGCGACGGGAACGACCGGATCGGTATCACCGGCGAGCGGCACGGCTTCGCCGCGCCGGTCGACCCGGAGGGCCGGCCGGGAGTCAGCTACGCGCCGACGCGGCAGACGGTGCGCGCGATGGGCTCTCTCGCCGATGTCCTCGCGCCGATGCGGACGACGTACGACGACGTGGTGCTCGGTTTCGTACCCGATCACTATCTGACGGAGTACCACCCTCCGAAGCTCGCCTCCGTACAGAGGGTGCTGGACGAAGCGGTCAATACGCGCGGTGCGGGCCCGCGCGGCTCCCTGGCCCGCGCGATGCTGCTCGGCGGCTTCCGCTACCGCGGCGTGAACCTCCAGGCGGGCGACCTGGACCCGAAGGCCGTACCGGTGCTCGCGCTGGCCACGGGTGAGCATCTGGGGGCCGAACTCCAGCGGCGCCTGGTCCGCTACGCCGAGGGGGGCGGAAAGCTGCTCCTGTCCGGGAGACTGCCGGTCAAGGACATGGCCGACAAGCGCTGCACCGTGCTCGCGGACGCGCTGGGCATCGAGGCCGGGAAGACGCTCACCGACGCGAACCGCTTCTGGCTGTCGGTCACCGCCCACGGGTGGGCGGCGCCGCTGCCCGAAGTACGGCTGTCGCGCGCCCAGTTGTGCGAGCCCTCGCGGGGAACGACGGTGCTGCGCGAGCTGTCCACAGGCAAGGGCTGCGGCTTCGACATCCCGCTCGGGCGGGGGCGAGCCGTCGTGATCACCACGGACTACCAGTGCGACCTGACCTTCTGGGAACGCGCCTTCAGCGCCCTGGACGCCGCCCCCGCCCTGCGGCACAGTGCGACCGATCCGGGAGTCTTTCTGCTGACGACGGCGGACGGCGAGCGCGGACGGTTGCTGCACGCCTTCAACGTCTCCTCGGGCTACGACCAGGACTTCACGGTCACGGAGAACGGCAAGCCCCTCTTCGGCGGCGAGAAGCTGCGGCTGCCGGGTCGTACGGCGGCGATCCTGCCGCTCGGGCTGACGGCGGGCGGTCTGCGTATCGCGTACGCGACGGCGGAGATCACCGGCGTCGCCGACGGCCGGGCGACGTTCCGCGCGCTCGGCGCCCCCGGCGCCACCGGCGCACCCGCCGGGGAATCGGTGGTCGCGGTGGACGGCCCCGCGCGGTGCGACGGCGCCCGGATCTCGACCGAGGGCGGCCGGACCGTACTGCGCGTACGCCGCGCGGAGTTCACGGTGCGGCGCGGCTGACGCGTCCGCGCGGACCGGGGCCGGGAAGGCATGGCCCCCGTCCGCGCGGACCACCGTGGCGAGACACTGGTCGTGGCCGAACGGCTGATCCCCCCACGCCCCGACCGAAGGAGGCCCACCGTGGCCGAGCATGTCCTGGACTCCGGGCCCGGCACGGTGAGCGACGTCTTCTCGCGCGAACTGCCCCCGGTGCTGACCGTCGACCCCGCAGACACCCTCACCGTCCACACGCTCGACTGCGCGGGCCATCTGGAGCGCCGGCGCACGGCGGACGAGGACGTGCCGCGCATGTTCGCCGAGCGGCGCGGCCACTGCCTGGTGGGCCCGATCGCCGTACGGGGCGCCGAGCCCGGCATGGCCCTCTCCGTACGGCTGGAGTCCCTTCGCCCCGACGCGTGGGGCTTCACGGCGGCGGCGACGTCCGACACCCCGCTCACCCGCCGCCTCGGCATGACCCCGCAGGACGCCGAGTGGCTGCTGTGGGACCTCGACGCGGACAACGGCACCGGGAGCGACCAGTACGGTCACACAGTCGCCCTCGCGCCCTTCCTGGGCGTCATCGGCACACCCCCCGACGAACCGGGCGAGCACTCCACGACGCCCCCGCGCGTCTACGGCGGCGGCAACATCGACTGCCGCGAACTCGTCGCGGGATCCACCCTGTTCCTCCCCGTCACCGTGCCGGGCGCGCTGCTCAGCATCGGTGACGGCCATGCCGCGCAGGGCGACGGCGAGGTGTCCGGCACGGCGGTCGAGTGCGGTATGACGACCCGCCTCACCGTCGGCCTCCAGTTGTCCCCGCCGGTCCCGACACCGCACGCGGTGACCCCGGCGGGCCGGATCACCTTCGGCTTCGACGCCGACCTCAACGAGGCGTCGGCCCAGGCGCTCGACGCGATGCTGACGTGGATGACGTCGCTGTACGGGGTGAAGCGGGGGACGGCGCTGGCTCTGGCGAGTACGGCGGTCGATCTGCGGGTGACGCAGGTGGCCAATCAGGTGTGGGGAGTGCACGCGCTGCTGCCGGACGACGCGATCCGCTGAACCCCACGCGCCCGTGTCTGTTCCGGGCATGGGAGGCGAGTACGCCGCCGGTCGGCGTTCTCCGCGTTCTCGCTGGTTCCGCCGTTCCCGGCGGCTTCGTGCTCACGCTCACGCCGCCGCGGCGAAATACTCTTCGAGGACCGGCGCCAGCACATGCGGCGCCACCTCGTGCACCTGACCGGTCAGGGTGCGGTGCCGCCCGCGCGGCACCGCCTCGGCCACCGCCCGCGCCGCCACCCGCATCGGCGGCGGGCTCGCGCCCCCGTCCACGACCATCACCCGCGCCGTGATCCGCGCGAGCCGTTCGGTGGGCACCGGTCCCGGACCCATCACGGCGTTGTCGTACGCGAGGGTGTGCGCCAGCGCCGTCATACCCCGCCACATCGTCGCCCGGCGCATCCTCGCCACCATGTCGGGCGCCACCCCGACCACCGACAGGAACAGCTCCACGGCCTCGTCGCGCCGTCCCCGCGCGAGCAGGCCGTCGAGCCGTTCGGTGTACGCCGCGTTGTCCGCGACATCGGCCGCACCGGTGTCGTACGGAGGCTCGTACACGGCGAGTTGGGTGATCGGCAGCCCGGCGGCAGCCGCCTCCAGCGCCAGCGCGGCGCCCGAGGACATCCCGTACACCGAGGCGCTGCCGCCCACCTCCGTAAGGAGGGCGGCGAGGTCGTCGACCTCACGCCCCACCGCGTACGGCGCCGTGTCACCGCTGCCGCCGCGCCCCCGCCGGTCGTAGGTGATCACGCTGAAGCGCGGTGCGAGGAGCGCCGCCAGCGGCGCTTCCGCCGCCGCCGTGCTGAACGCCCCTCCCACCATGATCACCGGCGGCCCGTCGCCGCCCGTCCGCCGGTACGCGATGAGGGTGCCGTCCCCCGACTTCGCCCTGCCCACTTGGTCCATACGCTGTGGACCGGCGGGCCCACCGGAACTCATCGCCGGCGAGCGGAATTCGGAGAGATTCTTTTTCCGGAGCCCGGACCGGGCGGCGGCTCAGCTCCCGACGACCTCTGTCTCGTAGAAGCAGAAGTGGTCCTTGATCTGGGCCACTTCGTCCTTCGGCTCGGGATACGCCCAGACCAGGTCCGGTGCGCCGGGCAGCGACCAGTAGGAGGCATCGCCCTTGAACGGACAGTGTGTCGTGGTGTCCGACGGGCTCAGCAGCTCCGTACGGACGTCCTGCGGCGGCAGGTAGTAACGGACCGGCAGCCCGGTCTCGTGCAACAGCAACGGATTGTGGCTGTCCGCGACGACCTGTCCGTCGCGTACGACCCGTACGTGCTCGGTGCCCTGCTCGACGGTGATGGTGTGGCCCTTGGCCATGACGATCCACTCCTCAGGTGAACTAGGTCCCGCACTTCTACCTTCAGCAACGGCCGACCACGCCCTCTTCCCAAGGAGGTCACCCGGATACCGTGGATCCATGAATATCTGTGTCTTCCTCTCGGCCGCCGACCTCGACGAGCGCTACACCCGCCCCGCCAGGGAGTTCGCCGAACTGCTCGGCAAGGGCGGTCACACGCTCGTCTGGGGCGGTTCGGACGTCGGGCTGATGAAGGTCGTCGCCGACGGGGTGGAGGAGGCGGGCGGGCGGCTCGTCGGGGTCTCCGTCGACTTCCTGGGCGCGAAGGCGCGGGCGCGGGCGGACGAGATGGTGGTCGCCAAGGACCTCGCCGAACGCAAGGCGCTCCTGCTCGCCAAGTCCGACGCCGTCGTGATCATGGTCGGCGGTACGGGCACGCTGGACGAGGCGACCGAGATCCTTGAACTGAAGAAGCACGGCATGCACGGCAAGCCCGTGGTGCTGCTCAACACGGCGGGCTTCTACGACGGTCTCAAGGAGCAGTTCGTCCGTATGGACCGGGAGGGCTTCCTTCCCGTGCCCCTGACCGAGCTGGTCTTCTTCGCCGAGGAGGCGGTGGGCGCCCTCGCCTATCTGGAGGAGTCCGTCGGCGTCCGCTGACCGGCGGCCGGACCGCGCGGGGACGGCGACGGGGCCGCGATCCGGGACAGCGGCGGGACCGTACGGCGAGGCCCCGGGGTGATGCGAACATGACCCCATGGCTACCCATCTGATCACCGGCGCGGGCTCCGGCATCGGCGCCGCTGTCGCGCGCCGACTGCACGAGCGCGGCGACGACCTGCTGCTCTTCGCCCGCGACGCCGGCCGCGGCAAGGAACTCGCCGCGGCCTACCCCGGCGCCCGTACGCTCGTCGGCGACCTCGCTACCCCCGACCGGCTCTCCTGGGCGCTGTCACACCAGACGCTCCCCGACCGACTGGACTCGCTCCTGCACATCGCGGGCATCGTGGACCTCGGCCCGGTCGGCGAGCTGACCCCCAAGGCGTGGACGAGCCAGCTCAACGTGAATCTTGTCGCGCCCGCCGAGCTGACCCGGCTCTTTCTGCCCCAACTGCGCGCGGCGCAGGGCCAGGTGATCTTCGTGAACTCGGGCGCCGGTCTGACCGCCCACGCCGAGTGGGCCGCGTACGGCGCCTCCAAGCACGGCCTCAAGGCGCTCGCCGACGCCCTGCGTCAGGAGGAGCGGCCGAACGGCCTGCGCGTCGCCTCGGTCTATCCGGGCCGTACGGCCACCCCCATGCAGGTCAAGGTGCACGGGCAGGAGGGCAAGGAGTACGACGCGTCGCGCTGGATCGACCCGGAGTCGGTCGCCACGACGATCCTCACGGCCCTGGACCTGCCGCGCGACGCGGAGATCAACGACCTGACGGTGCGGCCGGGACGATGAACAGCACCGAGAACGAGACCGCCCCAGGAGCGGGTGACGGGGCCGGGACCCACGCCCCGGCGAAGGCCCTGTGGGGCGCCGCGACCGGCGTCGGGTCGATGCCCGGCGAGGACGCGCGCGAGACGGCCAAGGGCGTCACCGGCACCTTCGAGGACTTCCCGCACCTGGCCGAACTGCCCGCGCGCGGCCCCGGCGCCGACATGATCGGGCGCACCGCCGGGCTGCTCGTGGAGGTCTTCGCCCGAGTGGAGCCCAGCGGCTGGCGCATCGGCGACCGCCCCGGCCGCGACACCCGGCGGGCCCGGTCCTGGCTGGGCGAGGACCTGGACGCGCTCGAAGAGTTCAGCCAGGGGTACGAGGGCCCGCTCAAGGTCCAGGTGGTCGGCCCCTGGACGCTCGCCGCCGCCCTGGAACTGCGCAACGGCGAGTCGGCGCTCAGCGATCCCGGCGCCTGCCGCGACCTGGCCGGATCGCTGGTGGAGGGCCTGACGGCGCATCTCGCCGACGTACGGCGCAGGGTCCCCGGCGCCACGCCGGTGCTCCAGCTCGACGAGCCGTCCCTCACCGCCGTACTGCGCGGGCAGATCAGGACGGCCAGTGGGTACCGCACCCACCGGGCGGTGGACCGGCAGGTCGTCGAGGACGCGCTGCGCCAGGTGATGAGGGCCAACGACGGCCCCGCCGTGGTGCACTCCTGCGCCCCGGACGTGCCGTTCGCGCTGCTGCGCCGTGCGGAGGCGGCGGCCGTGTCGTTCGACTTCTCACTGCTCACCGAGCGTGACGAGGACACGATCGGTGAGGCGGTGGAGGGCGGCGTGCGACTCTTCGCCGGGGTGGTGCCGGGCACGGACACCCGATTGTCGGACCCGGGCGGTAGCGTCATGGGTGTCAGAACGCTGTGGCGCAGGCTGGGGCTGGATCCGGGGACTCTCGCGGAGTCCGTGGTGATCACTCCGGCGTGCGGGCTCGCGGGCGCTTCGCCCGACTATGCCCGTGCCGCCATGGCGCACTGTGTCAGGGCGGCGCGATCCCTCGCGGACAACCCTGAGTGACATTGGCGGGACATCGGTCGCGCCGATCGCCGTGCTCGCGGTGATCGCGGTGAAACGGGAGGACGAAACGGTGGCTGGCGAACAGCAGACGGCAGTGCCCGCGGAAGCGCGGGAGCGGCACGCGCACCTCGCCGAGCAGGTCGAGGAGCACCGGTTCCGCTATTACGTGAAGGACCAGCCGGTCGTCAGCGACGGCGAGTTCGACGAGCTGCTGCGCGCGCTCGAGGCGCTGGAGGAGCAGTACGGGGAGCTGCGTACGCCCGACTCGCCGACCCAGAAGGTCGCGGGGGCGTACGAGACGGAGTTCACCGCGGTCGAGCACCGCGAGCGCATGCTGTCGTTGGACAACGCGTTCGACGACGAGGAGCTGGCCGCCTGGGCGGAGCGCGTCGACCGGGAGGTGGGCGCGCCGGGTTATCACTTCCTGTGCGAGCTGAAGGTGGACGGGCTCGCCGTCAATCTCACCTACGAGCAGGGCAGGCTGACGCGCGCCGCGACCCGTGGGGACGGCCGCACCGGCGAGGACATCACGCCCAACGTCCGTACGATCGCGGAGATCCCGCACCGGCTGAAGGGCGACCGCGTCCCCGAGCTGGTCGAGATCCGCGGCGAGGTCTTCTTTCCCATGGAGGGCTTCCAGGAGCTGAACGCCCGGCTGGTGGAGGCGGGTGACAAGCCGTTCGCCAACCCGCGCAACGCGGCGGCGGGTTCACTGCGCCAGAAGGACCCCAAGGTCACGGCGTCACGCCCGCTGCACATGGTGGTGCACGGCATCGGCGCGCGCGAGGGCTTCGACATCGACCGCCTGTCGCACGCCTATGAACTGCTGGAGGAGTGGGGCCTGCCGACGGCCCAGCACAACAAGGTCGTCCAAGACCTCCCTGGTGTACGGGAGTTCATCTCCTACTTCGGTGAGAACCGCCACTCGGTCCAGCACGAGATCGACGGCGTCGTGGTCAAGCTGGACGAGATCGCCCTCCAGGGGAGGCTCGGTTCGACCTCCCGAGCCCCGCGCTGGGCGATCGCCTGGAAGTACGCGCCCGAAGAGGTCAACACGAAGCTGGTCGACATCCGGGTCGGCGTCGGGCGCACCGGGCGGGTCACTCCGTACGCGGTGGTGGAGCCGGTCACCGTCGCCGGCTCCGAGGTCGAGTTCGCCACCCTCCACAACCAGGACGTGGTGAAGGCCAAGGGCGTCCTCATCGGTGACACGGTGGTGCTGCGCAAGGCGGGCGACGTCATCCCGGAGATCCTCGGCCCGGTCGCCGATCTGCGGGACGGCAGCGAGCGCGAGTTCGAGATGCCGGCCGTCTGCCCCGAGTGCGGCACGGAGCTGAAGGCCATGAAGGAGGGCGACATCGACCTCCGCTGCCCCAACGCCCGTTCCTGCCCGGCCCAGTTGCGCGAGCGGCTGTTCTATCTCGGCGGCCGCAAGTGCCTGGACATCGAGAACTTCGGCTATGTGGCCGCCACCGCGCTGACGAAGCCTCTGGAGCCCGCGACGCCCCCGCTGCTGGACGAGGGCGACCTCTTCACCCTCACCGAGGCCCAGTTGCTGCCCATCAAGGCATATGTGCTGGACCAGGACACCGGTCTGCCCAAGCGCGACCCGCAGACCGGCGAGGAGAAGATCGTCACCGTCTTCGCCAACCAGGAGGGCGAGCTCAAGAAGAACGCGGTGGCGATGCTGGAGCACATCGAGGCGGCCAAGGCCCGCCCCCTGGCCCGGATCATCGCGGGGCTGTCCATCCGGCACGTGGGACCGGTCGCCTCGGTCGCGCTGGCCCGGGAGTTCCGGTCGATGGACCGTATCCAGCAGGCCACGGAGGAGGAGCTGGCGGCCGTCGAGGGCGTCGGCCCGACCATCGCCGCCTCGCTCACGCAGTGGTTCAAGGAGCCGTGGCATCTGGAAATCCTGCGCAAGTGGCGTGCGGCCGGGGTCCGGATGGAGGACGAGGGCTCCGACGAGGACCAGGGGCCGCGCCCGCTCGCGGGCCTCACCGTGGTCGTCACGGGCACCTTGGAAAATCACACCAGGGATGGCGCGAAAGAGGCGCTCCAGACGCTCGGAGCGAAGGTCACCGGCGCCGTGTCGAAGAAGACCGCCTTCGTGGTGGTCGGTGAGAACCCCGGTTCCAAGTTCGACAAGGCGATGCAGATGAAGGTGCCGGTGCTCGACGAGCCGGGGTTCGCCGTCCTGCTCTCCGAAGGCCCCGAAGCGGCGCGGGACGCCGCGCTACAGCCCCCTGCGGCCCCTGAGGACGGTGAGCCGGAACCGGCCAAGGACACCCCTCAGGCGGCTGACGGGGCGTCTGCCGAGACCGCCGCCGAGTGACCGAACGGGCACAACGGGCCCTCGTAGGTCGCCCGTTCGGACGCATACCAGATGGATAAGGAAGGGCGGGTTGCATTCGGGCAACAGCGGTAGAGCGCTGCCCGCCGACGCCGTTCGCGGCCTACTGTTGAGGGGTGCGCCTGTCGTGCACGGCTGCGTGCGGGATATCAGCCGTGATGGCATGACGACGTGCCATCGCGTGGTAACGGCACTGCCGGCTGTGAGAGGGACGGGAATGAAACCGACCGAGAGCGCCGCCCCGGTCTCACGCCCGCGTGGATTCGCGGGACTTGGAGGCACGTCGGCCGCAGTGCCCCTCGTCGTGGTGGGGCTCGCCGCCGCCGTGCTGGCCCTGGGCATCTTCCTGGAGGTGCGCGACGGCCGGGCACTCTTCCCCGACGGCACCACCGGCTGGTCGCTCGCCGTTCTCACCGGCATCGTGGTCGGCCATCTCGTCGCGCTCGGCCGCGACCGCTGGTGGGGCGGCACGGGCTCCGGCGCCGCCCTCACCCTCGGGGTGCTGCTCCTGTACGGCTGGGTGGCCGCCGGGCTGGTCAGCCTCGCCGTCGTCGTCCTGGTCGGCATCGCCCGCAGACACCGCTGGCGCCAGGGCGCGCTCCACGGCGCCGTGGACATCCTCGGCATCGGGGCCGCGGCGCTGGTCCTGCTCGCCTTCGGTGACGTACCGACAGTGGCCGACCCGTGGCAGCCCCTCCATTGGGGGATCGGCACCGTCCCGGAGATCGTGCTCGCGGCCGGGGCGTATCTGGTGGTGACCCGGCTGCTCCTGTGGTATTCGCTGACCCCGCAGGGCGGCGGTCTGCCGACCGTCGCCCGAACCGCCCTCCTACGACAGGGTCTGCTCGCCGTCGCGCTGCTCGGCATCACCCCGCTGATCTGTGTGGTCGCCGTGGCCCGGCCGGTGGTGCTGCCGCTGTTCGCCGTCCCGCTGATCGCCCTCGACTCCACGCTCTGGATCGCCAGGGCGCGCGCCGAGGAGCAGTTGCGCGACCCGCTGACCGGACTGCCCAACAGGCAGTGGCTCCTTGAGCGGACATGGACGGCGCTGGAGGAGGCCAAGACCCTCGGCGCGCGCTCCGCGCTGGTCCTGATCGACCTCGACCGGTTCCGCTCGGTCAACGACACGCTCGGCCATCTCGCGGGCGACAGGCTGCTGTTGCAGATAGCGGACCGGCTCAAGCTGGCCCTGCCGCGCGGGGCGGAGGCCGCGCGGCTCGGTGGCGACGAGTTCGCCGTACTGCTGCCGTTGGTCGACTCCACGACCAGCGCGCAGCGCGTGGCCCGCCATCTCGCGGCGGAGCTGTCCTCGCCGCTCGACCTGGACGGACTGACGCTCGTCCTGGAGGCGAGCGCCGGTGTCGCCGTCTACCCCGAGCACGCGGTGGACGCGGAAGGGCTGCTCCAGCGGGCCGACGTGGCGATGTACCAGGCCAAGCGGGACCGTACGGGCGTGGAGGTGTACGAGTCGAAGCGGGACTCCAACACCCCCGACCGCCTCGGCCTGTTGGGCGATCTGCGGCGCGCGCTCGACGCGGGCGACGTGGAGCTGCACTATCAGCCGAAGGTCCGCTTCGACGGCCAGGTCGTCGGCCTGGAGGCGCTGGTGCGGTGGGTGCATCCGGACCGGGGGAGAGTGCCTCCGGACGAGTTCATCGCGATCGCCGAGTCCTCGGGTCTGATGCCCCATCTCACCGAGTACGTACTGGAATCGGCCCTCGGCCAGGTCGCCCGCTGGCGGGCCCAGGGCCTGTTCGTCCCGGTGGCCGTCAACGTCTCGCCGCGTGACGTCCACACCCCGGGCTTCGCCGGCGCCGTCGCCGCGCGGCTCGCCCGGCACGGCGTCCCGGCCGGCGCGCTCCAACTGGAGATAACCGAGCATGTCCTGCTGGAGGACCCGCAGCGGGCCGCCGACACCCTGGCGGGACTGACGGGCCACGGCGTGAAGATGTCCCTCGACGACTTCGGCACGGGCTACTCGTCGCTGGTCCACCTGCGCCGTCTGCCGGTGAGTGAACTGAAGATCGACCGCTCGTTCGTGGCCCGCCTCGCCATCGACAACGAGGACGCGGAGATCGTCCGCTGCACCATCGACCTCGCCCACTCGCTGGGCCTGGTGGTCGTCGCCGAGGGCGTCGAGGACGACGAGACCTGGGAGCGCCTGCGCGATCTGGGCTGCGACGCGGTCCAGGGCTGGCTCGTGGCCGCCGCGATGCCCCCGCACGAGGCGACGTCCTGGCTGCTCGCCCGCGGCGAGACCGGCTGGCACCGCCCGCCGCCCGCACCGGCCCTGGAGCCGCCGCGTACCGACACGTCGGGCACCTCCAGCCGCGTGGTCCAGTAGCCCGCGTCCAGCCCGCGTCCAGCCCGCGTCCAGCCCGCGCCGGCTCCTCACCGGGGGCCGGGACCGAGACCCACGAAGCGGCCGGGGCCCGGACGCGGGAAACCGTTTCGTTGGCACGGTGCCGCGCCCCATAGGATTGGGTCAAAATCCCGACACTCACCCAGAGGATCGCCGCATGCCTGGCATCACGCGCGAGGAGGTCGCCCACCTCGCACGGCTGGCGCGTCTGGAGCTGAAGGGCGAAGAGCTCGATCACTTCGCCGGTCAGCTAGACGACATCATCGGCGCGGTCGCCCGCGTATCCGAGGTCGCCGACCAAGACGTTCCGCCGACCTCCCACCCGCTGCCGCTGACCAACGTCATGCGCGCGGACGAGGTACGCCCGTCGCTCACCGCCGAGCAGGCGCTCTCCGGCGCCCCGGCCCAGGAACAGCGGCGTTTCAAGGTGCCGCAGATCCTGGGGGAGGACTAACAGCCATGACGGACACCAAGACCGACATCATCCGGCTCACCGCGGCCGAGATCGCCGGGAAGATCGCCTCCGGCGAGCTGACGGCCGTCGAGGTCACCGAGGCCCATCTCGCCCGCATCGAGGCCGTGGACGAGAAGGTGCACGCCTTCCTGCACGTCGACCGTGAAGGCGCCCTCGCGCAGGCCCGCGCCGTGGACGAGCAGAAGGCCAGGGGCGAGAAGCTCGGCCCGCTCGCCGGCGTCCCCCTCGCGCTGAAGGACATCTTCACCACCGAGGGCATCCCCACCACCGTCGGCTCCAAGATCCTCGAAGGCTGGATCCCGCCGTACGACGCGACGGTCACCCGGCGCCTCAAGGCGGCCGGAGTCGTCATCCTCGGCAAGACCAACATGGACGAGTTCGCCATGGGGTCCTCCACCGAGAACAGCGCGTACGGCCCCACCGGCAACCCCTGGGACCTCACCCGTATCCCCGGCGGCTCCGGCGGCGGCTCGTCGGCCTCCCTCGCCGCGTACGAGGCTCCGCTGGCCATCGGCACGGACACCGGCGGCTCCATCCGCCAGCCCGCGTCCGTCACCGGCACGGTCGGCGTCAAGCCCACCTACGGCGGCGTCTCCCGCTACGGCATGGTCGCCTTCTCGTCCTCGCTCGACCAGGGCGGCCCGTGCGCCCGTACGGTCCTGGACGCGGCACTGCTCCACGAGGTCATCGGCGGCCACGACCCGCTCGACTCGACCTCCATCGACGCCCCCGTCCCGCCGGTGGTCGAGGCCGCGCGCAACGGCACCGTCGCCGGTATGCGCGTCGGCGTCGTCCGGCAGTTCTCCGGCGAGCACTACCAGGCCGGCGTCATGCAGCGGTTCGCCGAATCCGTCGACCTTCTCAAGAAGCTCGGCGCGGAAGTGGTCGAGCTGGACTGCCCGTCCTTCGACCTCGGGCTCTCGGCGTACTACCTGATCGCCCCCTCCGAGTGCTCCTCCAACCTCGCGCGCTTCGACGCCATGCGCTACGGCCTGCGGGTCGGCGACGACGGCACCCGTTCGGCCGAGGACGTCACCGCCCTCACGCGTGAGGCGGGCTTCGGCGACGAGGTCAAGCGGCGCATCATGCTCGGCACGTACGCGCTCAGCTCCGGCTACTACGACGCGTACTACGGCTCCGCGCAGAAGGTCCGCACCCTTATCGTCAGGGACTTCGAGAAGGCGTTCGAGCAGGTCGACGTGATCGTCTCGCCCACCACGCCCACCACCGCCTTCCCGATCGGTGAACGCGCCGACGACCCGATGGCGATGTACCTTTCCGATCTGTGCACCATCCCGACCAACCTGGCCGGAAACGCCGCCATGTCGCTGCCCTGCGGACTGGCGCCGGAGGACGGACTGCCGGTCGGACTACAGATCATCGCCCCCGCGATGAAGGACGACCGTCTCTACCGGGTGGGCGCCGCGGTCGAGGCGGCCTTCGTGGAACGCTGGGGTCATCCGCTGTTGGAGGAGGCACCGTCGCTATGAGCTCAATGACCAAGAAGGCCAAGGGCTTCAAGAAGTCGAAGTCCGGCATGTACCTGTCGATCGGCACGACCGCTTTCGGAGCGATCAGCGTCATCAAGCAGGCCAGGACGGCCCGTGAGGAACACGACACGCTGCGGCTGATCGACGCCGCCGTCTCCGCCGCCGCCATCGTCACCGGCATCGCTCTGCTCTACCGCGAGCTGAAGCGCCTCGGCGACGACGACGTCCTGCTGGGCTGACGGGCGCGGGCGCGGCCGGGGCCCTGTGAGCGGGCCCCGGCGCGGCGTCGCGCACCATGGACACGGAACATCACGGACGTGGACATCACGGACATGGAAAGGGGGTGACACGAATGATCACCCGGATCGAGGTGGCGGGATTCAGGTCCTTCCGGGACTGTGCCGTCGACCTGTCTCCGTTCACCGTGCTGGTGGGCCAGAACGGCTCGGGCAAGACCAACCTCCTGGAGGCGGTCGACCTCGCCGCGCAACTGTCCGGCGGTTCCGGCGCGAACACCTGGTGGAGTTCGCGCGAGGGCGTGCACTGGACCGCCGACGTCCGCCCCGGGGGTGAGCGGCGGGGCCGGATCGTGGACCTCTTCCACCGGTACGGCGACGGCACGGCCACCGACCTGATGAGCATCGTCGTGTGTTTCCTCCAGTCCGATTCCGTCCATGGCATGCGGCACCTGCGGCTCGACCTCGACATCTCCCGCGAGGGCGCGTCGACACGTCCCAGGGCGAGGGGGACGGTCACGCTGCTGCCCGACGCTCCCGCGCGGTGGGGACTGACGGAGGAACAGCAGACGCAGATCTGGCAGAACGCCGAGAGCGGTCCCTCTTTCGAGCGCTCCAGTCCCGGCGGCCGGTGGTACGGGCTGGCGCCGCAGGCCGGCGGAGCGCGTCTGGACGCGGATCTCCATGACGACGAGCGCATGGCTCGTGACGCGCACAATCTCTCCGCCGTACTGGGACGCCTGCTCGGCGACACGGAGGCGTCCGGCCAGGAAGCCCTGCTGCTGACGGCCGACGCCGTCGCCGTCCTGCCGGGCCTGACCGATCTGCGCTCGACTCCCGATGCCGAACGGGGGGCGTGGGAGCTGGAGCTGACCTACCGGGACGCGGCACCCACCCCCGCGCGGCTGGCCTCCGACGGGACTCTGCATGTCCTGTCGGTGCTCACGGCGGCGCACGACCGGGGCGGTCCGGACCCGTCCGTGTACGTCGACCACCAGGGCCGTACCAGCAATCTCTGCTCGACGCTGATGATCGAGGATGTCGAGAACGGGCTGCATCCCGGCCAGGTCAAGGAGTTGGTACGACGGCTGCGCCGCTGTACCGGCCCGCGGACGCTCCAGCAGATCATTGTCACCACGCACTCGCCGGTCGTACTGGCCGCCGTCTATCCGGCCCACCCCGGTGACGTGCTGTTCGCCGACACCGTGACCAGGGTCGGCGGCGGCGAGACCCCCTCACGGCACACCAGGATCCGTCCCCTCGCCGAATCGGGGGAACGCGGCACCTACGTCCCCGCCCGGGAGGCACGCCAGTACCTGGAGACCGCCCAGGCAGGCAGCCGGTGAGCCGGTACCTGACGGTCGGTCTGCTCGCGGAAGGCCCCGAGGACGAGATCTTCCTGAGCACCGTCGCCGTACGACAGCTCAAACAGTTGGCCGCGCGACACAACGGCCGCTTCGACATGAGTGACACCCCTCTGCGTGGCCGGTGCAGCACGGCACGCACCGCTCACGAACAGATCTGTGCCGAAGCCGCCGACCTCGCCGAGGACTGCGATCTGCTGCTGATCCACAACGACCACCGGGAGCGAAACAAGATCGAGAAGATCCGCCAGGACATCGTGCTGCCCGCCCACTGCCGTATGGTCCCGGTGGTCCCGGTGCGGGAGACGGAAGCATGGCTGCTCGCCGACGGTCCACTGCTCGGCTCGCTGCCGGGAGTGATGTCGGCGCATATTCCCGCCGGTGCGCGGGACATCGAGAAGACCGCGGATCCCAAGGCGCTGCTCTCCCGTGTCCTGCCCGGTGGCGACAGCCGGGAGCTGGCCGAATTCCTTGGCGAGCGTGTTGATCTGGCCCGCCTGCGAACCCTTCCCGCGTACCAGATGTGGTGCGCCGAACTGACGACTGCCTTGAAGGAGTTGCGATTTCTGTGACCGCCACGATGAGCCTGGTGTCCTACGAGGACGCTCTCGCGACGTACGACCCCGTCATGGGCCTGGAGGTCCATGTCGAGCTGGGCACCAGAACGAAGATGTTCTGCGGCTGCTCCACCGAGCTGGGCGCCGAGCCCAACTCGCAGACCTGTCCCACCTGTCTCGGCATGCCGGGCGCGCTCCCGGTCGTCAACGCGATCGGCGTCGAGTCCGCCGTCAAGATCGGTCTCGCGCTGAACTGCGAGATCGCCGAGTGGTGCCGGTTCGCCCGGAAGAACTACTTCTACCCGGACATGCCGAAGAACTTCCAGACCTCGCAGTACGACGAGCCGATCGCCTACAACGGCTATCTGGACGTCCAACTGGACGACGGCGAGATCTTCCGCGTGGAGATCGAGCGCGCCCACATGGAGGAGGACACCGGCAAGTCGCTGCACGTCGGCGGCGCCACCGGCCGTATCCACGGCGCGTCCCACTCCCTGCTGGACTACAACCGCGCCGGCATCCCGCTCATCGAGATCGTCACCAAGCCGATCGAGGGCGCCGGGGCGCGTGCGCCGGAGGTCGCGAAGGCGTACGTGGCGGAGCTGCGCGAGCTGATCAAGGCGCTGGACGTCTCCGAGGCCCGTATGGAACAGGGGCAGTTGCGCTGCGACGTCAACCTGTCGCTGCGCCCGCACGGCCGGGAGAAGTTCGGCACCCGCTCGGAGACGAAGAACGTCAACTCCCTGCGCAGTGTGGAGCGGGCGGCGCGCTACGAGATCCAGCGGCACGCCGCGGTTCTCGACGGTGGCGGCACGATCATCCAGGAGACCCGCCACTTCCACGAGGAGGACGGTTCCACCACGTCCGGCCGCGTGAAGGAGGAGGCGGAGGACTACCGGTACTTCCCCGAGCCGGACCTCGTCCCGATCGCGCCCCCGCGCGAGTGGGTGGAGGAACTGCGCGGCGGGCTGCCGGAGCTGCCGCGGCTGCGCCGTAAGCGGCTGCGCGAGGAGTGGGGCGTCTCGGAGCACGACATGCAGTCGATGCTCAACGCGGGCGCGGTCGACCTGATCACCGCCACGATCGAGGCGGGAGCCCCCGCCGACCAGGCACGCAAGTGGTGGATGGGCGAGCTGGCGCGCAGCGCCAACGAGACGTCCACGGACCTCGCGGCGCTCCCGATCACCCCGGCGCAGGTCGCCCGGGTCGCGCGACTGGTCGCCGCGGGCGACCTGAACGACAAGCTGGCCCGCCAGGTGCTGGAGGGCGTCCTCGCGGGCGAGGGCGACCCGGACACCGTCGTCGAGAAGCGCGGCCTGAAGGTCGTCTCCGACGAGGGCGCGCTGGGTACGGCGGTGGACGAGGCGATCGCGGCGAACCCGGCGATCGCGGACAAGATCCGCGCGGGCAAGATCGCGGCGGCGGGCGCGCTGGTGGGTGCGGTCATGAAGGCGACCCGCGGCCAGGCGGACGCGGCACGGGTACGCGAACTGATCCTTCAGCGCCTGGGCGCGGCGGGCTGAGACGGAGGCGGGGCCGGTGCACCTGGGCTGAGTCCTGGGGCCCGGCCCCGTACCGGTGTACGCGACGGGCCGCCGCGGTCGGTGCCGGTGCGGAAGTCGGCCTCGGTGTCCGGCCACGCGGCGCCGTACGGCTGTCGGCCGCGACGGGGGCGACCCCGCCGAAGCCGCTCGGTGAGCGGCTCGTCGTCAGTCTCCGGCGTGGGCCACCGGCGGCCGGCGGCCCCATGCCGCCTCAACGAGGTTCCGCGACACCGCCGTACGGACCGATGCGCCCTCCGGCCAACTCCCGGCCCCGGCAGGGGCGACTCGGGGTGTCGCGGGCCGGACCCCCGCGCGGGCCGTAGGTTTGGCGGGCGTCGCGCGCGGTGCGCGGCCCGTGTGAACCTCTCGTCCGCCCACCAGAGCACTGGCGCCGCCCGTGAACAGCCTCGCCGCCGAGATCGTGTCCGTCGGGCTGCTTCTCGGTGTGCTCGCCTTCGCCGTCGGGCGCCCGAGAGGTCTGCCCGAAGCGGTCGCCGCGCTCCCCGCCGCCGGGCTCGTCGTCGTACTGGGCGCCGTCTCGCCCGCCGAGGCGTGGGAGCGGACACACACGCTCCTGCCCGTCGTCGGCTTCCTCGCGGCGATTCTCGTACTCGCCCAACTCTGCGACGACGACGGCCTGTTCGACGCGGCGGGCGATGTCGTCGCCCGCTTCTGCGGCGGCAGCCCGCGCCGTCTGCTCGGCGGCGTGTTCGGCGTCGCCGCCGTCACCACCGCCGTGCTCAGCCTCGACGCCACCGTCGTCCTGCTCACGCCCGTCATCTTCGTGACCGCGAGCCGGGTCGGAGCCCACCCCCGCCCGCATGTCTACGCCTGCACCCACCTCGCGAACTCCGCGTCGCTCCTGCTCCCCGTCTCCAATCTCACCAACCTCCTCGCGTTCACCGCCAGCGGGCTGTCCTTCACCCGGTTCGCCGTGCTCATGGCGCTCCCGTGGCTCGCGGCGATCGCCGTCGAGTACGCCGTCCTGCGCCGCTTCTTCGCCACCGATCTCGCCGTCGGCGCGCACCCTCCCAAGGAGGCCGAGCCGCGCGCCGTACCGGCCTTCACGCTCGTCGTCCTCGGGCTGACACTCGTCGCGTTCGCCGGCACCTCCCTGATCGGTGTCGAACCGCTCTGGGCCGCCTGCGCCGGTACGGCCGTACTGGCCGCCCGCGCGCTACGGCGCCGACGCACCACCGTCCCCGACCTCGTCCGCGCGGCGTCGCCGCTGTTCTGCCTCTTCGTGCTCGCGCTGGGCATCGTCGTCAAGGCCGTCGTCGACAACGGCCTCGACACCGGGATCGACCGGATCCTCCCGAACGGCGACCGGCTCACCTCCCTGCTCGCGATCGCCGCCGTCGCCGCGCTGCTGGCCAACCTGATCAACAACCTGCCCGCGATCCTCGCCCTGCTGCCCGTCGTCGCGCCCGCCGGCCCCGGCCCCGTGCTCGCCGCGCTCATCGGAGTGAACCTGGGCCCCAACCTCACGTACGTCGGTTCCCTCGCCACCCTCCTGTGGCGCCGTGTCCTGCACGAACACGACTCCGCGCCGTCGCTGGGGCAGTTCACCCGGCTCGGCCTGCTCACCGTGCCCGCGACACTGATCGCTTCGACCGTTGCCCTGTGGGGCACGCTCCAGTTGTGAATGACGTGAAAACAACCGCCCTCGTCTGGATCAGCCCGGCCACCTGGCCCGCGTGCGTCGACGCCGCGCGGGAGAGAGCGCCGGACGACCATGTCGTGCTGCTGCATGTGAGCGACGACCGGATCGTCGCCGAGGCACACCGCGCCTACGCGGGGCTGCTCGGCCGTGGCCACGGACCCGAGCGCGACCCCGGCAGCCGTCTGGAGGCGCTGTCCGGCGCGGCGGGCGCCGACCTCCTCGAGGAGGCCGCGCACCGGCTCGGCCGGCCCTGCGAACTCCTCGACCGGCACGGCCGTCCGCAGGAGGAGGTCGTCCGCGCGGCGGCGGACGTGGACCTGCTGATCTGCGCGCGCGACGGCGACCCGGACAGACCCGGCCCGCACAGCCTCGGCCCCGAGTCGCGCTTCGTGGTCGATCACGCGCCGTGCCCGGTCCTGCTGGTGTGGCCGCACCAGAATTGAACTGCCGGGGCCGGCGCCCCGGTGCGACAATCGCCCGCATGACAACGCAGAGCAGGGACGAACTCCTGGCGGAAGCCGTCGAACTGCGTGTACGGGGGGAAGCGGAGCGGGCCCGGGATCGGCTGGTGGCTCTCGCCGACCAGTACCCCGACGACGCCGTGATCTCCTATCAGACCGCCTGGACCCATGACGGCCTCGGCCTGGAGGCGGAGGCCGTCGCCTACTACGAAAGGGCGCTGGACTCGACGGACCTCCCGGACGAGGACCGGCTGGGCGCGCTCGTCGGTCTCGGCAGCACCTTCCGGATCCTCGGCCGGTACGAGGATGCCGTGCGGACCCTGCGCGGCGGGCTGGAGCGATTCCCCGACGACGGGGCCCTGCGCACCTTCCTCGCGATGGCGCTGTTCAACACCGGGCAGCACGACGAAGCGATGAGGATCCTGCTGGACCTGCTGGCTACGACGAGCGAGGACCCGCAGGTGCGGGCATACCGGGTCGCCATCGGCCACTACGCCAAGGACCTGCGCGAGATCGTGGGCGAGGGAGCATGAGCGTGCCGCGCGCCCCGATGCTGTCGGGCGTCGTGCTCGGTGTCGTACTGCTCGCCGGCTGTCAGCAGTCCGCTGCCCCCGACCCGGGTCGTGCGGCGCCTCCGGCTCCGCTGGCGTCGTCGCCTTCGGCCGCCGCCTCCGTACCGACGCCGTACGTGGAGCCGGGCGTGGTCGACGGCGCACCCCGTGACAACACCGCCTACCGCCGTCCCGGCGAGTTGTCCGCGGAGGGCGAGAAGGCGGCCACGGCGCAGGCCGAGCGGATGACGCCCGTCGTACAGCGGCTGTGGCGCGCCGGGGACATCGATCCGCAGGCTGTCCGCGAGGAACTGCTCAAGCTCGGCTACCGGCCGGACGAACTCAAGGTCCAGCCGATGTACGCGCGTTGGAAGGACAACGGGAACGTCACTCCGCCCGGCGCGCTGATCGGCCTCACGGTCGGCGAGGACGCGTGCGTCACCGGCCACGTGCAGAAGAACAACGCCGAGGTACGGGCGAGCGGCCGGTTCATGGACACCGGCTGCGTCACTCCGCCCATCGGCCACTGAGCGCCTTCCGACGGGCCTCTGAGCGGTCTCTGAGGGGTCTCTGAGGGGTGGGCCGAGCGGCCTCGGATCCAGGGGCCCCGGCCGTTCGTCGCGAGGTCGTACAGCGCGCCGGGAACGCCTTCCGGGCGCGGGCGACTCTCGGACGTTCATCGCCGGGCCGTCCCAGGGTCTTCCCGTCGCCACCTGCGATGGCTAGCTTCCGGGCCGTACCACCTGACTCGGGAGGATCTTTTGGCCACGGACATTTCACGGCGACGGCTCTTCGCGCTCGGCGGTGGCGCCGTCGGCGCCGCGGCGGCGGGCTCCGTACTGCCGCCGTCCCTGCGGGCCGCCATCGCCGCCGAGGCGCCGGCCGGGGGACTCGACGCCGTCAGGCATGTCGTGGTGCTGATGCAGGAGAACCGGTCCTTCGACCACTACTTCGGCACGCTGCGCGGCGTACGCGGCTTCGGCGACCGCAACGCGGTGGAACTGCCCACCGGCCGCCCCGTGTTCGAACAGCCCGGTCCAGGCGGCGGCACCGTCCTGCCGTTCCCCGTACGCGAGGCCGCCGAGGCGCAGAGCAAGGACCTTCAGTACATAGGCGACCTCGACCACTCCTGGAACGGTGGCGCCAAGGCGTGGAGCAACGGCTGGATGGACGGCTGGGTCTCCGCCAAGACCGCCGCCACCATGGCCTACTACGACCGCGCCGACATCCCGCTGCACTACGAGCTGGCCGACACCTTCACCGTCTGCGACGCCTACCACTCGTCGATCCACACCTCCACCAGCCCCAACCGCAACCACCTGTGGAGCGGCTGGACCGGCCACGAGGCGGACGGGCGGCGCGCGGTCGGGAACGACGCGTACGACGAGGGCAGGCACCCCGGCTACGCGTGGCCGACGTACGCCGAGCGGCTGGAGAAGGCCGGGCGGAGCTGGAAGACGTACGCGGAGTGGGAGAACTTCACCGACAACAACATCGAGTTCTTCACCTCCTTCAAGAAGATCGCGCACAAGGCGCTCGCCAAGGCGCGCGACCTCGAAGGCGCCGGCGGCTTCACGTACATGGAGGCGTTCTACGCCGCGGTGCGCGAGACGGACGACGCCGCCGTACGGGCGAGGCTCCTGGCCGCGCTGGAGGAGGGCGTCGCGGCCCTCACCGCCGCCGAGCGGTCGCTGTTCGAGCGCGGGCTGCGGCGCGTCGAGTCCGGCACCCTCGCCGCGTCGTTCCGCGCCGACGTGGCGGCGGGCACGCTGCCCGAGGTGTCGTACCTGGTGCCCTCCGCCGTCGACTCCGAGCACCCCGGCGCGTCCTCACCGGTCGCCAGCGCCGGCCTCGTCTACCAGGTGCTCGACGCGCTCGGCGCGCACCCGGAGGTCTGGCGGCACACGGTCGTACTGATCAACTACGACGAGAACGACGGCTTCTTCGACCACGTCCCGCCCCCCGTGCCGCCCGTGGACGACCCCGACGAGCGCTGGGAGGGCCGCCCCACGGGGCTCGGCATCCGGGTGCCGCTGCTCGTCGTCTCGCCCTGGACCGTCGGCGGTTACGTCTGCTCACAGGTCTTCGACCACTCGTCGGTCGTGCGCTTCCTGGAGAAGTGGACCGGCGTGCAGGAGCCCAACATCACGCCGTGGCGGCGCACCGTCACCGGCGATCTGACCTCCGCCTTCGACTTCGGACGCGGCCGGGCACGCCCGGACGTCGAACAGCCGGGCCCCGTCCCGCCGTTCACCGGGCGCTGGCGGCCGGTGCCGCCCGCCGTGCAGCGGATGCCGGTGCAGGAGCCCGGTACGCGGCCCGCCAGGCCGCTGCCGTACCAGCCGGACGTCTACGGCCGCCTTGCGACGGGCCGCGCCGGGGCACGCGTCCTCCAGCTCGAACTGCGCAACACGGGGCGGGCGAGCGCGCACTTCGCGCTCTATCCGTACGGAGGTGAGTTCGACGTCCCGCAGCACCGGGACGTCAGGGGCAATGCGCAATGGACGGTGCCCCTTACGGGTGACTCCTACCGCTTCACGATCACCGGCCCCAACGGCTTCCGCCGCGAATTCGCCGGCTCCGTCGCGGGCGGCGGCGCGGAGGTCACCTCGTCCGTCGACCACCACGACCGGGATCTGCATCTCACCCTCCGTAATGAGGGCGACCTGCCCGTCACGTTCACGGTGCGCTCGCTCGGATACGCCGACGAGGCCGATCTCGGAGACTGGAAGCGCGAGTTCACGGTCAAGCCGGGACGCCGCCGCAGCGTCGTGCACTCGGCCGCCGACGCGCACGGGTGGTACGACATCGAGGTGACGGCTGACCGGGGCTTCGGGCGACGGCTGATGGGCCACATCGAGAACGGCAAACCGAGCGTCTCCGGGTGACCCGGAATTCTCACCTCCGATTGATCGAATACCAGGTCAACACTGTGTGAGGAACCCCACCAAACGGGCAAACGATCACGATTCGATGCCAGAGTTGGGCTCTCAGAACCACGCAGGGGAGCAGACCGTTGGCAGCAGTCGCGCGGTGGTGCGTCAGGCACCGGCTCCTGGTCGTACTCCTGTGGCTGCTGGCCCTCGGCTCCACCGCCGCGGGCGCCGTCGTCGCCGGGACCTCGTATTCCAACGACTACGAGGCGCCCGGCACCGAGTCCGGCCGCGCCGTCGAACTCCTGGAGAGCGGCTTCCCCGGCCGCGGCGGCGACAGCGACACCGTGGTCTGGCACACCGACCGTGGCTCCGTCCGCGCGCACGACGTCGAACAGCGCATGGGTGTCACGCTCGGTGAGATCGCCGAACTGCCGGGCGTGGCCGGTGTGACGAGCCCGTACGCCGGCACCGACCGCGCCGGGACGTCCCCGCCCACACCCGGCCCGGACGACGGCGAGGGCGCCCGCCAGATCAGCGAGGACGGCCGCACCGCGTACGCCGTCGTCACCTTCGAGCAGCAGGTCGACAACATCCCAGCCACCCAGGCACAGGCCGTTGTCGACACGGCCAGGAAGGCGGCCACCGACGGTCTCCAGGTGGAGCTGGGCGGCAGCGCCGTCGCCCTCACCGAGGGCACCACGACGCACACGGCGGAGATCGTGGGCGTCGCCATCGCCGCCGTGGTCCTCTTCCTCGTCTTCGGCTCCCTCGCGGCGAGCCTGCTGCCCATCGCCACCGCGCTGGTGTCCGTCGGAACGGCGTACGCGGGCATCGCGCTTCTCGGCCACGTCATGACCGTGGCCGACTTCGCGCCCATGCTCGGTCTGCTCGTCGGTCTCGGCGTCGGCATCGACTACGCGCTGTTCATCGTCACCAGACACCGCAAGGGCCTCAAACAGGGCCTGACGGTCACCGAGGCCGCCACCGAGGCCGTCGCCACCACGGGGCGCGCCGTCGTCTTCGCCGGGGCCACCGTCTGCATCGCGCTGCTCGGCATGCTGGTGCTGCGGCTGAGCTTCCTCAACGGCGTCGCGATCGCCGCCTCGCTCACCGTCGCGCTGACGGTCGCCGCCTCCGTGACCCTGCTGCCGGCCCTGCTCTCGTACACCGGCGGGCGCGTGCTGAACCGCCGCGAGCGCGCCCGGCTGGCCGAACACGGTCCGCTGCCCGAGCTGCCCACCGGCTTCGCCGCCCGCTGGTCCGCCTTCGTGGAACGCCACCCACGGCTGCTCGGCGCCGCCGCCGTGGTCGTGATGCTGGTGCTCGCCCTGCCCACGTTCTCGCTCCATCTGGGCACCTCCGACCAGGGCACCAACCCGGCGACCAGCACCACCCGGCAGGCCTACGACCGGCTCGCCGAGGGCTTCGGCCCCGGTGTCAACGGCCCGCTGACCCTCGTCGCCGAACTGGACGGCGCCGACGACCGGCTCGCGATGGACCAACTCCCGGACACGTTGCGCGAGTCGGAAGGTGTCGCCGACGTCGGTCCGATCGTCTTCAACGGCAGCGGCGACACCGCCCTGCTCACCGTCGTCCCCGGATCGGCGCCCCAGTCGCAGCACACCAGCCACCTTGTCGACCGCCTCCGTAAGGAGGTGCTGCCCCGGGCCGAGAACGGCACCTCCTTGAAGGTGTCGGTCGGCGGAGTCACCGCGAGCTACGACGACTTCGCCGACGTCGTCGTCGGCAAACTGCCGCTGTTCGTCGGTGTCGTCGTCGCCCTCGGCTGTCTGCTGCTCCTGCTCGCCTTCCGCTCCGTCGGCATCCCACTGAAGGCGGCGGTGATGAACGTGGCCGCCGTCGCCTCCTCCTTCGGTGTCGTCGTCGCGATCTTCCAGTGGGGGTGGGGGAGCGAACTGCTCGGCCTCGGCAGCGCCGGCCCCATCGAGCCGTTCCTGCCCGTGATCATGGTCTCGGTCCTCTTCGGGCTCTCCATGGACTATCAGGTCTTCCTGGTGAGCCGGATGTACGAGGAGTGGCTGGAGACCGGCGACAACAGACGGGCCGTGCGGGTCGGCCTCGCCGAGACCGGCCGGGTGATCAACTCCGCCGCCGTGATCATGATTTCGGTCTTCCTCGCCTTCGTCCTCAGCGGGGACCGCGTCATCGCGATGTTCGGCATCGGGCTGGCCGCCGCGGTCGCGCTGGACGCGTTCGTCCTGCGTACGCTCCTCGTGCCCGCCCTGATGCATCTGCTGGGCGGCGCCAACTGGTGGCTGCCGAAGGCGCTGGACCGCCTGCTGCCGCGCATCAGCATCGAGGCCCCCGCCGCCCGCCGTCGTACGTCTGGCAAGATCCCCGGACGGCGCGTGGAGCACGCGGAGCGTGCGGAGCACGTGCCGCGGCCTACGGGCCGTATCCGAGACCGACCGGACACAAACACAAGGAGTGGCGATGTTCGCGATATCACTGGGTGACACGGCGGAACTGAGACCGCTGGAGCCGTGGCAGGCGCAGGAGTTCCTGACCCACATGGACCGCGCGAGGGACCTGGTGACCGAACACGTCGGGCTCGCCGACGCCGTCACCGACCTCGATTCGGCGCGGAGGTTTCTCACCTCGTACGCGAACAAGCAGGCCGCCGACGCGGGACGGATCTACGGAATCTGGCTCGACGACACCCTCGTAGGAGGCGTGCTCTTCCGGATCTTCGACGCGCCAGGTGGTAACTGCGAGGTCGGCTGCTGGCTCGAACCGGCGGCGACGGGGCGCGGTCTGGTGACCCGCGCGATACGGGTGCTCATCGACTGGGCGGTGGACCGGCGCGGCATCCACCGCGTGGAGTGGGTGGCCTCGTCGGCCAACGTCTCGAGCGTCAAGGTCGCCGAACGGCTCGGCCTGCGGCGCGACGGGGTACTGCGTGAAAGCAACCTCCACCACGGCCGCCGCCAGGACCAGGAGGTCTGGGCCGTACTGGCTCCCGAGTGGCGTGAGCTGCGGCGCGACGCCCGTTGAGAAAACTCTCATAGATCTCTCATACAGGCCGCCTAGCGTGCGGCGCATGAACCCCACGACCAAGCCAGAAGAGCCCGCTGACGACAGCGGCGACAACGAGGCGGAGCGCGCCGTTCCGGCTGCTGCCGAGAAGAACGACGCACCGGGCCCGAACCTGGCCAAGGATTCGGGGGAGGGCCCTGAGGCGGCCGGCGCCGAGGGCGCGCACCGTGCCGACAGCGCCGACGGTGCCGGCACCACCGCGGACGCCGGGGACGACGCGCACGACGGCGACGACGGCGGTGACGGCGACCTGCTGGACGACGACCTGGACGGCGAGTACACCCCGCCGCCCTCCAGCGGGCTCGCCGCCGCGTCCACCGCGCTCATCTCCGTACTGCTGTCGCTCGTCGCGCTCATCGGCACCTGGTCCGGCAAGGTCATCTCCGAGCGCGAGACGCTCGTGGGCCAGATCGACCTCGGCCAGACCGGCACGGCGGAGCAGCAGATCTCCGAGGTCTACGGCGACGCCTGGCACGCCACCGCGCTGACCAACGGCATCTTCGCCGTGCTGGCGCTCATCGTCGGCCTGGCGGCGCTCGGCCTGCCGCAGCGAAAGAGCTGGGTGCGGCCGTTCGCCGTGGCCGGTATCGCGCTCGGCGCGCTCGCCCTGCTGATCTCGATCGGCATGTACTTCGACATCTTCGTGTCCCTGCCGGAGCCGCCCCCGGCCGCCCCGCCGGCCGTCGGCTGACGCCATGTGACCGGGTCCGCCCGGCGAACCCCCAGGCGCGGAACGGGCTTCGGCCCGTGCCGCGCCTGAGGCATTTCGCGGGGCCTTAGGCCGCCGCCGGGGCGCTCACCCGTCCGCCTAAGGCTCCCGCGCCGTGAAGATGCGGCACACGCCCGATGCGGGCGCACCCCCTGGGAGACGAATGTTGAGGCATCGCAAGACGCCGAAGCACTTCGTGACAGGGGAGTCGAGATGTTCGAGTACGAGATGCACCAGATGCGGGCGGCCGAGCTGATGCGTGAGGCCGACAACCAGCGGCTGGTCCGCCAGGTCCGCAAGGCACGCAAGGAGGCCGCGCGCCAAGGCGAAGACGAGGGCGAGGGGCGGGTGGAATCGCACCGGGACCGCTTCGTGAGCGTCGCGTGACGGGCGTACGGAGATGGCTGAGCGCCCCGACCCGCTGACGACGCCGGTTCCGCGACCGCCGCATGTGCCACCGGTACATGCGGCGACCGCGATAACGAGTGCCGCTCTGTCATACCCCTGTGCGATGCTCGCAAGCGTGGAGACCAAGTCAGTCAGTCCCGTTTTCGTCGGTCGCGACGGCGAGCTGACCGCACTCACCGAAGCGCTCGCCCGCGCCGCCGCGGGCGAGCCGCAAGCGCTGCTCGTCGCCGGTGAGGCGGGCGTCGGCAAGACCAGGCTCATCGAGGAGCTGATCTCGGTGGCCTGCCGTGACGGCGCCGTCGTCGCGGTCGGCGGCTGCGTGGAGATCGGCGGCGACGGCCTGCCCTTCGCGCCCTTCTCCACGGCCCTGCGCGGCCTGCGGCGGCTGCTGCCCGAGGAGATCGCCGCGGCGGCCGAGGGCCAGGAGGGCGAACTGGCCAGGATCCTGCCCGAGTTGGGCCCCTGCGTGAGCGACGCCCTGAGCGAGCACGGCACCGCGAGCCTCTTCGAACTCACCGTGCGGCTGCTGGAGCGCATCGCCGCCGACCGCACGGTCGTCCTCATCCTGGAGGACCTGCACTGGGCGGACGCCTCCACCCGCCATCTGCTCGCCTATCTCTTCCGTACGCTGCGCCGCGGCCGGCTCCTCGTCGTCGCCACCTACCGCGCCGACGACATCCACCGCCGGCACCCGCTGCGCCCGCTCCTCGCGGAGCTGGACCGGCTGCGTACGGTCGGCCGGATCGAGCTCGCCCGCTTCAGCCGCGCCGAGGTCCGGCGGCAACTGCACGGCATCTTCGTCGACGAGCCGGCGCCGCAGCTCGTCGACGAGATCTTCCGGCGCTCCGACGGCAACGCGTTCTTCGTGGAAGAACTGGCCGTGGCCACCGAGTCCGGCCGCCGTTGCGGACTCACCGACTCCCTGCGCGACCTGCTGCTGGTGCGCGTCGAGGCACTGCCGGAGAACGCCCAGCGGGTGGCCCGGATCGTCGCCGAGGGTGGCGCCGCCCTCGAGTTCCCCCTGCTGCTGGCCGTCGCGCAGCTCTCCGAGGACGACCTGATCGAGGCGCTGCGGGCGGCTGTCGGCGCGAACATCCTCCTTACGACGGCGGACGGCGACGGCTATCGCTTCAGACACTCGCTCGTGCGCGAGGCCATCAGCGACGACCTGCTCCCCGGCGAACGCTCCCGGCTCAACCGCCGCCTCGCCGAGGCCCTGGAGGCCGATCCCACCCGCGTACGGTGCGAGGAGTGCACCACCCGCCTCGCCGGGTACTGGTACCACGCGCACGACGCGGCGAAAGCCCTGCCCGTCGTCCTGCTCGCCTCCGTCGAGGCCCGCCGGCGCTTCGCCCACGCCGAGCAACTGCGGCTGCTGGAGCGCGCCATGGAGCTGTGGGACGCCGCGCCCGAGGACGTACGGGCCTGCCTCAGGCCCCCGGACGACACCGAGATCTACCCGCCGATCGCCGAAGGGGAGAGCGCCCCGTTGCGCTATCTCGACCTGCTGGCCGAGGCGATCGTCGCGGCCCGCTTCGGCGGCGAACGCGAGCGGGCCCTGGCACTGTCGAAGAAGGCCATGCGGGTCCTGGAGACCGTGGACGACTCGCTGCGCGCCGCCTGGTTCTGGACGCAGCGCTCACGGCTGGTGCAGCAGCTCACCCGCGGCGACGGCTGGGACGAACTGGCCACCGCCCAGGACCTGGTGCGGGGCCTGCCGCCGTCCGCCGTGCACGCCTCGGTGCTGTCCGACGTCGCGAGCTGGGGCGCCCTGCACCGGCCGGGCCCCAACAGCCTGGCCGCCGCCGACCGCGCCGTGGAGTACGCGCGCCTCGTCGGCGCCGAGCACATCGAACTCAACGCCAGAGCCACGCGCGGCTGGCTCGCCACGGAGTCGGGGTCCGTCGAGGAAGGACTCGCCGAGATGTACGCGGTACGCGACCGCGTCTTCGAACTCGGCAATCGCGGCACCCTCGGCATCCTGAGCCGTATCACCATCAACCTGCCGTCCACGCTGGAGAGCGTGGGCCGCTCCGAGGAGGCGGTCGCCGCCGCCGAAATGAACATCGCTCTGTGCCATCAGCGAGGTCTGTCCGACACGGAGTCATGGGTCCGGGTCAACCTGAGCGAATCCCTCTTCTCGCTCGGCCGCTGGACCGAGTCCCGCACGGCCGTCGACGAAGCGGCCCAGATCGCGCACGCTCCCAAGGCGCGCGCCCTGGTGGCTGTGCGGTACGCGGCGCTCGCCCTCGGGCGCGGCGACGCGGCGGAGGCCGAGAGGCAGGTGACCCTGGCCCGCGCGGTCTTCGGACCGCACGACCCCCAGCCGCAGCACGTCATCGCGCCCGCCAGGCTGGCGATGGTCAGCGCCGCGCGGCAGGGCCGGCTCGCGGAGGCCCGCGCCGAGTTCGAGCAGGTCGCCGCGCAGGGCTTCCCGCCGGGCATGCAGCGGTACGCGCTGCCGCTGCTCTGCTCGGCCGCCGCGATGGAGGCGGACGCGCGCGGACTGCCGGAGGCCGACGCGGGGCGGGCGGCGATCCTGGCGATCGTCCGCGACCACGCGAAGCGACTGCCTGCCGTCGTCCCGATCTGGCGGGCCTACGACCTGCTGCTCGAAGCCGAACTCGCCCGCGCCGACGGCATCGTCGCCCCCAAGCTGTGGGCCCGCGCGGTGGCCGCCTTCGAGGCGCTGTCCCGGCCGTACGAACTCGCCGACGCCCGCCACCGGTGGGCGGCGGACCTCCTGGCCGCGTCCGCCGACCGGGAACAGGCCACCGCGCTCCTGATCCAGGCCCACACCACGGCGAAGCGGCTCGGCGCGCGGCTTCTGGTGGCGGAGACCGAACTCCTCGCCGGGCGGGCGCGGATCAGCCTCTCCACCACCCCGCGAATCGCCCCGGCCCCCGGCCCGGAGACCGACCCCGTCAGCTCACTGGGCCTGACCCCCCGCGAACAGGACGTCCTGCGCCGGGTCGCCGAGGGACTGAGCAACCGCCAGATAGCCGAGGAGCTGTACATCTCACCCAAGACAGCGAGTGTGCATGTCTCCAACATCCTGGCCAAGCTCGGCGTCTCGGGCCGTACGGAGGCGGCGGCGATGACCCACCGCCTGCACCTCTTCACCGACCTGGAACCGACACATCCCTAGTGATCTGGTTCGGAGATGCGTGAGCAGTAGCGGCAGATCCGGTCAAGGATCTGATCGGCGGTCTTGGTCCACTTGAATGGCCGGGCTTCGTCGTTCCAGACCTTGATCCAGTTCTCCAGTGCGGCCTTGAGGTCGTCGAGGGAGCAGAACACACCGCGTTCGAGGCAGCGTCGTTCCAGCTCGGCGAACCACCGCTCGACCTGGTTGATCCATGACGAGTAGGTGGGGGTGAAGTGCAGGTGGAAGCGGGGGTGCGCGAGCAGCCACTTGTGCACCACCGGTGCTTTGTGGGCGGAGAGGTTGTCGCAGATCACGTGGACCGCCAGGCCAGGTTCCGTCTGGCGGTCGATCTCGTCGAGGAAGTCGCGGAAGTCGACGGCCCGGTGCTGCGCGGCGAGTTTCGTGATCACCTTGCCCGTCGCGGTGTTCAACGCGGCGAACAGATCGACGGTGCCGTGCCGGACGTAGTCGAAACTCCGCCGCTCGGGGACCCCGGGCACCATCGGCAGCACCGGCGCGGTCCGTTCAAGGGCCTGGATCTGCGGCTTCTCGTCCACCGCGAAGACAGCCGCGTTGGCCGGCGGGGCGAGATAGAGGCCGACGACGTCACGGACCTTGTCGATCAGGAACGGATCCGGGGAAATCTTGAAGGTCTCGGTCCGCCACGGCTGCAGACCGAAAGCGTGCCAGATCCGCAGCACACTCGCGGGGGAGATCCCCACGACCTTCGCCAGTTCCCGCTTCGACCAGTGCGTCCCGCCCGGTGGTGTCTCCTCCAGAGTGCGGACCACCACCTCTTCGACCTGGGCATCGGTGATGCTCCGCGGTACCCCGGGCCGAGGCTCATCAGCGAGCCCGTCGAGCCGGTCGCGCAGGAACCGGGTCCGCCATTTGGCGACCGTGCCCCGGTTCACCCCCAGCCGGGCCGCGACCGCCAGGTTCGGCCCGCCCTCCGCGCACGCCAGCACGATCCGCGCCCGCAGGGCCAGACCCTGCGCGGTCGTCCGGCGCTTGACCCACATACTCAACACCTGCCGCTCGGCCTCACTCAGGACCAACGGCTCCAGCCTGCTGTCACCCACAACCGACAGCAGACCGAAGCCAGTCGGCACCCGTCAGCCGAACCCGCGAATTGGTGCGCAAAGCGACTCACGTGGTGCCCAACGAACTCACAACCAGATCACTAGGCCCTGTCCGGCGGATCTTCGGGGGTCCGGGACGCCTGGCACGGCACCTCCCCGCGTTGTCGGAGTCATCCAAGTACGTCCAGTACGAGGATGATCCTCCGCCTTGCGATGCACCGCACCAGCCGCCCCGGCCTGATCCCCGAAGATCCGCCGGACAGGACCTGGGCCCTGTCCGGGCCTCGGACGGGCCCGGACAGGACCTGACCGGTCACGGCCGCCGGCCCCAGCGCCTCCCGCTACGTCACGTCCACCCGAAGGATCTTGTCGTCGCCCGACTTCGGGGTGCCCCGGCCGTCCGTATTGCTCGTCATCAGCCACAGCGCCCCGTCGCCCGTCGCCAGCACCGTGCGCAGACGCCCGTACTCACCCCGCAGGAAGTCCTGGGCGGCGGCCGACGGTTTGACACCCGCCAAGGGGATCCGCCACAGACGCTCGCCGCGCAGGGCGGCCATCCAGATGGACCCCTTGGCGAAGGCGATACCGCTCGGTGAGGCGTCGCTCGTCTTCCACTCCTCCACCGGGTCGACGAAGCCCGGCTTTCCGCCCTTGCCCTCGACCTCCGGCCAGCCGTAGTTCTTCCCCGGCTCGATCAGATTCAGCTCGTCCCAGGTGTTCTGGCCGAATTCCGACGCCCACAGCCGCTTCTCGGAGTCCCAGGCGAGCCCCTGCACATTGCGGTGCCCGTAGGTGTACACGACCGAATCCGCTTCCGGATTGCCGTGCGCCGGCAGGCCGTCCGGGGTCATCCGCAGGATCTTCCCGCCCAGGGACTTCTTGTCCTGCGCGAGGCCCGTCTCACCCGTCTCGCCCGTGCCCGCGTAGAGCATCTTGTCCGGGCCGAAGGCGATCCGCCCGCCGTTGTGGATGTTGCCCTTCGGGATGCCCCGCAGGATCGTGTCGGGCGCGCCCAACTGCTGGCCCACCGGCCTCTTCGGGTCGTACAGCATGCGGGCGATGCGGTTGTCCGAGTCCGTCGTGAAGTAGGCGTACACATAGGTGTCCGAGGCGAACGACGGGGAGAGCGCCAGACCCAGCAGGCCGCCCTCGCCGCCGGGAGCGACCCCGGGCACCGCGCCCACCTCCGTCTTCTCGCCCGTGTCCCCGTCGACCCGAGTGATCGTCCCCTCGTCGCGCGAGGAGACCAGCAGATCTCCCTCGGGCAGCGCCGCCAGGCCCCACGGTGACTTCAGGCCCTCGGTCAGCGTGGACACCACCTTCGCCGAGCCCTTCGCGGGCGGCGCGGACGGCTTCGCCGCGTCGTCCGGAGGCGCCGACCCGCCGGGCGGCGCGGACGGGGAACTCGACGAGCCCTCCGGCCTCGCCGTCCCTTCGGAGGACGAGCACGCGGTCACCACGAATAGCGCCGCTGCGGCCAACACGGCCGTCACTGGAACACGTTGCACGGTCTTGATCCCTTCGACGGCTGCGTCTCTACGTTTCATACACCGCGGCCCGCGTTCAGGTTCCCATCCACCCGGTATCGGTGCCACGACTCCCACGCCGGGGCGGCGCGGCGATCTCGGCCGGATCCGCCGCCGGCCACCCCGCCACCCCGCCCCCGCGGCCCGGCGCCGGCCCGTACCGGCCCGTACCGGCCCGTGAAACGCCCTTCATCGACCGCACAGGCTTCGCATAGCCTCCTGACCATGACTTCAGACGTATGGCTGCCGATACCGGCCGACGAGATCGAAGGGCTCCCCGGCGGCCTGAACTACCTCTACTGGGACGGTGAGCCCGACTTTCCCGCCGACCCGGCCGACTGCGCCTTCTACGTGGTCCCGTACATGAAAGGCATGGACGTCGCGCTCCGCCCGCTCGCCGGGATGAACTCCGTACGCGTCGTACAGACCCTCTCGGCCGGCATCGACCATGTGGCGCCCGGACTCGACTCACTGCCGCCCGGCGTACGCCTGTGCAACGCCAAGGGCGTTCACGAGGCCAGCACCGCCGAGCTGGCCGTCGGTCTCGTCCTCGCCTCGCTGCGCGGCATCCCCGGCTTCGTCCGGGGCCAGGACGCCGAGGAGTGGCGGTCCGGTTTCTACCCGGCGCTGGCCGACAAGTCCGTGCTGATCGTCGGATACGGCTCGATAGGCGCCGCCATCGAGGACCGGCTCGCGCCCTTCGAGTGTGCGCGGGTGGCGCGCGTGGCGCGCTCCGCCCGTGCCACCGAGCGCGGCCCCGTGCACGCGCTCGCCGATCTGCCGGACCTGCTGCCCGAAGCCGACATCGTGATCATGTCGACACCTCTCACCGAGGAGACGAAGGGCCTGGCGGGAGCCGTGTTCCTGGCCCGTATGAAGGACGGCGCGCTGTTCGTGAACGTCGCGCGGGGCCAGGTCGCCGACACCAAGGCGCTCCTCGCCGAGCTGGAAAGCGGACGTATCACCGCAGCTCTCGACGTCACCGATCCGGAACCCCTCCCGCCGGGCCATCCCCTCTGGCATGCTCCGGGTGTCGTCATCAGCCCTCACGTGGGCGGATCCACCTCGGCGTTCATGCCGCGGGCCAAGCGCCTGCTCGCCGACCAACTCACCCGCTACGCCGCTGGAGACGCTCTACGCAACGAGGTCCTTACTACCGGCTGAGCCACCGTCGGTCCGCACTCGGGAACGACAACTCCCCTGCTCGTCACGGAGAGTAGAAGAACTATGTCCCTGAGTGACGAGTCTGGTGTATCGTCCCGATCTGGGGGCCGCGTCGCGCGAGGGGCGACGTGGCGGAGCGATCAGAATCCGAGGGGGGCGACGGGCGATGTACTGCCGATGCACGAACGATCCGACGCGGAAGGGCCGCCCGCGGCGGCCTTCGGACCCACCGACACACGGCCCGGCGCCGACGGCCCACGTACCGGTGCCGGGCACTTCACCGACGCGTACCGCACCGTCGCGCGCACCGGTGGCGCGCACCTCGCCGGTGCCCGGACCCAGCGCGTCGGCGGTGACGGCCACACCTCCCGAGGTGACCCCGTGAGTACCCCCGGGGCGCTCCTGGGCCCCCGCGTCGCCCCGGAAGGCGGCAGCGGCCCCGACGGCGGCGACAGCGGCGGAGGCGGCACCGGCCTGCTCACGCAGCTCCTCCTCGCCCTCATCTGCGGCGGGTACGCGACCGGCGCGGCCCTCGGATGGGGCTCCCCCGAAGTGGCCCTGTTCATGGGCGACTTCGGCCTCAGTCTCGCCGCCCTCATCGCCGCGGTCTCCTGCTTCCTGTACGCCCGCGGCAACGACAGCCGTTTCCGCCCAGCCTGGCTGCTCTTCTCGCTCTCCTCCGCCATGGCCGCGGGCGGGAACGCGGTCTGGGGCTGGTACGAGGTCGTGCTCGACCGCCCCGTGCCCAGCCCCTCCCTGGCCGACCTGTTCTTCCTGTGCTTCGCGCCGCCCGCCATCGTCGGCCTGCTCGTCCTCGCCAAACGCCCTGTCAGCAAGGCCGGCTGGGTGTGCCTGGGCCTCGACGCCTGGCTGATCGGCGGCTCGCTCCTCACGCTCTCCTGGAGCCTGGCCCTCGCGCACACCACGCACTTCGACGGCGAGACCGTCGCTCACGCCGCGCTCTCCCTCGCCTATCCGCTGCTGGACATCGTGCTCGTCAGCATGGTGCTGGCCCTGCACTTCCGGCGCTCGACCGGCAGCCGTACGGCCATCAACTCCGCCATCGCCGCCCTCGCCCTCACCGTCCTGTGCGACGCGCTGTTCACCTCCCCGCTGCTCAGGGAGAACTACCGCTCGGGCCAACTGCTCGACGCCGGCTGGTTCGCCGGGTCCCTGCTGCTCGCGTACGCGCCCTGGGGCGTCCGCAGGGCCGCCGAGAGCGCGCCCGTCCAGGTGCGCGCCCCCCGCCCGCCCCGGCACTCCAGCAGGCCCATCGCGGGCTCCCTGGCCGCCCTCACGCCGTATCTCGCCGCCGCCGTATGCACGCTGGGGATCCTCTACAACGTCATCGAGGGCCGCCGGGTCGACCGTGTGGTGGTCCTCACCGGCAGCACGGTCGTCCTCGCCCTGGTCGTACGGCAGGGCATCATGCTCGTCGACAACATCGCGCTCACCCATGAACTGGCCCAGAAGGAGAACCACTTCCGCTCCCTGGTCCAGGGATCGAGCGACGTCATCATGATCGCCGGGCCCGAAGGCACCCTCGACTACGTCAGCCCCGCCGCGGCCGGCGTCTACGGACGTGAGCCGGACTGCCTCGTCGGTGCCCAACTGGAGTCGATCATCCACCCGGACGACCGCGGCCGGGTCAAACGCGAAGTACGCCGTTTCCTGGCCGCTCCTCCCACACAGGAGCCCACCACCCGCATCGAATGCCGCTTCAAGTCCGGCTCCGGCGACTGGCTGAACGTGGAGTCCACGGTCAACCGGCACCAGGGCGGCCTGATCCTCAACAGCCGCGACGTCACCGAACGCGTACGGCTCCAGGCCCAGTTGCAGCACAACGCCGAACACGACCCGCTCACCGACCTGCCCAACCGCGCCCTGTTCACCGAGCGGGTGGGCCAGGCACTCTCCGGGCGCCGGGCCAACGACCCCGGCACCGCCGTCCTGTTCATCGACCTCGACGGCTTCAAGGGCGTCAACGACCGCCTCGGCCACCAGGTCGGCGACGAGCTGCTGATCCACGCGGCCCGCCGCCTCCAGGACTCGGTACGGGCCGGGGACACCGCCGCCCGGCTGGGCGGGGACGAGTTCGCCGCCCTCATCCTCGGGGACGGCACCGACGAGCAGACCGCCCGTGAGTACCAGGTCCACGAGATCGCCGACCGGCTGCGCCTCAAGCTGTCGCAGCCGTACCGCATCGAAGGCAACGATGTCCGCGTCGCCGCCTCCATCGGAGTCGCCTTCGCCGAGCCCGGCACCACCCCCAGCCACCTCATGCGCAACGCCGACCTCGCCATGTACCGCGCCAAGGCCGGCGGCAAGGACCGCGTCGAGCTGTACGCCCCCCAGATGCAGGCCGACGTGGTCCGCAGGACCGAACTGGCCGCCAGGCTCCGCACCGCCCTGCGGGACGGCGAATTCGCCCTCCTGCACCAACCCGTGGTCGACCTGTCCACCGGACAGATCTCCGCCGTCGCCGCACAGGCCCGCTGGCGCTCCGCCCAGGGCATCCTCTTCACCCCAGCCGAGTTCCTGCGGGTCGCCGACGACAGCGACCGCACCGCCGAATTAGGCCGCTGGCTGCTCGAGGAAGCCGTCGAGCAGGCCGCCGAGCGCGGCAGGACGGGCCACCTCGTACCGGTGACCGTCCGCCTCTCCGCCCGCAGACTGCTCGACCGGTCCATGCCGCTGGGCTCCATCGAAGCCCTCCTGACCCGCCACGGGCTCCCCTCGGGCGCCCTGCTGATCGAGCTGGCCGACAGCGACGCCCGTACGTCCCTCGACGAGCTGGAGCACCGCCTGGTCGCGCTGCGCCGCCTCGGTGTACGGATCGCGCTCGACGGCTTCGGCAGCGGCTACGCGGCGATCAGCGCGCTGCGCAGGCTCCCCGTCGACGTACTGAAACTGGACCGGGGGCTGGTCGAAGGCGTTGTCGAGTCCGCCAGGCTGCACAAGATCACGGCGGGACTGCTCCGGATCGCCTGTGACCTGGGCATGGTCTCGGTGGCCGACGGCGTCGACGTACCGGAACAGGTCCTCGCGCTGCGCGCCATGGGCTGTACGCACGGCCAGGGCATGGCCTTCTCCGGCCCTCTGGACGAGTACCGGCTGCGCCGCGCGCTGATCCGCGGTGACTTTCCCCTCCCCGGCGCCGGCCCGCTGCCCGTACTGAGCGGCGGCTCGCTGCCCGTCCGCCGGACCCGGGCGGCCACCCCGGACATGATCCCCCGACCGATCACACGACCGTCCAAGCGCTCAAATGTTGAGACGCCAGTCCCACCCACTTGACAGTGACAGCGCGTCGGAGGGAGGGTCAATGCCATGCGCACCCGAATTCTCGTACTTGGACAGCGCGTCGGCTGAGGCAGTGCCCATCATCGGCTCTGCAGACCGCACCGACGCGCTCCCCTCGCTTGCCTCCCGGCACGAGGGGTTTTTTGTTGTACCGGCACAGCCCAAACCCCCGCAAAAACCCTCAGCTTCGAGAAGAGACTGACGATGACCGAGCAGGCCACCGGGGCCCACCCGACGCCGCGCGCCCGTAACGGCGGACCCTCGTCCGCCACCGTTGAGCACGTCACGGGCGCGCAGTCCCTCATCCGCTCTCTTGAGGAAGTGGGGGCCGAGACGGTATTCGGCATCCCCGGCGGCGCCATCCTCCCCGCCTACGACCCGATGATGGACTCCACCCGGGTCCGTCACATCCTCGTCCGCCACGAGCAGGGCGCCGGCCACGCGGCCACCGGCTACGCGCAGGCCACCGGCAAGGTCGGCGTCTGCATGGCCACCTCGGGACCCGGCGCCACCAACCTGGTCACCCCGATCGCCGACGCGCACATGGACTCCGTGCCGCTCGTCGCGATCACCGGCCAGGTCGCGAGCAAGGCGATCGGCACGGACGCCTTCCAGGAGGCGGACATCTGCGGCATCACGATGCCGATCACCAAACACAACTTCCTGGTCACCAAGGCCGAGGACATCCCGCGCACCATCGCCGAGGCGTTCCACATCGCCGCCACGGGCCGCCCCGGCCCCGTCCTGGTCGACATCGCCAAGGACGCCCTCCAGGCGAAGACCACCTTCAGTTGGCCACCCACCCAGGAACTGCCCGGCTACCGGCCGGTCACGAAGCCGCACGCCAAGCAGATCCGCGAGGCGGCGAAGCTGATCACCCACGCCAAGCGGCCGGTGCTGTACGTCGGCGGCGGCGTCATCAAAGCCGGTGCCACCGCCGAACTGCGCGTTCTCGCCGAACTGACCAACGCCCCCGTCACCACCACCCTGATGGCGCTGGGCGCGTTCCCCGACAGCCACCCGCTGCACGTGGGAATGCCGGGCATGCACGGTGCGGTCACCGCCGTCACCGCGCTGCAGAAGGCCGACCTGATCGTCGCCCTCGGAGCCCGCTTCGACGACCGTGTCACCGGCAAGCTGGACAGCTTCGCCCCGTACGCGAAGATCGTCCACGCCGACGTCGACCCCGCCGAGATCGGCAAGAACCGCGCGGCCGACGTGCCGATCGTCGGCGACGCCCGCGAGGTCCTGGCCGACCTCGTCCAGGCGGTCCAGGCCGAGCACACCGAGGGCAACGTCGGTGACTACAGCGCCTGGTGGCGCGACCTCAGCCGCTGGCGCGAGACGTACCCCCTCGGCTTCGACCAGCCGGCCGACGGCAGTCTCTCCCCGCAGCACGTCATCCAGCGCATCGGCCAACTCGCCCCGGACGACACGATCTACGCGGCGGGCGTCGGCCAGCACCAGATGTGGGCCGCCCACTTCATCGACTACGAGCAGCCCGCGACATGGCTCAACTCCGGCGGCGCGGGCACGATGGGCTACGCGGTCCCGGCCGCGATGGGCGCCAAGGCCGGGCAGCCCGACCGCACCGTGTGGGCGATCGACGGCGACGGGTGCTTCCAGATGACCAATCAGGAACTGGTCACCTGCGCCCTCAACAACATCCCCATCAAGGTCGCGATCATCAACAACGGGGCGCTGGGCATGGTCCGCCAGTGGCAGACCCTGTTCTACAACCAGCGCTACTCCAACACCGTCCTGCACAGCGGCCCCGACGTCGCCTCCGGCGGCTCCTTCGAGGGCTCGGGCCGCGCGGACGACGCGAAGCCCAACGGCGGCACCCGTATCCCGGACTTCGTGAAGCTCTCCGAGGCGATGGGCTGCGTCGCGATGCGCTGCGAGTCCCCGGACGAGCTGGACGCCGTGATCGCCAAGGCCAACTCCATCAACGACCGCCCCGTGGTGGTCGACTTCATCGTCCACGAGGACGCCCAGGTCTGGCCGATGGTCGCCGCGGGCACCTCCAACGACGAGGTCCTGGCCGCCCGGGGTGTGCGCCCCGACTTCGGCGACAGCCTGGACGACTGAGCCGGATGCCGAGAGCGAGAGAAAGAACGACGAAAATGTCTTCCAAGCACACCCTCTCCGTCCTGGTGGAGAACACCCCCGGCATCCTGGCCAGGATCGCCGCGCTGTTCTCCCGGCGCGGTTTCAACATCGACTCACTCGCGGTGGGTGTCACCGAGCACCCCGACATCTCCCGCATCACCATCGTGGTCAATGTCGAGGACCTGCCGCTCGAACAGGTGACGAAGCAGCTCAACAAGCTGATCAACGTCCTGAAGATCGTCGAACTCGAGCCCGGCGCCGCGATCCAGCGCGAGCTCGTCCTGGTGAAGGTCCGCGCCGACAACGAGACCCGCTCCCAGATCGTCGAGATCGTGCAGCTCTTTCGCGCCAAGACCGTGGACGTCTCACCCGAGGCGGTCACCATCGAGGCCACCGGATCGAGTGACAAGCTCGACGCGATGCTGAAGATGCTGGAGCAGTTCGGCATCAAGGAGCTGGTCCAGTCCGGCACGATCGCCATAGGGCGTGGCGCGCGGTCCATCACGGACCGCAGCCTGCGGGCGCTCGACCGCAGCGCGTAAGCCACTTCGGGCGCGGCGCGGAGCCGGGCCCTCGGAGCCGTACAGCATCCCGGTTCGTATGCCGAGACCGTGAGACGGCCTTTACCCGCCCCGCCGTACGGTGGGGCGCACACAGCGACACCCCAGTTTGCACACCAAGGAGAAGACCCAGTGGCCGAGCTGTTCTACGACGACGATGCCGACCTGTCCATCATCCAGAGCCGCAAGGTCGCGGTCATCGGCTACGGCAGCCAGGGCCACGCCCACGCGCTGTCGCTGCGTGACTCGGGTGTCGACGTCCGGGTCGGCCTGCACGAGGGTTCCAAGTCCAGGGCGAAGGCCGAGGAACAGGGCCTGCGCGTGGTGACGCCCGCCGAGGCGGCCACCGAGGCCGACGTCATCATGATCCTGGTGCCGGACCCGATCCAGGCGCAGGTCTACGAGGAGTCCATCAAGGACAACCTGAAGGACGGCGACGCGCTCTTCTTCGGACACGGTCTCAACATCCGCTTCGGCTTCATCAAGCCGCCCGCCGGTATCGACGTCGCCATGGTCGCCCCGAAGGGCCCCGGCCATCTGGTGCGCCGTCAGTACGAGGAGGGCCGCGGCGTGCCGTGTATCGCGGCCGTCGAACAGGACGCCACCGGCAAGGGTTTCGAGCTGGCGCTGAGTTACGCGAAGGGCATCGGCGGCACGCGCGCCGGTGTCATCAAGACGACCTTCAGCGAGGAGACCGAGACCGACCTCTTCGGTGAGCAGGTCGTTCTGTGCGGCGGTACGTCCGCGCTGGTCAAGGCCGGCTTCGAGACGCTGGTCGAGGCCGGATACCAGCCGGAGATCGCGTACTTCGAGTGCCTTCACGAGCTGAAGCTGATCGTGGACCTGATGTACGAGGGCGGCCTGGACAAGATGCGCTGGTCGGTCTCCGAGACCGCCGAGTGGGGCGACTACGTCACCGGCCCGCGGATCATCACCGACCAGACCAAGGCCGAGATGAAGAAGGTCCTCGCCGAGATCCAGGACGGCACGTTCGCGCGGAACTGGATGGACGAGTACCACGGCGGTCTGAAGAAGTACAACGAGTACAAGAAGGCCGACAGCGACTCGCTGCTGGAGAGCACGGGCCGCGAGCTGCGCAAGCTGATGAGCTGGGTCGACAACGACGACGTCTGAGACGTCTGAGTCGTTCGCGGTGCCGGGCCTGAAGTGCGGGCCCGGCACCGCGGCCGGCACCGGGGCCCGCACTTCGACGGGCCGCCGGTAAGCGCTTGCGGCGGGGCCCGGCCACGTACGGGTGATCTGCCCGCCGAGGCGGGAAACCCCCGCCGAACGCACCACTACACTGCTGCATACATCCGCGTCAGGCCCACAATGTCGTGCGTCTTCCACGCGATCAGGCCCGGACCAGGGCCTGGCACCCTCCGCCGCCTGCGGCCGTCGGGACGGCCGTCCGCAATGGACTTGTGAGGACCCACGTGAGCTCGCGTTCCAATCAAAAGCCGGTTGTACTCATCGCCGAAGAGCTGTCGCCCGCCACTGTCGACGCGCTCGGCCCGGACTTCGAGATCAGGCACTGCAACGGCGCCGACCGCGCCGAACTGCTGCCCGCCATCGCCGACGTGGACGCGATCCTCGTCCGCTCGGCGACCAAGGTCGACGCCGAGGCCGTGGCCGCGGCGAAGAAGCTGAGGGTCGTCGCCCGCGCCGGTGTCGGCCTCGACAACGTCGACGTCTCCGCCGCCACCAAGGCCGGCGTGATGGTCGTCAACGCGCCCACGTCGAACATCGTCACCGCCGCCGAGCTGGCCTGCGGTCTGCTGGTCGCCACCGCGCGCAACATCCCGCAGGCCAACACCGCCTTGAAGAACGGCGAGTGGAAGCGCAGCAAGTACACCGGCGTCGAGCTGAGCGAGAAGACGCTCGGCGTCGTCGGCCTCGGCCGCATCGGTGTCCTGGTCGCGCAGCGCATGTCGGCGTTCGGTATGAAGATCGTCGCGTACGACCCCTACGTACAGCCCGCGCGAGCCGCGCAGATGGGCGTCAAGCTGCTCTCCCTGGACGAGCTGCTGGAGGTGTCGGACTTCATCACCGTGCATCTGCCGAAGACCCCCGAGACGCTGGGTCTGATCGGCGACGACGCGCTGCACAAGGTCAAGCCGACGGTGCGGATCGTCAACGCCGCGCGCGGCGGGATCGTGGACGAGGAGGCGCTGGCCTCCGCGCTCAAGGAGGGCCGCGTCGCGGGCGCCGGTCTGGACGTGTACGCGAAGGAGCCCTGCACGGACTCCCCGCTGTTCCAGTTCGACCAGGTCGTCTGCACCCCGCACCTCGGCGCGTCGACGGACGAGGCGCAGGAGAAGGCGGGTGTGTCGGTCGCCAGGTCGGTGCGCCTCGCGCTCGCCGGTGAGCTGGTGCCCGACGCGGTCAACGTCCAGGGCGGGGTCATCGCCGAGGACGTACGGCCGGGGCTGCCGCTCGCCGAGAAGCTCGGCCGGATCTTCACGGCGCTGGCGGGCGAGGTCGCCGTACGCCTCGATGTCGAGGTCTACGGCGAGATCACGCAGCATGATGTGAAGGTGCTCGAACTGTCCGCGCTGAAGGGCGTGTTCGAGGATGTCGTCGACGAGACGGTGAGTTACGTGAACGCCCCGCTGTTCGCGCAGGAGCGCGGCGTCGAGGTACGTCTCACGACGTCGAGCGAGTCGCCCGATCACCGCAACGTGGTCACGGTGCGGGGCACGCTCTCGGGCGGCGAGGAGGTGTCGGTGTCCGGCACGCTCGCCGGTCCGAAGCATCTGCAGAAGATCGTGGCGATCGGTGAGTACGACGTCGATGTGTCGCTGGCCGACCACATGGTGGTCCTGCGGTACGAGGACCGTCCGGGCGTCGTCGGCACCGTCGGCCGGATCCTCGGCGAGGCGGGGCTGAACATCGCGGGGATGCAGGTCTCGCGGGCGGAGGTGGGCGGCGAGGCGCTGGTCGTCCTGTCCGTGGACGACAGCGTGCCGCCGGCGGTGCTGGCCGAGATCTCCGACGAGATCGGCGCGAACTCGGCGCGCTCGGTGGATCTGACCGACTGACGCACTGACGCACCGACCGACCGACTGGCCGAGCCGACCAGGCTGGATCGGACACTTCGAGGGGCCCGGGAGAGATTCCCTGGCCCCTCGAACGTGTCCCCGGCGGGGCCGTCGCGTTCAGGACCGCAGGCGGGCGGACTTGAGCGCCATGTGCAGCAGCAGCCGGTCCTCGCCGTCCGCCAGGTCCAGGCCCGTGAGTTGTTCGATACGCGACAGCCGGTAGTAGAGGGTCTGGCGGTGGATGCCCAGTCGCGCCGCCGTACGGCCCGCCTGGCCCGCGTGGTCGAGGTAGACCTCCGCCGTGTGCGTCAGGTCCGTGTGCGCGGGCGTCAGCAGCGGGCGCACCGCCGGGTCGGTGACCGGGGGCAGCGACGTCAGCAGCCGGTACGGGCCGATCTCCGGCCACTGGGCGACGGGGCCGAACCGGGGCTGCGCCGCCGCCGCGCGGGCCGCCGAGACCGCTTCGTGCCAGGCGTCCGGGAGTTCCGCCAGGCCGCGGCGCGGCGTCGCCGCCCCGGCGGTGGCCTCCGGCCCCGCGGCGTCGCGCAGCCGCTCCGTGGCCGCCAGCGCGGGCCCCAGGGCGTCGGGGGACCGGAGCCGTACGAGAACGGCCAGCGACAGATCCGGCAGCGTGCACAGCGCCGCCGTGCCGGCCACCGCGCGCACCGTGGGGTCGGCGCCCCGCCACGGCGCGACGCACAGCACCACGTGCGGCCCGTCCCCGCCCGGCCCCAGCGCCGTACGCAGCGCCTCCACGGCCATGTCGCGCTGCCAGCCGTGCTCCGCCGTCAGTACGGCACGGAACTCGCGCGCCAGGTCGGTGCCCGCCCGCACCTCCTCGGCGAGCAGCGCCCCGATCCGCCCCGTCACCTCCATGGCCGCCGCCAATCGGTCGTCCGTGGGGCCCTGGCCGGTGTCGTCCAGCAGCCATACGTAACCGAGCACCGTGCCCCGGTGCCGTACGGGCAGACAGATCCGCCCCCGGAAGACCCCGGCGTCCGGCGCGGCGGGGATACGGACGGGGCCGGTCGCGCGGGTGATGCCGAAGCCCTCGAACCAGGCGCGCACCGCGGGGGTGGACTTGCGCGTCAGGATCGACCGCGTCCTGACGGGGTCCATCACGCCCGCGTCGTCGCTGTCGTGCACCCCGAAGGCGATCAGCCCGAAGTCCCGGTTCTCCAGCGTGAGCGGCATGCCGAGCAGCGCCGAGATCTCGTCCACCAGCTCCTGGTAATCGTCCTTCATCCACTCATTCTCGCACCGCCTTCAGACATATGTCTGAGATCCCGGCCACGGATGCGTGACAGGTGTCGATGGCACAGGATCGGAGCGATCCCTAGATTTCACAGTGGTTCTCCGTGCCGTCGCCGGGCGTTCGCGCCCCGTGCGGCCTGCTCGTTCTCTTCCGTGGAGGTGCCCTGTGCTGGGTCCCGTGATTCTCGCCGCGTCGCGCAGCGACACGATGCGGCGCGTCGTCTCGGCCGCGCCGGTCACCAGGCCCGTCGTGGACCGTTTCATCGCCGGCGAGACCGTCGACGGTACGACGCCCGTCATCCAGGACATGGCCGACAGCGGCCTCGAGGTGACCATGGACGTCCTCGGCGAGGACATCACCGACCCGGCCGAGGCGCTGCACGCCCGCGACGCCTATCTGAAGCTGATCGAATCCCTCGCGCCGCTGGGCCTCGGCGGCCGCGCGGAGATGTCGGTGAAGCTCTCCTCCTTCGGACAGGCCCTGCGCGGCGGCCACGACCTGGCGCTGCGCAACATCACCACCGTCGTGGAGGCCGCCACCGAGATCGGCACCACCGTGACCCTCGACATGGAGGACCACACCACCGTCGACTCGACCCTCGCCATCCACTCCACGCTGCGCGAGCGCTTCCCGCAGACGGGCGCCGTCGTCCAGTCGTACCTCTTCCGTACGGAGGACGACTGCCGCGCGCTCGCGGCGGCGGGCTCGCGCGTACGGCTCGTCAAGGGCGCCTACAAGGAGCCCGCGCGCGTCGCGTACCAGAACAAGGGCGACGTCGACAGGGCGTACGTGCGCTGCCTCAAGACCCTGATGGCGGGCGACGGCCACCCGATGATCGGGACCCACGACCCGCGCCTGATCGCGATAGGCCAGGAACTCGCGATACATGCGGGACGCACGCCCGACGCGTACGAGTTCCAGATGCTCTACGGCATCCGCGAGGCCGAGCAGCGCCGTCTCGCCGCCGACGGGCACCGGGTGCGTGTCTACATCGCGTACGGCACGGACTGGTACGGCTACTTCATGCGCCGGCTGGCCGAACGGCCCGCCAACCTCGCCTTCTTCCTGCGTTCCCTCGCGACCCGCGGCTGACCGGCCGTCCCCCGACCGGCCGCCCCGACCGTCGACCGTAAACCGTCTACTGATCAAGGAGATTCGGCACCCATGGACGCTGTGACCCAGGTCCCCACGCCGGTCAACGAGCCGGTGCACGGCTACGCCCCCGGTTCCCCGGAGCGCGCCCGCCTCGAAGCCAAGCTCAAGGAGCTGGCCGACCACCCCGTCGACCTGCCGATGACCATCGGCGGCCAGCGGCGGATGGGTGGCGGCGAGCGCTTCGACGTCGTGCAGCCGCACAACCACCAGGCCGTCCTCGGTACGTACGGCAACGCCACCGTGAAGGACGCCCAGGACGCCGTGGACGCCGCGCTCGCCGCCGCTCCCGGCTGGCGGGCCATGGCCTTCGACGACCGCGCCGCGATCATCCTGCGCGCCGCCGAGCTGCTTTCCGGACCGTGGCGCGAGACGCTGGCCGCCTCCACGATGCTCGGTCAGTCGAAGACCATTCAGCAGGCCGAGATCGACACCCCGTGCGAGCTGATCGACTTCTGGCGCTTCAACGTCTCGTACGCGCGCGGCATCCTCGCCGAGCAGCCCGTGGCCAACTCCACCGGCGTGTGGAACCGGCTCGACCACCGGCCGCTCGAGGGCTTCGTCTACGCGATCACGCCCTTCAACTTCACGGCGATCGCCGGCAATCTGCCGACCGCGCCCGCGCTGATGGGCAACGTCGTCGTCTGGAAGCCGTCGCCGACGCAGACCCACGCCGCCGTGCTCTTGATGAGTCTTCTTGAAGAGGCGGGGCTGCCCAAGGGCGTCATCAACCTGGTGACCGGTGACGGGCTGGCCGTGTCCGAGGTGGCGCTCAACCACCCCGAGCTGGCGGGCATTCACTTCACCGGCTCCACGAAGACCTTCCAGCATCTGTGGAAGACCGTCGGCGGCAACATCGAGAAGTACCGCTCCTACCCGCGCATCGTCGGCGAGACCGGTGGCAAGGACTTCGTCGTGGCGCACCCCAGCGCCGACCGCGGTGTCCTCAAGACGGCGCTGACCCGAGGGTCGTTCGAGTTCCAGGGCCAGAAGTGCTCGGCGTCCTCGCGCGCGTACGTCCCGGCGTCGATCTGGAACGACGGCTTCAAGGAGGAGTTCGCGGCGGAGGTCGACGCCATCGCCATGGGCGACGTCACCGACCTGTCGAACTTCATCGGCGCCGTCATCGACGAGCGGGCCTTCGCGAAGAACAAGGCCGCGATCGACCGCGCCGCCGCCGACCCGACGTGCACGATCGTCGCCGGTGGCACGTACGACGACTCCGTCGGCTACTTCGTGCGCCCCACGGTCATCGCCTGCACCGACCCGGCCAACGAGGTCTTCACGACCGAGTACTTCGGCCCCATCCTCGCCGTCCACGTCTACGACGACGCGGACTACGACGCGATGCTGGCGCAGATGGAGTCCGTCTCCGCGTACGCGCTGACCGGCGCCGTCATCGCGGGTGACCGCGCGGCGGCGGCCGACGCGATGGCCAAGCTGCGCTACGCCGCGGGCAACTTCTACATCAACGACAAGTCGACCGGCGCCGTGGTCGGCCAGCAGCCCTTCGGCGGCGGCCGTGCCTCCGGCACCAACGACAAGGCGGGCGCCCCGCAGAACCTGATGCGGTGGACCCTGACCCGTGCGATCAAGGAATCGCTCGTGTCCCCGACGGACTACCGCTACCCGCACATGGGCTGAGCCGCCCCGGGTCCGTCGTCCCCACAACCCCCGCCCCCGTGCCGGCCCCAACCCCGGTTCGGGGGCGGTGTCTTCCTCCTGAAGAGGTCGCGCCGCCGCCCCCGCCTCTTTACGAAGCGGGGGCGGCGGCATCGGCAGGGGGCTCAGACTTTGCGGTGGCGCGCCATACCGAACGAGAACGGGCCGAAGAGAACGAGGCCCAGCGCGACCGGCACGAGCAGCCACGGACCGAACGGGGTGTCCGTGAACGAGCGCAGCGTGGCGTCGAAGCCCTTCGCCTTGTCGGGCTCGTAGTCGACGGCGGCCTTCACCACGAACCAGCCGATCGCCGCGAACAGCAGTCCGCGCGCCAGACCGCCGCCGACCCCGGTCACGTCGATGTACCGCTTCGCCTTGCGGGACATCTGCCCGAGCTTGAGGTGCTTGCGGTACGACCGCTTCGCGGCGCGCACCCCGATCCACAGGCCGGCGGCCAGGATCGCGATACCGGCGGCGCCGACGAGCCACCGGCCTGCGGGCAGTTCCATCGCCCTGGCCGTGATGTCCCGCGACTGCTGGTCACCCGACGAACCGCCCGTGTCCCCGGCGGCGAAGCTGAGGACGGAGTAGGCCACGAAGCCGTAGAACACGAAACGCCCGGCCGACAGGAGCCGCTTGCCCGCCCTGTGGCCGTCGGGTCCCGCCGCGCCGAACAGCGCCTCGGACAGCCGCCACAGGGACATGCCGATGAGACCGACGCCCAGTGCCCACAGGACGAAGGAACCCATCGGCTTCTCGCCGATCTCGGCCAGCGCGCCACCCCGGTCGGCCTGCTTGCCACCACCGCCGAAGGCGATCTGGAGTGCCAGCAGCCCGATCAGCAGGTAGATCACACCGCGCGCGGTGAAACCCCAGCGTGCCGCGGCGTCCATGGCCGAACTGTTCGCCGCCTGGCGGCCCTTGCTACGACCTCTGAGTGACATCGTCTGTACGTTCATGTGACACCCTCCCCATCGTTCGTCGGGTGCCCCCCGGACGGGCCCGGAAACTGGAGGGGCGACCGTGCTCAGCTCCAGCCCGCCACGATCAGTGACAGTCCGGCGGTGAAGCCGGCGCCCAGCAGGGCCACGTACCCGCCGTAGTACCGGCGCAGGCGGTGCAGCAGCAGACCGAGTACGCCGAAGGCCGCGCCGACCGTCAGGGTCCGCGAGCCGCGCGCTCGCGCGGACTCCGCCAGCCAGTCGGCCGCCGGTACCCCGGCGCGGCCCGCCTCGGCGGCGTACACCTTGAACGGGACGCCGTTCCACGGCTGGTGGCGTACGGCGGCCGCCGACTCGACGGCCAGCTCGTGCCGTACCTGGGCGCGCATCCGGTCGGTCGTCAGCGGCGCGGGCAACTGGAGCCCCGTGTTCGCGAGTTGGAGGGCGAGCAGCCCGCCGGCCAGACTGCCCGCGAGCGCGGCGATGGAGAGCCGCAGCGCCGCGCGGGGAACGGCCACGCACACGATGCCCAGCAGCAGTTCGGGCATCAGCGGCCAGCTCAGCGCCTCGGCGAAGGCCCAGGCGACCGCCAGCGTGAGTCCCCAGCGGGATCTGGCCACCGCCGCCACCCGGCGCCGTACGGGGGAGTCGCGCGGCGGGCGCGTACCCGTACGGGCGTGCAGCGCCGCGACCGCCGCCCGCGCGTCCTGCGGCGTCGCCCCCGGCGGCAGCGGCGCGCCGATCCGCACCCGTACCGGCGAGGGACGCAGCCGCCCGTGCTTGGGCAGCAGTCGGTCCGTGCCCGCGATGCCCACCGGCACGACCGGGACGCCCGCGCGCTCCGCGAGCACCAGGGCGCCACGGTGGAAGGCACCGACCGCGCCGTCCGCCCCGCGCGTGCCCTCGGGGAACAGGACCACCGCGCGGCCGGCCCGCAGCCCGTCCGCCATGGACATCAGATCGTCCATGCCGCCGCCGGTGCGCCGTACGGGGAATCCCGCGGCCAGCACCCGGCAGACGCGCCGTCGCCAGGGCGATGCGAACCAGTAGTCGGCGGCGGCCCCGATGGCGGGCCGGTGCCGGGCGTCGAGCGCCGCCAGCAGCGCGGCGGTGTCCGCGTGCGAGGAGTGGTTGGCCACAACCACGCACCCACGGGGCGGCAGTTGACCCCGCCGCCGCACGCCGCCGGTGACGGTGAGGACGACCCACCACAGCGCGCGCCGCAGCACCGCCCCGAGGCGCGAGGGCGATACGGCGGGGGCCGGTGCCGGGCTGCGGCGACCGGAGACGGCGCCCCGGCCATGCCCGCGCCCGAGCCCACGGTCGCGCCGCCCGCGCCGACGAAGCCGCCCCGTGCCACGCTCGCAGCGGTCGCCGGGCCGCCCGACCGTGAACGCGACAGCCGCCGCGCCCGCCCCCGAACCTGTGTCCGAACGCACCCCCGCGCGCCGACGGTGGCCGACGACCGTCGGGCGGCGCCGCAGCCCCCGCAGCCGTCGTAGCCGTCGCGGCCTCGAACGGGCCGTAGCCGCCGTACGGGCAGCGATCCGTGCGGTCATGCCGTCACCACCATCGCGAGCAGGAGAGCCAGCAGCAGGGAGTCGATCCGGTCGAGCAGCCCACCGAAGCCCGGCAGCCAACTGCCCGCGTCCTTCACGCCCGCCTCCCGCTTGACCATGGATTCGAGCAGGTCGCCGAGTACACACCCGGCCAGCACCGCCGCCCACAGCAGCGGCGTGAAGGCCCCGACGACGACCAGGGCGAGCGCGGTCGCCCCCGCCGCGCCCAGCACCCCCGCCCACGTCTTGTTGGGGGACAGGGGCGACAGTTGCCGGGCGAGCGGGCCACACCGCCCCGGGGCACGTCCGCGAAGTCCCGCCCGGCCCGCGACGCCTGGACGGCACTTCTCCCCCGTAGCCCCCGAGGGGGGCACGGGAGGTACCCCCGGCGTTGTCGGAGTCTCCCGAGTACGTCCAGTACGCGGGAGATCCTCCGCCTTGGGATGCACCGCACCAGCCGCCGCGGGCCCCGCCCCGCGGGCGGACGGCGCTACTTTGCCGACGCGCCCCAGCGCCGTACCGCCGCACCACGCCCCGACGTCGCCGAGCGCCACCGCCAGCCCGACCGCGACCGCCGTGCCCTGGAGCACCACAAGTCCGGTGAGCGGGAGGGGAATCCACAGCAGCGCGAAGACGGTGCGCGCGCAGCGGGTGAAGCCCCGCTCGTGGTCACCGGCCAGCAGCGCCGGCAGCGCCGCCGCCACGAGGAGCAGCGCCACCACCCGCAGATCGACCGCCCGTGCGTCCATCGCGTCCGGCACCAGCCACGCCAGCGCCGGGAGTACGACGGCGGCCACGGCCAGCACGGCGTGCTCCGCGCGCGGCAGCCCCGTCATGCGTACGTACTCACCGACCGCCGTCACCCCGAGCGCCGCGGCGAGCGCGAACGCGCCCCCGGCGCCCAGGAGCAGCGCCCCGAGGAACACCGGCGCGGCGATCGCCCACGTCCGCCACCGTTTACGCAGCTCCGACCGCACCGTGACCCGCGACGGCAGCGCCGCCACCGCGATCCCGCTCGCCCCGAGGGCCCCGGCGACGAGGGGGACGGCGCGCCCCACGGCCTCGCCCGCGGTCATGACGGCGCTCATGCGAGCTTCCTCCAGACCCAGCCGAACCGCACGACCGCGGTGAGCGCCGAGCCCGCCGCGATCACGACGAGCACCGGCACCGCCCAGCCGGTCGCGGCGGCGATGACGACGAGCAGGCACCGTTCGGTCTTGCCGACGGGGCCACCGTTACGGCGCGGCGCGCCCGCCGCCGTACCCGCGAGGGACACCCAGGACGGGAGCGTGGCCGCCAGGGCGGCCACCGCGACCAGCCACAGCGGCGCCAGCGCGACGAAGCCGGCCAGGACGACCAAGTCGGCCGCGCGGTCCCCGAGTTCGTTCAGGACGGCGCCGCGCCGGGTCGTCCGGCCGGTGTCCCTGGCCAGCGCCCCGTCGAGATTGGCGAAGGCCAGCCGGGCGGCGAGGAGGACGGCGACGGGGAGTGCGGCGAGCGGTCCGGCGGGCAGCCAGGCCACGGCCGCCGCCGCACCGGCCGCGCTGACGACACCCGCCGCGGTGAGCGTGTCGGGCGACACCTCGCGACGCACGAGAGCGGCCCGGACTCCGGAGAGCCGGGACGCGTACCAGGGCTTGAGTGCGTAAAGGCCGTTCATGCCGCCAACTGTCGCGGCAGACACCTTTTTTCGACATGGAGCAGCTACTCAACCGGGCACTGAGTACGCGCGCGGGCGCCCGGCCTGAAAGAGTGAGACGCATGTCAGACCCGCTGCGCACGGCCCACACCTTCGAGCTCGACCCGGCGACCCTCGGCGAGATCCACGCCCTCCTGGACGACGCCTTCGACGGGGACTTCAGTGAGGAGGACTGGACGCACGGGCTCGGCGGCGTCCATGTCCTCGTACGGGACGGCACGGGCGCGCTCGTCGCCCACGGCAGCGTGATCCAGCGCCGGTTGACGCACGCGGGGCGGTCGTACCGCGTGGGTTACGTCGAGGCGGTCGGCGTCCGCGCGGACCGGCGCGGGGACGGGCTCGGCGGCCGGGTGATGGAGGTACTGGAGCGGGTGATCGCCCGCGCGTACGACATCGGCGCGCTGTCCGCGTCCGACGCCGGCGCCCGGCTCTACCGCTCGCGCGGCTGGCACCTGTGGCAGGGCCGGGTCGCGGCGCTGAGCCCGGACGGGGTCGTACGGCTGCCGGAGGAGGAGGGGACGACCTATCTCTGGCCGGTGCCCGACCGCGAACTGCCGTCCGCCGACGACGCGTTGATCTTCGACTGGCGCGACGGCGACGTGCTGTAGCCGACGAGGTGGCGGGCCCGGCCCCGTACACCGCCGCCCCGTGCCCCCTGCCCCGTCATCCCTCAGCCCTTCCCCTTCCCGTCCTTCGCCTCGTCCTCCACTCCCTCGACCACGTCCTTCCGGACCCCGGACTGGGCGGCGATCCCGACCGCGACGGCGATCGGGATGAACAGCGCCAGGTTGAACTCCACGGCCCCGGAGCCGTACAGGAACGCCAGGATCAGCACGCTCACCGCCGTCACCGCCAGCAGTACGCGCGTCTTCCTACCGAAGTAGAGGCTGAACCGCGGCGTCCCGGGCCGCGTGGCGACCGTCGCCGCCGGTCCCGCGCTCGCCGCCTTCGGCCGCTTGAGATACAGGTAGTACGTCCACTGCCCGCACGGCTCCCAGCCGTCCGGGGCCAGCTCCGACTCCACCACGTCGCGCTTGCGGTCGATCAGTACCTCGCGCCGGTACTCCCAGCGCAGCGCCGCGCCGACGGTGCGGCGGCACACGAAGCGGCCGAAGGCGTCCAGCCGTTCGACCTCCCAGCCCTGGTCGCCGTAGACGTTGAGCAGCCTGCGGTCGTTGTAGACGTCGGTGGTCCACTTCCAGGTCTCGGCGGTGGCCTCCGGCTCCTCGGGCCCGCTGTCGCCGTCACCACGGCCCGTGAGCCGCGCGGCGAAGTCGTCGACCGGCCCGAACTCGTCCTCCGCCAAGGAGCCCGTTTCGGCCAGATACGCGGTCAGGTCGGTGACGGTGACGGTCACCTCGCGCTCGGCCATGCCGCCGGCCCGCAGGACGGCGGCCAGTCGCTCGAAGTAGCCGGTCCCGGTGGTGGATCGCTTCGGGTCGGTCATGACGCCCCCTCGGTGCGCAGCATGTTCTGCACGGTGGTGTGGAACTCCAGCCAGTTCCCGCTCTCGACGGCGAGCCCGCGCCGGCCCTCGTCCGTCAGCCGGTAGTAGCGCCGCCCCGGTCCGCGCTCGGCGGCCCGGAACTCCCCGACGACCAGTCCGGCCTCTTCGAGGCGGTTGAGGACGGGGTAGAGCGTCCCGCCCTTGATGTCGCCGAGCCCGGCGCCGGCGAGGGCCTTGGAGATCTCGTACCCGTAGCTCTCCCCGTCGGTGAGACAGGACAGGACGAGGAGGTCGAGAACCCCCTTGAGCCAGCTTGATCTTCGGTCTGCCGCCATGCCTGTATTCCACCACCACCTAGGTAGGAATGCAACCTAGGTCGCTATGCCGGATCGAGGTTGCCGTCTCAGATAGTAGGACGTCCGACTAACTGTGGAGACAGAACGGCCCCGCTCGCTTAGCTTTGTAGAAGCCGAACGACTCGCTCGACCCAGCGAACGGCGGACGTGAGCAATCGCCCCCACGCAGGCAACCCCTGCGGCGCGTGCTCCCCGCCCATCCGGCGCCTCGCAGATGCCTCATACGGCTTCCCCCGGCCGTATGCCTCACCTGTCTCAAGGAGTCGATCACCATGGCCGAGACGACAGTCCGCCGCGTCCGTCGCATCCCCCGCGGCAGTGAGTCCGACCGCAAGAACGCCGCGGCGGCGCTCCAGCGGGCCCTCGACCGCAGGGACAACGGCGGCTCCACCGGCCACTGAGCCGGGGGCGGTCACTCACGCCGCACGCCGTACGGGACGTCGTACCCGACACCGAACTCCCGCGCCACGCCTTGCGCGTACCCCCGTGCGAAACACGCGACCGTCCGAATCGTGGACCGCGCGTGTCAGGCACTGGGACGCGCAGTAAGGTGCCCGTCATGTCTCGCAGCATCAATCTCGCAGTGATCCCCGGTGACGGCATCGGCCAGGAGGTCGTGGCCCAGGGCCTGAAAGTCCTTGGCTCCGTGCTCCCGCAGGATGTGAAGCTGGAGACCAAGGAGTACGACCTCGGCGCCCGGCGCTGGCACCGTACCGGAGAGACCCTTCCGGACGCGGAGCTGACCGCGCTCAAGACGCACGACGCGATCCTTCTCGGCGCCATCGGCGACCCGTCCGTGCCGTCCGGGATCCTGGAGCGGGGGCTGCTGCTGAAGCTGCGGTTCGCCTTCGACCACTACGTCAACCTGCGCCCGTCGAAGCTGTTCCCGAACCAGGCCACCCCGCTCGCCGGCCGTCCGGACATCGACTTCGTCGTCGTACGCGAAGGCACCGAGGGCCCGTACACGGGCAACGGCGGTTCCCTGCGCACCGATACGCCCGCCGAGGTGGCCACCGAGGTCAGCCTCAATACGGCGTACGGCGTGGAGCGTGTCGTACGCGACGCGTACGAGCGTGCCAACTCCCGCCCCCGCAAGAAGCTGACGCTGGTCCACAAGAACAACGTCCTCGTCTACGCGGGCCACCTCTGGAAGAGGATCTTCGACCGGGTCGGCCAGGAGTATCCCGACGTCTCCACCGACTATCTGCACGTCGACGCCGCGACGATCTTCTTCGTCACCCAGCCCGAGCGCTTCGACGTGATCGTCACCGACAACCTCTTCGGTGACATCCTCACCGACCTCGCCGCTGCCGTGACCGGCGGCATCGGCCTGGCGGCCTCCGCGAACATCAACCCCGACCGGGCGTTCCCGTCCATGTTCGAGCCCGTCCACGGCTCGGCGCCGGACATCGCGGGCCAGGGGAAGGCCGATCCCACGGCCACCATCCTCTCGGTCGCACTGCTGCTGCGGCACCTCGGCTTCGACGCCGAGGCCGTCCGTGTCGAGGAGGCCGTCGCGGCCGACCTCGCCGAGCGCGGCGGTGCGCCCCGTACGACCGACGAGATCGGTGACGCGCTCGTCGTACGAGTAGCGAACTGACCCGACGACGACTCCTCCAGCCGCCGGGTCACCGCACCCGGCGGCTGTGCTTTGCGGCCACCGGGTGCCACCATCATCCGTAGGGCCGCATTCACCCCGTTTCATGCCCCGTCCCGCCACGCGCGATAATTGGCGTGGGCCGCGGCATGAGGGAAAGCTCGGACGTCCTAGTACCTGTAGCGGCGTGAGCGCGGTCCGTCACACACAACCGGTGAAGGACAAGAACTCATGACCACGCCCACGACACCGTTGCCCACCCTCGCATTGAAGCCGTCGTCGAATCCGCTGTCCGACGCGCAGCGCGAGGCGATCCTGGCCGCCCCCGGATTCGGCCGCCACTTCACCGACAACATGGTGACCATCAGGTGGACGGAGGGCCGGGGCTGGCACGACGCGCAGCTCGTCCCGTACGGGCCGCTCTCGCTCGACCCGGCCAACATGACGCTGCACTACGGGCAGGAGATCTTCGAGGGGCTGAAGGCGTACCGCCGCCCCGACGGCACCGTCGCGACCTTCCGGCCCGAGGCCAACGCCGAGCGCTTCCAGCGCTCCGCGCGCCGGCTGGCGATGCCCGAGCTGCCCGTCGAGACGTTCATCGAGGCGTGCGACGCGCTGGTCCAGCAGGACCAGGCGTGGGTCCCGCCGCACGGGGGCGAGGAGTCGCTGTATCTGCGGCCGTTCATGATCGCGGCCGAGGTCGGCCTCGGGGTGCGGCCCGCGAACGAGTATCTGTTCCTGGTCATCGCCTCCCCGGCCGGCGCGTACTTCCCCGGCGGTGTGAAGCCCGTCTCCATCTGGCTCTCCGAGAACCGGGTGCGGGCCGTTCCGGGCGGCATGGGCGACGCCAAGACCGGCGGCAACTACGCGGCGTCCCTGCTCGCGCAGGCCGAGGCGGCGGCGCAGGGCTGCGACCAGGTCGCCTACCTGGACGCCGTGGAGCACAAGTGGGTCGAGGAACTGGGCGGGATGAACCTGTACTTCGTGTACGGGGACACGATCGTCACTCCCGAGCTGACCGGCTCGCTGCTCGCCGGAATCACCCGCGACTCGCTGCTGAGGCTGGCCGGCGATCTCGGCTACACCTCTCAGGAGCGCCGGGTCTCCATCGACGAGTGGCGGGGCGACACGCGGAACGGCACCCTCACCGAGGTCTTCGCGTGCGGTACGGCGGCCGTCATCACCCCGGTCGGGCTCGTCAGGTCGGCGGGCGGCGAGTGGACGCAGTCGGGCGGTGAGCCCGGGGAGGTCACGTCGCGGTTGCGCGAGGCGCTGCTGGACATCCAGACGGGCCGGACCGAGGACGTCCACGGGTGGATGCACCGGGTGGGCTGAGGCGCGCGGTCAGACGCCCCCCTTCTTAGGAGCGCCAGATGCAGAACATCTCTTCGCGAAGAGATGTTCTGCATCTATGCTCTCCTTATGACGACGACCGACTCAGGCGACCCGCTGGGCCCCGATCCGGAGCACGACATCACGCTCGACGCCGCGGCGCTGCGCGTGCTGGCCCATCCCATGCGTCTGGTCATGCTGAACGCGCTGCGGGAGCGTGGGCCCTCCACGGCGCGAAGGCTGGCCAAGGAGCTCGAGCTGGACTCCGGGGCGGCCAGTTACCATCTGCGCCGGCTGGCGGCCGGGGGGCTCATCGAGGAGGACCAGGAGCGCGGTACGCGGCGCGACCGCTGGTGGCGGGCCCGTCACCAGCGGTCGCACCACGATCCCGCCGCCGTGGCGCCGGACGAGCGGCAGGGCAGCCGCGCGTACACGAACGCGGTGGTCCTCGCCTACGGCGACCGACTGCGCAGGCTCGCCGAGGCCGTTCCGCTGTTCCCGGACGACTGGTTCGATGCCTCGATCTTCAGCGACTACACGGCGGATCTGACACCCGACGAGCTCAACGAGATGAAGCGTGAGCTGGTGGGCGTGATCGACAAGTACCGAACACGTGGCGCGAGTTCGGCCGCCGGAACGGCGAAGCGGGCGGGGGCCGCGACGGTGTCCGTGCAGCTCCAGATGTTCCCGCGGCTGTGATACCCGAGGCCGGCGCGCCCGTACGGCCGCCGCCCGCCTACCGCGATCCGAACGTCCTGCGCTGGCTCGGTGCCTACACCACCTCCGTGACCGGCGACATCGTCTACTTCCTCGCCCTGACCTGGGCCGTCACCCAGGAGTCCGGTCCCGCCCAGGCAGGCGTCGTGCTCGCCGCGGGCGCCGTACCGCGCGCCGTCCTCATGCTGGCGGGCGGCGTCGTCGCCGACCGGTTCGGGCCACGCCGCGTCGTCATCGGCAGCGATCTCGTGCGCTGCGCGGTGATTCTCGCCGCCGCCACCGCCGCCTGGCTCATCGGTACGGAGCTGTGGATGCTGGTCGCTCTGGCGGTCGTCTTCGGCTGCGTGGACGCGCTGTTCATGCCGGCGGTCGGGGCGCTGCCCCCACGGATCGCGGCGACCGATCAACTCGCCCGGGTGCAGGGGCTGCGCCTGCTGTCCGTCCGGCTGAGCAACACCGTCGGCCCGCCGCTCGCCGCCGTGGCGCTGTCCGTCAGCGGCTCGCCGGGGGCCTTCGGCGTCGCCGGAGCGCTGTTCACCGTGTCCCTGGTCCTGCTTCTGGCCGTACGCGTCCGCCCGTTGCCGCCCGCGGGCGAGCCGGAGGACGAGCCCAAGGACGGGGCGGGCGTACGCGACGTCGTGACGGCTCCCCGGCAGGAGTTCCGCGACGGCCTGCGCTATCTGCGCGCCAACGGCCGCGTCTCGTCCCTCGTCGTCGTCATCGGGCTCGGCGAGATGTGCTTCAGCGGACCGGTCAGCACCGGTCTGGTCCTCCTCGCCGACGAACGCGGCTGGGGTACGGCGGCGGCCGGCTGGATCCTCAGCGCGTTCAGCGTCGGCGGGGCGGTCGCCAGCCTGCTGCTGAGCGTTCTGAGCCGCGTCCCGCGCGCCGGACTCACGATGTCCTGCGCCCTGTTGCTGACGGCGGCACTGGTCGTCGCGACGGGCAACGCACCCACCGCCGGGCTGTCGATCGCGCTGGGAGCGCTGCTCGGTACGGCGAGCGGCGTGGCCATGGTGGTCAGCAACGCCCTCCTCCAGAAGGAGACCGACCCCCGCTATCTCGGCCGCGTCACCTCCGTGATGACCCTGTGCACCCTGGGCCTGAGCCCGCTGCTCTATCCCGTCGTCGGACTCGTCGCGGCCAACTGGGGAATCGGCGCGTTCTTCGCGGGCTGCGGAGCCATCTGCGTACTGGCGGCGGCCACCGGCCTGCTGGTGCGCTCCGTGCGCACCGCCGTGCTCCAGGACGACCGCCGTACCGCGCCCGCGCCGGCCCATGACCGCTGAACGGCGCGAACCGCGCGACCTCGGCGGCATTCGCTGAGTGACCCGACCGCAACCCCGTGTGTACGCATCAGGTACAACGGACGGGTGACACCCACCGCACGCCGCCGCAACACCGCCCCGCGCCGCGAGGCAGTGCTCGCCGCCGCCATGGACACCATCGCGGGGGGCGGGCTCGACGGGCTCACCATGGCGGGGCTCGGACGTGACGTCGGGATGAGCAGCGGGCACCTCCTCTACTACTTCCGTACGAAGGACGAGCTGCTGCTCCAGACCCTGGAGTGGAGCGAGGCCCAGCTCGGCGCCGAGCGCCGGGGCCTGCTGTCGAGGCAGGCGACGGTGCGCGAGCGACTGGACGCGTACGTCGACCTGTACGTCCCGGCCGGCCACCGCGATCCGCACTGGACGCTGCGGCTGGAGGTCTGGAACCGCTCGCAGGACGCCGACGACGACACCCGCGCCCGGCAGGCGGCGATCGAGGGGGCCTGGCACCGGGATCTGGTGGCGCTGCTCGCCGAGGGGATCTCGCGCGGCGAGCTGCGGGCGGTCGACCCCGACAGATCCGCCGCCCGGCTGCGCGCCCTGCTCGACGGTTTCAGCGTCCATGTGACGGTCGGCATACCGGGCACCGGCAAGGCCCAAGTCCTGCGACATGTTCGCGAGTTCATCGAGGACGCGCTGCTCTGAGCCGTTCCGCCGCCGCGCCGCGCCGCCCGCATCGTGAGACGGGGCTTCCACCGGTAGATAAACGTGCCAGACTGCTGGCGTGTTCTCGTTCGCCATGATTATGGGCAGCAGGCGCGCCGGTCCGCAGTGACCGCTACGTATCACCACGTACGGAGCGGCCATCTCGCCCCAGACCCGCGCGCAGACCTCTCGCACCCGCGAGGGGTTTTTTCGTTTTCCGGCCCCACCCCGGCCGAGACGGGAAGCACGCGCAGACGGTGGCAGTGGAGCCAAGACCCTCCATCACTCGACAGGAGTCACCAGAGTCATGACCACAGAGTCAACGGTCACCGACGACAGCTTCCATGTCTTCGACACCACGCTGCGCGACGGAGCCCAGCGTGAAGGCATCAATCTGACGGTCGCCGACAAGCTGACCATCGCGCGGCACCTGGACGACTTCGGGGTGGGGTTCGTCGAGGGCGGCTGGCCGGGCGCCAACCCGCGGGACACCGAGTTCTTCGCCCGCGCCCGCAGCGAGATCGACTTCAAGCACGCCAAGCTCGTCGCCTTCGGCTCCACACGCCGCCCCGGCGCCGACGTCACGGACGACCCGCAGGTCAGGGCGTTGCTGGAGTCCGGCGCCCCGGTGATCACGCTGGTCGCCAAATCGCACGACCGGCACGTCGAGCTGGCGCTGCGCACGACGCTCGAAGAGAACCTGGCGATGGTCACGGACACCGTTGCCCATCTGTGTGAACAGGGCAGGCGCGTCTTCGTCGACTGTGAGCACTTCTTCGACGGATACCGCGCCAACCCCGAGTACGCCAAGGCCGTCGTCAGGGCCGCCGCCGAAGCCGGCGCGGACGTCGTCATCCTCTGCGACACCAACGGCGGCATGCTGCCCGCCCAGATCCAGGCCGTGGTCGCCACCGTGCTCGCCGACACCGGCGCGCGGCTCGGCATCCACGCCCAGGACGACACCGGCTGCGCCGTCGCCAACACCCTCGCCGCCGTCGACGCGGGCGCCACGCACGTGCAGTGCACCGCGAACGGCTACGGGGAGCGCGTCGGCAACGCGAACCTCTTCCCCGTCGTCGCCGCGCTGGAGCTGAAGTACGGCAAGCAGGTCCTGCCCCCGGGCGCGCTGGCCGAGATGACCCGGATCTCGCACGCCATCGCCGAGGTCGTCAATCTGACACCCTCCAATCACCAGCCGTACGTCGGCGTCTCCGCCTTCGCCCACAAGGCCGGGCTGCACGCCTCCGCGATCAAGGTCGACCCCGACCTGTACCAGCACATCGACCCCCAGCAGGTCGGCAACACCATGCGGATGCTCGTCTCCGACATGGCGGGGCGCGCCTCGATCGAGCTCAAGGGCAAGGAACTGGGCATCGACCTCGGCGACGACCGTGATCTGGTCGGCCGCGTCGTCGGCCGGGTCAAGGAGCGCGAACTCGAGGGTTACACGTACGAAGCCGCCGACGCCTCCTTCGAACTGCTGCTGCGCGAGGAGGCCGAGGGCAAGGCGCGGAGCTACTTCCGTACGGAGTCGTGGCGCGCGATCGTCGAGGACCGCCCCGACGGCTCGCACGCCAACGAGGCGACCGTGAAGCTGTGGGCCAAGGGCGAGCGCATCGTCGCCACCGCCGAGGGCAACGGGCCGGTCAACGCGCTGGACCGGGCCATGCGGGTCGGCCTGGAGCGTATCTACCCCCAACTCGCCAAGCTGGAGCTGGTGGACTACAAGGTCCGCATCCTGGAGGGCAAGCACGGCACGGAGTCCACGACGCGCGTACTGATCACCACGGGGGACGGGGCGGCCGAGTGGGCGACGGTGGGCGTCGGCGAGAACGTGATCGCCGCCTCGTGGCAGGCGCTGGAGGACGCGTACACCTACGGGCTGCTGCGGGCCGGAGTCGAACCGGCCGAGTAGGCACGCGGCCACGGCAGACGCGACCACGGGGGTGCCGGTGACCGCCCGGCCACCGGCACCCCCGTACACGAGGGCGGCGTACGCTCTACGTCACGCCTGGAGCCGCCACTTCTGGTTGGCCGCCCCGGTGCAGCTCCACAACTGCGTCTTCGCGCCGTTCGCCGACGAATTGCCGGTGACGTCGAGGCACTTGTCCGCCGGAGCGTTCACCAGATCACCGCTGCCGGACTCGTATCTCCACTGCTGCGCCCCGGAACCGTTGCAGTCGTACAACTGCACCTTCGCTCCGTCCGCGGTCGACCCGCCCGCGACGTCCAGGCACTTGCCGAGCGCGCGCACCGTACCGTCGCCACCGACCGTCCAGCGCTGCTGCGGTGAGCCGGTGCAGTCCCAGAGCTGGACCGCCGTACCGTTGGCGCTGCTCCCGTCGGTCACGTCGAGGCACTTGCCGCCGAGGCCGGTCAGGGCGCCGGTGGTGCCGCCACCGCCGCCGGACTGGCCGCCGGCCCAGGTGAAGGTGGCCGACGTCTTGCCGGGCAGCGAGTAACTGAAGTTCTGGCCGCCCCAGTTGACCCGGATCTCGCGCGCCTGCGACGCCTCGTTGTAGGCGATGAGAGCCTTGGAGCCGTTCGGGTTCTGCCAGGCCACGTTGGGCACCGTGGTGCTGGCGGTGGACTCGATACGGTGCGCGCCCGGCGTCACGAACTTGGTGAGGTGCCCCATCGTGTAGTACTCGATGTTGTACTTCACCTGACCGTGCTGGGCCCCGCCGTTGTTGACGGTGATCAGCCCGTCGCAGGTGCCGCAGCCGCCGTTGTGCGGACCGCGGTTCTGGTCCACGGCCAGGGACCACTTGGTCACCGACTTCGCCCAGTTACGGGTGTAGTCGATGATGTTGGACATGTCCTCGGTCTGCTGATTGCCGATCCAGGTGCCGCCCGAGTGCTCGGTCTGGAAGGCGTCCACCTGCGGATACTGGTTGTGCACCTGCGTCTGCTTGTTGACGTCGCCGCCGTAGCCGTGCCAGGCGATGCCGCCGAAGTTGGGATGGCTGCGGATCGCCGCGTCGTTCACCGTCTCCGCCGCGTACGCGTCGTAGGTGTCCCAGTTCCAGTCGTGCGCCATGACCTTGGTGGGCAGGCCGGCCGCCTGGAGTCCGGGCAGCAGTTCGGCCTTGGTGAAGTACGCGAGCCCCGAGGCGTTCCAGCTCATCGACGGGTACGAGGAGCAGCAGGTCGGCTCGTTCTGCGCGGAGACGTAGTCGATCGGCAGGCCCTGATCGCGGTACGCCTGAAGGTACTTGACGAAGTAGTCGGCGTAGACACCGTAGTTCTCCGCCTTCAGCCAGCCGCCGTTGAGCTGGCCGTTGTCCTTCATCCAGGCCGGGGCGGTCCAGGGCGACGCCATCGTCGTCAGCGCCGGGTTGAGCTGCTTCGCCTGCTTGGTCAGCGGCAGCACGTCCTGGAGATCATGTGCGATCGAGAATTCCGACAGGTCGGGGTCGGTCTGGCCGGCCGGCATGTCGTCGAAGGTGTAGCCGAACCGGGCGAGGTCGGAGCCGCCCAGCGGGTTGCGGATGAACGAGAGTCCGATGCCGTCGGTCGGCGAGAACAGCTTGCGCATCGTGTCGTCGCGCGTGGCCTGGGACAGCGCCCCGCTGCCCTTCATCAGCCAGGCGGCGGTGTCCGTGAACGAGGCGCCGCCGCCGGTGAAGGTCTGGTACTTGGTGTTCTCGTTGACGGTGAGGTTTGTACCGCTGCCGCCGTTGCCCGGCTGGAACGTGACGGGTGTCTGCGGCTGGAGGCCGCGCGTCACGGTGCGGCCACCGCTGTCGCTGGTGGTCGTCAGCCAGATGTTGACCTGCTCGCCGGCCGCCTGCGCCGTACCGGCGGAGACGCCGGTGAGGCCGGCGGTCGTGAGCACACCGGCGAGAAGCACTCTCGTCAGCCGCCGTCGATTGCCGCCGGGCCCGTGCCGCCCGTTCCTCCTGCTCGGTCTGATCATGGGGAGCTGCCCTTCTTGACAGAGGGGTGGGGGGTCTTCCATGGATCGTGAGGCGAGCGTGAACTCCGACATGAACTCCAGTCAAGGGCTTGAACATTCAGAACCTGAACACATAACCCCCTCTCGGTCCCCAGGAGTTGGCTTCCGATGAATTCCGGCGTGAAGTCTTGACGGTGTTGGTCTGGACCGGTTAACTCACCGCTCACATTGGAACCGGTTCCGGTACCGGTACCGGAACCGGTTCCACCCAACGATTCGAGGGCACCGATGCGCGTCACCATCGCGGACGTCGCCCGCGCGGCCGGTGTCAGCAAGACGACCGTGTCCCGGGTGATCAACACCAAGGGCGAGGTCGACGCCTCGACGGCCGCGCGGGTCCGTGACGTGATCGCATCTCTTGGATACGTGCCGAGCTCGGGCGCCGTCGGACTGGCCCGCGGCAACAGCCGTACGGTCGGGATGCTGGTGCCCTCGCTGACCTGGGCGTGGATGGGCGAGGTCCTTCAGGGCGTCGTGGACACGGTGGAGGCCGCCGGCTACGGCCTGCTCCTGTTCACCTTCAATCGCGGCGCGGACTCGGTCGAACGCTTCACGACCCAGGTCTCCGCGCGGGCCTTCGACGGACTGCTCGTCGTCGAACCCGAGAACACGCTCGACAAGATCATCGCGCTGAGCCACAAAGGGCTGCCGGTCGTGCTCATCGACGATCGTGGCAGCCACCCCGACGATTTCCCCTCCGTAGTGACCACCAATCACGAAGGAGGTGCGTCCGCCGCCCGCCACCTGCTGGCCGACGGACGCAGCAGACCCCTGGTCATCACGGGGCCGGAGCGCTTCGGCTGCGTACGCGACCGGCTCGGCGGCTTCCGCGAGGTCCTGCCCACCGATCTGGTCGCCGTGGGGGACTTCACGGAGCTGTCGGGGCGCCTCGCCGTCGAGCAACTGCTGGCCGCCGGGACTCCGTTCGACTCGGTGTTCGCGCACAACGACATCAGCGCCGCGGGGGCGCTGAGAGCGCTGCGCGCGGCGGGGCGGTCGGTGCCGGACGACATCGCCGTGGTCGGGTTCGACGACATCCCGATGGCGCGGCACACCGAACCGCCCCTGACGACGGTCCGCCAGCCCACCCGGCGGATGGGGGAGACGGCGGCGCGGATGCTGCTCGGGCATCTGGGCGGGACGACCGCGCCGGACGAACCGGTCGTGCTGCCCACCGAGTTGGTCGTACGGCAGTCGGCACCGCTGGCGGCGGTGAACGCCGGGCCGGCCGTGCCCGCCGACTCCGTATCTGCATCGCGCACGTAACACGCGTAACACAGACGTCCGTACGCACCACGTGTCACACCGTCAGCACAGGACTGCACAGCACGAGTACAGCCCAAGCACAGCTCGGCACAGCACAGCCGCAACGCCGCACAGCCGCAACGCCGTAACGGTGCACAGCCCTCACCGTGCACACGCGCAACGCCGCACAGCCGCAACGCCGCACAGTCCCATCCCGATACCTGGTCCTCAGGCCCCCGGCCCCACGGGCCCGCAGTCCCACAGAGCCGCATTCCCTTCCTGGAGTCGCCATGTCCGCACACCGCAAGCTCCGGGCGCTGGCCGCCGCCACCGTCGTGGCCGCGCTCGCCGCCGGATGTTCCTCGGCCAACTCGGATGCCAACCGGTCATCAGGCGGCGCCTCCGGCGTCCTCACCATCGGTATGCCGAACGGCCCGCAGACCAACAACAGCAACCCGTTCCTCGGCACCTCCGCCGGCGCGTCGCTGGGCTACCGCTACATGATCTACGAGCCGCTGGTGATGACGAACCTGGTGCGCCCGAGCGAGAAGGGCACGCCCTGGCTGGCGAGCGAGTGGAAGTGGGAGGCGAACTTCACCAAGGTCACCTTCACCATCGACGAGCGGGCGAAGTGGTCGGACGGCAAGAAGCTGACCGCCGACGACGTGGCGTTCACCTTCGGGCTGATCAAGAAGTTCCCGGCGCTCAACGGCAACGGCGTGCCCTACGACGGCATAGCCGTCGAGGACGGCAAGGTCGTCCTCACCTTCAAGGACTCGCAGTTCGTCAACCAGAACAAGATCACTACGACTTTCGTCGTGCCGAAGCACATCTGGGAGAAGGTCGAGGACCCCGCGACCTGGCCCAACCGCGAACCGCTCGGCTCGGGGCCGTACAAGCTCAAGACGTTCACGCCGCAGACCACCACGCTCGACACCACGTCCTCCTACTGGAAGGGCAAGACGCAGGTGAAGGAGCTCCGCTTCACCTCGTACAACGACAACAGCGCGCAGACCACGGCGCTGGCCAACGGCAAGGCCGAGTGGTCGTTCGTGTTCATGCCGAACTACAAGCAGTTGTACGTCGCCAAGGACCCCAAGAACAACAAGCTCTGGTTCCCCTCCGGACTCGGCATCCACGGCCTGTGGTTCAACACCACCAAGGGCCCGCTCGGTGACCCGGCGCTCCGCAAGGCCATGGCCATGGTGGTCGACCGCAAGGCGATCCATATCCAGGCGCAGGCCACGCTCTACCCGGAGATCACCAACCCGACCGGCATCCCGCTGCCCGCCGGTGAGTCCTTCCTGGCTCCCGAGTACAAGGGCGCCACGATCAAGCCCGACGTCGCCGGTGCCAAGAAGGTCCTGGACGAGGCGGGTTACACCCTCGACGGCGACGTCCTGAAGGACCCGGACGGCAAGGCCGTGAAGCTGACCTTCACCGACCCCGCCGGCTGGAACGACTACATCACGGGTCTGTCCATCATCAAGGACAACATCAAACCCCTGGGCATCGAGGCGAAGGTCAAGACGCAGACCGCCGAGGCGTGGACCTCCGACGTCGGCAACGGAAACTTCGACGCCACGCTGCACTGGACCAACTCCGGTGCCACGCCGTACGACATGTACCAGAACATCATGGACGGGGCGCTGCTCCAGCCCGTCGGCAAGAACGCGCCGCTCGGCAACTTCGGCCGGTTCGACAGCCCCGAGGCGACCAAGGCGCTCAAGGAGTACGCGAACGCCACCGAGGACTCCGCGCGCACCACGGCCCTCAACACCCTCCAGAAGATCATGGTCGACGAGGTCCCGATGATCCCGACGGCGGCGGCGCCCATCGGTGCGGAGTACTCCACGAAGAACTGGGTGGGCTGGCCGACCGAGGCCGACCCGTACGCCCCGCCGCAGCCGACCCAGCCGAACGCGCTGGACGTCGTGCTGCACCTCAAGCCCGCGAAGTAGACGGGGCCGGCCGATGACCAACGAAGACCGAGAGCCCGCCGAGAACACCGCCGCTCACGACAGCGACAACGACAGCGACAGCGGCACCGACAGCGGCACCGACAACGACGTCGTGCTCGAAGCGCGCGGCGTCACCAAGCACTTCCCCGTCAGACGGACCGCCGGCGACCTCGTCGGCCGCCGGCGCCGCACCGTCCACGCCGTGGACGACGTCTCGCTGCGCCTGCGGCGCGGCAGCGTCACGGCGCTGGTCGGGGAGTCGGGGTCGGGCAAGTCGACGGTGGCCCGGCTGCTGTCACAGTTGTATCCGCTCACCGAGGGCGAGATACGGCTCGGCGGCACCCCGGTCAAGGCTGGTCGCGGCCGGTCCTTCCGGGCGTACGTGAAACAGGTCCAGCTCATCTTCCAGGACCCGTTCGCTTCGCTCAATCCCGTACACACGGTGCGCTACCACCTCACCCGCTCGCTGAAGATCCACGGCAAGCAGGCCACCGAGGCGCAGGCGTGCGAACTGCTGGAACGTGTCCAACTCCTGCCACCTCTTCAGTACTTGGACAAATTCCCGCACGAGCTGTCCGGCGGCCAGCGCCAGCGCGTCGCCATCGCGCGGGCGCTGGGCGCCGACCCCAAGGTGCTCCTCGCGGACGAGCCCGTCTCGATGCTCGACGTCTCCATCCGGCTCGGCGTACTCAACCTGCTGCGTGACCTCAAGGAGCGCCTGCATCTGGCGATCCTCTACATCACGCACGACATCGCGTCCGCGCGGTACTTCGCGGACACGACCCTGGTGATGTACGCCGGCCGGATCGTGGAGGGCGGCGACAGCGAGCGGGTCACCCAGCAACCCGCGCACCCTTATACCCAGTTGCTGATCGCATCGGCCCCCGACCCCGACCGGATCGCGGACGAGGAGGACCAGGAGGAGACCGGCAGCGGCGAGCCTCCGTCACTCATCTCCCCGCCCGGGGGCTGCCGCTTCCACCCCCGCTGTCCCAAGGCCATGGAGCGCTGCCGCACCGAACTGCCGCCGCGCTTCGAACTGGACGACGGCCAGTGGGCGGCGTGCTGGCTGTACGAGGACCGCCCCGTCACCACGGAAGTCCCCGGCGCCCCCGGTGCCTCCGGCGCAACCGCGAGCACGACGGAGGTGGCGGCGAAGTGAAGTTCGTCCTCCAGCGGATCCTCTTCTACGCGGTCACGGCGTGGGCGGCGATCACCATCAACTTCCTGATCCCGCGGCTGATGCCCGGCGATCCGGTCCAGGCTCTGATCGCCCGCTTCCAGGGCCAGCTCGACACCAGCGCGATCGCCTCGCTCAAAGCCCTCTTCGGCCTCGACAAGGAACGCTCGCTCTGGCAGCAGTACACCGACTACTGGGGCCAGCTCTTCCAGGGCGACCTCGGGCTGTCCTTCACCTTCTTCCCGACGCCCGTCAGCGAGGTCATCTCGCAGTCGCTGCCCTGGACGCTGGTACTGGTCGGCCTCACCACCCTGATCAGCTTTCTGCTCGGCACCGGCATCGGCGTCTACAGCGGCTGGCGGCGTGGCTCCTGGATGGACAGCCTGCTGCCCGTCACCACGTTCATCTCCTCGATCCCGTACTTCTGGCTCGGGCTCATCGCCATCGCCCTGTTCGCCGTGAAGTGGCCGGTCTTCCCGGCCGCCGGGGGCTATGACAGCTCACTGGTGCCCGCGTTCGACGTGCCGTTCATCTCCAGCGCGCTCTACCACGGCTTCCTGCCCGGCGTCACGATCATCCTCAGCGCCATCGCCGGCTGGATCCTCGGCATGCGCAACATGATGGTGACCGTCTCGTCCGAGGACTACGTGATGGTGGCGCAGGCCAAGGGACTCTCCGAGCGCCGCGTGATGTTCTCGTACGCCGCGCGCAACGCGATCCTCCCCAACATCTCCGGCTTCGCCCTCTCCCTGGGCTTCATCGTCGGCGGCACGCTGCTGGTGGAGATGGTCTTCTCCTATCCGGGCATCGGCTACCAGCTCTTCCAGGCCGTCGGCGCCAAGGACTATCCGCTGATGCAGGGCGTCTTCCTGATCATCACGCTGTCCGTGCTCGCCGCGAATCTGCTCGCCGACCTCGTCTATCTCTTCCTCGACCCGCGCACCCGGAAGGAGGCCTGAGCCATGTCCATTCCCGCGACAGAGGTCGCCGTACTCGACACGGCTCCCGCGCCCACGCCCTCCAAACGAGCCAGGCTGCGCTTCCTGCGCGGAGGCAAGACGATCACCGGGATCTCGATCCTGGGGTTCTTCACCCTGCTCGCGATCATCGGGCCGTGGATCGCGCCGTACGACCCCGACATGATGAGCGACCAGTTGCTCCAACCCCCCTCGGGCGACCACTGGTTCGGCACCACGCAGACCGGTCAGGACGTACTGTCACAGATCGTCGTCGGCACCCGGGGCGTGCTTCTGGTGGGCTTCGTCGCCGGATTCTTCGCGACGGTCCTGTCCGTGCTGATCGGCGTCACCTCCGGGTTCCTCGGCGGCGTCATGGACGAGATCCTGTCGGCGCTGTCCAACATCTTCCTCGTGATCCCGGCGCTGCCGCTGATCATCATCATCGCCAGCTTCGTCTCCGACGCGGGCGACCTGCTGATCGCCGCCGTGATCGCCTTCACGTCCTGGGCGTGGGGGGCGCGTGTGCTGCGCGCCCAGACGCTCTCGCTGCGCAAGCGCGACTACGTCGAGGCGGCGCGGGCGACGGGCGAACCGACGTGGCGGATCATCGGCTTCGAGATCATGCCGAACCTGACCGCCGTGATCGCGTCCGGCTTCGTCGGCACCGTCATCTTCGCCGTCCTGCTGGAGATCACCCTCGCCTTCATCGGCGTCGCCGACATCTCCAACTGGAACTGGGGCACCGTCCTGTTCTGGGCGCAGTCCAACCAGGCGCTCGCGCAGGGGGCCTGGTGGTGGTTCGTCCCCGCAGGGCTCTGTATCGCCCTCCTCGGCACGGCGCTCGCGCTGATCAACTTCGGTATCGACGAGTTCGTGAATCCGCGGCTGCGCACCGAGACCGGCTCCTCGCGGAAGATCCGGATGCGGGTCGGCTTCACACCGGTGGCGCGCACGGACCGTACGAACGGGACCGGCGGAGCCGCTCGTACGAACGGGGCCGCCCCGCCCGGACGGGAACCGGCAGCGACACCCGCACGGACGCCCGACCGTAAGCCCGACAAGGAGCCCCGCTCATGACGACCGGTCGCCCCGTCCTGACCATCAGCGGCCTCGATGTCGATTACGGCACCGGCCCCGGCGCCGTCCACGCGCTGCGCGACATCGACCTGACCCTGCACCGGGGCGAAGTGCTCGGCCTGGCCGGCGAGTCGGGCTCGGGCAAGTCCACGCTCGCCTACGCCGTGACCCGGCTGCTCTCCCCGCCCGGGGTGATCACCGGCGGCGACGTCCACTACCACCCGCCGCGCGACGACGCGGCCCCGGTGGACCTGCTGACGCTCACGCCGAAGGAGTTGCGCGCCTTCCGCTGGCAGGAGCTGTCGATCGTCTTCCAGGGCGCGATGAACTCCCTCAACCCCGTACACACGGTGCACAGTCAGCTCACCGACGTGCTCAAGGCGCACCGTCCGGCCATGAGACCGGCCGAACGCACCGCGCGCGCCGAGGAGTTGCTGACGCTGGTCGGGATCTCCCACGACCGGCTCGGCGCGTTCCCGCACCAGCTCTCCGGCGGCATGCGCCAGCGCGTGATGATCGCGATGGCGCTCGCCCTGGAGCCCGAGGTGGTCATCATGGACGAACCGACCACCGCGCTCGATGTGGTGATGCAGCGTCAGATTCTGCGCAAGCTGGTCGCGCTCCGCGAGGAGCTGGGTTTCTCGGTCGTCTTCATCACGCACGACATCTCGCTGCTGATCGAGTTCTCGGACCGGATCGCGATCATGTACGGCGGGCGGATCGTCGAGGAGGCGGGCGCCGCCGACATCTACCGCGACCCGCGCCACCCCTACAGCGACGGGCTGCTCCACTCCTTCCCCGCGCTGCACGGCCCCCGCAGGGAGCTGACCGGCATTCCCGGCTCGCCGCCGCATCTGACGGCGATGCCGACGGGCTGCGCCTTCCATCCGCGCTGCGGCAAGGCGTTCGACCCGTGCGCCGAGCACGTACCGGTGCTGTCCGCGCCGGACGGTCCGACGGACGCCGCGCCCGAACGCACCGTGGCGTGCTGGCTGCACCGTACGGCGCCCGCCGTCCCCGCCTCTGTTTCTGCCCCCGCCCCGGAACCGGCCGACGACACATCGGCGGCGCGCGCCGGCTGATCCGCCCCGACCGCTTCCGGACCGCTTCCGGACCGCCTCCCGACCCCCCCGACCACCACCGCTCCCACGCCTCGCCCCGTGCTCCAGGCGCCCGCGCCCTCGCCCGCGCCCGCGCCGTGCTCTCACCCACATGAACCAGGAGACCCATGAACGTCACCCCCGTCCAGGACCTCACCCGCCCCGCCACGGCGATCAAGGGCCTGCCTGCCGACTTCCGCTGGGGCGTCGCCACCTCCGCCTACCAGATCGAGGGAGCGGCTGCCGAGGACGGCAGGACCCCCTCGATCTGGGACACCTTCTGCCGGGTCCCGGGCGCGGTGGAAGGCGGTGAGCACGGCGACGTGGCGTGCGACCACTACCACCGGATGCCGCAGGACGTGGAGCTGATCGCGGGCCTCGGCGTCGACACGTACCGCTTCTCGCTCGCCTGGCCGCGCATCCAGCCCGGCGGGCGCGGGCCGGCCAACGCGAAGGGCCTGGACTTCTACAAGCGCCTCGTCGACGAGCTGCACGGCAGGAACATCACGCCGTGGATCACGCTCTACCACTGGGACCTGCCGCAGGAGTTGGAGGACGCGGGCGGCTGGCCGGCCCGCGACACCGCCTACCGCTTCGCCGACTACGCGGCGCTCGCCTACGACGCGCTCGGCGACAGCGTCAAGCACTGGACGACGCTCAACGAGCCCTGGTGCTCGGCGGTCCTCGGTTACGACGTCGGCGTCCACGCCCCCGGACGCAAGGACTTCGGCGACTCCATCCACGCCGTGCACCACCTGCTGCTCGGCCACGGACTCGCCTCACGCCGCATCCGCGACGCCGCCGGCGACAACCCGCTCGAACTGGGCATCACCCTCAACCTCGGTACGGCCACGCCCGAGACCGACAGCGAGGCGGACCGCGAGGCGTGCCGCCGCTCCGACGGCCAGGGCCGGCGCCTCTACCTCGACCCGCTCGTGCACGGCCGCTACCCCGAGGACGTCGTCGCCGATCTGGCGCTGCGCGGGGCCGAACTGCCCGTCCAGGAAGGCGACCTGGAGATCATCGCCAATCCGCTGGACGTTCTCGGTGTCAACTTCTACCGGGGCGCCCTGTTCTCCGGTGTCACCGAGAGCGGTTCCCCGGTGGACGACAACGGGCTGCCCGTCACCCGCGCCGTGCCCCGTGACCTGCCCCGTACCGCCATGGACTGGGAGATCACGCCGACCGAGCTCACCGACCTCCTCCTGCGCATCCAGGAGGACTACGCCATACCCACCGTCATCACCGAGAACGGAGCGGCCTTCGACGACACCGTCGCCGCCGACGGCTCCGTCCCGGACGCGGACCGGACCGCGTATCTCGCGGACCATCTCGCGGCCGTCGCCGAGGCGCGCGCGCAGGGCGCCGACGTACGCGGCTATTTCGCCTGGTCACTGATCGACAACTTCGAGTGGGCGTACGGCTACGACAAGCGCTTCGGCATCGTCCGCGTCGACTACGACACCCAGGTCAGGACCCTCAAGGACAGCGCCAAGTGGTACCGCGACACGATCGGACTCACCCGCGAAGCGCGGTAGGGCCCATCGCACCACCGGCCCCGTCGCCCCATCGGGCCCCTCCGCTCGCACGGCGCACGGCGCACGTACGCACCACTCGCGGTAACACCCCGTACGGACATCGCTCCATTCACCCGCATTCCACGGAGTCACCGATGCCCCCACGTACGTCCTTACTCGCGACCACCACACTCGCCCTGCTCGCGCTGTCGGCACCGCTCGCCTTCGGCGCGCCGCCACGGCCCCCCGTCGTCCAGGCCGCCGCGGCCTGGAACACCGACCGCGCGGCGGAAGCCGTCGCGGCCCGGCCGGCGGCCGTCACCACCTCCGGCACCGAGAACGCCGGCACCCCCGCCACCGCCGCCTTCGACAACAACCCCACCACCCGGTGGGCGAGCGACTTCGCCGACAACGCCTGGATCCAGGTCGACCTCGGCAGCGTCATCCGCGTCAGCCAGGTGAAGCTCGAATGGGAGGCCGCCTACGGCAAGCAGTACGTTCTGGAGATCTCCGCGAACGGCGCCGACTGGACGGACTTCTACACCGAGAACGAGGGCACCGGCGGCACCGTCACCGCGCACACGTACCCGCAGGAGGCCACCGGGCGCTACGTCCGGATGCGCGGCGTCGAGCGCGCCACCGCCTGGGGCTACTCCCTCTTCTCCTTCCAGGTCTTCGGCGGCGAACCCGCCCCCGCCTCCACGACCCGCAGCAATCTCGCGCTGAACCACCCCGCGTACGGCGACCTCTACCAGCACGCGGGCAACTCACCCGCCTTCGTCACCGACGGCGGCTGGCCGGCCGATCTCAAGGCCGACCAGTCCCGCTGGTCGAGCGACTGGAACCAGAACCGCTGGGTCGGCGTGGACCTCGGCGCGCGGTCCACGATCCAGTCCGTGGACCTGTACTGGGAGGCGGCGTACGCGGTCGACTTCGACCTCCAGGTCTCCGACGACAACCTCAACTGGCGCACCGTTTACCAGCCTTCGGCCGCGCAGATCGCCGAGCGCCGGGCGAACATCAAGTCACCGGGCGACGCGGTCGGCAGACACGACACCATCACCCTGCCGACCCCGGCGACCGGCCGCTACGTGCGGATGCTGGGCAAGGAGCGCCGCTCCTTCTACAACCCGGCGCCGTCGACGGCGCAGTTCGGCTACTCGCTGTACGAGTTCCAGGTCTGGGGTACCGGCGGCAGCGCCGCGGCGGCGTACCCCGCACTGCCGCAGAACCCCGGCGGCGCCTACCGGCAGACCTTCTTCGACGACTTCACCGGCTCCGGCCTCGACCGCGCCAAGTGGCGCGTGGTCCGCACCGGTCAGGAGATGGGCTCCGTCAACGGCGAGTCGCAGGCGTATGTGGACTCGCCGGACAACATCAAGACCCAGAACGGCGCGCTCGTCCTGGAGTCGAAGTACTGCAAGGGCTGCACCACGGTGCCGGGCGGCGGCACGTACGACTTCACCTCCGGCCGCGTCGACACCAACACCAAGTTCGACTTCACGTACGGCAAGGTCAGCGCCCGTATGAAGCTCCCCGTCGGCGACGGCTTCTGGCCGGCGTTCTGGCTGCTGGGCAGTGACGTGGACAATCCCTCGGTGTCCTGGCCGGGCTCTGGCGAGACGGACATCATGGAGAACATCGGCTACGCGGACTGGACGAGCACCGCGCTGCACGGCCCCGGCTACTCGGCCGCCGGCAACATCGGCAAGTCGCAGACCTTCCCGAACGGCGGGCGGGTGGACCAGTGGCACACGTACGCCGTCGAGTGGACACCCGAGGGCATGGTCTTCAGCGTCGACGGCCAGACCGTGCAGACCACGTCGCGGCAGAAGCTGGAGTCGACGCGGGGGGAGTGGGTCTTCGACCACAACCAGTACGTGATCCTCAACCTGGCGCTGGGCGGCGCCTACCCGGCCGGGCACAACCAGGTCACCTCGCCGTACTGGGGTCTGCCCCAGTCGAGCGTCGACAAGGTCGCGCAGGGCGGGGTGAAGGCGGAGATCGACTGGGTGCGGGTGGAGCAGAGGTAACGGACCACAGAATCGGAATCGGAAGCGGAATCGGAAGCGGAAGGGCGCGGGGCGCGGACGCCGCGCCGTCTGGACCCCCATGAGTGACGCACCCGGGCCTCCCCGCCCGGGTGCGTCGCTCGTTCCACGACGGCCACCATGGCCACGACCGCCCCGGCCCCGCTCCGTACGGGGCGCTGTACGGCCACCGTCCCGCCCTGATCCGTCCTCGTTCCGTCACATTCGGCCCACTCCGGATCGTGGCACCCTCCGGTACCGTCGGTGATATGAGGACGAGGCTGTTCACCACTCTGTCCGGGTTGTTGCTCGCCTTCACGGGCGCCGCCGTTGTCGCGGCGCCGGGCGCGCAGGCAGCAGCCACCGGCCCCGATGCCGTGGCCGAGGCCTTCAAGAAAGGTCCGGTCTATGTCGACCCGCGCGCCTCCGGCCAGCTCTCCCGGTCGGACGCCGACGCCCTGACGAAGAAGATCAAGGACGCGGACAAGCCGGTCTTCGTCGCCGTCCTGCCGCAGGCCGCCGAATTCAATCCGGACAACACACTGCTGAACAGAGTCCGGGACGCGACCGGGGTGTCCGGTGTGTACGCCGTCCGACTCGGCGACAGGTTCGATGCCGCCGCCGACCCGCGGGTGCTGCCGCTCGACACCGTCCGTTCGATCACCGACGGGGCCAAGGGCACGGGCCCCGTCGCGGCGTCGACGGAACTCAACAACTTCGTGGACCAGGCCCTCGCCCAGTCGCGCGGCCAGGCGCCGGCGGGCTGGGACACGTCCTCCGGTGACGGCGCCGGGGACGGCGCGGCGACCGGGCTGATCACGCTCGGTGGCATCGTCGTACTGGGCGGCGCCGGGGTGTACGCGGTACTGCGCCGCAACCGCCTCCGTACAGAGGCGCGCGACAGGCAGGCCCTCGACAAGCTCAGGGTCGTCGTGGACGAGGACATCACCGCCTTCGGCGAGGAGCTGGACCGTCTCGACTTCCACCCGGGCGAGAAGGGCGCCGACGACGCGATGCGCGCGGACTACGAGCACGCGCTGGACGCGTACGAGAAGGCGAAATCGCTCATGGCGGCGGCGGTGCGCCCCGACGATGTGCGCGGGGTGACCGAGGCGCTGGAGGACGGCCGTTTCTCGCTGGCCACGCTGGCCGCGCGGCGGGAGGGCGCACCGCTCCCGCAGCGCCGTTCGCCGTGCTTCTTCGACCCCCGGCACGGCCCGTCCGTGAAGGACGTGGACTGGTCACCGCCGCCCGGCGGCGCCGTACGGCCGATCCCCGTCTGCGCGGCGGACGCGGCGCGCCTGGAGGACGGCGACGACCCGATGACGCGGATGGTGCAGACCGAGCACGGGCCGCGCCCGTACTACGACGCCGGTCCCGCGTACGGCCCCTGGGCAGGCGGCTACTTCGGCGGCGGCGTGCTCCCCGCCCTGCTGGTCGGCACGATGCTCGGCACCGTCCTGACCACGCCCGCCTACGCCGCGGACTACGGAGGCGGCGACTACACCGGCTACGACGGCGGCGGCTCCGGCGGCGACTTCGGTGGCGGCGGCTTCGACGGCGGCGGCTTCGGCGGGGGAGGGGACTTCGGAGGCGGCGGCGGATTCGACGGGGGTGGCTTCTGACGCCTGCCCCGTGCCGTTCCGCCGCCCGCGCTCCCCGTACTCCGGGCCCGCGAGGTCCTCGCGGTGTCCCGGTCTCCGGTGCCGCCCGGTCAGGCGGCCTGCGGCTGGTTCTTGACCGCGGAGATGTCGAAGGCCAGCTTCACCTTGTCACTGACCACCACGCCGCCGGACTCCAGCGTCGCGTTCCAGGTCAGGCCCCAGTCGGAGCGGGAGATCGTGGCGTTGCCCTCGAAGCCGACGCGCTCGTTGCCGAACTGGTCGGTGGCCGAGCCGTTGAACTCCAGGTCGATGGTGAGCGGCTTGGTGACGTCCTTGATCGTGAGGTCACCGGTGATGCGGTAGTCGTCGCCGCCGACCTGCTCGGCGCTGGTCGAGCGGAAGGTCATCTTGGGGAATGTCTCGGCGTCGAAGAAGTCGGCGCTGCGCAGGTGACCGTCACGGTCGGGCGCGCCGGTGTCGACGCTCTCGATCTCCACGTCGATCGACGCGGAGGAGTTCTCCGGCTTCGAGCCGTCCAGGCTCAGCGTGCCCTCGTGCTTGCTGAAGGTGCCGCGGACGTTGCTGACCATCACGTGGCGCACCTGGAAGCCGATGCTGCTGTGCGACGGGTCGATGGTGTAGTCACCGGTGAGTGCGGCCAGCTCGGGGTTCACCGGGGCGGTGGTGGTGGAGTCGTTCTCGGACTTGCGGTTGAAGAGTGCCATGGTCGTGTCTCCCGATACGTGTTTGTTTAGCGTTCAAGTAGCTTCATCCTAGACCTATCTCGTTTAAGTTTCAACATCTTCCGCCGATCGGGTGAGGCTGGCCGAAACATGACGGTGCCCCGCCACCCCCACGGGAGGAGGGGGGTGGCGGGGCACCGTCCGACTGGCGCGGGGCTCCGGGGATCAGGAGCCGACCGACACGGTGAAGCGCACGGGATTCCCGTCGTGCGCCGCGCCCGAGACGTCCGGCTCGCCGTCCGGCCGTACGTCGTCGTACGGGAACGCGTACCCGATCGGGGTGTTCGCGTGCAGCACCCGCGCCCAGTGGTTGGTGGCCGGGTCCTTGTAGTAGTCGGCCGCCGTGGCGCCGTTCGGCTGGTCGGGGTGGGTGAGCAGCGTCGAGCGATTGAATCCGGCCGCCAGCCGCGCGAGGAGGGCCTTCTTGTCGTCCGAATCGTCCGGGTTGTTGGTGAAGGGGCCGTGGTTGCAGGTGAAGACGTCCTTCGAGGACGGCTTGGCGAAGGTGTGGCCGCCGGCGAAGGTGAGCGTGTCGCCGCTGACCCGGCCGGCCAGCACGCCGCGTCCGCCCTGGAGGTCGATCCTCAGATCCTCGGCGGCGTACTTCCGCCAGACCTGGTCGATGTAGCCGTTGAAGACATCCCTGAAGGGCATCTCGTCCGGCCTGTCGAAGTACGGCGCCATCGCGTTCTGCGGCGCGATCACCCGCAGGACCGAGCCGTCGGCGCCGCGCGTGACCAGCTTGTCCCACGGCTGTCCGTCCGCCGCCGCCTGCGCGGTCAGACCGTCCGCGATCTTCTGGAGCGCGCCGTCCGGCAGCGGGGCGACCTCGTGCCTGGCGTCACCCTCCAGCGTGATCCCGATCGGCAGCGCGGTCACCAGGTCGACGTAGCTGATGTTTGAGTACAACTGCTGCGGGTTGAAGGTGAATTCGCAGAACGACCAGGTGCGGCCGTTGTTGGGGTCGCCCTCGTTCGCGAACGCCGGCTCGACCAGCGAAGGACCCGGGTTCAGGAAGAAGTCCAGGGTGTCGTCGCGTACGAAGTAGACGCGGGCGCCGAACATCTGAGGCAGCGTCAGTGTCACGGCGGCGCCGCCCGCCGCGTTCAGCGGGATGGCGCAGTCGACCGGCAGCGGGGTGTTGGGCCCGGCGGGCGACTCGGGCTTGTACACGCTACCGTCGGCGCGGAGCAGCACCCAGCGGTCGGTGCCCTGCTCGTGGCCGGTGACGTACGCGTTGACGGAGCCGGGCAGCGACTTGTTCACCAGGGCGATTTCACAGGTGTCGGCGGCGGCCGACGCGCGGGGGCTGAGAGCGCTTCCCCAGGCGGGGTAGGTGAGCGCCGTGGCCGCGGCGGCCGTGCCGGTCAGAAACAGTCTGCGCGATATCACGGATGTACTCCTGAGGCGTGGGGGGAACGCGGTAGGGCGCGGTACGTGGGGGGCGCGCCTCGCGTCTGCGCTCCACTCTCGCCAGGTGTCCGGGACGCGTCAAGAGTTGCGACTGAGAGCGCTCTCACGAGTTCGGGAGTCTCCACAACCTGACGTCCGCCGCTCACCCGCAGTCATCGGCGGCGGAGGTGACGTTCGGCTGACATCTGGAGGAACCTTACAAGCGTGGGGGCCTTCGGGCTGTCTACTCGGCCCGTGCCCACCCCGGTTCTGTTCGGCCTCACCAGGAATCCGGGCAGGAGACTGTGTGGAGTCGACGGCGGCATTTCGGCTCCGATGTTCGTAGGGTCGGTACATGACCGTTGTGGACCAGACGCCGAGTGAGCCCGTTGACGCCCGTGGGCGCGTGGCCGAGCTGCACTCGCTGCGGGGGCAGGCGCTGAGCGGGCCGAGCGAACGCGCGACCGAGGCCCAGCATGCCAAGGGCAAGCTGACGGCCCGCGAGCGGATCGCGCTGCTGCTCGACGAGGGCTCGTTCCGGGAGGTCGAGCAGTTGCGGCGGCACCGGGCCACCGGCTTCGGGCTGGAGGCGAAGCGTCCGTACACCGATGGTGTGGTGACCGGGTGGGGGTCGGTCGAGGGCCGTACGGTGTTCGTGTATGCGCATGATTTCCGGATTTTCGGGGGTGCGCTGGGTGAGGCGCACGCGGAGAAGATCCACAAGATCATGGACATGGCGATCTCGGCCGGTGCTCCGCTGGTGTCGTTGAACGACGGTGCGGGGGCGCGTATCCAGGAGGGTGTCTCGGCGCTCGCGGGGTACGGGGGGATCTTTCAGCGCAATACGCGGGCGTCGGGGGTGATCCCGCAGATCAGTGTGATGCTCGGCCCCTGCGCGGGCGGCGCGGCTTACAGTCCGGCGCTGACGGATTTCGTGTTCATGGTGCGGGAGACGTCGCAGATGTTCATCACCGGCCCCGACGTGGTCAAGGCCGTCACCGGTGAGGAGATCACGCAGAACGGCCTGGGCGGGGCGGATGTGCACGCGGAAACCTCGGGGGTGGCGCACTTCGCCTACGACGACGAGGAGACGTGCATCGCGGAGGTGCGCTACCTGCTGGCGATGCTGCCCTCCAACAACCGGCAGAACCCGCCCGCCGCCGAGTCCCACGACCCGCCCGCACGCCGCTCCGATGTACTCCTCGACCTCGTCCCGGCCGACGGCAACCGCCCCTACGACATGCGTGAGGTCATCGCCGAACTCGTCGACGACGGGGACTTCCTGGAGATCCACGAACGCTGGGCCACCAACATCATCTGCGCCCTGGCCCGCCTCGGCGGGCAGGTGGTGGGCATCGTCGCCAACCAGCCGCGGTCTCTCGCCGGTGTGCTGGACATCGAGGCGTCGGAGAAGGCCGCCCGCTTCGTGCAGATGTGCGACGCGTTCAACATCCCCCTCGTCACCCTGCTGGACGTGCCCGGGTTCCTGCCCGGGGTGGACCAGGAACACGGGGGCATCATCCGCCACGGGGCCAAACTCCTCTACGCGTACTGCAACGCGACGGTGCCGCGGATCTCGCTGATCCTGCGCAAGGCGTACGGGGGTGCTTACATCGTCATGGACTCGCAGTCCATCGGCGCCGACCTCACCTACGCCTGGCCGGCCAACGAGATCGCGGTGATGGGCGCCGAGGGCGCCGCCAACGTCATCTTCCGCAGGCAGATCGCCGACGCCGAAGACCCCGAGGCGATGCGCCGGCGCATGGTCAAGGAGTACAAGGCGGAGCTGATGCACCCCTACTACGCCGCGGAACGCGGGCTGGTCGATGACGTCATCGACCCCGCCGAGACCCGCGAGGTCCTCATCTCGGCCCTCGCCATGCTCCGCACCAAGCACGCCGACCTACCCTCACGCAAACACGGCAACCCCCCGCAGTGAGGCCCACGACGCCGCCCACCGGCCGAGAAGACGGAGACACGAGCCCGATGAACGATCCCGCCGACAACTCCCTGCTCCGCGTCGAGAAGGGGCACGCCGGCCCCGAGGAGCTGGCCGCCATCACCGCCGTCCTCATGGCGCGCGCCGCGGCCCGCACCGACGCGGACGCCGCCCCGGCCCACCGAGGCCGCTCCACGGCCGGCTGGCGCCGTCTGGAGCGCACGCCGGGCTTCCGGGCCCCGCACAGTTGGCAAGGCTGAGCCCGGACGCCCCAGCCGGCCGTACAGAGCCGTACGCGACAAAGCACCGCGAGAGCCCCGCACGGACCACCGTGCGGGGCTCTCGTCGTGCCGCGACCCGATACGCCGAAGGCGTGGAACGGCGACGGCGGCGGCCCCGCACTCCGAGGAGTACGGGGCCGCCGCCGTCGCCGGCCAACTCCCGGCCACGGGGCCCGGGAACGTCCGACGGAAAAGCTCAGCGAAGTCGTGCCATGAGTGCGTGTTCGACGAGGGTGATGAGTCCGCTCTTGGCGTCGGCGCGGTGGCGGGCGTCGGTGGTGATGATGGGGGTGTCGGGGCCGATCTGGAGTGCTTCGCGTACTTCGTCGGGGGTGTAGGGCTGGTGTCCGTCGAAGCCGTTGAGGGCGATGACGAAGGGGAGTCCCGAGTTCTCGAAGTAGTCGACGGCGGGGAAGCAGTCGGCGAGGCGGCGGGTGTCGACGAGGACGACGGCGCCGATGGCGCCGCGTACGAGGTCGTCCCACATGAACCAGAAGCGGTCCTGTCCGGGGGTGCCGAACAGGTAGAGGATCAGGTCCTGGTCGAGGGTGATGCGGCCGAAGTCCATGGCCACGGTGGTGGTGGTCTTGTCTCCGGTGTGGGTGAGGTCGTCGATGCCGGCGGAGGCGCTGGTCATGACGGCTTCGGTACGCAGCGGGTTGATCTCCGAGACGGCGCCGACGAACGTGGTCTTGCCCACGCCGAATCCGCCCGCCACCACGATCTTCGCGCTGGTGGTTGAGCGGGCTGCACCGCCGCTAGAGCTTGCGAAGTCCACTGAGCACCCTTTCGAGCAGTGTCACATCTGGTTGACCCCCGGCGGTCTCGTCGCCGCCGGGTTGATGAATGGCGACAAGTCCGGCCTCCGCCAGGTCGGCTACGAGGATCCGGGCGACGCCCAGGGGGATGGAGAGCAGTGCCGAAATCTCGGCGACCGATTTGATCTCGAAACAGAGCCGGCAGATCCGCTGGTGCTCGGGCAACTGCCCTTGCAGCCTTGACGGATCGGCCGTCGTGCTGACCAGTGCCTCGATGGCGAGCTGGTACCGCGGCCGGGTCCGGCCGCCGGTCATGGCGTACGGACGTACCAACGGGTTGTGCGCGGCGTACTCCGGCTCCTGATGGCGCCTCGGCTGCGCCGGTTGCACCGGCTGGATGCGGGGCGGCTGCTGCCCGTACTGCGGCGGCTGCTGACCCTGTCCGTACGACTGCTGTTGACCGTACGGCTGTTGCTGACCCTGCCCGTACGACTGCTGCTGTCCGTACGGCTGTTGAGGCTGCTGGTAGGGCTGCTGCCGCGGTTGGTACGGCTGCTCGCCGCCGTCCCGCCGCCCGCCCTGGCCGCCGTTCCCGCCCGGCGTGGAGGGGGAGTTGAAGTGGTTCCGGGCACGCTCACCCGGGACCTGTCGGCCACCGTCGTAAGGGTGTCCGCCTGGGGGTGTTGCCACCGTTGCCTCCTCCGACTCCGATCGCCGGTAACTGTTCTGTGGAGTCGCGCCACCGAACCCTATGGTGCGATGGCGCGAAACGCACTGTCTGTCTGTTAGTTGAGAAGACTTCCCTGGAGTTCGGCACGCAGGTCCGGTGTCAGCACCGTTCCGGCCCGGTCTACGAGCAGAGCCATTTCGTAGCCCACCAGGCCGATGTCGGCCTCGGGGTGCGCCAGGACGGCCAGCGAGGAGCCGTCCGAGATGGACATGAGGAAGAGGAACCCGCGGTCCATCTCCACGACGGTCTGGGTGACGGCACCGCCCTCGAAGATCCTCGACGCCCCGGCGGTCAGCGAGGTCAGACCGGAGGCGACGGCCGCCAGTTGATCGGCACGGTCGCGCGGGAAACCCTCGGACATGGCCAGCAGGAGTCCGTCGGCGGAGACCACCACGGTGTGGGACACCCCGGGGGTGTGGTCCACGAAGTTGGTGATCAACCAGTTGAGATTCTGCGCCGCCTGGCTCATCGGGCTCACACTAACGCTCCTGGTTGTAGGTACTGCCCGGGCCTCGACCCGGTCCGTTCGTATCCGTCCCCGTGGTTCCCGCGTCGCCGGTGTTGCCCGTCCCCGCGTTGCGGCCCCGCTGGACGCCGCGCCGCAGGTTACTCAGCCTGCCACGTACGTCCTCCGGCGCGCGCGAGACCTGGGGGCCGTTCTGCGGCGTCGACTCCGCCGTTCCCTCGATCAGGTTGGCCTTGGGAACGCGGCGGGGGAGTCCCGAAGGAGTGATTCCGCCGGCCTTGGGCTCACGGAGCTTCTCGGCCCGCTGCCACCGGTCGTCGTTCGTCGAACGCCAGTCGTCGGGGCCGTTCGCCTCACTCTGCCCGTTCTGCGGCTGCGGGGCCGCTGTCGGTGCGTACGTCTCGTGCGTCTCGTTCGTCTGTTGGGTCTGTTGGGTCTGTTGGTTCTCGTCCGTCCGGTGGCTGTCGATGTCGGGGGCCGGGGCCCGCTGTTCGGATACCGGCGCCGTCCCCTGCGGCGTACCGGCCGACGGGGAGGTCCGGCCGAAGAGATCGGCCGGGCCGCTGTCGTGTCCGTTCCGCTGCCCGTCGTCCGTACCGGTGTTGGGCTGCCACGACTGCGGTCGCTGCGGCTGTGAGCCGCCGCCACGGCGTGGCAGTCCCGCTCCGGTCAGTTCGTGACTGGTGCTCGGGGAGGGACCGGGACGTTCGAATTCTACGCGGTCCCCGGCGCCCGCCGCAGCGCCGCCGGAGGATTCCGATTCGGGCCGCCGCTCCGGCTCGTACCCACCCGGATAGCCACCCTGGTCACTCCAGCCACCCTGGTCGGCCTGGGGCGTGAAGAGGTTGTCGTAGCCCGCCCCGTCCGGCCGCGGAGCCTCGTAGGCCCCTTCCGTATACCCGCCGCCCAGGGGGTCCTGCTGCTGCGGGTACCCGTCGGGCGTCTGATATCCGTCGCCCGGCGCCGGGTAGCCGTCGGGGGTGGCGTACGCGTCGTACCCCGCGCCCTCGTACGTCTGACCGCCCTGAGCGCCCCCCTGCGCGGCGGCGTAGCCGTTCTGCTCGTACGACGCCTCCTGCGGCGCGTACCGGCCGTCCGTCTCCTCGCGGTACTGCCCGTCGACCTGATCGCCGTAGAGCGGCTGCGTGCCGCCGGACGGGACCGCGGCGGCGCCGTTGCCGCCGCCCAGTGCCGCGCGGCGCTCGTCGCGCTTGAGGGAACGGTTCACCGGGTCGAGACTGCGCGGATTGGCCGCCCCGTCACCGGCCCCGTCGCCCGCCCCGGCGGCGTTGTCGTACCGGGAGTCGTCGAAGCCGAGTTCGGCCGCCGTCAGCATCGGCGCCGAGAACGCCTGCGCCTCCGGCTCGAACGCGGGCGTCTGCTGCTCCGGAATGATCTGGGAGACCGTGAAGTCGTCCGGCGGCGGCGGCTGCTCGCCGCCGCCCCCGTGGGTGATCGCGTCCGGCAGCATGACCAGCGACGTGGTGCCCGCCTGCTCGCCCGAGGGCCGCAACTGCACCCGTACACCGTGCCGGTCCGCCAGCCGGCCGACCACGAACAGCCCCATGCGCTGGGAGACCGCGGCGTCCACCGTCGGCGGGTTGGCCAGCTTGTGGTTGATGTCGGCGAAGTCCTCGGCGGTGAGGCCGATGCCCTTGTCGTGGATCTCGATCATCACGCGGCCGTCGGGCAGCCGGGTCGCGGTCACCCGCACCTTGGTCTGCGGCGACGAGAACGTGGTGGCGTTCTCCAGCAGCTCGGCGAGCAGATGCACGAGGTCGGTCACGGCCTGGCCGTGGATGTCGGTCTCGGGCACGCCGGTCAGCTCGATGCGCTCGTAGCTCTCGACCTCGGAGGACGCCGCGCGCAGCACGTCGACCAGCGGCACCGGCTGGTTCCAGCGGCGGCCCGGCTCCTCGCCGGCGAGGACCAGCAGGTTCTCGCCGTTACGGCGCATACGGGTCGCGAGATGGTCCAGCTTGAAAAGGTTCTCCAACTGCTCGGGCTCGGCCTCGTTGTTCTCCAGAGCGGTGATCAGGGTCAACTGGCCCTCGATCAGCGACTGGTTGCGCCGCGAGAGGTTGGTGAAGATCGCGTTGACGTTGCCCCGGAGCATGGCCTGCTCGGCGGCGAGCCGTACCGCCTCGCGGTGCACCTGGTCGAAGGCGCGCGCGACCTCGCCGATCTCGTCCCTGGAGTCGATCGGGATGGGCTGTACGCGGGTGTCGACCCGGCCAGGCTCGGTACGGGACAACTGGTCGACCAGCATCGGCAGCCGCTGCTCGGCGATGCCGAAGGCGGCGGTACGGAGCTGACGCATGGACCGGCTCATCTGCCGCGCCATCATGCCGGCCAGCACGAAGGCGGCCAGCAGGGCGATCACCACGATCGCGCCGTTGATGATCGCGTCGTTCCTGGCGTCGTCGGAGATCTGCGCGGCGTCGCTGACGGCGTTGTCGACCAGGTCCTTCTCGATGATCGTGTAGCCGTCGAACTTGGCGGTGGTCGCCGCCATCCACGCGGTGGGGGTGACGCCGCGCTCCTCCAGTTGGGAGGGGCTGTCACCGGTGGCGATCGCGGCGACCATGCCGTCGACCACCGAGCCCTCCTGGGCCGGCGGGGCGACGAACTTCTGGCCCGCCGCCGCGGCCTGCTGCCGCGCCGTCGCGAGCTTCTTGGCGCCCTCGGCGGCCTTCTCCTCCATGACCTTCTGGAGCTTGGCCGTGTCCGCGTCCGTGCCGCCGGAGACGTACTCGCCGATGGCGATGTCCTCCAGATAGGCGTACGACGAGAACGCGATCGACTGGCCCGACCTGATCGCCGGCTTCTCGCTCGGCCGCACCAGCAGATGCATACCGATGGACCGCTGGAGCGAGGCGGCGGCCTTGGCGAGCTGGATGGCGTAAACCGTGCGGCCGTAGCTGGTGATGTTGCCGGTGCCCAGGCCCAGTTCGTTGGAGAACTCCATGAGGGAGTGCTGGACCAGCACGTATCCCTCTTCGGTCGCCACCGGACCGCCGTTGCCGCCGGTCTTGTCGGGCGTCTCGACGCCCGCGGTGTACGCCGTCTTGCGGATCGTCTCCAGCTTGGGCTCCTCGGCGCGGAACAGCCGCAGCCGCCGCTCCAGGCCCTCGTCCCGCGGCATGGACTTCACGGCGCGGTCGAACGTGGCCTTCGCCGCGTCGGTGGTGGCCCTGGCCGCCACGACGGCCTTGTCGTCGCGCTTGTTCGTCAGCAGCGGCTGGGCGGTGAGGTCGCGCTCGTTGAGCAGTGCCTGGCCGTACCCGGACGCGGCCCGTACGACGAGCGCGGTCTGCTCGGCGTCCTGCGCCTCCTGCCAGGTGTCGACGGAGCCCTTGACCTGGAAGCCGCCCATGACGAGGCCCACGAGCACGGGGATGAGGAGGATCGCGTTGAGCCGGGTCGGCACCCGCCAGTTACGCGGGGACAGCCGGCTGGTGCTGCCCGGTGTCGGGGGCCTGCCCGGCGCGTCCGCAGGCGGCGCCGCCGTACGCCGCGGCGGGGTGAAGTTACCCCGCGCCGCCTGCTCCGCGGTGCTCGTCATGCTGCGCCTCACTCGACCAACAACCTCTCGGCGTCGGCACCTACGCTGTGCCGTTTTTCGTTCAGGGCTGTACTACTCGGGAGTTCATCGAATTCCAGCACGTGAGGCGGTCCCGTTCCAAACAGTGGGAATCAGCCATTCCGAGTGGTCCATACCGCAGATAAAACGGGCATAAAGAGCGAGCCCCGTCAAAAGGCGAGGACGATATGAGCACAGCGATACCAGCCGAACGCGTCGGGTGTCCGAGCGGCGTGAATTCTCTTCTCAAACGTTATGAACACCGAGGTGGGCCGTGTCAAAAGACACAGCCCACACCCGGTCCAGGCTACGGCAACTGCCGTACGTGGTCGTCTACTTGAGACGGGCCATAAGTGCGTGTTCGACGAGCGTGATGAGTCCGCTCTTGGCGTCGGCGCGGTGCCGGGCGTCGGTGGTGATGATAGGCGCGTCCGGGCCGATCTGAAGCGCTTCCCGAACTTCCTCGGGGGTGTAGGGCTGGTGTCCGTCGAAGCCGTTGAGGGCGATGACGAAGGGGAGTCCCGAGTTCTCGAAGTAGTCGACGGCGGGGAAGCAGTCGGCGAGGCGGCGGGTGTCGACCAGCACCACGGCGCCGATGGCGCCGCGTACGAGGTCGTCCCACATGAACCAGAAACGGTCCTGTCCGGGGGTACCGAACAGGTAGAGGATCAGGTCCTGGTCGAGGGTGATGCGGCCGAAGTCCATGGCCACGGTGGTGGTGGTCTTGTCTCCGGTGTGGGTGAGGTCGTCGATGCCGGCGGAGGCGCTGGTCATGACGGCTTCGGTACGCAGCGGGTTGATCTCCGAGACGGCGCCGACGAACGTGGTCTTGCCCACGCCGAATCCGCCCGCCACCACGATCTTCGCGGAAGTGGTCGACCGGGCCGCTCCGCCGCCGCCACTAGAGCTTGCGAAGTCCACTGAGCACCCTTTCGAGCAGTGTCACATCCGGCGTGCCGCCGGCCTCTCCGTTACCCGGCTGGTGGATGGCCACCATGCCGGCCTCGGCCAGGTCGGCCACGAGGATGCGTGCCACACCGAGCGGCATGGACAGCAGCGCCGACACCTCGGCGACGGACTTCACCTCACGGCAGAGATGGCAGATCCGCTGGTGCTCGGGGAGGAGCCCGGCGAGATGCGCCGGATCGGCCGTCGTACTGACCAGTGCCTCGATGGCGAGCTGGTACCGCGGCCGGGTCCGGCCGCCGGTCATGGCGTACGGGCGTACCAGCGGCTGATCGCCTTCAAGTCCGTAGGACGCGTCGATCGAGGCGCCGTACGGATCGTGAGAGGCGGGTGGCGGGGTCATGAATCCTCCGGGCGTGACAGCAAGATGTCTGCGTGCCGTCTGACTGGGCCGGGGTGGGGCCGGTTGGCGGCCTGACGGGGTGTGGCGCTGTGGGCGGTACCTGGAAGCCTCAGTGCAGCAGGCTCCCCTGGAGTTCGGCGCGCAGGTCCGGTGTCAGCACCGTTCCCGCCCGGTCGACCAGGAGGGCCATCTCGTAGCCCACCAGGCCGATGTCGCAGTCGGGGTGTGCGAGCACCGCCAGTGAGGAACCGTCGGAGACGGACATCAGGAAGAGGAACCCGCGGTCCATCTCCACGACGGTCTGGGTGACAGGCCCGCCCTCGAAGATCCGGGACGCACCCGCGGTCAGCGAGGTCAGGCCGGAGGCGACGGCCGCGAGTTGATCGGCTCGGTCGCGTGGGAAGCCTTCGGACATGGCCAGCAGCAGGCCGTCGGCGGATACGACCACTGTGTGGGACACCCCGGGGGTGTTGTCCACAAAGTTGGTGATCAACCAGTTCAGATTCTGCGCCGCCTGGCTCATCGGACTCAACTAACGCTCCTGCTGGTGAGAGGGGCCGAGGTTGAAACTGCCGGTCGTCGAGCTGTCGGCGGTACGGCCGCCGGCCTGACGACCCTGCTGGATGCCCCGGCGAAGGTTGGTCAGCCGGCCGCGTACGTCGTCTGGCGCACGCGAGACCTGCGGACCGGTCTGGTTGCTCTGCTCCTGTGCGGTTCCCGGCACCAGGTTGGCACGCGGGACCCGTCGAGGCAGACCTGAGGTGGTGATTCCGCCCGCGGCGGGCTTCTTGACCCGCTCGGCCTGGCGTACCAGCTCGTCATTGGGTGACGTGCGCCAGGAGGACGTGACGGCGCCGTTGCCGTTGGTGTTGCCGTTCGCCGGCTGTCGTTGCGGCATCGGGGGAGGAGAGGACGCCGGCCGGTCCGGCAGCCCCTCCGGGGAGTACTGCGCGGACGGTGGCTGCTGCTCGGGTCCCGCGGGCTCTCCCGGACGGTCGGAGCCGCCGTTCTGCTGCCCGTGGAACCAGTTGGTCTCCAGCGTGTCGAACAGCGGCGTACGGCCGTCGCCGGGACCGGCCGGGGGCAGCGCCTCCGGCTGGGACTGCTGCGGAAGCGCTCCGACCGGCTGGCGCGGGGCGCCGAAGTCGGCATTGTTGCTGCCGAAGTCCGCGCCGTTCTGACCGAACGCGGGGCGGCCCTGGCCCGGACCCGGACCCTGGCCCTGGCCCTGGCCCTGGTCGGCGCCGGGACGGCCCTGTCCGGGCGGCGTCCGGCCGAAGGGGTCGGAGCCCGGCGCGGGGGCCGGCACCGGGGGACGGGGCGCGTTGAAGTCCGGGCGGGGGAACTGGGCCGTCGAGCCCAGCGCCTGGCCCTGGTTCTGCCCCTGGTCCTGCCAACCGCCATTGACGTCGCCCGAGTTGGGCAGCGGATGGGATCCGGTGTCGCCGAATCCGTCACCGAATCCGTCGCCGCCGCCGGTGCCGACGTTGCCGCTGTTCAGGTCCGGCCGGGGGCCGTCGAAGTCGGGACGCGCGAACTCGGCCGTGGAGCCGGGCCCCTGCCCCGCCGACGGCACGGCGAACTGACCGGAGGTCTCGGGCTCCTCGTGACCGCGCGGGGCGTCCGGCGAGAACCGCTGCGGCGCGGGCGGCTGTTGGCCGCCCCAACTGGTGGTTCCGGGACGCTGCGGGCGCTGCGGCGGCTGCGGGTTGCCCCCCGGCAACTCGGCGCGCGGCCCGCCGGGCGGCGGCAGTTGACGGCCGCGGTCGGCCGGCGGCGGTCCACCGGCCGCGGCGTTCGCGCCCTGCGGGAACGCGCCGCGGTCGCCGGAGCCGCGTTGGTTCGGACTGGACAGGCTCTGACCGGGCCGGGCGAGCCGGCCGCCGGCCTGCGGCACCGGACCCGACGGGCCGGGACCGGCCTGCGCGCCCGGACGGCCCGGCGCTGCCTGGTCACGCGGGCTCGTGCCGAACAGGCTCGGCTGCCCCGACCCCTGGCCGGCGCCCTGACGCTGCGGGTCCTGCGGCGGACCGGACTGCGGCCGGGTGGGCAGGCCGCTCTGCATCCCGTTCCTGGCCGGCAGCGCGGCGCGGGGCCCCGTACCGGCGCCGACCTGGCCGCGTGAGGGCGGAGTGGCCAGCCGCCCGGCTCCGGCCGCGCCGCCCGCGAGCCCGGCGGCGATGCCGGACTGCTGGCCGCCGCCGAGGACGCCCTGACCGGCGGGCGACTGTCCGCCCGCACCGTTCTGCGCGCCGACGCCGGGGCGCGGCGGCATCTTCTTGCCGCCGTTGGCGACATCGACGGGCAGCATGACCAGCGCGGTCGTGCCACCGGAGTCGGAGGGGCGGAGCTGAATCCTGATGCCGTGGCGCAGCGACAGCCGGCCGACCACGAACAGACCCATGCGGCGCGACACCGAGACGTCCACGGTGGGCGGCGACGCGAGCCGTTCGTTGATCGCGGCCAGGTCCTCGGGGGACAGGCCGATGCCGGTGTCATGGATCTCGACGAGCACCCGCCCGTCGGGCAGCGCGTGACCGGTGACCCGGACCTTGGTCTGCGGCGAGGAGAACGACGTGGCGTTCTCCAGCAGCTCGGCGAGCAGGTGCACGAGGTCGTTGACCACACGGCCGGCGACCTCGGTCGTGGGTACCGAGGCCAGTTCGATCCGCTCGTACTGCTCCACCTCGGAGGCCGCGGCACGCAGCACGTCGACCAGCGGGACGGGGCGCGTCCACCGGCGGCCCGGCTCCTCACCGGCGAGGACCAGCAGGTTCTCACCGTTACGGCGCATACGGGTCGCGAGGTGGTCCAGCTTGAACAGCGAGGACAACTGGTCCGGGTCGGCCTCACGGGACTCGAGCTCCGAGATCAGCGAGAGCTGACGCTGGATCAGACCCTGGCTGCGGCGCGAGAGGTTGGTGAACATCGCGTTGACGTTGCCCCGCAGCAGCGCCTGCTCGGCGGCGAGCCGGACGGCCTCGCGGTGCACGTCGTCGAACGCCGCGGCGACCTTGCCGATCTCGTCCCTGGAGTGCACACCGACGGACTCGACGGAGGTGTCCACGTCCTGCGGGTCGGCCTCGGAGAGCTGCTTGACCAGCTCGGGCAGCCGGTCCTGGGCGACCTTGGTGGCCGTCTCCTGGAGGCGCCGCAGCGAGCGGATCATGGAGCGGGCGACGACGAAGGCGCCGACCAGCGAGACACCGAGGACGACAACGATCAGCGCACCGTTGATGTACGCGTCCTGCTGCGACTTCTCGCGCAGTTGCCGCGCCTTGTTCTCCATCTCACCCAGCAGCGTCTGCTCGATGATGTTCATCGCGTTGATCTTGGCGGACGCCTGGTCGGTCCAGTCCAGATACGAGCGGTTCGGCCGCCCCTCCAAACCGCCGGAGATACCGAGCACCCGGTCCGCGTACTCGTCGGCGGCGTTGATCTCGGGGTTGCCCTTGCCGCTGAGCGAGGCGGTCAGCTTCTCGGCGTCGCCGCCCATCGACTCGTACAGCGCGTCGAAGGAGGAGAGGGCGTTGTCGCCCTTGGTGGCCGCCGCCAGACCGTAGAGCCGGTCGTTCTCGTTGAGTTCGCCCTTCTCCTTGGGGTCGGCGGGCAGGGCGGAGGCGATGATCGCGCGCTGGATCGACGCGTACTCCTTGGCGGAGGAGAAGGCCGCCAGGGCGCGGGTCCGCTTGATCATGTCGGGGTTGCTGGTCGCCTGCGCCATGTCCTGCGAGAGGCTGAGCAGCGAGTCGATGAGACCGCTGTACGCGTCGACCGTCAGGGAGTGCGTGGCATCCGTGTCGTACGCGTCCTTGCGGATTTCCTGGATCTTGTTGACCTGGGTCGCGATCTGGCTGACGTTCGCGCGGATCGACTCCAGCGCCTGGTCGCCGTCGGTGTTCCCGATGTCCACGGTGGCGCCGAGGAATGCCTTCTTGGCCCGGTCCGTCTTCGTACGACGGTCCTGGACCTTGAAGTCCTTGGGGTCCGCGCCGTTGGTGAGCGGACCCGCCGACTCGTCACGCTCCGCCTGGAGCGCGGCGGCGAGGCTGGTCGCCTCCTTGGTCATGTTGGTCAGCAACTGCATGTGCTCCAGTTGCTTCATATCGTCCATGGACTCGTTGATACGCAGTGCGCCCAGCGAGGTGGCCGCGACCACCGGCAGGGTGAGCAGTGCCACGAGACGGGTGCTGATGCGCCAGTTGCGGAGCATTATTCGCGAACCCGCGTCGGTGGACGCCGACTTGGGGGTGGGGCTCGGGGTGTCGCCACCGGGCGCCGCGGCGGACTGGGCCGCCCGGTCGCCACCCTCGCCGGCCGGACCCGGGCCCGGGTTCTGGGTGTGCTGGGGCGAGGAGCCGCGGTCGGTTCCGCCACGGGGCTCCTGCTCCGCCGCAGCGCTGCTATCCCTCTTGAAACGTCCCTGCACTAGCGTCGCAACCTCTGGACCAGGCGTCCCCCCGCAGAACGGCGGGACGGTGTCGGCGTCGTGGAGCGCAGAGTGCGCTCCAAGGTGGTCGTTGAGTGACCGGCGATGCTCCCCTTCCCCGCATGCCACTCGGCGCCGCGTCGCGCCATTACGCGCCGTCCTGTTGAACCCGCGGCGGTGCGTGGAATTCCAGCACAGAGCCGGATCTCCAACAAGGGCCGCGTACCGGGCTGTGACCTACGTGACGTGTTGTGAGGATCGAGTGACGATTGGTAGGCACCGTTCAGGGAGGAAACGGACTTCCCGTAACGAGTCCCTTGCGGCCGAGGGGTGCCCCAGTCCTGATGATCAGGAGTGGAATAAGGGGTTCGATGGTGCGATGTCCGTTTCCATTGGCCTTGACCTCTGTCCGTGATGGGTGAATTGCCCGGCAGGTCGTGAGGAAACTCACATGGAGATCCTTGCGGCTTCCGGGCTTTGGCGGGGAATTACGTGTTTAGCCTGACGCTTTACAGAGGTGTCACTTCTGACAACCGGTGCTCCTGAGCACCCATACCCCGACAAGGTCTGAAACAACCGATGAAGACGACGAAGCTGTTCCGCAACACCGCGAACCCCCGCCGCACCACGCTGGTGAACCTGGACGACGCCGTGGAGCTGGTGCCGGCCGCGCAGCCGGAGCACTCCGTCGAACTGCCGCTGCGTACGGCCAATCCGCGGCGTACGACGCTGATCGACGCCCCCGTCGCACAGTAGGGCACGCCCCACGGCGCCCGCGCACCGCGTCGGCCCCAGCCTGTCACCGCGCTAGCCTGAGACGTTCAGTCTCCGGTCAGTCAGCCAGCAGCAAAGTGAGGGGCGACAGCATCCCGTGCGCATCGCGAGATTCTCCATCGACGGCAATGTCGCCTTCGGCGCGGTCGAGGAGGACGGCACCGGCGGTACGGCCGCCGGCCTCGTCCTCGACATCATCAAGGGCATTCCGTACGCCGACTTCGAGCTCTCCGGCACCAAGGTCCCGCTGAGCAAGGTCCGTCTGCTCCCGCCCGTGCTCCCCAACAAGGTCGTGGGCGTCGGCCGCAACTACGCGGCACACGCGGCGGAGCTCGGCAACGAGGTGCCCGAATCGCCGGTCGTCTTCTTCAAGCCGACCACCTCGGTGATCGGCTCCGGCGACGGCGTCGAGTACCCCTCGTTCTCCCAGGACCTGCACTACGAGGCCGAACTGGCCGTGGTGATCGGCCGGATGTGCCGCGAGGTGCCCCGCGAGCGCGTCAAGGACGTCATCTTCGGGTTCACCTGCGCCAACGACGTCACCGCGCGCGACGCCCAGAAGCGCGAGAACCAGTGGGCCCGCGCCAAGGGCTTCGACACCTCCTGCCCGCTCGGCCCCTGGGTGGAGACCTCCATCGGCCTGCCGGCCGTCCGCGACGGCCTCGCCGTCCAGTGCACCGTCAACGGCGAGCAGCGCCAGCTCGGCAGTACGAGTGACATGGTCCGCTCCGTGGAGGACCTGGTCGTCCACATCACCGAGGCCATGACGCTGCTGCCCGGCGACGTCATCCTCACCGGCACTCCCGCGGGGGTCGGCCCCCTCGGCATCGGCGACGAGGTCGCCGTCACCATCGAAGGCATCGGCACTCTCACCAACAAGGTGATCAAGCGTGGCTAACGCGACCGTCCGCGTACGTTTCTGTCCCTCGCCGACCGGCAACCCCCACGTGGGTCTGGTCCGCACCGCCCTCTTCAACTGGGCGTTCGCCCGCCACCACGGCGGCACCCTGGTCCTGCGCATCGAGGACACCGACGCCGCGCGCGACTCCGAGGAGTCGTACGAGGCGCTGCTCGACTCGCTGCGCTGGCTCGGCCTCGACTGGGACGAGGGCCCCGAGGTGGGCGGCCCGCACGCGCCGTACCGCCAGTCGCGGCGGATGGACATCTACCGGGACGTCGCCGACCGACTGCTCGCCGCCGGCCACGCGTACCACTGCTACTGCACCACCGAGGAGCTGGAGGTCCGCCGCGACGCCGCGCGCGCCGCCGGCCGCCCCTCCGGGTACGACGGCCACTGCCGCGACCTCAGCGCCGAGCAGAAGGCGGTGTACGAGGCGGAGGGCCGCACCTCCATCGTCCGCTTCCGGATGCCCGACGAGCCGATCACCTTCACCGACCTGGTCCGCGGCGAGCTGACCTTCACGCCTGAGAACGTGCCCGACTACGGCATCGTCCGCGCCAACGGGGCGCCGCTCTACACGCTCGTCAACCCGGTCGACGACGCGCTGATGGAGATCACCCACGTCCTGCGCGGCGAGGACCTGCTCTCCTCGACCCCCCGTCAGATCGCGCTCTACCAGGCGCTGATGGGGCTCGGAGTGGCGCACTTCGTGCCGCAGTTCGGCCACCTGCCGTATGTGATGGGCGAGGGCAACAAGAAGCTCTCCAAGCGCGACCCGCAGGCCTCGCTGAACCTCTACCGCGAGCGCGGCTTCCTGCCCGACGGGCTGCTCAACTACCTGTCCCTGCTGGGCTGGTCGTTCTCCGCCGACCAGGACGTCTTCTCCCGCGCGGAGATGGTCGGCGCGTTCGAGATCACCGACGTCAACGCCAATCCGGCGCGCTTCGACCTGAAGAAGGCCGAGGCCATCAACGCCGACCACATCCGGCAGTTGGACGAGAAGACCTTCATGGAGGCCTGCGCGCCCTGGCTGCGGGCCCCGTACGCCAACTGGGCACCGGAAGACTTCGACCAGACGGCCTTCGAGGCGATCGCCCCGTACGCGCAGACCCGTGTGACGGTGCTCTCGGACATCACGGCCAACGTGGACTTCCTCTTCCTCGCCGAGCCGGTCGAGGACGAGGCGTCCTGGGCGAAGGCGATGAAGGGCGAGCCGCTGGCCCTGCTCACCACGGCCCGCGCGAAGCTCGCGGACGCGGACTGGTCGAGCGCCGAGTCCCTGAAGAACGCGGTCCTCGCGGCCGGCGAGGAGCACGGCCTCAAGCTCGGCAAGGCCCAGGCCCCGGTCCGCGTCGCGGTCACGGGGCGCACCGTGGGCCTGCCGCTCTTCGAGTCCCTGCAAATCCTGGGCAAGGAGCGCACACTGCGCCGCGTCGACGCGGCGCTCGCCAAGCTCGCGGCGTAGGTCCCGCGGACGTACGCGGAAGGGGGTGGCGGCCGACTCGGCCGCCACCCCCTTCGTGGTCCTCGAACCCGTCCGGGGAACGGGGCCGGTACCGTGCCGTCCCCGGTACGGTCGTCGTATGCCGATCCGCGCCGTCGTCTGGGACATCGACGACACCCTCTTCGACTACACCTACGCCGACCGCGCCGGTATGCGGCTGCATCTCGCGGCCGAAGGGCTCGCCGACCGCTTCGGCACCGTCGAGCAGGCCCTGGCGCACTGGCGTGAGATCACCGACGTCCAGTGGCTGCGGTTCGCCGACGGGCAGACCACCTTCGAGGGGCAGCGACGTGACCGCGTGCGGCAGTTCCTTAGTACAGAGGCGCTCGGCGACACCGCCGCCGACGCGTGGTTCGAGCGCTACATCGCGCACTACGAGGGCGCCTGGAAGCTCTTTCCCGACGCGCTCGCCGCACTGGACTCGCTGGCCCCCGACTACCGCCAGGCCGTGCTGTCCAACTCGAGCATCCACAACCAGGACCGCAAGCTGCGCGTCCTCGGCGTACGGGACTACTTCGAGACGGTCCTGTGCGCGGCGGAACTCGGTGTCTCCAAACCGGCCGCCGCCGCCTTTCACGCGGCGTGCGACGCCCTGGAGCTCGACCCCGCCGAGGTCGCCTACGTGGGGAACGAACCGGACATCGACGCCGGCGGTGCCACCGCCGCCGGACTGGCCGGAGTCTGGCTCGACCGGGGGCGGCTCGGCGGGCGTCCCGAGCTGGTGTCGATCACCGATCTGGACCGCCTGCCCGCTCTGCTGCGCGGTGATACTCGTTTTGGAGCGCCGTCCCCCATCGGGTAATGTTCTTCCTGCGCCGCCCAAGAGATCGCAAGGTCTGGACGGAACGCGCAAAACCCAAACAAAACCCCCACTCCGGGGGTTGAGTTTTGGTGGGCTATGGTGTAATTGGCAGCACGACGGTTTCTGGTTCCGTTAGTCTAGGTTCGAGTCCTGGTAGCCCAGCGCAGAGTTCTTCTGCAACGCCCCCGTTGTGTAGCGGCCTAGCACGCCGCCCTCTCAAGGCGGTAGCGCCGGTTCGAATCCGGTCGGGGGTACAGATCCTTCTCTCCGATTTCTTCGGGTCGCACCCGGACACGTCGATGCAGGATCGCTAGGGCCCCCGTTGTGTAGCGGCCTAGCACGCCGCCCTCTCAAGGCGGTAGCGCCGGTTCGAATCCGGTCGGGGGTACGCAGCACGCAAGTCTGAACACCCTTGGGCTATGGTGTAATTGGCAACACGACGGTTTCTGGTACCGTTGTTCTAGGTTCGAGTCCTGGTAGCCCAGCTCAACGCTCCACCTGCTGGCCCCCGTTGTGTAGCGGCCTAGCACGCCGCCCTCTCAAGGCGGTAGCGCCGGTTCGAATCCGGTCGGGGGTACGTATGACGACAAGGCCCTCCGCGATCGCGGAGGGCCTTTCCTCTGTTCTTGTCCCTGTTCCCTGTCGCCCGACGTCGCCCGACGTCGGGCGACGCGTCAACTCCCGAGAACGTCGCGCCGGTTGGGCCGCGCCGGGCTCCGCGCGCCGGCGCGGACTCGGCTCGTGCCCGCGCCGATTCAGCTCGTGCGGCGCAGCGCCTCCGACAGCCGCCCGGCCGCGTCGATGATCGCCTGGGCGTGCATCCGCCCCGGGTGCCGGCTCAGTCGCTCGATAGGACCCGACACCGAGACCGCCGCGACGACCCGGTTCGACGGCCCGCGCACCGGCGCCGAGACCGAGGCCACGCCCGGCTCGCGCTCACCGATCGACTGGGCCCAGCCCCGGCGCCGTACGCCCGAGAGCGCCGTTGCCGTGAACCGCGCCCCCTGGAGGCCGCGGTGCAGCCGCTCCGGCTCCTCCCAGGCCATCAGGATCTGCGCGGACGAGCCCGCCTTCATGGTGAGTGTGGAGCCGACGGGCACCGTGTCCCGCAGACCGGACAGGCGCTCGGCGGCGGCCACGCAGATCCGCATGTCGCCCTGGCGCCGGTAGAGCTGGGCGCTCTCCCCGGTCACGTCGCGCAGATGTGTCAGCACCGGCCCCGCCGTCGCCAGCAGACGGTCCTCACCGGCCGCCGCAGCCAGCTCGGCGAGCCGTGGGCCGAGGATGAACCGGCCCTGCATGTCCCTGGCCACCATCCGGTGGTGTTCCAGGGCCACGGCCAGCCGGTGGGCCGTGGGCCGTGCGAGCCCGGTCGCAGCGACCAGCCCGGCGAGGGTGGCCGGACCGGACTCCAGGGCGCTCAGTACCAGAGCCGCCTTGTCGAGAACGCCGACGCCGCTAGAGTTGTCCATGCAACGATACTCGCGTCTCACTCTGTGAAACGCAAGTTCAATTTTCCGAGGAACTTGCCAACCTGTAGGGACGGGCCCGTACACGAACCGGGCTCGCAGCCGACGCGGGCCGTGGGACACCGGCGTGGGCCCCACATATCTCCAGGACTGCCGGCGGCGCTGCCGGCCGAAGGGAAAGCGATGGGTAGGACACTCGCGGAGAAGGTCTGGGACGACCATGTCGTCCGGCGCGCCGAGGGCGAGCCCGACCTTCTCTTCATCGATCTGCACCTGCTGCACGAGGTGACGAGCCCGCAGGCGTTCGACGGTCTGCGTCAGAACGGCCGGCAGGTGCGGCGGCTCGATCTCACCATCGCGACCGAGGACCACAACACCCCGACGATCGACATCGACAAGCCGATCGCGGACCCCGTCTCGCGCGTCCAGTTGGAGACGCTGCGCAAGAACTGCGCGGACTTCGGTGTACGGCTGCACCCGCTGGGCGACGTCGAGCAGGGTGTGGTCCACGTGGTGGGCCCGCAGCTCGGGCTGACCCAGCCGGGCACCACCGTCGTGTGCGGCGACAGCCACACCTCCACCCACGGCGCCTTCGGCGCGCTGGCCTTCGGCATCGGCACCAGCCAGGTCGAGCATGTCCTGGCCACCCAGACGCTGCCGCTGGCCCGCCCCCGCACCATGGCCATCACCGTCGAGGGCGAACTGCCCGCCGACGTCACGGCCAAGGACCTGATCCTCGCCGTCATCGCCCGCATCGGCACCGGCGGCGGCCAGGGCTACATCCTCGAATACCGCGGCTCCGCCATCGAGAAGCTCTCGATGGAAGCCCGCATGACCATCTGCAACATGTCGATCGAGGCCGGCGCCAGGGCGGGCATGATCGCCCCGGACCAGATCACCTTCGACTACCTCCAGGGCCGCGACCACGCCCCCGAGGGCGCCGACTGGGACGCCGCCGTCGCGTACTGGCGCACGCTGCGCACGGACGACGACGCCGTCTTCGACGCCGAGGTCTTCATCGACGCCACCGAACTGGCCCCGTTCGTCACCTGGGGCACCAACCCCGGCCAGGGCGCGCCGCTGTCGACGCACGTCCCCGACCCCGCTTCGTACGAGGACGCTTCGGAGCGGCTCGCCGCCGAAAAGGCCCTGGAGTACATGGGGTTGACTGCCGGGCAGGCGCTGCGCGACATCACGGTGGACACCGTCTTCGTAGGTTCGTGCACCAACGGGCGTATCGAGGACCTGCGCTCGGCCGCCTCGATCCTCGACGGCCGCAAAGTCGCCGACGGCGTACGGATGCTGGTGGTCCCCGGCTCCGTACGCGTCGCGCTCCAGGCCGTCGCGGAGGGCCTGGACAAGGTCTTCACCGGCGCGGGCGCCGAATGGCGGCACGCGGGCTGTTCGATGTGTCTGGGCATGAACCCCGACCAACTGGCGCCCGGCGAGCGCTCCGCGTCGACCTCGAACCGCAACTTCGAGGGCAGGCAGGGCAAGGGCGGCCGGACCCACCTCGTATCGCCCCAGGTGGCCGCGGCCACCGCCGTGCTGGGCCATCTGGCCTCGCCCGCCGACCTGTCCGACACCCGCACCCCCGTGGAGGCATGAGCGCCATGGACGCTTTCACCGCACACACCGGCCGGGCCGTCCCGCTGCGCCGCAGCAACGTGGACACCGACCAGATCATCCCGGCCCACTGGCTGAAGAAGGTCACGCGCGACGGCTTCGAGGACGGCCTGTTCGAGGCATGGCGCAAGGACCCGGACTTCGTCCTCAACCGGCCCGAGCGCCAGGGCGCCTCGGTCCTGATCGCCGGATCCGACTTCGGCACCGGCTCGTCGCGCGAACACGCCGTGTGGGCGCTGCAGAACTTCGGTTTCCGCGCCGTCATCTCCTCCCGGTTCGCCGACATCTTCCGCGGCAACTCCCTCAAGAACGGTCTGTTGACGGTCGTTCTGGAGCAGCGCGTCGTGGATCACCTGTGGGAGCTGACCGAGGCGCACCCCACCGCGGCCGTGACGGTGGACCTCGAAGCGCGCCAGGTACGCGCCGAGGGCCCCGACGGAGCAACGGTGACCGCTGATTTCGAGCTGGACGAGAACGCCCGCTGGAGGCTCCTCAACGGCCTCGACGACATCGGTCTCACCCTGAAGAACGAAGCGGACATCGCTACGTACGAAGCCTCCCGGCCGTCCTTCAAACCCCGCACAATTGCCGTCTGATCAGCGCTTTTCCCCACCTGCGCCCTCTGCCTCCCGGTAGGGGGCGCAGTGCCTTGTTGAGACCCCGTCGGGCGACAACTCGCCCCAGATGGCACAATCGGTGCATGGAACGCGACAGCCAACTCGAGCTTTACGGAGTGGTCGCCGACCGGCTCAAGGAAGCGCACGCTACGGTGCGCGCACTGCAAGTCCCGGAGGGCGTACGGATGGCGCTGACCCGGAAGCTGCTGGTCATCACGGCCGCGGCCAAACACGATCTCTTAGACGCGGCACGTCGTCTGGACCGCTTGATGAAGGACCTCGACGAGGGTCGATTCCCGGAAGGCGACTGAAGCCGCGGAACTCCGCGGGGTCGACTTCGTTGCGGCACTAGGGTGATTAGCCCGTTTCGTGTTTGATTTGCGGTATATATCTGCCTAACGTGCGGAAAAGCTTGAACACTTTCGTTCTGGCAATGTCTCCGAAGGGGAAGACGTGAACAAGGCGCAGCTCGTAGAAGCAATTGCGGACAAGGTCGGCGGTCGCCAGCAGGCGGCCGACGCGGTCGACGCGGTACTGGACGCTGTTGTCCGCGCCGTCGTCGCGGGTGAGCGGGTCTCCGTCACCGGCTTCGGTTCGTTCGAGAAGGTCGACCGTCCGGCCCGTTACGCGCGCAACCCGCAGACGGGTGAGCGGGTCCGGGTCAAGAAGACGTCGGTGCCGCGTTTCCGCGCGGGACAGGGCTTCAAGGACCTGGTGAGTGGCTCGAAGAAGCTTCCCAAGAACGACGTGGCCGTCAAGAAGGCCCCCAAGGGCAGCCTCTCGGGCGGTTCTTCCACCCGTACGACCGCCAAGGCGGCGGCCAAGAAGGCCACCGCCAAGAAGGCCACGGCGAAGAAGACCGTAGCCAGGAAGACCGCGACCGCGAAGAGGGCCGTCAAGAAGACCTCGGCCGCCGCCAAGAAGACGGCCACGAAGAAGGCCACGGCGGCCAAGAAGTCCACCGCCAAGAAGGCGAGCGCGGCCAAGAAGGCCACGGCGAAGAAGACCGCCCCGGCCAAGAAGGCGACCGCCAAGAAGGCGCCCGCCCGAAAGGTGGCCGCGCGCACGACCACCGCCAAGAAGGCCACCGCGAGGAACAAGTAAGCGGCACAAGGCCGTAGGGCCACTCACGCGCCGGGCCGGGCTCCCTTCGGGGGAGCCCGGCCCGCGGCGTTGTCGCGTCGAAAAGCCTGTGACGGCCCTCAGAACGTCTGAAGCGTCACCAGGGTGATGTTCCCGCTGTCCCCGTCCGCGCGTTCGATACGGACCCGCTGGCCGGGTCGCAGCAGCCGAAGACCGCCCGCGTCGAACGCCGCGGCGTCGAAGTCCACCGGAGTCCCGTCGTCGAGCAGCACACTGCCGCTGCGGGTCTCGGATTCGAAGGTGTACGCGGTCGCCTGCATACCCGCCAGCGTATCGGTCAGCATCCCGGCCGCGCCCCGCAGACGGGGTCGGGGAGCGGGGCGGGAACGGCGCCCGGGGCGGGGCCCGCCCCGGGGCCCGAGGCCGTCCGCGGGGCCGCGCGGCGTCGCGCCGTGTACGGGCCGAGCCCCAGGACCGCGGCGGCCAGCAGATCCTCGCCCGTATCGACGTCCCGCCGTACGGAATCCACACCGGCGAGGACAATTTCCGTGGCACCCGAGGACAAATGCCGGTGCCGCGAAGCGCCGCCGAATGCCGGATTCAATTCCGAGCCGGGCCGCGCGGCCAGCAAAGTCGTACCGATTTCGGCGGCGTCCGCGAGAAATGCGCGCGGAAAATCCCCGGCGGCCATGAGCACGCGCGCCAGCTCCGCCGGTCGCAGCGCCGGCAGATCGGCGTTGAGCGCCGCGACGGCGGCCCCTGGCCTGCCCGCCCTGACCGCCCGCGCGCCGTGCGCCAGCGCGGCGTTGAGCCCGGCGGCCGGACTGTCGGGGACGGTGCGCGCGCCCAGCGCCGTCAGTTCGGCCGCGGCCAGCGCGTCGTCGGTGACGACCACCACGTCGCGTACGACGGGGCAGGCCAGCGCCGCGGCCACGGTGTCCTGGGCGAACGCCAGCGCCAACTGGGGCCGCAGCAGATCGCCCGCCGATCCGGCGAGCCTGCTCTTGGCCACCACGAGCGGCTTGAGCGGGACGACCAGGGACCAGGCGGCGATCGGGTCGGTGTTCGTGGCGGGCTCTCCGTCCTTGCGCGTGCGGACCTCTATTGTTGCCCGACCGCGCCGCGCGGCGCGGTACAGGGCCCGCGACGCCCCGGGAATGGCGAACTGAGCCCGCAGGTCCGGTCCGCGGGCCGGGGCGTACGGTGTCCTCGACAGAGCAGAGGGCTGGGGCGACACTTGACGCCCAGCAGCCAGGGCCGGCCCAAGCCAGGCCACAGAGAAAGGTGTCCGAGTGTCCCGCCCCAGAATCGGCTTCTGGTACCGCCTGGCAGCGGTCATCGCGAAACCGCCGTTGATCGTTCTGTTCAAGCGGGACTGGCGGGGAATGGAACACATTCCGGCCCACGGCGGATTCATCACCGCCGTGAACCACAACTCGGCTCTGGACCCTCTCTCCTACGGACACTTCCAGTACAACACCGGCCGGGTGCCGCGACTGCTCGCCAAGGCGGCGCTGTTCGACCTGCCTTTCGTCGGCATGATGCTCCGCGGTACCGGACAGATTCCCGTCTATCGCGAGAGCTCCAACGCACTGGACGCATTCCGGGCCGCCGTGAACGCCATCGAGCGCGGGGAATGCGTCGCGTTCTACCCCGAAGGCACCCTCACCCGCGACCCGGACATGTGGCCGATGACCGGCAAGACCGGTGCGGCACGTGTGGCCCTCCTTACGGAGGCGCCGGTCATTCCCGTCGCGCAGTGGGGCGCCAATCTGGTGATACCGCCGTACGCGGAGAAGAACAAGGTCCGCCTCTTTCCGCGCCGGACGCTGCGGGTGAAGGCCGGACCGGCGGTCGACCTCTCCCGTTTCTACGGGAAGGAACCGACGCCCGAACTCCTGCGCGAGGTCACCGAGGTCATCATGGCCGCCATCACCGAACTGCTCGCCGAGGTACGCGGCGAACCGGTGCCCGCCGCACCGTACGACCACCGCAAGGCAATGGAAGAGAAGCGGCGCAAGGCCGCGGAAGAGGGGTTGCAGTGACGCGCGTCGCGGTCTTCGGGACGGGATCGTGGGGAACGGCGTTCGCCATGATTCTCGCCGACGCGGGTTGCGAGGTGACTCTCTGGGCCCGCCGCCCCGAGGTCGTCGACGCGGTCAACAACACCCGCACCAATCCGGAGTATCTGCCGGGCCTCGAACTGCCCTCCTCCGTACGGGCCACCACCGACCCGGCACAGGCCGCAAGGGACGCCGAGTTCACCGTCCTCACCGTCCCCTCGCAGACCCTGCGCGCCAATCTCGCCGAGTGGGCCTCGCTGCTTCCGCCGGACACCGTCCTCGTCTCCCTGATGAAGGGCGTCGAGCTGGGCACCGCGAAGCGCATGAGCGAGGTGATCGGCGAGGTGGCCAAGGCGCCGGCGGACCGCGTCGCCGTCCTCACCGGCCCCAACCTGGCCGGCGAGATCGCCGCCAGGCAGCCTGCCGCCGCCGTCGTGGCATGCACCGACGAGGCGGTGGCCAACCGGCTCCAGGCGGCCTGCCACACGCCGTACTTCCGCCCGTACACGAACACCGACGTGGTCGGCTGCGAACTCGGCGGCGCCGTCAAGAACGTCATCGGGCTCGCCGTCGGCATCGCCGACGGCATGGGACTCGGCGACAACACCAAGGCGTCGCTGATGACGCGCGGCCTGGCCGAAACCACCCGGCTGGGGCTGGCGATGGGCGCCGACCCGCACACCTTCTCCGGTCTCGCCGGAATGGGCGATCTGATCGCGACCTGTTCCTCGCCCCTGTCGCGCAACCACACCTTCGGCACCAACCTCGGGCGCGGCATGACGCTGGAGCAGACGATCGCGGCGAGCACGCAGACCGCGGAGGGCGTCAAGTCCTGCCAGTCCGTGCTGGATCTGGCCCAGCGGCACGATGTCGACATGCCGATCACCGAAACGGTCGTGAGCATCGTGCACGAGGGGAAGCCCCCGCTCGTCGCGGTGAAGGAGCTGATGGCGCGCAGCGCCAAGCCCGAACGCCGCTGACTCGGCGGCGGTCAACGGGTAACCTCATCGCGATATGAGCAGCGAGAACCTCCCCCAGAGCCCTGAGCAGCAGCTCCGTAAGCCGCGTGTGGCGGTCGTCTTCGGCGGCCGGAGTTCCGAGCACGCCATCTCGGTGGTCACGGCCGGCGCCGTACTGCGCTCCATCGACCGTACGAAGTACGACGTGCTGCCCATCGGCATCACCACGGACGGACGCTGGGCGCTCACCGCCGACGAACCCGACCGTATGGGCATCGCCGACCGCAGGCTGCCGAGCGTCGAGGAACTGGCCGAGTCCACGGAGGGCGACGTCGTCCTGTCCGTCGACCCCGGCAACCGCGAGGTCGTCTACAGCGAACAGGGCTCCGTGCCCAAGGCACTCGGCGAGGTCGACGTCGTCTTCCCGGTGCTGCACGGCCCGTACGGCGAGGACGGCACGCTCCAGGGCCTGTTGGAGCTCTCCGGTGTCCCGTACGTCGGAGCGGGCGTCCTGGCGTCGGCCGTCGGCCAGGACAAGGAGTACATGAAGCGGGTGTTCCGCTCGTACGGGCTGCCCGTCGGGCCGTACGAGGTGATCCGCCCGCGCGAGTGGCGGCTCGACCCGTCCGGCGCGCGCAAGAGGATCGTGGACTTCGCCGCCGAGCACGGCTGGCCGGTCTTCGTGAAGCCCGCACGCGGCGGATCCTCCATGGGCATCACCAAGGTCGACGCCCTCGAAGGGCTGGAGGACGCGATCGAGGAGGCGCAGCGCCACGACCCGAAGATCCTGGTCGAGTCGCTGCTGCGGGGCCGGGAGATCGAGTGCGGGGTGCTGGAGTTCGAGGACGGGCCGCGCGCGAGCGTGCCCGCCGAGATCCCGCCCGTCACGTCGCACGAGTTCTACGACTTCGAGGCGAAGTACATCGACGCCGCCCCCGGTCTGGTGCCCGCGCCTCTTACGAAGGAGCAGACGGCCGAGGTCCAGCGGCTCGCCGTCGAGGCGTTCGACGCCGCGTCCTGCGAGGGACTGGTCCGCGCGGACTTCTTCCTTACCGAGGAAGGCGATTTCGTCATCAACGAGATCAACACCATGCCGGGCTTCACGCCGATCTCGATGTATCCGCGGATGTGGCAGGAGAGCGGCGTCAGCTACCCGGAGCTGATCGACCGGCTGATCGAGGCGGCGCTGCGCCGTCCGACCGGACTGCGCTGAGCACGACGCGGGCACCACGGGGCGTAGGCGCTGTGTGCGTCCCCTAGAGGCTGGGCGGCACCGTGTCGGCGACCGGTTCCGCGAGGTCCGTGAGCGGCCCGATGTCGTGCATGAACCGCTCGTCCAGCGTGACCTCGACATACGTCTCGCGGTACGTGGTGGTGAACCGGGGGCCCGAATCCCGTTCCTCCAGCATCCAGTTGACGCCGTCCACCTCCACGCCCTCGGCCTGGGGGTCGCTCATCCGCTCGGGCCGGGGGACGCCGCAGCGCAGTACGATCGCGGCGTCCCCCCACCCGGCGGTCAGCTCGGAACCCGGCTCCGGATCACTCCGGTCGTGGCCCGCGACGGTCTTCGGCAGCTCCTTGTCCAGTGCGCGGCAGAGCGCCGCCTCCTGCGCCGGCGGGCTGGGAACCGGGACCTTTGCCGGGGCGTCCGTGGAGGAGCAGCCGACTGTCACGGCGAGCACGAGGACGGCGGGCAGGCGGGCGTAACGAGGGCCGGATAGCCTGCGCATCGGAAAGGTCACCGGCCAAGCGTAGACGGGGGCTACAGGTGCACGACCGGGCAGGTCAGGGTGCGGGTGATGCCGTCCACTTGCTGGACTTTGGCGACCACCATGCGGCCAAGATCGTCCACGGTGTCGGACTGGGCCCGCACGATCACGTCATAGGGACCGGTGACGTCCTCGGCCTGTATCACTCCAGGGATCTTCGCGATGGTCTCGGCGACGATGGTCGCCTTGCCCACCTCGGTCTGAATAAGGATGTACGCCTGTACCACGGAACCTCCAGGGCGGCCACGAGGATCTTGTGGGGGAGAAGGGACGCCACGGTATCGCGTCACCCAGTGCCGCGGGGAGACCTGCGCGTACGGCGGCACCGGCGGCGTGACGTACGGGGCAGTGAAGTTGACGTACAGGTCGGCCGGATCCGCCGGCCGCACGACGAGAGGTGGGACTCGGTGAAGGGCACCGTGGGCGAGTTGGGGGAGTTCGGACTCATCAGGGAGCTCACGTCCCGGCTCACGACCACCCCGGCGGTCCGGCTCGGGCCGGGCGACGACGCCGCGGTGGTGGCCGCACCCGACCGCAGGGTCGTGGCGAGTACGGACGTCCTCCTTGAGGGGCGGCACTTCCGCCGCGACTGGTCGACCGCGTACGACGTGGGGAGGAAGGCCGCCGCACAGAATCTCGCCGACATCGCGGCGATGGGGGCGGTCCCGACGGCGCTGCTGCTCGGCCTGGTCGTCCCGGCCGAACTCCCGGTCACCTGGCCCACCGAGCTGATGGACGGCATCCGCGACGAGTGCCAGGTCGCGGGCGCCGCGGTGGTCGGCGGCGACGTCGTACGGGGCGAGACGATCACCCTCGCGATCACCGCGCTCGGCGATCTGCGCAACCACGAGCCGGTGACACGGTCGGGCGCGCAGCCGGGCGATGTCGTCGCGTACACCGGCTGGTTGGGCTGGTCGGCGGCCGGGCACGCGGTGCTGTCGCGCGGATTCCGCTCGCCGCGCGCCTTCGTCGAGGCGCACCGGCGGCCCGAACCGCCGTACCACGCGGGGCCGGCGGCGGCGGGACTCGGTGCGACGGCGATGACGGACGTGAGCGACGGTCTCGTCGCCGACCTCGGGCACATCGCCGAGGCCAGCAAGGTCCGTATCGATCTGCGGTCGGGGCTCATCGACATCCCGTCGCAGATGAACGACATCGGGCAGGCGGTGGGCGTGGATCCGCTGCAGTGGGTGCTGACCGGGGGAGAGGACCACGCGATCGTCGCGACGTTCCCGGCGGACGCCAAACTGCCCGCCAGGTGGAAGGTGATCGGCGAGGTGCTGAACCCGTCGGCGCTGCCGCAGGTGACGGTGGACGGGGCGCCGTGGACGAGCAAGGGCGGCTGGGACCACTTCGGGGACCCGGCGTAGGGGCTGGGGGGTGTCTTGCCCCCGTTGGGCACGGTGCGGCGGATCGGGGCCCGTGGATGCGGCGGCTCGATGGATCGGGCGGGCCAGTAGATTCGGGGGTATGCCGATATCCCCCCAGTCCGCCGTGCCCTCCCGTACACCGGCCCGAGTCCTCACCGTCGCCGGGTCCGACTCCGGCGGCGGTGCGGGCATCCAGGCGGACCTCAAGACCATGCTGGCGTTCGGCGTGCACGGCATGAGCGTGCTCACGGCCGTCACCGCGCAGAACTCGCGCGGCGTGCAGGGCGCCTGGGAGCTGCCCGTGGAGGCGGTACGGGCCCAGTACCGCGGCGTCGTGGACGACATCGGCGTCCAGGCGGTGAAGACCGGCATGCTCTCGTCGGCGGCGCTGGTGGAGACCGTCGCCGAACTCCTCGCCGGCACGGACGCCCCCGTGGTGGTCGATCCGGTCGGGGTCTCCAAGCACGGGGACTCGCTGCTCGCGGCCTCGGCGCTGGACTCCGTACGCAAGAGGCTGCTGCCGACGGCGACCGTCGCCACCCCCAACCTCGACGAGGTGGCCCAGTTGACCGGCGTGCGGGTGCGGGACGAGGCGGGAATGGCGCGTGCCGCCGCCGCCGTGCTCGCCTTCGGGCCGCGCTGGGTGCTGATCAAGGGCGGGCATCTGCCGGGGGACGCCGTGGATCTGCTGACGGACGGCGGCGAGGAGCACTGGCTGCGCGCCCCGCGCCACGACAACCGGCATACGCACGGGACGGGCTGCACGCTCGCCTCGGCGATCGCGGCGGGGCTGGGGACAGGGCAGGGCGTCGTGGAAGCGGTCGTCGCCGCGAAGGAGTACGTGACGGGCGCGATCGCGGCCGGCTTTCCGCTCGGCGGCGGCATCGGCCCCGTGGACCACGCCTGGCGCTTCCGCTGACGTCAACTGCGGGGACACGGTGCGGCAGTTGGGCACGCCACGGTCCCACGGAGCGCGACAGGGCACGGCAAAAAGCCGGTCCACCGAGGTGGACCGGCTTTCAAGGCAACCGCAGGGGCTGCGCTACGACGAGAACGTCAGCGCGAGACCTTGCCGGCCTTGATGCACGATGTGCAGACGTTGAGCCGCTTCGGCGTCCGACCGACCACGGCACGCACGCGCTGGATGTTCGGGTTCCAGCGACGGGACGTACGGCGGTGCGAGTGCGAAATGTTGTTGCCGAAGCCCGGCCCCTTGCCGCAGACGTCGCAGTTGGCAGCCACGGGTCACTCCAAAGACTTCAGATGCACTTACGGTGAATTCCGGCGCGGCAGAATCGTTGACCGATGTCGGCTGCGCCGGGGGAGAAGGCCCGACTCTCGACGGGCAACCGGAGGAGCATACAACGCCCGATCCGGTTGAACGAAACTACCATGGCTGGACCCGCCCTCGTCCCGCCCCCTCTCCCACCTGCCACTACGGTGCGGGCGGACTACCCTGCGGTGCAGTTCGCAGCCCCAGGCCGCCAAGGAGGACCCCCAGGTGCCGCAGACCCTCGACGCCGCAGCGGTACGTACCTGGTGCTCGCTGGCGCTGGACGCCCTGGGCCGGGACCGTGAGGAGATCGACGCGATCAACGTCTATCCGGTCGCGGACGGGGACACCGGCACCAATCTCTATCTGACGGTGGAGTCCGCCGTGCGAGCCGTCGAGGCGGTCTTCGACGCGCACGCGACGGGCACCTCCGTACCGGACCTGCCCGACGCCGTACGGGCCATGGCACACGGGGCGCTGATCGGCGCCCGCGGGAACTCCGGCACGATCCTGGCGCAACTGCTGCGGGGCATGGCCGAGGTGCTGGGCGAGGACGCGACCGGGGCGGGGGTCGGGGTCGGGGCAGACGGGGCGGGCGACGGTGCCGCGCGCGGGGCGGCGGAGGACGGCGGGGACCACCTGGCCAGGGCGCTGCGCAGGGCGGCCCAGTCGGCGCGCGAGGCCGTCGCGCATCCGGTCGAGGGCACGATCCTCACCGTGGCCTCCGCGGCGGCGGACGCCGCGCTGAGCGCCGCGCACCACGTCGCGGCGTACGACAGCGGGGCGGCCGTCCACGCCGCGTACGCCGGGGCCCGCGTCGCGCTCGAGGCGACCCCCGGACAGTTGGCCGTCCTCGGCCGCGCCGGAGTCGTCGACGCCGGCGGACGTGGCCTGCTCGCCGTCCTGGCCGCGCTCGTGGAGGCGGTCACGGGCGACGCCCCGTCCCCCGTCGCACCGGGCGCGCGCCCGCACGAGCTGCCCGCCGTCGTGGAGTCCTGCGACACCGACGACAGCCCCGTCGGCCCCGCCTTCGAGGTGATCTACCTCCTGGAGACGGACGAGGCGGGCGTCGCCCGGCTCCGTAGCCGGCTCGACGCGCTGGGCGACTCGCTCGTCGTGGTCGGCGGCGACGGGCTGTGGAACGTGCACGTGCACGTCGACGACGCGGGCGCCGCGGTGGAAGCGGGTGTCGAGGCGGGACGCCCGTACCGGATCCGGATCACGCACTTCGGCGCCGCCGCCGGGCTCCGGCGGGAGCGGGCACAGCGCGCCGTGGTCGCCGTCGTCCCGGGCGAAGGTCTCGCGGGGCTGTGCGCCGCGGCCGGGGCCACGACGGTGCTCGCGCGCCCCGGGGAGCCGCCGGCGAGCGGGGAGCTGGTCGAGGCCATCCGGCGCGCGCACGCGCACGAGGTGGTGCTCCTGCCGAACGACGCGGAGCTGCGCCACACCGCCGCCGCTGCCGCCGAACAGGCCCGCGCCGAGGGCATCCGGGTGGCCCTCATCCCGACCAGGGCGGCCGTACAGGGCATCGCCGCCCTCGCGGTGCACGAGCCGGGCCGCCGCTTCGACGAGGACGTGGTCGCCATGACCTCGGCCGCCGGCGCCACCCGCTACGCCGAACTGGCCGTCGCCGAGCGGCAGTCGTGGACCATGGCCGGCATCTGCCAGGCCGGCGATCTGCTGGGGCTGATCGACGGCGACGTCGCGGTGATCGGCACCGACCTCGCGGCCACCGCCGAGAGCGTCCTGGACCGGATGCTGTCGGCGGGCGGCGAACTGGTCACTCTCGTGCTCGGCGAGGACGTGCCCGACGCCCTCGCCGAACGCCTGGAGCGCTACGTACGGGACGGACACCTGGCCGTCGACACGGTGGTCTACCGAGGAGGCCGTCAGTCGGTGCCGCTGCTGATCGGTGTGGAGTAGGCGCGGCCACGTAGTGGCCACGGCTTGCACGGGGCGCCGTACCTGTGACGATGGAGGGTAGGCGCACCATGATCGACGCGCGCACCGCCCGAGGTGAGAGGCCCACCGATGGACGACCTGACCGCACTCGCCCGCCATCAGCTCGACGACGCGCGCGCCAGCGCCCACGGCCGGAGCGCACATCTCTTCGTGCACGACGGACCTCTGCGGCAGACGGTCATCGCGCTGACCTCAGGCTCGTCCCTCGACGAGCACAACACGCCTCCGGCGGCCAGCCTTCAGGTGCTGCACGGCCGGGTACGGCTGACCAAGAAGTCCGGCGACCAGGACATGATCGCCGGACAGATGGGGCCGCTTCCCCACGAACGGCACGGCCTCAAGGCCCTGGAGGACTCCGCCGTCCTGCTCACCGCCGTCACCGAGGTCCGCGCCACAAGCCGCTGAACCGGCCCTGACCCGCCCCCGACCTGGGGTTGTCCACAGGTGTGCCACGGATGTCAGTGATGTGGTGTGCAATGGATCGTGTGTCCGCGCTGGATGAATCACTCAAGAAGACGCTCGGTCCCGCCACCGCGAAGGTGATGGCCGAGCAGTTGGATCTGCACACGGTCGGTGATCTGCTGCACCACTACCCGAGGCGGTACGAGGAGCGGGGCCAGCTCACCCGCCTCGCCGACCTCCCGCTGGACGAGGACGTGACAGTCGTCGCCCAGGTCGCCGACTCGCGCGTCCTGAGGTTCAACGGCGGCCGGGGCCAGCGCCTGGAGATCACCCTCACCGACGGCAGCGGCCAGCTCCAACTGGTCTTCTTCGGCAGGGGGATCCACAAGCCGCACAAGGACCTGCTGCCCGGCAGCCGGGGCATGTTCGCCGGCAAGGTCTCGATGTTCAACCGGAAGCTCCAGCTCGCCCATCCCACGTATGTGCCGCTCGGCACGGACAGCGGGGACAGCGCGGACGAGACGGTGGACGCCTTCGCGGGCAAGCTGATCCCGATCTACCCGGCCTGCAAGGGACTGGAGTCCTGGAAGATCACCAAGGCGGTCGACGCGGTGCTGCCGAGGGCGACCGAGGCCGTCGACCCGCTGCCGCCCTCGCTGCGTGAGGGGCGCGGCTTCGTCCCGCTCCCCGAGGCGCTGGTGAAGATCCACCGGCCCGACACCAAGGCCGATGTCGCGGCGGCCAGGGACCGCCTCAAGTGGGACGAGGCGTTCGTGCTCCAGGTCGCCCTCGCCCGGCGCCGGCACGCGGACGCCCAACTCCCGGCGATGGCGCGCAAACCGGTGCCCGGTGGCCTGCTCGACGCCTTCGACGCGAAACTGCCCTTCACCCTCACCGACGGTCAGTTGAAGGTCACACGCGAGATCTTCGACGATCTGGCGACCGAGCATCCGATGCACCGCCTGCTTCAGGGCGAGGTCGGCTCCGGCAAGACGATGGTGGCGCTGCGCGCGATGCTCACGGTGGTGGACGCGGGCGGCCAGGCCGCGATGCTCGCGCCGACCGAGGTGCTCGCCCAGCAGCACCACCGTTCCATCACCGAGATGATGGGCCGGCTCGCCGAGGGAGGCATGCTCGGCGGCGCCGAGACCGCCACCAAGGTGGTGCTGCTCACCGGTTCCATGGGCGCGGCCGCGCGGCGCCACGCGCTGCTCGACCTGGTGACCGGCGAGGCGGGGATCGTGATCGGCACACACGCGCTGATCGAGGACAAGGTGCGCTTCCACGATCTGGGCCTGGTCGTCGTGGACGAGCAGCACCGCTTCGGGGTCGAGCAGCGCGACGCCCTGCGCTCCAAGGGCAAGCAGCCGCCGCATCTGCTGGTCATGACGGCGACGCCCATTCCCCGTACGGTCGCGATGACCGTCTTCGGCGACCTGGAGACGTCCGTCCTGGACCAACTGCCCGCGGGACGCTCCCCGATCGCCACCCATGTCGTGCCGGCCCAGGACAAGCCGCACTTCCTGGCGCGCGCCTGGGAGCGGGTGCGCGAGGAGGTCGGCAAGGGCCACCAGGCGTACGTGGTCTGTCCCCGGATCGGTGACGGCGAGGACGAGCCGAAGAAGAAGGCCGCGGCGAAGGCGGCCGAGGCGGACGGGGACAAGCGTCCGCCGCTGGCCGTCCTGGACATCGCGAAGCAGTTGTCCGCCGGGCCGCTGGCCGGCCTCCGTACGGAGGTGCTGCACGGCCGCATGCAGCCCGACGACAAGGACGACGTGATGCGCCGCTTCGCCGCGGGGGACGTGGACGTGCTGGTCGCGACCACCGTCATCGAGGTCGGTGTCAACGTCCCCAACGCCACCGCGATGGTGATCATGGACGCGGACCGGTTCGGCGTCTCGCAGTTGCACCAGTTGCGCGGCCGGGTGGGCCGGGGGTCCGCCCCCGGCCTGTGCCTGCTGGTCTCGGAGATGCCGGAGGCGAGCCCCGCGCGTGCCCGTCTGGGCGCGGTCGCCTCGACCCTCGACGGCTTCGAGCTCTCCCGTATCGACCTCGAGCAGCGCCGCGAGGGCGACGTCCTCGGCCAGGCGCAGTCCGGGGTCCGCTCCTCGCTGCGGATGCTCGCGGTCATCGAGGACGAGGACATCATCGCAGCGGCCAGGGAAGAGGCCGTGGCCGTCGTCGCGGCGGACCCGGAGCTCGACGCCCTCCCGGAGCTGCGCACGGCACTGGACGCCCTGCTGGACACGGAGCGGGAGCAGTATCTCGACAAGGGCTGAACGGGCCTCACAGGCCCGTTCAGCGGCCCGGCGGGGCTCGTGGGACGGCTCCCGGCGGGCCGCGTCCGGAGCGACGCCATATCGTGGGTGGCGGCGCACGTGCCGCCCGCCGCCACGGCGGGCGGCACCGTGGGCCACGCCCCCGTCCCCGCGATCCGCGCACTCCAGGCACTCCACGAACCGAGGACCCGACACCCATGACCCGCGTGATCGCCGGTGCCGCCGGCGGGCGCCGTCTCGCCGTCCCCCCGGGCAACGGCACCCGCCCCACCTCCGACCGAGCGCGCGAAGGTCTCTTCTCCACCTGGGAGGCGCTGCTCGGCACCCTCGAAGGGCTGCGCGTCGCCGATCTGTACGCCGGCTCCGGCGCCGTCGGCCTGGAAGCCCTCTCCCGGGGCGCCGCGCACACCCTCCTTGTGGAGGCGGACCCCCGGGCCGCCCGCACGGTCCGGGACAACGTCCGCGCCCTCGGACTGCCGGGCGCCGAGGTCCGTACGGGCAAAGCGGAGCAGATCGTGACAGGACCGGCCCCCGAAGCCCCGTACGACATCGTCTTCCTCGACCCGCCGTACGCCGTCACCGACGACGATCTTCGCGAGATCCTGCTCACACTCCGTTCGCAGGGCTGGCTCAACGACGAAGCCGTCGCCACCGTGGAGCGCAGCACCAGAGGTGGGGAGTTCACCTGGCCGAGGGGCTTCGATCCGTTGCGGGCACGCCGCTACGGCGAGGGAACCCTTTGGTACGGTCGCGCCGCCGCACCCGAAGACGCCCGATGACCGGACCGGAGAGCGAGGGAATTCAGTTGCGCCGCGCCGTCTGTCCGGGGTCCTTCGACCCCATCACCAATGGTCACCTCGACATCATTGGCCGTGCCTCCAAGCTGTACGACGTCGTCCACGTCGCCGTGATGATCAACCAGTCCAAGAAGGGGCTGTTCACCATCGACGAGCGGATCGATCTGATCCGCCGCGTCACCGCCGAATTCGGCAACGTCGAGGTGGAGTCGTTCCACGGCCTCCTCGTCGACTTCTGTAAAGAGCGCGACATCCCGGCCATCGTCAAGGGCCTGCGGGCGGTCAGCGACTTCGACTACGAACTGCAGATGGCCCAGATGAACAACGGCCTCTCCGGCGTCGAGACCCTTTTCGTGCCGACCAACCCCATCTACAGCTTCCTCTCCTCCTCGCTGGTCAAAGAGGTGGCGACCTGGGGCGGCGACGTGTCCCATCTGCTGCCTCCGCTGGTGCACGACGCACTGGCCGAACGCCTTGAGAAGCGGTGACGGACGGGGCGCGGAACGGGGCGGCGCACCGGGTCCGGAACTGACGGACCGTCACCTGGTGTCGGGCGCGCGCCGACTGGCCGTACAGTCGTTGCGTCCGTCTCCAACCCGGCTGTAGAGAGTGGCGAGCACACGGTGGACGTGCAGAAGAAGCTCGACGAGATCGTCGACGCGGTGGGGAACGCCCGTTCCATGCCCATGTCGGCCTCCTGCGTGGTCAACCGCGGCGAACTGCTCTCGCTGCTGGAAGAGGTACGCGACGCCCTGCCCGGCTCGCTCGCCCAGGCGCAGGAGCTCCTCGGCGGCCACGAGCAGCTTTCCGAGCAGGCCCGCCAGGAGGCGGAGCGGATCGTCGCGGCGGCCCACACGGAGCGGTCCACGCTGATCTCCGACACCGTGATCGCCCGCACCGCCCAGGAAGAGGCGGACCGCATCCTCGCCGACGCCCGCAGGGACGCCGACGAGATCCGCGCCGAGGCCGACGACTACGTCGACGCCAAGCTCGCGAACTTCGAGGTCGTGCTCAACAAGACCATCGGCTCCGTGGACCGTGGCCGCGAGAAGCTGCTCGGCCGCGGCCCGGGGCTGGACGAGGAGGGGTACGCCGACGAGGACGCCCCGGAGTACAGCGCCGACCCCCAGACCCTGATCCGCCGCGCGGACGACTACGTCGACGCCAAGCTCGGCGCCTTCGAGGCCGTCCTGTCCAAGACCCTCGACGCGGTCGGCCGCGGTCGGCAGAAGCTGCACGGCCGGGTCGCCAGCGACGACCTGGGCCTGCACATGGCGGAGCAGGACGCGGCGGGGCGGCAGGGCCACACCAGCGACGCGGACTATCTCTCCGGTCTCGCCGAGCTGCCGGGGCAGCAGTCGCCCCAGGGCGCCGGGGCCCCGTCCCACCAGCCGACGGAGCCGCGGTCCGCGCCCCCGGTCCCCGAGCAGCCGGTCCAGATCCCGATCCCGGCGCAGGCGCAGGCCCCGCAGCAGTACGCCGACCCCGCCGCCGTCCCGCAGCAGTACGCGGACCCCGCCTACGGCGGTTACCAGCAGCAGGACGCGTACGCCTACCAGCAGCAGGACCCGTACGCGTACCAGCAGGCCCAGCAGCCCGCCTACGACCCGGCCGCCTACGACCCGAACTACAGCCAGGGCTACGGGCAGAACTACGACCAGGCGGCGCAGGACTGGCAGCAGCACCCCGACGCCCTGGCGCAGCAGTCCCCGCAGCAGCAGCCGCATCAGCAGCAGGCGCAGGACCCGCAGGGCGCTCTCGACGAGACCAGCCTGTTCGACACCAGCATGATCGACCTCGAACAGCTCCGCCGGTACGAGCAGGGGCGCTGAGCCCCGCGCGGTGCGCCGTAGCGTCGCCGGGCGTCCCGGCTGGTCGCCGAGGTGCCCCGTACGACCGGATTGGGCCGTAGGCGGCCGGTCAAGTATCCTGGTTCTTCGGTCGCGTGATGTCCGCGATCCGGCCGCCCGCCTCGTACGCGACTCGGCGGCCCACTCCACGATCCGAAAGCAGGAACAGCCCTGAACGCCCGCCTCGACCACCGCAACCCCCTCGTGTTCGACACACACGAGCTGGGTCGGCGTCCCGGTGCGCTCAAGCGGCTGACCCGCTCCGCCGCGGCGCCCAAGGACTTCGGCATCGACGGAGTCATCGGAGTGCCGGAAGGTGCGCCGGTGGAGCTCAGGATCCGCCTCGAATCGGTCATGGAGGGTGCGCTCGTCACCGGCACCGCCCGTGCGACCGCCGAGGGGGAGTGCGTAAGGTGTCTGGAGCCGGTGCGCCAGGACGTGGCAGCGGACTTCCAGGAGATGTTCTCGTACCCTGACGCCGACGACCGGGGCCGCAGCAAGCAGGCGGAACCGGCCGACGACGCCGAGGACGACGAGGACAGGCTCTACATCGAGGACGGACTGTTCGACCTCGAGCCCGTGCTGCGCGATGCGGTGGTGCTCGCACTGCCGATGCAGCCGGTGTGCCGGGAGACCTGCGCCGGTCTGTGTTCCGAATGCGGAATCAGGCTGGACGAGAACCCGGACCATCACCACGACGCCGTCGACATCCGGTGGGCGTCACTGCAAGGACTCGCCGAAACCATCAAGGACGGCGAGAAGGACAACATGGGCGGCGCCGACGCAGGCGCCGACGAGAAGCAGGAGAAGTAGCCGTGGCTGTTCCGAAGCGGAAGATGTCGCGCAGCAACACGCGCCACCGCCGGTCGCAGTGGAAGGCTGCGGTCCCCACCCTGGTTTCGTGTGAGCGTTGCCAGGAGCCGAAGCTCCAGCACATCGCGTGCCCGAGCTGCGGCACCTACAACAAGCGCCAGGTCCTCGAGGTCTGAGCGGCTGGTGAGAGGCTCGATGTCTGAACTGTCCAGTGCCAAGAAGGCAGACAACGTCAGCACAGCCTCGTCCCACACGCTTCTGGAAGGGCGGCTCGGCTATCAGCTTGAGTCCGCCCTTCTGGTGCGTGCGCTGACCCATCGCTCGTTCGCGTACGAGAACGGCGGTCTGCCCACCAACGAACGGCTGGAATTCCTCGGGGATTCGGTGCTCGGACTGGTGGTCACCGACACGCTGTATCGCATCCACCCCGACCTGCCCGAAGGCCAACTGGCCAAGTTGCGGGCCGCGGTGGTCAATTCGCGTGCGCTGGCGCAAGTGGGGCGGGGCCTCGAACTCGGCTCCTTCATCCGGCTCGGCCGTGGTGAAGAGGGCACGGGAGGCCGGGACAAGGCGTCCATCCTCGCCGACACCCTGGAAGCGGTGATCGGCGCGGTCTATCTCGATCAGGGCCTCGACGCGGCGTCCGAGCTGGTACACCGGCTCTTCGACCCGCTCATCGAGAAGTCCTCCAACCTCGGTGCCGGTCTGGACTGGAAGACCAGTCTGCAGGAACTGACCGCGGCGGAGAGTCTCGGCGTACCCGAGTATCTCGTCACGGAGACCGGCCCGGATCACGAGAAGACCTTCACCGCTGCCGCCCGCGTCGGTGGTGTCTCGTACGGCACCGGCACCGGCCGCAGCAAGAAGGAAGCGGAACAGCAGGCGGCGGAGACCGCGTGGCGGTCCATCCGTGCGGACGCGGACGAACGGGCGGCGGCGGCGAAAGCGGCCGTCGAGGTCGAGACCAAGGCCGAAGCCGAGGTCGAGGCCAAGGTCGAGGCCAAGGTCGAGGCCGACGTTGAAGAGGCCGCCGACACCTCTTCGGTGGCGGCTTCGGAATCCGCCGGCCCGGCCAAGTCCTGACCTGGTCCGGTCTGTTCCCTTCCCGGTGCGCCCCTTGTGTCGATACGGCACGAGGGGCGCAGCTCGTACCGGTGCGTTGCCCGCGCCGCCGGTCATTCCCGCGCCGTTCCCAACACCGTCCCCGACCTCCGTCCCCAACTCCCGCCCCGTGTTCGCCCAGTTGGCCTCGGAAGCCCCTGGTCCCGCCGCACCCTGAAGGAGCACCGTGCCCGAGCTGCCCGAGGTCGAAGTCGTACGGCGAGGACTCGAACGCTGGGTCGCGGGACGGACCGTGGCCGAGACCCAGGTGCTGCATCCGCGCGCCGTACGGCGCCACGTCGCCGGCGGCGAGGACTTCGCCGCCCGCCTCAAGGGGCACCGCATCGGCGTCGCCCGACGCCGCGGCAAGTACCTCTGGCTGCCGCTCGCCGACACGGACGCCTCGATCCTCGGACACCTCGGCATGAGCGGTCAGCTTCTCGTACAGCCGGAGTCCACCCCGGACGAGAAGCACCTGCGGATCCGTATCCGCTTCGACGACGACCTCGGCACCGAGCTTCGCTTCGTCGACCAGCGCACCTTCGGCGGGCTCTCGCTGCACGAGAACACCCCCGACGGGCTGCCGGACGTCATCGCCCACATCGCGCGCGACCCGCTGGACCCGGCCTTCGACGACGCGGCCTTCCACACGGCGCTGCGTCTGCGCCGTACGACGATCAAGCGCGCGCTGCTCGACCAGTCCCTGATCAGCGGCGTCGGCAACATTTACGCGGACGAGGCGCTGTGGCGCGCCAAGCTCCACTACGAGCGGCCGACAGCCTCGCTGCCCCGCCCCCGCTCGGTCGCACTGCTCGGCCACGTACGGGACGTGATGAACGCCGCGCTGGCGGTCGGCGGCACCAGCTTCGACAGCCTCTACGTCAACGTGAACGGCGAATCGGGCTACTTCGACCGGTCGTTGGACGCGTACGGCCGCGAGGGCGAACCGTGCCGCCGCTGCGGCACCCCCGTACGCCGCCGCCCCTGGATGAACCGGTCGAGCTACTTCTGCCCCCGCTGCCAACGCCCGCCCCGCGCCGCCGCGTAACGCCGCCCCGTCCCCGCCCGGCCCCGTACTACCCGTGCGTCCGCACCCGCGATCCGCCTAGAAGCCGAAGTCCTGCGTCCACCACGGGCCGCCGTCGGCGAAGTGGGCGCCGATGCCGATGGTCTTGTAGTCGCAGTTCAGAATGTTCTCGCGGTGGCCGTCGCTGGCCATCCAGGAGGCCATCACCGCCTGGGCGTCGGCCTGGCCACGGGCGATGTTCTCGCCGCCCAGGTTGCTGATGCCCGCCTGCTCGGCGCGGTCCCAGGGGGTGTCGCCGTCCGGGTCGGTGTGGTCGAAGAAGTCGCGGGCCGCCATGTCCTTGCTGAACGCCTCGGCGAGAGTGTTCAGGGCCTTGTCGGCGCGCAGCGGCTGACAGCCGGCCTTGGCCCGCTCCTCGTTGACCAGCGCGAGGACTTCCGCCTCGGCGGTCGCCGGGGCGGAGACGGAGGGACGCGGCGCCCGCGGCGGCGGGGTGCGATCGGTGGTCTTCTCGGGCGCGGGCGCGCTGCTGGACGGCTTGGTGCTCGTCCCCTCGCTCCGGCTCGGCGTGGGATCGCTCTCGGGCGTCTTCGCGGGCTTCGACGGGCTCGTGGACGCGGACGGCTCGTCCGGCGTCGACGACGCGGACTTCGACGGCGCGCTCGGTCGGTCGGCGCCGCCGCTCGGCGACGCCGTGGCCCCGTCGGTCGGCTCGGCGGTCGAGCCGCCCTGCTGCTGGAGCTCGGGCGCGCCCGCGGTGCGGACCTGCTCGTTCGGGAGATTCCCGCCGCCGACGGTGTACTGCTGTCCGCCGGGCAGCAGCCCGGATGCCACGGCCACGGCTCCCATGGCCATCGCGGCGGAGGCACCGAGCAGTCCGGTGCGCACGGGGCCACCGATTCCCCTCTTCCGGCCTCGGCCCCGGCCCTGGCCGCGGTGCCGACCTGCCGCACCGTCCGCGTGGTCCTCAGCGGCGGGTGCGCCGGCCGAGCGACTATGGCGTCCCATCTGCTGCGCCTTCCTCGATGTGCCCAGGTGCGCGTGATTGCTCTCGCACCGCTCATGACGTCAATGCGACTCGCCCATTCGGGTGAGGCTCATTTCGACGGGACTGTACGCCAAGCGGGGTGGGGGCGAAGTGCCCACCGAGGTATTGGCCCATTAGCTTGCACGTATGAACGAAGATGTACGGATCACCGCTTGGGTACGCGGTCGCGTACAGGGAGTTGGCTTCCGCTGGTTCACCAGGGCAAATGCTCTGGAGATCGGGGGTCTGACGGGCTTCGCCCTGAATCTGGACGACGGCAGGGTGCAGATCGTCGCCGAGGGATCACGTGAGAATTGCCACCGTTTGCTTCAGTGGCTCCGTTCCGACGACACGCCCGGCCGTGTTGACGGAGTCACTGAGATCTGGGGCACACCACGCGGTGGATACGACACCTTCGCCATTCGGTGATCGCCGTCGCCGGCGCGGTTGTCCCGAAGAGGTCCGTACGATCCCGGTCATTCCTGGTTGATCTTGAACGGGGCGCGGTATGCCGGGACGCGTCCGACCCATGTGGGGCCCGGCCTGCCCGTATGCCCCCGGCAGGTGCGTAGGGCAGGAATCCGCAGACGGTTGCCAAAGAACGGGATCTCATGCCAAGCTGCCGCGTTAACGATGATCTCCACGCCCTCCGGGGCCGCAGGAGAGGCGGCGCCGCACCGCACGCGGACGCACCGCCCCTGGGCCGTCCGGCGATGACGGGCTGTGATCGTGTTGACCGTCAAACTTTTTGGTGAGACTCTGGAAGCCCCGCGCACCTTGGCTGTTTGGCAGTAAGAATCACAGTGCGGAAGAACCTCTGCCAGGCAGTGCGGGTGCGGAAATCCCTCACGACCCACACCGCTTCGGTCGGTCACTCAGTGTGGAGGCCCATCCATCATGGCAAAGGCGCTTCTCGGTTACGTCGGCGGTTCTGACCCGCGACTCCTCGCCGAGATGCGACGGCTTCAGCAGCGCGTCCAGGACCTCGAATCCGAGCTTGTACGGATCCAGTCCGAGAATGACGCGTTGAGCGCTGCCGCCGCACAGCACCATGGCGATTCGCCGTTCGACGGCATCGACCTCGATGTACCCCAGGCGGAGCCAGCGCTCACCTGACAGCAGCCCCCGCCGGGGTCAGGTGAGAAACACTCTCGCGAGAACATGCAAGGGACGCTTAGGCGTCCCTTCTGTCTTTCCCCCCACCGTGCGTCCGGTTCTTCTCACGTCTGATGTGCCCTCCTCATTCAGCGGTGAAACCGCCGTCGGACGAAGTGGGGAAGGTAGAGTCCGGCGGCGTGCACCTCAAGGCCATGACCCTGCGCGGGTTCAAATCCTTCGCCTCCGCCACGACGCTGCGGTTCGAACCCGGCATCACGTGCGTCGTCGGTCCGAACGGCTCGGGCAAGTCCAATGTCGTGGACGCCCTTTCCTGGGTCATGGGAGAGCAGGGAGCCAAGTCGCTGCGCGGCGGCAAGATGGAAGACGTGATCTTCGCCGGGACGACCGGCCGGCCGCCGCTCGGGCGCGCCGAAGTCTCCCTCACCATCGACAATTCCGACGGTGCGCTGCCCATCGACTACGCCGAGGTCACCATTACGCGGATCATGTTCCGCAACGGCGGCAGTGAATACCAGCTCAACGGAGACACCTGCCGGCTGCTCGACATCCAGGAACTGCTTTCCGACTCCGGTATCGGCCGCGAGATGCATGTCATCGTCGGCCAGGGACAACTCGATTCCGTCCTGCACGCCGATCCGATGGGGCGCAGGGCATTCATCGAAGAGGCCGCCGGCGTTCTGAAGCACCGCAAGCGCAAGGAGAAGGCGCTGCGGAAGCTGGACGCGATGCAGGCCAACCTCGCACGCGTACAGGACCTCACCGACGAACTGCGGCGACAGCTCAAGCCGTTGGGGCGACAGGCCGCAGTGGCGCGGCGCGCCGCCGTCATTCAGGCAGACCTGCGCGACGCGCGGCTGCGGCTGCTCGCCGACGATCTCGTGAAGCTGCGCGACGCCCTCCGTACGGAGGTGGCCGACGAGGCGGCGCTCAAGCAGCGCAAGGAGGAAGCGGAGCTCCGGCTGAGGAACGCGCTGGCGCGCGAGGCGGAGCTGGAGGACGAGGTACGCCGGCTGGCGCCGCGACTCCAGCGCGCGCAGCAGACCTGGTACGAACTCTCCCAACTGGCCGAGCGGGTACGGGGCACCATCTCGCTGGCCGACGCCCGGGTGAAGAGTGCCACCGCCACGCCTGAGGACGAACGGCGCGGGCGGGAGCCTGAGGACATGGAGCGTGAGGCCGCCCGTATCCGCGAGCAGGAGGCTGAGCTGGAGGCCGCGCTCGAAGCGGCGGAGCGCGCGCTGGAGGACACCGTCGCGCACCGTTCCGACCTCGAGCGTGACCTCGCGGCGGAGGAGCGCCGTCTGAAGGACGTGGCGCGCGCGATCGCCGACCGGCGCGAGGGGCTGGCCCGGCTGAACGGGCAGGTGAACGCCGCGCGGGGCCGCGCCGCTTCGGCGCAGGCCGAGATCGGCCGGCTCGCCGAGGCCCGCGACGGGGCGCGGCAGCGGGCCGTCGCAGCCCAGGAGGAGTACGAACAGCTCAAGGCCGAGGTCGACGCTCTGGACGCCGACGACCACGAACTCGGCGAGCGGCACGACGAGGCCAAGCGGGCGCTTGGCGAGGCGGAGGGCGCGCTGACGGCGGCGCGAGAGGCGGCCACGGCCGCTGAGCGCGAACGCGCCGCCGTCTCCGCCCGTCACGACGCACTCGCCCTGGGGCTGCGCCGCAAGGACGGCACCGGTGCGCTCCTGGGCGCGCGGGACCGGCTTTCCGGACTGTTGGGCCCCGCCGCCGAACTGCTCACCGTCACACCGGGCTTCGAGGTCCCGGTGGCGGCGGCGCTCGGCGCCGCGGCCGACGCGATCGCGGTGACCGACGCGACGACGGCGGCGGAGGCGATCCGCCTTCTCCGTAAGGAGGACGCGGGCCGGGCCTCCCTGCTGCTCGGCGGTGAACCGCCCGCGCGGAGCCCCGCTGTACCGGGGCAGGCGCCGCCGGGCGGCCCCGGCGACGGGGCCCCGACCGAGGGGATCGGCTCCGGTACGACGCCGGGCGTGCCCGGACAGGGCGGCGCCGGGGCGCACGGCGGCGACGGGGCGAGGGAGGGCGGCGTGCCCACCAACCCCGGTGCCGTGCCCGGTCAGGGGGACGGAGCGCGCGCCGTCCCCGCCGTCGCGGACGGCGGCGGCGTGCACGGTGCCGCGCCCGCCCGCCCGGTGCACGCCGCCGTCACCGCCACGGATCTGGCCGTCCCGCGCGTCGTCGACCTCGTGCGGGGCCCCGACGCGCTCATGGGCGCCGTACGACGCCTCGTCCAGGACATGGTCGTCGTCGGCACCCTGGAGGACGCCGAGGAGCTGGTGGCCGCCCGCCCCGGCCTGACCGCCGTGACGGCGGAGGGCGACCTCCTCGGCGCGCACTTCGCGCACGGCGGCTCCGCCGGGGCACCCAGCCTGCTCGAAGTACAGGCGTCGGTCGACGAGGCCGCCGCCGAGCTGGCCGAACTCGCCGTACGGTGCGACGAACTGGCCGAGGCGCAGCGCCGGGCGACCGCCCGCCGTACCGAACGCGCCGCGCTTGTCGAGGAGTTGGGGGAGCGGCGGCGCGCGGCCGACCGCGAGAAGTCCGCCGTGTCCGGCCAGTTGGGGCGGCTCGCCGGCCAGGCGAGGGGCGCCGCAGGCGAGGCCGAGCGGACCTCGGCCGCCGCCGCCAAGGCCCAGGACGCGCTGGACCGGGCCACCGAGGAGGCGGAGGAGCTGGCGGAGCGCCTGCTCGTCGCCGAGGAGGCGCCCGCCGAGGAGGAGCCGGACACATCCGCGCGGGACCGGCTCGCCGCCGACGGGGCCAACGCCCGGCAGACCGAGATGGAGGCGCGGCTCCAGGTCCGTACCCACGAGGAGCGCGTCAAGGCCCTGGCGGGCCGCGCGGACTCCCTCGACCGGGGCGCCCGCGCGGAGCGCGAGGCACGGGCCCGCGCGGAGCAGCGGCGCGCCCGACTGCGCCACGAGGCCGCCGTCGCCGGGGCCGTCGCCTCCGGTGCCAGGCAACTCCTGGCGCACGTGGAGGTGTCCGTCGTACGCGCCGACGAGGAGCGCACGGCGGCCGAGGCGGCGAAGGCCGGACGCGAACAGGAACTCGTCGCGGAGCGGAACCAGGGGCGCGACCTCAAGAACGAACTCGACAAGCTCACCGACTCGGTGCACCGGGGCGAGGTCCTGGGCGCCGAGAAGCGGATGAGGATCGAACAGTTGGAGGCGAAGGCCCTGGAGGAGCTGGGCGTCGAGCCGGCCGGTCTGATCGCCGAGTACGGCCCGGACCAGCTCGTACCGCCGTCACTGCCCGCCGAGGGCGAGGAACTGCCGGAGGATCCCGAGGACCCGCGCAATCAGCCCCGCGCGTACGTACGGGGCGAGCAGGAGAAGCGGCTCCGGTCGGCCGAACGGGCGTATCAGCAACTCGGGAAGGTGAATCCGCTCGCCCTGGAGGAGTTCGCGGCTCTGGAGGAGCGGCACAAGTTCCTCTCCGAGCAGCTCGAAGATCTCAAGAAGACCCGCACCGATCTGCTCCAGGTCGTCAAGGAGGTCGACGAGCGGGTCGAGCAGGTCTTCACCGAGGCGTACCGCGACACGGCCCTTCAGTTCGAGGGCGTGTTCTCACGGCTCTTCCCCGGGGGCGAGGGACGCCTCATCCTTACGGATCCCGACAACATGCTCACCAGTGGTGTGGACGTCGAGGCCCGGCCGCCCGGCAAGAAGGTCAAGCGGCTGTCGTTGCTGTCGGGCGGCGAACGGTCGCTGACCGCCGTGGCGCTGCTGGTGTCGATCTTCAAGGCGAGGCCGAGCCCGTTCTACGTGATGGACGAGGTCGAGGCGGCACTGGACGACACCAACCTCCAGCGGCTGATCCGGATCATGCAGGAACTCCAGGAGAGCTCCCAGTTGATCGTCATCACGCACCAGAAGCGAACGATGGAGGTCGCCGACGCGCTGTACGGCGTCTCCATGCAGGGCGACGGCGTCTCCAAGGTGATCAGCCAGCGCCTCCACTGAGGGCGCGTCCGGACGAGTGCCGGCCACTGCGCCGAACGCCCGCCATCAGGTGGTGGGCCGCGCGGGGCTGTGCCCCACTGGAAGGGCCTTCCACCCATGCCCGGCGCCGCTTCCGGGCGCGCACAGGAGCCCATGTGACACATGCAGCGCAGTCGCCGCGGCCCGGCGGCCCACAGGCCCATCCGGAGCATCCGGAGCATCTGGGCCACATCATCTTCATCACCGCGGCAGCCGCCATGGGTGGCTTCCTCTTCGGCTACGACAGCTCCGTCATCAACGGCGCCGTCGAGGCCATCAGGGGGCGTTTCGACATCGGCTCCGGGGCGCTGGCCCAGGTGATCGCCGCCGCGCTGATCGGCTGCGCCATCGGCGCCGCGACGGCGGGCCGGATCGCCGACCGGATCGGCCGTATCCACTGCATGCGGATCTCGTCCGTGCTGTTCACCATCAGCGCCGTCGGCTCGGCGCTGCCGTTCGCGCTGTGGGATCTCGCCATGTGGCGGGTCATCGGCGGGTTCGCCATCGGTATGGCCTCCGTCATCGGCCCCGCGTACATCGCGGAGGTCTCGCCGCCCGCGTACCGGGGCCGGCTCACCTCGTTCCAGCAGGCGGCGATCGTCCTCGGCATCGCCATCTCGCAGTTGGTGAACTACGGCATCCTGAACATCGCCGACGGCGACCAGCGCGGCAAGATCGGCGGCCTGGAGGCATGGCAGTGGATGCTCGGCGTCATGGTCGTCCCGGCGATCCTCTACGGGTTGCTCTCCTTCGCGATCCCGGAGTCGCCCCGCTTCCTGATCTCCGTCGGCAGGAACGACGCCGCCCGGGGGGTGCTCGCCGAGGTAGAGGACAAGAACGCCGACCTGGACGCGAGGGTGCGGGAGATCGAGCTCAACCTCCGTAAGGAGCACAAGCCGACATTCAAGGACCTGCTCGGCAGGGTGGGCTTCCTGCCGGTCGTCTGGATCGGTATCGGCCTCTCCGCGCTTCAGCAGCTCGTCGGTATCAACGTGATCTTCTACTACAGCGCGTCGCTGTGGCAGTCCGTCGGTATCGACCCCACCAGCTCGTTCTTCTATTCGTTCACCACGTCGATCATCAACATCATCGGCACCGTCATCGCGATGGTCTTCGTCGACCGGATCGGCCGCCGGCCACTGCTGCTGATCGGCTCCGCCGGTATGACGGTGTCGCTGGCCCTGGCCGCCTGGGCCTTCTCGTACAAGAGCGGCAGCGGCTCCCACATCTCCATCCCGAACACCCAGGGCACGGTCGCGCTCGTCGCCGCCCACTCCTTCGTGCTCTTCTTCGCGCTGTCGTGGGGCGTCGTCGTGTGGGTGCTGCTCGGCGAGATGTTCCCCGGCAGGATCCGGGCCGCGGCGCTGGGCGTCGCCGCGTCGGCGCAGTGGATCGCCAACTGGGTCGTCACCGTCACCTTCCCGACCTTGTCGGACTGGGATCTGTCGGGGGCGTACGTGATCTACTCGGCCTTCGCGCTGCTCTCGATCTTCTTCATCCTGAAGTGGGTTCCCGAGACGAAGGGCAAGGCGTTGGAGGAGATGGGCTGACGCGCCCCCGAGCCGGCCCCCGGGGCCGGGATCCCCCGCCTCGCCGGGGCCCGGAATCTCCCCATCGGCCGAAGCGGGGCACCGCCTGCGAAGATGACGTGGTGGACATCGTCATTCTTGCCGTAGTCATCGCCGTGGTCGCTGTCGGCGCAATCAGCGGGCTCCTGGTCAGCAGCCGTAGGAAGAAGCAGCCGCCGCCCTCGGCGCCGTCGAGCACGCCGACCATCACGACCCCGCCCGAGCCGCACGTGGGGGACGAGGCGGGGCCGCCGCGGGAGGAACCCCGCCGCACCATCGAGGAGGTGGGCCTCCCCGACACGGCGGCGACGGCGCCCGCCGCCGAGGCCCCGGTCGTCGGCGCCCCGCCCGTGGCGATCGAGATCCCGGAACCGTCGGCCGGCCGTCTGGTCAGGCTGCGGGCCCGCCTCGCCCGCTCGCAGAACACCCTCGGCAAGGGGCTGCTCACGCTGCTGTCGCGCGAGCACCTGGACGAGGAGACATGGGAAGAGATCGAGGACACCCTGCTCACCGCCGACGTCGGTGTCGCGCCCACCCAGGAGTTGGTGGGGCGGCTGCGTGAGCGGGTCAGGGTGCTCGGTACGCGTACTCCCGACGAGCTGCGGGCGCTGCTGCGCGAGGAGCTGATCGCGCTGCTGCGTACGGACTTCGACCGCGCGGTGAAGACCGAGAGCGGTCTGGACACGCCGGGCGTCGTGATGGTCGTCGGCGTCAACGGCACCGGCAAGACCACGACGACCGGCAAGCTGGCGCGGGTGCTGGTGGCCGACGGCAGATCGGTCGTGCTCGGCGCCGCCGACACGTTCCGCGCCGCCGCCGCCGATCAGCTCCAGACGTGGGGCGAGCGGGTGGGCGCACGCACGGTGCGCGGCCCCGAGGGCGGCGACCCGGCGTCGGTCGCGTTCGACGCGGTCAAGGAGGGCATCGCCGAGGGGGCCGACGTCGTCCTCATCGACACGGCGGGGCGGCTGCACACCAAGACCGGGCTGATGGACGAGCTCGGCAAGGTCAAGCGCGTGGTGGAGAAGCACGGTCCGCTGGACGAGGTGCTGCTGGTCCTGGACGCGACGACGGGGCAGAACGGCCTTGTGCAGGCGCGGGTGTTCGCGGAGGTCGTGGACATCACCGGCATCGTGCTGACCAAGCTGGACGGCACCGCCAAGGGCGGCATCGTCATCGCGGTCCAGCGAGAGCTGGGCGTGCCGGTCAAGCTGATCGGGCTCGGCGAGGGCGCGGACGACCTGGCGCCGTTCGAGCCGGAGGCGTTCGTCGACGCACTGATCGACGGCTGACAGGCACCGTACGGAGGCGCCGTAGCCATGCGCCGAAGGGACGCCGCGCGAGGCGCCGTACGCGGGCGACGTACGAGGAAAGGGCCCTTCCGCGGGGTGCGCACGCGGTGGGGCCCTTCGTACGGAGGTGAGGTGGCGCGGCCTGCGACGTCGCCGCGGTCGGGCGGCCGGGGCTCAGTCGCAGACGGGCGAGCGGTGGCAGACGTAGGCCAGCGTGCCGAGCAGCAGTCGCGCCTGCGGCGGGTCCGCCGCCGTGTCCAGGGCCGGCGGCCGGAGCCAGCGGACGGGCCCGAGGCCGCCGAGGTCGGACGGCGGGGCCGTGACATGGTCGCCCGCGCCCAGACAGCGCAGATCGAGACCCGCGTCGTCCCAGCCCATCCGGTAGAGCAGGCTGGGCAGTTCGGCGGCGGCGCCCGGCGCGACGAAGAAGTACGCCCGCCCCGTCGGCGTGGCGGCGACGGGGCCCAGCGGCAGCCCCATCCGCTCCAGTCTGACCACGGCGCGGCAGCCCGCCGGTTCGGCGACGTCGATGATGTCGAAAGTGCGCCCCACGGGCAGCAGTACGGCCGCTCCCGGGGTCTGCGACCACGCCTTGGCGGCATCGTCCAGCGTGGCGCCCGCGGGGACCTCCAGCGCGGCGTCCAGCGGATGGGCGCCCGGTGCGCGGCACCCGGCGGCGCCGCAGGAGCAGCGGCCCGCCGCGGCCCGTGCACCGGGGACGACGTCCCAGCCCCAGAGCCCGGTGTACTCGGCCACCGTCGTGCATTCGGTGCTGCGGCCGCGGCGCCGCGAACCGGACCGCATCTCCCGGATTCCGCCGATCGTGAAGCCCATGTTCCCTCCAACGGGTCGAACTCGTCGGTAGTTACGATGCGGAGTTTTCCTGTGACCCTCCGTCGGCTTCATGTCCTCTTCGCGTGCTTCCCACGCTTTCCGGCGGCGCGAGATGACACCCGGGGTGGTGCGTTCGAGCACGCGCGCCCCCGCGTGCGACGCTCCACCCGTTTCTGATCGTTGCCCGTCAAGTGAATCGCGCCTGGCCGCAGGCGAGTTCATTCGAAGGGGTGGCGAATGGTGGCGTTTCCGTAATGCCCCTCGCCGGAGGGGTGATCGTAGGATTACTTTGAGTACGCGAACGGTGGGAAGTCACACGTTCGTGGTTATGCCGCGGGCAACTCGGTTTTCTGTTCGAAGAAGCGCGATCTCCGGACAGACGACCGTAAGTGACGGCATTCTGGTAGAAGTTCGCGCGACATGGCTTCAGCGAATGGGGGCGTTCCAGTGGGCGGCAGCGGCGCAGACGGTACGGCTACCGGCAAGCGCCCGAACGAACAGTTGAGTTCGTGGTTCCGGCGCAGCGGCTGGTCCAAGGGTGAACTCGCGCGCCAAGTGAACCGCAGAGCCCGCCAGATGGGCGCCCACCACATCAGCACGGACACGTCGCGGGTACGCCGCTGGCTCGACGGCGAACAGCCGCGAGAGCCCATCCCGCGCATTCTCTCCGAGCTGTTCTCGGAGCGTTTCGGCACCGTCGTCGCGGTCGAGAATCTCGGACTGCGCTCCGCGCACCAGTCACCGTCGGTCTCCGGCGTCGACCTGCCCTGGGCAGGCCCCCAAACCGTCTCCCTGATCAGCGAGTTCTCCCGCAGCGACCTGATGCTGGCCCGACGTGGCTTCCTTGGGACGTCGCTCGCGATCGCCGCCGGACCCGCCCTCGTCGAACCGATGCAGCGCTGGCTGGTGCCCACCTCGCCGGCCGACCAGGACGGCGCGGGCACGCCACGTCGCCCCTCCCGGATCTCCACGCCGGAGCTGGACCTCCTCGAGTCCACCACGGTGATGTTCCGTCAGTGGGACGCGCAGTGCGGCGGCGGTCTGCGCCGCAAGGCGGTCGTGGGCCAGCTCCACGAGGTGACGGACCTGCTCCAGGAGTCGCAGTCCGATGTCACCGCGCGGCGGCTGTTCAGGTGCGCGGCCGAACTGTCCGAGCTGGCCGGCTGGATGAGCTACGACGTGGGCCTCCAGCCCAACGCCCAGAAGTACTTCGTCCTGGCCCTGCACGCCGCCAAGGAGGCGGGGGACAAGGCCCTCGGGTCGTACATCCTCTCGTCCATGAGCCGCCAGATGATCCATGTCGGCCGCCCCGACGACGCCTTGGAGCTCATCCACCTCGCCCAGTACGGCAGCAGGGACTGCGCCACGGCCCGTACGCAGTCGATGCTGTACGCGATGGAGGCGCGGGCGTACGCCAACATGGGCCAGCCCGGCAAGTGCAAGCGCGCGGTACGGATGGCGGAGAACACCTTCGCCGACGCGGGGGACGACGGCGAGCCCGAGCCCGACTGGATCCGGTTCTTCTCCGAGGCGGAGCTCAACGGTGAGAACGCGCACTCCTACCGAGACCTTGCCTACGTGGCCGGGCGCAGCCCGACGTACGCCTCGCTCGCCGAGCCCGTCATGGAGCGCGCCGTCGAGCTTTTCGAGAAGGACGAGGAGCACCAGCGTTCGTACGCGCTGAACCTGGTCGGGATGGCCACCGTCCATCTCCTGAAGAGGGAGCCCGAGCGGTCCACTCCGCTGATCAAGGAGGCGGTGGCCATCGCCAAGAAGGTGCGCTCCGAGCGTGTCAACACGCGGCTGCGCAAGACGGTGACCACGGCCACCAGGGACTTCGGGGACGTCTCCGAGATCAACCAGCTCACCGAGCAACTCACCGAGGAGCTTCCGGAGGCCGCGGAAGCTGTCTGAGCGGCCGCTGGAACGCCTCGTGGCACCCCGGCGTCCCTGTGGAGCCTTGTCCGCCCCGCGCGCCTGTGAGCCTCCGGCCGCGGCCCTCGCCCCGTACAACCGACACGGCTTCCCCACGCCAGGTCATCAGGGTGAGCGCCGCGGCCGGATTCTGCCATCACCGCACCTCGCGACACGGCAGTTCATCCAGGCGTAACACCCCGGACCACTTCGTCACTGGCGTGAAACATCGGGCGGCATCGACCGAAATCACCCCACGTCAATCTCCTCACCACTAGTCGGCCCACAGAAGTAAGAGCATCCGCACGGGCCGTATTTCCCACCCACGAGGAGACGCCGGCCTTGAATGGCGCAGATACCGCATTCGTATTGATCAGTGCCGCGCTCGTCATGTTGATGACGCCCGGCCTGGCCTTCTTCTACGGCGGCATGGTCCGGGTGAAGAGCGCCCTGAACATGCTCATGATGTCCTTCATCTCGCTCGGCATCGTCAGCGTGCTGTGGGTGCTCTACGGGTACTCGCTCACCTTCGGTGACGACATCGGCGGAGGACTGCTCGGCAACTTCGACCACATCGGTCTGAAGGGCATCACCGCCGAGACGCTCACGGGCGGCGACGAGGGAATCCCCGTCTACGCCTTCGCCCTGTTCCAACTGATGTTCGCCGTACTGACTCCGGCGCTGATGAGCGGCGCACTCGCCGACCGCGTCAAGTTCAGCGCCTGGGCCCTGTTCATCGCCCTGTGGGTCACCGTCGTCTACTTCCCGGTCGCGCACTGGGTATGGCAGGCGGACGGCTGGCTCTTCAAGCTGGAAGTGATCGACTTCGCCGGTGGTACGGCGGTCCATATCAACGCCGGTATCGGAGCACTCGCCGCGGTCCTTGTCGTCGGCAAGCGCATCGGGTTCAAGAAGGACCCGATGCGGCCGCACAGCCTGCCGCTGGTGGTTCTCGGCGCCGCGCTGCTGTGGTTCGGCTGGTTCGGCTTCAACGCCGGCTCCGCCCTCGCCGCCAACGGCACGGCCGCGATCATGGCCTTCAACACGCAGATCGCCACCGGCGCGGCCATGCTCGGCTGGCTCATCTACGAGCGCATCAGGCACGGCGCGTTCACCACGCTCGGCGCGGCCTCAGGAGCCATCGCCGGTCTGGTGGCGATCACCCCGTCCGGGGCGCACGTCAACCCGTTCGGCGCGCTGCTCATCGGCGTCGTCGCCGGAGCGGCCTGTTCCTGGGCCGTCAGCCTCAAGTACAAGCTGGGCTACGACGACTCGCTCGACGTGGTCGGCGTCCACCTCGTCGGCGGCGTCATCGGCACCCTGCTCGTCGGCGTCCTGGCCATCGACGGCATCGGCGGCGTCTCGCAGCTCGGCAAGCAGGCGGTCGGCGCCTTCTCGGTGATGGCGTACTCGTTCGTGGTCTCCTGGATCCTGGCGAAGATCGTTGACGTCACCATCGGCTTCCGGGCCTCCGAGGACGACGAGACGAGCGGTGTGGACATGGCGTTCCACGCCGAGTCCGCCTACGACTTCAGCGCGGTGGGAGGCTCACCCTCGGGCCGAAGCAGTGTGACCGCTCCGGACAAGAACCTCGCCGCTGCGGCGCAGAACAAGAAGGTGGACGTATGAAGCTCATCACCGCAGTCGTCAAGCCACACCGACTGGACGAGATCAAGGAGGCCCTCCAGGCTTTCGGTGTCCAGGGCCTGACGGTCACGGAAGCAAGCGGATACGGCCGGCAGCGCGGCCACACCGAGGTCTACCGGGGTGCGGAGTACACGGTCGACCTCGTACCGAAGATCCGCATCGAGGTGCTTGTCGAGGACGGCGACGCCGAGCAGCTCATCGAGGTCGTCGTGAAGGCCGCCCGGACGGGCAAGATCGGCGACGGCAAGGTGTGGAGCGTGCCGGTGGACACGGCGGTACGGGTGCGTACGGGGGAACGCGGTCCGGACGCCCTCTGACACCGGACACGGTCCGATGCCAGCGCGTGCTCGGTGAGCGGGCACGCTCTGGCGCCGGGCGCACTCCGTCAAAGGGTGCGCCCGGCGCCGCTCGCGTTCCGGGGACGGGGCGCGAGCCGGCGGCCAACTCGTGACAACGTCGCGCGAGTTGAGACACCGAGCGCGCTCGGAGACCGGACGCGCAGCGAAACCGGGCGTCCCGCACGCGAGACGCCCGCCGAAAGACGGGACCTGCCGGGTGACCACTCCTGAACAGACGACCGGACAACCGGACTCGGGACCCAGCGGCTACGCGGCGGCCCGGCTGCGCCTGCTCCACGAGAAGACACGGCCCGGCCCGCCGCGCCGGGCCGCCCTGGCACGCCTCACGGACGACTGGCTCCACGCGCTGTTCACCGCCGCGGCCCGCGAGGCGGGCGTCCAGGGCGCGGCCCTCGTCGCCGTCGGCGGGTACGGACGCGGCGAACTGTCCCCCCGCAGCGACCTCGACCTGCTCCTCCTGCACGACGGCAGCTCCGACGCCGCGGCGATCGCCGCGCTCGCCGACCGCGTCTGGTACCCCGTATGGGACCTCGGGCTCGCCCTCGACCACTCCGTACGGACGACCACCGAGGCCCGCAAGACCGCCGGCCAGGACCTGAAGGTCCAACTCGGGCTCCTCGACGCCCGTCATGTCGTCGGCGACCTGGCGCCCACCGCCGCGCTGCGCACCGCCGTACTCGCCGACTGGCGCAACCAGGCGCCCAAGCGCCTTCCCGAACTCGACGAGCTCTGCCGCGAACGCGCGGAGCGCCAGGGTGAGCTCCAGTTCCTCCTCGAACCCGACCTCAAGGAGGCACGGGGCGGGCTGAGGGACGCCACCGCGCTGCGCGCCGTCGCCGCGTCCTGGCTCGCCGACGCCCCCCGCGAGGGTCTTGCCGCCGCCCGCCGCGCGCTCCTCGACGTGCGCGACGCCCTGCACCTGACGACCGGTCGCGCCACCGACCGGCTCGCCCTCCAGGAGCAGGACGGCGTCGCCGCGGACCTCGGCGCCGACGACGCCGACGAACTCCTGCGACAGGTCTACGAAGCGGCGCGCACCGTGTCGTACGCCTCCGACGTCACCTGGCGCGAGGTCAACCGCGTCCTGCGCTCCCGCGCCGCCCGCCCCCGTCTGCGCGCCCTCCTCGGCGGCAGCAGGCCCGCCCCGGAGCGGACGCCGCTCGCCGAAGGCGTCGTGGAGCAGGACGGCGAGGCCGTGCTCGCCAGGACGGCGCGCGTCGAACGCGATGCCGCGCTGCCCCTGCGCGCCGCTGCCGCCGCCGCCCAGTCCGGGCTGCCGATCTCGCCCTACGTCGTCCGGCGGCTCGCCGCCGCGCGCCCGCTGCCCGTGCCGTGGCCCGCCGAGGCGCGCGAGGAGTTCGTCACGCTGCTCGGCGCCGGGGAGCCGACCGTCGCAGTCTGGGAGGCGTTCGAGGCCGAAGGGCTCATCACCCGCCTCATCCCCGAGTGGGAGCGCGTCCGCTGCCGGCCCCAGCGCAACGCCGTACACACCTGGACGGTGGACCGCCACCTCGTCGAGACGGCGGTCGAGGCGTCCGCGCTGACCCGGCGCGTGAGCCGACCCGACCTGCTCCTCGTCGCGGCACTGCTTCACGACATCGGCAAGGGACTGCCGGGCGATCACTCCGTTGCCGGTGAGCCCGTCGCGCGCGCCGTCGCCCTGCGGATCGGCTTCGACCGTGCCGACGCGGAGGTCGTCGCCACGCTCGTACGCCACCATCTGCTGCTCGTCGAGACGGCCACCCGCCGCGACCTGGACGACCCGGCGACCGTCGGCGCCGTCGCCGAGAAGGTCGATTCGCTGTCCACCCTCGAACTGCTCCACGCGCTCACCGAGGCCGACGCGCTCGCCACCGGGCCCGCCGCCTGGTCCACCTGGCGCGGGTCACTCGTCACGGACCTCGTCGGCCGTGTCGCCGCCGCCCTCGCGGGCAAGGCGCCCGCCGCCCCGCGCCCCGTGGTGACCAGCGCGGAACAAGAACGCCTCGCCGTCGAGGCACTGCGCACCGGCGGCCCCGTCCTGTCCCTGCACGCCCAGCCCGAGCCTCCTCAGGAGGACGACGAACCGGAGCCGGTCGGCGTCGAACTGCTCATCGCCCTCCCCGACCGCCCCGGCGTCCTGCCGGCCGCGGCCGGGGTCCTCGCGCTGCACCGGCTCACCGTGCGGGCGGCCGATCTGCGCACCGTCGAACTGCCCACGGCGCTCGGCGAGGCATCCGACGTCCTGCTGCTGAGCTGGCGGGTCGCCGCGGCGTACGGCTCCCTGCCCCAGGCCACGCGGCTGCGCGCCGATCTCGTACGGGCCCTGGACGGCTCCCTCGACATCCGGTCCCGGCTCGCGGAGCGCGAGGCCGCCTATCCGCGACGTCGCGGCACACAGGCACCGCCGCCCCGTGTGACGGTGGTGCCGGGCAGCTCGGAGCTCGCCACCGTCATAGAAGTACGCGCGCAGGACGCCCCCGGTCTGCTGCACCGGATCGGGCGGGCGCTGGAGGAGGCGGCGGTACGGGTGCGCAGCGCGCACGTGTCCACGCTGGGCGCGAACGTGGTGGACACCGTGTACGTCACCCGCCCCGACGGGGCCCTCCTGACGGAGGGGGAGGCGACAACCGTCGCGAAGGTGGTGGAGGAGGCCCTGCGCGGGTGACCCAGGGGGGCGCGGCCCGGCACCGTACGGGGCGGGACGACGCCGCGTCGGAAGGCCCCGTACAGGCGATCCCACCGGGCAGGGCCCGCCGTGTTCGCCCGGCCGGATACCCTGGAGAGCAATCCACTCTGCCCCCGACCCCTGAGGACCTACGAGCGCCGTGTTCGATACCCTCTCCGATCGCCTCTCAGCGACTTTCAAAACCCTCCGCGGCAAGGGGCGGCTGTCCGAGGCGGACATCGACGCCACCGCCCGCGAGATCCGCATCGCGCTCCTCGAGGCGGACGTCGCGCTCCCCGTGGTCCGCGACTTCACCGCGAAGGTCAAGGAGCGGTCGCGCGGTGAGGAGGTCTCGCGGGCGCTCAATCCCAGCCAGCAGATCATCAAGATCGTCAATGAGGAGCTTGTAGGCATCCTCGGCGGCGAGACGCGGCGCCTGCGCTTCGCCAAGCAGCCGCCCACCGTGATCATGCTCGCCGGCCTCCAGGGCGCGGGCAAGACGACCCTCGCGGGCAAGCTGGGCCTCTGGCTCAAGGGACAGGGGCACTCCCCGCTGCTGGTCGCCTGTGACCTCCAGCGCCCCAACGCCGTCAACCAGCTCGCCGTCGTCGCCGAACGCGCGGGCGTCTCGGTGTACGCCCCCGAGCCCGGCAACGGCGTCGGAGACCCGGTCAAGGTAGCCGAGGACTCGATCAAGTACGCCAAGGACAGGGTCCACGACGTCGTCATCGTCGACACCGCCGGCCGTCTCGGTATCGACGAGGAGCTGATGCGGCAGGCCGCGGACATCCGCGACGCCGTCAACCCCGACGAGGTCCTGTTCGTCGTCGACGCGATGATCGGCCAGGACGCGGTCAACACCGCGGAGGCGTTCCGCGACGGTGTCGGCTTCGACGGCGTCGTGCTGTCCAAGCTCGACGGCGACGCCCGTGGCGGTGCCGCGCTGTCCATCGCGCACGTCACCGGCAAGCAGATCATGTTCGCCTCCAACGGCGAGAAGCTGGACGAGTTCGACGCGTTCCACCCGGACCGCATGGCGTCCCGCATCCTCGACATGGGCGACATGCTCAGCCTCATCGAGAAGGCCGAGCAGACCTTCAGCCAGGCCGAGGCCGAGAAGATGGCCCAGAAGCTGGCGAAGGGGCCCAAGGAGTTCACGCTCGACGACTTCCTGGCGCAGATGGAACAGGTCCGGAAGATGGGCTCCATCTCGAAGCTGCTCGGGATGCTGCCCGGCATGGCGCAGATGAAGGACCAGATCAGCAACATCGACGAGCGGGACGTCGACCGTACCGCCGCGATCATCAAGTCCATGACGCCGGGCGAGCGGCACGAGCCGACCATCATCAACGGCTCACGCCGGGCGCGCATCGCCAAGGGTTCGGGCGTCGAGGTCAGCGCCGTGAAGAGTCTGGTGGAGCGGTTCTTCGAGGCCCGCAAGATGATGTCGAAGATGGCGCAGGGCGGCGGGATGCCCGGAATGCCGGGCGCTCCGGGCTCCGGCGGCGGGCCCGGCAGGCAGAAGAAGCAGCAGAAGCAGGCCAAGGGGAAGCGTCGCTCCGGCAACCCGATGAAGCGCAAGGCCGAGGAGCAGGCCGCGGCGGTACGGCGCGAGGAGGCGGCGCAGTCGGGCGGGGCGTTCGGCCTGCCGGCGGCCGAGGCGGACAAGAACTTCGAACTGCCCGACGAGTTCAAGAAGTTCATGGGCTGACGCCCCTCGGGGCCGTGTGTGACCGGCGGCGCGGGACCACCTGTGTGGTGGCCCCGCGCCGCCGCCGTGTCCGCCGCGGCTACCGCGCCCGGCCGGACGGGCGGTCGGACGGGCGGCCGAGCAGCGTCGCTCCCGTCGTGAGGGCGCCCGCGTTCAGGCCCAGGGCCGTCGCGGCCGTCGCCCCCACGTCCGCCAGGGTGGCGGCGTCCGGGAGGAGTTCGATCCCCGCGGCGTCCGGGCGATGGATCAGGACGGGGACGTACTCGCGGGTGTGGTACGCGTGGCCGATCGTCGGATCGTTCCCGTGGTCGGCCGTGACGATCAGACGGTCGCCCGGCGCGGTGAGCAGCCCCGTCAGCTCGCCCAGCCCTACGTCGACCTGCTCCAGAACGCTCCCGTAGCGCCCCGTGTCCTGCTGGTGGCCCGCGAGGTCGCTCTCCTGGACGTTCGCGACGACGAGGCCGCCCCGCCCGCCCCGTACCGCCGCCAGTGTGTGCTCCAGGACCTCCCCCGTCGCGACGGCGGGGCGCCGTACGGCGGCTTCGCACGCCAGGATGTCCGCCGCCTTGCCGACGAGGGTGACCGGGACACCGGCGCGGGCGGCGACGTCGGGCAGTTGCCGGGTGTGGTCGAGATCCACGCCCAGATGCCGCACCTGGAGGCCGCCGTTGCGGTAGAAGCCGGTGGCCGGGGTGTCCAGGCCCACGGCGCCACCGTCACCGCCCCGTACGTACGTGGTGAGCGCCCCGTCCGCGTGGCCTCCCACGGCGATCACGCGGGCGACCGGCGCGACGGCCCGCACCGTACGGGCGATGGCGAGGATGCGGTCGAAGGACAGGTCGTCCAGACGCCCGGAGGCGTTCCAGTTGATGCCGGGATCGGCCTCCAGGTTGTCGTGGACCAGGACGGCGCCGTCGACGAGCAGGAGTGGCTGCCCCGTCAGGGGCTCGACACGGTGCCCCGCCGACTTCAACGCGTCGCTCACCTCGTCCAGATGCCCGGCGAGCGGGGCCACCGTGACCCGGCTGAAGTCCGCGCCCATCATGGTCTGATGCCCGGCGAACGTATCGGCCCCGGGGTAGCCGAGGGCGGCCCGGCCCGCGGCGACGGGGCGGTCGGTCCGCCGGGCGAGATCCGGGTGCGGATGGACGAGGCCGAGTCCCAGCGCCCCGAGTGCGGGCAGTTGGAGCGGCCGGCCCAGCGAAGCGCGGCAGTGGTCGAGGACATGCCCGCAGGTGTCGGCGGTGAGATCGCCGGGCCGCAGTGACCCCGCGTCCGGCATCGCGCCGATGCCGAATCCGTCGATGACGACGATCACGGTCGTGCTCATGGTGCCGGCTCCTTACCGGGCCCGGCCCTGAGCGTCGTACAGGCCGGTCAGCCGCGGTTCTCCGGTGGAGAGCCCGGCGACGACCGCGACGGTCGAGCGGGTGACGAAGATCTGGGTGCGGAAGGCGAGCACGGCGGTGTCCCCGACCTGAACGTCCGCGGCGTGGGTGGGCAGTTGGAGCAGCCGGTAGTAGTCGATGTTCTCCGGGGGCGCGTCCTGTACGGGCAGGCGCTGTCCGGTGCGCGGCAGCAGGGCGTCGCGGATGTGCGCGCGCGGGTAGAAGCCGCCGCCGTGGATCGCGGGCCGTCCGTCGGCGAGGGTGTGGGCGACCTCGCTGACGTACACGTAGGCGGGTCGTTCGGGCTGCTGGTGGTCGACCGCGTGCAGCGGGGTCGTCCCGGTGAGGGCGTGCCCCGGCTCGCCGTGCGTGGCGCCCAGCTCGGCGAGGAGGGGCAGGGAAGCCATGGAGGTGGCACTGGGAGCGCTGAGTTTCAGCCCGTGGTGCCCCCGCGCGGCCAGCAACTCGCGCGCCTTGATCGCGAGTTGGAAGTTCTGTGTAGCGGTCGGCGCACCGGTCGACGGATCGCACAGGACGCAGGGGAAGGCGGTGACCCCCGCGATCCTGATACCCGGCAGCGCCTCCGCCACGGCGGCGAAGTCGTCGAGACCGGCGAACGGCACGCCGCCCTCCTGCCCCGGATAGACCTTGTCGGTGCCCTCGAGCCGCACGAGAACGTCCTGGACGAAGCCGAGTCGCCGGGCGGCGTCCGAGACGGCGCGGGCGTTGGCGAGGTCGAAGACGGTCACCGTCTCTGGCCGCCAGCCCAGCATCTCGGGCAGTTGACGGGGCGGGATCTGTACAAGGTGGCCGAGGTTGCCGGCCCGCGCCCCCGCCTCGTGCAGCAGCCGCGCCTCGTACGGATCGATCGCCGCGAAACGGGGGATGTGCCGGGCGATCGCCCGGATCAGCGCCGGATTGCGGCCGATCTGCTTGACCACGAACCAGAGCGAGAGGCCGAGCCGTTCGGCCTCACCGGCCAGCAGCGCGGCATTGGCCTCCACGGTGTCGGCGTCGATCACGTACGTGTCGGGCGGGACGGCGCCGGAGCGGTGCAGCGAGACCGCCACGTCGACGAGCGCGGGGTTGCGGGCCAGGACAGCGTCCAGGAACACGTTCAGTCCTTCAGGTCGTGCAGCGAACGGCGGAGGATCTCGATCACCAGATCGGCGCCGGCCCGCATGGGGTTGATCCGCACCGTCCGGTCGGCGAGTTCCGGAGCGTCTTCGAGGGACGAGCTGGACATCCGGTAGACGAGCGGGGCGATCTCGTAGCGGGAGTTGGAGCCTACGGGGTACGGCGCGGCACCGTATCGCGCGGCCACGGCGGGCAGTTCACGCGCGACGGGGCGGTCCAGGCGTACGAGCAGACAGCGGTCCTGCGTGTTGGCGATCCGCACCTCCGCCACACCGGGCACCTCGCCTGCGGCGAGCCGTTCGGCGATCTCCGCGCCGACCCGCGACTGGACGGCCCACATCACGGGGACGTGGATGAGGGCGCGCAGCGCGTCGAGCGCCTGGTGGCCCTGCACCTGGCCGCCGCCCGAGTAGTTGTCGGCGCGCACACGCTCCACGAGGTCCGCTGCCCCGACGACGGCGCCCACCCCCTCGGGCCCGTGCAGTTTGAACAGTGAGAAGCACGAGGCGTCGGCGCCCAGCTCCACGCCGCACGACGGGGCGCGCAGTACCGCGTAGTTGTCGTCCACGATCGTGCGCACCCCCGCGGCGCGGCAGGCCGCGAGTACGGCTCCCGGGTCGTACGAGTCGGCGAGCCGCTGGCGGCTGTGCTGGACGTACGCCCACCTGAACTCACCCGAGTCCAGGGCCCGGCGGAGCGCCGCGTCATCGTTGAAGTCCGCCTCGACGGGGCGCACTCCGAGCCCGCGCAGCGTCACCGCGGTCGTGCGGTAGACCGGCGCCCGGTGGATCAGCAGCGGGTCACCGGGCCCCACGGCGCCCTGAAGCGCGGCCCGGATGGCGCCCGTGCCCGCGCCCTGCACCAGCGCGGCGTCCTCGGCGCCGAAGAAGTCGGCCAGCACCGACTCGACCCGCGCGGTGGTACGGGGCCGGCCCAGGTCCGGCACCACACCCGCGTCCGCCTCGAAGAGCTGCTGACCCTCGAAACGCGCGGCCGTGCACTCCAGCAGCCGGAACTGCATCCGGACCGCGTCGTCCAGCGGGATCGTCGCCAGGGGGAAGGTCCGCGGCAGTTGTACCGACATCTCAGCTCTCCTTCGTGTCCGCGCCGGTCAGGAACCGCAGTGGATTGCGCCGTGTCATCAAGTCGATCAGGTCCTCGTCCACGCCGGCCGCGCGTACCCGGGGCAGGAAGGAACGGAAGAGATGCCCGTATCCCTGGCCGCCCTCCGACCGCAGATAGGCGTGCCGGGAGATGTCGGAGCTGAGCAGGACACGGTCGGCATGGCCCGCCTCCACGAGCGCGAGCAGGAGGCGCAGCCGCGTGGTGTCGCTCTGGTAGTTCTCCTTGCCGACAGTGTCGAAGGCGACGTACGCGCCGCTCGCGGCCAGCGCACGGTGCACCGTCGGGGCGTCGAGAAGGTCCTGGTGGCCCACCGAGATCCGGTGCGGCGGGAGGCCGGCACCGGCGAGCAGTTCGAGCTGTGCGAGACCGCCGCGGCCGAGCTGGGCGTGGGTGGCGACCGACAGGCCGGTGGCGACGGCAGCGTGCGCCGAGGCCAGCAGCGCCCGCGTCTCGGGCTCGCTCGGCACATCACCGTGGCTGCCGATCTCGCCGACTACGCCGGGCCGGATCCCGGTGTCGCCGAAGCCGTCCTCGATCTCCCGCACGAGGGTCGCGGTCAGCTCCTCGACGCTCGCCCCGTCGAGCTCAGTCGGGTGGAACGGCTCGTAGTACCAGCCCGTGGCGGCCACCACCGGCACCCCGGACTCCTCGGAGATCCGGGCCAGGGCCCCGGGACAGCGGCCCATGCCGCGGCAGGTCAGCTCGACGACCAGACCGAGGCCGTACTCCTCGCGCAGGTGCGCCAGTTCCGTGGTGACTGCGGGCCCGTGCTGATCCGCGTGGAGTACCGCCGCGCCCTCCCCGGCGCGGTCGAGATCGAGAACCAGGTGCTCATGGGCGAGGACGGGGCCGCGTACGGCGGAGGCCGGCAACGGGCCGGTGACGGTGCGCAGATGGTGCGGGTGGAGCGAGTGGAGCGGGTGGCGTGGATGACGGGCATCGTCGGAGTGCTGATGCATGGTGCGGGGGCCTTCCTGCTGTGGTGCGTGTTCGCCGCGGTGGGTCTCGGGGCGCCCCCCTATCCCTTGATCGGTGTGAACAGGTCCAGCCAGTAAAGGATGTTCAGCAGCACGCCGCCGACGATGACCGCGGCGGGCGCCGCCGCCATCCGTACCACGGGGCGGCCCATCGACTCGTTGAGCAGGTAGAGCCCGCCGACTATGAGGATGCCGAGGCCCCCTCCCATGACGTTGGCGGCCATCAGCGAACCGAAGAGGATCGCGAGTCCCAACGCGTCGCCGATCGCGCTCCGCAGATGCTCGGAGGAGTCACGCACGCTCGGCAGCTTCCCGAGGACCTTGCCGATGGCGGAGAGCGCCAGCACCTCGAGGGCGAAGACGGCGGCGCCGACGACGGCGGCGAGGAACGGGTTCGGCAGGAGGTAGCCGATGGGGTAGACGAAGGTGAAGCCCGCGATGCCGTACGCGCCGGAGGCGAGCGCGGTCGTCGCGATCAGCGGTACGAAGCCGAAGGCCCGGTAGAAGTCCACCTGGGCGGCCTCCGCGTAGTCGCCCTTGGCGATCAGGAAGCTCGTGGCCTCACCGCCGCCGAACACATGCGACTGGGCCAGCACACAGACGCCCGCCCCGAGCAGCATGAAGAGGGGCAGGTGGCGGCGCAGCCGCAGCGCGCTCGCGCTGAAGAGGGAGGCCATCGGGTCTTCCGCGTCGTCCGCCGCCCCGTTCTTCACCTCCGGGGGCACGTCGCCGGCCGCCACCGCCTTCGCCGCCTCGGCACGGGCCGACCTCCGCTGCGCCAGGTCCTTGTTGACGGCGAAGCCGATGAGCGTCAGGACTCCTACGGCCATGGCGATGGAGCCGGGGAAGATGTCGGGCCAGACCTTCATCGTCATCACGACGAGCGCCAGCTCGACGACCGCCGCGATGCCGCCCCGTAGCCGCCCGAACTGCTTGGTGATGGCCAGCACCGGAAAGAGCGTGAACAGGAACAGGATCGGCGTGGACATCTGCTGGAGCGCGGTCAGGAAGTCGACGGGCAGGTCGTGCGCGAGGCTGTTGGCCCCGTTGAGACCGAACACCACCACGGCGCCCCACGCACCGCCGAGCAGCGGCGCGATCCACTTCTTGGGCGACAGGATGCCGAGGATGTCGGTGGGCAGGAAGACCAGCCACGGGTTGAGCACGCCGGTGGACAGCGCCATCGGGGCGCCCAGTCCGAAGATGAAGCCGGCCGAGAGACCGAAGGACACGGCGGTGGTGGCGCTGCGCGTGGACCGCCCCTGGATGAAGTCGAGCATGAAGGGGCGCACGCCGTCGTTGAAGACGGCCAGTGCCATATGAGAGATGAACGCGGTCAGCGCACACAGCGCTATCACGGTCAGTTGCTGTGCCAGCGAGAGTTCGAGATTGGTCGAACTCGCTGCGAGGACGCTGTTCACGGGATTCACTCCTCAGTGCCCGGCGGGGCTTGGCCCGGCACGGGGTCTTACGAGGTCTGTCGAGCCCTTCCGGGTTCGTACGGGGCCGTCAGCCGCGCGCGGCGATGGCGCGGGCCATGAGCGGGGCGATCACGTCGATCTGGTCGATGGCGAAGCCGAAGACCTTCTTGCCCTCCGCCAGCAGGGCGTTCACCTCGTCCTCCGTGGGAACGGAGCGGCCGAAGGTATGGCAGGCGGGTTGGCCGAGCAGCCCGACGAGTACGCCGAGGGAGGCGCCGGCGCCGGTGTGGCAGGTGCCGAGGAAGTAGTCGGCCTGGCCGCCGCGGAGCTTCATCGCGGCGTCCATGTCGTTGGAGGCAGTGATCTCGATGCCGTCGAGGCCGAGCTTCTTGACGGTCTCCGTGACCTCGGCCTTGCCGACGCCACCGGTGAGGATCTTCGTCATGGCTGATTCCTTCTCATGTCTCGTGCCGTGGGGGCGAGTTCTGGTCGAGCAGGGCGAGGTGCAGTCCGAGGAAGTTGATCTCGGATTCGGGAAGGGGCGCGCCGAGTTCGGAGGCCGCTCGTACGGAGACGGCGCGGGCCCGTGCCACGGCGTCAGGGTGCCCGGCGAGTTCGGCGACGATCTCGGAGTCGGTGGGGAATTGCGCGATCGGCTCACCGTTGAGCAACCTGGTAAGAGCCATCATGAGGTGACTGGTGAGCGTGCCCGCGGTCTCCTCGGTGACGGTGCGCCCCTCGGCGCCCAGGGCGTCCAGCTCGGCCGTCACGAACGCGGCGATCTCGGGCCGGACCTGGCCGCTCTCGCGGAACAGTTGGATGCGTAGAGCGAGCTGATCGTTCATGGTGTTCCCTTCGTCCCCTTCGATACGACAGTAACCAGGATTTTGGATTTTGAGCAGAGGCTGGGCCTCGTCTTTTTCTCGACGGGGAGGGCGTGCCCGCCCCGTCGGGGCGGGCACGCGGGGCGGTCAGTACGACGGGGCGCGCTCACCTCGCAGTACTTCGGCCTGGCAGGTGGTGATGACCGACAGGTCCAGCGAGTCGCGTACGGCGCCGAGCGCCTTCGCCCCCTCGGTCCTGCCGATGATCGCCGCGCTCGAGTTGCGCAGCGCCAGATCACGGGTGACCTCGTCGCCCAGTGGCAGTACGTCCACGCCGGCGCCGAGCCGGTCCTGCACCTCGTCGAGGTTCCACAAGGTGGCGTCGACACGGTCGTGCGCGAACAGATCGCGCAGTTGCATGTACGACGCCTCGACCCACCTGATGTCCGTGCGCCCGGCGAAGACCCGCTCCGCGAGTATGCGCTGGTCCTCGGACGCGTGGTCGACGGCGACGCGCAGCCCGTCCGTCTCCAGGGCCGCGCCGTGCCGCAGCAGCAGCCCGTGCGCCCCCACGTACGTCGCCGGCCCGAGGTCCGCGACGAGTTCCACGGGGCGCTCCTCGATCAGCCGGTCGGCGGCGAAGCGTGAGAGGACCACCAGGTCGACCTTGCCCTCGATCAGCGCGGTGGCGCGGGCCCCGGCGCCGCGCATGAACGTGATCGCGAACGGCGCCCCGGCCTGCTCGAACGCGGCGCGCAGCCCGGTGGCCAAGCCCTCGTACCGGTGCGAGTAAGGCAGCGGCATCGCCGCGAGAAGTGTGCCGAGCCCCGAGAGTCGCCAGAGGACCGAACGGTCGGAGTGGACCAGGAACGTGCCGAGGTGGCCACGTGCGGTCGTACGGATCGCGCCCGCCGTCTCCAGGAGTTGCAGAGCGGCCTGCACCGTGCCGTTGCCGACGCCCAACTCTTCGGCGAAGTCGCGAACGCGGGGCAGGCGGGTGTCCGGCTCGTGGTTGAGCAGCAGGACGGCGAGCTGCCGCGCGGCGAGGCCGTTGCGGGTCAGGAAGCGTTCGTCGAAGCCGGTCACAGAAGGGACAGTAACCAGGATTCTGGATACTGACAAGGGTCCCTCAAGGTGTCCCTCACCGGGCTTCGCTGTCCTGCCGCCCTCAGTAGTAAGAGGGGCGGCAGTACGAAGGGCGGCCGGCGGCCCTTCGTACTGCCGTCGTCGTCAGGGCGTACGTGCGATCAGGTAGCGGAAGACGTTGGGCATCCATACGGTGCCGTCGCGCCGGACATGCGGGTGCAGCGCCTCCGTTATCTCCTTCTCCACCTGCGACTGGTCCGTCGCCCGCACCGCCGCGTCGAACACCCCGGTCGACAGCAGCCCCCGCAGCGCGCTCTCCATCCCCGCGTAACCGAACGGGCAGGCCACGCGCCCCGAACCGTCAGGCTTCAGCCCGGCCCGCGCCGCCACGTCCTCCAGATCGTCCCTGAGGGGCGGACGGTAGCCACCACCCTTCCGCAGCCGCTCGGTCAGCCGCCCCGCGACCCGCAGGACGGTGGACGTCGCGCAGCGCTCCGGCGGCCCCCAGCCGGCGAGTACCACGGGCGTGCCGCGGTCCGCCATCGGCACCGCCTCGGCCAGCGCGGGCCCGAGCCCGTCCGAATCGCCGGCGGCGACACCGATGGGCTGGAACGCGGTGATCACGTCGTAGGCGGGGCGCTCCGCCTCCACGACGGCCGTAGCGCCGCCTGTCAGCACCCGTGCCCCCGCCCGGCCGTCGGAGGCCCCCGACGGTGCCGTCTGCGCCATCGGGCGCACGTCGGGGACGAGCCGCTCGCGAGCCAGCGCGACGCGTTCCCGGTCGGCGTCCACTCCGGTGACCTGGGCGCCCCTGGCGGTCGCGATCAGCAGTGCGAGCCCCGAGCCGCAGCCCAGGCCCAGCAGCCTGGTACCGGGGCCGACCTCCAGGCGCTCGTACACCGCCTCGTAGAGGGGCACCAGCATCCGTTCCTGGATCTCGGCCCAGTCGCGGGCGCGCCCGCCGGCCTCCGTAGAAGGAGCTGTCGAGGCCGCGTTCACCTGCTGCTGGTGGTGCTGGACGAGCGTACGAGTCATTGATAGCGCCCCAATCCGGCCGAGCGGTCCTTGTGCCCTGATTGACAGCCCCGTGTACGTGCGCGGTACGTGCGCGTCTTCGTCCCCCGTATGCCAGGGAACTGCGCATCCGTGCCCGCGTCCAGTGGTTCACGGGCAATCCTTGTGTGCTCCGGTCGTGCGCCCCGGCGCACCGAAAATCGCTCTCACCGGACGTTGTCCGCCTACGGTGCGAGCTTTAGCCGAATCGCCCCTGGCCGCGCCCCGAACGCGCTCGCTCCGCACCTGCGTGGAGTCCGCGTGGGCAAGGCGGAGCGGCGTACGAGGGCCCTCGACGGGCATCTGCGGGGATTGGGCCGAAAGAGTGAGGTCGACGGGGTGAGATCTCTCAACTCCCCACCACCCGCGCCGGTATCGGATGATTGCGCGCGGCCCGTCCCGGCCGGGGCCGATGCCGGGGATCGGCGGCGCGCCCGATAATGTCGTTCTTGTGGTCCCGCCCGCTTGTGGTCCTGCCCTCCCTCCTGAAGAGGTCCGGGCGGCGACGGCGGCGGCGCGGCCGTTCGAACGGTCGTCGGCATGTGTGGGCTCGATCTGGTGTACGTATTTCTCCTACGCGTCCAGACGTAGCCAGCACTACGTACCGGCTTGTGGTGAGAAGCGAGGCTTCTCCACAGATCTACGCACCCGCCCTCGTCGGGACGCATCAAGGGCAACTGACGGGTACGTGCAAAATATTTGGGATGCCCCGGAATGGAACCCGGGAGGGCCCCGGCTCGTTGTTCACGACGTGAGCACGACACCACCTGTTCTCGCCGCAGAGCTGGCGCAGGCGTGGGCCGAGATTCAGCGGCACCACACCGAGCTGCCCGATCTTGCCGCGCCAGAGTCCCTGATCGGAGAATCGTCGTCCGCCTGCGGCGCCGAGCTCTCCTTCGAGCGACTGCTTCACGAAGCAGTCCATGGCATCGCCGCCGCCCGGGGTGTCCGAGACACCTCCCGAGCAGGCCGCTACCACAACCGCCGATTCCTCGCGATCGCCGAGGAGTTGGGCCTGGATCATTCCGACGAACCGCATCCCAGCAGCGGCTTCTCGCTGGTCTCACTCAACCCCGAGGCGAGACGGCGCTACCGCCCCACCATCGAGCGGCTTCAGCGCGCCCTCGCGGCGCACACGGTCGCGACGACGTCCGACACCGAGCGCAGCTTCCGCGGCCCCGCCGCGCGGCACGGCTCGTCGGGTGGAGGCGTGCGCGTGAAGGCGGTCTGCGACTGCGGTCGTAACGTGCGCGTCGTTCCGTCGGTCCTCGCCCAGGCCCCGATCGTCTGCGGCGGCTGTGGCAAGCCGTTCCGCATTCCGGAAGTGGTCGCCGCTGCGAGCTGAGCACCACCGTCGCCCGCCCGGCCCCGGAGCCGCCCCGGTCAGGAGCCGCCCCGGTCGGGCGGGGCGCGGCGCGTCCGGGGCGTGTGGCACAATGGCAAGCTGTACTCGACAGTCGCACAGGACCCCTCTCTCCTCCGGCTGACGCGTCCATCGGGCACACGAGTACCGCAACCCCACGCGGCATGTCGATGTGCCCAACCACGTCAAGATCCAGGAGAGACCACTTCCGTGGCAGTCAAGATCAAGCTGAAGCGTCTGGGCAAGATCCGTTCGCCTCACTACCGCATCATCGTCGCCGACTCCCGCACCCGCCGTGACGGCCGGGCGATCGAGGAGATCGGCCTGTACCACCCGGTGCAGAACCCGTCGCGTATCGAGGTCGACTCGGACCGCGCGCGTTACTGGCTGTCCGTCGGCGCCCAGCCGACCGAGCCGGTTCTCGCGATCCTCAAGCTCACGGGCGACTGGCAGGCGCACAAGGGCCTGCCCGCGCCGGCGCCGCTGCTCCAGCCGGAGCCGAAGGCCGACAAGCGCGCTCTCTTCGAGGCTCTCACCAAGGACGGCGACGAGCCCAAGGGTGATGCCATCACCCCCAAGGCGAAGAAGGCGGACAAGAAGGCGGACGACGCCGACGCCGCTGCTTCGGCGCCCGCCGCTGAGCCGACCGAGGCCTGAGCATGCTCGAGGAGGCTCTCGAGCACCTCGTGAAGGGCATCGTCGACAACCCGGACGATGTGCAGGTCGCCTCGCGCACCCTGCGCCGAGGCCGTGTGCTCGAGGTACGGGTCCATCCCGACGACCTCGGTAAGGTGATCGGCCGTAACGGTCGCACCGCACGCGCTCTGCGCACCGTCGTGGGCGCGATCGGCGGCCGTGGTATCCGTGTCGACCTCGTCGACGTGGATCAGGTCCGCTGACACAGTTGTGAACCGGCACGGGCCGGGGAGGGCCATCGCCCTCCCCGGTTTTTGTCGTCTTCGCGGCGCGGACGCGCAACGCCGCGGCGTCGCTCCGCCGCCGCGGCGTTGCCACAGAAGCCGCAGAGGCCGCAGAAGTTGGAGAACAGGGGCGTGTGCAAGTGCAGTTGGTAGTCGCGCGGATCGGCCGTGCCCACGGCATCAAGGGCGAGGTCACCGTCGAGGTGCGTACGGACGAGCCCGAGCTGCGGCTGGGCCCCGGAGCCGTACTGGCCACGGAACCGGCCTCCACGGGCCCCCTGACGATCGAGACCGGCCGGGTGCACAGCGGCAGGCTGCTGCTGCGCTTCGCCGGGGTGAGCGACCGTACGGGCGCCGAGGCCCTGCGCAACACCCTGCTCATCGCCGAGGTGGACCCGCAGGACATGCCGGAGGCCCCGGACGAGTACTACGACCACCAGCTCATGGACCTGGACGTCGTCCTGGCGGACGGCACGGAGGTCGGTCGGATCACCGAGATCACCCACCTCCCGTCGCAGGATCTGTTCATCGTGGAGCGTCCCGACGGCACCGAGGTCATGATCCCCTTCGTCGAGGAGATCGTGAGCGAGATCGATCTGGTGGAGCAGAAGGCCGTGATCGACCCGCCGCCCGGCCTCATCGACGACAACGCGGTCGTCGCCGCCCCCACCGACGGCGCCGGCAGCCCCGGTGACGACGGCCCCGACGACACCGACCGTCCCGGTAGCGGTGGCCGTGGCCCCGACGGTGCGGGCCGGAGCGAGTCGGCATGACGCACGCCAGCACCCTGCGGGCCGACGTGATCACGATCTTCCCCGAGTACCTCGAACCGCTGAACGTGTCCCTCGTCGGCAAGGCACGCGCGCGTGGCCGCCTCGATGTCCACGTGCGCGACCTCCGGGAGTGGACGTACGACCGGCACAACACGGTCGACGACACTCCTTACGGAGGGGGTCCCGGCATGGTCATGAAGACCGGCCCCTGGGGCGACGCCCTGGACGAGGCGATCGCGGACGGCTACGAGGCGGGCGCCCACGGCCCCGTCCTGGTCGTTCCCACCCCCAGCGGCCGCCCGTTCACCCAGGAGCTCGCCGTCGAGCTCTCCGAGCGTCCCTGGCTGATCTTCGCGCCGGCCCGGTACGAGGGCATCGACCGCCGCGTCGTCGACGAGTACGCGACGCGGATGCCGGTGTACGAGGTGTCCATCGGCGACTACGTCCTGGCCGGCGGCGAGGCGGCCGTACTGGTCATCACCGAGGCCGTCGCACGGCTCCTGCCCGGCGTCCTGGGCAACGCCGAGTCCCATCGTGATGACTCCTTCGCCCCCGGAGCGATGGCCGATCTGCTGGAAGGCCCGGTCTACACGAAGCCCCCGGAATGGCGCGGGCGCGCTATTCCGGACATTCTGCTCAGCGGTCATCACAGCAAGATCGCGCGGTGGCGGAGGGACGAGGCTTTCCGCCGTACGGCTCTCAACAGGCCCGACATGATTGAGCGTTGTGACGCCGCGGCCTTCGACAAGAAGGACCGCGAGACGCTCTCCATCATGGGCTGGGCCCCGGAGCCCGGTGGCCGATTTTGGCGCAGGCCCGAGGCCGTGGAAGAATAAGCCGCTGCCGTACGTCCGGTGCGCGCCCCTGCCACAGGGGGAACGACGCCCACCCGACGCGAACGGCGCTCCGAATTCTCCTTTCGACATTCCGTTGATGACCTGTGGCATCAGCGAGGAAGCAGACCATCATGGCTCACCTGCTCGACACCGTCGACGCGGCGTCGCTGCGCAGCGACCTCCCCGCGTTCCGCCCCGGCGACACCGTGAACGTCCACGTACGTGTCATCGAGGGCAACCGCTCCCGTATCCAGCAGTTCAAGGGTGTTGTCATCCGCCGGCAGGGCTCAGGCGTCCGCGAGACCTTCACGGTCCGCAAGGTCTCCTTCTCCGTCGGCGTCGAGCGCACCTTCCCGGTTCACAGCCCGATCTTCGAGAAGATCGAGCTCGTCAGCCGTGGTGACGTACGCCGCGCGAAGCTCTACTACCTGCGTGAGCTGCGCGGTAAGGCCGCGAAGATCAAGGAGAAGCGCGACAACTGAGCGCAGGCTCGAACTCGCGCATGGTTCCACCGGGCGGCCGGATAAGCTCTGAGCCCGATGGACACCGAACCACAGCACTCTGAGCGCGACCCTTCTTCCCCACCCGCCACAGGGCAGGAAGAGGGGTCGCGCTCCGTGCGTACGCCAGGACTCCCGGAGTTTCTGCGAGCCCTGTCATGGCGCCGGACCGCGGTGCTTGGCCTGCTCGGCACGGCCTCTCTCCTGCTGTTCAGTGCTTTTGTCGTGCAGCCCTTCCTGATCCCCAGCGGTTCCATGGAGCCGGGTCTCCAGGTCGGGGACCGGGTGCTGGTCAACAAGTTGGCGTACCGTTTCGGTACCGAACCGCAGCGCGGTGATGTGGTCGTCTTCGACGGCACCGGGTCCTTCGTCCAGGAGCCGGCGGGGGAGAGCCCCCTCATCGGGCTCGTGCACGGGGCGGCGGCGGCCCTCGGTCTCGCCGAACCCGCCGAGACCGATTTCGTGAAGCGCGTGGTGGGCGTGGGGGGCGACCGGGTGGTCTGCTGCGACGAGGGGGGCAAGGTCGAGGTGAACGGCCGGGCGATCGACGAGCGGTACGTGTACTTCGGCGACGCGCCGTCCAGCGCGCCGTTCGACATCGTCGTACCCTCCGGAACCCTCTGGGTGATGGGCGACCACCGCAGCAACTCCCGCGACTCACGTGACCACTTGGGTGAGCCCGGCGGCGGCACGGTGCCCGTCGACAAGGTCATCGGGCGGGTGGACTGGATCGGCTGGCCACTGGGCCGCTGGACCTCGCTGGAGCCCACCGACGCCTTCGGGGACGTACGGGACCCGGACGGCGCCCATGGGTAACCGAGGCCGGCCCGGAGGCCACCGGTCCGACACCCGGCTGCCGACAGGCACCAGACCCACCACGGGGCGCGCCCTGCCGGGGCGCGCGGAGCGGCGCAGGCTCGCCCGCAAGGTGAAACGGCGCCGTCGCCGCTCCGCCATGACCGAGATCCCACTTCTGATCACCGTCGCGCTGCTGATCGCCCTCGTACTGAAGACGTTCCTCGTCCAGGCGTTCGTGATCCCCTCCGGCTCCATGGAGCAGACGATCCGGATCGACGACAGGGTGCTCGTGGACAAGCTGACGCCCTGGTTCGGCTCCCGCCCCGAGCGCGGCGACGTCGTCGTGTTCAAGGACCCCGGCGACTGGCTCCAGGAGGAGACCGTGGCGCCCGCGGACGATCCGGTGGTCGTCAAGCAGGTCAAGCAGGTCCTCACCTTCATCGGGCTGCTCCCGTCCGCCGACGAGCAGGATCTGATCAAGCGCGTCGTCGCCGTGGGTGGCGACACGGTGAAGTGCTGCGACAAGGACGGGCGCATCGTCGTCAACGGCGTATCGCTGACGGAGCCGTACTTGAATCCCGGCAACCCGCCGTCGAAGCTCGACTTCGAGGTGAAGGTGCCGACGGGGCGGATCTTCGTGATGGGCGACCACCGGTCCAACTCCGCCGACTCGCGCTTCCACCTGGACGAGGAGTTCAGCGGCACCGTCTCGGAGGACGAGGTCGTCGGACGCGCCGTCGTCATCGCCTGGCCGCTGGGCCACTGGCGGCGCCTGGAGGAGCCGGAGACGTACGCCTCCGTACCGGACGCGCGCGCCGCACCGACCACGGCGCTCGGCCCGTCGAATAGTGTGTCCTCTCAGGATCCGAACGGAATGATCCTGCTCCCGACCCCTGCGGAACTCCCGCTCGTTATGGGAGTAGTGGGCCTGCTCCGTCTCCGGAGCGGGCAGTTGCACGGAGTGAGGAGTGGATGTGGGGGATTTGGCCGTCGGCGCACGATCCGGACACGGTGAGCCCGAGGACAGGCCCGAGCAACTCGCCGAGCCTTCCGTCGGTTCTGCCGGTTCCGCCGCGGAGACCCCGTCCGCAGGCGTGTCCGCAGAGACGAAGGACCAGACGGTGGAGCGGCCGGACAGCGAGCCTGGCAGCGAGCCCGACGACGGGGCTTCGACCGTGCGGAAGCAGCGTTCCTTCTGGAAAGAGCTGCCTCTGCTGATCGGTATCGCGCTGTTGCTCGCGCTGCTGATCAAGACTTTCCTGGTGCAGGCGTTCTCGATCCCCTCGGACTCGATGCAGGACACACTGCAGCGTGGTGACCGGGTGCTCGTGGACAAGCTCACGCCGTGGTTCGGCGCCGAGCCCGAGCGCGGCGAGGTCGTGGTCTTCCACGACCCGGGCGGCTGGCTCGACAGCACGCAGGCGCCCGAGCCCAACGTGGCGCAGAAGTTCCTCAGCTTCATCGGCCTCATGCCGTCGTCCGAGGAGAAGGACCTCATCAAGAGGGTCATCGCGGTCGGCGGGGACACGGTGGAGTGCAAGAAGGGCGGCAGCGTCCAGGTCAACGGGAAGGCGCTCGACGAGAAGTCGTACATCTATCCCGGAAACACCGCCTGTGACGACGAGCCTTTCGGGCCGATCACGGTGCCCGACGGCCGGATCTGGGTGATGGGCGATCACCGGCAGAATTCGCTCGACTCCCGCTACCACCAGGAGCTGCCCGGTCACGGCACCGTCTCCACCGACGAGGTCGTCGGCCGCGCGATTGTCATCGCCTGGCCTCTCGACCGGCTGTCGACGCTTCCCGTGCCCGACACGTTCGACCAGCAGGGCCTCGACGCGGCGGCCGTCGCGACGGCGGGCGCTCCGGCCGTGCTCGGCGTCGCCGGCGCCCTGCCGCTGGTGTTCTGGCGCAGGCGAAGGCTGACCGGCGGCCGTACCGCCGGGTAGGGTGCCGTCCCAGATCGCCGATCCGGCGATGATCATTCTCCGGAGCGAGGGACGGCTGGGATGAGCGGGACAGGACGTACGAACGACGGCCACGGCCGCCTCGGCAGTGTGCTGTCGGGGCTGGCCGTGGCCGTCGGCTGTGTGCTCTTCCTCGGCGGGTTCGTCTGGGGTGCGGTGGAGTACGCGCCGTACACGGTGCCGACCGACTCGATGGATCCGACGGTGAAGGCCGGCGACCGGGTCCTGGCGCAGCGCATATCCGGCGATCAGGTGCGGCGTGGCGATGTCGTGGTCTTCAAGGACACGCAGTGGGGCGACATGCCGATGGTGAAGCGGGTCGTCGGCGTCGGGGGCGACAAGGTCGCCTGCTGCGACGACAAAGGGCGTCTGAGCGTCAACGGGAAGTCGATCGAGGAACCGTACGTGGAGCGAACGCAAGACGGGCTCGCGTCGACCACCGGCTTCGGGGCCACGGTCCCGAAGGGACAACTGTTCCTCCTCGGTGACGAGCGCAGCGGGTCGCTGGACTCGCGGGTCCACCTCCAGGAGCAGGGGCAGGGGTCGGTGCCTCTCTCGACGGTGACGGGGCGCATCGACGCCGTGGCGTGGCCGCCGGGGGGCCTGATCGATCGGCCCGACGCGTTCGCCTCGTTGCCCGGCGGGGTGTCGGAGCCGGGGCCGGTGACGTTGGTGCTGGGCTCCGTGGTCCTCGGGGCGCTGCTGATCCTGGGCGGCGCGGCGTACGGGCCGGTCGTACAGCGGCTGGGCCGGCGGCGTACGGGGCAGACGGAGCGGACCGACGGGGAGGTGCCGACCGTTGTCCGGTGACGCGTTGTCCAGTGGCGCGTTGTCCGGTGGCGCGCTGCGTAAGGTCTCACGGGTCGTACTGCTCGACCCCGACGACCGCATTCTGCTGATGCGCGGGTACGAGCCGGGCGACCCCGCGAACGACTGGTGGTTCACCCCCGGCGGCGGCCTGGAGGGCGCCGAGACGCGGCAGGACGCCGCGCTGCGCGAGCTGGCCGAGGAGACCGGCATCACGGAGGTCGAGCTGGGACCGGTTCTCTGGCGCCGTACCTGCTCCTTCCCGTTCGACGGACGGCGCTGGGACCAGGACGAGTGGTACTTCCTGGCACGTACGGCGCAGACCGAGACCACCGTCGAGGGGCTGACGGAGCTGGAGCGGCGCAGTGTCGCGGAGCTGAGGTGGTGGACCTCCGCCGAACTGTCGACGGCGCGTGAGACGGTGTATCCGACCAGGCTCGCCGGGCTGCTGCGCACGCTGCTCGACGAGGGTCCTCCGGGTGCACCGGTGGTTCTCGCCTCTGAAATCGTCTAGGGGCGCACGGGACCGGAGCACAATAGGGGGACGTACGGCTGAAGGGGAACATGCCATGAGCGCCGAGGACCTCGAGAAGTACGAGACCGAGATGGAGCTGAAGCTCTACCGGGAGTACCGCGATGTCGTCGGTCTTTTCAAATACGTGATCGAGACCGAGCGGCGCTTCTATCTCACCAACGACTACGAGATGCAGGTGCACTCGGTGCAGGGCGAGGTCTTCTTCGAGGTCTCGATGGCCGACGCGTGGGTCTGGGACATGTATCGGCCGGCCAGGTTCGTCAAGCAGGTGCGGGTCCTCACGTTCAAGGACGTGAACATCGAGGAGCTGAACAAGAGCGACCTTGAGCTGCCGGGCGGCTGACGGGGGGATGACGCGGTGGCGGGGGTGGCGGGGGTCTCTGACGCGTCGGAGGGCCGGGCTGGCCGGGGTTGCTGTGGCGGACGGGACCTGTGTGACCACCGGTGCGCTGGTGGGTGACGGAGTTATCCACAATCGGTGAGTTGTCCACCGCCGTCCGCACGTCTCTGGTCCTCGCCTCAGAGTCGGTGCCGGAGGTGGTGCCGACATGAACGCGACGGGGGCACTCGGGCGGTACGGCGAAGGGCTGGCCGCACGGCGGCTGGCGGCGGCCGGGATGACGGTGCTGGACCGCAACTGGCGGTGCGGCAGGACAGGCGAGATCGACATCGTGGCCCGCGACGGCGACGTGCTGGTCGTCTGTGAGGTGAAGACCCGCCGGGAAGGCTCCTTCGAGCATCCGATGGCGGCGGTGACACCGGTGAAGGCGGACCGGCTGAGGCGTCTCGCGGCCTGCTGGCTGGAGATGTGCGGCGGGCCACCCCCGGGCGGCGTGCGTATCGACCTGATCGGGGTGGTGCTGCCCAGACGCGGCGCTCCCGTGGTCGAGCACGCCCGAGGGGTGGCCTGATGGGATTCGCGCGAGCGTGTTCGGTGGCGCTGGTGGGCGTCGAGGGCGTGGTGGTGGAGGTCCAGGCGGATCTCGAACCGGGGGTGGCGGCCTTCACGCTGGTCGGGCTGCCCGACAAGAGCCTGGTGGAGAGCCGGGACAGGGTCAGGGCGGCCGTGGTGAACTCCGGCGCGGAATGGCCCCAGAAGAAGCTCACGGTGGGCCTCAGCCCCGCCTCCGTACCCAAGAGTGGCTCCGGTTTCGATCTAGCCGTGGCCGTCTCCGTACTCGGAGCGGCCGAGCGTATCGAACCGCGGGCCATCGCCGACCTGGTGCTGATCGGCGAGCTGGGGCTCGACGGCAGGGTCCGTCCGGTACGGGGCATCCTCCCGGCCGTTCTCGCGGCGGCCGAGGCCGGCTACCACCAGGTGGTCGTGCCGGAGCAGACCGCGGGCGAGGCGTCGCTGGTGCCGGGGGTGTCCGTGCTCGGCGTGAGGAGCCTGCGCCAGCTCATCGCCGTACTGACCGGTGAATCGGTGCCCGAGGAGCCGACGGTCACCGAGGAGGGGCGCCCCGATCCCATGCTCGCGGGCCTGATGGTGCCCGGCGCCGGGGTGGGGACCGGGCTGGCTCCCGGCCTCGGTCAGCAGGGCACGCACCGCCCGGACCTCGCCGACGTGGCGGGACAGCAAAGAGCCCGTACGGCCCTGGAAGTCGCCGCCGCGGGCGGACACCATCTGCTCCTGCACGGGCCGCCCGGCGCGGGCAAGACGATGTTGGCAGAGCGACTGCCCGCACTGCTGCCGGCACTGACGCGACAGGAGTCCGTCGAGGTCACAGCGGTGCACTCGGTCGCCGGAATCCTGCCGCCCGGCGAACCTCTCGTACGGACGGCGCCCTACTGCGCCCCGCATCACTCGGCGACGATGCAGTCCCTTGTCGGAGGCGGCAACGGACTGGCGAGACCGGGAGCGGTGTCCCTCGCGCACAAGGGAGTGCTCTTTCTGGACGAGGCGCCGGAGTTTTCCGGCAAGGCGCTCGACGCGCTGCGCCAGCCCCTCGAATCGGGACAGGTGGTCATCGCGCGAAGCGCCGGAGTCGTACGACTGCCAGCCCGCTTCCTGATGGTGCACCCTTATGCGGTTGTGAACTTGTCCGCGCTAGGTTCCGCGTATGAAGAGTGACTCCGGAATCTTGGGCTGGCGAGTGTTCTTCACACAGCGCCGGCTGGCTCGCCCCCGCACAGGCGGCGCGGATCTGCCGTCCTCCGCCGTGCTGGATCTGTGGCTGGACGAGCACGAGGTGATGGACGGTTCGCCGTACCTGATCGATCCCTTCGGACGTCCTGACGTCCGGATCGGCGACTACTTCAGGACTGAACTGTTCGATGCACCGCCTGGAACCCAGGAGGCGGCTGCCTACGACCTCAAGCGCTGGGTGAAGTTCCTCTGGGAGAACCGCAGCGAGAAGTCGTGGCGGGACGCGACCCCGGCGGATCGCCGTGGCTACAAGCAGTGGCGAACGGTCGATCCCCGCGGGCCGCAGGTGGAGTTGGTTACGTGGGACCGCGAGGTGTCTACGGTCAACCAGTTCTACATCTGGGCTATCGCGAACGACCACGTCCGGGTGAATCCGATCCAGCAGCGCGAGAGCCGCAGTCGTGAACCACGGCGTGGGCACCGGGAGGAAACGCCGGCAGAGGCCTCGCACGCGGGGTCACGCAACGACATCAAGTGGATGCCGGCGGCGGACTACCGCGAGTGGCGGGACGTGGGCCTGCGAGGCTTCTCAGCCGCTGGCCTGGAGGATCCTTCCTTCCGAGGTGGCTTCGCGTCCCGCAATGCCACCTACTCCGACACGATGATCAGGACTGGGCTGCGCCTGTCCGAGCAGACCTCCCTGTCGATCTTCGAGGTCCCGGACCTGCTGCCCGGCCTGCGAGTTCAGCGGTTCTGGCTGCCCGGCAGCATCGCCAAGAACGAGTCAGCACGGCACGTCTACCTCGCGGTCTCGGTGCTGCGCGACATCTGGGACTTCATCGAAGCGGAGCGCGCAGAGGCCATCGAGCACGCCAGGGCAGTCGGCACCTACGAACGAATGAACGATCCGCTCATCGTCAGTGACCGGACGCGACCGTTCGTCGTGGTTGATGGCGAACGGGTCCCGATGGCCCGGCTCGATGAGCACGAGCGTCTCCGGGTCCTCATCGACACCCCCGAAGGCCTGGAGCCGGCTGCACTCTGGCTCAACGAGGATGGCCTCCCCAGCCGCCCGTCGGCCTGGCAGGAGGTTTTCAAGACCGCGAACAAGAGGTGCGGGCGCCTCGGCGTGAGGCACCGTTGCCACCCGCACATGCTCCGACATTCCTTCGCTGTGATCACCCTGGAACAGCTGTTCCGCGGGCACATCCTGGAGCTGGCCGAGATGAACCACCTCCAGCGAGAGACCTACCAGCGTGTCTTTGGGGACCCGATGAACTGGGTCCGGATGCGACTAGGCCATGTCTCTGTGGTCACGACGCAGAAGTACCTGCACACCTTGAAGGAACTGGAGATGCAGACCCGGATGCTGCTGGTCCCCGGCACCTGGGAGCCGGTCGGCGTCCACCCCGAGGACCTCGACGAGGACGAGGTGGCCCGCGCCCATGCAGCTTGACATGAAGCTCCGGCCGGGACGCGGACAGGCGGCCGCTTCGCCCGAGGGACACTACGAGGCCGAGGCGCCCGTCGCCGAGACGGATGCCGGGCTGGTCATCCGCTTCCACGGCGAGGACGGCCGCAAGGATGTCTTCACCTTTGCCGGCCGACCTTGCCCGCAGCTACACACCGATCTGGCCGCAGCGTTCAGCCAGCGTGTCGGCCCGACAGGTCAGCGCCGGACCCTCGCCAGCGCCCGCGACCACTGGGGCATGCTGCTGAGGTTCCTGGAGTTCTTGGCCAAGCAGCCGAAGCAACTGTCAACTTTGAAGATGCTGCGGGCCACCCACCTGGACCGCTTCTGGCTGGACCGGCGTTCGACCGTGTCCGAGCACACGGCCGACGCCGAGCTCACCGAGCTGCGCGCGCTGCTGCGGGCGGTCCCCAGCGAATGCTTGAGACTGGACGTGGTCGAGGCCCTGGCCCGGCCAGTCCGCACAGGCAAGAGGGACGGCGGAGTGCCGGGCTACTCAGACGCCGAGTGGAAGGCCATCATGACGGCCGCCCGCAGCGACGCTGTTGCCATCCGACGCCGGATCGAGGACGGCGAACGGCTCCTGGCCGCCTTCCTGAAGGATCCGAAAGCGATTCCGGAGCCGGATCGGGCGGCAGCCTCTCTGCTCGCGGAGATCGCCCAGACGGGTCGCCCGCCGAAGGCATTGGACGCCGGGGGCCGCCCCGACCATGCAGGCAGGGTCGTGGCTGCCAGCCGACTGTTCTTGGTCGACCGGGACCTGACGCCGTTGATTGTGCTGGGCGTTGGTCTCAGCGAGCGGAACGGGGAGACGATCAAGGAACTGCCTGCTGAGCACCGGTTGTTGCAGGAGCGCGCGGTCGCGGTCAGGCTCACGAAGCGTCGCCGCGGCAAGTCCGCCACGTTCGAGGGTGTCCACTGGGACACGGGGGGCAACGCGAGCCGCCAGCTGCACACCTCCGGGGGCTTCTACCTGCTGGTGCACCAGCTCACGCGACGCAGCCGGCAGTTCAGTCACGCGGCTGGGCTGTGGTCTATCTGGGTCGTCGAGGAACTCGGCCCTGCCGACGTCAAGGCGGAAAAGGCGCTCACCGCCGGTCACATCGACGCGTTCGCCCGGCGTCTGGGCCGCGACCTGCACCTGAACCACTGGGGTCGCAGCCATAATCTGGTGGACGACAACGGGCAGCCGTTGGAGATCGACCTGGGGCGGTTGAAGACCGCCGCCGAGGTCCGCACCACTATGCGCGTCGGCGGTCACCTTCCCTCGGCGTCGCGGACCAACAGCTTCGACGTCTCGTTCGTGCACTACCTGCGCAACGACCCACGGATCCGCGAGTGGGCCGACCGCATCCTGACCGAGGCTCTGGAGCACGCGGAGGACAGCGCTCGCACCTTCACCGTCCGAGTCCTCGACGAGGTCGCCGAGCGCGAGGCGGAGGCGGCGCCCGAGGCGGCCGCGCACCGTCTCGGCACCACCCCGGAGAAAGTCCGGCAGGCCGTCAGCGGCGACCTCGACACACTCCTCGGGTCCTGCCTCGACTTCGAGCACGGACACTTCGACGATGGCGACACCTGCACCGCGTCGTTCTTGCTCTGCCTGCGCTGCCCCAACGTCTTGGTCACCCGGCGCCACCTGCCGATGCTGCTGGCCCTACGGGACTGGCTCCAAGGGCAGCTCGACACCCTCAGCGTCGACGACTGGGTCGCCCGCCATGCGGTGACCTGGCTCATCCTCACCCGGCTCGTCCTGCCGCGCTTCACCGATGCCCAGCTCGCGCAGGCCGAGCAGGACAAGCCCGCAGAACTGCCAGTCGACCTCCTCGACGGCCCCCGGGAGGCCCGATGACCATGCTCCAGACGGCAACTCGCCGAGGCCCGAGGATCGACCGGCCCAGGCCGAATTCCCTTGTCCTTGGCCGTCGCGAACTCCGGCCGGGCGTCAACCGGCGCACGACCTCACGGTTTGATGACGACATCTGGATCCTGTCGCCGGCCGTTCATCAGCGGCACCATCGCAACTTGATCTTGGACTTCACCACGCTCCCGGCGCAGTTCCGCGAGGTTGCGAAGCTCTTGTTCTTCCGGCTGCTGACAGGCCGCGTGTCAGAACTGCGGGTCACCACAATCCACACACACTTCGGCCAGGTCCGCTTCTTCCTGAAGTTCCTCGACCAGCAGGGCGTCCAGACGCTTCCCGTGGTGACGCCCGAGGACATCGCGGGCTTCCAATCCAAGGTCCGACGCAAGCGCATCAGCGATGAGCGGAAGAGCAGTTACATCCGCTCCGCAAGGCTGCTGCACCTTCCGCCTGGCGGCTCGGGACTGTTCACTACGGAACAGTGCCGGCTTCTTGTCGACCCCAGCCACGGCTGGACCCACAGGCTGGACGGGGAGACATCGAGCACCCGACGCCGACGCAAGAGCCGCCGCAGGGAGAACGCCACCGCGAGGATTCCCGAACAGGTGCTCTCACCACTGCTGGTTTGGGCCCTGCGCTGGACCGAGGTCTTCTCCCACGACTTGCTAGCACTCGCCGCGACGCGCAAGGACAACCTCATCCAGGAGACCGGCCCCCGGGCGAGGTCCCGGCGGAGCAGCGCGAAGGAACTGAGAGTCGCCGAGCGACTGAAGGCCGTGCTGGACGATTACCGACAGCAGGGGCGGGCCCTGCCGGGCTTCCGCGGAGCAGTCAACCTCAGCCATCTCGCCAGGGAGACGCTCGCGAGCCGACAGACCTTCAGCGAGAGCGCAGACCTCCGAGAAATGATCAAGGACGCGGCCGCGGACCTCGGCATCGATGACCGGACCTACCTCTTCACAACGAGATTCACGGCCCTCGAAGACGGCCGGCCTTGGCTCGACCGGATCGCCTACGACGATATCGAACGCACTTACCGACTCTTGCAATCCGCCTGCTACATCGTCATCGCCTATCTCTCCGGCATGCGGGACAGCGAGGTCAAACACCTGCGACGCGGCTGCCTGAAGGTCTGGCGAGACGAGCATGGCACCGTCGTCCGGCGCAAAATCACTAGCCTGGCCTTCAAGGGAGAGAACGACCCGAAGGGCGTCGAATCCGAGTGGATCGTCACCGAGCCGGTCGAGCGGGCCATCCGGGTCCTGGAACGGCTGCACCTGCCCCACCAGCCCTTCCTCTTCGCCACCCTGCCCACCTCCCGCTGGATCCAGCGCAAGCTGGCGGAGGGCGAGTCCATCGACCGGGTCACCGTGACCAGCCACACCAACGACAACCTGCAAGAGTTCGCACGCTGGATCACTGAGTACTGCCGCGGGCGAGGGCTCAACGAGGAGGTCCCACTGGTCAGCGGTCAGGAATGGAACCTCAGCACCAGCCAGTTCCGCCGCACCCTGGCCTGGTTCATCGCCCGCCGCCCCGGTGGTGTGATCGCCGGAGCGATCCAATACCGCCACCAGCGCGTTCAGATGTTCGAAGGTTATGCGGGATCCTCCGACTCGGGCTTCCGCGACGAGGTCGAGGCCGAGGAGGCGATCACCCGCGGCGAGAAGCTCCAAGACATCGTCACTCACGGCGATCACCACCGGCTTACAGGGCCTGCAGCTCAGGAAGCGGAGGACCGGCTGAACGCCTTCCTGCACCAGGTCTCCTTCAACGGCAAGGTGATCAACGACCCCAAGCGCCTGAGCAGGCACCTCAGTAAGCACGACCCCCACGTCTATCCGGGCGAGTTCGTCACCTGCGTGCACAACCGCGATCGAGCTCTATGTCACCGGCCCGGAACCCAGGACCAGCCCTCACTGCCCGACTGCCTCCCGTTGAAGTGCAGGAACGTCGCCCTGACGAAGGAGAACATCGACTCCTTCGTCGACTATCTCCAGCACATCGACCGCGCGCTGGCCAGGGACAGCGTCCTCGCGCCGTTCCTCCGGGAGCGACTGAAGAGGCGACGCAGGGAGATCGCAGAGTTCATCGCCGAGAACACCACGACCATTCCGAGCCCGCGGGTGAGCGCATGAACCGACCGCGACCCACCCAGCACGAAGTCCGTGACGCGATGGAGGTGATCCTGCGCGAGGCTCAGGAGAGCGGCCGGCGCCCCCTTCTGACTGCGGTCGAACGGAAGCTCGGTGTCACCCACGCAACCTTCTACCGGAACTACCCCGACGACATCGAGTGGTTCCGGGCCCAGATCCCAGAGGAACGGCCACCCCGAGAGGCAACGCCCGCGAGCGACGACGCGCTCGCGCGTCTCCGCCGCGAGAACGCCGACCTGCGCGCGCAAGTCCGCATCTATGCCGAGGCCAACCGGCAACTGGCCGAGGAGCACCGCCAGCTCACAGAGCAGCTTGAAGCAGCTACCAACATCACCAACCTAGGCGCCCACCGGGAGACCAACCGGCGCAATGCGGCCAACCCGACCGACGGAGGGAAGCCGTGAGGGGGGCGGACAACGGACAGAACTGAACGACCCTCATAATCTCGCCGCCAACCCGTGCCCCTGCGGGCGCCACACCCTGCACGGTGCCGGGTGCGAATGCCCGCCCTCCGTGATCCGCCGGTACCAGTCGCGTCTGTCGGGCCCCTTGCTCGACCGGGTCGATCTGCGGGTGGAGGTCCAGCCGGTGCACCGCGCCGATCTCATGGGAGAGGGTGGCAGAGGCGAATCGACGGCGACGGTCGCCGAGCGGATCGCGGAGGCCAGGCTACGGTCGGCGCAGCGGCTGGCGGGGACGCCCTGGACGGTCAACAGCGAAGTGCCCGGTCACGAACTGCGCACCCGGTGGCTCACCGCGCCCGGGGCGCTCGACGGCGCCGAACGGGACCTCGAACGGGGACTGCTCACCGCCCGCGGCCTGGACCGGGTCCTGCGAGTCGCGTGGACGATCGCGGACCTCGCCGGACGGGACCGGCCCGACGGCCGGGACGTGGGTCTGGCGCTGGAGCTGCGTACCGGTATCGCCCAGGGCGTCGGGGCCACGATCGGAGAGGTGTCATGACCACGGGGGTCGACGCCGACGAGCGACTGGCGCGGGCCGCCCTGACACGAGTGATCGAGCCCGGTGACGAGAACGGCGGGCGGTGGCTGCACAAGTACGGCGCCCGGGGGCTGATGGACCTGCTCACCTCCCCGGAAGGGACCGACGACGAGGCATTGGCAGCGGTCGGTCCACGCCGTATCAGCGGCCTCCGGGCACGCGCGCGTGCGGCGGTCCCCGAGCGCGACCTGTCGGTCGTCGCCGGGATCGGCGGCCGGTTCGTCTGTCCCGGCGACCAGGAGTGGCCGACCCAGCTCGACGACCTGGGCACCGGACGCCCCATCGGCCTGTGGGTGCGTGGCAGGCCCGACCTGAGGCTCTGGGCCCTGCGCTCCGTGGCCGTCGTGGGAGCCAGGGCCTGCACACCGTACGGGGCTCACATGGCGGGGAGCATCGCGTCGGGACTGGCGGAGCGGGGCTGGGTGGTGACCTCGGGCGCGGCGTACGGCGTCGACGGAGCCGCCCACCGGGGCGCACTCGCCTCCGACGGTGCGACCGTCGCCGTTCTCGCCTGCGGCGTCGACGTGGTCTATCCGCCCGGACACGCGGCACTGGTGCGCCGCATCGCCGAACAGGGCTTGGTTTTGGGGGAGTTGGCGCCCGGTGACCATCCGACTCGGAGCAGGTTCGTCCTACGTAACCGTGTGATCGCCGCGCTCACCAGGGGCACGGTCGTGGTGGAGGCCGAGTACCGCAGTGGCTCGCTGGTCACCGCCCGCAGCGCACAGCGGCTCGGGCGGTTCACCATGGGGGTGCCGGGCCCGGCGACGAGCGGCCTGTCCGCCGGGGTGCACGAACTGCTGCGCGGAGAGGGCGTGCTGGTCACGGACGCCGCCGAAGTGGTGGAACTGGTGGGGGACATGGGCGACCTCGCACCCGCCAGGCGCGGTCCCGTCCTGGCCAGGGACCTGCTCGATCCGCTCGGCAGACGGATCCTCGACGCGCTGCCCGCGCGTGGCGTCATCGGTGTGCGGGACATCGCGCGGGAGACCGCGACGACGGCCGACGAGGCTCTCGCCAAACTGTACGAACTTCACTCGCTCGGGTTCGTACAACGGCACGGTGAGGGCTGGCAGTTGACGCCGCGGACGACAAGCGACGTCGGTACGCGGCGAGCCGGTACTTGACCTGGGGCATTCGGGTGAAAAGGTGAGGCAGATGACCATCGCAGTTCTCACGACGGCGCGACAACGGCCGATACGCGCGGTGTCGGCGCCGAATCGCGTCATTCGGCGCGGGCCGATCGCTCCTGTCCGGACAGACGCTCCCCCCAGCTCCTCGCGTACCGCGACCGCGCTGTCACGCTACGCTCACCAGGAATCCGGCCCAGACGTACCTCCCCTCACTTCACGGCAGAACGGCTCAAGGCAACGCATGCCCCAGCACACCTCCGGGTCCGACCGCGTGGCGGCGCCGCCCCCGGCGCCCCCCGCGGCCCGCGGCGAAGTGCGACCCTCCGCTCCCTCGGCGCTCGACACCCTGTGGCGGTCGTACAAGTCCTCCGGTAACGAGCGGCTGCGTGAGCAGTTGATCCTGCACTACTCGCCGCTGGTGAAGTACGTCGCCGGCCGGGTGAGTGTAGGACTGCCGTCCAACGTCGAGCAGGCGGACTTCGTCTCCTCCGGGGTCTTCGGGCTGATTGACGCGATCGAGAAGTTCGACATCGAGCGGTCGATCAAGTTCGAGACCTACGCGATCACCCGCATCCGGGGCGCGATGATCGACGAACTGCGCGCGCTGGACTGGATCCCGCGCTCCGTACGTCAGAAGGCCAGGGCTGTCGAGCGTGCCTACGCCACCCTGGAGGCACAGTTGCGGCGTACCCCGTCGGAGATCGAGGTGGCCGCCGAGATGGGCATCGCCGTCGAGGAACTGCACGCCGTCTTCAGCCAGTTGTCGCTGGCGAACGTCGTGGCGCTCGAGGAGTTGCTGCATGTCGGCGGGGAGGGCGGTGACCGGCTCAGCCTGATGGACACGCTGGAGGACACGGCGGCCGACAACCCCGTCGAGGTCGCCGAGGACCGCGAGCTGCGCCGGCTCCTCGCGCGCGCCATCAACACCCTTCCCGAGCGCGAGAAGACCGTCGTCACGCTCTACTACTACGAGGGGCTCACGTTGGCGGAGATCGGCAACGTCCTCGGCGTCACCGAGAGCCGCGTCAGCCAGATCCATACGAAGTCCGTGCTCCAGCTCCGCGCGAAACTCGCCGACGCGGGACGCTGAATCGTCACTGCCCCGCCTGCGCGGGCGGTCTCCGCCGTAGAGTGGGTGCGTGCCCAGGATTCGAGCGGCCTCCGTGGCCGAGCACCGGACCATGCAGCGCGGCGCCCTGCTTGACGCCGCACGCTCCCTCCTGTCCGAAGGCGGCACGGAGGCGCTGACCTTCCCCGCCCTCGCCGAGCGCACCGGCCTCGCCAGGTCGTCGGTCTACGAGTACTTCCGCTCGCGCGCGGCCGTCGTCGAAGAGCTCTGCGCCGTCGACTTTCCTGTCTGGGCCGCCGAGATCGAATTCGCCATGGCGGAGGCGGCGACCCCCGAGAGCAAGATCGAAGCGTATGTGCGCCAGCAGTTGAGCCTCGTGGGCGACCGCCGCCACCGCGCGGTGGTCGCGATCTCCGCGAGCGAACTCGACGCGGGCGCCCGGGAGAAGATCCGGGCGGCGCACGGCGGGCTCATCGCGATGATCGTCGAAGCGCTTGCCGAACTGGGCCACGAGCAGCCGAGGCTGGCCGCGATGCTGCTCCAGGGTGTTGTGGACGCCGCCGTGCGGCGGATCGAGTTGGGCGCCGCCGAGGACCCCGTGGTGATCGCCGAGGCGGCGGTGTCCATGGTGCTCCAGGGCGTACGCGGTACCTGACGCCCGTACGACTCCGCTGCCGCACCCACGCCGCTGCCGCGAGCAGCACCGCCGCGTGCAAAGCGTCACCCGCCGCCGCGGCGGTCTCCTCCGCCATGATCGCCACATCGTCCGGAAGATCGTCCGGCACGAAGGGCGGCCGCGACTCGGTCGGACCGCTCGTGGGCGCCGGCTCGGGGATCCCGAAAACCGGCAACAGCCGTGCCGGGCCGCGGTCGAGCAGGGCGTCGGGAAGCAGGGACAGGGGGTCGAGATAGGTCTCGCCCCGCAGCAGCCCCCAGTGCAGACAGCCGCCCGCGCAGTGGAACGGGCCGGGGCCCAGGACAGCGACGACCTGGCCCGCCGTCACCTCGTCGCCCTCGGCGACAAGCGCCGTCACCGGTTCGTAGGTGGTGCGCAGAGGTGGCTGCCCGGTGCCGGTCAGCGTGATCGAGAGCACGCCGCGTCCGGCCACCATGCCGGTGAAGGACACCCGGCCGGGAGCGGCGGCGCGAACGGGAGTGCCCGCGGTGGCGGCGAGATCCACGCCCCGGTGGCCGGGACCGTACGGCGAGGCGGGCGGCTCCCACCCCCGCAGGACGGTCGGCCGCAGGCCCACCGGCCAGGCCCGGTCGCCGCTGACGCCGTCGGCACCGGTGCCCGTCCCGGCGCCCGCCGTGGTGTCGGGAACAGCGGCGGTGGCGCCGCCGGGACCGGGCGGGGGCGCCTCGGAGTCGGCACCGGTCTCCGTGCCCGCTTCCTCGTTGTCGGCGGCCCGCGCGTCGGACGAGGGGGCGAGCAGGACGGCTGCCACCACCCCCGCGAGCGCGGCGACGCCGGCGCGGAGGCACAGGGCGATGAACCGCCGCCGACCACGGCGGCGGGGCCGGGCGGAAGCGTGAATGAGTAGTTCGTCGACAGTGATCATGCCGTTCACGCTGCCGCAGTCGGCCGATTCAAGTGGATCATGCTCGGATTCTGTGGATAACCGGCCCGTTGTGCATATCTCCGTCACCCTCGCACTCCGTCGCCGGGCACTGTGCGGGTCCCGTACACTTCCTGTGGCGATCCGGGTCACCGGATCGACTTCGCACGCCCCGCCGCCGGCCTCTTCGCCGGTGTCCGCGCTTCTCGGTCCCTAGTGGCAAAGCGTTCCGGGGCGTCAGGCGCGTCCGCCGTCCGGCGGACGCGACAACCGAGTACCTCAAGGAGTACGGCCATGGCCGTCGTCACGATGCGGGAGCTGCTGGAAAGCGGCGTCCACTTCGGTCACCAGACCCGTCGTTGGAACCCGAAGATGAAGCGCTTCATCTTCACGGAGCGCAACGGCATCTACATCATCGACCTGCTCCAGTCGCTGTCGTACATCGACCGCGCCTACGAGTTCGTCAAGGAGACCGTCGCCCACGGCGGTTCCATCATGTTCGTCGGTACGAAGAAGCAGGCCCAGGAGGCCATCGCCGAGCAGGCGACGCGCGTTGGCATGCCGTATGTCAACCAGCGCTGGCTGGGCGGCATGCTCACCAACTTCTCCACCGTCTACAAGCGCCTTCAGCGTCTGAAGGAGCTTGAGCAGATCGACTTCGAGGACGTGGCCGCTTCGGGCCTCACCAAGAAGGAGCTCCTGGTCCTCTCCCGCGAGAAGGCCAAGCTGGAGAAGACCCTCGGTGGTATCCGCGAAATGCAGAAGGTGCCCAGCGCCGTCTGGATCGTCGACACCAAGAAGGAGCACATCGCCGTCGGTGAGGCGCGCAAGCTCCACATCCCGGTCGTCGCGATCCTCGACACCAACTGCGACCCCGACGAGGTCGACTACAAGATCCCGGGCAACGACGACGCGATCCGCTCCGTCACCCTGCTCACCCGCGTGATCGCCGACGCCGTCGCCGAGGGTCTCATCGCCCGCTCCGGCGCCGCCACCGGCGACTCCAAGCCGGGCGAGAAGGCCGCCGGCGAGCCCCTCGCCGAGTGGGAGCGTGACCTCCTCGAAGGCGACAAGAAGGCTGACGCGGAGAAGTCCGCCGACGCCGCCGAGGCTCCGGCCGACGTCCAGACCTCCGCCGAGACGGAGAAGGTCGCCGACGCCGAGCAGGCCGACGAGGCCGCCGCTCCGGCCGAGGCCCCCGCCGCCGAGGTCACCGAGGCCGAGGCCCCGGCCGCGGACGCCGACAAGGCCTGACCTCAAAGGTTCGGTTGCTGACGGCGGGGGCCAAGGCCTCCGCCGTCCACCCGTAGATCTTCGACTTCCGAGAGAGATTCACAGACATGGCGAACTACACCGCCGCTGACGTCAAGAAGCTCCGCGAGCTCACCGGCGCCGGCATGATGGACTGCAAGAAGGCTTTGGTCGAGGCCGACGGCGATGTCGACAAGGCCGTCGAGGTACTTCGCGTCAAGGGCCAGAAGGGCGTCGCCAAGCGCGAGAGCCGCAGTGCCGAGAACGGCGCCGTCGTCTCCCTCGTCTCCGACGACAACACCTCCGGTGTCCTGCTGGAGCTGAAGTGCGAGACGGACTTCGTCGCCAAGGGTGACAAGTTCCAGGCCGTCGCCAACGCGCTCGCCGCGCACGTGGCCGCGACCGGCCCCGCCGACATCGAGGCGCTGCGTGCCTCCGAGATCGAGCCCGGCAAGACCGTCCAGGCATTCGTCGACGAGGCCAACGCCAACCTCGGCGAGAAGATCGTCCTCGACCGCTTCGCCCAGTTCCAGGGCGACGGCAGCTACGTCGGCACGTACATGCACCGCACCATGCCCGACCTCCCGCCGCAGGTCGGTGTCCTGGTCGAGCTGGACAAGGGCAGTGCCGACGCCGCGACGGCGGCCACCGTCGCCAAGGACGTCGCCCAGCACATCGCCGCGTTCGCGCCGAAGTACCTCACCCGTGAGGAAGTTCCGGCCGACGTCGTCGAGAACGAGCGCCGCGTGGCCGAGGCGACCTCCCGCGAGGAGGGCAAGCCCGAGGCGGCGCTGCCCAAGATCGTCGAGGGTCGCGTCAACGGCTTCTTCAAGGAGGTCACCCTCCTCGACCAGCCGTTCGCCAAGGACAACAAGAAGTCCGTCAAGAAGGTCCTGGACGAGGCCGGTGTCACGCTGAAGCGCTTCGCGCGCATCCGCGTCGGCGCCTGACGGTCCGGACACCGTCCCGGGGCCGAGCACCCGGGACAGCGCAGTCGTACGCGATCGACGGTGGACCCCGCTAGGGTCTACTGCAGCCGCCGGCCGAACACGCGCCGGACGGCCGCAGATCTGACGAGGAGGCCATTGCCGCTAGGGACACAGACCCACCGGCAATGGCCTTCTTCGTATGTGCACGAGGAGACCCCCATGAGCAAGGGCGCGGACGCCACCCAGTCCACCGACGACAACAGTGACCCCGGCAAGAAGGCCGGGCGCTTCATGCTGAAACTGTCCGGTGAGGCGTTCGCCGGCGGGGGAGCGCTCGGCGTCGACCCCGACGTCGTACACGCCATCGCCCGCGAGATCGCCGCGGTCGTGCGGGACGGGGCGCAGATCGCCATCGTCATCGGCGGAGGCAACTTCTTCCGTGGCGCCGAACTCCAGCAGCGCGGCATGGACCGGGCCCGCTCCGACTACATGGGCATGCTCGGTACGGTCATGAACTGCCTGGCCCTCCAGGACTTCCTGGAGAAGGAAGGCATCGACTCGCGCGTCCAGACCGCCATCACCATGGGGCAGGTCGCGGAGCCGTACATCCCGCTGCGCGCCGTACGGCACCTGGAGAAGGGGCGCGTCGTCATCTTCGGCGCCGGTATGGGGATGCCGTACTTCTCCACCGACACCACCGCCGCCCAGCGCGCCCTGGAGATCGACGCCGAGGCGCTGTTGATGGGCAAGAACGGCGTGGACGGGGTGTACGACTCCGACCCCAAGACCAACCCCGACGCGGTGAAGTTCGACGCGCTGGAGTACGGCGAGGTGATCACCCGCAACCTCAAGGTCGCCGACGCCACGGCGGTCACTCTCTGCCGGGACAACGCGCTGCCGATCCTTGTCTTCGAACTCCTCACGGAGGGCAATATCGCGCGCGCCGTCAAGGGTGAGAAGATCGGCACGCTCGTGAGCGACCAGGGCACCCGGGCCTGAACTCGGGCTGCCCCGCACGGGGATGGACAAAGCCCTGCCGGTCGGACACCGTGCAGGAAAGAAGACGCGACGCAGGTTCCGACGGCCCTGTAAGCACACCGGGCCCACTCAAGACACGCAGGAGCAAGTGGTGATCGAAGAGACCCTCCTCGAAGCAGAGGAGAAGATGGAGAAGGCCGTCCTGGTCGCCAAGGAGGACTTCGCCGCGATCCGCACCGGTCGTGCGCACCCGGCGATGTTCAACAAGATCGTGGCGGACTACTACGGTGCGCTGACCCCGATCAACCAACTGGCCTCGTTCTCGGTGCCCGAGCCGCGCATGGCCGTGGTGACCCCGTTCGACAAGAGCGCGCTGCGCAACATCGAACAGGCCATTCGCGACTCCGACCTCGGAGTGAACCCGAGCAACGACGGAAACATCATCCGGGTGGTGTTCCCCGAGCTCACGCAGGACCGCCGCAAGGAGTACATCAAGGTCGCCAAGACCAAGGCGGAGGACTCGAAGATCTCGATCCGCTCCGTACGCCGCAAGGCCAAGGAGACGATCGACAAGCTGATCAAGGACGGCGAGGTCGGCGAGGACGAGGGCCGCCGCGCCGAGAAAGAGCTCGACGACACCACGGCGAAGTACGTCGCCCAGGTCGACGAGCTGCTCAAGCACAAGGAAGCCGAGCTGCTCGAGGTCTGATGAACGACTCTTCCTGGGGGGCCCCGCCGACTGCCGGCTACTGGGGACCGCCTGACCAGGGGGCTGCCCCGGCGGGTCCCGCATACGATGAGCTTGACGCACAGCAGACTCGGCCCATGCCCATCGTGCCCGACGTACCCGCGAGCGGCGGGGCCCAGGATGACGATCGGGGGGCTGCTCGGCCGGGCGGCCCTCTGTTCCGTGACGAAACGCCGCAGGAGCCCATGTCCGCCCCTCCGCCACCCCCGCCGAAGAAGCGGGCGGGCCGCGACCTCCGCGCGGCCATAGGGGTGGGTGTGGGCCTCGGGGCGGTGATCGTGGCGTCCCTCTTCATCGTGAAGGCCGTCTTCATCGGCGTCATAGTGGCCGCCGTCGTCGTCGGGCTGTGGGAGCTGACCTCCCGGCTCGACGAGAAGAAGGGCATCAAGGCGCCCCTCGTCCCGCTCGCTGTCGGTGGCGCCGCGATGGTCGTCGCCGGCTACGTACGGGGCGCGGAAGGCGCCTGGGTCGCGACCGCGCTCACCGCCCTCGCGGTGCTCGCCTGGCGTATGACGGAGCCGCCCGAGGGTTATCTCAAGGACGTGACGGCGGGCGTCTTCGCGGCGTTCTACGTGCCTTTCCTGGCGACGTTCGTCGCGATGATGCTCACGGCCGACGACGGCGCGCAGCGGGTGCTCACCTTCCTGGTGCTGACCATCGTCAGCGACACCGGTGCGTACGCGATCGGCTGGCGCTTCGGCAGCCACAAGCTGGCACCGCGCATCAGCCCCGGCAAGACCCGTGAGGGTCTGTTCGGAGCTGTGGGATTCGCCATGGTGGCGGGGGCTCTGTGCATGCAGTTCCTCATCGACGACGGCACCTGGTGGCAGGGCCTGTTGCTCGGCCTCGCCGTGGCGGTCAGTGCCACGCTGGGTGACCTGGGCGAGTCGATGATCAAGCGGGACCTCGGGATCAAGGACATGGGCACGCTGCTGCCCGGTCACGGCGGCATCATGGACCGCCTCGACTCGCTCCTGCCGACCGCCCCTGTGGTGTGGCTGCTGCTGGTGGTGTTCGTCGGCTCGGGCTGACCCGTATCCGCACCGGTTACTCTGGTAAGGCCCGCCGTCCTGGACGGCGGGCCTTACTGCGCTCCGCGGTCGCGGGGCCCGTCACATGAGGTCTCCTGGCACCGGCAGTGTGCCCACGTTGCTCCCGCGGTCGGCGGGAAACACCGGCCTCGTCGTACCGAGGAGAAAACAGCTCATGGCTCCGCCCAATCCCGGAGAACTGACCTTCGTCGCGCCCCGCGGCGCCAAGAAGCCGCCGAGGCACCTCGCCGACCTCACGCCGCAGGAGCGGCGCGAGGCCGTGGTGGCGCTCGGCGAGAAGCAGTTCCGTGCCAAGCAGCTTTCGCAGCACTACTTCGCGCGGTTCGCGCACGACCCCGCCGAGTGGACGGACATCCCCGCCGCCGCGCGCGAGAAGCTCGCCACGGAGCTGCTGCCCGACCTGATGTCCGTGGTCCGGCACATCTCGTGCGACGACGACACCACCCGTAAGACGCTGTGGCGGCTGCACGACGGCACGCTTGTCGAGTCCGTCCTGATGCGCTATCCGGACCGCGTCACCATGTGTATCTCCTCACAGGCAGGCTGCGGGATGAACTGCCCGTTCTGCGCCACGGGGCAGGCGGGTCTCGACCGGAACCTGTCCACGGCTGAGATCGTGCACCAGATCGTGGACGGCATGCGCGCGCTGCGCGACGGTGAGGTCCCCGGCGGCCCCGCCCGGCTGTCCAACATCGTCTTCATGGGCATGGGTGAACCGCTCGCCAACTACCGGCGCGTCGTGGGGTCGATCCGCAGGCTGACCGACCCCGAGCCGGACGGCCTCGGACTCTCGCAGCGCGGCATCACCGTCTCGACGGTGGGCCTGGTGCCCGCGATGCTGCGATTCGCCGACGAGGGCTTCAAGTGCCGCCTCGCCGTCTCGCTTCACGCGCCGGACGACGAGCTGCGCGACACCCTCGTGCCGGTCAACACCCGTTGGAAGGTGCGGGAGGTGCTGGACGCCGCCTGGGAGTACGCGGAGAAGTCGGGCCGCCGGATCTCCATCGAGTACGCCATGATCCGCGACATCAACGACCAGGCGTGGCGGGGCGATCTGCTGGGCCGGCTGCTCAAGGGGAAGCGGGTGCACGTCAATCTGATCCCGCTCAACCCCACCCCCGGGTCCAAGTGGACGGCATCCCGCCCCGAGGACGAGAAGGCGTTCGTCGAGGCGATCGCCTCCCACGGAGTGCCGGTGACGGTGCGTGACACCCGAGGTCAGGAGATCGACGGGGCGTGCGGTCAGTTGGCGGCGACGGAGCGCTGAGCGCGGCGAGGGGCCCCGACGGGGCCCATGTACGCTGGGTTCGAACGAATTACATATTCCGACAGGGGAGCGCCACAGCGCTGAGAGTGCGGCAGAGGATCGACAAGAGCCTCACGGTCGCAGACCCTCTGAACCTTGCCCAGGTCATTCTGGGTAGGAAGTTCGGTCATCACTCAAGCTGTTGCGCCCTGCCCTGCTCCGGTCCGCCGGTGCGGGGCGGGGCCGCGTCTTCTCCTGGACATCCCAGGAGGAATTCAGTGCGTACCACGAAGAAAATGGCGGCCAGTGGCCTCGCTATCGCGCTCGGCGTCTGCGCGCTGGCCGCGTGCGGCGGCGGGTCCGGCGACTCCACGTCGTCGGACGGCGCGAAGTCCAAGAGCGTGACGCTCGTCGCCCATGACTCGTTCGCCGCCTCGGACTCCGTATTGAAGGCGTTCACCGAACAGACCGGCTACACCGTCAAGGTGCTGAAGAGCGGCGAGGCGGGCGAGGCGCTCAACAAGGAGATCCTCACCAAGGGTTCGCCTCAGGGGGACGTCTTCTTCGGCGTCGACAACACCCTGCTCTCCCGCGCCCTCGACAACGGCCTGTTCACGCCGTACGAGGCGAAGGGCCTCGACCAGGTCCGCGCCGACGTTCGGCTCGACGACGCCAAGCACCGTGTCACCCCCGTCGACACCGGCGACGTCTGCGTCAACTACGACAAGAAGTACTTCGCCGACAAGAAGCTGGCGCCGCCGGAGACCTTCGCCGACCTGACGAAGCCCGCCTACAAGGACCTGCTCGTTGTCGAGAACGCCGAGCAGTCCTCACCGGGTCTCGGTTTCCTCCTCGGCACCGTCGCGGCGTACGGGGACGACGGCTGGCAGGGCTACTGGAAGCAGCTCAAGGCCAACGGCGTCCAGGTCGTGGACAGTTGGGAGCAGGCTTACAACGAGGACTTCTCCGGCTCGGCGGGCGGCAAGAAGGCCAAGGCGGAGCGCCCGCTCGTCGTCTCGTACGCGTCGAGCCCGCCGGTGGAGGTCCTGTACGCCGACCCGCAGCCCAAACAGGCGCCGACCGGCGTCGCCGCGGGCACCTGCTTCCGGCAGATCGAGTTCGCCGGCCTGCTCCAGGGCGCGAAGAACGAGGCGGGTGGCAAAGCCCTGCTGGACTTCCTGGTGAGCAAGACGTTCCAGGAGGACATGCCGCTCAACATGTTCGTGAATCCGGTCCTCGACGGTGCGAAACTGCCCACCCTCTTCACCGACCACGGTGCGGTGGTCGACAAACCGGAGACCGTGGCCCCGGAGAAGATCGCCAAGCACCGTGACGAGTGGATCCAGTCGTGGTCCTCACTCGTCGTCAAGTAGGCGCGAAGGCCGCCCGGGATGGCGGCGGGAGCACGCGTACGCAGGCGGGGCCGGTCGTCCGGGAACCGGGCCTCGGGGACCGAGGACGGGGCCGGGGCGCGGTACGCGCGGTGCGTGCCGAAGGGCGCCGTGGGGGCGCCGTACGGCTCTGCCTCATGGCCGTGCCCGTCGCGTTCTTCGCGGTCTTCTTCGCCTACCCCGTCGCCGCGATCGTCGGTCGCGGGCTGAAGGCGGACGGCGCCTGGCACTGGGGCCGGTTCGAGGACGTGCTGAGCCGGCCCGACATCGGTCAGGTGCTCTGGTTCACGACGTGGCAGGCCGCGGTCTCCACCGTCCTCACCCTGTTGATCGCACTCCCCGGTGCCTACGTCTTCGCGCGCTTCGAGTTCCCCGGCAAACAGCTCCTGCGCGCCGTCGTGACCGTGCCGTTCGTCCTGCCTACCGTCGTGGTCGGCACGGCGTTCCTCGCGCTGCTGGGGCGCGGCGGGCTGCTCGACGAACTGTGGGGCGTGCGGGCGGACACGACGGTCTGGGCGATCCTCCTCGCGCATGTCTTCTTCAACTACGCGGTGGTCGTCCGCACTGTGGGCGGCCTCTGGGCGCAACTCGACCCGCGCCAGGAGGAGGCCGCGCGGGTACTCGGCGCAGGGCGGCTCGCGGCGTGGTGGCGCGTGACGCTGCCCGCGCTGGGCCCCGCCGTCGCCGCCGCGGCGCTGATGGTCTTCCTCTTCACCTTCACCTCTTTCGGCATCGTCCAGATCCTGGGCGGTCCGGCCTACTCCACCCTGGAGGTGGAGATCTACCGGCAGACCGCGCAACTGCTCGACCTGCCCACCGCCGCCGTTCTGACGATGGTGCAGTTCGCCGCCGTCGGCGCGATTCTGGCGCTGCACGCCTGGACCGTACGCAGGCGGGAGACCGTCCTGAGACTGGTCGACCCCGCGCAGACGGTGCGCAGGCCGCACGGAGGCGGTCAGTGGGCGCTGCTCGCCGGCGTGCTCGGCACTGTCCTCCTGCTGATTCTGCTGCCCCTCGGCGTGCTGATCGAGCGCTCGCTCGACGGCCCGGCCGGGTACGGCTTCGACTACTACCGGGCGCTCCGTTCGGTGGAGGCGAGCGGCGGCACCTTCCTCGTACCGCCGCTGGAAGCGGTCTGGAACTCCCTGCGCTACGCGCTGACGGCGACGGTCATCGCTTTGGTCGTGGGCGGCCTGGCGGCTGCCGCTCTGACCCGGCGCGCGGGGCGCCTCGTACGGGGCTTCGACGCGCTGCTGATGCTTCCGCTGGGCGTTTCCGCCGTGACCGTCGGCTTCGGGTTCCTGATCACGCTCGACAAGCCGCCGCTGGACCTGCGGGCGTCGTGGATCCTGGTGCCGCTCGCCCAGGCGTTGGTGGGGGTCCCCTTCGTCGTACGGGTCATGCTTCCCGTACTGCGGGCCGTGGACGGGCGGTTGCGCGAGGCCGCGGCCGTTCTCGGGGCCTCGCCGTCGCGTGTGTGGCGGGAGGTCGATCTGCCGATGGTGCGGCGGGCGGTGCTGGTGGCCGCCGGATTCGCCTTTGCCGTCTCGCTCGGCGAGTTCGGTGCCACGGTCTTCATCGCGCGGCCGGACCGGCCGACGCTGCCGGTGGCTGTCGCGCGACTGCTGGGGCGGCCCGGGGATCTCAATTACGGGCAGGCGATGGCGCTGAGCACGGTGCTGATGGTGGTGTGCGCCGTGTCGCTGCTGGTGCTCGAACGTATTCGTACCGACCGTTCCGGAGAGTTCTGATGGCCCTGCTCAGTCTTGAGGACGTGACCGTGCGATTCGGGCGGCGTACGGCGCTCGACGCGGTGGATCTGGAGATCGCCGCGCATGAAATCGTCTGCGTGCTGGGGCCGAGCGGCAGCGGCAAGTCCACCTTGCTGCGCGTTGTCGCCGGCCTTCAGCCGCCGGACGCCGGACGGGTGCTGCTGGAGGACACCGACCAGGCGGGGGTGCCCGTGCACCGGCGCGGCGTAGGGCTGATGTTCCAGGACCACCAGCTCTTTCCACAGCGTGACGTCGGCGGCAACGTCGCCTTCGGGCTGCGCGTCCGGGGCGAGTCGCGCGGCGAACAGCGGCGACGTGTAGCCGAGTTGCTTGACCTCGTCGGCCTGCCAGGCGCGCAGAGCCGCGCCGTCGCCGCCCTGTCCGGCGGTGAGCAACAGCGCGTGGCACTGGCACGGGCGCTCGCCCCTCGGCCCCGGCTGCTCATGCTCGACGAACCGCTCGGCCAGCTCGACCGGAGTCTGCGCGAGCGCCTGGTCGTGGAACTGCGCGCCGTGTTCGGTCAGTTGGGTACGACGGTGCTCGCCGTCACGCACGACCAGGGGGAGGCGTTCGCGCTCGCCGACCGGGTGGTGGTGATGCGCGACGGACGCGTCGCCCAGACCGGCACGCCGGTGGAGGTCTGGCAGCGCCCCGCCTCCGCGTTCGTGGCGCGTTTTCTGGGCTTCGACAATGTCGTGGCGGCCACGGTGGAGGGCGACGTCGCCGATACCCCCTGGGGCAAGATGCCGGTGCCCACCGGCTCGCCGCAGGGCCCGCGCACGCTGCTGGTGCGTCCCACCGGGGTAAGGCTCGGCGCACCCGAGGAAGGACTGCGCTGCACCGTCGGGGCGCGCACCTTCCGCGGCAGCCACGTCGCCGTCCTGCTGCGCCCCGCCGACGGGCCGGAGGTCGAGGCGGAGTGCGGCCTGCGCGACGTACCCGACGAGGGAGCGACAGTAGGGGTGCGCTTCACCACCGAGGATGTGGTGGTCCTGGACGAGCGAGAGGCGGACTCGACCGATGCCGCGAAGGGCGCGGCCCCAACAGGCGGCAACGGGGCCGGCTGACGACGCGTCGCCCGACGTGCCGGGCCGGTCAGCGGGCGAGCCGGGCCAGGGCTTTTGGGGCCTCGGCCACCGAGTCGACGAGCGCGATGCGCGATTCCATCGAGCGCTCCCGCGCCAGCGATGTCAGCAGCGGCCAGGCCGGCAGCCGCTCGGTCCAGTGCACGCGGTCCACGAGGACCATGGGCGTCGGCTCACCGCGGGACTCGTAGCAGTTCGGTGTCGCGTTGTCGAAGACCTCCTGGACGGTGCCCGCGGCACCGGGCAGGAAGATGACGCCGGCATTGCAGCGGGCGAGCAGACCGTCCTCGCGAGTCGCGTTGGCGAAGTACTTCGCTATGTGGCCGGCGAAGGCGTTGGGCGGTTCGTGGCCGTAGAACCACGTGGGGATGCCCACGGAGCCGGCACCCCCGGGCCAGCGGCCCCGTATCTCGAAGGCGGCACGCGCCCAGTCGCAGATCGACGGGCTGAATGACGGTGTCTTGGCGAGGATTTCGAGTGCCTCGTCCAGCATCTCGTCCGGATGCGCGGCGGCGTACGCGCCGAGGTTGGCGGCCTCCATGGCGCCGGGGCCACCGCCGGTCGCGACCGTCAGCCCCGCACGGGCCAGCTCGCGGCCGAGGCGCGCCGCCCCCGCGTACGCCTCCGTGCCCCGTGCCATGGCGTGGCCGCCCATCACACCGACGACCCGTGCGCCGACGAGGAGTTCGTCCAGGGCGTCCGAGATCGCGTCGTCATGGACCGAGCGGAGCATCGAGGAGAGTATGTCGCCGTCGGCCTTGGTTCGTTGGAACCACGCGTAGGCGAGGGCGTCGGGAGTCGCCTCGTACCCGCCCTCGTCCAGCCCTGCGAACAGTTCGTCGGGCGAGTAGAGCAGGCCCCGGTACGGGTCGAACGGAAGGTGGGGGACGGGCGGGAAGACCATGGCTCCGTCGGCCCGTATCTTCGCCGCGGCGTCCGGTGTCATCGGGCAGCCGAGGAAGACGGTTTCGGAGGTGTCGGCGGACAGCAGCGCGAGCGTACGGTCCGTCAGATCGACCGACTGGATCCGGAAGCCGCTGAGCGTCCCGCCCATGACCACCCGGTCGAACTCGTCGAGGGATTCGATCTCTCGGTCCAGGCCGTCCGCCCGGTGCTCCCAAGGCCCCCGGGGGTTCCGCGCCGTTGCCTGTCGTGCCTCATGTCCGTCGTGTCCCTCGCCGTACGCCATGCGGACACGATAGGCGCCCTTGTGCGGACGGGGAGCGGGAGTTCGGGATCGCGGCCGGTTCAGCCCGCGAGCGGTACGGCGGCCAGTGCGGCGATCACCCACGTCAGCGGTCCGAAGACGGCGAGCAGCGCGCCCGCCCGCAACGCGGCGGCGGTACGTAGGAGCCCCGTGGGGGCGCCCACGCGCACCAGCGCCGCCGTTGTGTCGGTGCGGGCGTGCTTGGCCTCCAGGAGCGCCGTCAGCAGCGTCGCGACGGTGCAGCCCACGACGAGCGTGGCGCCGAGCCCGGTGAGCGGCCCGAACGGGCGCGGGTCCCCGGGGCCGTACAACGCCGCGGCCGCGAACCCGCCGGAGATCACCGCGCAGACCACACCGAGCGGGCGGCCGATGCGCACCGCCTCGTCCATCAGGATCCGCCCCGCGAGCAGCCGGACCGCGCCGGGGCGCAGCATCTGGAGGAGCCGGCCGCAGAGATACGCGATGCCGGGGCCCGCCAGGGCCAGGCCCAGCGCCGTCAGCGACCAGCCGGCCAGGACTCCGGCCGGGCTGCCTTCGAAACGTCCCGGCATCGGTAGTGGTGACCCGGAGCCGCCCCGGCTCGCGTAGGTCTCGACGGCGAGCCCCGCCGCGGTGAGGGCAACACCCCAAGGGAGCCCCGACGGGGCGGGCTTGGGCGCCGCGGGCCGCGCGGGGTCGGTGCGGTCGGCCGGCCCCGTCCTGCGCGGACGCAGGGCGAGTGCGGTGGCCACGCTGGCGAGAACAGGTACGACGGCGAGCAGCGTGAGTGCGGCGGCCAGGGGCAGCGGCTGTCCGGCGCCCAGCAGATCGGCCGCGGCGCCGTCGAAGGGGAGCCCCGTGAGGTCGCCGCGCAGATGAAGGAAGAACAGCAGCGCCACCATGCTGCCGAGGGTGCAGGACAGAGTGGTCGACGCGGCTGCCAGCGCGGTGAGCTGCGCCGGGCCGAGGCCGACCGCCGAGAGACCCGAACGTGGCCGGGTGCTCGGGTCCGTACGGGCCACGGCGACCGCGAACTGCACCGTCGCGGCGAGTGGGAGCACGCACCACAGCAGACGCAGCAGTGATCCGGCCGGATGGTTCATGGCCCAGCCCAGCGTGCACAGCAGGAGGAAGCCGACCCCCGCCGACGCCGCGGCGACCAGCAGCCTGCGCAGCAGGACCAAGGGGTGGCTGCCACGGGCTAGACGGAGAGCGAGCACGCTGCCTGGCCTTCCGCCTCGGTCGGCCCCAGGGCGCCCACGCGGCGGCCGTCGATCAGGGTGACGGTGCGGTCGGCGAGCGTCGCGACCTCGTCGTCGAGGGTGGCGAGGATGACGGTGATGCGGTGCGAGCGTGCCGCGGTCGTCAGCGTGCGAAGCACCTGTGCGCGGTCGGCGGCGTACAGCGGCGCCGTCGGCTCGTCGGCGAAGACCACGGAGGGGGTGCTGACCAGCGCGCGGGCGACGGCGACGCGCTGACGCTGCGACTGGAGCAGGGCGTGCGGACGCTTACGGGCGCACATCCCGATGTCGAGCCGCTCCAGCCACTCCATGGCCGCCGCCTTCGCCGCGCGGCGGGACGAACCGCGCAGAAGCAGCGGCAGAGCCGCGTTCTCCCACGCCGTCAGCTCCGGGACCAGGACCGGATCGGAGTCGATCCAGCCGAAACGGTCGCGCCGGAGCCGTTCACGCAGCGACGGGGGCATCGTGTGGACGGCGGTGCTGTTGAACCAGACCTCGCCCTCCCTGGGGACGAGCTGGCCCGAGAGACAGCGCAGCAGGGTCGTCTTGCCACTGCCGCGCGCGCCGCTGACGGCAAGGATCTCGCCCTCGCGCACACCGAGCGAGACGCCGCTGAGCGCGGGTGAGCCGTTGTGCGAGTGGTGCAGAGAACGCGCCCAGAGCACGTCGTTGTCCGGCGGGGCAACCATGGCGTACACCTCGGTTCGGATCAGGCTCGGTTCAGAGATGACGTACCGCGCCCCGTCCGGGGGAACGAAGGCGAAGCCGATCGGTCAGTGCACCGTAAAGATCGGGAACGAGGTGTGTGGACAGCACGCGGCCCGGGTGCCCCCTTTGCACTCGAACGGGGGCACTCGGGCCGTCATGCAGATGACACACGGGGCGGGGCTCACGGGGCGGCGTACGTCGCCCCGTAGGAGCCGTACACCGCCCCGTACGCCGCGGAGATCAGAGCTTCGTCCAAGCCTCCGTCAGCACGGTCCGCAGGATCTGCTCGATCTCGTCGAACGTCGACTGGTCGGAGATCAGCGGCGGCGCCAACTGCACGACCGGGTCGCCGCGGTCGTCGGCACGGCAGTACAGCCCGCTGTCGTAAAGCGCCTTGGAGAGGAAGCCGTACAGGACGCGCTCCGTCTCCTCGTCCGTGAACGACTCCTTGGTGACCTTGTCCTTGACCAGCTCGATGCCGTAGAAGAAGCCGTTGCCCCGTACGTCGCCGACGATCGGCAGGTCGTGGAGCTTGCGCAGCGTCGAGAAGAAGGCGTCCTCGTTGTCCAGGACATGCTGGTTGAGGCCCTCCCGCTCGAAGATGTCGAGGTTGGCGAGACCGACCGCCGCGGAGACCGGATGGCCGCCGAAGGTGTAGCCGTGCAGGAAGGTGTTGTCACCTTCGTAGAAGGGCTCGGCGAGACGGTCGGAGATGATGCACGCGCCGATCGGTGAGTAGCCCGACGTCATGCCCTTGGCGCAGGTGATCATGTCCGGTACGTAGCCGAACTTGTCGCAGCCGAACATCGTGCCGAGCCGGCCGAAGGCACAGATGACCTCGTCCGAGACGAGCAGGACGTCGTACTGGTCGCAGATCTCCCGCACCCGCTGGAAGTAGCCCGGCGGGGGCGGGAAACAGCCACCCGCGTTCTGCACCGGCTCCAGGAAGACGGCGGCGACCGTCTCCGCGCCTTCGAAGAGGATCTCCTGCTCGATCTGGTCGGCGGCCCAGCGGCCGAAAGCCTCCGGGTCGTCGCCGTAGAGCGGGGCGCGGTAGATGTTGGTGTTGGGCACCTTGTGGGCGCCGGGGACCAGCGGCTCGAACGGGGCCTTCAGCGCGGGCAGTCCGGTGATGGACAGGGCCCCCTGCGGCGTGCCGTGGTAGGCGACGGCGCGTGAGATGACCTTGTACTTGGTGGGCTTGCCCGTCAGCTTGAAGTACTGCTTGGCGAGCTTCCAGGCTGTCTCGACCGCCTCGCCGCCGCCGGTAGTGAAGAAGACCTTGTTGAGGTCCCCGGGCGCGTAGTGGGCCAGTCGCTCGGCGAGTTCGATCGCCTTCGGGTGGGCGTAGGACCACACGGGGAAGAAGGCGAGCTCCTGGGCCTGCTTGTAGGCCGTCTCGGCCAACTCATGGCGCCCGTGGCCCGCGTTGACCACGAACAGGCCGGAGAGGCCGTCCAGGTAGCGCTTGCCCTTGTCGTCGTAGATGTAGGTGCCCTCACCACGCACGATGGTGGGCACGGGTGCGTTCTCGTACGACGACATGCGGGTGAAATGCATCCACAGGTGGTCGTAAGCGGTTTTGGAGAGGTCCTTGCTCACGGCTATCGGGTTCCCCACATGTAGGTCTGCTTCTTCAACTTGAGGTAGACGAAGCTCTCGGTGGAGCGCACGCCGGGGAGCGCGCGGATCCGTTTGTTGATGACGTCCAGCAGGTGGTCGTCGTCCTCGCAGACGACCTCCACCATCAGGTCGAAGGAGCCCGCGGTCATCACCACGTACTCGCACTCGTCCATGGCCGTCAGCGCGTCGGCCACGGAGTCGAGGTCGCCCTCGACGTTGATGCCGACCATCGCCTGGCGCCGGAAGCCGACAGTCAGCGGGTCGGTCACGGCCACGATCTGCATGACCCCTTGGTCGAGCAGCTTCTGGACGCGCTGGCGTACGGCTGCCTCGGAGAGGCCGACGGCCTTACCGATCGCGGCGTAGGGGCGCCGTCCGTCCTCCTGAAGCTGTTCGATGATCGCGAGGGACACGGAGTCGATCGCCGGCGACGATCCGTTCCCGTGCCCGTTCCTGGGGTCTGCGCTACGACTGGCCACGAGCTCACTGTGCACCGCGACTCGTCTGTCTTGCAACCCTTCAGCGATGAAATTCGTTGTGTGAAGGTCGAAATATGACTGAATCCGAAGTTGAGAGGCGTCGGGTCTGTCGAAAGCGTCGGCGGAACGCTTAGGGTGGGTGTCTCACCCATCGGACATCCGGCATGACTTCTGTAAGGAGGGGTGGCAGTGACCACCGAGCTGCGCCGTCTGCGTAACTACATCAACGGGGAGTTCCGGGACGCGGCCGACGGGCGGACCATCGAGGTGGTCAACCCGGCCACGGGCGACGCCTACGCCACGTCCCCGCTTTCCGGCCAGGCCGACGTCGACGCCGCCATGGAGGCCGCCGCCGCGGCGTTCCCGGCGTGGCGCGACACCACCCCGGCCGAGCGTCAGAAGGTGATGCTCAAGATCGCGGACGCGATCGAGGAGCGCGCCGAGGACCTGATCGCCGCCGAGTCGGAGAACACCGGCAAGCCGCTCGAACTGACCCGCACCGAAGAGATCCCGCCGATGGTGGACCAGATCCGTTTCTTCGCGGGTGCGGCGCGGATGCTGGAAGGCCGCTCGGCCGGCGAGTACATGGACGGTTTCACCTCCATCGTGCGGCGTGAGCCGGTGGGCGTCTGCGCGCAGGTCGCACCGTGGAACTACCCGATGATGATGGCCGTGTGGAAGTTCGCCCCGGCGCTCGCGGCGGGCAACACCGTCGTGCTGAAGCCGTCGGACACCACCCCCGCCTCCACGCTGCTGATGGCGGAGATCATCGGCGCCATCGCACCCAAGGGCGTCTTCAACGTCATCTGCGGCGACCGCGACAGCGGGCGCACGATGGTCGAGCACGCCACTCCGGCGATGGTCTCGATCACCGGCTCCGTACGGGCCGGGATGCAGGTCGCCGAGTCCGCCTCCAGGGACGTCAAGCGCGTGCATCTGGAGTTGGGCGGCAAGGCGCCCGTCGTGGTCTTCGAGGACCTCGACAGCGAGGCGATCGCCAAGGCCGTCGAGGACATCTCGGTGGCCGGCTTCTTCAACGCCGGGCAGGACTGTACGGCGGCGTGCCGCGTCCTGGTGCACGAGTCGATCCACGACGAGTTCGTGACGGAGCTGGCCAAGGCCGCCGCCGAGACCAGGACGGGGGGTCCCGACGACGAGGACGTGCTGTACGGGCCGCTGAACAACGCGAACCAGCTCAAGCACGTGTCGGGCTTCATCGAGCGGCTGCCGGCCCATGCCAAGGTCGAGGCGGGCGGTCACCGGGTCGGCGACAAGGGGTACTTCTACGCGCCGACCGTCGTCTCGGGGCTCAAGCAGGACGACGAGATCATCCAGAACGAGGTGTTCGGGCCGGTCATCACGGTCCAGTCGTTCTCGGACGAGGCGCAGGCACTGGAGTACGCGAACGGGGTCGAGTTCGCCCTCGCGTCCTCGGTATGGACGAAGGACCACGGGCGCGCGATGCGCATGTCCAAGAACCTGGACTTCGGGTGCGTGTGGATCAACACGCACATCCTGCTGGTCGCGGAGATGCCGCACGGCGGCTTCAAGAAGTCGGGCTACGGCAAGGACCTGTCGGCGTACGGCTTCGACGACTACACGCGGATCAAGCACGTGATGACGTCGCTCGACGCGTGAGGCGTGCGGGCCGACGGCGGCTTCGTTGGCCCGTCTTGTCGACAACTCGCGAATATGTCGCCCGAGTTGCTTCCCCGGGGCGGGGCGCGGACACACAACTGGTGGTCCATGCCCCGCCCCGTCTGTCGTGGATCGCGTCTGAGAGGGTCGCGGGCATGACCGACATAAGCGTACGCGCCGAAGGGGTGGGCCCCGCGGTGACTCTGGGGCTGCTGGCGGCCTGGATTCTGCACGATGCCGAGGAGCTGGCCACGGGGCCGCGCTGGATCAGTGAGAATCTCCCCGCGCTGCGGGAGCGGTTCCCCGGGGTGCCGGAACCCGTGTGGGGCGCCATGGCCGCAGTCGAACCACGTGAGTTCGCCGTTGCCGTGGGGGTGATGGGCGCCTTCGTCGGCTGCGCCGCTGTCGCGGGGCACCGTACGGGGGGCCGGTCCGGCTTCTACCAGGGGGCGCTGGACGGGTTCGGACTGCACGGTCTGGTGCATCTCGCCCAGGCCGCTGCCGTACGGGGCTACACACCCGGGTCAGTCACGTCGCCGCTGATCGTGGTGCCGTTCACGCTGTGGGCGCGGGGGCGGCTGCGGCGGGCCGGTGTGCTGAAGCCGGCGCGGGTACGCGACGTCACGATGGGCCTGGCCTTGGCCGCAGGCGCCACCGCGGTCTCGCACGCTGTGGCGCGCAGGGTCGTGGGGAGTCGCTGAACTCCGGCCCCGTTCGTGGCAGTTGGGGCGAGACGGGGCGGAGGGAGAGAGACCCGGCCCTTCGGCGGCGCCGACGGCGCGGTCCGTCGCGTCTGCCCGCCTGGCCCCGCCCCGTTCGTCCGCCCCGTCCGGCCCGCCGTCTCTATGCCTTCGGCCGGTCCGGTGTGCCGGTGTGGAGCAGCTTCGCGAGCGTGTCGATGCGGTTGGTGGTGACCGAGTCGGCTCCCGCCCCGATCAGACGTCGCATGCTCCGCCCCGTGTCGGCCGTCCAGGCGGAGACCAGCAGCCCGTCGCGGTGCACCCGTTCCGTCAGCTCCCGACTCACCAGACCGAACCGGTAGTTGAGCCATCGGGGCCGTACCACTTGGAGCAGTACGGGGCGCGGCGGGGCCAGCGACTGCCACGTCATCGCGATCTCGGCGCCTGGGTCGGCGTCACGTACGGCGAGCATCGCCTTGGCGCCGGCGCAGTAGTACACCCGCTCCGCCGCACCGCACTCGCGCACCGTCCCCACCACCGCGCGCACCGTCTCCGTCGTGGCGCCGGGCAGATCGATCATGACGCGCGCGTGCGCCACCGGCTCCGGCGCCAGCAGCACCTCCTGGAGCGTCGGCACGCCGCCCTCTGTCAGAGTGCGCAGCTCGGCGTGGGTGACATCCGCGACCGCCCGGTCGTGTCCCCAGAGCCGTCGCAACGAGGAGTCGTGCAGCAGGACGGGCACCTTGTCGCGTGTGACCCGTACATCGATCTCCACGGCGTCCGCGCCCCGTTCCAGCGCGGAGCGGACCGAGGGAAGGGTGTTCTCACGGACGCGGTACGGATCTCCTCGGTGCCCGACGGCCACGACGGCGCGCGGCAGCGCGGCGTCGGCACCGTCGGCGGCGTCGGCGACGCCCCGTGAGGCCGTCACGCGGTGAGCCACTGCGTCGTGTACGTGTCGATCTCGGCGGTCAGCCGGTCCTTTGCGGCCCGGTCGAGGAACGACGCCTCGACGGCGCCCTTAGCGAGCCCCGCCACCCCCCGCTCGTCCAGCTCCAGCAGCCGCGCCGCGACGGCGTACTCGTTGTTGAGGTCGGTGCCGAACATGGGGGGATCGTCGCTGTTGACCGTCACGAGCACACCGGCGGACACGAGCGTCCTGATCGGGTGCAGTTCGATGTCGCTGACCGCCCGCGTGGCGATGTTGGAGGTGGGGCAGACCTCCAGAGGGACGCGGTTCTCGGCGAGGTACGCCATCAACTCCGCGTCCTGCGCGGAGCTGATGCCATGACCGATCCGTTCGGCGCGCAGGTCCTTCAGCGCGTCCCACACCGTTCCGGGCCCCGTCGTCTCGCCCGCGTGCGGTACGGAGTGCAGCCCCTCGGCGATCGCCCGGTCGAAGTGGTGCTTGAACTGGGGCCGCGGTACGCCCACCTCCGGGCCTCCGAGACCGAAGGACACCAGACCCTCCGGACGGAGGTCGACGGCGAGCCTCAGGGTCTCGTCCGCGGCCTCCGGGCCGGCCTCCCCCGGGATGTCGAAGCACCACCGCAGCACGACCCCGAACTCGGCCTCGGCGGACTTGCGGGCGTCCTCGATCGCCTCCATGAAGGCGACTTCGGGGACACCGCGCCGGGTCGAGCTGAAGGGGGTGATCGTCAGCTCGGCGTAGCGGATGTTCTGCCGGGCCATGTCGCGGGCGATCTCGAACGTCAGCAGCCGGACGTCCTCCGGGGTACGGAGCAGATCGACGACGGAGAGGTAGACGTCGATGAAGTGCGCGAAATCGGTGAAGTCGAAGTAGGCGGCCAGTGCCTCGGGGTCGGTCGGCACCTTCGAACCGGGGTGCCTGGCCGCCAGTTCGGACACGATACGGGGCGAGGCCGAGCCGACGTGATGGACATGCAGCTCTGCCTTGGGCAGCCCCGCGATGAAGGGTTGAAGGTCGGTCATCGGGTCCTCCGCGTGCTGGGCGGCGGCGGGAAGGGCTTCGCCGTCCGCCGGGCAGGACGTCCCCCTGCCCAGGGCTTTACCGGTCGGGGGTCATCGTAGGCGGGGCGCACAACGCGCTCGGCAGAGGCCATAGCATTACGGAATCACGATGGGGGAGGACCATGTCAGACAACAGCGCGCAGCCGCCGGGCGCCAACGAGCCGAGCGACCCGTGGGCGCCGCCGGAGCGCCGGGCGTCGCTGGACAAGCCGGCGCAGGCGCCGAGTCCCGTCCAGGACGCGCCGCCGGCCCGGCCCGTTTACGACCAGCCGACCGTCACGTCGATGCCCGGTGGAGGGCCGCAGCCGGCCGCGCCTGGCACCGGGCCTGTCTCCGGAGCCGTACCGCCGCCGCCGATAGCCCCCGGGGGGCCGGCCCCGACCACTTCCGGCCCGTACGGCTACCCGGGCGCGCCCGCCGCTGCCCCGTACCCCGCCGCCACCCCGTACCCCGGCACGTCCTACCCCGGATACCCGGGATACCCCGGCTATCCGGGATACGGCCAGGTCGGCTGGCAGCCCGGCCCGGCGAACGGCATGGGTGTCGCCGCGATGACGCTCGGCATCCTCTCGATCTGTCTGTTCTGCCTGTACGGCGTCGTCGGCATCGTCCTGGGCATCCTCGCCGTGATCTTCGGCGTCGTCGGCAGGAAGCGCGCCGAGCGGGGTGAGGCCACCAACAGCGGTCAGGCACTCTCCGGGATCATCATGGGCACCATCGGGATCGTCATCGGCGCGGTCGTCATCGGTCTCATCGTCTATGGCATCACCGACGCGATCAACGACGACAACAACGACTACGACTACGACAGCGGCACCGACGGGTACTCCGCCATGCTTCTCGTGGACGCCAACCACTGATCCCCTGGACCCGGCGCGGCTTCGGCGCGCCCGCCCGCGACGCCCTGCTCGTCTCGTGGTGAGGCGGTCGGCGCGACGTCAGTCTCCGGCCGCCTCCGCGCGGAGCCGTTCACGCGCCTGCATCAGGGCGAAGCCCAGCAGATTGAGCCCGCGCCAGCGCGCGGGATCCCCCGCCCGCTCGTCGTCCGCGGTCAGCCCGATGCCCCATATCCGGTCCATCGGGCTGGCCTCGACGAGCACCCGCTCACCGGTGCCCAGCAGATAGTCGCGCAGCCGGTCGTCCTGCCGGAACTTATGGACGCCGCCTTCTACGACGATGGCGAACCGCTCGCGCTCCCACACCGCCTCGTCGAACCCCCGGACCAGCCGCCCGGCCTTCTTGGCCAACGCCGGACCGGACGCGGTCAGAGTCTTCCGCTCGGCCTCCGTGTCGTTGAACAGGCGGGCCTTGGCGGCCATCATCCAGTGCTCCGCCGTCGCGTACTCCACCCCGTCGACCGTGAACGGTGACGGCCACCACTGACTGAGGCAGCTCGCGCCGACAGCGCCGTCCCGCCGCGGTGCGTGCCCCCAGAAGTGCAGATACCTGACCTTCTCGCCGCGACCCGTACGGTCGATCAGCTCGGTAACCGTGATCATCCCCATGCACGCCAGTCTGCCCGCCACCACTGACAGTCCGTATGCCGATCAAGGCGATGCAGCGACACAAGGTCAACCGATTCCGTCGCGTAACCAAAAGGCAACAACGGAATCACTTGTTGGACGCCCCGTGCTCTGTCAGTATCGGCACTCAATTCAAGCCAGAACAACAGTCACGGCCAGGGCGTCGGAACGACTGGGGCGACAGCCACAACACGGAGGGCGCCATGGGCAACCGCTTCCCCGCACAGGACCGTTTCGCGGACGGTGCGCAGTTCATCGACGGGCGGCTGCGTCCCGGCACCTCGGGCCGTACACACGCCGTGATCGACCCGGCGACGGGCGATGAACTGCTCACGTACGAAATGGCGGGGGCCGCCGACGTCGACGCGGCTGTCGCCGCCGCGCTCGCGGCGTATCCCGGCTGGTCCGCCGCCACCCCGGGGGAGCGTTCCGACGCACTGCACCGTTTCGCCGGCGTACTCGCCGAGCGGGCCACGGAATTCGCGGAGGCCGAGTCGCTCCAGTGCGGTAAGCCGATCAAGCTTTCCACGGAGTTCGACGTTCCGGGCACCGTCGACAACGCCGCCTTCTTCGCCGGCGCGGCACGTCATCTGGAAGGCGCGTCGGCGGGGGAGTACAGCGGCGACCACACCTCCTACGTACGCCGCGAGCCGATCGGCGTGGTCGGCTCCATCGCACCCTGGAACTACCCGCTCCAGATGGCCGCCTGGAAGATCCTGCCGGCGATCGCCGCGGGCAACACGATCGTGCTGAAGCCGTCGGAGCTGACGCCCTTCACCTCACTGATGTTCGCCCAGGCGGCACAGGAGGCGGGCATCCCCGACGGCGTCATCAACATCGTCAACGGGGCGGGTGCCGACGCGGGGGAGCGCCTCGTAGGACACCCCGACGTCGTCATGACCTCCTTCACCGGCTCCACCGCCGTCGGCAGGCGCGTCGCCGAGATCGCCACGGCCACCGTCAAGCGGCTGCATCTGGAACTCGGTGGCAAGGCACCGTTCCTGGTCTTCGACGACGCCGACCTCGACGCCGCCGTCCAGGGCGCCGTCGCGGGCTCGCTCATCAACACGGGGCAGGACTGCACGGCCGCCACCCGCGCCTACGTCCAGCGTCCGCTCTACGACGCCTTCGTGAGCGCCGTCGCGGCACTGATGGAGACGGTGCGCCTCGGCGACCCGTTCGCCCCGTCGACCGACATGGGGCCACTGATCTCGCACGCGCACCGCGACCGGGTCGCCGGCATCGTCGACCGGGCGCGCGGATACGCCCGCGTCGTCACCGGCGGCAGCGCGCCCAACGGTCCCGACCTGGCCGGTCACGGGGAGGCCGGCCACGGCCCGCGGGGCGGCGACGTGGCGCCCCGTGGCCTCGCCGACGGCGCGTACTACCGCCCCACCCTCGTCGTGGACGCCGCCCAGGACAGCGAGATCGTCCAGTCGGAGATCTTCGGCCCCGTGCTGGTCGTCCTGCCCTTCGACTCCGACGAGGAGGGCATCCGCCTCGCCAACGACACTCCGTACGGCCTCGCGGCATCCGTCTGGAGCCGCGACGTGTACCGCACGGGGCGCGCCACCCGCGAGATCAAGGCCGGCTGTGTCTGGGTGAACGACCACATCCCGATCATCAGCGAGATGCCGCACGGCGGCTACAAAGCCAGTGGTTACGGAAAAGATATGTCGGCGTACTCGTTCGAGGAGTACACGCAGGTCAAACATGTGATGTACGACAACACCGCGGCGGTCAGGAAGGACTGGCACCGCACCATTTTCGGGGACCGTCTCTAACTCGCCTCACCCTCTCCTCACCCGAAAGGGCACCGCCCATGGAGCAGTACGAGCCAGACCGTCTCTCCGCGGCCCAGATAGCCGCGACGCGTCGCAGCCTCAGTAACGGCAGAGGCGCCCTCAGCCGCCGTTCGCTGCTGCGCGCCACCGGCGCGGGGGCGCTCACGATCGGCGGCGCGGCGGGCCTCGCCGCCTGCGGCATCCCGCCCGCGAAGGGGGAGAGCGGCGGCCCGGCATCCACCGACCACTCGGCGAAGGAGAAGCGCGTCGTCTTCTCCAACTGGACCGAGTACATGGATGTCAGCGAGAACGAGAAGAGCTATCCCACCCTGGAGGCGTTCGCGAAGCGCACCGGGATTCAGGTGAAGTACACGGCGGACATCAACGACAACGTCGAATTCTTCGGCAAGATCCAGCCGCAGCTCGCGGCCGGCCAGGACACGGGGCGCGATCTGATCTGCGTCACCGACTGGCTCGCCGCCCGCATCATCCGGCTCGGCTGGGCGCAGAAGCTCGATCCCGCCAACTTGCCCCACGCGTTCGCGAATCTCTCCCAGCAGTTCCGCTCGCCCGACTGGGATCCGGGGCGCGCATACACCTATCCGTGGACCGGTATCCCCTCCGTCATCGCCTACAACATGAAGGCGACGGGGGGCCGGAAAATCGAGTCCGTCTCCCAACTGCTCGACGACCCGGACCTCAAGGGGCGGGTGTCGTTCCTCTCCGAGATGCGCGACTCCATCGGGCTGACCTTGCTCGACATGGGCAAGGACCCGGCGTCGTTCTCCGACGACGACTTCGACGGGGCCGTCGCCCGTATACAGAAGGCCGTCGACAAGAAGCAGATCCGCCGCTTCACCGGCAACGACTACACGGCGGACCTCAGCAAGGGCGACATCGCGGCGTGCGTCGCCTGGGCCGGCGACATCGTGCAGCTCCAGGCGGACAACCCGGACATCCACTTCGCCATCCCGGAGGCCGGCTACATGATCTCCAGCGACAATCTGCTGGTCCCGGCCAAGGCACGGCACAAGACCAACGCCGAGAAGCTCATCGACCACTACTACGAGCTCCCGATCGCCGCGCAGCTCGCGGCGTACATCAACTACGTCTGCCCCGTCGAGGGCGTCCGTACGGAGCTCGCGAAGATCGACGAGTCGATGGCGTCCAACCCGTTGATCCTTCCGGACGCGGCGATGGCCTCGCAGTCCCACGCCTTCCGCTCGCTGAGCGGTGAGGAAGAGACGGCGTACGAAGAGAAGTTCGCCAAGCTCATCGGCGCCTAGACCACCGGCTCACCGAGCCACCAGGTCGTACGGCCACAGGGGTCCCAGAGGCCCCGTCCGCTCCGCTCCTCTCCTCCCAAGCCCCGGGATCGTTACCCATGACTGAGACCGCATCCACCGACCAGGGCGGCGACGGCGTCCGCCTCAGCGGGATAAGCAAGTCGTACGGCTCCTTCCACGCCGTCAAACCCCTCGACCTCACCGTCCCCGAGGGCTCCTTCTTCGCCCTCCTCGGCGCCTCGGGCTGCGGCAAGACCACCACGCTGCGGATGATCGCCGGCCTGGAGGACCCCACCACCGGATCGGTCTTCCTCGGCGACAAGGACGTCACCGGCCTGCCGCCGCACAGGCGCCCCGTCAACACCGTCTTCCAGAGTTACGCGCTCTTCCCGCACCTCGACATCTACGAGAACGTCGCCTTCGGGCTGCGCCGTCGGGGCGTCAAGTCGGTGAAGAAACAGGTCGGCGACATGCTCGACCTCGTCCAGCTCGGTGACTACGCCAAGCGCAAGCCGCACCAGCTCTCCGGCGGCCAGCAGCAGCGCGTCGCCGTGGCCCGCGCGCTCATCAACCATCCGAAGGTGCTGCTGCTCGACGAGCCCCTGGGCGCGCTCGACCTCAAGCTGCGCCGCCAGATGCAGCTTGAGCTCAAGCGCATCCAGACGGAGGTCGGCATCACCTTCGTGCATGTGACGCACGACCAGGAGGAGGCCATGACGATGGCCGACACGGTCGCGGTGATGAACGCGGGGCGGGTCGAGCAACTGGGCGCGCCGGCGGAGCTGTACGAGAATCCACAGACCACCTTCGTCGCCAACTTCCTCGGCACCTCCAACCTCATCGAGGCGGAGGTCGCGGAGAAGACGGGTGACGAGCTGGTGGTGACGTCGGCGGGCGTGAAGCTGAGGCTGCCCGCCGACCGCTGCACGGCGCGGGTGGCGGACGGCGGTCGGCTGCTCGTCGGCGTACGCCCCGAGAAGATCTCCCTCGCGCACGCGGACGACGAGGGTTCCATCCCCGCGGGCCGCAACCGGATCGCCGGGCGCATCGTCAATTCCAGCTTCATCGGGGTCTCGACCCAGTACGTCATCGACAGCCCCGTATGTGGGGAGTTGGAGGTGTACGCGCAGAACATCGAGCGCGACGGCCGACTCGCTCCCGGTGCCGAGGTGGTCCTGCACTGGAACCCCGCGCACACCTTCGGACTCGACGCCGCCCAGGACATCGACGCGGGCGTCAAGACGGTGGACGAGGAGGGGTCGTGACCGCTACGGCAGCACCACCGGCTCCACCGGTGCCACCCACGCCACCGGTCACCGACGCGCCTGTACGCAAGGGTTCGCGCCGTAAGCGCCTCGTCCCGTACTGGCTGCTGCTCCCCGGCATCCTGTGGCTGCTGATCTTCTTCGCGCTGCCGATGGTCTACCAGGCGTCGACCTCCGTACAGACGGGGTCCCTGGAGAAGGGCTTCGAGGTCACCTGGCACTTCCAGACGTACTGGGACGCGCTCCAGGACTACTACCCGCAGTTCGTGCGCTCCCTGCTGTACGCGGGCACCGCCACGGTCCTGTGTCTGCTGCTGGGCTACCCGCTGGCGTACCTCATCGCCTTCAAGGCCGGCCGCTGGCGCAACCTCCTGCTGGTCCTGGTCATCGCCCCGTTCTTCACGAGCTTCCTGATCCGTACGCTCGCCTGGAAGACGATCCTGGCGGACGACGGGGCCGTGGTCGGGGCGCTGGACGCCCTTCGGGTGCTGGATGTGACCAGTTGGCTCGGCTGGACGGCCGACGACCGCGTCCTGGCCACGCCCATGGCCGTCGTCTGCGGCCTCACGTACAACTTCCTGCCGTTCATGATCCTGCCGCTCTACACCTCGCTGGAGCGCATCGACGGGCGGCTGCACGAGGCGGCCGGAGACCTTTACGCGAGGCTGGCGACGACCTTCCGCAAGGTCACCGTTCCGCTGTCCATGCCCGGCATCGTCTCCGGCACGCTGCTGACCTTCATCCCGGCGAGCGGCGACTACGTCAACGCGGAACTGCTCGGCTCCACCGACACCAAGATGGTCGGCAGCGTGATCCAGAGCCAGTTCCTGCGCGTGCTCGACTATCCGACGGCGGCGGCGCTCTCGTTCATCCTCATGGCGGTCGTACTGGTCGTGGTCACCGTCTACATCCGCCGTTCAGGGACGGAGGACCTGGTCTGATGCGCTGGATCCGACGCAATGTGGTCGTCGTCGCGGGCCTGCTCACGCTCGCGTACATGATCCTGCCGAACCTCGTCGTGATGGTGTTCTCCTTCAACAAGCCGAAGGGGCGCTTCAACTACGCCTGGCAGACGTTCTCGCTGGACGCCTGGAAGGACCCGTGCGGCGTCGCGGACCTCTGCGGATCGCTGACGCTCTCGTTCCAGATCGCCGTCTGGGCGACGATCGGGGCGACCGTCCTCGGCACCATGATCGCCTTCGCGCTGGTCCGCTACCGCTTCCGGGCGCGCGGTGCGATCAACTCGCTGATCTTCCTGCCGATGGCCATGCCCGAGGTCGTGATGGCGGCCTCGCTGCTGACCCTATTCCTGAACATGGGGGCGGAGTTGGGCTTCTGGACCATCCTCATCGCCCACATCATGTTCTGCCTCAGCTTCGTGGTGACAGCCGTCAAGGCGCGGGTCATGTCCATGGATCCGAAGCTGGAGGAAGCGGCGCGAGATCTGTACGCGGGGCCGGTGCAGACCTTCGTACGCGTCACCCTGCCGATCGCCGCACCGGGCATCGCCGCGGGCGCGCTGCTCGCCTTCGCCCTCTCGTTCGACGACTTCATCATCACCAACTTCAACGCCGGCTCGTCCGTCACCTTCCCCATGTTCGTCTGGGGATCGGCACAGCGAGGCACGCCGGTGCAGATCAACGTCATCGGGACTGCGATGTTCGCCATCGCGGTACTGATGGTGATCGGCGGCCAGTTGGTCAGCAACCGGCGCAAGAAAGCCGCCACACCCTGAGCAGGACCCGAAGGAGATGGAAGACATGGCCCCTGGAGCCATGCGTACAGCAGCCGCCTCACTCGCCGACGCGCAGCCCGTCGCCTACTGGCTCGACGATCCGGGCAGGCCGGGCGCGGTGCCCGCGCTCGCGGGCGACGAACGCTGCGACCTGCTCGTCGTCGGCGGCGGCTACAGCGGCCTGTGGACCGCGCTCCTGGCCAAGGAGCGCGACCCGCGCCGCGACGTCGTCCTGATCGAGAGCCGTGAGGTGGGCTGGGCCGCCTCCGGCCGTAACGGTGGCTTCTGCTCCGCCTCCCTCACCCACGGCCTCGCCAACGGGCTCAGCCGCTGGCCCGGCGAGCTGCGGGCGCTGGAGGACCTCGGCGAGAGCAATCTCGACGGCATCGCGTCGGCCGTCGCGCGCTACGCCATCGACTGCGACTTCGAGCGCACCGGCGACATCGCCGTGGCCACCGAGCCGTACCAGCTCGAAGATCTCCGCGAGCTGTACGACGAGGCGACCGCGGCCGGTTTCACCGGTCTGGACCTCCTGGACGGCGACGCGGTCCGCGCGGAGGTCGACTCGCCGACGTTCCTGGGCGGCCTGTGGGACCGGCGTGGCGTCGCCATGCTGAACCCCGCCAGGCTCGCGTGGGGGCTGAAGCGGGCCTGTCTCGGTCTCGGCGTACGGATCTACGAGAACACGCCCGGCCTCGAACTGGCCCGCTCCGGCCCCGGTATGGCCGTCCGCACGCCGTACGGGCGCGTCCTGGCCCGCCATGTCGCGCTCGGTACGAATGTCTTCCCGTCCCTGGTACGACGCGTGCGGCCGTACACGGTGCCCGTCTACGACTACGCCCTGACGACCGAGCCTCTTACGGAGGACCAGCTCGGCGCGGTGGGCTGGAAGCAGCGGCAGGGGCTCAGCGACAGCGCCAACCAGTTCCACTACTTCAGGATCACGGCGGACAACCGCATCCTGTGGGGCGGCTACGACGCGATCTATCCGTACGGAGGACGTCTCGACGCCGCCCTCGACCACCGCCCCGAGACCTATCTCAGGCTCGCCTCGCACTTCTTCGGGTGCTTCCCTCAGTTGGAGGGGCTGCGGTTCAGTCACGCGTGGGGCGGGGCCATCGACACCTGCTCGCGGTTCTCCGCGTTCTTCGGTACGGCGCACGGGGGGCTGGTCGCGTACGCCGCCGGCTACACCGGCCTGGGCGTCGGCGCGACCCGCTTCGGCGCCGACGTGATGCTCGATCTGCTCGCGGGGGAGCGGACGGAGCGTACGGAGCTGGAGATGGTGCGGACGAAGCCGGTGCCCTTCCCGCCGGAGCCGGCCGCCTGGGCCGGTATCGGGCTCACCAAGTGGTCGCTTGCCCGCGCGGACGCCAGGGGCGGACGCCGCAATCTGTGGCTGAAGGCCATGGACCGGGTGGGGCTGGGCTTCGACAGTTGACGTCGGCCGGGCTCCTCCGTACTGAGGGCGCATCGTGGCGGACCTTGGCGCGGACGTTCGCTCGGCTCGGAGTTGATGTGATTCACATCACCACCGACTGCCGGCCCGAACTCGCGTAATGATCCGGCACGACCCCTCTCTCCCTCCGTGGACGCACTGTCCGACAACGTGGAGCGGAGGCCGCATGATGACTGACTCGGGGGCCCACTCGGGGGCGAGGACCGCGCTGGAGTGGCTGGCGTCGGTGGCGCCCGATCCCGACGCCTGCCGGTGGGAATGGGAGCGGAACCCGCACGGGGTCGCTCTCCTCCCCGCAGGGAAGCGCTGGGACGTCCTGATCCTCCCCGGCGAGCTGGGGTATCCGACGCTCGAGGTACTGACCCGGCTGGTGGACCGGCCGGGGCCCGTCCTGGCGGATTTCGGCGACGCACGCCTCGGATTCTTCGTACCGCCGGGCACCGTCGCCCGCTGGATCGGTACGGGGGTACGGGGCGCGGGCGGCGGTACCTGGATCGTCGTCCCGTATCCGGGGCGTACCGGCGGAGGCGTCCGCTGGCTGGTCCCGCCCGACGGCTCGGGCACCCTCACCGACCCGCCGTTGCTGGAACTGGCGATGCACGAGGCGGCGGCCGGGATCGCGGGGGGTGCCGGCGGCGACGGTGCGGGCGGTCGAGGCGGGGGTGAGGGGCGCGGGCGCTGGGAGCCGAGGGCTGAGGGCTGAGGGCTTTGAGCGGAGGGCGGAGGGTGGCCGGCGTGGCCCCGTCACGGTGACGGAGCGCCGGACGGTCCGGTGGGCGGAGCCGTGGGGCGCCAGAGGTCTTGACAACGTGATTGGTCTGGACCATGTTGTGCCCGGCTCGGTCACTCAATTCCGCCATGCCCGGAGGCAGTTGTGGAACGCAACAGACGACCTTCTCGGTACCCCAGATTCGTGGCCGCTCTCGCGGCGGCCGTACTCACCGCCGGCGGCCTCGTCGCGTCGGCCGAGACGGCGCGCGCGGCCGACGCGGACGTCGCCACCAACGGCGGCTTCGAATCCGGTCTCACCGGCTGGAGCTGTACGGGCGGCAGCGGCGCGACCGTCAGCACTCCCGTTCACGGCGGCGCCGCCGCGCTGAAGGCCACGCCGGCGGGCAGCGACAACGCGAAATGCACCCAGACCGTCACGGTGCGACCCGACTCGGCGTACACGCTGAGCGCCTGGGTCCAGGGAAGTTACGTCTACCTCGGAGCCTCGGGCACCGGCACCACCGACGTCTCGACGTGGACCCCGTCCGCGCCGAGTTGGCAGAAACTGACCACCTCGTTCCGCACCGGTCCCGCCACGACGTCCGTCACCCTCTACACCAACGGCTGGTACGGAACCCCCGCCTATTACGTCGACGACCTCAGCCTCGTCGGGCCGGGCGGCGAGACGGGGCAGCCGCCCGCCGTCCCCGCGGGGCTCACGGCCTCGGCGGTCACCGCGTCATCGGTCGGTCTCACCTGGTCGCCCGTGGCGGGCGCCACCGGCTACACGGTGCACCGTGACGGCGCCCCGGACGTGAACGTCACGGCCACGTCCACCACCGTCACCGGACTCAGCCCGGCGACCGCCTACCGCTTCCAGGTGTCGGCGACCAACGCCGCGGGCAGTTCCGCGCGCTCCTCGGCCGTCACCGCCACCACCCAGACCGGCGGCGGAGGCGGCAACGGGGCGGACCTCCCCGCCAACGCGCTGGTCGGCTACCTCCACACCAGCTTCGCCAACGGCTCCGGCTACACCCGCATGTCCGACGTGCCCAACTCGTGGGACGTCATCAACCTCGCCTTCGGCGAGCCGACATCGGTCACCTCGGGCGACATCCGCTTCAGCCTCTGCCCCGTCGCCGAATGCCCCAACGTCGAATCCGCCGCCGAGTTCAAGGCCGCCGTCAAGGCCAAGCAGGCCGCCGGCAAAAAGGTCCTGATCTCGATCGGGGGCCAGAACGGACAGGTCCAGCTCGCCTCGACCGGCGCGCGTGACGCCTTCGTCAGCTCCGTATCCAAGATCATCGACGAGTACGGCCTCGACGGTCTCGACATCGACTTCGAGGGCCACTCGCTCTCCCTCAACAACGGCGACACCGACTTCCGTAACCCCACCAGCCCCGTCATCGTCAACCTGATCTCCGCGGTAAAGAGCCTCAAGGCCAAGTACGGGGCGGACTTCGTGCTCACGATGGCGCCGGAGACGTTCTTCGTACAACTCGGCTACCAGTTCTACGGATCCGGCCCCTGGGGCGGCCAGGACCCGCGCGCCGGCGCGTACCTCCCGGTCATCCACGCCCTGCGCGACGACCTCACCCTGCTGCACGTCCAGGACTACAACTCGGGGCCGATCATGGGGCTCGACAACCAGTACCACACGATGGGCGGCGCCGATTTCCATATCGCGATGACCGACATGCTGCTCACCGGCTTCCCGGTGGCCGGCGACACCACCAAGGTCTTCCCGGCGCTGAACCCGGGCCAGGTCGCGATCGGACTCCCGGCGTCGTCGCAGGCGGGCAACGGCCACACCGCCCCGTCCGAGGTGAACAAGGCCCTGGACTGTCTGACGAAGAAGACCAACTGCGGGTCGTACCAGACACACGGCACATGGCCCACGCTGCGCGGACTGATGACGTGGTCGATCAACTGGGACCGCTTCAACCAGTGGGAGTTCTCGCGGAATTTCGACGCCTACTTCGGAAGCTGAGCCGGGCCGAGCCCGTCAGGCCCGCCCCACCGGGCTACCGGGTGCCCGTCTCCGCGCCGGCGGCCCCGCGGTTGTCGATCCACCGCAGGGCCGCCGCCAACAGGGCCAGCAGCATGCCGCCGAGCAGCCAGCTTCCCAGGACGTCCAGCGGCCAGTGGTAGCCCCGTAGCACCAGTCCGATGCCCGTCGCCGCACTGAGCACCACGGCGACGGGCATCACCCACGGGCGCCCCGTACCTCGCCCCGTACGGGGGCTCAACAGCAGCGCGGCACCGCAGTAGGCGACCATCGCCGTCGCCGTGTGACCGGACGGGTAGTAGCCCGACTCCGCCGTGAGCGGCCCGGGGCGGTCGATCCACAGCTTGAGTGGCATCACGAGAACCGGAACGGCGACCAGGGCCAGCGCGACCGCCACCGCCCGCGCACGGCGCCCCCGCCAGGCCGCGTACACGGCCGCGACGGCCAGGACCGGCATGGCGACCGCCATGCTCCCGAGATCGGCCAGGAACTCCGTCAGTCCGGTGGGGCCGCGCCCGAAGGCGGCGCGGCCCAGGCGCTCGTCGGCGTCACGGAGCGGGCCACCGGCGACGACCTGCCAGGTGACGAGCGCGGAGAGAACGGCGCAGAGCGCGAGCGCCCACACAGGGGCGGAAGATCCGAGGGGGCCGGCGGAGCCGGGGCGCCCGGAGAGGAATGTCGGCCGCCCCGGAACAGGGGGGGTAGTTCCGAGACGGCCGCCGGGACCGGGTCGCCGCGCGCCCCGGGGGGTTTGGGGCGGGCGGCCGTCCGATCGGTGAGGAATTCCGGAGCTGGATGCTCCAGTGCGCCCGAAGACGCGACCAGGACGGTGCTGGGGACGCACCGCCGTGGGATCGCCCGCAGTCTCCTGCGGGCGGGGTGTTTCTCTCATCTGCCGAAACCGTACGTCAGGGCCGTGAGGTCCGACAGCGGGAAGGTGAACCCGCCATCGGCCCCGCACAGCTTCTTCACAGGCCCCGCCCCCGTGACCGGCACCGTACGGGGCGGGGGAGCCGTCTTCGTACGGCCGTGGGACCTCTGTACGGAGGCGGCTCCCACGGACGGTCAGAGTCCGGCGAGCGCCTGCTCCAGAATGTCCAGGCCCTCCGTAAGAAGGTGCTCACCGATCACCAGTGGCGGCAGGAAGCGGAGCACATTGCTGTACGTGCCGGTGGTGAGGACCAACAGCCCTTCCATGTGGCACGCCTTGGCGAGAGCGGCCGTCGCCTCCGGATTCGGTTCCTTGGTGTCCCGGTCCTTGACCAGTTCGAGCGCGAGCATCGCGCCACGGCCCCGCACGTCGCCGATGACGTCGAACTTCTCGGCCATCTCCTTGAGACGAGGCTTCATGATCTCCTCGATGCGCCTGGCCTTCGAGACGAGGTCCAGCTCGCGCATCGTCTCGATCGCACCGAGCGCGGCGGCGCAGGCCACCGGGTTCCCGCCGTACGTACCGCCGAGGCCGCCCGAGTGCGGGGCGTCCATGATCTCCGCGCGGCCCGTGACGGCGGCGAGCGGCAGGCCGCCCGCGATGCCCTTCGCCGTGGTGATCAGGTCGGGTACGACGCCCTCGTCCTCGCACGCGAACCACTGCCCCGTCCGGCAGAAACCGGACTGGATCTCATCGGCCACGAAGACGATGCCGTTGTCCTTGGCGAATTTCGCGATCGCGGGCAGGAAGCCCTTCGCCGGCTCGATGAAGCCGCCCTCGCCGAGCAGCGGCTCGATGACGATCGCCGCGACGTTCGCCGCGCCGACCTGCTTGCTGATCTGATCGATGGCCTGCGCGGACGCCTCGGCGCCCGCGTTCTCCGGGCCTGTCGGCCAGCGGTAGCCGTACGCCACGGGGACACGGTAGATCTCCGGGGCGAACGGACCGAAGCCGTTCTTGTACGGCATGTTCTTCGAGGTCAGCGCCATCGTGAGGTTCGTCCGGCCGTGATAGCCGTGATCGAAGACCACGACCGCCTGCCGCTTGGTGTAGGAGCGGGCGATCTTCACGGCGTTCTCGACGGCCTCGGCGCCCGAGTTGAACAGCGCAGACTTCTTGGCGTGGTCGCCCGGGGTCAGCTCGGCAAGCTGCTCACAGACCTCCACGTAGCCCTCGTACGGCGTGACCATGAAACAGGTGTGGGTGAAGTCGGCGAGCTGGGCCGTGGCGCGGCGTACGACGGCCTCCGCCGAGGAACCGACGGACGTCACGGCGATGCCGGACCCGAAGTCGATGAAGCGGTTGCCGTCCACGTCCTCGACGACGCCACCACTCGCGCGGGCGGCGAAGACGGGCATCACGGACCCCACGCCGGCGGCGACCGTGGCGGTACGTCGGTTCTGCAGCTCCAGCGACTTGGGACCGGGGATCGCGGTGACGACGCGCCGCTCCTGCGGGATTGCGGTCATGAGGGGCTCCTGGGGGTGGTTCCGGACGCTACGTGTCTCGCGTTCTCACATCTGCCTTCACTTCGCAGGCTAGGGGCGGAGGTGGGTGGCGGGCATGCGCCGTTCGGGAGTGTCGCGGGCGTGTCGTTGTCCGCCACGGACATAGGACGCGGTGCACCGCTTCACGCCCGCACGCGGGCGGGCGATCAACACTCCGTACGGCCGGAACGGTGAACTCCCCGTGCGCGGGCACTAGATTGAGGCGTGTACTGGGCGGACCTGGCTGGTCAGGGGACAGGGGTTCATGAACACCGACGGCACGCACGACTCACGCGACACACGAGCCAATCCCGTGCCACGTCCGGCAGGCCCACCGCCCCAGTTGTCCACGCCGCCGCCGTCGGCCCCACCGCCTCCCGCCCCCTCGGCAGCCCCGGTCGTCCCTCCCGCGGACTCCGCTCCGTCGGGGCACTGCGCCCCGCCCGTGCCCCCGGCGCCGCCGCCCTCGCCGGCCCACGCGCCCGCCCCGGGCATCGGCGCGTCCGTGGCCGACTGGCTGCGGATCCCCCGGCCCCAGGCCGAACCGGGCATCTGGCGCCTCGGCCACCGCCCACGCCCGCCGGAGGAGCCCGACCAGGTACCGGCCCGCCAACTGTTCAGCGGCGCGCTCGTCGCCTACCTCTGTGGCTGGCTCGTCTGGTCACTTCTCTGGAACGGCTATCTGGGCGGGTGGTGGTTTTTCGGGGACAGGTGGTGGTTCTTGCCGGTTCAGTGGTTGACGCCTGAAGGCTGGCAATTGCCGGACAGCCCGTACTTCTGGGTGTTCACCGCTGCGAGCTACGTCTACTACCTACTCCTCGTCGGGCTGCTCGCCATCGGTTTCGGTCGTATCGGCAACTGGAACGAGGTCTGGCGGCGCTACGGGGTGCCACTGTGGCCACTCTTCGTACTGCTGCCGGGGTTCTGGCGCGAGGAGTGGATGACCGGGGTGTCGAACATCTACTACGTGCTCCTCGTCGCCGCCGTGATCGCCGTCGTCGGGCGCGTCGGTACCTGGCCCCCCGTACGGCGCCGCCTCGGGATGGTCAACTCCGACGAGCCGCCTCCGCCGCCCCCCGCCGAGGCCGACCCCGCCGACTGGCCCGAACTGCGCGCCGCGGGACTCACCGACGCCGCCGCCAGGCTCGCGGAGGCCGTACGCCGCGGCACTCTCAGCGACGTCGACTACGCGCGGATCCGCCGCGCCTGGCAGGGCGTCCGCACCCGCCCGGAGAGGCTGCCCGCCTTCACCGACACCGTCCGCGCCCACGGGGCGGGCGCCTGCGCCCACCCTTCGGGTGTACGTGACCTCCCGCTGCGGACCGCCAGCCACGACCTCGCCACCGGGCAGGTCAGGATCGGCACCGCCGCCGACCATCCGCGCAATCCCTACGCGCGGCGTACCACCGGCGTAGCGCTGGAGCCGGGGCTGCTCGGCACGTCGCTGCTCGCGGTCGGTCCCGCCGGCTGCGGCAAGACGGTCAGACTGGTCCGCCCCGTGGTCGAATCACTATGCCTCCAGGCGCTCGCCAACCGCGCCGCCGTTGTCGCCGTCACCGCCTACGGGGCGGCGATCGCCCCGGACGACTCCTTCGACCTCGTGATCGCCGTCGGCCGCCCCGACGCCACCCACGACCTCGACCTCTACGGAAGTGCCGACGACCCCGACGAGGCGGCCAGGACGCTGTCGGAGGCCCTTGTCGGGGATCTGGCGGCCGGCCTCCCCGGCGGTGACAGCCGCAGGGCGGCCACGGCGCTCGCCCAGCTCATCGGCCCCTACCGCAGCGTCCACGGGCGCTTCCCCGCCGTCCCGGAACTGCGGGAGCTGATCGGCGGTTCCCCCACGGCCGTCCAGACGCTGCGGACCGAACTGGAGACGTCCGCCGCCCCCGACGCCGCCGCCCAACTGCGCGAGCTCGACGCACGTGAGCGGCAGTCGACGCGTGGCGACGACATCGGCGTGCTCCTGGCCGAACGGCTCGCCTTCCTCGACCGGCCCGCCTTCGCCGACTTCTTCCGTACGGACGGCAGCGGCCGGTCCTTCTCGCTGCGGGCCATCGAGCATCCCCTCAGGGTCAGGATCGACCTGCCCGAACGGGGCCACGCCGAGGCGTCACGGATCATCGCCCGGCTCCTCCTCGCCCAGTTCACGGACGCCGCGCTCGCCCGCGCGGACCGCTCGCTGTTCGCCTGTCTCGTCCTGGACGACGCGACGTACACCGTCTCCGGCGACTCCGTACGCGCCATCCAGCGGCTGCGCTCGGCGAACGCCGGGGTGGTCCTGGCCCTTCGCACCCTGGAAGACGTCCCCGACCCGCTGCGCGGCCCGCTGCTCGGCGCCGTGGGCTGCCGCATGGCGTTCTCCGGGCTCGGCCCCTGGGACGGCGGGCGGTTCGCGGAGAGCTGGGGCACCGAGTGGGTCCAGACCCGCGACGTCACCAACCGGCAGATCATCTCCGACGAGCCGCTCACGAAGGCGCTGCACTTCATGCGGCGACTGGTGACCGGCAAGGCGGCCACCGCCGAGGCGGTCACGGTGCGGGAGGTCGAGCGTGAACGCTGGTCGGCCTCGGAACTGGCGCACTCCGTGCCGGCGGGGCACGCCGTGCTGTCGCTGACCACGGTCGGCGGGGACCACGCGCCGCCCATGCTGGTGGACCTGCGCACCTGAGCGCACAACGATCCAGGTAACCGGGCGACCTCTGTACGTAGGCGACGTCGGCGGTGCGGCCACGGACGCCGCTCCGCGTACCGCCGCCTCTTCCGGGCTCGTCTGCCTGTTCTGGTACACCCTGGCAGAATTGGTGCAAGCCGTTTCTACGGGACGGCGAAAATGTCCGCTCGTCCTCTTCATGAAGGTCCTACGGTCCGCCATGCCGCCCACCCTCGCCTCGCTCCTCCAGCATTCGGCGCTCAAGCTCACCGTGCGCGCGGGGGAGGACCGGCTCGATACGCCGGTGCGCTGGGCCCACGTCAGTGAACTCGAGGACCCGGTGCCGTACATGGACGGGGGCGAACTGCTGCTCGTCACGGCCGTCACTCTGCATGCCGAGGACCCTGAGGCCATGCGGCGCTACGTACGGCGCCTCGTCGGCGCCGGCGTCGTCGGACTCGGCTTCGCCGTCGGCGTCAACTACGAGGACATCCCCGACGCCCTTGTCGACGCAGCGCGCGCCGAGGGGCTGCCGCTGCTCGCCGTGCCGCGCCGCACCCCTTTCCTGGCCATCAGCAAGGCCGTCTCGGCGGCCATCGCGGCGGATCAGTACCGGGCTGTCACGGCGGGCTTCGAGGCGCAGCGGGAACTGACCCGCGCGGCGCTTTCCGAAGGCCCCGCCGCGCTGCTGACCCGCCTTGCCGCATACATCGACGGCTGGGCCGCGCTCTACGACGCCACGGGCGCCGTGATCGCCGCCGCTCCCGACTGGGCCGCCCGCCGCGCCGCACGCCTCACGCCTGAGGTGGAACGGCTGCGGGAACGCCCCGCGCCCGCCAGCGCGGTCGTCGGCGATCCGGACGACCGGGTCGAACTCCAGTCGCTGGGCACCGGCCGGCGCGTACGGGGCGCCCTGGCCGTCGGTACGGGGGCGGCGCTGGGCACTGCGGAGCGGTACGCCGTGCACTCGGCCGTGGCCCTGCTCACGCTCACCACGGAGCGGTCACGCGCCCTCCAGGAGGCCGAGCAGCGGCTCGGCTCCGCTGTGCTGCGGATGCTCCTCTCAGGACAGCCCGACCACGCGCGGGCGGTGGCGGGGGATCTGTACGGAGGGCTGCTGGACGCGCCCTTCCGTCTGCTCGTCGCGGAACCGGCCGACGCGGCGCCCGAATCCCGCGATCCCGCCGAAGCCGCCGCCGACCGTCCGCTCCAGTCGCTGACCGACTCGCTGGAGGCGTCGGCGGCGCACGGCGGGGAGGCGGTGCTCGCCGTGCCGGACGGCGAGGAACGGCTCGTCGTGCTCGCGGCGGACGCGGGCGCCGTCGCCGCCGCCTGCGAGATGTACAAGGAGCAGGAGGCGGAAGACGCCGGGGTCGTCATCGGCCTCTCCGCCCCGACGGGGCCGATCGCCGCCGCCGGCGCCTACAAACAGGCCGAGCAGTCCCTGTCCGTCGCGCGCCGACGGGGCCGCGCGCTGGTGGAGCACGAGGAACTGGCGGCCGGCTCGCTCCTGCCCCTCCTCGCCGACGACGCCGTACGGGCCTTCGCCGACGGCATGCTGCGCGCGCTGTACGAACACGACGCCAAGGGCCGCGGCGACCTGGTGGAATCCCTCAGAGCCTGGCTCTCGCGCCACGGCCAGTGGGACGCCGCGGCGGCCGACCTGGGCGTCCACCGCCATACGCTGCGCTACCGCATGCGCCGCGTGGAGGAGATCCTGGGCCGCACGCTGGACGACCCGGATGTCCGCATGGAGCTCTGGCTGGCGCTGAAGACCACCTCGGCGACACCGCTCCCGGGGCCGTAACGCAGTCTCCGTGCTGAGGTCACCGGGCCCGTACGGCGACCGAGCGACCTGGCGAGTGCTCGCGGTCACGGCACTCGTCGGCCTCAACTACCGCGACGCGTTCGGCAGTTGAGGCGAACGGCCTCCAGGACCGACACGTGGGTGGTCGACGCCTCGCAGCGGGTGGGCGAAGCGGCGCACCGACCCCGGCGTACGACAAAGCGTCACAGCCCGAACCGTCCACCACTCCACCCCGGACAAATCCAGTCCACGGCCCGCACCCCTACGGTGGAGGTGACAATTCCACCACCTCGGAAGGGCCGGGACTCGCAATGCCGAACGAAACTGTGGCAGCCACCCATGCCTTCTGGCTCGCCGGACGTCAGGCCACCGGTGAGGAGACCTTCGACGTCACCTCTCCGTGGGACGGCCGGCTCGTCGGCAAGGTCGCCGTCCCGACGCCGGCGCAGGTCGAGGAGGCCGTAGCCGCCGCGTACGCCGTGCGCGACGAGTTCGCCGCGACGCCGGCGCATGTCAGGGCCGCCGCGCTCGACCATGTCTCGCGGCGTCTTGTCGAGCGCACCGAGGAGATCGCCCGCCTGATCTCGGCGGAGAACGGCAAGCCGATGAAGTGGGCACGCGGCGAGGTGGGCCGCGCCGTCTCGGTCTTCCGGTTCGCGGCCGAGGAGTCCCGCCGGTTCAACGGAGGCGAGGCCCAGCGACTGGACACCGACGCCGGCGGCACCGGCCGCCTCGCCCTGACCCGCCGCTTCCCGCGCGGCGTCGTCCTCGGCATCGCGCCGTTCAACTTCCCCCTGAACCTCTGTGCCCACAAGATCGCCCCGGCCATCGCCGTCGGCGCCCCGATCATCCTCAAGCCCGCCCCGGCCACGCCGCTGTCCGGCCTGCTCATCGGCGAACTGCTCGCCGAGACCGAGCTGCCGGCCGGTGCCTGGTCGGTGCTGCCCGTCGCCAACGACCGGATGCCCGCCCTCGTACAGGACGAGCGGCTGCCGGTGATCTCCTTCACCGGCTCGGACAAGGTCGGCTTCGCCATCATGGACTCCGTGCCGCGCAAGCACTGCACCCTCGAACTCGGCGGCAACGGTGCGGCAGTTGTCCTCGCGGACTACGCGAGCGAAAAGGATCTCGACTGGGCGGCGACCCGGATCGGCACCTTCTCCAACTACCAGGGCGGTCAGTCCTGCATCTCCGTACAGCGCGTCGTCGCCGACGCGTCCCTGTACGAGCGCCTGGTACCGAAGATCATCGCCTCGGTCGAGGCACAGGTCACCGGAGACCCGTCCGACGACGCGACGGACGTGGGCCCCCTCGTGAGCGAGGAAGCCGCCAAGCGCGTCGAGGCATGGGTCGACGAGGCCGTACGGGCGGGGGCCCGGCTCCTGGCCGGCGGGAAGCGCGACGGCGCGTCGTACGCGCCCACCGTCCTCGCCGATGTCCCGGCGGACGTCACGATCTCCTGCGAGGAGGTCTTCGGCCCCGTTCTCACCCTCAGCCGGGTCGACGGCGAGGACGCGGCGTTCAAGACGGTGAACGACTCCAAGTACGGCCTCCAGGCGGGCGTGTTCACCCACGATGTACAGGCCGCGTTCCGCGCCCACCGGGCGCTCGAGGTCGGCGGCGTGATCGTCGGTGACATCCCCTCCTACCGCGCCGACCAGATGCCGTACGGCGGTGTCAAGCAGTCCGGCGTCGGCCGTGAGGGTGTGAAGTACGCGATGGACGACTACACGTACGAGCGCGTGATGGTCTTCACCGGCCTCGCCCTCTAGCGGAGCGGACAGCATTCGTACGGAGGACGAGGAGACGAAGGAGCAGACGGACGAGAGGACGGCCGGGGCCGCCGCGCGGCGGCCCCGGCCGTCCTCGTGTACGCGTACGGCGCCCCGTCGGCGCGCCCCGACGGTGCGCGCCAGGACTGGCTACACCCTCGGTATTGGGGTAGATACGGACGAGTAGTACCGGCCGGTACTTTTCCTATCAGGGCGAGTCGGACAACGCCTTGGCCGGTCGGGCCCATCGACCCGACGTTCGCGGCGAGGTGAGTTCCCGATGTCCGCTCCATCCGATTCATTCGACACGGCCCAGGTCCCGGAGCCCAAGGTCTCCGAGCGGGAAGCGCGACGGGTGGCCGAGGCCGCCCGTGAGCAGGGCTGGCGCAAGCCGAGCTTCGCCAAGGAGCTGTTCCTCGGCCGTTTCAGGCTCGATCTCATCCACCCCCACCCCGCACCCCCGGCAGAGGACGTACGGCGCGGAGAGGCCTTCCTGGCCACGTTGCGCGACTTCTGCGAGACGGAGATCGACGGTGCGCGGATCGAGCGCGAGGCGCGGATCCCCGACGAGGTCGTCAACGGCCTCAAGGAACTCGGCGCATTCGGCATGAAGATCGACAGGAAGTACGGCGGCCTCGGCCTCACCCAGGTGTACTACAACAAGGCCCTCGCCCTGGTCGGCACGGCGAACGCGTCGATCGGCGCGTTGCTCTCCGCGCATCAGTCGATCGGCGTACCGCAGCCGCTCAAGATGTTCGGCACCCAGGAGCAGAAGGACACGTTCCTGCCGCGCCTCGCCCGTACCGACATCTCCGCCTTCCTGCTGACGGAGCCCGACGTCGGCTCCGACCCCGCGCGGCTCGCCACCACGGCGGTGCGCGACGGCGACGACTACGTCCTGGACGGCGTCAAGCTGTGGACGACGAACGGCGTCGTCGCCGACCTCCTCGTCGTGATGGCCCGCGTACCGAAGTCGGAAGGGCACAAGGGCGGCATCACCGCCTTCGTCGTCGAGGCGGACTCGCCGGGCATCACGGTGGAGAACCGCAACGCCTTCATGGGCCTGCGCGGCCTGGAGAACGGCGTCACCCGCTTCCACCAGGTACGGGTCCCGGCGGCGAACCGTATCGGCCCCGAGGGCGCCGGCCTCAAGATCGCCCTCACCACGCTCAACACCGGTCGCCTGTCCCTGCCCGCGATGTGCGTCGGCGCCGGCAAGTGGTGTCTCAAGATCGCCCGCGAGTGGACGGCGGCGCGCGAACAGTGGGGCAAGCCCGTCGCCCACCACGAGGCGGTGGGCGAGAAGATCTCGTTCATCGCGGCGACGACGTTCGCCCTGGAGGCCGTGGTCGACCTGGCGTCCCAGATGGCTGACGAGGACCGCAACGACATCCGTATCGAGGCGGCGTTGGCCAAGCTGTACGGCTCCGAGATGGGCTGGCTCATGGCGGACGAGCTGGTCCAGATCCGGGGCGGACGGGGCTTCGAGACGGCGGAATCGCTGGCGGCCCGCGGCGAACGCGCCGTCCCCGCCGAGCAGATGCTGCGGGACATGCGGATCAACCGGATCTTCGAGGGCTCGACGGAGATCATGCATCTGCTGATCGCCCGCGAGGCGGTCGACGCGCACCTGGCGGTGGCCGGCGACATCATCGACCCCGACAAGACGCTGTCCGACAAGGCGAAAGCCGGGGCGCAGGCGGGGGTCTTCTACGCGCGCTGGCTGCCGAAGCTGGTCGCGGGCCCCGGCCAACTGCCCGGTTCCTACGCGGAATTCCACCCCAAGGGTCATCTGGATCTCGCCGCGCACCTGCGCTACGTGGAGCGGACGTCGCGCAAGCTCGCCCGCTCGACGTTCTACGCCATGTCGCGCTGGCAGGGCGGGATGGAGACCAAACAGGGCTTCCTCGGGCGCATCGTCGACATCGGAGCCGAACTGTTCGCGATGAGCGCGGCGTGCGTACGGGCCGAGATGCTGCGCGCCGGGGGAGAGCACGGCCGCGAGGCGTACCAGCTCGCCGACGTCTTCTGCCGGCAGTCCCGGATCCGTGTCGAGGAGCTGTTCACGCGGCTGTGGTCCAACACGGACGACGTCGACCGCAAGGTCGTGAACGGTGTGCTGGCCGGCACGTACACCTGGCTGGAGGAAGGCATCATCGACCCGAGCGGTGACGGCCCCTGGATCGCCGACGCCACGCCGGGTCCTTCCCAGCGGGACAACGTCCACCGGCCGATCCGCTGAGCGACCGCGAGCCGAGTGCGTCAGACGGCCCCGACGGGGCGGACGGTTCACCTCGAGCCGTGTCCTCATCAGGAAGGAACCACCGGGCCGCGTCCTCCTTACGGAAGACGCGGCCCGAGGTTCAAGGGCGGACGGCGCACCGCCTCAGTCGGCCGGACGGCGCCTCAGTTGAACGGGTCGAGCGTGAGGTACGCCTGCCGCGGGTCGCCGTCGTGCACCAGCGACTCGTGGGCGCCGACGTCGTCGAAGGCGAACGCGTACGCCTTGCCGTCGACCATCTGCGCGTGGATCTTCCGGGCGTAGTGGTTGGTCACGACGTCCTTGTAGAAGTCCGCCGAGCCGGCGTCCGGCTGGTTGGGGTTGGTCAGGAGCGTGGAGCGGTTGAACCCCGCGCACAGGGTGCGCGAAATCGGGCCCCGTACTTGGTCGTTGGGGGCGTCGAGCAGTTTGTAGCAGCCGAAGACGCTGTCGGCGTCGGGCTTCTGGAACGAAGTGACCACCGCACCCGAGGTGTTGGTGAAGTTCATGACGTTGCCGGAGACCCTGCCGGTGTACCTGACCGCCGGCTGGTTCGCGAACGGGGTCACCGTGAGTGGGGAGTTGGCGTACTTCGCCCACACCCGGTCGATGTAGTCGTTCATGACACCGGCCGGCAGGGCGCCGGACGCGATGCCGTGACCGGGCGCGAGAGCCCGCAGGACGGTGCCGTCCGGCCGGGTCTGGATCAGACCGGCCCAGCCGCCCGGCTGGCCCCTGAGCGCGTCGAAGAAGCCGTTGTAGCCCCCCGGCTTCAGATGGCCCGTGGTCTTGGTGGTGCCGTTGGGAAGCTTGACGCCGACCGCGTACGGTGCCGAGAACATGTCGACCTGGGTGCTGTTGATCCACAGACCGGAGTCGTTGAGCGTGTACTCCGACCAGTTGAAGAGGATGTTCCTGTTCGGGTCGCTCGGATTCTGCACGGCGGGCTGCACGAGACCGCCGGTGGTCAACTTGAAGACGAGCTTCTGACCGTACGAGAAGTAGACCCGCCCGGAGAACTTCGGCAACTGGATCGTCAGGCTCTGGCCCGGGGCCGGTCCCGCGATCGAGGCGTCGGGCGCCGGGGTCGGCGGATTGCCGCCGCCGGGCCAGGCGTGGAAGGTGCCGTTGGAGTCGGCCCAGCCCTGTCGGCCGGACGACAGCTCCGTACCGAGGTTGTAGATGTAGACCGGTTCGCCTCGGCCGGAGTTGTTCGTGATGGTGAACGGAATGGTGTTGGGCACCGCGGCCTCGGCCGGGGACACGGTGCCGAAGGCCGTGAGTCCGGTGGCGAAGACCACCGCGGCGGCCAGGGAAGCCAGCAACTTGCGTATCGCAGGCACTCGATCTTCCTCCTCGTCAGGTAGATCCCAGAGGGGACAGTGGGGGGCGGAATCTGACGTACGGACGCCGCCGGTGAGGCGGGTGTGCCTGAAGGGCCGGCAGCCGGCGGCCGGAACCGGAAGCGGGGACAGGGGCGGGGACGGGGAAACCGGAAGGAAGCGGCCCCTCAGGTACAGACCTTTCTGAGAGCGCTCTCAGAATTGCGCCGCCCATGAGGCGTGTCAATGCGGATGCCGGAACTCACCGAAGATGACCCGACTCGGCCACGCGGTCCCCGCCCCTTGCCCACGCCGCACCCGGCCCCGTTCCCGCCCCGTTCTCGCTCGGCCCGTGGGTGACCCGGGCCGTCCGTATGCAGCACAATCGGGCCTCGACGTGACCACACGGGGCGCGAGCCGCGCGATCGACCGACGCAGAGGCGATCGAAGACGCGCTCAACTGACGATTGGGGCAGGCATGTTCGGGGCGGGGAACGAAGGACGGCCCGGCGGCCGACGTGCACGGCTGCGCCGCGCGGCGGCGCTCGCGCTCGTCAGCGCCGTACTGACCGGTGCGGCCGCCTGCGGCGGCGACGAGACGAGCGATGGCGACAAGGGCGGCCAGGAGGCGGGAACGGACGGCAAGACACCCGCCCCCAGCCCCACCGCGGACTCCGGCGACTCCGCTGACGCCGGCGGCTCTGACGAGTCCGGCGGAAGCGGCGGAACCGGCGCTCTCAGCCAACACGACCTCATGGCCCTCGCCTTCGCCGACGGCGAGAGGATCGGCAAGTACACCGCCGGCGAGTTCACCCTCGGGACGCCGCTCGGCGAGGACTACACCGCCGACCCCGCCACCTGCCAGCCGCTGGTCAGTCTCGCGAAGGGCGCCACCGCCTTCGACCCGGCGTCCGAGGTTCATCGCAACGTGGACGTCGCGGAGGAGATGCTGGGCACGACCGTCGCCGTACAGCTCCGCTCCTACAACGGCGACGGCGCGGCCGGTGTGATGAAGGCCCTCGACGCCGCGGGCAAGGCGTGCGCGGGTGGCTTCGTCGAGAACCGCGCGGTCGTCGAGGCGCAGTACCTGAAGGTCGAGCCGGTCAAGGCGCCCGACCACGGCGACGAGGCGCGGGCGTACCGCTTCACGATCCTCGACGTGAAGGGCACGCTGAAGCTGTACGAGTACCTCACCGTCGTACGCTCCGGCACCACCACCCTCTCCTTCCGGGCCGACATCACGGACACGAAGGACATCGGCAAGGTGCCGGACGAGGTCATCACGGCGCAGTGGAAGAAGTTCGAGGCCGGCTCGACGGGCTGAGAAGCAGCCCGGCGGCGGACGCGCGAACGGCCCCGAAGACCGACGGGACGACCGCCCCCGAGGACCAACCCCGCACCCCTTTTCCGCCCGTGCTGTCCGCGCCGCGCCCGAATGCGGCAAGAATGGGGCCATGAGCGACAGTCCAGCCCCCCTCGCCGACCCCCATATCGCCTTCGACGTGTCCGAAGGCCGCCGGGACGTCGTCGTCCTCGGCTCCACCGGGTCCGTCGGCACGCAGGCGATCGACCTCGTCCTGCGCAACCCCGACCGTTTCCGTGTCACCGCGCTGTCCGCCGCCGGCGGGCGGGTCGGACTGCTCGCCGAACAGGCGCGGCGGCTCCGGGTCCGCACCGTCGCGGTCGCCCGCGAGGAGACCGTGCCCGCGCTGCGCGAGGCGCTTGGTGCGGAGTACGGCTCCGAGCCGCTTCCCGAGATCCTGGCGGGGCCGGACGCCGCCACCGACGTCGCGACGTCCGAGTGCCACACGGTGCTCAACGGCATCACCGGATCCATCGGCCTCGCGCCGACCCTCGCCGCTCTGGAAGCCGGCCGTACGCTCGCACTCGCCAACAAGGAGTCGCTGATCGTCGGCGGCCCGCTGGTCAAGGCGCTCGCCAAGCCGGGGCAGATCATCCCGGTCGACTCCGAGCACGCGGCACTCTTCCAGGCCCTCGCGGCGGGCACCCGCGCCGATGTGCGCAAGCTGGTCGTCACGGCCTCCGGTGGCCCCTTCCGCGGCCGTACGAGGGCCGAACTGGCCCACGTCACCCCGGACGCCGCCCTCGCCCATCCCACCTGGGCGATGGGCCCCGTGATCACGATCAACTCCGCGACCCTCGTCAACAAGGGGCTGGAGGTCATCGAGGCGCATCTTCTGTACGACATCCCCTTCGAACGCATCGAGGTCGTCGTCCACCCTCAGTCGTATGTGCACTCCATGGTGGAGTTCACCGACGGCTCGACCCTCGCGCAGGCCACGCCGCCCGACATGAGCGGTCCGATCGCCGTCGGCATCGGCTGGCCGGTACGGGTGCCGGACGCCGCACCCGCGTTCGACTGGTCCACGGCGTCGACCTGGGAGTTCTTCCCGCTCGACACCGACGCCTTCCCGTCGGTGGGACTCGCCCGGCAGGTCGGATCGCTGGGCGGGACGGCCCCGGCGGTGTTCAATGCCGCCAACGAGGAGTGCGTGGAGGCGTTTCTGGCGGGGCGGCTGCCGTTCAACGGCATCATGGATACCGTCACCGAAGTCGTCGCCGAGCACGGACAGCCCGCCAAGGGAACCTCGCTCACCGTGGCGGACGTCCTCGAAGCGGAGACCTGGGCGCGTGCTCGGGCTCGCGAAATGGCCGAGAAATTCGGCGAAGAACAGCCGGCGGAGGCTCGCGCATGACGATCCTGTTGACAGTCCTGGGCATAGTGATCTTCGCTGCCGGGCTGCTCTTCTCCATCGCGTTCCACGAGCTGGGCCACCTGTCGACGGCCAAGCTTTTCGGTATCCGCGTGCCGCAGTACATGGTCGGTTTCGGCCCCACCATCTGGTCGCGCAAACGGGGCGACACCGAATACGGGCTCAAGGCGATTCCGCTCGGTGGCTACATCCGCATGATCGGGATGTTCCCGCCCGGCGCCGACGGACGCATCGAGGCCCGGTCCACCTCACCCTGGCGCGGCATGATCGAGGACGCCCGCTCGGCCGCTTTCGAGGAGCTGAAGGAGGGGGACGAGACCAAGCTCTTTTACACGCGTAAGCCGTGGAAGCGCGTGATCGTGATGTTCGCGGGCCCCTTCATGAATCTCGTCCTCGCCGTCGTGATCTTCATGGGCGTCGCGATGAGCTTCGGTTTCCAGACCCAGACCACCGAGGTCGCCGGCGTTCAGAAGTGCGTCATCTCTCAGGACGTGGCGCGCGAGAAGTGCGCGGCGGGCGACCCCGTGTCGCCGGCCAGCGCCGCCGGTCTCAAGGAGGGTGACAAGATCGTCGCCTTCAACGGAGAGCGGGTCGAGGACTGGTCCACGCTGTCCGGCCTCATCCGCGAGACGATCGGCCCCGCCGCCATCACGGTCGAACGTGACGGCAAGGAGCAGGTGCTCCAGGCGACGCTCGCCAAGAACATGGTGGCGCAGAAGAACGCGGACGGGGAGGTCGTTCCGGACAAGTTCGTTCCGGCCGGCTATCTGGGCTTCGCCGCGGCCACCGAGATCGTGCCGCTTTCCTTCGGCGACTCCGTCGACCGCATGGGCGACATGATCGTGAACGGTGTCGAGTCGATCATCGCGCTGCCCTCCAAGATCCCCGATCTCTGGAACGCCGCCTTCTCCGACGGCGACCGCAAGGACGACTCGCCGGTGGGCGTCGTCGGCGCCGCGCGGATCGGTGGCGAGGTGATGACGCTGGATGTCCCGGCGCAGAACCAGATGGCGATGATGCTGTTCCTGCTGGCCGGATTCAATCTCTCGCTGTTCCTCTTCAATATGTTGCCGCTGCTGCCGCTCGACGGCGGGCACATGGCCGGGGCGCTGTGGGAGTCCGCACGGCGCAGACTCGCCCGCATCTTCAAGAGGCCGGACCCGGGGCCGTTCGACGTGGCGAGGCTCATGCCCGTGGCGTACGTCGTGGCCGGGATCTTCATCTGCTTCACGCTGTTGGTGCTGATCGCCGACGTGGTGAATCCGGTCAAGATCACCTAGCTCGTCGGGGGCGTCGCGCTCCTCACGCTCCGCGTGACGTGGGAAGACGTGGGAACACGCGGCGCCGCCGGAGCGGACGCGGGTTTACGGCCGGGTGTCTCATCGCACCCGGCCGCAAGTCTTTGGGTGGTTTGCGGGTAGCGATGGGCTCGTACGGCGGGCCGGTGCCGTAATCTCGAAGACCGGAGCCCGCCGAACTCGGGACCACGATCCACACCTTGGGGTTGCACAGCAGATGACTGCGATTTCTCTCGGAATGCCGGATGTTCCGACGAAGCTCGCCGACCGGAGGGTCAGTCGACAGATCCAGGTCGGTTCGGTGGCTGTCGGCGGGGACGCGCCGGTATCGGTGCAGTCGATGACGACGACGCGGACGTCGGACATCGGGGCGACGTTGCAGCAGATCGCGGAGCTGACGGCGTCGGGCTGCCAGATCGTACGTGTCGCGTGCCCCACCCAGGACGACGCGGACGCGCTCGCGACGATCGCCCGGAAGTCGCAGATCCCGGTGATCGCGGACATTCATTTCCAGCCGAAGTACGTGTTCGCGGCGATCGACGCGGGCTGCGCGGCGGTGCGGGTGAACCCGGGGAACATCAAGCAGTTCGACGACAAGGTGAAGGAGATCGCGAAGGCGGCCTCCGCGACCGGCACCCCGATCCGTATCGGCGTGAACGCCGGCTCACTCGACGCCAGGCTGCTGCGCAAGTACGGCAAGGCGACCCCCGAAGCGCTGGTGGAGTCGGCTCTGTGGGAGGCGTCGCTGTTCGAGGAGCACGGGTTCCGGGACATCAAGATCTCGGTGAAGCACAACGATCCGGTGGTGATGGTCAACGCCTACCGGCAGTTGGCGGCCCGCAGCGACTACCCGCTGCATCTCGGCGTCACCGAGGCGGGACCGGCGTTCCAGGGCACGATCAAGTCCGCAGTCGCGTTCGGAGCGCTGCTGAGCGAGGGCATCGGGGACACGATCCGCGTCTCGCTCTCCGCCCCGCCGGCGGAGGAGGTCAAGGTCGGCCTCCAGATCCTGGAGTCGCTGAATCTGAAGCAGCGCCGTCTGGAGATCGTCTCCTGCCCGTCCTGCGGCCGCGCCCAGGTCGACGTCTACAAGCTGGCGGACGAGGTGACCGCGGGCCTGGAGGGCATGGAGGTGCCGCTGCGGGTCGCGGTGATGGGCTGTGTCGTCAACGGGCCGGGTGAGGCCCGTGAGGCGGACCTGGGTGTGGCGTCGGGCAACGGCAAGGGCCAGATCTTCGTGAAGGGTGAGGTCATCAAGACGGTCCCCGAATCCAAGATCGTCGAGACCCTTATCGAAGAGGCCCTCAAAATCGCCGAACAGATGGAGCGCGACGGCATCCCCTCGGGCGAGCCCGAGGTCTCCATCAGCTGAGGATCGCCCTGAGGCCCCTGGCAGCCTTCGCCGGCCGCCCGCCGTCCTGTCCGCGTCCGGCTCCGCTGCCGCGTCTACGGCCCCGTACGGGCCCCGCATCCCACGCCACAGGGCGTCCGGGGGCGGGGCCCTTCGCCGTACCCGGGCACGCCCCGGAAGTGGCGGGTACAGTGCGGAGAATCAGCAGACGTATGGTGAGGCCCCTCTCGTGTTGACGCAGACCACCACTCGGGTCCTCGACCCAGGCGAACTCGGCGCGGCCGTCGCCATCCTGGAGAGTGAGCCCGTCGCCAACGCATTCGTGGCTTCCCGGGTCCAGGCGGCGGGACTCGACCCCTGGCGCCTCGGCGGCGAGATGTGGGGCTGGTACGCGGACGGGCGACTGCGCTCACTGTGCTACTCCGGCGCCAACCTGGTGCCGATCTGTGCCTCCCCCGAAGCGGTACGGGCCTTCGCGGACCGCGCCCGCCGTGCGGGGCGCCGCTGCTCGTCGATCGTCGGCCCCGCCGAGCCCACGGCCCACCTCTGGCGGCTGCTGGAGCCCACCTGGGGCCCCGCCCGTGAGGTCCGCGCGAACCAGCCGCTCATGGTCACCGACCGGGTGCCCGACACGGTGCGGCCCGACCCTCTCGTACGCCGCATCCGTAAGGAGGAGCTGGAGACGATCATGCCGGCGTGCGTGGCGATGTTCACCGAGGAGGTCGGTGTCTCGCCGCTGGCCGGCGACGGGGGACTGCTCTACCAGGCGCGGGTGGCCGAACTGGTGGGCGCCGGGCGGTCGTTCGCCCGCATCGACGACGGCAAGGTGATCTTCAAGGCGGAGATCGGCGCGGCGACGTCGCACGCCTGCCAGATCCAGGGCGTCTGGGTCGCCCCCGAATTCCGCGGCCAGGGCCTGTCCGAGAGCGGCATGGCGGCCGTCGTACGGTACGCGCTGGCCGACGTCGCACCCGTCGTCAGCCTGTACGTGAACGACTACAACACCCCGGCCAGGGCCTCCTACCGACGGGTCGGCTTCCGTGAGGTGGGCGCGTTCATGAGCGTCCTCTTCTGAAAGTAGGGTTCGGCCATGCCGAGCGTGCCGAGCTTTCCCGGGAGTGACCACCGGATTCCCGATGTGCGCGTGGGGCCCATCGACCTCGCCGCGCGCGTGGACGAGGCGCTGGCCGTACAGGCACTCGCCTTCGGGCTGAGCGAGGCCGAGATCGGCGTACGGCGCCAGATCGTGCTGCGCCATCTCCTCGCCCCCGGTGCCCGCGCGTACGGGGCCGTGACGACCGAGGGTTGGCTGGTCGGGTTCGTCTACGGCCTGCCGAACGAGCGCTCCCACTGGTGGTCCGGCGTCGTCGAGCCGTACCTGCGCGCCGAAGGCCACGACGGCTGGCTCGACGACTCCTTCGTCATCACCGAACTGCATGTCCACCCGGCGTTCCAGGGCCACGGCATCGGCCGCACCCTCATCACCACCATCACGGACGTCGCCCGGCAGCCGCGCTCGATCCTCTCCGCGATCGACACCGAGAGCCCCGCCCGGGGCCTCTACCGCACCCTCGGCTACCAGGACCTGGCGCGCCAGGTCCACTTCCCCAGCGCCGCCAAACCGTACGCCGTGATGGGCGCCCCGCTCCCGCTGCCGCGGCGCTGAGGGCCGTACGGGGCGCGATTACTGATTTCCGCCTGCCGGTGTGCCCCGGCTAACCTCCTGGCACCACCCGAGAAGAAACGCAGGAGTGCTCCCCATGTCCCAGGTCCAGCGCATGTCCCGTTTGATGGCCAAGACACTGCGCGACGACCCGGCGGACGCGGAGACCCTCAGCCACAAGCTCCTGGTCCGCGCGGGGTACGTGCGCCGCACCTCCGCCGGCCTCTGGAGCTGGCTGCCGCTCGGCAAGAAGGTCCTCGACAACATCGCGCGCGTGGTGCGCGAGGAGATGGACGCCATCGGGGCCCAGGAAGTGCTGCTGCCGGCGCTGCTTCCCAAGGAGCCCTACGAGGCGAGCGGGCGCTGGGACGAGTACGGCGACCTGCTCTTCCGTCTCAAGGACCGCAAGGGCGGCGACTATCTCCTCGGCCCGACGCACGAGGAGATCTTCACCCTGGTCGTCAAGGACCAGTGCACCTCTTACAAAGACCTGCCGGTGATCCTCTACCAGATCCAGACGAAGTACCGGGACGAGGCGCGGCCCCGCTCCGGCGTGCTGCGCGGCCGTGAGTTCCAGATGAAGGACTCGTACTCCTTCGACACCACCGACGAGGGCCTTGCCGAGTCGTACGCGCTCCACCGCGCGGCGTACCAGAAGATCTTCGCGCGCCTCGGGCTCGACTACCGCATCGTCTCCGCCGTCTCCGGTGCGATGGGCGGCTCCGCGTCCGAGGAGTTCCTGGCCCCGGCCGCCGCGGGCGAGGACACCTTCGTCGACTGCCCCAACGGCGACTACTCCGCCAACACCGAGGCCGTCACCTTCACCATGCCTCCCGTCGACGGGGCGGCGCACGGGGCGCTGGAGGAGCTGGACACCCCCGACACCCCGACCATCGAGACGCTTGCCAAATTCCTTGGCGTGCCGTCCTCGGCGACGCTGAAGAACCTGCTGGTGAAGGTCGACGGCGAGATCACCGCCGTCGGCGTCCCCGGCGACCGCGAGGTGGACCTCGGCAAGCTCGGTGAGCACCTGGCGCCCGCCGTCGTGGAGCTGGTGACGGCCGAGGACTTCGAGGGCCGGCCCGAGCTGGTACGCGGCTACGTCGGCCCCCAGGGGCTGAAGATCCGCTACATCGCCGACCCGCGCGTGGCGCCCGGCACCGCCTGGATCACCGGCGCGAACAAGGCCGACACCCACGCGCGCAATGTTGTCTGTGGACGTGACTTCGAGGTCGACGACTACCTCGACGTCGTGGTCGTCGAGGAGGGCGACCCCTGTCCCGTGTGCGGCGCCGGGCTGAAGCTGGGACGCGCGATCGAGATCGGTCATATCTTCCAGCTCGGCCGCAAGTACGCCGACACCTTCCAGCTCGACGTCCTGGGGCAGCAGGGCAAGCCGGTGCGGGTGACCATGGGCTCGTACGGCATCGGCGTCTCGCGCGCCGTCGCCGCGCTCGCGGAGCAGACCGCCGACGAGCAGGGCCTGTGCTGGCCCCGTGAGATCGCCCCGGCGGACGTGCACGTCGTCGCCGCCGGCAAGGCCCTCCAGACGGAGCTCGCGCTCGACGTCTCCGAGCAGTTGGCCGCCGCCGGGCTGCGCGTACTGGTCGACGAGCGCCCCGGCGTCTCGCCGGGTGTGAAGTTCACGGACGCGGAGCTGATCGGCGTTCCGAAGATCCTGGTCGCCGGGCGCCGCGCGGGCGAGGGAGTGGTGGAGCTGAAGGACCGTCGCACCGGGGAGCGCGAGGAGCTGACGGTCGCCGAGGCGGTCGCGCGCCTGACGGCCACCGCCTGACGCCGTCGCCCCCTCAAAGCGAGCAGGGCGGGGCGAGTACGGCGCGCCGAGTACGAGCGCGAGCAGGAGCACGACGGAGTTACGGGGCGGGCGGGGCGGTCGAGGTGATGGGCCCACCCGCCCCGTAGCCGCTCGGGCCGCCCCGTAAGCCCGCCTCCTGAGAAGGCGGCAGCGGGGCACGCGTACAGCCGCTCGGCGCGAACTCCCGCCCCGTCACAGCCAGTCGGCGAACTCCAGCAGCAGTTCCGCGTCCTGGCGGCGTCCGGCGTCCAGCGCGCGGACACCCGACTCCACCGCGCGGAAGAGGGTCCAGCCACGTAGCCGCTCGCGGTCGATGTCCAGCGAGTCGGCCAGCTTGTTCACCCGGCGCCGCGTCGCGGAGGCACCGGACGCCGCCGCGACAAGGTCCTCCACCCGGTCGCGTACCAGCCGCGCCAGGTCGTACGCGCGCTCACCCACCACCGGCACGGGGCCGACCGCGAGCCACGGCGCCCGGTCGCCCGACAACACCTTGCCCTGCCGGAACGCGCCGTGGAGCAGCATCAGCTCCGTCGGCCCGGCGGCGAGCAGTTCCGCGCGCGCGTCGAGCGCCGCCGCGACGAGCGGAGCGACCTGGGGGTCCGTCGCCGCGCGCATCGCCTCCGCCTGTCGCCCGGTCCGCCCGGCGACCGTCTCGAAACCGTGGTCGGCGACCGGCTCGACCCACAACTTCCGCACCGTTCCCGCCGCTTCGAGCAGTGCCTTGGCCTCGGGCAGCGAGCGCAGCGACGTCTCCGAATGGAGCCGTTCCAGGAGCAGCGCACCGTCGGAGCCCGAGATGAGCTCCACCGAGCCCCAGCCCTTCCAGTGCGTCAGCGCCGCGCGCTCCGCCTCCGGGGCGGCGAACGGCGGGGCCACCTTGAGCGCTGCGGGGGCACCGTCGGGGCGCCGTACGAGCACCACGAGGCTGCTCCCGCCGCCCGGTGCCACCACCCGCTCGACCCTCAACTCCCGCCGCTCCACCGCCTCCTGGGCGATCCCGGGCAGTCGCCCGAGCCACTCTCCGGCGACGGCCTCCCCGTATGTCTCGCTCAGGGTGCGCGCCAGCCGCTGCGGCGGTTCGAAAGCCATACGTGCCCAGAGCCTTTCCCGTGGATCAGGCTCACAGACGCTCGGCGAGCCCAGGAAAGGCTACGCCGCTGCCCCGCCAGCGCACCGCCCGCACCGCCGCCTCGCGCAGCGCCGCCGCGGCGTCCTGGCGCAGCGGCCCCTCGGCGGCCCGTACGAGGTCGGAGTAGACGCCCGCGACCCGGTCCTCCAGATCGGCGGCGAGCTTTATGGCGGCGGCGGCGTCCGGCACCTTGAAGGGCAGGGCGTACGCCGCGGCGGCGGCGACCGGCTTCCCGCCGAGATCGCGCACCGTACGCGCGAGGCTGTCGCGCCGGGCACGGTGCGCGTCGTACGCGTTCGTCGCCTCCGCGCGGCGTTCGTCGCCGACGCGGCCGCCGACGACGCCGTACCCGTACACCGCGGCGTGCTCCGCGGCGAGCGCCGCCTGGGCGGCGTCCAGCGCGCGGTCACTGCTCACGAGGGGATCCTTCCGTCAGCAGGTACGCGTGGGCGGCGCCGGCCGCCGCGAGGGAGGCCAGCAGCCGGGCGAGTTCCGGCGGGGCGTGGACGAGCGCGTCGGCGTGCGCGTCGGCGGTACGGCGCTCGGCCGCGGCCAGCGCCTTGACCGCCGCGCCGGGGTCGGCGGGGACGGCGGGGACGGACGGCGCCGGCCCGGAGGACGCGTTCGCGGCGTCCCTGGCGGCCGTCCCGACAGACGGGGCCGACGACGGGGCGGGCGGCGGCGTGGTGGAGGCGGACCGGGACGGGGCCGTGGACGGCTTCGCCGAATCGCCCTCCTTAGGAGGCTGCGGAGGCGACAGCGCGGTCACATGGCGCGCGACGGCGCCCCGCAGCGGCGTCAGTCGCGCGGCTTGATCCGGGTGCCGCTCAAGCACGGCGTCGTACTGCCGCAGGAGTTCACTGCTCGTCCCGGCGGACTTCACCCGCAGCGCCTTCGCGGCCCGGACGGCCGCCGCGCTCGTCGGGTCCCGCGATCCGTCGTCGTCAGCACCGGAGCAGGCGGTCAGCAGACCTCCCGCCGCGGCCCCCGCCGCCAAGAGCGCACCTCTCCGTGTCGTCCCCGTGCGCCCCACGCGTGTCTCCCTCGGGCCTCGCAGTGATCACCGCAGGCGAGCGTACCTGCGGGTCAGCCGCAGGTGGACGGCAACACCCCCCGCGACCGGATACCCTTTGCCTGACACGCGACGATCCCACAACAGCACACACGCGGCCGAGGAGTCACCCGGATGAGCACCACCCACAGCGAGAGGCTGCGCGGACTGCTGGAACCGCTCGTCAGCGCGAAGGGCCTGGATCTCGAAGAGATCGAGGTGTCCCGGGCGGGCCGGCGTCGTGTGCTGAGGATCGTGGTCGACTCCGACGACGGCGTGGACCTGGACGCGTGCGCCGAGCTGAGCCGCACCATCTCCACGACTCTCGACGAGAGCGACGCGATGGGCGAGGACGAGTACCAGCTCGAAGTGACCTCCCCAGGAGCGGACCGCCCGCTGACCGAGCGCCGTCACTACGAACGCGCCGTCGGCCGTCTGGCGAAGATCCAGCCCCATGAGGGCGCCGAATTCGTGGCCCGTGTCCTCGCGGTGGACGAGGAAGGGCTCGACCTCGAAGTGCCGGGTGTGAAGGGGCGAAAGCCGACCGCCCGCCGGGTCGAGTTCGCGTCGATCGCCAAGGCGCGCGTGGAGCTCGAGTTCAACCGCAAGGACAAGAAGGAAGAGGAGGCGTAGCCATGGACATCGACGTAAAGCTCCTGAAGGGCTTGGCACAAGAGAAGGAGATCCCCTTCGACCTGTTGGTCGAGGCGATCGAATCCGCCCTCCTCATCGCCTACCACCGCACCGAGGGAAGCCGCCGCCTCGCCCGTGTCGTGCTCAGCCGCGACAACGGTCACGTAACGGTGTGGGCCAAGGAGGACCCGTCGGAGCTGGAGGAGGGCCAGGAGGCCAGGGAGTTCGACGACACCCCGTCGGACTTCGGCCGTATCGCCGCCACCACGGCGCGCCAGGTCATCCAGCAGCGGCTGCGGGACGCCGAGAACGACGTCACGTTCGGTGAGTACGCGCGCCGTGAGGGCGACGTCGTCGCCGGCCAGGTCCAGCAGGGCAAGGACCCCAGGAATGTCCTGGTGCGGCTGGACGACAAGCTGGAGGCCATCCTCCCGGTGCAGGAGCAGGTGCCGGGCGAGGAGTACACGCACGGTCTGCGGCTGCGTACGTTCGTCGTCCGCGTCGCCAAGGGCGTACGGGGCCCGTCGGTGACCCTGTCGCGCACGCACCCCAACCTCGTCAAGAAGCTTTTCGAGCTGGAGGTCCCGGAGATCGCGGACGGCTCCGTGGAGATCTGCGCGATCGCCCGTGAGGCGGGCCACCGCACCAAGATCGCCGTACGGTCCACCCGCTCCGGTCTCAACCCCAAGGGCGCCTGCATCGGCCCCATGGGGTCACGGGTGCGCAACGTGATGGCGGAGCTGCACGGCGAGAAGATCGACATCGTCGACTGGTCGGACGACCCGGCCGAGATGGTCGCCAACGCCCTGTCGCCGGCGAGGGTCAGCAAGGTCGAGGTCGTCGACCTCGGCGCCCGCTCCGCGCGGGTGACGGTGCCGGACTACCAACTGTCGCTGGCGATCGGCAAGGAAGGGCAGAACGCCCGCCTCGCCGCCCGCCTCACCGGCTGGCGCATCGACATCCGGCCCGACACGGAGCAGACGGACGGGGCGCAGGACACCGGGGCCGCCGCGGGCCCGTCGCCGCGCGGCGGCCGGGGCTGACGGCTGACGAGGCGGTAGACGAGCCGTAGACGCGGCACCTGCGCAGAGGGCGCCGCGGCGTACGGGCGGGAGTCCGCACCGTACGCAGCGGGGAGCGGCCCCGTACGACCCCGTACGCCGCACATCTTCGGCACCGTCACCCGCACCACATCCGGCCATCGGGCACCACCCGTCGGCCACGGGCGGCCACGGGCGGCCACGGTCGACCGCCGTCGCCCAGGCCCGCGACGTGCGGCGACGCGTGACGACGGACCGTGCGGAGATCAACCGATTCTTTTTGGCCAGTGAGTGTTCGACCATTGCCCCAAAGGGGTGAGGCCGGCGCAGGGAGGTAGACTTAAGGATGTCTGGCCGGACGCATGCCCGCGCCTGCCCTGAGCGAACCTGCGTGGGATGCCGGGAGCGAGCGGCCAAGAGCGATCTGCTGCGCATCGTGGTGGTCGAGGGTGCTTGCCTCCCTGATCCACGCGGTACGCTGCCCGGCCGGGGCGCTTATGTACACCCCGCCTCGTTCTGTCTCGATCAGGCGGTCCGCCGCCGGGCGTTTCCCCGGGCCTTCAGGGTCAAGGGACCGCTCGACAGCGCGGAACTGCTCCGATACGTCGAGCAGGCAGCAACGCACGAAAACGTACGGCACGGAACCCCGTGCGGTTCAGGTACCTCGCGAGTTGGAAGTAGGTCGAGATTGCGATGAGCACTCGATGAGTACGCGATGAGTACGCCCATGAAGTAGCGACGGTCCGGCGGTAACCCGGACCTAAAAGGAGCGAAGTGGCTAAGGTCCGGGTATACGAACTCGCCAAGGAGTTCGGCGTGGAGAGCAAGGTCGTCATGGCCAAGCTCCAAGAACTCGGTGAATTCGTCCGTTCGGCGTCGTCGACGATCGAGGCGCCGGTCGTACGCAAATTGACTGATGCTTTGCAGGGCCCCGGCGGCAACGCCGCGAAGCCCGCAGCGAAGCCCGGGGCGCCGCGTAAGGCGACCCCCGCCAAGCCCGCCGCGCCCTCCCCGGCGCAGGCGGCACGTCCGGCTGCTCCCAAGCCCGGTGTCCCGGCCCCCAAGCCGGCCGCCGCCGAGGCCCCGCAGAGCAGCACCCCTTCCTCTCCGGCTCCGGCCGCGACGCCCGCCTCCGGCCCGCGTCCCGGTCCGAAGCCGGCTGTGTCGAAGCCCGCCCCGGCTCCGGTGCCCGCGGCCGAGTTCTCGGCCCCGGCTCCGGCCCAGCCCGCGGCGCCCCAGGCCCCGCAGTCTCCGGCGGCCCCGCGCTCCGGTTCGGCCACCCCGGGGCCCCGCCCCACCGGTGGTCCGGCCGCCCGTCCGGCTCCGGCCGGCGGTCAGCGCGACGGCGGCCGTGACGGTGGCCGCGGTGGCGAGCGCCCCGCGCGTCCAGCGGGACAGGGTGCCCGTCCGGGTGCTCGTCCGGCCGGTCCCCGTCCGGGCAACAACCCCTTCACCTCGGGTGGTTCCACCGGAATGGCGCGCCCGCAGGCGCCCCGTCCGGGTGGCGCCCCGCGTCCCGGCGGTGCCGGTGCGCCCGGTGGTCCGCGTCCGCAGGGCGCCGGTCAGGGCGGTCCCCGTCCGCAGGCCGGTGCCGGTGGCCAGGGCGGTCGCCCCAGCCCCGGTGGTATGCCTCGTCCGCAGTCCCCGCGTCCCGGCGGCGCCCCTGCCGGTAACCGTCCGAACCCGGGCATGATGCCGCAGCGTCCCGCAGCGGGTCCGCGTCCCGGCGGTGGCCCCGGCGGAGGCCGTGGTCCCGGTGGGGCCGGCCGGCCCGCCGGTGGCGGTGGCGGCGGCGGTCGTCCCGGTGGCGGCGGCGGTTTCGCCGGTCGTCCCGGTGGCGGTGGCGGCGGTGGCTTCGCGGGTCGTCCCGGTGGCGGCGGCGGTGCCCCGGGTCGTCCCGGTGGTGGCGGTTTCGGTGGCGGCGGTGGCCGTCCCGGTTTCGGCGGACGTCCGGGTGGTCCCGGCGGCCGTGGTGGCACGCAGGGCGCGTTCGGCCGCCCCGGTGGACCGGCCCGTCGTGGCCGTAAGTCGAAGCGGCAGAGGCGCCAGGAGTACGAGGCCATGCAGGCCCCGTCGGTAGGCGGCGTGATGCTGCCGCGTGGCCAGGGACAGGTTGTCCGGCTGTCGCGCGGTGCGTCGCTCACCGACTTCGCGGAGAAGATCAACGCCAACCCGGCGTCGCTCGTCGCCGTGATGATGAACCTCGGCGAGATGGTCACTGCCACGCAGTCCGTCTCCGACGAGACCCTGCACGTGCTCGCCGGCGAGATGAACTACGTCGTCGAGATCGTCAGCCCGGAGGAGGAGGACCGCGAGCTTCTCGAGTCCTTCGACATCGAGTTCGGCGAGGACGAGGGTGGCGAGGAATTCCTCGTCGCGCGTCCGCCGGTCGTGACCGTCATGGGTCACGTCGACCACGGTAAGACCAGGCTGCTCGACGCCATCCGTAAGACGAATGTCGTCGCGGGCGAGGCCGGCGGTATCACGCAGCACATCGGCGCGTACCAGGTCGCCACCGAGGTCAACGACGAAGAGCGCAGGATCACCTTCATCGACACCCCGGGCCACGAGGCGTTCACCGCCATGCGTGCCCGTGGTGCCAAGTCCACCGACATCGCGATCCTCGTGGTGGCGGCGAACGACGGTGTGATGCCCCAGACGATCGAGGCGCTGAACCACGCCAAGGCGGCCGACGTGCCGATCGTGGTCGCGGTCAACAAGATCGACGTCGAGGGCGCGGACCCGACCAAGGTGCGCGGTCAGCTCACCGAGTACGGCCTCGTGGCCGAGGAGTACGGCGGCGACACCATGTTCGTCGACATCTCCGCCAAGCAGGGTCTGCACATCGACAGCCTGCTGGAGGCCGTGGTCCTCACGGCGGACGCCTCGCTCGACCTCCGGGCCAACCCGGAACAGGACGCGCAGGGTATCGCCATCGAGGCGCACCTCGACCGCGGTCGCGGCGCCGTCGCCACCGTGCTCGTCCAGCGCGGCACGCTGCGCGTCGGTGACACGATGGTCGCCGGTGACGCGTACGGCCGTGTCCGGGCAATGCTCGACGACAACGGAAACAACGTCGAGGAAGCGGGTCCCGCGACCCCCGTCCTGGTCCTGGGACTCACCAACGTCCCCGGCGCCGGCGACAACTTCCTGGTCGTCGACGAGGACCGCACCGCGCGGCAGATCGCCGAGAAGCGGGCCGCTCGCGAGCGGAACGCGGCGTTCGCCCGCAAGGGCGTCAGGTTCTCCCTGGAGAACCTGGACGAGGCCCTCAAGGCCGGCCTGGTGCAGGAACTCAACCTCATCATCAAGGGCGACGCGTCCGGTTCGGTGGAGGCTCTCGAGTCCTCGCTGCTCCAGCTCGACGTCGGTGAAGAGGTCGACATCCGGGTTCTGCACCGCGGCGTCGGTGCGGTCACGGAGTCCGACATCGACCTGGCGATGGGCTCCGACGCCATCGTCATCGGCTTCAACGTGCGCGCCGCCGGGCGTGCCTCGCAGATGGCCGACCGCGAGGGTGTCGACGTCCGCTACTACTCGGTGATCTACCAGGCCATCGAGGAGATCGAAGCGGCCCTCAAGGGCATGCTCAAGCCGGAGTACGAGGAGATCGAGCTCGGTACGGCGGAGATCCGCGAGGTCTTCCGCTCGTCCAAGCTCGGCAACATCGCGGGTGTTCTCATCCGGTCCGGCGAGGTCAAGCGCAACACGAAGGCCCGGCTCGTCCGCGACGGCAAGGTCATCGCGGAGGACCTCAACATCCAGGGTCTGCGCCGCTTCAAGGACGATGTCACCGAGATCCGCGAAGGCTTCGAGGGCGGTATCAACCTCGGGAACTTCAACGACATCAAGATCGACGACGTCATCGCGACGTACGAGATGCGCGAGAAGCCGCGCGGCTGACGTACGAGCGGCGTGGTACGTGGGCGGCATGCCGCCCACGTACAGTCGACCACGTACAGCCGACCACGTACGGCTGACCAGGCACGGCTGGTGACGCGTTCCGGGGCCGGTCGACGGATGCATAATCCGTCGGTCGGCCCCGGCCGTTCCGTGTACGGTTTGTGTGCCCCTGCCAAGCGCTGGCGGGCCTGAACCCGTACCGGCGGGACATCCGGATACACATGTATGTGGGGACACTGTCCTTCGACCTGCTCCTCGGCGACGTACGGTCGCTGAAGGAGAAACGCTCCGTCGTCAGGCCGATCGTCGCCGAACTCCAGCGGAAGTTCGCGGTGAGTGTGGCGGAGACCGGCGACCAGGATCTCCATCGCAGGGCCGAGATCGGACTCGCGGTGGTGTCCGGGGACACGGTGCATCTGAGGGACGTTCTGGACCGGTGCGAGCGCATGGTCGCGGGCCGGCCGGAGGTGGAGCTGCTGTCGGTACGACGGCGGCTGCACGGAGACGACGACTGAGCCACCCGCCCCCGGCGGGCGGCCCCGGTCGCGGCAGCAAGAGCAGCAGACAAGAAACCCAGAAGGAAGAGTGACGGACCGGTGACCGACAACGCGCGGGCCCGCAAGCTGGCCGACCGCATCCAGGTCGTGGTCGCGGAGACCCTGGACCGGCGTATCAAGGATCCGCGGCTGGGCTTCGTGACCATCACGGACGCCCGGGTCACCGGCGACCTGCGGGAGGCCACGGTCTTCTACACGGTCTACGGCGACGACGAGGAGCGCGCGGCGTCCGCCGCGGCCCTGGAGAGCGCAAAGGGCGTGCTGCGCTCCGAGGTGGGGCGGCAGACCGGCGTCCGCTTCACGCCGACGCTGGCGTTCGTCCCCGACGCCCTCCCGGACAACGCCCGCACCATAGAGGACCTTCTCGACAAGGCGCGCGCCAAGGACGCCGAGGTGCGTGAGGTGTCGACCGGTAAGACCTACGCGGGCGAGGCCGACCCTTACCGCAAGCCCGATGACGAGGGTTACGAGGAGGACGTCGAGGGCGCCGCCGACACCAAGGGCGACGCCGGCGGCGACGACGACACGGACGGCGCCGCCGCTAAATGACACAGCAACTCCCCACGCCCGACGGGCTTGTCATCGTGGACAAGCCGTCGGGCTTCACTTCGCACGACGTCGTGGCCAAGATGCGCGGCATCGCCAAGACCCGCCGCGTCGGCCACGCCGGCACGCTCGACCCCATGGCGACGGGCGTCCTTGTCCTCGGTGTGGAACGGGCCACCAAGCTGCTGGGGCACCTCGCCCTGACCGAGAAGGAATATCTCGGCACCATCAGGCTGGGGCAGGACACGGTCACCGACGACGCCGAGGGCGAGATCACCTCGTCCACCGACGCGTCCGGCGTCACCCGCGAGGGCATCGACGCCGGGGTGGCCGCCCTCTCCGGCGCGATCATGCAGGTGCCGTCCAAGGTCAGCGCCATCAAGATCGACGGGAAGCGGTCGTACGCGCGCGTACGGGGCGGCGAGGACTTCGAGATCCCGGCCCGGCCGGTGACCGTCTCCTCGTTCCAGGTGTACGACGTCCGCACCGACGTCGCCGAGAACGGTACGCCCGTGGTCGACCTGGTCGTGTCGGTCGTCTGCTCCTCCGGTACGTACATCCGCGCGCTCGCGCGCGACCTCGGGGCGGGACTCGGCGTCGGGGGGCATCTCACGGCGCTGCGCAGGACCCGGGTCGGTCCGTACGGCCTCGATGAGGCCAGGACGCTCGACCAGCACCAGGAGCGGCTGACCGTCATGCCGGTCGCCGACGCCGCCGCGGCCGCTTTTCCGCGCTGGGACGTCGACGAGAAGCGCGCGAAGCTGCTGCTCAACGGCGTACGGCTGGACATGCCCGCGCGCCGGGACGGGGCGCGCTCCGGGCCTGTGGCGGCGTTCGGGCCCGACGGGCGGTTTCTGGCGCTGGTGGAGGAGCAGGGCGGCAAGGCGAAGAGTCTGGCTGTTTTCGGCTGATCGCTGATCGCTGATCGCTGATCTGGGTTTGGGGGTTGGAGGTTGGGGCGTTCGGCCCCGGAGGTCTGTCCGCGCCCTCGCCGGGATTCACCCCATCGGACGGGCGCTCGGAGTGAACCGAGGGTGCACTGGGGGCGCCTTCGGCCCGCGTCCTTCTCCGGTTGATCAACAGCCGCCTACCGTCGCAGCCATGGGTAGCGGGGACCGGGCGACGCTGGTGCGGATCTGTGATCTGGCGGGCAGGCCCCGCGGGACCGGCTTCGTCGCGGACGGTGCGGGGACGGTCGTCACCAGCCACGAGGCGGTCGACGGCCTGGTACGGCTGGTCCTGCACGCACCGGGGGAGCGGACGTGTCTGGCGGAGGCCGACGCGATCGTGCCACTGCCGGAGGCCGGGCTGGCGCTCGTACGCACCCAGGGACTCGACGTGCCGCCGCTGCCGATCTCGCCCCGAGACCGCGTCGAGGCGGGGGCATACGTACGGATCACCGCCCACGGCTGGCGTCAAGCACGCGTGCTGGGCACCGTCCCGGCCACCTACACGGCGACCGACCGCTTCCATCTCCTGGAAACGGTGCTGGAGTTGGCGATCGGCACCGGCGGCAGCGACGCCCTGCGGCTGGGCGGCGAGGCCGCGGGCGGGCCGGTACTGGACGCCGGGACGGGCGCCGTACTGGGCGTCATCGGTACGGCGCTGCACACGGAGCACCGTGCTGCCGGACTCGCCCTCCCACTGCGGGCAACCGCCGAGGCGGACCCGGCGGGACCATTGGCGGCGCTGCTACGCCTCAACGACGCCACCGTCCCCGGCTACGGACACGACCTCAACCTCGCCGGCGTGCTGCGACTCACGGCGTCGGTGGGGAGCGGGACCGCGGGCGGCGGGGCGAGGGGAGCGGCGGGGGCCGACGCGCCGCGTTTCGTCGAACGGGCGGACACGTCGCGCGAGTTGAGTGCCTTCACCGCTACGCCGGTCGACGGTGCGGTGGCATCCGACGCACTCGTCCTGGGCCTGGTCGGCGATCCGGGCACCGGCCGTACGACCGAACTTGCCGCACTTGCCACCTGCCGCGCCTACGGGGCGGCACCCGCCCCCACCATCCAACTGCGTGGCGCCGACCTGCGCGCCGGTGACGCGTCCCTCGCCGACGCCCTGGGCCGCGCGTTGCGCGAGGCGGGCCGCACCGTCGTCGCCTCCGGGGCGCCCGTCGACGCGGCGTCGGCGGCCCCCGAACAAGTCGCGAGGCGCGCACGCGGCGCGGGCCGCACGCTGCTTGTCCTGCTCGACGGACCGGAGGAGATGCCGCCCCGGTTGGCACAGGCGTTGCCCGACTGGACGGCGCGCACCGTCGACTGGCTCCGTACGGAAGGCGTCAAACTGATCGTCGCCTGCCGCCCCGAGTTCTGGGAGCGGGCGGGAGCGCTCTGCCCGCCGGACGTACTGCACCGTCCCGCCCGCGCCGCGCGCCGGCTGCCTCCCGCCGTACGCCTCGGCGACCTGCGACCGGCGGAGGCGGAGCGTGCCCGCGAGCTGTACGGGATCCCCGCCGGGTTCCTCGCCGACGCCGAGGCCGGCCACCCCCTGTCGCTGCGCCTGATGAGCGAGTTGCGCGAGGCGCTGCCCGGCGACGTACCGGGGCGGCCCGACCGGGCGGACCTCTTCACCGCGTATCTGGACCTGACGTGTCTGCGGATCGCGCGACGGCTCGCCGCGGCATCGGTGCCGGCACTGGGCGCCACCGCCCTCCGCAGGCTGGCCGCGCGGGTGACGGGGCAGGCGCACGAGGCGGCGCGGCGCTGTCTGGGCCCCGGACGGGGCGAGTTGGACCACGACTCGTTCGACACGATCTTCCCGTGGCGTACGGGCTGGGCCGCCGCCGTCCTCGCGGAGGGCCTGTTGGTCCCGGCCGGCAACGGATACCGCTTCGCCCACGAGGAGTTGGGCGACTGGCTCCAGGGCATCCACCTCGATGTCGACGCCGCCCTGCGCGTCCTGGTCCACGACGCCTGTCCGACCGACGGCGCGACCGTCCCCGCGCAGCGCGTCCCGGAGTCGGTCGCGCGCCACACCAGCGCGCGAGCGTACGCACCGCGCGGCCCCGTACGGCGCGCCCTGACGGTCCCGACGCACCGCATCGGGCCCGTGGTGCACGCCCTGCTGCTCCTCGGCCGAGATTCCGGCCCCGTGGCGCTGGGACTCCGACTGGACGGCCTGATCGACGCCTTGGACCACCTCGGGGACGGACCGGGCGACGAACCGGGCGATGAACCGGGCGACGAAGCCGGTGGCGCGGCTCCGCACGCCGTGATCGGCGCCGCCGAATCCGAGAGCGGGCTGCTGGCCGACGCCCGCTGGTGGGGCGCGCACCTGCTCGGGGAAGTGCTGCTGCGGGTTCCCGACCCGGAGCCGTACCTACCGGTGCTGCGGCGCCTCGCCGTACGGATCACCCGGCGCTCCGTACGGGAGGGTGGGCCGCACCGTCTGGGCGGGCTCGGTGAGTTCGGCCCCTGGTTCTGGACACAGCTACGCGTGGACGAGACCGCGCGCATGGATCTCCTGAGGCTCCTGCTGCCCGCCGACGGGGCGCCGGAGGCGCCGGCTGTCCGCCCGCGGTATCTGGACGCCGCTGCCGACCTGCTGGACGCCGATCCCCGGGCCGTACAGCCGCTGCTGTGCCGCTGGTTCACCGACGAGCGCCCGCTGCCCACGGGTCCCGACGCGGCCCTGCGCCCCACCGTCGCCACCGCCGCGCAGGCTCTGCTGCACTCACGGCGCCACCTCGCCGGCGACGACCTCACCGAGGCGCTCGTCGCCGCCGCCCACCCCCGCGCCGACGAACTACTCACCGCCCTCGCCGAGGACGCCCCGTCGGTGCTCTGCCGCGCCGTCGACCGGTGGGCGCGTGACGGGCGGTCCGAACGCCGTACGGCCGCCGCCGTCCACGCACCGGTGGTCGCCCGCCACGTCACCGGCACCGCCGCACGCGCACTGCTGCGGCACGCCGCCCTCGCGCTGCTCGCCGACCCCCGAACACACGGTGCGGCGCTCGGCCTCCTCGTACGGGACCCGGTAACCCGTCCGCACCATCTGGACCAGGCCCTCGCGGCCTTCGGACGGGGCGACGCCGGGCTGCCGGCGGGCGCGCTCGCCGACGCGACCGGTACGCACCCGGAGCCCGTCCTCGCCGCCTTCCGCACCCGACTGCACAACGCCGCCGCCGATCCCACCGAGCCGCTGACCGCCCTCGCCGAACTCCGCGCGCCCCAACTCACCCATCACGCCGCGGCACTTGTCGGCGAATACGCCGCCCGAAGCCCGGAAGCGGCCGGACACGCCGCCCGGTTCGTCGCCCGTCGGCTCGAGATCGGACCGGCCGCCAGGGCGGCGCTCCTGCCGCTCGTGACGGGGCTGATCCTGCACCGCCCCGTCGAGGTGCGTACGGCCCTGGCACCGGTGCTCGCGGCGCCCGGCGACCGCGCCTCGTGCCTGCTGCGGGCCGAGCTGCTCGACGTACTCCTGGCATACGAGCGCCGCCACCGACACGACCCGCACCGCTACGGGGCGGGGCAGGAGACGCCGGTGCTGGACGCCCTGCTGCGGGCGGCCGCCGTCGGGAGCGCAGAACGAGCCGAGACCGGCACCCGCGACCTTGTGCTCCGCACCGGGCTGCTGCTCGTCCGCACCCCCGCCGGGGCCACGCGTTTCGACCGGCACCTGGTCGGTCTCGCCCGTGAGATGCCCGGATTCGCCGCGCTTGTCGCCGCCTGGCTGACCGAGGACCCGACCCAGTGGGCGACGGTGATCGGGCCGAGTGCTCGCAAGTCCGTCATGTCGCTCCGTACCCCGATGCCGATGCGGGTCAAAACCCACCGGCATGGCAGTCTTAGACCTGCGTAAGAGGCATTCACGTACACGGGTTCGGGCGAGGAGAGCGGTCACAGTGCAGCGCTGGCGCGGCTTGGAGGACATCCCCCAGGACTGGGGACGCAGCGTCGTCACCATCGGCTCCTACGACGGGGTGCACCGCGGACACCAGTTGATCATCGGCCGCACCGTCGAGCGGGCGCGCGAGCGGGGAGTTCCCTCGGTGGTCGTGACGTTCGACCCGCACCCCAGCGAGGTCGTCCGGCCCGGCACACATCCGCCCCTGCTCGCGCCGCACCACCGGCGGGGCGAGCTGATGGCGGAGCTGGGTGTGGACGCGGTACTGGTCCTGCCGTTCACGGCCGAATTCTCCAAGCTGTCGCCCGCCGAGTTCATCGTGAAGGTGCTGGTCGACAAGTTGCACGCGAGCGCCGTCATCGAGGGGCCGAACTTCCGCTTCGGCCATCGCGCGGCCGGCAACGTCGCCTTCCTGGCCGAGCTGGGTGCGACATACGACTACGAGGTCGAGGTCGTCGACCTGTACGTGAGCGGCGCGGCGGGCGGCGGCGAGCCCTTCTCGTCGACCCTGACCCGGCGGCTGGTCGCCGAGGGCGACGTCGCGGGCGCGGCCGAGATCCTGGGCAGGCCGCACCGGGTCGAGGGCATCGTGGTGCGCGGCGCGCAACGCGGACGCGAGCTCGGCTACCCGACGGCCAACGTGGAGACGCTGCCGCACACCGCGATCCCGGCGGACGGCGTGTACGCGGGCTGGCTGACCGCAGACGGTGAGCGGATGCCGGCGGCGATCTCGGTCGGTACGAATCCGCAGTTCAACGGCACGGAGCAGACGGTGGAGGCGTACGCCATCGACCGTGTGGGGCTTGATCTGTACGGGCTCCACGTCGCCGTGGACTTCCTGTCCTATGTACGGGCCCAGCGGACGTTCGACTCGATCGAGTCGCTGCTCGATGCCATCGCCGACGACGTGAAGCGCTCGCGCGACCTCGTCACCGCGTACGACGCGCGCTGACGAGACCACGCCGCCCCAACTGCGGGCACCGTATGCCCGAGTTGGGGACGTACGGGCGCGGCTCAGAGCACCTTTTCGCCCGCGGTGGTTGAGGCGGCCGCGGCCCAGTGGCAGGCGACCTGGGTGGTGTCGCCGCCGGTCAGTATCGGCAGGGCCAGCGTGCGGCACTTGGTGGCGACACCGGAGCGTTCCGCCTCGCCGGAGGCGAGGATCTGGCACCGCGCATGGAAACGGCAGCCGCCCGGAATGCGCGACGGGTCCGGCGGCTCGCCGGCCAGCACGACCGGTGCGGCTCCGGATTCCGGCAGCACCGACAACAGCGCCTGCGTGTACGGATGCTGAGGGGAAGTCAGCACCTGCTCGACCGGCCCCGTCTCGACGATCCGGCCCAGATACATCACGGCGACCCGGTCGGCGATGTTCCAGGCGAGCCCGAGGTCGTGCGTCACGACCAGGGCGGACAGGCCGAGTTCGTCGCGCAGCGACAGCAGCAGCGCCAGGATCTCGCCTCGTACGGAGGCGTCCAGCGACGCCACCGGTTCGTCGGCGATGATCAGTTCGGGCTTCAGGACCAGCGCGCCCGCGATGACGACGCGCTGACGCTGGCCGCCCGACAACTCGTGCGGGTAGCGCAGGAAGAACCGTTCCGGGGGTCGGAGCCCGGCGCGGGACAGCGCCTCGGCGACGGCCTCGTGTTCGTCGCCCTTGTACCGGTGGATGCGCAGGCCCTCGGCCACCGCGTCGTACACCGTGTGCCGAGGATTCAGCGAACCGCTCGGGTCCTGGAGGACCAGTTGGACGCGCTTGCGGTACGCCTTGAGGGCGGCGGACTGGTAGCCGAGAGGCGCGCCGCCGAAGGTGATGCCCCCCGTCGTCGGCGGCACCAGGCCGAGCAGCGTCCGCGCGAGCGTGGTCTTGCCGCAGCCCGATTCGCCGACCAGGGCGACGATCTCGCCGCCACCGATGTCGAGATCGACACCGTCGACGGCCCGCGCCGCCGGGGCGCCGCGCCGCCCGGGGAACGTGACATGCAGCCCCGTGGCCGACAGCAGAGGCGTGGGCGTGGTGGTCATGACTGGCTCCTGGGCAGTGGCCGTCCGGCGGCCGTACGAGCGAGACGGTGCGGGCACGGTGCCGACCGCGCGGTCGACCGTGCAAGCTGCTGGGGTGGGGCCCAACCGCCCCGTACGGTGCGGCTGACGGCCTCGCGCGGGTCGCCGTGGCAGTGGTCGCGCGCCCCGTGGGCGCATACGGCTCCGACGGACCGGCCGACGGCCATGTCGCTGGAAGACGTGCCGCAGGCGCCTGCGACACGGGGCACCGGAGCAGCCGCCCCGGCGGGGCGCGCGGACGTCATGGGCGAAGCTCCGTGGGCGTCGCCGACAACTGCGCGGGTACAGCCGCGCCCACGTGCACGCACGCCGCGTGCCGGCCCGGCCCCGCGTCCCGCAGCGACTGGTCCTCCCGCGCGCACTCCTCCAGCGCGACGGGGCAGCGCGGATGGAACGTACACCCCGACGGCAGAGAGGAGGGATCGGGCGGATCGCCCGGCAGACCGCGCGGGGCGCGCCGCGAGGCGAGGTCCCCGATCCGGGGGAACGCCGCGGAGAGCGCCCGGCTGTACGGGTGCTCGGCGGCGTCGTACACCGCCTTCGCCGGCCCCTCCTCGACGATCCGCCCCGCGTACATCACGGCCAGCCGGTCGCAGGTGTCGGACAGCACCGCCAGGTCATGACTGATCATGAGCAGGCTGATGTCCTGTTCGGCGACCAACTGCTCGATGAGTCGCAGGATTTGGGCCTGGATCATCACATCGAGCGCCGTCGTCGGCTCGTCCGCGACGATGAGCCGGGGATCGCAGGCCAGCGCCATCGCGATCATCACGCGCTGCCGCTGCCCGCCGGACAGTTCGTGCGGATAGGCGTCGGCGCGGGAGGCCGGCAGGCCGACCTGCTCCAGCAGTTCCATGGTGCGCTCGCGCGCGGCGGCGGGCGTCGCGCCGCGGTGCAGCAGCACCGGTTCGGCGATCTGGTCACCGACGCGGTGCACGGCGTTGAGGGAGTGCATGGCGCCCTGGAAGACGATCGAGGCCCCGGCCCACCGTACGGCGCGCAGCCTGCCCCACTTCATGGTGAGCACGTCCTCACCGTCGAGCAGGATCTCGCCGGTCAGCTTCGCGGAGGCGGGCAGCAGCCGGAGCAGGGCCAGCGCCAGGGTCGACTTGCCGCAGCCGGACTCGCCCGCGATGCCGAGCTTGCGGCCCGATTCGAGGACGAGGTCGACGCCCCGTACGGCGGGGACGGCGGAGGGCCCCGTACCGTACGTGACCCGCAGATCCTTGATCTCCAACAGGCTCGACGCCGACGCCGACGCCGACGCCGACGCCGACGCGGGCGCGGGCGTCAGTCCCGGCCCCGGCCCCGGCTCCGTGTGTGCCTTCTCTGCCTTCGGTGTATCGGTCAACGGGACACCCCCAGCTTCGGGTTGAGCACGGCCTCGATGGCACGGCCGCAGAGCGTGAACGCGAGCGCGACAAGCGCGATCGCGATACCGGGCGGCGCCAGATACCACCAGTGCCCCGAGGAGACGGCGCCCGCCTCGCGGGCGTCCTGGAGCATGCCGCCCCAGGAGACGACCGACGGATCGCCGAGCCCGAGGAACGCGAGCGTGGCCTCCGTCAGGATCGCCGTGGAGATTCCGAGGGTCGTCTGGGCGAGGACCAGCGGCATCACGTTGGGCAGTACGTGGCGGGTCATGACATGGCCGTGCCCGCCGCCGAGCGCCCGCGCCCGCTCGATGTACGGGCGCGACTCGACGGCGATGGTCTGCGCGCGCACCAGGCGTGCCGTCGTCGGCCAGGACGTCACCCCGATCGCCAGGATGACCGTCCAGATGCTGCGCGACATCACTGTCGCCAGCACGATCGCCAGCACCAGCGCCGGCATCACCAGGAACCAGTCGGTGATCCGCATGACCACCGTCGCGAACCAGCCGCCGAAGTGTCCGGCGATGATGCCGACGAAGGTGCCTATGGCCACCGAGAGCGCGGCGGCGAGCAGCCCGACGATCAGGGAGATGCGGGCGCCCCAGATCAGCAGGCCGAGCAGCGATCGCCCGAACTGGTCCGTACCGAGCGGGAATTCACCGCTCGGGCTCTCCAGGGCCGTTCCCGGCGCGGCGGTGACGCTCTGCACGTCGCCGCCGATGAACAGCGGCGACGTCAGCGCGATCAGGGCGATGACCGTGAGGCCGGCGAGACCGAGGAGGCCGGCGCGGTGCGTACGGTACTGGTGCCAGAAGCGGGACACGGAGGCGCGCCGCCGCGCCCACACGAGCGACGAGGCGGACCGCGCCGCCTTCGCCTCCTCCGGGGATCCCTCGGACTCCGGGGGATTCGGCGGCGTCTTGTCGATGGTCATCGGCCCACCCGGGGATCGAGCAGCGGATACAGCAGGTCGGCCAGGAGGTTCATCAGGATCATGGCTCCCGCGAAGACCACGAACAGCCCCTGCACGACGGGCAGATCAGGCACGCTCAGCGCCTGGTAGAACAGCCCGCCGAGACCCGGCCACGAGAAGACGGTCTCGACGAGGATCGAACCGGCGGCGACGTGGCCCAAGTTGATGAAAATCATCGTGACCGTGGGCAGCATCGCGTTCGGCACGGCGTGCCTGCGCCGTACGAGATCGTCCCGCAGCCCCTTGGCCCGCGCCGTCGTCAGATAGTCGCTGCCCATTTCGTCCAGCAGCGAGGACCGCATCACCAGCAGCGTCTGCGCGTAGCCGACCGCCACCAGCGTCACCACCGGCAGCACCATGTGGTGCGCCACGTCCAGCACATACGCGAAGCCGGTCTCGTTGCCCGACTCCATCCCGCCACTGGGAAACATCCCGGGAATCGGCCCGATGCCCACCGAGAACACGATGATCAGCAGCAGCCCCAGCCAGAACGACGGCACGGACCAGAGGGTCAGCGCCACACCGGTGTTGATCCGGTCGCCGAGACCGCCGTGGCGCCACGCGGAGCGCGTACCGAGCCACAGGCCGAGCGTCGAGTAGATCAAGACGGCGACGCCCGTCAGCAGCAGCGTCGCGGGCAGCTTCTCGGCGATCAGCTCGCCGACGGGGGCGTGGAACTGGTACGAGGTCCCCAGATCGCCCGTCAGCGCCTTCGCGCAGTACTCCGTGAACTGCTGCCACACCGGCAGATCGAGTCCGAACTGCTTGCGGAGCGTGGCCATCTGCTCCAGCGACGTCGGTTTGCCGTGGGTCATGGCCTTGACCGGGTCGCCGGGGATGATCCGGAAGAGGAAGAAGCTGGTGACGAGGACGGCGAACAGCGAGACGGCCGCGCCGCCCAGCTTGCCCGCCACGTACAGCAGATAGCCGGTCCTGTGCCCCGTGGCGCGGGTGCGGGAGCCGCCGGACGGCCCGGTCTTCACCGGGTCGTCGGCGGCGTCCGGCACCACACCGGGGGTGCTTGCGGTGCTCATACGGTGTCTTTCCGGGGAAGCCTCCCGGACCCCCTGCTCGCGGCCGTGTGCGCGGTCCTCGCGCCGTTCCTGATCTCGGACTTGATCCCGTACCCGATCTCAGACCTGATCTCGGACTTGATCTCGGACCTGGTCCCGTACCCGATCCCGTACCCGATCCCGGATCTGGACGCGGGTCCGATCGAGGCCGTACCCACCGCCCTACTCACGGTCCTCGGCGGTGGAACGGCGCCGCATGACGAAGAAGATCCCGAGTGCCGCCACGACCACCACCGCCGCGCCGATCCCGACCATCGTGCCGGTGGACGACCCGCTGTCGGAACTCTCCTCGCCCGCCCCGTCGGCCGGTACGGCGGACCACCAGCTCCAGTAACCGTCCTGGCCCCAGATGTTGCCGGCGGCCTCGGGCATGGTCGTGATGGACTTGATCTGGTCCGTGCGGTACGCCTCGACGGCGTTCGGGTAGGCCATGACATTCATGTAGCCGGTGTCGTACAGCCGCGACTGGAGCTGCTTGACCAGGTCGGTGCGCTTGGTGGTGTCGTACTCGACCGACTGCTTCGCGTACAGGTCGTCGTACTTCTTGTCGCAGATGAAGTTGTCCGTCGCGCCGGTGGCCTCGGCCGTCGCGGGCAGGGCGCCGCAGGTGTGGATCGACAGGACGTAGTCCGGGTCGGGGTTGACCGACCAACCGTCGAACGCGAGGTCGTAGTTGCCCGCGAGCCACGGGTCGGAGACGTTGTCGAGGCACTCGACCTCGAGGCCGATGCCGAGGTCGCCCCACCACTCCTGGAGGTACTTGCCGACGGCCTTGTCGTTCGGGTCGGTGGCGTGGCAGAGGATACGGAAGTCGAGCGGCTTGCCGTCCTTGCCGACGCGCTTGCCGCTGCTGTTCTTCTCGTAGCCGGCCTTGTCGAGGAGCGCCGCGGCCTTCGCCGGGTCGTAGTCGATCGTCTGGCCGTCCGAGGGCTGCCAGAAGTACGAGTCGAAGCGCGGCGGTATGTAGCCCTGCCCCTCCACCGCGTGGCCCTGGAAGACCTTGTCGACGATCGTCTTGCGGTCGACGGCGTGGAACAGCGCCTTGCGGACGTCCGCGTCGAGCAGCGCCTTGTGACCGTTGCCGAAGGTCTTGCCGTCCTTCGCCTTGGCGCCCGGGTTGGTGGCGAGCGCGAAGAAGCGGCGTCCGGGGGCGTCGTTGACCTTGATGTTGTCGGCGCTGCCCAGCGCGGCGGCCTGGGCCGGCGTCAGCCCCGAGACGAACGAGACCTCGCCCTTCTGGAGGGCGGCGACCGCGGCGTCCTTGTCCTTGTAGTACCTGAAGACCAGCTCGTCGAACTTCGGGGCGCCGCGCCAGAAGTCCTTGTTCGGCTTCAGCCGTATGTACTGGTCGACCTTGAAGTCCTCAATGACGTAGGGGCCGTTGCCCACGATCGGGAACTTCTTGTCGTTGTTGAACTTGGAGAAGTCGTCGACCTTCTCCCAGACGTGCTTGGGCACGATCGGCACGTCCAGCGCCGTCATCGTCGCCTGCGGCTTCTTGAGCTCGATGACGAGCTTCGTGGGGTCGGGCGCGGTGACCTTCTTGAAGTTCGACGTGAAGCTGCCGTTCGCCGTGGCGGCGTTCGGGTCCGTCATCATCTTGTTGAAGGTCCAGGCCGCGTCCTCGGCGGTGGCCTGCTTGCCGTCGGACCACTTGGAGTCGTCGCGGATGGTGAAGGTCCACGTCAACTTGTCAGCCGACGGCGTCCACTCGGTGGCGAAACCCGGGACGGTGCGCGCGTCCTTGGCGTCGTAGTTGGTCAGGTACTCGTACGTCAGCCGGTGCACGCTGGTGGCGACGAGAGTCTGCGCCAGGAACGGGCTCAGTGAGTCGATGCTCTGGTCGACGGCGACGGTGAGGACCTTCTTGCCGTCGGCCGCCGCCGGCGCGGTCAGGGCGTTCGGCGCCGCCTGGGCCTGCGGCGCCGCGGGCAGCAGCGGACTCAGCGGGATCACAGAACCGGCCACCATCGCAGTGGCAGCGGCACCGGAGGCCAGGAAGAGACGGAATCGGGAGCGTTGCCGGGCGGGCTGCCGCGTCGTACGCGGTGGAATCCTTGTGACCATGGGTCGTGACCTCGCGTCATCACTCGCACGGAGAAACTGAGAACGAAACTGAGAACGAAACAGAGAAGACAGAGAAGTAGTGAACACACACAGAAGCCGGGAGCACAGGAAAGCGGGGAAACGGGGCGGAAGTTGGCGGGTCGGACGGTTGGTCGACTGGTCGGGGACGGCCGCCGGTCTCCGAGCGGTCACTCGAAGCGTTGGCCTGAATCGGTTGCTCGTGTCGTCTGCCGGTGTCGCTGGGTTGACTCCAGCTCACCAACTGGTGAAGCGAAGGTTTATCAGCGCTGGTCGGGCCACGTCAACGGGCGTCGAAACCCCGTGTGGGCTGCGGGAATGCGACGAGGGTCCGTACCGTCAAGACGGTGCGGACCCTCATTGGTCTAAACCTCTGTCGCCTTACTGTTGAGGCGCTGACGGAGCCTGCGGAGGCTCCTGTTGCGGCCATCCGGCGGGCGGAACCGGACCCTGCAACTCCGGCTGCCCCGATTGACCTGGCTGGCCGGGCTGCCCCGGGTGTGCGGGCTGGCCGGGCTGCTGATGGTGCGGTTGGGGCTGCGGCTGTGCGCCGGGGTACTGGCCCGGCGGGAGTCCGGCCGGGCTGCCGGACGACTGCGCCTGGGAGGGCAGCGACTGCTGCCAGCCCTGCTGCTGCGGATAGGGCTGCTGCGGGTAGTACTGCTGGCCTGGGCCGGGGGGCTGCTGGCCCGGCGCCGCCGGCTGACCCGGGGAGTGCCCCGGTGCCTGTCCGGGGGCCTGGTGTCCGGGCTGCTGGTGTCCGGGGGCCTGGCCGTGCCCGTACTGCCCCGGCACCTGCGGCTGCCCGTACGGCGGCTGTCCCGGCGCCTGTTGGCCGGGGTGGCCCTGCTGCTGGCCCTGGTGCCCCGGCATCGGCGGCACGAGGTGCGGCGGCGGGTTGCCGTCCGCCGTCCACAGCCCTTGTTGCTGCTGAGCCCGTACGAAGTCCTCGGCGATCATCGCCGACAGGTTGAAATACGCCTCACGCGTCTTCGGCCGCATCATGTCGAGATCGACCTCGGCGCCCGCCGACAGGTGCTCGTCGAACGGCACCACGACGACGCCACGGCAGCGCGTCTGGAAATGCTGCACGATGTCATCGACCTTGATCATCTTGCCGGTCTCGCGTACGCCGGAGATGACGGTGATGGACCGCTGCACCAAGTCCGCGTACCCATGGGCCGACAGCCAGTCCAGCGTCGTCGACGCGCTGCTCGCCCCGTCGACCGACGGGGTGGAGATGATGATCAACTGGTCCGCCAGGTCGAGCACTCCGCGCATCGCGCTATAGAGGAGGCCGGTGCCCGAGTCGGTGAGGATGATCGGGTACTGCTTGCCGAGCACCTCGATCGCGCGCCGGTAGTCCTCGTCGTTGAACGTCGTGGAGACCGCCGGATCCACGTCGTTGGCGATGATCTCCAGCCCGGACGGCGCCTGCGAGGTGAACCGGCGGATGTCCATGTACGAGTTGAGATACGGGATCGCCTGCACCAGGTCCCGGATGGTCGCCCCGGTCTCACGGCGCACCCGGCGGCCGAGCGTGCCGGCGTCGGGGTTCGCGTCGATCGCCAGGATCTTGTCCTGCCGCTCCGTGGCCAGCGTGGAGCCGAGGGCGGTGGTGGTGGTCGTCTTGCCGACGCCGCCCTTGAGGCTGATGACCGCGATGCGGTAGCAGGAGAGCACCGGCGTACGGATCAGTTCGAGCTTGCGCTGCCGCTCCGCCTCCTCCTTCTTCGCACCGAGCTTGAAGCGGGAGGCGCCGGACGGATTGCGGCTGCTCTTGGCCTTCTGCTTGTTGTTGCGCAGGAGGCGGTCCGAGGACAGCTCGACCGCGGCGGTGTAGCCGAGCGGCGCACCCGGCACCGAACGTTCGCGCTGGTCGTGCGCCATCGCCGTCGGCCAGCCCGCGGCGGAGCGCGGGTCCATGGGCGGCGCGCCGGGGGCGGACCCCGGTGCGCCACCGGGCGCGCCGCCCTGCGCGGGCTGCTGGTAGGGCTGTTGCTGCTGGGCCGGCAGATTGGGCGTCGGCGAGGCCGGAGCCGGCAGGTTCCGCCCCTGGGACTGCTGTGGCTGCGCGGCGGGCGGCATCTGAGGACTCTGCGGCGGCTGCGGCGACTGCTGTGGGGGCGTGTACGGGGCGGGCTGGGCGGACTGCCCCGGCTGGCCCGGCTGCCCCGGCGGGGGGAAACCGTAGCCCGGCTGCGGGCCTTGGTGCCCCTGCTGGCCTGGCACTCCGGGCTGTGGGAAGCCGTAACCACTCTGCGCGTACGGGGCGTGGGGGCCGGAGTTGACAGGCGCGGGCCCGCCCGGCTGGCCCGGCTGCGGGAATCCGTAGCCGCTCTGCTGCGCCGTCGCGGCAGGAGTCGCCGGGGTGGCGGGCGTCGCCCAGGGCGACTCGGCCGGGGGCAACTGGGGCTGCTGCTGAGCCGGCGCGGGTGCGATCGCGGGCGGTTGCGACTGGCCTTGTGACACCGACTGCGACTGAGATTGCGAGTGAGGCGTCACGGGGCGCTCGGCGGGCCACTGCGCCGCGGGCGCCGGGGCGGCGGGCTGGAAGGCGGGCGGCAGCGGCGGCAGTCCGGAGTCCGGACCCGCCGGAGGCGGGGACGGGGACCACGGCAGCGCGGGGGCGGGCGGGGCCGCCGGGGTGCTGAGCGGGGGAGCGGCGTCGGAGGGCTCGTCCGTGGGCGCGACGTCGGCCGGTTCGGCGCGGCGGTCCCGGACCTCGTCCGGGAGGTCGGCGCCGACCACGGACTCGCTGACGTCCGCCGGTTCCACGGAGTTGGCGTCGGAGCCGGAGCCGGAGCCGGAGCCGGAGTCCGCGTCGGCGGTGGACGCCGCGGATCCGGTCGTCAGATAGCTCCCGACCCCGTCCGCTTCCGCGTCGTCGTCGCTGCCCCGGACCTCGCTCTCGTCGCCTTCGTCCTCGCCGCCCCTGGGGTCCCTTGGATCCTTGCCGTCCGCGTCGTCCTCGCCGCGCTGCTCGTCCTCGCCGAAACGCAGACCGAGCCCGGCGCCCGCACCGGCACCCGCTCCGTCCTCGTCGTCCGCCGCCACAGCCCCGGCGGGAGCGCCGTCGACCGCCCCGTCAGCGGCCCCGTCGGGATCCACATCCGTGTCGGTGTCGGCGTCGCCCTGAGTGCGCGCGGCGGCCTCCGCCGCCTGCTTCGCGGCGTCGATCTCCGCCATCTCGCGCTTGAGCGCGGCGGGGGAGAAGCGCATGGTCGCCCCGCTCTCCAGATCCCCGGCGCCGAAAGGCTGCGCGAACGGCTCCGGCGTGGCGGCTTCGTCAGGCCCGGAGGGAGAGGGCGCCACGGGAAGAGGCGCCGAAGGGAGCACCGGATCCACGGACGGCGCCACGGACGCGCTCTGCGCGGGGATCGGCGGCGGAGGCTGCCGGTGCGGCCAGTTCGGCTCGTACCCACTGCCCGCGGGCAGCCCCGGCACGGCCACCGGAGCCCCGTTCGGAGGCGGCGGCGGAGGGGTGGAGCTCCGGGACCCCGCCCCGTCGCCCGACGTGTCCCCGGGGGCGTTCTGCGTGTACCAGGCCGGCGGTGTGTAGTCGATGGTGAACTCACCCGTCAACTCGGCGGGCTCCGCGTCGGACTGATCATCGACGGGATTGTTCCAGTCCCCACGGATCTCGTCCCGATCGCCGTTCACTTTGCCTCCTGGTGTGGTCGAGCACCCTTGTGCCGTGTTGGGTGGGGGCGACCGTTGTGACTCGATCAGCCCGGCTCTACCCCTTGGGACGCTCCCGGCATGCTCGCGGGTTCTCGTACGCCCCGACCCACCCTAATCGTCCGCGAGCCCCCTCCGGCAGGCCCGCCCACCCGTCTTCCGGCGCCCCGTACGCCGCCCCCTGGCACCCGGTGGGTCGGGTGTGGCGGACGGTCAGGAAGACGGTGGGGTGAATCATGACAACAGGGCATGAATGCCCGCCCGTTCATCGCACCCGTGAGCGCGAGCCAACAATCCGGTATCGGCGTACGACGCGCGCTCCGGTCCGGGTGGTTGTGTCCCCGCGCGTCCGGACCGGAAGGCTTCCGCCGCTTCTGCCGCCCCTGTCGGGTCTCTTCCTAAGGAGGTGGCGGACTCAAGGAAAGGAACCGGTGACGGCGACCTCTACTGAAGGTCGAATTCCCCGTCGCGCGCGCCCAGTACGAACGCCCGCCACTCCGCCTCGGTGTACCGCAGCACGGTGTCCGGATCCACGGACGACCGCATCGCCACGGCCCCGCCGGGCAGATGCGCGATCTCCACCCGCTCCTCGTCCTCGCTCGTGCCCGGGGCGCTGAGCCACTCGACACCAGAGATGTCGAGGGCGTACAACTCGTCCTTCTCCTGTGCGGTCCCCATCGGTCAGATCTTCCCTTCGAAAAACGGCTGAGTTGAACGCTCTCCACACACGGATGGAGACAAACAGGCCCACCGACGCGTGCTCCTGAGGATCCTAGATCCGCCAGGCACGTCCGGTCCGACGATTCCGGCCCCGGTCACCCTGCCGGGGAACCTCGCCGGGACCCCGCCCCGTACGGGGCGGCTCAGTCCATCCTGCGGGCTGTGCCCAGCAGTCCCGACTCGGCGTCCGTGGGGCTGGTCATCACCCAGTGCCGCTCACGCCCGGCACACCACAGGGTGACGCCGTCGGCCAGCGTCGGCAGCGCTCCACTCTCCGCCTGCGACAGACCGAGGATCCGCCCGATCTGCTCGGCCTCGCGCGGTGACACCCGCTGCACACCCACCAGCGTCGAGTTCCGCATCAAACGGGGCGCCACGGGGCTCAGATACGGCAGCAACGTCAGCACCGACTGCCAGGGAGCCGACACCACGCGGCCACGGGGCGGTCGCATGCCCGCGTCCCGTACGACCACCACGGGGCTGCCCACCGTCGCGCCCTGCGGCGGCACCCGACCCACGTCGTGGAGGGTGATGCACTCCAGGCCCGCGCCGGCGGCCTGCGCCAGCAGCGTCCACGCCTGGGCGCGCCCCGTCTCGACCACCACACGCGCACCGGTGCCCGCCGCGCGGAGCGCGATCACCTGCGCCGTCCAGAGGCCGCCGATCAGCAGGACGTCGTACGGCGCGGAGCGGTGGAACCCCACCATCTGGGGATGCCCCTCCGCGTCGTCGCCGATCACCACACCGTCGTCGCCGACCGGCAGGGACAGCGCGCCGAGTTCGTCGGCGGGCATGGTGTGACCCGCGTGCCGCGGGCCGAGCAGCGTACGCAGCCCGCTCATCGGGCGCCTCCCAGCGGAAGTGTGGCCAGGGCCCCGGGCAGTTGCTCGCGGTCGAGGCGTACGAGTCCGACCTTCGCGGACCGCGCGGCCTGCTCCAACAGCCGCCGTACGCCGACCAGTTCGGTGTCGCTGCCGCCGGTGATCCGGACGTGGCCGTTCACCGTCATGGCCCCCAGGCGAGTGCCACGCCGCAGGGTGAGACTGAAGGTCGTCGCGTACGCGGGGGTGGCGGTGAGCAGCGACACCAGTTTGGGCAGCGGAGCGGCACCGCGTCCCAACTCGGGCCAGCGGCCCACCGCGTACGTCGTGTGCCACCGGTCGTCGCACCGCCACACGCGCGCCGTCTCGGCCGTACGCCGCGCCGGGGCGGTACCGGGGCGGCCGGCCAGGGCGGCCGACGCGGGGCTGGCGCAGGCCGACGTCGCGATGGTGGAGTTCAGCTCCTCCTGGTCCAGTACGACGGCCCGGAACCCCGCGCCGGTGATCCGGCTCGCCACGTGGTCCGCCACTCGTACGAGGCAACGTTGGGCGCCTTCGACGCCGCCCCCGCGCGCGTCCACCGCCTCCCGGCACAGCTCGGGATCGAGCTTCACCGCCACCCACGTCAACCGCAGGGCCGGGGCGCCGGTCTTCTCCTGAAGAGGTACGTACGACAGCCGGGCCACCGACTGCTGGGGCAGATGCGGCGCGGGCGCCGAACGCACCTGCTGCACCAACTGGACCGACTCCAGCCTGATGTCGTCGACCTCCAGGGCGCCGCCCAGAAGGGAGAGCGGCAGCGCCCGCGCGCCGAACGCGGGCCGCAGCGCGGACCCGCTCGCCTCGACCCGTACGACCGCGGTCAGGAAGCTCCCGTCGCCGAGCATCCCGACGGTGCGTCGGTCACGGTCCACGTACGTGTACGGGCCCAGCGCCGGGACGCCCTCCGTGACGGGGGCCAGCGACGGATCGACGTCCGGCGCCGCGGGCCCCGCGGCCCGCTCGCGCCCACGCAGGGCGAGGACGGTCGCGAGCCAGTCCTGGACGGCGTGGCCGCGGCGTCGTAGAACGGCGAAGAGGACCAGCACGCAGGCGACGGCGATCGTGGGCACCAGCCACAGCCCGCCGAGCGCGACGCCGACCGCGGCGAGCGCGAGGGCCACCTCGACAAGCACCAACTGCCGCAACTGGAAGGGGCCGACGTGGCTGGTGCGGGAGAGAGCCCGCAGGGTGGTCGTCGCGGGGACACGGGGCGCCGTGGGGGCCCCGGGGGGCGTCGTCGCGGGGCCGGTGCCCGGGGCGTTGCGACGTTGCCGGCGAGAGGGCCCGGAAGCCCGGGAAGAACCGGGCGGCGGTCCGGAAGTCCGCCCATTGCGCGCGCGCGTCGCCGTACCCATCCCCGCGTTGCCCCCTCTGTTCCGAAATGGCCATTTCCCCATGGGCGGTTGACCGGGCGATCACCCTACCTGAGCAGTGGGGCGTGGCCGCCAGCATGCATAGTAGGGGGCCGGAACGACGGCAACCCCCTGCGCGAGAAGGGGGCCTGGCCGCGCAGTGGGGGAGAGGGACAGCGGACAGATGGCATCACGACGGGACGAACTCAACGCTTACACCTTCGCGAAGCGAAGGCTGATCGCGCAGTTCGTGCAGCCGAATTCGACCGGCTCCGAGGAGGGAGCGCCCCGTCCACTGCGTGGGGTGGTCCCCGGGATGATCGTCGCCGTGGTCATCCTCGCGATCTTCGGCGCCTGGGGGATGTTCAAGCCGGTGGCGCCCAAGAAGTGGGACACACCCGGCGAGAACGTCATCATCGCCAGCAAGTCCACCACCCGTTACGTGGTGTTGAGGACCGACAAGAAGATTCAGCTCCACCCGGTCCTGAACATGTCGTCGGCCAAGCTCCTCCTCGACGCGGACAAGGGCAAGGTCATCAACGTCGACGAGTCCGTGCTCGACAACGGCAAGATCCCGCACGGCGCCACTCTCGGCATCCCGTACGCCCCCGACCGGCTGCCCGACGAGAAGGAGGCCGGCGCCGCCAAGCGCTGGGCGGTCTGCGAGCGCCCGGGGGAGGGCGGCAGGGCCATCGAGAAGGCCACGTTCGTCTTCGCGGAGCGTGAGCAGAACAAGACCGAGGGCGCGAACCAACTGGGCGGCGGCGAGCTGATGTACGTGGAGGGGCCCGACAAGGCCCGCCACATCGTGGACGCCACGGGCAAGGCGTACGGCGTCGACGCTGAAGACGAGGCGCTGCTGCGACTGGTGGTCGGAGCGGACCGTAAGCCGCAGCGGGTGTCCGCGGAATGGCTGGCCACGCTGCACAGCGGCGACCCCGTCGAGTTCCCGGAGATCGACGGAACGATCGGCGCCGACGCGGGCATCGGCGGCGAGCTGGACTCGGCGCTCGACAAGGTCGGCATGATCCTGACGGCGACGGACGGGACCAAGAACCAGAAGTACGTCGTCCTGGAGGGCCGGGTCGCCCCGATCTCCGACTTCACCGCGAAGCTGCTGCTCGGCAGCCCGGACCTGATCGACCTCGACCAGAACGGCAACGCCACGTCCGTCAGCGTCGCGGCCTTCCGCCCCGGCGCCCCGTTCGGGCAGGAAGAGGACTGGCCGGAAGACAGCCCGGATGCTGTCAACTCCGCGAGCACGTCGGAGGGAAGCCGCAACACCGTGTGCAACGTACTGCGCGAGGTGGACGCGGACAGCGGCGCCACCACGCTCAGCACCTGGGTCGGCACCGGCTTCCCGGCGACGCTGGCGACGGGGGCCACGAGCGCGTACGTCACACCCGGATCCGGCCAACTTTTCCGCCAGTTCACCGGCTCCTCGACCAAGTCCGGTTTCCTCTTCCTGGTCACCGACACCGGCTTGCGGTACGCGATGCAATCCAACAGCGACAGCGCGACGGACGACTCGGGGATCGGTGAGTCCGGCTCGGAGAAGGAGCGGCAGGCGGCCCGGGAAGAGGTGCAGAAGGCGCAGAAGGCGCTCGGTTACCTCAACGTGGACGCGGCGCCGATGCCGGCGGTCTGGTCCGGGCTTCTGCCGACGGGGCCGAGACTGTCGACCGCGGCCGCGCGCCAGCCGCAGGGTTCGTGAGGGCGGGGCAGCCATGACACCCACGGACAACCGCCTCCGTACGCGCGTCGGCGCGAGCGCGCTCGGCCCCAACTCCCCATCCACGTACCGCAGGTTGACGGCGAGGACGACGGTGACCTTCGGGGCGGCGACGACCAGGGCGACCGCGGCCGCGACAGCCTTGGCCACCGCCGCCCTCGCGCTCGTGACGCTGTCGGCGCCCACCGCGACCGCGGATACGGGGCAGTGCTCCTTCCCCGGGGAGAAGTACGAGGGTCGGCCGTGGGCCCTGCAACGTGTCCTGCTGGACGAGTTGTGGAAGCAGTCCACCGGCGAGAAGGTGCGGGTCGCCGTCATCGACACCGGCGTCGACATCAAGAACCCACAGCTCGCCAAGGCGGTGGACGCCGGGAGCGGCCGTAACTTCCTCCCCCCGAACGCCAAGGACGACAACGGGAACAAGCTCGAACGCGGCAAGTCGAACGGCACCACCGACGTGGTCGGCCACGGCACCAAGGTCGCCGGCATCATCGCCGCGCGCCCCGCCGAGGGGACCGGTTTCGTCGGGCTCGCGCCCGATGCCACGATCATTCCGATCCAGCAGAACGACGCGTTCGGCAACGGCACCGCCGAGTCGCTCGCCGACGCCATCGACTACGCGGTCCAGCAGAAGGCCGACGTCATCAACATCTCCCAGGACACGGCGGACGCCGTGGAGCCGACACCGCTGCTGAAGCAGGCGGTGGACGCCGCCCTCGCGGCGGAGGTCGTGGTCGTCGCATCGGCGGGCAACGACGGTCTGGACGGCAAGGTCAAGGAGACGTACCCCGCCTCGTACGACGGCGTGCTGGCCGTGGCTGCGTCCGACCGGAACAACGAACGCGCGTCGTTCTCCCAGTCGGGCGATTTCGTCGGCATCGCGGCGCCGGGGGTCGACATGGTCACGACCGTCCCCGGAGGCGGTCACTGCGCGGACAACGGCACCAGCTTCTCCGCCCCGTACGTCGCCGGAATCGCCGCTCTGATCAAGAGCAAGCACGAGGACTGGACGCAGAAGCAGATCGTGGCCCAGATCCAGCAGACCGCGGAGCGCTCGATCCCGGGCCGCGACCGCCTGGTCGGCTGGGGAGTGGTGGACCCGGTCCGCGCGCTGACCGAGGATGACAAGCCCGTCGAGGAACCGGTGGCACACGAAGGAGTGACCCGGGCCGAAGCGCCGACCCCGGCCGAGATCCATCTCGGCGAAAGTGCCGAGGAGCGGAACTCCCGGCTCGCGACCTACGTCGTAGTCGGGGGCGCGGTTCTCGTGGCGGCGATCTCGGGCGGTTCGGTCGCCCTGCGCGATTCACGCCGCCGGGCGCGGCGGGTCGTCGGGGCGGGTCCGGGCGAGCGGTGAGCAGTGTTCGGTGACCTGTGACCTGTGATCGCGGTCGGCGGTTGGGGATGCGTAAAACAGACGCGAAGGGCGAGACGGGCCGAAATGGGTAGGTGCGCTGTCACGACAATCAAGTCACGGGACGGACAACGCACTTAGAGGTCTACGGCCGGGTAGCTAGAGTGGTTACGAGCGATCAGGGAGCGAACGTTGAAGGAACCGGTTCGTCGGTGATCGCGACGTAGGACAGCAGCAGCAAACGGGGAGGAACGGGCATCGTGCCTGAGTCGGTGGGTGGCGTGAGCGGGGGCTCCGATGGCAAGTAATCTTGAGCGCGGTGTTGGCGCGCTGAAGAAGTTCCAGAGTCAGATCAACATCCTGCTCTCGGAGTTCGAGGGCGGCGCGGGCGGCAAGGGGGAGATCGCCGCCCAGCGCGTGCCACGAACGTCTTTCAGCGGTCCGGGCAAGTTCGACGAGGCCGAGGGCTTCTCGATGCAGTACGACCGGGTGCACGCGTCGCTCATCTCGCTGTCCAAGTCTCTTGGCGACCAGATCGAGCTGCTGAGCATCGGAGTTCACGCGGCCGACGTCGGGTACGACAACGTCGAGGAAGACCTGCGGTACCGCTTCCACACGATCCAGACGCGGTTGGGCGAGCAGCGCTTCGAGCAGGAGAAGCAGCAGAACCAGGACAGGATCGAGGCGCAGGAGAAGCAGGGCGGGAGCGAGGCGCCCGTGGCGCCGCGCCAGGACGCCACCGGCGGCACGAAGGACTTGGGGTGACGAGACATGAGTGACGACAAGAAACCGCCGCTCTCTCCCCAGGAGCAGCAGCAGAACGAGGACGCCGCCGAGATCCGGACGGAGTTCGGCACGACCGACGCCGCCGAGCGCATGGCGACGGCGATGGACAAGTTCGGCTTCGGCAACTTCGGGGGGTTCTTCTCCAGGACGAGCTTCGAAGACCGCGGGCTCAACGACATGCTCGACCTGCTGGACGGCGCGAAGCCCTCGGACCTGGCAGAGGCCGGCCGGAACCTCGAAAGGGCCAAAAAGAGTCTCAACGACGCCGCAAAGGAGCTGGGTGACTTCGTCAAGGCCACGGACTGGCGCGGCGACGCGGCCACCGAGTTCGAGCGCTACGGCACCGAACTGGTGCGGTACGCCTTCGACCTGGGTTCGTTCGCGAACGTCGTCGGCACCCAGATGTCGGTCGCTGCCACGGGCCTGACATCGGTCCGTAGCGCCAAACCACCGCGCGACAACCGGGCCGACCGCCGGGCGCCCAAGGACTTCCCGGTCTCGGAACAGCGGGATGACAACCCGGAGTACAAGCAGGCCGTGCAGATGGAGGAGAACCGCCAGGAGGCCATCAACCAGATGAACCGCCTGGCGTCGTTCTACGCGGTGTCGGAGCAGTCGCTGGCGGGGGCGAAGGAGCCGGAGCTGCCGAAGATGCTGGCGGCGGACGTGCCGCAGCCGAGACGGGGCAGTATTTACAGCGACTCCGGTTCGGGGGGTTCCGGCGCCGCGGGCGAAATGGGCTCGTCGCCTCAGCAGTCGAGTGCTGTACGCGCCGACGCCGGCGGTACGGCAGGCGCGCCTCGCACTGGTACGGACGGTTTTGTCACGCAGAATCCGACTCCGGTCAGTCCGCCCGCGAGCGTTCCGGCTCCGAACACGTCAATGGAGATCGACAGCCTTACGACGCTGCCGCCCACCACGACGAGTCCCGCTCCCGCGCAACCTCCCACGGTGCCTACCGGACCAAGCTCAGGAAATAGCCATGTCCCGCCGTTGGGGCCGAATTTCGGGCTTCCTGTACGTGGCGGAGGCCCTACTTCCGGTCCCCCGATCGGTCCGAGGCAAGGCGGCCCAGGGCCGGGTCCCAATGCGAGAACCGGTACCGGCGGCGGCCGGCCCAACCCCGTAGGGCGCCCGACCGCCATGGGCGGCGGCCCTAACTCAGGTTCACAGGCGGGCAGGAGCCCGGTCGGCAGGCCGACGGCCATGGGGCAGGGCACGGGACGCGGTGGGGGCTCCGGCGCCACTCGGAGCCCCGTGGTCGGTCGGCCGAGCACCGGGGGACAACCCATGGTCGGGCGATCCGGTTCGGGGTCTTCCTCCGGCCCCCGTACGGGCCGTGCCAACGGCATCGTAGGAGGCACGCCGCAGCGGACTTCCGGCGGTGGCACCGGCGCGGGGTCACGCATTCCCCGGGGGAACGTCATTGGTGGCGCGGGTGGTACGACGCCGGGCCGTCCGTCATCGGCATCGCGTCCCAGCCAGTCCGGTGTCGTGGGGGCGGGGCCCGCGCAGGGCGCCGCGCGTCCGACGGGGCGGGGCATGCCCAGCAACAACGGCGTCGTGGGTACTCCGCGAAGCGGTGGGAAGTCGCCCACGGCCGGCGCCGGAGGGTTTACGACCGGCGGCTCGGGGTTGTCCGGTGGCCGAAGGGATCAGCCGTCCAACGACGACGAGCAGGAGCGTCCTGGACAGCCACGTCCGGAACCCCGGGCGGACGACGCAGACACACGGGCGGGCCGGCGGCGTGGTGCCGTACCGCCAGTCATCGACTAGGCACAGCGGAAGGTTCGGAAGTCGGGATGACGGCAGGAATGAGCCAGGTCCGGAAGCGATCCGGGGCGTACGGCTTTCGGCGCGGCCCGCTGTTCGCGGTGGCCATGGTCGGGGCGGCGGCAATGGTCATGGTCGGTGTCGCTCCGGCGGCGGTCGCTGAAGACACACAGTCGAAGCAGTGGTACCTCGATGCCATGCGTGCCGAGGAGATCTGGAAGTCGACGACGGGCGAGGGAATCAAGATCGCCCTGATTGACACCGGCGTCAACGTGTCGATCCCGTCGCTCAAGGGGCAGGTACTGAAGGGCCTCGATGCCACGGAGACGGATGGGACGACGGACGACTACGACGGGCATGGGACGACCCTGGCCGAATTGATGGTGGGAACAGGTGCAGGCGGCGGCCTGAAGGGTCTGGCGCCCGGTGCCAAGATCATCCCAATGCGGATGGCCAACGAGGAGTTCGAGAAAAAGCACGAGTCGAAAACATTCGACAATGCCAACGCCATCCGCGAGGCCGCCGATAGCGACGCCGAGATCATCAGTATGTCGTTCACCGGTGAGTTCCTCAGCTCCCAGGAAAATGAGGCAGTGAAGTACGCCCATGGGAAGGGCAAGTTGCTCTTCGCTGGCGTCGGCAACACGGGCAACAAGGACAACAAACCCGGATACCCCGCCAATTACCCCGAAGTTGTCGGCGTCGCCGCATCCGATCGCGACGGACAGGTGGCCGATTACTCACAGCACGGCGACTTCGTGGACATCGCCGCCCCCGCCAACGACATCCCTCGCTGGTGCGACGAGACCTTCACCAAATACTGTGACGGCGATGGCGGTACCAGCACAGCCACCGCCCTCGCTTCCGCCTCCGCCGCCCTCATCTGGTCCGCCAACCCCGACTGGACCGCGAACCAGGTCCTGCGGGTCATGTTCGAGTCCGCAGGCCGAGGCGACGACTGGAAGCCCGGCACCGTCAGCAACTACCTCGGCCACGGGATCGTCCGGCCCAACGCCGCCATCAACCGCGGGATCGGCAAGCCCGGCGACGCTGACGTCAGCCCGTTGACCAACGAGAGGACGACGGCCGAAGGTTCCGATGACGCGGGCGCCCCCTCGAAGGACACTTCGCCGGACGACTCCGACTCCTCCTCGCCCAAGCCCGGCGCGGACGGTGCGAAGGACACGGGAACGGACACCGACACGGCCAACGCCGCGGAAGACACTGGCGACGACAGCCAGTTGGGGCTCATCCTCGGTGGTGTGGCGGTCGTCGCCGTACTCGCCGGGGGCGCCTTCGCCGTCGCACGCAAACGCCGCAGCGCGTGATCGCGCGGCGCAGACAACCACTCACCGAAGCACACACACGCAGTAACGAGCACATAGGAAAGGGAGACTGACATATGGCAGTCCAGAAGGTCGGCGATCAGAGCCTCAAGGATTTCCAGGACGAGATCACGGTCAAGTTCGAGGACGTCAAGGGGCAGCTCAGGAACCTCCAGGGCGTCATCGACAGCCTGGAAGGCGCCTGGAAGGGCATCGGCGCCAGTGCTTTCGACGCGAAGCAGGCCGAGATCAACTCCGGCATGGTCCGCATCGCGAAGATGCTGCTCAACTTCCAGGAAGCGATCCAGGTCACTCGTACCACCGCGGGCAACACCGAGGACGAGGTCTACGCGGCCCTCAACGGTGTCGACGTGACCGCCGGCTTCTCCGGTGACGGTGCCGCGACGGCCAAGGCCACGTCGAACATCAACGGCTACTGACAGACCGTCAGCCAGCCGCGTACGCACGCACCGCACACCGCACACCACATACGGCACTGACAGGAAACAGGAGGACCCGTGGCTCAGCAGAACGACGGCACCATGGTCGTGACCTACGGTTCGCTCGAGCAGGCCGCCTCGGTCATCGAGAAGCAGGCCGCCCGGCTCGACGAGAGCCTTGAGGCCATCCAGACGAAGATCCGCGGCGTGTCCGCGACCTTCGAGGGTGAAGCCAAGACCGCCGCGGACGCGGCCCACAAGAAGTGGGACAACGAGACGCGCCAGATCCACAACGCGCTCAAGGACATCGCCCGCAAGGTCCGCGAGGCCGGACCGGCTTACCAGGCGGGCGACAAGAAGTCCGCCGGCTACTTCTAAGACCCCTTAGAGGCAACCGGCAGTAATGGCGAGAAGCCACAAGGGGGGCACGCGCGGGAGGTGCCCCCCTTTGCCGTGTCCTCGCGACGAGAACGGCCTGGACTCCGAGCATTCAAATGGTGGCGGTCATCAAGCCGACCCGCCACCTGGGCCGGCACAGGAATCAAGTATTCCCTCGACATGAAAAACGTAGCGCAACCCTGACGAACACCATAGGCTCACGTCACTCAAGTCGTACTTCCCCGCTGAACTAAGCCTTGTTCGGGGTGCATTCATCGGATGCGATGATGGCCTTGGTGAGCCCCAATAGGAGTGCTTTGATCTCGGACTGTTTTGCTTTCATGTCGGTCAGGAAGAATTGCGTGAAAAGTTCGTAATTTTCCCTCCGGTATTTGTCGCTGTGATTTGGGCAGTCGACTTTTCCTACGGCGCCTTCCTCAGAGTATGTATAACGCTCGTCCTTGCTAATCTTCTCGGTGAGATCCGCACCGATCTGAGCGTAAGCAACGTTGAGAACCGACGTGCCCTTCTCATGCCATCCCGTGGTGATGTCGAGGGCCAGTTCTTCGTCGATGACTACTCTGCATGATGATTCGCCGACAGCTTTGCTGGACTTTACAGTCAGCTTCTTTCCGACAGGAAGCGTCGGTTCAAGAAGACTTGGAGAGATCCGCATTCCGCAGAGTGTGCTGGGGATCGTGTATTCTCTTTCTGGTTCGGGAGTGCTGCATCCGGAGAGCGTGAGGACCAGAACTCCTGATGAAGCGACCAGCCACGCTGCTCTCGTATGGTTTACGACGCAAATTTTCTTCATCGAATTCCCTGGGTACTTACACCAATGAGTGTGCCCGCTCTGCTCATCGTGAATAGATTCGAGATCGGGGCGATCACGCGGGTGGAACTTCTGTTGTAAGATGGTCCGCCATCCTACTGACGTTGTCCGAGGCGTCCGAGTACCCGTCATCCCTGCCGTTGCGAACCCAATCCGCAACCTGATTCTGGTAGGGGAGATCATGCGCTTTAGCGGCGGGAAAGGCCGCCTCCTGCCCCATCTCCAAATTGAGTCTCTTACTCGCGCTCCACAATCCCGCAGAGTCAGTCGCAGCGTCCTGGAGGGCATTGTTCTCGGATTGTTGAAATAGGTGCTCCAGTACCAGACTGCTGACGGTTGATGCCGCCCCTCCGGCAATAGCGCCTCCCACGGGAGTGGCGATGAAGCTCACACCCACGCCAATACCTGTACCGATCGAACCAGACCAGGCATTCTTCTGCTGAGCAATCGAGTCCTCGAAATCCTTTGCCTCGGTCCCGGCCGGTCCGAGAATCGCTTCTTGTCGCCCGATCGCCAGTGATCCACTGATCTCGCCCGACCTTCGAGAAATCTCTTGGATGGTGTCCTGTGCGGTCTGAGGGTAGCGATCCTCGGCGGGAAGATTCGGATTGAGGTGGTAGTCCATGAGATTTCCCAAGTAAGCGGCCTGCCCGGTCTCCACGGCAGCGCTGCCTTCAGGGTTCTGGCCCAAGCCGACGAGAAGAGCCGTCACGTGCTCGGAATTCAGGTCGGCGGAGGCACCCGCAATGGGGAAAAGCTTGTCTACGTTTCCGCTTTCGCCCTTATTTTCATCTGCTGGATTGTCGCTTGCTGGATCTACTGACAGGGCACGGTTGACATCCGGCAAGTACTCGGAAGTGATCTGACCGACACTGTCGGACATATAGGAGTGATCCAGGAGACGCCCCGGATCTTCTCCGATGGACGAAACGAGGCTATTCATGAGCTGTGCCTGACCATCGTTGTGGGGCGGCGTATCCACGGTCGGGAGTTCGCCCGCCGGGTGGCCCGTTGTCGCCGCCTCAAGGGCGAGCGCCAGGTTGTTCCGGCCGGCGGTGCTGTCTTCACCTTCGGCGTTCACATCACGCGGCCAGTCCCGCTCTTCGAAGAGGTAGTCGAAGTTGGAAAGCGAGTCCCTGACTTCCTTCCCCTTCTCTTTCGTCATGAAGTTGTGATCCTCGTCCGCCGTCAAGAACGAGTCGTTGAAGAATTCCGTTGCGGCACCGGGGCTGTTCGACAGTCCTTTCAGGAATCCAACCAGTGGGTCTGATCCCAGATCTGTTCCGGAGTGGTTGAGGATCGGATCCCCCGCTCCACGGGACCACCGCCTCGCTTCGTAAGCACCGTTGTCGCTGGAAGTCTTCTCGACTTCCATGAGCTTGCTTCCGTAGCTGCTGAGGAACCGGTCGTCATAATTTCCCCAGCGCATGAGATTACTCATCACCTGGAAGCCCGGTACGTTGGTGTTCTTGTTTACCGGCTGACTTCCGAGGTCGGTCATCTCGGACTTCCACCTCTGCATTTGAGGAGTGTCGGCCTGCGTCGCGTTGGCCAGCGTGAGGCTGAGATTCTTCTGAAGATCACCGAGCTGTTTTTCTCGCTCGTTGAAGATTTCCCCAAACGGATCGTTGATGCCTTCCCAGAACTTCAGCGTCCCGTGGGCTTCGAGCTGCTCGGCGAAGCGCTCGGCGAACAGTTCGTCGGCCGAGTACTTCTTCAGGCCCGCGTTGAGCGCGTCGAACTCCTTGACCGTCAGGTCCTGTGGGTTCTTCTTCGCGAGACGGGCCAGGTTCTCGGCTTCCTTGATCGCCTTGGCTGCTGAATCGCGATCGGCGTACTTCTGCCCGGAGAAGCCGTAGTCGGTGAGATCGACGAGCGCCTTGAGTGACGTGGACGCGGTGTCGTCGACCTCCGTCGCCGTGTTGAGGATTACCTGAAGTTCATCCCTCAGATCGTTGACGTCCTTCTGACCGTTCGCGGGCTTCGGGTCGGGATTCGGGGTGACGGTGAAGCCACTGCCTGCCGGTTTGACGGACATGTGATTGGCCCGCCCGCGCTCGATGGCTTCTTTGAGTAGCCGCTGCTGGGTTTTCAACTCACCCCGGGTGTCGCGGATGATGTTGCGGATGGACTCGGCCTGGGTGTACGCGTCGTTGAACTCCTCGGCCGTCTTGCCGATGAACTCACGCGAGACCGTGGCGTTGAAGCCGGCCCAGTTGGCCTTGTTGGCTTTGCCCCGGAGTCCGTCCCGCGCATCGTTCTTCAGGTCGGTCAGCCTGCGGAGCATCTTCGTCCAGCCGTCGACGGTGTCATCGAGCGTCTTGAAACTGGCGGAGTGAAGGGCTTCGAAATCCATGAGTCTGTTCCTCTGGTCCTTCTCAGTCCTTCTTGTCCTCGCCGTAGACCGGGTTCCTCTCGCCCGGCGCCGCCCATGACTCGTCGAAGCCGCCATCCAGCGTGGAAATGCTGCTCACATGACGCTCGATGAAGATCTCGTCGCCTTCGTGTGCCTTCTTGGTGAAGTCCATGTGGTTCGAGATGAGCGCGCAGGCATCCATGACCGATCCGAGCTGCCGGTCCCAGCGCAGCGACACATGCGTAAGAGCGCCGCCGAGTGCGAACCCCTGGCCGTTCAGATCACTCCCGGCTGTCGAGGTGCTGTCGACCCGCGCCTCTCCCCACAGCCGGTTGAACAGCTTGAACGCCTCGTCGCCGATCGCCGCCAAGTCCTTCTGGTCGACCGTGAGATCGCCGGTCGGACTGCCCGCGTTCGGTCGGTCCTCCTCCGGGATGCCGTTCAGATTCATCTGTGTCGGCCCGCCACCGGATCAACTTATTGACGCGCGCCGACGACATACAAGTGCCATTCGAGGCAATCGAGTTCAGCCCGCGGAAACTTCGCGAAAGCTTCTTGGACGTGCCGCAGCGATCGCTCCGCCTCGCTCCATCCCCGCGAGCCGGAACACCTCCACCGCCTGCCACCCCCAGGAACAGCGCCAGGCCGATCAGCGCGTACTTCCTCCCCGGACGAGCCCGTTCGACGGCTCATGTGCCGCCGGGTTCTCGAAGCGTCTCGCCTGGAAGCGCCACCACAGCTTCCGCTGGTCCCCGCCGCCACCGCCACCGTCACCCCTCGTCCAGTGAAGGCATCAGGCCGGTCTGCACCAGCGGGTTGCCGCGCTGGCGCGACACGAAGATGCCTCGGCCCGCCGGCATCGGACGCGCCCGTACGCCGCCGAGGATGTCGCCCTCCTGCGGGTCGCCCGAGAGCAGCACCCCCTGCGCGCCCAGCTCCATCATCCGCTGCATGAACGGCTCGTACGAGGCCCTGCTCGCCCCCGCCGCGCTACGGGCGATGATGAAGCGCACACCCACGTCACGCGCGAACGGCAGTTGCTCCGTGAGCTTGTTGAGCGGGTTGCCGCTGGACGTGGACACCAGGTCGTAGTCGTCCACGACCACGAACACCGTCGGCCCGCGCCACCAACTGCGGTCGCGCAACTGCTGCGCCGTGACGTCGGCCGCCGGCGTACGGCGCTGCATCAGATCCGCCAGCGCGTCGACGTGGTGCTCCATGTTGTTGGACATCGGCACGTACTCCGCCAGGTGCGTCGGCGGCGTCACGTCCAGCAGACCGCGCCGGTTGTCGATGACGAAGAACTTGGCCGCGTTCCCGTCGTACCGCTGCGTCAACTGCGTGATCAGCAGCCGCAGCAGGTTCGACTTGCCGGACTCGCTCTCGCCGAACACCAGGAAGAACGGATCGCGGTCGAAGTTGACGAAGACCGGCTCCAGCAGATTCTCGTCGATCCCGAAGGCCACGCCGCGGTTCGGCTGCGCGCCCCCCGTCGGCAGCGTCGCCGCGTCCAGCTCGCGCGGGAGCAGCCGTACGTCGGGGGCGCCCGGCCCCGTCCAGTGCCGGCCGACCTCCTGCGTCATGGCGGCCGTCGCCTCCGACAGATCACTGTCGGAGTTGATGGAGTCGATCCGCGGCACCGCCGCCATGAAGTGCAGCCTCTCCGGCGTCAGACCCCGGCCCGGCACCCCCGTGGGCACGTTGACCGCCGCCTTGCGGTCCAGGTCGGAGTCCATCGTGTCGCCGAGGCGCAGCTCCAGCCGGTTCATCAGGTGGTCCTTGAGGTTGGCGCGCACCTCCATCGAGCGCGACGCCGTCAGCACCACATGGATGCCGTAACCGAGTCCGCGCGCCGCGATGTCCAGCACGGCGGGCTCCAACGCCTCATAGTCGGTGCGGAAGTTGCCCCACCCGTCGATGATCAGGAAGACATCGCCCCACGGCTGGTCGGTCAGCGAGATCTCGCCCCGTGCGCGCATCCTGCGGAACGTGTTGATGGAGTCGATCCCCGCCGTACGGAAGTACTCCTCGCGGCGCGCCAGGATCCCGTACACCTCGGCCGTCGTGCGCCGTACCTTCTCGGGGTCGAGCCGCGACGCCACCCCGCCGACATGCGGCAGTCCGGCGATCGACGACATGCCGCCGCCTCCGAAGTCCAGCCCGTAGAACTGCACTTCCTGCGGCGTGTGCGTCAGCGCGAACCCCGCGATGAGCGTGCGCAGCAGCGTCGACTTGCCGGACTGCGGCCCGCCGACGATCTGCATATGGCCCGCCGCGCCGGAGAAGTCCCGGTACAGGGTGTCGCGGCGCTGCTCGTACGGCTTGTCGACCACGCCCAGCGGTACGACGAGGCGCCCCGCGCCCTCGAAGCCGGGCTGGGTGAGCCCGCGCCCGTCCACGTTCGACAGGCCCGGCAGCAGCTCGTCCAGCGACGGCGGGTTGTCCAGCGGCGGCAGCCAGACCCGGTGCGCCTCGGCGCCGCGCCCTTCGAGCCGGCGCACGATCACGTCGAGCACCGTGTCGGCCAGCGCGTCGTCCTCCCCGCTGGTGCGCGCGTCCGGTACGGCGGGCCTGGCGGCCGGCTGCACGTAGTGCACCGGCACCGGCGCCGCGGTGAACGGCACGGGCCTGCGGTCGACCGGCAGCGGCCCCCCGGTGCCCGCGACAGCCTGCGCGTTGGCCCGGTACACCCCGGAGACGTACGCGGCCTTGAACCGCACCATTTCGTCGGTGCCGTACTTCAGATACCCGGAACCGGGCACGTTGGGCAGTTGGTACGCGTCCGGCACACCCAGGGCGGCGCGGGACTCCGCGGCCGAGAAGGTACGCAGACCCACGCGGTACGAGAGGTACGTCTCAAGACCGCGCAGCCGCCCCTCCTCCAACCGCTGCGACGCCAGCAGGAGATGAACACCCAGCGAACGTCCGATGCGCCCGATCTGGACGAACATCTCGATGAAGTCCGGCATGGCGGTGAGGAGTTCGCTGAACTCGTCGATGACCAGGACCAGCGACGGGATGGGCTGCAACGGGGACCCCGCCGCGCGCGCCTTCTCGTAGTCGTGGATGTTGGCGTAGTTGCCCGCGTCGCGCAGCATCTCCTGGCGGCGGTTGAGTTCACCGCGGATCGAGTCGCCCATGCGGTCGACCAGCGTGAGGTCGTCCGCGAGGTTGGTGATCACCGCGGCGACGTGCGGCATCTGCGACATACCGGCGAACGTGGCGCCGCCCTTGAAGTCCGCCAGGACGAAGTTCAGCGTCTCCGAGGAGTGCGTGACGGCGAGGCCCAGCACGAGCGTACGCAGCAGTTCGGACTTGCCGGAGCCGGTGGCGCCGACACACAGGCCGTGCGGCCCCATGCCCTCCTGCGCCGCCTCCTTCAGGTCCAGCATGACGGGCGCGCCGTCCTCACCGACACCGATGGGCACACGCAGCCGCTCCGCCTGCGAACGGGGCCGCCACGTACGGGTGACGTCGACGGACGCCGCGTCCCCGAGGTTCAGCAGATCGGTGAAGTCGAGGTTGGCGAGGAGCGGTTCGTCGTCGTCGCCGCCCGTCGCGACCCGCAGCGGCGCGAGCTGACGGGCGAGCGCCTCGGCGGCCTCCAGGCTCAGCCGGTCGGGCTCCCCGTCGTACACCATGCCGTGTCCCGACTCCAGCCGCAGCGAGTCGGGATGCACCACCACGGCCAGACTCCCGCGCGCCCCGGTGACCTCGCCGGGGACGACCTCGATGACCGTCACGCCCTGCAGCCCCTCGGGCGTCGCGAGCGCCGACACGGGGGGCAGCGACAGGCCGTCCAGGACGACGACGACGTGCGGCTGGTCCAGCAGGGGCTGCCCGCCGGGCTGGAAGCGCGGACGGCCCTCCAGCCGGCTCCCCAGCATCTCCTCCAGCTCCCGCACGTCGGAGGTGATCAGCCGGCGGCTGCCCGCCCCGTCACCGGGGCCGTGCGCCTGGACGTGCGGCAGCCACTTCGTCCACTCCCACCCCGGCGCCGCGCCCCGTCCGGTGACGACGGCGATGACCAGGTCCTCGGGGGAGTGCAGCGAGGCGAGCGAACCGACCATCGCGCGCGCCGTCGAGCGCACCGACTCCGCCTCGCCGGTGACCGTCAGGTGGTAGAAGGCGCGCAGCGAGACGGCCATCGGCAGACCGTCCAGCACGCTGTGCGCGTTGAGGAACTGCCGCATCGCCCCGGCGGTCAGCGGCTCCAGCTCGTCCACCGGCGCGGTCTCGGGGGCGATGAGCGGGGTGGCGAGCTGCTGACTGCCCAGCCCGATACGTACCTGCCCGAAGTCGTCGTCGGCGACCCGCCGTTCCCACACCCGGCTGCCCTCGGCGACCAGCGCCCACAACTGCTCGGGGGACGGGTGCAGGTAGTACTGCGCGTCCCGCTGCAGATGAGCGGTCCTCAGCACCGTACGCCGCGTCTGCGTCAGGTACTTGAGGTAGTCACGCCGCATGTCGGCGAGTTCGCCCTGGGTTCCGCGCCGGTGGCGCACCAGCATCGCGATGGCCATGGCGATCGTCGAGGCGATCATCACCATGCCCATGATCCGCATGATCGGATTCGGCGTCATGAAGAAGAAGACGACCGAACCGCCCATGCCCAGCATCGGCAGCAACTGCATGAGGGCACCCTCCTGCTGCCCTCTGGGCAGCGGCGGAGGGGGTTGCACCTGCATCTGCTCGCCCGGTACTTCGGCGGGCAGGGCCCGCGGCGGGCGCTTGACGACGATCTGACTCACTGCTCACCAATTCCCTTGCCGGACAGAAAAGTTCCCACCGGCGCCCCCGTGGCGACGGGCCTCCATCCGCGGGCAAGGATCCTACTTGCGTGGGGGCCCACCGTCCGGCGGTAGGGTGGCCGGACGCGTTTGCGTAGCGATGAACTTCCGCAAAAAAACGGGTCATTCGGAGCACAACGCGGGCATCGGGCGCATGGGGAACACACGAGGGGATGCAGCACGTGAGTATGACGGCCCAAGCGGCGGCCACAACCGGCCAGCCGGGCGCACCGACCCCGTCCGGCGGCGGGACCGGCTTCTGCCGGATCACCGTCGTCGCCCCGGACGGCCGCATCGACGTGGCACTGCCCGAGGACATTCCCGTCGCCGACCTCCACCCGGAGATCCTGCGGCTGTCCGGCCAGAGCCCCGAGGCGGGCGCCCCCGTCGGCTACCACCTGGTCCGCCGCGACGGCACCGTCCTCGACAGCGCCCGCTCCCTGGCCTCCCAGCGCATCCTCGACGGCGAACTGCTGTCGCTGCGCCCCTTCGCCGAGTCCCTGCCCCCGGCGGTCTTCGACGACGTCTCCGACGCCGTCGCGTCCGCGGTCGCCCGCGACCGCACCCTGTGGACCGACAGCGCCATGCGCGGCGCCGGACTCGTCGGCGGCTCCGTCCTGCTGACGCTGCTCGCCTTCGTGCTGTGGAACGCCGACCCCCTGCACGACGCGCACGGCCTGTCGGGCATCCTGGCCGGCGTCACCGCCGTCCTGCTGCTCGCCCTCGCCGGCGTACGGGCCAGGGTGTACGACGACCGCGGCTCGTCCGTCGCGCTCGGTATCGGCTCGATGGCCAACGCCGCCGTCGCCGGCTCCGGACTGCTGCCCTTCGCGGACGGACAGGGCATCGGCAGGCTCCAGTTCCTGCTCGGCTGCGCCGCCGTACTGGTCACCTCGGTGATCCTGGTGATCGTCACCCCCGCCGGTGACAGCCCCTTCGTCGCGTTCGCCTTCGCCTCCACCATCGGCCTCCTGGTGACGTTCATCGCCATCACGACCGACATGGCGCCCGCCGAGACCGCTGCCGTCTGCGCCGCGCTCTCCGTAGGAACACTGGCCTTCCTGCCCGGCCTCTCCACCCGCTTCGCCCGCCTCCCCATCGGCTTCGAGCCGCCCCGTACGGCCGCCGGGGACTACGGAGCCGACCCGGCGCCCCCCGCCCCCGTCGACCCCGTGCGCATCGCCGCCCAGGCCCGCCGCGGCCACGAGCTGCTCGTCGGTCTGGTCGGTGGCTGCGCGCTGGTGGCTGTCGGCGCCGCCGCCGTACTCGGCTTCTCCGACGGCGTGTGGGGCCAGCTCCTCGCCCTGGCCACGGGCGTCGCCATGCTGATGCGCGCCCACCTCTTCAGCTACACGGCGCAGGTCGGCTGCGCCCTCGCCGCCGGTCTCGGCGCTCTCGTCCTGCTGGGACTGGGGCTGTGCCTCAACCCCCCGGAGGGGTTGATCCGCGAGGCCCTGCGCGGTGACGGCGCGGCACTCGACATCCGTACGGTCTGGCTCACCGCCGCCATCGCCGGAATCGCCGCACTGATCATCGCCATCGGGCTGATCGTGCCGCGCAAGGGCGTCACCCCCTTCTGGGGCCGCTTCCTGGAGATCGCCGAGTCCTTCGTACTACTGACGGTCGTTCCGCTGTGCCTCGCGGTGTTCGACGTCTACCACTCCATCCGTGCGTTGACGTCCTGACTGGCTGGTACGCTGTGTGACGGCCGTTTGTGTACGCGTTCCGGTCTGTCCGGAAACAGCGACCCTCTCAACAACGGCAGCTCATCCCCGCCATCCGAGTAACCGAAGATCCCCAGCGAATTCGACCTGGGGCGCTCGATGGCCACGAAGACCTACGAGGAGTACGCGTGCCGCTTGCCGCCGCTACGAAGAAGCAGATCATGTCGGAGTTCGCCACCAAGGAAGGCGACACCGGCTCCCCCGAGGTCCAGGTCGCGATGCTCTCGCGCCGTATCTCGGACCTGACCGAGCACCTGAAGACGCACAAGCACGACCACCACTCCCGCCGCGGTCTGCTCATCCTGGTCGGCCAGCGCCGCCGCCTGCTGCAGTACCTGGCGAAGAAGGACATCCAGCGCTTCCGCGCGCTGGTCGACCGCCTCGGCATCCGCCGCGGTGCGGCCGGCGGCGCCAAGTAGCACGCCGTGAAGGGAGCGGTTCCCACACACCGGGAACCGCTCCCTTCGCCGTATGCGCACGAAGCTCAGTAATCTGTTCGCAGGAGCACAGCTCCCGGACACCACTGAGAAGCACGACGGAACACCCGCACAAACGAGTGTTCAACAGCACGATCAGCACCAGTCGTACGTACACAGCACCACCTCGTATGACAGAAGGCACCACCCACTGACGAGGGGAAGCGCCCCTCCGCCGCCGCCGGTCCTCGGTAGTGGCCCCCGGAACGGCGCGGCGAACGCCGCCAGCGGCCCACGCCGCCGCCCCGGGAGCTTCGATCGAAGACCGGCCCGCAGGAGCGCTTCTCCGCCTGTCCCCCGCCACACGGGCGCGGGACGAAAGACGACAAACGACGAGTATGGAGAACCACTGGTGGAGAACGAGACCCACTACGCCGAGGCCGTTATCGACAACGGCACGTTCGGCACCCGCACCATCCGCTTCGAGACGGGCCGCCTGGCCAAGCAGGCCGCCGGCTCCGCCGTCGCGTATCTGGACGACGACACCATGGTGCTGTCGGCCACCACCGCTTCCAAGAAGCCCAAGGACCAGCTCGACTTCTTCCCCCTCACGGTGGACGTCGAGGAGCGGCAGTACGCGGCCGGCAAGATCCCCGGCTCGTTCTTCCGCCGTGAGGGCCGGCCCTCCGAGGACGCGATCCTCACCTGCCGCCTCATCGACCGGCCGCTGCGCCCCTCTTTCAAGAAGGGCCTGCGCAACGAGATCCAGATCGTCGAGACGATCATGGCGCTCAACCCCGACCACCTGTACGACGTGGTCGCGATCAACGCCGCCTCCTGCTCCACGCAGCTCGCCGGCCTGCCCTTCTCCGGCCCGATCGGCGGCACCCGTGTCGCCCTGATCAAGGGCCAGTGGGTCGCGTTCCCGACGCACACCGAGCTCGAGGACGCCGTCTTCGACATGGTGGTCGCCGGCCGCGTCCTGGAGGACGGCGACGTCGCGATCATGATGGTCGAGGCCGAGGCCACCCCGAAGACGATCCAGCTCGTCGCCGACGGCGCCGAGGCTCCCACCGAGGAGATCGTCGCCGCCGGTCTGGAAGCCGCGAAGCCCTTCATCAAGGCGCTCTGCAAGGCCCAGGCCGACCTCGCCGCCAAGGCCGCCAAGCCGACCGGTGAGTTCCCGGTCTTTCTCGACTACCAGGACGACGTCCTCCAGGCCCTCACCGCCGCCGTCAAGAGCGAGCTGTCGCAGGCGCTCACCATCGCCGGCAAGCAGGACCGCGAGGCCGAGCTGGACCGCGTCAAGGAGCTCGCCGCCGAGAAGCTGCTCCCGCAGTTCGAGGGCCGCGAGAAGGAGATCTCCGGTGCGTACCGCGCGCTGACGAAGTCCCTGGTCCGCGAGCGCGTCATCAAGGACAAGGTCCGCATCGACGGCCGCGGCGTCACGGACATCCGTACGCTCGCCGCCGAGGTCGAGGCCATCCCGCGCGTGCACGGTTCCGCGCTGTTCGAGCGTGGCGAGACCCAGATCCTGGGCGTCACCACCCTCAACATGCTCCGCATGGAGCAGCAGTTGGACACCCTCTCGCCGGTGACCCGCAAGCGCTACATGCACAACTACAACTTCCCGCCGTACTCCGTCGGTGAGACCGGCCGCGTGGGTTCGCCCAAGCGCCGCGAGATCGGCCACGGAGCGCTCGCCGAGCGCGCCATCGTGCCGGTGCTGCCGACGCGCGAGGAGTTCCCGTACGCGATCCGCCAGGTCTCCGAGGCGCTGGGCTCCAACGGCTCGACGTCCATGGGCTCGGTCTGCGCCTCCACCATGTCGCTGCTGAACGCCGGTGTGCCCCTCAAGGCCCCCGTCGCCGGTATCGCCATGGGCCTGATCTCCCAGGAGATCGACGGCAAGACGCACTACGTCGCCCTCACCGACATCCTCGGTGCGGAGGACGCCTTCGGCGACATGGACTTCAAGGTCGCCGGTACGAAGACGTTCGTCACCGCGCTCCAGCTCGACACCAAGCTCGACGGCATCCCCGCCTCGGTCCTGGCCGCCGCGCTGAAGCAGGCCCGCGACGCCCGCCTCCACATCCTCGATGTGATGAACGAGGCCATCGACGTCCCGGACGAGATGTCCCCGAACGCCCCGCGGATCATCACCGTCAAGATCCCGGTGGACAAGATCGGTGAGGTCATCGGCCCCAAGGGCAAGATGATCAACCAGATCCAGGAGGACACCGGCGCCGACATCACGATCGAGGACGACGGCACCATCTACATCGGTGCCGCCGACGGACCGGCCGCCGAGGCCGCCCGCGCCACGATCAACGGCATCGCCAACCCGACCATGCCGGAGGTCGGCGAGCGCTACCTGGGCACGGTCGTCAAGACCACCACCTTCGGCGCGTTCGTCTCGCTGCTCCCCGGCAAGGACGGTCTGCTGCACATCTCGCAGATCCGCAAGCTCGCCGGCGGCAAGCGCGTGGAGAACGTCGAGGACGTCCTCGGCGTCGGCCAGAAGGTCCAGGTCGAGATCGCCGAGATCGACCAGCGCGGCAAGCTCTCCCTGATCCCCGTGATCGAGGGCGAGGACGAAGAGAAGACCGAGAACGACAAGCAGGACGACCAGAAGGACGAAGCCTCCCAGTGACGTTTCGTAGTTCCACGACGACGGCCCGCACCTCCTCGGAGGTACGGGCCGTCGCCCGTACCCAAACCCTCCTCCAGGGGCAGAACGGCATCGGCACCGTCCGCCGCACGACTCTCCCCGGCGGCCTGCGCGTCGTCACCGAGACTCTGCCGTCCGTACGGTCGGCGACCTTCGGCATCTGGGTGCAGGTCGGCTCGCGCGACGAGACGCCCACGCTCAACGGCGCCACGCACTATCTGGAGCACCTCCTCTTCAAGGGCACCAAGAAGCGCAGCGCCCTTGATATCTCCTCCGCCATAGACGCGGTCGGCGGCGAGATGAACGCTTTCACGGCGAAGGAGTACACCTGCTACTACGCGCGCGTGCTCGACACCGACCTCCCCCTCGCCATCGACATCGTGTGCGACATGCTCACCGGCTCGCTGATCGAGGCCGCGGACGTCGACGCCGAGCGGGGCGTCATCCTCGAAGAGATCGCCATGACCGAGGACGACCCCGGCGACTGCGTGCACGATCTCTTCTCGCACACGATGCTCGGCGACACGCCCCTCGGCCGCCCCGTCCTGGGCACCGTCGACACCGTCAACGCCCTTGACCGCGGCCGGATCGCCCGCTTCTACAAGAAGCACTACGACCCGACGCATCTGGTCGTCGCCGCCGCGGGCAACGTCGACCACGCCACCGTCGTACGGCAGGTACGCCGCGCCTTCGAGAAGGCCGGCGCCCTCTCCGATGCGGACGCCGTCCCCGTAGCCCCACGCGAGGGCCGCCGCGACCTGCGCACCGCCGGCCGCGTCGACCTGCTGGACCGCAAGACGGAACAGGCGCACGTCGTCCTCGGCATGCCGGGCCTCTCGCGCACCGACGAGCGCCGCTGGGCCCTCGGGGTCCTCAGCACGGCCCTGGGCGGCGGCATGAGCTCCCGCCTCTTCCAGGAGGTACGGGAGAAGCGCGGCCTCGCCTACAGCGTGTACTCGTACACCTCCGGATTCGCCGACTGCGGACTTTTCGGCGTCTACGCGGGCTGCCGCCCCGGCCAGGTCCACGACGTGCTGAAGATCTGCCGCGACGGGCTCGACCAGGTCGCGTCGAGAGGACTCAGCGACGAGGAGATCGGCCGCGCCGTCGGCCAGCTCTCCGGCTCCACCGTCCTGGGCCTGGAGGACACCGGCGCCCTGATGAACCGCATCGGCAAGAGCGAGCTGTGCTGGGGCACCCAGATGTCCGTGGACGACATGCTGGCGCGTATAGCGGCCGTCACCCCCGACGACGTGCGCGCCGTGGCCCGCGACGTACTGGGACAGCGCCCCTCCCTGTCGGTCATCGGCCCCCTGAAGGACAAGCAGGCCGACCGGCTCGACGAAGCGGTCGCCTGACCGCACCGCCTCACCCCGGCCTCCTAAGGAAGCAGAAGGAAACAGAGCGATGAGCACCAAACTGCGGGTGGCAGTTCTCGGCTCCAAGGGCCGGATCGGCTCCGAGGCCGTACGGGCCGTGGAGGCCGCCGACGACCTGGAACTGGTCGCCGCCCTGGACCGGGACGACGAACTGGCAGCCCTCGCCGACACAGGGGCCCAGGTCGCCGTCGAACTGACCGCGCCCTCCGCGGTGATGGGCAACCTGGACTTCCTCGTACGCCACGGCATCCACGCGGTCGTCGGCACCACCGGCTGGACCGACGACCGCCTGGCGCGGCTGAGGACACTGCTGGCGGACTCCCCGGGGACGGGCGTGCTCGTCGCGCCCAACTTCTCCATCGGGGCCGTCCTCACGATGAAGTTCTCCCAGGCCGCGGCCCGCTACTTCGAGTCCGCCGAGGTGATCGAGCTCCACCACCCGAACAAGGTGGACGCCCCGTCCGGCACCGCCACCCGCACCGCCCAGATGATCGCCGCGGCCCGCGCCGACGCCAACTGCGCGCCTCAGCCGGACGCCACGGTCACGGCGCTGGACGGGGCGCGCGGCGCGGACGTCGACGGTGTGCGTGTGCACTCCGTACGGCTCCGAGGACTGCTCGCGCACCAGGAGGTCCTGCTCGGCGGCGAGGGCGAGACCCTCACCATCCGCCACGACTCCCTGCACCACAGCAGCTTCATGCCGGGAATCCTCCTCGGCGTCCGCCGGGTGGTCGGCACACCGGGCCTCACCTACGGCCTGGAGCACTTCCTCGACCTGAACCTGCCGGGCTGACGGCCGTGCGCGCCAAGATCATGTACTTCGTCATGGCGGCGCTTCTCGTCGGCTACTTCGTCCTGGCCGGCGGCCGGGGCGTCGCGCTCATCGGGATCGGTACGCCGCTGACTGTCACCTTCGGGATCGCCGTACTGGTGCTGCCCGTCATCGGCGCCTGGTTCCTGTGGAAGAACACCCAGTTCGTCCGGCGGGCCAACCGCCTCGCCGCCGAGCTGGACGCCGAGGGCGGCCTGCCCGTGGACGAGCTGGCGCGCACCGCGGGCGGTCGTGTGGACCGGGCGTCGGCCGACGCCGTCTTCGCCGCCCGCCGCGCCGAGACCGAGGACACCCCGGGGGACTGGCGCTGCTGGTTCCGTCTCGCGGTCGCCTACCGCGACGCCGGCGACACTCCCCGGGCCCGTGAGGCGATGCGGCGCGCGATCGCGCTCCACGGGGCGGCCGAGCCCCGCGACGGCCGCGCGGTGACAGCCGGCTGAGCCGAGGGCGCCGCCCGCGCCGTGGCGGCCCCGGAGCCGATCAGCCCACAGGCCGTTCGGCTCCGCCCCGTCCCCGCGGACCGCTGCGTCCGGTCAACTCGCGACTACGGTGCGCCTGTTCAGTCGCGCCGGTACTCGTCGCCCCACGCCTCGACGGAGTCAGCCGCCCGGTCGAAAGCCTCGGAGCGCGACAGGAAGTCCGCGTTGTGATCCGTGAGCAGCAGCCGCTTCTCGCCGTCACGCAGTACGAGAAGGAGCCCCTGCCCCTGCACCGTCCGCGGCAGCCCCAGCCAGCGCACCGGCTGCTGCACCGTACGGACCTCCACGGCCTGTCCCCACGGCACGGTCTTGGTCATGAGCAGCCCCACGCGCCGTACGCCGTGCCTGCTGACCCACGCGCCCACCCGCAGCAGCCGCAGGGCGACGGCGATCATCACCAGCGCGATGCCGAGGCACACACCGGCGCCGGACACCGCCCCGGCGAACGCGATGATCATCGTCGCGAGCAGCACGAACGAGGCGAGCAGCAGAAGCAGCGCGGACGCGCCCACCCGCCACGGTCCCGGACGGTACGGGCGGCGCCAGCGGTCGTGGTCGTCGAACGGCAGCGCGACATCGTCGGTGGTCGCGTCAAACGCACGGTCGGCCGTCAGGAAGGGCAGGGGCACGACTGATCCTCACTCACAAGCACGCTCGATCGGGCGGTGCTGGCTGAGGTTATCGAGGAGCACCCGGGCAGGACCACTCAGGGGGGCCGGACGGGTCAGCGGCCCTGCGACGCCTCGGACTGCTGAGTCCGCCCGGAGGGCTGACCCGACTCGAGCGACGGCAGCCCGAACAGCAGCGAGCCCGCGAGCCCGGCCGCGACGACGAGCCCGACGAGTGTGCGACTCATCAGCTCGGACCGGCTGATCCGTTGTCTGGGAGGCGGAGTGACGTTACTGCGGAAGCGGTCGGCCTCGGCGACGAATGCGAACGGGACGGCCTCACGCCGGCGGAACATGGGGGAGAACTCCTCGTGGTCGTGCGATGGGTCGAAAGCCTGGGGCGGCAGCGAGCGAAGTGACCCGGTGCCGCTACCGAGTCAGACGCGTGGGACGGTCATTTGGTGCCCGATTTCGCCGAATTGGCGAACATCAGCACGGCGTCCGGACGCCCGTCGGGCCGGCCGGCCGGGCGGTGCCGCGCGCGGCGGGAGTTGTCAGTGCCTGGTCGTAGAGTGGGCGCGGCCCGTGAGACGTGACAGGAAGGACCCCGCAGGTGAGTGAGACCCCAGCAGAGACCAAGCCCAGTTTCCGCAGTGAGGTGACCGTCGACCTGGTGAAGCACACCGCGGGTGATTCGGACGTCCTGTGGGCCGCGCGGGTCTCCACCGCGGGCGAGCAGTCCCTGGAGGAGCTGTCCAAGGACCCCGAGCGCTCGAAGGGCCTCATCAATTTCCTGATGCGCGACCGCCACGGCAGTCCTTTCGAGCACAACTCGATGACCTTCTTCATCAGCGCCCCGATCTTCGTCTTCCGCGAATTCATGCGGCACCGGGTCGGCTGGTCCTACAACGAGGAATCGGGGCGCTACCGGGAGCTCCAGCCCGTCTTCTACGTCCCCGGCGCCTCGCGCAAGCTCGTCCAGGAGGGCCGCCCCGGGAAGTACGTCTTCGTCGACGGCACCCAGGAGCAGCAGGACCTCACCGAGCGCGCGATGACGGAGTCGTACCGCCAGGCGTACGAGGCGTATCAGGAAATGCTGGCGGCCGGCGTCGCCCGCGAGGTGGCCCGCGCGGTGCTGCCCGTGGGCCTCTACTCGTCGATGTACGCGACGTGCAACGCGCGCTCCCTGATGCATTTCCTCGGGCTGCGCACACAGCACGAGGCGGCGAAGGTCCCGTCCTTCCCGCAGCGTGAGATCGAGATGGTCGGCGAGAAGATGGAGGAGCAGTGGGCGCGGCTCATGCCGCTCACGCACGCCGCCTTCAACGGCAACGGCAGGGTGGCGCCGTAAGGCGTCGGCGAGGGTCCGAAGGGCTGCCGTTGCGCACAGATGTGCGCACTCTGGCGCCAAGTGTCCGGATTGCGGCGTTTCGAGAAGTTCATCTAGGCTGATCAAACGGACCCGGCACTGCCTGAACCCCCGAGCAGTCAGTGCCGGGCTCCGTACACCACTCGTCGGAGGGAGTCATTCCCCCGCGTCACGGGCAGCTCCCCGGCCCCCCGTCACCCCATGGCCCGCACCAGCACCGCGGGCCCACGACCTGCCCGTGTGCCCCCGAGGGGACACGCCGAGCCGAGCAACGAGTAGCGTGTTACCCATGGCTCCGATCTCCACTCCGCAGACCCCCTTCGGGCGGGTCCTCACCGCCATGGTCACGCCCTTCACGGCGGACGGCGCGCTCGATCTCGACGGCGCCCAGCGACTCGCCTCCCATCTGGTGGACGCAGGCAACGACGGCCTGATCATCAACGGCACCACCGGCGAGTCCCCGACCACCAGCGACACGGAGAAAGATCAGCTCGTACGGGCCGTCCTGGAGGCGGTCGGCGACCGGGCCCATGTCGTCGCCGGCATCGGCACGAACGACACCCGGCACAGCATCGAGCTCGCCCGCACCGCCGAACGCACCGGCGCACACGGCCTGCTCGCGGTGACCCCGTACTACAACAAGCCCCCGCAAGAAGGCCTCTTCCGGCACTTCACGGCCATCGCCGACGCCACCGAGCTGCCGGTGATGCTGTACGACATCCCGGGCCGAAGCGGCGTCCCCATCGACACCGAGACACTCATCCGTCTCGCCCAGCACCCGCGTATCGTCGCCAACAAGGACGCCAAGGGCGACCTCGGCCGGGCGAGCTGGGTCATCGCACAGAGCGGCCTTCCCTGGTACTCGGGCGACGACATGCTCAATCTTCCGCTCCTCGCGGTCGGCGCCATCGGCTTCGTCTCCGTCGTCGGCCACGTGGTCACACCGGAACTGCGCGCCATGCTCGACGCGCACGTCTCCGGCGACGTCCAGAAGGCCACGGAGATCCACCAGAAGCTGCTCCCCGTCTTCACCGGCATGTTCCGTACGCAGGGAGTCATCACCACCAAGGCGGCGCTCACCCTGCAACACCTGCCGGCCGGCCCGCTGCGCCTCCCGCTCGTCGAGCTCACGGAGCACGAGACGGCGCAGCTCAAGATCGATCTCGCGGCCGGCGGGGTAGAGCTGTGACAGAGGCATCGCCTTCACGAACACGATTCATGAACCAGGTTTCATGAATATCGAAAATTTCGAACTTCACAACTGAATAACCGAACACACGAAAGTGCTGGGCATTCCGCCCACTCGGACAACAAGCAAGTGCAACAGCAAGTGCACGAATGTCACGCGCGCCACGTGCCTCAGCGGTACGTGGCGTGCGTGGTGAGGAGAGTCTTTTGAGTCATCCGCATCCCGAACTCGGCGCCCCGCCGAAGCTGCCCAAGGGCGGCCTGCGCGTCACCCCGCTCGGTGGCCTCGGCGAAATCGGCCGCAACATGACGGTCTTCGAATACAACGGCCGGCTGCTGATCGTCGACTGCGGCGTCCTCTTCCCCGAAGAGGAACAGCCGGGCATCGATCTGATCCTGCCGGACTTCACCACCATCCGTGACCGCCTCGACGACATCGAGGGGATCGTCCTCACGCACGGCCACGAGGACCACATCGGTGGTGTCCCCTTCCTGCTCCGGCTGAAGCCGGACATCCCTCTCATCGGCTCCAAGCTCACCCTCGCCCTGATCGAGGCGAAGCTCCAGGAGCACCGCATCCGCCCGTACACCCTCGAAGTGACCGAGGGCCACCGCGAGCGCATCGGCCCGTTCGACTGCGAATTCGTCGCGGTGAACCACTCGATCCCGGACGCGCTGGCCGTCGCCATCCGCACTCCCGCGGGAATGGTGGTCCACACCGGCGACTTCAAGATGGACCAGCTCCCGCTGGACCGCCGGCTGACCGACCTGCCGACCTTCGCCAGGCTCGGCGAGGAGGGCATCGATCTGCTGCTCTCCGACTCGACCAACGCAGAGGTGCCGGGCTTCGTCCCGCCGGAGCGGGACATCTCGAACGTCCTGCGGCAGGTCTTCGGCAGCGCCCAGAAGCGGATCATCGTGGCGAGCTTCGCCAGCCACGTCCACCGCATCCAGCAGATCCTCGACGCGGCCCACGAGTACGGCCGCAGAGTCGCGTTCGTCGGCCGTTCGATGGTCAGGAACATGGGGATCGCCCGAGACCTGGGCTACCTCAAGGTCCCGGCCGGCCTCGTGGTCGACGTCAAGACGCTCGACGACCTGCCGGACAGCGAGGTCGTCCTCGTCTGCACCGGCTCCCAGGGCGAGCCGATGGCCGCGCTCTCGCGCATGGCGAACCGCGACCACCAGATCCGGATCGTCCCCGGCGACACGGTGATCCTGGCGTCGTCCCTCATCCCGGGCAACGAGAACGCGGTCTACCGCGTGATCAACGGCCTGACCCGGTGGGGCGCGAACGTCATCCACAAGGGCAACGCCAAGGTCCACGTCTCGGGCCACGCCTCGGCCGGCGAGCTGCTGTACTTCTACAACATCTGCAAGCCGAAGAACCTGATGCCGGTGCACGGCGAATGGCGCCATCTGCGCGCCAATGCCGAACTCGGCGCGCTGACCGGGGTCCCCAAGGACCACATCGTCATCGCCGAGGACGGAGTGGTCGTCGACCTGGTCGACGGCAAGGCCAGAATCGTCGGCAAGGTCCAGGCGGGTTACGTGTACGTCGACGGGCTCTCCGTCGGCGACGTGACCGAGACGTCCCTCAAGGACCGCCGCATCCTGGGCGACGAGGGCATCATCTCCGTGTTCCTGGTGGTGGATTCGACGACCGGGAAGGTCGTGGGCGGCCCGCACATCCAGGCACGCGGCTCCGGCATCGAGGACTCCGCGTTCGCCGCCGTCATCCCCAAGATCGAGGAGATCATCGGGAAGTCGGCCTCGGACGGCGTCGCCGAGCCGCACCAACTCCAGCAGTTGGTACGGCGATCGGTGGGCAAGTGGGTCTCCGACACCTACCGCCGGCGCCCGATGATCCTGCCTGTGGTCGTCGAGGTCTGACCCTCGGTTCCACCTCAACACCGGAGCGGGGCCCCCGATTTGCTTCGGGGGCCCCGCTCCAGTAGGTTTACGGCTCCACCTGAACGGGAACGCCGGGGCAGTCAACTGTCCCAAGTCGCGTACCGGACCGGGTGGGAATTCCGACTCAGAATCTCTGATAAAGTCGGATTCGCCGAAAGAGAGACGCGAAAGCGGATATCTGAAAGCGTTCCCGCTGACTGGGAATCAGGCGCCGAAAGGTTCTGATAGAGTCGGAAACGCAGGACAGCAAGACCGAAGGGAAAGCCCGGAGGGCCCGGAGACGGGGTCGAAGGAAGCGTCCGTTCCTTGAGAACTCAACAGCGTGCCAAAAGTCAACGCCAGATATGTTGATACCCCGACCTCGTCCACATTCTGTGGGCTGGGGTTGAGGTTCCTTTGATAGAAACACAGCGAGGACGCTGTGAACGGCCGGTCTTATTCCGACTGGTTGTTCCGCTCTCGTGGTGTCACCCGATATCGGGTAAACATTCACGGAGAGTTTGATCCTGGCTCAGGACGAACGCTGGCGGCGTGCTTAACACATGCAAGTCGAACGATGAAGCCTTCGGGTGGATTAGTGGCGAACGGGTGAGTAACACGTGGGCAATCTGCCCTGCACTCTGGGACAAGCCCTGGAAACGGGGTCTAATACCGGATAATACTGTGCCCCTCATGGGGGATGGTTGAAAGCTCCGGCGGTGCAGGATGAGCCCGCGGCCTATCAGCTTGTTGGTGGGGTAATGGCCTACCAAGGCGACGACGGGTAGCCGGCCTGAGAGGGCGACCGGCCACACTGGGACTGAGACACGGCCCAGACTCCTACGGGAGGCAGCAGTGGGGAATATTGCACAATGGGCGAAAGCCTGATGCAGCGACGCCGCGTGAGGGATGACGGCCTTCGGGTTGTAAACCTCTTTCAGCAGGGAAGAAGCGAAAGTGACGGTACCTGCAGAAGAAGCGCCGGCTAACTACGTGCCAGCAGCCGCGGTAATACGTAGGGCGCAAGCGTTGTCCGGAATTATTGGGCGTAAAGAGCTCGTAGGCGGTCTGTCACGTCGGGTGTGAAAGCCCGGGGCTTAACCCCGGGTCTGCATTCGATACGGGCAGACTAGAGTGTGGTAGGGGAGATCGGAATTCCTGGTGTAGCGGTGAAATGCGCAGATATCAGGAGGAACACCGGTGGCGAAGGCGGATCTCTGGGCCATTACTGACGCTGAGGAGCGAAAGCGTGGGGAGCGAACAGGATTAGATACCCTGGTAGTCCACGCCGTAAACGTTGGGAACTAGGTGTTGGCGACATTCCACGTCGTCGGTGCCGCAGCTAACGCATTAAGTTCCCCGCCTGGGGAGTACGGCCGCAAGGCTAAAACTCAAAGGAATTGACGGGGGCCCGCACAAGCAGCGGAGCATGTGGCTTAATTCGACGCAACGCGAAGAACCTTACCAAGGCTTGACATACACCGGAAAGCATCAGAGATGGTGCCCCCCTTGTGGTCGGTGTACAGGTGGTGCATGGCTGTCGTCAGCTCGTGTCGTGAGATGTTGGGTTAAGTCCCGCAACGAGCGCAACCCTTGTTCTGTGTTGCCAGCATGCCTTTCGGGGTGATGGGGACTCACAGGAGACCGCCGGGGTCAACTCGGAGGAAGGTGGGGACGACGTCAAGTCATCATGCCCCTTATGTCTTGGGCTGCACACGTGCTACAATGGCCGGTACAATGAGCTGCGATACCGCAAGGTGGAGCGAATCTCAAAAAGCCGGTCTCAGTTCGGATTGGGGTCTGCAACTCGACCCCATGAAGTCGGAGTTGCTAGTAATCGCAGATCAGCATTGCTGCGGTGAATACGTTCCCGGGCCTTGTACACACCGCCCGTCACGTCACGAAAGTCGGTAACACCCGAAGCCGGTGGCCCAACCCCTTGTGGGAGGGAGCTGTCGAAGGTGGGACTGGCGATTGGGACGAAGTCGTAACAAGGTAGCCGTACCGGAAGGTGCGGCTGGATCACCTCCTTTCTAAGGAGCACTTCTCACCAGATTCGTTCGGGGCTTGGTCAGAGGCCAGTACACCGGCGACTGTCCGGTGCTGGTTGCTCATGGGTGGAACGTTGACTATTCGGCACAGTTTTTCAGGGTTTTCCAAGTACTGCTTCGGCGTGGAACGGGAATGCTGGGAGGCTGGGCCGGGCGCGCTGTTGGGTGTCTGAAGGTACGGGCGGCGTGAGCTGTTTGTGTCTTCGGGATGCCGGCCCCGGTGAACTCACTGTGTATGCGGTGGGGTGGCGGGTGGTTGGTCGTTGTTTGAGAACTGCACAGTGGACGCGAGCATCTGTGGCCAAGTTTTTAAGGGCGCACGGTGGATGCCTTGGCACCAGGAACCGATGAAGGACGTGGGAGGCCACGATAGTCCCCGGGGAGCCGTCAACCAGGCTTTGATCCGGGGGTTTCCGAATGGGGAAACCCGGCAGTCGTCATGGGCTGTCACCCGTACCTGAACACATAGGGTATGTGGAGGGAACGAGGGGAAGTGAAACATCTCAGTACCCTCAGGAAGAGAAAACAACCGTGATTCCGGGAGTAGTGGCGAGCGAAACCGGATGAGGCCAAACCGTATGTGTGTGAGACCCGGCAGGGGTTGCGTATACGGGGTTGTGGGAGTGCACTTGATCAGTCTGCCGGCTGGTCGGAGAGTCAGAAACCGTACAGGTAGGCGAAGGACATGCGAAAGGTCCGGCGTAGAGGGTAAGACCCCCGTAGCTGAAATCTGTACGGCTCTCTTGCGTATTTCCCAAGTAGCACGGGGCCCGAGAAATCCCGTGTGAATCTGGCGGGACCACCCGCTAAGCCTAAATATTCCCTGGTGACCGATAGCGGATAGTACCGTGAGGGAATGGTGAAAAGTACCGCGGGAGCGGAGTGAAATAGTACCTGAAACCGTGTGCCTACAAGCCGTGGGAGCGTCGCTGGCAGCACTTGTGCTGTCAGTCGTGACTGCGTGCCTTTTGAAGAATGAGCCTGCGAGTTTGCGGTGTGTTGCGAGGTTAACCCGTGTGGGGAAGCCGTAGCGAAAGCGAGTCCGAACAGGGCGTCATAGTAGCGCGCTCAAGACCCGAAGCGGAGTGATCTAGCCATGGGCAGGTTGAAGCGGCTGTAAGAGGTCGTGGAGGACCGAACCCACCAGGGTTGAAAACCTGGGGGATGACCTGTGGTTAGGGGTGAAAGGCCAATCAAACTCCGTGATAGCTGGTTCTCCCCGAAATGCATTTAGGTGCAGCGTCGTGTGTTTCTTGCCGGAGGTAGAGCACTGGATAGGCGATGGGCCCTACCGGGTTACTGACCTTAGCCAAACTCCGAATGCCGGTAAGTGAGAGCGCGGCAGTGAGACTGTGGGGGATAAGCTCCATGGTCGAGAGGGAAACAGCCCAGAGCATCGACTAAGGCCCCTAAGCGTACGCTAAGTGGGAAAGGATGTGGAGTCGCAGAGACAACCAGGAGGTTGGCTTAGAAGCAGCCACCCTTGAAAGAGTGCGTAATAGCTCACTGGTCAAGTGATTCCGCGCCGACAATGTAGCGGGGCTCAAGCGTACCGCCGAAGTCGTGTCATTCGTACATATAGCCTCAACGGGCGTGCGGATGGGTAGGGGAGCGTCGTGTGCCGGGTGAAGCAGCCGCGGAAGCGAGTTGTGGACGGTTCACGAGTGAGAATGCAGGCATGAGTAGCGATACACACGTGGGAAACGTGTGCGCCGATTGACTAAGGGTTCCTGGGTCAAGCTGATCTGCCCAGGGTAAGTCGGGACCTAAGGCGAGGCCGACAGGCGTAGTCGATGGACAACCGGTTGATATTCCGGTACCCGCTTTGAAACGCCCAGTACTGAATCAGGCGATGCTAAGACCGTGAAGCCGCCCTGAGCTCTTCGGAGTGTAGGGGAGTGGTGGAGCCGTCGGACCAGACTTGTAGTAGGTAAGCGATGGGGTGACGCAGGAAGGTAGTCCAGCCCGGGCGGTGGTTGTCCCGGGGTAAGGGTGTAGCCCGAGAGATAGGCAAATCCGTCTCTCATTGCAGGGTGAGACCTGATGCCGAGCCGATTGTGGTGAAGTGGATGATCCTATGCTGTCGAGAAAAGCCTCTAGCGAGTTTCATGGCGGCCCGTACCCTAAACCGACTCAGGTGGTCAGGTAGAGAATACCGAGGCGTTCGGGTGAACTATGGTTAAGGAACTCGGCAAAATGCCCCCGTAACTTCGGGAGAAGGGGGGCCATTTCCGGTGATCACTCTTGCAGTGTGAGCTGGGGGTGGCCGCAGAGACCAGCGAGAAGCGACTGTTTACTAAAAACACAGGTCCGTGCGAAGCCGTAAGGCGATGTATACGGACTGACGCCTGCCCGGTGCTGGAACGTTAAGGGGACCGGTTAGTCACATTTCGGTGTGGCGAAGCTGAGAACTTAAGCGCCAGTAAACGGCGGTGGTAACTATAACCATCCTAAGGTAGCGAAATTCCTTGTCGGGTAAGTTCCGACCTGCACGAATGGCGTAACGACTTCTCGACTGTCTCAACCATAGGCCCGGTGAAATTGCACTACGAGTAAAGATGCTCGTTTCGCGCAGCAGGACGGAAAGACCCCGGGACCTTTACTACAGTTTGATATTGGTGTTCGGTTCGGCTTGTGTAGGATAGGTGGGAGACTTTGAGATCGGGACGCCAGTTCCGGTGGAGTCGCCGTTGAAATACCACTCTGGTCGTGCTGGATGTCTAACCTGGGTCCGTGATCCGGATCAGGGACAGTGTCTGATGGGTAGTTTAACTGGGGCGGTTGCCTCCTAAAGAGTAACGGAGGCGCCCAAAGGTTCCCTCAGCCTGGTTGGTAATCAGGTGTTGAGTGTAAGTGCACAAGGGAGCTTGACTGTGAGACCGACGGGTCGAGCAGGGACGAAAGTCGGGACTAGTGATCCGGCGGTGGCTTGTGGAAGCGCCGTCGCTCAACGGATAAAAGGTACCCCGGGGATAACAGGCTGATCTTCCCCAAGAGTCCATATCGACGGGATGGTTTGGCACCTCGATGTCGGCTCGTCGCATCCTGGGGCTGGAGTCGGTCCCAAGGGTTGGGCTGTTCGCCCATTAAAGCGGTACGCGAGCTGGGTTTAGAACGTCGTGAGACAGTTCGGTCCCTATCCGCTGCGCGCGCAGGAGTCTTGAGAAGGGCTGTCCCTAGTACGAGAGGACCGGGACGGACGAACCTCTGGTGTGCCAGTTGTCCTGCCAAGGGCATGGCTGGTTGGCTACGTTCGGGAGGGATAACCGCTGAAAGCATCTAAGCGGGAAGCCTGCTTCGAGATGAGGACTCCCACCCACTTGATGGGGTAAGGCTCCCAGTAGACGACTGGGTTGATAGGCCGGATATGGAAGCACTGTGAGGTGTGGAGTTGACCGGTACTAATAGGCCGAGGGCTTGTCCTCAGTTGCTCGCGTCCACTGTGTTAGTTCTGAGACAACGAACGACCGTGTTTTTTCCGGTTGGTTCAGTGTTTCATTGTGTTTCGGTGGTCATTGCGTTAGGGAAACGCCCGGTTACATTCCGAACCCGGAAGCTAAGCCTTTCAGCGCCGATGGTACTGCAGGGGGGACCCTGTGGGAGAGTAGGACGCCGCCGAACAATTTTTGGGGAATGCCCCGCACCTTCTGGTGCGGGGCATTCCTGCGTTCAACAGCCTTTCGCAGCCGGCAGTTTTCAGCACACCGCGCTTCGGGTATGATCTCTCTCGTTGCCCCGCCCCAATAGCTCAGTCGGTAGAGCGTCTCCATGGTAAGGAGAAGGTCTACGGTTCGATTCCGTATTGGGGCTCCAGCACGAAGAAGAAGGGCCCCGCCTGATGGCGGGGCCCTTCTCCGTTCAGTGCTTCTGCGGCTCCGGTACGCGCATCGCCAGGATCGCCATGTCGTCCGATGCCGGTTCCGCCGCGAACTTCTCGACCGCGCGCAGGACGCGCGAGGCGACCGCGCCGGCTGTCAGGCCCGTACAGCCCGTCAGTACGTCGACGAGGCCGTCGTCGCCCAGCATTCTTGTCCCCTCGCGGCGTTCGGTGACGCCGTCCGTGACGCAGAGCAGTACGTCTCCCGGTTCGAGAGTGACCATCTGCTCGTACAGCTCCAGGTCGTCCATGACACCGAGCAGCGGTTGCGGGTCCGCCGCCGCCTCCACGGTGCCGTCCTGGTGCAGACGCAGCGGCAGCGGGTGGCCGGCGCACACGACCTTCAGGACGGCGCTGCCGTCGTCCTGAGGCCACAACTCCCCGTAGAGCAGCGTCAGGAAGCGGCTGCGGGCGCCCTCGTCGAGGATTGCCGCGTTCAGGCGCTCGAGGACCGCAGGGCCGCTGAAGCCCTCGCGGGCGAGCAGCCGCAGCGCGTGCCGGGCGAGACCGGTCACCGCCGCGGCTTCCGGGCCCGTACCGCATACGTCGCCGATGGCGAAGCCGTACGCGCCGTCGCGGATCGGGAAGAGGTCGTAGAAGTCGCCGCCCACCTCGTTGCCTTCGCCCGCCGCGCGGTAGATGACCTCCACCTCGACGTTGGGCACCTGCGGCAACTCCGGCGGCAGCAGGCTGCGCTGGAGGGACTGGCTGATGGCCATGCGCTCCGAGTACAGACGGGCGTTGTCGAGGGCGAGTGCCGCCCGCCGGGACAAGTCCTCGGCCAGTTCCAGGATTTCCTGGCGGAAGTGGTCGTCGGACGGCTTGCCCAGGGTGAGCATCCCGATCACGCGGTTGCGGGCGACGAGAGGCAGCACAACGGTCTCTCCGCCCACCGCGGCGGCCGTGGCCAGCGTCGTGCCGATTCCGGAGGAGACGGGCGTGGAGGCCCCTCCCAGCTCCCTCATGGACGTACGGAGCGCCGCCTGGTGCGCGGCGTCCGCCGGGCCGGTCCAGACGCGGGCGCCCGGAGTCGGGACCGGGTCGGGCGGATCGATCTTGGAGAGCAGGGCCTTCAGACCGTCGATGCGGTCCTCGTCCTCGTGCAGCACGTAGGAGAGGTACGGGTCCGACGCCTGGTCGGCGATGGTGTAGACGGCGCACCACGTGGCGAGGGTGGGCACCGTCATCTGGGCCATGAGTGCGAGCGTCTGGTCGCGGTCCAGGGTGCCGGCCAGCAGGTCGGACGCTTCGACCAGGAAGGAGAGCGAGCCGCGCCGGAGGCGTTCGAGTTCGCCGAGACGGGCCGACTCGACGGCCAGCGCGATGCGGTCGGCGGCGAACTGGAGGCGTAGCGCCTCCTCGTTGGAGTAGCGTCCGGCCGCTTCGGCGGCGACGCCGAGCGAGCCGGTGAGCCTGCCCTCGACCTTGAGCGGGACGGTGACGACGGAGCGCATGCCGGTGCCGTTGAGGAGCGGTACGGCGCCGGGGACGATGGCCAGGTCCTCGTGGACGGCGGGCATCCGGGCGGAGCCGTACCGCCCCGTGCCGGCCTCGACCGGGACGCGGGCGAAGCGCTGCCGGGCCGAGGGGAGGCCCGTGGTGGCCCGCACCTCCAGCTCCGTCTCGTCGTCGGTGGCGAGCAGGAGGAAGGCGGAGTCGCCCTCGAGCATGTCGCGGGCGCGCTCCACGGTGCGCTGGAGCAGGCCGTCGAGGTCTTCCGGGGCCGGCGAGCCGATGAAGACCTCGAAGGGGTCCACGGTGCGGCTCTCGGCGCCCGCCTCGGTGGCGGGGGCGCGCTGCGGGGTCTGGATGACGGCGCGTTCGTCGTCGCGTACGAGGAGGCAGACGGTTGACGGCTCGCCGTTGGTGTCGCGGACCCGCAGGTGGGAGGCGTACACGGGGATGACTCTGCCGTCGCTGCCCCGGATGCCGTAACTGCCCTCCCAGCGCGAGAGGAGCAGCGCCTCGACGATGCCGGTGCCGATGCCCGGTGTGTGCGGCCAGGCGGCGAAGTCGGTGAGGGGTTTGCCGATGACCTGGTCGGCCGGGTAGCCGAAGAGGTGCTCCGCGTCCTCGTTCCACGTCGACACGGCGCCGGTTCTGTCGATCTGGACGACGGCGACCCTGACCCGTTCGTCGGTGACCGGCAGCAGCGCGTTCGGGATGACGGGGCCGGCGGACCGCGCCCCGACGGGGCGGTCGGGCAGGTCGAGCTGGAACCAGACCTGCTTGTGGGTCGGGGTGTAGTCGACGCCCCAGCGGGAGGCCAGTGCGGCGCACAGGAGCAGGCCGCGGCCGTTCTCCCGGTCGGGACTGCCGAGCGACAGCCCCGTGCCCTGCATGGGGATCTCACGTTCCGGATAGCGGTCGGAGACCTCGACCCGGACGCCGTCCTCCGTACGGAGACAGAGCACGTCCGCCGATGTGCCGGCGTGGATGACGGCATTGGTGACGAGCTCGCTGGTGAGGACCACGGCGTCGTCGACGACGTCCGAGTAGCCCCATCCCTGGAGTGTGTCCCGGACAAAGGCGCGGGCGGTCGCTACGGACCGCCCGACAGGGTCGAAGCTGGCAGCCGCCCGCGCGGTGATCACAAAACTCCTCGTACGCGTCTCGACGCCCGGCTCTGCCATGATTCGGCCCCGCCCTCCCGGTGCCCGGTGGTAGTACGTTCGCCAGGCCGTCCCCGCCGGGCAGACCGGGACGGTTGGACAGCCGGATGCCAGGTTACTTACCTTCGCTGCGAGGGCGGATGCCGGTCACCACTGTTTCCGCCTACCGGGGGTGGGGACGCTATGCGAAGCTGCCGAACTGTTATCGCCAGGTTCGGCCGTGGTGAAACACTGGGCAAGATTCCAGATAGAGCCTGAGCAACACTCTGAGCAGTACGGTCAACCCCCGCGGGAGGGACACGGTGGAGTCTGGCGTGGCGGCGCGTGGCAACAGCACGCGCGCAAAAGGCGGACGGTCCCGGAGCAACGGGACCACCGAGGTCGATGCGGCGGCTCTGAACAGACTGCTGACGGCCCTGGTGGCGATGCGGGACGGAAACTTCCGTAAACGTCTGACCGTCTCCGGTGACGATGTGATGGCGGAGATCTCCGCCGTCTTCAACGAGGTGGCGGACCGCAATCTGCACCTCACGGGTGAGCTGGCCCGGGTACGGCGCATGGTCGGCCGGGAGGGAAAGCTCACGGAGCGGCTGGAGACGGGCGTCTGCGAGGGTTCCTGGGCCACCGCGATCGACGCGTCGAACGCGCTGGTGGACGACCTGGCGCGCCCTGTGTCCGAGGTGGGGCGGGTGCTGTCGGCGGTCGCCGAGGGCGACCTGGAGCAGCGGATGGAGCTGCGTTCGCACTTCGCCGAGGGCTCGGCGGGGACGGAGCGCCCGCTGCGCGGCGAGTTCCTGAAGGTGGCCCGTACCGTCAACAACCTGGTCGACCAACTGTCCGCGTTCACCGACGAGGTGACGCGCGTGGCGCTGGAGGTCGGCACCGAGGGCAAGCTCGGCGGTCAGGCCACGGTGCGTGGAATGGCGGGTTCGTGGAAGGACCTCACGGATTCCGTCAACACGATGGCCTACCGGCTCACCGCCCAGGTGCGTGACATTGCTCTCGTTACCACTGCTGTCGCCAAGGGCGATCTGTCGCGCAAGGTCACCGTGCATGTGGCCGGCGAGATGCTTCAGTTGAAGAACACCGTGAACACGATGGTGGACCAACTGTCCTCGTTCTCCTCCGAGGTCACGCGCGTGGCCCGCGAGGTGGGCACCGAGGGTGAGCTGGGCGGCCAGGCGGCCGTGCCGGGCGTGGCCGGTGTGTGGAAGGACCTCACCGATTCCGTCAACACGATGGCCGGCAACCTGACCAGTCAGGTGCGGGGCATCGCCGAGGTCACCACCGCCGTCGCGAACGGCGATCTTTCTCAGAAGGTCACGGTGAGCGCGCGCGGCGAGGTCGCGCAGCTCGCCGAGACGATCAACCAGATGACCGAGACGCTGCGTACCTTCGCCGACGAGGTGACGCGGGTGGCGAGCGAGGTCGGCGGGTCGGGTGTGCTGGGCGGCCAGGCGCAGGTGCCCGGCGCGGCGGGCACCTGGAAGGATCTGACGGACTCCGTCAACACCGTCTTCCGCAATCTGACCACCCAGGTGCGCGACATCGCCCAGGTGACGACCGCCGTCGCGAACGGTGACCTTTCCCAGAAGGTCACCGTCGACGTGGCCGGCGAGATGCTCGAACTCAAGAACACCGTCAACACGATGGTGCGGCAGCTCAATTCGTTCGGCTCCGAGGTGACGCGTGTCGCCCGTGAGGTGGGCGTGGAGGGCCAGTTGGGCGGCCAGGCCGAGGTGCCGGGCGCGGCGGGTACGTGGAAGGACCTCACCGACTCCGTCAACACCGCGTTCCGTAACCTCACCGGCCAGGTGCGGGACATCGCTCAGGTGACGACGGCGGTCGCGAACGGCGATCTTTCCCAGAAGGTCACCGTCAACGTCGCGGGCGAGATGCTCGAACTGAAGAACACCGTCAACACGATGGTGGCGCAGTTGTCGTCGTTCGCCGACCAGGTGACGCGGATGGCGCGTGACGTGGGTACGGAGGGCAGGCTCGGCGGCCAGGCGCGGGTGGACGGCGTCTCCGGTACGTGGAAGGAACTGACCGACTCCGTCAACTTCATGGCCGGCAATCTGACCGACCAGGTGCGGCAGATCGCCCAGGTGACCACGGCCGTGGCGCGTGGCGACCTGTCGCAGAAGATCGATGTGGACGCGCGCGGTGAGATTCTGGAGCTCAAGAGCACCATCAACACGATGGTGGATCAGCTCTCGGCCTTCGCGGAGCAGGTCACGCGCGTGGCCCGCGAGGTGGGCACCGACGGCAGGCTCGGCGGCCAGGCGCAGGTACCGGGCGTCGCGGGCGTGTGGCGCGATCTGACGGACTCCGTGAACGGTATGGCGGGGAACCTGACCTCCCAGGTCCGTAACATCGCGCAGGTCGCCACAGCGGTGGCGCGCGGTGACCTGTCGCAGAAGATCGACGTGGACGCGCGCGGCGAGATCCTGGAGTTGAAGAACACCCTCAACACGATGGTCGACCAGCTCTCGAACTTCGCCGAGCAGGTGACCCGGGTCGCCCGCGAGGTCGGTACGGAGGGCATGCTCGGCGGTCAGGCCGAGGTACAGGGTGTCTCCGGTACCTGGAAGGACCTCACCCAGTCCGTCAACTTCATGGCGAACAACCTGACTTCGCAGGTCCGCAACATCGCCGAGGTCACGACGGCCGTCGCCAAGGGCGATCTGTCGAAGAAGATCACCGTCGATGCCAAGGGCGAGATCCTCGACCTCGTCACGACCGTCAACACGATGGTCGACCAGCTCTCGAACTTCGCCGACGAGGTGACCCGAGTGGCCCGCGAGGTGGGCACGGAAGGCATCCTCGGCGGCCAGGCGCGGGTACGTGGCGTCACCGGCATCTGGAAGGACCTCAGCGACAACGTCAACACCATGGCCAACAACCTGACCAGTCAGGTGCGGAACATCTCGCGGGTCTCCTCGGCGGTGGCCAACGGCGACCTCACCAAGAAGGTGACGGTCGAGGCGCGCGGCGAGGTCGCCGAGCTGGCCGACACCGTCAACATCATGGTGACGACGCTGTCCTCGTTCGCCGACGAGGTGACGCGAGTCGCCCGTGAGGTGGGCACCGAGGGCGAGTTGGGCGGCCAGGCGCGTGTCCCCGGTGTCTCGGGGACCTGGAAGGACCTCACCGAGTCGGTGAACTCGATGGCCTCCAACCTGACCGGTCAGGTGCGCCAGATCGCCACGGTCACCACCGCCATCGCCAAGGGCGACCTCACCAAGAAGATCGACATCGACGCCCGGGGTGAGATCCAGGAACTGAAGAACACCATCAACACGATGGTGGATCAGCTCTCCTCCTTCGCCGAGCAGGTCACCCGCGTCGCCCGCGAGGTGGGCACCGACGGACAGTTGGGCGGCCAGGCCCGGGTCAGGGACGTCGACGGCACCTGGCGCGATCTCACCGAGTCGGTGAACGAGATGGCCGGCAACCTGACCCGTCAGGTGCGGGCGATCGCCGCCGTCGCCACCGCGGTGACCCGCGGCGATCTGAATCTGAAGATCGACGTAGACGCCGCGGGCGAGATCCAGGTCCTCCAGGACAACATCAACACCATGATCGCCAACCTGCGTGACACCACCCTCGCCAACGAGGAGCAGGACTGGCTCAAGGGCAACCTGGCCCGTATCTCCGGTCTGATGCAGGGGCGCCGTGATCTCGACGACGTGGCCTCGCTGATCATGAGCGAGCTGACCCCGGTGGTATCGGCGCAGCACGGCGCGTTCTTCCTCGCCATGCCGACCGGCTCCGGCGCCGTCTCCGAGCTGGGGACGGGCGGGCGCGACAGCTCGTACGAGCTGTGCATGCGCGGCAGTTACGGCTACTCGGCCGGGTCGATGCCGACCGCCTTCCGGCCCGGCGAGACCCTTATCGGTACGGCCGCCGAGGAGAAACGTACGATCCAGGTCAACGTTCCGCCCGGCTATCTCAAGATCTCCTCCGGGCTCGGCGAGGCGTCGCCGGCGTATGTGATCGTGCTGCCGGTGCTGTTCGAGGGCAAGGTCCTCGGTGTGATCGAGCTGGCGTCGTTCCAGCCCTTCACCCACATCCAGCGGGACTTCCTCAATCAGATCGCGGAAATGATCGCGACGAGCGTCAACACCATCAGCGTCAACACCAAGACCGAGGTGCTGCTCAAGCAGTCCCAGGAGCTGACGGAGCAGTTGCGGGAGCGCTCGGCGGAGCTGGAGAACCGGCAGAAGGCCCTCCAGTCCTCCAACGCGGAGCTGGAGGAGAAGGCGGAGCTGTTGGCCCGTCAGAACCGCGACATCGAGGTGAAGAACACCGAGATCGAAGAGGCGCGGCAGGTGCTGGAGGAGCGGGCCGAACAGCTCGCCGTGTCGATGCGCTACAAGTCCGAGTTCCTGGCGAACATGTCGCACGAGTTGCGTACGCCGCTGAACTCGCTGCTGATCCTGGCGAAGCTGCTCGCGGACAACGCGGAGATGAATCTCTCGCCGAAGCAGGTGGAGTTCGCCGAGACGATCCACGGCGCGGGCTCCGATCTGCTCCAGTTGATCAACGACATCCTCGATCTGTCGAAGGTCGAGGCGGGCAAGATGGACGTCAGCCCGACGCGGATCGCGCTCGTGCAGCTCGTCGACTACGTCGAGGCGACGTTCCGGCCGCTGACGGCGGAGAAGGGGCTCGACTTCTCCGTACGCGTCTCCCCGGAGCTGCCGGCGACGCTGCACACCGACGAGCAGCGGCTGCTCCAGGTGCTGCGCAACCTGCTGTCCAACGCGGTCAAGTTCACCGACACGGGCGCCGTGGAGCTGGTGATCCGGCCCGCCGGGGCGGATGTGCCCAACGCGATCAGGGAGCAGTTGCTGGAGGCCGGTTCGCTGCGTGACGCGGACGCCGATCTGATCGCGTTCTCGGTCACCGACACCGGTATCGGTATCGCGGCGAGCAAGATGCGGGTGATCTTCGAGGCGTTCAAGCAGGCGGACGGCACGACGAGCCGTAAGTACGGAGGTACGGGTCTGGGCCTGTCCATCAGCCGGGAGATCGCCCGGCTGCTCGGCGGCGAGATCCACGCGGCGAGCGAGCCGGGCCGCGGCTCGACGTTCACGCTGTATCTGCCGCTGCACGCCAGTGAGCTGCCTCCGCAGGGCTATCCGCAGTTGACTCCGGGCATCGAGCCGCAGCGCGGCGGCAGCGACTCCGCGGCCCTGTCGCCGGAGCAGGCGCGGCTGGACCGGCCCGCGGCGCCGTCGGAGGCCCGTACGGGGTCCGCCGCGCTGTTCCGGCGCCGCCGGAAGGCTCTGGGCGGTCCGGAGGGATTGAACTCGCTGTCGGGGCGGTCCGGCGGCTCGGGGGGCCCGTCCGGCGGGACCGCGGGCGGCGCCAACGGCTCACGGGTGGCGTCCGGTTCGGGTGCCGACGAGGCGTGGGGGGCCGACGCGCTGGACGCTCCGGAGGAGCGGCGTACGTTCTCGTTCGGCGGTGAGAAGGTGCTGATCGTGGACGACGACATCCGCAACGTCTTCGCGCTGACCAGCGTCCTCGAACAGCACGGTCTGTCGGTGCTGTACGCCGAGAACGGCCGTGAGGGCATCGAGGTGTTGGAGCAGCACGACGATGTGACGCTGGTGCTGATGGACATCATGATGCCGGAGATGGACGGGTACGCGACGACGACGGCGATCCGCAGGATGCCGCAGTTCGCCGGGCTGCCGATCATCGCGCTCACCGCGAAGGCGATGAAGGGTGACCGGGAGAAGGCGATCGACTCCGGCGCTTCTGACTATGTGACAAAACCGGTCGATCCCGATCACCTTCTGTCGGTGATGGAACAGTGGATGCATCGGAAGTGACATGAAAGTGACGTCGGGAACGGCTTCGGAAGTGACCGGCGGCTGTGCGAACCTGGTGGAGGAAGGTGAGTTCCTGTGGTCGATCGCGTGTGGACCACAGGTATTCGGGGAACTTTTCGAGCTCCTGTGACGTTTTTGCTACGTGCACAGTGACATCGCGGTGACAGGGTGTGGCGACAGGCGGGGTGCGGCTACCATGACCGGCACAAGGACGGACGGCGTAAGGGAGTCGTCCCCTGGGGCGGCGCCCGGTGCACAGCCGGGGCGAGGAGGGCGGGCCATGGTGCAGAAGGCCAAGATCCTCCTGGTCGATGACCGGCCGGAGAATCTGCTGGCGCTGGAGGCCATCCTCTCCGCGCTCGATCAGACGCTGGTGCGGGCATCGTCAGGGGAGGAAGCGCTCAAGGCGCTGCTGACGGACGACTTCGCGGTCATTCTGCTCGACGTCCAGATGCCGGGGATGGACGGGTTCGAGACCGCCGCCCACATCAAGAGGCGCGAGCGGACGCGGGACATCCCGATCATCTTCCTGACGGCCATCAACCACGGTCCGCACCACACCTTCCGGGGCTACGCCGCCGGCGCGGTGGACTACATCTCCAAGCCGTTCGACCCGTGGGTGCTGCGCGCGAAGGTCTCGGTCTTCGTCGAGCTGTACATGAAGAACTGTCAGTTGAAGGAGCAGGCGGAGCTGCTGCGACTCCAACTGGCCGGAGCGGGCGAGGTGAAGGAGCCGACGGGTCTCCTGGCCGAACTGTCCGCGCGGCTCGCGGCGGTCGAGGAGCAGGCCGAAGCGCTCTCCAAACAGTTGGACGACTACTCCGCCGACGCGGCGGCCGTCGCCACTGCGGCGCATCTGGAGCGCAAACTCACCGGACTCCGCAGGGCGCTGGACGCGCTGGAGCCGGGCAGCGGAGGCGGCTCGCCGCTCCCCACACCCAACTGACCGGACCGACCACCGAACTGATCGGGCTCGCCCCGGGCCTCAACGGGCCCGTGGGCGGCCCGTTTTCTCTCGCGCGGCGTCCGCACCGCGCCTGACTCGGCCGTCCCGCGAGGGCGGCTGAAGGCGGCTGAGGGCGCGTCAGTTTCCGGCCCACGGCGCACGACACGAACGGGTGAAGCGGTGGGCACACGTGTCCGCCGCCGTTCACACCGGTAACCTCACCCCCATGGCCTCACGTACGTCCGGCAAGGGTTCCCAGGGCACGGCGGGCACCGCGAAACCGCGTGCCGGCCGTACGAGCGGTGCCGCGAAGAAGGCGGCCCCCGCCGCCAAGGCCGCGGCGAAGAAGACAGCACCCACGAAGAAGTCACCGGCCAAGAAGGCCCCGGCGAAGAAGTCCGCGGCCAAACCGGCACCCAAGCCCGCACCGTCCCCGACGAACGGCGTCTACCGCCTCGTACGCGCCCTGTGGCTCGGTCTCGCGCACACGGTCGGCGCGATGTTCCGGGGCATAGGGCGGGGCGCGAAGGGGCTCGACCCGGCGCACCGCAAGGACGGCATCGCGCTCCTGCTGCTCGCGCTGGCCCTGATCGTCGCCGCCGGTACGTGGTCCAATCTGCGCGGCCCGGTCGGCGATCTCGTCGAGATGCTGATCACCGGCGCCTTCGGCCGGCTCGATCTGCTCGTCCCGATACTGCTGGGCGCCGTCGCCGTGCGGCTCATCCTCTATCCGCAGCGGCCCGAGGCCAACGGACGCATCGTCATCGGCCTCTCCGCGCTGGTGATCGGTGTCCTCGGGCTCGTGCACATCGCCTGTGGCTCCCCGGGCCGGGACGCGGGCACCGAGGCGATGCAGGACGCCGGCGGGCTCATCGGCTGGGCCGCCTCCATGCCCCTGATCTTCGCCATGGGCGAGGTCCTGGCCGTACCGATGCTGGTCCTGCTCACCGTCTTCGGACTGCTCGTCGTCACCGCGACGCCCGTCAACGCCGTCCCGCAGCGGCTGCGGCAGCTCGCTGTCCGTCTCGGCGTCCTCGCCCCGGCCTCGGCCGACCGGGACGACGAGGAGCGGGATGAGGAGGCGTACGACAGCGACGACGAGCGCTACGACGACCAGTGGCGTGAGGCCCTGCCCGCGCGGGGGCGCCGCTCGACGGCGCGGCGGAGCGAGGCGCCCGACGAGTACGACCCCGACCACGCCGAGGTCGAGGCGCTGGCCCGCCGCAGGCGCCCCCGCAGACAGTCGGTGCAGCCGGCCGCCGCCGCCCAAGACCGGCCCATGGACGCCGTCGACGTGGCCGCCGCGGCGGCCGCCGCGCTGGACGGAGCGGTACTCAACGGGATGCCGCCCTCGCCGATCGTCGCCGACCTCACCCAGGGCGTCTCGGCCGACCGCACCAGGGACGCGGCGAGGGCGCGGCCGGGGGAGCGTACGCGCGGGGCTTCCGGCGGCCGGTCCGGTGCGGCAGCACGTACGGGAGCCGGCTCGGGCGCCGGCTCGCGGGAGCACTCCGTACCCACGGCGCGTGAGCCGGAGCCGCGCGACGCCGCCTCGGCGCTCTCGCCGTCCGGCGTCGTCGCCGACCTGACCAAGCCCCCGCCCGCGCAGGACCGCCCCCTGCCCCCGCGCGCCGAGCAGCTTCAGCTCGCCGGCGACATCACCTACGCGCTGCCGTCGCTGGACCTGCTGGAGCGCGGCGGCCCCGGCAAGACCCGCAGCGCCGCCAACGACGCCGTCGTCAGCTCCCTGACCAACGTCTTCATGGAGTTCAAGGTCGACGCGACCGTCACCGGCTTCACCCGGGGACCGACCGTCACCCGCTACGAGGTGCAGCTCGGCCCCGCCGTGAAGGTCGAGCGCATCACCGCCCTCACCAAGAACATCGCCTACGCCGTGGCCAGCCCCGACGTCAGGATCATCAGCCCCATCCCCGGCAAGTCCGCCGTCGGCATCGAGATCCCGAACTCCGACCGGGAGATGGTCAACCTCGGCGACGTCCTGCGGCTTGCCGACGCCGCCGAGGACGACCATCCGATGCTCGTCGCGCTCGGCAAGAACGTCGAGGGCGGCTACGAGATGGCCAACCTCTCCAAGATGCCGCACCTGCTGGTCGCCGGCGCCACCGGATCGGGCAAGTCCTCCTGCATCAACTGTCTGATCACCTCGGTGATGGCCAGGGCCACCCCGGAGGACGTCCGCATGGTCCTGGTCGACCCCAAGCGGGTCGAGCTCACGGCGTACGAGGGCATCCCGCACCTGATCACGCCCATCATCACCAACCCCAAGCGGGCCGCCGAAGCGCTCCAGTGGGTCGTACGGGAGATGGACCTGCGCTACGACGACCTCGCGGCGTACGGCTACCGCCACATCGACGACTTCAACCAGGCGGTACGCAAGGGCAAGGTCAAGGCCCCCGAGGGCAGCGAGCGCGAGCTGACTCCCTACCCGTATCTGCTGGTGATCGTGGACGAGCTGGCCGACCTGATGATGGTCGCGCCGCGCGACGTCGAGGACGCGATCGTCCGCATCACCCAGTTGGCCCGCGCCGCAGGCATCCATCTGGTGCTCGCCACCCAGCGCCCCTCGGTCGATGTCGTCACCGGTCTGATCAAGGCGAACGTGCCCTCCCGGCTCGCCTTCGCGACCTCCTCGCTCGCCGACAGCCGGGTCATCCTCGACCAGCCCGGCGCCGAGAAACTGATCGGCAAGGGCGACGGGCTGTTCCTCCCGATGGGCGCCAGCAAGCCGACCCGTATGCAGGGCGCCTTCGTTACGGAGGACGAGGTCGCGGCCGTCGTCCAGCACTGCAAGGACCAGATGGCGCCGGTCTTCCGGGAGGACGTCGTCGTCGGCACGGCGAAGAAGAAGGAGATCGACGAGGACATCGGTGACGACCTCGATCTGCTGTGCCAGGCCGCCGAGTTGGTCGTCTCCACGCAGTTCGGTTCGACATCGATGCTTCAACGGAAGTTGCGCGTGGGTTTCGCCAAAGCGGGCAGACTCATGGATCTGATGGAATCGCGGAACATCGTCGGTCCGAGCGAGGGTTCCAAGGCGCGTGATGTGCTGGTGAAGGCGGACGAGCTGGACGCAGTGCTCGCGGTGATCCGCGGCGAGCCCGCTCCCGAAGGAGCTGACGGGAATTGACGGAGTCCGAGGCGATCCGAGAGATATCCGGAGCAACCCTTTCCCCCGGCCGGACGTCAACGTGGAGACAGAGACACCCCGGTGTCCCGCCGACACGCCGTCGGGCCATTCAGATGGCGTACAAAGTGCATCCGCCCGGTTGCCCCACCCTTTCGTACCACCCATAGACTGAACATCCAGCAGGTGGCTACACGCTCGAAAGGCACTCCCGTGTCCATCGGCAACTCCCCCGAAGACGACCAGCCTTCCGCCGCCGACCCCCCTGAGGACGAGCGGCCCGCGACCGTGGAGGACAAGCCTTCGGTCGGTCAGGCCCTCACACGCGCGCGCACCGCCGCCGGCCTCACCGTCGAACAGGTCAGTGCCTCCACCCGGGTGCGCGTTCCCATCGTGCAGGCGATCGAGCAGGACGACTTCTCGCGCAGCGGCGGCGACGTCTACGCGCGCGGTCACATCCGCATGCTCGCACGCGCGGTCGGGATCGACCCCGAACCACTTGTCGGGCAGTACGACTCCGAGCACGGTGGGCGCCCGTCGCCGACGCCCGCCGCCCCGCTGTTCGAGGCCGAGCGCATCCGCCCGGAGCGGCGGCGGCCCAACTGGACGGCCGCCATGGTCGCCGCGATCGTCGCGGTGATCGGCTTCGTCGGCTTCACCATGTTCAGCGGTGCCGACGAGGAGGGCCAGGGCAAGCAGGTCGCCGAGGGCCCGGCCCCCGAGAAGACGACGTCCGAGCCGAGTACCAAGAAGCCCGCAGACCCGAAGCCCGACCCGTCGGACAGCGCCATCGCCGCGGCCCCGGCCGACAAGGTGACGGTCAAGCTGTCCGCCGTCGAGGACAAGAGCTGGATCTCCGCCAAGTCCCCCAACGGTGAACTGATCTTCGACGGACTGCTCCTCAAGGGTGAGTCCAAGACCTTCCAGGACGACGAGCAGATCGACTTCATCCTCGGTAACGCCGGAGTGATCGACATCTTCGTCAACGGCAAGCAGGTGGACGAGGACTTCAGGCCGGGCCAGGTCGAGCGCCCCTCGTACACGAAGGGCGACCCCGAGGCGGGCTGATGCCCGCGGCCGGCGCCGAGAGGCGCCGGCGGGTCACGGGGTGATGCCCCGGGCGGTACTGCGGCGGGGTGCGCGGGGAGGCACCGCGGGTGCGCTCCACCGCCCCCGGGCCGGCCGGTCAACCCTGCACGGCAGGAGGGCGGCCTGAACAAAGTAGTCTTGAGCCCATGCCCGAACGCCGTACCGTCGCCCTTGTCACGCTTGGCTGCGCCCGTAACGAGGTGGACTCGGAGGAGCTTGCAGGCCGCTTGGCAGCGGACGGCTGGGAGCTCGTCGAGGAAGCCGCCGACGCGGACGTCGCCGTCGTCAACACCTGCGGCTTCGTCGAAGCCGCCAAGAAGGACTCCGTCGACGCCCTGCTGGAAGCCAACGATCTGAAGGATCACGGCAGAACCCAGGCCGTCGTCGCCGTCGGCTGCATGGCGGAGCGCTACGGCAAGGAGCTCGCGGAATCGCTCCCCGAAGCGGACGGCGTGCTCGGATTCGACGACTACGCCGACATCTCCGACCGCCTCCAGACCATCCTCAACGGCGGTATTCACGCCTCGCACACACCGCGCGACCGGCGCAAGCTGCTCCCGCTCAGCCCGGCCGACCGGCAGGGCGCCACCGGTGTGGCCCTGCCGGGACACGGCGCCGAGGCCGCTTCTCCTACAGAGGCCGTCATCCCGGCGCCCGCCGATCTGCCGCAGGGTCTCGCGCCGGCCTCCGGTCCGCGCGCCCCGCTGCGCCGACGGCTCGACAACAGCCCCGTCGCCTCCGTGAAGCTGGCCTCCGGGTGCGACCGGCGCTGCTCGTTCTGCGCCATCCCCTCCTTCAGAGGCTCCTTCATCTCGCGCCGCCCCTCCGACGTGCTGGGAGAGACGCGCTGGCTCGCCGAGCAGGGCGTCAAAGAGGTCATGCTCGTCTCCGAGAACAACACCTCCTACGGCAAGGACCTCGGCGACATCCGCCTCCTGGAGACGCTGCTGCCCGAACTCGCGGCGGTCGACGGGATCGAGCGGGTACGGGTCAGCTATCTCCAGCCCGCCGAGATGCGCCCCGGACTCATCGATGTGCTGACGTCGACGCCGGGCGTCGCCCCGTACTTCGACCTGTCCTTCCAGCACTCCGCGCCCTCCGTACTGCGCGCGATGCGCCGCTTCGGGGACACCGACCGCTTCCTGGAGCTGCTGGAGACGATCCGGGGCAAGGCGCCGCAGGCCGGTGTGCGCTCCAACTTCATCGTGGGCTTCCCGGGCGAGACGGAGGCCGACTTCGCCGAGCTGGAACGCTTCCTCACCGGCGCGCGCCTCGACGCCATCGGTGTGTTCGGCTACTCGGACGAGGACGGCACCGAGGCGGCGACGTACGACCACAAACTGGACGAGGACGTCGTCGCCGAGCGGCTGGCGCATTTGTCGCGGCTGGCCGACGAGCTGACGTCGCAGCGGGCCGAGGAGCGCCTGGGGGAGACCCTGACGGTGCTCGTGGAGTCCGTCTCCGCCGATTCCTCGGATTCTTCGGGCTCCTCGGACCCCTCGGACTCCCTGGACCACGACGCGGAGGCCGCCGTGGGCCGGGCCGCCCACCAGGCGCCCGAGACCGACGGCCAGGTGATCTTCACGTCGCGCGAGGGGCTTGTTCCCGGTCGTATGGTCGAGGCAAAGGTGGTCGGCACCGAAGGCGTGGACCTGGTGGCGGAGTACTGCGGCTTCACCGGGGACGAGCCCCGGAGCCCCGGTGAGGAGGCAGCCAGATGACCGGAGTCCCGGCATCGGCCGAGGGCGGCCAGGGTAGACCGACGCCCGGCGGCAAGCTGGGGGCTGCGGCCGTCAATCAGGCCAGCATCTGGAACATCGCCAACATCCTCACCATGATGCGGCTGGTGCTCGTACCGGCCTTCGTGATGCTGCTGCTCCAGGACGGCGGGTACGACCCGGCCTGGCGCGCCTGGGCGTGGGCCGCGTTCGCCGTGGCCATGATCACCGATGTCTTCGACGGGCATCTGGCCCGTACGTACAACCTGGTCACCGACTTCGGGAAGATCGCCGACCCGATCGCCGACAAGGCGATCATGGCGGCGGGGCTGATCAGTCTCTCCGCCCTCGGGGATCTGCCGTGGTGGGTGACCGGGGTCATTCTCTTCCGTGAGCTCGGGATCACGCTGATGCGGTTCTGGGTGATCCGGCACGGGGTCATTCCGGCCAGCCGCGGCGGCAAGATGAAGACGCTGGCGCAGGGCACCGCGGTCGGTATGTACGTACTGGCGCTGACGGGGCCGCTCGCGACGCTGCGGTTCTGGGTGATGGCGGTCGCGGTCGTGCTGACTGTGCTGACCGGCCTGGACTATGTGCGTCAGGCGATCGTGCTGCGACGACAGGGGCTGGCGGCCGAGCGTGACCGCGCGGAGCGGGCTTCGTGACGTCGGCGACGTCGGCGACGTTCGTGAGGTGCGCGGCGCGGGAGGGGGCGGAGCCCGTACCGGCCGGTCCGGTCCCCGCGACAGTTGCCGGGAAGGATGCGGCGGCCGACGACGTTCTACTGAGGGACGCGGCGGCACACGTCCTTGATCTGCTGGTGCGGCGGGGAACGACGCTCGCCGTCGCCGAGTCGCTGACAGGTGGTCTGGTGGCCGCCGAACTGACATCGGTCCCCGGCGCCTCGCGGTCGCTCCGCGGCTCCGTCACGGCCTACGCGACGGACGTCAAGCGCGATGTCCTCGGCGTCGACGGAACACTTCTGGCCGAGCGGGGAGCGGTGGATCCCGAGGTCGCACGGCAGATGGCCGTCGGCGTACGGGACGTACTGGCCGCCGGCTGGGGCATCTCGACCACCGGCGTCGCGGGGCCGGACCCGCAGGACGGACAGCCCGTGGGTACGGTTTACGTGGCCGTCAGTGGTCCGCACGGTGCCGGGAAAGTGGCCGCACTGCGGTTGAACGGTGACCGGGCGGAAATCCGTAGAGAGAGTGTACGGAGCGTGCTCGAACTGCTCTCCGGTGAACTGGCCGGGTACGGGCGGACACAGGATACGGAACGGAACGGGGGGACTTGATGTTTGCAGCCCTGAGTGAACACGACATCGCTCCCCGCACGGCCGCAGCGCGAGGCGGTACGGTGGGGCGAGAAGGATGCGGCTACGCGGTCCGAGGAGGGAGCCACCGATGATTCTGCTCCGTCGCCTGCTTGGTGACGTACTGCGTCGGCAGCGCCAGCGCCAGGGCCGTACTCTGCGCGAAGTCTCCTCGTCCGCCCGAGTCTCGCTGGGCTATCTCTCCGAGGTGGAGCGGGGGCAGAAGGAGGCGTCTTCCGAACTGCTCTCCGCCATCTGCGACGCGCTTGACGTACGGATGTCCGAGCTCATGCGCGAAGTGAGCGACGAACTGTCGCTGGCCGAGCTGGCCGCGTCCGCAGCGGCGAGCGAGCCGGTGCCCGCGGCGGTACGTCCGATGCTCAATTCCGTCTCCGTGACGTCGGTGGCAGGTATGCCGACGGAGCGGGTGACCATCAAGGCGCCAACAGAAGCGGTGGATGTCGTCGCCGCTTGATGTGTACGGCGTGACCGAGGCTAAGCCCCGGACGGCCCTGGTGGCCGGCCGGGGCTTCTGCTTTGCCCGTTCTCGCTCGACGGGCGTGATCCGGTGAAGAATTCCTGCTGTTTGCCCGAAATGATCCTTTTGGGGTCTTGTGCGATGGTGGGCATACGTGCGAACGGAACCGGAAGGACGCACCCATGTCTGTCGTCAAGAGCTCACTGCCCGAGGCGGATCTGAAGCTGGTCGGCGAGGCCCTTCAGGGCGCGCTCGTCGATCTGCTCGATCTCTCCCTGGTGGCCAAGCAGGTGCACTGGAACATCGTCGGGCCGCGCTTTCGGTCCGTACATCTCCAGCTCGACGAGGTCGTCACCACGGCCCGGACCCACTCGGACACCGTGGCGGAGCGTGCCTCGGCGATCGGTGTGACCCCGGACGGCCGCGCGGCGACGGTGGCGGCGCAGAGCGCGATCGGGACGGTCCCCGACGGCTGGATCAAGGACACGGACGCCGTACGGACGCTGGTGGACGCACTGAGCGCGGTGATCGTCCGCATGCGTGAGCGGATCAGGGCGACCGACGAGCCCGACCCGATCACCCAGGACATCCTGATCGGGCTCACGGCCGATCTCGAGAAGCACGCGTGGATGTTCCAGGCGGAGAGCGGTTGACCTGATCAGTGGTGTGTGTGGGGTTTGACCTGCATAGATGACCATCCCGACGTATCCCACGGCATCCCGTGGGGTCCCGTAGTCATACGGAAATCTGCCGGAATCCGGGCACCGAGCGGAACGCTTCCGGAACGGAATACCGCCTCTGACCACTGGAACAACACCCCACGACGTCCCAGAAACAGGGAAGCCCCCGGCCCGCATCCCGCCGAAACGGGAGCGAGCCGGGGGATACATGTACGCGTCTGTGGAAAAGCGACCACTTGGGTACTGACTCGTGATCATGGTCGATCGAACGTGGCCGTGTGCCCGTCCGAAGAACAGCCCTCCCCGAATGGGTGCTCGCCCGCCGCCGCGAACTGGGGCAGCGCATCGCCGCCGCCCGCCGGGAAGCTGGCGTCAGCCAGGAAGCACTCGCCCATCACATCGGCGTCGAACGCCGATCGATCCAGAGGTACGAGGCCGGCGTGCGAGACCCTGGGTACAGCGATCTACTGCTCATCGCACGCGTCGTCGGCGTGCCGATCGCCGAGCTGGTGCGCGAGTAGCCCCGGCCGGCGTCGGGGGACGACACCGGCCGGGCGGTTGTGCGTCAGGAGAGGCGGTTCGAGGAGTCTGGGTCGTCGGATCCGGTCGGTAGGGCCTCGTGGCCCTCGGACCAGTGGTTGACCCAGCCGCACACCGGGCACGCGTATCGCCCGTCAAGCCCCGCGATAAGTGTGCCGCAGCGTCGGCACTCCGCCTCGGTAATCTCCAGGGCGGCCAGCGAGGGGCTGTCGGGCTGCTGGGGGGAGTCCGCGGTCATGCGCTGAGGTTACCGCCGTCGGTGCCGCGGCGGCCCCGGAGGACCAGCCGCACTGGTTCGAGCAGGTCCACGATCCGTCGGGGTTTTGAGAAGCGCCGGCGCCGCACGAAGGGCAGTTCATGGTGATCTCCTGCCGGTTGTCGTCTGGTGCAGGACACTAGCCCGCTGCCGTTCGCAAGCACAGGAGGGGTGGGACTTGGCCCTCGTCCCGCTGGAGCTCCCCAGCATCAGCGGGACGAGGGGGTCAGTGGGGGCGGTCGTCGCTCTCGTCGTTTCCGTCCGCAGGGTCGAGGGTGAGCCAGCGCGGGCGGACGGGGTAGTCGTGGGTCAAGTCCTCGGGTGCGATGGGGTCGCCGTGGTACAGCAGCGTCACGCCGTGCTCGGGGCAGTAGGCGCCCTCGTCGTCTTCGACGGGGAACTCGTGGCCCCCGGAGATGCACATCACGACGGGTCTCCCCATGCCAGGGCGGCGACGACGGCCAGGCCACGTCGGAGCGCGACCATTTCGTCAGGCGTGAGGGCCAGGGGGCGCAGCGTCTCGCCCGGCCACCGGGGGCCGCGGTTGTAGTAGTTGGGGTCCGCCGGATCCGGGGGTGCGGTCGGCGTGCGGGGCGCGGTCACCGGTTGCCCGTCCTGGCGGCGATGCTGGCCGATTGGGTTTCGCGCAACCGGGCCTTCAAGGCGCCGACGTCCTGGCAGTCGATGCCTCGGCGCCGGCAGGAGTAGCAGCCCGAGACGTGGTCCATGAATGCGCGGTGCGCGGCTGTGTATGCGTCGTCAAGGCCGGTCGGCCCGCCGTCCGGCGCGGTTGGTTTGGGTCCCATGGCGACTCCCTGTGGGTGGGTAGTGACCCCATGGTGGGAGCGCGACAAGGCCCCGACTATCACGACATGTTGATAGTCGGGGCCAAAGCCTTACGGAGCGTCAGGCGCCCAGCCAGGAGCCGTACGACAAGAAGCTGTCCGGGAGTTGGCGCTTCGCCGCCTCCAGCCCGTCGTACGTCTCACGGACCGTCTGGTGATACCTCGCCTGCTGCGGTGCCGCCTTCCTGGCACGCAGCAGATTCGAGAACGCGTCGTCTAGCGCGCCCGTCCACATCTGCGCGCGAGCCACCTCCGCAAAATGATGCGACCGCCGGGACGCCGGCCAGTCTCGCGGGATCACCAGCTTCGCTCCCGTTTCCGCCGCAGCTCCGTACTCGTCCAACTCGGCCAGCACGCTGACCCGGTGAACCGACACATTCGTCGGGCCGAACGCGAGCCAGTGCACGTCGGCCGCCTCGCCCGTCCGTTCGGCGAGCCGACCCGCCTCGGCAAGGTGCCCCTCGGCGCGGTTCCGATCCTGCGCTCGGCCGGCGAGCACTGCCGCGCCTAGGTTGAGCTGACCCGTCACCGCGTCGCGGACGCGGCCGGGTTCCTCCTGGTCAAGGGCACTTAGCCCCATCTGGATGATGCGGTCCCCTGTGCGGTATTGGCCAGCCCGCAAGTAGGTGAGCGCCCGCATGTACCGGTACATGCCGCCAACGACGGGGCTGGACGCGCGCTGAGCGGCCCACTCCATGCGGTCCAGGGCGATCGTGGCCAGGTCGAGGTAGCCGAGCTTTGAGGCGACGTCGTACGCGGTGCGGTACAGCGAGGCGAGGATCATCCACCCCTCGGTCGTCTCTTCCTGGTGTGCTGCGGTTGTGGCCTCGGCGACAAGGCCGGGGAGTTGGGCGGCGGTCTGCTTGATGAGGCCGGCACGCACAGACGCGTGGAATCCCTCGGCATCGTCGCGCAGCAGTTCGCCGGGGCGCGGGGTGATGTCCGGATCGGCTCCCAGATCGAAGAGGTCCAGGGCTTCTCGGATGGGCTGGATCAGTATGTCCAGCTCGTCTTGGCGCAGCTCGGCGAGGTACGGCTGGCCGGTCACCGTGGCGACCTCCACACGCAGCGCGCGCGCGACCGCGCCGATCAGGTGCGGGCTGGCCGGAAGAATGCCTTGCTCGGTCTTTGTGAGGGTGGAGTACGGAATCTGCGACAGATCGCAGAGAGCCCTCTGGGTGAGGTGGCGTTCCAGGCGCAGACGCTTGATGCGCGCGCCGGTGTGGTCATGGTTCAGGGAGTGCATACTGGCTCCTGTTCTGACTCGACACCAGAACGGTACCCCCGGCCTCGCATCGGGGGTACACGACGAAAGGCGCCCCCTGCCCGGCCTCCGAGGAGGCCGGGCAGGGGGCGCGGTGCGTGTCAGCGGAGGAGGGCGAGGACGCCGGTGGCGGTGCCTGCTGCGCCGGCGAGTACGGCGACGGTGGGCAGGGGCCAGCGGGCGCGCTCCAGAACACGGAGTCTGGTCTCGTGGTCGGCGACGTCGTTGCGGATGTCCGTCTGCTCGCCTAGGACGCCGTCGAGTTTTGCTTCGATGCGGTCGACGGTTCTGGCCAGGTCCCGTACCTCCTGATACGTCTGCGCCGGGCTGATGTACACGCCCGGATCGGGCACGGTCATCAGGCGGCCGGCTGCTTGTTGGGCACCGCGTAGGTGATGCCCAGGGCGCCGAGGACGGCCAGGGCGACGGTCACGCCCTCCCCGGTGGTGAACGCGCTGTCCTGGACAGCGGTGGCGACGGCGGCCGTACCGGCGGCGACCGCTGCGGCGATGGCCTTGGCGAAGCTGGAAACTCTCATGGTGGTGCCCTTTCTTCAGGTGGTGGCGTCGAGGCGGATGTCGATGCCCTCGATCGCGGCCGTGAGGTCGGCCACGATCGCCTCGGGGTCGAGATCGCCCAGGCCGGCGGCGAGGGTCGCAACGGTCTTGACGAGTTCGGTGTTCGTCGCGGCGAGCGCGGCGACCCTGGTCTCCGTGCGGCGGGCAACGATCTCGATGTTGCTGAGGCCGGTGGCCGGGGCGATGTATGGATTGCTCTTTGCGGTGTCCGGGTTCGGGTTCTTGTAGAAACCGTCGGTCTGCCAGACCTTGCGGACGTCGGCGTCGCTCAGGGGCATGTCGTCTTCTTCCTCGGTGGTGGGGCGGGGGGCGCCTTTCTGGACCCACGCGTACAGGGCGGCTCCGGGGCAGGTGGTGGCGTAGCCGTCGCGGTGCCCGCCGAGCCAGTTACCGGCCGGGCCGGTCTCGCGGCAGTGGTCGATGGCGTCGCGGACGCCGTCGAGCTGGGGATCGGTCGGCTTGGTGAGGCCGGACGAGCCGACCAGGGCCATGACGGCGTAGTCCTGTTCGTTCAGCGCGGTGTTGCCGTTCGCCGAGTTGCGGCGCTTGAGGCCGCGACCCTCGAACACGTAGCCGTGCGTGCAGACGACGAAGCTGTACCCGATGTCGGACCAGCCGTTGCCGTCCATGTGCTGCGCCTGGATCTGCCGCACGTAGGCGGCGCACTTGTCGTGTGCGCGGTCGGTGTAGGCGGTGCCGAGGTAGTGGACCTTCACGCCCCGCCGTGAACGGCTGTACGGGGTGGCGCCGTTGGGTGTCAGGTAGGCGCGGGCCCCCCACTGGGAGCGCGTGACGAGCTTCATGGGCCCTCCTCGGGGCATGACGGAAGCCCCGGCCGACGGCGCGGGGCTCGGGATGCGGGGTGGGTCTACGGCGCGGGCGGCAGTTCCATCCACGCGGTAACCCACAGGTTGCCGCCGGACGCGACGACCGTCGCCGGGTCGGCCGGCGGGACCGCGGCGCCGCCGGTGGGCAGCGCGGTGTACAGATACAGGCGGGTCGTGGTCAAGCCCACGGACGCGCCGACGCGCAGGCCGCGCGCGGCGAATGTCTCGTCCGGCGTCACCTGCATTGACGACACCTTGGCGGCGGTGGTCGTGTGTTGGAGTTCCAGGTACGTGGCGTGCTGCGTCACCCCGGTCACCCCGGACGGGTTGTGCCCGGTGTCGGCCAGGATCTCCCACCCGGCCCCGGTGTTGCGGAGTACGCAGGACAGGAGCGCGAGCCGCGCGCCCGCCTCGGTGAGCAGGACATGAGACGTCGGCATACGGGCAGGCTCCTTCGTAGGGGTGGGGCGTACGGCGAGCGGGACCCCAACAGCGGCGCCGGTCAGGGCGGTCAGGGCTCGGCGGCGGCTGATCACGACGACGACTGGTAGGTGATCGCGGCACGCAGGATGTCGCCGCTCGACTGGGTCTCGGGGACGGTCGGGCTCATGGACGCGCCGGTCGTCACAGCGGATCCGGCGGGGAACGTGACCTGCATGGTGTTGTTGCCGAGGATGAGATACGTCTGCCCGAGCCACGTCGACGCCCCGGTGAACCGGGCGGTGCCGAGGTAGGACACGATCGCGGCGGCGGCAGTGAAGGGCACGCCGATCTCCTGCGACCCGGACCCGTAGGTGGTGGTGGAGCCCATCGTGAGGATGACCTCCGCAGTGACCGTCCTGCCAACCTTGATGTAGCGGCCCACGATCGACCCGTTGCCGATGGCCGGGTTGGTCGTCGCTCCCGTCCAGGCCGGGGTGTACGACGACCACGCCGCGAACATGCTGTTGAACTGGTCGCGGATCTCCGTGTTCATCAGAGCGCCGGTGACGACCTCGCCGACGACCCACGTGCGGGGTGCGAACGTCATCCCGCCACCCCCTGGGTTCCGGCCTTGAGCGGCCACGGCACGGGATCGTCCGGGTGCACCCAGTTCCGCAGGTGCGGCAGCTCGTGCTCGATGGACGCCTCAACAGCAGCGACATCTTCCGGGAAGACCAGCTCGACCCAGCCGTAGCCGCACTCCGTGCACGCCAGCCTCGGGTCCGCCGGGGACACGACCTGCGCGTTGCCGCAGGGGCAGTCCGCGATCCACCGGTTGTGGTTGATCCGCGCCCACGTCCGCTGGCCGATGAGGAACCCGACCGGCGGGATCACGCGGCGCTGCGCGCGGTACTCGATCCACCGGAACACCCGCTCGGCCGGGGGCACCAACTGCCAGGCGTCCGGCGGGAGTTTGGGCGGGGGGAGGTAGAACGTCTCCGCTCGGAGAACGGGGATGGACACTCTGGCCTCCTAGTAGGCGAGCCGGGACGTGGTGCCGAGCACCGAGTAGACGGGGTCGTTCAGCACCCACACGGAGTCGGTTGCCGAACGGCTGGTGCGGAACTTGATCAGGTGCGAACCCTGCTTGATCGTCTCGGTGTAGCCCTCGATCGTGAGCCGCATGTCGGACGCCGGCGCCTCCGGCGGCATGTCCGTCACCGAGAAGAATGCGGAGATGTCGCCGTCGAGGATGTCGCTGTAGTTCGGCAGGGTGTACGCCTGTACGGGTACCTCGCGCACCTCGGGCGGCGGGTCGGCGTACCTGCTGACGATCCAGTTCGCCGCGTCGAGGACCGCGTTGTCGTTCGTCTTGAGGAACGTAGTCTCGCCATCGTCACGCGGCCCGTACAGGTCGATGCTGGCCTGGTCGATGACGCGCTGCCTCGCGCCGTTCGGGCGGGTCGCGGTGACGATGTTGACTTGCTTCTGGTCATCGTTGCTGACCTCGACGTCGGCGGTTTCGAGGTCGGCGTAGTCGATGGTGAACGTCTCGCTGCTCGCGTCCGGGTTGTACCGGACATCCCTGCCCTGGTAGGCGAGGCCGATCCAGTCGCGCTCGGCGTACAACTTCCCGCCGTCCGTGCTGGCGACGGCCTGCATCATCGACAGGGCGGTCGACCCGCCCGCACCCTGGCCCGCCACCGGATCGTGAATGCTGCCGAACACCGTCACGCTGTTGACCCCGGCGTACCGCGCGAGCCGCGCGATACGGACGTTCGAGTCCTCCCCCGCGAACGCGGTCATCCCGGCCGCGTAGTGGTTGGCCAGCGCCGGTCCGAGGGGGGCGAGCGCGGTGTACAGGGCAACGCTGCTGACCGTGCCGGACCACAACCTCCCGTTTTGGTGAGCGCCAACGGTCATCAGCCGCAGATCGAACATCGAATCCACGAAGCCGCCCAAGGACTTGGCGACCCCGTCGACCCACAGGCTTTCTGACCACTCGTCGTATATGAAGTGGTGCTGTCGGCCGTCCGCGAGGTCGCCCGAGTTGGAGGCGGCGACGGTCAGCGCCTCTCCAGACCCCGTGGTTTCGACCCGGAGGACGCCTCCGGCGGACAGTGAGAACACGATTTGGTGCTGCTGGTCAACACTCTCCAATGCGAGGATGACCCGGCCGCTGCCGGTCGATGTGGTGAACCAGCCCTCGACGCAGATGAACTCCCCGCTGGACAGGCGCTCATAGTCGGCCCCCAAGTTGCCGGCCAAGAACTTGCCCTGCGTCGCCGACACGGGCGTGAACAACGGATACTGCTCGCCCGTCGCGGCCGGGCCGGGGCCCGCACTGAAGTCCAACGTTCCGCCGGTGATGCCCTGCTGGATGATGCCCAGCGGCCCGGCCGTCACCCCGGACAAGTCCCCGGCGGAAGTCGCGCCGGAGTCCTCGGTCAGCGGGTAGTACGCGATCGGCCCGTCATTGAGGATTTCCTCGTCCAGGCACGAGCGGAGCTGCGGTTGTCGAGACAGGGGCGCGAAGAGGTCGCTACAGGTCACCATGGCCGTGGCATGCAAGCCCTTCCACCTGGTGGGCCAGTCGTTGACCGCACCCCAGAACCTGTTGTGCAGGACGTGCCCGACGAGGTCCCACTCGATGAAGTCGGCCACCCCGCCGGTGCGGGTGCCGGAGAAGTCCACGAGCTGCGTCTCCGCACCGACCCACGCCGGGGTCGCGAGCGTGCGGCGCACGGTCCAGTTGGTCCCGTCCGCGCTCGTCTCCCAGTACAGGGTCCCGGCCGCCTCGCGCAGCCGCAGCCACCGGTGAGCCACCGGGGAGTACGTCACCGCCACCGCCGACCCGTCGAAGTACGCCGTCTCGCTGGCGAACCGGAGCTGCCCGGTCAGCGGGTTGTACGAGGTCCCCAGCCGGGTGCCCAACGTGTTGCTGTTGATCCACATCGACGCGGACGCGAACGACGATCCGCCGGCCGCCGGGACGGTGCAGAGGCGTGCGGTAAGGGTGCTGCCCGTGAGGAGCCACGACCGGGCTGTCTGGAACCCGGCCACGACGCCGGGGTTGAGCGGCACCCGCGCCCGTGCCCCGACTTCTGTCACCCCGCCGTACGCCCCCGTCCACAGGGCGGGGTTGATGACCCCGTCCTCGAAGTCGTCGGCCAGCATGGCCATCGGCCACGGGGCCGCCCCGGTCCGTGGCGGGGCGGTCGTCACCGCCACCCGCAAGGGCGTGCCCTTGCGGACGTTGGGGTAGTACGGCGACGTGGCCACCCCCGGTGACAGGGCCCCGTCGAAGTTGTCGATCAGCAACGTCGCCGTGCCGGTCTGGATCTCCGCCAGCTCATCAGCCGCACCCCGGTTGATCGTCACCCCCTGCTCGGCGACGTCGACCCGCCCGGCGATGTCCGTCCACACGATGTCCCCAGGGGGCGTCGTCATCGTGGACCCGAAACCGACCTCGGCAATCAGCACTACCCCACCCCCAACGTCACGTTGATGCCGTGGTCCCGCTTCAGCCGGAGAAGTACGCGCTGTACTTCGCGGCCTACGGCGACCGGGTCCATGGAGGCGATGTTGAACGTCGCGTTGACGCTGCTGCTCGCGCTGGCTCTGCCCCGCGTTGCCGGGGCACCCGCGTAGGCCGGTCGGGTTGACGCTGTTGTGGGCAGCGCCCGGCCAAGACGCCCGTTGCGGAGCGCGTCAAAGAACGGCTGCCCGTACTCGTCCACCTGTTTCGCGGGGATGACGTACTCGCCGTTTGACAGCCGCGCCAGAATCGAGTCCGACGTGCCCGTCCCAGGGCCACGCACCGGGCCGCCCGTGGGGAAGCCAACGATGCCGCCGGTCGCGAAGTTCGGGATGCCGCCGGGGCCGGCGTGACCGGGCGGGGAGTAGATCGTTTTGACGTACGTGTACGCGGTCGTGCCGTCGATCCCCGCCAATTTGTTCCGCGCCTGCTTGAGCTTCGCCTCAAGGTCGTTGATGTTCGCCCGCACCGACGCCTTGCGGGAGTCCGGCACCTTCTTCAGTTCGGCTTTCGCCTTCCGGAGCTTGTCCTCCAGATCCTCCAGGTTGCCCTTGACGCGCGCGGTCTTGTCGGGCGTCTTCAGGATTTGGTCGGCAAGCTTTTTCGCGGCTGCTTCGTTTCCCTTGATGCCCGTTGTGAGCTTGACGATCTTCTCGTGGCCGCGATCGTAGATTCCGTTGACCGTCGCGTGGGATGCGCCGTTTGCCTCGGCCGCCTCGGCTGCCTTGATGGTGGAGCTTGCGATGTCGTCCAACGCCTGGTTGTTCGCACGGCCGGCTGCCGTGTTGTTGTCCAGCGTCTTGCCATTCTTGTTGATCGCCTCGCTCGCCGCGTCGATCGCGGCCTCCATACCCCTGAGCCCGCCGCGCGCCGCGAGCGCCGCGTTGGACAGGGCGTTGATGCTCTGCGCGAGCCCGTCGGCGGATGCCTGCTGAGCGGCAAGCTTGGCCTGTACCTGCTGCGCCTGCGCACCGAACAGGCCCTGCGCCTCGGCTGCCAGGTCCGCCTCGAGCGCGGCGTCGGCCAACTTCGCCTTGTAGTCCACCAGCTTGGAGTTGAACTCCTTCAACTGGGCAGAGTCCATGCCCTTCGTCAGACGCTTCAGCGACGCGGCGGCGAGGTCAGCCTTCCCACCCGCCACCATCGACGCGAGAGACTCATCAACGGACTTGATGACCTTCGCAGCTTCCTTGGCGTCCGGGCCGCCACCGGTACCGAAGACGTCGAAGAACGCTTCGATCTTCTGCGTGGTCGACGGCTCGGCCAGGGTCTGCGCCGCGTCGCGCAGCTTGTCCATGTCCTCGCCCAGGACCCGCAGGCCCTCGCCGGACAGCTTGCCCGAGTCGCCCAACTTCGCGAGCGACGTGGTCAGCTTCTCCACATTCGGCGGCGTGGACTTCCCCGCGTCCGAGAGCTTCATCAGCCCGATGACCAACAGCCCGATCCCCGTCGCGGCGACCGCCGTTCGGGCGGCGAGGGACATCGCCATGAAAGCCGCCCGCAGAGCACCCATGGCCGTAGCGGAGCCGAGCGCGGCGGTACCGGCCGCCGCGATCTGCGTACGCACGATCAGCATCCCGCCCGCCGCGAGCTTGACTGCCGCGATCGCGATGGAGACGGCCTTGATGGCGATCGCGGTCTGCATGAGGACCGTGAGGAATCCGGGCGGCAGCGCGGCCACGACCTGCGCGAACGCGTTCGCCAACTGGAGCACGCCGACACCGGTGTCCGCCGCAGCGGCCAGCAGGTTGATCGCGGCCTCGCCGATGTTCTTGAACGTCTCGCCAACCAAGGGGCCCTGGTCGCGGGCGTAGTCGAGGAACTGCTCCAGGCCCCGGCCGACGTCCCCGTCGAGGGACCGGAGCAGCGACACGAGCCCGTCGTTGGCCTTGCGCAGGGACACATCGGCGAAGTCGGCGAATTTGTCCGACACCCGGTCGAAGCCGGGAGTGGCCATCGTCCCGCCGACGATCGTCATGAACCGGTCCAGCTCACGCGAGGAGCTTTTGACCAGCGGCGTCAGCTTCGGCAACGCCGCCGACGCCAGCGCGAGGCCCTTGATGAACGGGCCCATGGTGTCCCCGGAGAGCGCGTCTGACCAGTCCTTGTACTCGTCCTTGAACACCATCAGCGACGCGGCAGCTTCCCGTGTCGCGGGCGGCAGCTTTGCCATCTGCCGGGCGTACTCGGCACTCGCCTCAGCCGCCTCAGCCGAGTTCCGCCCGGACTGCTCCACGGCGTCCTGGTACTTCTTCTCCGCCTCGACCGCCTCGGACATCGCGGCGACCTGCGGGCCGATCGCCACCCCGTAGGCAGCGACCGCCACAGCGGCGGCACCAGTACCGGCAATGAGCGGCGCCAGGGCAGCGGCGGCGGGGATCGCCGACCCGACCAGCGCCAGCGCCTTGCTCAACTTCCCCGCCGAGTCCCCGGCCCCGTCCATGACGCTGCTGAGACGGTCGCGGCCCTGGAGTGTGAACGTCATCGTCGTCACGACTCGTCACCCCCTTGTGCTGGTGTGTGGTCGGCGACGTACTGCGTGCACCAGGCGATCGCGGAGGTGAGTTCCCCGCGCGACAGGGCGTCGATGTCGCGCGGCGTGAGGTGCAGGAGGTGGCAGATCAGCCAGCGGTACTCGAGGAGCTGCCCCCGGATTCCTCCGGGCCGACCGGCGCCGGGGCTTTTCCCGGCTTGGCGAGCGCCTTGTCGACGTCCACCGACTCGTGCGCGGCGATACGGACGGCGCTCATCAGGTCCGCGAACTCCTCGGAGTCCTCACCGTGACTGGTCCGCAGGGCGTCGATCCAGTCGCGGGTCTCGTCGGTGTTCATCTTCGCGGTCAGGCGGCGCTTCCACCCGGGCACGTCGCACTGGGAGAACAGCAGACCGGGAGTCGCGCGGCGGCGGAAGATCCACAGGACGGCGCGCATCGCGGTCGGCTTCTGCCGGCGCAGCGCGTCCTCCACGTCCGTCCACTCCAGCTCAGTCACGACCTCGATGTCCGCGCTCTCTTTCGCGGACAGGTCGTCCGTCTCGACCTGCTCGGCGCCACCCTCGGGGCTCTTGTACGACACGATCACGGTGGCTCCTAGTTGAGTTTCTGGCGTACGTCGTCCACGACGCGGCGCACGTCGCGCTCCATGCGCGGGGCGTGGGCTCGGACGGTCTTGTCCCACCACAGCGGGGGTGCGGTCTGCGTGACCCACCGGCGGCGATTGCCGTAGACGGGGTGGCGGATGCGGCCGGTGTTGATGACGTGCGGCATGTTCCGCAGGTCCGGCGGCAGGGCGCCCTTGTCCACGAACACGCGGGCTCCGGGGTTGCCGGTGTTCCGCACGGTGATGCGGATCTGGCCGGCGATCGTGCTGCGCAGCGGGCGGCTGGTCGGTGACCGCCCGCCGCCTCGGCCACGGCCGCCGGGCGAGCTGATCGGCAGCCCACGGATCGCGGACTGGAGATCGTTCTTCAGTGGTTCGGCTGCCCGCCGGATACGGCGCTGCATCGAGGAGCGGATGTTCTCGTGCCCGGCCGCCCGAAGTTTGCGTTGCAGATCGAGGAGCTGACCGGTGTTGATGACCCGCACGTCCTGCACGAGATCACCTCACAGCGTGACGTCAGCGCTCATATACTCGATCTTGTTCGGGTTCGTCCCGTCGAACAGCCCGGTGAAACTGAGGCCGTTCTTCACGACGTCGAACCCTTCGATCGCCGGGGGCGCGTCATCGAACTTGATGGCCGGGATAAGGAACGACACACGCTCGGCATACGTCGGCGCGATCTCCGGGCCGATGAACTCCCAGCGCAGCGACGCCGTGGCGTCCGAGGTGTGCAGGTCGTCCAGATCGGTGGACACGTAGTCCCGCTCGATGCTGCCGCTGATCTTGATCTGACCGTTCGTGATCGGCTCCGCCTTCAACGCTGAGTTGTTGGCGTAGAACCGGTCCACCGCCATCGGACGCTCGATCTTCAACGTCATCTTGCGGATGCCGTCGCGCGCCGTCTCCGCACCGAACGCACCGAGAGAGACACCCATCTGCCCGAAGTGAAACGGCGACATCGTCGGGTATGAGGCGGTCGCCAGCACCGACGTTTCCTCACAGTCCTTCGAGTCGATCTCGAACGACGCGGTCAGCATGCCGCCGACCTCACACGAGAACTCGGCACTTGTGATCTTGCAGCCCTTGAAGTTCTTCCGGGTCACCACCCCCGTCGTCAGGGGCACCCCCTTCTGGATCGTCAGCGACTTGCCGAACGAGTCCGCCAGGACATGCGTCTGGAGATACGCCGCCGTCGTCGCCTGCTGAACCGGCGTCACACTGGTGCCCATCAGCGACTGCAACAGCAGCCCCATCATGCGGTTCGTGAACTCCATCTCGATGGAGCCCGCCGCCTCCCGCTGCGTCACCACCCGCCGCGACGCCAACGGCACCAGCCGCCCCGCCGCGATACCGGCGGACTGGGCCGTGGTCTTCTTCAGGACCACCGATTCCTTCGTGAACTCCACGAACTTCGTCGGCGCCACATAGGTGCCATAGACGGACTCGGGCGCGATGCCGAGCTGACCGCCGAGACCGGATCCGATCGCCATCAGACGTCACGCCCCTTCGTCTTCGTCGCCCGCGCGGGCTCGGGCTTGTCCTGCGGTTCCTGTACGGACTCCCACGTCTGCGGCTGGCAGACGTAACCGTCGAACCGAGCGTCGGGTACGTCAACCACCTGGTCCGGTTGTACTTCGCGGTCGCCGAGTTCCGGCACGGTGACCGGCTCGCCGCCGATGTAGCGCACACGCGCCATAGCGATTCCTCCTGGTGATGGGTCAGATACGGGCGCGCGTGCGCACCGTGAATGCGAGGCTGGCCAGCGCGCCGTCAGGGCTCTGCTCCTGCGTCAGGCCCCCGGCGGTCAGCTCCGACCAGAGGACCGTGCCGTTCAGTGTCGGCGCCTCGGGGAATGTGTCTGTCGCACGGAGCGCGTCCTCCACGGCGGCCAGTAGCGCGAACGCCCGAGCCCGCCGTAGGGCCATGTCCTTGTCGCCGCCGCGGGTTTCGATGTAGCAGTAGATCGCCGCTTCCTCGTCGCGGCGGCGGGCGCCGGCGGACGCGAAGGACTGTGTGATCTCCACGGCCTGGTCCGCGCCGGGTGAGTACCCGACGTAGACCCGGTGCCGTTCGGTGAAGTTGACTCCCGGCGGGCCGTCGATGACCCGCACATCGGCAGCCGGGGACAGCGCGGGGGTCGCGCGCAGGATCTCCAGCAGCGCGTCGACTGCGGCCGGGACCACTGACGTCGCCATCACGCGATCCCTGGCGGCTGCTTGAACGGCTCCAGCAACTGGAGCACCCTGTTCGGCACCGCGTACCCGAAACCGGGGACGGGGTCCTGAACGCTGAAATCGTCAGCGCTACCCCCGCCGCCGCGGGCCGCACCGTACCGGGTGCGCCAAAGGTGCTGAAGCAGAAGCACCGAGGCCAACTTGACGGTCGGAGGCACCAGGGCGCGGCCGGCCGTGTAGATGGCGGTCCATGGTCCGTCGCAGAACTGGGAGCCGTTGACGTAGGTCACCACCCCGGACGGGCTGTCCACGTGCAGCCCCGTCACATCCACGGCCGCCCCGCCGGACAGCACCGGCGTCAGGGAGGCGAGGGTGAGCACCGGGGGGCGCAGCAGCGCCACAGCGCCGCCCTGCCCCCGTACGGTCTCGGTGACGGTCTGTTCCTCGACCGGACCCACGTGGCCCTCAATGACGGAGGTCAACGCGGCGATGTACATCTCCAGCTCGGCGTCCGTGGTGGACGACTCGATGTCGAGTTGCTTCTTCGCCTCGATCAGCGTGAGCAGCGCCACGGCTCGCCCCCTTCTCTACTCGGTGCGGGTCTCGGTACGCCGGCCCCGGCCGCCGCCACGCGAGCGGGCAGCCGTCTTCTCCGAGCCGCCCTGGGTGGTGTCGTCGGCAAGCTCGGCGCGCTCGCCGTCCGCCCACGCCTCGGCCGCCGACGCGCTCACGTCGACCACCTCGCCAGGGACCCACGAGAAGTCGGCCCCCGCGATCGATTGCAGAATCCGGATCCGCGGCATGCCGCGCCCCTTTCCCATGAGGGCGGCCCCCAGCGATGTGCCGGGGGCCGCAGCAGAAACGGTCAGGACGCCGGGTGCACGTACACCCGGAACGCTGAGGTGTCGTCCGGCTTCCCGTCCAGGCGCAGGAACCCGAAGAACCCGACCTGGAGATAGTCCGCGTACCGCTCCTCCAGGCGCATCATCTGCCCGCCCGCCACCTGCCGGACGACGTACGCGGCGTTGATGTCGCCGAAGCCGATCGACTTCGCCGACGCGGCCGGGACCGGGATCCCGTTGTCGATGAGGATCGGGCTGCCGAGCAGCGTGGACGGGGACCCGGCCTGCACGGACGGCTCCCACAGCGGGCGGCCCTCGCCGTCCTTCAGCTTCCGCACGACCTTCAGCGCCGAGTCCGACATGGCCCACCGGGCGGTCGCCCGGTACGCCGGGTCGATGGAGTGCTGCAAGTCCACCAGGTCGTCGTAGATGACCGAGGTGACCTGACCGGCGGCACCCGTCTTGCCCGCGGTGGCGTTGGTGAACAGGCCCTCGGGCTGGGTGGTGCCGACGCCGGTCGCGAGGTGCGCCGCTACGGCGCGGCCGATGCGCTCGCCGAGCTTGCGGGCCAGCCACCCCTCGACACCGAACGCGTCGTCCTGGATGAGCTGAAGCGACAGCCTGACCAGCTTCGACGTGTACGTGAACGCGCCGAGGGTCTTCTGCCCAAGGGTCACGTCCTGCTCGGTGATCTGCGCGTTCTCGGCGAGGATCGCACCGACGTTGCCCGTGTCGTCGTTCGTCGGCCAGTTCAGCGGGTTACCGCTGGCCGTGGTGATGACGTTGGCCGCCCCGAGGAGACCGCCGTACGCCTTCATCACCTCAGTGATCTTGGCGAGCGTGTCCGTCGGAATGAAGTACCCGCCGGCCGTACCGGGCGACGTGGCTCCGGCGCGGACCTCGCCCATGTTCGCCATGAGTAGCTGACGCTGCTCGTTGTCCAGGCCGAGCATGCCGCGGCGGGTGAACGCGGTGAATGCGGTCCGGTACGCGGCGTCGGCGGTGGCCTGCCGGTCCTCGCCGCTGTCTCCCGGCGCGCCACCCGTGGGGGCGACGACCGTCGAGTAGTCGACGGCGGAGAGGCGGGCGTGCCGCTCCTCGGTTTCGATGTCCTTCGACAGGCGCTCAACGTCGGCAAGTGCCGCGTCCCACGCCGTGCGGTCCTCGGCAGACAGCGGCGTGTCGTCGCCGCGGGACTGGAATTCCTGCGCTGCGGACCATGCGGTGGCCCGCTGGTCGAGCAGGGTCTGAAGCTTGGGCATGTGTGCCTCCAGCACGAGAAGCCCCACCGCCAGTGGCGGGGGGCTTGAAAGGGGTTGTGAGAGCGGCTACCGCGCGAGCAGGTAGCGGGCGGCGATCGCCTCCATGCGCATCGCCTGACGGCCCCCAGTGGTCTCTCCCGGCTGGGTTGCGTCGTCGCCGCGAGTGGGCTCGGGGCCCGGCTCGCGGCGGAAGTCGTTGAGTTCCGGGCGGTACTTCGCCCGGCGGTCGAACGCGTCGTCGCTGCCGCGCGCGGCCAGGGCCACGCCGACTGAGCGGAGACCGGCGTCGGTGTCCTCGTACGCGGGGAACGTGACCGCGCTGACCTCGTAGAGTTGCACCTCGCGAATGATCCGCAGCTCGGCCTCCGCCTTGTCACCCGAGACAGTCTCGATCTCGACGGGCTCCCAGTCGTCCTTCACGACCCGGAACCCGAAGCTCATCCCCGTGATGTTCTTGTTCCTCAGGTTCACCACGAGGTCACCGACGTACGACAGGTCCGTGTCGAGGTCCGCGTCGACCGCCAGCCCCACGGCGTCCTGCGCGAGACGCAGGCTGCCGGCCGACACCCGCGACACCACCATGCGGGTGTCGTGGTCAACGAGCATCCGCGCGTCACCCTCACTGATCGTTTTGGTGAAAGCGCCGTCCGCGACCTCCTCGTAGAAACCCCAGGTCAGCGGGTTGCCAATCGCCGTACGGGAGTTGAACACCGCAGCATGCCCGGCGAACCCCTGTGCCCCGTCGCCCGCAGCCCGGACCTGGAGCCCCGCCGTAGCGAGGGTGAGGTCGCGCCGCTCAGTCGTCTTCGGCATCGCTGCCCTCCTTCGTCTCCGGCGCAGCCGTCAGCAGCGCAGTCGCCTTGGCGAGATGGTCGGCGGCGCGCGCCGCCGCACCGGCGTCCGGCGGACCCTCCGCCGGCGCCTTGACGCTCGGGTCGTAGCCCAGCGGCGCCATGTACAGCGGCTGCAACCGCATGTCGCCCTCGGCCCCTGTGATCGGCGTGAGGTCTTCCAACTCGCGGATGTCGTTGGCCGAGTAGACGCCCGAGTCCCGCATCGCCCGGTAGAACGTCGCCCGCGCCGCGCTGTCGCCCCTGAGCAGCCCGCCAAGTGCGTACTTCGCGTACACCATCTTGGGTAGCAACTCCTTCGTGACGCGCTGCTCCGTCAGCGTGAGCCACGTCGGGGCAAGGTCCCACGTCACGAACCCCTGCGCCTGCTGCTCCAACCCCGTACCCCACGAGGTGGACTTCTCCGTGGACATCAGCAGGAACGGCGGCACCCCGAACATGCGGGACACCTCGGTCACCTGGAACATCCTCGATTCGAGGAACTGGGAGTCCTTGTACGGCATCGTCACCGGGTTGAACGACGCCCCGGAGTCCAGTACCGCTACGTCGTGCGCCGCCTGCGAGCCGCCCATCTTGGCCCGCCAGTTCGCCTTCAACGCCCCAGCCTGCTCAGCCGTCAGGCGCTGCTCAGTCTGGAGTACGCCGGAGATCATGTTGCCCGAGCCGTACAGCTTCGCCGCGGACTTCTCCGCTGCGATCCCCAGGCCAATGCCCTGCGCCGCAGCGCGGATCGGCGAGCACCCCGTCACCCCGTCATACCCGAGGGCGGGCAGGTGCAGGATCTCCCGTGGCGTTCGCCGCACGAGAGGCCCGTTGCCCTCGGGCTGGATCCAGAACACCTTGCCGGACGGGTTGTCCTCCGTCGGCTTCTCGCGATGGACCTTCACCCAGTTCGGGCGGATTGGCCAGAGCTGGACCACGGCACCCGCGCGGTTACGGATCTTCTGCACGTATGCGTTGCCCCATAGCAGGCGGTGCACGTACACCAGCCGCCACAACTCGAAGCGGGTCAGCTCGGGATGCGGATCCTCCAACAGGTCAACCGGCGCACGGTCCTTCGTTCCCACCTTGTACGTATGCAGCGGCAGCGACGCGGACACGTTCGCGACCACGGACACCGCCCGCCACACTGCGGGCATGTGCAGGGCGCTCGTCTCCGTGACGGTCACACCCGAGTCCAGCGGCGCACCGCCACCCAGCAGCTCGGCCAGCGACGCATCCGTCAGCGGCACCGCAGGGGACTCCAACGACGCCCGGCCCTCGAACAAACCGAAGAGGCTCACGTGGTCGTCCCCTTCCGTCGCGCCTGCTCACGCTCGACCGCCACAACACCGAGCACACCAGTCAGAACCATCCCGGCCGGCACCGACCACATGCCGATCCCCGCCACCACAGCGAGGGCGAACAGCACTTCGAGTACGAACAGCAGCGCGTTCACCACAGGTTCGGCGCTCCTTCCGGTTCCACATGCGCACGCTCGGCATGACCCCACGCGGCGAGCGTGCAGCCCACGAGCGGGCTGATGTCCACGGACACCCCGCGCCGGGCCCATCCCCAGCCGTCACCGATCGGGCGTTTGTCTGCCCCGGCCAGAGCCGTCGCCAGGGGGGCCTGGTCCAGGTGCACGATCGTCTGCTCGGCCACCCCGTCGAAGAACTGGCCGGCACTGGCGGCGACTTGCCTGGTCTTCGGGATGAGGATCAAGTCCTCGATCTCCTGCTCACTCAGGCCCACGCCGGCCAACGCCTTGCGTACGGCAGGGACCAGGGACCCGGCCGGGCCGCCCTCGTCGACCACGAGCGCGCACGGCTTCCACTTCACAACCAGCTCGGCCACGCGCTCCGGCGCCCACCCCGTCCCCGGCCGGTGGTCGATGACCTCAACGTGCCTCGCGTCGCCGTTCGCGCCAGCCGCGCAGATCGCCGTGTGCGACCGCTCAGGCGTCGTATCCAAGGCGAACGCCACCGGGTCCGACATGCTGCTCGTGCCGTCCGCCAGGGCCCGCCACGTGTCCTCAGGGATGACCCGCCACGTGTCCTCGGCGTCGGACGGGTAGTCACCAACCCCGAGCCGTTCACGGTTGAAGATCTCCGGGCTCATCGTCAGCCGCTCCCGCTCCGTGTGCTCCAGCGTGAGCCGGTACCCCAAGGCGGGGTTGGCCTTCGCCACCGCGAGCGGTGACAGCGGGTCATCATGAGCGCCGCACTCCGGCAGGCACTCCTTGACGTGCGGGTCTATCGACCACTCCAAGTAAGCGAGCGCCGGGTCGGGGACACCGGACTCCATCGCCGCGAGCGCCCGGCGCCGCAGCCGTGCGAGCTGCATGCTCGGCGAGCCGATGCCCGCACTGCCGAAGTACCAGACCTGCGGATCCTCAACCGCAGCCATTGTCGGCATCAGCGCGCCCATCGCGTCATCACCGAGGATCATGTCCTCGTCCAGCATGTTCGCGTTGCCCGTGAACCCGCGCCCACTGCCGCCGGAGCGGGCCAGGAACCGCAGCCGCTGCCCCGTCAGTAGTTCGATCGCTTCCTCACCGGTCGTACGCCGTACGGCCTTCACACGCTTCCGCAGGCTGTCGGTGTTCGTGATGAGCGCGACGATCCGCCGGAAAGCTTCGACGCTGGTTTTGAACTCATGCGCGCTGTGCAGGATCAGCTTCTCGCCGAGGAGGAACAGGCCGGCCAACTCGCGCGCTTCGATGATCGCGCCCTTGCCGTTCTGGCGGGCGACGTTGATCGCAACCTCGAACGCGGACCATGAGCCGTCCTCGCGCTCACCGAGACCAACGTGCAGGGCGTGCTTCTGCCAGTCATCGAGGATCAGACCGGCCGCAGCGGCTAGCTCCACAGCCTCCTGACCCGCGCTGGAGACGTACGACGGGGCGGTGAACACTCTCGGCCGCTGGCATCCGAGCACCTGCTCAGGCGCCACGGAGGCGACGGGCCTTTCGTCCAGCAAGCTCATCGACCACGTCCCCCTTCACATCCGGCGGCGAGAGGGCCCGCAGCTTGCCCATCGTGGCGAGGAGGTCGCGCGAGACGACGGCCTGCGCGGTCGGTGCGTCGCCCACAGGGATCTGATCGAGCGCTTCGGCCAGCCGGATGGCGACCGCCGCCAGGCCGGGGGCGACCGTCTCGGCGTTGAGCTGTTCGATCTCCGCCCGGATCTCGTCAGCGATCACGACCGCCCCTCACTGTCGGTAATGTAACGAAGAGTGAGGAAGGTGTAGTTACGGAGAGCTATGTACTAATTCGCCAACGCTCGCAGTTCGGGGATTAGCGCTTTCAAAATGGCCACGCAAAAATCTGGGCGAGAAGGGCGTTTGGGTCGCCCGGTCTTGCTCTGAACTTTTGATCCAGTCTCTCCCCGTGGGGGGCTCGACCTGCGGTGTTGCTCACGTTCCGCGTTGATCGTTTTCGCTCGTGTTGATCACCAAGTGCGTGATGACTGTGGTGTGACTGCGCGTGAGCCGCCGCGTCGGTGGTCCCGGTACCAGCGGGTGACGACTGCCTCCATGGTGGGTTGCCTCATGTCCCGTACACGCTGGCGTACAACGGACTCGCCGGGGTCGACGGTGATGATGCGTGCGCCGAGCCGCTTGTATCGTGCGCGTGCTTTGACTTGGGGCATGGTGTGGATGAGGTACACGTCGGTGGTGCCCAGTACGTGCTCGGCCTCGTGGATGGCTGCCTGCCGTGCCCGGTGGACGATGCGCATGAGCGCGGGTGTGTGCGCGTGGTGGTCGGCACTGGGGCCGGCCATGGCGAGGGCCATGAGGTCGAGGTCGATGACGATGTCGACGGGCTTGGCGTGGGCGCGGATCCAGGATGATTTGCCTGCGCCGGGTGGGCCGGTCACGACGATGAGCACGGTGCGTAACTCCCTCCCCGCGTTTGGAATGCGCGCCTCTGCGGGTCACCAACGGCGTGACGCTCGGGGCTGCTTGATGCTGGTGCGGTTGCCGCGGGCGCTGTTGCACCGCCGGTGCGCAGACCTGGCGTTGGCGGGGTTGAGGAGGTCGCCACCGAGCGACAGGGGTACGAGGTGGTCGAGGGTGAACGCCTCGGGGTGTTTGCCCGCGAGGACGCCTCGGATCTCGTAGGCGATGTTGTGGCCGCAGAGCCAGCACGGGAGCCCGAGGGCGCGTTGCCAGTCGCACAGTCTGCGGTAGGGGCGCCCGTTGCGTATGCCGGCCACGGGCGCCCACCTCCCCGTCGTCTACGGGTTGTCGACCACTCCGTCTTCGGCGTAGTCGAGCAGGTCCTCGGGGTTCTCGCCGACGTTGCCCAGGCCCTCTTCTTCGAGGATGGCGCCGATGACGAGGGTGTTGTAGTCGTCCTCGGAGAGGCTGTCGCATGCCTTGGGCTTGGACTTGTCGCCTTCGGCGCGGGCCTTGACGGCTTTGACGCATTTGGCTTCGGTCTCGGCTTGGCTGTCGCCGCAGCCGGTGAGGGCGAGCAGGAGGGCCGCTGTGGCAGCGGCGGCGAGTGTGGTGCGGGTGCGCATGGTCCCCCCAAGGACGGTGTGGTGTGGGGGACATGGTGCGTCAAGTCGGGTGATCGTTGTGGGGGAATGGTGAAGGCCCCCGTTGGGGCGGGGGCCTGGTTGTTTCCGGGCACGCCGGAGATGGGGCAAGTGTGGGGGATGATCGGCCGTTTGTGCAACTGATTGCAATGCGTGTCGCGGCGGGCGCTCAGGCGCGGGGGCGGAGCCCTTCGGCGATCCGCTGGAAGCTCTGCCCTGCCGAGCGGTACGCCGGGCCTTCGAGGACGGCGCGTGCTGACGCCCTCGCCTGGTCCATGGCCTTGCGGAGCGGGGCGTGCGGGTCGGTGCTCTTGGCCAGGTTCACGTGCTGGGTCATGGGGTCCTCCTCGGGAATGAGTTGAGCGTGGCATGGCTGGGCCCCACGGCCGGGGTGGGCGGTGGGGCCGGGGTCCGAGCGGCAGCCAGCAGCGTGGACGTGGTGGAGCGTACTGCTCGGGTCTGACAGTCAGTGGCCGCAGCCGGGTTCTACCCACCAACCGCACCGCGCGCAGTACGTGGGGACGAGGCTCAACAGGCGTTTGATCATGTCTCGTTCACCTCCTGCCGCACTACGTGTATGGTGCAGCGGGCCCCGCTCGGGTCGTACTCCACTCTTGCGATACGGTCCTCGCCACCTGCGTAAACGTCCCCGAGAGGGGGCGCGGAGGGCGGTGGGGGAGTGGCGGGCATATCGGACACCCGGCGTCGCGCGTACCGCCAGAGGGCGGCTGTGCCGACCACCCAGACCCCGAGGATCCCGGCGGCCGGGGAGACCGCGAACACGGCCCCAGTGGCGCCCCCGGCGACGGTGATCAGGACGCACGCCCCGGCCGCACGGGAGTTCTCGGGGACCTGTTCGGGCTTGCTCATCCGATGACCCCGTACAGGTGCGCCCCGGCGACGTTGACGGCCTGGGCGAGCGGCACGGCGGCGAACCCGGCCACGCCCGCGCTGGTGCCGAGGCAGATGCCGCACCATGACCCGGCCTTGATGTCGGCCCCGTACTTCGACTTCTTCGCCGCGACGACGGCAGCGACGGTCATCAGCAGCACGAGGGCGCCGCCGGTCTGCGTGAGCGGCAGGTACGTGCCACCGGACGCGGACTGCCCGGCCTGTCCGCCAACACCCCAGACCAAGGCGACGTCACCGAGCCAGTTGGAGATCCACAGAGTGGTGTCGGCGATCCATCCGACCAGCCCGCCGACGGTGAGGATCGCGAGGACGCCGTACGTCCACGCGAGGAGGAACGGCAGGAGCTGCCCGAGGAAGGGGATGGGCTTCTTCTTCAGGGTGCGGTAGCCGGGGTACCAGCGCACGAGGGTGGCGGTGAGGATGGCGAGGCCGATGGTGACGCCGCCGATGGTGACGATCTGCATGGTGTCCTCAGTGGAGGATGGCGAGCCCGAGGGCTGCGATGGTGATGATGAGGGCGACGGTCCCGGTGATGGCCGGGATGTCGGGGGCCGCCACGTAGGCGAGACCGAGCAGCGCGAAACCGGCTGCGAGCGCGCAGAGTAGGCCGAAGAGGGCCACGGGCTGGGTGGGTTGCTCAGCCGGTGGAGGCGACCGAAGGCAGCATCTCGGGGTCGTACATGTTCCCGAGCGACGGGTCGACCATGGCGGGGGTGATCTTCCCGCGCTGCTTCCAGGTACCGACTGTGCTGGGCTCGACGCCGTACAACTCGGCTACCTGCCGGGTGGTGAGAAACCACGTTGGTACGGCCTGCTCGGCCTGCTCGGGCCCTTGCTCACCCTGCGGCTCGGTGGGCGCCTGCGGGGGCGCGTTGAGCGCCTTCGGCTCGTCGTCCGGCTCGGGGAGGTCGAGGACGTCTCGCACGAGCGGCTCACCGACGAGCCGGGGTTGCTCAACCGGCCCTGGGGCGGCGGTCCGTACGGGCGTGGCCGCGAGGTGCAGGAGGTGCCCGAGCACGAGCGGCGGAACGCATGAGACGGCAATGACGAGGGCGAGCGGCGTGCGCGGCTCGCTGCTGAGATGCCCGGTAACGAACGCGTGAGACACGGGCTGTGCGGCCATGGCGGCGCCGAGGGAGAGGAACGCCCCTGCGATGGCGGACCGTTTGCCGGGGGCGCCTTTCGGTCGGGCGCTGGCGACGGCGGCGGCGATCCCGGCGTAGGCGGCGAGGACGGCGGCCATGCCCCAGGCGAGGCGGGAGTCCCATCCGGCGAGGACGGCGAGGTGGTGTTCGCCGGGGGCGCACATGCCGAGGACGACGACGGCGATGATGGGTCGGCCGGCGGCGGTGAAGGCGCGGACCCACCAGGGGGCGGCCGGGTTGGGGTGAGCAAGGGGGGTGTTGCCGGGGTTGTCACGGCGTGTGAGGCGCGAGATACGATCACGCATAGCCACGGGGAGACCTCCGAGTCTCTGTGTGGTAGCCGGAGACGGAGTTAGCGCTCTGTCTCGGTCAGGCCCTCGTTCGGTGTTCCACCACCGGGCGGGGGCCGTTCTTTTGTTATCTAACGCGGGACTATAGCACGGTAGTTGGCGGTACGTAACGCTTTGCGGTGGTCAACTGGGAGGTGAGCGTGGGGGGTTGCTCACCTCCCAGTCAGGCTGGGATGGGTTGCTCAGCCCAGGTGCGCCCGCAGCCGACGCAGTGAGCAACTGGCCGCGCGCCGGCGCCGCCGTGCATCTGGACGGTGCCGCCGCAGTCGGGGCAGGGCGGGGTGAGTTGAGCAACCTGCCCGGTGATGTCGAGGGCTTGCTCAACCCGGCTCGCGGCGGTGCGGGCGACGGTGGCGATGTCGTGGTGCTGGTCGTCGCTCAGGAGCGCGAAGGGGCCTCCGGCGTTGGTGATGCGGCCGTAGAGCCAGAGGGCGGCGTGGGGGGCGGTGCGGTGGCCGGTGTATCGCCAGCGGCGGCGGTCGTCCCGGTCGGCGTCGGCGAGGGCGTCTCGGCGGGCCCGGTCGGTGGCGGGCCAGTCGCGGGGGGCGCGGCTCATCGGGGAGCGCTGGATGACGGCGGCGGTGTGGTCGGCGCAGTCGACAAGCGCGCTCTCGGTGAGGGTCATGAGGTCGAGGACGGTGAGGTCGATCGGTGCGGCGACCGTACGCAGAGGGATGCCGTCGGCACGGAGGTGCGCGGCGTCGGTGGCGTCCAGCTCGTCGAGCGCCCGGAGGATGTCGGCGCGTCCGGCGGGGGGCCATGACGCGTTGTGGGTGGTGAGGGCGGTGCGGAGGTCTGTCCAGCGGAGGGCGATGGTGGTGAGCGCGGTGGTGGTGTCCACGGTCAGTACTCCTTGGGTCCGTTGATCGTCACGGTCAGCGCAGTGGCGGCGACGCCGTGTCGCATGCCGACGCTGTCCCAGTTCTTGGGGTCGGCCCATGCAGCAGCGAGCTGGCGTACGCGGTCGAGCGCGGCCTCGGTTTGAACGCGGCCTCGGGCTCGGCGGCGGGCTGAGTGCCACGCGGCCCGGTAAGTGGCGGCGCGCTGCTTCTCCGCCCGCCACCGCCGGTTGCGGAGGCTGATCTGCGCCCACAGGTTCTGGATCGTGGTGGGGTCGCCGCCGAGTGCGCGGATGCCGGAACGGAGGGTGCGCAGCTCGGCGTGGGCTCGGTGCGCGCGGAGGTGCTGGCCCTTGGCGGCCCGCTCGGCTTTCTCGGAGCGCTTCCCCATTAGGGCGGTGAGGCGCACGGCGGCGGCAATGGAGTCCTTGGCGTCTCGCTCGGCCGTCTCCAGCCGGTCGTACAGCCGGTCGAGTTGGTCGGACGTGATCTCGTTGACGGACAGGCGCTCGGTCATGCGGCGTTGTCTCCCTGCTTGTTGATGGCGGCGCGGGTGATGGCTGCCGCGTCCTGCGCTGCGGTGCCTGCGTGGACGCTGTGCGGGCGGGCGCGCCGCTCGACGGTGCCGGCTTCGATACGGCGGAGGCGCCGGTGCTCGCCGACCACGAGCACGAGGACGATGAGCATGGCGGTGAGTAGGACGATCGCGGGGGCGGCGGTGAGCAGCCGGGCGGCGGTCATCTGGTGTCTCCGTTGATCTGCCGGTCGCGGGCTTCGAGCAGCCGGGCGGCGAGGTCGGGGTCGTCGGGGAGGTCGCCGCTGGGCTGGGTCTCCCCGGGGAAGCGGGAGGGCGGGCGGGTGCCGTGTCCCTGCGCGAGGGCGCGCAGGGCTGCGGTCCTGCGGGTGTTGAGGCGGCCGGTCACGACCCACCCCCGTTGATCTGCCGGGCCACCGCGAGGGCTTCGAGGTTGAGCGTCGCGACGAGGCCGAACGTGTAGTCGTTGACGGTCTCGTTGGCGTCGGCCATGCGGTCCAGCCAGTCGGCGAGCGCGAGCCCGAGCGCGGGCCCCATGGTGGCGGCGTATGCGGCGTGCTGAGGCTCCATGTGCGGCGGCCGGGTCGTGCCGTGCATCAGGGGCGGCCATCCGATCCGTTGTCCGCGCCCGTCGGTGGTGTAGTCGCCGTAGAGCCGCGCGCCGCCGCCGCGTTGTTCCTTGGTGTTCCAGTGGGCGGTGGGGGTGCCGTCGGTGGCGGTGCTGGCCGCTGTGGCGAGCGCGCGCACCGTCGCGGCGGCGGTGCGGAGTTCGTCGGCGGGGCTGGTGGTCATCGGGTCTCCGTGGCGTTGTGCGCCTCTGTGGCGGTCTCGGTGCGGCTGGGTGCGGCTGGGGGGGGTGGTCGGGCGGGTGTTCGGGCGGGAGACGGGCGTGTGGCGCGCCCCGTGGGGGTCAGGGCGCGCCACACCCGGTCAGGCGGTCGACTCCTCGCACTCGTGCTCGGCGTCCAGGACGAGGCCCTGGTCCTCGTCCCACCAGCCGTCTCCGGAGGCTCCGCAGGCCCCGCATTCCCACCGTCCGGCCAGGCTGATGCCGTCGTATCCGCTCGTGCTCACAGGGCCTCGAACTCCTTGCAGACGAAGGCGCCTTCAGCGGCGGGGTCGCACTCGTCGCAGAGCAGACGTCCGCTGACGGTGACGTGCTCGCCCCGGCTGTGACCACAGACGCAGACGGCGAGCGGGTTCGGCTGCTGCGCCCCGTCCTCGGCCTGCCCGCCGGACCCGGTGGCGGTGAGTTCCTGCGGGGCGTGGCGTCGGAGCGCGTCGTACCAGGACCAGCCCTCAACGGGCGGCAGCAGTTCCTCGCCGACGTACTCACGGGTCAGGCGGATGGCCTGCCCGAGTTCGGCGACAGCGGCGCGGGCCTGCTCCAGCTCGGCAGTCACCCGGGTGGGCTGCACATCGGGCGCGGCGGTGCGGTGGGCGGTGATCTGGTCCCGCAGCTCACACCCGGCACACCCCAGCCCGGCGCCGAGGTTGTCGTGGCGGGCGACGCTTCCGTGGAGGGCGGACAGGTAGGACTCCGCGCGCTGGAGCAGATCGCGGGCCTGCTCCAGCTCGGCACGCAGGCGGGTGATCTCGTCCAGCAACCGTTGCGTGCGCCCGTTCCGCTCCTCGTCCGCCACGACCATCGCGGCATCGGTGGCGAGTCGGATCACGTGCGCGTTGTTGATGTCCGTGGCGCCGATCGCCGCCGCGTACCGTTCGCGCCGCTCGGTGTCGGGCACAGGCCGGGCGGCGGTGCGCAGGGCGCAGGGCCCGCCGTTGCAGGCACCGCTGTCGCCGCACTCCCCGCACTTGGGCTGCACCCCGGACGCGGCACGGATCGCAGCCACCACCCGCTCCGTGTCAGCAGGCGGAACGTGGATGGTGATCCCGAGACCGTGCGGGATGTCGATCGCCAACGCCGCAACCGGGGTCTCCTGCCCGCCGATGTCGGCGAGCGCGGGGCTGATGTCGAGGGTGTCGCCCTCGGGGTCGGTGTACCGGTAGAAGCCGGGCAACGAGGGCGCGGGCTGCTCCGGTGCGTGCTCCTCGGCCTGGTGCCCGGCCAGGGCCTCGGCACGGGCCGCCGTGTACGCGTCCGGGATGCCATGCACCGCCCACGGGCAGACCGGGCAGCGGACGGGGCTGATCGTGGGCTGTTCGGGGTGGAGCCGGGCCAGGTGCTCGCCCATCTGCACGCGCGGTACGAGCTGGTGGTCACCGCAGTGCGGGCACCGGTCACGGACTTCGACAGCGGCGGCGGGGTTCGTGGGCTCGGGCGTGGTGCTCATGTTGATCTCCTCAAGCTGGGGTGGTGGACTACTCGGGCGCCCGGCCCCCTCGTCGCAAGCGAGGGGGGCGGGCCGTCGCGCGAGGTCACGGGGCGGGGTACCGGCGGGTGCACGTGCGGCCGACCGCCCACAGACCAATCAGGCCGCTGCCGTCCGGGGCGGCGACGTTCCGGCCCTCCCGGTTCCACAGCCACGCCTCGGGGGCGTAGGTGCCGCCGAGCCAGGCGGACGGCGGGGCCTGGCAGTAGCAGGTGCGGAGTTCAGGGATACCGACGGGGTTCCGCCACATCGGGGGCAGGACGTTCAGACGGATCCACTCCCAGTCGGTCGTCTGATCAGGCGTTGGTGGTGAGGGGGCGATCAGGTCGGTGAGGGCGGTCATGGTGCTGCTCCTTCTGTGCGCGGGCCGGCGAGAACCGGATCCGTGGCGGGGGTTAGCTCAGGTCGGGGACGACGAGCCAGCCCGCTGAGCTGAACTCGCCGTAGCCCAGAGCCCGCGCGGCCTCAGCGAGCTGCCGATCCCAATCGGCCTGCTGCTCGGCGCTGACGCGTGCGGGGGTGACGTGCTCGAACTTCCCGAGGTCGACCTCGGTCGACTCGGTGACGAGGAACAACATGTCCTCGTCGTAGTTGCCAGCGGTGAGGTAGCCGACGTTCGGGCAGCGGTCCTTGACCTTGGGCAGTTCGGTCTCGGCGTGCTCGGATGCCTGCCAGCCGTGCTGGTCGGTGACGACGTGGATGCCGTAGGCGAAGTAGGTGGAGTGGTACATGCCCATGTCGGGTTTCTCCTGTTGGGTCGGGGTGTGGTTGGTCAGGCGGCTTGCTGCATGTCGGCTCGGCGGCGGGCGCGCCACCGGGTGACGGTCCGCGGGGAGACGCCGAAGATGCGGGCGATCTCGGCGGCGGGCAGGCCGTGGTCGGTGAGGGTGAGTCCGGCGGCGCGGCGTTCGCGGAGCCGCATGCCGGCCGGGGCTCGGTGGTCGCGTACGGCGGCGTCGATGGTGATGGGGTCGAGCGGGTAGGCGGCGATGGTGGGGTCGCCGTAGAGGCGGATGCGGTGGGCGCATTTGGAGCAGCGGTTCTTGTGTGGAGGCGGGGTGCGGGTGCATCCGTCGATGCGGCAGGTGCGGGCGGCTCCGGGGATCGCGGTCACCACGGCTCCTCGGTGCCGTCGAGCCCGAGCTGGCCGGGGATCTGGATGACGGGCTCGGGCGGCATGAGGTCGTCCATGCGGGCCTGGTGGTCGGCGTCGCTGCGGGGGCAGATGAACCGGTCCGGCCAGGGCCGGGCAAGGATCAGCCAGCCGTCAGCGCGGGTGATCTGCTCGGCGCTGGTCTCGTCCTCGAACCAGGCGACGACTTCGGTTTCGGGGTCGGTGTACTCGGCGCGGCAGACGTCGCACATGACGACGTAGACGTGGCGGACGCTGAGCGGCATCAGAGGCTCCAGAGGGTCGGCTGGTGCGGGGCGAGTTCGAGTTCCCGCTGGCCGGGGATCGGCTCGGGCACGGCGGTGATGTCGACTGCGACCGGCCGGTGTACGCGGGGGCGGGTGGCGGCCCAGCAGACGGGGCCGGCGCCGCGGGTGCGGGACTGCTCGGTGCGGAGGGGGCGCCCGCACACCCGGCACATCACTGCGCCTCCAGCTCGGCGACGAGCTGCTGAAGCTGCTCGATCGCGCGCTTCGACTGACCGCAGGTATCGCAGGTGTCGGTGGTCAGCGGCTTGTCCACGTTGGGCGGCATGGTCTTGAGGAGCCGTCGGTGCCGGGTGGCTGCTGCGTCGGCGGCGCGCTTGGTCTCGGTGTCGGCGAGGGTGTGCATTCCGTGGCCGCATCGGGTGTCGCAGCAGGCGGCGATCCAGCGGCCGGTGGGTTCTTCCTGTACGACGAACACGCTGTCGCTCATCGCGCGGCCTCCAGCACCGCCGTGGCGGCTTCGGTACGCGAAGGGTGGGCGCCTGCCGTGAGCGCGTGGCGGGCGCCGCCTTTGCCGGGGCGGGTGCAGGGGCGGCCGGCGTACGCGCGGCACGTCTCCACCGGGCAGTCGACGGCGAGCGGGTCGGGTTGTCCGGCGCGGATGGTGCGTTCCCGCTCGGCTCGTACGGGGCGGTGGGGTCGGAGGGCGTCGGCGACGGACGGGGGCATGTATGACCCGAGGGCGGCCATGCGGCGTTCGACTTCCTCGGCGGCCGGGCCTGCGGTGATCGCCTTGAGTTCGGTCGGGGGCTGCTGCCCGTGGACGACGGCCTGGCGTTCGGCGAGGAGCGCGGCCTGGTATCCCGCGATGTCGTCGGGGTCCAGCTCAGGGTGCTCGATCGGCTCGAACGTGCCGACGTGGCGGTTCATGCGCTCGCGGACGACAGCCCCCCACCGGGTGCTGATGTCGGACGGCTTGATCGGGAACGGGGACTTGGCGTAGTGCTCGCCGACGGCCTGCATGGCGTACTCGGTGGGGACGTCGGCGAGGACGGTTGCCCAGAGGGCGGCGAGGCCCATGAGTTCGGCGGGGTCCTCGGGGAGGACCCGGGGGTCGGCGTACGACACCTGCTTGAGGAGGAGGGGGATCTGGTCGGGTGTCACTGGGTGCCTCCTGTGGCCCGGAGTTGGGCGGCGAGGTTGTCGAGGAGGTTGCGCGATTCGTTGCGGCGGGCGGCCTGCGGGGAGAGTGGCGGCCGGGGGGTGTCGACGGTGCGGAGCGCGGGGCGTCCGTCTCCGGGCGGTGGCAGCGGCGGCAACTCCCCCCAGCCGGGCACGAAGTACTTCGCCGACTCCACGGAGGTACGGGCGGCGACCTTGGTGGCGTGGTCGACCATTGCGGGGATGCCGGTGCGGGAGATGAGGGCGAGGAGGGGGAACCACTCGTTGCCGTGGAAGGGCCAGCGGACGATGACGCCGTTGGCGGTGAGGGCGTCTACGAGGGGCCGGGCCTGCTCCGGGATGCCGTGCTCGCGCGTCCTGCTTGCTTGCTCCTTCTCCGTAGGAGAAGGAGTGTGGGACGGGGGCGGGGACGGGGGGCCGTTACTAACGCCGTTACGAAACGCGTCGACCTGCGGTGATGAGCGATTTTCGGAGTCGGTTCGAAGCGCCGTCGTGTCGCCGTCGTGTCGCGTTCGTGTCGCCGAGGCGTCGTTTTCGGCGTCGTACTGGTCGCCCGTAACGCCGTTATGGGGGGCGTTACTTGAGGCGTTACGGGCCTCGGCTTCCCGCTCGGCGCGCCGCTGCCGGAACGCCTTCTGCCGGGCCGCGTTCGCCGCCCGGTCCGCCTGGACTCGGGAGCGGTCGGGGTTGTATTCGAGGTAGTCGTGGATGGACCAGCCGCCGTCGACCCGGTCCCAGAGCTTCGCTTCCTCCAGCTCCGTGGCCGCCGTCTTGGCGCCGCGCAGCCGTGCCACGAGCGTCAGTTCGCGGTCGAGGATCAGGCCCTCGGTCAGGTTCTCCGACGACCAGCAGAGCGCCGATACGTACAGGCGGAACGCGCGGTCGGACAGGAGTGCGACCTTGCGGTGCGTCGGGAACCGGTCATCGAGTCGGACCCAGGGCATGTGCGGCTTCTCTCTGCTGTGCGGGTGTCACGTCCGGGGCGGGGCTCGGGCCGGCCGCCCCGGACGGGTCGCGGGGGTGGATCAGGCGGCGGGGAAGACGATCAGGTCCCGCTCGATGCGGATGTCGCGGCCGTTCTCGACGGCGACCTCGCGGGCGCTGTAATCGCGGGCGCACAGCCACGCGGTCGGCCCCTCGTACCCCCAGTACTGGAGTTCGCCCTCGTGCTTGAACAGGGGGCGGGTCTGCTGGCAGTGCTGGCAACGGCCCTCACGGGGCTGGGTGGTGGGCATCAGCGGGCCTCCTCGGCCTCGGTCTGCGACGCAGCGGCGATGACCTGGAGTTGGGCGATCAGCGCGGGCAGGTCGGCCAGCGGGACGGACGATCCGTCGGCGTCGGTCCGGAAGTAGATGCCGGGGACGTTGCCGGGCATCAGCGCGGTGGCGATGAGGAGCCGGTCGCCGTCGACGTCGATGTGCGCGTACCGGCTGGGGTGGGGCACGGCTCCGGCCGGGGCGAGGATGGTGACGATCTCGTTGCGGGGCATCAGCTCGCCTTCCTTGCGGGGGTGTTGAGGCGGGTGCCGCTGGTGCTGCGGATGGCGCGGCGCTGCTTCGCGGAGAGCCCGCCCCACACGCCCTCGGCTTCGTGCTCGATGGCGTAGTCGGCGCACGCCCGGCGTACGGGGCAGCCCATGCAGATCTCCAAGGCCGCTGTCACGGAGTCACCGCGCTCGGGGTAGAAGATCTCCGGGTCCGTCTCGGCGCACAGCGCTTCGGCGCGCCAGTCGGGGCTCATCACGCCACCGCCGAAGTGCGGTCGCGGCGCTGCCCGGTGCGGATCTCGGCGGTGATCGCGAGGACGGTGGACAGGGCCATCCCGAGACGGGCCGCGATGGTTTCCTCGGTGAGCCCGAAACTCCGTAGGTGGGCGATCTCAGTACGGCGCAGGGTGGCCAACTGGTCCCGGTTCAGGCCCCGTTCTGCCGTCGTCGGGTCGAACGTGGGGTCGTCGATGTGGCCCATGTCGTCCCACCACACCGGGTTCGGCCAGCCCATGCGCTCGGCCCACTTCCGTGTCCTGACCGCGGTTGCGAGGCTCACCCCGTGTTCCTCCGGAACCTGGTGCTGGAGCCGGTCGTACGCCTCGGCGACGGTGCGGGCGGTACTGCGGTACACGAACTGCTGCCCGGCCAGGCGGCCGACGCAGGCCGGGTGAACCCCCAGGTGGGGCCCGAGCCTCCGCATGGGCCACCCGATCGCCGCCAGGGCCTGCACACGGCGCCCGGTACCAGTGGCGTCGACCTGCCCCGGCACCAGCTCCGTCGCGGTCACCGCCAGGATCGCGGCGGCCAGCTCGTGGGTGGCGCGCTTCTTCCTCGGCCGACGCGGGCCCGCGTCGTAGATGAACCCGGTGACCGTGGCCGTCGACCGGCCGATCCGCTCGGCGATCACCGCGTACGACAGACCTGCCGAGTTGAGCGCGAGGAGGTGCTGGCGGACCGGGGTGGCGTCCACGAGGGGCTGCCAGGTGCCGTAGCCGCGTTTGCGGTGCCGGGTCCGCTGGTAGGCGCGGGTACGAGGCATCAGGCACCCGCCGGGGTCGCTGCGAGGTTCCCGGCGGCGGTGACCGCGTCGCGGCACATCGCGTCGTTCGCCGCCTGCACCGTCGCGAGTTGTCCTGCCAGCGACCGGCGGGCTCGCTCCGACAGGTCCAGACGCCGGAGCAGCGACCGGTCTGTGACCGGGGCCGGAGCGGGCTCAGGGACAGCCGGGGCCGGTCGGCGTGCAGCGTCGAGTTTGTCCGCCAACTGCACGTTCTGCGCGGCCAGGCGGCGCACGTTGCCGAGGTGCGCGGCGGCGTCCGTCTCCGCCGCCTCCAGCCGCTCGTACAGGTACTCGCGGTCGGCGCGCAGCCGGTCGATCTCACGCTGCTTACGGCCCCGGATCATGCCGCACCGCCGGTGATCTGCGGGATGCTCAGGTGCGCCAGCGCGCCGGTGCGCCACGCCTCGGCGATCGCCTCACGCCCGCCGTCGACCGGCCGCACCGAATGCCCTGCCGCCCGCGTCGCCTTGATCTCCACACCCGGCACGTCGTGGACCTCACCGGTCTCCCGGTCCGCCCACACCGCTGATCCGATCGCGGTCATCTCGGCAAGTAGCGCCGCCGTGTACGCCGGCCGGATCTCCGTCACCAGCCGGGTGACGACGTTCGCCGGGGAGTGCTCGCGCACCCACTTCAGGAACAACTCCGGGTCGACCACCGCGGCGGTCGGCTTCGGGTCCGTACGGAAGACCGTCGCGACCTTCGTCCCGTCCGGCAGCGCGGCGTCGAGCCGGGAGGCGCCGGAGGTGGTGAGGGCTTCCTGCATCTGCACGCGTACGGCCTTCTGCCGTTCGCTGATCGCGTCACCGAGGGCCTTCAACGCGGCCGACTCAAGCGCGAGTTCCTGCATGTCCATGTGGTCTCCTAGGGGGTGGGCCGCCCCGATTCCCGCGGGGCGGCCCCGAGTGCGGTCGGTCAGGCGGCGTTGCGGAGCTGTACGGCGAGCGCGCGGATCGCGTCGACGGAGGCGTCGGTGATGGGCATGCCGAGTGCCTGCTCGGCGCCGGTTTCGAAGTCCTCGAGGCGGGCGGCTTCGGCGGCGGCCCGGAGTTCGGCGACCGCAGCGGCGTACTCGTCTTCGGGGCTGACGACCTCGCCGTCCACCACGTCATCCGCAGAGGCGGACTCGGCGGCGGCGGGTTGTGGAGCAGCGGCGGCCTTCTCCTTGCCCACGGCGGCGATCTGACCCAGGTACTCGGGCCGGGCGCCCTCAGTTCGGGCGTCCATCCAGATCAGCCGTACGGCCGCTGCGTCCGGGGCATCGAGTGCCTCGCGCAGGAACTCCCGCTGGGGCGTGGCGGCTTGGCCCGGCGCGGGGGTCGACCATTGGTCGGTCTCTCCCGGCTGGACCTGACGCAGGTGCCGCTCAGCCGGGGCCGGGTTGTCCGCCTGCGCCATCTCCTCAGCCGTGTACACCCCGGCCAAGTCGTGTGGGAACGCCATCCGCAGCGCCAGCGCCTCGGCGCACTTCGCAGTCATGGTCGTGGGCATCTTCACCCACAACCCTGACGGCTCCCCGCCCTTCTTCGTCTGGACGTACTCCGAGTACCGGGCCACCGCCGAGAACCGCATCCCGTTGCGGATCACCGTCACCTTCGCGGCGGCCGGCGGCTTGTCGTCCAGCCACACGTCACGCCACTTCCCGGACGGGTCGCACCACAGGGTGTCCTCGTAGCCGAGGGAGTGACTGGCCTCGGCGGCGGCCCGGTGGGCGATGACCCGGTAACCGTCGATGCTGGTCTGCGGGGTGTAGACCTTGCGCTGCTGCTGCCCGTTCCACCGGCCGATGAGGTAGATCTGCCGGGAGAAGGGGTCCAGGCGGGTGCGCTGGCAGAGGTGGAGGAACGCGGATAGTTCGGCGGGGGCGACCTGGTTGTCGATGCCGGACTGCATGAGGACGGCCTGCTGGTCAGGCGTCCAGTTGGTCTGGTCGGGGCGGATGGCGAGGCTGCCCCCGGCCGTGGCGATCTCGGTGCTCATGCGTTGTCCTTCGGGGTGTTGAGGCGGTAGCGGCGTCCGGTGTCGTCGCCGTGACGGGTGAGGTGGCCCAGCTCGGCGATTCGGGCGTCTGCGCACATCAGCTCGGCGTGCCAGTGATCGCGGTGCTCGATCGCGTTGGCCAGCTCGGCGCGGACCCGGTCCAACTCGGCCAGGAGGGCGGGGACGTCGGTGCGGGCGTGGAGGGTGAACGCCCGGTCGGCGGCGGCATCCTCGCCGTCCCCGAAGTTCAAGTTCCCGACGCCGCGCAGGTGGCTGCCGCCGAGGAAGGCGTAGAAGTCGTCGCCGTACTCGAGGTACTGCTCCCACGGTCCGGGCGTAGCGGCCTGCGCGCGTTCGCGGATCGCGTTCTCGTACTCGGGGGTCAGCGGGTCAGCGGGCATGGCGGCCTCCGTGGCGGCGCAGCAGCAGGACAGCGGCGTGGATGGTGGCCGGGGCGCGGAACGCGGCAGCGCACAAACCGAGCCACAACGCGAGGGCGGACAGGGCAATCAGGAACGTCGTCACGAGGCGCCACCCGACGCGTCCGGGACCGGGTCGCCGTTCGCGCGCTGCATCTCGCCCAGCGGCACCACGGCGCGCACCGGCAGGGCCTCGAAGGCGTGGTCCAGCGGGTCCAGGAGATGCGCCTGCTCGGCCAACTCGCCCAGCGGCACCACCTCGGCGGGGATCGGGTTCCCATCGGCGTCGCACGGCTCGCCCTGGTCGAACGCCGACCGCAGCGCCGAGTCCAACGCGTCCAACGGGCGAGGACGCTGCGCGAAAGCGGTGCTTTCACCCTGCGGTGGTGTGTCGAGGTCGGCGGCGGCCCGGCGCAGCGACTCCTGCACCCGCCGCGTCGCCCTCGACGGGCCCAGTCGAAGAATCGCCGGGACACCCGCCTCCAACTCCTCAACACGGGCCAGCAGCCACTCGACCGCCGGCGTCAGCGCCTCGCCCAACTCCATCGGAACCCGGCGCGGGCGGCCATTCGGAGAGAGCGCCCCCCGCATGTTCAACGCGTCGTTCTGGAGTGCGACGAGACGGCCGCGACGGCGGTCCCGCTGCGCCTCCAACTCGGCGACCTGGGCCCGGAGCGCATCCCGTGCGGTCTCGGTCGCCAGCAGCCGCGTTTCCAGCCCGTCGCACGCCGTCACGGCCTCCGCCAGCGCATCCCGGACCTCGGCCATTTCAACGGCCGTCTCCGGGGACTGAAGCAGGCACGCCGACTCCAGAGCAGCCGCCCACGACAACGGCAGGGCCTTCCCGTTCCTCATCGCGGCACAGATCACATCCGCTGCCGCAGTCACGCGCTTCGTGTTCACGCCGTCACCTCGCTGACGACGTCGCTGCCATCGGCGGGCATCAGCGTCCACGCGGTCACCAGAACCCCACGGCACAGGCCACCACGGGCCTCCGTGAGGACCGACCCGTCGTCACGAACCTCAGTCGTGACGCCCATCCACCGCTCATCCGCGAACTCGGCAACGGCCGCCGGGTCACGGTGGAAGTAGAACCGGATGGTCGGCTCATCCGGCGCGAAGTCGTGGACCGCGATCGTGAAGTCCGTGGGGACGACGGCCGATTCGGACATGATGTGCGACGCGAGCGCCAAGGCCGTCCGGTAGTTCCGGCGCTGAATGGTGGCCACGTCCTGCGCGGCCGGAGCGGTAATCTGAATGGTCACGGTGTCCTCGTTTCTGTGCTGATGAGGTACTGCCGGAGGGGCTCCCTGGACCTGGCCGTCCGGGCGGGCCCCGCTTACGTGGGTCAGGCCGCGCGCTGTGCCAGCGCGTCGCCAGCGGTCCGCTTGGTCAGCCAGGCGGCCACCGCGTCGCGGTGGTAGAGCACGCTTCGGCCGACGCGCATCCCCTTCGGGGCGAGACCCCGGTGGCGCATCTGGCGTACGGCGTGCGGCGTCTTACGAATGAGCGCCGCGACTTCCTTCGTCGTCATGTACGGCGATTCCGTGTCCGTGGGCATCTTCGTCTCCGTTCGTTTCCGGTCGCAGATCCTCGATGCTGCATGCGAGTGCGGCAGCGATACGGGCAAGAGCCTCAGGCTGGGGGTCCGCCAGGTCCCGCTCGATGCGGGAAAGGTGCGATGCGGAGAGGCCGGCGATGGCGGCAAACCGCCTCAGTCCGTGGCCTTTCGTTTCGCGTCGCTGCCGGATTACCGGGCCGTCGGCTTTCATGTCGGAGACGATACGCAACGAAGCGCAGGGATGCAACGTGATGTGTGGAGATGATTCAGTTCGTGGTCGGGCGGTTACCGCGCGTACATCAATCGGGCCATGTATTAAGCCGCCCCTCGCGCGGGGGGCAGGGTGCCCTTACGCTGTCCCTGTTGCTGATCGTTGCGCGCCGTTGCGTGCATGGTGCATAGACGAGAGAGGTCACCCCCCATGACCCGGGACCCCGAAGCGTGGGCGCGGCTCGGCCACGCCCTGCGGACCGCGCGCAACCATCGCGGTCTTACGCAACAGGACCTGGCGGCTGAGGCGGGCGTCAGCTCCCGCGCTGTACAAGTCGCCGAAGGTGGCGCCGTTCCCAAGGCGCGCATGCCGTACTCGATCGACAAAATTGCGGCGGCGCTGGGCTGGCCGGAAGGCGCTGTCGAGGCTGTCCTCGATGGCGCGGCCCCGCCGGACGGCGGATGGCAGGACGTGTCTGTACAGCGGCAGCTTGCGGAGGAACGGGTGGAGGGGATCCTCACCAGCGCCATGGTCCGCGCCATGTCCGGCACGTCGGCCGCCGAGATCCGCGCCGCGACGAAGATCGCGTTGGACGAACTGCGGAAACAGGGGTTCATTGCTGAGACGCATGGCGTACAACCGGAACCGAATCACGCGGACTCATAGTCACCAAGCGGTCACACGCCTATCCTCATTCTCCGGGTCGCAACAGCCCCGGAGGAACGGGGTCCACATGCACACGACGGTCATCGCCGCGAGGCTCGGACCGAACATCGCGGCATTCACCTGCCAGATCGACGGCCGCGTCGTTGCCGTCGTCAACACCCTCGCCAGCACCGACGCGCAGCTCCGCACCCAGATCACGTGGGCGCTGCTGGCTACGGGCATGGACGCGGGGCACGCCATAGGGGCACTTCATGGGGTACGTAGCTGACCGCTGGCACAAGACCCGGCCTGGCCCGGACGACGAGGAATGCGGACAGCACAAAGGGCAGTTCGCCGCAGCCGCCCACGGCCGGGGCAAACGCTGGCAGGCCCGGTACGACGGGCCCGACGGCAAGGAGCGCACCAGCCTCCACCGCACCATCCCCGAGGCCGAGCGGGAGATCGTCAAGCAGGAGGGCGCCAAGCTCGCCGGCTCGTGGATCGACCCGAAGGCCGGCGAAGTCATCGTCGAACGCTTCGCACGCGACACGTGGCTGCCCGCGCAGTCCATCATCGGCCGCTCCGAGATCGAGTATCTGGGAGCGCTACGCCGATACCTGTTCCCAGAGTGGGGACAGCGAGAGATGCGGTCCATCAAACCGTCCGAGGCCGGGGCGTGGCAGAAGCTCCTCACCACCAAGTACAACCTCAGCGGCAGCTACCCGAACCGCGTAGCCAGGTACGTCAGGGGCGTGTTCCACCTCGCGGTCATCGACCGCGTCATCCCCGTGTCGCCGTTCGAGCGCATACCGGCGCCCACCCTCGTCGTGTCAGCAGTGCAGCCGCCGGACGTGACCGAAGTGCGGCAGCTCATCGCTGCCGCCTACCACCCGCGGTGGGCCGCGATGGTCGAGCTGACTGCGCTCACCGGCCTCCGGTCGGGGGAGTTGCGCGGACTGCGCTTGTCGCAGATCGACTTCCTGCGGCGCACCATGCTGGTAGATCAGCAGCTCGTGTACGAGAAAGGGAAGGGGATGTACTTCGACGCGCTGAAGACCGGCGCAGGGCGCAGGGCCCTGCCCCTGTCGCAGCGCGCCGTCGACCTCCTCGCGGCGTACGTAGCGGAGTACCCGCCGGCCGGGTCCGGGCCCGGCGCGGGGCTCGTTTTCACCATGCCGGCGGCCGGGCTGATCGGTGAGGCCACCATCGACTACGCGATCAAGGCCACGTGCAGGCACGCCGGAGTGAAGCCGCGGCACTGGCATGAGCTGCGGCACCACTACGCCTCGGTTCTCATTGCGGGCGGGGAGAACCCGAAGGTCGTCCAGATGAGGTTGGGCCACAAGGACGTGATGACGACGATGCGGACGTACTCGCATCTGTTCGCCGCCGCTGAGGAGAAGACGCGGGATGTTCTGGATGCGGCGTGGGCTCTGCCGGGTGAGACTGCCGATGAGGAATCTTCGGCGGCGAGCGGAAGGTTCCCGGAATCCGGGAGGTCTGATGCGGTTGTTTCCCAGCTCAGAGGCTAGTCCGGGACATCACGCGTGGATGTTCCAGGCGGAGAGTTCGTAGGCGGCGCGAGTCGAGTGCGGGTGGGTGTGCGGGAGCGGGGGCGCGTGCGGGTGCCGGTGCTTCGGGCCGTGTACGTCGGGGCGTGCCTCGGCGCGGGTCCGACATGCGCCGTGCACGCCTCCCATGCGCCCTTTCGCCGGATACGCGGGCCGGTCTAGCGTCGGTCTGAGGAGGCGGCCATGGCACGGCGACGGATCCTTCTGCCGGCTCTCGCTCTCGGCGGGCTCTGGTGGTGGGCCGTACTGCGGCTCGCCCTGGCGCCCGAGCACGCCGGGGTCATCGAGGGGGCGGTGGCGGCGGGCGGCTGGGGGCTGAGTCTGCTGCCGGTGCACGCGGCGGCGCGTACGACGGCGAGGCCCGGCAAGGGCGCCGTCGTGGCGGTGGACGCCGGCGGGGACGGGCCGGTGGCGCAGTATCCGGGCTGCCCCGAAGGCTGTCCTGAAGGCCCGGCGTGCGCGGCGTGCGCGGCGTGCGCGGCGTGCGCGGACGGTTCTCAGGGGACGGGGCCCAACTGGCAGCGTGGGCACCAGTAGACGGGGCGGTCGTCGTCCTCGGTCTTGCTGATGGGGGTGCCGCAGCGGCGGCAGGGCAGGCCGCCACGGCCGTATACGTACAGATGACGGCGCGAGCGTTCGCGGTTGGCCTCCAGGAGCTTCTTGGCGGCCGTCACCAGCCGTTCCGGCGACGGCAGGTCGCCGATGGGCATCCACGGGGTGGTGCGGACGACGAAGCATGTCTCGCAACGGAAGACGTTGCCGATACCCGCGAGATTGCGCTGGTCCAGCAGCGCGTCCCCGACGGTGCGGGCCGGGTCGGCGAGCAGATTGCGCAGCGCGAGGTCCGGATCCCAGTCGGGCCCGAGGAGGTCCGGGCCCAGATGGCCCACCACACGCTCCTCGTCGGCGGTGCGCAGGAGTTCGAGTACCGGGAGCCGGTAGCCGACCGCGGTGCGGCGGTCGTTGCCGAGGATCGCGCGGATCTGGTGGGCGGGGCCGCCGCGCCAGCGTTCGTCGGCGCCGTACACCCGCCAGGCTCCGTCCATCCGCAGATGTGAGTGGAGGGTCAGGCCACCCTCGATACGGGTTAGGAGATGCTTGCCGCGCGGGGTGACGTCCAGGACCGTGCGGCCGGTGAGATCGGAGGTCGCGAACCGGGGGACGCGCAGGTCGGACCGGGTCAGGAGCCGCCCGGCGAGGGCGGTGTGCAGGCGCCGCGCGGTCTGCAGGACGGTGTCACCTTCGGGCATGTTTCCATCATGCGCGAGACGGGCGCCGTGACGAGCGGCGTACGGGGTGTGGCGGGCGGAGATGTACGGCGACGGGCTCAGGCTCCGGCGGCGGGGCGCCGGGTGTGGGGCGGGCCGCGCGACCGGGCGTGGGGCGGCGGGAGGGTCGGGGTCAGGCGCGTAGCCGCAGGCCCCTCGGGGTGGCGTGGAAGCCCGCCGACTCCAGGACGCGGCCCACGGGGGAGGTCAGCGCCTGTTCTCCGTTCGCGCGCTCCACCGTGACTGTGCCGAGCGCGCCCGCGCGGGCGGCGGTCGCCAGGGCCTCGGCGGCCGAACGAAGCGCCACGTCGTCGCCGGCGTCCGGACGCTCCGGGTCGGACGGGGCGTCCGGATCGCCCGGCCAGGCGAGGAGCGTCTTGCCGCCGCGTTCCATGTACAGCGTCAGGGCGCCGTCGACGAGGACGACCAGGGAGCCCGCCTTCCGGCCCGGCTTGTGGCCGGCGCCCGAGGGCGGATCCGGCCAGGGTAGCGCCGCCCCGTACGCGTTGGCGGGGTCGGCGGCGGCCAGGACCACGGCGCGGGGCGCGGGGTCGGACGCGGCGCGGTCACGGGCCGTGGAGGCCGCGCGGAGGCGGTCCACCGCGCCGTCCATCGCGAACTGGGCGGCGCCCAGGCCCTCGACGACATAGCCGCGGCGTGCCTGGCCGCTGTCCTCGAAGGCGGACAGCACCCGGTACACGGCCGAGAAACCGCCCTCGATGCCTTCGGCGGCGACGGCGCCCCGGGTCACCACGCCGTGCCGGTCGAGGAGCGTGCGGGCCAGGGCGTGGGCGCGGCGTGTGGCGTCCGGATCGGGGGCCGGGAGCAGTGACCAGCGTCCGCTCACGGTCGGCGGCCCCGTACGGGACGCGGGCCGCGCCGCGGCGGTGAGGGTGCCGTAACGCCCGCGCGGGACGGTCCGTTTGGCGCGGTGGGCCGTCGCACCCGCCGTACGACCGGAGCCGAGCAGGGCGCGCAGCGGCGCCAGGGTGTCGTTCGTCAGCCGCCCCGACCAGGCCAGATCCCAGACGGCGTCGGCCAGTTGGGGATCCGTCACGTCGGGGTGGGTGGTGGCCCTCACCTGGTCGGTGATCTGACGGAAGAACAGGCCGTAACCGCCGGACAGGGTGGCGAGGACCGATTCGTGCAGAGCTGTCAGCTCAAGAGGATGCGGCGGCGGGAGCAACAGCGGTGCGGAGTCCGCCGGATACAGGGAGATCCAGCCGTCCTTGCCGGGAAGGGCACCGGCCCCGGCCCACAGGACCTCGCCCGTGGTGGTCAGCTCGTCCAGCAGCGTCGGGACGTAGCCCGAGACCCGGGAGGGGAGTACCAGCTTCTCCAGCGCGGACGCCGGCACGGACGCGCCCTGCAACTGCTCGATCGCGCGGGCCAGTCCGTCGATGCCGCGCAGGCTGTGGCTGCCCAGATGCTGCCACTGCGGCAGGAACGTGGCGAGCGAGGCGGGCGGCACCGGCTCCAGTTCGTGCCGAAGCGCGGCCAGCGACCTGCGGCGCAGTCGGCGCAGGACGGTGGCGTCGCACCACTCCTGGCCGATCCCGGAGGGATGGAACTCGCCCTGGACGACACGGCCGCCGGCGGCGAGGCGTTGCAGCGCTCCGTCGGTGACGGCGGGGCCGAGTCCGAAGCGGTCGGCGGCCGAGGAGGAGGTGAACGGGCCGTGTGTGCGGGCGTAACGGGCCAGGAGATCGCCGAGAGGGTCCTTGACCGGCTCGGTGAACGCCTCGGGGACGCCGACGGGCAGGGCGGTGCCGAGCGCGTCCCGCAGCCGGCCCGCGTCCTCGATCGCCGCCCAGTACTCCGCGCCGCCGATCCGGACCCGGATGGCGCGGCGGGCCGCGGCGAGATCCGCCGGCCACCGCGGCTCGGACCCGCGCGCCGCCAACTCGGCGTCGGTGAGCGGGCCGAGGACCCGCAGCAGGTCGGCGACGCCCTCCACGTCCTTGATACGGCGGTCGTCCGTGAGCCACTGGAGCTCGCGCTCCAGCTCGTCCAGGACATCGGCGTCCAGCAGTTCACGCAGCTCCGCCTGGCCGAGGAGTTCGGCCAGCAGCCGCGAGTCCAGGGAGAGCGCGGCGGCGCGCCGCTCCGCGAGGGGGGAGTCACCCTCGTACAGAAACTGCGCGACGTAACCGAAGAGGAGCGAGCGGGCGAACGGTGACGGCTCGGTGGTCGTCACCTCGACCAGCCGGACCCGGCGGGATTCGATGTCGCCCATCAGCTCGGTGAGTCCGGGCACGTCGAAGACGTCCTGGAGACATTCCCTGACGGCTTCCAGGACGATCGGGAACGAGCCGAACTCGCCGGCCACCTGGAGCAGTTGGGAGGCGCGCTGACGCTGCTGCCACAGCGGTGTGCGCTTTCCGGGGCTGCGGCGCGGCAGCAGCAGGGCACGCGCCGCGCACTCACGGAAGCGGGCGGCGAACAGGGCGGAGCCACCGACCTGATCGGTGACGATCTGGCCGATCTCGCCTCCCTCGAAGGCGACATCACCGGCGCCGACCGGCGCCTGCTCGCTGTCGTACGCCGGGTCGGGCGCCATCGGGTCCTGGTCGAGGAGGTCCAGACTCAGCAGATCGGCGTCGGGCAGCCGCAGCACGATGCCGTCGTCGGCGTGCATGACCTGGGCGTCCATCCCGTACCGCTCGGCGAGCCGGGCGCCGAGGGCCAGCGCCCAGGGCGCGTGCACCTGGGCACCGAACGGGGAGTGGATGACGACCCGCCAGTCGCCCAGCTCGTCCCGGAACCGCTCCACGAGGATCGTCCGGTCGTCGGGGACATGGCCGCAGGCGCGGCGCTGCTCGTCCAGATACGCCAGGACATTGTCCGCCGCCCAGGCGTCGAGGCCGGCGGCCACCAGCCGCAGCCGGCCGTCCTCTTGGGACAGCGCTCCCACCTCGCGCAGGAACGCCCCCACCGCGCGGCCCAGCTCGAGCGGACGGCCCAACTGGTCGCCTTTCCAGAAGGGAAGCCTCCCCGGCACCCCGGGGGCCGGGGAGACCAGCACCTGGTCGCGGGTGATGTCCTCGATGCGCCACGAGGTCGTGCCCAGGGTGAAGACGTCGCCGACCCGCGACTCGTACACCATCTCCTCGTCCAGCTCACCGACCCGGCCGCCGCCGCGGCTCCTGCCGTTGGTGGAACCGGCACCGGAGGACCCCGCGAGGAACACTCCGAACAGGCCGCGGTCGGGGATGGTGCCGCCCGAGGTGACGGCGAGGCGCTGCGCACCGGGGCGGCCCGTGACCGTACCCGTCACGCGGTCCCACACCACCCGGGGGCGCAGCTCGGCGAACGCGTCCGACGGATAGCGGCCCGCGAGCATGTCGAGGACGGCGGTGAACGCGGACTCGGGGAGCGAGGCGAACGGCGCCGCGCGGCGGGCCAGGGCGAGCAGGTCGTCGGCCTGCCAGGTGTCGAGCGCGACCGTCGCGACGAGCTGCTGCGCCAGCACGTCCAGCGGGTTGGCGGGGATCCGCAGGGCCTCGATGGAGCCGGTGCGCATCCGCTCGGTGACGACGGCGGCCTGCACCAGATCGCCCCGGTACTTGGGGAAGACGACGCCTGTCGAGACCGCGCCCACCTGGTGACCGGCGCGGCCCACGCGCTGGAGGCCGGACGCCACGGAGGGCGGTGACTCGACCTGGATGACGAGGTCCACCGCGCCCATGTCGATCCCCAGCTCCAGGCTGGACGTGGCCACGACGGCGGGCAGCCGGCCCGCCTTGAGGTCCTCCTCGACGCGGGCGCGCTGCTCCTTGGAGACCGAGCCGTGGTGGGCACGGGCCATCAGGGGCGGTGCGCCCTTGGCGGTGCCGGACTCGGCCATGACCTCGGCGGGGGAGTGCGCCTCGGGCATGGGCTCGCCCGTGGCCCGTTCGTACGCGATCTCGTTGAGCCTGTTGCACAGACGCTCCGCGAGACGGCGGGAGTTGGCGAAGACGATCGTCGAACGGTGCGCCTGGACGAGATCGGCGATCCGCTCCTCCACGTGCGGCCAGATCGACGGCTTGTCGCCGCCGTCCGCGCCGCCGCCCGCGCTGTCGGCGGCCGGGGAGCCGCCCAGCTCGCCCAGATCCGCGACGGGGACGACCACCGAAAGATCGAACTCCTTCCCGGAGGGAGGCTGCACGATCTCCACCCTGCGCTGCGGGGAGAGATAGCGGGCCACCTCGTCCACCGGACGCACCGTGGCCGACAGGCCGATACGGCGGGCGGGGCGCTGCAGCAGCTCGTCGAGCCGTTCCAGGGAGACGGCGAGATGGGCGCCGCGCTTCGTCCCCGCGACGGCGTGGACCTCGTCCAGGATGACCGTCTCGACACCCGCCAGCGCGTCGCGCGCCGACGACGTCAGCATCAGGAAGAGGGACTCGGGGGTGGTGATCAGGATGTCCGGCGGTTTGGTGGCCATGGAGCGGCGCTCGGCCGCCGGGGTGTCGCCGGAACGGATGCCGACCCGGATCTCCGGCTCGGGCTGTCCGAGGCGGACGGACTCCTGCCGGATGCCTGTGAGCGGGCTGCGCAGATTGCGCTCCACGTCCACGGCGAGGGCCTTGAGCGGGGACACGTACAGCACCCGGCAGCGCTTGCGGGCCTCGGCCGGCGGCGGCACCGAGGCGAGCCGGTCCAGGGCGGCGAGGAAGGCGGCCAGAGTCTTGCCGGAGCCGGTCGGGGCGACGACCAGCACGTCCGAACCCTCCGCGATGGCACGCCAGGCCCCCTCCTGCGCGGCGGTGGGCGCGGAGAAGGCCCCGGAGAACCAACCGCGGGTCGCGGGGGAGAACGAGTCGAGCGCGGAACCGGCCATCCCACCATCGTGCACCCGACCACTGACAATCGCCCGGACCTGCGCGAAGACCTGCGGAGACGGGTGGGCCGACGCGGCGCGGGGGCGAGCGGGGGGTGGCCGTGGGTGGCCGGGAGCGGGTACGGGGCGCCGCCGGTGCAGACTGGGAGCATGGCGGCGCGGGAGCAGGCACGGCACTGGCGCTACTCGGAGTTGCCCGACGTGGACCTCCTGCGGGCCAAGTACGTCGACAAGACCTTCAGCAGGCACACCCACGAGACGTTCGTCATCGCGGCGATCACCGACGGCGTGGACGTGTTCCACCACGGCGGCAGCGACCAGCACGCGGGCCCCGGCTCCCTCGCGCTGGTCAACCCCGACACCGCGCACACCGGCCACGCGCAGGGGCCGGAAGGCTGGCAGTACGGGGCCGTCTACCCCTCGCCCGGTCTTGTCGCGGAGATCGCCGCCGAGACGACGCGGATCCGCGGCACCCCCGGCTTCGTCGCCCCCGTCGTGGCAGACCCGTACGCCGTCCGCCTCGTCCACCAGGTGCTGCGCGCCGCCGACGAGGGGAACGCTCTGGCCGCCGACACGTTGCTGAGGGTCGCCGTCACGCGCCTCCTGCGGATCAACGGGGGCACGCTGCCGCAGCGTACGGTGCGGGGCGCCGGCGCCAGGACGGCGGCACGCGCGCGTGCCGTGCTCGAGGGGCGGATGGCCGACCCGCCGTCGCTGGCGCGGCTTGCCGCCGAGTTGGGCACCAGTCCGTTCGCCCTGCTGCGGGCCTTCCGGGACACCTACGACATGCCGCCGCACACCTGGCTCACGGACGCGCGGGTGCGCCGGGCCCGGCATCTGCTGGACGCCGGGACCGCCCCGGCCGAGGTGGCCGGTCTCGTCGGATTCACCGACCAGCCGCACCTCAACCGGCACTTCAGCCGGATCGTGGGGGTGCCGCCCGGCGCGTACCGCAGGGAGCGGGCGTCGGGTGGCGCGTGAGCGCGGGGCCACCGGGTCACGGGCGCGGCTACGTGGGCCACCAGGGGCTGGCGTCGGCCCTGAGCGGGCGGGACTTCATGATCCTGCCGGGTCCGCTGCGCGAGCACCTGCCGCAGAGCATGGTCGGTGTTCCCCTGCTGGACGACCTGCCGACCGTCGATCGGCAACTGGCCTGGCCACGTGACGCCCCGGCGGCGGTCGCCGCGCTCGTCGACACGGCACGGCGGCTCGCACGTGCGGAAGGCTGGCTGCCCGCGCGGCGGGCGGGGCGCGCAAGAACGTACAAGACGGCGCCGGAGCCCGCCCCGTAGCGTCTGAGACGTGGCAGAACAGACAGCATCCGCAGACAGGCCCGACACGGCGGGGATACCCGCCCGGTCGGCCCCGGAGACCATGGACGACGGCGGGCACGGTACGGAGGCGGCCGGCGTGGCCGAGGACGGCACGGGGGACGGTGCCGCGGGCGGCGCGTCTGCCCGTACGGCGCCGGGCGCCGGGCCGGGCAGCACGCGCGACGGTGAGGCGGGCGGTGAGGCGGGCGGTGAGGCGTTGGCGAAGCCCGATTCGGCCGTCATCCGTGACGCCCTGGGCGTCGGCATCGCCGTCGGGCTCTCCGGTTTCGCCTTCGGCGTGACGTCCGCCGGGGCGGGCCTCACCCTCCTACAGAGCTGCGCGCTCAGCCTGCTGGTCTTCACCGGCGCCTCGCAGTTCGCCCTCGTCGGCGCGCTGGCGGCGGGCGGCAACCCCCTGACCGCCGCCGCCGGGGCCTTCTTCCTCGGCGTACGGAACACGTTCTACGGCCTGCGCCTGTCCCAACTGCTGGCACTGCCGCGCTTCGTACGCCCCTTCGCCGCCCAGTGGGTCATCGACGAGACGACGGCCGTCGCCCTCGCGCAGCCCACGCGGCGCGCCGTGCGCCTCGGCTTCACCGTCACCGGGCTCACCCTCTACGTGCTGTGGAACCTCACCACGCTGCTCGGAGCGCTCGGCGCCGACGCCATCGGCGACACCGACGCGTGGGGGCTCGACGCGGCCGGACCCGCCGTCTTCCTGGCCCTGCTCGCCCCCATGCTGCGGACCACGACGGAGCGTGCCGTCGCCGCCGGCGCCGTCGTCCTCGGGCTCGGCTTCCTGCCGGTGCTGCCCGCCGGTGTGCCGGTGCTCGTCGCCGCGCTCGCCGCACCCGCCGTCCTCTGGTTCGAGGGCCGCAGGGCCACCGATCGGAAGGGAACGGGCCGATGAGTATCTGGATCGCCATCGCACTGACAGCGGTCGGCTGTTACCTCGTCAAACTGCTCGGGCTGCTCGTACCGGCGGGCGCGCTGGAACGCCCCCTCGTCCAGCGGCTGTCCGCACTGCTGCCCGTAGCGCTGCTCGCCGCGCTCACGGCGCAGCAGGCGTTCAGCGGCGCCGACGGTGCGCTGGTCGTCGACGCGAGGGCGGCCGGGCTCGCGGCGGCGGGGCTCGCGCTGGTGCTGCGCGCCCCGTTCCTGGTCGTCATCGCCGCGGCCGTCGCGGTGACCGCCGCCGTACGCGCCCTGGGCGGCTGACACCGGGCGTGGCGATCGACCGGCGGCGTCCGGGCATGCCGAGCGCGCCGGCGGGGTCTCCACGGCCCCGTGGCGCGGTCAGCCGATGTCCCGGCCGTACGCCCGCAGCGTCCGCAGGGCCTCGATCGTGGCGATGGGCCGCCGCTCCAGGCTCGCGGCGGGTGTCCACGGCGGCCGGTCCGGTGGCCAGCCGCCGTCCTCGCGCTGTGCCCGCGCGAGGAAGCGGAGCGAGCCGTCCATCTCCTCGTCGGTGAACCAGCGGCGGGCGACCGACCCGGGCACGCGCGCGTAGTCGTGCGGGAAGAAGTGTTCGCCGCCGGGCAGATCTCCGGACAGACCTCCGGCGGCGTACGCGTCCGCGCCCGGGTACGCGTCGGGCCGCCCCGGATCCAGGACCGCCATCCGCCGCTCCCGTACGAGCCGCCCCAGACGGTCGGCGGCGCGGGCCGCGCGTACCCGGTCCGGCACACCGTCCAAAAAGGCGACCGCCGCCGCGACCTCATAAGGATGCGGCTTCGCCAGAGCGTTGACGGCAGCCCAGCAGAAGTCGGTGGCCCGGAACAGCCAGGCGTGCCACACCTGATTGCGGTGCAGCAGTCCCACCACGGGGCCGGTGGTGATCAACTCGCCCTGCGGGGGCGCCCCGGCGGCGCCCGCCGACGGGGCCGCCGCGGGCAGCGCCCCGTCCGCCGCCGACACGAGCGTGAGATACCGGCACACCCGCTCCACCAGCGGCCCGCCACGGCGCCCGACGCCGTCCAGCACGGACAGCGCGTGCGAGGCGTGCGACGGGCGGCTGAGGGGGCCGCGCAGATCGGGCTCCAGGCCGTGGCCGTAGCCGCCGTCCTCGTTGCGGTACGCGGCGAGCGCGGTCTCCACGGGCTCCGCCCCGCCGCCCGTGAAGTGATGGGCGAACCGACGCTGTTCGAGCACCCGCGCGGTCAGCCACATGAAGCGCTCCGCGCGGGCGAGGGGAGTCGATGGGCAGGGTGAGGTCGAGGCCATCCACCGACCGTAGGACGCGCAGAGCACCGCGCGGGGCGGACGGCTCCGGCCGCACTCTCAGGAGCGGGATACTGAAGTCATGCGGTTGACGATTTTCTGGGAGCGGATGGCGGACCACTTCGGCCCCGCGTACGCGGACTCCTTCGCGCGCGACCATGTGATGGCGGAGCTCGGGGGCCGTACGGTGCACGAGGCCCTTGCCGCCGGCTGGGAGACCAAGGACGTCTGGCGGGCCGTCTGCACCGCCATGGGTGTGCCCGCCGACAAACGGTGACGTGCTCGTACGCGACACTGGCTCCGTGGCACTGACCGACGAAACAGCCCAGGAACCTCAGCCGTCCGCCCCGCCGCCGCCTCCCGCGGCGGGGAACGGCGGTGAGACGGCTCGCATGCCCCGCTGGCTGCCGCGTGCCATGGTGCTCGCGCTGACGCTCATCGCCTGCTTCCAACTGGGCAGTTGGGCGTTCCATCAGCTCATCGGTCTGCTGATCAACCTGCTGATCGCCTTCTTCCTGGCCCTGGCCGTCGAGCCCGCCGTCAGCCGGATGGCCACCCACGGCATACGGCGCGGACTCGCGACCTTCCTGGTCTTCTTCGCCGTGGTGATCGCGAGCGTCGGCTTCGTGGTGCTGCTCGGCTCGATGCTCGCGGGGCAGATCATCGAGATCGTCGACGAGTTCCCCAAGTATCTCGACTCCCTCATCAACTGGATCAACCAGAACTTCCGCACCGAGCTCTCACGGGTCGCCGTCCAGGACAGCCTGCTGCACTCCGACTGGCTCCAGAGATACGTCCAGAACAGCGCGAGCGGCGTGCTCGACATCTCCACCACCGTGCTCGGCGGCCTTTTCCGACTCCTGACGATCTTCCTGTTCTCGTTCTACTTCGCCGCCGACGGGCCGCGACTGCGCCGCACGGTGTGCTCCGTCCTGCCCCCTGCCAAGCAGGCCGAGGTGCTGCGCGCCTGGGAGATCGCGGTCGACAAGACCGGTGGCTACATCTACTCGCGCGGACTGATGGCGCTCATCTCCGGCATCGCGCACTACATCCTGCTGGAAATCCTCGGAGTCCCCTACGCGCCGGTGCTCGCGGTGTGGGTGGGGCTCGTCTCGCAGTTCCTGCCGACCATCGGCACATATCTGGCCGGCGCCCTGCCGATGCTGATCGCCTTCACCGTCGACCCCTGGTACGCGCTGTGGGTGCTCGGATTCGTGGTGATCTACCAGCAGTTCGAGAACTACGTCCTCCAGCCCAAACTCACCGCCAGGACTGTCGACATCCACCCCGCCGTGGCCTTCGGCTCGGTCGTCGCCGGTACGGCGCTGCTCGGCGCCGTCGGCGCGCTGATCGCCATCCCCGCCGTCGCGACGCTACAGGCGTTCCTCGGGGCGTACGTGAAGCGCTACGACGTGACGGACGACCCGCGCGTGCACGGGCACCGGCGCCGGGGCAGCGGGCGCGTGCTGGCGCGGATACGCCGGACGCTGCGACGCGGCAACGCGCGCGTGCGCCCGCCCCGCCCCGCGAGCGGCGCCTGAGGGCCCCGAAGGGGCCGGGGCCGCTCTGAGCCTCAGCCGCGCAGGTAGGCGAGCACCGCCAGGACACGGCGGTTCGTCGCGTCCGTCAGGGACAGGTCCAGCTTGGTGAGGATGCTGCCGAAGTGCTTGCTCACCGTTCCCTCACTGACGTGCAACGCCGCGGCGACGGCCGCGTTGGACCTGCCCTCCGCCATCAGCGCCAGTACTTCCTGTTCGCGCGGCGTCAGCCTCGACAGAGGGTCGCGGCGATGCCTGAGCAACTGCCGTACGACCTCGGGGTCCACCACCGTGGCCCCGTCGGCGACGCGGCGGACGGCGTCGACGAATTCCTCGACGTGCCCGATCCGTTCCTTCAGCAGGTAGCCGACGCTGGTGCCGTCCGAGGAGTCGAGCAGTTCCTCGGCGTACGCGCGCTGTACGTACTGGCTCAGCACCAGGACGGGCAACTCCGGCTGCCGCTCGCGCAGCTCCAGCGCGGCCCGCAGCCCCTCGTCGGAGAAGCCCGGCGGCATGCGCACGTCGGTCACCACGATGTCGGGCCGGTGCTCCGCCACCGCGGCGGTCAGCTCGTCGGCGGTCCCGGCCTCGGCGACGACCTTGTGCCCGAAACGTTCGAGCAGGCCGGTGAGTCCGTCCCGCAGGAGCACGCTGTCCTCGGCCAGCACGATGCGCAACATCAGATCCTCGTTCGGGTGGGAGTACGGGGTGAGCGGGCGGCGGTCGTGGCGGCTGTCGCGGCCGTGTCGGTGGCGGCGCCGGTGACGGCCTCGCCGGGCGGGCAGGGAATCCGTACGCGGAACACGGTGGGCCCGCCGGCGGGGCTGGAGACCGCCAGGTCGCCGTCGAACACCGAGATACGGTCCGCGACGCCCTGCAGGCCGGTGCCGCGGGAGAAGTCCGCCCCGCCCGCCCCGTTGTCCGTGACCTCCACGACCAGTTCGCCGTCGGCGATCCTGCCACACACCTCCGCGCGGTCGGCGCCGCTGTGCTTGGCGATGTTCGCCAGCGCCTCGGAGACCGCGAAGTACGCCGCGGTCTCGACCGCTTCGGGCAGCCGCCCCGGCAGCTCGAAGCGCACGTCGACCGGCACCGGCGACCGGTCGGCGACGTCGTCGACCGCGTCCTTGAGCCCCCGGTCGGTGAGCACCTGGGGGTGAATGCCCCGGATCAGCTCCCTGATCTCCACCAGCGCGGTGTCCGCCTCGCCGTGTGCCTTGGCCAGGAGGCCGCCCAGCGGCTCACCGGGGTTCTCCAGCCTCGCCAGGCCGAGCGCCATCGACAGGGCCACCAGCCGCTGCTGCGCGCCGTCGTGGAGATCGCGCTCGATCCTGCGCCGCTCTGCCTCGAAGGCGTCCACCAGTCGCATACGGGACCGGCCGAGCTCCTGGATCCGGGTATCGACGGCGGCGTCACGGGGGGACAGCAGTTGTCTGGTCAGCGCCGCGCGCCCGGCGGCCACCAGGCCCAGCGGATAGGCGAGGAGGGGCAGCAGGAGCGCGCCGACCAGCGCCGCCGCGAACGCCTGCGGATACGAGTCGGCCAGCCAGATCTTCAGTACGCGGACCTCTTCGCCCCCGCCGACCGTGGCCATGACGACGGGCGCGGTCAGCAGGCCGCCGCAGACGACGAGCACCGTCGCCAGGACCAGCGCCTCCAGGGGCCACAGCACGAACGCGCACAGCAGCGCGTAGCCCAACTCCCGCCACGTGGCAGCCTCTTTGAGACGGACCCGGACCCAGGCGGCCAGGCCCGTACCGTCCGGCTCGCGGTGCGGATCGGCCAGCACGGCGGGGTCGACCAGCCGCAGCCGGCGGCGCTCCAGCGAGGCCAGCGGGATGCCCGCGAGCGCGAACATCAGCAGCAGCGGCAGCCCGACGACGACCACCGCGAGCGCGCCTCCTACGACTGCCAGCAGGAGCAGCGAGACCAGGGTCGCCAGACCGACGGGCACACCGCTCAACAGATACGCCGCGGAACGCCACGGCCCGCTGCCGCGGAGATAACGGGGCGCCCGGAGCGCCTGCCAGAGGCTGGGGGAGTGCATGGACGCACGGTAGGCGGGCACCGTGCGCGGCGGCCACCCAGCTAGCTCCACCCTTCGCCCCGTACACAGTCCCACCTGCCGCGTTCCACCTCGCCGGGGGTGGAGCCAGCTCCACCCCGGACATGACGTCCTGCTGTGATGTGCGCGGCGTTCCGGGCGACTTGAGTGATCACCATGAACGACATCGCCAGGAACAGCACCGCCGACGCGGCCGACGCCGCCATGCGCGACGCCGCCAGGAACAGCACAGTTGTGAACGAGCCTGCGGTACGGCTCAGCTCGGTCACCCGGTCCTACGGCAAAGGCGCGGCGGCGGTGACCGCGCTCGACCGGGTCACCCTCGACATACCCAAGGGCAGCTTCACCGCCGTCATGGGGCCTTCCGGCTCCGGTAAGTCCACCCTGCTCCAGTGCACGGCCGGCCTGGACCGGCCCACCAGCGGGACGGTGATGCTCGGGGACCGCGATCTGACCGCCCTCAGCGAGAACAAGCTGACCCTGCTGCGCCGCGAACGCATCGGCTTCGTCTTCCAGGCGTTCAACCTGCTGCCCTCGCTCACCGCCGAACAGAATGTCGCGCTCCCGCTGCGTCTGGCCGGCCGCAGACCGAAACGGGCCGCCGTTCTCGAGGTGCTGGAGCGGGTGGGACTGCGGGACCGCGCGGGGCACCGGCCCAGCGAACTCTCCGGCGGCCAGCAGCAGCGCGTGGCGCTCGCCAGGGCGCTGGTCACCCGCCCCGACGTGCTGTTCGGCGACGAGCCGACCGGGGCGCTGGACTCGCGGACGGGCCGGGAGGTGCTGACGTTGCTGCGGGGCATGGTCGACGGAGGACAGACGGTGATCATGGTGACGCACGACCCCATGGCGGCGTCGTACGCGGACCGGGTGCTGTTCCTGGCGGACGGCCGGGTGCGCGACGCTCTCGAGTCGCCGACGGCGGACCGGGTCGCCGAGCGGATGACCGCGCTGGCGGTGGCCCCGTGCTGAGGCTGACACTCCAAGGCATGCGGGCCCGCTGGGTCACCTTCACCGGGTCGTTCGTCGCGCTCGCCCTCGGGGTGGGGCTCATCGCCGCGACCGGGCTCGCGCTCGCGGCCACGTTCGAGGCCCCGCACCGGGGGCCGGAGCGCTTCGCCGCGGCCCCGGTGGTCGTCAGGGCCTCCGACACCCTGCGGGTCTCCACACCGATCGGCGAGCGTACGCAGCCGCTCGCCGATCCCCGGGCGGTGCCGGACGGCCTGGCGGACGAACTCGCGCGGCTCGGCCGCACGGTCGAGGACCGGACGTTCCCGGTGTCGTACGCCTCCTTGGGAGGTGGCGCCGAGGGAGCCGGCGACGACGGTGCGGACGCGGACGGCGCGGGTGACGGGGCGGTCGGGCATCCGTGGTCGGTCGCGGCGGCCACGCCGTACCGGCTCACGGACGGTCGCGCCCCCGCGGCGCCCGGGGAGATCGTCGTCGCCGTGACGCCCCGTGGGCAGTCCCGGTCGGGTGGCGGCGTCGAGGTCGGCGACCGGGTCACGGTCGTCACCCCGGCCGGGGCCGGCAGCCGCACCGTCGTCGGCACCGTGGGCGCGACGGACTTCGAGACCGCCGTGTTCTTCACCGACGCCGAGGCCGCCCAACTCTCGCCCCGTATCGACGCGTTGGTGGTGCACGCGGACGCCTCGGACGTCCGCAAGGCCGTCCAGGCGAACGTCGGCGACGAGCCTGTCGGCGACGGACCGGCCGCCACCGGCACCGGATCCGGGATCGAGGTCCTGACCGGCGACGACCGGCGGGCGGCCGATCCGGACCCGGACCGCGACAGCGAGGCCCTGGTCTCGGTCAACGCGCTGCTGGGTACGGCGGCGGGCATCACCTGCTTCGTCTCCGTCTTCGTGGTGGCGTCGACCTTCGCCTTCGCCGTGGCCCAGCGCAGACGCGAGTTCGGCCTTCTCCGTACGGCGGGCGCCACGCCGCGACAGATACGGCGGACGGTGTTCGCCGAGGCGGTCCTCGTCGCCGTACCGGCCTCGGCCTTCGGCTGCCTGCTCGGCGCCGTCGGAGCGCCGCCGCTCGCCGCGTGGATGGTCGACAGCAAGATCGCACCGTCCTGGTTCGCGATCGGCGAGCAGACCTGGCCGCTGCACACGGCCTTCTGGACGGGCCTGGGCGTGGCGATGGCCGGCGTCCTGACGTCCTCCTGGCGGGCCGGACGGATCAAGCCCACGGAGGCGCTGCGCGAGGCCGCGGTCGACAGCCGGGCGATGCCCCCGAGCCGTTGGGTGCTGGGAGCCCTCGTTCTGCTGGCAGGTCTCGGACTGCTCGTGTGGTCGCTGGCCACCGATCCCGGCGAAGCCCTCCAAAGGAAGACCTACATCACCCGGCCGATGCTGCTGATCGTCGGCTTCGCCCTGTACGCGCCGGTGCTCGTACCACCGCTGGTCAGGCTCGTCACCTGGCTGCCCGCCCGGCTGCCGGGCGCCACCGGCCTGCTGGCGCGGGAGAACGCGGCCACCGGGGTGCGCCGTACGGCGGCCGTCGCCGCTCCCGTACTGATCACCGTCGCGCTCGCCGCCTCGCTCCTCGGTACGACGGCGACGATCAACGGGGCCAAGGCCACCGAGGCCGCGACGCAGACGAACGCCGACTACGTGGTGACGGCGCCGGGTGAGGAGGGCGCGCTGCCCGCCCCGTTCGTGGCACGGGCGCGCAGCATCCCCGGTACGGACGTGAGCGCGTCGCGCTCCACCGCCGTGACCGTGCTCGAGGAGGGCGTCGCCCTCGTCAGGTCCGAGGCCAGAGCCGTGGACCCGGCCGCTCTCGCGGCGGTGTCCCGGCTGCCCGTGGCGTCCGGGCGGGTGGCCGATCTCGACGACGGCGGCATCGTCGTCAACGAGGAGTGGCAGACGCGGACGGTCGGGCAGCGGGTCAGGGTCTGGCTGGGCGACGGCCGCGAGGTGACGCTGCGGATCGTGGCGGTGCTCCGGACCGGCACCGGGAGCAACGGGGTGTATGTGACCCCGCGCAACGCCCCCGGCGCCACGGTCGACCGCGTCGACGTCAAACTGCGTGCCGGCGCGGACGCCGCCGCCGTCGACACCGCACTGCGCGAGGCGGGGCGGGCGACGCGGACGACCGTCCTGACGAAGGACACCTGGCTGGAGCGGAGCCATCCCCGTTCCAGCGAGAGCACCCGTCTGGGGCTGCTGCTGATCCTGGGGATCGCCCTGCTGTACACGGGGATCGCGCTGGCGAACACCCTGGTCATGGCGACGTCCGACCGGGTGGGCGATCTGGCGGTGCTCCGGCTGACCGGGGCGACCAAGCCGCAGGTGCTCCGTCTGGTCGCGGCCGAGGCCCTGGTGGTCGTGGCCGTGGGCTCTCTTCTCGGTGCCGCCGTGGCCGGGCTGAATCTCCTGGGGGTGCGAGGCGCGCTCGCGCTGCTGTCCGTGCGGTCGCCTCTGGTCGTGCCCTGGGCGAGCCTGGGGGCGATGGTGGCGGCGAGCGCCGTGCTGGCGGTGGTGGCCGCCGTCGTACCCGCGCTGACGGCCCTGCGCACGAGGCCGGTCGAGCCGGCGGGAACGCGCGAGTAGCCTGGCCCGCCCGATGAGTTCCGCCGGGCGCGGGAGTGGTCACCCGGTGGAGGGCGGCAACCGGTCTCGGAGGTTCGACATGCCCGCGGGTCGCGCTTGACACCAAAATCGAACAAGCGTTCTCATGGGTTCGGGGCCGGTTGGTGCGAGGTGCCGGAGCCCGGAGTTTTCCACAGGCCGGGAGGACGTCGAGGCCCATTGTCAGTGGCAGGGGATAGCGTCTTCGATGTGAAGCGATCAACACAAGCAAATCGGGTGGAACCCATGGCAGGATCCGACCGCGAGAAGGCGCTGGACGCCGCTCTCGCCCAAATTGAACGGCAATTCGGCAAGGGCGCGGTGATGCGCCTCGGCGAGCGGCCGAACGAGCCCATCGAGGTCATCCACACCGGGTCGACCGCGCTCGACGTCGCGCTCGGCGTCGGTGGTCTCCCGCGCGGCCGTGTGGTGGAGGTGTACGGACCGGAGTCCTCCGGCAAGACGACGCTGACGCTGCACGCGGTGGCGAACGCCCAGAAGGCGGGCGGCACGGTGGCCTTCGTGGACGCCGAGCACGCGCTCGACCCGGAGTACGCGCAGAAGCTCGGCGTCGACATCGACAATCTACTGCTGTCCCAGCCGGACAACGGCGAACAGGCCCTGGAAATCGTGGACATGCTGGTCCGCTCCGGGGCACTCGACCTCATCGTCATCGACTCCGTCGCGGCCCTGGTGCCGCGCGCGGAGATCGAGGGCGAGATGGGCGACTCGCACGTGGGTCTTCAGGCGCGGCTGATGAGCCAGGCGCTCCGCAAGATCACCAGTGCGCTCAACCAGTCCAAGACCACGGCCATCTTCATCAACCAGCTCCGCGAGAAGATCGGCGTGATGTTCGGCTCGCCGGAGACCACGACCGGTGGCCGCGCGCTCAAGTTCTACGCCTCGGTGCGGCTCGACATCCGCCGTATCGAGACGCTGAAGGACGGCACCGACGCGGTCGGCAACCGCACCCGCGTCAAGGTCGTCAAGAACAAGGTCGCGCCGCCCTTCAAGCAGGCCGAGTTCGACATCCTCTACGGCCAGGGGATCAGCCGCGAGGGTGGTCTGATCGACATGGGTGTGGAGGAGGGCTTCGTCCGCAAGGCCGGTGCCTGGTACACGTACGAGGGCGACCAGCTCGGCCAGGGCAAGGAGAACGCCCGCAACTTCCTCAAGGACAATCCCGATCTCGCCGACGAGATCGAGAAGAAGATCCTGGTGAAGCTGGGGATCGGTGTGAAGCCGGAGGACCCCGCCGCCGAGCCCTCGGTGGACGCGGCCGGTGCCGCTGTCACGACCGGTGCCCCGGCCGACGACACGGCCAAGACGGTGCCGGCTCCTGCCACCAAGGCCAAGTCGGCCAAGGCGGCGGCGGCAAAGAGCTAGTTCGGCGCCGTGCCTTACGCGAAGAGGCGGCGAACTGAACGGCAGGGCGGCAGCCCCGACTCGTCGAGGGCCGAGAAGGAGTTGCCGCCCCAGGACCCGGCTGAGCGGGCGCGGGCAATCTGTCTGCGCCTGCTCACCGGGACTCCCCGCACCCGGAAACAACTGGCGGACGCGTTGGACAAGCGCGACATCCCCGAGGACGTCGCGGCGGAAGTCCTCTCCCGCTTCGAAGAAGTGGGACTGATCAACGACGCCGCGTTCGCCGACGCGTGGGTGGAGTCCCGGCACCACGGCCGGGGCCTTTCCCGGCGCGCGCTGGCGCGTGAACTGCGCACCAAGGGGGTGGACTCCGACCTGATCGACGAGGCGGTCGGGCAGCTCGACTCCGACCAGGAGGAGGCGACCGCACGGGAGTTGGTCGCCCGCAAGCTCCGCTCCACCCGGGGCATGGAGCGCGACAGACGGGTGCGCAGGCTCGCGGGCATGCTGGCCCGCAAGGGATACCCGCAGGGGGTGGCCCTGCGGGTGGTCAAGCAGGCGCTGGAGGCGGAGGGCGAGGACACGGAGGGGCTGGACGAAGGCATCTACTGAGATCCCGGTGAGCCGGGAGCCCGAGGCGGGCGAAGGAACGACGCACGAAATCCGGCCCGCGCGGGGTGGCCGGGCATCGGGCCGAGCCGCCGAACGGCAGCAGCCGTGACGCACCGTCTGCCCGGCTGAACGGGTCAGTACGACACTGGCAGTCCTTCGGCCCTCCACGCCTGGAAGCCGCCGACGAGGTCCGTCGCGCTGTGCAGCCCCAACTGCCTCAGCGAGGCTGCCGCGAGACTCGACGCGTAGCCCTCGTTGCAGATCACCACGACGAGCAGATCGTGGCTCGTGGCCTCCGCCGCCCGATGGCTGCCCCACGGGTCGAGGCGCCACTCCAGCTCGTTGCGCTCGACCACCAGGGCACCGGGGATCAGTCCGTCGCGGTCCCGCAGTTCCGCGTACCGGATGTCGACCAGCAGCGCCCCGTCCTGCGCCGCGGCGAAAGCCTTCCGCGGTTCGATCCGGTCGAGTCCCGCACGGACCCGGTCGAGCAGTTCGTCAATCCCCACAGGTGCCACAGGTGCCACAGGTGCGACGGGCGGCACGGGCTCCGTCCGCTCGATCCGCGCGTCGCTCACTGCCACTCCTGCGGGCGCTCCACCTGTTCGAGGCGGAGCACCGCGCCCGTGCGGCTGTAGCGGCGCATCAGCGGCAGCGGCGGGTAGTAGGCGTGCACCGACACGGCGTGCTCCGAGTCCGACTCGTTGCGCACCTCGTGCACATGGTGGCTGCCGAAGGCCCTGGCGGTGCCCTTCGTCAACTTCCGCTCCCGGTCGACCCCTTCGGCCAGCTCCAGAGTCTTCCAGCCCTCGGTGGGCAGCCTGGCGGCCAGCGAGTCCTCCTGGAGCGCGCCCTCCGCCGTGGCGAAGGCGCCGTACGAGCCGCCGTGGTCGTGCCAGCCGGTCCCGGTGCCGGGCGGCCAGCCGATGACCCACGCCTCGCTGCCGGCCGGGCCGTCGAGCCGGATCCAGGTACGCCCCTCGGGATCGAGGGGGAGCGTGGCGACGAGCGCGGCGTCGTTCGCCGTACGCCGGACGAAGTCGAGCAGCTCGGCCTGCGTCGGAACACCGGCGGACGCCGGCGCCGCGGCGACCGGTGTGACGGAGGCGGCGGGCGCAACCGCCTGGGAGGCAACAGCCTTGGCCGCAACGGAGGTTGGCGCCGAAGCGGTGGGCGCGGGGGTGTCGAGGGAAGGCGACATGAGGACCGTCCTGGAAGTTCGCGGGGGCGCGCCGTCATGTACCGACACGACGAGCGCTACGAGAAGGGGGCGAATTCAGCAGGACGGACGACACACACAGCCCGCGTAGCGGACCAGGTCCATATGGACCCTCCGCCACAGGCGCACATCGGTGTCAGTCACGTTCCGGAGTACACCATGTGATCGCGACGACGGTCAATTGATGTTCGCGGTCCGGTCCGCGCGGTCGGAGTGATCCGGCGCGGCAGACGCCTCGGGCGCACCCCCGCGCGCGGCGTCGGCCGCCGCGTACAACTCCTCGGGCCGTACCCCTCCGAAGGCCGCGACAAGGTGCCCGTCGGGCCGTACGTACAGCACCGAGTGCGCCGACGCCCCCGGATAGCTCTCGGTGACCAGCAGTTCGGCCGGAGCCGGCAGGGCCGCCACGGCCTCGGCGAGACGCGGCATCACCCCCGCGGTCAGCCAGTGCCGCCGGTCCCACACGCCCGTCCCCGGCGCGACCAGCACCACCAGCCACCTGCCCCTGCCGAGCCGGTCCCGCAGCCGCACCGTCATACCGTCGGGCGCCGTCACGAGCACGTTGTCGACGGGCGCCCCCGTCCGGGTGTCGACCGTCGCGTGCGCCTCGGCGTACGGAGGCGCGAGAGGGGAGTGCGGGTACGCGGGGGGCGCGCCCAGCGGCCCGTGCCCCAGATGCCCGTCGGCGAGCAGGGTGTCATGGCCGCGCGCGGTGCCCGGAAGGTACGTACGCAGCCCTCCGCCGCCCCGAAGTATCGTCAGCGACTGGTCGGCCGCGCGCAGCCGCGCGGCGACGGCGGTACGGCGTTCCGCCTGATAACTGTCGAGCAGCGTCTCGGACGCCCCGTGGTGCCAGGCGTGCGCGAGCTTCCAGCCCAGGTTGTCGGCGTCCCGCAGCCCCTCGTCGAGGCCCTGTGTGCCCAGGGCGCCCAGCAGATGCGCGGCGTCCCCGGCGAGGAAGGCCCGGCCGACGCGCCAGCGCCGGGCGAGCCGGTGGTGCAGCGTGTACACGCCGGTGTCGAGCAGGTCGTACGGCGGCGTCTCGCCGCACCACCCGGCCAGGGTGTCCCGTACCCGCGCCACCAGCGCCTCCGGAGTGACCAGCTCGCCCCGGGCGGGCAGCAGCCAGTCCAGCCGCCACACGCCGTCCGTGAGCGGCCTCGCGGACACCTCCTGGCCGCCGCCCCGCCACGGCGGCTGACGGTGCAGCACGGCCTCACCGGGCCACGGCAGTTCGACGCGGAGCGCGGCGACCGCGTGCCGTTCCACCGCCGTGCGCCCCGGGAAACGGACGCCCAGGAGCTTGCGGACGGTGGACCTGGCGCCGTCGCAGCCCACCACATGGCTCCCGCGCCACCAGGTCGCGCCGGGGCCGCGCGTGTGCACCGTGACGCCGCGGGCGTCCTGCTCCAGCGAGTCGAGTCGGCTGCCCGTCACCAGCCGCACCAGGTCGTGGCGGACGGCGGCGTCCCTGAGGCCGCGTGTGAGGGCATGCTGCGGGAGGTGTAAAGGCGAAGCGAACACCGCACCGTCACGTTCCGCGTCAGCGACGGCGTCTCCCGCGCTACCGGTCCCACCCGCCATACCCGCCATACCCGCACCACCGGACCCGTCGGTATCACCGAGCGGCAACTGCCTCATCTGCTGCTTGCGTCGCAGTTGTCGCCAACCGACCCACCGGGCCCCTTCGTCACGGAGTGTGGAGCAGCCGAGGCGCGCCATCAGAGCGGCGGTGTCGGGCCGCAGAACCGCCGTACGGGCCGGGCGCGGATCGTCGCTGCCCGCCCCCTCGTCCAGCACGACGACGGGAACGCCCTGGGTGGCGAGGCAGAGGGAGAGCGCGAGCCCCACGGGGCCCGCGCCGACGACGATCACCGGGTCCACGGCGCGACCTCTCCGGCCCGTACGGTCAGGTGGCGATTGGCGGTTGGAAGCCGCAGAGCGATCACAGAACGTATGCAACCTACTGCGGGTGCTTGCGTCAAGTGACGGGGGCAGCGACGCCGCGCGCCGCTGCCCCCTCGGGTCGACGGGCCCCGTCCGCGAGGCCGTCTGTACTAGCCCCCGCCACCACCCTCGGCGCCGGTCGCGTGATCCCTCTTACTCACCGGGCCCAGCCCCGCCGGCGTACCGGCGGCACTCAGATCGTCCATGGCCGCGCCCGTCAGCACGGCCCCGGTGCTCCTCTTCGCGCGGCGCAGCCGCTTCTCCAGCCAGGACGCGAACGTCGTGAGCAGAAGGTTCAGCAGGATGAAGATCACCGCGACGACGATGAAGCTCGGGATGACGTTCACGTAGTTCGCGGCGAGCGTCTTCCTGGCGCTGAGCAGCTCGGTGAAGCTGAGCAGCGCACCACCGAGCGCGGTGTCCTTCACGATGACGACGAGCTGGCTCACCAGCGCGGGCAGCATCGCGGTCACCGACTGCGGCAGCAGGATGGTGCGCATCGTCTGGCCCTTGCGCAGACCGATCGCCTTGGCGGCCTCCGTCTGCCCCTTGGGCAGGGACAGGATGCCCGCGCGCACGACCTCGGCCAGGACGGACGCGTTGTACAGCACGAGGCCGGTGACGACCGCGTACAGCGGACGCATCTCCGTACTGATGTCGGTGTACTCCGCGTAGAGCTGGTTCGCGAACACCATCAGGATCAGCACGGGGATGGCGCGGAAGAACTCGACGACCACACCGGCCGGGATCCTGACCCACCGGTGGTCGGAGAGCCGCGCGATACCGAAGAGGGCTCCGAGCGGCAGCGCGATGACCAGCGCGAGCCCCGCCGCCTTGAGGGTGTTGACGAGGCCCGGCAGCAGATACGTCGTCCACGCCTGGGACTCGGTGAACGGCTCCCACTTCGCCCACTCCAACTGTCCCTTGTCCGACATGGCGGAGTAGACCCACCACACGCCCAGGGCCAGGACCACCAGGAACAGCGCCGAGTAGACGATGTTGCGCCGCTTGGCGCCGGGACCCGGCGCGTCGTACAGAACGGAAGTCATCGCTTCACCGCCACACGCTTGGCGACCCAGCCGAGGATGAGACCGGTCGGCAGTGTCAGGACCACGAACCCGAAGGCGAAGATCGCCGAGATCAGGATGAGTTGCGACTCGTTCTCGATCATCTCCTTCATCAGCAGGGCCGCTTCGGCCACGCCGATGGCCGCGGCCACCGTCGTGTTCTTCGTCAGGGCGATCAGCACATTGGTGAGGGGCCCGATGACGGAGCGGAACGCCTGGGGAAGGACTATGAGGGACAGGACCTGGGTGAAGTTCAGGCCGATGGCCCGAGCCGCCTCCGCCTGCCCTACGGGCACCGTGTTGATGCCGGACCGGATGGCCTCGCAGACGAACGCGGCCGTGTAGGCGGTCAGTCCGAGGATGGCCAGCCGGAAACTCAGGGCGTCGAAGTCGTCGGCCGCCCCCAGAGTGATACCGAAGACGTCGGCGAGACCGAGGGAGGCGAAGAGGATGATGAGGGTGAGGGGAATGTTGCGGACCACGTTGACGTAGACCGTGCCGAAACCGCGCATCAGCGGAACCGGGCTCACCCGCATCGCGGCAAGTATGGTGCCCAGGACGAGGGAGCCGATTCCGGAGAAGACGGCGAGCTGCACCGTTACCCAGAACGCCCCTAGCAGGTCGTAACCTTCAAGAAAGTCGAACACGATCTCCCGCGCTCTCGCGTTTGTTGATGGCGTGGCGCGCCACCCTCACGGGGCGGCGCGCCACATCTGCGCCGAACGAGCCGAATGAGTTGAACACGTCGGCCAAGCCGGCCAAGTGCCGATTCAGCTAACGATGTTGCCGATCTTCGGGGCGGGCTCGTTCTTGTACTCGGCCGGACCGAAGTTGTCCGTCACGGCCTTGTCCCAGGCGCCGTCCGAGACCATCTTCTCCAGGGCGGCGTTGATGTCGTCGACGAGCTTGGTGTCGCCCTTCTTGACACCGATGCCGTAGTTCTCGTTGCTCAGGCTGAGACCGGCGAGCTTGAACTTGCCCTTGTTCTGGTCCTGCGAGGCGTAACCGGCGAGGATCGAGTCGTCCGTCGTCAGCGCGTCGACGGCGCCGCTGGCGAGTCCGTCGATGCACTCCGAGTACGTGGGGAGCTGCTTCAGTTGGGCGTCCGGCGCGAAGTCGTCCTTCACGTTCTGCGCGGACGTGGAGCCCGTCACGGAACAGAGCTTCTTGCCGTTGAGGTCCGCGCCCTTGGCGATGTTGTCGTCCGCGCGGATGAGCAGATCCTGGTGGGCGAGCAGATACGGGCCGGCGAAGTCGACCTTCTCCTTGCGCTCGTCGTTGATCGAGTAGGAGGCCGCGATGAACTTCACGTCGCCGCGCTCGAGCGCGGTCTCACGGTCGGCGCTCGGGGTCTCCTTCCACTCGATGTCCTTCGCCTCGTAGCCGAGCTCCTTCGCGACGTACGTCGCGACGTCGACGTCGAAGCCCGTGAAGGAGCCGTCAGGTGTCTTCAGACCGATACCGGGCTGGTCGAACTTGATACCGACGGTGATCTTCTTGCCACCGCTGTCGCCCTCGCTCGACGAGTCGCTGTCGTCGGAGCCGCAGGCGGTCGCGGTCAGGGAGAGGGCCAGTACGGCGGCGGCGGCAGCGCTTGCTTTACGGAGATTCATGGTCAACATCCTTCGTTGTCTCGAAAGTTGCGGGCAGCTCAGTGGTGCAGGATCTTCGACAGGAAGTCCTTGGCCCGGTCGCTGCGAGGGTTGGTGAAGAACTGCTCCGGCGTCGCCTCTTCGACGATCTGGCCGTCCGCCATGAAGACGACCCGATTCGCGGCGGACCGCGCGAAGCCCATCTCGTGGGTCACTACGACCATGGTCATTCCGTCACGGGCGAGCTGCTGCATGACTTCGAGCACCTCGTTGATCATCTCCGGGTCGAGCGCCGAGGTCGGCTCGTCGAAGAGCATGACCTTGGGCTCCATGGCCAGCGCGCGGGCGATCGCGACGCGCTGCTGCTGGCCACCGGAGAGCTGTGCGGGGTACTTGTCCGCCTGGTTGGCCACACCGACGCGGTCGAGCAGGGTCCGGGCGAACTCGTCCGCGGCCCGCTTGTCCTTCTTGCGGACCTTGGTCTGTCCCAGAGTGACGTTCTCCAGGACCGTCTTGTGCGCGAAGAGGTTGAAGGACTGGAAGACCATGCCGACGTCGGCGCGCAGTCGGGCCAGCTCCTTGCCCTCGGCGGGCAGCGGCTTCCCGTCGAGCGAAATGCTGCCGGAGTCGATCGGCTCCAGACGGTTGATGGCGCGGCACAGTGTGGACTTGCCGGACCCGGAGGGCCCGATCACGACGACGACCTCGCCACGGGCGATGGTCAGATCGATGTCCTGGAGCACATGCAGCGCGCCGAAGTGCTTGTTGACGTTGCTCAGCACAACCAGGTCGCCCGACGCCGGCCTGGCGTCCTCGGTGTCCTTGGTCACTGAAACTCCGCTCATCGGCTTCTTGCTCCGTCCTCCTCGGTTGGGAGGACCTTAGTCACGCACTGCGACCAGCGTCATTACATCTGAGGGGAAATTGAGCATAACGATCCGGCCGCAACCGGACACTGGGTGTGAAGAGGGCCGGTTCGGCGTACCGGGTGGGTAACGGAAACTGTCCCTTAACGGGAAGTGACTTGACTGGTGCGGCAGCGATGGGCGTGGATGCCCTGGTACGTACTGTGACCGCCGCACCACGAAGGAGGGCCATGAAGCTGCTGCTCGTCGAGGACGACGATCATGTCGCCGCGGCCCTCGCCGCGGTACTGACCAGACACGGATTCGCCGTCACGCACGCGCGCAGCGGCGAAGAGGCTCTGCAGGCCCTGCTCCCGGTGACCGACGGGACCAAATCTCCTTACGGAGTCGTACTCCTCGACCTCGGACTGCCCGACCAGGACGGTTACGCGGTCTGCGGCAAGATCCGCAAACTCTGCTCGACGCCGGTGATCATGGTGACGGCGCGCGCCGACGTCCGCTCCCGTATCCACGGGCTGAACCTCGGCGCGGACGACTACGTGACCAAGCCGTACGACACCGGGGAGTTGCTGGCCCGTATCCACGCCGTCAGCCGGCGCAGCGTGGGCGGCGAGGAGGCCGGACCGGGCGGCGGGGACTTCCTGCGGCTCGGACCGGTCACCATCCAACTGTCCACCCGCCGCGTCACCGTGGACGGCGCCGCGATCCAACTGACCCGCAAGGAGTTCGACCTGCTCGCGCTGCTCGCGCAGCGACCGGGCGTCGTCTTCCGCCGGGAACAGATCATCAGCGAGGTATGGCGCACCAGTTGGGAGGGGACCGGCCGCACCCTCGAAGTGCATGTGGCGTCCCTGCGTTCCAAACTCCGAATGCCGGCGCTGATCGAGACCGTGCGCGGCGTCGGCTACCGGCTCGTCGCCCCCACCGCTCACCAAGGGCCGTAGTACCCGGTGCGTACCCGACTGCTACCGCTGCTCATCGTCCTCATGGCGGGCGTACTCCTCGCGCTCGGCTTTCCGCTCGCCGTGAGTCTCGCCGCCGCCCAGCAGCAGGACGTGGTCGTCGACCGGATCGACGACACGGCGCGCGTCGCCGCGCTCGCCCAATTCGTCAGCGAGGGCGACACGCAGGCCGCGGGCACCGGCGCGGGCACCGGATCCGGCGAGCGCGGATCCATGCTGGAGGAGGAACTCAAGCGCTACCACGACGTGTACGGCATCCGGGCGGGCGTGTTCTACCGCGACGGACAGGCCATGGCCCGGGCCCCGGAGGACTGGACGGTGCCCCGGTCGGGAGAGGGGCGCCTGGCCTTCCAGGAGGCCCTTCTGGGGCGACGCAGCGACGATCCCCAGCAGGTCTGGCCCTGGCAGGGGCACGGGCGGCTGATCGTCGCGTCGCCGGTCGTACGCGACGGGGACGTCGTCGCCGTCGTGGTGACCGATTCGCCCACCGGGCGGATGCGTTCGCGGATCCTCGAAGGCTGGCTGTACATCGGCGCGGGCGAGGCCGCCGCCATGCTGCTCGCCGTGGGGGCGGCGATCCGACTGACGGGCTGGGTGCTGCGCCCGGTGCGCGTCCTGGACGCCGCCACGCACGGCATCGCCACCGGCCGGATGAAATCGCGCGTCGCCGCCGCCGGGGGACCACCGGAACTCAGACGGCTCGCCCACTCCTTCAACGAGATGGCCGACAACGTCGAAGACGTCCTCGAACAGCAGCGTGCCTTCGTCGCCGACGCCTCCCACCAACTGCGTAACCCGCTCGCCGCCCTGCTACTGAGGATCGAGCTGCTCGCCCTCGAACTGCCCGCCGGGAACGAGGAGATCGCCTCCGTCCGTACGGAGGGCAAGCGACTGGGGCAGGTGCTCGACGATCTGCTGGACCTGGCGCTGGCCGAACACGCCGCCGCCGATCTGCGGCTCACCGACGTCGGGGCGCTGGTGTCCGAGCGCGTCGCCGCGTGGCGGGCGTACGCCGACGAGAAGGGCGTCCGGCTGACCGGGAGCACCGGCGCCCTCACGGGCTGGGCGGACCCCGTCGCGCTCTCCAGCGCGCTCGACGCGGTCGTGGACAACGCCCTGAAGTTCACGCCGGAGGGCGGGGACGTGGACGTGCGGGTCACGCGCGGCGGCAGCGACCGCACCACCATCACCGTCACCGACGGCGGGCCCGGACTGTCCGACGACGAACTTGACCGGATCGGCGACCGTTTCTGGCGCAGCAACCGCCACCAGAACGTCAAGGGATCGGGGCTCGGCCTGTCCATCTCGCGGGCGCTGCTCGCGGCGGGCGGCGGGACGATCGCGTACGAACACGGTGAACCGCGCGGGCTGCGTGTGACGCTCACGGTCCCGAGGTCGTCGCCCGCCTCTTCTTGAGGGCGGCTCGCGGACACCGTCTCCTTACGGAAGGTACGTCGGAACGGAAACCACGTCGTACGGCTCCCGCTCACGGCTCGCGCCGCCGGCCGCGGTACGACGCCGCTACGGCTTGACCGACCGGTAGTAGCGCAGCGCGCCGTCGTGCAGTCGCAGCGGGTCGGTGTAGATCGCCGTCCGCAGATCCACGAGCTGCGCCGGGTGGACCTGCTTGCCGATCCGGTCGCGGCTGTTGATCACGGTACGGGTGAATCCCTCGGTCAGTTCGGCGTCGATCCGGTCCGTGGTGACCAGCAGATTCGCCACGGCCACCGTCGGCACCGCCGTACCGTCCTGCGCCTCCTTGTACGCGTCGGCCGGCATCACCGCGGAGCGGTAGTAACGGGTGGCCACCCGGGCCGTCTCGTGCAACTTCTTCACGAGGGCGTCGTCGAGAGGTACCAGCCGTATGTCGAAGCGCTCCGACAACTGCTGGATGGAGGCGGTGGGCAGCCCGCCGGACCAGAAGAAAGCGTCGAGGTCGCTCGACTCAAGAAGGCCGGGCATGGTGTCGATGCCCGCCGAGACCGCCGTGACGTCCTTCGTGGGATGCAGCCCGGCGGCGGCCAGCAGCCGGTCGGCGATCAGCCGCACCCCCGAACCCTCCTGGCCCACACCCACACGCTTGCCGCGCAGATCCCGCGCGGACTTGATGTCCGAGTCCTTCGCGGCGATCAACTGCACGTAGTCGTCGTAGAGCCGTGCGCAGCCGCGCAGCCGCTCGGCGCCCGGCCCGTCGTCCCGCTGGTACTTGGCGACGGCGTCGGCCGTGGCGATGGTGAAGTCGGCCTTCCCGGTGGCCACGCGCGAGATGTTCTCCTGCGACCCCTCGCTGGTCAGCAGCCCTATGGACACGTTGGGCAGATCCTTGGCCAGATCCTCCTTGAGGAGGTCCCCGTAACGCTGGTAGACCCCGCTGGTGACGCCCGTACTGAACTTCACGGATCCGCTCGGTGTCTTCTCCCCGAGCGGCACCAGCCACCACACGAGCAGCCCGGCCACCACCAGGGCGGCCACGCCTCCTACGAAGGCGGAGCGCCGGCTCATACGGGGCGGAAGGGGGAACATGCGGTGATCCTGCCAGCTCACACGCCGTACTGGCCAGGCCCCGCCCTCCGCGATGCGGGAGGACGGTGCCGAGAATCTGTACGAGAACGCGCCCTGCGGCTGCCTCTTCGCGTCTGTCGCGACGGTGGCAACGGGAGATGGCCTGGAACAACGGTTCCGCGCCACCGGCTCGGCCGCCGGATGGTCCCGCTGCGGGAGGACTGCGCCCCGGTCCCACGTCCTTCGCAGATCCGGGGACCGGGTTGACCAGCGCCTCAGACCTCCCCAGGCCCGGCGCCGGGCGCAGCCCAGAGCCCTTACCCGTGACACCTTCGGTCAAACCACCCCGGGCCCGGCTGACTTGATCCGGGCGGGCACCGTCGCCTCCGGAACACCCGTCAGACGCGCTCCTCCCACGCCTGGCTGCGCGCGTAGTGGTTGTCGTACTTCTGCGAGGAGTCCTTGATGTCCTGCACGGTCGCCTCGCCGTCATGGACACGGCCGAGCAGCCGGTAGTAGTCGAACCGGTCCATCCCCGGAGTGAAGCCGACCAGGACCTCGGCCGTCGCGTCCGGGGCGGGCGCGAAAGCGTGCGGCGTGCGCGGCGGTACGGCGAGGAAGTCGCCCTTCTCCAGGGTCAGTACCTCCTCGCCGACCAGCACCTGGAGCGTGCCGTCGACGACGAAGAAGAACTCGGTGGCCCGGGTGTGGAAGTGCACGGGCGCCCCCGCCGCACCCTTCTCGAAGCGCGCGGTGTTGACCGTGAGCGCCCCGCCCGTCGTGTCCGAGTCGGCGAACAGCGTGATCACGCTGCCAGGGGCGTCGGCAAGGGCCTCGGCGGTGCCGCCACGGGTGAGAAGCGGCTGGTGGGTGGGGTTCACGGGGTTCGTCATGTCGTTCATGCAGACCAATCTAGGCGCGCGGTTGACCGCGCGCAGGGGGCATTCGGCGAGCGAATTGATGGGTCAATCGGGTCAAGGATGCTTGTCGATCCCCGGCAGGCGGTCAGCGGTCCTGCGAGAGGGCGAGCAGTTCGGCGAAGGTGCCGCCCGCGTGGACGAGGTCGTCGTAACGGCCCTGTTCGGTGATGCGGCCCTCCTCCATCACCACGATGTGATCGGCGACCTTCGTATTCTCCAGACGGTGCGTCACGACGATGGTGATGCGGTCCCGGGCGATCGCCTTGATCTCCTCGAAGATCTGGTGCTCGCCGCGCGGATCCATCTGCGAGGTCGGCTCGTCCAGGATCAGCAGCGACGGGCGCCGGTACAGGGCCCTGGAACAGGCCAGGCGCTGCCACTGCCCACCGGACAGCTCCGTACCGCCGAACACCTCCCTCGCGAGGAGGGTGTCGAGACCGTACGACAGGTCCTCGACGGCCTCCCGCATGCCGACGGCGTCGACCGCCTCCCACACCGGCCCGTCGTCGGGGGTCCGGGGCTGGCCCAAGGTCACGTTCTCGCGCACCCGCAGCGGCCACTGCGCGAAGATCTGCGGCACCAGCCCTGTGCACCGCCACACGGTGGCCCGGTCCACAGAGGCCAGGTCCGCACCGTTCCACAGCACCCGGCCCTTGTCGGCCAGATAGATCCCGGTCAGCAGGCGGGTCAGGGTCGACTTGCCGGAGCCGTTCACACCGACGATCGCCAGGATCTCCCCCCGCCGCATGCTCAGGGAGACCGCGTCCACGGCCGGCTTCTCCTTGCCCGGGTACCGGTAGGTGACCTCCTCCAACCGGATCTCCTCCACCGGAGCGCTCACGGACAGCTCACCGCGCCGGGGCGCCCGCTTCCCGGCGTCGTCCAGGAACGCCTGCATATCGCTCAGGTAGAGACTCGTGTGGAACACGGCGGCGCCGTTGACGATCACCCGCGACAGCGCGGCCAGCGTGGTCTGGACGGCGACGACTGCCGTGGCGGCGACGGCGAGCGCGACCCGGCCCGTCACCGCCAGCCAGGCCAGGGCGGCCCACGTGGCGACCAGGAACACCCCGCCCATCAACGAGCACAGCAACGCGATGCGCAGCGTTCGCGGGGCGGCGGCCAGCGTGCGCCGGTCGACCCGTTCGGACAGGGACCGGTACCAGAACAGCAGATAGTCGGTCATGCCGTTCGCGCGGACCTCGTCGCCGTACTTCGGCGTCGTGGACCACCAGCGCATCATGCCCCGCACGTTGCGGTCGGCGATGTTCGCGTAGTGGATCTCGTAGTCGACACGGGCCGTGAGCACCGCCCCGACGGCGGCCGGGAGCACCGCGAGGAGCAGCAGCGGCAGCATCAGCACGTTCAACAGGGACAGGACGGCGGTGGCGGTCACCATCGTGACGAGGGCCGACATGAACCGCTGGGAGTCGGTGACCATCACATGCGTACGCGCCACCCCCATCTCAGCCGCCTCCTGCCGGTCGGCGAACCCGTCCACGGCGTACGCCGCCGCTTCGACCCGGCAGACCGCCTCGACCAGGGCGGTGTCCGTCGCGGTCGTGAGCCGGGGCGTCAGACGTCGCCCCGCGTAGGTGCCCACGGCGCTCGCACCGCGGGCCAGGGCCGTCGCGCCGGCCACGACAATCAGGGCCGGCAGGGCCTGCCGCAGCCGGTCGGTGACGTCACCGCCGCCCAGGACGGGGCCCATGGCCCTGGCCGTCGCGGTCAGCAGGACGGCTGCCGACGCCCCCGCCAGCAACTGGCATACCAGGAGCAGCAGAACGGCCCCCCGGTCCATGGCCCAGGACATCGCGGCGATGCGCCGCAGGACCGAGGGGAGCTGGGTGCAGAGCGCGCGGAAGGAGACCGCGCCGAGCGGATTCACGGAGTACTCGCCCGTGTAGGTGATCTCGGCAGGCGGCGGTGGTGGTGGCGTTGGCGGCGGTGTCACGGATCGCGTGTTCCGGGCGTCTGTCGAGGTCAACTGCTCTCCCCCTGCGCGTTCGTCGCGTTCGTCTCGCTGTCGCCCGGGTCAACGACGGGCGCCGCCGTATCGAACACACGTGTTTGAGCCGGAGTGAATTCCGACGGAACGCGGTGGGCGCGGGGCGCGGAACGTGCCCGGCCTTGGCGCGCGCGGGTCCGCCCACCGCCCGGCGCTGTCCGAAACGCCGAGCGCGATACTCCAGAGGCACAGGGGATTTGTCGGCCTCACGGCGCCACTGGCGGAGCCATCTCGGGCACCCCCTTACCCTGGACGGGTGACCAGTAGCAGTGACCGGGCCGGAGCGGTGGACCAAGTGGGCGTTGACCGGACCTACGAGGTGCGCACCTACGGGTGCCAGATGAATGTCCACGACTCCGAACGATTGTCCGGTCTGCTGGAGGACGCGGGCTATGTCCGGGCCCCCGAAGGGGCCGACGGCGACGCCGACGTCGTCGTCTTCAACACCTGCGCCGTACGCGAGAACGCCGACAACAAGCTGTACGGCAACCTCGGCCGGCTGGCCCCGATGAAGACCCGGCGCCCCGGCATGCAGATCGCCGTCGGCGGCTGCCTCGCCCAGAAGGACCGCGACACCATCGTCAAGAGGGCGCCCTGGGTCGACGTCGTCTTCGGTACGCACAACATCGGCAAGCTCCCCGTACTGCTGGAGCGGGCCCGCGTACAGGAAGAGGCACAGGTCGAGATCGCCGAGTCGCTGGAGGCGTTCCCGTCCACGCTGCCGACCCGCCGCGAGTCCGCCTACGCCGCGTGGGTGTCCATCTCCGTGGGATGCAACAACACCTGCACCTTCTGCATCGTCCCCGCCCTGCGCGGCAAGGAGAAGGACCGCCGCCCCGGCGACGTCCTCGCCGAGGTCGAAGCGCTGGTCGCCGAGGGCGTCTCGGAGATCACGCTCCTCGGCCAGAACGTCAACGCGTACGGTTCCGACATCGGCGACCGCGAAGCGTTCTCCAAGCTTCTGCGGGCCTGCGGGACGATCGAGGGCCTGGAGCGCGTCCGCTTCACCTCGCCGCACCCGCGCGACTTCACCGACGACGTCATCGCCGCGATGGCCGAGACGCCCAACGTCATGCCGCAGCTCCACATGCCCCTGCAGTCCGGCTCGGACACCGTCCTGAAGGCGATGCGCCGCTCCTACCGGCAGGAGCGATTCCTCGGCATCATCGACAAGGTGCGCGCGGCCATCCCGCACGCCGCCATCTCCACCGACATCATCGTGGGCTTCCCCGGCGAGACCGAGGAGGACTTCCAGCAGACGATGCACACGGTGCGCCAGGCGCGCTTCGCGAACGCCTTCACCTTCCAGTACTCCAAGCGCCCCGGCACGCCCGCCGCCGACATGGACGGGCAGATTCCCAAAGAGGTCGTGCAGGAGCGCTACCTGCGCCTCGTCGCCCTTCAGGAGGAGATCTCCTGGGACGAGAACAAGACGCAGGTGGGCCGCACCCTCGAGGTCATGGTCGCCGAAGGCGAGGGCCGCAAGGACGGCGCCACCCGCCGGCTCTCCGGCCGCGCGCCGGACAGCAGGCTGGTGCATTTCACCGCGCCCGACCAGGAGGCGCGTCCGGGCGACGTGGTGACCGTCGACATCACGTACGCGGCTCCGCACCACCTGCTCGCCGAGGGGCCGACGACGCGGATACGGCGCACGCGCGCCGGTGACGCCTGGGAGAGGCGCAACGCGGCACCGCCCGAGCCCGCCGGTGTGCTGCTCGGTCTGCCGTCGATCGGCGTCCCGCCGCCGCTGCCCGCCGCGACGGGCGGCTGCTCGGTGGTGTGACGCGCCGGTGGTGTGACTGGTGGGACGCCCGTACGCGGACCTCCCACGTGCCCGGACAGGGCCTAGTCTGCGCAGCATGCTCGTATCCGCGGCCGTGTGCCCCTGTCCGCCTCTGCTCGTGCCCGCCGTCGCCGCCGGTGCCGCCCCGGAACTCGACACCGCCCGGGACGCGTGCGCCGACGCCCTCGGTGTGCTCGCCGCCTCCAGGCCCGACCGGCTGATGGTCGTCGGCCCGGCGGCCGGCCCGGCGGACCTTCAGACATATCCGCAGGGTGCGTACGGCTCCTTCGGCGGGTACGGGGTGGCTGTCGACGTCACGCTCGACGGGAAGCCGCACGAGCCCGGGAACGGCCACGCACGATCCGGGGCCCCGCTGCCGACCTCGCTGGCCGTCGCCGCCTGGCTGCTCACGCACGTCGCCTGGTCCGCCTCACCGATCCAAGGACTCGCCGTCCGGGAACCTCTCGACGCCGAGCGGTGTATCAAAACCGGCAGCAACATCGCACGGGAAGACGAACGGGTCGCACTGCTGGTGATGGGCGACGCCAGCGCGTGCCGCACGCTCAAGGCGCCCGGGTATCTCGACGAGCGCGCCGCGACCTTCGACGCCGAGGTCGCACGCGCGCTGGGCTCGGCCGACGTGGCGGCGCTCGCCGCGCTGGACGAGTCGCTGGCGACCGACCTGAAGGCGGCGGGCCGCGCCTGCTGGCAGGTGCTCGCGGGCGCGGCCGAGGGAGCGTCCCTGGGCGGTGCCCTGCTCTACGAGGACGCGCCCTACGGCGTGGGCTACCTCGTGGCGGCCTGGTCGTAGCGGGACAACGGGGGTGGGGTGGGGGGAGGGGACCCCCCCCCCCCACCCCCAGGCACCCGGTCGCATCGATGACGGCGACGGCCGCGAAGCGCCGTTTCAGCGCTTCACGGCCGTCGCCGTCATCGATATGACCGTCGTTCGCCGTTCCTCGTGCCTCAGGAGGCCGGCGGCGGCGGAGGAGGGGAAGAGGGCGGGTTGGCGCCGCCGCCTTCCTTGCCGTCCTTGTGCGACATCCGCTCCAGAGCGTCCTTGGCCTTTCCGGTCCCGGACTCGATCTTGTCGCTGTACTTGCCCTTGGTCTTCTGGTCGACCGTCTTCGCGGCCTTGTCCAGACCGTCTCCGATCTTTCCCCCGTGCTGCTGCGCGAGGTCGGAGACTCTGTCCTTGGCGGGGGACAGCTTGGCCTTAAGTGAGTCAAGGAAGCTCATGGGTCACCTTCCCTCAGGCCCCCGGTGGGGGCGATCGGCTCTGTGCCGACTATGCGCGGGCGCCTTCGCCGGCTTCGTTGTCGGCCGCCTCGTCGGCGGTCTGCTGCTTCGGGATGTCAACACCCTCCGCGGTAGTCGTGCCGCCGTTGCCGACGCCGGTTGCTTCGCTGTCCGCAACCGTAGCCCGTACGGCCTCGGGGGCCTCGGGGGCGGGGGTACGGTCCGCGACCGGTCCGGCGGCCGGGGAGGCCGACCCGGCTTCGCCTTCCGCCCGCTTGGACTTCCGGCGTAGCCGTGCAAAAACGCCCATATCAACTCCATATGCTACTCGTGTGGGCGAAATTCCGCGTCGCCCGGAGCGTCCCAGCGGGCCGCTCGCGGACACCGGCCCGAAAACCGGCGGTCCGGAATCTCGCAACGGCCAACGACCCCGCACAGGGGGCCGTCACGTAACTCGTTCGGGAACCGGTCACCAGGTTTGCGAGACTGGGGCCGTGAGTACCGCAGCGCCCGCACCGCGGGTCATCGCCGTCGTCGGCCCCACCGCGGCCGGCAAGTCCGACCTGGGCGTCCATCTCGCCCGGCAACTCGACGGTGAGGTCGTCAACGCCGACTCCATGCAGCTCTACCGGGGGATGGACATCGGGACCGCCAAGCTGACGACCGAGGAGCGCCGCGGCGTCCCGCACCACCTCCTCGACATCTGGGACGTCACCGAGGCGGCCAACGTCGCCGAGTACCAGCGGCTGGCCAGGATCGAGATCGACCGGCTGCTCGCCGAAGGCCGTACACCCGTCCTCGTCGGCGGCTCCGGCCTCTACGTACGGGGCGCCATCGACGCCCTCGACTTCCCCGGCACCGACCCCGAGGTCCGCGCCCGGCTGGAGGAGGAACTGAGAGTGCGAGGCTCCGGCGCCCTGCACGCCCGGCTGGCCGCCGCCGATCCGCCGGCGGGCCGCGCGATCCTCCCCAGCAACGGGCGACGCATCGTCCGGGCGCTCGAGGTGTTCGAGATCACCGGGAAGCCGTTCACCGCCAATCTGCCCGGCCATGACGCGGTGTACGAGACCGTGCAGATCGGCGTCGACGTGGAGCGCCCCGAACTCGACGAGCGCATCGCGCTGCGCGTCGACCGTATGTGGGAGGCCGGGCTCGTGGACGAGGTACGGGAGTTGGAGGCGCGCGGCCTGCGCGAGGGCCGTACGGCCTCGCGCGCTCTCGGCTACCAGCAGGTGCTGTCGGCCCTCGCGGGCGACCACACCGAGGACCAGGCGCGCGCCGAGACCGTACGCGCCACCAAGCGCTTCGCGCGCCGTCAGGACTCATGGTTTCGCCGCGACCCCCGTGTGCACTGGCTGAGCGGCGCGGCCGACGACCGGGAGGAACTCCCGCACCTCGCGCTGACGTTGGTCGAACGAGCGGTCACAGCCTGATCACGTGATGGCATCGGGACGCTCAGGCCGTCAATCCGGTGCCCGGGGCCGTGCCATCATCGAGCATCGATCGACCAGTGGAGTCCGAGTTGGGAGGGCGCGTGGCGATGGAGGCCGGCCCTCGCAACACAGATCAGGGAACGCAGGAGCCGCGGGAAGAAGCCCCGCGGCTGAGTCCTGACGGACCCGACGACGAAGACACGGTGACTCCCGAGGTGGAGGTCGAGCTGCGGCCGCAGCGACGCCTGCGGATCTGGCAGCTCGCCCCCATCGTGATGCTCGCCGCCGTCGGCTCGCTGATGTTCGCCTTCCCGCTGGCCTTCGGGACAGGTGACGGCGGCGCCGTCGTCGCGATGCTCGGCCTGCTGATCAGTTGCTGCGCCGCCGGCTGGGGCATGATGGCCGCCCGCCGCGTGGGCCACGCGTGGCCCGGTCTGCCGGCCCGCGGGTCCGGCGAGCGCCCGGACTGGCGCGTTCTCGCGCTGTACGTGGCCGGGGGCGTCGCCCTCGTCGCCCTCGCCGTCTGGCGCGTCGCCCGCCTGCGCTGACACGGGCGCGGCCTGCCGCGGTGGCCCGGTCGCGCGGTCGCGTTGTCGGTGCCACCTCGTACGATTGACGCGTGAGTACCTACCGCCCCGCCGCGCAGTCGTCACCGATCCCTTTTCTCAAGGGCCACGGGACCGAGAACGACTTCGTGATCATTCCGGACCCGGACAACACCGTCGCGCTGTCGGCCGCCGCCGTCGCGAGGCTCTGCGACCGCCGGGCCGGCATCGGCGGGGACGGGCTGCTGCATGTCGTACGGTCCGCCGCGCACCCCGAGGCGCGGTCCATGGCCGACCGGGCTCAGTGGTTCATGGACTACCGCAACGCGGACGGATCCGTCGCCGAGATGTGCGGCAACGGGGTCCGGGTCTTCGCGCGGTATCTGCGGCGCGCCGGTCTCGTGGACGCGGGCGACCTCGCCGTCGCCACCCGTGGCGGCGTCAAGGAGATCCACATCGCCAAGGCCACCACCAAGTCCCTTGAAACGGGCGGCGGGACGGTCGATCCGGAAGCTGTCACGGTCCGGATGGGACGCGCCGTCCTCCCCGAAGGGGACGTCAGCGTCGTGGTGGGGGACCGGGGTTGGCCCGCCCGTAACGTCAACATGGGTAATCCGCACGCCGTCGCCTTCGTCGACGACCTCGCCCACGCGGGGAATCTGTTCACCGCTCCGCCCGTCAGCCCCGCCTCGGCCTATCCGGACGGCGTGAACGTCGAATTCGTCGTCGGACGCGGCCCGCGCCATGTCGCCATGCGCGTCCATGAACGCGGCTCCGGCGAGACACGGTCCTGCGGTACGGGCGCGTGCGCCGTCGCCGTCGCCGCGGCCCGCAGGGACGGCATCGACCCCGCGGTGACCGGTGAGCCCGTCACGTACACGGTGGACCTGCCCGGCGGACGGCTCGTCATCACCGAACGTCCCGACGGCGAGATCGAGATGACCGGCCCGGCCGTGATCGTCGCCGAGGGCCTGCTCGACGGTCAGTGGGCGGAACTGCTCGACGCGCGCTGAAGTCCTCGAAACCCCGCCACGGGTTCGCTCGAATGGGTGATCCGTTTCACGCTGGGGGAGAGGTGGACCGAGGCACGTGGTGGGGTCGGTAGCATCAAGCACCGGCCGGGAGGGCGCTCCTGTCCCTCCCACCGCCGGTCGAAGCTGCCGGAGGTGCCCCATGAGCGCAGAGGCCACCAGCCCTGGTGCCCGCAGCCGCAGGCGCGGCCGTACCAGTATCGACCTCCGCCGGCTCGGCAGGGCGGCGCTGCTGGGCCCCGCGTCCAGGGACCGGCTGCCGGACGCGATCGGCCATGTCGCCGACGCGCACCGCGCGCACCACCCCGACGCCGACCTGCTCGTGCTGGGCAAGGCGTATGTACTCGCCGAGATGTCGCACCGCGGACAGTTCCGCAAGAGCGGCGAACCGTACATCACGCATCCGCTCGCCGTGACCCTGATCCTCGCCGAACTCGGCGCCGAGACCACGACGTTGACCGCGTCACTCCTCCACGACACCGTCGAGGACACGGACGTGACGCTCGATCAGGTCCGCGCGGAGTTCGGCGACGAGGTCTGCTATCTGGTCGACGGTGTGACGAAGCTGGAGAAGGTGGACTACGGCGCCGCCGCCGAGCCCGAGACATTCCGCAAGATGCTGGTCGCCACCGGCAACGATGTCCGGGTGATGTCGATCAAACTCGCCGACCGGCTGCACAACATGCGCACCCTCGGTGTGATGCGGCCGGAGAAGCAGGAACGGATCGCCAAGGTCACCCACGACGTCCTCATCCCGCTCGCCGAACGGCTCGGCGTGCAGGCGCTCAAGACCGAGCTGGAGGACCTGGTCTTCGCGATCCTCCAGCCCGAGGAGTACGAGCGCACCCGCACCGTCATCGCCGACAGGGCCACCGCGGGGCCGGGCCTGGACACCATCGCCGAGGACGTGCGGCGGACGCTTCGCGAGGCCGGCATCACCGCCGAAGTCGTCATCAGGCCGCGGCACTTCCTGTCCGTGCACCGCGCCCGGCTGAAACGCGGCGAGATGCGCGGCACGGACTTCGGCCGCCTCCTCGTCCTGGTCGGTGAGGACGCCGACTGCTACGCCGTGCTCGGTGAGTTGCACACCTGCTTCACACCGGTGATCTCCGAGTTCAAGGACTTCATCGCCGCCCCGAAGTACAACCTGTACCAGTCGCTGCACACGGCGGTCGCCGGCCCCGACGGGGCGGTCGTCGAAGTCCTCATCCGTACGCACCAGATGCACAAGGTCGCCGAGGCCGGTGTGGTCGCGCTGGGCAATCCGTACGCGCCCGTCGACGGGGCCGAACCGGCCGACGGCGAACGCGCCGACCCGACCAGGCCCGGCTGGCTCTCGCGCCTCCTGGAGTGGCAGGAGGCGGCGACCGACCCCGACACGTTCTGGACGACGCTGCGCGCCGATCTCGCCCAGGACCGGGAGATCAGCGTCTTCCTCGCCGACGGCGGCATGCTGGGTCTGCCCGCCGGCGCGACATGTGTGGACGCGGCGTACGCGCAGCACGGCGACGGCGCGCACCACTGCATCGGGGCGCGCGTCAACGGCCGTCTGGCGACGCTGAGTACGGTTCTGGTCGACGGCGACACGGTGCAACTGCTGCTGGCTCACAGCCCCGTTCAGGAGGCCCATGGGGACGGCGACGGCGGCGACCGGGACAGTGACGAGGGCCCCCGGCGCGCGCGGGGCGGTCGTGGACCCGGGCGTGGTCAGGGCCCCGAGCATCCCGACGACGTGCGGGACCCGGCGCGCGGCCTGCCCCAGGACGCCGCTCCCGGACCCTCTCCCGAGTGGCTGGACCACGCCCGTACGCCTGCCGCGCGGATCGCGATCGCCGGGTGGCTCGCCGCGAATCCGCAGAGCCTGAAGGTGCCCGCGGCGCCGCCGCGCCCGCAGGGCGCCGTCACCGCGGGGCGGCGCGGCGTGGCCAACGTCGTGGTGGACGTGCCCGAGGCGAACGTACGGCTGGCCGGCTGCTGTACGCCCGTACCGCCCGACGCCGTCACGGGATTCACCGTCCGGGGCGGCGCCGTCACCGTGCACCGCGCGGAGTGTCCCGCCGTCGGCAGGATGACCGCGCTCGGCCGCGTGCCGGTCGTGGTGAGCTGGGGTGACGAGGCGGCGTGCCGGGTCACGCTGTACGCCGAGTCCTTCGGCCGGCCGCGGCTGCTCGCCGACCTCACCGAGGCCATCGCCACGGCCGGCGCGGCGATCGTGTCGGCCAACGTGGAGCCGCCGAGCGAGCAGCGGGTACGGCATACGTACACGCTCCAACTGCCCGACGCGGCAGGGCTTCCCGGTCTGATGCGCGCCATGCGGGACGTGCCGGGTGTGTTCGACGTACGGCGCGCGCAGCACGAGCCGGCCTCCTGAACGGGCGCGTCGGCACGGCGTACCGCATAACGCGCCCCGAACCCGCCCCGTGAGCCCCGCCCCGTAGCCCCCCGGGATCTCCCGCGAGCCGCGTCACGGCCCGCGCCCGACGGCCCGCCCGCCTCTTTCGGGTGGGCGTGAAGCGCGCCGCCGTCGTACGCCCGCCGCACGCTGGTAGCGGTGGTCCATGCTGTTCACCTCCCACCGGCTGCGCGCCGCCCTGCTGGCCACCGCGTCGGCCACCCTCGTCGCCGCGACGCTCCCCGCCCCCGCCCCGCAGGCGCTCGGCATCGGCGATCCGCTTTTCCCGCACCTGGGCAACCCCGGATACGACGTCCTCGCCTACGACATCGACTTCACCTACCGCGGCGACAACACCAAGCCGCTCGACGCCGTCACCGCGATCGACGCCCGCGCGACGCAGCGTCTGGAGCGCGTCAACCTCGACTTCACCCACGGCAAGGTCCGCTCCGTCGAGGTCGACGGCGCGCGCGCCGACTTCGCGACCGTCGGCGAAGACCTGGTGGTCACGCCGCGTGAGGCCGTCGAGGCGGGCTCTCGGGTACGCGTCACTGTCATCCACACCAGCGACCCGACGGGCGGCAAGGGCGGCTGGGTGCCGACGGCGGACGGCCTTGCGATGGCCAACCAGGCCGACGCCGCGCACCGCGTCTTCCCGGGCAACGACCACCCCGCCGACAAGGCCGCGTTCACCTTCCGTGTCACCGCGCCCAGTGAGCTGACCGTCGTGGCCAACGGACTTCCGGTGGCGAAGACCCGCCACGGTGCCACCACCACCTGGACGTACGGCAGCCGTCACCCCATGGCCACCGAGCTGGCGCAGGTGTCCATCGGCGACTCGGCCGTGGTGCACCGCGAGGGGCCGCACGGACTGCCCCTGCGCGACGTGGTCCCGGCGGCCGACCGCGCGGAGCTGGAGCCGTGGCTGGCGAAGACGCCGGGCCAGTTGGAGTGGATGGAGCGGCAGGTCGGGCGGTATCCGTTCGAGACGTACGGCATCCTCGTCGCCGGTGCCGAGACCGGATTCGAGCTGGAGACACAGACGCTGTCGCTGTTCGAGCGTTCGCTGTTCACCCGGTCCGCGTACCCGCGGTGGTACGTCGAATCGGTCATGGTCCATGAGCTGGCGCACCAGTGGTTCGGCGACAGCGTCTCACCGCGCGCGTGGTCGGACCTGTGGCTCAACGAGGGGCACGCGAGCTGGTACGAGGCGCTGTACGCGCAGGAGCACGCGGACAAGCCGCTGGAGGAGCGCATGCGCGAGGCGTACCGGCTGTCCGACGGCTGGCGCGCGGCGGGCGGACCGCCGGCCGCTCCGGAGCCCCCGGCGCCCGGCCGGCAGATCAGCCTCTTCCGGCCGGTGGTGTACGACGGCAGCGCCCTGGTGCTCTACGCGCTGCGCCAGGAGATCGGCGAGGGCGAGTTCCGGCGGCTGGAGCGGGACTGGGTGCGCGACCACCGGGACGGGACGGCGACCACGGCGGACTTCACGAGGCTGGCGTCGGACATCGCGGGGCGTGACCTGTCGGACTTCTTCGAGGGGTGGCTGTACGGGCGTAGGACCCCGCCCATGCCGGGGCACCCGGACTGGACGAGCACGGCGGCGAAGTAGGGCGCGGGAGGGGCCGCGCGGGAGGAGCGCGGGAAGGGGACCGTGAAACCCACATGACGGTCCCGGCCGGGTCGTGCCACCATCAAGGGGTCGGCGGCGCTGCCAGGACCGGTACTCCGGGACGGGAACGCCAGGACCGTGACGCCGGGAATCAATCCGGATCGTTACGCGTTGTGACCGATGTGGGTGGGCAGTCTGTCCACGCCCGAACATTCTCTTCGACGTAAGGATCCAATGACCTCCTCTTCTTCCCCTTCCCAGGACGAGCAGATCTCCGCGGACCCCCGCACGGAAAGCCTTCGGGCCGATGCCCTGATGGAAGAGGACGTCGCCTGGAGCCAAGAGATCGACGGAAACCGGGACGGCGATCAGTTCGACCGTTCCGACCGCGCGGCGCTACGGCGCGTGGCGGGCCTCTCCACCGAGCTCGAGGACGTCACCGAGGTCGAGTACCGACAGTTGCGCCTGGAGCGCGTGGTGCTGGTCGGCGTCTGGGTCTCGGGGACCGTGCGGGAAGCCGAGAATTCGCTCGCCGAGCTGGCGGCGCTGGCCGAGACGGCCGGCGCGCTGGTGCTCGACGGAGTCATCCAGCGCCGTGACAAGCCCGACCCGGCCACATACATCGGCTCGGGCAAGGCGCGCGAGCTGTACGACCTGGTGCTGGAGACCGGCGCGGACACGGTCGTCTGCGACGGTGAGCTCAGCCCCGGCCAGCTCATCCACCTCGAGGATGTCGTCAAGGTCAAGGTCGTGGACCGTACGGCCCTGATCCTGGACATCTTCGCCCAGCACGCCAAGTCCCGGGAGGGCAAGGCACAGGTCGCGCTGGCCCAGATGCAATACATGCTGCCGAGGCTGCGCGGCTGGGGTCAGTCGCTGTCCCGGCAGATGGGTGGCGGCGGCGGTGGCGGCATGGCCACGCGTGGCCCCGGTGAGACGAAGATCGAGACGGACCGGCGCCGGATCCGCGAGAAGATGGCGAAGATGCGCCGGGAGATCGTGGAGATGAAGACCGGCCGCGAGATCAAGCGGCAGGAGCGCCGGCGCCACAAGGTGCCGTCGGTCGCGATCGCCGGGTATACGAACGCGGGGAAGTCCTCGCTGCTCAACCGCCTCACCGGCGCGGGCGTCCTGGTGGAGAACTCCCTGTTCGCCACCCTGGACCCGACCGTGCGCCGGGCCGAGACACCGAGCGGCAGGATCTACACGCTGGCGGACACCGTCGGGTTCGTGCGGCATCTGCCGCACCACCTCGTGGAGGCGTTCCGCTCGACCATGGAGGAGGTCGGAGACTCCGATCTGATCCTGCATGTGGTCGACGGCTCGCATCCCGCCCCGGAGGAGCAACTGGCCGCCGTGCGTGAGGTGATCCGCGATGTGGGCGCGGTGGACGTCCGCGAGATCGTGGTGATCAACAAGGCCGACGCGGCGGACCCGGAGGTCCTTCAGCGGCTGCTGCGGATGGAGCGGCACGCGATCGCCGTATCGGCGCGGACCGGTGCCGGGATGGCGGAGCTGCTGGCGCTCATCGACACCGAGCTGCCCAGGCCGGCGATCACGGTCGAGGCGCTGGTGCCGTACACGGACGGCGGTCTGGTCTCGCGGGTGCACGCCGAGGGTGAGGTGCTGTCCGAGGAGCACACCCCGGAGGGCACCCTGCTGAAGGCGCAGGTCCATGAGGAGCTGGCCTCGGCGCTCGCTGTGTACGTGCCTGTCCCCGCGGTCGGCTGACCGCACCGCACCGCACCGGACCGGACAGCACCGCACCGCTTGCACGCGTGACGCGACGCGTTCATGCCGGAAGGCCCGCCCTCTCCACACGAGGGGGCGGGCCTTCTGCCGTACCGGCCGCAGGGCGTTACTGGTCCGCGAACTTGTCACTCATCATCGTGTAGAGCTGCTGGGCGCCCTCGCCGAGCCGGGGACCGGCCAGCCAGCCCGAAGTGACCGGGCCGATCGAGGTGTTGGAGACCAGCACCGACGTGCCGTCCGGTCCGGCCGCGAACCAGCCGCCGCCGGAGGAACCACCGGTCATGGAGCAGCCGATGCGCCACATTGTGGGCGTACCGGTGGCGATCGACAGCCGGCCGGCGTTGTCGACGCACTTGTGCATGATCAGCCCGTCGTACGGCGGGGCCGCGGGGTAACCCCACGCTCCCAGGCTGCCGATGCCGCTCGCCTCAGGGGCGTCGAAGTCGACGTCGAGGGCCGCGCCGACCGTCTCCTCCAGCGACTTGCCGCCGTTCTCCGGGGTGACGTGCATGACCGAGTAGTCGTACGCCGCTCCGTCGCCGCCGGTCGGGCCGCCGTCGCTGATCCACTCGTTGGAGGTGGCGACCCAGTCGGCCCAGTACTGCCCGTACGGGGCGATCTCCTGCGGCTGCGCGTTCCGCAGCTCGTCCGCGGGCTTGCCCGTGTTGTTGTAGGCGGGGACGAACATGATGTTGCGGTACCAGCCGCCGCCCGCGCCCGCGTGGACGCAGTGGCCCGCGGTCCACACCAGGTTGGACTTGCCGGGGTTCTTCGGGTCCTTGACCACCGTGGCCGAGCAGACCATCGGGCCCTCGGGGGAGTCGAAGAAGACCTTCCCGACCGGCGCCGCGTGATCGGTGTACGGCGTCTTCTCCGGCTCCGCCTGGACCGGCGTCGGCTCGGGGTCGGTGACGTCCTGGTCGCCGGAGATGTCACCGGCGGCCAGGGTCTTCGTCGGCGACTTCGCCGTCTTCATCCGCTCGGGCTTCCACAGGTCTTCGATGACCGGGTTGACGAAGTCCTTGGCGCTGCGCAGCCACTTGTCCTTGTCCCAGTTCTTCCACTCACCGTCCTTCCACTTCTCCGGGTCGACACCGTGTTCCTTGAGCCGGTCGGCCAGATCCGCGGGTATCCCCTTGACCGCCTCGTCGGCGGCGGGAGTTGAGGCGGCGGGCTTGTCGGCGGCCTTGTCCTCGCTCTCGCCGCCACAGGCCGTCGCCGTCAGCGCGAGGGCCGCGACGAGGCTGGCGGCAGTCAGCAGCGGACGTATCGATCGCATAAAAAACGTTCCCCCTGAAAGCACTTGAGTCGCTTGCCATGAACGTGTCACGCCACAAGGTGGCCCTCAGACGGACCATCGTGCGGTGACCTCACTGTGCGCCGCCCGTTGCGGCCGCCCGTTCTCGAGATCGTTGAGCAGGGGCGTACCGGTGGACGGGCGTGGAGTGCGGTCCACATGCGCGTCGGGCACATGGACCGCACACCGGTGGTCCTACTGGTCGGCGTACTTCTCGCTGACCGCTTCGTAGATGCCCTTGGCCTCGTCACCGAGACGCGGGCCCGCGAGCCAGCCCGCGGTCACCGGGCCGATCGAGGTGTTCGACACCAGGGCGGGCTTGCCGTCCTGACCATTCGCGATCCAGCCGCCCCCGGACGAACCGCCGGTCATCGTGCAGCCGATGCGGTGCATCGTCGGGTCCTGGGCGTTGATGGACAGCCGGCCCGGCTTGTCGTCGCACTGGAAAAGCTTCTGACCGTCGAACGGCGGCGCCTCCGGATAGCCGGTCGCCGTCATCGCATCGATCTCCGGCGTGGCCGGAGCGTTGAAGTCGACCGGCAGCGCGGCGCCGACGGTCTCCTCCAGCGACTTGCCGTCACCGCCCTTCTCGGGGGTCACGTGGATCACCGCGAAGTCGAACGGGGCGCCCAGACCGCCCGTCGCCGCTCCCTCGGAGATCCACTCCTCGGAGGTCTGCGCCCACTCGCCCCACCAGATGCCGTGCGGGGCGATCTCTTCCTTGGCGGCGCGCTCCAACTCGGAGATCGCCAAGTCGCTGTTGTTGTACGACGGGACGAACGCGATGTTCCGGTACCAGCCGCCGCTCTTGCCCGCGTGCACGCAATGGCCCGCCGTCCACACCATGTTGGACTTGCCGGGGTTGGCGGGGTCCTTCACCACCGTCGCCGAGCAGACCATCGAGCCGTCGGGCCCGTCGAAGAACAGCTTGCCCGCCTCGGGCACGTCACCGTCGTACGGCGCGCTCACCGCCGTCGCCTCCACCGGCTGCGGGGTCGGGTCGGTGACACCCGCGTCGCCGGAGATGTCCTCCTCCTCGACCGGCTTGTCGGGTTCTTCGGCGTCCCGCATCCGGTCCGGGTCCCAGAGGTCCTCGATGATCGGGTTGACGTAGTCCCGTGCCTCACGGAGCCACTTGTCCTTGTCCCAGTTCTTCCATTCGCCGTCCCTCCACTTGTCCAGGTCGATCCCGCGCTCCTTGAGGCGGTCCTGGAGATCGGACGGAATGGTGATCTTGTCGCCGGAGGACTCGTTCGACGAACCGCTCGGTTTGTCGCCCGCGTTCGTCTCGTCGGTGGGTCCGCAGGCGGTGGCCGTCAGTGCGAGCGCCGCCGCGAGGGAGGCGACCACGACAGCGGGAGAGCGTCGCCGCGTGCTCCCCTCGCGGCGAGTGGTGAACGGTGGGCGAATGGCTCGCATGTCGGGATCCCCCTGGGACTTCGGAACTGTTCTGAACTGACGGATCAACTGGATCGACCCGGACGAATCGACCCGGCCGTGCTGACCGGAGCCGGAAGTCGGCCCCCACTATGCCGGTGCCGATGGGGACGGCCGACGGCAGGGCCCCGGTTCCGCCGCCGAAGGATCTTCCGGTCGGCCGTGATCCCGGGCGCTCGCCGTCGTTGGTACCTACGGGGGGACTCGACGCCGGCGTTCACCATGTGCGCCGCGGTGCTCGACCCGCCGCGTCGACGTGTGACGTAACCGTTCCCGCGGGAGGACCGACAGCCGTGGCCGTGACCGAAGTTCCTCCACCGGTGCCGCTCGTCGCACCCGGCGGCGCCCTTGCGCCCGGTCCGGGGACCGCCGCCGCGACGACCGCCGAAACGACCCGGCGGAAAGACCACCGGACGGCGATCGCACCGGCGCACCGACCCGGCGCATTGACCCGGCGCCCTCACCAGGAAGTCCTCCCGTGAACCCCATCCCCGCCCCCGCCCCCACCTGCGACACACCCGGGATCGTCGGCCGCCCCGCCACCCAGGACCCCGGACCGGCCGCCCCGCACGACCCGGCGACGGCCGGACCCGTGTCGAGCAGCCCGCCCACGGTGCCCCGCCAAATGCCCCCGGGCACCGAGGTGTTCGCGGACCTCCGGACACCGGGCACACCCGCCGGCACCCCGGTGGCCGATGCGGCGGTGGCCGAACAGCTCGATCCTCTCGACGATCCGGACCCGTGGAAGGCCGCGGACGCCGCGTCCGTGGAGAACCTGCTGCGCTGCTGGATCAGGGAGAGCAACGTCCCCCGCCCGGACGGGAACACGCTCAGGATCCCGCTCGACGCGAGCGGCACCGCCCTGCTCGTCCCCGTGCGCTACTGGTCGGCCACCGGCTGGCACCGCTTCGGCCCGCCCCTCCTGGAGAGCGCGGGACCGCACGCCCCGGCCGTCGACGCCGTCACCGTCGCCGCGCTCCTCAGCCGCGAGTTCGGTCACAGCCACGGCGCCGAACTCGTCGCCAGAGTCGCCGACTCCGCCCGCCGCACCGCCGACTTCCTCACCGACCGCAGAACGGACCCCGGACCGGCCGGCACCGATCTCTTCCTCACCGCCGAACAGTCCCTCCTCCTCGGTCACCCCATGCACCCCACACCCAAGAGCCGCGAGGGGCTCTCGGACACCGAGCACCGCCATTTCTCACCCGAACTGCGTGGCTCCTTCCCTCTCCACTGGATGGCCGTCGACCGGTCCGTACTCGCCACCGACTCGGCCTGGACCGAGCAGGGCCGCGCCGTCCACGCCGAGCAGCTCACCACCCGTCTCGCCGGAGATCTGGCACTGCCCGACCACACCGTCCCGCTGCCGCTGCATCCTTGGCAGGCACGCGAGTTGACCCACCGCCCCGCCGTACGCGCACTGCTTGACGCCGGCCTGCTCCACGACCTGGGCCCGCACGGCGATCACTGGTACCCCACCTCCTCGGTCCGCACGGTGCACCGGACCGGTGCACCCGCCATGCTCAAGCTGTCCCTCGGCGTACGCATCACCAACTCCCGTCGCGAGAACCTGCGTAAGGAACTCCACCGCGGCGTCGAGGTCCACCGGCTGCTGCGCGGCGGCCTCGCCCAGCAGTTGCGCGCCGCGCATCCCGGCTTCGACATCGTGCGCGACCCCGCCTGGCTCGCCGTCGACACACCCGACGGTGCGCCGATCGCCGGGCTCGACGTGATGCTGCGCCACAACCCGTTCCGCGCCGACAACGACGCCGTCTGCGTGGCGGGCCTCGTCACCCCCCGCCCCTGGCCCGGCCGGAGCGGTATGTACTCCCGCCTCGCCGAGATCGTGGCCGGCCTCGTCGCCCGCACCGGCCGGCCCGTCGGCGCGGTCGCCGCGGAGTGGTTCCTGCGCTATCTCGACCACGTCGTACGCCCGGTGCTCTGGCTCGACGCCACGGCCGGCGTCGCTCTGGAAGCACATCAGCAGAACACTCTGGTGATCCTCGATCCCGACGGCTGGCCCGTCGGCGGACGCTACCGCGACAACCAGGGCTACTACTTCCGCGAATCCCACCGCGACGCGCTCGACCGCCGTCTCCCCGACATCGGCAGGGTCAGCGACACCTTCGTGCCCGACGACGTCACCGACGAGCGCTTCGCCTACTACCTCGGCATCAACAACGTCCTCGGCCTGATCGGGGCGTTCGGCTCCCAGCGGCTCGCCGACGAACGCGTACTGATCGCCGCCTTCCGCCAGTTCCTCACCCGCGCCTCGACGCTCGGCTCACCGCTGCCCGGCCAACTCCTGGAGGCGACCTCCCTGCGCTGCAAGGCCAACCTGCTCACCCGACTGCGTGGCCTGGACGAACTCGTCGGCCCGGTCGACACCCAGTCCGTCTACGTCACCATCACCAACCCCCTTCGCCATTGACCGCACCTGCCCGTCCGAACTGCCGAGAGGAGACCGCCACCGTGCCTCCCAGCGACGCGAGCACCGACATCGACATCGACACCGACACCGGAACCGGCCCCGGCCCGCACCTCGTCGGGAGTGCCGAGGACACCGTCGACCTGCGGCTGACCGACGACGTCCTCGCGCTGTTGGCGCAAGGAGGGCCCGTGGTGGCCGGCGCCCCACCGCCGGACGGCGCCCGCGAGTCCGCCCTGCTCGATTCCCCCACCGGGTGGGGCGCGGCCGGCACATCCGCCGGTGTCTTCCAGCTCGTCCCCGTACGACTGGATCGCGATCTGGCCCTCGTCAGCCGCTGGATGAACGATCCCGCCGTCGCCGCCTTCTGGGAGCTGGCGGGAGCCGAGGCCGTCACCGCCGAGCATCTGCGCACCCAACTGCGCGGCGACGGGCGTAGCGTCCCCTGCCTGGGTGTCCTCGACGGTGTCCCCATGAGCTATTGGGAGCTCTACCGCGCCGATCTCGATCCGCTCGCCCGTCATTACCCCGCCCGTCCCCATGACACCGGCCTCCATCTCCTCATCGGCGGTGTGGCCGACCGCGGTCGCGGTGTCGGCACCACCCTCCTCCGAGCTGTCTCCAACCTTGTCCTCGACCACCGGCCGCACTGCGGCCGGGTCGTCGCCGAACCGGACCTGCGCAACACCCCCTCCGTCTCCGCCTTTCTCGGCGCCGGCTTCCGCTTCTCCGCGGAGATCGACCTCCCCGGCAAACGAGCCGCCCTCATGATCCGCGAACGAGCCCTGCGAGACCTGCTGTGAACGACCCGCTGCTTTCCATACACCGCACGATCCACATCGGTTCCGTCCCGAGGAGTCCCTGTGCCGACATCCGAGACCACACGCGCTTCCGCCACCACCGGCAGCGGTCACACCAGCACCAGCACCAGCCCCAGTCCCCGGCCCACCACCGGTAGCACCGCAGCCAAGGACTCGGCCCCCACCGTCCCCGCCCTCGCTCCCCTCTTCACCCCACCCGAGCTGACCCCACAGCTCTGGGCCGCGGCCGCCGCCCGCCTCCTCGCCAAACTCCTCGGTGAATTCGCGTACGAGGAGATCATCGAGCCCGTCGCACGGGCCGCCGCCAACGGCGAGGCACCCGACCGCTACACGCTCGCGCTCGACGACGGCACCCCCCTCACCTTCACCGCCCGGCGCGGCGCCTACGGGAGCTGGCGCGTCGACCCGAACTCCGTCGAGCACGCGGGCCGGCCCTTCCGCGACCCCCTGCGCTTCCTCGTCCTCGCGCGCCGCCTCCTCGCGATCGACGGCGCCACCCTCGGCCACGTCCTGCGCGAGCTGAACGCCACGCTCGTCGCCGACGCCAGGATCGACGGCACCGCCCTCACCGCGGCCCAGCTCGCCGACCTCGACTACGCCGACCTCGAAGGGCACCAGACCGGCCACCCCTGGCTCATACTCAACAAGGGCCGCATAGGTTTCTCCGCCACCGACGCCACCCGCTGGGCACCCGAGTCCCGCACGCCCTCCCAACTGCCCTGGATAGCGGTCAGCACCTCCCTCGCCACCTACCGGGGCGTCCCCTCCCTCGCCTCTCCCGGCCTGCTCTACGGCTCCGAGCTCGACGCCGCGACCCGCGAAGGCTTCGCCGCCACGCTCCGCTCCCGGGGCCTCGACCCGGACACGTACCTCTATCTCCCCGTACATCCCTGGCAGTGGGACGAAACGCTTCTGCCGCTCTACGCCGCCGAGATCGCCGGCGGCGCGATCGTCGCGCTCCCCACCGACGGCGACGTCAGACTGCCGCAGCAGTCCATCCGTACGTTCCTCAACACCACCCGGCCCGACCGGCACACGGTGAAACTGTCGCTGTCCATCCTCAACACCCTGGTCTGGCGCGGTCTGCCCACCGAACGCACGCTGGCAGCTCCGGCCGTCACCGCCTGGATGCGCGGACTCTACGACGCGGACCCCTTCCTCCATGACGAATGCGGAGTGATCCTGCTCGGCGAAGTGGCGTCGGTGACGGTGATTCACCCGCTCTACGACCACCTTCCCGAGGTCCCGTACCAGTACAGGGAACTCCTCGGCGCGATCTGGCGTGAACCCCTCCCGCCCAGACTCGCCCCGGGCGAACGCGCCCGGACCCTCGCCTCACTCCTGCACACCGATCCGAACGGCCGCTCCTTCACCGCCGAACTCGTCGAACGCTCCGGGCTCCCGGCCGAGGTCTGGCTCCGCAGACTCTTCGCCGCGCTGCTGCCGCCCCTGCTTCGCTTCCTCTACCGCTACGGCACCGTCTTCTCCCCGCACGGGGAGAACGCCGTCGTCGTCTTCGACGAGAAGGATGTCCCCGTCCGCCTCGCGATCAAGGACTTCGTGGACGACGTGAACATCAGCGCCCGGCCGCTGCCGGAGCTGGCGGCGATGCCTCAGGAGGTCAGGGACACCCTCCTTACCGAAGATCCGTCGTTCCTCACCCAGTTCATCCACTCCGGGCTTTTCGTCGGTGTCTTCCGCTTCCTCGCACCGCTGTGCCAGGAACAACTGGACGTACCGGAGCGGACGTTCTGGTCACTCGTCCGGGCCGAAATCCTGCGCCACCAAGCCCGGTTCCCCGAACTCAAGGACCGCTTCGAGACTTTCGACCTGCTCACGCCCCGTATCGCGCGGCTGTGTCTCAACCGCAACCGGCTTCATCTCGACGGATACCGCGACCGCGCGGACCGCCCGCACGCCGCTGTGCACGGGACGGTGCCCAATCCGCTCGCCCTGCCGGTGGACGGTGGGAGCGGGACGTGACCACCGTTGTCAGTGGGGAGCCGTAGGGTGGTCGGGCTATGACGAAGCCATCTCTCTCCGAGCTCCTCCATGCCGCCGTCACCGCTGTCGGCGGTGTGGAACGGCCAGGCCAGGTCACCATGGCCGAAGCCGTCGCGGAGGTCATCGACGACAACTCCCATCTGCTCGTGCAGGCCGGCACCGGCACCGGAAAGTCACTCGGCTATCTGGTGCCGGCCCTGGCGCACGGCGAGCGTGTCGTGGTGGCCACCGCGACCCTGGCCCTGCAACGGCAGCTCGTGGAGCGTGACCTCCCACGGACGGTCGACGCGCTGAGCCCCCTGCTGGGGCGGCGGCCCGAGTACGCCATGCTCAAGGGCCGTTCCAACTACCTGTGTCTGCATCGCCTCAACGAAGGCGTGCCGCAGGAAGAGGAGGACGGACTTTTCGACCAGTTCGAGGCCGCGGTGCCCTCGAGCAAGCTCGGCAAGGACCTGCTGAGGATGCGGGACTGGGCGGACGAGACGCAGACCGGCGACCGCGACAATCTCACACCGGGTGTCTCCGACCGGGCGTGGGCACAGATCTCCGTGTCGTCCCGTGAGTGCCTGGGCGCGACGAAGTGTGCGTACGGCGCCGAGTGCTTCGCGGAGATGGCGCGCGAGCGGGCCAAGCTCGCCGACGTCGTGATCACCAACCACGCGCTCCTGGCCATCGACGCCATCGAGGGCGCCCCTGTCGTCCCGCAGCACGAGGTGCTGATCGTCGACGAGGCGCACGAGCTGGTGTCGCGGGTGACCGGGGTCGCCACCGGCGAGCTCACCCCCGGCCAGGTCAACCGCGCGGTGCGCCGTGCGGCCAAGCTGGTCAACGAGAAGGCGGCCGACTCGCTCCAGACGGCCTCCGAGACCTTCGAGCGGCTGATGGAGCTGGCCCTGCCCGGCAGGCTCGAAGAGATCCCCGAAGACCTCGGCTACGCGCTGATGGCGTTGCGTGACGCCGCGCGTACGGTCATCTCGGCGCTGGGCGCCACCCGCGACAAGTCAGTCCAGGACGAGGACGCCGTACGCAAGCAGGCTCTCGCGTCCGTCGAGTCCATCCACAGCGTCGCCGAGCGGATCGCCAACGGCAGCGAGTGGGACGTGGTCTGGTACGAGCGGCACGACCGGTTCGGCGCGTCTTTGCGGGTCGCTCCGCTCTCCGTCTCCGGCCTGCTGCGGGAGAAGCTTTTCAACGAGCGTTCGGTGGTCCTGACCTCCGCCACCCTCAAGCTCGGCGGGGATTTCAACGGTGTCGGCGCGTCCCTGGGCCTGGCCCCCGAGGGGACCGAGGGGGAGGACGTCCCGCAGTGGAAGGGCATCGACGTCGGTTCGCCCTTCGACTATCCCAAGCAGGGCATTCTCTATGTCGCACGGCATCTGTCCCCGCCCGGCCGGGAGGGTTCGCGCGGCGACATGATGGACGAGCTCGCGGAGCTGGTCGAGGCCGCGGGCGGCCGTACGCTCGGACTGTTCTCCTCGATGCGCGCCGCCCAGGCCGCCGCCGAGGAACTGCGCGGCAGGCTCGACACGCCGATCCTGCTTCAAGGGGAGGAAACCCTCGGCGAGTTGATCAAGGCGTTCGCGGCCGATCCCGCGACGTGTCTGTTCGGCACGCTCTCGCTCTGGCAGGGCGTGGACGTCCCCGGGCCGAGTTCGCAGCTTGTGGTGATGGACCGGATTCCGTTCCCGCGTCCCGACGATCCACTGATGAGCGCGCGCCAGAAGGCGGTCGAGGAGGCCGGCGGCAACGGCTTCATGGCCGTGGCGGCCACACATGCCGCCCTGCTGATGGCCCAGGGTGCGGGCAGGCTGGTCCGCGCTTCGGGGGACCGGGGTGTCGTGGCCGTCCTTGACCCCCGGCTGGCGAACGCGCGGTACGGCAGCTATCTACGGGCCTCGATGCCCGATTTCTGGTACACGACGGATCGCAACCAGGCCCGCCGCTCGCTGGCCGCGATCGACGCACGGGCCAAGGCGGAGGGCCGGTAGCCGCGCAGGGCCCCACGTCAGGACGGCCGACGGCCGGGAGCGCCGGTCGCCGGACGACCCCGCGAGGGCCTGAGGCGGGCACAGAGAGGCCCCGGGACCGGCGCAGTTGGTCCCGGGGCCGGCCTGAGCCGGCGAGCCCTCACACCCGCCGAAGGACCGCCACGACCTTGCCGAGGATCGTCGCGTCGTCGCCGGGAATCGGCTGGTAGGCCGCGTTGTGCGGGAGCAGCCACACATGGCCGTCCTCGCGCCGGAAACGCTTCACGGTGGCCTCGCCGTCCAGCATCGCGGCCACGATGTCGCCGTTCTCCGCGACGGGCTGACGGCGGACGGTCACCCAGTCGCCGTCGCAGATCGCCGCTTCGATCATCGAGTCTCCGACGACCTTGAGGACGAACAGCTCGCCGTCGCCCACCAGTTGGCGGGGGAGCGGGAACACATCCTCGACGGACTCCTCGGCGAGGATCGGCCCGCCCGCCGCGATCCGGCCGATCAACGGCACATACGACGCCGCGGGTTTGCCGGTCGTGTCCGTCTGCTGGGTGCTCGGCTGGTCGGAGCCGCGGACCTCGTAGGCCCTCGGCCGGTGCGGATCCCTGCGCAGGAATCCCTTGCGCTCCAGAGCCATCAACTGATGGGCGACGGAGGAGGTGCTGGACAGGCCGACGGCCTGCCCGATCTCGCGCATCGACGGCGGATATCCGCGCCGCTGCACGGAGTCACGGATGACTTCGATGACCCGCCGCTGCCGGTCCGTGAGACCGGAGCTGTCCGCCCGGATTCCAGGAGGTCGGCCGGGCAGCGAGCGAGTGGGCTTTACGCCCTCCGGATTCGTGGCTGCGTCATTCATGGCATGCACCGGCTCGAGTCGGCTCTGGGAGCGGTCCTGGGCGGTAATGGTGGCGCTGTCTGCGGTGGTGGTCACGTCGGCCCCTCTCGAAATGTTCTCCCTAGCTGGACAACGGTAGTTGCTTTCGAAAGGTTGCGCCAAACACACGTTCGAGTGAAAATCCCCGGAAGCGCTGACGCGGCAATATCAGGGGTGTATGTGACGCGTATTCGGCGCCCTCCGCACGGCTCGTCAAGGGCTCGTCCGCGAGCCCGTACACGGCTCATCGGGGTAATCCACACCGCCGCTTCGGCGGTCGCCGACGGCGCTCAGTGTCTCATCGGGCGGCCCGGGATCACGGCACCTTCCGGGCTCCCGTACTCTCGTGCCGGGCCTGCTCGCGCCAGGCGCCGTACGGCGGTCGATCCGTCGCCGGCCGCGACACGCGCAACCGCTCCGAAGCGTGCGCGATCCCCACATGTAGTGGTTGGATTGGCTCAGTCGCCCAGAAGTAGTGGTCCCGGGTCTTTCCTGACGGAGGCCATCGCCTATGCTGGAGACCGCTTCGCAGGGCCCGTCCAGGGCCTGCCGGGGCTTCTCAGTCGTGCTGTGAAGGAGGGTCGGAAGCCGTGCACTGTCCCTTCTGCAGGCACCCCGACAGCCGTGTCGTCGACAGTCGCACCACCGACGACGGGACGTCCATCCGACGCCGCCGTCAGTGCCCCGACTGCTCCCGCCGTTTCACGACGGTGGAGACCGCTTCGCTGATGGTGATCAAGCGCAGCGGAGTCACGGAACCTTTCAGCCGTACGAAGGTCATCTCCGGCGTCCGCAAGGCATGCCAGGGACGGCCGGTCACCGAGGACGCTCTCGCCCAACTCGGCCAGCGGGTCGAGGAGGCGCTGCGCGCCACCGGCAGCGCCGAACTGACCACCCACGATGTAGGGCTGGCCATACTCGGCCCCTTGCAGGAACTCGACCTCGTCGCGTACCTGCGCTTCGCATCCGTATACAGGGCGTTCGACTCGCCCGAGGACTTCGAGGCCGCCGTGGCGGAGCTCCGCACGCGGCCTCCTACAGAGGAAGACGGGCCCGCGACCCCTGGGGTCCCCGAGCCCGTCACCGCGGCCGACTGACCGGACACCGGTAGCGGCACCGGTCACCGGCACCGATTTCTCGGTCGGTGACGACCGATGAGTCATCGATCGGTCACCGATCTATCGCGACAGCTCAGCGACCGATCACTGGCGATCGGGCGCCCGGCGGCGACGAGACCAGCCACGAGCGCCCGCGCGGCGCGCATGGCATAGGACACATCACTGTGCCATGGGAAGAACGTGGCACTTCAAGGCGTTTTCGCCTGTACATGGGAGGCGGCATGACAGAGACGGCGAGCGGTCCGACGGCACGAGGTTCCCGCACCAGGGGAGCCAAGTCCGGCAAGGGCCTGCGTATCGAGCGAATCCACACGACCCCCGGCGTGCATCCGTACGACGAGGTGGTCTGGGAGCGCCGGGACGTCGTCATGACCAATTGGCGCGACGGCTCGGTCAACTTCGACCAGCGTGGCGTCGAGTTCCCCGGCTTCTGGTCGGTGAACGCGGTCAACATCGTCACCAGCAAGTACTTCCGCGGGGCCGTCGGCACGCCACAGCGTGAGACGAGCCTCAAGCAACTCATCGACCGGATCGTGAAGACGTACCGCAAGGCCGGCGAGGACAACGCCTACTTCTCCTCACCCGCGGACGCGGAGATCTTCGAGCACGAGCTGGCGTACGCCCTCCTGCACCAGGTCTTCAGCTTCAACTCGCCGGTGTGGTTCAACGTCGGCACGCCCCAGCCCCAGCAGGTCTCGGCCTGCTTCATCCTGGCCGTCGACGACTCCATGGAGTCGATCCTCGACTGGTACAAGGAAGAGGGCATGATCTTCAAGGGCGGTTCCGGCGCCGGCCTGAACCTCTCGCGGATCCGTTCTTCCAAGGAGCTTCTCTCCTCGGGCGGCAACGCCTCGGGTCCCGTCTCCTTCATGCGCGGTGCCGACGCGTCCGCCGGAACGATCAAGTCCGGTGGTGCCACACGCCGCGCGGCCAAGATGGTCATCCTCGACGTCGACCACCCCGACATCGAGAACTTCATCGAGACCAAGGTGAAGGAAGAGGAGAAGATCCGCGCCCTGCGCGACGCGGGCTTCGACATGGACCTGGGCGGCGACGACATCACGTCCGTCCAGTACCAGAACGCCAACAACTCGGTCCGGGTGAACGACGAGTTCATGAAAGCCGTCGAATCGGGCGGCAAGTTCGGGCTGCGCGCCCGTATGACCGGTGATGTCATCGAAGAGGTCGAGGCGAAGTCCCTCTTCCGCAAGATGGCCGAGGCCGCGTGGGCCTGTGCCGACCCCGGCATTCAGTACGACGACACCATCAACCAGTGGCACACGTGCCCGGAATCCGGCCGGATCAACGGCTCGAACCCGTGCAGCGAGTACATGCACCTGGACAACACGTCGTGCAATCTCGCCTCGTTGAACCTCATGAAGTTCCTCAAGGACGACGACAAGGGAAACCAGTCCTTCGAGATCGAGCGTTTCTCCAAGGTCGTCGAACTCGTCATCACGGCGATGGACATCTCCATCTGCTTCGCCGACTTCCCGACGCAGAAGATCGGCGAGAACACCCGCGCCTTCCGTCAACTGGGCATCGGCTACGCCAACCTCGGCGCCCTGCTGATGGCGACGGGCCACGCGTACGACAGTGACGGCGGGCGCGCGCTCGCCGGCGCCATCACCTCGCTGATGACGAGCACGTCGTACAAGCGCTCCGCCGAACTGGCCGCGGTCGTCGGCGCGTACGACGGCTACGCCCGCAACGCCGAGCCGCACCAGCGCGTCATGAGGCAGCACGCGGACGCCAACAGCGCGGCCGTGCACGTCGACGACCTGGACGGTCCGATCTGGGCCGCGGCCACGGAGGCCTGGCAGGACGTCATCCGTCTCGGCGCCAAGAACGGCTTCCGTAACGCGCAGGCCTCGGTCATCGCGCCCACCGGCACCATCGGTCTCGCGATGTCCTGCGACACCACCGGCCTCGAACCCGACCTCGCGCTGGTCAAGTTCAAGAAGCTGGTCGGCGGCGGCTCGATGCAGATCGTCAACGGCACGGTGCCGCAGGCCCTGCGCCGCCTGGGCTACCAGGAGGAGCAGATCGAGGCGGTCGTCGCCCACATCGCCGAGAACGGCAACGTGATCGACGCGCCCGGCCTGAAGCCCGAGCACTACTCGGTCTTCGACTGCGCGATGGGCGAGCGGTCCATCTCCGCGATGGGGCACGTACGGATGATGGCGGCGATCCAGCCGTGGATCTCCGGCGCGCTGTCCAAGACGGTGAACCTGCCGGAGACGGCCACCGTCGAGGACGTCGAAGAGGTCTACTTCAAGGCGTGGAAGCTCGGCGTCAAGGCCCTGGCGATCTACCGCGACAACTGCAAGGTCGGCCAGCCGCTCTCCGCGAAGAAGAAGGAGCAGGTCGCCGAGAAGGCCGAGGACACGATCCGCCAGGCGGTGGAGAAGGTCGTCGAGTACCGCCCGGTCCGGATGCGCCTGCCCAAGGGACGTCCCGGCATCACGACGTCCTTCACGGTGGGCGGCGCCGAGGGTTACATGACGGCGAACTCCTACCCGGACGACGGGCTGGGCGAGGTCTTCCTGAAGATGTCCAAGCAGGGGTCGACCCTCGCGGGCATGATGGACGCCTTCTCGATCGCGGTGTCGGTGGGACTTCAGTACGGCGTCCCGCTGGAGACGTACGTCTCGAAGTTCACCAACATGCGCTTCGAGCCGGCCGGTATGACGGACGACCCGGACGTGCGGCTCGCGCAGTCGATCGTGGACTACATCTTCCGGCGCCTCGCGCTCGACTTCCTCCCGTTCGAGACGCGTTCGGCCCTCGGTATCCACTCGGCCGACGAGCGTCAGCGTCATCTGGAGACCGGCTCGTACGAGCCGTCCCTGGACGACGAGGACGGCATGGATGTGGAGAGCCTGGCGCAGTCCGCGCCGCGCCAGGTGGAGCCGCTGAAGTCGGTGAGCCCGACCGCGACGACACCGCCCGTGGGGGAGACGCCCGCACCCAAGCAGGCGCACACCTCGGCGGAGTTGGTGGAGATGCAGCTCGGCATCAGCGCCGACGCACCGCTGTGCTTCTCGTGCGGCACGAAGATGCAGCGGGCCGGTTCCTGCTACATCTGCGAGGGCTGCGGGTCGACGAGCGGCTGTAGCTGACCTCGCGCCCCGTCGTGCCGGACCGCGCCGGTCGGCGGCGCGGTCCGTGACGAACAGTCCCTGATCACAGGGGCGTCAGCCTCGCGCTGACGCCCCTGTTGAGAAAAGGGGGCGACGGAGTGGTGCGACAGGTCCGACAGTCGATCGGTGACTGACGACAAGCCTTGCCTCACCCTGCGTGTGGTCGTCCCGACGCTCCGGTGCTGTGGCGCCCTCTACGTCACTGTCCGGCTCGACGGCGAGCACGTCATCTGGGGCGCGTCGCGCAACCCCGACGAGGATGAAGTCGACCTGCCCGACTTCCGGTTCGATGCCCGGGAGTACCGGGCCGAGGTCGAGCGGGCCGTCGCCGACCACCGCTGGGAGTGGCGGGCGCGCACCGTCGCCCGGCTGTTGGAGCGGGACCTCGGCGAGCGCGCCGACCGGCCGGCACCGTGGGACCGTGAACTCGGCGATGTGGCCGCCTGGCTCGGGGAACCCGACCGGATCAACCTCTTCCTCTTCCATCCGGGCCGCTCGGCCATCGGAGAGGGCAGCCCGTGGCTGCAGCTCCGCATGACGCTCCCCGTCTCGGACGACGACCCTGTGGCGCAGGCCGGAAGACTCGCCGGGCAGCTTGTGGCGAGCGACCCGCGCGAGAGCGCCGAAGTCCGCGGCGGATCACCGGAGTTCGCCCGACAGCTCGGCTACGCCTGGCCGCGGCGGCGGAGAGCCTGAACGGGCGCGGTGCCGCAGGCCGGTGAGAGGGGATCCGGGCCACTACCCCGCGGTCGCCGTCACACACCGCCCATCTGCTGCGTGAACTCCTGCGGGTCCGCGTCGAAGCCGCGGAGGGCGGGCCGGAAGTCCCACGTCCCCGACTCGTTCCTGGTGAACTCGGCGATCGTCGCCGCCGTGGCATCCGCGACGGCGGTGAAGTCGCTCGACGTCAGCTCGGCCAGGCCCTCGAGGAGGCGGACGGCCGGACCCGAAATGTCGGCGAACGTCCGCCGGCCCTCGCGCTGCTGGATGACGACACCCACGATCACCCGCACATAGTCCGACCCCAGCCGGTCCAGCTCCAGCGTCATCACCTCGTCGGAGCCGAATCCCTGGCCCGTCCGGCTCTGCCTCTCCAGGATGATCGTGCCGTCCGGTGAGCGGCTGTCGAAGTGCACCAGATAGCTCGGCCTGTCGCCCGGCGCGTCCGAGGTGTACGTCGCGGCCACGATGTCCAGGTCGTGCGGCGGCCGGCCCAGCGGGCTCGGATCCCACTTGAGGGTGACCTCGACCTTTTCGACGCCCCTGTTGAGACTGCTGCTCACCGGTCATCCCCTCCGTACGCCCAAATCAACTGCCGGGTACAAGGCTAGTCCGTGAGACCGACAACACACCCCCCGTACGGTCGAGTTGAGGCCACTTGGCCACGGGGCGCCGCGAGTGAGGCCCACCAGGTCCCGTCTCAGTGCGGGATCCGGCGCGGCGCCCTCGTGCGGACCTCCTCACGGAAGATCTCGATGGCGCTGCTCACCTGCCGGATCAGATGGGTGTCCTCGATCCGGTCGAGATACAGGCAACGGCGTGCGACGCCCGTCAGCTCGAAGGCGAAGCACAGCGACATCAGTGGATTGACGAACAGTTCGCTGCCCCGGGTGCGGGAGGTGAACCGGACGTCTCCGAAAGCGCCCTGGACCGCCGCCGCTATCGATCCGTTCACGATGCTCGGGTGGTCCGGCGTGCACTCCTGCGCGTGCGCCACCGCGTCGACGAACAGCGCGCCCTCGCGCGTCGAACGGGGCACCGAGAACGCGCCGAGATACGCGCCGTCCCGTTCGAGCGCGGCGATGTTCTCCAGTACGAGCCCATGGCTCACCCCGTGGTACGCGTCGACCCCGAAGCCCACCGAGACGATCAGCCGCTCGGGCCCGTCGATCCCGGCCAGCGCCGCGACGCTGGTCAGGTCCTCCTCCGGCGTCCCGAGGCCCGACTCGTCGCCGCGCATGAGGATGTCCGTACCGCCGTCGACCAGCACCACGGCGTCGATGTCGAACTTCTCGATCAGCGCCCGGTAGGCGGCGCGCAGCGGCCGCACACCGACGCGGCCGAACGCGTGCACCGTGCTCGGATACCGGTGCAGAGCCAGCCACTGGGCGAGTGTCCGCTCGGGGAAGTACGCCTGGTGCGGGGCCGTGTCCGGTGTGACGGCGGCGACGTCGGGTGCGAGCCGGCTCTCCGGCGGGAGCCCTTCGACCGCGCTGAACGAGAGGTTGGCGAGCTGGACGCGCTTTCCCTGGTGGAGGAGGGACAGGGCCACCGGCAGCCCCGCGTAGATGTCGAATCCGCCGCCCGCGCCGGCCACGAGCACGCTCTCGGCGGACTCCAGACGGGTGAACAGCGGGTTGGCGTGCAAGGCTGTCATGCCGATCATTGTGCGGCGCCGGGCGGGCCGCCCGGAGCGTGACGTGGGCCACGTTCGGCCCCGTACGATGGCGCGGTGCTGGTCAAGTGGATTCGCTGCACGGTGACGGACCGACGTGGTTTCGAACGGGGGCAGCGGAAATGGGCGGGGCTGCTCGGTGAGCCGGGATTCCGGGGACAGGGCGGGGGGTGGAGCAGAGGCCGGCCCGGCGTGGCGCACGTCTTCGCCTTCTGGGAGAGCCGGGCCTTCTACGACTCCTTCATGGCGCGCTCCCACGACCGGCTGGCCGCCGCGCAGTCGGGCACGTTCCGGGACTCCCAGGCCAAGCTTTTCGACTACCGCTTCGATGTGAAGACGGGTTTCGAGCCGAGGTTCACGGACGCCGACGTGGTCCGGATCGCGCACTGCAAGGTGCACGAGGACCGCGTCGAGCACTTCGCGCTGATGCAGGAGAAGGTGTGGAATCCGGCGATGGCCGGCTCACCGGGGATGGTGCGCGGGCTGTTCGGGGACGCGCCGGGCAACGAGTTCCTGGTCCTGTCGATGTGGCAGTCGGCGGCCGAGCACGGCAAGTACCGCATCGAGCGCGTGGAACGGCTGACGCTGCGCGCGCAGACCGCCGCGGACGTCGCGGCGCTGGCGGGCGACGTGGTCCAGCTCGAACCGACGTGGACGGTGTGACGCCGACGCGGTCACGGCCGGTGTGGCGGGGGCCGCCGCCCGGCCGGCGGCCGCGCGATCTAGTGTCGACCCATGGTGAGACCGCGACGCATCGTCCTAGTCCGGCACGGCGAGTCGGAGGGCAACGCCGACGACACGGTGTACGAACGTGAGCCCGACCACGCCCTGGGCCTCACCGAGACCGGATGGCTCCAGGCCGAGGAGACAGGGGCGCGGCTGCGCGAGGTGTTCGGCCGTGAGCGGGTCAGCGTGTACGTGTCGCCGTACCGCCGCACCCATCAGACCTTGCGCGCCTTCGGCCTCGACCCGGAGCTGGTCCGGGTGCGCGAGGAGCCCCGGCTGCGCGAACAGGACTGGGGCAACTGGCAGGACCCGGAGGACGTACGGCTCCAGAAGTCGTACCGCGACGCCTACGGGCACTTCTTCTACCGCTTCGCCCAGGGCGAGTCCGGTGCCGACGTGTACGACCGGGTCGGCGCCTTCCTGGAGAGTCTGCACCGGAGCTTCGAGGAGACGGACCCTCCCGCGAACGTGCTGCTGATCACCCACGGGCTGACCATGCGGCTGTTCTGTATGCGCTGGTTCCACTGGACCGTCGCCGAGTTCGAGTCGCTGTCCAACCCCCGCAACGGGGAGTCTCGGACGCTGCTGCTCGGTGCGGACGGGCGCTACACCCTGGACCGGCCGTTCGAGCGCTGGCGGACCCCGGAGCCGTACGGCCCCACCGGTTAGAGTGAAGGGGCGATGACCGTTGACACCACACCTCCTCCGCTCGACCCTCCTCCGTCCGATCCGCGCTTCCGCCGCGCCCTGGCCAGCCTGCGCGGCCTGTCCGTCGGGGACGCGCTCGGCTCACAGTTCTTCGTCCCCGTGAACTATCCGCTGCTGCAGCGGTGCGAACTGCCGCCCGGCCCGTGGCAGTGGACGGACGACGCCGAGATGGCCACCTCGGTCCTGGCCGTCCTCGCCGTTCACGGACGCGTCGACCAGGACGCGCTCGCCCACTCCTTCGCCACGCACCACGACTTCGACCGCGGTTACGGCCCCGCCGTGAACCGCATGCTGCGGCTGGTCAGGGAGGGTGGCGACTGGCGGGAGCTGGCCGCCGGACTCTTCAACGGGCAGGGCTCCTGGGGCAACGGCGCCGCCATGCGCATAGCACCGCTCGGTGCCTGGTACGCCGACGACCCCGAGCAGGCCACGCACCAGGCGGAGATCTCCGCGTACACGACGCATCAGCACCGCGAGGCCGTGGCGGGTGCGATGGCGGTGGCCGCCGCGACCGCCATCGCCGCCGGCGCCGCCGGACCGCCCACCCCGCAGGACCTGCTCGACGGTGTCATCGCGCTCGTGCCCCGCAGCGCCGTGGGAGTCGGGCTGCGCCGGGCACGGGACATGCTCGACTACGACGACGCCGGCACGGTCGCCGCGGTGCTCGGCAGCGGACGGCGTACGACGGCGCACGACACCGTCCCGTTCGCGCTCTGGTCGGCGGCCCGTGCGCTCGGCGACTTCGAGCGGGCCTTCTGGACCACGGCGCAGGTGGGCGGCGACGTCGACACCAACTGCGCCATCGTCGGGGGAGTGGTGGCCGCGGTGAGCGCCGGCGCGCCACCGGCGCGATGGGTGGAGCAGACGGAAGCACTGCCCGACTGGCTGCCGGCCGGACCACGGTGAAAACGTCGTCCTCCTGAAGAGGGCGTCTCGGGGCTCCCCCCGAGAGGCGTTCCTCGCAGTGCGCGCCCTCTGTAGGAGGCGCGCCCGCCGTTACTGTCACGGTCCCGCCACAGACTCGCTCCGGAAGTAGCGGCTCCGCCGCCTGACGCTAGCCTCGGGCCATGCCGCCTCGTTGATCACCGACAGGCGTGCGCCTACGTGAGCCCGGGATCCACGCGCCGACCCTGTCGCCGTGCGCATGGCGCCGGGCGGTGAGGGGGGCCAGTGTCAGACATACCGTCGAATTCGAGTGAAGCGCCGGATCCGGCCACGGCTGGGGAGCCGCAGTCAGGTACGCCGCGCAAGCGGGAGCGGTCGCAGGAGCAGCGGTCACGAGAGTCACACGAGTCGCCGCAGTCGCAGTCGCAACCGCAGCCGCAGCCGCAGTCGCCGTCGCAGGAGTCACAGAAGACGGCGCGCTCGCGCGAAGCCGCCGCGGACAAGGACGTACCCGCACACACCGGTGCCCCGGCGCGCGCCGGAACACCGACGCCGACGCGGGCCGCGCCCCGCGGCCCCGTACCGACGCACACCGGACGCCGACCGCAGCAGACGCGTCCCGCGCATCCCGCCCATCCCGCACAACCGACGCAGCCGACCAACTGGCAGCAGTGGCAGCCGACCCGGCACGAACCGCCCGTCTGGATCGGCGAGATCAGCGCCGACGAACCCGCCCGCATCCGCGTCGCCACCCTGTGGTGCGTCCTCGTCACCGGTCTGCTCAGCGGACTGCTGCTCGGCGACGGGCTCGGGCTCAACCTGCTGATCGTGACCGTGCCCGCCGCGCTCGCCGCGTACTTCGCCGCGCGCGAGGCCGGACGGCGCCCCCGCCCGTGGACCCTGGTCTGGGCCGTCGGCGGCGTCGCGCTGCTCTCCGTCCCCGCCCTGCGCGACGCGGGCTGGCCGACGTTCGTCGCCGTGACGTCCGCGCTCGCGCTCGGATCGCTCGCCCTGCACGGCTGCCGCACCTGGCTCGGCGTCATCCTCGGCCCGTTGGGGCTGTTCGGCTCGCTCGGCACGGGCCTGTTCTGGGGCGTGAAGGGCGTGCGCGAGCGCGCCGAGAGTTCGCGCGGCCGGTGGGCACCCGTCGTCCGTACGGTGGCGGTCGCCGTCGTACTGCTGATCGTGTTCGGCACGCTCTTCGCGAGCGCCGACGCCGCCTTCGCCGATCTGCTCGGCGGGCTGACGCCCGACGTCTCGGTCGCCGACGGACCGTGGCGCACGCTGCTGTTCGTCCTGGGCGTCCTCGGGGCGCTCGCCGCCGCGCACACGGCGGCGGCGCCGCTGCTCTGGGACCGGATCACCGTGCGGCCCGGGGCCGCACGTGGCCGGGCCGAGTGGGCGATGCCGCTGATCGTGCTCAACCTGCTCTTCGCCGTGTTCATCGGCGTGCAGCTCACCGTGCTGTTCGGCGGCTACGACAAGGTCCTGAGCGAGACCGGCCTCACCTACTCCGAATACGCCACACAGGGTTTCTGGCAACTGCTCGGCGCCACCCTTCTCACCCTGGTCGTGATCGGTCTCGCGCGCCGCTGGGCACCGCGCGACGGGGCCCGTGACCGCGCGCTCGTCAACGCCGTGCTCGGCGTTCTGTGCGCGCTCACGCTGGTCGTCGTCGCGTCCGCGCTGCGCCGCATGGACCTGTACGTCGACGCGTACGGGCTGACGCGGCTGCGCGTCTCGGTGGCGGCGATGGAGCTGTGGCTCGGGCTCGTGATCGTCCTGATCATGGCCGCCGGCGCCTTCGGCGGGCGCTGGCTGCCGCGCGCCGTCGCCGTCAGCGGTGCGGCGGGCGTCCTGATCTTCGGTCTGATCTCGCCGGACGCGGTCGTCGCCGAGCGGAACGTCGAGCGCTACCGGACCTCCGACAAGATCGACATCAACTACTTCCAACAGCTCTCCGCCGACGCCGTACCGGCGCTCGACACACTCCCCGAGCCGCTGCGCTCCTGCGCGCTGGAGGGTATCGAGCGGGACCTGGGAGGCGCGGACGAGCCGTGGTACGCGACCAGTTGGGGCGAGTCGCGGGCAAGGGACATCCTCGACAAGCGGCCGATCGATCCTCAGTGGGAGGAGTGCTCCACGATGAGCTCGGCGAACGACTCGGGCGGCGAGCGCGACTCCTACTAGTACGGCGTACGGGACGTCCTCCCCCGCGGGACGTCCCGTACGCGGCTACGCCACCGGGCCCCGCGGCCCCCGCCTTGCCGCTGAGCGCTTCAAGGTCGCTCTTGCGCACACGTACCACCAGCGTCGCCGTCAGCAGTGCCAGGACCACCATGCCCACAGCGGCCATGAACGCGGCCGAGATGCCCCGCGTCAGCACTTCGTGGCCCCGGCGCCCCGGCAGCTCGCCCAGGCGCCATTGACATGGTCTCAACACGAGGGACAGGCTGTCGCTCGGGCGCTGATTGATCATCTTCTGATACCAGGCATTCAGACAGGGGCGACAGTGTTGAGAACAAGACGCATCCGACCTGGAGCGGTGGCGATAGCCGCGGCCGTCACGCTCGTGGCGGGGCTGACAGGAGGGCTCGCCAACGCCCCGTCGGCCGCCGCGGCCGCCGCGGACACTGCGGACACCGCGAGTACGGCGGCATCGGACGCGGCGACCGCGGTCCGGAAGGTCGCTCTGATCACCGGTGACCAGGTGCTGCTGGACCAAGATGGCAACGTTGTCGGAATGGCGCCCGCCGAGGGCCGGACCTCGGTACCCGTACAGATCAGTGAGACCGGCGGGCACACCTATGTGATCCCCTCGGACGTCGAACCGCTGATCGCCGAGGGGCGCCTGGACCTGTCGCTGTTCGACGCGGCCGAGTTGAGCCGTCCCGAGTACGACGCCCTGGCGGGCGACGGGACACCGGTCATCGTCAAGTACGCCGCGAAGAACCCGCCCGCGCGGTCGCGACTGCACGCGAAGACCAGCACATCCGTCCAGGATCTCGACGCGGTGGACGGCGAGGCGCTCGTCCTGCGGGCGAAGGAGGCGGCCGGGGCATGGTCCTCGCTCACCGACACGTCGGGCGGAGTGAGTGAACTGGCCCCGGGCGTCGCCTCCATCGGTCTCGACGGCGTGGCGACGGCCTCGCTGGACGTGAGCGTGCCGCAGATCGGCGCACCGGGCGTATGGGAAGCGGGCTACGACGGGGCGGGCGTGAAGGTCGCCGTCCTCGACACCGGCATCGACAGCAACCACGCCGACGTGGGCGGCAAGGTCGTCGCCCAGCGCAACTTCACGGCCGAGGCGGACGTCCAGGACCACAACGGGCACGGCACGCACGTGGCCTCCACCGTGGCGGGGAGCGGCGCGGCGTCCGGGGGCGCGTACAAGGGTGTGGCTCCGGGGGCCGACCTGGTCGTCGGCAAGGTGCTCAACACCGCCGGTTCCGGCCTCAACTCCGACATCATCGCGGCCATGGAGTGGGCGGTCGAGCAGGGCGCCGACATCGTGAGCATGTCCCTCGGCGCGCCGGACGAGCTGGGCGTCGACCCGCTCGAAGAAGCCGTCAACTCGCTGTCCGACCGGGCGCTGTTCGTCGTCGCCGCGGGCAACTCCGGCCCTGGCGACACCACCGTCGGTTCCCCCGGCGTCGCCGAGTCCGCGCTGACCGTGGGCGCCGTCGACAAGAAGGACGCGCTCGCGTCGTTCTCCTCCCGGGGCCCGCGCCTGGAGGACGGTGGCGTCAAGCCCGATGTGACCGCGCCCGGCGTGGACATCACGGCGGCGTCGGCCGCCGGCACCCGGCCGGAACTCCCGCATCCCGCCCCCGGGTACGTGACGATGAGCGGCACCTCCATGGCCACTCCGCATGTCGCCGGCGCGGCGGCCCTGCTCGCCCAGAAGCATCCGGACTGGACCGGCCCGCAGATCAAGTCCGCGCTGGTCGGTTCCGCCGAACCCGGCGCGTACAGCCCGTTCGAGCAGGGCAGTGGCCGGGTCGACCTGACCCGCGCGACGGCCCAGAGCGTGGTGGCGGAGCCCGTTTCGCTGAACTTCGGCCGTGTGCTGTGGCCGCACACCGACGACGAGCCGGTGACCAGGACGGTCACCTACCGGAACGACGGCGACCAGGCGGTGACGCTCGACCTGTCCGCCGTGGGCGCCGACTCGGCGGGAGCCGCCGCCCCCGAGGGCCTGTTCGCCCTCAGCGCCCAGCGGATCACCGTCCCCGCCGGCGCAACGGCCGACGTCGGCGTCACCGCCGACACCCGCGTCGGCGGTGACGTCGCGGGCGCCTTCAGCCTTACGGTCACGGCGACCGGTGACGGCCAGAGTGTCCGCAGCGTCGGGGGCGTCGACCGCGCGGCTGAGTCCTACGACGTCACATTCAAAGCCACCGGCCGCGACGGCTCGACGCCCGGCTTCCAAGACTGGGCCGCCACGCTGACCGGCATCGGCAACGACAACTACGAGCTGGTCAGAGGGGACGACGGCACCGCCACGGTCCGCCTGCCCGCCGGCGACTACACGGCCGTCGGCAAGACCTTCGCGCGGGGCGGCACCGGTGGACTGGGCGTGGACTACCTCGTCGCCCCGAAGGTGACGGTCGACCACGACATGACCATCGAGATCGACGCCCGGCAGGCGAAGCCGATCGACGTGTCATTGCCGGACCCGAACGCCAAGGGCTACTCCTCCTTCATGATCAACGCGGTGAAGGCGAACGGAGCCGAGACGATCAACGCCATGGGGCTGGGGGCGAATCCGGGCAACACCCGCACCGCCCAGATCGGTGACCCGGTGCCGGCCGGCGAACTCACCTCGTACTTCGCGTCGCACTGGTCCAACGGCGACACCGAGTACCACCTCGCGGACACCCTGAAGGACGCCTTCTACACCGGTCACACGCAGCACGTGACCTCGTCGGACCTGGCCAGGCTGACCGTACGGCAGGGTGCTTCGATCACCGGGGCGCTGGGGCTGAACTGGACCGCCGCACCGGACATCCCGGCGGGGGCGGTCGGCTTCTACACCGACCTGCCGAACACGAGGACGATCTACGTCCAGGGAGGCTACCGCTGGGAGGAGCGCTCCCAGCAGGTCGCGGCCGACTCGAACACGGTCCAGGCCGAGTACGGAATTCCGGCCGGAATGTACCGCGCGGGTGAGAGCCGCACCGAGACCGTCAACACCGGGGTGTTCGGCCCGGCGCTCGCCAAGGGCCAAGGGCTCACGCGGGACGGCGACACACTGACCGGCACGATCAGGCCCTTCGCCGACGGCGCGGCCCACAGCGGCGGAAGCCTGTACGACACCCAATCGGCGTCCACCACGCTCTACCGCGACGGCAAGGAGTACGCGACCGTCGACGACGTCCTGGACACCGCCGGCTTCCAACTGCCCGCGGACAAGGCGCGGTACCGCCTGGTGACCACCGTGGGCCGGGCCGCGTCCGGCGTCTCGTCGGTCAGCTCGACCGTCACCTGGCAGGCCGAGTTCACCTCGTCCCGCACGGCGAAGGCCGTCGCCGTCCCGACGAGCGTCGTCCGCTACACGCCCGAACTCGCCCTCGACTCCACGGCCGCCGCGGGCGTCGGTCAGTCCGTGCCGGTCACCGTCCAGGGCTCGGCGGCCGGCCACGGCCTCGCGTCGCTGAAAGTGTCCGTCTCCTACGACGGCGGCAGGAAGTGGCGCCCACTCGCCACGCACAAGGGCGCGGTAACGGTGAACAACCCGGCGGCCGGCGGCTCGGTCTCCTTCCGGGCCGACGTCAAGGACCGCAACGGGAACTCCTTCTCCCAGACAATCATCGACGCCTACCGCACGAAGTGATCCACCGCCGCCCCAACAGGGGGGTGGCGGTGCGGTGACGGATTGCCCGGGGCGCCTCGTGCGCCCTGGGCAGGTCCCGTACGGCCGTGCGCCGAGGGCGTGTTGAGGGGTACGGCGCGCGGCGCGGACCGGCGGCGCCTTCGGTGGCGTACGGCCGGGGGAACCCGGGGTGTCGCGCGGGGGAGCGGCGGCGTAACCTGGCTAACGCCATGCCGTACGAACCACCCACCCACGCCGTGGAGCGATCGCTCCGCGCCATCACCGGTGCCAAGATCATCGCTGGTGTCGACGAGGTCGGCCGCGGAGCGTGGGCGGGACCGGTGACCGTCTGCGCGGCCGTCACGGGTCTGCGCCGAGCCCCCGTCGGACTCACCGACTCCAAGCTGATCACCCCCAAACGCCGTGCGGACATGGCGCTGGAGCTTCAGTCGTGGGTGACCTCGCACGCCATCGGGCATGCCTCGCCTCAGGAGATCGACGACCACGGGATGACCGCGGCGCTTCGGCTCGCCGCCGAACGCGCCCTGGACGCGCTCCCGGTGCGGCCCGACGCCGTGATCCTCGACGGCAAACACGACTACCTCGGCAAGCCCTGGCGGGTCCGGACGGTCATCAAGGGCGACATCTCCTGTGTCTCGGTGGCCGCCGCCTCGGTGCTCGCCAAGGTGCGCAGGGACGCGATGATGGCCGAACTGGGCGCCACGTCCGAGGAATGCGACGGCTTCGCCTTCCACGACAACGCCGGATATCCCTCGCCGGTGCACAAGGCGGCGCTGGCGGAGCGGGGGCCGACCTCGCACCACCGGCTGTCGTGGGCCTATCTCGACGCGCTGCCCCGGTGGCGCCATCTCAAGAAGGTCCGTATCTCCGCCGAGGCGGAGCTGCTGGAGAGCGAGGGCCAGCTCGGCTTCGACTTCTGACCCGAACCACCTGACGTGACCGGACTGTCCGGTTTCTGATGGATACGGCCCATGCACCGCCCCGGCCGTACTCGGCAAACGCAACGAATGGGCACAGATGTGCCCACCCACCGGTGACTTGCGCGCCGGCGTTTGATAGACATCCACTCATGCCTCTCACTCCCGAGGAGCCTCAGATTCACGAGAGCGCCCAGGGTCCCCGCGCCACTCCGGCCACCGGCCGCACCGCGTCGACCCCCCGTCCCGTACCCGGTCCGCGTCCCGTTCCCGGGCCGCGGTCCGCGGCCACACCGCGTCCCGGACATCCGGGCCGCGGTCCCGCGAGGCCCGCGCCGCCGGAGCGCTCGCAGGTCCCCGCCGAACGGCCCGCCGCCGTCCCGCGGGAGACCCCGTCCGCACCGTCCGCACCTCAGATCCAGTTGATCCCCGCCTCGGTGGACGGCGCGCTGGACGCCGCCGAGGAGGCCGTCGACCTGCTGCTCGACTCCGGTCGCGCGCCGGGCGACATCCTCGTGCTCACCACGGGCGAACAGCACCCGTGGGCCACGCACGAGCTGTCGTTCGGCGAGAAGTCCTACTGGGACCAGCACGACACCGGCGAGGACGTGTTCTTCGCGGACGCCTCGGCCGTGGACCGCGCGAAGGCGCGGCCCGTGGTCGTCGTCGCGCTCAACGGCGGTGACGACGGCACCGTCGCGCGGGTACTGCCGACCGCGCGGGAGCGGGCCGTCGCGCTGCTCGTCGTGTGCGGTGACCCGCAGCGGGTCAACTCCGTGCTCGGCGCGGGCGTCTGACCCGGACTTCACCGGGGCGCGCGGCACGGCTGTGATGGCGCCGAGCCGCGTGGTCCGCGTCGGCCCGGCGGCCGGTGTCGGTGCGCCGGGCGCGTACGGCGTCCTCCACGCCGTACGCGCCCCGGAACGGGCGCCGGCCGACGGGCGCGGTCCCGGGCGTTGGCGTCGCCCGGCGCGCGTAAGGCAGGGGGCCGGTAAGGGGGCCGCTGACCCGCACCGCCCCGGACCCGGCTGCCCTCCCGGGCGGCCGGACCCGAAACCCGTGGACGCGACCGGTCAGCGGGCCGCCACGCGCCGCAACGCCTCCACCGCACCGCCCCCGGAACGCGACGGCGAGGGGGCGGAGTCGGCCACCGCCTCGGCGAGACCTTCCGGCGCCGACAGGGAGTTGGGCCGGCGTCCGCCCCGGCCCTCGCCCAGCACCTGCCAGCCGCCACGCGTCAGCGTGATGTACGCGCCGCAGCGCAGGCCGTGCAGGGTGCAGGCGTCCCGCAGACCCCACATCCAGGCCCCGTCCTCCTCCGTCCAACGCTCGTCGCCGTCGCGGCAGTAGAGGAGTACGGCGGTGCGCACCGGGGTGCGGCGGCGCAGATCGTGCGGGATGACCCGGCGCAGGTGCGCCAGCAGGGCGTTGCGGAACTCCCAGCCGTCGACCGGCGCCTTACGCGGGGCGAACGAGGCGCTGGCGGCGAGACGTTCCTCATGATCGAGGACGGCGACGACGGCGGTCGCCGGGGTCGGCCGGTGCCGGGAGTGCAGACCGCTGACGACCTCGCGGGGGTTGCGGAGCAGGGGTATGCCGGCCGCCGCCCATTCGGCGGGCTCGAGCATCCTGGCGAGGCGGGTGACGGAGTCGGCTGTCGTGATCGATGAGGCCGCGGACGGAGCGAATCCGAAGGTCACGTTCCTCCCTTCGCATACGCGCCCACAGTGCGGGCAGGGTCGGGTGAGGCGCGCCGCGGCACGGTCCGTCCGGACCGCGAACGGTCCGACCGTGCGGGGGGCGTCTCCAATTCTTGCGGGCACTTCGGCGGGCGGCAACGAGCAATTGGCGCCGCTGTCCGCAATGGGCGGTAATGGCGCTCATATCCCTGCCTTAACCCTGCCCATCCAGGGCCCCTCTGATACGTGGTCACGTCTGAACGGCGAGGACCAGCGGGAACACCCCCTCAGCGCCGGCCCTGCGCAGCAGTCGCGTGGCCACGGCCAATGTCCAGCCGGTGTCCGAGAGATCATCGACGAGCAGGACGGGACCCGCCGCCGAGGTCAGGGCCTCGGCCAACTCCGGTGACACGGTGAACGCCTCGTGCAGCGCCCTCACTCGCTGGGCGCTGTTGGTACGGGAGATACGCGTCTCCTGTGCGCCCGGCGCGTACTCGACCGTGCCCAGCAGCGGCATCCGGCCCACCTCGGAGATCCGGCTGCCGAGTGACCCCACGAGCTGCGGCTTGCTCCGCGAGGCGACGGTCACCACGCCCACCGGGCGCGGTGGCGCGTCGTCCAGCCCCGACGCCCAACCGCCGGGCCCCTTGGCCCAGTCGGCGAGGACGCTCACCACGGCGTCCACCACATCGCCGGGAACGGGGCCGTCCGGCGACTGGGGCGCGAGCATCGGGCGCAGCCTGTTGCCCCACCCGATGTCCGAGAGCCGGCCGAGTGCCCGGCCCGGGAAACTCCGCTCACCGGCGGGAACGCGGCCCCTCAGGTCGACACCCACGGCGGTCAGCCCGGTCGGCCACATCTTGCGCGGCTCCACGTCCACTCCGGGCCTGCCCAACTCGCCCCGGGCGGCGTCCAGGGCGCCGCCGGAGACCTTGTCCGTCAACCGCGCCCCCGCGCAGTTGTCGCACCGTCCGCACGGCGCGGCCTCCTCGTCGTCCAACTGGAGCCGCAGGAACTCCATCCGGCACGCCGTCGTCGTCGCGTAGTCCCGCATGGCCTGCTGCTCGGTCTGCCGCTGGCGCGCCACCCACGCGTACCGCTGCGCGTCGTACACCCAGGGCTGTCCGGTGCTGGTCCACCCGCCCTTGACCCGGTGCACCGCGCCGTCCACGTCGAGCACCTTGAGCATCGTCTCCAGCCGTGTGCGCCGCAGCTCGACCAGCGGTTCGAGAGCGGGCAGCGACAGGGGCCGGTCCGCGTGCGCCAGGACGTCGAGCGTGCGCCGCACAAGCTCCTCGGGCGGGAAGGCGACCGACGCGAAGTACTGCCAGATGGCCTCGTCCTCCTTGCCGGGGAGCAGCAGCACCTCGGCATGCTCCACTCCGCGCCCCGCACGGCCCACCTGCTGGTAGTAGGCGATGGGGGAGGAGGGGGAGCCGAGGTGGACGACGAATCCGAGGTCGGGCTTGTCGAACCCCATGCCCAGCGCGGACGTGGCCACCAGTGCCTTGACGCGATTGGCGAGAAGGTCCTCCTCGGCCTGCTGCCGGTCCGCGTTCTCCGTACGGCCCGTGTACGACGTGACCGTGTGGCCGCACTGGCGCAGATAGGCGGTGACTTCCTCGGCCGCCGCGACCGTCAGGGTGTAGATGATCCCGGAGCCGGGAAGCTCGACCAGATGATCGGCCAGCCAGGCCAGCCGGTGCGCGGCGTCCGGCAGCCTGAGCACATTGAGACTCAGACTCTCCCTGTCCAGCGCCCCGCGCAGCACGAGCGCGTCCGTCCCCGCCCCCGTGCCCAACTGCTCGGCGACATCGGCCGTCACTCGCGCGTTCGCCGTGGCCGTGGTGGCCAGCACCGGAACGCCGGACGGCAGCTCGGCGAGCATCGTGCGCAGCCGTCGGTAGTCGGGGCGGAAGTCGTGGCCCCAGTCGGAGATGCAGTGGGCCTCGTCCACCACCAGCAGACCGGTGGCCGCCGACAGGGCGGGCAGGACCTGGTCGCGGAAATCGGGATTGTTGAGCCGCTCCGGACTGACCAGCAGCACATCGACGTCGCCGGCGCTCACCTCGGCCTGAATCGTCTCCCACTCCTCGGAGTTGGACGAATTGATCGTGCGCGCGCTGATTCCCGCGCGAGCGGCCGCCTCCACCTGGTTGCGCATGAGCGCGAGCAGCGGGGAGACGATCACCGTCGGTCCGCTGCCCCGGGCGCGGAGCAGGGACGTCGCGACGAAATACACCGCGGACTTGCCCCAGCCCGTCCGCTGCACGACCAGCGCTCTGCGTTTGTCGGCGACGAGCGCTTCGATGGCCCGCCATTGGTCCTCGCGCAGGCGGGCAGCGCCGGTGGCGTCACCGACAAGGCGGGCGAGGACGGAGTCGGCCGAGGCCCGGAGAGCTGCGCGGTCTGCGTTGGTCATGCCCCCATGCAACCTGATGGCCCGGACAAAGCGCGAATGCCGGAGCCGGCCTGTGGATAACGTTATCCACAGGGGTCGCGGGATTCTGGCTTTCGCGGGACGGTCGAGCCATGAACAAGCACAGCGAACCGACCCGTCCCGCCGACGAGCAGCAGGTCACCCTGCGCAGCCCCGCGGAGCTCGCCGATGCCCTGCCATTTCTGATGGGCTTCCATCCTTCCGACTCGATCGTGCTGGTCGCGCTGCACGGCGACGAGGGCCGCTTCGGCGGCCGGCTCAGGCTCGGCATCCCGCGATCACCGCGTGAATGGCGGCCCGTCGCCGAGCAGTTGGCCGAGTGCCTGGTGGAGGGGAGCCGGCGGCGCGGGTCCCGGCCGGACGGGATCGTCGCCTTCCTCTGCCAGGACCCGGAAGGCGGTGACACGGGCCGTCGTGTGCGTGATCGCCTGCATCCGCTCGCGCAGTTGATCCGCACGAGTTTCGGCAGCCTCGACATCCCCGTGCACGAGGTGCTCTGTATTTCCGACGGCCGTTTCTGGTCCTACTGCTGCCCGGACACGCGCTGCTGCCCACCCGAGGGCAATCCGCTCGCGCTGCCGGGCACCTCCGTGATGGCGGCGGCGTCCGCCTACGCGGGGATCCAAGTGCGCGGATCCCTGCGGGAGATGGAGGCACGACTGGAGCCCTGGCGCGGCCCGGCCGACCGGGCGGCCGGGCAGGAACAGGCGCTGGACGAGGCGGCGGGCGCGCTGGTGCCGAGCATCCTGGGCGGTGGGAACCGCGAACAGGTCGGTGCGTCGACGCTCCGGACCGCGCGCGCCCTGTTGGACCGCCTGGCCCGGACAACGCCCCCGCCGCCGGGCCGGGACGAGACGGCGCGGACGGGCACGGACGCCGCGGACGACCGGCTCATCACCGACGACGAGGCGGCGGCGGTGATCATCGGACTGCAGGACCGGGAGATCCGCGACCGGGCGGCGCAGTGGATGGAGGGTCCCCTCGCCGAGCCGGCGCTACGGCTCTGGCGGGCCCTGGCCCGTCGCTGCGTCGGTTCCTACGCGGAACACGCGGTCGCCCCGCTCACCCTGGCGGGCTGGGTCGCCTGGTCCTGCGGCGACGAACCGGCGGCCCGGGTCGCGCTCGGACTCGCGCTGCGTCTCGACCCCGCGTACACCTTCGCCCAACTCCTCCACCAAGCCTTCAACGAAGGGCTCGACCCGGAGACGCTCCGGCGCTGTATGCGGGCCCAGGGCGGCGGACTCGCGGACCCACAGCCCCGCGCGGCTCGGCGGTCCACGGCGAAGCAGGCCAAGAAGTCGGTGAAGAGGGTGGTGGGGAAAGCGACGGTCAAGAAGGCGACGACCCCGAAGGTGCCCGCACCGAGGACCCGCCCCGGCACCCCGGCATCACGCGGTCGCACCGCGGGCCGCAGTGGGCAGCGCGGTACGAAGAGCGGAAAGTGAGAGGGGGAGCGACGCGCACGCGGTGAGGGAGGGACGTGACCAGGCCGCCGGTGGACCGCCCGGATCGCGCCTACGTCCGTCGCCCGGCCTCTCCCGCCGCCCCTTTCCGGGAGCGAACGAGCCGGGTGGGTCCGCGTCCCCACGCGGGTGGCGGAAGAAGTCCGCGGACCTGACGGGAACGGATGTTTATCGTCAGGCAGACGACTAAGATCACCGGCATGTCGCCCTACGACCCGTCGGCTTACCCCGCGTTCGCAGTCACCGTCGACCTGGTCGTGCTCACCGTGCGCCGTCACGCCCTGTGCGCGCTGGTCGTACGGCGGGGTGAGGCGCCCTTCCAGGGGCGCTGGGCGCTGCCCGGCGGCTTCGTCAAGGGTGATGAGGATCTTGGTGCGGCTGCGGCGCGCGAGCTGGCCGAGGAGACGGGGCTGCGCGCGCACGACCCGGCGTCGCCCGCGCCCGCGAACGGCGCCCATCTCGAACAGCTCGCGACGTATGGCGACCCGGCGCGCGACCCCCGGATGCGGGTCGTCAGCGTGGCCCATCTCGCGCTCGCGCCCGACCTTCCCGCGCCCCGCGCGGGCGGGGACGCCAACAGCGCCCGCTGGGCCCCCGTCGACGCGCTGCTCGACCACGAGGGCGGCTTCGGACGGGACGGCGAACAGCCCGCGCCGCTCGCCTTCGACCACGCCCGCATTCTCGGGGACGGTGTGGAGCGGGCCCGCTCCAAGATCGAGTACTCGTCCCTGGCCACCGCCTTCTGCCCGGCGGAGTTCACGGTCGGCGAGCTGCGCCGGGTGTACGAGGCGGTGTGGGGCGTCGCTCTCGACCCCCGTAACTTCCACCGCAAGGTGACGGGCACCCCCGGCTTTCTGGTGCCGTCCGGCGGCACCACCACGCGCCAGGGCGGCCGGCCCGCCCAGTTGTTCCGGGCCGGCGGGGCCACCGTGCTCAACCCGCCGATGCTGCGCCCCGAGGTCTGAGCCCGCCGCCGGTCGGCAACCCACCCCCGGCCGCCGGCGGATCAGACACCCGTCGTCGCGACCCTGCGCCACAAGTCGGACATGTCGCGTTATCTTGCTGCGGTACCCATACTGCCGCCGAGCGGTCTCACCCTCCCCGCGAGAGAAGCGATGCTCCAGGCCATCGGACTCACCAGCAGCCCCCACCGCGACCTCATGCCCGCCGTGGACGATCTGACCTTCGAGGCCCGCACCGGCGCCGTCACGGCACTGCTCGGCGCCCAGGGCGCCGGCAAGACCACCGCCCTGCGGCTGATGCTCGAACTCGAGTCCGGCCGGGGAATCACCTACTTCCGAGGCCGGCCGCTCCACCGCATCGCCCACCCGGCCCGCGAGGTCGGCGTCCTGCTCGGCAACGTGCCAGGACACCCCGCGCGCACCACCAAGGGCCAGCTCCGCATGCTCTGCGCCGCGGCGGGCGTACCCGCCGCACGTGCCGACGCCCTGCTCGATCTGGTCGGCATCGGCGCTCTGCGCGACGAGCCGCTGGGCACCCTCTCCCTCGGCATGGACCGCAGACTCGGTCTCGCCACCGCCCTGTTGGGCGACCCGCACACCCTCGTCCTCGACGAGCCCGCCGCCGGTCTCTCGCCCCGCGAGAACAGTTGGCTGCACGGACTGCTGCGGGCGCACGCGGCCCACGGCGGCACCGTCCTGTACACGACCAGCGATCCCAAAGAGGCGGCCCGCACCGCCGATCGCGTCGTCACCGTCCACGAAGGCCGCCTCGTCGCCGACCAGGACGCCGCCGACTTCGCCCGGACCCGGCTGCGTCCGCGCGTCGTCATCCGGACCCCGCACGCGGCCCGCCTCGCCGACGCCGTCAACCGCGAGGCGCGCGCGGACCGCCGCTCCGTCGAGGTCGTCACCGAGACCGGCGGGCGGCTCACCGTCTTCGGCAGCAACTGCGCCGAGTTGGGCGAGACGGCCTTCCGGCACGGCATCCTCGTCCACCAACTCGCCGACGAGACCGGTGACACCGGCCCGACGCCCCCCGTGGGCCCGCCACCGCCCTCAGCGGCCCCGCAGGCGCCCTCGTCGACCGACGCCGACCTCCTGCCGCCCCCGCTGCCCGCGCGCCCCGTGCGCAGCCCCCTGCGCCCGTTCCGTTACGAACTCCGCCGTTTCCTCGGCGTACGTACCCCCAGGCTGGTCGCCGCCGCGGTCCTCGTCGCCTCCGTCGCCCTGACCCTGCCGCTCGCCCGTACCGGCAACACCCCGCTGCCCGGCCTCCTCGCGGCCTGGCCCGGATTCCTCCCGCTGCCGCCCGCCGCCCTCGGCGCCGGTCTGCTCGGCGCGTTCGCCTTCGGCGACGAGTACCGCTACCCCGCGCTCGCCGCGGGACGCGGCACCGTCCCGCGCCGTCTCGGTCTGCTGCTGGCCAAACTCACCGTCACCGCCGCGGCGGCCCTGCTGCTCGGGGCTCTCACCGTCGTCGCCGACGCGCAGGCCATGCGGCTGGTGTACGGCGGCGGAACGGACGTGCTGCCCCCGGACTGGCCCGCGCTCGTGGCCAGTTGGGTCGGACTCACCGTCGGCTGCGCCTGGGCGGGGCTGCTCGGGGCCGGCATCTTCCGTGTCACCGGCGCCGGTGTCGCCGCCGTGCTCGCCGTACCGGTCGTCGTCGTCCCCCTCGTACAGAAGGGCCTCGCCGTCCCGTCGGCGCGTTCGATCGTCGGACTCCCGAGCAGACTGCGTGAACTGGCCTGGCCGCAATGGCCGGAGGCGGTCGACCGTTGGCTGGTGGCGACCGGTCGGGTACTCGCCCAGCCCGTCGGCACCGCGCTGGCGCTGTCGTTGTCCGCTCTGCTCTGCGCGTATCTGTTCACGAGCCTTCGGCGCAGGGCCCGTTGGTGATCGCCGAGCGACCGGAGCTGTCGTACTGCCCATAACTCCCTGATTGCGCCCGCTTCTTTACGATAAGTCGTCAATCGAAGGGCGGGCGCCGATCACCCTTTCGTGTGCTTTTCACCAAAGACCTCAAGGGGCCGGTGAGCGGCGCCGACAAAGGATGCGTGAGTACCCTTGCGCACACCATGATGACCGCCGCCCGCTCCGTCGAGTCCGGCCTCGCGGCCCAGGGCGGAATCGACCGCTACCCCTACGCGGAGGCGCCCGGCGCCGACCGCATTCCCGCACCCGCCTGGGACGGCGCGGACAACGAGCTGGGCCGGGTCGGCCGGCGCTCGGCGGGCAGCCGGGGCCGTGGACTGCACGGCCAACTCGTCCAGCAGCTCGGCCAGATGATCGTCTCCGGCGACCTGGGCGCCGACCGGCCGCTCGTACCGGAGGAGATCGGACAGCGCTTCGAGGTCTCCCGCACAGTGGTCCGCGAGTCGCTGCGCGTCCTCGAGGCCAAGGGCCTCGTCAGCGCCCGCCCCAATGTCGGCACCCGGGTCCGGCCGGTCAGTGACTGGAATCTGCTCGACGCCGACATCATCGAATGGCGGGCGTTCGGCCCGCAGCGTGACGACCAGCGCCGTGAGCTGAGCGAGCTGCGCTGGACGATCGAGCCCCTTGCCGCGCGGCTCGCCGCCGGCCACGGCCGTGAGGACGTCCAGCAGCGGCTGGCCGACATGGTCGAGATCATGGGGCACGCCATCGCCCAGGGCGACTCGATCACGTTCTCGCGCGCCGACGCCGAATTCCACTCCCTGCTGATCCAGCTCGCGGGCAACCGGATGCTGGAGCACCTTTCGGGGATCGTCTCGGCGGCCCTCCAGGTCTCCGGCGGCCCCGTCACCGGCTGTGACCGTCCCACCGACGCGTCGCTGGCGCACCACGCGCGGATCGTCGAGGCCCTGGCCGCCGGCGACGCCCAGGCGGCGGAATCGGCCATGCGGCAGCTTCTGATGGTTCACCCTGAAGTGGAACGCGTCGTTCCCGCGCCCCGCGAGCACTGAGGGCGTCACCGGGGCACTGCGGGCGAGTCCCGCGGTGCCGAGCAGAAAAACGAAGGTCAGGACGGACGGGGGCGTACGCGTCACGTGCCGCCGGACCCATGGGCCCGGCGGCGTAGGCGTGGCATAAATCCCTTCTGACTGCTTTGCCGTAAATGGGGTGTGACTCGGGCCACGTGGATTGGGCGTAACACTCCACGAGGCAGGGCGATGACCTAAGAGGTGACAGCCACGGAGGGGAATAGCGCCACGAAGGGTGGCGCTGTATCCAGCTCCGAGGTCCAGCCCGCGCCGTCGGCACATCCCCAGTCGACGGTCGTCGGCTCCGCCCCGATCCTGGGGGGAGCCGGAAGCCGTTTCCATCGTTCCGAGAGGTTGTTCGTGTCGGCCAGCACATCCCGTACGCTCCCGCCGGAGATCGCCGAGTCCGAGTCTGTGATGGCGCTCATCGAGCGGGGAAAGGCTGATGGGCAGATCGCCGGCGACGACGTGCGTCGGGCCTTCGAGGCTGACCAGATTCCGCCAACCCAGTGGAAGAATGTTCTGCGCAGCCTCAACCAGATCCTCGAGGAAGAGGGTGTGACGCTGATGGTCAGTGCCGCGGAGTCGCCGAAGCGCGCCCGCAAGAGCGTCGCTGCGAAGAGCCCGGCGAAGCGCACCGCTACCAAGACAGTCGCCGCCAAGACCGTTCATACGAAGACCGTCGCGGCCACCGCCGCCCCGGCGGCCGAGACCGTCGAGACTCCGGCCGACGAGAGCGCCGCGCCTGCCAAGAAGGCCGCGGCGAAGAAGACCGTGGCCAAGAAGGCGGCGGCCAAGAAGACCGCCGTCAAGAAGGTCGCGGCGAAGAAGACCGCCGGCAAGAAGGACGCCGACGAGGCCGCCGACGGCGAGGAGACGGCCGAGGAGGTCCAGGCCGGCAAGGGCGAGGAGGAGGAGACGGAGGGCGAGAACAAGGGCTTCGTCCTCTCCGACGACGACGAGGACGACGCGCCGGCCCAGCAGGTCGCCGTCGCGGGTGCCACCGCCGACCCGGTCAAGGACTATCTCAAGCAGATCGGCAAGGTCCCGCTCCTCAACGCCGAGCAGGAGGTCGAGCTCGCCAAGCGCATCGAGGCGGGCCTGTTCGCCGAGGACAAGCTGGCGAACGCCGACAAGCTCGCCCCCAAGCTCAAGCGCGAGCTGGAGATCATCGCCGAGGACGGGCGCCGCGCCAAGAACCACCTGCTGGAGGCCAACCTCCGTCTGGTGGTCTCGCTGGCCAAGCGCTACACCGGCCGCGGCATGCTCTTCCTGGACCTGATCCAGGAGGGCAACCTGGGTCTGATCCGCGCGGTCGAGAAGTTCGACTACACCAAGGGCTACAAGTTCTCCACGTACGCCACCTGGTGGATCCGCCAGGCGATCACCCGCGCCATGGCCGACCAGGCCCGCACCATCCGTATCCCGGTGCACATGGTCGAGGTCATCAACAAGCTCGCGCGTGTGCAGCGCCAGATGCTCCAGGACCTGGGCCGCGAGCCCACCCCGGAGGAGCTGGCCAAGGAACTCGACATGACTCCTGAGAAGGTCATCGAGGTCCAGAAGTACGGTCGCGAGCCGATTTCGCTGCACACTCCGCTGGGCGAGGACGGGGACAGCGAGTTCGGTGACCTCATCGAGGACTCCGAGGCCGTCGTCCCGGCGGACGCGGTCAGCTTCACGCTTCTCCAGGAGCAACTGCACTCGGTGCTCGACACGCTCTCCGAGCGTGAGGCTGGTGTGGTCTCCATGCGCTTCGGTCTCACCGACGGCCAGCCCAAGACGCTGGACGAGATCGGCAAGGTCTACGGCGTGACGCGTGAGCGCATTCGTCAGATCGAGTCCAAGACGATGTCCAAGCTCCGGCATCCGTCGCGTTCGCAGGTTCTGCGCGACTACCTGGACTAGGCCGTGTCTGACAAATCCCGCCTGGCGCGCGACGCCCGGCACGCACGCTCGCCGCGTTGTCGGAGTCGCCCAAGTACGTCCAGTACGAGGGCGATCCTCCGCCTTGCGATCACACGCACCGACGCCAGTCATCAGCCGCTCCGCGGCGGGCGTGCGCCCCGCCCTGCGGGCGGACGGCGCTATTTGTCAGACACGACCTAGGCCGGTTCCGTACGCGGACACAGCCCCCTCCTGAGGGCCCGTCATCCCGACCGGGATGCGGGCCCTCAGGCGTTGCGGGGATGCGTTTGTCGGCTCAATGGGTGACTCTGTGTCAGTAGGAGTCACCGGAGAGTCAGGAGCCAGTATGCGTCGCCCTATTGCCCGAGTGCTCACGGGAGGACTGGCCACGATCGCCGCGGGGGCGGTGCTGCCACTTGTGTCCCCCGTGCCGGCCGCCGCGGACCGGGTGGTCGTCGGCGGGGAGCCGGCGCCGGCCGCGGAGAGTCCCTGGGTCGTGGCTCTGTCCAGCCGTGAACGTTTCGGGGACACCCGCGCGGGCCAGTTCTGCGGCGGCGTGGTCGTGGCGCCGACGAAGGTGCTGACGGCCGCGCACTGCATGGGCAGGGACGTGCTCGGGGTGAAGCCCGAGGATGTGACGGATCTGCGGGTCATCGCGGGCCGGGAGCGGCTGACGGGGAAGGGCGGCCAGGAGGTCCGGGTGGGTTCCGTACGGATCGACCCGGCGTACGACCAGAAAACCCACGCCTCGGACCTGGCGGTGCTGACGCTGGCGCAGGCGCTGCCCGCGCGATACGCCATCCGGCCGGCCGATCCGGGCGGGGAGGCGTCCGCACCGGGCGCCGCGGCGAAGGTGTACGGCTGGGGCGACACCACCGGCGAGGGCAAGTACGCCTCCGCGCTGCGCTCCGCCCCTGTGACGGTCCTGGCGAACTCGGAATGCGAACGGGCCTATCCGGGGGGCTCAGGGGGCCACTACGAGGCTTCCACGATGCTCTGCGCCGGCGATCCTCAGGGTGGGCACGACGCGTGCCAGGGCGACAGCGGCGGGCCGCTCGTGGCCCGTGGACGGCTCATCGGGCTGGTCTCGTGGGGCAGTGGCTGCGGCCGGGCCGGGAGTCCGGGGGTCTATACGCGGATCACCTCGGCGGTCGACGAGGTGGCCGGGGCCACCGGGGAGCGCCGCATCGGCTGAGGCGCCGGGCCGCGCCGTACGCGGGCGGGCAGAACGCGAGAACGGGTCGCCATCCCATGGTGCTGGGGTGGCGACCCGTCGGCCGGTCCTGGATCGGCCCTTGGCTCGTCGTGGATGCGAGGTCTCAGTGTTCCTCTTGACCGGCGGCGGCCTGCACGGCCGTCAGTCGGTCGGTCTCATCCTGTATTTCCGCGGCGATCTTCTTGAGTTCCGGCTCGAACTTGCGTCCGTGGTGGGCGCAGAAGAGCAGTTCACCACCGCTGGTCAGGACGACGCGCAGATATGCCTGGGCGCCGCAGCGGTCGCAGCGGTCAGCGGCCGTCAGCGGGCTCGCGGGGGTCAGAACAGTAGTCACGTCGCCTCTTCTCTAGCTCGACGAGCTGTCGTACCAGGGTCAACATCCAACCAGGCCGAAAACGTTCCCGCTCGCGGCCTTTCCTCGAAACTTCTTCCCGAGGTGGCTGTGTGCTGCCGTTTGGCGGCGAATGAGCCGTATTGCTTCGCTTTACGGTTTCGCGTTGCTTGTCAGGGTCGATCCTCCCGGCCGGCTTGCCGGTTGTTCATGAGGACGTGCCCGGAGCCTAAATGGTTCATGCCTGGAAGGGAACGTGATGTGTGCTTCACTCCATCGAGGGATCGAACACCCATGCGAGCCTCGGTTAGCATGAGAATTCAATAGGGTGGCGCTACAACGGCTCTACCAGGCCTCTGTACGCTCTGAGCGGCGACCGATGCCGGGCCCTTACCCACTTGGGCCACATTTCAAATTCAGCGAGGAGCGAACCGCGTGACCGCCGAGACGTCCGTGCCGTCCAGTGCGCTGCTGACCGCAGACCGTGACGGTTCCAACTACACCGCGCGGCACCTGCTCGTCCTTGAAGGGCTCGAAGCGGTCCGGAAACGGCCCGGGATGTACATCGGGTCGACCGACAGCCGCGGCCTGATGCACTGCCTCTGGGAGATCATCGACAACTCGGTCGACGAGGCCCTGGGCGGCTACTGCGACCGTATCGACGTCACGCTGCACGAGGACGGCTCGGTCGAGGTCAAGGACAACGGCCGGGGCATCCCCGTCGACATCGAGCCCAAGACCGGCCTCTCCGGCGTCGAGGTCGTGCTGACGAAGCTGCACGCGGGCGGAAAGTTCGGCGGCGGCGCGTACGCGGCCTCCGGCGGTCTGCACGGCGTGGGCGCCTCCGTCGTGAACGCGCTCTCCGCCCGGCTGGACGTCGAGGTCGACCTCCACAGTGCCACGCACACCATCAGCTTCCGCCGGGGCGTCCCCGGCATGTTCACCGAATCGGGCCCCGACGCCCCCTTCGACCCGGCGAACGGCCTGCTCAAGGGCAAGCGGGTGCCCAAGACGCGCACCGGCACCCGGATTCGTTACTGGGCCGACCGGCAGATCTTCCTCAAGGACGCCCGGCTGTCCCTGGAGACGCTGCACCAGCGGGCCCGCCAGACAGCCTTCCTCGTCCCCGGCCTGACCATCGTCGTGCGCGACGAGCGGGCGGCCGGCGAGAGCGAGGGCAACGGCACGATCGAGGAGACGTTCCGCTACGACGGCGGGATCAGCGAATTCTGTGAGTATCTGGCCCAGGACAAGGCCGTCTGCGACGTGCTGCGGCTGACCGGACAGGGCGTCTTCAAGGAGACCGTGCCCGTCCTGGACGACCGTGGGCACATGACCCCGACAGAGGTCAGCCGCGAGCTGGGCGTCGACATCGCCATGCGCTGGGGCACCGGGTACGACACCACGATGCGCTCCTACGTCAACATCATCGCCACCCCCAAGGGCGGCACGCACATGACGGGCTTCGAGCGCGCGGTGACCAAGACGGTCAACGAGGCGCTGCGCTCGGCGAAGCTCCTGCGCGTCGCCGAGGACGATGTCGTCAAGGACGACGCCCTGGAAGGTCTCACGGCCGTGGTGACGGTGCGTCTCGCCGAGCCGCAGTTCGAGGGGCAGACCAAGGAGATCCTGGGGACGTCGGCGGCCAACCGGATCGTCGCCAACGTCGTCTCCAAGGAGCTCAAGGAGTTCCTGACGTCGACCAAGCGCGACGCGAAGGCGCAGGCCCGCGCGGTGCTGGAGAAGGCCGTCGCCGCCGCCCGTACGCGCATCGCCGCCCGTCAGCACAAGGAGGCGCAGCGCAGGAAGACCGCGCTGGAGACCTCCTCGCTGCCGGCCAAGCTCGCCGACTGCCGCAGTGACGACGTGGAGCGCAGCGAGCTGTTCATCGTCGAGGGCGACTCGGCGCTCGGTACGGCCAAGCTCGCCCGGAACAGCGAGTTCCAGGCGCTGCTGCCGATCCGGGGCAAGATCCTCAACGTCCAGAAGTCGTCCGTGTCCGACATGCTGAAGAACGCCGAGTGCGGCGCGATCATCCAGGTCATAGGGGCGGGATCGGGCCGGACGTTCGACATCGACGCCGCCCGCTACGGAAAGATCGTGCTGCTCGTCGACGCCGATGTCGACGGGGCCCACATCCGCTGTCTGCTGCTGACGCTGTTCCAGCGCTACATGCGTCCGATGGTGGAGGCGGGCCGGGTCTTCGCGGCGGTTCCGCCCCTGCACCGGGTGGAGCTGGTGCAGCCCAAGAAGGGCCAGGACAAGTACGTGTACACGTACTCGGACAACGAACTGCGGCAGACGCTCCTGGAGTTCCAGCGCAAGAACGTGCGCTACAAGGACTCCATCCAGCGCTACAAGGGCCTCGGTGAGATGGACGCCGACCAGTTGGCCGAGACCACGATGGACCCGCGACACCGCACACTGCGGCGGATCAACATCGGTGACCTCGAATCGTCCGAGCAGGTCTTCGATCTGCTCATGGGCAACGAGGTCGCGCCGCGCAAGGAGTTCATCACCAGCTCGGCCGCGACGCTGGACCGCGCCAGGATCGACGTCTGAACCGACGGAGCACACCACGGCGCCGGGCTCCACCCACGGGTGGAGCCCGGCGCCGTTCCCGGCTCCCCCTCGGAGGGGATTCGCAAGGCCGTCGCGCTCCGTAACATCGAAGCCGAGAGAGAGGGCTTCTTCGATGCAGATCGCCGCGGGGACCGCGTGGCCGTCCAGAGAGGCGCTGACCCGGGTAGGGGTGCCGCGCGTCAGGACGGCTCTCGACATCGCGCTGTGGGCCGGGATGGCCCTCTGGCTGGTCGCGAGCGCGTACACCGCGGACGTCTTCCACGGCTGGTCGGTGGTGCTGCCCGTACTGGGCCTGCTCTGCTTCGTGGCGGCCGTGGTGGCCCTGCGCCGGTGGGCCGTCGCGCGTCGGCTGCTTCCCTCGCTGGCGGTGCTCGCGCTGATGGTGCTGCTGGGGAGCGGGGCGCACTGGGCGGGGGCCGAGGCGACGGGTGCGCTGCTGTGGATCCTGTCCTGCGTCATCGCGCTGGACCGGCTGCCGCTCGCACCGGGGGTCGGTGTCTGGGCGGTGGTGTTCGCCGTCGTCCTGCTGACGGACACCGGGAAGCCCCTTGACGTGGTGATCACCATGTCGGCCGTCCTGCTCGGCGGCTACACGCTGCGGCTCGACGCGCAGGCGCGCGGCGCCGGGTTCCGGATGCTGGCGCAGGAGCGCGCCGCGCGGGCGGCCGAGGCCGAGTCGGCCGCGCTGGCCGAACGGGCCAGGATCGCCCGCGAGATCCACGACGTGCTGGCCCACAGCCTCTCGGCGCAGCTCGTGCATCTGGAGGCGGCGCGCCTCCAGATCGAGGGCGGGTACGACCGCGAGCAGGTGCTGCGGCGCGTGGTGGAGGCACGGAGCATGGCCCGGCAGGGGCTGGCGGAGACACGCCAGGCGCTCTCCGCCCTACGAGGCCAACTGGTGCCCGTCGAGGACTATCTGCGCGAACTGGCGGCCGACGGGGTGCGGACCGAGATCCTGGGAGAGCCGCGGCTGCTGCCCGCCGAGGCCTCGCAGGCGGTGAGGCGCGTCGCGCAGGAGGCACTGACGAACGCGCGCAAGCACGCCCCGGGGGCCGACGTGACGATGCGACTGGAGTACGCGCGGGACGCGGTGACCCTGGAGATACGGGACGACGGCACACACGCGCCGGGCACCGAACTGGGGGCCTCCGGCTCCGGATACGGTCTCCTGGGGATGCGGGAGCGTGCCGAACTGCTCGGCGGCAGTCTTCAGGCCGGGCCCGCGGCTTCTGTAGGAGGAGGCGGCGGCGGGACGGGCGGAGCCCCGTACGGCTCCGGACCGCCCGACCGGTTCGAGGGGAAGGGCTTCACCGTGCGTCTGCGAGTGCCCGTATGACGGCCCCCACGACCGCCCGCGTGATCGTGGCCGACGACCAGGCGGTGGTGCGGGAAGGCATCGTCATGCTGCTCGGGCTGCTGCCCGGCCTCGAGGTCGTCGGCGCGGCCAAGGACGGTGAGGAGGCGGTGGCGCTCGTCGGCGAACTCGCCCCCGACGTCGTGCTGATGGACCTGCGCATGCCGCGCTGCGACGGGGTCGAGGCGACCCGTCTGATCCGCGAGCGGTATCCGGCGACCCACGTCGTGGTGCTCACCACCTACGCCGACGACGACTCGCTGTTCCCCGCCCTGCGGGCGGGCGCGCGCGGTTATCTGACCAAGGACGCGGGCGGCGACGAGATCGTCAAGGCCGTCCAGGACGTCATGGCGGGGGACGCCGGACTCGCCCCCGGCGTGCAACGGCGGCTGCTGGAGCGGGTCGGCGCGGCACCCGTCGTACCACCGGCGCGCGAGACACCGCCCGACGGGCTCACCGCCCGCGAGAGAGAAGTACTGTCCCTGGTCGCCGAAGGGCTCTCCAACCAGGAGATCGCCGGGCGGTTGCACATCGGGGCGGCCACCGTGAAGACCCACATCAACAACATCTTCGCCAAGACCGGGGTACGCGACCGCGCGCAGGCGGTGCGTTACGCCTATCAGTACGGCCTTATCAGGCCACCCGGGACAAATATCACCTGATGGGGTGAAGTCGGGGGAGAGGAGAGTCCGGGATCTTCCCGTTCCGCCCATCCTTGGGGCGCGGCCGAAATGGCCCGCTGACAAGGAGAGTTGACCGGTGGACAAGCAGGACGGGCGCGACGCCGCGGCAGTGCGGACCGACGACCCCTGGTACGACGCACCGGCCTCCGGCTGGGGCGAACTGGACGGTACGGGCACGCCGACGACGCCCGTCGCGCCGGCCGCGGCCGTGACCCCCGCCCCGGCCACGGCTCCCGGCGCGGCCGAGATCTATCTGGAGGTCCAGCGCGGCGCCGCCTTCCAGGAGGTACGCCGCCGTTACCGCCGGTTCGTCGTCCCCGCCACCCTCGCCTTCCTTCTCTGGTATCTGGCGTACGTCGTCGCCGCGACCACGGCGCCCGGTCTGATGGCGCGCCCGGTGGCCGGGGCCGTGAACGTGGCGATGGTCGCCGGGCTCGGGCAGTTCCTCAGCACCTTCCTGCTGACCTGGGCGTACTCCCGCCATGCCCGACTGCACCGGGACCGGGACGCGCTCGATCTGCGCTGGAGCGTCTTCGACCGGACGAGAACGAGACAAGACCACACCGCGCGGGCAGCGGGGCGGCGGCGATGAGCGGCGACCACCAGAGTCTGGCGCTGCTGCTGTTCAGCGCGTTCGTGGCCGTCACCCTCGGCATCACCACCTGGGTGAGCCGCCACCGGCACGGCTCGGCTGAGGAGTTCTACACCGGCGGACGGCTGTTCTCGCCCATGGAGAATGGTTTCGCCATCGCCGGCGACTACATGTCGGCCGCCTCCTTCCTCGGTATCTCCGGCCTTATCGCCCTCTTCGGCTACGACGGCATGCTCTACTCCGTCGGCTTCCTCGTCGCCTGGCTCGTCGTACTGCTGCTGGTGGCCGAACTCGTCCGCAACTGCGGCCGGTTCACGCTCGCCGACGTCGTCGCCGCCCGGATGCGGGAGCGCCCGGTCAGGATCGCGGCGGGAACATCCTCCGTCGCCGTGTCCGTCCTCTATCTGGTGGCGCAGATGGTCGGTGCGGGCAGTCTGGTCGCGCTGCTGCTGGGGGGCACGAGCGAGGTGGCGCGCGCGTGGACGGTGATCGGCGTGGGCGCGCTGATGGTCGTCTATGTGACGCTCGGCGGGATGCGGGCCACCACCTGGATCCAGATCGTCAAGGCCGTGCTGCTGTTGGCCGGTACGGTCGCGCTGACCGTGCTCGTACTGGTCCGCTTCCACGGCGACTTCAACGCGCTGCTCACCACCGCGGCCGAACGCAGCGGCCACGGCAAGGAGTTCCTTGTCCCCGGTCTCGCCTACGGCGGGGGCTGGACCGCGCGCTTCGACTTCATCAGCCTGGGGCTCGCCCTGGTGCTCGGCACGGCCGGACTGCCGCACATCCTGTCCCGCTTCTACACCGTGCCGACCGCCCGCGCCGCCCGCCGGTCGGTCGTCTGGTCCATCGGGCTCATCGGGAGCTTCTATCTGATGACGATCGTGCTGGGCTTCGGCGCCGCCGCCGTGGTCGGCACCGACGAGGTGCGCGCGTCGAGCGCGGCGGGCAACACGGCGGTGCCGCTGCTCGCCCTGGACCTGGGCGGCGGTGCGGGCTCCACAGGAGGAACGGTTCTCTTCGCCGTGGTCGCCGCCGTCGCCTTCGCGACGATCCTCGCCGTCGTCGCGGGCATCACCCTCGCCTCGTCGGCCTCCGTGGCGCACGACCTCTACGCCTCGCTCAAACGACCTCGGACCAAGTCCCCGACCAAATCCCCGGCCAAGTCCCACGCCAAGTCCCACGCCAAGCCGCACAGCGAGGTCGCCGTCGCCCGGCTCGCGGCGGCCGGTATCGGCGCCGTGGCCATCGCGCTCGGGCTGCTCGCCCGCGATCTCAACGTGGCCTTCCTCGTCGGTCTCGCGTTCGCCGTCGCCGCCTCGGCCAATCTGCCGGTGCTGCTCTACTCGCTGTTCTGGCGGAACTTCACCACGCGCGGAGCGGTCTGGTCGGTGTACGGAGGGCTGGTGCCCGCCGTGCTGCTGGTGGTGTTGTCACCCGTCGTCTCGGGGAGCCCCGAGGCGATCTTCCCGGGTATGGACTTCCAGGTCTTCCCGCTCCAGAATCCGGGTCTGGTCTCGATCCCGCTCGGCTTCCTGGCGGGCTGGCTCGGCACCGTACTGTCGCGTGAGACCGCGGACGAGGCCAAACACGCGGAGTCCGAGGTGCGTTCACTCACCGGAGCGGGCGCCGTCTGACACCCGCCCCGACCAGCCCCGCCCCTCAGCCGCTCGTCGCCCACGCGTACCGGTGCTCCGGGCGGCCCGTCTCGCCGTACCGGAGGCTGAGCCGTACCCGCCCCGCCCGCTCCAGCAGCTTCAGATACCGCTGCGCCGTCTGCCGGCTCATCCCGGCGCTCTCGGCGATCTCGTGCGCGGACAGCGGCCCTTCGGCGCCGAGCAGCACCTGCCGCACCACCTCGGCGGTGCTCGGCGAGTGCCCCTTGGGCAGCTCGGGGGCGGCCGACGCCGACAGCGCGCCGAACATCCGGTCCACATCGGCCTGTTCGGCCTCGCCGCCGCCCTCCAGCGTGCGGCGCAGCTTCGCGTACGCCTCCAACTTGGTGCGCAGTCCGGCGAAGTTGAACGGCTTGACGAGGTACTGGAGCGCCCCGTGGCGCATCGCCGACTGGACGGTGGCCACGTCGCGCGCGGCGGTCACCATGATCACGTCGGTCCGGTGGCCGAGGCCGCGCAGTTCCCGGACGACCGACAGCCCGTCGCGGTCGGGCAGATAGTGGTCGAGGAGGATCAGGTCCACGGGCCGCTCGGCGAGCCGGGTGAGTGCCTCCGTCCCCGAATGCGCCTTGGCGACGACCCGGAATCCGGCGACTTTCGCCACATAGGCGGTGTTGATGTCGGCGACCCGGATGTCGTCGTCCACGACCAGTACGTCGATCATCGTGTCTCTCCTGTGGTGACGGGCTCTGCCTCAGCGGCCCCCGGCGCGGTGTCGCGCGCGACGCGCTCCGTCTCGGTGAGTGCTTCGGGCAGTACGACGGTGAACTCCGCGCCCCCGTCGGCGGATTCGGTGACCCGGGCACTGCCGCCCTGGCGCTCGGCCAGCCTGCGCACCATGGCGAGGCCGAGTCCGCGCCGGCCGTGGGCGGGCAGTTCCTTCGTGGTCCAGCCTTCGGTGAAGACCACTTCGCGCCGCTCCGCCGGGACTCCGGGGCCGCTGTCGGAGATCCGCAGGACGACCGTACGGCCCTCGGCCCGTACCTCCACCTCGATGCGCGGGTCCTCGGAACCGGCCGCCGCGTCCAGCGCGTTGTCGACGAGATTGCCCAGGACCGTGACCAGCCCCTGCGGGTCGATCAGCCGGTCGGGCAGCAGGGTGGCCGGCGAGATGCGCAGCGAGACGCCCCGCTCGGCGGCGACGGTGGCCTTGCCGACCAGCAGGGCGGCCGGCAGCGGGTCGTGGATCCGCTCGGTGACCTGCTCGGCGGTGGCCCGGTGGACGCCGACGACCTCGGTCACGAACTCCACGGCCTCGTCGTGCATCCCCAGCTCCAGCAGACCCATCAGTGTGTGCATCCGGTTGGCGTGCTCGTGGTCCTGCGCGCGCAGCGCGTCGATCAGACCGCGGGTGGCGTCCAGCTCCCGGCCGAGCTGTTCCACCTCCGTACGGTCACGCAGGGTGGCGACGGCGCCGCCGTCGTCGGTCGGCATCCGGTTGGCGATGAGCACCCGGCCGCCGCTCACGGTCAGCAGATCGTCGCCCGCCACCCGCCCCGCGAGCACGTCGGCGGTACGGCCCGCTCCCAGCACCGCGTCGAGGGGCTGTCCCGTGGCCTCGGGCCCGAGCCCCAGCAGCCGCTGCGCCTCGTCGTTCATCAGCCGGATCCGCCCGGTGCCGTCGAGGGCGATCACTCCCTCGCGCAGGCTGTGCAGCATGGCCTCGCGCTCCGCGAGCAGCGCGGAGATGTCGGAGAAGGCCAGGTCGTGGGTCTGGCGCTGGAGCCGTCTGGAGATGAGATAGGCGGCCAGCGCGCCGACGGCCAGGGCGCCGCCCGCGTACGCGAGCAGTCCGGGGATCGTCGCCAGCAGGCGTTCGCGGACGCTGTCGTACGCGATGCCCACCGACACCGCGCCGATGATGTCCCCCGATCCGTCGCGCAGCGGGACCTTGCCGCGTGCCGAGCGGCCGAGGGTGCCGCTGTCGATCTCCATGACGTTCTGGCCGGCTATCGCGTCGCTGGGATCGGTGGAGACGACCCTGCCGATCTCGTCGGTGTCGGTGTGTGACCAGCGGACCCCGCGTCTGTCCATGATCACGACATACTCGGCGCCGGTGGCCCGTCTGATGCGTTCGGCCTCCGCCTGCACCGGTCCGTCCACCGAGGGCCGCGAGGCCAGCAGCGCTTCCGCCACCGGCTCGGACGCGGTCGTCTGCGCGATCGCCAGTGCCCTGCGCATCGCCTGGTCGTCGAGCTGGTCGCTCAGCGGTCTCAGGAACAGGCCGGTGGCGAGCACGGCGGTGCCCGCGGCGATGGCCAACTGCATCAGCAGGACCTGGGAGAAGACGCGCCGTGGCCAGCCGAATCGCCGTCGTCGCGGTGGGGTCGTCGGTCCGGCGTTCATGTGTAGGAACGGTAGACGCAGCAGGTGCCTTTCTGAAATTTCCAGATTTACGCAAATGACTTACGTGACTTGCGGCCCGCTTACGGCGTCGTGAAAGTTCGCCTGAAACCTGACTGATAGGGGCTGGTGGGTCCGTCTTGAGTGTTTTCGAGCCAGAGAACGGCCGACTTGGTTCTGTCGCACCGGTGGACGCTCTCGCATTTCTCTGCAACTCTCTGACCGCACAACGCAAAAGATCCCGCTCCGCAATGCAGAAACGCTAGTCGCACCAGCCAGGTGGCACCAGCCATGCAGACAGAGCCGCGCCTCGCCGCGCCCCCGGCGCCGAGGCCGAACGATCGGGGATACATGAGATCTCACCGATGGCGATGGCGGGCGATCTCCGCCGCCGTCACCACCAGTCTTCTGATGGTCGGCGTGCCGTCGCTCACCGCTTCGGCGGCCGACGGCCCCAATATCGCCGCGGGCAGTGCCGCGGCGGCGAGCAGCGCGAAAAGCGACCACTCCGCCCGGATGGTCGCGGACGGCAATCAGTCGACGTACTGGCAGGGCTCCGGCAAGAGCCTCCCCCAGTGGGTCCAGACCGATCTGGGCTCCGCCGCCCGGATCGACCAGGTCACCCTCAAGCTCCCCGCCGACTGGGAGACCCGACGGCAGACCCTCACCGTCCAGGGCAGCGCCGACGGCACCAGTTTCGCGACCCTGAAGAACTCCGCCTCGTACACCTTCAGTCCGGGCGAGGCCAACGAGGTCAGCATCTCGTTCCCCGCCGCCCGGACGCGTTACGTCCGTGTGAACATCACGAAGAACTCCGTCGCCTCCGCGGGCCAGCTCGCCGAACTCCAGGTCCACAAGGCCGCGGCGGCCTCCGTCAACCTCGCCGCCGGCCGCACGCTCACCGAAAGCAGCCACACCGAGGTGTACGCGGCGGCCAACGCCAACGACGGCAACAAGGCCAGCTACTGGGAGAGCCGTAACGGCGCCTTCCCGCAGTGGCTCCAGGCCGACCTCGGCTCGTCCGTGGGCGTCAACAGCGTCGTACTGAAACTCCCCGACAACTGGGGGGCGAGAAGCCAGACCCTCAAGATCCAGGGCAGCGCCAACGGCACGACCTTCACCGACCTGACCACGTCCCAGGCGTATCAGTTCGCGCCCGGGTCCGCCAACACGGTGACGATCCCCTTCGACACCACCAACACGCGCTACGTACGGGTACTGGTCACCGCCAACTCCGTCCAGCCCGGCGCCCAGGTGTCCGAGCTGGAGATCTACGGCCCCGAGACGGGCGACACCCAGGCCCCGACCGCCCCCACCGAGCTGGCGTTCACCGAGCCCGCCTCCGGTCAGATCAAGCTGACCTGGAAGGCGTCGACCGACAACACGGCGGTCACCGGCTACGACATCTACGCCAACAACGTGCTGCGCACCAGTGTCGCGGGCAACGTCACCACCTTCACCGACACCCAGCCCGGCAACGCCGACGTCTCGTACTACGTACGGGCCAAGGACGCCGCGGGCAATGTGTCGGGCAACAGCAACACCGTCACCCGCAAGCCCCCGGGCGGTGACACCCAGGCCCCGACCGCGCCCACCGGCCTCGCCCACACGTCGCCCTCGCCGACCCAGGTCAAGCTCACCTGGCAGGCGTCCAGCGACAACACGGCGGTCACCGGCTACGACATCTACGCCAACAACGTGCTGCGCGACAGCGTCGCGGGCAATGTCCTCACCTTCACCGACACCCAGCCGGCCAGCACCACCGTCTCGTACTTCGTACGGGCCAAGGACGCGGCGGGCAATGTGTCGGGCAACAGCAACACGGTGATACGCACCGGCAGCACCGGCTCGGTCTCCAACCTCGCCGTGGGCAAGCCGATCAGCGCCTCCTCCGTGGTCCACACGTTCGTCGCGGCCAACGCCAACGACAACTCGACGTCGACCTACTGGGAAGGCGCGGGCGGCAGTTACCCCAACACGCTGACGGTGAAGCTGGGCGCCAACGCCTCCACCGAGAGCGTCGTCGTCAAGCTCAACCCGGACAGCAGTTGGGGAGCGCGTACCCAGAACATCCAGGTGCTGGGGCGCGAGCAGAGCGCCACGGGCTTCACCAGCCTGGCCGCCGCCAAGGACTACGCGTTCAGCCCCGCCGCCGGGAACCAGGTGACCATCCCGATCTCCGGGAACGTCGCGGACGTGCAGCTCAAGTTCACCTCCAACACCGGTGCCGGCGCGGGCCAGGTGGCCGAGTTCCAGGTGCTCGGTGAGCCGGCGCCCAACCCGGACCTCCAGGTCACGGCGGTGACCGCGTCCCCCGCCGAGCCGGTCGAGTCGAACCCGATCACCCTGTCGGCGACGGTACGCAACAACGGGACGGTCGCCGCGGCTGCCAGCTCCCTCGAATTCCGCCTCGGTGACTCCAAGGTCGGCACGGCGGCGGTGGGCACCCTCGCCCCCGGCGCGTCGGCCAATGTCAGCGCCGCGATCGGTCCGCGCGACGCCGGCAGTTACGAACTCAGCGCGGTCGCCGACGTGGCGGACGCGGTGATCGAGCAGAACGAGACCAACAACACCTACACCGCCTCGGCCCCGCTGGTGGTCAAGCCCGTCGCCAGCTCGGACCTGGTGGCGACCGTCGGCACCTCTCCGTCCGCCCCGGCGGCCGGCGACACGGTCAACTTCTCCGTCACGGTCAAGAACCAGGGCACCGTCGCCTCCGCGAGCGGCAGCCACGGCATCACCCTGACCGTGCTCAACTCCGAGGGCGCCACGGTGAAGACCCTCACCGGCGCGCACAACGGAGTCATCGCGGCGGGCGGCACCGCGCCGCCGGTCGCGCTCGGCACCTGGGCCGCGGCCAACGGCTCGTACACCGTGAAGGTGGTGCTCGCCGACGACGCCAACGAGGTGCCGGTCAAGCGCGAGAACAACACCAGCAGCCAGTCACTGTTCGTCGGCCGCGGCGCCAACATGCCGTTCGACATGTACGAGGCCGAGGACGGCACCACCGGCGGCGGCGCGACGAAGGTCGGTCCCAACAGGACCATCGGCGACATCGCGGGCGAGGCGTCGGGCCGCAGGGCCGTCAACCTCGACGCGACGGGCGAGTTCGTCGAGTTCACCACCCGGGCCAGCACCAACACCCTGGTGACGCGCTTCTCCATCCCCGACTCCGCGGGCGGCGGGGGCATCAACTCCACGCTCAACGTCTATGTGGACGGCGTCTTCCTCAAGGCGATCGACCTCACGTCGAAGTACGCCTGGCTGTACGGCGCCGAGGCGGGACCGGGCAACTCCCCGAGCCAGGGGCCGCCCCGTCATATCTACGACGAGGCGAACGTGATGCTGGGCAAGACCGTCCCGGCGGGCAGCAAGATCAAGCTCCAGAAGGACGCGGCCAACAGCACCACCTACGCGATCGACTTCATCAACCTGGAGCAGGTCGCACCGACCGCCAACCCGGACCCCGCCACGTACACGGTCCCGGCCGGATTCACCCACCAGGACGTGCAGAACGCCCTGGACCGGGTCCGGATGGACAACACGGGCACCCTGAAGGGTGTCTACCTGCCCGCCGGTGACTACCAGACGGCCAGCAAGTTCCAGGTGTACGGCAAGCCCGTCCAGGTGATCGGCGCCGGTCCCTGGTACACCAAGTTCCACGCCCCGTCGACGCAGGACAACACCGACATCGGCTTCCGGGCCGAGGCCGCCGCCGCGGGTTCGTCGTTCAAGAACTTCGCGTACTTCGGCAACTACACCTCGCGTATCGACGGTCCCGGCAAGGTGTTCGACTTCTCGAATGTGCGGAACATCGAGATCGACAACATCTGGAACGAGCACATGGTGTGCCTCTACTGGGGCGCGAACACCGATGACATGACCATCAAGAACTCCCGTATCCGCAACATGTTCGCCGACGGCATCAACATGACCAACGGCAGCACCGGCAACCTCGTGACCAACAACGAGGCGCGGGCCACGGGAGACGACAGCTTCGCGCTGTTCTCGGCGATCGACGCCGGCGGCTCGGACATGAAGGACAACGTCTACGAGAACCTGACGTCGATCCTGACCTGGCGCGCGGCGGGTGTGGCCGTCTACGGCGGCTTCAACAACACCTTCCGCAACATCCATATCGCGGACACGCTCGTGTACTCGGGCATCACGGTCAGCTCGCTGGACTTCGGCTATCCGATGAACGGCTTCGGGACCGAGCCCACGACGATCGAGAACGTGTCGATCGTCAGAGCCGGCGGCCACTTCTGGGGCGCGCAGACGTTCCCCGGCATCTGGCTGTTCTCCGCGTCCAAGGTGTTCCAGGGCATCCGGATCAACAACGTGGACATCGTCGATCCGACGTACAGCGGGGTCATGTTCCAGACCAACTACGTAGGAGGACAGCCGCAGTTCCCGATCAAGGACACGATCCTCAGCGACATCTCGATCACCGGCGCCAAGAAGAGCGGTGACGCCTACGATGCCAAGTCGGGCTTCGGGCTGTGGGCGAACGAGCTGCCGGAGGCGGGGCAGGGTCCCGCGGTCGGTGAGGTCACGTTCAACGGTCTGACGATGAGCGGCAACGCTCTGGACGTGAAGAACACGACGCCCAACTTCAAGATCAACATCAACCCCTAGAGGCAGGGCGGAAGCAGGGCATACCGCTGTGGTGCCGCTCGGGGCTTCCTCGGGCGGCACCACAGCGGCACCCTGGCTGTGCAGGGACTTTACGCTCAGAAGTAAGTAGCTTGCATTGCTTGCGCTAGTCTTGCGTGTATGACGCGACGACTTGCTCAGGTGGCTAAGAAGGTTGGGGTCAGCGAGGCCACGGTCAGCCGGGTGCTCAACGGTAAGCCGGGAGTTTCCCAGGCCACCCGGCAGTCCGTGCTGACCGCCCTGGACGTGCTCGGGTACGAGCGGCCGACACAACTGCGCGGTGAGCGCGCCAGACTGGTCGGTCTCGTCCTGCCCGAACTCCAGAACCCGATCTTCCCGGCCTTCGCCGAGGTGATCGGCGGCGCGCTCGCGCAGCAGGGGCTGACTCCCGTCCTGTGCACGCAGACCAAGGGCGGCGTCTCCGAGGCCGACTACGTCGAACTGCTGCTCCAGCAGCAGGTGTCCGGAGTCGTGTTCGCCGGCGGTCTCTTCGCCCAGGCCGACGCGCCCCACGAGCACTACCGCCAGCTCCACGAGCGCCGGATCCCGGTCGTGCTCATCAACGCGCCCATAGAGAACCTCGACTTCCCGACCATCTCCTGCGACGACGCCGTCGCCGTCGAGCAGGCGTGGCGGCATCTGGCGTCGCTGGGCCACGAGCGCATCGGCCTCGTCCTGGGCCCGGCCGACCACGTACCGTCGCGGCGCAAGCTCGCCGCCGCTCTGGCGACCGTGAAGGCGGCGGGGGAGTCGCTGCCCGACGAGTGCGTCGAGCGGTCGATGTTCTCCTTGGAAGGCGGCCAGGCCGCCGCCGCGCGGCTGTTGGACCGCGGGGTCACCGGCATCATCTGCGCGAGCGACCCGCTGGCCCTGGGAGCCGTACGGGCCGCCCGCCGGCGCGGTCTGGACGTCCCCGGCGAGGTCTCGGTCGTCGGCTACGACGACTCCGCCTTCATGAACTGCACCGAGCCGCCGCTGACCACCGTCCGCCAGCCGATCGAGGCCATGGGCCGGGCCGCGGTGGAGCTGCTGTGCGCCCAGATCCAGGGCGGCGCGGTGCCGCCCGGCGAGCTGCTGTTCGAGCCGGAGCTGGTCGTACGCGGCTCCACGGCGCAGTCGCCGCGCTGATCCGCGCGGTGATCGCCGCGCTGAAAAAGCGGCCCCCGTCCGGCGATTGAGGACGAACCGGCCACGGCCCGCAGCCGATGCGAAGGACTGTCAAACTTTTACGAAAACGGCGCGAGATCTTGCGGTCTCCTGTCGACGGTGGTTGAGTGTGCCGCGCCCCGGCAGAGTTTCAGCCGTGGGCCTTCCACGCTCATGCCCGAAGGGGACCATCGATGAGAAGTGCTGGGTTCCGCCGAATTCGCCGTACCGACCGCACCGCCGCGGCCGCCATTGTCACCGTGCTCGCCCTGACTCTCGCCGCCTGCGGCACGAGCAGCAGCAGCGACGGCGACGACGGCGACTCCGGCGGCGGGTCGTCCGACCCGTCAGCGCCGTTGGACCCGAAGGCCAAGGTGACACTCTCGATCGACTGTATGCCGCCGGCCGCGAAGGCCGCGGAGTTGAAGGAGTGGAACGAGGACGTCAAGGAGTTCAACAAGACGTACCCGAACGTCAAGATCAACGGGAAGTCCACCCCCGGCCAGTGCCTGGAGCCGCCGCGCTTCACCGCGATGCTCAAGGCGAAGTCCCAGCCGGACGTGTACTACACCTACTTCACCGACCTTCAGCAGGTGCTGGACAACGACGGGGCCGAGGACATCTCGGCGTACGTCAACGACAAGTCCGTGCCCGCGCTGAAGGACATCGACCCTGACGTCCTGGACGTGCTGAAGCAGGACGGCAAGCTCTACGGCCTGCCGACCAGCAACTACACCATGGGTCTGCTGATCAACCGCAAGCTGTTCGAGCAGGCGGGACTGGACCCCAACTCGCCGCCCACCACCTGGGAAGAGGTCCGTACGGCCTCCGACAAGATCGCCGACATCGGCGGCGGCGTCTCCGGCTTCGGTGAGTACAGCGCCGGCAACAACGGCGGCTGGCACTTCACCGCGTCCCTCTACGGTCTCGGCGGCGACGTCGTCGACACCACGGGCGAGAAGGCCGCGTTCAACACCGACCTGGGCAAGCAGGTCCTGGAGAACCTCCACACCATGCGGTGGGAGGACGACAGCATGGGCAAGACCCAACTGCTCAAGTGGGGCGACCTCCAGAAGCAGATAGCCACCGACAAGCTGGGCATGTTCCTCGCCGCGCCCGACGACATCACGTACATGGTCCAGCAACTCGGCGCCAAGTACGAGAACTTCGGCATGGGACCGATCCCCGGCGCCAAGGCCACCCTCTTCGGCGGCAACAACTACATGATCAAGAAGGGCAGTTCGCCCGACAAGATCAAGGCCGCCATCGCCTGGCAGAACTTCAAGTTCCTCACCCCGGGCAAGGGCCAGTTCGAGTGGGAGCGCAGCAAGGCCGACAAGCTCCCCGTCGGACTGCCGCAGCCGAACTTCTGGCTCGGTGACTCCAAGGCCAAGGACGACGCGCAGCGCACCGAGCACGCCACGATGCCCGTCGAGAACTTCAAGCCCTTCATGGACAACCCGGTCAAGGGCAAGGCCGAGCCGCCGAAGGCGCAGGAGATCTACAAGATCCTCGACGTCGCGATGTCCGGCGTGCTGACCAACGAGGACGCGGACATCGACAAGCTCCTGTCGACCGCCGAGCAGCAGGTCAACCAAGTCCTGGCGACTCAGTAGCGGACGCGCGGGACCGGGTCACGCGGACCCGGTCCCGCCCAGGGCGTGTCTTCACAGCAGCGCCGTCCGCTCGCAGGGCGAGTCAACGAATCTGCGCACCGGCACCGAGGAGAGACCATGTCGGCCCCCACCCTGTCCAAGAGCGAGGCGACCGAGCCCCGCCGCGGACGCCCCGGCTCCAGCCGGACGAACCCCGCCCGCGAGGAGTTCGTACGGTCCGTGCGCCGCAATCTCTCGGCACACGGGTTCCTGATCGGAGCCGTACTCTGCTTCTCGTTCTTCTCCTGGTATCCGATGGTCAGGGAATTCATCCTGGCCTTCCAGAAGAACGAGAACGGAAAGACCACCTGGGCCGGCTGGTCCAACCTCACCTATGTCTTCAACGACCCGGCCTTCTGGCAGGCATGGCGCAACACGCTCCTGTTCACCGGGCTCGCGCTGCTGCTGGGATTCATCGTCCCGTTCCTCGTCGCCGTCGTACTCAACGAGTTCCGGCACGGTCAGGGATATCTGCGGCTGCTCGTCTATCTCCCCGTGATGCTTCCGCCGGTCGCCTCCGTGCTCCTCTTCAAGTATTTCTACGACCCCGGATACGGCCTGTTCAACCGCATCCTGGACGTCTTCGGACTACCCGCGCAGCAGTGGCTCCAGGACACCGACACGGCCATGCTCTCCGTGGTCATCGCGGCGACCTGGATGAGCATGGGCGGTGCCACCTTGATCTATCTCGCCGCGCTCCAGGGAATTCCGGGCGAGCTGTACGAGGCGGCCGAACTGGACGGCGCGGGAATCCTCCGCAAGATCTGGCACGTCACCATCCCGCAGACCAGACTCATTCTCTCGCTGATGCTGCTCATGCAGATCATCGCGACGATGCAGGTATTCACCGAACCATTCCTGCTCACCAACGGGGCCGGACCGGAAGGGTCGACGACGACGGTCGTCTATCTCATCTACCAGTACGCGTTCAACTTCAACAACTACGGCAGTGCGGCGGCACTCGGACTCGTCCTGCTCGTACTCCTCGCGGGCTTCTCCGCGGTGTACGTGCGACTCAGCCGCGGCAGCGAAGACTAGAAGACTAGGAGGGGAGAGAAGGCATGACAGCGAACACGCTCATACCCCGGCGCAAGCGGGCCGCCCGCGCCGAAGTGGCCCGCCCGCGGACCCTGATCTCACCGGCCCAACTGGGCAGATCGCGCGGCAAGGCGGCCTACTGGATCGTCTTCGCGCTGGTGGTCCTCGTCTTCACGCTGGTCTTCCTCGGACCGCTCTACTGGATGGTCACCGGCGGTCTCAAGACCACCCAGGAAGTGGTGCAGAGCCCGCCGACGGCCTTCCCCACCTCGATGCATCCGGAGAACTACGAGCAGGCATGGAAGGTGATGGACCTCGCCAAACTGCTGTTCAACACCCTCTACTACGCGTTCGGCGCGCTCGCCTTCCAACTGATCTTCGACGTGGCCGCCGCGTACTCCCTGTCCAAGCTCCGGCCGATCTTCGGCAAGGCCATCCTCGGCCTGATGCTGATGACGCTGATGATCCCGGCGACCGTCCTCGTCGTACCCCAGTACCTGACGGTGCTCGACGTACCGATCTTCGAACGGAACCTGCTCAACTCGCCCTGGGCGATCTGGCTGCCGTCCGTCACCAACGCCTTCAACATCTTCCTGCTCAAGAGATTCTTCGACTCGATCCCCAGAGAGCTGCTGGACGCGGCGGCCATCGACGGGGCATCGGCGACCCGCACCCTGAGATCCGTGGTGCTGCCGATCTCCCGGCCCATCCTGGGAGTTGTGTCGATCTTCGCGGTCGTGGGGGTCTGGAAGGACTTCCTCTGGCCGATGCTCACCCTGCCCGACCCGGGCAAACAGACCCTGAACGTGGGCATCTACTCGCTCGCGAGCGGTGTACCGGAGAACGTCCTGATCGCCGCGCTCACCATCGCGTCCGTCCCGACGCTGCTCATTTTCCTGCTCTTCCAGCGCAACATCATGAGCGGTCTGACCGCGGGCGGCCTGAAGGGCTGATCGTCCTCTCCGCCCCGTCTCGACTTACTCCCCACCAGCGCTCCGCCGCCTGCCTCTCATCCAGCGCCCCGTTGTCCGGGGGCCGGCGGCGGAGTCCCACCTGCCCGAAAGGACCGTCACGTGGCAGCCATCCAGCCGGCCGAGGCCACCGTCGAATGGTGGCGCGACGCCGCCATCTACCAGGTCTATGTACGCAGCTTCGCCGACGGCGACGGCGACGGCACCGGAGATCTCGCCGGCGTGCGGTCCAGGCTGCCGTATCTCGTGGAACTGGGCGTGGACGCACTCTGGTTCACCCCCTGGTATCTCTCACCGCTCGCCGACGGCGGCTACGACGTGGCCGACTACCGGACCATCGACCCGGCCTTCGGCACCCTCGCCGAGGCGGAGAAACTGATCGCCGAGGCCCGTGGGCTGGGCATCCGTACGATCATCGACGTCGTGCCCAACCATGTCTCCGACCAGCACGTCTGGTTCAAGGCGGCCCTGGCGGCCGGCCCCGGCAGCCCCGAGCGCGAACTCTTCCACTTCCGTAAGGGGCGCGGGGACGACGGCGAACTGCCCCCGAACAACTGGGTGTCCGAGTTCGGCGGCGTCCCCTGGACCCGACTGGACGACGGCGAGTGGTATCTGCATCTGTTCGCCACCGGACAGCCCGACCTCAACTGGGCCCATCCGGCGGTCCGCCGGGAGCACGAGGACGTGCTGCGCTTCTGGTTCGACCGGGGCGTGGCGGGTGTACGGATCGACTCGGCCGTCCTGCCCGCCAAGGACCCCGCCCTGCCCGACTTCACGCCGGGCACCGACCCCCACCCGTTCGTGGACCGCGACGAACTCCACGACATCTACCGCTCATGGCGCGCCATCGCCGACGAGTACGACGGCATCTTCGTCGGCGAGGTCTGGCTCCCCGACGCCGAGCGCTTCGCCCGCTATCTGCGCCCCGACGAACTGCACACCGCCTTCAACCTCAGCTTCATGTCGTGCCCGTGGGACGCGGACCTGCTGCGCACGGCCATCGACGACACGCTCGCCGAGCACGCGCCGGTCGGCGCCCCGGCCACCTGGGTGCTCTCCAACCACGACGTCACCCGCACCGTGACCCGCTACGGGCGCGAGGACACCGGATTCGACTTCGCGGCCAAGGCGTTCGGCACCCCGACCGACCTGGAGCTGGGTACGAGACGGGCCCGCGCCGCCGCGCTGCTCTCGCTGGCGCTCCCCGGCGCCGTCTACGTCTACCAGGGCGAGGAGTTGGGCCTGCCCGAGGCGGACATCCCGCGTGAACGCATCGAGGACCCGATGCACTTCCGGTCCGGCGGTACGGATCCGGGCCGGGACGGCTGCCGCGTACCCCTGCCGTGGCGGGCGGACGCACCGTACGCCGGCTTCGGGACGGACACCGAGCCGTGGCTGCCGCAGCCGGAGTCCTGGGCGAAGTACGCGGCCGACCTCCAGACCGGTGACCCGGGGTCGATGCTGAGCCTGTACCGGGAGGCGCTGCGGCTGCGCCGTACGGAGCCCGGATTCGCCGTCGTCCGGGCATCGGAGGACCGCGCCGAGGCCGCGCTGACCTGGCTGCCCGCCGGGCCGGGTGTGCTGTCCTTCACCCGCACCGACGGCCTGATCTGCGTCGTCAACCTCGCCGGGCCCCCCACTGAACTGCCCGGCCACACCGGCGTTCTGCTCACCAGCGGCCCCTTGGACGACGAGGGGAGACTGCCGCAGGACACCGCGGCCTGGCTGCGGAGCTGACTCCGCGGCCGAACCGCCCGCCCCGGCGCCGGGGCGGGCGGGAGGCGACACCACCAACAGCTCCAGCACCTTCGCCGACAACACCATCTCGCGGCCCAACCTGGCGAACCGCGTCGCGATCCGATTCGTACGACAGCGCCATCGAGGCGACGGTCAACATCACCGGCACCACCGTCACCGGCAGCCCGTACAGCGCCTTCGAGTTCGTCTCCGGCGGCGGCAACTCCGGCTGGGACACGGCCTGGGACGACTGCGCGACCTGGCCCGAGCCGGCCGAGTGGCGGGGCCTGTCCTCAAGCGCCGGACGGGCTCGATGAACCTGTCCGACGCTTGAGGACGAACCGGCCGCCCCACGGCTCCGCACGGCCGTCTACCCTTGGCGCATGGGTGTCAACATCATGTTTGCCTTCGGGGTGGAGGAGCTGGCCGACGAGGCGGAGACCGAGTCCGTCGCGAACGCGCTCACCGATCTGGTCCGTGAGGAAGGGTTCCAGGAGCACGAGGTCGGCGTGAGGTGGGACCTGGCGGATGGCCGGCACTGGGTCGCCGGACAGACCGACTATCCGATCGGCATCAGTCGCTTCTACGCGTGGCGTCCTCGCTTCGAAGCCGCCATCCAGGAGCGGGTCTACGCGGTCGCACCCTCGGCGAAAGCGGGAATCACCTTCTGGTACCCGGACGAACTGGCTGCCAAAAGGGAGAGTTCGGGCTGACACACGGCGACCGGGCGGTAGCCGACCGGGCGGCCGGTCGTTTCGATTCATCAAGGCGCCTGGAGCACTCCCGCTCTGTTCGCGGGTTCGTCGAGCCAGAGGGTGTGTGCCCCGTCTTCGCCGACCGTCAGGCCGTACCGGTCGACGCTGGGGCGGCCGGCGTTCACCCAGTGGGTGAGAAGGGGCTCGCGCTCGGCCCAGAGGTCCCGCGGGCCACCGTGTTCGAGCTGTGCCGTCCGGACATCGAGTGGAGTGATCCGTGCCCAGGACGATGTGTTCGGCTCCCAGAGGCAGCGCATCTCCTGGCCACTGTCGTTCTTCAGGGTCACGGTCTTGACGGTGGAGTGCGCGAGGGACGGAAGGAACTGGGCGATCTCGGCATTGAGGCCCGTGGGGAGCGAGATCTCTCGCGCGTAGCCCGTGTATGACGTGAGCCGGTCGGTGAGTTGCTGGGCCGTTGCGCTGATCGTTCCTGTGTCCGGCCGGGCCGTCATGAAGGCCGCCAGCTCGGGGAGGAACCTGCCCTCGGCGCGGTGCTCTTGGTCGACGGTCAGGCGCGCGATGCCGTAGCCCACGTTGGCGACGATGACCCCGCCCGGACGGACTTGCTCCCGCCACGCGTCGGGGATGCGGCCGACACCACAGGTGGCCAACAGCCGGTCGTACGGGGCGTGTTCGGCGCAGCCGGCCATGCCGTCCCCCGCGATGAGGGTGGGTGCGTAGCCGGCCTCGCCGAGTCGGTCCCGTGCCAACCTCACCAGGTCGGGGTCGACATCGAGTGACACAACGCGGTCGTTGCCGAGGCGGTGAGCCAGGAGGGCGGCGTTGTATCCGGTGCCGACACCGATCTCCAAGACGTGGTCGCGGTCCACCACGTCCAGGGCTTCAAGCATTCTGGCCATGAGGGAAGGGCATGTGGAGGAGCTGGTGGCGACGCCGGCCGCGTCGAACTGTGTCAGTAGCGAGGTGTCCTGGTAGGCCGCCGCGAGCCACATGGGGTCAGTTTGGTCGTACCCATGCAAAGCCCCCTGCGACCGTACGGTGAACTTGGGTACGAAGACGTGCCGGGGGACGCAGGAGAAGGCGTCGATCCAGCGCTCGGAGTGCAGGGACCCTGCGGCTGTGAGCTGGTCTGTCATCATGCGGCGCAGTTCGTCGGCGGATGGTGCGGTGGTGGTCATGGGTTGCCTTCCAGTAGGTCAGCCAGTGCCTGGGCGATGGGGGTACGCAGCTCCGGGACGAACGCCCACTGTCCATTCGGATTCAGGTCGATCAGGTGCCATTCCCCGCTCTGATCAACGAGGAAGTCCATTGCGGCGTAATGGAGACCGAAGCAGTCCAGCAGTTGGCGAACGCCGGAGGCGATGCCACAGGGCACTTCGCAGAGCTCGTAGGTGTGGCTGTCGTAGTCCGTGCGGATGTCGATGCGTGCGGTCTGCGACGAGGTATGGATCTGGGCCGCGAACATCCGGCCGGCCACGACCGTCAGGCGAATCTCGTACGCCTTGGGGATCCACTCCTGGAACTGATGTGCGGTGAGGCGGACGGCATCCGTGATCTGTGCGGCGCGGACTTGAGTGGTCCACAGCGCGTACGGTTCGCCGTCCGCACCGCTGGGGCCTTGTGTGCCGAGGGCTTTGTAAGCGGCAACCCGGCCAGGCAGATTCCCGACGAAGGCGCGCGCCTTGTCAGGATCGTTGGTGATCAGTGTCTCGGGAATGCTCAGGCCGCATCGAGCAGCGGTCGCGAGGGCGACAGGTTTGACGCCTGCGACGGCGTTCCGCCTCGGGTGGTTCAACCATGTGCATTCCAGTGTCGCCAGCAAGCCGCCGAGGCCCGCACGGGCCTCGGCGGCTGCCCACTGCGCATCGTGCCCCGACATGTCGGGGTGGAAGCGATGCTCCGACGGACGCCGGTAGTAGACGGAACGAACCTGACCAAGGTCCAAGTCCCGGTGTGAGCCCCGTAAGCCGCCGCCCCAGGCGCTTCGGCGAGGGCCGATGCGCGCTGCCAGGGTCAGGCTCTCGGGGAAGTCACCGGGATCGAGTCGGTGAACGGGCACACCTCGACCGGTGAGTTCCGCGATGACGAGATCAGCGGTCGCATCTTTGGGGCCAGTCAGAACCAGGACGGTCATCGGTCAGATCCTTCGCTCGGTCAACCGGGCGGTCAGTCGGTGTCGTTGGACTTCGACTCATCGAGCTGGCTGTCTTCCCTGGTCTGGCTCGTCGTCTCGAACGCGGACTTCATCGACGGGGCGTGGATGAACGGCTCGCCGCCGTCCACGGTCACGCTGATCTGCCGCTCCGGGCAGAGGCGCAGCGAGGGCCACACTCCGGGGGCCGGGCGAACCGGCACCGCCTTGGTCAGCCCGAAGGGGCGAACCGCCTCCGCGGCCGGTTCGGCGAACCTGTGGTTCATTACGTCCATGACCTGAGTGGTAGTCATTCGGTACTCCTTCGTCTCATGAGATCTGCTTGGTGTGGCCGGCGTCCGGACAGACGTTTCGGGGTTGTCCTCGAATGTTTCGGAACGGACGACGGGGGTCTTGCTCACCCGCTCCGGAAGCCCGCCGACAGGCTTCCGGAGCGGGAGTCTTCTGCTTCGAGCCGCAGGCTCTACTTGTTCCCGTTCTTCTTTTTCGCGGCCTTCTCGGCGGCCCGGCGCTCCGCCCGGTTTCCCGCCGCGTTGGGCTGGGCGGACTTGGCTTTGGACTTGCGCGCGGAGACGCCGTCACTCGCCCCCGCGACACCTACGTTGCGTTTGAAGCGGACCAACTGCATTCCTTTCCTCGTGGGTGGCCCGGCCCGGCTGGACCTGTCCTTCTTCGGGGGATGGCATCAGCCGGACCGGGTGCTGAACCCGCCTCCTCTGAGGCTTGGCCACGGCGCGCGGCCTTCTACTCAGGGAGGCGGGAGTCCAGGTTGGCGTCCTTGGCCGTGACGTACTGCCAGACCATGCGGTCGAGTTCGTCAAGGCACCGGGAGCAGGCGTAAAGCGGAGCGTGGGCTCCACCAGACACGACAGGACCGATCCAGATCACGGGGAGTTCAACGCGGCGGCACCACAGCCAACATGCGCCCGGAATCCACTCTCTGCCGTCGTTTGGGCGCGAGGGGATGGGGCGACTGTTCGCCGGATGGATCATCAGGCCGTTCGGTGTCATCCGGAACAACCTCCGTGCCAGATGGCGAGAACCAACGCACCGCCGAGGGCGAGCACGCTCACCATGTAGGCAACTTGCTGTGCCTTCTGGCTCACGTGTTCCGCTCCTCCGCAGGAGGCTGCGGGCTCTCGACCGGGGGGAGGCCGGACGGCACCAGGTACATCCTTCGTGACTCGGCCAGCTTCAGCAGCGACCCTCTCGGGTCGCGCACGGGGAGCGGCGGCTCCTTGCGCTCACTGTTCATCAGACTCAGCCTCACCCTGCTGTTCGGCGTAGGTCTCGACGAGTTGGGACGTCACGGCCGCCACATCCCTCATGTACTCCCACACCGCGAAGGTGGGGTCGTCGTTCGTCGGCCGGCGGTCGATACGAAGCAGCCGGTACGCAGCCTTGTACGTGTCACGAACGGCGGGGTCGAGATCGAAGTTGAGGTCTTCGCCAATCAGGAGTTCGAGCTGCCCGATCAGTGTTGCCGTGGTCAAGGCAATGCGAGGGCGGGCATCTCGTGAGAGGGGCATCTCTCGGGCGACGGACACGGTGTCGCGGATCGTCTCCACGTCGATCAGGTAAACCTGGGAGTTGGAGAGCTCCCCGATGCCTGCACTTCCAGCGTCGCCAGCGTCGCCAGCGGCTCTGGGCTCGTACGTTTCTGCCTCTGCTGTCGCCTGTGACTCGTTACTCACGCTGAACTCCTCGCTTGGAGTTGTAGTTCAAGACGATCGCTGACGTCACTCCGGTCACTCGCCCAATCGCCTTCTGTAACAAGTGAACTGCGCAGGACCAAGATCAGTTCACACAGAACTTGCACAACGGAAGTGCCGGAGGGCGGAGTTGAGGGAACGCACCTGTTGACGTGGGAGGGTGAGGTGCATGGAGAGCACAAGCGCCGGCGAGAACATCGCCGTATTACGCAAGGCGCGGGAGATGTCGCAGGCTCAGCTCAGTCGGGCCTCGTTGCTGAGCGTTTCCTACCTCAGCAAGATTGAGACCGGCCTGAGGCCGGTCACGCCGCCCGTCGCAGCGGCCTGCGCGAAAGCTCTGGGCGTTACCACGGCTCGCATCTACGGTCAGCCTTTCCGCGACCGCCCCCGTACGGAGGCCGAGCGGCTTGACGCGCTGCGAACGGCGGTTCGCCGGCACACACTCCCGAAGGAGGATGTGCCGGACCCCCAGGTGCTGGCTCGCGATTTGCAGAAGGCAGCACACCTGCGTGCGGAGGCTCAGTACATCGGATTGCTCGACGTCCTGCCGAAGTTGCTCGGTCAGTCGACGGCGACAGCGTTCGCCGCCGGTGGCGACGCGGTCGCCTGGGGTCAGGTCGCAGACCTTTACGGTTGTGCCTACGCCGTTGCTCACCGGCTCGGAGAACCCGACCTTGCGGACATGATCGTCTCGCGGCAGCAATGGGCGGCGCACCAGACTTGGAATCCAGACGCGGAAGCCGCAGCGGCGTGGAACGAGGCCGGCACGTATCAGTCGGCGGGTCACTACGATGACGGGCTCACCATCGTGGACCGAGCCATCGTGCAGTACGAGCGTCTTGACAGCAGCACCTCCGCGCACGCGGTAGTCCTTGGCTCACTTCACCTGCGCGGCGTGGTTCTTGCCTCCCGGCACAAAGACGCCGCTGCCACCGAGGCCCACCTTGTTCGGGCTCGCGATCTTGCCGCGAAGCTCCCCCAGACAGGCGATGCCCTCTTGCACAACCTGACGTTCGGGGCGGGGAACACCGCGCTGTACGAGCTTGCGGCACACATCGAGCTTGACCAGCCGGATCGGGCGGTGAACATGGCGACGCCCCTCGTGAGTAAGCCACCGGTGGGGTTGAAGCCAAACCGAATTGGCCGACTCCACATTGATGTGGCCAGGGCCCGACTGGCTGTTGGAGACGTGGCCGGCTCCGAGGAGTCCCTGAAGGCGGCCTTCAGGGTGGCGCCGGAGATGATGGAGGTGCACCCCATGAGCCGAGAAGTGCTCAGGGTTCTCTTCGTCATGCACCAAAGGACGCGGCCCGACCTGATGAAGATGGCCAAGCGAGTTGGATTGACCGACTGAGCCCGTTGCTCCGGTGTGCCTGCCCGCTCCTATCCTGAAGCCGGGCAGACGCACGGCTCTGCCCCCACCTCCTACGGAAGACGGAGCGCGGTCTTGAACCCGAGCACGGCCGGCAGGCAGATCCCGGTGGTGGTCCTCGCGGGCTTCCTCGGTTCGGGCAAGACGACCCTGCTCAACCACCTACTGCGCCACCGCGCGGGCAACCGCGTCGCCGTCGTCGTCAACGACTTCGGGGCCGTCGAGATCGACGCCATGACCGTCGCGGGCCAGGTCGGCTCCACCGTCTCCCTCGGGAACGGCTGTCTGTGCTGCGCCGTGGACGCGAGCGAGCTGGACGGCTATCTGGAGCGGCTGAGCCGCCCCGCCGCGCGGATCGACATCATCGTCATCGAGGCGAGCGGTCTCGCCGAGCCGCAGGAACTCGTCCGGATGATCCTCGCCGGCGACAATCCGCGCACCGTGTACGGAGGGCTCCTCCAGGTCGTGGACGCGGCCGAGTTCGACGCCACCCGCGAGCGGCACCCGGAGACCGACCGGCATCTGGCCATCGCCGACCTCGTGGTCGTCAACAAGACCGACCGCGTGACAGCGGCCGAACACGCGCGCGTTCTCGGCGTGATCGGGGAGCTGGGGCCAGGCGCGGCGGTGGTCTCCGCGTCGTACGGGAGGATCGACCCCGGCCTGCTGTTCGACCCCGCCACGCGCCCCGCCGAGGACGAGAAGGTCCGCCAGCTCTCCTTCGAGGACCTGCTCGCCGACTCCGACGAGGGGCGGGAGCACGCTCATCACCCGCACACCGCGTACGAGAGCCTGTCGTACGACGAACCGGCCGCCATGGACCCGCGCCGGCTCATGGCGTTCCTCGACTCGCGGCCCGAAGGGCTCTACCGGATCAAGGGCTTCGTGGACTTCGGTACGGCCGACCCGGACAACCGGTACGCCGTACACGCCGTGGGCCGCTTCCTGCGCTTCTACCCGGAGCCGTGGCCACGGGGCGCCCGGCGCCGTACCCAACTCGTCCTCATCGGCTCCGGCATCGACCGGGACGCGCTCGACAAGGAGTTGAGCCTCTGCGTCGCCGGTGACGGCACCGTCACCGACGAGGCCGCCATGTGGGGCGTCCTGCGCTACGTACGGTCCGGGCCGGCGGCCGAGGAGGCCGCCGACCCGCTCTGAGCAGCGGACTCGTACGTCAGCCCGCCGGACCCGCCAGGACGGCCACGACCGACGGCGGCGGCGTGCCCGAACCGTCCCTGCGCGGATCCGGCTCCGGCAGCTTGGCCGGGGAGCCGTTCTTCTGCGCGGCCCGCGCCGGGGCGGCGCCCGCCCAGGCGAAGACCAGCAGGTCCTCGCCCTTGAGGAAGCGCTGGCAGCGCACCCCTCCGGTGGCCCGCCCCTTGCGCGGATACTGGTCGAACGGCGTGAGCTTCGCGGTCGTCTCCGAGTCGTCCAGCGTGCCGTGCGAGCCCGCGACCGTGTAGACCACCCCGTCGCCCGCCGGATCGACCGCCGTGAAGGAGATCACCGAGGCGCCCTCGGTCAGCTTGACGCCGGCCATGCCCCCGGCGGGCCGGCCCTGCGGCCGGACCTGCGACGCCTGGTAGCGCAGCAGTTGGGCGTCGGAGGTGATGAAGACCAGATCCTCCTCGCCCGTACGCAGCTCGGCCGCGCCCACCACCCGGTCACCCTCCTTGAGGCTGATGACCTCCAACTCGTCCTTGTTGGACGGATAGTCGGGGACGACCCGCTTGACGACACCCTGGAGCGTGCCCAGCGCGAGGCCGGGGGACGACTCGTCCAGCGTCGTCAGACAGACCAGGTCCTCGTCCGGCTCCAGCGTCAGGAACTCCGCGAGCGGCGCCCCGCCCGACAGATTCGGCGCCGAGGCCGTGTCGGGAAGCTGCGGCAGGTCGATGACGGAGATCCGCAGCAGCCGGCCGGTCGAGGTGACCGCGCCGACCTCGCCGCGCGCGGTCGCCGGTACGGCCGAGACGATCACGTCGTGCTTCACCCGCTTGCCGTCGCCGCTGCCCAGCGGCCCGCCGTTGGCCGTACGCGCCAGCAGACCGGTGGAGGACAGCAGCACCCGGCACGGGTCGTCGGCCACCTCCAGCGGCACGGCGGCGACCGGCGAACTGCCGGACTCCAGCAGCACCGTGCGCCGGTCGGTGCCGAACTTCTTGGCCACCGTGGCCAGTTCGGCGGAGACGAGCTTGCGCAGCTCGGCGTCCGACTCCAGGATGCCGGTCAGCTCGTCGATCTCGCCGTTGAGCCGGTCGCGCTCACTCTCCAGCTCGATCCGGTCGAACCGGGTGAGCCGGCGCAGCGGCGTGTCCAGGATGTACTGCGTCTGGATGTCGCTCAGTGAGAAGCGCTCGATCAGCCGCTCCTTGGCCTGCGCCGAGTTGTCGCTCGACCGGATCAGGCGGATGACCTCGTCGATGTCGATCAGCGCGACGAGCAGCCCCTCGACCAGATGCAGCCGGTCGCGCCGCTTGGTCCTGCGGAACTCGCTGCGCCGGCGCACCACGGTGAAGCGGTGGTCGAGATAGACCTCCAGCAGCTCCTTGAGCCCCAGCGTCAGCGGCTGGCCGTCCACCAGCGCCACGTTGTTGATGCCGAAGGTCTCCTCCATCGGCGTCAGCTTGTAGAGCTGCTCCAGCACCGCCTCGGGGACGAAGCCGTTCTTGATCTCGATGACCAGACGCAGCCCGTGCATCCGGTCGGTGAGGTCCTTGACGTCGGCGATGCCCATGAGCTTCTTCGCCGAGACCAGGTCCTTGATCTTGGCGATCACCTTCTCCGGGCCGACGGTGAAGGGCAGTTCGGTGACGACGAGGCCCTTACGGCGCGCGGTGACGTCCTCCACGGTGACCGTGGCGCGGATCTTGAACGTCCCGCGCCCGTTCGCGTACGCGTCCTTGATGCCTTGCAGGCCCACGATCCGGCCACCGGTGGGCAGGTCGGGCCCCGGCACGTACCGCATGAGGGTGTCCAGGTCGGCGCCCGGGTGCTTGATCAGATGGCGGGCGGCGGCGATGACCTCGCCCAGATTGTGCGGCGCCATGTTCGTCGCCATACCGACGGCGATCCCGGAGGCGCCGTTGACCAGCAGATTCGGATACGCGGCGGGCAGCGTGACCGGTTCCTGCTCCTGGCCGTCGTAATTCGACTGGAAATCGACGGTGTCCTCGTCGATCGACTCCGTCATCAGTGACGTCGCGTCGGCCATCCGGCACTCCGTGTACCGCATGGCGGCCGGCGGGTCGTCGTTGCCGAGGGAGCCGAAGTTCCCGTGCCCGTCGACCAGCGGCAGCCGCATCGAGAACGGCTGTGCCATCCGGACGAGGGCGTCGTAGATCGACGCGTCCCCGTGCGGGTGCAATTTACCCATCACCTCGCCGACGACGCGGGCGCACTTCACATAGCCGCGGTCGGGGCGCAGGCCCATCTCGTTCATCTGATACACGATGCGGCGGTGCACCGGCTTCATGCCGTCACGGGCGTCGGGCAGGGCGCGGGAGTAGATCACCGAGTACGCGTACTCAAGGAAGGAGCCCTGCATTTCATCGACCACGTCGATGTCGAGGATCTTCTCCTCGAAGTCCTCCGGCGGCGGGGTCTTCGTGCTGCGGCGGGCCATCGCTGCTGCGGCTCCTTCACAGGTCTGTGCGGTTCTGGGCGGACAACGTGCGGACAACTTCAGGAACTGACGCCGACCATTGTGGCCCGCCGGACTGACAACGCCGACCTCGACCCGTCGTTGAACCACCCGAGGCGCCGTTTCCGGAGCCGGGTGAGAGCCGATGGCGAGTCCACGCCGCTGCGCCGGACGCGGGAACTTCGCCAGGCGTCGGCACGCTTGCATACAGTGGCAGGACTTCTCCATATCGCGATCGAAGGGACGTACATGCCCATGGGTCACACGGCCACAGCGCAGGCCGGTTCCGGCGGCCTGACAGCGACCGAGCACCGGCTCGCCAACGGACTGCGCGTGGTGCTCTCCGAGGACCACCTGACCCCGGTCGCCGCGGTCTGCCTCTGGTACGACGTCGGTTCGCGCCACGAGGTCAAGGGCCGTACGGGCCTCGCCCACCTCTTCGAGCACCTGATGTTCCAGGGCTCGGCACAGGTCAAGGGCAACGGCCACTTCGAGCTGGTGCAGGGCGCCGGCGGCTCGCTCAACGGCACCACCAGCTTCGAGCGCACCAACTACTTCGAGACCATGCCCACCCACCAGTTGGAGCTCGCCCTCTGGCTGGAGGCCGACCGCATGGGCTCGCTGCTCTCCTCCCTGGACGACGAGGGGATGGAGAATCAGCGCGACGTCGTGAAGAACGAACGCCGCCAGCGTTACGACAACGTGCCCTACGGCACCGCGTTCGAGCGCCTGACCGCCCTCTCCTACCCCGAGGGCCACCCGTACCACCACACCCCCATCGGCTCGATGGCCGACCTGGACGCGGCGACCCTGGACGACGCGCGGCAGTTCTTCCGTACGTACTACGCGCCGAACAACGCGGTGCTCTCGGTCGTCGGCGACATCGACCCCGAGCAGACACTCGCCTGGGTCGAGAAGTACTTCGGCTCGATCCCCTCGCACGACGGCAAGCAGCCGCCGCGCGACGGCTCGCTGCCGGACATCATCGGCGAGCAGTTGCGCGAGGAGATCCACGAGGAGGTCCCGGCGCGCGCGCTGATGGCCGCCTACCGGCTGCCGCAGGACGGCACCCGCGAGGCCGACGCCGCCGATCTGGCGCTCACCGTCCTCGGCGGCGGTGAGTCCTCCCGGCTGCACAACCGCCTGGTGCGCCGCGACCGTACGGCCGTCGCCGCCGGATTCGGACTGCTGCGCCTCGCCGGCGCGCCCTCGCTCGGCTGGCTGGACGTGAAGACGTCCGGCGGCGTCGAGGTCCCGCAGATCGAGGCCGCCGTGGACGAGGAGCTGGCCCGGTTCGCGGCCGAAGGCCCCACGGCCGAGGAAATGGAGCGCGCCCAGGCCCAGTTGGAGCGCGAATGGCTCGACCGGCTCGGCACGGTCGCGGGCCGCGCGGACGAACTGTGCAGGTTCGCGGTGCTGTTCGGCGACCCGCAGCTCGCGCTGACCGCCGTCCGGCGGGTGCTGGACGTCACGGCCGAGGAGGTACGCGCGGTGGCCGCGGCCCGGCTGCGCCCCGACAACAGGGCGGTGCTGGTCTACGAGCCCACCTCTCCTGAGGACGACGCCGACGACGCCGACGACGCGGCAGCCGACACCGACGAGCACGAGGGGGCGGACCAGTGACCGACGCTGCCGTGACCATGGAGTTCCACCCGCAGCCCACCGCCGGAGAGGCCAGGCCCTGGGCGTTTCCCGCGCCCGAGCGCGGCGCTCTGCCCAACGGCCTGACGGTGCTGCGCTGCCACCGCCCCGGCCAGCAGGTGGTGGCCGTCGAGGTCTCCCTCGCCGCCCCGCTGGAGGCCGAGCCCGAGGGCCTGGACGGCATCGCCACGATCATGGCCCGTGCGCTGTCCGAGGGCACCGACAAGCACACGGCCGAGGAGTTCGCCGCCGAGCTGGAGCGCTGCGGCGCCACGCTCGACGCGCACGCCGACCATCCGGGCGTGCGGGTCTCCCTGGAGGTCCCGGTCTCCCGGCTGCCCAAGGCGCTCGGTCTGCTCGCCGACGCCCTGCGCGCGCCGCTGTTCTCCGAGAGCGAGGTCGGCCGGCTCGTCACGAACAGGCTGGACGAGATCCCGCACGAGCAGGCCAACCCGGCCCGCCGCGCGGCCAAGCAGCTCTCCAAGGAGCTGTTCCCGGCCGGCTCGCGCATGTCACGCCCGCGCCAGGGCACCGAGGACAGCGTCGGCCGCATCGACGCGAAGGGCGTCCGCGCCTTCTACGACGCGCACGTGCGCCCCGCCACGGCCACCGCGGTGATCGTCGGCGACCTCACCGGCGTGGACGTCGACGCGCTGCTCGCCGAGACCCTGGGCGACTGGACGGGCGACACGACCGAGCCGCGCCCCGTGCCGCCGGTGACCGCAGACGACACCGGCCGCGTGGTCATCGTGGACCGGCCCGGAGCCGTCCAGACGCAACTGCTGATCGGCCGGGTCGGCCCCGACCGGCACGACCGCGTCTGGCCGGCCCAGGTGCTCGGCACGTACTGCCTGGGCGGCACGCTCACCTCCCGGCTCGACCGGGTGCTGCGCGAGGAGAAGGGCTACACGTACGGCGTGCGGGCCTTCGCGCAGGTGCTGCGCTCGGACCCGAACGGCACGGGCACCTCCATGCTCGCCATCAGCGGCTCCGTCGACACCGAGTCGACCGGGCCCGCGCTGGACGATCTGTGGAAGGTGCTGCGTACGCTCGCGGCCGAGGGGCTGACGGACGCCGAGCGTGAGACGGCCGTGCAGAATCTGGTCGGGGTCGCGCCGCTGAAGTTCGAGACGGCCGCGTCCGTCGCGGACACACTCGCCGACCAGGTCGAGCAGCACCTCCCGGACGACTTCCAGGGGCAGTTGTACGCGCGCCTGGCCGAGACCGGCACGGTCGAGGCGACGGCCGCGGTGGTCAGCGCCTTCCCGGGCGACCGGCTCGTCACGGTGCTCGTCGGGGACGCCTCGGTGATCCGCGAGCCGGTCGAGGCCCTGGGCATCGGCGAGGTGAAGGTCGTCACCGGCTGACACCGGCAGCCACCGCGTGGGCGACCCACGCCTACGTACGCTCGCCCACGCACGTACGACGAAGGCCCCGGCAGGAGGACGCCGGGGCCTTCGTCGCGTATGCGTACGCGTGTGTACGTCTCGGGTCAGACGGTCTCGGGAAGCTCGTCCAGCCCCTCCGCGACCAGCTTCGCCAGCCGGTCGAGCGCGACGTCCGCGCCGTCCGCGTCGGAGGTCAGGACGATCTCGTCGCCGCCCTGCGCGCCCAGCCCCAGCACGGCGAGCATCGACGCCGCGTTGACCGGGCTGCCGTCCGCCTTGGCGATCGTCACCGGAAAGCCGGACGCCGTGGCGGCACGGACGAAGATGGAGGCGGGACGGGCGTGCAGGCCCTCGGCCCAGCCGACATTGACGCGGCGCTCAGCCATGGTGTTGCCCTTCAAGTCACAGTTGTTGTCTAGACCAGTGTGCCATGCAGCCCCCGGCGGACCGGCGAGGCACCCCCAGCCTGCCCCGGCCGGGGGCCCGCCGCTACCGGTGTGCGCGCCGTAGGCTCTCCTTATGACGCCGCCGTCACAGCACGCGTACCCCGCTCACTGGGAAGCCGACGTGGTCCTGCGCGACGGGGGCACCGCGCGCGTCCGTCCGATCACCACCGCCGACGCCGAACGGCTCGTCAGCTTCTACGAGCAGGTCTCCGACGAGTCGAAGTACTACCGCTTCTTCGCGCCCTACCCCCGGCTCTCCGACAAGGACGTGTACCGCTTCACCCACCACGACTACGTGGACCGGGTGGGGCTCGCGGTGACCGTCGGCGGCGAGTTCGTCGCCACCGTCCGCTACGACCGGATCGACGCCCGCGGCATGCCCGCGCCGGCGCCCGCCGACGAGGCCGAGGTCGCCTTCCTCGTCCAGGACGCGCACCAGGGGCGCGGGATCGCCTCAGCGCTCCTCGAACACATCGCCGCCGTGGCGCGCGAGCGCGGCATCAGGCGCTTCGCGGCGGAGGTGCTGCCCGCCAACAACAAGATGATCAAGGTGTTCCGGGACGCCGGGTTCACCCAGAAACGCAGCTTCGAGGACGGCTCCGTCCGCCTGGTCCTCGACCTCGAACCGACCGCCGAGTCCCTTGCCGTCCAGCGGGGCCGCGAGCAGCGCGCCGAGGCGCGCTCCGTACAGAGGCTCCTCGGCCCGTCGTCGGTGGCCGTCGTCGGCGCCGGACGCACGGCGGGCGGTGTCGGGCGGGCCGCCCTGCGTAATCTCCTCGACGGGGGATACACGGGGCGTACGTATGCGGTGAACGTGGCCCTGCCCCCGGAGCGGACCGAGATCGACGGCGTCCCGGCGGTGCGCTCCCTCGCGGAGATCGAGGAGCCCGTCGACCTCGCGATCGTCGCCGTTCCCGCCGAGCGGGTGCCCGACGTCGTCGCGGACTGCGGCGAACACGGCGTCCAGGGACTGGTGGTGCTCTCCGCCGGATACGCGGAGAGCGGGCCCGCAGGACGGGAGCGGCAGCGCGAACTGGTGCGGCAGGCACGCTCGTACGGGATGCGGGTCATCGGGCCCAACGCGTTCGGCGTCATCAACACCGGACCGCCCGTCCGGCTGAACGCCTCGCTCGCGCCCGAGATGCCCGACCGGGGGCGGATCGGTCTCTTCACGCAGTCGGGCGCGATCGGTATCGCGCTGCTCGCCGGGCTGGTCCGGCGCGGCGCGGGTGTGTCCACCTTCATCTCGGCGGGCAACCGCGCGGACGTCTCGGGCAACGACTTCCTCCAGTACTGGCACGACGACCCGGACACCGACGTCGTGCTGCTCTACCTCGAATCGATCGGCAACCCACGCAAGTTCACCCGGCTCGCCAGGCGTACGGGGGCGCAGAAGCCGGTCGTCGTCGCGAAGGGCGCGCGGCACAGCGGCAGCACCCCGCCGGGGCACGCGGTGCCGGTCACCGGAGTCCCGGACGCGACGGTCTCGGCGCTGCTCAGCCAGGCGGGCGTGATCCGCGTGGACACCGTCACGGAGTTGGTGGACGCGGGGCTCCTGCTCGCGAACCAGCCGCTGCCGGCCGGACCTCATGTGGCGATCCTCGGCAACTCCGAGTCGCTGGGCCTCCTTACGTATGACGCCTGTCTGACGGAAGGGCTGCGCCCGCTCCCACCGCTCGACCTCACGACATCGGCCCGCCCCGAGGACTTCGGTACGGCGCTGGCCGCCGCGCTGGCGGATCCGGGCTGCGACGCGGTCGTCGTCACGGCGATTCCCTGGGTCGGCGAGAACGGCGCGATGGAGTCGGGCGACGGCGAGGTCCTGGCGACGGTGCTCCGCGAGGCGGCCTCGACGGCGCCGGCGAAGCCGGTGGCGGTGGTCCACCTGGAGATCGGCGGCCTGGCGAAGGCCCTCTCGGCGGCCACGACGACGGCGCCGAGGCCGGGGGAGGGGGCGGGCGCGGTCCCTGGTGCCGCGCCGCCCGCGACCGGCCCGGCACCGGCCGCCGACGGGCCGGGGCCCGTGCCGGCGCCGCCGAGCGCCCGGGGCGCGTCGACAAGCCGGCCGACGGAAGCCGCCCCCCAGGGCACCGGCCGCGAAGGCCCGACCGCGCGGCCGGTGCCGGTGCCCGGCACCGTCACCGCCCCGCCCGCACCCGCGCCGCCGGGCGCGGACAGGGCGCCCGGCGACGCGGCGTCCTCGCGCGGTGGCGGCGACGCGGCGGAGGCGACCGGGTCGGTGACGGGGGACGGTTCGGCCGACCACGGACAGCCGCCCCCTCCCCCCGGATCCGGTGGCGACTCCCCGCCGGAGGCCGTCAGCACCGGCGCCGCGCCGGACGGCGAGAACGCGCCGGACGAAGCCGACGCCCCCCGGCGGATCCCCGCCTACCCCGCCGCCGAGCGCGCCGTGCGCGCGCTCGGCCAGGCCGTCACCTACGCGCAGTGGCGGCGACAGGCGGCGGAGCCCGGCAAGGTGCCCGAGTACGACGACATCGACGAGAGCGGGGCCGCCGGACTCATCGACCGGGCGCTCGGCGACGCGCCCGCCGACCCGCACGGGACGAGCCTCGGGGACGACGACACCCGCCAACTGCTCGGGCGGTACGGCATCGCCGTACGTCCCACCCTGCCCGCGCCCGGACCCGACGCCGCCGTCGAGGCCGCCGCCCGGCTCGGATACCCCGTCGCCCTCAAGACCACCGCGCCGCATCTGCGCCACCGGGCCGACCTCGGCGGCGTACGGCTCGATCTCGCCGACGAGAACCGGCTGCGCGCGGCGTACCGCGAACTGACCGAACTGCTCGGCGACCCCGCCGAACTGCGGCCCGTCGTCCAGGCGATGGCGCCGCGCGGGGTGGACACGGTCGTGCGCGCCGTGATCGACCCGGCCGCCGGCGCGGTGCTCTCGTTCGGGCTGGCCGGAGTGGCCTCCGAACTACTGGGTGACGTCGCGCACCGCCTCGTCCCGGTCACCGACCGCGAGGCGGCCGAACTGCTCCGGTCCATCCGGACGGCACCGCTCCTCTTCGGCTGGCGCGGCTCGGCGCCCGTCGACACCGACGCCCTCGAAGAACTGCTGCTGCGGGTGTCCCTGCTCGTCGACGACCACCCGGAGATCGTCTCCGTGGCGCTCGAACCGGTGGTGGTCGCCGCGCACGGCCTCTCGGTACTCGGCGCGAGCGTCCGGCTCGCCCCGCCCCCGTCCCACGACGACCTCGGACCGCGCCGTCTCCCCAGCTACTAGGTCCTGTCCGGCGGATCTTCGGGGATCAGGCCGGGGCGGCTGGTGCGGTGCATCGCAAGGCGGAGGATCATTCTCGTACTGGACGTACTTGGATGACTCCGACAACGCAGGGAGGTGCCGTGCCAGGCGTCCCGGACCCCCGAAGATCCGCCGGACAGGGCCTAGAGCCACCAGGCCCCCGGTCCCGCACGGTCCCGGCCATACATCCCGCCACCGTAGGATGGGGCCCATGGCGAAGACCGGTACGACGACCCAGGGGCTGCGCACGGCGATCGAGCGCAGTGGCTACTACCCGGCGCTCGTGGCCGAAGCGGTTGAGGCCGCTGTCGGCGGCGAGCCGATCGCGTCGTATCTGGTGCACCAGGAGACGACCTTCGACTCCAACGAGGTCCGCCGGCATGTCACCGTCCTCGTCCTCACCGCCCACCGCTTCATCGTCAGCCACACCGACGAGCAGGCCGCCGACACCAGTTCGGCGACCCCGTACGCCACCACCTCGACCGAGTCGGTCAAGCTGGACCGGATCTCGTCCGTCGTGGTCAGCCGCGTCGTCGCGAACCCCGAGTCGTACACCCCCGGCACCCTGCCCCGCGAGGTCGTCCTCACCATCGGCTGGGGCGCCGTCGCCCGTATCGATCTGGAGCCCGCCGCCTGCGGCGACCCCAACTGCGAGGCGGACCACGGTTACACCGGCAACTCAACCGCCGACGATCTGAGCCTGCGCGTCAGCGAGGCGGGTGACGGGCCCGACACCGTCCAGCAGACGCTCGTCTTCGCGCAGTCGCTCTCCGAGGCCACGGCCGCCGCCCCGTCCTCGACCGGCCGTTGATGACCGCGCAGCCCACCGACTGGCAGGACCCGGTCCCGCTCGCACTGAACACCGCGCCCGTCCCCGAGTACGGCGGCGGCTCGCTCGCCGACCTGCTGCCCACGCTCGTCGCGGGCCAGGGCGTCCCCGTCCCGGGTGCCGTTCCCGGCGCCCCGGCCGCCGTCATCCCCGAACTCACCCCGGCCGACCGCAACTGCGTCTTCCTGATCGACGGCCTCGGCTGGCAGCAGATCAAGGACCACCCCGACGAGGCGCCGTATCTGACGTCGCTGCTGGGCACCTCACGCGGCTCCACCGGCCGGCCGATCACCGTCGGTTTCCCCGCCACCACCGCGACATCCCTCGCCTCCGTCGGTACGGGCCTGCCGCCGGGCGCCCACGGTCTGCCCGGCTACACGGTGCGCGACCCGGCGACCGGCGCGCTGATGAACCAGCTCCGCTGGCGCCCGTGGACCGAGCCACACATATGGCAGCCGTATCCGACGATCTTCCAGCTCGCCGACGCCGCCGGGATCCACACCGCGCAGGTGTCCTCCCCGATCTTCGAACGCACCCCGCTCACCGAGGTCGCCCTGAGCGGCGGCACCTTCCACGGCCGGCTCTCCGGCGAGGAGCGGATGGACCTGGCCGCCGCCCAACTGGCCGCCGGGGACCGCTCGCTGGTCTACACGTACTACAGCGAGGTCGACGGCAAGGGCCACAAGTTCGGTATGGACTCCGACGCCTGGCGCGGCCAGTTGATGTACGTGGACCGGCTCGCCCAGCGTCTCGCCGAGCAACTGCCGCCCCGCGCCGCCCTGTACATCACCGCCGATCACGGCATGATCGACATCCCCTTCGACGAGCGGTCGCGCATCGACTTCGACGAGGACTGGGAGCTGCGTGCCGGCGTCGCCCTCCTCGGCGGCGAGGGCCGCGCCCGCCACGTCTACGCGGTGCCGGGCGCCGCGGCGGACGTCCTCACCGTCTGGCGCGAGGTGCTGGGTGAACAGTTCTGGGTCGCGAGCCGCGACGAGGCCATCGCCGCGGGCTGGTTCGGCCCGCCCGGCGCGGTGGAGGAGCGGGTGTACGGGCGGATCGGCGATGTGGTGGCCGCCGCCCACGACGACGTGGTGATCACCGCGTCCGTCAAGGAGCCGCGCGAGTCCGAGATGGTCGGTATGCACGGCTCGATGACCCCCGTCGAGCAGTTGGTACCACTCCTCGAAGTACGCTCCTAGCCCCCTCCGCGTACCCATATACCTGAAAGGCCGTCACTTCCTCATGCCCGAGCTGGTGTTCTTCTCCGGAACGATGGACTGCGGAAAGAGCACCCTGGCTCTGCAGATCGAGCACAACCGCTCCGCCCGCGGCCTGCTGGGCATGATCTTCACACGCGACGACCGCGCGGGCGAGGGCAAGCTCTCCTCCCGGCTCGGCCTGGTCACCGACGCCGTCGAGGCCGCCGACGGCTTCGACTTCTACGCGTACATCGTCGACCGCCTCTCCCAGGGCGGCCGTTGCGACTACGTCATCGCCGACGAGGCCCAGTTCCTCGCGCCCGACCAGATCGACCAGCTCGCCCGCATCGTGGACGACCTCGACCTGGACGTCTTCGCCTTCGGCATCACCACCGACTTCCGCACCGAACTCTTCCCGGGCTCCCGACGCCTGGTGGAACTCGCCGACCGCGTCGAGGTCCTTCAGGTCGAGGCCCTGTGCTGGTGCGGGGCGCGCGCCACGCACAACGCCCGTACGGTCGGCGGACAGATGGTGGTCGAGGGCGCCCAGGTCGTCGTCGGCGACGTGCACCACTCGGAGGACGAGGTCGGCTACGAGGTGCTGTGCCGCCGCCACCACCGCCGCCGCATGACGGCGGCGACGGCCAGGGCCGCCGCGCTCTCGCCGGACGTGCTGCCGATCAACCACGGCTGACCGTTCTTCACTCGGCCGGCGCCCGTCCCTCCCCGAACAGGGGAATAGCATTGCCCATGGTGCGGCCGTGCGGTCATCGGTGGCCACCACCGTGCGGCGATTCGACGAGCACCGACGAAGGGAAGCAATGGCCGGGAACCTCATCGTGGTCGGGTCGGCGAACCAGGACTACGTCCTGTCGGTGGACGCCCTGCCGACCGGCGGGGAGACCCGGTTGGCACGCAGCCTGCGCCGGTTCCCCGGTGGAAAGGGCGCGAATCAGGCCGTTGCCGCGGCACGGCTCGGGGCCGGGGTCGCGATCGTCGGCGCCGTCGGCGATGACGACGACGGGGCCCTGCTCATCCGCGAGTTGCGCGCCGAGGGCGTCGACACCAGCGAGATCGAGATCACCTCCGCCGACCGCACCGGGCTCGCCTTCGTCTCGCTCCTGCCGGGGGGCGACAGCGCCCAGACAGTCGTCCCGGGCGCGAACCACGCCCTCAGCGCCACCCGGGCCGCCCACGTGGTACGCCGCCTCGCCACTCCCGACTCCGTACTCGTCGTCCAGGCCGAGATCCCGGCGGACGTCGTTTCCGCTGTCGTTCGCGCGGCGTCCGAGAACGGCGTACGGAGCGTCGTGAATCTCTCGCCGCTCATCGACCTGGCGGAGTCGGTGCTGCGTCTCGCCGATCCCCTGGTGGTCTACGGCGTCGAGGTCCCGGCGCTGACGGGCTTCGCGATCGACGGCAGGGAACGCGCCGAGGAGGCCGCCACGGCACTCCTGCGGTCCGCCCGGTCCGTGGTCGTCGTCGCCGATCACGACGGCGCCGCGTGGGCCGACCCCAGCGGCGGCGGATATGTGATGTCGCCCCACGTCGGCGCGATCGTGGACGCGACCGGTGCGGGTGACGCGTTCGTCGGGGCTCTCGTCACCCTTCTCGCGGAAGGTGCGAGCCTGAAGGAAGCCGTCCGGATCGGCGTGGAGGCCGGCGCCGTCGCCGTGTCGAGGGTGGGAGCCCAGGCTTCGTATCCCTACCGGCGCGACATTCGGCAGCTCAGGCGCTGACGGGGACGTGGCGCGGCGAACTGCTTCGTCGCGGTATTTCGAGAGTAGGGATGAGCAGATGGCGTCGAAGGTCACCCGCGCGGACGTCGCGCGCATGGCGGGCGTCTCGCCGGCGGTCGTCAGCTATGTCACCAACGGTGGGCCCCGTCCCGTGTCGGCCGCGGCGCGGGCGCGTGTGGAGGCGGCGATCGAGGCTCTGAGGTACCGGCCCGACGCCTTGGCGACCGCCTTCCGGGACGGCAGGACCATGTCGGTCGGACTGCTGATGCCGAGCCCGATGAATCCGTACTACGCGGAGATGGCGCAGGCGGTGGAGGTCGAGCTGGTACGGCGGGGCTACGTCCTGTCCATCGGGATCAGCGCCTTCAACGCCGAGCAGGACGAAGCACAGATCCGCTCCTTCGAGGACCGTCGTACGACGGGGCTGCTCATCGCGTCGGCGGCCTCACTGCACGGCAATTTCGCCGCGCACCAGTGGTCGACGCCGCATGTGGTGCTGGACGACGTGACCGAGGTTTCGCCGGAATCCCCTTCGGTGTACACGGATTCGTATTACGACGTCCGCCGTGCCGTCGATCATCTTCAGTACCACGGCCATTCCGCCGTCGCGTGCGTCGCCGGGCCGCCCACGTGGCCGGACGAGGCGCGGCGGGTGCAGGCGTGGCGCGACCAGCAGTCGGAGGCGGGCTTCCCGGCCGGCGACGACCTTGTGGGCCATGCCGACGTGAGCGCGGAAGGCGGATCGATGGCGCTGAGAGTGCTGCTGGAAGAGGACTCCTACCGCCGCTCCCGCCGCGAGCGCATGCCCACGGCCGTGGTCGTCACCAGCGACGTCCAGGCGTTCGGCGTGCTGCGCGTCTGCCATGAGCTGGGCATCGGCGTCCCGGACGATCTCGCGATCATCTCGTGCGACGGGGTGCGTCAGAGCCTGTTCGGCTGGCCGCGTCTGACTTCGATGCGCCGCCCACTGCGGGAGGTCGTCCGGACGTCGATCTCACTGCTCACGGGCAGCGAGAGCCCCGAGGCCAGGAACCCGGCCCCGCACATCTCCCTGCGCGGCAATCTGCTCGTCGGCGAGAGCTGCGGATGCGAGCCCACCATCCAGTGGTCCGGCGGTATGAGCTGACGGGGGCCGACCACGGCCGGGCCATGACTGAGCAGTAGCGCCGTCCGCCCGCAGGGCGGGGCGTGCGGCCCGCCGCGGAGCGGCTGACGACTCGCTCGGCGCGTGCGATCGCCAGGCGCAGGTTCGGCGTTGTGGACGGCCCGGCCGTACGTGGGCGACTTTGACGACAACGACGCGAGGTGCCGTGCCAGGCGTTCCGGGCCCGCGAAGATCCGCCGGAGGGGTCCTATGCGCCGGGTGCCCCGGCGACATCGGCTCGCGAGGGATACGACGCCTGCGCTCCGACGCGCGTGACGGCGACCGTGCCGACCTCGACGGCGAAGCGCACCGCTGTCTCAAGATCCCGGCCCTCCGCCAGCATGGTCGCCAGACCGCCGACGAAGGCGTCGCCCGCGCCGGTCGTGTCCACGACCTGACGCACTTCGGGAGCGCGGACGGTGCCGCTGCCCGTTCGGTCGGCCCACACCGCACCTGCCCCGCCGAGAGTGATCACGGCTGAGCCGGCGCGTCCGGCGAGCGTCCGTGCGGCCTGCTCGGCGGACTCCTGAGCGGTGACCGGGGCTCCGAGCAGCGCTGACGCTTCCACCTCGTTGACGATCAGCGGGGCCGCCGGACGAAGGACTGCCGCGGGCAGCTCGACGAAGGGCGCGAGGTTGAGGACGGTACGCGCGCCGGCCTCCGTACTCGCCTCGACGGCCGCCTGAAGGGCGGGCACCGGGATCTCTCCTTGCAGGACGACGACGGACGAGGCGTCGGCCAGTCGTCGGACCGTGCGTGAGACGCGCCCCGCGGCGAGCGTGAAGTTCGCGCCGGAGACCACGGTGATGGCGTTCTCCCCGTCAGGGAGAACGGAGACGAAGGCGACCCCGGTGCGTTCGGCAGTCGTGATCTCGACGTCGCCCGCGTCCACGCCCTCCGAACGAAGCTCGCCGATGAGGAGGGCCCCGTCGGGGTCGTCACCGACCGCACCGACGAAGTGCACGTCCGCGCCGAGGCGAGCCGCCGCGACGGCCTGGTTGACGCCCTTTCCACCTGGGAATCGCCGCAGTCGCCCGCCCAGGCGCGTCTCTCCGGGGCGTGGCAGGGCGTCACAGTTGATGACGTAGTCCTGGTTCGCGGACCCGACAACGATCACAGCGCCGGTCACTTTACGTCTCCTTCGTCGATCCTGTGCAACACGAGTTGACCATAGCGGTAACTCGTGTTGACATGGAAGTGCGGTGGACGGTGAGCGGCCATTTGACGGATCCGGCCGGACCCTCCCACCACGCGTCTCCACCGCGTGGCCCCCACCCGGTGCCCCGCACGACCCGAGCGGCCCGCCGCCGTGCGACCGCCGGCTGCCGGACATGTCACCCGCTCCACCCATCGACATGCCGCCCTTCACCCACCGACGACAGGAACGCGACCTTGGCACAACGACACGGATCTCAGGCGCCGGCAAGGGCGCGCGTCGTCATCGGGGTGCTGCTCGCCTCCTCGTTCGTCGTGGTACTGAACGAGACGATCATGACCGTCGCGATCCCGAGGCTGGTGACCGAGCTTGAGATCTCCGTCAACACGGCCCAGTGGCTGACCACCGCGTACATGCTCACGATGGCGATCGTGATCCCGACCACCGGGTTCATCATCCAGCGGTTCTCGACGCGAGCGGTCTTCGTCACGGCTTCCGCGGTCTTCATAGGCGGCACGCTGGTCGCGTCGGTGTCGCCCGGCTTCGGCCTGCTTCTGATCGCGAGGATTGTGCAGGCGAGCGCGGCGGGCGTGCTGCTGCCGCTGCTCATGACGACCGTGCTCACGCTGGCTCCCGCCGCGCGCCGGGGGACGCTGATGGGCGTGGTGACGATCGTCCTCGCCGTCGCCCCGGCGATCGGGCCGGCGCTCGCGGGGCTGGTTCTGCACTATCTCCCCTGGCGGTACCTCTTCGTCGTCCTGCTGCCGGTCGCCGTGGGCGCGCTGATCGTCGGGCTGGTGTTCCTGAGCAACATCGGAACGACGAGACGGACCACGCTGGACGGCCTGTCGGTGCTGCTGGCCGTCATCGGATTCGGCCCGCTCATCCTCGGGCTGAGCCAGCTCGGCGAGGCCCGTCACGGGGCGCAACGGCTGCTGGTCGCGTCGGGGCTTGTCGTCGCCGGAGCCGGGGCCGTAGCACTCTTCGCCTGGCGTCAGACGTTCCTCGTGAGGAAGCGGGATCCGGTGCTGGACATCCGGGTGTTCGCGGCACCGCAGTTCCGCCTCAGCCTGAGCATTCTCCTGTTGTGCATGGCCGCCTACTACGGCGCGCTGCTCGCTCTGCCGTACTACCTTCAGCGCGTCACCGGGCTCGACACCCTCACCACCGGTATGGCCATGCTGCCGGGAGGTCTGCTGATGGGGATCATGGGCCCCGTCGCGGGGCGCTTCTTCGATCGTTTCGGCCCGCGTATTCCGATCGTCGCGGGGACCGGGGCACTGATCGTCTTCTACGCCTGTTTCGCGTTCCTCGACACGGGCACCCCGGTCTGGCTCATCGCCGTTCTGTATGCCGGGTTCATGGGGCTGGGCATGGGGGTGATCTCCACTCCGGCCGTGACCAGCGCGCTGGAAGCCCTGCCTCCGGAGCGGTACTCACACGGGAACGCCGTGATCGCGTCGTTGCAGCAGGTGGCCGGCGCCGCCGGCAGCGCGGCATTCGCCGCGGCGTTCTCCCTGTCGGCGCTGGCCACCGGGCCGGGCGACGACGCCGGGGGCGAACTCACGGCCATCCGGATCGGCTTCGGCGTCTCGGCCGGGGTCGCCGCCGTCGCCTTCGTTCTCGCGTTCCGGGTCGCCAGGAAGCGACGACCCGACCCGGACGGCGCCTGGCCGGACCACCCGGACACCGAGGCCCTTGTTCCCTCGGGGACGTCAACTGCCCCCGAGGCGCGATGAGGGCGCACCGGCCCGACTCCGTCGAGCCGAACCGACGACAGAAAGAGGAGTGATTTCACATGCGGGACGTCATAGTCGTCAATGAGTCATTCGAACGCCATTGGTCCTACAGCGCCGACTTCGCGCGGCAGAGCTGGCAGAACTCGCAGAGCGAGACTCTTCAATTCGTCCGGCTCGCGCCCGACGACCACCGGCCGCTGGACAGACTGGAACTCCCGCAGGACACCCGGCGGCTACTCGTCCTGAGCTTCGATCTGGATCTCGGCGACGGATCCTTCCCGGCACTTCCGCACCTGAAGGAGGCCGCGTTCGCCGAGAAGCCCGCAGCCGACGAATTCACCGCCAACGCCGCCGCACGCGGGGTCGACGTATATTTCCCCCGGAACGAAGGCTTCTGGGCCCAGTCGGTCGCCGAGTTCGCGATCGGGCTGACCGTCAACGGCCTGCGCCGAATTCCACAGACATACGCGGCGATGCGCGACAGTCTCGACATCTGGCGGTACTACCCCGGGGAAGGCAACGGGCGCCCGCGTACGAGGGCCGCCCAGTTCGGCGACGACCCCGGCTTCGTCTCCGGCACCGTCGCGGGAAAACGCGTCCGCGTCGTGGGCATGGGCAACATCGGTACTCGATACGCGTCGTTCTGCTCCGCGCTCGGCGCGGATGTCGTCGGCTGGAGCGCGTCCGCGCCCGATCCGGTGTTCCACCGCTCCGGTGCCCGCCGCCGCTTCCGGCTCGAGGAACTCGTGGCGGACGCTGACATCTTCGCGCCCATGATCCCGCATCTGCCGGCGACGGAGGGTCTGATCACGCGAGAGCTGATCGACGCGTTGCCGAAGGGATGCCTGGTCGTGTGCGTCACCCGTATGCAGATTCTGGACAGCGACGCGCTGCGGCGGCGCGTCGAGGCTGACGAACTCTCGCTCGCCGCCGATGTCTTCGACATCGAACCGCTGCCGCTCGACGACCCGTTGATCGGGCGTCACAACGTGGTGCACACGCCGCACAACGCCGGTCGGACCCTCGACTCGAATCGTGAGTTCGCCGATGGCCTCATCGAGCAGTTCCGCCGTGTCCGCCCATCCCACCCGTAGAAAAGACACAACAACAGGAGGCGCAACATGAGCGGGATCACCGTGGCCGTCGTCGGTCTCAATTTCGGTGAACTCTGGGTGCCGATCTATCAAGCCCACCCTGCGGTGGAACGGGTCGTGCTGTGCGATCCGGAGCCGAGCGTTCTCGAAAGGGTGGCGCGCGCGAACGCGGTGTCCGACATCTTCTCCACACTTGAAGACGTTCTGGCCTCGCCCGAGATCGACGCGGTCCATCTACTCACTCCGCTGCATCTGCATGCCGAGCAGACGTTCGCCGTCATGGGTGCGGGAAAGCACTGCGCCGTCGCGGTCACCCCGACGCTGGAATTCGACGATCTTCAGCGGATCGTCGACCTCCAGAACCTGACGGGGCTGAATTACATGATGATGGAGACGGGCGCGTACTCCGACCCGGTCGTGCACATCAAGCGGCTGGTCGATTCCGGAGAGTTCGGAAACGTGGTCTTCGGGCGCGGCGAACATCATCAGGACATGGAGGGATGGCCCGGCTACTGGGTCGGACTGCCGCCCATGTGGTACTCGACCCATGCGCTGGCCCCCGTGCTCGCGGTCCTGGGCAAGCGTCCCACCACCGTCCGCGCGCTCGGCGCCGGGCTGCTGCCGGAGGAAGCGCGGGGCGTCTGGGGGAATCCGTATCCGATGGAAACCGCGCTGTACGAGCTGGCGGATTCGACGGCCACCGTGCAGGTGACCAGGTCGATGTTCCAGACCGCGCGGGCACCGGTCGAGTCGTTCTCGCTCTACGGGGAGCGGCACGGTCTTGAGTGGGGCAGGACCACCGAGGAGGCGCCGCTGTACTTCTCGTGGGGCGAACGCGGACCCAACGGCCGGGGCCGCGTGGTCGACGCGGTCTCCTACCAGCCACCCGACCTGTCCGACACGATGCCGCCCGAGCTGGCGCGAGGCAGCCAGCTCTACTGGGGCGCGGCGCCGCGGCTGGTGCACGAATTCGTGAGCAGCATCGTCGAGCGGCGGCGGCCGAGCCTCGACGCGGTCGTCGCCGCGCAGTGGACGGCGGCAGGCTTCGCCGCCCATGAATCGGCGGTCGGCGGCGGGTCGGCGGTGGAGATTCCCGCCTTCTTCTAGTGCCGTCAGCGCCGTCAGCGCCGTCAGCGCCGTCAGCGCCGTCAGGGCAGTCGGTCAGGGCAGTCGGTCAGCCCTGACCGACTGCCCTGACGGCGCCGGTCCGGGCCTGCCCCGCCCACCGCCGCACCCGTTGCCACCCGGCGTCCCGGCCGGTGAAAAGATGTTGTGCAATTCGTGTTGACACTCCATGCAACCCGTGTTGATATATGGAAACGCAGATATGAGGACCAAGTCTCGCCACCCGCGATCCGGACCGAATCCTTGTATCAAGGAAAGACACGGCGCTCCGATACGTCGGATCCAAGCGTCCCCGTCGGCGAGATGCCCGCGAGAGCTGAATCGTCCACTCTGCCGAGGCCATCGCCGAAGGCGGAACGAACGTCTCCCGTATCTCCCGTACCTCCCCCATCGAACTGTTGGTGACCACCGGGTCGCCGGGCAAGCGATCGAGCTCGTGATTCATGTCGCTCGGAATTTCTGAACGGTCGTCCGCCGAGGTTCCCGGCAGGAGAAAGAGTTCCGCCGGCCGAACCTACTTTGACAGCGAAAGCACAGGAGTCACCTTGCATGCCGCACTCAACTACCAGCAGCTCCTTCGGGCGGAACTCGCGCAACGGCAGGAGAGCGGTTACGACGTGGCCGCGATCGAGGCGCGGATATCCGCCGACGGTGGAATCGCCGCCCTCGCCCAGGACCGGGCACGGAGCCTTCTCACGGAGCTCGAATCGACCACCGCGCGCCCCGGCTGGACCTTCTTCGAGCCGGAGTCGCTGGCGGAGATCATCTCCGAGGCGGACTGGCCCGCGCCGGATCACGCCGCCCCGGGGGCGGACTACGAGGCAAAGGCCGCTCGCGCGTGGAACGGCCGTATCGCCGGAAACATGCTCGGGAAACCGGTGGAGAGCCTGGGCGAATGGTCCCCGCCCGTGCTCCGCTCCTTCCTGGAGTCCCAGGACGCATGGCCGCTGACCGACTACTTTCCGGCCGTCGCCGATACGGGGGAGGACTTCCCGGAGTACGTCCCTTGCTGGACCGAGACGACGCGGGGCCGTATCAGCGGATCGGCGCGCGACGACGATCTCGACTACACGATCCTCAATCTGCACATCCTGCGGACCGTGGGCCCGGATTTCTCCACGGCCGATGTCGCCGCCGCCTGGCTGACCCTCCTTCCGTTCCTCCAGACCTTCACCGCCGAGCGCGTCGCCATCAGGAATCTCGTGGCGGGTGTCGACCCCGAGGACGCGGCGAATGTGCGCAATCCCTACCGCGAGTACATCGGCGCGGCGATACGTGCGGACGTCTTCGGATATGTGAGCCCCGGAGACGCCGCGGGAGCGGCGGAACTGGCATACCGGGACGCGGTTCTGTCGCACCGGGCCAACGGCGTCTACGGCGAGATGTGGTGTGCCGCGCTCGTGGCGTCGGCCTTTACGGCGAACGGAATACGAGAGGCGTTCGACAGGTCACTGACCGTGGTCCCGCACCGCTCCCGGCTCCACGCCGCGCTGAGCTCCGTCCGGGAGTGGAGGGACCGGGGACTGTCCTGGGAGGAAGCGCGCGCCCGTATCGACAGCGAACTCGGTTTCTACGGTTCGGTCCACACCGTTGTCAACGCGGCGGTCCTGGCGGCCGGCCTGCTGTGGGCCGACGGGGACTTCGACCGCTCGATCGCGCTGACGGTGCTCGGCGGACTGGACACCGACTCCAACGGCGCGACGGCCGGATCCGTCGCGGGTCTGCTCGCGCCGTCGATCGACGAACGGTGGACCGCACCGCTGGAGGACACCGTACGCAGCGCGGTGTTCGGCTACGACGGCATATCGATCTCGTCCCTGGTGGCGCACACCGTCGAGGTGGCGACTGCCCTGCGCGAGAAAAGCGTTTCGGCCGTGGCGGCCGAGGCGTACACGCCACGCGACATCTGGTGATGACCCACGGCAGTCCGGACTCCCGGCGGACAGTACTCGAATCGAGAAGTCGAATGACCCAATTGACAATGCCGTCAACGAATGAAGCAGAGAAGTTGCGTACGGCGAAACGTACGGCGTTCGCCAGCTTTCTCGGCACGACGTTCCAGTTCCTGGACGCCTCCATCTACGGCATCGTCGCCGCCGTCGTCTTCAGTAAGGTCTTCTTTCCCGCCGACAATCCCCAACTGGCGAGTGTCGGCGCGGTCGCGACCTTCGCCGTCGCTTACGTCACGGGACCGATCGGCGCATTCGTCCTCGGCCCACTGGGTGACCGAATCGGCCGGCAGAAGATGACCGTCATCACCATCACCGGCATGGGCGTGGCCACCTTCCTCATCGGCTGTCTGCCCGGGTACGGCACGATCGGGTTCGCGGCGCCCGTACTGCTCGTGATCCTGCGGATCTTCCAGGGCTTCTTCACCTCCAGTGAACAGGCCGGGACCAGCTCACTGACGATGGAGCACGCCCCCACCGAACGGCGCGGGTTCTTCGTCAGCTTCATCAACGTCGGTGTCGGTGTCGGCGCTGTCCTCGGCCAGCTCGCGTTCATCCCCATCCTGGCGCTGCCCGAGGACGATCTGCTCAGTTGGGGATGGCGGATACCGTTCCTCGCGAGCATCGTCTGGACGGCGATCGTGTTGATATTCCGGCGGAGCATCCACGATGCCGATGTGTTCGTCGAGACGAAGAACGAGGGCAAGGTGGCCCGTTACCCGGTCGCGCCGTTGTTCCGCGATCACTGGCGCAGCGTGATTCGGGTCATTCTGCTGTGCCTGATGGCGGTGCCCGGAACGGTCGTAGGCGTGTACGCCTTCGGCTACGGGGTGGACACGGTCGGCATTCCGGCCAGCGAACTCCTGACGGTGCAGCTCATCGTCATCGTCGTCACCACTCCGCTGCTGCCGCTGTGGGGGCTGCTGGGTGACCGAATAGGGCGCAAGCCGGTGTTCGCGGGGGGTGTGTTGATCGGCGGCCTGCTCATCTTCCCGCTTTTCCTCGCGCTCAAGAGCGGGAACCTCTTGCTGGTCGCGCTCCTGGAGATCCTGGCGTACGGGTTCCTCAACGCCGGGCAGGCGCTGCAACTGTCGATGTTCACAGAGATGTTCCCCACGAAAGTCCGCACGACCGGCGTCGCCATCGGCAGCCAACTCGGGTTCCTGGTCGCCGGTTTCGCACCGACGATCTGTTACGCGATCCAGCGGTCCGGGCCGTCGGGCTGGGTCCCGGCCGCCGTATTCACCACCGGGGTCTGTGTCATCGCCTCGATCGCCGCGTTCACCGGGCGGGAGACGGCCAACCGGGACGTGACCGTCCTGGACTCGGCGGAAGCGCCGACTCCGTAGCCGGCGCGGTGCGTCGGTGGCCCTTCCGGGTCACGGTGGCGTTCTGCCTGTCGCAGTGGGCCAGGGGCCGGTACGCCCCTGGCTGACTGACGCGCCCAACGGCCGCCGTGTCACCGGACAGGCGGCCGTTGAGGTCAGCGGCCGACCGGCCGTCCGGCCAACGGAGCACCCGGACCCGGGGCCCGGCTCAACGCGCCGTCGACCGCACCACGCTGAAGACCGCGCCCTCCGGGTCCGTCACCGTCGCGACCCGGCCCGTCGGGGTCTCCCACGGTGGGTCGATCACATGGCCGCCCAGTTCCGCGACGCGCAGCGCCGCCGCGTCCGTGTCGTCCACCTCGAAGTACGTCATCCAGTACGCGCCACGGACCCGGCCCAGGCCCTCGCCGACCCCGTGCAGCGTCGCCACCGCCTGCCCGTCGAGGCGCAGCGTCAGTACGTCGGCCCCGTCGCGGCCGGTCGCCTCCACGTCGTAACCGAAGACCGACCGGTAGAACGTGCCCACCCACGCCGCCTCGTGGGTCAACAGCTCGTTCCAGACCGGCGTTCCGTGCCCCGGCACGCCCTCCGCCACAGCGGTGCCGCCACCGGTGCGCGCCTTCCCCTGCTGCCGGACCCCGAAGACCGCGCCCGCCGGGTCCGACGCCAGCGCGACGCGCCCGTTCACTCCCGCGTCGAGCGGCCCCACCCCGACGGTGCCGCCGCAGCACCTGATCGCCTCCGCCGTCGCGTCCGCGTCGTCCGTCGCCAGATACGTCGTCCACGCGAGCGGCAGCCGCCGCTCCGGCGCCAGTTGGCCGATACCGGCGACCTCCTGCCCGTCGAGCACGCCGCGTACGTACGCGCCCAACGGCTCGGGCCCCGCGACGCGGACGAACTTCCAGCCGAACAGCGCTCCGTAGAAGTCCTGCGTCGTGCCAAGGCCGTGCACCATCAGACTCACCCAGCAAGGTGTGCCGGGTGTGCGCCGGATCGCTGCCTCGGTCATCGTCACTCTCTCCTCGGACCGTTCGGGGACGGTCGTGATCGCGATGGGCAAACGGAAGACGGGGCGCGCGCCTCGGACGGCGCGGCCGGGTGCCCGAGCAGATGGTTCCACTCCCCACCGCGCACCGCGCCCCGGCCGCGCCGCCTTTGGCGCGATCCAGCATGAGGATGACCGTTTTGACATTGACGTAACGTCGCCGTTGTATCACTCACCGGGGCTTGGTCAGGTCCGAACGCCCTTGCCGGTGCGCGAGGATGGCACGCATGACAGTCATCATCTCCGCGTCCGAACTCGCCGGTCTGATCGCCGGAGCCCGGCCGCCCGTCCTGCTCGACGTCCGTTACGCGCCCGGCGCCCCGCCCGGTCGTCCGGAGTACGAGGCCGGCCATCTGCCCGGCGCCGTCTTCGTCGACCTCGAAGCGGAACTGTCCGCCCCGCCCGGCGCCGGTGGCCGTCATCCGCTGCCCGACGTAACGGCGTTCGGCGCGGTGATGCGCCGCGCGGGCGTCTTCGCCGGCACACCCGTCGTCGTCTACGACGGAGGGCTCGGCTGGGCCGCGGCCCGCGCCTGGTGGATGCTGCGCTGGACCGGCCATGAGGACGTACGGGTGCTGGACGGCGGACTCGCGGGCTGGGACGGCCCGTTGACCACCGAGATCCCGACCCCGCGGGAGGGCGACTTCAGCCCCGTACCGGATTCGCTTCCGCTGCTCGACGCGGACGGCGCCGCCGCGCTGGCCCGCGACGGGCTCCTGTTCGACGCGCGGGCGGCGGAGCGCTACCGGGGCGACGTCGAACCGCTCGACCGCGTCGGCGGGCACATCCCGGGCGCGGTCTCGGCGCCCACCTCCGAGAACGTCGGCCCGGACGGCCGTTTCCTCCCGGCCGACGTGCTCGCCGCCCGGTTCAAGGCGCTGGGCGCGACGGGCGACCCCAACGGCCCCGAGGTCGGCGTCTACTGCGGCTCCGGGGTCTCGGCGGCGCACCAGTTGGTGGCGCTGGAGATCGCGGGCATCGAGGCGGCGCTGTACGCCGGTTCCTGGTCCGAGTGGACGGCGGACCCCGCGCGCCCGGTGGCAACGGGCCCCGACCCGCGGTAACTCGTGGAGGGATCGGGGCCGTACGCGTACGGCCCCGGCCCCTCGGCGACGACCGCGCTCAGTCCTGCTTCTTGCGGCGCGTGCCGAACACGATCTCGTCCCAGCTCGGCACGGCGGCCCGGCGGCCCGGCCGTACGCCGTCCGCCTCCGCCTGACGGTCCGTCGTACCGGTCAGCCGGTCGCGGTGACCGGCCACCGAACGCGGCATCAGCACATCCGCGTACGCCGATCCCGCGCCCGCCGAGGCGGCCGGTGCCACCGGCTCCTCGTCGTCGTCCACCTGACCGGGCTCGATCGCCGGCGGCTCGGGCGGCGAAGGCCGCTCCGGGACCACCATGTCGCCACGGAAGCTCGGCACCGCCTCCAGCAGGCTGGTCAGGGTGTCGCGCTCGCTGGTGTCCTCGTCCGGGTCCGGCGCGCTCGGGCGCTCCATCTGCCGTTCCAGGGCGCGGTCGAGCGGCCGTTCGCGATCCCTGGGCAGCCGCGCGATGCGCGGTACGAACGGGAAGCTCGGCTCCTTCGTACCGAGGGCGAGCGAGTCGTCCGTCTCGCCGATCAGCGAGCGCGCCTCGTCGTCCACCGCCTGGACGAGCCGCCGGGGCGGGTCGTACGTCCAGCTCGCCGAGTGCGGTTCGCCCGCGACCCGGTAGACGAGCAGGACTTCCCAGGTGCCGTCGTCGCGGCGCCACGAGTCCCACTGCGCGGTCTCCTTCTCGGCGCCGCGCATGAGCAGCCGCTCGTGCACCGCCTCGCCCAGTTGGGGACCGGTGTTCTCGCCGGGGCGGCGTACTGCCGTCTTTCTGGCGCGCTCGGCCATGAAGGCGCGCTCGGCCAGCACGGGACCCTCGAAGCGCCGGACCCGGTCGACCGGGATGCCGGCCATTTGGGCGACCTCCTCGGCGGAGGCTCCGGACCGTATACGCGCCTGGATGTCACGGGGCCTGAGGTGGCTCTCCACCTCGATCTCGATCTGGCCGAGACGGGCCCGGTCGTTACGTACGGCGGCCCGCAGCCGCTCGTCGATGGGGAGCGTGTACTCCGTGCTGTCGGCAGCCTTGAGCACCAGTCGTGTGCCGTCGTTGGAGACGGCCACGACACGCAGTTCGGGCATGGGGACCTCCCGGGTGGTGCCTGCCGACGTCACGTGCGTCGCTGCTTCCGCTAGTCGAGTGTGACCTGCCCGGGTGCAGCCTGCCACAACCTTGCCGAGTTGCCCGGCGTGTCGGGCATGGGCCCTGGAACGCCGTCATGACACGGTTGCCTGTTTGCGACTCAGAGTGACAGACCCGGTCACACTGTGTAGCAGGCGCCCGTGCGGTGCCATCGCGCCGCCGGATCGAGTGCCACTTCGGCCCCCCTCCCGCAGACCCGGACACCTGTGAGGGAGTCCGGCCCCAGGGCTCGCCACAGTACTCCATTCGGGCCATCGGGGTGGACTGCCACGCCACCGAAGTTCTCCGGGGGGAGGGGAGTTGAGGGGGTGTCCGTATCCCGCACGCGTGTCCCAATTCACACATTCTACAGAAGCGGAACTATCCGATTCGCTCAAATGTCCCTTCCTGGTGCACGGTGGCACAGATGGGCAAGCAGAGGTCGGAGATGGATCAGAGGCGGAACCCGGACATTCGGGCCGGTGACGGGGTGGCGACGCGACGGCTCGATCTGAGCGTGCCACAGGTCGCGGGCAGCGCGCTCGCGGCGGCGGTGTTCGCCTCCAAGCTCGGGGTGTACGGCACGATCATCGGCGCCGGAGTGGTGAGCGTGATCGCCACCTGCGGCGGCACGGTCTTCCAGCATCTGTTCCGGCGCACCGGTGACCAGATACGCGAGGTCTCGGTCCAGGTGAAGCCGAAGGCGCGCCAGGTGTACGACTCCGAGCCGGCCCCCGGCGTCCCGCGCCCGGCCCCCGCCGACCACTCTCCCCAGGAGCCCACCGCCCAGGACGAGTTCGGGGGAGCCACCACGTACGGCACCCGCGTACGCGGGTGGAAGCGGCCCGTTGTCGCGGCCGTGGTCGTCTTCGCCGTGGCGATGCTGGGCATCACCGGTTACGAGCTGGCCGCCGGGCAGGAGTTGAGCGGCGGCAAGGGAACGACCTTCAGCTCCGTCGTACGGGGCGGGGACAGCGGCAAGGACTCCACGCCCGACGGACCGGCCGGGCCGCAGGACGGCGGCACGGGCACGGGCACGGACACCGACCCGGGCACCGCCGACACCCCGACCCCTACCCCGTCCGCACCCGACACCGGTCAGAGCCCGAACCCCCCGCAGACCGGCGGCCCTTCGAACGAGCCGACCGTGCCGAACGAGCCGACCGTGCCGAACGAGCCGACCGTGCCGACGCCGGAGACGTCGCGACCGGGTGACTCCTCGGGCCAGGACGCCTCGCCGCCGCCTCAGCCCACGACCCCGACGCCCACCACGCCGTAGAGCAGTCCGGTCCTACGCCCCGATGACCCGCCGCAGATACGGGTTCCCGAACATCCGCTCCGGGTCCAGCCGGTCGCGTACCGCCGTGAACTCCTCGAAGCGCGGATAGACCCCGGCCAGATACGCCGCGTCCCGCGTGTGGACCTTGCCCCAGTGCGGCCGGCCGCCGTGCGCGGCCATGATCCGTTCCACCGCCGTGAAGTACGAGCGGTAAGGCGTGCCCCGGTACAGATGCACCGCGATGTACGCCGTCTCCCGGCCCGACGCCGTGGACAGCGGGATGTCGTCGGCGGGCGCGGTGCGCACCTCCACCGGGAAGCTCACCCGCAGGGGTGAGCGCTCGATCATGGCCTTGACCTCGCGCAGCGCGCCCACCACCGTCTCGCGCGGCAGGGCGTACTCCATCTCCACGAAACGCACGCGGCGCGGGCTCGTGAAGACCTTGTAAGGAATATCCGTGTACATACGGGCGGACAGCGCGCGGCTGGACACCCGGGCGATCGCGGGGATGGTCCGGGGCACCGCGCGGCCGACCGAACAGGCCACCTGGAACAGCCCGTTGGAGAGGAGTTCGTCCTCGATCCAACTACTGACCGGGCCGGGCGGGGCCGCCGGGCCGGCGCTGCGGTTGTTGCGCTTGGTGTTGCAGTTGCCGGTGTGCGGAAACCAGTAGAACTCGAAGTGCTCGTTCTCCGCGACGAGTTCGTCGAAGTCCGCCGTGACCCGGTCGAAGGACATCGGCTCCTCGCGCGCCGTCAGCAGGAACACCGGCTCCACGGCGAAGGTGATCGCGGAGACCACACCCAGCGCGCCCAGTCCGATCCGGGCGCTCGCGAAGATCTCCGGATTCTCGCTCCCGGAGCACGTCAGCACCGAACCGTCCGCCGTGACCAGCTCCAGGCCCCGGATCTGCGCGGCGATCGAGGCCGACTCGCGACCGGTGCCGTGCGTGCCCGTGGACGTCGCGCCGGCGACGGTCTGATCCATGATGTCGCCCATGTTCGTGAGCGACAGGCCCTCCCTGGCCAGCGCCTCGTTCAGACGCTTCAGCGGGGTGCCCGCCTCCACCGTGACGGTGCCGGCCGTCCGGTCGATCCCACGGATGCCGGTGAGCAGATCGGGCCGTATCAGCAGACCGTCGGTGGCCGCCGCGGACGTGAACGAGTGCCCCGTACCGACCGCCTTCACCCGCAAACCGTCCTCGGCGGCCGTACGGACCGCGTCGGCCAGCTCCGCCACGGAGGCGGGGGAGACCGCGCGGGTGGGACGCGCGCTCACGTTCCCCGCCCAGTTACGCCAGGTGCTTGTCGGGTTCCGCCTCGTCGCCGCGCCCGTACCGGTGTTGGTCATCAGCCCCGCGCCCCTCCCCATCCGTTGGCCGCTCCCGCAGCCGGCGGTGGCCCAGCAGCGCCACCAGGGCCGCGACGCCTCCCGCCACGACGGGCACAGCGAACCCCGCCCGCGCCCCGGAGGCGTCCACCACCCATCCCGCGGCGGACGAGCCGAGCGCCACTCCGACGGCGAGTCCCGTACTGGTCCAGGTCATGCCCTCGGTGAGCTTGGTACGAGGTACGTGCGCTTCGACGAGGGCCATCGTCGTCACCATCGTCGGTGCGATCGAGAGGCCGGCGACAAAGAGCGCCACAGCCAGGATCGGCAGACTCCCGGCCAGTTGGAGGGGGATCATACTCACGGCCATCGCGCAGACTCCCACCAGCCACCTCCTGGACGCGCTGCCCCGCGGGCGCAGCAGCCCGAAGACGGCGCCGGCGAGACAGGAGCCGAGCGCGTACACGGCGAGCACGAGGCTCGCCGCCGTCTTGTTCCCCCGCTCCTCGGCGAACGCCACGGTCACCACGTCGATGGCGCCGAAGATCGCGCCCGTCGCCACGAAGGTGACCACCAGCACCTGAAGACCGGGGGAGCGCAGCGCGATGCCCCCGGTGTGGTGCTCGCGCGACTGCGGCACCGGCTCGGTGGCGCGCTGCGCCGTCAGCCAGAACACCCCGACCACCAGGAACAGCGCGGCCAGCAGCGGCCCCGACTCGGGGAACCAGGCCGTGGACAGACCGATCGCGATGATCGGGCCGAAGATGAAGCACACCTCGTCGACGATCGACTCCCACGCGTACGCGGCATGCAGCTCGCGCGGCGACCCCCGGTAGATCTCCGCCCAGCGCGCCCGGACCATCGACCCCACGCTCGGCACACAGCCGGCGCCCGCGGCGAAGACGAAGAGTGTCCACTCGGGGGCCGAGCGCTGGGCGCACACCAGCAGTCCGGCGACGGCCGTCACGGCGATCAGCGTGGCCGGCCGCAGCACCCGCCGCTGGCCGTGCCGGTCCACCAGCCGCGAGATCAGCGGGCCCATCACGGCGGCGGACAGCGCCAGCGTCGCCGACAGCGCGCCCGCCAGCCCGTAACGCCCGGTGAGCTGGGAGATCATCGTCACGATGCCGATGCCCATCATGGACAGCGGCATCCGGCCGACGAGGCCGGCCGCGCTGAATCTCAGGGTGCCGGGCGCGGCGAAGATCGCGCGGTAGGGACTGGCCACGGTGTCGCTCCGGTTGGGCGCTGTCGCGAGTGACGGCGCGCGTACGGCCGCTGGGCACTGGCGGTAAGGAATGAACAGGCGCAGACAGCTTACGGCCCGAGGGTGCCCGAGCGCGCCGCGGTTTACCGCCGCCCAACGGCGGATGGCAGGATCGGAACATGCCCGAACAGCGTGCGACTTCTCCCTACGACGCCCTTCTGCTGCTGTCCTTCGGTGGACCCGAAGGCCCGGACGACGTGGTTCCGTTCCTTCGGAACGTGACGCGCGGCCGGGGCATCCCCGAGGAGCGGCTGAGGGAAGTCGGGCAGCACTACTTCCAGTTCGGCGGCGTCAGCCCGATCAACGAGCACAACCGCGTCCTGCTGGCGGCCCTGCGCGAGGACTTCGCCGAGCACGGCCTGGACCTGCCCGTCTACTGGGGCAACCGCAACTGGGCGCCGTATCTGACCGACACCCTGCGGGAGATGACCAGGGACGGCCGTCGCCGCGTCGCCGTCCTGGCCACCAGCGCCTACGCCTCCTACTCAGGTTGCCGCCAGTACCGCGAGAACCTCGCGGACGCGCTCGCCACACTCGTGGACGAGGGCCTCGAGCCGCCCCGTATCGACAAACTGCGGCACTACTTCAACCACCCCGGCTTCGTACGCCCCATGGCCGAGAGCGTGCTCGCGTCCCTCGCCGATCTTCCTCAGGAGGTACGCGCGGGGGCCCATCTCGCCTTCACCACCCACTCCGTGCCGGTGGCCGCCGCCGACACCTCGGGCCCTGTCGAGGACCACGGTGACGGCGGCGCGTACGTCGCCCAGCATCTGGACGTGGCGCGGCTGATCGCCGACACGGTGCGCGAGGAGACCGGTGTCGAGCGCCCCTGGGAACTCGTCTACCAGTCGCGCAGCGGCGCCCCGCACATCCCCTGGCTGGAGCCCGACATCTGCGACCACCTCCAGGCCCTGCACGGCGCGGGCGCCCCGGCGGTCGTCATGGTGCCCATCGGGTTCGTCTCGGACCATATGGAGGTGCTGTACGACCTCGACACCGAGGCCACGGCGAAGGCCGCCGAACTGGGCCTGCCGGTCCGGCGCTCGGCGACGGTCGGGGCGGACGGGCGGTTCGTCGCGGCCGTACGCGATCTGCTCCTGGAGCGCGCGGCGACCGAGCGGGGGCGCGCGGTGGAGCGCTGCGCGCTCGGGGCGCTCGGTCCGAGCCACGACCTCTGTCCGGTCGGCTGCTGCCCCGCCAGGACGCCCCGGCCGGCCGCCGCGGGCGCCGACAGCCCGTACGGCCCCTACAGCCCGCACAGCCCGTACGCCTGACGTCTCGCACGTCCGCCCCGTACGCCCCCACACACCGGCCCCGACGCCCGGTTTCCTCCCGAGGAGTGACCTGCCAGTGACTGACCCCGGATCCGCGCCCGACACCGACGCCGCCCTCACCTCCGAACTGCTCGCCCTCGCCCTGGAGGCCGCGAGCCGGGCCGGAGCGCTGCTGCGCGACGGCCGGCCCGCCGACCTGGGTGTGGCCGCGACGAAGTCCAGCCCCATCGACGTCGTCACGGAGATGGACATCGCGGCCGAGAAGCTGATCACGGGCTTTCTGGCCGAGAACCGCCCCGATGACGGCTTCCTCGGTGAGGAGGGCGCCAGTTCGGCGGGCAGCAGCGGTGTGCGCTGGGTGATCGACCCGCTGGACGGCACCGTCAACTATCTGTACGGGCTGCCCACCTGGGCCGTGTCCATCGCCGCCGAACGCGACGGCGTCAGGCTCGTCGGCGTCGTCGAGGCCCCGATGCGCCGCGAGACCTTCCGCGCGGTGCTCGGCGGCGGCGCGTACCTCAACGACCGGCCGGTGAGCTGCCGTCCCGCTCCGCCGCTGGAGCAGGCGCTGGTCTCCACGGGCTTCAACTACGTCACCACCGTCCGCACCCACCAGGCGTCCGTGGCGGCGCGGCTGATCCCGCTGCTGCGCGACATCCGGCGGGGCGGCTCGGCGGCCGTCGATCTGTGCGACGTCGCCGCGGGGCGGCTCGACGGCTACTACGAGCGCGGTCTGCATCCCTGGGACCTGGCGGCCGGCGATCTCGTCGCACGCGAGGCGGGCGCGCTCACCGGCGGCCGGCCCGGCGTCCCGGCGGACGGCGACCTCACGGTGGCGGCCACCCCCGGCGTCTTCGAACCGCTCCAGGCGATGCTGGAGGAGTACGGCGCCTGGCACGACTGACCGGATCCGGATCCGGTCAGTCGTGCCAGGCGGAAACAGGCCCCGGCCCCGGCCCGCACGTGGAAGGACCCCGGCGCCGTCCCATGGCACCGGGGTCCTTCCCGCGCGGGTCACACGTTCGCGGCGCCGAACTGAACGCCGTGCTCGGCGGCGAGGCGGTGCAGGTCCTCCAGCTCCTCCTGCTCGACCTCCGCGAGGAAGTCGTCGCCCGTCTCACGAGCTCGCGTGAGATCGGATTCCGTGGCCCTTATGCGCTGCAGAAGTCCTGCGGTGAATGCGTCCATTGCGCCCCCTCGGCGTGGGTCGATGGCACGGGGGTGTGCCGACGTCGTGGTCAAGTGGCACCTGGAAGTGCCGACGGCGGTCGATCACGCACCACTCCCTCTGGGGGACAGAGCGGGTAGTGGCATGCCACGTGAAGGGCGTGATCTCGGGTGTGCACTCGTCATCCCCAGGGCTTGTCCACGAGAAACCTCTCCACATTCAAGAATCTTCCGTATTCCTTCCGTATGCCGGACGGACGGCATTGTCTTACCGCCGGTTTATGCGCGTAGCGGGCAGGATGGGCCCGCACAACCAGTGCTACGACCTGCCCGGTTCCCCGGATCTCGGGCGACGGGCCCCACAGGAAGGACAGCGACGTGCGCGTACTCGTCGTCGAGGACGAGCAACTGCTCGCCGATGCGGTGGCCACCGGGCTGCGCCGGGAGGCCATGGCCGTCGACGTCGTGTACGACGGCGCCGCGGCCCTGGAGCGGATCGGGGTCAACGACTACGACGTCGTCGTGCTCGACCGCGACCTCCCACTGATCCACGGCGACGACGTCTGCCGCAAGATCGTCGAGCTGGGCATGCCCACCAGGGTGCTGATGCTCACGGCCTCCGGTGACGTCAGCGACCGGGTCGAGGGCCTGGAGCTGGGCGCCGACGACTATCTGCCCAAGCCCTTCGCCTTCACCGAGCTGACCGCCCGGGTGCGGGCGCTCGGCCGCCGTACGACCGTCCCGCTGCCGCCCGTCCTCGAGCGGTCGGGGATCAAGCTCGACCCGAACCGCCGCGAGGTCTTCCGCGACGGCAAGGAGATCCAGCTCGCGCCCAAGGAGTTCGCCGTCCTCGAAGTACTGATGCGCAGCGAGGGCGCCGTGGTCTCCGCCGAGCAGCTTCTGGAGAAGGCCTGGGACGAGAACACCGACCCGTTCACCAATGTCGTGCGCGTCACGGTCATGACGCTGCGCCGCAAGCTCGGCGAGCCGCCCGTGATCGTCACCGTGCCCGGCTCCGGTTACCGGATCTGATGCCCGTGGCGAGCACCCCGGCGCCGCCCACGGCGCCCCCCAAACCGACCTGGGACCCCAGACGGCCCGACCAGGCGCTGCCCTGGGTCCGGCCGACGATCCGGATACGTCTGACGCTGCTGTACGGCGGGATGTTCCTGATCGCCGGCATCCTGCTGCTGTCGATCATCTATCTGCTGGCGGCGCAGGCCATCAACGAGGGCAGCGAACTGGCCCTGAAGGTGACCGGGGTCAATGTCCAGTTGACGAGCCCCACCTGTCCCGGTCTCAACGAGGCCGTCAACAACGACCAGCTCAACGCGTCACTCAAGGCGTGCATGTCCGCGCAGCGCCAGCAGGCGCTGGACGACCTGCTCACCCGCTCGCTGTTCGCCCTGACCGGTCTGTCCATCATCGCTTTCGCGTTCGGTTTCGCGATGGCCGGACGGGTCCTGTCGCCGCTGGGCCGGATCACCCGCACCGCGCGCCGCGTGGTCGGTTCCGACCTCTCGCGCAGGATCGAACTGGACGGCCCGGACGACGAGCTGAAGGAGCTGGCCGACACCTTCGACGAGATGCTGGAGCGCCTGGAGCGGGCCTTCACGGCGCAGCAGCGCTTCGTCGCCAACGCCTCCCACGAGCTGCGTACGCCCCTGGCGATCAACCGGACACTGCTGGAGGTCCAGCTCTCCGATCCGGCGGCGCCCGTGGAGCTCCAGCAGCTCGGCAGGACGCTCCTGGCCACCAACGAACGCAGTGAACAACTGGTGGAGGGCCTGCTGCTGCTCGCCCGCAGCGACAACCAGCTCGTCGAGCGCAAGCCCGTCGACCTCGCCGAGGTCGCCACCCGCGCCGTCGACCAGACGCGCGGCGAGGCGGAGGCGAAGGGCGTGCGGATCCGCGGTGAGTGCGGGCCGGCGGTCGTCCAGGGCAACGGCGTCCTGCTGGAGCGGATCGCGCTCAACCTCGTACAGAACGCCGTGCGCTACAACGTGATGGAGGAGGGCTGGGTCGAGGTCACGACCATGATCGAGCACGGTCAGGCGGTGCTGCTGGTGTCGAACACGGGGCCGGTCGTTCCCGCGTACGAGATCGACAACATCTTCGAACCGTTCCGCCGCCTCCGTACGGAGCGCACCGGCAGCGACAAGGGCGTTGGCCTGGGCCTGTCGATCGCCCGCTCGGTCGCGCGGGCCCACGGGGGCCGTATCATCGCGGAGCCCCGCGAGGGAGGCGGGCTCGTGATGCGTGTCACTCTGCCTGTCTGAACTTTCGCTCCGGGTCGGAGCGAAGTTCGCTTTACGCGGAATTTTCGGGACCCGTTCCCGGTTGGGCCGTGTGTGATCGATCACAGGGGCGAATTCAAGCCTCGCACTCTCTGTGATCAAGCCCCTGTCGGAAAGCCGGGAAAATGCGGGTTTCCGGGGGTGGGGATCACGGGAAGTACACGGGGTGGCGCCCGTGAAGTACGACATTCGGACCGTGTACGGTCCGGTTCGCACCCAAAGCCGATCACTCGGAAAGAGTCCGGTTGGGTGTCGATTGAGTAACAGACCTTGATGTGAGGCAAAATCTCCGCCTCAGGTCGGGCACAAGTCCGGCCTCTCACGCGTTACGCGCTGAGACACCGATGACACCCAGAGGGGGAGAAGCGACATGGCAACGGATTACGACACCCCACGCAAGACCGACGACGACGTCGATTCCGACAGCCTTGAGGAACTGAAGGCCCGTCGGAACGACAAGTCGACTTCCGCGGTCGACGTGGACGAGTTCGAGCAGGCCGAGGGACTTGAGCTGCCCGGGGCCGACCTCTCCAACGAGGAGCTGTCGGTTCGTGTACTGCCCAGGCAGGCCGACGAGTTCACCTGCATGAGCTGCTTCCTGGTGCACCACCGCAGTCAGCTTTCCCGGGAGAAGAACGGTCAGCCGATCTGCCGCGACTGCGACTGAGGAGCGGTCGGCCGTGGCAGGTGACACACCGTCCAGGAAACGGCGCTTCCGGCGCGCGAGCGCGCCGGAGGCGCACCAGAGCGGCCCGCGCCCGGCGGAAGGCACCACGCCCGCTGCCGAGCACTCCGCTCTCCTGCCCCACCCCGGCGTATCCGACGACGAGCGGGGCCTGACGGCCTCGCTCGAAGCGGCCCGGGGCGACCACGACGGGCCCGTGACCGGGGCCCGCCGCCTGGACAAGGTCAAGCGGGGCATACAGAAGGGCGGCGCGAGCGCCAGAGCGGGACTCGCGCATCTCGCGGACCGGATCATCGACAACGCCCCGCGCGTCCCCGTCCGTGATCTGGCCACGCTCCGCGGGCAGTTTCCGGGCCTGGGGCCCGAAGCGCTCGCCGACAAACTCGTCGCGGGCGCGGCGAACAGCAGCTCCACGGTGGGCGCCGGAATCGGCGCCGTCGCGATGATGCCCGTACCGCCCGCGATGCCGGCCGAACTGGCCGCCGAGATCACGGCGGTCGCCGCGATCGAGATGAAGCTCATCGCCGAGCTGCACGAGGTCTACGGCCTGCGTCCGCCCGGCAATCTCAAACAGCGCAGCACCGCGTATCTGACCTCGTGGACCGAGGAGCGCGGCGTCGACATCACGAAACCGGCGACGCTGAACTCGGCGCTCTCCGGCCGTATGAAGCGCGAGCTGCGCCAGCAGATCATGAAGCGCACCGTCCGCAGCCTGCCGAACCTGGTCCCGTTCATGATCGGGGCGGCCGTGGGCGCGATGATGAACCGGCGTGACACCCGCAAGGTCGCCGAGCGCATCCGTAAGGACCTGCGCACCCGCCAGGTCCCCTGGGACGCCCTGCCCGCGCTGCCGCCGCTGGAGCAGCCGTCGGTGCTGCCTCCCGAGCTCCCGAAGGAACTGGGCCGCTAGGGTCCGCGGGTCGTCCGCTAAGGCCGCTCGGCCGTGTCCCGCGTGCCGTTCTCGCTCCGCCGTACCGCCTCCAGCGCCGCCGCGAGCGCCTTCGGCCTGCGGGTCGACACATAGACGTACGGCGTGGGGTCGGTCTCGTCCGTGACCTCCACCCGCAGCGCCGTCGGGATGTAACTGCGCAGCAGCATGAAAGCGCGCGGATCGGCCTTGTGCATGCGCCAGGCGCGCGCCTCCTCACCGGCCAGCACCTGCGCGTCGCCGAGTGCCGCGACCGGGATACGGGCGTCGCCCGCGACCAGCGAGCCGGCCACCACCCGGATCCGCGCGGAGCCGTACGAACTGACGCCCACCGCGGCCAGCAGCCCCGTCACGACCACCGCCCCGAGCATCGGCACCGTGCCCAGCGGCAACAGGATGAGACCGCCCGACAGCGCGACGAGAGCGGTGATCACCCACCAGGAGGCGGGGGCGGCGAGACGTTCGTCGTAAGGCACGGCTGAATGCTCCATGCCGCCAAGCTTGGCACGGTGCGCCCGGCGGGTAACCGCGCGGGTAAGGTCTGCGCCTGTGAGTACTGTGCCCTCCGGGGGGAAGACACCCCGTTCCGCCGCCCGGTCCCCGGCCCTGACGCCGCCGGCCGACGCCCTGGCGCCGGTACGGCACCCGGACGCCCCGGCCCCCGGCGAACCGCTCGGTTCCCACTACGCGCACTGCTTCGGCTGCGGCGACGAGCAGCCCCACGGCCTGCACCTTCAGTCCAGGGCCGGCGAAGGCGTGACCATCACCGCCGAGTTCACCGTACGGCCCGCCCACCAGGGCGCCCCCGGCCTCGCCCACGGCGGCGTGCTCGCCACCGCGCTCGACGAATCGCTCGGCGCGCTGAGCTGGCTGCTGCGCGTGGTCGCCGTCACCGGCAAACTGGAGACGGACTTCGTGCGCCCCGTACCCGTGGGTACGGTGCTGTTCCTGGCGGCCGAGGCCACCGCCGTCAGCGGCCGCAAGATCTTCTGTTCCGCGACCGGCCGGCTCGGCGGCCCCGAGGGCCCCGTCGCGCTGCGCGCCGACGCCCTCTTCGTCGAGGTCAAGGTCGACCACTTCATCGACAACGGCCGCCAGGAGGAGATCCGGGCGGCGATGGCCGATCCCGACCAGGTCAGGCGCGCCCGCGCCTTCGAGGTGAACCCATGAGCCCCGATCCCCGCACTCCTGTCGACGTGCTGATCCGCCGGACGGACCCGCAGGTGCCGCTCCCCTCGTACGCGCACCCGGGCGACGCCGGCGTCGATCTGGTCACCACCGAGGCCGCCGATCTCGCTCCGGGCGAACGCGCCGTGCTGCCCACCGGGGTTTCCCTCGCGCTGCCCGACGGGTACGCCGCCTTCGTGCACCCGAGATCCGGGCTGGCCGCCCGCTGTGGGGTGGCCCTGGTGAATGCCCCGGGGACGGTGGATGCCGGGTACCGTGGGGAGATCAAGGTGATCGTGGTCAATCTCGATCCGCGCGAGACGGTGCGGTTCGAGCGGTTCGACCGGATTGCCCAACTGGTCGTCCAGCAGGTCGAGAAGGTGCGCTTCCACGAGGTGGCGGAGCTTCCCGGCTCGGCAAGGGCCGAGGGGGGCTTCGGGTCCACCGGAGGTCATGCCGCGGTGGGCGGTTCACAGGGCGGGAATCGATACGCATCGGTCGTATCCGACCGGGAAGGACAGTGACGTGTTCGGACGTCGCAAGAAGAGCGGTGCCGCCGATGACACGGCGGGCGAGGCCGAGCAGGTCGTCGACGACATCGACGCCGATGACACGGAGGACACGGAGGACGGGGCCGAGAAGCCCCGCCGGGTGAATCTTCCCCCGGCTCCCCGGCCCGACGGGCCGTGGGACATCTCCGAGGTCTCCAAGCCCGACGAGGGCCGGGTCGACCTGGGCGGCATCTTCGTCCCCGGGGTCGAGGGAATGGAGCTTCGTGTAGAGGTCGCGGGTGACGCGATCGTCGCGGCGACCGTCGTCGTGCGCGACAGCGCCGTACAGCTCCAGGCGTTCGCCGCTCCTAAGAAGGAGGGCATCTGGAGCGAGGTGCGCGAGGAGATCGCCTCGGGCATCACGCAGCAGGGCGGCATCATCGACGAGGTCGAGGGCCCGCTCGGCTGGGAGCTGCGGGCCCAGGTGCCGGTGCAGTTGCCGGACGGCACCGGCGGCGTACAGCTCGTGCGCTTCATCGGGGTCGACGGACCGCGCTGGTTCCTGCGCGGAGTGATCTCCGGACAGGGCGCGGTGCAGCCCGAGGCCGCCGGACTGCTGGAGCAGATCTTCCGGGACACGGTCGTCGTGCGCGGTGAGGGCCCGATGGCCCCCCGCGACCCGATCGTCCTCAAGCTCCCCGACGACGCGCAGATGGTCGCCGAAGGCGTCCAGCAGGCCGAGGAGCAGGAAGGTTCACGCTTCGCCGGTGGCATGGGGCAGCTCCAGCGCGGCCCCGAGATCACCGAGGTGCGCTGACCCGGGGGTTCGCCTGCTCGGACACACGCCGGTGGGCCGCACTCCCGTGACGGGGGCGCGGCCCACCGGCGTGTGTGGCCGCCACCATTGCCCGGCCGTACGGGTCCCGCACATACTGACGCCCGGTAAACCGCACCGCACGGGGGACGACTCATGACCGAGACCAGCAGCACCGCGACGGCCGTCGCCGGCGAGACGGCGGGACCCATGGTGCGGGTGACCGGCCTGCACCGCTCGTACGGCACCGGTGCCGCCGCCGTCCACGCGCTGCGCGGGGTGTCCTTCACCGTGCCGCGCGGCGAGCTGATCGCGCTCAAGGGCCGCTCGGGTTCGGGCAAGACGACCCTGCTCAACCTGGTCGGCGGTCTCGACACCCCGGACGACGGACAGATCACCGTCGACGGCACCGACCTCGCCACCCTCGGCGAGAACGGTCTGCTCGAAATGCGCCGCGACCGCATCGGCTTCATCTTCCAGTCCTTCGGACTGATCCCGATCCTCACCGCCGCCGAGAACGTCGGGGTGCCCCTGCGGCTGCGCAGGGCCGACCCGCGCGAGCGCGAGGAGCGCGTGGCGCTGCTGCTCGCCCTCGTCGGCCTCGGCGACCACGCGGCCCAGCGCCCCGGCGAGCTGTCCGGCGGCCAGCAGCAGCGCGTGGCCATCGCCCGCGCCCTCGCGAACCGCCCCGCCCTGCTGATCGCCGACGAACCCACCGGACAGCTCGACGCGGAGACCGGGCTCGCCGTCATGGAGCTGCTGCGCGCGGTCGTACGCAGCGAGGGCGTCACCGCGCTGGTGGCCACCCACGACGCCCAGCTCCTCGGCCTCGCCGACCGGGTGCTGGAACTCGCCGACGGCCACCTCGTGGAACACGAACCCACCCCGCGTTCGTAACCCCACGTCCATCAGAATCGTGTCAAGACGGACCCCGCACCCCGCCGGATGTCCGTTTTGGTGCCATCGCGCGCTGTAACTTCGGGCACGAGGCCGCGAGGGGACGCAGCGGCTCGTCGGGAAGACAATGGGGCCATGGGACGCGGCAAGCTGAGGATCTACCTGGGCGCGGCACCGGGCGTCGGCAAGACGTACGCGATGCTCTCCGAGGCACACCGGCGGGTGGAACGCGGCACCGACTGCGTCGTGGCGTTCGTCGAGCACCACAACCGGCCACGTACCGAGGTCATGCTCCAGGGCCTCGAACAGATCCACCGCAGGGAGCTGCCGCACCGGGGCACCGTCTTCACCGAGATGGACGTCGACGCGGTCATCGAGCGCCGCCCCGCCGTGGCCCTGGTGGACGAGCTGGCCCATACCAACGTGCCGGGCTCCCGCAACTCCAAACGCTGGCAGGACGTCGAGGAACTGCTCCAGGCCGGTATCGACGTCGTCTCGACCGTCAACATCCAGCACCTGGAATCACTCGGTGATGTCGTCGAGTCGATAACGGGCGTACGGCAGCGCGAGACCGTCCCCGACGAGGTGGTCAGACGGGCCGACCAGATCGAGCTTGTCGACATGTCGCCCCAGGCGCTGCGCCGCCGTATGGCACACGGCAACATCTACCAGCCCGACAAGGTCAACGCCGCGCTCTCGCACTACTTCCGCCCCGGCAACCTCACCGCGCTGCGCGAACTCGCCCTGCTGTGGACCGCCGACCGGGTGGACGAGTACCTCCAGCAGTACCGCGGCGAGCACAACATCCGCACCACCTGGCAGGCCCGCGAGCGCATCGCCGTCGGCCTCACCGGCGGGCCCGAAGGCCGTACGCTCATCCGCCGCGCCGCCCGCATGGCCGCCAAGGGCTCCGGCAGCGAGATCCTCGCCGTCTACATCGCCCGCAGCGACGGCCTCACCTCCGCGTCGCCCAAGGAGCTGACCGTCCAGCGCACCCTGGTCGAAGACCTCGGCGGCACCTTCCACCATGTCATCGGGGACGACGTGCCCTCAGCCCTGCTGGAGTTCGCACGCGGCGTCAACGCCTCACAGATCGTGCTCGGCTCCAGCCGCCGCAAAGCCTGGCAGTACGTCTTCGGGCCCGGCGTCGGCGCCACCGTCGCCCGCGAGTCCGGACCCGACCTGGACGTCCACATCGTCACCCACGAGGAGGTCGCCAAGGGCCGCGGCCTGCCCGTCGCGCACGGCGCCCGCCTCGGCCGCTCCCGGATCATCTCCGGCTGGCTGGCCGGCGTCGTCGCCCCGGTCCTGCTGACGCTGCTGCTCACCGCGTTGGACGACACCCTGGGGCTGGCCAACGACGTCCTGCTCTTCCTCTTCCTGACCGTCCTCGCCGCGCTGCTCGGCGGACTTCGCCCGGCCCTCGCGTCGGCCGCCGTCGGCTCGCTCCTGCTGAACTTCTACTTCACCCCACCCACCCACAACCTCACCATCCAGGACCCCAGGAACATCGTCGCCATCGTGATCTTCTTCGCGGTGGCCGTCTCCGTGGCATCCGTGGTCGACCTCGCCGCCCGCCGCACCCACCAGGCCGCCAGACTGCGCGCCGAATCGGAGATCCTGTCCTTCCTGGCCGGCAGTGTGCTGCGCGGCGAGACCACCCTGGACGCCCTGCTGGAACGCGTACGCGAGACGTTCTCCATGGAGTCCGTGGCGCTGCTGGAACGCGCCGGCGACGTCGACCCGTGGACCCGCGCGGGCAGCGTCGGGCCCAAGCCCGTCGACCGCCCCGAGGACGCCGACGTCGACATGCCCGTCGGCGACCACATGGCGCTCGCCCTCTCCGGCCGGGTCCTGCCCGCCGAGGACCGCCGGGTGCTCTCCGCCTTCGCCGCCCAGGCCGCCGTCGTACTGGACCGCCAACGCCTGGTGGGGGAGGCTGAGGGCGCCCGCAGGCTCGCGGAGGGCAACCGGATACGTACGGCCCTGCTCGCCGCCGTCAGCCACGACCTGCGCACCCCCCTCGCCGCCATCAAGGCCGCCGTCACCTCGCTGCGCTCCGACGACGTCGAATGGTCCGAGGAGGACCACGCCGAACTCCTCGAAGGCATCGAGAACGGCGCCGACCGCCTCGACCACCTGGTGGGCAACCTCCTCGACATGTCACGGCTCCAGACCGGCACCGTCACCCCGCTGATCCGCGAGATCGACCTGGACGAGGTCGTCCCCATGGCGCTCGGCGGCGTCCCCGAGGACAGCGTCGACCTCGACATCCCGGAGTCGCTGCCGATGGTCGCCGTCGACCCCGGCCTGCTGGAGCGCGCCGTGGCCAACATCGTCGAGAACGCCGTCAAGTACAGCCCCGCCGGCACCCGCGTCACCGTCGCCGCCAGCTCGCTCGGCGCCCGCGTCCAGGTACGCGTCGTGGACCGCGGCCCCGGCGTCCCCGACGAGGCCAAGGAACGCATCTTCGAGCCCTTCCAGCGCCACGGGGACGCCCCTCGCGGGGCCGGCGTGGGCCTCGGCCTCGCCGTCGCCCGCGGCTTCGCGGACGCGATGGACGGCACCCTCACCGCCGAGGACACCCCCGGCGGCGGACTGACCATGGTCCTCGATCTCACGGCCGTACCGGGCCTCGCCCCGGCCGGCCCCGAACTACCCGCGCAGGTCGTCTCATGACCGGCGGCACAGCAGAAAGGCAGGCCACCATGGCGCCTCCCGCCGGGGGAGACTCCCGAGGGCCCGTGAGGGTGCTCGTGGTCGACGACGAGCCGCAGATCGTGCGCGCCCTCGTGATCAACCTGAAGGCCCGCAAGTACGAGGTCGACGCCGCCGCCGACGGGGCGAGCGCCCTGGAGCTGGCCGCCGCCCGCCACCCGGACGTCGTCGTGCTGGACCTCGGGCTGCCCGACATGGACGGTGTGGAGGTCATCAGGGGCCTGCGCGGCTGGACCCGCGTACCGATCCTGGTGCTCTCCGCGCGCCAGACCTCCGACGAGAAGGTCGAGGCGCTGGACGCGGGAGCCGACGACTACGTCACCAAGCCCTTCGGCATGGACGAACTCCTCGCCCGGCTGCGCGCCGCCGTCCGCCGCGCCGAGCCGGTCGGCGCCGGCGACGAGGACAGCGTGGCGATGGTCGAGACGGAGGGCTTCACCGTCGACCTGGTGGCCAAGAAGGTGCACCGGGAGGGCCGCGACGTACGGCTCACCCCGACCGAGTGGCACCTGCTGGAAGTCCTCGTACGCAACACCGGCCGCCTCGTCAGCCAGAAACAGCTCCTCCAGGAGGTCTGGGGGCCGTCCTACGGCACGGAGACCAACTATCTGCGGGTCTACATGGCCCAGCTCCGCCGCAAGCTGGAGGCGGACCCCTCGCACCCCAGGCACTTCGTCACCGAGCCCGGCATGGGCTACCGGTTCGACCGATGATCGGGGCCCGCGGACCCCGGTACGCTCTGTGTCATGAGTGCTGAGAAGCCGACCGGCCGCTTCCGCCGGATGCTCGACCGGCTGTCCAGCTCCCAGGAGGACCTGGAATCCGAGGAGCTGCGGGAGGACACGCAGTCCTCGGGCTGCACACGCATCTGCGACTGCGGCGACCGTCAGATAGTGAAGGTGACTGGTACGTTGCGGACGGTCACTTTGCGTCCGCGGGCCGGCGTGCCCGCGTTGGAGGCGGAGCTGTTCGACGGCACCGCGCCGCTGGACGTGGTGTGGCTGGGACGGCGCTCCATCGCGGGCATAGAGCCGGGCCGCAAACTCATCGCATCGGGCCGGATCTCCATGAGCCACGGCCGCAGGGTGCTGTTCAACCCCAAATACGAACTCCGACCGCTCGGACAGGAGTAGCCGGTGACGTCAATCGACAAGCCTGCCGCGACCACAGACCCCAACGCGCCCGAGGGCCCCGACCCGCAGACCGACGCCGAGGCCGAGGCCGCCGCCAAGGCCGTGACCGAGGCCGCGCTGTTCGAGGCGTTCGGCGGCGTGCGCGGCCTGGTGGAGACGGTCGTCCCCGGACTGCTCTTCGTCACGATCTTCACGATCAACAAGAACCTGTACGCCTCGGCGATCGCGGCACTCGTGGTCTCGCTGCTGCTGGTCGCCGTCCGGCTGATCCGCCGCGACACCGTGAAGCACGCCTTCAGCGGCGTCTTCGGGGTCGCCTTCGGCGCGGTCTTCGCGATGATGACCGACAACGCGAAGGACTTCTATCTGCCGGGCATGGTGTACACCCTGGGGCTGGCTGTCGCGTACATCGCGACCAGCGTCGCGGGAGTGCCGCTGATCGGGCTGATCCTCGGACCGGTCTTCAAGGAGAACCTGTCCTGGCGTACGCGGAACCCGGGGCGCAAGTCGGCGTACACGAAGGCGAGTTACGCGTGGGGCTTCATCCTCCTCGCGAAGTGCGCGATCCTCTTCCCGCTGTACTGGTGGGCGGACACGGCGCAGCTCGGCTGGGTGCTGGTGTCACTGAAGATCCCGCCGTTCCTGCTGGCGGTGTATCTGACGTGGGTGTTCCTGGTGAAGGCGCCGGCGCCGATTGACGTCTTCGCTGAGATGGAGGCGGAGGAGGCGAAGGCCGCTTCGCGGGAGTAGCCGGGTTGCGGGGTTCGCGCCTGCGGGCCGGTTTCGTCCTCAAGCGCCGGACGGGCTGGGTGGTTGCGGTGGTGGCCGGGGGCGACTCCGGGGGGCCGGGGTTGCGTTTGCCGGGTGCGGGCCGGTGGTCGTTGGCCTCAAGCGCCGGCCGGGCTTGGGTGGTTGCGGTGGTGGCCGGGTGCCGCTCCGGGGTCATGCCCGGACGGCATGATTTACGGCGCCCAGCGGTGTTGGTGTGGTGCTGGTCCGGGTTGCGCCACAAATCACGCTTTAGTGTCCGGACACGACCCCTGCGCGTCCCCCTTCAACCCGCAGGGGGTGGGGGTTGTCTGCACTGCGGGCCGGGGCGGCGTGGAGGGGTGTGGGGTCGGAGGGTGGGTGTGTTCGGACACTCAGGCTGATTTGTGTCGCGTGAACAAGTTGGTCTCGTCGAGACCAACGAGCGTTGCACGCGGCGTAAATCATGCCGTCCGGACATACCCACCCGGAGGGCCCGCACGCCGCCCCCGGCAACGAGACCGCAACCACCCAGCCCGTCCGGCGCTTGAGGACGAAACCGACCCGCAGGCGGAAAACGCAACCCCGGGCCACCCCGGAGTCGCACCCGGCCACCACCGCAACCACCAAGCCCGTCCGGCGCTTGAGGACGAAACCGACCCGCAGGCGCGGACCGGCACACGCAACCCCGCAACAGCTCAGCGCTAAGCGTCCTCGCGGCGGACGGACAGTAGGTCCTCCAGTTGTTCCTCCCGTGCCTGCGCCGCCACGAACAGCAGTTCGTCGCCCGCCTCCAGCGTTTCCTCCGCGTTCGGCGTCAGCACCCGGGACCCGCGGATGATCGTCACCAGCGACGTGTCCTCCGGCCAGAGCACGTCCCCGACCTGCGTCCCCGTGACCGCCGACTCCGGCGGCAGCGTCAGCTCCACCAGGTTCGCGTCGCCGTGGCTGAAGCGCAGCAGCCGTACGAGATCGCCGACGCTCACCGCCTCCTCCACCAGCGCCGACATCAGACGCGGCGTCGACACCGCGACGTCCACGCCCCACGACTCGTTGAACAGCCACTCGTTCTTCGGGTTGTTGACGCGGGCGACCACTCTCGGTACGCCGTACTCCGTCTTGGCCAGCAGCGAGACGACCAGGTTGACCTTGTCGTCGCCGGTCGCCGCGATCACGACGTTGCAGCGCTGGAGCGCCGCCTCGTCGAGCGAGGTGATCTCGCACGCGTCGGCCAGCAGCCATTCCGCCATCGGGACCCGCTCGACCGAGATGGCGGTGGGCGCCTTGTCGATGAGCAGGACCTCGTGGCCGTTCTCCAGCAGTTCGCCCGCGATGGAACGACCCACCGCGCCGGCTCCGGCAATCGCGACGCGCATCAGTGACCGCCTTCCTCAGGGCCCTCGGCGAAAGCCGCCTCGACCTTCTGGATGTCGTCCGTACGCATCATCACGTGGACGAGGTCGCCCTCCTGGAGCACCGTCTGCGACGTGGGCAGTATGGCCTCGCCGAGCCGGGTGAGGAACGCGACGCGTACCCCCGTCTCCTCCTGGAGCGTGCTGATCTTGTGGCCGATCCAGGCGGCCGAGGTGTGGACCTCGGCGAGCTGGACGCCACCGCTCGGGTCGCGCCACAGCGGCTCCGCGCCGGACGGCAGCAGCCGCCGCAGCATCTGGTCGGCGGTCCAGCGGACGGTCGCCACGGTCGGGATGCCGAGCCGTTGGTAGACCTCCGCGCGCCGGGGGTCGTAGATGCGCGCGGCGACGTTCTCGATGCCGAACATCTCGCGGGCCACCCGGGCGGCGATGATGTTCGAGTTGTCGCCGCTGCTGACCGCGGCGAACGCGCCCGCGTCCTCGATGCCCGCGTCGCGCAAGGTGTCCTGGTCGAAGCCGACGCCGTTGACACGCCGCCCGCCGAAGCCGGAGCCGAGCCGGCGGAAGGCCGTGGGGTCCTGGTCGATGACCGCGACCGTGTGCCCCTGCCGCTCGAGGCTGGTCGCGAGTGCGGCTCCCACCCGGCCGCAGCCCATGATGACGATGTGCACGTCCTCTTTACCCCGCAGTCCTGTTCGCCGAGCTGACCTGCGTAAACACCTGATTCATTCCTTCTTCTCCGTGCGCCGGGCCACGGACGGGACAACCGTACGGGGCGCCGCCCGGTGATGAGCTTATGCGTCCGCGTCCGCCGTGCCGTCACCCGTGTCGGGGATCTTCCGGGAGACGACAGGGGGACCCTGAGACGACCCCGACTTCCCCTCAGTCCACCCTGATATGTGTCAGGTTTCTTTGACAGGTCCGGACGACCCCTGTCAGTCTTCTCTGACAGGTGCTGATGAAGGGGGCTGCGATGCAAGAGGTCCCGACCGGCGACGAGCTGCTGAAAGTACTCGGCGCACTCGGCAATCCGCACCGGATGCGGATCGTCGGCGCGCTCCTGGAGGGCCGTAACTACGTCAGCAGGCTCGCCCGCGAACTCGGCATCGGCCGCCCGCTGCTGCATATGCATCTCCAGCGGCTGGAGGCGGCCGGACTGGTCGTCGGGACGCTGGAGCTGTCCGAGAGCGGCAAGTCGATGAAGTTCTTCGAGCTGACGCCGTTCTGTTTCGCCCTGACCCCTCAGTCCGTCGCGACGGCGGCGCTGACGCTTCCCGAAGAAGAGAGAACGACCGTGAAGGAGTCCGCGAAATGAATGAATCGAGCGGCTGGACGGACCTGGCCGGAGCCATCGGCGCCGGCGGTGTCTTCCTGTTCCTCATCGTGGTCGTCTGGCAGATCGCGGCGACCTGGCGCGCACGCATGCTGGCCTCGCGCGAGGAGCAGTACAAGAAGCTCGCCACGAAGTACGCGCAGTTGTTGGAGGACAACGTCGAGTTGCACCGCCGCACGCTCGACGAGCTGACGCAGGCCCGTGGCTCCATCGCGTCGATGGAGAAGATGATGCGCGAGATCGAGTAGCCAGGGCCGGCGGTCGTAGCACCAAGTCAAGCCGTACGGCCGGGAGTTGCAGCTCCCGGCCGTACTCATGGAGATCCATCACCCGGGGCACCACCCCCACGCGCCACGGCAGGTCGCCAAACCATCACGCCGCGGTGCGGGAGGAGTGTGCCCCTCACTCCATACCGAGGAGATTACTCATGACCACGCTGCCCAAGCGGCTCGCCGGCGCACCCGGCGGCAGCCGCGGGAAGTGGTTCGTCCTGGTCGCCTGGCTGATCCTCGTCGTCGCGCTCGGCCCGCTCGCCGGGAAGCTCGGCGAGGTCGAGGAGTCGGGGCCCAACGCGTTCCTGCCCCGTGGCGCGGAATCCGCCCGGGTCAACACCGAGCTGGAGAAGTTCCGCACCGACACCCTGATGCCCGCCGTCGTCGTCTACACCGGCGAGGGGGCGGCGGCGAAGGCCGGGGCGGACCGCGCGCGTTTCGCGCCGTACGTCGCCGAGGGCGAGCAACTGCCGCCCGCCGCACCGTCCGACGACGGCGAGGCGCTGCTGGCCGTCGTACCCCTGTCGTACGAGGACGAGCTCACCGACACCGTCGACAAGCTCCGCGACATCGCCGGCGCCAACGCGCCGCCGGGCGTCGAGGCCGAGATCGGCGGCCCCGCCGCCGCACTGACCGACTCCGTCGCCGTCTTCGACACCCTCGACTCGACCCTGATGATCGCGACCGGCCTCGTCGTCGCCGTCCTGCTGCTGATCACCTACCGCAGCCCCCTGCTGTGGCTGTTCCCGCTGATGTCCGTCGGCTTCGCCGCCGTACTCACCCAGGTCGGCACGTATCTGCTCGCCAAGTACGGCCATCTGCCCGTCGATCCGCAGAGCGCGGGCATCCTGATGGTGCTCGTCTTCGGCGTCGGTACGGACTACGCGCTGCTGCTCATCGCCCGCTACCGCGAGGAGCTGCACCGGCAGGAGGACCGGCACGAGGCCATGAAGACCGCGCTGCGCCGCTCGGGTCCGGCGATCCTCGCCTCGGCGGGCACCGTCGCGGTCGGGCTGGCCGCTCTGGCGTTCGCCGACATCAACTCCTCGCGCTCCCTGGGGCTGGTCGGCGCCGTCGGTGTGGTCTGCGCGTTCCTCGCGATGATCACGGTCCTGCCCGCGCTGCTGGTGATCGCCGGCCGCTGGGTCTTCTGGCCGTTCGTCCCCCGCTTCGGCACTCCCTCCCGTAGGGAGGGGACGGTGTGGTCGCGGATCGGTGCCCTGGTCGCCCGGCGTCCGCGCTGGTCCTGGCTGATGTCGGTCGGTGTCACCGGCGTACTGGCGCTCAGCGCGTTCGGCATCGACATGGGGCTGCGGCAGTCGCAGATGTTCCAGGACAAGCCCGAGTCGGTCGTGGCGCAGGAACTGATCTCCGCGCACTACCCGTCGGGCGCCTCCGACCCGGCGAAGGTCGTCACCCGCGCCGACCGGGCCGCCGACGTCGAGTCGGCCGTACGGGACGTCAAGGGCGTCGCGCGCGTCGAGGACGGCGGCGAGCGTACGCCCGACGGCCGGCTCGCCACGCTCTCGGTGGTGCTGACCGACACCCCGGACAGCGCGGCGGCCAAGGACACCGTCGACCGGCTCCGGGACGCCGTACGGACGGTGGACGGCGCCGACGCTCTCGTCGGCGGGGCCACCGCGCAGACCCTGGACACGCAGCGGGCCGCCGACCGCGATCTGCGGACCGTCATCCCCGTGGTGCTGGTGGTGGTGCTGGTCGTACTGATCCTGCTGTTGCGCGCCCTGGTCGCGCCGCTGCTGCTGCTCGCGACGGTCGTCCTGTCGTACTTCGCCGCGCTCGGTGCCTCGAACCTGCTGTTCGAGAGCGTCTTCGGCTTCGCCGGCGTCGACTGGTCGATCCCGCTGATGGGCTTCGTGTTCCTGGTCGCCCTGGGCATCGACTACAACATCTTCCTGATGCACCGGGTCCGCGAGGAGGCGCTGCGGATCGGCCATACACGCGGCGTACTGGAGGGCCTGACCAGCACCGGCGGCGTCATCACCTCGGCGGGTGTCGTGCTCGCCGCGACCTTCGCCGTCTTCGCGGCGCTGCCACTGGTGACGATGGCGCAGATGGGCGTGATCGTCGGCATCGGCGTCCTGCTGGACACCTTCCTGGTCCGTACGGTGCTGGTGCCCGCGCTCGCGCTGGACCTGGGGCGCCGGTTCTGGTGGCCGGGGCGGCTCGTCGCCCGGGGTGCCCCCGGCGGCCCGGCGGGGCCGGCCGGGCGGCCTGCGGGGGAGCGCTCGCCCGAGCGCGTCTGAGACCGCCGGCCGGTGCCCCGCCGTCCCTTTCGCCGCAGCCCCGTCGTCGCGCGCGCTGGACGGCGCGGTGGACGGCGGGGCTCCGGCCCGGCCCGAGCGGGGTGGTGCTTGGGACCGCCCAGGCCGGACCGCTTACGATCCTCATCGTGCCGAAATTGACCGACGTGCCCAAACGGATCCTGATCGGCAGGGCGCTGCGTAGCGACAGGTTGGGAGAAACGCTTCTCCCTAAACGCATCGCACTGCCCGTCTTCGCCTCCGACCCGCTTTCCTCGGTGGCCTACGCGCCGGGGGAAGTCCTCCTGGTGCTCTCCATCGCGGGCGCGTCGGCGTACCACTTCAGCCCGTGGATCGCACTGGCCGTCGTGGTCCTGATGTTCACCGTCGTCGCCTCCTACCGGCAGAACGTGCACGCCTACCCGAGCGGCGGCGGCGACTACGAGGTCGCCAACACCAACCTCGGCCGCAGGGCCGGTCTGACCGTCGCGAGCGCGCTGCTCGTCGACTACGTCCTGACCGTGGCCGTGTCGATCTCCTCCGGCGTGGAGAACCTCGGCTCGGCGATCCCCTTCGTCATCGAGAACAAGGTCCTGTGCGCGATCGGGATAATCGTCATCCTGACCCTGATGAATCTGCGCGGCGTACGGGAGTCGGGCAAGCTTTTCGCCATTCCGACGTACATCTTCGTCACCGGCGTCTTCATCATGATCCTGTGGGGCGCCTACCGCGGCCTGGTGCGCGACGACACCATGGCCGCGCCCACCGCCCACTTCGAGATCAAGGCGGAGGAAGGCGGGCTGGCCGGATTCGCCCTGGTCTTCCTGCTGCTGCGCGCGTTCTCCTCCGGCTGCGCGGCCCTCACCGGCGTCGAGGCCATCAGCAACGGCGTCCCCGCCTTTCGTAAGCCCAAGAGCAAAAACGCCGCGACGACGCTGGCGCTCATGGGCACCCTGGCCGTCACCATGTTCTGCGGCATCATCGGGCTGGCCATGGCCACCGATGTGAAGATGGCCGAGTTCCCGGGCAAGGACCTGCTCCGCGAGGGTGTGCCGGTCGGCGACGGCTACATCCAGAATCCGGTCATCAGCCAGGTCGCCGCCGCCGTCTTCGGCCCGGACACCTTCTTCTTCGTCCTGCTCGCCGCGGCCACCGCGCTCGTGCTGTTCCTGGCCGCCAACACCGCGTACAACGGCTTCCCGCTGCTCGGCTCGATCCTCGCCCAGGACCGCTATCTGCCGCGCCAGCTCCACACCCGCGGCGACCGGCTCGCCTTCTCCAACGGCATCGTGCTGCTGGCCGGCGCCGCGATCCTGCTGGTGTGGTTCTACGGGGCGGACTCGACCAAGCTCATCCAGCTCTACATCGTCGGCGTCTTCGTCTCGTTCACCCTCAGCCAGACGGGCATGGTCCGGCACTGGAACCGCCATCTGCGCACCGAGCGGGACAAGGCCAAGCGCCGCCACATGATCCGCTCGCGCGCGATCAACACCTTCGGCGCCTTCTTCACCGGGCTCGTCCTGATCGTCGTGCTGGCCACCAAGTTCACGCACGGGGCATGGGTCGCCCTGCTCGGCATGGTGATCTTCTACGGCACGATGACCGCGATCCGCCGGCACTACGACCGCGTGGCCGAGGAGATCGCCGCCTCCGAGGGCCCCGGCCCCGACAGCACACGGCCGTCGCGCGTCCACACCATCGTGCTCGTCTCCAAGGTCCACAAGCCGACGCTGCGCGCCCTGGCGTTCGCGAAGCTGACCCGCTCGGACCGGCTGGAGGCGCTGAGCATCAACGTCGACGCCGCAGAGACCAAGCTGCTCAAGGAGGAGTGGGAGCGGCGGGGCATCAACGTGCCGCTGAAGATCCTCGACTCCCCGTACCGCGAGATCACCCGCCCCGTCATCGAGTACGTACGGGGCCTGCGCACCGAGAATCCGCGTGACGTGGTCAGCATCTTCATCCCCGAGTACGTGGTCGGCCGCTGGTTCGAGCAGGTGCTGCACAACCAGAGCGCGCTACGGCTCAAGGGGCGGCTCCTGTTCACCCCGGGTGTGATGGTGACCTCGGTGCCGTATCAACTCGAATCCTCCGAGGTCGCGAAGAAGCGGGCCAGACGGCGGGCGGAGTGGAGCGCGCCCGGCGCGGTGCGGCGGGGGCCGGTGGACACGCGCCCGAAGAAGGAACCGACGGACAAGCCCTGAGGGCTTCCGGGTGGCGGTGCGGGGTGCCGCGCACACGTAGACTGATCGGCTGCCCGTCCGGCCGTATCTTCCGGTCCTCCCGACTTTTGACCCTTTGGAGCCCAACCCGTCATGCAGACAGAACCGCAGCCTTCGGAGCAGGCTCCTGAGGAAGCTCCAGAGCAGGCTTCGCTGGTCGGGGAGGAGTACGAGGTCGAGGTCGGCCCCGTCGCGCACGGCGGCCACTGCATCGCCCGCACCGACGAGGGCCGGGTGCTGTTCGTACGGCACGCACTGCCCGGCGAGAAGATCGTCGCCCGCGTCACGGACGGCGACGAGGGCTCGCGCTATCTGCGCGCCGACGCGGTCACGATCCTGGACGCCTCCAAGGAACGCGTCGAGGCCCCCTGCCCCTACGCGGGCCCCGGCATGTGCGGCGGCTGCGACTGGCAGCACGCCAAGCCGGGCGCGCAGCGCCGCCTCAAGGGCGACGTCATCACCGAGCAGCTTCAGCGACTGGCGGGGCTCACGCCGGAGGAAGCGGGCTGGGACGGCACGGTCATGCCCGCGCCCGGCGACAAACTGCCCGCCGGCGAGGTGCCCCAGTGGCGTACCCGCGTGCAGTACGCCGTCGACGCCGACGGCCGGGCCGGACTGCGCAAGCACCGCTCGCACGACGTACAGCCCGTCGACCACTGCATGATCGCCTCCGAGGGCGTCAGCGAACTCGGCGTCGAGAAGCGCGAATGGCCGCAGATGGCCTCGGTCGAGGCGATCGCCGCCTCCGGCTCCGGCGACCGCCAGGTGATCCTCGCCCCCCTCAAGGGCGGCCGGCTCCCGCTGGTCGAGCTGGACAAGCCGGTGTCGGTCCTGCGGATCGAGGAACACGACGGGGGAGTGCACCGCGTCCACGGCCGCGCCTTCGTCCGCGAACGCGCCGACGACCGCACCTGGCGCATCGGCATGGGCGGCTTCTGGCAGGTCCACCCGAAGGCCCCCGAGGTGCTGGTGGAGGCCGTGATGCAGGGCCTGATGCCGCGCAAGGGCGAGACGGCACTCGACCTCTACTGCGGGGTGGGCCTGTTCGCGGGCGCGATCGCCCAACGCGTCGGCGAGACGGGCGCGGTGCTCGGCATCGAATCCGGCCGACGCGCGGCGGAGGACGCCCAGTACAACCTCCAGGACCTCCCCCGGGTCCGCATCGAACACGGCAAGGTCGACACGGTCCTGCCCCGCACCCAGATCACCGAGACGGACCTGATCGTCCTGGACCCCCCACGCGCGGGCGCCGGCAAACAGGTCGTCAACCACCTCGCGACCCTGGGCGCCCGCCGCATCGCCTACGTGGCCTGCGACCCGGCGGCACTGGCCCGCGACCTGGCGTACTTCCGGGAAGCGGGCTACAAGCCGCGTACGTTGCGGGCGTTCGACCTGTTTCCGATGACGCATCATGTGGAGTGCGTGGCGATCCTTGAGCCGGTTGCGAAGAGTGCCTGAACTGCCAGTTCGGGTGGTGTGCGTTAGGTGCGGTGTGGGCGTTACGGGCGATATCCTGACGCTGAAATGACGCTCTGCGAGACGCCTTGACGCTCATCCGACGCTCGTCCTGATGGTCCGTCAGGCCCTTTGTGTCGCTGGTCAAACGGTCTCCTGGTTGCGCGGGTGTGGCAGGTCGCCGGGGAATGTTCGTAGTGCCAAGCGTTCTTGCTCAGCCACATGTGCGTAGTGCCCTGTAGGTTCTTCGTCTGCTGCTAGCGCCTCGCTGGCCGGCCGAAACGAGGGCTTCTCAGTCGTGTGGATCGGGTCGGCCCGTGAAGGCCGGGATCTTGTTCCTCTGGCAGTGAGTTGTCAACCCTGCGCTCTGCTGTGCATCGGTGTTCACGCTGACGTCATGCAGGACGCTGGCGTGGTGGAGTCCCGGTTCGGTGTATGAACTCCACACGTCGCTGACCTGGGGAAAAGAGATACGGAGGCACAACTGGCCCGCGATGCCGGGTTGGTTCAGCCCGGCATCGCCGGCCATTCGCTGTCGTCGTTGGTGACGGTCTTGAAAGCGAGGCCGTCACAGGCATTCGTCATGGCTGATCGCCAGCGGAGCGCTGCATGCGGTCGGGCTCGACTGTCAGTGGTGTCGCATACGCCGAATGAGCACCTCGTTCGGCTCCTCGTCGAACTGCCGTGTCCAGCAAGGAGGGTGGGGCGATGGCTGATCGCAAGACCGTGACGCGTCAGACGTTCATCGGTGAGAAGGCATCGCCCTGATCGAACGGCGCTGCCTGGAGATGGGCCACATCTTCCACCCCCGGCGAGTCGACCACGGCATCGACGGACACATCGATCTGGTCGACCCTGACAGCCGGGCCGTTCTGAACCTGACCCTGCTGGTCCAGAGCAAGGCGCAGGGCCGGCGCTTCTCCGGCGAGACGGACGACGGCTTTCAGTACCTCTGCGACCAGCGCGATCTTGATCACTGGCTGTCCGGCAACTCGCCGGTCATCCTGGTCTTTTCCCACCCCGAGAGCCATGAGGCGTGGTGGGCGGAGGTCAAGGCGGCGTTCCCGGACGCGGTCAGCCGTGCTACCCGCCGCGTGGACATCGACAAGCACACCCAGCGCTTCGACCGTGGACGCCGCCCAGGCACTGCTGCACTTGGCGATGCCTCGGACAACGGGCCTGTACCTGCGCCCCGCGCCGATCACCGAAGTGCTGACCACGAACCTGCTGCCCGTCATCGAGATGCCGCCGACCGTGCTTCTGGCCCCGACGGCCTTCACCGACTACCGCGCGGCCGGTGGCGCACTGGAGGGGCAAGGTCGGCGCGAGTCCGGCTGGATTCTGCGGGACAACCTGGTCCTGTCGTTCCACGACCTGCGGGACTCGCCTCTGCGGGTGCTCGGCGACGGAGATCCTGAGCGGCGCGAGACCGGAGTGGGCGGACAGCGATGACCTCCAGCAGAGCGAAGAGCTGTTCGGCGCCGACGATGTCGTGACGCCCGAAGCCGAACCCACGGCACCACCCGCTCCCGCGACCCTCGGAGCGCGCGTCGTGGCGAGCGAGGTGTACGAGGCGCAGAAGGAGTACGTCCGCAAGGCTCCCGAAGGCAAGGTCGTCGCCGCCGTCGTCGACGCCCTCGCCGTCGCCGGGGGCACCATGTCGCCCGCAGCACTGGCGGCAGCCATCTCGGCGACCGGCCGGGTGCGGCGCAACATCGAGGGCTTCGTCGCCACCGTGCAGCGCCTGCTCAACGTGGAGGGGTACCCGGTGCTCGGCTTCGTCGACGCCGGTCACGCGGTCAAGCTCGACGTCGCCCTGTTGCGCGACCAGTTCCTGGCCGCCGACACCAAGGTCGCCGGGCCGCCGAGGAAGGACACGCCATGAACGCGGTGGCACCCGCCAGTCCCGTACGCCTGCGCGAGGTCGTGGACGCCCTGCGGCGCGGCACCGTACCGCAGGGCGGACTTGACCTGCTCGCCGTCGGCCTGGGCCGGTTCGAGGCTGCGCTCGACGACGACCTGGCCGGAGCGGCACGAGGCGGAGCGGCGTTCCACGCCATCCGCGGCGAGTACGGCTCCGGGAAGACGTTCTTCGCACGGTGGCTTGCCGAGCGCGCCAAACGAGCCGGACTCGCCACCGCCGAGGTCCAGATCTCCGAGACCGAGACTCCGCTTCACCGGCTGGAAACGGCCTACCGCAGACTCACCGAACGCCTGACGACCGCCACCCACCAGCCCAGCGCACTGCGCGCGGTCATCGACTCATGGTTCTACACACTGGAAGAGGAGGTCCTCGACGCCGGAGAGGCCGACGAGGAGGACGAAGCGGCGCTCACGGAGGCCGTCGACGCGCTCATGGAACGCAGACTCGCCGACGTCGCCCGGACCACGCCCGCCTTCGCCGCCGCGCTGCGCGGCTACCGCCGGGCCGTGGCCGCCGGAGACGGGGCGACTGCGGAAGCGCTCATTGCCTGGCTCGGCGGCCAGAAGTCGGTCGCGGCCTTCGCCCGCCGCAGCGCCGGGGTTCGCGGCGACCTCGACCACTTCGCGGCCCTCGGCTTCCTGCAGGGGCTGCTCACGGTGCTCCGCGACTGCGGCCACCCCGGCCTCCTCCTCGTCCTGGACGAGATCGAGACCCTCCAACGGGTGCGGGGCGATGTCCGGGAGAAGGGCCTCAACGCGCTGAGGCAGCTCCTCGACGAGATCGACGCGGGCCGGTTCCCGGGGCTGTTCCTCGTTATCACGGGAACCCCGGCGTTCTACGACGGACAACAGGGCGCGCAGCGGCTGCCTCCGCTTGCGCAACGGCTGGCCACCGATTTCACGACCGACCCGCGCTTCGACTCGCCGCGTGCCGTTCAGCTCCGGCTGCCGGGCTTCGACCTGACGCAGCTCGCCGAACTCGGCCGCAGCGTACGCGACTTGTACACACAGATTGCCCGCAATCCCGAGCGGGTGATCGAGCGGGCCGACGATGCGTATCTGGCGGAGCTGGCCAGGGCCGTCACTGGCGGGCTCGGCGGAAAGGTCGGCATCGCGCCCCGCGTGTTCCTGCGCAAGCTGGTGGCCGACGTCCTGGACCGTGTCGACGAGTTCGAGGACTTCGATCCGCGCACGCACTACGCGCTCACCCTCACCTCGTCCGAGCTGACCGAGACCGAGCGCAACGCGGCCGCTTCAGGGGATTCCGGCGCCGTCGAACTGGAGCTGCCGTGAGCCCCGGTGACCTGGACCCGGCGCTCACCCACCACATCGTCAACACCCTTGGCTGGCGGAGCCTGCACCCGCTCCAGGAAGCCGCCGTCACCCCCCTCGTCTGCGGCGACGATGCCGTCCTGCTCGCTCCCACCGCAGGCGGCAAGACCGAGGCAGCCGCCTTCCCTCTGCTGACCCGGATGGCGGGCGAACGGTGGAGCGGTACCTCCGTCCTTTACGTCTGTCCGCTGAAGGCCCTGCTCAACAACCTGCTGCCACGGCTGGAGACCTACACTTCCTGGCTCGGCCGTACCGTGGCTCTGTGGCACGGCGACACCACGGCTGGCGTCCGTAAACGCATCCTTGCCGCACGCCCCGACATCCTGCTCACCACCCCGGAATCACTGGAAGCGATGCTGGTGAGCGCCAACGTCGACCACACCTCGTTCTTCTCGGGGCTCCAAGCCGTCGTGGTGGACGAGGTGCACGCCTTCGCCGGCGACGACCGGGGATGGCACCTCCTCGCCGTACTCGAACGGCTCCAACGGGTCGCGGGACGGCCGATGCAACGCGTCGGTCTGTCGGCGACCGTCGGCAACCCGGACACGCTGCTTACCTGGCTGCAGGGTTCGGGAGCCGGTAAACGACCGGGGCAGGTAGTCGCCCCCCACCTCTCCGAGCCCGCGTCCTCGCCGACGGGATCCGGGGGCTTGCCCATGACGGCGGGATCCGGCGTTCCGCCCACGACGACCGGAGCTGGGGCTGTCCCCGAGGCGACCATCGGCCCGGCCGCCCTACCGCAGGGAGACATCCAGCTCGACCACGTCGGCTCGCTCGATAACGCGGCCACCGTCATTGCCGCGTTGCACCATGGCGAGAAGCGACTCGTCTTCTGCGAGTCGCGGCGTTACGTGGAGGAACTCGGCGAGAAGCTGCGGGCGAAGGGCGTCACCACGTTCCTCTCGCACGCCTCGCTCTCCCTCGAGGAGCGCCGACGTGCCGAAGCAGCCTTCGCCGAGGCCCGCGACTGCGTGATCATTTCCACCAGCACCCTGGAACTCGGCATCGATGTCGGTGATCTGGACCGTGTCATCCAGATCGACGCCCCCGCCTCGGTCGCCTCCTTCCTCCAGCGCCTCGGCCGCTCCGGACGCCGCGAAGGCGCCGCACGCAACTGCCTGTTCCTGGCCCTGGACGAGGACGGTCTGCTGAGCGCGGCAGGACTGCTGCTCAAGTGGTCGCAAGGATGGGTGGAACCGGTCTTGGCCCCACCGGAGCCCCGGCACATCGTCGCCCAGCAACTCCTCGCACTGTGCCTGCAGGAAAGCCGCGTCGGTGAGCACCTCTGGCAGGAATGGTGGAACGGGTTCGGCCCCTTCGGTATGTCGGCCGAGCCGATCGTGCGCCATCTCGTCGACCAGGGCTATCTGGACCAGGACGGCGGGATGCTGTTCATCGGTCCGGAAGCGGAACGGCGCTTCGGGCACCGTCACTTCATGAACCTCACCGCTGTGTTCACCGCACCCCCGCAGTTCACGGTCCTGCAAGGGCGTGGGGAGATCGGCCGCACCGACCCCAGCCTCCTCACAGAACGGGTCGACGGTCCGCGTCGGCTGCTGCTGGGCGGCCGAAGCTGGCAGGTCACGTACATCGACTGGCGGCGCAGGCGCTGCTTCGTCGAGCCCGTCGACGGGGGAGGCAAAGCAAAGTGGAGCAGCGCCGGTTTCGGCCTGGCCGGTTCCCATGAGCTCATTCGTGCCGAACGCCGGGTACTGCTGGGGGAGGACCCGCCCGTGAAGATGACGGGGCGGGCAGCCGGCGCCCTGCGCGCGGTCCGCGAGAAGTATCTGGAGCGGGTGCATCCCGGAGGCACCCTGGTGATTCAGGAGAGGGGCGGCCATCTGCGCTGGTGGACCTGGGCGGGCCACCGCACGAACGCCACACTCGCTGCGACCCTCAGCACGGTCGTTGTGCCGAGGCAGCACATCAACGACCGCTGGATCCGGTTGCGGGAGGACGTCACCGCGCACAGCTGGGTCGACGCGACGAAGGACGCGGCAGACCGGCTGTGTCTGCCGGACGTCGACGAACGCGCACTGCGCGGCATGAAGTTCGCGGAAGCCCTTCCACCGCGCCTAGCAGAGGCAACACTGTCGGCCCGGCTGGCCGACACGAAGTTCGCCGCCGCCGTACTCACGGAACCGGTGCGTTTCCTCCGGTGTGCGGGGTGACATCGAGGTGCCGGGACGACGATGCGGTTGAGGCGTGGAAGAAGGAGACGCGGCCGCCGGTAAGAGCACCGCGGCGGAGCGCGGCGCCCGGATCGTCTTTGAGGACGAGGTCAGGCAGTCGATGACTCCACCGCGTGCCAGGACCTGGGGCCGGATCGGTCAGAACCCGGTCGTGCGGGTGCAGGGCCCAGGGAGGCTGCCGATGGTGGGCATGGCCTGCTTCAAACCTGGTCGTCCGTGCCCGTGTCTAGCTTGTGGGTCTGATCGTGCTGATCTGGGACAATGTCCGCCTCCACCTGACCGCCGGTGTGGAGGAGTTCATCGTCGCGAATGCCGAGTGGGTAAGTTTGTCCCAACTCCGGGCCTACCCCACTGACCCCAATCCGACCGAGGGCATCTGGGCGCTGGCCAAGCGCGACCTGGGCTGACTTGGCTCTGGTCGAACTTCGGTCGGCCTAGAGCGAGCTGCTCGATCGTGTGCTCATGTCACCGCTGGTCAGCATCGCCGAGTTGCAACGTCGGCACCTTCTGCCGGTCCCGGACACTGCCCGTCGTTCCGCACCCGCACCACAACAGACCCAACCCATCCCCGGGACCGAGGGAATCGTGGCGCGCGAGCCGCATGCCGTAAGGCCACTCACCGCAGAGAGGAGCGCTCCGGCAGGCGCTCCCGCGCGGCCACGGAGGAGCAGGAATTCCGGCGACACGCAGTCGTCCCGCAGAAAGCGACAATATCCGTAGAGGTCTTGATGACGGTGACGCATTTGCCCCACCGAGGGCGGGTGCCCGGCGCTACCTCCCGACTCACGGACCGGCCCCTGCTTCTGCACGGAGACGAGCAGCGGACCGTGTTCGCCGTCGAGTCCGAGCGCGCCGTGCCACGAGACCGCCCGATTCTCGCCGGTTGAGTCTGTTGTTCCGTGACTCGCCCCTGAATGCCGGTGCCTCCCTCTACGGTGGAGATCCGGGGGTAACGGGGGAGGGGCGACAGGCGTGCGCAGGGTTCCACCGGAGATGTTCCGGTTCACGACGGTGGAGAGGTCCGATCTGTACGGGTCGGTGCTGGACGTCTTTGGCGTGGCCGGTGAACACCTGGAGACGGCGCTGGGGCTCGACGCGGTGCGAGAGCGGCTGCGCGGGGTCGGCTGGGTGGCGGCGGTCGAGGATGAGGAACTGCATGAGGCGCTGAGAAAGCTCGTGGAGTGGGAGCTCCTGGACGTGGTGCACAACCACGCGGAGAACTACCGCACGGCCGAGGAATACGAACGGCGCAACCTGCAGTATTCGCTGACCCGCCGGGGCGAGGCCGCACTTGCCGGAGTGCGGCACGCGCTTGAGGTTCTCGCCTCCACAGGCGCGCTGCAGACGGCCGTGCTGGAGGCAATCACGGACCGGCTCGACGAGCTGTGCCTGCTCTCCGGTGAACCCGCGTCGGCCGATCGGCGGATCTTCAGCACGCTGCGGGAGCTGGAGGGACATCTGGACGCTCTGGTCGAGAACACCAAGGCGTTCAACGGTGAACTGCAGCGCCTCCTGCGCGCCGAGGGCGCGGATCTGGAGGTGTTCCGCGAGGTCAAGGCCGCCACCGTCGCGTATCTGCAGGAGTTCCTGGTCAACCTCGACCGGCGCGGGCAGGCGGTCGCCGCCGCCGTGGCCCGGGTGGAGGAGCGGGGGACCGCCGTACTGCGCGAGCGGGCCTTGCGAGGGGCAGAGCTCCCGCCGGTGGCCGGTGAGGATCCCGCGGCCGGCTGGCTGGAGAGCAGGAGGGCACGCTGGGCGGGCCTGCGTGCGTGGTTCCTGGCGGACGACGGTGCCCGACCGCGTATCGAGCAACTGCACGACATAGCCCGGCGAGCCATCCTCTCGCTCTTGCAGGTTCTGGAACGGATCAACGAGTCGCGGCGCCGCTCCTCCAGCGCCGTGCAGGACTTCCGGGAGCTGGCACGCTGGTTCGCGGCGGCCCCCGCGGAAGAGGACCTGCACCGGCTGTGGTCGACGGCCTTCGGGCTCGGTTCGGCACGCCATGCCCATCTCGCCCACTCCGACCCCGAGCTGATCCCGTCGTCCCATTCCTGGTCCGAGGCCCCGCCGGTGGAGGTGTCGGCGCTGCTGCGGACCAGTGGTCGGACGGAGCGGTTCACTCGCACGGCCAAGGTGCGGGACGTCGCGGCTGTCAGGGCGGAGCGTGCCGAGCGGGCTCGCGCGGAGCGAGCGGAACTCGCAGTCGCCTGGCAGGTGCTGGAGACGGACGAACCTGTCCGTCTGTCCTCCTTCGGCACGTTGGATCCCGCCGTCTTCGACCGATTGCTCGACCTGTTCGGCCGCGCCCTGGCCGCCCGGCCGGACGCGAGCGGCTTGCGGCGCGCCACGACGGGAGACGGCCGGGTGGAGATCGCCCTGGCACCGCCTTCTGATGAGCGCACCGCTGTACTGAACACCGAGAGGGGCTCACTGACCGGACCGGACTACGTCGTCCACATCACGGCGGCGGGTGGAGCGAGCGCCTCCTCGGCCCTCCGTGCCACGCCGCAGGAGGCCGCGGGATGAGCACCCTCGCCAACCAACTGGCCGCCGCGGAACGGGAGGAGGTCGCCCGCGCCATCCGTCTCCTCCTGGCCCGCCCCCTGCTTACCGAGACCGCCGACCCGACTGGCTTCGAACTGGTACGACGCCGTCGCGAGCCGCTCGCCCAATGGTTCGACTACACCTGCGGCTGGAGCCTGGTGGTGGAGCCCCGCCGCGGTTATGCCCGCCTCACCAAGGTGCGCGCCGACCCGGACGGCTCCCGTCCGGCTCGTAGGGCACGTTCCGGCCGGGCCCCGTTCGACCGGCTGCGCTATGTGCTGTTGTGCGTGACCGCGGCCGAGCTGCTGTCGATGCCGATGACGACCATCGGCATGCTCGCCGACCGCGTCGTGCAGGCCACAGCGGCCGACCGGGCACTGGCCGCGTTCGACCCGGTCCGCAAGCCGGAGCGGATGGCGTTCGTCGACGTGCTCAAGCTGCTGGAGTCCTGCGACGTGCTGCGCGCGGTGGATGGCACGACCGAGGCGTACGTCGAGTCCGCGGAGGCCAAGGTCCTCTACCGCGTGGACACCACCCTGCTGATGCGGTTGCCCGCCGCGCCCGTCGGCGCCTCCCGACTCGCCGTGCCCCCGGATGAGGTGCCCGCGCGGTTCGACGAACTCCTCACCGGGCTGGTGCGGGAGCGCCGCTACGGCGGCGCGGTCGTGGACGCGACGGTCGACGAGACGCACGGTGAGAGTGTCGCCACCGACGCACAACGCAATCTGAGGCTGCGCCACTCGGTGCTGCGTCGCCTCTTCGACGACCCCGTGCTGCACCGGGCGGACCTCGCCGATGACGAGCTGGCCTACGTCTCGTCTCTGACTGGACGCCAGATCCTGCGTCGCTCGGTCGAACAGGCCGGCTTCCTCCTGGAGGAACGCGCGGAGGGCTTCCTGCTCGTGGACCCGGACGGGATCGCCACCGATATCCGCTTCCCCGACGACACCTCCACGGCCAGGGTTGCCGCACTGCTCCTTCTGGAGCCGCTCTGCGCCACTCCCGCCGGAATGCTGCCCGAACAGCTTGCCCAGGCCGGAGCGGGTCTCCTGCGCCGCTTCCCGCGCTGGGCCAAGGCGTATCAGTCCGAGGACGGCGCGGTGCGGCTTTCCGACGACGCGGTACGTGTCCTGCGTGATGTCGGACTCGTCCGCGCGGCCGGGGGGCGTGTCGTCGCATGCCCGGCCGCGTACCGCTATCGCCTGATGGAGACGACGAGTCCGGATCCACATGACGAGCTCGGACCGGGGCGGGACGTGAGCCGGCGTGAGAGGGCAGGCGCCGTGGTTTCCGGTGGCGTTGCGGCAGAAGGGGATCAGCAATGAGTGTGACAGAGCTTCCGGTTCCGCGGAGGCCGGAGTCCGCCGAGTCGCACGTGGCAGCGGCGACGGCGGTGGATGCGGCCCGCAGCCGCTGGCAGCCGCACCGCACGGGCATCCTCAACGTCTGGCGCTACTACGACGAGACCTTCACCTTCCACCAGGGTCGCCTGCTGCTCCGCGGCCAGAACGGTTCCGGCAAGTCCAAGGCCCTTGAGCTTCTGCTGCCCTTCCTCTTCGACGCCAGCCTGCGCCCCAACCGCCTGTCCACGTTCGGCGGTTCGGAACGCACCATGCACTGGAACCTGCTCGGCGAAGGCGCCTCCGGCAAGACCCGTGTCGGGTATGTGTGGATGGAATTCCGCCGCGTCGGCGACGACGGCACCGAGCGGTGGTTCGGCTGTGGTGCGCGTCTCCAGGCGAGCGTGCACACCAGCGGGGTACATGCCGACTACTTCACCACCGGCTCCAGGATCGCCCACCCCACCGGCGTGTTCCTCGTCAACGAGGCAGGGCAGCCGCTGACACGCGCAGCGCTGGTGGAGGCCCTGCGCGACCGCGGCGACGTCCATGCCTCGGCCACCGACTACCGCACGGCCGTACGACGTGAGTTGTTCGCCGGCATGGGGGAGCAGCGTTATGAGTCGCTGTTGTCCGCCCTGCTCCAGTTGCGCCAGCCCAAACTGTCCGAACGGCTCGATCCGTCCTTGCTCTCCACGTTGTTGTCCCGCGCCCTTCCCCCCTTGGCTGAAGGCGAGATCGCCGAACTCGCCGAAGGCTTCGAGCGGTTGGACCGCCAGCGCGAACACCTCAAACGGCTCGACGACGAGGTGACAGCGGCAGAGACCGTCGCATCCCGGCAGCGCGCCTACGCACGACGTGTCCTGCGTGCCGGCTCGGCAGCGCTGATCTCGGCGACCACGGAGATGGACGACCTCACCCGCGCCGCACGCCAGAGCGCCGAGGAACTCGAACAGGCTCTGACAGAAAGGGAGTCCGCTCAGGCCCGCCGTGAGGAAAAGGAACTGCGCGCGCACGCCCTGGAGGAGACCGTCGAGGGGCTGCGCGACAGCGACGCGTACAAGCAGGGCGAGGAACTCGACCGGCTTCGCCGTCGCTCGGACGAAGCGGCAGCCGTCGCCGGGCGACAGCGTGCCACCGCGCAGGCCACGCAGATCAGCGCGGAGGAGGACCAGAGACACGCCGACGAGGCGGCGGCCCGGGCCCGCACCTTCGACGAGCACGCGCGTGAAGCCGCCGAGGAAGCACGCAGGTCGGCCCGGGCGGCGGGTATGGAGTCGATCCATCATGAGGTGAAGACGCTCCTCGACGCGGATTCCGCAGGGAACCTCGCAGACAGCCCGGGGCACGAGGCCGGTGGCCGTAGGCCCTCGGATTCGGCCGGTACACCCACGGCGGGCAAGGACGGGGCACGACAGGCCCGCAGGCTGCTGCGGGGTGCGGTCACCGCCCGACGCCAGCAGGTCCTCCTTGTCACCGAGGCGATGGACGAGCACGATCGCGCGGTACGCGACCGGGGTGTCGCCGAGAGTCTGCTGGAGGACGCCCGTGCCCGGCTCGCGGAGGCTATCGCCCAGCGGGACGAGGCGTCCGAAGCCTGGGACAGTGCTCTTGCCGTACAGGCGGAACGGCTGCTCGCCTGGGCCGGCGACTGCGCGGAACTGTGTATTGCCGACGCCGGGGAACTGGCGGCCAGAGCCGCGACCGAGGCCGAGGTGACGGCCCTGGTCGACGCCGCCGCACGCCCGCTGGAACAAGAGATCGCCACAGCGGAGGCCACCGCGCGAGCCGCACGTATGAAGCTGCGGGACGAGCGGAGCCGACTTGAGGAGGAAGTCCGACGGCTGAGCGACGAGACCGACCTGCCGCCCTTGCCCCCTCCCACCCGCACCACCGTCCGCTCGGCGACGGCGGGCGCACCCCTGTGGCGACTGATCAGCTTCCACGAAGGTGTTCCGCTCCCCGTGCAGGCCGCAGTGGAAGCGGCACTGGAGGCATCGGGCCTCCTGGATGCATGGGTCAGCCCCTACGACGGGATCGTCCTGCCGGGGCACGACACCCGAGCCGAGGCGGCCCTGGCTGTGAGCGCCTCGGGGCCCAGTCTGCTGGAGGTGCTGAAACCCGAGGAGGACATCCCCGTCCCGGTCGACACCGTGACCCGCATCCTCGCCGGTGTCGCATACGGCACTTCACTGCCCGGCGGTCACCCCGCGGCCGTCTCCGCAGCCGGTGCCTGGCGTCTCGCGCTCGCCACTGGAACGTGGGACAAGCCGGAACCCGCTTACATCGGTGCCCTCGCGCGGCAACGGGCCCGGCAGCGCAGGATCGGTGAACTGACCGAGCACATCAGCGAGACGAACGCCTCCCTCACCGCGCTCGACGACCAACTGCGCGGCCTCGGCGCTCGCCGCGCCCTGCTGGACGCAGACCGCGCGGCTCGCCCCGACCACCGGAAACTCGACATCCGTCGGCGTGACTGGGACCGAGCCGAGGAGAAGGTGGCTGCCCGGGACGATGCCGTGCGCGACGCGTCTGCCCATCTTGGCCGGTGCGAGACGATGGTGGCAGACGCTCTGCGCATGCTCAGCCGACGGGCGGCCGAACATGGACTGCCCACCGATCGCGACCGGCTGCATGAGCTCTCCTCCGACATCGATAAGTTCAGGGACATCGCCGACAGTTGGGTGGACGCTTGTCTCACCGCGACCGCCGCCGCCGACAGGGCTCGTCAGATCACCGCGCAGGCAGTCCGCTCGCACCGAGCTGCCGAGGAGCAGTGCGAGAACAGCGCTGCCGCCGAAGCCGAGGCGACGGGACTCAAGGCGCGCCTGGAGGCGGTGGCGGCCACCGTCGGCGAGGACTACCGGCAGATCGTCGCGCGCGTCGCCGAGGCGCGCGACGAACTGCGACGCTGCCGTGACGAGGCCGGCCGGGCGGCCGATCTCCTCCTGCGACTGGAAGGCCGTATCGGAGGTCTGCGGGCAACCAGTGGTCAAGATGCCGAACGACGGGAGCGAGCCGTCGCCACCCGGGACCGCGCGGCGTACCGGTTCCGGCACCTGTGTCTGGTGGGGCTCGCGGAGGATGCGGGCAGCACACCGGACCTCGAGACCGGAGACGGCGCGAAGGCCACTCTGGAGGCCGCCCGTGCCGTAGCCGCGAAGTGGCCCGGCATCCCGCATGCCCCACGCAACCTGAGCGATGCCGCGACCCGCCTTTCCGAAGCGGTCCACGAAGCCCGCCAGCGCCTCGGCGCCCGTGCCGACCTGGACCTGGAGCCCGACGACGACATCCAACTGTTCACCGCCACCCTGGACGGCATGCGGGTGGGGGCGACGGGCCTGCTCACCACGCTCACCCAGGAGCGCGACCGCAGCCGTGACGACATCACCACCGGGGAGCGCCGCCTCTTCGACCAGATCCTCACCGGCGACATCCGCCGTCACCTCGCCGCCCGCATCCGTCAGGCCGGCGAACTTGTCGACCGCATGAACGGGCATCTGGAGCGGGTTCGTACCGCCTCCAAGGTCGCCGTCCAGCTTGTCTGGGACGTCCGTCCGGATCTCCCGGAGGGGACCCGCACTGCCCGTCAGCTGCTGCTCAAGGACCCCGGCCGAGTCGACGAGACCGACCGGGAGGCCCTGCACGCTTTCTTCCGCGCCCGTATCGAGGAGGCCAAGGGCAGCGACACGGCCGCGAGCTGGGAGGAGCAACTCGGCGAGGTGCTCGACTACACCGGCTGGCACCGCTTCACGGTGCGCCTCGATCGGGCGAACGGAACCGGCTGGCAGCCGCTGACCAGGAAGCTGCACGGCGCACTCTCTGGAGGGGAGAAGGCCATCGCCCTGCACCTGCCGCTTTTTGCCGCCGTCGCCGCCCACTACGAGGCCGTGCCGCTGGCACCCCGACCCATCCTGCTCGACGAGGTTTTCGTCGGTGTGGACGCGGTCAACCGCGGACAGGTCTTCGCCCTGCTCACCGCACTCGACCTTGATCTCATGGTCACCTCCGACCACGAGTGGTGCACCTACGGCGAACTACCCGGCATCGCCGTCCACCAACTCCTCACCGACGGGGACGACGACGCTGTCACCAGCGCTCGCTTTGTCTGGAACGGCACTGATCTGGAGGCGGGATGACCTGGAACGAACCGCCCTCGGGTGAACGCACCCTGCGCAGCCCCGAACTCCGCCCGCTCTGGCACACGGTCCACAGCCGACTTTCCTCCGGCCGCACCGTCACACGGGTGCGCTTGGGACCGCTCGACGAAGCTCAGCGCGAGGCTCTCGCCGACCTTCTGGGTCTGGACCGCTTGCCGGATCCTCACCCCTCCGTCTCACTGGCCCGCCTGGAAGAGGCCGTCACTGAGCTGTCCGGCCTTTCGGTGCGTGAAACTGTCACCGAACTCGTAGGCCCACTGGACGATCGCGCGACAGAACGGCGCCGCAAGGAAGATGAACGTGCCCAGCTGTGGGCATGGTTGGACGGTCATGCCACCGTGCGGGCTCAGCCCGCGCTCGCCGGCTGGACCGCGTCGTGCCGAGCCACCGGCCTGGTCGGTGGCTCACCGGAACTGACCCGAACCCTGCTCGCAGACGCGTTGACCGTGCTCGCGGAACTCCCGGCCCAGGCTGAGCCCCTGCCCGTCTTCGCCGCCCGGGTCCTGAAGGGCGACTCTCACGCACTCGACGACGGAACCCGCCTGTCCACCCTTGTCCTTCGTGCTCTGGCGACTCTTCACGACACTGTCGCGCCGGAATCCGCGGGGGAACGGCGCGCCTTGTGGACTTGCGCGGGCGTTGCCGACGACGACCTGTCGTCCACCGTTCTCGTCGGTGGACTACGTCCGGCAGGTGAAGGACCGCTTGCCCGTGTGGCCCGTGTCTGCGCCGAGGCTGGTCAGGCCGCCAGTCTGACTCTCGCCCAATTGCGAGCCCCGGGCGAGTTCACCCTCGCCTCCGATCCGGCACCCGTCGTCCACGCCGTGGAGAACCCCAGCATCCTGGCTCTGGCCGTACGTCGCTTCGGTCCCGACTGCCCGCCGCTTGTGTGCACATCCGGCTGGCCCAACAGTGCGGCCATCCACCTCCTCCGCCTTCTCGCGGATCAGGGCGCAATCCTCCGCTACCACGGCGACTTCGATGGCGAAGGCATCCGCATCGCCGCCTATCTCCTGGACAAGACGCCGGCCCTCCCCTGGCGCATGACGGCGGTGGACTACCGCGCCGCTGCAGCCCGCACATCGCACGGACCCAAGCCCGGCCGACTCACCGAGGCTCCCTGGGACCCCGAGCTGACCCGTGCCATGAGCGTCTACGGCACCGCCATAGTCGAGGAGCTGGTGGCTGACGTCCTGCTGGCAGACCTGGTCGAAGCGATCGAGTGAGGAAGCTGCTCCGGCCAGTCGTGACGCTTGTTTGACGCTCCGAGTGCCCAAAGGCCCCTCCGGCAAAATCGGTAGTTCCTGGAGGTCCGCACACGCCGTTTCCCGGTGCATGGTGCCCTGGTGGGGCTGATCGGGTGAAATGCCTGGGCCGCGATCCGCCAGCCCCTGAACCCGCGGGCGTTCAACGCGGAGCTGAAGAAGCGCATGACCGCGGCCCTGGACCAGCTCTCGGCCGCGCTCGCGAACACGGCGAGAGCGAAGCGGCCCTGCGGCACGTACGCCGGCACTTCATCACCGTCGACAACCTCCGCGCCGCGGTCACCCGGCTGGTGAACGGCACCTTCGCCGCACGCGATGGCGCCTGGTGGGGGCAGGGCACCGCGTGCGCGTCGGACTCGAAGAAGTTCGGGTCCTGGTCCAGCAACTTCATGACCGAGTACCACGCCCGCTACGGCGGCAACGGCGTGCACGGCGCGAGCGTGGTCGGGTTCGCCTTCACCGAGCTGCTGAACTTCCGCCTGCTGCCGCGGCTGAAGAACATCGGCAGCATCCGCCTGTACCGCCCGGACACGTCCCTGCCCGGCCGGCCGGCGGTCGGTGCCTCGCTGACGCGGCCGATCCGCTGGGAGCTGATCGAGCGGCAGTACGACCAGATGGTGAAGTACGCCACCGCGCTCCGGCTCGGCACCGCCGAGGCCGAGCAGGTGTTGCGGCGCTTCACCCGCGGCGGCCCCGAACACCCCACCTACCAGGCCCTCGAAGAACTCGGCCGCGCCGTACGCACGCTCTTCGCGTGTGACTACCTCGCCAGCCCCGGTCTGCGCCGCGAGATCCACGGCGGGCTGCAGGTCGTGGAGAACTGGAACAGCGCGAACACCGTGCTCCACTACGCAAGGACGGCGCTCTCACCGGGCCGGACAAGGAGCACGCCGAGACCTAGATGCTCGCGCTGCACCTGCCGCAGTCCGCGCTCGTACACGTCAACACGCTGCTCGTGCAGCAGATCCTCGCCGAACCGGCGTGGCCTGACCGCACCGTTCTGGTCGAACGTCAACCCGTACGGCACCTTCCGCCTGGACATGGACAAGCGCCTCGACCTGGCATCCACGCTGGCCCGCCCCGTACCTCGTCGGTGCCCTCGGCCCCATCGGCCGCCCTCGCCGACCGCGACCGCCTGCGGGCGGTCAGGAACCTGGCCGGGATGGAGGAAGACGGGCCGAGGGCACCGACGACGGAGATGTCCGTCAGAGATCGTCAACCCGCTCGGGTGCCCAGACTCCGCGTCAGGGTCGGGATCATCACCGCTGCGGGGACGAGGTGTAGCCCGAGGAGGGCGGTGGTGGTGGCCGTGGTTGCCCCGAAGAGAAGGGGCGGGATCAGCGAGATGGCGGTCAGCGATATGGCCGTCCACACGAATCGCTCGGCGGGGCGAGCGCTCAGGCGCAGCAGGGCGGCGGCAATGACGATGCCCACGGCCGAGAAGAAGCCGGTCACGACGGCGATGCCGGACAGCGGGATGGTCTCGCCACCATGGACCTCGAAGTCGGCGCCGGCGGCCCGGGCGAGCGCGGCGGCGAGAGTGGTGGCCGCCGCCGCTGCGAGCGTGGCGGTGAAGCCGGTGCCGACGAGGCGGCGGAGTCGGTGGGTGTGGCTGGTGCGGTCGGCGCCCGGGCCGGTTACGACGGCGGTTTCCTTCCTGCTGTTCATGTCGTTCCTCTGGTCATTCGGTAAGGGCCCGGCTTCCGGGCGGAGTGATGATGCGCACCTTGGCCGTGCGACGGTAGGGGTTGTGCAGGGCGCGGACGCCGGTGCCGCGGAGCCAGAACGCGGCGTCGTGTCCGAGGACCGGCCCCGGCTCGCCGTCACGTAGCTCCAGTTGCACCCGGCCACGGGTGACGACGCAGAACGCGTTGTGCCATTCCTCCGCGATCACGGCGATGCGTGCGCCGGCGCGCAGCGCGAGCATGTGCACCGGGTTTACTCGGTGCCGTCGGCCGGCAGGCGCTCCGGCAGTGCGAGCCGCGGGAACTGGTCGTCGTGGAACGTGGTGATCTCGGTGATCGTCCCGCCGGTAACGCGCAGGACGTCGATCGTCAGCGGCAGGTACGCGCCCTCGGACTGCTGCCAGAGGTAGAAGGCCAGGGCGGGCTGCCGGTTCACCGAGGTGGGAACGGCGCGCAGGCCGGTCATGCCCTCGAAGCCGCTCTCGGTCAAGAAGTTCACCACTGCGTCACGGCCGACGTACAGGCCGGGCGTGGGCGGCATCGAGAAGCGGACGTCGTCCCGCAGCATCGAGGCGAGCGCCTTGACGTCCGTGGCCACGCTGGCTTCGGTGTAGCGGTGCACCAGCTCACGCGTGGTGGCGTCCTCCTCTCCGCCGGTCCAGTCCTGCCGCTCGGCGGGCAGGTGCTCCCGCATCCCGGACCGGGCGCGCTGGAGCGCGCTGTTCACGGAGTTGACGGAGTCGCCGAGGAGTTCCGCGACGTCCTTCGCCGGCCAGCCGAGCACGTCCCGCAGGATCAGCACGGCCCTCGGGCGCGGCGCGAGGTGCTGGACCGCGACCAGGTACGCCAGCTCGATCGTCTCCCGCGCGACGGCGACGGTCTCCGGCTCGCCCGCGTCACCCGCGGGCAGTTCGTCGAGCAGCCGGTCCGGGTAGGGCTGCAACCACCGCGCCTCGCCGCCGGTCGCGGGCTCGGGGCGGCGCTTGGCGAGCAGGTCCAGGCAGGCGTTGGTGGCGATCCGGTACAGCCAGGCCCGGAACGTCGACCGCCCCTGGAAGGTCTCCCGCCGCCGCCAGGCACGTAGGAACGTCTCCTGCACGGTGTCCTCGGCGTCCTCGAACGACCCGAGCATCCGGTAGCAGTGCACGTGCAGCTCCCGCCGGTGCCGCTCGGCCAGCCCGGAAAACCCTGACTCGTCAACCTCGCCCAGCCCGCGCGTACCCAGCCCGCTCATACCCAGGTCCTCCAGCATGGTGTTTACGCTCATCACGTCATCCTTCCGTCTCACCCTGTCCGGTCATACATGTGACGGGCGCGGTCGCGAAAACTCATCACCAGGGTCGGTCGGCATGGCTGAGCAGCCGGAATGCCCCCGCCGTCCCGGCCGACGACGTCTGCCCGCCACCCGACTCCGGAGTGTCGGCAACTCGAGCCGGAAACCAACGTCGATCGGCTCGACCGGCTCTCCCGCTCCGTGCTGCACCTGGTGACCCTCGGCGCCGACCTGCGCGTGCGCGGCATCGAGCGCGCGGGCCCGCGGCCGGATCGGCGGGCGTCGCCCGAGGCTGACCGCGGACCGGGCTGCGCTCGCCCAGCGGCTCTACGACGAGCGACCAAGCCCAGCGAGCTACCAGCGGGTTAGTTGTCCCCTGGTGTCTGAGCCAGGACTTCGGGGCCCGGTCCACATGTCCCGCCGGCCCTCGGCAGGCCCGTCTCGCCCCGGCCCGCACACGGGAGCCCCGCCGCCGCCATGGCGCCGGGGCTCCCGTGGGTCAGCGGGCGGCGGGTTGTCCGAGCAGGGCCAGCAGTTCGCCCGGGGTGCGCAGTACGGCGGCGGGGCGCATCGCCAGGAGCGCCGGTTCGTCGGTGTCCGCCCATACCGCGGCGATCCCGGCGATACCCGCGTCGCGCGCGCTGGCCAGGTCGGTCACGGCGTCGCCCACCATGACGGTGTCGTCCGGCTTGGCGCCGAGCAGGGTCATGGCGCGGAGCACGATGTCCGGGGCGGGCTTGGCGCGGGCCACCTCGTCCGAGCCGATCACATGGGCGAAGTGGTGCAGCGCGTCCAGGCGCCGGAGCAGTGACCTCGCGCGCTCACCGCTCTTGCCGGTGGCGACGGCGAGCCCCACCCCGCGGCGGTTCAGCTCGGTCAGCAGCTCGCGCACCCCGTCGAAGAGCGGGACCTGTCCTTCCAGCCGGTAACTCTCCCGTACGAAGGGTTCCTGGAGGGCGAGCGGCAGACCCATGATCCGCATGATGTCCGGGAAATAGCGGCCCAGATGGCGGGTGTACTCCGGGAAAGGCGCCGGGCCGTCGCCGACCGTCTCCCGGTAGGCCACGGCGAACGCCTCGCGCATCACGGGGAAGCTGTCGACCAGCACCCCGTCCATGTCGAAGATGACGTGGCGCGGTATGCCCGTCAGGGAACGCATGGTCATGTCTCTCCTCGTGATGATCGCTGAGCGGGGTTACCGCCGGACCACGTCCGCCGTGCCCGCCCATCGCACGGACGTCGACGGGCGCGCCGAGGCGTACAGGTGCTCGATGACGTGGATGGTGCGGAGGGTTTCCTCGGCCGCCGCGCCCCGGCCGGCCGGATCGCGGAGCCGGGTGAGCAGGTCGTCGAGCTGCCGGTCGTACTCGACGCCGATGGGCTCCTCGGGGAGCGGCTGAGTGACCGCCTCCCCGTAACGCGTCACGACCAGTCGGGAGGAGCCCTCGCGCTGTGGGCTGAATCCGAAGGTGCAGCGCAGGGCCGCCTTGCCGCTCCTGCCCTCGATGACGAAGGAGGTGACGTCGAAGGGTTCGTGCGAGGCCCAGCTCGTGCGCAGCGCGACCGACACCTGGTCGTGGGTCACCAGGAAGGCGCGCGCGGTGTCCTCCACGTCCACCGCGCCGTCCCCCGTGGCGCCGTCCTGGCGCCAGCCGGCGGCGGCCTCCCCGCTCGCGACGAAGTCGGCCGAGAAGGCGCCCGCCACCTGGTCGAAGGTGGCGGGCCCCAGTAGCGGTGCCGCGACGTCGAACAGGTGCCAGCCCAGGTCCAGCAGGGCTCCTCCGCCCGCGAGTTCGCGGTGGGTGAACCAGCCACCGGCCGCGGGCACGCCGCGGGCCCGCACCCACGACGCCTCGATGTGCCGGATGGGCCCTATGTCACGTACCGCCGCGTACAGGGCCCGTACGTCGGCGCGCAGACGGGCCGCGCTGCCCGCCAGCAGCACTCCGCCGCCCGCGCGCTCCGCCTCGGCGAGACGCCGTGCCTCCGCCGAGGTGAGACAGACGGGCTTCTCCACGAAGACCGCCAGGCCATGCTTCAACAGCCCCTCGGCGACCTCCCCGTGCAGGTGGTTGGGGACGGCGACGACGGCGAGATCCAACGTCGACGGGTCGAGCTCACCGGCGGTGCCGAGCACCGCGATACCGGGATATCTGACCCGGGCCGCGCCCCGGGCCGCCGCGTTGGGGTCGATCACCGCCACCACCTCGAAGGCGGGGTGGTCGTGCAGGCGCCGGAGCCAGATCTCCCGGGCCGCCCAGCCGAGTCCCACCACGGCGACCCGGACCGGACCGGGTGCGTTCACAGCGCGGCCACGGTGTCGCTCACGATCTCGGCGATGCGGTGCATCTGGTCCTCGGTGCCGAGAAGGGTGCGGTGGTGCAGCCAGATCCCCTCGGCGTTGATGGTCTCCGAGGCGGGGCAGCGCGCGGCGATCTGCTCGACGGTCTCCGCGGGTGCGGAGTGCTCCCAGAAGGCGTCGGTGCGATAGACGGCGCGGAAGGCGGCGAACGCGGGCAGGCCCCGCCCGATCAGCTCGTCCACCAGGGCGTTACGGCCCTCCTCGGTAAGTCCCTCGACCCGGAACATCGCCATGTAGTGCGGATTGCGCTCGCACCGGTCGTCGAGACGCTGCGGCACGACGCGGGGTATCGCGTCCAGCAGACCGGACAGCAGGGGCCAGCGCTGCTCACGGGTGTCGATCTGGCTGTCCAGGCGGGCCAGTTGAGCCCGCAGCACACTCGCCGAGAACTCGTTCAGGCGGAAGTTGGAGCCCGAAGTGCGGTGCCGGTAGGTGCGGTCGGCCCGCGGGCGACCGCAACTGTGCCGCAGGAAGCCGAGTTCGTAGGACTCGGTGTCGGGGAAGAGCACCGCCCCGCCCTCACCGGCCGTCATGAGCTTGCCGTTCTGGAAGCTGAGCGCGGCGACGCTGCCCAGCTCGCCGATCCTGCTGCCCCGCCACCTGGCGCCGTGGGCGTGCGCGGCGTCCTGGATGAGCGGGACGTGGGAGTCGGCCGAGAGCTTGCCGAGCGCGTCCATGTCGGCGACCAGGCCGCCCATGTGCACCGGCATGATGGCGCGGGTGCGGTCCGTCACGGCGCGTTCGGCCGCGACCGGGTCGATGTTGTACGTGTCGAGGTCGACGTCCACGGGGATCGCGACCGCTCCGAGCCGCTGCGCCGCCTGCGAGGACGAGATGAAGGTGAAAGCGGGCACGATCACCTCGTCGCCGGCTTTCACCCCCAGCACCTCCAGGGCCAGTTCGAGGGCGTGCGTGCCGTTGGTCACCGCCAGCGCGCGGGGGGCACCGTGGAAGCGGGCGAACTCCTCCTCGAAGGTGTCGACCTCGCTTCCGCCCATCCGCCACCACTGCCCCTGCTCCAGCGCGCGGATCAGTCCGGTGCGCTCCTCGTCGCCGTACTGCGGCCACGCGGGGAAGTCGAGTCCCTCGGGGGAATCGGTCATTGTCATAACCTTTCTCCGGAAGCTTAATTACCGGAGACATTACCTGTGGCCGATTATTCCGTCATTCCCCTAAGGGGACCCCTATTACCCCCCAGTAGATGAAATCGTAAAAGGGTGCGCCGGAATCCTGGAACGCGGGGAGTGGGTCGCTTCCGGGGGCCGCGCGGTGGGTCCTTCGGCCGGGTGCGGCACGGCTGTCGGTGGGGCGTGGCACGTCGGTGGGGCGTGGCACGGTGGGGCCGTGGAATTGTCCGCGTCAGGGAACACCTAATGGGGGCATTCTTTTCGGTATTCCGGAATGTGCCGGTCGGTCCCGCGCGCCGTATTCGGTTATCGCATTCGGATATGGGACAGCCCTTGGCCCGGTCAGGGCGATACCTGGGCGCGGCGCAGCGCCAGCGCGGCGCACGCCTGCGCCTCGGGCGTGACACCGAGTATCCGGTGCACCCGCCGGGCGTGCTCGAACCACTCGAAGGGGCGCACGGGGCAGCCCTCGGCCGTGTTCCGCTCCATCAGCGTCCGCAGCGCCTGCGCGTACGTGGACCAGGCCGTCCGCGCCGCGTCACCGGTGACCGGGTCACCCGCCGCGATCCGGTCCGCCGCCGCGCCGAGTTCGGTCCGTACGGCCGGGGTGAACGGCCGGCTCCAGTACTGCCAGCACTGGAAGAGGAACGGTCCCCGCTGCCCGCCCGGCAGCAGCCCGGTCAGCACGCGCAGATGTCCGGCGGCTGTTGACGTCTGCTCGGCCCGTGCGAGCTGTCCGACGCCCGGTACCGACGCGGCCAGCTTCGCGCCGATGGCCGACAGGCGGTGCGCGGTGTCGCCGTCGGGGTGGCCGGGGCGCGCCGGGTCCAGCAGGACCCCGAGACCGGCCGAATCGGCGCGCAGCCGCCGTTCCAGGGCGTCGATGACATCGCTGTCGCCCCGCAGCAACAGCTCGGCGGTGCCCGGCACCGGGTGCGGGTCGGCCGGTAAGTCCGGTTCGCCGATCAGACGGACGGATTGCCAGTCGCTGTTCATGCCGGAGTCCTCACGTGTCGTGATGGGTGGAAGTCAGGTCGTGCCGCACACACCCGCCCGGTGGGCAGGCGCGGATGTCGTGTCGCGTGCTTCGGCCGGGCGGGTGGGCCTGGGTCAGATCACTGGTCGCAGGCCGAAGAACTCCCGGTAGGAGTCGATCTGTTGCTCCAGCATGTGAATGCCGTGGTGCACCTCGTGCCCCTGGGCCGCCGCCGCGCGGAGCAGCGCCGTCTCGTGCGGCTTCATGATGATGTCCGCGACCACGCAGGACGGTGCCAGCCGTGCCGGGGACAGCGGCAGCGGGTCCTGCGGACGCATGCCCAGCGGGGTCGCGTTGACGACGATCTCGGCATCCTCCAGGGCCTGTGGCGTGGTGGCGGCCGAGCGGCCCGGCCAGTGCCGCTCCAGTTGGGCGAGCAGCGCCGAGAGCCGGGGGGTGTCCGGGTCGTACACGGACAGCCGCTTCACTCCGGCGGTGAGCAGCCCCACCGCGATGGCACTGCCCGCGCCCCCCGCGCCGATCAGGGACACCCGCCGGCCCGCGGGCCGGTGCCCGGCCTCGCACAGTCCGCGTACGAAGCCCGAACCGTCGAAGTTGTCGGCGTGCCAGCCGCCGTCCGGTTCCCGGCGCATGGCGTTGGCGGTGCCGGTCACGGCCACCGTGGCGCTCACCGTGTCGGCCAGTGCGCGGGCGGCGGCCTTGTGCGGGACGGTGAACAGCAGGCCGTGCAGATTCTCGACGCAGCGCAGCCCCCGTACCGTGTCGGCCAGATTCTCCGGGCGGGTGTGCACCGGGACCAGTACGGCGTCCAGGCCGAGCCGGTCGAAGAGCGGATTCAGCAGGCCCGGCGCCTTCACCTGGGCGACCGGGTCACCCAGAACGGCGTACAGACGAGTCGTCCCACTGATGGGCCGCTTCGGCACGGTGATTCCTTCCCTGGCGGTGGTGACGGCGGTGGTGGCGGCGGACGAGATCGGCGGCGAACTCGGCGACCACCTGGGCCTGTTGGCCGTTCAGGCGCGGATCGCAGAGGGTGTCGTACCGGGCGACGAGCGGCGCGTCGTCCTGCGCGGACGCGCCGTCGAGGCACTCCGTGACGTCCTCGCCGGTCGCCTCCAGATGCAGCCCGCCCGGATGGGTGCCGAGCCGTTCGTGCACCTCGAAGAAGCCCTTGATCTCGTCCAGCACGTCCGCCAGCAGCCGGGTCTTGTATCCGCTCGGCGACTCACGGGTGTTGCCGTGCATGGGATCGCAGCTCCAGACCACCGGGTGCCCCGCCGCGCGTACGGCCTCCACCAGCGCGGGCAGTACCTCTCTGACGTGGCGCCGGCCCATGCGGGAGATCAGGGTGAGGCGGCCGGGTGTGCGGTCCGGGTCGAGCCGGCGCGCGTACTCCACCACCTCCCCGGGAGTCGTGCCCGGACCGACCTTCAGCCCGACCGGATTGGCCAGCAGTTCCGCGAAGCCGATGTGCGCGCCGTCGAGTTGCCGGGTGCGCTCGCCGATCCACAGGAAGTGTGCCGAACCGCTGTAGAGGGGACCCGCGCCCGAGTCGACGCCCGCCCGCAGCAGGGCCTGTTCGTAGTCCAGCAGCATCGCTTCATGGCTGGAGAAGACCTCCTCGCCGCTGCGGCCCAGGGCGCGCACATGGTTCATCGCCAGGGCCGCTTGCGCGTGCGCCAGCACCATGCGCTGAGGGTCGGCGGTCCGCGCGGCCGGGTCGGGCTCGAAGGAGTTGACGATGTCGCCCCGGTAGGCGGGCAGCCCCAGGGCGTCGGTCGGGGAGGAGCGCGGCTTCGCGTACTGACCGGCCACCCGCCCCACCGTGACGACCGGGAGCCCGCCGTGCCGCTCCAGCACCCCGGCCATCTGGAGCAGACACCGCAGCGTGGCGTTGAGATGGGACTCGGTGTTTCCCGCGAAGGTCTCCGCGCAGTCACCGGACTGGAGCAGCAGGGCTTCGCCCCGCGCCACCGAGGCCAGCCGCCCGCGCAGCCGGTCCGTCTCGGCGGCGGTCACCAGGGGAGGAGCGGTCCTGAGCACCCCCAGGGCGGTGCGCAGCGCATCCGGATCGGGCCAGACGGGCTGCTGTGCCGCGGGCCTGGCCAGCGCGTCGGACATGAGCCGGCCGGCCTCCAGTGTCCGCGGATACGGCCCGCCGGTAACCATCGGTATATGTTCCGGCATCGGGACGGTCCCTCCAGGGATGGCTGATCACGACCACTCCGCCATCCTCGCGGCCCCCGGGCACCCCGGGGTACCCCACACCGCCCCTATCCCTGCACCAGGGGGAGGAGGCGGGCGAGGTCGCGCGGAACGGCACGTACGCCGAACGGCACGTACGCGGAACGGCACGTACGCGGAACGGCACGTACGCCGAACCGCCGGGCCACCCTTACGAACCGCCCGGCCGCTTCTACGAACCGCCCGGCCACTCTCGGGTGTTCGCGCCCCTCCTGCCCGGCCCGCGGGCGGGCGGACGGCGCCGCTTCTCGACCACGGCCCGCACGGCCGTGGAGACCTGTCGGCACACCCCGGGCGGCACCGCGCGGGCCGCCGGCCAAGAGCCCCTGGCCGGTGACCCGCGCGGTGACATCAACTCGCGGCGTCATGCCGCCAGTTGAGGTCGCTCGGCAGTTCCTTGCGGTGCGTGATCTCCAACTTCCGGTAGACCCGCGTCAGATGCTGCTCCACCGTGCTCGCCGTGATGTACAGCTTGGTCGCGATCTCCCGGTTGGTGTAGCCCATCGCGGCGAGTGCCGCGACCCGGCGCTCGCTGCCGGTGAGCACCGCCAGCTTCACGGCGTCCCCCGAGGCGGCGAGCGCCTCCCCCAACTCACTGCTCACCGACAGCAGTTCCCGGGTGAGCGGCTCCGCCTGGCACCCCTGCGCCAGGTGCAGCGCCCTGCGGAACACCATCCGCGCCCTGCGGTTCTCGTCCAGACGGTGGTAGGCGCCGCTCAGTTTGGCCAGGGTGCGCGCCTGCTCGAACCGGTCGCCGCACTTCTCCAGCAGTTCCAGCGACTCCAGCAGCAACTGGGGCCGCCGCCCGACCGGGCCGGCCGACGCCGTCAGCCGCAGCGCCAGCGCCCGGCCGCGCGCGCTCCCGCTGCCCTGCCAGGTCAATTGGTTGCCGACCTGCTGCCGCATCTGGTCCTTGTTGCCCAGACCCAGCCACGCCTCCGCCGCTCCGGTGCGCCACTGCACCAGCCCCGCGGGGTCGAGGCCCCAGCCGCGCACCAGGTCGCCGCAGGACAGGAAGTCCGCGAGCGCCGCGTGGTAGTGCCGGGTGGCCAGATGCAACTGGCCACGCGCGTAGAGGTAGTGCACCCCGTAGGACGTCTGGAACATGGTGTCGGGAACCGGCTGCGCGAGCAGGGCCCCCGCCTCCTCGAAGCGGCCGAGACGGGCGTTGGCCAGGATGAGATTGCCCAGCGGCAGCCCGGCCGCCACGCCCCAGGCCCGGACATTCAGCTCGGTCAGCGCCTCCTGTGCGTACTGGGCCGCTCCCGGCAGGTCCCCCCTGGCCATCGCCACCTCGGAGCGCACGAAGAACATCAACGCCCGCCAGGCCAGTGTCCGTCCGCCCGCCTCCCTGCCGAGCAGCCGCTCGCACCACTCCAGCGCGGTACGGTGCCGGTCGGCCACCAGCAGGGTCCGGAACGCCATCAGGGCAGCCTCGTCGACCCAGCAGGTGTGACGGCCCAGGTGCAGATCGCGCAGGGTCTCCTTGGCCCGTACGACCGCCGCCTCGGTCTGTCCCCGGGAAAGCTGTCCCGCCATCACGGCGGCTGTCCGCAGCCACGGGTCGGCCAGCGGGGTGACGGTTCTTCCGTCGTCGGCGCGGGCCACCGGCAGGTAGTTGCGGCGGGCCAGCGGCGGCTGGGTGAACGCCAGCCACTGTTCGACGTCACGCAGTTCATCGGCGGTCGCGGGCGACTCCCCGGCCCCGGCCCGCACGATGTCCAGCAGTTGTCCGCCCTCCTGCGTCCGCCCGTGCCAGAGCAGATGCCGGATGAGGTTGAGCCCTTCCCGCAACGTCAGGTCCCCGGCCCGCAGCGTGTCGGTCAGCGCCGGCAGATGACGGCCCGCTCTCAACGGGTTGACCATCCACTCGGTGTGGGTGAGCCGGGCCCGGATCGACGCCGCCGCGTCCGGCTCGGCCGGCCCCGTCAGCGCCAGTTCCAGATATTCCGAGCCCCGCACCAAGTCCTGGGCGCGCAGCTCGTGTTCGGCGGCCTCCAGCAGGCAGGGCAGGCCCCAGGCGGGCGGCGGCGTACCGGCGCTGAGCAGATGGAACGCCACGGTGGCCGGCGCGCCGCCGCTCTCGAAGAGCAGTTCGGCGGCCCGCCGGTGCAGAGCGGCCCTGACCTCGTCCGGGATCCGTTCCACCACCGCGGCCCGCGCGGACGCCTGCCGGAACCCCCGGTCCCGCAGCAGCCCGGCCGAAGTGAGCTTGCGCCGGGCGCAGTCCACGGCCTGCGGATCGATGTCCAGCAGCCGGGCGACATCCAGCGCCGCCCCCTCGTCGCCGAGCACGGCGATGCCCCGCGCGACCTCCAGCACCACCGGATCGCGGTCCTGAAGCAGCCCCAGTACCGCGAGTTCGTAGTGGTTGGTGTCCTGCTGGGCCGCCCGGTCGTCGATCAGCGCGGACAACAGCAGGGGGTTGCCCCCGCTGGCCGCGTACAGCTCGGTGGCCAGCGGCCCCGCCGCCTCCGGGCCGAACCTGCGCGCCACCAGCTCGTACGCGCCCCCCGGGCTGAGCGGTGACACGAGGATGTGGCGCATGTGCTGCTGGCGCTGCAACTCCGCCAGGAGCGGGGCGGTGACGTCCGGGCGCTCGCCGTTGTCGGTGACCGTGACCATGATCCGGTCGGCGCTGCCGCGCCGCACCAACTGTTGCAGGAAGTCGAGCGACTGCGGGTCGGCGTGGCCGACATCGTCGACCGTGATCAGCAGCGGCCGGCCGGTCGCGATCGCCCGCAGCCGCAGGCACAGATCGTGGTAGAGCCGCTGCCTCTCCGCCCCGGCCGTCCCCCCGCCCGCCGCCTGTTCGAGCAGCCGGTCGATCGCCGCCCCGTGCGGATCAGGCAGCGGGGCGGCGTACAGTAACTGGCTGACCACTCCGAGGAACAGGCTGTCCTCGGACGGGGCGCAGGAGGCGCTGAGCACCAGGGCTCCGCGCTCCATCTGGCTGCGGGCGAAAGACTTCAGAAGAGTGGTGCGCCCGGTGGCCGGGGCCCCGCAGAGCAGGGCCACCTGTCCTTGCCCGGTCGTGCACCGTAAGGCCAAATCCTCCAGTAAAGCTATCTGGTCCTGACGTTCTATCAGTTCCACGGACCTCTTCCCCCTAGCGTCGGTCCTGCTGTGAAGCGGTGGCAGTGCGACAGACGCGTCGCAAGCTAACATCGGCCGGTGACGATCCGTCGACCGGACGGCAACCCTCCGGGGACTGCCCCGAAACCGGGACGGTGGTCCGGGCGGAAGCGTGGTGCGGCGGCCGTGCGCCCCATATGAAACCGGCCGATCCAGAAGCAGCCTGGTACAGAGGTCAGAGACGGTGTTCGTCGCGTTCAGCGGCGTGGTGCGGGTGTGTGGGCCGGGCGGTTTCGCGCCAACCTGTGCCGCGTGGAGCCGGTTACCGGAGAGTGGGCTTCCCGTTGCCGTCTGTTGTGTGCGCCTCCCCGGCGGGGGGTCGGTCCGGGGTCACCGGTGCGTCCTCGGCGGGCACCTGACGGGCAGGTTCCTCCCCGGCGGGCGCCACCTCCCCGGCCGGCGGCGGCTGCGCAGTCACCCGCGGAAGCTGGGACAGCGGCGGCGGTCCGCGATGGGTTGCCCCCTGCTCGATCAGCCAGGCGGCGGCCCGGTGGTGCCGGGCCACCCGGGACGACAGCGGGATCTGGGCGTAGGCCACCGCTCCGATCAGCGGGTGCGGGAAGGTGTACTCGGTGGCCACCGTGGCCCCCCGCCCCGGCCGCCGCCGTACCAGATCGCGCCGTTCGAGCTGCGCCAGACAGTGGTTGGCCTCGTCCGTGCCCCGCTCACCCATGGCGGCGATCACCTCCGCCGTCACCCCGATGCCGAAGACGGCCATGTCGTGCAGCACCGCCTTCTCGGCGGCGGGGAGGCTGTCCAGCCGGGCGGCGATGACGCTGTGCACCTGCTGCGGGATCGGCAGGGCCGGACCGCCCACACCGGAGAAGCGGCGCCAGGTGCTCAGGCCGGGCGCCGCGCGGTCCCAGAGCACCGGCACCCCGGACTGCAGCAGCCGGGCGTACTCCACGGCGAACCGCGGGTTGCCGCCGACGCACCGGCGCAGCTCGCTCCGGCCGATCGCGGGTATCCGGCTCTCGCCGCCGGTGACCGACGACGTACGGGGCACCCGGAGCAGCGCCTCGAACAGGCTGTCCGCGGCACCGTCGTCGAGGGGCTCAAGAGTGATGGTGGAGGACTTGGGAGTTCCCCCGCCCCAGCGCGGCCGGCGCAATCGCAGCTCGGGCCGGGTGGTGGCGACCACCAGCATCGGCGCCGCGTCGGGGCCGACCAACTCCTCGATGAAGTCGAGCAGTTGGTCGTGGGCCCGGTGCACGTCCTCGACGATCACCACGAGGGGCCGCTGCGCCGCCGCCTCCTCCAGGGTGTGCCGCAGCGCGGTCAGTGCCTGGCCCGCGTACGGTGCCCGGACCGCGTGCTCCTCAGGAGCGGCGAGCTTGGTCAGCTCGGTCAGCAGCCACTTCGACGTCGGGCGGCCCAGATTCAGCCGTTCCACCGCGAGGGCCAGTTTGTCCAGCGCGGTCGAGGGGACGTCGCCCGGCCCGATGCCGGCGAAGGACCGGACGAGTTGCCGCAGTGTCCCGTGCCCTTCCCCCACGTCGTACGAGGCCACCCGGCCGAGCACATGGCGGGGCAGCCCCGGGCAGGACGGGAGAACCCGCTCGAACTCGTCCGTCAACCGGCTTCTGCCGATGCCGGGTTCGCCGAAGACGGTCACCAGGTGACCGCGCTGGCGCAGATGTACGTCAGCCATCAGGCCGCGCAGTACGTCCAGTTCCCTGGTCCGTCCGAAGAAGGGGGCGGGCGCCGCCGGGGTGCTCTCCTCGGGACGGGCCGCGGTCACATGCCCGCCGCCGAGCTGGTCCAGGGCGGGAAAGCAGGTGAAGGCGTGACGGCTCGCCCGGAGGGTGATCTCGCAGATCCGGACGGTGCCGGGCGGCACGAAGGCGAGCGTCTGCTGGCACTGGTCGAGCACGCTGCCGGTCAGCTCGGTCAGCTCCGTCCGCCCGTCCGCGCGGTACACCGCCACCAGGGCCTGGCCCGTGGTGACCGCCGCCGCCGTGTCGAGCTGGACCGCCGTGGCGTCGAGGGAGGCCAGCGCGGCCGTACGCTCACGGATGGCCAGCGCGGCGCGTACGGCGCTCTCCGCGTCGTCCTCATGGGTGTGCGGTACGCCGAAGAGCGCCATCCGCACCGAGCCGATGGCGCCGTGGACGTAACCACCGTGGCGGCGTACTTCCTCGTGCACGATCGCGTCAACGGTGCGCAGGACATCGGCGACGCACTCGGCATCGTCCGCCGACTCGTGCAGGGGGTCCAGCTCGGCCCGCGTCATCAGGACGCTCACCAGCTTGTTCTCCTTGGACTCGACGGCGCGCGGCCCGCCGGCCCTGGACGGTCCGGTACGGGGTGCGGGCCGGTCGGCCGGCGCCCCGGCCGGGACCGCCTCCGGGCCGGCCTGCGCACCCGGCAGGAGCAGGGCCTCCTCATGGTTCAGGATCGCCTGTTCCAACTGCTGTAACTCATGGCCGGGATCCAGCCCCAGATCCTCCACGAGGCACTGACGGGTCCGCCGGTACACGGTCAGCGCGTCCGCGTGCCGCCCGCAGCGGTAGAGCGCCAGCATGAGCTGGCCGCACAGTCTCTCCCTGGTCGGTTCGGCTTCCGCCTCGGCGGCCAGTTCGCCGACGACCTGCTGGTGCAGTCCCGCGGCCAGTTCGGCCTCGACCCGCTCCTCCAGCACGCCGAGCCTGGCGCCCCGGATGACCGACAGCTCGGGCCACCGCACCCCCGACTCGGCGAGGTCGGCCAGTACCGGGCCACGCCACAGACCGAGCGCCTCGCGCAGCCGGCCGACCCCCGACTCCACTTTGCCCGCGGCCAGTTCGGCCCGGCCCAGCTCGACCAGCGCCTGGTGCCGGTACCAGTCGACACAGTCGGTCGGCACCCTCAGGACGTATCCGGGGGCGCTGGTCTCCAGGGTCACCTCGTGCTCGGTGGCCGCCGTCGCCAGTGTCCGGCGCAGGGCGGCCACCGCGTTCTGTAACACCTTGCGGGCCGTGGCCGGTGGCTGGTCGCCCCACACCGCGTTCATCAGCCGGCTGGTCGCCACCGTCTTGTTGGCGTGCAGCAGAAGGAAGCCCAGCGTCGCCCGCTGGCGGATGCCGCCCAGGGCCACGGGGCCGTCGTCGTCCAGCATCTCCAGCGGACCCAACAGGTTGAAGCGCACGGGCATATGTCTCGATCCGGCCAGTCGTGCCGCGCTGCGCTGCGGACGACGCTGATGTGAAGATCCTTACGAGCGGTCTCCGGTCGCCTGGGGAGAACGGCTGCCGGGATCTTCCGGTGGGACGGGTGCGGGTGCGGGTGCGGGGTAGCGGTTGAGGTCGCGGTTGCGGTTCGGTGCGGGTGTGGTGGTGAGTGCGGGTGCGGGTGCGGTCCGGGGATCTTCCGATGGAACGGGAGCGTGGTCAAGGGGATTCTGCCGGTCCCCGCTAAGGCCCCACTAAGGCCCCGGGCGGCCGCTCCGGTGCGGCCGGGGCGGACGGTGCTCGCGCGACGCCCAGGTGCGGGCCGACCGGGCGGTAAAGTCGTTGTGTGCCAACCTACTTGGGTATAGACGTGGGCGGGACAAAGGTCGCGATGCGCCTGGAGGGCACCGGGGCGGATCCGGCCGAAAGCACCTTCCGGTGGCCCCCGCCGGGCGATCCGAACCAGGATCTGGCCGCCCTCGGCAGCCATCTGCGCCGTCTTCTCGACGCCTGGTCCGGGCCCGTCGAGGCGGCCGGTGTCGCCGTCCCCGCCACACTCGGTCCGGCCGGACAGGTGCTCTCCTGGCCCAACCGGCCGTCCTGGACCGGGCTCGACCTCGGCGCCCGGCTGCGTGAACTGATCCCGGACACCAGGGTGTTCTGCCAGGACGACGGTGATCTCGCGGCCCTCGCGGAAGCCGCCGAAGGCGGTTACCGCGACCTGCTCTACCTCGGCGTGGGGACGGGTGTCGGCGGCGGGGTCGTCCTCGACGGGCGCCCCCAGCCGCGTCCGGGGCGTGGCTCGGCCGAGGTCGGACATGTCGTGGTGGACCGCTCGGGACCGCGCTGCGACTGCGGCCGCCGGGGCTGCGTGCAGGCCCTGGCCTCCGGCCCCGCCATGCTGCGTACCGCCGCCGAGCTGCGCGGCAGGGCGGTGGGCGCCGAAGACCTGCGCGAGGGTCTTGAACGGGCGGAACCCTGGGCCACGGAGGCCAGGGACCGCGGGTGCGCGGCGCTGGCCACGGTCGCGGTGTCGCTCGCCGAGGTGCTGCGGCCCGAGGCCGTGCTGATCGGCGGCGGCGCCGCCGCTGTGCCCGGCCTGCTGCCCACCGTCGCCGCCATGACCGCCGCGATGTCCCGCCCGGGTCACCCGGCACCGCCGGTCCGGCCGGCGGCGCTGGGCGCGTTGTCGTCGCTGCGGGGCGCGCTGCTGCTGGCCGCCGGAGCCTGAGACGTACGGCTGAGACGTACGGCTGGCACGTACGCGCCGGGCAACGACGGCCCGGTACGGGTGGCCTGACGCGGCCGGCCGTACACCGGTGCCGCGTCAGCCCCCCCCCGCGGTCGGTCCCCCTGTGGCCGGCGCCCGCCGTCAGTCCTTGACTCGCCGTCAGTCCTCGACCCGCCGCGTCAGCGCGCGTGCCGCCAGTCGGTAGCCGTACGCGCCGAGGCCCGCGATGACACCCGAGGCCAGCGGGGAGATCACCGACTCGTGCCGGAAGCTCTCCCTGGCCCAGACGTTGGACAGATGCACTTCGATCCAGGGGCGCGGATAACTGGCCAGCGCGTCCCGCAGACTCCAGCCGGCGATCATCAGGGCGCCCGGATTGATGATCGCGCCGACGGTGCCGTACGCGTCCTGGAGCGCGAGGATCAGATCCGCCTCGCTCTCGCTCTGCACGGCCGTCAGCCCCCACCCCCGTACCGCGATCTCCTCGGAGACCGCCTTCTCGATGTCCGCCAGCGTGTCCGTGCCGTAGATCTCGGGCTGACGGCGGCCCAGAGTGGACAGATTGGGGCCGTTCAGCAGCAGCACCTCAGGCATGTGCGTCTCCCTCATGAGTGATGTCGGCGGGGCTCTGCCGGGGCATGGCGGCCAGCGTGGCGGCCACCACCTCCTCCGGGACGTCCGGCACCAGCCCGACGCCCTTCCCCGAGTCGAGTACGAAGGTGAGGCCGTTCTCCGCCTTCTTGTCGCGGCGCATCAGCGAGATCAGCTCGTGCGCGGCGACGCCGGACGGCAGCGCGGTGGGCAGGCCGTAATGCCGTACCACGGTGGTGTGTTCGGCCACCCTGGCCGCGCCGATCCGGCCCAGCGCGCCCGCCAGTTGCCCGGCGAACACCGTCCCCACCGCCACGGCCTCGCCGTGCGACAGGGCGAAATCGGTGGCACGCTCCAGCGCGTGCCCCAGGGTGTGGCCGTAGTTCAGGGTGTGCCGCAGGCCCGAGTCGCGTTCGTCGCGCGACACCACGGACGCCTTGAGCCGGACGCTCGCGGCGATCTGCTCGCCGAGTTCCAGCTCGCGCAGATCTCCGGCGCCGATGAAGTGGCAGCGGGCGATCTCCCCGTACCCGCCGATGAGTTCACGCCGGGGCAGGGTGCTGAGGTAGTCGGTGTCGCACAGCACGGCGGCGGGCTGCCAGTACGTGCCGACCAGATTCTTCCCGTCGGGCAGATTCACCGCCGTCTTGCCGCCCACGCTCGCGTCGACCTGCGCGAGCAGGGTGGTCGGCAAATGCACCACGGGGGTGCCCCGGTGGTACAGCGCCGCCGCCAGCCCGGCCATGTCGGTGGTGCTGCCGCCGCCCACGGCCACCACCGCGTCGGCCCTGGTCAGGCCGAACGCGGCGAAGCGACGGCACAGCCGCTCCACCGAGGCGAGCGTCTTGTCCGGTTCGCCGTCCCTGGCCGGCTCCACCACGAAGGGCACCCCCGGATCGGGCACCCACTCGGCAGGCCGGGCCGACACCACCACCACCCGGCGTACCCCGAGCCCGGCCACAACGTCGGCCAGTGTGTGCCGCACCCCCGAGCCGATCACCACCTGGTACGAACGTTCCGCCAGCGGCACGTCGATCCGCCAGTACTGCTGTGTCGTCATCGAACACCTCCCGATGTCCGCGATCCTCCGACCGCCCCCGCCACCACGGGCACACCGGGGAGGAAAGACAGGGAGGGCTTAGGGGGGAGATCAGGGGGCCCGCGGCCGTGCCCCGGCACAAGACTGGCCCGAGCCGGAAGCGCTCGACCAAGGGAAGTGGTGACCGTGCTCCGCACCGACCTGATCCGGCCGCTGCCGGAACTGCTGCGGGACAACGCAGCACTGTACGGCGACAAGACCGCGTTCCGGGACGCCCGGCGCGCTGTCACCTACCGGGAGTTGGAGGAGCGCACCCGGCGCCTGGCCGGACACCTCGCCGACCTGCGCCTCCAGCCCGGTGACCGGGCGGCCATCTGCCTGGGCAACCGGGTGGAGACGGTGGAGAGCTACCTGGCCATCACCCGCGCCAACGGCATCGGGGTGCCGTTCGACCCGCGCGCGTCCGAGAGCGAACTCGCCTATCTGCTCGACGACAGCGGCGCCCGTTTCCTCCTCACCGACACCGCCACCCTGGCCCGGCTCTCCGGCGTCCTCGCCGAGCGGCCCGACTTACGTGTCGTGGCCGTCGGGGAACTGTCGCAGGACGTGCCGGGCGACACCCTGTCGTTCACCGCGCTCACGCGGACCGAGCCCGTGTCACCGGCCCGCGACGACCTGGGGCTCGACGAGCCGGCCTGGATGCTCTACACCTCCGGGACCACCGGACGCCCCAAGGGAGTGCTGTCCACGCAGCGCAACTGCCTCTGGTCGGTGGCCGCCTCCTACGTACCGATACCCGGCCTGTCCCACGAGGACCGGGTGGTCTGGCCGCTGCCGCTGTTCCACAGCCTGGCCCACATCGTGTGTGTGCTCGGTGTGACGGCGGTCGGAGCGAGCGCCCGGATCATCGACGGGTTCGCCCCCGAAGAGGTCCTGAGGGCGGTCAGGGAGGAGTCGGCGACCTTCCTCGGCGGGGTGCCCGCGATGTACCACTACCTCGTCCGCGCCGTCCGCGAGTCCGGCTTCGAGGCCCCGGACCTGCGGATGTGCCTGGTGGGCGGGGCGATCACCACGGCCGAACTGCGCAGGTCCTTCGAGGAGGTGTTCCACGCACCGCTGCTGGACGCCTACGGCTCCACCGAGACCTGCGGCTCCATCACCATCAACTGGCCCACCGGCGCCCGGGTCGAAGGGTCCTGCGGTCTTCCGGTGCCCGGCCTGAGCGTCCGGCTGGTCGACCCGGAAGCCGGGCACGACGTGCCCGACGGGACCGAGGGCGAGGTGTGGGTGCGCGGCCCGAACGTCATGGTGGGCTACCACAACCGCCCCGAGGCCACCGCCGAGGTACTGCGCGACGGCTGGTACCGCACCGGAGACCTGGCCCGCAGGGACAGCGCCGGCTACTTCACCGTCACCGGCCGTCTCAAGGAACTCATCATCCGCGGCGGTGAGAACATCCACCCCGGCGAGGTGGAGGAGGTGCTGCGCACCGTTCCGGGCGTCGCCGACGCGGCCGTCGTGGGCAAGCCCCACGACGTGCTCGGCGAGGTCCCGGTCGCCTTCCTGGTGGCCGGTCCCGAAGGTCTGCGCCCGGACCTGCTGCTCGCCGCGTGCCGCGAACGGCTGTCGTACTTCAAGGTTCCCGAGGAGCTGTACGAGATCGCGGCCATCCCCAGGACCGCCTCCGGCAAGATCACCCGCCATGTCCTGCTCGACCAGCCCGCCCGGCTGCGGGCGGTGGGCGGCGGCCACGTCCCGGCGCTGTTCGGCGTCGACTGGTTCCCGCTCCAGGCGCGGCCCGGCGCGTCCGCGTCCGTATCCCCGTCCGTATCCCCGTCCGTATCCGCTTCCGTATCCGAGTCTGTATCCGCGTCCGCGTCCGCGTCCGCGCCGCGCTGGTGCGTGGCGGGACCCGGCGCCGACGAGGTGGCGGTCGCGCTGGCACCCGGGGCCGCCGGGGTGCGTACGTACCCCGATCTCGGCGCCCTGCGCCGCGCGCTGGCCGAGGAGGGGGAGAGCCCCGACGCGGTCCTGCTGCTGACGGCGGCGACCGGCACCGGCGGGGCGGACGCCGCCACGGCCCGCGCCGCCGTCGCGCGGGTCGCGGGGGACATCGAGTCCTGGTACGCCGACCCCGTCGCCTCGCCCCTGCGCCTCGTCGTCGCCACCCGCGGCGCCGTCGTCACCGAGGAGGGCGGCACGACCGAGCCGGACGCCGGACAGGCGGCGCTCTGGGGCTGGGTGAGCGGCAGCCGCGCCGCGCACGGGGACCGGTTGGTCCTGGCCGACCTGGAGCCGGGCTCGGCTGCCGCGCTACCTGCCGCGCTCGCCTCGGGGGAACCGCACACGGCCCTGCGTAACGGCGTGGTCCTGGTGCCCCGGCTGAGCCGGACCGCCCCCGGCGAGCAAGAACCCGGGCAGCCGTCCCCCGGGCGGCTGCTGGTCACCGGGGCCGACACAACTGCCGCCGGTACGGTCGCACGGCACCTGGTGGCGGTGGGAGAGGCCGAGGACGTCCTGCTGCTCAGCCCGCACGGTACGGCGGACCGGGGCGCGGCGGAGCTCGCGGCGGAGCTGGTCGCGCTGGGCGCCCGCACCGAACTGCTCGCCTGCGACCCGGCCGACCGCGCGGCGCTGGCCGCCGCGCTGACCTCCTCGGACGTCCCGCTCGCCGGGGTGGTGCATATCGCGGGGCCGCCCGACGGGACACCCGACGAGCTGCGGCCCTCGGTACTGGACGGCGCCTGGCACCTGCACGAACTGACCAGGGACACCCCTGTCTCGTCCTTCCTCCTCCTGGTCGCCGGCGCGGGACCGACGGACGACCGGACACCGGGGGAGGCGGCCGAGACCGCGTACCTGGTGGCACTGTCCGCCGCGCGGCGGGCCGCCGGACTGCCCGGACTGACGGTGAACTGGCCGGCCGACGGGCCGGTGGGGGACCGCGAGGGCCTGGCCGCCCTGGACGCCGCCCGTACGGCGGACCGGTCCTCCCTGACCATCACCCGGATCGAACCGGGCGACCTGAGCCGCGGCGACGTACCGCCACTGCTGCGCGCGCTGGTCGAGACGTCCGCTCCGGGAGCGGACGGCGCTGCCGACCCGGCCACCACGGCCGCGCTGCGCGCCGGACTCGAACGGCTCGACGCCACCGGCAGGCTGGCCGCCCTCACCGACCTGGTGGCACGCGAGACGGCACAGCGTCGCCCGTCACCCGGCGGCTCCGCGCTGCCGACCGACCGGGCGTTCAAGGACCTCGGCTTCACCTCGCTGGACGCGGTGGCCCTGCGTAACGCCCTCACCGCCGCCACCGGCCTCGCTCTTCCCGTCACCGTCGCCTTCGACCACCCGACCCCCGCCGCACTCGGCCGCCACCTGCGCGCCGAGCTGTGGCCCGAGACCGCCGCACCGCCCCGCGCGAGGCGGCCGGTGGCCGTCCCCGACGAACCGATCGCCATCGTCGGCATGGCCTGCCGGCTGCCCGGCGGGATCGCGTCCCCCGACGACCTCTGGCGTCTGGTGGCCGAGGGCCGCGACGCGATCTCGCCGTTTCCCACGGACCGGGGATGGGACCTCGACGCACTCTTCGACCCCGACCCCACGGCACCCGGCACCTCGTACGTCAGGGAAGGCGGCTTCCTCGACACGGTCGCCGACTTCGACGCGGACCTGTTCGGCATCTCACCTCGCGAAGCACTCGCCACGGACCCCCAGCAGCGGCTGCTGCTGGAAACCGCCTGGGAGGCGCTGGAGAACGCGGGCATCGCCCCCACCTCGCTGCGCGGCGAGGCAGCCGGGGTGTTCGCGGGCGTGATGTACCACGACTACTCGTCGCACCTGCGGCGGGCGCCCGAGGGGACCGAGGGCTACCTGGGCATCGGATCGGCCGGCAGCGTGGTGACCGGGCGGGTGTCCTACACCCTGGGCCTCCAGGGCCCGGCCGTCACCGTCGACACCGCCTGCTCCTCCTCCCTGGTCGCCCTGCACCTGGCGGCCCGTTCGCTGCGGCAGGGTGAGTGCACCCTGGCGCTGGCCGGCGGGGTCGCCGTGATGTCCAAACCGTCGCCGTTCGTGGAATTCTCCCGGCAGCGGGGACTGGCCGCCGACGGACGCAGCAAGGCGTTCGCCGAGGCGGCCGACGGAACGAGCTGGTCCGAGGGCGTAGCCCTGCTCGTCCTCGAACGCCTCTCCGACGCCCGGCGCAACGGGCACCCGGTCCTGGCCCTGGTCCGTTCCTCCGCGCTGAACCAGGACGGTGCCTCCAACGGCCTCACCGCTCCCAGTGGACCCGCCCAGGAACGGGTGATCCGGCAGGCGCTGGACGAGGCCGGTCTCGCGCCCGCCGACGTCGACGCGGTGGAGGCCCACGGCACCGGCACCCGGCTGGGAGACCCGATCGAGGCGGAGGCCCTGCTCGCCACGTACGGCCAAGGCCGCCCGGAGGGACAGCCGCTGCTGCTCGGGTCGCTCAAGTCCAACATCGGCCACGCCCAGGCGGCGGCCGGAGTGGCGGGCGTGATCAAGACGGTCATGGCACTGCGCAACGGCGTGCTGCCCCGGACCCTGCACCTGGACCGGCCCACCAGCCGGGTGGGCTGGTCGCGCGGTGCGGTGGAACTGCTCACCGAGAACCGTGACTGGCCCGCCGTGGACCGGCCCCGGCGGGCGGGCGTCTCGTCGTTCGGAGTCAGCGGCACCAACGCGCACGTCATCCTCGAACAGGCCCCCGACGAGCCCGCCCAGGAGCCGGAGCGCACCCAACTGCCCTCGGTCCTGTGGCCGTTGTCCGCCCACACCGCCGAGGCCCTGCGGGGCCAGGCGGCGCGGCTGGCCGCGCACGCAGCCGACCACCCCGAGCTGGACCCGGCGGACATCGGTCTCGCGCTCGCCACCACCCGGGCCCCGCTGGAACACCGCGCCGTCGTCGTCGCCTCCGACCGTGCGCGGGCCGTCGACGCGCTCACCGCGCTGGCCGGGGACCGGCCGTCGCCGGACGCCGTGACGGGCACCCCGGCGGGCGGGCGGACCGCGTTCGTCCTGACCGGGCAGGGCAGCCAGCGGCTGGACATGGGCCGTCAGCTTTACGAGGGGATACCCGCCTTCGCCGTCGCCTTCGACGCGGTGTGCGAGGCCCTGGACCGCCATCTGAGCAGGCCGCTGCGCGCGGTGGTGTTCGGGACGGACGCCGCTGTGCTGGACTCCACCGAATTCGCCCAGCCTGCGCTCTTCGCCGTCGAGGTCGCTCTCCACCGGGTCCTCGAAGGCTGGGGTGTACGGCCCGACCTGCTCGCCGGTCACTCGGTCGGCGAGCTGGCCGCGGCCCACCTGGCCGGCGTCTGGTCGCTGGACGACGCGGCGGCGCTGGTCGCCGCACGGGGCCGGCTGATGAACGCGCTGCCGACCGGCGGCGCGATGGCGGCCGTGCAGGCCGCCGAGGAGGAGGTCGTTCCGCTGCTGGACGCGCGCGTGGGGCTCGCCGCCGTCAACGGCCCGCGCGCCGTGGTGATCTCGGGCGACGCCGACGCCGTGGAGCGGGTGACGGACGTCCTCGCCGGGCGCGGCCACCGCGTCAAGCGGCTGCGGGTGTCGCACGCCTTCCACTCGCCGCTGATGGCACCGATGCTGGACGAGTTCCGCGCCGTCGCCGAGCGGCTGACCTACGCACCGCCCACCGTGCCCCTGGTGTCCGGACTGACCGGCGGGCCGGCCACGCCCGAGGAGATCACCCGGCCCGACTACTGGGTGCGGCACGTGATGAGTCCGGTGCGCTTCGCGGACACGGTACGGACCCTGCACGCCGAAGGCGCCAGGACCTTCCTGGAGCTGGGTCCCGGCGGCGTCCTGACCGCGATGGTCCAGGACTGCCTGGAGGAGACCGCCGATCCCTCCGTGGCCGCCGTGCCCGCGCTCCGCCGCGACCGGCCGGAGCCGCACGCCCTGCTCGCCGCGCTGGCCCAGATGCACACCCGGGGGATCGAGGTCGGCTGGCAGGCGCTGTTCGCGGACGCGGGCGTGCCCGGAGCCCCGCTGCCCACCTACGCCTTCCAGCACCGCCGCTACTGGCTGTCGGCCGCCGAGGACAGCGCCGACGTCTCGGCCGCGGGCCTCACCGGCAGCGGACACCCGCTGATCGGCGCCGTGGTCGCCCGGCCCGGCGCCGGGGGGACGCTGTGCACCACCCGCCTGTCCCGTGCCGCCCAGCCGTGGCTCGACGGGCACCGGGTCGGCGGCGAGGCGGTGGTGCCCGGCACCGCCCTGCTGGAGCTGGTCCTGCGGGCCGGCGACGAAGCGGGTGCGGACACCGTCGACGAACTCGTCCTGCACACCCCGATGGTCCTGCCGGAGCAGGGCGGTCTGCGCGTCCAGGCCGAGGTCCGGGGCCCGGACGACTCCGGCCGCCTCCCGGTCCTGGTACACGCCCGGCCCGACACCCCGGGGGAGGTGCCGTGGACGCTGCACGCCGAGGGCTTCCTGGCCCGGCGGGAGCAGGCCCCCGACTTCCGGATGACCGTGTGGCCGCCCGAGGGCGCGACGCCGCTGCCGGTGGACGACTTCTACCGGCTGAGGCAGGCGGCCGGCTTCGACTACGGGCCGCTGTTCCAACTGCTCCGCGCGGCCTGGACGCACGGCGACGACCTGTACGCCGAGGTGGCGCTGCCGCAGGAGCACACCCCGCGCGCCGACCGCTTCGGCCTGCACCCGGCGCTGCTGGACGCGGCGCTGCACTCGGCCGCGGCCGTCGAGGACGGCGCCGCCGCCGCGGGTGACGCCCCCGGCGTGCGCGAACTGCCCTTCGAATTCCGTGACGTGGCCCTCTTCGCCTCCGGCGCCGCCGAACTGCGGGTGCGTCTGACCCGGCTGCCGTCCGGCGCCACCGCCGTACGCCTCGCCGATCCGGCGGGCGAACCGGTCGCCTCCATAGGAGAACTGGTGCTGCGTCCGGCGGCCGGGCCGGGGGACCGCGCGCCCGGCCCGCGGGAGCGGATGCTCTTCCGCACCCGCTGGAGCCCCGTGACCCTGCCCGCCGCCGAGTACGGGGCATGGGCCCACCTGGGCTCCGCCGCACCCGCGCACCCGGACTGGACGCGCTACCCGGATGCCGACGCACCGGATGCCGACGCACCGGACGCCGCCGCGCCGGCCACCGACGCGCCGGACAGCGCCGCGCCGGATGCCGCCGCACCCGACGTCGTCGTGATCGACGCGCGTGCGGAGCCCGGCACTCCCGCGCAGCGGCTCAGGGCCATGACCGGTGCGGTGCTGGCCGGTCTGAACGACGTGCTGGCACGGCCCGGAGCCGACGAGGCGCGCGTACTGGTGCTCACCCGGGGCGCCGTCGCGGTGCACAGCGCCCAGGAGGTCACCGACGCGGCCTCCGGAGCGGTCTGGGGCCTCGTCAGGTCGGCCCAGTCCGAACACCCCGGACGGATCGTCCTGGTGGACACCGACGGCGGTGCCGCCGCCCTCGGCGTCCTGCCCGCCGTCCTCGCATCCGCCCACTCCCAGGCCGCCGTACGGGGCACGGAGATCTTCCTGCCCCGGCTGGAGAAGGCCGCCTCGGGACCCGCCCTGAGCGCCCCGGACGGCTCCCGCGCCTGGCGTCTGGAGACCACCTCCGGCGGCGGCACGCTGAACGATCTCGCCCTGGTGGACCACCCGGCCGCCCTGGACCCGCTGGAACCGGGCCAGGTGCGCCTCGGTGTACGGGCCGCCGGGGTCAACTTCCGCGATGTGCTGGTCTCGCTGGGCGTGGTGCCCGGCGAGAGCGGGCTGGGCGGCGAAGCCGCGGGCGTCGTGCTCGACGTGGGCCCCGGCGTCACCACTCTCGCGCCCGGCGACCGGGTCATGGGCATGATCGGCGACTTCGGGGCCTTCGGACCCGTCGCGGTCACCGATCACCGCATGCTCGCTCCCATCCCGGCAGGCTGGTCCTATCAGCAGGCGGCGGCCGTCCCCATCGTCTTCCTCACCGCCTACTACGGCCTGCGCGACCTCGCCGGGGTACGCGAGGGCGAGACGATCCTGATCAACGCGGCGGCGGGCGGGGTCGGCCTGGCCGCCGTCCAGCTCGCCCGGCACTTCGGCGCCCAGGTCTACGCCACCGCGTCCCCGGCCAAGTGGGACACCCTGCGCTCCTGCGGCATCCCGGACGACCGCCTGGCGTCCTCCCGTACGGCGGAGTTCGGACCGCGATTCCTCGCGGCCACCGGCGGGCGCGGGATGGACATCGTGCTCAACTCGCTGGCCGGTGAACTCACCGACACCTCGCTCGGACTGCTGCCGCGCGGCGGCCGGTTCCTGGAGCTGGGCAAGACCGACATCCGGGAGCCCGGGGACACCGCCGTATCCCATCCGGGGGTGCGCTACCAGGCGTACGACATCCGGGAGGCCGGGCCCGACCGTATCCAGTCGATGCTGCGCACCCTGACCGGTCTCTTCGCCTCCGGCGAACTCAGCCCGCCGCCCGTGGCGGCCTGGGACGTACGGCGGGCCCCGGAGGCGTTCCGCCACCTCAGCCAGGCCCGCCACGTCGGCAAGGTGGTCCTCACCGTCCCGCGGGCTCTCGACCCGGCCGGAACGGTGCTCATCACCGGCGGCACCGGCGTACTCGGCGGCCTGGTGGCCCGTCACCTTCTCGCCGAGCACGGCGTACGGAACCTCCTGCTGGCGGGCCGGCGCGGCGCGGCGGCCGACGGAGCGACCGCGCTGGCGGCCGAACTCACCGCCCAGGGAGCCAGGGTGACCCTGGCCGCCTGCGACACCGGCGATCGCGAGGCCCTGGCCCAACTGCTCGCGGAGATACCGGACGCGCACCCGCTGACGGCGGTGGTGCACACGGCCGGTGTTCTCGACGACGGCGTGCTGCGTTCGATGACCCCGCAGCGGCTGGACACCGTACTGCGGCCCAAGGCCGACACCGCGCTCCACCTGGACGAGCTGACCCGCGACATGGACCTCGCGGCCTTCGTGCTGTTCTCCTCGGCGGCGGGCACGCTCGGCAATCCGGGGCAGGCCAACTACGCGGCGGCCAACGGGTTACTGGACGCGCTGGCCCAGCGGCGCGGGGCCGCCGGACTGCCGGCGGTCTCGGTGGCCTGGGGGCTGTGGGCGCAGGCCAGCGGCATGACCGCCGCGCTGGACGACTCCGCGCTGTCCCGCACCCGGCGCGGCGGCATGCGCGCCCTCACCTCGGCGCAGGGCCTCGCCCTCTTCGACGCCGCGCTGCGCGGCCCGGAACCGGCCGTGCTGGCGGCCGGGCTCGAACTGGGTGGCGCCCAACGCCCCGACCCGGTACCGGACTTGCTGCGCGATCTGATCCGGCCCGCCCGCCGGACGGCGCACACCGGCGCCGCCGGAGGCAAGGGCCTGCCGGACCGGCTGGCCCACCTGGCCGAGGACGCCGCCCGACGGGAGATCCTGGCCCTGGTACGGGGCGAGGCGGCGCTCGTGCTCGGGCACGCGACGGTCGACTCCGTCGGAGCCGAACGCTCCTTCAAGGAAGCGGGCTTCGACTCCCTCACCGCCGTCGAGCTGCGCAACCGGCTGAGCGGTGCCACCGGACTGCGGCTGCCCGCCACCCTGGTGTTCGACCACCCCACCCCCGCGGAACTCGCCCGCCACCTGTGGCCCCTGCTGTCCGGGACCGACCGGGACGAGGCGGCGCCGCCCGCCGTACCGGACGCCCCGACGCCCGCCACCGACGACGACCCGATCGTCATCGTGGCGATGGGCTGCCGGTTCCCGGCCGGCGCCGACAGCCCGGACCGCTTCTGGCGCCTGATCGAGGACGGCGTCGACGCCGTCTCGGATTTCCCGGCCGACCGGGGCTGGGACCTGGACACCCTCTTCCACCCCGACCCCGACCATCAGGGCACCTCCTACGCCCGGCGCGGCGCCTTCCTGGACGCGGCGGCCTTCGACGCCGAGTTCTTCGGCATCTCCCCGCGCGAGGCCCTGGCCATGGACCCCCAGCAGCGGCTGCTGCTGGAAGTGGCCTGGGAGACGCTGGAGAGTGCGGGCCTGGACCCCACCTCACTGCGCGGCACCGACGTCGGGGTCTTCACCGGTGTCATCAACCACGACTACGCCCAGCGGCTGCGGGACGCCCCCGCCGAGAGCGAGGGGTACCGGCTGACGGGGATCTCCGGCAGCGTCGCCTCCGGACGGGTGGCCTACGTCCTGGGACTTGAGGGCGCCGCGCTGACCGTCGACACGGCGTGCTCCTCGTCCCTGGTCGCACTGCACCTCGCGATCCGGGCGCTGCGCCAGGGCGAGTGCTCCATGGCGCTCGCCGGAGGCGTCACGGTGATGGCCACCCCGGACAACTTCATCGAGTTCTCCCGGCAGCGCGGACTGGCCGCCGACGGCCGGTGCAAGGCGTTCGCCGACGGCGCGGACGGCACCGTCTGGGCGGAAGGCGTCGGGCTGCTGCTCGTCGAGCGGCTTTCCGACGCCCGGCGCCTGGGCCATGACGTACTCGCCCTGGTGCGCGGGTCCGCGGTCAACCAGGACGGCGCGTCCAACGGGCTGACCGCGCCGAACGGACCCGCGCAGCAGCGGGTCATCCGGCAGGCGCTCGCCGACGCGCGCCTGTCGGCGGCGGACGTCCAGGCCGTCGAGGCGCACGGCACCGGCACCGCGCTGGGCGACCCCATCGAGGCCCAGGCGCTGCTGGCGACCTACGGCACCGAGCGCCCGGCGGACCGGCCGCTCTGGCTGGGGTCGGTGAAGTCCAACATCGGCCACACCCAGGGCGCGGCGGGCGTGGCGGGCATCATCAAGATGGTGCAGGCGATGCGGCACGGCGTACTGCCCGCGACCCTGCACGCCCAGTCGCCCTCACCGCACGTGGACTGGACCGCGGGGCAGGTGTCCCTGCTCACCGAGGCCCGCCCCTGGACCGAGGAGGACGGGCCTCGCCGGTGCGCCGTCTCGTCCTTCGGGGTGAGCGGCACCAACGCCCATGTGGTCCTCGAACAGGCGCCGCGCGAACCGGCGCCCGCTCCGCGGCGTGCGCCGTCGGCGCCGCTTCCCGGGGTCCTGCCGTTCCCGGTCTCCGCCCGTACCACGGGCGCGCTGCGCGGGCAGGCCGCCCGCCTGGCCGCCGCCCTGCGGTCCGAGACCGCGCCCGGCCAGGGCGATCTGGCGTACTCGCTGGCCACCACCCGGGCACACACGGAACACGCCGCGGTGATTCTGGCGGCGGACCGCGCCGAACTCCTGGCCGGACTGCGGGCCCTGAGCCGCGACGAGGAAGCGCCCGCGACCGTACGCGGCACCCGGTCCGCACCGGGCGATCTCGCCTTCCTGTTCACCGGACAGGGCAGCCAGCGGGCCGGTATGGGCCGCGAGCTGTACGACACCTTCCCCGTGTACGCCGCGGCCTTCGACGTGATCTGCGCCGAGTTCGACCAGCATCTCGACCGGCCGCTGAAGGAGATGGTGCTGGCCGGCGACCTGGGAGAACTGGATCGCACCGCCTACACCCAGCCCGCGCTGTTCGCCGTCGAGGTGGCCCTCTTCCGGCTCATGGAAGCCTGGGGGATCAGGCCCGACCGGCTGGCGGGACACTCGATCGGGGAACTGGTGGCCGCCCACGCCGCGGGCGTACTCGCCCTGGCCGACGCCTGCGCCCTGGTCGCCGCGCGCGGCCGGCTGCTCCAGTCGCTGCCCGAGGGCGGGGTGATGACCTCCGTACAGGCGTCCGAGGAGGACGTGCTGCCGCTGCTCGCCGGCCAGGACCAGGTGGGGATCGCGGGGATCAACGGGCCTCGGTCCGTCGTGCTGTCCGGCGCCGCCGAAGCCGTCGGCGAGATAGCCCGGAGCTGCGCGGAACGCGGCTGGAAGACCCGTGCCCTGCGGGTCAGCCACGCCTTCCACTCGCCTCTGGTGGAACCGGTCCTGGACGACTTCCGGAAGGTCGCGCAGGGCCTTCGGTACCACCCGCCCCGCATCGAGGTGGTCTCCGCCGTCACCGGCGGTCCGCTCGACGCGGACACGCTCGCCTCGCCCGACTACTGGACGCGGCACGTACGCCGCCCGGTCCGCTTCACCGACGCCGTGCGCACCCTGCGGGCGGCGGGCACCGGGACCTTCCTCGAACTGGGGCCCGACGCCGTCCTGACGGCCATGGTGGGCGAGACGCTTGCCGACGACGACCCCGCCGCGCGCTGCTTCGCCGCGCTCCGCCGCACCGGCCCCGAGGTGCGCGCGCTGCTCACGGCGGTGTCGAACCTGCACGCGCGCGGTGTCGCCGTCGACTGGGCCGCCGTGTTCGCCGGTACCGGTACGAGCCGGGTGGCGCTGCCCACGTACGCCTTCGAGCATCAGCGCTACTGGCCGGCCGCGGCCCGCCGTACGCGGGGCTCCGCCGCCGGGCCGCTCGGCCACCCCCTGCTGGGCGGGAGGCTGGACGTCGCGGACGGCGGCGGGCTGGTCTTCGAGGCGCCGCTGGCCCTGTGGTCGCATCCCTGGCTCGCCGACCACCGGGTGTCCGGTCGTGTCGTCGTGCCGGGCACGGCGCTGGTCGAGATGGCGCTGCGGGCCGCGGGCGAGACCGACACCGGCACTCTCGCCGAACTGCTCGTCGAGGCACCGCTGACCGTGCCCGAGGAGGGCTCGGTCCAGGTCCAGGTGGTGATCGGCGGCACGGACCGGGACGGCGGCAGGGCGGTACGCGTGTACTCCCGTACGGGCGACGGCACCGGCACCCCCTGGACCCGCCACGCCGACGGCACCCTGGTCGCCGAGGCACCCCGCCCGCCCGCCGCCGAGGACATCTGGCCGCCCACGGGCGCCGTACCGGTGGACATCGGCGGCTTCTACCCGCGCAAGGCCGCGGAAGGGTACGGATACGGCCCGGCCTTCCGGGGACTGCGGGCGCTGTGGACCCGGGGCGAGGAGACCTTCGCCGAGGTCGCCCTGCCGGACGGTGAGCTGCCGCAGGCCGCGGCCTTCGGTCTGCACCCGGCACTCTTCGACGCCGCCACGCACGCCGGGGACTTCGGCGCGCTGGGTGACGGCGGGCAAGGAGCGATCCGGCTGCCGTTCGCCTGGAGCGGGGTCACCCTGCACGCCTCCGGCGCCGCCCAACTGCGGGTACGGGTCGCTCCGGCAGGGCCCGACGCCTTCTTGCTCGAAGCGTCGGACGAGCGGGGCGGCCCGGTCGTCTCGGTCGGTTCCCTGACGCTGCGGCCGGTCGCCGCCGAGCAGTTGCGGGGCGGTACGGCGATCACCGACGAGGCGCTGTTCCGGCTGCGCTGGACCGAGGTGCCGGGCACCGGAGGGGACACGTCGCTCCGCTGGGCGCTGCTCGGCGGGAGCGGGGCCGTCCCGGACGGTTCCCTGGCCGTCCACTACCCGGACATGGGCGCGCTGACCGGCGTGCTGACCGGCGCGTCGGGCGGTGCGTCGGGCGGCGCGTCGGGCGGCGGCGTACTGCCGGACGCCGTCGTCCTCGACCTGGCCGGTGCGGACGGCCTGACCGATGCCGGTGACCTGGCCGGTCTCGACGGCGCGACCGCCGCCGAGCGGCTGCCCGAACGCACCCTGCGGCTGACCGGCCGGGTCCTGGACCAGCTCGTCGCCCATCTCGCCGAACCCGCCCTGGAGACCGTACCGCTGGTGATCCGTACCAGCGGCGCGGTCCCGGCGGCGGGCGAGGACGAAGCGTGCGACCCGGCCGCCGCGGCCGTCTGGGGCATGGTCCGCACCGCCCAGTTGGAGAACCCGGGCCGCTTCGTGCTGCTGGACACCGCTGAGCGGGAGCCGACGGTATCGGCCGCCCGGGTCCTCGCCTCCGGCGAACCCCAGGGCGCGGTGCGGGCCGGGCGTCTCCTCGTACCGCGCCTGGTCCGGGCCGCACCGCCGGCGGCCCCGGCGACGGGACGCGGCCTGGACCCGGAAGGCACCGCCCTGATCACCGGCGGCACCGGCGCGCTGGGCGGCCTGGTCGCGCGGCGCCTGGTGACCGGACACGGCGTACGCCAACTGGTGCTGCTGAGCCGTCGCGGTGCCGCCGCGCCCGGCGCGGCGGCGCTCGTCGACGAACTGACCGGGCTGGGTGCCGAGGTACGGGTCGAGGCCGCCGACGCGGCCGACCCCGCGGCACTCGCCAGGGTGCTGGCCGCCGTGCCGGCCGATCACCCGCTGACCGCCGTGGTGCACGCCGCGGGAACGACCGACGACGGCGTACTCACCGGACTGGACAGCGGGCGGCTGGCGGGCGTGCTGCGGCCCAAGGCGGACGGCGCCTGGCATCTGCACCGGCTGACCCGCGACGCGGACCTCGCCGCGTTCGTCCTCTTCTCCTCCGCCGCCGCCGTCGTCGGCAACCCCGGGCAGGCCAACTACGGGGCGGCCAATGCCTTCCTCGACGGTCTGTCCGCGCACCGGCGGGCGATCGGCCTGCCCGCCACCTCGCTGGCCTGGGGACTGTGGGGAGTCACCAGCGAACTGACCGCCCATCTGGGGAGCAGGGACGGCGTACCCCAGCTCTCCCCCGACGAGGGTCTGGCCCTGCTCGACGCCGCGCTCGCCTCCGACGCCCCCGGGCTGATGCCGGCCCGGCTCGACTTCGAGGGCCTGCGCGCCGCCGCGGCGGACGGCACCCTGCCCGCCGTCTACCACCTGCTGGTACGGCCCGCACCGAAGGCCGCCGCCCCCGCGACGGCCACCGGAGCCACCGGTACGTCCTGGCCGGAGCGGCTTGCCGGACTGACGGCGGCCGAACAGGGCGAGCTGGTCCTGGGACTCGTCACCACCTCGGCCGCGGCCTCGCTCGGCCACGCCGACGCCGAAAGCGTCGTCCCGGGACAGTCGTTCAAGGACGCCGGTTTCGACTCCCTCGCGGCGGTGGACCTGCGCAACCGGCTCTCCGCCGCCGCCGGGACCCGGCTGCCCGCCACCCTGGTGTTCGACTTCCCCACCCCCGTGGCACTCGCCGGGCATCTCCGAACGCTCCTCGCACCCGCCGCCGAACCGGAGGGAGCGGCGTTCCGGGCGGAACTCGACGGGCTGGAACGCTCCACGGCGGTCGGAGCGGAAGCGGCGGACGACAGCACCCGTACGCACGTGATATCGCGGCTGCGCGCCATCGTCTCCCAGTGGGAGCGGCACGGCGACGCGGCCGCAACCGACCTGGACTCGGCGACCGACGACGAGATCCTTGAACTGGCAGAGCAGGAACTGGGTCTGTGACCCACGCTGACAGACAGGAAGCAAATGGAACTGGGATACGCCTTACCGACCTCCGGAGCGCTCGCGACCCCGGAGAACATCAGCCGGATCGCCACCACCGCCGAACGGCTCGGCTACGACTCGGTGTGGACGTACGAGCGGCTGCTGCGGCCCGTGGAGCCGGTCGAGCCCATCGGGGGCGGCGAGCCGGCGCTGCTTCCCGACATGTACACCACCGTGTTCGAGCCGCTGGTCACGCTGAGCCACGTCGCCGCGCGGACCACCCGTATCAAGCTCGGCACCAGCATCATCGCGGCCCTGCTGCACCCGCCGGTGGTGCTCGCCCGCCAGTTCGCCACCCTGGACCAGTTCAGCGGCGGCCGGGTCGTCGCCGGGGTCGGACAGGGCTGGATGCGGCCGGAGTTCGAGACCGCCAACGTCCCGATGAGCCGCATGGGCGCGGGCCTCGACGAGGTGGTGGCGGCCATGAAGGCGTGCTGGGGCCCCGACCCGGTGTCCTACCAGGGGCGCTTCCACCGCATCCCCCCGTCGGAGATCAACCCCAAGCCGGTACGGGACATCCCGGTCCTGGTCGGGGCGATGACACCGGCCGGCATACGGCGCGCCGCACGCATCGCCGACGGGCTCAACCCGATCGCGATGTCCCGGGAATCCCTGCTCGGCGCCGCCCAGCTCTTCCGTGAGGGGGCCAGGGACGAGGGCCGGGACCCGGATGTCCTGACGGTCGTCGGACGCGCCAACGTGCCGCTGTCGGACAAGCCGATCGACAAGGACCGCCCCTTCCTCGGAGGTTCACCGGAGCAGATAGCCGACGACCTCGCCTCGCTGCGCGGGACGGGGATCGATCAGATCTTCTTCGCGAACATGGCCGCGTCCGACATCGACGAAGAGGTCGATTTTCTGGAGCGAATCAAGGCAGCCGCCCTTTCGGCCGACTGATTAAGGGGGTCGTTCATAGGGGTTCATGAGGGGTGGTTCGTCTCTGACGGGCCACCCATTATGAATACATGGCATCGATTATTCGGGAATTCGCAGTGGCCGCCGAACCGGACGTGGCCTGGGCCGCTTTGGAAGAAGTCGGCAAGGTGAACCAGCTCATCGGTTTCCTCGGCCCGGTCACCATGGACGGCGACGTGCGCCGCGTGGACATGGCGGAGAACGGCATCATCGAAGAACTCATCGTCAGCGTCGACGCCCCCCTGCGCCGTATGTCCTACAGCGTGCGCAAAGGCCCCTGGGCGCTGATACATCACCACTCGGTCATGCAGATCCTGCCGCCCGCCCAGGGGGCCGGCGGGTCACGCGTGGCCTGGCTCGTCGACCTCAAACCGGACGAGCTGGCCGAGGAGTTCGCCGCCGGGATGGAAGGCGCGGTCGAGGCCATCAAGACCTCTCTGGGCAAGACTGCGCCATGAGCGAGAAGGAGACGGCCTCCGTGGCCGGGCATCCTGGACGCGATCTGCCCGCACCCGGACGCGACCTGCCCGTACCGAGACGCGACCTGCCCGCACTGACCGGACTGCGGTTCTTCGCGGCTCTCCTGGTTTTCCTCGCCCACGCCTCACTTCTGTATAACCCGCTCGATATGTCGGTGCCCATCAACTTGTACCGGGATCAGGCGATCGCGGACAACATGGCGAAAATCTTCGCACCCGCCGGATTCGTCGGGGTGTCGTTCTTCTTCGTCCTGAGCGGCTTCGTACTGACATGGTCCCGGCGCGAGAAGGACACCGTCACCGCCTTCTGGCGCCGACGGCTGCTCAAGATCTTCCCCAACCACCTGGTGACCTGGGCGCTCACCATGATCCTGTTCGCCGCCGCGTACACCCCGGTGCACGCCTGGCTGCCGAACCTGTTCCTGCTGCACTCGTTCAGTCCCCGGTCCGACACCAACAACAGCGTCAACGTCCCGGCCTGGTCGCTCTGTTCGGAGCTTCTCTTCTATCTGCTCTTCCCGCTGATCATCCGCCCGCTGCTGCGCATCGCCGACCGCAGGCTCTGGCTGTGGGCGGGCGGCGCGGTCGCGGGAGTCGCCGTGATCGCCCTGCTGGCGCAGTACGTCATTCCGGCGGGACAGTCGTTCGCGCTGGCTCCGATGCCGATGACCAAGATGTGGTTCGGCTATCTCTTCCCGCCGTCCCGCCTGTTCGAATTCGTGCTGGGCATCTTGCTGGCACGCATCGTCATGGCCGGACTCTGGCCCCGGATCAGCGCCTGGCCGATCGCGGTCCTGGCGGTGGCCGGTTACGCGGCGGCGGTCGAGGTGCCCGCCCCGTACAACTTCTCGCTGACCACGGTCGTGCCGATCGCGGTCATCATCTGCGCCGTCGCCGCCCACGACGCCCGCGGTGAGCGCAGCGTGCTCCGCCATCCGTTCCTGGTCTGGCTCGGCACCATCTCCTTCGGCATGTACATGAGCCAGATGATCCCGATCTTCTACGGGCGCCTCGAACTGCTCGGCGGGGCGACCTACAGCACCCCGGTCGCCACCGGACTCCTGCTGCTCCTCCTGGCCGCCTGCGTACTCCTCGGCTGGCTCCTGCACGCCTGTGTGGAGTCGCCGGTCATGCGCCGCTGGGGCCGGAGCGGGACCAGACCGGCCCCGGCCCCCCTCCCGTCCGCCGACCGGTCCCCGGACCCGGCCGAAACGCCGGCCGCACCCGGCCGTCCGCTCTGAGAAAGGTACCCAGCGATGACGTCCCCCGAAAAAGAGGTGGAGACCTACCCGTTCGGTCCCTACCAGCGCCTCGACCTGCACCCCAAGTACGCCCGGTACCGCGAAGAGCAGCCGGTGGTCAGAGTCCGGATGCCGTACGGAGGCGAAGCCTGGCTGGCCACCAACTACGAGGACAGCAGGACGGTCATGGCCGACCCGCGCTTCAGCAGGGCCGCCACGATCGGCGCGGACGTACCGCGCTCACGCCAGGCGTTCGAGGACCCCATCATCGTGGCCCTCGACCCGCCGGAACACACCCGGCTGCGCAAACTCGTCACCAAGGCGTTCACCAACCGGCGTATCGAGCGGATGCGGCCCGGTGTCCAGAAGATCGTCGACTCTCTCGTGGACACCCTGATCGCCACCGGCGCCCCCGCGGACCTCGCGGAGACCGTCGCCTGGCCCCTGCCGATCACCGTCATCTGCGAACTGCTCGGTGTCCCGGCCTCCGACCAGGGGACCTTCCGGGCACTGGTCGATGTCTGGCTCACCACCGGGGACGAGCGCCCGCTGGAAGAGGTGACCGCCGCCCTCGACGAACTCATGGCGTACATGAGCGACCTGCTCGGCAAGCGGCGCGCGGAACCCCAGGACGACCTCCTCTCCGCGCTCGTCCAGGCCAGGGACGACGACGACAAGCTCAGCGAGGACGAGCTCGTGATGCTCGGCATCACCCTGCTCGCGGCGGGCCACAAGACGACGGCCAACCAGCTCAGCAGCCATGTCTTCGCCCTGCTGGAGAACCGGGAGCGCTGGGAGGAGCTCGTCGCCTCGCCCGCACTGGTCCCGAAGGCGGTCGAGGAACTGCTGCGGTACGCCCCGCTCGCACCCGCCTCGGACAACACCCGGATCGCTCTGGAGGACGTTCAACTCAGCGGTCAGCTCATCAAGGCCGGCGAGGCCGTCATGATCAACTACGCCTCCGCCAACCGCGACGAGGAGGTCTTTCCCCACCCCGACCAGCTCGACTTCCACCGGGAGTCCAACCCGCACGTCGCCTTCGGACACGGACTGCACCACTGCATCGGCGCGCCGCTCGCCCGGATGGAACTCCAGTTGGCACTCACCGCGCTGGTCACCCGCCTGCCCGGACTCGAACTCGAGATCCCCGCGGCGGAGGTGCCCTGGCGCAACGAATCGGTCGCCAGGGGCGTACGCGCACTGCCCGTGCGGTGGTGAGGCCGCGTGGACGAAACCCGCTGGACGGTCGAGGTGGACCAGTCGGCCTGCCTGGGAACCGGTGTCTGCGCCAGTGTCTTCCCCGCCCGCTTCGGACTCACCCGCGGCAAGTCCCGGCCGCTGCACGGGGAAAGCGGGCCTGACGCGGAACTGCTCGACGCGGCTGAACTCTGCCCGATGGGAGCGATCCTCGTCAGGGACCGGGCCACCGGAGTGAACGTGCTGCCCGAGGACGACTGAGCACCGCCCCGGCCGGCCGGCGACACCCTTGAGGGTCCGCCGGCCGGCCGGGGCGCGCCGCTGTGCCCGCTGTGTCCGGTGCGCCTGACGGGTCCGGTGCGTCTGCTGTGCCCGGCCGCGCGCCGATGGCGTGAACACGCCCTCGGTGGATGCGACTTCGGGTGCGTTGATGTAACTGTGGTGCAGAAATGTAACGATGTGCGAATGACATGGAGAGCCAGCGAATGACAGTCGTCATGGACGTGACCAGTCCCCGCAGCGAGGCATGCACGGTCCTCGATGTCCTCAACCGCGTCAGCAGCAAGTGGAGCATCGGCATTCTTCTGCTCACCATGAAGGGCCCGGTCCGCTTCACCGAGCTGGAACGCGCGCTGCCGGGCATCAGCAGGCGGATGCTCACCCTCACCCTGCGCAACCTCGAACGTGACGGCCTGCTGGACCGGGTGGTGTACCCCACCGCCCCGCCTCGCGTCGAATACACCGCGACCGACGTCGCCGCGGAGCTGTACGACTCGCTCTCCGGACTCACCGAGTGGGCCGCCCGGCACCAGAGCACCATCGCGGCCCACCGCGACAGCCACTCCTGCTCCTGACCGTCCCGCGAACAGGCAGGGCGGGGAGGTGAGCCCCGGTGTGGGCCGCCCCTCCCCGCCTTCTCCCCGCCCGCTCGGGATCCAGCCCTCAGCCGGCCAGCCGCGCCGCCATCTCCTCCAGCAGCACCCGGAGCGCGGGCCCGTCGGACGCCGCCCCGTAGAGATAGAAATCCGGCCGCACCAGCGCGGCCACCGCGCCCTTGCCGGACAGGTAGGGCAGATAGACGTTCCCGGTGTCCGCCACCATGTCCGTGCCGGCGGGACAGACCGTACCGGCCGGCCGTACCCACACCGTCCGCACACCCAGTGACGCCAGCAGGGCGTTGTCCCCGGCGGTCAGCAGATCACCGGGCGCCCGCGCGCTCAGCAGGACGAAACCGGTGCCGACCACCTCGTCGAACAGCCCCGTCCGGGCACCCGCGCTCACCCGCCCCTGCGGTGTCAGCTCACCGCCCGTGTCCGCCTCGGCTCCTCCCTGGTGCAGGAACCCGTCCTTGAGGGCGGCCACGGCGGACGGCTGCCCGGCCGTGCCCGGCGAGCGACGGCGCAGCGCCTTCATCAGCTCGGCCTGCTCCCTGGCCGTCTCCGGGTCCGTCTGGCAGATGATCCGGCCCAGGCTCACCGACATCCCGATGGCGTGGCGCACATGCTCCCGCCGCTCGTCGGTATAGGTGTCCAGCAGTCCCTCGTCCGCCCGGCCGGACAGCACCAGGCGCAGCTTCCAGGCCAGGTTGGCGGCGTCCCGGAAGCCCGACGACATGCCCTGGGCGGCGAACGGCGGCATCAGATGCGCGGCGTCACCCGCCAGCAACAGCCGCCCGGCCCGCCAGTGCCGCGCGTGCCGCGCCTCGAAGGTGTAGACGGCGTGCCGCTCCAGCACCGCGTCCTCCGGGTGCACTCCGCACTCGCCCAGCAACCGCCAGACGGTGTCCGGCTTGTCGAGGTCCTCCGGTGTCTCGGAGTCCAGCTTCATGAACTCCCAGCGCCGGTGCCCCGGCCCCGCCGACACCGCGGTCCGCGGCCGGGCCGGGTCGCACACCTGAAGATTGTTCGGACGGTACGTGCGCGGTGTGCGGGGTGCGATGTCGCAGATGAGCCAGTCGTGACGGAAGCCCAGATCCACGAAGTCCGCGTCCATGTTCGCGCGCACGAAGCTGTTCGCGCCGTCACAGCCGACCACCCAGTCCGCCGTCACGGCAAGCCGCTCGCCCTCCTGACCGGCCGCCTCCACCGTCGTCGCGCCGTCCCCGCCCGGGGACCGGAGGCCGACCGCCCGGTACCCGCGGATCACCCGCAGCGAGGGCAGTTCGGCCCCGCGCGCGGTCAGCGCTTCCTCGAGGCCGGGCTGATACATCGAGGTCGAGTCCGGCCAGCCGGACAGCCCGGGACCGTACGCCTCGTAATGCATCAACTCCTCGCCGTCCGCGTCCAGCCAGCGGTAGTCGCCCGAGGGTTCGCCGAACGCGCCGACCCGCTCGCCCAGCCCCGCCGCGGCCAGGATGCGCGCCGACTCGCCGTCGAAGGCCACCGCCCTCGGCAGGGGGTACGGCCGGGGCCACCGTTCCAGGACGGTGACCTCGGTGCCGCCCTGGGCGAGCAGCACCGACAGGAGCTGGCCGACCGGCCCGTAACCGACGATCAGCACCTGTGTCCTGATGGCGGGCGGTATCACCGCGCCGTCGACCGGTGTCACTCCGCCCGTCCGAGGATCTGCGCCGTCGCGGAGTCGTACGCGTCCGGGGCCACCAGGACCTTCACCGTCTCGACGCCGGAGTCGACGGTGAGCAGCCGCCGGCCCACCAGCACCCGCTGCCCGGTCTCGAAGGACCGGGACCGGATGACGGTGTCCGCGGCTACGAGTTCGCCCTCCCAGTTCCAGGCGTCCTCGCCCGGCGGCGTGGCCGGGGCGGCCCACTCGGCGAGCGCGCGGGGGCGGTCCTTCAGACGGTAGACCGCCTGCCACTCACCGGCCTTCACCCGGCGCTCGACCACCAGATACCCCTCGCTCCCGGTCACCCGGTAGTCGACGCCGTACTGATGCGCCACTTCCGGACCGACCCGCAGCGGTTCGAGGAAACCGGGACCGGCGAAGCCCACGTCGGTCAGCCACAGGTCGCCGTCCAGGCGCACACCCAGGAACATGTGCTCAAGATCCGGGCCGAACGTTCCGCCCGGACCGCGCACACCTGCCGACAGGTGGTCGACGGTGTACCCGAGGCCCAGCAGCAACCGGCGGAAGAGTCCGTTGAGTTCGAAGCAGACACCGCCACGCCCTTCGACCACCACCGGGCCGAAGGCGGCGTCCAGATCCAGGTCGACATCGGCCAGCGACGCGGTCCCCTGTCCGGTGCGCGCCGAGTTGTCGAAGGGGAGGGCCATCAGGTGCTGCTTCTGCAGACGCCGCAGCGTCTCCGGTGTTGCCTCGGTCCCGCCGTCGTGGCCGATGCGGTCGAGGTAGGTGGCGACATCGAACATGTCAGGCGCTCCTAGTGCTGAAGAGGGTGTCCTGAAGGTGCTCCGCGAGCATGACGGGGGTGGCGTGGTCGAAGAGCAGGGTGACCGGAAGGCGCAGGCCGGTCGCTTCGGCGACACGGTTGCGCATCTCGACCGCGCTGAGCGAGTTGAAGCCTTCCTCGAAGAAGGCCGCGTCGGCCGGGAATTGCTCGCCGTCCTGTCCGAGTGCGCTGGCCGCCGTCCTGCGGACCAGCGTCACGAGCTCCTTGAGCTGGTCGTCCGCCGAGAGTTCGGCGAGCCGCTTTCCGAGCTGTTCTCCGAGCGGCATCTCGTGCTCCGTTTCCGATTCCGGCAGGGAGATCCGGCCGCCCGACCGAGGGTTCTGGGCCTGTAGCCAGTAGTTTTTGTGTTGGAAGGGGTAGGTGGGGGTGTTGGTGTGGGGTGTTGGGGTGGGGGTGGGTGTGGGTGGGTGGTTGGTGGTGTGGGTGTGGAGGGTGGCGGTGGCGGTGAGGAGTTGGTGGGGGGTGTCGTGGTGTCGGGTGAGGGTGGGGGTGGTGAGGGTGGGTTGGTTGGTGTTGGTGTCGAGGTTTTGTTGGATGCTGGGGGTGAGGACGGGGTGGGGGCTGGTTTCGATGAATATGCGGTGGTTTTGTTTGATGAGGTTGTTGATGGAGTTGTGGAATTGGACGGGGTGGCGGAGGTTGCGGTACCAGTATTGGGCGGTGAGTGTGGTGGTGTCGGTGATGTATTGCTGTTCGAGGGTGGAGTAGTAGGGGGTGTGGGCTTGGGTGGGTTTGATGTCGGCGAGGAGGGTGGTGATTTGGTTTTTGATTTGTTCGACGTGGGTGGTGTGTGAGGCGTAGTTGACGGGGATGGTGCGGGTTTGTATGTGGTGGGTGGTGCAGTGGTTTTTGATTTCTTGGAGGGTGGTGGGGTTGCCGGCGATGACGGTGGAGGTGGGTCCGTTGTGGGCGGCGATTTGGGCGTGGGGGGTCCAGGGTTTGATGAGTTGGGTGGTGTCGTGGTGGGGGAGGGTGAGGGCGAGCATGGCGCCGTGGCCGGCGAGGGTGGTGGCGATGGCTTGGCTGCGGAGGGTGATGATTTTGGCGGCGTCTTGGAGGGTGAGGGCGCCGGCGATGTGGGCGGCGGCGATTTCGCCTTGGGAGTGGCCGATGACGGTGTGGGGGGTGATGCCTTGGGTGTGCCAGAGGTGGGCGAGGGCGGTCATGAGGGCGAAGGTGGTGGGTTGGACGACGTCGACGCGGTCGAGTGTGGGTGCGTTGGGGTGTTGGCGGATGACGTCGGTGAGGTTCCAGTCGGTGTAGGGGGCGAGGGCTTGGGCGATGGTGTTGATGTGGTGGGCGAAGGTGGGGCTGGTGTCGAGGAGTTGGGCGCCCATGCCGTTCCATTGGGTGCCTTGGCCGGGGAAGACGAGGGTGGTTTTGCCGGTGGTGGTGGCGTGGCCGGTGATGAGGTGGGGGTGGGGGGTGTTGGTGGTGAGGGCGTTGAGTGCGGTGTGGGTGGTGGTGTGGTCGGTGGTGATGAGGGTGGCGCGGTGGGGGTGGTGGGTGCGGCGGGTGAGGGTGTGTTGGAGGTGGGTGAGGTTGAGGTTGGGGTGTTGGGTGAGGTGGTCGGCGAGGCGTTGGGCGGTGGCGCGTAGGGCGGTGGGTGTTTTGGCGGAGAGGGGGAGCAGGAGGGGGGCGTCGGGAGTGAAGAGGGGAATGCTGCCGGTGTCGGTGTCGGTGCCGCTGTTGTTGTCAGTGCTGTCAGTGCTGTCAGTGCCGCTAGTGGTGTTGGTTTCTGTGTTTGTGGTGGGGGGTTGTTCGATGATGATGTGGGCGTTGGTGCCGCTGACGCCGAAGGAGGAGATGGCGGCGCGGCGGGGGTGGTTGGTGGTGGGCCAGGGTTGGGGTTGTTGGAGGAGTTGGATGTTGCTGTTGGTCCAGTTGATTTGGGGGGTGGGTTGGTCGATGTGGAGGGTTTGGGGGAGGTGGTTGTGGCGGATGGCTTCGACCATTTTGATGAGGCCGGCGACGCCTGCGGCGGCTTGGGTGTGGCCGATGTTGGATTTGAGGGAGCCGAGGTAGAGGGGGTGGGTGGTGTGGTGGGGGCCGTAGGTGTTGATGAGTGCTTGGGCTTCGATGGGGTCGCCGAGGGTGGTGCCGGTGCCGTGTCCTTCGATTGCGTCGATGTCGTGGGGGGTGAGTTGGGCGTTGGTGAGTGCTTGGTTGATGACGCGTTGTTGGGCGGGTCCGTTGGGTGCGGTGAGTCCGTTGGAGGCGCCGTCCTGGTTGACGGCGGTGCCGCGGATGATGGCGTGGATGGGGTGTTGGTGGTGTCGGGCGTCGCTGAGGCGTTCGAGGAGGATGAGTCCGGCGCCTTCTGACCAGCCGGTTCCGTCGGCTGCGGCGGCGTAGGGTTTGCAGCGTCCGTTGGGTGCGAGGCCGCGTTGTCGGGAGAATTCGATGAAGGTGGCGGGGGTGGCCATGATGGCGACGCCGCCTGCGAGGGCCATGGAGCATTCGCCGGAACGCAGGGCCTGGACCGCGAGATGGATCGCCACCAACGACGACGAACACGCCGTGTCCACGGTGATGGCCGGTCCTTCGAGGCCGAACATGTACGAGATCCGGCCGGAGGCGACGCTGCCGCTGTTGCCCACGCCCAGTGAGGCTTCCAACTCCTTGGGAATCTCGGGCAGCCGCGACGCGTAGTCGTGGTACATCAGGCCGGTGAAGACACCGATGTCTTTTCCGCGCAGCTTGGCGGGGTCGAGGCCGGTGCGTTCGAAGGTCTCCCAGGAGACTTCGAGGAGCAGGCGTTGCTGCGGGTTCATCGCCAGTGCCTCGCGCGGTGAGATGCCGAAGAACTCGGCGTCGAAACCACCCGCCCCGTGCAGGAATCCGCCCTCGCGCGTGTAACTGGTGCCGGAATGGTCGGGGTCGGGGTCGTACAGCGCCTCCAGGTCCCAGCCCCGGTCCTCGGGGAACCCCGAAACCGCGTCCCGGCCCTCCGCCACCAGCCGCCACAGGTCATCCGGCGACTCCACACCACCCGGCAGCCGGCACCCCATCCCCACAATCGCGATCGGCTCGGACGCCGCGCTGATCATGCGGTCGTTCTCGGACCGCAGCCGCTCGTTCTCCATCAGAGCGGTACGGAGTGCTTCGACGATCCGGGTGTCGGATGTGGTCATGATGTCTCTCCGGGGATGTCGGGGGTGTGCGCGTCGGTGGACGGGGCGCCGATCGCCCGCGCGACCAGGTCGTCGACGTCCATGGCCGCGATGAGTTCCAGCGCCCGGCTCGTGTCGTCGGCCACCACCTCGGCCGGGGTCTCCTCCTCGGCGGGGATGTCCGGCAGCAGCGCGCGGCGCAGTTCCCCGGCCAGGACCGCCGGGGTCGGGTAGTCGAACACCAAGGTGACGGGCAGCCGGATACCGGTGCCGCGCGCCAGCCGGTTGCGCAGTTCCACGGCGAGCATCGAGTCGAAGCCGATCTCCTTGAACGCCTGGTCCGGATCGACTGTCTCCTCCGGCGGAAGCCCCAGCACGTCCGACACCTGGTCGCTGACCACTTGGAGCAGCAGCGCATGCCGGTCGGGCTCCCCGAGCGCGGTCAGCCGGTCGCCCAGCGAGGTACCGGCGGGACCGCCCCGCCCGGCCGTCCGCCTCGGTTGCCGTACGAGGCCGCGCAGCAGCGGTGACAGTGTCCCGTCGGCGGCCTGGGCGCCCAGCGAGGCGAAGTCGAGCCGGGCCGGTGTCAGGAGCGCGACGGGCGAGTACAGACCGGCGTCGAACAGGGAAAGCCCCTCGTCCGAGCCGAGGGCGATCGCGCCTCGCCGGGACAGCCTGCCCCGGTCGGTGTCACCCAGATGTGTCGTCAGGCCGGACGCCTCCGACCACAGCCCCCAGGCCAGTGAGACGGCGGGCAGCCCACGGGCGGCCCGGAACTCGGCCAGTCCGTCGAGAAATCCGTTGGCCGCGGCGTAGTTGGCCTGGCCGGGGCTGCCGAGCACTCCGGCGGCGGACGAGAAGAGGACGAAGGCGGCGAGCCCCAGGTGCTCCGTCTGGGTGTGCAGATGCCAGGCCGCGTCCGCCTTCGGCCGCAGTACGGTGTCGAACCGCTCAGGGGTCAGATCGCCGAGCATCCCGTCGTCCAGGACCCCAGCGGTGTGCACCACGGCGGTCAGGGGATGTTCGGCGGGGATGCCGGCCAGCAGCTTCGCCAGCGCGCCGGGATCGGACACGTCGCAGGCGGCCACCGTTACGTCGGCGCCCAACGCGGTGAGGCCCGCCGCCAGTTCCGGTGCGCCGTCGGCCGCCGGGCCGCGCCGGCTGACCAGGATCAGATGCCGTACGCCGTGGTGGCTCACCAAGTGCCGGGCCACCAGGGCCCCCAGCGTCCCGGTACCCCCGGTGACCAGGACCGAGCCGGCCGGGTCCAGCGTCGCTACGGGTTCGTCCACCGCCCCGGGCCGCCATCGGGTCAGCCGGGGTACCGAGAGCAGCGGGCCGCGCTGAGCTAGCTGGGCCTCACCGAGAGCGGGCAGGGACACAAGTCGTTTCGCCGGGAGGTCGTCGTCGGTGTCGATCACGACGATGCGCCCGGGGTGCTCCGCCTGGGCGGTACGCAGCAGTCCCCACAGCGCCGAGGCCGCCGGGTCGACCGGCTCGGCGGCACCCGCCGACACGGCTCCACGGGTGACGACCACCAGGCGCGAGGACTCCGACCTCGCGCGGTCGTCCCAGTCACGCAGCTCTCCGAGCAACCGTCCGGTGAGGTCGCGGACCCGTTCGGGCTGGTCCGTCCGGTCCGCCGCCCACGCCGAGGTGTCCAGTACCTCGGTCTCGGTGGGAGACATCCCGTCGTCGGCGGGTTCCGCCGCAGGCAGCCACTCGGTGGCGAACAGGGCATCCGGCGCTCCCGGCGCCGAGGGCTCGCGAGAGGCCCGGAAGTTGAGGATGCCCACGGTGGCCACCGGCGCCCCCGACTCGTCGGCGAGGGCCAGCGCGACCTTGTCCTCGCCGAGGCGCGTCACATGGACCCGGAGCGAGGAGGCACCGGAGGCGTGCAGGGCCACGTCGTTCCAGGCGAAAGGCAGCCGCACCGCGCCCTCGGTCTCCTCCTGGGCGCAGAAGCCGCAGGCTTGCAGCGCGGCGTCCAGCAGGGCCGGATGCAGACCGAACAGCTCGGCCTGCTCCGTCAGTTCCTCCGGCAGCCGCACCTCGGCGAAGACCTCGTCGTCGCGGGTCCATACCGCGCGCAGCCCCTGGAAGGCGGGACCGTACCCGTATCCCTCGCGGGCTTTGCGGTCGTAGAAGTCACCGAGGTCCACCGGGAGCGCCCCGACCGGCGGCCAGACCGAGAGATCGGCGTCGAACGCGTCGTCGTCGGTGACACCCTCGGTGCCGAGCACTCCGGCCGCGTGACGCGTCCAGAGGACGGGTGAACCGTCGGACCCGGCCGGACCGGAGTGCACACCGACCGCCCGCCGTCCCTCGCCGTCCGCTTCCCCGACCACCACCCGCACCCGCCGTGCGATGCCGGGGTCGAGCGTCAGCGGCACTTCGATGATCAGCTCCTCCAGGACACTCGCGCCCACCTCGTCGCCCGCCCTGATGGCCAGCTCCACGATGCCGCTGCCCGGGACCAGCACCTGCCCCGACACCGAATGGTCGGCGAGCCAGGGCTGTGTCCGCGTGGACAACCGCCCGGCGGCGACCGTTCCGCCGTCATCCGGCAGGTCCACGAAGGTGCCGAGCATCGGGTGATCGGCCGGGTCGATGCCCGCACCGGTCAGCCCGGCGGCGCCGGTCCGCTTCGGCTCCAGCCAGTAGTTTTTGTGTTGGAAGGGGTAGGTGGGGGTGTTGGTGTGGGGTGTTGGGGTGGGGGTGGGTGTGGGTGGGTGGTTGGTGGTGTGGGTGTGGAGGGTGGCGGTGGCGGTGAGGAGTTGGTGGGGGGTGTCGTGGTGTCGGGTGAGGGTGGGGGTGGTGAGGGTGGGTTGGTTGGTGGTGTCGAGGTTTTGTTGGATGCTGGGGGTGAGGACGGGGTGGGGGCTGGTTTCGATGAATATGCGGTGGTTTTGTTTGATGAGGTTGTTGATGGAGTTGTGGAATTGGACGGGGTGGCGGAGGTTGCGGTACCAGTATTGGGCGGTGAGTGTGGTGGTGTCGGTGATGTATTGCTGTTCGAGGGTGGAGTAGTAGGGGGTGTGGGCTTGGGTGGGTTTGATGTCGGCGAGGAGGGTGGTGATTTGGTTTTTGATTTGTTCGACGTGGGTGGTGTGTGAGGCGTAGTTGACGGGGATGGTGCGGGTTTGTATGTGGTGGGTGGTGCAGTGGTTTTTGATTTCTTGGAGGGTGGTGGGGTTGCCGGCGATGACGGTGGAGGTGGGTCCGTTGTGGGCGGCGATTTGGGCGTGGGGGGTCCAGGGTTTGATGAGTTGGGTGGTGTCGTGGTGGGGGAGGGTGAGGGCGAGCATGGCGCCGTGGCCGGCGAGGGTGGTGGCGATGGCTTGGCTGCGGAGGGTGATGATTTTGGCGGCGTCTTGGAGGGTGAGGGCGCCGGCGATGTGGGCGGCGGCGATTTCGCCTTGGGAGTGGCCGATGACGGTGTGGGGGGTGATGCCTTGGGTGTGCCAGAGGTGGGCGAGGGCGGTCATGAGGGCGAAGGTGGTGGGTTGGACGACGTCGACGCGGTCGAGTGTGGGTGCGTTGGGGTGTTGGCGGATGACGTCGGTGAGGTTCCAGTCGGTGTAGGGGGCGAGGGCTTGGGCGATGGTGTTGATGTGGTGGGCGAAGGTGGGGCTGGTGTCGAGGAGTTGGGCGCCCATGCCGTTCCATTGGGTGCCTTGGCCGGGGAAGACGAGGGTGGTTTTGCCGGTGGTGGTGGCGTGGCCGGTGATGAGGTGGGGGTGGGGGGTGTTGGTGGTGAGGGCGTTGAGTGCGGTGTGGGTGGTGGTGTGGTCGGTGGTGATGAGGGTGGCGCGGTGGGGGTGGTGGGTGCGGCGGGTGAGGGTGTGTTGGAGGTGGGTGAGGTTGAGGTTGGGGTGTTGGGTGAGGTGGTCGGCGAGGCGTTGGGCGGTGGCGCGTAGGGCGGTGGGTGTTTTGGCGGAGAGGGGGAGCAGGAGGGGGGCGTCGGGAGTGAAGAGGGGAATGCTGCCGCTGTCGGTGCCGCTGTTGTTGTCAGTGCTGTCAGTGCTGTCAGTGCTGTCAGTGCTGTCGGTGCTGTTGGTGTCTGGGTTGTCGGTGTTGGTTTCTGTGTTTGTGGTGGGGGGTTGTTCGATGATGATGTGGGCGTTGGTGCCGCTGACGCCGAAGGAGGAGATGGCGGCGCGGCGGGGGTGGTTGGTGGTGGGCCAGGGTTGGGGTTGTTGGAGGAGTTGGATGTTGCTGTTGGTCCAGTTGATTTGGGGGGTGGGTTGGTCGATGTGGAGGGTTTGGGGGAGGTGGTTGTGGCGGATGGCTTCGACCATTTTGATGAGGCCGGCGACGCCTGCGGCGGCTTGGGTGTGGCCGATGTTGGATTTGAGGGAGCCGAGGTAGAGGGGGTGGGTGGTGTGGTGGGGGCCGTAGGTGTTGATGAGTGCTTGGGCTTCGATGGGGTCGCCGAGGGTGGTGCCGGTGCCGTGTCCTTCGATTGCGTCGATGTCGTGGGGGGTGAGTTGGGCGTTGGTGAGTGCTTGGTTGATGACGCGTTGTTGGGCGGGTCCGTTGGGTGCGGTGAGTCCGTTGGAGGCGCCGTCCTGGTTGACGGCGGTGCCGCGGATGATGGCGTGGATGGGGTGTTGGTGGTGTCGGGCGTCGCTGAGGCGTTCGAGGAGGATGAGTCCGGCGCCTTCTGACCAGCCGGTTCCGTCGGCTGCGGCGGCGTAGGGTTTGCAGCGTCCGTTGGGTGCGAGGCCGCGTTGTCGGGAGAATTCGATGAAGGTGGCGGGGGTGGCCATGATGGCGACGCCGCCTGCGAGGGCCATGGAGCATTCGCCGGAACGCAGGGCCTGGACCGCGAGATGGATCGCCACCAACGACGACGAACACGCCGTCTCGACCGTCACCGCAGGGCCCTCAAGACCGTAGGTGTACGCGATCCGGCCGGTGGTCGCGCTCCCCGAATTGCCTATGCCGAGGAACCCCTCCATATCGGGCGGGACCTGCTCCATCACCGGTGCGTAATCGTGGTACATCACCCCGGCGAAGACGCCGATGTCCTTTCCGGCCAAGGCCGTGGGGTCGAGGCCGGTGCGTTCGAAGGTCTCCCAGGAGACTTCGAGGAGCAGGCGTTGCTGCGGGTTCATCGCCAGTGCCTCGCGCGGTGAGATGCCGAAGAACTCGGCGTCGAAACCGCCCGCCCCGTGCAGGAATCCGCCCTCGCGCGTGTAACTGGTGCCGGAATGGTCGGGGTCGGGGTCGTAAAGCGCCTCCAGGTCCCAGCCCCGGTCCTCGGGGAACCCCGAAACCGCGTCCCGGCCCTCCGCCACCAGCCGCCACAGATCATCCGGCGACTCCACACCACCCGGCAGCCGGCACCCCATCCCCACAATCGCGATCGGCTCGTGCTTCTCCGACTCCAGCTCGGTGAGCTGATTGCGGCTGTGGCGCAGATCGACAAGCGCGCGTTTGAGATACTCACGCAGCTTTTCGTCACCGGACATCTTGGAATTCCCTTCGGAAATGCTGACCGGCGCCGCGTGCGATTCGGTCAGACGTTCGTCACCTAAGGGCTGTCCCGTTATACCTGGTGGGCGCACGACGACAGTTACGGCATCTCTCCGTGTTGTCGGAACCCCCGAATACATCAAGTATGTGGACGTCCCCTGTCTTGTGATGCACCGCATCTGAAGCCGCGCGCTGATCTACCAGGTATTACGGGACAGCCCTCGGCGTGCTTCACAGTCTGGCTTCGGCCGGGCCCGGAAAGCCCCCTGGGCCACCCCCTATGGCCTCCCTAACTTCGCCCGGCTGACTCCTCGTCAGCCATGGTGTAAAAAATTGTTGACCGGAACAGCCGGTCGATCCGTGAAGGGGTGGAGTGCCGATGCGCAAGGCGATTCAGTATGAATACGGTGGTCCCGAGGTGCTGCGGATCATCGAGGTGGACCGGCCGGAGCCGGGTCCCGGCGAGGTGCTTGTCCGGGTGCGGGCGGCCTCGGTGAACTTCGGCGAGACCAAGCTCCGCACCGGCGTGGCGAAGGCGGGTCCGCTGCCGTTCACCCTGGGCTCCGACCTGTCCGGGACCGTGGAATCCACCGGTCAGGGTGCCACCCGCTTCCGGCCGGGCGACGAGGTGTACGGCGTCCATTTCATCGGTACCTACGCGGAGTACGTCGCCGTCCCCGAGACCGCCCTGGCGCCGAAGCCCGGCGAGCTGGACCACGTCCGGGCCGCCGCGCTTCCGGTGGCCGGCCTCACCGCTCTCGCCGCGGTGGCGGAGGCGGGCTGCGCGCCGGGGCAGCGCGTCCTGATCCACGCGGGGGCGGGCGGAGTCGGTCATCTCGCTGTCCAACTGGCCAAGGAACGCGGGGCGTTCGTACTCGTGACGGCTCGCGCGGCCAAGCACGCGTTCCTGCGTGACCTCGGCGCCGACGAGGTCATCGACTACACAACGACGGACTTCACCCGGGCCGCCTCCGCGGTGGACGTGGTGTTCGACCTGGTGGGCGGCGCCTACGGTCCCCGGTCGCTCGATTCACTGCGGCCCGGGGGACTGCTGCTGAGTGCGGCGCTCGATCCGGGCCTGGACGAGAGCGAGGCCGAGAAGCGCGGGATTCGCTACAAGTGGGTGACGCTGCGCGCCACCGGAGCCGAACTGGAGAAGATCACGGCTCTTGTACGTCAGGGGCACCTCAGCCCGCACGTCGAACGGACCTTCCCCCTGGCAGATGTGGCAGCCGCCCACCGTGCCGCCGACTCGGGCCGGGTCACCGGCAAGCTGGTGATCACGCTCTGAGAGTCACCACGCGCCGCCACTAATTTCCGCGACCCCGACGCTCTGACCTGGGCGGGTACAAAAATGTTTCCGTGAGACAGAAATGTTCCTTCTTGTGCCCGCCGGAAAGGACCGAAAACCTGGAGCAGAATCAACGATTTCCACCGGAGGCAAACCATGTCCACGCCTGCCACGACTGGTCCCGTGAAGAATCGGTGGGTAGCGCTCATGGTGCTGTGCACCGGCTTCCTGATGATCATTCTCGACCAGACGATCGTCAATGTGGCGCTCCCGTCCATCCAGAAAGATCTGCACTTCTCGGCCGCCAACCTGGCCTGGGTGGTCAACGCGTATCTGATCGCCTTCGGTGGTCTGCTGCTGCTGGCCGGACGCCTGGGCGACCTGCTCGGCCGTAAGACAATCTTCCTGAGCGGGGTGTTCGTGTTCACCGCCGCGTCCGTGTGGTGCGGCGCGGCCAACAGCGAGGGCATGCTGATCGCGGCCCGCTTCGTCCAGGGCGCGGGCGGCGCGATCACCTCCGCCGTGCTGCTGGGCATGGTGGTGACCCTCTTCCCGGAACCCGCCGAACAGGCCAAGGCGATCGGTGTCTACAGCTTCGTGGGCTCCGGTGGCGCCTCGATCGGGCTGCTCGCGGGCGGCGTGCTGACCGAGGCCATCAGTTGGAACTGGATCTTCTACGTGAACATCCCGGTCGGCCTCCTGGTGGCCGTGGTGGGCATGAGGGTCCTTGACAAGGAATCCGGCGCCGGGCTGAGCCGGGGCGCGGACGTGCTGGGAGCGCTCCTGGTCACCGCCAGTCTGATGCTCGGTGTCTACACGATCCTCAAGGTGGAGCACTACGGCTGGCTCTCCACCCACACGCTCGGCCTGGGCGCCGCGACCCTGGTGCTGCTGGGGGCGTTCGTATGGCGGCAGGCGACGGCGAAGACGCCGATTCTGCCCCTGTCGATCCTCAAGACTCCGAACCTGACGGGCGCGAACCTGGTGCTCGGCATGATGATGGCGGGAATGTTCGGCTATCTGTTCCTGGGGTCGCTCTACCTCCAGTACGTCCTCGGGTACAACCCGGTGAAAATCGGCCTGGCCTTCCTGCCGGTGGCTGTCGCGATCGGCCTCTTCTCGCTCATCGTCTCCCCGCGGCTCAACATGCGGTTCGGCATGAAGGCGGTGCTGATTCCCAGCCTGGCCAGCATCGCGGTGGGTCTCGCGCTGCTCGGCCGTGCCCCGGTGGACGGCCAGTACGTGATCGACGTACTGCCGGCGCTGCTCCTGCTGGGTACCGGCGGCGGTCTCGCCTTCCCGGCTCTCGTCCAGCTCGCCATGTCCGGGGCCCGGCCGGAGGACTCAGGACTGGCCTCCGGCATCAACAACACGATGCAGCAGGTAGGTGGCGCACTCGGCCTGGCCGTGCTGGCGACACTGGCGGCGTCCGGGACGCGTAACGCCGCCGAGGACGGCCAGGACACCGCGGCGTCCCTGGTATCCGGCTACCACCTGGCCTTCGGCGTGGCCTCCGGCATCGTCGCCGCTGGTCTGGTGGTCGCGGTGATCGTGCTGCGGAAGCCGGTCGCACCGGCCCCCCGGCCGGACGACGGGACGGGCGCGCTCGAGCGCGACGTCGCCGGCAACAACGCGAGCTGATCACCGCCGCGCGTGGTGGTACCGGTGGCCAACCCCCCCGCCACCGGTACCATCGCCCGCGCGGTTCCGCAGGTGCCCGTGTCTGTGTCTGTGTTCTTTGCCAGTTCAGTGGAAAAGCCTGGAGGAGTGTTGTGAACCAAGAGTCCCGTCTTCGCAATGGAGACCCTGTGACCGCAGGGGACGGCGCGGGTGAGGCGGTCGACTGGGACGAGCTGATCGATCTGGTCCAGGGGACCGTCGTGCTGCCCTCCGACTCCGGGTACGCCTTCGCCAAGCAGGGGATTCTCGAATACTTCGACTCGCTGTCCCCGAAGGCGATCGTCTACTGCGAGTCGGCCGACGACGTGAGCGCCACCGTCCGGTTCGCCCGTGAGCACCACCTGCCCGTACGCCCCCGCAGCGGCGGCCACAACCTGGCCGGCTGGTCCACCGGGGAGGGCGTCATCATCGATGTGTCCCGCCTGAACCAGTTACGCGTCGGTGACTCGACGATCCACATCGGACCGGGTGCGCAGTCGATCGACGCGCTGACCGAACTGGCCACGCACGGCAAGCAGATCATCACCGGTACCTGCCCGACGGTGTGCGCGGGCGGATTCCTCTCCGGGGGCGGAATCGGCCTCCAGACACGGAAGTTCGGCATCGGCAGCGACCATCTGGTCTCCGCGCGCCTGGTGCTCGCGGACGGCCGCGAAGTGCGGGCCTCCGCGACCGAACACCCCGATCTCTACTGGGCGATACGCGGTGGCGGTGGCGGTGTCTTCGGCATCGTGGTCGAGTTCGAGGTCACCCCGGTCGACGCGCCCACCATCGTCTACTACAACACCATGTGGCCCTGGGCGAAGGCCCTCGAAGTGGTGACCGAGTGGCAGGAATGGTGCTCACGCGGGTCGGCCGATCTCGGATCCGTCCTCAGCATCCTGCTTCTCGACGGTGCCTCGGAGGACGAGCCGATGGTGCAGATCAACGGCGTTCACCACGGCTCCCCGGCCGACATCGAGACGGCCCTGAACGAGCTGGCCGCGGCCACCGGCGCCACCCCGCTGGTCCGGACCGCGGTCGAACTCCCTTATGACGAGGCGATGAAGCACGTCTACGGCTGCGAGACCATCACCGTGCGCGAGTGCCACCGGGAGGGCACGAACCCCGAAGCGGTCCTGCCACGCCAGCCGTTCATGCATGAGCGGACCCGGCTGCTGGGACGCCCGACGGGTGTCACGGCGGCCAAGGAACTGCTGGACGCTTTCAGCGCCGACCTCAGAGAGGGAGAGGGACGCAACCTCTACCTCATGGCGCTCGGCGGCGCGGCCAACGAAGTGGGGCGTACCGACACCGCGTACGTCCACCGTGACGCGGAATTCTTCGTGGCCTGTGCCACCCTCCTGTTCGTACCGTCTCCCGAGCCCGAAGAGGAGGAGGCCGCGCACGTGTGGCCGGCCAGGGCGTTCGACGTGATCGACCCGGTGTCCACCGGGGGGACGTATCTCAACTTCCCGAACCCCGATGTGGACGACTGGCAGCAGGCGTACCACGGCGAGAACTACGCCCGGCTGGTCGAGGTGAAGCGCGACTACGATCCGACGAACTTCTTCGGACACCCGCAGAGCATCACCGCTTGAGAACCTGGCCCGGTCCGGGCGGCTGAAACCCTCAGCCGTCCGGACCGCTCTGCCGGCGCCGGTCTCCGAGCACTGATCCGCGGCGCCGGTCTCCGAGCACTGATCCGCGGCACCGGTCCGCGGCACCGGTCCGCGGCACCGGTCCGTCAGCGCCGCCCTGCCGGGATGAACCAGGTCTGGCAGCACAAGCAGTGGTCGACGGGTCGTTCGCGGGATCGGAAGAACATGTCTCACCCGCCGGCGGAGTGGTCCCCGCCGGACGGGGCCGCGCCTTTGAAGGCGACGGCCACCCCTCGTTCGGCTTCGTCGCGGTCCCGTGGCACGCGGGCGGCGTCGCGGAAGCGTTTGGGGGCGAACCCGGTTGCCCGTTTGAAGGCGTGGCTGAAGGCGCTCTCGGAGGCGTAGCCGAGGGAGAGTGCCAGCTCCGACACCGATGTGTCCTCACGGAGCAGGGTCCGTTCGGCCAGGCGTATGCGCCATTGGTAGAGGTAGGTGAGCGGTGGCACTCCCGCCACGGCGGTGAAGACTCCGGCGAAGGCGCTGCGGGACATGGCCGCCGCCTGGGCGAGTTCGGAGAGCTGCCAGGGCCGGGCGGGATCGGTGTGCATCAAGTGCAGGGCCGGGGCGATGCGTTCGTCGGCGAGGGCGCGCAGCCACCCGGCGGGGTAGGACTCGCTCCGGGCGAGACAGGCGCGCAGTACGTGGGCGAAGACCAGGTGGGAGAGGTGCTCGGCCATGTTGTTGCTGCCGGGCCGGTCGGCGCTCATCTCGCGCAGCACCTGTTCGAGGAGCCAGCACAGCGTCGGCGCCTCCTCGCCGTCCCGGGGCAGATGTATCACCGGGGGCAGCACCTGAAGTAACAAGTCCGCGCCCGCGGTGTTGACTTCGAAATGGGCTCCGATCGATACGACGTCGGTGATGCCCTCGTCCCCGGCGTGGGCGAAGAGGTGGGGGGACGTCCCGAGCAGGGCCCGCGCGTCCTGCGGGGGCATGGACGGATCGGCGGCCATGACGAAGGGCAGACCTCCGTTGAAGGCCACCACATCCCCCGACTCCAGGAACACGGGTCGCTCGTCGCCCTCGACTGTCAGCCAGTTGACGCCGCGCAGTACGGCGTGGAGCTTGAGCCTGCCGGGGGCCGGAAACCGCAGGGCCCAGCTTCCCCCGGCGGTGAGACCGCGAGCGAGTACGCAGCGCGCACTGGTGACGTTGAGGGTGTGGGTGAGCGGGTCAGGATTGGTCGATCCCAGATATGGCGGTGCACCCATGAAAAGACTCTCGCGCAACTTATCTGGACGGGCAAGCATTCACCGCGAGCGACGGGCGGCGCATCCTGGATAAGTCACAGACCGTGACCGGCAAGCGGCACAGTACATGAATAATCCCCGGCAATTCGCACACGCATCGAGCCTGCACGCATTCGAATACCCGTTTCCTGATGGTATCCGGATTCTATTTCTTCATGGCAGGGCATGGTCGGAGGTATTCGCCGACGACCGCTGGGCCGAGCGGTTCGGACGCCGTCCGACCGATAACACCGCCTGTGAGGAGGAGAGCGCACCATGACTTCGCCCACCGTAGACGATGCACCGGGTCCGACCCGGCGAGTGCGCGCCTCCGCATCCCGTCGCTGCGAGACCGGAGGCCGGGTGCGGGCACGATCGACGGTACGGGGCGCCGGCGTCAACGGCGCGTTTTCCAGGCCGTGTTCAACCGGTCGAATATCGGCGCCCGTGCCGATGTGATGGGGACGCCGTCCGGGCCGTGTCTGCGCCCGGTCCGGAACGGGCACGACAGTCGCCCCCCCACCGTCGCGTGCACGTTCGGCGGGCCGATCACGCATGACACCGATGCGCCGACCCTCCACCAGCCTTTCCCGGCTGCCCGCGTCATCCTCAATTGATATTCCGCGAGGGGAAATTCTGCATGCCCGGCGAGAGGCTGAAGAACGTGCGTCCGCGACCGCGAGTATTGATGGTCGGGTTTGCCGGACATCAAGGAAAGGAGTACCTGCCGATCGTGCGGGAGAGTGCGGATATCGTCGGCGGCGTCGACCCCGCCCCGGCCGCGTCATCACTCGCCGACGAGTGGGGATTCCCGCATTACGACGCACTCGGTGAGGCACTGGAAAAAGTCGACTTCGACGCCGCGGTGGTCACCGTGCCGCACAGTGAGCACTTCCCGGTCTGTACGAAACTCCTGGCGCACGGCAGGCACGTCATCAAGGAGAAGCCCTTCGCCGTCACCGAGCAGGAGGCCCGGCAACTGATACACCTGGCGCAACGGGCCGACCGCAGCGTCTTCACGCTGCTGCAACGGAACTTCAACCCCGTGTTCCAGTTCGCCCGGGACAACCTCGCGCGCATCGGGGAGCCCTACTGGTTCTCGTACGACTACCACTTCAACCTGGCCCATCCGACGACGGGTTGGCGCGCCTCCACGGAGCGGGCGATGGGCGGTGTGCTCCTCGACATGGGCTACCACCTCATCGACGTACTGAGCGGAATGTTCCCCGAACACCCTCGGGTGCACTCCGCCTTCGTGCACCACTACCAGGAGATGCGGGACCGCCGACTGGAGGATCTCGTCAGCCTCATGTGCAGCTACCCCTCGACGGGGCTGGCGGGCTCGCTGCGTATCTCACGCCACAACTACGAGAAGACCGAACACCTCTGCGTGCTCGGTACGCAGGGCGCGTTGAACGTCGCCCCCGGGGTCGCCGTGCTGCACTCCGTCGGCGGGCTGCCGTTGGAGCGCTACACCTGGGACGGCCCCAAGATCGACGCCGTGCGTTCCATGATCGCCCACCATCTGGGGCACCTGGACGACCGCTACTACCGGCAGGGCCACCTCCAGCGTCAACTCGTCGCCGTACGCACGATCGACGGGATCTACCGGGACCGGTTGCGTGAGCGGAACGAGCTCGCCGACCGCTGCGCCTGACCAGCTCCACACGTAACGGCCCAAGCCCACCCGCGAAAGCAGGGAGGACCTATGACCACCGCCGACCAACTCGCCCTCCTCGGAGGCGTACCCACCATCGAACAGCCACTGCCGCACGAGGTCTGGCCGCCTCCCGCCGACGAGGCGGAGCTGGCCGAGCTGGCCGAGCAGCGGAACACCGACATCTCCATCAAGGGCAACAGCGGTCCCATCGGCCGGCTCGAGGCCGACTTCCTCGCCTTCCTGAACGACGGGGCCCGCTTCGCGGTCACCTTCAACTCCGGTACCAGCGCCCTCCTCGCCGCCTACTTCGCGCTCGGTGTGCGCGAAGGCGTCGACGTCGTGGGACCGGCACTCACCTACCACGCGGCGCTGAGTCCCGTCTTCGCGCTGCGCGGTGACGTGGTCCTGGCCGACATCGACCCCGACACCCGCGGTCTGGACCCCAAAGCCCTTCAAGAAGCGCTCACCGAGAACACCAAGGTCATCACGGTCGTCCACCAGTGGGGCCACCCCTGCGACATGGACGCGATCCTGCGGATCGCCGAGCGACACGGGCTGCGCGTCCTGGAGGACTGCTCCCACGCTCACGGCAGCCACTACAAGGGCAGGCCCGTCGGCACCTTCGGCGACGTCGCGGTCTTCTCCCTCCAGGCCAACAAGGCCGTTTACGCGGGGGAGGGCGGCATCCTCGTCACGAGCGACACCCAGGTGCACGACCGCGCCACACTCCTCGGCCACTACCGGGACCGCTCCCGGGACACCGTCATCGACGAGGAGCTGCGTGCGCACTGGGTCACCGGCTTCGGGCTCAAGCTGCGCATGTCGCCCTTCAACGCCATCGTCGCCCGGCACGCGCTCGCGGCGTTCCCGGCACGCAAGGAGGCCCGGCACCGCTGTCTGCGCCACTTCGGCGAACAACTCGCCGACGTGGCCTACCTGGAGCCGGTACACGTGGCCGACCACGTCGACATGGGGGCCTGGTACGGCTACAAACCGCTCTACCGGCCCGAGGCGCTGGGCGGCGTCCCCCGCTCCGTACTCATCGAGGCGCTGCGGGCCGAAGGCATGGAAGTGGGCGCCCCCTCCGGCCCCCGGCTGTCGACCCTGCCGCTCTACGCCCGCCCGGAGAACCCCCTCTTCCCCGGAACGCCGAAGAAGGGCAGCGCACCGGGGACCGGCTCCCGGGCCGAGCATGTAGAGCACGCCAAGCATGCCGAGCACGTGGAGCGGCACGCGCTGTCCCTGCCCACCTTCACCAACTGGCCCGAGGACATGAAGCTCATCGACCAGTACGCCGAAGCCTTCCGCAAGATCGGTCGTCACCGCGAAGCGCTCGTGCGGTACGCGGCCGAGCGGTCCCGATGACCCGCACCACCGAAGAGGGAGAGACCATGACGTTCAAGGAGTCCCCCGAGGCCGTGGCCCAGGTCCTTCAGCACGCCCTCGTCGGTGACGACCTGCCGGACTCGTTCACCCTGCTGGGGCGCGAATGGAGCCTGCACCGAGGCGTCTTCCCCAGCACCCTGAGCGCCGCCACCGAGGTGATGGCCTCGACCGTGCCCTATCCCGAGGGCGGCTCGTTCCTGGAGGTCGGCTGCGGTACGGGCGTCATCTCCGTGACCGCCGCGCTCAACGGCTGTGCCCACGTCACCGCGCTGGACATCAACGAGAAGGCGGTGGCCAACACGGTTGCCAACGCCGAGCGGCACGGTGTGGGCGACCGGGTACGGGTCCTCCACAGCGACATGTACACGGCGCTCGAGCCCACGGACCGCTTCGACACCATCTTCTGGAACGTGCCCTGGACCTACGTCGAGGACGGCTTCTCACTCTCCACCGATCTGCACTCCGCCGTCTTCGACCCCGGCTACCAGGGCCAGGCCCGCTACCTCGCCGGCGCCCACAAGCATCTGTCCGACGGCGGCCGGCTGCTGCTGGGCACAGCCGACCTCGGGGACCGCGAACGGCTCGACGCCCTCGCCGAGGAAGCCGGCATGCGGGCCGAACTGCTGCACCGTGTGCGCCGGATCGAGGAAGTACGGGTCATGGAGTACCACGTGCTCGAACTGCGCGCGAAGTGATCCGGCGGCCCCGAAATCCACTCTGTGAGCAGTGAGGCGCTCCATGTCACCACAGGACGATCTCGAACTGGCCCTGGAACTCGGCGATATCGCCGACCGCATCACCAGCCGTCGCTTCCGAGCCCGCGACCTGCGGATCCGGGAGAAGCCGGACCGTACGCCCGTGACGGACGCGGATACCGCCGTCGAAACGGCCGTACGCGAGGCACTGAGGTCCGCCCGCCCGGCCGACGCCTTCGCCGGGGAGGAGACCGGCGGCTCCGTGACGGCCGGGCGCACCTGGATGGTCGACCCCATCGACGGCACCAAGAACTTCCTGCGCGGGGTACCGGTCTGGGCCACACTCATCGCCCTGCTGGAGGACGGCCGGCCCACCGTCGGTGTGATCAGTGCCCCCGCCCTGCACAGCCGCTGGTGGGCGGCGGCCGGACGGGGCGCCTGGCTGCGGCGCGGGCCGGCCGACAGCGCCCCCCTGCCCCTGCGGGTCTCCGCCAACTCCCGCCTCGCCAACGCCTATCTGTCCACCACCAGTACACGTACGTGGGACATCTTCCACTCGCGTGAGGCATATCTGCGCCTGGCGGAGGCGTGCTGGGAGGACCGTGCCTTCGGAGACTTCCTCCAGCACTGCATGGTCGCCGAAGGGACGCTCGACATCGCGGCCGAACCGGTCGTGAACCCCTGGGACATCACCGCTGTACAGATCCTCCTGGCGGAAGCCGGCGGTGTCTGTACCGATCTCCTGGGCGCCTCGCCCCAGGGCGGCACCGGCGCCCTGTCCGCAAACCCACGGTTGCATCAACTCGCCCTGAAGGCCCTCTCGGCCCCGCCCGGCGCCGCCCTTGACCACGGGACCGAAGACCTCGGACACCCGGCATGAGCCCGGTGCGCGTCCCGTGCCCGCGATGACATCGCCCGGTCGGTACGCCCCCTCGGCCGTTCGGTCCCGGCGCCCAACTGTCAGGTCGCACATCCACAGAGAAACGGACCATCATGCTGATTCTTTCCCTCAAGGAAGGCCATGACGGCGCGGTAGCAGCCGTCGAGGACGGCAAGCTGCTCTTCTCCCTGGAAGCGGAGAAGGACTCGTTCACCCGCTACAGCGGCATGACCGCAGAGGTGTTCGCCGTAGCGGCGGACCGGCTGGACAAACAGCCGGACGTCGTCGCCATGAGCGGCTGGATCAAGGGGACCCAGGCCACCGACCAACCCTCGCGCAGCGGGTACTTCGGGGTGGGGGAATCCGCGATCTCGGACGAGGTCGGCCGGTTCTTCGGGAAGACCGTGCGCGTCTTCTCCTCCACACATGAGCGCTCCCACATCATGACGTCCTACGGAATGTCGGCACTCCGCCGGGACCAGCCCTTCTACAGCCTGGTCTGGGAAGGGAACATCGGCTCGTTCTACCGCATCGACGAGCACGGGAAGGTGACCCATCTCAAGGAGGTGCTGAACCACCCGGGCAACAAGTATTCGTACGGCTTCGCGCTCGCAGACCCCAAATTCAGTCCGCACGAGGAATTCGTCCGTTTCCAGGACGCGGGCAAGCAGATGGCCTTGGCCGGATTCGCCGAGAATCGATCGGCGACCCGGGCGGAACAGGAAGTGATCGACTTCGTCCTCGGTCAGAAGACGGTCATCACCGGCAGCCTGAAAGACCGGATGACCGATTCCCCGTTCCACAACATCGGCGTGGAGTCGGACGCGTACAAAAACCTCGCCGCGCGCCTGTCGAACGCCGTCTTCGACCAGTTCCACGCATACGCCAGGGAGCATTTGACAGAAGGACTCCCGCTGCTCATCTCAGGAGGCTGCGGACTCAACTGCGAGTGGAATCGCCGCTGGCGCGAGTGCGGACTCTTTCCCGCGGTCTTCGTCCCGCCGTGCCCCAACGACAGCGGCTCCGCGATCGGGACCGCCATCGACGCCCAGCACTTCTACACCGGCTCGGCCGACCTGGACTGGGACGTCTACGCGGGTGGCGAATTCGTCGAGGACATGGAATTCGACCCGCGGCGCTACGACACCCGCCCGGTGAGCCACGCCGAGGTCGCCCGCTACCTCCGCGACGGGAACATCATCGGCTGGGCGCGGGGCCGCTGGGAAATCGGCCCCCGCGCGCTCGGGAACCGGTCGATCCTGGCCGCTCCCTTCACCGAGGAGACGACGGTCAGGCTCAACAAGATCAAGCAGCGCGAGAGTTACCGCCCCATCGCCCCGATCTGTCTGGAACAGGACGCGGGCCGCTGGTTCGGTGGCGGGGTCCCCGATCCCTACATGCTGTATTTCAGCCAGGTCGAGTCCGGCGAACTGCGGGCGGTGACGCATGTCGACGGAACGGCTCGCACCCAGACCGTCGACCCGACGGCGAATCCGGAAATGGCCGATCTGCTGACCACCTTCGGCGAGTTGACCGGATTCAGCGTTCTCTGCAACACCTCGCTCAACTATTCGGGGCGCGGGTTCATCAACCGCACCAGCGACCTGATCGCGTACGGCGAACTCCACGGGCTGGACGGATACGTCGTGAACGACTCCTTCATCACCCCGCGACGGTGATGCGCCCGCCGCCCGGTCGAAGACGTCGCCCGAGCTGACACCCGGCCCCGGCGGACAGCGAACGCGCTGCCCGCCGGGGGTTCAGCGCGCCCTGCGGCTCGTCCCGGACGCATCGGCGAGCCAGACATGTGCCGCAGCCACCACGTCCTTGATGAAGGTGCTCCCGCCGCGCAGCGCGTTCTCGTCGAGCAGCGAGACCTCCTCGGCCGCCACCCACGCGAACTCGGTGTGTTTGTCCCATTCGAGTTGGGGCGACGAGAGGTCCCCGTCCACCTCGACGACATAGTCAGACTCGATGTGCCGCAGCCCGTTCGCCGTCCACTCCTCGTGTGCCACCCGGGCAAGAACGCGGCGCAGCCGCCACCCGGTCTCCTCCGCGATCTCCCTGCGGAGGGCGTCCAGGAGCGATTCCCCTTCCTCCACGGCTCCGCCGACGACGTCCCAGCACCCGGGGAAGAGGCGTCGGCCGGCCGAGCGGCGCTGGACGAAGATCCGGTCGTGCGGGTCGCGGATCAGCGCGCCCACCACCGGTCGGGGTTCGGTCGTCTCGGTCATCTCGGTCCTCACGGGCGTCGGGCGACCACGAAGACATAGCCGATCTGTGGGAGCGCACCGAACCGGGGAAGGGAGCGGGTGAAGTTGAAGAACTCATGGTGGCGGTCGTCGGCGGGGGGCGCGACATCGCCGAAGGCATCGGCGAACGCCTGATAGGTGCGCCGGACGTGCTCTCCGATGTCGTTGAACTCCACCACTTCCAGACCGGCGCGGTCCAGGGCCGTACGAAGCTCCGCCGGTTCGGGCAGCGCGGGGGACCCGAACGCCCGGCATGTCTGGCGGACCAGATCCGCGGTGTCCCCGCTCACCGGCGACCGGAGCAGCACATCGGTGATGACCAGCGGGCTACCGGGTCGCAAGGTCCGGGCGATCTCGGTGAGGGCGGCGGTCCGGTCGCTGATGTGCATCATGGACTCGATCGCCCAGGCACCGTCGAAGGACGCGTCTTCGAAGGGCAGCGCGCAGGCGTCCGCGTACCGGAAGTCCACGCGGTCGGCGAGCGCGGTGGCGTCCGCCCGGGTCCGGGCGAGGTCGAGATCCTGGTCGCTGACGGAGATTCCCGACACCTGGGCGCCGGTGGTCCGGGCGATGCGCAGGGCGGGCCGTCCGGTTCCGCAGCCGACGTCCAACAGGCGCCGGCCGGGTGCGGCGGCCAGTTGTCCCGCCACGAGTTCGGTGAGCCGGTCGGTGGCCTGGTCGAGCGAGCGGTCGTCCGCGGCGCTGTCCCAGTAGCCGACGTGGATGTTCCCGTCGACGGCCGCGCCGTCCACGATCTCGGACGACGGAAGGGTGTGCCGCGCGGACGGTTCGTTGGTCATCGAGGTCTCCCGAACGTGGGGGGTGTGTCAGCCGGTGAAGAGGCCCGACCGCCGCGTATCGCCGAGTGAGCGGTCAAAGACTCCAACTCGGCGTGGGCGGGCCGGACGGTCGCGCGGACGGGTGCCGGTGACGACCTCGGTGACGACCTTGGCGACGACCGAGGGACGTGGTGTTGCGTACGGATCGTACGTAGGGCGGCCGGGCACTTGCGGTCGATGCGGTGGTGGGGGGCATCGAGTGACGATTCTCCTGGGGGCCGCGCGGTTCGTCCAGGGCGCACAGGGGGGAGCCAGTGGGAACGGGTGGGCGCGGACGGCCGCCGTCGGCGCGCCCGGACGCGGCCACGTGTCCGTTTACGCCTCACGTCGTTTGTCAAAGCATGACCTCAATGCGCAGAATCACCACCGTTCTCGGTGCGGCCGCTGTCCTTTCGTCCTTCGCCGTCTCGGCGGCGAACGCCGCCGGATCCGGGCCCGAGTCCGGCGGGCTCATCACTCCGGTGAACCCGGTCAGCGAACTCGACGCCGTCGCCACGACCGGCATTCCGGCGGAGCACCACGCCGAACTTCCCAAGGTGAAGCACCAGTTGGCCGGCCTGAGTCACCTCAGAGACCTGAATCAGTTGCACCAGCTCACCGACCTCGGGGCGCCCGTACTCAACCTGCTCCCCGCGGTGGGGTGACGTTCGCGCCGACCGTGGACACGCGTTGACGAGTGGCGGCGTACGGCGCTGGGGCGCGCCGTGGCCCGTACGACCGGCCACTCCGCGTCGGCGGCCGTGTGGTGCGCCGGTGGCGGGGCCGGCGTGCCGGTGGGTCATTGCTGATCGGCGAGTTCCTTGTCGAGATTCGCGAGATATCTGCGCAGCAGACCGTGCAAGGTCTCGATCTCCTGGGAGCTGAAGCCGTCGAGTGCCCGGTCGTTGGTGTCCAGGAGTGCCGAACGGGCCTGGGGCAGCTTCGCCATGCCGTCGTCGGTCAATGAGATCAGGCTTACGCGCCGGTCGTCGGGATCGGGTGCGCGTTCGACCAGTCCGTCGCGCTCCATGCGTGCCAGCAGTTGCGCCATGGACGGCTGTTCGATCCGGGCCAGTCGGACCAGCTCCTTCTGGGGGAGCGGGCCTCCCGTTGCCAGGGCGGCCAGTACCGGCATCTGTCCGAAGCTCAGCCCGAGCGGTCGCAGTCGGCGGTCGTTGAGCCGGGCCAGCACGCGGGCGGCGGTGTTGACCAGGGAAGCGGCCGGCGAACTCGGAGTTGGAAGCATCACGTGCGCATTGTATAGGCACCTATGTATGATGGATGCATAGGTGCCTATGTAATTGGGCTGTCTTAAGGAGATGCGGATGATCATTCGGAACGTGACCGTCATCGACGGCACCGGCAGTGCTCCGCGGGCCGGGATGGATGTCCGCATCGCGGACGGACGGTTCACGGACATCCGCCCGTCGAGCACCGGGAGTTCGCCGGCGCCGGCCGGGGAGCCGGTGCTGGACGGCCGTGGCGGCTATCTCCTGCCTGGCCTGTGGGAAGGCCACACCCACCTGCGGGACTACGGCGCGTCGCTCCCCCGGCCTGAGCGGTTCGCCCACTTGCGGGACGTGCTCGCGGGGTATCTCGCGGAGGGCGTCACGTCGGTGTGCGACCTGGGGGGTATGCCGGAACTGAGCCCCGAGTTGCGCGACGTGAGCAAGGCGGACGGCACCATGGCGTCGCTGTTCACCACCGAAGTGGCGTTCACCGGTATCGACGGCTGGCCTGTGACCGGCCTCGTGGGTGATCGTTCGGGGGTGATGGAGGTAGGCAGTGCCGACGACGCGCGCCGCCACCTTCGGGGACTGCGGCTCAGTGAGGTCGACTACGTCAAGTGCATGTTCGACGGCAAGTCCGGAGGTGGCCGCCGACTGCCGCCGGAAGCGCTTGAGGTGATCATCGCCGCCGCACACAAGGCGGGCAAGAAGGTCCTTGTACATATCGCGACGGGCACGGACCTGCGGGAGGCGGTCCAGGCGGGCGCCGACTGCATCGAGCACTCCCCGATTCCACGGGACCCCCGCGACCTGGGCGAAGCCGAGCAACTCGCCGCCGTCATGGCCGAAGCGGGAACGCTCTACTGCCCGACGATCGCCACCTGGGAGCAACTGGCCTTCGGGGCGTACCCCGACTACCTGGACCGGCTCGACACCGACGGCATTCTCACCCCGGACGAGGCCAAGGAGATCGCCGCACGTCCCACCTACGGTCAACCGTTTCCCAAGCACCCCGAGGACGAGTGCCGGATCCGGTTCGACTACGCGATGCGTACGCTGCCGATCTTCCAGGAAGCCGGCGTCGAACTCGTCGCGGGCAGTGACATCGCGAGGGTCATGCCCACACCCCCCCGCGCACTGCTGCGTGAGCTCCAGTTGTTCGCGAAGGCCGGCGTGCCGAACTCCGCCATCATCTCCGCCGCCACCGGCCGGGCGGCGGAGAAGATCGGTCAGTTTCCCACGAGGGGAACCGTCACCGTGGGAAGCGTCGCCGACGCCCTCCTGCTGGACGCCGACCCCCTCGCGGACATCTCCCATCTGGTCGACCGGCGACACGTCCGTGCCGTTGTCAGCTCCGGCCACATCGCATCGCCGCTCGCCGGCAGTTGAGGCGACGCCGGTGCCGCAGGGCGCCCGGGGGTCTCAGGCCCAGCGCAGTCGGTTGCCCGTGGAGTTGCGGGCCAGGAACAGTGTGAGGTACGTCTGGCCCGCCATCGCGCCGATGCGGTGTTCGCGGCCGTAGTAGGTGTTCTCGCCGGCGGCGTCGTAGGTGCGGCCGTCGGTGAAGCGGGACATGAGGGAGAGCTGGGCGTCGTTGTGCAGGCGCTCCCACTCGGCGGCGGGCGGGGTGATGCCTCGGTCCTGTCCGGTGAGGGAGACCAGAAGGTCGAAGTTGCCGAAGTAGAAGGGGAAGTGCGTGCCCCAGTCGTTGCCCTCGGGGTAGTGAATCTCCGCCGAGTCCGCGCGGTAGATCGGGCTGGTGCCTCCCTCGGGCAGTGGGAAGGGGATGTCCACCAGCGCGGAGTACGTCAGGTTGATGTTGTGCAGCGCGGCCCGCGGCGCGGGCCGGTTCGCCAGGCCGAAGACGAAGCCCTGGTACAGGCTCTGGTCGAAGGCCACCATGTACAGCGGGTGCAGCCGTGCGTGGTTCTGAAGGGTGCCGTCGTCGGCGATGTTCGTCCCCCGGAGCCAGGAGGACAGCCGGATGCCGTTGACGCGTGCCCTGTTGGTGAGGTCGGCCGGTCTGGCCGCGGCGGCCAGCAGGAGTTCGACGTTACGGCGCCTCCAGCGGGCGCCGTTGGGGTGGCCGGGCATCATCGCGGCGGCCAGGGAGAGCGCGGCGGCGCTCCAGTTGTCCTCTTCCGCCTTGCTGTCCCCGGGGGTGACGACGGTGCCGTCGCGGCGGGTCATGTAGAGCTGATCACCGCCGGTGCCGATGAGGTGGACGCCGTCGCCGGTGGTGAGCCGGTCCGCTTCCCAGACCAGCATGGCGACGAGTTGACCGCGCTCGGTGGCGTCCAGTTGGTCCCAGAACAGCCAGCCTGCCAGCGCCGTGTAGTACGCCCACAGGGCACTCTGCCAGCCGCCGCCCCAACGGGTCGCGGTGTCCGTGTTGTTGGCCCGGTGCCGGGCGGCGAGGGTGCGGATCAGATTGTGGGTCCGGATGGTGGCGTTCGCGGCCGAGAGCGTCCTCGGGTCGTACGTGTTCGTGACCAGGGCGGTGGTGGCGGCGACCGCGGCCATGGCGGGCAGCCGGATGGCCCGCTCGTCGGTTCCCCTGAGGTCGATGTACCCGTCGGGAAGGTAGTAGGTGTAGGTGGCGGCGTACCAGGGCCCGATCAGATAGCGCGCGCTCCCGGCGAGGATGGCCGTCACCCGGGTTCCGGCGGCGTCCGCCCCTGAATAGGAGCCCAGCTTGCGCCAGTTGACGGGTACGACGCGATTGCCGTCCGCCGCCATTGCGGTGCCCGTCGTGCCGGCCCCGAACAGACCGGTGACTCCGATCGCGCCTGTCGCTCCGAGGAAGCGGCGTCGGGAGAGTGCAGGCAGGTCGGGCATGGGCGTACTCCTACTCGCGAGGGGCATGCGGGTGTGCCGGACGAATTGCTGGTGGCCGGGACCGTCAAGTGTTCAGGTCCCTCCTGACCGGGTCCGCGACAGAGAGCGCTTTCTACTAATCACCATGAGGCGAGCGGCCGTCAAGGGGGTGGGCACGTGTCTTCGGCTTGACTGTCGACGTGTGTGTCGATAGTTTTACATACATGACGAAAAGTGATGCTCTCAGCGCGAGCGGCGCCGCTTCGGACGCGCCGCGAACCCATGTCGTCACCGGTACCGCCTCCGGCATCGGTCTGGCGACCAAGCAGCTCCTGGAGGAGCAGGGGCACCGCGTCATCGGGGTGGATCTCCGTGACGCCGACGTGATCGCCGACCTCTCGACGCCGAAGGGCCGTACGGCTCTGGTCGATCAGGTGACAGAGCTGAGCGGCGGCAGGATCGACGCGATTCTCGCCGTGGCGGGCGTCGACAGCGGGGGACCGGCCACCGTCGCGATCAACTACTACGGCGCGATCGCCACCATGGAGGGCCTGCGCCCACTGCTGCTCGACTCGCCCGCTCCCCGCGTCGTCGCGGTCTCCTCGATCACCTCTGTCCACCCGTTCGACCAGCGGCTCCTGGACATCCTGCTGGACGGCGAGGAGGCGGAGGCACAGGCCCGTGCCGCCGAGGCGGGGCAGGTGTACGCGACGACCAAGCGGGCGCTGTCGCGGTGGATCCGCCGGCACGCCGTCGACGCCGAATGGGCCGGCGCGGGTATTCCGCTCAACGCGGTCGCTCCCGGTCTGGTCCGCACCGAACTCCTCAAGCGCCTCTTCGAGGACCAGGAGACCCGGCGGCGCATCGAGGCGGGCAGCCCGATGCCGCTGGGCGGACCGTACGAGCCCGTGGCCGCCGCCGAACTGCTGGCATGGCTCACGAGTGAGCGCAACGGCCACATGACGGGGCAGACCATCTTCCTCGACGGTGGCGCCGATGTGGTGCTGCGCGGCGACTCCACCTGGTAACCACGCCGCCGAAAGGTGATGACGGTGCGCCGCCTGAAGCGGGAGGGGACGCACCGTCGGCGGGTGCACCGTCGGCGGTGTCACGCCCCGCCGGGCAGCAGCCGTTCCAGAGCGTCGAGACCCGCTCGCGCGGTCACGAGAGCCGAGCGGACCGAGTCGGCCGGCCCACGGGCACCCTCGACGACCAGCATGTCGATCGCCGACTGGGTGATCTGCCGGGTGACCGCGTCCACGTCGTAGTCGGGGCCGGGGTGATACCACCACGCCACCCAGTTGCACATCCCCAGCACACTGAAGGCGGCCACGCGAGGGTCGAGCGGCTTGAACTCCCCCGCGGCGACACCGCCTTCGATGATCGCGGACAGCTCCGCCAGCACCTGGCGCCGCGCCTCGCGATGCCGCACCTGCCAGGACTCGGGGAGCATCGCCTCGGACTGGTCGAGCACCCGGAACTGACTGGGGGAGGCGGCCCGTTGACGTACGACCAGATCGGTGAACGCGCGCAGCTTTCCCTCGTGGGAGAGGTCGCTACGGGCGCGCAGGCCGGCGACCTCCTCGGCGAGCGCGAAGCCGATCTGCTCCACCAGCATCTCCAGCAACTGTTCTTTGCTGGACACATAGTGGTAGAGCGCCGTCCGGGAGACTCCCACCGCCGCGGCGATGTCCTGGAGGGTGGTCGACTCGTATCCCTGTTCCGAGAACAGTTCGGTCGCCTTCTCCAGGACATCACGCGTGACGAGTGAGCGGCGCGCGGTACTCCGCCGTCCGCTTTCGGGTGTCTTTGCTTTGGCCATGTCTGTGATCGTAGGCGAGAAGGCCGTACGAGGAACCTGGTGCCCGCGCCCATGAGTGGGCGCACGCGTGCGGTCAGACCGCCAGCGGGAAGCGGTGGGTGAGCCATTCGCCGATCGCGTCGGCCGCCAGGGCGCTGCCGGTGGGCTCACCGGGGGCGATGGGGCCGCCGAAGTGCAGTCCGCGTACGCGGCGATGTGTCAGGTCCCGCGAGCCGAGGCTGCTCAGCATCGCGGTGGTGTCGGCGGGGAAGGACGCCTGGTCGCCGGTGAGTTCGACGAGCAGTGCGGGCGCGGTGACGCCGGGCGCGCAGCGCAGGAAGTCCGCGTTGGTCGCCGTGGCGGACCAGGTGGAGAGCCACGCCTGTGGGGTGGACAGGCGGCCGAACCCGGTGAGGCCGTAATTGATGAGGTCGGGGCGGCTGCCGAGGAGCGATCCGTAGGGTCGTTCGTTGGGGTCCAGGGACTGGTCGACACCGCGCGGGTCGGCGTCGGTGCGGTAGACGGTGATGATCCTCGGGGCGAGTGAGCGGCGCCGGTCGGCGGCGTCCGCGCTTCGTTTGAAGCGTCTGCGCGCGGCCGTCGTTTCGGCGGCCAGTTGCCGGGCGTGGGCGTCGATGCGCGCGATACGGGCTCGCTGGGCGGCCCGGTAGCGCTGGATGAACTCGCCGGTGTAGGTGGAGCTTCGGGGCGCGGGGGCGAAGCCGTTGGCCGCGCTGTACGGGTCGAGAGCGGGGTCGACGGACATCGGGTCGCTCTCGTCGGTGACCGAGGGGTCGATCAGCCGCTGGAGGAGTGCGCCCTGGCCCGGATGGGGTGCCATGAAGACGACGGCGTCCGGGGCCGGCAGCTCGGCGCCGGGCAGGTCGACGGGGCGGCCGGCGGGTGTGTGGGCGATGCGTTCGTCCGGGGGGAGTGCGGCCTGCTGGTGGTAGAGCGCGGCGAGTGTGCCACCGCCCGAATGCCCGAGGGTGACCACGTGATCGAAGCCGGCGTCCCTGAGGAACGCCTGGCCCGCGGCCATGTCGAGCACGGCCTGCTCGTGGAGCAGGTTGATGTCGTTGTTGACCGAGCGCGTGCCCTGTGTCCACACGGCCGCGCCACGGGCGAGGAGTTCGGGCACCAGTACGTGGTGGGTGAAGTCCTGGCGGGGATGCATCAGGGACACGACGGTGCGGGCGCCGGGCACGGTGCGCAGGACGCCGCTCACCGTCGCGCCGTCCGCGGTGGTCAGTTCGTGCGGCGTGGAGACGGTTCGGTCGGGGATCGCGCGGGCGGTGATGTACCGGCCGGCTCCCAGACGGTCGGACGGGCTCATCGGGCCTCCACTCGCAGGGCGTTCTTGTCGTGCTGGGTGACGCGGGAGTCGGTGAGCCCGGCGACCACGCTGTACCAGACGGCGTGCCGGCACCCGGTGGCCCGGCGGTCCACGACGATCGGGCCGGGGGAGGTGATACGGAAGTACGGTCCGATCCTGTCCACCCGTACGGCGGAGTCCCGCGCGGCGACTTCGGGGATCGTGGTGTTCTCGGGGACGTCCAGGACGAAGAAGGTGCTCATCCCCGGGTCAGCTCCTCCGTAGCCGTGCCCGCGCCCGTATCCGAATTCGTACTCGTATCCCTGGCTGTGGCGTCGACGCGGGACTTCTCCCACCGCGCGGCCCTTTGGACGATCAACTCGGCCTTACGGGTGAGGAGTTTGTCCATGCTCGGTTCGGGGCCGGAGGCGACGTCGACCAGGGCCTCGACGGTGAGTTCGGCGTCGAGGTCTTCCTGCGGCGTGACGGGCCGCAGCGCGCGGGTGATCTCGACCATGTAGCCGTTCGGGTCGTGGGTGTAGATGGACTCGATGGTCTCGTGCATGACCCGCATCTCGACCGGCCATCGGGACTCGTCGAGCCGACGGCGGTACTCCGTGAGGTCGTGCTCGCTGTCGACATGGATGGCCAGATGGCGGGAGTTGATGAAGAACTGGGGCACATCGTCGGCGAACCGCGCGTAGACGTCGCCCGCGGCGCCGGCACCGGCGGGGGGCTCGTATCCGAAGTAGTAGAAGAACGCGATGCGGTCGTCGTTGCCGATGTCGAAGAAGAAGTGGACGAAGTCCGGGTGCCGCTCCGGGCCCCAGCCCGCCGCACAGATCGAGTGGACGACCGGGAACTTCAGTACGTCGCGGTAGAAGCGCACCGTGGCGACGGGATCGAAGGTGGGGAAGGCGGCGTGGTCGACGCCCTTGACCCGATGCTCGGGCGGATTCATGTCAGACCTCCTCGTGCTCGTACTCGTGCTCGTGCTCGTATTCGCGGTGGATCGACGGACAGGCGGGGGCGGTTCATCCGGCGACCGGGGAATCCACCGGGGAATCCAGCCGGAGCAGGCTTCCGGCTCCGGGGATGTCGACACTCAGCCCGAGCTTTCGCAGCAGGGTGTACGCGCCCGCCGTCGCCGCCGAGACGACCGGAATGCCGAACTCGTCCTCCGCGGCCTGGACGAGGTCGAGTGACGGCATCTGTACGCAGGCCGAGATGACGAGCGCGTCGACCCCGGCCAGGTCCAGCTCCCGTGCGGCACTCATCACCCGCGCGCCCGGGATACGGCCGACCCGCTCGTTGTCCTCGACCTCCAGCGCCCGCCAGTCGGCGACGTCGAACCCCTCCGCCTCCAGATAGGCGACGACCTTCCGTGCCAACGGGAGCGTGTACGGGGTGACCAGGGCGATCCTGTCCGCCTTCAGGGCCCGCAGACCTTCCGACAGGGCGCCGGCACTGGACAGCACCGCGGCGTTCGCCCCGCCGGCGGCGAGTTGTTCGCCGATCGCCGACTCGACGCGCTCGTGCTCGCCCGGTCCGCCGACCATCAGCGCCACCAGACAGGCGTAGAGAACGGCGTCGACCCCCGCGTCTCCCAGCTCCAGGACGCACCGTTCGCGCTGTGCGTTCATCGCTCGCAGTTGCTCCGGCGACACGGTGTGCAGCCGCATGCGGCTCGCGTGGAACGAGAAGTCCGCCGAGGGGTGCCGGCCGAGCAGTCGCGGCATCTCGGTCTCGACCGTCACGTTCGAGCTGGGTACGACGAGGCCGATCCGAATCGGTGCGGGCAGCGGTGCGGGCATGGGACATTCCCTTCAATTGACGCTGATGACTATCTTTCGACGCAAGCGTCAATATGTCAAGGGCCGCCGGTCACCTTCCACGAGTCGCAATGAGTCAGAACGGGTACGCGGGGATCTCGGCGCGGCTGGTGACCCACTGCCATTCGGTGAACTGGTCGGCGTTGGTGTGGGTGCTGTGGTTGAAGCCGTTGCCGGAGGTGCCGGTGCCGCCGATGGGTCCGTAGACCTCGTGGAGCACGGTCTGGTCGTTGATGTGGACGATCCCGGTGTGGAGTTGGTCCGCGATCCGGCCGGCCCGTGCCTCGTCGGCCGAGACGACCGCGGCCACCAGGCCGTAGCTGGTCCGGTTGGCCAGGGCGACCGCCTCGTCGTCGGTGCCGAAGGTGGTGAGGGGCGCGACCGGCCCGAAGATCTCCTCGTCGAAGGCGGGCATGCCCGGAGCGACACCGGTCAGTACGGTCGGCTGGAAGAAGAGTCCGTCGCGGGTACCGCCCACCGGCGCGCGCGCTCCCTGGGCGAGGGAGTCACCGACGATCTGCTCGACGCGGGCGGCCTGACGCTCGCTCACGATGGGGCCCACCAGCACCCCCTCGGTCATCGGGTCACCGACCACCAGCGCCTTGGCCTTCCTGACCAGGGCCTCCGTATAGGCGTCGGCGATCCGTTCGTGCACGAGGTGGCGCCCGGCGGTCAGACAGATCTGCCCCTGGTGGAAGAAGGAGCCCCAGGCGCCGGCTGAGGCCGCCGCTTCGACATCGGCGTCGTCCAGCACGATGTAGGGGTTGTTGCCCCCCAGCTCCAGGGACACCCGCTTGAGCAGCCCGCCCGCGACGGAGCCGATCTCCCGGCCGGCCCGGGTCGAACCCGTGAAGCTGATCATGTCCACCGCCGGGTCCTTGACCAGCGCCTGTCCGGTCTCGACCGCGCCCGGCAGGACGTGCAGCAGCCCCGGCGGAAGTCCGGCCTCCTCCAGCAGCCGCGCGAACACGACACCGCCGGACAGCGCGGACTGGACGTCGGGCTTGAGGACGACGGCGTTGCCGAGAACGAGCGCGGGGCCCACCGCGCGGGCCGCCAGCAGCAGCGGGGAGTTCCAGGGCGTGATGACGCCCACGACCCCGACCGGGATCCGGCGGGCGACGCTGCGCCGCCCCTCCTCCGCGCTGGCGGCCAGGATGCCCTGCGGCGCGCTGCCGAGCGCCGCGGCTTCCAGGATCTCGCGGGCGGTCATCCGGGCCTCCCACTCGCCCTTGAAGCGGATGGCCCCGGTCTCGCGCATCAACTGCTCGGCGATCTCGTCCGCGTGCTCCACAAGCAGCTCCGCGAACCTGCGCAGGACATCACCCCGCTGGGGGGCGGGCACCCGGGCCCAGGACGTCTGCGCCTGCCTCGCGGCGGCGGCGGCCGAGGCGACGTCGGCCGCCGAGGCGATGCCGGTGTGCCCCAGGACCGCACCCGTGGCCTTCTCGATCACCGGCTCGGTGCCGAGCCCCGGCTCCTGCCAGCCGTTGCTGTAGATCTTCCCGTTCCACGCGCCGTCCGGCGCGAAGAGTGTGGTGGGCATGGGTGTCTCCTCGTTGATGCCGTACGCCCGTGAGCCGACGCGTTCCATCGGCTGCCCCGGAGACGACTTGCCTTCCACAATGGGCCTGGTACGCAACCTCGTCAACCTTGACGTCAAAATATCGACGATGGAGTCGATGGGCCTCGTGCGACCGTTGGCGTGAGGCGCCGCAACGCCCGCGTGACGCGATTGTCAAATATTCGACATGCGGGGTGGACCTTCGGAGGGAGTGTCGTTAGATTGCGCGGCATGGCGAAAACAACGGCGCGCACATGTCCCGGCGGTGCAGGCGATGAGCCGGGACTCGTCCCGTACCCGGAGCGGACCGAGGCCCGCTACCGGGCGGCCGGGCTCTGGTCCGGCCGGTCCCTGCCGGTGGAGCTGACGTCCGCCGCGACCGCCCATGCGCGGCGCACGGCGCTGATCACTCCCGAGGGCCGTCGGACCTACCGGGAACTCTTCGGCGAAGCCGAGCGGTTCGCGGCCGGCCTGCTGGGGACGACGAGCCTGCGGCCCGGCGACGCCGTGATGTTCCAGATGGGCAACGTGGCCGAGACCGTCGTGTCCTATCTCGGCTGTCTGCTGGCCGGGATGCGGCCGGTGTGCACTCTGCCGCAGCACGGTGTCCGGGAGATCGGCGTGCTGGCCCGGCACATCGGCGCGCGCGGCCTCGTCGTCCAGGCCGACTTCGGGCGCGGCCGGCTCCTCGGCAACGCGAAGACGCTGGTGGCCGACGGCGTGATCGAGGACGTCGTCGTGGCACGCGGCGACGCCTCCGGCTTCGTGGCGTACGAGGACGTGCTCGCCTCCGGCGCGGCGGACGACCCGGGGGCCCTGCCGTACCGCGAACTGGATCCCCGTCAGATCGCCGTCTTCCAACTGTCCGGAGGTACGACCGGCCTGCCGAAGGTCGCGCCCCGGCTGCACGAGGAGTACACCTACAACGCCCGCGCGTGGGCCCGGACGCTGGGCTGGGGTCCCGGCAGTGTGGTCCTCTACCCGCTGCCGATCATGCACAACGCGGGAATCGCCCTGGCCCTGCAACCCGTACTCCTCAGCGGCGCGACACTGGTCCTGGCGCCTTCGGCGGACACCGGGACCCTGCTCGGCCTGATCGAGGCGACCCGCCCGGAGGCGATCCCCCTCGTCCCGCCCGCCCTGGCGATCCGGCTGCTGGACGACCCGCGCGCCAGGACCGCCGACCTGTCCTCCATCAAGGACTTCATCGTCGGAGGCCAGAAGCTGGCGCGGGAGGTGGCCGAGCGTCTGCGGGACGAACTGGGCATCACGGTGCGGCAGAAGTTCGGCATGGCGGAGGGGATGTTCCTCCTCACGCCCGCGCACGCCGATGAACGCGTGCGGCACCACACCGTGGGACAGCCGCTCTCCCCCGAGGACGAGATCCGCATCCTGCGCCCCGGCCGGGACACGCAGGTGCCGGACGGCGAGATCGGCGAACTGTGCGTCCGCGGCCCCTACACGATCCGCGGCTACTACCGCGCGCAGCGGCACAACGCGGGGGCCTTCACCGCCGACGGGTTCTACCGCACCGGGGACCTCGCCAGACGGCACGTCATCGACGGCCTGACCTGCTACTCGATCGACGGCCGGATCAAGGACGTGATCAACCGGGGGGTGGAGAAGATCCACGCCGACGAGGTCGAGGAGCTGATCATGCGTCACCCGGCCGTCTCCACGGCCGCGCTGGTGGCCATGCCGGACAGGGTGCTGGGCGAGCGCGGATGCGCGTACCTCGTACTGGAGCCCGGCGGTCAGCCGCCGACCGTGCGCTCGCTGGGCGCGTTCCTGCTGGCGCAGGGCCTGGCCACGTACAAACTGCCCGAGCGCGTCGAGCTGGTGCCCGATCTGCCGCTGTCGAACGTGGGCAAGGTGTCCAAGAAGGACCTGCGGGAGGACATCGAGGCGAAGCTCGCCCGCGAGGGGGACACCGGTTCCTAGGTCGTGACTGACACATTGCGCCGTCCGCCCGCAGGGCGGGGCGTGTGCCCGCCGCGGAGCGGCTGATGACTGGCGTCGGTGCGTGCGATCGCGCGGCGGAGGATCGCTCTCGTACCGGGCGTACTTGATCGACTTTCGACAACGCGGGAGTACCTCCCGTGCCCCTCGGGGGCTACGGGGGCTACGGGGGAAGCGTGCGCGCCGGGCCGGGCAGGGACGGGCAGCGACAACGGCGACGGGAGAGGGGCCAGGAACTGGCCCCTCTCCCGCCGTCGTCGCCGTCGTGCGGCGCCTCAGCCCGCGGTGATCGTTCCACCGCCGGCCAACTCGCCTCCGTCGACGGTGAATTCGGCGCCCGTGGCGAAACTCGACTCGTCGCTGGCCAGATAGACGACGAGTCCCGCGATCTCCGCAGGATCGGCGACCCGCTTCATGGGATTGAGCTGCCCCACGTCCAGGCCCTCGGTCATCGCCGTGGCGACAGCGCCGGGGTGCACCGAGTTGACCCGGATGTGGAACTCGGCGAGTTCCAGGGCGAGGGACTTGGTCAGACCGCGCAGTGCGAACTTCGACGCGTTGTATCCGTGGAGCCCCGCGAAGCCCCGGAACCCCGCCACCGACGACACGTTGATGATGGAGGCGGGGGCGGAAGCGATCAGGCTCGTGCGAGCGGCCTTGGCGCCGAGGAACTGACCCGTCACATTGACCGACATGATCTGTTCCCAGCTCTTGAGGCTGTACTCCTCAAGACTTCCGAAGTTCATGATCCCCGCGTTGTTCACCAGGACGCCGAGAGATCCGAAGCTGTCCAGCGCCGTCTGGACGGCGGCTTCCCAGGACGGGTAGCTCGTGACGTCGAGGTGCGTGTATACGGCGTCGTCCGTGCCGATCTCCTTGACCAGACTCTGTCCTTCGTCGTCAAGCAGATCTCCGACGACCACCTTGCCTCCCTCGGCGACGATCGCCCGCGCGTGAGCCGCGCCCATTCCGCGCGCGCCCCCGCTGATGAGGGCTACTTTTCCGGTAAGCCTGTTCATGATTTCCTCGATTCCTGGATTCCTCGATCTCTTGCTCCGAGCGTGATCAGGACGTTGCTCCCGCGGGGTCGGCCGGCGCGGGGGTCGCCTGATGACCGACAAGTCGCCACGTCCCCCGCTCCTCTCGCCAGACCACGAGATATCCGGCCACGATCGACCGTTCCTCGCCATTGACCAGGGCCCGCAGTCCGAGCACCCCGCCGGCCTGGAAAGCGTGCTCTCCCAGTCGCACGGCCGACTCCACCCGGGCGTCGACGGACCGGAAGACGAACGTGCCGTCGCGGAATTTCTCGACGAAGGACTTCTTGTCGTCCAGCAGCCCCGTCGAGTGGGTGTAACGCAGCTCCTCGGAGAGGAGCCCGGCCGACGCTTCCGCGTCACCGGAGACGAGCAGGGCCGCTCGCCTCGCTTCGAGGTCCGACGCGAAGCGGAGCAGGTCCGCGTTGCCTGACATGACCCTTCCTTCCGGCCGGCCTCTCGCCTGTGTGCGCTCGCCGACGCCACCAACCATCACACGCCTCATCGTTCGCGTCAAATTATCGACACTGGTGACTATTTGGGTCGGTGTGCAGATGTTCCATTCTTCGGAGTGAAGTTGTGCTCCGTGTACAACAGGGCGCGCGATACGAAAGTCAGCCGGATGTGACTGTCGGACGACATGAGGATGTCAGTGGCTGGCGACACGAGATGTCAGTGGGCGACGACATGAGGTGTGTCAGTAGGTAGTCGTCTCGTCGGAGTCGAGGAGGCGCAGGCCGTACTGGACATCGGGGGCCAGGACGGCGGTGTCGCCCTCGGTCGGTACGAGGAGGCCGGAGTCGATGAGCCCCGCAATGGCGGTGGCCCACTCCGGGGTGTCCCTGTCGTACGGGGAGACGCTGCCCGCGTGGTGCGCGTGGAAGAGCACCGTGGCGTCGAGGTCGGTGAGGACGTCGCGGTCCGGGGGCCGGCGGGGGGTGCGCCAGGACCGGTCGTGGTCGGCGGGGTGGAGCCAGTCCATCTGCCGGTCGGTGAGGACGTCGTTGCGCGGGCTCAGGGTGAAGTGGTGGGGTGCCGCGCGGCGCAGGGCGTACGGTCCGCCGAGCTCGGGGTGGGCCCAGGCGTGGGCAAGGGCGTCGGCGGTGCGGTCGTAAGTCCAGCGCAGCGACTCGGCGAGGTAGTCCGCGGTGAGCGGGCGGCCAGCGTGGGCGAGCGCGTTGAGGACGGCGGCCGCGTCCGCGTCGGTGCCGGGGTCCTGGGGTGGGTGCTCGGTGTCGGTGTGGCGGGGCAACTGGTAGACGGCCTCGGCGTACGGGGTGAGGTCGGCGGGGTGCAGGTCCAGGCGGCGGGCGAGTTCGAGGACGACGTGCAGGGGCTGGTTGGGCAGCGCGTCCATGGTGATGGCGCCCTCGTGGACGCCGAGGAGGTCGGCGAGCTCCCACGCGGAGAGGCCCGCGTTGTGCAGGCGGCGGCGCAGTTCGTCGCCCCAGCCGCGGGGCTTGTAGCGCGGGGGCGGGTGGAAGCGGTCGGTCACCGGTCGGGGCCTTCGTCGGAGAGGATCACCACGTCCAGGCGGCGGGCTTCCATCCAGTCGGTCAGGGGCGCGGGCCCGGCGCCGATCCCGGCGACTTCGCACATGCCGCGGTGGAGCCAGAACGGGTTGACGCCGATCCGGCGGCAGGTCCGTCCGATGGTCTCGACCAGGGCGCGGTCCGAAGCGTCGAGGGTGGGGTTCTTGGGGTCGGCGAAGTAGCGGCGGCGGGTGCCGGAGCCGTCCGCGCGGCGGTGGGCGAGGTGGGCGGCGAGGAGTTCGGCGGCGTACGGGGGCAGGGGGGTCTTGCCGGTGGTGTGCGCGTAGCTGGGGCTCTCGTCCTGGTGGCGCCGGTCGATCTCGTGGGCCCAGTCGGCGCGCAGGTAGGCGGCGGCGTCCGGGAAGGCCGGCAGGTACAGGTAGTGGCCGTGCTCGTCGAGGTTGCGGCACAGCAGATGGGAGAACCGGTCGGGGGCGGCGGTCAGGTGCAGGGAGATGACGGTGACGGCGGCGGCGTGGGTGGAGACGGTGGCGCGCAGGGCGCGGCAGATGCCCGGGGTGAGCCAGGTCGTCAGCTGGTCGGCGGCGGCCGGTCCCAGCGCGCGGGACTGCCAGCGCAGCAGGACACCTTGGGCGAACAGGGATGCCTGGATCGCGCGGAGGCGGATGAGGGCGAGGCGTCCGCTGGCGGCGGGGCCGAGGCGTTCGTCGCGCAGGTAGGCGTTCAGGGCCCGCTTGAAGGCGTTGCCGGTGCGGCCTTCGGCGAGGTGGTTGCGGTGGCGGCGTACGAAGGCGTCGGTGGCCTGGGCTTCGGTGCGGTAGGCGAGGTGGAGCTGGTCGAAGGTGTCTCCGGCGAGCTGGCGGCGGCAGGCGGCGAGGAAGAGCGGGAAGTCGGCGGTGGGCAGCGCGGGCCAGTCGGCGTCGGGGTCGGCGTACTCGTCGGGGTTCAGCGGGTGGGACACGGCCGGGGCCGGCAGGGGCAGGACGCGTTCGAAGGTGTCGCCGCCCATGGCCCGGACCGGCCGGTGGGGTGCGCCGAAGGGGATGCGCCCGCGGGCGGCGCCCTTGCGTTCGGATCGGCCCAGGCTCTCGATGGCGTTGCACATGCGGGCCGGGTCGCCGCCGCCGGACCAGATCAGCCACAGGTCGGCGTCGGCCTGGTCGGCGAGTTCGGCGAGCTGGAGGGCCTCGCGGTGGGTGAGCCGGTGGGCGCGCTCGATGAGGATGTCGGTGACGCGGGCAGCAGTGATCCACGCGGTGGCGGCCTTCCACGCGTCGGCGATGCTCAGGCGGCAGGTGCGTACGGCGGCCGGGTTCTTGCCCGCTCCGGCCAGGACGTCCCACACCAGGTCATTGGCGGAGCGCACCGGGTTGGGGCGGACCACGATCCGCTCCGCGGCCTCCAGTGCGGCAAGGCGCCGGGAAAGGTTCGGGTCGTCGTTGGAGTCGATGACGACGTACACCGTGCGGTGGGGTTCGGACGGCCGTGCGGCGGGGTCGTCGATCACCTCGCCGGTGGGCAGGACGCCGGTCACTGGAGGCCGCCGCCAAGGAGGGCGTAGGCGTTGTGGACGGTGGTGTCGTCGACGGTGCTGAGGCCCTGCTCCTCGCACAGGGCGGCGGCGGTGTGGGTGAAGACCGCCCAGTCGCGCATGGTGCCGTGACCGTACGAGCTGTCGACCTCCAGGAGGAGATCGTCGCGGGCTTCGGCGTAGATGGGGTGGTAGCGGCGCATCAGGGCGGGGACCTTGACGGGTTCGAGCGGGGAGAAGGGCAGGCGGCGGAAGACCCGGGAGCGGAGCATCGGCTCCTTGGACAGGACTTCCCAGCAGCCGTCGCCGCCGACGTAGAGCAGGGCGAAGCGGGTCCGGGGGTGATCGTGGAGGTGGCGCAGCAGCTCGATGCAGTCGCCGGTCAGGCGCTGGGCTTCGTCGACGACGACCAGGCGCATCGGGGTGGCGAGCAGGCCGACGAGTTTGGTGGTGAGGTCGAAGCGGTTGCGGGAGGAGGGGTTCTCGGTGCCGGTGAGTTCGCGCAGCAGATGGTCGGCGATCATCCGCATGGTGGGGCGGGCGGGGAAGGTCATCACGGACACTCGCGGGCGGGACACCGCATCGAGCAGGTCGAGGGCTTCCAGGGCGGCCTCGACGGCGAAGGTCTTGCCGGTGCCGGCCGGGCCGTGGACGACGCCGGTGGCGGCGTTGGCGACGAGATCGCGGACGATACGGGCGGTCATCTGGAAGTGTCCGGTGGGCAGGGCCGCGGCCCCGGTCAGGTCGACGAAGTGGCGCGGCATCAGCTCTCCGGGTCGGCAGTGGGGTCGGTCAGTCCGAGCAGGCTCGTGCTGGCCCTGGCGGCAAGCGCCTGGTCGCGTTCGCGCTGCGTGCGGGTACGGCCGTCGCCTTCGGGCACCAGCCGGGACTCGGCGGGCGGGGTGCCGTCGCCGGTCATCGGCGCAAGGGTGCGGCGGGCCTGGCGGGAGGCGCGGCGGCGCTCCTGGCCGAGGCGTTTGGCCTCGGCGGCCGCGTGGATGCGGAAGGCGTCGGTCTGCTCGGCGGTGAGCTGCCCGGTGGGGTGTGCGGTGCACAGGTGCTTGCCCGCGAGGTAGACCTCGATCTGCCGGTCGTCGTGCGGCATGTAGCGGATCTGGACGACCTGTCCGCCGCGGCCCTGGAGCTCGGGGGCGACGTAGGACAGGGAGTTGAAGCTGATCCCGTCCTTGCGGATCGTGCGCTCGGCGTCGGCGAGCATGAGGTGGCGCAGCTCGTCGGCGGGGATACGCCGCAGGGGTGCGGGATCGTCCGTCCATGCCTGGAGGGGGGTGCGGCCGCCGAGCATCCGGTGCGGGCGCTGGGTGTTGTACCAGCGGGCCCAGGCGGCGAAGCGGTCGACGAACCGCTCGATGCGCATCGGCCCGCCCGCTTGGCCTTCGGCTGCCTGCTTGGCGGCCACCGAGTCCTTCACCGGCCCGTACAGCTTGCCGCCGGCGTCGCGCGGCCCGCCGGTGAAGCCGGGGAGCTGGGAGATCAGCGTCTGCTCGATCGTGAGGTTCAGCCGCTCCACCTTGCCCTTGCGGTGCGGGGTGAAGGCGGGCAGGCGGTGCATGACGACGGCCAGGGTGCCGAGTGCGGCCTCGACGGCGTCGGCGGCGAACTCCAGGCCGCGGTCGATGCGTACGCGCTCGGGCACCGCGCCGAACGGCGAGACGTCTGGCTCGTGGAGCATCGCCATCCGCATCGCGGTGAACACCGTCCCCGAGGTCGGGGTCAGGGCGATGGACCAGCCGAGCAGGGCGCGGGTGCCGTCGTCGACGACGGTCGTCATCCACGGGCAGAGTGCTTTGCCCTTCGGCGGCAGGACCAGCAGCGGGATCTGCTTGTGGTCCATCTCCCAGCACCGGCCGCGCAGCGCGTCGGGTCGTTGCAGGTATACCGAGGCCGCGCGCCGGCCGGACTCTCCGCTCTGCCACGCCGCCCGTTCGGCCGGGGTCAGCTCCTCGGCGAACGCCCGCTGCAAAGTCCGCAGCGTCACCGGCCGTGCCCTGGCCCATCCTTCGGCGAGGAAGCCGGGCACCGGCGCACCGGCCGTGGTGCCGTCCCCGGCGACCACGGCGTGCCGGGCGCGGTGCAGGGCTGCGATGTTGCCCCGGTAGAAGGCGAACGCTTCACGGTCGGTCTCGCTGAGGAGGTAGTGCGGCCGCGGCTGCCGGACGGGGCGGGCGGCTGGCGGGGACAGCCACCGCCACACGGTGCGCTCGCTCACCCCAGTGCTCTGCGCGACGGTCCGTACGTGTCCGGCCGTCAGCACGCCGTCGGCGCGCAGCTCCTCAAGCCGGGACACCGCCGCCCGCCGAACCTCCGCCGCGATCTTCGCCACGTCCCGAAGTGTCAGTGGCATGTCGCCGCCGCGACACCCCACTGACATGAGTGCCGCTCGAACTGGCGAACCGGACCCGGAACGGCTGCGTCCCGCCCCCTCCAACTGCTAGAGCAGGGCACGTGTCCCGCCGTCCCGGAAACGACCGATTCCGGGACGGTCACCCGCCGGGGCAGCCAGGGCGCGGGAGGCGTCCCGAAAGGCGTCCCGAAACCGACGGGCGCCACGGAGAAGCGGGACGGGTATTCGGGACACGCCGCTTCGGGCGGCCAAGCGGGAAGGGAACGCGTGAACGCCGAGCTGGACGAGATCGCCCGCGCGGAGCTGATCGAGCGTGAACCGTGCCCGCGGTGCGGGGCGCCGCCCGGGTCGGTGTGCCGGGCGAACTCCGGCGTCGTCGCCGTCGATTACCACACAGGCCGCTACGGCAAGATCCCCGCGCTCAAGTCCGGGCCCGCGATCCGTATCCCCGCCGCACGCGGCCCCGGCCGCACCTGGCAGCCCGGCCCCGAACCCGCTCTCGACCCCGCACTCCTCGCGCGGGTCGGCGACCGCATCGGGTACGCCCGGGTCTCCAGCAAGGGCCAGGACCTCGCCGGACAGGTCCGCCTCCTGAAGAAGGCCGGCTGCGTACGCATCTACGTCGAGAAGATCGGCACCCGGGAGAAGATCCGCCCCGAGTACAACGCGGCGCTCGCCGACCTGCGCCCGGCCGACACCCTGACCGTCACCATGCTCGACCGGCTCGGCCGCAACATGATCGAGCTCATCACCTCCGCACAGGACCTCGCCGAACGCGACCACCGCCTGGAGATCCTCGGCGGCCCGCTCGCCGGGATGTACGACCCGCAGGGCGCGGGCAAGGTCCTGTTCGTGGTGTTCGCCGCGATGGCGGAGGTCGAGCGGGAGTTCATCCACGAGCGGACCCTGGTCGGCCTGGACACCGCCGCGGCGAACGGCAACCACGGCGGGCGCCCGCCCGCCATCGACGGTGACCAGCTCGCCGTCGCCCTCCGGCGCCGTGATGCGAAGGAACCCGTCACCTCGATCGCCCGGCACCTCGGCGTCGGCCGCTCCACCCTCTACCGCACCCTGGCCGCGTACGACGAAGCCGCAACAACCACGGCCGCCCCTCGGACGACTTGACCTTCGAGCCAGGTGGAAGGTTCACCGCCGGGGTGTGAGCACGATGCGGATCTCCCAGTTCGCCGAACGCTGCGGCGTCCCGGCCACCACCCTGTGCTTCTGCGAGGGTGCCGGGCTGCTGCTGGCCGACCGCACCCCCTCCGGATACCGCACGTTCGGCGAGGAGGCTGTCGAGCGCCTCGCGTTCATCGGCGCGGCCAAGCACCTCGGACTGCCCCTGGAGGAGATCGGCGAACTCCTCTAAGGAACGAGAGGAGACGCGAGCGAGAACCGCAGCGGCAACCCGGGCTGAGCCTGGATCCCCGCTGCGTCGCTCCCCTTGGCCGAACGGGGGCCTGGTCCGGTGCCCTTTAGAACGTTTGGCAGGACACCTCGAACGGGATCTTGACTGTCCCGTAAGCGCACACGGTCTTTGCCCCGGCCCCGTCGGCGAGCACGAAAGCACCCCCCACAGAGCCATTGGTGACCGTGGCGTCCTCGGACGCGCGGCAGCTCCCGCTCCCGCGGTAGGCATTACCGCCTGCCGACTCCACCTTGTTGCAGGTGTAGGTGGGATACAGGCCGGCCTGAGCATAAGCGGCCGCTGGGCTCAGGGTCAGCGTCGCGGCGACCAGTGCGCCGCCGAGAGCTGCGGTGATGACGCGCCTCATGTGATCAACTTCCTTTGACAGATAAGGGAACGTTGTACGGTCACCTATCTATCCAGAATCACGTTCCGTAATCAAGTAATCACCACTGGCTACCAGCCGCCTTCGGTGGCTGCCTACCGCCGACACCGAGCGCGGCAGCCGAAAACTGGGTCAGGCCGCCGAAGGCGCACCCGGGAGCCCGCCGCGAGAACCTGACGGGTGCGTTTCGCACTGACGCCCGCCATGTCGCCAGCCACTGACACTCTCGTGTCGCCCGACAGTGACTCCGGTGAGCTACCTAGAGGTTCCGTGCTATATGCGGATATAAGGCGTCGCCGACGTGGTCAGAGGCTGGAGGACTTCGGTGGCGACGTCGCGGGCGGGCCCGTACGCGTACCAGGCGAGGCGCATACGGTGCAGGCTGATGGGGTCGGTTCTCTCGACCGCCGCCGGTCGGGGCCCACGAACTGAAAGGGCTCGCCGCCGAGCGATGTCGGGGGAACCAACACTGACGCGGTACTGCTCGACGGGCGTACGGTCGTAGCCTCGGCCAAGGCACCCACCACATCGGATGTGACGACAGGAATCGTCTCCAGCGTCCGGCGGGCCGCCGAGGGGCTGACCCAGCGGCGCGATCTCGCGCCGGTCGCGACCGTACGGCTTTCGACACCGCCGCAGTCGCTGGTACCGATGGTGGACCGGCCGTCGGATCTCCGGGATTCGATCGGCGGGCACACCTTCATCTGCCACGCGTAGGTGATCGTGTCGCCTTCCCACACGACCACGCCGTTCCGAACCGGCTCGCCACTGCCTGGAATGAGTACGTCCGCTTCGATTCGTTCCATGAGGTTCCTTATGGTGATCCGATCCGTCCTTCCGGATCACGCTAAGTGACGCCCGGCGCGGCGTCATTGGGCTCTGTGCCCATGCGGAACGACCGCGCGGTGCGTATCCGGCACTCACTGGCCATGACGCACCGCGTCCCCCGGGAGTGGGGGCTCCCGGGGGACACGGCGGGTATGCGGCCGGTACGTCGACTACCGGCGCACTACCAGGTGAAGGCCGCCGACTGGGTCGTGGTGGCCGTGCAGTACGAGGTGAAGCTGCCGCCCGCGTCGTTCACGGTGAACTTCAGGGACCAGTTCGACTCGCTCGGCGCCCCCGCGAGGACCACCGAGTCGGTGGTGTCACCGGTGGCCAGGGAGCCGGCCGCGAGCGGGAGCGGACCGAACGCCATCGGGTCGCCGGTGTTCGCGGCCGGGTGCACGGTGCCGGCGAACTGCACCTCGCTCGTCGCGCCACCGGACGTCTTGTTCAGCTTGAGCGTCGTGGTGACGGTGTTGGCGTCGTACGGGAACTGCGCGGGGATGTCCGTGGAGGCGATCCGCACCGTCTTGCCGCCGGAGTCGGCCGCGGTGAGTGTGATGACGCCGCCGCCCGCGGGGCCGCAGTCGTACGAGGCGGTCGCCGTCCCCGGGGCGACGGCGAACGCCGAGCCGGCCAGGGCCAGGGACGCCGCGAGCGCGCCGGAGGCGGCGATCGCGGTCAGTGCGGATCGTCGCGTCGAGAAGCCATTCATGGGGGTGTGCTCCTTCTATGCAGATGCCGTGTCGCTGACAGAACTGAACTGCGTGCGGGTACCGGGCCCGGCGCCACGACCGCAGTACAACCCGTGATCCTCTTCTGGTGGTTGGCGATCTCTTGGCTGCCACTCGATGAACCGCCGCGCCCGTCCGGGCACGGGGCCGCGGCGCTCGTATAGGTCCGGTATGGCACGCCCCGGCAGAGTGGACTCGACTCTTCCGACCCAGGGAAAGCCCATGGACCCGACTGGAGCAGCCTTGTCCGAACCACAGCCCGTCGTCCCTGCCGTGGTCCCCGCCGTCGTCCCCGCACAGTGGCGCGTCGTGCTCAACGGCGGGGGGGAGTACTCGATCTGGCGGACCGACCGTGAACTGCCCGCCGGCTGGCGTGCGGAGGGGACCAGCGGGGCGCGCGAGCGGTGTCTGGCCCGGATCCAGGAGGTGTGGGCCGATCCGCGTCCGGCGGGCCCGCGCCGTTCTGCGGCGCGGGGGCCGGGCGCGGCGGACGACAGCGTCGCGGACGTCGTCGGGCGGCAGGCGCGCCGGGTGCCGGGGGCGGTGGCCGTGCGGGGTGAGGGGTTCGCGCTGTCCTTCGGGGCGCTCGACGCGGTGTCGAACCGCTGGGCGCGGTATCTGCGGTCGCTGGGTGTGGGGCGCGGCGCGCTGGTGGGGGTGCTCCTCGGGCGGGGTGCCGAGCTGCACGCGGTGACCCTGGGCGTGTGGAAGGCGGGGGCCGGGTGTGTGCCGCTGGACCCGGACTTCCCGGCGGCCCGGCTGACCGCGCTGCTCGCCGACACGGGGGCCCGGCTGCTGGTCACGGAAGTGGCGTACGGGCCGGACGGATTCGGGGGACAGATCCGGTACGTGGACGATCCCGAGGTGCGCGGCGCGCTCGCCCGGCACCGGGACGGGCCGCTCGCCGGGGCGCCGGATCCGCTGGACGCGGCGTATGTGACGCAGGTGCCGGGGGCGGCCGGGCGCCCGCCGGCCGTGGCGGTCACGCACCGCGGCCTGGCGCACCATATGGCCTGGGCGGCGCGGGAGTTGACCGGTGCGGACGGCGGCGGCACGGCGGTGTTCGCACCGGTCGCCGGCGAACTGGCGGTGACGGGCCTGTGGGCTCCGCTGTGGGCCGGACAGCGGGTGCTGCTCGCGCCGCGGGCGCTGGACCTGGCGGAGCTGGGCGGGTGGCTCACGGCGGCCGGCCCGTTCGCGTTCCTGACCCTGACGCCGGGTCATCTCGATTTGCTGGTGCGGCAGTTGGGCGACGCGGGGAGTGCGGCGACGGCCCTGACCTTCGTGATCGCCGGCGGGGCGCCGGGGCCCGCCGCGGCGCGGCTCGCCGGGCTGCTCGCCCCTGGCCGAGTGCGTACCGCGTACGGGACGGCCGAGATCTCGTACGGCACGTTCCTGACGCCCGTACAACCAGGCACGGACACGGACACGGACACGGACACGGACACGGACACGGAGTCGAGAGTGCTGGACACCTCCGTGGTGCCCGGCGGGGACACGGCGTTGCGGGTGCTCGACGGCGCCTGTCTGCCGGTCCCGGACGGTGCGGTGGGCGAGCTGTACGTGGCCGGTCCGGGCGTCGCGCGTGGCTACGTGGGGAGGGCCGCGCTGACCGCGCGGCGGTTCGTCCCCGATCCCTGCGGTCCGCCGGGAACGCGGATGCACCGCACCGGGCAGCTCGCGCGCCGGACGGCGGCGGGGGAGGTGCGGCTGGTGGGCCGTACCGACCGGGAGGTGTGGTCGCGCGGGCACCGGGCCGACCCGGCGGAGACCGAGGAGGCGCTGTACGACCACCCGAGCGTCGCCGAGGCCGTCGTCATCGGCGTCCAGGCCGCCCCGGGGGATGCCCGGCTGACCGCCTACGTGGTGCCGCGCCCCGGCGCGCAGGGCCTGGACGCGGTGGCGCTGGTGGCCCACTGCCGGCGGCGGCTGCCCGCACATCTGGTCCCCGCGAGCCTCACCCTCGTCGACGAGGTGCCGCGCGACGCCGACGGGCGGGTGGAGCGGTCGGCGCTCCCCGAGCCGCACCGGCGGGGCGCACGGGACAGCTCCGGCGGACGGGCCTCGCGGCGGCGCGCGCTGCTCGGCGGGTACGACCTCGCGGAACTGCTCGCGGCGCACCGGGTGCCGGGCGCCTGTGTCGCCGTCGTGGACGACGGCGGCCTGGTGGCGGTCGAGGCCGCGGGCAGCGACGGCGCGGGCAGGCCGATCACCCCGCGCACCGCCTTCCCGGTGGGGGAGTTGAGCCGGTACGTCGCGACTCTGGGCGCGCTGCGTCTGATGGACGAGGGGCTGCTGCCGCCGGACGCCGGGATCGCCCGCACCGGGGACACACCGCTCACCCTGGCCGATCTGCTGGACCGCCGCCGCGACGGCGCCGGTCCCGCGCCGGCGGCCGACGCCGGCGGTGAGGCGTTCGGCCCGCTGATGCGGCGCCTGGTGCTCGGCCCGCTCGGCCTGGACGACAGCGGCTTCGGCGGGCCCCCGCCCCGTACGAACGGCAGGAGCGGCGCCCCGCTGGCCGGCGTGGGCCACGACGCCACCGGTCGCGCGCTCGACGGCGACCAACGGGCCCTGGATCCGGCGGAGTTGTGGACCACCGCCGCCGATCTGGCCGAGGTGGCGCTGGAGATCCGGCGTTCCGTGCTCGGCGCCCCGCTCGCGTTGCTCGGCCGGGCCACCGCGGCCCGGATGCTCGCTCCCCGGGCCCGCGAACCCGGCACCGTCCGAACGGGCCGCGGCCCTGGCTCCGGCGGGCTCGGCGGCCCCGGCGGCCCCGGCAGCCGCGACGGCCGTGCCACGAGGGTCGATGTCGATGCCGTCGGCTCCGACATGGAGTTCGGTTACGAGGCGGCCCCGCCCGGCTACTACGCCGCCTCGATGCTCTGCCTGCGCGCGGGCCGCGGCCTCGTCGTGCTCGCCAACGGCCGGGCCGGGGACCGGGTGTGCGGGGAGATCGAGGCCCGGCTGAAAAGTCGTACACCGAATGGCGGACAAGCGTCGGCCCGCCGGTGACGGAACGTGGCGGCGCCCGGCAGATCCGCAGGAAGGCCATCAAGTTACCGTTGCGTAGCGTTAATTGGTACAGGATTGTGTTGTCAAGACCGGCTCCAGTCCACAGAATGTCCCCGCAGTGTCTCCGCGGGGGGTGGGGCGCGCGCAGTCTCGGGGGGAGGCGGTATGGCGCCCCATTTGTCGTTTCAGGTGCTGGGCCCGCTGAAGGTGAGTGTGGACGGCCGGCCGCTGCCGCTGCGCAGCGCGCGACAGCGCACGGTGCTGGCCGTGCTGCTGCTGACCCGGGGACGCGCGGTCTCCGTGGACGCGCTCGCGGACGCCGTCTGGCACAGCGGTCCGCCCGTCACCGCCCGCAACCAGATCGCCATCTGTGTCTCCGCGCTGCGCAAGACATTCCGTGACGAGGCGGGCGTCGACGGCCTCATCGAGACATCGCAGCCCGGCTATGTGCTGCACAGACAGGACCACTACGTCGATGTGGCCGAACTGTACGAGTCGGCCGCCGCCGCCCGCGCCGCCGCCGAGGCCGGGGACGCGAGCGAGGCAGCGGCCCGCTTCGAGGACGCCCTCGCGCTGTGGTCGGGGCCGGTGCTCGACGGCATGGACGGCAGTGCGCTGAGCGGCATGGTCGGGCGGATCTCCGAGCTGAGGATCGACCTGGCCGAGGAATACGCCGCCGTCCAGCTCCAGCAGGGCCGCTACCGCTCGGTGGTCGAGAGCTTAGGCCCGGTCGTCGCCGAGCATCCGCTGCGTGAGCACGCCCGCGCCGTCCTCATGCAGGCGTACCACCTGTCGGGCCGCCGCTCCGAAGCACTGGACTGCTACCGCGAAGGGCGCCGCATCCTCGTCGCGGAGCTGGGCGTCGAGCCCGGCGCCGAACTGCGTGAACTGCACCGCTCGGTGCTGGAGGGCGACGGACAGGCCCCGGTGCGGGCCGCCGCCGTGCCGGGCGCCGTCGTTCCCGACGCCGCGCCCTTACCCGTAGCCGTACTTGACGACGTGCCCCACCAACTCCCTTTGCCACCCGAGCCGTTCGTCGGCCGGAAGGACGAACTCGAGCTGCTGCGGCGGCTCGTGCCAACGGCGCCGGGGTACCCCGGCGGCACGACGGCCCGCATCGCGGCGGTCTGCGGCACCGCCGGGGTCGGCAAGAGCGCGCTCGCCCTGCACTGGGCCGACCGCGTCGCCGGGCGCTTCCCCGACGGCCAGCTCTATCTGGACCTCCAGGGCGCGCACGGGCACGGCGCGTCCGGCACCCCCGAGGCGGCCCTGGACCGGGCGCTGCGCGCGCTCGGTGTGCCCGGCACCTCGATCCCCGAGGGCCTTGAGGACCGGGCCGCGCTCTACCGCAGCACCCTCGACGGCAGACGGCTGCTCGTCGTCCTCGACAACGCCCGCTCCGTGGACCAGATCCGCCCGCTGCTGCCCGGCCGGGGCTGCGCGCGCGTCCTGGTCACCAGCCGGGACCCGCTGAACGCCCTCGCCGGGACGTCGGGGGTGGCCCGCGTGGAGCTGGGCGCCATGGACTCCGCAGAGTCCCTGGACCTGCTCGCCGCCACGATCGGTGAGCACCGGGTGAGCGCCGAACCGGTCGCGGCGCAGCGCCTGGTGGACCTGTGCGAGCGGCTTCCGCTGGCCCTGCGGGTCGTCGCCACCCGGCTGCTGTCCGACCACCGGTGGTCGCTGCGCCAGATGGCGGCGCGGATGGAGGACCGCCGCGAGCGTACGGGCGAGCGCACCGGCGTGCTCAGTCCGGGCGAGAGCGGGCTGCGCTCCGGCGTCTGGCTCGGCTACCGGGCGCTGTCGGTCGAAGCCGCCCGCCTCTACCGGCAGTTGAGCACGCTTCAGGTGCCCGACTTCCCGGCCTGGATCGGCGTCCCCGTCCTCGGCGTCACCCCGGGCGACTCGGCGGAACTGCTCCAACAGCTCGTCGGCGCCCAGCTCTTGGAGACCCGGCCCGCGCACGGCGGCGGGACCCGCTTCCGCTTCCAGGACGTGATGCGCCAGTTCGCCCGCGAGCGGTGCCTGGCGGAGGACAGCGCCGAGGAGCGCGAGCAGACCCTGGAGCGGGTCCTGACCGCCGTACTCTCCCTGGTGTGCGCGGCCCAGGAGCAGTTGTACGGCAAGGGTGAGTCCCCGCACGGGGAAGCGGCGCTCGCCGAGCCGGTCCCGGGCGAGACGGTGAGCGAACTCGTCGCCGACCCCATCGAGTGGTTCGAGGGCGAACGGGAAGCGCTCGAAGCCCTGGTGTCGCAGGCGGTACGCGACGGACAGGAGGCCCGCGCCTGGCTCCTCGTGGTGGGGGCGGTCCCCTTCTACGAGACCCGCAACTACCTGGAGGACTGGCGCCGTACCGCCGAGTGCGCCCTGGAAGGCGCCCGCCGCGCGGGCCACACCCGAGGGGCCGGCACCATGCTCCGCTCCCTGGGGACGCTCGCCATCTACCGGCGCCGCTACGGCGAGGCGCGGGAGCGGCTGCTCACCGCCCTGGCCCATCTGGAGCGGACCGACGACATCCAGGGCCGGGCCATCGCACGGCGCAACCTCGCGGTGTGCGCCCGCTTCCTCGGCGACCTCGACGAGGCGGCCCGCTACTGCCAGGAGTCCCTGGTGCTGTTCCGGCAGGCCGGGGACAACTCGGGCCTCTCCCACGCGCTGGGGCTGCTCGCCCAGATCGAGATCGAGCAGGGCAACCCCGAGCGCGGCGTGGAGCTGAGCAACCAGGCGATCGAGGTCAGTTACACGGCCGGGTCGCTGCGCAGCCGTACCCAGAACCTCTACCGGCTCGCCGAGGCGCTGCTCGGCGCGGGCCGGTCGGCGCAGGCGGAGCGGATCTGCCACGACGTGGTGGGCCTGACCCGTGGTCAGAGCGACCGGCTCGGTGAGGCGCACGGGCTGTGCGCGCTCGGCGAGGCGCAGTGGCGGCAGAACGAGCCGCACAAGGCCCGCGCCAGTCTGCTGCGGGCGCTGCGTCTCGCCGAGGAGGTGAGCGACCGGTTCCTACAGGCCCGGATCGTCACCCACCTCGCCTGTGCCGAGGCGATCAGCGGCGCCAGTGGCGCGGGCGAGCCGCTGGACTGGGCGCAGGAGGAGTTCCGTACGTTCAACGCGCCGATGTGGGTACGGCGCGCCGGCCGGCTGCGCGAGGTCCTGCGGTCGCACGACGCCGTCCGACCCATCGAGGGATCGGTCCTGGCCTGTCTGCTCGCCGACCGCTGACAGGCTTTCCGACAGCACCCCCGCGCCTCCCCGTGTCCCGCGTACGCGTCACGTCCAGGGCAGGTCGTCCTGTACGGCACCGCTCTGCGCCCTGATCACGGTCCACGGCAGATCGTCCTGCGTGTTCGGCCCGGCGCCCACGGCGAGAAGCAGCGGAAGAACCAGCAGCGCGGCGCCGGCGAGCGCGGTCGCGGCCCTGCGGGGCTTACGGGTGGTACCGGCCGTGCCGGTCGTACCGGTCGTAGGGGTCGTACGGGGCGTACGCATGAAGGATTCTCCTCATTGTTTCTGAAAAATGCTTGCAGAATACTTTGACGGACTTCCTGGAAGCATCCTAGGAGGAGCGCTCTTTTGAAGTGATTTCCCTGCTATTTCGCGTACTCGAAATCGATTCGATAACACGCGAAAAGTGTCCGCGGATAGGGTTCTGGAGACCAATTCGCAGTGGACTTCACGGGGGATGGAGATTGCGCTGTGCTGAACTCTGCTGGTGTGGCTCGCCGGCCCGCCGAAGGAGCCGCCGAGCCTACCGGTTCGGGTACGGACGCGTCGGGGGCGATCGAATTCCGGCTGCTGGGCCCGGTCTCCGCGACCCGGGCGGGCACGGTGGTCCCGCTGTCCGGGGCGAAGATCCACACCGTACTCGCGGTGCTGCTGCTCGCACGCGGCGCTCTGGTCGCCGACAGCCGGCTGAGCACCGCGCTGTGGGGAGACGCGCCGCCGCCCACCTCGAACTCGCAGATCTATACCTATGTCTCGCGGCTCAGAAAAGCGCTCGGAAATTACGTACGGATCTTCCGGAAAGGCCCCGGATATGTTCTCGACGCCCGGGAGGCCGAGGTCGACCTGTTCTCCTTCGAACGGCTCGACCGGCTCGGCCGCCAGGCCCTTGAGGAGAGCCGCCACGAGGAAGCGGGCAGACTCCTCGGTGGCGCGCTCGACTGCTGGAGCGGCCATGCCCTGGAGAACGTGACCGAGCACCTTCTCCAGTTCGAGCGGCCACGGCTGGAATTCCTGCGGGCGCAGGCGCTGGAGCGCCGGATCGAGGCGGACCTGTCGTTCGGCCGGCACCGCTCCCTGGTACCCGAACTCCTGTCCCTGGTGGCCCGCTTCCCCATGGACGAGAACCTGCGCGCCCACCTCATCACCGCACTGCACCGCTGCGACCGGCAGGCCGAGGCGGTCCAGGTCTACGGCGAGGGCCGTCGCATCCTCGACGAACAGCTCGGCGTGGCGCCCGGACAGCAGCTCAGCGGGGCCTATCTGCGGATGCTGCGCGGCGAGAGCGCCGACCCGCGGCGCCGGCCGCATGTGCTGCTGCCCGCGCGGGCCGCCGCGTTCACCGGGCGCACCGCCGAGGCGGCCCGGCTCAGATCGCTGCTGCTGCGCCGCTCCCCGGGCCCCGGCGCCCGGCTGCGGGCGGCGCTGGTGACGGGGATGCCCGGCAGCGGCAAGACGGCCCTGGCCACCGAAGTGGCCCACGGCTGCGCCGAGGCGTTCCCGGACGGTGTGGTGCACGCCGACCTCCAGGACGCCGACGGGGCCGCCCGCCCGCCCGCGGCCGTGCTCGCGGAGATCCTGGCCGCGCTGGGCGAGAGGGAGGACACCGCGCGGACCGCCCGGCACTCACTGAGCGCTCTGGTGAGCCGCTACCGGGTCCGGACCGCGGACGCCCGGCTGCTCGTCGTCCTGGACGACGCCTCCAGCGACGTACAACTGACCGGGCTGCTGCCCGTCGGCCCGGACAGCGCGCTACTCGTCACCAGCCGGGGGCGGCCGGCGTTCGTGTCCGCCGTCCACACCATGAGCCTGGGGCCGCTGGACGACGAGGACGCCGTGGCGCTGCTCGCCGAGAGCGCGGGCGCCGACCGTATCCGCGCCGAACCCGCCGCGGTCCGGGACCTGGTGCGCTACTGCGCCGGGCTGCCGCTCGCGCTGCGGATCGCGGGCGCCCGGCTGGCCGCCCGCCCGCACCGGACCGTCGCCCGGTTCGCCGCCCAACTCGCCGATCCGCGCACCCGGCTGGCCGCCCTGAGTTACGGCAACCTCAGCCTGACCCGCACCCTCGGCCGCGCCCTGACGCGGCTGACCCCGGCCACCGCGGCCGTGCTGCCCTGGCTCTCCTCGGTGGGTCCCGGTCCCTTCACCGCCCGACTGGCGGGCGAGTTGACCGGTCTGCCCGAGGCCGAGGCGGAGCGCGCCCTGGACGAACTCGTCGACGGCAGCCTGCTCTTCGCGGAGCCCGACCGCGCTTTCGGCGAGGACCGCTACCGCTTCCACCCGCTGGTCCTGCTGCACGCGGACGCGACTCCCCGACAGGAGCTGCCCCGGTGACGGTGCGTCAGGTCCGAGTCCCCATCCGAGCCCAGAGCCCAGAGCCCAAGTCCGAGCCCAAGTCCAAGAAGGATGGTGACCGCCATGAGTGAGGCCGCCCCGACCACTCGACAAGACGCGGTACAGGCCCTCTACTCGGCGATCGAGGAAGCGGCCCAACTGCTGGAGGTGGAGTACGCCCGCGACGACGTGCTGCGCATCCTGGATCTGTACGGAGGTGATCTCACCCAGGCCCTCGTCGCGTTCCGGGTCGCGACCGGCGCGCGCCGCGCGGGTGAGCTGGACTGCCGGTTCACGGTGCCGCGGGACGTGGACCCGTACCAACTCGCGCTGGAAAACGGTCTGTTGGAGAAGACGGACCACCCCGTGGCGCGACTGCTCGCGGATCTGAGCGAGAACTGCCCCGTCGAGGGCTACGGCATCGACTTCGGTGTCGTAGGAGGGTTCAAGAAGATCTGGGTGGTGCTGCCCCGTACCGCCCTCCAGGACGTCACGAAGCTCGCCGGCCTCCCGTCGATGCCGCCCAGCCTGGGCGCGAGCCTCGACTTCATCGCCCGGCACGGTCTGGGCGACACCGTGGGCCTGCTCGGTATCGACTACCGCAGCCGCACCGTCAACATCTACTTCGGCGAGCCGCCCGCCGGGGGCATCGCCCCCGAGTCCGTACGGGCCATGCTCCGCGAGGTCGACCAGGCCGAACCCAGCGAGCAGATGCTCCGGCTCGGCCGCGAGGCGTTCGGCGTCTACGTGACCCTCGACTGGGACTCCCCGGTCATCGCGCGGATCTCCCTCGCCGTGGCGACGACGGACCCGGCCTCCCTGCCCGTCGAACTCGACGACCGGATCGGGCTGTTCGTACGGCACGTCCAACGCGCCGACCCCAACACGAAGTTCGTCTATGCCGTCGCCTCCACGCCCGACGGTGAGTACTACAAGCTCCAGTCCTACTACCGGTGGGGTGCCACCGTGCCGGAGATCATGCAGCTCCCCGAAGGAGCCCTCGCGGACCCGGTGTGACCCCCGCGCCGCCCCCGCCGCCCCCGCGCCGCGCCTTTCTCCGCTCCTGATCTCCCGTCCCGCCCCGTCCCCTTGCCTCTCTGTCTCCTTTTCCCATCCTGTTCGGAAGGACGAACCTTGAGCACCATCGAAGTCCCGGTACTGATCGTGGGCGGCGGCGGCTCCGGCCTGGCCGCCTCCGTCTTCCTGTCCGGCCATGGCGTCGAACATCTGCTGGTGGAGCGCCGCGCGGAGACCTCGCGTCTGCCGAAGGCGCACTACATCAACCAGCGCACCATGGAGATCTTCCGTCAGTACGGCCTGGCGGACGACGTGGCCGAACCGGCGGCCACACCCGAGCAGTTCGGCAAGGTCCGCTGGCAGACCACGCTCACCGGCCAGGGCCCGCTGGACGGCCGCGTCATCCATGAGATGGACGGCTTCGGCGGTGGCGCGCTGCGCGAGGCGTACGAGGCGGCCGGCCCCGTACTGCCCGCCAAACTGCCGCAGTTGCGCCTCGAACCGGTGCTGCGCAAGCACGCCGAGGACCGCAACCCCGGACGTGTCCAGTTCGGCCATGAGCTGGTCTCGCTCACCGAGGACACCGAAGGCGGGGCCGGCCCGTCCGTCACCGCCGAGATCCGCTCCACCGAGACCGGCGAGACCACGACGGTCATCGCGCGCTATGTGATCGCGGCGGACGCCGGCCGCACGGTGGGCCCCGCCCTGGGCGTACGTATGGAGGGCCTGCCCGCCCTGTTCGACGCCACCACGGCGTACTTCTCCGCCGATCTGTCGCAGTGGTGGACCGAGGGCTCGATCATCACCTGGTTCCTCAACCCCCACCGTCCCCAACTGTCCAGCGCCCTCATCGAGATGGGCCCGACCTGGGGCAAGAACTGCGAGGAGTGGGGCCTGCACCTGCCGCTCGCCGGTATCGACCGCACCGACGAGGAGGCGGTCGTCGGCCGCATCCGCGAAGTGCTCGGTCTGCCCGACCTCGAACTGACCCTGCACGACGTGACCAGTTGGAGTGTGGAGGCGGTGCTCGCCGAGCGCTACCGCCACGGCGGGGCGTTCCTCGTCGGCGACGCGGCCCACCGCCAGCCGCCCGCGGTCGGCCTCGGCCTCAACAGCGGTATCCAGGACGCGCACAACCTCGCCTGGAAGCTCGCCGCGGTGCTCTCGGGCCGCGCCGACGACAGCCTGCTCGACACCTACGAGGCCGAACGCCGGCCGGTCGGCCAGTTCAATCTCGGCTGGGCGATGTCCGCCGCCTCGCACCACCAGGTGGTCATCGACGCCGCCCTCGGGCTCGGCCCGCACGTGCCGCCGGAGCGCCGTACGCCGGTGTTCTTCTCGTACTTCTCGCCGACCCCGGTCGGTGCCGCGCAGCGCGCCCGCGCGGCGGAGATCTTCGCCACCCACCGCGGCGAGTGCCAGGCCCTCGACGTGGAGACCGGCTTCGCCTACGAGCAGGGCGCGGTCGTCCCGGACGGCAGCCGGCCCCCGGCCCGCGCGCCGCTGGGCGACGAGTACCGGCCCACCACCCGGCCGGGGCATCTGCTGCCGCACGCCTGGATCGAGCGGGACGGCAAGCGCGTGTCCACCCACGACCTGGTCGGTTCCGCCACCGGCTTCGTGCTGATCACCGGGGCGGACGGGGCGGCGTGGGCCGAGGCCGCCCAACTGGTCGCCGAGAAGTTCTCCGTCCCGGTGACCACGGTCCACATCGGCGGCAACGACGGCGGCAACGACGGCAGGAGCGGCGGCGGTACGCGGTACACCGACGCGGACGGCGCCTGGCAGCGCCTGCGCGAGACGGACGCGGCGGGCGCCGTCCTGGTCCGGCCCGACCAGCACGTGGCCTGGCGCGCCACGGGCGCCGAGGCCGACCGGGCGGGAGCCCTGACCGAGGCGCTGTCCCTCGTCCTGGGGCACCGGGCCCCGTGACCCCCCGCACCACCACCCGCCCGAACTCCCTTACCTACACGGAAGAAGCACCATGATCAACAGAAGGTCCTTCCTCGCCGGCGCCGGCGGCGTCACGCTGGCCTCGACGGCACTGGCCACGACGGCGCTGTCCGGCGCCGCCCAGGCCAGGACCGGCGCCTCCGGCACCCGGTGGAGCCAGCTCGCCGACCGGCTCCAGGGACGTCTCGTACTCCCCTCGGACTCGGACTACCAGCGGGCCAAGCAGCTTTTCCAGGTCCAGTTCGACGCCACCAGCCCCAAGGCGGTCGCCTACTGCGCCTCCACCGCCGACGTCGCCTCCTGCGTCCGCTTCGCCGAGGCCAACGGCATACCCGTCGCCGCCCGCAGCGGTGGCCACAGCGCGGCCGGCTACTCCACCACCCCGGGCCTGGTCATCGATGTCTCCGGACTCAACTCCCTTCACCTCGGGGACGGTTCGGTACGGATGGGGCCCGGCGCGCAGCTCGTCGACATCGCGGACAAGCTCGCACCGGCCGGTGTCGGCATCTCCGCCGGATACTGCCCCACCGTCGCGGCCGGCGGCTTCTTCCAGGGCGGCGGCATGGGCCTGTTCACCCGCAGCATCGGCATCGCCTCCGACAAGGTGACGTCGGCGCAGGTGGTCCTCGCCGACGGGCGCACCGTCACCGCGTCCGCCGACCGCCACAGTGATCTGTTCTGGGCGCTGCGGGGCGGTGGCGGCGGCAACTTCGGGATCGTGACCTCCTACGACGTCACGCCCTCGCCGCTGACCGACGTGGCCGCCGTCAACCTCGTATGGACCTTCGACCAGTCCCTGGACATGCTGGACGGCTGGACCCGGTGGCTGCCCGACGCCCCGTGGACGATCGGCAGCGGTGTCAACGTCACGCTCACCGACGCCGGACCCGGCACCGTGCCGACCGCCTCGGTGTTCCTGGCCTCGGTGGACACCGGCCCGGCGTTCGACGCCGAGATCGCCCGGCTGACCTCGCTGGTCGGCCGTGCCCCGGTGTACCAGCAGCGGTTCAACGCCCCGTACAAGACCATCCTGATGCAGCTCTACCTGTGCTCCGAGCTGACGGTGCAGCAGTGCCACCGCACCGACACCTCTCCCGACGGGAAGATCCAGCGCCCGGGGTTCGGCGCCTGGCGCAGCCGGCTGTTCGAGCGGACGATGCCGCGCGAGGGCTGGGCCAAGGCGCTTGCGACCTTCGACTCGAAGCGCTTCCCCGGGCAGATGCGGCAGTTGCAGATCTCCGCCCTCGGCGGCCGGGCGAACACCGTGGCCCGCGACGCCACCGCCTATGTCCACCGCGACAGCCTCTTCTCGGTCAGCTACCTCACCTCGAACGCCGCCGCGCCGGTCCCGGACGAGGCCAAGGCCGCCGCGTGGGAGTACGTCGACGACGGCTTCGCGGTGATCGACCCGTACTCCAACGGCGAGACGTACCAGAACTTTATCGACCCGCGCCTGCCGGACTGGCGGCGGTCGTACTACGCCGAGAACTACGCCCGCCTCGCCCGGGTCAAGGAGAAGTACGACCCGCACCAGTTCTTCCGCTTCGCGCAGAGCGTCCGCTAGGCACCCGTCCGGCGGCGCCGCACCGCCCTGCCCCGCACGGGGTTCGCGCCCCGGCGGGGCGGGCGGCGATCTCATCACCCCAGTCCATCCCGCCGGTTCGGACCGGCCCAGACAGGAGCACTCCATGAAGATCGCGGACCGCACGCGCCCGGCCCCGCTGGCGCTGCCCGACGACGTTCGCCCGGACGACGTGCGCCGGGCCACGGCACGGCTGATCGCGTACATCAGCGACAGAACCGACGAGGACGGGGTGATACGAGAGCGGTGCGACAGCAGAGTGCTGGAGTCGGCGCTCGCCCTCTCGCTGATCACCCGCACCGGCGCCGGCGACTCCCCGGCCAGGGACCGTCTCCTGACCTATCTGCGCGGCCACCAGGACTCCCCGGACAAGCTCGAGAAGGTGCTCTCCTCGCTCGCCGTCGGGGCCGCCGCGGGCCGGGAGCCCGGCGGCGACAGCGCGCTCGTCGGCACCCTGGCCTCGGGCATCCTGGGCGCCGCGCCGGGTTTCATCTCCACCCGCCGCCGCCTCATGGTGTACGCGGTGCTCTCGGTGCTCGGCTGCCCGCTGCCCGCCGACGCCGAACTGCCGGGCGGCGGAAAGGTTCCCACCGACCCGCTGCACTCCTGGGCCGCCGTGCAGCAGGGGTCCATCACGCTGATCCTGGCCGGCGCCCTCGGCGTACGGAACCAAGCCACCGAGGCCGCCCTGGACACCCTGCTGGCCACCGACCCCGCCCACTCGGTGTGGGAGGGCTACGCGCTGATGCACCTGCTGGTGCTGCACGCGCTCGCCGGTACGCCCGGCCACGAGGAGACGGTGCGCGGCGGCCTGGCGACGCTGCTGCGCCATCAACGCGCCGACGGCGGCTTCCCGTTCGTCCTGGAGATGGACAACTGGTGCACGTCCACCGGCGGTCTCGCCCTGCACGCGGCGGGCGCCGACCCGGCGCTGCTGCGCCGTATGGCGGCGACGCTCGGCGCGCAGCGGGGCGGCGCCGCGGTGCGCTCGCTCTCCCGTGGCCGGACGCTGACCGGCGGCTGGTCCATGTCGCCGATCGTCGCGCAGAACGACGTCGACGACACCTCCTGTGCCCTGGAGTTCCTGCACGCGATCGACCCGGTCGCGCACGCCGAGACGGTACGGGGCGGGGTGGCCGCGCTGCTGGCCGTGCAGAACGCGGACGGCGGCTTCCCGACGTACGTCGAGGGCGCCTCCTCCGAACCGTGCATGACGGCCGCCGCGGTCTGCGCGCTCGGCCCGCACCCGGCCACCGCGCCCCGGCGCGAGACGGCCCTGGCGTTCCTCGCCGACAGCCAGCTCACCGACGGCGGCTTCGAGCCGGGCTGGAGCCGCAGCCGGCTGCACAGCCTGTTCCGGGTGCGGCTCGCCGCCACCACGGCGGGGCCGGACGATACGCGCACCGCCGCCATGGCCGCGCGGATCGAGCGTACGGTGCGTGAGACACAGAACGACGACGGCGGCTGGGGCATGCAGAGCGGCGACCCCAGCGACGACATCAGCACCGCCTACGGCCTGATCACGCTCTGCCACGCCGACGATCCGCGGCCCGTCGGCAGGGCCCTGACCTGGCTGATGGAGCGTCAGAAGGCCAACGGTGGCTACGGCGGCCCGCCCGACATGGTCGGCCCGCGCCCCTTCGCGTACCACTTTCCGCTGCTCACCGACATCCCGGTGCTGCTCGCCCTCGGGCACGTCCGCGCGCGGGTCCAGGGGGTCCGATGAGCTTGCTGAACGAACTCCCCGCCCACCTCGATCACTTCGACCACCTCCACCGGCCTACCTCAATTCCCGAACCACCGACCCCGTGAGAAACGCCCTGCACCCCCACGGAACACGGAGAGACAGACATGCTGCGAAAACTGGCCGCCCTGCCCAGCGGAAGGGTCGGCAAGTGGGTCGTCATCGCGATCTGGGCCGTCCTACTGGTCCCGGCGCTGATGCTGGCCGGGAAGCTCGGTGACGCGGAGGAGAACGACAACTCGGCCTGGCTGCCCGGCAACGCGGAGTCCACGGCGGTTGTCGAGCGCGCCCAGAAGCTGATGCCCGCCGACTCCGTGCCCGCGGTCGTGATCTACGACCGGGAGGGCGGGGTCACCGACGCCGACCTGGCCAAGGCGCGGGCGGACGCCAAGGCGTTCCAGAGCGTGAACAACGTCGTGGGCGAGCCTCAGGGACCCGTCAAGTCCGAGGACGGCGAGGCCATTCAGACCATCGTCCAGGTCCACAAGGACAAGACGGGCTGGGAAGGGCTCGGCAAGGTCGTCGACGCGATGGCCGAGGTCGGCAAGGAAGGCGCGGACGGTCTCGGCTTCCACGTCGCGGGACCGGCCGGCTACGGCGCCGACTCGATCAAGGCGTTCGGCGGCGGCGGCGCGCTGACCACCATCACCGCGCTCGTCGTGGTCGTGATCCTGCTGATCACCTACCGAAGCCCGGTGCTGCCCCTGTTGCCGCTGATCACCGTCGGCGTCGCCCTGATGGCGGCGGAGGCGCTGATCTATCTGCTGGCCAGGGACGCCGGACTCGTCATCAACAAACAGACCAGCTTCATCCTGGTCGTACTGATCTTCGGCGCCGCCACCGACTACGCGCTGCTCCTGATCTCCCGCTACCGGGAGGAGCTGGCGCGCCACGAGGACCGGCACGAGGCCATGGCGGAGGCCCTGTACCGCTCGGGCCCGGCGATCGTGGCCAGCGCGGCGACCGTCGCGGTCAGCCTGATGCTGCTCATGCTCGCCGTCCTGAACTCCACCGCGGGCATGGGCCCGGCCTGTGCCATCGGGGTCATCGTCGGCCTGCTGGCCATGATGACGCTGATGCCGGCACTGCTGGTCGCCTGCGGCCGGTGGATCTTCTGGCCGGTGAAGCCCGTGTACGGCGCCGAGGCGGAGCAGAAGGACAGCGTCTGGAGCCGGATCGGGACCATCATCTCCGGCCGGCCGAGGCTGGTGTGGATGGGCACCGTGCTGGTGCTCGCGGTGATGGCGCTCGGCACGCTCGGGCTCGACGCCTCGGGCCTGTCCAACAAGGACCAGTTCACCAACAAGCCGCAGATGGCGGTCGGTGAGGAGATCCGCGGCGAGCACTTCCCGCCAGGAGAGGGCGACCCCGTCTACGTCGTGGCCAAGTCCGGCGCGGCGGAAGAGGTCAAGGCGGCGCTGGCCGGGGTGGACGGATTCACCGGCGTCGCGGACCCGGTGATCAAGGGCGACGAGGCGGTCCTGCTCGCGCAGTTGGCGGACGAGCCCAGCAGCGAGGCGGCGATGAGCACCGTCGACCGGGCCAGGGACGCCGTCCACCGGATCGAGGGCGCGGACGCACAGGTCGGCGGCAGCACCGCGATCATGGTCGATACGGAGAACGCGGCGGCCCGCGACTCCAAGGTGATCATCCCGATCGTGCTGCTCGTGGTGCTGCTCATCCTGGGTGTGCTGCTGCGCGCGGTGGTCGCGCCACTGATCCTGATGGCGACGGTCCTGCTGTCGTTCGGCGCGGCCCTCGGTGTGAGCAGCCTGGTGTTCGAGCATGTCTTCGGCCTCGCCGGGGCCGACGCGTCGTTCCCGTTGCTGGCGTTCGTGTTCCTGGTCGCACTGGGCATCGACTACAACATCTTCCTGGTCACCCGGGTCCGCGAGGACACACTCCTGCACGGCACCCGGCGCGCCGCGCTGACCGGACTGACATCCACCGGCGGTGTGATCACCTCGGCCGGTGTGGTGCTGGCCGGCACCTTCGCGGCGATGGCGTCGCTGCCGCTCGTCTTCGCGGTCGAGCTGGGATTCGCGGTGGCGTTCGGCGTGCTCCTCGACACCATCGTGGTGCGCTCGGTGCTGGTCACCGCGCTCACCCTGGACGTGGGCCGCTGGATGTGGTGGCCCGGCAAGCTGTTCCGGCACCACGACGACACCGTGGCGCCGAAGGGCGAACCCGGCCAGGTGCCCGCGTACAGCGGCAGTTGAACCAGTCCTGCCACGGCCCCGGCACCGCCCCGCGAGGCGGCGCCGGCGGCAGAGGCGACCGCATGCACCGTCCGGGGCATGTCCGGACACATATTTTCGGGGCAGACCTATGAGTGCAGAGTCGATGGACAGGGGAATCCGCCGCAGCACCATGACCGCCGTCCCGGTGGCAGTCGGACAGTGCGTAACACACGCCGTCGCCGAGCAGCGGCCGGGGGGAAGCATGGGGACGGGGAGCACGGACGGCTCGGGCGCGCAGCGCATCACGGAACTCGAGCGTGAGATACAGGAGTTGAAGCGCGCCAACGAAACACTCAAGCAGTACGTGAGCAAGGTGCTCGACCTGGACACCACCTCCCTGCGGCGCCGGCACGACAGCGTCCCGGAGACCGCCGGACAGGGCGGCCCGGAGGCGGCCGGTCCACCGCGCCGTCCCGCGTCGGGCGTCGGGGTGGAGTTCCGGGTGCTCGGCCCGGTCGAGGCCGCCGTCGGCGGCCGGTGGGTGGACCTGGGGGCGCCCAAGCAGCGTGCGGCGCTCGTGCTGCTGGTGAGCCAGGTGGGCCGGCCGGTCTCGGTGGACGCGCTGCTGGAGGCGCTGTGGGACGGCCGGCCGCCGCAGTCGGCGATCACGTCGCTGCACGCGTACATCGCCAATCTGCGACGCGCGTTGGAACCGCACCGGGCGCCGCGCACCCAGGCGACGGTGCTGTGCACGCGCGGGCGCGGCTATCTGCTGAACAGCCGGGTCGTCACGGTCGACGCCCACCGCTTCGGGGAGAGCGCCACCGCCGGCTGGCAGGCGCTGGACCGGGGTGATCCGCAGCGGGCGCTGTACGAGTTCGAGGCCGGCCTGGCGCTGTGGCGCGGTCAGGCGTACGCGGAGGTGGCCGGGGCCCCGCAGGTCGCGCCCGAGGCCGTACGGCTGGAGGAGATGCGCCTGTCGGTGATCGAGGGCCGCTGCGCGACCCTGATCGCGGTGGGCAACCACGAGATGGCGGTGCCCGAACTGGTGGCCTTCACCCAGGCCCACCCGCTGCGCGAGTACGGCTGCGAACTCCTGAGTCTCGCGCTGTACCGGGCGGGCCGCCAGGCCGACGCGCTGTCGGTGCTGCGGGCCCATCAGAAGAAGATGCTGGAGGACCTGGGGATCTCACCGAGCCCCGCGCTCCAGCACCTGGAGTTGGAAATCCTTCGCCAGGCACCGGAGTTGGAGCGCTCCTGACCCTCCCGCCCCGTCGCCTCCCAGCCCCGGCCGATGACCACGGCCGGGGCTGAGCGGCAGGCCGGTCAGCGGGCGAGCACGAGCGTGGTGGGCGACGGGGTGTCCAGGAAGCGGATGTCCTCGAACCCGGCGGCGGTGAGCCACGCGTGGCAGTCCCGGCGCCGCCAGGTGGAGCCGTGCCGGCTCTTGAGCAGCATCTCCCCGGCGAAGGACAGCGCGAACGGCGGGCCGCTGCGGTCGTCGTCGGTGAGGTAGTCGGAGACGACGAGGGTGCCGCCGGGCCGCAGCGCCCTGCGTATCCGGGTGAAGATCGCCTGGTTGTCCTCGGGCCCTTCCTGATGGGCGATGTTGGAGTACATGACGATGTCGTGGTCGTCGTGCCCGAAGTCGACCGTGTGGAAGTCGCCGTCGACATGGTCGACCCGGTCGCCCACGCCCTGTTCGGCCAGCAGCCGCCGGGCGATCGCGTTGATCGGCGCCCAGTCGATCTGGGTGGCGCGGGCGTCGGGGTTGAGCCCGAGCCACAGGGCCGAACAGACCCCCGAACCACCGCCGATGTCGAGGATCGAGACCTTCCCGGCGTCGGCCAGAGCGAGCGCTTCGGCGGCGATGCGCGCCACGGGCAGGGACTGCGCGGCGATGGCCTGGACGAGGTCTTCCCAGTGCGGGTTGTCGGCGACCTCCACCACCGCGTCCGTCAGCGGCCCGCCGGCGCGTACGACGTCGGGCAGCGCGGCCAGCGATCCCAGATGGCCCATCTTCAGTCGGGCGAACCCGGCCAGTGACGCGGGCCGGCCCTCCACGAGAAACGCGGTCGCCTCGGGGGAGTTGCGGTAGTGGCCCCGTACCACCTCGACCAGGCCGAGGGCGACCAGACCGTCCAGCAGCGTCTGCGCGCCGCGCGGTGCGATTCCCGCTCGCTCGGCCAGCGCGGCCGGTGTGTCGGCGCCGTCCTCCAGGTGGTTGAACAGCGCGTACGTCGCCGCCGTGCCCACCACTCCGGTGGCCCAGTAGCCGTTGATGATCCGCATGACCCGGTCGGACCTCGGTCCGTCCTGCGGGCCCAGGGTCAGGTCGGTGTTGATGTCGGTGTCGGTGTCGGTGTCGGTGTCGGTGTCCGGGTCCATGTCGATGTTCGTGTGGATGTCGGTGATGCTCATACGTTCCTCCCTGCGTACGGGCGCGGCGCGGCCTCGGCGGCCGGGCGCTCCCCGTGGTGATGGGCCGTGCCGTCGACCCAGGTGCCCAAGGCCGTCCCGGCGGTGATTCCGGGGCCGGATCCGGCGAGCACGCCGGTGGCGTCCGTGCGTTCGCCAGGGCCTCCTCGACGGCCTCGGGGCAGCGCTTTTCGGATTCGATCTCGTAGATACGGTTGCGTTCCTCGAAGCCCAGGTGGTTCAAGGTCCTCAGGGAGTGAAGACATTTCGCTGCCTTTTGCCTCTGTCTTCCGTATTCAGGGTGTCAATGTCGTACGTCGGGCTTGCCCACTCCTTGGCGTCGGCTTGCCGCCGCCGTCCCCGGGCCGGGCACCGCGCGGGCGCAGGTTGTTCCTCAGCTCGGCGCGCAGCACGTCCACGACGCGTTCGGCCTGGTCCGGGCGGAGTTCGGCGTGCATGGGTATGGCCAGGTTGCGCTGGAAGAGATCCGCCGAGACCGGGCAGCGCTGCGCGGCGTCGTACACCGGCTGGAGATGGCCGGCCCAGGTGCCGTGCCCGCAGCCGACGCCCTGGGCGCGCAGCGCGGCGGCGAGAGCGGCGCGGTCCACCCGCGGGTCGAGGGTCACCAGGTAGGACTGCCAGGCGTGGGTGCGGTCCTCGGGCACGTACGGCACCGTGAGCAGTTCCTCGTCGGCCAGCGACCGCGTGTACGAGGCGGCGATCGCGCTCCGGCGTTCGAGCAGTTCCTCGACCCGTCCGAGCTGCACCTGGAGGATCGCGGCGGCGATGTCGGAGAGCTTGTAGTTGTAGCCGATGTCGGTGAACACGGGGATCGGCAGGCCGACCACCCGCGCCTGGTCGAAGATGCTCCCGATGCCGAAGGACGACCGCAGCCGGGCGTCCGCCCCGATCACCGGGTCGGCGGCGAGCAGCGCCCCGCCCTCACCGCTGGTGGCTCCCTTGCGGCCGTGGAAGGACAGGCAGGCCACCGGCGCCAGCGTGCCCGCCGGGCGGCCCTGGTAGGTGGCGCCGACCGCGCAGGCGGCGTCCTCCACGACGAACAGGCCGTGGCGGTCGGCGACGGCCATCAGTTCGGTGTAGTCGGCGGGCAGCCCGACGGTGTCCACCGCGATGATGCCCACCGTGCGCGGGCCGATGAGATCGGCCACCGCCTGCGGGTCGATGGTGCCGGTGTCGCGGCGTACGTCCGCGAAGACGGGGGTCGCGCCGACGTAGCGCACCGCGTGCGCCGGGGCGGGGAAGGTGTAGTCGGCGACGATCACCTCGTCGCCGGGCTCGACGCCGAGCGCCAGCATGCTCAGATGCAGCGCCGCGCCGCAGTTGCTCAGTGTGACCGCGTCACCGACGCCGTAACGCTGCTTGAGCTGGGCTTCGAGTGCCTTGCCGCGCGGGCCCTGGCCGGCCGGCCAGCCCGAGGCGAACACCTCGGCGACGGCGGCGAGTTCCCGCTCGCCCAGGCTCGCGTGCACGAGCGAGATGCTGTCCGTGGTGGTCACGGTCATCGGAGGTCACCCCTGAGGTCTTCGTCTGTGGTCAGGTCGTCGCGGCCATCACGGCCATCACGGCCATCACGGCCGTCGCGGTCGTCACTGCTCACGCCGCGGACCGCCCGGCCGGGTCCGGGGCGGGCGGGGTGAAGCGGAGCGGGGTGATCTGCTGGACGTCGTAGCGCTCGCGCATCCGCTCCACGGCATCGGAGTCCACCGACCGGCCGGCGGCGAATATCTCGACGATCTCCTCGAAGTACCGCTCGTGGTCCGGCGAGGGTGAGCTCTGGAAGAGCATGCGGGCCGGGGTGTCCGTGGGGTTGCGGAAGGCGTGCGGGCAGCCCGGCGGTACGAACATGCAGCCGCCCGTGACCGCGCGGGCGGCGCGGTCGCCGCCCGGGGACCGCCAGTCGTGCCAGGTGTCCCGCGTCCGCTCGGTGGGCTCGAACGCGAACAGCTCCAACTCGCCGTCCAGGACGTAGAAGAACTCCTGGGAATGGCTGTGGGTGTGCGCGCCGACGTCGAACCCCGGCGGCACGACCACCTCGAACACCGAGAAGGAGGAGCCGTCCGCGGCCGTGACCTTGAAGGTCACGTCCTGGGCTTTCGTGACGAGTTTCCGGCCCTGGCCGGGCGGGACGATGAGACCGCTCATAGGGTGTCGCTCTCTCGGGTGGAATATGGCGCGGACCGGGCGGCGGCGCGGCGGCGGAATTGTGGAGTCGGGGAATCCCGGAACCCCGGGGACGCCGGATGGATCAAGGCGGCGGCGGGCGTTTTCTCGTTACGCCGGGAAATCCGCGCCCCGGTCCGGCACTTGCCGGCCTCCGCGGCGAGAATGCCTGTGGTGACTTGGGGGCCACTGGGTCCGGGATTGGTGCCTGCTTGCCGCCAAGCCGGGGCCAATACGCCGCGTATTCCCCGGCAAGGGGCGGCGTCAAGGATGCGTTTCACGGTCCGCCGATCACGGTAGGGGCGGCCGCGTCCGTACGGAATTCGGAATCCGGCGGGACGACGACACCGTTCGGCATACGAATTCTGTGTGCGCGAGCCGCCCGGGGGGTCGGCGCGTTCCGGTGTCGGCCGGCCCGCCTGAACCGCACATCGTGGATCTCGCTTCCGACCATCCCGAGGGGGAAACCATGCCGTCCGCCCAGAACCGGCAGAACACGGTGCAGGCGATCGCGGGCCGCAGCGATCTCGTCCTCGTCGTCGGCCCGGCCGACTCCACCGATTCACCGGACCTCTTGGCGACCGCCCGGTCCGCCGGCACCGAGGTACGGCTCCTGCCTGACCCGGACCTGCTCGACTCCAGTTGGCTGGAGGGCGTACGGACGGTGGGCCTCACGGCGGGCGCGAGCGTGCCCGGGGCGCTGGTGGAACGCGTACTGCGCCAACTGGCGCGACTGGGCTTCCAGGACGTGGAGACGGACATGACGGACATGACGGACGTGGCGGACTTGACGCGCGTGACGGAGGCGACCGGGCCGCCGGGAACGGGGGCCGGTGTGACGACGGTCGTGGCGCGCGGCGGCGTCGATGAGGGGATCGAGGAGTCCTGCGGCAAGCTGCTGGACCGGGTCGACCGGCGGATCGAGGAACTGCTGAGTGCCGAACAGGCGCGCTGGAGTGCCGTGGACGCCCGCGTCGCGGTACCGGTCAAGGCCGTCGCGGAACTGCTCGCGTCGGGAGGCAAGCGGCTGCGTCCCCTGTTCTGCGTCACCGGCTATCTGGCGGCCGGCGCCGCCGCGGACGAGGACATGGTCGTCGACGCGGCGGCGGCCCTCGAACTGCTGCAAGCCTTCGCCCTCATCCACGACGACGTCATGGACAACTCGCCCACCCGGCGCGGCGCCCCGGCCGTCCACGCCGCGTACGCGGACCTCCACGCGCGGCGCGCCTGGGCGGGGGAGTCCCGCCGGTACGGGGAGGGCGTCGCCATCCTCGCCGGGGATCTGGCGATCAGCTACGCGAACCGGCTCGCGGGCCGGCTGACCGGCGCGGCGGCCCAGGTGTGGCACGAGCTGGTCACGGAGATGGTCATCGGCCAGCACCTGGACATCGCCCTGGCCGCCGAGGTGGATCCGGACCCGGAGCTGGCCCGCTGGGTCGCCGTCTGCAAGTCCGGCCGCTACACCATCCACCGCCCCCTGGCTCTCGGCGCGGCCATCGCCGGACGGCCGGGGCTGCACGGGGTGTTCGAGGCGTACGGGGTCGCGGCAGGCGAGGCGTTCCAGTTACGGGACGACCTGCTGGACGCGTTCGGAGACGCGACGGTGACCGGCAAGCCGACCGGCCTGGATCTCAGCGAGCACAAGATGACCCTGCTGATCGCACTGGCCGCGGCCAAGGACCCGAGGGTCGCGCGGATGGTCGACGACAGCCGCCACGCCGACTGGGACCCGGCCGCGCTCCGCGCCGCCCTGCACGCCTCCGGAGTGCGCGCGGATGTCGAGGAGCGGATCGACACCCTGGTCGCCGACGCCCGCGCGGCTCTGGCGGACGCGGGCCTGCCGCACCGCTGGCGACGGCGCCTGGTGGAACTGGCCGACATGGTCGCCTACCGCGACCACTGACGCCGTATCCGCACCGCCGTATCCGCACCGCCGCAACCGCACCGCCGTATCCGTACCACCGCTCGGCCGGACGCACAGGGAGATCTTGTGGGAAGCACGTTGCTGGACAAGCTGAGTCACCGGCCGAACCGGGGGTCGGCCCGCCCCTCGGGCCGTACGTCGGGCCGTACGTCGATACACAAGCACGGCCTGTATCTCGGAGTCGTACCGGAGCGAGCCGCACGCGTCCACGGCGCCCTGCCGCTCGTCCTCGACCACGACCTCGACGTCCTGCCCGAGGCCGGCCGCCGACTGACGGTCCGTCAACTCGTGCGCCACGTCGCGGACATCGCCAACCGGTTCGCCGCCGCCGGGGTGCGCCCCGGCGCCCATGTGGTGATCTGCAAGGCGCCCAACTTCGACCTCTGGCTGCTGGCGACGGCGGTGGAGCGTATCGGCGCGGTGCCGGTCATGCTCTCGCAGCACCTGGACTCCGAGGCCGTCGCGGCGCTGCTGGCCAAGCTGGAGCGACCGCACCTGGTCACCGACGGCCCCAAGCTCCGCTCGCTGACCGAGGACGGGGTGGGTCTCGCGGAGCTGACCCGGGGCGTGATCGGTGTGGGCGACGCCGGTCCGGACGCGGTCGCGCTCGCCGGACTCGACGGCACGGCGGCGGTACGGCCGGTCCTGCGCGGACTGGACGAGCCGGCCATGATCACCCACACCTCGGGCACCACCGGACTGCCCAAGCTGGTCGTGCACACGCCGCGTACGATGCGCTCCCGGCTGCGCCCGCAGTTGTTCCTGCTGGGGCTGATGAGGAAGCGGGGGACCGTCGCGATCCATATCCCCTTCGGTCACTCCCGGACGTTCGCGGCGATGTCGCTCTGCCTCCTGAAAGGGATGCCGACGCTGCTGGTGAAGGACGGCACCCCGGACGCGGTCGCCGGCTTCTTCGCCGAGCGCCGCCCCTGGCTGATCGAGGCGCTGCCCAACTCCTTCCTGGCGTGGGAGGAGTTGGCCGACGACGCGCGCCGGCCGTTCGCGTCGGTGAAGTACTTCAGCAGCACCTTCGACGCGATCCACCCGAGGACGGTGCGCCGTCTGCTGCACGCCTCCGGCCGGCGGGCGCAGTTCTTCCAGATCTACGGGCAGAGCGAGGTCGGCCCCGCGGCCGGCCGGCCGTACTACCGCCGCTTCGCCCACCGGATGGACGGCCGCTGCGTCGGCTACGCGTTGCCGGGCAGCGCCCGGGTCCGGCTGGTGAGCCGGGACGGCGGACGGCCCTCGCGGCACAACCCCGGCTTCATCGAGGTCCGTTGGGACGGGCTGGCGAAGACGTACCACGGTGAGCGGGAGCGCTACGACGCCAACGTCCATGACGGCTGGTGGCGTACGGGGGACGTCGGCTACCGCTCCTCGTTCGGCTGCCTGCACCTGCTCGACCGCGAATTCGACGCGATCCCCGGGGTGGGCAGCAACCTCGAGATCGAGGACATCCTCCTGGACGAGCTGGCGGAGCTGGCCGAGATCGTCGTGGTGCCGGGCCCCGGCTCCGACGCGGTCCCCGTCGTCTGCACCCACCGTGACGAGCCGCTGGACCCGGACCGCTGGCGCGCCGCCACGGCCGCGTACCCGCGGCTTTCGGACCCCGTCCAGATCCCGCTGGCCGAACTGCCGCGCACCGCCACGCTGAAGACCCGCCGGGTCGAACTCTCCCGCCGCCTGGCGGCCGGTCTGTAGGGCGGTCTCCAGGGCGTCACGCCGCGCCGTGGTGGGCCAGCCCCACGGCGAGAGTGGCCACCGCGGTGACCAGGAACACGATCCCGCCCACGATGTCGCGCGAGCCCACCCGCAGATGGGCGATGATCGCGCCGATGAAGTACAGCACGAGGCCACAGGCGGCGATGGTCCCCAGCACCGGCACGGCGAACCCGGCCAGCAGCCCCGCGGTGCCCAGCGCCAGCAACACGCCCAGGACCGGCACGTACTTCCGGGGGATGCCTTTTATGTCGGCCTGGGTCTTGGGGTATTCGTGGCCGATCAGATAGATGACGGCGGCGCCGCCGTTGAAGACCGCGCCGATGACGGTGACCGTGACGAAGGCGATGAACACGTTCTCTCCGATCTGTGTCGATCGACCGCCGGGTGTGCGCCGGCGGTCGAAACGCCCGGCAGCCGCCGCCGGGCAACACCACGACGACGACAGTGCTGTCGGGGGTCGGGAATGATTCCCGTGCGCTGTCGATCGTACGTGCCGTCCCGGCGCTCCGGCAGCGCTCACGCGGCAAGTAAGAATTAAAAGAATACTAGTAACTCACATCGGCGACATCTATCGGTCGAGGGTTGAAGTCCTTGAAAGAGGAAATCAATCAACCGAGCTCACAACAGTCCAGGTGTGGACGGATCCGCCCCGTCCGACCTGCGTGTGTCCCCCACGGTCCGCATCTCTACGGAGGTGTCGCGAGTGCACGAAGACGAATTCCCCATCGATCGCGTTATTCATCCGGCGTGTATACCCGACAGGGAATCAGCCGCTGAATTCCGCCACACGATTCTCCGTCTCGCCGCCTATCCGCTGCTCCTGCTGGCCACTTTCCTGGTGGCGGCCGGCGCGCTCGTATTCCACTGGGATCCCGCCCGGGTCAGTCCGCTCTTCCTGGTCGGCGTCCTGCTCTACCTCACCGTTCTGGAGAGGCTGATTCCGTACGAGCGCGACTGGCATCCCAGCCGGGCCGAATGGCGCTGGTACGGCGTCTACTTCCTGCTGACGATGGCCGGCAGCGCCCTGGCGCAGCTTCTGGTGACCACCGCCGTCGGGAGGCTGTCGCCGGCCGAACCGGCGCTCCCGCTCGGTGCGGAGATCCCGGCCGCCCTGCTGGGCGGATCGCTCGCCAGCTATCTCGTCCACCGGCTGGGGCACTCCAACCCGCTGCTGTGGCGGCTGCACGGAGTGCACCACGTCCCGCCGAAGGTCAACGTCGCCAACAACGGCGTGAACCACGTCCTCGACATCGTTCTCGCGCAGGGGATCGTCCAACTCGCCCTGGCCTGCGCCGGGTTCTCCCGTGAGTCCGTCCTGGCCGCGGGGCTGTTCGTGGCCGCCCAGGGCTACTTCGTACACGCCAACATCGATGTGCGGATCGGGCCTCTCAACCATCTGCTGGCCAGCCCGGAACAGCACCGTCTGCACCACAGCACGGATCTGTCGGAAGCCGGGCACTACGGCTCCGATCTGTCCTGCTGGGACCACCTCTTCGGAAGCTTCACCTGGCGGCCGGGCCGTGCGCCCGTCTCGGTGGGGCTCAGTGATCCCGGTTCGTTCCCCAGGACCGGCGAGATCGTCGCGAGCCTGCTCCATCCCGTGCGCCGCGCGAGGCGGCCGGGGAGCCCAACCGCCTGAACCGGGCCCCGAGCGAAACCGCCTGGACCCGGGCCCCAAGTGCCCTGCCCCCGGCTGCCCCTTGGGCTCCGACGGCCCCGCACCGCCGACCTTCGTCGCTGCCTCGTGGCAGCGAGCTACCACTTGAGGAGTGTGCGATCTTGGCTGGCGCGAACAACGACGCTTCCACTGGCAGAGTCGCGATCATCGGTATCGGCTGCCGCCTGCCCGGCGGAGCCTCCGATCACCGGGCCTTCTGGCGGAATCTGCTCGACGGCAAGGACTGCGTCACGCCCACCCCGGCGGACCGCTACGACGTCCGCACACTCGGCAGCCGCCACCGGGACAAACCCGGCCGGCTGACGGGCGGCCGGGGCGGATACATCGACGGATTCGACGAGTTCGAGCCGGCCTTCTTCGGGATCAGCCCCCGCGAGGCCGACTCCATGGACCCGCAGCAGCGCAAGCTGCTGGAGGTGGCCTGGGAGGCGCTGGAGGACGGCGGCCGGCGCCCCGCCGACCTGGTGGGCAGCAACACCGCTGTCTACGTGGGCGCGTTCACGCTCGACTACAAGATCCTTCAGTTCGCCGACCTGAGTTTCGAGACGCTCGGCACCCATACGGCGACCGGCACGATGATGACGATGGTGTCGAACCGGATCTCGCACTGCTTCGACTTCCGCGGCCCCAGCCTGTCCATCGACACCGCGTGCAGCTCGTCCCTGGTGGCCGTCCATCTGGCGTGCCAGAGCCTGCGCCGGGGCGAGAGCGATCTCGCGCTCGCGGGCGGCGTCCTGCTGCACATGGCCCCGCAGTACACCATCGCCGAGACCAAGGGCGGATTCCTGTCGCCCGGCGGACACTCCCGTACCTTCGACGCGCGGGCCGACGGCTATGTGCGCGCCGAGGGGGTCGGGCTGGTCGCGCTCAAGCGGCTTCAGGACGCGCTGGCGGACGGCGACCCGATCCACGCGGTGATCGTCGGCAGCGGCGTCAACCAGGACGGCCGCACCAGCGGCATCACCGTCCCCAGCGGGGACGCCCAGGTCTCCCTCGTACGACAGGTGTGCGCCGAGGCGGGCATCACCCCCGGCGACCTCCAGTACATGGAGGCGCACGGCACCTCGACACCGGTGGGCGACCCGATCGAGGCCAACGCCCTGGCGCGCGCGCTCGCCATCGGGCGCGCGCCGGGCGCCCCGTGCTACGTCGGATCGGTGAAGGCCAACATCGGGCACACGGAGTCGGCCGCCGGGATCGCCGGACTGATCAAGACCGCGCTCGCGCTCGAACACCGCCGGATCCCGCCCCACATCAACCTCGAACGGATCAACCCCGCCATCGGCCTCGCCGGCGCGCCGTACGAGATCCCCACCCGCGTCACCGACTGGCCCGCGCACGAGGGTCCCGCCCGAGCCGGGGTCAACTCCTTCGGCTTCGGCGGCACCAACGCCCATGTCGTCATGGAGGAACCCCCGGCCCGGTCGGTACGCCTCCCGCGCGGCGCGCCCCCGGCCCGTCCGCGCCCCACCCGCACACCGGCGCCGGCCTGGAGCATCCTCCCGCTGACCGCGCGTCACCCCGACGCGCTCGCGGAGGTCGCGCAGGGCATCCGCAGCGAGCTGGCGGGGGACGACGGACCGGCCGCCGCCGTCGCCGACCTCGGACACACCCTCGCGCACCGCCGCCAGCATCTGGAGTCACGGCTGGCCGTCGTGTACCGCACCGGCGACGGCGCACGGGACTGCCTCGACGCGTCACTCGCCGCCCATCTGCGCGGCGAGCCCCACCCCCGGGTGATCCAGGGCCGCCAACTGGACGCCCCGGAGCGGCGGTTGGTCTGGGTCTTCACGGGTATGGGCCCGCAGTGGTGGGGGATGGGCCGGGGGCTGCTCGCCGCCGAACCGGTGTTCCGCGACGCGATCACCGCGTGCGACCGCGAGATCCGCGAGATCGCCGACTGGTCGCTGCTGGAGGAGATGGCCGCGGACGAGGACCGCTCGCGGATGGCGGAGACCTGGCTCGCGCAGCCCGCCAACTTCGCCGTACAGATCGCACTGGCCGCCCTGTGGCGTTCGTACGGAGTGCGCCCGGACGCGATCGTGGGGCACAGCACCGGCGAGATCGCCGCGTTCTACGAGGCCGGTGTCTACTCCCTCAAGGACGCCGTCGCCGTCGCCGTCCACCGCAGCCGTCTCCAGCACACCCTGACCGGCACCGGGACCATGCTCGCCGTCGCGCTGCCCGAGGAGGAGGCCGAGCGCCGGGTGCGGCCCTACGGGGACCTGATCTCCGTGGCCGCCGTCAACAGCCCCACCTCGCTCACCCTGGCCGGGAACGAGGAGGCGCTGGCCGCGCTCGCCGACGAGCTGCGGGCGGAGCAGGTCTTCGCCAAGTTCCTCGCGGTAGGCGTGCCGTACCACAGCGCCGCGATGGATCACATCAAGGACGAACTGCTGACCTCACTGGCCGGCCTCGCGCCCCGCCCGGCCCGTCTGCCGCTCCACCTCACAGGTCAGGAAGGTGTCGCGGGGGACACCGAACTGGACGCCGGATACTGGTGGAAGAACGTCCGCGACCGGGTGCGCTTCCGTGCCGCCGTGGACCGCCTCGCCGACGACGGCCACCGCCTCTTCCTGGAGATCGGCCCGCACCCGGTGCTCGGACACGCGATCCGCGAATGCCTTCAGAGCACCGGACACACGGCCGTCACGGTCCCGTCCGTGCGCCGCGACGAGGACGAGCCCGAGCGGATCGCCATGTCTCTGGCGACCCTGCACACCCTGGGCACCGACATCGCGTGGGACGTGCTCCAGCCCAGTGGCCGGACGGTCGCGCTGCCCCGCTATCCCTGGCGGCGCGACCGCTACTGGACGGAGCCGCGCCCCGTCGCGCAGATCAGACTCGGCCAGGTCGACCACCCGTTACTCGGCCGCAGGACCGACCACACCGAACCGACCTGGCAGTCGAGACTGGACACCGAGCGACTGCCGTACCTGGCCGACCACCGCATCCAGGACACCGTGGTGTTCCCCGCCGCCGGATATCTGGAGATGGCCGCCCAGGCCGTACGGGTGCTCACCGGCGGTACCACGGCCGTGCTGGCCGACATCGACCTGCGCAAGGCGCTCTTTCTCCCCCCGGACGAGGCACGGACGGTCAATCTGTCGCTGTCCCTGGAGAACGGGGACTTCACCATCGCGTCCGTCACGGGCGCCGACGCCGAGCGCGCGGTGCACGCCAGCGGCGTCGTACGCACCGTGCAGCGCCGCTTCACCGGCCCCGCGCTGGACAGCGCCACGATCAAGGACCGCAGCACCCGACGGCTCGGCGGTGCGCAGTGCTACGCCGGGCTGGCCGCCCTGGGCTATCACTACGGGCCCGCGTTCCAGGCCGTCGAGGAGGTCTGGATCGGCACCGGCGAGGTCCTGGCGCGGATCGGCGCGCCCGCGGCGATCGGTGACGACGCGGCCCGCCACCACATCCACCCCGTGCTCCTCGACGCCTGCTTCCAGACCCTGCTGACGCCGATGATCGTGGCGCCGGACCCGGCGTCCCCCGACGCGCCACCGCCGGGGGGCGGCATCCGACTGCCGCTGTCGCTGGCCGAGATGAGCCTCGCGCCGGTCGGCGGCCAACCCCTGTGGGTGCACGGCACGGTCTCCCACGACGACGGGAACGAACTGGTCGGCGATCTCGCCCTGTACGCCGAGGACGGGACGGCCCTCGGCCGGCTGCGCGGCTTCCGCGCGGCCGACGTCGCGAAGGCGTCCGCGTCCGTCTCCCTGAGCACCGTCGACTCCTGGCTCGCCGAGCCCGCCTGGATCGACCGACCCCCGGCGGCGTCCGAGGAGGACACGCGCGGGGACGGCGTCACCGGCCCCCGCGACTGGCTGGTCCTCGCGGACGACAGCGGCGTGGGGGACGCCTTCGCGGAGCTGGTGACCGCGCGGGGCGACCGCTGCCGCACGGTGCGCGCGGGCGCAACCTACGAACGGGGCGCGCGGGGAGGGGAGTTCACCGTCATACCGGACTCCGCCGACCACCTGGAACGGCTTTTCGCCGATCTGGACGAGGACGGCACGCCCGGCACAAGCTACGACCCCACCGTCGTCCATCTGTGGAACCTGAACGTGCCGGACCTCGCCGTCTGCGCGCGCACCGACCTGGCACAGGCAGTCGGCACCGGTACGTACTCCGTCGTCGCGCTCGCCCGGACCCTCCTCGGCCGACGCGGCACCGGCGGACTGCATGTCGTCACACGCGGCGCGCAGCCCGTCTCCCCCGGCGAGGGCGCCGAACCACTGGCCGCACCCGTCTGGGGCGTCACACGCGTGCTCCGGCACCAGGAACTGACCGGCCACCGGGGCAAGTTGGTCGACCTCGACCCTGCCCGCGAGCCGGACGCGGACGGCGTCCGCGCGGACGCCGAAGCCCTGCTGCGCGAGTTCCTGTGCGACGACGAGGAGGAGATCGCCCTGCGCGGGGAGCGCCGCGCGACGAGCCGTCTGCTCCCCGCCGGGGGACTGACCGGACCGCTGCCGCTACGGCTGCGCGCGGACGGCGGCTATCTGGTGACCGGCGCCTTCGGGGCGCTGGGCCGGCTCCTGTGCCGCACCCTCGCCAAGCGCGGCGCCCGCCGGATCATCCTGATGGGACGCACCCCCGTCCCGGCCCGCGACCGGTGGGCGGCCACCGACCCCGCCACCGACCGGGGCAGGGCCGTGGCCCTGATGAGGGAGCTGGAGGCGCTGGGCACCCAACCGGTCCTGGCCCGCGTCGACATCACCGACGAGGAGGCGCTGACCACCTGGCTCGGCGAGCAGCGCCGCAGCGGCGCACCTCCCCTGCGGGGGGTGTTCCATCTGGCGGGCCAGGTACGGGACACGCTGCTCGCCGACATGGACCGGCCGACCTTCGACGCGGTGAACGACCCGAAGACCGTGGGCGCGTATCTCCTGGACAAGCACCTGAGTGACGAGCCGCTGGAGCACTTCGTTCTCTTCGCCTCGGTCGCCTCGCTGCTGACGACGGCGGGACAGACCAACTACGCGGCGGGCAACGCGTTCCTGGACGCGCTGGCCCACCGGCGCCGCGCGCGCGGACTGCCCGCGCTGAGTCTGGACTGGGGGCCCTGGGCGACGGGAATGATCGAGGAGCTGGGTCTGGTCGACCACTACCTCCACAGCCGGGGAATGAGTTCCCTGACCCCGAACGCCGGGATGAGTGTGCTGGAGCGCGTCCTGGGGCAGGACCGGGCCCAGTTGCTCGTGGCCACGGTCGCCGACTGGCCCACCTTCCTGTCCTGGTACGACACCCCGCCCCCGCTCGTCGCCGAACTGGCCGCCGCCGCAAGAGAGCGGGCCGCGGGAGGCACCGGGGGAGCGGGCGAGGAGGGCGACGGCTTCCTCGACGCGTTCCGCGCCGCCGACGAGACACAGCGCCGCTGCCTGGTGACCGAACGGTTCACCGAACTGACCGCCACCGTCCTGCGTACACCGGCCACCGACATCGACGTGTCGACCGGGCTCGGCGCGCTCGGGCTCGACTCGCTGCTCGCCATGGAACTGCGCGCCAAGGTGCAGGCCAAGCTCGGTGTCGCGCTGCCCGTGGTCGCCCTGCTGAGCGGCACCCCCGTCAGCGAGCTGACCTCTCATGTCTACGACGGTCTGGTCGAACGGGTCGCCGCCGACGCCTCGGGCGGCGGCGCGGGCTCGCAGGTGGAGGTCTTCACCGACGAGCGCAGCCACCCACTGACCCAGAACCAGAAAGCGCTGTGGTTCCTCAAGCAGCTCAACCCCGAGGGGTACGCGTACAACATCGGCGGCGCCGTGGAGGTCAGGGCCGCCCTCGACCCGGAGCTGATGTTCGACGCCGTACGCGCGATCGTCGCGCGCCATCCCGCGCTGCGCACCACCTTCCATCTTCAGGACGGCCGGCCGGTGCAGCGCACGACGTCCGGGGCGGAGCCCGACCTCGCGCTGTTCGACGTACGGGGCCAGGAGTGGGCCGACATCGAGCGGACGATCATCGCGGAGTACCGCAGACCCTACGACCTCGAACGTGACGCGCTGGTCCGGTTCCGGCTGTTCAGACGGGCCCCGGACCGGTGGATCATCATGAAGGCCGTCCACCACATCGTCTCGGACGCGATCTCCACGTTCACGTTCATCGAGGAACTCCTCGCCGTGTACGAGACGCTGAAGCGGGGCGGGCAGCCCGCGCTGCCCCCGGTGGGCGCCCGCTACCTCGACTTCCTCAATCAGCAGAACCAGTTCCTGGCCGGGCCCGAGGCCGGCCGCATGCTCGACTACTGGCGCTCCCACCTGCCCGCCGAAGTCCCGCTCCTCGACCTGCCGGTCGACGCGCCCCGTCCCGCCGTGCAGACCCACAACGGCGCCTCGGAGTTCTTCATCCTCGACGCCGAACTCAGCGGCCGGGTACACGCGTTGGCGCGGGAACACCGCGTGACGCCGTTCATGGTCCTGCTGAGCGCCTACTACCTCCTGCTGCACCGCTACTCCGGGCAGGACCATGTCGTCGTCGGCAGCCCGGTGACCGGCCGCACCCAGCAGGAATTCGCCTCCGTGTACGGCTACTTCGTCAACCCGCTGCCCCTGCACGCCGATCTGTCCGGCGGCCCGGCGGTCGCGGAGCTGCTGGACCAGGTCCGCAGGACCGTACTGAACGGACTGGACAACCAGGAGTACCCGTTCGTCCTGCTGGTGGAGGAGCTGGGGCTCCAGCACGACCCCAGCCGCTCGGCGGTGTTCCAGGCGATGTTCATCCTGCTCACCCACAAGGTGGCCACCGAGCAGTACGGCTACCGGCTTCAGTACATCGAACTCCCGGAGGAGGAGGGCCAGTTCGACATCACCATGTCCGTGTACGAGGAGGAGGCCGAGGGCCGCTTCCACTGCGTCCTGAAGTACAACACCGACCTCTTCCGGCCGGCGACGGTGCGCCGGATGGCCTCGCACTACGTCAATCTGCTCGACAGCATGACGAGGGCGCCGTCCGACCTGCCCACGCCGCGACTGAACATGCTCGCGGCGGGGGAGCGCGAGAAGCTGATCACCGAGTGGAGCGGCGCTTCGGACCTGCCCGACCCCGCCGTACCGCAGCCGGTGCGCCCGGTCCACCGTCTGATCGCCGACACCGCCGCCGCGCACCCCGACGCCGTCGCCGTCGTCGTCCCGTCCCCCCGGGGCGGCGAGACGAGGCTGACGTACGGCGAACTCGACGCACGCGCCGACGCCAGAGCCCGGCGCCTGCGCCAACTGGGCGTCACGGCGGGCTCGGTCGTCGGTCTCTGCCTCGACAAGACACCGGAACTGATCGTCACCCTGCTCGCCGTTCTCAAGGCGGGCGGCGCCTACCTGCCGGTCCACCCCGATCAGCCCGCCGACCGGGTCGGCCAGGTCCTCGGCGACGCCGGAGCCGCCCTGTTCATCGTCGACGACACCCGCGCCGGGTGGGCCGACGGGTTACCGGCCACCGTCCTGACCCTCGACACCCTGCGTACGACGGAGCGCGAGGAGCCGGCGCCGCAGAAGGACACGCAGAAGGACACGCGGAAGGACACGGAGGAGGACACGGACCTGGACTCCGCCGCGTACGTCATCAACACCTCCGGCTCCACCGGCCGCCCGAAGGCCGTACGGGTCAGCCACCGCGCCCTCGCCGCCGCGTACGACGCCTGGCTGCGGACGTACCGGCTCCGGACGGACGCGCGCGTCCATCTCCAGATGGCCGAGCCCTCCTTCGACGTGTTCACCGGCGATCTGGTACGCGCCCTGTGCTCGGGCGGCACCCTGGTGCTGGCCGACCGGGACCTGGTCTTCGACACGGCACGACTGCACCGCACGATGCGGGCGCAGCGGGTCGACTGCGCGGAGTTCGTCCCGGCGGTCGTGCGCGCGCTGATGGACCACTGCGCACGCGACGGCGAACGGCTCGACTTCATGCGCCTGGTGATCGTCGGCTCGGACGCGTGGAAGGTCGCGGAGTACCGGCGGCTGCGGGACCTGTGCGGCCCCGGCACCCGCGTGATCAACTCGTACGGCGTCACCGAGGCGACCATCGACAGCGCCTGCTTCGAAGACACCGCCGACGACCTGGAACCGGGGCAGATGGTGCCCATCGGACGCCCCCTGCCGGGCAGCACGCTCCATATCCTCGACGCGCACGGCGAACCGGTGCCCCCCGGCGTGCCCGGCGAGCTGTGGATCGGCGGCGCGGCTCTGGCCCTCGGTTACGCCGGAGACCCGGAGCAGACCGCGCGGCGCTTCACGCACCGCACCCTGAGCCGGGAACCGGGCGCCGCACCCGTACGCCTCTACCGCACCGGAGACGTGGCGCGCTGGGACACCCACGGCCGGGTCCATCTCCTCGGGCGCAGCGACCACCAGGTCAAACTGCGCGGCCACCGAATCGAGATCGGGGAGATCGAGTCGCGGCTGGCCGGGTGGCCCGGTCTGGCGCGGGCGGTGGTGGCCGTCCGGGCGGACGCCGCCGGAGAGCCCACCCTGTGCGCCTACTGCGTCGCCGAGCCCGGCGCGACGCTGGACCGGCGCGCCCTGCGCCGCCATCTCGCCGGCGCCCTGCCGTCGTACATGGTGCCCTCCCACATCGCCGAGCTGCCCGAACTGCCGCTCACCGCCCATGGAAAGCTCGACGTCGCCACACTGCCCGTGCCGCACCACGACGACCGGCAGCAGTCCCACGAACCCCCGGTCACCCTCTACGAAGTCGCCATGGCCCGGCACTGGCAGGCGCTGCTCGGGACGCGGCGGGCCGGGCTCGGGGACGACTTCTTCGAATGCGGCGGCAGCTCGATCAAGCTGATCGAACTCCTCCACCATCTGCGGACCGAGTTCGGCGTCGCCGTCCCCGTCAGCAGGCTCTACCAGGTCACGACCCTGCACGGGATGGCCGCGGCCGTCGAGGACCTGGTCAACAGCACGACCGCCGACGAACTGCCCTATCTGACCTTCAATCCCGGACCGGGCAGCCCCGTCTTCTGCTTCCCCCCGGCGGGCGGCCACAGCCTCGTCTACCGCGGCTTCGCGGCCCAGCTCCCGCAGTACCGGATCATCGCCTTCAACTATGTGCCGGGCGAGGAGAAGGTCGCCCGCTACGCGGACCTCGTGGAGGCCGCCGAACCCGACGGCGCCTGCCGTCTCCTCGGCTACTCCCTCGGCGGCAACCTCGCCTTCGAGGTCGCGAAGGAGCTGGAATCGCGCGGCCGCCGGGTCACCCATGTCGTGGTGCTCGACTCGCACCGCCTCATGGCGGCGTACGAACCGGGCGAGGACGGCATCACCACCTTCGAGGAGGAGCTGGGCCGCCATCTGTACAAACACACCGGATCGGAGATCGTCACCCACACCGTGCTCGAACACGCCGCCGACTACCTGCGGTTCTGCGGCCGGACCCCCAACACCGGCACGGTCGCCGCGGCGGTCGGTGTCGTGACCGACGAGGAGAAGGCCGCCGCGCACGGCGTCGGCGCCCCCGGCACCTGGCACGGCAGCTCCACCGGCGGGACGCGCGTGCTGCGCGGCTCCGGCACCCACGCCGACATGCTCGATCCCGCGCATCTGCCCCGTAACGCGGAGCTGGTGCGGGCCCTGCTGACGGGCGAGGCGGACGACCATGCCGGATAAGCGGACGGGTCCGGACCAGCGGACCGGGCTGTACGACACGGAGCCCGACTGGACCCGCCGGGAGACGGCGCCCGGCGCCCCGCCCCGGGTCATCGTCATCGGCGCGGGCGTGGCCGGACTCTCCACCGGCTGCTACGCCCAGATGAGCGGGATGCGCACCCGTGTCTTCGAGAAACACGTGCTGCCCGGCGGCTGTTGCACCGCCTGGTCGCGCGACGGCTATCTCTTCGACTACTGCATCGAGTGGCTGATCGGCACGGCGGCCGGCAACGACGCCAACCAGGTCTGGCGTGAACTGGGCGCGCTCGACGGCAAGACGATCACCAACTTCGAGCTGTTCAACACGGTCGTCGACGAGAGCGGCCGGTCGGTGACGTTCTACAACGATCCGGCCCGACTGGAGGAACACCTCCTCACGATCTCACCGGCCGACGCCCACCTGATCCGCTCCTTCTGCCGCGACCTGCGGCGCTTCGCGGCCATCGACCTCTACCCGTTCCTGACCGCGCCCGCGCTGCGGACCGTACGCGAGAGGGCGGCGACGCTGCGCACCGTACTGCCCGCGTTCCGCCTCTTCTGGCGCACCGCCGCCACACCGATGCACGCCTTCGCCGACCGGTTCGAGGACCCGCTGCTGCGCCGGGCGTTCCGCAACATCTTCTTCCAGGACCCCGAAGGCTTCCCGCTGCTCCCGTATCTCTACAACATGGCCTGCGCCTACCACGGCAACGCGGGCTTCCCCCAAGGAGGTTCACTCGGTCTCGCCCGGTCGATCGAGGAGCGGTACACCTCCCTCGGCGGTACGGTGACCTACCGCGCCCGCACCGAGAAGGTCCTGGTCGAAGACGGCCGGGCGGTCGGGATCCAACTGCGCGACGGCAGACAGTTCTACGCGGACCATGTCGTCTCGGCCTGCGACGGACACACCACGATCCACGGCCTGCTGGGCGGCCGGTACACCGGCCCCAGGATCGACAAGCTCTACGACGAACTGCTCGAACGCCCCGGCACCCTCTTCCCCGCCGTGGTCTCCGCCTTCGTCGGCATCCGGGGCGAACTCCCCGCCCAGGAAGCCCACAGCACCACCTATCTGCTGTCGGAGGCGGAAGGGCGCCAACTGCCCGGCTCGCTCCAGAACAGCCTGGTGGTGCAGTTGCGCTCCCGCTACAGCGACGGTTTCGCCCCGCCCGGCAAGTCGGTCGTCCACTGCACGTACTTCAGCGACTTCACGTACTGGCGGTCGCTGCGCCTGAGCGACCGCAGGGAGTACCGGGCACGTAAGCGCGAGGTCGCCGAGTTCGTACGGCGCTTCCTGGAGCGGATCTGGCCGGGCACGGACGAGCGCATCGATCTGGTGGACGTGGCCTCGCCGGCGACGACCCGCCGCTACACCGGGAACCACAACGGTTCGATCCTGGCCTGGAAGGCGTTCTCCGATGCCGACGACGTGGCGGCGGCCCTGGTCGGCAAGGACCGGATGCGGCTGCCCGGACTCGGCGGATTCTCCATGGCCGGTCAGTGGGTCGGGATGGGCGGTCTGATCCGGGCCGCGTCCACCGGCCGTTTCGCCGTCCAGTACCTGTGCGACGAGCTGGGCGTGCCCTTCCGCGCCTGGGAGAGCACCGGAACGGAGCCCTGGCACAGCGGCAGGCTGGGCCGTCTTCCCCAGCTCGACCGGTGGAACTCACGCGAGGACACCGGAGCGTGACGAGGCGGGAGCGTGTGACCACAGAGGAGAGCGAGTTCATGGCACGTCCGGCTGATCCCGCGGGCTCGGCGCGCGGCAGGGAAACCATGATCATCATCGGTGCGGGGCTCGGTGGTCTCTCCACCGGCTGCTACGCGCAGATGAACGGCTACCGCACCCAGGTGCTGGAGATGCACGAGATCCCCGGCGGCTGCTGCACCGCCTGGAAACGCGGGGACTTCACCCTGGACGCGTGCGTCAGTTGGATGCTCGGCAGCGGCCCCGGCAACGAGATGCACCAGATCTGGCTGGAGCTGGGCGCGCTCCAGGGCAAGGAGGTCCGCCACTTCGACGTGTTCAACATCGTGCGGGGACGGGACGGCCGGGCCGTCTACTTCTACTCCGACCCGGACCGGCTCGAGGCCCACCTCACCGAACTCTCGCCCGCCGACGCGAAGCGGATCAAGGGGTTCTGCCGCCAACTGCGCGCCTTTCGCAAGGCGTTGGCCGTCTATCCGTTCCTCAAACCGGTCGGGCTGATGGGACGGGCGGAGCGCTGGCGCATGCTGGCGTCCTTCGTCCCGTACTTCAACGCCGTCCGCAGCACCATCTCGGTGCTCATGTCCGACTACGCGGCGCGGTTCGAAGACCCGTTGCTGCGCGAGGCGTTCAACTTCGTCCTGTACGAGAAGCACCCGGCGTTCCCCGTGCTGCCGACGCACTTCCAGCTCGCCTCGCACGCCAACCTCTCCGCCGGAGTGCCCGAGGGCGGCTCGCTCGGTCTCGCGGAGTCGATCGAGAGCCGCTACCGCCGGCTCGGCGGCCGGGTCACGTACAACACCAAGGTCGACGAGGTGCTGGTCGAGAACGACCGGGCGGTCGGCGTACGGCTCAGCGACGGGCGTGAACTGCGGGCGGACATCGTCGTGTCGGCCTGCGACGGACCCACCACCATGATGAAACTCCTCGGCGGCCGCTACCTCAACGACGCCTACCGGCGCCTCTACACCCGCACCATCGAGGAGCCGGGCATGGTGTTCCCCGGCTACTTCACCCTCTTCCTCGGGCTGAAACGGCCGTTCCCCGAGGGCGAGCCGTGCACGACCTATCTGCTGGACGACGAGCAGGCGGCGGAGTTGACCGGCATCCGCCACCAGAGCATCAACGTCCAGTTCCGCAGTTGCCACTACCCGGAGCTGTCCCCGCGCGGGACGACCGTCGTCTACGCCACGTACTTCTGCGACATCGCGCCCTGGCGGGCGCTGGACGAAGGCCCCGAGCAGATCACCCGCGCCCGCGGCGGCCAGGAGCTGCACACCCTTCCGGTGCGCCACGGGCGCGGCTACTACGCGGCCAAACGCCGGGCGCGTATCGCCCTCGTGCGCTTCCTGGAGGAGCGCTACCCCGGTATCGAGGACGCCATCGCGGTGCGCGACGTCTCCAGCCCGCTCACCCAGGTCCGCTACACCGGCAACTACGACGGCACGGTGCTGGGGTGGCAGCCGTTCGTGGAGAGCGGGGAGACGCTGGAGGAGCTGATCAAGAAGCACGGTCCCGGGCTGCCGGGGCTGGCGAACTTCTACCAGTCCGGCGTCTGGGCGACCACCGGCGGGCTGATCCGCGCCGCCGCGGCCGGCCGCCATGTCATGCAGTTCGTCTGCCGGGACGACGGCAGAGCGTTCACCGCGTCCGTCGACGAGTCCGCGCCGCCGCCGACCCATCTCGTCATCCCGGTCGGCGCGCGCCCCGCCGCCCCGGAGAAAGGGCCGAAGTGAAGATCAAGAAGTGGGTGGTCCGCGAGCACGTCGAGGGCACTCCCGACGTCGAACGGGTCTACGAGAAGGTGGTCGAGGACCTACAGGTCGACCTCGCACCCGACGAGATGCTGCTGAAGACGCTGTACGTGTCAGTCGACCCCTACCTCCAGGGCATCGCGCTGGACACCCCGCTCGGCGACCACATGGGCGCCGACTCGATCATGCGGGTGCTGGACGCCGGCCCGCGCGCCGCCCACCAACCGGGCGACCTGGTACAGGGTTTCGGCGGCTGGCGGTCCCATGTCGTCGCCAACGGCGCCCAGACGCTGTGGCAGACGGGGACCTTCCCGATGGTGTTCCCGGCCTACCGCAGACTCGATCCACGGTGGTACGACGACGCGCTGCCCCTGGCGTCCGCGCTCAGCTCCATGGGCGGCCCCGGTATGACGGCCTGGGGCACGCTCACCACCTTCCTCACGGCGGGACCGGGGGACACCCTCGTGATCAGCGGCGCCTCCGGCGCGGTGGGGACACTGGTCGGCCAGCTCGCCTCGCTCGCCGGAGCCCGCGTGGTCGGCACGACATCGAGCCCGCGCAAGGCGGACTATCTGCGCCGGCTGGGCTTCGACGCGGTCGTCCTCTACCGGCACGGCGACAGCGCCTCGAGCGTCCGCGACGCGCTGGCGCGGGCCGCCCCCGGCGGTGTCGACCGCTACTTCGACAATCTGGGCGGCGCCGTGACGGACGCGGTCTTCGCCATGCTCAACGTCGGCAGCCAGGTCGCGGTGTGCTGGCAGTGGGCGACCCAGGTGGGGCGTGACGCGGTGGGGCCCCGGCTCCTGCCGTACCTCATGTTCCCGCGCACCACCGTCCGCGGGATCTTCTCCCTGGAGTGGTTCACCGAGGAGAACTGGCAGGCGCTCCATACCGAGTTGGGCGGCCGGGTCCGGCGCGGCGAGGTCGTCTGCGACCACACGCTGCATCACGGCTTCGACAACATCCCGGCCGCGTACGGGAGCCTCTACCACGACCGCGCGGCCAACCTCGGCAAGGTGCTGGTCGAGCTGTGAGGGCCGCGCCCCGTACTCCGCTGCCGCACGTAGCACCGCCCCGAAGGAACAGCCAGGAGGAATCGTGTCCGCCGCCCGCGCCGACAGCGCAGTCCCCGAGCCACCGCCGGCCCCGCTCCACCGCATGGAGTTCGACGTCCCCGGCCCGCCGTGCCCCACCACCCTGCCCGACGGCTCTCCCGCCTGGCTGGTGAGCCGGTACGCCGACGTACGCCAGGTCCTCAGCGACAGTTGGATCGGCCGCGCCGAGCTGTACGCGGCCGACGGACCGCCCATGTCGGAGACGCCGGGGCTGGTCAACGACCCCGACCTGATGTTCAACCAGGACGGCCCCGGCCATCTGCGGCTGCGCCGCACCATGCGCCGGGCGTTCACCCCGAGAGCCGTGGCCCGGTGGGAGCCCTGGATCGTGTCGATCGTGACGGAGCTGCTGGACGGGCTGGCCCGCCGCCGGGGGACGGTGGACATCGTCGCCGAGTTCACCCGCCCGCTGCCGGTGGCCGTGATCAGCAGACTCATGGGACTCGACGCGTCCGCGCGCGAGCGGATGCGGCACTGGAGCAAACACGCCTTCTCGGACGGCACCGGCTCCGCCGCCGAAGTGGAGACGGCCCTGGCGGAGTTCTCCGCGTTCGGCGCCGAGCTGCTGGCGGCGCGCCGCCGCGCGCCCGGGGACGACCTGGTCAGCAGTCTGGTCACCGCCGCCGACGACGAGGGCGGTATTCCCGAGCCCCAACTGGTCAGCCTGGTCTGCGGGTTGGTGGTCGGCGGCCATGACAGCACCATGACGATGCTCGGCAATTCGCTGCTCTACCTGCTGGGCGACCGACCGGAGTGCTGGGCGCGCGTCGCGTCCTCGGAGGCGGCGGCGGGCGCGCTCGCCGACCGGCTGTTCCACCTGGTTCCGCTGGGCGACGACCGGGGAAGCATCCGGCGCGCCTCGCGGGACGTCGAGGTGGGTGGCGTGGTGATCCCGTCCGGCGCGGTGATCGTCGCCGACTGCGGCATGGCCAACCGCGACCCGGCGGTCTTCCGGACCCGCCAGGACGCCGACCTGTTCGCACCGCTGGAGGCCGCCACCCTGTCGTTCGGCGCCGGACCGCACTACTGCCTGGGCGCGTGGCTGGCCCGGCTCGAACTGACCCTGGCCCTCCACCACTTGGCGGCCCGCTTCCCCCGCCTGCGCCTCGCGGAACCCCCCGAGAACGTCGTCTGGCGCCTGGGCACCACCTCCCGCAGCCCGGCCCGCCTCCCGGTGACCTGGTAGCGACCGGTTCGGATTCCATGCGGACATCTGAACGAAGAACCGTCACTGCTGGCCACGTACCCCGCCCGCGTAAGGGCATTCACGTCCTTTCGTGTGATGACAGGGGAAGTCGCCAGGAGGGAGGGTAATTCGGCGTACCTACAGGAGGGTTGAGGACCACATATGACCGTTGAGGCCGAACGGGAAGCCGTACGGGCACAGGCATCCGGGCAGCAGAGTCTGGCGACGGCCGCCGCGCGGAATCTGGCGACGATCGCCAAGTCCGTTCCGCAGATGCAGGAAACGTCCTCGCGGTGGCTGCTGAGGATGCTGCCGTGGGTGGATGTGCGCGGTGGTACGTACCGGGTCAACCGGCGGTTGAGCTATGCCGTGGGCGACGGGCGCGTGACGTTCGTGCAGACCGGTGCGCGGGTCTCGGTCGTCCCCGGCGCGTTGCGGGAGCTGCCGGCGCTCAGGGAGTACGGCGACGAGGCGGTGCTGGGCGAGCTGGCGGCCCGCTGTGAGCAGGTCGACTGCCCGCCGGGCACGGTGCTGGCGCGGGCGGGCGACGCGAAGGACCGCGTCTTCCTGCTCGCGCACGGCCGCGTCGACAAGATCGGCACCGGGCCGTACGGCGAGGAGACCGGCCTGGACGTCCTGGCCGACGGCGCCTGCTTCGGCGACGGGTCCCTGACCGAGACGGACTCGTCCTGGGAGTCCACGTTCCGCGCGACCACCGCCTGCACGCTGCTGGTGCTCTCCCGCGAGGCGGTCGACAACCTCGCCGCGCGCGACGAGTCCCTGGGACGCCATCTGCGCGCGGGCGCGGCGCTGCCGGGGCAGCGCACCAACAAGTACGGCGAGGCCGCGATCGACCTCTCGGCCGGCCACGTGGGTGAGGCGCAAGTCCCGCACACCTTCGTGGACTACGAGCCCAGGCCCCGCGAGTACGGGCTCTCCATCGCGCAGACGGTCCTGAAGGTCCACAGCCGAGTGGCCGACCTCTACAACGACCCGATGAACCAGACCGAGCAACAACTGCGCCTCACCCTGGAGGCGTTGCGCGAGCGCCAGGAGTACGAGCTGGTCAACAACAAGGAGTTCGGGCTGCTCAGCAACTGCGACTACGCCCAGCGCCTCCAGCCCCACGAGGGACCGCCCACTCCCGACGACATGGACGAGCTGCTGTCGCGGCGGCGCGGCAACAAGTTCTTCCTCGCCCACCCCCGTGCCATCGCCGCGTTCGGCCGCGAGTGCAACAGACGCGGCCTGATCATGGAGCCGGTGGACGTCGACGGCCACCGCGTCCCGTCCTGGCGCGGCGTGCCGATCTATCCCTGCGGGAAGATCCCCGTCAGCCAGGCCCGTACGACCTCGATCATGTGCATGCGTACGGGGGAGGACGACCAGGGTGTGATCGGGCTGCGGCAGTCGGGGATCCAGGACGAGATCCAGCCGAGTCTGTCGGTGCGGTTCATGGGCATCGACGAGCAGGCGATCATCTCCTACCTCGTCAGCGCCTACTACGGCGCCGCGGTCCTGGTTCCGGACGCTCTCGGCATCCTGGAGAACGTCGAAGTCGGCCGCCGGCACTGACCGCGCGGCCCGTCCGCCCAGGGCCCCGCCATCTCCCCCCCCACCCGAAAGGCACTTCACGCATGTCCCGAACCGGCGGGGCCGACAGCCCCTTGCCCACCTGGAACGGGCCACCGCCCGCCCGCCCACCCCTCCTCCCCACCTCCGCACCGGCCGCCGCACCGGCTCCACCCCCGTACGCCGCGCTCGAACGCCTGCTGGCCGGCCCCGCCGGACTGGGCACGGCCGCCGCCCGCGCCTTCCACTCCGGGGCCCCGTCCGGGGAAAGGGACCACTCGGCAGCGCGGCGTACGGGCACGGACACAGGATCGGCCACGGACACAGGCTCAGCCGCGGACACGGCGGTGCGGATCCCGTCCCTGTACTGCCCCGACGCCGTACGTGACGACCCCGCCCTCGGCGAGGAGGTCAACAACCGCCTGGTCGACTGGGCCGAGGAGATCGGCATCTTCACCGGACGCCTCGAGCGCCTGCGCTCACACCAGTTCGGGCAACTGTTCATGCTCGCGCATCCCGACTGCGACGACCCCGACCGACTGATGGCCGCGGCCCGCTGCGGGCTCGCGGAATGGTCCGTGGACGACCACTGGGTGGACGAAGGAGACGACACCGAACCGGAACTCCTCGGCTCACGCCTCGCGATGGCCCACGCGGTGGTCGACCCCGTCCGCCTCCCCACCCGCTACCTCGCACAGTTCGAACAGGTCGTGGCCCAACAGCCCGTCCTGCGCGCCTTCCGGTCCAGCCTCGCCCATCTGTCCCAGATCGCCAGCACCACCCAGATGGCACGCCTGCGCCATGAACTCGCCGTCATGTTCGTGGGATACGGACAGGAAGCCGAATGGCGCGGCAGCGAACGCAGGCCCGCGGTGTGGGAGTACCTGCTGCACCGCTACGAGAACGCCTTCTACCCCTGCATGGTGCTGATCGACCCGGTCGGCGGTTACGAACTGCCGGCCCACGAGTTCGCCGATCCCACGGTGCGCCGCACCTACCTCTACGCGGGCATGGCCAACGTCCTGCTCAACGACGTCTATTCGATGGCGAAGGAAGATCCCGGAGACACCAACCTGCCCAACCTCATCGCCACCGAGGACAACTGCTCGCTGCAAGAGGCCGTCGACCGCACGGCGGCCGTCCACGACGAGCTCATGCACACCGTCGAGGCCGACTGCGCCGTTCTGGCAGCGGCCGGCTCCCCTCAACTGCGCCGCTATCTGGCCGGTCTGTGGGCGTGGATGGGCGGCAGCAAACAGTGGCACGCGACCAGCCCCCGGTATCAGACCGCGCGGTAAAGAAACCCGTACCGAAGGAGAAGTCCATGACCGTTCAGAACACCACCACCCACCACCCCCTGCGCAGCCTCTACCAGAAGTCCGTCGCGAACTACTGGAATCAGGAGAAGAACCCCGTCAACCTCCGTCTCGGCGAGGTCGACGGCATCTACCACCATCACTACGGCATCGGCGAGGTGAACCGGTCCGCCCTCGAAGGCCCCGAGGAGACCCGGCAGGAGCGCCTTACGGCCGAGCTTCACCGCCTGGAATGCGCACAGAGCGACCTGCTGATGAGCCACCTCGGCGACCTCACCCCGGCGGACCGCGTCATGGACTCCGGTTCGGGCCGCGGCGGCAGCAGTTTCGTCGCCCACAGCCGCTTCGGCTGTCAGGTCGACGGCGTCTCGATCTCCGAGACCCAGGTCGCCTTCGCCAACGGCCGGGCCAAGGAACACGGCGTCGCGGACAAGGTCCGCTTCCACTTGAAGAACATGCTGCACACCGGATTCGAGAGCGACAGTTTCCAGGCCATCTGGAACAACGAAAGCACCATGTATGTGGACTTGGCCCTGCTGTTCCCCGAATACGCCAGGCTCCTCAAGCACGGCGGTCGCTACGTCACCATCACCGGCTGCTACAACGACGCCTACGGCCTGCCGTCCCGGGCGGTCAGCGAAATCAACGCCCATTACATCTGCAGCATTCATCCCCGCAGCAAGTACTTCAAGGAAATGGCCGCCAACCGCCTCGTCCCCGTCAGCGTGGTCGACCTGACGGCGGCCACGATCCCCTACTGGGAACTGCGCGCCGAGTCCCCCCTGGCCACCGGAATCGAGAAGGCTTTCCTGGACGCCTACAACGACGGCAGCTTCCAGTACCTGCTGATCGCGGCGGACAAGGTCTGACGGGCTGACCGACTGACCGTCTGACGGACGCGGGCGCCGGCCGGTCAACTCGGCGGTGGGGCACGGGACTGGAGGGGGCTTCGTCACTCTGCTGCGTAATCACGTCACGCGTATGGGTGACTGCGCTCGGTGCGTGTACGGGTCAAGATCGTTTCATGAAACTTTCCTTGATCCGTCGCGCGTCCGTCGCGGCCCTCGTGCTGGCGGCGACGGTCGCGCCCGCGGTCGCGGCCCAGTCGAGCGACACCACCCCGAGGTCCGGCACCGCCGTCAAGGCAGCCGCCATCGGGGCGAAGGCCCGGTTGTTGGGCGAGAAGATCGTTCCGTACAAACTCGCCTTCCAGGACACGACAGTCGGCGGGCTGTCCGGCATCGACCGGAATCCGTGCACCGGCGAGTACGTCATGATCAGCGACGACCGCTCCGTGCTCCAGCCCGCCCGCTTCTACACCGCCAGGATCGACGTGGACGGCGCCGGGGTCCACTCCGTCGACTTCACCGGCACCCACCCCTTCCGGCAGCCGGACGGCTCCGTCTACCCACCGGTGAGCGCCGGCGACGGCAAGGCGGTGGACCCGGAGGAGGTGCGGGTCGACCCGCGGAGCTGTCGCCGGTACTGGTGGGCGCAGGAGGGCGACCGGCCGAGGTCGGCGAGTGAGCCGGTGATCCAGCCGTCGATCCAGTTCGCCAACCGCTCCGGCGCCTACCGAGGCCAACTGCCGCTGCCGGCCAACTACGAGATCACGACGGGCGATCTGGGCCCCCGGCGGAACAAGTCGATCGAAGCGATCACCTTCGGCGACAAGGACCGCGTACTGACCAGCGCCGTCGAAGGCCCGCTGCTCCAGGACGGCCCGGAGCCCACCCTGGAGCACGGCGCGCTCGTCCGCGTCACACGGCAGAGCCGGGAGGGAGCGGTACTGGGACAGGTCGCCTACCCCCTGGAGAAGATCTTCGCCGCGTCCGACCCGTCCAGCCCGTGGCCCCCGGACACCGGCGTGCCCTCGATCCTCGCGTTCCCCGACGACCCCAGCCGCTACCTCGTCCTGGAGCGTACGTGGGTGGCCGGCTCGGGCTACAAGATCCGCGTCTACGACGCCACCACCCGTGGCGCCACCGAGGTGGGGGGCATGGACTCCCTGGTCGGTCAGCGCGTCGTACCGATGCGCAAGAAACTGGTCGCGGACTTCCACGACTTGGGCCTGTCCACGGTCGACAACACCGAGGGCATGACCTGGGGGCCGATCCTGCCGAACGGCGAACGGACCCTGATCCTGGTCAGCGACGACAACTTCGCCGACGACGCGGTCACCCAGATCGTGGCACTCGGCGTCCGCGTCCGCTGAGAGGCGACTGACGGCAAGCGTCCGAACGGGCTGGGGCTTCGTTGCCTCAGCCCGTTCCGCGCGTACGCGCCCGTCGTCACGCCAGCCGGGGGAAGAGGGCGAGCGCGTTGTCGCGCTCCACGCCGCGCAGTTCGTCCTTCGTGAAGCCGTCGAAGGCCATGAGGTTGTCGATGTTGCGCACGGCGGTGGGTTCCGGGGCGGCCGGCCAGTCGGTGCCGAAGAGGATGTGGTCCGAGGTGGTCACCTCGAGGGTCGGCAGCAGTGAGTTACGGCTCCCGGCGAGCGCCGTGTCGTAATAGAGCCCGCGCAGTACCTCCGCGACATGGGCCGGGTCGATGTCGGCGTCGTCCGGTCCGCGTCCCATGACGGTGTGTTCGCCGATCCGCCGGCCCAGTGTGGGCAGCGCACCTCCGCAGTGCGCCAGGATCAGCCGCAGCCCCGGATGGCGCAGGAAGACGCCGGTGTAGAGGGCGTTGGTGATGGTGCGCGCGGTGTCGAAGGGGAACTCGACGACCGAGCTGGGCCAGCCGAAGCCCAGGGCGTCGATGTGCGGGCAGTCCACCGGGTGCACGAAGACCGGGGTGCCGCGCCGTGCCAGCTCGGCCAGGACGGGCTCCAGGGACGGATCGCCGAAGTAGCGCCCCAGGACGTTCGCGGTCAGCACCGCTCCGTCGAGCCGCAACTCGTCCAGCGCGTACGCCAGTTCCGCAAAGCGCCTCGTCGGGGCCGTCGGCCGGGAGCGTGGCGAAGGCGCCGAAGCGGCGGGGGTACGCGGCGATCAGCTCGGCGTGGCCGTCGTTGATGAGCCGCGACAGCCGTGTCCCGAAGTCCGGGGGCGTCGTCCGAGCCCGCGAACGCCAGCGGCATGGACAGGAGTTGGGCGGCGATCTCCTGCCGGTCCATATAGGCGAGTGCGGCCTGCGGCGACCATCGCACGGCGTGCTCCTCTGCTTCCTGGTGCGTGGACATGCTGACCACCTTCGTTCCGTATCGGCATCGACGGTTCTGGTTCGACCCCACGCTGCGCGAGCGCGCCGCGGCCGAGCCCACGGTGGAGCTGCGCCACGGGTGGACCTGCGAGGGTTTCGAGGACAGCGAGAGCGTGGACGGCCGGTCCGAGGACGGTCGGCTCGCGGGCGGTCGGTCCGAGGACGGTCGGCTCGCGGGCGGCGCCGACGACGGTGTCGCGCTGCGGCTGGCGTCCGAGACGTACGGCAAGCGGAGCGTACGGGCCCGCTACCTGGTGGCCTGCGACGGCGCCGGGTCCCCGATCCGCAAGGCCCTGGGCATCGGCTCGCTGCGCGACTCCGCCGATGTACGGGCCCGGTGGCAGGGCGCGTACGTACGCCTCCCCGGCCTGCGCCGAAACGTCCCGCACGCCCCGGCGGTGCAGTACTACCTGCTCAACCCCCGCCGTATGATCCTCGGTTCGCTCGACGGCGGCGATCTGTGGCGCGTCACCTACCCACTGGCCGATGGCGAGAGCCCCGCCCCCGCCGACGTGCGCGCCACGGTCGCCGGCGCGCTCGACGGCGCGGCCGACGAGGTCGAGATCCTGGACACACGGGAGTGGACCGGCGACGCGGTGGTGGCCGAGTCCTTCCGGGCCGGTCATGTCCTGCTGGCGGGCGACGCCGCCCACCGGATGTGGCCCTCGGGAGGGCACGGGATGAACACCGGCCTCGGGGATGTCGCCAACCTCGGCTGGAAGCTGGAGGCCGTCCTGCGGGGCCGGTCCCCGGACACCCTGCTCGACACCTACACCGCCGAGCGCCGCCCGCACGCCGAGCGCCTGGTCCGCCGCGCCTGGCACAACTACCGCGCGGACAAAGCGATCCGGCCCGATCCGGCACTTGACGACCCGGCGGAGAGCGAGGCCCGGGTCCTGGCCGGTGAGCGGATCACCGCCACCCGGCGGACCGAGTGGCGCTCCCTCGGCGTCCAGCTCGACGTGCGCTACGACTCGTCACCGCTGATCGTCCCCGACGGTACCCCCGACCCGCCGGCCGACCCGGAGGCGTACGTCCCCACGGCCCGGCCCGGACACCGCGCCCCGCACTTCACCCTCGCCGACGGACGCTCCGTACTCGACCTGTTCCGCGGCAGGTTCACCCTCCTGAACTTCGCGCCCGCCGTGGACAGCGGAGCCCTGGCCAGGGCGTTCCGGAACCGGGGGATACCCCTGGACGAGGAGTGGGCCGGCGCCCCTGGGGCGTGTCCGCAAAGTCCCGCCTGGCCTGCGACGCCTGGACGGCACCTCTCCCCCGTAGCCCCCGAGGGGGGCACGGGAGGTGCCCCCTGCGTTGTCTTCAGTCGGCCAAGTACGGCCGGGCCATCCACAACGCCGATCCTCCGCCTTGCGATGCACCGCACCGGCCGCCGCAGGCCCCGCCTTGCGGGCGAACTCCGGTACAAGGCCCAACTCGGCCATGCGCGTTTCTATCTCGGCGCCGAGAGTTACGGCGGTACGGGCCTGCCCGATCCCGGCCTGTGGCGTTTCTCGCCGCTCGCCCGAGTCCCCGGAAATCTCGCGCGCGAGACCCTTCGCCGCAACGTGCCCGGAGTGGCCGGATGGATCGACCAGGTGAACCGGCGCGACCGTCACGCGTTCCTCAGCTCGAACCTGGAGGGCGGCGAAGCGAAGTTCACTCCGGTGGACAAGCTCACGCGCTGAACGAAAAGCAGGCCCGTTCCGTAATTCAGCTCCGCTCTCCTCGGTGCCGAACCGAGGAGAGCGGTCACCGCTAGGCTGGTTCCGTGCCCGATACCCCCTCACGCCCCGTCCGCCCACGAGGACGTCCGCCCAAGGATGCCCAACTCGCTCCGACCGACCAGGTCATGGCCGCAGCGATCGAGGCTTTCTCGGTGCACGGCTACAACGGGGTTTCGCTCCGGACGGTCAATGACGAACTGGGCGTCAGCCGCAATCTCCTTTACCAGCGTTTCGGTTCGAAGGAGAAACTGTGGCACGCCGCGGTCGACTGGGCCTTTCGCCCGCTCCTGGACCATCTGGAGGCCGCGGACGACGAATTGGCCGACCCCATGATCCGGCTGAGAGTACTGACCCTGAATTTCATCGAGTACTCGGCCACGCGGCCTTATCTGGCACGCCTTGTCATGATGGAGGGCTCGGTCCCGTCCGATCGGCTGGACTATCTCTACGAGCACTACATCGAACCGGTCCGGTCGCGCTTCCTACCTGTCTTCGATCTGCTGCGCGAACAGGGCAGAATCAAGAACATCCCGGCCGAGGTCTTCTACTTCCTGGTCACCTCGGGGGGAACCGCACCCTACGGCCAGCAAGGACTCGCCTCGCGAATGAACCCGGAGCTGGCGTCGACGGACGAGACGCGTGTGCGCCTCTACGCCGAGAATGTGGCCGAAGTGCTCATCAACGGCTTGTCGTTGACCGACTGAGCGCGTGGGCAGAGGAAGAAGAGTTCGGGGTCTCCTTCGTCAAGACCATGGAGAATTCCGGCCGGGCGCCAGTTGGCGTGGCCGAGCAATCGCCGCATGGGGTGGTTGGAGACATTGGTCGAGGTGAACAGCTTCGGGGTGGTGCGCGTCGACTCGACGGCCGCGAGAAGCCGGGCGCCCACGCCTCGCCGGCGGGCGCCGGGCGCGACCATCAGCAGGGTGAGAAAGCCCTGCTCGAAGAAGGTGTACTCCAGCACGCTGTAGCCCAGCGGTCCCGTGTCGTCCTCTGCCAGCAGGACCAGGCCGTGTTCGCACCAGCGCCGGATGCTGTCACGTCGTACGTGATCGCCCGCCGCCGCCACGGAATCGATCTCGGCCAGCGCGGCCCCGTCCGACACGTCCGCGCGTCTCACCCGTGGCCCGCCGGGGCCGTCGACGCGTCCCATGTCCATGTCCATGGGACGCATCGTGGCAGTGACCCGTGGCGGGTATCAACCGGCGGTCGGGCGGGCGAACGCCGGGCCGTGCCGCCGCCTAGTTGACCAGGTTCTTCCCGTAGAAGTCGGCCAGTTTCGTGAGCACGGGCTCGACGTACCGCTCCTTGTCGTAGAGGTCCACATGGCTCGCGCCCTCGACCCAGTGGAACTCCTTCGGCTCGCGAGCGTCCTCGAACGCCTCGACGCTCATCCAGGACGTCACCGCCTCACGCCCGGCGATCATGAGCACCGGACGCGGCGCGATCAGGTCCACGCACCGGTAGGCGTCGAAGAACACCATGTGGTCGATGCTGGACCAGGTGAAGGTCTTCGCCGAGCGCGGATGCTGGGCGCGGTCGGTGCGGTAGTACTCGAACCCCTCCGCACCGTGCCGGCCACCCTGCGCACGGGCCTCCTCGATCGTGTCGGGAAAGAGCGTGAGGGGCTGGACTTCCTCACCGCGGGCCTCGGCGGTCCGCGCCGCCGCCGCCGCGTCGAGCATCTGCTGGATGACGGCCGGGTCCTGAGTGCCGTCGGGGCCGTAGCGGAACTGGCGCGCGATGTCGACGCCGCTGATGGTGCCGACGGCCCTTACGCGATGGTCCGTCGCGGTGGCGGGCAGTACGTACGCGCCCGAGGCGCAGATACCCAGCGCGCCGATACGGTCGGCGTCGACCTCGTCACGGGTGGTGAGGTACGAGACCGCGGCCTTGATGTCCTCGACCCGGTGCGCCGGGTCCTCCAGACCGCGCGGGGTGCCCTCACTGGCGCCCTGGTACGCGGCGTCGAACGCGAGGGTGACGAAGCCCCGCTGGGCCAGGTGCCGCGCGTACATGCCGGAGGTCTGCTCCTTCACGCTGCCGCCGGGATGGCCGACGACGATCGCCGGATACGGGCCGGCGGCCGCGCCGTCGGGGGTGTAGAGGTGACCGGCGAGCTTCAGACCGGCGCTCGGGAACTCAACATCTGTCCTCATGACGTCCTCCAGTGCTTACGACGGGTGGTGACCTCGTTCTGTCGGCCACGTTTCCCACCGTCGCTCCGGCCGGTGGCAGGTGCCAGGGAGGGCCCTGCCTATGCGGATTAGTACCAGGCACACGGGTGCCACAAGGCGGAGACTGGAAGTCATGGGACACAGTGGCGCCGCTTCCGGCGGCAACGAACTGGGCGACTTCCTGCGTGCCCGGCGCGCGAGCCTCACCCCCCGGTCGGTGGGCCTGCCGGACGACGGGCGGCTGCGCCGCGTCCCGGGTCTGCGCCGCGAGGAACTGGCCCAGCTCGCGCATGTGAGCGTCGACTATGTCGTACGGCTGGAACAGGGCCGTACGCGCAGGGTCTCCCGCCCCGTCCTTGACGCCCTCGCCGACGCCCTGCTCCTCGCCCCGGACGAGCGCGCGTATCTGTTCACCGTCGCCGACGTCACGCGGCCCGCCCCCGCCCGGCCGCCCGCCCGGCAGAGCGTCGACCCGCGCCTGCGCCAGTTGCTCGACGGCATGAGCGAAATCCCCGCCATGATCCTCAACCGCCGCATGGACGTGCTGGCCTGGAACCCGGCCGCGGCGGCCCTCCTCACCGACTTCGAGGCACTGCCCACGGCCGAGCGCAACCTGATCCGGCTGACGTTCCTGGACGACGACTACCGAGCCCTGTACGCGGACTGGCCACGCGCCGCACGCGAGTGTGTCGGGGTCCTGCGGATGGAGGCGGGCCGCTGTCCCGACGACCGGGCCCTGGCCGCGCTGATCGGCGAACTCAGCGTCCGCGACCCGGACTTCCGCACGTGGTGGGCGAGCCACCAGGTGCGCGGGCCGAGGCAGCTCACCAAGACGTACCTCCACCCCGTCGTCGGCGCGCTCACGCTCGACGTGCAGCAGTTCTCCGTCGATACCCAGCCCGAGCAGCAACTGGTCGCCTACACCGCCCCACTTGGCTCCCCCTCCCTGGAAGGGCTGCGGTTCCTCCTCCAGATCAGCGTGTCGCAGCCGCCGGTGGGTCGTTGACCGGGTGCGGCCGGACGAATATGCGCCCGGCACGCTGAACGGCAGGCGGCGAAGGAGCAGCGATGGGCGTGGAGTCGCGGACCATGAGCGTGAGTGGCGGCGCCGTACCCCGCTGAACCGACCCCCGTCGCGGGACCAGCAGCCGGGGCCGGACGGCCCCGCCTTCCTCCGGGAGATGTTCCATGGCCGTGCCCCAGATGATCGCCGTATCCCTGCCGGGCAGCGGCACCCCGCTGCTGGCGGACGTCACCAGCGCCCTCGGTTACACCTCGTACGGCACGATGAGCGGCGATCCGGCCGCCGGTGCCGACCGTCCAGGTCCAGGCCCCGGCGAGGTGTACGCCCTCCTCACGGCGGCCTACGGCCCCGACCGCACGGCGCTACTGCTCAACCCGCGCTACGACCGGGAGATCCTGGAGGGCGCCTTCCACCAGGCGGTCAGCGCCCTGTGGCGGGTGTGGTGGACCCGACTGGGCCAGCCCACCACCCTCGCGTCGGCCGTCGACCCGGACATCGAGTCCCGCCTCACCCGCCTGCCGGACACCACGCTGCTCGGCCTGCTGCCGGGCCGGGGCTGCTGGTACGTCACCGGCCTCGACCTGCGGTACGCCGACGCGGACTTCCTGCGCACCTGGCACACCCGGTCCCAGCCGCCGATCGTCCACCACCACCGCGACATCCGGGACCGGATCATCAGCCAGATCCGCGCCCTCTCCCGGCCCGCCGACCGTGTCGGCACCCTCCCCGAACACCTCATCTACCGCGACATCCTCGCCACCCGGCCCACCCTGGACGCCAAGATCACGCTCGCCCTCACCGACCCCGGTTTCCCCGGCATGAGAGAAGGCCACCGCTGCCAATGGCTGCTCCACCACCCGGCGATCTGTGTGATCACCCACGAAGAACTCGCCGGCCCCGAACTCGGCGGTTCCACCGACGCCCGGGACCGGGCCCTCGCCCGGCTCCTGACCGCCACGGGCCATCCCGCCGAGACCGGCGACATTCCGGCGCCGACGGCCGACGGGGCCACCGAAGACCTCGCGGTGGGCGTCGGGCGCGAGCTGTTCACCCCCGACCACGAACGGCTGCTCCGCCGCCACCACAGCGCACTGCTGCCCGACGTGCCCGACGCGCCCGACGTGCCCGATGTGGCCGACGATTCCCCAACCAATCCTCCCGGTCCCGGCGTACCGGCCGTCTCGTCGTGGTAGTCAGGAAGTCACGAGCACCGAGGAATCACCGGAACCACAAGGGGGATTGATGCTGTCCGAGACACTGACGGTATTGGCGAGCAGCGGTGCGGGGGCGCTGGCGGCGGCCATGGCCACCGACGCCTGGCAGGGGGCGCGGGCCGGGGCGGTGCGGCTGTTCCGGCGGCGCGGCGACGACGGACAGGCCGCGCTCGAAGGGCAGTTGGACCGCCAGGCCGCGCTCGTACAGGAGGCGGACGACGCCGACGAGGCCCGGCAACTCGTCCAGGGGCAGTGGCAGTTGGAGTTCGCGCAACTGCTGCGCGAACATCCCGAAGCGGCGGCCGAGCTGAACAGCCTGGTGGAGGGCATCCGGAGCGAACTCCCGGAGCCCCAGCAGAACTGGGTGCAGAACATCACCGCGCGGGACCACGCGACGGCGTACGGAGTGCAGGGCGGAAACGTCAACCACTACCACCAGGCCCCGCGCCCGACGCCCGGCGCAGCGGAGGAAGACCCCCGCTAGGCCCTGGCCTCGCCCGCGCTCAACCGCCGGACGGACCGCATGCGCGGCCCGTCCGGCGATCGACCGAGAGCGCCCAACTCACCTGGCGAGTACCGCCGGTTCGTCCAGCCGCGTCAGTTTCCGTGGGTTCGCGATCGCGTAGATCCGGGTCACCCGCCCGTCCTCCACGACGAGGCTGATCGCGACCAGATTGCCGTCGATCTCGACCCGGCCGGCGGGCGCGCCGTTGAGCCATACGGTCGTCGTCTCGTACGGGGCCACCGTCCGGTCCGCGCCCGAGAGCAACTTCGCCACCACCTCGGCCCCGTGGATCGGCACCAGAGCGGCGGCGGCGTGCCCGCCACCATCGGCGATCAGGACGACGTCCGGCGCCATGACCTCCATCAGCTCCTGCAACCGCCCGGTGCGCAGCGCGCCCAGGAACCGCTCCACCACCGCCCGTTGCTCCGACCGGCTCACCCGCACCCGAGGCTGCCGGGCCGCCACATGGTCACGTGCCCGGCGCGCGATCTGCCGCACCGTGGCCGCGGACTTCCCCACGGCCTCGGCGATCTCGCCGTACGGCATCTCGAAGACCTCGCGGAGCACGAACACAGCCCGCTCGGTCGGCCCGAGCGTTTCCAGCACGGTCAGCATCGCGATCGACACACTCTCCGCGAGTTCGATGTCCTCGGCGACATCCGGGCTGGTCAGCAGCGGTTCCGGCAGCCACTCGCCGACGTACTCCTCGCGGCTGCGCGACAGCGTGCGCAGCCGGTTGAGCGCCTGGCGGGTGACGGTGCGTACGAGATACGCCCGTGGGTCACGCACCTGTGTCTCGTCGACGGCGGCCCATCGCAGCCAGGACTCCTGGAGCACGTCCTCCGCGTCGGCCGCCGACCCGAGCATTTCGTAGGCGACCGTGAACAGCAGGCCGCGATGGGTGACGAAAGGGTCCTCGATCATACCGTCGACGCCGCCACGCCGGACGTGCCAGGACGCGTGGCCAGCGGAATCTCGCACGCGTCGGAGAAGCCCTGTGACTCGACTCCGAGCGCCACATTGTTCCTGGTCGCAAGGTTGCAGTAGGAGATGTATACGGTCAGCTCGACCAGTCCCGCCGGGCCGAGTCGACCGAGCAGACTTTTGGACAATTCGTCGGTGACGGTCGGCGGTGTGCTCGTCATGGCCTCGGCGTAGTCCAGCACGTCCCGCTCCAGCGGTGTGAACACGTCCGACTCCCGCCAGCGCGGCACCTCGCTCGCCTTGACCACGTCCATGTCCATGTTCACCGCCTGGAAGTAGCCGATGTCGAGGCACCAGCTACAGCCGACCTGTGCCGCGACGGCCATGTGCGCGAATGACTTGAGGCTCTCGTCGACGGAATCCCATCGGCTCACCTTCTCGCCCATTGCCATGATGGTCTCGGTGACCGCGGGATTGTGCGACGTCGCCTCGGCGGGCTCGGCCACGGCACCGAACCGCTTGATCATGTTCTCCCTGAGCTCGGTGGGAAGTTCCGCCTTCGGAACGCGCAGCGCCATGATGTTCTCCCTGTACGTATGCCTGTCCGGCTGATCGACATGAAGACACCGCCGGGCGCGCGAACGTGACACCTCCCTGGGTGTCACCCACCCGCGTGGAAGCCGTTGCACACGACGGACGTGTACTTCGTGGGTCCGCCCTCGACGTGGTAGATCACCACGGTCCAGTCGCCCGGGTCGTCGCTCACCGGGATCGCGTCGACGGTCCGCTCGCCGAAGTGGGCCTGGAAGTCGTCGGGGTACTGGAACTTGACCGTGCCGCCCGATGACCACTCGGAGTAGAGGTCGACGGGTTCGGTGGTGAAACCGATGCCCTTGCCGACCGACTTGAGGGGGCGCCCGGTGGTGCGGTCGGTCTCGTGCGGCGGGCGTATCCCGACGGACACGTAGTACGGCTCGGGGCGCTTGCCGCTCCCGGCGTCCTTGGGGCGCATGGACACCGAGGCGGTGCCCGAGCCGGTGGTGTGCAAGACGGAGGACCGCAGACCGTCCGGCGGCGAGGAGTCGCCGATACTGGCCAGATCGCAGGTGCCCCCGCCATGGGATGCCTGATCCGGATCGTCCGACAGGGTCCAACGGTCCTGCGAGACACGGTCGTTGACGATGTGGTCCGGTGGCTGCTCGGGCGCGTCGTCCTTGGGGGTCGCGTCGTCCTTGGCGGTCGTGTCGTCTTTGGCGGTCGCCTCGTCCTTCGCGGTCGCCCCGGATGTGATGGTCCCGGTGGCAGGTGCCGCGCCGGGGTCCTGGTCGTCGTCGCCCAGCCTGGGATGCAGCCACAGCGCCAGCGGCACGACGAGCACGACCGCGCAGGCCGCGAGCCAGCGTCTGCCATGTCCGCGCCGGGCGGCGGGAGCCGGCGATCGGTTCGGTACGGCGTAGCGGGTGCCCGCCTTGCCGGTCTCGTCGTATCCCCAGCGCGCGGGCGGCTCGGCCGACTCGGCGGACTTGGACTCGGACTTGGACTCGGGCTTGGGCTCGGATACGGATACGGGCTCGGGCCCCGGTACCGCTTCGGTGTCCCGGGCCACCGAACGGTAGTGGGCGTCCGAGGCCAGCGCCGAGTCCACCGCGCATCCGGCGATCACGGCCGCCAACTCGGGCCGTTCCGCCGGGTCCTTGGCGACGCATCGCCGGATCAGCGCGGCCAGGTCCTCCCGTACGCCCGCGACGTCGATGTCCTCGTGCACGGACCGGTAGTTCACCGACGAGGGGTCCCCCTCGCCGTACGGAGGCCGGCCGGTCGCCGCGTGGGCGATCGTCGCTCCGAGCGCGAAGACGTCCGCCGCCGGGCCGACCTCGTTGCGCAGGAGAACTTCCGGCGCGGCGTACCCGGGTGTCCCCAGCGCCATTCCGGTCCGGGTGAGAGCCGTCAGGTCCAGTCCCCGGGCGATGCCGAAGTCGATCAGTTGCGGCCCTTGCGGCGCGAGGATGACGTTCTGCGGTTTCAGGTCCCGGTGCGTGACCCCGTGGACATGCACCGTGGCCAGCCCCTCGGCGAGCGCCGCGAACAGCCGCAGCGCGCTCTCGGGCGGGAACGGGCCGCTCGCGCGCACGGCGTCGCGCAGCGTGGGCCCCGGCACGTACTCCGTGGCCAGCCAGTACGGCGACGCGTCGAGCGACGCCTCGATCAACTGGGCGGCGTACGGGCTGCGTACGGCCTCCATGGTCGCGGCTTCCCGCCGGAAGCGGGCCAGCGATTCCGGATGGTCACTGATCTCGTCGCGGATCACCTTCACCGCCACCAGCCGGCCGCCCGGCGAACGGCCCAGGTACACCTGGCCCATGCCGCCCGCGCCGAGCCGGGCGAGAATCCGCCATACGCCTATTCGCGCGGGATCTTGAGGTCTCAGCTCGTCCACCGGCACGACTTTGCCATACCCGGGCAGCCGGCGGACGACGAGGGACGTACAAATACCCTTCCCGCGCCGCGACGTTGAGCGGATTCGAGCCGGGCAGCGGGTGCGTCCACCGTGCCGCACCGCTCCGACACCAACCGTCCGGCCGCGCGGCGGTCAGCGCATCCGAAGGACGATCTTCCCCCGGCTGTGCGGCCCGGCGAGCGCCTTGTACGCCTCCCGTACCTCCTCGATGGGGTACGTGGCGCTGATGGCGACGTTCAGTTCGCCTTCGGCGATCAGGGCGGCCAGCTCGGCCAGGACCTCCGCGCGGGCCGCGGTCATGCCCCCGTCGTTCTTGGTGCCGTACTTCTGCGCGGCGGGGAAGTCGGCGATCGTGTTGATCCGTACGGGGGCGACGCCCAGCTTCACGGCGAGTTCGACGTAGCCGTCTCCGTACGCGTCGATGAACGCGTCGACGCCGTGGGGCGCCGCCTCGCGGATCCGTTCCTCGACGCTCTCGACACCCCCGTCGTACGAGATCGGCACCGCGCCCAGTGAGGCGAGCCAGTCGTGATTGGCCTCGCCCGCGACGGCCAGGACCCGCACGTCCTGACGGCGCAGCAGTTGCACGGCCAGGGAGCCCACGCCGCCGGCGGCGGCGCTGACCACGACGGTCTCGCCGGATTCGGCCCCGACGGCCCGGACGGACGCGTACGCGGTGGTGCCCGCCACGAAGAGGGACCCCGCCACGTCCCAGTCGACGGCCGCGGGCTTGGGTGTCACCTGGTCGGCGGGGACGGCGACGTAGTCCGCCTGCGCGGCGCGCCGGTTGGTGAACCCGATCACCTCCGCGCCGATCGCGGGCGCGCCCACGGCGCCGCCGCCCACCGCGACGACGCGGCCCGCGAAGTCGCTGCCCTGGCCGGAGGGGAAGGTGGCGGGCCAGACGGCGTGCATCAGCCCCTCGCGTACCTTGCCCTCGCCGGGATTGAGCCCGGCGCCGACCACTTCGACGACGATCTCGTCGGCGGCCGGGGCGGGCTCGGCGACGTCGGCGATGTACAGGACGTCGACGGATCCGTACTGGTCGTAGCGGACGGCTCTGGGCATGCGCGTGCTCCTTCGGGAGGGTGGGCGGGGCCGGCCCGGGGGCGGTCGCCGGCGTGGCGGGGCTTTCCGGACACGCCCTACCGGCCGATGGTGTCCAGCTCGGCGATCGCGTCGGCCGGCAGGCGCAGCTCGGCCGCGGCGACGTTCTCGCGCAGATGGCCGACGGACGAGGTGCCGGGGATCAGGACGGTGGTCGCCGAGCGCTGGAGCAGCCAGGCCAGTGCGACCTGCTGCGGCGAGGCGTCCAGCCGGGCCGCGACCGACGTCAGGGTCTCGGACTGCAACGGGGTGAAACCGCCGAGGGGGAAGAACGAGGCGAAGGCGATGTTCTCGGCCGCGCACCGGTCCACGAGCGCGTCGTCCGCGCGGTTGGCGAGGTTGTAGAGGTTCTGCACGGTGACGACGGGCGCGATGGCCTGCGCCGCGGTGAGCTGGGCGTCGGAGATGTTGCTGAGACCGAGATGGCGGATCAGACCCTGCTCGCGCAGCTCGGCCAGCGCGCCGAACGGCTCGGCCACCGACTGGTCGGAGATGCCCTCGGACGGGCCCAGACGCAGATTGACCACGTCCAGGGCCGACAGGCCCAGATGCCGCAGATTCTCCTCGACCTGCGCCCTCAGATCGGCGGGCTCCAGCGACGTGAACCAGGCTCCGTCACCGCTGCGGCGACCGCCCACCTTGGTGACGATGCGCAGGTCGGCGGGGTAGGGGTGCAGAGCCTCTTTGATCAGCTCGTTGACGACGGTGGGGCCGTAGAAGTCGCTGGTGTCGATGTGCGTGATCCCGAGCCCGACCGCCTCGCGCAGCACGGCCAGCGCCTGGTCACGGTCCTTGGGCGGGCCGAAGACGCCGGGGCCGGCCAGTTGCATGGCTCCGTAGCCCATGCGGCTGAGGGTGAGGCCCTTCGCCGGGGTGAGGGTTCCGCCGGGAATGGTGGTGGTCATGCCACCAAAGTCGCATGAGTCGCGGGAGTTGTCGTCTCGGGAGGCGTGCGCGGGGGGCGTGCGCGGGGGACGAAACGCGACGCCGCCGGACCCGGACGCCTTGCGGTGGTCCGGATCCGGCGGCGGGCGGCCGGTGGCGGGTGGCTCAGCTCAGACGCCGACACCGAAGTCGCTGGCGATGCCGGAGAGGCCGGAGGCGTAACCCTGGCCCACGGCGCGGAACTTCCACTCCGCGCCGTTGCGGTACAGCTCGCCGAAGACCATCGCGGTCTCCGTCGACGCGTCCTCGGTGAGGTCGTAGCGCGCCAGCTCGGCGCCGCCGTCCTGGTTCACCACCCGGATGAACGCGTTACGGACCTGGCCGAAGCTCTGGCCGCGCGACTCCGCCTCGTGGATGGAGACCGGGAAGACGATCTTGTCCACCTCGGCGGGAACACCGGCGAGGTTGACCTTCACCGACTCGTCGTCGCCCTCGCCCTCACCGGTGAGGTTGTCACCGGTGTGCTCGACCGAACCGTCAGGGCTCTTGAGGTTGTTGTAGAAGATGAAGTGCTGGTCGGAGGGGACCTTGCCGGCCGCGTTGACGAGCAGCGCGCTCGCGTCGAGGTCGAAGTCCGCGCCGGTGGTGCTGCGCGCGTCCCAGCCGAGGCCGACGATCACCGCCGTCAGGCCCGGCGCCTCCTTGCTGAGCGAAACATTGCCGCCTTTGGAGAGGGAAACTCCCACGATCTTCTCCTGGTGCTCGAAGGTATGGACTGCTCAAAATCTACAACACTGTAGAAATTGCGGGTCGGCCGACTCCGGCCACCACGGGGAAAGGGCTTGCTTCCGGTGTACTCCGGGCGCCCTAAGGGCAACTTCGCCATGAAACCCGGCCTCGTTGTCGGGTTTGTGGCGTCCGCTGTCACGTCCGTCTCACTAGGTTGCGCCTGCCGCCCCGCTCTCCGACGGGGCGGCGGGGGGTGGGATCGAGATGACGGTCACCGATGGCGCGGGTGGTGGCGACAGAGCCGACGCGGGCGGCGCGCGCCGCCGTATCGACGTCGACGCGCACGGCGCGTACCACTGGCGCGTGGTCGCGCAGAACGGCCGTGTGGTCGCGGTGTCCGCGCGGTCGTACGACGAGTACGGGCACTGCCGCGCCGCCTTCGAGACGCTGTGCCGCGATCGCGCGGCACTCGTCGGCGCCGTACAGCACACCGCGGAAGGCAACGGCTGGATGTGGTTATTACGTGATGCCGCGGGTGAGGTCGTCGCCGTCTCGGCGCGGCCCTACGAGCGGCACTCGACCTGCCGCTCGGCCTGGCAGCGGTTCCGTGCCCTGCTGGCCGAGATGGTGGAGGTAACGGGAAGTTGCCCTTAGGGCACACCTCGTTCACATCTCGGTGCGCGCCCGTCAATCGCGTACCGGGAGCGTCGGCCCCGTGACGAGAAGAGCGAGTGGGCAGGAAGCGGACGCGCCCCGAAGGCTGTACGCGGACCCGGGCCTGCCCGACCGTGTCTTCAGGGGTGTCGCCCGTGGCGGGGGAGGACTGGTGCTCGCCGTCATGCTCCTGGTCGGCGGATTCCTCCTGTACCGGGCCTGGCAGGCGCTGTCCAGGGCGGGTTGGTCGTTCCTGACGACCGAGGCATGGGAGCCGGACGCCGGCCGGTTCGGGATCGCGGCCGTGCTGGTCGGGACCGTGCTGATCGCGCTGGTCGCGATCACCGTCGCCGTACCGCTCGCGATCGGCGGGGCGCTCTACATCTGCGAGTACGCGCCGCCGAGGCTGCGGCAGACGCTGATCGGTGTGGTCGACCTGATGGCGGCCGTGCCGTCCGTCGTCTACGGCCTGTGGGGCCTGTTCTTCTTCGAGGGGCAGATCCTGCCCACCGCCCGCTGGATCGCCACCTATCTGGGCTGGATCCCGTTCTTCGGCGTCCCCGCCGCCGACCCGGCCGACCCGCTCGCCCCGCAGACCGTCTACACGTCGTCGACCCTCATCGCGGGCATCGTCGTCGCCCTGATGGTCGCGCCGATCGCGTGCTCGGTGATGCGCGAGGTGTTCTCGCAGGCGCCGGTCGGCGAACGCGAGGGCGCCTTCGCGCTGGGCGCCACCCGCTGGGGCATGATCGCCGGCGTCGTCCTGCCCTTCGGCAAGGGCGGCATGATCGGCGGCACGATGCTGGGACTCGGCCGCGCGCTGGGCGAGACGATCGGGGTCTACCTGATCATCTCGCCGGTCTTCGAAATCCAGTGGCATGTGCTCCAGAGCGGCTCCAACTCGGTCGCCGCGCTGATCGCCCTGCGGTACGGCGAGGCCAGCGAGTTCGGTATGTCGGCCCTGATGGCCGCGGGCTTCGCCCTCTTCCTGATGACTCTCGTCGTCAACTTCGCCGCATCGTCGATCGTCGCCCGCAGCCGCTCCGGCGCGGCGAGTGAATGAGCGGCGAGTGAATGAGGAGACACCACACATGACCATCGCGCCTCAAAGACCCGCGCCGGGCGGCCCGCACGCGGTCGAGCGCGCACCGGCCCCGGCCGTGGGGGAGCGGCGGCGCTCGCCGACCCAACTGCGCGCCACCGATGTGTACGCCCTGCTGGGCGCCGCAGCGGCCGCGCTGTCCCTCACCGGGCTGCTGTTCACCCGGCTGCTGCCGTTCAGCGGCGCCGTCGGCTTCGTCGTCGTCGCGTACGTCTTCTTCCTGCTGCTCTACGGCCTGTTGGTCTCCTTCGACGAGGACGGACCCGCCGTACGCGACCGGATCGCCGCCGTCGTCGTACAGAGCCTGGGCCTGGTGATGGTGGCCGCGCTCGCCTGCGTCGTCGTCTACACCCTGTGGGAGGGCCGCAGGGCGCTGCCGCACCTGAACTTCTTCGTCCAGGACATGGCCGAGGCGGGACCGCTCGACCCGCTGTCGACCGGCGGCATCCTGCACGCGATCCTCGGCACCCTGCAACAGATCGCCATCGCGCTCGCCATCACGGTGCCGACCGGGCTGCTCTGCGCGGTCTTCCTCAACGAAGTGCCGGGCCGCTTCGCCCGGTTCGTACGGACCGTGGTCGAGGCGATGACCGCGCTGCCGTCGATCGTCGCGGGACTGTTCATCTACGCCACGGTCATCCTCGCGCTCGGCTTCGACCGCTCCGGCTTCGCCGCGTCCCTCGCGCTGTCCGTCATGATGCTGCCGATCATCATCCGGGCGGCCGACGTGGTGATCCGGCTGGTGCCGGGCAATCTGCGCGAGGCGGCGTACGCGCTCGGCACCTCGCGCTGGCGCACCGTGTGGCACGTGGTGCTGCCGACCGCCCGCTCGGGTCTGACGACCTCCGTCATCCTCGGCACCGCACGCGGCGTCGGCGAGACCTCGCCGGTGCTGCTCACCGCCGGATTCACCGCCGAGGCCAACATCGATCCGTTCTCGGGGCCGCAGGTCTCGCTGCCGCTGGCCACCTTCGAGTTCGTCAAGTCGCCCGAACCCACCATGATCGCGCGGGGTTTCGGGACGGCGGCGGTGCTGATGGCCCTGGTCCTGCTGCTGTTCGTGATCGCCCGGATCGTCGGCGGGCGCGGGCCGGGCCAGTTGACGCGCCGTCAGGAACACCGGCGGGTACGGGCGTCCAAGCACGACGCCGAACGGTTCGCGGCCCGAGCCGGCGCCCGAGCTGTGGGCGCCGGAGCTGTGGGCGCCGGTGCGGGCGCCCGCACCGCCGATGCCCGAGCGGGCGCCCGCACCGCCGATGCCCGAGCGGGCGCCCGCACCGCCGACGCCACCACCCCCAACTCCCCCACGAAGCCGCCGAGTCCACCCCGTACACCCAGAAGGAGTGCCCCGTGAGACCGGCCACCGTCTCCCGACTCGCCATGGCGGCAGCCGCGTTGCTGTGCGCGCTGCTCGCCTTCCACGCGCCGGCCGCCCAGGCGGCCTCGTACACCAAGATCAGCGGCGCGGGCTCCACCTGGAGCTCCAACGCGCTCGACCAGTGGCGCCGCAACGTCGCCTCCAACAGCGGCATGACCGTCAACTACGCCGCGCTCGGCTCCTCGGTCGGCCGTGAGCAGTTCAAGAACGGCACCGCCGACTTCGCGGTCTCCGAGATCCCGTACGGGCTCACCGAGGCGGGGGCCACGGACGCCCCGCCCAAGCGCGGCTACGCCTACATGCCGATCGTCGCGGGCGGCACCGCCTTCATGTACAACCTCAAGATCGGTGGCAAGAAGGTCACCAATCTGCGGCTCTCCGGCGATGTCGTCACCAAGATCTTCACCGGGAGGATCACCCGGTGGAACGCCCCGGAGATCAAGGCGGACAACCCCGGACTCAACCTGCCGGCGATCCAGGTGATCCCGGTGGTGCGCTCCGACGGCTCCGGTACGACGGCCCAGTTGACCACCTGGATGTCCAAGCAGCACGGCAGCTTGTGGAACGACTACTGCCGCCGGGCCGGCCGGTCCACGCCGTGCGGAATGACCTCGTACTTCCCCGTCGTACCCGGCTCCTCGCACATCGCCAAGTCCGGCTCGCTCGGCGTCTCCGGCTTCACCAAGCAGGGGCACGCCGAGGGGGCGATCACCTACGTCGAGTACTCGTACGCGATCACGACCGGCTTCCCGGTGGCGAAGATGCTCAACGCGTCGGGGTACTACGTCGAGCCGACCGCGTCCAGTGTCGCCGTGGCCCTGCTGAAGGCCCGCCTCAACGAGGACAAGGGCTCGGCGAACTATCTGACGCAGATCCTGGACGGCGTCTACCGGTCGCCCGACCGCCGCACGTACACGCTCTCCAGCTACAGCTACATGATCATCCCGACCAAGGCAGAACAGCCCTTCACCACCGCCAAGGGCAAGACACTGGGCACCTTCGCCAACTACTTCCTGTGCGACGGCCAGCAACAGGCCGAGGAGCTCGGCTACTCGCCCCTGCCCATCAACCTGGTCGAGGCCGGATTCGCGCAGGTCAAGAGGATCCCCGGAGCGCCCGCCAACAGCACCGACATCTCGAAGTGCCGTAATCCCACGTTCTCCGCGGACGGTTCCAACACCCTCGCCAACAAGGCCCCCTACCCGAAGGCGTGCGACAAGAAGGGTCCCACGCAGTGCAGCGACGGCACGGCGGGCGCCAAGGAGAAGACACCCGTCAAGTCCACCGCCACCAGCGGCGGTTCGGGCGGCTCGAACGGCGGCGGCTCCGGCGCCTCCGGCGGCAGCGGGGGCAGCGCCTCCGGCGGGGCCACCGGCGGCGCGACGACGGCGGGCACCGCGGGTACGTCCACCGGCGGCGCCACCGACGCGGGCGGAGCCTCCGGCGATACGGGGGGAAGCGCCGCCGGCGGCGTCATCGACCCGGACACCGGCGAACTGATCGGCGGTGACGGCGCGGGAGACTCCTCGGTCGTCGGCAATCCGGTCACGCTCGCGGCGGGCGAGTCCGGTGGGCTGCGCGGCGTACTCATGGCCCTGTCGGCCGTCCTGCTGCTCGGCGTGGTCGTCGGCCCGCCGATCACCGCCCGCGCCCTGGCCGCGCGCGCCCGCCGCGGGGAGGGCCTGCGATGAGACCGCTCCGATCCACGAAGGCGAGACCGCCCCGATCCGCGAAGGCGGGCGTCGCCGCGCTGCTGGCCGCCCTGGTGGTGGCGCTGCTCCCGCTGCCCGCCGCCACGGCCCCCGCCCAGGCCGCCGAGAGCTCCGCGGTCACCGTGACCGGCAAGAAGGGGACGTACGACGACTTCTCCTCCCTCGAGGTCACCGTCCACCAGACCACCCAGTTGCGCGCCCAGGGCGTACGCGTCAGTTGGACCGGGGCCCGGCCGACCGAGACCGGCTTCGCGCACAACTACCTCCAGCTCATGCAGTGCTGGGGCGACGACCCGGCCGGACCCCGGCGCGACCAGTGCCAGTTCGGCGGCAGCGGCGTACAGCAGGGCGGCTCCTGGACCTCGCTGCGGCAGATCGACGCGGTGCCCGACCCGGCGGAGACGGAGTACATCGGCAACGGTCAGGGCGAGTCGTACGTACCCTTCCGGCCGGCCAACGGCGAGAAGCCGACGACCGGTTCGCGCGACTGGACCTACTTCGGGTCGCTGGACACCAACGAGGAGCCATACGCCGTCACCCACCCGGACGGAACCGGCGAGTTCACCTTCCCGATGCTGACCGACCAGGAGGCCGACCAGCTCGGCTGCGGCGCCCCGGTGACGCAGGGGGGCACCGTCAAGGGGCGGTCCTGCTGGCTGGTGATCGTCCCGCGCGGCGAGTACGACATCGACGGTGCGACCGGCCAGGGCCGCCCGCTCCAGTCGTCCCCGCTCGCCGCCTCCAACTGGGCGCAGCGCATGGTCGTTCCGCTGGACTTCCTGCCGGTCGGCAACAGTTGCCCGGCCGACCGGGCGGAGCGCCGGGTGACCGGCTCGGAGCTGGTCACCGACGCGATCTCGGCGTGGCAGCCCGCCGTCTGCTCGGCGAGCGACGGCGCCAAGTTCGCGTTCAGCCAGAGCGGCGAGGAGGGGGCCAGGGACACGATCTCCCGGCCGGTGGCCGGCGCACCCGGACTCGCCTTCACGGTCGACCCGGTCGTGGCGTCGGACGCGGAAGCCGAGGAGACGGGCACCGCACCCGACGGCACCGTGGTGCACGCACCCGTGGCGGTGAGCGGTCTCGCGGTCGGCTTCTTCGTCGAACTGCCCGACTCCGGTCAGCTCACGTCGATGAAACTCACCCCCAGACTGCTCGCCAAACTGCTCACGTCCTCCTACCAGAAGGATGTGACACGCGCGCGCCGTGAAATACCCGAACACATCAAGGACAATCCGCTCAGTCTGTTCCACGACCCGGAATTCAAGGAGATCAACCCCGATTTCAAGGACTGGTCGGCGACGTCCCTGTCGCCCATGAGTCTCATGGTGCAGCTCGCGAATACGGACACGTCGAGAATGGCCTGGCAGTGGCTCAGGTCGGACCGCGAGGCCAGGGAATTCCTGTCGGGCACCGCCGATCCGTGGGGCATGAAAATAAATCCGTTCTTCGCGGGTCTCGGCCTCGCCACCGACACATCCGTATCCGACTTCCCCAAGGCGGACCCCACCCGCACCGAGGTCGTCATCGACGGGGAGAGCCTGGAGTACGGGACCACCGACGTCGCCCCGTACGTCCAGGACATGCACGACGGCGCGCTGCGCACCCGGCGCGGCAACAACGGCGCCACCACCACGGCCGCCGCGAGCAGCAACGGCTCGCCCGCCAAACTGGTCAACACCCCGCCGCTGCCGGGAGAGCGGATGGTCCTGGCCCTCGTCGACGCCGCGTCCGCCGCGCGCTACGGCCTCCAGACCGCCGCGCTGCGCAACGCCGCCGGAGCCTTCGTCGCCCCCACCACCGACTCCCTGCTCGCCGGCGTGGCCTCGATGAAGAAGTCCCCGGTGCCGGGGGTGCTCGCGACCGACCCGGGCGCGGCGAAGGGCAACGCCTACCCGCTCGCCTCCGTCGTGTACGCGGCCGGGTTCACCAGCACCCCGGCCGCCGACCGCAAGGACTACGCGGGCCTCATCCGCTACGCGGTCGGCGCCGGGCAGTCGCCCGGCGTCTCACCGGGCCAACTCCCGCCCGGCTACGCCCCGCTCCCGGCGGCGATGCGCACCCAGGCGCTGGCGGCGGCCGACGTCCTGCAGAACGCGAAGGACGCCGAGGACGCCGAGGACGGCGGGGACGTCGCCGGCGGCGCGGGCGGCGGCGGGGACACCGCGGGCGCGGCGGGCGGCGGCGCGGGCGGCGGCCTGGACGGTGGTGGTGGCGGTGGCGGTGGCTCCGCCGGCGGTACGGCCGGGGCCGGCGGAGCGGCGGACGCCGGAGGTGCGTCCGGCGACCCGGACGAGGCCGGTTCACCCGATCCGAGTGCCGCACCGGAACTGGCGCGCGACGCGGCCGAGTCCGGCGGGCTGACCCCGTCCACGATCCTCGGGATCATCCGCTGGGTGCTCCTCGGTGTGCTGATCGCGGGCGGTCTCGCGGCCCTTTCGGGACCGGTTCTGCTACGCCTTTCGGCACGGAAATCGGCCGGGGCCGGAGGCGGGGCCGGTGGCGGGGCCGGGGGCGGTGCCGGGGGCGGATGAATTCTCCGTCCGAGTTCTCCAGGAGTCACCCAGGCAATCAGCTCGTAACCTGATCAACCTGATGAGTTGGTGGCCGACAGGACCCGGATACGGAAAAGTAATCGATGGCCGGTCGACGGGCCGGTGTTCGAAGAATTCGGAATTCCGCGCTTCTCGGTTCTGCGTTTCCGCTCGAGCGTCCATTCCTCATATTCGTAATGACGGAGGAGAACACAAGTGAGCGTCAAGTCCCGCGCACGTATCGGTGCCCTTGTCGGCGCCGCCGCCCTCGCACTCGGCGCCCTGGCCGTCCCGGCCTCGGCCGACCCGGCGCCCGGCTCCTACCGGGTGCTCGCGGGTGTCGGCTCCGACACCACCCAGGACGTGTTCAACGGCCTGGGCAACGCCATCGACTCCGGCAGCCTCATCGCCTCGTACAACGCCACCGGCACGACGACGATCAAGACGCGCGCGACGAACTGTGTGATCCCGCGCCCCAACGGCTCGTCCGCCGGCATCAACGCGCTGCGCAACGCCGTCGACAACAACACCGGCTGCCTGGACTTCGCCCGCTCCTCGCGCGGCGTCTCCAACACGTCGACCACCGACCTGACCTTCATCCCGTTCGGCAAGGACGCGGTGACCTTCGCCGTGCGCGGCGACAGCGCACTGCCCACCGCGCTCACCACCGCGCAGCTCACCTCCATCTACACCTGCAACACCACCACCCTGAACGGCGTCGCGCTCACCCCGCTGCTGCCCCAGGCCGGCTCCGGCACCCGCTCCTTCTTCCTGGGCGTGCTGGGCCTGACCGAGGACACCTTCGGCTCCTGCGTCGACGACACCGTCCAGGAGCACAACGGCGAGGAGCTGGACAGCGCCGGCGACATCGCCCCGTACTCCATCGCCCAGTACATCGCGCAGGGCAACCAGCCCGGCGATGTGGTCGACCGCCGCGGCTTCGCCGTGCTCGGCGCGGTGAACGGCGCCCAGCCGCAGTTGGCCGACGGCTCGCTGAACACCGCCTTCCCCTTCAACCGTGACGTCTACAACGTCGTCCCGACCAACAAGCTGACCGTCGCCAACATCGCCGGCACCTTCGTCGGCACGGGCTCCAAGGTCTGCGCGCGGCCCACGCTCATCAAGGAGTACGGCTTCGGCACCATCTCCAACTGCGGCAGCACCGCCCTGAAGGGCGAGAGCTGACCACCAACCGCTGACCGCGCGACGGCCGGGCACCCCTCAGGGTGCCCGGCCCCCCGGCGTACCGCTGCACCGCCCGGCGAACCCCGCCGCTCACCCCTGTCACCCACGACCGGATCAACTCCACCACTCCACCGACCTCTTGGGGGGCGACCCACCATGCGAGCCACCGCACCACAGCACCGAACGTCCACCGTCCTGCTGATCTGCTGCACGCTGCTGCTGGCAGCGGCGGCCACCGTCCTCGGCCTCGCCCCCCAGGCGCGGGCGGCCGGGGACATCGGCGAGCTGACGTTCGAGACGACGTCCGGCAAGATCGCCGACAACCCGACCTTCCCGAAGGTGAGTACGGAGGCGGCCTGCCCCACGGCCAACGCGCAGCAGCTTCAACTCTCCCTGGTCAGCCCCTCGGGCGGCACGCTCCTGCTCGGCAGGACGAGCGTCGGCGCACCCTACGACCAGGGCCCGATCACGGCCGACATCCCCGCCGGGACATCGCTGGAGGGCCGCCTGCGCACCGCGATTCCCACCGGATCGCTCGACGGGACGTACGAGATCCGGCTGTTCTGCCGCAACGCCGCCAACGTCGGATTCGACTACTACACCAGCCCGATCCAGGTCGCGGGTGACTCCTGGAAGGTCCCGTCCGCCGCCGTCACCCCGACCACCACGACCCTCACCCCGACTCCGGCCGGCACCGCGCCCGTCGGCACGCAGGTCACGCTGACGGCCGCCGTCACGCCGCCCGGCGCGGTGGGCAAGGTGGCGTTCCTCGACGGCACCGAGGTGCTGGACACGGTCGATGTCGCCGCCGGCGCCGCCGAGTTGAAGACGTCCGCGCTCGCGGCGGGGGCCCACACCCTGACCGCCAAGTACGTTCCGACCGACCCGGCCGTGTACGCGCCCTCCGACTCACCGGTCGCCAACTACACGGTCACCGAGGCCGGTTCCTCGCCGTCGCCCGACCCGACCGAGACCGAGACGCCCGCCGACCTCGACGTCACCGACGAGGACGGCACACCGCTGGACGTCAACCCGACGCTCACCCCCGGTCAGACCGTCCTCGTCACCGCGCGCGGCTATACCGAGGACGCCACGGTCAAGGTCGTACTCACCGACAGCGAATCCCCGTTCCCGGACGCCACCGCCGACGCCGAAGGCACCGTCGCCGACTACGAGTTCACGGTCCCGGACCCGCTCGCGGACGGCTCGTATACGGCGACACTCACCGAGGACGCGGCGGACGGCCACAGCGTCGAGTTCGTCTTCAGCCTCGGCGACGCACCCGGCCCCGACCCCAGCCCCAGCGACACGGCGGGCGCCGACGGCGGTACGGCCGACGGAGGCACGACGGACGGATCGACGGGCGGGGACGACTCCGGCGGCTCGGACGGTTCCTCCGGCGGCGACGGCGGTACGGGGCCGCTCGCGTCGACCGGCGGCAACGCCCTGACGCTGGGACTCGCCGCGCTGTCCCTGTGCGGACTGGGAACGCTGTTCGTGCTGCGCGCCCGGCGTGGCGGGCTGCTCAGGTTCTGACGGTACGGGGGTGGGCGGGGCGTCCGCCCCCGCCCACCCCGCGCCCCGCGACCGCGCCGACCCGCCTCCAGCCCCAGCCCCAGTCCCTCCCCCTTCCCCCCCCGTCTCGCGAGGAGCGCATCCGACGTGACGACCGTGCTGACCCCGCCCCAGCCCCCGCTCCAGCCCCTGTCCCCGCCACCACCACCCCCTGAGTCGGCGGCCGAACCGCGACCGGGCTCCGGGGGAGACCGCCCCCCGGCCCGCCCCGGGCTCGCACTCGCCGGGGCGGCACTGTGCGTCCTCGCCGCGGTCCTGCTCGGCTTCACCGCGAACCTCACGGTCGTCGGGCACCTCCAGCACGCCCGCGACCAGCAGACCGGATACGACGAGCTGCGCAAGCAACTCGCCCTCGGCACCGCCCCGGTGGGCCAGCGGACATTCGACGACAAGCCCCTCGCCATGGGCGCGCCCGTCGCACTCCTGCGCATTCCCTCCCTCGGGCTGCGCGAGGTCGTCGCCGAGGGCACCACGTCCAGTGTCCTGATGTCCGGCCCCGGCCACCGGCGCGACACCGCGCTGCCCGGCCAGGAGGGCGCCAGCGTGATCATGGGCAGGCAGTGGGGCTACGGCAGTCCGTTCAACGCCCTCGACAAGCTCACGGCCGGCACGTCGATCGAGGTGACGACCGGTCAGGGCAAGGCGGTGTACGAGGTGTTGGGCGTCCGCCGCCCCGGCGACAAGCTCCTCGCACCCCTCGCCGACGGCCGGGGCCGGCTCACCCTCATGACCGCGTCCGGTGGCCCGTACACCCCCGCCGGAGTGCTGCGCGTCGACGCCGCGCTCACCACCCCGGTCCAGCCCAGCCCGCCCCGGCCGCTGCGCAGCGGCTGGATCGGGCCCGCCGAGGAGGCCCTGGGCGGGGAGAGCGGTGCCTGGCTCGCGGTCTTCCTCTGGTCGCAGGCCCTGCTGATCGCCGCCCTCCTCACTGTCTGGCTCCACCGGGTGTGGGGGACCTGGCAGACCTGGATCGCCGCCGGACCCGTACTGGTCGCGCTCGGCGTCGCCGTCTCCGGCGCCGCCACCCGCCTTCTGCCCAACCTGCTGTAGAGAAAGAGGAGTTGGTCGACCATGACCGCCGACACGATGTCCCTGCCCACGGCCGCCTCCCGAGGCGGCGCGGCGGCACCCACGTCACCCGCGACGCTCGAGGCCGAGGAGGTCTCCGCCTGGTTCGCCGACCACAAGGTCCTCGACCGGGTCTCGCTGACCATGCCCGCCCTGGAGGTCACCGCTCTCATCGGCCCGTCGGGCTGCGGCAAATCGACCTTCCTGCGCATCCTCAACCGGATGCACGAGCTGATCGGATCCGCCTCCCTGGCCGGGCGGGTGCTGCTCGACGGCGACGACATCTACGACCGGGGCCGCCGCATCACCCGGGCCCGCCGTGAGATCGGCATGGTGTTCCAGAAGCCCAACCCGTTCCCCGCGATGTCGCTGTACGACAACGTCCTCGCGGGCCTGAAACTCAACGGCATCAAGGCCAACAGCTCCGGCAAGGACGACCTGGTCGAGGAGTGCCTGACCAAGGCCGGCCTGTGGCGCGAGGTCAAGGACCGCCTGCGCCAGCCCGGCGGCGCGCTCTCCGGCGGCCAGCAGCAACGCCTGTGCATCGCACGGTCGTTGGCGGTCCGCCCCCGGGTCCTGCTGATGGACGAACCCTGTTCCGCACTCGACCCGACCTCCACCCGCCGTATCGAGGAGACCATCGCCGACCTGAAGGAGGAGGTCACCATCGTCATCGTCACGCACAACATGCAGCAGGCCGCCCGTGTCTCCGACAACTGCGCGTTCTTCCTCGCCGAACTGGGCACGCCGGGCGTGATCGTGGAGCACGGAACGACGGACGCGATGTTCAACGCCCCGCAGGACGACCGGACGTCGGACTATGTGAACGGCCGCTTCGGCTGACGGGACGGGGTGGATGTCAGTCCCGCCCGTTAATCTCGGCGTCCACCACCCGCTGCCCGCAGCCCGCTGTCCGAAGAGTGAAAGGCGCGACAGAGCCCACATGATGTTCGACGACCCCGCCGCCCTGCACCGCGAGTGCGCCGCACGGCTCGGCGAGAAGACCGGCCCGCGATTCGCGGCCATGTCCCGCCGTGGTTTCAGACTGACCGACCCGGCCGATGCCGCCCCTGCCACCGGCCGCTGCCGGCTCGGCGGCCCCGCCCTGCTCGAACCCGGCACCTCCTGGCCCGAGTTCGCCGGCCTCCCCCTCTCCCTGCACGCGGTCCTCGACACCGACGCACTCGCCCCCTGGCTCGGCGAGGAACTGCCCACCCGGCCGGGCCTGCTCAACTTCTTCTACTTCGACGCGGACATACCGTTCGACGAATATCAGAACCTCGACATGACCCTGCCCGGCGCGGGCCGCGTGATCGCCGCCGACCCGGCGCGGGCGGTGGAGACAACAGCACCCCGCCCGGCCCGGAGCTACCCGGCCACGCCTGTCCACGCGGCGGAAGTGACCATGCTCCCGGACTGCTGGGACATCGAGGACGACGACATCGACTTCGACCGGGACGAACACTGGGGCGCCACGTCGCTCATCCTCACCGCCATGGACGGCCTGGACTCGAACACCGCCGGCCACCACTGCGCCTTCGGCTGGCCCGACACCTCGTACGCGACCTGGGTGACCGACCGCGACGACGACGGCCCCGCGATCCACCTGCTCCAGCTCCCGGAGGACCCGCGACTGGGCTGGGGCGACGCCGGGACGATGTACTTCACGATCCCGGCGGGCGACTTCGCGGCGGGCGACTTCACCACGGCCGACGCGGACATGCGCTGCTGCTGAGTCCCTGGGGCACCGCACCGCACCGCACCGCACCGCACCGTGCCTGAACTGTCCCGTTCACCACGCGGATTGGGACTCCGCGGTCTTCCGACGAACCGGGCGGCGCACCGATATCGTTGCCGGTGAGGACGGATGCGAACAGTGTCGGCGATGCCGGCGATTCCGCGACGGGGGAAGACGTGCTGGATCCTATTTCTCTGGCGGCTGTGACGACCGTGCTGGGCGCGGTCGGCGCCGGGATGGCGAACGAGGCAGGGAAAGCGGCCTGGGAGTCGGCCGGTGGTCTGGTCCGCCGCATCGCCGGCCGCGAGGTGGTGGCGCCCGTCGATCCGGGGGACCTGGATGCGGTGGCGCGCGTCGTGTACGACGGTGTGCACCGCGATCCGGCGCTGGCGCGAGCGTGGAGCGCCTTCGCGCGGAGCGTGCCGCTGTCCGGCGGCGGGGCGGCCCGGCCCGAACTGCCGCCGTCCGTACGGTTCTTCACCGACCGCCGCGATGCGATGAAGGCACTCGACCGCGAGGCGTCCCGCGCCGCCGACGGCCGCCCCCGTATCGCGCTGCTCCATGGCGCCCAGGGCATGGGCACGAGCGCGCTGGCCGTGCACTGGGGGTGCCGGGAGGCGGCGAAGCGGTTCCCTGACGGGCGGGTCTATGTCGACCTGCGCGGGTTCTCCGCCGGAAGCGCTCTGGACGGGAGTACGGCGCTGCGCGCGGTCCTGCGGGAGTTGGGCGTGCCCGAGGAAGAGGTACCACCCAGGGCGGAGGACCGCGTCGGCGCGCTCCGCCGGATCGTGGCGGACCGGCGGCTGCTGATGGTGCTCGACCACGCCTATTCGGCCGCGCAGGTACGGCCGTTGCTCACATCCGCGCCCGGTGTGTTCGTCCTGGTCGTCGCCGCGAACGCGCTGCCCGGTCTGGACGCCGTACGGATTCCGGTGGGCCCGCTGGCCGAACGGGACGCGGTGCGGCTGCTCACCGAGATCGCGGGGAAGCAGGCGGTCAGCCGCGCCCGCGCGACACTGCCGTCCGTGCTGGCCCGCTGCGGAGGGTCCCCGTTCGCGCTGCGGGCCGCCGCGTCGCGGCTCGCCGACCTGCCCGAGACCGGTCACGTGTCCGTGCCGGAGTCCGGATCGGGATCCGATTCCGCTGCCACCGAGGATCCCGTCCGCACCGCCGCCCACGACGCCTACCGGCTGCTGGACCCGGCCACGGCACGCCTGTACCGGCTCATGTCCCTGTGGCCCTGGCCCACGATCGGCCCCGCCGCCGCGTCCTGGATCGGGGAGACGGACGAGACCGAGGCCGCCCGCCTCCTGGACGAGCTGGCTGCCGTGCAACTCCTTGAACTCACCGACGCCGGGGGCTACTTCTACCGCCCGGCCGTCCGCCGGCACGCCGAGGACACCGCCCACGGCGAAGACCGTGTCGCGGGATGCGCGGCAGCGGTCGCCCGCGCCGTCGCGGGCTGTCTCGACCTCGCCCTGCGCGCGGCGAACGCCGCGCTGCCCGAGAGCTGGCGCGTGCCACCGCCCCCCACCCACGCCCCCAGCACCCCTGCTCCGTACGCGGATCGCGGCGAAGCCATGACAGCCCTCATCGCCGAACGGGGCAATCTGTTCCAAGCGGTGCACGCGGCCGAGGAGTTCGCCGACTTCCCCACCGTCGTACTGCTGGGCCAGGCCCTGTGGCCCCTGCAACTCAAGGCCGGATATCACGACGAACTCCTGCCGGCCCTGCGCGTCGCCGTCCGCACCGCCGACGCGCACTTCCCCGACACCCGCGCGGCCGGCGCGCTCCACGCCCAACTGGCCCACACGCTGATCGAGTTGCGGCGCTACGACGAGGCCGAGAGCGCCGCACGGTCCGCCGCCGCCGACGAGCGCGCCGCCGGGCACGTACGCGGACATGCCTCAAGCGTCGAAATGCTCGGCCTGCTACGGCTGCGGCAGTGGCGCTTCCAGGAGGCGTACGACTGCTTCGACGAGGCCGGACGGATCTACGACACCATCCAGCCGGGCGGCGAAGGCGCCACGGACCTGCCTCGCGCCCGTGCTCTGCTGGAGCGCCACCGGGGCCGTGCGCTGCGCGGCCTCGGAGACCGGGAAGCGGCCCGGGAACGGCTCGGGAGCGCGCTGCGGTTCTTCCGAGCCGGCGGCGAGGCGTACAACACGGCGCGCACGCTCACCGATCTCGCCGAGACCAGCCTCGCCGACGACGACCCGGCCGGGGCGCTGCCGCTCATCGACGAGGCGATCGCGACGCTGGCGACGGAGCGCGCGGAGTACCAACTCGCCTATCTCGCTTCGCTGCGGCAGCGCTGCGTCAGCCCTCCGTCCGTCTGACCGACACATGGTGGGCCTCCGACCCCGTACGCACGACCAGCCCGCTCCTGATCACCTCCGCGACCCAACGGCCCCCGGCCAGCAACGCGTGCAGCGCCGACGCGTACGCGGCCGGGTCGGCGTCGCCGGTCACGTCGCTCGTCTCGGCGGCGGTCAGGAGCAGGGACTCCCCGCGCCGCGTCCGCACCGCGCAGGTGCCCGGACCCGTCACATAGGCCGCGAGGGCACAGTGCGGATGACGGTCCAGGACCTCCGCCGCCCACCGGGCCGGACCACCCAGCCGCGGATCGTCGGCCGGGCCGTGGCGGAATACGACATCCGCGATGTCGAGCCGGCCGATGTCCCGTGTCTCCTCCGGTACGGCGCTGTGCGCCTCGCCCTCGTCCTCGCCCGCCGGCTCGTGCGACGGCTCCGCGTAGCGACGGACGTCGACCTCAACGGCGCCCCCGGCGCCCCCGGTCCGCTCGCCGCGCACCCGCGTGAACACCCGGAGCGGGACAGTTCGGGTCGGCGGCTCGTAAGGCGGCAACGGCAGCGGCTCCAGCAGCGCCTGCCATGGCGGCTCGGGGGTCTTCATCAAGTCGTAGAACAGACTCCGCAGCCGCGCCGCCGACTCACCGGGCATCGAGGTGGTGTACCGCGCCGGGCCCGCCATCGGGCGGTGGTCCGCGAACAGCGCTTCCAACTGGGCGCGGGGAGAGGCGTGCGGGACCAGACGCGGAGCGGTTCTTACGAAGTCGGCCACGGGCGCGTTCTCGTCAAGCCCCGACAGCGGGCCCGCGCCCAGCAGCACCGGCGTCCCGAGCGCCGCCGCGTAGTAGGTGACCGAGCCGTGGTCGCCGATCACCGCGTCCGCCGCGATCAGCGCCTGCCGCCAGCCCTCCAGCGGATCGATCAACGTCAGCCCGCCCCGTCCGGCGCGGTCGAGCCAGGCCCGGATCTGGCCGGGCCCGTGGCCGTGCCAGATGTTGGGGTGCAGGATCGCCACGAGGCGGTATTCGTCGGCGGGGAGTTCGGCCGTCAGCCGGGGCAGCAGGAGCGGCAGGATGTCCCCGTCGCCGCTGTCACCGCCCCCGCCGCTGTCGCCGAACAACGAGTCAGGATTCCACGTGGAGTTGAGGACGACGAGCTTCTGACCGCGCCGTACTCCCAGCGCCCGGCGGAACCGCTCCCGGTACGGCCCGGCGGCCAGTATCCGGTCGAAGCACGGGTCCCCGGCCAGTACCGCCGTACCGACGGCTTCCGGGCACGCGGCGCGCAGGCGGTCGACCTGCTCGGGGTGGGAGAGGACGAGAGCGTCCGCGACGGGAACGCCGTCGGCGAGCAGCCACTCCGGCGACGACCCGAAGACCGGAGGCGGGAGGTGTCCGGTGTCCGGTGTCCGGTGTCCGGTGTCGAAAGCCTCTTAGTGTATCCAATGCCGTGCGACAGAACGGCCAACGCGCAGGTGAATTCCTCGAGTTGGCCCCCGAAGCTCGCGGTCACCACAAGATCGACAGGAGTCACACGCGCCTGCTCCCAGGGCAGGACCGGGAGCCCCGACGCGGCGAACAGCTCGCGCACCCCGGCCTGGAACGGGGACGACCCGGTGCAGGTCAGCAGGAGCTGCACCCGCAAGTCGTCGTGGAACAGGGGGAGTACGTCCAGCAGCCGGCTCGCCGACGTCACGTTGTGCACCACGATCAGCACCCGCCGGCTCCGGCCACGGGTCGCCCACCGCTGCGCACCGTCCCCGACCGGCACACGTATCCAGTCGTCCGCCCCCGCAGTTCGCATGCGTGTCCCCTCCGTGATCAAAGGGCCACGATAGTCAACGGCGCGACCGCCCCCGCGCGACCGGGTCAGCGCAGGATCCCCGCCCGCCGCGCCTCCCGCAGCCACGACGGGAACTCCGACAGCAGCCGGTCGTACAGCTCAGGATCGGAGACGCGCTCGATGTCGTCCACGGCGAAGAAGCCGACGTTGTCGACGCGGCGGCCCTCCATCGTGTCGAAGCGTTGCAGCATGCCGAAGTTGGCCCGGCGGCCGAGCCCGACGAACTGCCAGAACACCGGCTCCTCGACCGCCGCGCGCAGCTCCCGCTCGATCTCGTCGTCCCGGTACACACCACCGTCGGAGAAGAACAGCACCAGGGTCGGCGCGGGCACGGGATTCTCGCGTACGTACGCGCGCACCTCCGCGATGACCTTCTGCTCCTCGTTCTGGACACCGACCGCCCGCATGTCGACCTGTCCCGCGACGAGGCCCTTCGGCGGCTTCTTACGGCCGAGGAGGCTGATCTGCCCCACCCGCACATGCAGCTTCAGCCACTCGGGCAGCTCGCCGATCACCAGATCGGGCAGCCGGGCCGGATTGGTGGCGAACGTCCACGCCTGCATCTCGCCGTCGTCATCAAGCTGCGCGGCTACGGCCGCCATCCGCTCGGCGACGTTCTTCACCACACCGCGCGAGTAGAGCGCGCTCATCGAGCCCGACGCGTCGAGGACGAGGACCACGCGCGCGACGACGCCCGTGACGCCGTGCTTGTCCAGGCTGACCGCGACCTGCTCCTTGCGCAGCGAGAGGCGTTTGCGCATGTCGACCGGCAGCCGCTCCTCACCCTTGGTGAGCCGCGCGGCGGGCCGGCCGCCCACCGCAGCGGCGGGCGCGGGCGCGGGAGCAGAAGGAGCGGCCGGCGTCCGCGCCGGAGCCGGCGGGGCCACCGGAGCCGGCTCCTCGTCGACCGTGATGCCGAAGTCCGTTGCCAGTCCGGCCAGCCCGCTCGCGTACCCCTGCCCGACCGCCCGGAACTTCCACCCGCCGCCCCGCCGGTACAGCTCCCCGCTGACGTACGCGGTCTCCGAACCGGCCTCCATGTCGAACCGGGCCAGCTCCGTCCCCGACGCCGCGTCCAGCAGCCGCATCCGCAGACCGGGCACCTGCCCGAACGTCCCGCCGTCGGCGGACGCGCACAGCGCCACGCGCTCGATGCCCGGCTCCAGCGCGGCCAGGTCCACCTCCACCGTGTCGGCGCCGGGCTGCTTGCCGAGGTGGCGTACGGCGCCGGAGGCGTGGCGCGGCTGGTTGTAGAAGACGAAGTCGCCGTCGGAGCGCACCTGTCCGAGGCCGGTCAGCAGAAGCGCGGAACCGTCCACGTCCGGTGTATCGGGCCCCGCCGACCAGCTCAGGACGGCCCGCACCGAGGGGACCGTCACCGGGAGATTGGCGCCTTTGCTCAATGTCGTCACGGTAGCCAGTCTGCACGCCGAGGGATGCGAAGTCGCCGGAGGTGACGGACTTCGTGGGCGGTAGCGGGGTCCGTCGTCTCCCCGATCTCCGTCGAGACCTTCGACGCGCCTCCCGCGCCCCGCCGCAGTACGATCACGGCATGGCTACATGTGCGGATCTCGCCAACGCGACTGATGACGTGACGCCCCTGTCGCCCACCGACGAATGCGCCGACTGCGTCGCACTCGGCCGTCGGGACTGGGTCCATCTGCGCCTCTGTCTCACCTGCGGACACGTCGGCTGCTGCGACAGCTCACCGCTGCGCCACGCGTCCGAGCACTTCGCGCAGACCGGTCATCCCGTCATGCGGTCCCTGGAGCCCGGCGAGGACTGGCGCTGGTGCTTCACTCACCAGTTGCTGGGCTGACCGCAGGGCTTACCGCACCGGATCCTCAGCCGGCGCCTCCATCCGCCCGGCCTGCGCCCCCATCCGCCGAGTCAGCCGTGTCGTCGGCCGCGTCATCATCCTCCAGGTCGCCCCCATCCGCCCCCGGGCTCGCCGCCTCCTGCTCGATCGGCAGGCACACCTGGAAGCGGGTGTCCCCCGGACGTGAGGTGACCCGCAGATCCCCGTGGTGCTTGTTGACCACGATGCGGTACGAGATGTCCAGACCCAGCCCCGTACCCTCACCGACCTGCTTGGTCGTGAAGAACGGCTCGAAGATCCGCGGTCGCACCTCCTTCGCGATGCCCACCCCCGTGTCCGCGATCTCGACCATCAGCCGCTTGTCCTCGCGCCACGTGCGCACCGTGAGCGTGCCGCCTTCGGGCATCGCGTCGAGCGCGTTGACGATCAGATTCGTCCACACCTGGTTCAGCTCCGCGCCGTACGCCGGGATCGACGGCAGGTCCGGGTCGTACTCCTTGACCACCCGCACCTCGGCCGGGATCTTGGCCTGGAGCATGGTCAGCGTGGCGTCGAGCAGCGCGTGCACATCCACGACCTGCAACGGAGTGCGGTCGAGCTGCGAATACTGCCGGGCCGCCCCGACCAGCTCCGAGATCCGTTCCACCGAGTCGTCGATCTCGCCCATCATCAGCTCGGTGTCGATGGTGTACGTGATCCAGCGCACCGCGGGCTCCAGATGCTCCTCTCCCACCGAGCGGGCCGCCTCCGTCAGCCACGGCACCCCGATACCCGCGGCCACCAGCGACGGCGCCAGATCCCACGCCCCGGTGACCCCCTGCTCCTCCAGCCAGTCGCTGACGGTGTCCTCCGCGTCGGCGGTCTCCATCGCGCTCATCTCGACGCCCGCCGAAGCCTGCCGAACGGCGTCGTCCTGGAGCCCCACCAGCTTGTGCAGACCCGCCCCGTCGAGCCGGCCGTCGGCGATCATCGCCAGTTTGTGCCGCATGCCGGTGACCCGCTCGCGCAGCCCGGCGGTCGCCCGCAGGGCCGCCGCGGCGGGGTTGTTCAGCTCATGGGTGAGACCTGCGGACAGCGACGCCAGGGCCAGCAGCCGCTCGCGCTCGTTGACCATCGCGTTGGCCGCGCGCGTACCGAAGAACAGCCCCTCCAGCAAATGCAGCGCCATCGGGAACCAGGTGCGTACCGCGTACGCGAACTCCTCGGCCGGGAGCACGAAGAACTCGACGTCACTGACCGCGCGCAGCGTGTGCGGATACGACTGGTCGACGCGGTCGCCCAGGTACGCGCGGGTGGCGCCGCTGTACACGCCCCGCTGCTCCGTCGTCTTGACCTGGACGTCGTCGCCGTGCAGGACCCGGTTGAGCGAGATGACCCCGCTGAGCAGGACGAAGAAGCAGGTGCCGGGCTCCCCCTCCCGGTACACCACCTCACCGGCGTCCCGTCGCTCGACCCTGCCGCGCTCGGCCAGCCAGTGAAGCTGTTCGAGGCTGAGCGATTCGAACAGGAAGAGGCCGCGCAACTGCTCCGGTGTCAGCCGCTCCTGAGGCTCGCCGGTGCCCTCCGGGGCGGCTGCCGGAGTGTCTTCGGGGGTGGTGCTCACTGTGCCTCCAGATATCGATGCACCAGGGATACGGCCATGGCGCCTTCGCCGACGGCCGACGCGACGCGCTTGACCGACGTGGCGCGTACGTCCCCGGCGGCGAAGACGCCCGGGACATTCGTCTCCAGGTGGTACGGATCGCGTGGCAGGCCCCAGCCCGCCGGGCGCTGCCCGCTCCTCATGAGGTCCGTGCCGGTGATGACGAAGCCCCGGTCGTCGCGGGTGATGGCGCCGTCCAGCCAGTCGGTGTGGGGCTCGGCGCCGATGAAGACGAACAGCCACGACGTGGCGACGCTTCTGCTCTCCCCGGACCGGGAGTCCCGCAGCGTCAAGCTCTGTAGATGCCCGTCGCCCTCCGCGCACGTCACCTCGGTCCAGGGATGGACCTCGATGGCGGAGATGCCCTTGAGCTGGTCGATCAGATAGCGCGACATCGAACGCGTCAGATCGCCCTGGCGGATCAGCAGGTGGACGCGGCGCGCGTAACGGGAGAAGTACACGGCCGCCTGGCCTGCGGAATTGGCGCCGCCGACGATATAGACCTCTTCGTCGGAGCAGTTGATCGCCTCGGTGACGGTGGACCCGTAGAAGACGCCCGTGCCGGTCAGCTCCGCCACACCCACGGCGCCGAGGCGCCGGTAGGAGACCCCGGTGGCGAGGACCACGGTGTGCGCGGTGACGGCGCCCGCCTCTCCCAGCCGCAGCACGCGGCCGGAGCCCGCCGCGTCCAGCGCCACGGCCCGCTGGGTGCTGAGGATCTCCGCCCCGAACTTGAGCGCCTGACGGCGGGCCCGCTCCGTCAACTGCTGGCCCGACACACCGTCGGGGAAGCCCAGGTAGTTCTCGATACGGCTGCTCTGGCCGGCCTGCCCGCCGGTGGCTTGCTGCTCCACCAGCAGCGTACGGAGCCCTTCGGACGCGCCGTAGACGGCGGCGCCCAGACCGGCGGGGCCGCCGCCGACGACCACCAGGTCGTAGAAGTCGGAGGACGGTGCCGTACTCAGCCCGACGTGCGCGGCGAGTTCCCGCTCGGAGGGCTTCACCAGGGTCTTGCCGTCGGAGGTGACCACCATCGGCACGTCCGCCTGGGTGAGTCCGGCGGCGGTCAGCAGTTGGCCGCCCTCCGGTTCGTCCGAGAGCAGCCACCGGTAGGGCACCAGATTGCGGGCGAGGAAGTCCCGTACGGCGAAGGACGGGGCCGACCACCGGTGGCCGATCACGCGCGTCTGGGTGGCGACCGGGTCGGGGGTGGCCAGCCACAGCTCGAGGAGCGAGTCGATCACCGGGTAGAGGTTCTGCTCCGGCGGGCTCCACGGCTTGAGCAGATAGTGGTCGAGGTCCACGACGTTGATGGCGTCGATCGCGGCCTCGGTGTCCGCGTACGCGGTCAGCAGCACCCGGCGGGCCAGCGGGAAGAGATCCATCGCCGCCTCGAGGAATTCGAGGCCGTTCATACGGGGCATCCGGTAGTCGGCCAGCATGATCGCGAGCTGGTCCCCCCGCAGCTTGATCTCCCGCAGCGCCTCCAGAGCCTCCTGGCCCGACACGGCGCGTACGACGCGGTAGCTCTCGCCGTACTGCCGCCGGATGTCCCGGGCAACGGCCCGGGACACGGCGGGATCGTCGTCGACGGTCAGAATTGTCGGATTCGCCATACCTCCATCATGGCTTCCGGCGGCGCCGAACGGAGGGTGGGAGCGCTCGCGGATTCGCCGTCAGCATCCGCCGTTGTCCCGGAACCGGGCCATGGCGGCTCGGATGTTGCCCCGGATGGTACGGAGATTGCTGTCGACGACCTGCTGCTGAAGCCTTGACAGCTCAGGGTCTCCGGCCAGCGGTCTTCCGTTCTGTCCGATACGGACCTCGACGCCGTTTCCCTTGACGTGGGCATGGGGCGGCGCGTGGTCGTTCGAATAGATCTGAATGGTGACGCCGTTCTGACTGACGATGGTGCCGACGCCCGGGTAGTCGCTCTGGGTCGCCAGTGACACGCTGACGGCCGCGTGCGGAGCCCGCGTTCCGGGCAGGGAGCCGTACGAGGTGGGGCAAGCCGGCGGGTCCTCGTCCGGCGGCCTCTCCTGTGCACCGTCCTGCGGGCGCTGCCGCTGCGCGTCGCGGGCCCGTTCCGCGTCGGCGAGTTCTTCCCTGGCCCGCTCGACCCGCCTGCGGTTGTCGATGAGACCGGTGAGGGCGTCGTACAGATCGTCGCCGTGCCGCCGGACGTTGTTGATCAGCCGCGCGGCGTCGTCCCACTTCCACGGAGCGCCGTACCGGGCGGCGAGCCGGCCGACCGCGCCGCCGACCAGGCTGAGCAGCGAGTTGACCAGGGTCTGCGCGCACGCGCCCATGTCGCCCTCGGTGACACAGTCCAGCGCGTCGGTGATCCCCAGCTCGTCGGCGAGGATCCTGGCCAGTTCCTGGGCGGCTTCGCGCGCCCGCTCCTCGTTGGACGCCTGGTCCTGCTGCGCCTCCTCCAGCTCCCGCAGCGCGTCCTCGTAGTCGCGCTCGGCCTCCGAGTCCCCCGCTTCGACCGTGCCGTCGGGGTCCTGGAGGGAGGGGTCGTACGCACCGTCACCACTGTGATCCCGGCCCGCCTCGGCCGAGTCGTCGTTATCGGGGTCGCTGCCCGAGCCGTTGCCCGACTGGTCGTCGCTGCCCGACTGGTCGCCGCCGGGTCCGGCGCCGCACGCGCTTCCGGTGATCTCGCAGACCGCGGCCTGGAGACCCCCGCCGATCTGGCCTCCGACGCCGCTCACGACCAGACTCGCGACGATCGCGGCGACCAGGACGATCAGTCCTACGTACTCGGCCACCGACTGGCCCTTGTCACCACGCGACGCGACCGCCCGCGTGAAGCGGTGGAGCAGCCCTAAACCCGATGTTCCGTCCACGGAATCCCCCAAACCCATGGCTGACATGGAGGGAAGGCTATTTGGCCGGGTTGGGGGCGTCATGGGCCCTCGGGCCCAACTTCCCCTCATGCGGGGCCCTTTGCTACGAGAAGGCCCTGGGCCCGTTGGGCCCACCCGGGGGTGGCTTCCCGGTCCGGGGTGCGGTGGACGGCGGTTGGGGGGCCGCCGTCCACCGCGGTCGAGGTGGCTCAGTGCGCGGTGTTGGTCTGCCAGACCACCGTGCCGTCGGCCGCGCGGATCACCACGTTCCCGTCCATGAGGACGATGAGCTTGGCGCCCGGATTCCCGGTCGTACGGGACTTCCACACCGGCCTGTCGTCGGCCGTGAGGACGAGGAGGTCGCCGTCCTCACGGAAGACCGCCTTCGCTCCGCCGGTCCCGGCGGTGCCCGACTCCCAGCGCTGCTGGTCGCGCTCGTCGAGGACGACGAGATTGCCGTTCGGACGCATCACGAGCCGGGCCTTGGCCGTGCCGACTGCCCCGTCCGCGGGGAGCAGGGTGAACGGAGCCTCCAGGATCAGGTCGCCGTCGTCGGCGCCGCCACCGTCGAGTTTGCCGTCGGCGAGGAGTTCGATGGTGGTGAGCGAGGGGGCGAACGCGTACACCGCGCCCTCGGTCCTGACGAACTGCTCGAAGTGCACCTGGGTGCCCTTGAAGCTGACATCGGTGGCGGTGCCCACCAGCGGGTCCTTGCCGACCAGGGGGTCCCGCAACGGGAACTGCGGGTCTTCGACCCAGTCCTTCTGGATGAACTCGAACTGCCGCACCAGGTCGGCCTGGTAGCAGACGAAGACCAGACCGCGCGGTGCGTCCGGGCCGTTGCCCGCGCTGCCGGCGGGGTCGAACGGCTGACCGTAGGGGATGCCGCGCCGCATGATGCGCCGCCCGTCGAGGCCGCCCTTCTCCGGGACGGTCTCCTTGTCACCCGACTTGATCAGCAGGCCGTCGCGCGGACTGGTCTTGCGCAGATGCGAGAACAGCGGGGTGATCTCCCCCTCCAGATCGTCGCGGTAGCTGATGTCGTTGTCCGACCACGCCTCCGCGTCACTGGGACTGTCCGCGTGCGGGCACTTCGCCACCGGCGTGCCCGAGCGCCAGCGGCCGACCATGCGGGCGGCCAGCCACTCGGTCGTCGCCTCCGGCGGGACCTTCCCCTGCGCCTTCAGCTCCTTCAGCCGCACCGCGATCTGCGCCCACCAGCCGGGGACGTCCTGCGCGAGGCGCCGCAGCACCTGGAAAGAGCCGTTCTTCGCCCAGCCCGGCAGGTCGTTCGGCCGGGCGCCGTCGCGCTCGTAGCCGACGACGATCTCGCCGGTCGGGATGATCCGGGTGCCAGGGCTGCCCTTCTTGTGCTCGGGCCTGTTCGGGTCCGGCTCGTCGAAGCCCTGGACGGCGGGCTCGCTGATGCCGTCCTTGAAGCCGAAGTGCTCCTTGCCCCGGCGGGTTCCCTCGAGGGTCGCGCCGTCCTGCTCGAAGACGATCACGACCTTGTGCCGGGCGGCCTCCTCGCGCTCCTCGGTCAGCGCGACCCGCAGATCCTGCGGACGGTCCGCCGCGACCGTCAGCACCGCGTGGACGGGCTGCCCCGTGCCGTTGCCGAACAGCCAGTGCTCCGGGGCGCACTGGCCGGTGTCGCCCAGCATCTCGGCGCGCGCCGCGGGGCCCTGCCTGAAGGCTTCCTGGGTGCTGCCCGCCAGGACGGACGGGAAGGGATCGCGTCCGGCCAGCAGCCGCAGTCCGGGATAGGTGAAGCTGACGACCCGCCATACGGCGTTCAGCGCCTTGGGATCGTCACCGCCGGACTGCTTACGGGCCTTGCTGAACTCCGCGTTGAAAGCGGCGACCTGACGGGTCGTCGCGATCCGGGGCCGCAGCCGGCGCAGCCACGTCCTGGCCAGCTCGTTGTCCTCGAACTTCAGCAGGAGTAACTGGACATGGTCCTTCTTGGCCCCCGCGATGATGTCGCCCTGGATCTCCCGGCTCTTGCGCAGCGGCAGATCGGCCCCATCGCCACCGGGCGGCGAGGGCGCGGTCGAAGGCTGTGCGGCGTAGGTCATGACCGGGCCCCCGGCTCCAGGGAGATCCACTTGGCGATGCTCGGAACCCCTTCCTCGTTGAGGAGGAAGAGCATGTACCAGCCGGGCGGCGCCGCCTCGGCGCTGGGCGGTGCCTGAAGCTCCAGCTCGCCGTTGCCCTGCCGCTTGATCCGCAGCTCCAGATGGCGCTGGCTGGTGTTGACCGAGTGGGTGGCGGTCGTGGGCGCCAGCAGCACGGCCCGCTTCACCTCGTCGGCGGTGGTACTGGAGACCGTGAACCGCTGGTCGTAGCCGAGCGGAGCGGTCGGGGCCGAACCGAGCGTGGGACGGGCGCCGTTGTGGAGATACGACGGCTCGTACATCTCGATCGTGCCGTCGATGTCGTCCTTGATGTCCCGGTCGTTGGCGATCTGCTGCGCCTCGTCGCCGGTGATCATGACACGGCCGTCGGGCAGCACCACGGCGTTCGAGTGGTAACCGCGCGGGAGTCGCTGGACGGGGCCCAGCCGCCAGTCGCCGTTCTCGTCGCGCAGCTCCGTGTGCCGGTACTTCAGGTCCGCGTTCGGGTTGTACTGCCCGTTGCCGTAGTCGCGGATGTCGTACGAGCCGTTGACGGTGAGCAGGTTCCCGGTGGGCAGCAGCAGCGTGTTGTCCTGCGTACGGCCGAAGGCCCGCGCCTCCTTGGTCTTCCACTTGCCGGCGGCGAGCTGGTAGGTGTTCGGGTCCGTACGGTCACCGCCGAGGACCAGGACGGAGTCCGGACCGCGGAAGCCGCCGGGGAGCGGTACGGCGGAGCCGTAACTGCGGTTCATGGCGCCGGGCCGCTGCTCCAGATCGCTCCGGGTCTCCTTGACCGGGTCGAACAGCCACTGCTGGTCGTGGCTGCGGCCGAGTCCGTAGATCTTCCCGTCGCGCAGACTGAACAGATGCGGGTAGTCGAGCTTGTACGGCGCGTCCGCGCGGAAGCGGTCGACGCTCTGGAACCGGGGGATGTCGGTCTTGCTGTACGGAACCGGGTCGCGCAGCGCGGGGAAGCGCTCCACGATCGGGGTGGGCGTGCCCCAGCCCAGCTCGGACTGGCCGGACATGATCAGCATCCGGCCGTTGGCGCCGGTGACGACGCTGGGATACCAGCGGCCGACGGACATGTCCTCGTTCATCGCCCAGGTCTCGCTCCACGGGTCGAAGACGAAGGAAAGCTTGGCCCCCGAGCCGCCGTTGGCGCCGAGATTGCCGCCGAAGACGCCAAGCATCCCGTTCGGCAGGAAGGCGTGTCCGGCGCAGAAGATCGGCGCGGGACGGGAGATGCCCGTGCTGTCGGGCATCGTGACGGCGGGCGGGGTGACCTTCTTGAAGGCCGCGTCGCCGGTGCCCTTCGCGGGGTCCCAGAGGAAGGCACGTCCCCGGTTGGCCGCGCCGATGATCTGGGTGGGCGCCGTCTCCTTCGTGGGGTCGGTCTCGACCCGCTCGAAGGAGAACAGGAGCACCTTGCCGGTGGGCAGTTGGGCGATATGGACGCCGAAGTCCGGTGAGTCGAAGTACTCCTTGAACGCGCCGAAGTCCGACGCCTTGTAGTCCCCGTTGATCTGGCGCTGGGTGTCGGTGAGCATCTTGAGCCGGGCGGTACGGGTCGCCTGCGGGTAGGTGCCCAGATCCTCGGCTCCCGCGCGAGTGGCGGCGTGCTCCTCGGCGTGCTCGCGCCCGAGCACCGCCACCTCGGCGGGGTCGACCTCGGGCTTGGCCTCCGCCTTGGCGCCGGGCTTGGCTTCGGGCTTGGCGGGATCGGCGCCGGCTCTGGTGGAGTGCTCGTGGTGGCCCTCGCCGTTGTGGGCGACAACGGGGGTGGCACCGGCGAGAGTTGAGGCGGCGAGGGCGCTGGTGACCGCACACGCCGCGAGGGTGTTGGACAGCCTTGTCCGAGAGCGGGGAATTCTCATGAGGCCCGGTCCAGGTCCTTTCGGGGATGGTTGAAGCGCGTGGCACGGCGACGCCGCACCCGGAGCGAATGACTACTCGCAGTAATCATGCTGGTGGTGTTCGAGAGCAAAGGTCCAGGAAAACGAGCGATTTTGGCTCAATGGAGGTAACAGTCGGTTGATAGGGTTCGCGCCCGGCGTGAGCGCCCGGCGCGCGGGGCGCCTGCCGTCCGGCCCTGTCCGCCACCGGCGCACGCCAAGTCGGCTTCTGACGCGGGCTGTTGACAAACCCGTGACATGCTTGAAAACTCTCACTGCTCGTCCGCAGGAGCTGGACTGTCAAGCTCAATTATTTGCGGTTCTCTTGCAAGATTGATTGCGATCCCGCCGCTCCCCCCACCACGGACCGGCAGGCATCACTCGCTCACTCACTCTGTCGACCCCACGGAAACAGAGGACACCATGAAGTCGAAGCACCTGAGTCGACGGCTGATCTCCGGCCTGTCCATGACCGGCCTGCTCGTCGTCGGACTCCTGCCCGCCGCGTCGGCGTCCGCTCCGGCGGCCGGCGCGCCCGCGAAGGCCGGTGACATATCGGCGCGGCCGGCCGCCGCCGAGCGCGGGGCCACCCTCCCGTACGTCGAGTACGAGGCCGAAGCCGCCGACTACGACGGCACGTTGCTGGAGGCGGACCCCAAGCGCACCTTCGGGCACACCAACTTCGCCAGCGAATCCTCCGGCCGCAGATCGGTGCGGCTGGACAGCACCGGCCAGTTCGTGGAGTTCACCTCGGCGAACGCGGCGAACTCGATCGTCGTACGCAACTCCGTCCCGGACGCGCCGGGCGGTGGCGGCATCGACGCCACCGTCAGCCTCTACGCCGACGGCACCTTCGTACAGAAGCTGGATCTGTCGTCCAAGCACAGTTGGCTGTACGGCAACACCGACGACCCCGAGTCGCTGACCAACACGCCCCAGACGGACGCCCGCAGGCTGTTCGACGAGTCGCACGCGCTGCTGGACAAAAGCTATCCGGCGGGCACGAAGTTCAAGCTCCAGCGCGACGCGGACGACAACGCGTCCTTCTACATAGTCGACCTGATCGACCTGGAACAGGTCGCGCCCCCGACGAGCAAGCCGGCCGAGTGCACCTCGATCACCGAGTACGGGGCGGTCCCCGACGACGGCGACGACGACACCAAGGCCATCCAGGACGCGGTCACCGCCGACCAGAACGGCACCATCGACTGCGTCTGGATCCCGCCGGGCCAGTGGCGTCAGGAACAGAAGATCCTGACCGACGACCCGCAGAATCAGGGCCAGTACAACCAGATCGGGATCAGCGACGTCTCGGTCCGCGGCGCCGGCATGTGGCACTCCCAGCTCTACACGCTCACCGAGCCGCAGAACGCGGGCGGGATCAACCACCCGCACGAGGGCAACTTCGGCTTCGACATCGACGACAACACCCAGATCTCCGACATCGCGATCTTCGGCTCCGGCCGGATCCGCGGCGGCGGGGGAGCCGAGGGCGGGGTGGGCCTCAACGGCCGCTTCGGGCAGAACACCAAGATCTCCAACGTATGGATCGAGCACGCCAACGTGGGTGTGTGGGTCGGCCGGGACTACGACAACATCCCGGCGCTCTGGGGTCCCGCCGACGGGCTCGAGTTCAGCGGGATGCGGATCCGCAACACGTACGCAGACGGCATCAACTTCACCAACGGCACCCGCAATTCACAGGTCGACAATTCCTCATTCCGCACCACCGGCGACGATTCACTCGCCGTCTGGGCCAATCGCTATGTCAAGGACCCGGCGGTGGACATCGCGCACGACAACTCGTTCACCAACAACACGATTCAGTTGCCCTGGCGGGCGAACGGCGTCGCGATATACGGCGGTTACGGGAACACGGTACGGAACAATCTGATCGCCGACACGGCCAACTACCCGGGAATCATGCTGGCGACCGATCACGACCCGCTGCCGTTCTCGGGCGAGACCGTGCTCACCGGTAACGCGCTCCACCGCACGGGCGGCGCATTCTGGAACGAGGACCAGGAGTTCGGCGCGATCACGATCTTCCCGGCGAGCCGGGACATCACCGGGGTGAAGATCAGGGACACCGAGATCTCCGACTCCACGTATGACGGCATTCAGTTCAAGAACGGCGGCGGCAACGTACCGGACGTCGAGATCAGCGACGTGTCGATCGACAAGTCCAACAACGGCTCCGGCATCCTCGCGATGGGCGGCGCCCGCGGCAACGCGACGCTGACGAACGTCACCATCACCAACTCGGCCGAGGGAGACGTCCTGGTCGAGCCGGGATCGAGCTTTGTGATCACGGGCGGCCCCGGCACTTCGCGGGTGGCCGACTGACACACCGTCGACCGGGCGAGAGCCCGCTGGACCGCCTTCCGTACGGCTCTGTGAGGGGAGCCGTACGGAAGGCGCTTTTCGCACATCCACTAACTGGGGGAGAATTCTCTTTTGTCCGCTTTGTGGGGCAGGGTGTTATGTGTATTCAGCGACTAACTTGTCCGTTTCTGGGCGGTGTTGTCGTCGGGCGGTTGCGTCGATCCCCAGTGATGTGTGTCACAAGCGCGGCGACTCGCCTCTCCTGCCCCGCCGCCCACTTCCCGTGTGGGAAAGGAAAGTTGAGGCTTGTACCGCCGGGCGGGAATTCGAATTGCCCGCCCGCCGGATCGGCGAATGGCAGGGCGTGGTGAATTCAGGACTTGTTTCGCCCGGACGTTCTCGCTTACGTTCTCGTTATTCCGGGCGGAACGCCGAATCCTGCCGCTGTCCGGAAACCGCACTCACCCACTCACGTACGGCAGGAGCGGGGGACCCAGGTAAGTCGCCGATCCGGCATTGCCGGACCGGCTTGGGGTGAAGTCGCGCCCACAGCGCGGCCGGGCATCTCCCGCCCGAACCCGACAGCTCACCTCGTAGGCGACGGAGAGGATTTCGTCATGCCCGCAGAGGGTAAGCACCGCCGTTCCCGCACCAGCCCGCTCGCCCGCCGCCTCATCGCGGTCGGCACGGGCGGTGCCGCACTCGCCCTGCCCCTGGTGACCGCCACCACGGCGGGCGCCGCGCCCGCCCCGCAGCACGCGGTCACGGCCCCGACGGCCGTCGACGCCGTCAAGACGGTGACCCACACCGTCGTGAAGGGCGAATCACTGGCCAAGATCGCGGACGCCCGTTCCGTGAGCGGCGGCTGGGAAGCGCTGTACAAGAACAACCGCAGCGCCGTCGGCGACGACCCGTCGCTGATCCGCCCCGGGCTGAAGCTGAAGCTCGCGGGGGCGCCCAAGGCCGCCCCGACCGCGTCGACCGAGAACGCGTCGGCCGCCAAGTCCACCGAAGCCGTGCAGACGGCCGCCAAGTCGTACACGAACGACCTGGACGGCTGGATCCGCGAGGCGCTGGACGTCATGGCGCAGAACGGCATCCCCGGTTCGTACGACGGCATCCACCGCAACATCATGCGCGAGTCCGCGGGCAACCCGCAGGCCATCAACAACTGGGACTCCAACGCCGCGGCCGGCATCCCGTCGAAGGGCCTGCTCCAGGTCATCGACCCGACCTTCGAGGCGTACCACGTGCCCGGCACGTCGACCGACAGCTACGACCCGGTCGCCAACATCGTGGCGGCCTGCAACTACGCGGCCGACCGCTACGGCTCGATCGACAACGTGAACGGCCCGTACTGATCGGAACCGGCGCCTGTCCCCAAGGCCGGGCGGGCTGTCGCTGACGCGACAGCCCGCCCGGCCTTTCGGGCTGAGACGGACCACGAAGCGGGCCGTGTTCTCAAACATGGACGGATTTGCGGTGCTTTGCCCCCAAGCGCCCGACCGGCTTGCGTATCCCTCTACTCCTGGAGCAGCCGCGCCGCCAGGTCGGCCACCCGCTCCCGCCACACCACCAGCGCCGCGTCCGCGTCGAAGTCGCGCGGGCCGCTCTGGGTGAGCACCAGCCGGGGCCCGTGCCCCGTCCCGGTGCGCAGCTCCCAGCGGACCTCGCCGTCGGGATGCCAGGCGTACGCGAGGAGTTCCGGTGCCCGTACCTCCGTCACCGGCCCCACCGGTACCTTGTCGGCCGTGAAGCCCTCCGGCACCGGCGAGCCCGCCAACGGCTCCTCCCCGCCCGTGAGTCGGTCCCAGACCGCCCCGGCGGGCCGTACGAGCTGACGCTCGAACCGGACCCGCCGTCCGCCGTCGTCCGTCTCCTCGACCCGGCCCCGCGTCAGCTCGTCGAACCGCGCCAGATACGCCTCGTGCAGCCTCCCGCGCGTGTCCCGCTCGACATCGACGGGGCCGCCCGCCAGCAGTTGTCCCAGCGCGATGACGCAGATCTGCCAGCCGGACGCGAAGCTCGCCGCCCCGAACCGGTCGCCGAAGGTGTGCACGAGGATGAGCCGCGAGCCGTCCCCGTCCGGTGCGATCTCCCAGCGCAGATGGTCCTCGCCCCAGGTGAAGGCGAACAGGCGCGGCTCCTCGGCGTCGGTGACCCGCCCGGTCATGCCGGGGCCCGGGTCGCCGGGGAAGTGGAAGCCGATCTCGCCGCCCGGCCGTAGATCCACGCTCACCTCGGAGGGGAACCACTCGGCGAGCTGCGCGGGCTGTGTGATCGCGTCCCAGACCCGCTGCGGCGGATGCGCGAGCCGGCGCTCCATGCGCAGCTCGGACCGCCCGTGGTGCTCGGCGGACAGGGACGAGGAGAAGTTCTGGTCGTCAGTCATGAGGAATCGTCCTCCGTCACGTCGAGATGCCGTTCGAGATGCTGCTCGAGCGCGTCGAGGCGGCCGGTCCACAGATGCCGGTAGTGCGCGAGCCAGGCGTCGAGCTCGGCGAGCGGTTCCGGGGTCAGTTCGTACCAGCGGCGCTGGGCGTCCTGCCTGACCCGTACGAGCCCGGCGTCCCTCAGCACCCGCAGATGCTTCGAGGTGCCCGGCTGGCTCAGGCCGAGCCGGTCGGTCAGCTCACCGACCAGATGCGGACGCTCCAGGAGCAGATCGAGGATCTTGCGCCTGCTCGGCTCCGCGAGCACGTCGAACGGTATGGGCATATCCCGACCATACCCACACGGCTATATAACCGCAAGCGCATATAGCGAGGTGCTATCCCCGTGCCAGCAGCCAGTCCATCGCCACCGGACACGCGTCGAGCACCGAGACGTGCCCGTCCTCGGGCCGTACCCACAGCTCGGCCGAGGGGAGCGCGGCGAGCATCGACCCCGCGTGCGACGGCGGTACGACGCGGTCGCGGCTGCCCTGCACGAGCAGTACGGGCGCGGCGACCTCCGCCAGGTCGAAGCCCCACGCGGTGGCGAAGGCGACGTCGTCGTCGATCAGCCCGCCGGGACCGGCCTGCCCCGCCTTCACCGCGTCGGCCCCCAGCGACGACCACGTGCCCGCCAGCGCCGCGAAGTCGGCGGGGATGAAGCTCGCGGGGTCGAACTCGTCGGTCGCCGCGTACAGTTCGCGCGCCTCGCGCCCGTCGGCTGCGGCCCGCAGACCGCCGGGCGCCTCCATCCCCTCGTACCAGTCGAAGTCCCGTGTGTACGGCGCGATGCCCGCCAGACAGACGGCACCCGTCACCCGCTCCGGCAGCAGCGCGGCGCACGCCAGCGCGTGCGGACCCCCGCCGGACGCCCCCATCGTCGCGAACGACCCGACGCCGAGCGCGTCCGCGATCCGCTCCACGTCGGCCGCGGCCGACGCCACGTTCCGGCCCGGCAGCGGGCTCGAACCTCCGTAACCGGGGCGGCCGTACGTCACCAGCCGGATGCCGCGCGCCGCCGCCGCGGCGAGCAACGGCTCCAGCGGGACGCCGGTCTGCGGCGAGCCGTGATGCCAGACGACGGTCAGTTCGTCCGAGTCGCCGCCCCCGCTGTCGTACGTCCGCAGCGTGCGTCCGTCGCCGAGCTTCACGTCCTGTTCGATGACCACCGGATCACCCTACGGCGTGAGGTCACCCCGCTCAGCAGATCCCGTCCCCCGGCTTGGGGTTGCCCAGCGCGAACAGCGGGCGCAGCCGTATCCCCGCCCAGGTCCCGAGCAGGGCGGTCGCGCCCCAGATCCAGCCGTGCAGACTGCCCGACGCGATGCCCGCGAGGTACGCGCCGATGTTGCAGCCGCCCGCCAGCCGCGCGCCGATCCCCATCAGTACCCCGCCGAGCACCGCGGCCACGGCGGTGCGGCCGGGGATGCCCCGGTGCAGCGCCCAGGTGCCGCCGAGCGAGGCGGCGACCGCGGCGCCGATCATGATGCCGATGTCGGTGAGGCTGTTCTTGTCCTTCAGTACGGGCCCCGCGAACATCTCCGCGTTGCCCGGCTGCTGCCAGAACGACCAGTTGCCGGGGTTGCCGCCGAGCGCGTCGACGACCCGCGATCCCCACAGGCTGAACGCGCTCGTGACACCCCAAGGTCCGCCGGACACCAGCAGCACACCGGCGCCCAGCACGGCCAGCGCCAGCGCGCCGGCGGCCAGCGGCCACGAGCCGCGCAGCACACGGGCCGCGCCCCTGGCGCTGGGCGGGGTGCTGATCGGCGGCGGGTTGCGGCGCGCCTGTACGCGGCGGCTCACCAGCACGATGAGGCCCAGTACGGCGATGGTCACCGCCCACGAACCGAACCAGCCGACGTGGTCGGACAGCAGGACCGGATCAAGCGCGGGCAGGTCCTTCCAGAGGTCGAACTGCCAGGCGGCGAGGGTCGATCCGACGATGAAGCCGCCGAGCGTGAGCACGATGGACGACTGCCCGGAGCCCACGGCGAACAGCGTGCCGGACGCGCACGCGCCGCCGAGCTGCATACCGACCGCGAAGACGAACGCCCCGACGAGCAGCCCGACACCGAGCGGCCCCGCCGACGGCGCGGGCACGGACCCGAACAGTCCGGTGCCGCTGCCGATGATCAGCGCGAAGAGAGTGGCGGTGGTGCCCAGCAGCAAGGCGTGGGCGCGCAGCCCCTGCCCGTTGCCGACGGCGACCAACTGCCGCCAGGCGGAGGTGAATCCGAACCGCGAGTGGAAGAGTGCCAGGCCCAGACCGAGCCCGAGCAGCAGGAGCGAGCCGGGCTTGGCGCCGTGCGTCGACCACACGTACGCGGTCAGCGCGACGGCGAGCAGCCCGGATATCGCGAGCGGCACCCGCCGTACCGGGGGCGCGGGTTCGGCCTCGGGGGCGGGCGCGGAGGTCGGGGAGGGGGTGAGCAGCGCGGCGGGGTTGGCCCGGCGCGGGGGAGCGGTGGTGGTCACGACTGTTCTCCGGAGTCGGTGGTCGGCGGCAGGGCGCGGAGGTTTGGGCGCGGGGGCCCGACTCAGGAACAACAGAGGTTGTCGTCGACGCACCACACCGAGTTCGCGAAGCACGCGAGACACAGGAGACGGGCGGGTGCGGACATGGCGGCGAGACTAGCGCCCACATTCGATTCCGTGCACACGTATCTCACGGACCGGACGCGTGGCCCGTCCGACGCGGCGCGTCCGGCAGGACGTGGCGTGCCTACGCCTGCCCGGCGATCCGGCGGTGGATGTCCGCGGTCATGTTCCGCATCGTCACGCGGAAGATCTCGGCCTGATGCTCACCGAGGTACCCGGTGTGCCCGAACACCTCCAGGACGACGAGACCGTGCATGTGCCCCCACGCGCCCAGGAAGAGGGCGGCGGCGGGGGCCGGCAGATTTCCCAGACCGCTCGGCGGCAGGTTCTCCAAATAGGTCCGCAACGCGGGCGACAGCGCGGGGACGTCGGCAGCGGCGAGTTGATCCTCGGTGAACCCGTCGAACATCTCGCGCTCGAACAGCGCGCCCATCCGCCGCACCGCCTGGGTGGTCGGGCCCTCGACCGGTGCCGCGTAGTACCGCAGCGGTGTTCCGTAAAGGAGTTGGAAGCGCTCGGGCTGGGAGATGCCCCAGCGGCGGTACCCCTCGGCCGCGATCACCAGGCGCGGTAGCTCCGAACCGCCGGACGCGGTGTCCACGGCCGTCTGCACCGCGGCGGCCAGGTCGTCGTACGCCTTGGCGACGAGCGCCGTGACGAGGGCGTCGCGGCTCGGAAAGTAGTGGTAGAGCGCCTGGACGGTCATGTCGAGGCTGCGGGCGACCGCCCGCAGGGACAGGGCCGCCGGCCCGTCCTCGCCGAGCTGGATCTCGGCGGCGTCCACTATCTCCTGGGTGGCCACGGCCCGGCGCCGTTCGCGCAATGAGGGCCGGGCGGCTGCGTGTTCGTCTGCGGGCATGCACTCACCGTACGACGGACATCGGGAATGTGAACAGTGTCAGATAAATCTCGCACTGCCAAACCTTGGGTGGCCCCGCTTACCTTCATCGCGGCGACGAAGAGTGCGACACCGATACCGACATCGATACCGACACCGCACCGACCGGGCTCCGACGGGGTGAGAAGCCTCCGTCGAGCCCTGCGCCGGCCCCCTCATGCGCGGCACACACGCGCACGGCCGCTTCACGTCGTTTCCGTGCAAGGAAGCAAAGGAGATCATGCGTGTTCGAACGCATAGCCGAACTGGCGATTCGCCGGGCCCGGCTCGTACTCGTCGTCGCCGTCGTGGCGGTGGCCCTCATGGGTGTCGCGGGCGCCGGCGCATTCGGCAAGCTGCTGGGAGGCGGCTTCGCCGACCCGGCATCACAGTCCACCAAAGCCAGTGAGGTCATCGACAAGAAGTTCGGCGGCGAGACGAATCTCGTTCTGCTCGTCCGTGCCACCGAAGGCCGCGTCGACACACCGGCCGCAGAGCGGAGCGGCCGGGCTCTGGTGGCCGACCTCAAGGACGAGAAGACGCTCGCCAACGTCGTCTCGTACTGGGACACCGACAGCGCCGACCTCCGCTCCCGCGACGGCCGCGAGGCCATGATCCTCGCCCACGTCAAGGGCGACGAGACGCAAGCGCAGAAGCACACCACGGAACTCCTCGACGCCTACAACGGCCCCTACGAGGACGCGCTCACGGTCCAGGCCGGAGGCAGCGCCGCCGTGGGCAGTGACATGTCGACACAGGTGGTCGACGATCTGATCCTGGCCGAGGCCATCGCGATCCCGCTGACCCTCATCCTGCTGCTGTTCGTCTTCGGCAGCGTGGTCGCCGCCCTGCTGCCGCTCGCCATCGCCGTCATCGCGATCCTCGGCTCGTTCGCCCAGCTCTCGTTCCTCGGCAGCGTCACCGACGTCTCCAACTCCGCGACCAACCTCACCACGGCCCTGGGCCTGGGACTTGGCATCGACTACGCGCTGCTGATGATCAGCCGTTTCAGGGAACAGTTGGCGACCGGGGCGAGCGTGGACGACGCCGTTCGCCGCACCGTCAACACCGCGGGCCGTACGGTCGCGTTCTCCGCCGCGACCGTGGCCGCCGCCCTCGCGGCGCTCCTGGTGTTCCCCCAGTACTTCCTCAGCTCCTTCGGCTACGCGGGCGTCGGGGTCGTCGCCGTCGCGGCCATCGGCACCCTGTTCGTGATGCCCGCCCTGTTCGTCGTCCTCGGCCACCGGGTCAACAGCGGGAAGCTGCCATGGGCCAAGACCGGGCGCACCGACGCCCGCACCTCCCTGTGGGGACGGCTGGCGCGCACCGTCATGCGGCGCCCCGCGCTCACCGCGCTGCCCGTGCTCGCGGTCATGCTGCTGGCGGCGAGCCCCCTGCTGGGGATCACCTTCGGCACGCCTGACGAACGCGTACTGCCCGAAGGCGCCGAGAGTCGCCAGGTGTCCACGGCACTACGGGAGAACTTCAACGGCAGCGACGACGCCGCCCTGCACATCGTCATCGACCAGCGCGTGGGCGAGGCCCCCTTGGGGGCGTACGCGGGCGAACTGGCCGCGCTGAAGGGCGTGGTGCGCGTCGAGACCAGCGCGGGCACGTATGCCGACGGCAAGCTCGCGGCGGCGGCCGGCCCCGGCAGCGCCGCCCTCGGCAAGCCCGACGCGCAGCGGATCAGCGTGGTCAGCTCCCTGCCGCCGAGGTCGGACGAGGCGCAGGACCTGGTCGGTGACGTCCGGGCGCTGAGCCCGCCCGCCGGGTCGCACCCCTTGGTGGGCGGGGTCGACGCCGAACTGGTCGACTCCAAGGAGTCCATCGGCGACCGGCTGCCGCTCGCCGTGGCCCTGATCGTCCTCACCACCTTCGTCCTGCTCTTCCTGTTCACCGGCAGCGTCGTACAGCCGCTGCGCGCCCTGGTCCTCAACTTGATCAGCCTGGGCGCCACCCTCGGCGTCATGACCTGGATCTTCCAGGACGGCCACTTCTCCTCCCTGCTCGGCTTCACGGCGCAGCCGATGGAGGTGTCGATGACGGTGCTGATGTTCTGCATCGCCTTCGGTCTGTCCATGGACTACGAGGTGTTCGTCACCAGCCGGATCAAGGAACTCCACGACCTGGGCGAGGACAACGAGTCGTCGGTGGCCAACGGACTCGGGCATACGGGAGGCATCGTCACCGCGGCGGCCTGTCTGCTCGCCGTGAGCTTCTTCGCCTTCGGCACGTCCGAGATCAGCTTCATGCAGATGTTCGGCCTGGGCAGTGGACTGGCCATCCTCATCGACGCCGTCGCCGTACGCGGCGTACTCGTACCGGCCGCGATGCGTCTGCTCGGCCGCTCGGCCTGGTACGCGCCGGGCTTCCTGCGCACGTTCCACGGACGGTTCGGCCTGAGCGAGGGCGGCCCCACGCCGCAGCAGACCGAGCCTGCGGGCGCTGCCGCGGAACCGTCGTACGAGAAGACGTCGACGGGAGCCTGACCGCGCGATTCGGCCCGTCCGGCGTCCGCTCACGAACCGGCCGCCGGACGGGCCCGGCCAACTCAGCCCCGATCAACTCAGCCCAGGCCAACTCGGCCCCGGCCAACTCCGTTCCACCGAGACGACAGCCACCGCACGGACGCCCGCCCCAGCCCCGTCATCATCGCCTCCAGCCGCGGATCCGTACCCGCGTCCGCCGAGTCCATCGAGCACGCCGCCGCCAGCAGAAACCCCGCCTGCGCCGAGATGAGCACGTCCACCGCCTCCCGCTCGACACCGCTCAGCAGCGGATGACGCGCGGCGTACGGCTCCGGGTCGAGCCCACTGAGGGCCACACTCCCGAGCAGCATCACCAGATCCGCGTACGCGGGCCCGGTCCACGCGTGCGGCCAGTCCACGACCACCACACGCTCGCCGGTGAGCAGGACGTTGAACGGATACAGATCCCCGTGCGTCAACGTCTCCCCGGCCGTCGCCTCCGGCAACAGCGCCTCAAGGGCGAGGTGCCGGTCCAACGCACGCGCGGCGTCCGGCGCGATCACACCCAGCTTGGCGAGCGACCGGGGACTGTCCGCCAGCCGTGCCCAACCGCCCAACCGGGGTGACACGTCGCCCGAGTCGAGGCGCGGCGCGGGCGTCAGCCGCCGCGCCAGACCGGTCATCGCGTCGAGCACCCGCGCCAACTCGTCCTCGCGCCACGGCTGTACGGGCAGCGCCCCGTCCACGTCCTCGAAGACGAGCGCCACCCACCCCTGATCGTCGTACGACCCCAGAAGCCTCGGTACGGGGACCCCGGGCGGCAGCGCGCCGTTCACCGCGCCCTCGCGACGGTGGAACGCCGCGATGGCGGGAGCGGCGTCGGCATCGACCGCCTTGGCGAACGCCCTTCGCCCGTCGGCCAGTCGCAGCCGCGCCGCGAGCCCGTCGGAGAACCCGCCCTTCTGGCTCGTGGCCGCCGCCACCGTCGCGCCGAGCACGTCCTCGATGCCACGGCGCACGGAGCGGGGAAGTTCGTGCCACGGCCTGCGCCGGCTGCCGGTGGACGCGTCGTTGTCGGTCGTCATATCTCTCCAGAGATCGAAAAGGAGCCGAGGCAGGAATTCCGTTTACCTGCCCGAAATTAAACTCGCCGAGTCGTGCAACCCTCCGGGAAGATCCCGTGTCTGCCTAGGTGTTCGGATGAAATTCCAGCAGACAGCACGGGCCCGATAACCGAGCGGCAGGCCGCCATTGGCGGGCCCGTAGGTTTACTGCGCCCTCGTGCTCAGAGAAAGGTGTTCCTATGCGCTACACCAAGCGCGCGGTCGTGGCTGCGGCCTGCGCATTCGCCCTGGTCCCGGCGGGCGCGGCGGTCGCGGGCGACGGTCCGGCACCGGCCCCGTCGAAGTCGTCCAAATCGGCGAAGTCGACCGCCCCGAGCGAAGCGGGAAACCCGGCGAGCGCGAAAGCGCGGGTGGCGGGAGTCTGTGCCGACGCGTACCAGGTCGGAAAGACAGCGTACATCGACAGGGCCGGAGCGCACATCGCTTCGGTCAAGCAGTTCTACTCGAAGACCTGCAACGAGAATTACGGCTATCTCTGGGTCTGGGATTCATTCCGCAAAACCAACAAGGATTACGACGTGAGCGTCGCCGTCTACAGCTACAGCCAGGACGACTTCTTCGGCGGGCAGGCGTGGACCGACCATAACGGCCAGGAATTCTGGTCGGGGGCCGCGGACACGGTGAAGGACTGCACGGCAGCGGTCGGCTCCCTCCGCAGGGCGGGCGACCCGCTCGCGGGCCAAGCGGCGAGCCAGAAGATGTGCTGACGCGGGTGGGGTGGCCCGACGAAGCTCGGGCCACCCCGTCAACGCGCCGCGAACGCCGTGCCGCACGGCCGGGTCCCCGGGCCCGCGTACCGGCCTCCTGGGAGCGAGCCCGAGGCGCTACCGACCGTCGCCGCGCTGGAGCGGGGCGACGCGGGGCGAGGTGATGACCCGCGTCGACGTACGGATCTCCAACGAGCGGGCCCGGACGGAGCTGGGCCGGACGCCGCGCCACCCCGGCTACCGGGGGGCCTGGCCCACGGCCGTACGTAGGAAAGGCGCTGGTCAGCACCCGTACCGTACGCCCGGTCCGCCCGTCGCGACGTACCGATCAGATATGGAGAAGCGTCCGTCACCGCGCCCCATTAGCGTGACTGTCATGGAGGCCGCGAAGGCGGCCCCGTCTCACAGATGGAGTCACGATGCGTAAGGCCACGAGGACGGACACGCGCTCGCCCGCGCGGGGCGCCGCCGGCAGCCATGATCTGATCCGCGTGCACGGCGCGCGTGTGAACAACCTCAAGGACGTCAGCGTCGAGATCCCCAAACGCCAGCTCACGGTGTTCACCGGCGTCTCCGGCTCGGGCAAGAGCTCGCTGGTGTTCGGCACGGTCGCCGCCGAGTCCCAGCGGTTGATCAACGAGACGTACAGCACCTTCGTCCAGGGCTTCATGCCGACGCTGGCGCGGCCCGAGGTCGACGTACTCGAAGGGCTGACGACCGCGATCATCGTCGATCAGCAGCGGATGGGCGCCGACCCCCGCTCCACGGTCGGCACCGCCACCGACGCCAACGCGATGCTGCGCATCCTGTTCAGCCGGCTCGGCACGCCGCACATCGGCTCGCCCGGCGCGTTCGCCTTCAACGTCGCCTCCGTGCGGGCGAGCGGTGCGATCACGGTCGAGCGCGGCGCCCGCAAGGCCGTGAAGCAGACGTTCAGCCGCACCGGGGGCATGTGCCCGCGCTGCGAGGGCCGGGGCACGGTCTCGGACATCGACCTCACGCAGCTCTACGACGACTCGAAGTCGCTCGCCGAGGGCGCGTTCACCATCCCCGGCTGGAAGTCCGACAGCTTCTTCACCGTGCGCGTCTACGCCGAGTCGGGCCTCCTCGACCCGCACAAGCCGATCCGTAAGTTCACGAAGCAGGAGATGCGGGACTTCCTCCACCGGGAGCCGACCAAGGTCAAGGTCGAGGGGGTGAACCTCACCTTCGAGGGACTGATCCCCAAGATCCAGAAGTCCTTCCTGTCCAAGGACAGGGAGGCGATGCAGCCGCACATCCGCGAGTTCGTGGACCGGGCGGTCACCTTCACCACCTGCCCCGAGTGCGACGGCACCCGGCTCAGCCAGGAGGCCCGATCCTCGAAGATCAAGGGCATCAGCATCGCCGACGCCTGCGCGATGCAGATCAGCGACCTCGCCGACTGGGTGCGCGCGCTGGACGAACCGTCGGTCGCGCCGCTGCTCGACTCGCTGGGCGGGACCCTCGACTCGTTCGTGGAGATCGGACTCGGCTATCTCGGCCTGGACCGTGCGTCGGGCACGCTGTCGGGCGGCGAGGCGCAGCGCGTCAAGATGATCCGCCATCTCGGCTCCTCGCTCACCGACGTCACGTACGTCTTCGACGAGCCCACGGTCGGCCTGCACCCCCATGACATCCAGCGGATGAACGATCTGCTGCTGCGACTGCGGGACAAGGGCAACACGGTGCTCGTCGTGGAACACAAGCCGGAGACGATCGCCATCGCCGACCACGTCGTGGACCTGGGCCCCGGCGCCGGTACGGCGGGCGGCACGGTCTGTTTCGAGGGCACCGTGGAGGGGCTGCGGGTCGGCGGGACCCTCACCGGCCGCCACTTCGACGACCGGGCCGTTCTCAAGGCGACGGTGCGCGAGCCCACCGGGGCGCTGGAGATCCGCGGCGCGACGACGCACAACCTGCGCGGCGTCGACGTCGACATCCCGCTCGGGGTGCTCACCGTCATCACCGGTGTCGCCGGTTCCGGCAAAAGCTCCCTCGTGCACGGATCGCTGGGCAAGGGGTCGTCGGCCGGTGCGGATGTGGTGGCGATCGGGCAGGGCGCGATCCGCGGTTCGCGGCGCAGCAACCCGGCGACGTACACCGGACTGCTCGAGCCGATCCGCAAAGCGTTCGCCAAGGCCAACGGCGTGAAGCCGGCGCTGTTCAGCCCCAACTCCGAGGGCGCCTGCCCCAACTGCAACGGCGCCGGTGTCATCTATACCGACCTGGCGATGATGGCCGGGGTCGCCACCGTCTGCGAGGAGTGCGAGGGCAAGCGGTTCCAGGCGTCGGTCCTCGACCATCACCTCGGCGGCCGGGACATCAGCGAAGTGCTCGCGATGTCGGTGGCCGAGGCGGAGGAGTTCTTCGGCGGCGGCGAGGCGGCCACACCGGCCGCGCACCGCGTTCTCGACCGGCTCGCGGACGTCGGGCTCGGCTATCTCACCATCGGGCAGCCGCTCACCACGCTGTCCGGCGGCGAGCGGCAACGGCTCAAGCTGGCCACGCACATGGGGGACAAGGGCGGCGTCTATGTCCTTGACGAGCCCACCACCGGTCTTCACCTCGCCGATGTCGAGCAACTGCTCGGCCTGCTCGACCGGTTGGTCGACTCCGGCAAGTCGGTCATCGTCATCGAGCACCACCAGGCGGTCATGGCACACGCCGACTGGATCATCGACCTCGGCCCCGGCGCCGGACACGACGGCGGCCGGATCGTGTTCGAGGGCACCCCCGCCGACCTGGTCGCGGACCGCTCCACCCTCACCGGCGAACACCTCGCCGCGTACATCGCCACCTGACCGGAGTGGGTCGGCCGAAGTGGGTCGGCCGAAGCGGGTCGGCCGAAGTGGGTCGTGCCCAGACTTCCCCGTGACCGGCCCGTGTCGCTGTTGGGCCGAACGGGTGAGGAGCGGGAGGATGGGCGCATGATGACACAGTGCGCGAGAGGGGTGATCCGGTGAGCAGATACGGCGGTTACGACAGGTACGACGCCACCGACGAGCAGTGGGAGGGTCTGGCCCAGGTCGTCCCGCTGCGCGGCCGCAACGAGTGGCCCTCGCGCGTCGACCACCGGACGATCCCGGAGGACTACGCAGCCGAACAGCGGCGATTCGTCGTGCTGCGGGTGCGGGTCTTCGCCGACGCGCGTGATGTCGCGGAGCATCTGATCGCGAGGATCCCGGTGCTCCTCGACCTGACCGGCGCCGACACGGACGTGGCCAAACGCATCCTGGACTTCAGCAGCGGGGTGGTCTTCGGGCTCGGCAGCGGCATGCACCGGGTCGACCGCAACGTCTTCCTGCTCGCGCCGGTCGGCACCGAGGTCGAAGGGATCGCGGCGGCGGCCGTTCAGCAGCCGTGAGGGGAAATCCCGCAGACCTGATAGATCTGGACCCGTGACGGAACCGGATGTACAGGGATTGCAGCGCAGGCTGGTGGAGTTCGCGGCGGCACGGGAGTGGGAGCCGTACCACACGCCGAAGAACCTGGCCGCGGCGCTGAGCGTCGAGGCGTCCGAACTGCTGGAGATCTTCCAGTGGTTGACGCCCGAGCAGTCGGCACGGGTGATGGACGACCCCGGGTCGGCGCACCGCGTGCGGGACGAGGTCGCGGATGTGCTGGCGTATCTGCTCCAGTTCTGCGACGTGTTGGGGATCGACGCGCTCACCGCGCTCTCCGAGAAGATCGACCGGAACGAACTGCGCTTCCCGCCGAGCGGCGACCGTACGTCCACGTTGGACTGATTCGTCACTCTGCGGAGTGAGCGAGTTATCCACAACTGGCTTCCTGTCCACAGATTTCCGAATTCCTCTGTTCTTTCTGTTGCCGACACCTCACTCTGGGTAATGAAGTAAGTGAGCAAGGTGCTCGACAGACGGGGACAGACGAACGGCGAAGTGGCAGACGAACAGCCAGACGAACAGCCAGACGGACGGACGGACAGACGGAGACGGGGATGCCGAATGGACGCGGAAAGGCTCATCGGAGCCGGCCGGGTTGCCTTGGCCGGGAGCGGCGCGGCGCTGGACGTGGTGGCGGAGGCGTGGCAGGCACAGGCTCTCGCCCAGGCGATCGGGGACCAACTGGCCCTGCACGGACCGCAGGAGCTGAGGACGGAGGCAAGGGGTCTCGCTGAAACGGGCGCTCGGGGAGGCGCGTCGCCCGATCATCCCTCGTTGCGCGCCGGGGGGATACGGGCGGCACGGCTCTCGACGGTGACGGACACGCGCGGCGCGCTGACCGGGCTCGGTGTGCTGCTCGGCGAGGTGGGGATCGCGCTGGTCTCGGTGGCGTGCGGGACGGACGAGGAGGGGTTGTACTGGCAGTGCATCGAGGCCATCGACGCGGCGGACGAGTCGAACGACCGGGTGCTCGGCATGCTGCGCAGACTCACCGCGCAGGACGAGGTGCGTGAGCGCCTGCGACAGCGGGTGCGGGAGACGGAGAAGGAGAAGGAGAAGGAGTGGGGGTGAACGGAATGTGACCACACGCCCTGGACGGGAACGGGATTTCGCAGAGCCCGGCGAGGAGGCGCGGCCGACGGGCGGTCCAAGGTGCAGGATGGATGCATGGATCTTCGAATCTTCACCGAGCCCCAGCAAGGGGCGAGCTACGAGACGCTGCTGACCGTCGCCAAGGCGACGGAAGACCTTGGCTTCGACGCCTTTTTCCGCTCCGACCACTATCTGCGCATGGGTTCCGCCGACGGTCTTCCCGGACCCACCGACGCATGGATCACGCTTGCCGGTCTCGCGCGTGAGACCAAGCGGATCCGGCTCGGCACCCTGATGACGGCGGGCACCTTCCGACTCCCGGGCGTGCTCGCCATCCAAGTCGCGCAGGTCGACCAGATGTCGGGCGGCCGGGTCGAACTGGGCCTGGGCGCGGGCTGGTTCGAGGAGGAGCACACGGCGTACGGAATCCCCTTCCCCAAGGAGAAGTTCGCCCGCCTCGAGGAGCAACTGGCCATCGTCACGGGGCTGTGGGGCACGCCGGCGGGCGAGACGTTCTCGTACGACGGGACGTACTACCAACTGGCCGACTCACCCGCGCTGCCCAAGCCGGCCCAGTCCAAGGTCCCGGTGCTGATCGGTGGACACGGCGCGAAACGCACCCCGCGCCTCGCCGCCCAGTACGCGGACGAGTTCAACATCCCGTTCGCCTCGATCGAGGACAGCGAGAAGCAGTTCGGCCGTGTGCGGGACGCGGCGGTCAAGGCCGGACGGAAGGCCGACGACCTGGTGTATTCGACCGCGCTGGTCGCCTGCGTGGGCAGGACCGACGCGGAAGTGGCCCGCCGGGCCGCGTCCATCGGACGGGAGGTGGAAGAACTGAAGGCGAACGGACTCGCGGGCTCGCCCGCCGAGGTCGTCGACAAGATCGGACAGTACGGAGCGGGCGGCGCCTCCCGCATCTACTGCCAGATGCTGGACCTGGACGACCTCGACCACCTGGAACTGCTCTCCTCCCAGGTCCAGTCGCAGCTCAGCGCGGGGTAGCGCGTCGAGGGCCGGATCCTCGCCTCACCTCACACCTACGCCTTCCAACCTGTGACGTCTACTGTGCGTGGATGAGTCAGGATTCGAATCCGCAGGTGTTCTCCAACCGCTGGGCCGACGCCGTCGGTCCCGGCGGCCGGAGTTGGCCCCGTGATCTCTGCGGGTGTATCGAGTACGGCATCGGACCGCGGCAGCCGACCCGCTTCCATCCAGAACGCCAGGACACCACAGCACCAGGATGGATCCGCCTTCTCGAACTGGTCGAGGAGGCGGCAGCCGACGAACGGGAAGTCTTCAAGCCGCTGGTGGAGCTGACCGCCGAACAGCGGCGCCAGGTCGTCACGCTCCCGCCGAGCATCGCCAGACTCACCTCGGTGAAACACCTCGTGCTCTACGGCAGCAACCTGGTGCGTATTCCACCGGAGATCGGCGCGATGGAGAGCCTTGAGGAGTTCAGCCCGTACACCTCCTACCGCCTGCACTGGTTCCCGTACGAACTCACCCGGTGCCCCAACCTGCGGCGCAGCACGGTGAGCACCCGTGCCCTCTACGGCAGTTACAAGTCGCGGACGCATTTTCCGTCGTTGCCGGCCGCCGCGACCGGCGTCCAAGGTGTCGACCTCGGCAACCTCGACCTCGACAACCTCGACCCCGGGGTACGGGGTGCCACAGCGATCCGTACGTGCGGCGTCTGCGATCGGCGGATCGAGGGCGTGAACCTCCGACAGGTCTGGATCTCACTGTGGACCTCGGGCGCCGACGTCCTGCCGCTGCTGGTCAACGCTTGCTCGACCACCTGCGTCGACGCGCTGCCCGTGCCGGCCGAAGGCTACGTACGGACACCGCACACCGGCGGGCCCGGCGTCACCCAGCCGCCGGCCGGCCGACTGCCGCGCCCCCGATGACTCCGTCCCCGGACCGGCGAGCCATCGAGGACCGGCCGCGCCGAAACTCCCTCGTAGCCGGTCGTACAACGGGCCATACTCGGTCAGGTGTTCCTTACGATCAGTACCACCGGCACCCCTGAACGTCCCGCGACCGACCTCGGATTTCTGCTGCACAAGCATCCCGACAACGCGCAGACGTTCTCCACCTCCCATGGCACCGCGCACGTCCTCTACCCCGAGGCGTCCGTCGAGCGCTGTACGGCGGCGCTCCTGCTGGAGGTCGATCCGGTGGCCCTCGTCCGGCGCGGCAAGGGTAAGGGGCGTGGTGGCGCGCCCGACGCGGCGCTCGCGCAGTACGTCAACGACCGTCCGTACGCGGCGTCCTCGCTGCTCGCCGTCGCCCTGAGTACCGTCTTCAAGAGCGCGCTGCGCGGCGTGTGCAAGGCGCTGCCCGAGCGCGCCGCCGAGCCTCTGCCCCTGCGGATCGAGGTGCCCGCCGTGCCCGCGCGCGGTGGTGCGGAGCTGGTCCGCGACCTCTTCGGGCCGCTGGGCTGGACGACGGTCGACGTGCGGCCGGTGGCGTTGGACGAGACGTTCCCCGCGTGGGGTGACTCGCGCTACGTACAGCTCGTACTGGAGGGGGAGCTGCGACTCGCCGACGCGCTGCGGCAGTTGTACGTGCTCCTGCCGGTTCTTGACGACGCCAAGCACTACTGGGTCGCGCCCGACGAGGTGGAGAAGCTGCTGCGGGCCGGCGAGGGCTGGCTGGCCGACCACCCGGAGCGGCAGCTCATCACCAGCCGCTATCTGTCCCGCCGTTGGGGGCTGACGAGGGAGGCCAACGAACGGCTCGAACTGGTCCGGCTCGCCGAGGCCGACGACATCGACGTCGAGGCGATCGACAACGCCGTCGAGGACCCGGCCCCGGAAGAGACGCCGGAAGAGAAGACCGTGTCGCTCGCCGAGCAGCGCCGCGACGCGATCCTCACCGCCCTGCGCGACGCGGGTGCGAGCAGCGTGCTCGACCTGGGCTGCGGCCAGGGGCAGCTCGTACAGGCCCTGTTGAAGGACGTGCGCTTCACCAAGGTGGTGGGCGTCGACGTGTCCGTACGCGCGCTCACCGTCGCCGCCCGCCGGCTCAAGGTGGAGCGGATGAGCGAGCGCCAGGCGGAGCGCGTCACGCTGATGCAGGGCTCCCTCACGTACACCGACAAACGGCTCAAGGGCCACGACGCCGCCGTGCTCAGCGAGGTGATCGAGCATGTGGACCTGCCGAGGCTGCCCGCCCTGGAGTACGCGGTGTTCGGTACGGCCCGGCCGGCGACCGTCGTCGTGACGACGCCGAACGTCGAGTACAACGTCCGCTGGGAGACCCTGCCCGCCGGGCACGTACGCCACCGGGACCACCGTTTCGAGTGGACGCGCGCGGAGTTCCGCGCCTGGGCGGACAAGGTGGCGCCGCGCTTCGGGTACGCCGTGCGGTACGCCCCCGTGGGGCCGGACGACCCCGAGGTGGGGCCGCCCACGCAGATGGCGGTGTTCACCGTCGCCGCGACGGACATGAGGTCGGACATGAGGTCGGACATGAAGTCGGACATGAAGAAGGAGGAGAAGGCCGCATGAGCAGCAACGAGACAGTGGACGAGACCACGCCCGCCCGCACCCTCCCCGTCACCGACCTCTCCCTCGTCGTCCTGATCGGCGCCACCGGCTCCGGCAAGTCGACCTTCGCGCGCGCCCACTTCAAGCCCACCGAAGTCATCTCCTCCGACTTCTGCCGCGGCCTCGTCGCCGACGACGAGAACGACCAGAGCGCCAGCGGCGACGCCTTCGACCTGCTCCACTACATCGCGGGCAAGCGTCTCGCCGCCGGGCGGCGCACGGTCATCGACGCCACCAACGTCCAGCAGGAGAGCCGCAAGCAGCTCGTGCGGCTCGCCAGGGAGTACGACGTGCTGCCCATCGCGATCGTCCTCGACCTGCCCGAGGCCGTCTGCGCCGAACGCAACGCAGCCCGCCCCGACCGGGCCGACCTGCCCCGCCATGTCATCAAGCGCCACCAGCGGGAGCTGCGCCGTTCGCTGCGCGGACTCGAACGCGAAGGCTTCCGCAAGGTCCACATCCTGCGCGGCGTGGAGGAGGTCGAGCGCGCCGAGGTCGTCACCGAACGCCGCTACAACGACCTCACCCACCTCACCGGCCCCTTCGACATCATCGGTGACATCCACGGCTGCCGATCCGAGCTGGACACGCTGCTGGCGAAGCTCGGTTACGCGGACGGCGACGGCGCGCACCCCGAAGGCCGTACGGCGGTCTTCGTCGGCGACCTGGTCGACCGCGGCCCCGACAGCCCCGGCGTGCTGCGCCGCGTGATGCGCATGGTCGGAGCGGGCAACGCGCTGTGTGTGCCGGGCAACCACGAGAACAAGCTCGGCCGCTGGCTCAAGGGCAGAAAAGTCCAGCTCACCCATGGACTCGCCGAGACCGTCGAGCAGTTGGCGAAGGAGGACGACGCCTTCAGCGAGCAGGTGGGGACCTTCATCGACGGACTCGTCAGCCACTACGTCCTGGACGGCGGCAAGTTGGTCGTCTGCCACGCCGGCCTGCCGGAGAAGTACCACGGCCGCACCTCGGGCCGGGTCCGTTCGCACGCGCTGTACGGGGACACGACCGGTGAGACCGACGAGTTCGGCCTGCCCGTCCGCTACCCGTGGGCCGAGGACTACCGGGGCCGGGCGGCGGTGGTGTACGGCCACACCCCCGTACCGAGCACCTCCTGGATCAACAACACCATCTGCCTCGACACCGGCGCCGTCTTCGGCGGCAGGATGACGGCGCTGCGCTGGCCCGAGCGCGAGCTGGTCGACGTACCGGCGGAGCGCGTCTGGTACGAGCCGACCAAGCCGCTCAGCGTCCAGGCACCCGGCAGCCGTGAGGGCCGCCCGCTCGACCTCGCCGACGTGCACGGCCGGCGCGTCGTGGAGACCCGGCACATGGGCCGGCTCACGGTGCGCGAGGAGAACGCGGCGGCGGCGCTCGAGGTCATGAGCCGCTTCGCCGTCGACCCGAGGCTCCTCGCCTACCTGCCGCCGACCATGGCGCCCACGGCGACGTCGCACGAGGAGGGCTTTCTGGAGCACCCGGCCGAGGCGTTCGCGCAGTACCGCGACGACGGTGTGGCACAGGTCGTGTGCGAGGAGAAGCACATGGGCTCGCGCGCGGTGGCGCTGGTGTGCCGCGACGCGTCGGTGGCGCGCGAGCGCTTCGGCATCGGCGACACCGACGACCCCGGTGCACCGACCGGCGCCCTGCACACCCGCACCGGCCGCCCTTTCTTCGACGACCCTGCGGTCACCGAAGAGATCCTGGGCCGGCTGCGTACGGCCATCGGCGCCGCCGGGCTGTGGGACGAGCTGGACACGGACTGGCTGCTGCTCGACGCCGAGCTGATGCCGTGGTCGCTGAAGGCCACCGGTCTGCTGCGCACCCAGTACGCGGCGGTCGGCGCGGCGGCGGGCGCCGCCTTCCCGGCCGTGACGAGCGCGCTCGAATCGGCCGTGGGCCGGGGCGTCGACGTGGGCGCGCTGCTGGCCGTCCAGCGGGACCGGGCCGCCGACGCGACGGCGTTCACCCAGGCGTACCGCCGCTATTGCTGGGAGACGGAGGGCCTGGCTGGCGTACGCCTCGCGCCGTTCCAGATCCTCGCCGCGCGGGGCCGCAGCCTGGCCGCCGTACCGCACGACCGGCAGTTGGCCTGGCTCGACCGGCTCACCGAGCACGACCCGACCGGTCTGCTCCAGGTCACCCGGCGTCTCGTCGTGGACACGGGCGACGAGGAGTCGGTACGGGCCGGGGTCGACTGGTGGCTGGAGATGACCGGGCGCGGCGGCGAGGGCATGGTCGTCAAGCCGCTCCAGGCGCTCGTACGGGACGGCAAGAACCGGTTGGTCCAGCCGGGCATCAAGGTGCGCGGGCGCGAGTATCTGCGGATCATCTACGGCCCCGAGTACACCCGGCCGGAGAATCTTCAGCGTCTTCGCGGCCGGTTCCTCACCCACAAGCGTTCGCTGGCGCTGCGGGAGTACGCGCTCGGGCTGGAGGCGCTGGACCGGCTGGGGGACGACGAGCCGCTGTGGCGCGTCCACGAGGCGGTGTTCGCGGTGCTGGCCCTGGAGTCGGAGCCGGTCGACCCCCGGCTCTAGGCCGTGTCTGCAAAGTCCCGCCCGCCCGGTCTCTGCGTCATTCGCCGCGTGAACCGTGCCCGATCCGCGAGGATGGGGGCATGGGATTCCATGTCGACTCCGAGACCGGGCGGCTGCGCCGCGTCATACTGCACCGCCCCGACCTGGAGCTGAAGCGGCTCACCCCCAGCAACAAGGACGCGTTGCTCTTCGACGACGTGCTGTGGGTGCGCCGCGCGCGCGAGGAGCACGACGGGTTCGCCGACGTCCTGCGCGACCGTGGGGTGAAGGTCCATCTCTTCGGTGACCTGCTGCGCGAGTCCCTGGACATCCCCACGGCCCGCGCGCTGGTCCTGGACCGCGTCTTCGACGAGAAGGAGTACGGCCCGCTCGCCACCGACCACCTCAGAGCGGTCTTCGACGCGCTGCCGACGGACGATCTCGTGGAGGCGCTGGTCGGCGGGATGACCAAGCGGGAGTTCCTGGACAGCCACGCCGAGCCGTCCTCCGTCCGCTTCCATGTCATGGATCTGGACGATTTCCTGCTGGACCCGCTGCCGAACCACATCTTCACCCGCGACACCTCCGCCTGGATCTACGACGGTGTGTCCATCAACGCGATGCGCTGGCCGGCCAGACAGCGCGAGACCGTCCACTTCGAGGCGATCTACAAGCACCATCCGCTGTTCACCGGACCGGGCGCGGGCCCCTTCCACCACTGGTCGGAGGGGCAGGACGACTATCCCTCCACCATCGAGGGCGGCGACGTCCTGGTCATCGGCGAGGGCGCCGTACTGATCGGGATGAGCGAGCGCACCACACCGCAGGCCGTCGAGATGCTGGCGCGCGGGATGTTCGAGGCCGGTTCGGCCCGCACGATCGTGGCGCTCGACATGCCCAAGCGGCGCGCTTTCATGCACCTCGACACGGTGATGACGATGGTCGACCGCGACATCTTCACCCAGTACGCGGGCCTGGGCATGCTGCGCTCGTACACCATCGAGCCGGGCGCGGGCGGGAACGAACTCAAGGTGACCGACCATCCGCCGGAGCACATGCACCGCGCGATCGCCGCCGCCCTGGGCCTGGACGGGATCCGGGTCCTGACCGCGACGCAGGACGTGCACGCCGCCGAGCGCGAGCAGTGGGACGACGGCTGCAACGTGCTGGCGGTCGAGCCGGGCGTGGTCGTGGCGTACGAGCGCAACGTGACCACCAACACCTATCTGCGCAAGGAGGGGATCGAGGTGATCGAGATCCGGGGCAGTGAGCTGGGCCGGGGGCGGGGCGGGCCGCGCTGTATGAGCTGTCCGATCGAGCGGGACGCCGTCTGACCGGTCCGACAGGGTCCGTGTTGCCGTACGCCCGTGTTCTGTTCACCCGGCGCCCTGTATATCAATACGTAAGGTCGTATATAGTTCCAAGGTCCCCGTGCAGGTCCCGTATTCGCGACGCAGGAGCAGCCACCATGGCGATACAACTCGCAGGCCGCCACTTCCTCAAGGAGCTCGACTTCACCGCCGAGGAGTTCCGCGCGCTGGTCGAGCTGGCCGCCGGGCTCAAGGCCGCGAAGAAGTCGGGCAACGAGGTCCAGCTCCTGCGGGGCAAGAACATCGCCCTGATCTTCGAGAAGGCGTCGACGCGCACGCGCTGCGCCTTCGAGGTGGCCGCCGCCGATCAGGGCGCCTCCACGACGTACATCGACCCGGCCGGCTCGCACATCGGGAAGAAGGAGTCCGCCAAGGACACCGCGCGGGTGCTCGGCCGGATGTTCGACGGCATCGAGTTCCGCGGTGACGCGCAGTCGACCGTCGAGGAGCTGGCCGCGCACGCCGGTGTGCCCGTCTTCAACGGGCTCACCGCCGACTGGCACCCCACACAGATGCTCGCCGACGTGCTCACGATGACCGAGCACACCGACAAGCAGGTGGACCGGATCGCCTTCGCCTACCTCGGGGACGCCCGCTACAACATGGGCAACTCCTATCTCGTCACCGGCGCGCTGCTGGGCATGGACGTACGGATCGTGGCGCCCCGCGCGTACTGGCCGGCGGACGACGTGGTCGCCCTGGCCCGTAAGTCCGCCGAGGTCAGCGGCGCGCGTATCACGCTGACCGAGTCCATCGCCGAGGGTGTGCGCGGCGCGGACTTCGTGGCCACCGACGTGTGGGTGTCGATGGGGGAGCCGCAGGAGGTCTGGGACGAGCGCATCGCGGCCCTCGGGCCGTACAGCGTGACGATGGACGTGCTGAGCGCGACGGGGAATCCGGACGTGAAGTTCCTGCACTGTCTGCCGGCCTTCCACGATCTGGGGACCGTCGTCGGGTGGGAGATCCACGAGCGCCACGGGCTCACGGAACTCGAAGTGACCGACGAGGTGTTCGAGTCCGCGCACTCGGTGGTCTTCGACGAGGCGGAGAACCGGCTGCACACGATCAAGGCCGTGCTCGTCGCGACGCTGGCCGCCGACGCGACGACGGCCTCAGCCACGGCGTAGCGCCGCCGTGGCTCAGCGCGCCGACAGCGTGAACCAGACCGCCTTGCCCTGCTCGGTCGGACGGTGGCCGCAGTCGGCGCTCAGGGTGCGGATCAGCAGCAGTCCCCGGCCGTGCTCCTGCCAGGGGTCGGGCGGGTGGCCGGGCGTCGACGCCGACAGATTGCCGGGCGGGCCCGGGTCGCCGTCGTGGACCTCGATCTGACAGCCGGTCGGCAGCAGCGCCAGCACCAGCTCGATGGGGATGTCCGGATTGGTGTGCTCGACGGCGTTGGCGACCAGCTCCGCCGTCAGCAGTTCCGCCGTGTCGCTGTCCGCCGTGGGGCCGATGTCGGCCAGCGCCGTACGGATCAGGGCACGCGCCATCGGCACCGCTGCCGCGCTGTGCGGCAGTGTGATGCGCCAGGAGGCGGTGTCGGTGTCCGAGGCTTCGAGCAAGGCGGGGATTCCGTTCGGGGCCGTGCGAGGTGTCGAGCTTCGACAGGTCTGGGCCTGAGCCCAGCCTTACGGAGCGTAAGCGGCTTCACAAGGGGCGGCGGACCGCCGGAAATGGGACCTCCGCCACATATCACCCGGGACCTTCGGCGTCTCGTGGCGGCGAGACCCGGCGAGACCCGGCGAGGACCCGGTGAGACCCGGTGAGGACCCGGTGGGACCGGTGAGATCTGGCGAGGACCCGCTTACGGTACCGCGCTCCGTATCGCGTAGTCGTGACGGCGGTCACGGATGAGTGATACCTTGCTGTCGAGGGTCCGCCCCGGCGGCCCGGTACCCCGCGCGACCGACACGCAGCGTGACCGGCACACAGCATCGAGCTGAAGGAGGCCGCACCCATGAGCCCGTTCTCCGGCTCCACCCCCCGCACCGAGGAGTGGCGCCATCTGCGGCTGACGCGCGAGGACGGCGTCGCGACCGTCACCCTGGCCCGCCCCGACAAGCTCAACGCCCTCACCTTCGGCGCCTACGCCGACCTGCGCGACCTCCTCGCCGAGCTGTCCAGGGAGCGGTCCGTGCGCGCCCTCGTACTGGCGGGCGAGGGGCGCGGCTTCTGCTCGGGCGGCGACGTGGACGAGATCATCGGTGCCACGCTCGCCATGGACACCGCGCAGCTTCTCGACTTCAACCGGATGACCGGGCAGGTCGTGCGGGCCGTCCGCGAATGCCCGTTCCCGGTGATCGCCGCCGTGCACGGAGTCGCCGCCGGCGCCGGCGCCGTCCTCGCGCTGGCCGCCGACTTCCGCGTCGCCGACCCCACCGCCCGCTTCGCGTTCCTGTTCACCCGCGTCGGACTCTCCGGCGGCGACATGGGCGCGGCCTATCTGCTGCCGCGCGTCGTCGGGCTCGGACACGCCACCCGGCTGCTGATGCTCGGCGAACCCGTCCGCGCCCCCGAGGCGGAACGCATCGGCCTCATCAGCGAGTTGACCGACGAGGGCGCCGCCGACACTCGCGCCGCCGAACTCGCCCGCCATCTCGCCGACGGTCCCGCCCTCGCGTACGCGCAGACCAAGGCGCTGCTCACCGCCGAGCTGGACATGCCGCTCGCCGCGTCCGTCGAACTGGACGCCGCCACACAGGCGTTGCTCATGAACGGCGAGGACTACGCGGAGTTCCACGCCGCCTTCACCGAGAAGCGTCCCCCCAAGTGGCAGGGCCGCTGACCGTGACCGGCGCACGGATACCCATCGAGCCCCTGAGGATCGCGGTCATCGGCGGCGGACCCGGCGGGCTGTACGCGGCGGTCCTGCTCAAACGGCTCGACCCACGGCGCGAGATCACCGTCTGGGAACGCAACGCCCCCGACGACACCTTCGGCTTCGGGGTCGTCCTCTCGGACGAGACCCTGGGCGGCATCGAGCACGCCGACCCCACCGTCCACCGAGCCCTCCAGCAGGAGTTCGTGCGCTGGGACGACATCGACATCGTCCACCGGGGCCGCACCCTGACCTCCGGCGGCCACGGCTTCGCCGCCCTCGGGCGCCGCCGGCTCCTGGAAATCCTGCACGAGCGCTGCGTGTCCCTGGGCGTACGGCTCCGCTTCCGCACCGAGGCGCCGCCCGCCGCCGAACTCGCCGCCACGCACGACCTGGTGATCGCCGCCGACGGTGTGCACAGCCCCACCCGCGAGGCCCACGCCGATGTCTTCCGGCCCACGGTCAGCACCGAGCGCTGCCGCTACATCTGGCTCGCCGCCGACTTCGCCTTCGACGCGTTCCGCTTCGAGATCGCCGAGACCGAGCACGGGGTGATGCAACTGCACGGCTACCCGTTCTCGTCCGACGCCAGCACCGTCATCGTCGAGATGCGCGAAGAGGTCTGGCGCGCCGCCGGTTTCGACGCGCTGGACGAGCGGCAGTCCACCGAACAGTGCGCCAAGATCTTCGCCGACGCGCTCGGCGGCCGGGCGCTGCGGGCCAACAAGTCGTCGTGGAGCGCGTTCCGTACGGTCGTCAACGAACGCTGGAGCCACGGCAACACGGTCCTCATCGGCGACGCCGCCCACACCGCGCACTTCTCCATCGGCTCGGGCACCAAGCTCGCCGTCGAGGACGCGCTGGCGCTCGCCGCGTGCGTCGAGGAGCAGCCCGATCTGCCGGCGGCGCTCGCGGCGTACGAGAGCGAGCGGCGCCCCGTCGTGCGGTCCACGCAGCGGGCGGCGGCGGCGAGTCTGCGCTGGTTCGAGGAGCTGGCCACCTACACCGACCAGCCGGCCCGGCAGTTCGCGTTCGGCCTCCTCACCCGCAGCCGCCGCGTCACGCACGACAATCTGCGGCTGCGCGACGCCGCGTTCACCGGCGCCGTGGAGGCGGACTTCGGCTGCGAGCCCGGTACGCCGCCGATGTTCACCCCCTTCCGGCTGCGCGGGCTGACGCTGCGCAACCGGGTCGTCGTCTCGGCGATGGACATGTACGTCGCCGAGGACGGCGTGCCCGGCGATTTCCATCTCGTACACCTCGGGGCGCGCGCCCTCGGCGGGGCGGGGCTGGTGATGACGGAGATGGTGTGCGTCGGCCCCGAGGGCAGGATCACGCCGGGCTGCACCGGACTGTGGACGGACGAACAGGGCGCGGCCTGGCGGCGGGTGACGGACTTCGTGCACACCGGCGCATCCAGTGCCGCGATCGGTGTCCAACTCGGCCACTCGGGACGCAAGGGCTCCACCCGTCTGATGTGGGAGGGCATGGACCAGCCGCTGCCGGCCGGCAACTGGCCGCTGACCGCCGCCTCGGCGCTGCCCTACCTGCCGGACGTCAGCCAGGTGCCGCACGCGCTCGACCGGGCCGGACTCACCGGGATACGCGAGCAGTTCGCCTCCGCGACCCGCCGGGCCGCCGACGCCGGCTTCGACCTGCTCGAACTCCACTGCGCGCACGGATACCTGCTCTCCGGTTTCCTCTCGCCGCTGACCAACACCCGGACCGACGCGTACGGCGGCGACCTCGCGGGACGGCTCCGCTACCCGCTCGAAGTCTTCGACGCCGTACGGGAGTTGTGGCCCGAGGACCGGCCGATGACGGTCCGGATCTCCGCCACCGACTGGGCGCCGGGCGGCAACACCGCCGAGGAGGCGGTCGAGATCGCCCGCGCGTTCGTCGCGCACGGCGCCGACGCGATCGACGTGTCGACGGGACAGGTCGTCCCGGACGAACGCCCCGAGTTCGGCCGCTCCTACCAGACACCGTTCGCCGACCGGATCCGCAACACCCTCGCGGTACCCGTCGTCGCGGTCGGCGCCATCTCGTCCTGGGACGACGTCAACTCCCTGCTGCTGGCGGGCCGCGCGGACCTCTGCGCCCTGGCCCGCCCCCACCTCTACGACCCGCACTGGACCCTGCACGCGGCGGCCGACCAGGGCTACACCGGCCCGGGAGCACCCTGGCCACTGCCGTACCGCGCGGGCAGCCGCCCACCCCCGACGGGCCGCACGGACGGCCCGAAGCCGAGACTCACCCTGACCTGACCGGGCCGCTCCCGCCGGTCAGGCACTCGTGGCACAGGCAGCCGCCGGGGTGCGGGGCACCCGCGTAGGTCTCCTGGCGGTACATGGCCGCGAGCCGTTCGAGGCAGGTCGCCCACTCGCGCGCCAACTCCTGCGTGTGGCCCTTGATCCCGAGCTTGGCGGCCCGGTGCAGCACCGCCGGGGTGTACACGAGCTTGGCCCGGAAGGTGTGCAGATGGCGGGTCGACGTGTCGATGGTGATCCAGTGGCCCGTGTTGCGGGCCTGACCGACCGTGGTCAGCTCCATGTTGCCCATGCCCGCATGGGTCGAGATGACGAACACACGCGCGCCGCCCCGGTACGCCTTCGTGCCGGGCCGCAGCTCCTGACCGCCGTCGCCGTACCGCCGCCATCGCACGATGTTGGCGACGACCATCCACTGCGGTTCGGGTGCTTCGTCCACGCTCCGCATGATGACCGCGCACGTCCCGGCCCGTCACCTGATTTCAGGCCGGGCGTACGAACTCCGCCCCCGCGTCGCGCAGTTGGCTGTGCAGCGCCGTGAAGACCGCCGCCGAGCGCCCGCCCGGCCAGTCGGCCGGCAGCAGCTCCACCGGCAACCCCGGGTCGGCGTAGGGCAGTTGGCGCCAGGAGTCGAGTGCCAGCAGATAGTCCCGGTAGGCGTCCTCGGGCGAGGCGGCGGCCGGTCCGCGGGTCTCCCACCAGCGCAGTACCGGTTCGTGCGCCTGAAGGAACTCCTCGTGCAGCGCGGCGATCTCGCCCAGGTCCCACCACCGCCCCACCGCCTCCGCCGTCGCCGCGAAGCCCAGGTGCTCGCCGCGGAACAGGTCGACGTACGGGTCGAGCCGCAGCCGCTCCAGCGCGTGCCGCGTCTCCTCGCGCAGATGGCCGGGCGCGATCCATACCCCCGGCGCGGCGGTACCGAAGCCCAGCCGGGCCAGCCGTGAGCGCAGCAGATGGCGCTTGTGCCGCTCGGCCTCGGGGACGGAGAACACCGCGAGCACCCAGCCGTCCGACAGCCGGGGCGCGGGCCGGTCGTAGATGCGCCGGTCGCCGTCGTCCAGCAGTTGCCGGGCGTCGGCGGAGAGCGCGTAGCCGGCGGCGCCCTCCGGCGTGCGCTCGGCGATCAGCAGCCCCCGGCGCTTGAGCCGGGACACCGACGAGCGTACGGACGGCGCGTCGACCCCGAGCGCGCCGAGCAGCCGGACCAGCTCGGCCACGGCGAGCGGCGCGCCGTCCGGTGTCCGGCCGTACGCGCCGTAGAGGGTGACGATCAGAGATCGCGGGGTGTGCTGCTCGGCCACGTGATCACTCTAGAGCCTGTCCTCGGCATGGCGCCGTCCGCGCATGGCGGCCGGTACGGGGCACCTCGCGTGAGGTCTACGTCTGCGACGGCGCGTACCGGTCGAAGTGAAACACCGTTTCGAAGCCCAGCCGCGCCCACAGCGGAGCGCCCATGACCGACGCGTGGGCGGAGCACGCCTCGCAACCGCGAGACCGCGCCTGGAGAAGGGCCGCTGTGAGAACCCGGGGGGCGATGCCACGCCCACGCGCGGAGGGGACGGTGCCGAGGAAGCACGCGGCACAGTCCAGTCCCTGGTCCGAGGCCACGTCGACGGTGAACAGCGCGCGGACCGGCTGCCCGTTCAACGTGGCCTGATGGACGCGCAGTTCCGGGATGTCAGCGTCGTCAGGGCCCACATCAAGGCCGCGACGAGGCGCCCCCCTGTGCGGTGCTCAGACCTCCGGCCGCAGGCGGAATCGCTGGAGTTTGCCCGTCGGGGTGCGGGGGAGCGCGTCCAGGAACTCGAAGACGCGCGGGCATTTGTACGGCACCAGTTGCGACGTGACGAAGGCGCGCAGCAGCTCCCTCGTCCCCTCGTCTGGCCGCACCCCCGCCCGCAGGACGACGTACGCCGCCACGATCTGGCCCCGCAACTCGTCGGGGTGCCCCACGACCGCCGCCTCCGTCACATCCGGATGCGCCAGCAGTGCCTCCTCGACCTGCGGCCCCGCGATGTTGTACCCCGCCGAGATGATCATGTCGTCCGCGCGTGCGACATAGCGGAAGTAGCCGTCCGGCTCCCGCACATAGGTGTCGCCGGTGAGATTCCAGCCGTCGTGTACGTAGACCGACTGGCGCGGATCGCGGAGATAGCGGCAGCCCACCGGGCCGCGTACGGCCAGCAGCCCCGGCTCCCCGTCGGGCAGCGGATCGCCGGACCCGTCCACCACGCGCGCCTGCCAGCCGGGCACCGGCACACCCGTCGTGCCGGGCCGGGCCGCCTCGTCGGCCGCCGAGATGAAGATGTGCAGCAGTTCCGTCGCGCCGATGCCGTTGATGACGCGGACACCGGTCCGCTCGTACCAGTCCTGCCAGGTGGCGGCCGGCAGATTCTCCCCGGCCGACACACAGCGGCGCAGACCGGAGATGTCGTACGCGGTCCCGCCGGTCGCGTTCAGCTCGTTGAGCATCACCCGGTACGCGGTCGGCGCCGTGAACAGCACCGACACCCCGCGCTCGGCCACGGCCGCCAACAACTGCCTGGGGCCCGCCTGTTCGAGCAGCAGCGTCGACGCGCCCACCCGCATCGGGAAGATCACCAGACCGCCGAGCCCGAAGGTGAAACCGAGCGGCGGGCTGCCGGCGAACACGTCGTCGGGCTCCGGGCGCAGCACGTGGCGCGAGAACGTGTCGGCGATGGCGAGCACATCGCGGTGGAAGTGCATGCACCCTTTGGGCCGCCCCGTGGTCCCCGACGTGAACGCGATGAGCGCGACGTCGTCGGCCGCCGTCTCCACCGCCTCGTACCGCTTCGGCATCCCCTGCGCCCGCCGCAGCAGATCGTCCGGCGCGTCCCCTCCGTACGTCACGACGCGCAGCCCCGGCACCTGGGCCTTCACCAGGTCGTCCACCGATCTGATGTCACACAGCGCGTGGCTGACCCGCGCGATCTCGCACATCGTGGCCAGCTCGCGCGCCCGCTGCTGCGCGAGCACCGTCACCGCCACCGCGCCCGCCTTCAGTACGGCGAGCCAGCACGCGGCCAGCCAGGGCGTGGTCGGTCCGCGCAGCAGGACCCGGTTGCCCGGCACCACGCCCATCTCGGAGGTCAGGACGTGCGCGATCCGGTCCACGTGGGTGCGCAGTTGTCCGTAGGACCAGCTCTCGCCCGACGGGAGGTGGAAGACGGGGCGGTCGGCGCCGAGGCGGTCCACCGTGCGGTCGAGCAGTTCGGCGGCGCAGTTGAGCCGGTCGGGTCCGCGCAGTCCGGGCGGGTCGAAGACCAGCTCCGGCCACTGCTCGGCCGGCGGCAGATGGTCGCGCGGAAAAGTGTCGCGGTGCGCCGAGGGTGTGAGAACCGCCGGTGTCAGCTCCATCGTTCGCCCCCTCGTGGGGTGGCTTGGTGGCCTTGTGCATCGAGCGTATCGTGTAGGTGACGACAGTCAACAGTCCGCGATAGACGTGACAGGTGCGATCAAGTAAAGGCCCCCAATGCCCGTATTCTCGCTCGATCCGGCACAAAAGTCCTGGTGCGACGAGCTGCGCGTCGTCGCCGTCAACCAACTGCGCCCCCTCGCCGGGAAAGGCGAGCCGGGCCGGATCAACCGCCCGCTCGTCGCCGCCCTCGGCGAGCTGGGGCTGCTCGACCGCATGCTCGGCGCGGGGGCGCTCGATCTGTGTCTGCTGCGCGAGTCCCTGGCCCACGGCTGTACGGAGGCCGAGACCGCGCTCGCCCTCCAGGGGCTCGGAAGCTACCCGGTCGTCCAGGCCGGTTCGGAGGAGCAACGGGCGCGCTGGCTGCCCGAGGTGGCGGCGGGCCGCGCCGTGGCCGCCTTCGCGCTGAGCGAGCCGGGCGCCGGATCCGACGCGGCGGCGCTCGCGCTCGGCGCCGTACCGGAAAAGGGCGCGGACAACGGAGCGGACGGCCCCGGCTGGCTGCTCACCGGCGAGAAGCGCTGGATCTCCAACGCGCCCGAGGCCGACTTCTACACCGTCTTCGCCCGTACGACCCCCGGCGCCGGCGCGCGCGGCGTCACCGCGTTCCTCGTCCCCGCCGACCGGCCCGGACTCACCGGCTCACCGATCGAGATGCTGTCCCCGCACCCCATCGGCGCCCTGGCCTTCGACTCCGTACGCGTGAGCACCGCCGACGTCCTCGGCGAGGTGGACCAGGGCTTCCGCGTCGCCATGAACACCCTCAACCTCTTCCGCCCGAGCGTCGGCGCCTTCGCCGTGGGCATGGCGGGCGCCGCCCTCGAAGCGACACTCACCCACACCGCCGCCCGCACCGCGTTCGGCGGCCCGCTCAAGGACCTCCAGTCCGTCGCGCACCAGGTGGCCGAGATGGCGACGCGTACGGAGGCGGCCCGGCTGCTGGTGTACGCGGCGGCCGAGGCGTACGACCGGGGCGCGCCGGACGTGCCGCGCCGCTCCGCGATGGCGAAGCTGTTCGCGACGGAGACCGCGCAGTACGTGGTCGACGCCGCCGTCCAACTGCACGGTGCCCGCGCCCTGCAACGCGGTCACCTGCTGGAACACCTCTACCGGGAGGTCCGCGCGCCGCGCATCTACGAAGGCGCCACCGAGGTCCAACGCACCATCATCGCCAAGGAGTTGTACGGATGAGCCTGGAGCGGACCAACCCCGCCGAACTCGCCCCGCCCAGCGGCTTCTCCCACGCGGTCAGTGTGAGCGCGACGGACGGCCGGCTGGTCTTCCTGGCCGGCCAGACCGCGCTCGACCCGACGGGCGCGGTGGTGGGGGAGACCCTGGTCGAGCAGTTCGAGACGGCCCTCGGCAATCTCCTCACCGCGCTGGCCGCGACGGGCGGCACCCCGGCCGACCTCGCGCGCGTCACGATCTACGCCACCGACGTCGCGGACTACCGCGCGCACGCCGCCGAACTGGGCCGGGTCTGGAAGCGCCTCGCGGGCCGCGAGTACCCGGCGATGGCGCTGATCGGCGCGGTCAGACTCTGGGACGAGAGCGCGCTGGTGGAGCTGGACGGCATCGCGATGGTGCGCTGAACGGCGGTGCGTCCCGCGGAAATATGCTTGACCGGTCCATGGGCCGACAGGCCCGGCGCCCAGCGGTACGCCGTTCGAGATCGGAGCATCCGCATGAAGGACGTCACCCCCCTGACCGAGGGCTGGACGCTGCGCCACGAGCGGACCGACATACCGGCGACGGTCCCCGGCTGTGTCCACACCGATCTGCTCGCCGCCGGGGTCATCGAGGACCCGTTCCTGTCCCGGAACGAGACGGCGGTGGCCTGGGTGGGCCGTACCGACTGGCGTTACGACACCGTGCTCGGCGCCCGCGACACCGCGCACGAGCGCACCGACCTCGTCTTCGACGGACTCGACACCGTCGCCGCGATCAGCGTGGGCGGCGAACGCGTCGGCAACACCCGCAACATGCACCGGAGTTACCGCTTCGACGTCACGGACCGACTGGACCCGGCCGCCGGTACGCCGCTGCGCGTGGAGTTCACCTCCGCCTATACGGAGGCCGAGGCCGTACGCGCGCTGGTGGGGGAGCGGCCCAACGCCTACCCCGAGCCGTTCCAGTACATCCGCAAGATGGCCTGCTCGTTCGGCTGGGACTGGGGCCCGACCCTCGTCACCGCCGGTATGTGGAAGGCCGTCCGGCTGGAGCACTGGTCCACGGCCCGGCTCGCCACCGTCCGCCCGCTCGTGACCGTCGACGCCGACGGATCGACCGGCCGCGCCGAGCTGCGCGTCGACGTCGAGCGCACCACGGGAGGGGTCCTCACCGCCCGCGCCCGCGTCGGCGACCACACCGCGTCCGTCGACTTCGACACCGAGCGCACCACCCTCACCGTCGAGGTCCCCGACGCCGCCCTGTGGTGGCCCCGAGGCTACGGCGAACAGCCCCTGTACGAAGCCGAGTTGGAGCTGCTGGACGCCGCCGGCGCGGTCCTCGACCGGTGGCGGCGCCGGCTCGGATTCCGTACCGTCACCCTCGACACCGGCGCCGACGCGCACGGCACCGCGTTCACCCTGGAGGTCAACGCCGAGCCGGTCTTCGCGCGCGGCGTCAACTGGATCCCCGACGACGTCTTCCCCTCCCGTATCACCCCCGACCGCTACCGCACCCGCCTCACCCAGGCCGCCGACGCGGGCGTCAATCTCGTACGGGTCTGGGGCGGCGGCCTCTACGAGAGCGACGACTTCTACGACATCTGCGACGAACTCGGCCTCATGGTCTGGCAGGACTTCCTCTTCGCCTGCGCCGCCTATCCCGAGGAGCAGCCGCTGCGCTCCGAGATCGAGGCCGAGGCCCGCGAGAACGTCACCCGCCTCATGCCGCACGCCTCCCTCGTCCTGTGGAACGGCAACAACGAGAACCTGTGGGGCTTCCGAGACTGGGGCTGGGAGCCCGCGCTCGACGGCGACTCCTGGGGCGAGGGCTACTACCTGGGCCTGCTGCCGCGCGTCGTCGCCGAGACCGACCCCACCCGGCCCTACTGGGCGGGCAGCCCCTGGTCGGGCAGTTGGGACCAGCACCCCAACGACCCCGCGCACGGCACCGCGCACTCCTGGGACGTGTGGAACCGCGACGACTACACGCACTACCTCGACACCGTCCCCCGCTTCGTCGCCGAGTTCGGCTGGCAGGCACCGCCCGCCCACGCCACGCTGCGGCGCGCGCTGCCGGGAGAGGAGCTGTCCGCCACGTCGCCCGGCATGCTCCACCACCAGAAGGCGTACGACGGCAACGGCAAACTGGAGCGCGGCCTCGCCCACCACTTCGCCCTGCCCGACGCCGGGCCGGCCGGCTTCGACCGCTGGCACTACCTCACCCAGCTCAACCAGGCACGCGCCATCGCCACCGGCATCGAACACTGGCGCTCCCACTGGCCGGTGTGCGCGGGCACCGTCCTGTGGCAGCTCAACGACTGCTGGCCGGTGACCTCCTGGGCCGCCGTCGACGGCGACGGACGCCTCAAGCCGCTCTACTTCGCGCTGCGCCGGGTGTACGCGGACCGGCTGCTCTCCGTCCGGACACGCGACGGTAGTCCCACCCTGGTCGCCGACAACCAGTCCGCGACGCCCTGGGAGGCGGACGTACGGCTGCGCCGTATGGCCGCCGACGGCCGGACCCTCGCCGAGACGACGGTGACCGCGCGCGCCGGAGCACGCTCGGTCGCGCTCGCGGCCGTGCCCGACGAACTGCTGCCGGCCGTGCCCGACGCCGGTTCCGCGGACGAGTTCCTGGTCGCCGACGCGGGAGAGCTGCGGGCGCTGCACTTTCCCGTACGCGACCGGGAGTTCGCCTTTCCGGCCCCGCGCTACGAGGTGCGGACCGTGCGCCGTGACGGTGCGGTGGACGTCGTCGTCACCGCCGGGACGCTCCTGCGCGACCTGCTGCTCCAGGCCGACCGGCTCGCGCCCACGGCCGTCGCCGACCAGGGCCCGCTGACGCTGCTGCCCGGCGAGAGCGCCACCATCCGGGTACGCGGCTGGGACGGTGACGGCGCAGACTCGCCCGCCCTCGTCCGCGCCGCGCTGTTCATGGTGGAGCCCGCGTGAACGTGTTCCGCCATGTCAGTCGGCCAGATCCACCCGCACCGTCAGCAGGTTCGTGCCCATCAAACGGACCATCGCGCTGTTGCCGGCCGGCAGGGTCTTCAGCCGCGCGCGGGCGTCGTCCTGCGGCATCGGGTGGGCCGTCCCGGAGTGCCAGGTGCCCTTGACGCGGACCCGGACCTTCGGGTCGGCCAGGATGTTCCGTACGTAGTGCGACGTGTCGCCGTACTCCGACACCAGCCAGAACTCGCTGCCGACCAGACTCCCGCCGACCGGCGTCCGCCGGGGCAGTTTGGAGGTACGGCCCGTGGTCTCCAGCAGGATCTGCCCCGGCATCCGGGTCGACAGCGGATTGACGATGTGCCGCTGGAACGTGGTGACGACCCGGTGCTTGATCTCGTGGTAACGCGACATCCCTGACTCTTCCTTTCGCTGTGCTGACGCCTTCTCATCCTTCTCTTATCTTGCTCATACGCTGTCATCACGCGCCGTGCATATTTTCACGCCATGTTCTTCACCTACCTCCGGCGCGAACTGCGCCGCCGCCGCAAGGCGGCGCTCGTCGTCGCCTCGGGGCTCGCACTCGGTATCGCGCTGGTCATTGTCGTCAACTCCGTCTCCTCGGGCATGCAACAGGCCCAGGGGAAGGTCCTGGAGTCGCTGTACGGGCTCGGCACGGACATGACCGTCACCAAGGCCGCCCCGCCCGCTGACGAGGGGGGCCGGGAACGGCCCCGCTTCAACTTCGACGCGGAGGACGGTGACGAGGCGCAGAGCAGCGACATCGTCATGCCGCAGGGTTTCGAGACCCTCGCCTCCAGCACCGTCGACAAGGTCGCCGACCAGTCCGGTGTGGCGAACGCCGCGGGCGGACTCAGCCTGTCGGTCGTCAAGGTCGACGGGGAGTTCAAGCCCGGCCAGTTCGAGCCGAAGGAGGGCGGCGCGACCGGCGGTGGCGGCGGCGGTGGCGGTGGCGGCGGTGCCCCGGAGGGTGAAGTACGCGGCGGCGGCGCCGAGTTCGACGTCAACTCCTACACGGTGTACGGCACCGACACCGCCCAGCAGGACCTCGGCCCGCTGACCTCATCCAAGATCACCGACGGACGCACGTTCAAGACCACCGAGACCGACGCCAAGGTGGTCATCGCCGACTCCGCCTACGCGAAGGAGAAGAAGTACGAGGTCGGCGACGAAGTCACCATCAAGGGAACGAAGTTCGAGGTCGTCGGCATCGCCACCGCCGACAGCGGCGACGCGGCGGCCAATCTCTACGTACCGCTGAAGCAGGCGCAGACCCTGTCCGACTCCAAGGACAAGGTCACCACGGTCTACGTCCAGGCCGACGACTCGCAGCAGATCGACGCCGTCAAGTCGGACATCCAGAAGAACATCTCGGGCACCACCGTCACCACCTCCGCCGACCTCGCCGACACGGTCTCCGGCTCCCTGTCCACGGCGTCCGACCTCGCCACCAACGTCGGCAAGTGGCTGTCCATCGCCGTCCTCATCGCCGCGTTCGTCGTCGCGGGACTGCTCACCGTGTCGGCCGTCAGCCGCCGCGTCCAGGAGTTCGGCACGCTCAAGGCCCTCGGCTGGAAAAGCGGGCGCGTCACCCGGCAGGTCGTCGGTGAGGCGATGGTCAACGGTCTGGTCGGCGGCGCGCTCGGTATCGCCGTCGGCGTGGCCGGCGCCTACGTACTGACCGCGGTCAGCCCCTCCCTGACCGCCCAACTCGGCGCTGCGGCCAGTGGCCCCGGCGGTGGCGGCGGTGGCGGCGGTATGGCCCGGATGGCCGGTGGCGGCGGGCAGACGGCCGACAAGGCCATCGAGATCGCGCTCACCGCGCCCATCTCCGCCGCCACGATCGCCCTGGCGGTCGGCCTCGCGGTGACGGGCGGCCTGATCGCCGGCGCCTTCGGCGGCTGGCGCGCCTCCCGCCTGCGTCCGGCCGACGCGCTGCGCCGGGTCGAGTAGCGCCCGGGGGCGCGCCGCCGTGGACCACCGCGTCGACCACGCGTGGCGCGCCCCGTGAACCACCCCGTACTCATCGCAGCAGCAGCCCAGGAGTCCCACCATGTATGAACTCAGCGGCGTCACCAAGCAGTACCGCAGAGGCAAGGACACCGTCCACGCGCTCGCCGGGGTCGATCTGACCATCGGCGAGGGCGACCGGCTCGTCATCAAGGGCCCCACCGGCGGCGGCAAGTCCACCCTGCTCCAGATGCTCGGCGGCCTCGACCGGCCCACCGCCGGCAGCGTCAAGCTCGACGGCACCGACCTCGCCAGTCTCGGCGAGGCGAAGCTCACCGCCGTACGCGGCCGGTCCATCGGCTTCGTCTTCCAGAGCTTCAACCTCATCCCCACCCTGTCCGCGCAGGAGAACGTCGAGACGGCGCTCGTACCGCTCGGCACCAAGGCCAAGGAGCGCCGCGACCGCGCCGCCGAGGCCCTGCGCTCCGTCGGGCTGGGGGAACGCCTCAACCATGTGCCCTCCGAGATGTCCGGCGGGCAGCAGCAGCGCGTCGCCATCGCGCGGGCTCTCGTCAAACGGCCGAAGGTGCTGCTGGCCGACGAACCCACCGGCAATCTCGACGAGTCCATGCGCGACGAGATCATGGACCTGCTCGAAGGGCTCTGGAAGGAGCACGGGCTGACCTTCGTGATGGTCACCCACGACAGCTCCATCGCCCGCCGCGCGACCCGCCTCGCCACCATCAGGGCCGGGAAGATCACCATCACCGAACGCGCCCAGTAGGGCGGCAGCGGGGGAAGCGGGGCCCGGCCGACGCCGACACGGCCGGGTCGGGGGAGTGGGCGTGGGGGTGGGAGTGGGCGTGCGGGGGAGCGCGGGGGCGGCGCGGGCGTGTCAGGGCGAGGCGGGGGGCGTACGACCGTACGCTGAGCCGGTTCGCGGGCCCGTCCCCACCCGGGCTCCGCCCGTCCCCCCACGTCGGCCCCGGAGAAGTTCTTGCGGTCCAGCTCATCTCTGACCCATCTGTTCACCCGCCTTCCGCTGGCCGGAAGCTATCCGGCCGCCGTCGCTCTGGCGCTGCTCGCGCTGAGCCCGTATCTGATCCTCACCACCGCCACGCTCCTGGCGGAGCCGCAGATCATGCGGGGCATCGGGGCCACCGCGTACGAACTCCAGCTCACCAGCGGCATGTCGAACGCGGCGTACGCCTTCGGTGCCGTCCTGTGCGCCGATCTCGTCCAGCGGGTGGCACGGCGCCGGGTCTATCTCGTCTGCGAGAGCGGATTCGTGCTGAGTTCGGTACTGGCGCTCAGCGCGCAGAACATCGGCATGTTCGCCGCCGGGGTGGTGCTCCAGGGCCTGTTCACCGGCATGCTGCTGGTCGCCGCGCTGCCGCCGCTGATCACCGGACATCCCATCGGCAAGCTTCAGACGACCGCCGCCGTCGTCAGTCTCGGGCTGTTCGGGATGGTGGCCTTCGGGCCGCTGGTGGGCGGGCTCGTCGGCTCCCTCGGCGGCTGGCGGCCCCTGTTCGCGGGCATCGGCACCCTCGCGCTGATCGGACTGATCATCGGCTCGCTGACCTTCGAGGGCAACGCCCCGCCGGACCGCCGCGCGAAGTTCGACTGGACCGCGATCCCGCTCGCCCTCGGCACCACGGCGCTGCCGTTCTTCGGTGTCTCGTGGCTGACGCGCGGTTCGTTCGGCGATCCCGAGTTCTATCTGCCGGTCGCCGCCGGGCTGGTCTGCGGTGTCTTCCTGGTGGGCGGCCAGTACCGCAAGGCCCGCCCGCTGATGCCGGTGCGCCCCATCAGCAACACCCTGCCGGTCGTCGGCACGCTCAACGCGATGCTCGTCGGGGCGTGTTTCACCACCCTGCTGGAGCTGACCGAGGTCTATCTCACCGACGAGGCGCGCTACTCTCCGCTGCGGATCGGGGCGCTCGTCACCCCCCAGATCCTCGGCGTCCTCATCGCCAGCCTGCTGTTCCGCCGGCTGATGTCGACCCGCTGGACGCCGTTTCTGGCTCTGGGCGGCACCGTCAGTGTGGCTGTCGGTGCCGCCGTCCTGCTGGCCGCCTCGACGTCGAGCGCGACGGTGGCCGTCCCCGTCGCCGCGTTCTTCCTGGGCTTCGGCGCGGGCGCGGGCGTGACGCCCGGACTCTTCCTGGCCGGCTTCTCCGTCCCCGCCTCGCAGATCGGTCCGACGTTCGCCCTGGTCGAACTGTTGCGCTCGGAGGCGGCGTTCCTGATCGGTCCCGTCCTGCTGCACTTCGCGCTCGACCAGGGGCTCGCCGACGGATTCCACGTCGCGGTGGGGGTCACCATGGGGATCGCCGTGCTCGGCGGTCTGAGCCTGGTGGTGCTCTACCTCCTGGGCGGCGCCCGCCCGCACGCACCGGACCTGGAGCCCTGGCTCGCGGGTACGTCGACGGCGTACCACTCACCGGCGCTGCTGGCGGCGGTCCGCAAGCACTGACCGCCATGTCACCTTCCGCTTCTACCAGTTGGTGAACGCGCCGTCCGCGGTGCGCAGATGGGGCCGCTCGGCGGCCGTGGCCTGGTACTTGCGCGCCTCCTCGCGGTCGATGACGACCCCGATCCCGGGCACCTCGCTGAGTTCGACACGGCCGGGGACCACGGTCGGCCGTTCGACGAACAGGGCGGCTGTCGCCGGTTCCGGGTCGGTCTGGTGCTCCTGGACGGCCACGTTCGGGCACGCGAGATTGAGCTGGAGCGACGAGGCGGCGGTCACCGGGCCGAGCGGATTGTGCGTGGCGAGCTTGATGTGGTGCGTCTCCGCCATGGCCGCGATCTTCCTGGCCTCGGTGAGCCCGGCCGCGACTCCTACGTCGACCCGCGCGTAATCGATCAGATCGCCCTCGATGAGAGCCCTGAACTCCCATTTGGAGCCGTACTGTTCACCCGCCGCCAGCGGTACGCCGGTACGGGCCCGGAGCATGCGGTAGCTCTCCGGGTTCTCGCTGCGCAGCGGATCCTCCACGAAGTACGGGCGGGCCGCCTCGATCTCCCGGCACAGGGTCAGCGCCTCCGGCGGATCCAGCCGGGTGTGCACATCGAGGATCAGCTCCACCTCGTCGCCGACGGTGTCCCGTACCTGATGGAAGAGTTCGACCGAGTCCCGCAGACAGCGCCGGGCGTCGAGCACCCCGTCCGCCGTGTGCGGCGCGGCGAAGCGCAGATGGCGCCAGCCGTCCCGTACGAGAGCGCGGCAGTGGTCCAGGAACCGGTCACGGTCGTGGTAGCCGTCGCCGACATGCGTGTACGCCGGGACGTGGTCCCGCACCCGGCCGCCCAGCAGTTCGTGGACCGGGACGCCCAGCGCCTTGCCCCGGATGTCCCACAGCGCGACGTCCACCGCGGCGATGGCGGCGCCGACGATCCGGTCCGAGGGGAAGAAGCCGCGGCGCGACATCACCTGCCACAGATGCTCGATACGCCGCGGATCCTCGCCGACGACCAGATCGGCGAGATGGTCGAGCGCGCCGGCGACCGCCTTCTGCCGGGACCGGATGCCCACTTCGCCCAGACCGTGGATGCCCTCGTCGGTGTCGACCGCGACCAGCATCATGCTGTCTCCGTGGTCGGGGAGAGTCAGCACTTCCAGGCCGGTGATCTTCATGTCACTCCTCGATGAGAACGTTCCCGCAAACTCCACAACATCGCGGGACTGAATCATCAACGGCACCGGAGCGCTCGCGCAAGGCCCCTGCGGGCAGGGGATTTCCAGGGGATTTTCCTTGCCGCAACACTCTTGACACCGTCCGGGAACGTTCGCAAGGATCCACCGCATCCAGCCGAGACGGCTGGAGACGCGAGGGGTAAGCGAACTCAAGGAGGCCGTCCGTGCCAGTCACGATCCGGGAGGTGGCGAGCGCCGCCGGCGTCTCCGTCTCGACGGTGTCCCGCGCGTTCACCGCACCCGACCAGGTGCAGCCGAAGACCCGTCAGCGCATCCTCGACGCCGCGGCCAAGCTCGGTTACGCGCCCAATCCGGCGGCCCGCAGCCTGCGCGGGGTCGGCACCGGAACCCTCGGGCTGATCATCCCGGACATCGCCAACCCCTTCTTCCCGCCCATCGTGAAGGCGATGCAGGCCCGTGCCCGACGACTCGGGCACACGGTGCTGGTCGCCGACAGCGACGAGCGCGAGGCCGACGAGCTGGAGACGATCGCGGCCGTGTCGAAGCGCGTCGACGGGCTCGTCCTCTGGGCCTCCACACTGCCCGAGGCCCGGCTGCTCGAACTCGCCGAACAGATGCCGCTCGTCGTGGTGAACCGCCATGTGCCGGGCATCGCCGAGGTACACATCTCGCTGTCGGCCGGAATCGCGCAGGCCGTCGAGCATCTGCGCGCCTACGGCCACCGGCGCTGTGTGTTCGTCAACGCCTCGCGCGCCGAACTCAGCCGTGGCAAGTCCATCCACGAGTCCTTCGAGGCGCTGGACCTGTCCCTGGTCGAACTCGGCCCGTACGAGCCGAGGTTCGAGACCGGCGTGCACGCGGCGACCCTCGTCGCCGCGCACGGGGCCACGGCGGTCCTCGCCCACAACGACCTGGTCGCCCTCGGTGTGCTGCACCAGATGGCGAACCTCGGCGTGTCCGTCCCCGGCGACGTCAGCGTCATCGGTATCGACGACACACAGCTCGCCTCCGTCTCCACCCCCAGCCTCACCACCATCAGGATCGATCCGGTGGAGGTCGCCACCCGGGCCACCGATCTGCTCATCGAGACGATCGCGGGCGGCGCGGGCGGCGCGGCTTCCGTACCCGTACCTGAACCCGTGGAGATCGGCTCACGGCTGATCCCGCGCGCCTCGACGGGCCCCGCGCCCGCGTCCGCCACCTCCCGCTGAACCCACGACAGTCCGGCACCCCCCGCACCAACGCACCATGTCCACCATGCCCCTTGGAGTCGATATGTGCCGTATCTCCCGCCGCGCAGCATGGCTCGGCTGCATAGCCGTGACCCTGGCCCTCACGGGCTGCTCCGCCGTCACCCCGAGCAAGGCCGGCTCCGGCGGCGACCTCGTGCTCCGCGTCCAGGGCATGCCGCCGGCCACCGACAAACCCGCCCTCGCCCTGTTCAAGAAGCAGGTGGCCGACTTCGAGAAGGCCAACCCCGGCATCGAGGTCAAGGGCTCCACCACGGTCTTCGACCCGCTGACGTTCGCCGCCAAGCTCTCCGGCGGCAACGTCGAGGACGTCATCAGGGTGCCGCTCACCGAACCGCCCCGGCTCATCCAGCAGGGCCAGGTGCAGCCCATCACCGGGCAGCTCCAGGAGTGGGACCACTTCGCCGAGTTCAACCCGCAGATCCTCAAGCCGCTGAGCGATGCCGACGGCGAGGTCTACGGCGTGCCGCAGAACCCGTACGCCCAGGGCCTCGTCTACAACCGCGACCTCTTCGAGAAGGCCGGTCTCGATCCCGACAAGCCGCCCACCACCTGGCAGGAGGTACGCACCGCCGCCAAGGCGATCAGCGACCGCACCGGAAAGGCCGGCTTCGTCCACGAGTCCAAGGACAACCAGGGCGGCTGGCAGCTCACCATGCTGTCGTACGCCTTCGGTGGCGAACTCCAGCGCCAGGACGGCGACACCTACGTCGCCGACTTCACCGGCGAGCCGACCAAGAAGGCGCTGAACCTGCTCAAGGACATGCGCTGGAAGGACGACTCGCTCGGCAAGAACCTGCTCAACAACCAGAACGACGTCATCCGGCAGTTCGCGGCCGGCCAGATCGGGATGTTCATGGGCAGCCCCGGCACCTACCGGCTCGCCGCCACCCAGTTCGGCATGGAGGACACCGGCGCCTTCGGAGCCGCACCCATGCCGCAGTCGGGCGGCGACGCCACACTCACCGGCGGCGACATCTACCTCGTCCCCGAATCGACCGACAAGAAGCACGCCGAAGCGGCCGTCAAGTGGCTGACCTTCGCCTACGCCGAACCGCAGTACAGCACCGACGCCGCCGCGCGGCAGGCCAAGGCGCTCGCCGCCGACCCCAAGTCCGCGGTGGGCGTGCCCACCCTGCCGGTCTTCGACGCCGAACGGCAGACGGCGATCGACGCCGCGATCAAGCCGTACGTGAATGTGGAGCTGGACCACTTCCGGCCCTACACCGAGGGGCTGTCGTCGCTCGAACTCAAGCCGGAACCGCCCTACCAGGCACAGACGCTCTACACCGCCCTCGATCCGGTCGTGCAGGCGGTCCTCACCGAGCGGGACGCCGACGTCGACACCCTGCTGGCGGACGCCGAGAAGGACGTCAACGCCAAGCTCGCCGCGGACCAGAAGTAGCTGCTGTCCCATGAGCCTGCTCAGCCCCTCCCGGCACACCCCCGCCTCACCCGGAAAATCTCCCTCGCGAGGCACCGGCCGCACCGGCCGCAAGAACGGCGGACCGGCCGGCCGGCGCGCGGTAGCCGTCCGCAAGCAGTTCACGGCGTGGCTGTTCCTCGTCCCCACCCTGATCGTCTTCGGGCTGTTCGCCTGGTGGCCGATCGTGCGCAGCCTGCTGCTCGGCTTCCAGCGCACCAATCTCGTCGACCCCGCCGTCTGGGTCGGCCTCGACAACTTCCGCGCCCTGTTCGACGATCCGCTGCTGGCCACCGCCGTGGGCAACACCCTGCTCTTCGTGGGCCTCGCCATGGTGATCGGCTTCCCCGCGCCCCTCGTACTGGCCGCCGTGGTCAGCACGGTGCGGCGCGGTGCCGGGATCTACCGCTTCCTCGTCTATCTCCCGGTCGTCATCCCGCCGGTCGTCGCGATCCTGCTGTGGAAATGGTTCTACGACCCGGGCAGCGGCCTGTTCAACAGCGCCCTCGGCACGATCGGCCTCGGCCCCTTCTCCTGGCTCGAATCGCCCGACACCGCGATGCTGTCGCTCGTCCTGGAAGCCACCTGGGCCGGCATGGGCGGCGCCGTGCTGATCTACCTCGCCGCGATGGCCGGGATCCCGGCGGAGCTGTACGAGGCCGCCGAGGTCGACGGCGCCAGTGTTTGGCGGCGGATCTGGCATGTCATGCTGCCCCAACTGCGCCCCGTCATCGGGCTGTTGCTGCTGGTGCAGCTCATCGGCACCATCCAGGTCTTCACCGAGCCGTACATCTTCACCGGGGGCGGACCGCAGAACGCCACCCTCACCGTGCTGCTGCTGATCTTCCGTTACGCCTTCCAGGACGGCGAGTACGGCCAGGCAGCCGCCCTCTCCTTCCTGATGGTGCTCGCCCTCGCCCTGCTGTCCGCGGTCTATCTGCGGGTCACCCGCGGCTGGAGCACGTCATGACCTCCGCCACCACCTCCGCCACGACCTCCGCCACCACCTCCGCCACCACCTTTGTCTCCGTCCACGACCGGCAGCGCCCCGGCGTCCGGGCCGCCGTCCGCTCCATCCAGGCGCTCACCCTCGTCCTGCTGCTGCTCATCGGCGTCGGCCCGCTGTACTGGATGGTCAAGGGCGCCGTGTCGCCGCCCACCGAGCTGACGACGCGGCCGCTCGCCCTGTGGCCGGACCGGCCGCTCCTGGACAACTTCGCCACCGCCTACACCGATCTGAGCGTCGGCCACTATCTGATGAACACCCTGCTGGTGGTGGGCGGTTCATGGGCGGTGCAACTCTTCATCTCCGCCACCGCCGGGTTCGCGCTCTCCGTCCTGCGGCCCAAGTTCGGCAAGGTCGTCTACGGGGCGATCCTGGCCACGATGTTCGTCCCGTACACGGTGAACATGGTCAGCCTCTTCATGACCGTGATCGACGTGCCGTTCCTCCATCTCAACCTCGGTGACACTTACTGGGCGATCTGGCTGCCCGCCGGCACCAACGCCTTCACGGTGCTGCTCGCCAAACAGTTCTTCGACGCCCTGCCCCGCGAACTCTTCGACGCGGCGCGCGTCGACGGCGTCAGCACCCGCCAACTGCTCACGAAGATCGTGCTGCCGATGAGCCGGCCGGTGCTCGCCGTGATCAGCCTGCTGGCGGTCATGCACAGTTGGAAGGACTTCATCTGGCCGCTGGTCGCCCTCACGGACCCCGAGAAGCAGCCGATCAGTGTCGCACTCGCCCAACTCGCCACGCAGGCGCCGCAGGACCAGCTCATCGCCGCGATGGTGATGGCCGTCGCGCCGCCGGTCATCGTCTTCGCCGTCTGCCAGAAGTACATCGTCGCCGGCCTCGGCTTCACCGGCGTCAAGGGCTGAGACCGGCCCCCCGGTTCTTCCCCGTACCTACCTCGCACCTTCCTCTCAGGGACAAGAGAAAGGCTCCGCCATGTCAGTAGCCCGCCGTAGATTCCTCCAGAGCACGGCCCTCGCCACGGGCGCCGCACTGCTGCCCGCCACCACCGCCCACGCCGCCGACCCGCTCACCCTCACCGCCGAGGGCATCACCCTCATCGGCAAGAGCGACGGCAGCGTCCTCGTCCAGGACGGCGCCGGCACCGACCGCGTCCTGCTCACCCACTTCATGATCAAGGACAGTGCGCTGGGCCAGCAGCGCACCTTCGGCGGCACCCCGAAGGCGATCACGCTGCCCGACGGCCGGCCCGGCCTGGAGATCACCTACACCCTCGGCAGCGGCGCCCCCGGCGTCACCGTGACCGGCACCTTCGGCGTCACCCCGCACAAGGCCCAGCTGACCTGGCGGACCGGCGGCTCCGGCACCCTCACACCCTCCGGCTTCATGTTCGCCAGGACGCTGTACGGGACGAGCGCGCCCCAGTCGTACGAAGCGCTGACCGTGTGGAACCGCGACGCGCGCGGCGGTATCCCGTACGAGACGAACGCGGGCGGCGCCTACACCGAGACCTGGCCGGACAGCAAGGGCTTCTTCTGCCTCGACAGCACCAACCCCGCCTACACCAACGCCACCTGGATCCACGCCCCCGGCACCGCCACCGGCACGACCACAGCCGTCACCGAGGCCGACCTCGTGCTCGGCGACCTGCGCCCGCGCGCCGCGGGCACCGTCGCGGCCGGCCGCGCCCTGGGCGTGGAGGTCTGGACCGACCAGCCCTTCAACCTCTACAAGGCCGCCGGACAGACCATGACCCTCAAGTCACAGGTGGTCAACGGCGGTACGGCCGCGAAGGCCGTCACCCTCACCTGGTGGGCGCGCGACTACGCGGGCACCAAAATCGCCGGCGGCACACTCTCCAAGACCCTGGCCGCCGGCGCCGCCTGGGACGCCGCCCTCACCGTGACCTCCCCGTCCCAGGGCATCGTCTTCACCGAGGTCGAGGCCGTCGCGGGCACCGACAAGGCACTGGCCCGCACCAACCTCACCGTGCTGCCCGACTTCACCTACCGCGCCGGCACCGAGTCCATGTTCGGCATCGCCAACTACCCCTGGCTGCTCAAGCCGGGCAAGGACGCCGTACTCGGCCTGCTCAAGACCCTGGGCGTCAAGTGGATCCGTATCGCCTACGCAGGTGCCCCCGGCATCGACACCGCCACCCTCGACGCGCACGGCATCGCGCACAACGTCGAACTCAGCGGCATCCCCGTCGGCGGCACCCCCCAGCAGATCGCCGACTGGGCCGACACCAATGTCGCCAAGGCGATCGACGCCAAGGCGCTCTACTTCGAGGTGAGCAACGAGGTCAACCAGCCCTGGATGTCGGGCCGGGGCGCCGACGTCTACGTACGCGACGGACTGCGCCAGGTCACCGACCGGCTGACCGCCGCGGCGTCGCCCATGAAGGTCATGAACGCGGGCCTCGGCGGTATGGACTACATCTGGACGGAGAACTTCCACGCCGCCGGCGGCTGGGACCTCATCGACGCCTTCGCCTTCCACCCCGGCCGGGGCAACTTCACCCCCGACTACGCCCCGCCGCCCTCCGAATGGACCCAGGGCTCCGCCGGCTCGTACTGGAACTTCCTCGGCGCGCTCCGCAAGGCCCGCCAGGTCGTCGACACCTACGGCGGGAACAAGGAACTCTGGCTCACCGAGGCGTACGCCTCCACCAAGCCCAACGCCTGGTGGACCGACACCTACCGCAACGCGGCCGAGAACACCCTGCTCACCCTTGCCCTCGCCAAGTCCGAGGGGGTCACGGGCGTCAACTGGTACCAACTCCACGACTCCACCATCCACCACCCGCAGGAGGCCGACCCGGCCAACGTCGAGTACCACTTCGGACTGATGAACCGCGACACCAGCGCGAAGCCCTCGCTGCTCGCCTTCGCCACCGCCGCCCGCGTCCTGGACCGTGCCGGCTTCGTCCGCCATCTCGCCTTCGCCGACCCGGACATCAAGGGCCTGCTGTTCACCACCCCCGAAGGCCCCGTGTCGATCCTGTGGAGCCGCAAGGACGGCTACGTGCTCAACGCCGACCACGGCACGGACTCCTGGTACGCCTCGCCCGAGCCCTGGACCGACCGCTGGACCACCAAGAGCGACGTCGTCGCCCACTCCGGCACGGTCAGCGGCACCGTGCGCGAGCTGAACTGCATCGGCCAGGAACGTACCCTCACCGCGGCGGGCGGCAAGGTCACGCTGCGCCTCGACGGCGCGCCGCGCGTCTACTACGGACTCGCCGCCAACCCCGACTGGAAGTAGCCCATGAGAAACGAGACCGCGCGCTACGACATCACCGTGGTCGGCGGCGGCCTGGCCGGGACCTGCGCGGCCATCGCCGCGGCCCGGCTGGGGCGCACCGTCGCCCTGGTCAACAACAGGCCCGTCCTCGGCGGCAACTCCAGCAGCGAGGTACGCGTCTGGGTGTGCGGCGCCACCGGACACGGCAAGAACCACCACGCCCGCGAGGGCGGCATCATGGGCGAGCTGTTCGTCGAGAACCAGTACCGCAACGCCGAGGGCAACCCGTACTACTGGGACACCGTGATCCTGGACGCCGTACGCGCCGAGCCCAACATCGCGCTCTACCTCAACACCGACGTCCGCGAGGTCGACGCGCACGGACCGGCGGACGAGCGGAAGCTGACCGCCGTCACCGGCTGGATGATGGGCTCCGAGCGGCGGATCCGCTTCGAGAGCGACCTCTTCCTCGACTGCACCGGCGACGGTCTGATCGGCCATCTCGCCGGCGCCCACCACCGCATCGGACGGGAGTCGCGCGAGGAGTACGGCGAGCCGTGGGCCCCCGAGGCCGCCGACGACATCTCGCTGGGCTCCACCCTCCTCTTCTACACCAAGGACGCCGGACACCCCGTCCGCTACGTGCCGCCGGACTTCGCCAAGGACATCACCAAGACCTCCATCCCCGAACGCCGCATCATCAAGGCCGGTGACAACGGCTGCGCGTACTGGTGGATCGAGTTCGGCGGCGAACTCGACACCGTGCACGACAACGAGCGCATCCGCGACGAACTGTGGTCGGTCATCTACGGAATCTGGGACCACATCAAGAACTCCGGCGACTTCGACGCCGACACCATGACCCTGGAGTGGGTGGGCTCCGTCCCCGGCAAGCGCGAATACCGGCGCTTCGTCGGCGACTACGTGCTGAACCAGGCCGACATCCTCGGCCAGACACCGTTCGACGATCGCGTCGCCTTCGGCGGCTGGTCCATCGACCTGCATCCACCGCAGGGCATGTACGCCACCGAGGCGGCGGCCAAACAGCGCTACGCGGACGGGATCTACCACATCCCCTACCGGAGCCTGTACTCGGCGAACACCTCCAACCTGCTCTTCGCGGGACGCGACATCTCCGCCAGCCATGTCGCGTTCGGCTCCACCCGCGTCATGGCCACCTGCGCCACGATCGGCCAGGCCGCCGGGACGGCCGCCGCCCTGTGCGCCCGACACGGCGTCACGCCACGCGCGTTGGACATCGGTGAGCTGCAACGCACCCTGCTGCGCGAGGACGCCTCCGTCATCGGCCTCGCCTCCACCGACCCCGACGACCTCGCCCGGCGCGCCACCGTCACCGCCCGCTCCACCCTCACCCGACTCGCCGTCGAAACACCGCACGAGCGCTGGCCGCTGGCGGCCGACGCCGGGATCGTCCTGCCCGTGGACCCGGGGCTCACCGGCCTCCAACTGCTCGTGGACGCCGCGCGGGACACCGATCTGACCGTCGAGCTGTACGACCCGGAGCTGGGCCAGAACTACGTACCGCGCCGGCTCGTCGACTCCGTCACCGTCCCGGTCACCGCCGGCGCCGGACAGTGGATCGACACCCGCCTCACCTGGTCGCCCGACACCCCGCGCAACGCCTTCCTCGTCGTACGGGCCAACGCCGACCTGACCCTCCACCGCACCGACACACCGACCCCCGGCGTCCTCTGCTTCACCCGCGTGCCCCTGCGGCCCCAGGACGAGACACCGCAGCCCCTGCGCGAATGGACGGACACCGGTCTGCTGCGCAGAACCTTCTGTCTGCGTACGGGAGCGACGGACGCCTTCGCCCCCGCCAAGGCCGTCGACGGCTACGCCCGCCCGTACGCCGGACCGCACATGTGGGTCTCCGAACCCCTCGGCGCCTCCGAGGAGACCTGGCTGGAGCTGGCCTGGCCCGAACCGGTCACCCTGAGCCGTATCGACCTGCTCACGGACGACGACGTCAACGAGGATCTGATCAACCTGCACCACCACAGAACCCCGTTCGACACGCTGCCCACGCTGCTGCGCGACTACCGCGTCGAGGGCCGCCGGGGCGACGGCCCCTGGCAGCTCCTCGCCACCGTCTCCGACAACCGGCGCCGTCGCCGTATCCACACCTTCGATGAGCCGGTGACCGTGTCGGCGGCGAGAATCGTGGTCGGGGCGACCAACGGCGCGCGGTCCGCGCACATCGTGGCCGTCCGCGCCTACGGACCGGAGGACTGAGCGTGCCGACGACGGTCATGGTCACCGGCGCCGCCGGACGGATCGGACGCGCGGTGCTCACCCTGCTCGCCGAGCGGGGCATCGAGACCAACGCCCTCGTCCTGTCGGACCCCGGTGACCTCACCGCGCGCCTGGTGGTCACCGGGGACGCCGGCGACGCGGAGGTGGTACGGGCCGCACTCGACGGCGCCGACGCGGTCATCCACCTCGCCGCCATCCCCACCCCGCAGCACCACACGGGGCGGGAGGTCTTCGCCGCCAACACCCTGGCCACGTACACCGTGCTGGAGGAGGCCGGGCGGGCCGGAATCCGCCGTACCGCGCTCGCCAGCTCCTACGGAGTCACCGGCCTGCCCTGGACGGACGACCCGGACCCGCACCCCGCGTATCTCCCGCTGGACGAGGCGACGCCGCCCCAAGTGGCGGACGCCTACGGCCTGTCCAAGCAGACCGACGAACTGACCGCCCGCATGATGGCGCGCCGCCACACCATGAGCGTGATCTGTCTGCGCTACCCGTTCGTCGGCGGCTTCGACGAACGGCTGCGGGCCCACGCCGCCCGGATCACCGCGGATCCCGCCGCCGGGGCGCGCGAACTGTGGACATACCTGGAGACGCGCGACGCGGCGCGGGCCGCGCTGCTCGCGCTCGACGTACCCGGGCCGGGGGCCCACGCCGTCCATCTGTGCGCGCCCGAGACCCTGGTGCCGTACCCGACGGCGGAACTCCTGCGCCGCTACCACCCCGACACCCCTCTGCGCCGCTCCCTGCCCGGACGCACCGCGCCCGTGGACACCACGGCCGCGCGGCGGTTGCTCGGCTTCACCGCGCGCCATCTGCTGAGCCCGTCCGGCGGCTGAGCCCGTCCGGCGACTGAGGACGAACCGGCCGGACGAACCGGCCACCGGCCAGACGAACCGGCCACCGGCCAGACGAACCGGCCACCGGACGGACCCGGCCACCGGACGGACCCGGTGAACACTTCCACGGAGAATCGCATGACCCTGTTCGACCTGCCGCTGGACCGGCTCACCGACTACCGCCCGGAGCGGGACGAGCCCGCCGACTTCGACAGCTTCTGGCGGCGGACGCTGGACGAGACCGCCGCCCGGCCGCTCGACCCCGTCCACCGGCCGTACGACGCGGCGCTCACCACCGTGACCGCGTACGACACCGAGTTCACCGGCTACGGCGGCGACCGCGTGCACGCCTGGCTGCTGATCCCGGCCGGGATTCCCGCCCCGATGCCGTGCGTGGTCCACTTCCTCGGCTACGGCGCGGGCCGCGGCTTCCCGCACGACCATCTCGTCTGGCCCGCCGCGGGCCGGGCGGCGCTCGTGATGGACACGCGCGGCCAGGGCGCCACCAATCCGCGCAGCGCCGGGGCGACCGGGGACCCGCACGGCACCGCCGCCCCACAGGCATCCGGGTTCGTCACCCGAGGCATCCTCGACCCCGCCGAGTACTACTACCGGCGGGTCTTCACCGACGCGGTGCGCGCGGTCGACGCGGCGGCGGCACACCCGGCCGTCGACGGGCGGCGGATCGTCGTCCACGGCGCCAGCCAGGGCGGCGCCGTCGCCCAGGCGACGGCGGCGCTGCGGCCCGGACTCGAGGCGGCCATGATCGACGTCCCGTTCCTCACCCATGTCCGCCGGGCCGTGGACATCACCGACCAGGACCCCTACCAGGAGGTCGTACGCTTCCTCGCCACCCAGCGCGTCCCGGAGACGGTCTTCCGTACGCTCTCCTACTTCGACGGCCTCAACTTCGCCGCCCGCGCCACCGTCCCCGCGCTGTACTCCGTGGCCCTGCGGGACACGGTCTGCCCGCCCTCGACGGTCATGGCCGCGTACCACCACTGGGCGGGCGAGAAGCAGCTCACGGTCTACCCGTGGAACGGCCACGAGGGCGGCGCGGGCCGCCAACGCGATGTGCAACTGCGCTACCTGCGGTCGCCGGCCGACAGACTCTAGGAACGTGCGGATCTTGCCGACATGCGAGGGTCCGGTGCGCGCCGGATAGTGGAGGGGCGGGGCCGGAACTCCGAGCGGAGGCGCGACGATGGGCGAGCGTGGCCGGAAATCCGACGCGGGCGTACGGCGGCGGGCCCCGTACCTCTCCCCCCGGGAGCGGGCGGAGCAGGGCAGGACGGCGCGCAAGAGGGCGCCGAGGTCGAGCCACGCCGGGTTCGAGCCCGCCGGTGACCGGCCCGATCCGGTGGCGGTCGTGGACGCGCAGTCGAAGGCGCGGGTGCCGGACCTCGTGCCGATCCGGTACGGGCGTATGACCGAGTCGCCCTTCCGCTTCTACCGGGGCGCAGCGGCGATCATGGCGGGTGATCTGGCGGGCACACCGGACTCCGGCCTCACGGCGCAGCTCTGCGGGGACGCGCATCTGATGAACTTCCGGCTCCTCGGGTCGCCCGAGCGCCGGCTGGTGTTCGACATCAACGACTTCGACGAGACGCTGCCGGGCCCGTGGGAGTGGGACGTCAAACGGCTGGCCGCGAGCCTGGTGATCGCCGGGCGGGAGAACGGCTACTCCGCCAAGGAGCGGTCGGTGATCGTACGGGCGGCCGTGCGGTCGTACCGCGAGCGCATGCGCGCCTTCGCCGGGATGGGCAATCTGGACGTCTGGTACACCCGCGCCGACATGGCCGAACTCCAGCCGCTGGCCGACCGGCGGCTGCGTGCGAAGGGCCGGCAACGGCTGTCGGCGACGATGGCGAAGGCGCGCAGCCGCGACAGCCTCCAGGCGTTCGAGAAGCTGACGCGCTCGCGTGACGGGGAGCGCGGGTTCGCGCCCGATCCGCCGCTGCTGGTGCCGATCGACGATCTGCTCCGGGGCACGCGGCGCGACACGTTCGTCACCGAGCTGCACGAGCTGGTCGAGCGGTACGGCAGAAGCCTGTCCACCGAGCGCAGGCACCTGCTGCGGCAGTACCGGGTGGTCGATATCGCCCGCAAGGTCGTCGGTGTGGGCAGTGTGGGGACGCGCTGCTGGGTCCTGCTCCTGCTGGGCAAGGACGACACGGATCCGCTGATCCTCCAGGCGAAGGAGGCGGACCGCTCGGTGCTCGCCACGTACTCGGGCCGCAGCGAGTACCGCAACCAGGGGCAGCGCGTGGTCGCCGGGCAGCGGCTCATGCAGGCGGTGGGCGACGTGTTCCTGGGCTGGGACCGGGTGCGGGGGCTCGACGGGAAGCAACGGGACTTCTACGTGCGGCAGTTGCACGACTGGAAGGGCATCCTGGAGCCGCAGGTCATGGTGCCGGAAGGGATGCGGGTCTTCGCCGAGCTGTGCGGCGCGACGCTCGCGCGGGCCCATGCCCGGTCGGGGGACCGGATCGCCATCGCCGCGTATCTGGGCGGCGGCACCGTGTTCGACAACGCGCTCGGCGACTTCGCGGAGGGCTACGCCGACCAGAACGAGAGCGACCACGCGGCGCTGGTGGCGGCGGTGAAGTCGGGGCGGGTGAAGGCCGCGAGAGGGTGACGGGCCCTGTGTGTCCCGGTCCGGACGATTGACGGCAAACCGGACAGCGTGGCGGTCGTCTCTATCTCCGGATAGAGGTACTGATCGCTCGCTGGGGTGATGCCTACGCCTCGCGCCGGACCGTAGCGTGGGGCACATCATGGAACGAACTGACGACCGGTTTCTCCCGGTCCTGCTGCTGGGTGTCCAGGCCGCGGTGTGGCCCGGATACGCGCTGGCGCGTGGCACCGCGCCGCAGGCCGCCGACCTCCTCGCCGCCGCCCTGGCGGGCGGCCTCGTGGCCGTCGCGCTCGCGGCCCGCCGCAAGCATCCGGTGCCCGTCCTCATCCTCGTCGCCGCCGTGTGCGCGGTCGGCGCGGGGCCGCTGCCGACGGGCGCCACGGCGGTGTTCGGTACGGCCGGGGTCGCGCTGGCCCTGTTCACGGTCGCCACCGAAAGAGACCCGACCACCGCGCTGCTGTGCGTGGCCACGCTCGGGCTCTGGCAGCTCGTGCACGGCCTCACCCTGCACGGGCTGGACGGCGGCCAGGGTCTCGACCTCGTCCTGACCGCCCTGCTCTACGCGACCGCGACCGGTACGGGCCTGTTCACGCGGCGGGTACGGGCCGACCGCGGCGCCGCCGAGCGGCGTCTGCACCGGGCGCGGGGCGAGCGGCACCGGCTTCCGGCGGCGGAGCAGCGCCGTATGGAGCGGGAGTTGCACGACGTCAGCGCCCACCACCTCACGGCCGTGGTCGTGACGGTCGAGGCGGCGCTGGGGCTGCGCGACCGCCGGCCCGAACTGGCCGAGCGGGCCGTGGAGTTCGCCGCCGAGACCGGTCGTGAGGTGACCCGGGCACTGAGCGCGGTACGGGCCCCGGCGCCGTCCTCGCAGGACCTGCCCGCGCCGGAGCAGCGACTGCGCGAGCTGGTGGCCGGCTTCCACGCCCTCGGACTGCCGGTGACCGTCGAGACCGACGCCCTGCCGGACGGTTCCGTCGCCGACGCCGCGTACGGCATCGTCCGCGAGGCACTGACCAACGTCGTCCGCCACGCCTCGGGCGCCCCCACCACCGTGCGATGCGTCTACGGCGACACACAGACGGACGTCGTGGTGCGCAACGCGCCGCCGAACGTGCCGGGCCCCGGAGCTGGTACGGGCTCCGGCTCAGTCTCCGGCTCCGCCAAAGGACTTGGCGGCGGGCGCGGCCAGAACTCGTTGCGCGGCCGGGCGCGCGAGGCGGGCGGCACGCTCACCAGCGGGCCGACACCGGACGGCGGGTGGGAGGTGCGCGCGGTCCTGCCGGGGCGCAGCCGTACGGCCCCCTCGGCGTCCGTCGCGCGCGGATACCGGCTCGCCCAGGTCGTCGCGGCGGCGGGCCTGTGCTTCCAGCCGCTGCTGCCGTTCTTCATCGTCCGGGCCAGTGAGACGCCCGGCGGCCCCGGCGTCTCGGCCGGTGCGCTGTTCGCGCTGCTCGCCACCGCTCAGGTCCTCACCCTGCTGTGGCTGCGGCAGGCCCCGCGGATCGCGCTGGGCGTGCTGCTGCTCCTGGCCGGGCTCTGGCCGGCGGCGATGGCCGTGAGCGACTACGCGGGGCCGGTGCTCCTGCCTCCGGTGCTGAGCGTGCTCGCCACCTGCGTGGCGCTCGCCATGATGGTGATCGGCACTTCGGAGGCCGGACCCGGCCTGAGGCGCTGGGCACCGCCGGCCGTGGCCGCCGTGGTGCACACGGGCGCCGCGATCGCCGCCGTACTGGCCCGTGGTGCCACGGCGCCCGCATGGGAACTCCCCGCCGTCGCACTCGCCATGACGGCGCCGCAGGTCGCCGCCTGGTCGCTCGGCATCTCGTACGGGAAACGCCGACGAACCACCCGGGAACAGCATCAGGACCGGCTCGCGACCTTGGTGGAGGAGGCCGTGCGGGACGCCTGGGCCGAGCGCCGCCGTATCACCGCCGGGCTGGAGACCACCGTGCTGGCCCGCACCGCCGAAGTGGTCGAGGAGGCGGAGGCGGGACGGCTCGCACCGACGGCGGAACGCGCCCGCGAGGCCCTGACCGCCATGCGCGCCCTGCTCGAAACCGTCCACAGCGCCGGGCCCGCCGGCGAACCTCCCACCGAACCTCCCGCCGAACTCCGGCCGCAGCCCACGCTCCAGGCGCTCGACCTGCTCGTCAGCCAGTGCCGGGCCACCGGCCGCCAGGTGGAGGTGCGGCTCACCGACCGGGTGCCGAAGCGGCTGCCGGCGGAGGTGGACATCGCCGCCTACCGCGTCGCCGAGACCATCCTCCAGTCGGGCGGTGACGAGCCCGCCGTGCTCGTACTCGACGCCACGGACCGCGTCCTGACCCTGACCGCGACCGGCGTGTCCGGTGCCACCGGCCTCGCGGCACGCGAGCGACTGGTGACGCGCGCCGACGCCGTCGGCGGCACGCTGACAACGGAAGGGCCGGGCACGGTCCTGCTGCGCCTGCCCTGGAGCACGACTACGACCCGCGAGGAATCCCGATGACCCTCACCGTGATGGTCGTGGACGACCAGATGGTCGTCCGGGCGGGCTTCGCCGCCGTCATCGACGCCGAGGACGACATGACCGTCGTCGGCGAGGCCGGCGACGGCGCCACCGCCGTGACCCTCGCCGAACAGCTCGCGCCGGACGTGATCGTCATGGACGTACGGATGCCGGGGCTCGACGGCATCGCCGCCACCCGGATCCTCACCGGGCGGGAGAATCCGCCCCGCATCCTGGTGCTGACCACCTTCGACCTCGACGCGTACGTCTTCGAGGCGCTGCGCGCCGGAGCGTCCGGCTTCCTGCTCAAGGATGTGCGGGCGGCCGAACTGCTGCACGGCATCCGGGTCGTGGCCGCGGGGGAGAGCGTCCTCGCGCCGTCCGCCGCCCGCCGCCTCATCGGCCACTACGCGGCGGGTCCACCCGTCGCACCACGGACCGGGCAGGGGACCCTGGACCGGCTGACCACTCGGGAGCGCTTCGTCCTCACCCTGGTCGCCTCGGGACTGAACAACGCGGAGATCGCCGCCGAACTCGACATCACCGTCGGCACCGTCAAATCCCATGTGAACGCCCTGCTGCGCAAACTCGAGGTGCGTGACCGGCTCCAGGCGACGATCCTCGCGTACGACCTGGGCCTGGTCCGCGCGTCTCCACCGGGCGGCCACCCCTGAGACCCCCACAGCGACGAACACCCCACCACCGAAAGGGCGTTGAACCCATGAGCACCACACGCCAGGAGACCACCACCATGACTGACACCGGATCGTCCAACCGTGCCCTGCGCGGCCTGCGGCACGCCCTCAGCAGCGTTTTCGCCCGCCTCTACCTCGCCGTGTGCGTGGTGCTGACCGGCTGGGCGGTCGTGGTGAGCCTGGGCGACAATCCCGACGCCTCGTTCGCCGGGGTGGTGCCGCTGATCGCCACCGCACCGCTCAGCCTGATCGTGATCGTGCTGCCCGACCACGCCTCCATGATCTTCGTCGCGATCGGGCTCGGCGCCCTGGCCAACGCCGCCGTCATCGGCTGGTGCGCGCGGGCCCTGAGCCGGGGCCGCGCCGGCTCAAGGCCCTAGGGAATGTCTTGTCAGACCGGCTCGCTGATCCTCCCCGGCTTAGAGGGGGACGGCGACGGCGTTGAAGGTCGTGTCGGGCGTCTGGGGGCTGGTGAAGCGGGCGTTGACGACATAGAGGCGGTCACCGTAACGGGCGGCGGCGGTGGGGATGTCGAAACGCGGGTCGGTGATCGTGCGGTCCAGGGTCGCGGTGGTGACCTTGGCGTCGAGGCGGAACACGCCGATTGCGTTGCGCCGGTTCTGTACGACGTACAGCGTGCGGCCCACCCGGACGAGACCGTCACCGGTGGCCACGTCGGCCGCACCGCTCAGCGCGATCTCGGTGGCCGCGCCGCTCGACAGGGAGACGCGGTAGAGCTTGCCCGACGTGGAGTTGACGATGATCAGGCCGCGGCCGTCAGGGGTGGAGACGATCCCGTTGGCGTTCATCGCGGTGGCGCCCGGTGCCGGGGCCCAGTCGCCGCCGAGCGTGAGGGTGCGTACGGCACCCTTGGCGCCGCGCGGCACACCGTAGAGGAGGCTGCCGCGGGAGTCGGTGAACCAGGCGCGGTCGCCGAGCAGGACGGCGTCGTTGATGAACTGGGTCTCGGCGGCCAGTTGGTAGGTGGCGACGAGCCGGCCGGTGGACGAGTCGACGACCCGCGCCGCCCCGCCGGCGGCACCGGCGAGGTAGAGCAGGCCGTCGTGGTCGATCCGCAGCCCGTTGGTGACGGTGCCGGTGGCACCCTCGTCGATCACCTCGCCCCGGCCGGTGCGCAGGTCGGCGCGGTAGACGGCGCCGTTGGCCCGGGAGCCCAGATAGGCGTGGGGCCCGTCGCCGATGGTGATGCCCTCGGAGAGGAAGCCGTCCGGGAGCGGGATCTCGGTCGGCCATTCGGACGTCGCGGCGTTCGCCGAGCCGGCGTGGACACCGGCCGCCGTCAGGGTGAGCGTCGCGAGAGCGGCGCCGCGCAGGACGGCGCGTCGGGACGGTGCGGACTGGTGGTGAGGCATGCGTCGGCCCCCAGGGAGACGGAGTACGGAACTGGCGAGCCCAGGAGATCAACGGACTCTGAGACAGCCATGAGATTCGCCTTGCACCGCTCTCACATCCCGTCTCCGCCCCCGGCGAGGTGCGGGAGTGGTCAGGCCGGTGGTGTGGGCGCCGGTCCCGGGGGAATTTCGAATCCGTCGTCGTCGCCGGTCTCGGCGTCGGACAGATCCAGCCCGATGGTGAAGTCGGCGGTGTAGCCCCGTCCGGTCCGCCGGGGATCGAGCAGCATCTGGTCACCGCCGGCCGCGTAGAACCGGTCGGTGGCGTTGGTGGTGTCCGCCGGGCCCTTGCTCGCGTAGGGCTCGCGGGCCAGATACGCGGCCGTGACCGCGTCGGGGACGTAGAGCTGGGAGGTGAACTCGTACGGGTTGCCGTCGGTCCCGGTTGTGCGAACCTTGACGTGGAAGTGGACGGTCCGGCCCGCGTACCAACCGGGAAGGATGGTGACGAACCTGACCTTTCCCGCCCGGTCGGTGGTCTGGTAGCCACGCAGGAACTTCTTGCCGACGGTGCCCGCATCGGCCACGTCGGAGTAGACGCCGAGGGCGTCGCACTGCCAGATGTCGACAATCGCGTTCTTGAGCGGTGTGCATCCCCGGGAGCCGATCTTCAGGACGCCCAGATTCAGCGCGAGCACGGCGCCTTCGGCCACGGTGCCGTCGGACGGGTCGCTGCGTATGTCGGAGCGGTCGAGCTTTTCGTCCACGAAGTACGGGCCTTCGGTCTGCTCCGGTTTCGCGATGCAGTCGACCGTGGCGCGGCCGTCGCCGGAAGGCGACCAGGACGAGGTGGGCATGGCCGCGGTGGCGGCGCCCGAGCCGGCCACCGTCAGCGCGGCTCCAGCGGTACCGAGCAGGGTTATCGCCTGCCGCCTGCTGAGTACACGGCCCACAGGTTCGTCGTCGAGATGCATGAATCTCCCTACTGGAAGCGTCAGTTGAACACTCGGGTGCACCCTCGGGCTGGAGTGTACGAGCCGTTCCTGTGAGTTACTTCCGGCCGCCGCCAACCGGCCAATCCCGAACCTTCAGCGCAATCACAGGTCAGCCAAAGGCTCCTCATATGAACGGCCACCAGGCTCTGCCTCGTTGATCAAACGAGAGGAACGTCACCATGAACGACTACGACTCGACAAGCCACGCACCGTCCGGAGCGGCGCGGCGGTTGCTGTCCAGGAGGAAGAGCGCGTGGATCGTGGCCGCCGGGCTGACCTGTGCGGTGGCCGGAGTGACCGCCGCCGCTCCGTCCGTCTCGGCGAACTCCTCGTCTTCGACGTCCGCCGCGTCGACGCCCTCACCGACCGCGACGCCTACCGTTCCCCCCGAGGGCGGTCCCGTGGCCGACCCGTCCGCCGGAGGTACCACCGGCATCGTCGACACCACGTCGAAGACGGGCTTCACCCTCTCGACGGCGACGGGTGTGAAGGTGACCGTCACCGAGTCGTCCTCCACGACCTACAAGAAGGGGACCCAGCCCGCCAAGGAGAGCGCCGTGAAGAACGGCGCGAGCGTCCTTGTCCTGGGGACGGTCGACAGCGCGACCGTCGCCGCCACGCAGGTCGTCGTACAGCCCGGGGGCGACGGCGGAGCCGCCGCGGCCGAGGCGGCCGGGGTGGTCCCCTTCCAGCAGGGGACGCCCTCTCCCGCGAAGAGCGTCGGTACGATCCCGGACTACACCGAGGGCGAGGGGACGATCCTCAGCGGCACGACGGCGTACAAGGCGACGAAGGCCGCGCAGGCCGTCGTCCCCGGAGGCGTCGCCAACCGTGTGGTGGAGCTGGCCGGCGGTGAGTACGAGGTCCACAACGTGGGCGTCAACTGGCCCCACCACGTGTTCGTCAGCAAGGACTTCAAGGTCCTCGGCTACAACTAGGCCCTGTCCGGCGGATCTTCGGGGGTCCGGGACGCCTGGCACGGCACCTCCCTGCGTTGTCGGAGTCATCCAAGTACGTCCAGTACGAGGATGATCCTCCGCCTTGCGATGCACCGCACCAGCCGCCCCGGCCTGATCCCCGAAGATCCGCCGGACAGGACCTAACCGCCCCCGGAGCGCGGTGCGTTGACGCAACCGGCCGCGATCGTAGCCCTTCACGGCTTCGGTCGCGGCTTGCGCGATGCCTTCGGCGTCCGGCGCCCGCGCCCCAGGGCCGGTGTGGGCGCGGGCACAAGACGCAGCAGGGTGTGCAGGACGGCGTCGATGGCGTCGTGGCCGGGTTCGTCGGCGACCTGGGTCAGCAGCCGTGCCAGGGACCGGACCAGCACGGGCGAAGCCATGACGCGGCGGTTGAGGATCGGCCGGTAGCCGTACCGTCCCAGAACGAGGTCGGCGGCGTGGTTGCCCAGCCGGTAGTAACGCCCCCAGAGGCGGTTGATCTCCCTCGGATACTGCCGCAACGCCTCCTCCCGCCCCGGCCCGCCGGGCCGCAGCAGCGCGAGCGCGACAGCCTCGGCGGCGACCTCGCCCGCCTCCATGGCCTGGACGACCCCCTCACCGCTCCACGGGCTGATCATGCCCGCGCAGTCGCCGACCAGCAGCAGACCCCGGCTGTACTGCGGCCGGCGGTTGAAGCCCATGGGCAGCGCCGCGCTGCGCAAGGGCGAGTCGGCGTTCTCCTCGCGCAGTCCCCACTCCTTCGGCAGCCGCGCCAGCCAGTGCTCCATGGTGGCCCGCAGATCGACGGCTCCATGGCGACGGTGGGGCAGGGATCCCAGGCCGACGTTGACCCGGCCGTCGCCCAGGGGAAAGATCCATCCGTACCCTGGCAGGTCACGGCCGGTGCGCGAGCAGCGCAGATCGGCCCACAGCTCGAGGTACGGGTCATGGGTACGAGCGGTGCTGAGGTAGTAACGGCGGGCGGCGGTGGCGATCTGACGGGCCGGGTCACGTTCCAGCCCCATGGCGAGAGCCGTTCTGGCCGAGGCCCCGTCGGCGGCGATGACGACCGGCGCGCGGTATGTCCTGGGCTCCTTGTCCGCCCCGGCGACGGCCGTCACACCGGTGATCCGCCCGGCGCGGTCCGTCAGCGGTCCGGTGGCCTTCACCTCCATACGTAGCCGCGCGCCCGCCCCGGTGGCGTGGCGGACCAGGATGTCGTCGAAGTCGTGCCGGCTGCGGGTGAGCCCGAAGTCGGGCTGCCCGCCGAGGCGGGGCCAGTCGATGTGCGCCTGCCGCCCCTCGCACATCCAGCGCATGCCCCGTGTGCGCGTCCAGCCGGGGGCGTCGATGTCGACACCCATGCGCACCAGTTGGTGCACCCCGCGCGGTGTGAGGCCGTCGCCGCAGACCTTGTCGCGGGGGAAGGTCCCTTTCTCCAGCAGCAGGACATCCATCCCCGCGCGCGCCAGATACAGCGCGGCGGTCGCCCCCGCGGGCCCCGCACCTACCACGATGACCTGCGCCTGTTCGTCCCCGGCGCCCATGTCCGCCCCCGACGGCCCCGTTACCGGCATGTACGGCCTCCTGCCATCGTCGCCCGCCCGCGTCCACTGGGACGGAGCTACCCAACGAGGCGGCGGGGCAGTCCGTTAAGACCTCACAGAAGCGCGGGCACTCAGGTCGTGCGGGCCCCGGGGATCGGTCGTGTCCCCGGGGCCCACCGGTTTCCAGGTCAGCTTGTCGAGACACGTGCCGCCGGACAGGACGGGCGCGGCGGTGCCGGCGAGTACGGCGCGCCTGGGGATTCGGCGTGCCGCCGCACCCTCATCACCCCGCCCCATGGCCACATCAACGACGTGAGCCAGGAGCAGTCACCTGATCGACCGAACGAGTCCTAGACGGAAGCGTACGGTGGTGCCTGGGGCGAGTTGGGCGGCCACAGGCAGGTCCTGGCTGGTCACGACTGCGATCACGGGGTATCCGCCGGTGACGGGGTGGTCAGCGAGGAAGAGGATCGGCATGCCCGAAGGGGGTACCTGCAATGCCCCGGTGACCATGCCTTCCGGCGGGAGTTGCGTGTCGCGGCGCCAGAGCAGTGGGGCGCCTTCCAGGCGCACTCCGACGCGGTTGCTGTTGCTGCTGACCCGGTACGCCTCGCGTGTCAGGGTCTCAACGGCGTCCGGGAGGAACCAATCGTCACGTGGACCCGGCCGTATCGTCATGGTGGGGGCCTGCGAGATCGGAGCGGTCGGAGCCACGTCGACGTTCGGCCACAGTCCGCTGGGTGGGCCCAGTGGAAGGGTGTCGCCCTCGTGTACGGGGACGGGGCCGAGCCCCGACAGCATGTCGGTGGACCGGCTGCCCAGGACGGGAGGCACCGTGATGCCCCCGGCGATGGCGAGGTACGTGCGTACGCCGCGTGTGGGGGCGTCGAGCGTGAGCGTCTGGCCCGCACGTGCGTACGTGGGGCTGTTCGAGGCGACCGGCCGGCCGTCCACGGTTGCCCGCACAGGTGCCCCGGTGACTGCGAAGAGGACGGTGTCGTGCACCCGTATCGAGAGGCCGCCGAACGTTGTCTCCAGTGTGGCGGCGTCTTCGGGGTTGCGCACCAGCCTGTTCCCGAGCGCGTGGGAGCGCGGATCGGCGGCCCCGGAGGGGGATACGCCGAGGGATGCCATGCCTGGTCGGCCAGGGTCCTGCACCGTGGTCAGCGGACCGGTGCGAAGCACCGTGATCCGTCTGACCGTCGTCGACGTGCCCATTGGCGGTGAATCCTCCCGGGGGACGGTGATGAGTGGATCAGTGAGGTCATTGCGCAGTGAACCGCAGCTCAGAGCCCGGGGAGAGGAGAGCCGGCGGGTCGCGGTCGGGATCGAACAGTTCTGCCTGGGTGCGGGCGAGCAGGTGCCAGCCGCCTGGCGAGGGGCGGGGGTAGATGCCGGTGTAGCGGTCGGCGATGGCCACCGAGCCGCTGGGCACCGCGGTTCTCGGAGTGTCCAGGCGAGGCAGGTACAGCAGGGGGTCGAGGCCGGAGAGGTAGACGAAACCCGGCGCGAAGCCGCAGAACTGGGCGGTGTAAAGGGCTGCCGTGTGCCGGGCGACGACCTCCTCCACGGACACTCCGATCTGCGCCGCGACTGCGTGCAGGTCGTCGCCGTCGTAGCGGGCGGCAATGTTGATGGGCGCGGATTTCGTTTCCGGGTCGACAGGCCCCTGGCCTTCGTCCAGAGCCATGTCGATGGCGAAGCGGAGGGTGTCCGCGGCGGTTCTGTCTGAGACGACGAGCAGGGTGAGTGCTCCGGGGACGACGTCGCGTACGCCCTGGGGCTTCTGTGCGGCCAGCGTCGCATGCGCCGTCCTGACCTGTGCGGTGTCGGCGAATTCGAGGAGTAGCGCGCGGTCCCCGGCCGGGCGGACCCGCCGCGGTGCGGTCACTGCGTCTTTCCCGCGTCGTCGTGGTCGCGCCACGAGGTGTGACGCAGGCCGTGCCGGCCCGCGTAGGCGGGGGACCGGGGTGGCTCCCAGCGGTGCAGTGCCTCGGGAGCGACCCGGTACACCTCGACGCCCAGGGGGCGGCACACCGAGAGCGGGTCCACCGCGTCGGGCCCCCACAGCGGCAGGGAGAGGTCCCCGGCGGGGCAGGTCGAGAGGGCGAACAGCAGGTCGATCTCGGCGAAGAACTCGACGTAGTCGCCGGCGCGGGCGGGGGACGCCTTCATGAAGTACTCGTCGTCTTCGTTGAGTCCGGTGGCCTGGAAGACGTTGAGGACGTCGTGGACGTCCGACTCCTCCAATCCGAAGGGCTGGACCGCGCGGACCAGGTTCGAGTGGCAGTGGTAGTCGAAATCCTCACCCGTCAGCAGCCGGTTGACATACGGGTCACAGCGCGTGCCGAGCAGGTCGTGGACGCGGGCGCCGTCCCCGTCGATGCCGTGGTCGGCGAGGGTGTCGGCGACAATGGTGGTCAGCGGACGCAGGTGGGGCAGCGTGGACCAGAGGCGGTCGAACGTGGTGACGTGGGCGCTTTCCATCTGCCGGGTGCGGGCGGCCCACATGCGCTCGCGTGGATTGTGCCGGTTCCAGATGTTGAGGTCGGCGACCTGCGGCCCCTCGATGGTCGTGAGCCGGCATATGTGCCCCGCAGGAACCTCCCAGGCCCGGCCTGAGCGGATGGGGAGGACGAACTCCTCGACGAGGACGCGGCCTCCGGCGCTCACGATGCCCGCGTAGAGGTTTCGGTCAACGTCGAGTACGCCGCCCTTCGTCTGATAAGCGGCTGGGTAGTTGCCCATGAGTACGGCCTTTCGTTGCGAGGCGGGGAACGGGGAAAGCGGCCGGCCGCGCGGTGGCAGACCTTGCCGTGGATCAGGGGCGCGGTGGTTACGAACGGGTGGCCGTCCGCAGGGCGGCCAGAACCTGCGCTTCGGAGTCGTCGAGGTATTCGCTCAGTACGCCGCGCGCGTGGGCGACGTATCCGGTCCGGAGCAGCGTGTACAGGTCCCGGTCCCGCTCGGGCCAGGTGCACTGGAACTCGCGTTCGTCACGTGCGGCACCCCAGGCCAGGCGCAGTTGTGCTGCCAGTAGCCGGAAGAAGTCGTCGCACAGAGGGCTTGCGAGCAGGCCGACCAGGGCCTGATGGAAGTGCAGGCTCGCGGTTCCCACATCCCGCCACCGCTGCGCGGTGGCGGCCTGCTCGGCTTCCACCACTCCCGTGGCCAGACAGCCGACCTCGGCGTCTGAGCGCAACGCACTGGCGTTGACCGCCTGCAGTTCCAGGACGCGCCGGGCCCGGTAGATGTCGCGTACCTGCTCGGCGGTGATGGTGGCCACGACGGCGCCCTTGTAGAGCTCCTGTGTCACCAGCCCTTCGGCAACCAGCGCGCGCAGCCCTTCGCGCAGTGTGTTGCGGGAAACCCCGAGGTCTGCGGCGAGTGTGGATTCGCGCAGGGGGGTGCCCGATGGCAATTCGCCGCCCATGATGCGGGTTCGGATCCCTGCGGCGACGCGTTCGGCGCTGTCGCTGCCCTCGGGCGTCTTCGCCGTCTTCGCCGTCTGTGGGGTGGCTGGTCTCTGTGTCACCATGCCGCGACTCTAGTCGTTTCGTTCAACCAAAACCAGACCGGTATTCCGTTCATAACGGACTAATATTAAGGAATCGTCCAGAGTATTGACGGGGATTGATGAACGATCTAGCGTCGCGGGATGGACACTGACAGAACGACATCCGCGCCGGGGGCGGCTGCCGCACCGGCTTGGGTCAGGGCCGCGTCGAGGTCCGACGGAACCCACGTCGGGTTCGTCCGACGATCGGCGGTGGCGGTGAGGCAGATCTCCGGGGCCGACGCGTTGATCGGCAACATCCTCATCGTCAACTTCGTGGCCGCGGTGACCACGATTATGGTCGTACCGTTCGTGTTCCCTGGCGCGAACGTCCCCCTGGCCGTGCTGTTGGCCATGGTGCCCTCATTCGCACTGGCGACCGTATACGTGCTCTTCGCGCTGGCGATGCCACGCTCCGGAGGGGAGTACGTCTATGTCTCCCGCGTGTTCCATCCGGCTGTCGGCTTCGCCGCCAACTTCAGTTTCACGGTCTGGAACATCCTGTTCGGGGGGCTGCTGGTGCATCAGTTCACCTCGGTGTACCTGTCCAGCTTCTGCACGTCGATCGGCTGGACCGCCGGTGCGAACGCCGCGTCCGAGACCTGGGTGATCCTCGCCGTCGGCGCCGTCCTCATCCTCGCCACGACGATCCCGGTCATGTGGGGAACCCGCCTGGCGATGCGAGCGATGAAGGCAACGTTCTACATCGGGGCCGTACTGCTGGGGATCACCTTGGTCGTGCTGGCCGTCCGCGGACACGACGCCTTCGTGTCGTCGGTCAATGAACAGGCTTCCTACCAGGGCGTCATCAACGAGGCACGCGGCAATGAAGCCGCCGGTGGCGGCACGTCCCTCAGCTCGACCCTCCAGGCCGTCGCGCTCATCAGCCTCACCACGCTGTTCGTGGTCTCATCCACTTACACCACCGGTGAAGTGGAAGACGTCCGCCGGTCGGTGCCGCGGGCGGTGTACGGGTCCGCGCTGATCGGCGGCCTGGCCGTCGCCCTCATGGCCTTCCTCGCGACCCAGGTCTGGGGCACGGACTTCCTTGCCGCCGCGGGCAGCTTGGCAGATGCGGGCCCGGCCTCGTACCCGCTCGAACAGGAGCCCAGCTTCGCCTACTTCAGCGTGCTGACCCAGGGAGGCTGGCCGTTCGCGGTGGCGGTGAACCTGTCGTTCCTGTGCCTCATCGTCGGGAACCTGCTGTTCGGCACTGTCACCATCAGTCGATGTCTCGCCGCATGGTCCATGGACGGCATCGGACCCAGCCGCCTCGGCAAGCTGAACGCCCGCCACCGCACTCCGCGCAATGCGGTCGCCGCCTTCACGGTCCTGTCCCTGGCCGCTCTGGTCTACTACGCCTTCAACGACAACGTGACCTTCCTGGCAGGCGCCACACTCGGATTCATTTCGACGTTCCTCACCGTCGCGGCGGCGGCGATCGTGTTCCCCTACCGGCGCCGTGAGCAATATGAAGGCTCCGCCGCGGACCGGCGCGTCTTGCGGCTGCCCGCCATCGCCGTCGCCGGAGCTGCGACGGCCCTGTTGCTCGGCGCCATGGTGGCCGCGTTCCTGGCCAACGACGCCTTCGACGCCAACGGCATCACCGGACTGCTGTTCCTCGGCGGCTACTGGGTGCTCGGGCTGGCTTTGTTCGCCGCGTACCGGGCCCGCCGACGCCGTCAAGGCGTGCCGTTCGACCTCGCCTTCAAAGAGCTCTCCGCCCGCTGACCGGCGCTGCGCCGAAGCGACATCCACGACAGGAGCGCGACATGAGCACAACGCAACCCCGGACCCGGCTGTTCTTCGCCGCGGACCTGCGCGGATCCACCCGGTGCTTCCGCAAGTTCCTCAACGCCGCCGAGGCGTACGACGCCGATCTCCTCGTCCTGGCCGGCAACCTCACCGGTCACCGGCTGATCCCGATGGTCGGGGCCGGGGCCGGGACCGGGGCCGGGACCGGCCCCCGGCAAACCACCCTGGGTGGGCGGCCGCTCCACCTCGAAACCCGCCGCGAGATCGCAGAATTCGAGAACGCCGCCGCCGACACAGGCGCCTACGCCGTCCGCGTGACCCCGGACGTGCTGCACGCCCTCGACCAGGATCCTTCCTTCGTCGACCGCACCTTCCGGCGCCTCGCCACCGAGCGGCTGGCCGAATGGCTGGACATGGCCTTCGAACGACCCGGCCCGCGGCCGCACCGCACCGTGGTGAGCTGCGGCAACGACGACCCGGTGGAACTCGACACACTCATCGACACCTGCGCCGCAGTCGAACGCGCGGACGCGGCCCCCGTGGTGGTCGACGACCACCACGTCCTTGTCGGATGCGGATGGACCCCCATCTCCTGCTGGCGAAGCGAACGAGAGCGCAGCGAGGCCGAGATCAGTCGACTCCTGGACGACTCCGTACGACAGGCGCTCGCCGTCCGGGAACAGGTGATCCTCGATGTGCACACTCCGCCGTACGACAGCGGAATCGACGACACCCCGATCCTCGACGACACCCTGCGACCCCGCACCGAGGCAGGCCAACCGATCTTCGGCCCCGGCGGCAGCACAGCAGTGCGACAAGCCATCGAGACCCACCGGCCCGTGCTCTCTCTCCACGGCAAGACACACGAAGGCCGCGGCGCGGTCCGCCTCGGCGACACCTTCGCCGTCAACCCCGGCAGCGAATCCGCCGAAGGAATCCTGCGGGGCGTCGTCGTGGACCTCGGAAGCCACGGCATGACCACCCACCTCTTGACCTCCGGCTGAACCGGACCGCCCCACCAACCCGCACCGAGAAGGAACAACCTATGGACACCGCCGACCGCACCGAAGCACAGCGCATTGTCATCGCTCCCCAGACCGGGCAGGCCATCCCCGTCCTCGCCGGCCAGCTCGTCCAGGTCCGCGACCTCGAAGGCCGGCAGGTCGGCGACCTGTGGGCGATCGACCGCACCGACCCGACACGCTGGCTCCACACCGCGCACACCCGAGACCGCCTGGAGCGACTCTTCCCGCGCCTGGGCGAGTCGTTCGTCGACCAGGTGGGCAACCCCATCCTCGCCCTGGTCGCGGACAGCTCCAAAGGCGTCCACGACATGCTCTTCCCGCCCTGCAACGCCCCGCTGTACGAGACCGAGAACCTCTTCGACCACCCGAACTGCCATGACAACTTCCTGGCCGCCGTCGACGCGGTCGGAGTGAACCTGCCCGTCGTCCCCGACCCGGTGAACCTCTTCCAGAACTCGGTGCCCCAGCCGGACGGCAGCCTCAACGTGGGGGTGGCCGCGTCCGAACCCGGCGACACTGTCACCTTCCGCGCGCTGCGTCACCTGTGGTTCGTCCTCACGTCCTGCTCCGTCGACAACTGGCCGACCAACAACATGCGCTGCACGCCCCTCGAGGTGATCGTGCACGCGGAGCCGGGCTCATGACCCACCGTCACGCCCGGCCGGTCATCGTCCGGGCCCGCGTCATCCACACCATGGACCCCCAGTTCCCACAAGCCCGCGCGATGGTGATCCTCGGCGACAGGATCGCCGCCGTCGGCGACCCCGCCGACCTCGCGGGACTCTTCCCGCACGCCCGGCATGCCGACTTCGGCGACCGCGTCGTGGTCCCCGGGTTCAACGACGCCCACCAGCATCTGTGCGCCATGGCCGCGACGGCGGACCATCTCGACCTCGGTACCCCGGATCGCGCCGACCGCGCACGCGCACTGCGTGACCTCGCCGACCTGTGCGCGCGTACGCCCCCCGGCCAGTGGGTCCGCGCGTTCGCCTACGACCACACCGACACCGGCCAGGGACCGCTCACCCGAACCGACCTCGATGCGGTCAGCGTCCACCACCCCATCCTGATCAGCCACGTCAGTGACCACTGGGGAGTCCTCAACTCACTCGGACTCGCACGCACCGCCCCATCCGCAGGCCCTCCCCACGACAACCCACCCGCAGGCGGACCGGACGGCCGAATCTACGAGGCCGACTTCTTCCGCCTCGCCCTCGCAGACGACGACACACTCATTGACCAACCCACCCCGGAACGTCACCTACGCGGACTGGAAGACCTCACCCGACGTCACCACGCCGCCGGTATCACCTCCATCGGCGACGCCCTTGTCACTCCGGCCCAACTCGCCATCTACCAAAGGGCCAGGCATGAGAACCGGCTGACACTGCGCGTCGGCCTCCTGCTGGACGCCACACACGCCGACGACTACCTGGACTTGGGCATCGGCAGCGGCATGGGAGACACCATGCTGCGCATCGGCGGCTTCAAGGCCATCGCCGACGGCTCCATCGCCGGCCGCACCTGCCTGCTCGAAGCGCCGTACAGCGACGCCCACGACCCCGAAGACCGCGGGCTGCAGGTCACCGACCCCGAGGAACTCACCGCGCTGACACGGCGGGTGCACGACGCCGGAAGCGTCATCGCGATCCACGCCAACGGCGACCGCGCGATTGCCCAGGCCCTCGACGCGATCGAGACCGCCCAGGCACACGGACCGACCTCACACACCCGGCACCGCGTCGAACACTGCACGGTCCTCACGCCGAGCCTCGTCACCAGGCTGAAGGCCACCGGCACCGCCGCCGTCCCGTTCGGCGCCTACATCAGCCACCACGGCCCCAAACTGCTGCGGTGGTACGGCCCCGAACGCCTGAACGGCATGTTCGCTCACCGCTGGCTCCTCGACGCCGGTGTCCCGGTCGGAGGCTCATCCGACTACAGCGCCAGCCCGTTCGAACCCCTGATCGCCCTGCACAGCATGATCACCCGCCGCAGCGCCGACGGAACCGTCCTCGGTGCGCAACAACGCGTCACCGCCGCCGAGGCCCTGTGGATCTACACAGCGGGTTCCGCGACCGTCGCGGGTGAGGAGCACATCAAGGGACGACTGAGCCCCGGCTACCTCGCCGACTTTGTCGTCCTCGACGAGGACCCCCTCACGGTTTCCGTGGACGATTTGCCCACCGTGGGCGTGCACCAGACCGTCGTCGGTGGACACACCGTGTGGTCCACCGACGACAGCGCCAATCTCGCGGCCGACACCCGGGGCGCCCCCCGTGCCGAGGTACCCACCGGTCTCGAGCCCCACGACCTCCACATTGCGAGAAGAACATGACCACGAAGTCCTGGCCTCTGCCCCTCGATCCGGCGGCCGACGCCGAACTGACGTTTCTGCGCTCCGCGGCCGCGACCCTCCCCGACACCGGGCCGGCCGCATTCGCCGGCCCACGACCCACCCGGCAACCCCGACTGCTCGACCTGCCCGCCCCTCCGCCGTATCTCCCCCTCGACGACACCGGGCTCCGGCAGCACCTGGCGCGAGCACGGCGGCGCGCCGACGACACCGCGACCGGAGCACTGGTCTGGAGCGACTGGGACATCAGCCCGACCGCACAGCACGCGCCACTGCGAGGCCTGACCGTCGGCGTCAAGGAGAACATCGACGTCGCCGGTCACCCCACCCGCGCGGGCAGGGCAGCCAACGTGCCACCGGCCGTCGCGGACGCACCCGTCGTCACGGCACTGCGGAACGCCGGCGCGCTGCCCGTTGCCGGATGCGCCATGACCGAACTCGCCGTGTGCTTCGACGGAAACCCCAACCGTCCGCCCGTCGTCAACCCGCTCGATCCCACACTCATCTCCGGCGGATCGTCGTCCGGCTCGGCCGTCGCCGTCGCGGCCGGCCTCGTCGACGTCGCACTCGGCACCGACACCGGAGGATCGGTACGTGTCCCCGCCGCCGCCTGCGGCGTCGTCGGCGTCAAACCCACCTTCGGCCGGATGTCGCGCACCGGCACCGTCACCTTGTCTCCCAGCCTCGACCATATCGGCGTCATCGCCCCCGACGTCGCCCTCGCCTGGGCCGTCCTCGACATCCTCCTCGGCCCGGACACGGACACCGAGGCGCAGACCCGCCACACCGGCCACCCCGGACCGAGTCCCCAAGAGAGCTCTCCAGACATACGCGTCGGCTGGCCCACCGGGTGGATCGCCCAGGCCGACCCGGACATCGCCGACCGCTGCCGCGAGGTCCTGGACGCCTGCGGCAGCGCCGACGTCATCGAGGTCGACATGCCCGTCGCCGCAGAGACCGCCGCGGCGACGAACTACCTGATCCTGGCCGCAGAAGCCGCCGAACTCCTGCGCGATGCGGTCCTCGCGGACGCCGACACCGACCCGCGGGTGCGCTCACTCGTTGCCGCCGGCAGCCGGCTGACACCGTCGGAGGTTGCCGCGGCCCACCGGAACCGCCTCGCCCTGAGCGGTGAGTTCGCCAACGCGTTCGCCGACGTCGACCTCATCGCCACGCCGGTGCTTCCCTCGCACACACCTCGGATCGGCCAGACCGAACTGCCCGCGGCGGACGGGCGCGTGCTCGAATGGCCAGGCAGCGCGGACCTGTTCACCGCGGCCGCCAACGCCACCGGACTACCCGCCCTGAGCCTGCCCGTAGTCGCCGCGAAGGCCCCGCCCATCGGCCTGCAACTGATTGCACCGTGGGGCCAGGACCGTGCGCTGATGCGAGCGGCACACCTGCTCGAGCGCCAAACCCAGGCACCGACCCGCGGGGAAACCGACACTCGGCGCCGAGGTGACCGGTGACACGGCTGACAGCGACGGCCGACGGGTGGTCCCAGGACGATGACGCGGCGACCATCGACCTCAACGCCGATGTCGGGGAGGGATTCGGAGCCTGGCGCATGGGGGATGACGATGCGCTTCTCGACATCGTGTCCAGCGCCAACGTCGCCTGCGGATTCCACGCAGGCGACCCGCCGACCATGCGCCGCGTCACACAGGCCGCCGCAGCGCGCGGCGTCGCGGTCGGCGCCCACGTGGCCTACCGGGACCTCGCCGGCTTCGGTCGCCGCCGCATCACGATGGACCCCGAAGACCTGGCTGACGAAATCACTTACCAGATCGGTGCCTTGGACGCCTTCTGCCGCGCTGCCGGTGACCGCCTGCGCCACATCAAGCCGCACGGCGCTCTCTATCACGCATGCGCCCAAGACAGCCTTCAGGCGCGTGCCGTCGTCGACGCCGTGGCGGGCTACGACTCCGGCCTGGCCGTGTTCGGACAGCCCGGCTCCAGCCTGCTCGCCCTGGCGCACCGAGCCGGACTTCGGACCGTCCCAGAGGGCTTCGCGGACCGCCAGTACGCTTCGGACGGCACACTACTTCCGCGAGACCACGCTGCCGCACTCCTCACTGACCCCTCCGCGGTTGTCGCCCAAGCCGTGCAAATCGTACGGTCGCACACAGTGCGCGCCGCGGATGGGACGAACGTCGCCGCGCCCGCAGAGACGCTTTGCATCCATGGCGACACCCCTGGCGCCGTGGAACTGGCACGCCGAGTGCGCGTCGGCCTGGAACGTCGTGATGTGCTCATTGCCACACCCAAGTGAGACCAGGCCGCGTCGAGCCGGTGCGAGCACGCGAAGCTCCTCGCTCAACTCGCCGAGTGCCCGGCGACCCACCGGTGGCCCGCCCGACGGCCCGTCGAGGGCCCACAGTCCCAGAGAAGTCCCAGAGACGCGTCGCACCCCGCCATGACCCGCTAAACAGCAGGTCAGACGGGGTGTCGACGGCGTCGCCGGTTCAGATGTCGCGGAAGATCTCGATCTGCGCGCCCACCGAGTTCAGCCGCTCCGCCAGGTCCTCGTAACCGCGGTTGATCACATACACGTTGCGCAGCACCGACGTGCCGTCCGCCGCCATCATCGCCAGCAGCACCACCACGGCGGGGCGCAGCGCCGGCGGGCACATCATCTCCGCCGCGCGCCAGCGGGTCGGGCCCTCCACCAGGACCCGGTGCGGGTCGAGGAGTTGGAGCCGGCCGCCGAGGCGGTTGAGGTCCGTCAGGTAGATGGCGCGGTTGTCGTAGACCCAGTCGTGGATCAGGGTCGTGCCCTGCGCGACGGCGGCGATCGCCGCGAAGAACGGCACATTGTCGATGTTGAGGCCCGGGAAGGGCATCGGGTGGATCTTGTCGATCGGCGACTCCAGCTTCGAGGGCCGTACGGTCAGGTCCACCAGCCGCGTACGGCCGTTGTCCGCCGGGTATTCGGGCGTACGGTCGTGGTCCAGGCCCATCTCCTCCAGCACCGCGAGTTCGATCTCCAGGAACTCGATCGGCACCCGGCGGATCGTCAGCTCCGACTCGGTGACCACGGCGGCGGCGATCAGGCTCATCGCCTCGACCGGGTCCTCGGAGGGGGAGTAGTCCACATCGGTGTCGATGCTCGGCACGCCGTGCACGGTGAGCGTGGTGGTGCCGACGCCGTCGACCCGTACCCCGAGCGCGTCCAGGAAGAAGCACAGGTCCTGGACCATGTAGTTCGACGACGCGTTACGGATGACGGTGACGCCGTCGTGCCGGGCGGCGGCCAGCAGCGCGTTCTCCGTGACCGTGTCGCCGCGTTCGGTCAGCACGATGGGCCGGTCCGGTGAGGTCGAGCGGTCGACCACCGCGTGGTACAGCCCCTCGGTCGCCGTGATGTCCAGGCCGAAGCGGCGCAGCGCGATCATGTGCGGCTCGATCGTGCGCGTACCGAGGTCGCAGCCGCCCGCGTACGGCAGCCGGAAGTTGTCCATGCGGTGCAGCAGCGGGCCGAGGAACATGATGATCGAGCGGGTACGGCGGGCGGCGTCCGCGTCCATGGCGGCCATGTCCAGCTCCGCCGGCGGCACGATCTCCAGATCCATGCCGTCGTTGATCCAACGGGTGCGTACACCGATGGAGTTGAGCACTTCGAGGAGCCGGTAGACCTCCTCGATACGCGCCACCCGCCGCAGGACCGTGCGTCCCTTGTTCAGCAGCGAGCCGCAGAGCAGCGCCACGCACGCGTTCTTGCTCGTCTTGACGTCGATGGAGCCGGAGAGCCGGCGTCCGCCGACCACCCGAAGATGCATAGGCCCGGAGTAACCGAGCGACACGATCTCACTGTCGAGCGCCTCACCGATGCGCGCGATCATCTCAAGGCTGATGTTCTGGTTGCCGCGTTCGATACGATTCACGGCGCTCTGGCTGGTGGCCAGCGCCTCCGCAAGCTGCGTCTGAGTCCAGCCCCTGTGCTGGCGGGCGTCACGGATGAGCTTGCCGATGCGTACGAGGTAGTCGTCTGCCATGGCGCCAAGTTATCTCATATGTGAGATGGCGGGGAGGTTGGGGTGCGCCATTCGTGGCACACCCGCGAGCGCCGGTGGGGCCGGCGCGCACACGCACCTCGTCCTCCATCCTGGCCCGGCTCACGGTATGCGGCGAGCGGGGTACGGCCGGACGGGGCCGTACCGCCGGTTCGTACCGCCGGTTCGTACCGCCCCTCATCTAGGACACGCTCTGTCCTAGAGCGTGGCTAGCGTTGCCGAATGGAATCGATCGACGGAATTGAAGTCCTCGCGTTCGCGGACGGTGCCGAGTTGGAGGCATGGCTGGCGGACCACCACGACACCCAGCGGTCCGGGGCCTGGCTGAAGATCGGCAAGAAGAACTGCCGTCAGGCGTCGGTCGGTTACGTGGAAGCTGTCGAAGCCGCCCTCTGCTTCGGCTGGATCGACGGCCAGGCCAGGTCCTACGACGCGGACCACTACCTCCAGAGATTCACACCGCGCCGGCCGAGGAGCATCTGGTCCAAGGTCAACGTCGGACGGATCGAGACGCTGACCGAGGCGGGTCGGATGCGCGAACCGGGCCTCGCGCAGGTCCGGGCGGCGCAGGCGGACGGCCGTTGGGACGCGGCGTACGCGTCGCAGAAGAACGCGGCCGTGCCGTCCGACCTGACCGCCGCGCTGGCGGGCGACAGCCGGGCGCGGGAGGCTTTCGAACAACTGGACAGGTCGGCCCGCTACCGCGTGCTGCTGAGGCTGATGACCGCCCGTACCCCGGAGGTCAGAGCGGCGCGACTCGACCGCGCACTCGCCGTCCTGACGTCGGATTCACCCGAATCCCTCTGATCGACGCCCTTGACGACAGAGCAACCGCGCACAGCACACACGAACGTCGAAGGAGCACCCTCATGACGGTCAACGTCAGCGCCGACATGGTCATGTCGCTGGACGGCTACATCGCCGGCACCGACCACAGCGCCGCCAACCCGGCGGGCCAGGGCGCCGAACGTATCGGCGGCTGGATCCACGCCCAGTCGAGCTGGCGCGAGCGCATGGGCCAAGCGGGCGGCGAGGCCGACCGGGACTCCGACCTCATGCGCGAGTGGTTCGAGGCGACCGGTGCCGTGGTCATGGGGCGGCTCATGTTCGACTCCGGGGAGGAACACTGGGGCGACAACCCCCCGTTCCGCGCCCCGGTCTTCGTCCTCACCCACCGGCCGCGCCCCACCCTCGTCAAGGAGGGCGGCACCAGCTTCACGTTCGTCACCGACGGCATCCACAACGCGCTCGACCAGGCCAAGGCCGTCTCCGGCGGCCGTAACGTCGACATCGCCGGCGGCGCCGGCACCTTCCAGCAGTATCTGAAGGCCGGCCTCGTGGACGAACTCCAGGTGCATGTGATCCCCGTGCTGCTCGGCGCGGGGCTACGGCTTTTCGACAGCCTCCAGACGGGCCCGCACGATCTCGAACCGATCCGCGTGGTGGACACCCCCGGCGCCACCCACGTCAAGTACCGCGTCCTCAAACGGAAGTAGCGGAAGCGGCGGCGGAAGCGGCGGCGCCGGACGTCGCGCCGAGGAGCCGGAGCGCCGTATCGGACGGGGAGCCCGGCTCGGCGCCGTACACGGCCACGCGCTGGCCCGCGTCGTTCGGCAGGGTCATGAATTCGACCATGAGCGTCATCGTGCCGACGCCCGGGTGATGGTACGTACGCGTGTCGGTGCCGCAGTCACCGACCGAGTGCGCGGCCCACAGCTCGGCGAACTCCGGGCTGGCGACGGTCAGTTCCCCGACGAGCCCGGTCAGACCGGGGTCGTCGGGGAAGCGGCCGGCGATCAGGCGCAGATCGGCGACGGTGGCGCGGGCCTTACGCGTCCAGTCGCCGTACAGCTCGCGCGTGTGCGGGTCGAGGAACAGCAGACGGGCGATGTTGGGACGGTCGTCCGGCCGGTCCGGCGAGCCGATGTCGAGATGCCCGGCGAGCAGCGCGTGCGCCGCCGGATTCCAGTCGAGGATGTCGCCGAAGCGCCCGAGCACCAGGGCGGGTACGTCGCCGAACGACCGGATCATCGTCCGTACGCCGGGACGCACCCGCTCGGGCTCCGAGTCCCGGCGCGGGGGCGCGGGGCGCGGGCGGGCCAGCGAGTACAGATGGGCCCGCTCGTCCTCGTCCAGGCGCAGCACGCGGGCGACGGCGTCGAGCACGGAGTCCGACGCGTTGGGGCTCTGGCCCTGCTCAAGTCGCGTGTAATAGCCCGCACTCACCCCGGCGAGCTGCGCCAACTCCTCGCGGCGCAGCCCCGGCACCCGGCGGCGGCTGCCTCCGTACGTGGGCAGCCCGGCGTCCTCGGGCCGGAGCAGGGCCCGTCGTGAGCGCAGGAATTCGCCCAGGTCCGCGTGTGTCTCCATACGCTCCAGTATCGGGGCGCGGCGCCCGTCCTGCCTGTACCTGTCAGGGGTGGTCTCGGCGGAGGGATGGGTACGGCGGCCGGTCCGACGCAGCATGGCGGCATGAGAATTCTGGTGATCGGTGCCACGGGCACCATCGGGGGCGCGGTCGCCGACGCGCTGGCCGCGCGGGACGCGACGTACGAGGTGCTGCGGGCGTCACGCCGTGGTGGCCCGCCGCGCGTCGATCTGACCGACCCGGCATCGGTCGACGCACTGCTCCGGACGGCCGGCCCGGTGGACGCGATCGTGTGCTGCGCGGCGAGCGGCGCGCTGACCCCGCTGACCCCGCTGACCGCACCGCCCGACGCAGACGCAGACGCCGACGCCGACTCCCGCGACGGCTACTGGACCGGCCTCGACGGCAAACTGATCGGCCAGGTCGACCTCGTACGCCGGGCACTCGCCCAGGTACGCGACGGCGGCTCCCTCACCCTCACGAGCGGCCACTTCGCGCAGCCCGTCGCGGGCAGCTCGCTCGGCCATCTGGTCAACGCCGGGCTGGAGGCGTTCGTGCACGCGGCGGCGCTCGAAATGCCGCGCGGTGTACGGCTGAACGTGGTGAGCCCCGGTTGGGTACGCGAGACGCTGGCGGCTTTGGGCATGGACCCGGCGCCGGGCACCCCGGTGGCGGAGGTCGCACGCGTGTATGTGAACGCCGTCGAAGGCACGGACCACGGCCGCACGCTCCCGGTGCCCGCACGCTGACCGCCGCGTACGCCGAGGCGCCGCAGCACGCTCACCGCGTCGGCCGCAGCCCCTCCATCGCGAACGACAACAGCCGCTCCGCCTGCGCCGTCGACGTCTGCTCACCGGCCCACGCGACCGCGTTGATCAGGGCGTAGAGGTCCGAGGCCGTGGCGTCCTCGCGTGCGACACCGGCCTGTTGCGCCCGCCCGAGCAACTGCTCGCCCGCGTCGAGCACCGACCGGCAGGCCGCGTACAGCTCGGACGTCTCGTCCTCCAGCGCGCGCATCAGCGAGATGGCGAGATCCCGGTAGGCGTTCGTGTGCGCCATCGCCGCGCGCGCCCACAACAGCAGGGCCTCGTGCGGTGATTGATGGTCCATCAGTTCGTGCGCCGTCCCGGCGAGCGCGCGCATACGGTCACCCATCAGCGCCTCCAACAGGGCCTGGCGGGTGGGGAAATGGGCGTACAGCGTGCCGTTCGCGACGCCCGCGCGGCGGGCGATGTCCTCCAGCGACGCGCCGGCGCCGTGCTCGGCGAAGGCCGCGCCCGCCTCGGTGAGCAGCCGTTCGTAGTTACGGCGCGCGTCGGCGCGCATCCGGCGGCGAGGCGGGGGCCCGGCGGACCCGACGGTTCCGTCTCGTCCGGCGCTGCTCATGGGCGACCGACCTCCTTGCTAAGTCGAGACAGTCTCAATATATTTTCGGGAGGCTTTCCCGAGACAGTCTCATCTTAACGACGAGCAAGGACGACCATGAGCGCCGCCATACGTACACCCGACCCCACGATCCTCGTGACCGGCGCGACCGGACAACAGGGCGGGGCCACCGTCACCCATCTCCTCGCCGCGGGCCGCCCGGTGCGCGCCCTCGTACGCGACCCCTCCGCCCCCGCCGCGAAAGCACTGGCGGCGGCCGGCGCCGAACTGCGTACGGGAGACCTGGACGACCCGGACTCCCTGGCCGCCGCGGTCGAGGGCGTCCACGGCGTCTTCGGGGTCACGCCCGACGACCTCGACGCCGAGCGCGAGATCCGGCGGGGCCGCGCCCTGGTGGACGCCGCCGCCTCGGCCGGCGTCGCGCACTTCGTGTTCGCCTCGGTCGGCGGCGCCGAGCGGGGGACCGGTATCCCCTACTGGGAGAGCAAGTGGCGGATCGAGGGCCACCTGCGCGCGAGCGGTCTGCCGGCGACCGTCCTGCGCCCCGTCCGCTTCATGGAGAACCACACCATCCCCGGACTCCCCGTCGGCGGCATCGTGGACGGAGTCCTGATCCATCTCTTCGCGCCCGACGCGCCCGTCCAGCTCATCGCCACGACCGACATCGGCGCCTTCGCTGCGCTGGCGTTCGCCCGGCCGCGCGACTATCTCGGCCAGGCGCTCGAACTGGCCGGAGACGAACTCACCCCCGAGCGCACGGTCGAGATGATCGCCCACAGCATCGGCCGCGAGGTGCGCTACCGCCAAGTCCCCACGGACGCACTCGGCCTGACCGCCGACGCGGCCAGGACCTTCGCCACCCGACGCGGCATCTGGCAGGCGGACATCGCGTCCCTGCGCGGCCGCCACCCCGGCCTGCTGGACTTCGCCACCTGGCTCGAACGGGGCGGCGCGGCACGGATAGCCGCGCTGTGGTCGCCGCGGACCGGCTGACCGCTCACCCGCTCACCCGCTCACCCGCGCCCCCGTGCACCGCCGCCAGGGGACGGGCACCCCCGGAGAACCGCGCGCGGTCCGTCCGGCGTCCTCTCCGGGAACCGGAACGTACAGTACAGAAGGCCCGAACCCATGCGCCCACAGCACGACCGCACGGTGCGACCGACGAGCGGGATCCCGCAACGCGGCCCGGCCGCAACGACGTTCGCCGTGCTGCGGCGGCACCGGGGCGCTCTGGCAGGTGCGACGGTACGCATCGTCGGCCTGTCCGGCCTGGCCGGGCTGCTGATGACGGCCGCGACATTCGCGCTCGCCTGGCCCGTCTTCACCCGTATGCGGAACGAACGCGTCTGGTACCACCACGTCGAGGACCCCTATCCGCACGACAGCGCCGGCCTGGCGCTGGCCGCCCTCTGCGCGCTCCCGTTCTTCCTGCTGCTCGTCGGCGTCGGCAGCGCCGCCCTGCAGACCGTGTGCTCGCGGGCGGTCGCCGCTGGGTCCCGCGAGCCTTCGGAGGCGGACCGGTCACCTGCCATGGCCCGCGCGCGGCGGCGATCGGTGCTCGCCGTGTACGCGCTGCGCGGCCTGGTCGTAGGGTCCCCGCCGCTGCTCGTCGCCTTCGTGGCGGGCCGCCTCACCGGCCTCCACCTCGACACCGCCGAACAGCCTCTTCAACGCGGAACGTGGCCCCACACGCTGGTCGAGGTCTCCCCGGTGGTGGCCGCGTTCGGCGCCGTGCTGCTGCGCCTCGCGCTGGCCCTCGCCCCGGCGGCCGCGGCCGCCGGCCTCGGCCCCCGCGCCGCGCTCCGCCGTTCCTGGTCACTGACATGGACGCGCGCCGGGGCGGCCCGCGTCCTCGTCCTCGCGCTCCCGCTGGCCGCGCTGAGCGCCGGAGTGCTGCGGCTGGTGGTGCAACTCGCCCTGCCGCTGCGGCCCGTCGTGCGAGCGCTCCTCGAACAGGCCACGGGGAACTTCTTCGCGGCGTACTACGCCGGCGTCCTCGCGCCCGTCGTCGTCGGCATCCTGGTCGCCGCGGCCGTAACCCTCCCCGTCACGTTCACGGCCTTCGCCGTCCTCCAGGACCGGCAGGACCGGATGCGGTCGCCACGTAACTCGGCGATCGATGACACAGCTCAACATGCCGCCCGCGCATGACCTCGCAGCGGTCATGTACTAGAGTTATCTCGACATCGAGATATCTGCCGAAGGCGTACCGCAGCCGCCAGGCAGTAAGGCGAGCCTAACTAAGCCTTACCTTAGCGGATCGGCGAGCAGCCCGTTGGCGGCACCGCGCGGCGTCAGCCGCACATGCGTCGCGGCGCGGTAGTACGCGCACATTCATGAAGGAGACTGTCGTGTCGGCGAACAGCTTCGACGCCCGCAGCACACTGCGCGTGGGCGACGAGTCGTACGAGATCTTCCGGCTGGACAAGGTCGAGGGCTCAGCGCGCCTCCCTTACAGCCTGAAGGTGCTGCTGGAGAACCTGCTCCGCACCGAGGACGGCGCGAACATCACCGCCGACCACATCCGGTCCATCGGTGGGTGGGACTCCCAGGCGCAGCCGAGCCAGGAGATCCAGTTCACCCCGGCCCGCGTGATCATGCAGGACTTCACCGGCGTGCCGTGCGTGGTGGACCTCGCCACCATGCGTGAGGCCGTGAAGGAACTCGGCGGCGACGCCGCGAAGATCAACCCGCTGGCCCCGGCCGAGCTGGTCATCGACCACTCCGTCATCGCCGACAAGTTCGGTACGCCGGAGTCCTTCGCGCAGAACGTGGAGCTGGAGTACGGCCGCAACAAGGAGCGTTACCAGTTCCTGCGCTGGGGCCAGACCGCGTTCGACGAGTTCAAGGTCGTCCCGCCCGGCACCGGCATCGTCCACCAGGTCAACATCGAGCACCTGGCCCGCACCGTCATGGTCCGTAACGGCCAGGCGTACCCCGACACCCTCGTCGGCACCGACTCGCACACCACCATGGTCAACGGCCTCGGTGTGCTCGGCTGGGGCGTCGGCGGCATCGAGGCCGAGGCCGCGATGCTCGGCCAGCCCGTCTCGATGCTCATCCCGCGCGTCGTCGGCTTCAAGCTGACCGGCGAGCTGTCCCCGGGCACCACCGCCACGGACCTCGTCCTCACCATCACCGAGATGCTGCGCAAGCACGGCGTCGTCGGCAAGTTCGTGGAGTTCTACGGAGAGGGCGTCGGCGCGACGTCGCTCGCCAACCGCGCCACCATCGGCAACATGTCGCCGGAGTTCGGCTCGACCGCCGCGATCTTCCCGATCGACGCCGAGACCATCAAGTACCTGAAGCTGACCGGCCGCGACGAGCAGCAGCTCGCGCTGGTCGAGGCGTACGCCAAGGAGCAGGGCCTCTGGCTCGACCCGGCCGCCGAGCCCGACTTCTCCGAGAAGCTGGAGCTGGACCTCGCCACGGTCGTGCCGTCCATCGCCGGCCCTAAGCGCCCGCAGGACCGTATCGTCCTGGCCGACGCCAAGGAGCAGTTCGCGCTCGACGTGCGCAACTACGTGACGGACGACGAGGAGGCGGGCAAGGAGTCCTTCCCGGCCTCCGACTCGCCCGCCTCCTCCAACGGCGTGCCGACCCGCCCGACCCCGGTCACCACGCCCGACGGAGTGACGTACGAGATCGACCACGGCGCCGTCACCGTCGCCGCGATCACCTCGTGCACCAACACCTCGAACCCGTACGTGATGGTCGCCGCCGCGCTCGTCGCGAAGAAGGCCGTCGAGAAGGGCCTCACCCGCAAGCCGTGGGTCAAGACGACCCTGGCGCCGGGCTCGAAGGTGGTCACGGACTACTTCGACAAGGCCAACCTCACGCCGTACCTCGACAAGCTCGGCTTCAACCTGGTCGGTTACGGCTGCACGACCTGCATCGGCAACTCGGGCCCGCTGGACGAGGAGATCTCCAAGGCGATCAACGAGAACGACCTGGCCGTCGCCGCGGTGCTCTCCGGCAACCGCAACTTCGAGGGCCGGATCAACCCCGACGTCAAGATGAACTACCTGGCGTCCCCGCCGCTGGTCGTGGCCTACGCGATCGCCGGCTCGATGAAGGTGGACATCACGCGCGACGCGATCGGCGTCGACCAGGAGGGCAAGCCCGTCCACCTGGAAGACATCTGGCCGACCGAGGCCGAGGTCAACGAGGTCGTCGCCTCCGCCATCGGCGAGGACATGTTCAACAAGTCCTACCAGGACGTCTTCGCGGGCGACGCCCAGTGGCAGGCGCTGTCGATCCCGACCGGCAACACCTTCGAGTGGGACCCGCAGTCCACCTACGTACGCAAGCCCCCGTACTTCGAGGGCATGACGATGGAGACGACCCCGGTCGCCGACATCACCGGCGCGCGCGTGCTCGCCATGCTGGGCGACTCGGTCACCACCGACCACATCTCCCCGGCCGGCGCGATCAAGGCGGACACCCCGGCGGGCAAGTACCTGACGGAGCACGGCGTCGGACGCCGTGACTTCAACTCGTACGGCTCGCGCCGCGGCAACCACGAAGTCATGATCCGCGGCACGTTCGCCAACATCCGCCTGCGCAACCAGATCGCGCCGGGCACGGAGGGCGGCTACACCCGCGACTTCACGGCGCCGGACGCCCCGGTCTCCTTCATCTACGACGCCTCGCAGAACTACCAGGCCGCCGGCACCCCGCTGGTCGTCCTCGCGGGCAAGGAGTACGGCTCGGGCTCGTCCCGCGACTGGGCGGCGAAGGGCACGGCGCTGCTGGGCGTCAGGGCGGTCATCGCCGAGTCGTACGAGCGCATCCACCGCTCGAACCTGATCGGCATGGGCGTGCTCCCGCTCCAGTACCCGGAAGGCGCCTCGGCCCTGTCGTACGGCCTGACGGGCGAGGAGACGTTCACCTTCACGGGCGTCACCGCGCTGAACGACGGTACGACTCCGGCGACGGTCAAGGTCACGACGGACACCGGCGTCGAGTTCGACGCGGTGGTCCGCATCGACACCCCGGGCGAGGCGGACTACTACCGCAACGGCGGGATCATGCAGTACGTGCTCCGCAGCCTGATCCGCAAGTAGGCATCGCCGGGCGGTACATGGCAGGCTTCCGAGGGCCGCACCTCACGCGCGAAAGCGCGCGGGGTGCGGCCCTTTCGAGGTTCGGACGGCCCCGGCCGACCGGCCGCCGGATTCGACGGAGGAGAGCCTTGTCCATCCACCCCTTCTACGGTGTGCGCGTGATCGACCTCCAACCCGACCGGCGGCATGTGAGGTTTCGGATCTTCGTGGTCGATTACCACGTCGACCGCCGGTCGCACGCCGAACTGCCCGCGGACCCGGGCTTCTTTCTGCAACTGTTGTGGGAGAGCGCGGAAGACCACAACGGTCCACTGCGCCGAGTGGGCACCTGGCGGGAGTTGAGCGACGACGGCTGGCTCGCCGTGAACACCCGGTGGTTCGTCGAAGACGCCGAACGCGTCGCCGTCCACAACGATCCGCCGTCCGACGAGGACTGGGCACACCTCGGTGCCCTCCAGGAGAGGATGCACGAACGGGACGACGGCTGGCCGGACGAGGACCGTCTCGTGCGGGGCGACTACGAGGTGCGGGTCACCGACCCACGCTGGCTGGAACATCTGTCACCCGGCCTGAGCTGGGAGACCGGGTACTACCCGCACCCGACCCACCGGCTGCTTGCCGAGGACGCGCCGCACATACCGGATCTCACGGATCCGGAAGCCGTCCTCACTCCGTTCGCCGGCTCCGAGAGCGGGGTCGCGGTGCTGGCCTTCTCCGACGACGGCCGCTTTCTCGCCGTCACCAACGAGGACGGCGAACTGGCCGTCCACGACATGGCGGACCACTCCCGGCGACTCCACGCGGCACCCGTCTCGGCGGGCCGGGACATCATGTGGGTGCCCGGCCGCCATGTGGTCACGCTCAAGGAGGACGAGTACGACGAGCTCCTTCCGTGGGCCTACGACCTCGACGCCGACACCGAGATCGACATTCCGGTGGAGCCGGGCCGCGCACGCTCGCGCACGGGCCGCTTCCGGGTCGAGTACGGCGACGGCGACCGGATCGACTTCGTCTCCGGGCGGTCCACACCCGATCGAACGGTACTGCTCGGTGACGAACCCTCACGTCACGTCACGAGCGTGGCCTTCAGCGCCGACGAGACCCGCATGTTCGTCGCCCACGGACTACAGGTGCACGTGATCGAGCCCGCCACCGGCCGGATCCTGAACACCCTCCCCATGCCGGGCAACTGGCTGGACGCGGTGGCGGCGAGCCCGGACGGCGCGTACCTGGCCGTGGCGACGCAGGACTGGAACGACGAGCGGAAGTGCACCCCGGACATCTACCGGGTCGCTGACCGTGAACTCATTATGCGACGCCCGGCGAAGGACCACACACAGCCCGGCCTCGGTGCGAAGGCTGTCGCCTGGTCGCCCGACGGTGCCCGGCTGGCGGCCATCGTCGAGGACGAGATCCACCTCTTCCGGGTCGGCCTGCCGACCGAGCCGACAACCACTCTCCGCTTGGCGTTCACCCTGTACGACGCGGCCACGTCCCCGGTCCCCGGCTCTCGCGCCGAGCAGGGCCGCCCCGGCGGAGGCTGAACAGCAGGGACGGGCCCCGGCGTTCACCGCCGAGGCCCGTCGCTCTGAGCAGAACTACCGCTACCGCAGCAACTCCACCTCCGCCAGCTCCGACTGACCCTCCGTCACCAAGCGGTACTTCGCGTACGACCCCGGCGACTTCACCGTGAACGCGCGCGTCTGCCGGTCCCACTCGAAGGTTTGGCCCGACCGCTTGTCCAGCGTCTTCCAGGTCTTGCCGTCCGGTGAGCCCTGCAACTCCCAGGCGCCCGGCGATGCGTCCGCCTTGGACGATGTCAGCGTGTACTGGACCGCCTTCGTCGCCGACGGCACCGGCAGGTCCACCGGGCCCTCCAACGCCCCCACCGTCTTCGAGGAGTTGTCGAACAGCGCGCCCGCGCCGCTCAGCGCGTCCGTGCGCGGCGAGGGCACCTTGCCGTCCTTCGTGATCGACACCGGCGCCGCGTTCTTGCCCGTGCCCCACGTCGACGGCTTCGCGCCCATGTCGAACTCCAGCTTGCCGCCCTTGGCGAGCAGGTCGTGCGGCAGCGCCGTGGAGTTCCACGCCTTGCCGTTGACCTTCAGGCCCTGCACGTAGATGTTCTTGTCGCTGTTCTTCGGCGCCGAGACGACGAGCTTCTTGCCGTTCTCCAGGTGCACCGTCGTCTTCGTGAACAGCGGCGAGCCCACCGCGTACTCCCCGCTGCCCATCACCAGCGGGTAGAAGCCCATCGCGGAGAAGAGGTACCAGGCCGACTGCTCGCCGTTGTCCTCGTCGCCGTGGTAACCCTGCCCTATCTCGCTGCCGGTGTAGAGGCGGCCCAGCACCTCGCGGACCTTCTCCTGCGTCTTCCAGGGCTGGGAGGCCGCGTTGTACATGTACGTGGCGTGGTGCGCGACCTGGTTCGAGTGGCCGTACATGCCCATCCGGACGTCCCGCGCCTCCGTCATCTCGTGGATGACGCCGCCGTAGGACCCCACGAACTCGGGCCCCGCGGTCTCCGGCGTCGCGAAGTACTCGTCCAGCTTGTCGCCGAGACCGGCGCGCCCGCCGTACAGGTTGGCCAGGCCGAGGGAGTCCTGCGCGGCCGTGAAGGAGTAGCCCCACGCGTTCGTCTCGGTGTAGTCGTAACCCCACACCCGCGGGTCGAACTTGTCGCTCGGGACCCGCCAGTCGCCCTTGAGATCGCGGCCCTGGAAGAAGCCGGCCTCCTTGTCGAAGAGGGAGACGTAGCTGCGCGCGCGGTTGAGGAAGTACGCGGACTCCTCCTGGTACCGCTTCTCGCCCGTCTCCTTGTAGAGCTTCTCGCCCATCTTCGCGATGCCGTAGTCGTTGAGGTAGCCCTCCAGCGACCAGGACAGGCCCTCATGGGTCTCGGTGGAGGCGTAGCCGAGGAACGGCGACGTCTCCATCCCCTTGCGGCCCACGCCCGCGCTCGGCGGCACCACGGTCGCGTTCTTCAGCGCCGCGTCGTACGCCGCCTTCGCGTCGAAGTCGACACCCTTCACGTACGCGTCCGCGAAGGCCACGTCCGAACTGGTGCCGGTCATCAGGTCGGCGTAGCCGGGGGAGGACCAGCGGGAGATCCAGCCGCCGTCCTTGTACTGCTGGACGAAGCCGTCCACCATCTCCCCGGCCTTGTCCGGTGTCAGGAAGGAGTACGCGGGCCACGTCGTGCGATAGGTGTCCCAGAAGCCGTTGTTGACATACACCTCACCCGTGACGATCTTCGCGCCCGTGTGAGTGGGCGAGTCCGTGCCCGTCTTCGGTACGAAGGGACTCGCGTACTGCTGCCGCGGCTTCTTCTTCGTACCCGTGTTCTCGAAGCCGGAGTTGGGATACAGGTACAGCCGGTAGAGGCTGGAGTAGAGCGTCGTGAGCTGGTCCTTGTTCGCGCCCTCGACCTCCACCTTCCCCAGGATGTCGTCCCAGGCGCGCTGCGCGTCCTTCTTGACGCGCTCGAAGCCGAGGTCGGCCGGCAGCTCGTCCGCCAGGTTCTTCTTCGCCTGGTCGACGCTGATCAGCGAGGTCGCGATCCGCAGGTTGACGGTGCGGTCCTGGCCCGCGTCGAGGCTCACGTAGCCGGTGACGTCCTTGCCGCCGCCGCCCGGCAGTTGGCCGCTGCCGGTGACTTCCGCGTCGAAGACGCCGTACACGAACAGCCGCGTGGCGCCCGCCGACCCACCGCTCCTGACATCGGAGTAACCGGTGAAGGACCGGTTCGCCGCGTCGATGGTCAGACCGCCGTTGTTGTTGACGTTGTCGAGCACGACGCTCGCGTCGTCACCGGGATAGGTGAAGCGCATCGCCGCCGCGTGGTCCGTGGGGGTGATCTCCGCCTTGAGCCCGTTCTCGAACGTCACGCCGTAGTAGTGCGGCTTGGCGATCTCGTTCTCGTGGCGGTACGGCAGCGCGCGCGCCTTGCGCGACGCGTCCGGTGTGCCGGCGGCCGTCGACGGCATGAGCTGGAAGGTCTGCCGGTCGCCCATCCAGGGGCTCGGCTCGTGGCTCGCGGACAGCGCCTCCAGTGCGGGGAGGTTGTCGTCGTTGTTACGGCGCGAGTACTCGTAGATCCAGCTCGTGGACCCCGCGTCGGTCACCGGCGTCCAGAAGTTGAAGCCGTGCGGCACGGCCGTGGCCGGGAAGGTGTTGCCGCGCGAGAAGGAACCGCTGGAGTTGGTGCCGCGCGTCGTGGACGCGTAGTCCGAGAGGTGCGCGAGGCGCTTCTCGGGCGCCTTCACCGCCAGCGCGATGTCGTCCACCCAGCCCTGGAACTTCGCCGGGCCCTTGGGGGAGTCGTACGCCACGAGTATCCGGTCCACCGTTTTGCCGGCGGCGACCGAGCCGATCCGGGAGGCGACGGCGTTCCACTGGTTGACGTACAGCCGCTTGGCCTCGCCCTGGCCCTGGGGGGTCATCGGACCGCCGTGCGAGTCGAGGGCCTTCAGATCGCTCAGGTACGTGCCGTCGGTGAAGGCGAGGTCCACCGAGACGTTCGTGGCGGGGTAGTTGAGATCCGTCTCCGTCATGGCGGGATAGATCTTGTACGACAGCTCCGTGTTCGCGCGCACGGGGGTGTTGACGTCGAAGACCTTGTTGTACGAGTAGGCCCGGCCGTCCGGCTTGTGCGAACCGGCGTACTCCAGCGCGCGCGTGCCCGTGAAGCCGGCGTTGGACTTGGCCGTGGGGGAGCCGCCGGGGCCGCCGTCGATCTGGCTGCGCATATCGGCGGGCGGCGGAGTGGTGGTGTCACCGTCGGAGAACTGGACGTCGGCGAGCTGGGTGGCGTCGCCCGCCCCGTTGTTCTTGGTGATGTCCAGCCGGTAGTGCGCGTACGCGGTTGAATTGTCGAAGTCGTACGACTTTGTCTGGAATCGTTCGCCGAAGGTCTGGTCCACTTGGGTATCGAGGGTCTTCCAGTCCTTGCCGTCCATCGATCCCTTGAGCGTCCAGTCCTTCGGATCGCGCTCGTCGTGGTCGTTCGCCGACGTCAGCGCGTAGGTGACGACCTTGACGGGGGCGTCCGTGTCGAACTCGATCCAGGCGGTCGGCTCGAAGGCCAGCCACTTGGTGCTGGACTGGATGTCGACCAGGTTCTCCTTGCCCTCCCCGGAGTTCGTGTTCTCGTCGCTGGCACGCAGCTCCACGACCCGGTCGGTGACATTTCCGGGGATGCCGGCGTTGAACTCGCCGCTCACGCCCGAGGCGCGTTTCGCTCCGTCAGGTCCGGTATCGACGGTATTGCGCCAGTCCGGCTGTGCGTCACCCTCCTCGAAGGAGGATGCGAACGAATCCTTGGGGGCCGCGGCCTTGGCGGGCTGGGCGACGGCCGCCGAGTGTGCGGTGATGACGAGCAGTGAAGCGGCAGCCACCAGGGCGGCGTTGCGGCACTGCGTGAGCCGGGGTCTTGGTGTGCGCTGCATCCCGAGCCTTCCTCCTGCGGAAGCATGATGGACAACGTTGTCAAAAGTCATGCGCGGCTTAAGTAGTGGTACAAGAGGTGCATGGTGTCAAGGGTGTTGCCGGTGTGAGATGACAAGAACCGGCCATTCCACCGAAAGTGATTCGTGGAATGGGCACACAACTGCCCGCGCCGAGAGCGCGCCGATGGGCCGGATATCGCGCCCCGCGCGAACCGGAAAATGCGGCGAGATCCGTACGGATGCCACACGGGGCTTCTGAAACCCGCCCCAGGTCTCAACTCGGGAAAGACTCCCGCCCAAACCTGCTTTCGATCTTGCTCAGTTGAGGTGAAGTGGACTATACCTGTCGGCGTCCGCCTCGCCAGGTTTCGAACGGCGAAGGACCGTGGGACGGGGGAGGGTTGGGTGTCACGACGCACCCCGCCGCCATCCATTCAGGCCGTCCCTGCTGTAATCACGCATCACGCACGACATAGCGACACGGCAAGCGCACGACAACACACGCACCACAATCCTGTACGACCCAGCTTCATTTGACCGCGGTGGCGGGGCCCTTCTGCCTCAGGCGAGAAGGACGGGCGACCGGTACACCGCCTGAGTCCTGGAGAAGGCGAGGACTTGAGCATGGGATCCACCTCCGCTCACAGCAATGAGGGCCTTGGCCGGCGTGATCTGATCAAGCGTTCAGCCGCAGTCGGTCTGATCACAGTGCCGACGATGAGCTTCCTGGCGTCCTGCGCGAGCGGCGACAGCGGCAACGACGAGAAGGTCGACAAGGGCAAAACCTCGGCGAAGAACCCGCTCGGAGCCAACGAGACGGCGCAGCTCGATGTCGTCATCTTCAACGGTGGTTTCGGCGAGCAGTACGCCATCGACGCGGAGAAGCGGTACAACGAGGCTTTCCCGAAGGCTCCGAAGGTCAAGCACGCGGCCACCGAGAAGATCCAGTCCACGCTTCAGCCGAGGTTCAACGGCGGCACCCCGCCGGACCTGATCGACAACTCCGGCGCCGAGCAGATGGACATGGGCGTGCTGGTGGGCAAGAAGCAGCTCACCGACCTCACCGCGCTGATGGACGCCGCGTCGTACGACGACCCGGCCAAGAAGGTCCGCGACACCCTGCGCCCCGGCATCGTCGAGATGGGCCAGTTCGACGGCGACCCCGTCTGGATCATGTACTACGCCTACACGGTGTACGGCGTCTGGTACTCGCAGAAGGCGCTGGAGAACCTTGACGCGACGTACCCCGAGACGTGGGACGACATGATCGCGCTCTGCGCGAAGGCGAAGAAGCAGGGCATCGCCGGCTGGACGTACGCGGGCAAGCACCCGTACTACATCCCGTTCTCGCTCTACCCGCTGATCGGCAAGATCGGTGGCGTCGAGGTCCTGGACAAGATCGACAACCTGGAGCCGAACGCCTGGAAGGACCCGGCGGTCAAGACGGCCTTCGAGGCGTACTACGAGCTGGTCCAGAAGGGCTACATCCTCAAGGGCACCCCCGGTCTGGACCACATCCAGTCGCAGACCGCCTGGACGCAGGGCAAGGCGCTCTTCATCCCGAACGGTTCCTGGGTGGAGAACGAGGCGGCCAAGACCATGCCGGCCGACTTCAACCTCGCCGTCAGCGCGCCGTCCAGCATGGACGCCTCCGACGCGATGCCGTTCGGCACCCTCTGGGCCTCCGGCGGTGAGCCCTTCATCGTGCCGCAGAAGGCCAAGAACCCCGAGGGCGGCATGGAGTTGCTGCGCATCATGCTCAGCGAGGAGTCGTCGAAGAACTTCACCTCGCAGGTGAAGTCGCTGACCGCCTTCAACGGCGGCACGGACGGCATCGAGCTGACCCCGGGCCTCACGTCGGCCGTCGCCGCCCTGGAGAAGGCGGGCACGAACGTCGTCAACCCGCGTATGCAGGACTGGTACGTCAAGCTCCAGAAGGAGCAGATCGGCGTCGCCGGCCTCGGCGAGATGATGGCCGGGCGCGCCACCCCAGCCGAGACCATCAAGAAGATCCAGGGTTACGCGGATGCCGCCGCGAAGGACCAGTCCATCAAGCACTACAAGCACCAGTGAGTAGGCGTCACCAGCGGCGGCATCCGCACACAGATCGGGGTCGGATCAATGCAGCACGGTAAATACCGGTTCATCGTGGGGTTTCTGATCACCCCCTTGGCGTTGTACGCGGTCTTCGTCATATGGCCGTTCATCCAGTCCATCTACTACTCGTTCACGGACTGGACAGGGCTGAGTTCCGACTTCAAGATGGTGGGCTTCGACAACTACAAGAAGATGTTCGAGGACGACGTCTTCTGGAAGTCGTTGCAGCACAGCGTGCTGTTCGTGCTGTTGCTGCCGCTGGTGACGCTCGCCCTCGCGCTGTTCCTCGCCTTCATGATCAATGTCGGCGGGCGGCAGCGGAAAGGCGCGGCGATCACGGGTGTACGCGGTTCTGGTTTCTACAAAATCGCGTATTTCTTCCCGCAGGTGCTCTCCATCGCGATCGTCGCCCTGCTTTTCCAGTTCGCCTACAACCCGGAGAGCGGCGCCATCAACGCGGCGCTCTCCGCGGTGGGCCTGGACAACATCCAGCCGCTCTGGCTGGGTGACCCGGATCTCGCGCTGTGGTGCGTGATGGCGGTCCTGATCTGGAGCACGGTCGGCTTCTTCGTCGTCCTGTTCTCCGCCGGAATGGCCTCCATTCCCAAGGACTACTACGAGGCGGCGCTGCTGGACGGCGCCGACCGGTTCACGACCTTCTTCAAGATCACGCTTCCGCTGCTCTGGGACACCGTGCAGGCGGGCTGGATCTATATGGGCATCCTGGCGCTCGGCGCCGAGGCGTTCGCGGTCGTGCAGATCATGACCATCGGGCCGGGCGGTGGCGGACCCGACTACTCGACCACCATCCTGCCGCTGTACGTCTACCAAACGGCCTTCAGGGACGCCCAGGCCGGTTATGCCACAACGATCGGTGTCGCTCTGCTCGTGGTGACGCTGTCCTTCGCGGCAGTCGTGACGAAGCTGGGCCGGCGCGAGCGGCTGGAGTTCTGATGAAGACCACTGACACACCTCCGGCCGCGCTGCCCGAGGAGCCTCAGGACCGGCCGCCGGTGACCAAGGTGAACGTCCCACCCGTGAAGGAGAAGCGCGAGGGCACCGTCCTCAACGTCTTCTCGCACGGTGTGCTGGTCATCTGGGCGCTGCTGGTCGTCCTGCCGCTGCTGTGGGCGGTGATGTCCTCCTTCAAGGACGACAGCTCCATCTTCAACTCGCCCTGGTCGCTGCCGGACAAGCTCCACTTCGAGAACTGGTCGCGGGCCTGGACCCAGGCGCATATGAGCGACTACTTCTTCAACACCCTTGTGGTGGTGGGTGGTTCGCTGATCGGCACGCTGGTGCTCGGCTCGATGGCCGCGTACGTCCTGGCGCGCTTCGACTTCCCCGGGAACCGCTTCATCTACTTCCTCTTCATCGGAGGAATGAGCTTCCCGATCATCCTGGCGCTGGTCCCGCTGTTCTTCGTCATGAACAACATGGGGCTGCTGAACACCACGCACGGTCTGATCCTGGTGTATATCGCCTATTCACTGCCGTTCACGGTGTTCTTCCTGTCGTCCTTCTTCAGGACGCTGCCCTCCTCGGTGGCGGAGGCGGCGATCATCGACGGCGCCTCGCACACCAGGACCTTCTTCCAGATCATGCTGCCGATGGCCAAGCCGGGTCTGATCAGCGTGGGCATCTTCAACTTCCTCGGCCAGTGGAACCAGTACATGCTGCCGACGGTGCTCAACACCGACCCGGACAAAAAGGTGCTCTCGCAGGGTCTGGTGCAGTTGGCGGTCAGCCAGGGATACAAGGGCGACTACTCCGGGCTTTTCGCCGGGCTGGTGATGGCGATGCTGCCGGTGCTCGCCGCGTACATCATCTTCCAGCGTCAGGTCGTCGCGGGGCTGACGGCGGGAGCGCTGAAGTAGCCACGCGGTCCTACGGGTTCCACCGCTTCTTTCGAACCGCCCTCCGGCCTCTCGCCGGGGGGCGGTTCGCCGCGTTCCGGGACCCCGCGAGCGGGGTTCGTTCGGTAACAATCCCGAGACGAAGGGCGGTTTTTCGCCACCGGACCCCTGCCGAATTCGCCAAAACAGCGATGTTCGCAGGTCAGATGCGTACGTACGGTGCTCATCCGAGTCCGGCACTGCTCAAGGTCTTGACGGGAAGCGGCCCCGAAAGGTGAGCTTAGGGTTCACAAGTTGGAGATACGCCGGGGTTTCACAGGCGCGACCCCGGCCGGGGGCGGCGGTCGTGCCGCCTGCCAAGGGCAGGAGTGGATCAGTGGTGGAGACTCCAGGGTCGCAGTCGTCTCTGCACCGGGCGAACCTCGAGCGGGTCGTACGCGCGGTGCGCATGGCCGGCTCGCTCACCCAGGCGGAGATCGCCCGGAGCACCGGACTGTCGGCGGCCACGGTCTCCAACATCGTCCGCGAGCTGCGGGAGGGCGGCACCGTCGAGGTGACGCCCACCTCGGCGGGGGGCCGCAGGGCCCGCAGCGTCTCGCTCAGCGGTGACGCGGGCATCGTCATCGGCGTCGACTTCGGCCATACGCATCTGCGGGTGGCCGTCGGCAATCTGGCCCACCAGGTGCTCGCCGAGGAGTCCGAACCGCTCGATGTGGACGCCTCGTCGGCGTACGGCTTCGGCCGGGCCGAGGAGCTGGTGGAGAGGCTGATCGAGGCCACCGGGATCGGCCGCCAGAAGGTCATCGGCGTGGGGCTCGGGGTGCCGGGCCCGATCGACGTCGTCACGGGCACGCTCGGCTCCACCTCGATCCTGCCGGGCTGGACGGGGATCAACCCGCGCGAGGAGATGGCGGGCCGGCTCGGCGTGCCGGTGTACGTGGACAACGACGCGAATCTGGGCGCCCTCGGCGAGCTGGTCTGGGGCAGCGGCCGGGGCGTGAAGGACCTCGCCTACATCAAGGTCGCCAGCGGTGTCGGCGCCGGGCTGGTCATAGACGGCCAGATCTACCGGGGACCGGGCGGTACGGCGGGCGAGATCGGGCACATCACGCTGGACGAGTCGGGTCCCGTCTGCCGCTGCGGCAACCGCGGCTGTCTGGAGACCTTCACCGCGGCCCGCTACGTACTGCCGCTGCTGCGCTCCAGCCACGGCCGCGATCTGACCATGGAGCGGGTCGTGCAGTTGGCCAGGGAGGGCGATCCGGGCTGCCGCCGGGTGATCGCCGACGTCGGGCGCCACATCGGCAGCGGCGTCGCGAATCTCTGCAATCTGCTGAACCCCAGCCGGGTGGTGCTCGGCGGTGATTTGGCGGAGGCTGGGGAGCTGGTCCTGGCGCCGATCCGCGAGTCCGTCTCCCGGTACGCGATCCCGAGTGCGGCCAGACAGCTCTCGGTGCTGCCGGGAGCCCTCGGCGGCCGGGCGGAAGTGCTGGGCGCGCTGGCCCTCGTACTGAGCGAGATGGGCGATTCGACCCTCCTTGAGAGCACGCTGCCTGTCGGCTCGGCTGTCTTCACTTAGATAACGAATGGCACCGTTGTCATCTCGTTAAGGATTTACTCCTTGACGCTGCGTCTGCGGCGGAGTTGACTTCCAGCCACCTCGGCCGCAACGTCGCGGCCTCGTCAGGGAGGTTTCTGAAGTGAACGCACATCTCCGACGTGCTGCCGTGGCCGCCGCTGCCACCGCGATGGCCGTCTCGCTCGCCGCTTGTGGAAGCGCCAAAGAGTCCGGTGACTCGGCCAAGGAGTCGAAGAAGGCGGACGGTCCGATCACCATCGGTCTGCTCCTTCCCGAGAACCAGACCGCGCGTTACGAGAAGTTCGACAAGCCGCTGATCGAGAAGAAGGTCAGCGAGCTGACCGGCGGCAAGGGCAAGATCGTCTACGCCAACGCCAAGCAGGACGCGACGACGCAGAACCAGCAGGCCGACACCATGGTCACCAACAAGGTCGACGCGCTGATCGTGGACGCCGTGGACTCCAAGGCCATCACCAGCTCGATCAACAAGGCCAAGGAGGCCGGGATCCCGGTCATCGCCTTCGACCGCCTCGCCGAGGGCCCGATCGACGGCTATGTCTCCTTCGACAACGAAGAGGTCGGCCGCGTCCAGGGCCAGGCGCTCCTGGACGAGCTGGGCACGAAGGCGAAGGACGGTGACATCGTGATGATGAACGGTGCCATCACCGACCCGAACGCCGCGCTGTTCAAGAAGGGCGCCAAGTCCGTCCTCGACGGCAAGGTGACCATCGGCAAGGAGTACGACACCAAGGAGTGGAAGCCGGAGAACGCCAACGCCAACATGGAGGGCGCGATCTCGGCCCTGGGCAAGGACAAGATCGTCGGCGTCTACTCCGCCAACGACGGTATGGCGGGCGGTATCATCACCGCCCTCAAGAGCGCCGGTATCGACCCGCTCCCGCCGGTCACCGGCCAGGACGCCGAACTCGCCGGTGTGCAGCGCATCGTCGCCGGTGAGCAGTTCATGAGCGTCTACAAGCCCTACCCGACGGAGGCGTCCATCGCCGCCGAGATGGCCGTGAAGGTCGCCCAGGGCGAGAAGCTGGACTCCATCGCCAAGACGACGGTCGACAGCGCCACCACCAAGGGTGTCCCGTCGGTCCTCGTCCCGGTCGTCTCCCTGACCAAGGACAACATCAAGGACACGGTCATCAAGGACGGCATCTACACCGTCGACGAGATCTGCACCGCGAAGTACAAGGCGCAGTGCGACGCCGCCGGCCTCAGCTAGGCCATGGCATCGACGTAGCCAGACCGCGGAAATCCCCCTGAAGCCTGTCCGGCGCCCCGCCCTCAACTGTCCCGCTACCGGCGGGGCGCCGGACGGACCACTTCACGGATCTTCCCGCGGTCGCCCGTAGTTCCCGTCGTTGTTCCCGTCGTTCCCGCAGTTCCGCGGTTCTCTCTTCTGCTCGACCCCCGCGCCCGCCCACCCCCGAGGGCGCGGTATCCCCGCCGGCCAGGCGGCGAAGGAGATGGTTTACGTGACCGCTACGCCCGTGCTGGCGTTGCGAGGGGTCTCCAAGCGGTTCGGTGCCGTGCAGGCGCTCACCGACGTAGAGCTTGAGGTCCACGCCGGACAGGTCGTCGCCCTCGTGGGCGACAACGGCGCCGGTAAATCCACGCTGGTCAAGACGATCGCCGGAGTCCACCCCATCGATGACGGAGTCATCGAGTGGCAGGGCGGCTCCGTCGCGATCAACAAGCCGCACGACGCCCAGGAGTTGGGAGTCGCGACCGTCTACCAGGACCTCGCGCTCTGCGACAACCTCGATGTCGTCGGCAATCTGTACCTCGGCCGGGAGCTGCGCTCCTGGGGCGTCCTCAACGAGGTCGAGATGGAGCGCCGCGCCCGCGAACTCCTCAACACGCTCTCGATCCGCATCCCCAGCGTGCGCATCCCGATCGCCTCGCTCTCCGGCGGCCAGCGCCAGACCGTGGCCATCGCCCGGTCCATGCTCGGCGAGCCCAAGCTGGTGATCCTCGACGAGCCCACCGCGGCCCTCGGCGTCGAGCAGACCGCCCAGGTCCTCGACCTGGTCGAGCGGCTGCGCGAGCGTGGTTACGCCGTGATCCTCGTCAGCCACAACATGGAGGACGTCCGCGCGGTCGCCGACAAGGTCGCCGTGCTCAGGCTGGGCCGTAACAACGGCTTCTTCGACGTCGCCAGCACCTCGCAGGAAGACATCATTTCCGCGATCACCGGTGCCACGGACAACGCCGTGACCCGCCGCGCGGCGCGCAACGTGGAGGTTAAGAAGTGAGCGTCGACAAGACCTCCGCGCCGGTCGGCACCGGCACCGCCGATGAAGTGCCCGCCCCGGCGGCCGGCGCGGCCACCGTCACGGTGGACCCCCGGCTCCTCGTCCGCGAGCAGGGCTTCGCGGGTTATCTGTCGGAGTTCAAGCGCAAGATGCGCGGCGGTGACCTCGGTTCGATACCGGTCGTCATCGGCCTGATCATCATCTGGGCGATCTTCGCCAGCCTGAACTCGAACTTCCTCACCGCCGGCAACCTCACCAACATCTCGGTCGCCATGGTCGGCACCGGCATGATCGCGGTCGGTATCGTCTTCGTCCTGCTGCTCGGCGAGATCGACCTGTCGGTCGGCTCGGTCAGCGGTGTGGCGGGCGCCGCCTTCGCGGTCCTCGCCGTCACCCACGGCATGGCGGAGTGGCTGGCGCTGATCCTCGCCATCCTGACCGGCGCCGTCGCGGGCGCCATCCACGGCTTTTTCTTCGCCCGCGTGGGCGTGCCCGCGTTCGCCGTCACCCTCGCCGGTCTGCTGTTCTGGAACGGCTTCATGCTCCAGATCCTCGGCGACGACGGCACCATCAACCTGGACCCCGACGGCCTCGTCGGCAAGCTGACCGGCTACTACTTCTCCGACATCGCCGCCGCCTACGGGCTCGCGGTGATCGCGGTGGCCGCCTACTTCCTGTCGGCGTTCTTCGACAACCGCCACCGGGCCGCCGCCGGTGTCCCGTCCCGCCCGCTGAGCGAGATCATCGTCCGTACGGCGCTGCTCGCCGTCCTGGCGTTCGCCGTGGCGATCATGTTCAACCAGAACAAGGGCCTGCCCCTGGCCGTCGTGATCTTCCTGATCGTGCTGGTGCTGACGGACTTCGTGCTCCGCCGTACCGCGTTCGGCCGCAAGATCTTCGCGCTCGGCGGCAGCGTCGAGGCGTCCCGCCGCGCCGGTATCAGCGTCGTCGGCGTACGGATCGCGGTCTTCTCCATCGCGGGCACCTTCGCCGCGATCGGCGGTCTGTTCATCGCCTCGAAGATCGCCTCCGCCAACCAGGGCGCCGGCGCCGGTGAGCTGCTGATGAACGCCATCGCGGCGGCCGTCATCGGTGGCACCAGCCTCTTCGGCGGCCGTGGCCGTACCTGGAACGCGCTGCTCGGTGTGCTGGTCATCACGTCGATCCAGTACGGACTGGCGCTCCAGGGCATCGCGTCGCCGATCCAGTACATGATCACCGGTGGTGTGCTTCTCGCCACCGTCGTCATCGACGCCGTCACCCGGAAGACCCAGAAGACCGCGGGTCGCGCCTGACAGCACCTGACAGCGCCCGACAGCGGTCGTCGCACGTCGTGCCCGGTACCGGAGCCCCGGTGCCGGGCATGTCCGTGTCCCGGACGTACCTTCGGGCGCGTTCGACCGGCATGCGTACACACGCTCGTACGGTGAATGGCGTGCCGCCCGATGACGCACGCCGCGACGGGAACATTAGACTCGGCGGACCGGCATGCCAGATCCGTTCAACGCAAGGAGGCACGGTGACACAGCCGCGCGCAGCGCGACCGCCCGAGGCGGCGGTGGGCGACGGATGGGACCTGCTGACCCGGATCAAGGGCCCGCGTGATCTGGACCGCCTCGGCCCCGAGCAGTTGGACCAGCTCGCCAGTGAGATCCGGTCCTTCCTCGTCGACGCCGTCTCCAAGACCGGCGGACACCTCGGTCCCAACCTCGGGGTCGTCGAGCTGACGATCGCCCTGCACCGGGTCTTCGACTCGCCGAAGGACAAGGTCCTCTTCGACACCGGCCACCAGGCTTATGTCCACAAACTGCTCACGGGACGTCAGGACTTCTCCAAGCTCAAGGGCAAGGGCGGCCTGTCCGGCTACCCGTCCAGGGCCGAGTCCGACCACGACATCATCGAGAACTCGCACGCCTCGACGGTCCTCGGCTGGGCCGACGGCCTCGCCAAGGCGAATCAGGTCCTCGGCCGCGACGACCACGTGGTCGCCGTCATCGGCGACGGCGCGCTCACCGGCGGTATGGCCTGGGAGGCGCTGAACAACATCGCCGCCGCCAAGGACCGCCCGCTCGTCATCGTCGTCAACGACAACGAGCGCTCCTACGCGCCCACCATCGGCGGCCTCGCGAACCATCTCGCGACCCTGCGCACCACCGACGGTTACGAGCGCTTCCTGGCCCGCGGCAAGGACATCCTGGAGCGCACCCCGGTCGTCGGCCGGCCTCTCTACGAGACGCTGCACGGCGCGAAGAAGGGGCTCAAGGACTTCATCGCCCCCCAGGGCATGTTCGAAGACCTCGGCCTGAAGTACGTGGGCCCGATCGACGGACACGACGTGGAGGCCATGGAATCGGCCCTCCAGCGCGCCAAGCGCTTCGGCGGCCCCGTCATCATCCACTGCCTCACCGAGAAGGGCCGCGGCTACCAGCCCGCGCTCCAGGACGAGGCGGACCGCTTCCACGCCGTGGGCAAGATCCACCCCGACACCGGTCTGCCGATCGCCAGCTCCGGCACCGACTGGACCTCGGTGTTCGGCGAGGAGATGGTCAAACTCGGCAAGGAGCGCCCCGACATCGTCGCCATCACGGCCGCGATGCTCCAGCCGGTCGGTCTGGAGAAGTTCGCGAAGGCGTTCCCGGACCGCGTGTACGACGTGGGGATCGCCGAGCAGCACGGGGCGGCGTCGGCGGCCGGCCTGGCCACCGGCGGACTGCACCCCGTCTTCGCCGTGTACGCGACGTTCCTCAACCGCGCCTTCGACCAGGTCCTGCTGGACGTCGCCCTGCACAACTGCGGTGTGACGTTCGTCCTCGACCGCGCCGGCATCACCGGCACCGACGGCGCCTCCCACAACGGCATGTGGGACATGTCGATCCTCCAGTGCGTGCCCCACCTGCGGATCGCCGCCCCGCGCGACGCCGACCAGGTGCGCGCACAGCTCCGCGAGGCCGTCGCCGTCGAGGACGCGCCGACCGTGGTGCGCTTCTCCAAGGGCGCCGTGGGCCCCGCGGTCGCCGCCGTGGGCAAGGTCGGCGGCATGGACGTGCTGCGCAGGCCGCCGGAGGGCACGGGCGCCCCCGATGTGCTGCTGGTGTCGGTCGGCGCGCTCGCCCCGATGTGCCTGGAGATCGCCGATCTCCTTGACAAGCAGGGCATTTCGACGACGGTGGTCGACCCGCGCTGGGTCAAGCCCGTGGACGAGGCGCTGGCGCCGCTCGCCGAAGGGCACCGTGTCGTCGTCACCGTCGAGGACAACAGCCGCGCGGGCGGCGTCGGTTCGGCCGTCGCCCAGTCCCTTCGGGACGCCGGGGTCGACATCCCCCTGCGGGACTTCGGCATCCCGGCGCGCTTCCTCGACCACGCGTCGCGCAAGGAGGTGCTGGCCGAGATCGGGCTGACGGCGCCGGACATCGCGCGCCAGGTCACCGGCCTCGTGTCGAGGATCGACGGCCGCATGGCCGGCGAGCCGTCGGCCGAGGAGATCACGCGCGACTGATCAGCGCGAGCGGACACATCGGCGGATGGGCCGGTCGGACTCCCTGTACGGGTGGTCCGACCGGCCCATCCGTGTGAAAAAAGCGCTTCCGGGCACCGGGGTCGCCGGGCACCTCTCGATCATGGCGGCAACCACGCACACGGAGGTACGCCGGTGAGCACCCAGCACGACACGGGACGCACACGACATTCGATGTTCCGCACGAAATCCGTCGAACAGTCGATCCGGGACACCGAGGAGCCGGAGCACGCGCTCAAGAAGTCGCTCTCCGCGCTGGATCTGACGGTCTTCGGCGTCGGCGTCATCATCGGCACCGGCATCTTCGTCCTCACCGGCGCGGTCGCCAAGGACAACGCGGGCCCCGCCACCGCCCTCGCCTTCGTCGCCGCCGGTGTCGTCTGCGCCCTCGCGGCCGTGTGCTACGCCGAGTTCGCGTCGACCGTGCCGGTGGCCGGGTCCGCGTACACCTTCAGCTACGCCTCACTGGGCGAGCTGCCCGCCTGGATCATCGGCTGGGACCTGGTCCTCGAATTCGCCCTCGCCACCGCCGTGGTGGCTGTCGGCTGGTCCGGCTACGTGCGCTCGCTGCTCGACAACGCGGACTGGCATCTGCCCCAGGCCCTCGCGGGCACCAGCACCGAAACCGGCTTCGGCTTCGACCTGTTGGCCTTTCTCCTCGTCCTCCTGCTGACCGGGATCCTCGTCCTCGGGATGAAACTCTCCGCCCGTGTCACCGCCGTTGTCGTGGCCGTCAAGGTGACCGTCGTCCTGATCGTCATCATCGCCGGCTCGTTCTTCATCGACCCCGCGAACTACTCGCCGTTCATCCCCAAGGCCGAACCCCAGCCCTCGGGCGCCGGACTGACCTCCCCGCTGATCCAGCTCATGTTCGGCTACGCGCCCACCAACTTCGGCGTCATGGGCATCTTCACCGCCGCCTCCGTCGTCTTCTTCGCCTTCATCGGCTTCGACATCGTCGCCACGGCGGCCGAGGAGACGAAGGTGCCGCAGCGAGACGTGCCGCGCGGCATCCTCGGCTCACTCATCATCTGCACCGTGCTCTACGTGGCCGTGTCCATCGTCGTCACCGGCATGCAGCACTACACCCAACTCACCGTGGACGCACCGCTCGCCGACGCCTTCAAGGCCACCGGGCATCCGTTCTACGCGGGCGTCATCAGCTTCGGGGCCGCCGTCGGCCTCACCAGCGTGTGCATGATCCTGCTGCTCGGCCAGACCCGGGTGTTCTTCGCGATGAGCCGCGACGGACTGCTCCCCAGGGTCTTCTCGCACGTCCACCCCAAGTTCCGTACCCCGTACCGCTCGACGGTGCTGCTCGGTGTGATCATCGCGATCGTCGCGGGCTTCACCAGCATCGAGGAGCTGGCCGCCCTGGTGAACATCGGCACCCTCTTCGCCTTCGTCGTCGTCGCGATCGGCGTGGTCATCCTGCGCCGTACCCGCCCCGATCTGCCGAGGTCCTTCCGCACCCCGCTGGTGCCGTGGCTGCCGGCCGCGTCCGTGCTCGCCTCGCTGTGGCTGATGCTCAACCTGCCCGCCGAGACCTGGCTGCGCTTCGCCATCTGGATGGCCGTCGGTGTGGTCGTGTACTTCGCCTACGGCCGGCGCAACAGCCGCCTGGGCAAATCCGGCTGACGCCCCCTCAGTCACTACCGCACGAAAGTCGCGCATGCCCGTCGAGACGCCGTCCGCCGCACCACGCCTCTCACCCACCCGCCGGGAGCCCGCCCGGCCACGGACCGCCCCCACGGCCGTGTACGGCTACTGGACACGGCTGCTGCCCCTCCTGGCCGCCCTGGCCCTCGCCATCCGTCTCCCGTCCTTCCTGCACCCCTTCTGGAGCCCGGACGAGGGGTATCTCGCCGTACAGGCCCGGATACTGGCGGACGGCGGCGAGTTGTACGAGACGGTCGTCGACCGCAAGCCGCCTCTGCTGCCGTGGCTGTACGAGGCGACGTTCACGGTCTTCGGCGACGGATCGCAGCACGCGATGAAACTCCTGGCGATCACCGCCCAGTTCACCACGGCCGCCCTGCTCGCGGCCTTCGCGAGGCGCCGCTGGGGCGACCGGTCCGGCGTCATGGCCGCGGTGCTCTTCCTGCTGATCTCCGTCGGGTTCATCCCGCAGGACAGCCAGGCCACCACCTTCGAGGTCTTCATACTGCCCTGGACAGTAGCGGCCGTCCTGTGCGCCGACCGGGGCCGCTGGGGCGCCGCCGGGGCGGCGGTCGCCGGGGCGTTCCTCACCAAGCAGACCGGCGGTGTGGTCCTCGTCCCCGTCCTGTGGCTGCTCTGGCGATCCGCGGGCGTGCCCGTCCCACTGCGAACGGGCCTGCTCCGTACGGCAGTCGGCTTCGCCGCACCCGTCCTCCTCGCCTCGCTCCTCACCGACCCGGCGGGCTTCGTCTTCTGGATCGTCACCGGATCGGGGGCGTACGCCTTCTCCCTGACCGGCTCCGAACTCCACGTCCTCAACCGCGCGTTCGTGAACACCGCACTGCTCTGCCTCGCCTGCGCCGGCCTCCTCCCGCCACTCTGCAGGGCCCTGCGCACCCCCCGCCACCCGGCAGGGAAACCCCTCACCGATCTCTGGGTCTGGTTCGCCGCGTCCGCCGGAGCGGTCATCGTCGGCTTCCACTTCTTCGGCCACTACTTCCAGCAACTCCTGCCGCCCATCGCCCTGTTGGCGACCGCCGCCCTGCGCCCGCTGCACCGCGAACGGCTCAGATCCGTCCTGTCGGTCCCCGCCTGCGTCTGCGGCCTCTTCGTGGTCTGGGCCGTCTTCGCACCCCGCCCGGAGCTGGACCACGCCGCACGCGTCGCCACCGCCGTACGGGAACACACCGCCCCCACCGACCGCGTCCTCGTGTGGGGCATACACCCACAGACCTACCGGCTGGCCGACCGCGCCCCCGCCAGCCGCTATCTGACCGCCGGGCTCCTCACCAACTTCAGCGGCGGCAGGAACGGTCCCCAGGTGGGCGAGGCGTACGGGGTGCCCGGCGCCTGGCGGGTCTTCGCCGCCGAGATGCGGGCACGGCCGCCCGCGCTGATCGTGGACGACTCACGGGGCAAGCCCTACACCCCCGAACGCGTCCCGACTCTGCGCCGGCTGCTGGCCGATCAGTACGAACCGCTTCCCGGGACCGTCGAGGGCACGGTCTTCTACGTGCGCTCGTCCGGGAGTTGACGCACCGTCCGGGGCCCGACACAACGCGCGCCGTACGCCTCGACCCGGCGCCGCAGCTCCCGGTCGGCGGTCACCACGACACACGGCCGCTCTCCCGCGTCCCGCGCCAGCTCGGCGATCAGATCGTCTCCGCTGCCGGGCGCCGACTCCACCCGCACCCCGGGCACCGGCTCCACCCCCCGGGCCCGGCCCTCCACGACCAGCACCAGCTCCACGGGCCCGGGAGCCCCGGCGCCGGGCAGCCCCTCCTCGGCGACCGGCACCAGTTGGTCCCGCAGCCGCTCGGCCGCCGCACGCCGGTCGCGCCACCATCCGTCGGGCACCGAACCGACCACGTTCGCCCCGTCGACGATCAGTAGAATCCGCACCTCAGGAGCGTGCCACAACCGTCCGGGGCGGTACGGTTCCAGGTCGCCCCCGAATGCTATCGTCGGGGAAATTTCATGCGCTGGGGAAGGTGGCAGTGGGTCATGGCACTGCGGTCCGCACGGACGTCGAAACGATCCGGACGCACCCCCGGCGAAGCCCCCGACACCGGCGGCCGGCCGGCTGAATCCGCCTCCGTACCCGTCCCCGCCTCCGACAGCGCGCTGCCCATGACCACCAACTGGCTGCTGCGCGGCAAGGACGGCAGGCTCACCGCGTACGCGCCCGCCGAGGACGGGGTGCTGCGGTGGACGGAGGAACGGCTCGGCGGCCCGCGCTGGTCGGACCCCGAACTGCTCGAAGCCCCCGGCCTGTTGCCGTATCTGTCCATCGCCAGCGGCGCCCAGGGCTATGTCCATCTGGTGGGCCTGCGCCGCAGACCCGCCGCCGGCGGGCAGATCCGCACGGACGTCGTCTACGCCGTGCAGTTCCAGACCGGCCGCCCGCTGCGCGACTGGCAGGCGCTCGGTACGCCGTACCCGAAGGACCTCGCCAGAGGCGGCCTGCTCGGCCTGCCCTCGGCGGTGATCGACCCCAACGGCTCGCTGCACCTGTTCGCCCGCAACGCCGGCCGCGGTCTGTCGGCCCGCCTCCAGAAGCCCAGCGGGGCCTGGCTCGCGTGGGCGGACCTCAAGGGGTCCAGGATGACCGGCGAGGCGGCGGCCGTCGTCGGCGAGGACGGTCTGATCGAGGTCCTGGGCCCGACCGACGACGCGGTCATGCGCTGGCGCCAGCCCAAGGTGGCGGCGAAGGCCGAGCGCGACCCCAAGAGCTTCGCGGCGCGCGTCACCCCCGGCACACTCACCTCGGAGCGCACCGGCGGCGACCGCCTCACGCACTACTGGCGCGACACCGACGACCGTACGGTGCACGCCTGGCGCCTCGAAGGGGGCGAGAGCGCCCCGCTGGGCGGCCCCGGCACCGGACCGATCGCCCTGCTCCGTACCCCCGTCGACGGCCACGACTGCACGATCCTGGCCCAGCGCGGACTCGACGGCCGGCCCGCGCTCGCCGCGTACCCGACGGAGGACGAGGCGGCCGGCGTCACCTGGACGCCGACGGGCGAGGAGTGCGTGGGCGCGCCCGCGCTGGCGCTGGACGGGCAGGGCAGGGTGGTGATGGCCGCCATCGCCACGGACGGCGGCCTGCGGGTGGCCCGCCAGAAGGCGGAGCCGGGGTTGGCGCTGGAGGCGTGGTCGCGGGTCTGACGGGTCCGCGGGTCGGTGGTCGTCGTCCTCAAGCGCCGGACGGGCTGGGTGGGTTGCGGTGGTGGCCGGGTGCCGCTCCGGGGTCATGGCCGGACGGCGTGATTTACGCCGCGTGCAGGGTTCGTTGGACCCGACGACCCAACCTGTCCACGCGACACAAATCAGCCTGAGTGTCCGACCACGACCCCTACGCGTCCCCCTTCCAACCCGCAGGGGAGTGGGGTGTTGACCGCGGCACGTGGCGGTGTGAGGGGGCGGGGTCGCAGGACGGGTGTGTTCGGACACTCAGGCTGATTCGTGGTGCGTGAGAATGCCGGGTCGTCGGCTCCAACGAGCGTTGCACGCGCCGTAAATCATGCCGTCCGGCCATACCGGTCCGGAGACCCCGAACCCCGACCGGGCACACGACAACGGCAACCCGCACCACCCGGCCCGGCCGGCGCTTGAGGCCACCCACCGGCCCGCGGGAACACGCAGGCGGGGCCGGACGGAAGACTCCGCCCGGCCCCGCCGCCGAAACGCGCTACGCCGGCACGCTCGCGACGCCCCGCTCCAGGAACGGCTTCCCGTTCACCCGTTCCGAGACGCCCTCACGGTCCAAGTACGGGGTGATGCCGCCCAGATGGAACGGCCAGCCCGCGCCCGTGAGCAGGCACAGGTCGATGTCCTGGGCCTCGGCGACGACACCCTCGTCCAGCATCAGACCGATCTCCTGGGCCACGGCGTCGAGCACGCGCGCCCGGGTCTGATCCTCCGTCAGCACCGTGTCGCCCTGCTTGAGCAGCGCCACGACCTCCGGGTCCAGCTCCGGCTTCCCGGAGCCGTACACGTAGAAGCCCCGCTTGCCCGCCTTCACCACGGCCGCCAAGTTCTGCGAGACCGTGAAGCGGTCCGGGAAGGCCCGGTTGAGGGTTTCGGAGACATGCAGACCGATCGCGGGCCCGACCAGCTCCAGCAGGACCAGCGGTGACATCGGCAGCCCCAGCGGCTCGACGGCCCGCTCCGCCACGTCGACCGGGGTGCCCTCGTCGATGACGTTCTGGATCTCGCCCATGAAGCGGGTGAGGATGCGGTTGACGACGAACGCCGGGGCGTCCTTCACCAGCACCGCGCTCTTCTTGAGCTTCTTCGCGACACCGAACGCCGTCGCCAGCGACGCGTCGTCCGTCTTCTCACCGCGCACGATCTCCAACAGCGGCAGGATCGCCACCGGGTTGAAGAAGTGGAAACCGACGACCCGCTCCGGGTTCTTCAGCTTCGACGCCATCTCGGACACCGACAGCGACGAGGTGTTCGTGGCGAGGATCGCGTGCGCCGGGGCGACCGCCTCGACCTCCGCGAACACCTGCTGCTTGACGCCCATCTCCTCGAAGACGGCCTCGATGACGAAGTCCGCGTCGGCGAAACCGTCGGCCTTGTCCAGCACCCCGGTGACCAGGCCCTTGTAACGGTTGGCCTTGTCCTGGTTGATCCGGCCCTTGCCGAGCAGCTTGTCGATCTCGGCGTGGACATAGCCCACACCCTTGTCGATGCGCTCCTGGTCGATGTCCGTGAGCACCACGGGCACTTCGAGCCTGCGCAGGAACAACAGCGCCAACTGCGAGGCCATCAGACCGGCTCCGACGACACCGACCTTGGTGACGGGACGTGCCAGCGACTTGTCCGGCGCCCCCGCCGGACGCTTGGCGCGCCGCTGCACCAGATTGAACGCGTAGATCCCGGACCGCAGTTCACCGCCCATGATCAGGTCGGCGAGCGCGGCGTCCTCGGCGTCGTAACCCGCCTGGAGGTCACCGTCCTTGGCGGCGGCGATGATCTCCAGCGCGCGATAGGCGGCCGGGGCGGCGCCGTGCACCTTGGAGTCGGCGACGAACCTGCCGCGCGCGACCGCCTGGTCCCAGGCATCGCCCCGGTCGATCGCCGCCCGCTCGACCGTCAGCTCGCCGCTCAGGACCGAGGCGGTCCACAGCAGCGACCGCTCCAGGAAGTCCGCGCCCTCGAACAGGGCGTCGGCGATGCCCAGTTCATAGACCTGGGCGCCCTTGAGCTGCTTGTTCTGATTGAGCGAGTTCTCGATGATCACCGTGACCGCGCGGTCGGCGCCGATCAGATTCGGCAGCAGCGTGCAGCCGCCCCAGCCGGGGACCAGACCGAGGAAGACCTCGGGCAGCGAGAAGGCGGGCAGCGCGGCGGAGACCGTACGGTACGAGCAGTGCAGCCCGATCTCGACGCCACCGCCCATCGCGGCACCGTTGTAGTACGCGAACGTCGGCACCGCGAGCGCCGCCAGCCGCTTGAAGACGTCGTGGCCGCCCTTGCCGATGGCCAGCGCGTCCTCGTGCCGCTTCAGCACCTCGACGCCCTTGAGGTCGGCGCCGACGGCGAAGATGAACGGTTTGCCGGTGACACCGACACCGACGATCTTGCCTGCGGCGGCCTCGGCCTCGACCTGGTCGATCGCCGCGTCGACATTGGCCAGCGACTGCGGGCCGAACGTGGTCGGCTTGGTGTGGTCCAGCCCGTTGTCCAGCGTGATGAGCGCGAACGTGCCCACCCCGCCCGGGAGTTCGATGTGGCGTACGTGCGCCCGGGTGACGACCTCGTCCGGGAACAACTCGGCCGCGCCTTTCAGGAGTTCGGCGGTGCTCACTTGTTTCCTCCGTCGAAGTGCGGGTTCTCCCAGACGACCGTCGCGCCCATGCCGAAGCCGACGCACATGGTGGTGATTCCGTAGCGCACGTGCGGCTGCTCCTCGAACTGCCGGGCCAGTTGCGTCATCAGCCGTACACCGGAGGACGCGAGCGGGTGGCCGTACGCGATGGCGCCGCCGTACTGGTTGACACGCGGGTCGTCGTCGGCGATGCCGTAGTGGTCGAGGAAGGCCAACACCTGTACGGCGAAAGCCTCGTTGATCTCGAACAGGCCGATGTCACCGATCGACAGACCGGCCTTGGCCAGCGCCTTCTCGGTCGACGGGATCGGACCGAAGCCCATGACCTCCGGCTCGACACCCGCGTACGCGTAGCTCACGAGGCGCATCTTGACCGGCAGCCCGGCCTCGCGCGCGAACTCCTCGGAGGCGATCAGCGAGGCGGTGGCACCGTCGTTCAGCCCCGCCGCGTTGCCGGCCGTGACCCGGCCGTGCGGCCGGAACGGCGTCTTGAGCGAGGCCAGCGACTCCAGCGTCGTACCGGGGCGCATCGGCTCGTCCTCGGTGGCCAGACCCCACCCCGTCTCGCCGCCCTGGGGGTCGGTGCGGCGTACCGAGATCGGCACGAGGTCCTGCTGAATGCTGCCGTTCGCGTAGGCCTTGGCGGCCTTCTCCTGCGAGCGCACGGCGTACTCGTCGGCGCGCCGCTTGGTGATGTGCGGGAAGCGGTCGTGCAGGTTCTCCGCCGTCATGCCCATGAACAGGGCGGACTCGTCGACCAGCTTCTCCGAGACGAAGCGCGGATTCGGGTCGACGCCCTCGCCCATCGGGTGGCGCCCCATGTGCTCGACACCGCCGGCGACGACGACGTCGTACGCGCCGAAGGCGATGGACCCGGCGGTGGTGGTCACGGCGGTCATCGCGCCCGCGCACATGCGGTCGATGGAGTAGCCGGGAACGGACTGCGGCAGCCCGGCGAGGATCCCGGCGGTACGCCCGAGAGTCAGCCCCTGGTCACCGATCTGCGTGGTCGCGGCGATGGCGACCTCGTCGATCTTCACAGGGTCCAGGCCCGGGTTACGGCGCAGCAGCTCCCGGATCGCCTTCACGACCAGGTCGTCGGCCCGGGTCTCGTAGTAGATGCCCTTCGGACCCGCCTTGCCGAACGGGGTGCGGACGCCGTCGACGAAGACGACATCCCTGACGGTACGAGGCACGATGGCTCTCCTTCAGGGTGCGAGGGTGGCTCTGCTGCGAAACCCTATGCTACTTGCGGGTAACCGCACTGCCCAGAGCGGAGAGGTGTTCCCCGGATCACGGGCCGCTGTCCAACCCCACCCCCTGCGGGTTGAAGGGGGACGCGCAGGGGTCGTGTCCGGACACTGAAGCGTGATTTGTGGCGCGACCCGGACCAGCGGCTTTCCAGGACCGTCGGGCGCCGTAAATCATGCCGTCCGGGCATGACCCCGGAGCGGCCCCCGGCCACCACCGCAACCACCAAGCCCGTCCGGCGCTTGAGGACAACGACCACCGGCCCGCACCGGGTCAACGAAACGTCACCCCGTGGACGCCGTCGCCCCCAACGCCCGCGCCAGCAACGGCGCCACCTGCTCCACCTGCCACCGCCGCGCGCCATACGCGGCCAGCGCCGAGGACACCGCGTCCACGTCCCGCCCCGCCGGCGGCTCCCAGCAGACCCGCCGCACGGTGTCCGGCGTGATCAGGTTCTCCTGCGGCATGTTCAGCCGCTCCGCGAGCGCCGTCACCGAGGCGCGGGCGGCCGAGAGCCGGGCCGCCGCGTCGGGGTCCTTGTCCGCCCACGAGCGGGGCGGCGGCGGACCGTTCAGCGGCTGTCCGGGCTGCGGCAGCTCCGTGTCGGGCAGCGCCTTCGCCCGGTCGATCGCCGTCTGCCACTGCTCGAGCTGGCGCCGCCCCATCCGGTGCCCGAAGCCGGGCAGCGCGGTGAGCGCCTGCACGTTCAGGGGCAGCCCCAGCGCCGCCTCGATGATCGCGCCGTCGCTGAGGACCTTGCCGGGAGAGACGTCGCGCCGCTGGGCGGCCTGGTCGCGGGCGTTCCACAGCTCCCGTACGACGGCCATCTGCCGGCGCCGGCGGACCTTGTGCATGCCGGACGTACGGCGCCACGGGTCCTTGCGCGGGGGCGGCGGCGGGGCGGACGCGATCGCGTCGAACTCCTGCCGGGCCCAGTCCAGCTTGTTCTGCCGGTCCAGCTCTGTCTCCAGCGCGTCGCGCAGATCGACCAGCAGCTCGACGTCGAGCGCGGCGTAGCGCAGCCACGGCTCGGGCAGGGGCCTGGTCGACCAGTCGACGGCGGAGTGGCCCTTCTCCAGGGCGAATCCGAGGACGTTCTCGACCATCGCGCCGAGGCCGACGCGCGGGAAGCCCGCGAGCCGCCCTGCCAGCTCGGTGTCGAACAGCCGCGTGGGGCGCATGCCTATTTCCCGCAGGCACGGAAGATCCTGGGTGGCGGCGTGCAGGATCCACTCGGTGTCGGCGAGGACATCGCCGAGTGCGGAGAGATCGGGGCAGCCGACGGGATCGATGAGCGCCGTGCCCGCGCCTTCGCGGCGGAGCTGTACGAGATAGGCGCTCTGCCCGTACCGGTAGCCGGACGCCCGCTCGGCGTCGACGGCCAGCGGGCCGGTGCCCGCGCCGAAGGAGGCGATCACCTCGGCGAGCGCTTCGTCGGTGGCGACCACCGGCGGAATGCCTTCGCGAGGCTCCAGCAAAGGGATCGGCGCCGTTTCGACGTCGTCCGGGGGAGCGCCCCCGGTGGTTCGCAGTGCTGGGTCTGCTGCGGTGTCTTGGGCGTCGGTCACGTGTCAAGGGTATCTGTGAACGGACGCCGCCCGCCGACGGAACGTTCCGTCGGCGGGCGATGCGGCCGGTGGGGAGGGTGAAACCGGTCAGTGAATGATTCCGGTGCGCAGGGCCACGGCGACCATTCCCGCCCGGTCGCCCGTGCCGAGCTTGCGCGCGATACGGGCCAGGTGGCTCTTGACGGTCAGGGCCGACAGGCCCATGGAGACGCCGATCGCCTTGTTCGACTGGCCTTCGGCGACCAGCCTGAGTACCTCGACCTCACGGCCGGAGAGCTCGCGGTAGCCACCCGGGTGGCTCGGGGAACCCGGGGGGCGGCGGTGCATGCGCGGTCCCGCGCCGATGGGTGCGGCGCCGGGGCGGCCGGGGTGGCCGATGTTCGTGCGCGTACCGGTCACGACGTAGCCCTTGACGCCGCCCGCGAGGGCGTTGCGCACCGCGCCGATGTCGTCGGCGGCGGAGAGGGCGAGGCCGTTGGGCCAGCCCGCTGCCCGGGTCTCGGACAGCAGGGTCAGCCCGGAGCCGTCGGGCAGGTGGACGTCGGCGACGCAGATGTCGCGTGGATTGCCGACGCGGGGGCGCGCCTCCGCGATGGACGAAGCCTCGATGACGTCACGTACTCCGAGGGCCCACAGGTGGCGGGTGACGGTGGAGCGGACGCGAGGGTCGGCCACGACGACCATGGCCGTCGGCTTGTTCGGGCGGTAGGCGACCAGGCTTGCGGGCTGCTCGAGGAGAACGGACACCAAACCTCCTGGGAAGGTGCGGGACGGGCCGGCTCGGGGATGAAGCCGGGGGCGAACCGTGCTTGAAGGGTCATTGACCTCTTCGGCAGCAACCGTCCCGGCCTTTAGAGAATGATCACGAATTGGTGAGTAACAATTCGGGCAATTCGGATACGTGATCGATCATCCTACGAGTGGTCCCCTCTTTGGCCGAGCGAAAACCGGCCACCGCGGGGACGCACGTCGACCGACCAGCTCGTATGCCGACCGCGTTCACGGCGCCCCGGACGGGGCCTAACGCGCCTGCGGACCCCGGCGCTGGGGGAGCGAGACCACGCCCGCCCCCGGCTCCGTCGGACCGCTCGGGGCCGCCGGCGGCAGGCCCGCGAGCTGGCACAGCAGATCGCACCAGGCGGCCAAGTGCGTTGCCGCGTCCGGGACTCCACCCATGCCCTCGCGCGGCGTCCAGGAGGCCCGGATCTCGATCTGGGTCGCCGGACGGCGCTCCGAGAGCCCGCCGAAGTAGTGCGACCCCGCGCGCGTGACCGTGCCGCTCGGCTCTCCGTAGGACAGTCCGCGCGCCTCCAGCGCCCCGGTCAGCCACGACCAGCAGACCTCCGGCAGCAGCGGGTCCGCCGCCATCTCCGGCTCCAGCTCCGCCCGCACCAGCGTGACCAGCCGGAACGTGCCCTGCCAGGCGTCGTGCCCGTCCGGGTCGTGGAGCAGGACGAGTCTGCCGTCGGCCAGATCGTCGTCCCCCTGGACGACCGCCGCCTCCAGCGCGTACGCGTGCGGTGCGAGCCGCTGGGGCGGCTTGGTCGGGTCGATCTCCATCTCGGGGCGCAGCCGCGCCGTCCGCAGTGCTTCGACGGCCAGCTTGAACGCGGACGGGACGGAATCCTCCTCCGTACCCCCCGTATCGCCGACACCGTTGGAATGATCAGAAAACTGTCCCTGAGCCGCAGCCATGCGGGGAAGAGTAGGCGGAACGAGCGTCCCGTGCGGTGAAGGACACCCGGCCCGGGGCGGCCGCTTCTGTGTACATGCGAAGATTCTGGGCGTGAGCGCCAACGACCGCCCCCCGGGCCAGCCGACGAAGACCGCAGCGACAGCGGCGACACTCGCCACCCGCGACTCCGCCTTCATGAAGGCGTGCAGGCGGGAGCCCGTACCGCACACACCCGTGTGGTTCATGCGGCAGGCGGGCCGGTCGTTGCCCGAGTACCGCAAGCTGCGCGAGGGCACCGCGATGCTCGAGTCGTGCATGCGGCCGGACCTGGTCACCGAGATCACGCTCCAGCCGGTACGCAGACACGGAGTCGACGCCGCGATCTACTTCAGCGACATCGTCGTCCCGCTCAAGGCCATCGGCGTCGACCTCGACATCAAGCCGGGCGTCGGCCCCGTCGTCGCACACCCCGTCCGCACGCGCGCCGACCTCGCGCAGTTGAGGGATCTGACGCCGGACGACGTGCACTACGTCACCGAGGCGATGGGCATGCTCACCGCCGAGCTGGGGTCCACCCCGCTGATCGGTTTCGCGGGCGCCCCGTTCACCCTCGCGAGCTACCTCGTGGAGGGCGGGCCGTCCCGTAACCACGAGAACACCAAGGCCATGATGTACGGCGACCCGGAGCTGTGGGCCGATCTGCTCGACCGGCTCGCGGAGATCACCGGTGCCTTCCTCAAGGTGCAGATCGAGGCGGGCGCCAGCGCCGTACAACTCTTCGACTCGTGGGTGGGAGCCCTGGCCCCCGCCGACTACCGGCGCTCCGCGATGCCCGCGTCCGTCAAGGTCTTCGACATGATCGCCGGATACGGCGTGCCGCGTATCCACTTCGGTGTCGGTACGGGCGAACTGCTCGGGCTCATGGGCGAGGCGGGCGCGGACGTCGTCGGCGTCGACTGGCGCGTACCGCTGGACGAGGCGGCCCGCCGGGTCGGCCCCGGCAAGGCGCTCCAGGGCAATCTCGACCCGGCCGTCCTGTTCGCCCCCACACCGGCCGTGGAGACGAAGACCGATGAAGTCCTCGACGCCGCACGGGGGTTGGCGGGGCACATCTTCAATCTGGGGCACGGCGTGCTGCCGAACATGGACCCGGACTCGCTGACGCGACTGGTGGATTACGTCCACACGCGGACCGCGCACTGAGGCTGTCCTCGATCGCCGGACGGGCCGCACATGCGGCCCGTCCGGCGACTGAAGGCCCAACTCCCGGCTACCAGCCCGCCTTTCGGACCGCCGCCGTCGCCTTGCGGGCCGCCACCAGGACCGGGTCCCACACCGGGGAGAACGGTGGCGCGTAGCCCAGGTCCAGCGCCGTCATCTGCTCCACCGTCATCCGCGCCGTCAGCGCCACCGCCGCGATGTCCACCCGCTTCGCGGCCCCCTCGCCGCCCACGATCTGCACACCGAGCAGCCGCCCCGTACGGCGCTCGGCGAGCATCTTGACCGTCATCGGCCGCGCCCCCGGCAGATACCCGGCGGTGCCGGTGGACTCGATGGTCGCCGAGACGTACTGGAGCCCCGCCGTGCGCGCGTCCTTCTCGCGCAGCCCCGTACGGGCGATCTCCCGGTCGCACACCTTGCTGACGGCGGTGCCGACGACGCCCGGGAAGGTGCCGTAGTCGCCGCCCACGTTGGCGCCGATGATCTGGCCGTGCTTGTTGGCGTGCGTGCCCAGCGCGATGTGGCGGGTGGTGCCGGTGACCAGGTCGAGCACTTCCACGCAGTCGCCGCCGGCCCAGATGTCCTGGTGGCCGCGTACCCGCATCGACAGATCGGTGAGCAGCCCGCCGTGCGGGCCCAGCGGCAGCCCGGCCGCCCCGGCGAGCGCGGTCTCCGGCCGGACGCCGATGCCGAGGACCACGACGTCCGCCGGGTACTCGGCGTCGTCGGTGGCGACCGCCCTGACCCGGCCGTCGGCACCGGTCAGGATCTTGGTGACGGCGGCGCCGCCGACCGTGGTGATGCCCAGGCCGTCCATCGCTTTGTGCACCAGTCGGCCCATGTCCGGGTCCAGCGTGGCCATCGGCTGCTCGTCGCGGTGCAGGACGGTGACCTCGTACCCGCGCTTGAGCAGCGCCTCCGCCATCTCGACGCCGATGTAACCGGCGCCCACGACCACCGCGCGTCCGCCGTCCCCGCCCGTGCGGGTCAGGGACTCGATCAGCGCCTGGCCGTCGCCGAGGGTCTGCACGCCGTGCACACCGGGGGCGTCGATGCCCGGCAGCGGGGGCCGGATGGGGCGGGCGCCCGTGGCGATCACCAGCTTGTCGAAGCCCGTCCACGACTCGGACCCGCTGTCCAGATCCCGGGCGCGGACCCGCCGGCCCCCGGTGTCGATCTCCACGACCTCCGTCCGCATCCGCAGATCGATCCCGCGCTCCCGGTGCTCCTGCGGCGTACGCGCGACGAGGTCGTCCCGCCGCCCGACGTCGCCGCCGACCCAGTACGGGATGCCGCACGCCGAGTACGAGGCGAAGTCGCCGCGCTCGAAGGCGACGATCTCCAGCTCTCCGGGCCCCTTGAACCTGCGGGCCTGCGACGCGGCGGACATTCCCGCCGCGTCGCCGCCGATGACCACCAAGCGCTCCGCTGCCATTGCGCGTCCCTTCGTGTGTGTGCCGGGCACCGCGCACCCGGCACTCAGACGCTACGCGGACGCGGCCGGTTCAGTCGTCCTCGTCCCCTTCGGGCGACCTCTCCGGGGCCGGGGCGGGGTCCGGCGCGGCGGCGGGGTCCGCCGCGGGCGCGAAGACCTCGACCGGGGCGGGTGCCGCCGCCGGGGTCCTCCTGCGCCGCAGCCGGGCGCCGAACAGCAGCCACAGCCCGAGCAGCACCGCCAGCGCCGCGACGAACGGCAGGATCGCGGCCACCACCACCACGATCCACCGCAGCACCGTCACGAACGCGTCCCAGCCGCCGCCGAGCGCGTCCAGGAAGCCCGGGTCGTCGTCCCCGGAGTCCTTCTCCTCCTTCGTCCGCTCGCTCAGGTCGAGCGTGATGGTCGCCATCGTCGTCCGGTCGGCGAGCGACGCCTGCTTGGCCAGCAGGGACTCCAACTCTGCCTGCCGCGTGTTCAGTTGGGACTCCAGGGCCACCACGTCCGTGATGTCCTCCGCCTGGTCCATCAACTTCCGTACGCGGTTGACACTGGCGCGCTGCGTCGCGATCCGGCTGTTGACGTCGACCACCTGCTCGGTGACGTCCTTCGCGTTCGCCGTACGGGACAACAGCTTCCCGGTGCCCGCCAGTTCGGTCAGGACGGAGTCGTAGTCGGCCTCCGGGACCCGCAGGACGACATTCGACGCCACATGCGTGTCGTCGATGCGCTCGGTGGTCTCGTCCTCGACCACGCCGCCCGCGGCGAGCGCGACCGTACGGGCAGTGGCGAGTGCCTTCGTCACGCTTTTCACCTCCACCGAGAGCGTGGCGGTGCGGATCACATGGGTCTTCGAGGAAGGCTCGTCAACGGCCTTGTCGCCGTCGGCCGGTTGCTTGCCGGCGTAATCGTTCGCCGCCCCCGGAGCGGCGGCCCCCTCCTCGCCCGCCTGCGGTTTCGCCGCGCTGTCGGCCTTCATGTCTCCGCTGTCCGAACTCGACGCGCTGCACCCGGCCAGAGCCAGTGAAACGGTCAGAAGTGCTGCCGCGAATGCGGGAAGTGCACGCATGTCGGTCCCCCCAAGGACGCCAAGCGGTGAATGTCGCCGGTTCGACGGGGCGGCGCGGAAGCGGGTTGCGCTTTTCCGGTCGCGAAGCGGTCACGGTCGGGACTCGGTACGGGTCGCCACGCGCCGGACAGGCCCTGCGAGTGGTCTGAGACAGTGGACGGCATGGTGAGCAGTCCGAATCCCACGCCTCCGTCCGGTCCCATGGCTCCGTCCGGACCCGCGCCCCATGTCGTCGTCATCGGGGGCGGTATCGCCGGTCTCGCCGCCGCCGACCGGCTGTTGACCGCCGGCGCCCGCGTGACGCTTCTGGAGGCGACCGACCGGCTCGGCGGCAAGCTCAGGACCGGCGCGATCGAGGGCGCCCCCGTCGACCTCGGCGCCGAGTCCATGCTCGCGCGCCGCCCCGAGGCCGTCGCCCTCGCGCGCTCCGTGGGGCTCGCTGAGCGCCTTCAGCCGCCCGCCACGACCTCCGCCTCCATCTGGTCGCGCGGCGAGCTTCGTGCCATGCCCAAGGGCCATGTGATGGGCGTCCCCGGCGACGCCTCCGCCCTCGCCGGTCTGCTTTCCGTGGAAGGCGTCGCCAGGATCGGCCGCGAGCGGGACCTCGACCCGGTGGCTGTCGGCGACGACGTGTCCGTCGGCGAGTACGTCGCGCGGCGCCTGGGCCACGAGGTCGTGGACCGGCTCGTGGAACCGCTGCTCGGCGGCGTCTACGCGGGCGACGCCTACCGCATCTCGATGCGCGCCGCCGTCCCCCAGCTCTACGAGGCGCTGCGCACCCACGGCTCACTGCTCGACGCCGTCCGCGCGATCCAGTCCAAGGCCGCCGAACACCCCCGTACCGACGCCGTGTTCACCGGCATCGACGGCGGCGTGGGCCGGCTCCCGGGCGCCGTCGCCGACGCCGTACGGGCGCGCGGAGGCGACATCCGTACGACGACGCCCGTCCTGGACCTCACCCGCACCGCCGACAACTGGGCGGTCAGGACCGACCGGGAGACCATCACCGCCGATGGCGTCGTCATGGCGAACCCGGCCTGGTCCGCCTCCGTGCTCCTCGCGCGCGAGTCGCCCGCCGCGTCCGCCTCACTCGCCGAGATCGAGTACGCCTCCATGGCCCTGGTGACGATGGCCTTCCGCCGCGCCGCCGTCACGGACCTGCCCGGTATGCCGGCCGGCAGCGGCTTCCTCGTACCGCCCGTCGACGGCCGCACCATCAAGGCCGCCACCTTCTCCACCCGTAAGTGGGGCTGGGTCGACCAGTCGGCACCGGACCTGTTCGTGCTGCGCACGTCCATCGGCCGGTACGGCGAGGAGGACCAACTCCAGCGCGAGGACGCCGAACTCGCCGGCGCGTCCCTGCGCGACCTCGGCGCGGCCGTCGGACTCACCGAACGCCCCGTGGCCACCGAGGTGACCCGGTGGACCGGCGGTCTGCCCCAGTACCCGGTCGGCCACCCGGCCCGCGTCGCCCGCATCCGCGAGGCCGTCGCGAAGCTCCCCGCGCTGCGGCTGTGCGGCGCGTACGACGACGGCGTCGGCATCCCCGCCTGCATCGCGAGCGCACAGCGCGCCGCCGACGAGATCATGGCCACGCCGACCCTGGCGCGGGGCACGGATCGGGACGCGGGAGAATAGCCGTATGACTGCCGCATCAGACAAGACCCCCAACGCGGGCAAGAAGGCCAAGGATCTCAACGACGTCATCAGGTACACGCTGTGGTCCGTCTTCAAGCTGCGCGATCTGCTGCCGGAGGACCGGGCCGGATACGCCGACGAGGTCCAGGAGCTGTTCGACCAGCTCGCAGCCAAGGACGTCACGGTGCGCGGCACGTACGACGTGTCCGGGCTGCGCGCCGACGCCGACGTGATGATCTGGTGGCACGCCGGGACCGCGGACGAGCTCCAGGGCGCGTACAACCTCTTCCGCCGTACGAAGCTGGGCCGGGCGCTCGACCCCGTCTGGTCGAACATGGCGCTGCACCGCCCCGCCGAGTTCAACAAGTCCCATGTGCCGGCCTTCCTGGCCGACGAGACGCCGCGCGACTATGTGAGCGTCTACCCCTTCGTGCGCTCGTACGACTGGTATCTGCTGCCCGACGAGGAACGGCGTACGATGCTCGCCGACCACGGAAAGATGGCCCGTGGATATCCGGACGTCCGCGCCAACACCGTGTCATCCTTCTCGCTCGGCGACTACGAGTGGATTCTCGCCTTCGAGGCCGACGAGCTGGACCGGATCGTCGACCTGATGCGTCATCTGCGTGGTTCGAAGGCACGGCTGTACGTACGGGAAGAGGTGCCGTTCTACACCGGCCGCCGCAAGTCGGTCGCGGACCTGGTCGCCGGACTCGCCTGATCCACAGGCGCGGCCCGCGATTCGCTCCACGCGATCGCACAACTGCATGACGGCCGGGTCCGCCCTCGGGCAGCCCGGCCGTCCCACCCGGAAGATCAGACGACCGGCGGCAGCCCGCGGCCGGACCTCTCGTCCAGCGACACCGGGTTCGGCGCCGCGTGCGGCGCGCTCTCAGCGCGCCGCACCGGTGTCTTCACCGGCGCCCCCACCCGCTGCCCCGCACGCGGGGCGACATGCCCTGTGCCCCGGGCGCCGCGGGGAGGCGCGGCACGGCCGGGAAAGCGATGCTGGAGGAGACCCGCGTCCGTCCCGGGCGTCAGCGAGCCGCACAGAATCGGAGCGTGCCATGACCGCGAGCGGTGATCTGCTCATCGACGCCTTCGACCGTATCCGTGACACCGTCCACCGGGTGGTCGACGGGCTTTCCCCGGACGAGCTCGCCGTACGCATCGACGAAGGGGCGAACTCGATCGCCTGGCTCGTCTGGCACCTCACCCGGATCCAGGACGATCACGTCTCCGACATCGCCGGGACGGACGAGGTGTGGATCGCACAGGACTGGACGGGCACGTTCGAGCTGCCGTTCTCGCGCGACGCCACGGGGTACGGACACTCACCGAAGGACGTGGCGGCGGTCGGCGGGAGCACGGGGGAGGTGCTGGTGGGCTACCACGACGCCGTACACGCGCAGACCGTCACGTACATCAGAACGCTTCAGGACGCGGACTACACACGCGTCGTGGACCCGACGTGGGTCCCGGCCGTGACCCTCGGCGTGCGGCTGGTCAGCGTTGTCTCCGACGATCTCCAGCATGTCGGCCAGGCCGCTTTCATCAAGGGCTGGCTGACGCGCCGCTAGCGGACGCTTCGTCGGCGTACGGGACGTGGGCGCCCGGAACGTCGGCGCCCGCCACGTCGGCGCCCTCCGAGTCCGTCAGGTACGAGAGCAGTTGCCGGGCCGCCGGACCGGTGCGCCCCTCCTCGGGGACGGCGGCCGAGACCTCCCAGAGATGGCTCCGCGTCCCGGTCAGCCGCACCGTCGCCAGCGCGGCGGCCTGATCCTTGCGGGCGATCGGGCGGGGCACCACCGCGATGCCCAGACCGTGGCCGACCAGTTCGATGAGGCTGTGCACATCGTTGACCTCCAAAGAGACCCGCCGCTCGACGCCCACCGCCGCGAAGGACCGGTCCGTGAGGCCGCGGGCTCCCCAGTCCTGGTGGAAGTCCACAAAGACCTCGCCGGCCAGGTCCGCCCACCGCACCTCGGCGGCCCCGGCCAGTCGGTGCCCGGGGTGGCAGAGCAGCACCATCGGTTCGCCGGCCAGCTTGATCAGCCGTACCCCCTCGGGCACGGCTCCGGACACGACCACGAACGCCAGGTCCAGCCGTCCCTCGGCCACGTCGTCCACGAGAGAGGCGGAGCCGGCCTGCCGCAGCCGTATCTCGACGTCGGGGTGCTCGGACCGGAAGCGCGCGAGCAGGCCGGGGACATGGACGCCGGTGACGCACTGCTCCGTACCGACGGACAGCGTGCCGCGCAGCAGCCCCTGTACGGCGGCGACCGCCTCCTTGCCCGCCCGTACGCTCGCCAGCGCGCGCGACGCCTCCACGAGCAGCGCGCGGCCGGCGCCGGTCAGCTCCACGCGCCGCGTGGAGCGTACGAACAGCCGGGCCCCCAGCTCGCGTTCCAGCGCGCGCACGGACGCCGAGAGGCCCGACTGCGAGACCATCAGCCGCTGGGCGGCCCTGGTGAAGTGCCGCTCTTCCGCGACGGCGACGAAGTACTCAAGATGTCGGAGTTCCACAGAAAGGAGCCTAAGCGAGAGGCCCGGGACGCCGATGCCATTGAGAAGCTGGAGCGCTCAATGCGTTCAGTTTCTTCTATTGGACGCCTTGTGGGCGTGGAAGCGAGACTGGCGCATGCCCGCCGGAACCGGCCGGGCGCAGTAGCGGCAAGGAGCAGATCACACCATGAAGACTCGCCGTATCGGGACCGTCGACGTCAGCTCGATCGGCCTGGGCGGAATGCCGATGTCGATCGAAGGACGGCCCGACGAGGCCCGTTCCGTCGCCACCATCCACGCGGCGCTGGACGCCGGCGTGACATTCATCGACACGGCGGACGCCTACCACTCGTACGCCACCGACGTGGGCCACAACGAGTCCCTGATCGCGAAGGCGCTGGCGTCCCACGGCGCCGGATCCGAGGTGCTGGTGGCCACCAAGGGCGGCCATCTGCGACCGGGTGACGGCTCCTGGACGCTCGACGGATCCCCCGGATACCTCAAGCGTGCCTGCGAGGAATCGCTCCGCCGGCTCGGGGTGGAGTCGATCGGGCTGTACCAGTTCCACCGCCCCGACCCGAAGGTGCCGTACGAGGAGTCCGTCGGCGCCCTGCGCGACCTGCTCGACGAGGGCAAGATCCAGCAGGCGGGCATTTCCAACGCCACCCCGGAGCGGATCCGGCTGGCCGACGACATCCTCGGCGGCCGACTCGTCTCCGTACAGAACCAGTTCTCGCCGGCTTTCCGTTCCAGCGAGCCGGAGTTGGACCTGTGTACGGAGCTGGGGATCGCGTTCCTGCCGTGGAGCCCGTTCGGCGGCATCAAGAACGCGGCTGAACTCGGCTCCTCCCACGCCGCGTTCAACCGCGTCGCCGAGGCGCACGGAGTGAGCCCGCAGCGTGTCTGCCTGGCCTGGATGCTGGCGAAGTCGCCCGTCGTGGTGCCGATCCCGGGCTCCAGCCGTCCGCAGACCATCGTCGACTCGGTCGGCGCGGCCGGCCTCGAACTCAGCCCGGCCGAGGTGGCGGAGCTGGACGCCTGAGCAGGTGTGAGCGCCGTGGCCGACCGGACCGGTCGGCCACGGCGCTCAGGCACCGTCCGAACACCCGCTCACCGGCTCAGAGCTGAACACCCGGGTTCAGCCTGCGCCGCAGTTCGGAGCGTGTGTCGTCGGCGGGCTCCAGCGACACCGGGTTCGGCGCCGCGTGCGGCGCGCACTCGGCGCCGCGCACCGGTGTCTTGCCGGTCAGCAGATACGCCTCGAGGTGGTCGTTGACGCACTCGTTGGGGCCGCCCGCGATGCCGTGCGTGCCCGCGCCGCGCTCGGTCACCAGAACGGACCCGGCCAGCCGGCGTTGCAGATCCAGCGCCCCCGGATACGGCGTCGCCGCGTCCCGCTCGGCGGCCAGGATCAGCGTCGGCGGCAGCTCACCGGGGCCGGTGCGGATGTCGGCCGGCTGCTGGCGCGGTTCCTTCCAGAAGGCGCACGGCAGATTCATCCACGCGTTGTCCCACGTCTCGAACGGGGCCCGCTCGGCCAGCTCGGTGTTGTCGCGGTCCCACACCTTCCAGTCCGTCGGCCACGGTGCGTCGTTGCACTGCACGGCCGTGTAGACGGCGTTGCCGTTCTCGTTGTCGACGGCCGCCGCCGGGTGCGGCGTCGCCTGGTCGATCAGGGGCTTCGTATTGCCCTTCAGGAACTCCGACAGTGCCGTGGCCCGCATCGCCCAGTAGTCGTCGTAGTAGCCCACGCCGAGCATCGCCGCGTGCAACTGGCCGGGGCCGACCTTGCCGCCCGCCGGCCGGTGCGCGACCTCGGCCCGTACCCGCTCGTAGCCGCGCTGGACCTCGTCGGGCGTGGTGCCCAGGTGGTACGTCGCGTCGTGCTTGGCGACCCACGCGCGGAAGTCCGCCCAGCGCTGCTCGAAGGCGGGGGACTGGTCGAGGTTGTTGCGGTACCAGATCTGGTCCGGGTCCGGGTTGACGGCCGAGTCGAAGACCATCCGGCGTACGTGGGACGGGAAGAGGGACGCGTAGAGCGCGCCGAAGTACGTTCCGTAGGAGGCGCCCATGAAGGACAGCTTCTTCTCACCGAGGGCGGCCCGCAGGACTTCCAGGTCGCGGGCGTTGTTCAGCGACGTGTAGTGGCGCAGGGCCGGTCCCGCGCTGCGGGCGCAGCCCTGGGCGTACGCCTTGGCGCCGGAGATCCGCTCCCGCTTGTACGACTCGGAGGGGTACGTCGGCGCGAGCGTGGGCGCCTTCGCGAAGTCCCCGGCGTCCTGGCAGGACAGCGGCGCGGAGCGGCCGACCCCGCGCGGGGCGTAGCCGACGATGTCGTACGCCGCCGCGATCCGCTTCCACTCGGGCATCTGGGCCGCCATCGGGAAGGCCATGCTGGAGGCGCCGGGGCCGCCGGGGTTGTAGACCAGCGCGCCCTGGCGCTGGACGGTCTCCACGGCCTTGCCGTCGCCGCCCGCCGCGCCCGTCTTGCCGGACGCCTTCACCCGGCTGACGGTGAGTTTGATCCGCTCGCCGTCCGGCCGGGCGTAGTCGAGCGGTACCTCGACCGTGCCGCAGGTGAGGGGAGCGGGCAGCATCTCCGCCTTGGGGCACGCGCGGAACGTGATTCCGGCGGCGGCTGCGCGCTCGGCGGCGACGACGGTGCCGCGCGCCTCGGACGAGGTGCCGGCGAAGTCCGCGCCGCGCGCCGGGGCGGCGGACAGGGTGGACAGGACCAAGGAGCCGAGGGTGGCCAGGGCCCCGTACTTCGCAACTGCTCTCATCGCTTTCCCTTCAGGCGTGCCGCGTTGGGGGGAAGGCGATCATCTATGGAGCCGTTGAGATGTAAAGGAACTGTGAGCGGTGTCGGGGCGCATGACTCCGATGCGTCATACAGTCACTCAATAGGCCCGTACGGGGTGCGGGATCGGGTGTGGCGTGCTCCGTGCGCGGGTGAGCGCGACGAGGTCAGCCGCCGCCTCCTCCGCAACCGCCGCCGCCCCCACCACAGCCGCCCCCGCCGCCCCCTCCTCCGTCGCCGCCCCCGCCGCCGGAGCCGCCACCCCCGCCGCACCCTCCGCCCGAGCTGCCGCAGCCCGAACCTCCGGAGCCCCCGCCGCAGCCCGAATCGCCGCCCGAACCGCCGTCCCCGACGCCCGCGCTCGCGCACCACACCACCGTGGTCGCGGCCACATGCGGCGCCGCCTGGAAGTCGCGGCCGGGCCGCATGCGCGTCGCGACCATGAGCTGGTCCCGCAGCAGGGTGTCGTCCAGCGCCATCGGCCCGTCCAGGGCGACCCGGTGGTCGGGTGCCGTGGTGTACGTGTGCAGCACCCGGAACGACTGCCGCGCGCGGATACCGGCACCGGTGAGCCGCCGCCTGGCCAGCGCCGAACAGAGGAAGCCCGTGATGATGCCGATGATCGCCAGCGGGATGGTCGGGATGACCCACGGCGAGGAGGTGTCGATGAGCACGAAGACGGTCAGCGGTATGGCGAGCAGGGACACGATCGCCTGCGCCAGCCCCCAGCGCACCCACACGCGGGTCTTCCGGGCCGGTACCAGCAGCCCTCGCGCCGCCAGGGAGTCGCCGACGTCCTGGACGGCGCGCGAGCGCATCACCGCGAGGCGCAGCGTGTGCAGGGCGCCGTGCGGTGCCCGGTTGTGCTCGTCGATGACGGCGCGTTCCACCGGGTTGCGCGCGACATCGCCGTACAGGGCGACGATGCCGGGGCCGCCGATGCCCAGCCGGCCGTCCGCGTGCATCGCGACGATGGCGGTCTCGGCCACCCGGCCCGGTCCGCCGCCGAGGAAGGCCACGTCCATGAGGTCGCGGACGTCGGTACTGCCACCCCCTGAGCGCATCCTGATCACTCCGATCAGGAGCGTGACGATGGACAGCGGGATGGCGATCTGGAGCGTGGTCAACAGCGTGTCCACGGCCGTCACCGCCCCACGAGTACGGAGCGGGCGGCACGCACCATCCGGGTCGCACGGCGCGGCGCTCGCGCGCCGGAGCGATCCCGCCACCACTGGGTCAGCTCGCGCCGGGCCGCCGCGTCCTCGGGCCGGTCGGCGATGAGCAGATGCTCGGCGAAGTCGAGCGCGTCGCGCCGGTAACCGGCGCGCATGGGGCGGCACTTGGCGTACGCGAGGAATGTGGCGCGGTAGTCGGCGCCGAGGATACGCGGGATGTCGGGGGCCACCTTGGCGACGACCTCCGCCCGCTTCCCGGCGAGCGCCCGGCTCTGCACGCCGAGCCGCCGGGAGTCGAAGCCCTCGGGGGCGGGGGTCCCGGCGACCAGGGCGGACAGGAGGGCGGTCTGCGCGAGAGCGAGGCGCTGACGGGCGGGGTCGGTGGACGGGGCGGCCTCAACGGCGGTGTCCGAAGTGGAATTTGACGCCCCTTCAGGTCCCGTCACCGGTTCCGCTACGGGTCCCGGTCTCGCGAGCGTCGCGCGGATCGTGTCGAGTTCGGCGGCGAGTTCGGCGGTCGGCGGGAAGTTGTCGTCCCGTTCCAGCAGGACACCGGGCGGGGAGATCCGGGAGCGCAGCTCCGCGAGTATGCCGAGCACCGGCGCGCTCACCGGGTGGGCGTGGGTGTCGTGCCAGACGCCGTCGCGTTCGACGCCGCCCGCGACATGTACGTACGCGATGGCCTCGAGCGGCAGTTGACCGAGCGCGGTCGCCGGGTCCTCGCCCCGGTTCACCTGGTTGGTGTGCAGGTTCGCGACGTCGATCAGCAGCCGTACGCCGGTGCGCTCGACCAGCTCCGCCAGGAACTGACCCTCCGTCATCTCCTCGTCCGGCCAGTTGATCAGCGCGGCTATGTTCTCCACGGCGAGCGGCACGGGCAGCGAGTCCTGGGCGATCCGTATGTTCTCGCACAGCACCCGCAGCGCGTCCTCGGTGCGCGGGACCGGCAGCAGATGGCCGGCTTCGAGTGTGGGCGACGCGGTGAGCGGGCCACCGCCCCGTACGAAGGCGATGTGCTCGGTGATCAGCGGGGCGCCGAGGGCCAGCGCCCGCTCCGCCAGATCGGCGAGGCGCCTGGCGTCGGGCCGGTCGGCGCCCCCCAGACCGAGCGAGACGCCGTGCGGGATCACGGTGACGCCGCGTGCGCGAAGGCGCCCGAGCGAGTCGGGGAGATGGTCGGCGCAGATGTTCTCGGCGACGGCCTCGACCCAGTCGATGCCGGGCAGCGCCTCCACCGCTTCCGCGATCTCGGGCCGCCAGCCGATGCCGATCCCCAAGTTCCCCGCGTTCCCCGCGTTCCCCACGTGTGTCGTGTGGCTCATGACTCCCCCTCCTCCGTGCCTCGGCGAGTGCCGGTTCCGGGGTAATGGCCCCGCCGGGCGCCGGTGAATCCAGGGGAGGGGACGTTCAGAGCATCATTTGAGGTTCCCGCGACGGCCCGCGGTCGTTCACGGGCTCGCCTCGGTGCCCGGCGGCGCCGGGCGGTTGGTGTTCACGGCCGTCGGCGGGCCCGGCTGGGTGGACGGCCGGGAGGTGAAGGAGCGGTCCCCGGTCGGTGCGGCGGCCGGCGGTGACGGCGGCAGGCTGCCGTCCGGCGGCGGCGGGCCGGTGGGGCTGGCGGTCTTGGTGCCCGCGGCCTCGCGCGCGATGTCGTCGAAGTCGACCAGCCCGGTGCCCTCCAGCATCGTGATGTGGTCGAGGACCGTCTGGTTGGCGTCGGTGGCGAGCTGGCGTATCAGGGTGTTGCGTGTCGTATGTCTGACCTCGGCTATCAGCGCGAACACCTTGCCGTGGGCGTTACGCAGGAGGTTGGCGAACTTCCTGTCGTACTCGGAACCGGTGGCCGCCGACAACTCCCTGAGCCAGTCCTGCTGTTGCTCGTTGGGCTGGTTCGGCAGCTCGACGCCGAGCTTCGCCGCCACGTCGCGCGCGCGGGCGTCGAGGTCGGTGTGGCCGACGACGAGATGGTCGCCCGCGTCCTTGATCGCCTGGCTGGGGGCGCGCTCGATCGCCTGCTGCCCGGCGGGCAGTTCCCACAGCCCCGCGAGCCGCACCTTCACCAGGAAGTCGCGGTCCGTCGCGGAGAGCGGACCCCACTGGGTCGACACGCTCGACGCCGCGAGATTCGCCTCCCCGGTGCCGGAGCGGTCGGCGTACGACCAGAGAGGAAAGGCGAGGGCGCCGACCGTCGCGACGAGCGCCGCGATGATGAGTGCCGTGCCGTTGATACGTCGCAACAAAGTGTCTCCCGGGCCGATGTGCCACCGTGTCTCACCGCGTACCACCGTCGAATCAACCGCGCACCGACCGGTCGTTCAACCTACTTGGCGGTATCGGGAGATACGGATCTCGGCGCGGGAATGTTCAACGACGCGGGACCGAGGGGGAGCGCGCCACGTAGTCGGCGAGAGTGCCGCGGGTGCGTCGCAGGTTGTCGATGTGCTCGTCCATGGCCGCCATCTCCCCCTGGAGGATGGCCCGCAGGTCTTCGCACCAGTCGAACTCCGGCGCCTCCTGGGCCTCACCCCGGACGCATGGCAGCACCGAGCGGATCACCTCGGTGGACAGGCCCGCCTCCAGCAGCGCGCGTACCTGCCGCACGGTGACGACCGCGTCCTCGTCGTAGGTCCGGTAGCCGTTGTGCTCGCGCCTGGCGACCAGGAGGCCCTGTGCTTCGTAGTACCGCAGCAACCGCGCCTTGACCCCGGTACGCCGGGACAGTTCCCCGATCAGCATGGTGTCACCGTCCGTCGTGTCCGTTTTGCCGTGTCCCGGCTTCGCGTCTTGACCTTCTCATCGGTGTCAACCCATAGCGTCGTCCTGCCGAGCGGGCACCGCGCACAGGTGCCTGACCGATCACTAGCTGATGCTGGAGCGATGCACGATGTCTTTCGTTGTCCAACGTAACGGCCTGGCGGCGACCGCCGACGAGCTGACGCCCCTCGCCTTCGCGGGCTACGCCCACTTCACCGCCGTACAGGTCCGCGGCGGCCGGGTCCGCGGTCTCGATCTCCACCTGGCGCGGCTGCGGTCCGCCTCCCTGGAGATGTTCGGGCGGGCACTGCCCGACGACCAGGTCGTGTCCTACCTGCGGACGGCGGTACGGGCCGGCCCGGCCGACCTCTCGCTGACCGCCACGGTGTACTCCCCGGCGGGCGAGTTCACCGTGGCCGGACCCGAGGTGGAGCCCGAGCTGCTGGTCCGTACGGGACCGGCGGCGACCGGACCCGAGGGCCCGCTGGCCCTGGCGGTGGTCGAGCACGAACGGGAACTCCCGGGTGTGAAACATGTCGGCGAGGTGGCCAAGACGTACCACCTCCGCCGGGCCGTCGAGCTGGGGTTCGACGATGCGGCCTTCGTCGACCGGCGGGGCCGGCTGAGCGAGGCCACGATCTGGAATCTGGCCTTCTGGGACGGCGAGAGCGTGGTGTGGCCCGCCGCCGAGATGCTGACGGGTACGACGATGGGCATCGTCCGCCGCCAACTGGAACACCTCGGCGTCCCCCAGCGCACCGCGGAGATCACCCCCGACGATCTGCCCGCGATGGCCGGAGCGGTCGTCATGAACTCCTGGAACCCGGGAATCCCGGTGCGTCGCGTCGGCTCGGTCCACCTGCCGGACGCCCCGGTCTTCCTGAAGCGGCTGCACGAGGCATTTCAGGCCGAACCCGCCATGCCGCTGTGACGGCCGGGCGGCGGGCGCGGGCACCGGAGCGGGCGCGGGAGTGGGCACCGGAGCGGGCGTGGGAGCGGCCGACAGTGTTCAACGACGCAGCGCGGGATGGTCGGCGACCACCGTGCTCGACCCGGGCGCGATCTCCGTGAATCCGGCGTCACGGACCAACGGCAGCCCGCTGCCGGTCAGTCGGCGCCAGCGCGCGGCGTCCGGCGTGCGTACGGCGAGCGGGAATCCGGCCTCCCGCCACACCTTGCGTTCCGTCTCCGACAGCTCCCACCAGGCGAGCTGCGCGCCATGGCCGGCCTGGGCCATCGCCTTGCCCGCCGACATGCCGAGATCCGGGCTGAGCCAGAGCACGGGAGTGTCAGGGCCGGGCGGGTCGGTGGCGGGCGGGGCCTCGGGGTCGTCCAGGTCGGTGCCGGAGACCTGGAGCTTCGCCAGTTCCTTGGGCCAGCCGTCGAGCGGGATGGGCGGGAAGACCCGTACCTCCGCGTACGGGGCGAAGACGGGGCCGTCCTCGGCCGCTTGCGGTGGGTCGGTCGGACCGGTGTCCGTCGGCCCGGCGTCCGCCGGACCGCCCACCGTGATCCCCGGCAGCAGCGACGCCTTCCGCCACTCCGCGCCGCGCGCCCTGCGCACCACCTTGCGGATCCGGGCGTCCTGCCAGTCCCGCATCGCCCGCGCCCACTCGCCGTCGCCCGTGGACCGCTCGTCGGCGAGCATGACGAGTACGGCCCGAGCGGCGGCCTCCAGCGCGTCGGTACGGGTCGGCGGCGCGGCCTTCTCGATCCGTACCACCAGCGGCAGCACGAACTGCGGGGCCTCGTCACGCGCGGTCCGCTCATGCCGGAACGGGCTGTCCACCGGGGCGCCGGAGGTGTCGTCCGCCGGGTTGTCCGCCCCGGTGCCGGCGGTGTCGTCGATGCTCACGTGTCAAGTGTGCCAGTTCGGACTCGCCGCGATGTTGGCGGAATGCGCGGCTCCGGGTGACCATGCTCCGCATGAAGAGCGATCTGTTTTCCCACGAGAACATGGCACAGCAGGCGACCATCCCCGGGATGAGCCTCCAGAACTCCAAATCCGTCAAGTACGCCGTCAACGGCGAAATGCACGCGCGCCAGGGGTCGATGATCGCCTTCCGCGGCAATCTCCAGTTCGAACGCAAGGGCCAGGGCGTCGGCGGGATGCTCAAGCGCGCCGTCACCGGCGAGGGCCTGGCGCTGATGGCCGTGAAGGGCCAGGGCGAGGCGTGGTTCGCGCACGAGGCGGCCAACTGCTTCATCGTCGACATCGAGCAGGGCGACGCGCTCACCGTCAACGGCCGCAACGTCCTGTGTTTCGACCCCACCCTCAGCTACGAGATCAAGACGGTGAAGGGCGCCGGCATGACCGGCGGCGGCCTCTTCAACAGCGTGTTCACCGGCTACGGGAAGCTCGCCATCATCTGCGAGGGCGACCCCATCGTCATCCCCGTCACGGCGCAGGCGCCGGTGTACGTCGACACGGACGCCGTCGTCGGCTGGAGCGCCCAGCTCAGCACCTCGATGAACCGCTCGCAGTCCATGGGCTCGATGATCCGCGGCGGTTCCGGCGAGGCCGTCCAACTGATGCTCCAGGGCGAGGGTTTCGTCATCGTCCGGCCGAGCGAGCTGACGCCCACGAAGGCGTCCGGGAGCTGACCCACGCGTGGAACTACGAGGAGTGGGCCGCCGGTACGGTGTCGGCGGCCCCTGGGTGCTGCGCGGCGTCGACCTCGCGCTGCCGCCGCACAGCCTGATCCGCGTCGAGGGCACCAACGGCAGCGGCAAGTCGACCTTGCTGCGGCTGCTCGCCGGGATCGACTCGCCCACCGAGGGGCGTGTCACGGGCCGCCCCGGCCGTACGGCGTACGTCCCCGAGCGCTTCCCGGTCGCGCTGCCCTTCACGGCCACCGGGTAACTGACCCATCCGGGGCGGATCCACGGACTGCGCGGCGCCGAGGCGGTGGCGCGCGCCGCCGAGTGGCTGGAGCGCTTCGGGGCCGGGAGCCACGCCGGTACGGCGCTGTCGGAGCTGTCCAAGGGCACCAGCCAGAAGGTCGCCGTGGCACAGGCGCTGCTCGCCGCACCGGAGCTGCTGGTGCTCGACGAGGCGTGGACGGGGCTCGACTCGGCGGCCCGTACACAACTCGACCTGGCCGTCGCGGAACGCGTCGCCGCCGGTGGCACGGTGGTCTTCGTGGACCACGATCCACGGCGCCTGGCCGGGGCCGCCGACGCCGTGTACGCGGTGGCGGGGAACGCGCTCGTACGCGGTACGGCGCCGGGCTTCCCGGCCCAACAGGGGCCCCTGGTACGGGTCGTGGCGGTCGGCCCGCCGGGCGCGGCCCCGCCGGACGGGCTGCCCGGCGCACCCACACACGAGCGGGGGCCGGGGGACGGGACTGTACTGCTGAGTGTCGCCGCCGCGCACTCCGACGCGCTGTTGCGCGCGCTGCTCGCGGCGCGCCCGCCCTGGCACATCCGAGAGGTACGCGCGCCGACGGCGACGGACGCGAGCACGGCCACCACCACCAGCACGACGGAGCACGCCACTTCATGACCGCACTGTTCCGTTACCACACCGCCATGCTGCTGCGCTCGCAGCGCCGGCTCCCGCCGGTCCTGCTCCACGGCATCGTCCTCGCCGTCGGCGTCCAGGGCGGCGAGCCGGTGCTCGACTCGCTCGGTGTCGTCGCCGCCGCGCTGCTGCCGGTCACCGCGTGGCCCTCCGGATCTGCGTCACGCAGGAACCGGACGCGGCCCGCGCCGTCACCGCCACCGCGGCGGGCATGCCCCGCGCGCATCTCGCCGCGCTGCTCGCCGCGACGGCCTGCGCGGCGCGCTGGGCGTCGTCGGCACGGTGGTCGTCACGGCGGTCAGCGACCGGAGAAGCGCCAACGGCCTGGTGGAGCTGGCGCCGCTGCCCGCCGGGGCGGCGGGGCTGCTCGCGGCGCCGGTCTGTCTGCTGACCGGTGCCACGGTGGGCGCGCTGTTCTCCCGGCCGCTCGCGGGGATCGCGCTTTTCGCGCTGCTGGCGCTGGTGACCGGGTCTCCGGCCAAGGCCGCCGTGAGCGCTCCGGTGACCGGCTCGCGTGCGGGTGCGATCCACCCGCCGGGACTGCCGCTGGCCGCCGCCGCGCTGGTGGCGGCCGTGGCGGCGGGGATCTGTGTCCTGGGCGTACGGCGGGGCTGAGCGCGGCGCCGCCGTACGCCGTTCAGTACGCTCGACCGTATGGGAGACGAAACCACCGGTACCGGGACCGTCGTGTACGCGGACTGTGTGCACTGCGCAGAGCCGACCGAGTACCCGGAGTCGGTGAAGGGCATCACGCTGTGCCCCGTCTGCGAGTGGCACGAGGCGCAGCGGAACGCCTGCTCCGGCTGACGGCCCGGTCCGGTCCGGCCGGCGCCGGGGCTCAGCCCTTCATCAGATCCGACACCTTGACGAAGCGGTAGCCGCGCTCGCGCAGCGCGGGCACGATCTTGCGTACCGCCTCGTCCGTCACCGGCGCCGCGCTCGTCGTGCAGTGCATGACCACCAGCGAACCGGGCCGCACTTCGGCGAGCACCTGCTCGGCCACCGCGTCCGCGTCCGTGGCGAAGGCGTCGCCGCTGACGACGTCCCACTGGACCGCCGTCAGGCCGGCCGGTGCCAGGGTCCGTAGCGTCGACTGGTCGTAACAGCCGCCGGGGAAGCGGAAGTACGGCACGACCTGCCGTACCCCGGCCTTGCGGAACGCGCCGAAAGCCCGCTCCACATCGGCGGCCATGTCCTTCTTGCCGAGCACCGGAAGCCCGTAGCAGTCGGCCGTGAAGGAGTGGTGGCTGTACGAGTGGTTCGCCACCTCGAACAGGGGGTCGGAGCCGATCTCCCTCGCCTGGAACGGGTACTCCTCCGCCCACCGCCCCGTCATGAAGATCGTCGAGGGCACTTCGAGGCGGCGCAGCGACGAGATCAGCGTCGGGTTGTCGAAGCGCTCGCCACGGGCGGCGCGCGGTCCCTGGTCGGCCGTCATGTCGGCGTCGAAGGTGAGCGCGACGGTCTTGGCCGCCGCCTTGGTCCGGGTCTTGCCGGTGGGGTCCGCGCCACGGTCCGCGCCACGGAGGAAGACCGGCGTCACGGCCGGACGTTCGGGCCCTGCCGGGTGCTGTGCCGCCGCCTCGGGCGAGGGCTTGGCGGGCGGACGGGCCTCGGTGCCGGTGTCGGTGCCGCATCCGACGAGGACGGTCCCCAGCGCGGCGACCGAGATGAGTCTCTGGACATAGGTAGGCATATGGGCAAAATATATGACTAATTGTTCAACCTGCGGTTACGGCGCTCGAAGATTGCCGGAACACGGCACTGCGCCGCGTGACGGACCGTGAGAACATTTCCTCCCGTTCAAGGGTTCATCAGGGGGACCGGCGGAAGCCGGGGGAGGGACGACCCCATGGATGTGTTCCTCGGCCTCGGTATCGCGGGTGTGATCCTGCTCGCCGTCGCGCTGATCTTCGACGGAATCTTCGAGGGCCTGTTCGGCGGAGTGCTCGACGGCCTGTTCGCGGGCCTGCTGTCGCTGCCCGTCGTGGCGGGATTCGTCGCCATGCTGGGCTTCGGCGGTGCGATCGTGCTCGGTACGACCGACCTCGGAGCCGGCCCCGCCATCGCGGCGGGCGCCGTCGCCGGTGCCGTCACCGGCTGGCTGGCCTGGAAACTCAGCCGCGTGCTGATGCGCGATCAGACGGACGCCACGCCACGGGGAGCGGACCTCGTCGGTACGTCGGGGTCCGTGGTCACGGCCATTCCCGTCGGCGGTTACGGCGAGGTGATGCTCCGGGTGGCGGGCCAGCCGGTGAAGTTCGCCGCGAGGAGCGCGGTGCCCCTGGCGCGGGGTTCCGAGGTCTGGGTGGAGTCGACGCTGTCGTCCACCTCGGTCGGGGTCCGGCCCGTCGAGCGCTGAGCCACCCGCCGAACCGCCGAACCGCCGCGCGGTGGCCGGCGTCCCACAGGTGCGGCGTCCACAGCAGCCCGTACGTCAACAGGGGGAGTCCCATATGAGTCCAGTGATCATCGCGGTGGCGGGAGTCGTCGTACTTCTCGTCCTGCTCGCCCTCGTCGTCATCACCCGCTACAAGGTCGCGGGACCCAGCGAGGCCTTCATCATCACCGGCCGCCGGGGGAAGTCGTCCACGGACCCGGTCACCGGCCGGATCAGCACCGACAACAGCGGTCAGAAGGTCGTGGTCGGCGGCGGCGTCTTCGTGGTCCCGTTCGTCCAGCAGAAGTTCACGCTCGACCTGTCCAGCCGGCACATTCCGGTCGCCGTCCGGGGCGCGGTGACCCTGCGCGGCGTCAAGGCGCATCTGGAAGGCGTCGCGATCGTCAAGGTCGGCGGCAACGAGGACGCCATCCGCGCCGCCGCGCAGCGCTTCCTGCGGCAGCAGAAGGGCATCGTCGGCTTCACACAGGAAGTGCTGTCCGGCGCGCTGCGCGCCATCGTCGGCCGGATGGCCGTCGAGGACATCATCCGCGACCGCGCCGCCTTCGCCGGTCAGGTCGCCGAGGAGGCCGAGGCGAGCCTGTCCGGCCAGGGCCTGATCCTGGACGCCTTCCAGATCCAGGACATCACCACCGAGGGCTCCTATCTGGAGGACCTGGGCCGGCCCGAGGCCGCCCGTGCCAGGCAGGAGGCGGACATCGCCGAGGCGATCGCCAAGCGGGCCTCCGAGCAGGCCCGGCTCAAGGCCGCCGAGGAGATCGCGGTGGCCGAGCGGACGTTCTATCTCAAGCAGGCCGAGATCAAGGTCGAGACCGAGGCGGCCAAGGCCAAGGCCAACGCGGCCGGACCGCTCGCCGAGGCCGCGCGTCAGCAGGAAGTCTTGGGCGAGCAGGAGAAAGTGGCGCAGCGTCAGGCAGCTCTGACGGACCGTCAGCTCGACACCCAGGTGCGAAAGCCTGCCGACGCCGCGCGCTACCAGGCCGAGCAGGAGGCCGAGGCCCGCAGGATCGCGCAGGTGAAGGAGGCCGAGGCGGACGCCGAGCGGTCGCGGCTGACCGGTGAGGGCGAGAAGCTGCGCCGTGCGGCGCTCGCCGAGGCCGTACGCATCGAGGGCGAGGCGGAGGCGGACGCGATCACGGCGCGCGGTACCGCCGAGGCGGGCGCGATGCAGAAGAAGGCCGACGCGTTCGCGCAGTACGGGGACGCGGCCGTGCTCCAGATGCTCGTCGAGGTGCTGCCGGCCGTCGTCGCCAAGGCGTCGGAGCCGCTGAGCGCCATCGACAAGCTGACGGTCATCTCCACGGACGGCGCGAGCCAGCTCTCGCGCACGGTCACCGACAATGTCGCGCAGGGGATGGAACTGCTGACGTCGACCACCGGGGTCGACCTCGCGGAACTGCTCAAGGGGCTTACGCAGCGGGCGAGTTCGACGGAGCCGGCCAAGGCGTCGGAGACCAAGAAGAAGATCGAGCTCAGCGGCTGACGATACGTCAGACCGAAATCAGACCGCAGTACGTGAGGGGCCGGCCGGACCGTCGTCCGACCGGCCCCGTCGTACCGCCCGCCCGGTCGGCTGAACACAACTCGCGTGTCGCCCGTATCAAGGGGTCACTCCGTAATCCCCCACAGGAGGCGACGAGTTGAGTCACAGGCGAATATCCAAGGGCAAGGCCGTTCTCGCGGGAGCCGGGGCGGTGGGTGTCGCGGCGGCGGCCGTCCTGCTGCCGAACGCCAACGCGTCACAGTCCGGCACGGACGGCGGTGCGGACGGTGGTGCGGGGCGGAACGCGCGGACGGTCAGCGCCGCGTCGGCGCCGGAACTCGTCGCGAAGCTGTCCGCACAGCTTGGCGAGGACTACGCGGGGGCGTACTACGACGCGGGGACGAAGCAGGTAGTGGTGAATGTCGCCGACGGTGGTGGTGAGTCGGCCTCGCGGGTGCGCGACGCCGGCGCCGTGCCGCGAGGCGTCCGGCACAGCATGGGTGAACTCCGGTCCGCCACCGGCACGTTGAGCCGCGACGCCGCCGTCCCCGGCACCGCGTGGGCCGTCGACCCCCGCACCAACCAGATCCTCGTCACCGCCGACACCACGGTCACCGGCGCACGCTGGGACACGCTGGAGTCGACCGTGCGCTCGCTGGGCGACGGCGTGGCCCGTATCCAGAAGTCGGCGGGCGAGTTCAAACCGTTCCTGGACGGCGGCGACGCCATCTTCGGCGGCGGCGCCCGCTGTTCGCTCGGCTTCAACGTCACCACGCAGGACGGCGCGTCCGGCTTCCTCACCGCCGGGCACTGCGGCGTCGCGGCCGAGCAGTGGTCCGAGGACCAGAACGGCGCACCGGTCGGTACGGTCCAGGCCGCGACCTTCCCCGGCGACGGCGACTTCGCGCTCCTCACGTACGACGACCCGGCCACCGAGGCGCCCAGCGAGGTCGACGTCGGCAACGGCCGGAGCGTGCCGATCAGTCAGGCGGGCGAAGCCGCGGTGGGCCTGGAGGTGGTCCGGATGGGCAGCACCACCGGGCTGTCGGACGGTTCGGTCACCGGGCTCGACGCGACCGTGAACTACGCGGAGGGCTCCGTCAGCGGGCTCATCCAGACCAACGTCTGCGCGGAGCCCGGCGACAGCGGAGGCCCGCTGTTCACGGCGGACGGCACCGCGATCGGCCTGACGTCGGGCGGCAGCGGTGACTGCACCGTGGGCGGCGAGACGTTCTTCCAGCCGGTACCGACGGCGCTGGCGGCGGTGGGAGCGGAGATCCTTTCCGCCGGCTGACGACGGTGTCGGGGTGCCCTCAAGCGCCGGACGGGCTTACTAAGCCCGTCCGGCGCTTGAGGACGAACCGGCCACCGGGCGGACCCGGCAACCGAACCGGTCACCTCACCAGCGCTAGCGCCACGGCCCCGTGACGGCGAACGTCTTGCCGGGCGTGTAGGAGTTCACGTACATCGTGTCGCCGTCCGGCGCGAACGTGACCCCCGCGAACTCACCCCACTCCGGCTCCTCCGCCGTCCCGATGTTCTCCGCCGCGCGCGCCATCTCGTACAGCTCGCCGTGCCGCGTCAGCCCGTACACGTGCTGCGCGCCCCCGCCGTCCTCGCACACCATCAGGCCGCCGCTGGGCGCGAGGCAGATGTTGTCGGGGGACTCGCCGGGCATCTGGATGTCGGTGTCCGGGCCGAAGACGATCACCAGCGTGAGCCGGCGCCGCTGCGGTTCGTACTTCCACACCTGCCCGTAGTGGTCGGCCGCCGACCCCTCCGCGCTCCTCGCGAAGCTCGACACGAAGTAGACAGACCGGTCGCCCCAGTAGCAGCCCTCCAGCTTCTGGGCGTGCGTGATGCCCTTCTTGCCGAAGTCCTGGAGCCGGATGGGCGTTTCCCGCGCCTGGGTGTCCGGCACGGGCACCCACTCGACTCGGTCGAAGCTGGCGCCCGGCTCCTGGACGGCCGACAGATCCGGTACGCCGGGGACGCGCATGGCCTCCAGCGTGCCGCCCGCGCGCAGCGACCCGAGCCCGCCCAGCGGCTTCTCGGGCAGGAAGCGGTAGAAGAGGCCGAAGGGCCTGTCGAACGCGTCCTCCGTCTCGTACACCACACCCGTGCGCGGATCGATCGCGATCGCCTCGTGCTGGAAGCGGCCCATCGCCTTCAGCGGTACGGCACCGGTACGGTGCGGATCGGCGCCGTCGACCTCGAAGATGAAGCCGTGGTCCTTGGTGTAGCCGTTGGTACCGGCCTTGTCCTCGGTCTCCTCGCAGGTGAGCCAGGTGCCCCAAGGGGACGGCCCGCCCGCGCAGTTGACGGCGGTGCCGGCGATGGCGACGCGCTCGCCCAGTACGTTGTTGCGCCCGTCGAGTTCGAGCGCCGTACAGCCGCCCTTGCCCATCGGGTCGTAGGTGAGGCCGTCGACGGTCGGGACGCCGATCTTGGCGGTGGCCCGGTTCTCGTGGTTACGGACCAGATGGACGCGTCCGCGCCGGCCGGCGAAGGCGGCCATGCCGTCGGGATTGCTGGGGACTTCGCCCTCGCCCGAACGGAGCGCGTCGCCCGTTGCGGACAGGACGCGATAGCGGAAACCTTTCGGCAGGTCGAGCAGACCGTCCGGGTCGGGTACGAGCGGGCCGTAGCCGCTGCGCCCCATTTCCTGTGCGACGGCGGTGCCGGCGAAAAGCTCCGACACCGCTCCGGTGAACGCGATTCCGGCGACCGATGCTCCGGTGGCCAGGACCTGACGTCGTGTTGCGGACATGAGGCAACTCCCTGTTGGCGGACAGGAGACGTGACCCGCACGTGTGTATCACGGGTGTTGTGTACACGTGAACCGTGCGGGCCACTGAGCCTTATGTGTCGCCTGGTATGTCCTGAGAGATCAGCGGTTCAGCGGATCCTCGGTTCGGCGGATCTCGGTTCAGGCGAGCGTCGCGGTGAGCGTGATGCTCGTGCCCGCGAGCGCCTGGCTGACCGGGCAGTTCGCCTTCGCGTCCTCGGCGGCCTTGACGAACGCCGCCTCGTCCAGGCCCTCGACCTCGCCCCGAACGGTGATGTGGACGCCGGTGATGCCGGTGCCGGGCACCAGCGTGACCTCGGCCTGGGTGGTCAGCCTGGTCGGCGGGGTGCCGGCCTTGGCGAGACCGTTGGACAGGGCCATCGAGAAGCAGCTCGAGTGAGCGGCGGCGATCAGCTCCTCCGGGCTGGTCTTGCCGTTGGCCTGCTCGGCGCGGGAGGCCCAGGAGACCGGCTGCTCGGCGATGCCGGAGGAGTCGAAGGTGACGACGCCGCTGCCCTTGAGGAGGTCGCCTTCCCAGACGGTGTGTGCCTGGCGCGTGGTAGCCATGGTGATGGGAACCCTTCTGTATCGGGCACGCGGGAGCTGACCGACCGCACCTCGCGCACCGCACATCGTTACGGCACCGAACTTACTCGGCGAGCAGGCGCTTCGCGTCGCGCGCCAGTGCGGTGAGACGGGAGATCGCCCGGAAGTACTTCTTCCGGTAGCCGCCGTTCAGCATCTCTTCGCCGAATAGTTGGTCGAAGGGCAGCCCCGAGGCGAGGACCGGTATCTCCCGGTCGTACAGCCGGTCGGCCAGTACGACGAGGCGCAGCGCGGTCGACTGGTCGGGCACCGGGCCCACGTCCGTGAAGCAGGCGATCCGCAGACCCTCCGTCAGCGCGCCGTACCGGCTGGGGTGCACGGTGGCGAGATGGGCGAGGAGCGAGGGGAAGTCGTCCAGGCCGGCGCCTTCGGTCGCGTGGGCGGCGCGCGTCACCTGTTCGGTGGTGAGCGGGGGAGGGGCCTCGGGCAGTCCCCGGTGCCGGTAGTCCTCGCCGTCGATGCGCAGCGGGCGGAAGCGCGCGGAGAGCCCCTGGATCTCGCGCATGAAGTCGGCGGCGGCGAAGCGGCCTTCGCCGAGCTTGCCGGGCAGCGTGTTGGAGGTCGCGGCGAGCGCCACGCCCGACTCCACGAGCCGGCTCAGTAGACTCGATACGAGGACGGTGTCGCCCGGGTCGTCCAGCTCGAACTCGTCGATGCACAGGAGCCGGTGGCCGCCGAGGGTCCGTACGGTCTGCTGGAAACCGAGAGCGCCGACGAGGTTCGTCAGCTCCACGAAGGTGCCGAAGGCTTTCTGTTCGGGCGCGGCGGGGGTGGCGTGCCAGAGGGAGGCGAGCAGGTGGGTCTTGCCGACGCCGTAACCGCCGTCGAGGTAGACGCCGCGCGGGCCGGCGGTGCCGGCGCTGTCGGCGGGCCTGCGGGCGAACCAGCGCCGCTTGCCCTGCCCGCCGCCCGCCGGGCCGCCGAGTCCGGCGGCGAACGCGCTCAGTACGGTGACGGCCTCGGCCTGGCTGGGCTGGTTCGGGTCGGGGACGTACGTGGCGAAACGCACGGAGTCGAAGCGGGGCGGCGGCACCATCTCGCCGACCAGCCGCTCGGCCGGTACACGGGGCTCACGGTCGCACAGGGACACAGGGGAGTAAGAGGCGGAGAAGGGGGACACGGTTCTCAACTGTAGGCGGTGGGGGGTGGGGGCAGGCGGCTCGGCCGACCCGTAGGATTCTTCGAACATCTGTACGTTTCAAGTGTCGGGAAGCCGCATGGGGGGAAACGAACATGACAGACATGCCGGAGTCGGAGTCCGCCGTCACGCCGCACTACGGCGGCGACGGCCGCAGCGGCACCTATCAGGCGTCCGGCCTTCCGGAGAGCGCCCGGGTCGCGTGGGTGGCCGCGACGGACGGGGAAGTGATCGCCTCGCCGGTGCTGGCCGGGGACACCCTGCTCGTGGCCGACTCGGCCGCGAGGCTGTACGCCTTCGACGCGGCCACGGGCGCGCTGCGCCGGCGTCACACGTACAGCGACGACTGGGTCGAGGAGGAATTCGAGCCCGGCGACTTCGTGGCGCAGCTCCCGATCGCCGTGTGGAACGACATGGTCTTCGTCGGGGTGGGCGGGCTCGACCACGAGTTCGACGACTGTCTGCACGTCCACGACCTGAAGACGGGACAGGTCCTGCGGACGATCGAGGGGCCATGGCATCCGACGGTGATCGGCGACCTGCTGCTGCTCTCCGGTGACGGGGGCATGTGATCCCCCGGCGCGCCGGGCGCCGGCGCCGGACTCGCCCACCCTCACGCACGTCAGTTCGGGGCACCCCGGCGCGCGGATATGTGGGCGGCACCCCGGCGTGCGCCGTGTCAGACTGCGGCCATGCGACGCCTGTTCCCCGTGCCGTCCGAGCCGATGGCAGACCACGAGTGGGCCCTGGACGATCTGGCTGACGCGTACGCGTACCCCGAGCCGCTGGAGGGCCACTGGCTGCGCGCCAACATGGTCTCCACGCTCGACGGTGCCGCCCAGCACGACGGCCGTTCGCGGGGGATCTCCTCCGACGCCGACATGCGGATCTTCGGCACCCTGCGCGGGCTCGCGGATGTCGTCGTGGTCGGCGCGGAAACGGTTCGCCTGGAGGGCTACCGGCCCGCCCGCGCCCGTGACGCCTTCGCCGGACGCCGGGCCGCCGCCGGGCAGGCGCCCGCGCCCGCGATCGCCGTCGTGAGCGTGAGCCTGAACCTGGACTTCACGCTTCCGCTTTTTGTCTCGCCCCTTGTCCAGACCCTGATCCTGACCGGCTCCGCCGCGTACCCCGACCGGATCCGCGCCGCCGAGAAGGCGGGCGCGCGGGTGCTGGTCGCCGGGGACGGGCCCGGCGTCGAGCCCGCCCGCGCGGTCGCGGCGCTCGCGGAGATGGGCCTGGTACGGCAGCTCGCCGAGGGCGGCCCCCACCTGCTCGGCCAGTTCGTGGCGGCGGGTGTGCTGGACGAACTCTGTCTGACGGTCTCCCCCCTCCTCACGGTCGGTGGCGCGCAGCGCATCACGGGCGGACCGGACCTCGCGGACCCCGAGCGCTTCGCCTTGGCGGCCGTACTGGAGGAGGCCGGGTTCCTTTTCACCCGATACCGTCGGAGCTGACATTGGGCGGAATTTGTCGTTCCGGTTAGCTTCCACTGGGCACACTTACTCACGCAGACTCATCACGCAGACCCCGTGCGGACACGGGGAAGGATGGTTTCCGCAGTGGGCCTCACCGGCCCCTGAACGACGAAGGGCGCCTGTCGTGTTCACAAGCGTATTGATGATCGAGAAGCCCCTGTCGTCCGTGGACGTCGAATTCGTGACCACGCTCCACGGGGACGAGGACGTCACCTTCATCGTGCTCATGCAGCCCCGCGGCGACCAGGCGGACGCACTGCTGCGCGCCATCGACGACGTCGCGTTCGGCGAGCTGAGGGAGGCCGGCCGCGAGGGCGACGTACCCGAGGGCGCCGCCGCCCGTGGCCCCGCCGAGCTGGCCCTCGCCCACTCCCTGACCGTGCTGCGGGCGGCGGGCCGGGACGCCACCGGCGTGGTGGTCGAGAAGCACCCGCTGGACCACCTCAAGTCCGTTGTCGAGGAGTCGGCTGCCGACGAGGTGATCGTGCTCACCGAGCCGCACTACGTGGAGGAGTTCTTCCACAGAGACTGGGCCTCGCGCGCCCGCCACAAGGTCGGCGTACCCGTGCTCAAGCTCTTCGCGCACAGCGCGGAGGACGACGAGCCCGCGGGAGAGGCCAACGGGTCGGCGGGCGGAGCCGGTCGAAGCGAATAGGCTGGGGGGCCGCTGACGGCAGACGTACCGTACGGTCGGCAGCCCACGCCCCCGCACCCACCGCACCACCTGGGAGAACACGTATGGCACCCGGTATCCCCACCGCCATGGAACGGCCGCACTTCATCGGCATCGGCGGCGCCGGAATGTCAGGTATCGCCAAGATCCTCACCCAGCGAGGCGCCAAGGTCGCGGGCAGCGACTCGAAGGAGTCCGGCACCGCCGAGGCCCTGCGCGCGCTGGGCGCCACGGTCCATATCGGCCACGCGGCCGACCACCTCGCCGACGACGCCTCGTGCGTGGTCGTCTCCAGCGCGATCCGGGCGGACAACCCCGAGCTGGTACGCGCCGCCGAGCTGGCCGTCCCCGTCGTGCACCGCTCCGACGCGCTCGCCGCCCTGATGGGCGGCGGCCTGCGCTCCATCGCCGTGGCCGGCACCCACGGCAAGACGACGACGACGTCCATGCTGGCCGTCGCCCTCACCGAGCTGGGCCTCGACCCGTCGTACGCCATCGGCGGCGACCTGGAAGGGCCCGGCACCAACGCCCGCCACGGCGCCGGGGACATCTTCGTCGCCGAGGCGGATGAAAGCGACCGGAGCTTCCACAAGTACGACCCCGAGGTCGCGATCGTCCTCAACGTCGAGTTGGACCACCACGCCAACTACGCCTCCATGGACGAGATCTACGACTCCTTCGAGACGTTCGCCGGCAAGATCGTCCCCGGCGGCACGCTGGTGATCGCCGCCGACCAGCCCGGCGCGGTCGAGCTGACCGCGAAGGTCCGCGATCTGTCCACGGTCAAGGTCGTGACGTACGGCGCGGCGGCGGACGCCGACGTACGCGTCCACAAGGTCACCGCACGCGGTCTGACGAGCGAGGTCACGGTCGTCCTCGACGGCCGCTTCCTCACCTTCACGGTCTCGGTCCCCGGCCGCCACTACGCCCACAACGCGGTGGCCGCCCTCGCGGCGGGCGTCGCGCTCGGCATCCCCGCGCACAATCTCGCCTCCGCGCTCGGCAAGTACACCGGCGTCAAGCGCCGCCTCCAGCTCAAGGGCGAGGCGAACGGTGTGCAGGTCGTCGACTCCTACGCGCACCACCCCACCGAGATGACCGCCGACCTGGAGGCGATGCGCGACGCCGCCGCCCCCGGCTCCCGGCTGCTCGTCGTCTTCCAGCCGCACCTGTTCTCGCGTACGCAGGAGCTTGGTACGGAGATGGGCCAGGCCCTCGCCCTGGCCGACGCCTCGGTCGTACTGGACATCTATCCGGCCCGCGAGGACCCGATCCCCGGCATCACCAGCGAGCTGATCATCGAGGCGGCGCGGACGGCGGGCGCGGACGTCAGGGCCGTATCGGACAAGGGTGCGGTGCCCGAGGCCGTGGCGGGAATGGCGAAGGCCGGTGATCTCGTTCTCACCATGGGGGCGGGTGACGTGACGGACCTCGGTCCGCAGATCCTTGCCCGCCTGTCCCACTGAGGTGTCCCACTGAGGCACTGAGGCCCTGGAGAGGAAAGTCATGGCGTACGACATCGACAAGCCCGACGAGCAGTGGCGCGAGGAGCTGTCCCCGGCCGAGTACGCGGTGCTGCGCCAGGCCGGTACCGAGCCCGCCTTCGTCGGTGAGTACACGGACACCAAGACGACCGGCGTCTACTCCTGTCGCGCGTGCGGCGCGGAGCTGTTCCGCTCCGACACGAAGTTCGAGTCGCACTGCGGCTGGCCGTCGTTCTACGACCCGAAGGACACCGACGCGGTCGAGCTGATCGAGGACCGCACGATGGGCATGGTCCGCACCGAGGTCCGCTGCTCGCGCTGCGGGTCGCACCTGGGCCATGTCTTCGAGGGCGAGGGTTACGGCACGCCGACCGACCAGCGTTACTGCATCAACTCGATCTCGCTGCGGCTGACCCCGGACGAATAGTCACGCGGGCAGGATGGCGTGGATACGGGAGATCGAGAACACCCGCTCGGCGTCCCGGAGATGGCAGTGCGCGACGATGTGCGGCGCGTCGAGGACGATGCCGCTCACCGTACGCACGGTCCGGGCCCCGGACGCCGAGACGTACTCGATGGTCAGCGGCTCGCCCTCGTGAATGGCGTAGGCGATCTGCCGGACGTCGGTGAGTGAGAGCGACGGCGAGTAGCCGTCCAGGATCTCCTCGGTGTCGCTGTCGTAGGCGGGGCCGCCCTCCATCGGCGCGGGGTATGGCCGCCGGTCGGGGGCGGCGAGCAGCCGCTCGGCGAGTTCCCGTCCGGCGGCGTCGGCGCCCGGGTCCTCGCCGGCCACCGGGATCAGGTCTTCGAGCGGCAGCGGCGGTTCGGCCCGTGGCCTTGGCACGCGCTGGACGCTCACCGCGCCGTCGTCCGTCTCCGCCACCGGCGCGTAGCCGGCCCCGCGCAACGCCTCCAGGGTGACCGACGCCTCCGTACGGCAGAGCAGTACGGTCGGTGCGAGCCTGCGCAGACCGAGAGGTGACAGCGCGCTGTGCGCCGCGATCTCGGCGAGCAGCGCCGTGTCCTCGCTGTGCAGCACACAGGCGGCCGACGCCAGGCGGACCCGTCCGTGGCGGCGGGCGACATCGGCGATCAGATAGCTGAGCGGCTGCGGCAGCGGGCTGCCGGAGACCTCGGAGACCTCGGAGACCTCGCAGACACGGAGCAGATCGGCTTCGATGGCGTCCGGGGTCTGTCCCGCGTCCAGCGCGCGGCGCACCGACGCCGGGCTGAACCTCCATACGGAGGCCACCGACCGGCTCTCCCGGTCGGCGAGCGAGTCCAGCAGCGTGGCAAGTCGGATGGTGGGCTCTCCGGTCACCACCGCCGTCAGGTCGGCGCCGAAGCGGGCCCGGCCGGTGGCTGCCGGGAGCAGCCGGGCCGCCACCGTGTGGGCGGCGGCCGGTTCACCGGTCAGCAGGGCGGCGCCGAGTGGGCTGAGCGCGCCGCGCGCCAGTACGCCCAACAGCTCGGCCTCGTGGCCCACCGAGGCGAAGGGGATCTCGTCCTGGGGAGCGGAGTCCGCCAACGGGCGGTGCCAGGACACCAGTTGACCGAGGACGCCGAGGCCACGTACACCGTGCCCGGCCGGCAGTGTCGTGGCCGCCGCCAGTACCCCGCGCCGTGCGGCACGGCAGCCCGAGCACGTCGGTCGTCCCGCGAGGGCGGGCAGGGCCTTGCCGTCCTCGTCGCGGGAGGACGACGCCGAGAGGCCGAGCAGCCACCACGCACGCAGGAGCAGGGCGAACCGGTCGGCACTCTCGCGGGCGGCCCACGCGTCGTACGCGGTGGTGACCAGGACCCGCGTGCCCTCGTACGAGAGCAGGCCGGCCGCGTACGCGCTCTCCAACACCAGCCGGACGACGGATTCTTGACAGCCCGTCACCTTCCCCAGCTTCGCCAGCTCGCGGGCGCCGATACCGCCCGACTTGAGCGTGGCCGGTGGACGCGTCGCGCACTCCGCGAGGAGGGTGGCAGCCTGCCCGGCGAACGCCGTGGCTGCGGCAGACGCCTCCCGCTCCACCTCGTCCGGGGCCACGCGTACGAGATCCGCCGCGTCCGGCGCGGGCGGTACGGGGTCGAAAGGGGCGTGCCAGTCGGGCCCGCGCAGCGCGCGGATCACCTCTACCGGCACCTGCGGGGACTCGTACACCCACTCGCGCCGGACGAGCAACGCCCGTTCCAGCAGCCAGCGTTCGGCCGATCCGGCGCTCATGGTGGTGAACGCCCCGGCCGCTTCGGCCAAGTCACCGACACCGGCGTACTCCTGGAGGAGGGCGCGGGCCGCCTTCGGGGCGGAGCCGATGAGCGCGAGGAGCTTTTCCTCGTCCTCGTAAGTGTCGAGGATCGCGTCGTGGCGTGCCTGGCGCCGGGTGCCGGGGTTCAGACCGAGCGCTGTCGCGATGACGCGCAGATCGTCGGCGGTGTGGGAGTCGAGCAGTTCGGCGAGCCCGGGGCCCATGCCGAGGGGTGACTCCCACGCGTGCCGCAAGGCCGGCGCCATGTGCAGATCACCGTTCGTGTCCGGCCACACCAGGGCGAGACCGGTGAGGACGTCCAGCACCGGCGCGAGCGAGTCCGGGTCGGTGCCGAGCAGTGCTCGCAGTGACTCGGGCGCACAAGGGGCCGGGAGCGCGGCGAGTGCCTGGGCCGCCTGGAGACAGGGGAGCGGCAGCCGCTCCAAGGGCTGGACGACTGATCCGGTCCGCTGGAGACGGTCGGCGAGTTCGCCGAGGGTCAGCGGGGCAGGCGCGCGTGTGCCGTCGGGGCGGGCGGCGAACAGTTGTTGAAGCTGTTCGCCGCCGAGCGTACGCAGCCACCTGGTCAGGGTCGAGTGGGACTCAGACTGCGGTGGCATAGGTGATGAAGCTCGTCCAGGCGCCGGGGGCGAGGGCGAGTTGGGGGCCCTCGGTGACCTTTGAGTCGCGGATGTGGATGGTGGTGGGGCAGGCGGCGACTTCGACGCAGGAGTCGCCGGAACCGCTGCTGTGGGTCGACTTGTGCCAGGAGAGGGCTACTTCGACGCAACTGTCGCCGTCACCGCCGCTGTAGCTGCTCTTGAACCAGGCCAGTTCTGGGGTGCTCATACCGCTCCTCGCATCCGCCGCAACAGGCTCACGGAGTCCTCCAATGAGAGAGCCTGTGAACGCATCCTGGCATACCGCATCTGGAGCTCGCTGACCACTTTCGGGTCAGTGATGAGGTGGCCGGTCTTCTGGCCCTCGCAGTAGCCCAGCCACTGGTGGTCCGGGGTCTCCAACAGTTGCATGGGGCCGTCGAGACCCGCGTGGCGCTCCTTCACCTGTGGCATGAGCTGGAACTCGATGTTACGCAACTCGATGAGCCCGAGAATGTGGTCGATCAGATTCCGAGTGACCTCCGTCCCACCCGTGTTACGAAGGAACAGATGTTCTTCGAGGATGAAGCTGTACGCCGTGTTCGGGCGCTCCCGCAGCAACCGCTGCCGCTCCGTCCGAGCCGCCATCTTCGTCTCGATCTCGTCGTCCCCGAGGGGCGGAAGTTGGTTGAGGAACAACTTCCGCGCGTACGCCTCCGTCTGCAACAGCCCCGGAATCAACCGGCATTCGTACGTGTACAGACTGCGCGCCTCCGCCTCCAGCTTCGCCCACTGACGGAACCAGCGCGCCAGCCCCGGTTGCCGCGACAGATGCTTTGCCGCACCGCGCAACGCCCCGAAGGCGTCCAGGACGTCCTCCGCCCGTTCCACGAACTCCACTGTCGGGAACCGCCGGCCCTGCTCGATGGACGCCACCATCGGCAGTGAGTACCGCACCCGGGGCGCGAACTCCTCCTGTGTCAGCCGCGCCCGAATGCGGAACGCCTTGAGCACCGCCCCGAATGCTTTGAGGCTGTCCGACGTCTCCGGCTCCTCGCTACTACTACTACTACTCGTACCGCTTCCGTCCGTACTTTGAGTCATGCGTCTGCCTCCCGTGCGCACCTGTCCCTGGCCGGTCACCCACAACGCATCAATGCTCACGGACGGTGACGTCGACTGTCTACCTTCTGTACCCGTACGCTGACTCGGCGTACGGGTTGGCGATCTGGCCTCATCACCCCGCTGACCTCGACGTTGATGCCATGAACGCACCCGTCTCCCCACAACAACCGGGCACCGTACGTCTGTTCACACAGCGTTTCAGCTCAACCCCCCTCGGCGCGCGGCTCGCCCGGCATCTGGCGGTTCATCAACTGCACGCATGGCGGATCCCGTACGGCTCCGAGGTCTCGGAAGCCGCGGCGCTCGTCGTCGCCGAACTGGCCGCCAACGCCGCGACGCACGGCCGAATCCCCGGCCGGGACTTCGAGTTGGCGCTCAGGCTCGCGACCGCGCCCGACGTGCTGCGGATCGACGTGTCCGACACCCGTGGTGAACGCCGCCCACCCGGCCCCGGCCACCTGCCGCCCGCCCCGCCGCTCGACGCGCGCACCGGGCGCGGTCTGCTGATTGTCGAGGCGCTGGCGAGCCGGTGGGAGGTGTTGGACCGGGTGCCGGTGGGCAAGACCGTACGCGCGGAGCTGGATCTTCCGCACTGAGCGAGCCTCTTGTGCGGGGTTGGCCTGTCCATGACGATGAAGCGCCGGATCGTCGCTCTGGAAAGGAACTTCCATGCCCGAGCAGCCCGCTGGAACGCCGCGCAGGCCGCGTACGCCCCGTATGCCGCGCAGAAGGACCGTACTGACCTCGGCCGCCGCGACCGCCGCCATCGCCGGTGTCCCCCTGGTTGCCCCCGCCGGGCGGGCGGTCGCCGCGTCCGGCGGCGGGGCCGCCACCGCCCAGGCGCCCGACCGGGAGTTGCGCCAACTGCTCAAGGAGATCGACGCGGACCGTATCGAGGCGACCGTACGGCGGCTCGCCGCCTTCGGGACCCGGCACACGCTGTCGGTCCAGGACGACCCCGAGCGCGGCATCGGCGCGGCGCGTGACTGGATCCTGGCCGAGATGAGGACGTACGCGGCGGTGTCCGGCGGCCGGATGACCGCCGAGCTCCAGTCGTACATCCAGGAGCCCGCGTCACGGATTCCGGTGGCGACGCGGATCACCAACGTCGTTGCCACACTGCGTGGTTCGGTGACACCCGACCGTGTGTACGTCGTCGCCGGGCACTACGACTCGCGCGTCACCGACGTCATGGACGCGACCAGCGACGCGCCCGGCGCCGATGACGACGCGTCAGGTGTCGCGCTCGTGATGGAACTTGCCCGCGTGATGGCGAAGCGGCGTCCGGCGGCGACGATCGTGTTCACGGCGGTGGCGGGGGAGGAGCAGGGGCTGTACGGATCGCGGTATGCCGCAACGCGCTTCAAGGAGGCGGGTGTTGACGTCCAGGGCATGTTCACCAACGACATCATCGGCAGCTCGCGCGCCGACGACGGCACCCGCGACCCGTACGCGGTACGCCTCTTCGCGGAGGGCGTACCGACGTCCGAGACCCCGGCGCAGGCCAACACCCGCCGCTCGGTGGGCGGCGAGAACGACTCGGCGACCCGGCAGCTCGCCCGCTTCGTCAGCGATGTCGGGGACAACGACGCGACGGGCATGAACGTCCGCGTGGTCTACCGGCGCGATCGCTACCTGCGCGGCGGGGACCACATCCCGTTCCTCGAACAGGGCTATCCGGCGGCCCGGTTCACCGAACCGGCGGAGGACTTCGCGCACCAGCACCAGGACGTACGGGTGGAGGACGGCAAGCAGTACGGCGACCTGCCCGAGTTCTGCGACTTCGACTACATCGCGCGCGTGGCGCGGGTGAACGGGGCGGTGCTGTGGACCCTGGCGCAGGCGCCGGGCACACCGCGCGAAGCACGGATCGTCACGAGCAATCTCACCAACGACACCGAGCTGAAATGGACGTTGGGCACGGAGCCGGATCTGGCGGGCTACGAGGTGGTGTGGCGCGAGACGACGGAGCCGGAGTGGACGCATGTGATCAAGGTCGGACTCAAGACCACGCACACCGTGGACCTGTCCAAGGACAACGTCTTCTTCGGCGTACGGGCGGTCAACCGCGACGGGAAGCGGAGCCCGGTGGCCTTCCCGATGCCGGGCAATTGACGGCTCGTCAGGTCTGCCGTCAGCCATGACCGTGCAACTCGTCTACGAGACCCACGCGACCACGACCGACAACGAGGCCGGTCTCGCGACCGGTTGGCGCCCCGGCGTGCTCTCGGCGGCCGGGCGCCGCCAGGCGCGCGAGCTGGGCGAGCGGCGTCGTGACGACGGGATCGACGCGGTGTTCACCTCCGACCTGGAACGGGCGGTGGACACCGCGCGGATCGCGTTCGCCGGCACGGCGACGCCCCTGCACCAGGACGTACGGCTGCGCGAGTGCGACTACGGCCACTTCACCGGCCGCCCGGTCGCGGACCTGGCGCCGCGCCGGACCCGGCACATCGCGGAGCCGTTCCTCGGCGGCCAGAGCTACCGGGACGTCGTCCGCGCGACGGCGGACTTCCTGCGCCAACTGAGCGCGGAGCACGACGGTACGCGCGTACTGCTCGTCGCACACTCGGCCAACCGCTGGGCACTGGCCTGCCTGCTGGGCGGCGCCGAACTGCGCGATGTGGTGTACGAGCCGCCGGGGTGGTGGCGGCCGGGGTGGGAGTACACGCTGCCGACGGGCTGGAAGTAGGCTTCGGTCTCAACGGGGTTGCTACACAGCGCTGTTCAGCCTCGGGCACTCCGCCGACGTCGGCCGACGTTCCGGACGGGAGATCACTGAAGTGAACGAGGGATTTCGATGATCGCAGTGATATCGGCTGTGATCGCCGTTCTGGGCGCGGTGTTTACGGCAGTCCTGGGGCATCGGCTCCAGGTTCAGGCGAAGTCCCGCGACCGCCAGGACTACATGAGCCGATACCGGGACGCGCTGCTCTGGACAGCTTTCGATCTCCAGAGCAGGATCTACAACATCCTCAGGGGCTACCAACTCGACCTGCGCGGGAGGCGAGGATTCACCAGTGCCTTCCTGCTGGCGGGCACTGAACAGCAAGCGCTTTACGTGAAGAGAAGCACGGCGTTCCTGTTCGCCGAGTACCTGGGATGGGCCGAGATCTTCCGGAGGGATCTTCAGTTCCTCGACCTCGGAAGCAACAGGGCGAATCAGCAGATCATGTTCACCCTCAACAGGATCAGCAGGACCTTCGGAGACGTGAACTCCTCGGAGTGCTTCCGGATTTTCCGCACGGATCAAAGGGCGGTCGGTGAAATCATGATCGATCCGGACAGCGAGCCCGGTGAGCGCCGATGCATCGGCTACGCCGCATTCTGCGCGCAGCTCACCGCAGAAGGCGCGTTCTGCGAGTGGACGCGGGAACTCCTCGACCACGTCGAGCTCGCAGCCCGTGAGCCCGACAAAGCCCGTGACCGGCTGGCCCGGATCCAGCACCAGCTCATCGACCTGATCGACCTTCTCGATGCCGAAGGGCGACGCTTCCCCTCGGCGGAACGCTCACGCTTCGTGCCGACGGAGTGAGTCAGCCGACTCGGCGCGGCGTCCGACCCGCAGGACGCTCAGATAGCGGCGTGCCGCTCGATCGCCCATCCGCGTGCGGACGCGCTCGGCGATCGCATCGAGCAGCGGCTCACGGATGTCGCGGTCGAGCCTCCGGTACAGGGACAACGAGCGAAGGTGATCGGCGAAGCCGTCCCCGTTGAACCACTGAACGGTTGGATACCAGCGCACGATCGCCGGGCCGAACAATCCCCCGGGATCGTCGACCGGGCCCCAACCGGCGTCGGTGGTGCGCACGTCGTCCGCCAGCGGCGGATGACCCCAGCCGGGGTTCCCGGGACAGAACCGCTCGTGCAGATCGGCGGTCTCGGCGTACACCTCCCGCTCTCCCCGCCGACGGACAACGACGTGGCCGAGCAGCGCTGCCCAACCCCCGGGAGACAGCACGGCGTGCGCTCGCTGCCAGCCGATCGACGGGTCGACCCAGTGCCACGACGACGCGGCCACGAGAACATCGAAGCGTCTACCGCGGTCGTCCCACTCCTCAAAAGTCGACGTCTCGACCTCGACGTCGCGAAAGGAGGCGAGCCGCAGGCGAGCGAGTGCGGCCATGTCCGTGCCCGGCTCAACAGCGGTCACCGAGCATCCGAGCGCTGCCAGCGTGCGCGTCGCCTGACCGGTACCGCAGCCCACCTCCAGCACCGACGACCTTCCGTCCATGCCGGTGATCGCGCCGATGTCCGCGAACAGTTCGTCGGGGTATCCCGGCCGGACCCGGTCGTAGAGTTCCGGCACCTCGTTGAAGACTCGGCCGAGGTCATGTCGATTCGGGCGCCCCTGCGGATCATCAGTCACGAACGCACAAGCTATGAGGCTCGTCCACGCCGGTGCCACTGGTTTACCGGCAGCCGCAGGCCCGCTGCCGCCGGTGGGGAGGACGGCGAGGACGGGTGCCCGCCGCCCCGCCGCCCGGCACCACGGCGTGGAGGTCAGCCCGTCGCGGGCTGGAGCAGATCCCAGCGGTTGCCGTACAGATCCTCGAAGACCGCCACCGTGCCGTACGGCTCGTGCCGGGGCCCGTCCTGGAAGCGCACGCCCCCGGCCAGCATCCGGGCGTGGTCGCGCGCGAAGTCGTCCGTGTACAGGAAGAAGCCCACCCGGCCGCCCGTCTGCGCGCCGACGCTCGCCCGCTGGGCGTCGTCGGCCGCGCGGGCCAGCAGCAGCCCGCCGGCGGCGCCGCGCGGCCGTACGACCACCCAGCGGGAGCCGTCGCCCCGGTCGGTGTCCTCGACCAGTTCGAAGCCGAGCGGGCCGGTGTAGAAGGCGATGGCCTCGTCGTAGTCGCGGACGACGAGGGTGACCAGGGCGATGTATGACATGACGGGAACATTATACGTATGACAGAGCATGACGGAGCGTAGGGCGAGACGCACAAGCAAGGCGGCGCATCCGGGACCACCCGGCCGGTCCCGGATGGAACAATGCCGCCATGGACGCGCGGCAGCTCGACGTACTCATCCGCCGCGCCCGGCAGCTCGCCGCCCCCGGTCAACGCCGGATCCTCGGCATCGCGGGCGCGCCCGGCGCGGGGAAGTCCACGCTCGCCGCCGAACTCGTCGCGGCGCTCGGCGGCAGCGCCGTACTCGTCCCCATGGACGGCTTCCACCTCGCGCAGGCCGAGTTGCGCAGACTCGGCCGCGCCGACCGCAAGGGCGCGCCGGACACCTTCGACGCCGTCGGATACGCGGCGCTGCTCGCCCGGCTCCGGGCGCCGGCGGCGGGGGTCGTCGTGTACGCGCCCGCGTTCGACCGGGCGCTGGAGGAGGCCGTGGCGGGCAGTATCCCGGTCGCCCCGGACGTCCCGCTGGTCATCACCGAGGGCAACTACCTCCTGCACGGCGACGACGGCGACGGCGACTGGGCGCCGGTCCGCACGCTCCTCGACGAGGCGTGGTTCCTGGAGCTGGACCCCGTCGTGCGGGTACGGCGCCTGGTCGAGCGGCATGTGCGCTTCGGCAAGGAACGGCCGCGCGCGGAGCGCTGGGTCCAGGACTCCGACGAGGCCAACGCGCGACTGGTGGCACACGGCCGGCACCGCGCGGACCTGGTCGTTCCGGTCACCCTCGGGCCCGGCCGGCCGGCACCGTAAGGCCCCTACCGGACATTCACCACCCGCCAGGGCCTACCATCGATCGTTCGACGCACGTGGACGATCACAGGGGACCAACGGGGAACGGGGACCCGGACCAGGGGCCGGGGCACCGAACCGAGCGCGATCATGGGGAGGCGGACGACGTGGGGTTGTTCAGACGCGGGCCGAGACGAGACGGGCGCGAGATGCCTCGCGACCCCGAATTCTCCTTCTTCTCGACCGACGAGGCCGCGCTTTTCCGCAGCCAGGTCCGTGCGGCGTTCGCCGAGCGGGGCCTGGAGGTCACCGTCTACTCGGACCTGGTGACCGACAGCGCGGGCCGCCAGTTCGGGCTCTCCAACCTCGCCGCCGTCTGCCACAACGACGACCGGGGCCCGCGCGTCTGGGGCGAACTCGTCCGCCAGCACGCCGGGATGGTGCTGCGGACGATGGACGGCCCCTCGGCCCTCGACACCATGGCGCCCGCGCAGATCCGCGCCCAGCTCTACCCACGGGTGATCAGCGGCGACAGCCTGGACGCGCAGTCGTTCGCGTACGCGCGCTCCGTCGCGCCCGGACTGTACGAGATCCTTGCCCTCGACCTCCCGGAGAGCGTCATGATGCTCACCGACGAGGCGCTGGAACCGCTCGGCCCGCTGCCCGAGCTGCGGGCCCAGGCGCTCGGCAATCTGCGTCAACTGCCCGTCGAGGGGCGGGAGACGGTCAAGGACGCGGAGGGGATGCGGTTCGAGGTCGTCATGGGCGACTCGTTCTACACCGCGAGCCGCGTGCTGGCGCTGGACAGCCTCGTACACCAGGTCACCGGGCGGCTGCTCGGTACGGACGGCGCGCTGGTGGCGTTCCCGTTCCGGCACCAGGTCGCGTTCCATGTCATACGCGACGCCACCGTCATCCCTTCGCTGAACGCGATGGCGTCGTTCGCCGCGTCCGGCTTCGAGGACACGCCGGGCGCGATCAGCCCGTACGTCTACTGGTGGCGCGACGGCACGCTGACCCAGCTCAGCGACAAGGACGAGGGAAACGTCGAGGCGGGCGGGCTGCGCATCGTGGTCGGTGACGACTTCCAGGAACTGCTGGAACGACTGGTCGCACCCTCGGGCCCGGAAGACGACTGACCGGCCGCCGCCCGCTTCTGTCGCGTCTCTGTCGCGTCTTTATCGCGTCCGCAGCCAGGCCGCTCCCCGAGGGGAGAGCGCGTAGCCGGTGTCGAGGCTGAGCGTGAGGCCGAGGGCTTTCAGCTTGCGGATGTCGCGCTTGAGCGTGTCCTTCTCGACGCCGAGAGTCCCCGCGAGGTCCACGGCCCGCGTGCCCGGGTTGCCCTCGATCAGCCGCAGCGTCTCGCGCGTCCAGGCGCCTCGGGTACTGCGCGCGTCGAGCCGGTCCAGGGCCCCGGCGATGCGCGCGACGTCGTCGGACGTGAGCGCGGCGTCGGCCGCGATCGCGTCGCGGGGGTCCGGACCGCCGTACGACAGGGTGATCCGGAAGACCGGGTCACCGGGGCCGCCGCGCAGCGCCGCCACGACGTCCTCGACACCACGCGCCCCGGCGGCGCGGGCGTCCTCGGCGGTGATCGTCGCCGGATCGATCCGCTCGACGGCGTCGACGACGATCACCCCGGCGACGGAGAGGAACGTACCGCCGGCGAAGACCCGGCTGGTCGCCCAGCGGCGGAACGCGAGTGTGACGTCCCCCCGGGCGACACCTTCGGCGACGACCCGCGTGAGCATCACGCCGGCGCGCCGTTCCGGGCGGTGGTGGCCCTCAGAGGGTCGGTCATGGTCGTACTCCTCCGGGGCCCGGCGGAACAGGTCATGCCCCATCCTGCCGCACTCCCGGCCCGCTACAGGAGACGCAGTCGGCGCGACAGCCACCACCGCGGTGTCGTGGCCGGCGCACTCGTCCGGCACGTTCTGGGAGGACCAGCCGCCGAGGAACCGTGCCTGTCTTTGGATCCGGGGTTCGGGCAGTCCCACGTCCGGTACCTGAGCGTTCGTGTTGTTCTTCCGCTTCGAGTGGCTGCCGGTGTTCTGGCGTCTCGACCACTGCGGCGAGGGCCGACGACATCGCCCGCCAGGATCCCTCCCTCGCTGCCCTCACCGAGCTGGTTGTCTCCCTGGCCGACCAGCACGTCCCTCCCCAGGACGACGGCCACACCCACCAATACCCGGACTGGGTAGGCGCACTGCGCGTCCTCGGGCTCCGGAGTCGGGGCGGGCGTGGCCGCACAGTGCGGCGGAGCCACCGCCGCCCAGGAAGCTGGCGAGGTTGCCGAGTGGCGCGTGCCGTCAGGCAACCTCCCCAGCCCCGCAGAACGGCCTCATGCGGCCGGCCGCTCTGGATTCCCGCATGTGTCGCGCTAGTCGGTGAAGTGCGACAGCACGTCGTACGGATACGGCAGCGGGCGCGCGCTCGCCTCGTTCAGGCGGGTCGTCTGGGCGGCCGTCAGGTTCCAGCCCACCGCGCCCAGATTGTCCGTCAGTTGGGCGTGTGTCCGTGCGCCGATGATCGGGGCCGTGACTCCCGGTCGGTCCAGCAGCCAGCGCAGGGCGACCTGTGAGGGGGTGTGTTCCGTCTCGGTCGCGATCGCCTGGACCGTCTCGACCACCCGCCACGTCTCGTCGTTGTCCCGGCCCCGCCAGCTCTCGCCGTCGCCGTGCGACTCGCGGCTGCCGGGCGGGACCGACGTCATGCCGCGCTGGTACTTGCCGGTCAGCCAGCCGCCCTGGAGCGGGCTGTACGGGATGACGCCCACGCCCGCCGCCTCGCTCTGCGGCAGCAGCTCCCACTCCACCTCGCGCGCGAGAAGGTTGTAGATCGGCTGGAGGCAGACGTACGGTGCCCAGCCCCGCCGGTCGGACACGTCGAGCGCCCGCTGGAGCTGGCCCGGCGAGACGTTGCTCGCGCCCAGGTAGCGGACCTTGCCCGCCCGTACGAGGGTGTCGAGCGTGCCGAGGGTTTCCTCGATCGGTGTCCTGAAGTCCCAGACATGGGTCTGGTACAGGTCGATGTAGTCGGTGCCGAGCCGCCGCAGGCTCGCCTCCACCGACGCGATGATGTGCTTGCGGCTCAGCCCCGCCTCGTTGGGGCCCTCGCCCATCGGGAGCGCCACCTTCGTCGCGACGACCAGGCCGTCGCGGTCGCGCCCCTTGAGCCAGCCGCCGAGAACTTCCTCCGAGACGCCCCGGCCGTACGCGTCCGCCGTGTCCAGGAAGGTGCCGCCGGCCTCCGTGAAGGTGTCGAGGATACGGTGCGCGCCCGCCACGTCGTCCTTCGTGAAGGTCATCGTGCCGAGGCAGAGTTCGCTGACGCGGAGCCCTGTCCTGCCGAGAGTTCGCTGCTTCATGGCGTAGACGCTAGAGGTTCGAGCGCACACCAAGGCAGGTGATTTCGCTTGCCGCAGGTCTTGCCGCAGATTTCGTCGTCAGCCGCCCGCCAGCACCGCGCACGATTCCGGCGGTAGCAGCAACACCCCGTCGGGGCCCGGCGGTTCCACCGGGTCCCAGGTCAGCAGGGCCTGGGCGCTCCGCCCGCCCAGGGGGATCTCGGCCGGCCGCGCGGACAGGTTCAGGGCGATCCGCAGATCGCCGCGCCGGTACGCGAGCCAGCGCGCGTCCTCGTCGTACGCCACCTTCACCGTCGCCAGGTCCGGGTCGTTGAGATCCGGGTGGCTGTGGCGCAGGGCGATCAGGTCCCGGTGCCAGGCCAGCAGCCTGCTGTGCGGCTCACGGGCCGCCTCCGTCCGGTCCAGGCACGAGCGGGCGCGCGTCGCCGGGTCCTGCGGGTCGGGGATGGACTCGGCCGCCCAGCCGTGCGCCGCGAACTCCCGCCGCCTGCCGCTCCGTACAGCCTCCGCCAGCTCCGGATCGGGGTGGTCGGTGAAGAACTGCCACGGTGTTCCCGCGCCCCACTCCTCGCCCATGAACAGCATCGGGGTGAACGGTCCGGTCAGTACGAGCGTCGCGGCGCACGCCAGCAGACCGGGGGACAGGGTCGCCGACAGCCGGTCGCCGAGCGCGCGGTTGCCGATCTGGTCGTGGGTCTGGGCATAGCCGAGGAAGCGGTGGGCGGAGGTCCTGGCGGGGTCGACGGGGCGGCCGTGCGTCCGGCCCCGGAAACTCGAATACGTACCGTCGTGGAAGAAGGCGCGGGTCAGGGTCTTGGCCACGGCGGCGATCGGCTCGGCCGCGAAGTCGGCGTAGTAGCCCTGCGATTCGCCGGTGAGCGCGGCGTGCAGCGCGTGGTGGAAGTCGTCGTTCCACTGGGCGGTCAGCCCGAGGCCGCCCTGCGGGCGCGGCGTGGTCGTCCGAGGATCGTTCAGATCGGACTCGGCGATCAGGAACAGCGGTCTGGCCAGCTCGGCCGAGAGGTCGTCGACGGCGGCGGACAACTCTTCGAGGAAGGTCAGCGCGCGCGTGTCGGCGAGGGCGTGCACCGCGTCGAGGCGCAGCCCGTCGAAGCGGTAGTCGCGCAGCCAGGCGAGCGCGCTGTGGAGCAGATACGCGCGGACCTCGTCGGAGCCGGGCGCGTCGAGGTTGACGGCCGATCCCCACGGGGTGTGGTGCGTGTCCGTGAAGTACGGGCCGAACACCGGCAGGTAGTTGCCGGACGGGCCCAGGTGGTTGTGCACGACGTCGAGCACGACACCCAGGCCCAGCCCGTGCGCCGTATCGACAAAGCGCTTCAGCGCCTCGGGCCCGCCGTACGGCTCGTGCACCGCCCACAGCGACACCCCCTCGTACCCCCAGCCGTACGTCCCCGGGAAGGGGCACACGGGCATCAGCTCGACGTGCGTGACGCCCAGCGCGGCCAGCGGGGCGAGCTGGGCCGCGGCGGCGTCCAGGGTGCCCTCGTCGGTGAAGGTGCCGATGTGCAGCTCGTAGAGGACCGCGCCCGGCAGCGGACGGCCGTGCCAGGGATGGGTCCACCCGTACGCCGCCCCGTCGACGACCGCGCTGAGTCCGTCCGGTCCGTCCGGCTGGCGGCGGGAGCGGGGGTCGGGCAGCACGGGGCCGCCGTCCAGCGCGAAGCCGTAGCGGGTGCCGTCGGCCGCGGGCGCGTCGGTGGTCCACCAGCCCTCGCGGAGCGGGTCGCGGGCCATGGAGCGGTCGGCCGCGTCTGCCAGGTGGAGCGTGACCCGCTCCCGCGCCAGTGGTGCCCAGACCTCGAACTGCACGGGTGGTCCCCCTCTGTCGTCGGCACGCTTGTCACCATATGGTGACAAGCGTGCGGGCCGAGGGCTCGGTGATCGCGTCGATTCGGAGGACACGACCGGATGCGACCGGACACGACCGGATGCGGTCAGCTCCGGTCAGCTCCGGTCAGGCCAGAATGATCCGCTCCTGCACCACCGGATAGCCCGCGCGGGCGAACTGCGCGGCCATGGGGAAGTTCCCCTGGTCCGTCGCGCCCGCGATGAACGTCGCCCCGGTCTGCGCCAGCATGTTCGTGCACTCGACCAGCAGGTCGTACGCGTACCCGTGACCACGCTGCTCCGGTACGACCCCGATGAACCCGACGCACGGCCCCGCCGGGTTGTGCGCGGGCACGTGGATGCCGACCAGCTCGCCCGCCGGGTCGTACGCGAGCTGCCACCACTCGCGCGGCGACGGGCACCAGCGGAAGAAGTCAAGATCCTCCTGGGCGGCCTGGTCCAAGCCCGACTCGGCGATCGCGCGCAGCGCGTGCGCGTCGAGCGTGGCCGAGTGGACGCGGCGCAGCACGTCGAAGATCACGTCGTCGTCGGGCTCGGGGCGGAACTCCAGCCGGCCCGGCCGCTCCGGCAGCCCCAGATCGGGCGTCCACCGGTACTGGAAGCGCTCGACCAGCGGTTTCATCCCGGCGGCGCGCGCGGCGCCCGTCCGGGACTCGACAGCGGCGCGCAGCGTCGGGTCGTCGCGCCAGTTGGCCGGTGCGATCAGCTCGTACTCGACGTTCCACGGGGCACGCCGGAGCAGTTCCGCGCCCGCCTCCTCCTCGCCCGGCGCGAAGTCGAACCAGTTGAGCAGCCGCGGCTCCCGGTCGTCGGGCCCGCCCCACCAGGCCGCGCGGGCGACGACCACACCGTCGCGCAGCGCGACCCAGCTCCACTCAGGGCGGTAGTCGCCGCCCTCGGCGACGGTGCGGTACTCGACCCCGGTGATCGCGCGGCCGACGAGCCCCGCGTCGGGCAGCGAACGGAACAGCGGTGCCTCGGAGTCGGCGAGCTGACGGAAGACCGTATCGGTCATGGAATCGTGCCTCCAGGAAGGGGCGTTCACGATAAACGACCGGTCGGCCGCCGTACGAACCAATTTCGTCACCGGAAATCGGCCCTTCTGGACACGTCACGAACTCGGCCCGACAATCAGTCATGTGACGTCCTCGTTCGAGTTCCACACGTATCCCGCGCGGCTCTCCGACGCCGAGCGCGACCGTGTGCTCGCGGTCCTGCGAGAAGGGGTGGCACAGGGCAAACTGTCCCACGACACCTTCATACGCCGGATGGATCTGGCGCTGGCCGCCCGCAGGTCCGACGAACTGGCGCTGCTCACGGCCGACTTGGACACCGACGGCCGCTGGGCGCGGCGGCTGTTCGGCGCGGTGGGCCGGGCGTCCGCGTTCTCCGGACGGCTGCGCAGGGCGTGGCAGGTCGAGCGGCTGCCGAGGCTGCTGCTGCCCGACCCGGGCCCCACTCCGCTGCGTATCGGCCGTGACCCGATGAACGGGCTGCGGCTCAGCCACGACACCGTCTCCCGGCTCCACGCCGAGCTGGTGATGCACGGGGGGCGGTGGATCCTGCGGGATCTCGGATCGACCAACGGCACGACGGTCAACGGCCGTCGGGTGACGGGGACGGTGGTGGTGCGCGACGGGGACATGGTGAGCTTCGGCGAGTTGAGCTTCCGCCTCGCCGCGCACTGAGTCACTTGCCGCGCACCGAGCCGCGAGGGCGGCGGGCCCGGCGCTGCCGGGAGACGCGACGGCCCTGGTATCAGCGCTGGTGCAGCCCGCGTCCCGCCAGCGTCAGGAACGTCTCACCGACCGCCTCGGAGAGCGTGGGGTGTGCGTGGATGTGCCGCGCCACGTCGGACGGTTCCGCGTCCCAGCCGACGATCAGTTGGCTCTCGGCGATCATCTCGGAGACGTTCGGCCCGACGAGATGGACACCGAGGACCCGGCCGCCGCGCTCGGCGACCACCTTCACCACCCCGCCCTGACCGTGCACCATGCCCTTGGCCACGGCCGTCAGCGGCATGGTGTTGACCACCACGTCGTGTCCGCGGTCGCGGGCCTGCGCCTCCGACAGGCCGACGGCCGCCGTCTGCGGGCTGGAGTACGTGACCCGGGGGACCACCGCGTAGTCGACCGGCTGCGGGCGGGCCCCGGCCAGCGTCTCGGCCACGAGCAGACCCTCGGCGAACGAGGCGTGCGCCAGCCCGAGTGAGGGCGGCGGCAGCAGGTCACCGACGACATGGACGCCCGTGACGGCGGTTTCGAGGCGAGACCAGTCGGCGGGGGCGACATGGCCACGGTCGTCGGTGGTCAGCCCGGCCGCCGTGAGATCCAGACCGTCCGTGACCGGCTCGCGGCCGACGGCGACCAGCAGCCGCGAAGCCTCGACGGTACGGGCCTCGCCCCGCGCCGTCCGTACGGTGGCGCGCACCCCGTCATCGAGCACGACGGCATCCTCCAGGCGGGCGCCCACCCGCACATCGATGCCGCGCTTCTTCAGACCGCGCGTGAGGTGACGGCTGACGTCGGCGTCCTCCAGGGGTACGAGGCGGTCGGCCGCCTCGACCAGGGTGACCTCGGCGCCCATGGACCGGTGGAACGAGGCGTACTCGACGCCGATCGCGCCACCGCCGAGCACCAGCACCGAGGCGGGCAGCCCCGGCGCGAACAGCGCGTCGTCGCTGGTGACGACGCGGTGCCCATCGGGTGCCAGGCCCGGCAGCGTACGGGGGCGTGAGCCGGTGGCCAGGACGACGCCGAGGCGCGCGGTGAGGTCGGTGAGGTCGGTGAGGTCGCTGCCGCTGCCGTGGCCCTCGACGCGTACAGTGCGGGGCCGCCCGGTCAACCGGGCGCTGCCGCGCACCACTTGGACCCCGGCATGCGCCAGATGCCCCTCCACGCCCTTGTGGTTGCGGGAGACGATGTCGTCCCTGGTGGCGACCAGCGCGGGCCAGTCCACCGAGTCGAGAGTCGCCTTCACGCCCCAGCGCTCACGGGCCTCGGCGATGCCGTCCACGAGTTCGGCGGCGTGCAGCATCGCCTTGCTGGGGATACAGCCGCGGTGCAGACATGTGCCGCCGATCTTGTCGCGCTCGGCGAGGACCACCGTCAGGCCGAGGGCGGCGGCGCGCAGGGCGGTCGAGTAACCGCCGGTGCCGCCGCCGATGACGATCACGTCCGGGCTGTTCGTCGCTGTCATCCGGGTCATGCGCCCAGCCTCTGTCGCACGCTTGCCATTGGTCCAAGGCAATGTTTCTGTCATTGCGATGCACAACGGTCATGGCAAAGGGAGGGGATGCCGATGAGCCTGCGACAGATGGAGTACTTCCTCGCCGTTGTCGAGGAGTCGTCCTTCACCAGGGCGTCCGAACTCCTCCATGTCACCCAGCCCGCGCTCTCCCACCAGATCAAGGCCCTGGAGAAGTCTGTCGGCGGTCCGCTCCTGGAACGGATGACGCGCGGCGTGCGGCTGACCCCGATGGGCCGCGCCTATCTGCCGCACGCCGAACTGGCGGTCCGCAGCGCCGCCCAGGCGCGGCGTGCCGCGCGGGCGGCGGCGGGCGCGCAGGGCGGTGAGCTGCATGTCGCCGCGCTGCACGCGGTCGCTGTCGGCATCCTGCCCGAGGTGTTCGCCACCTGGGGGCGGGAGCATCCCGGAGTCGTGCTGCATCTGCACGAGTACGCGACGGCGGCCTCCTTGGAAGATCACGTCGAACGCGGCACGGCGGATCTGGCGGTGGGCCCGGCGCCGAAGGAGTGGGCGGGACCCGTGGCCGAGGTCGGCGAGGAGGAGATCGTCCTGGTCGTCCCCTTCGACGACCCGCTTGCGGGCCGCGCCTCGGTCCGCCTCGCCGAACTCTCCGACCGCGCATGGGTGCGGTGCGCGATGGAACCGGTGGTCGAGGGGCGCGAGTTCCTGGACTGGGCGTGCGAGGCGGCCGGCTTCGTACCGCGCACGGCGGTCCGCACCGAGCACACGTCGACGGCGGTCCGCATGGCGGCTGCGGGGGTGGGCCTGGTCACGGCGCCGTCGCACGTCGTGCGGGGGGCGGTCGGCGAGGACTGCGTGGTCGTCCGGGTGGACGACACCTGGCGGCGCCCGCTGACCGCCTTCTCGCGGGTGCCGTTGGTGGGGGCGGCGTCGGCGTTCGTGGAGCTGCTGAGGGCGGGGGAGTGGACGGTGGGCGCGGGGCGACTCCCGTCGGGGCGGGTGGTCTGACGTACGACGCGAGCGGTTCGCAGGCCGCGCCGCGCGGGGCGGTCTGCGAAGGCAGGCCCGCACGAACAGATCGCCGAGCTGATGCGGCAGACGCTGCGGTACGAGGGCGATGACGTGCTCGCCCCGCGCGCGCGTTGGCGATCCCGCGGGAGGATGTCGGGGCGCAGGGCCGTGTTGGAGGAGTCCCGCCTGGCGCTCCCCCATAGCCGCAGAGGGGGGCACGGGAGGCCCTCGGCGCGTTGTCGGAGTCGCCCACGTGCGCCCGTACGCGGTCGATCCTCCGCCTTGCCATCGCGCGCACCGATGGAGACATCAGCCGCGCCGCGGCGGGCGGATGGGGCGCTCCTTCCCGAAGTGGGCCTGGGCCCTTCTTCCGAGTCCCGCCTTGCCCGCAGGTGCCCCCTTCGCGCGCACCGGATGCTGTGGGCCCGCCCTGCGGGCGGACGGCGCTCCCTTCCGGACACGCTCTGGGGGCACCCGCAGAACGTGGACCCGTAGGTCGACCACCCCCTCCCACGCCACCGGGCCCGTGGCAGACGCCGTTCCCCGCCCGGCAGGGCTACTCGCGGCGCGACAGGAGCGCCACCGGGCCCGTCGACAGCAGTTCCGTCAGGGAGATCGGACCGCCCGGGAATTCGCGGTCCGGGGACAGCGCGTCCGTCCAGCGGCCCGCCGGCAGCTCCAGCACCGTGCCCGACCAGCCGCCCGACGCCGCCAGACGCAGGGACAGACGCGTGACCGCCGAGATCACCTCACCCGAGCGGGAGAACGCCGTGCAGTGGTCCGCCGCCGGGCCCGTCGCCGTCAGCGGGGTGTACGTCGCCGACTCCGCGAAGGCGTGCGGGCGTTCGCGGCGCAATTGCAGCGCCGCCACCGTGAGCACTGTCTTCTCGTCCGGCGGGCCCGTACGGAAACGTTCGCGGTTGTCCGGGTCGACCAGGGCCAGATACTCCCGCTCCGTCCGCTGGTAGATGTCCGGCACCCCCGGCATCGTGAGATGTACCAGCGCCGCCCCGAGCACGTTCGCCCTGACGTGCGGGGCGAGTTCACGGGCCAGGCGGGCCACCGCCTCGCGCGGCCGGCCCGCCGGACCCACCGCGACGAAGTCCCGTACCGCCTGTTCGTACACCGGGTCCGGCTCCGTCCAACTGGTGTGCAGCCCCGCCTCCCGTACGGCCTTCAGCAGCGCCGGCTCCATCCGCGCGCCGTCCGGCGGCGCCTCCACCGAGGTGAAGCCCACAGCCGTCTGCCAGGCCTGCCAGGCCAGTTGGGCGTCCGGCGCGGCGACCCCCGCCAGTTGGCGCAGCAGCGCGTCCCACCGGTCGGGGCACTCGGACAGGACGGCGATCCTGGCCCGTACGTCCGCGCTGCGCTTGGTGTCGTGCGTGGTCAGTACGGTGCCGGTGGCCGGCCAGTCGCGGGCGAGGCGGGCACAGTAGCCGTGGAAGCGCTCCGGGCTCACCGCGGGCCGCCCCGGATCGCCGCCGACCTCGTTCGCCGACAGCAGCGGCACATGGCGGTAGAACGCCGTGTCCTCCACCGCCTTGGCACGCAGCGCCGACGACGTCTGGGCGAAACGCGCGCAGAACGCCGTCCGGTCGGGCCCGCCGCCGAGCCGGCCCAGCGCCAGTTCCCGTACGACGTCCACCGCCGCCGCCTCCTGCGGCACCGCGAACGCCGCCTTCGCCTGCCGCGCGGCCTCCACCGGCACCGCCGCCTCGTCGGACTCCCGGCACGGCCCGCCCGCGACCGTGTAGGGCCGGTACACGGGCACCCGTACCAGCAGCTCCCGGATCGCCGTCCGCAGCGCCCACGGCGCGTGGTCGCGCAGCGCGACGTCCGCCGCGCAGATCCGCTCCGCGATGCGGGCCAGCGCCGCGGTCTCGGCGGCCAGCTCCTCGATGACGACCTTGTACATCGCGCGCCGTACGGTCGCTTCCCAGTAGCCGCCCCGGTCGCCGGCGGGCCCCGAGAAGTCCCGGAAACGGCGCGCCAGTTCGTCGGCACCGGCCGGGTCGGTGAACAGCCCGTCGATGTGGTGCAGCGCGTCGTAACCCGTCGTGCCGGCCACCGGCCAGCTCGCGGGCAGCGGCTCGTCGCCGGTGAGGATCTTCTCCACCACCGTCCAGCAGGCGCCGCCCGTCGCCTCGTTGAGCCGGCGCAGATACTCCTCCGGGTCGGCCAGACCGTCCGGATGGTCGATACGCAGACCGTCGACGACCCCGTCCCTGACGAGTTCGAGGATCTTGGCATGGGTCGCGGCGAAGACCTCCGGATCCTCCACCCGCACCCCGATCAGCTCCGAAATGGTGAAGAAGCGCCGGTAGTTGAGATCCGTACGGCCCAGCCGCCACCAGGCGGGCCGGTAGTGCTGGGCGTCCAGGAGCGCGGGCAGCGGCAGGTCCTCCGTACCGTCGGCGAGCGGGAAACGCTGGTCGCCGTGGTGCAACGCACCGTCCTCGACGCGCAGTGCGGCGAGTTCACCGCCGACCGGGCCCGGCAGCACTGGCAGCAGGAGCTTCCCGCCGCCCGCCTCCCAGTCGATGTCGAACCAGCGCGCGTACGGGGACGCCGGACCCTCACGCAGCACCTCCCACAGGGCCTTGTTGTGCCGGGGCGCGGTCGCCATGTGGTTGGGGACGATGTCCAGGACGATCCCAAGCCCGTACTCGCGGGCCCGGTGGGCGAGCTGCCGCAGCCCCTCCTCGCCCCCCAGCTCGGCGCGCACACGTGTGTGGTCCACGACGTCGTACCCGTGGGCAGAGCCCGGCACGGCCTCCAGCACCGGTGACAGATGCAGATGCGAGACCCCGAGCGCGGCCACGTACGGCACGGCCTTGGCGGCGGCGGCGAACGGGAAGTCCGGCTGGAGCTGGAGTCGGTAGGTGGCAGAGGGCGTCATGCGAACGTACGTACCCCGCTGAGCCGGTTCTGTGTCATCCGCTCATACATTCGGCAGCTACTCGCCATGGCCGGACGTGCCCGGACGTGCCAGGACGTGCCAGGACCGGCCGGGGGGAGGAGGGCGGGGGTACGTGTCGACGTACCCCCGCCCCGGTCCCCGCCCCCGTACTCGGCCCCCTCTACACCGACCGCATCAGCACGGTCATGCTGCGGCCGATCATCGTGATCCGCTCGCCCGCGTCCACCTTCGGACCGTCGCCCGGCGGTACGCCCTCCGGACGGGACGTGTCCACGACGACGCGCCACTGGCTGCCGTGATTCGCGGGCACGGCGAATTCCAGCGTCTCCGCGCTCGCGTTGAACATCAGCAGGAACGAGTCGTCGAAGATCCGCTCACCGCGCGGTCCCGGCTCCGAGATGGCCTGCCCGTTCAGGAAGACCGTCATGGCCTTCGCGTCGGTCGCCTGCCAGTCGCCCTGGATCATCTCTTCACCCTCAGGGGTGAACCACGAGATGTCCGACAGCTCGTCGTGCGTCCCCTCCACCGGACGGCCGTGGAAGAACCGGCGCCGCCGGAACACCGGATGGTCGCGCCGCAGCCAGACCATGGTCTGGGTGAAGGCGAGCAGCCCCTTGTTCTTCTCGTCGCCCTTCTTCGGCCAGTGCACCCAGGAGACCTCGTTGTCCTGGCAGTACGCGTTGTTGTTGCCGCTCTGCGTACGGCCGAACTCGTCGCCGTGACTGAGCATCGGCACGCCCTGGGACAGCATCAGCGTCGCGATGAAGTTGCGCACCTGACGGTCGCGCAGCTCCAGCACCTGCGGATCGTCGGTCTCTCCCTCCGCCCCGCAGTTCCACGAGCGGTTGTGGCTCTCGCCGTCCCTGTTGCCCTCGCCGTTCGCCTCGTTGTGCTTGTCGTTGTAGGCGACCAGGTCGTGCAGGGTGAAGCCGTCGTGGCAGGTGGTGAAGTTGATGGACGCCAGCGGGCGCCGCCCGTCGTCCTGGTAGAGGTCGGACGACCCGGTGAGCCGGGACGCGAACTCCGCCAGGGTGCGCGGCTCGCCCCGCCACAGATCGCGGACCGTGTCGCGGTACTTGCCGTTCCACTCGGTCCACAGCGGCGGGAAGTTGCCCACCTGGTAGCCGCCCTCGCCCACGTCCCACGGCTCGGCGATCAGCTTCACCTGAGAGACCACCGGGTCCTGCTGGACCAGGTCGAAGAACGACGAGAGCCGGTCCACCTCGTGGAACTGCCGGGCCAGTGTCGCGGCGAGGTCGAAGCGGAAGCCGTCGACATGCATCTCCTCCACCCAGTACCGCAGCGAGTCCATGATCAATTGGAGCACGTGCGGACTGCGCATCAGGAGCGAGTTTCCGGTGCCGGTGGTGTCCGTGTAGTAGCGCGGGTTGTCGGCGCCCAGCCGGTAGTAGGAGGCGTTGTCGAGGCCCCTGAAGGAGAGGGTCGGGCCCAGATGATTGCCCTCCGCCGTGTGGTTGTAGACGACATCGAGGATCACTTCGATGCCCGCCTCGTGCAGCGCCTTCACCGCCTGCTTGAACTCCAGCACCTGCTCGCCGCGGTCTCCCCAGGAGGCGTAGCTGTTGTGCGGGGCGAAGAAGCCGATGGTGTTGTAGCCCCAGTAGTTGTTGAGGCCGGCGTCCACCAGCCGGTGGTCGTTGACGAACTGATGCACCGGCATTATTTCCAGCGCGGTGACGCCCAGCTCGGTGAGATGTTCGATCACCGCCGGATGGGCCAGGCCCGCGTACGTACCGCGCAGCTCCTCCGGCAGGTCGGGGTGCAGCATCGTCAGGCCCTTCACATGGGCCTCGTAGATGACGGTGCGGTGGTAGTCGGTACGCGGGCGGCGGTCGTCGCCCCAGTCGAAGTACGGGTTGACCACGACGGCCGTCATCGTGTGCGGCGCCGAGTCCATGTCGTTGCGCGAGTCCGGCCTGCCGAAGTGGTAGCCGTACACCGACTCGTTCCAGTCGATGCTGCCGCTGATCGCGCGGGCGTACGGGTCCAGGAGCAGCTTCGCCGAATTGCAGCGCTGCCCGTTCTCGGGCTCGTACGGCCCGTGGACCCGGAAGCCGTACCGCTGACCGGGCATGATGCCCGGCAGATAGGCATGCCGGACGAAGGCGTCCGCCTCGCGCAGCTCCACCGCCGTTTCTGAACCGTCGTCGTGCAGAAGGCACAACTCGATCCGGTGCGCGGCCTCTGAGTAGACCGCGAAGTTGGTTCCGGCGCCGTCGTACGTGGCGCCGAGGGGATACGTCTGTCCCGGCCAGACCTGCATAGATATGACTCTTCCACTTCTGATCCGGGTGCTGGGGGCTTTCCTCGACCAGATACTCCCCGAAAGAGGCGCAACCTCCTAGGAGGCCCGTGCGGAAGCCGGGCCGGAAGCGGCCCGTCCGGCCCGGCGGGTCAACTTCGGGTTCCCGGCGCGTCACCCCGTTGCCGGACCGTGTCCCGCGTCGCATATGGCCGGATTCAAGCCATACGCCGCCACTTGGCCGACCATCCGTCACCAGGCCCAATGACTATGAATCATCCCACTCCGGCCGAGATCGGCACACAGAACGCCCGCCCGAGCCAGGGGAGTTGAGAAACGAGCCTGTGCATCCGGCTGCACCTCCTCCCCTTTGCGCAGTACCCTTCCTTGATCGTTGAAAGGGGAGGGAAGGCGGTGCGCGGGTGAGCTCGGGAGGGCTGGAGCTACCCCCAGGTGACCCAGGTCATGAGGGGGTTTCCGGCGACATCCCGCCCGGAGCGGTCTCCCTCGCACGGCCGATGGAGATCGGGGCGGAACTGGACTGGGGTCCGGAGGCATGGACCGAGGTGCGTACGCGCGCCCAGCGGGCCGGCCGGGCCTACATCTGGCTGAATCTTGTCGAACAGCGGCTCCGGGCCGTCGTCTCGGCGATCCTCAAGCCGATCTACGAGCCGGTGCACGGCGACGACTGGGTGGTGGCCGCCGCCGGACCGGCGGGCCAGGAGTGGGTCCAGCGCGCCGTCGCCGTCCGCGAGGTCTCCCGCCGCAAGGGCTATCTGCTGGACCCGGCCGACGACAACGTCCTGAGCTTCCTGACGCTCCCGCAACTGCGGGAGCTGATGGTCCAGCACTGGCCGGGCTTCCAGCCGTACTTCGACGACCGCCGCGATGTCGAGCTGGCCCTGGACGAGCTGGAGGTGGCCCGTAACGTCGTCTCCCGCAACCGGGCGCTGTCCGAGGCCGTCCTCGCGCAGGCCGAGCGGGCCTCCGCGCGGCTGCTGGAGATCCTGGGCAGCGGGACGGCCGTGCCGTCCGCCGAACGGCTCCGCGTGGACGCCGTGGAGGACCTGGTCGGCGACCGGTACGCGGACGTGGTCTCCGTCCACCCCGACCGGGTGCGGCTCCAGCGGCAGATCCCCGCCGAAGACCTCTTCGGCGGCGCGCGGCGCCTCGACGCGGTAGGGATAGGTCTGAACCTCCTCGTGCAGAACTTCTCCGGCCGGCGCCTCGTACGGCTCGCCGAGTCCGGCTGCCGGATACGGCTGCTCTTCCTGAACCCGGCCAGCAGCTCGGTCAAGCGCCGCGAACGCGAACTGGGTCTCAAGAAGGGCGAGCTGAGCCGGTCCGTGGAGATGAACATCCTCCATATGCGCCGGGTGCGCTCCCGGCTCCGCGACCCGGGCGCCTTCGAGATCAATGTCTTCGACGAGACCCCGCGCTTCACGGCGTATCTGGTCGACGGGGACGGCGCGGACGGACTCGCGGTCGTGCAGACCTATCTGCGCCGGGCGCGCGGCATGGAGGCGCCGGTGCTGGTGCTGCGCGGCGCGGGGCGCGATGTGGTGCGGGTCGGCCAGGACACGGAGCACGGTCTGTTCCAGACGTACCGCGAGGAATTCGAGTCGGTGTGGGCCGACTCGCGACCCGTCTCCTGACGGTGCGCGAGCACGTCGGCGTGCTGAAGCCACGTCAAGGCGGCACCCACCCGGCGTTGTCAGTGCCGCGTGCGAAGGTGAATGTCGAACGGGGAGAAGCGTGAGGGAGGACCGGGATGGGCTGGCACGGGGAGCCGTTGGTCGGATTCGATCTGGAGACGACCGGCACGGAGCCGCTTCAGGCGCGCGTCGTGACGGCGGCGGTGATCGTGGTGCGGGACGGCGCGGTGGAGGAGCGGTGGGACTGGCTGGCCGATCCGGGCATCCGGATCCCGGAGCAGGCGTCGGCGATCCACGGCGTCACCAGCGAGCGCGCGTCGGCGGAGGGCCGGCCCGCGCGTGAGGTGACGGACGAGATCGCGACCACGCTCGCCGGGTACTGGAGGCGGGGCGTGCCGGTCGTGGCGTACAACGCGTCGTTCGATCTCACGCTGCTCGCCGCGGAGTTGGCGCGGCATCAACTGCCGTCGCTCAACGACCGGGTGGGCGGCGGACCGATCGGCCCGGTGATCGATCCGTACACGATCGATCGCGCCGTCGACAAATACCGGCGGGGCAAGCGCAATCTGGAGGCGGTCTGCACGGAGTACGGGGTGGTGCTGGACACCGCGCACGACGCGGGCGCGGACGCGCTGGCGGCCGTGCGGGTGGCGACGGCGATAGCGGGCCGCCACCGCCAGGTCGGCTCCCTCTCGGCGGCGGCGCTGCACGAGCGGCAGATCGCCTGGTACGCGGAGTGGGCGGCGGACTTCCAGAGCTTCCTGCGGCGCAAGGGCAACGCGGACGCGCTGGTGGACGCGCACTGGCCGCTACGGGAGTTGGTGCCGGCATCTTCGGCGCTACCCTCCAGCCCCTCCGGCGTTTGATGGGCGGGCCGGGCCTGTTCAGCGCCTCAGGTGTTTGAGGCGCGGGCCGGGCATCTTCAGTCCGTCCGGTGTCTGAGGTGCGGGGCGGCGCATGTCCAGTCCGTCCGGTGTCTGAGGTGTGGGGCCGGGCCTGTTCAGCCTCGCCGGCGTTTGAGGCGCGGGTCGGGCATCTTCAGCGCCTCAGGTGTCTGAGGTGCGGGGCCGGGCCTGTTCAGCGCCTCCGGCGTTTGAGGGGCGGGGTCGGGCATGTTCAGCCTTCAGGTGTCTGAGGTGCGGGCCGGGCGATCTTCAGCCTCGCCGGCGTTTGAGGCGCGGGGTCCGGGGCGGAGCCCCGAAACCCAGCCCGCCCGGCGTTTGAGGGCACGGCCGAAGGCCGTACGGGGCCCGGGGCGCAGCCCCGGTTGAGGGAAGGGGCGGGTAGGGGAACAGCCCGCGCAGCGGCAGCCCGTCAGAAGGGGTACCAGCGCACCTCGGGGTCACCGTCGCGCAGCGACGCGACGCGGCGGCGGAATTCCGTCAGCGCCTTCGGGTTCGTCGGGGCGTGCTGCGCCACCCACGCGCAGCTCGCCGTCTCGCGGGCGCCGCGCAGCACGGCGCAGCCGGACCAGTCGCGTACGTCCCACCCGTACGTGTCCGTGAAGGTGTCGTACGCCTCCGAGGCCATGCCGTAGCGGTCCCGGGACAGGGCCATCACCACCAGGTCGTGCTCGCGCAGATCGGTGGCGAAGGTCTCCAGGTCGACCAGGACCGGTCCGTCCGGGCCGACATGGACGTTGCGGGGGAGCGCGTCGCCGTGGATCGGGCCGGGGGCCAGGTGCGGGGTGAGCGCCGCCGCCGCGGTGGCGAAGCCGTCCCTGCGCTCGCGCAGATAGTCGGCGTCGGCCGGGTCGATCGCGTCGCCCGCGATCCGCAGCCACCGCTCCACACCGCCGAGCAGTTCCCTGCGGGGCAGTTCGAACGGCGGCGCGGGCAGGGCGTGGACGAGCCGGAGCAGCGCCGCCAGATCGGCCGGGCCCGCCGGGCGTACGGCGGCGGGCAGCCGCCGCCAGAGCGTGACCGGGTGGCCCTCCACCGTACGGGCCTTGGGCTCGGCGGCCCGCACCGTCGGGACGCCGTTCGCCGCGAGCCAGTCGGCGACGGCCAGTTCACGCTCGGCGCGCTCCAGCAGCTCCGGGGCGCCGGCGAGGCTCCGGCCGACCTTGACGACCAGGTCACCCGTCGCGAACACCGCGTTCTCGCCCAGCGCCAGCAGCTCGGCATCGTGCGACAGCCCAGCGGGCAGCCCCGTGGCGTCCAGTACCGCGCGCGCCCCTGCCTCGTCCATCGAACTCTCCCTCAGTCCCGCCGGGCCCGGTGGCCGGTCAACCGGTCCGGTCACCGCCCAAGTCTCGCATCCGTGCAGGTTGGCTTGACGAACCCGCCGCCCGTCAGCACGATGACGGGGCCGCCAGGGCCTGTCCGGCGGATCTTCGTGAGCCCGGAGCGTCTGGCACGGCACCTCAGTGCGTTGTCGGACTCGTCCAAGTGCGTCCAGTACGAGCACGATCGTCCGCCTTGCGATGCACCGCACCAGACGCCCCGGGCCGATCCCGAATATCCGCCGGACAGGCCCTGGGGCGGCCATCCCCACAAAGCCGCCCGAAGGAGCCGAATTCGTGACACTGGCGACCGCAAAGGCGCGGTCCGGCAAGGGAGTTCCCGAGGGCAGACCACCACGGGAGAAGGTGATCGACCGCGGTGCCTGGTTCCTGGTGCTGCCGGCCCTGATACCGATTCTCGTACTCAGCGTCGGCCCCCTGTTCTACGGCATCGCCCTCGCCTTCACCGACGCGCAGTCCGGCCGCACCGAGCCCACCGAGTGGATCGGGACGCTCAACTTCCAGGACCTGTACCACGACACGCTGTTCTGGGAGTCCTTCCGGATCGGCCTGCTGTGGGCGGTCGGCGTCACCGTCCCGCAGTTCGTGCTGGCCCTCGGCCTCGCCCTGCTGCTGAACCAGCGGCTGCGCTTCCGCTGGCTCGCACGGGCCCTGGCGATCATCCCCTGGGCCATGCCCGAGGTGGTCGTCGGCATCATGTGGCGCCTCGTCTACAACGCCGACGCCGGAATCCTCAACGAGACGATCCGCGACTTCGGTCTCGGCGACGGCCGCGACTGGCTCACCGGACTGGCCACCGCCCTGCCCGCCGTGATCGTCGTCGGCATCTGGGCGGGCATGCCGCAGACCACCGTCGCGCTCCTCGCCGGACTCCAGAACACCCCGGACGAACTGCACGAGGCGGCGGCGCTGGACGGCGCGGGCGCCTGGCGCCGGTTCCGTACCGTCACCTGGCCCGCGCTCAAGCCGGTCGCCCTCGCCATCACGGCGCTGAATTTCATCTGGAACTTCAACTCCTTCGCCCTGGTCTACGTGCTGACCAACGGCGGACCCGGCGGCCGGACCCGGCTGCCCATGCTGTTCGCGTACGAAGAGGCGTTCCGCTACGGGCAGTTCGGCTACGCCGCCGCCATGGGCTGTGTCATGGTCGCCGTGATCTCCGTTCTCCTCGCCTGTTATCTGGTGGGACGTCTCAAGGCAGGGGAGGACAAATGAGTCTGCGCACCAGCAAGCCGGCGCGCGCCGGGCAGTACCTCGCGCTCCTGTGCTATCTCGTCTTTCTCGCCTTCCCCTTCCTGTGGCTGATCTCCACCGCCTTCAAACCGGCGCGTGAGCTGGGCAGTCTGCACCCCACCTGGATTCCCGACAGCCCGACCCTGGAGAACTTCCGGCAGGCGTTCGACGAGCAGCCGCTGCTCAGGGCCGCCGGCAACAGCCTCACCGTCGCGCTGTCCGCCGCCCTGATCTGCGTCGTCATCGCGACCCCGATGGCCTATGTGATGGCCCGGCAGCGCAGCAGGCTCGCGACGGCCGCCACCGGATGGGTCGTGGTCAGTCAGGCGTTCCCGTTCGTCCTGGTGATCATCCCGCTGTTCCTGGTGCTGAAGAACCTCCACCTGATCAACTCGCTGTTCGGGCTGATCATGGTGTACGTGGTGTGGTCCCTGCCGTTCGCGCTGTGGATGCTGGTCGGCTATGTACGGGCCGTGCCCGCCGAGTTGGAGGAGGCTGCCGCCGTCGACGGCGCCGGCCGGCTCCGTACGCTCGTCTCCGTCACGGTCCCGCTGCTGGCGCCGGGCATCGTCGCCACCGCGATGTTCGCCTTCATCACCGCCTGGAACGAGTTCTTCTTCGCGCTCGTCCTGCTCAAGACCCCGGAGAAGCAGACCTTGCCGGTGATCCTCACCCACTTCCTCGGTGCGGAGGGCGTCGCCGATCTGGGGCCGCTCGCGGCGGCGGCGTTCCTCGCGACGATCCCCTCACTCGTCATCTTCGCGATCATCCAACGACGGATCACGGGCGGCATGCTCGCCGGGGCGGTGAAGACCTGATGCGTACGAGAAGCCGGATCGCGGCCTGCGCGGTGAGCGCCGTGCTGCTGTTGAGCGGGTGCTCCGGGGGCGGTGACTCCTCCGACGGTCGGATCACCCTGCGCTTCCAGTCGCTGGCCTGGCAGGACGAGTCGGTCGCCGTCAACAAGGAGCTGGTGAAGGAGTGGAACGCCGCCCACCCCGACGTACGCGTCGAGTATGTCCAGGGCAGTTGGGACAGCGTCCATGACCAACTACTCACCTCCTTCGAGGGCGGTGAGGCGCCCGACATCATCCATGACGCCTCCGACGACCTCGCCGACTTCGCGTACGGCGGCTCCCTCGCCGACCTCGACGGGCTGCTGCCCGACCGGCTGAAGCGGGACATCCCGGAGCGGAGTTGGCAGACCACGACGTTCGGGGACGGGGTGTACGGCGTGCCGTTCCTCCAGGAGCCGCGCGTGCTGATCGCCAACAAGAAGATCCTTGAAGCCTCCGGGGTGCGGATCCCGACCGCCGAGAATCCCTGGACCTGGGCCGAGTTCAGGGCGGTCAGCAAGGAACTGACAGCGGGCGAGGGGCAGAAGCCGGGGCCGGGGCAGGCGGAGTACGGGGTGGCCTGGCCGCTCAAGGACCCGGTCTCCGCGACGCTCAATCTGAGCCGGTCGACCGGCGGGCAGCTCTTTCACCGGGGTGCCGACGACAAGGTGACGATCCAGTACACCGAGGCCGACGCCGAGGTCCCCGCCGTCATCCACGACCAGGTCAACAGCGACGGCAGCGCGTCGGGCGCCACGCTCGGCATGGGCGGTTCGGACACGCTGCCGGGCTTCTTCGGCGGCACATACGCGATGGTGCCGCTCGGGTTCTCGTACCGGCAGCAGATCATCCAGCAGGCGCCGAAGGACTTCGAGTGGACGGTGCTGCCGGCGCCCGCCGGGGCGGACGGGGCGACGCAGGGGGTCAGCCCGCAGACCCTGTCGGTCTCCGAGGACACCCGGCACAAGGAAGAGGCCGTCGCCTTCATCGACTTCCTGCTCCAGCCGCAGAACATGGTCCGCCTGGCCCGGGGCGACTGGATGCTGCCCACCGGTACGGCGGCGCTCACCGATCCGTCCCTGCACACCGAGAAGGACGGCTGGGGCACCGGCGCCGCGCTCGCCCGCGACCTGCTGCCGGCGCCCGCGCAGACGGTGCGCGGCTATCCGGAGTGGAAGGACAAGGTCGCCACCCCGGCGCTCCAGGAGTACTACAGCGGCGCGATCGACCGCGCCGAGCTGGAGAAACGGCTGGTGAAGGACGGCAATCTGGTGCTGGCCCGCTATCAGCGCTGATCTTTACGGGGAGTCGAGGCGGGCCGCTTCCAGGCGGGCCGCGCGGTCGTGGAGGTAGCGCTGTTCGGGGAGGCTGGTGGTGAGCCGGGCCGCCGTACGGTAGTCGGCGAGCGCGCCCTCGCGGTCGCCGGCCCGCTCCAGCAGGTGGGCCCGGACCGCGTACAGCCGGTGAAACCCCCTCAACCGCTCGTCGCCGTCCAGCGGTTCGAGCAGGGCGAGTCCGGCGCGCGGGCCGCAGACCATCGATACGGCGACGGCGTGGTTGAGCGTGACCACCGGATTGGGCGCGAGCGCCTCGAGGAGCCGGTAGAGGCCGACGATCTGCCGCCAGTCGGTGTCCTCGGCGCGTACCGCCTCCGCGTGCACGGCGGCGATCGCCGCCTGTACTTGGTACGGGCCGAGTTCGGCGCGCGTCAGCGTCTGCGAGATCAGGGCGACGCCCTCCTCGATGGAGGCCCGGTCCCACAGTGTCCGGTCCTGCTCCGCGAGCGGGACGAGGGAGCCGTCAGGGCCGGTGCGAGCCGCGCGGCGGGCGTCCGTGAGCAGCATCAGGGCGAGGAGTCCGGCGGTCTCACCGGCCATGACGCCGTGCGCACCGGCCAGGCTGTCAGCGCGGAGCAGGCGGCGTACGGTCCTGGTCAGCCGGATCGCCTCGCCCGTCAGCTCGCCACGGCGCAGAGCGGGCCCCGAGGTGGCGGTGTAGCCCTCGTTGAAGATCAGGTAGAGGACATGGAGCACCGAGCGCTGCCGGTCGGGCAGTTCGTCGGGCGGCGGCATGTCGAATCGCGCGCCCGCCGCCTTCACACGCTGCTTGGCGCGGCCGATGCGCTGGGCCATCGTCGCCTCGGGGACCAGGAAGGCGCGGGCGATCTCCGCCGTGGACAGCCCGCCCACGGCGCGCAGCGTGAGCGCGATCCGGGACGGTGGTGTGAGGGCGGGGTGACAGCAGAGAAAGAGCAGGGTGAGCGTGTCGTCCTCGTGGGCCGGTTCGTCGGCGGCGGGTGCGAACCACTCGTCGGCCGGGGTCCGCGCGGCGACCGCCTCCTCCCGCCGCCGGTCGGCCGCCTCGCTGCGGATGTGGTCGGTCAGCCTGCGCGACGCGACGGTGACCAGCCAGCCGTCCGGGCTCCTGGGCACGCCGTCCTTCGGCCACTGGACGGCGGCGGCCAGCAGCGCTTCTTGTACGGCGTCCTCGGCGGCCTCGAAGTCGTCGTGGCGACGCGCGAGCGCGGCGAGGACGCGCGGCACCAGCGGGCGCAGCAGATCCTCGACGCGCTCGCTGTCGCCGGCGCCCCCAGGCTCGCCCGTGCTCACATCTCCTGGCCGGATGTGTCCATGATCGGGCGTACCTCGACGGCGGCGAACCGCGCGTCCGGGAAGCGTGCCGCGATCTCGGTGGCCCGCTCCTGGCTGTCGCAGTCGACCACGAAGTAACCGGCCAACTGCTCCTTGGCCTCGATGTACGGCCCGTCCGTGGTGGCGGGCAGACCGTCCCGTACCCGTACCGACTTCGTGTTCACCGGGTCGGCCAGCGCGGTGCCGCTGATCAGCTCGCCGGACGTGGTGATCTCCTGCCGGAGCACGTCGGCCTGCTCGCTCATCTCGGCCCGCTCCTCGTCCGACATCGCGAGGGCTTCGCGGGTACGGAGGAAGGCCGGGTGACCCCAGCTCTTGGGGTTGCTGTAGATCATGATCAGATACTTCATCTCGACTCCCCGTCTTCCGGATGTACGGTACGGGGCCGGTCACGCACCGTCACTCAGGCCGTCCCGGCGAGGCCGACGACGTTGCCCTCGGGGTCGGCGAAGTGCCCGACCACCAGCGCGCCGGGCTCGGGCCGCGCGGGCTCGGGGCCCATCCGGCGTGTCCCGCCAAGGGCCTCGGCCTGCCGGAGCGCGGCTTCCACGTCGGGTACGCCGATGTAGAACAGGACCTGCGGCCGGAAGCCCGCCCCACCGGCGACGCCGCCGTTGATGCCGGGCACACGCCCGTTCGCGCCGTCGCCCCGTACGGGGTTCGCGGCGCCGTTCACGAAGCCGTACTCGCCCGGCCGCGACACCGTCAGCGTGCTCGCGTCCCCCACGGCGAAGTCCCACCCGAACAGCTCTCCGTAGAAGGCGCGCAACTTCGCGGGGTCGGCGCCGACGATCTCGAAATGCACCACTGGCAGTCCCATGACCGCTCCACTCCTCGTCACTCGTATCTCGCGTCTCGTACGTCCTTGGTGGACGTCTTACAGCGAGGTCGGAGCCGACGGGCCGATCTCTACGTCCGCGCGTGTTCCGGCGGCGGGAAATATCGGTTGTCCGAGACGATCCGGTTCGTCTAGCGTCCGGGGTATGGGTAGCAACTTCATGGCGATCGTAGAGACCGGCTCCGTCCGGGGTTCCGTCGCCGCCTTCACCCGGCTGCGGCGCGTCCCGGCGCCCTGACCGGTCCGGGGATCTTCGACCGCTGACTCGCCGTCGCCCCCGCGCGCACCGATCCATGATCCGTGCGCCGCCTCACCCTGCTCCGGTCAGGGCCTTCGTCTGCCCACGAAGCCCTTTCAGGAGACAGGACGCAGGTCATGGCCCGCAGCCAGCAGCACCGCCGATCCCGCACGCTCTCGCAGAACTTCCTCACCGACCGCGCCACCGCCGCCCGCGTCGTACGCGCCGCCCGCCCCGACCCCGCCGGGCTGCTGCTCGAAGTCGGCCCGGGGAAGGGCGCGTTGACCACCGCGCTCGCACCGCACTGCCGCGAGCTGCGCGCGTACGAGATCGACGCCGGGCTCGTCCCGGAACTGCGCTCCACCTTCGCCGCCGCACCCCATGTGCGGGTGTACGAGCGGGACTTCGTCACCGTACGCCCGCCGCGTGAACCCTTCGCCGTCGTCGGTAACGTGCCCTTCTCGCGTACCGCCGACATCGTCGACTGGTGTCTGCGCGCGCCCGCGCTGACCGACGCGACGCTCATCACCCAGCTCGAGTACGCCCGCAAGCGCACCGGCGACTTCGGACGCTGGTCGCTGCGGACGGTGGAGACCTGGCCGTACGTCGAGTGGCTGCTGCTCGGCCGCGTCGGACGCCGGGAGTTCCGTCCGGTGCCGCGCGTGGACGCGGCCATCCTGCGCCTCGAACGGCGCCCGCGCCCGCTGCTGCCCACCGCTCAACTCGCCGACTACCGGCGGCTGGTCGAGGTGGGCTTCTCCGGGGTCGGCGGATCGCTGTACGCGTCGCTGCGCCGGGCCGGCCACGCGCGGCGGCGGCTCGACGCGGCGTTCGAGACGGCGGGTGTCGACCGCACCGCGATCGTCGCGTTCGTGCCACCGGCGGCGTGGCTGACCCTGCACTTGAAGTTGAACGAGACGTCTCGTCTCGTTTGATGTTACGGTGTGGGCATGACGTCACCACACCGTGCCCATATCGCCATGTTCTCCATCGCCGCCCACGGGCACGTGAACCCGAGCCTCGAAGTCATCAGGGAACTCGTCGCCCGAGGGCATCGCGTCAGTTACGCCATCCCCGCCGCGTTCGCCGACAAGGTCGCCGGCACCGGCGCCGAGCCGGTGATCTACACGTCCACCCTGCCGATGGACGACGCCGACGCGTGGGGCACCGAGCTGATCGACAATCTGGAGCCCTTCCTCGCCGACGGGGTGCAGGCGCTGCCGCAACTGGCCGAGGCGTTCGAGAACGACCGCCCCGATCTCGTCATCAGCGACATCACGTCCTACCCGGCGCCGATCCTGGCCCGCCGCTGGGGCGTCCCGTACATCCAGCTCTCACCGAACCTGGTCGCCTGGGAGGGGTACGACGAAGAGGTCGCCGCCCCCCAGAACGCCCAGCTCGCCGGGTCCGAGCGCGGCCGGGCCTATCTCGCGCGCTTCCAGGCGTGGCTGGACGAGAACGGCATGGGCGTTCCCGTGGACCGGTTCGTCGCCCATCCCGATCGCGCGATCGTGCTGATCCCGAAGGCACTTCAGCTTTTCGCCGACCGGGTGGACGAGTCCGTCTACACCTTCGTCGGCGCGTGCCAGGGCGAGCGGGCCGACCAGGGGGAGTGGGAGCGGCCGGCGGGGGCCGAGAAGGTGCTGCTGGTGTCGCTCGGCTCGGCGAACACCAAACAGCCCGCCTTCTACCGAGAATGCGTCGAGGCGTTCGGTGGCCTGCCCGGTTGGCATGTCGTGCTCCAGATCGGCAAGTTCGTCGATCCGTCCGAGCTGGGTGAGATCCCCGGCAACGTCGAGGTGCATCCCTGGGTGCCTCAGCTCGCCATCCTTAAGAAGGCCGACGCGTTCATCACCCACGCGGGCGCCGGTGGCAGCCAGGAAGGGCTCGCGACCGGTACGCCGATGGTCGCCGTACCGCTGGCCGTCGACCAGTTCGGGAACGCCGACACGCTCGTCTCGCTCGGCGTCGCGCGGCGCCTTTCCATGGAGGAGGCGACGGCGAAGGCGCTGCGGGAGGCGGTCACCGGGCTCGTCGCGGACCCCGAAGTCGCCCGCAGGGGCGAGGAGATCAAGCGGGAGATGGCGAAGGAGGGCGGCACGCGCCAGGCCGCCGACATCATCGAGGCGGCGCTTCCGGCGACCGACTCCTGACGTACGGCACGCCGCCCGCACGCCGCACGCCGCACGCCCGGCCGGTCGAGACCGGTCGGGCGTACGGCGTATGCGTGTCCGAGGGATTGGGGAGTACGAGGGTGCGTCAGACCCGTACGGGATCGGGCTGTCCGCCCGCCTTCCGGCGGTCCTCACCACCGGCGTCGGACTGCTCCGCCGTCTCCACCTCCACCTCCGCGACGACCGACTCGTCGTGCGTCAGGTCCGGCAGCCACCGCAGCCAGGAGGGGAAGTACCAGTTGCGATCGTCCAGCAGCGCCATGACCGCCGGGAGCAGTACGCCCCGGATGATCGTCGCGTCGATCAGCACCGCCGCCGCCAGACCGACGCCCATCTGCTTCATCGACTGCATCGACAGCGTCCCGAAGATGGCGAACACCGCGACCATGATCACTGCCGCGCTCGTCACCACGCCCGCCGTCGTCACCACTCCGTGGGTGATCGCCTCACGGGTGGTGCGGCCCCGCATCCGCGCCTCGCGGATCCGGGACACCACGAAGACGTGGTAGTCCATCGACAGCCCGAAGAGGATCACGAAGAGGAACAGCGGCAGCCAGGAGATGATCGCCCCGACGCCTTCGGCGCCGACCAGCGACGCGCCCCAGCCGTGCTGGAAGACGATGGTCAGGATGCCGTAGGCGGCGCCTACCGACAGCAGGTTCAGCACGATCGACGTCACGGCGATCGTCAGTGACCTGAAGCAGAGCAGCATCAGTACGAAGGCGAAGATCACGACGAAGGCGAAGACGGGCGCCACGGCCCCGACGAGCTGGTCGTTGAAGTCCTTCGACCCGGCGACCTGGCCGGTGATCGGCGCCTCGACGCCGTCGACCGTGCCGAACGTGTCGGGTCGTACGGTGTCCCGCAGCAGCACCAGGCTTTTCTCGGCCCGGCTCTGGTCCGAGCCGCCGACCAGCGGTACCTCGATGATCGCGACGTTCTGCTTGTCGTGCGTGACGATCTCGACGGGCCCCTCCGAGGCCCCCGAACTGACCGCCCGCTCCCGGAAGTCGGCGAGTGCCTGCCGTACGGGCGCGGCGTTGATGTCGTCCGCCCGCACCACCACCTCGGCCGGCTCGGCGCCTCCCGGGAAGGCTTCGTTGACCCGCTCGTACGTCTGGACGATGGGCAGCGAGTCGCCGAACTCCTGGTCCAGCGTGAAGTTCTGCGTCTGCATGCCGACGGCCGGCAGGGCGATCGCGGCGAGCGCGCCGCCGGCCACCACCAGCGCGATCTTCGGCCGGCGCAGCACACCACCGAGCACCGCACGCCAGAACCGGCTCTCACCGGTCCCGCCACCGCCGGTCCCGCCACCACCGGCCGTGGCTCCGGCGGCGGCCGTCGCGCGTTGCTTCTTCGACTGCTTGAGGCGGTTCAGGAAGGGCACCCGGCCCCGCTCCACGCGGTCGCCGAGCAGTGACAGCAGCGCGGGCAGCACGGTCACCGAACCGACCATCGCCACCGCGACCACCATCAGCGAAGCCAGCCCCATCGACTTGAACTCGGCCAGCCCGGTGAACAGCATGCCCGCCATGGCGACACACACCGTCACACCGGAGACGACGACGGCCCGGCCGCTCGTCGCCGCCGCGATCCGCAGCGCCGTCTCGGCGTCGCGGCCGGCCTCGCGCTCCTCGCGCTCACGCCGCAGATAGAACAGGCAGTAGTCGACGCCGACCGCCAGACCCACCAGCAGCATCACGGAGTTGGCCGTGTCGCTCATCGGCATGACATGGCTGACCACGCCCATGAGCCCCATCGTCGCCATGATCGCGGTCAGCGCGAGCGCGATCGGCAGCAGCGCGGCGACCAGCGCGCCGAAGGCGATCAGCAGGATGCCCAGCGCCACCGGTACGGCGGAGATCTCCGCCTGCTTGAAGTCGTCCCCGAAGGCGTCGTCAAAGGTCTTGTTCATACTGGCGCCGCCGATCTCCGCGATCCGCAGCGTGTCCTTGTGCTCCTCCTGCACCCCCTCGACGGCCTTGAGCACCGGATCGATCCGCTCGCTCGAAGTCTCCGGATCGCCACGGATGTTGAAGCGCACGAGCGCGCTGCGCCCGTCCTTGGAGATGGTCTTCGTGTCGTACGGCGAGGCCACGTCAGCGACTTCGCCCGTACGCTCCACCGCCGCCTGGACCGCCGCGACCCCGGCGCGGAACTCCCTGTCCGTGGCGGACGTTGACGAGTCGACACCCTGGATGAGTACGGACTCACCCACCGGCTCCTTCAGACCCGCGTCCTCGATGATCCGCTCCGCCTGGCTGATCTCGCCGGACATCTGCTCGCTGTCCTTGACGTCGACCCGGCCCGCCGCCGAGCCAAGTCCCATGGCGAGTACGACGAACAGCACCCATACGGTCACCGCCGTCCACCGGTGCCGCGCGCTCCAGACCCCGGCACGCGCCGCGATTCCGCGCGGTGCGGGCGCCGCCCCCCGGCCCCGCCCGGACGGCGCGGCGCTGTCGCGTCCCCGTCCTTTGCCCCGTCGCCGTCTGTCTGTCGTCACCATCGCCGGTCCGTCCCCTCGGGCCTGAGAGCGGCCGTGCGCCGCGGTCTCCGACTCGAATTTATGGTCGGATTCCAGCCTTCTCGTCCTGCTCCCCGGTGACCTGAAGGGGGCCGGTTCTCCTTCTCGCGGGGTGGTCGCATCCCTGACAAGAGGGATGGAAGCCCCTTACAACTATCGGCCCGGGGAGGGAAATCGAGGGTGCGGTCCGAGTTGTGGGCGCATGGCCGGTTTCGTATTGAGCAAGGTTGTTTTCTAAGTCACAGCAGCCTGAGGGTCTTGATCTGGGCGCGACAATCGGCCAGGGTTTCGAACCAGCCCGCCGGAAGTTCTTCGTCCGGCGAGCTGTCCCCCCACACATGCTCACGAGGAGAACTCTCTTCATGACGATTCATAAGACGACTCATCGGCGCGCCACCCGGATGAGACTCACCGCGGCGATAACCGCCGTGGCGGCCGTGGCCGGTATCACCGCCTTCGCCTCCCCCACGGCGGGCGCGGTCACCCCCCTCGGCACGGTGTACGGCGCCGACGCCAAGGGCGCGGTCGTGGGCAGCTACATCGTGCTGCTGGACCAGAAGGCCGACAACAAGGACCTCGCCGCGCAGTACGGCGGGAAGCTCAACCGCACCTATACCTCCGCCCTCAACGGCTTCTCGGCCAGCGGCCTTTCGTCCACCGAGGCCAAGCGGCTCGCCGCCGACCCGGCCGTCTCCAAGGTCGTCCAGAACAAGAAGTTCTCGATCGACGCGACCCAGGAGAACCCGCCGTCCTGGGGTCTGGACCGGATCGACCAGACCGCGACCACCGGTGACAACGCCTACACCTACCCGGACAGCGCGGGCGAGGGCGTCACGGCGTACATCATCGACACCGGAGTCCGGGTCAGCCACGCCGACTTCGAGGGCCGCGCGTCGCTCGGCTTCGACGCGATCGACAACGACGACAGCGCCGACGACGGCCACGGCCACGGCACACATGTCGCCGGTACCGTCGCGGGCGCGTCGTACGGCGTCGCCAAGAAGGCGAAGATCGTCGCCGTCCGGGTCCTGGACGACTCGGGCAGCGGCACCACCGAGCAGGTCGTCGCCGGCATCGACTGGGTCACCGCGAACCACACCGGCCCGTCCGTCGCCAACATGAGCCTCGGCGGCGGCGCCGACCCCGCCCTCGACGAGGCCGTCCGCACGGCCATCGCCTCGGGCGTCACCTTCGGTGTCGCGGCGGGCAACGACAGCAGCGACGCCGGCGAGACCTCCCCGGCGCGCGTCGAGGAGGCCATCACGGTCGCCTCGTCCACCGTGGACGACCAGCAGTCGTACTTCTCCAACTACGGCCCGGTCGTGGACATCTACGCGCCGGGCTCCGACATCACGTCGACGTGGAACGACAGCGACACCGGCACCAACACCATCTCCGGTACGTCGATGGCGACCCCCCACGTCGTCGGCGCCGCCGCGGTGTATCTCGGCGGACACCCCGACGCCGCGCCGGCCGACGTCGCCACGGCCCTGACCGAGGGGGCCACGCCCGACGCCATCAGCGACGCCGACCCGAGCACCGCGAACAAGTTGCTGAAGGCCGTCGAGTAGCCGCCACAGGCTGACCGGCTGACGGCGCAGGACCGGCGGTCGCCGCGCTCTCCCCCACGGGGCGCGGCGACCGCCTTCCGCGTGCCGAAGCGGTGGGCCGAATTGGCGGTGGGCCGAAGCGCCATGTCGAAGCGGTATGCCGGAGCGGCCCGGACCGCCCGCCGACCTATCGTGGGCCCATGACGACAATCAGGTACGCGGCACTGCTGCGCGGCATCAATGTCGGCGGGAACCGGAAGGTACCGATGGCGGCTCTGCGCGACGTGCTCGCCGGCCTCGGCCACGGCGACGTCGCGACGTACCTCCAGAGCGGCAACGCCGTCTTCACCGACACCACCGGCGCCGACGAGTCCACGCTCGCCGCCGCGCTCGGCGACGCCATCGCGGAGAAGTTCGGCTTCGCCGTCGACTGTCTGGTGCGCGACGCCGCCTATCTGAAGGCCGTCGCCGACGCCTGCCCCTTCCCCGCCGCCTCGCTCCAGGGCAAACAGCTCCATGTCACCTACTTCTCCGAGCCGGTGGGCCCCGAACGCTTCGCCGCCATCGACCAGGAGGCGTACCTCCCCGAGGAGTTCCGGCTCGGCGACCGGGCGCTGTATCTGTACGTCCCCGACGGCCTCGGCCGCTCCAAACTCGGCGCGGCGCTGTCCAGTCCCCGTCTGTACCGGGGCACCATCGCCACCAGCCGCAACTGGAACACCGTCGTGAAACTGGTGGAGCTGACCCATGACTGAGTCGCCCGCGGTCGTCGCCGCCATCGAGGCCGAGCTGCGCCTCCTCGACCCGGTCGTCCGCTCGTCGGCGGAGCTGATCGGGGAACTGCTGCACCCGGAGTTCACCGAATTCGGCTCGTCCGGCCGGCGCTGGGACCGTGGGTCGATCATCGCCGCCCTGACCGCGCACGACGCGCCCGCCGCCAGGCCCGTCACGACGTCCGAGATGCGGGGCGTCGAACTCGCGCCGCACGTGGTGCTGCTGACCTTCGACACCGAGTACATGGGGCGCCGGGCGCATCGCAGTTCGCTGTGGCTGCTGACGGGCGGGCGCTGGCTCCTCTACTTCCACCAGGGCACGGTCGTCACGCCGTAGCCCCCCCCGCCCCGGTCCGTCCGTCCGTTCCGGGCGGCATTGTCGTGGACGGGGGTACGGCGTTACGGTGACGGCATGTACTCCCGGCGCCACATCGACCTGCTGCGCGTCGCCGGCGCGCTCTGTCCGGCGTACGGCGACGCCGCCACGCGGCACACGGCCCCACCGCGCACCGCCCTCTGACGCACCGCCCCCGCGGCTTCTTCCGGGGGTGACCGCTGTCCGGCGCGCGTGTCCATTTTGCCGAGTTCCCGTACTCCCGTACTCCCGTACTCCCGAACTCCCGGACAGCAGGAAGCGGTATCTCCCATGCCCGTGCCTCCCACACCCCTGTCTCCTCCGCCCCTCCATCTCGCCGTCGCACTCGACGGAGCGGGCTGGCATCCGGCCGCCTGGCGGGAGCCCGCCGCGCGCCCCGCCGAGCTGTTCACCGCCCGGTACTGGACCGATCTGGTGACCGAGGCCGAACACGGCCTGCTGGACTTCGTCACCTTCGAGGACTCCCTGAGCCTCCAGTCGTCGCGCCCCGACGGGCCGGACGGCCGTACCGACCGCGTGCGCGGCCGGCTCGACGCCGTACTGATCGCCGCCCGGGTGGCACCGGTGACGCGGCACATCGGGCTCGTCCCGACCGCGATCGTCACGCACACCGAGCCGTTCCATCTGTCGAAGGCGATCGCCACGCTCGACCATGTGAGCGGGGGACGGGCCGGGGTACGGGTCAGAGTCTCCGGTCGCGCCGACGAGTTCGCGCACGTCGGACGCCGCACCCCGCCCAGTACGCCGATCACGGCCGCCGCGATCGAGGAACTGTTCGCCGAGGCGGGCGACTACGTCGAGGTGCTGAGCAGGCTCTGGGACAGTTGGGAGGACGACGCGGAGATCCGGGACGTCGCCACGGGCCGCTTCATCGACCGCGCCAAGCTCCACTACATCGACTTCCAGGGCGCCGAGTTCAGCGTCAAGGGCCCCTCCATCACACCGCGCCCGCCGCAGGGCCGGCCACCCGTCGCCGCGCTGGCGCACGACACCGTGCCGTACGAACTGGTCGCCGCAGCCGCCGACATCGGCTTCGTCACCCCGCGCGACGCCGACGACGCCCGCGCGATCGTCGCCCGGATCCACCACGCGCGGGCGGCGGCGGGCCGCGCCGACGAGCCGGTGCACATCTTCGGCGACCTGCTCGTGTACCTGGACGACGACCCCGGTGCCGCCGCCGACCGCCGGGCCCGACTGGACGAACGGGCGGGCGCCCCGTACACGAGTGACGCCCCCGTCTTCTCCGGCACCCCCGCCGAACTGGCCGACCTCCTCCAGGAGGGCCGGCAGGCCGGACTCACCGGCTTCCGGCTGCGGCCCGCCACCCTGCCGCACGACCTGGAGCGGATCACCCGCGCGCTGGTGCCCGAGCTGAGCCGGCGGGGCGCCTTCCGTACGGCCTACGGGGCGGACACCCTGCGCGGACTGCTCGGCCTGCCACGCCCGGCCAACCGGTACGCGGCGGCCTGAGCGCGCCCGCCTGAGCGCGCCCGCCTGAGCGCGCCCGCCTGAGCGCGCCCGCCTGAGCGCACCCGCACGCCAGACCTTTCCCGGACTCCTGACCCGTACGAGTCGAAGGACGCCCCGCCATGAGCAAGCCCGTCAAGCAGATCCATCTCGCCGCCCACTTCCCCGGCGTCAACAACAGCACCGTATGGAGCGACCCGGCGGCGGGCAGCCAGATCGACTTCAGCTCCTTCACCCACTTCGCCAGGACCGCCGAGCGCGCCAAGTTCGACTTCCTCTTCCTGGCCGAGGGGCTGCGGCTGCGCGAGCAGAACGGGGAGATCTACGACCTGGACGTCGTCGGGCGCCCCGACACGTTCACCGTCCTGAGCGCGCTGGCCGCCGTCACCGAGAAGCTGGGCCTCGCGGGCACGGTCAACTCCACCTTCAACGAACCGTACGAAGTGGCACGGCAGTTCGCCTCGCTCGACCATCTCTCGGCGGGGCGGGCCGCGTGGAACGTCGTCACCTCCTGGGACGAGTTCACCGGCCAGAACTTCCGGCGCGGCGGATATCTCGCGCAGGAGGACCGCTACGAGCGCGCCAAGCAATTCCTGGCCGCCGCCTGGGAGTTGTTCGACTCCTGGCAGGGGGACGAGATCATCGCCGACAAGGAGTCCGGCCTGTTCCTCGCCCACCCCGACCCGGGCGGATTCGACCACCACGTACGGCAGTTCGACATCAGCGGCCACTTCGACGTGCCGCGCGGACCGCAGGGCCGGCCGGTCATCTTCCAGGCCGGCGACTCCGACGAGGGCAGGGAGTTCGCGGCGTCGGCCGCCGACGCGATCTTCACCCGGCACGGCACCTTCGAGTCAGGGCGGGCCTTCTACACCGACGTCAAGGGCCGCCTCGCCCGCCACGGCCGCTCCCACGACGAGCTGAAGATCCTGCCCGGCGTCACCTTCGCGCTCGGCGACACCGACGCCGACGCGAGGGAGAAAGCGGCCGTCATCCGCCGCCGGCAGGTGAGCGGACAGACCGCGATCCGCCTGCTCGAACAGCTCTGGAACCGCGACCTCAGCTCCTACGACCCCGACGGGCCGCTGCCCACCGCCGATCCGCTCCCCGGCGAGAACACGGTCGCGCGCGGGCGGGCGAGCGTACGGATGCACCGCGACCCGCTCGCCACGGCCGCGCGCTGGCGCGCCCTGGCGGCGGAGAAGGACCTCTCGATCCGGGACCTGATCATCGAGGTGACGGGGCGTCAGACCTTCATCGGCTCCCCGGCGACCGTCGCCGCCGCGCTCGACGACTTCGTACAGGCCGACGCGTGCGACGGGTTCATCCTGACGCCCCATCTGACACCCGGCGGGCTCGACGAGTTCGCCGACACGGTCGTCCCGCTGCTCCAGGAGCGGGGCGTGTTCCGTACGGAGTACGAGGGCGACACCCTGCGCGACCACCTGGGGCTGCGCACTCCCGTACCCGCCGGCCGGCCCGCCTCCCACTGACAAGGAGCACCACCGTGCCCACCACCCGTACCCCGCTCGCCGTCCTGGACCTCGTGCCGGTCTCGTCCGGATCCACCCCCGGCCAGGCGCTGCGCAACAGCATCGACCTCGCCCAGCAGGCCGAACGGCTCGGCTACACCCGGCACTGGTTCGCCGAGCACCACCTCAACCCCGGCGTCGCGGGCACCTCCCCGGCGGTCGTACTCGCCCTCACCGCCGCCGCCACCTCCACCATCCGGCTCGGCTCCGGAGCCGTACAACTCGGCCACCGCACCGCCCTGTCCACCGTGGAGGAGTTCGGGCTGCTCGACGCGCTGCACCCCGGCCGGTTCGACCTCGGACTCGGCCGGTCCGGCGGCAAGTCGGAGTCGGCGACCCCCGCCCCGGTGCCGGAGCAGGTGACCCCCGTCGTGGACGGCCGCACACCGAACGGGCTGCGCATCCCGGCCCGGTTCTCCTTCGCGAGCCTGCTGCGCTCCCCGCGCTTCGCGCTGCACCGCAAGCTGCTCCAGCAGCCGGGCGCCGAATCGCAGCCGTACGACGAGCAGATAGCCGACATCCTCGCGCTGCTGGCCGGCACCTACGCCACCGCCGACGGCGTCGAGGCGCACATCGTGCCGGGGGAGGGAGCGGACGTTCAGGTGTGGATCCTGGGCAGCAGCGCCGGGATCAGCGCGCAGGTGGGAGGCGCCAACGGCCTGCGGTTCGCGGCGAATTACCACGTCAGCCCGGCGACGGTGCTGGAGGCCGCGGAGGGGTACCGGGCGGCGTTCAAGCCGTCCGCCGAGCTGGAGCGGCCGTATGTCAGCGTGTCGGCGGACGTCGTCGTCGCCGACGACGAGGCCACCGCGCGCGAGCTGGCCACCGGTTACGGCCTGTGGGTACGCAGCATCCGCAGCGGCGAGGGCGCGATCGCGTTCCCCACGCCCGACGAGGCCCGCGCGCACCGCTGGAGCGCGGCGGACCGGGAGCTGGTCGCCGACCGGACACAGACGCAGTTCGTCGGCTCACCCGCGAGCGTCGCGGACCAGTTGGAGGTCCTGCGGGACGCGACGGGGGCCGACGAACTGCTGATCACCACGATCACCCACGACCACGCGGACCGGGTGCGCAGCTACGAGCTGCTGGCGCGGGAGTGGGCGCGACGGTGACCTGGCGGGCGGTTCTGTCCTCAAGCGCCGGACGGGCTGCGGGTTCTGTCCTCAAGCGCCGGACGGGCTGCGGGTTCTGTCCTCAAGCGCTGGACGGGCTGGATTGGTCGACCCCCAGCTCCGCCAGCAGGCGCTCCCGTAGCGCCGCGTACGCCGCGCTGCCGTGAGTCCGAGGTGCGGGCAGAGCCACCGGGATGTCCGCAGCGATGCGGCCCTCGGCGAGGACGACCACCCGGTCCGCGAGGACGATCGCCTCGTCCACGTCGTGCGTCACCAGCAGGACCGCCGGCCGGTGCTTGGCGCACAGCTTGCGCAGCAGGACATGCATCCGGATTCGGGTCAGCGCGTCCAGCGCGCCGAACGGCTCGTCGGCGAGCAGCAGTCCGGGTTCCCGTACGAGCGAACGGGCCAGTGACACCCGCTGCTGCTCACCGCCGGACAGTTCGACGGGCCACGCCTTCTCCCGTCCCGCCAGGCCGACTTCGGCGAGCGAGGCCCGGCCGCGCTCCACCGGATCGGGTCCGTCGAGACCGAGGACGACGTTGTCGAGCACCCGCTTCCAGGGCAGCAGCCGCGCGTCCTGGAAGACGACGGACACCGGCTCGGGGGAGCTGAGTTCGCCGGAGCCGGTGACATCGTGGTCGAGACCGGCGAGCGCGCGCAGCAGCGTGCTCTTGCCGGAGCCGCTGCGGCCCAGCAGGGCGACGAACTCCCCGGCGCCCACGGTGAGTTCGAGGCCGTCGAGGACATTACGGTCACCGAAGGAGCGGACCAAGTTGGTGATCCGTACGGTGCCGGGCTGCGGATCCGTCAGGTGGTCGGCGGTCAGCCCGCCAGTGTGCGTCGCCATGACAGCGTCCTCCGTTCGACGAGACGTACCAGCGCGTCCGAGAGCAGGCCCAGCAGCCCGTACACGACCAGGCCGACGATGATGACGTCGGTCTGCCCGTACGTCCGGGCCAGCTCCATCATGTAGCCGATCCCGCTGGTGGCGTTGACCTGCTCGACCACCACCAGCGCCAGCCAGGCGCCGGTCACGGCGAACCGCATGCCCAGCAGGAATCCGGGCAGCGCGCCGGGCAGTACGACATGGCGCAGGAAGGCCGTACGGCTCAGCCGCACCGTCTCGGCCAGCTCGACATAGCGGTTGTCGATGGTGCGCAGTCCGTTGTGCGTATGGATGTAGACGGGGACGAAGACGCCCAGGGCGATCGTGATGACCTTCATGGACTCGCCGATGCCGAACCACAGGATCAGCAGCGGGATCAGGGCGAGGGACGGGATGGCCCGCTTGATCTGCACCGGGCCGTCGATCACCCCTTCGGCGATCCTGCTGAGCCCCGAGACGAGCGCCAGCAGCAGACCGGCCGCGACGCCGAACAGCAGCCCGAGCGCGGCGCGTTGGGCCGAGGTGGCGAGGTTGGACTGGAGCCGGCCGTTCTCGATCAGATCGCCCGCCGTCGTCACCACGGTCCAGGGGGCCGAGAGATTACGGGCGTCGATCAGGCCGGTGGCGGAGCCGGCCGCCCAGACGGCGAGCAGCAGCAGGGGGCCGAGTGCCCAGCCGTACGGGACGGGGCGCCCGAGACCGAGCCGGCGGCGCGCGAGCCGCCGGGCGCCGCGCGACTCGCGCGCGGTGCCGGGGCCGCCGTCCGCTCCGTCGTCCGTCGACTCCGTCAACTTCGCCTTGATCAGGGTGATTTCCTCGGCTGCTTCGGTGGTCATGATCCGGCTCCCGTCTTGGCTCCGGTGTCGGCGGCGGTGCCCGCGATCGCTTCCGCCCCGACCTTCTCGAAGCGGCGGTCGAACAGGATCTCCGTGTCGAACGGCTCCTGGTCCGTCTCCTTCGCCAGCAGGTCCACCGTCTTCTGCTGATTGGCGATGGCATCGGTCCAGTCGTCCGGGATGGCGGGGTGCCCACCGTGCTCGACCAGATACTCGCCGTCCTCGCGCGAAAGCCCCTGGTCCTTCACGTAGTAGCCCTCGATCCACTCCTCGGGGTGCGTGTCGATCCAGACCTCCGCCTCGGCCCAGTACGTGACGAACTCCCTGATGGCGGCGGCCTTCTGAGGGTCACTCACCGAAGCGGTCGGCACCCAGAGATGACCCGGGTCGTCCCGCAGCCCGTGCGGGATCGTCTTGCCGCCGTCCTTGCCGTACTTCGCCGTGTAGCGCTTGATGTTGACCCCGCCCAGCGGTGCGGCGTCGACCTGACCGCCGCCGAGCGCGGTCGGATAGACGTCACCGGTGCTCGGCAGCTCCACCAGCTTCACCTCGCTCTTGGAGAGCCCCGCCTTGGCCAGGATGCGCAGGACGAGCGCGCCCTGCGCCTGGCCGGGGCTGTACGCGATCCGCTTGCCGCGCAGATCCGCGAGGCTGTCGATGCCGGCGCCCGGCGCGACGCCCAGCTCGTATATCGGGTCCTTGATCGGATCCGTACGGAACGCCGCGGCCACCAGTTTGGTGTCGAGCCCGGTCCAGTGGGCGTGGATCGACGGGATCTCGGCCGCCGAGCAGACATCCAGGGAATTGGCGCGGAACGCCTCGGAGCACTGCGGACCGCCGCTGAGATTGGCCCACTTCACCTTGAAGGGGAGCTTGTCGATCTGTCCGGACAGCTTGAGAGCCACCTGGATCTCGGGGCTGCCGATCGTGATCTCGGTGTCCGGGTCCACCGTCTCCGGGATCTCCACGTCGGCGAGATCCTTCGAGGACGCGGTGGTGGTGGCGGTGTTGTCGGCGCAGCCGGTGAGCACGGCCGAACTGATCAGGACGGTGGCGAGCAGGGCGGCACGGAGTGCTCTGGACATGTCTGTTCCCGGGTTCTCTGAATTGCTGGGGCCGTCGCGGAATGGGGCGGTGAGGTCAGCTACAGAGGGCGGTGGAGACGCGCATCAGATCGACGGCGCGTCGTTTGCTCAACCGCTGGGAATGGGACATGTGCGCGAAGCTAGCGGCGTGACGAAGCCCCGAGCAAGGGGCCCGGTCCGAATATGCGATACGGCAACAAGGGCTTCGTACCGCCGCTATACGCCCGACACAGAACACGACGGCCCAGGTCAGCTCACCGTGACCGGGACCCTGATCATCGCGTCGAACAGGTAACCCTGTGTGTTCGGCACCGAGCGCTCGGGCTGCGTGTTCCCCGCCGTGTCCGTGGCGCGCGCCAGAAGGTGCGTCTGCCCGGCCGTCCGCGGCTGCCAAGGGGCGTACCAGCGAACCCAGTTGTTACGGCGCGGGGTGTCCCGCAGATGGGCCCGCTGCCAGCGGCCCCCGCCGTCGGTGCTGAACTCGACCTGACGCACCGGCGCGTGGGCCGACCAGGCGCGGCCGGTCAGCCGGTGGGTGCGCCCGGCGGACAGCACGGTGCCCGGCGCGAGTTCGAAACCGGACTTGATGGTCTGCCGGGTGAGCGGGGCGCTGCCCCCGGGCGGGTAGGACGGGCCGAACAGCCGGTAGAAGTCGGTGTTCCAGGGCGAACTCAGCGGCTCGGCGCTCACCTCGATGTCGCCGAGCCACTTGATGGAGGCGATCCCCACCCAGGACGGTACGACGACCCGTACCGGATAGCCGTGGTCGTACGGCAGCGGCTCGCCGTTCATCTCGTACGCGAGGATCACGTCGTCCAGGGCCTTCGCCACCGGCAGCGGGCGGCGCACCCGGCCCAGGTTCACGCCCTCGGTGACGTAGTCGGCGTCCAGTCCGCGCGGCATCACGTCGACCGCGTGCGCGCCGACCCCGGCCTGACGCAGTACGTCCGAGAGCCGCACGCCGCGCCAGCGGGCGACGCCGATCGCGCCGAGCGTCCAGGCGGTGCCGGAGGCGGCGTCGCCCTGCTGGGAGGTGTAGAAACTGCGGCCGTTGCCCGCGCACTCGACGGCCACGTCGCGGGTGACGGAGGGAAGCCGGCGCAGTTGGTCGTACGTGAAGCGGGCCGGGCCGCCGCGCAGACCGCTGCCCCACACCGTCAGGCTCCAGGAAGCCGCGTCCAGAAGGGGAGTTGACGTGTGGTTGCGGACGAAGAAGCGCTCCACGGGGGTGTGGAGGCCGGTGTCGCCCAGGGCGGCGAAGTTGGCCTCGGCGTTGGTGCCACGGATGGTGAACAGCTCGGGCGGCAGCGGCTTGACGATGCCGGGAGCGGCGCGTGGCGCGGGTGTCGTGGGTGTGGCGGTGGCGGTGGCGGGTGTGGCGGTGGCGACCTGGGCGGCCACCGGGGTGGCGGCGAGCAGCTTCAGCACGGAACGGCGAGCAGGGGTCATCGCATAACTCCTTGGAGGAGGGGAGGTACGGGAGACGGAGACGGGAGAACAGGCGTCAGCGACAACAACAGCGGCGCGGCGAGAAGCGCGACATGACAGCCATGGGGGGAATCGTAGACGCGGCGCCCCGGCCGGGGCAGCTTTTTCCCGCACCAGGTCACACGACTGCGGATCTATGCTCGACACGAATCGGACCTTGGTCGAACGGAACGGAGTCGAGATGCGCTACATCATCATCGGGGCGGGTGCCGTCGGCGGCAGCATCGGCGGCCGGCTCGCCGAGTCGGGCCACGACGTCGTCCTCGTGGCGCGTGGCGCGCACCACGCCGCCCTGCGCGAACACGGCCTCAGGCTCACCACACCCGACGGCACCCGCGTGCACCGCCTGCCCGTGGTCGAACGGCCCGACGAACTCGAACTGCGCCTGGACGACGTTCTGTTGCTGTCGGTGAAGACCCAGGACAGCACCGCCGCGCTGGACGCCTGGGCCGCGCGGCCGGTGGCCGGTGGCGGGAGCGCCGGTCAGACGCTTCCGCTGGTGTGCGCGCAGAACGGGGTGGAGAGCGAACGGCTCGCCCTGCGCCGCTTCCGGCAGGTGTACGCCATGTGCGTCTGGCTCCCCGCGACCCATGTCGAGCCGGGCGTCGTCTCGGCCGGAGGCACCCCGTACACCGGCACCCTCCATCTCGGCCGCTACCCCTCGGGCACCGACGAGACCGCCGCCCGGATAGCCGCCGACCTGGAGAAGTCGCGCATACTGGCGCCGGTCGTGCCGGACGCGATGCGCTGGAAGTACGGCAAGCTGATCGCCAACCTCGCCAACGCGGTGGAGGCGGTCACCGGCCGCATCCTCGCCGACGAGGCCCGTGACCTCACCGCCCGCACGCTCGCCGAGGGCCGCGCCGTACTCGCCGCCGCCGGTGTCGAGGCCGTGACCGGGGCGGAGCAGGACGAGGTCCGGAGCCGGATGAGCTTCGACCCGTACGCCGTACCGGAAGGCGGCGGCGGCTCGTCCTGGCAGAGTCTGAGCCGGGGCACCGGCACGATCGAGACGGACTACCTCAACGGCGAGATAGCCCTGCTGGGGCGGCTGCACGGGGTGCCGACACCGATCAACGAGACCCTTCAGCGCGTCGCCAACACCTTCGCCCGCGAGCACCGGCCGGCGGGGTCCCTGCCGATCGGCGAACTGCTGCGGATCATCGACGCCGGTGCGTGAGATGGCGCGTGACGCCGCCGCCGTCCTCCGCGATGTCCCGCACCCGCGTGTATCCGAGCCGCGCGAGCAGTGCCAACGAGGGCGCGTTCCGCGCGTCGACGGTGGCATGGACCTCGGCGAGAGCGAGGGTGTCGTGCCCGTACGCGGTGAGCGCCACGGCCAGTTCGCGGCCGAGCCCCTGGCCCTGGAGGTCCGGCGCCAGCGCGTAGACCAGCTCATGACCGTCCAGCCAGGGCTCCGGCGACGGTTTGATCTCGGCGTGGCCCGCGTAGCGGCCGACGTGCCGTACGGCCCACACGTCGAACCGGTTCGACGGATACACGTCGGTGAAGACCCGGCCGAACAAGGCCCGGTCGGCCGCCTCGCTCTGCGGCCCGTCGCCCATCCAGCGGGACACCCGGGTGTCCTGGAAGAGCGCGACGAAGTCGTCCTCGTCGGCGGGGACGTACGGGGACAGTGTCAGGCGCTCGGTACGCAGATCGGGGGTCACGGTCCCGGAGGCTAGGCCCTGTCCGGCGGATCTTCGGGGGTCCGGGACGCCTGGCACGGCACCTCCCCGCGTTGTCGGAGTCATCCAAGTACGTCCAGTACGAGGATGATCCTCCGCCTTGCGATGCACCGCACCAGCCGCCCCGGCCTGATCCCCGAAGATCCGCCGGACAGGACCTAGGTGTGGCAGTGCGCGAGCCGCAACCGGCTTTGCGACCTGTCGCCTTTCTTCAAGACCGGCGCGCGGGGCCATTCCTACCGTGGGAATCATGAACAGCGACACGAACAGCGACACGAGCAACCCCGTCAACACCGTGTACCCGGCGATGCGCGAGTGCGCCGCCGAGGCCGCCCGGATCGCGGGGCACGTACCCGCCGACCGGCTCGCCGACCCCACACCCAGCGCGGACTGGGACGTCCGCGCCCTGGCCAACCACCTGGTGCTCTACACCTCGCACGGGCTCGAACACCGGGCGCGGCGCACGGAGATGTCCGAGACCCTCACCGCGCGCGACTTCACGGCCGACGCGGACTGGCCCGAGCGCTACCGGACCGCACTGGACCGTGCCGTCGCGGCGTGGGCCGATCCCGCCGTCTGGGAGGGCGGCACAGGGGACAGCCCGGCGGTCTCCGTCGGCACCCTGATGACCCTCGAAATGGCGTTGCACGGCTGGGAGTTGGCGCGGGCCACCGGCCAGGAGTTCCATCTCTCCGAGGACGCGGCGGCGTTCGTGCACGGCGTCGTGGACGAGTACGCCGAGATGTACCGGAAGTACGACGGCTTCGCCGAGCCTGTCGCGGTCCCGCCGACGGCTGACACCTTCACCCGCGCCCTCGCGGCGAGTGGCCGCGACCCGCGCTGGACGGCCTGACCGCGAGACACGAGCCCCGCGAAGTGGCCCACCTGATCGCCATACGAATGGCCCGCAGGGCGAGGCCACCGCCGGGCTAGCCTCTGGGCATGAGTGATCAGGAACACCGCACCACCGTCGACTTCTACTTCGATCCCGCCTGCCCCTTCGCCTGGATCACCTCCCGCTGGATGCTGGAGGTCGAACGGCAGCGACCGCTCGACCTGCGTTTTCATGTGATGAGCCTCTATCTGCACAACGTCGGCAACGAGCTGCCCGACTGGTATCGCGATCTGGTGGACCGCTCCATCGGTCCGGTGCGGGTCGCCGTGGCCGCCGCGCAGCGGCAGGGGGACGGGGTGCTGCGGGATCTCTACACCGCACTCGGTACCCGGATCCACGAGCGGAAGCAGGAGGACTTCGACGCGGTGGTCGCCGAGGCGCTGGCCGAGCTGGAGCTGCCCGCCGCTCTCGCGGGGGCCGCGCACGACCCGTCGTACGACGAGGCCGTGCGCCGCAGCCATGACGCGGGCAGGGATCCGGCCGCAGGCGCGTACGTGGGGACGCCGACCATCCATGTCGACGGGGCCGTCTGGTTCGGGCCGGTTCTGCGGGCGATTCCGCGTGGCGAGGACGCGGTCCGTGTCTTCGACAGTTTTCGGGTCCTCGCCACGCACCCGGACTTCTTCGAGCTGAAGCGCAGCCGCACCGGTGGCCTCGACTTCGGATGAGCGCGCTGGACGGTCTGCGTGCCGCCGGTGCGGTTCGGAACGTCACGCCGACAGCGCGGCGACCTCCCTGGCCGCCCGCGCCGACTCGTAGCGCCGCACCAGCAGCCGCGCCAACTCCGGTGCGGGGCCCAGGACATCGGCCAGCACGTCCGCGCCCGCCTCGTGCGCGCCGCGCGCGATGCGGTCGGGCAGGCGGCCGGGCGCGATCACGTACGGGGCCACGGCCACCCGACGTACTCCCTGCGCCCGCAGCTCGCGCACGGCGTCCTGCGTGCGCGGCAGGGCCGCGGAGGCGAACGCGGGCCGCACGGCACACCAGCCGGTGCGCCGCCACTCCCGCGCGACATGAGCGATCACCGCGATCGCCTCCGGGTCGGAGGAGCCCGCCGAGGCCAGTACGACCCCGGTCGAGCCCTTGTCGCCGGGCCCGAGCCCGGCCTCGTACAACCGGCGCTCCAGCGCCTGCGTCAGCAGTGCCGACGGGCCGAGGACATCGGCCTGTCGTACGTGGAGCCTGGGCAGCCTCGTGCGGGCCTCGTGCAGTACGGCCGGGATGTCGGACTTGGCGTGGAAGGCGCGCGTCAGCAGCAGCGGGAGCGCCACCACGTCCCGTACGCCCTCCGCGTCCAGCCTCTCCAGCACGCGGGGCACGGACGGGGTGTTGAAGTCCAGGAAGCCCGCCTCGACCCGTAGCCCCGGCCGCAGCGCGCGCACCCGGCGCAGCAGCGCGTGCACCGTCGCGGCGTGCCGGGGGTCGCGGCTGCCGTGCGCGACGACGACGAGGACGGGTCGGCCGGGGTTACGGGGCACGGGTGTCAGCTCCTGACCAGGAGACCGCGGCTGCGCAGGACGCGGCGCTCCAGGGGCGAGAAGAACAGCAGGTCGATGCCGATGCCGACGATCAGGATGAGGATGATCGTGGCCAGCACACCGGACATGTCGCTGTAGGTGCGGAAGTTCTCCATGAGCTGGCCGAGTCCCGTACCGAGGTCCGGCGAGCTGGCGATCAGCTCGGCGGCCATCAGCGACCGCCACGAGAACGCCCAGCCCTGCTTCAAGCCTGCCAGATAGCCGGGCAGCGCCGCCGGCAGCAGGACATGCCGGATGCCGTTGACACCGGTCGCGCCGATGGTCCGCCCGGCACGCAGATACAGCGGCGGGATCTGGTCGACGCCCGCCACCAGACCGTTGGCGATGGACGGTACGGCTCCGAGCAGCACCACCGCGTAGATCGTCGCGTCGGTCAGGCCGAACCAGATGATCGCCGCGGGCACCCACGCCACGGACGGCAGGGACTGGAGGCCGGACAGGATCGGACCGATCGCGGCCCGTACCACCTTGACCCGCGCGACCAGCAGCCCGAGCGGCGTACCGATGGCGACGGAGACGGCGAAGCCCAGCGCGCCCCGCGAGATACTGGTCCAGATATAGCCGAGCAGCGTGCCGTCCAGCCACATCTTCTCGATGGAGCGCCAGACGTCGAGCGGCCCCGGCAGTACGTAGTCGGGCTTGAGGTCGGACGCGGCGGCGAGCTGCCAGGCCGTGATCACCAGGACGACCGCCACGAGTGGCGGGACGATCTTGGAGAGCAGGACGCTGCCCAGCGACACCCGCTCGGCGGTCCTGGTCTCCAGCGCGTCCAGGCCGGCCTCCAGGCCCGCCAGGTCCTCCTTGGACACCTTCGTGTCCGGCGCGTCGGAGTCAGTGCTGGCCATGTCGGCGGATCTCCCCACGCAGCTCCTCGGTGATCTCCACCGACAGGTCCGCCACCGCGGCGTCCTCGATCCGGCGCGGCTGCGGGATGTCGATGCGCCACTCCCGCGCGATCCGCCCCGGCCGGGACGACATCAGCACCACGCGCTCCGCCAGCCGCACGGCCTCGCGCACGTTGTGCGTGACGAAGAGGACCGACACGTTCGTCTCGGCCCAGATCCGGGTCAGCTCCTCGTGCAGCACATCGCGCGTGATGGCGTCGAGCGCGGCGAACGGCTCGTCCATCAGCAGCAGTTGGCTGTCCTGTGCCAGCGCGCGGGCCAGCGCGACCCGCTGGCGCATACCGCCGGACAGCTCGTGCACCCGCTTGCCGTACGCGCCCTTGAGCCGTACGAGCTCCAGCAGCCGCTGGGCCTCGCCGCGCCGCTCCGCCTTGGGCATGCCCCGCATTTTCAGGGCGAGTTCGATGTTCTTGCCCGCCGTGAGCCACGGGAACAGCGCGTGCTCCTGGAACATCAGGGCGGGCCGGCCGCCGGGGACGTCGATGGACCCCGCCGACGGCAGGTCGAGCCCGGCGACCAGATTGAGCAGGGTGGACTTTCCGCAGCCGGACGCCCCCAGCAGGGTCACGAACTCGCCGGGCGCCACATCGATGCTGACGTCGTCCAGCACGAGCTGCCGGCCGCCGGGGCGGCCGAACGACTTGGACACATGGTCGAGACGGGTGGCGTACGTCTGTGTGTCGACCGTGGTGGCCTGCTTGACGAGAGTGGTGGCCATGAGTCGCACCTCCTGGGGGCGGTCCGGTTGCGGGCGGTCGGAGCTGTTCGAATGACTACTTGACGCCGAGACCGGCGTCGTCGATCGCGGGCTTGCCCTCCGCCTTCAGCACCTTGTTGAGCAGCGACAGGTCGTAGATGCCGTCGAGCAGCGGGTCTTCGAGGAGCCCCGCCTTCACCGCGTGCTCGGACGACTCGCTCAGCGTGGCGGCCAGCGGGTCGTCGGTGATGTCGACGTTCTTCCACGCCGGGTCGATCACCTCGGGCGGCAGCGCCGCTCCGGAGTCCGCCTTGAGCTTGGCGTTGGCCGCGGCCTTCGCCTCGTCCGGGTTGGCGTTGATCCAGACGTTCGTCTTCACCGAGCCGCGCAGCACCGCCTCGACGACGTCCGGGTGCTCCTCGAGGAACTTCTGGGAGACGATCACGTTCGTGATGACGAACTTGCCGTCCTCCCAGAGCTTCTTCTCGTCCAGCAGCACCGAACCGCCGCCCGCGACCAGCTTCGACGCGGTCGGCTCGGGCACCCACGCGCCGTCCAGCGAACCGGCCTCGAAGGACGCGGGGATCTGCTTGTTGTCCTGGCGGATGACGGTGACGTCACCCTTGCCGGTGTCGGCGTCGACCTTCAGGCCCTTCTCCGACAGGTAGTTGAGCAGCGCCACGTCCTGCGTGTTGCCGAGCTGCGGCGTCGCGATGCGCTTGCCCTCGAGATCGTCCAGGGACTTGATCTTGTCCGGGTTGACGACGAGCGAGACACCGCCGGACGCCGAGCCGGAGATGATCCGCAGGTTCTCGCCCTTCGACTTCGTGTAGCCGTTGATCGAGGGCGATGGACCGATCCAGCCGATGTCGATCGCGCCCGCGTTCAGCGCCTCGATCTCCGAGGGGCCCGCGTTGAAGACCTGCGGCTTGATCTTGGTGCCGCCCAACTCCTTCTGGATCAGGCCCTCTTGGAGACCGACCAGCGCGGTGGCGTGCGTGATGTTGGCGAAGTAGCCGATCTTCACCTCGTCCAGGCCGCCTATCTTCTCGCCGTTGGCGGCGGGGGCGACCTTGTCGTCCTTCTCGCTGTCGGAGCCGTAACCGCAGGCGCCGAGCACCACGGCGAGGAGGGGCAGGACCGCGACCGCGGCGATGGTACGCCGGTGGCGTGGGGTGGTACGGGTGGCTGGCACGGGAGGTGTTCCTCTCGTCGGCCCGTGCTCACGTCCCTCGGTGACGAGGCGGCGTGGCCGGGAAGTCGGCAGGTTTTCGGCGGAACAGATGCGGCGGGCGTGACACGGCGGACAGCGAGACGGCGGTCGGTGACACGACAGCCGGTGACACGGCGGCCGGTGACACGACAGCCGGTGACACGGCGGTCTCGCGGGTGCTCTGGGCGCGCGTGCGGTGCGCGTACGTCAGCGCGCACATCGCGCCACCCCGCCCGTCCCCGCGCCGAGGGCGCCGCTGCCGACCCGGCCGCCCTCCTTCGCGAACGTCGCGTATGCGTCCACGGGCATCAGAAGTCCCAGCCCTCGTCGTCGGCGGTGGTGTCCGCCGCCGGGGCGGGCGGCGGTTCGGCGGCGAACGAGTCGCCCGCCATGCCGGCCGACAGCGTGGTGCCGTCGGCCGGGTCGATCAGGATGAAGGAGCCGGTACGGCGCGAGTCGCGGTACGCGTCGAGCGCCAGCGGCTCCGCCGTACGGACGACGACCCGGCCGATGTCGTTGGCGACGAGCTGTCCCGGCGCCTCGTGCTGGGAGAGGTCGTCCAGCGTGAGCCGGGACGGGATCTCCTTCACGATCGCCTTGACCGTGCGGGTGGTGTGCTTGAGCAGCACCCGCTGCCCTACGGTGAGCGGCCTGTCCGCGACATGGCAGACGGTCGCCTCGACGTCCTGCGTACTGGCGGGGACGCCGGAGCTGGGCGCGATCAGATCGCCGCGCGAGACGTCCACGTCGTCGCTGAGCCGGATCGTCACCGACTGCGGCGCCCACGCGATGTCGACGGCTCTGCCGAGCGCGTCGATGCCCTCGATGGTGCTCGTACGGCCCGAGGGCAGCACGGTCACCGACTCGCCGACGCGCAGCACACCGGAGGCGATCTGGCCCGCGTAGCCCCGGTAGTCGGGGTGTTCGGCGCTCTGCGGCCGGATGACGTACTGGACGGGGAAGCGGGCCGGGCAGCCGGACAGGTCGTGGCTGACGGCGACGGTCTCCAGATGCTCCAGGACGGTCGGCCCGCCGTACCAGTCCATGTTCGCCGAAGGCTCCACCACGTTGTCCCCGGCCAGCGCCGAGATCGGGATCGCGGTCACCTCCGGGACGCCCAGCGAGGCGGCGTACGCGGTGAACTCCTCGGCGATCGCGGCGAACACGGGCTCCGCGTACTCCACGAGGTCCATCTTGTTGACGGCGAGCACCACGTGCGGGACGCGGAGCAGGGCCGCGACGGCCGCGTGGCGGCGGGTCTGTTCGACCACTCCGTTGCGTGCGTCGACCAGGACGACGGCGAGTTCGGCGGTGGAGGCGCCGGTGACCATGTTGCGGGTGTACTGCACATGACCGGGGGTGTCGGCGAGGATGAACCGGCGCCGGGGGGTGGCGAAGTAGCGGTACGCGACATCGATGGTGATGCCCTGCTCGCGCTCGGCGCGCAGCCCGTCCGTCAGCAGCGCGAGGTCGGGGGTGTCCTGGCCGCGTCCGAGCGAGGCGCGCTCGACGGCCTCCAACTGGTCGGTGAGCACGGACTTCGAGTCGTGCAGGAGCCGGCCCACCAGGGTGGACTTGCCGTCGTCCACGGAACCGGCGGTGGCGAAGCGCAGCAGGGTGGTGGTCGACAACTGCTCGGCCAACTGCTCGGTTGCCGTATGCCCGTTGGTCGTCATGTTTAGAAGTACCCCTCGCGCTTGCGGTCTTCCATGGCGGCCTCGGACATCTTGTCGTCGGCGCGGGACGCGCCGCGCTCGGTGAGGCGGGACGCGGTGATCTCCGTGATGACGGCGTCCAGCGTGGTGGCCTCGGAGTCGACGGCGCCGGTGCAGGACATGTCGCCGACGGTGCGGTAGCGCACGCGCCGTTTCTCCACCACCTCGCCGTCCTTCGGACCGCCCCAGTCACCCGCCGTCAGCCACATGCCGTGGCGGTCGAAGACCTCACGCTCGTGCGCGAAGTAGATCTCCGGCAGCTCGATGCCCTCCCGGGCGATGTACTGCCACACATCCAGCTCGGTCCAGTTGGACAGCGGGAAGACCCGCACATGCTCACCCGGCGCGTGCCGCCCGTTGTAGAGCTGCCACAGCTCCGGGCGCTGCCGCCGCGGATCCCACTGCGAGAACTCATCACGCAGCGAGAACACCCGCTCCTTCGCCCGCGCCTTCTCCTCGTCACGCCGCCCGCCGCCGAAGACCGCGTCGAACCGCTCCGCCCGGATCCTGTCCGTCAGCGGCACCGTCTGAAGCGGGTTACGCGTGCCGTCCGGACGCTCGCGCAGCGTCCCCGCGTCGATGTACTCCTGCACGGACGCCACATGCAGCCGCAGCCCGTGCTCGGCCACCGTACGGTCCCGATAAGCCAGCACCTCCGGGAAGTTGTGACCCGTGTCCACATGCAGCAGCGTGAACGGCACCGGCGCCGGCGCGAACGCCTTCAACGCCAGATGCAGCATCACGATGGAGTCCTTGCCACCGGAGAACAGAATCACCGGCCGCTCGAACTCACCCGCCACCTCACGGAAGATATGCACACCCTCCGACTCCAGAGCGTCCAGGTGGGTGAGGGCGTACGGCGCCACGCTGCCGCCGGAGCCCTCGGTGCCTTCGGTGCCCTCGGTGACGGATGCGACGGTGGTCGTCATCAGGCCAGACCCCTCTCGGTGAGCAGCGCGTGAAGCGCCGCCGCGGACTCCTGCACGGACTGCGTGTGCGACTCGATCCGCAGATCGGGCTCCTCGGGGGCCTCGTAGGGGTCGTCGACGCCGGTGAGACCGCTGATCTCGCCCGCCGCCTGCTTCGCGTACAGGCCCTTCACGTCCCGTACGGAGCACACCTCGACCGGAGTCGCGACATGCACCTCCAGATACGCGCTGCCCTCGCTCTGGTGGCGCTTGCGCACCGCCTCTCGGCTGTCGGTGTACGGCGCGATGACCGGCACCAGCGCCTTGACGCCGTTCGACGCGAGCAGTTCGGCGACGAAGCCGATCCGCTGCACGTTGGTGTGCCGGTCCTCGCGGCTGAAGCCGAGGCCCGCGGAGAGGAATTCGCGGATCTCGTCGCCGTCCAGGACCTCCACGCGGTGGCCTTCGGCGCGCAGTCGGTCCGCCAGTTCGACGGCGATGGTGGTCTTGCCCGCGCTGGGCAGACCGGTGAGCCAGACCGTCGCGCCCTGCTCGGTGGCGTTCGTCGCGTTCGCCGTGCTCGTCGCGCTCATCAGTGCAGCCCGCATTCGGTCTTGGAGTTGCCCGCCCAGCGGCCGGCGCGGGCGTCCTCGCCGGCCAGCACACGTCGGGTGCACGGCGCGCAGCCGACGGAGGCGTAACCGTCCTGGAGCAACGGGTTGGTGAGGACGCCGTGTTCGGCGACGTACGCTTCCACGTCCTCCTGCGTCCAGCGGGCGATCGGCGAGACCTTGACCTTGCGGCGCTTGTCGTCCCAGCCGACGACCGGGGTGTTCGCGCGGGTCGGCGACTCGTCGCGGCGCAGCCCCGTCGCCCAGGCGTCGTACGCCGTCAGGCCCTCTTCGAGGGGCTTGACCTTCCGCAGGGCGCAGCACAGGTCGGGGTCGCGGTCGTGCAGCTTCGGGCCGTGCTCGGCGTCCTGTTCGGCCACCGTGCGGCGCGGGGTGAGCGTGATGACGTTGACGTCCATCACGGCGGCGACGGCGTCGCGGGTGCCGATCGTCTCGGGGAAGTGGTAGCCGGTGTCGAGGAAGACCACGTCGACGCCGGGCAGCGCGCGGGAGGCGAGATGGGCGACCACCGCGTCCTCCATGGAGGAGGTGACGCAGAAGCGCGCGCCGAAGGTGGTGGTGGCCCAGGTCAGGATCTCCAGGGCGGTGGCGTCCTCGAGTTCGCGGCCCGCGCGTTCGGCGAGTTCCTTGAGTTCGGCGTGCTTCTGGCTGTCGCTCTCCGTGGTCTGCGTCAGAGCCGTCATATCCGTACCCCTCCGTCGTCCGTCGCGTCGTCCTTCGCCAGCCCACGGGTCAGCAGCCCGAGGAACTTCAGTTGGAAGGCCCGGTTGCAGGCCCCGCATTCCCAGGCGCCGTGGCCCTGTTCGTTCGGGCGCAGGTCCTCGTCACCGCAGTAGGGGCAGTAGAACGGGGCGGCGCGCTCGCTCACGACAGCGCCTCCTCGGACGCGCGGGCCGCCCAGGTGGCGAAGCGCTCGTCGGCCTCGCGCTCCTTCTGAAAGCGCGTCAGAACTCGCTCGACATAGTCGGGGAGGTCGGCGGCGGTGACTTTCAGACCGCGCACCTTACGGCCGAACGCGGGCTCCAGACCGAGCGCGCCACCGAGGTGCACCTGGTAGCCCTCGACCTGATTGCCGTCGCCGTCGAGCATCAACTGGCCCTTGAGGCCGATGTCCGCGACCTGGATCCGGGCGCAGGCGTTGGGGCAGCCGTTGACGTTGACGGTGATCGGCTGGTCGAAGTCGGGGATACGGGCCTCGAGTTCATCGATCAGCGAGGCGCCGCGCGCCTTGGTCTCGACGATCGCCAGCTTGCAGAACTCGATACCGGTGCAGGCCATCGTGCCGCGCCGGAACGGCGACGGCTTGACCCGCAGATCGAGCGATTCCAGGCCCGCGACGAGCGAGTCGACCTGGTCCTCGGCCACATCGAGCACGATCATCTTCTGCTCGACGGTGGTCCGCACCCGGCCGGAGCCGTGCGCCTCGGCGAGATCCGCGATCTTCTTCAGGGTCGGGCCGTCGACCCGGCCGACGCGCGGCGCGAAGCCGACGTAGAAACGGCCGTCCTTCTGACGGTGCACCCCGACGTGGTCACGCCACTCCGCCACGGGCCGCTCCGGCGCGGGACCGTCGACAAGCGTCCGCTTCAGATACTCGTCCTGAAGGATCTGGCGGAACTTGTCGGCGCCCCAGTCGGCGAGAAGGAACTTCAGCCGGGCGCGGGTACGCAGCCGGCGGTAGCCGTAGTCCCGGAAGATCCCGATCACTCCGGCCCATACGTCGGCGACCTCGTCCAACGGGACCCAGGCGCCGAGCCGTTGGCCGATCTTGGGGTTGGTCGACAGACCGCCGCCGACCCACAGGTCGAAGCCGGGGCCGTGGTCGGGGTGCTCGACACCGACGAAGGCGATGTCGTTGATCTCGTGCGCGACGTCGAGCAGCGGCGATCCTGAGACGGCCGTCTTGAATTTACGCGGGAGGTTCGAGAACTCCTTGGTGCCGATGAACCGGTCGTTGATCTCGTCGATCGCCGGGGTGCCGTCGATGATCTCGTTCTCGGCCACGCCCGCGACCGGTGACCCGAGGATCACACGGGGCGTGTCACCGCACGCCTCGGTGGTCGACAGACCGACGTCCTCCAGCCGGCGCCATATCTCGGGGACGTCCTCGATCCGGATCCAGTGCAGTTGGATGTTCTGCCGGTCGGTGATGTCGGCGGTGTCCCGGCCGAACTCGTGCGAGATCTGGCCGATGACCCGCAACTGCTCGGTGGTCAGCCGTCCGCCGTCGATCCGTACCCGCAGCATGAAGTATTTGTCGTCCAGCTCCTCCGGCTCCAGGATCGCGGTCTTGCCACCGTCGATACCGGGCTTGCGCTGGGTATACAGCCCCCACCAGCGCATCCGTCCCCGCAGGTCGGCGGGGTCGATGGAGTCGAATCCGGCCTTGGAGTAGATCGTCTCAATGCGTGTCCGCACATTGAGACCGTCGTCGTCCTTCTTGGCCTGCTCGTTGGCGTTGAGCGGAGTGAAGTGACCCACGGCCCACTGTCCCTCGCCGCGGTGACGGCTCACCTTGCGGCGGGGCGTGGCGGCAGCGGGCTTCTCAGGGGTGGCAGCCATGGCTGAATACGTCCTTCGGGACTACGGAGGGCGGCTCTGACCTGCACACGTGGGCTGACGGGCGCAGCGGTGCGCAGAGAGGATGCGAGCGGAGCGAGCGGGGGAGAGCGGCGGGGGCTGTGGTGCTCAGCTCGCCCGACAGATGGCGCTGGACATGCGGCCGAGATCGACGTGCCGCCGACTCACCAAGGCAATTCCAGACGTAGACATGGGGCGAAGCCTGGCACGCGGATCTGAGGGCAGTCCACCACGATCCACGATGTGGACGGGTGGGTCCCGCTATGTGAGATAGGGTGTCGGGCGCCCAGTTGCCGATGTGGAAGGGGAGACGTGACAGCTCCATCGGAAGACAGCGGGCGGCTCCTGGAAGCGCGTATCGGCCTGGTCCGGAGCATGGAACGGGGGAGCGCCGTGCTGTCGGCCCGGCTGGCCGAAGTGTTCCTGAATGTGCCGCGTCATCCCTTCGTCCCGGTCTTCTATCGAAGAGACGGGGACCGGTTCACACCCTGGAGCAGCACGGCGCCGGACGCCGACGCCTGGTTGGCGCAGGTGTACTCGGACGACTCGCTCATCACCGAGGTGGACGGAGTGCACGCGGAGGACGCCGGGCCGCAAGGCGTGAGCGGAGTGCCTACCTCGTCCTCGACCGCCCCGAGCCTCATGGCTGACATGCTCGACGCGCTGGACGTACGGCCGGGCCACCGTGTGATGGAGATCGGGACCGGCACCGGATACAACGCCGCACTGTTGTGCCGACTGGTGGGCGGGGGGTCCGTCACCACCGTGGACAACTCAAGACGTCTCACGACCACGGCCAGGACCCGGCTCGACGCACTGGGGCCGGCCCCCGACGTCAGGTGCGCGGACGGGGTGGAGGGTGTCCCGGGCCGAGCCCCTTTCGACCGCGTCATCGCGACCTGCTCGGTGCGGCGTATCCCCACGGCGTGGTTCGACCAGTGCGCGCCGGGCGGGCTCATGGTCGTACCGATCAAGGGAGCCCTGGCCGGAGGCATGATCGCCCGGCTTCAGACACTCCCTGACGGGACGGCCGCCGGGCGGATCATGCACACCCCGGCAGCGTTCATGCCCCTCCTGTCCGGTCCGGAAGAGACGGCGAAGATCCCTGAACGAATGGATGGAGCGCACCGCGACTCGAATCTGTCCGGAAGCGTTCTGGACGACTGGACCTTCTCGTTCTTCGCCGAACTGCACATGTCCGCGACAACTGTGCGCGACTATCACCGGGGACCCGACGGCGGGCATGTGACCGTCCTCTTCGACCCGCAGGACGGCTCCTACGCGCGCGTCGCGGATCGCGGCCCGGAGCCCGGCGCCCCCACGGTCCTCACGCGCGGTCCTCGGGACCTCTGGGCGCCGATCGAGAAGGCGTACGAGCACTGGCTGAGTCTCCACAGGCCACGGCGTGAGTGGTTCACCATCAAGGCGACACCGCACAAGCAGACCGTCAGCTATGTGATGCCTGACGGGCAAGGCGTGCACTGGGATCTTTGATGAGCCGAGCCGCAGGCGGGCTGCGTGCGCGGGTGTGCGGCCCAGTTGCGGTCCTACTCCGGCTCGTCTTCCACCTTCGTGTCGAAGAGGGTGAAGCCACGCCGCAGGTAGTTGTCCATCGCGTGCTCTCCGTCCTTGGAGCAGGTGTGCAGCCAGACCCGCTTCGTCGGTGTGCGCTCCGGGCGGCGGTCCGCCATGTCCCAGGCGCGGGCCACCCCGTACGACAGCAGGTGCCCGCCGATACGGCGGCCCCGGAAGGCCGGGATCAGTCCGAAGTACACGATCTCGACCGTGCCGTCGTCCTGCGCGGCCAGCTCCAGATAGCCGGCCGGGGTGCCCCTCTCGTACGCCACCCAGGTCTCGACGCCCGGCCCGGAGACGGCCTCGTGCCACTCCTCGTACGACAGGGAGAGGCGGTCGGTCCAGCGGATGTCACCGCCGACGGCGGTGTAGAGGAACCGGCTGAACTCCGCCGAGGGGACCTCGGACCGCACGATCCGTACGTCTCCCTCCGGCGCGGCGGCCGGCCGCAGATCGGCCGGGGAGGTCTGTTCCAGGGACCAGGTGGTCACAGTGATGCTCATGGTCGCCAGGGAATCATGCGGCTTTCGTGCGGCCAAAACCGCCCGAGCCCGGCACCTGTGGCGGGGCGTGTTCAACGCGTGGTCCGGCCCTCCGTCACCGCCGGGGCCGTCGAGTGGGGGAGCAGGTCCGTCGGGTGTTCCGGGCGTACGACCGTCACCTCGACCTCCTCCTTGAAGCGGTACGGCCGGTGGGCCAGCACCCCCGCCAGATGACGGCGCACCCGCGACATCTCGGCCCGCACCGTCACCGTGCGCGTCGGGTCCCCGAAGACGTCGGCCGCCAGTTGTGCCGCGCTCCGGCCCGCCCGGTGCACGGCCAGTACGTACAGCAGCTCCGCGTGGCGCGGTGTCAGCTCCTGCGCCCAGCTTCCCGCCGCCCCCGAGACCGTCACGGACCAGCTCCGGGGTCGGCTCAGATCCAGCACCACCTTGCTCGGCGCGTCCGGCGGCGGCTCCTCCTCCACGGTCAGCAGCCAGCCGCCCGGCAGCGGCTCGACGGTGCACATGCCGAGCGCCGGCAGCCAGAGCCGCCCCGGCCGTACGGACTTGGGCAACGGCAGCCGGTCGACCGGCGCCATCCCCGTCACGGCCGCCGTCCAGCCGTGTGTGTCGACGGCCACGGCCCGTCCGCCCATCCGGCACAGGATCGGCGACACGATCGAGCGCAGCCGCTCCACGGCCCGCAGATGCCGCTCCCGCAGCTCGTTCTCGGCGAGCCTGGCGATCGCGGTCACCAGCGCCAGCGTCGTCGGATGGAAACCCGTCGCCGGGCCGCTCACATCGACCACACCCAGCAGCCGCCCGTCGCGCGGGTCGTGCACCGGCGCCGCCGCGCAGGTCCACCGGGTCAGGGTCCGCACGAAGTGCTCGGCCGAGTGGACCTGCACCGGGGCCCTGGCGGCCAGCGCCGTACCGATGGCGTTGGTGCCCGTGACCTGCTCCGACCAGGCCGCGCCCTCCTCCAGACGGATGTCGTCGGCCTGCCGCATCACCTTGGAGCTGCCCGCGCGCCACAGGATCCGGCCCTGTTCGTCGGAGACCACCAGGATCTGCAGCGCCGTGTCGACAACGCCGGTCAGCCTGTCGCAGACGCCGCGTACCACCTCGGTGAGGGCCGATGTACGGCGCCGGTACTCGAGCTCCTCCGTCGTCATCACGACCGAACCGGTCTGCCGGTCGGGGCTGACGCCCAGCCGCCGCATCCGCTGCCACGACGCCTCGATGACGGGGCGCGGCGCCATCGGCGGCCGGTCACCGGCCAGCGCCGCCTCGCGGATCCGCTGGAGCAGCCGTGTCGCGTGCCGGCCGTCCATCGCGGCGAGGCGTGACAGATCGAGCGGTGTGTTCTTCATCGGACCCCCCGGCGGCGCATGGCGCTTAATCGATTCTGCGAAGTCTGGGCAGACACGTCGTCAGACGTAACGTGTAGATGGGCACGCTCCTTCGCGGGCCGGCAGTCCGGATGTTCTGCAACCACTTGCAACCCTGGCCAACTGACGCCCCGATACGTGAAGGTGACATCAAGTCGTGGGTGGTGCCGTGTCGGCGCAGCACCACCCTCGGCCCTATCAGGGGGTGTCGGGCGCCCGCCCCTGGCGCCCGTCACCGTCACCGTCACCGTCACCACCCCCCCCAGCCCCCGGCACCGGCACCGTCACCGGCCTCAGCCGACCGCCCGCGCCCGCGTCACCACCGACTCCAGGTCCAGGCTGTGCGGCAGCGTGCCGAAGGCCGTACCCCAGTCCCCGCCGAGCCGCGACGCGCAGAACGCGTCCGCGACCGCCGACGGCGCCCACCGCACCAGCAGCGACCCTTGGAGCACCAGCGCCATCCGCTCCACCAGCCGCCGCGCACGGGCCTCCACGCCGTCCAGATCGGCGAGTTCGGCCAGCAGGTCCTTGATCGCCCCGTCCAGCCGGTGGTCCGCGCCGCGCGCCTTGCCCACCTCCTTCAGGAACGCGTTCAGCGCCTCGGGCTCCCGCTGGAGCGCTCGCAGCACGTCGAGCGCCTGGACATTCCCCGAGCCCTCCCAGATCGAGTTGAGCGGCGACTCGCGCAGCAGCCGGGGCATGCCCGACTCCTCGACGTAACCGTTGCCGCCCAGACACTCCAGCGCCTCGGCCGCCACCGGCGTACACCGCTTCGTCACCCAGTACTTGGCCGTCGGCACCGCGAGCCGCAGAAACGCCCGCTCGCTCTCCGAGCCCGTGCTCTGCACGGCGTCCTGCGCCGCCGCCAGCCGCAGCGCCAGCGTCGTCGCCGCCTCCGACTCCAGCGCCAGATCGGCCAGTACGTTGCGCATCAGCGGCTTGTCGATCAACTCGCCCCCGAACGCGCTGCGATGAGCGGCATGATGGACCGCCTGCGCCACCGACTGCCGCATCAGCGCCGCCGATCCGAGCACACAGTCCACCCGCGTCGCCGCCACCATCTCGATGATGGTGCGCACCCCGCGCCCCTCCTCGCCGACCCGGCGGGCCCACGTACCGTCGAACTCCACCTCGCTCGACGCGTTCGACCGGTTGCCCAGCTTGTCCTTCAGCCGCTGGATCAGGAACACGTTGCGCGTGCCGTCCGGCAGTACGCGGGGCACGAGGAAGCACGTCAGCCCGGCCGGCGCCTGCGCCAGCACCAGGAACCCGTCGCACATCGGCGCGGAGCAGAACCACTTGTGCCCGGTGAGCAGATACTCGCCGTCGGCGTCCAGCGGCCTCGCGGCCGTGGTGTTCGCCCGTACGTCGCTGCCGCCCTGCTTCTCCGTCATACCCATCCCGAACAGCGCGCCGGCCTTCTCGGCGGACGGCCGCAGACCGGGGTCGTACCGGTGCGAGGTGAGCCGGGGCTCCCACTCGGCGGCCAGGTCAGGCTCGGCCCGCAGCGCGGGCACCGCCGCGTGCGTCATGGACAGCGGACAGCCGTGCCCGGCCTCCGCCTGCGTCCACACATAGAACCCGGCGGCCCGGCGCAGATGCCCGTCCGGCCTGCCCCAGGCGTCCGTCAGCCCCGCCGACACCGCCCGGTCCAGGAGTTGATGCCACGCCGGATGGAACTCGACCTCGTCGATCCGGTTCCCGTACCGGTCGTGGGTACGCAGCTTCGGCGGGTTCTCGTTGGCCTGGGTCCCCCACTCCTGCGCCCGCGCCGAACCGGCCTCGACACCGAGCGCGGACAGCTCCGACCGTGCCTCGGCGAGGACTTCGGGGGAGGAGTGCCGCTCCAGACCTTCCGCGAGGGCCCGGTCGCCGGTGAAGACGTCGTATCCCACCAGGGGCGGAACCTGGTTGGTCACTGTGTGGGTGCTGGCAGTCATGCCGCTACGGTAAGGAGGTGCAGGCAGCAAATGAAACACCCGAGCGGCCATCGGGGCGACTCCGCCGGGCCCGTGCCCTCTACCGCGACGTCTCCATGCGGAAGATGGCCTGGCTGCTGGTGAAAGACACGGTCAACTCGTGCATCGAGTACCGGATCCTCGGTCTCGCCGCGGAGGCCGCGTTCTTCACGCTGCTCTCCCTGCCGCCGTTGCTGCTCGGTCTCATCGGCCTGCTCGGGTACATAGACGACTGGACCAACACCACCACCGTCGCCTCGATCGAGGAGAACATCCTCACCGCGGTCGCCACGGTCCTCTCCGACCGCGGCGTCGACCAGATCGCGAAACCGCTCCTGTCGGACGTCACACACGGCGGACGCCCCGATCTCATCTCCATCGGTTTCGCCATCGCCCTCTGGTCGGGCTCACGGGCGGTGAACGTGTTCATCGACACGATCACCGTGATGTACGGACTCGACGGCCGCCGCGGCATCGTCGCCACCCGGCTGCTCGCCTTCCTCCTCTACATCGTGGCGCTGCTCATCGGCGCCGTGGTGCTGCCGCTGGCGGTGGTGGGGCCCGACAGGGTGGTCGACATCATCCCGTGGGGCACGGAGGTCGCCAGCGTCCTGTACTGGCCGGTGGTGATCCTGCTCTCCGTCGCCTTCCTGACCACGCTCTACCACGTGTCCGTGCCCGCGCGGTCGCCGTGGATAGAGGATGTGCCGGGCGCGCTCGTCGCCCTCGCCATGTGGGTCTTCGGCAGCTTCCTGCTGCGGATCTATCTCACCAGTACGGTCGAGGGCCCCACCATCTACGGGTCGCTCGCCGCCCCCATCGCGGTCCTGCTGTGGATCGGGATCTCGGCCTTCGCGGTCCTGGTCGGCGCGGCGGTCAACGCGGCCATCGACCGGGTCTGGCCGTCCGTCTCCACGGCGGCGGCACGCGCGGCCAACGACCGGCTGCGCGCGGCCCAGGCGGCGGAGCTGGTGGCCCGGATGGAGGCGCGGTCGGCGGAGACGGACGACAGCGAGTACGGCCCCGACCCGGACATGCCGTCGGAGTTCCCGGAGAGATGGTCCCGCTTCCTGCCGCCGGACGATCTGAAGTCCCGGTTCCACTCGAACCGCGACAAGGAGCAGAAGCCGTAGGCCGCGTCCTTGAACCGCGAGGGCTTTAACCTGGTGGTGTGTACAGGGAACGGGCGTCGCACGTCGAGGGCGTCGTCGTATGGACGCGGACAGCGCCGGAACGGGACGACGGCCCCGTCTATCCCGTCCTGCCGGACGGCTGCATGGATCTGCTCTGGATCGGCGGCCGGCTGAGCGTCGCCGGACCCGACACGCACGCGTTCACGCCGGAGCCGCGGGGCGCCTCCGGTGCTGGCGGCGGTTTCGCCGATGCGGTCGGGGTCCGCTTCGCGCCCGGCGTCGCGCCCGCGCTCCTGGGCGTACCGGCGTACGAACTGCGCGACCGGCGCGTGGACCTCGCCGACCTGTGGCCGGGCCCCGAGGCGCGCGAGATCGCCGAGCGCGTCGCCGCCGCCACCGACCCGGTCGCCGCGCTGGAATCGGCGGCGCTGCGGCGCGTCGCCCGCACCGGACCGCCCGACCCGCTGCTGCGCGCCGTCGTGGACGGGCTCGACGCGGGCCGCACGGTCGCCTCCGTCGCCGAGACGGTCGGCCTCGGCACCCGCACGCTGCACCGACGCTCGCTGGACGCCTTCGGTTACGGTCCCAAGACCCTGGCCCGCGTGCTGCGGCTCCAGCGCGCGCTCGCGCTCGTACGGGCGTCGGTGCCTTACGCGGAGGCCGCCGTCGCCGCGGGCTGCGCCGACCAGGCGCATCTCGCCAGGGAGACACGCGATCTGACCGGTCTGACGCTCGGCGCCTATGCGGCGTTGGCGAAGAAGGAGACGCCGCAGCCGTCCGGGTCGAGCACGACCGCGTAACGCTGGCCCCAGGTCGCGTCCCAGGGCTTGAGGTGGCCGCGGTACCCGGCGCCGGTCAGCTCCGCGTAGACCGCGTCGACATCGGCGGGGCTGTCGCAGAGGAAGTTCAGGCCGATCCGGTCACCGTTGGACGGTGGGGTCCAGTCGGGGTCGAAGGAGCGCATGACGTCCTCCGTGTCCCAGGCCAGCCGGAGCCCGCCGGGGAGGGCGGCCTCCACATGGGGAGCGGAGTCCGCGTCGGTGGGGATGTCCAGGCCGAGCCTGCGGTAGAAGGCGAGCGAGGCCGCCATGTCGGAGGTGACGATGCCGATCACGTCGAGTCGTAGAGTCATGGGACCAACGTAGGCGCAGGTCGGCGGGCCGGTCTTGAAGGAATCGGACGCCGGCCGTGACCGCCCTCGATCTACGGCTTCGACAGCCTCGAACGGTGCGGTGGTGGGGCGTGAAGAGTGAGGCGCGGACGGTGGTGGGGCCCGTCGTGCGCGACATCGCCCTGTGGCCGGCGCTGGCCTGGATCGCGCTCGTCTGGTTCGTGGGCCACCCCGACTCCTCCGTCGCGCTGGAACTGGCGCTCCCGCTGCTCGTGCTCGCGGTCGCCATCCCGGGCGGTCGCCGGTGGCCGGTGGCCGCCGTGTTCGCCGTCAACGCGCTGTGCGCGCTCGGCCTCGCCCACCCCGTCACACCGGCCAACGCCTACATCGTCGCGCTGGCCGTCTCCGCGTACCTCCTGGGCACCGGACCGACCACACCCCGCCGCGCGCTGCCGGTGTTCGGCGCCTGCCTCGCGGTCGACTTGGCGCTCACCGCCGCGCTCGGCGGGGGTGCGGTGTGGTGGTACTACACGCTGACGGCCTTTCCCCTGGCGCTGCTGGTGCCCTGGCTGTTCGGCCGCTACTGGCAGGCCCAGCTCGCGTTCGTACGCGGCGGCTGGCAGCGGGCACAACTCCTGGAGCGCCAGCAGCGGCTCGTCGCCGAACAGGCCCGGTTGCGCGAACGGAACCGGATCGCCGCCGACATGCACGACTCGCTCGGACACGAGCTGAGCCTGATCGCCCTGCGGGCCGGCGCCCTGGAACTCTCGCCCACGCTGACCGGCCAGGACCGGGAGGACCTGGGCGCGCTGCGGGCCGCCGTGTCGGACGCCGTCGGTCATCTGCGCGACACCGTCGGGGTGTTGCGCGACGACGAGGGGGACCGGGCCACCGCCGGCACCACGCCGCCGGCCGAGTCCGTCGAGCAACTGGTGGGCCGGGCACGGGAGTCCGGCGTCACGGTGGATCTGCGCCGCGACGGCACCCCGGCACCTCCCGGCCTCTCACCGCTCGTCGACCGGGCGGTCCACCGGGTGGTGCAGGAGTCCCTGACCAACGCGGCCAAGCACGCGCCCGGGGGAGCGGTACGGGTGCGGATCACGCACAAGGGCGGGGTGACCGGGATACGGGTGACCAACTCGGCTCCGTTGGCAGGGCGGTTGACGCCGTCAGGGCCCGAGTCCGGCGGGCGGGGGCTGACGGGGCTGCGGGAGCGCGTACGTGTGGTCGGCGGGACGCTGCGGGCGGTGCCGTACGGGAACGGGTTCGAGGTCGTCGCGACGCTGCCGGACCGGGTGAGCCAGGACCGGCCGAGGAACGCGGAGCAGGAGCCCGAGCCCGAGCCCGGCTCGGAATCGTCCTCGGAGTCGGTACGCCAACTCACCACCGCCCGGCGCAGGGCCAGGCTGCGGTTCGCCGCCGCGTTCGTGGTGCCCGGCGGATTCGGGCTCGTCATCCTGGGGTCCGCCGCCTACGCCGGCGTCCAGTTGGCGACCTGCGTGCTACGGCCGGCCGACTACGCCCAGCTCCAAGTGGGCCAGGACCGCGCCGAGTTCGCGAACGTCCTCCCGGCGCGGCAGTTCCCGTACGTCTCCGACTCCGCCAAGGACCGGCCCCGGCCCGCCGGGGCCACCTGCGCGTTCTACCGCTCCAGCGGCAGCCTGCTCGACCAGGTGGACGTCTACCGGCTCTGCTACACCGACTCCCGGTTGATCTCCAAGGACGTCGTGCCAGGGCCGGACAGCGGCTGAGGACGGGGCCGGGGCCACCGCGGACTGCTACGCGTCGCGCCGTCGCAGCACCTGACGGCCAGTCAGAGAGCAGCAGAAAGAGCACCGTCAGCACCCCGGCAGATCGTCACCGGCCGCAGCCCCGCGGGTCAGGATCATCCGTTCAGTGTTCCGGGGAGATCGCGGGCCGCTGCCGTGCCGATCGCTGACGGTGCTGGACGTTTCGCCGAGGGCAGCATCCTGCTCACCACGATGGCGACGGCACCGAACGCGGTCGAGATCGCGAACACGGTGGTGAATCCGGACCAGGCCGGAAGAGCCAGGTCCGGCAGCGGGTGTCCGGCGAGGACGCTGGCGCTGACCTGGGCGCCTAGTGTGCCGCCGACGCTCTTGAGGACAAAGGCGAGGCCGGTGACGCTCGCGACCCGTTCCACGGAGATCTCGGCGGCGACGGTGTTCATCGCCTGGGTCATGCCCCAGCCGATGCCGATGCCCATCAGCGCCGAGGACATCGCGAGCGGGACGGATCCCTGGCGGCCGGAGAAGAGGGCGCCGCACGCGCCCATGACGGCGATGCCGGACAGCAGCATCACGCTCCGGGCCCCCACTGCCCGCTCCAGTCGGCCGGTCAGCGGTGCGCTGAGGCAGGCCGCCACACCCAGGGGAAGCAGCAGCAGTCCGGCGGTGGTGGCACCGGCCTCCAGCCCGTATCCGGTGGCGTGGGGCGCGTCGGCGATGGTGGGTACGGTGAGGTGAATCGTGCTGGTGGCGTAACCGATGACGAACGACACCAGACAGACGACGGCGACCGGACGGCCGCCGAGCCGCAGCCGGACCAGGGGGTGTTCGGTGCGCGACTCCACGACGCAGAACACGGCCGGACCGGTGAGGGCCACTGCCTCCAGTGCGAGGAATCCGGGCAAGGTCCAGCCCCAGGAAGGTGCTTTGGTCACACCGGTGAGCAGGGCCACCAGTGACCCGGCCATCAGCAGCGCGCCCGGGATGTCGAGGCGGCCGTGCCGGGTGGGCGGGCAGGGCGGCAGCGCCGACCAGGAGCAGAGAGCGACCGGTACCAGGAGGGCGAGGGTGATCCAGTACAGCCAACTGTAGTGGAGCCTTTCCTTGGCCGGTTCGACCCGGTGTCTGACCGGCACCCACAGCAGCGTCGCGCGCACGCTGGTCGTCGCGTACTCGCCGGTCACCGTCGTCATCGCCAGGACGACCACCACGAACTGCACGAGCACCGGCGCTGGACGGCATGGTCGTTGATACGCGCGCCGGCGCCGCAGTAGAAGGTGAACACCCCCATCAGCAGCGCGCCCGCGACCAGGCTCACGTACGCGCCGCGTACCGTCCACACCTTGTCGCCCAGCTCCGCGCCGAGGGCCACGAGATCCGCGACGAGGACATCGCCCGGCTCTCCCCGCTCAAGCACCGCAACCTGAACCTGCTCGGCCGCTACAGCTTCACCGCCAGTGTCCCGGCCGCCGGCATCCTGCGCCCGCTGCGCGACCTGGACACGCCCGAGTTGGACGAGGACGACGACGGAAGCGGGGACGCACAGTGAACCGGACCGCTCAGGCGTTCGGTCGGGCGCCGCAGGCTACAGGTGCGGCGTGATCAGTGCGACGACCCTCGCCTTGTTTGCGGGTCCGATCCAGGTGCCGACGATCTTTCCCTCCTTGAACACATGGAGCGTGGGGATGCCGGTGATGTTGTACTTCTGTGTCGTCTCCGGGCTCTCGTCGATGTCGAGCCGGGCGATGGTGACACGGCCGGAATACTCCTTCGCGACATCGACCAGTACCGGGTCCAGCGCCTGGCACACACTGGACCACTCGGCGCGGAAGACAGCCAGTACCGGTCCGGCCCCCTTGACCACCTTCGCCTCGAAGTCCGCGTCGGTCACGTCGATGACGGTGCCTGCCATGTGGATCAGCCCTTTCTTCATAAGGGAGAGGAGAGTGAACTCGGGCCCAGGGGCCACCGCGTGCCGCAGCCGTTGATGCCTCGGCATCCGCGTACAAGCGTCGCGGGAGAGCGGCTGTGGCTGCCTTGGCCGCGGTTCTCCTCCTTTGCGGAATCAGCCGCAGCAACGGACCGCGGCGACCGGAGACTGCCCAGAACAGGCAAACCCGTTTGATATCCACGGTAATAGGGCTTGAACTCGCTGACACATGTCTGACCGCTCCCTCTTGTGCACTCCCCGGCAGCCTGTCGACCCCGGCCTACGGCAGCGCGGACACACCAATGCTGTCGTCAAAGGATCGAATGACGACAGGCAGAAGCCGCGTCCAATGAACCCGTGCAGGGTTTAACGACAGATAGGGTCCGATCCTCCGCACCGAAGGGGCCCACGGTGGCGAACCTGGTCGAGAAGCGGGTCGCGACCGACCAGCAGTCGACCGCCCGGCAGAACCTCGTCCTGGCCGAGGCCGGCATCAGGACCCGGTCGTCTTCGATGAGGCCGGCGGCACATCCTCGACGTGCTTGACGTTCTCCACCGCGACCAGGTCGCGGTGCGCATCCACGACGGCGCGTTCCCCGCGATGGACCTCACCGCCCGCCACCCGCGCACCGGAGAGCTGCTGTCCACGGTGAAGTTCATGGTGCAGACCCTCGCCGCCGCCGGCGAACTCCAACGCGACCTCCAGCGGGAGCTGACCTACGACCGGCTGCGGGCCGCCGAGGCCAAGGGCGCGAAGGGCGGGCGCCGCCCCGCCGTGGCGGCCGCCCAGACCGCCGACGTACGCACCGCGTACCCGGAAGGCCGCTCCATCGCGGCCCTCGCCCGTGACCACGGCGTCAGCCGCGGCGCCATCCGTAACGCCGTCGCCGACCCCCTCCCCGACCACACCGCCAGCGAGGAGGGCGCGCCCGCCCTGGAGCTGTCGTCGCGGAGGCGAGGGACGGGCGTGCGGGCCGTCGACGCCGTACGCGAACACCGCCCGGACGTCGCCCTGTTGGACATCCGGATGCCGACGCTCGACGGGATCCACCGCGAACTGCCCGGCACGGCGGTGGTCATGCTGACGACCTTCGGCGAGGACGACTTCATCGCCCGCGCGCTGAGCGGCGGGGCGGACGGGTTCCTGCTCAAGGCGGACGACCCCAGGGAGCTGCCGGCGGGCGTGCACGCGGTGGCCGGGGGCGGCGCGTATCTCTCACCGAAGGTCGCGGCCCGTGTCGTCGCCGGGCTGCGGGCCGGCGGATCGGGTGCGGCGGCGGTCCGGCCGTTGGCGGAGCGGCTGACGGGGCGGGAGCACGATGTTCTGGCACTGGTCGGCGGGGGCCTGTCCAACGCCGAGATCGGCGGACGGCTGCATCTGGTCGAGGGCACGGTGAAGGCCCATGTCAGCGCGATCCTGGCCAAGTTGGGCGTACGGAACCGGGTGCAGGCGGCGATCGCGGCGTACGAGGCGGGCCTGGTGGGCCGGGACCGCGACGACCGGCCGTGAGTGTGGCCGTGAACCGGCCGGACGTACGACGGCGGGCCGCGCGATGAGCAGCGCGGCCCGCCGGGGATACGTATCCCTGCCTCCTTCAGAACCTCGGAGGGTCGTCACCCTCGAAGCTCCGCCGGACGCCTCAGATGATCGAAACGCCGTAGACGCTCAGCGCTTCGGTGACCGGCTGGAAGAACGTGGTGCCGCCGGAGGAGCAGTTGCCGCTGCCGCCGGACGTGATGCCCAGCGCCGTGGTGCCGGCGAAGAGCGGGCCGCCGCTGTCGCCGGGCTCGGCGCAGACGTTGGTCTGGATGAGGCCGGAGACGATACCGTCCGCGCCGTAGTTGACGGTCGCGTTGAGACCGGTGACCGAGCCGCCGTGCAGACCGGTCGTGCTGCCGCTGCGCTGCACGGACTGACCCACGGAGGGGTTGCCCGCGCCGGTGATCTCCTGGTACGAGCCGTTGTACAGGTAGACCCTGCCGTCCGCCGCCGACGGGTTCGAGTGCTGGATGATCCCGTAGTCGTTGCCCGGGAAGCTGGAACCGGCGGTAGTGCCGATGGACCAGGAGCTGCCGATGTTGGTGCAGTGACCGGCGGTGATCGCGTAATTCGTGCTGCCGTTGGTCACGTTGAAGCCGAGCGAGCAGCGGGCGCCGCCGGTGGTGATGGCCTCGCCGCCGGCGATCAGCGGGGTGAACGTGCCCGGGGTGCGCTTGATCGTCAGGCCGGCCTCGGAGTCCGAGAGCGCGGACCTGACCTCGGCCAGCTCGGCCGCCGAGACCGTGCTGTCGGCGGTCACGACGATCTTGCCGGTGGCCTTGTCGGTGTACCACGCGGTGCCGGCCACGTCCGCGCCGCGCACGGCGGAACTGGCGTCGGCGAGCTGAGCCGCCGTCACCTTGGTGTCGGGAGCCGGGGCGGCCACGGCGGACGGTACGGCGAGCGCGACGGCGGCCACCAGACCGGTCGTTACGGCCAGGGCACGAGCGCGTCTGGACACGCCGCTGCGGGGGGAGAAACGCTTGAAGGTCACGAAAATCCTCCATCGGTGGGGGGAATGCACGGCCCCGTGGGGTGTGGGCCGCTGTTCGTGCGCCGGTCCGTGGCCGGTCCTTGCCGGTCGCGGACCTGTTGATCCGCACGGATGGAATCGTTGACGGGGTACGCCTCGTACACAAGGCCGACTTCCGGACCTCGGCCATACGTGCCGGGACCCTGCGCGGGCTGCTCCGCCGGGGGCGCGCCGCGCCTTCGCCCGTGCCCGGCGCGCGATTTGCTGCAAAGAGAAGCGGCGCGCGCTCGGCGCGCGATGCGGGCGGAAACTCCCACCAAGGGCCTGGGGTTTGGGGGTGTATGCCGGGGGTTGCGAGGGGTCACATCATGAACACCCGGCGTTTGCAGGGCAGTTGAGCGCATGCTATGAGCGGTGGGTACTACCGTGCGCGCGCCGGGTTGATGGCGAGGTCTTATGTGTCGTACACGCGAATTGCGTGCGCATGCTCAATGGCTGAATATGTTCGCCCGGTGCCGAGTTGGGGTCGCCGCACCCGTCCGCGATCGGCCAGAGCCGCGCTCTTGCGGGGTGGCCCCGCAATGTGCTGGGCGGTCAGAAACCCTCCGTGGGGACGTGCTGCCTGCCCAGGGGGATCACCGGCGGGGTGCCGCTCACCGGGTGACGTGACCGGCGTACCGGACCACGGCCGAGGTACGGCCCGCAGGGCCCGCGCCCTCCAGCGCGCGTACGCCCGCGCTGCCGCCTCGGTCATCGCTCAACACCGGCCGCACGAGGGCGAGTTGCTGCGCGGGCGCCACGTCGAGCCGGTGACCGGTGGCGATGGCGGCGCGGGTCGGCCGCAGTGTCGCCGAGCGCCCCGTCGAAGCTCCGCCGCCGCTGGACGGCTCCGGCCCGCCGCCGGCGGGCGACGCGCCGTGCGGGTCGAGCGGCCCGTACGCGTGACCGTCCCCACCGACGACCACGTCGGTGCCGGGGACGGTCGCGGCGCCGATGACGGCGGTCGTGGTGCTGATGCTGACGTTGGCGTCCGCCTGGGCGGTGCCTTCGACGACGGGGCTGGTCGGGGTCGTGTCTTCGATCGTGGCGGTGCCGGGGACGGTCGGGGCGCCGGCGTTGGCGTTCGCCCTGGGCGTGCTTTCGGCGACGGCGGTCGTGACGCCGGCGTCCGCCTGGGCGGTGCCTGCCGCCGTCTCGCCGGTTGCGCCCGCCACGGCCGGCCTCCGGCGGCTATGCCAGCTCCGCTGGCTGCTTCGGTGCCCCGACATCTCCGACCCCGCCCGGCAGGTGCGGGGGGCGGTCATGCCCCTGGCGTGGGCGTCAGGTCCGACGGCGCGTGCCGCCGTCTCGCCGGTGTGGTCTTGGCCGGCCTCCGGCGGCTATGCCGGTTCCGCCGGTGGTTCGGTCCCGGCGGCGGGGGCCGGGCGGTCGTGTCCCTGGTGTGGGCGTAAGGCCCGGTGGTGGTGTCCGCCGTCGTCTCGCTCGCCGGGCCCGGCCTACGGCCGTGACCACGCCGGTTTCGCCCGTTGGGCCTCCGCCCCCGCCCCCGTCCCGGCGGCGGCACGTGCCCGTCAAAGCCCGGGCCGGGAACACCGGTCAGGCGTCAGGCCGGGCGGTCCTGGAGTACGGACAGGATGTTGCCCGCCGGGTCCGTGAACCACGCGATGTACGGGCCGCCGAGCCGGAAGATGCCCCTGGCGTCGGTCTCCATGTCCGGATAGCGCTCGAAGCGCACACCCCGCCGGACCAGCTCGTCCACGGCCCCCTCGATGTCGTCCACCGGGAAGTTCAGAATGGTGTACGTGGCGGGGACATGGTCCGGCTTCGGGTAGACAAGCACCTCCGCCCCGCCCGCGAGGCGCAACCGCAGCATGCCGTTCGCCTCGGTGACGTCCAGGTCCAGCGTCTCGGCGTAGAAGAGACGGGCCCTCGGGATGTCGTCCACCGCGAAACCGCTGAACGCCTTGCTGCTGCCGAGCATGGCTGCTCCCTCTCGTCCGGCCGGCCCCCGCCTTCCCTTTCGACCGTACAAGCAGGGCAGCGCCCCGGCAGTCCGACCGGAGCCGACCGGAGCCGGGTGGGCCCGGCGCAGGGCCGCCGCGCCGGGTGCGTAATACTCGCAGCATGAATCCGCGTATTACCGGCGCCGGCCGACGCCCGGCGGGCCCCTCCCTGGCCGCCGTGTCCGTCCGGCGGGCCACCGCGCGCGACGCCAAGCGTCTGACCAGGCTCATCCAGGCGTCCAGCGCCTACGAGGGCCCCTACGCGCCCATGATCGCCGGCTACCGCGTGGGGCCCGACTACATCGAGACCCACCGGGTCTTCCTCGCCACCGCCCCGGACGACCGGCTCCTCGGCTTCTACGCCCTGCTGCTCGCCCCGCCCGAGCTGGACCTGATGTTCGTCGCCGACGCCGCGCAGGGCCTCGGTGTCGGACGGCGGCTGGTCGACCACATGAAGGGCGAGGCGCGCGCGGCCGGTGCCGGCTCCGTACGTGTGGTGTCGCACCCGCCCGCCGAGGGTTTCTACCGAGGCGTGGGCGCGGAACGCGTCGGTACGGTGGCGGCGAACCCGCCCGCGGTGATGTGGGACCGCCCCGAGCTGGTCATCGCGATCGACCCCGCCGGTGAAAGCCACCCTCACGGGTAGTTGACGCGCGGACGACCCCCGGCGCGCATCGGGATGTGGTCCGATGAGATGCGGTCCGACCCATTGACCGCGTTGCACCAAGACGTAACGCTGTCGCACATGGCTGAACGTCGGCCATTCACGTGAATGAGCGCGTTCAGTGGTCCCGCTCCCTGATCCCCCACATCTCAGGAAGGCAGGCAACGGCTCATGAAGGACTCGCAGGAAACGGCCCAGGAGCCCAGGCAGCCCACCGAGGGCACGATCAACTGGCAGACCCCCGAGTTCATGGTCGTCGAGACCGCGCTCGAGGTCACCGCCTACGCCCTCACCGACCGGTAGACCCCACCGCCATGCTGCTGGAGGTGCTCGGCACCGCGGCGGGCGGCGGACTGCCCCAGTGGAACTGCGCGTGTCCCGGCTGCGCCGGGGCACGCGCCCACCCGCGCCGGCGCCGCCGCCATGCCTCACTCGCCCTGCGCGCCGACGACGACCGCTGGTATCTCGTCAACGCGACCCCCGACATCGGCGACCAGATCGAGGACAGCCCCGTACTGCGCCCGGGGCCCGGACCGCGCGACACACCCGTGGCCGGAGTGATCCTCACCGACGCCGAACTCGACCACACCCTCGGTATCGCCCGACTGCGCGAGGCCGACGGCTTCGACGTCCTCGCCACCCGGCCCGTGCACGGCGCCCTGACCGGGCTCATGAGACTGGACGACATCCTCGCCCCGTACACCCGTGTCGAATGGCGGGAGTTGGGCGCTGAGCCCGTGCCGCTCACCAAGAGCGGCAGCGTCGAGATCGACGCCGTACCCGTCTCGCCCAAACGCCCGCGCTACGCAGCCGCCGCCGCGACTCCCGAGGCGTCCGACGACGACCACACCTGGGTGGTCGCGCTACGGCTGCGCGAGACCGCCACCGGCCGCAGTCTCGTCTACGCCCCCGCCCTCGCCCGCTGGACCGACGCCTTCCAGGACGCTGTCGAGGCCGCCGACTGCGTGCTGGTCGACGGCACCTTCTGGGACGACGACGAACCCGTACGCACCGGCATCTCGACCAGGACCGCCACCGGCATGGGACATCTGCCGATCGCCGGACCCCACGGCACCGCGCGCCGGCTCTCCGGGCTGCGTGCCCGCTGCCTCTACACACATCTCAACAACACGAACCCCCTCGGCGACCCGGACGCCCCGCAGCACAGGCTGCTCGGGCAGTGGGGCCTGGAGGTCGCCGCCGACCGAATGGTGATCGAGCTGTGAGCACAGCCGCCCCGACTGCGACGCGCACCGAAGGGCCCTGGAGCCCCGAGGAGTTCACCGACCGACTGCGCGCCGTACCGGCCGAGCGTTACCACGACCGCCATCCGTTCAACGTGCGGATGCACGAAGGCGCCCTGAAACCGGCCGAGTTGCGCCGCTGGATCATCAACCGCTTCCACTACCAGCGGCACATCCCCGTCAAAGACGCGCTGATTCTCGCCAAGTTCGACAGCTCATCGCTGCGCCGCTCCTGGCTCCGCCGTATCCAGGACCACGACGGTCTGGTGGAGGGCGAAGGCGGCATCGAGCGCTGGCTGCGGCTCGGCGAGGCCGCCGGGATCGACAGAGCGCGGCTGCGCTCGGGCGCCGAAGTCCTGCCGGGCGTACGGCTCGCGGTCGACGGATACGTCAACTTCTGCCGGCTGGGCTCCCCGCTCGAAGCCGTCGCCGCCTCGCTCACCGAACTGGCGGCGCCCGGCATCATGCGCACCCGCATCGCGGCGTTCGAACTCCACTACCGGTGGATCGAGTCCGACGGGCTGACCTACTTCCGCGACCGCGTCGGACAGGGCGGCCGGGACAGCGAGGAAGCCCTCGCCCTGGTCCTCGAATGGGCCGTGACCCGGCGGGAGCAGGAAGCGGCCGTCGCCGCGCTGCGGTTCAAGTGCGACGTGCTCTGGTCCCTGCTCGACGCGGTCGACCACGGGGCGGGGGAGTGCCCATGACGACCGGACGACGACCGCCGGACCTCGACACCGACACCGACACCGACACCGCCACCGATACCGCAACCGCCACCGATACCGACACCGCCTGGAAGCCGGTGCTCTCACGGTCGGTGATGTTCCGGCACGACCGGGTACGTGACACGGACCTGCTCGTCATGCCCGAACGCGTCGTCGTGCTCCAGGGCAACGCCGGCTCCGTCCTGCGCCTCTGCGACGGCGCCAACGATGTCGGCGCGATCGTCGCCACCCTCGCCGCACAGCACCCGGGCGCACCGATCGCCGACGAAGTCCCGCTCTTTCTCAGCCGGTTACGCGCGGAAGGCTGGCTCAAGTGACCCCACCGACCAGGCCGGCCGCCCCACCGTGGGCGCTCCTCGCCGAGCTGAGCCACGGCTGCCCCCTGCGCTGTTCGTACTGCTCCAACCCGGTCGAACTCATCAGCCGTTCAAGCGAACTGACGGCCGATCAGTGGGCCGGGGTGTTCCGGCAGGCCGCCGACCTCGGAGTCGTACAGACCCATCTCTCCGGCGGAGAGCCACTGCTGCGCCGGGACCTCACCGAGATCGTCGCCGCCGCCGACCGCGCCGGGATCCACACCCAGCTCGTCACCAGCGGAGTCGGCCTGTACGAGAAGAGGCTGGCCGCGCTGCTGGACGCCGGGCTGCGCAGCGTACAGCTCTCCGTGCAGCACGCCGACCCGGCGGCGTCCGAACTCATCGCGGGCGCACGCTCGTTCGCCGCAAAGGAACTCGCGGCCCAGCTCGTACGCGCGGCGGACCTGCCGCTCGGCCTCAACGTCGTGCTGCACCGCGCCAACCTCGACGCGCTGGACGATCTCGTCGAACTCGCCCTCGCCTGGGGCGCGGAGCGCGTCGAGCTGGCCAACGCCCAGTTCTACGGCTGGGCGTTGCGCAACCGTGATGCCCTCCTGCCCGACCGCGCGCAGATCTCCCGGGCCCGGCAGTCCGTCGAACGGTGGCGCGAACGCCTGGCCGGGCAACTGGAACTGGTGTGGGTCGTGCCGGACTACGTGGACGGGACGGCCAAGCCCTGCATGGGCGGCTGGGGCGCCGTGTCGCTGACGGTCGCGCCGGACGGGACCGTCCTCCCCTGCCCGGCCGCCGCCGCCCTGCCGGGGCTGGACGCGCCCAACGTCAAGGACCACTGTCTGGAGTGGATCTGGCACGAGTCGAAGGCGTTCAACCTCTACCGGGGCGAGGAGTGGATGAGTGACCCGTGCCGTACCTGCGACCTGCGTACCAAGGACTTCGGCGGCTGCCGCTGCCAGGCCCACGCGCTCACCGGAGACGCCACGCGGACGGACCCGGCCTGCCACCTGTCGCCCGACCACGCGCTCGTACGTGACCTGGTGGACGCCGCGATCGGGGCGGCGCCGGCGGCACCCGCGTACGTCTACCGGGACTATCCGCAGGACCACAGAGCCGCACCCGGTCACCCTTAGAACTTCCGTTCGCGCGGCCCCCGATGGCCGCACAGGCACGCACCGCACAGGCACGCACCGCACAGGCGCACACCGCACACCTCCCACCCAACCCCCCACTCCATCCGGAGGAACCCATGCACGGCAGCAAGCCGACGAAGACTTTCGTCAGGACGGCGGCGGCCACCGCCGCCACCGCGGCGCTCGTCGCCGGACTCGTCCAGACCGCCGCCGCGAACGAGTCCGGCACCGCCGCGGTGGCCGGTCAGCCGACGGCCATCACCACCATCTCCACCGGCTACTCGATCCCCTGGGGCATGTACTGGATGCCCGACAACTCCTCGGCGCTGGTCACCGAGCGCAATACCTTCAAGGTCTTCAAGGTGACACCGACCGGGCAGCGCACCGAGATCGGCTCCGTCCCCGAGTCCCAGACCACCGGCGGTGAGGGCGGCCTGATGGGCGTCGCCGTCGACCCGAACTGGCAGAGCAATCACTTCGTGTACTTCATGCACACCTCGTCCGACGGCAACCGCATCGCCCGGATGACCTACGACGGCACCCGACTCACCGGCTACACGGCCCTGTTGAGGGGCATCGCGAAGAACAGGTACCACAACGGCGGCCGGCTCGCCTTCGGCCCCGACGGCTATCTCTACGCCTCGACCGGCGACGCGCAGAACACCGCGCTCGCCCAGGACAGAAACTCACTCAACGGCAAGATCCTGCGCATGACGACGAGCGGCGCCCCGGCGCCCGGCAACCCGTTCGGCAACCACGTCTACAGCCTGGGCCACCGCAACCCGCAGGGCATCGCCTTCGACGCGCAGGGCCGCCTGTGGGAAGCGGAACTCGGCGAGAACACCCGCGACGAGCTGAACCTCGTCAAGGCCGGCAACAACTACGGCTGGCCCATCTGCGAGGGCAACTGCTCCACGGCCGGGATGACCAACCCGAAGGCCACCTGGACCACGGCCGAGGCATCACCAAGCGGAATCGCCATCGTGGACAGCGCCGTCTACATGGCGTCGCTGCGCGGCGAACGGCTCTGGCAGATCCCGATCAACGCCGGCAACGAGAACGTCGGTACGCCGCAGGCGCATTACGTCGGCACGTACGGACGGCTGCGCGGTGTCACCAAAGTGCCGGGCGCCGACGCGCTGTGGCTCTCCACGACGAACGTCGACGGCAACGGCGGTGAGCCGGCCGGGTCGGACAGAATCTTTCGCGTGACGATCGGCTGAACCGGCGCTCAAGGCGTACGGCCGACCCCGTACGACCGGCGCACGCCCCCGGGTACAGGCCGCTGTCCGGCGGGGAACTCCCCTTCCCCACCGGACAGTTGGCCCGTCACACCCTGCGCGCCCCGCGCCACCACACCCCGCGCGCCCGCTCACGCGGCGCACGCCGGACATGTCCGGCGGCGCCACGCCCGGGACAGGGCCGTTCGGGAGGGATCTTCATCGGAAGCGGTGCGCGTACGACCGACGTCGGTGTGTACTGTGCGTGTCTGCCGAGCGGGTTTCTTTCGACCCGTCAGATTTCCACGATCCTCCTGAGGTCCGTCCGATGATCGAGATAACGGTCCTGGCCGCCGGTGGCCTGGCCGCCGGGACGCTACTGGCGCTCGTCCTGGGAGGCGGTCTGCTCCGCTCCCGCCGTGACCGGTCCAGACTCCGCGAGGAGATCGCCGGTCTGCACGACCAACTGGACGACGCGCGCTCGAAGGCCGACCGTGTGTCCGACGAACTCAGCGCCGAGATCGCGCATCTCACCGACAAGCGCGTTCCGGCGGTGGCGACCCGTGCGGCGCACCCGCACGTCCAGGTCCCGGGCCCGCTCGGGCCCGGCTTCGCCGGCACCGGACCGGGCGCCGGTCTGGACGGGGTGCTCGACGCGCTGTTGATCGCCATGACGAAGGAGCGCAAGCGGGTCGACGCCGCGGCACGTGCCGGCATGCGCGGCACCACCCGCGAGATCCAGGCCGGGCTCTACCGCCTTCAGGACGTACTCAGAGGACTCCAACAGCAGTACGACGACCCCGAGTTGGCACAAACCCTGTTCGAACTCGACCACGAGAACGAGCAGTCGCTGCGCCGCGCGCAGGTCGCCGCCGTGGTGTGCGGCGCCTGGGTGGGCCTGGCGCGCGAGGAGTCGCACCTGGTGGACGCGGTGACCGGCGGCCAGTCGCGGATCGTCGGCTACCACCGGGTCCGCGTCAACAACCATCTGGAGCCGGGCACCGCGCTCGTCTCGCACGCCGTCGAACCGGTCGCGATCATCGTCGCCGAACTCCTCGACAACGCCCTGCGGCACTCCTCACGGGACACCGACGTCACGGTCAGTCTCGAACGCGCCCACCACGGGGTCGCCGTCACCATCGACGACGCCGGTGTCGGCATGTCCACCGACGAACGCGCCTACGCACAGCGCATGGTGGCGAGCAGCGAGCCGATCCTGCTGTCGGACCTCGGCGACCCGCCCCGGATGGGACTCGCCGCGATCGGTCAGCTCACCCGCCAGTTCGACCTGTCCGTCGACCTGTCGACCCCGTCGCCGTACGGGGGCGTACGCGCGGTGCTGCTCGTCAACAACCACCTGCTCAGCCATGTCGACCCGGTCGTCAGGCCACCGGCCGCCGCCGCGCCGCGCTCCACCCGCCCCGCAGGGACGGAACAGCTCGCCAGGCCGGAGACCAACGGCAAGCTGCCCATCAGGACCGGCGCCTCCTCACGGGCCGTACGGGCGGCGGCCCGGCCGACCCACCCCGCCGCCCCCGACACCCGTACGCCCGCCACCCGTACGCCCGCCACCCGCACGCCCGCCACCCGTACGCCCGACAACGACGTTGCCCCGCACCCCGACGACCCACAGGCCCGAGCCACGCACGCCAACGACCCGGACCACGACCACGACCACGGCACCGCGCCCGCCGACGACGTCCTGCCCCAGCGCAGACGGCGCCGCCCCCGCCCCGACACGATGGCGATCCCGGCCCCGGCCGCCCGCCCCGTACCCGAGCAGGCCCAGCCGCCCGCCCGTACCCCTGATGACTCCGCAGCGGCGCTCGGCGCGCTCCAGTCCGGCACCGCAGCGGCACGATCCAACGCCGACCCCGAAGGGAACGACCCGCGATGAAAAGCCGCGACGCCGGCGAAACGGCGTGGGTGCTCGATCCGATCCTGGAAATCCCGCATGTGCGGGCAGCCGTCCTGCTCACCAGGGACGGCCTCGTCTCCGGTTACACGGACGCGCTGAGCCAGGCCACCGCCGAACGCACGGCGGCGATCACCAGCACCGTGCAGGGCGCGTGCCGTACGGCCGCCGCCGCCTTCGCCGACCACGACGACGCGGAGATCCGCCAGATCGTCATCGAGTCCGACCACGGCTACATCCTGGTCGCGCCCACCTCGCACGGCACCTGTGTGGCCGCGTACGGAGGCCCCGAGGTACGGCTCGACCTGCTCGCCCACCGGGTGCACTCGCAGGTGGCCAGACTCGGCGAGAAGACGATGACCGCCGCACCGCGCGCGGGTAAGGGCGGCACTCCGGTATGACCGGCCGCAGGAGCGGCCGTCCACTTGTTCCCGCCTATCTGTCCACGGGCGGGGTGGCTCGGCCGAGCCATACGGAGCTGGAACGGCTTTCGCTGCTGACCGGCGGGGCCGGGCCCGCCCCCGACGGACTTCCCGCCGCCCGGCACGCGCTGTTCGATGTGCTCGCCGGCGGAACGCTCACCCTCGTGGAAGCGGCGGCCCTGCTGGAGCTGCCGGTCTCCGCCGTACGCGTACTCGCCGCCGAACTGGCGGACCAGGGGCTGGTGAGCCTACGCGCGCCGGTGCCTCCGGCCGCCCTGCCCGCACCCGACCTGTTGAAGAGAGTGGCCGATGGCCTCCGCGCCCTCAAGCAGTAGCACCAGCGGCACCGGCACCAGCACCAGCACCAGCGGCACCATCGGCGCCGGCGTCGGTGAGCTGCATCTGCCGGACACCACCCGCCAGTTGGTGAAAATCCTGGTGGCGGGCCCGTTCGGCGTGGGCAAGACCACGCTGATCGACTCGGTGTCCGAGATCCGCCCGCTGCACACCGAGGAACACCTCACCGAGGCGTCGGTGTCCGTGGACGATCTGGCGGGGGTACGGGACAAGACCACCACGACCGTCGCCATCGACTTCGGGCGGATCAGCCTGGACGCCGGGATCGTGCTCTATCTGTTCGGCACCCCCGGCCAGGAGCGCTTCCGCTCACTGTGGGCGGACATCGCCCACGGGGCGCTCGGCGCGCTCGTCCTTATCGACACCCGGCGCATCGACGACTCCTTCGACGTGCTCGGGCTGGTCGAGGAGTCGGGGCTGCCGTACGCCGTCGCGCTCAACACGTTTCCCGACGCACGCTCCTACACGGAGGAGCAGTTGCGCGGTTCGCTCGACCTGGAACCCGACACACCCATGGTGGTGTGTGACGCCCGGGACACGAACTCCTCCATCGACGCACTGCTCGCACTTGTCGAGTACTTGATAACCGCCAATGCCGCCCACGGTGGGCCCGCCGCCGCCGCCGCTTCCGCTTCCGCCGACGACGTCGCTGCTTCCGCCGACGACCTCGCCGCGCCCGCCGGCGCCGAGCCCGCCACCGGTGCCGCCGGCCCCGCGGACGGCACCGGCCCCACCCCGGAGACCTGGTGATCTGGTGACTTCCTACCCCGCCCCCGCGGCGGCCTTCTCCCTCTCGGCGCCGGTCCGGCTCTGGGACGAGGGCTTCGCCGCCGACCCGCACGGCCGCTACGAGGCCCTGAGGGCGCAGGGCCCCGTCGGCTGGGGCGAACTCGCCCCCGGTGAGCCCGCGTACATCGTCACCGACCGCCGGGCCGCGCTCGACATCCTGCACGACCCCGACACCTGGTCGCACGACTCCAGGGAGTGGGAGGCCACCGCCGCCCCCGACTCACCGATCCTCAGCATGCTGAAGTGGCGCCCCAACCCACTGTTCAACGACGGTGCCGCGCACAAGCGTTACCGCTCCGCGCTGGTCGACGGCTTCGACCTGGTCGAGCCGCACGACCTGCGCGAGCGCGTGCACCGCGCCGTGGACCTGCTGGTCGCCCGGTTCGGCCCGGCGGGCAGCGCCGACCTGGTGGACGACTTCGCCCGCCCGCTGATGACGCTGATCTTCAACAACCTCTTCGGCCTGCCCGACAGCGAGAGCGACCGCCTCCACAACTCCATCGGGCGGCTGATGGAAGGCGGCGACGACGCCGCCGCCGGCGAGCTGGAGTACGGCAAGTACGTCACCGAACTCGTCACCGCCAAAACCCTCAAACGCGGTGACGACCTGACCAGTTGGCTGATCGACCACCCGGCGGACCTCGCGTACGAGGAAGTCGTCTGGCAGGTCTTCCTCACGATGGCGGCGGGTCACGAACCCACCGCGAACCTCGTCGCCAACGCCCTGTCCCGGATGCTCGGCAACCCCACGTACTACTCCACCCTCACCAGCGGCTCGCGCCCCGTGATGGACGCGGTCCTCGAAGTCCTGCGCCACGAGACGCCGTTGGCGAACTACGGCATCCTTTACGCCCGTGAGGCGCTGAGTTTCCACGGCGTATGGGTACGCAAGGGAGTACCCGTCATCGTCTCGTACGGAGCGCTCGGCTATTTCTCCGAACGGGACGGCTCCGACGAGCCGCACCACCCGCACGACGCCTCCCATCTGTCCTGGGGGGCGGGACCGCACAAGTGCCCCGTCAAACAGCACGCCCTGCTCATCGCCACCGAGGCGATAGAGCGGATCACCCAGTGGCTGCCCGACCTGGAGCCCGTCACACCGCGCGACCAACTCACCTGGCGGCCGGGCCCGTTCGTCCGTTCCCTGCGCTCGCTGCCCGTCCGCTTCACCCCACGTACGCCGGACACCACCGTCGCTACCCCGTGACCACCGGCAGACCCGCCGGCAGCCCCACCGCCACCGCCACCGCCACCACCACCGGCATCAACGCCTTCGGCAACCCCGAGAAGTCAGGAGACCGAGCATGACCATGACCACCGATACGCGCACCCGCGTGGCCCTCGACCCCTTCGGCGCCGACATCACCGCCGAGAGTGCCCGGCTGCGCGCCTTAGGCACCATCGTGCCCATAGACCTCCCCGGCGGCATACCGGCCTGGGCGCCCACCGGCTTCGCCTCACTGCGCGCCCTCATGCTGGACTCCCGCGTCAGCAAGGACCCCCGGCTGCACTGGTCGCTGTGGGAGGACGTCAACAACAAGCCCGAGTGGAGCTGGATACTGGGCTGGGTCGGCGTGGTCAACATGCTCTCCACCTACGGCCCCGACCACACCCGGCTGCGCAAGCTCGTCTCGCCCAGCTTCACCCACAAGCGCACGGAGGCGATGCGTGACCGGGTGGAGGAGATAACCGCCGGCCTCCTCGCCGGCCTCGACGCGGCGGCGGCACAGGCGGGTCCCGGCGGAGCGGTCGATGTGAAGGCCGGCTACGCCCACCCGCTGCCCATGCTGTTCATCTGCGACTTGTTCGGCATACCCGACGACTTGCGCGACGCCGCCGTCAAGCTGATGGTCGACGTCTTCGACACCTCGGACCCGACCCCCGAGCACGCGGCCTCGGTACAGCGCCAGATCGGCACCGTGCTCCCCGCGCTGATCGCGTACAAGACCGCGAACCCCGGCAACGACCTGGCCACGGAGCTGATCCGGGTACGCGACGAGGAAGGCGACCGGCTCGCCGACCACGAACTCCTCTACACCCTCCTGCTCGTCATCGGCGCGGGCTTCGAGACCACGGTCAACCTCATAGGCAACGCCGTCGTCACCCTCCTGAACCACCCCGGCCAACTCGCCGCCGTCCGCGCCGGCGAGGTCAGTTGGGAGAGCGTCATAGAGGAGGTCCTGCGCGTCCACCCCTCGATCGCCAGTCTCCCGCTGCGCTACGCCGTCTCCGACATCACCGTCGACGGCGTCACGATCCCGGCGGGCGACGCCATACTGACCACCTTCGCCGCCGCGGGCAACGACCCCGAGCGGTACGGCCCCGACGCCGCCGAGTTCGACATCCACCGAGGCGCGGACGAGCACCTGTCGTTCGGGATCGGGGTCCACCGCTGCATCGGCGCGCCGCTCGCCCGGATGGAGGCCCTGACGGCGCTGCCCGCGCTGTTCGAGCGCTATCCGGACATGCGACTGGCCGTCGGGACGGACCAGTTGAAGCAGGTGCCGTCCTTCATCGCGTTCGGCTGGCAGGAGATACCGATACTGCTGCACGGGTAATGCCGACCGCCGCCGGACGGGCTCCCGGCGAAGCCCGTCCGGCGCGACGAGGGGCCGACGTGGCTGGTCCCAGGGGTCCTCAGCGGAGGTACGCGAGCCCCGGGTGGACGTCCACGTAGGCGTCCACCAGCCGCCGCGCCACCGTCACGGAGTCCACGAGCGGATGCAGCGCGAACGCCTTCTCCGCCGTCGTACGCGAACCGCTCTCCGCCGCCGCCAGCACCTCGCGCTCGACGGCCTTCACCGCGCAGACCAGACCGGTCGCGTGATACGGCAGCGGCGCCACTGACATGGGATGCGCGCCGTTCGCGTCGACGAGGCAGGGGACCTCGATGACGGCTTCGGCGTCCAGCACCGAAAGCGTCGTGCGATTGCGGACGTTGAGGATGAGCGTGGCGCGGCTGTTGTGCGCGATGGCCCGCATCAGGGCGAGGGCGACCTTCTCGTAACCGCCCGACTCCAGGTCCTCGGCGGCGCGTTCACCCGCGCCCGCCGCCTCACGGTTGTGGGCCATGTAGGTGGCCTCGCGTTCGGCGCGGGTACGGTCCCAACTCTCCAGCGCGGGAGTGCCCGGCCGCGCCATCTCCCCGTAGAACCGGGCCTGTTGGTCCCGCAGGAACGCGCCACGGGTGGCCTCGGCCTCGCGGTACGCGCGTACCGCCTCCCGGTTGAAGTAGTAGTAGTGCAGATACTCGTTGGGGATCGAGCCCAGGGACCGGAGCCAGTCCGTACCGAACAGCTTGCCCTCCTCGATCGAGCCCAGCAGTCCGGGATCGGCGAGCAGGCGCGGGAGTTGGTCGCGGCCGTCGATGCGCAGGGCGCGCAGCCAGCCGAGATGGTTCAGGCCCACGTAGTCGATGAACGCGCTGTCGGGGTCGCCGCCCAGGACGCGCGCGACGCGACGGCCCAGACCCACGGGGGAGTCGCAGATACCGATGACCCGGTCACCGAGTTCGCGCGCCATCGCCTCGGTGACCAGCCCTGCCGGGTTGGTGAAGTTGATGACCCAGGCGTCGGGGGCGAGCCGGGCGACCCGGCGCGCGATATCGACGGCGACGGGCACCGTGCGCAGCCCGTACGCGATACCCCCGGCCCCCACGGTCTCCTGACCGAGCACCCCCTCGGCGAGCGCGACGCGCTCGTCGGCCGCGCGGCCCTCGAGACCGCCGACCCGGATCGCCGAGAAGACGAAGTCGGCGCCGCGGATCGCCTCGTCCAGGTCGGTGGTGACGGTGACACGCGGCGCGTCGGGCACGCCGGCCGCCTGGTCGGCGAGCACGCGGGCGATCGCGGTCAGCCGGGCGGTGTCGACATCGTGCAGGACGACATCGGTGACCCGGCCCTCCGCGTGGTCGCGGAGCAGCGCGCCGTACACCAGGGGGAGCCTGAAGCCCCCGCCGCCGAGGACCGTGAGCCTCATCCGGGAAACCACCTTCACCTCGCGCCGTGCTTCGCGCGGCGTAAACGACAGGACCGTCCCGTTATACGTCACCGGGGGCGCGGCACGACGGGGCCCTAAAGCGTTGGCGGGCGCGGACGCCGTCCCGGCATGCTGGGGACCATGCTGATCAGGGAAGCCACCGATGAGGACTGGCCCGCCATCTGGCCGTTCTTCCACGGGATCGTCGCCGCGGGCGACACGTTCACGTATCCGACCGACCTCGGCGAGCACGACGCCCGCGACTGGTGGCTGCTGCCCCCGCCGAACCGTACGGCCGTCGCCGTGGACGACGACGGCCGTACGGTCCTGGGCACCGCCAAGATGAACGCCAACCACCTGGGCAACGGCGCGCACATCGCGAGCGCGAGCTATATGGTCGACCCCGCGCACACGGGCCGGGGCGTGGGCCGGGCGCTGTGCGAGTACAGCCTTGAGTGGGCGCGTACGGCGGGCTTTCGCGCGATGCAGTTCAACGCCGTGGTGGAGACCAACACGCACGCGGTGAAGCTGTACGAATCACTCGGCTTCACGGTGCTCGGCACGCTCCCGGAGGGCTTCCGCCACCCGGTGCACGGCTACGTCGGACTGCACATCATGCACCGCGCGCTCTGACTCGCCTCGGACATCCAGTGGGGTGCGCCGCCAGGCCCGGTCCAACTGGGCTCTGAGCAGGGGCAGCGGACTGTCGTCGCCGCCGTAGAGGCGGTCGGCGAGCCGGAGCAGTGTGTCGTACCGGCACAGTGCGAGCGCCCGCGCCGCCCGAGCGGCGGTGTACCGGGCGCCGGTCGCCACACGCACGGCGGCGGGGGCGCCGATCGAGATGGCGAGCCCGGCGATGTCCTCGGCCGGATCTCCCGTCGCGGCGTCGGTCCAGTCCAGGACGCCACTGAGGCCGCCGGCCGCGTCGAGCAGCAGATGCTCGCCCTTGAGATCGTTGTGGAGCAGCACGCGCGGTGTCGCCCGGTGCTGATCCGGCCCGGCACCGGTGGGCCGGTCCCGCGCCATGAGCCCGGAGTCGAACTCCCCGTCCGCCGTGAGCCGTTCGGCCGCGCGGACAGCGGCACTCCTGAGCGGGGCGATGTCGCGTGGCGCGTGCTCGCGAAGCCCCAGCGCCCCGGTCCGCGAGGCCGGGATCCCGCGCAGCACGGTCAACATCTCGGCCAGGGCGCCCTCCCCGGCGGCGGACACCTCGCGCACTTCCGCGGAGATGCCCGGGAGGCGGGCGTCGAGGGTGTAGGCGAGCCCCGGTGCCCACTCGCCCGAGGCCACGCTGGTGGGCACGGCGGCGAGCCGGGGTCGCAGCAGGTCGCGCAGCGCGACCTCGCGGCGCTGACGGGCGGAGGTGTCCGGATCGAGAGCGAGCCGCAGGACATGACTGCCGCCGATCCACCAGGTGGAGTGCTCACCGCCTTCGTCCACGGGGCGGATGTCCGTCTCGGCCACAGACGGCAGCACCGGCCGGACCAGATCGTGTACGGCGCGCTGGTGGAGCTGATCGCGCATGAGACTCCCTTCCTGGGTTTCACCTCGAACTCTCCCGCTGCTCCAGGCCCAGCACCTAACGATTAATGCCCTACGCGCCCTAACGTCCGACGTCCGCCGTCCGGTGGGGGAGTCAGCGTCCGGTCGCGCCGTCGATCTGTTCGCGCAGGATGTCCGCGTGGCCCGCGTGGCGGCCGGTCTCCTCGATCATGTGGGTGAGCGCCCAACGGACGCTGGGGGCGGGGGTGTTCGGCCGGGGGCGCGGCACCCGCGCGCCGAGGTCGGCGCATTCGTCGAGTACGTCGTCGGCCCGCGCGACCGTCGTCCGGTAACGGGCGACGACGTCGGCGACGCTGTCCGAAGGCGCGGCGTGGAACGTCGCCTGCCAGTCGGTGACCCGGTCCCCGAGGAACGTGGCCCGCTCGACGTGGATGAGGTGGTTGAGCAGACCGAGCAGGTTCGTGCCGGAGGGCACCGCGGCGGTACGGACGTCCGGTTCGGGCGCGCCCTCGACCTTCGCGGCGATCGATTGCCGAAGGTAGTCGAGGAAGCCGCGCAGAACCTCGGTCTCGCTGCCTCCGGTCCGGGGCGGCGGGGTGTCGCCGTGGCGCTTGCGGCCGGGGGTGGTGGGCATGGTGCCTCCTCGCGGGGAAGCCGCGCCGGTTCAGGCGGCGCGGCGGATGATCAGGACGTGGTCGATGACCTCGGCGGTGCGCCCGTCCGGTCCGGTGGCGACCCGGCGGGGCGCGTCCGCCCGCTCGACCGGCCACGTGGCCGGGTCCAGCCCGATGTCCGCCGCGACTTGACGGGGCGTCGGGTGGTGAACGTCGGGGTCCTGGTCCCACGACCACGGAGCGGTCGATCCGTGGTCGACGATCAGCAGCCGCCCGCCCACCCGCAGCGCGTGCGCGGCCTCGCGCAGGACGCTCGCCCTGTCCAGGTCGAGCGGGGTGTGCAGATAGTGCGCGCAGACGACGTCGAACGCGCCGTGCGGGAAGGACTCGCGCAGGTCGTGCCGCGTGGCGGCGATCCGGTCGCCCAGGCCCAGTGAGAGGGCGAGGCCGGTCAGGCGGTCGACCGCCACGGACGAGACGTCGACGGCGGTGACGCGCCATCCCTGGCGGGCGAGCCACAGCGCGTCGCCGCCCTCGCCGCATCCGAGGTCGAGCACATCGCCGGGCGGCAGGTCCGTGACCGTCTCGGTGAGCCGTACGTTCGGGCGCGGTTCGGTGGCCGGCGGTCGGGCCGCGTAGACGCCGTCCCAGTACGTGACCGCGTTGGTGGTGCTCATCGGGGCTCGCTCCTTCTGCGGGGCTGTCGGGGTACGTGACCCACTCTCGCCCGGCTTCCGTCGATCTGGCACGCGATCTTGCGGTTCTGGCAAGATGGCCGGGTGGACCGCGAATCGGAGGACGTACTCGGCCTGGTGGGGCCCCGGCTGCGTGCCCTGCGCCGCGAACGCGGTATCACCCTCGCCGACCTCGCGGCGGTGACCGGCGTGTCGGAGAGCACCCTGTCCCGGCTGGAGAGCGGGCAGCGCCGGGCCACCCTGGAGCTGCTGCTGCCGCTGGCCCGTACGTACAACGTGCCGTTGGACGACCTCGTCGGTGCCCCGCGTACGGGCGATCCCCGGATCCATCTGAAGCCGGTCCATCGGTTCGGGATGGTCTTCGTCCCGTTGTCCCGGCGGCCGGGCGGCACACAGGCGTTCAAGATGATCATCCCCGCCCGGCCGGAACCGCTCGAACCGACGCCGCAGACCCACGAAGGCACCGAATGGCTGTATGTGCTCAACGGCCGTCTGCGGCTGCTGGTCGGCGAGCGTGACGTGACGATGGCGCCCGGTGAGGCGGCCGAGTTCGACACGTCCCTGCCGCACTGGCTGGGCAGCGCCGACGGCGGGGTGGTCGAGCTGCTCATCCTGTTCGGGCCGCAGGGGACACGCGCGCATCTGCGCGCGGCGCCGCAGTGAATCGTCCGCCGGGCGAGTGCGGTTCCGGTCAGTTGGCCGGGCGGCCCTGGAGGCGTGCGGCACGTTCGCGTATCGCGGGGAGCTGGGCGTAAAGGGCGCCGCCCGGACAGAGCGTCGAGTAGCCGTCGCGGTGCCCCGACACCGTACGGAAGATCTGCCGGGTGCCCTTCTTGTACCGGCTGCCGTCGTTGGTGGACTCCAGCACCGCCGTGCCGCGCGGATCCACCCCGTACAGCCCGAGCTTCCACGCGATCAGCCGGACGAGCGAGTCGACCATGGGCTCGGGCGCCGGCATCCCGTCGCTGAAGTCGCCTATGGCCGCGATGCCGACGGTGGCGACGTTGAAGCCGAGGGTGTGCGCGCCGACGACGGGGTTGGCGACACCGCCGGCGCGGCCCTCGTAGATCACACCGCCCCGGTCCACGAGGAAGTTGTAGCCGATGTCGTCCCACTCCCTGTTGTCGACGTGGTCGACGGCGAAGTTACGGATGAGACCGGGGACCTCGGGCCGTGTGTAGTCGTTGGGGCTGCTGGTGTGGTGGATGAAGACGGCCTTGACATCGTTCGCCGTACGCTCCGGCTTCCGCCGGGGCGGCGGACTCTCCTGCCAGAACGTACGGGGCTCGACGGTGGGCGCGGCACTCGCCCACCGGAGCGGACGCTCCGGGCGCGCCTGGGGGCGCGGGCGAGGGGCGGGCCTGTCCTCGCCGACGATTCCGGCGGCGTCGGCGGCCAGGGTGAGGCCCGCGCCCGCTGCGGCGGCCCAGCCCATGCCGCGAAGGAGCACGCGCCGGTCGATGCTCATGGGGATGATCGTATGGCGGGGCGCCGGGATCCGCCTCCCCTCGGCGGGGGCCGGCCGGCCGTCGATGACGGCGGTGCGGCCGCCGGGTGTCGCCCCCGGACCGAATTCGAACAGTTCGTCCGTACGGAGGTCGCCCCGTCCGCCCCACTGTCCGTCCGCCCCACTGTCCGTACGCGTCGGAGCGGTCAGGACGCGCGGCGACGTACCGCGATCGTGATGCCGCCCGCCGCCAGCAGGGCGACCGCCGCGCCGCCGGTGCGGAGCGTGCCGTCGGTGGTTCCGGTCTCGGCCAGCTCGCCGAGTTGCGTGCCGGTGCCGCCGGTGCTGGTCCCGCCGGTGGAGCCCGTACCGCCCGTACCGCCCGTACCGCTCGTACCTCCCGACGACCCAGACCCGCCGCTCGTCCCACCCGTGGTGGCTCCGCCGGTCGGCGCGTTCACCACGATCTTGGCCGTGTTGTTGGTGCGGTTCTTGTCGAACGGCAGCGTCCCCCAGCGGTGATCGCCCTTCACGAACGCCACCTCGCCCGTGGCGTTCGCGACGACCTTGTCGATGTGCAGCCCGAAGACGTACGCGCGCTCGCTGTCGTCGTCGGCGTAGTTGTACGGCGTCGTGCAGCGGTACGTCCGCGCGGCGGTCGCCCCGCCTGCCCCGCCCGCCCCGGCCGGCTCGCAGAACTCCGGGACCTTCGTGACCGTCGTCCCCTTCGGGATCCCGACGTCGAAGACACCGATCGGCCCGTAGACGTCGTTCCTCGCCCAGGCCGGCCCCTTGTTGGCGAAGGTGACCGTCGCGTTCACGGTCCGGCCCGCCTTGCCCTTCACCTTCGAACCGGTGAGGGCGAAGTCCGCGGTGTTCTCGGCGGTGATGTCGACGCCCAGCTCGGAGCCGTGGACGGTGCCCGGCGCCTCCGGCGCGGTCCGCGCGACCAGCCGCAGCACCGGGTCCGCGCCGCCGCCGTGCTGCGTCCCGTCGGGGAACGTGCTCACCCCGGCGAGGATGTTGACGTTGAGGCGTTCGTACAGCGCCCGGTTCTGGACGGCCAGGCCGATCGGCTCGGCGGGTTCGTAGACCACGCCCGGCTCCAGGATCTGCTCGATGTCGCACACCGCGTTCGTCTGCGCCGGGCCCTCGTCCTGGGCGGGCGTCTCCTCGTACACGCAGTTGGAGTACTTCTTGGCGTACGCCAGCCCCTGCGATCCGTTGAGGTAGAGCGCGACCCGGGTGGCGGGCGCGGTCCCCTTGTTCTTCACCGCGAACGACACCTCGGTCGCGTCCCCGGGCCGCACCCCGTCGATCGGCCCGGTCTGTTCGAACACCAACTCGGCCCCGGGCTCGGCCTGTTCGGCGGCAGCGGCGCCGCCGTGCGCCGCCACCAGCGACCAGCCGGCCGCCGCCGCGACGACCGTGGCCGCCGCCGTGAATCGCCGTGGTCCGTGTGCCGTGGACGTAGATCTCATATGCCCCTCCGAGGACGCGTGCACCGAGTGGCGAACGGCTGTGGAACGGAAGACACACACGAGGGGTCGACGGTTGTACGGCGGGTCGCGAACGCGTTCAGTCGTGCGAGGGGCGGCCGTCGAGCTGGTGGTCGGCCAGGTTCAGCGCCTCGTCGATGACGCGCCGCAGATGGCCGTCGCGGAGGCTGTAGACGACCCGGCGGCCTTCCTTGCGCGTGACGACCAGACCGGCGAGCCGGAGCTTGGCGAGGTGCTGGCTGACGGCGGGCCGGGCCGCGCCGCACACCTCGGTCAGCGTGGTCACGTCCGCCTCCCCGCGCGACAGCTCGTGCAGCAGGACCAGCCGGGTGCGGTCGGCGAGGACGGCGAAGACCTCGGCGGCGAGGGTGAACTGTTCCTCGCCCGGGATGGGCGGGTGCGCATCATGCGCAGGTGATAGTTGCATGCGTGCGTTCATATGCACATAATGGCGAACGGGTCACGCCGCTGTCCACCCCCTGCTTTGCCCGGCCCCCCACTGCCCGCGCGTCGGAAGGTCATCGCCATGAACGACCCGCACGGACACCCGCACCCGGACGCCCACCCCCGCCCGCACCCTCACCCTCACTCGCACTCGCACCCGCATCCGCACCCCTACGAGCCCGCCGGGCGCCTGGCCCGCCTGCGGCACAAGGCCGGCCATCTCCTCACGCCCCACTCCCACGAAGCGGCCGACAAGCTCGACACCGCCCTCGAATCGTCGGCGAAGGGCATGCGCGCGCTGTGGGTCTCGCTCGCCGTGCTCGGCGCGACCGCGCTCGCGCAGGTGGTGGTCGTGATCCTGTCCGGCTCGGTCGCGCTGCTGGGCGACACCGTCCACAACGCCGCCGACGCGCTGACCGCGCTGCCGCTCGCCGTCGCGTTCGTCCTGGGGCGGCGGGCGGCCACCCGTGGATTCACCTACGGGTACGGCCGGGCGGAGGACGTCGCGGGCATCGTCATCGTGCTGACCATCGCCGCCTCGGCGGTCTTCGCCGCGTGGACCGCCGTCGACCGGCTGCTCGACCCGCAGCGGGTCCACTATCTGCCCGCTGTCGCCGCCGCGGCCGTCGTCGGCTTCCTCGGCAACGAGTGGGTCGCCCGCTACCGCATCCGCGTCGGCCGTGAGATCGGCTCGGCGGCCCTGGTCGCGGACGGGCTGCACGCCCGTACCGACGGATTCACCTCGCTCGCCGTCCTGCTCGGCGCGGGCGGCGCCGCGATCGGCTGGCGGCTCGCCGACCCGATCGTCGGGCTCCTCATCACCGCCGCGATCGTGCTTGTCCTGCGCGACGCCGCGCGCGAGGTGTTCCGCCGCGTGATGGACGCCGTCGACCCGGCGCTCGTGGACACCGCCGAGACGGCCCTGCTGGACGTCGAAGGGGTGCGGGCGGTGGGGGAGTTGCGGCTGCGCTGGATCGGCCACCGGCTGCGGGCCGAGGTGGCGGTCGTGGTGGACGGCGATCTGACGGTGCGTCAGGCACACCATGTCGCCGTCGAGGCCGAGCACGCCCTGCTGCACGCCGTACCGAAACTGACCGCCGCGCTGGTCCATGCCGACCCCGCCGCCACCGCCGACGAGGCGGACCCGCACGCGGCACTGAGCCACCACACCCCCGCGCACACCCCCGCCCATGTCCACGCCGGCTGAAGCTGTGCCCTTGTCGGTTGCATGACATCGTCATTAGCGTGTGCCGGGTTCCATCCCCCACAGGAGGAGACCGGTATGAAGGACCGAGCGAGACCCGCCTACCGGCGTCGGATCACCGCAGCCCTGGCTCTGCTCGCCTGCGTGGGCGCGGCTGTCGCCACGCCATCCGCCGGAGCGGCCGACGGCCAAAAGTCCACGCGCGTAGAGGCGTTGCCGATCTCATGGTCGGCGGATCTGACCCGTATCACCTCCGATGACGTCAACGTGCGCTACACGAAAGGGGCGTTGAGCGTACGGAGCACCAACTTCCGCCCGGCGTCGGCGCAGACCGGCCGAGGCTACGGCACCCAGGTGACCGCCCCCGAAGAACTCGACGCCCCCGTCAACCGGGTCAGCGCCGCACTGGACGCCGACACTCCCTCGGACGCCGACGTGGTCGTCGACGTCCGCGGCCGGTCGGCGGGAGGAGCCTGGACCGAGTGGACACCGGCCGACGACGGGGCGGCGGTCCTGCCGCGCGCGGTCACCACCGTGCAGACCCGGATCACCCTGCGGGACGCGAAGGGCGAGGCGCGCGTACGTGGTGTGCGCCTGACGGCCGAGAAGGGTGCCGCGCCCCGTAGCCAGGCGGGCGTCACCGCCGTCACCGCCCGGGTCTTCGCCACCCGCGAGGGACTTGTCGGCGGCACGACCGCCAACGGCCACATCATCCAGCCGAACGACCACTTCGTCGCCCTGCCCTCGCGACGCGGGTTGTCGCCCAACGGCAGCGGCCAGTACTCCGTCCAGGTCTGCGGCCCCGCCCGCTGCGAGACCGCGCCGGTGTGGGACGTCGGGCCGTGGAACACGAAGGACGACTACTGGAATCCGTCCCCGACCCGGGAGATGTTCAAGGACCTCGCCCAGGGCATGCCCGAGGCCCAGGCCGCCTACGAGACCGGCTACAACGGAGGGCGGGACGGCTCGGGCCGCACCGTGCTCAACCCGGCCGGTATCGACCTCGCGGACGGCACCTTCTACAACGTCGGTCTGAACGACAACGGCTGGGTGACGGTCACCTATCTCTGGACCGGCGACCAGTCGGGCAAGTCCTTCCCCACCTGGGGCACCGACGTCCGGATACGTCAGCAGGCGACCACCGCCTCGCCCGAGGTGGCGCGCCTGGCGGGCCCCACCACGGTCAACGTCACGTGCCAGGTACACGGCCAGCGGATCACGGTGGACGGCATCACCAACGACGGCTGGGCGTATCTGCCGTCGTTCGGTGGCTATGTCTCCAACATCTTCATCGACGTGGTGGAGTCCTGGCTGCCCGGCGTACCGAACTGCTGAAGCGGCGGGGGCACCGGGACCTGACCGTCAGGTCCCGGTGCCCCCGTGCGCGTACCCGCTACCCGGCCCGGACCGTCGCCGGCGCGGCCTCGGCCTCGGGCGCGGCGGCGGTGGCCGTGAGCCGGCCGCCGCGGTGCAGTGCGCCGAGCGCCGCCGCACAGGCCGCCCCGAGCGCGCACAGCGTGACCCACGGGAGCGCGGAGACGCCGGCCTGCCGGGCCGCGTCGAGAGCCGCGCCCGTGAGCAGGTTCCCGAGGGTGATGCCGACACCGCAGATGGTGTTGTAGAGCCCGTAGTGGGTGGCGACGAGACGGCCGCCGGACAGCCGGACGACGGTGTCCATCTCGTAGGGGTACGCGATCATCGTGCCCAGCGCGAGCAGCAGCGCGGCGAGCGCCGGTGGACCGGCCGCCAGGACCCACCGGCCGATCCCGCCGTCCGGTACGGGGATCGCCGTGGCCGCCAGGAGCGGCAGGAACGCGCAGCCCATCACGGCCAGCCCCAAGGAGAGCGCCCGCCCCGGCTCCACGCGGGCCTTGCACCAGGCCGTCACCCGGGTCTGGAACACGATGGTGGCCAGCCCGGAGACGGCGAACAGCAGCGCCACGGCGGCGGTGCCGAACCGCCCGTCGCCGCCCACCCGTCGTACCTCCAGCGGAAGCGCCAGATACACCTGGAAGGTCAGGACGTACGAGCCGATCATCGCCGCCGAGAAGAGCAGGAACGGCCGGTTGGCCAGCACCGAGCGCCACTGGGCCGGCACGCTCGCGCTCCGACGGTCCTCGTGCGCGCTCTTGTCGTCGGCGCCACGACGGGCCGGGAGCGCCCGGATCTGGACGATACTCAGCACCGCGAAGATCCCCGCCGACGTGAGGCAGGTGATCCTGAAGTCGACGCCCGTCAGCACCATGCCGACCAGCGGGCCGAGCAACACACCCGCCTGGTAGAAGACGTTGAACAGCGCGAACGCCTCGACCCGGCGCTCGTTGGCGTCCGCCGCGAGATACGCCCGGACCGCCGGGTTGAACAGCGCGCCGGCGAATCCGGTGGCCGCCGAAGCGGCGAGCAGCGCGGACAGCGAGTCCACGAGGCCGAGCGTCGCGAAGCCCGCCGTGCGCAGGACGCATCCGGCGACGATGAGCGGCTTGTAGCCGAACCGGTCGGCCAGTGTCCCGCCGACCAGGAACATCCCCTGCTGGCTGAAGTTCCGTACCCCCAGGACGAATCCGACCAGCCACCCGGCCAGCCCGAGCGTGCCGGACAGATGGGCGGCGAGGTACGGCATCAGCATGTAGAAGCCCAGATTGATGGTGAACTGATTGACCATCAGCAACTGGACGCCGCGCTCGTACGAACGCGTCCGCGCGATCAGCCCCTTCACCGGCCCGCCTCCTCAAGGGAGTTGGCGACACTCTCGCGATCGGTAAGGGTCAGCGGGTCGACCACCTCGGCGCACCGGGTCCAGCGGGTGACCTCCTTCTCGTCGGCGCGGCCCACCACCTCCGGTTCGGCGGCGGGCGCCGAGTCCAGCAGCCCGTACGTGGCGCAGTACTCGTCGTCGTACACCGTGCCGAGATAGCGCTGGGGCCCGTCCGGGAACACGGCGGCGATCCGGGTGTCCGGGGATCCGGTCCGGGCCAGCCAGTTGGCCACCAGGGCGACGGCGCCGACGCTCCAGCCGCCGGTGGCGTAGTGGGACGCGGCGAGTTGGCGGCACGTCCACACCGCCTCGGACGGCGCGACCCAGTGCACCTCGTGGAAGTTCTCGTACGCGACGTTGCGCGGGTGGATGCTCGATCCGAGGCCGCGCATCAGCCGGGTGCGGGCCGGCTGGCCGAAGATGGTCGATCCCACGGCGTCCACCCCGATCACCCGCAGCTCCGGGTAGAACTGGCGCAGCACCCGCGAGATCCCGGCGGAGTGGCCGCCGGTGCCCACGCTGCACACCAGGACGTCGATATGGCCGAGCTGGGAGGCGAGTTCGAGCGCAAGTGGGGTGTACGCGGCGGTGTTGTCGGGGTTGTTGTACTGGTCCGGGCACCAGGAACCGGGGTGCCGCTGAAGCAGTTCGGCCACGCGTTCGCGGCGCGCCTGCTGCCAGCCGCCGGTGGGGTGCGGCTCCGCGACGGTCTCGACACGGGCGCCGTACGCGGTCAGCAGCCGGGTCATCGACAGTTCGAGACCGGGGTCGGTGACGAGGGTGACCGGGTGGCCGTGGACCATGCCGGCCAGGGCGAGCCCCAGCCCCAGGGTGCCGCTGGTCGACTCGATGATCCTGGCGCCGGGCAGCAACTCGCCGCGGGCGCGGGCCCGTTCGACCATGTAGAGGCCGGGGCGGTCCTTGATGCCGCCGGGGTTGGAGCCTTCCAGCTTGGCCCAGAAGCCGTGCCCCGCCGGGGCGAAGGGCTCGCGGACACGCAGGAGCGGGGTGTTGCCCACCAGTGCGGACAGACCGTGGGGGGCCTGCGGGACGGCGGCACGGGGTGGGGCTGTGGGGGATTGGTGGCGCATGGGTTCGCTTTCGCTTTCGTTCGATGTACGGGAACGCGGGAGCCCGCCGCGGCGTGTGAATCGCGGCTCGACGGGCGCGCGGAAAGCGGCCGGAGTGGTCGTACGAGTGGCGCGTCACGCACAGGCGGAACGGGTCGGACGGCGCGAGGCGGCCCAACTGCGCGGTGCGTATGCGAAATTCATGCGCTCGAAAAGAGAAACGACCGGTCCGGAAGGGCGTTCTACACCCGCAGAATTCCCGGGTCTCGCGGTCCGGCGGATGCGGGGAAGGCATCGGCCGTCACCAGGAAAGCGGGGACACGGCAGTGCGTCAGTTCCGTGAAGCAGAGCGGTGTCGTGCCACGAGCGGGCAGATCGGCGCGGTACTGCGGCTGACCGGACGCACAGCTCTCCGACCCGTGCTCCGCCTCGTCCCCGTCGTGGTGACACGGCGCGATGTCGTGCTCCTCGAAGGCGGTCGACGCCGTAGCGGTCACCGCGACGACGGGGGACGCGTGGGTCGCGGCGTTGTGGCCGTTGACACCATGCGTGTAGAGCAGCGCCAGCAGAAGCACGGCCAGCCACAACACCCTTGACGGGCCCGCCAGTTGCCGGCGGGCCCGTCGCGGTGGTGACATCCGGCAGGCCGTGAACATACAGTGATCGTAGCGTCACTTCATGTGAGTGACGGCTAACCCACGACGGCCAGCCCCCGGTCGGTGGCGTTGAGCCGACGGCCGCCGGTCCCGGTGACCGTCACGATGTCCTCGATCCGTACGCCGAACCGGCCCGGAAGATAGACGCCAGGCTCCACGGAGAAACACATGCCCGGTACGAGCGGCTGCTCCTCGCCCTCGACCATGTAGGGCGGCTCATGGGTGGTGACGCCGATGCCATGACCGGTGCGGTGGATGAAGTACTCCCCGTACCCGCCCTCGGTGATCACCGCGCGGGCCACCCGGTCCACCTCCTGGCAGGCGATGCCGGGCCGCACCGCCTCGCAGGCGGCCTCCTGCGCGGCGCGCACCAGATCGTGCACGCGCCGCTCCTCCTCGGTGGGCTCGCCGACATGCACGGTGCGCGAGGTGTCGGAGCCGTAACCCTGGCACAGCCCGCCGAAGTCGAGCACGACCATGTCGCCGTCGCCGATGACCCGTTCACCGGCCTCGTGGTGCGGGTTGGCGCCGTTGGGGCCCGAGCCGACGACGGTGAAATCGACCTGGGAGTGGCCGAACCCGCGCAGCAGACCGGCGAGGTCCGCGGCGACGTCGGTCTCCCTGCGCCCGGCGAAGGGCACCTTCTTGATCTCCTCGTAGGTGGCGTCGGCGGCGGCGCCCGCCAGGGCCAGCCGCTCCACCTCGCGGGCGTCCTTGACGGCGCGCAGCATCGGGAGCGCGGTGGTCAACGGCGTGTACGAGGTGCCGGGCAGGGCCTCCTGGAGGCCGATGAGGTGCAGGGCCCAGGTGTTGTCGCTGATGCCGTAGCGGCCGTCGGCGACGAGCGAGGGCGCGGTCACGCCGTACGGGTCGACGCCGTCCGTCCAGTCGCGCAGGGTCAGCGCGGGCGCTCCCACGGCCTTCTCGGCGTCGGGCGCCTCCAGCTTGGGCACGACGAGGACCGGTTCGGCGTCCGGGGTGAGCACCAGCAGGGTCAGCCGCTCGGTGTCGGCGGGCGGCCGGTAGCCGGTCAGCCACACCATGTCGGGGCCGGGCGCCACGAGGACGCCGGCCAGCCCGGTGGCGGTGGCGTCCCGTACGGCGCGGTCCATACGGGCGCGGTAGTCGTCCGCGGTGAAGGGGGCCGGGGCCGCGGAGGCCCCGGCGGCGGCGGTCGGGTGTGCGGAGGTTGCGTCGCTGCCAGTCATGGACCCCATCCAAGCCTGCCGCCGCGGCGAGTGGACCTGGCTAGGGCTTCAGTTGTGTGAAGCGGATGTTGTTGCCGAAGGGGTCGCGCAGGCCGCAGTCGATGCCGTACGGGCGCTCCGTGGGCTCGTCGGTGAACTCGACGCCCCGGGCCAGCAGCGTCTCGTACGTCTTGCGGCAGTCGTCCGTGGTGAAGATGAGCGAGCCGCCCGTCGCGCCCTTGGTGACCAGTTCGCGCACCTGCTCCGCCGTCTCCTCCGACATCGCCGGAGGGCCGGGCTTCTCCAGCAGGATCTGCCGGTCCGGGTGGCCGGGGACGTTGACGGTCAGCCAGCGCATGAAGCCCATGTCGATATCGGCGTTGACCTCCAGGCCGAGCGTGCCGACGTAGAAGTCGAGTGCGGCGTCCTGGTCGAGGACGTAGATCTGTGAGTGTGTGATCGCGGTGAACATGTACTTCACGTTACGGGGCATGACGGGCGAAAACTTGTCCAGAACTGCTCAGCTCGGTCGACCGGTGGCGCTCACCGCGGGGAGCACGGTGAGGCAGCGCGGACGGTCAGGCGCTCGGCCGCGTCCACGCCTTCGCGAAACACATCGGTACGGCGCCGGCGCCGGCCGCACGTGTCGCGTCCTTGCGGTACGTCCTCGGTGGCCGGCCGACGATGTCGCGGAACGTACGGCTGAAGGTGGCCGGACTGCCGAAGCCGACCTCGTAACAGATGTCCGTCACACTGCGATCGGTCTCCCGCAGCAGGAACATCGCGCGCTCGACACGGCGGCGCTGGAGATAGCGGTGCGGCGTCTCGCCGAACGTGGCGCGGAAGGTCCGGGTGAAGTGCGCCTGCGACACATGGGCCATCTTGGCCAGGGCCGGGACGTCCAGCGGCTGCGCGTAGTCGCGGTCCATCGCGTCGCGCACACGGAGCATGCGGCGATTGGTCTCCTCCACGGCGCGGCTCACGTGACCCATCACATCACGGGCTCTCCGCCCCTACGCGCGGTCCGCCGCGTGGGTGTGCAGTTGGGCCCAGAACGTGGTCGAGTGGCCCCCCTCGTATCCGTGCGCCTGGGACAGGGCGGCCACGATGGACAGACCCCGGCCGGATTCCGTGCACGGGTCGAGGTCGATCCCCTTGGCCGGATAGGCGACACGGCCGTGGTCGCTGACCCTTATGGTCAGGGCTCCGTCCCCCCGGTGCAGCGCTATGTGAACCGGACTTCGCCCGTGCCGGATGGCGTTGGTGACCAACTCGCACACCACGAGCACGGCGTCGTCGACGGTGGCTCGCGGCAGCCGCCACTTCTCCAGCACACCGGCGGCCTTCCTGCGGGCATGGGCGGCCTGCGTCGAGTCGGCGTCCGGCAGACACCAGACATGCCTGTCGGCGGTGCGGTGCGAGCTGTGCGGGCCGGTCCGAGCGGCCAGAATGTCCATCATCATCTCCTGTGGGCGGGGCTTTACGCCTCCCACCGAAGCGTCTCCCGCCACCTCGCGGAAGGGCGCGGGAAGGACCGGACACTCTGATGTCCGGTCCTTCGGCGCGCCCGCGCGGCCGCACACAGGCACGATGGGAGAGCGCGGACCGGCGGTGACATCGCTGGTCCGGAGCGTGGCCCGGAGGTGTGAGATGGGGAGAGCGGAGCTGCCCCCTCAGTCGGACATGCCGAAGATCATGCGTACGTGGAGAGCGCGGCGGAATCTGGAAGACATCCCCGGAGCGAGCGCGCTGCCCCGCCACCGGCACCGGCGTGGGCAGCTCACCCAGGCCATCATGGCCGACCTGCTCGGGGTGGACGAGCGCCACTACCGGCGCCTGGAGCACGGCGAGGGCCGGATCAGCAAGGACCTGGTGAGGGACTGCGCCCGGATCCTGGGCCTGAACCCGGCCGAGGCGTCCGCCCTGTACGTCTGGTCCGGTCACCAGCCCCCGCAGGCGGTCGTACCGGAACACATGGACATCCCGCCCGACCTGCTCGGACTGCTCCACCGGATCGGCCACGGCGCCTACTGGAGCGACGACACCTACTCGGTGCTCGCCTACAACCGCCGCGCCGCCTGGCACTGGCCCTGGATGCAGCGGGCCGGCGCCAACATCATGGAGGAACTGCTCGCGCCCTCGTCCCAGGGACGCGACCAGTGCCGGCAGTGGGAGACCCACTGGGCGCCGTACATGGTCGCCGAGCTGCGCCGCAGCGCCGTCGTGGACCTGGAGCACGAACGTATCCAGGAGGTCGTACGCCGGGTGCGGCGCTCGCCCGAGGTACGCCGCCTGTGGGACGAGGACGAACGGGCGGAGATGAGCCTGCACCCTTACGCCACGGTGCGCCCCATGGTGCTGCCGCTCGCCGGTGCGGTCCATGTGTCGGTCCAGGCGCTGGCGCCGATGGCCTATCCGGGGCTGCGGATGATCGTCGGGATCCCTGTCGGATTCACCGAGCCGGAGCTGCCGGAGGGGCCGCCGCCCCCGCCGCGGCCCGCAGACGCAGCGCCGTAGCGGTGAAGCCGGGGCCGAAGGCGACCGCGACGCCCTCGCCGTCGATCGCGTCCGCCACCCGCGGATCCAGCGTGCGCGCCAGCACGTCCAGCAGGGCGACGCCGCCGAGGTTCCCACGGGCGAGGGAGGCGAAGGAGTGAGTACCCGCCGTGTCAGGGTCGAGCCCGAGCCCGGCCAGTGTGCCCCTGATGATCGCGGGCCCCCCGGGATGTACCGCCGCCCACTCGACCGGGCGCCCGTCCAGCCACCCGGCCAGATGCGGAAGCACCCGCCCCGCCGCCGTTTTCGCGTCGGGCCCCGAATCGAAGTGCAGCCCGTCCTCTTCGATCACGCCCCAGTACGCGTCCTGGCTCTGCGGAAGCACGAACTCCCAGGTGTCGGCCACCTCCAGCAGACCGTCCGACACGCCCCGGTCCGCGTCGGCGTCGGCGTCGCTCACCACCACCGCACCACCCGCGTCCCCGAAGAGACCGCCGTACAGGACGGACTGGAGCGTGAGGTCACGAGGGTGGTAGAGCGTGCTCAGAGCCTCCGCCGCCACGACCAGGACCCGTGCCCCCGGGCGCGCGCGTACGAAACGGGCCGCCTGGACCAAGGCGTGCGCGCCACCGGCACACGCCACCGTCGTCAGCCCCACCCGTGACACATCGGGCCGCAGCCCCAGCAGCCGTATCAGATCGACGTCCAAGCCCGGCACCGTCCAGGACGTCGTGTGCGTCGTCACCAGACAGTCCACATCGCCGGGGGCGAGACCCGAGCCGCGCAGAGACTCCCGCGCCGCGTCCACCGCCAGCGGGCGTGCTCCCTCGTACGCCGCCCGCGACCGCTCACCGACGCTCTCGCGCGCGGCGGTCTCGGCCAGCGGCGCGACCCAGGGCCGGGTCACCACCCCGGTGTGGCCCAACATCCTCAGCCACAGGGCGAGTTTGGGGTGGGTGGGATGACGCGCGCGAAGATCGCGTCCGATGTCCTCGGTGCTCACCCAGTACGGCGCCGTCCGCACCACAGGACGGCTGACGATGACGGTCACAAGGGCCTCCCCACCGCCCGGGGCCCGGCGGGTCCAGGACTGCTCGCTGTCAACAGTAGGCGAGTGTCACGGGAACGTGCCCGAGCCTTCGGATGGCCGCCGTGAGGGGGTGGTCCTAGCGTGGAGAGGTGGGGGTGAACCCGGCTGCGAAGGAGTACGCCATGGCTGACAAGCCCACGATCGTCCTGGTCCACGGTTTCTGGGGCGGAGCCGCCCACTGGGCGGGTGTCATCCCCGAGCTGCACCGGCGCGGCTACGGCTCGCTGCACGCGGTGGAGATGCCGCTCACCTCGCTGGCCGAGGACGCCGAGCGCACCGCCAAGATGGTCCGCCAGGTCCAGGGGCCCGTACTGCTGGTCGGTCACTCCTACGGCGGTGCGGTCATCACCGAGGCGGGCGACCTGCCGAATGTCACCGGGCTCGTCTATGTGGCGGCGTTCGCCCCGGACGTCGGCGAGAGCCCCGGACAGATCACCCAGGAACTGGCGCCCGCCGCCGCCGACAACCTCGTCCCGGACTCCGACGGATACCTCTGGATCCGGCAGGACAAGTTCCATGAGAGCTTCTGCCAGGACCTGCCCGCCGATCAGGCGCTGGTCATGGCCGTCACCCAGAAAGCTCCGTTGGCCACCACCTTCGGCGACGCGCTCACCACCGCCGCGTGGCGGTCCAAGCCCTCCTGGTACCAGGTCTCCAGCGAGGACCGCATGATCCACCCGGACAACGAACGCCGTATGGCGCAGCGTATGAACACCCGGAAGACGGTCGAACTCTCCGCCAGTCACGCCTCGTTGGCCTCCCACCCGGGTGACATCGCCGACCTGGTCGACGTCGCCGCCGCCGGCTGAGCGAGCGGTGCTAACGGCGCGGACCGCGGACGGCGCGGACCGGGAGTGGCGCGGTCCGGCCCCGGCTACCGCGCCGCGAACGCCGCCAGGATCGTCAGTGAGACCGTGCGCGCCGCGTCCTCGGGCCTGAGCCGCCCCGCGTTGATCTCGTCGGCCGCTCCGTGCAACACGTTGTGCAGCGTCGCCACCAGCCAGGAGGTCGGCAGGTCCGACCGGAACACGCCCTCGGCCTGACCACGGGCGAGCAGCCGTTCCGCGCGCGCGGCGGGTTCGGCGTGCAGATCCCGGATCCGGGCGCTCGTCAGCTCCTTCTGCGCGGCGATCAGAAGTGACCGCGACTGATGGATCAGCCGCCAACTCGCCCCGATCAGGCGCTCCAGTGCCTCGGCCGGGTCCCCGTCGAGATCGAGCGGTTCGAGTGCCGCGTCACCGTGCACGAGCACCCGGGCCATCGCCGCGTCCACGAGTTCGGCGCGTGAGGCGAAGTGCCCGTAGAGCGTCACCCGTCCCACCCCCGCCTCCTTCGCGATCTCCGCCAGCGTCGTCTCGGGGCGTCGCGCGAGGCTGTCGATCGCGGCGTCCAGGATCGCGTCGATGTTGCGCTGCGCGTCGGCCCGGCGGGCCGGCCGCGTAGGCGGCGACGAGGCCATGCGTCCTCCTTGAAATCAGACACTGTTGTTTGAGTTACGCTACCAGGCGAGATAACTCGAACATCGATGTCTGACTTAGGAGAAGCTGTGACCGATCAACGGATCACGACGGCGTCGGGCGCGGGCGCCCACCCGCGCCGGTGGCAGGCGTTGGCGCTGCTCGGTGTCGCACAGTTCATGCTGATCCTCGACGTCACCGTGGTGGCGATCGCGCTCCCGCACATAGGCGCCGACCTCGATCTCTCCCGCTCCGCGCTGACCTGGGTGGTCAGCGCCTACACGCTGGCGTTCGGCGGCCTGATGCTGCTCGGCGGTCGCGGTGCCGACCTCTTCGGGGCCCGGGGCCTGGTCCTCGCCGGGCTGGCCACCTTCACGGCGGCGTCGCTGGTCGTCGGCCTGGCCGGCGGCGCCGAAGTGCTGATCGCGGGACGCGTGGCGCAGGGTGTCGGCGCGGCGATGCTCTCCCCGGCGGCGCTCTCGGTCGTGGTGCGGCTGTTCGAGGGCGAGGAGCGCAACAAGGCGCTCGGTATCTGGTCGGCGCTCGGCGGCAGCGGCGCGGCCGTCGGTGTCCTGCTCGGCGGTGTGCTGACCGCCGGTCCTGGCTGGCCGTGGGCGTTCTTCGTGAACGTGCCTGTCGGCGTCGTCATCATGGTGCTGCTGCCCCGCATGCTGCCGCCGCTGCCCCGGCCCGAGGGTGTGCGTCCGCGTCTCGATGTGCCCGGTGCGCTCCTGGTGACCGGGGCGACAGGCGTGGGGATCTACGCGCTGATCAACGCCGGCGACCGTGGCTGGGGCGCGACGAGCACGCTCGGCCTGGCCGTGGCCGCCGTGGTGCTGTATCTGGTCTTCGGGGCCTGGCAACGAGCCGCGAAATCACCGCTGATGGACCTCTGCCTGCTGCTGCGCCGCCCGGTGACGGCGGGCACGTTCGTGATCCTCACCGGTACGGCGCTGATGGTGGCGGTCTTCTTCCTCGGGTCCTTCTACTTGCAGGAGTACAGCGGCCACGGCGCGCTGGTGACGGGGCTGCTGTTCCTGCCGGTGGCGCTCGCCACGATGGCCGGCGCCCAGACGGCGGGCCGCGTCATCGGTGGTCTCGGGGGCCGCCGGGTGGGGGTGGCCGGGATGGTGATCGCGGCGGCCGGGCTCGTCGTCCCGGTGTTCTGGGCCGGTACGTCGGCGGTCGTCCTCGGCGTCAGTCTGGCCGCGGCCGGGATCGGTTCGCTGTTCGTGGTCGCGTCGGCGACGGCGCTCGGCCAGGTCGAGCCGCACCAGGCGGGGCTGGCCTCGGGCATCGTCAGCACCTTCCACGAGTTCGGCGCGTCGATCGGGGCGGCGGTCGTCTCCAGCCTCGCGGCGGTGAGCCTGGCGGGCGGTACGGATGCCGGGTTCGAGCGGGCCTTCACCGTCTCGGCCGTTGTCGCGCTCGCCGCGGCTGTCGTGACCGCGCTGCTGATCCCGGCGCACTCGTCCACCGCCACGGCCACCGGGCTGAGCGCTGGGCACTGACCGCTGACCCGCGTCACGCGGCGGGTATCCCGAGCGCCGGACGGGCTGTCGAGCCCGTCCGGCGCTTCTGCGCGCCCCGACAACGCCCCGACAACGCCCCCACAACGCCCCGACAACGCTCCGAACAACGTCCCGGCGTTGGCGGGAAATACCCTAGGGGGGTATGTTGTTCACTCGATCGGAGATACCCCCCTACCGTATAGGAGCGCATCATGTCATCGCCAACCACCTCAGCCGATCCACGCCGCTGGACGGCGCTCGCACTGATCGCTCTCGCCCAGTTCATCGTGATCATGGACACCTCGATCATCGGTGTCGCGCTCCCCAAGATGCAGAGTGACCTGGGCTTCTCGCAGGAGAACCTGTCCTGGGTCTTCAACGCCTACGTCGTCGCCTTCGGCGGACTCCTGCTTCTCGGCGGACGCCTCTCCGACCTCTTCGGTGCCAAGCGCCTCTTCGTCGCCGGCTGGGTCGTCCTCGCCGCCGGCTCTCTCACCGCCGGCCTGGCGGGCGAGGTCTGGGTCGAACTGACCGGCCGCGCGGTCCAGGGCGTCGGCGCCGCGCTGATCGCGCCGTCCGCGCTGACCCTGCTGATGATGCTCTTCGGCGGCAACCCGAAGGAGCTGACGAAGGCACTGGCCCTGTACGGCGCCGCGGCCCCGGCGGGCGGCACCGCGGGCGTCTTCCTCGGCGGCGTCATCACCGAGTACGCGAGCTGGCCCTGGGTCTTCTACATCAACATCCCCATCGCGGTGATCGTCCTGGCACTGGTCCCGCGCGTCATGCCGTCCGCCCCCGCGCGCCGCGGCTCGATCGACCTCGCGGGCGCCGTCACCGTCACGGCGGGTCTCGCCACCGCCGTCTACGCCGTCGTCCGCGCCCCGGAGACCGGCTGGGCCTCGGCCGAGACCTGGCTCGTACTGGCCGCCGCCGCCGTACTGATCGGCGCGTTCGTCGCGATCCAGGCCAAGCGCCGCGAGCCGCTGATGCGACTGGCCATCTGGCGCTCTCCCAACCTCGCCGGCGCCAACATCGCCCAGCTCCTGATGGCCGGCGCCTGGATCCCCATGTGGTTCTTCCTGAACCTCTACCTCCAGCAGGTCCTCGGCCTGGGCGCGTTCGCCTCCGGCGCCGCGCTGCTGCCCATGACGGTCGCCATCATGATCATGATGATCGTGCTCGCGCCCCGGATGATCGGCCGCTTCGGTCCCAAGCCGCTGATCGTCACCGGCCTGTTCGCCCTCGCCGCCGGCATGGTCTGGCTCTCCTTCGCCCGCCCGGACGGCAACTTCTGGGTCGACGTCCTGCCGGCCTCCCTGCTCGCCGCCGCCGGTATGTCCCTGGCGTTCATCCCCTCCCTCGGTACGGCGCTGTCCAGCGCGCGTCCTGAGGAAGGCGGCCTCGCCTCCGGCATCGTCAACACCAGCTACCAGGTGGGTTCGGCCCTCGGGCTCGCCGCCATGACAGCGGTCGCCGCCGCCTACGGTGCCAAGGAGCTGGGCAACCCCGTCGCACTGACGGACGGCTTCTCGGCCGCCTTCGTGGGCGCCGCCGCCATCGCCGCGGTCGGTGCGGTCATCGCCTGGCTCACCCTGCGCACCAACCCCGCCCCGGCGGGCGCGGCGCCGTCCGACACCGGTTCGTCCGACACCGGTACGGAGACCGACACACCCAACTCCCGTACCGCAAAAGCTCTCTGAGTGAGCATCAGAAATCCCCGACGCCGTCGGACACGGACCTCCCTCGTCCTGTCCGGCGGCGAGGCGATTAATCACTGGCGCGCTCGGCGGGGCAGAGGCTATCTTCGCTCGTGTTCCTGACGGACCGATCGGGTCCCGTCAGCCGTGTGTGATCCAGGAGGTGTGTACCGATGACTGTCGCCGAGATGGGCCGTGCCCGCACTCAGTTGATCGTCCATATCACCTCCGTGGTCTCCGGCTGACCCCTTTCTTCTCTCCGCGCCCCCACCGGGGCGCGTGCCGGGACCGCCCTTGTGAAGGGTTTCCCGTTGTCTTTCCCGCTCATCTCTTCTGAGGCATCTTCCGCTTCGCATCCGCTCGCCCCGTACAACTGGGACGAGGGCTGGGAGGCGGAGTTCGCCCCGTACGCCGCGCAAGGTCTGCTGCCGGGCCGTGTCGTGCGCGTCGACCGGGGACAGTGCGATGTCGTCACGCCCGGCGGCACGGTACGGGCCGACACCGAGTTCGTCGTTCCGCGCGACCCGATGAAGGTCGTGTGCACCGGGGACTGGGTCGCGGTCGACCCCGGCGGCGATCCGCGGTATGTGCGGACGCTGCTGCCGCGCCGTACCGCCTTCGTACGCTCCACCTCGTCCAAGCGCTCCGAGGGGCAGATCCTCGCGGCCAACGTCGACCACGCGATCATCGCCGTACCGCTCTCCGTCGAGCTGGACCTGGGGCGTATCGAGCGCTTCCTCGCCCTGGCCTGGGAGAGCGGCGCGCAGCCGCTGATCGTGCTCACCAAGGCCGACCTCGTACCGGACCCGACCGGGCTGTCGTATCTGGTCGACGACGTCCGGACCACGGCGCCCGGAGTGGAGATCCTCCCTGTCAGCGCGGCGACGGGGGAGGGTGTCGACGTGCTGTCCGCCGTCGTCTCCGGGAGTACGAGCGTGCTGCTCGGCATCTCGGGCGCCGGCAAGTCGACCCTCGCCAACGCGCTCCTCGGCGAGGAGGTCATGGAGGTGCAGGCCACCCGCGACGTCGACGGGAAGGGCCGGCACACCACGACGACCCGCAATCTCCTCGCGCTGCCCGGCGGCGGCGTACTCATCGACACACCGGGACTCCGGGGTGTCGGGCTGTGGGACGCCGGGCAGGGCGTGGGGCAGGTGTTCGCCGAGATCGAGGAGCTTGCCGAGCGGTGCAGGTTCCACGACTGCGCCCACGGCAGCGAGCCGGGCTGCGCCGTGCTCGCCGCGCTGGAGGACGGCTCGCTGTCCGAGCGGCGGCTGGACAGCTACCGCAAGCTGCTGCGCGAGAACAAGCGCATCGTCGCCAAGACCGACGCCCGCATGCGGGCCGAGATCCGGCGCGACTGGCGGCTGAAGGGCGCGGAGGGTCGCGCGGCGATGGAGGCCAAGCGGGGGCGTATCCGTTAGGTCGCGTCCGACAGATCCCGCCTGGCGCGCGACGCCCGGCACGCCGTCCCCCGTAGCCCCCGTACCCCCGGGGGCTACGGGAGGTGCCCCCGCCGCGTTGTCGGAAGTCGCCCGAGTACGCCCGGTACGAGAGCGATCCTCGACCTTGCGATCGCACGCACCGACGGAAGTCATCAGCCGCTCCGGGGCGGGTGCACGCCCCGCCCTGCGGGCGGACGGCGCTATGTGTCAGACACGACCTGGGCGGGGTCCGTCCTCAATCGCCGGACGGGCCGCGTACCCGCCGTACGCGGCCCGTCCGGCGTGTCCATCTCCGTGTCCGAATCCCGCGAGTGCCGACGGCGGACACGGCGCACACTGGGGGGTGTGATGGACGAGGAGACCAGATACGAGGCGGTGGCCAGCCGCGACGCACGGTTCGACGGCGCGTTCTTCTTCGCCGTCGAGACCACCGGCATCTACTGCCGGCCGAGCTGTCCGGCGGTCACCCCGAAGCGCGAGAACGTCCGCTTCTACCCCACCGCCGCCGCGGCCCAGGGCAACGGCTTCCGCGCCTGCCGCCGGTGCCGGCCCGACGCCGTGCCCGGCTCGGCCGAGTGGAACGTACGCGCCGATGTCGTCGGCCGCGCCATGCGGATGATCGGCGACGGGGTCGTGGACCGTGAGGGCGTACCGGGACTGGCCGGACGGCTCGGCTACAGCGCCCGGCAGGTGCAGCGCCAGCTCACCGCCGAACTCGGCGCCGGGCCCGTCGCCCTCGCCCGCGCGCAGCGCGCGCACACCGCGCGGACGCTGCTCCAGACCACCGTCCTGCCGGTCACGGAGATCGCCTTCGCCGCCGGGTTCGCGAGCGTGCGGCAGTTCAACGACACGATCCGGCAGATCTACGCCCGTACGCCGAGCGGCCTGCGCGCCGAGTCCGGCAACGGCATGAGCGGCATGAGCGGCAGGAACGGCGCGAACCGCACGACCCGGCGGGCCACCGCCCCCGCCCTCGCCGGTATTCCGCTACGGCTCGCCTACCGGGGCGTCTACGCGGCGCGCGACATGTTCGACCTGCTCGCCGACGAGGCCGTCCCCCGCGTCGAGGAGGTGATCGGCGAGCCCGGCACCCGCACCTACCGGCGTACGCTGCGCCTGCCGCACGGCCCCGGCATCGTCTCGGTGGACGAAGCCCTCCCGCCGGCGGGAGGGACCGGCCCCGCCCGCTCCAACTGGCTGGAGGCCCGGATCCACCTCGCCGACCTGCGCGACCTCACCACCGCCGTACAGCGCCTGCGCCGGCTCCTCGACCTCGACGCCGATCCGTACGCCGTGGACGAACGCCTCGGCGCCGACCCGTTCCTCGCGCCGCTGGTCGAGGCCCGCCCCGGACTGCGGGCACCGGGCACCGCCGACCCCGACGAGTACGCGCTCCGCGTCCACCTGGGCGACGCCGAGGCACGGCGCCTCGTCGCGGCGTACGGGAATCCGCTCGAGCATCCGTGCGGCACGCTCACCCGGCTCTTTCCCACCCCAGCCGCCCTAGTGGACGACCCGGCGGCCGGCCCGCTCGCCACCGCCCTGGCGGACGGCACCGTACGGCTCGACAGCGGGGCCGGCCGCGAGGAGGCCGAGCGCTCACTGCTCACCGTGCCCGGGATGACGGCGCGTACGGCGGCGCTGATCCGCATGCGGGCCCTGGGCGATCCGGACGTGGCGCCGGACGGCGAGATGGGCCGCGCGGCCTGGCGGCCGTGGCGTTCGTACGCGGTACGGCATCTGAGCACCGCCGCCAGGGCTACCGGGATCTCCGCGTTCACGGAGGTCCCGGCGGAGTCGGCTCAGCCGGTCTCCTCCTCCAGCCCCCAGCTATGAATCTTCCGGGGATGGATCCGGATCAGCTCCTCGCTGAAGTGCGGTCCCAACTTGTGTGGCCCGGTGAGCAGTTCGGCCTCGCCCCGGATGTCCACGCCCCGTACCTTCCACGGTTTGACGCTCACGATGTCGTCCACGACCAGCGCCACCCGGGGGTTGGACTGGAGGTTCCGCCATTTCTTGGTGGTGCCCAGCGCGTACCCGCCCACCAGGATCGTGCCGTCCGACTGCGGGAAGAAGCCCACCGGATTGGCCTGCGGCTGGCCCTTCGGGTCGACGGTCGCCAGCCGGCCCAGCCGCTGGGAGGACAGGTACACGCGCTCGGCGTCGCTGAATTCGGTCATGGCTCCAGCCTCACACGCCCACGGCCACGATCGCCGCGCGACCCGGCACCGCCACTTCGCGGACACGGCCTAGAATCCAGGCCCTGAACGCACAGGCTTTCCGGGGGAGTCCAAGGTGCTGCGAGTCGATCTCCGTGGACGGGAGTTGAACCGGCTGCGTGTGGCGGACGGAGCGGACGCTCTGTGGGAGGCCGCGCTCAGCCTGCATCTCCTTCAGAACCAGCACGTCCCACCGGCCTTCGCGCCCTGGCGGCGCGAGGTCCGCTCGGCCCTGGAGAGCGCCGGACTCGCCCCGGTAGTAAGGGAGTTGATGCTGCTGTGTCCGTCGGCCGAGTACTTCCCCGACTTCCTCACGCCCGGCGGCGGCGAGCTGGACCTCGACATCGGTGTGGACCGGCTGCTGTCAACTCCCCGCCGGCGCCTGGTCGCTGACCTCACACGGCTCTACGCGCGCAGACGCGGGCCCGTCCCGGACTCCGTACGGCGGCTGTCCGAGGGGGACGTGGAGGCGCTGCGCTGGCTCGGGTCGGCGCTGCGGCGCTACTACTCGGTCGCCGTGGAGCCGTATCTGCCCGCCATCCGCGCACAGGCGGCGGCCGACCGCGCCCGCCGCGCCGAGGCGGCGCTGACCGGGGGAGCGGAAGGGCTGGTGGCCAGTTACGAGGAGCTGCCCGGCTGGCGCTGCGAGGAGGGCGTCCTGCGCACGCCGTACCCGCTCCACCGTGAACTCCGTTTGTCCGGGCAGACGTTGACACTGATCCCGGGCTTCTTCTGTGTCGGTACGCCACTGGCCCTGGTGGACGACGAACTTCCCCCGGTGCTGGTCCACCCGCTCTCCCCGGCGCCCGGCTGGCTGACGCGTTCCCGGCGGGGTGCGGCGTCGCCGCCGGTGGCGCAGTTGATCGGCACCTCGCGCGCGCGGCTGCTCGAACTCCTCGACCGGCCGATGACGACGACGGGTCTGGCGGAGGCGCTGCGGATGGCTCCGTCGACGGCGAGCCGCCATGCCTCCGTACTGCGCGAGGCGGGTCTGCTCACGTCGCGCCGCCACGGCAACCGGATGATGCACCACCGCACCCGACTGGGCAAGGCACTGCTGGACGGCCCCGCCCCGTGATCGCCGGACGGGCTCGTGGAGCCCGTCCGGCGATGCCCGGATCAGCAGTTCGGCACGCCCGGCAGCCACGCGTCCGAGACGTCGATGAAGATGTTCGAGATGTAGCCGCCGTACTCCGGCAGATACGACCAGGCGTCGTTGCTGTACCCCTGGTAGTTGACCAGCTCTCCGCGCTTCTGGCACCGCACCTCGACCGATGTCGGTCCCGCCAGACTGGCCACCTGCGCCGAGGTGGTCGCCGCATCCTGACGGATGCTCACGCCCGTGCCCCATGTCGGGAACGAACTGCCGGGACCGGGGCCGGGGTCACCGCTGCCGCCGTTGACGAGGGACATGTAGTAGTTCCAGTTCCAGTGCGCACCCGGGTCGGTGTGGTCGTTGCCCGGCACCTCACTGTGGCCGACGACGCCCGCGCGGGTGCGCGGGATGCCGTACTTCGCGGTGAGGTGGCGGGTCAGCGCCGCCGACGAGCGGTACATCGAGTCGGTGAACCAGGACGGGTCGGCGACGAAGCCCTCGTGCTCGATGCCGATGGAGCTGGAGTTGGCCGAGCGCGCGTGCCAGGCGGTGTTGGCGTCGCGAACCATCTGGGTGACCTGGCCGTCCGAGGAGCGGATCACATAGTGCGCGCTGACCTGTGAGGACGGGTTCTGGAACCAACTGATGGAGCCCGCGTACGACCCCTGGGTGACATGCACGACCACCTTGTTGATCGCCGCCGTACGGCCGTTCTGGTAGTTCGACGTGCTCGCCGGGACCCACAGGGCCGCCGGATAGTCGTCGCTCAGTACGCCGGCGTCCGACGCGACGCTCGCGTACTTGCCCCGGTCGGGCGTCACCTTGCGCGCCTTGACGAGGATCTGCTCGTTGTCGGCGGTCCGCGCGCGCAGCCCCTTGTTCAGCAGGTCGTACGCGGTGTCCGCGTACAGCCGCGCCGTCCGGTCGTCGGGCGCGGCGCCGTACTCGGCGGCCACCGGGTACCACTCGGCGAGCGAGTCGCGGTCGGCGTCGTCCAGCCCCTGCTCATCGGCGACGGCGCGCAGGACGGCGGCGGCGCCGCGGATGTTGGCCGCCGTGTCCTTCTTGAGCGCCGCAACGGACTCGCCGGTGAGCTTCGCGGCCCGCTCAAGCGTCTGGTGCTTCGGCTGGCTGACCAGGTGCATCACGCCGTAGCCGTTCGCCTGACTGGGGCTGCCGCCATGACCGTCGAGGTGCGTCTCGCCGTATCCGACGGCGACGAGCAGATCACGGGGTACGTCGAACTCGGCGGCGGCTTTCGAGAACGCGGTGTTCATGGCGCCGGCGCCGGAGCCGGAGCCGTCGCCGGGGTACGGCGCGGCCGTCGCCGACTGGCCGGTGAGGGCCAGCGACGCGGCGACCACGGTGCCGAGGAGCGCGGCCTGACCGCGTCTGAAGCCTGTCATCAAGGTCATGGGTCTTCTCTCCGCTCTGTGGTGCGCGGGTCCGTGACCTACGCGCACCAGTGGGGGCAAGGCGGGGTGAGGAGCTGTCAACTCCCGTGCATTGCAGATGACTTGTGAAGTTGTGTCGGTGTGAAGTGGCCGGACGGGCGGGTGGGGCGCGCTCTGCCGCACCGGCGGCGTCGACGCCATGCTGAGCTGTCGAGTTGTCAGGGGCAAGACATTTCAGCTCCGACGAAAGGCGCTGTCCAGTCGTTGTGGGACGGTGCGCCCGTCGCTACTTTTGCCGGGTCTCGCAGCGGTCGCGGCCCGCCCGCCCGGCTGCATCCCCCACATCCATCCGGGAGCATTCGTGACCCGTCTCAGACGCCTATCGACCACATTCGCCGGTGTGCTCCTCGTACTGGTGGGGATGCTGACCGTACCCGCCGGCGCCGCCGAAGCGGCCGAAGCGGGCACCTCCGACACGGCCGCCGCGGCGGCCGGGCCCAACTTCAAGGCCCCCTACCCGTGCGGACAGCGGTGGACCTACAGCCATCACTCCGCCGAGGTCCGCCGCGCGCTGGACTTCGTACGCGCGGACGGCGGCACCACCAACGGCACCCCGGCCCTCGCGTCGGCCGCCGGTACGGCGACCCGGCACAGCCAGCCGAGCGGCGCCGGCAACTACATCTCCATCGACCACGGCGGCGGTTGGACGACGTACTACTTCCACCTCGGCTCCTACTCGGTGGCCAGCGGACAGTTCGTCAACCAGGGCCAGCAGATCGGCACCACCGGCTCGAGCGGCAACTCCTCCGGCCCCCATCTGCACTACGAGCAGCTTCTCAACGGCGTCGGACAGAACATCGTCATCAACGGCGGCGGCCTGCCCTACCCCGGCAGCTACAACCAGTACTTCCTCACCAGTGACAACGGCTGCGGCGGCGGAGGCGGCGGAACCCCCTTCACCACCTGGGGCACCGGTGTCAGCGTCCGCGCGGACGCCCGGCTGAACGCCGCCGTCGTGACCCGACTGGCGGGCCCCACCAACGTGCACGTCCTGTGCCAGAAGCAGGGGGACACCGTGAACGCCGAGGGGTACAGCAACAACTGGTGGAGCAAGCTGCGCGACCAGGGCGGCTTCATCTCGAACATCTACATCGACCACCCGGCCGCCCAGCTTCCGGGCGTGCCGCTCTGCTGACCGGCGCACAGGTCCGGCCGACCGGTTCGTCCTCGATCGCCGGACGGGCTGCGAACGCAGCCCGTCCGCGCGTTCAGCCCCAGACCAGTACGCCCAGCCAGGCGCCCGCCACGAGCAGGCAGCAGAACAGCTCGACCAGCACCGGGACACCCGCCGAGCGCATCACCGCGCGCGTCGACGCCCAGCCGTCCCGGTGGCTGCCCAGCCGTACCCGCTCGACCGCGTAGATCCCCCCGACGAACGCCGGCACCGCGCCCACCACCGGCACCACGAAGAAGCCCACGATCCCGGCCAGCCCGCCGGCCAGCAGTGTGCGCCGACGGGTCCCCGTCTCGCGCGTCCGCCGGGACGGCAGCAGCGGTCTGAGCGCCTGGTTGAGCAGCAGCAGCGCCGTGGCCGCGATCAGTACCGCCCAGGCGGTGGCCGAGGTGTCGCTCAGCGCCCACCAGACCACGGCCGCCCAGACGATGGCGGGTCCCGGCACCCCCGGAATCAGCACACCGAGGACGCCCAGCAGCATGACCAGACCCACCAGCACGAGCTGCCACACGTCCATCTGCCAAGAGTGCAGGATCCCGGTCGCGGTGGCACGCGGGGCGTTCCGCGCCCGCCCCGACGTGGCCCCTACGGCCCGCGCCGTCCGCTCACTCCCGCAGGTCGCGGGAGACCCAGCCCTTCTCGTACGCGTGCCAGCCGAGCTGGAGCCGGGTCGTCACGCCCGCCAGCTCCATCAGGCCCTTCACCCGGCGCTGCACGGTCCGCAGCCCCAGATCGAGCTGCTTGGCCACGCTCGCGTCCGTCATTCCCGCGAGCAGCAGCGACAGGACCTCCAGATCGGTCTCGCCCGGCCCCTCGACCGCGTCTTCCACGACGGTCGTCGCCCCGTCCTCGCCGCCCCCCTCCCCGCCCGGGACCAGGCGCAGCGGCAGCGCCTCGCGCCAGACCGCCTCGAAGAGGCCCGACAGCGACTCCAGCAGCCCACTGGCGTGCACGACCAGCGCCGCGGGCTCCGCGTCGCCCGCCGTCAGCGGCACCATCGCCAGCGCGCTGTCGGCGATCACCAGCTTGGTCGGTACCCGGTCCACCACCCGTACCTGCTCGTCACGGCCCAGAGCCGCCGACAGCTCGCTGATCCCGTCGGGCAGCGACAGCACCTCGCGTTCGATCACCACGCGGTAGCGGACGCCGCGCGTCACCACCCGCTCCTCGGACTCGTTGTCGATCCCCGTCACGGCCATGGGCCTGCCGGTGACCAGCGCGCGGATCTCCCGCACCGCCCCGAGCTGGAGCTGGTGGAAGCGGTGCGCCACCGCGCTCGCGCCCGTCACCACCTCGACCAGATCGTGTACGGCGGGACCCGCCGACTCGGCGCGGTACTCCTCCGCGAGCAGTACGGCGGCCAGCTCGGCCCGCTCCAGCTCGTGGCGCTGCTGGGTGAGCAGCGCGCCCAGCGCCACGGCCGGCGGTGCGGCCACCCAGCGCCCCGTCCGGGCCGACGACTGCGCGGCCAGTCCCTGCTGCTCCAGCCGGCGCAGCGCGCGCTCGGTGTCCTGCTCGGGCATCGCGAGCCGATGCGCCAGATCGGCCGCCTCGGCGGCGCCGAGCGCCACCAGCGCGCGGTACGCCGACTCCTGTCTCTCGTCGAGACCTATCGCTCCCAGCACCCCTGCACCCCTCCCCGGACGGACGTTCAAAACCCGGCGGGGTGTGGCGGATACCGGCCACGGCGTAAACCCGCCGCGCTCATCATCCCCGGATCACGTGTCACTCTGCCAATGTGGCGACATTGCCGGATCGACAGACCTCAGGGATATGCCCCGGTTACTTCGGTGTGTGTCCGTCTTCGTATGCCGGACCTCGTATGCCGGATAAGCTGACTACCGGGACGTTCCTGTCGAACCCCGACGAGTCGCTACGATTCGAATCGGCGTACGGTCGGAAGTAAGGCCGGTCTCCGGCCCCGAATCCTGGTCGGCGCACTCCGGTGCGCTCCGACCTGCCGAACGTCCGCCGGGCGTCCTTCCCGTGGGGGGTGGGGTCGCCCGGCGGACTCCGGTCGCGCCGCTGATTTTTCGCGGTGTCCCGTTTTCTGACGGCCCGTGCGGTCGACAATAGGAGCATGAGCCAGCAGGGGGACCGGCCCGCCACCACCGACGACTGGTGGAACCGGCTGTACGACGACTCCGCACCCGACACCGGTCCGGCCGAGGCGCCGGGCGACACGATCGACGACCGTTTCGACTCGGCGGCGGACACACTCGGCACCGAGGGCGCGGCATCTGTGACGTCCCAGGCCCGGTACGTGCACGCGGTCGGCGACATCGGCGACATCGGCGGGATCGGCGACGACGACGAGGACGAGGACGACGAGGATGTGGGCACCGCCGCAGGCATCGGGTCCGTCTCCCGACCGCCGGCCTGGTGGGAGGCGCCCAGCGGCTATCCGGTGGTCCAAGGGCCCGCGCCCGTACCGCCATCACCGCCATCACCGCCCACGGTTGTCGACGCACCGCTCGTCCCGCCGCCCGCGCCGAGTCCCGTCGCGCCGACCCCTCTCACCCCCCGGCCACGGGCGCCGTGGGAGCCGCCGCCCGCCGCGTTCGACCCCAGCGACCCCAGCCCGCTCCCGATCACCACCCCGGTCACCACCCCGGCCGTGCCCCCGCCCCCGGACCCGCGCGCCGCCACCCCTGAGGCCCAGGCCCCCGCGCCCCCGCCCGCGCCGCAGCCGCCTCCGTCCGCTCCCGTCGCCCCCGCCCCCCTCACCTACGTCGGCGACCGGCCGCCCACCTACGACGCCGAGCCCACCGCGCTGCCCGCCGCCGACGCCGAAGGGCTCGGCCAACTCGTCGCCGACACGGTCCTCGACGGCGCCCAGTACGGCACGTACACCCTGCGCGCCGCCTCCGTGCGCGGCGATTCGGCGCGCTATCGGGGCGAGCCCCGCCGGGACGCCCTGCTCACCGCCCGCTTCGGGACCGGCGCGGGCGCCCTCGTCCTGGTCGCCGTCGCCACCGGCGCGCGTGCCACCGAGGGCGCGCATCTGTCCGCCGCCGACGCCTGCCGGTGGATCGGCGGCGCGGTCGGCCGCAGTCACAGCCGGCTCGCCGAGGACATAAGGGCCGGCCGCCGGGGCGATCTGAAGTCCGGACTGCACCGGCTCACCGACCGTACGTACGGCAAGCTGCGCGCCCGCGCCGCCGAGTTGGGCCGCGAACCGGAGGACTACACCGCGAGCCTGCGCTGTCTGCTGCTCTCCGCCGACGCCGACTGCCGTACCCGCGTCTTCTTCGGCGTCGGCGGTGGCGGGCTGTTCCGGCTCAGGGACGGCGCCTGGCAGGACCTGGAGCCGCCGGTGCCGGCCGACATCCGGGGCGAGCCGGTCCTCGGCTTCGGCTCCGCGCCCGCCCGAGCGGTCGCCGACGCCCTCGCCGAACAGACCCCCGACGGCGACCGCCTCACGATGGATCTGGAGATCACCAAGCCGCCGGGACCGGTCGTGGAGGACCCCGTTCCGCCTCCGCCGGAGCCGTTCCGCTTCCGCGCCTCGGTGGCCCGTCCGGGCGACACACTGCTACTGACCAGTGTCGGGCTCGCCGAGCCGCTGCGCGGCGAACCGGCCCTGGGCGACGAACTGGCGGTGCGCTGGGCGTCCGCCGAGCCGCCGGGGCTCGCCGCGTATCTGTCGGACGTCGGGCTGCGGGTGAAGGGTTACGCCGACGACCGTACGGCCGTGGCGGTCTGGGAGGCGTAACGGCGCGGGGCGTGGGTTGATGGACAGCGGGTATCGGAAGGGGATCCCGGGCCGCCCACGGTCGGTGGCCGTGGCCCGGATCTCCGGACAGCAGAAGGGCACGCTTCCATGGCCAAGCAGAACGTGGCGGAGCAGTTCGTCGGCATCCTCGCCCGCGCGGGTGTGCGGCGGATGTACGGGGTCGTCGGCGACAGCCTCAACCCCGTGGTCGACGCCATCCGGCGCAACGCGGCCATCGACTGGGTCCAGGTCAGGCACGAGGAGGCGGCGGCCTTCGCGGCGGGCGCCGAGGCCCAGATCACCGGCAAGCTCGCCGCCTGCGCCGGCTCCTGCGGGCCCGGCAATCTGCATCTCATCAACGGTCTGTACGACGCGCACCGCTCGATGGCACCGGTCCTCGCGCTCGCCTCGCACATCCCCACCGGTGAGATCGGCCTCGGCTACTTCCAGGAGACGCACCCCGAGCGGCTGTTCGAGGAGTGCAGCCACTACAACGAGATGATCACTAACCCCGAGCAGATGCCCCGGCTGGTCCAGACGGCCATCCAGCACGCGATCGGCCGGGGCGGTGTCAGCGTGGTGACGCTGCCCGGCGACATCGCCGCGCGGCCGGCCCCGACGAAGGCGATCGAGCACGCGTTGGTCACCTCACGGCCCACGGTGCGGCCCGGCGATCTGGAGATCGACAAGCTGGTCGACATGATCGACGAGGCGGACCGTGTCACGCTGTTCTGCGGCAGCGGCACGGCCGGGGCGCACGCCGAGGTCATGGAGTTCGCCGAGCGGATCAAGTCGCCGATCGGCCATGCGCTGCGCGGCAAGGAGTGGATCCAGTACGACAACAAGTTCGACGTCGGCATGAGTGGACTGCTCGGTTACGGCGCCGCGTACGAGGCCACCCACGAGTGCGATCTGCTGATCCTGCTCGGCACCGACTTCCCGTACAACGCCTTCCTCCCGGACGGCACCGACGTCAAGATCGTCCAGGTCGACGTCCGGCCCGAACGCCTCGGCCGGCGCTCCCAGTTGGACCTCGCGGTGTGGGGCGACGTACGCGAGACGCTGCGCTGTCTGACCCCCCGGGTGCGGATCAAGAACGACCGCAGGTTCCTGGACAAGATGCTCAAGAAGCACGCCGACGCGCTCGAAGGCGTCGTCAAGGCGTACACCCGCAAGGTCGACAAGCACATCCCGATCCACCCCGAGTACGTCGCGTCCGTGCTGGACGAAGTGGCCGATGACGACGCCGTGTTCACCGTCGACACCGGTATGTGCAATGTCTGGGCCGCCCGCTATCTGTCGCCCAACGGCCGCCGCCGCGTGATCGGTTCGTTCAGCCACGGCTCCATGGCCAACGCCATGCCGCAGGCCATCGGCGCCCAGTTCATCGACCGGAAGCGTCAGGTCGTCTCGATGTCGGGCGACGGCGGATTCACCATGCTGATGGGCGACTTCCTCACCCTCGTCCAGTACGAACTGCCGGTGAAGATCGTCCTGTTCAACAACTCCTCGCTCGGCATGGTGGAGTTGGAGATGATGGTGTCCGGGCTGCCGTCGTACGGCACCACCAACCACAACCCCGACTTCGCCGCCGTCGCCCGCGCGGCGGGTGCCTTCGGCGTACGGGTGGAGAAGCCCAGGCAGCTCGAGGGCGCGCTCAAGGACGCCTTCAAGCACAAGGGCCCGGCCCTGGTGGACGTGGTCACCGACCCGAACGCCCTGTCCATGCCGCCGAAGATCAGCGCCGACATGGTGCAGGGCTTCGCGCTCTCCGCCGGGAAGGTCGTGCTGGACGGAGGGGTGGGCCGCATGGTGCAGATGGCGCGCTCCAACCTGCGCAACCTGCCACGACCCTGACCCTCCGTCAGTACACCTTTACGCGGGAGTGAACCGCAGCGTCAGGATCTGGAACGGCCGCAGCGCCACCCGCAGACCCTCCGCTCCCGTCCCCGCCTCGTGCAGCGGACGCTCCAACAGGTCCGTGACCTGGGCCTGTACGACGGGGAACCCGGTCCGCAGCAACGCCGACGCACGGTTGCCGGCCGACTCGTAGAGCCGTACCACCACATCCCCGCTGCGGTCCTCGGCCAGCTTCACCGACTCCACCGTGACCGCCGGATGGTCGACGGACACCAGCGGCGCCGACGGGGGAGCGGCGGCGACCCGCAGCGGCAGATTGAGCGCCAGACCCTCCCGTACCGCGTCCGTCACCTCCGCGCCGGGCGCCAGCGCGTAGCTGAACTTGTGCGTGCCCAGATCCGTCTCCGGGTCCGGGCTGTGCGGTGCCCGCAGCAGCGTCAGCCGTACCGTCGTACCCAGCCCCTCCTCGTGCGCGGTGCGGGTCACGTCGTGGCCGTAGGTCGAGTCGTTGACCACCGCCACGCCGTAGCCGGGCTCGGCGACCCGCAGCCAGCGGTGCGCGCAGATCTCGAACCGGGCCGCGTCCCAACTGGTGTTGGCGTGCGTGGCACGGTGCACATGCCCGAACTGGATCTCGGCGGTGGACCGTTCGGCGTGCACGTCCAGCGGGAAGGCCGCCTTGAGGACCTTCTCCGACTCCTGCCAGTCGACCTCGGTGACGACGTCCACGCGCCGGCTGCCGGCCGCGAGCCGGATCTCCTGCACGATCCACGACGAGCCGAACGTACGGACCACCCGGACCGTCACGCGCAGTGGCCCCTGCTCCACCAACTGCACGGACTCCGCCGTCGTGAGATCGGTGTGCCGGTGCCGGTAGTGCCGGTCGATGTCCCAGGCGTCCCACTGGTTGGGGTGGTCCGGGTGCAGTTGGAGCAGATTGCCCCGGCTGCCGGGCGCCAGGACCTCACGGTCCGCCGTCAGATCGCGTACGGAGCTGAGCAGGCCGTCGCGGTCGACGGTGACCCGCAGCAGCCCGTTGTCGAGGGTGATCACGTCCGAGCCCTCGGCGCGCGTCGTCACGCCCAGGGTGCCGTCCGCCGTCTCGGCGGCGGTCAGAGCCGTCGCGCCCAGCCCCGGTACGCGTACGGCGACGGCCGACCGGCCGTGGCTGTTCAGCGCCTGCACGGCGCTGCCCTCGGGGATGTCGGCCGTGTCGGCCTCGACGATCTCCGTCCGCTCGTACGGCGAGGTGTTGAGCACCGCGGCACCCGCACCGCCCTCACCATCGCCACCACCCACGCCGAGCGCCGCGACCGCCGCAGCCGTGATCGCCGTCAGCTCCTCCCGCACCGCCGCGTAGGTGTCCCTGGCCTCCCGGTGCACCCACGCGATGGACGAGCCCGGCAGGATGTCGTGGAACTGGTGCAGCAGCACCGTCTTCCACAGCCGGTCCAGCTCGTCGTACGGATACGCGTACGACGGCGTGCGCAGCGCGGCGGCCGTCGCCCACAACTCGGCCTCCCGCAGCAGGTGTTCACTGCGCCGGTTGCCCTGCTTGGTCTTCGCCTGGGTCGTGTACGTCGCCCGGTGCAGCTCCAGATACAGCTCGCCCGACCAGACCGGGGCCTTCTCCCCGTACTCCTCCTCGGCGGCGGCGAAGAACTTGGCGGGCTTCTCGATCTCGACGCGCGGCGAGCCCTCCAGGGACTTCAGCCGGCGCGCCTTCTCCATCATCTCGCGGGTGGGACCGCCGCCGCCGTCACCCCAGCCGAACGGGACCAGGGAGCGCGAGGCCCGGCCCTTGTCGGCGAAGTTCCGCTCGGCGTGCGCCAGTTCGGACGCGTGGAACTGCGCGTTGTAGGTGTCGACCGGCGGGAAGTGCGTGAAGACGCGCGTGCCGTCGATGCCCTCCCACCAGAACGTGTGGTGCGGCATCTTGTTGGTCTGGTTCCACGACAGCTTCTGGGTGAGGAACCACTCCACGCCTGCCAGCTTTGCCAGTTGGGGAAAAGCCGCCGTGTAGCCGAAGGAGTCCGGCAGCCAGATCTCCCGCGTCTCGACCCCCAACTCCTCCTGGAAGAAGCGCATTCCGTGCACGAGCTGCCGGGCCAGCGCCTCACCGCCCGGCATGTTGGCGTCCGACTCCACCCACATCGAGCCCACCGGCGACCAATTGCCGTCCGCCACGGCCTTCTTGATCCGCTCCCAGATGTGCGGCTGGTGCTCCTTGACCCATGCGTACTGCTGCGCCTGCGAACAGGCGAAGACCAGCTCCGGATACTCCTCGGCGAGTGCGGTGACGTTGGCGAACGTCCGCGAAGCCTTGCGCACGGTCTCGCGCAGCGGCCACAGCCACGCCGAGTCGATGTGCGCGTGTCCGGCCGCCGAGACACGGTGGGCGCTGGGCGCCGCCGGACTGGCCAGGACCCCGGCCAGCTCGGCGCGGGCGGCCACCGCCGTACCCGCCACGTCGTGCAGATCGAGCACGTCCAGCATGCCCTCCAGGGCGCGCAGGATCTCGTGCCGCCGCGACCGGTCGGCGGGCAGCTCCGCCATCAGCTCGGACAGCACCTCGATGTCGAGCACCAGATGCCACACGTTCTCGTCCAGCACGGCGATGTCGGCGGCGGCGAACGTGTACAGCGGGGTGTCGCCGGAGGTCCGTACGTCTCCGAGGCGCGTCGGCATGAAATGGGCCGGCATCGACGGGTTCGCCGCCGCCTCGAGGAGCAGATGGACGCTCTCGCCGCCCTCGGCGGGCGCGCCGACGGGGATGTGCCGGTTACGCGGATGCACTCCCTTGATGGGCACGCCCGCCGCGTCGTACACCATCCCCTCCGCCTGGAAGCCGGGCCCCTCGCCCGTGAAGCCGGGGTCGATCACCACCTCCACCCGCAGCCCGGCGTACTCGTCCGGCACGACGCCCTCCAGCCGGAACCAACTGGTCGACCAGGGCGGACCCCACGGCGTCCCGGTCTGGAACGGCTCGTACGTGGCCTTCAGAGCCTGCTCCACGGGCACCGGCTCGCCCGGCACCTCCCAGACCGAGAGGATGAGTGGCGTCCTGGCCGCGTACTGCGCGGGGCGGATGAACTGGCGGAGGGCGCGCTCCAGCCGGCCCTCCACCAGGGTGCGGTCGTCGTGCATCAAGGCTCCTCAGGTCTACGGCTCGGCCTTTCGGAACGGCAGACTCCAGGTGTCCGGCCGATCTCGCAACCCCTCACTTCCCACCAGAAGCACCAGGCACTCGCCGTCACACCACTCGCATCCTCATGAGTGGCCGGTGGTCAGTGGGGAATGCATCTGGAGGAGAGCGTTCAAGAGAGGAAGCTCGCACAGACAACGGGGGCATGGGGGAGATGGGGGACATGAGAGGTACGGGGGAGCATGCGCGGCTGCTGAGCAAGCAGTTGCTCCGAAGAGTGGAGAGCGCCGATCTCACGGCGGTGCCCGAGGTGCGGCACGCGCTGCGTGAGCTGCTGAGTCACTGGCGGCAGCGCGAGTCGGCGGAGGTGGCGGAGCTGCTGACGAGCGAGCTGGTGACGAACGCGCTGGTGCACACCGAGTACGGAGCGGTGGTCAAGGCGACCGTCGCGGACTCCCAACTACGGGTGGAAGTGCGGGACTTCGTCGACGCGCCACCGACGCCGAGCGCACCGACGCAGGACGACGGGACGCACGGGCGGGGGCTGGTCCTGGTGGAAGGACTCGCCGACGCCTGGGGGGTGCGGTCCCAGGGGCTGGGCAAGATGGTCTGGTTCGAGCTGAACGGCGAGACGGCGTGAGGTCTGCCCGCGCCGACGCGGACGCCCGCGCCGCCACAGACGACGAACCGGCGCGACGGTCTCCCGTCGCGCCGGTCGTGAACCCGTGCGCGGTGTCGCTCCTCGCTCATGACGGCACTCGCCGCACTCGTACGCGTACGCGCACTCAGCCGAACTGCTGCTCCAGATGCTTGAGTTTGCGCTCCAGCGAGTCGAGCCGGGGCAGCGCCTGGGTGTCGTCCTCGGCCGTCAGATCAACGGTGTGCGCCTCGTACCCTTTCACCGGCATGAGGGACGGCTGGGACCGTACGGCCGACTGCTCTCCTTCGCGTAGATCGCCTATAACAGGCTCCGCAGAGGCGGCCGCGACGGCCGGCGGTGAGCCCGACCCGCCGCCCACGGCCGGTACGGCCGCCGCCGCCGGGAGTTCGACCTGGCGGCCACGGCCGCGCCCCCAGGCCCGGTGCTGCCGGTTGAGGGCCTTGATCCTCGCCCGGCCCAGCTTCTCCTGCTCGCGCCGCTGGTGCTTGTTCTGCTCCTTCTCCCGGCGGTCCTCGCGTACCTCGTCGACCGCCTCGTCCAGCGTGCGTACGCCTTCGAGAAGCATCAGCGACCAGGCGCCGAAGGTCTCACGGGGCGCCCGCAGCCACCGTACGATCCGGATCTGCGGCAACGGACGGGGCACCAGGCCCTGTTCGCGCAGCGCCGCCCGGCGGGTCTGCTTCAGTGCCCGGTCGAACAGCACGGCGGCCGAGAGCGACATGCCGGCGAAGAACTGCGGCGCTCCCGCGTTGTCCATGCCACGCGGCGCGTGCACCCAGTTGAACCAGGCGGCGGCGCCGGCGAACGTCCACACCAGCAGCCGCGAGCCGAGTGCGGCGTCGCCGTGGCTGGCCTCGCGCACGGCCAGTACGGAGCAGAACATCGCCGCTCCGTCGAGGCCGAACGGGACGAGATATTCCCAGCCGCCGGTGAGGTTGAGGTTCTGCCGGCCGAAGCCCACGAGCCCGTGGAAGGAGAGCGCGGCGGCCACGCCGGCACAGCAGAACAGCAGCAGATACGAGGCACTGCCGTAGATCGCTTCTTTTCTTCTGCGGCGCTCCTCGCTGCGTTCCCAGGAGTCTTCGGTCCTGGTCTTGGCGCCGGCGGCTTTGCCGCGGGCGATCAATGCCACCGCCACCAGGACGCCGATAAGGAGCACGCCGCCCGGAAGCAGCCAGTTGAGCGGTGAGTCGGTCAGTCGCATGCGGTGTCCCTTGCATCGCAGTGGGGCGTTTCGGGCGCCATATTGGCCGAACCACGGCTGCGCGCAGGAGGGTTTCGGGACAAGAGAACGCCAACGAGGCGCAAGGATACGCGAATAGGAGGGATCCTCCCGAACGAACCGGCGAAGGCGATGAGTTGCGTTCGAATATGACCCGCTGTCATGCCACCCGGATGAGTGGCATGATCCAACGAAGCGCGCAGGAGCGTCAGTTGCTGCTTGCGCTCAGCCGTCGGACCCGGTCCGCGTCGCACGTACGCGGGCAGGTCACGCAGGTGTCCTCGGGCCGCAGCGTGTAGAAGAAGCAGCAGCTCGCCCGGTCCCTGGTCGGCAGCGACTCGCCGCCGGGGCCCCGCAGTTCACGGAAGCCCGCCGTACCGACATACGGCTTCGTCGCGCCCGGCAGCAGCAGTTCGAGCTCCGTCATCGCGCGCCGCTCCTCGCCCAGCAGTTGCGCGACGTACCAGAGCCCCTCGACGATCTCGTCCGTCGCCAGGGCCCACAGCGCGTGATCGCGGCGCCGCATACGCGGCCCGAACGCGGCCAGCACCGGGGCGAGATGCTCGGCCACCGCCGCCCGCACCTCGGCGCGCAGCGCCTCCTCGTCCGCTACGACCCTGGCACCCGGCAGGTCGGCCGCCGGGTCACCGGGCAGACAGGCGAACTCGGCGACACGGACGGCCATTCGGCCCCGCGTCCGCTGGAACGAGACATGTTCCACCGGGATACGGGGCACCCGGCGGCTCACGAACCACGGCACGGTGATCAACAGGCAGGCGGGCCAGGCGTATCGGTGCAGTCCGAAGGTCGCGACGACGTCCGGGCGGGCCCGCTGACCGTAGTCGCGCACCACCTGCGCCTCGTCCCAGGCGAGGAACGTGTCGACCGCGGGGCCGCCGGCCGCGAGGTCGGTCGCGCCGACCCAGCCGTCCCCCGCCGCCGGACGCTCACCGTCCGTCAGCTCGTCGATGCCCAGGGAGGGGAACACCTCGGTCAGTCGCCGGTAGGCATCGGCGACCGGTGAGGTGAACCGGCCGGGCAGCAGAGCATGTGCGGACATTCCTGGGGACCACCGAATCGCGATCGTCTGAAGGTGAGGCTTACCTTACCCGACACGATGGATGTTTGAACTGTCACCCTGTCCGCCTATGGTGCTTCGGGGACCCGGTTCGCGCGAGCCGGGACGAGTGGGAGCAAGCGGAAGTAAGCGGGAAGCGGGAAACGGGAAACGGGAAAGTACGTGACGGCCGGAGGAGGGCGCGCGATGGAGCACGGCAGCGCGTACGACGGCGCGACCACGTCCGCGGGCCCCCAGGAGCCGCCCGGCCGGACACGGACCGGCCACACATCACGCGTCCCGGAGCAGGCACGCGGTGCAGGCGAGCACACGTACGACGCGCCCGAGCCGGGCGTACGCCCTGCGGTGCGGCGTCACTCCGTACGCGGCCAGATCCTCGACGCGCTCCGTACCGCCCTCGTCAGCGGCGAGCTGGTGCCCGGCGAGGTCTACTCCGGCCCCGCACTCGGCGAGCGTTTCGGGGTGTCCGCCACCCCCGTGCGCGAGGCCATGCAGCAGCTCGTACTCGAAGGCGCCGTCGAGGTCGTGCCCAACCGGGGCTTCCGGGTCGCCGAGCGCACGGCCCGCGATCTCGCCGAGCTGGCGGAGGTACGGGCGCTGCTCGAGGTCCCGGTGATGCTGAGGCTGGCCCGTACGGTCCCCGCCGAACGCTGGGCGGAGCTGCGCCCACTGGCCGAGGCGACCGTCGCGGCTGCGGCGTGCGGCGATCTCGCCGCCTACGCGGACCGGGACCGCGCCTTCCACGGCGCCCTCCTGGGCCTCTGCGGCAACCGGCGACTGGTCATGGTCGCCGACGATCTGCACCGCCGCGCGCAGTGGCCGCTCGCCGGCGCGCCGAGGGAGATCAGGGCCGCGCTCGTCGCGGACGCCGCCGAGCACTCCGCCCTGCTGGACGCGCTGATCGCCGGGGATCTGCCGGTCGTGCGCACGCTCGTACGGGAGCACTTCACGGGCGGCGCGGGCTAGTCCGTGTCTGACAAATCCCGCCTGGCGCGCGACGCCCGGCACGCACGCTCGCCGCGTTGTCGTCAGTCGCTCAAGTACGTCCAGTACGTCCAGTACGTCCAGTACGAGAGCGATCCTCCGCCTTGCGATCACACGCACCGACGCCAGTCATCAGCCGCTCCGCGGCGGGCGCGCGCCCCGCCCTGCGGGCGGACGGCGCTATTCGTCAGACACGACCTAAGCCCTGTCCAGGGGCCCCGCGGGGCACGTCCCCGGCTTTGGTGTCGCGTGCGTGTGCGGGTAGCGTCACTCACTCTTCGTCTTCCGGCCACCCACACCACGGGACGTCATGCGCGCCAGCAGTGTTCGTCAGCCAGCCCCCGCAACGGACCGGGCGGGTCTGTCAGGACGGGACCGGCTGCCGTCCCTGACCGGTCTGCGGTTCTGGGCCGCGTTGATCGTGGTGCTCTACCACCTCTCGCGGCAGGTCGGGGAGATCCCCTGGATCAGCGCGGCCACCTGGTACGGGCGCAGCGGTGTCACCTTCTTCTTCGTCCTGTCCGGCTTCGTGCTGGCCTGGACCTACGACGGGCAGCGGGTGCCGGCCAAGGTCTTCCTGTGGCGGCGTTTCGCCCGTATCTGGCCCCTGCTGGTGGTGACGTCGGCGGCCTCCGTCGCCGTCTGGATCGCCATCGGCAAGGAGGTGTCCACGAAGGCCGTGGTCGCGACGCTGCTCATGGTGCACGCCTGGGTGCCCGATCCGATGGTCCAGAAGGGCGCGAATCCGGCGGCCTGGTCGCTCAGTGACGAGGCGTGGTTCTATCTGATCTTCCCGCTCCTGATGCTGCTGCCGCTGCTGAAGTCCGGCCGGGGCCGCCTGTGGGTCGTGGTGACGATGACCGTCGCGCTCGTGGGCGTGTGGTTCGCGAGCGCGCTGATCGAGACGGGCGCCACCCGCGTATGGCTGCTCGACTACTTCCCGCCGACGCGCATGCTCCAGTTCGTGATCGGGGTGGCCGCCGGGCTCGCCATCAAGCGCGGCTGGCGCTCACCCGTCGGGCTGCCGACGGCGATCGCCCTGGTCGTGCTCTGGCATCTGGCGCTCGTCCCGTGGCGCGAGGCCGCCCCGGACGGCCTCTGGTACAGCCCGTACAGCGCCTCGCAGTTGCTCTCCGCGCCGATCTTCGCCCTGCTGGTGTGCGCGGCGGCGCAGGCGGATCTGCGGGGCAGCCGTACGGGGCTGGGCGGGGCGTGGGCGGTACGGCTGGGGCACTGGTCGTTCGCCTGGTACCTGGTGCACGAGATCGTCATCCGCGCCCTGCTCGCCCACTACGGCCGTACGGAGTCCCTGGCCGCCACGGCCGGCTTCTGGCTGCTGGCGATCGTGATCAGCCTGGCCGTGGCGGGGCCGGCGTACCAGTGGGTGGAGCATCCGCTGGAGCGGCTGCTGCGGAAGGCGGGGCCGCAGGCGAGGAAGGAACCGGCGGTGTCCGGCGGCGCCGCCCCCGCGACATCCGGGCTCACCTAGGCCCTGTCCGGCGGATCTTCGGGGGTCCGGGACGCCTGGCACGGCACCTCCCTGCGTTGTCGGAGTCGTCCAAGTACGTCCAGTACGAGGATGATCCTCCGCCTTGCGATGCACCGCACCAGCCGCCCCGGCCTGATCCCCGAAGATCCGCCGGACAGGACCTAGAGCCGGACCGGGCCGGTCCGGTCCGGTGTCGCCGGGTCCGGCCCGTCCGCCCGGCGGGCTTCGACTTCAGGCCGCCGGGCTCGGGGCCAGTTGCGCGGCCAGCCATGTCGGGACGCCGTCCAGCAGCCGGAACAGCCGGCCCGCCTCCGCGCGCAGCCGCGTCGCCTCCGGCTCCGGCTCGGCGTCGGCCAGTGCGGCGAGCGCCGGGGCCGTACCGACCAGATAGCCCAGCTCCTCACGGATCCGCAGCGACTCCCCGAAGCCGTGCCGTGCCTGAGCCAACTCGCCCTCGCGCAGGGCGAGTCCGGCCAGATGGCGCCAGGTGAAGGAGAGCAGCAGCGGCTGTCCGTGCGTGGTGGCGCCCGTGTGGGCGCGCCGGTACGCGGCGAGGGCCGACTGCGGTGAGTCCGCGAGGTGTTCGGCGATCAGGCCCCGGCGGAAGTCGAGCAGCGGCCGGCCGGGCGCCGTCGGCGCGAGCAGCGCGGCGGCCCTGCCGAGCGCGGCACGCGCCTCGTCGGCGCGGTCGCGCACTCCGAGAATCGTGGCCGCGTAGGCGAGATGGCCGCGCTCGCTGGCGGCGCCGCCCCGTTCGTCGTCCTCGCGCGCCGTGGCCTCGGCGACCCGCAGCGCGTCCTCCGCCTCGGGCCAGCCGTCACCCGTGAACAGGCAGCGCTCCACCAGCAGTGACGCTCGTTGCAGGGACAGCGCGGCTCCCCGATGGGGCGCGAGCAGTGCGGCCGCGTCGGTCCAACAGCCGCGCGAGCGCAACCGCCATACCGCGGTCTGGAGTGGGTCGTCACCGGTAATGAATCCGGCACCAGACATGGCGGTATCCGCCACATTGCCCTCCCCGAGCGCGCCATTGTGCTGTTGAGTTCTCACGCATCTCAACACGGATCGGCACGCCGGGCCAATAGTTCAGGTGAAAAAATTCACAATGCCTTGGTCAACAAGGGGTCGACAGCGGGCTGTTCGACGCTGCGTCAAGGCGGCCGGATGCGCCGTTCGGCACACTCCCCACGGGGCCGTCACCCGGCTGACCAGCGCGAGCACCCGCCGCCGGGCGGCGGGGAGTTCACCGTGCGGACGGCCAGGGGCCGCCGCCCGTCACGCGGTTGGATCTCGCCGTGACCACGACGGGTGACAGCGGTCAACATGGCACCGGGTGACGCGTGTTGGGCGCGATCAGCTCATCCGGAGGGCAAGGAAGAAGTCGAGCTTGTCCTCCAGCCGGGACAGATCGCGGCCCGTGAGCTGTTCGATGCGCCCCACCCGGTACCGCAGCGTGTTCACATGCAGATGCAGCCGGGCCGCACAGCGTGTCCAGGAGCCGTCGCAGTCGAGGAACGCCTCGAGCGTGGGGACCAGTTCGGCGCGGTGGCGGCGGTCGTACTCCCGTACGGGGTCGAGCAGCCGCGCGGTGAACGCGCGCCGCACGTCGTCCGGGACGAACGGCAGCAGCAGTACGTGCGAGGCCAGCTCGTGATGGCCGGCGGCACACACCGGGCCGGGCCGGGCAGCGGCCACCCGGCGGGCGTGTCTGGCCTCCTCCAGCGCGCCGCGCAGGCCCTCGGCCGACTGCACCGCCGCGCTGACGCCCAGCGTCACCCGGCCGTCGTCGGCGAGTCCGGCGGTCAGCGGTACGCGTACGGCGGCCAGCAGTACGTCCGCCTGGAGGCCCCCGTCCGCCGGCTTCGTGTCCCCGGCGGCCGGGGCGGTCGCGGCCGGGGCGGCCGGGCCCGGCGCCGTAGAGCCGTCCGGGACCGCCAGCGGCACCAGCGCGATCGCCTCGCCGCCCGTGTGGGCCACCGCGATCCGGTCGGCCGACTCCATGCCCGCCGTCGCCGGATCGACCAGGATCTCCTCGAGCAGCGCCTGGGCGACGTGACCGGCGTCGAGCGGACCCGCGCCGCCCCCGCCATCCCCGCCGCCGTCGCCCTCGCCCGCCCAGTCGACGCGCGCCACGACGAGCTGCCAGTGCGGGGCGCTCCCGTGGCCGGGCAGCAGCACCGGCGCCGCGACCCGCAGCCGTGCCGCGATCTCGGCGGGCGGGGCACCCGTCTGGACCAGTTCCAGAATCTCCTGGGCGAGCCGGCGCCGTACCGTACGCGCCGCGTCCCGCCGGTCCCGTTCGACCGCGATCAACTGCGTGACGCCCTGCAACAGATCCAGCCGGGGCGCGCCCCACTCACCCGCGTCCGCCTCCACGGCCAGCAGCCACTGCGACAGGACGCTCTCGCGTACGTCCCCGGCCGCCTCCCGTACGTCCCCGCCCCCGCCCACCGCCGCCGCGCCACGTCCCGGATCGCGCACCGGGAACAGCGAGTACGTCGTCCCGCCCACGGCCACCCGGTGCGGCGCCCGCCGCCCCGCGCGCGTCGCCGCCAGATGCTCCGCCGCCAGCGCCGCGCCCACCGCGCCGGACAGCGGCCGGCCCGCGCCGGCGATCCGCCGCCCGGTGGGGGAGAGCACCCACGCCCGCAGGTCGAGGTCCGAGCCCAGCAGGTCCAGGACCACCTCCGGTCCGCCGCCGGCCGGGCCGGACGTCATCAGCCTGCGGTGCCGGTCGACCACGGCGGCCAGATCCCCGGCGCGCTCGCCGGACACCTGCCGCACCACGTACTCGGTGACCGTCGCGAACGCGACGGACTCGTTCACCGCGAACAGCGGCAGCCGGTGCCGCAGACACGCCCCGATCAGATCGTCCGGGATGGCGCCCAGCTCGGCCTCACCGGCGGCCAGCCCGGCCACCCCGGCGCCCGCGAGGAGCCGTACGAAGGGCTCGGAGTCCTGGGGCGTACGCCGCCAGGCCAGGCCGGTCAGGACCAGCTCACCGCCCGACAGATAGCGGCTCGGGTCCCGCAGGTCGGTGGTCATCACGCCGCGTACGGTCCGGTCGAGCTCGTCCTGACCGCCGAGCAGCCGCAGCCCCAGCGCATCGGTTTCCAGCAGTGCGCGCAGCCGCATCTCGTCGCCGCCGATCTCTTTCGCCGCTTAGCCATTTGTTCGAATCTACAAGACCCGGAAGCCGCCCAGCCAACTCCTTCATGGTTTCGGTGACTGCACCGGACGGAGCACGGCCGGTGTACTTGGGCCACACAGCGTTAACAGCTAGTGAATATCCGTATGAGACAACCAGAGACAACCAGACATCTCGAATGAAGAGGGCCACCTATGGACTTCCTTCGCCCCGCAAGCTGGGAGGAGGCGCTTGCCGCCAAGGCCGAGCACCCCACCGCCGTACCCATCGCGGGTGGTACCGATGTCATGGTCGAGATCAACTTCGACCACCGGCGGCCCGAGTACCTCATGGATCTGGGCCGCATCGGTGAATTGGAAGAATGGGCGGTCGGCGAGGAGCACGTCCGGCTCGGCGCCTCCGTCCCGTACACCCGGATCATGGAGCACCTGCGGACCGAGCTGCCCGGACTCGCGCTCGCCTCGCACACCGTCGGCTCGCCCCAGATCCGCAACCGTGGCTCCGTCGGCGGCAACCTCGGCGCCGCCTCGCCCGCCGGTGACGCGCACCCCGCGCTGCTGTCCGCCGGTGCCGAGGTCGAGGTCGAGTCGGTACGGGGTGTCCGCCGCATCCCCGTCGAGGAGTTCTACACCGGTGTGAAGCGCAACGCGCTGGCCCCGGACGAGCTGATCAGGTCCGTCCTCATCAAGAAGGCGTCCGGGCCGCAGCAGTTCTCCAAGGTCGGCACGCGCAACGCGATGGTCATCGCGGTCTGCGCGTTCGGCATCGCCCTGCACCCCGACACGCGCACCGTGAAGACGGGCATCGGCTCCGCCGCGCCCACCCCGCTGCGCGCCCGCGTCGCCGAGGACTTCCTCAACGCGGCTCTGGAGGAGGGCGGTTTCTGGGAGAACGGCAAGATCATCACCCCGTCGGTCGCCAAGCAGTTCGCCGACCTCGCGGCGGGCGCCTGCAACCCGATCGACGACGTGCGCGGCACCGCGAAGTACCGCCGCCACGCGGTGGGCATCATGGCCCGCCGCACGCTCAACTGGACCTGGGAGCAGTACCGGGCCACCGGCACCACGCTGGAAGGAGTCGCATAGCGATGCGCGTGAACTTCACGGTCAACGGCCGTCCGCAGGAGGCCGACGACGTCTGGGAGGGCGAGTCCCTGCTCTACGTCCTGCGCGAGCGCATGGGTCTTCCCGGCTCCAAGAACGCCTGCGAACAGGGCGAATGCGGCTCCTGTACGGTCCGCCTCGACGGCCTGCCCGTCTGCGCCTGCCTCGTGGCGGCGGGCCAGGCCGAGGGCCGTGACGTGGTCACCGTCGAGGGCCTGGCGGACTTCGCCGACCACCGCGCGGAGCACGGCGGTCGCGGTACGCAGGACGCGCCCGCCACCTCGGCCCCGCCCGGCATCTCGCTCGACGCGGCCAAGCGGTGGGGCGCCAAGGGCGGCACCGACTCGCAGACCGGCGAAGGCGGTCAACTCGCCCCCATCCAGCAGGCGTTCATCGACGCGGGCGCCGTGCAGTGCGGCTTCTGCACCCCCGGTCTGCTGGTCACGGCCGACGAGATGCTGGAGCGCAACCCCTCGCCGTCCGACGCGGACATCCGCGAGGCCCTGTCCGGCAACCTGTGCCGCTGCACCGGCTACGAGAAGATCCTCGACGCCGTCCGCCTCGCCGCCGCCCGGCAGTCGGAGGCGGTCTGACCATGGCGACAACCAAGGCAACAGCCAGGACCCCAGCCAAGGCGACACCCAAGGCAGCAGCCAAGGCAGCAGCCAAGGCGACCACCACCGGTACCCCCACCGACATCACACAGGGCTCCCAGACCAGGGGCGGCGTCGGCGAGTCCACGCTCCGCCCCGACGGCACCCTCAAGGTCACCGGCGAGTTCGCGTACTCCTCCGACATGTGGCACGAGGACATGCTGTGGGGCCACACCCTGCGCAGCACCGTCGCGCACGCCGAGATCAGATCGATCGACACGGCCGAGGCGCTGGCCACCCCCGGCGTCTACGCGGTCCTCACCTACGACGACCTGCCGACCGAAGTCACCCGGTACGGCCTGGAGTTCCAGGACACCCCCGTCCTCGCCCACGGCAAGGTCCGCCACCACGGCGAACCGGTCGCGCTCGTCGCCGCCGACCACCCCGAGACCGCGCGCCGCGCCGCCGCGAAGATCCGGATCGACTACGCCGACCTGCCGGTGGTCACCGACGAGGCGTCCGCGACCGCCGACGGCGCGCCGCTGGTCCACGAGCACCGCGACGACCACCACGCCGGGCACGTACCGCACCCGAACATCGTGCACCGCCAGCCCATCGTGCGCGGCGACGCCGACGAAGCGGCCAAGCGTGCCGACGTCATCGTCTCCGGCGAGTACGTCTTCGGCATGCAGGACCAGGCGTTCCTCGGCCCGGAGTCCGGCCTCGCCGTGCCGGGCGAGGACGGCGGCGTCGACCTGTACGTCGCCACGCAGTGGCTGCACTCGGATCTCGGCCAGATCGCGCCCGTCCTCGGCCTGCCCGAGGACAAGATCCGTATGACGCTCTCCGGCGTCGGCGGCGCCTTCGGCGGCCGTGAGGACCTGTCGATGCAGATCCACGCGAGCCTGCTGGCCCTGCGCACCGGCAAACCGGTCAAGATCGTCTACAACCGGTTCGAGTCCTTCTTCGGGCATGTCCACCGCCACCCGGCGAAGCTCTGGTATGAGCACGGGGCCACCAAAGACGGCAAGCTCACGCATCTGAAATGCCGGATCGTGCTGGACGGCGGCGCGTACGCCTCCTCGTCCCCCGCCGTCGTCGGCAACGCCTCCTCCCTCTCCGTGGGCCCCTACGTCGTGGAGGACGTCGACATCGAGGCCCTGGCGCTCTACACCAACAACCCGCCCTGCGGCGCGATGCGCGGCTTCGGAGCCGTACAGGCGTGCTTCGCCTACGAGGCGCAGATGGACAAGCTCGCCGCCGAGCTCGACATGGACCCGGTGGAGTTCCGCCGGCTCAACGCCATGGAGCAGGGCACGCTCCTGCCCACCGGCCAGCGCGTCGACTCGCCCGCGCCGGTCGCCGAGTTGCTGCGCCGCGTCAAGGCGCGTCCGCTGCCGCCGGAGCGCCAGTGGCTCGCGGCGGGCGAGGCGCCCGACGTACGGGCGCTGCCCGGCGGACTGTCCAACACCACGCACGGCGAAGGCGTCGTACGGGGTGTGGGCTACGCGGTCGGCATCAAGAACGTCGGCTTCTCCGAGGGCTTCGACGACTACTCCACCGCCCGGGTGCGGATGGAGGTCATCAACGGCGAACCGGTCGCCACCGTGCACACCGCGATGGCGGAGGTCGGCCAGGGCGGCGTCACCGTCCACGCGCAGATCGCCCGTACCGAACTGGGCGTCGCGCAGGTGACGATCCAGCCCGCCGACACCCGTGTGGGGTCCGCCGGTTCGACGTCCGCGTCCCGTCAGACGTATGTCACGGGCGGCGCGGTCAAGAACACCTGTGAGCATGTCCGCGAGCGGGTCCTTCAGATGGGCCGCGTCAAGTTCGGTACGTACCACCCCGCTTGGGCCACGGCCGAGTTGCTGCTCGAGAGCGGCAAGGTCGTCACCGACGGCGGCGAGGTGCTGGCCGATCTGGTGGATGTCCTCGAAGGCGAGTCGGTCGACCTCGAGTTGGAGTGGCGGCACCGCCCCACGGAGGCGTTCGACCTGCGTACGGGGCAGGGAAACGGCCATGTCCAGTACTCGTTCGCCGCGCACCGCGCGGTGGTCGAGGTCGATACGGAGCTGGGCCTGGTCAAGGTGGTCGAGCTGGCCGTCGCGCAGGACGTCGGCAAGGCGCTCAACCCGCTGTCCGTCCTCGGCCAGATCCAGGGGGGCACCACCCAGGGCCTGGGCGTGGCGGTCATGGAGGAGATCATCGTCGACCCGAAGACCGCGAAGGTGCGCAACCCGTCCTTCACGGACTATCTGATCCCCACCATCCTCGACACGCCGACGATCCCCGTCGACGTACTCGAACTGGCCGACGAACACGCGCCGTACGGGCTGCGTGGCGTCGGCGAGGCCCCGACCCTGTCGTCAACTCCCGCCGTGCTCGCGGCGATTCGCGATGCGACGGGTCTGGAGCTGAACCGGACGCCGGTACGGCCGGAGCATCTGACCGGCACGTGAGCGGCACGTGAGCGGCACGCTCCGGACACGGCCCACAGCGTGTCCGGAGCGCCGGCCGCCGCACCGCTCGCGGCGGCAAGGCACCACTTCGCAACACCCTTGTACGACAACCCAGTTCGCCTCGGGCCGTCCCCCGGGTCGTGCAGCCCACGCACCATCCCAAATCCCGCATCTGAAGTCTTCTCGCGGGTGCCCCTGTGAACCTTGGGAGTAGGCATCATGACCCAGCAGTCCGTGCAGCCCGGGACAACAACCGCCGAGGACGCCGGCTCCGGCTCGCGTCCCCCGGCCGGAAGGTCCTGGCTCGACCGGTATTTCCACATATCCCAGCGGGGATCCACCGTCGCGCGTGAAGTGCGCGGTGGCGTCACGACCTTCATGGCCATGGCGTACATCCTGCTGCTCAACCCGCTCATCCTCGGCGGTAAGGACGCCGCGGGCAATGTGCTCAGCCAGCCCGCGCTGATCACCGCCACCGTCGTCGCGGCGGCCGTCACCACGCTGCTGATGGGCTTCGTCGGCAAGGTGCCGCTCGCCCTCGCCGCCGGTCTGTCCGTCTCCGGCGTCATCTCCACACAGGTCGCGCCCCACATGACATGGCCGCAGGCCATGGGCATGTGTGTGATGTACGGCGTCGTGATCATGCTGCTGGTCGTCACCGGCCTGCGCGAGATGATCATGAACGCGATCCCGCTCGCCCTCAAGCACGCGATCACGATGGGCATCGGTACGTTCATCGCGCTGATCGGCCTGGTCAAGGCGGGCTTCGTGCACGCCTCGCAGGGCGGCGGACCCGTCACCCTGGGCCCGGCGGGGGAGTTGGCCGGCTGGCCGGTCCTGATCTTCGCCGTCACCCTGCTGCTGATCTTCATGCTCCAGGCGCGTGAGGTGCCCGGCGCGATCCTGATCGGCATCGCCGTCGGCACGGTCGTCGCCGCCGTACTGAACGCCGCCGGTGTCATCGGCGCCAAGGCATGGGCGAGCGGACCGCCAGAGCTGACCGGCAGCGCCGTCTCCATGCCGGACTTCTCGCTGTTCGGGGACGTCGAGTTCGGCGGCTGGGGCGAGGTCGGCGCGATGACCGTCGGCATGATCGTCTTCACGCTCGTACTCGCCGGCTTCTTCGACGCGATGGCCACCATCATCGGCGTCGGTACGGAGGCCAAGCTCGCCGACGACAAGGGCCGGATGCCCGGCCTGTCGAAGGCGCTGTTCATCGACGGCGCGGGCGGTGTCATCGGCGGTGTCGCGGGCGGCTCCGGCCAGACCGTGTTCGTGGAGTCCGCCACCGGTGTCGGCGAAGGAGCCCGTACCGGCTTCGCCTCCGTCGTCACCGGCCTGTTCTTCGCCGCGTGCCTGTTCTTCAGCCCGATCACCCAGATCGTGCCCGGCGAGGTCGCGGCGGCGGCCCTGGTGGTCATCGGCGCGATGATGATGCAGAACGCCAGGCACGTGGACTGGAACGACCGCGCCGTCGCGATCCCGGTCTTCCTGACCGTGGTGATCATGCCGTTCACTTACCAGATCACCGCCGGGGTCGCCGCCGGTGTCATCTCCTACGTCGCCATCAAGATCGCCCAGAGAAAGGCCCGGGAGATCGGCGCGTTCATGTGGGGACTGGCCGTGATCTTCCTCGTCTTCTTCGCGCTCCACCCGATCGAGGGCTGGCTCGGCGTGAGCTGACGGGCACCGACCCTCCGCACATCCGATACTGAGAGACCAGAGGAGGCCGACATGCTGGACATCGCCGAAGAACTGAACCGGTGGGTCGGGCAGGGACGTGACTTCGCCGTGGCCACCGTCGTGGCGGTCGGCGGCAGCGCGCCCCGGCAGCCCGGCGCCGCCCTCGCCGTCGACAGCGAGGGCACGGCGATCGGCTCGGTCTCCGGCGGATGTGTGGAGGGCGCGGTCTACGACCTGTGCAGGCAGTCCCTGGACGACGGCGAGACCGTCCTGAAGACGTTCGGCTACAGCGACGAGGACGCCTTCGCCGTGGGCCTGACCTGCGGCGGCGTCATCGACATCCTCGTCACTCCGATCCGCGCCGACTCTCCCGGCCGGGCCGTGTTCGCCGCCGCGCTGTCCGCCGCCGCCTCGGGCGAGGCGGCGGCGGTCGCCCGGCTCACCGACGGGCCCGCCGAGCTACGGGGCCGAGCACTCCTCGTACGCCCCGGGGGAGCGTACGAGGGGACGCTGGGCGGCCACCCGGCACTGGACGACACCGCGGCGGGCGAGGCCCGCGCCCTGCTGAACGCGGGCCGTACCGGCACCGTCACGATCGGCGAGGACGGCTCGCGCTGCGGACGCCCGCTGACGCTCCTCGTCGAGTCGAGCGTGCCCGCCCCGCGCATGATCGTCTTCGGTGCGATCGACTTCGCGTCCGCCCTGGTCAGGGTCGGGAAATTCCTCGGCTACCACCTCACGGTGTGCGACGCCCGCCCCGTCTTCGCCACCCGCGTCCGCTTCCCGGACGCCGACGAGATCGTCGTGGACTGGCCGCACCGCTACCTGGCGTCGACGCAGACCGACGGCCGTACGGTGCTCTGCGTCCTGACCCACGACGCCAAGTTCGACGTCCCCCTGCTGGAACTCGCCCTCAAACTGCCCGTCGCCTACGTCGGCGCCATGGGCTCCCGGCGCACGCACCTGGACCGCAACGAACGGCTGCGCGCCGTCGGCGTCACCGAACTGGAGCTGACGAGACTCCACAGCCCCATCGGCCTGGATCTCGGCGCGCATACGCCCGAGGAGACCGCGCTGTCGATCGCCGCCGAGATCGTCGCGAACCGGCACGGCGGCACGGGCGTCTCCCTGACCGGCGCGCACACCCCGATCCACCACGAGGACAGCCGCGCTCCCGCGCGCCGTATCGGCTCCGTCGCCTAGGTCCTGTCCGGCGGATCTTCGGGGATCAGGCCGGGGCGGCTGGTGCGGTGCATCGCAAGGCGGAGGATCATCCTCGTACTGGACGTACTTGGATGACTCCGACCAACGCAGGGAGGTGCCGTGCCAGGCGTCCCGGACCCCCGAAGATCCGCCGGACAGGACCTAGTGCTTGCTGCTTGTCCTCAATCGCCGGATCCGCACACCCCGCGCCACGATCACCACGGCCGACGCCAGGGCCGCCGCCGCGACGCACACATACAGCGCGGGCCACACGTACAGCACCTGGTCGAGCGTGCCCTCGCGCCCCATCAGCAGCCCCACCAGCTCCGGGAGCAGCGGGAAGAGGGCCACCAGGACCGTGTACGGCACCGCCCGAAGCCCCGCACGCCACAGCGGGCGCCCGGCCGCGCGCCGCGCCCACCCCGCCGCCCGTACGGTGCCGAGCGTGCCCAGCCCCAGAGCGAGCAGCGTCAGCGCGGCCAGGACATAATCGGCCGTCATCGTGAACGGCTTCTCGATCCGCGCCGGCCGGCCCTCGGCCAGATCCCGCAGGCCGTCCGCGATTCCCGCGCTGTCGTCGCCGGACACCATGCCGGTGTTGCTGACGACGGCGATGCCGATCTTCCGCTCCGGGAGCAGGATCTGGATGGCGTTGTGGGTCAGCAACTGACCGGTGTGCTGGAGCGGCGGCGGCCCGTCAGCTTCACCGGCCTCGCCGAGCGACCAGCCCATCGCGTACACCTCGCCCTTCGGCGGCGTGTGCATGATGTCCAGGCTCGTCGCCGAGACGACGCGTCGCCCGTCCGCGCCGACACCGCCGTTGTTCTGTGCGATCAGCCAGCGCGCGAGGTCGTCGGCGGTGGTGACCACCCCGTGCCCGCCCGCCGTGAACCAGCGCGGATGCGACCGCTCGACCACGCGGCCGTAGGCCCGTACGTACCCCCGCGCGTCCTCGGGCATATCGGTCGTGGAGTCCACCGAGCGTGAGTCCGTCATCCCCAGCGGGGCGAACACCCGCGTACGGAGGCGGTCGGCGAACGGCTCCCCGCCGACCACCTCCACCAGCCGGGCCGCGACGAAGTAGTTCGGGTTGTGGTAGCTCCAGCGAGTCCCCGGCTCGGCGGCGAGACGGGCGCCGCGCATCCGGGCGACCGCGCCCTTGAGCGTGTGCGCCTGCGGCAGCGTCAGATCGGGGAAGGCCGAATCTGCCATGCCGGACGTCTGGTTGAGCAACTGCCGCACGGTGATCCGCGCGGCCCGCTCGTCGGCCATGGTGAACTCCGGCAGATAGCTCCGTACGGGCCGGTCGAGGTCGACCTTCCCCTCCTCGGCCAACTGCATGACGGCGAGCGCGGTGATGGACTTGGAGAGCGAGGCCACGGGGACCGGGGTCCGCCCCGTCATCGTCCGCCCGCCGGCGCTGTGCCCGTATCCGGCGGTGTGCATGACGTCGTCGCCCCGGGTCACGGCCACGACGGCGCCGGGCAGCCCGGTCTCGTCCAGGTAGTCGTTCATGAAGCGGTCTATCGCGGCGGGTGTGAGGGTGGGTGGGGGTAGGGCGGTCGCGGGGGTCGGTTCCGCGAGCGCGGTGGGGGCGGACCCCGCAAGCGCCACGAGGGTGAGGCCGAGCGCAACCACCAGGCCCTGTTTCCTTGTTCTGATCCACATGCCGGTCATCCCACCCCCCACCGGGGGTCCGGCACATTGGCATACGCCGGAGTACGAAGGTAGTGCTGGTCCTACTGTCCGGATCCCGGCCCCCGGCTACGGTCGGTGTGTGCAGCACACAACAGCCTGGCGGGCCGTCTCGCGGAGCCCGTGGAAGTTCCTCACCTCGGCCTGGCCCTGGCGGTCGTTCCTCTACCTCCTGTCCGGCGGTGTCTTCGGCGCGCTCGTCCTGGTGGTCCTGCTGGCGATGACCCTCGCCGGTGTCGTCTCCCTGGTGGTGGGTGTCGGAGCCGTCATCCTGCTCGGGGTGAGCCTCTCCGGCATCGTCGTCAGCCGGGTCGAGCGCCGGCGGGTGCGTCTGATGGACCCCGACCCGCTCCCCGATCCGCACCGCCCGCCGGCCGGACCGGGACTGCGCGGCTGGCTGGCCACCCGGCTGCGGGAGCCCGCCACCTGGCGTGAACTGGGCTTCACCGCCGCGTCGTTGGCCGCCATGTGGTGGATGGACGCGCTGGTACTGGGGCTCTCGCTCGCCGTCCCGGTGCTGCTCGCGATCTCACCCGTCGACGATCCGGACGCCTGGCCGCTGGTGGTCGTCGCGGTGCTCCTGGTGCCGGTCGCGCCGTACACCATCACCGTCTGGGCGGGGGCGCGAGCCGCCATGACCCGTGCGATCCTCGCGCCGCGCGACGGCGAACTCGGCCAACAGTTGACCGAGATACGGGCCTCCCGGGCCCGGCTGGTCGGCAACTTCGACGCGGAGCGCCGCCGGATCGAGCGGGACCTGCACGACGGCGCCCAGCAGCGGCTCGTCTCGCTCAACGTCCAACTGGGCATGGCCCGGCTGGACGCGGATCCGGGCTCGTCCGTCGCCCGGCAGCTCGACGCCGCGCAGGAGCAAGTCGCGCTGGCCGTCAACGAGTTGCGGGAGCTGAGCCGGGGTGTGCACCCCAAGGCGCTGACCGACCACGGACTGCCCGAGGCGGTCGGCAATCTCACCGTCCGCTCGGCCCTGCCGGTCACCGTGGACATCCAACTGCCGCACCGGCCGCCCGCCGCCGTGGAGAGCGCCGCGTACTTCGTCGTCGCCGAATCCCTCGCCAACGCGACCAAGCACAGCGCGGCCACCCGCGCCGAGGTCCACGCCCGGCTGCACGCCGACGTACTGACACTGAGCATCACCGACAACGGCGTGGGCGGCGCCGATCCGGCGGCCGGGACCGGGCTGACCGGCCTCGCCGACCGGGTCGCTGCGGCCGACGGCAGACTCCGTATCTCCAGCCCGGCGGGCGGACCGACCCTGCTCCACGTGGAGATCCCATGCCGCTGACTGTCGTGCTCGCCGAGGACTCCCCGCTGATGCGGGACGGCCTGGTCGGCGTCCTCACCCGGTTCGGGCACCGGCTCGCCGCCGAGGTCGGCGACGCGAACAGCCTCGTCACGGCCGTCCGTACGCACCGGCCCGACATCGTCGTCACCGACATCCGCATGCCGCCGGACCACTCGGACGACGGCCTGCGCGCGGCGGTCGCCCTGCGCCGTGAACATCCCGCGCTGCCCGTGCTGGTGCTCAGCCAGTACGTCGAACAGTCCTACGCCGCCCGCCTGCTCGACCTCGGCAGCAACGGCGGTGTCGGCTATCTCCTCAAGGACCGGGTCAGCGCGGTCACGGAATTCGTCGACGCGGTCACCCGCGTCGCCGCCGGTGAGACCGTGGTCGACCCGGAGGTCGTACGCCAACTCCTGCACCGGCGGCAGGATCCGCTCCGGCGGCTCACCCCCAGGGAGCGCGAAGTGCTCTCACTGATGGCGGAAGGGCGGGCGAACGCGGCGATCGCACGCCATCTGTATGTGACGGAGGCGGCGGTCAACAAGCACGTCAGCGCCATCCTCCAGAAACTTGACCTGCACGTGGACGGCGAGGGCCACCGCCGTGTCCTCGCCGTCCTGGCGTACCTGCGCGCGTGATCCGTGTGCGGGTCAGGTGGGTCAGGTGGGTCAGGCGTGTCGGGCGTGTCAGAGGACGACGATGCCTTCGCCGCCGACCGCGTCGGGTACCGGCGTGGTGCTGATCTTGGTGAGGGAGCCGTTGGCGTTGACGCGGAATCCGTCGACCGCTCCCTTGCCCCCGGTCTGTACGTACAGGTAGCGGTTGTCGGGCGAGACGGCGGCGTCCACGGTGCCCGCCCCGGTCGGGGTGTTGCCGAGCGCTTCGAGGTGCGCCCCGCGGTTCTGCCAGAAGCCCGAGAGCGTGTTGCTGCCGGCGTTGGAGACGTAGAAGCGGTCCCCGGCCCGGACGATCCAGCAGGTCGCCTGCTGGCCGGTCGCGATGTCGTCGAGGAGCGTGACATCGCCGCGCTTTTCGATGCGGAAGGTCAGGACGGTGTTGGGGCCGGCGTCGGCGACGACGAGCCGCTCACGTCGGTCGAAGGTCACGCCGAAGGGTACGGAGCCGGCCTTGCTGTTGACGACGGGCTTGGCCGCCGGGGCTCCCGTACGGTCGAGGTGGAAGACCTCGATGCTGTTGCCGCCCGCCTTGGTGGTGACGACGAGCCGCGATCCGTCGGGGGTGAAGGCGACCTGTCCGGGGGTGTGCGTGAACTCCGGTGCCGTGCCGGTGTCGAGGTGCAGGGCGCGGTGCCAGGTCTTGACCCGCTCCAGCCCCTTCGTGGTGAGCCGGTACCCCTGGATGGAGCCGCCCTTGCGTGCGTTGAGGACGTAGACGCGGTCGCCGTGCGTGGTGACGCTGACGGGGAAGGTGCCGCCGGAGGAGATGACCTGCTTGCGGTGGAGCCGTTCCCCGTCGACCGCGAAGACGGTGAGGGTGTTGCTCCCGGCGTTCACGGCGTAGAGCAGCCGGTGCTTGGCGTCGTAGGTCAGCGACCCCTGCGAGGCGAGGTGGTCCACGACGGAGCCGGCCAGCACCCCGCCCTTGCCGTCGGTCGCGTAGACGCCGCGCTTGTGGAGGGTGCCGTCGGGGGCGCGGTGGTAGGCGACGATCTTGTTGCCGCGCACGTCGTCGGTCTGGACGAAGACCGGGCCCCGGGAGTCCTTGGGGTGCCGGTCCTGTTCTGCGGACGCCGAGGCGGGTGCGACGGCGAGCGTCGCCACGGAGGCGGCGACCGCGACGGCGATCTTGAGCGTGCGGGCGAGCTTGGGCAGGCTGTTCATGGTTCCCCTGGTGAGGTGGGCGCGATCGCGAGAGAGACCTGACTGCCGGCCATGACGGCGGCAGGGCAGGTGAGTTCCCAGGGATGGTCGGTCAGCCGCTGCCGGGACGGGCGGAGCGGCCCGGCGTGGCGTCTCGTACGAGTGAACCGCTCGACTCCGAACAGCCCCTGATCGCGGCCACCTGCCGCAGCGCGCGGGCGCGGGCGCGGTCCCGGCCCCGCCGGGCACTCGCGTGAAGGTCGCACATCGGCGGGGTGTCGGTCGAGTGTGTCCTGAATCACCCGTTACGTTCTGCGCGATCCGATCCCAGTTGTGCCGCACGGAGGAGCCGACCCTTGCGTACACCCTTGTTCCGCTCGCTGTCGCTCGCCCTCGTGGCCGCCGTGACGCCCGCCGCGCTCGGGTACGGGACGGCGGCCGACAACGCCGCCCCCGCCGCCGCCCAGCCCGGCCCCGTACGGGTCAACCAGATCGGCTACGCGACGGGCGCCGACAAGATCGCGACCGTCGTCGCGGCGGCCACCACCGCGCTGAAGTGGCAGCTCAAGGACGACAAGGGCCGTACGGTGGCCTCCGGCACCACCCGCGTCGTCGGCGCCGACAAGGCGTCCGGCGACCATGTCCACCAGGCCGACTTCTCGCGCGCCACCGGCCAGGGGGTCCACCGGCTCACGGTCGCGGGCGTCGGCACCAGCGTGCCGTTCACCATCACCGGCAAGCCGCTCTACCCCGACCTCGGGCGCGAGGCGATGCAGTACTTCTACTTCCACCGCATGGGCACCCCGGTCAAGGCCGAGTACCTTCAGCACGCCGCCCACGCGCACGCCGCGCTGCACCCCGGCGACAAGTCCGTTCCCTGCTACAAGAATTGGTGCGGCAAGGACGGCGCGGACGGTAAGAGCGGCGGGAGCAGGGAGCAGCAGCGGCTGAACGTCGCGGGCTCCTGGGCCGACGCCGGAGACTTCGGCATCTACCCCGTCAACCACGCCATCTCCGCCTGGACCCTGCTCAACCTCTACGAGCGCAGGCGCACGGCGTACGCGGACGGCAGCCTGTCCGTACCGGAGCGGGCCAACGGCGTGCCCGACATCCTCGACGAAGTCGCCTACGGCTCACGCTTCATGACCGGCATGCTCCCCAGGACCGGTCTGGCGTCGCACAAGGTGCACAACCACACCTGGAGCGCGTTCCCGGTCAAGGACATCGCCGCCGAGAACGCCATGCCCCGCTCGGCCATGCCGCCGTCCACCAACGCCACGTACGCCGTGGCCCGTACGAACGCCCAACTCGCCCGCGTACTGCGCGAGTTCGACGCCAACAAGGCATCCGCTCTCTGGGTGTCCGCACAGGACGCCTTCAGCCGTGCCGAGGCGCGCCCCGACGTCGACTACCCGGCGGCCGACGACGGCGCCGACGCCGAGGGCGGCGGCGACTACCCCGACACCCAGAACAGCGACGACCGTTACGCGGCGGCGGCCGAGCTGTTCCTCACCGCCGAGCAGCGCGCCGACCGCTCCGCCGAGAACTACCGGACCGCCGTGACCGGTTCCGCGCACTACGGCGAGATCGGCCCCTTCGACTGGGGCCGGGTCGCCGCCACCGGCAGCCTCTCCCTCCTCGCCGTGCCCAACAGCCTCCCGCCCGCCGACCTCGAGCGGATGCGCGCGAGTCTGCGCACCGTCGCCGACACGCTCGTCGCCACGCAGCGGCGGGAGGGTTATCCGGCGCTGATCTCCGGCGCCGAGGCGTACCCGTGGGGCTCCAACTCCGCCGTCGTCAACCGGATGTTGCTGCTCGGCACGGCGTACGACCTCACCCACGACCGCGGCCAACTGAAGGCCATGCACCGGGCCATGGACTATCTGCTCGGCACCAACGCGATGCGGATCTCGTACGTGACCGGCTACGGCCCGCACCGGGAGACCGATCTGCACGACCGGCTCGCCTGGGGGCAGTACCCCAAGACCCCGTACCCCAAGGGCTGGCTCTCCGGCGGACCGAACAGCGCCGACATCAACGACCCGGTCACCCCCAAGGGCCGCCCCGCCGCCAAGTCCTACGCCGGGCCAGGCACGGCGCCCAGCGCCTGGGGCTCGAAGGAGAACACCATCAACTGGAACGCGCCGCTCGTCTGGGTCGCGACCTACCTCACGTCGACCGCCCCGGACCTGACCTCACGCTGACCGCGCCGCGAGGTCCGCAGGCCGCTTCACGCCGTACGCCGCTTCACGCGGCACGCCGCTCACGACGACGCGCGCCGCACCAACTCCGTGGGCAGCACGGCATGTTGGTGCGGCGAGCCGGGATCGTTGATCCCCTCCAGCAGCACCCGCGCCATCGCGCGCCCCATCTCCTCCACCGGCTGCCGCACCGAGGTGAGCGCCGGATCGGTGTGCCGCGCGATGGGGGAGTCGTCGAAGCCGACGACGGCCACGTCGTGCGGCACCCGGCGGCCCGCCGCCCGCAGCGAGTGCAGGGCGCCCGCCGCCATCACGTCCGAGGCGGCGAACACCGCGTCCAGGTCCGGATGGCGCGCCAGCAGCTCCGCCATCGCCCGCCGCCCGCTCTCCTCGGTGAAGTCCCCGTGCGCCGTCCACGAGGGATCCTGGTCGCCGCCGGCGCTCGCCACGGCCTCCCGGTACCCGCCGAGCCGGCACTGCGCCACGTACATGTCCAGCGGCCCGGTGATGGTGGCGATCCGCCGCCGCCCGGTCTCCGCGAGATGGCGCACGGCGCGGCGGGCGCCGCCGACGTTGTCGGAGTCGACGTAACTCACGGACTCGTCGGCCGAGCGCCGGCCGCTCAGCACGGTCGGCAGGCCCATCTCGGCGAGCAGGTCCGGCAGCGGGTCGCTGCCGTGCACGGACACCAGCAGCACGCCGTCGACCCGGCCGGCCCGCGCGTACTGGAGGAAGCGCCGGCGCTCGTTCTCCGTCCGTACGAGCGTGAGCAGCAACTGCATCTCGGTGTCGGCGAGACCGCTGCCGACACCCTGGAGGACGTCCGAGAAGTACGGCTCCGCGAAGAACCGCTTCTCGGTCTCCGGGATCACCAGCGCCACCGCGTCGGTCCGGCTCCCGGCGAGGGCGCGGGCCGCCCTGTTGGGTATGTAGCCCAGCTCGGTTATGGCGTGCTGGACGAGCTGCCGGGTGGAGTCCTTGACGCGCGGCGAGTTGTTGATGACACGGGAGACGGTGCCGCGCCCCACACCCGCGAGCGCCGCCACTTCTTCGAGTGTGGGCTGGCCGGTGCGGCCCGTACGTCCCCTTGCCACCATCGTGCGACCTCCATCGACGCTCCGTCGGGGGACCGTCATCCAATCACTGGGAGCGCTCCCAGATTAAGAGGTTGATCATATCGCGAACAGCCCCCCTCCGTCGGGCCGCATCACCTTCAAATACATTCATAGGTGTCTGTCGTGCACGTAAGGGCAATAGCCTTCCGGTGCGGTCGTACGGGAAGGCGTGGTTCTTCATGGAACGGAGCGGAATGCCGAAAGCACAGGGAGTCGCGGGAGCGCCATGCTGGGTGAGCCTGCTCGCGCGCGAACTGCCGGGCGCCCAGGACTTCTACGGCAAGGTCCTCGGCTGGACCTACCGGCGCGCCGGGCTCGGTGACGACTTCTCCGTGGCGCTCATCGACGGCCGGCCCGTCGGCGGTATCGGAGCGCTCGCCTCCTCGCTCCAGGTGGCCGTCTCCTGGACGCCGTACTTCAACGTCACGGATGTGGACGAGGCGGCGGCCCGGATCAGGGAGCGCGGCGGCACCGTCGGCGTCGGCCCGCTGGCCTTCCACACCGGCCGCGCGGCGCTCGCCGTCGACCCGGACGGCGCGGTCTTCGGGATCTGGGAAGGCGCGGTGCGCTCCGACTGGTCGATGGGGCGCGGCAGTGGCTCCGCCTCGCTGGAGCTGCGGACCAGGGACGCGGTCACGGCAGGGCGCTTCTACTCGCTCACGCTCGGCTGGGAGCCGCAGGGCGAGGGGAAGCTGCGCCTGACGCACGAGGGGGACCAGGCGGTGCTCCTCGACGGCGATGAGCCGCTGGCGCGGATCAGCGGCGGCGCCGTACAGGCGGCACCCGACCCGCAGATCCGGCCGCGCTGGCACGTGCACTTCAACGTGCGGGACGTGGGCGCGGCGGTCAAGATCGCGCTGGCCTCCGGCGGCTCGCTCGTCCTGCGGTCGGACGTGTCGGAGGTGTCGGCCGAGGTGGACGAGGCGACGCTGCGCGACCCGGACGGCGCGCTGTTCACGGTCACCGCCGCGGCGTGAGATGACACGGGGCAGGCTTGCGGACAGAAGATGTCCGCAAGCCTGAGTACCGTGCGAAGTATGGCTTCGAAGACGACGACGGACCCGGCCTCGCACCCCGTACTCACCACCCGCGCCCTCAACCGCGCCACCCTGGCGCGGCAGCTCCTGCTGCGGCGCGCGGCCATGTCCGCCAAGGACGCCGTGACACATCTGGTCGGGCTCCAGGCGCAGAACGTGAAGCCGCCGTACGTCCAACTCGCCGCCAGGCTCCGCGCGTTCGACCCCGGAGAACTCTCCGGGCTGATGGCCTCCCGCGAGGTCGGCCGCATGGTCACGCTCCGCTCCACCATCCACACCCACACCGCCGAGGACTGCCTCGCGCTGCGTCCGTTCGTCCAGCCCCTGATCGAACGGGAGTTGCGGGGCTTCCGTGACGGTCTCGTCGGGGTGGATCTGGACCGGCTCGCCGCGTACAGCAAGGAACTGGTCGAGGAACGGCCCCTGCCGCTCAAGGAGTTGAAGGCGGCCTTGGTGGAGCGGTGGCCCGCCGCCGACCCGCTCGCCCTCTCCGTCGCCGCGCGCTGCCTGCTCCCGCTCGTACAGGTCACACCGCGCGGGCTGTGGGGCCGCAGCGGTCAGGTCACGCTCACCACAGCCCAGAAGTGGTTCGGGGCCGACGGGGGCAACGGCGTCAGCGCTCCGACGACGGCGGGCATCGCGCCGGACGCCGCCGTCCTGCGCTACCTCGCCGCCTTCGGACCCGCCTCCGTCAAGGACATGCAGACCTGGTGCCGGCTGACCCGGCTCGGCCCGGTCTTCGAGCGGCTGCGGGACCGGCTCGCCACCTTCCAGGACGAGTACGGCGTCGAACTCTTCGACCTCCCCGACGCGCCCCGGCCGGGCGCGAGCACCCCGGCGCCGCCGCGCTTCCTCCCCGAGTACGACAACCTGCTGCTCTCGCACGCCGACCGCACCCGCGTCGTCCCCTTCGAGTACCGCAAGCTCATCTGGAACGGCAACCAGGGCTACCGCACCTTCCTCGTCGACGGATTCCTCGCCGGTATCTGGCGGTTGGAGGACGGCGCGGAGGGCGACGACCACGGGACGCTGACCGTGCAGGCGTTCGGCGCGCTCACCCGCGCGCAGCGTGAGGCGGTGGCCGAGGAGGGCGAGCGGATGCTCGGCTCCCTCTCCTCGGCCACGTCCCCCTCGTACACGGTGCGCTTCGCGGACTTCGCCCGGTTCACGGTCTGAGGCGCTCAGAGCCCCACGTCGCGCCGCCGTAGGTCCTCGAACGTCTCACGCCGCACCAGCAGCCGTGAGCGCCCGTCCGCGACGGCCACCACCGGCGGCCGGCCCGTCATGTTGTACTCCGACGCCATCGACACCTGGTACGCCCCCGACGCGGGCACCGCGAGTACGTCACCGGGCCGTACGTCCTCCGGCAGCTCCACCCCCTCGGCGAGCACGTCGCCCGCCTCGCAGTGCCTGCCGACCACCGTGGCCGCCCGCATCGGCGCCGTCGAGGCGCGCCCGATCCGCCGGACCGGGTAGCGGGCGCCGTACAGCGCCGGGCGCGGATTGTCGCTCATCCCGCCGTCGACCGCCACGAAGACCCGGCCGCCCGACCGCTTCACCGCCAGCACCCGGTACAGCGCGATCCCCGCCGGCGCCATGATCGAGCGGCCCGGCTCCACGGTCAGCCGGGGAACCGGCAGGCCCGCGTCGGCGCAGGCGCCGGCCAGCGCCCGCCGGATCGCCCGCCCGTACACGGCGGGTGCCGGGGCCGCGTCACCGGGCAGATACGCCGCCGCGAAGCCGCCGCCCAGGTCCAGCTCGGGCAGGACGACACCGAACCGGTCCCGTATCCGTACGAAGAAGGAGACCAGCTCCCGTACGGCCCGCTCGTAGGGCTCGGGCGAGGTGATCTGCGAGCCCAAGTGGCAGTGCAGACCGGCCAGTTCGAGCCGGGGCTGGCCCAGGATCCGGGCCACGGCGTCCTCCGCGTCCCCGTCCGCGATCGACAGCCCGAACTTCTGCCCCTCGGCCCCCGTACGGATCTTGGGGTGGGCGCCCGCCTCGATTCCCGGCAGTACGCGGACCATCACCTGCTGCGCGTCGTGCGCCGTGACCTGCGCGGCGAGCCTGGCGATCTCGCAGCCCGAGTCGATGACGACCCTGCCGACGCCGAGCCGCAGCGCCGTGCTCAGGTCCTGCGGCGATTTGGCGTTGCCGTGCAGCACGATCCGCTCGACCGGGAAGCCCCGGGTGGCCGCCAGCTCCAGCTCACCCGCCGAGCAGACATCGAGCCCCAGGCCCTCCTCCTCCATCCAGTCCACGACGGCACGGCACAGGAACGCCTTCGCCGCGTAGACGATCTCCGCCTCGGGCAGCGCGCGCAGCCAGGCCCGCGCCCGCGACCGCACCTCGCCCTCGTCGAGTACGTAGGTGGGGGTCCCGTAGCGCTCGGCCAGCTCCAGGAGGGAGACACCCGCGACGCCGAGGTCACCGCCGGGCGCGGAGACGGCGGAGGCGGGCCAGACCGACGGGGTGCTCAACTCGTTGACGACGAGCGGCGGTTCGGTCCTCACACGCCCACCGCCAGCGGCAGCTCGCCGGCGTGGCGCAGACACGGCCTGACCGTCGCGCGGGCGGGTGTGTGCGGGGGCGTCCGGTGGGCGACGGGCGGGGCCGCGAGCTGCGGGTCGAGCGTCACGAGGACGACGCCGAGCGGTTCCGCGAGCGCCCGCAGACACGGCTCGGCGAGCCTGATGTACGGCTGCCGGGCCCCGAGCGCGGCGGCCAGCCGCCGGGCGCTGGTGAAGCCGACGGCGGTCCGCGCGCCGAGCCGGGTGCGCATGAAGCGCAGTTGCCGCCCTCCGGCGGAGCCGAGCCGTACGGGTACGTACAGGGGCCCCGCCGACCCGGGTTCGTCGGGGTCCGCCCCTTCGGCAGTGGTGCTGTCCATGGTGTCCTCCGCGGGGGAGTGGTCGCTGTCTGACACCAGGAAGCTATGCCCGGCCCGTACCGGTTCGGGCACGTCATGACGCGGCGTTGACCGGCCGCCCCGGTTATTTGACGCTTCCCTGACGAGACCGGGGTCGCGCCCGCGCGCCAGCGCGTCGGCCGCCTAGGACTTGTCCGGCCGATCATGTGACTGGTTCATGTCCGGGTCGTTGGTGTGGGCATGGGGCGGGGTGATCTGAGTGATGCCGAGTGGGAACGGCTGCGGCCGTTCCTGCCAGTCAGCAACGGGCGTTGTGGCAGGTGGCGGGACCATCGGCAGGTGATCGACGGGATCCTGCACCGGGTCCGGACCGGTGTTCAGTGGCGTGACCTGCCCGAACGGTTCGGCCCGTGGAAGACCGTCTACGAACGGCACCGGCTGTGGTCGGGCGACGGGACGTGGGAGCGTCTGCTCCAGCATGTCCAGGCCGCCGCGGATGCGGCGGGTGAGATCGACTGGGACATCTCGGTCGACTCCACCATCGTGCGGGCTCATCAGCACGCGGCCGGCGCCCGCACCGACCCGCCGCCGGCACCCGCCTCAAAGGGGGGCGACGGTCCAGAACACCAGGGCGAAACCGCCTGGCAGAGTCTGCACGCCCGCCTGGTGGAGGTGGTGCGGGAGGTGAGGGCCTGGGCCGCTCACGCGGCGGGTTCACCACCAAGCTCCACCTGAGCGCAGACGGCCGCTGCCGCCCGCTGTCCCTGATCGTCACACCAGGTCAGGGAGCGGACTGCACCCAGTTCAAGCCGGTCCTGGAGAAGATCCGCATCCCGAAGACCGGGCCTGGCAGGCCCCGCAAGACGCCTGACAGCGTCGCGGCCGACAAGGCTTACAGCAACGGGCCGTGCCGCGAATACCTGAGGCGTCGCGGTATCCGGCACACAATCCCGGAGAAGACCGACAGCCAGGCCGCCCGCCTGCGCAAAGGCTCACGCGGCGGACGGCCACCGGGCTTCGACGAAGACCGGTACAGGAAACGCAACACCGTCGAACGGGCCATCAACCGCCTCAAGCAGCACCGGGCGGTCGCCACCCGCTACGACAAACGCCGCTACGTCTACCTCGGCACCGCAACCGCCGCAGCCCTCACCATCTGGCTCCGAACATGATCGACCGGACACCCCCTAGGCGGTCGTATCCCGTCGGCAAGTGGTGCCGGTACGCATATTGGAAGAGGCACCGGCGATGACGGAGTCGAGTCGGTCCCGGGTCTGGGCGAGGCCCGCGATATGCCGGTCGAGGTGGTCGCGTTCCACGGCCAGGCGCTGGAGCAGTTCGGGTGTGGCCTTGCCGTCGACGACGCAGGGCGTGAGCTCGGCGATGGCCTTGCTGGACAGGCCCGCGGCGTATAGCTGACGGATCACCCGGATCCGGTCGACGGCGGCTTCCGCATAGTGGCGCTGGCCGCTGCCGCTGCGCTCGGAGGTGAGCAGGGCCTGCTCCTCGTAGTACCGCAGAGCCCGGGTGGTGACGCCCGTGCGGCGGGCGAGTTCCCCGATACGCATGGTCGGCTCCCCTTCTTGTGACCTGAGCCACAGGTTCTTGCCCTTCACGTCAACGTCAAGTTTTAGCGTAGTCGGTGTGCTCGGTGACGCCGAGCGCGTCCTCCACCTCACTCACCCCGCCGCCTCTGAAAGGCAGACACACGCATGACCACTTACCGGACGACCGGTCTCACAGGCCCCGCCCCCACCCCGACCGTGTCGGTCAAGCCACTCGTGCTGAGCGCACCGCATCGCGGTGACGACCTGCACGTCCGCGTCACCGCCCCCATCACCGGCACCGGCCTGCCCGTCGTGCTGTTCGCGCACGGGTTCGGCTCCGACCTGGACGGTTACGCACCACTGGCCGACCACTGGGCGTCCGGCGGCTTTGTCGTCGTGCAGGCCACCCACCTGGACTCCAAGCGGCTCGACATCGCCGCGGATGATCCCCGCAGGCCCCGCATGTGGGGCTACCGGGTCCAGGACATGCGGTGCGTCCTGGACGAACTCGCCACGCTGGAGGCCGCCGTACCGGGACTGGCGGGCCGGGTGGACCACCGCCGCGTCGCCGCGGCCGGACACTCCTTCGGCGGCCAGACCGCGGGCATCCTGGTGGGCCTGCGCGTCAAGGACCCGCACACCGGGATCGCCGACGACCTGTCCGACTCGCGGGTCATGGCCGCCATCCAACTGGCCACCGCCGGCAAGGGCGGTGACGAGCTGACCCCCTTCGCCCACGAGAACCTTCCCTGGCTGCGCGATCAGGACTTCTCCCACATCACCGCCCCCGGCCTCGTCGTCGCCGGCGACAAGGACGACCTCCCGCTCTCCACCCGGGGCCCGGCCTGGACGACCGACCCCTACACCCTCAGTCGCGGCGACAAGAGCCTTCTCACCGTCCACGGCGCCGAGCACTTCCTCGGCGGCATCTCCGGCTATCAGGCGGCGGAGACCACCGACGAGGACCCCGACCGCGTCGCTCTCGTCCAGCAGGTCACCCTCGCCTACCTGCGCCATGTCACCGGCATCGACCACGGCGACTGGAACAACGCGCAGACGGTTCTCGCGGGCGGGCACCGGTTGGGACACCTCGAATCCAAGTGACCCGAGGCCAACACCGAGACGCCCGGCAGCGCGACCGTCCACTCGCTCGAAGACCGGCCGGACAGGCTTACGGCAGCAGCCCCGCCCGGCGGGCCGCCACCACCGCCTCCAGGCGGGTGTGCGCGCCCAGCTTGCGCATCGCCGCCCGCAGATAACCCTTCACCGTCTCCGGGCGCAGCCCCAGCCGCTCGGCCGCCGCCGCGTTCGTCGAGCCCGCCGCCACGCATGCCAGTACGTCCACCTCGCGCGGCGCCAGTGTCACCGGCTGCTGCTCGCGGTGCTCGCCATGGGCGCGCGGGCCCGGTGGGGCACCGCCCGCGCCCGCCAACCGGCCGCAGACGGCGTGCAGTTCGCCGCGCAGCGCGGAGTCCACGATGCGCGGCGCGAGCGCCCGCAGTTCGCTGTGCGCCTCGCGGACCTCCTCCCACGCCTCCGGCCGCCCGTGCACCGGCTCACGGGTCACGGCGAGCAGCCGCTGCACCTCGTCCCGTACGACCAGCGACTGCTCCACGTCGCGGGCGGCGGCGACAGCGGCGTCGAAGACGCGCTCTCCTATCGGCAGCGGATCGCGCAGCGCCCCGTACAGCACCCCACGGACCCGGCGCCGCACGATCACGGGAACGGCGACCACGGAGCGCAGCCCTTCGGCGGCGACCGCCGCGTCGTACTCGTGGCTGATGTGCCGCGCCTGCCGGTAGTCGGTCACCGCGCACGGCCGCAGCAGGGCGATCGACTTGCCGCCCAGCCCGTTGCCGACGCAGATCCCGAGCCCGCGCAGCGCCCCCGTCGCCGTGCCGTTCAGCTCCGCGATGCGTACCTGGCGGGTGTCGTGCAGCAGCCCGCCGAACACCACCGGCAGCCCGGTCGTACGGCGCAGCGTCAGCAGCGCAGTCCGCATCTCGACCGCTTCGACCGCCTCAATCACAGCGCCTTCCTTCTCTTCGGCTCACTCCGGCCGGCGCGACGAGGTCGGTTCACCCCCGTCAGGGGGTGGTGAGACGTACGTCACCGGTTACACGATGCTAGTGAACGGGCGAGCGATGAGGAGGGCACATGACGACAGTCGATGCGACCGAGCAGTTCCGCGCGGCCAGGGATTTCCTGCTGCGACACCGGGAGGACTACACGGCGGCGTACGAAGGCTTCGTCTGGCCCCGCCCCGCGCTGTTCAACTGGGCGCTGGACTGGTTCGACGTGATCGCCGAGGGCAACGACCGGCCCGCGCTGCACATCGTCGAGGAGGACGGCAGCGAGAGCGTCACCTCCTTCGCCGAGCTGTCCCGGCGCTCCGACCAGGTGGCCAACTGGCTGCGCGCCCAAGGCGTGGCGGCCGGGGACCGGGTGCTCGTCATGCTCGGCAACCAGACGGAGCTGTGGGAGACGGCGCTCGCTGCCATGAAACTGCGGGCCGTCGTCATCCCGGCGACGCCGCTGCTCGGCCCCCTGGACCTGCGGGACCGGATCGAGCGCGGCGAGGTGCGGCATGTGATCGTGCGGGCCGGTGACACCGCGAAGTTCGACGGCGTGCCGGGGGAGTACACCCGGATCGTGGTCGGTCGCGACGGTGCCGAAGTTGACGCCGGGGGCCGGGGTGGGGTGCCGGGCTCGGAAGAGGGCGGTTGGCGGGCGTACGACGCGGCCGGCCAGGAGTCCGCGGACTTCGAGCCCGACGGCGTCACCCGCGCCGACGACACCCTGATGCTCTACTTCACCTCCGGCACCACCGCCCGCCCCAAGCTCGTCGAGCACACCCATGTCTCGTATCCGATCGGCCATCTCGCCACGATGTACTGGATCGGCCTCAAACCCGGCGACGTGCATCTGAACATCTCCTCGCCCGGCTGGGCCAAGCACGCCTGGTCCAATCTCTTCGCGCCCTGGAACGCCGAGGCGACCGTCTTCATCCACAACTACACCCGCTTCGACGCCGTGCGGCTCATGGCCGAGATGGACCGCGCCCATGTCACCAGCTTCTGCGCGCCGCCCACCGTGTGGCGGATGCTCATCCAGGCCGATCTCAGGTTGCTGCGCAACTGCCCGCGCGAGGCCGTCGCCGCCGGTGAACCGCTGAACCCCGAGGTCATCGAGACCGTCCGCAGGGAGTGGGGCGCGACGATCAGGGACGGCTTCGGCCAGACGGAGACGGCCGTCCAGGTCGCCAACTCGCCGGGGCAACTGCTGAAGGCCGGATCGATGGGCCGGCCGACCCCCGGCTTCGTCGTGGAACTGCTGGACCCGGTCACCGGCGCACCCGGTGCCGACGAGGGCGAGATCGCGCTGGACCTGGCCAACGCCCCTGTCGGGCTGATGACCGGTTACTACGGTGACCCGGAGCGTACGGCGCAGTCCATGGCGGACGGTTACTACCGCACCGGCGACATCGGCTCGCGCGACGTCGACGGCTACATCACGTACATCGGCCGCAGCGACGACGTATTCAAGGCGTCCGACTACAAGATCTCGCCGTTCGAGCTGGAGAGCGCGCTGCTGGAGCACGAGGCCGTGGCCGAGGCCGCCGTCGTACCGGCACCGGACGCGCTGCGGCTCAATGTGCCGAAGGCGTACGTCGTCCTGGCGGACGGCTGGGAGCCGGGTCCCGACACGGCGAAGCTGCTTTTCGCGCACTCGCGCGCGGTGCTCTCCCCGTACAAGCGCGTGCGCCGCATCGAGTTCGCCGAGCTGCCCAAGACGGTCTCGGGCAAGATCCGCCGTATCGAGCTGCGGGAGCGGACGGCGGCGGGATCGGACGCGGAGTACGAGGAGGGCGACCGGAGTTGACGCACCGGACCGGTCCGGTGTGTCAACTCACCGTCGTGGCACGGCGCATGACGACCCGGGGCCAGTGGTCGAGACCGTGCGCGGCCTCGTCGCGCCTGATCTCCCGCAGCCCGTCGGTGAGTTCGCTCTCCGCGAGGGTGCGGAAGCCGAGCCGGGTGTAGTACGGCGCGTTCCACGGCACGTCCGCGAAGGTGGTCAGGGTGAGCCCGGCCAGCCCGGCGCTCGCCGCCCGTCCGGCCAGATGCTCGATGAGGGCCCGGCCGACCCCGCGCCCCGCCGCCGTGGGATGGACGGAGACCTGCTCGATATGGGCGGCGCCGTCGACCTCGTCGTAGATCAGATAGGCGACCGGGCGGCCCGTGCCGTCGTCGGTCACCCAGGCGTGACCGGCGCGCAGATAGCGGTCGAGAAGATCGAGGGCCGGGGGGTCGTCGTCGGCGATCGCCGCCATGCCGACGGCGCGGAAGGGTTCACCGGCGGCCCTCTCGATGTCCTGGAGGAGGGGGAGGTCGGCGGGGACCGCGGGGCGGATTCGCATGGAGAAAGTATGCCCGCGCGGTGCGCGCGCGGTTCAGGGTTCCGGCCGGGCGTGTGAGCGATCGAGCTCGGCCGCAGGGGTGTTGACGGGTCGCGGGGCGCCCGCCGGGTCCAGGAGGAACAGCGGCACCCCGAGGGCGTCGGCGCGGTCGCGCGCCTCGTCCACGTAACCCGCCAGGGAGAAGAACGCGCTCACCGCGGACTCGCTCAGCGCGTTGAGCCACAGACACTCGACGGCGCGCGCGTCGGCGGGGCGGGTGCCCAGATCGACCTGGGCGACGATGCCGGGACCGCGCAGATCCACGCCGTTCTCCGGCGGCTCGCCGGTCCGTAGGACGTCCGGGAAGCCGCTCCCGCACAGATAGAGCGCGGCGGCGTGCACGGCGTCACCCTTCGTCCCCGACGTCGCCGGCCTGACCGGAATCCGCAGCACCGTCCCGCATGGACAGCCCAGCTCCGGCTGCGGCCACTGGTCGAGGCGTCCGCATCCGGTACAGCTCACGGTTACCCACTCGTCGTCCCAACTCCGGCGTACCACGCGGACGGCGGGCGCGCCCACCACCAGGGGCGCCACGACGGGCGCTCCACAGGGGCAGGGGTAGGCCGCCGCCGTGAACACATGGCTGTGCCCGCAGTCGGGACAGCCGACCGGAACGCTCTCGCCCACTCTCAGTACCCCCTTGTTCCGCCCATCGTCCATCAACGGACGGGCATTGGGGAGGGGCTTCCGGCATCCCTTGACGGCGCACGGAAGGCACCTTAGATTGATTCCACATAGCAGAACAAGCTTTCCGTATTGTGGAATCGAAAGCTGCACTGTCGATGTGGCGCGGCGGCGGCGGAAGCGGCCGAAGCGGTGGAATCAACGGAATCGACGGAATCGACGCTCTCAGGTGGCGCGACAGAGCCCGAGTCCACCAGCCGAAGCAGGAGCACTCCATGCCTCGTATGACCGCTGCCCGAGCGGCAGTTGAGATCCTCAAGCGCGAAGGCGTCACCGACGCGTTCGGTGTGCCGGGCGCGGCGATCAACCCCTTCTACAAGGCCCTCGAAGAGGCCGGTGGCATCGACCACACGCTCGCCCGCCATGTGGAGGGCGCCTCCCACATGGCCGAGGGCTACACCCGTACGAACCCGGGCAACATCGGTGTCTGCATCGGCACTTCGGGCCCGGCCGGCACCGACATGATCACCGGGCTGTACTCCGCGATCGGTGACTCCATCCCGATCCTGTGCATCACCGGCCAGGCACCGACCGCGGTGATCCACAAGGAGGACTTCCAGGCCGTCGACATCGCGTCGATCGCCAGGCCGGTCACCAAGGCGGCCACCACCGTCCTGGAGGCCGCCCAGGTCCCCGGCGTCCTCCAGCAGGCGTTCCATCTGATGCGCTCGGGCCGGCCGGGACCGGTCCTCGTCGATCTGCCGATCGATGTGCAGTTGACCGAGATCGAGTTCGACCCGGGGACGTACGAGCCGCTGCCCGTCTACAAGCCGTCCGCGAGCCGCGCGCAGATCGCGAAGGCGCTCACGATGCTTCTCGCGTCCGAGCGCCCGCTGATCGTCGCCGGCGGCGGTGTCATCAACGCCGACGCGTCCGAACTGCTCGTGGAATTCGCCGAGTTGACCGGCACCCCGGTCGTGCCGACCCTGATGGGCTGGGGCACCATCGCCGACGACCACGACCTGAACGCCGGCATGGTGGGCATCCAGACCTCGCACCGCTACGGCAACGAGACGTTCCTCGCCTCGGACTTCGTCCTCGGCATCGGCAACCGCTGGGCCAACCGGCACACCGGCGCGCTCGACGTCTACACGGCGGGCCGCACCTTCGTCCACGTCGACATCGAGCCCACCCAGATCGGCAAGATCTTCGCGCCGGACTACGGGATCGCCTCGGACGCCAAGGACGCGCTGAAGCTGTTCGTGGAGGTGGCGAAGGAGCTGAAGGCGGCGGGCGAACTGCCCGACCGTACGCGGTGGATCGAGTCCGTGCTGGAGCGCAAGGGCACCTTGCACCGCAAGACGCACTTCGACAACGTGCCGCTGAAACCGCAGCGCGTGTACGAGGAGATGAACCGCGCCTTCGGGCCCGACACCCGGTATGTCACCACCATCGGTCTCTCGCAGATCGCCGGCGCGCAGATGCTGCACGTCTACCGGCCGCGGCACTGGATCAACTGCGGCCAGGCGGGGCCGCTCGGCTGGACGATCCCGGCCGCGCTCGGGGTCGCGAAGGCCGACCCGGACACGACGGTCGTCGCGCTCTCCGGGGACTACGACTTCCAGTTCATGCTCGAGGAGCTGGCGGTCGGCGCGCAGCACAAGATCCCCTACGTCCATGTGCTGGTGAACAACGCCTACTTGGGGCTGATCCGGCAGGCGCAGCGCAATCTCGACATCAACTTCCAGGTCAACCTGGAGTTCGAGAACATCAACTCACCGGAGCTGGGCGTCTACGGGGTCGACCATGTCAAGGTCGTCGAGGGCCTGGGCTGCAAGGCGATCCGCGTCACCGAGCCCGACCAACTGCTGCCGGCCTTCGAGGAGGCCAAGAAGCTCGCGGCCGAGCACCGGGTGCCGGTGGTGGTCGAGGCGATCCTGGAGCGGATCACCAACATCTCGATGGGTGTGCGGATCGACCAGGTGAACGAGTGGGAGGAGCTGGCCACCGAGCCCGGCGACGCGCCGACGGAGATCAGGCCGCTGGTCTGAGGCTTCGTGTGACGCCCCGTCACAACGCGCGACGTGCGGCCCCTCGCCCGGAACTCCGGTGCGGGGGGCCGCTGTTGTACGTGGGCGGGTCAGCCGCCGCAGCCACCACAGCCGCCGCAACCCCCGCAGCCACCACCGTCTCCGCCCCCGCCGTCCCCGCCACCACCGTCCCCACCGCTCGCGTCCGCCGTGTCGCCGCCGTGCGCGTGCTGCCCGTCGGCCCACCAACTGGCCGCCGCGACACCCCCGACGGCACCGGCCGCACCGGCGGCCGTTCCCGCGGCGGCACCGCCCGCCGGCCGCCGTACAGCTACGCGGGGCTTGCGAAGCTCGAACGGATTGAGCCCAAGGAGCAGCAGAAGGCCGACCGGAGCCAGCAACCAGGAATAGTCCTTCTGGACGACCGCGACGACGACCGACACCGCGGACAGGACGAGAAACATGGCAAGGCGCATTCCTTCAGTGTGCGCACCCGGTGAGGTCGCACAAGAGCCCGGCCGAAAAATCGGCCGGGCTGAAGACCGTCCGGCGGTGCGAGGCCGGCGCGACAGGACACTCGCACCGCCGGACGGCGTTTGACGGAGCCTCAGCAAGAGGCTGTGGGGACCGTGGCGACGGCGACGGTGAGCGCCGGTCGCCTTCCTTCATGCCAGGAAGGCGTCCGGCACCCCCTCACCACCGCACTGGCTCGCGCGTCGCCACGGTCCCGGGGATGTCCCTCCCACCGGCCACCCCTCACGAGGGCCGTTGGAAGGGACGGCTGTTGGCCGCGTAACAGCAGCTTGGTGTGCGGGTGGTTCCCGGGCTGCGGCGGCGCCTGGGCGCGACAGGACAGTTGTCAGCGCCGCCACAACCCGGAGTTCGGGGGCCGGACGAGGGTGCCGTCAGACCTGGCGGCCGGACAGCCGCTCGACGGCACGCAGCAGCGCCGAGTGGTCGAGGCCGCCGTCGCCCTGCGCGCGCAGGGAGGCGACCAACTGCGCGACGACCGCGCCGACCGGAAGCGCGGCACCGACATTGCGGGCGGCGTCGGTCACGATGCCCATGTCCTTGTGGTGCAGGTCGATCCGGAAGCCCGGAGCGAAGTCGCGGTTGATGAAGTTGTCCTTCTTACGGGTCAGTACCGTCGAGCCGGCCAGTCCGCCGTTGAGGACGTCGAGCGCAGCGTTCAGGTCCACGCCCGACTTCTCCAGGAAGACCACAGCCTCGGCGCACGCCTGGATGTTGACGGCGACGATGAGCTGGTTGGCCGCCTTCACCGTCTGCCCGGCGCCGTGCGGACCGCACAGCACGACGGTCCTGCCCAGTACGTCGAACACCGGCTTGGCCTCGTCGAAGTCGGCCTGCTCGCCGCCGACCATGATGGACAGGACCGCCTCGACGGCCCCCGCCTCACCTCCCGACACCGGCGCGTCGAGGACGCGGACGCCCTTCTCGCGGCCCGCCTCGGCCAGGTCGATCGACGTCTGCGGGGTGATCGACGACATGTCGATCAGGAGGGCGCCCTTCTTGGCGTTCTGAAGGATGCCGTCCTCGCCGTAGGCGATGGCCTCGACCTGCGGGGAGGCGGGCACCATCGTGACGATGACATCGGCGCCCTTGACGGCTTCGGCGATCGACGGCGCCACGGAGCCGCCGTTGGCCGCGAGCCGGTCCAGCTTCTCCCGCTCCAGCGTGAAGCCGGTCACGGAGTATCCGGCCTTGATCAGATTCTCGGCCATGGGGGACCCCATGATGCCGAGGCCGATCCATGCCACCTTGGGAAGAGTGCTCATCGGGGGTGCCTCTCTCGCATACGTGATTCCGTCGTGTCCACCGCGTCCGAGTGCTCGACCGAGTGGTCCACCGAGTGGTCCACCGCGTGGTCCGGACCGGGGCTCAGCGCGCGGCCCGCGCGTCGGCGGGCAGCCACGCGAAGGACTCGGCGCTCGGGCGGTCGCCCGGCTTGTACTCCAGGCCGACCCACCCCTCGTAACCGGCCTTGCGGAGCCGGTCGAGCAGGTCGTTCAGCGGCAGCGTGCCGGTGCCGGGCGCGCCCCGGCCGGGGTTGTCGGCGATCTGTACGTGGCCGGTCCTGTCGGCGTACCTGTCGATGACCTCGGCCAGCCCCTCGGCGTCCAGTCCGTTCATCGACAGGTGGTAGATGTCCAGGAGGAACGCGGTGTTGCCCAGCCCCGTCGCCGTGTTGACCCGGTCGACGACCTCGATCGCGGCCTCGGCGCTCACCAGCGGATAGTGCGGGGACTCCGGCCTGTTCAGCGCCTCGATCAGCAGGGTCGCCCCGATCCGGTCGGCCGCGCGGGCGGCGAGGACCAGATTCTCCAGGGCGAGCGAGTCCTGCGTCCGCGGGTCGACGCCGTCGACGCGGTTGCCGTACAGCGCGTTGAGCGCCGTACAGCCGACCGAGGCGGCGAAGCCGGCCGCCACGTCGATGTTCGCGCGGAAGCGGTCCGACTCCTCGCCGGGCAGCGACAGCGCGCCCCGGTCGGGACCGGGCAGTTGGCCGGCGTAGAAGTTGAGTCCCACGAGCTGGGTGCCCGCGTCGTCAAGGGCCTTCTTGAGGGCGTCGAGCTCGGCCTGCGGGGGAGTGGGCGTCTCGATCCAGGGCCACCACAGCTCCACCGCCGTGAAGCCGGCCGCGGCGGCTGCCGCCGGGCGCTGAAGGAGCGGGAGTTCGGTGAAGAGGATCGACAGGTTCACATCGAAGCGCTGCTCGGAGCCGGGCTTGTTCGTGACGGGGGCCATGAGGGGTTCTGCGCTCCTTCCGTATCGCGGAAGTTAGTTTCTGCTTAATGGAAGATTGCCTGGGATTCGGGGAGGCTGTCAAGAGGGCAGCCCTGATTTCGGCCCTGGGCACCCGGCCTGGCGCAGTAGGTTGTGCGCGTGCGACTGAGAGTGGAATTCACGACCGAGCCGTTCGACCTGGACGAGGCCCCCGCCCATGCCGTGGTGGCCCGCGAGGTCATCCGGACGGCCGACCTGGACGCCGTGGACGTCGGGCCCTTCGGCAACACCGCCGAAGGCGGCGCCGACGCCGTCATCGCGGCCGTCGACGCCCTGCTGCGCCGCTCCCTGGAGGCCGGCGCCACGCGCGTCTCGCTCCAGGTGAACGTGATCGCGGAGGACGGGAAGTGACCGAGCCTTCGGGCCTGCCCGACCATCCGCTGCTCGCGGCGGTGAAGCCGCTCGTCGACGCCATGGGCGCGCAGACGGTACGGCCCGAGCTGGCCCGGCCCGACGACGTCGTGCTGAGCTGGGAGGGCGAGGCGGTCGTCGCCGTACGCCTTCCGCAGCTCTCCGAATCGCTCGACCACATCCTCGTCGCGCTGGAGCGCCGGCACGGCATGCCCCTGTCGGAACTCGACCGCAGGACCAAGCAGTCCGTGGTGCGGTCGCTGGAGGCGCGCGGAGCCTTCTCCGTACGACACGGAGTGGAGACCGTCGCCGGGGCGCTCGGGGTCAGCCGGTTCACCGTCTACAACTATCTGAACCGGTCTCAGACGAACTGACGGGTCGAGCCGGACCGAGCCGGACCGATCCGGGTCGACCCGGATCGACAGGGGGCCGCCACCGCCCAAAAGAATTCAACAAAGTGTTGACGTGATGTTCGTGAAGGCGTTAGCTGTCCCGCAGCCCGTCAAGCACAGCCACGGAGGCTCCCGTGACGACCGAACAGCCACCGGGCCTCACCCGGTTCAACACCTCCTCCGACAGCGCGGCGCTGACCGCACTGCACGAGGTGTGCGCCAGTACGGCATGGGGGAGCGCACTGCTCGCCCACCGCCCGTACGCCACCCCCGACACCCTTCTCACCGCCAGTGACACCGCGACGGCCGAACTGACCGCCGACGACCTGGCGGAGGCGATGGCCGGGCACCCGCCCATCGGCCGCCCGAAGCCGGGCGACCCGACCTCGGCCCGCGAACAGCGGGGCATGGCCGGGGCGTCCGACGAACTCAAGACGGAACTGCTCGAACTGAACCTGGCCTACCAGGACAGGTTCGGACATGTCTTCCTGATCTGCGCCACCGGCAGGACCGGTGAGCAGATGCGGGACGCGGTCCGCATACGGATCGGCAACTCGCCCGAACAGGAGCGGGCCGTCGTCCGCACCGAGCTGGGCAAGATCAACCGCATCCGGCTGACCCGCCTCGTACACGCAGGAGAGTGATCCCTTGAGTACCGCAACCACCGCGTCGGTGTCCACGCACATCCTGGACACCAGTGTCGGACGCCCCGCCGCGTCCGTCGCCGTCTCGCTCCGCGCCCGCGGCGGCGGCCGGGAGCCGTGGGTGGTCCTGGGCCGGTCGGCGACCGACCCGGACGGGCGGTGCAAGGATCTTCCGGCGCTGCCGGAGGGAACGACCCATGTACGGCTCGACTTCGAGACCGAGGCGTACTTCCACACTCAGAGCCAGAAGCGAGCCGAGGCACAGCAGGACGCCCCCGCGCTACGGGACAGCGGCGCGTTCTTTCCGGAAGTGGCGATCACGTTCGCCGTCGCTCCCGGCGAGCACTATCACGTACCGCTGCTGCTCAACCCGTTCGGCTACTCCGTATACCGAGGGAGCTAGCAGATGCCGACCATTCTCGGCCAGAACCAGTACGGCAAAGCGGAGAACCGCGTCGTCAAGATCGTGCGGGACGGCGACACCCACCACATCAAGGATCTGAACGTCTCCGTCGCCCTGTCCGGCGACATGGCGGAGGTCCACTACTCCGGCTCCAACGCCAACGTCCTGCCGACCGACACCACCAAGAACACGGTGTACGCGTTCGCCAAGGAGTACGGCATCGAGTCCGCCGAGCGGTTCGGCATCGATCTCGCCCGGCACTTCGTCACCAGCCAGGACCCGATCCACCAGGCACGTATCCGGATCGAGGAGTACGCCTGGGAGCGCATCGAGACCACCGGCACCGGCACCGGTATCGGTGCCGGCGCTGACCAGGCCAGGCACTCCTTCGTACGCAAGGGCCAGGAGACCCGCGTCTCGCAGATCACCTACGACGGCGAGAAGTGGGAGATCATCTCGGGCCTCAAGGATCTGACGGTGCTCAACTCGACCAACTCCGAGTTCTGGGGCTACGTCAAGGACAAGTACACGACGCTCCGCGAGGCGTACGACCGCATACTCGCGACCGACGTGTCCGCGAGATGGCGCTACAACTGGACCGACGACGCGGAGCCGATGCCCGACTGGGAGGAGTCCTACGAGCGGGCGCGCGAGCACATGCTGCACGCCTTCGCTCAGACGTACTCGCTCTCGCTCCAGCAGACGCTCTACCAGATGGGCTCGCGAATCATCGACAGTCGCGGCGAGATCGACGAGATCCGGTTCTCGCTGCCCAACAACCACCACTTCCTGGTCGACCTCGAACCGTTCGGCCTGAAGAACGACACCCCCGACGGAGCCGTCTACTTCGCCGCCGACCGCCCGTACGGCCTCATCGAGGCCACCGTCCTGCGCGACGGCGTCGAACCCCGGATCCCGCTCGACATGACCAACCTGTAGCACCACCTCGCGCTACCCCCGACGCGCGCGCCGGCGTCAAGTCCCGTGAAAGCGGGGCGATATGGGGGAGGAGCGGGGGCATCTGCGCACCGACACAACCGCGGATCCCGATCGTCACCCCGCTCGACCCCGGATCCGTCCACCCACATGGGAAGAACGAGGACCCGCCATGGCGGCTTCGCGCATCGTCATCGAGAACTGTGCCATCGCGACAGTGGACGCGAACGACACCGAGTACGCCTGCGGGCATGTCGTCGTCGCGGACAACCTCATCGAATCCGTGGGCGCCGGCCGCGCCCCCGCCGGCCTTCCGAGCGTCGTACGGCGTGTCGACGGCACCGGCCATCTCGTCACCCCCGGCCTGGTCAACACCCACCACCACTTCTACCAGTGGATCACCCGAGGTCTGGCCACCGACCACAACCTGTTCAACTGGCTGGTGGCGCTCTACCCGACCTGGGCGCGCATCGACGAGTCCATGGCGCGCGCCGCCGCCCAGGGGTCACTGGCGATGATGGCGCGCGGTGGGGTCACCACCGCGATGGACCACCACTATGTGTATCCGCGCGGGGCCGGCGATCTGTCCGGCGCCATCATCGGGGCCGCGTCGGAGACAGGCATACGGTTCACCCTCGCCCGCGGCTCCATGGACCGCGGCCAGTCGGACGGCGGCCTGCCGCCGGACTTCGCCGTCGAGTCGCTGGAAGGCGCGCTCGCCGCCACCGAGGCGACCGTCGACCAGTACCACGACGCGTCGTTCGGCGCGATGACCCAGATCGCCGTCGCGCCGTGCTCGCCGTTCTCCGTCTCCACCGAACTGATGCGCCAGGCAGCCGAGTTGGCGCGCCGCAAGGGCGTACGGCTGCACACCCACGGCAGCGAGACGGTCGAGGAGGAGCAGTTCTGCAAGGAGTTGTTCGGGATGGGCCCGACCGACTACTTCGAGTCGACGGGCTGGCTCGGCTCCGACGTATGGATGGCCCACTGCGTCCATATGAACGACGCGGACATCGCCGCCTTCGCCCGCACCGGCACGGGCGTCGCACACTGTCCGTCCTCCAACGCCCGTCTCGCGGCCGGTATCGCGCGCGTGCCCGACATGCTGAAGGCGGGCGTTCCCGTCGGCCTCGGCGTGGACGGCACCGCGTCCAACGAATCGGGCGAGCTGCACACCGAGTTGCGCAACGCGCTGCTCATCAACCGCCTCGGCGCGCACCGCGAGTCCGCCCTGACGGCCCGTCATGCGCTGCGCCTCGGTACCTACGGTGGCGCCCAAGTCCTCGGCCGAGCAGATCAGTTGGGCTCGATCGAGGCCGGGAAACTCGCCGACCTGGTGCTGTGGAAGCTGGACACCCTGGCCCACTCCTCCATCGCCGACCCGGTGATCGCGCTGGTCTTCGGGGCCGCCGCGCCCGTCGCTCTCTCCCTCGTCAACGGCCACACCGTCGTGGAGGACAACCACCTGACCACGGTGGACGAAGACGCCATCGCCCGCTCGACGCGGGCCGAGGCGCAGCGCCTCGCGCGGATCGCGGCGGCGGGCTGACGGAGCCCGCCGCCGAATCTTTCCGGATGTCCGGTCGAGGGGGACGGCCCTCGACCGGCGGCCACGGGGCCCGAGCGGGGTTCCTGGCAGCCGCGTCCGGGTGGTGGCGTCCCGCACGACGGTGCGCCACCACCCGGGGCGGTGACTCGTGTACGTAACACGGGCTCGCTACTTTGCATGCTCACCCGCATGATCGCGCCCTCTCCACGCCCAGCAGCACCTCCCTGACACCCGCGTCGCCGCCGACGCGTAACCGACCGGAGGAACACCCGTGCCAGCCAAGCCCAGGTCCGCCCCTGACGAGATACGCGGCGAGATACGCGCCGAGATACCCGACGAGGACCGCAAGCATCCGGTCGACCAGACCCTGCCGCCCTTCAAGATGTTCACCAGCGGCCTCCAGCATGTGGCCGCCATGTACGCGGGCGTGGTGGCCCCGCCGATGATCGTCGGGCCGGCCGTGGGCCTGAACGCCCGGGACACCGCGTTCCTCATGGGCGCCAGCCTCTTCACCGCCGGTATAGCCACGCTGCTCCAGACGCTCGGCGTCTGGAAGATCGGCGCGCGGATGCCGTTCGTCAACGGCGTCTCGTTCGCCGGTGTGACGCCGATGGTCGCGATCGGACGGGAACGCGGCGCCGATGGCATCGCTGTCATCTTCGGCGCGATCATCGTCGCCGGAGTGCTCGGCTTCGTGCTCACACCGTACTTCTCCAAACTGGTGCGGTTCTTCCCACCTGTGGTGACCGGCACCGTCATCACCCTGATCGGTGTCTCACTGCTCCCGGTGGCCTTCAACTGGTCCCAGGGCGGGAACGCCACGGCCGACGACTACGGCTCCATGAAGAACATCGGGATGGCCGGTCTCACCCTGCTGATCGTGCTGGTCCTGCGGAAGGTGTTGCGCGGCTTCCTCCAACAGATCGCCATCCTGCTGGGGTTGGTCGTCGGCACCGTCGTGGCGATCCCGATGAACATGACGAACTTCGACGCGATCAAGGACGCCGATCTCGTCGGCTTCCCGACGCCGTTCCACTTCGGCGCACCGCAGTTCGAGATCGCGGCGATCATCTCCATGTGCATCGTGATGCTCGTGTGTATGACGGAGTCCACCGCCGACATGCTGGCACTCGGCAAGATCGTGGACCGGCCGGCGGACGAGCGCGTCATCAAGGGGGGACTGCGCGCCGACACCCTCGGCAGCGCCATCAGCCCACTGTTCAACGGCTTCATGTGCAGCGCCTTCGCGCAGAACATCGGGCTGGTCGCCATGACCAAGGTCCGCAGCCGCTTCGTCGTCGCGGCCGGTGGCGGCATCCTCATACTGCTGGGCCTGTGCCCGGTACTGGCCTCGGTGATCGCACTCGTCCCGCTGCCGGTCCTGGGCGGCGCGGGCATCGTGTTGTTCGGCTCGGTCGCGGCGAGCGGCATCCAGACGCTGGCGACGGCCGCGCTGGAGAAGGGCGAGAACGCGCTGATAGTCGCCGCAGCGGTCGGCATCGGCCTGATCCCGATCGCGGCGCCGGAGTTCTACCACGCGTTCCCGGAGGACCTGTTGGTGGTGCTCGACTCCGGGATCAGTACGGGGTGTGTGGTCGCGATCGTGCTGAACCTGGTGTTCAACCACCTGGGCGGGAAGAAGAGTTCGGCCCTCGCCGCGTAGCAGCGCGTCGCGGAGCCCCGTCACCTCAAGGGGGAGCGGTGGCGGGGCTGTCGCGGGCGGGCGTCAGACGGCGCCGAACTCTCCGGTCTTGATGCCCGACACGAAGGATGCGAACGCACCGGCGGGGAGGCCCAGAACCGGACCTGCCGGGCTCTTGGAGTCGCGGACGGGGACTACGCCGTGCGGGGCGGCGAGGTTGGCGGCTACCTCAACGCAGTCGCCGCCGTTGTCGCTGTAGGAGGACTTGAACCAACGGGGGGATTCGGTTGTCACGGTTGGCCTTTCGGTCAGACGGTGCCGAACTCTCCGGTCTTGATGCCCGTCACGAAGGCGGTGAACGCACCAACGGGAATGCCAAGGGTCGGACCGTCAGAGGTCTTGGAGTCGCGGATGGGCACTACGCCGTGCGGGTCGGCGAGGTTGGCGGCTACCTCTACGCAGTCGCCGCCGTTGTTGCTGTAGGAGGACTTGAACCAACGGGGAGATTCGGTCGTCACGGGTTGCCCTTTCGTAACTGGCTGATCATGGCCACGGATGCCGCCTGCGAGGGCGATTCGGCCTGTAGCTGATGGTAGGCCGTCAGCATGGGAAGTACCGCCGTGCTTTCCCGTTCGAGGTGACCCCGTTGTGCGGACTCGGCGTACGACATGAGCGAGCGATCCGCCATGGTCAGTACCGTGATGGGCAGATCAAACGGTCTGTGGCTCATGTCGAACGGGACGACTTGAAGCATGGTGTTCGGTCGCCCGGCGAACTCGATCAGCCGCGCCAACTGCGTGTCCATGGCGGCGTCGTCGCCGATGGACCGGCGGATACAGCTCTCGTCCAGCACCACCAGGATCATGGGAAGGCGGGGCCGCACCAGCGCCGACTGTCGCTCCGCCAGGAAGGAGACGCGTTCATCAGCCTGTTCGGGCGTGATGGCGCCCCGCCGTACGGCACTGTGCGCCAACACCCGTGCGTACTCCGGTGTTTGCAACAGGCCAGGGATGACCCCCGTGTTGTAAATCCGGATCTCTACGGCCCGGCCCTCATACCCGACGTACTCAGGGAAGCCTTCCAACAGGCTGCCGTGCCGGATCTCGCGCCATTCGCTTTCGAATGATTCGCCAGTATTTGCCGTGCCGAAGATAATGTCGAGCTTGCGCGAGAAGGGCAGGGTTGGCGGCTTGCGGGCAGTTTCCGTAGCCGAAATATGCTGGCTGGAACATCCCACGTGCTCGGCCAGGACTTCCTGACTCCAGCCACGTTTCTCCCGCAGCCTGCGGACACGGGCCCCAAAGGCCGCACGTGGGCTGCTCTCCGGGTTCAGCTCTTTACGGTTGACCATGCGTGACTCAACTCCGCCTTCGCGTCTGGTCAGTTGAAGGGATCTCAACTGTACGCCACTCTGGCCTCACTGGGTAATTGAGTCGCTACGGAGAGGAGTGGTCGTGTCCGGTATGAGTGTTCCCGCCAAGCGGCAGGGACCCCAACACGCCCCGGCCCTTGGCGCGTTGAGGGTTGGTGCACGGGAACCCGTGAACACTGAGGCGGCCCGCGTCTACCGTGCGCGTCCCGCCCCGGTGCCCGAACTGCGCGTCGGTATGGCGGTGTTCGACCCCCGGGCGGACATGCCGGGTGTCATCCGGTCCTTCACCGGACTCACGGTCTGGCTGATCCGTCCCTCGGGCCACACCTGGCAGTCGGCGCGGATCTCCATCCGTCCGGCGACCGAACGGGAACGGGTTCAACTCCGCGCGCTCGCCGCTCTGCGTCGAAAGCAGCGGCCCCCCGCGGGGCGGCGGAATTGGTGATGCGCGGGGGAGCGGGTCCGGCGCATACTGCCCCAATGCCGCTGAGCCTGCACCACATCGTCGTCGACACACACGATCTCCCCGGCCTCGCCCGCTTCTGGGCGGCTGCGCTGCGCTGGCGGGTGCTGTCCGAGCGCGAGCGGGAGGTGGTCATCGGGCCCGACGAGTCCGCACCGGTCGGCATGTGCTTCATGCCCGTGCCCGCGACGGAACGCAAGACGGTCAAGAACCGCCTCCACCTGGACTTGACGACCGTCGCGGAGGACCGCGAGGCCGAGATCGACCGGCTGATCGCACTCGGCGCGCGGCGGGTCGACGTCGGACAGACCGGCGAGGAGTCATGGACGGTCCTGGCAGATCCCAACACCTCTAACTACCAGTTCTGAGCATACGCGCACGTCAGCACCAACGACAGAGCCCCGCACGGCAGTTGCCGAACGGGGCTGTTTGCTGTCTGGTCAGTTGCAGAACGATGACCGTACGGCGGTCACGATGTCGCCGGCCTGGTCGTCGGTGAGGCTCGGCACGGCGCCACCCTCGAACCGGGTCTTGGCGTTGCCTTGGACGGTCGCGGCATCCTTGCCGCCTGTGATGTCTAGGCAGACGTTCCGGGCCCGGTCAACGGCCCGATCGTCCTCGGCCACCAGCTCCGGTTCTACGGCCCGCAGCGCGCGTATCAGGGCTTCGGTCTGTGCGGCATCGGGCGACGGGATACCGGACGGCTTGGACGGCTCCGCGCTCGGCTTCTCGTCCGGCTCGTCCGTGACCAGCCGCGCCGAGGCGGACGGCTTGGGCTCGGCCGTAGCCTTGTCCGGCTCGTCCTCGAACAGTGACAGCACTCCGCCGAACGCGAGCACTGCGACCCCCGTGATGATCCATGTTTTCCGCTCCACGCGGTCCCTCCCCTGGTCGCGCAAAAGATCGCCAATGCCTATCACGCGAGCCTCACATTACGTACACAATTCAGACGCGCGGAAGCCCCGCCCGGCACGGTGTCGGACGGGGCTGGTCTGCGATCTGTGTGTGCGTCTACGGGTTGCGCACCACGTCATCGGGCGTCGGTCCCGCGTTGAGCGCTACGGCGTGGCTCGGGCAGGCGTACAGGGTCGTTCCGGTGCCGCTCGGGCGCTGAATCCACCGGACGGCGACGGGCGCGTATGTCCAGTTGCGGCAGCGGCAGCAGCGTGCACCGGTGGGGGCGGGGCTCGGTTCGGCGGTGAGTGCGGCTGTCTGTTCGTCGCGTGTCATGCGGACACCCGCTCACGGTTTACGAGGCTGCCGAGCGGCATTGTTGGATAGTCGTAGTCGACGCCGAGCCGGGCGAATGCGGCGGCGTATGCCCGTTCGCGCTGTAGCTCGGGCAGCTCTCGCGTGTGCTCGTCCGTGAAGACGGCTCGCACGTCCCGTGATGACGGGGCGGTCCACGGACGGGACCAGGGCGACACGGGCGCGGGCTCGGTAGTGGGCGGGGTGGCCGTTGTGCAGTGGCGTCCACGGGCAGGCAGGACCAGCCGCAGCAGCCACACCAGGGCACGGGCGATAGGGTCACGCATAAGTCGATCAGCTCCTCAGAAAGCTGTTTCGGCGGAGCCTCGGCAAACCGCGTAGGACCGGTTTGCCGGGGCGTTTCTCGTGGTGAGCCTAGAGCTTCACGTCAAGATACGTAAAGCCTTGTAAAGGCACGTCAAGGGACATGGCTTGTTGTGCCCTATTGAGTAAGTCCCGCTACCGTTCACCCATGGACTACGGCCCAGACGACGAAATCGAGCGGGAGGCACCCGAGCCCCCGTTTCACCAGCTCGCGGGCATCCTGCGGGCGCGCATCGCGCGGGGTGACTGGAAGCCGCGCCGTCCGATCTCGTCGGAGACGCGTCTCTGTGAGGAGTTCGGGTTGTCCCGCCCCACGGTTCGGCGAGCCATCGCCGCTCTTGTTGCGGATGGCCTGTTGTTCGTTGTCCCGCAGCGGGGTACCTACGTCCAGGTTGCCGAGCCAGCCGGCGAGGACGAGCGGCAGGAGGGTTAGCGGACCCCGCCCACGTGGCATGGGCGTGACGTGTGGGCGGGGCCGCTGGTTCAGCGGTTCAGAGCGGCCAGGAGTCGGTTGGATCATCCACCCATGCGCTCTGCCCTTCCGCTGTCACGGTGAGCCCGAAGCGCTCGTATCCGGGTTTCCCCTTCTCCGCCCACCATCGGTAGGCCGCTTCGGCTTCGCCCCATAGTCGGCGGGGACCGGACTGCCAGACTGACGCCTCGTCGCCGTCACGGAACATCACGCAAGCCCACGAGCGATCGGTGAGCCCGTAGAACCACACGGGCAGTTCGCCGTCACGCTTTTCGGCAACGACGTGGACGCAATCGCGGAGTCTTAGCCCTACAGCGAACCGCTGGGGACTGAATCGATCCCCCAAAAAGTCGTCCTCTGAGATGGTAGTAGATGACTTGTCACGGTCGGCCGAACTGCCGTTGACGTAGTCGGAATGCACGACGGGCGAGAGCCGTTGGGCTCGTGCTTTCATGAACTCCACGCCACCCGTGAACGGCCCTGTGGCGCGCTCTCCGCCGCCAGCGACAACCAGTCGGGCCACGGCGTCACCATGGCCGTAGTGAGTCCCCCACGGGGCCACGATGACCGTACCGGGCCGGCTCTGTTCAACCCACGCGAAGGGGAGTTTGCGGAATCCGCACGTTGCAATGATGCGGTCGTACGGGCCACCTTCCTCGTAGCCCCTGAGCCCATCACGGTCGATGACGCGTACCGGGAGTCCAAATGCGTTCAGCGCCGTACGTGCCTCTGCCGCAACGACGGAATCCAGTTCCACCGTCACTACGTTCTCAACCCGCAACCGGTGTGCCAGCAATGCGGCGTTCCATCCGGTGCCCGTGCCGATCTCCAACACGCGATTGCCGGGCTCCACGGCAAGGTCTTTGAGCATCCGGAACACTACAGACGGCATCGATGCCGAAGAGGTGGACACCTCTCCCGGTTCATTACCGGTGTGTTGTCCGTCGTCCCATTGCGTCACGACGGGAACGTCCGAGTCTGCGTATCCGTACCATAGGTCGGGCTCTGCGGATCGCGAGACGGCAACGCTCTGCCCCGTCTTCATGTCGAAAGGCCAGATGAGATCCGGCAGGAATGAGGCGCGGGGAACGGCAGCGAACGAAGGTGCCCAATCCGAAGAGAGCGCACCCTCGGACATGAGGACGCGCCCCAGCTCGTTGCGGCTGGGGCGCTCCTGGTGTGCGTTGGTGGTCACTGTTCAGACAGCCTTCGGGGGGTTGGGAACGCCGGGGCCACCATCCGGGGTGGGCGGCGGGTGCGGGCCGGGGTAGGGCTGGCCGGGCAATTTGTCGTCGCCGTTGGAAACTACGCCGATCATGACTTCTCCCTCAGTTGTCTTTCCCTGTACCCGCCCGGCTGCCACTGTCCTTCAGGCGGGCGGAGTCCCCTTGCCCGGAATCGAACCGGGGCCCACTCAGAATTGCGTGACGTGCGGCACGGTTCTGAGCCTCTACCGACTGAGTTACAAGGGGTCAGCCCCGATGGGGGGCCTTTGAGCGTAGACCGAAGTGCCTTACTTTTTCTTGCCCTTGTCCAGCTTCGCCGCCAATCGCCGCTCGGCACGATTTCCGGTCGGATTCGCCGCCGTTGTTACGTACTTTGCCTTCGGCGTGTGAATAGCATCGCCAACTGGTGCCGGTTTCTTCTTCCCTGCCATGCGCCCTCTACTTTCTCTCGCGCTCTTTCTTTGGGTGTGCCCCGGCTCCAGTTTTCCGTCACGGTGGAGCCGGGCACCCGCTATCAGTGAGAACCGGCCGTGATGGGAAACCGGAACTCTCGGGAAGCCCCCCGATAGCGGTTGTTGTGGCCGCCCCTGCCGATCCCTAAGTGAGTATCGAAGGTGGAATCCACTTGGATTCAATCGACAGGGGCGGGGTTCAGAGTCGGCCGGTAAAGGCCAGCGTGGGGATCGCGACGGCATTCACGGCGACGAAGGGAGTCGTGAGAGACACGGACGCTCACCTCTCCCTTTTTGTAGGATCGTTGGCCCGGTCGGTCGGGTGGTGGCTCCCTGAATAGCCGGTGAGCAACAGCCAGCCGGCCCGTCGGGCCCTTCTGTGGCTCGTGTGACCAGAGCGGCCGTGCGTGGGGTGCCCGCTGGAGACTCGCGCTGTGGGAACGCACTCGGGCGGGGGGACGAGAACGGGCCAGACAGTCAAGGTGTAGCGGCAGCCGTTGTCCGTTATCACCACGGACAGCGGCGCCCCCTCTCTGAGCTGGTCCCGCGCAGCCTGGTAAGCGCCGGGGTCCTCGGCCCAGAAAGACAGTTCGGCACATCCATCGGGGACGGGCGCGGGGTCCACGAGCATCCACGGCGTTACCCATGCCGAGCGTTCCGGGTCGGGGTCGAGCCGGTCCACGATGCGCATCGCCTCACCGCGGACCCACCGCAGTGCGAGCACCGGGGAAATGGTCTGGAACGTGCTGAGGATGTGCTGCACGATCTCGCCCGTGCCGTATACCGGTCCCTCGGCGCGTACTTCCGCCCAGTAGCCCGTCAGATCCGGGCTGCCGTTCATGTCAGACCCTCGGGCTTCATGACCCACGGGCGTTCGATCACTTCGGCATAACTCAAGTGGTCGGGGTGGGCGCGCAGATGGGCGAACACCCAGGTCTGCATTTCGACCGTGGTCGGCTGCACGTTCGCGGGGTCGGTGGTCCATTTTTTCCCGGCGCCTACGGGCCGAAGCGACCACCGCCCGGCGCGCTCACCGCAGTACTCGCCGAGCTGGTCCCGCACGGTGTCCACGGCTAAAGCGCCAACAGCCGGGACCGCGCTCATTTGGACGCTCCGGGCTCCCGCAGAGTGCTCGGCGTCGGTTTGGTCCGCCCGTGGCGGAATGCGTGTGCGACGGGCCAACATCCTGCGGATGCGTCGTACAGGTTCCGTCGTCGCTTCCGGTCGGCAGAGGTACGGTTCATGGACTGGTCTCCCGTGTCCGGGGGTATGGGGGGTAGACCATGAACGTAAAGGCGTGACGGCCAGTCAAACCACGGAACAAGCGCGGTAGTTCGCCGAGCGTAACCGACCAACTACCACGCAGCGTGGTACGTCTCAGAAAACCCCCAGGTAGGAAGCCATGTCGCGCATCTCGGCTGTAAGTGTCCGCTTGCGGGAGCTGAGTACATCACCCATGACATACCGCGCTAGCGGCTGATGCTTGAGCCACGCACCGTTGCTCTCGCGGAGCCCCGCCAGTTCCGACATGGCGTCTTGGTGAGATCCCAACACCACATGGGACTGCGCCACGTCCAGCCGGTGACGACCCCAGTTCGGCGCGGTCGGCTTCCCCAGAGCCTTCAGCGCCTTGCCCCCTAGAACTCCCTCGTCCGCCCGCCGTAGCACTCCGCGCGCATCCCCGTCCAGCGCAAGATCTTCCACGGCTTTCATCTCGGCAGTGATAGGGCCGAAGCCGCCCCAGTGGTTCGGGAAGCTGTTGCGCTCTTGAGCAAGTGCGCTCGCAGCCGTACCCGCCATTCGGCGAGCAACGGCGGCATCATCGGGCCTGTTGTTGCGCACCGTGGCAGAGGCGACGCGCAGCCACAGTTCCCCCCACACCGCAAGTTCAGACGGCTTCGCCGACGACATACGCGGTTCCATCGCTTCGGCAGTCTGTAGGGCAAGCGCTTCGCTTTCATCGAACCTGTCTTGCCGAAGAAGCAACCAGCACATGCCGACGATGCCCGTACCGGCGGTTAACGTCTGCCCGCTCTCCCGTGCGAGTCGGATGGACTCCGCAAGAGCGTGGTAAGCCAAGTCGTACTGCCTCACCTGAGTGAGGTACTTCCCCGCGAGCAACAGCGAGAAAGTCCGAGCCTGCACGGCTTCCGTCTTGTCCTGGTCGCCCTCGGCATCCGCGGCGGCGGCCTCGGTTGCCCTCAGCAGCGCGGGCAGTTGTCGCGCAACAGAGTCGTATCGGTCTGCCCAATACAGTGCGTGAACGTCTTCAATGCGCTGGTGTAGGTCACCAACGTCCCCGGTCTCGGCTGCCAGTATCACCGGAGCTTCCAGCCCTACCGGGGGCATCAATGCCTTGCGAAGCTCGACCAGGTTCCGGCGAGACGCTTCGTCCCCCACCACGGGGGCTGGCGAGTCCGCAACGAACAGTTCAGCCGTGGTGACCTGTAGGCCACGCGCAACCATGTGCAGGGTGTCCGTGCGCACGTCCCCGCCTTGTTCGATCTTGCGGACAGTCTGGATCGATACCCCGGCCATTTCTGCTAGAAGTTCCTGGCTCCACCCCCTACGGCGGCGGTGCTTCCTGACGTTCTTAGCTAGCTCTGTCGTCATCGTCGGCCCCTCATCCTCTCCGCAACGGTACGCCCGCCGTGGTCTCCCGTACTGATACCCGCGCGCCTCTTGACACAACGTACTGGCGGGGCGGCAGCGTTCACGGCGAGGCTGGTCCGGGACACGACGAAAGCCCCGCCGTACCCCCAAGGTTGGGAGTGCAGCGGGGCTTCGGGCTGTGCAGGTAGGAGTGTGTGTACGGGATGTGAGAGCCCGACGAGTGCGGGTTAGGCGGCGGGGTGTCGTCTGCCTGTCTTGCGTGCTTGTCTTTCCAGGGCTTCGACTCTCAGGCGGTCGTCCCAGACGACCCAAGGTGTCCCGGCGGGTACCCAGCGGTTCGTCTCGCGAGACCGGTCCCATGTCCACTCGCCTACCGTGGCGCCCGTTGTGAGGCACGCTGCGATGACGCGGAAGCGGTTGGCTGGTGACGTGTCCAGCCATGCGGCAGCTCGGGGGCCATGCAACGCCATTTCGCCGGCCAGTTCATGCTCTGTGTAGACGATGACCTGTGCCCGTGGGAAGCGCGCTACTTCTCGCCATTGCCAGTACGCCCCGCCGGGACGCTCCGTATAGATTTCCGTGCGCAACTCGGCAGTTGGCCTTGCTACTGGGATCTTTCTTACAGCCTCACTCATTCCCCCACCACGCAATATCGGCCGTTCCTCTGATCCCCCGGTTGGGCCACATTAAGCGAACAGCGGGAGGTAAACAAGGGGTAATTCGCAGGTCACGGGGGGTGATCTAGCTGAGCGGCCAATCTAATTCATCGTCATTCTGCAACTCGACTCTGTCATAGGGAAGTTGGCGAGAAGGTCAGTGAGTTCATTCTCTTCCGGCCGAACTCGGCGCGTCACTGTCGCGACTGTCCGCCCCGAGCTGTCCCGGACGTGGATGTCCACCAGGGCGCCGCCGCAGCGGGTCACCGTCACCGTGCCCCCGTCCGTGGTCGCCATGGTCACCATGCCGCCACCCAGTCCGCGAGGGACTTACCGCCTTTGCTTGAGTTGCACGGCCAACAAGCCGGGACGACGTTGCGTTCAACGTCGTGTCCTCCGAACCCGAGCGGGACGACGTGGTCAAGGGCGGTGGCTTCGCTGCCGCAGTAGCAGCAGCGACTAGCCCAACGCGTGAACACGGCTGCACGGCTGTAGGGCTCGTGTTCGGCTCCGTATCGCTTAGCCCGCGCTTTCGAGTTGTGGCGCGCGTGTGCGTCCGGGTTCTGCAGTTTCCATGCCTTGCTACGCTCCGACTCCCGTTCTCTGTTGAGAGCGCGCCAAGCCCGTTGGGCAGTCCTGATCTTGTCCCGGTTTCGCTGTCTGTAGCTTTGGGCTTCCTTACGCACCGCTTCACGGTTGGTGTCCGCACGTGCCTTGGTCGCTGCTCGCTTGCACGCTTTGCAGGATGACATGAGCCCATCACGGCGACCGTGGGCTGAGTAGAACTCGGTGCGGGGCTTGCTCTCGCTGCACTTTGTGCATGTCTTCACCATGCGCGTGCACCGGCTCTGTACAACTCGGAGAAACGTTCCTTCCCCTTCTTGCGAGCCTGCCGCACCTGGTCGTGAGACAGACCCGTGTCCGCTTCCAACTCGGCGTCATCGATTACGGGCCGGTACTTCGGAACCGGGGAAATTCCGAACACAGCTTTCACCACGTGACGTTGCCGCTCGGACAGCAGTCCCAACGTGCGGTGCACCTGGTCCCGGATGACAGTACGGCGGTGCGAAGCGATATCAGCCGCGGTGATCAGCTCGGCGGGCATCCCGATTTCGCGCTCCAACTTCGCCGCGAGGGTGATCACTTTGCCGCCCTCGCTCTGAACGGGACGGTCCAGGTATTCGAGCCCGAGCCACGAAAGTCGTGCCGCGTACGCGTGGTCCGGGCTCATCTGGCGTTCGCCCATGTCGTCCGTGATGGCGATGCGCTCGGCGTCGTACGGGTCTCCGCCGGCCAGGGTCAGTGCCTTTTCAAAGTCGCCAGCGGCGTACGGGGTCACACCGGGGCGGGTTTCCGCCCGGCGGGCTTCCGACATGGCGGTGTGCAATGCGCGGTCTATGTACTTCATGAATTCGCCGGGGCTGTCTCCGTCGAACTTGGCGAGGGATTGCCAAACGGCTATTCGCCCGGCCTGTGCGAGGTCTTCCGCGAGGGCGTTGCCGTTGACCTCCGCCGATCCGGCGTAATGGCGGGCTTTGGCTTTGATGAGTGCTTCGGTTTCGCTGATGACCGCAGATACGGCGTCTAGGTCGTTTTCCCTGGCGGCCGAAATCTGCGAATGCGTAAGGTGCGTCATTGAGCTTGGCTCCGTACTTCGGGGGCTTTGCTCTCTGTGGAGAGCAGGAAGATCCCGGAACGGAGCGCGAGGGGTTCTGAAAGGAACCCACGGCTCTATTCAATGCGCCTTACAAAGGGCACAAAAAAGCCCCGTCCCGGATTAGCAGGACGGGGCTTGCGCATTGCCTTTATCGCTGCGTGGCAACGAATTTAGGTATATGCCAGCGGCACAACAATGCACCTTAATGCGGTGTGTTTACTCATATCGGTTCTTACCTGAGATATTGGCGCACTAGCCGCAACCTTTCGTAACGCTCGGCTAATTCGTTACTCAAACTAGTAGCATTGAGTGCATGATTGTGGAGATGTCGCGAATGTCGTGGCCCTAGCGTGACCCAATCGGGTGCAACCAAAGAAGAACAGGCATGTCTTCGGTCGGTTTCTCTCGCTTACTCTCCGTCGCGAAAATCGCGGACAGTAATCAGAAGTCGGCCCCGTACAGCGAGCCCCACGACCGTCCGCCGATCTCGGCTTCCGCGTCAATGGCGACTCCGAAGATCGGGAACGTCATGGCTCGCTCAAACTCTCGCGCGAACTCTCTTGCATCCCGCTCGGGCACCGATGCCAACAGTTCGTCATGAATGGGCAAGCGGCAGAATTCGAGCAGACCGGCCGACTCCATATTGAGCATGGCTTGCCCGAGGACGTCCCGCGCGGTGCTCTGGCACAGATAGTTGGTCACGGCGTAGGTGCGGTCCCGGTCCAGTGGCAGCCGGCGACCGGTGACGGAGACCAGGACCATGCCCGTTTGGAAGGCTTCGCGCTGCCATCGGGAAGCCGCTCGGCGAATCTCCGGATACACCCGGTCATACGCCTTGAAGGCGCTTCGCACATCTTCAATCGGCGCACCCGTTTGCCGGGCGGTTGTCTCGGCTCCGCCGCCGTAGATTTTCGACAGACCGACACCTTTGCACAGCTTGCGGTGAGCCTTTGTGAAGCCCGGTCCGAATACCAGTCGCGCGGTGAAGTCGTGCAAGTCCTCGCCCTTGCCGATTGCCTCCTTCATGCGCCGGACATTTGCGAGAGCGGCAAGAACCCGCATTTCGACAGCTTTGAAGTCCGTGGAAATGATCACGTGTCCGGGGTCGGCAAGCAGACACCGCCGGATCATGTGGTCACTGGACGGAAGTGTCTGGAGAGCGGGGCGGGTAATCGACATGCGGCCCGTACGGGCTTGCAGTGAGTTGATGAACGGATGGACTCTGCCCGCAGCGTCCACGGTCTTTAGAAACGTCCGTGTGTATGCCTTCCGCCACTTCCCGGCCCTCTTGCTCCGCAGCACAGCGAGGGCAAGCGGGTTGGGTGTGCGGGTGTTGAGTGGCTGCCACTGCAACGACATGTCCGCGAGCGCCAACAACACGTTCTTGTCGACCTTGACGGCCCCGGACGCCGTGCGCTCCGTCAGGGCCTCGCCCATGCCCGCGAACGCTTCGGCGAGTTGGGCCGTGCTGTTGACGTTCTCGACTCCGTACCGCCGGGCCTGGTCCGCGTACGTGGCCGCGTCCACGCCCAACCGGCCGTCAAGCTCGGCGGTGTACTCCGTGTCCAGCACCAGGCCCGTGCGCATCATGACCGCGCAGAGCCGGGCAATCTCGTGCTCATACGTCACCAGCTCGGCGCGCACGGACAGCCGGTTCAGTTCCCGCCGTAGCACCGGTTCGAGACGGGCCGTCAGGATCACGTCCAGCCCCGCGTAAAGGAGATACGTCGGATCCGTGATCGGTATGCTCGCCCATCCCGTTTCTTTGGTGAGTCCGAGGGACCTGAATACGGCTGTGAGTCCTGATTGTGTGTCCGGTGCGGCAGGGTCCACCCAGTGCGCGGACAGGGGTTTCAAGCCCGTCCCTATGCCGCCCTCTTGGGGCTGCCGGGGGTCCACCAGGCTCGCCAATATGCGGGTGTCGGTGGTCCATGGCGCGAGTTCTTCCAGGGGAATTCCCGCGTGCCGGTCCAACACCAGCCAATCGAACGCCGCATTGTGAATGAGAACTTGGCGGCAACGGTGGATTGCCTCTCGGGCGTACTGTGCGAACCACCCGCCCCGCTCGTACAGCAACACCCAAGCGTCGTGAGCGTCCCCGAACTGGACCATCCGGAGCCGATAGGTAGGGCTGAAAATATCCAATCCGGTTGTCTCGGTGTCCAGCGCGATTGGTCCCCGTTCGCGCGCCCGGTATAGCCATTGCCAGAACTGTTTCAGATCGTTGGTGTCCTCGGGAACGTGGACGGTGACCCGCTCGCCGGCTATGTCGTGACGGAATTCTCTCATTCCTCCCCCTAAAGCAGAATGGGCCGCCCACCCGAATAGGTGGACGGCCCGTGTCAGTGGTCAGTGATCAGTTTCCGAAGATTCCCGGTCCGGCTACGTCCGGGCTTTCTTCGGCAGTGCGGAGACCGACCAGACCGATTCCCCGCATGGTCTTTCGGCGGGACACCCCACGTTCTTCCATGGCGTCGTAAAAGGTGCGTCGGGTCCACCGCTCACGAGCCGGAAGGTTCTCCGCTTCGCACCACTCCAAATAGGTGTTGAACGCTTCGGTCCCGTTCATCACCCGGTCGTCGTCGGTGGGTTCCAAGACCCCTGGAAAGAAGCCGGCGAGCTGGTCCGACGTCTCCCGGTATTCACGGGATGCACCCGTGATGACCTGGGGGTCTTGCAGCCCGTCCGCGTACCAGTGGACGGCGCCACGTACCGCCCACGCTGCAATTCCCTCGGCTTCCCCCAACAGCCGCGCGTCTAGCGAGTGGTCGCGCTCATGGGGTGCGAAATAGCGCAGGAAAGGCAGCAGTTTCACCCGTCGCCAAAGTCCCTCGTCCTGACTTTTGAATTTGGGCTTGTGGTTCGTGGCGAGCAGCAGCAGAAAGGACGGCTTGAACTCGAAGAACTCACGCCGCAGATAGCGGGCTGAAATCATGTCCTTACCGGTGACGCGCTTTAGTACCGCTTCGGACATAGGCGCCCCGCTCTCACCCTCGGAGGCCATGACGAGCCGGGCGCCGCGGAGTGCGGCAATGTCGTTGGGAATGCCGCCGCTTACTTTTGCCTCGAATGTTGCAAAGGGTGTTGTCTTGCTGATGGCGCGGAACACGGCGGTAAGGGTGTCGACAAGCACAGACTTGCCATTTGCCCCCTTGCCCCACATGACCGCGAACGCTTGCTCTGTGACGTGCCCCGTAACGCCATATCCGATAAGGCGTTGAATGTACGGCGGAATTTCCGGCATACCAGGGAAGATTTCAGCGAGGAAACTCTCCCACCGTGGGCATTCGGCTTCGGGCCGGTAGTCGATATCCAGGCCATACGTCAGCATGTCGCGCATGTCGTGCGGGCGGACCTGTCCCGTACGGAGATCCACCACACCGTTTCGGAACGCGAGCAGATCGGGCCGGTTGTCAAAGTCGAGTGCTTCCACGCGCACCGTTGGCACGGACCGAAGTTCCGTCAGTAGAGCGTCAATTCGGTTGGTCATGGTGAAACCACGTGCCGCTTGAGTCTGTCCCGCGAGGACGAGAGCGGCCCCCATCCGGTGGATTTCCTGCCGGACCCTGGTGTCTGAGCGGCCCCAGACACGGCCGTTCCACGTGTAGAAACCGAGACCGGCCGCGTAGCGGATACGGCCCCCGCAGAACGCAGTGAGCGCATGGGCGTTCATCGCGTCGGACTCGCCGAGCTGCCCGACAAGGCGGGCAAGGATCTCCGCCGCTTCCGCCCCCTGGTCGCGCGTCACGGCGTCGGCCCCGGTGCGCTCGGCAAGCTCGGCAGACCGAGCTTCCGCTTCGGCATCGGCGGTGTCCCGGACGGGCCGGGCAGCCTTGACCGCACGGTGCAGCTCGGCTGCGAAGTGCTCGGGGTCATCCTCGCGCCAATCAGTCAAGTCCCAGCCGGCTCGCGGCAGTTCGAGCCGCAGCGCGTCAACTCCGTGGTCGGCGAGACCGGTGGCGAGCCGGGACGTGAAGCCGTTCCCGGCGGTGTCGTTGTCCCCGGCAAGGATGACGAGAGAGTCCCGCAGACCCTCGGCGAGTTCGCGCACCAGCTCGGGCGAGCCGGCGAGAGCGGCCCCACGAATCGCGACGGCGTCATAACCGCATCCGGTGGCCGTAAGCGCGTCGCCCGGCCCTTCACAGACCAGGACCGTTCCGTATCCACCCGCACCGCGAAAGACGCCGTAGGGGGTCCAGCGGTGACCACGGGGGTTAATCAGAGACAGCCACCGTGCGGGACAGTCGCCGGACAGGTCCCGCCCCTGTAGCCCTCGGGCGACTCCGTCCCATCCATACAGGGGGACAGTCACGCGCGGGTGCGCCCAGTACTGGCGAGAGAGGTACGGGAAGCCCTCGCCCTGGTCTCCGGGATCCACCCCGATGCCGAGATCTGTGGCGGTTTCCACATCGAGGCCGAACCGGTCGGCGAGGTAGCCCCGCGCACGCTCGGGCCACTCGGACGACCAGTTGCCGAGTGCTGCCGATGTGCGGTCGACGTACGCGGCGAGACCGGCGACCAGCCGCGCGGGGACCAGCTCGGGGCGTTCGGCGGACACCGTGTTGCCGGGGCCCGTCACGTCGAACAGGTCGGACCAGCCGAGACCGGCCGCGCGGATGACATCGGCGGTCTCGCACCCCGCCCGGCACGTGAGCCGTGCTTTCAGATCCTCGCCCCGCCAGATGCGCAGACTCGGCCGGCTGTCGTTGTGCGCGGGACAACGGGCCGCGTACCCGCCGTCCTGGTGCTCGTCCACGTCGCCGAAGCGTGAGAGCAGATCAGCGAGCAGCACGGCAGACCACCGCCCCACGCACATCAGCGAGCAAGACAGCGAAGTGATCGAGGTCCGTCGTCAGGTACCAACGCGACGTGTCGAGACCCCGCAGCGACACCGCGAACCCGTACGCCGCGAACATGTCGCGGGTGGACAGCCCGAGCGCTGTACGTGTCCGTGTCCACGTACGTACGTCAAAGTGAACCCGTCCCGACCGCACGCCGAGCCCGCGCCGCTTGTGCACGACGACCGCGTACGGGAAACCGGCATGCACCGCTTCAACCCGTGCTTGCCGAAGCCATGTCGGAACCGCCGGGCCTATAACGTCCTTGCATTCGAGAATGAACGGCACGGCATGCACGTCGCCAACATCCCGCGCACCCTCTTGCGCCGCTCTGCGAATGTTCCTGGAATCGAATGGGTCCAGGAAAGACCCGAGCGAATCGACCAGCCCGAGAGTTCTATTCAGATGGTCCCGGACCGCGCTTTCCCATGCGGTCCCGCGCGCTTTGTTGGGGTTAGTCATGGTCGGCCCCCTGACGCACGGTGCAGCCCCGGCCCATGGCATGAGCCACCGCAGCGAGATACCGAATCCAGTCCCGACGCGCACGCCAACCGTTCCGCAAAATCAGCTCGTCCCCGGCGGACAGCTCCCGCACGTCCCCGAGCGGCGGAGCATCGTCGGCAGAAATCACATACATCATTCGTCCCCCCACACAGCAAAAGGACCGGACAACCCGTATCGGTCGCCCGGCCCCTCATATCGTCTTACTTGTCGTCGCTCACAACGCCCGGAAGAATCAACCTGACGTGCTCGGAGCTGATCCATTCCCTACGGAGTGACCGACGCTTTGAAAATCCCGACTCAACCCCGGTGGGACGGACACGCAGCATTCCGCGCAGCCGACCATCAACCAGGCGTGCGGTCACCTTGTCCACGATCGCGTCAGTCATCCGGACACGGTTTCCCTGCCGCGCGGCATAGGCAATCAGGTCCCCCCGGTAGATTTCCTCGCCGCTGTAATCGGTGATAACACCGCGCTTACTCATTCGCCCCCCATGTGGTTAGTAGGTGTGAATATGCGGCGTGCGCCTGGTGGGGCACCACGCCGTTTCCGATGATGTGAAGCTGGTCCGTCCTGGTCAGCCCGCCAATTCCGGTCACCCATCCGTCCGGAAGGTCCATGAGCCATTCACCGAATCGGGGGGAGAGCAGTAGCCGGCCCCGGTGGTCCAGCTCGGCCGGTCGGGGAGCGGGACGGCCCGTCACCGATTCCCATCGGTGGATTCGGTCGGCTCTGTCGCCCCACCAGCCGCGAGGAGAGTGGACACCGGGAGGCTTTTCGCCACCACGTCCAACGATGCCCCGGATTGCCGTCCGTTCCCTGCTTTCCCGCCCCTGCGGCCGTGGCCATTCGGGCTGGTCCCCGTGTCCGGAGTCGGAAAGCCGGGCGATACAGAACCACCGGTCGCGCTGATGTGGGGCACCCATTGCGGACGCTCGGAGGCAGCACCATGACGCGTCGTACCCGCTCGCGGCCAGCTCCCCGAGAACAACGTCAAGACCGTTCCTGCGGATGGCTGCCACGTTTTCCAGGAACACAGCACGTGGTCGAATCGCGCGAACGGCTGCCGCAACGTGCTTCCAGACTCCCGAGCGCTCCCCATGAATTCCGGCTCCCCTTCCGGCCGTAGATATGTCCTGGCAGGGAAATCCGCCGGTGACGATATCGACGCGACCGGCCACCGCTCCCCAGTCGGATTCGCTGATATCGCCTAGATTTGGCACGGGATACCGCTCGGAAAGTACCGCGCTCGCTGCGGGTGAGTTGTCGGCGACGTACGCCACCCGTTCACCCGTCAATGACTCCACGGCCATCGCGAGCCCGCCGTACCCCGCGCACAGTTCAAGAATCGGCATCAAACATCCGCCATCAGCAGATGCCGGTAGGCCGTGAATGCCTGAGCGGGACAGACCCCATTGCCAATAGCTTTCAGATGGTCACGACGATTGAGCCCCGGAACTTCGGTTATCCAACCCGGCGTCAAACCCATGAGCCATTCTGCAAAAAAGGCCGTGACACGGATGCCGCCACGTGGCCCGATTTCGGTTGGAGCGGGTGCGGGGTATCCGGTGATGGATTCCCATCGTCGGATTACCGGGAGGTATTGCCCCCACCATGTGGAAGGTGAATAACCACGGTCCGTAGATTCATTCCACCGGTCCGTTTCGGCGAGTTCCCAGGGCCGCCCGTTGCATCGGATGCCGTCGGAGTAGGGAAGTAGAAAACAAACTTCGTCGGCAAGGGTGGAAGCGTGGGGCTGTTTACCCCCCCCCCCCCCCGCGTGGGTCGTTTTGCCAAGTCGCTTTAGCGGATGCTGCGCGCCGCCATTTGTCCCAAGATTTGCCGTGGGAGTCTTGAGGTACGGCGATGCAAAACCATCTGTCCCGATGGTGGGCGGCTCCAATGCCGGATGCGCGGTAGCTGCACCATTTAGCGTCATACCCTGCCGTGGCCAGAGACCCGAGAACTTCCGGAAGTCCCCGCCGCCGGATGACTGCAACGTTTTCCAGAAAGACAACGTCCGGTCGAATGATGCGAACAGCGTCGGCGACGTTTCGCCAGATGCCCGAGCGCGTGCCATTGATTCCCCCGCCTCGTCCCGCTATGGATATGTCCTGGCACGGGAAACCGGCCGTAATGGTGGTCACTTCACCCGTGAGGGGCGACCAGTCAATTTTTGTTATGTCGCCGAGATTCGGCGCGGACGGATACCGCTCGGCGAGGATCGTGGATGCTGCGGGGTCAATCTCCGCAACGTATTTCACGGTGTCCCCGGTGAGCTTTTCCACGGCGAGCCCGAGCCCCCCGTAGCCCGCGCACAGTTCAAGAATTGCCATCTTCCCTCCCCTGGTTAGCGGCCCTGGAAATTCGTCGTGTCCGGGGCCCCTTCCGTCCGCCTGCTAGAGCGACTTGGAAGAATCCGCTACGGCGTCATTCCAGGACTTCAGAACCTTGATTACCGGCTTGAAGTAAGAAACGTCCCGGCCCTTCTTTGTGGTGTACTCCACCAGTTCGATAGAAAGTTCAGCGAAAGCTTCTCCGCCCACCTTGTCCAGCGAGTTTTCGATCTCGTGTAGTACCTCGGCGAGCTTCCACGAACCGGTCTGGAAACGGAAAAGGCCAAGGCCGTAATCCTCGGCGAGCCGGAACATCACCGAAATAGAAGGAGACGGCCCCCGCTTGGACTTGGCGTTGGCTTTCCGGTCCTCCATCAGCGGCGGGCAACCGCACGCAATACCCTTGTCCGTCTCGGGGCTAAGGAACTCGACCCCGTCACAGTGATGAATGAGAACGTTTCCGTTCCAGAGCTTCATGTCCGACGAGACCGCCGAAGCGCCGGTCAGAACCACCTTCACGCGGTTCGTGCCGGTCAGAATCTCGATGAAGTTCTCCGACGTGGAATCGGTCACTTCCGGCTGCCCGCCCATGAGCTGAGCAATAGCGGCGGCAACGTCCGGATCACCGGTCGTCACCTTCCATTCGGCGAGGGCTTCGGGAATGCCGTTGACCGAGCGGCCCGAGTGGAAACGGCCCACGGTGTCATCAGAAAACGTGCCCTTCGGCAGCGCGTCCGGGTCGGTCTCGAAGATACGAATAGCCATACTGTGAATCCCCCTGGTTTGGGCATGAAAAAAGGACGAGCCGTTGTGTGCTCGTCCTGGTGCTGGTGCTGGTGTGGTTTAGCCGCGCCGCTGCGTTCCGGTGATGAGCCGGCGGACGCTCTGCGCAATCGGGCCGCCGAACACGGTCTGGGAAATTTCGCGGTCCCAGTGGAACACGTGCCGCAGCGTGAGGAACACGTTAAAGACGTCCTCGTCAATGCGGACGGGCTTGAAAACCCAACCGTCTGGAGTGATGTGGAGAACTGCCGCACCGCCTACGGCGGGCATGGGCTCTGACTTTCCGTCGGGTGAAATTATCCGGTCGGCATGGGCGTACGCGGAGAGTTGTAGCGCCACGTCCGGATACGCGCTCTTACTGGTCTTCCAGTCGACCAACAGCGTGTGCCACTCACCGTTTTCGTGGTCGGGCTTCCCGTCCTCGCCGAGCCGGACGCGAAGGATCGCGTCAAAGCTGCCCGCGTACCCGTGCTCATCAGACCAGCACACATCCTCGGCTCTGATCAGCTCGGGGCGCACGGCGGTAAGGAACTCGGCGAAACCGAGCCGGTACGGCTCCATATCCGGGTGTACTCGGCCGATCTCTTCGAGCCGGATCATGCGCTCGAAAAGGTCGTGTGCCTGACTTCCTACCTTTGCCCGCAGGCTGGTGTAACGGGTGTGGGAGTTCCGCAGAAAGTCCACGGCCCCCGCAGGGTCGCGCCCGGCGATAGCCTGAACGGAATCCAGGTTCTCGACTGCCGATTCTGCGGCCATGCGAGCGGCCCAGAATGTCAGGAACGGCTTGGGAAGCATCCCGACGATGCTTGTCACGCCCGGTACTTTCTCGGCGGTCTCAGGGCTGATGTAGAAGCGCGAGCCCCCGCGCTTGATAGTCCGGATGGCTCCGGGCATGGGTGTCCCCTCGTAGGCTTTGGTGAGTGATCGGCGAGGGGATGACGGATGACGGTTTAGACCCTCTTTTTGGCATGCGTCTAAAAAATAAGAGAGATAGCCAAAGAGGGGTCATCACGTCATACCGTCATCCCCCCGCTGGTGTCAGCGGGGAACCGCGAGGCGGTCCGCGAGCGCGTGCAGCTCGGCGACCGTGCCCGCGTTGGTGAGTACGGCGTCCGCCGGGAAGTCGTCCAGTTCGGTTTCGCTGGTGTGCTGTCGCTCGTCCTTGCCGGCTGGTCCGTGCTTGCCGGGACGTTCTACGCGGACGAGCAGCGCGCCACGAGCCTGGAGCGCTTCGGCTTCATTGACATACCGGGTGTCCGTGACGACCACGGGCAGCCCCCACCGGTCGGCGACGTCTACCTTGGCGAGGGCGGCGTGGAGCCAGTACTCGTCGTCCTGGTTCCGGACGGACTGCCCGAGTCGCTGCAACGTGCGCCGCACTTCCGGGCGGTGCTTGGCCTGGTGCCACCCGTCGCGCCGCACGACGTCGGACAGCCGGATCGGAAGCGGCCCGTATCCCGTGGGCTCATAGGCAACAACCGGGTCCAGGGACAGCGCCATGTCCCGCAGCGGGTCCGCGAACGCCACACGGGCGAACGCGAATTGCTGGACGAGCCGGGCGCCCACCGTGTCCTTACCGGAGCCCGCCCGGCCCATCAGAGCTACATGCCGGTAGGTCACTCCGCGGGCGCCTGGTCGTCGTCCTGGCGCTCGTCGATGGCGTCGTCCTGGTCGTCCGGGTGCTCGACCTCGCTGGCCGTGGCGGTCTTGGCGTCCTCGGCGCGCTGGACAGCCTCACCGGTACCGAGGATCGCGGCGACCAGGGCAAGGACGAGCGCGCTGGGCAGCTCGGGCACGTAGTGCGCCACCAGGGCGAGGGCGGCGACGGCTATGGCGTAGAGACGGGCGGGATGGGTCTTGACGAAATGCATGGGTGTTCCCCCGTTAGGAGTAGGTATCGGCGTGTTGCAAGGATTGGGCAGCGTTTGCGTCTAACCTCGGCGTAGCCGAGGGAGCACGAACAGCGCCAAGGGCGGCCAGCACGGAGTGTGATCGGTGCTGGGCTCGTGGGCTCCGAGCTGGTCCCGGCGGGTGTAGAACCGCTCACGGGGAGTCGTTAGACCGCCGGGACCTTGAGCGCGTCCCACGTGGTCTTGCCGGGCCAGCCGTCCGCGTCGGCCCCGGAGAACCCGCGCTTCCTCTGCCACGCGGCGTAGCTCTTGCGGTCCGCGGCGGTCCACTGCGGGCCGGGCCCGGACGAATAGGCGGAACAGCCCTCGGCCACGAGCCGCTTGCCCATGGCAGTGATCAGGGCCGAGCGGGGCGAGCCCTTGAAGTACGCGGCACCGGGAAACGGGGCGTACTTCGGCGTTGCCGGCTTGGTGTAGGCGGGACGGCCGAAGCCGAGTACCTGGGAGCGGGTGCGGGTGCGGCGATAGCAGCCGTCCCCGTTGCCCTGACTGCCGCTGGTGCCCGCGCTGGTGTTGCCCTCAATGGTCTTGATGTCGTGACCCGCCGGGCTGTCTGCGGTGACGATGCCGACGTGATCGGCGACCGCTCCGCCGTCCCACGTGTAGAAGACGATGTCCCCGCGCCGAGCGGCCGAGTTCTTGCTCACCCACTGACCGCGCGCCTTGAACCAATTCACATGGCTCGGGCAGTAGGCGAACTTCCCGACGACTCCCGCGTTTCCGCTCTTGTTCGCCCAGTAGCTAATTGCCATGTCGCACCACGGGTTGTAGTCCAGCCCGTACCAGGCCCCGTGCTTGGTCTTGTTGTTGGACCCTTCCTTGTAGCCGACGTCCGCCGAAGCGGCGGCAATCATGACGTCTACAGTTCCCATGAATTCTCCCTCTTTTGGGCATAAAAAAGCCCCGCCCGGTAGGCCCGGAACGGGGCTGGTCTTGCGTGCTGTTTCTCTAGCCGGTGAGGCGTGCGACGGTAAGTCCCGCAGCAACGACCGTCGCCACTGCGGTAATCAGCGCGACGGGCAGAACGAATCGTCCCCGCTCGCTCTCAAGCCCACGGATACGGGCCTCGTGATCCTCTAGCGTCTCGTCCACGGATTCCCCCTGTTGTCCGAGGCGTTGAACGTCGCCCCGGAGTCCCACAACCTCGTCATAGATTTCACGGGCTCCGATACGCACGCCCAAGGGCTCGTTGGTCTCTTCCATTCATCCCCCCTCGGTCTGTCACGGTGGCGGGGGCGCACCCGGACGGGTTGGCGGGTCCGGGGTCAATCCGGTATCGGTCGGAGTGCCGTTGGTCGTCGTCCCACGGAGTGTGAGCGTCTGCGTAATCTCGCTTCCGCTTCCGGACGTCTTGTTGCCGATTACCCAAGCCAGCGTTTCGAGTTGGGCCCCGGTTTTGTCCACCACGCGCACCACGTCCCCGAGTTCAATTCGGGGATCGGGCAGGATCTCAACGGATTGCAGCAGCGGCACCGGATAGGCTCCCGCAGTGATCATCACCGACGCGAGCAGCGAGGCACCTTCCCGAGTCTGCACCCATGTCGTGGCGTCGTGCGTATACGTCTGGACCCCGTACGCGCTCTGACTTGCCGTATGGCCGGCTGTGGCGACAGCCGGCGCGGGCTCCGACCCTTGCGGATGCGTTGCCGACCGGAGTGTTGCTTGATGGAAGTAAACAGGCGCCGCAGACCGGTTCCGCACCGTCATGGACAGGACTCCGCCCGAGCGGGTGACGCGCGGTTCCACCGCCCCATAAACCAGCACCCCGGAAGTGGCGTTCGCAGAATTACGCACGTCCATCACGGTTCCCGTTCCAATGTCCGTCGACGGAACTGGCGTCATCACGTCATACAGGGTCTCGCCCACCGGATACGTCCGGGTGAGTGTCTGCCCCGGCTGAATCGGCAGGGGAGACGGGGGCTTGTCCGTGATCGCTATTGTGCGTACGCCGGTGACCGATTCCCAGTTGTTCCACGTCACCGCACAGTAATTCCGGCATGCGTCGATCTCCTCGGTGGCGACCAACTTGCCCAATTCCCGTGACGACGTGACCGCGAAATCCGGTGCAGTGGGGGCAGTTGACCAGCGGGTGTGATCCCGCCACCGGAAATACCCGTCCGAGTCGAATTCTGCCGTGGACAGCGTGACGCGTGCTAGGTCCGTGATCACGTCCCACGCGCTACCACTCACGTTCGGAATCACCCGGAGCGGAAACCGCGGGGTATCCAGCGACGCCGTACGTTTCCATGTGCCAGCCTGTGTCGTCTGGCCAATGGTGACCGGCCGGTCCGGCATCATCGATATTTGCAGACCCTCGACGCGTGTGTTGGTCACACCGAGTTCAACGCTAGTCAATTGCCCGGCGGGGGCAGGGGTTGCCGCCAGGACTCCCGAGTTGAAAGCGGTTGTGGTCCCGTCCTCGGCCGTCACGTACGGGTAAATCGTGGGAACCCCTGTCGTGCTCCATGACAACCACCACCCAAGGTGATACGTCCCCGCCGTTTTCAACCGGTCCCAAGTCCACGACACCGACTGATTGTTGCTCGCATTCGAGTCCTGCCCGCTGTACGCAGTCAACTTCCCCGCCACAAAGTCCACGGCAAAATTCACGTAATGCGCGGTGCCACCACAGTTCCAGAGTTCGTCAATGGTCACGGACTTTGCCCCGGCGGGAAGTTCCCCGGTATCGGTCCAAAACTCTCGGTACGTCGCGTCCGAACGCCGGTTCACCGGGGACAGCTCGGGCGCATACCGCGCGTAGCTCGTCTGGTTCGCGGGGGCGACGAACGCCGACTCCTGCGGGGCACGGGTCTTGGACCACTGCGTCCACGAACTCGTCAGGTCCCGCAGCGTCCCGATACCGGCTGCCGCACCGCCGTGCATCGAGGCGTGCAGGATGGCGGTCGCTCGCGGGGGCGGACATGTATGTATTCCTGCCTTGCGCAGCAAGTGGTCCACGATCCATACCGGCGACGCACACCACGGATTGGTGTACGCCCAAGTGCCGTACATCAACCCGCCATCGGGCCGGGGCAGCTCGGCCGGCTGTCGCAGCCGCTCGGCGCCGTCCAGCGCCGACAGCCGCACCACGTCCGTACCCGACTCGGCAGAACGGGCGCGCACTGTGCCCCGGAAGGCGTCGAGAGTCTGACCGTTCACCCCCCATGCGTGGGTGACCGACTGACCGGGCCTGGCCACGTCGCCGGTGCTGCGAGGGGCCCACGGGCCGTACAGCGCCGGGGCCGACCTGTCACCAACCCCCGTGACTGACAAGTCCAGTTGGTCACTGGCGGACCCGCTGAAAGCACGCATGGCGTCCGGCAGATCGGTGGCGTACGCCTGGTCGAGTGACCAGCTCTCCACCTGAGATGACACGTCCCGTCCCCCGAGCCGGACCAAATGGGCCGCTGCACGTTCGCCGCTCGCCAGAGCTGCCACAAGGGACGCGCTACCCGGTCGCACTGCTGATCACCTCCACCATGTCCAGCCCGATGTCCCGAAAGGCGCCGTTGCCCGAAGTCGCCGCGTGCGTGTAGTTGGTCACGGAGTAGGCGGGACAGCCCTCGCCCGAGGGGCGGGCACCGGACAAGAGATCGACCGAGACGTCTCCCGCAGCGAGGACTGCCCGCCCAAGTGACCACACGCCAACGGCACTGAATTCGATGTTGGGCTTTACGAGAGCAGCGTTAGCCGGAACGGTTGCGACAAGCGGTGTGCTTGCTGTGGCTCCGAATGTCGAGCTGATGTAAGAGCTATCTGCCGCGTACCAGTGCAGGCGAAGTCCGTTAAGTGCTGCCCCGGATTCTCTGAGTCCCGGTGTCCACCACGTGAGCTTTGTTCCCGGTGTGACGGGAAAACCAATCCAGTACGGGTGAAGGTACGTCAGGTACGGGTAGCCGATATCGGTCATGGACTCAACAGACACCGTGTTCGGCGTATATGGATCATTCGCAACGCCGTACATGCTGATGGTCGGTGTGGCGTACAGTCTGGATGCCCCAATACCGGCGCCCTGTTGTGTGGACAGCAGATTGAACGCAAGCGGGTCCAACACGGCCACCGGACCGGGGGAATCCGCACGCCGGGCGAGAGCGTCAAGATGCAGGAAATCGGCTCGCACCATTGCTTCCCAGGAGAGTTTCAGCCGGCGAGGGCGCACCGGGGGCGCCCATGTGGTAACACCCCCGGCAAGCGATCGGAATTCCGACACTCCAAGATCAGGGCTACGGTCGAACGAACCGGCCCCGTCCCGTATCTCCCGGAGCGCACCGACGTTTCCAATCCACACCGGGAATCACCTCCTGTCTATCTGTCGGTTACCTGCCACTACGGCCCGAGCTATCTCTTGCTCGCCGATACGCAGCACGATTTCCCGCCGGTTCTCGCGGTCCCGCTCGGCAAGAATCTGCCTCACTTGGGCCCAAATATCGGCGGGTTCCCGCACGCGCTGGACCCTGCCAGACATGCTCGCGGATTCCACCCTCGGAACAGTCACCATGGCGCGCAAACGAGCATCAAGCGTGCCTTGCTCGGCGTCGATACCCTCCACGACACCGGGCGGAATGAACCGGCCGATCTGATCGCGCATCAAAAGACTCGGACTGTTGATTCCGAGCGCGTCCGCGATAGGGCCGGGAATGGCAGACTTGGCCCACCCGATGAGGGTGTCTGTCAACCATGACCCCATGGACTTAATACCGTCCCAGAGCCCGCGCACCAGGTCTTTTCCCTTGCCGACCAAAAGTTTTCCGAAGTCGCCAAGACCCTTCCCGATGCGTCCGGGAAGACCGCGCATCCAGTCCGTGAATTCACCGACTTTAGCTTTCGCCTGAGTGCCGAAACTGGCTACCCCACGAACAGCGTCAACGAACGCAGTTCCGAGTTTGCCAACAAAACCGACGATGTTGCCTAGCCACGAAATGGCGGTGCCCAGTGCGGAGAACAGGCCCGAGAAAACCGGACCCGCGAGCCGGATTACTACCGGGATCACGGCACCCAGGATCTTCGCCGCAAACTGAGCGAGCCACGTGACAATTGTGGTGACTACGGAGACAACGGGATGCGCTTTCTGGACCAGCTCGGACAGCTTTCCGCCGATCATCTGCACGGCGGGCACAACCCGTGTCGTGATGAAATCGGACAGCGACAAAAAAACCGGCTGTACATTCTCCAGAATGGCCGCGTAAATACGCATCGCGGCGGGCAGCACGTACTGAGTAAAGATCAGTGCGAGATTCGTAAAGATCGGTGCGAGCGCGCTGTAGACCGCACCATAAAGCGACATGAGAGCGGGAATCAGTTGCCCGGAGACAACAGACCAAAAACCTTGCAGAGCGGGGAGAACACCCGTCGTGAATTGCTGGACGAGTGCGGACACGCTCGGAGCGAGGGTGTCCCGGATAGTCGTTCCGAGCCCCAGCAGGATTTGCCCGAGACCGGATATCGACTGCCCGCCGGCTCCGGACGCGAATACTCCGAAAAAACCGCCGACCACATCTCTCGCGGTGCCGAGTGCCGGACCTAGAACATCCTTTGCCGTACCCGCAAAAGATATGAGTGACGGCAACACCTTGTTGCCTACGAAATTCGTCAGCGCTACCTCGGCGGTGCGCTTGAACTGTTCAATCTTGGCGGACGCATTGTTGTGCAGCGCGTCGCCCATTTTGTCAGCGGCACCCGCAGTATCTCCGAGAGCCTTGACCGCCGTTTTCGGGTCAAGGGCAAAAAGTGCTTGCCCTAGATCCTCCGCCGTCGTTCCGAAAAGGCCGACTGCCGCAGCGTTCTTCTCGGCAGGGTCCTTTATTGCCTTGATGCCGTCAAGAACTTGCTGCAAGCCTTGTTTTGCACCGGGGCCGCCCGCAGCAATCTTGCGGGTCATCTCCTCGGCATTGAGCCCGATTTCCGTATAGGCATCCGCGCTCGCCTTGCTACCGTCCGTCGCCCTGATCTGAAATTCTTTCAGAGCGTCAGAGACGATATCCGTGTCCCTCGCGCCTGCCTGTAGACCCTGGGACATGAGCCCCATTGCGTCGTTGGCAGAAAGCCCGAGATCACGAAATTTGGTGCTGTATTCATTGAACGAATCCGCCATGTCGTCGGCGCGCGGACCCATTCTTTGCATCCCCGCCGTAAGGATGTCCAGAGCTTCCGTACCATCTTTAGCCAGCCCGTTCTTCAGGATCTGACCGACCGCGTTACTCGTCTGCCCCAGGTCGAGTTCGAAAACGTCGGAAAGGTTGGCGACCTTCCCCGTTATCTCTTCAATCTGCGCATTGGTTGCTTCCGGAGGAAGGATGCCCGAGCGCATGATTCCGGAGACAGCGGCGGCAGCCTCTTCCACGGAGCCAGTGATGCCATGCGCATACAACTGTCCGGCCGCTTCTCCGTATTGCTTGGCCTGTTGGGGAGTGCTGCCCAACGTCGCCTGAATCCGCCCGTCAATGCGGGTCTGATCCAGAGCGTCCATGAACCCTTTTGCGAAGATCGCGGCGGCGGCAAGACCGACAGCGGCAAGCCCGCCTTTAAGGGCTCCGCCCATTTGCCCGGTGAAGCCCTCGCCGGCTGCCTGCCCGCCCTCTTGCCCCGCCGCCTCGGACGGCCCGGTGACCTGTCTCTGAAGCTCTGCCGCGAATCCCTCGACTTCCGGGACGATCGACACATAGCCCATGCCGACTTCTACGGCCATCAGGCACCCCCCGCACCGGGCTGCATACGGACGAGATAGGCCGCGACTTCCTGCGGACTCCGTTCCGTCCCGCCGATGCGCCCCGAGCGGATACCGGGCCGCTGAATGGGAGCCGGGCGACGACTCGGGGACTTAGCCCCGGCATTTCCCCGCTGCCAATTCGCCTCGGCAAGGCGGTCATGCAGTGCGGCGAGGAGTTGTGTTTCCAGTGTCCAACCGGACTCCTCACCGGCCAGTGAGCGGCCCAACGCGGACTCTGTGGGGAGGTTCACCACGAGAGCCCGGAACCGCCTCCACGTGAGCCCCGAGCCGGTACGGAAAAGGTCCCGGATATCGGTCCGGTAGTAGCGCTGGAAATCTGCTTCTATGGCCTCCCCGTTCTCCGTCAGGAGTCGGAAGAGGCCGAAAATTCCCCCACCGGGGCACCCTCGTGCTTCTGCCACTGCCGGAAAAGCTCGCCAAGTGCAGCGAGCGGAACGGGGATGGTATCGAACCGGGCCCACTGCTCACCAAGACCCGCCTTAAGCAGAGACTCAATATCCCGCGCACTCGGGTTATCGACGTTCACCGCGGTAAGAATGGACTTGTCCAGCTCTCCCGCTGCGGGCATGGTGAAGATGAGACCGGACAGGGAAAACCGGAAAGGTTCCTGCCGGGCTTCCGCAACCCAAACATCAAGGTCAAATGCAGCCGTGCTCACGTTAATTTCTCCTAGAGTAAAAGGAACGTTTCTGCAAAGTACTTAAGCTGCGGGTTCCTCACCCCAGGACGGGTCATCGCTGTACTTGACCGCAACCGTTCCGTCCGTTCCCGGATAGGCGGTAATGGTCAGGTCGTAGGCAATTGCTTCGTCACCCTTGTAAACAATGTCGCCGGTCTCGGTAACCTCACCGTCCGGCACAACAATGCGGACATGCGAATTGCCATCGATCACGTCGAAGCCGAACTGACGGCGGTCCGGCCCCGGTGCCTTGACCGCAAGCACGGACTTTCCGGAAGTGGTGAGCACCTTTGAGCCCTTGTGATACAGCTCAAGAACCGTTTTGCTCGTCTCGATGGCGGTGAACTGAAACGTCATCTCGGACGAGCTGATGACCTTCCGTACGGTCTGCCCGCCCTGCCAGCCCTTGATTTCGGAGGTCTCGGCGGTGTTGGACTCGGTAATACCGTCGTCGGAGATCCAGCCGACATCGGTAGCCGTGACAGGCCATGGACTCGTTGCATCGGTCGGCTTGACGGAGTTAAGCGGAGCCACATACGCGGCGCCGGTAATCGCAACGCGCACGGCGTTAGCGTTCAGAGGCATGGGTATCCCCTCGGAGTAAATGAGAATTGGATTTCAGTTGCCGGGTTCGGGGGTGTCGAGCACCCGCCCGCGCATGTGAATTTCAGCGGCGAATGCATATCGCGGCTGTGATGATTCGGGGTCGGGCAGCCATTGCGGGCCCCCGACTTCCGCCACGGTGTAGACCGTCACCCCGCCACGGACACCGGAAATTGCCCCGATCAGTCCACGCACCAGGGCGCACAGGTCATGCGCGTCCGCTTCGGTGGCTGCCCACATGTGGAAGTCGAGCCGGGCACGGTCTGACACCACGGTCCGTTGCAGCCCGCCGAGCCGTTCCACGCGAACGAACCGTGGAGGGCGCGGAGTTGGGATGCGGGACACCACGGGTACCCGCTCGCCGGCTGCCGCGAGGGCGGGGCGGAGATAGCCCGTCACCACGGCCACGGCGTCCGGCATGACGATGACGGGCCGGTTCAATCGGCACCGTCCAGCCCACGGAGCAGCGCCCGCCGCGTGCCTTCCGCATCGTTCTGTTTCTTGTAGTTGCCGATCACGGCAGCACGCCAACGGCGGGAACCTAGAGCCGAGTCGGTGCGGTACTCCCCGCCCGAGCTGTCAGCGGACTGTGCGATGCGCTCGGCCACCCGGCGGACTTCTGCCCCCGTGGCCGGGTTCTTCATGAAGGAATTGATGCCGTTGCGGTTCGGTCGGAACCTCACCCGTCCACCCCCTTCAATCGGGCTTCGGTGTGGTGGTGGCGACCGGCGAGGGTCCAGCGGGCAACGTCCCCGTCCACATCGAGCAACCGCCCGAGTGCAACCACGCGGTCCCCTGGTGCTAGGTCGATATCGGCGCGGGTCCGGGTGACCAGTCGCCACCCGGCGACAACAACGGGACGGTCCCCGGTGTCCTCGGTGGACGCGTCGGGCTGGACGGCAACGTGCCGGTAGGTCGTCCTGGTCGCGTTGGACCAGTCGCGTTCGCTGGTGGTGTTGCCGTACCGGTCCACCAGGAACGGGGCGCGCACGACCACGACGGTTTGGCGGTATTGGACGCTCACAGCAGCCCCACCACCGCTACGCGCTTGCGGTACCGGGCGAGTAGGTCCCGGTCCGCAGGGGCGAGAGAAGCCCCGATGGTCTCGGCGGAGTACGTCACGGACACACTGCCCACAGACTCTTGCCGTAGGTCGGACGGGTTCGTGAGCACTCGGCCGGCAAGGGTGAGCACCACCGCGAGCACGTCACCGGGCACCGCCGTATACCCGTGGGTGTAGGTGACGGTCACGGGCTGGTCGTCGGGCACTCTCACTCGGTCCCTGACGAGCTGCCACCGGTCCGGGGTGAGTGCCGTATCGGCGACCATGACCCCCTGTACGGAGATCACGGGACGCTGCGGCAGCACCGCCCACCCGCCGCGCGGGTACAGCAGTGCAGAGCTGGTTCCCCTGGTGAAGCTCTGCCGGGCTTCCCCGCGAACGATGCTGGCTGCCACGTCCAGCACCAGGGCAGCCGACTCGGGCAGCTCGCCCGGCTCGCGCTGCATCCACGCGGCAAGCTGTTCCGGTGTGGCGAGGGCGGGCAGTTCCATTCCGGCCCCCTCCTACTTGACTGTCTGAGCGGCGCACGCCAGACACCGCGTAACGGTCCGCGCCACCCCGCCCGAATCGAGAACCGGAAAGCTCTCAATACGGGCCGGGGCAGCGCACGAATCCGTGTGCGGAATCTTCGGGGCGGACGCCGTGGCACGCTTACGCGGCGGCAATTCCGTTCCCTTTCCGATTACTTGGCGAGAACGCCGTTAAGACGCGCGGCACCCTTGCCGCCGAACACCGCGAGACCGCAGTAGAACTCAATGCGGGTGCGGTAGGCGGGCTTGGTCTCAAGCTGCCCCAGGTCATCGACCATGACCCCGCCATTGGTGAGACCGGTCACGGCCTGGTCATCCTCGGTCTGCCCGAACCGCACAACGTAAATACTGGACGCGTCCGTTGCCGTACCAGCCGTCTCGGTCTGCGGAAGAATTTCCGCACCCGCAGCAGTCTGACCGGGATCCAGGAACGGAATTCCGTTGTACGTCGCAACGAGCTTGCCGGTAAGAGCTTCGCGCACCATCTCGAAACCGCCAATCCGGCGGGCGGCGGAACGCACCTTCGCGATAACCTGCCGGTTCGCGTACAAAGCACCGTTCGCACTTGTCAGGCCCGGAACGGAAGCAACGAGAGCGTCCATCAGGTCGAAAAACGTATGCGAGTCCGCAGCACCAGCACCCACAATGGGCGCGCCGTTCGTACCGGCGGAAATGACCTGCGCCCCGGTGAGCCGCTTACGCAGACCGTCAAACGACTTGGGATCCGTCACCACGTCACCGTTAAAGAACGTGTCCTGAAACTTGTAGGCCGCCGCCTTGACCTTCAAGCGTGTCTGTACCGCCCGCTGGTCATTCAAATTTCCGCGCGTCTGCACAATGAAACGGTCAACGTCCGCATCACCGCCGAGAATCACCAGAGATTCCGACTTCTGGTTTACCGTCCCGGTGCTCTCGGTGTACGCCTCATTGACGCTTCGGAAAGCAACTCCCGGAAGTGTCGCTTCCTCGTTGTAGCTGTAGCTGTTGCCCTCGATGGGCAGCAGCGGGATTCGGTCCAGAATGCTGGACTCCTGTACGAAAGTCTCAATGACCCCGCGCTGGAGATTGGTCGTGCTGAGCTTGGCGGACTCGGCGAGAGAAAGCGCCATGAATGACCCTCCATTTGAGCATGAAAAAAGGGGCACACGTAGCGTGTGACCCTTGGATTAGGTGTGGGTGCGGTTGGTTAGCCGGCCGAGCCGTACGCGTCCCGCAGACGGTCAAACGGGGTCGCGGGCTCGGCGTCCGGCTCTGCGCTGCCCCGCTGCCCCGCCCCCACGTCGCCCCACGGGGCCGGACTCGTCGAAGCGGGCTCCGCAGCGAGTGCAAGATACGGCTTGTCCTTGACGAGCTTGTCCAGCGCGGCAGTTACCGCAGTGGTGTTCACGTCGCCGCTCTCACTCACCAGACCGGCAACGTCGACCAGGGCGAGAGCGTCCGCCGGATCGCGGAGCCGACCAGCGGCAGCCGCCCGAATCTCCGCGCGAACGAGCTGCCCCGTGAACTCGGAACGGATCTCCCCGCGGAGCGCGTCGAGGTCGCCCGGCTTCTGCGCAGCGTTCGACCGGCGGAGCCGAGTTGCTTCCGCTTCGGCGGTCTCGGCGCGCTTCTCCGCAGCAGCTCGGGCAGCCCGCTCGGTCGACAGCTCGCCGGGCTTGTTGCCACCCTGGTCGTCCTCGGGCCTCGCGTCGGTCGGCCCGTCCTGGCGCTCGTCGCCGGTCGGGGCCGGGGTGCCCTCGCCGGGCTTCGACTCCGGGCCGTTCGCGGCCGGGTTCGGGTTCGGATCGTTGGGCATGCGTGCCCCTCCTATGTGATGTATCCGTGTTTCCGGAGCATGGCTATTTGGTGCTCGCGGTTATCACCGGCGAGTTTGAAGATGGTTTCCGGCATGAGGCGGGCCTCGTTCGCACGCTCGTACCGGGCTCCGGGGATCTTCTGGAAACCGGAATCAAGCGCCTTGCCACCGATTCCGCGTCTCGTCGTGCCCTCGGTCGTGACCCGCATAGGGCCCCGTCCCGTGGCAGCAGTCGCCATGCCTCGACGGGCGTTGACGATCTGCCCCAAGTCGGCCCCGCTCTCAAGGGCTTTGACCCCTGCGGCGCCGAGACGCTTCCGCTGTTCCTCCGTGCTCATCTCCTGAAAGAGCTTTTCCGGGGTCTTGGTCTGCTTCCACTCGGCGTCCGTCATCGGCGACATCCCACAGTCGCAGCGGGGATGCCTCTTGAAGCCCGTTGAATAGCTGTACTGACGGCCGGACAGAATGACACACCGGGCGCACGCGGGAAGCTTCACCACCCGGACGTACGAGATACAGCGGGGATGCGCTGCCATGGCAACGGCTGTTGCCGCTCGGGCCGTATCGGCGATCTGTGTGCCGATCAGCATTCCCATTTGATTCATGCCCCGCAGTGCGGCGGATGCTTCGCTCTCCCCGAGCGCGAGAGCCCGCGCGGCGGTGATGGCGGGGAGGTACAGGAGCGAGACAAGCGGGCGGGCATCGGACGTGATACCGACCAGGGCACCGGGATTCAGCCGGGCGAGCGGGGCAGCAGGGGCACCCTGCGCCAGCAGTGAGGCACTGACAAAGATTTCCGCCCCCTGCGCCACGGTCATTTGCCCGGCGGTCACCGCTGCAAGAATCTGTCGACCCGCTTCCCCTTGCAAAGCCGAGAGAATACGGTCCGGCGGAACTTCACCCCAGAGGGCTTGTACGGCCCTAATAACAGTCTGGGATACCTGCTGGACCAATGAATGCCGCTCGGCTGCCAGTTCGGCAACCCGGCTCATGCCGCGTCGTCCTGGTCGCCCTGGTTCGGCTCGGCCTGGTCGGGCTTCTCGCCGAACAGTGCGGCGATGTTGCCGCCGAGAACTGCCGTTGCCTGGTCGTCCCGCATGCGTTTCCAACGGTCGATTTCATCCGGGGTCACACCGGGAATTCGCTCCCACAATGCCTCATCGGGTACACCGATCGACTTCAACTTGACCAGTGCATCGGAGTATTGGGAGTCCGAGCGGAATTGAGGGTCACGCCAGACGACCGTGCCGGTAGCGAGCGAATCGGCACGGTCGGGCTCGCCGGCTGCCAGAGCTTCCAGCCGCATCACTTCACGCAGCGCTGCCCCGAAGTGCCTTTGCCGCTCCGTCACCTTGGCCACTAGACCGGCTTCCGAAGCGGCCAGAGCATCCGCACTCACATTGGTGAGCTGCCCCGTCAAGTACGTTGCCGGAGTGCGGGTCTGTGAGGCGATGTGTTCGACCGCAGCATCAATAACCCGGAGATAGTTCCCGAGATCAGCAGCGGTGAACTCCGCGATGCGCGCCGTGTCCTTCTCAAGCCACAGCAGCCGGTCCGAACGGAACCGGTTAAGCGGCTCGTCCTCCTCGCCCACGACTTCCCCGGAATCGGGGTCCACGATTTCCCGAACGGGCCGGTCCGTGCCGAGCACCGCGCGGGCTGGTAGCGCGAGGTCATCCGAAGCCGTAAGCAACTGCGCCCACAAGGTGTTTACCGCATCCTGTAGCGGAAGCACGGTCACCAGCTCGGAGCGCGGGGAAGCATGCAGCCGTGACCGGTTCGGGAGTTCGACCAGTGGCACGGCCCCAAGCGGATTCTTGATATGCGAGGGCTCACCACGGGGAAGACCCACCGTGCGGCCGGTCCAGACGTGCGAGCGGCCCCGACGCTGCCACCGGTACACCATGTCCGGGGTAAAAAGGGTGGCGAACTCCCACACCCCATCACGCCACGTTTTCAGCCCGGCAGAACGGAGCCTACGGCGACCGGGAACGTACTCCACCACGGCGTTAGCTGCGTGCTCGAAAGTGATTTCTGTGCGGATGCCGTCCGGTTTCCAGACCAGGGCGTACGAACGCCCGGTGATCAGAGCTTCCAGCAGAGCTAGGCCGACTTCAACGTCGCATTCGGACGTGCGCCATGCCTTACCCGCAGCCTGATCAATGGTCCCGTCCTCCAGACGGAATCCAATCGGCATGAGCCGTTCAACGGTGGCATCCGGTACGGTCGCACACCAGTTGTCGGAAAAGTCCTTGAACAGTTCGCCGGCCTGCGCGTTGAATTCGGGCGATGCGAACAGCAACGGGCGGTTGCCCTCGTAAGCGTCCGACCACTTGCGGGCTTCATTCTTCCGCCGCTCAATCTTCGCGCGAAGCCGGACCGTCATTTGCAGTGGTGTTTCCGCCATGCTCCCCCTTCCGGGCATGAAAAAGCCCCGACCGGCAGAAACCCGAGCGGGGCAGCTATGCGCTTGAGGCGCGAGGACGTTTAAGGGGTCTGCGTACGTATCCGTCAAGTGCCATGACCGCAGCGGCTATGCCGTCGATACGAGCGCTGGACTTTCCGCGGTCGGGCTTTACGGGTCTCATGTTGTCGTTTCCGTCCCGGTACACCTCGACCACGCTTGCGTTCCAGCGCAACACCGGATTGCCTCCGTGTCGAATCCGACCTTCACGCAAGAGCCGTTCCAGCTCTTTACATCCGGGCGACATGCCTAGATAGGTCTGTGCCACGGGGACCACGTCCACACCACGTGTCTTAGCTTCAATCCGCTGGACGAGCTGCCCGGCAAACATCCGATCATAACTGATGCGCTGTACGTCAAGCCGACGACAGTCCGCAATGATCTGTTTCTCGATCGCGTCGTAGTCGATCGCGTCGCCCTCGGTGAGCGTCAGCAGCCCGTCTTTAGCCCATTGATGCAAAGGGACCTGTAGCTGTTGTTCCAGCTCGTCTACGCGTTCATCGGGCAGCCAGAACCGTGAAATAACTTCCAACTCGACACCGGGCGCGCGGGATTCCACCACCAGCACCCAAGCTGAAAGGTCGGACACCGCACTCAGGTCCACCCCGCCCCAGGCGCGCCGATACCGGAACGTCGTGTCATTGACCGGCCCGCTATTCGCGTCCCACAGTGTGAGCGTTAGCCACCGTGAGGCAGCCCGCATACGCCTGTTGAGAGACAAGCGGCAAAAGGTGGGGAAGTAACTCGGCGTGGACTTCGCCTTGTTTGCCTCACGGCGCATGTAGGCGAGAGAGGGAGACGCGCCCAATCCGGGATTGGCCTTACGCCACGTCTCCTCGCTGAAAGGATCGTCCGACTCTGCGGCAGCCCAAATGACCCCGTAATGACCAGGGTCGGTAATGATCCCGTCCGCGCAACGGCGCGTGTAGGTGTGTTTCTCGTCGTAAATCGAGCCCTCGACGCCTTCATCAGCCGTCGTGATGTAAATGACCAAAGGCTGATCACGGGCACCGGTGCCGGTCTCGATAGCGTCGATAAGGTCACGCCGCTTATGAACGTGTACCTCGTCCACAATCGCCCCGGACACATTCAACCCGTGGGCGGTCTCGGCGATTTTGGAGAGTGCACGGAAGATGCCGCCGGTTCTCGGCACTCGGATAAGACCCCGCAGAACCTCCACGCGGCCCCGTACCGTCCGGGAAGTCAGGGCCATGCGCTTGGCGTCGTCAAAGACGCGCTCGGCTTGTGGCAGGCTGCCAGCAGCCGCGTATACCTCCGCCCCGATCTCCCGGTCCGCAAGTAGCAGGACGAGCCCGATACCGCTGGACAGAGTTGATTTCCCGTTCTTACGAGGAACTTCAATCCACGAAGACCGTACGACCCTTACGGCTCTGCCTAGTTCGGGGTCGTGAGCCAGCCATCCGAAGATCGGGGCAATCACCCAAACCGTTTGCCACGGCGAGAGCTTGAGTCTTGTCCGGCCCCAACGCCCCTTTGTGTGCTTGAACGTTTGGATAGCGTGGATGGCTCGCCGAGCGGCTGCCACGTCGAAATATGCGCCCGGAGCGGTCTTGGCTTGTGCTGCCACCACCAGCGGGCGTGATTGGACCGCTTCGGCTATCTCGTCCTCGGACAAGCCGAGTTCGCGCAGTGCGTCCAGCGGTACGGGAAGATCGTCAGTCGAATACGTCTCCGTCATCATCCCCACCAAAATCGGGCGGGGTTATCCGGGTCGCCGATGCGGGGCTGAGCCCCAACTCACCTACCAGTGCACGGAAGTGACTCCGGTACTGGTGGGCAATCGTCACCCACGGACTCTTTACCTTCCCGCGCTCCGTCTCGACTACCAATCCGGCCCGAGATAGCTCCCGCTCCGCCTGCCACAGACGAGCGACCGTCACGCAATACTCAATTGCCGTTTCCCGCTGCGCGTCAGTCAGGCCGGCTGCCACCACCACGGCGGGAATCGTCCTCGCCCAAACGTCAGCAGCCTTACCGCGCACGTCCTCGGACGAGTCGCCCGGCAGCAATTCGGACCAGTCAGGTTCGACGGGGGCCACCGGTGCGAAACGAGCGCCCTCGGAATTGCGATCTTCGCGGAACGTTCCCTCTCGGACCGCCTGGATATGGGGTTTCGGTTTCTGTCCGGGCACTGCCAATGCGCTCTCCTTTCCACGGAAACGCTCAAATGAGCCACGCGAGTTTTTTGTCTCCCTGCCGCTCAACTAGGGCTCGGGGAGGGGGCACCCGCCTGGTGAGTCAGAACGGCGGACGCTCGGACGACTCACGGCGCGATCGATGCTCGGCAGCGAACCCGCCCGGTTGGTGCTTCGCAGTCTCCGAGTTGTGGCACGACGTGCACAGCGGACGGAGCCTTGACCATGCGTCCGGTTTCGACTCGCCCCGCGCCACCAGCTCTCGCCGGCTCTCCGGAAAGTGGTCGGCAACGGTCGCCAGGGCGGAGCAGAGCACGCACCACGGATGGGCATACAGGTACGCCTTCCGGATGCGCTGCCAACGCGTCGTGTAGACAGCCCCACCGCGTGAGGCACGGTCCCGGTTCGCTTCCCGCTCATGGGTCGTACAGCGGCCACCTGTGGTCAGCTCGGGGCATCCGGGGATGGGGCAAGGGGGGCGGGGGCGTCGGGGCATGGGGGGATCACCTCCAGCGAGGGTATGGGAGGGCGGCTTATACCACGGAGATCCCCGAGATTCTGCAACTTCCGTTATTCGCCGAGAACCGCTGATGGGTTCTGTTAACGGTGCTTAGAGTCCTTGCCGTGAACGACATCGAGAATCCAAACCCTGCCGTGTTCGAACTCCGCTGCGGCAACGTGCTCCACGTGACGATCCAGCGCATCCCCGGATGGCTGGTGGCAGCCGTCGCCACGGCCACGGGAAGCGGGCTCGCGGCATGGCTCACGTCCCGGTGAAAAGCTTCGGATAGTCGTGAAGGGGACAAGGGGGTGAAGGTGCGGAATCCGGAGGTGTCTCATTTGAAAGGGGGGAGCATACGCGTTGCACGCTTAGCGTCTCCCTTCACGAACGTGAGAACGTACTGATGAATGCGCCCCATCTTCCTTGAGGCACGCCACTGAGCCGGCAGCCGCAAGGCCGCAGTACCGATCACGTTCAAGAGAACGGCATCGTTGTACAGGTGCATACCCGCCGCGCGGTGAGCAGCAACCGTAAGAGGTGCCAGTCCGCGAATGCGGCCCGCAGAGTCCCGCACGTCTCCCACCACCCACGTAGCAAACCGGTCTGCGGTGAGACAGCGTACGGACTCGCCAATGATTTTCCGGTAAGCGTCTTCAAAGCGCGCCCATGGCATGGCGGACAGGTCGTTGGGGTGGTCAGAGTAGCGCTCTAGACTGTGGTAGGGCGGGCATGTGAATACGTAGTCGAATGACGCATCGGGGAAGCTCGAAAGTGTCTTGGCCGAGTCCCCTTCAACCCACCTGGGCGGTACGGTGAGCAAGTTGCGCATTGCCCACTCCGTGGACTGCTTTTGGTTCGCCGCAACTTGCGAGCCCGACAAATCAACCCCGGTATAGGCGTAGCCTCTGTTTCCGGCAATGAGACCACGCACGGAACCGCCGGCGAATGGGTCGAGAATGGTGCCACCGTCCGGGCAATACCAGCCGTAACTAGCCTCGGCTAGAACGGGATCAAACGTGCTCGGATCGGCGATGAAACCCTTCCCGCCGTAATCGTCAGGCATGTTATAGAGGTCGACGCCTTCCCGGCCCTCACGACTATTGAGCCCGATGTCATCCCAAAACCGCCGACGTTCACGCCACGGCCCCAAGTCACTACGGATGACAGACATAGGGGTAATTCCTGCGGCCGGTCCGTAGCGGTTCTCACCCCTAACATGCGGCATGGCCAGCCCCCGTTCCATGTGGTTAATTGAGCAGCAGGGTGGACGAAATCGAACCGCCTCCACCGCTAGGATTCAGCGCGGAAACCGCCCGCACCTACCCGACGAGCCGGGCTAGGGCTAGTCCAGGGCGGTGTCATTGCGGGGCGTGACAGCCCCAAAGTCCTCGCCGGTCTTGGCCATGTGGCAGTCACGGCACAGGGGTTGCACATTGCTGTCTGTGTCCTCACCACCACGGGCGAGGGGGTGCACATGGTCCACGTCAACCGAGCTGGCAAGCGCAACCGATCCGCACCGTGCACAACGGGCACCACCACGGGCACCGACCAGAGCACGGAGCCGAGCGGCCCCCGAGTAGACAGCAGCGAGAACAGCGCGACGAGCACGCCGAGCCCGAACCGCGGAACGGCTCTCGTGGACCCGGTGGTGACCCTCGCAGCGGCCCCGGTGAGTAGCAGGCTCCGGGCAGTCGATACAGCGCACGATGCCCCCCGTTGTCGTCGGCCTGGTCGTCGACCTGGCGGTGGACAGGCTGAACACCCAACGTCCCGTCCGTGTGCGCCCCGCACGCCGTAGCGCTGCACTGTGGCGCCCTTCCTTGTCCGGCACCCCTCACGGCGCATGGGGACCACACAGGCTTACAACCCCGTTCGGCGCCCGTGGTCAACGGGCGGTTACTTGTGGGCGGTGTGGTCCCCGCGCTCTGCCTCACGACCCCAGCGGCCACCCCGTACGGGTGCGTGGTGCACGGGCAGAGCATCGGGTGAGGGGCGGGCACTCGGACCGCCCGTTCCGGGCTGGCGGGGTGCGCGGTAGTCCCTGGTCCCTCACTTGTTGTGGAGAGCAGGAGGATCCCGCCGGATCCATGACGGGATGACGGTTGGGATGCTGGTTTGGTTTTCTCTCGATTTTTTGTGTACATACAAAAAAAGACCCTCTAACCGTCATACCGTCATGGGTTCGCCCGCTGGTCGTGCTGCCGCTCGCCGAGCCGCCGAGCGCCCTGAGCGTCCGTGTGAGGGCATGGGAAAGCCCCGGCGGTCACGTGGACTGCCGGGGCTGTGCGGACCGGTCGTACTGCATCCCAGGACGAACCTGTTAGACACCGGGCCTACTCCGCACACTCCATGTCGGTGCGGTCTACGGGCGAGGGTATCCCGTCACGCGAGGACCGGAATCCGCGCGGGCACCGGGTCGGCAACGGGCTCGGGGCGCTCACGGGTGGGGTCGGCAACGTGTTCCGTGGGGGTGTGCACTGGCTCGGCCGTGGGCTCCGTAAGCCGTGCCGTGCTGCCGGGCACTGGGGGGATGTCCGTGCCGCCGGCTTCGGCTTCGGTGTCCGCAGCGGCCACGGCCGCACCTTCTGCGGCGGGGTCGAGTTCTCCGCGCATGGTGAAGTCAACGCGCCGCGTGTCCAGCTTGCGCCACCCGCCACGGACACCGCGCCGTACGTCCAGCCGAACGCCTGCTTCAACGAGCATGGCCCGGCGACCGGCCGTGTCCTGCTGCGCCCACTCGTCGGCGAAAGTGCGGCCCGTGGGTGTCACGATGCGCTGCGGCTCGCGCTTCTCACGGGTCTCAAGGTCGGCTATGCGCGCGTCCAGTGCATCGGCGCGTTCCTGCCATGCGTTCGCGGCGTGCCGGGACTTCTGGCGCCCCTTCTGTTCCTGGTGCTCGGCGAACTCGGCAAGAGTGGCGCGTAGCTCGGGCTCGGGGTCGTATCCGGGGATCTCGACTACGTGTTTCGTCTGGATCGGGCCGACCAGTCGCAGGAACTCGGCTGTCACGTACTCGTCCGCCCAATCGCCCCTGATATTCGCGGACTTGTCGCACATGAACCCGCGTGAGTGGGGGTTGCACTTGTACGTGGGGCGTTGCCTGGAGTCTTGCTTGTTGAGGTACATGCGGCCCCCGCACGCGTCGCAGTGGATCACCCGCAGCAACAGGGAATCCGTGTCGGACCGTTCGCGGTTGTCGATGCCGCGTGCGTTCAGCACGACGCCCACTCTGTCGAACTCTTCGCGGGTCATGACCGGGGTTTCCGTCGCCATGACCGGGTTGCCCTGGGTGTCCCGGACGGGCTTTCCCTGGTGCATCTTCCAGCCGAGCAAGTTCTCGTTGCGCAGCAGCCGCGTAATGACAGCGCCAGTCCACTTGAACACGTCGCGCACGACGTGTTCGCCTTTCGCCCCGCCGGTCTTCCCGCCCTTGGCACGTTCGTTCTTCACGGCCCAGTGGTCGCGCGGGCTCGGCACCTTGTCCGAGTTGAGCCCCACACCGATCAGGGAAACCGGCACCCCTTCCAGGAGTTCACGCACGATGCGCTCAATGATTTTCACGGCGTCCTGATCGGGTACGAGCGTCCAGCCCTTCCCGCCGTGCTCTGCGGGCATCGGGGCAGGCATGTAGCCGTACGAGGGGCGCGAGCCCCGCCACCGAAGCGGCATCTTCCGCATGGCTGCCATGGCGCCGGTAACCCGGTCGCTGATGCTCTGCGACTCCACCTGAGCCGCGAAGGCGAGCATCATCATCATGAGTTCGCTCATGGGGTCCATGGCGTTGCGGAAGTCGAACACCAGCCGGCCCCCGCCGATGCCCTCGGCGAAGACGAGCATCTTCCGGTGCTGCTTCGCCCACTTCGCGAGGTCGTGCATGTCGCCCATGGACCGGATGGCACGGTCGAACCGCCACCACACCAGCGCGTCGAACTCATTCGGGCGGGCAAGCCATGAGCCGAGCGCGGGACGGTCGAACGGGGAAATCTTGCTCGCGGACACGTCCAGGTCGACGGCTTCACGGAGCCCGTCACCGTCGCTGAAATCGATGTTGAGCGCCCCCGCCGCTATGTCGTCGGCATCGCGCTGCCGCTCGGGGCTGGTCGTCTCATCGGTGAGTACAGAGAGCCGGACGCACCGCACACCCCGAAGGGTCTCGGTGTAGACCGTCCCGGCAAGGGGGTTGCGAGTGGTCGTCATGCTCTCTGTAGAGAGCGGGGAGATCCCGGCTACGTCCTTGACCAGCGTTGATGCGCCCACGGCCCAACTCCAGAACTACTAGTTCCGTGTGTTGGGAGATCCTGAAGGGAATGAGTTTTGTGTGGTGCGGCCGAAGCGGACGCTGATCGGGTGAGGGGAGGCCGACGCCGCGCGTCTGCGCCTGTGTCGGCGTCCGTGCCTCAGCCGCCGTCGATGCGGTAACTGTCCCCGTACACCTGCCACTTGAGCGGCGGTTCGAGCGCCAGATTGTCCGCGTCGAGGAAGACCCGCTGGGCCGTCTCGACGCGGCTGGTGTCCTCGTGCGCCTTCTCCTGCTTCATCGCCCGGACCCGGGCGTCGAGGAAGGCGTTCAGGTACGCGGCCTCGTCGCCGCCCTTCGCGGGCGACTCGGCCTTTTCCAGGGCCTGTTCGCGGATCGTACGGAAGCCGGCCGAACCGCGTGCGTCGCCGAGGCCGTGCATCACGTAGGCGTCGTAGTAGATGAACTGCCCCAGCGCGCCCAGCCCGTCGTCCCTCGCCGCGTCGACGGCGGGGTCGAAGTAGACCCGGTCGCGCTCGTCGTCCTGTGTCTCGCGGAACGCCGGATCGTCGTCGGCGGCCCGCTGCCAGGCCGTGGTGAACGCGCTGCCGAGCCCGTCGTGCGAGTCGCCGCCCCGGACCGCGCGCAGCGCCGGGAGGAACGGCTTGAGTACGTTGCCGTCCGGCCGGGCCGCCGCGTAACGCTCGACCACCTTGAGCAGATCGCCGCAGCCGGTGCAGAAGCCGACGATGCCGGCGGTGTAGCCGCGGCCGTCGCCGATGTCCTCGATGTAGCGGTACTGCGCCTTCCAGTCGAGCGAGGAGTTCTCGGCGCTGGAGACCAGGCGCATCGCGATCTCCTTCTTCGCCGGGTCGTCCAGCGCGGTGGGCGCGTTCTCCCGCGCGGTGGCGGTGCACGCCGTGCACAGCGCGGCGAGCGCCAGCAGCAGCGCCAGGCCGTGTTTCAGAAGTCCGGTCACGACCTCAGTCAACAGGCCGGGCGGCGCGGACACGCGGGCGGTCCATGGACGGGCGTCGGGCGGAGCGAGTGGACCGCGTTGTCGACCGAGTTGTCAGTGGCTCGTGCCAAGGTTCTCGTTATGGATCTCGCACAGATTTTCGTGGATCTCGACGCGCAGCCATGGGCGGATCGGGAGCACGCCTATGGCAGCGCCGACGACGTCCCGGGCCAACTGCGGGCGTTGGCGGGCGACGACGCCGATGAGGCGGAAGAGGCGCTGTCCGAGCTTTACGGAAACGTCGTCCATCAGGGATCGGTGTACGAGGCCACGGCCCACACCGTGCCGTATCTCGCCCGACTGGCCGCTGCGGGGAGCAGACCGGCCGACCTGCTTCTGCTGCTCGGCTCCATCGCCGAGAGCGAGGACGAGCGCAGTGACACGCCCGGCGCGTGCCGGGCGGCGGTGACCGCCCAACTGCCCCTGATCCTGCCGCTGATCGAGGCGGCGGACACCCTCGTACGGCAGGCGGCGGTCTGGGCGGCGGCCAGGACCGGTGCGGCGGAGCAGGTGCTTCCGGCGCTGCGGCGGTGCTGGGAGGGCGAGTTGGACCCGCTGGTACGGGCGGAGGTGCTCGCGGGGTCGGTGTGGCTCGATCCGGCGGGCGCGGGGGAGTTCGAGAAGGCCGTGCTCGGGGAGACGGACGGGGGTGGGACCGGGGTGGCGGCCGGGGCCGTACAACTGGCCGCGCTGCTGGCCTGCTTGGACGCGGAGCTGCCATGGACCTCCGTCCATCACGACGCGGTCGTCTCTCTGCTGCCGGTGCGCCCACTGGCCGAGGGCCGGTTCGACGAGGAACAGGCCGAGCCGTTCCGGTATGTGGTCGAGGGGCTGCTGGAGCGGGACACGGACGAGGCGCGGGAGGCCGCGTTCGCGCTGGTCGAGGCCGGGCTGCGGCATCCGGAGGCCGACGCGCGCGGCGAGGCGGTCTGGGCCGCCGAGCACGCGTGCCAGGTCTCGCGCGCCGCCGCGCCCCGTCTGGCCGGGGCGTTGACGACGCTGCTCGGCGATCCCTCGTCGGTGAGCGCCGCTCTCTCGGTCGTCGATCAGCTCGGTCCCCACGCGACGCGGGCCGTCCCCGCGCTCATGGCCATCGCCACCGAAGAGGGAGACCTGGCCGACCGCGCGTTGGCGGCACTGGTCGCGACGGCCCCGGAGCAGGCTGCCCCGCTGCTGGCCGCAGACCTGTCGCGGCGGCCGAGGGCGCTCGACGCCGCGGCGAAACTGAGTCCCGGGTCGAGGACCGGGGAGGCTCGCGCGGGGGACCCCGACCCGTTCCCGTACACACCGGAGCTGCTGGACGCCGTCCGGGCCCGGCTGGCGGACAGCGACATCGCCTGGAACGAGTCGATCCACCTCGGCCTGGTCCTGGCCGGCTGGGGGCACCGCGCGGCACCGGCCGTGCCCGATCTGCTCGCCGCGCTGGACCGGTATCCCTTTGTCGTCCTGCGCACCCTGCCCGCCGTCTGCCCACCGGAGGAACGGGCCGGCGCGGTCGCGGCGTTGCGCGCCGCCGACCTCACCGGGCAGAGCCCGGCCGATGTCGGCTCGGCGCTGCACCGGCTCGTGGGGGAGGGGGAGACGGGCGTCACCGGCGCGCTGTTGGCGGCCGTGGTCGAGGCGCTGGCCGCCGGCGGCCGGGACGTGGCCGACGCGGCGAGACTCGCGGGGGAGCTGGGCGGCGGCCCGGAGACGGCCGCCCTGCTGGTGCCGCACCTGCGTGCCGCGCTCAGTGACACCGCTCGCGGCGACGCCGCCCGCAGGACAGCCCGCTCGGCGTCCGAATCGGCGCGCGGCTCGTCGGGAGATGGGCGCACCAACCCCCGCCTCGACAGCGACACTCAGATCGCCCGCGCGCTGTGGCAGCTCACCGGCAGCGCGGACGAGGCCGTGCCGATCATCGCCGGGGTGCTGGAGGACGCCGACGGAGAGTGGACGCGCTGGCCGAACGTCCGCGCGGCGCGGGCCGCCGGTGCGCTCGGCGAGCGCGGCCGGCCGCTCGTCCCACTGCTGGAGCGCAAGCTCGCCCACCCCGACCGGGCGGCGGCAGCGGCGCTCGCCCTCCTCGCCGTCGACCCGGCCGGCCAGGACCGTGGCCGGCTGGCGGACACGGCGCTGACATCGGCCGAGACGGACGCGGACCCGTTCACGGCGCTGGACGTCCTACGGGCCGTAGGAACAAGGAACTTGACGGATGATCAGCTCCGCCGGCTGACCGGCCTGGCGGAGCGGGACGCGCTCGTCTTCATACCCGGCTTCCCGTACGCCCCGGCAGTCGCGGACGCCCGCTTCCGGGACGAGGCGAGAGCGCTGCTGCGTACGGCCCTGGGAACCGCCGTCGAATGATCCTGAGGGTGGATCACGGTGGGGTGTGCGCCCGTGCGCCGCCGCTCGCGGCTCCCGCGAGCGGTCGTCACCAACCCACCAACAACGTAAGGACACCATTCCGTGCGATTCAGCAGCCTCAGGTCCGCCACGGCCGCCCTCTCCACTCTCGCCGTACTCGGGGGAGCGGTGGTGGCGTTACAACTCGGCTCGGCCACACAGTCGTCGGCAGCCGCAGGGTACGAAGTCGTCGACACATCGATCGCCACGGGTACGACCGGACCGGTGGTCGTCACCACCCCGGGCGATGAGGAGATCCAGATAGCCCTCGACATGCGGCTGTCCGGCTTCGGTACCAGCCGCGACATGATCACCTGGCAGGGCAACACCTGCCGATTCAACGTCGAGTTCCTCTACTGCACGCCGACCAACGGCCGACTCACCTTCAACATGAAGATACCCACGGGCGCCACGAAGGGCGGAATGGTCATCGTTCAGGTCCGCCCCTTCAGCGGCCAGTGGGCCGACGGGGACAAGGGCATCGTCACCCTCGTCTAGGCCCTGCCCGGCGGATCTTCGGGGGTCCGGGACGCCTGGCACGGCACCTCCCTGCGTTGTCGGAGTCATCCAAGTACGTCCAGGACGAGAATGATCCTCCGCCTTGCGATGCACCGCACCAGCCGCCCCGGCCTGATCCCCGAAGATCCGCCGGACAGGACCTAGCCGGAGCCGGGCCTCCTGCCAGGAGGCCCGGGACATGATCTAGGCCCCCGGCCGCCAGTCCGGCCGGCGCCCGCTCAGGCCGATCACCCGGTCGAGCAGCGGCGCGTCGGCCGGTACGGGGACCGGGGGGCCGAACAGGCCCTGCGGTGCCTCGTCCGTCTCCGCGCTCGCCGCCGCCGGTTCGAGGAACGGGAGCACCGCCTCCAGGCTCGCCCGGTCGACGTCGTACGGCTGCCCTGTGCTGCGCGCCAGGTCCCAGCCGTGCACCACCAGCTCGTTCAGCGCGACGAGGCCCGCCACCTCGGCCGGCAGATCCACACCGCCGGCCCGGGTGAAGCCCTGCCAGGCGTCGGGCGAACGCCAGGCCGCGGCCAACTCGTCCATCTGGACGGGGAGCGCGGTCCGCCAGTCGTCCGGCAACGGGGGCAGGCCCTCGGTGGGCGGGGTGTCGGTCGTCGGCCCCAGCGCCTTCCTGCCGGCGTCGCGGAAGGCGACGGTCAGCCCGACGACATGCGCGAGCAGCTCGCCCACGGTGTAGTCCGGGCACGGCGTGGGCCCCGCGAGGTGCTTCTCGTCGATGCCGTCGAGCAGTCCGGCCACGCTGCGGCCGATGGGGCCGTGGTCGGGAAGGTTCGTACCGCTGTTGGTGTCCATGAGAGGTAGACCTCCCGGACCACGAGAACTCATCGGTCCACCGCCACCACCCCTGTTACCAGCACAGGGCGGCTCCGCCGAACCGCGTTCAGCGCGCCGTGCCGCGCCCCAGAAATGTGACGTCGTCCGCGTCCGGCACGGTGATCTCGTGGAAGCCGACGCGGTCGTAGAAGGCCCGCGCCCCGGTGTTCGCGGGCAGCATCGACAGATGCACGGCGCCCACCCCCTTGGCGCGCAGCGCGTCGAGAAGCGCGTCGATCAGCGCGCGGCCGTATCCCCGACCCTGCCGGAGCGGCAGCAGATCGATGTGCAGATGCGCGGGATACGCGGTGAGTTCGGCCACCACCATCCGCTCCGGGTCGTGCAGCAGTCCGGCCATGACCTCGCTCGGTGTCCGCTCCCCGTCCCCTTCCGGCGCGGGATATCTGTCGCCGACGACCGGCAGCCACTTCTCCCGGTACGCCGCGACGAACCGCTCGGTGTCCGCGACCCCGACCACATACCCGACCGCCCGCCCTTCCCCGTTGTCGAGCACGAACGCCAGATCGGGCTCCAACTCCACGTAGGGACCGGCGAATACGCTGGGCACCAGCTCGTTGTCGGGATACAGATGCCGTGCGTCCCCGCCCGCGTCGGCGGTCCGCACACAGATGTCGTACACGGCGTCGCGATCGCCGGGACGGTAGGAACGTATGAAGGCCATGCGCCGAGTCTGTCCCGACCGGGAGCGCTCCCGCAACGGCCCGCCCCTTCGCCCCCGGTCCCGCCCCGGTCGCAGTCTCGGTCGGTCTCAGCCCATGCTCGCCGCCACCTCGCTGCGCAGTTGCGGCAGCTTGTCGTGGATGACACCCGGACACAGCGTGGTGCCGAAGTCCTTGTGGCCGTAGAGCTGGCTGGGCGCGATGCCGTACTGCCCGCACACGTACGCGCACAGCGTGACGAGCACGTCCCACTGTGCCGCCGGCGGCTGCGCGCCGTCGTGGTAGGCACCCTCGTTGGCGATGCCGATCGACTGCTCGTTCTGCCCCGAGGTGTGCGAGGCGAGTACGAAGCTGCTGCCCCCTTGCAGGGTGCTGAGGCTGCGATGCCGCCCTTCGGTGATCCAGCCGCCCCGGCTGACGACGAAGTGGTAGCCGCTGTCCAGCCAGCCGTTGTCGTCCATGTGCAGGTCCTGGACCCAGTGGGCGTGTGCGTGGGCCTGGGCGCGGGAGAAGTCGGAGGTGTTCGGGCCCACGGTGTGATGGACGACGATCTTCGTCGGTCGCCTGTTCAGCACGCTCACGGGGCTTCGGGGCGGCCGGGCGTTCCACTGCTGGGTGGTGTCGATGTCCGGTTCGACGCCACGCGCGGCGTGTGCGGTGGCGTACGCGGTGGTGGGTAGGGCGGCGGCGACGATCCCGCCGGAGCCGGCGAGCAGGATGTGACGTCGGCTGGGTCTGCGAAAGCTCATGGTGGTGCCTCCTGGTCCGCGGTGTCACCGAGTGTTCAGGGGCGGGGCGGGGCGGGGCAGGGCGTGGCGTGAACGTGCCTGCGGGGGCGGCCACTTGGGCCGGTGAAGTCACGCTGTGGGAGTGGGCTTCACCGGCCTGCGTCGCATCGTGTGGAGGCGGCCCGGCTACGGGGTGTTGTTGGCGAGAGCCACGAGCCGGTCCATGGTGCCGTTGAACTTGTTGCGGTCCACATCACCCGCGACACCGCTGACCCGGCCGGTGGCCGTGTACTGCCAGATCGTGTACGTGGGGAAGCCGGCCGGGATGTTGGGGCTGGTCGTCCCCCAATGGGCCACCCACAGCGGCGACTTGGCGGCCATGCCGGTCCAGCTTCCGGTGCAACTGTTCCACCAACTGGCCGTCGTGTAGATGACGACGTCGCGGCCCGTGCGGGCCTTGTAGGTGTTGTAGAAGTCGTTGACCCAGGTGCGCATCTGGGTGGTGGACAGGCCGTAGCAGGAGGCGCCCGACGGGTTGCTCTCGATGTCGAGAACGCCCGGGAGTGTCTTGCCGTCCTTGGACCAGCCGCCGCCGTTGCTGGCGAAGTAGTTGGCCTGGGTGGCCCCGTTGGAGGAGTTCGGGCGGGCGAAGTGGTACGCCCCGCGGATCAGGCCCGCGTTGTAGGAGCCGGTGTAGTTCGCGTTGAAGCGGGCGTCCTTGAAGTTCGTGCCCTCGGTGGCCTTCATGTAGGTGAAGTCGATGCCCGCGGCCTTCACCGAGGTCCAGTTGATCACGCCCTGCCAGTTGGACACGTCGATGCCTTGCACACCGCTGGTGTCCATGGGTGTCGGGCCGGGCGTGGGGCCCTGCTCGAGACGGGTTCCCGCGCCCATCCACGCCTGGCCCGGCCGTACGGTCTCGTCGGGGCCGGGGGGTGCGGCGGCGGCCGGTCCCGCGCCGGTGATGAGCAGCGTGGCGACGGTGCCGAGAACGCCTGAGACCTGGGCGCCCCTCGATCTGATGATTCGTCGGAACGGAGAGCTGTGCTGGGGCATGACTGCCTCCGGGACATGGTGGGGGTGGGGGTGTCCGGTCCTCGTCACCGAGTGCCATGGACACGACACGAGTAACGCACGCGTCAACTACGCGCGTAAAGGGGGCACGGGAACGGCCCGTGGTGTAGTCCTCTGGCGCCCGGCGTGAGCTGCGCCAATGCGCCGGAGCGTCAATAAGTTTCACGCCTGAAGACGCTGTAACCCGCCTGCCGGACATCCGCCGGACACGCGCCGCACCCCCGGCGCCACAGACGGGCCGGGGGTGCGGTGTGCGCGGGGCGGCGAGTGCGATGCCGGGCGGTGAACTCCCCGTATCAGCCCCGCAGTTGCTCGTAGGCCGGGAGTGTCAGGAATTCCTCGTAGTTCTCGTCCAGCGCCACCGTCAGCAGCAGATCGTGGGCCTGCTGCCACTTGCCCGTCGTGAACGCCTCCTCGCCGATCTCCGCGCGGATCGCGGCCAGTTCCTCGGAGGCGATCTTGCGGGCGAGGTCGGCGGTGGCGCTCTCGCCGTTCTCGAAGACGACGCCCGCGTTGATCCACTGCCAGATCTGGGAGCGGGAGATCTCGGCCGTCGCCGCGTCCTCCATCAGGTTGAAGATGGCGACCGCGCCGAGGCCGCGCAGCCACGCCTCGATGTAGCGGATGCCGACCTGGACCGCGCTGACCAGCCCCTGGTAGGTCGGCTCGGCGTCCAGGGAGTCGATCGCGATCAGTTCGGCCGCCGTCACCGAGACGTCCTCGCGCAGTCGGTCCTTCTGGTTGGGCCGCTCGCCCAGCACGGCGTCGAAGGAGGCCATCGCGATCGGGACCAGGTCGGGGTGGGCGACCCAGGAGCCGTCGAAGCCGTCCGCCGCCTCGCGGTCCTTGTCGTCCTTGACCTTCGCGAAGGCCACCTTGTTGACCTCGGGATCGCGCCGGGAGGGGATGAAGGCCGCCATGCCGCCGATGGCGTGCGCGCCGCGCTTGTGGCAGGTGCGGACGAGCAGTTCGGTGTACGCGCGCATGAACGGGGCTGTCATCGTCACCGCGTTGCGGTCCGGCAGCACGAACCTGGCGCCGCCGTCACGGAAGTTCTTGACGATCGAGAAGAGGTAGTCCCAGCGGCCGGCGTTCAACCCGGAGGCGTGGTCGCGGAGTTCGTACAGGATCTCGTCCATCTCGTACGCCGCGGTGATCGTCTCGATCAGTACGGTCGCGCGGACGGTGCCCTGCGGGATGCCCACGTAGTCCTGCGCGAAGACGAACACGTCGTTCCACAGCCGCGCTTCGAGATACGACTCGGTCTTCGGCAGATAGAAGTACGGGCCCTTGCCCAGCTCGATGAGCCGCCGGGCGTTGTGGAAGAAGTAGAGGCCGAAGTCGACCAGCGCGCCGGGGACCGCGCGGCCCTCGAACGTCAGATGGCGCTCGTCCAGATGCCAGCCGCGCGGGCGCATGACGACCGTCGCGAGTTCACCGGCGGCCTTGAGCGCGTACGACTTGCCGGACACCGGGTCGGTGAAGTCGACCTTCCGCGCATAGGCGTCCATCAGATTGAGCTGGCCGGTGATGACGTTCTCCCAGGTGGGAGCCGAAGCGTCCTCGAAGTCCGCGAGCCAGATCCGCGCGCCGGAGTTGAGCGCGTTGATGGTCATCTTGCGGTCGGTCGGCCCGGTGATCTCCACCCGGCGGTCTTTCAGCGCGGCCGGGGAGGGCGCGACCCGCCACGAGTCGTCCGCGCGTACGGCGGCGGTCTCGGGGAGGAAGTCCAGCGCCGACGTACGGGCGATCTCCGCGCGGCGCTCGCCCCTGCGGAGCAGCAGCTCGTCACGGCGGGGGGTGAACCGCCGGTGCAGCTCGGCCACGAAGGCGAGAGCCGCCTGGTCAAGGACCTCGTCCTGCCGGGGCAGGGTGTCGGCATCGACGACGGCCAGCGGGGACGGCGCTGGTGCGGACATGAGCTGTCACTCCTTACGGGCGGTGCCCGGCGACCGCCGGCTCACCGTTGGCGGCACTGGGTGCCGGGGCTCCGGACTGCGGTCACGGGCGCCTTCCGGTGGATCGGGCGCTTCTGACCTGTGGATAGTAGTTTTCTCATGGTGGAACTTCAATGGTTTGTTGATGTCGAGATTCTTCGGTTCGACACACCACGGCGCTCAGTGCCAGGGCTCTCACTCAAGGTGCGACAGATCCTCCTCCGTGTCGATGTCGTACGCCTCCGCGACATCCCCGCACTCGATCAGGACGAGGTCCCGCGCGTGGGACCGCAGATATCCGCGTGCCCCCTGATCGCCCGTCGCGTCCGCCGCCACTTCGGCCCAGTGGTCCGCGCCGAACAGCACCGGATGGCCGCGCTCACCTCCGTAGGAGGCGGCGGCGAGTGTGCCGGGGGAGTCGTACGCGGCCAGCATCCGCGCCACCGCCGCCGGACCGATCCCCGGCTGGTCCACCAGCATCACCAGGGCGCCGCGGGGTGCGGGGTCCACCGCCGAGGGTGCGGGGTCCGCCGCCAGCGAGGCCAGGCCCGCCCGTAGCGACGAGCCCATGCCACTCGCCCACCGCGGGTTGTCGACCAGGACACAGCCCGGCAGTACGGCGCGGGCCCGCACCTCGTCGGCGGCGGCGCCGAGCACCACATGCACCGGCTCGCAGCCGCCCTCCCGCAGCGACCGCACCGCGTGCTCCACCAGCGGGCGCCCCCGGTACGGCAGCAGCGCCTTCGGCCGCCCGCCCAGCCGCCGTCCGCCGCCCGCCGCGAGCAGCAGCCCCGCGACCGGCGACTCTCCGTGATCGTTCTCGTCCATGGGTTCTCCCTATCGCACGGGCCACCTCGCGCGCCCGCTCGCCCCGCCCGCGCGCCGCATATCGGACGGTCCGTCAGATTGCTGCCGGGCTCCGACCTGGCGATACGTCAGTTGAACAAGTTGAATATTGTCCATCTGGTGGCGCGCGGCCGTCCAAGTGGCGTTTACTGGCCCGCGTCTCGCGGCGCCGGGCATGCGAAAAGGGAGGCGCCGGAGGGACAAGCACCCTGCCGAAGGCATATGCACGATGGCGCGTGAGGGGGAGAACTTTGTTGCGGAGCGTGGGGCATACGCGAGTGACAGAGAATGGCGAGGATCCAAGACTGACCGGCCTGCGGTTCACCGTGGGCCGGCTCAGACGTGAACTCGCGGCGTATCCGAGTGAGTTCAGGGACAGAGGAATCGCGGAAGAAGAACTGGCCGCGCTGGCGGAGATGGTGGCGGGAGGCGATCCGGAGATCCGGCGGATGCGTCGCTCGCTGCTGCTGATCGTCGGCTCGATCGGCTCGGTGAGCGCCTTGGCGCCCACCCTGATGGATGTCAGGAAGGCGGTCGACCTCTTCGGAGAATTAGGACACTGACGTACGCACCGAGTACGACCGGGGCCGGGCGCTGTCGACCTGACCCTTCAGGTACCACGTACCACGTACCAGGTACAGGTAGCAGGCACGCGTGCCACGGCCGAGGGGCCCGAGCGCCGTACGCCCCAGGGGATTGGGACGTACGACGCTCGGGCCCCCCGGGCCTCACGACTGCTGCTGATGTGTCGTCGCCGTCGTCCCTGTCGTCGTCCCCGCCGTCGTCCCCGCAGTGCCTGTCGCCGCTGTGCTCGCCAGCGCCTCGGACAGATCCCGCGCCACCTCCTGAAGGATCGGCACGATCCTCTCGGTGGCCGTCTCCGTGACCCGCCCGGCCGGCCCCGAGATCGAAATCGCCGCCGGGGTGGGCGAGTTGGGGACCGGGACCGCCAGACAGCGGACCCCCATCTCCTGCTCGTTGTCGTCCACCGCGTAGCCGGCCGCGCGCACCGTCTCCAGCGCTTCGAGGAAGCCGTCCGGCGTCGTGATCGTCTTCTCCGTGGCCGCCGGCATCCCCGTACGCGCGAGCAGCGCCCGCACCTCGTCCGCCGGCGCGTGCGCCAGGAGCGCCTTGCCCACACCCGTGGAGTGCGGCAGCACCCGCCGGCCGACCTCGGTGAACATCCGCATCGAGTGCTTGGACGGCACCTGGGCGACGTACACGATCTCGTCGCCGTCGAGCAGCGCCATGTTCGCCGTCTCGCCGGTCTCCTCGACCAGCCGCGCCAGATACGGCCGCGCCCAGGTGCCGAGCAGCCGCGACGCCGACTCGCCGAGCCGGATGAGGCGCGGGCCCAGCGCGTAACGGCGGTTCGACTGCTGGCGTACGTAACCGCAGGCGACGAGCGTTCGCATCAGCCGGTGGATGGTCGGCAGGGGCAGTCCGCTGCTGGCCGACAGTTCGCTCAGACCGACCTCGCCGCCCGCGTCCGCCATCCGCTCCAGCAGATCGAAGGCGCGCTCGAGGGACTGGACGCCGCCGCTCGCGGATGCGGGCTTGGCGGCGTCGGTGGCGCTGGCGCTGGCGGCGCTGGACGTCGGCACGACAACGGTCCTTTCGGGCGTAGGGGCGACGGGACGACGGGTCGGTGCGTAGGGGCGACGGACGGGCGAGTCAGCAGTTTACCGGTCGGCGGACCGGTTGCCCGGCGGACCGGTGGGCCGGTCCGTGCGATGTATTCGCCGGTCAGGGGGTGTCTGTCCGGGTGTCGACCGTCACCCGCCGTGATCGGTCCGTACGGTGGGCGGGAGGGTCGGCTTCTGTCTGATGAAAGTTTGTTTTCGCTGTGTGGAAGTACCTCAGTGTAGTGCAGCGCGCCCGTTCCGGGCGGAGCGGCCTTGACGGACCCCGGTCCGGCATGAAGACTCCTTCAACAGTTCGTTGAATTTCTCGCTTGGACGTGACGACGGAAGAGAGGGTTGCCGGTGACCGACCTGGACCGGAACGTGGACCTGGTGCTGCGCTCGACACGCGTCGTCACCCCCGAGGGCACCCGCCCCGCGTCCATCGCCGTCGCCGGCGGCACGATCGCGGCCGTGCTCCCGTACGAGACGGTGTACGGCTCCGAACTACCGCCCGGCGCCCGACCGGTGGACGTCGGCGACGACGTCGTCCTGCCCGGCCTGGTCGACACCCACGTCCATGTGAACGACCCCGGCCGCGCCGAGTGGGAGGGCTTCTGGACCGCGACCCGCGCGGCGGCGTCCGGCGGCATCACCACACTCGTCGACATGCCCCTCAACTCCCTGCCGCCCACCACCACGACGGCCCATCTGCGGATCAAGCGGGAGGTCGCCGGCCGTAAGGCGCACATCGACGTCGGCTTCTGGGGCGGCGCGCTGCCCGACAACGTCCAGGACCTCAAGTCCCTGCACGACGCGGGGGTGTTCGGCTTCAAGGCGTTCCTGTCGCCGTCCGGTGTCGAGGAGTTCCCCGAGCTGGACGCGGCGGGGCTCGACCGGTCGCTCGCCGAGATCACCGCCTTCGGCGGGCTGCTCATCGTGCACGCCGAGGACCCGGGCGAACTGACCGCCGCCCCGCAGCGCGCCGGTGCCAAGTACGCCGACTTCCTCGCCTCCCGGCCCCGCGACGCCGAGAACGCCGCGATCGCGGGCCTGATCGCGGCGGCCCGCAGGCTCGACGCCCGCGTCCACGTCCTGCATCTGTCGTCCGCCGACGCGCTGCCGCTGATCGCCGAGGCCAAGCGGGACGGCGTCCGGCTGACCGTCGAGACCTGCCCGCACTTCCTCACCCTCACCGCCGAGGAAGTCCCGGACGGCGCGACCGAGTTCAAATGCTGTCCGCCCATCCGCGAGGCGGCCAACCAGGACGCGCTCTGGCAGGGACTGGCCGACGGGACGATCGACTGCGTCGTCTCCGACCACTCGCCCTCCACCACCGACCTCAAGACCTCGGACTTCGCGACCGCGTGGGGCGGTATCTCCTCCCTCCAGCTCGGGCTGCCCGCCATCTGGACCGAGGCCCGCCGGCGCGGTCACTCCCTGGACGACGTGGCGCGCTGGATGTCGACGGGCCCCGCCGCGCTGGCCGGGCTCGACAGGAAGGGCGCCATCGAGGCGGGCCGCGACGCCGACTTCGCGGTCCTGGCGCCCGACGAATCGTTCACCGTCGACCCCGACACGCTCCAGCACCGCAACCGCGTCACCGCGTACGCGGGCAGGACGCTGTCCGGCGTCGTCAGGTCCACCTGGCTGCGCGGCCGGCGGATCGTCGCCGACGGAGCCATCGCCGAACCCTCCGGCCGACTGCTCGAAAGGAACAACTGACCGTGCCCACAAGCCCCTTGACCGGGCCCTCTTCCGGGGTTCCCTCCTTCACCGGTGACGCGAGCCCGTACGGGGGCGGCGACCCGTACGCCGACTACCGCTCCGCCGACCTCCCCTTCACCCACCTGGTCGACCTCGCCGACCGCAGGCTCGGCGCCGGTGTCATCGCCGCCAACGACGAGTTCTTCGCCCAGCGCGAGAATCTGCTGAAGCCCGGCCCCGCCGAGTTCGACCCGGAGCGCTTCGGACACAAGGGCAAGATCATGGACGGTTGGGAGACCCGCCGCAGACGCGGCGCCTCCGCGGCCCGGCCGCACCCCGCCGACGAGGACCACGACTGGGCCCTCGTCCGGCTCGGCGCTCCCGGCGTCGTACGCGGCATCGTGGTCGACACCGCCCACTTCCGTGGCAACTACCCGCAGGCCGTGTCCGTCGAGGCGACGTCCGTGCCCGGCTCCCCGTCCCCGGACGATCTGCTCGCCGACGAGGTGACGTGGACAACTCTCGTACCGCGTACGGCCGTTGGCGGCCACGCGGCCAACGGGTTCAGCGTCGGCACCGAGAAGCGCTTCACCCATCTGCGGGTCAACCAGCATCCGGACGGCGGCATCGCGCGCCTGCGGGTGTACGGCGAGGTCGCCCCCGACCCCGGGTGGCTCGCCGCGCTCGGTACGTTCGACCTCGTCGCCCTGGAGAACGGCGGCCGGGTCGAGGACGCCTCCGACCGCTTCTACTCACCGGCCACCCACACCGTCCAGCCCGGCCGCTCGCACCGGATGGACGACGGCTGGGAGACGCGCCGCCGCCGCGACAAGGGCAACGACTGGATCCGTTACGAGCTGGCCGAGCGCTCCGAGATCCGGGCCGTCGAGATCGACACGGCGTATCTGAAAGGCAACTCGGCGGGCTGGGCGGCACTTTCGGTACGCGACGGTGAGCCGGGATCCGGCGCGCGGGCGGCGGGCTGGACCGAGATCCTGCCCCGTACCCGCCTCCAGCCCGACACCAACCACCGCTTCGTCCTCGACCGCCCCGTGACCGCCCGTCAGGTCCGGATCGACATCTTCCCGGACGGCGGCATCTCCCGACTGCGCCTCTTCGGCTCGCTCACCGACGAGGGTGCGGCCCGACTGGCCGTGCGCCACCGGGAGTTGGGCGGCTGACCGCCCCGGTCCGACATCAGCCGCTCCGCGGCGGGCGCGGGCCCCGCCCCCCACGGGCGGACGGCGCTACTTCGAAGACACGACCTACGCGGCGTGCCCGCCGTCCACCGAGAACTCGGCGCCCGTCACATACGCCGCCTCGTCACTCGCCAGGAACGCCACCATCGACGCCACCTCGTCGGCGGACCCGAACCGGCCGAGCGCCGTCAACGCGCTCTGACCCGCCGCGTACGGGCCGTCGGCCGGGTTCATGTCCGTGTCGATCGGACCCGGGTGGACGATGTTCGCCGTGATCCCCCGCTCGCCCAGCTCCCGCGCCAGCGCCTTGGTCAGCCCGATCAGCGCGGACTTGCTCGTCGCGTAGAGCGTGCCGCCGGGGCCGGGCACCCGCTGGGCCATGCAACTGCCGATGGTGATGATGCGGCCACCGCGTACGAGCTTCGTCGCCGCGGCCTGCGTGGTGAGGAAGACGCCCTGAACGTTCACCGCCAGCAGTCGGCCGACATCGGCCACCGGGAAGGAGTCCAGCGGACCCAGCAACCCGATCCCGACGTTGTTCACGAGGATGTCGAGCCGCCCGCCGAGACCCGCCACGGCCCGCTCCACCACGCTCACCGCCTCATCGGGGTCGGCCGCGTCGGCGCGCAGCGCGAGGCCGCGCCGCCCGGTCGCCTCGATCTTCCGTACGACCTCCCGTGCGGCGTTCTCGTCCGCGACGTAGGTGATCGCGACGTCCGCGCCCTCCTGGGCGAGCCGCACGGCGATCGCCGCCCCGATTCCCCGGCTGCCGCCGGTGACCAGCGCGGAACTCGTTACAGACATGTGGTGCGTCCTTCGGTCGATCGCCCGCGACGGCGGGCGATGGGTGGGTGCTGCCGATGACCTCGATCAAACCGGCCGCGCACCCGCGCCACCGGCGGGAATCGGACGACGACGGCCCGGTGCGGGGGCCGGGCTTGTCCTCAATCGCCGGACGGGCTGCACCTACCGCCCTAGGTCGATCGCCCCGTGACTTTGGTAGCGGTCTCCTCGCACCAGGCGGCGTTCGGTTTCCCACCTGCATAGATTGGTCGTATGACGCGTACGGAATACCCCTGGCTGCTGCCTTCGGCCATGGCGGCACCCGCCGACCCCGGGCCCGCCGGGAAACGGGGCGGGCGACGGCCCCGGCGTACCGTGCGTGACTGGGTCGTGGACCTGACCGCCTTCGTCTTCGCCGTCTTCATCGGCATGGTCGCCCTGGACGCGGCCGACCAGGCCGGCAACAGCGACACCCTTCTTCTGGCCGACATTCTGATCGGCCTGGCGGCCTGCGGCACGCTCTGGGTACGGCGGCGGCGGCCGGTCGCTCTGGCCGTCGGCCTCTGCCTGGTGCAGGTCGTGTCGCCGACGGCGGGCGGCGCCGCCCTGGTGGCCGTCTTCAGCCTGGCCATCCACCGGCCGTTCAAGCCCGTGGCCCTCGTCGCCGCCCTGGGTCTGGCGAGCGTGATCGGCCAGGCGTATCTGCGCCCGGACCCGACCACGTCCCATCTGATAGCGATCATCCTCGGCGTGCTGCTCATGCTGCTCGTACTCGCCTGGGGCATGCTCGTACGCTCGCGCCGCCAGTTGGTCGTGGCGCTGCGCGAGCGCGCCGTCCGGGCGGAGAACGAGGCGGCGCTACGGGCCGAGCAGGCGCAGCGCCTCGCCCGCGAGGCCATCGCCCGCGAGATGCACGACGTGCTGGCCCACCGGCTGACGCTGCTCAGCGTCCACGCGGGCGCTCTGGAGTTCAGGCCCGACGCGCCGCCCGCCGAGGTGGCCAGGGCGGCGGGTGTGATCCGTGACAGCTCGCACGAGGCGCTTCAGGACCTGCGCATGATCATCGGCGTGCTGCGCGCGCCCGGCGACGACGGCGAGCGTCCGCAGCCCACGCTCGTCACCCTGGAGGCCCTGGTCGCCGAGTCCCGTGACGCCGGGATGAAGGTCACGCTCGACAGCGGCGTCGACGACCCGGCGGCCGTACCGTCCACCACCGGCCGTACCGCCTACCGCATCGCGCAGGAGGGCCTGACCAACGCCCGTAAGCACGCGCCCGGCACCGGCACGACCGTCCTGGTGAGCGGCGGCCCGGGGGACGGGCTCACCGTCGAGGTACGCAACGAGGCGCCCCTCGGACCGGTCCCGCATGTGCCGGGATCCGGCCAGGGACTGATCGGACTGACCGAACGCGCCACCCTGGCCGGCGGCCGGTTCGAGCACGGTCCGACCCACGACGGCGGATTCGCCCTCCGGGCCTGGCTACCGTGGTCCGCATGACGACATCGATCATCCGGCTGCTCATCGTCGACGACGACCCCCTCGTACGCGCGGGACTCACCTTCATGCTGGGCGGCGCGGACGGCGTCGAGATCGTGGGGGAGGCGTCCGACGGCTCCGAGGTCGACGCGCTCGTGCGTGAACGCACGCCCGACGTCGTGCTCATGGACATCCGGATGCCCGTCATGGACGGTCTCACCGCCACCGAGCGACTGCGGGCGCGCGCGGGCGCGCCCGAAGTCATCGTCCTGACCACGTTCCACGCCGACGAGCAGGTGCTGCGGGCGCTGCGCGCGGGCGCCGCCGGATTCGTCCTGAAGGACACACCGCCGGCCGAGATCGTCGCGGCGGTACGGCAGGTGGCGGCGGGCGAGCCCGTGCTCTCCCCGGCGGTCACCCGCCAGTTGATGCACCATGTCGCGGGGGCGCCCACGGGCGTACGCAAGGACACGGCGACCGACCGGCTGACCCGGCTCGCGGAGCGCGAGCGGGAGGTGGCGCTCGCCGTGGGGCGCGGCAGCTCCAACGCGCAGATCGCGGCGGAACTGTTCATGAGCGTCCCCACGGTCAAGGCGCACGTGTCCCGCATCCTGGCCAAGCTCGGCCTCAACAACCGTGTACAGATCGCCCTGTTGGTGCACGACGCGGAACTGGTGACGGACAGCGACTGATAGGTCACGCCATGCCGCGGATTCGGCGGCGTACGCCGGAGCGACGTAACCTGACGTGATGACTGTTGTCGATCTGGGCGCGTACGGGCCCGACTTCACCGCGGATCCGTACCCGTATCTCGCGAAACTGCGCGAGTCGGGGCCGGTTCATGAGGTTCGTACGCCACAGGGCGACCGGCTCTGGCTGATCGTCGGGCACCGGGAGGCGCGCGCCGCGCTGGCCGACCACCGGCTCGCCAAGTCACCGGCCACGGTGGGCGGCAGCATGCTGGACGAACGGGTCATCGGACCGAATCTGCTGGTGGTCGACCCGCCGGACCACACCCGGCTGCGCAAGCTCGTCGCCCGCGAGTTCACCGCCCGCAGGGTCGCCGGATTACGCGAGCGGATCCAGCGCCTCACCGACGAGCTGATCGACGCCATGCTCCCGGCCGGCGAAGGCGACCTGGTCGAGTCGCTGTCGTATCCCCTGCCCATCACCGTCATCTGCGAACTGCTCGGTGTGCCCGCCGCCGACCGCGCGGTCTTCCGCACCTGGTCGACGGAGATCGTCGCCCCCGCCGAGTCGGCGGGCGAGTACACAGCCGTCCACGAACTCGGCGCCTACTTCGACGAGTTGATCGAGGACAAGCGCTGCGCGGGCCCCTCCGACGACCTGCTCTCCGCCCTGCTGCGCACCCGCGCCGAGGACGGCGACCGGCTCTCCGCCCCCGAACTGCGCGCCATGGCCTACCTGTTGCTGATCGCCGGTCATGAGACGACGGTCAATCTCATCACCAACGGCGTACGCGCCCTGCTCGGCCACCCCGACCAACTGGCCGCCCTGCGCGACGACTTCGGGCTACTCGACGGCGCGATCGAAGAGATGCTGCGCTACGAGGGACCGGTCATGAACGGCACCGTCCGCTTCACCGGCGAGCCCGTGACCGTCGGCGACACGGTCATCCCGGCATGGCAGACGGTGCTGGTCGGCCTCGGCGCGGCGGGCCGCGACCCCGCGCGCTACCCGGAGCCGGACCGCTTCGACATCCGGCGTACGGCGACGGCCACGGCGACCGGTGCCAAGGGCCGCAACCACGGACATCTCGCCTTCGGGCACGGCATCCACCACTGCCTCGGCGCGCCGCTCGCGCGCCTGGAGGCCCGGATCGCGGTCCGTACCCTCCTCGAACGCTGCCCCGATCTGACCCTCGACCCGGACACGGGGCCGCTGGACTGGCTGCCCGGAATGCTGATCCGTGGGGTGCGGGGTCTGCCGGTGCGGTGGTAGGCAGGGCGCGGGGTGCCGCGCGGGTACGTTCGGAGGAGTCTGACCATGCAGGAGTTCGACATTGTCCTGGCGCGGAAGGTGCTGGACGGGCAGCCTTTCAGCCGCCTGCTCGGTACCCGGGTGATGGTCTTCGGTGACGGCGAGGCGGAGCTGGAGCTGGACATCCGCGAGGACCTTCAGCAGCAGAACGGCTATCTGCACGGCGGCGTGCTGGCGTACGCGGCCGACAACAGCATCACGTTCGCGGCGGGTTCGGTGCTCGGTCCCGCCGTGCTGACGGCGGGCTTCTCCATCCAGTACATGCGCCCCGGCACCGGCCGCACACTTCTCGCCCGCGCGTCCGTCGTCCACGCGGGCCGGCGGCAGGCGACGGTGCGCTGCGATCTGTTCACGGTCGCGCAGGACGGGGCGCGGACCCTGTGCGCGGTGGCGCAGGGCACGGTACTGCCGGTACAGAAGCCGGCCTGAGGTTCGTGATCAACCGCCGGACGTGCTCAACCGCCGGACGTGCTCAACCGCCGGACGTGCTCGACCGCCGGACGGGTTCAGCCGCCCGGGATCTCGTCCAGCCGCACCGGGCGGTGTTCGCGCCGGGACAGCTCGCACGCCTCGGCGATCCGCAGCGCGTGCAGCGCCTCGTGGCCGTCGCACGGATTCTCCAGCTCGCCGCCCACGACACGGATGAACGCGTCCAGCTCCGCCTCGTACGCCGGGGCGAACCGCTCCAGGAAGCCCGGCCACGGGTTGTCGCAGCGCGGCGGACCCTTCGGTTCGGTCGAGGTGATCGGCGTACGGTCGTCCAGGCCGACCGCGAACTGGTCGAGTTCGCCCGCCAGTTCCATCCGTACGTCGTACCCCGCGCCGTTGCAGCGGGTGGCCGTGGCGGTGGCGAGCGTCCCGTCGTCCAGGGTGAGGACGGCGGCGGCCGTGTCGATGTCCCCGGCCGCGCGGAACATCGGGGGACCGGCGTCCGAACCGGTCGCGTACACCTCAACCACCTCGCGCCCGGTGACCCAGCGCATGATGTCGAAGTCATGGACCAGACAGTCCCGGTAGAGCCCGCCGGACAGCGGCAGATACTCCGCGGCCGGCGGCGCCGGGTCGGAGGTGATGGCCCGGACGGTGTGCAGCCGGCCCAGCGCGCCGGATCGTACGAGATCGCGGGCCGCGCCGTAACCGGCGTCGAAGCGGCGCATGAAGCCCAGTTGGAGGACGGTGCCGGCGGTGTCGACCTCGTCCAGCGCGCTCAGCGTGCCCTTGAGGTCCAGCGCGATCGGCTTCTCGCAGAAGGCGGGCAGCCCCGCCCGCGCGGCGCGGCCGATCAGATCGGCGTGGGCGGAGGTGGCCGAGGCGATGACGACGGCGTCCACGCCCCAGGAGAAGACCTCGTCCACCGAGGGGGCCGCCGTCGAGCCCGTACGGTCGGCGACCTGTGCGGCGCGAGCCGCGTCCGTGTCGGCGACGACCAGGGAGCCGACCTCGCGATGGCGGCTCAGCGCCTCCGCGTGGAAGGTGCCGATCCGGCCTGTGCCGATGAGTCCGATGCGCATGGCCCCCAAGGTGGCCTTCGCGCTGTCATCGTGTCAAGCGTTTGTCCTGACATTTGGACCCGTTGATGATCTTTGCGATGATCTCTGTCCGGAAGGCGTCGGTCTCCGACCGTGCGCTTCGGTTGTCCTGACAACCGAACGACGGGACTTTCCGTCAACATCTCACGGGGCTACGCTCCCCCCGTGCCCAAGCAGCCGGAACCAGAGCAGCCGAGCGGGTCGGCCCCCCGGGCCGCCGCGCTCCAGCTCGGTGTCGACCGCACCAGCCCGGTCCCGCTCTACTTCCAGTTGTCGCAGCAGCTCGAGGCGGCCATCGAACAGGGCGGACTCGCGCCCGGCAGCCTCCTCGGCAACGAGATCGAGCTGGCCGGCCGGCTCGGACTCTCCCGGCCCACCGTCCGCCAGGCCATCCAGACACTCGTGGACAAGGGCCTGCTGGTACGCCGCAGGGGCGTCGGCACCCAGGTCCTGCACAGCCAGGTCAGACGTCCGCTGGAGCTGAGCAGCCTCTACGACGATCTGGAGGCGGCCGGCCAGCGCCCCGCCACCCGCGTCCTGCGCAACACCGTCGAACCGGCCACCGCCCGGGTCGCCGCCGCGCTCGGCGTCGCGGAAGGGGCGGACGTACGGCTCATCGAACGGCTCCGGTACGCCCACGACGAACCGATGGCCCGGCTGCGTAACCATCTGCCGGTCGAACTCCTCGACTGCGACACCGCCCGGCTCGAATCCACCGGCCTCTACCGGATGATGCGCGCCGTCGGCATCACGCTGCACAGCGCGCGCCAGTCGGTCGGCGCGCGCGCCGCCGACGCCGAGGAGGCGCGGCAGCTCGACGAGGCGACGGGCGGGCCGCTGCTCACGATGGAGCGCACGACGTTCGACGACACGGGCCGCGCCGTCGAGTTCGGCGCGCACATCTACCGGGCCTCGCGCTACGTCTTCGAGTTCCAGCTCCTCGTCCGGCCGTAGGACCATAGGGCCGCCCCGTTCGTCGTAAGAATGTTCGGACAAACTATTGACGGGGCCGCGCGACCGCCGTTAGAACACCTCCAGCCGCAACGGGGCGGCCGGGAGAGAAGGCGGAACCACCATGCGTACCAACCGAAAGGCGGCGGGCCGCACGGCGGCGGCGCTGCTCACCGCATGCGCGCTCGCCCTCGTCGCGGGATGCAGTGGCTCCGGCGGCAAGGACTCCGAGGACAAGGCCGATGACGGCGGGAGCGGTACGGCGGCCAAGACCCCGCGCATGAAGATCGCCATGGTCACGCACTCCGGCGAGGGCGACACCTTCTGGGACATCGTCCAGAGCGGCGCCAAGGTCGCGGCAGAAAAGGACAACGTCCAGTTCCTCTACGCGGCCAACAAGGAGGGCAAGGAGCAGGCGCAGTTGATCCAGAGCTATATCGACCAGGACGTCGACGGACTCGTCGTCAGCCTCGCCAAGCCCGAGGCGGTCAAGGACGTCCTGGCCAAGGCCACGGCCGCCGGAATCCCCGTCGTCACGATCAACTCCGGCGCCGAGTTCTCCGAGCCGTTCGGGGCCCTGAGCCATATCGGCCAGGACGAGGCCATCGCCGGTGAGGCGGTCGGCGAGGAGCTGAACAAGCGCGGCAAGAAGAAGGCGCTCTGCGTCATCCACGAGCAGGGCAACGTCTCGCTCGAAGGCCGCTGCGCCGGTGTGAAGAAGACCTTCGAGGGCACCGTCGAGAATCTGAACATCGAGGGCACCAACATGCCCGCGTCGACGTCGTCCATCGAGGCCAAACTCCAGAGCGCCAAGGACATCGACACGGTCGTGACGCTCGGCGCGCCCTTCGCCGCCGCGTCCGTGAAGGCCAAGGAGAGCGCGGGCTCCAGCGCCGAGATCAACACCTTCGACCTCAACGAGGACGTGGTCAAACAGCTCAAGGCCAAGGAGATCGGCTTCGCCGTGGACCAGCAGCCCTATCTCCAGGGCTACCTCGCGGTCGACGAGCTGTGGCTCAACAAGAACAACGGCAATGTCGTCGGCGGCGGAAAGCCCGTACTGACCGGACCGGCCCTCGTGACAGAGAAGGACGTCCCCGCGCTGGAGAAGTTCACCGCGCGCGGCACCCGATGACAGGCGGCCGTCATCTCCCGATGACATGCACGTGCCCGTACCCGCCGACCGGGCCCCGAACAGCCATGACCGATACTTGGGCCGCCGGACCGGGACACACCCCGCCCGGCGGTACCGGGAAGTACGGCAAGAGGGGCACGGCGTCGTGGCAAGAGTTCGGACAGGGGTACGCGCTACCGGCGCGGTGCTGGCGGTGGTTCTCGGGGCGGCGTCCCTGGCCGGATGCAGCAGCACCGGCGGCAAGCGCGCCGAGGAGCGGGCCGCGGCGGCCGAGGCGCGGGGGCAGGCCGCGGTGACCACACCGAAGTGGACCTTCGCGATGGTCACCCACTCGGGAGACGGCGACACCTTCTGGGACATCGTCCAGGAGGGTTCCGAGGAGGCCGCGGCCAAGGACAACATCAACTTTCTGTACGCGAAGAGCGACGAGGGCCAGCAGCAGGCGCAGCTCGTCCAGTCGTACATCGACAAGGGTGTCGACGGGCTGATCGTCACCCTCGCCAAGCCCGAAGCGATGAAAGACGTCGTCGCCAAGGCCACCGAGGCGGGCATCCCGGTGATCACCGTCAACTCCGGCTCCGAGGAGTCGAAGGAGTTCGGCGCGCTCACCCATATCGGCCAGGACGAGTCCATCGCCGGTGAGGCCGTGGGCGACGAACTGGACAAGCGAGGCAGGAAGAAGGCCCTGTGCGTTCTGCACGAGCAGGGCAACGTGGGCCACGAGCAGCGCTGCGCGGGGGCGAAGAAGACCTTCGACGGCACGATGGAGAATCTGTACGTCGACGGCACCAACATGCCCGACGTCCAGGCGTCCATCGAGGCGAAGCTCCAGAGCGACAAGGGCATCGACGCGGTCGTGACGCTCGGCGCGCCCTTCGCGGACACCGCCGTCAAGGCGAAGGAGACGGCCGGCAGCGACGCCGAGATCGACACGTTCGACCTCAACGAGGCGGTCGCGGGCTCGCTCAAGGCGGGCCGGCTCGGCTTCGCCGTCGATCAGCAGCCCTATCTCCAGGGATACGAGGCGGTCGATCTGCTCTGGCTCCACCGGTACAACGCCAACGCGCTCGGCGGCGGGCTGCCGGTCCTCACCGGACCGCAGATCATCAACAAGCAGGACGCGGCCGAGCTGGAGAAATACGCGGAGCGGGGGACCCGATGACCACAACCGCACCACCGGTGAAGGACCGGCCGGACGACGGTGGGGACGGGGGCGGGGGCAGGGGCGGCGGCCCGGCCAAGGACGAGCGGCTGCTCGGTGACTCGGCGCTGCGCAGACTGCTCGGCAGGCCCGAACTGGGCGCAGTCGTCGGCGCCTTGGCCGTCTTCCTCTTCTTCTCGGTCGTCGCCGACTCGTTCCTCAAGATGTCCAGCTTCGGCACCGTCCTGTACGCGGCGTCGACCATCGGCATCATGGCGGTGCCGGTGGCACTGCTGATGATCGGCGGCGAGTTCGACCTGTCCGCCGGTGTGCTGGTGACCAGCTCGGCGCTGATCTCCTCGATGTTCAGCTACCAGATGACGGCGAACATCTGGGTCGGTGTGTTCGTGTCCCTGCTGGTCACCCTGGCCATCGGGATGTTCAACGGCTTCATGCTGACGCGGACGAAACTGCCGAGCTTCATCATCACGCTCGGCACGTTCCTGATGCTCACCGGTCTCAATCTCGGTCTGACGAAGCTGATCAGCGGCAAGGTCTCCACCAAGGGCATCAGCGACATGCAGGGCTTCGAATCGGCCCGTAAGGTCTTCGCCTCCGAACTGACCCTCGGCAGCGTCGAGTTGAAGGTCACGATCCTGTGGTGGGCGGGCCTGGTCGCGCTGGCGACCTGGATCCTGCTCCGTACCCGCTTCGGCAACTGGATCTTCGCGGTCGGCGGCAACGCCGAGGCCGCCCGCGCCGTGGGTGTCCCGGTGCGGCTGACGAAGATCGGCCTGTACATGGGCGTCGGCTTCTGCGCCTGGGTCTCCGGCCAGCATCTGCTCTTCTCGTTCGACGTCGTCCAGTCCGGCGAGGGCGTCGGCAACGAGCTGATCTACATCATCGCCGCGGTCATCGGCGGCTGTCTGATCACCGGCGGTTACGGCTCGGCGATCGGCTCCGCGGTCGGTGCCTTCATCTTCGGCATGACCAGCAAGGGCATCGTGTACGCGGAGTGGAACCCGGACTGGTTCAAGTTCTTCCTCGGAGCGATGCTCCTTCTGGCCACCCTGCTCAACGCATGGGTCCGCAAGCGAGCGGAGGCAACCCGATGACAGGCACGCCCAGCACGCCCGGCACGAACAGCGGCGGCACGGTGACCACGACACCTCTGGTGGAACTGGACGACGTCAGTAAGTACTACGGCAACATCCGTGCCCTCGAAGGCGTCTCGCTGGAGGTGCACGCGGGCGAAATCACCTGCGTCCTGGGCGACAACGGTGCGGGCAAGTCCACCCTCATCAAGATCGTCGCGGGCCTGCACCGGCACGACGCGGGCGATTTCCTCATCGACGGCGAGAAGACGACGCTCGGCTCGCCGCGCGAGGCGCTGGACCTCGGTATCGCCACCGTCTACCAGGACCTCGCCGTCGTACCGCTCATGCCCGTCTGGCGGAACTTTTTCCTCGGCTCCGAGCCGACGAAGGGAAAGGGCCCCTTCAAACGCCTCGACGTCGAACTGATGCGCACCACCACCCGCGAGGAACTGCTGCGGATGGGCATCGACCTGCGCGACGTCGACCAGCCCATCGGCACCCTGTCCGGCGGCGAACGGCAGTGTGTGGCGATCGCCCGCGCCGTCCACTTCGGCGCGAAGGTCCTCGTCCTGGACGAGCCGACCGCCGCGCTCGGCGTGAAGCAGTCCGGAGTCGTACTGAAGTACGTGGCCGCCGCGCGCGACGCGGGTCTCGGCGTGGTCCTGATCACCCACAACCCGCACCACGCGTATCTCGTCGGCAATCGCTTCGTGCTGCTCAAGCGCGGTGTGATGGCGGGCAGCCACACCAAGGGATCGATCACCCTGGACGAGCTGACACGCCAGATGGCGGGCGGTTCGGAGCTGGAAGAACTCAGCCACGAGCTGGCGAACGCCCCCGCACCGGCCCATCTCGGTGGCCGTCCGGTGGACGGGAGCGGGCATCCGGTCGACGGGGACGAGAAGGGCGAGGTGCCGGGCGGCGGTGCCCCGGACAAGGCGCAGCCCTGACCGACCTCCCCACCCTCCGAGTGGCAGAATCGGCGGTGGTGGACAACCGTCCACCGCCGCCGCCCCGGACACCCGGCGCGACGAGCCCCCGACCCGCAGGGACGACACGACACGTGCGAGCACCCAGGCCGCGTTCCGGTAGCAGCGCCGACCACCCGGCTGCCGACCACCCGGCTACCGGGACCCGACGGACACGTACGAGGGGGCCGGTGCGATGAGTACCTACCGTGACTTCACCCACCGCGGCTCCGCGCGCGCCACCGTCCTGCGGACCGTCGGCACCCGCGAACGCCGCTCGCACGCCTCGGCGCCGCGCGTGCCCACCGTGGGGATCGACATCGGCGGTACGAAGGTGATGGCCGGTGTTGTCGACCCGGACGGGAACATCCTGGAGAAGATCCGCACCGAGACCCCGGACAAGTCCAAGAGCCCCCGGGTCGTCGAGGACACCATCGTCGAGCTGGTGCTCGACCTCTCCGACCGTCACGACGTGCACGCCGTCGGCATCGGCGCCGCCGGGTGGGTGGACGCGGACCGCGCCAAGATCCTCTTCGCCCCGCACCTGGCCTGGCGCGACGAACCCCTGCGCGACTCGATCTCCTCCCGGCTCGCCGTCCCGGTGATGGTCGACAACGACGCGAACACCGCCGCCTGGGCGGAGTGGCGCTTCGGCGCCGGACGCGGCGAGGACCATCTCGTGATGATCACGCTCGGCACCGGTATCGGCGGCGCCATACTGGAGGACGGCCGGGTCAAGCGCGGCAAGTACGGTGTGGCCGGCGAGTTCGGCCATATGCAGGTCGTGCCCGCCGGACACCGCTGCCCGTGCGGCAACCGCGGCTGCTGGGAGCAGTACAGCTCGGGCAACGCGCTCGTCAGGGAGGCCAGGGAGCTGGCCGCCGCCGACTCCCCGGTGGCGTACAACCTCATCGAACGCGTCAAGGGCCACATCCCCGACATCACCGGACCGCTGATCACCGAGCTGGCCCGCGAGGGCGACGCGATGTGCGTCGAACTGCTCCAGGAGATCGGCCAGTGGCTCGGCGTCGGCATCGCGAATCTCGCGGCGGCGCTCGACCCGTCCTGCTTCGTCATCGGCGGCGGCGTCAGCGCGGCGGACGATCTGCTGATCGGCCCCGCCAGGGAGGCGTTCCGCCGCCAGCTCACCGGGCGCGGCTACCGGCCGGAGGCCCGTATCGCCAAGGCGCAGCTCGGCCCCGAGGCGGGCATGGTCGGCGCGGCCGACCTCTCCCGGCTCGTGGCGCGCCGCTTCCGCCGGGCGAACCGGCGCAGGCTCGAGCGGTACGAGAGGTACGAGCTGTACGCGGAGGCGATCCGCACCGGCCGGATGCCGCAGGACCTGCGCGAGGAGCAGGAGCTGCGCGAGGCCGAGGAGTCCCGCGCCGCGGCGGTGCGCGAACGGCAGGAGGCCGCCGCGGCGGCGGAGCCGAAACCGCGGACGCGGGCGCGCGAGGCACCGGAGGCACCCGGACCGCCGGACGCACCGCGAGAGCCCCGTACGAGCCCCAGCCGCGCCCCCCGCACCAGCCAGGAACCGCCCTCATGACCGTGCCCCACCAGTCGAAGTCCCCGGAATCGATGGGGAAGCCGCCGGAGAATCACCGCCACATGGTCCGCCGCCGGTGGGTGACGGCGATAGTGATCGTGCTGCTCATCGGCATCCCCGCCGGTTATCTCGTGGTCTCCGCCGGCCAGAGCAGGCGCAGCGGACTCGACAAGGAGCTGGAGTCCTCGGCGACCGGCCTCACGGACGCCGTGCCGTCGCGGATGAAGCAGCGGGTCTTCGAGGTGCCGATCCCCGGGCGTGCCACGAACGTGCGCTACTACGAGACGAGCAACTGGAAGTCCAGCCGTCTGTATGTGCAGTTCAACGTGACGTCCGGCCGGCTCGACACCTTCCTCACCGAGCTGGGCACGCACCGCTCGGCGCTCAAGGAGGGCGAGGTGACGATCGCGCCCCGCGACTCGCGCACCGTCGGCTGGGACTTCGTCCCCACCCGCGTGTGGTCGGGCACCACGCACAAGCAGAAGGACCCGCGCCCCACCCAGGACATCACCGTCGACCTGAGCGATCCGGCCATGCCGCGCGTGTACGTGGTCTCCACGACGACCCCGTGACCCACGAGCACGCAGTGACCGCGACGACTCCGTGACCACGACCACCCCGTGACCACGACGACCCCCTGATCAGCGCCACCCGGTGGGCGTCCCCCGACCCCCTCCCGTGCGCGATCGGGGGATGTGGGAGCGTGAGCGGGTGAGCGAGACGACCACGAAGACCTTGCAATACCGCGTCGACGGACCGGAAGACGCACCGGCCCTGATCCTGGGGCCCTCCCTCGGCACGACCTGGCATATGTGGGATAGGCAGACCCCTGAGCTGGCCAAACACTGGCGGGTGGTCCGTTTCGACCTGCCCGGTCACGGCGGCGCGCCCGCCCACCCCGCCACCGGTGTGCCCGAGCTGGCGGACCGGCTGCTCGCCACGCTCGACGGGCTCGGCGTGCAGCGCTTCGGCTACGCGGGCTGCTCCATCGGCGGCGCGATCGGTGCGGAGCTGGCGCTGCGCCGCCCCGACCGGGTGGCCTCGCTCGCGCTGGTGGCCTCGTCCCCGCGCTTCGGTACGGCGGACGAGTTCCGCCAGCGCGGCGTCATCGTCCGTACCAACGGTCTCGACCCGATGGCCCGCTCGGCGCCCGAGCGCTGGTTCACGGCCGGTTTCGCCGCCGCGCAGCCCGCGATCGTGGAGTGGGCGGTCCAGATGGTCCGCACCACCGACCCGGGCTGCTACATAGCCGCGTGCGAGGCGCTGGCCGCCTTCGACGTACGCGCGGAGCTGGGCCGTATCGGGGTGCCGACGCTCGTCCTGGTGGGCGCCGAGGACAAGGTCACCGGTCCCGCCGAGGCCCGCACGCTGGTCGCCGGGATACCGGACGCCCGGCTCGCGCTGGTGCCGGGAGCCTCGCACCTGGCGCCCGTCGAGCAGCCGGCCGCCGTCACGGACCTGCTCGTACGCCACTTCTCCACCGCCTGGCAGAACCCCTCCGACACCTCGACCGGTCTGACGGTGCTGCCCGACTGGGCCACCTACCCGGGCCCGGGGACGCCCGCGGGACCGCCGACCCTGTCGCCGATGACCACCCCCGTCGCCGAGATCACCTCCGCCGAGCAGCCGCGGGCCGTGGCCGCCGTACGCCCGGATCCGTACGAGGCGGGCATGCGGGTCCGCAGGGAGGTCGTGGGTGATGCCCATGTCGACCGGGTCATGGCCGAAACGGACGACTTCGCCGGCGACTTCCAGGAGCTTCTGACCCGCTACGCCTGGGGCGAGGTCTGGAACAGGGAGGGGCTGGACCGCCGCAGCCGGAGCTGTGTGACGCTGACGGCCCTCGTCGTGGGCGGCCACCTCGACGAACTCGCCGTCGAGACCAGGGCCGCCCTGCGCAACGGCCTGACGCCGGCCGAGATCAAGGAAGTCCTGATTCAGGCGGCCGTCTACTGCGGCTTCCCGGCGGCGACCGCCGCGTTCCGCGTCGTCGGCGCGGTCGTCCAGGAGGAGACCACCCCCGACCACTAGGGTCCGTCCGTCCCTCGCATTTGCCGTCGCGGTGGCGGATGTCGACCATGGGAGGGTGCGGCGCCGGTGGTCGTACGCAACCCCGTCCAGGAATTCGCGACACGAGGTGGTCACGGTGAAGCTCACCAAGAAGTCCCACGCCTGCGTCCGACTGGAGAAGGACGGGCGGACACTCGTTGTCGACCCCGGCGTCTTCAGTGAGCAGGACGCGGCGCTCGGCGCCGAGGCCGTCCTCATCACCCACGAGCACCCCGACCACTTCGAGGAAGGCAGGCTGCGGGCCGCCCTGGAGGCGGACCCGGCCACCGAGATCTGGACCCTGCGCAGTGTCGCCGAGCAACTGTCGGCGGCCTTTCCGGGGCGCGTGCACACCGTGGGGCACGGCGACACGTTCGCCGCCGCGGGCTTCGACGTACAGGTGCACGGCGAACTCCACGCCGTGATCCACCCCGACCTGCCGCGGGTCACCAACGTCGGCTATCTGGTGGACGGTTCACTGTTCCATCCCGGCGACGCGTTCACCGTCCCCGACCGCCCCGTCGAGACGCTGATGCTCCCGGTGCACGCGCCCTGGAACAAGATCTCCGAAGTGATCGACTACGTACGGGAGGTCAAGCCGCGCCGCACCTTCGACATCCACGACGCGCTGCTCACCGATCTCGCGCTGCCTCTGTACGACGGCCATGTCGGGCGCCTCGGCGGCTCAGGCCACGCCAGGCTGGCCCCCGGCGAGGCCACCGACCTGTGAGCACCGGCCCGGTGGCTGTCGCGACGCCGACTGTCAGACCTCGCCGATAGGCTGTCGTCCATGCGCATCGCCACCTGGAATGTCAATTCGATCACTGCCCGGCTGCCGCGTCTGCTGGCCTGGCTGGAGAGCACCGGCACGGACGTGCTGTGCGTCCAGGAGACCAAGAGCACCCTGGAGCAGTTCCCCTCCGACGCCCTGCGCGAGCTGGGTTACGAGTCCGCGGTCAACGCCACGGGCAGGTGGAACGGGGTGGCGCTGATCTCGCGCGTCGGTCTCGACGCCGTCGTCAAGGGCCTGCCCGGCGGCCCGGAGTACGAGGGCGTGGAGGAGCCCCGCGCGATCTCCGCGACCTGCGGCGGCGTGCGGATCTGGTCGGTCTATGTGCCCAACGGCCGCGAGGTCGGGCACGATCACTACGCGTACAAGCTGCGCTGGCTCGATGCGCTGCGCGCGGCGGTGGCCGAGGACAGCGCGGGGGACGGGCCGTTCGCCGTGCTCGGCGACTTCAACGTCGCGCCGACCGACCAGGACGTGTGGGACCCGGCGCTGTTCGAGGGCGCCACCCATGTCACCCCCGCCGAGCGTGCCGCTCTGGCCGCTCTGCGTGAGGGCGGTCTGTCCGACGTGATGCCGCGACCGCTCAAGTACGACCAGCCGTACACTTTCTGGGACTACCGCGAGCTCCGGTTCCCGAAGAACCGGGGTATGCGGATCGACCTCGTCTACGGCAACGGGCCCTTCACCGCTGCCGTCAAAGACAGTTATGTCGACCGTGAGGAGCGTAAGGGCAAGGGTGCTTCGGACCACGCCCCGGTCGTCGTCGATCTCGACCTCTGATGTTCGGAGGCCGGGCCGGCATCGTCGGGTCTGGCCCCGGGCATTCTGCCTCTGATACCGCCCGCGTGCCCTGAGGTGCGCGGGTACGGGGAAATGGCAGGCTGAGTGTATGAACATCCCTTTCTTGGACAACTGGCGCAAACGGAACGGCGCTGATGAGGGGGCGGCGTCGGCATCCGTCGTCGGGAGTGACGCGGAAGGCGTGGCCGAGCTGCTGTCCGAGTGCGAGCTGCTGCGGGTGAGGGCAGGGCAGTCCGGTCTCGAACTGGACGATTCCCCGGCCTCGTTGGAGGCTCTGGACCAACTGCCGCCGCACTGGCGCGACGACCCGGAGGAGCTGCCCTGGCTCGGCAACGACGCGGGGCTCTATCTCGGTACGGTCATCGTGCGTACGGTCGAAGGGGCGACCTGGCACATCTGGCCCGGCGGTCACCCCGTCGTGCGGCTCGTCTCCGGCCGGGAGATCCAGGTCGTGGAGGCGGGTCTCGACTGGGCCGTCAGCGGCGCGCCCGAACTGTCGCAGGTGTACGCGGAGGCGGCCGAGGCGTGACCGGGGTCTGCCACCTGGACGTTAATACGGCTTATGCCCGATTTATGCGTGTCGGGTGTGAAGTCCCTTGCCGGGCTGGATAGTTTGCGCTGACCTCGACAGAGCCGAGAACGGGGAGGGCAGCGTATGGCCGTCGACCACGGTCCGACGGGCAGTCCACGGCGCAAGCCGCAGTTCATTCCACGACCGACCCACACACCGCCGACCCGATGCCCCGGTCCGGGAGTTCGGGTGCGCGGACGAACCCATCGCGCCGGATCTGGACTACGATTTGCCGTTCATCCCCATGGCGACGGTGGTCTCGACGGCAGAGACCACGGATGCCGCGCCGGCCTCGGGCACCACCCGGGAGTCCGTACGCGTCCGCCGTGCCCCGCACCCGTGGGGATGGTCCCGCCGCCGCCCGACGCGCGGTAGCCCTTAGGGACACGGCCCGCCTCCCGCCTTGCGCGGGAGGACACTCCGGCAGCAGCCGGAGATCACTTCTCGCGCCGTAGGACCGACCGGCACCATGGGTCGGACGTGGCCGGGGAGAAGGTCAGCTGCGCGCCGGGAGGGCCGTGTCCGACATGGAGCGGGCCCGCGTCGTCGCCATGTACGACGAGGGTGCCGCTCTTTTTCGTCTCCCGCGCCGCCGCGGCCACCCTCAGCTCGACGCCCGGTGCGAGGTGCGCACGGCCGGAGCGGGCTCCTGAGCCGCCCTGGTGACGTCCGAGACCAGCTCGACCACATCGGGGCCGTACGCCTGCGAGTTGACCACCTTCAGCAGCAGACAGAACGAGTCGCGGCCATGCTTTCGCGCCAGCTTCGCGTGGTGCCTGGCCAGATAGCGCGAGGCCGCCTGGTTGGTGATCGCGCGCTGCCCGCAGAAGAGGAAGACCGGCCGGGAATCCTGCCCGGCCGTCAGCCGTGCCAGGATGACGTACTCCGCCACACCCGGCTCCGCGCGGTAGCGCTCGCTGCCGATCTGGAAGGCCCCGCGGTCCGGGCCCGGATCCGGATCCGTGTTGATCTTGACGCCGGGCAGCAGCGAGGACAGATGGGCCGCCATCCGGCGGTTCGAGGCGGGACCGCCCAGACAGAACTCCGTACGCTCCCCGAAACCCTGCTGCGCGGAGTCGTGCTGGACTATCTGCGCGTGCGCGCCGCAGTCCTTGATCAGCGCGGACAGCTCCAGCAGCGCGAAGACGTCATGACGGTGGACGGCACCGTCGCCGCCCGCCTCCCGGTTGACGACCAGCAGGCACTCGGAGTTGCCGGGCAGCCCGAAGAACGCCTGCTTCCTGCGCAGCTTGCGGCGCCAGAGATAGGTCCGGGCCATCCAGCCGAGAGCGGCGCTGATGCCGGCGGCGAGCACTCCGAGAACGATGTTGCGTATGTCGTCGGTCATGGGCGCGCATGTTAGCGGGACGGCGCCGCCGCGGACATGCCGCACGGGCTCCGGGGCAAGACACCGCCTCCAGTGCTTCTGGCGGGGAGTGGGCGGTGAAGTTACGCTCCGCGGACGGACGTACACCGGAGGTACAGATGCGCCGCCCCGCCGCACGCACCGCACGCAACGTCTCGGTCGTGGCAATCGCCGCCGCCATGCTCTCGGTCGGCGCCGCCGCGCCGCCGCAGTCCTCCTCCGCCGCGCCTCCTACGGAAGCGCCCGCCAAGACTCCCCCGAAGGCACCCGTCAAATCGCCGGTAGCCGTCGGCCACGGCGGGGCGGTGGCGAGCGTCGACACGGACGCGTCCGCCGCCGGCCTCGACGTGCTCAGACGCGGCGGCAACGCCGTGGACGCGGCGGTGGCGACCGCCGCCGCGCTCGGTGTCACCGAGCCCTACTCGGCCGGTATCGGCGGTGGCGGCTACTTCGTCTACTACGACGCCAAGTCCCGCTCCGTCCACACCGTCGACGGCCGCGAGACCGCGCCCCGGTCCGCCGACGCCACCCTCTTTCAGGAGGACGGCAAGCCGATCCCCTTCGCCGAAGGCATGACGAGCGGACTGGGTGTCGGTACGCCGGGCACCCCGGCCACCTGGGAGCGGGCGCTCGACTCCTGGGGCAGCGTGTCGCTGCGGGAGTTGCTGAAGCCCGCCGAGAAGCTGGCGAAGGACGGCTTCACCGTCGACGGGACGTTCCGCTCCCAGACCGCGTCGAACCAGGCCCGGTTCGCCGACTTCCCGGCCTCCGCCGAGCTGTTCCTGCCCGGCGGCCAACTGCCCGTGACCGGTTCGGTGTTCAAGAACCCCGACCTGGCCCGTACGTACGCGGAACTGGGCCGGCGCGGCACCGACGCGCTCTACCGGGGCGACCTCGCCCGCGACATCGTGCGCACCGTGCGCACCCCGCCCGTCGACCCGGACGCCACCCGCAAGGTCCGGGCGGGCGATCTGACGACCGGCGACCTGGCCGCGTACCGGACGAAGAAGCAGGCGCCGACGAAGGTCTCCTACCGAGGACTCGACGTGTACGGCATGGCACCGTCGTCCTCCGGCGGTACGAGCGTCGGCGAGGCGCTGAACATCCTGGAGCGCACCGACCTCGCGGGCGCCTCGCAGGCGACGTATCTGCACCGCTTCATCGAGGCGAGCCGCATCACGTTCGCCGACCGGGGGCGCTGGCTCGGCGACCCCGCCTTCGAGGACGTCCCCACCAAGGCCCTGCTGTCGCAGCGCTTCGCCGACTCGCGCGAATGCCTCATCAAGGACGACGTGGCCCTCAAGAGCCCGCTGCCGCCCGGGGACCCGTCGAACCCCGTGCCGTGCGCGACGGGCGGTACGGCGGCGCCGACGACGTACGAGGGGGAGAACACCACCCATCTGACGGCCGCCGACAAGTGGGGCAACGTCGTCGCCTACACGCTGACCATCGAGTCGACGGGCGGCAGCGGCATCACCGTGCCCGGCCGGGGGTTCCTCCTCAACAACGAGCTGACGGACTTCTCGTTCGCCGCCGCGAACCCGGCCGTCCACGACCCGAACCTGCCCGGCCCCGGCAAGCGGCCGAGGTCGTCCATCTCCCCGACGATCGTGCTGGACGAGCGCGACCGCCCGGTCCTGGCGCTCGGCTCACCCGGCGGCGCGACCATCATCACGACCGTCCTCCAGACGCTCACCGGCCATCTGGACCGGGGTCTGCCGCTGGTCGACGCGATCGCCGCGCCCCGCGCCAGCCAGCGCAACGGCGCGACCACGGAGCTGGAGCCGGGCCTCTACGACAGCCCGCTGCGCGCCCAACTCGAAGCACTGGGGCACACGTTCACCCGCAACCCCGAGATCGGCGCCGCGACGGCCGTCCAGCGGCTGCCCGACGGCCGCTGGGTGGCGGCGGCGGAGAAGGACCGCAGGGGCGGCGGCTCCGCGATGGTGGTCCACCCGGCGGGCCGGCCTTCCAACAGTTATACCGGTTGATGGCGGTATTACAATGACGGAATGGTACGCAGCCCCCTGACTCCAGAAGAGCGCGAGCGCGGCGAGCGGCTCGGCCTGCTGCTCCGCGAGGCGCGCGGCACCCGCAGCATGGTCGAGATCGCGGCCGTCGCCGGGCTCTCGCCCGAGACGCTGCGCAAGATCGAGACCGGCCGCGCCCCGACACCCGCCTTCTTCACGGTCGCGGCGCTGGCCGGGGCGCTGGGGCTGTCGATGGACGAGATCGTGACGGCCTGCTCGCCCTTGCCCGCCTGACCGGGCGAATTCGCCCACCGCTCGGTACCGAGCGGTACCGAGCGGTATCGATCGGTGCGGCGTGCTGCCGGGTAGTCTCGCGGGCGTGACTCTCGACGCGCTCCGCCGCAGCCGCTACGTCAGCCTCACCACATACCGCAAGGACGGCACCGGGGTCGACACCCCCGTCTGGCACGCCGTGGACGACGGCCAGTTGTACATCTGGACCCGCAGCGACTCCTGGAAGGTCAAGCGGATCCGTGACAACAGCCGCGTCGTCGTGACCGCGTGCACCGCGCGCGGGCGCATCGCGCCGGGCGCGGCGAGCGCCGAGGGCACGGCCCGGCTGCTCGACGACGCGCAGGCCGCCCGGGTCGACAGACTCCTCCTGCGCAAGTACACCTGGCAGTTCTGGCTCGTCGCGAAGCCGGCCGCGCTCGTACGCCGTGGGAAGCGTGTGCATACGGCGATCGCGGTAAGTTTCTGACGCCTCGTCGGCGCGCCGACTTGTTCAACAAGGTTGACCTCTAACCAGATTTTTATCTGGGAAACGTGACGTCGACCACTCGCTGAGCCCATACTTGAGTGATCGCACCGCACCGTGCGCGACAATCCCGCGTAGCCGTCACGTAACACGGCTGCGGTTTCATGCCGGCGGGCCGGACGGTTCCCTCACGGCAGTGCGCAGCAGGGCAAGGGCGGAAAGACAGCGATGACGAGGCATGAACTTCCTGCGGAGATCGGGGCTTTCGCGCGGTACTTCCGCGGGATGACGGCGCTCCTCGACCCGGACGGCGGCTGGTACGCCGTCTTCAGGCAGCGGGACCCGGAAGGGCTCAGGGCCTGCCTCGACGGTGCCGAAGTACCGCCCTGGGACGTGGTGGAGTCGCTGCTCCACGACCTCGCCGCGAGCCACGGGAACCGGCCCGTCGACCGCGAGACCGCGCGGGCGAGCCGGCTGCACGCCGCGTCCGCCGCCGCCCACGACCGGCTCCCCGGCGGCCCCGACGCGCTGCGCGAGCGGCTGCGGCTGATGCACCATGAACAGGCCACGGCGGCGAGCCGCGCGGATGAGGTCATGCGCCGCCTGCGGCTGGTCGGCGAGGGATCGCCCGAGGCCGATCAGCTCGAGTACGACCTGGCCTGGGTCCGCGACGACTACGCGCGCGCCACGGCCCGCTGCGCCGAACTGCGCGAACGGCTCGGGGCGGTCGCCGGGCCGCCGAACGCACCGTCCGCGCACACCACGCACTCCACCCACGGCACGCACAGCGCGCCCACCCCGCGCTCCTCCTCGCCCGCGCACGCGGCACCCGCCGCCCCGGCGTACGGCTCCCCGGAGGCGAGACCCACGGCCGCCGACGGGTGGTATCGGGCGGAGGAGCCCGTGGCCGACGACCAGTCGGTCTTCGGCCGCCCCGACGGCGGCCGGCCCACCGCACCCGACGACTGGTTCCGCCCCGAACCCGGCCGGACGGGCGAGAGAAGCGGCGGCGCGGACGGCCGCCGGGGCGCCGGTGCCACGGGCGACCCGGGGGACACCGGCTCGCACCCCACCGCCGGCCCCGAGGACTCGCAGGAGATGGCGCAGGTGCCCGGCCAGCGCCGTAAACAGCGCAAACAGCGAGGCGCGCGCTTCGCCTTCACCGAAGGGGCCGACGCGGCGGACGCGTCCCTCACACCGCCCGCCGCCACCGCACCGCCCCGCGGCGCCCGCTTCGGCGGCTCGCCCGGCTCCGAGCGCGGCCGTACCGACGGCCCCGACAGCGGGCTGACCCGGCAGCAGGCCGAGGCGCGCCGCGCCGCCCTGGACACGGTGGCCGTGCTCGTACGGCTCCGGGCGGCCGGCCGCAGCGGTGAGGCTCACGTGGCGCTCTGCGAGGCGGCGGCCAGACCCGCCGAGCAACTGCCCTTCCTCGCGGCCGAACTGCACCGTGCCGAACTGGGCGCCGACTGGGCCTCGGTGCTGTGGGAGGTCTCGTCCCTGCCGCCCGACCGGCTCGCGGCGGCGGCGACCGCGCTCGCCACGGCCGGCCGCGACGCCGACTGCGGTGTGCTGCTGCGGCAGGGCGTCTCCCGGCCCGCCGAGGACATCGGCCACGCGGTCGTCGCCCTCGGCGACGCGGGGCGCACCCAGGAGGTCCAGGCGCTGCTCGGCGCCTTCGTCCGGGCCCGTACGCCCGACGACACCGCGCGCATAGCCGCCGTGGACCCGCCGCGCCTGGTCCCGTGGCTGCTGGAAGCGGCGCGAGGCGTCTCCACCGGACACGAGCGCGATCTCGCCCGTGCGCTGCGCGGCGCGGGGCTGGGCGGCGCCTGACCCGGGCGGGTTGCGAATCATGATCGACTCAGCGGCTTAACCGCGATGGTCTTGCCCCGTCGGGACGGCGGGCTTAGGTTCTCCTCCTACGCACCGTATCTACGGGCGTAGAAAGCGCTCGGAACGCACCCGGAAACGCGCTCGGATCGCAATCGGAGAACGCGCAGCAGCACACCCGCAACACGCTCAGCGAGAAGCTGGGCGAACAGCTCAGCAGACGCTCGACCTTCCGCCGAAGGAGCAGCCCGTGGCCAGAGTCGTACGCGCCGCACTCGTCCAGGCGACCTGGACCGGCGACACCGAATCCATGATCGTCAAGCATGAGGAGCACGCCCGCGAGGCGGCCCGGCAAGGCGCCAAGGTCATCGGTTTCCAGGAGGTGTTCAACGCCCCCTACTTCTGCCAGGTGCAGGAGCCCGAGCACTACCGCTGGGCCGAGGCGGTCCCGGACGGGCCGACCGTGACCCGGATGCGGGAGCTCGCGCGCGAGACCGGCATGGTCGTCGTCGTGCCGGTCTTCGAGGTCGAGCAGTCGGGCTTCTACTACAACACCGCGGCCGTGATCGACGCGGACGGCTCGTATCTCGGCAAGTACCGCAAGCACCACATCCCGCAGGTCAAGGGCTTCTGGGAGAAGTACTACTTCAAGCCGGGCAACGCGGGCTGGCCCGTCTTCGACACCGCCGTCGGCAAGATCGGCGTCTACATCTGCTACGACCGGCACTTCCCGGAGGGCTGGCGCCAACTCGGCCTGAACGGCGCCGAACTGGTCTACAACCCCTCGGCCACCTCACGCGGACTCTCCAGCTATCTGTGGCAGTTGGAGCAGCCCGCCGCCGCCGTCGCCAACGAGTACTTCATCGCCGCGATCAACCGCGTCGGCCAGGAGGAGTACGGCGACAACGACTTCTACGGCACGTCGTACTTCGTGGACCCGCGCGGCCAGATGGTCGGCGACACCGCGAGCGACAAGGCGGAGGAACTGGTCGTCAGGGACCTGGACTTCGGGGTCATCGAAGAGGTGCGCCAGCAGTGGGCGTTCTACCGCGACCGGCGCCCGGACGCGTACGAGGGGCTGGTGCGGCCGTGACCGAAGCGCCCACGAGCCCGTCCGCCGCCGGCCCCTCCCACGACGCCCCGATCAGCCTGCCCGCCACCGACCTGCACGGCCGGCACCGCGCCGTCCTGCCCGACTGGCTGGCCCTCTACTACCGGCGGCCCATCGAACTCACCCACGGCGAGGGCCGCCACGTCTGGGACGCCGAAGGCAACCGCTACCTCGACTTCTTCGGCGGCATCCTCACCACCATGACCGCCCACGCCCTCCCCGAGGTCACCAAGGCGGTGAGCGAGCAGGCCGGGCGGATCATCCACTCGTCCACGCTCTACCTCAACCGCCCGATGGTGGAGTTCGCCGAACGCGTCGCCGCCCTCTCCGGCATCCCGGACGCGCGCGTCTTCGTCACCACCTCCGGCACCGAGGCCAACGACACGGCCCTGCTGCTCGCGACCGCCTACCGCCGCTCCAACCAGATCCTGGCGATGCGCAACAGCTACCACGGCCGCTCCTTCTCCGCCGTGTCCATCACCGGCAACAGCGGCTGGTCCCCGACGAGCCTGTCGCCGCTCCAGACGCTCTACGTGCACGGCGGGGTGCGCACCCGGGGCCCGTACGCGCATCTGTCCGACGCGCGGTTCATCGCCGCGTGCGTCGCCGACCTGGAGGACCTGCTCGGACACACCCGCGCGCCCGCCGCGCTGATCGCCGAACCGATCCAGGGCGTCGGCGGGTTCACCTCGCCGCCGGACGGGCTGTACGCCGCGTTCCGCGAAGTGCTCGACCGGCACGGCATCCTGTGGATCAGCGACGAGGTGCAGACCGGCTGGGGCCGTACCGGCGACCACTTCTGGGGCTGGCAGGCGCACGCCGAGAACGGCCCGCCGGACATCCTCACCTTCGCCAAGGGCATCGGCAACGGCATGTCCATCGGCGGTGTCGTCGCCCGCGCCGAGATCATGAACTGCCTGGACACCAACTCCATTTCGACCTTCGGCGGCAGCCCGGTCACGATGGCGGCGGGCGTCGCCAACCTCGCGTACCTCCTGGAGCACGACCTCCCCGGCAACGCGCGTCGCGTCGGCGGGCTGCTGATCGAGCGGCTGCGCGCGGCGGGGGCCGGCGTCCCCGTCGTACGGGAGGTGCGCGGACGCGGCCTGATGATCGGCATCGAACTCGTGAAGCCCGGCACCGACGAGGCGAACCCGGAGGCCGCCGCGGCGGTGACCGAGGCGGCACGCGAAGGCGGTCTGCTGATCGGCAAGGGCGGCGGCCACGACACCAGCGTGCTGCGTATCGCCCCGCCGCTGTCCCTCACGGTCACGGAGGCCGAAGAGGGCGCGGCGATCCTTGAACGAGCCCTGGACAGCGTCTAGTTCGCCGATCTCCGATCGCCGATCGCCGGACGGGCGGCCACCCGCGGCCCGCCCGGCGAACGGCCGTTCAGCCACCGCGGGTCCGTCCAGCCGTCTCACGTCCGTCCAGCCACCGCACGTCCGTCATGTCACGGAGGCCATGTACATGAGTAATCGCACGCTCGTCCGGGGCGGTCTGGTCATCACCGCCGCCGACGAGGTCCACGCCGATGTGCTGACCGAGGACGGCCGTATCGTCGCGCTCGCCTCCAACGGCTCCGACGTCGCCGCGAGTTGGACGGCGGACCGGGTCATCGACGCCACCGGCAAATACGTCATCCCGGGCGGCGTCGACGGCCATACGCACATGGAGATGCCGTTCGGCGGGACCTTCGCCGCCGACACCTTCGAGACCGGCACCCGCGCCGCGGCCTGGGGCGGCACCACCACCATCGTGGACTTCGCCATCCAGTCGCCCGGCCAGGCGCTGCGCGAAGGGCTCGACGCCTGGTACGCCAAGGCGGACGGCAACTGCGCCATCGACTACGGCTTCCATATGATCCTCGCCGACGTCAACGAGGACTCTCTTAAGGAGATGGACCTCCTCGTCCAGGAGGGCATCACCTCCTTCAAGCTGTTCATGGCCTACCCCGGCGTCTTCTACAGCGACGACGGCAAGATCCTGCGCGCCATGCAACGGGCCTCCCACAACGGGGGGTTGATCATGATGCACGCCGAGAACGGCATCGCGATCGACGTCCTTGTCGAGCAGGCCCTCGCCGCCGGCCGTACCGATCCCCGCTACCACGGCGAGGTACGCAAGGTGCTGCTGGAGGCCGAGGCGACGCACCGCGCGATCCAGCTCGCCCGCGTCGCGGACGCGCCCCTGTATGTCGTGCACGTCTCCGCCGAGGAGGCCGTCGCCGAGCTGGCAGCCGCCCGCGACAAGGGACTTCCCGTCTTCGGCGAGACCTGCCCGCAGTATCTCTTCCTGTCCACCGACAATCTCGCCGAGCCGGACTTCGAGGGCGCCAAGTACGTCTGCTCGACCCCGCTGCGGCCCCGCGAGCACCAGGCCGCCCTCTGGCGCGGACTGCGCACCAACGACCTCCAGGTCGTGTCCACCGACCACTGCCCGTTCTGCTTCAACGGTCAGAAGGAGATGGGCCGCGGCGACTTCTCCAAGATCCCCAACGGGCTGCCGGGCGTGGAACACCGGATGGATCTGCTCCATCAGGCCGTGGTCGACGGGCACATCACCCGGCGCCGCTGGATCGAGATCGCCTGCGCGACCCCGGCCAGGATGTTCGGCCTCTATCCCAAGAAGGGCACCATCGCGCCCGGTGCCGACGCCGACATCGTCATCTACGACCCGCACGCCGAGCAGACCCTGTCCGCCGAGACGCACCACATGGACGTCGACTACTCGGTGTACGAGGGCAAGCGCATCACCGGACAGGTGGAGACCGTGCTGTCCCGCGGCGAGGTCGTCATCGACGGCCGGAAGTACACCGGCCGTGCGGGGCACGGCAATTACACCCCCCGCGCCACCTGTCAGTACCTCACGTGACCGCACCTGACCTCACCTGAAAACGCAGTACCTCACCGAGAAGTTGGGAGTGGCTTGGCCATGGACTTCGGACTTGTCCTCCAGACCGACCCGCCGGCGTCGGCGGTCGTCGGCCTCATGCGGCGCGCCGAGCGCAACGGCTTCCGCTACGGCTGGACCTTCGACTCCGCCGTGCTGTGGCAGGAGCCGTTCGTCGTCTACAGCCGCATCCTCGAACACACCACCACGCTGATCGTCGGGCCGATGGTCACCAACCCCGGCACCCGCACCTGGGAGGTGACCGCGTCCACCTTCGCCACGCTCAACGAGATGTACGGCAACCGCACCGTGTGCGGCATCGGCCGCGGCGACTCCGCGATGCGGGTCGCCGGCCGCGCGCCCAACACCCTCGCACGGCTCGGTGAGGCGATCGACGTCATCCGTGACCTCGCCGAGGGCCGCGAGGCGTCGGTCGACGGCAAACCGCTCCGGCTGCCCTGGGTGCGGGACGGGAAACTGCCGGTGTGGATGGCCGCGTACGGGCCGAAGGCCCTGGCCATGGCCGGCGCGAAGGCCGACGGCTTCATCCTCCAGCTCGCCGACCCGTATCTCACCGAGACCATGGTCAACGCCGTCCGTACGGCCGCGTCCGACGCCGGACGCGACCCGGACTCCGTCACCATCTGCGTCGCCGCCCCCGCCTACGTCAGCGACGACCTGGCGCACGCGCGCGACCAGTGCCGGTGGTTCGGCGGCATGGTCGGCAACCACGTCGCCGATCTGGTCAGCCGCTACGGCGAACACTCCGACCTGGTGCCCGACGCCCTCACCACGTACATCAAACAGCGTGAGGGATACGACTACAGCCACCACGGCCGGGCCGGGAACCCGTCCACGGACTTCGTGCCCGACGACATCGTGGACCGGTTCTGTCTGCTGGGCCCGGCCGAGGCACACATCGAGAAGCTGAAGACGCTACGGGCCCTGGGCGTCGACCAGTTCGCCGTCTACAACATGCACGACGCGAAGGAAGCGACGATCGACACGTACGGCTCCGAGATCATCCCCGCGCTGATCTCCTAGGGCGTGTCCGTGAAGTCCCGCCTGGCCCGCGACGCCTGGCACGGCACCTCTCCTCCCGTAGCCCCCGAGGGGGCTACGGGAGGTGCCCCCTGCGGGGCGGACACGCCCCAGCCCCCCGCGCTGACCTCCTGAGCCCTCCCTCAGGGCGCCGGGCGCCTGGCGGTGACGATCCACACCCCGGCGCCCAACATGACGCCCCGCTCGGACTCGTACGGCCGCAGCACCGCGGCCATCTCCTCCCGCGCGGCGTCGGGCACCGTCAGCCCCGGCGTCCGCGAGAGGTAGAAGTCGACGGCGTCCGGGGCGTCGTGCCCCCAACAGGTGGGCAGTGTCACGGGGTTCACGTCGATGCCGGTGAACCCCGCGCCGGCCAGGACCTCGTGGATCCGCGACGGCTCCGAGAACGATGCCATCGCGGCGGCCAACTCGCCCTGGATCGGCCGGTCCTGGCCCGCCAGTGCGGCCAGCCGCCCGAGGGCCGCCCGCTCCTCGCCGTCCGGAAGCCCCGGCTGCGGACAGAGCAGGGCGAGCCGGCCGCCCGGACGTACGCCGCGCGCGATGTTGGCGAAGGCGGCCACGTGGTCGGCGAAGAACATCACGCCGCCCCGGCTGATCACCACGTCGTACGCGCCCGCCGGGAAGGGGTGGAGCTGCGCGTCCGCCAATACGTAGGCGACGTGGGGCAGTTCGCGGTCGTCGGTCAGAGACCGGGCGCGCTCCAGCAGGGGCGCCGAGATGTCGACGCCGGTGACCTGCCCCTGCGGGGCACGGCAGGCGGCCAGACGGGTCGTCAGACCGCTGCCGCAGCCGACGTCGAGGACATGGTCGCGCTCGCCGATCGCCGCCGCCGTGAACAGCGGGTCGTCGAAGTTGGCCATCATCGCGTTGTAGCGGTCGGGATGTTCGGCCCAGTGCGCGCCGAAGGGACCGTTCCACGCCTCGGCGACGGCGACGGCAGTGGCGGCGGTGGCCGCGGTGAGAACGGGACTGGCGTCGCTCATGCGGACTCCTCGACAAGCGCGGTGCCGGTCAGGGCCGCCTCGACGCGTTCGACCGCGCAGATCGCGCCGAACGCCACCAGATGCACCAGACAGTGATCGGTGTGCGGCGGGACGAGCCACGCCGCCACGTCCTCGTCCGTGACGCGGTACGGGGCGAGGGCCGCCAGCAGCGCGAGCCGGGCGCCCGGCCGCTCGTCCCGGTCCGGCAGGCCGTCACCGCTCAGCGGCAGCGGCGTGACACCGTCCCAGGCGGCCACCGTCCGCCGTACGTACGCGGCGTCCTCGTCGCTCAGCAGCCCCGCACCCAGGTGCGCCGCCGTACGCAGCGCCCCGAAGGCCGCGCCGACCGGGCTGTCACCCGCCCACGCGGGAGCCGGCCCCTCCGTCTCCAGCAGGCGCAGGCTGTCGCCGGGAGTCAGCTCGCGGCGGACCGTACGGGGCAGCTCGCCACCCGCCATATCGCGCAGCACCTGGGGCCTCTGCGCGTTGTCGGGCAGCATGTTCTCGGTCAGCAGCGTCGACACGACGCGGTTGATGAAGTGGAACGCGAGGCCCGTCCCGATGAACTCGGGCGCGTGCTCCGCCGGGAAGGGGCGCTCCGTGTCCATGCGCTTGCCCCAGTCCAGCAGCCGCCGGTGCCGCGGATCGGCCGGCTCCGCGCCGCGCCCCACCGTCTCGGCGAGGCCGTGCTCGCCCGTCGCGTGCAGCAGCACGGTGTGCGCGTCCACGCAGAACGGGCAGCGGTTGGCGAGCGACACCCCGGCGGCCACCACCTCCTTCTCCACCCGCGACGCGGCACCCGCGAGCAGGGACTCGCGGAGCACGGCCCAGGCGCCCGTCAGCAGCGGGGGAGCGGGAGTCAGGACGACGAAGGTGGGCGCGCCCTCGAAGCCGAGGTCGGTGGCGACCTGCGCGAGGACGTCGGCGCTCACGCCGGTCGCGGAGGTGGGCGGTTCGGGTGTGGTGTATCGGAACGTTCGAGTCATGGGTCGATGTTCGCCGTGGCCAGGGCCCCGTGGCGTCGTACCACCGATGGCATTACGGCCTGCGCCCGCCGGGTGGTGGCGGGCGGCGACTACTTCGCCGGGAGTAGTGGGGAAGCAGTCGCCGGGGACGACGCGCCGCCCGCCGCGCGCTGGTTAGAGTGCGGCCATGGGGGGCGAATGGAAGAAAGCGGCGGGCCGGCGGGCGGTGCTGCTCGACACGGCGCTCGCGGCCGTGACCGGTGTGGTGGTGCTGCTCGCGGCCGTGGCCGCCGACCACCCCGGCCCGGACCCGGTCGACATGTCGCTGATCGCGGCCGGCTGTCTGACGCTGGCCGCGCACCGGCGCGCGCCGGTCGCCGTGCTGATCGTGACGACGCTGTGCATGCTCGCGTACGTCCTGCACGGGCAGCCGGGCTCATGGGCCGCCTTCCCGGTCCTGGCGGCCGTGCACGCCTCGGCGCGCAGCGGGCGGCGGGCGTACGGCATCGCGGCGAGCGCGGTGTTCCTCGCCGTGTTCTTCGGCGTCGATCCGGGCGCCGACGACATCGTGGAGCGGACCGTGCTGCTGGTCGGCTGGTTCCTCTCGGCGGGCGTCACCGGGCTCGTCGACAAGAACTGGCAGGCGTATCTGCGGCAGACCGAGGAGCGGGCGCGCGAGGCCGAACGCACCCGTGAGGAGGGCGCGTTGCGCAGGGCGGGGGAGGAACGGCTGCGGATCGCCCGCGAGTTGCACGACTCCCTCACCCACTCCATCTCGATCGTCAGGCTCCAGGCGGGCGTTGCCGTGCATCTCGCGCGCAAGCGCGGCGACGAGGTGCCCGCCGCGCTGCTCGCCATCGAGGAGGCGAGCGGCGAGGCCATGCGTGAGCTGCGGTCGACGCTCGAAGTCCTGCGTACGGATGTCGTGCCGGACGGCACGGGCCTGGACCGGCTGGACGAGCTGGTCGAGCGGGCCAGGGCGGCGGGCATCGCCGTCGCCGTCTCCGTCACCCGCACCGGGAAGGCCGCCGGGCTTCTGCCGCCGGCCGTCGACCGGACCGCGTACCGCATCGTGCAGGAGGCCCTCACCAATGTGGCCCGGCACGCGGACCGCGCGAAGACGGCGGTACGGCTCACCCACCGGGCGCGCCATCTGCTGGTGGAGGTCGAGGACGAGGGCCCGGCCGCGCCCGGCGATCCGGTCGCCGAGGGGACAGGGCTCACCGGCATGCGCGAGCGCGTCGCGGCGCTCGGCGGCACGCTGCACGCGGCGCCCGGCGCGGGCGGCGGATTCACCGTACGGGCCGAACTTCCCCTGGAGAGCGTGTGATTGAGCGAGGCGATGGGGACGGGGCGGCTGCGGGGCCGCCGGGCGGGGAGGTGATCCGGGTCGTGGTGGTGGACGACCAGGCGCTGATGCGGGCGGGGTTCCGCGCGCTGCTCGACGCCGAGGAGGGCATCGAGGTGGTCGGTGAGGCCGCCGACGGGCGGCGGGGGCTGGATCTGGTGCGGGGGTGTGTCCCGGACGTGGCCCTCATCGACGTACAGATGCCGGTGATGACCGGCATCGAGACCACCCGGCACATCGCGGCCGATCCCGCGCTGGCCGGGGTCCATGTCGTCATCCTCACCAACTACGGCCTGGACGAGTACGTCTTCGACGCGCTGCGCGCCGGGGCCGCCGGATTTCTGCTCAAGGACACCGACCCCGTCGAACTGCTCCAGGCGATCCGCGTCGCCGCTCGCGGGGACGCGCTGCTGTCACCGTCCATCACGCGCCGGCTGATCGGCGAGTTCGTGTCCCGGCCGCCGGACCGCTCGACCGCGCCGGGTCTGGAAACGCTGACGCGGCGCGAGCGGGAGGTGACGGGGCTGGCGGCGCGCGGGCTGACGAACGAGGAGATCGCCGCGCACATGGTCATCAGCCCGTTCACGGCGAAGACCCACATCAGCCGGGCGATGACCAAGCTGGGCGCCAGGGACCGGGCCCAACTGGTCGTGTTCGCCTACGAGTCGGGGCTGGTGGCACCGCGCGAGCGGACGCGCTGATACGAGGGCCGGGGGCCGCGTCCACCTGCGCCCGCGCCAGGCCGTGTCTTCGAAGTAGCGCCGTCCGCCCGCGGGCCAGGCGGGACTTTGAAGACACGTCCTAGGTGTATTGATCACGAGCGTTGTTGACACTTGGCAGGTCTTGAACATGGCGAAGACCTCCGGTGTGGTGGGAGCTGTCTAGGAACTCACCGCACGGAGGTCTTCGTGTCCCACCGTAATGCCCGGCTGACCGTTCACGGTAGGCGACTGCTGGTCGAGCGGGTCTGCTCGGGCCGCCCGGTCGCGCATGTGGCCGCTGAGATGGGCGTATCGAGAGCCACCGCCCACAAATGGATGCGACGGTGGCGAGACGGGGGCGAGGCCGGGCTGCGTGACCGGTCCAGCCGGCCCCTCAGGACACCGCACCGGACCCCGGCCGATACCGAGGCCCGGGTGTGTGACCTGCGCCGGGAGCGCAAACTCGGCCCCGCCCGCATCGGCCCGGTCCTGGGACTTCCCGCCTCGACCGTGCACCGCATCCTGACCCGCCACGGCCTGAACCGCCTTGCCTGGATGGACCGTCCGACCGGCACCGTGATCCGCCGCTACGAACGCGAACGCCCCGGCGAGCTGATCCACGTGGACGTGAAGAAACTCGGCCGCATCCCCGACGGAGGCGGCCACAAGGTGCGGGGCCGCGACGCCGGCCGCCCGATCCGCGGCATGGGCTACGACTACGTCCACTCCGCCGTCGACGACCACACCCGCCTCGCCTACAGCGAGATCCATCCGGACGAAAAGGTCACCACCTGCGCCGCCTTCCTCACCCGCGCCGCCGCGTTCTTCCACACCCACGGCATCACCCGCATCGAACGCGTCCTGACCGACAACGCCTGGGCCTACCGCAAGGGCCTGGCCTGGAAGGCCGCCCTGGCCGACCTCGGCGCCACCGGCAAACTCACCCGCCCCTACCGGCCCCAGACCAACGGCAAAGTCGAACGCTTCAACCGCACCCTGGCCGACGAATGGGCCTACCAGCGCCCCTACACCTCCAACACCGAACGCACCACGGCCCTGGCAGACTTCCTCCACACCTACAACCACCACCGCGGCCACACCGCACTCGGCGGCCACCCACCCATCACCCGCGTCAACAACCCTCCGGGTCAATACACCTAGGGCACCCGGGCCGTCCACTCGCGCGTACCGAACTTCGTCTCGGCCAGCTCCCGCGCCCGCGCCATCTCCTCGTCGGTGACCTTGCCCTCGTCAAGGCCGTACCGCCCCCGGAACGAGTCGATCATCCGCTCGATGACCGCCTCGCGCGCCAGCCCCGTCTGACGGCGCAGCGGATCCACCCGCTTCTTCGCGCTGCGCGTGCCCTTGTCGGACAGCTTCTCCCGGCCGATGCGCAGGACTTCGAGCATCTTGTCGGCGTCGATGTCGTACGCCATCGTCACGTGGTGCAGTACGGCGCCGCCGCCCACCACCCGCTTCTGCGCGGCGCCCGCGATCTTGCCCGCCTCGGTGGCGATGTCGTTGAGCGGCTGGTACCAGGCGTTGATCCCCATGTCGCCCAGCGCGCCGAGCACCCAGTCGTCCAGATAGGCGTAGCTGTCGGCGAACGTCAGGCCCTGGACGAGGGAGTCGGGGACGGACAGCGAGTACGTGATGGTGTTGCCGGGCTCGATGAACATGGCGCCGCCGCCCGAGATCCGGCGTACGACCGTGACGCCGTGCCGCTCGGCGGCCCGCGGGTCCACCTCGTTGCGCAGCGACTGGAAGCTGCCGATCACCACGGCGGGGGAGTCCCACTCCCAGACCCGCAGGGTCGGCGCGCGGCGGCCCGCCGCGACCTCGTTGGTCAGGACCTCGTCCAGCGCCATGTGGAGCGCGGGCGACTGCGGCTCCATGTGCACGAGTTGCCAGTCGTAGTCCGTCCAGTCGGTGGCGTGGGCCACCGCGCGCCGTACGGCGATGCCGATGCCGTCACTCGTCAGCCCGTACATCCGGGTGCCGGGCGGGAGCGCCGTCTGGACGCGCGCGGCGAGAGAGGCCGCGTCGAGGTCGGCGGGCGCGCCTTCGAGCGCCCGGTCGATGAGGTGGATCGCCTCGTCCGGTTCCAGGAAGAAGTCTCCGGAGACCCGGACATCACGCAGCACGCCGTCCCGCGTGTCCAGGTCCACGACGACGAGCTTGCCGCCCGGGATCTTGTACTCACCGTGCACCGCTGTGCCACCGCCTCTTGTCCGTCTCGCCGCTCGCGCCGCTCTTGTTGGCTGTGCGGTCTGTCCGCGCGCTCTGTCTGTGCGCTGCAACGTACGGGGACGGGCGGATCATCCCGGACCGGACCGGACCCACCCACCCGCCCCTGTCCCCTACGTCACGGGCAGCCGCGCGCAGCGGCGGCAGGCGCGGGCCGAGGAGGCCACCATGCCGTGCGTGATCGCGGTGACCATGCCCGCGAAGGTGACCAGCGGCCAGTTCGTGGCCAGCGGAGACAGCACGGCCAGCGCGAGGGTGGCGACCACCATCGCCACACCCGCCGTCGTACCGGCCCAGGCGACGGCCAGCGGCAGCCGCCGGGGTGTGCGCAGCCTGCGGGCCGGCGCGCCGGTGGCGGCGAGTGCCGCCGCGGCGAGCAGCGTGGCGACGGCCGCGACCGCCGCCAGTTGGACGGCGAGGAGCTGTGGCGTGTGGTGGAGCTGCCAGCCCTGCCCGGAGGTCCAGATCAGATGCCAGCAGGCGATCAGGAACGGGACGGTGAGGGTGACCGACAGGGCGGTCCGCCGGGTCTGCGCGAGGGTCAACTCCCGCTGACAGCTCGGCACCAGCTCGTCAGGGGTGCCGAACTCCCGTACCGCCAGGCGGGCCGCCAGGTCGTCGGGCACGCCGTCGCGGGTGTGCGCCTCCACCGTGTCGGTGAGACCGTCCCGTATCTCCTGGAGCATCCGCGACTTGGCCCGGACCGGGCCGTGCAGCGCGGCGGACAGCGTCGCGATGTAGCCCGCGACCGGGTCGTCGGCGGGGTCGTCGGCGGGGGTGCCGGCGGGGGTGTCCTTCGTCTCGATCATGTCGCGGGCCTCGCGGCCGGGGCGGCGACGGCCGGGTTCAGGACCGCGCCGATCGCCGTCGTGAACTCGCGCCACGCCGTGCGTTCGCTCTCCAGGCTGCCGCGTCCCGCGTCGGTCAGCCGGTAGCAGCGCCGCCGCCGTTCGCCGACGGACTCCCAACTGCTGCCGAGCAGTCCGAGCCGTTCAAGTCTGTTCAGGGCCGGATAGATCGTGCCCGTACGGAGTTGGAGCGCGCCCTCGCTCCGCTGCTGGACCGCCGCGATGATCGCGTAGCCGTGCAGCGGGCCGGGTTCGAGCACGGCCAGCAACAGTCCGTCCAGGTGCCCACGCACCGCGTCTGTCTTCATGAGTAGACAGCCTACCTATAGAACGCGTTGCCGTGGTACCTATTGGCAGCCAACTTATTCACGCACTCCCTGAAGGGCCCTCGCGGTGACCAAGCTGCTGCTGTCCATCCATGTCCTCGCCTCGATCCTGGTGGTCGGGCCGATCGCCGTCGCGGCGTCGATGTTCCCGCGCTACGCGCGCCAGTTGGGGGAGGACGGCCGCTCCACCGGCGCCACGGTGCTGCTCCATCGCATCTGTAGCGGCTACGCGATCATCGGGGTCGCCGTCCCGGTCTTCGGGCTCGCCACCGGCGCGCAGCTCGGCGTCCTCACCGACGTCTGGCTGCTCGCGTCGATCGTGCTGACGGCGATCGCCGCCGCGATCCTGGCGCTGGCGATACTGCCCGGCCAGAAGAGCATGATCGACACGCCCGAGGACGGGGAGGGTCGCGACACGGCGCGCGCCGCCGCGCGGCTGGCCGGGCTCACCGGTGTCTTCAACCTGCTCTGGGCGGTCGTCGTCGTCCTGATGATCGTGCGCCCCGGTTCCACGACCAGCGCGTGAACGGGTCCGGGGCGGCGCACGCCGCCCCGGCCGGTGGCGCCGTCCTTCACGGGAACGCATGTCTACGGGAATACATGCGCAGTCATGTTGTTGTGGGGGTACAGGACACCGTGAAAGGCGGACACCATGCAGTTCGGAATCTTCTCGGTCGGCGACATCGCACCCGATCCGGTCACCGGCTACACGCAGAGCGAGGCGGAGCGCATCAGCAACATCGTGCGCATCGCCCAGCGGGCGGACGAGGTCGGCCTGGACGTGTTCGCGCTCGGTGAGCACCACAATCCGCCGTTCATCCCGTCATCGCCCACGACCCTGCTGGGGCACATCGCGGCGCTGACCGAGCGCATCATCCTCAGCACCTCGGTCACGCTCGTCACCACGAACGACCCGGTGAAGATCGCCGAGGACTACGCCATGCTCCAGCATGTGGCGAAGGGACGGCTCGATCTCATGGTGGGGCGCGGCAACACCGTGCCGGTCTATCCCTGGTTCGGTAAGGACATTCGCGAGGGTGTGGCGCTGGCGCTGGAGAACTACAACCTGCTGCACCGGCTCTGGCGGGAGGACGTGGTCGACTGGGAGGGCGAGTTCCGCACCCCGTTGCAGGGCTTCACCGCCACCCCGCGGCCCCTGGACGACGTGCCCCCCTTCGTCTGGCACGGCTCGATCCGCACACCGGAGATCGCCGAACAGGCCGCCTACTACGGCAACGGGTACTTCGCCAACCACATCCTGGCGCCCAACCTGCATTTCAAGCCGCTCGCCGACTTCTACCGCGCGCGCTTCGAGCACTACGGGCACGGCACGAAGGAGCAGGCGATCGTGGGTCTCGGGGGGCAGGCGTTCATCGCCAAGCGCTCCCAGGACGCGATCAACACCTTCCGTCCCTACTTCGAGGGATACCCGATGTTCAAGGGCAGCTCGCTCGACGACTACATGGACCGCACACCGCTGACCGTCGGCAGCCCGCAGCAGGTCATCGACAAGGTCCTCACCTTCCAGGAGGGCTTCGGCGACTACCAGCGCCAGCTCTTCGCGGTCGACGGTCTGGCCCTGCCGGTCGAGATGGCGCTCGAACAGGTGGAGCTGCTGGGCACCGAGGTCGTCCCGGTCCTCCGTAAGGAGATGGCCGCACGGCGCGCACCCGGAGTGCCCGACGCCCCCACGCACGCCTCGCTGACCAAGGAGAAGTACGGCGACGCAGAGCCGCGCCGGCCGCGACCGAACCCGAACCGCGGCGACAACCTGTCCGGCGCGTCTCCGTACCAGGACAGCGACCCGGCCGTCGCGGCCAACTTCCCCAAGGCCCTGTGACCGTGGCGCGCGCCGTCCGACTGGCGAACGAGGCATGGGAGGCCCTGTTCCGGGCGCAGGCCACCATCTCCCGCGAACTCGCCGCCGCCGACATCTGGGGGGACCTGCTGCCACGGGAGTACGCCGTGCTGCACGCGCTCTCCAACGCGCCCGCGCGGGGGCTGCGGATCACCGAGCTGGGTGAGGACGTACTGATCACCCAGCCCGGTATGTCCCGGCTCATCGCCCGTCTGGAGAGCCGTGGACTGGTGGCGCGCGAGGACGACCCGAAGGACGCGCGTGCCTGTCGCATCCGTCTGACCGGTACGGGCCTGGCCGCCCAGCGACGTACCGGCGGCGCCCTCGTACGACAGGTGGCCAAGGCGATGACGCGGGCGCTCGACCCCGGCCAACTGGCGGACATCCGCGACCTCAGCGGCGCGCTCCTCGCGGCGGCCGAGCGAGAGGCGGCGACCACCACCGCACCGAAGGAACCGAAAGCGAAAGGGAAAGGGAAAGCAGAATGAACGCGAACGCCGCCCAGCGCGACGAGTCCCCCGAGCAGGACGCGGCCGTGAACCCTGCCGTGAACCCGGCCGTGAGCTCTGCCGTGAACATCGTCGTCGTCAGCGCCGGGGTCAGCGACCCCTCGTCCACCCGCCTGCTCGCGGACCGGACGGCGCAGAAGGTCGTGGACCTGCTCCAGGCGTCCGGCATGTCCGCGACCGTCGGTGTCATCGAACTCGGGCCGCTCGCCGTCGACATCGCGCAGGCGATCGTCACCGGATTCCCCGGTGAGCGCCTCCAGGCCGCCTTCGAACGACTCGCTGCCGCCGATGCCGTGATCGCCAGTACACCCGTGTACAAGGCGGGTATCAGTGGTCTGTTCAAGTCGTTCGCCGATGTCCTCGACAACGACCTGCTCATCGCCAAACCCGTCATCCTCGCCGCCACCGCCGGCACCGCTCGGCACGCCATGGTGGTCGACGAACAACTCCGGCCGCTGTTCGCCTTCCTGCGCGCGCTTCCGGTGCCCACGTCCCTGTTCGCCGCGCCCGAGGACTGGGGGGACCGCTCGCTCGGCGGTCGGATCGAACGAGCCGCCACGGAGCTGGTCCTGCTGCTGCGCGCCGGCGTCGGCCGGTCCATCGCCGACAACGCCTGGGCGGGCTATCAGCACCAGTTCGGGGGCAACGCCACCCGTGCCGAACGAAGCGTCACCGACGTCGACTTCAGCACCGACCTCATGCGGCTCGCCACCGGCGGACGACGGTGAGCGACGGATCCGCCGGGCGGGGCGTGGGCGGGACCTGAGGGTCCGGACCTCCGGGGAGGGCCGGACCCTGACGCCGGGACCTGACGGCCCGCACCTGACACCCGGACCTGACGGCCCGCACCTCCGTGGCCAGGAGGCGGGCACGGAGGGCAGCCGGGCGATCGATAACCTGCCGGGGGCGGAAGGAGCCCCGGAGAAGCGATCACGAGCGCGCCCATCGGTCCCGCCGGCGCGCGGAAACAGCGAGGTGACAGACCCGTATGTTCACCACCCGCCCCACCCTCCAGGGCACCTTCGGCATGGTGTCCTCCACCCACTGGCTCGCCTCGCAGTCGGCGATGGCCGTCCTGGAGGACGGCGGCAACGCCTACGACGCCGCCGTGGCCGCCGGGTTCGTCCTGCATGTCGTGGAGCCGCATCTCAACGGCCCCGGCGGCGAGGTGCCGATCATCCTCGCCCCCGCCGGCGGTGAGGTCCAAGTCCTCTGCGGCCAGGGACCCGCGCCCGCCGGGGCCACGATCGAGCACTACCGCTCCCTCGGCCTCGAACTCGTCCCCGGTACCGGACCGCTCGCCGCGGCCGTGCCCGGCGCGTTCGACGCCTGGATGGTGCTGCTGCGCGATCACGGCACCAAGTCCCTCGCGCGGGTGCTGAGTTACGCCGTCGGCTACGCCGAGGACGGCCACGCGCCCGTCGAGCGGGTCGGCGAGACCGTGGAGAGCGTGCGCGAACTGTTCGAGACCGAGTGGACCTCGTCCGCCGACGTCTACCTGCCCGGCGGCCACGCCCCCGCGTCCGGCGAGCTGTTCCGCAACCCCGCCCTGGCCGCCACCTGGCGCCGTCTGATCACTGAGGCCGAGGCCACGGGCGGTGACGACCGCGTCGCGCAGATCGAGGCCGCGCGTTCCGTCTGGCGCACCGGATTCATCGCCGAGGCGCTGATACGCCAGTCCGGCCGCCCCACCCTCGACACCAGCGGCTCCCACCGCACCGGCACCCTCACGGCCGCCGACCTGGCCGACTGGTCCGCGACGTACGAGGCGCCCGCCACGTACGACTGGAACGGCTGGACCCTGTGCAAGGCCGCCGGCTGGAGCCAGGGCCCCGCCTTCCTCCAGCAGCTCGCCCTGCTGCCGCCCGCGCCGGAGCTTCCGGCGTACGGCTCAGCCGAGTACGTCCACCTCCTTACGGAGGGCTGCAAGCTGGCCATGGCCGACCGCGAGGCGTGGTACGGCGACGCCGCCCGCGTACCGCTCGACACGCTCCTCTCGGAGCCGTACAACGCCGCCCGCCGCGCCCTGATCGGCGACGCGGCCTCGTACGAACTGCGCCCCGGCAGCCCGGACGGACGCCGGCCCGTCCTCAGCGCCCACGCCACCGCCGTCGCCGCCGGTGAGGCCGGCTTCGACGCCCTCGCCGTACCGGCGGCGGGCGCGGGCGAGCCGACCGTCGCCCGCGACGGCGCGACCCGGGGCGACACCTGCCACCTCGATGTCGTGGACCGCTGGGGCAACATGATCGCCGCGACGCCGAGCGGCGGCTGGCTCCAGTCCAACCCCGTCGTGCCCGAACTCGGCTTCCCGCTCGGCACCCGCCTCCAGATGGCCTGGCTGGAGCACGGGCTGCCCAACTCCCTCACACCGGGCCGCAGGCCACGCACCACGCTCACGCCGTCCCTCGCCCTGCGCGACGGCGTACCCGTCCTGGCCTTCGGCACCCCCGGGGGCGACCAACAGGACCAGTGGCAGCTCCACTTCTTCCTGGCCGTCGCGCTGCGCCCGCGCGTACGCGGCGGACTCGACCTCCAGGGCGCGATCGACGCGCCCAACTGGCACAACGACAGCTTCCCCAGCTCCTTCTACCCGCGCGGGATGCGACCGGGCGGCGTCACCGTGGAGCCGGCCATGGACGCCTCCGTCGTGGACGGGCTGCGGCGCCGGGGCCACGACGTCATCGTCGGCGAACCCTGGTCGGAGGGGCGGCTCTGCGCGGTCGCCAGGGACCCGCGCACGGGCGTCCTGTCGGCGGCGGCCAATCCGCGCGGCATGCAGGGGTACGCGGTGGGCCGCTGACGACCGCGCGGGCCGGGCGTAGAGCCGGATGCGGCGACCGCGCGAGGGCCGGACGCTCAGCCGCCATCGAGTCGTCATCTCCGCTCCCACCTGCGTTGTCACACGTCTGTGGTTCTCTTGAGGAATGATCGATGACTTCCTGAACGGTGACCTTTCCGCTGTCGAGGCGGCGGTGCGCGATGCCGCCGCCGCCGAGATCATGCCGCGCTACCGGCAGCTCGCCGCCCACGAGATCGTCGAGAAGTCCGGCCCGCACGATCTGGTGACCAGCGCCGACCGGGGCGCCGAGGAGCACCTGACCGCCGCCCTCACGGCGCTGCTGCCCGGCTCGGTGGTGGTGGGCGAGGAGGCGGTGCACGCCGACCCGGCCGTGTACGGGGCGCTGCGTGGCGACGCGCCCGTGTGGATAGTCGACCCCGTCGACGGGACCCGCCAGTTCGTCCGGGGCGAGCCCGGTTTCTGCACGCTCGTCGCGCTCGCCCAGGGCGGCGAGCTGCTGGCCTCCTGGACGTACGCGCCCGCGACGGACGAGATGGCGACCGCCGTACGGGGCGGAGGCGCCCGGCTCGACGGCGTGCCGCTGCGCTGCGGCACCCCCGCGCCCGGCGCGGTGCTCGACGTCGCGATCTCGCACCCCGACTTCACGACGCCGGAGGAGAAGCGGGCGCTGCTGGGGGTCCGCAGCGCCACTGACATGGCCGCCCGGCCGTGCGGTTCGGCGGGGCTGGAGTATCTGGCCATCGCGCGCGGCGTGCTCGACGCCGTCGCCTTCAGTTGGGAGCTGGCCTGGGACCACGCGGCGGGCCTGCTGCTGGTGACGGAGGCGGGCGGCGCGCAGACGACGCTCACGGGCGAGCCGTTCCGTATCACGGGCGGAAACGCGCTGCCGTTTACCGCGGCGCGGGACGCGGCGACCGCGCGGCGGGTGCGCGAGCGCCTGCTGGGCGGCGCGCGGACAGCGGCGGAGGCGGAGGCGGCGTCCCGAGCCTGAGCCGGAGCGGGTCCGGGCGCCTGAGAAACGCCAGGGGCGTCGGCCGGATCAACGGACCTTTCGGGATCCATGGCCGTAGGCCGGGATCCGTCGCCCCCGCCGACGCCGTGTCAGAGGCCAGGAATATCCTGGTTGCTCTGGCCATCGGCTGACGAAGGAGTCCGAAGGTGCCGTCGATGCTCGATGCCGTCGTCGTGGGGGCGGGACCCAACGGGCTGACCGCCGCGGTCGAGCTGGCCCGACGTGGATTCTCCGTCGCCGTGTTCGAGGCCCGTGACACCGTGGGCGGGGGAGCGCGGACCGAGGAGCTGACTCTCCCCGGCTTCCGTCACGACCCGTGTTCCGCCGTGCACCCCCTGGGCATCGGCTCGCCCGCGTTCAACGACATGCCCCTGGCGCGGTTCGGTCTTGAGTGGCTGCACCCCGAGCTGCCGATGGCCCACCCCTGGGACGACGGCACGGCCGCCGTGCTGTCCCGCTCCGTCGCCGAGACCGCCGCCTCCTTCGGCCCGCGCGACGCGGGGGCGTATCGCAGGCTCGTCGCTCCCTTCCTCGGCAAGTGGGACTCGTTCGCACGGGACTTCATGACCCTGCCCCCCCGGGGGCTGCCGCACGACACCCTCACGCTCGCGCGCTTCGGACTCGTCGGGCTCCCCTCGGCGAATCTGCTGATGAGGCGCTTCCACGACGAGAAGGCCAAGGGGCTGTTCGCCGGTCTCGTCGCCCATGTCATAGCCCCGTTGAGCGGGATCGCGACCGGCGGGGTGGGGCTGATGTTCGCGCTCGCCGCGCACGAGAACGGCTGGCCGCTGCCGCGCGGCGGCTCCCAGTCCATCTCGGACGCGCTCGCCGCGTATCTGCGCGACCTCGGTGGCACGGTCCACACCGGATTCGAGGTCAAGAGGCTCGACGACCTGCCCCCGGCCCGCGCGTATGTCTTCGACACCTCACCGACCGCGCTCGCCCGTATCGCGGGCCTCGGCCGGGTGTACGACTCGTACACGTACGGTCCCGCCGCCTTCAAGATCGACTACGCGCTCGACGGCCCCGTGCCGTGGACGGCGGAGGCCGCGCGCCGGGCCGGCACGGTCCAGGTGGGGCCCACGAAGCGGGAGATCAGTACGGCGCTGAATCTGGCGTACGGCGGCAGCGCCCCCGCCACGCCCTTCCTGATCACCGCCCAGCCCAGCCTGGTCGACCCGTCCCGCGCCCCCGAGGGCAAGCATGTCTTCTGGGCGTACGGCCATGTCCCGAACAACTGGGACGGCGATCTCACCGAAGCGATCGAGCGGCAGATCGAGCGTTTCGCGCCCGGCTTCCGGGACCGGGTCCTGGCCCGCGCGACCGCCGGCCCGGCGGAGGTGGCCGCCCGTAACGCCAACTACGTGGGCGGGGACATCGCCAGCGGCTCCGTCGCCGGACTGCGGCTGCTGGTGCGCCCCAAGCTCTCCCTGTCGCCGTACAGCACGCGCCACCCGGCGGTCTTCATCTGCTCGTCCGCGACGCCGCCGGGGCCGGGCGTGCACGGCATGTCGGGGCAGAACGCGGCGAAGGCGGTGTGGCGCAAGCTGCGCGGGACGGCCTGACGCGACGAGGGCCCGGCGCCCGCGCGCCGGGGCCGCGCACCGGGCCTGCGCCCGCCCCCGAGGCCCGCGCCCGGCGGGCGGGACCCGCCCATCCCTGAGACGCTTGATGGCGGCCGGTGGACGTCATCCGTGCGCGCCCCCTGACTCGTGCGTGTCCTGAGCGGTGCGCCGTCGCCGACGCCGACGCCGAACGACCCGCGCCGAAGAAGGGACGGACCGCCATGCCCACCCTCACCACCACCGACGGCACCGAGATCTTCTACAAGGACTGGGGCACCGGCCCGCCCGTCGTGTTCAGCCACGGCTGGCCGCTGAACGCCGACGCCTGGGACGGCCAGCTCCGTCTCGTCGCCGAGCACGGCTTCCGCGCGATCGCGCACGACCGCAGAGGACACGGCCGCTCCAGCCAGACCTGGCAGGGCAACGACATGGACACGTACGCCGACGACCTCGCCCAGCTCCTCGACGCGCTCGACATCCGCGACGCCGTCGTCGTCGGCCACTCCACGGGCGGCGGTGAGGTCGCCCGCTACATCGGCCGCCACGGGACCTCCCGGCTCTCCAAGGCGGTCCTCCTGGGCGCGGTGCCCCCGCTGATGCTGCGGACCGACGCCAACCCCGAGGGCACCCCAATCGACGCCTTCGACGCCATCCGCGCGGGTGTGGCCGCCGACCGCTCGCAGTTCTACCAGGACCTCACCGACCCCTTCTACGGCTTCAACCGCCCGGGGGCCGCCGTATCGCAGGGCGTGCGCGACGCGTTCTGGCTCTGGAGCATGCAGGTCGGCCTCAAGGCCGCGTACGACTGCGTGAAGCAGTTCTCCGAGACGGACTTCACCCAGGACCTCAAGCGCTTCGACATCCCCACGCTCGTCGTGCACGGCGACGACGACCAGATCGTGCCCATCCAGGCGGCGGGACCGAAGTCCGCCGAGCTGATCAAGGACGCGACGCTGAAGGTCCACCCCGGCCGCCCGCACGGGCTCTACGGCGACTACGAGAAGGAGTTCAACGCCGATCTGCTGGCCTTCATCGGTTAAGAGCACGCGCTGCCTGGCAGCGCGAGGTTGATGTCGGATTCTCGCCAGCCCCGCCACCCGTCAGTGGCGGATGCTTGACGCATGCACACCGACACCGAGCGCTGTCTGCGCGCCGTCCGGTCCAAGGACGCGCGATTCGACGGATGGTTCTTCACGGCCGTCCTGACCACCGGTATCTACTGCCGTCCGAGCTGCCCGGTGGTGCCCCCCAAGGCCGAGAACATGGTCTTCCACCCGAGCGCGGCCTCCTGCCAGCAGGCCGGCTTCCGCGCCTGCAAGCGCTGCCGGCCCGACACCAGCCCCGGCTCTCCCGAGTGGAACGCCCGCGCCGACTCCGTCGCCCGTGCCATGCGGCTCATCCAGGACGGGATCGTCGACCGCGAAGGTGTCACGGGACTCGCCGGGCGGCTCGGCTACTCGGAGCGGCAGATCGAACGGCAACTGCTCGCCGAACTCGGCGCCGGGCCGCTCGCGCTGGCGCGCGCCCAGCGGGCCCAGACCGCGCGGCTGCTCATCGAGACCACCGCGCTCCCGATGGCGGAGGTCGCCTTCGCCGCCGGATTCTCCTCGATCCGCACCTTCAACGACACCGTCCGCGAGGTGTTCGCGCTCGCCCCCACGGAACTGCGGGCACGCGGCGCCCGCCGCGCGGACGCCGCCGCCCCCGGACCCCGGACCCCCGGCGTGATCAGCCTGCGGCTGCCCTTCCGCGCGCCGCTCACCCCCGACAACCTCTTCGGGCATCTCGCGGCGACGGCGGTCCCGGGCGTCGAGGAGTGGCGGGACGGCGCGTACCGGCGCACGCTGCGTCTTCCGTACGGACACGGCATCGTGGCCCTGGCACCGCGCCCCGACCACATCGCCTGTCGGCTCGCGCTGACCGACCCGCGCGATCTCACGGTCGCCATCAGCCGCTGCCGGCGCATGCTCGACCTGGACGCCGACCCGGTCGCCGTGGACGGGCAGTTGCGCACCGATCCGCTGCTGGCCCCGCTGGTCGACAAGGCGCCCGGCCGCCGGGTGCCGGGCACGGTCGACGCCGCCGAGTTCGCCGTACGCGCGGTGCTCGGCCAGCAGGTCTCGACCGCCGCCGCGCGCACGCACGCCGCCCGTCTCGTCACCGCGTACGGCACACCCGTGGACGACCCCGAGGGCGGACTCACCCATCTCTTCCCCTCGCCCGACGCGCTGGCCGCGCTGGACCCCGAATCCCTCGCGCTGCCGCGCAGCCGCCGCACCACACTGACGACCCTGGTCGCCGCGCTGGCCGACGGCACGCTGCCGCTCGGTACGGACAGCGACTGGGACGAGGCCAGGGCACGGCTGCACGCGCTCCCCGGTTTCGGCCCGTGGACCGTCGAGGTGATCGCGATGCGCGCGCTCGGCGACCCGGACGCCTTCCTTCCGGGCGACCTCGGTGTCCGCCGGGCCGCGCGGGCCCACGGTCTGCCGTCGACACCGGCCGCGCTCACGGCGCGCGCCGCCGCCTGGCGGCCCTGGCGGGCGTACGCGGTGCAGTATCTCTGGGCCACCGAGGACCACGCCATCAACATCCTTCCCGCATAAAGGAGTTCACCGCATGACCAGATCACACACGGTGATCGACAGCCCGTACGGACCGCTGACCCTCGTGGCCACCGACGGGACACTGAGCGCCCTCTACATGAGCGAGCAGCGCCACCGTCCGCCGCAGGAGAGCTTCGGGGAGGTGGACGCCCCGGACGCCGCCCCGTTCGACGGAGTGATCCACCAGCTCGACGAGTACTTCGCGGGCGAGCGCACCGAGTTCGACGTCCCGCTGCGGCTGAACGGCACCCCGTTCCAGCGCGGCGTCTGGGAGCAACTGCTGGCGATCCCGTACGGCGAGACCCGCAGTTACGGTCAACTGGCCGACGCGCTCGGCAAGTCGGGAGCGTCACGCGCGGTCGGACTGGCCAACGGCAAGAACCCGGTGAGCATCATCGTGCCGTGCCACCGGGTGATCGGATCGACGGGCGGTCTCACCGGATACGGCGGCGGGCTGGACCGCAAACAGCGCCTGCTGGCCTTCGAAGGCGCGGCGGGCTCGACGGGTGCGGCGGGTGCGGCGCGTGTCGGCGCCGGTACGGCGGCGAGCGGACCGGCGACGCTGTTCTGACTTCTGACTTCTGACGGGCCCGCCCCTGCTCTCAGCTCGCGTGGAACTGCCGCAACAGCGCGGGCAGCGCCGTACCGATCGGCTCGCGGATGATGTCGTCGGCCTGCTCGTCGTACGGGGTCGGCTCGGCGTTGACGATGACGAGCCGGGCCCCGTGCTCGGCCGCGATCCCCGCCAGCGAGGCGGCAGGCTGCACCTGGAGTGTCGTACCCACCGCGATGAAGACCTCGCACGCCTTGGCGATCGACATGGCCTGACCGAGGACGTGCGGGTCCAGCCGTTCGCCGAACATCACGGTCGCCGACTTGAGCACGGCGCCGCACACGGTGCACGGCGGATCGTCCTCGCCGGCCTCGACGCGGGCCAGCGCCTCTTCCATGGAGAAGCGGGCCCGGCAGCCGGTGCAGACCACCGACCGCGCCGTGCCGTGCAGTTCGAGCACCTTGCGGGCGGGGGTACCGGCGCGCTGGTGGAGCCCGTCGACGTTCTGCGTGATCACCCGGACCGCGCCGTCGCCCGCCCGGTCGAGCTCGGCGACGGCACGGTGCGCGACGTTCGGCTCGGCACGGAAGGCCGGGCTGTCCAGGCGCATCCGCCACGAGCGCCGCCGGATCTGCGGGTCGCTCATGTACGCGTCGTACGTCACCAGCTTCTCGGCCCCGGGATCGCGCCGCCACAGGCCGTTAGGACCTCGGTAGTCGGGAATGCCGGAGTCGGTGGAGATCCCGGCGCCGCTGAGGATCGCGACGAGAGTCATGCCGCGAGGGTATGCGGCGGCGCCGGGGCGCGGCGACCCGATAGCCGCCCGATAGCCGCCCGACTGCGGGTGCTTCTAGTAGAGGTGGCCGATATGACCCGGGTGGGGCGCGTGGCCCGCGTAGTCGGAGGCATCATCCGTGTCATCCGTGTCATCGGTGGCGGTGGTCACCGGGGCGAACGGTGTCGGTGTGCTGCCCGTCCAGCGGTTCAGCACCGCCTTGCCCGTCTGCTTGGTGACGCCGTCCTCCACGACCGTGCCGGCCTCGGCCAGGTAGTACCGGCCGTCGTCGAGCGACACGAGCCCGTACTGGCCGGTCGACTCCCAGCCGTACGTACCGGACGCCGGGTGGTGCAGCCCCTGCGCCAGGAGCGGCAGCAGTTGCCCGCGCTCCGGTGCCGGCTGGCCGCTCACCGGGCCGGTGACCGGGCGCTTCGAACCGTCGAGCACGAACAGCGAGTAGTTCGGGAACCGCGTCTTGGTGCCCTTGTACGCGGCCAGCAGCCAATTGCCGCTGTACGCGTCGTAGTCGAGGTTCTGTACGCCGTAGGTGGTGTTGCCGGTGTAGGCGAAGTACTTGCCGTCGGGCGATCCGGGGCCGCTGGTGTGCGGGTCGGCCTCGGTGAGCGGGCGCTCGTACTTCTTCCACCGCCGGATGTCGTACTGGAGCAGCACCTGGTTGTCGTTGTCCTGCCGGGTGGTGTTGGCGTAGACGCCGTACGCGACGGTGAGCATCTGCGTACGCGCGGCGCCGCGCCTGCCGTCGAACGCCGGGCCGAACGCGACGCCGTCGATGCCGCTGCATCCGTAGCGGTGGTCGGCGGTCTTCGCCGTGTCGCCGTCGAAGACGCCGTTGCCGTCCATGTCGGCCGAGTAGTCGTCCACGACCTCCTTGAGATGGACGGTCGAGACGACGCCGGTCGTCTCCGCGTCCATGTCCATCTCGGTGATGCGGTCACCGTCGAGGATCGCGATGTAGAAGGCCTTGGCCGCCTTGTACTCCAGCGAGCCGTAGACCCTGCCGTCCTTGGTGTTGAAGTCGAGGTCCCCGAGGTGCCCGGTGAAGCCGGTGACGGAGCCGACCGGCTTGCCGGCGAGGTCGGTCTTGACGAGGAGGTTGGTGAACGAGAAGTACATGAAGCCTTTGCGGCGGTCGACGGCCATGCCCTGGATGTGGCCCGACTTCCAGGCACCGCCGTCCACGGTCGCCGGGAGCTTCGGGAGCTTGGGGAGCGTGGCGGGCTTCTTGGCGGGCCCGGGAGCGTCCGACCCGGAGACGGTGTCCGCCGACGCGGTGACCGCGCCCGCCGCCACAACCGCCGTGGTGAGCACGGCTGTCAGCCAGCCGCGAATCTGCCGTCGCATGTTCCCTCCGGTGTCCTGGGCCTGGGATTCTGGATCATGCAGGGCGCGCGTGCACGGCGGGCCAACGCGAGGTGAATCGACGTCAACTACGGCGGGGCGGCGCGTACATGACATATGAGAACAGCTTCGGTCCCACCCGTCACCCCCGCGCGCACCCGGATCACCAGACTCGGCGGCCGTTCTCCAACTCCACGCCCTCCGCGCCGGCTTCGAGCGCGTCAAGGCCCGCGAGGACGCGGCCCCCGAGCGACCCGATCATCAACGCGGGGATCTCGGCCCGCTCCACCAGCCGCCAGGACAGCAACTCCTCCTCCTGGAGCCGGATCTCGGCGAGCCGGTCCGCGTCCAGCACACCGCCGTCGTACAGATAAGCCACGATGGGCGGCCGGTCCGGTGCCCGGGACCAGTCGACCGCCAGCAGCGGCCCCAACTCGACGTCCAGACCGATCTCTTCGAGCGTCTCGCGCCGCGCGGCCTGCCGGGGCGTCTCGCCCTCGTCGGACTCGACGGTCCCACCGGGCAGCGCCCAGCCCGGCCGGTAACTTGGCTCGACGATCAGCACCCGCCCCTCCAGGTCCCGGAACAGCACGGCGGCACCGGCGAGCACACGGGGGAGCCCGGCGATATAGGCGAGATAGTCGGCGTCGCGAGAGATCGTCACACGGAAAGCGTAGATCAGAGGCCCCGTGGGGGCGCTGCGACCGGTCCATGTTTATGGGAGGTTTGTCAGTTTTTCATGGCTCCGGTGTCTATGGGCAGGGAGCCACCGGGCCGGATAGGGTCGGTGCGGCGCGACTGCCTGTTCGAAAGCAAAGGAAATGACACGGTGACGGACGGAGCAGTAACCAAGGCCGCGCACGCGCACGTGCTTGTCGCGGCGGACAAGTTCAAAGGCTCGCTCACAGCCGTACAGGTCGCCGAGCGCGTGACGGCCGGGATCCACCTGGTCGCCCCCGAGGTGACGGTCGAGGCACTGCCCGTCGCGGACGGCGGTGACGGCACTGTCGCGGCGGCTGTGGCGGCCGGGTTCGAACGACGCGAGGTACGGGTCACCGGACCGCTCGGTGACGAACTGACCGCGGCGTACGCGCTGCGCGACGGCACGGCGGTCGTGGAGATGGCCGAGGCGTCGGGCCTCCAGCACCTGCCCGAAGGCGTCTTCGCACCGCTCACGGCCGGGACGTACGGCTCCGGCGAACTGCTGCGCGCCGCGCTCGACGCGGGCGCGCGCACCATCGTCTTCGGCGTCGGCGGCAGCGCGTCGACCGACGGCGGCGCGGGCATGCTCGCCGCGCTCGGCGGACGCTTCCTGGACGCCGCCGGGCAGCCGGTGGGGCCCGGGGGCGGCGGGCTGCGCGACCTCGCGACGGTCGACCTGTCCGGGCTCGATCCCCGTATCGCGGACACGGACATCGTCCTCGCCAGTGACGTCGACAACCCGCTGACCGGACCGAAGGGCGCGCCGGCCATCTACGGTCCGCAGAAGGGCGCGTCGCCCGACGACGTCACGACGCTCGACGCGGCGCTCGCGCACTACGCGCGCGTCCTCGAGGAGACCGTCGGCGCCACGGCGGCCGAGTCCGCGCTCGCGCCCGGCGCCGGGGCGGCGGGCGGTATCGGTTACGGCGCGCTCGTCGGCCTCGGCGCGAGCTTCCGGCCCGGCATCGAGGTCATGCTCGACGTGCTCGGCTTCGGGCCCGCGCTGTCCCGCGCCACGCTCGTCATCACCGGCGAGGGATCGCTGGACGAACAGACGCTGCACGGCAAGGCCCCGGCGGGCGTCGCGGCGGCGGCCCGCGCGCGGAACATCGAGGTGATCGCGGTCTGCGGCCGCCTCGCGCTGCGCCCGGAGGCGCTGGGCCGCGCGGGCATCCGCCGCGCGTACGCCCTGACGGACCTGGAGCCGGACCCGGCGCGCTGCATGACGGAGGCGGGACCGCTGCTGGAACGGATGTCGGCGGGTATCGCCCGCGACTTCCTGGACTGACGGGCGCGGGCCTGAACGCGCCCCGCCGCGCCCGGGTTCGTCCTCAATCGCCGGACGGGCTGGGGGTGCCTGCCGGGTTGGCGGGGTGCCGGCCCGTCCGCGCCGGGGTGTCCTCAATCGCCGGACGGGCTGGGAGTGGTCGCCCGGGCGGGTTGGGTTGCCGCTCGCGCGAGCCCGGGTTTGTCTTCAGTCGCCGGACGGGCTGGGGGTGCCTGCCGGGTTGGCGGGGTTTCGGCCCGTCCGCGCCGGGGTGTCCTCAATCGCCGGACGGGCTAGGGGGGTTCGCCGGGCGGGTTGGGAGTGGTTGCCCGGGTGGGTTGGGTTGCCGCTCGTGCGAGCCCGGGTTTGTCTTCAATCGCCGGGCGGGTTGGGGGTGCCTGCCGGGTTGGCGGGGTTTCGGCCCGTCCGCGCCGGGGTGTCCTCACTCGCCGGGCGGGTTGGGAGTGGTCGCCCGGGTGGGTTGGGTTGCCGCTCGTGCGAGCCCAGGTTGTCCTCAATCGCCGGACGGGCCAGGGGGGTTCGCCGGGCGGGTTGGGAGTGGTTGCCCGGGTGGGTTGGGTTGCCGCTCGTGCGAGCCCGGGTTGTCCTCAATCGCCGGGCGGGTTGGGCTGTCGCCTGTCCGCCGAGGCGCCGTGCTCGACCACGGTGGTCTTGAATCCTTCGTCCACCAGGGCCTTCTCGACCGTGGCGGTCCGCGCAGCGACTTCTCACGGCGTGACCCGCAGCGCCGACGTCGTGACAACTTATGTACCGTTCGGAATGTAAGTCGTGGGGTCGAGGTTCTCCTCCCTCACAGCCGCCGCGACAAGAGCGCGGGAGGGCGTCGCACGCCATCGGCGCCCAGCACCGCCCGATCCGGGCGACAGAAAGGCCGTCATGTCTGACACCGACCTGCGCGACATCGAAGCGCTCGACGCCCGTGAGTCCGAGTCCGACCGCATCGCCGTTGTCACCGGCGCCAGCCGTGGCATCGGGGCGGCCATCGCCGGCCGTCCCGGCGCCGACGGGTACACCGTCGCGGTTCATCACCGCCAGGACTCGGCCGCCGCGGCCGACGTCGTCGAGAAGATCACCGCGGCCGGCGGCACCGCGTTCTGGACGGCTTACGACGCGGCTGCGGGCTCGCTGCGCGACGCGCCCCTGCGGGTGCTGGTGAACAACGCCGCGATCGCCCTGCACGGTTCCATCGAGGAGTTCAGCGCCGAGGATTTCGTCCGCCAGCAGCAGATCAACGCCACCGCGCCGTTCCTGATCATCAAGGCCGCTCTGCCGCGCCTGGCCGACGGCGGACGCTCGTGAACATCTCCTCAGGCACTTCCCGCGTCGCCCTCCCCGACCTCATCGGCTACACCATGACCAAGGGAGCCATCGACGCCCTCACGCTGCCCCTCGCCCAGCACCTCGGCCCACGCGGCATCACTGTCAACACCGTCATCCCCGCCACCACCGACACCGACACCGACACCGACATGAACGCGTCCTGGTTGCGCGGCAACTCCGAACTCGTACCCACCATCGCCGCACAGAACGCCCTCGGCCGCATGGGCGAACCCGCCGACGTCGCCGACGTGGTCGCCCTTCTCGCCTCCCACGCCACCGGCGGGCTCCGCCTGTAGGCGGTATCCCTCCGGGGACAAGGAGAGCCCGGCCGGTGGCCGGGCTTTCGGCGGTGCGGTGCCGTGGCTTCGGAGGTCAGATGCCGAGTTGTCGCTGTACGGCCTCGGCGTCGATCAGGTAGTTCATCTCGTAGAAGCGTCCCTCGCGCACCTTGTGGAAGGAGTACTCGGGGTACTCGATCGTTTCGCCGGTCGGAGCGACGCCGAACCACTCCTTCGCGGGGGGTGCCCTTGTTGAACAGACGGGCTGCGACGCGGTCACCGTCGATGGCTACGTCCCGTACCCGCCAGGTGAAGTCCGGCACCGCGTCGCCGTGCCCCTTGCTGACCTCTGCGGCCCCGAACCGTGGGGCGTGTGTTGGATCGGCACTCGGGAGTACGCTGCACAGATGCCTGGTTCGCGGAGCGCCGTTATGGGTCGGCCTCGAGAATTCGATATCGACGAGGCGCTCGAGCGCGCCATGCGGGTGTTCTGGGAACGGGGATACGAGGGCGTCAGCCTCACCGACCTGACCAAGGCCATGGGCATCACGAAGCCAAGCCTGTACGCGGCCTTCGGCAACAAGGAGGAGCTGTTCCGCAAAGCTCTGGAGCGCTACATCGAGGGTCCGGCCGACTACGGGACGCGCGCCCTGGAGGAGCCGACCGCGCGAGGCGTGGCCGAGGCGATTCTCCGCGGAGCGGTTCGGACCACGACGCGTCCCGGAGGCCCTGCGGGCTGCCTGACCGTGCAGGGCGCGCTGGCGTCGGGCGAGGCGGGTCGGCCCGCGCGCGACATGCTGGTCGAGTGGCGCAACCTTTCGGGTCTACGCCTTGAGGAGCGCTTCCGGCGGGCCGTCGACGAGGGCGATCTTCCGCGCGACGCCGACCCCCGACAGCTCGCCCGGTATCTCATGACGGTGACGTTCGGCATCGCCGTCCAGGCCGCCGGCGGCCTCGGCCGCGACGAACTCCAGGACATCGCCGACATGGCACTGGAACGCTGGCTGCCGTAGCGGCAGCCGGGAGGGCCGCCGGGCGGCCATCTTCAGCCCGTCCGCGCGGGTGAGGGGTGCGTTCCAACGTGCCTGGCGGCCAACCTCCAACTGGCTGGACGCTTGAGGACACCCCGGCGTAGGCGGGGTTTTTTGGAGCCGTCCGGCGATTGAGGACAAAGCCTGGGCGCGGGCGAGGGGTGCGTTCCAACCCGCCCGGCAGCCAACCCCCAGCCCGTCCGGCGCTTGCGGACAGACCCCGCACCCGGCGGACCCGCACCCCTTCACCCCGGCGTCAGCCGAAACGCGTCCAGGGCCAGCGTCATTTCGATCAGGTCCCGGGGGCGGGACAGGGAGCGGGACGTCAGTTGTTCCAGGCGGCGCAGGCGGTTGAAGACCGTGTTGCGGTGGCAGTACAGCCGCGTCGCCGCCCGGCCCGCCGACCCCCCGTACTCAAGCCACGCGTCCAGCGTCTCCAGCAGGACCGCGCGGTCCGCCGGGTCCAGGTCCAGCAGTGGGCCGAACACGTCGGCGATCAGCCGGGCCGCCAGTTCCGGCTGGCTGACCACCAGCGCCGTCGGGAGGCGTTCGTCCAGGCGGACGATGTTCCGCGCGTCCGGCGGGAGCGTACGCAGCGCCGTCTCGGCCAGTCGGCGCGCCTGCCCCAGCCCGGCCAGGCTGTCCACGACCGGGCTGATGCCGCCCGGCCCCTGGCAGGGCCGTAACAACTCCGCCGCCAGCTCCGCCAGACCCGTGCCGCCGTCGAGCGCGACGACCGCGATCTCGCAGTCCGTACGCATCCGCCAGAAGAAGCGCATCCCGTCCGCCACGGCCACCCGCCGGAACGGCTCACGCCCGTCCCGTCGCTCCACCCGCACGACCACCACCGCGTAACGCCCCTGCTCGGGCAGGTCGAGACCGGCGGCGGCGCGCGCCGCGAGGCCCGGTGTCGAGCGGCCCTCCAGCAGCGCGTCGAGCAGGGCCTGCACCCGTTCGTCGCTGCGCCGTCGCATCGACTGCTCCGTGCTGCGGTACGCCTCCGCGACCGTCGTCGCCTGCCGGTCGACGCCCGCCCACATGTGGGACGCCGTGTGTACGAGCATCGGTACGTCGTCGGGGTCCTCCTCGCTGACGATGCGCAGCAGCTCGTCCCACACCAGATAGCCGGCGTGCCGGTACGCGTGCAGCACCAGGTCCAGCGCCAGGCCCTGCTCCGCCCGCTGCCGGCCCAGTTCTTCCGCGTACGCCAGGTCGCGGCGCGGTGCCGTACGCGGGGCCGCGATGGCCTCGATCCCGTACCGCATCGCCTCGTTGATCTGCCGCCAGTGCTCGTCGCGCGGCACGGCCGCGTCGAACTGCCCGGAATGGAGCGTGAGTTCGTCCATCAACTGGTCGGTCAGCGCCGGTACGCGCTCCAGAAGCACCCGGGACGCGGTCACCAGGACCGACCACTCGCGATCAGTGCGCGCTCTGCGGCCACCCATGGCTGGTGAGGATGCCACCGGCGGGCGCGGTGCGACAGCCCTTGTGCGCGTGCACAATCCGGCCGCCGCGCCGCTGGTCATCGGCAGCGATTCGCCCCCGCGCCGTGGACGGTGCCCCGGCCCGGTGCTGAGGTGTGCCTCCACGGCAGCACGACAGCCGCAGAACGCAGAGGAGACCCCGCATGGCCGCCGCGCTCGAAGTGCGTGCCCTGTCCGTCGGTTACGGCCCCGTACGCGCCCTGCACCAGGTGTCCATCGACGTACCGTCAGGTGGGATCACCGCCGTGCTCGGCGGCAACGGCGCGGGCAAGTCCACGCTGCTGAGGGCCATTTCCCGCACCCTCGCCTTCCACCGGGGTACGGCCGGCGGCGGCACCGTCCACTTCGACGGGCGGTCCATCGGCGGGCTCGGCGCCGCCGGGATCGTGGCCGCCGGTGTCGTCCAAGTCCCGGAAGGGCGGCAGGTGTTCGCCCGTATGACGGTCGCCGACAACCTGCGGGCCGGCGCACTGGGCGCGCGCGGCGGTCGCAAGCGGTACCTGGCCTCCCTCGCCGAGGTGCACGAACTGTTTCCCGTACTCGCCGACCGCGCCGGCCAGCGCGCCGGACTGCTCTCGGGCGGCGAGCAGCAGATGCTCGCACTCGGCCGGGGCCTGATGGCCCGCCCCCGGCTGCTCCTCCTGGACGAACCGTCGCTCGGGCTCGCCCCCCTGATGGCCGCCCGGATCGGCGAGACGATCCAGCGGATCAACGCGAGCGGCACATCCGTCCTGCTGGTCGAGCAGAACGCGGCCATGGCGCTGCGCCTCGCCTCACGCGCGTACGTCCTGGAGGTCGGCGAGGTCACGCTCGAAGGGGACGCCGCCGAACTGGCCGCCTCCGACGAGGTACGCCGCCGCTACCTCGGCGTCGTGGACGAGACGGCCGCCGAAGACGCGGGCCGGGCCCAGGAGTTGGCATCGGTGCTGCGGAGGTGGACCGCATGAGGGACCGCATGAGGGGCCGCATGACGGGCCGCATGACGGGCGCCGGGCACACATCGGGCGGACATCCCGAACGGACGGTCGGCGACACCGGGCCGGACCCCCACACCCCGGCCCCGCTCACCGTCACCGACATCACCGTCCGCTTCGCCGGACTCACCGCGCTCGACTCCGTCTCCTTCACCGTCGAACCCGGCAGCGTCCATGCCGTCATCGGCCCCAACGGCGCGGGCAAGTCCACCTGTTTCAACGTCCTGTCCGGCGTCTACCGCGCCACCTCCGGCAGCGTCCGCCTCGGCGCCGCCGAACTCACCGGTCTCGCCCCGCACCGCGTCGCCGCGCTCGGCGTCGCCCGCACCTTCCAGAACCTCGCGCTGCCGCCGCACGCCACCGTCGCCGACAGCATGCTGCTGGGCCGCCACCGCCTCACCCGCGCCGGTTTCCTCGCCACCGGGCTCCGACTGCCCTCCGCCGCCCGCGAGGCCCGCCGGCACCGGGCCAGGGTCGGCGAGATCGCCGAGTTCGTGGGGCTGGCCGGCGATCTGGACCGGCCGGCGGGCGCCCTCCCGTACGGCAAACAGAAGCTGGTCGAGCTGGGCCGCGCCCTGTGCATGGAGCCCACGGTGCTGCTCCTGGACGAACCCGTCGCCGGGATGACGGCCGGTGAGCGGCGCCGTACGGCCGCCGTCGTGGCCGGCGTACGCGACAGCCTCGGCATCTCGATCGTGCTGGTCGAACACGACATGGGGGTGGTGATGCGGCTCGCCGACGCCGTGACCGTACTCGACTTCGGACGCCGGATCGCCGGCGGTACGCCCGCCCAGGTGCAGAGCGATCCGGCCGTTGTCCGCGCCTACCTCGGCGAGAGCGCCGACACCGACACCGACACCGCCGACGCCGACGAGGAGGCCGCGTCATGACCACCTTCACCGAACTCCTCCTCGGCGGGCTCTCCATGGGCTCCGTCTACGCCCTCATCGCCCTCGGCTTCGTCGTCATCTTCAAGGCCACCGAAGTGGTCAACTTCGCCCACGCCTCGCTCCTGCTCGCGGGCGGCTACCTCACCGCCGTACTCCATGACGACATCGGCTTCTGGCCCGCCCTCGCCGTCGGTATCGCGGGCGCCGCCGTCGTCGGCTCGGCCGTCGAGTACACGGTCATGCGGCGCTACCGGGGCAGCGACCACAGCGTCCTGGCCATCGTCACCATCGGCGTCGACATCCTCCTCACCACCGAACTCACCCGCCGCATCGGCACCGACGTCCTGGCGCTCGGCGACCCCTGGGGCGACAAGCTCCTCACCCTCGGGGACATCACCATCGCCCAGACCCGGGTCGCGGCCTTCGTCGCGGCGGCCCTGCTGATCACCGCGTTCCTGCTCGCCTTCCGCTACACCACCTGGGGCGTCGCGATGCGCGCGGCGGCGGAGAATCCGCAGACCGCCGCGCTCATGGGCGTACGCCTCGGCCGGGTCTCGCTCTCCGCCTGGGCGGTCGCGGGCTCGCTCGCCGCCGTCGCCGCGCTGTTCCTGACGGTCTTCCCGACCCCCGGCCTGGAACGCGCCACCTCCCTCGCCGCGCTCAAAGCCTTCCCCGCCGCGATCCTCGGCGGCCTCGACTCCACGACCGGAGCGCTCGCCGGGGGACTGATCGTCGGCGTCACGGAGTCCTTCGCCACCGGCTACCAGAGCGATCTGACCTTCCTGGGGCGCGGCTTCGGCGACCTCGCGCCGTATCTGGTGATGGTCGCGGTGCTGCTCATCCGGCCCGCCGGGCTTTTCGGTACGAAGGAGCTGGCCCGTGTCTGACCCGACCAACGCGGCCACCAAGGCCCCGGCGGCCCCGAAGACCCCGGCGGCCACCAAGACCCCACCGCATCGCAGCCCCCGCGCCTACGCCTGGCTCGCCGGCTCCCTCCTGCTCCTCGCCCTGCCCTTCTACCTCGACCGCTTCTGGCTCCAGGCCGGACTCTTCGCGATGGCCGCCGCCATCGGTGCCATCGGTCTCAACCTCCTCACCGGCGCCACCGGACAGCTCTCCATGGGCCACTCCTTCTTCCTCGCCGTCGGCGCCTACGGCTACTGCGTCTTCGCGGGCGACAGCGGCGAGGAGAACGGCCGCCGGCTCACCGGACTCGGCCTGCCGACCTGGCTCGCGGTCGTCCTCGCCGTACTCCTCGCCGGCGCGGCGGGCGGCCTCTTCAGCCCCATCGCCGGCCGGCTGCGCGGCGCCTACCTCGGGATCGCCACCCTCGCGCTGATCTTCATCGGTCAGCATGTCCTCTTCAACGCCGGCGGTCTGACCGGCGGGTTCAACGGCCGCGACGTCCCCGTGCTCTCCCTCTTCGGTTTCGCCTTCGACGACACCGAGGTGGTGATCGCCGCCGTCCCCTTCGGGTCGTCGGAAAAGCTCTGGTACGCGGGTCTGTTCGCCCTCCTCGCCGGCGGGCTGTTCGCGCGCGGGGTGCTGCGCGGCAGGCCCGGCCGGGCCATGAACGCGATCCGCGACCACCGCGTCGCCGCCGGGGTGATGGGCGTGCCGGTCGCCCGCTACCGGGCCGCCGTGTTCGTCCTGTCCTCCATGTACGCGGGGCTGGCCGGCGTTTTGATCGCGCTGATCTTCCAGCGGACCGTGCCCGACTACTTCGGCATGATCCTGGCCCTCGAATATCTCGCCATGATCGTCATCGGCGGTCTGGGCACGGTCGCAGGAGCCGTCGTCGGCGCGGCCTTCGTCGCCCTGCTGCCGCAGCTCCTCACCCACTACAGCGACTCGCTCCCGCTGGTCGCCGACCCGGGATCGGGCGGCGTCACACCGGGCGAGGCGGCCCGCTATCTGTACGGCGCCGCGATCGTCGCGGTGGTGCTGTTCCTGCCCGGCGGACTCACCCGCCTGTCAGTTCCGACGGTTCGACGGTTCTCACGGGAGAAGACATGAAGCGACGCGCACGTCACCCGAACACACCGAGCGGCGCCGCGGCGCTGCTTCTCGTACTGGCCCTCGCGCTCGCCGGGTGCAGCGGCAAGGCCACCGAGGACAACGGCAAGGACAGCGACGCGGGCGCCGGGGGAGTGAAGACCGGGCAGGGCGTGAGCGACAAGACGATCACGCTCGGCGTCCTCACCGACATGACCGGTGTCTACGCCTCGCTCGGCAAGAGCGTCACCCAGGCCCAGCAGTTGTGGGCGGACCAGACGAACAAGGCGGGCGGTATCTGCGGCCGTACGGTCGAGCTGACCGTACGCGACCACGGCTACGACCCGCAGAAGGCCGTCGCCGCCTATACGGAGCTGGAGCCGGACGTGCTCGGCTTCGCCCAGTTCATCGGCTCGCCGTTCGTCGCCGCCGTCGAGAAGCGGATCGACGGGCAGGACAAGGGCCTGGTCCTGCCGCAGGCGTGGTCGGCCAGTCTGCTGGGCAGCCCGTACGTACGCGTCGTCGGCGCCACCTACGACATCGAGACCATCAACGCGATCGACTATCTCCTCGACCAGAAGCGCATCGCCAAGGGCGACAAGATCGGCCACGTCTACTTCGAGGGCGACTACGGCGAGAACGCGCTCGCCGGCTCCGAATACGCGGCCGAACAGGCCGGTCTCACGGTCGTGGAGCAGAAGATCAAGCCGACCGACAACGACATGTCCGCGCAGGTCGCCGCGCTCAAGAAGGCGGGAGTCAAAGCCATCGTCCTCAGCGCCGGACCGCGCCAGGCGGCCTCACTGGTGGGTGTGGCGGCGGCGGGCGGGTTCGATGTGCCGGTCGTCGGCAACAACTCGGCGTTCGCGCCGCAACTGCTCGCCACGGCGGCGGGCCCGGCGCTGATGAAGGACTACTACGTCGCCGCCTCCACCCTGCCCATCGGATCGGACGAGCCGGCGCCGAAGAAGCTCGCCACCGAGTACGCGGCGGCCTACCCGGACGACGGGCTCGACAACGGGGTCGTGTCCGGATACACGGCGGCGACGCTCTACGGCGAGCTGCTGAAGACGGCGTGCGAGAACAAGGACCTCACCAGGGCGGGCATCGACAAGGCGCTGCTCGGGCTCGACGCGTTCGACACCGGTTTCGGGATCACCCATGACTTCTCGGACCCGGCGGCGCCCTCCACCCGGCAGTCCGTGATCATGAAGCCGGACTCGAAGGTGCCGGGGGGCCTGAAGGTCGTCCAGGAGGCGCGGATCGCGAAGCCGGCGCAGTCGTTCACCTTCGGCGAGTGACCGGGTCCGCGCGGGTGGCGGGTCCGTCCTCAATCGCCGGACGGGCTGGAATCGGTCCGCCGCAACCGGCTGTGCCGTCAATCGCCGGACGGGCTTGAAATATTCGCCGGGCGGGCTGCGTAAGCAGCCCGCCCGGCGATTGAGGGCGAGCGCGGCCCACGGGCCGCGCAACCGGTCAGCGTTCTCCGGCCCCAGCCCTACGGAAGCTGCGCGGCACGCGCCTCACGGCGGTTGTCACGGAACGTGTTCACCCGTCGCGCCGTAGCGAAGAGCGGAATCACCGCGCCCGTCACCACCTGGAGCGCACAGCCCGTCTGGAGCAGGAGCTGCCCGCCCGGCGCGTCGAACGCCCAGGCCGCCAGCAGCCCCATCGCGGCCACGATCCAGCCGAGCATCGCCACCGCGAGGACACCTCGTGGCTTCGGATACTCGACCCGGCTCACCATCAGCCACGCGACGCCGATGATGGCGAGCAACGTCGGTACGAAGGGGAGTTCCAGGAGCACGATCGAGACGACCGTCAGCGCGCCGAAGGGGCTCGGCATGCCCTGGAACATGCCGTCCTTCGGCTCCACGCAGGAGAATCTCGCGAGCCGCAGGACCACCGCCAACAAGACCACGATCGCCGCCAGCGCCGAGACCCGCTGATGCGCGTCGTCGGCGACCATGCCGTACACGAGCACGAAGTACGCGGGTGCCAGACCGAAGCTGATCAGGTCCGAGAGGTTGTCCAGCTCCGCGCCCATGGGCGAGCTGCGCAGCTTGCGTGCCACGAGTCCGTCGAACAGGTCGAAGACCGCCGCGCACAGCATGAGGATCACGGCGGTGGCCGCGGAGTGCCGCGCCATGCCGGTCTCTTCGCTGCCCGTGAGGTGCGGGATCAGGATGCCGGTGGTGGTGAAGTACACGGCCATGAAGCCACAGGTGGCGTTACCGAGGGTGAGGGTGTCCGCTATCGACAGCCGCATGGACAGCGGCATGTCCTCCGCTTCGTCCTCCTCCTCGGCATCGGCGACCCAGCCGGCCGGTGCGTCGGGATCAATCACGGTCAATTCGAGTCACCCCTGCGGTCGTGGCCTGGCCGACCTCGACAGCGACATCGACACCTTCCGGAAGGTAGATGTCGACGCGCGAGCCGAAGCGGATCAGGCCGATGCGCTCGCCTTGCTCCAGCTTGGTGCCCTGCGGTACGTACGGCACGATCCGCCGGGCGACGGCACCGGCGATCTGGACCAGCTCGATGTCACCGAGTTCGGTGTCGAAGTGCCAGACGACGCGCTCGTTGTTCTCGCTCTCCTTGTTGAACGCGGGAACGAAACCGCCGGGGATGTGCTCCACGGACGTCACCGTGCCCGCGAGGGGGGCGCGGTTCACATGGACGTTCAGCGGGCTCATGAAGATCGCGACGCGGGTGCGTCCGTCCTTCCACGGCATGATGCTCTGCACCACTCCGTCGGCCGGTGAGATGACCCGGCCCTGTGTGATCTCTCGCTCGGGGTCGCGGAAGAACCACAGCATGCCCGCCGCGAGTGCGGTGGCGGGCACGGCGATGGCGGCGGCGCGCTTCGAGCCGCGCGCGCGGACCAGACTGAGTGCTGCGGTGGCGACGGTCGGCAGAAGCCACGGCGATGCTCCGCGCGCGAGGCGTCCCTTGGGAATGAGGTCGCGAGGTGCGGAGGTTTGGCTGTGGGGCATGAATGACCTTCGTAGCGGATGGAGCCGCACGGGCAACGGGGGACGGCGGCTTTCCGTCGATGGTATCGGTTGCCGGGTGCAACTGGGCAATGCAGAAGCCGAGTCGGCGGCCGGAAGCCGATGACGCGGGGTGATGTCGTGGGCGGTCAAATGGGATGAAAGGCCGTGATCAACCCTGGAATCGGTACTCCTCCAGCAACCGGCGACCAATGATCATTTTCTGGATCTCGGCGGTACCTTCGCCGATCAGCAGCATCGGTGCCTCGCGGTAAAGGCGCTCGATCTCGTACTCCTTGGAAAAGCCGTAACCCCCGTGGATACGGAAGGCGTCCTCGACGACTTCCTTGCAGTATTCGGAGGCGAGGTACTTCGCCATCCCTGCCTCCAGGTCGTTTCGTTCCCCGGAGTCCTTTTTGCGTGCCGCATTCACCATCATCGCATGAGCTGCTTCGACCTTCGTCGCCATTTCGGCCAGTTTGAACTGGATCGCCTGGTGCTGGGCGATCGGTTTGCCGAAAGTGTGGCGCTGCTGGGCGTACGAGACGCCGAGTTCGAAGGCACGTTGTGCGACGCCACAGCCACGCGCGGCGACGTTCACACGGCCGACCTCGACGCCGTCCATCATTTGGTAAAACCCTCGGCCGGTGGTGCCGCCGAGGACCCGATTGGCCGGAATGCGCAGTCCGTCCATGATCAACTCGGTGGTGTCGACGCCCTTGTAGCCCATCTTGTCGATCTTGCCGGGGATGGTCAGACCGGGCCGCACCTCACCGAAGCCGGGCTCCTTCTCGACCAGGAACGTGGTCATCGACCTATGCCGGGCCGTGCCTTCCGGGTGGCCTTCGTCACTGCGGCACAGAACGGCGACGAGCGTGGACGTACCGCCGTTCGTCAGCCACATCTTCTGGCCGTCCAGGACGTACTCGTCGCCGTCCTTGACGCCCTTCGACGTGATCGCCGACACGTCCGAGCCGAGCCCCGGCTCGGACATCGAGAACGCGCCACGTACCTCACCGGCCGCCATACGCGGCAGGAAGGTGTCCTTCTGCTCCTGGGTGCCGTGCTGTTTGAGCATGTACGCCACGATGAAATGCGTGTTGACGATGCCCGAGACGGACATCCAGCCGCGGGCGATCTCCTCCACGCACAGCGCGTACGTGAGCAGGGACTCGCCCAGACCGCCGTACTCCTCGGGAATCATCAGCCCGAACAGACCGAGTTCCTTGAGCCCTTCGACGATCCGGGTCGGATATTCGTCGCGGTGTTCCAGTTCGGTGGCCACCGGCAGGATCTCTTTGTCGACGAAGTCCCTTACCGTGGCGAGGATCTCGCGCTGGATGTCGGTCAGGTCCGCGGTCTGGGCGAGACGGCTCATGGATCAGATCTCCCTCGTCGTAGGCATCGGCTCGGGGCGGCCCGGCTGTTCGCCGCCGCGCCGCTCGACATAGGCGGCGGTCGGCACCATCACCTTGCGGCGGAACACGCACACGACCGTGCCGTCCTGCTTGTAGCCCCTGGTCTCGACGTACACGACCCCCCGGTCGTCCTTGGACCGTGACGGTGTCCTGTCCAGGACGGTCGTCTCGCCGTACAGCGTGTCGCCGTGGAAGGTCGGCGCGATGTGCCGCAGCGACTCGACCTCCAGATTGGCGATGGCCTTCCCGGAGACATCCGGGACAGACATACCGAGCAGCAGCGAGTAGACGTAATTGCCCACCACCACGTTCCTGCCGAAATCGGTCGTCTTCTCGGCGTAGTTGCTGTCGAGATGCAGCGGATGGTGATTCATGGTGAGCAGACAGAACAGGTGGTCGTCGTACTCGGTGACGGTCTTTCCCGGCCAGTGCTTGTAGACGGCCCCGACCTCGAACTCCTCAAAGGTGCGTCCGAATCGCATCGTTCACGCCTCCGGGACTTCGAAGACCGAGGTCCGCCGCAGCCCCGCCGCCCGGCCCTTGCCGGAGACGACCAGCGCCATCTTGCGGCTCGCCTCGTCGATCATCTCGTCGCCGAGCATCGCCGACCCCTTCTTGCCGCCCGCCTCGGACGTCGCGTAGTCGTACGCGTCGAGGATCAGCTCCGCGTGGTCGTAGTCCTCCTGCGACGGCGAGAAGATCTCGTTCGCGGCGTCGATCTGGCCCGGGTGCAGGACCCACTTGCCGTCGAAGCCCAGCGCGGCGGCGCGGCCCGCGACCTCGCGGAACGCGTCCACGTCCCGGATCTGTAGGAACGGCCCGTCGATCGCCTGGAGGTCGTGCGTACGGGCCGCCATCAGGATCCGCATCAGGATGTAGTGGTAGGCGTCCGCGCCGTAACCGGGCGGCTGCTGCCCGACCACCAGCGTCTTCATGTTGATCGACGCCATGAAGTCGGCGGGGCCGAACACGATGGTCTCCAGACGCGGCGACGAGGCCGCGATCTCGTCCACGTTCACCAGGCCCTTGGCGTTCTCGATCTGCGCCTCGATACCGATCCGGCCGACCTCGAAGCCCATCGTCTTCTCGATCTGGGTCAGCAGCAGATCGAGCGTCACGACCTGCTGCGCGTCCTGGACCTTGGGCAGCATCACACAGTCCAGATTGTGGCCCGCGCCCTCCACGACCGTGATCACGTCGCGGTAAGTCCAGTGCGTCGTCCAGTCGTTGACACGTACGACCCGGGTCTTGCCCGTCCAGTCGCCCTTGTTGAGCGCGTCCACGATCGTGTGCCGGGCGCCCTCCTTGGCGAGCGGCGCGCACGCGTCCTCCAGATCGAGGAAGACCTGGTCGGCCGGCAGCCCCTGAGCCTTCTCCAGGAAGCGCGGGTTCGAGCCGGGCACCGCCAGACAGGTGCGGCGGGGGCGGAGCCTGTCGGCGGGGGTTTGCGACGCGGTTGACGTGGCCGACGTGGTCGACGTGGTCATGTGCGGACCTCCAAGGGGTCGAGCTTGTTCGCGTGACGGATCTCGTCGACGATACGGCCGATGATCTCGGTGATCCCGAAATCCTTCGGGGTGAAGACGGCGGCCACTCCGGCGGCCCGCAGCGCCTCGGCGTCGGCGCCCGGGATGATCCCGCCGACGATGACCGGGATGTCCCCGGCCCCCGCGTCCCGCAGTCTGCCGAGCACGTCCGGGACCAGCGCGGCGTGCGAGCCGGAGAGGATCGACAGGCCGACGCAGTGCACGTCCTCGGCGACGGCGGCGTTCACGATCTGTTCGGGCGTCAGCCTGATGCCCTGGTAGACGACCTCGAACCCGGCGTCCCGCGCGCGTACGGCGATCTGCTCGGCCCCGTTGGAGTGCCCGTCCAGCCCCGGCTTGCCCACCAGCAGCCGCAGCCGCCCCGAGCCCAGCTCCGCCGCCGTACGCGACACCTTCTCCCGTACGGCCGCGAGCGGCGTCCCCGCCTCGGCGGCGACCGCGACCGGCGCGCCGCCCACCCCCGTCGGCGCCCGGTACTCGCCGAAGACGTCCCGCAGCGCGAAGGACCACTCACCGGTCGTCACCCCGGCCCGCGCGCACTCCACGGTCGCCGCCATCAGATTGCCGGTACCGGCCGCGGTCCGTTTGAGGGCGGCCAGCGACTCGCTCACCCGCGCGTCGTCCCGGTGTGCCCGCCACTCGTCCAGCGCGGCCACCACACGCGCCTCGTTCGCCGGGTCGACCGTCATGATCGCGGTGTCCAGATCGGCGGTCAGTGGACTGGGCGCGGTCTCCTCGAAGCAGTTGACCCCGACGATCTTCTCCTCGCCCGACTCGATACGCGCCCGGTGTTCGGCGTGCGAGGAGACCAGCCGCGACTTCAGATAGCCGGATTCGACGGCGGCCATCGCACCGCCCATGTCCTCGATCCGGGCCATCTCCGCCAGCGAGTCCTCGACCAGGGACGCCACCTTCGCCTCCACGACGTGCGACCCGGCGAAGATGTCCTCGTACTCCAACAGATCGCTCTCCAGGGCGAGTACCTGCTGTATACGCAGCGACCACTGCTGGTCCCACGGCCGGGGCAGCCCCAACGCCTCGTTCCAGGACGGGAGTTGTACGGCGCGGGCACGGGCGTCCTTGGAGAGGGTGACGCCCAGCATCTCCAGCACGATGCGCTGGACGTTGTTCTCCGGCTGCGCCTCGGTCAGACCCAGGGAGTTGACCTGGACGCCGTAACGGAACCGCCGCTGCTTCTCGTTCGTGACGCCGTACCGCTCGCGCGTGACCTGGTCCCAGATGCGGCCGAAGGCGCGCATCTTGCACATCTCCTCGATGAAGCGGACCCCGGCGTTCACGAAGAACGAGATCCGGGCGACGACATCACCGAACCGCGCCGCCGGCACCTGTCCGCTGTCGCGCACCGCGTCGAGCACGGCGATCGCCGTCGACATCGCGTACGCGATCTCCTGGACCGGGGTCGCCCCCGCCTCCTGGAGGTGGTAGCTACAGATGTTGATCGGGTTCCACCGGGGGATGTGCGCGACCGTGTACGTGATCATGTCGGTGGTCAGCCGCAGCGAGGGCACCGGCGGGAAGACGTGCGTCCCGCGCGACAGATACTCCTTCACGATGTCGTTCTGCGTCGTCCCCTGGAGCAGATCGCTGTCCGCGCCCTGCTCCTCGGCGACCACCTGGTAGAGCGCGAGCAGCCACATGGCGGTCGCGTTGATGGTCATCGAGGTGTTCATCCTGGCGAGCGGGATGTCGTGGAACAGCCGCCGCATGTCGCCCAGATGGGAGACGGGGACGCCGACCCGGCCGACCTCGCCGCGCGCGAGGATGTGGTCGGGGTCGTAACCCGTCTGGGTCGGCAGGTCGAAGGCGACCGAGAGTCCGGTCTGGCCCTTGGCGAGGTTGTTGCGGTACAGCGCGTTGGACGCCTCGGCGGTCGAATGGCCGGCGTACGTCCGCATGAGCCACGGCCGGTCCTTGGGGCCCCTGCCGCTGCCGGACTCCCGTTCCGCTTCCGGCATGTCACACGTCCCGGAAGCGGTTGATGGCGTCGATGTGCCGCGCGCGGGTCTCGGGGTCGCTGACGCCCAGGCCCTCGCGGGGTGCCAGCGCGAGGACGCCCACCTTGCCCTGGTGCCGGTTGCTGTGCACGTCGTACGCGGCCTGGCCGGTCTCCTCCAAGGCGTACACCTTGGACAGCGTCGGGTGGATCTTTCCCTTGCCCACCAGGCGGTTGGCCTCCCACGCCTCGCGGTAGTTGGCGAAGTGCGAGCCCACGATGCGCTTGAGCGACATCCACAGATAGCGGTTGTCGTACTCGTGGGTGTAGCCGGAGGTGGAGGCGCAGGTGACGATGGTGCCGCCCTTGCGGGTGACGTACACACTGGCGCCGAAGGTCTCGCGGCCCGGGTGCTCGAAGACGATGTCGACGTCCTCGCCGCCGGTCAGTTCGCGGATGCGCTTGCCGAACCGCTTCCACTCGCGCGGGTTCTGGTGGTGCTCGTCCTGCCAGAAGCGGTACTCCTCGGCGGTACGGTCGATGATCGCCTCGGCGCCCATGCGCCGGCAGATCTCCGCCTTGTGGTCGCTGGAGACGACGCAGACCGGGTTGGCGCCGCCAGCGAGCGCGAACTGGGTGGCGTACGAGCCGAGTCCGCCGCTCGCCCCCCAGATCAGCACGTTGTCGCCCTGCTTCATCCCGGCGCCGTTGCGTGACACCAACTGGCGGTAGGCGGTGGAGTTGACGAGGCCGGGCGCCGCCGCCTCCTCCCAGGTGAGGTGCTTGGCCTTGGGCATGAGCTGGTTGGACTTGACGAGTGCGATCTCCGCGAGGCCGCCGAAGTTGGTCTCGAAGCCCCAGATGCGCTGCTCGGGGTCGAGCATCGTGTCGTTGTGCCCGTCCGAACTCTCCAGCTCCACGGAGAGACAGTGCGCGACGACCTCGTCGCCCGGATGCCAGACGTTGACGCCCGGTCCGGTGCGCAGGACGACCCCGGCCAGGTCGGAGCCGATGACGTGGTACGGCAGATCGTGACGTTTCGACAGCTCGCTGAGCTTGCCGTAGCGCTCCAGGAAGCCGAAGGTCGACATCGGCTCGAAGATCGAGGTCCAGACGGAGTTGTAATTGACCGAGCTGGCCATGACGGCCACCAGGGCCTCGCCGGGGCCGAGTTCGGGCACCGGTACGTCATCGAGATGGAGCGACTTGCGCGGGTCCTTCTCGCGTGATTCGAGACCGGCGAACATCTCGGTCTCGTCCTTGTGCACGGTCACCGCGCGGTACGAATCGGGCAGCGGCAGTGCGGCGAAGTCGGCGGACGTGCTGTCCGGCGACTGGATCGCGTCCAGGATGTCCTTCACGGTGTGGCCTCCGGCGAAGCGTGTTGCGGGAACGCTGAACAGGTCCCTGGGGGATGGGACGAGGAGTCGCGCTGTGCGCGTGGTGCGGTGAAGGTGTGCCGTCGGTTCGGCGCGTGGTGGCGCTCGTGCTCGTGCTCGGCGACGCCGGGTGGGCGTGTGGGATGCCTGTGACGCAGGCGTCCGGGCGCGCGGGCCGGGTGGCTCGCGGGGACAGCCGGCGTACGAGAGGTCTCGGTACGCCGGCCGCCCGGACATCTACAACGTATGGCACGCCGTGTCGTTGGACAAGGCACTGCGTGCCAGGAATTTGTCTCAGTTGTCATCCGCGAGGCACGCATGAGCACCAGCAGTCCACTCTGTGAGGTGAAATGTCACCATAAGTGGCTACTTGACAGCGGGGTGTCTCAGTGGGGGCGTGTCACGGAGGGCTTGTCGCGCGGGGCGTGTTACCGAGCGCGATGCCGCGCTTGTCGCCGGGGGCCTTGCAGGGGGCGCGTCACGGCTTCTTGAGCGCCTGCTTGATGGTGCGCATGACCTCGTCCAGCGGTGCGTCCGTACGGGCCACCGCCACCAGCACCTCGCCGCCGGCGCTCACCGAGGCGGCGGGCCGCTCGCCGCCGCCCATGGTCCGGCCCGCGCCGATGCCGGAGCCGTAGATGTCACGGACGATCGCGAAGGCATGGTCCAACTGCGTCTCCACGTCGCCCTGGCCGTCGGCCCGCAGCCACCGCCGCAGCACATGGTTGTGCGCGGTGACGACGGCGGACGCGGCCACCTCGGCGAGCAGCGGGTCGTCGTTGCCGTCGGTGTGCTCGTGCTCGTCGAAGTGGCCCAGCAGATAGCGGGTGAAGAGACGTTCGTAACGGGCCACCGAGGCGATCTCGGCCTCGCGCAGCGTGGGCACCTCGCGGGTGAGCTGGTAGCGCGCCACGGACAGGGTCGGCGAAGCCGCGTACATCCGCATGACTTCCTTGATGCCCCGGCACACGGTGTCGAGCGGATGCTCGTGCGCCGGCGCCGCGTTCAGGACCGCCTCCGCGCGCACGAGCGTGTCGTCGTGGTCGGGGAAGATCGCCTCTTCCTTGGAACGGAAGTGCCGGAAGAACGTCCGGCGCGCGACCCCGGCCGCCGCGGCGATCTCGTCGACGGTCGTCGCCTCGTACCCCTTGGTCGAGAACAGCTCCATCGCCGCCGCCGACAGCTCCCGGCGCATCTTCAGCCGCTGGGCCGCCGCGCGGCCACCGGCCGCGCTCTCCGGGGCGTCGGTTGCGGTGTTCGTACGGGCGGGCCGTCGGGCGGAGTCAGCGGGCTGAGCCATGACCACGAACGTACTGCATCCGTACACAAGGGCGCGCCTGCGGGTCAACCGCCGGACGGGCGGCGAACACGCCGTCCGGCGGTTGGAGGGGACGGCCGGACATGGCGTGTCCGTGTAGCGCTGTCCGCCCGCGGGCCGGGCGGGACTTCTCAAACACTCCCTAGCGCCGCGCCGCGTACTCGCGGAAGCCGCGTCCCGTCTTGCGGCCCAGACAGCCCGCCGCCACCAGGTGTTCCAGCAGCGGCGCGGGCGCCAGGCCGGGGTCGCGGAACTCGCGGTGCAGGACGCGCTCGATGGCCAGCGAGACATCGAGACCGACCACGTCCAGCAGCTCGAAGGGGCCCATCGGATAGCCGCCGCCCAGCTTCATCGCGGCGTCGATGTCGTCCGGCGTCGCGTAGTGCTCCTGGACCATCTTCACCGCGTTGTTCAGATACGGGAACAGCAGCGCGTTCACGATGAAACCGGCCCGGTCGCCGCAGTCCACCGGGTGCTTGCGGATCGTCGCGCACACCTCGCGGACCGTGGCGTGGACCTCGTCCGACGTGAGGACGGTACGGACCACCTCGACCAGCTTCATCGCCGGAGCCGGGTTGAAGAAGTGCATGCCGATCACGTCCCGCGGGCGCGTCGTGGCGCGGGCGCACGCGACGACCGGCAGTGACGACGTCGTGGTGGCCAGCACGGCGCCCGGTTTGCAGACCTTGTCGAGCGCGGCGAACAACTGCCGCTTGACCTCCAAATCCTCGGTCACGGCCTCGACCGCGAGATCCACCTCGTCGAACGCGTCCAGCGAAGGGGCCGGGGTGATCCGCGTCAGCGCGTCGTCGCGTGCCTCCCCGGTCAGCCGCCCCTTGTCGACAGAGCGGTTGAGGGACTTGGCGACCCGCGCCTTGGCCGCGTCCGCCTTCTCCTGGCTGCGGGCGGCGAGCACCACGACGTAACCCGCCTTGGCGAAGACCTCGGCGATCCCGCTCGCCATCGTTCCCGAGCCCGCCACCCCGACCGAGCGGACCGCGCCCCGCTCGGTGCCCCCGCCGGGCTTCCTGTCCAGCGGGGTCAGCGCGTCGCGCACCACCGTGCCGCTGCCCGGCGCCTCGTACGTGTAGAAGCCGCGTCCCGACTTACGGCCGGTGAGCCCGGCCTCGCTGAGCTGGCGCAGGACCGGCGCCGGGGCGTGCAGCCGGTCGCGCGACGCCGCGTACATGGCCTCCAGGACCGTACGGGCGGTGTCGACGCCGATCAGGTCGAGCAGCGCCAGCGGGCCCATCGGCAGACCGCAGCCGAGCCGCATCGCGGCGTCGATGTCCTCGCGCGACGCGTACTTGGCCTCGTACATCGCCGCTGCCTGGTTCAGATAGCCGAACAGCAGCCCGTCGGCGACGAAGCCGGGCCGGTCGCCCACGGCGACGGGCTCCTTGCCCAGCTCACGGGCCAGCGCGGTGACGGCGGTGACGGCGGTCGGCGCGGTCAGCACCGACGACACGATCTCGACCAGCTTCATCGCGGGGGCCGGGTTGAAGAAGTGCATGCCGAGCACGCGCTCGGGATGCGCGGAGTCGGCGGCGAGCCGGGTCACCGACAGCGCGTTCGTGCCGGTCGCCAGGATGGTGGCGGGGCCGACGACGCCGTCCAGCGCGCGCAGGACCTGCTGCTTGATGTCGTACGACTCGGGGACGACCTCGATGACGAGATCGGCGTCCGCGGCGGCCTGGAGGTCGGTGAACGTACGGAACCGGGAGAGCACGCCGCGCCGCTCCTCCTCGGTGATCCGCCCGCGCTCCACGGCCCGCGCGGTGGACGCTTCGAGCGCGGCGACCGCCTGGGCGGTGGCGATCTCGTCGATGTCGATGCCGATGACCTCACGGCCGGCGCCGGCGAGGACTTCGGCGATACCGGTGCCCATCGTGCCGAGGCCGACGACGGCGATGGTGGAGAGAGGGATGTCCATCACGGGACTCCAGGGGATGAGTGACGACTGAAGAGGGGACAGGCGCGTTGCCGCTGCCCGGGGCCGCCGCCGACAGGCGCGCGCCGCAGGGGCGTTGTGGTGCGGTGGTGTGGTGCGGTGCGGTGCGTTGTGGGCGTCGGAGAAACGGAGAAGGAGTCGGCGGACCCTGTCCCGGAGTCGCGCCGTGGTGCCGGACCATCTGGGCCGGAGCCTGTGTGCCGAACCGACGGACACTCACGGTGGCTGCGTCACCAGGCCACCGGGAGCCGCGGGGGTTTCCCGCTCACTTGAGGTTAACCGGCGGGTAACGAGCGCGCCAGCCCTGGGGAGATGTGCGGTACGTCACCGGCGGAAACCGGCCGTTCGCGTGCCGGGCGGTCACGGAGCGCGTCCTGTCGGACACGGAGCGCGGATACTCTGCCCGGCATGAACGAGCTGGAACGGCCGGCCGAGACGGTCGGAGTGGGCAGGCCCCGGGCGCCGCTGGCCGCCAACGCCGCCAACGCCGCCAACGCCGCCCACGCCGCACGGGACGTCACCGACGAGGAATCACATCTGCTCGCGGACCGGTTACGGGACGAGTCCGGCGACTCGGCCACGTACCGGCGGCTGATCGCCACCGAGGACCACGAAGAACTGGCCCACGTCCTCGTCGCTCCCCAACACCCCCTGTGGGCACGGGAAATCGCCGCGTTCCGGCTCGGCTGCGCGGGCGACCGGCGGGCGTTCGAGGCGCTGGTGCTGCTCCTGAACCACCGCGACACCGAACGCTGTGTGTCGGCCGCGCACGCGCTGGTGAAACTCGGCGACCCCCGTACGCCGCGCGCCGCCGCCGCGCTCGCCACCAACGTGCTGCGCACCGCGTACGCGCTCCACCCGGTGCGGCTGCTCGCCGAGCTACGGGCGCCGGAGTCCGTACCGGCCCTGATCGCCACTCTGGAGCGGCTGCTCGCCCCGGACGAGACCCACTGGCGGGTGGCGCTCGCGTGCGTGGAGGGCCTGGGGCGCCTGGGCGACCGGCGGGCGCTGCCCCTGCTGCGCAGCGCGCGGGCGCATCCCCGGCTGTCCGCCGCCGCGTCGGAGGCGCTCAGACGGCTCGGGTGAGGCCGCGCGCGTAACGCACCTCGGGCACGGCGACACCGTCCACCTCGAAGGGTTCCTCGGCACCGTCGAGTAAGAATCCGGCCATTTCGTAGAAGCGCCGGGCGCGGTGGTTCTCTTCGAGGACCCAGAGCAGGAGCGGCGAGTGGCCGTGCGCCGCGGCGTGCCCCAGCAAGGAGTCCAGGAGGCTCCTGCCGACGCCGGTCGCCACATGGCCGGGCGACACGTACAGCGCGTACAACTCACCGGCTCCGTCGGGCACGCCCTCGTCGCGGCTCGGCCCGAGGCAGCCCCAGCCGACGACCAGACCGGCGCGCTCCGCCACCAGATTCACGACCCTGCCGTCGCCATCGGCGAGTTGGGCGCGCCGGCGGGCGGCGTCCTCCTCGACGCTCATCGCGTCGAGGTAGGACTGCGGTATCAGCCCGGTGTACGCCCACCGCCAGCCGTCGATCCGTAGGGCGGCGACGGCGTCGCAGTCGTCGGCGGTCATCGCGCGGATGAGCGGGGTCATGGGTCAGGCGTCCTCGCCGACGATCGCGAACGCCTCGATCTCCACGAGCAGTTCGGGCCGGAAGAGGGCGGACACCTGGACGGCGGAGCTGGCCGGGGGCCGCTCCTTGTCGATGACCTCGTCGCGCGCGATCCGTACGGCGGGCAGATGCGCGACATCGGTCACGAAGAACGTCAGCTTGACGACGTCGGCGAAGGAGGCACCGGCCTCGGCGAGGCAGCGGCGCAGGTTCTCGAACACCTGCCGCGCCTGCGCCTCGGCGTCCCCCTCACCGACGATCTTCCCGTCGCTGTCGAAGGCACACTGCCCGGACACGGCGACGAAGCGCCCGGTGCCCCAGACGACGTGGCTGTAGCCGTTTCCGGGGGCGACGCCGGCGGGGGAGTGCACGTGAGTGAGTCGGGTCATGCCGCCATCCTCGCGGACGCCACTGACAACGGCCGAATGCTTTTCCCCCGGCGGGGCGCTTCGCCCGGCGGGGCGGGCGGGTCGGGTTGCGCGGGTCCGCCCGGCCACCGCCCACGCACCGCAGCGCACCGCAGCGCACCGCACGCGTCCGCACGCGCTACGCGGCGACCGCCGCCGTCAGCAACCGGTGCGTCTGTTCGTCGAACGCCATCAGCCTGATCCGTTCGACGTCCGTGCGCGTGGACCTGAGCGTGTCCACCGCGATCCGGGCCGCCCGTTCCGGCGGGAATCCGAAGATGCCCGTGGAGATCGCCGGGAACGCCACGCTCCTGGCGCCCAGTTCATCCGCGACCTCCAGGCAGCGCCGGTAGCAGGAGGCCAGGTTGTCCGCCTCGCCGCGGTCGCCGCCCTTCCAGACCGGGCCGACCGTGTGGATGACATGCAGGATCGGCGGGGTGAGATCGAAGGCCGGTGTCGCCTTCGCGTCACCCCGCGCGCAGGGCGCGATCGCGGCGCCCGCCTCGGTGAGCCGTGGGCCCGCCGCCCGGTGGATCGCCCCGTCCACGCCGCCCCCGCCGCGCAGTGACTCGTTCGCCGCGTTGACGATGGCGTCCGTGTCCTGCCGCGTGATGTCGCCGTGTACGACCTCGATCACTGTCATACCGGGATGATCGCACCCAGCACTACAACAGCGTCAGTTGCGTCGGGCCCGGCTCCGGTGTCACGTCGACGCGCTCCGGGGCCGGCGTCCGCCGGCCCGCGCGGCCCGCCGGGCCGATGCCGAACTCGTCCGCCAGTTCGTGGACCTGGCGCGTGATGCGGCGCTGGTACCACTTCGGCGCGTACGCGCCCTCCGCGTACAGCCGTTCGTAGCGCGGCACCAGATACGCGTGGTGTTCCCGCAGCCACGCCATGAACCACTCGCGGGCCCCCGGCCGCAGATGCAGCACCAGCGGGGTCACCGACGTCGCCCCGGACGCGGCTATCGCCCGCACCGTGGCCCGCAGTTGGTCCGCGCTGTCGCCGAGGAAGGGGATGACCGGGGCCATCAGGACCCCGCAGCCGATGCCGCTGTCCGTGAGTGTGCGCACGGCGTCGAGGCGGCGTTCCGGGGACGGTGTGCCCGGCTCGACCGTGCGCCACAGCTCCTGGTCGGTGAAACCGACGGAGACGGACACGCCGACGTCCGTGACCTGGGCGGCCTGGCGCAGCAGCTCCAGGTCGCGCAGGATCAGCGTGCCCTTCGTCAGGATGGAGAACGGGTTCGCGTGGTCGCGCAGCGCCGCGATGATGCCCGGCATCAGCCGGTAACGGCCCTCCGCCCGTTGGTAGCAGTCGACGTTCGTCCCCATGGCGATGTGCGCGCCCTGCCATTGGCGGGAGGCGAGCTGGCGGCGCAGCAGCGCCGGTGCGTTGATCTTCACGACGATCTGCGAGTCGAAGCCGAGGCCCGTGTCGAGGTCCAGATAGCTGTGGGTCTTGCGGGCGAAGCAGTACACGCAGGCGTGTGTGCACCCCCGGTACGGATTGACCGTCCACTCGAACGGCATGCGCGACGCGCCCGGCACCCGGTTCACGATGGAACGGGCGCGGATCTCGTGGAACGTGATGCCGCGGAATTCGGGGGTGTCGAAGGTCCTGGTGGTCACCGCGTCGGTACCGAAAAGCGCGGCGTCACGGGTCGACGTGGCGTTCTCGGCCAGATTGTCCCAGCGCATGTGCGCCTCCTCAGATGTACTGACCACAGAATAGAACACTTGTTCCCATGATCGAAGCAACCCCGGATTTGGGCACGCCTGCCGAAGATGGTTGGCTGGTCGCCCGGAGAACCGAATGCTGGAGGAAGCCATGGCGCAGGTCGAAGCCACGACGGAGCGGATCATCGCGGCGGACCCGGAGGCGGTGTTCGACGCGCTGGCGGACTACCAGGACATCCGCCCGAAGGTGCTGCCCGCGCACTTCAGCGAGTACGAGGTCCGCGAGGGCGGCGACGGCGAGGGGACGCTCGTCCACTGGAAGCTCCAGGCGACCAGCAAGCGCGTCCGCGACTGTCTGCTCGAGGTCACCGAGCCCACGGACGGCCAGCTCGTGGAGAAGGACCGCAACTCCTCGATGGTCACCACCTGGGTCGTCACCCCGGCGGGCGAGGGCCGTTCGAAGGCCGTCGTCACCAGCGTCTGGGACGGGGCCGGCGGTATCGGCGGCTTCTTCGAGAGGACGTTCGCGCCCAAGGGCCTCGCCCGTATCTACGACGAACTGCTCGAAAAGCTCGCGAAGGAGACGGAGAAGGCCGCCGAAGCGTCCTGAACCGTCAAGTCTCCAACCGTCAAGTCCCCCGAGGCCGGGGCGTCCTGGACGGCAACGGACGACCTTCCCGGCGTCACTGGTTCGAGTGATTTAACCCGCGACGCGTGACGTGCGCCCGCGCACCACGCGTCGTGGGAAAGCCGCTGATGAGCGCCCCCCGACCGCTCCTCGCCACCCCGTGCCACCGTGCGCCGTACCTCTTTCGGTGAAGCGCCCAGCTTGCTCCCGCTCTGCGTGCAATGTGAAGAATTACGCCGCGCAGACGCGACGAAGGGGAGCAATTCGTGGGTGGGATCACGCTGGTGAAGGACGACGAGCAGGCCGCCGTGCCCGCTCCGGCCGCGATCGACCCGCCCCCACCCGCCCCCGGCGCCGCCACCGAGGGCGGTGAACTCTCCCCGCGCCGGGTGCGTCTGGTCTTCTTCGGACTGATGCTCGCGCTGCTGCTCTCGGCGCTGGAGCAGATGATCGTCGCCACCGCCCTGCCGAAGATCGTCGGGGAACTCCAGGGCCTGGACCGGATGTCCTGGGCGATCACCGCGTATCTGCTGACCTCCACGATCGGCCTGCCGATCTACGGCAAACTCGGCGACCTCTTCGGCCGCAAGGGCGTCTTCCAGTTCGCGATCGTCGTGTTCGTCGTCGGCTCGGCCCTGGCCGGCTGGTCGCGCACCATGAACGAACTCATCGCCTTCCGCGCCCTCCAGGGCGCCGGCGCCGGCGGGCTCATGATCGGCGTCCAGGCGATCATCGCCGACATCGTGCCGCCCCGTGAACGCGCGCGCTACATGGGCCTCATCGGCGGCGCGTTCGGCCTCGCCTCGGTCGCGGGACCGCTGCTCGGCGGCTTCTTCACCGACCATGTCTCCTGGCGCTGGTGCTTCTACTTCAACGTGCCGTTCGGCCTCGTCACACTCGCCGTCGTCACCGTCGTACTCAAACTCCCCAAGCCGCGCGGCAGGGCCCGGCTCGACATCATGGGCGCGGTGCTGCTCGCCGCCGCCTCGACCTGCCTGGTCCTGCTGACCAGTTGGGGCGGTACGGAGTACGAGTGGGGCTCGCGCGAGATCCTGGGCCTGGCAGTCGGCGCCGTCGTAACGGCCGTGCTGTTCGTGGTGGTCGAGCACTTCGCGCCCGAACCGATCATCCCGCTGCGGCTGTTCCGCGACTCGATCTTCAACATCACCGGTCTCGTCGGCGCGGTCATCGGTGTCGCGCTGTTCGGCGCCGCCAGCTATCTGCCGACCTTCCTCCAGATGGTCGACGGCGCGTCGGCCACCGAGTCCGGTCTGCTGATGCTGCCGATGATGGGCGGCATCGTCGCCGCCTCCGTCGTCTCCGGCCAACTCATCAGCCGTACCGGCCGCTACCGGATCTACCCGATCCTCGGCGCCGCCGTCTCCGCCGTCGGCATGTGGCTGCTGTCCCGCCTGGAGACCGACACCTCCCGGCTCGAATACAGCCTCTGGCAGGCCGTCCTCGGTATCGGTATCGGCCTGGTCATGCCGGTCCTGATCCTCGCCGTGCAGAACTCGGTCCAGCCCCGCGACCTCGGCACCGCCACGAGCGCCAACAACTACTTCCGGCAGATCGGCGGCAGCGTCGGCGCCGCCATCTTCGGCACGCTGTTCGCCGACCGGCTCACCGACGCGCTCGCCGACCGCGTGCCGTCCGGCGCCGGGCTGCCCAGCGCCGAATCCATCACCCCGCAGATGGTGCACGCGCTGCCGCCCGCGCTGCGGGACAGCTATATCCAGGCGTACGCGGACGCGATGCCGCGGATCTTCCTCTACCTCGTGCCGGTGCTCCTGCTCGGCCTGCTCATCGCCTGCTTCCTCAAGGAGAAACCGCTGGTGTCCCACAACGCCTCCGCCGCCGAGTCCACCGCCGTCCCGGCCGCCCGCAGCGGTTCCGCTTCCGGTCCGGCCGCCGCTTCCGCGAACGCCGCCGCCCCGCACTCGTATCCGCCGGGCGTCCCCGTCTGCGGCACCGTCCAGCACCACGACGGCAGCACCGTCCCGCGCGCCGCGCTCACCCTCATCGACGTACAGGGCACCCAGATCGGGCGCGGGGCCAGCGGCGAGGACGGGCGGTACGCGCTCAGCGTGCCGGGGGCCGGTTCGTACGTGATGATCGCCGCGGCGGGCGGGCACCAGCCGCAGGCCGTCACGGTCACCGTCGGGGAGCGCCCCGTCGAGCTGGACGTGGTCCTCGGCGGCGCCGGACGCCTCGCCGGCGCCGTACTGACCGCCGACGGCACACCCGTGCGCGACGCCGCCGTCACCCTCACCGACGTACGCGGGGATGTGGTCGCCTCCACCCGCAGCGGGCGTGAAGGCAGCTATGTGATCTCGGAGTTGGTGGCGGGGGAGTACACCCTCGCGGCCAGCGCGCCCGCCTTCCGGCCCGCCGCGCTGCTCGTCAGCGTCCAGGCGTCGCGCGAGACCCAGCAGGACATCGAGCTGGCCGGCGGGGCGGTACTGCGCGGCACCGTACGGGCCGGCGGCGGCCGTCCGGTCGAGGACGCGCGCGTCACCCTGCTCGACGCGGCGGGCAATGTGGTCGACACGCTCACGACGGGCGCGGACGGGACATTCCGCTTCGTCGATCTGTCGTCCGGCGAATACACGGTCATCGCCGCGGGCTATCCGCCGGTGGCCACCGTGCTGCGGATGGCGGGCGGCGGACGCACCGAGAGGGACCTGCAACTGGGCCACGCGGACTGACGGTCGGCCGAGTGGATCACCGGCTGAATGACTGACTGAATTTCAGTCAATTTACCGGCGTACGCGGGCGCACGACCTAATAGTTCATTGCCCGGCGCATTGCGTGTTCAGAGCCGTACCGTGGGTGCACAGCCGCAGATCCCGGCGGCGGGGAAGGAGCCTTCCACCCATGGACAGTGGCACTCCGCCGCTCCGGTCACGGCGCGGGCGCACCGTGACCGGCCGGATTCCGCTTGCCGTTGTCGTCGTGGACGCAGACGGCCTCGTGTCGCACTGGTCGAGCGGTGCGCGGCGGCTTTTCGGCCACTCCAAACAGACCGCGGTCGGGCAGCCGGCCGGTGACCTGATGCCGGTCTCCGGAGCCCTCACCGAGGACCGCACGGGGCGGGTCAACGGCGCCTACGAATCGTACGGCGCCGACGACGAGTTGGGCCCGGAGCTGCACGGACGCAGCTCCTACCCCACCGCCGGCCGGGCGAAGCTGTCCGACGCGGGACGCCCACAGCTCGACGTGCTGTGGTGGGCCTATCCGCTGGCGGGTCCGGGAACGGGGCGCCATCTCGTACTCGCCGCGGACGTCGACCAGTTCCGCGGCGACGTCGGTGACGCCGACAGTGGCCGGATCGCGCCGAGCTTCTCGCTGCACACCGAATTCCCCGATTCGCAGTCGCTGGCCGGGCAACTCCCGCACATCCTGCCGAACATGAGCGTCGCCGAGTCGGAGCGCGTGGTCGCCCAGGTTCTCGAACTCGGTTATCCGGTACTGGAGTTCAGCCGCCACGAACGGGTGCCCGTGACCCCCGACTGGGGCGTGCCGCGGCGCGGGGCAAGACGCGCGAAGGGCGGCACCGCTCTCGCGCACCACCACCCCGCCGGCCGGCCCGCAGCGGCACCCGTATCCGTACCGGCGCCCCTATCCGTACCGGCACTCGTATCGGCGCCCGTATCCGTACCGGCGCCGGATCCCGAACTCGACCTCGAATACGCGGCGGTCCGCGAGCGGCTGGAATTCCTGAACGAGGTCAGTGGTCTCATCGGCTCCTCGCTCGATCTCGCGCGCACCATCCGCGAGGTCACCAGCGCCGCCGTGCCCCGCTTCACCGATTTCGCCGGGACCCATCTGCGCGCCGCCGTCCTGGCCGGCGAGGGCTTCCCCACCGGCCCGCCCGACGTGACCACCATCTGGCACCGGGTCTGGGTCGAGCACAACGACGAACCGGGCCGCTGGGACGACACCGTGCCGGTCGGCGAGGCCATCGCCTTCCCCGAGCACACCCCGTTCTTCCAGTGCATGGTCACCGGCGAACCGGTCCTCATCCCGCGGCTCAGCGAGGAGGACGGCGACCGGATCTCCGCGCAGTTCGAGAAGCGCGACCTGCGCCCGCTCATCAACAACCGCTCCATGCTGCTGGTCCCGCTCAAGGCGCGTGACGTGGTGCTCGGCTTCATGGTGCTGATGCGCCGTCAGGGACGGCAGCCCTTCGACGACATGGACCGCACGACCGGCGCCGAGCTGGCCGCCAGGGCCGGTCTCGTCCTCGACAACGCCCGGATGTACACGTATCAGGAGACTGTCGCCGACACCCTCCAGGACAGCATGCTGCCGCAGGTCGCCGCCCGCATGCCGGGCTGCGACATCGCCACCCGCTATCTGCCCGGCGCCCGGCTCGGCCGGATCGGCGGTGACTGGTTCGACTCCGTCAAACTGCCCGGATCACGTACCGCGCTCGTCGTGGGCGACGTCATGGGTCATGGCCTCAACTCGGCGGCGATGATGGGCCAGTTGCGTACGGCCGTGCAGACGATGGCGACCATGGAAATGCCGCCCGCCCAACTGCTGCGCAAGCTGGACGACTTGGCGCAGCGCCTGGGCGAGAACTATCTGGCGACCTGCCTGTACGCGGTGTACGACCCCATCCGCTGCGAGCTCCAGATCGCCAACGCCGGCCATATCCCGCCCGTCCTGGTCCGCGCCGCGGACGGCCGCAGCGAACTGCTCGACCTGCCGACCGGCGCACCCATCGGCGTCGGCGGCGTGCCCTTCGAGACCGCGACGGTCCAAGTCGGCCCCGGTGACCGGCTGGTGCTGTGCACCGACGGTCTGGTCGAGGTGCGCGGCCAGGACATCGGCGCGGGTCTCGCGGCGCTCTGCGAGTCGGCCGCGCATCCGGCCGCCTCCATGGACCAGGCGTGCGACACGATCATCCGCGCGCTCAACACCCAGGGCGGGCGCAACGACGACGTGGCCCTGCTGATGGCCAGACTCAACGGCGTCCCGGACGGCGACGTCGCCGAGTGGCAGCTCGCGCTCGACCCGCGCGAGGTCGCGCGGGCCCGGCGCCTGGTGCGCGGCAAGCTGTACGACTGGGATCTGCCGGGAGCCGTGGAGAACGCGGAGCTGATGGTGGGCGAGCTGGTCACCAACGCCGTACGGCACGCCCGCATCCGCCATGTCGGGCTGCGGCTGGTGCGCACGGACGCGCTGCTCTGCGAGGTCACCGACGACGAACCGGCCCCGGCGACCCTGCTGGGCGCGACGGCGGACGACGAGATCGGGCGGGGCCTGCGGATCGTGAGCCGACTGGCCCGGGGCTGGGGAAGCAGCAGTTCCGCACAGGGCAAGACTGTGTGGTTCGAACAGTCCCTGGCGGGAAAGGGAGGGGCCTATCTGGCGCGTAAGTGACGCGCCGTCAATTCGCCCCTGGCGGGGCCGAATTCGGGAGGCACGGATGGGCCTGTCACAGCGGTACCGGGACGCGTGGGAGAGCTACTGGCGCGAGACCTCCGACGCCCCGGGTGAGGCGATCTGGGACTCCGACCCCTCCCTCACCGCGATACCGCACTGCGCCATACTGCTGCCGCACGCCGACCCCTCGCTGCCCGTGATCGACCTCGGCTGCGGCAACGGCACCCAGACCCGCTATCTCGCCACCCGCTTCGCGCGCGCCGTGGGCGTGGACCTCTCGCAGGCGGCGATCGAGCACGCGCGGCGCGCCGACACCGCGAAGGTGGCCGAGTTCGAGCAGCTCAATCTTGTCGACGGGGAAGCGGTACGGGAACTGTCGGCGCGGGTCGGCGACACACACGTCTATATGCGCGCCGTCATCCACCAGAGCGAACCGCAGGACCGGCCCGCCGTCGCCGGGGCGGTGGCCACGCTGCTCGGCGAGCGCGGCAGGGCGTTCGTCGTGGAGCTGACCTCCGGGTCCAAGACGGTGCTCCAGCAGGCGGCGGCGGCACCGGGCGGACCGCCCGCGAAACTGCGCCGGGTCTTCGACCACGGACTGAAGCCGGCCGGGGCCGCCGACGACGAAGTGCCCCGGCTGCTGGGCGAGGCGGGCCTGCGGATCATCGGCAGCGGGGACACCACGCTGCCTCAGACGGAGTATCTGGCCGACGGCACCCGGATGGAGCTGCCCGCCAGGTGGTTCGTCCTGGCTCCCGTCTGACGAATCGCCCCCGTCCGACGCGTCGGCGGCCCGGGAGGGCCGGGGGTGGTCGACGCGTCCGGCGGCGCGTACGGTTTCGCTGCATGAAGATCCTCATCAGCGCCGACATGGAAGGCGCCACCGGTGTGACCTGGCCGGCCGACGTCCTGCCCGGGACGCCGCAGTGGGAGCGCTGCCGCACCCTGTTCACCTCGGATGTGAACGCCGCCGTCCTGGGCTTCCTGGACGGCGGCGCCGACGAGGTGCTGATCAACGAGGCGCACTGGACCATGCGCAATCTGCTGCTCGAGGAGCTGGACGAACGCGCCCAGATGCTCACCGGGCGCCACAAGTCGCTGAGCATGGTCGAGGGCGTGCAGCACGGCGACGTCGACGCGATCGCCTTCGTCGGCTACCACACGGGCGCGGGCACCGAGGGCGTCCTCGCGCACACGTATCTCGCCAACTCCATCACCGGCGTCTGGCTGAACGGAGCGCGCGCGAGCGAGGGGCTGCTCAACGCCCACGTCGTCGCCGAGTACGGCGTCCCCGTGATCCTTGTCACCGGCGACGATCTGACCTGCCTGGACGCCGACGGTTACGCCCCCGCCGCCCGCAAGGTCGCCGTGAAGGACCATGTCTCGCGGTACGCGGCGGTCTGCCGCACCCCCGCGCGCACCGCCGCCGACATCCGCGCGGCGGCCAAGGAGGCCACCGCTCTGGCCGTACGGTACGAACCGGTCCGCGGCGGCCCGTTCACCGTCGAGCTGGAGTTCGACGCCGCCCATCTGGCCGCCGCCGCCACGGTCGTTCCGGGCGTGGTCGGCAGCGGCGAACGGCGTGTGGCGTACTCGAGCGGGACGATGTACGACGGCATTCGCACCTTCAAGGCGGTCACCACGATCGTCTCCGCCGCGGTGGAGGAGCAGTATGGCTGACATGACGACCGACAAGACGCCTGCCGGGCCGCGCGACATGACGCCCGACAGAACGCCCGCGGACGCGAGTGCGAGTGCGAGTACCGACCGAGCCGACGCCGTCGACATGGTGGCGCTGGACGAGGTGGTGTCGTTCACCTCGGAGCTGATCCGTATCGACACGACCAACCGGGGCAACGGCGACTGCTTCGAGCGCCCCGCCGCCGAGTACGTCGCCGAGCGGCTGGCCGCCGCCGGACTTCAGCCCACCCTCCTCGAACGCACCCCCGGCCGCACCAACGTGGTCGCGCGCATCCCCGGCACCGACCCGACCGCCGACGCGCTCCTGGTCCACGGCCATCTGGACGTCGTACCGGCCGAGCCCGCCGACTGGTCCGTGCACCCCTTCTCCGGCGAGGTCAGGGACGGCGTCGTGTGGGGGCGCGGGGCCGTCGACATGAAGAACATGGACGCGATGGTGCTCTCCGTCGTCCGCGCCTGGGCCCGCTCCGGGGTCCGGCCGCGCCGCGACATCGTGCTCGCGTACACGGCGGACGAGGAGGCCAGCGCGATCGACGGCTCCGGCTTCCTCGCCGACCACCACCCGGAGCTGTTCGAGGGCTGTACGGAGGGCATCAGCGAGTCCGGGGCGTTCTCCTTCCACGCCGGGCACGGCATGACGCTCTACCCCGTCGGGGCGGGCGAGCGCGGCACCGGCTGGCTCAAACTCACCGCGCACGGCAGGGCCGGCCACGGCTCCAAGGTCAACCGGGCCAACGCCGTCAGCAGGCTCGCGGAGGCCGTCGCCCGTATCGGCCAGCACCGATGGCCGGTCCGGCTCACGCCCACCGTCACCGCCGCCCTCAAGGAACTCGCCGCGCTGCATGACATCGACGCCGACGTCGACGCCGAGCACTTCGACGCGGACGCCCTGCTCGCCAAGCTCGGCCCCGCCGCCGCCCTGGTCGAGTCGACCGTGCGCAACAGCGCCAACCCGACGGTCCTGGAGGCCGGTTACAAGGTCAATGTGATCCCCGGTCAGGCCGTGGGCTATGTCGACGGGCGGATGCTGCCCGGTGGCGAGGACGAATTCCGCGCCACGCTCGACCTGTTGACCGGACCCGACGTCGACTGGGAGTTCAACCACCGCGAAGTCGCCCTCCAGGCACCGGTCGACTCCCCGACGTACGCCAAACTCCGCGCGGCCGTCGAGCGGTTCGACCCGGCCGGGCACGTCGTGCCGTACTGCATGTCGGGCGGCACGGACGCCAAACAGTTCTCCCGTCTCGGCATCACCGGCTACGGCTTCTCACCGCTCAAGCTGCCCGTGGGATTCGACTACCAGGCGCTGTTCCACGGCGTCGACGAGCGCGTCCCGGTCGACGCCCTGCACTTCGGAGTCCGCGTTCTCGACCACTATCTCCAGACCGCGTAGAGGGAGTTGGGCATGGAGCAGCCGAGACCCTACGGCTCCTGGCCGTCACCGATCGACGCCACGCTCGCCGCCTCGCACGACGGGCGGCCCGAGTTCGTCGGCACGGTCGGCGACGAGGTGTGGTGGACGGAGCCGCGGCCCGCCGAGGGTGGCCGGCGCGCACTCGTACGCGGCCGGTCCGACGGCGGTGAGGATTCGGTCCTGCCCGCCCCGTGGAACGTGCGCAGCAGGGTCATCGAGTACGGCGGCAAACCCTGGGACGCGGCGGTACGGGCCGACGGCTCCACCCTCGTCGTCTTCGCCCACTTCCCCGACCAGCGGCTCTACGCCTACGAGCCGGACGGCGACGGGCCCCCGCGCCCGCTCACCCCGGCCCCCGCCCCGGACGGCCGGCGAGGCGGCACCCTGCGCTGGGCCGACCCGCGACTGGACCTCGCCAGCGGCGAAGTCTGGTGCGTACTGGAGGAGTTCACCGGCGAAGCACCCACCGATGTGCGCCGCGTCCTCGCCGCCGTCCCGCTGGACGGCTCGGCCGCCGACGACCGTACGGCGCTGCGCGAACTGACCGACGACCGGCACCGCTTCGTCACCGGACCGCGCGTCTCGCCGGACGGCCGGCATGCCGCCTGGATCGCCTGGGACCACCCCCGAATGCCCTGGGACGGCACGGAGTTGCTGCTCGCCGATGTGACGGAGGCGGGCGCCTTCGAGCAGGTGCGCACCGTCGCCGGGGGCCCGCTGGAATCGGTCGCACAGGTGGACTGGGCGGCGGACGGCTCACTGCTGTACGTCTGCGACCCCGGCGACTGGTGGCGCTTGTACCAACTGCGGCTCGACGCGTCGGCGCCGCTGGGAGTGCGGGCGCCGGTGCTGCTGAGCCCCGCCGTGGAGGAGGAGTTCGGCGGGCCGCTGTGGAAGATCGGCCTCCAGTGGTTCGCGCCGATGGACGACGGCATGATCGCCGTCGTCCACGGCAAGGGCGCCACCGCCCTTGGCGTACTCGACCCCGAGACCGGCCAGCTCGCGGACGCCGCCGGGCCCTGGACCGAGTGGGCCGCCACCCTCGCCGTCCGGGGGTCGCGCGTGATCGGTGTCGGTGCCAGCCCGCGCAGCGCGTACGAGATCGTGGAGCTGGACACCACGACCGGGCGGGCCCGCGCCATCGGCGCACGGCGGGACGACCCGGTGGACCCCGTGTACTACCCCGAGCCACAGATCCGTACGTTCACCGGCCCGGACGACCGCGAGATCCACGCCCACATCTACCCGCCGCACAGCCCCGACCACAGCGCGCCCGGCGACGAACTGCCGCCGTACGTGGTGTGGGCGCACGGCGGCCCGACCAGCCACGCCCCGCTCGTACTCGACCTGGAGATCGCCTACTTCACCTCGCGCGGCTTCGGCGTCGCCGAGGTCAACTACGGCGGCTCCACCGGCTACGGGCGCCAGTACCGCGAACAACTGCGCGAGCAGTGGGGCGTCGTGGACGTCGAGGACTGCGCGGCCGTCGCCCGCGCCCTCGCCGACGAGGGCACCGCCGACCCCGCGCGGCTCGCCGTCCGGGGCGGCAGCGCCGGCGGCTGGACCAGCGCCGCCTCGCTCACCGGCACCGACGTCTACGCCTGCGGCACCGTCATCTACCCGATCCTCGACCTGGCCAACTGGACGCAGGACGGGACCCACGACTTCGAGTCGCGCTATTTGGAATCGCTCGTCGGCCCCGTCGCCGACGTCCCGGCCCGCTACCGCGAACGCTCCCCGATCAACCACGTCGACCGGATCACCGCCCCGTTCCTGCTGCTGCAAGGGCTGGACGACGTGATCTGCCCGCCCGTCCAGTGCGAACGCTTCCTCGAACAAGTGGCCGGGCGCGGCGTCCCGCACGCGTACATCACCTTCGAGGGCGAGGGCCACGGCTTCCGTAAGACAGCCACCATGGTCCGCGCGCTGGAGGCGGAACTGTCCCTGTACGCCCAGACGTTCGGGATCGACCGCCCCGACGTCCCGGTGCTGGAGCTGAAGACATGACCCCCGTCGCCCCGCTGATCCGCCCGCCCCGGCCGCGCCCCGGCGCGAAGGTCGCCGTCGTCGCGCCCAGTGGCCCGGTGCCCGCCGACCGCCTCGAAGCGGGCCTGGACATCCTGCGGGGCTGGGACCTCGATCCCGTCGTGGCACCCCATGTCCGGGACACCCACCGGGAGTTCGGCTATCTCGCGGGGACGGACGAGGCACGCGCCCGCGACCTCCAGGACGCCTGGTGCGACCCGACGATCGACGCCGTCCTGTCCGCGCGCGGCGGCTACGGCGTCCAGCGCATGGTCGACCTGCTCGACTGGGACGCCATGCGCGCCGCGGCCCCCAAACCCTTCGTCGGCTACAGCGACATCACCGCGCTGCACGAGGCGTTCGCCGTACGGGCGGGCGTGAGCACCCTGCACGGCCCCATGGTCGCGGCGCTGACCTTCCTCAAGGACCCGGCCACCCAGGAATCCCTGCGCGCGACGCTCCTCGAACCCGAGACGGTCCGCGTCATCGGCCTCGACACGGCGCACGGTCTGATCCCCGGCCGGGCGCACGGCATCACCCTCGGCGGCTGCGTCAGCCTCCTCGCCGCCGACCTCGGCACCCCGCACGCCCGCCCGTCCGCCGCCGGGGGACTGCTGCTGATCGAGGACATCGAGGAGGAGCCGTACCGGCTGGACCGGATCCTCACCCAACTCCTGCGCTCCGGTTGGCTGGACGGCGTCGCCGGGATCGCTCTCGGCTCCTGGGCGGACTGCGGCCCGTACGACGACGTACGCGCCCTGATGCTCGACCGGCTCGGCGGCCTCGGCGTCCCGGTGGTCGAGGAGCTGGGCTTCGGCCACGGCCCGACGAACCTGACGGTCCCCCTCGGCGTCCCGGCACTCCTGGAGGCGAGCGCCGACACGGGGACGCTCACGCTTCAGGTGCCGGCGCTGACCTAGCGCGGCGGCCGGTTCGCGCGGCCGGCACCTGGCGGGCCTTACGCTGACGCGATGCCCGACATCACCACCCCCGCGTCCGAAGGCCCACGCACGCGCGTACGCCCGTATCGGTACGAGGACGCCGACGAGTTCGCCGCATCGGCCCGCGACAGCGGCGAACTGCACCACCCCTGGCTCTTTCCGCCCCGCACGCCCGAGGCGTACGTCGACTACGCGAGCGCCGTCATCGAGGACCCCACCAAAGCCGGTTTCCTCGTCTGCGACCTGGCCGACGGCCGCATCGCGGGCTTCGTCAACATCAACGACATCGTCCGTGGCGGCTTCCTCAACGGAGCGCTCGGCTACGGCGCCTTCGCCCACGCCGCCGGGCGGGGCCTGATGCGCGAAGGGCTCGGCCACGTGGTGCGCCACGCGTTCGGACCGCTCGGACTGCACCGGCTGGAGGCCAACATCCAGCCCGCGAACGCCGCCTCGATCGCGCTCGTGCGCGGCACCGGATTCCGGTACGAGGGCTGTTCGCCCAACTTCCTGCGTATCGACGGAGCCTGGCGCGACCACGAACGCTGGGCGATCACCGCGGACATGATCCGTGCCACCACGCCCGGCGGGATCAGCGGCGGCCCTTCCGATTGATCTTCATCGTGTCCATGTCGGTCACGGTCGACCGCAGCTCCCCGAAGCCGACGCCCGTACCCCCGGCCAGCGCCGTGAGCGCCGTCTGCGCCCGGTCCTCGGCGAGCACCGCCGCCATCTCCGCGCCGTCGGCCGCGTCGGACACCACCACGAAGCGGTACGAGAAGTGCTTCAGGACCCGGTCGTAGGTGAGCGACCCCTCGGGCGTGAACCGCATCTGGCCAAGACCGTGCTCCTCGACCTCGGCGAGCAACCACGCCCGCGCGGCGTCCGTCAGCTCCTGGAAGGTCCCGCGCACGATCACCCGGTACGTGTGCTGCGTGGTCATGGAGGCGCCGCCTTCTTCCCGAAGATCCTGTTTGGAGAACGAGCGTACGACGCGCAGGATGGTCCGCATGCGCAATATCGTGGTGATCGACGCCCCCTCCAACCTTGGCCTGCGCCCGCCCGCCCCCGGCACCGTGCCCGGCTGCTACAAGCTCGCCGGTGCCATGCGTGAGCAGGGGATCGTGCGGCGGCTCGGTGCCTTCGAGGGCGGGGTCGTGGTGCCGCCCCGCTACGACCGGGGCGACTGGAAGGAGGGCGACGGGGTCTTCAACGCCGCTGCCATCGCCGCGTACACACCCAAGCTCGCCGACCGGATCGAACACCACGTACGGGCCGGAGACTTCCCGCTCGTCCTCGGCGGCGACTGCTCCATCCAGCTCGGCGCCTCGCTCGCGCTGCGCCGCATCGGGCGGTACGGCATCGCCGCGATCGACGGCTCCGCCGACTTCCGGCACACCGGGAACTCCGACGCCGTCGGCGCGGCGGGCGGCGAGGAGCTGGCCATCGCCACCGGGCGCGGCCAGCGCGACCTCAGCGACATCGAGGGCCTGCGCCCCTACGTCCGCGACGAGGACGTACGCCTCTTCGGCATCCGCGACTACGACGAGGACCGCGAGGAGCTGGCCCGGCTCAAGATCCCCACCGTGTCCGTCGGCGAGTTCCGCGAATGGGGCGGCGCCGACCTCGCCGGGGCCGTCCTGAAGACGTTGGAGACCCCCGTCACGGACGGCTTCTGGGTGCATCTGGACGCGGACGTCCTGGACCCCGAGGTGATGCCCGCCGTCGACGCCCCGGACGCGGGGGGACTGCTCCCCGACGAGCTGGAGGCGCTGCTGGGCGTCCTGGTGCGCTCGGAGCGCTGCGTGGGTCTCAACCTGACCATCTACGACCCCGACCTTGACCCGGACGGCACCGCCGGCGCGCTGCTCGCGGACATCGTTGTGGCGGCCCTCACCCAAGACTGATCTCCAGGTGCTCTGTTCGGCGCGCACTCGACCGTGTTCCATGGTCATCGGGTGCGCGCCGGCCAACCGAGCCGCCGGCGGCCCCCGCGAGCGAAGCGAGGTTTGCCTGTGGCCACGAGCGTGCGACGTGCCGTACTGACCCTGCCTGCCGCCCCATTGGGGCCGGAGAACCCCCTGCCCGCGCTCCGGCCGCTCGACGAGACGCACTCGATCGACGAGCGCGCCAAGCGGGACCTGCCCCGCGACATGGCGCGCCAGATCGGCTACGAGCCGCTGCGCACCCTGCTGCCGGTGCGCGTCCTCGACGGCTACGGACGCGACCGCGTGCCCACCGGCTTCGACACGATCGTCATCGAGAACGACCACCTGCGGGCCACGGTCCTGCCCGGACTCGGCGGCCGGATCCACTCCCTGCACCACAAGCCCACCGGACGTGAACTGCTCTACCGCAACCCGGTGTTCCAGCCCGCCGACTTCGCGCTCAACGGAGCCTGGTTCTCCGGCGGCATCGAGTGGAACATCGGCGCCACCGGTCACACCACCCTCTCCTGCGCCCCGCTGCACGCCGCGCTGGTGCCCGCGCCGGACGGCGGCGAGATGGTCCGGCTGTGGGAGTGGGAGCCGCTGCGCGGACTGCCCTTCCAGGTCGATCTGTGGCTGCCCGACGACTCAGACTTCCTGCACGTCGGCGTACGGATACGCAACCCGCACCAGGGTCCCGCGCCCGTCTACTGGTGGTCCAACATCGCCGTCCCCGAGGACGAGCACACCCGCGTCATCGCCCCCGCCGACGAGGCGTGGCACTTCGGGTACGAACGGAGCCTGCGCCGCGTCCCGGTGCCCGAGTACGACGACGCCGACCGCACCTACCCGCTGCGCGGCCAGTACCCGGCCGACTACTTCTACGAGGTCCCCCTCGGCGCCCGGAAGTGGATCACCTCGCTCGACGCGGCCGGCCACGGGCTCGTCCAGACGTCCACGGACACCCTGCGCGGACGCAAGCTCTTTCTCTGGGGCGCCGGGCGCGGCGGCCGGCGCTGGCAGCGGTGGCTCACCGAACCGGGCACCCCCGGATACGCCGAGATCCAGGCCGGGTTGGCGCGCACCCAGCTCGAACACGTCAAGCTTGACGGCCACGACGACTTCAGTTGGCTGGAGTCGTACGGTCCGCTGGAGGCCGATCCCGGCACGGTCCACGGCGCCGACTGGGGCGCGGCCCGCGCGGAGGTCGACGCCCGGCTCGAACGCGCCCTGCCCCGTGCCGATGTCGACGCCGCGTACGAGGCGTGGCTGCCGCACGCGGACACCGAGCCCGGCGAACGGCTCGCCACCGGCTCCGGCTGGGGCGCCCTCGAAGTCATGCGCGGCACGATGAGGGGCGGCTACCAACTGCCCGGCACCCCCTTCGACGAGTCGATGCTCGGCGAGCAACAGGCGCCGTGGGTCGAGCTGTTCACCCAGGGCACGTTCCCGAAGACGCGAAACGCCGAGCCGCCGGGGCCGACGCTCGTCGCCCCGCACTGGCGCGACATGCTGGAGACGGCGCCCGCCGAGCCGCTGACGGAGTATCACCTCGGTGTCACGCAGTGGCACGCGGGCGATCTGGCCCAGGCGGTACGCAGTTGGGAACGCGGACTCCAACTGGCCACCTCCCGCTGGCCGTTGCTCCGCTGCCTGGCCGTCGCCGACCGCGAGGGCGGCAACCCGGAGCGGGCCGCCGACCAGTACGCGGACGCCTTCGACGACCTGTGCGCCCGGCGCGTGGACGAGGACGAGTCCTGGACGGCGGCCACGGCGTCCCTGGCACGCGAGGCGATCGCCGCGCTGCTCGCCGTCGACCGCCCGCGCGAGGCGCGCCGCGTCTGGGACCGGCTGCCGCGGGAGACCCGGCAGCGCGGCGTGTTCCGGCTGATGGAGGCTCAACTGCTGCTCGCCGAGGGCGAGAAGGCGGCGGCACGCGCGCTGTTCGACGCGGGCTTCGAGGTGGCGGACCTGCGCGAGGGCGCGGAGACGCTGAACGAGGTGTGGGCGTCTTTGACGGACGATCCGCTGCCGGAGGCGTACGACTACCGGATGCGGCCGGCGGCCGGGTGACGATCGAGCGCGGTACGGGCCGTCCGTACCGCGCTTCGACATGCCGTGCCACGCGCGTGAGAACCGGGGTGGGCCCGCCCCGTCAGCCGCTCTGGACCGGGTTGCGGTCCACGTACTCGAAGACCGAGCCGTCCGGGTGGACCGCGATCAGGTTACGGCCCGCCGGGGTGGGGACCGGGCCCGCGAGGACCTGGGCGCCGACGCCCGTGAGCGCGGCGTACGCCTCGTCCACGTCCTTGACGGCGATCGTGGCGGTGACCTTGCGCAACACCTCGATCTCCTCGGCAGGGCCGCTCATCAACAGGAAGCAACTGACGGCGGCGACAGAGACCCCGCCGCGCTCGAAACGGAGCGCGGGGCTACCGGTCAGCCGTTCGTAGAACGCGACCGAGGTCTCCAGGTCGTCTACGCAGATGCGCAGCGTGGTTCCCAGGATTTCCATACGGGTGAGGGTAGCGAAGCACCGTTCTCCGTGACCATGAACCTCGGGGAACCAACCCTCATACCCGGCAAAGGATTTCGCCGTGCGGGACCATGAACCACGCGTCCGGGTCGGTGTCCCAGGCGCGCCACGCCTCCGCGATCCGGGCGAGCCGTTCGGCGGTCGCGTGGCCGCCGCGTACGGCCAGTTCCGCGTACACCGACTCCGTCGTGCGCTCCGCCCACAGACCGCTCCACCACGCGCGTTCCTCCGGGGTGGCGAAGCACCAGGCCGCCGCCGTGGACGTGATGTCGGTGAAGCCCGCGACGCGGGCCCAGGAGCGGAGCCGGCGGCCCGCGTCCGGTTCGCCGCCGTTCGCGCGGGCGACGCGGCGGTACAGCTCCTGCCACTCGTCCAGCGCCGGCGACGACGGGAACCAGGTGAACGCGCCGTAGTCGCTGTCGCGGGCCGCGACCGTGCCCCCGGACCGGCACACACGGCGCATCTCGCGCAGCGCCTGTACGGGGTCCCCGACGTGCTGGAGCACCTGGTGGGCGTGGACGACGTCGAAGGATCCGTCCGGGAAGTCCAGCGCGTGGACGTCGGCGACCGCGAAGCGGACGTTGTCCAGGCCGCGCGCCGCGACCGTCTCGGCGGCCCGCTCCAGCACGTCCGCCGCCGTGTCCACGGCGGTCACCGTGCCGGGCGCCACCAGCGCGGCCAGATCGGCCGTGATGGTGCCGGGGCCGCAGCCCACGTCCAACACGTTCATCCCGGAACGGAGTTCGGGGAGCAGATACGCCGCCGAGTTCGCCGCCGTGCGCCAGCGGTGCGAGCGCAGGACCGACTCGTGGTGGCCGTGGGTGTAGACGGCGCTCTCTCGTGCCATGACCGGGCTCCCTCTCCTGAAGTGGTCCCGTCACGGTACGCCGCGATGTCGGAATATGAGACCCGTGTCTCGCGATGTGGTCACTCGTGGGCCGTCCGGTGCCACTGCCCACGTGTGAGCGCGTACTCCACATCCCCCTGCTCCGAGCCCTCGATGACCTCGGGCCAGTCCTCGAAGTACGTACGGACGAACATCAGCCCGGCCTTCTCCAGCACCCGCCGGGACCCCGTGTTGACCGTCATCGTGTTCGCCGTCACCCGCTCCGTGCCCAGCTCGGCGAACGCCTTGCGTACGAGCGCGCGGGCACCCTCCGTCGCGTACCCCCGGCCCCATACGGCCCGGTGCAGCCGGTAGCCCAGCTCCACCACCCGCCAGTCGGTGTCGTTGAGCGGCTTCAGCTCGAACCAGCCGAGCCACTGGCCGGTGGACCGCTCCTCGGCGGCCCAGAAGCCGCGCCCGAGGAGGCGGGGCAGGGCCTCCGCGCGGAACGTGTCGGGCGCGGCGGGCACGCCGCCGTCGATGAAGCGCTTCACGCCGGGGTCGTTGTCCAGCGCGAGGAGGCGGTCGAGGTCGGCCTCGACGCACTCACGCAGCCGAAGGCGCGGGGTTTCGAGGAAGACAGGGGGTGCGGATTCCATGTCCGTGATCCTCGGCCCCGGACTGTCGGCCCGCCACCGATTTGCGCGGTGGTCAGCGGTGGTGAGCGGCGGTCACTGGAAGGCGCGCGGGCGGTAGACCGTCAGCCCCTCGTTCGCCTTGTCGACGGTCAACTCGACCGGCGACTGGGCCACTTCGCCGTCGAACGCCAGCGGCGTGCCGGGGGCGATCCCCTTGATCCGTACCCGCCGCATCCGCTCCGCCGCGTGCACCGGCGACCGGCTCAGCGGACCGGCCGCCGCCGCGGCCAGCAGCCGAAGGCCCGGGAAGCCGCCGCCGTGCACCACCCGTACATCCAGCAGACCGTCCGCCAGGTCGAGCCGGTGGCCGGGTGTGAACCCGAAGCGCTGATAGATGCCGTTCCCGGCGAACAGCATCCACAGCGACCGCCGCCGGCCCTCGAACTCCGCCTCCACCTGATGATGGCCGCGCAGCACCCGCACCGCCGCCAGCACCCCGGCGGGCCAGCCGCCGATCCGTGGCGCCCAGTGCTCGCGGACCCGCACCAGCTCCGGATAGACACCCAGACTGAAGGTGTTGAGGAAGTGCCCGCTCACCCCGTCGGGCCCGGTGAACCGGCCGAGGTCCACGCGGACCGCGTCACCCGCCGCCATCGCGCGGCACGTGTCGTGAAAGTCCTCGATCCCGAGGTCGTACGCGAAGTGGTTCAGCGTGCCGCCGGGGAACACCGCCAGCGGCAGCCCGTGCCGGGCGGCGACCGCCGCGGCGCGGTTGACCGTGCCGTCACCGCCGACGACGCCCAGCGCGCGGCACCGCCGCACCGCCTTCGCCAGCTCCGTGTTCACCTCCCCGGGATCGCACTCCACGAACTCCGCCCGCGGCAGGGCGTCGCGCAGCGCGCCCGCGGCGTCCGAGGAGCCCGACGCGCGGTTGACGACGATCACCATGTCCTCGCCGTCCGGCAGGGCCGGCGCCTGCGCGTACGGCCGGCCCGGCGAGGGCAACTGGGAGCGGGTCGGCACGATGCCCCGTACCGCGAACGCCGCCCCCACCCCCAGCGCTGCGCCCACCAGCACGTCGCTCGGGTAGTGCACGCCCGTGTAGACGCGGGAGGCCGCGACGGAGAACGCGACCGGTGCCACCACCGCGCCCCAGCCCTTCGACTCCAGGGCGACACCGGCGGCGAAGGCGGCGGCCGACGCCGCGTGCCCGGACGGGAAGGAGGTGGTGAACGGCTGCCGCTTCAGCCGCCTTATCAGCGGTACGGCGTCCAGGACGGGCCGTCGGCGGCCCACCGACCGCTTGCCGACGGTGTTGATGGCCGCCGACGCGACGGCGAGCGAGGCCACCCCGCGCAGGGCCGCCCGCCGTGAGCGCTGCCCGCGCCCGAGGAGCGCGATGGTGGCGGCGGCGCCGAACCACAGGAGACCGTGATCGGCCGAGCGGCTGAGCCGGGGCAGCACCGGCTCGGCACCCGGCCAGTGCCGGTCCGCCGCCGACCGGAATACCTGCTGGTCCAAGCCCTTGAGCAGGGCGGCGACCCGGCCGCGCGTGGTGGGATCGGTCGGGGTGCGGCCCGCGTGGATGTCAGACATGGAACGCGGGTACCCCGTACCGCGCGGTGCCACGCAGGAACCGGTACGGGAGCCGGAGCCGGTCGCGCCCGGTCGCGCCCGGTCGCGCCCGGCCGGATCCTGGCGTCGGACTGGCGTTCGGACTCGCGTTCGGCCGGGCGGCCGGGGAGAGTGGAGTACATGAACGATCCACTGCTTGACCGGCACGGCGAGGCGCTGGACCTCTTCACGGACCGTGTACACGCCGTCCGCGCGGACCAGTGGGGCGCGTCGACGCCCTGCGCCGAATGGTCCGTACGCGACCTGGTCAACCATCTGACGGCCGAGCAGCTCTGGGTGCCCCCGCTGGTGAGCGAGGGCCGGACCATGGCCGAGGTGGGCGACGCCTTCGACGGCGACGTCCTCGGCGACGACCCGGTCGCCGCCTGGGACCGCGCCGCGGCGGCGGCGCGCGCCGCGTTCGCCGAGCGGGGTGCGACGGACCGCACCGTGCGGCTCTCGTACGGCCCGACACGGGGCGGCGCCTACTGCGCGCAGATGGTGCTCGACGCCGTGGTCCACACCTGGGACCTGTCGCGCGGGATCGGCGTGAACGAGCGGCTGCCGGGACCACTGGTCGACTACGCGCTGGCGGAGGTCGAGCCGTACGCGGACAGCCTCTCGCAGAGCGGCCTGTTCGACGCCCCGCTTCAGCCACCACCGGGCGCCGACGCCCAGAGCCGTCTGCTGGCGATGCTGGGCCGCGCGATGTAGGCGCGTACCCCTCAAGGGCCGGACGGCCTCGTGGCCGGTGAGCGCGGGAGGTGGCGGGCATGGGGGCGACAGGGACGAAGAGGACGGCGGGGACGGCGGGGACGGCGGGGGCGACAGACGCGGCGGGGACGGCGGGGGCGGTTCACGAAGGACGCGGTCCCGTACGGTACGGGCCCCTGGCCCCGGACGCGGGCCTGCCCGCGCTGCCCGAACTCGTCGCCGTACTCGCGGACGCGGCGGGAGGGACCTCGCCCGAGCCGCCCGGCGGCGGCCCCGTCCTGCGGGAGGCCGCCTGCGGCTACTGGTCGAGGCGCGGTCTGCCCACACATCCCCAGGAGGCCGCCGCGGCGGCCGGCCCGCAACCGCTGCTCCTGGCACTGCTCGCCGCGCACGGCGGGGACATCCTGATGCCCCGCCCGCACCCGGCGTCCTGGGCGCCGCAGGCCAGACTCCTGGGCCGGCCCGTCTTCCAGGTGCCGACGCCCGCGGAGTGCGGCGGCATACCCGATCCGTACGCCTTCCTGGAGACGGTGCGCCGGGTACGGGCGGAGGGAGGCACGCCGCGGCTGCTGCTGCTCTCGATCGCCGACGACCCGACCGGCACCGTCGCCCCGCCGGAACTTCTCAGGGAGGCGTGCGAGGCCGCGGTCGGCGAGGGCCTGCACATCATCAGCGACGAGACCTGGCGCGACACCCTGCACCGGCCGTACGGGACGGTGCCGCTCAGCCCGGCCGAGATGTGGCCCGAGGACGTCACCGTCTTCTTCGACCTGGCGGGCGCGTTCACCCCGGCGTCGTGGCCCGCCGCCGTCGCGCGCTTCCCCGCGACGTCCGGCGGCGCCGTACGCCGGGCCAGGACGCTGGACCATCTCACCGCGCTGGGCGCGCTCGTCGCCGGGCCGGTCGCCGCCGCTGCCGCCTACGCGCTGGACGAACCGGCGGCCGTGACCGGGCGGATCGCCGCCGCTGCCGCGCTGCACGCGCGCGTGGCCGGAGCCGTACACCATGCAGTCCTGACCGCCGGGGCGCTGGCCAGGCCGCCGCAGGCGGGGCGCCATCTCTACGCGGACCTCGGGCCCGTACGCCGCGCTCTGGCCGCGCGAGGGGTCGGCGACTCCATGGAACTCGAGGAGTTCCTGGGCGAACGGCTGGGCATGCCCGTCCCCGGCGGACACCGCTTCGGCGACGAACTGGGCGCGCTGCGGGTGCGGCTCGCCACCGGACCGCTGCTCGGGTCGACCCGTGAGGAGCGGATGGAGTCCCTCACCGCGGTGGAGCCCCTGGAATTGCCGCATGTCGCCGAAGCACTGAGCATTTTGACGGCGGCCCTGACAGAACTGCGTGAACCGCTCGAACCGCTCGAACCGCGCTGAACGGAGCTTCGATGACGGATCGGACCGATCGGACGGACCTCACCGCACGCGGGCGCGCCACGGCCCCCACACCCCCGGCCCCGGCCGACCCGGCCGGCGGCGCGCCACGCCCGCTCGGTGAGGTCCGCCGCCACTGGCCCCGCTCCTTCGCCCACCGGCTCACCGCCCCGCTGCCCGGTGTCCGCGCGATGGCGCGGCTCGCCCGCGAGGGCGCCGCGCGGCCGGGACGCGGCGCGCTCGACGCCGTCCCGCTGCTGCCCTTCGAGCCGGGGCCGCTGCCCGCCGTGGACGCCGGAACCGTCGCCATCACGTGGGCGGGGCACGCGAGTTGGGTCATCCGTATCGGCGGGCTCACCGTCCTGACGGACCCGGTATGGTCGCGCCGGATCCTCGGCACGCCCGCGCGGATCACTCCTGTCGGCGTCCGCTGGGAGGATCTGCCGCCCGTCGACGCCGTCGTCATCAGCCACAACCACTACGACCATCTCGACGCGCCCACGCTGCGGAAGCTGCCGAGGCGCACCCCGATGTTCGTCCCCGCCGGTCTCGCCCGCTGGTGCCGGCGCCGCGGCTTCACCCGTGTCACCGAGCTGGACTGGTGGGAGGCCGCCGAACTGCCCGCAGTCGACGCCATCGGTACCCGCACCCGCACCGTACGGTTCGACTTCGTCCCGGCCCACCACTGGTCCAAGCGCACCCTCACCGACACCTGCCGCTCGCTGTGGGGCGGCTGGGTGCTGAGCGACGGGACGACCGGCCGGCGCGTCTACTTCGCCGGGGACACCGGCTACGGGCACTGGTTCAAGGAGATCGGCCGCCGTCACCCGGGCATCGACCTGGCGCTGCTGCCCATCGGGGCGTACGAACCGCGCTGGTGGCTCAGCGACGTCCACGCGGACCCGGAGGAGGCCGTACGCGCCTGCCAGGACGTGGGCGCGCGGAACATGGCGCCCATGCACTGGGCGACGTTCCTGCTCTCGGCCGAGCCTGTGCTGGAGCCGCTGGAGCGGGTCAGGGCGGCGTGGGAGCGGACCGGGCGACCGCGCGAGCAACTGTGGGACCTGCCGGTGGGGTCCTCACGCCTGCTGACCGTCCGGCCCTGATATCGCCGGACCCTCCGACGCCGCCGCCGGACCACCGTCCGGTGTGCCCTTCCCTTCCGACCCGTCCGGCCCGCCCGATCCCTTGCCGTGCCCGCGCAGCCTGCGCCACACCGTGGGCCCGCCGCTGATCAGCACCGTCAGCGCCACCGCCGCGACCACGCCCTCCCACGCCTCGTCGAACAGCGACCCGCCCAGGATCCCGATCAGTTGGTACGTCGCCGCCCACGCCAGGCACGCGGGCAGCGCGCCCTTGACGAACCGCATCGTCGACCATCGGCTGAGCAGACACGCCAGCATCACCGGGATCCGCCCGGCGGGCACCAGTCGCGACAGCACCAGCACCGTCACACCGTGCTCCCGCAGTTTGCGCTGCGCCTGTTCGAGCGTGTCGTCCGCGACCCGCCGCTCCAGCGCCGCCAGCCAGCGCGAGCCGTTCTTCGAGTTGACCCCGCGCCGCCCCAGCCAGTAGAGCGCTATGTCGCCGAGGAACGCCGCGAACGACGCCACGACGAATATGTAGAGCAGCGCGAGCGGCGCCGTCTGATGGAAGGCGACCACGGCCGCCGAACTCACCACGGCGCCGGTCGGCACCACCGGCACCAGGGCCCCCAGCGCCACCAGCAGGAACAGTGACGGATAGGTGACGGCCTGCTGCGCGGACTCCGACGGCAGTTGGCTCATGAGCTGGTCGATCACAGGGTGGCCCCCGGCCGCACACTCTCGCCGTGCTGAAGCCGGTGCACGGCGACTTCGGGCGCGCGCCGGGCCGCCAGGCGGACGAACTCGTCGCCCGGCGAATGGAATTCGTGCGGTCTGATCCCGTCCATGCCGATCGGCCAGAACGTGCCGTAGTGCACCGGCACCGCGGCGCCGGGGGCGAGCCTGGTCAGCGCCTCGGCCGCCCGGTCGGGGTTCAGATGACCGAGGCCCAGATGCGGCCCCCAGCCGCCCACCGGCAGCAGCGCCACGTCGACCGGGCCCACGACGTCCGCCATCTCGTCGAAGAGGCCGGTGTCGCCCGCGAAGTACGTCCGGCGCTCACCGATGATCACGAAGCCCAGCGCGGGAGCGAGGTGCGGTCCCACCGGCAGCCGCCGCCCGTCGTGGTACGCGGGCACCGCCCGTACCCACAGCGGCCCGATCTCCACCTCGTCGCCCGCGTCGACCTCCGTGATCCGCAGACCGCCCCTGCCTCTGACGGCGTCGAGCCGCCGCAGTCCGGGAACCGCCCGCCGCGTGCCGCGCGGCACGATCAGCCGGGTGCCCGGCGCGAGTTTCGCCAGCGACGGCAGATGCAGATGGTCGGAGTGCAGATGCGAGACCAGCACGGCGTCGGCGACGGCCGCCTCCGGCGGCGGCACGTCACCGCGCCGGCGGCGCAGATGAGCCAGGCGGCGCGCGAAGAGGGGGTCGGTCAGCACCCGGACACCGGAGTCCTCGACCGTGCAGGTGGCATGACCCCACCAGGTGATCACGTTTCCCAAAGCGCGACCTCAACTCCGTCCGTATCCAGCTCTCAGCGTACGGCGGACCGGCGCCGGACGGGCGGCCGACGGCTTGCGACTCCGCCCCCGCGCGCCCGAGGGCGTGCGCCCGTGGACATCTGTGCGCCCGCCCATGCCCGGAACGCGCCTCCTTAAGAAGGGCCGACCGGAGTAGGGTCGTCGAACACCGGGGAACAGGGGGCGGCTTCGGGGGAGTGGTCGGATGCGGTTGAGCGGGGGGCCGGAAACATGGGCGATTTACGAGTGGCGGCTATAGCCAGCCTCACCCCGCTCGAGGAGCTGGACTGTGAGCCGTTCCTGGTCGACATCCGCGGTCAGCAGGCGATGTGCGCCCGCTGGGCCGCGGACAAGGGGTATGTCGTCACACGACAGTTGCTTCTCTACGGGATGCGCTCCGACCACTGCGGACTCTGGGTCGATGTCGAAGCCGGGGTGATCGACGCCTTCGTCGTCCCGAACGAGCGGGTGCTCGACCGCGCGTTCGCCTCCGTCCCGGACTTCTACGCCGAGTGCGAGCGTCGCGGCGTCCCCCTGGAGACCGTGGGGACGGACGAACCTTCGTACGACGCGACGTCCAAGGCCAAGGTCCACCGCAGGCTCTCCATGCCCACCGCCGGGTACGACGGCTGCTGAACCCGTCCCCCCGGCCCCGCGACGCCCCACCCCTCACAATCCGCCGCCTCTTAAAGAAGACCGGCTCCACCGCGCGCTGTGCAAGGCTGTGCATCAAGCCCGTGGACGTGTGCGGGCCCTGGACGTGAGGTGAAGACGCGGTGTTCAAGGGGCGATGGCGGACGGCCGGCAGGGCCCTGGTGCGGGTGATCGTCGTATGGGCGGTCTCCACCCTGACCATGCTGGCGCTCGCCGGCATCCTGCCCGACTTCCAACTCCAGGGCACCGACGACAGCCTCACCAGGACCGCGCTCACCGCCGCCTGGGGAGCGGGAGCCTTCGGCCTGCTCAGCGCGCTCGTCTGGCCCCTCCTGGTGCGCGCCCTGCTGCTCGTGTCCGCCCTGGTGCTCGGTCTGCTGGTCTTCTTCCTCAACGGCTCGCTGCTGCTGGTCGCGCTCAAACTCACCCCCGCCGGCGGGGGCACCGCCAACGCCGAGAACGCGATCGTCGTCGCGGCCGTCATGTCCGCCGTCGCTTCGGCCACCTCCACCGCGCTCGCCGTACGCGACGACGACGCCTACCGGCGCCGGCTCTCGCGCCTCGCCGGACGCCGCCGGCGCCGCAGCGGTCAGGACACCGCCTACCGCCGCTCCACGGCGTCGCCCGGCACGGTCTTCCTCCAGCTCGACGGCGTCGGACACCAGGTGCTGCTCGACGCGGTCGCCGAAGGCCATATGCCCACCGTCGCCAACTGGCTCGGCGAGCGTCCCACCCACCGGCTCACCCCCTGGCGCACCGACTGGTCCAGCCAGACCGGCGCCAGCCAGCTCGGCATCCTGCACGGCAGCAACCACGACGTCCCCGCCTTCCGTTGGTACGAGAAGGAGAGCGGCCGGATCATGATCAGCAACCGGCCCGCAGGCGCCGCCGAACTCCAGCGCCGGGCCGTCGAGCACACCCGCGACGCCGGGCTCCTCACCCTCGACGGCGCCAGCCGGGGCAACCTCTTCAGCGGCGGCGCCGACCAGCTCGCGCTCGTGCTGTCCATGGCCGCGCGGCGCGGCCGGGCCACCCGCTCCCGGGCCGGCTACTTCGCGTACTTCACCGACCCGGCCAACGCCGTCCGTACGGCCGTCTCCTTCGTCGCCGAGGTCGGCCGGGAGATCGGCCAGTCGACGCGGGCCCGGATCCGCGGCGACCGGCCGAGGGTGGGCCGGGGCGGGCTCTACCCGTTCATCCGGGCCTTCGCGACCGTCGTGGAGCGCGACGTCGTGGTCGCGGCGGTGATAGGGGACATGCTGGCCGGTCGCGCCGCCGTCTACGCCGACCTCGTCGCGTACGACGAGGTCGCCCACCACTCGGGACCGCACAGCCGCGACGCCATGCGGGTCCTGGAGCGGCTGGACCGCTCGATCGCGCTGCTGGCCAAGGTCGCCGACCACGCCCCGCGCTCGTACCGCCTCGTGCTGCTGTCCGACCACGGCCAGAGCCCCGGCGAGACCTTCCTGGGCGTGTACGGGCTCACGCTCCGGGATCTCGTACGGGCCGGCTGCGGGCTTCCGGTGCCGCGCCGCGCGGTGCGCACCAAGAGCGGCGCCGAGGCGCGCGACGCGGCCCGTGACGCCGTACGGACAGCGCTGCACCGCCCCGTCAAGGACGGCGACGAGGGCGAGACCGGCGACGAGAAGCGCTCGGCCCGTGGCTCCGACCCGATCGTGCTCGCCTCCGGGAATCTGGGGCTGATCTCCTTCCCCGACGTCCCGGAGCGGATGACCCGCGAGCAGATAGACGAACGCCACCCCGCGCTGCTGCGGACCCTCGCCAACCATCCGGGCATCGGCTTCCTCCTCGTAAGAAGTGAGGCCAACGGCTCCGTGGTGCTCGGCCCCGCGGGGGCGGAGATCCCCGTCGCCAAGCTGGACGACACGGGGCTGCTGGCCACGATGGGGCCGGGCGCCGCCGACGCGGTCCGGCGCACCGACACCTTCCCCCATGTCGCGGACATCATGGTCAACTCGATGTACGACCCGGCGACGGGCCGGGTGCACGCGTTCGAGGAGCAGATCGGCTCCCACGGAGGACTCGGCGGCGAGCAGTCGAACGCCTTCCTGCTGTCGCCCCTGACGCTGCCCGCGCCCGTCCCCGGCGACGGCGAGCTGGTGGGCGCGGAACGGGTCCACGCGGTGCTGAAGGGCTGGCTGTACGACGGGGTGGGACCGCAGATCCCCCTCGGCCCGACGCCGGCCACCAGGTCCGTGCCGCGCAAGGAGACGGAACCGAGCGCCGAGGCGACGTAGCGCGGTGGCCGGGGAGCCTGGGCCGTGTCACGCGGCTCGTGGGCCGCGCCTGGCCTCGATCGCCGGACGGGCCACATGTGCGGCCCGTCCGGCGATCGAGAACGACAGCTAGGACCTGTCCTGTCCTTCTCCGCGCGGTTCGGTGGTCCGGCCCCCGGCAGGGCCGGCCGGGGCCGCGGTGGGCGCGGTCGTCGGGGTCTTGGTCTCGTGTTCGGTGGAGCGCGCCGCCTCGGCGCGCAGCAGGGCGTTGAGTACGGCGAAGGGGTCGATGGGCATGGCTGTGTCCTCGCGGTGCGATGGGGGCTGACCGGCTGGTGGGGTCGACGGGCACGAGGCGTGCCGGACCTCTCAGCAGCGCAGCACCGCACAACGGGCGGGGGGTGGCAAGGCGGGTCCGTTCCCCGACGGGGCGACGGCTCCTCCGTAACGAGGACGCGACGGTCGACGCCCGGTCCCCGCACGAGGGCCCGCCGCCCCGCGCCTGTTCGGCCGGGCCTGCGCGGGCTGCGCCGCCATCGCCGTGTCGTGGTGCCCCTCTCCCGCGGGCTCGGGCGGCGTCGACGCGGCCGGCCGGGGTTCCGTGCCGCGGGCGGCCGAGGCGCACGGGTCCAGCGACATCCCGAGGAGGGCGAGCAGCGCCAGCAGCAGTACGGCGACACGCACGGGGGGACGGCCCGCCGTGGCGGGCCGGGCGCTGCGCGGTTCCGGGGCGCTGTTCACGGGATGCACGACCTCCTGATCGTGCATCCTGTGCCCGCGAACGCCGCCGTGCGCGCCGGGAGGCCGAGAACCGCCCGCCCGGGGGACGCGGGTTACGCCGGCTGTGCCGGTCGGCGTAACGAGCCGCCCAACTCGGCGGCCAGGCGCGACGTCCTCAGCCCAGCGCCGTCGTGAGGTATTTCGCCGTCGCGGGATCGGCCGGCAGGAACGTCTCGATCGCCAGCTCGGCGACCGTCACGTCCATCGGTGTGTTGAACGTCGAGATGGACGACAGGAAGGTCAGGACCTGCCCCCCGTGCTCGATCCGCAGCGGCAGGGCGAAGGTCCCCAGCTCGAAGGCCGCTGCCTCGTGGGGGTCCGCCGCCCCGTACGGCTCCTCGTCCACCCCCGCCGGAGGCGGATACGCGGCGACCTCCTCGTACAGCGCGCGCAGCTCGTCGGAGCGGGCGAGCGCGATCTGCCGGTTCATCTGGTGCAGCAGATGCTGCCGCCACTGCCGGAAATTGCGGATACGCGGCGCCGCGCCTTCCGGATGGAGGATGACCCGCATCGCGTTCACCGGCTCCACCAGCAGATGCTCGGGCACGCCCTCCAGGATCAGGGCGAGTCCCCGATTGGCCGCCACCACCGAGTACGTTCCGTCCACGACGAGCGCGGGATACGGCTCGTACCCCCGCAGCAGCCGCTCCAGCCCCTCCCGCACCACCGCCATCGACGGGTCGTCGAGCGCGGTCTCGGTGAACCTCGGGGCGTAACCGGCCGCCAGCAGCAGGGTGTTGCGCTCCCGCACCGGTACGCACAGATGCTCCGACAGCCGCAGGATCATCTCCTCGCTCGGCCGGGCCCGGCCCGTCTCGACAAAGCTGATGTGGCGCGCGGAGGAGTCGGCGCGCAGTGCCAGCTCCAACTGGCTGATCCGGCGCTGTTCGCGCCAGCCTCTGAGGAGCGGTCCGACCCCGGTCCGCGACGCAGGAGATGTCATACGTGGACGGTAGCCGGGCCGGGACGGGGCCCGCTGCGGGGCCGGTGTTCTGCGGGCTCCTCCCAGGTGGGGCAATCTGGTTGCAAAGGGGCAGAACACGGTCGTGTCCGGTGAGGAGTGCCATGCGTAACGAACTACTGACAGAACTGGCGCAGCAGCTCAGGGTCGACTCGGTCCGGGTCGCCGACCTGGCGGGTTCCGGACATCCGACCTCGTCCATGTCCGCGGCGGATCTCGCCGCCGTACTGCTGGCCAACCACCTCACGTACGACTTCGACCAGCCCGACCACCCGGGGAACGACCGGCTGATCTTCTCCAAGGGCCACGCGTCGCCCCTGCTGTACTCCATGTTTCTCGCGGCCGGTGCCATCGAGGAGTCCGAGTTCCGCACCTACCGCCGGGAGGGCAGCCGGCTCGAAGGCCATCCCACGCCCCGGCTCCCCTGGGTGGACGTCGCGACCGGCTCGCTCGGGCAGGGCCTGCCGGTGGGCGTCGGCATGGCGCTCGCCGGGCAGCGGCTGGGCAAGGTCCCGTCCCGGGTCTGGGTGCTCTGCGGTGACAGCGAGATGGCCGAGGGGTCGATCTGGGAGGCCGCCGAGCACGCCGGATACGCGGGTCTCGACTCGCTGACGATGATCGTCGACGTGAACCGGCTGGGCCAGCGCGGCCCCACCCGCCACGGCCACGACCTCGGCGCGTACACCCGCAGGCTGCACGCCTTCGGCTGGCACACCATCGAGGTCGACGGCCATGACATCGGCGCGATCGACGCGGCCTTCAACGAGGCGCGCTCCACCATGGGTGAGCCCACGGCGATCGTCGCGGCCACCAAGAAGGGCCGGGGCGTCGCCGCCGTGGAGGACAAGGAGGGCATGCACGGCAAGCCCCTGCCCGACGCGGCGAGCGCCATCGAGGAGCTGGGCGGCCGGCGCAATCTGCGGGTCGAGGTGCGCAAGCCCGACCCGGCGGCCACCGAGCCGCGGCTGGAGGTCGGCCATCTGAATCTGCCGCGCTTCGACGTGGGCGACGCGATCGCGACCCGTGACGCGTACGGCCAGGCGCTGACGGCGCTCGGCTCCGCGCGCGGCGACATCGTGGCGCTCGACGGCGAGGTCGGCGACTCGACCCGTACCGAGTTCTTCTCCAAGGAGCACCCCGAGCGGTACTTCGAGCTGTACATCGCGGAGCAGCAGTTGGTGGCCGCCGCCGTCGGTATGCAGGCGGTCGGGCAGATCCCGTACGCCTCCACCTTCGCGGCGTTCTTGACCCGGGCCCACGACTTCCTGCGGATGGCCACGGTCAGCCGGGCGTCGATCAGCGTCGTCGGCTCGCACGCGGGCGTGTCCATCGGCGCGGACGGGCCCTCCCAGATGGGCCTCGAAGACCTCGCCATGTTCCGTGCCCTGCACGGCAGTACGGTGCTCCAGCCGTGCGACGCGAACCAGACGACCCGGCTCGTCGCCGCGATGGCCGAGCTGGAGGGCGTCAGCTATCTGCGCACCATGCGCGCGAAGACACCGGTCATCTACGGCCCCGACGAGCAGTTCCCGGTCGGCGGCAGCAAGGTGCTGCGGCACTCCATCGACGACCGGATGACGCTCGTCGGCTCCGGGATCACCGTCCACGAGTGCCTCAAGGCGGCCGACCTGCTGGCCGCCGAGGGGATCACGGTACGGGTCATCGACATGTACTCGGTGAAGCCGGCCGACGAGGTCACCGTCCAGGCCGCCGCGGCCGACACCGGCTGTCTGATCACGGTGGAGGACCACCACCCGCAGGGCGGTCTCGGCGACGCCGTCGCGGAGGTGTTCTCGGACGGGCGGCCGGCTCCTCGGCTGGTGCGGCTCGGCGTACGGAACATGCCCGGGTCCGCCACCGCCGACCAGCAGTTGCGCGCCGCCGGCATCGACGCCGACTCGATCGCCGCCGCGGTGAAGCTCCTGACGGGCACGGCCGTGGTGCGCTGACGGCCAAGGCGGCCGGGCCCCCACGCGTCCCGGCGGCCGGGCACCGGACACGGAGCGTGCGTGCCGGGCGTCGCGCGCCAGACGGGATTTGTCAGACACGGCCTGGGCCCGGTCGTCCGGGCCGACTTCGGAATCGGGAGACGAGCATGCTTCTGCCGGACAAGGCCCGGCTCGCCCAGCTTCTGCGCCGTTACCGGACCTGGGAGCAGTTGGTCCTCCAGGAGCCGCACAACTCGGTGCGCCGGCGACGGCTGGACGACGCCGCGTACACCCTGTGCGTGCTGATGGGGCACCGCACCGCGCATGAGGCGATCCGCGCGGCGGAGTCGTATCTCGGCAGAAGCCATCGGGGCGCGCAGGCGCGTAAAGCGGCGGACGTACGGGACGCGGCTCGGGCCCGCAGGGCCGCCCAGGCACACAAGGCGGCTCAGGCGCGCGAGGCGACCGGGCTCTGAGGCGCCGGCGAATTCTGAAGACCCCACCGACCCCACCCACCCGACCTACCCGACCCACCCGACCGACCCCACCGACAGCAACGCCGACCCCGCCGACATCAACAGCAGCCGGAAAGAAAGGGCGTGAACGGGCATGGCCGAATTCCTCACCGACATCGAGACGATTCGCGAGCGCGCGCGTATGGAGATCGAGAAAGGCCCGGTGACGGACGCCTACGGGGCGGATGCCGGACGCGTCATCCAGGTCCTGAACGAGGCGCTGGCCACCGAGATCGTCTGCACCCTGCGCTACAAGAGGCACTACTACACGGCGACGGGGCTGTACGCCGAGCCGGTCGCCGCCGAATTCCTGGAGCACGCGGGGGAGGAGGAGGAACACGCGGACAAGCTGGCCGAGCGGATCGTACAGCTCGGCGGCGAACCCGACTTCAACCCGGACACCCTCACCAAGCGCGCGCACGCGGAGTACGACGCCAGCTCCGACCTGATCGAGATGATCAAGGAGGATCTGGTCGCCGAGCGGGTGGCCATCGCGGCGTACACGGAGATCGCGCAGTGGCTGGGGGACGGTGACCCCACCACGCGCCGGGTCTTCGAGGATCTGCTCGCGCAGGAGGAGGAGCACGCGAACGACCTGCGGGGACTGCTGGAGCGGCTGCCGGGCAGCGCCAAGTCCTGACGGGCGCACCGGCGTTGTACGTGAAATCGCCGGACGGTCCGCGTCCGCGGTCCGTCCGGCGATTCGTCTGCGAAGCGGTGGGTCAGTTCCCCACGGCGCGGCGCTTGCGCGCGGCCCACGTGATGCCCGCACCCGCGACGAGTATGACGGCCGCGGCGCCCGCGATCAGCGGCGTGGTGCTGGAGGAACCCGTCTCGGCGAGGTCGTCACCGGCGGGGCTCGGCTGCGACGACGGCACGGCCGCCGCGTCGGTCGGCTCGGTCGTCTCCGTCTCCGGCTCCGGCTCCTCGACCGGCGGCGGAGTGGTCTCGGGCTCCTCCGGCGGCGTCTGGGGCGGCGTGGTCTCGGGCTCGGTGCCTTCGCAGACCGGCGCGGTCTTGGTGTCGTCGAGCGAACCGTCGTTGCCCGAACCGTCCACGACCACCAGATGGAGGGTCAGTTTCTCGGTGTGCTCGGGCAGTTCGATCTTCTTGTGGAACTCGCCACCGAACTTCTCGGTGGACAGCAGGTCCTTGCCGTCGACCGTCAGGGTCACCGTGTTCTCTTTGTCGGCGGTGTAGTTGACGAGATCGACGCTCACCTCCGAGCAGGTCACGGCCCAGGCCGGGGTGTGCGCCACCGCCGGGGCGACGAAGAGGCCGACGCCGAGCGCACCCGCCGCCGCGACCGTCACGAGCGCCCCGGGGCGTCGCCACGATCTGTTGAATACAGTCACTGAAATCCTCCGCGGGAACTGCGCCGGCCAGGATGGCGGCGCGCGCGCACAGTACCGCCATTCGGGCCCGACTCCGCACGCGCCCCTACTGACTTGACCGTCCCATGGGCCTGTTGTGCCCGAAATCGATACGCCCGCCACATTGCTCGCTCCGGGCCCCTTGCCGCGCCCTTGTCTCGTTTGTAACTTGGCGCAGATGCTTCGCAGGAAGCGCTTTCTGCGGGGCCGCGGTCGTACCGTCCGAGCCGTACCGTCCGAGCCGATGAGGTGAGCGGGATGCCCAAGCCCGGAACAACAGGCAGAAGGAGACTGGCCATTGCGGCGGGGGTGCTGCTGATGGCGCTTCTCGTGCCACCGGCCGCCGCGCGTGAGGACGGGCCGATCGCCGATCCGCTGCCCGATCCGACACTCTCCGAAATTGGCCTGGTTCTTGACGAGTTCTCGACCCTTCCCAAGTCCGAACCGGTGCCGCCGCCGACCGACGAACGGCTCAAGCGCTGGGCCCGGATCAACTTCGTCGGCGAAGTCCCGGACAGTACGGGCAGGTTGTACGTCCCCGATCTCAACGGCAAGCTGTATCTGCTGAACAGGGCGGGTACGCCCACCGAGTATCTGGACGTCGGCGCGGCCTTCGGCGCCGACTTCTGGTCCCATCAGGGGCTCGGCAGCGGCTTCGGATTCGTCGCGTTCCACCCGCGGTTCGCCGACAACGGCAGGTTCTACACCGTCCACACCGAGGCCCGAGGCGCCCTCACCAAGCGCCCGGACCTGCCTTCCGGCGGAGTCACGGTCGTCCACAGCGTCATCACCGAGTGGACCGCCGACGACCCGGCCGCCGCGACCTTCGCCGGCTCGCGCCGCGAGGTGATGCGGCTCGGCTTCCAGGGCACGGTCCACGACATCCAGGAGATCAACTTCAACCCCAACGCCCGCCCCGGCGACGAGGATTACGGGCTGCTCTACATCGCGGCCGGCGACGGCGGGGCCGGCTGGCGCAGTTCGGTGCCGCAGGATCTGTACGTACCGCAGGGCAAGATCCTGCGCATCGACCCGCGCGGTCACAACGGCCCCGGCGGCAAGTACGGGATACCGGCCACCAATCCCTTCACGCACCGGCAGTACGTGCTCGGCGAGATCTACGCGTACGGCTTCCGTGACCCGCACCGGTTCAGTTGGGACTCCGGCGGCAGCGGTCAGATGTTCGTCGGGAACATCGGGGAGCACCGGATCGAGTCCGTCTACGACGTCAGGGCCGGTGACAACCTCGGCTGGAGCGACCGCGAGGGCCCCTTCGAGTACCGCAAGGAGGGAAACCCGACCTGTGGTGTCTACCAACTCCCGGACGACGACGAGCAGTACGGCTACACCTATCCGGTCGCGGCCTTCGACCACGTACCGCCGCCGGCCACACCGTGCGCCGACAGCGGCAACGCGCTGATCGGCGGCTTCGTCTACCGGGGCGCGGAGATCCCTCAGTTGCGGGGCAAGTACGTCTACGGCGAAGGCGTCGGCGGCCGGATCTTCTACTCCGACGTGGCGGACATGCGCCGTGGCGGGCCGCTCGCGAAGGTCCACCAGTTCAAGGTCCTCGACACGGCGGGCGCGCCGACCTCCATGGCGGAACTGGCCGGGGACGAGCGGGTCGACCTGCGCTTCGGCACGGACCGCGCGGGTGAGCTGTATGTGCTCGCGAAGGCCAACGGGAAGATCTGGAAGGTCACCGATGCGCGCTGACACACACGGGCGGCGTCGCCTCGCGCCGGCCCTGGCTCTCGCCCTCGCCTCGACGCTCCTGGTCACGGCGTTCGCCCCGGCGGACAGACCGTCGGACAGACCGTCGGACAGACCGTCGGACAGACCGTCGGACAGAGCGGCGGACGGACCTTCGGACCGGGCCGCCGGTGCGCCCTCCCGCGTACCGCGCCCGGTCGCCGCGTACGACTTCGAGCACCCCGTCCCCGGTGACCCGGCCCGTGAGCGGGACCGGGGCCGCTCGGGAACCACGATCGAACTCGTCAACGGCGGCGCCCAGGCGCGGGTGAGGGACGACGAGCGGGACGGCCGTGTGCTGCGTACGCGACAGGTCTCGCCCGCGACGGCGAGCGCCGACGACTGGAAGGCGGGCGTGTACGGCCCGCAGGGGGTGCCGACCCTGCACGCGTTCAACGGGGCACGGCAGACCACCGTCATGGGCTGGTTCAAGATGACCGGTGAGAATCCCGCGCCCAACTCCAACACCCCTGATCCGAACGACCGTTACAACGCGATCGGCCTCGCCGGAATCCTCTCGGGCACCTCGCAGGGACACGACGTACGCGCGCTGCTCGAACTCATCACGGTCGAGGGGGAGATGAAGGTCGTCGCCCTCGGCCGCCGGTTGGACGGCGGGAGTTCACAGACGTTCGCCGCCGACACCGACTGGCGGCGGATCCTGCCGCCCGACACCTGGGTGTCGCTCGCCGCGACGTTCGACTTCGACACCGGCACGATGGCGCTGTACCGCGACGGCCGCCCGCTGCCCGGCCGGCACATCGTGGCCGGCGACCCGTGGGCGGTCCAGGGGCCACCGGAACCCGACACCGCTTCGCCCACCGATCCGCGCGGCATCAAGATCGGCGGCAGCTATCCGCAGAACACCCAGGAGGGCAATCCCTGCGACTGCCGGATGGACGACCTGATGTTCTTCGACCGGGCGCTCACGCCCACGGAGATCATGTCGCAGTACCGGCGCACGCGAGGATAATGGGCTGACGGGGGACGAAACGCCACAGTTCGGAGCCGAACGTGAGCCGTCCAAGCCGTGGAAACCGTCCGAGCCGTCCAAGCCGTCCAAGCCGTGTGCGCGGCGCGATGCGCGCACACGGTGCGGTCCGCGCCGCGCACCGCGCACGGGCCGCGCACCGCGCTCGCGGTGCGAGCCGTCCCAGCGGTGCGGGGGGTCCAGGCCGTCCGCGCGTTGTCGTCGTGGGAGCCGGTTTCGCCGGTTTCCAGGCCGCCCGTACGCTCTCCCGGCAGGTGGGGGACGAAGCCGAGATCGTCGTGCTCAACCCGACCGACTACTTCCTCTACCTGCCGCTGCTGCCCCAGGTCGCCGCCGGGATCCTGGAGCCGCGCCGGGTGACCGTCTCCCTGCCCGGCTCACTGCCGCGCGTACGCCTCGTACTCGGCGAGGCCGACCACATCGACATGGCGGAACGGCTCGTGCGGTACACCGGCCCCGAGGGCGTCCCCGGCGAGCTGACGTACGACCGGCTCGTCCTCGCCGTCGGCAGCGTCAACAAACTGCTGCCGATCCCCGGCGTCGCCGAGTGCGCCCACGGCCTCCGGGGCCTGCCCGAGGCCCTGTACCTGCGGGACCACGTCACCCGCCAGATCGAACTCGCCGCCACCGGCGACCGCGCCGAGCACGCGGCGCGCACCACCTTCGTGGTGGTCGGCGCGGGCTACACCGGCACCGAGGTCGCCGCCCAGGGCAAGCTGTTCACCGACGCGCTGGTCCGCGGGCAGCCCGGCGCGGAACGCGGACCCGCCCCGCGCTGGCTGCTCCTCGACGTCGCGCCCAGGATCCTGCCCGAACTGGACCACAGGCTCTCCGACACCGCCGACCATGTCCTGCGCGGGCGCGGCGTGGACGTCCGCACCGGCACGTCCGTCACCGAGGCCACCGCGAAGGGCGTCCAGCTCGACGACGGGGAGTTCGTCGAGACGCGGACCCTCGTCTGGTGCGTCGGTGTCCGGCCCGATCCGCTGGTCAGCGAGGTCGGACTGGCCGTGGAACGGGGCAGGCTGCTGGTCGACGCGCGGCTGAACGTGCCCGGACACCCCGAGGTCTTCGCCTGCGGTGACGCCGCCGCCGTCCCCGACCTGACCACACCGGGGGCCTACACGCCCATGACCGCGCAGCACGCGACCCGCCAGGGCAGGGTGGCCGCCCACAACGTGGCCGCGTCCCTCGGACACGGGGAGGCACGGGCGTACGCGCACCACGATCTCGGCTTCGTCGTCGACCTCGGCGGGGTCAAGGCCGCGGCCAACCCGCTCGGGGTACCGCTCTCCGGTCCGCTCGCCGCGGCCGTCACCCGCGGCTACCATCTGGCGGCCATGCCGGGGAACCGGATACGGGTCGCGGCGGACTGGATACTGGACACGGTGCTGCCCCGGCAGTCCGTACAGCTCGGGCTCGTACGCTCGTACACCGTGCCGCTCGACACCGCGTCTCCGGAACTGGGGAGGGTCCCCGGCGGACCCCGTAAGGAGTGACCCATGGCGAAGGACTCGCTGACACCGCAGGAGATTGAGGACCGGCTCGCGGCGCTGCCCGAGTGGTCCGTGGAGGACGGCAAGCTCACCCGTAGCTACCGGCTCGCCGACCACTTCGCCGCGACGGCGATGGTCGTGCACGTCGCGCACATCCAGCAGGAGCTGAACCATCACTCCGATCTCACCCTCGGCTACAACACCGTCGATCTGGCGGTGAACTCGCACGACGTGGGCGGCATCACGGACCGTGACTTCGACCTGGCCGCGCGGGTCGAGGAGATCGCGCCCACGCACGGCGCGAGCTGAGAGGCAGCGGGCGGCGGGCAGCGGGGAGCGGGGAGCGGGGAGCGGGCGGCGTTACGGCGACACGGCCTGTGGTCCGCCCTCCGTCGCGGCGCAACTAACCTGGCCGGTATGGACGCACTCGCCGGACTGCTCGACGGACCCCGTGCCCGGGGGGCCTTCCTGCTGCGCATGGTGATGGAACCGCCGTGGTCCGTACGGATCGAGGACCGCGCCCCGCTGTGTCTGATGTGTGTCACGCGCGGCGAAGCCTGGATCGTCCACGACTCGGGCACGGCGCCCGTCGTGCTGCGCCCCGGCGACATCGCGATCGTGCGGGGGCCGGAGGCGTACACCGTCACCGACGCTCCCGGCAGCACGCCGCAGGCCGTCATCGGCCCTGGCAGTACCTGCCACACCCTGCACGGCGAACCGCTCGCGCAGTCCATGAAGCTGGGCGTACGGACCTGGGGCAACGCCCTCGACGGGTCCTCGACGATGCTCGTCGGCACCTACCGGATGGACGGCGAGGTCAGCCGGCGGCTGCTCGACGCACTGCCGGACGTGCTCCATCTGCCCGTCGACGCCTGGGACTGTCCGCTGCTGCCCGTCCTGGACGACGAGATCTCACGGGACGACCCCGGCCAGAGCGTCGTCCTCGACCGGGTGCTCGACCTGCTGCTGATCGCCGTGCTGCGGACCTGGTTCTCCCGCCCGGACGCGGCGACGCCCGGTTGGTACCGGGCCATGGGCGACCCGGTGGTCGGCCAGGCGCTGCGGCTGCTCCACAACGAGCCGGCCCACCCCTGGACCGTGGCGTCGCTCGCCGCGAAGTGCGGCGTCTCGCGCGCGGCGCTCGCCCGCCGCTTCACCGCGCTGGTGGGGGAGTCCCCGATGGCGTATCTCGCCGACTGGCGGCTCTCGTTGGCCGCCGACCGACTGCGCGAGACGGACGCCACGGTCGAATCGATCGCCCGACAGGTGGGCTACGGCGGCTCGTTCGCGCTGAGCGCGGCGTTCAAGCGGGTACGGGGCATCAGCCCGCAGGAACACCGGACGGGCCACGGCGCCGGCGGCCCGTCCGGCGATTGAGGACGGTGCGCGGCCCTCAGCCTTCCGCCCTCAGCCGTCGAACGCGTCCGGGTCCAGGCCCAGCCGGGTCCCGGAGTCCAGCGCGGCGAGCGCCGCCAGGTCCTCCGCGTCCAGTTCGAAGCCGAACGGATCGAAGTTCTCCTTGATCCGCGACGGGGTCACGGACTTCGGGATCACCACATGGCCGAGCTGAAGGTGCCAGCGCAGCACGGTCTGCGCGGCCGTCCTCCCGTGCTTGCGGGCGATCGCCAGCACCGTCGGGACCTCCAGCAGCCCCTTGCCGGACCCCAGCGGCGACCAGGCTTCGGTCACGATGCCGTGCTCGGCGTCGAAGCCGCGTACCTCGGCCTGCTGGAACTGCGGGTGCAGCTCCACCTGGTTGACGGCGGGCACGACCGACGTCTCGGCCAGCAGCCGCCGCAGATGCGCGGGCTGGAAGTTGGACACGCCGATCGCCCTGGCCCGGCCGGTCCCGGCGATCTCCTCGAACGCGCGCCAGATGGTGAGGTAGTCGTCGCGCACGGCGCGCGGCCAGTGGATCAGATACAGGTCGACATGGTCGAGACCGAGCTTCGACAGCGAGGTGTCGAGCGCACGCAGGACACTGTCGCGCGTCCAGGTCTCGTTCTTGCCGTTCCACAACTTGGTGGTGACGAAGAGGTCTTCACGGGCGATCCCGGAGGCGGCGACGGCCTTGCCCGTGCCCTCCTCGTTCCGGTAGACGGCCGCCGTGTCGATGCTGCGGTAGCCGGTCTCCAGGGCCGTACTCACCGCCCGCGCCGCCTCGTCGTCGGGGACCTGCCAGACGCCGAAGCCCAGTTGGGGCATTTCGACGCCGTTGTTGAGGGTGAGGGAGGGGACCTTACTCACGTGCGGTGGATCCTTACGTCGTCGGTCGATCGTCGGGGGCACAACGTACGAGGGCGCGCGGGCATTCCCACCGTTCAGCGGTAGAGCGCGTCCACCTCGACCGTGTACGCCGCCTCGATCGCCTTGCGCTTGAGCTTCAGCGACGGCGTCAGCAGCCCCTGCTCCTCGCTGAAGGGATGCGCCAGTATCCGGAACGTACGGATCGACTCGGCCTGCGACACCAGCGTGTTGGCCGCCACCACCGCCCGCCGGACCTCCAGCTCCAGATCCGGATCGCGCACCAGGTCCACCGGCCGCAGCGGCCCCTTGCCCCGTATCGCGAGCCAGTGGTCCACGGCCTCCTGGTCGATGGTGACCAGGGCGGCGATGTACGGCCGGTCGTTGCCGACCACGATGCACTGGGCGACCAGCGGATGCGCCCGTACGCGCTCCTCCAGGCCGGCCGGCGACACGCTCTTGCCGCCCGACGTCACCAGGATCTCCTTCTTGCGCCCGGTGATGGTCAGATAGCCGTCCTCGTCGAGCGCGCCCAGGTCGCCCGTGGCGAGCCAGCCGTCGCGCAGGACGGCGTCGGTGGCCTTCGGATCGTTCAGATAGCCCGAGAAGACATGGTCGCCGTGCAGCCACACCTCGCCGTCCTTGGCGATATGCACCGTGGTCCCCGGAATGGGCTGGCCGACCGTCCCGTACCGGGTGCGCTCCGGCGGGTTGGCGGTCGCCGCCGCGCTGGACTCCGTCAGGCCGTACCCCTCGAAGACCGTGACACCGGCACCCTCGAAGAACAGCCCGAGCCGCCGGTCCATGCCCGAGCCGCCCGACATCGCGTGCCGCACCCGGCCGCCCATCGCGTGGCGCACCTTGGAGTACACGGCCTTCTCGAAGAACTGGTGCTGGATCCGCAGCCCCGCCGACGGGCCGGGGCCGATCCCGAACGCCTTGTGCTCCATCGCCTCCGCGTGCTTGACCGCCACGTCCACGGCCTTGTCGAAGGGCCCCGTCTTTCCCTCGCGCTCCGCCTTGCGGCGGGCGGCGTGGAAGATCTTCTCGAAGATGTACGGCACGGCCAGGATGAAGCTCGGCCGGAACTCGGCCAGATCCGGCAGCAGTTCACTCGCCCGCATCACCGGCTGGTGGCCGAGCTTCACCCGCCCCCGGATCGCCGCGATCTCGACCATGCGGCCGAAGACGTGCGCGAGGGGCAGAAAGAGCAGGGTCGACGCCTCGTCGCCGCGCTTGGAGTGGAAGACCGGCTCCCAGCGGCCGATCATCGTGTCCGTCTCGAACATGAAGTTCGCGTGCGTGATCACGCAGCCCTTGGGGCGGCCGGTGGTGCCCGAGGTGTAGATCACCGTGGCCGTCGAGTTGGGTGTCACCGCCCGGCGGTGCCGGTGCACCACGTCGTCGTCGATGTCGACGCCCGCCGCGTTCAGTTCGGCGACCGCGCCGGCGTCGAGCTGCCACAGTTGCTTCAGGCGGGGGAGCCGGTCGATCACCGAGCCCACGGTCATCGCGTGGTCCTCGTGCTCGACCACGCAGGCCGACACCTCGGCGTCGTACAGCATCCAGTAGACCTGCTCGGCGGACGACGTCGGATAGACGGGCACGGACTGGGCGCCGACCGACCACAGCGCGAAGTCGAAGACGGTCCACTCGTAGCGGGTACGGCACATGATCGCGACACGGTCACCGAACCGGACGCCACGTGCCAGCAGCCCCTTCGCCAGGGCCAGCACCTCGTCACGGAATCCGGCCGAACTCACGTCCCGCCAGGCGCCGTCGGGGCCTTTGCGGCCGAGCGCGACGCGGTCGGGATCATTCAGCGCATGATCGAATACGACGTCCGCCAGCCCACCCACATGGGGCGCAGACGCCATGGGACGGACAGTGAACTCGCGCAATGACCTGCTCCTTGTGGCGCTCCGCACGGCGCCGTGACGCTACCCCAAGGCGCGATCCGGCGGCAGGGAGCGGGCTCAAGTGGTATCTCGTCGCATCACTCCAGGTCAGAGGCCGGAAGAAAGATCCGGCGACAGGCTGGGGAGGAGCTTCTGACCGAAGAGTAAGTAAGCCTGGGGGGAATCTCCACCGAATCTGTACGGCGTGATTACGCCCCGCGCGGGGACCGGGGGGCTGGCCTGTACCAGCGCACCCGCACGGTCTCCCGCGCCCGTCCAAGTTACGAGGCGACGACGTCGATGACGTTGATGACCACGTGTTGGTTGCTGACAATGTAGGAGATCAACCCGCCGGTGACCTGCTTCCTGCGAGGGGGTTGCCCTCGGCGTCGAAGGCGCTTCCATCGGCATCCCAGAACACGAGGCTGTCGTCGCCTTTGCTGTGGGTGCGCCGCACGAGGTCCTCGACCTCGTCCAGGTAGCCCGGTGTGGCACAGGCGCAGGCATGCGGATGCCATTTGGCAACCACCGCGTGAATGCCGTCCTGATCGAAATCGGCGGCTGCGCTGAGGAATTCCTGTTCGAAGCTCTGCAACCACTCCGGCTTCCGAGCGAGCGCGGCCCGGATCGCGCCAGGTGTTCGCTCGCAGGAATCCAGATCGACCTTCAACGGCATGACCAACTCCTTGTTCTCCGCGCTCGATGGCAAGGGCGGCGATCCGATGGTACGTGTCGGCCCGACCGATAAGTACTGTGCGTGGTCGAGTGATTGGCGGTGCGTGACGAACGGCGAGGTTGCCACGCACCGCGCCCGTACTCACTCTCAGCGCGCGTCGGCAGGACGGTGCAGCCGGTCGCCGCCCGCCAGGATCGCGGCGGCGAGCGCGTCAGCCGGGCTGCGGTCGGATTTTCCCGCCCCGCCCGCGCGACGCCCGTGCCCGCTGCGCCGTCCGTGCAGCAGGACGAAGTCGACGTCGCCCAGCTCCGGCAGCGCCGCGCGGGCCGGTACCGGCACCAGGCCGGGAGGGATCAGGCCACGGGTGTGCGCCATCACGCCGAGCCCCGCCCGTGCCGCCGCGATCAGCCCGCTCAGGCTCGCGCTCGTACACGCGATGCGCCACGCGCGGCCGTCCGCCTCCAGCACCTCCAGCGCGCGGGCGCGCGTGATGCCCGGCGCCGGGAACAGGATCAGCGGCACCGGGCGCTCGGGGTCGATCCGCAGATGCGGCGCCCCGATCCAGGTGAGCGTGGACTGCCACACCAGCTCGCCGTGCGTGTCGCCGCCCCGGCGCTTGGCCAGCACCAGATCCAGCTCGCCGGCCGCCAGCCGCTCGTGCAGCGTGCCGGACAGTTCGACGGTGAGCTCCAGATCGACCTCGGGGTGGTCGGTGCGGAACGCCTGAAGGATCTCGGGCAGCCGCGTCAGGACGAAGTCCTCGGACGCGCCGAAACGGAGCCTGCCCCGCAGCCGGGTCCCGGAGAAGTACTCCGCGGCCCGCTCGTGCGCCGCGAGGATCGTCCGGGCGAAGCCCAGCATGGCTTCGCCGTCCTCGGTCAGCTCCACGCTGTGCGTGTCCCGCGTGAAGAGTTGCCGGTCCCCGGCCGCCGCCTCCAGGCGCCGTACGTGCTGGCTGACCGTCGACTGCCGCACGTCCAGCCGCCGGGCGGCCTGCGTGAAGCTCAGGGTCTGTGCCACGGCCAGAAAGGTGCGGAGCTGGGCGGGGTCGTACATACGGCCCAGGGTAGCTTCCGTCATCGCGGAACGTGATCACAGTCAGAGCCGTATGCGGGATTCCCGATCAAGCTCGGACCCTGGACGATGGAGAGCGCGCGATCCGTCCCGGAACACGGAACAAGATCCAGCGCGCAGAGCACAGGCAAGAACCAGTGGAGCACATGAACCGCCGCACCTCGCCCCGCCGTCCCCGCCTCTCCCGCCGTCCCCGGGCGTCGGGGTCCCCGTCCCGGTTCGCGCGCCGGCCGTCCTGGCGGCTGCCGATCGACCCGTACATCGTCGCCCTCCTCGCCACCGTCGGCCTCGCGGCGCTGCTGCCCGCGTCCGGCACCACGGCGGACGTCGCCGGCGGCGCGACGACCGGCGCGGTCGCGCTCCTGTTCTTCCTGTACGGCGCCCGGCTCTCGACCCGCGAGGCGCTGGACGGCCTCAAGAGCTGGCGGCTCCATCTGACCGTCCTGGCCTGTACGTTCCTGGTGTTTCCGCTGCTGGGGCTGGCGGCGCGCGGACTCGTGCCCTTCGTCCTGACACCGGAGCTGTACAACGGTCTGCTGTTCCTCTGCCTGGTGCCCTCGACGATCCAGTCGTCCATCGCCTTCACCTCCATGGCACGCGGCAACGTCCCCGCGGCGATCTGCGCCGGATCCTTCTCCAGCATCGCGGGCATCGTGGTGACGCCGCTGCTCGCCGCCCTCCTGCTCGGCGGCGGAGCGAACGGGTTCTCGCCCGACTCGCTGCTGCGGATCGTGGCGCAGTTGCTGCTGCCTTTCGTGGCGGGGCAGTTGCTACGGCGCTGGGTCGGCGGGTTCCTCGCCCGGCACCGCACACTGCTGGGCAGGGTGGACCGCGGATCGATCCTGCTGGTCGTCTATACGGCCTTCAGCCAGGGCATGGTCGCCGGGGTCTGGCACCGGGTGACTCCGGGGCGGCTCGGTGCGCTGTTCGCGGTCGAGGTGGTGCTGCTCGCGGCGATGCTGACGGTGAGCTGGTACGGGGCGCGGCGGCTGGGCTTCGGCAGGGCGGACCGGGTGGCGATCCAGTTCGCCGGGTCGAAGAAGTCGCTGGCGGCCGGGCTGCCGATGGCCAGCGTGCTGTTCGGCGCGCAGGCGAGCCTGGCGGTGCTGCCGCTGATGCTGTTCCACATGCTGCAACTGGTGGTCTGCGCGATGATCGCGAAGCGCCGTTCGCGAGACCCGCTCCCCGATGACGCTCTGTCCGACGATCTGTTGGCGGACAAAGCGACGCCGGTCCGCGCGGGGCTTGGCGCCGGGCAGTGACCCGGACCCCGACGCCCGGCGAGTGAGCCGAAGGGGCGCGTCGGTGTCGAAAGGGAGAGCGCGCGCAGGCCCCGAGGAACGAGGGGCCGAGCACGGTCGACCGTCGACACCGACTCAAAGCGCCCCGGAGGCGAACCGAGCCCCCAAAAAAAGGGGGGAGGGACCCGGCCGGCGCAGGGGGCGCTCCCCGCCGGCCGGGGCCTTGTCCCGTGTATCCCGTGCCGCGGCAGCGCGTCACACCTCGCTGTGGAGGGCGATGCGGTCGTCGCCGGCATACACGTTCATGGAGGGGCCGCGGAGGAAACCGACCAGGGTCAGCCCGGTCTCCGCGGCGAGGTCGACGGCGAGTGACGACGGTGCGGAGACCGCCGCCAGGACCGGAATTCCGGCCATCACCGCCTTCTGGGCGAGTTCGAACGACGCCCGCCCCGACACCAGCAGGATCACTCGTGACAGCGGCAGCAGCCCCTGCTGCAACGCCCGTCCGACAAGCTTGTCGACCGCGTTGTGGCGGCCCACGTCCTCCCGGATGTCGAGGAGTTCACCCTTCTCGGAGAACAGGGCCGCCGCGTGCAGACCCCCGGTCCGGTCGAAGACCTGCTGTGCCGCCCGCAACCGGTCGGGGAGGAGGGAGAGCAGAGCCGGTTCGACGCGGACCGGGGGAGTGTCGGCGATCGGGAAGCGCGCCGTGGTGCGTACGGCGTCGAGGCTGGCCTTGCCGCACAGGCCGCACGAGGACGTGGTGTAGACGTTGCGTTCCAGCGTGATGTCCGGCATCGGGACGCCGGGCGCGAGCTGGACGTCCACCACGTTGTACGTGTTGCTTCCGTCGTCCGTCGCCCCGGCGCAGTACACGATCGACCGGACGTCGTCGGCCGAGCCGAGGACGCCCTCGCTGACCAGGAATCCGGCGGCGAGCGCGAAGTCGTCTCCCGGGGTGCGCATGGTGATGGCGAGCGGCTTGCCGTTCAGCCGGATCTCCATCGGCTCCTCGGCGACCAGGGTGTCGGGGCGGGTGGTGACCGCTCCCTCCCTGATGCGGATCGTGCGGCGGCGCTCGGTGACGCGTCCCACGGTGATCCTCCCTTCTGCTGGTGCTGCCGGAATTGCCGGTACTGCCGGTGCTGCCGGTGCTCGTGCTGTCAGTGCTGCTGCGCGTGCTGGTAGCCGAAGCGACCCTTGATGCACAGATTGCCGTGGGTCACCGGGTTGTCGTGCGGTGAGGTGACCTTGACGATCTCATTCTCCTGCACGTGCAGGGTGAGGTTGCAGCCGACACCGCAGTACGCGCAGATCGTCGTGGTCTCCGTCTGGGCCGACTCGTCCCAGGTGCCGGCCTCGCGCATGTCGAACTCCGACTTGAAGCTGAGCGCCCCCGTCGGGCAGACCTCGATGCAGTTTCCGCAGTAGACGCACGCCGATTCGGGCAGCGCCACGGCGTGCTCCGTGGAGATACGGGCGTCGAAGCCGCGGCCGGCGACGGAGATGGCGAAGGTGTTCTGCCACTGCTCGCCGCACGCGTCCACGCACTTGTAGCAGAGGATGCATTTGTCGAGGTCCCGGACGTAGAGATCGTTGTCGATCTTCGGCGTCTCGTTCACCCGGGCCGCGTCGGGCCCGAACCGGTCGGGCTTCGCCTCGTACTCCTTGATCCACTCGGCCGCGCGCGGTGTCGTGGACAGGTCCGTGGACGACGCGAGCAGTTCCAGGACGACCTTGCGGCTGGTCCGGGCGCGCTCGGAGTCCGTACTGACCTTCATCCCGGCCTCCGCCTTGCGTGAGCAGGCCGGCGCCAGCGTACGGGCGCCCTCCACCTCCACCACGCACACGCGGCACGCGTTCTTCGGGGTGAGCGTGTCGCCCTCGCAGAGCGTCGGGATGTCCTTGCCGGCGGCCCGGCAGGCGTCCAGGATCGTGGCGCCCTCGGGGACCCGGGTGGGCTCGCCGTCGAGCGTGAACTCAAGCAGACGGCGCGGCAGTTGAAGAGGAATAGCGGTCACTTGAAAGCCCCCAGACGATCGATGGCGGACTCGACGGCGTTCCACGCGGTCTGTCCGAGACCGCAGATGGAGGCGTCGCGCATGGTCTGGCCGACCTCGCGCAGCAGCGCGACGTCGTCCGAGGCCGCGGCGCCCGTACGGTCCTTGATGCGGTGCAGCGCCTCCTCCTGGCGGACGGTGCCGACCCGGCAGGGCACGCACTGACCGCAGGACTCGTCGCGGAAGAACTCGGCGATGCGCAGCAGTGTCCTGGGCAGGGCGACGGTGTCGTCCATGACCAGGATCACGCCGGAGCCCAGGGTGGTGCCCGCGGCCCTGGTGCCCTCGAAGGTGAGCGGGATGTCCCGCTCGTCGGGCCGTACGAAACCGCCCGCCGCGCCGCCGAGCAGGATCGCCTTGATCTCGGTCGGTGTGCCCGCGAGATCGAGCAGTTCGCCCAGTGTGGCGCCGAACGGCAGCTCGTAGATACCGGGCCGTTCGACATTGCCCGAGACGCAGAACAGCTTGGGTCCGGTGGAGTTCTCGGTGCCGATCGCCGCGTACGCCTCGGCGCCCATCGTCAGGATGGGCAGCACGTTGATCAGCGTCTCGACGTTGTTGGCCGCCGTGGGTTTGCCGAACAGCCCCTTCTCCACCGGGAACGGCGGCTTGGAGCGCGGTTCGCCCCGGAAGCCCTCGATCGAGTTGAAGAGGGCCGTCTCCTCGCCGCAGATGTAGGCGCCGGCGCCCCGGCGGATCTCGATGTCGAAGGCGTAGCCCTGGCCGAGTACGTCGTCGCCGAGGAATCCGCGCAGCCGGGCCTGGGTGAGGGCGTTCTCCAGCCGGTGCAGGGCGCGCGGGTACTCGCCGCGCAGATAGAGATAGCCGACATGGGCGCCGGTGGCGTAACCGGCGATCGTCATGGACTCGATCAGGGCGAACGGGTCGCCCTCCATGATCACCCGGTCCTTGAAGGTGCCGGGCTCCGATTCGTCGGCGTTGCAGACCAGATAGTGCGGCCGGGCGGGCTGGGACGCGGTGGCCTGCCACTTGCGCCCGGTGGGGAAGGCCGCGCCGCCCCGGCCGAGCAGCCCGGAGTCGGTGACCTCCCGGATCACTCCGGCCGGTCCGATGTCGAACGCCCGCCGCAGGGCGGCGTATCCGCCGTGCGACCGGTAGTCGTCGATGCTGTACGGGTCGACGACGCCGACCCGTTGGAGCAGCAGCAGGCCGTCCTGTCCGGCCTGCGGTACGGCCAGTGCGGCGGACGGCTCCTCGGGGGCGTCCTCGGGAGCCGTGGCGGCCTCGACCAGTGTGTCGACGGTGGCCGGCGCGATGACGGCGAACGCCTGCCGCCGGGGGGCGGGTTCGGCCGACGAGCCGTTGGCGTGCGCCCGCAGGGGCGTGACCACCGCGCCGTTCGGCGCGTCGGCCGCGCCGAGATCCGCCCGGATGGGGGTGACGTCGGCGCCGCCGCCGTCTACCTCCGTTTTCGCCGTGTCCTGCTGCCGGACCACGTCCTTGAGCCTCGGGTCGCGCTGCGCGGGCACGGTGTCGGACGGGGTGCCCGCCTGCAACACCAGTGCCGCCGGGGCCCGTTCGCACAGCCCCAGACACGGGCTCGACTGCCAGACGAGTCCGTCGGCGGCCGAGCCCGCCGCGCCGATCCGTTCCTCCAGGTCCGCGCAGACCTTCGCGGATCCCTTCGCCGCGCACGCCAGGTCGGTGCAGACGTGCAGCACCTTGGCGGGCCGGGGCTTGACCGCGAACATGGCGTAGAACGTGGCCACGCCGTACGCCTCCGCCGGCGGCACCGTGAGCCGCCGGCACAGATAGGCGAGCGCGCCCTCGCTGATCCAGCCCACGCGGTCGTTGACGGCGTGCAACCCCGGCAACAGCAGGTCGCGCCGTTCGCGTGCCTCGCGACCTCCACGGGCCCAGCGCAGATCCGCGTCCGAGCGGTCTTCCGCGCCTTCCCACGCCGACGTCGCGGGACCGAGCAGCGAGTCGACCGCCGCGCGCTCCTCGTCCGTCGGTTTGCTGTCACCGAAGTGCAGGTCCACTGATTCTCAGCTCCTCGCTGCTGTCGCGGACATCTGAGTCACGCTCGCGGGCAACTTCTCGATCCGGATGGCCGACGCCTTGAACTCGGCGGTGCCGGCGATCGGGCAGTTCGCCTCGATCGTCAGTTGGTTGGTGTCCACCTCGTCCGGGAAATGCATGGTCATGAACGCCAGTCCGGGACGCAGCCCGGGGTCGATCCATACCGGTGCCTGCACCGTGCCGCGCCGTGAGGAGATCCGGACCTCCTCGCCGACCTCGACCCCGTACGACTCGGCGTCCTCCGGGCACAGCTCCAGATACTCGCCGCGCCGCAGCGGGGAGGCGAAACTCCCGCTCTGCACACCGGTGTTGTACGAGTCGAGGCGGCGCCCGGTGGTCAGCCTGATCGGGTACTGATCATCCGTCAGATCCACCGGCGGGTCGTGCTTCACGATGCCGAACGGGGCGAGCCTGCCGCGCTTGGCGGGGTCCGCGTCCCACAACCTGCCGTGCAGATAGGTGGGTTCGATCCGCTCGGTGTCGGGGCACGGCCACTGGATGCCCTGGTGCTCGGCCAGCCGGTCGTACGTCATCCCGAAGTGGTCGGGGGACAGGGCCCGCAGCTCGTTCCAGACGGTCTCCGCGTCCGCGAACTTCCAGTCGTACCCGAGCCGGCCCGCGATGTCGCAGATGATGTCGATGTCCTCGCGCGCCTCGCCCGGCGGGGTGAGCGCCTTGCGTACGCGCTGGACCCGGCGCTCACTGTTGGTGGTGGTGCCGTCCGTCTCGCACCAGGCGGCCGTGGCGGGCAGGACGACGTCCGCCAGCTCGGCCGTCTTGGTGAGGAAGATGTCCTGCACCACGAGGCAGTCGAGCGCCTTGAGCCGGTCCATGGCCTGCTCGCTGTCGGCCTCGGACTGGGCCGGGTTCTCACCGATGCAGTAGACGGCCTTGAGGTCGCCGGTCTCCATCGCCTCGAACATGTCGGTCAGGTTGAGGCCGTAGTGGGGCTGGATCACGGTGTCCCACGCGGTCTCGAACTTCCGCCGTACATCCGTCTCCAGGATGTCCTGGAAGCCCGGCAGCCGGTTGGGGATGGCCCCCATGTCGCCGCCGCCCTGCACGTTGTTCTGGCCGCGCAGCGGCTGGACCCCGGAGCCGTAGCGTCCGACGTGCCCGGTGAGCAGCGACAGGTTGATCAGCGCCCGGACGTTGTCCGTGCCGTTGTGGTGCTCGGTGATGCCGAGCGTCCAGCACAACTGGGCCCGCTCGGCGCGGGCGTAGGCGTGGGCGAGATCGCGGATCGCGGCGGCGGGTACGCCCGTCACCTTCTCCGCCACCGTGAGGGTCCACGGCTCGACCTCGGCCGCGTACTCCTCGAAGCCGGTGGTGGCCTGCTCGACGAACGCCTTGTTGTGCAGACCGGCATGGATGATCTCGCGGCCGACCGCGTGGGCGAGCGGGATGTCCGTGCCGACGTTGAGCCCCAGCCAGCTCTCGGCCCATTCGGCCGTGGTGGTGCGGCGGGGGTCGACGGCGTACATCCGGGCACCGTTCCTGATGCCCTTGAGGACATGCTGGAAGAAGATCGGGTGCGCGAAGCGGGCGTTGGAGCCCCACATCACGATCAGATCGGTGTGCTCGACCTCCCCGTACGACGAGGTGCCACCGCCCGATCCGAAGGCCGCGGACAGGCCGGCGACACTCGGCGCGTGGCAGGTCCGGTTGCAGGAGTCGACGTTGTTGGTGCCCATCACCACGCGCGCGAACTTCTGCGCGACGTAGTTCATCTCGTTCGTGGCCCGTGCGCACGAGAACATGCCGAACGCGCCGCGCGCGGCACCCAGTCCCTCGGCCGCCCGGTCCAGTGCTTCCTCCCAGGTCGCCCGCCTCAGCGGGCCGCCCTTCTCGTCCCGCACCAGCGGGTGTTCGAGCCTGGCGTAGGTCTTCGGCGTACGATCCCGCCTTCTTGCGCTGCTTTTCACGCTGCGCTCCCTCATGAGTCATGGCTTGTGGCCGCGCCATTGCATACAGTATCCCGATGCGCCGCGGGAAGCGGAAGCCTTGCGTAGGGGTTTTGTGCGGGCCGGGTCCACGGGGTGGCCGGTCCGTCCTCAATCGCCGGACGGGCTCAACTGAGCCCGTCCGGCGACCGGTGTCGGGACCTACGCGGCCACGCCGCGCGCCAGCAGGTCCGAGATGGCGTCGACCGTGCGGAGCGTCGGCACCTCGATGTCGCACATGGCGGCCAGTTCGACGACCGCCGCGAGCAGCACGTCCAGCTCCATCGGCTTCCCCTTCTCCAGGTCCTGGAGGGTGGAGGTCCGGTGGTCGCCGACCCGTTCGGCGCCGGCCAGCCGGCGTTCGACGGAGATGTCGGGGTGGCAGCCCAGTGCCTCGGCCACCCGGAGCGTCTCGTTCATCATCAGTTCGATGACTTCACGTGTGCTGCGGTGCAGGCACATCTCCCGCATCGTGGCGCGGGTCAGCGCGCTGATCGGGTTGAAGGAGATATTGCCCAGGAGCTTGATCCAGATCTCGTTGCGCAGTTCGGCCTCGACCGGACACTTGAGTCCGCCCGCCCGCATGGCCTCGGCGAACTCCTTGGTGCGCGGCGAGAGCGACCTGTCCGGCTCCCCGATGGAGAACCGGGTGCCTTCCAAGTGCCGTACGACGCCGGGCCCTTCCAGCTCCGTCGCCGCGTAGACCACGCAGCCGATCGCGCGCTCGGGCGGCAGGACGGCGCTGACCGAGCCGCCGGGGTCGACGCTCTCGATACGGCGGCCGTCGTGCGGGCCGCCGTGCTGGTGGAAGTACCACCAGGGGATTCCGTTCTGGGCGGCGATGACCGCCGTGTGGTCCTGGAGCAGAGGCGCGATCAACGGCCCGCACGCCGCGTACGAATTCGCCTTGAGACCCAGGAACACGTAGTCGACCGGCCCGATGTCGGCCGGCTGATCGGTGGCGTGCACCCGCGCGGTCCAATCGCCGCGCGGGCTGTACACCCTAACTCCGTGCTGCCTCATGGCCGCCAGATGCGGTCCACGGGCTATGAGATGGACTTCGGCGCCTGCGCGATCCAGCGCGGCTCCGACATAGGCGCCGATCGCACCGGCACCGACGACTGCGACTTTCACCGTGGGGCTCTCCGTTCGCTTTGAGGGTGTTGAGAGAAGCGCGGAGTCAGCCAAAGGAGCACACTTTGCCGACGATATATTGTCTACAGTATGGAATAACTGCCGACAAGACTTCTGTCGTCGGCATACGGTCGACTCAACAACGGGTCAAAGATCTTCCCAAAGGGTCTGGGGCGTTCCTAGAGTGCGCGTCCATGACCCCACCACTCGCCCCGGCCGGCTGGAGCCGCTGGCTGGTACCCCCCGCAGCGCTCTCGGTGCACCTGTCGATCGGGCAGGCGTACGCCTGGAGCGTGTTCAAGCCCCCGCTGGAATCCGCACTCGGCCTCTCCGGCACCCAGAGCGCCCTCCCCTTCCAACTGGGCATCGTGATGCTCGGCCTGTCCGCCGCCTTCGGCGGCACACTCGTCGAACGCAACGGCCCGCGCTGGGCGATGACCGTCGCGCTCGTCTGCTTCTCGTCCGGCTTCCTGCTCTCCGCGCTCGGCGCCGCGACCGAACAGTTCTGGCTGATCGTCTTCGGCTACGGCTTCGTCGGCGGTATCGGACTGGGCATCGGCTACATCTCGCCCGTCTCGACGCTGATCAAGTGGTTCCCCGACCGGCCCGGCATGGCGACCGGCATCGCGATCATGGGCTTCGGCGGCGGCGCGCTCATCGCGTCCCCCTGGTCCGCGCAGATGTTGGAGTCCTTCGGCTCCACGAACGACGGCATCGCCAAGGCGTTCCTCGTACACGGCCTGGTCTACGCGGTGTTCATGCTGCTCGGCGTCCTGCTGATCCGGGTGCCCCGCCCGGACACGGCGCCGAAGGCGGCCCCGGCCTCCACGTCCGCCCTGATCACCACCGCGCAGGTGTCCGCCAGGTCGGCCGTGCGCACACCGCAGTTCTGGCTGCTGTGGATCGTCCTGTGTATGAACGTGACCGCGGGCATCGGCATCCTGGAGAAGGCCGCGCCGATGATCACCGACTTCTTCGCCGACACCGACACACCGGTCTCCGTCTCGGCCGCGGCCGGTTTCGTAGCGCTGCTGTCGGCGGCCAACATGGCGGGCCGGATCGGCTGGTCGTCCACCTCCGACGTGATCGGCAGGAAGAACGCCTACCGCCTCTACCTGGGCGTCGGCGCGTTGATGTATCTGCTGATCGCGCAGTTCGGCGACGCGTCCAAACCGCTGTTCATCGTCTGCGCGCTGGTGATCCTCTCGTTCTACGGAGGCGGCTTCGCCACCGTCCCCGCGTACCTCAAGGACCTGTTCGGCACCTATCAGGTGGGCGCGATCCACGGACGGCTGCTCACCGCCTGGTCGGCGGCCGGCGTCCTCGGCCCGCTCATCGTCAACCGGGTCGCCGACAGCCAGGAGGAGGCGGGCAAGAGCGGCCCCGGACTGTACGGGCTCTCGCTGACCGTCATGATCGGGCTGCTCGTCGTCGGCTTCGTGGCCAACGAGCTGGTACGCCCCGTACACCCGCGCCACCACGAGCCCGCGAGCACGAGCGAAACGAAGCCGAGCGAAACGAAGCCGAGCGAAACGAAGCCGACCGAAACGAAGCCGGAAGCGCCGAAGGAGGCCCCCGATGACCACATCACCGCAGAGCGGGAGCGCAGTGTCTGAGTCCCGGCGGACGGCGCTGACCGTCTTCGCCTGGCTCTGGGTGGGGGCTCCTCTCGCGTACGGTCTGTACGAACTGGTCCGCAAGGCCACCCAGCTCTTCACCGGGTGACCGGGGGGCGATGATCCGGAGTCTCCAAGAGGAGGCGGGTAATCCTGTCGGGTCACCTGCCCCCTTACTCGTGAGTCGCTGACGAGACTGGGGAACTCCTGACGTCGACCGAAGAGGGGGTCCCGGGCATGACCGGCACTCGTATCGCCGCGCTCGGGCACTATCAGCCCGCCAAGGTGCTCACCAACGACGACCTGGCGGGCATGGTCGACACCAGTGATGAGTGGATCAGGAGCCGTGTCGGCATCAAGACCCGGCATGTGGCGGGACCCGACGAGACCGTGGACGAGCTGGCGGCGCACGCCGCGGCCAAGGCGCTCGCCGCCGCCGGTCTGACCCCCGCCGACATCGACCTCGTCCTGGTCGCCACGTCCACGGCGATCGACCGGTCGCCGAACATGGCCGCGCGTGTCGCCGCCCGGCTCTCCATGGGCTCGCCCGCGGTGATGGACCTCAACGTGGTCTGCGCCGGCTTCACCCACGCGCTCGCCACCGCCGACCACGCCGTACGGGCCGGTGCGGCCACCCGCGCGCTGGTCATCGGCGCCGACAAGATGGCCGACATCGCCGACTGGACCGACCGCTCCACCTGCGTACTCCTCGGCGACGGCGCGGGCGCGGCGGTCGTCGAGGCCGTCCGGCCGGGCGAGGAGCCGGGCATCGGTCCCGTGCTGTGGGGCTCGGTTCCCGAGATGGGCAACGCCGTACGGATCGAGGGCACCCCGCCGCGCTTCGCGCAGGAGGGCCAGTCCGTCTACCGCTGGGCCACCACCCAACTGCCGCCGATCGCCCGCAAGGTCTGCGAGCGCGCGGGTATCGCGCCCGAGGACCTGGCCGCCGTCGTACTGCACCAGGCGAACCTGCGGATCATCGAGCCCGTCGCCCAGAAGATCGGCGCGGTCAACGCGGTCATCGCGCGCGATGTCGTGGACTCCGGCAACACCTCGGCCGCGTCCATCCCGATGGCGCTGTCCAAGCTGGTGGAGCGCGGCGAGGTGGAATCCGGCGCTCCGGCGCTGCTTTTCGGGTTTGGCGGAAATCTCTCTTACGCCGGACAGGTCATCCGCTGCCCCTGATCCGCTACGGTTCTCGGTAGACTGTAGACGATAGCCAATCGTTGCTGTCTGTTGCCGAGATCTTTACCGTGTAGATCAGCCAGGAGTGGGGGACCGCATGTTGTCCGCAGGACTGCCGCAGGGCTCAGTGCCCAAACTCGAACGGCCTGGCCCGCTGCGCGAGCGCGTCTACGAGGCGCTGCTCGAACTCATCACGGTGCGCTCACTACGGCCCGGACAGCATCTGGTGGAGAGCGAACTCGCCGGCCATCTCGGGGTCTCCCGCCAGCCCGTACGCGAAGCGCTCCAGCGCCTGAACACCGAGGGCTGGGTCGATCTTCGGCCCGCCCAGGGCGCGTTCGTCCACGAGCCGACGGAGGCGGAGGCGGACCAACTGCTCTCGGTCCGTACGCTGTTGGAGGCCGAAGCCGCGAGACTCGCCGCCGCGAACTCCGGATCGGCGGGGATCTCGGCGCTGGAGGCGCTGTGCGCCAAGGGTGAGCAGTCGGTGGCCGACGACGACGTGGACCTCACGGTCGCGACGAACGCGGCCTTCCACGCGAAGGTGATGGAGCTGGCCGGGAACGTGGTCCTGGCGGAGCTGGCGGCGCAGGTGGACCGCCGGGTCCGCTGGTACTACACGCCGGTGGCGCGACAGCGGGGCAAGCAGTCCTGGATCGAGCACCGCGCTCTGATCGCGGCGATCTCCGCGCGGGACGAAGAGGCCGCGACGGCGGTCATGCGCTCCCACACGGAGCAGACGCGGACCACGTACCACCACCGCGGGGACGCGGCGGTCTGACACCTCGGCACTGTTGGACCAGTTCCTGCACTCACTGCGCACCTCCTCGGGAACAGCCGGCCGCGAGGTCGTGGCCTCGTGGCCGTAGCGTGAACCCGTCCACCGCGAACCGCTGTTCGCGGTGGACGGGAGCCTTCAGGACGGCGTCACGCGCTCCACGAGGTGCTGAAGCCGGTCGTCGAGCAGCTTCGCCGCGTCCGGGGTGCAGGTGGCGAGCGCGACCATGCTCGTCACGATGACATCGCACAGTTCCTTGTTGACGTCGTCCCAGGTGTGCGACCGGCCCTTACGCGGGTTGGTGCCGGCCGCGCCGTGCATCGCCTCGGCGACCTCTCCCACCTCTTCGCTGATCTTGAGGATGCGCCACAGCCGCTCGTCGCCGACCGGGGCCGCGTTTTCGTCAAGCCAGGTCCGCAGCATCTCGATACGGGTCCAGGTGGTGTCTTCCATGGGGGCCTCCTCGGATCGTGCGGGTACAGGGAAGAGAGCGTCAGTGCCCTCGTGGGGTGCTGGCGGTCCCGGCTCTCGGAGCACGCCGTTGGGGTGCAGCGCGAGTGACAGCGTCAGCGCAGAGTGATCCGTCAGCCGGTTTTCACAGGTCCGCGGTCCGTGGACGTAGGAACAACTGCGCAGCCCGGTACGGAGATCGGCCGACACGTGTGCGTGGTCGTAGCGGTAGCCGTCGCCGGTGCGCCCCACCCATGAGTACTCCAGCGAGTCCGGATGCAGCTCACGGTACGCGTCGGCGTAGCCGACCTCGCCGAGCCAGTTGTAGAACCCGTACTCGAAGCCCTTGAAGAACCCGTATCGGGGGGAGTGGTCGGGCTCCAGGATGTTGAAGTCGCCGATCACCACCTGCTGTCCGGCTTTTCCACCGGGCAGTCCGAGACGGCAGTCCTCGAGGAACTTCTCCTTGCGGGCCCGCTTGGGCGCGGTGCCGTCCCGTGAGGGGACGTAGAGCCCCACCACGTCGAGCGGCCCCTCCTGGGTGTCGACGGTCACCGACACGGCGCGGTGCGGCAGGTACTCGGCCACGACCCGCCCCGGCATGGTGGCGAGGCGGCTGACGATCATCACGCCTCGCTCTCCCCGTCCCGGCCGGGGGAACGTGACGTGGTACCCCTCTGCGTGGAAGCGGGATTCCAGCAGATCACACCCGGCGCTGTTGGCCGTCTCGGTGAGCACCAGGACTTCCTCCGAGCGCCCCATCAGGTAGGCCAACTGCCGCTCTGCGCGCTGCCTGCTGGGGTTGTTCAGGTTGAACGTCAGCAGGTCCAGCGTCGTCTGGCTGGTCATCAGCGGCCCCTCATCATCCACGTTTGGCTGACCGCGTCGACGATGTCGCGTGCGATCTGCTCCGGCCCTTCGGCCGACGCGTCGAGTTGCAGTACGCGGACGCCGGCGGTTGAAAGGAACCTAGCCGTCTCCTGGAACAGCGCGCATTCCCGCTCGGTGCCGCCGGGGTCCTGCTCGTAGCGGCTGTGCGCACCTCGGTTGCTGAGTCGTTTCTCAATCACCTTGGCGCGCGCGTTGATGATGACGGCGAGGTCGGGCATGTCGGCGTGCCGGTTGAGCTCCCAGACGACGTCGCGACCGACGCCGTCGAGGACCTGGAGAACGAGCGACGAGGCCACGTACCGGTCGCACACCACGATCTCACCGCGCGCCACGGCGGGCCGGATCTCCCGCTCCTGGTGCTGGTAGCGGTCGGCGGCGATCAGGCACGCCATCGCCATGCCCCGGTACTCGTCGGTCCCGTACCGGGCCAGGTCGCCGAGGGTGGTGTCGCTGGGTTCGCGGGTCGGGTGAACCGGCAACTCGGTGACCTGGAGTTGCTGAGCGACGAGGCCTGTCACGGTGGACTTGCCCACGCCGCCGGGGCCGTCGATGGTGATGAAAATGCCGGTCACGACACACCGACCACGGGGAGCTGGCGGGACTGGCGCGGTACGACGGGGCACTGCTCGGTGTCGACGGCGCCGATGCGCTGCCCGGCGGCGACGACGGCGGCCGGGCAGCCCTTCCCGCAGTCCTTCGACATCGGGCACCCGCCGCACGTCGGGTTCGCGCCCAAGTCCCATCGGTCGTGAAACTTGTACGCGTCCAGGCGATCGGCGACGTCGGTGTCGGTCCAGACGTTGCCGATGATGAAGTCCGTGTCGGGGTGCCGGCTCACCTTCGTGCGAGCCGCGAACACGAGGTACGGGCAGACGGCCACCTCGCCCTTCGTGAACACGTAGATGATCGTGCCGGCTTCGCAGCCCGACAGCGGCTTGTCGTCGTTGGGGAACCGGATGTGGACCATGTCCAGGCCGTCATCCACGAACGGCATCGTGATGTGCCGGATGTAGTGCATGTGCTCGTCCGGCCTGCGAAGTCTTTTCGAGGAGTTCGCGCCGCGGCCCATCTCGCCGAGCGGGTTCATCAGCACGTACTTCGCGCCCTGGTCCCGGGCGAACTCGCAGAGCTGCCGGTACTCGTCGTCCTCGGCGAGGTTGTTCGGCGTGCACAGTAACCCTTGCAGGATGCCGGCCCTCCCGAACCGCTCCACCGTTGCCACGGTCTCCACGAACCCTTCGGGGCGGCCGCGGAACTTGCCGTGCGACTCGGATGAGAATCCGTCGAGGCTGACGTTCATGTGGGCATCGAACGCCGCGAGTTGGCGGATCTGGTCGTCCGTCACCATCGTCGCGTTCGTGCACACTCCGACGCCCATTCCGGCGTCGCGGAACGCGGCCACGATCTCGATCAGGGCCGGGTGCATGAACGGCTCACCGCCGGTCAGCGTGACCCGGTTGACGCGGGCGTCGGCGAGCTGCGGAATGAGCTTGGTCTGGATGTCCGTGAGCGGCATGTAGTCGCCGCGCTTGGTGGCGGACACGAAGCAGTGTGCACACTTCTCGTTGCACGGCTCGCAAATCTGGATGAGCGCCTTGCGGTTCGGATGGTCGACGGTCGTACGGAAGTAGCAGGAAGCGGCCTGCCCCTGGATCAGGATCGGACGTGCGGTCATGCGGACCTCCATGGTGGATGGGTCGTGCGTGGTCGTAGTAATCGCCTTCACTCGGTGATCGCCGTGGCGGCGATGAGGGTGAGGAGGAATGCCGTCACGCTGAGGTACGTGTAAAGGCTGTGGACCAGGACGGGGTGGTCACGCCGCATTACCCTGAGAGCGGCGAGGCCGGTCTTGCCGTCGGCCTGCGCTCGGACGCCGAGTAAGGAAATGTCCACAGACGACCAGCAGACCGGCCGTCGCGAGTCGTCGTCGCGACCGGCGTCGAGGATCGTCTCGATGGAGGTGAACTGCTCGCAGTCCTTGCGGGCGGAGTCGTAGCCGCAGTGGCGGCGGAAGCCAGACATGAGTGGGTAGCTCTCTCTCGGTAGGGGGCAGGCCCTTATCGGTGACTGCGCCGGATCGGGGCGGTGGTCTAGGCCGTGGTCTTCTCGTCGATGAGGTGTTCGAGGCTGACGGTGATGCAGCCGTGGAGGGTGACGACGGTGCAGGCTGCGAGCGTCCAGCGGATCAGGGGGCTGTCGAGGCTGACCGCGACAGGCTGATCGTCGGGTCCGTGCACAGGGGTGAGGGTGTCGGGGTCGTGGACGACGCCGGCCACACCCCACATCTGGGCACGGCCGACCAGCGCGGCGGTGTATCCCTTGCGCAGGTGCGGGCAGGCGCTGACGGATTCGACCGCACAGGGTTCGCACACCGGTGGCGTGCTGGTCTGTTCGCCCTCGGTGATGGGGCGCCCGTCGGCGGAGCGCATGAGGAACAGGTGCCGTTCATCGGGCCGGCCGAACGTGGAGGTCCCACAGACCTGGCAGAGCATGTGCGACATCGCCTGCCGCTGCCGGTAGGGATGAACCGCCGCCAGATCGGGCTCCCCGAGCCCGCGTACGGCCGCCCGTCTGATCCACAGCGCCTCGTATCGGCGGTCGACGTGGCTCAACTCGTCGGCGTAGCCGATGCCCTCACCGCCACGCCCGGTCCGCCGGACCACTGTCCCGGGCTGCTTCTGCTCGCCGGTCCAAGGCGTGATGAACGGGACGTGCAGGCCCTTCCAGTAGAACTGCCGCAGGGGCTTCATGGCGCTTCCCTCAGGACCGAGGAGGGGTCGAATTCGTCGGTGGTCACCGCGAGATGCCTTTCAAGGGTGAAGTGAGCGGATGGGCCGTGGGCCGTGTTCGGAGCCCGGCGCCGGGACACCGAAGATCCGTTCGTACAAGACGGCCTCGGCCTCCGGGGTGGCGTTGTCCGCGAGCACGCCGAGGAGTACCGCGTGCCGGAGGCGGTCCCTGCGCCGACGACGCGGGGAGAGCGCGCGCAACACACCTACACGGGTCATATCGAGCGCGACGACGACGAGTTCCCAGGCGTGCGACGCCCGGTTCCGCCGACTGCTCCTCTTCTTCACGTTCCGTCGTACGGGCATGCCGGCTCCTGCCGCCTGGTAGTGGGTGCGACCCTGACCCGATTCGGTCGCCATGGGGGTGAGGCCCGTCCGGCTTCCGACCGCCCCCGCCGATGGGAAACAGCCGGACGGACTCCTGGTCCGGCCCAGCCCGACCGCGCGATTCCCTTTCTGCGTCGGCGCGTTGCGGACGGCGCCGGGGTTATGGGGTACGCCGCCGAGCCGGCCGGGCGTGGTGCGCGTGCGCGCGCAGCTCGTTGTTGCAGTCCTCGACAGTCGGCTGACCGCCCTGGCGCCGGGCTTCCTCGCGCTGCGCGGCCAGTGCCGCGCACACGTCGCATCCCTCGACGGCCACCGGCTCGAGAACCGCAGCGTCGTGACCCGCCCTCATGTCAGCCGCCGCAGACAGGTCTCGACGTGCTTGAGGAGCGATCGGTCGACCGGGGCGTACACACGGGGTACGCACTCGGGTACGAGCCGCCAGAAGCCACCGCCGTGGATGGTCTCTTCAAGCTCCACCAGCCCTTCGTCCGGGGCCGGTTGTACTGCTCCTGTGGGTGCGGCCATGGGGGCGCCTTTCGACAGCCAGATCACTAGATCTGGGTGAGGTCGTGCACGGCCGCGAACATGAACAGCAGGCCGATGAATGCGAGGAAGCCGAAACAACTCGGTATCGACAGGGTGTGAAGACATCCCCTGCCGTCGCCTTCGGGCGGCGCGGCAGTCGGACTCACGGGCTTCGGCGGTGGCGCTGAGCGTGCGGGGAGTGGGGGGTTCATGCCGTCAACTCACGGGGATCGGGGCGGAGTATCCGCGTACGGGTTGCCCGGGGCCGGGGTCACACGGAAGAAGGCGGTCGTCGTTGCCCGGTAGCCGCGGTGCGTCGGGTGGCCGCCGGTGTGGTTGAGCGCCCATGCCTCGGGGCTCGCCCGCTCCTCCGCCGCGTCCGAGGACTCGCCGCACGTCGTGCACTCGATCTCGTGCACCGGGCCGGAAGCGCCGGGCTCGGTGTCGACACCGAGCGACCAGTCAGCGTGTCGCATTACAGCGCGCGCGATCATCGCTCTCGATTGGCCCGCAGCGTGGTTCACATCAGCCCGCTTCCGTCAGACTGGCCGGGGCGTAGGGCGGAGTGCCGATGCGCGCGACGAAAGCGTGGCGCTCCAGCAGCCACGACGAGATATCTTCGTCGGTGGTGTTCCATGCGGAAACGACGATTCCGTCGGCCAGGCCCGAGTCGATCAGCTCTGCGAGGCGTGGCCAGAGCGGCCACGTCATGGCGGGCATTTCTAGCGGTGCCGTGTCGACTAGTTCCGCGACGATCGTCCAGTCTCGCGCTTCAGCGAACGCGCGGTGTGAAGCGAGAGGTTGCCCGTCCTGGGGTGTCGGGTGGCAGTCGTACAGCACGACGCGGACACGGGGTATGCGGGTAGGAAGCCCCCTACGGTGGCCGCCGCTCGACGACTCGGCCAGAGCTGCACGGCGAGCCCGTTGCTGGGGGGTCCGGTTCATGTAAGTACCGTGCCGCTAAAGGACGTTGAAATGAAGAAACGCCCCGTACGACTCTGCCGATTCGTCAGGCAGGGGGTCGTACGGGGCGTTGGATCGTAGGGTGACTACGCGTCAGGGCTCCTATGTGACATACGAGTTAGAGTGCGGTCTTTTCGGTGGCGGGCATGAAGCTGCCCGTACCGGCTGGGGTAGCGCCGATCAGTTTCGACACCCGGCGCAGCCGCGCTGTACTGGCCAGCCCGACCTTCTGAACGATCACGGACGGCAGGGCCTGAAACCGCGCCCATTCGGGAGCAGCGATCAGGGCCTCCTCCAAGGTATCCAGCGACGCGTCGAACATCTTCGCGTCGGCCTGCGCCATGGCCTTGTCCATCGCGTACCGGTTCCGGGCTGCGCCGGAGAGCGCCGACACGTCCTTGATTGAGTCGATGAGCGTCAGCGCCTTCCCGGTCTGCCCGAGCGCGACGTTCACACCGACTGCCTGTGTCGTCGCCGACACCGGACCGAAGAGAGTCCCATTGGCGCGGTGCTCGGCCCCCATACGGGCGCCCGTCGCGTGGGCCTGCGACAGGTAATCAGCCGCCCGGTCCTTATCGCCCACTCGCGAGGCGACGACGGCTGCGAAGTTCACGTGGCTGCCGTACGCCACCAACTGGTCCAAGGTGGCCTTCGAGAACCGGGGCTCAATGTCCACGGCAGACTTCTCCGCCAGGGCGAGCGCTTCATCCAGCCGCGAGTCCCGCAAGTAGACCCAGGACCGGCCCGATGCCACCAGAGCGGCTCCCATGTCGTCTGCCGCCCGCTCCGCCGCGTTCTGGGCGTGCCCGATCGCCGCGTACGCCAGGTCACGGAACCCCATGAGGTTCGCTACGTACGCGGCGAGACGGTAGGCATCAGCGACGAAGCCCCACGCCTCGGACTGCGCGTCGGCAGATTGCGCGTGCAGGTGGGCACCGGCTTCGGCGAGGAACAGCGCCGCGACCGCGCCGGCTTCCACGTAGTTGCCCTTCCAATAGAGGTTCCAGCATCGCTTCGTGGTCTTCCGAAGCTCGGCTGCGCTGGGCGCGTTGATGCCTGCGGGTAGCAGCCCAACAGCCGTGTCATGGACGGCTCGAGACAGGTCACGCATTGTGGTGCGGTCCCCATGCTCCATGGCCCGGCGCGGCCCCTGCTGCCCGAGAATGACGGATGTGTCCACGCGTAACGCGGCGGCGAGTTTCATGAGCGTCGGCAGGGTGAGCCGCCTGTCCTGCTCCGCTCCCTGCACCGTGGGAAGCGAAAGGCCGGTCATTTCCGCGAGATCCGACTGTCGGATCTCCTTCCCACGCAAGATCTTGATGCGCTCGCCGGTGGTGTACTCACTCCAACGTGGCATGGTTGTCTCCATTCCTAGCGTCCACTAGGGACGCTACCCCCGCCGCGCGGCCCGGTAGCGGCGAAGGGCCTTACGAACTTCTATCGTGGGGCCCTTTCGCACGTCACGCTCGCCGTCCCGCCGACAACGAAGGCGCCCGCTCGTGGAGCGGAAACATCATCGAGTCGGCGCAACCAACGAACCGACCCCGCTGGGGCCTTCCGCGACACGGTGGATATTGTGATCAATTCTGGGGAGGGGCCGACACATGCCTCTGGTCCTGTGGGACATCGACCACACACTTATCGAGACGCGCGGCGTAGGACGGGATCTGTCCGCCGCCGCATTCGAGCAGGTGACCGGTCAACCCATGCGAGAGCAAGCCACGATCGACGGCATCACGGAAGCCGTGACCTTCCGTGAGACCGCGAAACTCCACGGCCTCACACCTGACCGCGCCGACTTCGAACAATGCGCGCACGCTCTCCATCAGCAACACGTCTCGCACGCAGCAGAGTTGAGAGAACGCGGCTCGGCGCTCCCGGGCGCTGCCGCAGCCCTGGACGCCCTCGCCGTCGCGAACGTCCGCCAGACTGTGGTGACCGGCAACGTCCGCCCTGTCGCGGAAATCAAGCTGGGCGTCTTCGGCCTGGACACCCACATCCAGTGGGACGTCGGCGCGTACGGAGAAGACGCGGACCTCCGAACACCCCTCGTTGACTTGGCCCTCACCCGCTCGTCCACTTCAGCCAAAGACGCGGTACTGATCGGCGACACCCCAGCCGATGTTGAAGCCGGGCGTAAGAACGACGTTCACGTCATCGCCGTTGCTACAGGGCGCCGCTCCGCCGCCGAGCTGCGCGCGGCGGGCGCCCACCACGTCCTGAACGACCTCACCGACGTGGACTGTCTACTGAGCCTCATCGCGAGCCGGACGTAGGACGAGCTGGGGGAAGAGTGCCAGTGGCCCGGCGTACGGTTGTCGCATGCCCTCCCCTCCAGGCCACACGGCCCACTACTGTGCCCTGCGCAGGCTGAGCGTCCTGTGGGCCGAGGCAACCCATCGGGGCAACCTCGTGGCGGCCGCGTAGGGCTGTCCGGACGGCTCGGACACGGTGTTCGCGTTTTTGCCGGTCGCCACCCTGACGCGCATGGACACTGTTCAGACACGGTGTCCGGACAGTGTCCTGTCAGACGTTGATGAACAGCGCGACGACAGCGACGATCAGGGCGCCGATCTGCGCGGGCGCCAGCGGGCCCGCTTCGGCTCGTCGATCTCCTGTTGCGGCGCCCGGACCGACTCCTCGGTGTCTGCTCGGAGCTGCTTCACGTCGGCGCCCGCACGCGCGGTACGCTCGACCAGCACGCCGTACGACCCCTTGGTCCCTGCCAGACCGGTGCCGAGTCGCCACGTAGTTGAGCCAGCTCGACCGCGACGAGTTCGGACTCGGCAGCACTCACCCATCGCCTCGCCCCTGCGCGGTCAGCTCCCCGACCGCCACAGTGAGTTCCGCGCCGGGTGCAGGTCCTCGGCCGACCTCCGCGCGTGCCCGTACGTGCTGCCCAGCGCGGTGTCGGCCTCGACGTTCCTGTCCTGAACGCCCTCGTCCTCGTCCTCGTCCTCGGGCCACGTCGTGGCGACCGACCACCCCGGAAGCTTCACGTCCTCCGTCTCGTGCATCCGTCGGATCACGCGTGCGGTCGCCGTGAGACGACGAGGAGTCGGCGAATCGCCGCTCCGCCCCTCGTGCTCCACGGACAGCCACGTCGCGTTCGCGCCGGAGGCGTGTCACGACCGGCCATCGGCATCCAGCCACTGGAGAACCCGCCCGTCCAGGCGCGCGGCGAAACGGCTTTGTCCTGACTGTGGAGAAAGTTAGGAGCGATTCATGCTCAACTTCTTCCCACTCGGGGAAAGCGCTGCTACGTTCCCCTCGAAAGCCCGTCGAAACGACAACCCGACGTAGCGACGCATCACACAGCCGAGAGGCGGGGAGGGGCGCGTGAGACGAATGACCGCACGACCCGCGAACGCTCACCAGGCGCGACTGCTCCGGCTGTTGCGTGACGGTGGCCCCAACTCCCGCGCCCAGCTCGGCGATCAGGTCGACCTCTCCCGCTCCAAGCTCGCCGTGGAAGTGGACCGGCTGCTGGAGACCGGGCTTGTCGTCGCCGACGGGCTCGCCGCCTCGCGCGGCGGCCGTCGTTCGCACAACATCCGGCTCGCGCCCGCCCTGCGGTTCCTCGGGGTGGACATCGGCGCCACGTCGATAGACGTCGCCGTGACCAACGCCGAACTCGAAGTGCTCGGCCATATCAACCACCCCATGGATGTCCGCGAGGGCCCGGTCGCCGTCTTCGAGCAGGTGCTCGCGATGGCCGCCAAGCTCAAGGCGTCCGGACTCGCCGACGGTTACGACGGCGCCGGTATCGGTGTTCCGGGACCGGTCCGCTTTCCCGAGGGTGTGCCGGTCGCGCCGCCGATCATGCCCGGCTGGGACGGTTTTCCCGTACGTGAGGCGCTGAGCCAGGATCTCGGCTGCCCCGTCATGGTCGACAACGACGTGAACCTGATGGCGATGGGGGAGCAGCACGCGGGCGTCGCGCGCTCCGTGGGCGACTTCATCTGCATCAAGATCGGCACGGGTATCGGCTGCGGCATCGTGGTCGGCGGCGAGGTCTACCGGGGTACGACCGGCAGCGCGGGCGACATCGGCCACATCAGGGTCGAGCCGGACGGACGCGCCTGCGTCTGTGGCAACAGGGGTTGTCTGGAAGCCCACTTCAGCGGTGCCGCGCTGGCCAGGGACGCCGAGGACGCCGCCCGTACGGGCCGTTCCGCCGAACTCGCCTCGCGTCTGGAGGCCGCCGGCCGGCTCACCGCCGCCGATGTGGCCGTGGCCGCCGCGGCCGGCGACCCCACCGCCCTGTATCTCATCCGCGAAGGCGGCAACCGGGTCGGCCAGGTCATCGCCGGACTCGTCAGCTTCTTCAACCCGGGCCTCGTCGTGATCGGCGGCGGGGTGACCGGACTCGGCCACACCCTGCTGGCCAGCGTCCGGACCCAGGTCTACCGCCAGTCACTTCCGCTGGCCACCGGCAATCTCCCCATCGTTCTCGGGGAGTTGGGGCCGACCGCCGGAGTCACCGGCGCGGCCCGGCTCATCAGCGACCACCTCTTCTCCCCGGCCTGACACCGGCACCCCGACGTCAGGCCGTACGGCACACGCTTCACCCGCACTACCGAAATAACAGCAAAAAAGGCAACAAAAGCGCCAACGAACCACCGCACCACACCGCACCACCGCACATCGCTCCGCACGCCCGCTCACCGGCCGCATCCGCCGAGGGGATACGCCATGGCACCAGCACCACCCGAAGGCAGCCTGCTCACCATGTCCGGCATCACCAAGCTGTTCCCCGGCGTCCGCGCCCTGGACGGCGTGGACCTGGAGGTTCAGGCAGGCGAAGTCCACTGTCTGCTCGGCCAGAACGGGGCCGGCAAGTCCACACTCATCAAGGTGCTCGCCGGCGCGCACCAGCCCGACGACGGTGTCATCACCTGGCGCGGCGAAGAGGTCCAGCTCAAGTCGCCCATCGCGGCGATGAAGCTCGGCATCGCGACCATCTACCAGGAACTCGACCTGGTCGAGGGCCTGTCGGTGGCCGAGAACATCTTCCTCGGCCACGAGCCGACCACCGCCGGCTTCGTCATCAAGGGCGGCGAGGCCAGGGCCGCGACCACCGCGCTGCTCGCCCGGCTCGGCCACCCCGAGATACCGGCGGGCCGGCCCGTCGGTGAACTGTCCGCCGCGCACCGGCAGATCGTCTCCATGGCCCGCGCGCTCTCCCACGACGTACGCCTGATCGTGATGGACGAGCCATCGGCGGCGCTCGACCCGGACGAGGTCAACAACCTCTTCCGTATCGTCGACACACTCACCGCAGACGGTGTCGCCGTCATCTACATCTCCCACCGCCTGGAGGAGATCCGCCGGATCGGCGACCGCGTGACCGTCATCAAGGACGGCCGCACCGTCGCCGTGGGTCTGCCCGCGAAGGAGACCCCCACCAGCGAGGTCGTCTCGCTGATGACCGGACGGAAGGTCGCGTACGTCTTCCCCGACCGCCCGGCTCCCGCCGACACCCCGCCGGGCGAGCCGCTGCTGCGGACCGAAGGGCTCACCAGGGAAGGGGAGTTCGAACCGGTCGACCTCGAACTGCGGCCCGGCGAGATCGTCGGCCTCGCGGGTCTCGTCGGCTCGGGACGCTCCGAGATCCTGGAGACCATCTTCGGCGCCCGCAAGCCCACGGCCGGCCGGGTGCTGGTCGACGGCAAGGAGCTGAAGCCCGGCAGCGTCCGCGCCGCCGTACGCGCCGGACTCGGCCTCGCCCCCGAGGAGCGCAAGGCCCAGGCCCTGCTGCTCATCGAATCGGTCACCCGCAATGTGTCCGTGTCCTCCATGTCCCGCTTCTCGCGCGGCGGTTGGCTCGACAGCTCCGCCGAGCGCAAGGCCGCCAGGGCCGCGACCCAGGAACTCTCCCTGCGCCCCGACAACCCCGACGCGGTCATCCGCACCCTGTCGGGCGGCAATCAGCAGAAGGCGGTCCTCGCCCGCTGGCTGCTGCGCGGCTGCCGGGTGCTGCTTCTCGACGAACCCACCCGCGGTGTGGACGTCGGCGCGCGCGCCGAGCTCTACTCCGTGATCCGCCGGCTGGCCGACGACGGCCTCGCCGTACTGCTCGTCTCCAGCGAGGTCCCCGAGGTCCTCGGCCTCGCCGACCGGGTGCTGGTGCTCCGGGAGGGCCGTGTCGTCCATACGTCACCGGCCCAGGAGCTGGACGAACACCGTGTACTCGACCTTGTGATGGAAGGGAGTCCGACGCCATGACACAGCCTGCCTCTGAGGCGCGACAGGGCGGGCCCGACGCCGCACCCGCCCCGGCCGACGCCGTGCCGCTGACCAAGCCCGCCGGGAAGACCCCGGGAGGCTCCGGGGGCCGGCCGCCGCTCGGGCTGCGTCTCGATTTCCGGACGCTCTCGTTGCTCGGCGTGCTCGCCGCCCTGATAGTCGTCGGCGGTATCACCAAGCCCGAACAGTTCCTGGACACCAGCAACCTCCAACTGGTGCTCACCCAGGCGTCGATCATCGGTGTCGTCACCGTCGGCATGACGTTCGTCATCACCAGCGGCGGCATCGACCTGTCGGTCGGCGCGATCGTGGCCCTGGCCTCGGTATGGGCGACGACGCTGGCGACCCAGGAGTACGGCTTCGCCGGCATCCTGTTCACCGCGATCATCGTGGGTCTGGCCTGTGGTCTGGTCAACGGAGTGCTGATCGCGTACGGCAACATGGCGCCGTTCATCGCGACCCTGGCGATCATGGCGTCCGCCCGTGGTCTGGCTCTGCTGATCACCGACGGCAACACGCAGATCGTCACCCTGAAGTCGGTGCTGGACCTCGCCTCCCGTGACTCGTACATCCTCGGGATCCCGCCGCTCGTCATCATCTTCGCGGTGGTCACGATCATCGGCTGGCTGCTGCTCAACCGCACGACCTTCGGCCGGCGCACGGTCGCGGTCGGCGGCAACGCGGAGGCCACCCGGCTCGCCGGCATCGACGTACGCCGCCAGCGGCTCTACCTCTACCTGCTGTCCGGTCTGTGCTGCGGCATCGCGGCCTTCATGCTGATCGTGCTCTCCGGCTCCGGCCAGAACACCAACGGCAACCTCTACGAACTCGACGCCATCGCGGCGGCGATCATCGGCGGCACCCTGCTCAGCGGCGGGCGCGGCACGATCGTCGGCTCCGTCCTCGGTGTCCTCATCTTCACCACCATCACCAACATTTTCGCGCTCAACAACCTCCAGAGCGACGTCCAGCAGATCGCCAAGGGCGCGATCATCATCGCCGCCGTACTGGTCCAGCACCGCACGGCGCGCAACGGCGAGGCCTGACCCCGTAACCCGGGGCCCGACCTCGTACCGCTTCCCGACGCACCGCTTCCGACGCACCGCTCAAAGAGCTTCCTGAAGGGGACGAACCGCCATGCCAGAAACGAGCCGTAGAGGTCTGCTGTTCGGCACCGCCGCCATTTCGGCCGGTGCCCTCCTCACCGCCTGCACCAGCAACGAGAAGGACGAGCCCGCCGCGAACAACGAGCCGGCGGCCGACGACAAGCCCGGCAAGCCCGTCACCATCGGCTTCGCCGGCCCCCAGGCCGACCACGGCTGGCTCAACGCGATCAACGAGAACGCCCGCAACCAGGCGAAGAAGTACTCGGACGTCACGCTCGACATCACCGAGGGCTCGAACGACACCGCCGCGCAGATCGGCCAGATCGACGCCCTGATCAACAAGAAGGTCGACGTCCTGGTGATCCTGCCGGCCGACGGCAAGGCCCTCACCCAGGCCGGTCTCAAGGCGATGCGCGCGGGCATCCCCGTCATCAACCTGGACCGCATCTTCGCCGACCCGCAGGCGTTCCGCTGCTACGTCGGCGGCGACAACTACGGCATGGGCGTCAACGCGGGCAACTACATCGGCGAGAAGCTGAAGGACAAGGCCAACGCCACCGTCATCGAACTGTCGGGCCCCGACAGCCTGGAGCTGACCAAGCAGCGCACCCAGGGCTTCGACGACGCGCTGAAGAACTACCCCAACATCAAGAAGGTCGCCCGCCAGGCGGCCGACTTCACCGTCGAGTCCGGCCAGGCCAAGATGGCCCAACTCCTCCAGGCGCAGTCCAAGTTCGACGCCCTGTGGAACCACGACGACGACCAGGGCGTCGGCGCGCTGCGCGCCATCGACCAGGCCGGCCGCGACGGCTTCCTGATGGTCGGCGGCGCCGGTGCCAAGTCGGCGATGGACGCCATCAAGGCCGACAACAGCGTCCTGAAGGCCACCGTGCTGTACCCGCCGATCATGGCCTCGTCGGCGATCGACCTGGCCCGCGCGCTCGGCCAGGGCAAGGGCATCACCGGCATGGCCGGACTGGAGATCCCGGCGCAGGTCACGCTGTTCTCGGCGGTCGTCGACAAGACGAACATCGACGAGTACCTGCCCCAGGGCTTTAGCTGACCGGCTCCGCCAGTCAGGGCCTGATCCACACGACAGGACCCCGAGCCCCCACACGCGCGAGAGACGAGGAGTACTCCCTTATGACCAGCAGGGAAGCGTCGGAGAAGGAAGCCGGCGCACCGCCGCCACTCGGTATCGGCATGATCGGATACTCGTTCATGGGTGCCGCCCACTCCCAGGGCTGGCGCACGGCGGGACATGTCTTCGATCTGCCGATGCGGCCACACCTCGCCGCCATCTGCGGGCGGGACGAGACGGCCGTCCGGACGGCGGCCGACAGACTCGGCTGGGCCGCCGCGGAGACCGACTGGCGGGCCCTCATCGCGCGTGAGGACGTGCAACTGGTCGACATCTGTACGCCTGGGGACAGCCACGCGGAGATCGCGATCGCCGCACTGGAGGCGGGCAAGCACGTCCTGTGCGAGAAGCCGCTGGCCAACTCGGTCGCCGAGGCCGAGGCCATGGTCCGGGCCGCCGAAGCGGCCAGGTCCCGCGGCCAGTTGGCCATGGTGGGCTTCAACTACCGGCGGGTGCCCGCCATCGCGTACGCCCGCAGGCTGATCGAGGAGGGACGGCTCGGCGCGCTGCGGCACGTACGGGTCACCTACCTCCAGGACTGGCTGGTGGACGCCGAGTTCCCCCTCACCTGGCGGCTCAAGCGTGAGCACGCGGGGTCGGGGGCGCTCGGCGACCTGGGCGCGCACATCGTGGACCTCGCGCAGTTCCTGGCGGGGGAGCCGCTGGTCGGCGTTTCGGCGATGACCGAGACGTTCGTACGCGAACGGCCGCTGCTGTCAGGGGCGTCGGCCGGGCTCTCCGCGACCGGCGGCGCCGAGACGGGTCCGGTCACGGTGGACGACGCCGCCCTGTTCACGGGGCGGCTCGCCTCGGGGGCGCTGGCGTCCTTCGAGGCCACCAGGATGGCGGCGGGACGCAAGAACGCGCTGCGTCTGGAGATCAACGGCGAGGACGGTTCGCTCGCCTTCGATCTGGAGCGGCTCAACGAGCTGTCCTTCCACGACCAGTCGGAGCCGGCCGTCACGGCCGGCTTCCGGCGGATCCTGGTCACCGAGTCCGAGCACCCGTATCTGGAGGCCTGGTGGCCGCCGGGCCACGGGCTCGGCTACGAGCACACCTTCGTGCACCAGGCCAAGGATCTTCTCGAAGCCATCGCCGCCGGAACCGACCCCCTGCCCTCCTTCGCCGACGGGCTCCAGGTGCAGCGCGTGCTGGCCGCCGTGGAGGACAGTGCGGAGAAGAACTCGGTCTACACACCCGTACCCCCGCCGGCCCCGTCCGGAATCGAGTCCTAGGAAGAGGTCCGAATGCCACGCCCGTTCACGCTGTTCACCGGCCAGTGGGCCGATCTGCCACTGGAAGAGGTCTGCCGGCTCGCCCGTGACTTCGGTTACGACGGTCTGGAACTGGCCTGCTGGGGCGACCACTTCGAGGTCGACAAGGCGCTGACCGACCCCGGCTATCTCGCGAGCCGCCACCAACTGCTCGACAAGTACGGCCTCAAGTGCTGGGCCATCTCCAACCACCTGGTCAGCCAGGCGGTCTGCGACAGCATCATCGACGAGCGCCACCAGAACATCCTCCCCGCCCGTATCTGGGGCGACGGGGAGGCCGAGGGCGTACGTCAGCGGGCCGCCGCCGAGATCAAGGACACCGCGCGCGCCGCCGCGGCCTTCGGTGTCAACACGGTCATCGGCTTCACCGGCTCGTCCATCTGGCATCTGCTGGCGATGTTCCCGCCGGTGCCGCCGCATATGATCGAGCGGGGCTACGAGGACTTCGCGGAGCGGTTCAACCCGATCCTCGACGTCTTCGACACCGAGGGAGTGCGCTACGCCCACGAGGTCCACCCGGGCGAGATCGCGTACGACTACTGGACGACGAAGCAGGCGCTCGAAGCGGTCGACCACCGGCCCGCGTTCGGGCTGAACTTCGACCCGAGCCATTTCGTCTGGCAGGACCTGGACCCCACCGGATTCCTCTACGACTTCCGGGACCGGATCTATCACGTCGACTGCAAGGAGGCGCGCAAGCGTCTCGACGGCCGTAACGGCAGGCTCGGTTCGCATCTGCCCTGGGGCGACCCGCGGCGCGGCTGGGACTTCGTCTCGGCCGGGCACGGCGATGTGCCGTGGGAGGACGTCTTCCGCATGCTGGGGGCGATCAACTACGAGGGTCCGATCTCGGTCGAATGGGAGGACGCCGGAATGGACCGGCTCTCCGGCGCGCCCGAGGCGCTCGCCGATCTGAAGCGGTTCGACTTCGACCGGCCCACCGCGTCCTTCGACGCCGCCTTCGGCGGCGGCGAGTAGAAGAGTCAACACGAGCCCGGCGGGGACAAGTTCACCGCCGGGCCGTTCGGCATGCCCGGACGACCTTTGTCCTGAGGCGGGGAAAAGTTGAACTTCACCGCTGCTCAAGGGCTTTCCGTCTCGGACGAACAGAGTTACGGTCACTGAGATGTACAGGTCATGTTGATCTCCGGAGCGACGGCGCGCCCCGGCGGGCCGGCGGACCGAGAGCGACAGATGCGGGAACACGGGTGCTTGGACGAGCACTCCCCCCATCCCCCCCACCCGAGGTGAGCCCCCATGCTCCTTTTCTCCTCGGAACCCGCACGTACGACAGGCATTTCCGGAGGACTCTCGTGCACAGTCAACGACGTCCCAGGGGCCGATCCCTTCGCGCACTGCTGACCGGCGCCCTGCTCACGGCATCGGCCCTCAGCGCGGTGCCGGCCGGCGCCGCGCCGGCCCACGCCGCCGACCCGTCAGGACAGGCCGCCGCCCCCACGTTTCAGCAGGTGACCCTCGCCAAGGGGGCCGACGAAGCCGGTGAGCCCATGACCCTGGCGGTGCTGCCGGACCGTCAGGTCCTGCACACCTCGCGCGACGGGACACTGCGAATAACCGACGAGGGCGGCACCACCAAGGTGTCCGGCACCCTCGACGTCTACAGCCACGACGAGGAAGGACTGCAAGGAGTCGGGGTCGACCCCGGCTTCGCCCGGAACCGCGCCATCTACCTCTACTACGCGCCCAAGCTCGACACCCCGACCGGTGACGCGCCCGAGACGGGCACCGCCGCCGACTTCGCCCCCTTCGACGGGGTCAACCGGCTCTCGCGCTTCACGCTGAACGAGGACGGCACCCTCGACAAGGCCAGCGAGAAGAAGGTTCTCGACATCCCCGCCTCCCGTGGCACCTGCTGCCATGTCGGCGGTGACATAGCCTTCGACGCGGACGGCAACCTGTATCTGTCGACGGGGGACGACACCAACCCCTTCGCCTCCGACGGCTACACGCCGATCGACGACAGGCCGGACCGCAACCCGGCCTTCGACGCCCGGCGTTCGTCCGGCAACACCAACGATCTGCGCGGCAAGGTGCTGCGTATCAAGGTCGCCGACGACGGCTCGTACACCGTGCCCGAGGGCAATCTCTTCGCCCCCGGCACGCAGAGGACGAAGCCCGAGATCTACGCGATGGGCTTCCGCAACCCGTTCCGTATCTCCGTCGACCAGCAGACGGGGATCGTCTACGTCGGTGACTACGGTCCCGACGCGGGCGCGGCCGACCCGGAGCGCGGACCGGCCGGGCAGGTCGAGTTCGCCCGTGTCACCGAGGCGGGCAACTTCGGCTGGCCGTACTGCACGGGCGACAACGAGCCCTTCAAGGACTACGACTTCGCCACCGGCACCTCCGGCGCGGCCTTCGACTGTGCGGCGCCGAAGAACGACTCGCCGCACAACACCGGCCTCACCGAGCTGCCGCCGTCGCAGCCCGCCTGGATCCCGTACGACGGCAACAGCGTCCCGGAGTTCGGCGACGGCTCCGAGTCCCCGATGGGCGGTCCCGTCTACCGCTACGACGCGGACCTCGACTCGCAGGTCAAGTTCCCCCAGGAGTACGACGGGAACTTCTTCGCCGGCGAGTTCGGCCGTAAGTGGATCAAGCGCATCGACCAGGGCGCCGACGGGACGGTCACCTCGATCAACGACTTCCCGTGGGCCGGCACACAGGTGATGGACCAGGAGTTCGGCCCCGACGGCGCGCTCTACGTCCTCGACTACGGCACCGGCTACTTCGGCGGCGACGAGAACTCGGCGCTCTACCGCATCGAGAACGCCACCGAGGGGTACGCGCCGGTCGCCGTCGCCGCGGCGGACAAGACGTCCGGCACCGGACCGCTGGAGGTGGCCTTCTCGTCCGAGGGCACCACGGACGCGGACGGTGACCCGCTCACGTACGCCTGGGACTTCGGCGACGGCAAAACCTCCACCGAGCCGAACCCGGCCCACACCTACGACGAGAACGGCACCTACTCGGCGACCGTCACCGCGAAGGACCCGGGAGGGCTCACCGGCACCGCGTCCGTGCGGGTCGTCGTCGGCAACACCGCGCCCACGGTGAAACTGGAACTGCCCGCACCGGGGACGCTGTTCAACTTCGGCGACGAGCTGCCGTTCAAGGTCACCGTGACCGACCCTGAAGACAGCGCCGCCGGGGGAATCGACTGCGCCAAGGTCACCGTCCGCTACATCCTCGGCCATGACAGCCACGGCCATCCGATCACCTCGAAGACCGGCTGCGAGGGCACCATCACGGCGCCCGCCGACGCCGAACACGATCCCAACGCCAATATCTTCGGAGTGATCGACGCCGAGTACACCGATGGCGGGGGCGGCGGCCAGGCGGCGCTCACCGGTCACGGCCAGTCCGAGATCCAGCCGAGGCACCGTCAGGCGGAGCACGCCAACAATCAGTCCGGCACCACGGTGACCGACCGCGAGGGAGCCAACGGCGGCAAGAGCGTCGGCGGTATCTCGGACGGCGACTGGATCTCCTTCGAGCCGTACCACCTGGCGGGCGCCGACAAGCTCACCGCCAGGGTCTCCTCCGCGGGCGCGGGCGGCACCCTTCAGGTGCGGGCGGGCGCGGCAGACGGCGCCGTCCTCGGCTCGGCCGAGGTGCCCGTCACCGGAAGCTGGACCACGTTCGAGGACGTCGAGGTGGCCCTGAGCGGTGCCCCGGCGGACACGACCGACCTCGTCCTGACCTTCCAGGGCGGCGCGGGCGCGGAGGGCGACCTCTTCGAGGTGGACGACTTCGAGATCACCGGGGCCGGCGCCGCCGGCCAGGTCCCCGATCGCGACAGCCGGATCGAGGAGGGGCCCAGGTAGCGGCACGGTGTGATGGACCGGGACGTGCCCGGCGGTGGCCGGCAGCCACCGCCGGGCCGTCCGGTCTGCCGTTTCTCCCTTTGTCCTCAACGAGGAAAAAGTTCAACCCAATTGCTGCGCAAGGTCTTTCCGGCACGGACCAACCCAGCTAACGTCCAGCGAGATGTAAGGGCCACGTTGCTCACACAGGACGTGTCCCGGCATGTCGAGGGGCGCCATTTGGCGTCCCTCGACACCCGCACGTACGAACAGCCCCACCCCCGGAGGACTTTCGTGCCCAGAAGACGTCATAGATCCAGATCCCTCCTCGCACTCGTCGCCGGCGCCCTGATAGCCGGCACCATCTCCGCCGTCCCCGCCGCCGCGCACCCGGACGATCCCCACCCGACGGACGACACCTTCCAGCAGGTCGCCCTCGCCAAGGGCGCCGACGAGGTCGGCGAGCCGATGTCCCTCGCCGTGCTGCCGGACCGTCAGGTCCTGCACACCTCGCGCGACGGCACGCTGCGTATCACCGACGCGGCCGGCGACACCAAGGTCTCGGGCAAGCTCGACGTGTACACGCACGACGAGGAAGGTCTCCAAGGCGTCGGTATCGACCCCGACTTCGCCCAGAACCGCGCGATCTACCTCTACTACTCGCCGGTGCTCGACACCCCCGCCGGTGACGCCCCCGAGACGGGCACGGCTGCCGACTTCGCCCCCTTCGACGGGTACAACCGGCTCTCCCGCTTCACGCTGAAGGAGGACGGCACCCTCGACAAGGCCAGCGAGAAGAAGGTCCTCGACATCGAGACCAACCGCGGCCTGTGCTGTCACGTCGGTGGCGACATCGCCTTCGACGCGCAGGGCAACCTCTACCTGTCGACGGGTGACGACACCAACCCCTTCGCCTCCGACGGCTACACGCCGATCGACGAACGCTCCAACCGCAACCCGGCCTTCGACGCCCGGCGCACCTCCGGCAACACCAACGACCTGCGGGGCAAGGTCCTGCGGATCAAGGTCGCCGAGGACGGCTCGTACACGATCCCCGAGGGCAACCTCTTCGCCCCCGGCACCGCCAAGACGCGCCCCGAGATCTACGGCATGGGTTTCCGTAACCCCTTCCGTATCAACGTCGACCAGAAGACCGGCATCGTGTACGTCGGTGAGTACGGCCCCGACGCGGGCGCGGCGTCCGACACCCGCGGCCCGGCCGGCCAGGTCGAGTTCGCCCGTATGACGCAGGCCGGCAACTTCGGCTGGCCGTACTGCACCGGCGACAACGACGCCTACCGCGACTACGACTTCGCGACCGGCATCTCCGGCCCGGCGTTCGACTGCGCGGCGCCGAAGAACGAGTCGCCGCACAACACCGGTCTCACCGACCTGCCGCCGTCCCAGGCCGCCTGGATCCCGTACAACGGGAACAGCGTCCCGGAGTTCGGCGACGGCTCCGAATCCCCGATGGGCGGCCCGGTCTACAACTTCGACCCGGACCTGGAGTCCGCGGCGAAGTTCCCCGAGGAGTACGACGGCGACTTCTTCGCCGGCGAGTTCGGGCGTGAGTGGATCAAGCGCATCGAGAAGGACGCGGACGGCACCGTCAGCGCCATCCACGACTTCCCGTGGACCGGCACCCAGGTCATGGACATGGAGTTCGGCCCCGACGGCGCGCTCTACGTACTCGACTACGGCCGCGCCTGGTTCGGCGGCGACGAGAACTCGGCCGTCTACCGCATCGAGAACATCGCCGACGGCCGGGCCCCGGTCGCCGTGGCCGCCGCCAACAAGACGTCCGGCAAGGCGCCGCTGCGGGCGAACTTCTCCTCCGCGGGCACCACGGACGCCGACGGCGACGAAGTGACGTACGCCTGGGACTTCGGCGACGGTGGGAAGTCCACCGAGCCCAACCCCAGCTACGTGTACAAGAAGAACGGCACCTACACAGCGACGCTCACCGCCACCGACCCCAAGGGGCACACCGGCAGCGCGTCAGTGAAGGTCGTCGTCGGCAACACCGCGCCCAAGGTGACGCTCACCGTGCCCGCCGACGGAGCCCTCTTCAAGTTCGGTGACAAGCTGCCCTTCAAGGTCACCGTCACCGACCCCGAGGACGGTCCGATCGACTGCTCCAAGGTCACCGTCAACTACATCCTCGGCCACGACAGCCACGGCCACCCGATCACCTCGGCCAAGGGCTGCGAAGGCACCATCACCGCCCCGGCGGACGGCGAGCACGACCCCAACGCCGACATCTTCGGAGTCCTCGACGCCGAGTACACCGACGGCGGAGGCGGCGGCCAGGAAGCTCTCACCACGCACGACCAGGTGCAGCTCCAGCCCCGCCACCGGCAGGCCGAGCACTTCACGGGCCAGTCGGGCATCAAGACGTACGACAAGGCGTCGGCCAACGGCGGCAAGACCGTCGGCGACATCAACAACGACGACTGGATCTCCTTCAAGCCGTACAACCTGACCGGGTCCAAGACCCTCACCGCACGGGTCTCCTCCGGCGGCGCGGGCGGATTCCTCGAGGTACGTACGGGCTCCGCCACCGGCAAGCTCCTCGGCTCCGCGCCGATCCCGGTGACCGGCAGTTGGGACACCTTCCAGGACATCGACATCGCGCTGCGCTCGGTGCCGAAGGCCACCACGGAGCTGTTCCTCGTCTTCAAGGGCGGCGAGGGCGCGCTCTACGACCTCGACGACTTCGAGATCAGCGAGGAGGCCGCAGGACGGACCGAGAAGCGGGTCCTGGTCTTCTCCAAGACCGCCGGATTCCGTCACGACGCCATCCCGGCGGGCATCGCGGCCCTGAAGGAGCTGGGCAAGACCAGCAACATCACCATCGACTCCACCGAGACCGGCGCGCAGTTCACCACGAACAACCTCGCCCGGTACGACGCGGTGGTGTTCCTGTCCACCACCGGTGATGTCCTCAACCCCGAGCAGCAGAAGGCGTTCGAGTACTACATCTCCACCGGCGGCGCCTACATGGGCGTGCACGCCGCGTCGGACACGGAGTACGACTGGGCCTACTACGGCAAGCTGGTCGGCGCCTACTTCTCCGGGCACCCGCAGATCCAGCAGGCCACCGTGCGGGTCGAGGACAAGAAGCACCCCTCCACCGCCCACCTGGACGACGAGTGGCAGCGCACGGACGAGTGGTACAACTACCGTGACAACCCCCGCTCGGACGTGAAGGTCCTCGCCACCCTGGACGAGACGACCTACCAGGGCGGCACCATGAAGGGCGACCACCCGATCGCCTGGTGCCAGACCTACGAGGGCGGCCGGTCCTTCTACACCGGAGGCGGCCACACCAAGGAGTCGTACGCCGAACCGGCCTTCCGTGAGCACCTGCTCGGCGGACTGCGGTACGCGGCCGGCCAGGTCAAGGCCGACTGCAAGCCGAACACCGGCTACCGGTCGATCTTCAACGGCAAGACCCTCGAAGGCTGGAAGCAGGCGGGCCCCGGCAAGTTCAACGTCGCCGGCGGCGAGCTGCACACCGAGGGCGGCATGGGCATGCTCTGGTACCAGCCCAAGGAGCTCGGCGCGTACTCGCTGAAGATGGACTGGAAGATGGACGGGGACGACAACTCCGGTGTCTTCATCGGCTTCCCGGCCTCCGACGACCCCTGGTCGGCCGTCAACAACGGCTATGAGATCCAGATCGACGCCACGGACGCGGTCGACCGCACCACCGGCGCGATCTACGGCTTCAAGTCGGCCAACATCAAGGCCAGGGACCAGGTTCTGCGGCCTCCGGGCCAGTGGAACAACTACGAGATCAAGGTGCAGGGTGAGCGGGTCCAGGTCATCCTCAACGGAGTCAAGATCAACGACTTCACCAACACGGACCCGAAGCGCAGCCTGAAGAACGGCTACTTCGGCATCCAGAACCACGGTGCCAACGATCAGGTCGCGTTCCGCGACATCCAACTGAAGGAACTGGCCTCCTAGTACCCGGGAGGTCGACCCGGCCTCCTGGCCAACCACCAGGAGGCCGGCCGCCAGCCGGCGGCGGGCGGGGAGGCGCCGTACCCCCCGCCCGCCGTCCACCAACACACCCACCCGGCAGGGAGGCAGCCCGTGACCACCAACGATTCGACTGCAGGACGTACCGGAGTCTGGTTCGTCGGAGCACGCGGCTCCGTCGCGACGACGGCCGTAGCGGGATGCGCGGCGGTCACCGCCGGGCTCCACCCCGCGACCGGCATGGTCGCCGAGACCCCGCCCTTCGCGGACTCGGGCCTGCCCGCGCTGTCCTCGCTCGTCTTCGGCGGACACGACACCGCGAGCTGCCCCCTGCCGAAGCGGGCCGAAGCGCTCACCGCCGCGGGCGTTCTGCCGCACGGCCTGCCCAACAGCATCGCCGCCGAACTCGAGGCGGCCGACGCTGAGATCCGCCCCGGCGGACCGATGCCCGGCGACACCCGCGACGACGACGAACTGATCGCCGCGTTCGCCGACGACATCACCGCGTTCGTCCGGCGCACCGGCGTCGCGCGCGCCGTCGTCGTCAACGTCTCCTCCACCGAGCCGGAGCCCGCCGAGGACGACCCGCGGCTGCCCGCCAGCTCCCTCTACGCGGCAGCCGCGCTCAAGGCGGGCTGCTCCTACGTGAACTTCACTCCGTCGACGGGGCTGCGCAGCGCGGCCCTCGCGGACGCCGTCGCAGCCAGCGGACTTCCCCACGCGGGCCGCGACGGCAAGACAGGCCAGACGCTGCTCCGTTCCGTGCTCGCCCCGATGTTCGTCCAGCGCGCCCTCGACGTCAGGGCCTGGTCGGGCACCAACCTGCTGGGCGGCGGCGACGGAGCGGCGCTGGCCGACCCGGCCGCCGCGGCGGCCAAGAACGCGGGCAAGGAGCGGGTCCTCGCCGACACGCTCGGCACCGCGCCCGAGGGCGAGGTGCACATCGACGACGTGCCCGCGCTCGGCGAGTGGAAGACCGCGTGGGACCACATCGCGTTCGACGGCTTCCTCGGCTCCCGCATGATCCTCCAGACGATCTGGCAGGGCTGCGACTCGGCGCTCGCCGCACCGCTCGTCCTGGACCTGGCCCGGCTGGTCGCCCGCGCCCACGAGGCCGGGCTGAGCGGCCCGCTGCCCGAGCTGGGCTTCTACTTCAAGGACCCGGACGGCGGACCGGCCGCGCTGGCCGAACAGTTCGACGCGCTGCTCGCCTTCGCCGAGCGTCTGCGGGAGACCAAGTGACGCTCGGTCCTGTCCGGCGGATTTTCGGGGGCCAGGGACGACAGGACCTGCGCGCCTGGGCCGAACTCCTGCGGGTGTCCGCGCTGTTCACGGTCCCGGGCGACGCCCTGGCCGGCGCGGCGTCCTGCGGAGTGCGGCCCAACCGCGGCACCGCGCTCGCCGTCGGGGCGTCCCTGTGCCTGTACGAGGCGGGGATGGCGCTCAACGACTGGGCCGACCGCGACGAGGACGCCGTCGAGCGCCCGCACCGCCCGATCCCCTCGGGCCGCATCACCCCGAACGCGGCACTGGCGGCGGCCACGGGCCTGACGGCCACGGGCCTCTTCCTGGCCTCCCGCGCCGGCCGCCCGTCGCTGGCCCTGAGCACGGCCCTGGCGGCCACGGTGTGGGCGTACGACCTCCGCCTCAAACACACGGCGGCGGGCCCGGCGGCGATGGGCGCGGCGCGCGCGCTGGACGTCCTGCTGGGTGCGACGGCGACACGCTCGGCGGCGGGTGGGGTCGTGCGTGGCGGCGGTTTTGACCGCACGGCTGATGCCCCGACCGGGGTCCGCCCCGGCAGGGGCACCACGACGTCCGGCTCCGCGCCGGCCGCCCCGGCATCCGGCGCCGATCGCGCGCCGGTCACGACGGGCCGGTCGCTGCCCGCGCGAGTGGCCCGTTCGACGGGGAACTTCCCCGCGCCGCCCGCACGGCGCGGCGTGTTCGCCCGCCTGTCGGCCTGGAGCGGCGGCCCGGCGGTCGGGCAGTTCGGCCCGGCGGAGGCTCCGGCGGCCCAGGCCGCCGGTTCGGTCGGTGCGTCCGGTCGACTCACGGCTCCGCAGGAGAGGCGCGGCCCGCGTGCCCGCCTGTCGGCGAGGGCGGGCCGGTCCACCGGCGCCGTCGAGCCGACGCGCGGCTCGGCGGGGGAGTTGACGAAGATCACCGACTCGGCGACCCGTTCCGCGGACTGGACCACGACCCGTACGCGGAACGTGGCGGAACGCCAAGCGCGATGGGCCGATGAGGCTCGTACGCCCGCTTCCGCGTCCGCGTCCGCGCGCCGTACCGCGTCGTCCACCGGCGGCCACGCCGGATCGGTGGGCCGCGTCACGGCCCCGTCCGTTCGGCGGCGGGTGCCATCTGCCGGGCTGTCCGCCGGGTCGCCCGTGGCCTGTTCGACGTCACGGCCGGGTGCGTTCGCCCGCCTGTCGGCGTGGGCGGGCCGGTCCACCGGCGTCGGCGTCGGCATCGGCGAGCCGCCCCGCGTCCCGGTGGGCCGTACCGCCACGTCGGTGGCGATCTCGATGGGGGAGCGGGCGGAGGCGCTGACGACAAGACTCACCGAGTCGGCGGCCCGTTCGGCGAACCGGGTCACGAGCTCGACGTCGAACACGGCTGCCGGTAGCGGCCGTACGTCCGCCCGCCGTACCTCGCCTTTGTCGAACGGGTCGGTTACCGCTCGGGAAACGAAGTCCGGCGTATCAGCGATCCGTCCGCCGACACGGCCGGGCTCGTTCGCGTCACTGTCGGCGTGGTCCGGCAACCCCGCCGGTTCCGCCGCCGGTTCAGCGGGTCGGTTCGACGGTCTGCCGACCGCGTCGTCCACCGGCGGTCACGCCGGACCGCTGGGCGCAGCCCGGTCGTCCGCCGTCCCACGCGACGCCCTCCTCCCCGCCGCACTCCTCGGCGCGCACACCCTCGCCGTCACCACCGTCTCCCGCCGTGAGGTGTACGGCGGGTCCGTCGGGGCGCCGCTCGCCGCGCTCGTCGTCACCGGGGTGCTCGGCGGGGTGGTGGGCCGGTCGCGTACGGGCACCGGGCCCGACCTCGTCACCCCTGCCCTCGCCGCCACCTACGTCGTCACCGCCGGGCGGCCCCTCCTGCACACCGCGCTCAATCCGTCGCCGCAGCTCACCCAGCGCGCCGTCGGTGGCGGGATCCGGGCCATGATCCCGTTTCAGGCCGCGCTCGCCGCGCGCGGTGGGGCACCGGGGACCGGGCTTGCCGTCATGGCGCTCGTGCCGCTGGCCAGGAAGCTCGCGAAAAAGGTGAGTGTGACATGACCATCCGTTACGGATACGGCACCAACGGGCTCACCGATCTGCGTCTGGACGACGCGCTCGGGCTGCTCGCCGACCTCGGGTACGACGGGGTCGGGCTGACCCTCGACCATATGCATCTGGACCCGCTCGCCCCCGAACTCGCCGCCCGCACCGCCAAGGTGGCCGCGCGCCTGACGGAACTCGGCCTCGGGGTCACCGTCGAGACCGGTGCCCGCTATGTGCTCGACCCGCGCCGTAAACACGGGCCCACCCTCCTCGACCCCGACCCGGACGGGCGCGCCGCGCGCACCGCGCTGCTCGTCACCGCCGTACAGGTCGCCGCCGACCTGGGCGCGCACGCGGTGCACTGCTTCAGCGGCATCACGCCCGCCGGCACCGACCAGGACACCGCCTGGAAGCGGCTGGAGGAGTCGATCACCCCGGTCGTCGACGCCGCCCACACCGCCGGCGTCCCCGTCGCCATCGAGCCCGAGCCCGGCCATCTCCTCGCCGACATCGCCGGGTTCCACCGCCTCAGAACGCTCCTCGGCGACCCCGAACCGCTCGGTCTGACGCTCGACATCGGCCACTGCCAGTGTCTGGAACCGGCGCCGCCCGCCGACTGCGTCCGCGACGCGGGACCCTGGCTGCGCCACGTACAGATCGAAGACATGCGGCGCGGTGTGCACGAGCATCTGCCGTTCGGGGAGGGCGAGATCGACTTCCCGCCGGTGCTGGCCGCGCTCGAGGCCACCGGCTACCAGGGCCTGACCGTCGTGGAGTTGCCCCGCCACTCGCACGCCGGGCCCGAAATGGCCCGCACCTCCCTGGACTTCCTGCGCTCGAAGGGAGCATCGGTATGAACCGCGAGGAGATCGACGGGCGGCTCGACGCGACGGCCGTCGCCTGGCTGGACCAGGCACTCGCCGAAGCCGCAGAGGCCGCAGAGGCCGCCGACGCCGCGGAGACGGCGCACGAGGGCACCGCACCCGACAACGTTGCCCCGGCCCGCTGGGAACTCCACTTCGCCGCCGCCGGCCGCCACTGCGGCCGGCCCAACGCCGACGCCGCCCGCACCCTGCTCCTGCGCCGCGCCGCCGCCGACGTCCCCACCCTCACCCGCCTCTACCACCAGGGCAACGCCGCCGAGCGCCGCGCCGTACTCCTCACCCTGCCGCACCTCGTCCCCGGACCCGAGGCCCTGCCACTGGTCGAGGACGCCCTGCGTACCAACGACACCACCCTCGTCGAGGCGGCCGTCGGCCCGTACGCCGCCGACCATCTCGACCCGCACGCCTGGCGGCACGCCGTACTGAAGTGCCTCTTCACCGGCGTGCCCGTCACCGCCGTCGCCGACGCGGAACGCCGCGCCCACGGCGACGGAGAACTCGCCCGGATGCTCACCGACTTCGCGTCCGAGCGCACCGCGGCGGGCCGGTCGGTCCCCCCTGACCTGCACCGCGTACTGATCATGACCGGCGAGGAGTTCTGATGCGCATCTTCGACCCCCACATCCATATGACCTCCCGCACCACGGACGATTACCAGGCGATGTACGCCTCCGGAGTCCGTGCGCTCGTCGAGCCGTCCTTCTGGCTCGGCCAGCCCCGCACCTCGCCCGCCAGCTTCTACGACTACTTCGACGCGCTGCTCGGCTGGGAGCCGTTCCGCGCCGCGCAGTACGGCATCGCCCACCACTGCACGCTCGCCCTCAACCCCAAAGAGGCGAACGACCCCCGCTGCACCCCCGTCCTGGACGAACTGCCGCGCTATCTCGTCAAGGACGGCGTCGTGGCCGTCGGCGAGATCGGCTACGACTCCATGACCCCCGCCGAGGACGTCGCGCTCGCCACCCAGCTCCAGCTCGCCGCCGAGTACGCGCTGCCCGCGATGGTCCACACCCCGCACCGCGACAAGCTGACCGGGCTGCGCCGCACCATCGACGTCGTCGCCGAGTCGAATCTCGACCCGGAGCATGTCCTGCTGGACCATCTCAACGAGACGACCGTCAAGGACGCGGCGGATTCGGGCAGTTGGCTCGGCTTCTCCATCTACCCCGACACCAAGATGGACGAGGACCGGATGGTCTCCGTCCTGCGCAACCACGGCACCGACCGCGTCCTCGTCAACTCCGCCGCCGACTGGGGCAAGAGCGACCCGCTCAAGACCCGTAAGGTCGCCGACGCCATGCTCGCGGCGGGCTTCTCCGAGGACGACGTCGACAAGGTGCTGTGGCGCAACCCCGTCGCGTTCTACGGCCTCAGCGGCAGACTCCAGCTCGACGTCCCCGCACCCGAGGCCCTGCACGAGGGGAACTCCATCCTGCGCGGCGGTGAGTGAGCCATGCGCTTCCGCCACCCCGACGGCTCCACCGTCCACCTCTCGTACTGCACCAACGTCCACCCCGCCGAAAACCTCGAAGGCGTACTGGCCCAACTGCGCGACCACTGCGAGCCGGTACGCAAACGCCTCGGCCGCGACCGGCTCGGCATCGGTCTGTGGCTCGCCAAGGGCGCGGCCCGCTCCCTCATCAACGACCCGGCCCAACTGCGCGGACTGAAAAGCGAGTTGGAGCGGCGCGGCCTCGAGGTCGTCACCCTCAACGGCTTCCCCTACGAAGGCTTCGGCGCCGAAGAGGTCAAGTACCGCGTCTACAAGCCCGACTGGGCCGACCCCGAACGCCTCGCCCACACCACCGACCTCGCCCGGCTCCTCGCCTCGCTGCTGCCCGACGATGTCACCGAGGGCTCCGTCTCGACGCTGCCGCTCGCCTGGCGCACCGCCTTCGACGACGCCGCGGCCCGCACCGCCCACGCCGCGCTCACCACCCTCGCCGAACGGCTGGACGCGCTGGAGGAGTTGACCGGAAAAAGCATCCGGATCGCGCTGGAACCGGAGCCCGGCTGCACCGTCGAGACCACCGCCGACGCGATCGGACCGCTCACCGACGTCGCCAGCGCCCGCATCGGCATCTGTGTGGACACGTGCCACCTCGCCACCTCCTTCGAGGACCCGGCGACCGCGCTCAAGGCCCTCGCCGAGGCCGGCGTCACCATCCCCAAGGCCCAGCTCTCGGCCGCGCTGCACGCCGAACACCCCCATCTGCCCGAGGTACGCGACGCGCTGGCCGCCTTCGCCGAGCCGCGCTTCCTGCACCAGACCCGCACTCGTACGGCGGCCGGTCTGCGCGGCACCGACGACCTCGAAGAGGCCCTGGCCGGCGAGGCGTTGCCGGACGGCGCCCCCTGGCGCTCGCACTTCCACGTACCTCTGCACGCACCCCCCGCCCCGCCGCTCACCTCGACCCTCCCCGTACTCCAGGACACCCTCGCCCGGCTCGTCGGCGGTCCCGTACCGCTGACCCGCCACCTGGAGGTCGAGACCTACACCTGGCAGGCGCTGCCGCCCGAGCTGCGCCCCCGCTCACGCGGCCGGCTCGCCGAGGGCATCGCCGCCGAACTGACGCTGGCCCGCGACCTGTTGGTCGAACTGGGTCTCAAGGAGCTGCCATGACCGCCGACCCCACCACCACCCCCGCGACCGCCCCCACCCCCGCGACCGCCCCCACCCCCGCGACCGCCCCCACCCCGCTGCTGGTCCTGGACGTCGTCGGACTCACGCCCCAGCTCCTGGCCCATATGCCCAACCTCAAGAAGCTCGCCGCCGCGGGCTCCCAGGCCCCGCTGACCACCGTGCTGCCCGCCGTCACCTGTAGTGCCCAGTCCACTTTCCTCACCGGCACCCTGCCCTCCGAGCACGGCATCGTCGGCAACGGCTGGTACTTCCGCGAACTGGGCGACGTCCTGCTGTGGCGCCAGCACAACGGACTGGTCTCCGGCGACAAGCTGTGGGACGCCGCCCGCCGCGTCCACCCCGGCTACACCGTCGCCAACATCTGCTGGTGGTACGCGATGGGCGCCGACACCGACTACACGGTCACGCCCCGCCCCGTGTACTACGCGGACGGACGCAAGGAGCCCGACTGCTACACCCGGCCCCCGGCCCTGCACGACGAACTGCACGACAAGCTCGGCACGTTCCCCCTCTTCCACTTCTGGGGCCCCGGCGCCGACCTCGTCTCCTCGCAGTGGATCATCGACGCCACCCGCCACATCATCGACACCCGCCACCCCGATCTGGCGCTGTGCTACCTGCCGCACCTGGACTACGACCTCCAGCGCTACGGCCCCGACGACCCGCGCTCCCACCAGGCGGCCCGCGACCTCGACGCGGCGATGGGCCCGCTCCTGGACGACGCGCGCCGCGAAGGCCGTACCGTCGTCGCCCTGTCCGAGTACGGCATCACCAATGTCTCGCGGCCCGTCGACATCAACCGGGCCCTGCGCCGCGCCGGACTTCTGGAAGTGCACACCCAGGACGGCATGGAGTATCTGGACCCGATGGCGTCGCGCGCCTTCGCCGTCTCCGACCACCAGATCTCGCACATCTATGTGCGCCGCCCCGAGGACCTGGAGGCGACCCGCGAGGCGCTGAAGGACCTCAAGGGAATCGAGGAGATCCTGGACGAGCAGGGCAAGAAGAACTACGGCCTGGACCACCCGCGCTCCGGCGAACTGGTCGCCGTCGCCGAGCCGGACGCCTGGTTCACGTACTACTACTGGCTCGACGACGCCAAGGCGCCCGACTTCGCCCAACTCGTCGAGATCCACCGCAAGCCGGGCTACGACCCCGTCGAGCTGTTCATGGACCCCCTCGACCCGTACGTGAAGCTCAAGGCCGCCAAGGCCGTCGCCCGCAAGAAGCTGGGCATGCGCTACCGGCTCGCCGTCGTCCCCCTGGACCCCTCACCCATCCGCGGCAGCCACGGCCGCCTTCCCACGAGCGACGACGAAGGTCCGCTCATCCTGTGCTCCACCCCCCAAGCCGTCACCGGCCGCACCGAGGCCACCGACGTGAAATCCCTGCTCCTGACTCTCGCAGGACTGCACTGACCTAAGGAGTTCCACGCATGAGCCGCATGAGCCGCAAGAAGTCAGTCGACCCGGAGCTCGCAGCCAAGCTCAGCCGTCGCAACATGCTGGGCGTGGCCGCGGGCACCGGTGCCGCCGCCATTCTCGGCCTGTCGGCCGCCACCCCGGCGGCTGCCTCCGCCGACCGGGGACGGGGCAAGGGCGAACGCGTCCTCACCCCGGGCCACCTCGGCATCCAGCTCTACTCGCTGCGTGACAAGGTCAACTCGCTCGGCTTCGCGAAGGTCTTCGAGGAGCTGGAGCGCTTCGGCTACGACGAGATCGAGTACGCGGGCTACGGCCAGGGCAGCGCCGGCGCCATCACCCTTCCCCAGCTCCGCCAACTGGCCCGGAACCACGGTCTGCGCCCGATCGGCAGCCACGTCAACTACGCCGACGACAACAACCCCAACGCGTACAGCTTCGCCCAGAATCTGAACAAGGTGCTGGACGACGCCCAGGCGCTGGGCCTCGACCACATAGGCACCGCGTCGGGCCCCTGGCGTTACGGCGCCACCGTGGACGGCTGGAAGCGGGCGGCCGAGGACTTCAACACCTACGGCGCAGCCGCCCGCAAGCGCGGCATGAAGTTCTACCAGCACAACCACGCCGAGGAGTTCTCCTTCGCCAGCGACCAGCCGGGCGTGCGCCTCTACGACGTCCTGCTCGCGGAGACCGACCCCAAGCTCGTCTATCTGGAGATGGACATCTACTGGGCGTTCGCCGCCAAGCACCGCTTCAGCAAGACCGGCGACGGCAAGCCCGCGCCGTTCGACCCGCTGAGCTACGTGCTCAAGCAGCCGGACCGCTACCCGCTGTTCCACGTCAAGGACGGCGTGAAGAACGAGGCGGCGCGCGACGGTTACGACATGGTCGACGTCGGTGACGGCGACATCGACTACAAGAAGTTCATCTCGGCCGTGAACAAGACCCACAACGGCCGCAAGGACCACCACTGGCAGGCCGAGCACGACAACCCGGTCGACTCGCTGCTGTTCGCCGAGAAGTCGGCGGACCACCTGCACTCCCTGCGCGAGAAGCGCGGCCACGGCCACCACTAAATGGCGGACGAACGGCGGCTCCCCGTACGGCTGTTGGCCGTACGGGGAGCCGCCTCACTGTGCGCGAGCGGTCGTTCGACCGCTCAGGCGTCCTCCCGCCCGATCGGGTTCGGATTCGCCTGGATCTTCTTGATGTCCGGCCTGCCCGGCGCCTTCAGGAAGACGGCGAGGCACGCCGAGAACAGTCCGACGCCGCCCGCGATGACGAACGCCGTGTTGTAACCCCAGTTGTCCACCACGACTCCACCCACACCGGCGCCGACGAGGCCGGAGATGAGCTTGGAGCTGTAGACCATGCCGTAGTTCGACGCGTTGTTGTTCTCGCCGAAGTAGTCCGCCGTCATGGCCGCGAACAGCGGGAAGATCGCGCCACCGCCGAAGCCGGAGATCATCGAGCAGACCAGGAACAGCGGCATGTTGCCGATCGATCCCGAAGCCAGCACGCCGAACTGCGACAGGCCCAGGACGATGCAGACGAAGATCAGGGTGTAGCGGCGGCCGTACTTGTCGGATATCCAGCCGATGACACCGCGTCCGGTGCCGTTCACGATGGCCTTCAGCGACATGGCCGTGGCCACGATCCCGCCGGCGAAGCCCATTTCCTTGCCGAAGGGCACCTGCATCGCGATACCGAAGATGTTGATGCCCGCTGTGCAGAGCAGGCAGAACCACATCATCCACAGGACCGGTACGCGTGCGGCTTCCTTCGGTGTGTACTGCTTGACGGCCGGCGGGTTCTTCTCCAGCGCGCGCCGGATCTTCGGGTCGTCGGAGACCTTCAGCGGGTCGGCGCCCTCGGGCCACCAGAACTTCGGCGGGTCCTTGAAGAACCACCCGGAGATCGCCACCATCGCGCAGCAGATCACGCCGACGAAGACGAGTACGCCCTGGTAGTTGCCCAGGTCCATGTACGTGCTGAACAGGAAGACGAAGGGCACGGAGCCGTAGGCGAAACCGCCGTTGACGAGGCCGGTCTTGCCTCCCTTGCGCTCCGGATACCACTTGCCGACCATGTTCACGCAGGTCGCGTAGACAAGACCCGCGCCGATACCGCTGAACATACCGAAGCCGATATAAGCCACGATCACGTGCGGCGCGTAGGCCAGGGACAGATATCCCAGGATCGTGCCGAGCGCGCCGAGCATCATGGCGTAGCGGGCGGGCAGCTTGCCGCTCTCACGGAGCTGCCCGGCGGGGAAGGCCACGGCCGCCTGGAAGAAGATCCAGACACCCATCAGCCAGAAGATGTGCCCGCTGCTCCACATGTGAGCCGTGTGCAGTGTGTCCTCGGCCGAGGTGAACGCGTACTCCGAGGAGCTGATTCCCATCATGCCGATCCACGGGAAGAGCACCATCGTCCACCGTGGACGGCCCATGATCTGCCGGTCGGACTGCCCGATCCGGTAGATACGGCCGTTCCGGTCCGCCACCTCCCTGTAGGGGACGGCTGCGGAGATGTCAGTTGTCGCCATTGTCGATCGAACCCCTTGCGTCGAAGAAGTCAGGCCAGCGCCCCCTGTCCGTTCTCTTCGTGCGGGGGGCCTGCGATGAGCGGAATCCACAGGCCCCCTGGGTCGCGCCGTCAGCTCATCCGGCGCCTCCCCACAGCCCGGCGGCGCTCACAGGAGCCCCGCCGCTTTCGCCCATCGGCTGTGTCGCCCCGGGGGACAACCCCCGGACCCCCGGCCGTTCCACGGCGTCGCCCGGCTTCACAGCAGCCCCGCCGCCTTCGCCCATCGGCCGTGTCGCCCCGGGGGACAACCCCCGGACCCCCGGCCGTTCCACGGCGTCGCCCGGCTTCACAGCAGCCCCGCCGCCTTCGCCCATCGATACTTCGCGCCAAGCACCTCGACCGGCTTCTCCGTGGTGTACGGGTAGGCCACCACGCCCCGCTCGTAGAGGTACTGGCACGCGGCCTCCACCTCGACGTCACCCGCGAGCGACGCCACCACCGGCTTCTCGATGCCGCGCTCGCGGAACTCGGCCACCACCCGCGCCGTCAACTCGGCGAAGACCATCGGCGGGGTGACGATCGTGTGCCAGTAGCCCAGGACGAGGGAGTGGATCCGGGGATCCTCCAACCCGAGCCGGATCGTGGCCTCGTACGTCGACGGCGGCTCGCCGCCGGTGATGTCCACCGGGTTGCCCGCCGCCCCGAAGGGCGGGATGAAGGCGCGGAACGCCTCGTCCAGGTCCGGCGGGATCTCCATCAGCGACAGCCCGTTGTCGACGATCGCGTCCGACAGCAGCACACCCGATCCGCCGGCGCCCGTGATGATGACGACGTTCTCGCCCTTGGGAGTGGGCAGTACGGGCAGCCCGCGCGCGTACTCCAGCATCTCGCTCAGCCCCGGCGCCCTGATGACGCCGGACTGCTTCAAGATGTCCTCGTACACCGCGTCGTCGCCCGCGAGGGCCCCGGTGTGCGAGCCCGCCGCCTTGGCGCCCGCCGCCGTACGGCCGGCCTTGAGCACCACCACGGGCTTCTTCGGTACGGTCGCGCGCGCCGCCTCCACGAAGGCGCGGCCGTCCTTCAGGTCCTCCAGGTGCATCGCGATGCAGTCGGTGTTGTCGTCCTCACCGAACCAGGTCAGCAGGTCGTCCTCGTCCAGGTCCGACTTGTTGCCCAGTCCGACGATCGCCGACACACCCGTCCTGGTGGTCCTCGCGAAGCCCAGGATCGCCATCCCGATGCCGCCGGACTGCGAGGTCAGCGCCACGCCGCCCTTGACGTCGTACGGGGTGCAGAAGGTGGCGCAGAGGTCCTGCCAGGTGGAGTAGTAGCCGTAGATGTTCGGCCCGAGCAGCCGGATCCCGTTCTCCTCGGCGATCGTCACGATCTGCTGCTGGAGTTCGTGCTCGCCGGTCTCCGCGAAACCGGACGGGATCAGGACGGCGTTGGGGATGTTCTTGCGCCCGACCTCTTCGAGAGCGGTGGCGACGAACTTCGCGGGAATCGCGAATATCGCCACATCAGGCTCACCAGGAACATCCATCACGCTCTTGTACGCCTTACGGCCGAGTATGTCATCGGCCTTGGGGTTGACCGGATAGATCTCGCCCGCGAAACCTCCGTCGATGAGGTTCCGCATGACCGAATTGCCGATCTTGCCGTCCTCGTTGGAGGCACCGATCACCGCCACCGAACGCGGCTCCATCAGCCGGCGCATGGAGACCAGGATCTCCTCGCGCGAGTAGCGCCGCCGTTCGGCGGGCACCTCGTCGGTCAGCAGGATCCGTACGTCGGCCGCCATGACCCCGCTCTCGGAGGCGAAGACCGGGTTGAGGTCCACCTCCGCGATGTTGGGGAAGTCGGCGGCCAACTCCGAGGCCCGGACCACGAGATCGGCCAGCGCGTCACGGTCGACCCCCGCCGCGCCACGTACCCCGCGCAGGATCTCGGCGGCCCGGATGCCGTCCAGCATGGACAGCGCGTCGTCCTTGGTGGCCGGCGCCAGCCGGAAGGTGACGTCCTTCAGCACCTCCACCAGGACACCGCCGAGGCCGAAGGCCACGACCTTGCCGAAGGTGGGGTCGGTGACCGTACCGATCAGGATCTCGGTGCCCGCGGGCACCATCTGCTGCACCTGGACGCCGAGGATCCGCGCCTTGGGGTCGTACGTGCGCGCGTTGGAGACGATCGTGGTGAACGCGGAGCGCACCTCGGCCGCCGACTTGACGCCGATCTGCACGCCGCCGGCGTCCGTCTTGTGCAGGATCTGAGGCGAGACGATCTTCATCGCGACCGGGAAACCGAGCCGCGCCGCCACAGCCACGGCGTCGTCGGCCGACTCCGCCAGGGCCTCACCCGGTGTCGGGATGCCGTAGGCGTCCGTGACCGCCTTGCCCTCGGGGGCGGTGAGTGAGGTACGCCCCTGTGCCAGGGCGGCCTCGATGATCGCACCGACGGCATCCTTGTCGGGCGTGAACTGAATATGGCTGTCCGCCACTAGATGACTCCGTTCGTCTTCAACAGGCGCAGTTCCTCGTCGCCGAGACCCAGCTCGCCGACGTACACCTCCGCGTTGTGCTCACCGAGCAGCGGAGATGCGGTGATGGTGACGGGGGAGTCGGAGAGCTTCAACGGGCTCCCGACCGTGGTGAACGTCCCGCGCTGCGGGTGCTCGACCTCGACGACCATCTCGTTGGCCGCGAGCGAGGCGTCCTCGATGATCTCCTTGGTGGAGAGGATCGGGCCGCACGGGATGTTGTGGGCGTTGAGCTTCTCCAGCACCTCCCACTTGGGGATGGTCGAGGTCCACTCCTCGATGAGCTGGAACATCTTGCCCAGCTTGGTGAGGCGGGCCTCGGGAGTCGCCCAGTCGGGGTCGTCGGCCAGTTCGGGCCGGCCGATCAGCTCGCTGACGGGCTTCCAGCCGACCGGCTGCACGATCACGTACACGTAGTCGTTGGGGCCGCCCGGCGCGCACTTGACCGCCCAGCCGGGCTGACCGCCGCCGCTGGCGTTGCCCGAGCGCGGGACCGCGTCGCCGAAGTCCTCGTTCGGGTACTCGGCCAGCGGGCCGTGCGACAGCCGCTGCTGGTCACGGAGCTTGACCCGGCACAGGTTGAGCACCGCGTGCTGCATCGCGACGTTCACCCGCTGGCCGCGCCCGGTGGCCGTGCGCTGGTAGAGCGCGGCCAGGATCGCGGCGACCGCGTGCATGCCGGTGCCGGAGTCGCCGATCTGCGAGCCCGTGGCCAGCGGCGGCCCGTCCTCGAAGCCGGTGGTCGACATCGAGCCGCCCATGGCCTGGGCGACGACCTCGTACGCCTTGAAGTTGGTGTACGGGCCCTCACCGAAGCCCTTGATCGAGGCGTACACGATCTTCGGGTTGATCTCCTGGATCTTCTCCCAGGTGAATCCCATCCGGTCGACCGCGCCGGGGCCGAAGTTCTCGACCATCACGTCGGAGCGGCGGATCAGCTCGGTCAGGATCTCCTTGCCGCGCTCGGTCTTGGTGTTGAGGGTGACGCTGCGCTTGTTGCAGTTGAGCATCGTGAAGTACAGCGAGTCGACATCGGGGATGTCGCGGAGCTGCTTACGGGTGATGTCTCCCGTCGGCGCCTCCACCTTCACCACGTCCGCGCCGAGCCAGGCCAGGATCTGGGTGGCCGAGGGGCCGGACTGCACATGCGTCATGTCGAGGACACGGACGCCGCTCAGCGCCTGCGGGCTCACGGCGTCGGGGGAGTTCTCCGGGGCTTCTACAGCCTGGGTCATCTTGGCCTCCCTTACTTGTACATGGTCTGGTTCATGGTTCCGGGGGCGTACGCGTCGGGGTCGACCCAGACGTTGATCAGCGACGGCAGTCCGGACTCACGGGCCCGCTGGAGCGCGGGCGCGATGTCGGCCGGGTCGCGGACCTCTTCGCCGTAACCGCCCAGCATCTGGGCGAACTTGTCGTAGTGGACGTCGCCGAGGGTGTTGCCGACCCGCTCGCGCTCGTCGCCGTACTTGGCCTTCTGGCCGTAACGGATCTGGTTCATCGACGAGTTGTTGCCGACGATGCCGACGAACGGCAGGTTGTAGCGCACCAGCGTCTCGAAGTCCCAGCCGGTGAGCGAGAAGGCCCCGTCGCCGAACAGCGCCACGACCTCCTTGTCGGGCCGTGCCTTCTTCGCCGCGAGGACGAAGGGGACGCCGACGCCGAGCGTGCCGAGCGGACCGGGGTCCATCCAGTGGCCGGGCGACTTGGGCTGCACGACCTGGCCGGAGAAGGTGACGATGTCGCCGCCGTCGCCGATGTAGATCGAGTCCTCGGTGAGGAAGTCGTTGATCTCGCTGACCAGACGGTAGGGGTGGATCGGTGAGCTGTCCTTGCGCAGATTCGGCAGCCGCTTCTCGATCGCGGTCTGCTCGGCGGCGCGCAGCTCCTCCAGCCATGCCTTGCGCTTGACGGAGCCGCCGTTGATCCGCCCGCTGGCCGCCTCGGTGACCGACTTCAGGACGAGGCCGGCGTCACCGACGATGCCGAGGTCGATGTCGCGGTTCTTGCCGACCGTCCGGTAGTCGAGGTCGATCTGGACGACCGTGGCGTCCGGCGAGAGCCGCTTGCCGTAGCCCATCCGGAAGTCGAACGGGGTGCCGACGATGATGATGAGGTCGGCGTTGGTGAAGGCGTAGCGCCGCGAGAGCTGGAAGTGGTGCGGGTCGCCGGGAGGCAGGGTGCCGCGCCCCGCGCCGTTCATGTACGCGGGTACGTTCAGCGTCCGTACCAGCTCGATGGCGTCGTCCGTGGCCCGGGTCGTCCATACCTGGCTGCCGAGCAGGATCGCCGGCTTCTCGGCGTGGACCAGCAGATCGGCCAGCTTCTCGATGGCCGCGGGGTCACCGGGCGAACGGGTCGAGGCCCGGTACTGGCCGGCCTTGGGTACGCGTGCTTTGTCGGCCGGGACCTTCGCGTCGAGGACATCACGCGGAATCTCCAGGAAGGACGGGCCGGGAGCGCCGTTGTAGCACTCACGGAAGGCCATGGAGACCATGTCGGCCGCGCGGGCCGTGTCGGGGACGGTGGCCGCGAACTTGGTGATCGGCGTCATCATGTCCACGTGCGGCAGGTCCTGGAGCGAACCCATCTTGTGCTGGGTGAGCGCGCCCTGGCCGCCGATGAGCAGCATGGGTGACTCGGCACGGAACGCGTTGGCGACACCGGTGACGGCGTCGGTCGTGCCCGGTCCGGCGGTGACGACGGCGCAGCCGGGCTTACCGGTGATGCGCGCGTAACCGTCGGCGGCGTGGGCGGCGACCTGCTCGTGGCGTACGTCGACGACTTCGATGCCCTCGTCGACGCAGCCGTCGTAGATGTCGATGATGTGGCCGCCACAGAGCGTGTAGATGACCTCGACACCTTCTGCCTTGAGTGCCTTGGCGACCAGATGACCACCGGAGATGAGTTCCTGGCTGTCGTCGGGCATGAGGTTGTCTTGTCCCTTCGTAGGGGAGGTCGGAGGGCTCTTGTGGGTGCTCCCGAGTACTCCCGCGATGGATTGCATACAGTCTACGAATACTGTATGAAGCTTGTTATCCCGCATTCGGCGGGTGGTGTCCAGGGGGCGTGCGGCACTTTCATTCCTTTCTGTTGCAGTGGGAGCCGGCATGGATCTGTACGAGCACCAAGCCAGAGACCTGTTCGCGGAGTACGGCATCGCCGTGCCGGAGGCCGAGACCGTCGAGTTCGCGAGGGAGGCCGCGCTCGCGGCGCAGCGGCTCGGCGGCAAGGTCGTCGTCAAGGCACAGGTGAAGACCGGAGGCCGGGGCAAGGCCGGCGGGGTGAAGCTCGCGGCCGATCCGGCCGCCGCGGAACTGACCGCCCGCCAGATCCTCGGGATGGACATCAAGGGCCACACCGTCCGTACGGTGATGCTGGCCCAACCGGTGGACATCGAGACCGAGTTCTACGTCAGCTATGTGCTCGACCGCGCTGCGGGGACCTTCCTCGCGATCGCGTCCGCAGAGGGCGGCATGGACATCGAGGAGGTGGCGGCCACCCGCCCCGAGGCGGTGGCCCGCATCCACATCGACCCGGCCGAGGGCGTCACCGCGGCCAAGGCGGTCGAGATCGCCGTGGCCGCCCAACTGCCCGCCGAGACCGCCCCCGTACTCGAATCGCTCTGGCAGGTCCTGATCCGCGAGGACGCCCTGCTGGTCGAGGTCAACCCGCTCGTCAGGACCACGGACGGACGGATCCTGGCCCTCGACGGAAAGGTGACCCTGGACGACAACGCCCAGTTCCGCCAGAGCCGTTGGGGCGACGACCAGCAGGACCCCGGCGCCGACCCTCTGGAGGCGGCGGCCGCCGCCAAGGGCCTCAACTACGTCAAGCTCGACGGCGAGGTCGGCATCATCGGCAACGGCGCGGGGCTCGTCATGTCGACCCTCGACGTCGTCGCCGGCTGCGGGGCACGCCCCGCCAACTTCCTCGACATCGGGGGCGGCGCCTCGGCCCAGGTCATGGCCGACGGACTCTCCGTCATCCTGTCCGACCCCGACGTGAAGTCCGTGTTCGTCAACGTCTTCGGCGGGATCACCGCCTGCGACGCCGTCGCCGACGGCATCGTCCAGGCGCTGGAGACCGTCCGGCTGACCAAGCCGCTCGTCGTACGCCTCGACGGCAACAACGCCGCCCGGGGCCGCGCGATCCTCGCCGACCGGGCGCATCCGCTCGTGGAGCAGGTCACGACCATGGACGGTGCCGCGCGCCAGTCCGCCGTACTCGCGAACGCCGGATAAGGAGCAAAGCAATGGCGATCTTCCTGACCAAGGAGAGCAAGGTCCTCGTCCAGGGCATGACCGGTGCCGAGGGCATGAAGCACACCCGCCGGATGCTGGAGGCCGGAACCGACGTCGTCGGCGGCGTCAACCCGCGCAAGGCGGGCACGAACGTCGACTTCGACGGCCGGGCGGTCCCCGTCTTCGGCTCCGTCGCCGACGGCATCGCGGCGACCGGCGCGGACGTCACCGTCGTCTTCGTACCGCCGCCGTTCGCGAAGGCCGCGGTCATGGAGGCCATCGACGCGGGCATCGGCCTCGCCGTCGTCATCACCGAGGGCATACCCGTCCATGACGCGGTCGTCTTCCAGGCGTACGCCGCCAAGAGCGACACCCGGATCATCGGACCCAACTGTCCCGGGCTGATCAGCCCCGGCCAGTCCAACGCCGGCATCATCCCGGCCGACATCGCCACCAAGCCCGGCAAGATCGGACTCGTCTCCAAGTCGGGCACGCTGACGTACCAGTTGATGTACGAGCTGCGCGAGATCGGCTTCTCGTCGGCGGTCGGCATCGGCGGCGACCCCGTCGTCGGCACGACTCACATCGACGCCCTCGCCGCCTTCGAGGCGGACCCGGACACCGAACTCATCGTCCTCATCGGCGAGATCGGCGGCGACGCGGAGGAGCGCGCGGCGGCGTACATCGCCGACCACGTCACGAAGCCGGTGGTCGGCTACATCGCGGGCTTCACCGCGCCCGAGGGCAAGACCATGGGCCACGCCGGAGCGATCGTCTCCGGCTCGTCGGGCACCGCGGAGGCGAAGAAGAAGGCGCTGGAGGCGGCGGGCGTACGCGTCGGCTCGACGCCCTCGGAAACGGCCCGCCTGGTACTCGACCGCATCGCGGTCACGGCCTGACCCGACACCGCCCCTCAGGCGGTGTCTTCAAAGTCCCGCCTGGCCTGCGGCGGCTGGTACGGCACCTCCCTGCGTTGTCGGATTCTTCCGAGTACGTCCAGTACGCGGGAGATCCTCCGCCTTGTGATGCACCGCACCAGCCGCCGTGGGCCCGCCCTGCGGGCGGACGGCGCTACTTCGAAGACACGACCTCGTCCCGGAACCGCTCCTCACCCGCCGGACGGCCACCTCCACCGTCCGGCGGCCACCTCCAGCCCGTCCGGCGCTTGAGGACGAACCGCCCACCGGGCGGGCCCGGCCACAACCACCCGTACACAACAACCCGCCATCCCGGACGACCCGTGCACCTCGTCCGGAACCCGCGCACACGCGTACCGCCCCCTTTCGAGCGGAGTCCACGACATGGCACCCACCCTCATCCTGAAGCCGGGCACTGCCTGGTCCGACGCCTGGCAGAACTGTCTCACCGTCGCGCCCGAGGCATTCCGGGACGACCACGTGCTCAACCTCTGGGCCGCGTCCTGGCAGTCCGGCGGCCGTACCCTCCCCGCCTACAGCCCGGTCGACGGCAGCCCCATCGCCGGACCGCCCCGGCTCGACGCCGAGGCCGCGCAGCGGGCCGTACGCGCCTCGCTCGACCAGCACCACGCCTGGCGGCACATCCCGCTGCCCGAGCGCCGCGCCCGTGTCTCCGCGACACTCGACGCCCTGGCCGAGCACCGCGAACTGCTCGCCCTCCTGCTCGTCTGGGAGATCGGCAAGCCCTGGCGCCTCGCCCAGGCCGACGTCGACCGCGCGATCGACGGAGTGCGCTGGTACGTGGACGGCGTCGAGCCCATGCTGGCGGGCCGCAGCCCGCTGCCGGGCCCGGTCTCCAACATCGCCAGTTGGAACTACCCGATGTCCGTCCTGGTCCACGCCATGCTCGTACAGGCCCTGGCCGGCAACGCGGTGATCGCCAAGGCGCCCACCGACGGCGGCGTCGCCTGTCTCACCCTGGCCGCCGCTCTCGCCGTCCGCGAGGGACTGCCGATCACGCTGGTCAGCGGCAGCGGGGGAGAACTGTCCGAGGCGCTGGTCCGCTCCCCGGAGATCGGCTGCGTCTCCTTCGTAGGAGGCCGCGACACCGGCGCCCGGATCGCCACCACGGTCGCCGACCTCGGCAAGCGCCACATCCTCGAACAGGAAGGTCTCAACACCTGGGGTGTGTGGAACCACAGCGACTGGGACGCGCTCACCGCCGTCATCCCCAAGCTGTTCGACTACGGAAAGCAGCGGTGCACCGCGTACCCGCGCTTCGTCGTCCAGCGCTCGCTGTTCGCGGACTTCCTCGGGGCCTATCTGCCCGCCGTACGCTCCATCCGACTGGGCCACCCGCTGGCCGTCGAGCACCCCGACGACCCGCTGCCCGAACTGGACTTCGGCCCGCTCATCAACGCGGCCAAGGCCAAGGAGCTGGACGACCAGGTGGCCGAGGCCATCGACCGCGGCGCCGTCCCCATCCACCACGGCTCGCTCGCCGACGGGCGTTTCCTGCCCGGTCAGGACACCTCCGCCTACCTCGCGCCGGTGACCCTGCTGAACCCGCCGCCTTCCTCGCCGCTGCACCACGCGGAGCCCTTCGGCCCGGTCGACACGATCGTCCTGGTCGACACCGAGGCGGAACTCCTCGCGGCCATGAACGCCTCCAACGGGGCACTGGCCGCGACGCTGGCGACCGACGACCCGAAGACGTACGCGCGTCTGTCACCCCAGATACGCGCCTTCAAGGTCGGCCACGGCAAGCCACGCTCCCGCGGCGACCGTGACGAGCTGTTCGGCGGCTTCGGCTCCTCCTGGCGGGGCGCCTTCGTCGGCGGCGAACTGCTCGTGAAGGCGGTCACGAACGGCCCGGACGGGGAGCGCCCACCGGGCAACTTCCCGGACTACCACCTGATGCCGTGACGGTGGATCCGGCCCGGCCCTGAACCGGAATCGGCTGAGGTCGACCGAACCCCTCCTCAGCCGATTCCCCAGGTCAGCGGTGCTGTCAGTGCACCGGTGTACCGTCGTTCGCATGGACTCGAAGGAGCTCGCCAACCTCGCTCACCTGCGGCGGGCAAGGGATCTGATCGACCGGGAGTACGCACGTCCGCTCGACGTACCGACGATGGCCCGCCACGCGCTGATGTCGCCGGCCCACTTCTCCCGGCGCTTCCGCGCGGCCTACGGCGAGACGCCGTACAGCTACCTGATGACCCGCCGTATCGAGCGGGCGATGGCGCTGCTGCGTGCGGGCACGAGCGTGACCGACGCGTGCATGGCCGTGGGCTGTACGTCACTGGGCTCGTTCAGCTCGCGCTTCACCGAAGTCCTGGGGGAGACGCCCAGCGCGTACGCCGCCCGCGAGCACGGCGCGGTCACGGCGATGCCCGCGTGCGAGGCGAAGCTGCGCACCCGGCCGGCCAGGGACGCACCGAGCAGGATCCGAGAAGCGGCGCGCGAAGCCGCCGCCTAGGTCCTGTCCGGCGGATCTTCGGGGATCAGGCCGGGGCGGCTGGTGCGGTGCATCGCAAGGCGGAGGATCATCCTCGTACTGGACGTACTTGGATGACTCCGACAACGCAGGGAGGTGCCGTGCCAGGCGTCCCGGACCCCCGAAGATCCGCCGGACAGGGCCTAGCGTGGGTCACATGACCATCGCACTCCAGTACTGCCACATCACCGTCAACGACCCGGACGAATCACTCACCTTCTACCGCGACGCGCTCGGCCTCGAGGTGCGCAACGATGTCGCCTCGGGCGGCTTCCGCTGGGTGACCCTCGGCAGCGTGGACCAGCCGGGCCTCGAGATCGTCCTCTCGGAACCGCACGCCGGCCGCTCCCAGGCCGACGGCGACGCCCTCCAGGAACTGCTCACCAAGGGCGTCCTGACGCAGGTCGTCTTCCGCACCGACGATCTCGACGCGATGTTCGAGAAGGTACGGGCCTCCGGCGCCGAAGTGCTCCAGGAGCCCATCGACCAGCCCTGGGGCCCGCGCGACTGCGCGTTCCGCGACCCCTCGGGCAACATGGTGCGGATCTCGCAGGAGCCGAAGGCATAAACAGCGGTCAGCCCCGTCCGTGCGCCCCGGACCACGGGATATACGGGTGAAGAGCACTCCCGAGCCCTGGTATCGTTCTTTACGTCACCCCGGCGGAAACACCGAGGTTCGACCACTCGTCCGGGTGGCGGAATGGCAGACGCGCTAGCTTGAGGTGCTAGTGCCCTTTATCGGGCGTGGGGGTTCAAGTCCCCCCTCGGACACAGCGGCACTTCACAGAACTCCCAGCACGGATTCGTCCGGGCTGGGAGTTCTTCGTGTGGGGGAGGACATTCAGTGAGTACGGCGAAGAGACACATCTGGTGGGCGACCGTTGTGGCCTCGGCCGGGATATCAGCGGCGGCACTCACCGGGTGCGGCTCCGGTGACGGTGGCGAGACCGACGACCTCAGCGGCCCTGCCCCGGTCCGGTTGTCCTCCGTGGACCTCCAGAGCCGGTGGTGGGAATGGGCCGCGGCGGAACCCACCGACAGCAACCCGGTGGCCGACCCGACGGGCCGCGACTGCGCGCGCAATCAGCCGAAGGATCGCTGGTTCCTGGCCGGCACCTTCGGCGGACACACGTCCCGGACCTGCACGATTCCGGCCGATCGGCCGATCGCTTTCCCCGTCGTCAACATCGTGGGCGAGCTGATGGACTGCGGGGGATTCGACAGGTCCGCCGAAGGGACGGTCGAGGTCGACGGAGAGAAGGTCGCGGTCGACCGTCACGAGGGCGTGGAATTCAGATACTTCGCGGCCGAGGGCAATCCGGTGACCGAAGAGGAAGGGATCTTCCAGGGCGCGGGCTGCGGTTTGTGGGCACAGTTGCCGCCTTTGTCGCCCGGACGTCACACCGTCGAGATACGTGGCGGGGCAGAGGACCTCACCGTGTCGGTCGACTACGACCTGACGGTGGAGGGTAAGCCGGGGGCCGCACGAGGGGCGTAGTCGCGCGCACGTGACCGGTGTCGCCGCTCCCGCTCCCGCGCCCGGCCGGACGCCGTGAGTTCGCTCGCGCCTGGGCCGTTTCGCTCGGATCATCGGATCGTTGGTCCGGGTGTGCCGTTGGCTGACGCGCGGTGGGCGCGGATCGGAGTGTGCGGACTTGTTCGATCGGTGCTTCGCGTTTCCCGACGAGTTACGAGTGGCCGGGCCCGCCCACCCCGCGCGGGTGGGAATCATCGGCGGCGGGCTGGCCGGGCTGGTCGCGGCCTACGAACTCCAGCGGCGTGGGGTGGACGCCGTGGTCTACGAGCGGGCCGAGCGCCCCGGGGGGCGCGTACGCACCCATCGGTTCTGGGACGACACGTACGCCGACGTGGGCGCGATGCGCATTCCCGGCAATCACGAATGTGTACTGCACTATGTGCGCGAGTTCGGGCTGCCCACTCGCCCCTTCGTCAATCTGAACCCGGACGGGTACTACCACCTGCGCGGGCGGCGGGCGCGATTACGCCAAGTACGCCAGCTCTACCCGGCGTTCGGCCTCGACGCCACCGCTCAGGACGGTCCGCGGACGCTGCTGGACCGAGTGCTGCGTACGGCCTGGGAAGCACTCGGCCCCGTCCAGCAGATGAGCGTCCTGAAGGGCAACTGGCAGGACGCGGCCCTGGACCAGTTGATGTCGACCTCCTTGTGGCAGTTCGCACGGCGCCAACTCTCCGAGGACGCCTGGGACTTGCTCGGGCACACCAGCGGACTGGTGCACTACGAGCACGCTTCGCTCCTTGAGGTGCTGGTCGACTACTTCGGTCTCTTCCACGCCGCCCCCGTCGAACTCGACGGCGGGATGGACACGTTGGTCCGTGAGTTCGTACGGCGCCTGACGCCGGGAACGCTGCGCCTGTCCACGCGCGTCGACGCGGTGCGGCTGTCCTCCGGCGCCGCACAGATCCGCGGCCAGTGCGTGGGCCGGCCCGTCGAAGCGACGTACGACGCCGTCCTCGCCTGCGTCCCGCTGACCACTCTCGACCAGATCACCATCACCCCGGGACTGCCCCGCCGGCAGGCACAGGCTGTCCGCGGGGTCACCTACGCCAGCAGCACCAAGACCCTGGTGCACCTGCGGCGGCGGACCTGGGAACTTGACGACGGCATCTACGGCGGCGGAAGCTTCACCGACCTGCCCATCCAGCAGTGCTGGTACCCCTCCGACAACGCCAGCGTCGCCCCGGACACCGGCATCGGCACCGCCCCCGGCATGCTGTCGTCACACCGGCTGACCGCCCGCGACGCCGGGCTGTCGCACGAGGCGGGCGTCCTCACGGGCGCCTACCTCTGGGGGCCGCATGCCCGGCGATTCACCGCACTGCCGCCCGCCGACCGCGACCGGGTCGTGATGCGCTGCCTGGAACAGTTGCATCCGGGCATCTGCGAGGACATCGACGACATCGTGCACTGGGACTGGGACAATCAGCCGGGAATGAGCGGAGGGGCCTTCGCCTACCTCGCCCCCGGCGAGCACACCCGATATCTCGACGGCCTCGCGACGCCGCACCCGGTGGGCGATCCCCGACTCTTCTTCGCCGGCGAGCATCTATCCGCCGCCCGTGCGTGGATGCAGGGTGCCGCCCAGTCGGCGCTCCACGCCGTCGGGCACCTGCTGGACCGGCTCTCCACCCCGGCCGGGGGGCCGGGCAAGCAGCGTACGGAGCGCACGGAGCCCACGGAGCGCGCGACGGAAGACTTCGTCAGAGAGGGAACAGCGTCATGAGCACTCAGGACACGGAAAGCAGCCTTACCCGTCCTCCGCTGAGCATGTCGGTCCTGCCCGAAGTATTCCTCGCTCCCGAAGGCACCCGTGAACGCATCGGCCTGGAAGTCGAGGCGGGTGTACTGGACGAGACGACCGGTCTGGCCGCCCCGTACGACGGGCCGCACGGCATGGCCGCCCTCCTGCACGAGGTGCTGCGGGACTGGGGCGGCTCACCGCAGTGGGCCGACGACGTCCTGACGGGAGTGCACCTGCCGGACGGGACGAAGCTGACCCTGGAACACGGCGGCCAGTTGGAGTACTCCTCCCCTCCCGCGGACGACCTCGTGACTCTGGTGACCGCCATGCGCGGCACCATGGAACCCATGGCCGCGCTGGCGCGGCGGCACGGGCTGGCCATCGTTCCCGGCGGAAACCTCCCCTTCAACCGGGCCGACAGCACCACCTGGGTACCCACCGTGCGGGGCGGAGTGATGCGGACGTACTTCGCCGGCCTCGGCTCCGGAGGGGAGCGGGCACCGCACATCATGAGGCTGTCGACCTCGACCCAGACCACGCTGGACCACCTCGACGAGGACGACCTGGCCTCGAAGCTGCGCGTTCAGGTCGCGGCCTCGCCCGTTGTCGCCGCACTGCTCGTCAACTCGCCGCTGTACGCCGGAAACCTCGACGGTGTCCTCTCGCACCGCTGCCAGGACTGGCTGCGCATGGACCCCCGGCGCTGCGGCTCCCCGCGCCCCGCACTGCGGACCCCATTGACGGCGAAGAGCATCACCGACTGGGCACTGAGCGTGCCCATGATCTACCGCCACAGTCCCAGCGGCTACCGTCTCGCCGGACCGCGACCATTCGCGGACCACATGCGCCACGGCTTCGACGACGGCACCGCGCCCCGCTGGGAGGACTGGCTCTCCCATCTCGATCAGCTCTACACCACCGTGCGCGTACGCGGCACTCTGGAGACCCGCGCGCCGGACGGCCCGCCGTACCCGAACATTCCCGCCGTGCCGGCGCTGTGGACCGGACTGACGTACGACGCGCCTGCCCGCGAGGCCGCCTGGGAGCTGCTGCGCCGGTACACGCCTCAGGAGAGCGACGCGGCGCACCAGGCCCTGCCCACGGCCGGACTGGCCACGCGACTGGGCGCGGACAGCGTTCGCGACCTCGCCCGTCATCTGGTCCAGTTGGCCCGCACGGGTCTTCAGGCCCGCGTCGACGCCGGAGTCGAACGATCCGAAGCGGTCGGCTACCTCGACCCGCTCGAGGAGATCCTGGACACCGGCGAGACCTTCGCCGAGCAGACGGCCCGCCGCTGGCGGACGAGCTACCGCAACGACCCCGCCCGCTATGTCGCGGCTCATCGGATCCCGCCCGCCACCTGACGCGGTCGGCCTGACAGAACTCTCCGACGCCCGCTGTCGGGCGGGACCCGCCAACGGCCTCAACTCGCCCCCGGGCGCGGTGGCGGCTCAACCGCCTTGCGCGGGCGGACCGGACCGGCGGCCACCGCGTGGCCCGCGCCGCGGCCGTCCGCGCGTGCCACGATCAGCCCGTCACGGACCCGGACCGCGACCTCCGTGAAGTCGTCCACCGAGCCCTGGCCGACGGCCGCCGCGACCGTGCCGCCGTCGTCGAACACCACGCGCAGCCGGGGCAGTTCCCCGGCTGCGAACACCCGGCGCAGACACGCGACGAGATCGACGATCCGCAGTCGCGCCAGTCGGCCGATCTCGGCGGGATCGCTCGTCACGACGACCAGCGTCACCTTGTCGCGCCGGCGCGCCGAGCGCACCGCCTCGTCCGCCGCCGACAGACGTCTCACCCCGAGCACGACGACCACGCCGTCGTCATCGAGGTCCACCCGGCGGCCGTCGATCTCGTCGCGCAGCCCGTGGGGCGCCGCCCACTCGTCCTCCGCCGGCCGTGCCGGTCCGACGTAGGCCAGGTGCGCCGGCTCCGCGTCGTTGCTGAGCGAGATGCCGGCCAGATGCTCGGCGGCACGGGCCAGGTCGAACGGATCGCCGGCCCCCGGAGCGTTCTCCGCGAGAGCCGCCGCGCCGTGGAGCAAGGTCAGCGCCAGCCCCGCCACCCGTACCGTCCGGGTGCGCAGCGCGGTGTCCGGTTCGAGCGCGAGAGCGAGCAACAGGGCTTCGAGGGAGACGAGTTCGGCCAGCGCGGCACGGGCCGGCTCCGTATCGACCACTCCGGAAAGTGAGCGGAGCTGAAGATGCCCGCTGCCCGGTGTGTCACCGGCGAGGGGCAGCCGTTCGAGCCAGACCCGGGCGAACGCGCCCAGTGCCCCCGCGACGGAGTCGGGCGGTTCCGGCGGCGGTTCGGCGTCGAGCCGGGCCCGCTCGGCGGTGTCGGCGAGCACCGCGAGATACAGCGCGCGCTTGCCGGCGAAGTTGGAGTAGACCGCCCCCCTGGTCAGTTCGGCCCGCTCGGCGATCCGGTCGATCTTGGCCTCGCCGTAGCCGTACTGGGCGAACTCCTGCCGGGCCGCGACCAGCACCGCCGCGCGGGTCCGTTGCTGCTGCTGCGCCCGGGTCAGCCTGACCATCGTGTCCCCTTCCGCTCCTGCTGTGTCATGATACAGACGGCATCCGGATGATGACGGTATCGGAAAACTACAGGCATTGGAGATTCGCCATGCGTATGCGTGATACGGGGCCGGAGACCGACGGACCGCTCACGTCCGGGACGGGGACCGCGGCATGAACCGGCCCGAGACCCGTACGACGGACCCCGATCTGCTGGTGCTGCACGCGCTGCGCTGCGCCGGCGCCTCGGGCCCCACCCGCCTCGGCCTCGTCACGGGGCTGGCCGAGTCCGACGTCGAGTCCGAGCTCATCGATCTCGGGGTCGACGGACTTCTCACGCGCATGTCCGGAGCCATGCCCGCGTGGTGGCTCACGGACGCCGGCCGTGCCGCGCACGCCGAGCGGATCACCGCCGAACTCGATTCGGCCGGCGCCCGCGAGGCGGTGCGCGCGGCATACGACCGGTTTCTCGTTCTCAACCCGGAACTGCTCGATCTCTGCGCGGCCTGGCAACTGCGAACCGTCGACGGCATCACGATCGCCAACGACCACGGTGAACCCGCCTACGACGCCCGGGTCCTTGACCGATTCGCCGATTTCGACCGGCGCGCCGCGGCCGTCTGCGCCGAACTGTCCGCCGCACTGCCCCGGTTCGGCCGCTACCGCGACCGCCTCGCCGGAGCCCTCGATCGCGCCGTGTCCGGCGAGCTGGAATACGTGACCGACAGCACCGCGTCGTACCACACCGTCTGGGCGGAGCTGCACGAAGATCTGCTCGCCACACTCGGGATGCCGCGATGAGATGGATTCGCACGATCTCCGCCGACATCGAGGAGACCGCGCGGACCCTGGGTGGCAAGGCACTCGGCCTCGTCCTGCTGCACCGTCTCGGGCTGCGGGTACCGGCCGGATTCGTCGTCACCACCGAGGCGTGCCGTGCTCTCCTGCGAGCGGGACGTCTGCCCGACGGACTCGGCGCCGAACTCGCGACCGCCGTCGCCGAACTCGAACGCTCCACCGGGCGCGTCTTCGGCGGACCGCGCACACCGCTGGCCGTGTCCGTCCGCTCCGGAGCCAGTGTGTCGATGCCCGGCATGATGAACACGATCCTCAACCTTGGCCTCACGGCCGAGGCCACCGAGGGCCTGGCCGACGAGACGGGCGACCGGCCCTTCGCGCTGGATTCACGGCGGCGCTTCCTGTCGAGCTTCGGCGCGGCCGTCACGTACGTGGACATGGACGCGGACATCGACGCGGACTTGGACGCGGACGACGCGCCCCGGCAGTTGGAGCGCGCCGTCCAGGCCGTGTTCTCGTCCTGGGACACACCCCGTGCGCGGACCTACCGCGCGTTGAACGACATCCCGCACGATCTCGGCACAGCCGCCGTCGTCCAGACGATGGTGTTCGGCAACCGCGACGGGCACAGCGGCAGCGGAGTCGCGTTCAGCCGCGATCCCAACACCGGTGAGAACATCCCGTACGGCGACGTGCTGTTCAAGCACCAAGGAGAAGACGTCGTCTCCGGCCGAGCCACCACCCGGCCGCTGCGCGAACTCGCCGCACGCGAACCGGCCGTGTGGACTGAGTTGTTGGACGCACTGAGCCGGATCGAAGGGCACTACCGCGACACCTGCTATGTCGAGTTCACGTTCCAGAGCGGCGAACTGTGGATCCTTCAGGTCCGGCCCGGCCGGTTCGTCGGAGGGGCCGCCGTCCGCGTAGCCACCGAACTCGCCGACGCGCGGGTCATCGGGCGCCGCACCGCGCTGCTCAGGGTCTCGCCGCACCATCTGCGCCACGTCCGCACCCCACGCATCGCGGCATCGGGGGAGGCCGACATCCTCGCCCGGGGGCTCGGTGCCTGTCCCGGCGTGGCGGTCGGCCGAGTGGCGACCACCGCGGAGGCGGCGGTACGTATGGCCCGGGACGCCCCGGTCGTCCTCGTACGCCCGGAGACCTCCCCCAACGACATGCACGGCCTCGCCGCCGCCCGCGGAATCGTCACCGCCCGGGGCGGGCCGGCCAGCCACGCCGCGGTCGTCGCGCGGGCCATGGGGAAACCCGCGGTCGTGGGCGTCGCCGGTCTGACTGTCCATGTCGGCGACGGCGACGGCGATGGCGACGGCTCCGTGACGGTCGGCGGTCGCACGCTCGGCGACGGCACCCTCGTCACCATCGACGGGACCAGCGGTGAGGTCGCCCTCGGCAGTCCCCGCGTCGTCACGGACGCGGCCGGTGATCACCTCCACCGGCTGCTCGCATGGGCCGACGACATCTCCGGGGACCACTCCGCACGCGAGGAGTCCCAGCGCCTCGACGCGGCCCACACCGCGCTGCGCCTCCCCGGGCGGCCCGGCTGACGCCGATCCGCCGCCCCCGACGACGAACCGGTTCTGGAAAGGAATCGACGATGGCGACTCGACATGTGTATCTGCTACGGCACGGAGCGGCGGACCCGTTCGGTGAACTGACCGATGTCGGGCGGCGGCAGTCCGAACTGGCCGGGCAGCGCCTGGCCGGCCTTCCGATCGACGTGGTGTGGCATTCGCCGCTGTCCAGGGCGGAGCGGTCCGCACGGATCGTCGGCGGCTACCTGCCCGGCGCCCCCGTACGGGAAGCGCCCGAACTGGTCGATCACGTACCGCACGTACCGGACGACCCGTCACCGGCGTGGGCGGGGTTCTTCGACGGGTACGGCGCGGCCCAGGCCGCGGAGGCGGACCGCCTCGCCGGCGCCCTGACCGACAGGTTCGCGCGCCCCGCCGAGACCGAGACCCATGAGGTCCTGGTCACCCATGCCTATCCGGTGGCCTGGCTTGTCCGGCACGCACTCGACGCGCCACCGGCGCGATGGCTCGGTCTGAACTGCGGGAACACGGCACTGACCGCGATCGAGTACCGCGACGGTACGGAGCCGACCGTGCTGCTCTACAACGACATGGGGCATCTGCCGGCCGAGCTGCGCTGGACGGGGTTCGGGGCCGGCGCGCGGCCATGAGGGAGGTCGGACAGGTGCGACAGGTGCGGACCGAGGGCGTCCCCGATCCGCACCCGTCGCGTTCAGCGCATGGTTACCGGCGGCCACCGCCCGTCAGTTTGCCCGGTGCGAGCGGTGGCGTCGGGCCGCCCGTGATCACGAAGCTCGATCCAGGTTGGGTGACGATGTGGCCGTCCGCCGAGTTGGTGATGGTCACGTTCGACAGTGCCGCGCTGCCGCGCGCGCCGCTCATGGCCAGGATCCCGGCGCCGTTGTTGGATTTGTCGATCTTGACGTTGTTGATGGCGACGCCCACGGTGCCGCCGCCCGTCTTGAACTGGATGCCGTCGTACGTGGAGTCGTAGATGTCGGTGTCCCTGATCGTGACGCCGGGGATGTCCCGGCTCTGCGCGAACAGGGTGATGGCACCGAACTCCTGGTCCTCGTTCCAGAAGGCGCCGCCCGTGCGGTGGAGCGCGTTGTTGGCGATCAGGGTCTGCCCGGTGAAGGGCAGCGGGTCATGGTCGGTCGCCAGCATGATGCCCGGGTAGTTGGCGGTGTCGGAGATGATGTTGTTCTCGATCTTGTTGCCGTAACCGCCGTACACCGCCACGCCGTTCGCGCGCCAGGGCAGTTGGATGGTGTTGTTGGTGAACGAGTTGTCGTGCGCGACGTCCACCGCCTGGTCCTTGACGTACTTGTTGGCCCAGACCGCCAGGGAGTCGTCGCCGGTGGTGCGGAACGAGGAGTTGAACACCTTTGAATTCCGCGTGCCGTTGGTGAAGTTGATCCCGTCGGCGTACGTGTTGCGGATCCGCATACCGGTGAACTCGAGGCCGTCGGCGGGGCCCCAGAGCGCCGGGATGTTGTCGTAGTCGCGGCCGACCCAGACACCCACGTTGGCGTGCTCGATCCATACGTTGGAGATCTTGGTGTTCTTGCCGAAGCGGCCGTTGAGGCCCACCCCGCCCTCGGCGTTGCCGTCACCGCCGCGGATCCGGCCGGAGCCGAAGATGGCGATGTCCGAGATCTTGGTGTTGTCGTCGATGTCGAAGCCGAAGTTGCCCTCGTGCGGGTGGTTGATCCCGCCCGCGTTCTGCGGCTCGGTCAGGGTGTAGAGCTGGGAGTGCCACATACCCGCGCCGCGGATGGTGACGTTCTTGATGCCGATCTGGTTGTACTGCCCCTGGTTCAACGGGTCGTCGGTCAGGATCTTCTTCTCCTGACGCCACTGGCCCGCCGGGATCCAGACACACTCGATGGTGCCGTTCTGGTCGGCGGTGACCGCCGACTGGATGGCGGTCGTGTCGTCGATCCCGTCGCCCGGTATCGCGCCGTAGTCCGTGATCGAGGTGCACTCGGCGGGCTTGGCCGCCGGAGCCGCCACCTGCTCGAGGTCGATCAGGTCGATGTAGTAGAAGGACGCGCTGTCACCGGCGTCGCGCTGGAGCTTGAACGTGGTGCCCGCCGGATAGGTCGTGGACAGCAGGGAGTTGGCCTCGTCGAACAGCCGCCGGGCGTCGGCCTGGGGCGTGTTGGTCAGGGCCTCGGGGCCGTCCGTGTCGCCGTACAGCCAACTGTGCTTCGAGGAGAGGTTGAGCTTCTTCACGAAGGTGTTGTTGGCGTACAGGCTGATCGTGGCCTCGGTGCCGCCGCCGTTCGGGGCGTCCGGGATCGAGTTGCGCACCACGATCGAGTTCGCGGGGTTGGTGGAGGTGAACTCCACGAACTGGCCTGTGCTGTTGAGGCGTACCGACTTACGGCCCGAGGACTCGGAGCCGAAGTTGGTGTGCCCGAAGGTGCGTACGGCGTCGGCCTCCACCAGGGTGCCGGTGTAACGGCCGGACTCGGCCTCGTACTCGACGTACGGGACCGCCGCCCCGCGCCCGACCACGATCGAGCGGGAGAACGCGTTGTTGGTCTCGTTCGTCTCCGTCACGACGTTGGTCGCGTCGGCGGTGGCCACGATGTTGGCGCCGCCGCTGGTGGCGGTCCAACTGCCGTTGACGCTCACGTTCGTCGTCGTGCCGGCCGCGATCGACGGGGTGTTGGTGTTGAGCGTCGTGCCGCCCACCGCCACCCGCGTGACCGTGGTGGCGCCGGTCGCGGCGGTGCCCCTGTTCCGCACCTCCACGCTGAACTGGACCGAGGACCCGACCGCCGGGTTCTGCGGGGTCGAACTGACACTCAGCACCTGGAGATCGGGGCCGGGCGCCTGTCCCACGACCAGTGAACCGGCCGCCGTGAAGCTGTTGTTGTCGTTGTCCTGCTCGACAATCGTGTCGGTCGGGTCGACCACCGCCGTCACCTTGTAAGTGCCCTCGGCGCGTTTGCCCGCGGCGACCTGGACGGTCTGTGAGGCACCCGCGGCGAGGGCGCCCACGGCCGCGCTGCCCGCGACCGTTCCGCCGATGCTGACGTTGACGGTCGTCGGGCCGGACGCGGCCGTGCCCACGTTGCGTACGGTCGCGCTCACGGTGGTCGCGTCGGTCTCCACCGGGGAGGTGGGGGACCACGAGAGCGCGCTGACGGTGAGGTCAGGGTTGGGCGCGGGCTTCCCGATGACCTGGAGCTCGGCGACCTGGCCGCCCTGCGCACCGGTGTTGGAGAAGATCTGGAGCTGTAGGTCGGCGACCCGGCCGGTGACCGGGATCCGTACCCAGTTCTGGTTCGTCGCCGGGTTGAAGCTGTAGTCCGCGCGCGCCTTCAGCGAGGTGAAGCCGGTCGCGCCCTGGGCGCGGCCGAGCACCTGGATGTTCTGGGTCCGGGTGCCCCACGCCGCGTCGGGGTTGAGCTTGACCACGACGGAGGTGATGTCGGCCTCGGCCCCGAGCTTGACCGTCAGGGTCGACGGGTGCCCGGTGGACTCCCAGTACGTGTTGAGCTTGTCGTCGTTGGCGTTGGCAGCGACGAACGTATGGATCGTGGACGACGCCTCGATCGGCTTGCCGCGCGCCAGATCGGTGCCGTCGTCACCGGGATCGGGGTCGCCCGGATCGCCGGCCGCGGGGCCGTAGATCCCGAACTCGGAGATCTGCGCAGCCGGCCATCCCGTGTTGCCGGTGATGTTCAGCCGTACGTAACGGACACCGGTGGAGGGGAAGTCGATGGTGACGGTGTTGGCCGAGGCCGGGGTGAACAGCCACCCCTGCGAGGCGGAGAGGGTGCTGTAGGTGTTCCCGTCGGTGCTGCCCTGGACGCTGAGGGCCTGGGTGCGGGTCTCCCAGGTGGTGGGGAGCTTGAGCACCACCTGATCGATGGCGACGTTCTCGCCGAGGTCGATGCGCAGCGTCTGCGGGAACGCGTTGTTCGGCCCTTCCCAGTACGACGCCTGGTTGCCGTCGGTGACGTTGGAGGCCGGATGGTTCCCCTCGGACCCGCTCGCCGACACGCTCTTGCCGATCGACTGGTTGGGGCGCTCGGCGGCCGTGGCCGAGAGGGGGGTGAGTCCGACGGCGATCAGTCCGGCCATGACGATGCCGGTGATCAGCCGCCAGCCGAGCCGCGTGGGTCCGACCCGGGTGGGGCCGACTCGGGTGGGCTGTGCGGGTCTGAGCTGCTTCCGTCTCATTTGGTCCTCTGTCCGGTTGGAACGAGGGTGCGGGGGAGGCGGTGCGATGAAGTTGCGAGATGAAGCTTAAGAATTTGAGTCACTTGCTTACTTTTTTGCGATTCACAGGTTGCAATCATGTCAACGGCTTGTCAACGGTTTTCGCAGAGGTAACAAGTCGGTGCGCTGTGGGTGACGGTCCGTCAGCCGGCCGGGGTCGCGGGACCCGGTGTGAGCGCCATGCGCTCCTGCTCCTCCGCGACGATCAGCCGCGCCAGCGACTGCTCCGAGATGTCGACCGCGTCGGGGGTCGACTCCGCGACCTCGCTGTGGCGCGCGTACGCGTCGAAGAGACGCTGCTTCGCGCCGAGCAGATGGAGTATGCGCTGGTCGACACTGTCGGCGGTCAGCAGCCGGTGGACCTGGACATGGCGCAACTGCCCCATGCGGTGGGCGCGGGCGATGGCCTGGCTCTCCAGTGTGGGCTTGACCTGCGGCTCGCACAGGATGACCACGGACGCGGCCTGCAAGTTGAGACCGGTGCCGCCCGACTGGATCTGGCTGAGCAGGACCGCGTGCCCGGACGCGTCGGCGAAGCCGTCCACCAACTCCTGCCGCCGGGCCGTCGGCAGTTGGCCGGTGAGCGGACCGAAGACGGTGGGGGAGTCCGTACCGGTGGGTGAGCCCGTACCGGTGGGCGGGCTCAGCGCCTCCTCCGCCGCCGTCAGCACATCGCGGAAGAAGGAGAAGACGACGACCTTCAGACCGTTCGACGCCGCCTCGGCGACGAGTTCACGCAGCCGCCTGAGCTTGGCCGACGTGGCGGGATCGGCGTACGCCGCACGGCGCATCGCCATGAAGTTCCCGGCCTCGACGGCCTGTCGGTAGGCGGCCCGCGCGGCCGGGCTGAACTCCTCCCACTCGTCCACCTGTTGCAGCTCGGGCAGCTCGGTGAGGACATCGCGCTGATTACGGCGCAGATACACCGGCGCGACAGCCTTACGGAAGCTCTCGGAGTCGATGGTCGCGTCGTGGTACTCGATGCCCGGCAGGAGCGCGGGCTTCAGATGGCGCACCAGGTTACGGAACTCGCCGACCCTGTTCTCCATCGGTGTCCCGGTCATGAACAGGACGTGATCCGCGCGCGCCGCCCAGCTCTTGACGGTCTTCGAGCGCCGGGTCTCGGGATTCTTGACGTAATGAGCCTCGTCCACGACGAGCATGCCGACTTTCATGCCGTCGGGCACGGCGAGGGCGGCGAGGACGTCGTACGTCGTGACCGCCACGTCCCCGTGCTGCGCCCAGCGCGCCAGCGCCACGGCACGGTCCTGGCCGTGCAGCCGGTACGCGCGCAGCGTGCTGCGGGACTCGATCTCCCGGATCCAGTTGATGACCACACTGGCCGGGCAGACCACCAGGAAGTGCGTCCGCCCTTCGGTCTTGAGATGCGCGAGCGCGGCGATGGCCTGGATGGTCTTGCCCAGACCCATCTCGTCGCCCAGGATCACCCGGCGCTGGGCCAGCGCGAACCTGGCCCCGAACGACTGATAGCCGCGCAGCGACACCCGCCGGTGGGTGTCGTCAAGGCGCTGCGCGCGGACGCGTTCGGAGATGTCGTCGGGCAGGAAACCCTCGGCGGCGGAGACATCCGGGGTGAGCGCGGAGAGTTCGGCGAGCAGCACCAGATGGTCGGCCGGACGGACCTGGAAGTCGAGCCACGCCTCGTCCGCCGGTGCGACGGGCCGCAGCAGATCCGTGGCCGCCTGCGCCAGGAGGAGCGGGACCTCGCGATCGGCGGCGTCGGTGAGGAACGCGTCCACCAACTGGGCGGCTTTTTGCGCCTGTTGGCGGCGCCGCTTGCCGGTGAGCAGCATGCGCAGCCGGTCGCCGGCCGGCCGGGCGGGCGGCAGCAGCGGGGTGAGTTCGGCGTCGATCCGCCTCGCGGCGGCCACGGCACGGGGGATGTCGGGACCGGCGATCACCATCCGGTTCAACGCGATGACGAGAGCCGTGGAGTTGGGGTCGGCGGTGTCGGCACCGTCCGCGTCGAGGCGGACGACGACATGCTCCTCCATCGCCTCCGCGAGGCGGCGCGCGGCGGCGATCGCCTGCCCGGCGCTCTGCGTGCCGATGCCGGGGACGTGGCACAGCTCGTACGTCGAGGCGTCGAGCACCTTGCTTACGTTGCTGTACCCGGCCTGCTCGAGCGCGCCGAGCCGGAGCCGGCCTTCGGTGACGTCGGCGAGCCGCGAGAGGGGGATGCCTTCCAGCTCCTGGCGGACCAGCGCGTCGCGCAGCGGCGCGATGGCCCTCACCACCCCGTTCCGTACGTCCGTGTGGTCGGCGATCACCCGGCGCGCGGCGGCGAGGAGGCTGTCGGCGCGGGTGAGCACGGCGCGTGCCCCACTGCCCACCGGCACCTGCACCGAAACCGGCAGCGGCGTCCGCTCACGCCCCGCCTCCGCCCCCGCCCCGTCGCTCATGACACCTCTCGTGGTCCACCACACCCGGTCGAACCACATGATTCCACGGGGGTACGACATCGCCGGGCGGCCGATTTCGGCGCGCCCGGCGATATCAGGTGCGGACCGGGTGGCGGACGTGACCACGCGGCCATGGACCGGCGTCGGCCGGCTCGTCTACCGTTGCGACCGCGCGTTGACGAGCGTGTCCCGACCGGCCGCTTCGAGCGGCACGAGGCTGCGGGGCACCGAGCGCAGTGCGTTGTACCAGACGGTCGCCATCTTGGCGTAGCCCCCGGCGTTGGGGTGGACGCCGTCGGCGAGGTCGGCGACCGTCAATGCCTTGTGCATGTCAACCAAGTGGACCTGTGGGCCTTTGCTGTTGACGATGCCGGGCAGCGCCGCGTTGAACGTCTTGACCCGGGCCTCCAGGTCGGGGCTGGATTCCGGGGTGATCGTCGCCACGAACAGCTCGATCCGCGGCTTCTGTTGGAGGATCCGGTCGATGAGGCCGGAGAGCCGGGCCGGGGCGTTCGCCAGGTCGTAGTTCTGGTTCACGTCGTTCGTGCCGATCTGGAGCATGATCGTGCGCGGATCGCTCGCGGCGAGCCAGCCGTCGATGTTCGAACGGAGCTGGTCGATACGCCATCCCGAGTGACCCTGGTGGTCGTGGTCGCCCAGCTCCGGCGGGCCGTTGAACTGCGAGCCGACGAAGTCGACGGTGTAACCACCGGTGGCGAGATGCTGCCAGAGATTGACGCGGTAGCCGCCGGGGATGTTGTGACCGTGGGTGATCGAGTCGCCGAGAGGCATGATCCGCACGCCGCCGTTGGACTCGGCGATCGCGGCCGGTGCCGCCGTCGCGGCGGTCTGGGTGAGCGTCATGAGCGCCGCCGTGACGGCGAACACCAGAAGGCTGAGGAGAGTTCGCGCACGGCGTGAGACGTTTCTTCGCAAGGCGGGTCCTTCCTACGGGCCGCCGTTGAATGGGGGGTGCGCGTGGTGCGTCCGACGGTGCGTCCGCGCGTGGAGGGAAGTGCGGGGGAGCGTGGCGGCCACTGTCGTGGATACCACCGGTCGATCCCTTCGGCGAGGGATTGAGCAACGGTGTTGACGAAATGGCGCGGTTCCGGCCCCCACCCGGCGTGATCAGTCCTCGAACAGCAGCCGGCGCAGGAAGTTGTTCATGAACTTTCCCGCCGGATCCAGCGAGCCTCGCAGCCCCAGGAAGTCCGTCATACGCGGGTAGCGGCCCCGCAGCTCTGCGGGCGTCGTCGTGAACACCTTGCCCCAGTGCGGCCGTGCGTCGAGACCGTCCAGCGCCGCCTCCAGGCGTCTGATCACCGGCACCACGGAGGCGGTGTCCTTGATCCAGGTGAAGTGCAGGGCGACCGTGTCCCGCCCCTCGGCCGGGCTCAGCCACAGCCCGTCGCCCGCCACGGTACGCACCTCGCACACCTGGAGCACCGGCGCCATCACGGTCCCGAGCGCGGCCACCGCCCGCAGTGCCTCGATCGCGTGGTGGCGCGGGAGAAGATACTCGGACTGGAGTTCCGATCCATGGCTGGGGGTGAACTCGGCCCGGAAATGCGGCAGTCGGGAGTGCCAGGGCCCCGGCACCCCGTGCTGCGCGGTGCAGTGCGTCGCGGGCATACCGGGCACGGGGTGCATGGCCTCGGTCGCGGGGGCGGCCCAGGGGAAGTCCGCTTCCGCACTCGCACCCGCACCCGGTTCCGGCAGGTGGGACGCGGGGCCGGCCAGTCGCTTCAGCCAGACCTGACCGAAGCGCGGGGCGCTCCAGTCGGTGAACAGGCTCACGCTGTACGCCGCCGAGGTGATCGCGTCGAAGTGCTCCTCCAACACGGGCAGCGGCAGCCCGGTACGCACGAACTGCCGGATCTCGAAGGCCGGAACCAGGTCCAGGGTGAGCGACGTGACCACTCCCAGAGCGCCGAGCGCCACCACACAACCGGCGAAGCGCTCGCCGTCCTTCTCCCGGTCCAGCGTCAGCGTGTCGCCGTCCGCGGTGACCAGTTCCACCGTCCGTACGGCGGTCGCGAGCGACCCGGCACGGTCCCCGGAGCCGTGCGTACCGGTGGCCACCGAGCCCGCGACCGAGATATGCGGCAGGGACGCCATGTTGTGCAGGGCGAGCCCCTGGGCGTGCACGGCCTGGGCGAGTTCCGCGTACCGTACGCCGCCCCCGACCCGGACCGTACCGGCGGCCGTGTCGACATCCACCGTCCGGGGCAGCTCGGCGAGCGAGACGAGGGTGCCGTCGGTGTCGGCGATGCGGTTGAACGAGTGCCCGCTGCCCAGCGCCCGTACGCGGGGGCTGCCCGCGACGATCGCGCGCAGCGCGTCGAGCGTGGCCGGCCGGTGCACCCGGTCGGCCGAGAAGACGATGTTCCCGGCCCAGTTGGACCCCGCGCCGTCAGCCACTGCCCCGTCGGCCACTGCCTCCGTCAACTGTCCGCCCTCTTCCGATCCTCTTGCGATCCGCTCGCGTCGCCGCCGTGGCCGGGCGCGACCACGCGCGCGCTCCGGGCTTGGAGTATGCGCCGATGGTGTGATGATCTTCAACAGTTCTCGGTCCGCCGCGCCGCACCGTCCCAGCTCACTGCCTGCTGACCGCGCGCGTCACATCGGCGACAATCGTCGTGGCCAGGATCCAGCCGCTGATGATCAGGAGTTCGACAGCCCCTGATGCCAGCCGCCCTGAGGCGTGAAGGCCCGCTCCTGGCCGAAGTCGATGACCGGCAGCAGCAGATCGAGGCTGTCGTCGGCCGTACGGAAGTCCACGCCCTCACCCGTCGGGAACGCGTCCCACACGCGCCGTTCGGCCGGTGTCAGCGTGTTGATCTCCATTGCCGCGACTCTCGCTCGGCGGGGTTCAGGTGTCAACAGGCTCTCGAATCACGTGAGCTGACGCCGCACCAGTTCACGCAACCGGCCGCCCCCGTCCGCCAACAGGGCGGCGGGCGGGCCCTGTTCGACGATCCGGCCCGCGTCCATGACCAGCACCCGGTCCGCGTCGAGCACCGTGGACAGCCGGTGGGCGATCACCAGTCGGCCCGCGTTCAGCTTGCGGGTGCTCTCCATCACCACGCGCTGCGTCTCGTTGTCCAGTGCGCTGGTGGCCTCGTCCAGGAAGAGCAGTCGCGGGCGGCGGACCAGCGCCTGGGCGATCATCAGCCGCTGACGCTGGCCGCCGGAGATGGCGCCGCCGCCGGCGATCATGGTGTGCAGGCCCATCGGCATCCGTTTGATGTCCGCCGCCAGCCCCGCCATCGCGACGGCCTCCCACACCTCCTCCTGCGAGAACGTCTCGGCGCCGCAGACGCAGTCCCAGATGGAGCCGGTGAGCGGCTGCGCGTTCTGCAGGACGACACCGCACTGGCGGCGTACGGCCGCGCGGTCCAGCGCGGCCAGGTCCTGGCCGTCGTACAGCACGCTTCCGGTGACGGGCCGGTCGAAGCCGATCAGCAGTCGCAGCAGCGTCGACTTGCCGCAGCCGCTCGGGCCGACGACGGCCACGAACTCGCCCGGCTCCATCCATAGCGACACGTCGTCAAGCACCAGCGGGCCGTCGTCGGTGTAGCGGAAGGACAGCTTGCGTGCCTCGATCGCACCGGTCAGCACGCCGGGCCCGGCGCCCGTGTCGCCGACCTCGGGCGCGGCGTCCAGGACCGGCCTGATCTGCTCGAACAGGGGCAGCGCGGCGGCCACCGACACGAGCGCGCCGGTCAGTTGGGTGACGGAGGCCAGCAGCATGGTCACGGCGGTGTTGAAGGTCAGGAACTCGCCCGCCGACATCGTGCCGCGCGCCGGCCCGGCCAGCAGCATGAACATCACCAGGGAGCAGAAGGGCAGATAGACCGCGTCGAGGACCGTCGTCAGATTCTTGATCCGGCCCGCCCGCTGCTGGAGTTCACGCGAGCGCGCGAAGCCGCGCGCCCACGCCGCGTACGCGAAGCCCTCGGCCGCGGCGACCCGCAGCTTCGGGAGCCCGCGCAGGGTCTGGAACGCCTGGTTGTTGAGCTTGTTGCCGATCTCGACCAACTGCCGCTGCCAGCGCAGTTGCCACAGCCCAAGCGCGAGGAACACGGCCGCGATGACGGCCAGCATCCCGATCGCCGCCAGCGCGAGCGGCACGCTGTGGACGAGCAGCAGGACGAGACTCGTCGCGCCGACCGCGGCCGACTGCACGAGCACCGGGCCGATGCCCGACATCACCCGGCGGATGGCGCTGACGCCCAGCGCCGCGCTCGCCAGCTCACCGGTGGAACGCTCGGCGAAGAACTTCGTCGGCAGTCTCAACAGCCGGTCCCACACGGCGGGTTGGAGCGTGCTCTCGATACGGCCCTCCATCCGCAGGATGGTCAGGCTCTGCGTCAGCATGAAGGAGGCCGAGACGATGCCGGTGATCATGACGGCGAGCGACACCTGCACGATGAGATCCGTCCGGGCGCTCGGTACGTAGTCGCCGAGCACCCGCCCGGTCGCGATCGGCACCAGCGCCCCGAGACCCACGACGGCGAGAGTGGTCAGCGCCAGAGCGCGCAGATCGGTCCCGTTGCCGCGCAGCCCGAAGCGAAGCAACCGCCAAGGCGTCAGGGGCACTTCGGGCAGCGGGCGGTAGAACATCACGGCGCGCGGCTCGAAGTCGCCGGCGTTGTGCCCGCCCACGCGCAGCCGCGCCCCGGTGGCCGGGTTGACCGCCTCGTACCGGCCGCGCCGCCACAGCAGCGCCACCGGGGCGCCGGACCTGGCCCGACGGCCCACCAGCGGCCCGGAGTCGGTCCGCCACCACGGGCCGTCGAGCCGGACGGCGCGGGTGCGGACCCGCGAGGCGATCGCGATCCGTTCGACCGGGTCGACGCGGTCGTCGAGCGGGCCGCCCGCGCCCCGCGAGTGGTCGCGGAGCGCGATGCCGCAGGCCGCCGCGACCAGGCGGCAGACCGCGAAGGTCGCGTCGCGGGCGGCGTCGTCGTCCGTGGCGGTGTCGGCCGTGCGGCCGGCGCCGGTATCGGCACCGGGGCTGCCGATGGACGCCACCAGCGCCTCGTCCGCCCGCGCCCGGACCACCTCCCCGGCCTTGATCCCGGCGGCCGTCCGGTCCTCGTGCGCGCGCTCCTGCCGCTCGATCCAGTGGTCGACGGCCGACAGCAGCCGGTGCTGCTGATTGACCATCCGCTGCCACATCGCCCCGTCGACCAGCAGGTCGCCCGCCGCGTCCGCGCCGTACGAGGCGCCGTACCGCACGCTGCCCGGGGACACCGGCATCCACAGCACGTCGTCGTCGGACACGGCGCCTTCGGTGGGCGGGCGGGTGTCGAGCGGGGTCTGGAAAAGCGCGCCGAGGCCGCGGGCGGCGCCGAGGGCGAAGGCGTGCTCCAGCGGCGTCGGGACCGGAGGAGCGTACGGATCGGTGTGCGGATCCGAGTACGGATCGGTGTACGGCTCCGCGTAGGCGTCGTCGTACGCGGGCCCAGGCGCGTACAGCTCCCGCAACGCGATCCGCCGCAGCGCGCAGTCCTGCGACGGCCTGCTCAGCAAGGTGTGCCGGGGGCCGTCCACCGGGCCGAGGAGCAGCGTCCCCACCTCGAGGCGGCCCAGGAAATGCCACTGACCCCGCTGCTCCGCGTCGACGGCGAACAGGTCGAGTGTGCCCGCGACGACGAGCCACAGCACCTGTGGGCCCTCCAGCGGCACATTGCGCAGACCGGCGCAGTCGACGGGTGTGCCCAGCGCGCCGAGGGCGTGGATCACCGGGTCGACGCCTCTCGTGCCCGGTTCCGGTTCCGGTCCCGCCGTCGTGGACGTCACGTCAGTACTCCTTGACCAGTCGGGCGTACGGCCCTCCGGCGGCGACCAGCTCCTCGTGCCTGCCCCGCTCCACGACCGCGCCGTGGTCGAGCACCACGATCTCGTCGCTGTCGCGCACCGTGCTCAGCCGATGGGCGATCACCACGCACGCGCAGCCGCGCCGCCGCAGATTGTCGATGATCAGACGCTCCGTCTCGGCGTCCAGCGCACTCGTCACCTCGTCGAGGACCAGGATGCTCGGCCCTCTCACCAACGCGCGGGCTATCTCCAGCCGTTGGCGCTGACCACCGGAGAAGTTACGGCCGTCCTGCTCGACCCTGGCGCGAATGCCCTCGGGGCGGCGCGCGATCACGTCGTACAGCGCGGCGTCCCTGAGGGCGGTGACGACGGCGTCGTCCGGTATCGACGGGTCCCACAGCGCGACGTTGTCCCGGACGGTGCCCTCGAAGAGGAAGACGTCCTGGTCCACGAAGGACACCGAGGAGGCGAGCGCGCCGCGCGAGATGTCCTCCAGACGCTGCCCGTCGATGCGGATCGTTCCCTCCCACGGGCGGTAGAGGCCCGAAACAAGCCTGGACACCGTGGACTTGCCGCTACCGGAACCACCGACCAGCGCCACCTGCTGCCCCGGCCCCACCGTCAGCGAGAAGCCGTCGAGCAGTGGCGCGTCCAGCGGGCTGTACCCGAACACGACGCTCTCCAGCTCCACATGGCCCGTCAGCCGGCGGGTGCTCGCGTCCGGGCGCTGGCGTGAGTAGAGCGGATCGACGGGGAAACTCTCGACGTCCTTGAGCCGGGCCACGTCCGCGGCGAAGTCCTGGATCCGGCCCGCCACCCCGTTCAGCCGGGTGATCGGTGCGGTGAACCGCACCACCAGCGCCTGGAACGCGACCAGCAGACCGATCGAGACGGCCCCCTCCACCGCCCGCAGCCCGCCGATCAGCAGGATCAGCGCGCTGTTGAGCGTGGCGAGCGTGGGCGCGACCACGGCCAGCGCCGCGCTGGGCACACCGAGCTTCTGCTGCTCCTCCAGCGTCGTCGCGTGCTGCCCGGCCCACCGGCGGAAGTACCCGTCCTCACCGCCGGTCGCCTTCATCGTCTCGATCAACTGAAGCCCGGTGTAGGAGGTGTTGGTCAACCGCGCGCTGTCCGCCCGCAGTTTGCGCGTACCGGTGGCGCGCAGATGGATCACGATCCGCATCGCGACCACGTTGAGCAGCGCCATCAGCACGCCGACGACGGTCAGTTGGGGGTCGTAGGACCACAGCAGCGCGGCGTACAGGATCACCACGACCCCGTCCACCCCGGCCGCCGCCAGGTCCCGCGCCAGCGTCTCGGCCACCGCGTCGTTGGACTGGAGGCGCTGGACGAGATCGGCCGGACCGCGCTGGGCGAAGAACGCGACCGGCAGCCGCAGCAGATGCCGCATGAACCGGGCGCCGCTCAGCGTGGACGAGATGACGCGCCCGCGCAGCAGGTTCGCCTGTTGGAGCCCGGTCAGTACGGCGGTGAGCACCACCATCGTCGCCATCGACGCGAACAGCGGTGCCAGTAACGAGGTCTGACCGCCGATCAGGAACATGTCGATGTACGTACGGCTCAGCGCGGGCACCGCGGCGCCCACCGCCACCAGCAGCAGGCTGGCGAGCAGCGCGGTCAGCAGGGTGGCGGCCGTGCCGCGCATCCGCGCGGGCATGGCGCTCATGATTCCGGGCTTACGGCCGCCCCGGCGGAAGGCGGCGGTGGGCTCGAAGACGAGGACGACGCCCGTGAAGCTGGTGTCGAAGTCCGCCATCGCGACGAAACGGCGGCCCTTGTCGGGGTCGTTGATGTGTACGCCCCGGCCGCCGGGCCGGCGGCCCATACCGTCGTAGACCACGTAGTGGTTGAACTCCCAGAACAGGATCGCGGGCGCCCGCACCTCGGCGAGGGCTTCGGTCTCCATCTGCATGCCTTTGGCCGTCAGGCCGTAACTCCGCGCCGCCTTCAGGAGGTTGGAGGCACGTGAACCGTCGCGTGACACACCGCACGCGATGCGCAGCTCCTCCAGGGGGACATGGCGGCCGTGGTGGGCGAGGACCATGGCGAGGGAGGCCGCGCCGCATTCCAGGGCCTCCATCTGGAGGACGGTGGGGGTGCGCACTGCCCTGGGCCGGGGCGTCGTGGCGGCGGGCCGGTGCCTGCCGCGCCCGGCGGCCGGGAGTTGCTGGTGCTTCCCCGGAGCCGGCGGAAGCTGGTGCCGGCGCGGGCTCATGGGAGCAGCCAATCGATCGGGTGCTGTTCGGCCAGTCGGACGGAGCCGGTGGCCAGGGTCATGGACTCGACGGCATACGGCGGCCCGTCCGGCGACGACCAGTCGTAACCGGACCTGGTGGCTGACGACACGTCAAGTCGTACCAGTACGGCGACGGGTGGGCCCTCGCGGGAGAACTGCTCGCCCAACTGCGTACTGCCGAGGAACCCCGCGATGCGCCTGCTGGTCTCGGCGACCCGGCCCACGGCTTCGACGCGGCCGCGCAGCACGCCGTAGCGCTGCTTGGGCACCGACTGGACGGTGACGTCCACGGCGGCGCCCACGGGTATGGCCGCCCCGCTCTCGGCGGGGGCGTACAGCAGCACGCTCAGCGGGTCGTCGGCCTTCTCGACCCGTTCGACCGCCGCGACATCGGCCCCGGTGCTGATCACGGAACCGGCGGCGGCCACCAGGGTCGTCACCCGGCCGGCGCCGACGGTACGGACGACCGTGTCGCCCTCGGCCGTACGGACCTTGACGAGGGGGGAGTTGGCGGGCATCCGCTCGCCCTCCTCGGCGAGCACGTCCGTGACCTGTCCGGCCACCGGGCTCTGGAGGACGTAACTGCCTTGCGCGTGGGTGAGGATGCCGGGGGCGTCGAGCGTGGACGAGACGGTGCCGGTCACCGCCCAGATCGCCGCGGCGACCATGGCGACGACGGTGACGGCCAGGACGAGACAGCCCTGGGGCCGGGCGAGGCGTACCGGGAGGTCGATCTCCTCGGGCGACTGGAGCTTGGAAAGGGCCTGTTGACGGAACTGCACGACGCGCTTTCCTCATCCATCGCTCGGTGTTTCCGGCGCGCCCGGTGTCTGTCACGACCCGCACGCCACGACCACCGCCGCGCCGGCCGTATGCCCGGGACCCGGGGCACACGGCCGACGCGACGGAGTTGGGGTCTTGACTCAGAGGGTGGAGACCAGGCCCGTGGCGAGACCGGTCACGCCCGACGTGTCGACGCCGGTGGCACCCTCGACGGTGCCGATGACGCCGCCGACCGTGCCGGAGACGGGGACGACGGAGTCAACAGTGCCCGTGACGGTGCCGACGAGACCGCCGACGAGACCACCCGACACGTTGTCGAGGTCGCTGTCGGAGATTTCCTGGGTCTCAACCTGGGGAGAGCGGTTCATGATGTGAGATTCCCTTCGCATGGCTATTTCGCAATGGCCACGACCGGCCGCGCCGTACTGGCGCACCGGCCGTCGCAGCGGCAGTCGGGGCGCTCGTTCGGATTTTCGAGTATCAGGATTCGCAAATCCGCCGAATGGCGCCGGGGTGACTTCCCGCGGTGCGGAGGATCAAAGCACGCGGGCCGGTCGAGCAGCCACTCGAACGCCCGACATCCGGGCCGTTCCGTGGTGTTGGAGCACGCCGAAGTGCCGGTCCTTCCATTGCTTGGTGGCATCTTCTTCACGCGATCGACCCCCCGGAAGCGGACATTCCCCTACCAAGTCCCGACGAGCGGGCCGGCGTAGGTACGGACCTGGGGGCGAACGGTGTCCGACTGCGTATTCGGTGTGCAGATTCTTCGAAGGAGGCAACCACCCGAAAGTCCGTTGCCTGCGGCACCGATTGCCTCGTCACGGTATTTCCGGGGAAACGGCGCGGCTTCCAGGAGAAGGCAACATAAACGCATAACGGCGTTGCGCCGGACGCGGGGGAAATGCCCGCCTTCCGGCCGGTCACCGACCGGTTGGGCGCCGTCGGCGCCGTTTGTCGCCCGGCGCGCGGGATCGCCGCATCTGTCGGCCTTCGGCTGCCGGGCCGTGCGCCGGCCGGTCGCGGCCCCGCTCCCGACCGTCGCCGGCCGGCGGCCGATGGATCCAGGAAAAGCGGAGACAACCGAAAAGTGGCTGCCCGGGATTCGGAAAAGATCTGTGTACTCTCGCTGCCGGAGGTGAGGACACATGATCCTCGAATATATTCGCTATCGAATTCCCGAGAGCGGTGCGGCCGAATTCGAAGCCGCCTACGCCCGCGCGGCCGGACCGCTGGGCCGCTCACCCTTCTGCCACGACTTCGAGCTGTCCCGCTGCGTCGAGGAGCCCGACCACTACATCCTGCGGATCCACTGGGAGTCGCTGGACAAGCACATGAAGGACTTCCGGTCCAGCGACGAATTCCGCGCCTTCTTCGCCGAGATCCGGCCCTACCTCGATGCCGTCGAGGAGATGCGCCACTACACCCCGACCGATGTGGTGGGAATCGGCGCCGGCACGCCGCAGCCGCCGACCCTCTACGAGTGGGCCGGGGGCGGCGAGGCATTCGAGCGTCTTTTCAGCCGCTTCTACGAAATCGTCGCGACCGACGCATTGATCGGTCCGATGTTCGCGGGCATGAAGGCGGAACATCCGCACCATGTGGCGCTCTGGGTCGGCGAGGTGTTCGGCGGCCCCGCCGAGTACACGGCCCACCACGGCGGTTACGCGAACATGCTCGCCCACCACATCGGCAAAGCCATCACCCCCGCACAGCGCCGACGCTGGGTGAACCTCCTCGCCGACGCGGCGGACGACGTCGGCCTCCCCGACGACCCGGAGTTCCGTGCGGCCTTCATGAGCTACCTGGAATGGGGCACCCGTATCGCCCTGGAGAACTCCCGCCCGGACGCGACCCCGGTACCCCGCGCCCCGGTCCCGCGCTGGGGCTGGGGAGTGGCGCCGCCGTATCAGCCCTAGGCCGTGCCTTCGAAGTCCCGCCTGGCCCGCGACGCCTGGACGGCACCTCTCCCCCGTAGCCCCCGAGGGGGGCACGGGAGGTGCCCCCTGCGTTGTCTTCAGTCGGCCAAGTACGTCCAGTACGAGCCCGATCCTCCGCCTTGCGATGCGCCGCACCAACGAGACATCAGCCGCTCCGCGGCGGGCGCGGGCCCCGCCCCCACGGGCGGACGGCGCTACTTCGAAGACACGGCCCGGAGAGCCCCGCCGGGCTCCGGTCATCTCCGCCCTCGACCCGCTCGGCGCGCGGTAACCTGCCGCGATGACCGGCCCCGGCCCCGGCCCCGACCCCGCCCTCGACACCGTCACCGGTGCACGCCAGACCCTCACCGTCGTCCTCCCGGTCACGCTGCGCCGCGCACCCGACGCCGCCTCCGGCTGGGCCCAAGGCCCGTACCCCTTCGAGGGCGGCAGCCGCCGCACCGACACCGCCACCCGGTCCGGATACTTCGCACCGGCCTCCGCCCGCGTCCTCTACGGCACACCCGACCGCCCCTGCCGCTGGCACCGGCCCCTCGCGGTCACCCACGACGGCCTGCGCCTCGCCGGCCTGGAGATCCTGCGCACCGCGACCGCCCGTAACGCCCAACACGCCCTCGCCGTACTGCACTTCGCCGTCGAAACGCCGCTGCTCCCGGTCCTGCGGGCCATCGGCCACCGCCCCAACGCCGGACCCGAACCGCTCAACGGCCCCCTCGACCCCACGGCCCTTCTCGGCGGGGTCGCCGAAGTACGCGACGCGGCAGGCACGTTCGCCATCGCCCGCCCGTACACCGTCGCGTTCATGACCCCCGAGGCCCACCACACACCGGCGCTGCGCCCGGACCCCGAATCCATGCTGCCGCCCACGGCCGACCGCTGGCTGTGGCAGCTCGCCTCCCGTTCGGCGCCGGGGGACTTCCCCGTGGCCCCCGAGAGCGCCCCGAACCACGACACCTCCACCGTGCGGATATCCGCCGACTGGAGCGCCCTGGTGCTGCGGCACGGCGCCGCCTTCCTCGGACACCGCGCGGACACCGGGGACGGTGACTTCTACGACTTCGGCGCCCTGCACGCCCGCACCGTCTACCTCGACGCGCTGCTTCTCGGCTCGCTCCAGCGCGACCACATCGACGAACTCACCGAAGAACTCTCCGAGGTCTTCGACTCCGACCGTCTCACCCGCAGGGTGACCGCGCTGGAGAAGAACATCGCCCGCTTCCGCAGCACCTACTGGCGCCAGCACCTCACCGCCCACGGCCCCGCCAACGGTCTGCTGCGCGCCTTCCAGCACCAGCACCGCCTCCCCGAGCGATTCGCGGAAATCCTGGCGGAGGCCGCCGACTACAGCCGGCTGGTGCAGACCCTGGAGAGCCAGCAGATCAGCGGCGCGCTGGGCGTCCTCACCATCCTCGGACTCCCGCTCGGCACGGCGCTCGGCGTCCTCCAGGTCCTCGGCGACGAATCGGCCTCCCACCTGCTGCTCGCCCTCGCCCTGTCGATCGCCGCGACGGCCGCGGCGCTCACCACCCGCTACGGCCGCCTGGTCCTGTCCTCCCTCCGTGGCGGCGGGACGACGGACCGCGACACCCCCTAACCCCGGGCGAACCGTCGCGCCAGCGCGCGGAACGACTCCTTCTGTTCCCACGCAGCGCCGGCGACCGCCTTCAGCAGGCCGAAGCTCCCCATGTCCAAGTCCCGTGCCGGATCAGGGAAGTACGGCTTCGACGCGGCGAACTCGTAGACGTACGCGCCGTGGACGCCGTGGGACTCGTACAGGTCGAGCAGGTCCGTCAGGTAGTCCGCCTGTTCCTGCTCCGCGCGGACATAGGGGCCGCTCAGGACCGGAGGATCCGCCGACCAGTCGATGATGTCGAAGCCCGTGGGGCCGGCCGCCGCCGCGCCCTCGAAGGTGCAGCAGCCGAACTCGGTGATCAGCAGCGGCTTTCCGTGGTCCAGATGGGCGCGCAGGCCGTCCGTGTAGTGCTCGGTGTTGTACGCCATCCGGTAGTAGTTCTGCCCGACGAAGTCGAAGCCCGACCAGTCCACCCGCTCCCACAGCGCGCCGCCGTACGTCAGCCGGCCGCCGAAGCGCGCGCGGGCCACCTCGACCGCGCGGGAGAGGAGCGCGTTCAGTCTCTCGCTGAACTCCGGTATGCGCGGCCACCATCGCGGGTCCGTCAGCTTGGCCGAGCGCTCGCCGAAGGTGTCGCCGGGGATGAGGCCCGAGCCGAAGATCGTCAGCTCGCAGCCGACGTTGAGGTCCACGGCCCCGTGCCGCCGCCGCAGTCCCTCCGCCGCCTCGGCCGTCGCCGCCAGATGCGCCAGCACCGCCTCCGCGTCGCCCTCGATGAGCCGGGGCTGCAACCAGACATGCAGTCCGGCCTCGGCGGCGAAGCCCGCGTACGCCGTCAGCCGGTCGATGTCCGTGCCGAGCAACGTGACCGAGTTCGCGTTCAACTCGCCGCGGATGAGCGCCATGTGCTGCCGTACCACAGCGTCGGGCCAGGGCGCTGGGGCCGAGCCCCGGCCCGAATAGTCCGTTCCCGTGTTGTAGTTGACGCCCTTCCAGACCAACGGCGCCGCGCGCTCGGTGAGTTCTTCTCCCATGGTGTGACCATAGAGACACCAGCCGCGTACACCCGTTAATCAGCACCGGCCGAATTCGAGCGGATCCACGCGGATCCCTGCCCATCCGTAGGACGAGCGGACTAGTGTCGTGACCTGACCTGCACGCCCCTTCGCCTCTTAAGGAGGGTGATGGTGCCCGCGCCGGAGCACTCGGTCGGCCTCCCGCTCCTCGAACGCGAGCCGGAGATCGCCGCCGCGGCACACGCCGTCGACGGTCTCTTCGGAGAGACACCGTCCGGCGGACTCCTCGTCTACCGCGGCGCCGCCGGACTCGGCAAGACCGCACTGCTCTCCGAGGTCCGGCGCATGGCGGCCGGGCGCTGCACGGTGTGGTGGGCGCGCGGCGGCGAGACCGTGACCTCCGTACCGTTCCACGTCGTACGGCAGTTGCTGCAACCCGCGCTGACGGAGCGCGGCCCCGACGACGTACGGGAACTGCTCGGTGACGGGTACGACATCGTCGGCCCCGCCCTCGGAGTCGCGCCGCCCGGCGAGCTGAACGCCGATCCGCAGGGTGTCAGGGACGGCCTGGAGACCCTGTTCCGCAGACTCGCCGAGGCACTGCCCCCGCTCGTCGTGGTCGTGGACGACGCGCACTGGTCCGACCTGGAATCCCTCGCCTGGCTGGCATCCTTCGCCCGGCGTACGGGCGGCCCGCCGATCCTGGTCGTCGTGGCGTACCGCATCGAGGACGCGATCGGCGAATGCGCCCACCTCCTGCGGGCCCTCGGCGAGCACGCCCGACTGCTCGTCACCCTCAAGGCGCTCACCTCGGAAGCCACCGCCAAGCTCGCCCGCGCCAGCCTCGGCGAGCACGCGGACGAACCGTTCTGTCGCGAGGTGTGGGAGGTCACCGGCGGCAACGCGTACGAAACCGTCGAACTGCTCGCCAAGGCGCGCGATCAGGCCCTGGACCCCGTCGGCAAGTCCGCCGACGCCCTCAGCGCGCTCGGCGCCGCGTCACGCGGCACGGGCCTCATCGCCAGACTCGAGGAGCTGGGCACCACCACGACCCGCTTCGCCTGGGCCGCCGCGATCCTCGGCACCGACATCTCCCTCGAACTCGTCGTGTCCCTCGCCGGAATGGGGCCCGCGGAGGCCGCCGACTGCGCCGAACGGCTCCGGCTGGCCCGCATCCTCGTCGGCACCGACCCGCTGGAATTCGTCCACCCCCTCATCGCCACCGCCGTCTACCGCGCGATCCCCTCCGGCATCCGGACCGCCTTCCACGGCCGCGCCGCCTGGCTCGTCACCCGCAGCGGCCGGGGCGCCGCCCTCGCCGCCCGGCACCTCCTCGAAGTCCACCCCGACAACGACGCCGAGCTGGTCGAGCAGTTGCGCGAGGCCGCCGCCGAACATCTCGCGGTCGGCGCCCCCGACGCCGCCCGCCGCTGCCTCGAACGCGCCCTGAACGAACCGCCGTTGCCCCGCGTGCGGGCCGAAGTGCTGTACGAACTGGGCTGCGCGACCCTCCTGTCGTCACCCGCCACCACCGTCGGCCACCTGCGCGCCGCGATCGACACCCAGCTCCTGGACGACGCGCTGCGCGTCGACGCGGTCTTCCGGCTGTCCCAGGCCCTGACGCACAACGACCAGACCCGCGAAGCCGCCCGGGTCGCCGCGGCCGAAGCGGCCCGTACCGAATCCGGGCCCGCGCAGATGCGCCTCAAGACCGCGCACTTCCTCTGGGAGGGCGTCCAGGAGGCCGAGCGCGACGGCCGGGAACGCTCCCGCCGCCTCGCCGAGACAGCGGCCGAGCTGGGCGGACACGACAACACCGAACGCGTCCTGCTCATGCTGCGCGCCTTCGACGCCACGGCACGCGGCGAGAGCGCGGAGGAGATCGTCCAGATCGGCGAACGCGCCCTGCTCGACGGGGCGCTCGCCCCCGGCACCGGCTGGACCGGAGCGGACTGGGGCTTCGAACCGCCCGCCCTGCTCGCGCTGTCCTTCGCGTTCGCCGACCAACTCGACCGCGCGGAGCACCTGTTCGACGAAGGCATGCGGGCCTTCGAGATCTCCGGCTGGAGCGGCGGCCATCTCGCCTTCGCCCATACGCTCGTCGGCTACGCCCACCGCAGACGTGGCCGCCTCGCCGACGCCGAGACCTATCTGCGCGAGAGCCTGCGCCTCGCCGACCGGGTCGGCGAGCGCCTGCCGATGCACTGGAACGGCATCTGCATGCTGATCGACACCCTGCTCGCCCGAGGCCATGTCGAGGCGGCGCGCGAAGCGGCCGAGCGCTACGGCTTCGGACCGCCGTACGCCTCGTCCATCGCCATCCCCGACGCGCGCTCCGTACGCGGCCGGCTGCTGCTCGCCCTCGGCCGTACGGAGGAGGGGATCGCCGAACTTGAGGGAACGGGGCGGGCGTTGACGGCGCGCGGCCGGCACAACGGGGTGATGGCCCCCTGGGCGTGCGACCTCGCGCGGGCACTCGCCGACCTGAACCCCGCCCGCGCGGCCGAACTCGCCGCGTACGCCCGCGACCGGGCCGAGCGCTTCGGCACCCACACCGCGATCGGTGTCGCGCTGTGCACCTCCGCGTCCCTGACCGAAGGACCGGCCGCGGTCGAACTTCTGGCCGAGGCCGTCACCCATCTCGAGGCGTCACCGTGTACGTACGAGCTGGCGGTCGCCCGCGTCGAGTACGGCATCGCCGCACGGTCGGCGCCGGACCTCGGCCGGGGGCGGGTACTGGCCGAGGACTGCGGCGCGGACGGACTGGCCGAGCGGGCCGGGCTGGCGCTGGAGGACCTGGGTCGTGTCTGACAACTAGCGCCGTCCGCCCGCCGCGGAGCGGCTGATGACTTCGGTCGGTGCGTGCGATCGCCGGGCGGGATCTGTCAGACACGACCCAGGGACGGCGGGGGACGGGGCGGTCACCGCCAGGACCGAGGACCGCCGCCGCGCCACTCGACCGTGCCGGCGTCGGTCATCCGGGCGGGATCGATACCGGCCCTGCGCAGCAGCTCCGCGACATCGGCGGGACGGCGCGCCCGACCGGCGTCGTGGCCGTCCACCCAGACTCTTCGGCCTCCGCCGCAGGGGGGCAGGACCACGGCCAGCACATGACGCTCCATGCCTCCACTGTGCTCGCTGCCGCCGCCGGCCGCATCCGCACGCGTACGGCGGCACCGCACCGCACCGCACCGCACTCATGGCAGCGGGCCTGTCCGGAACCGATCTGCCGCCACCCGGCGGCGTCGCGCGGTGCGCCGTACGACGAACAGGGCGAGCGCCGCGAGGCACGCGGCCCCGATGAACACGATCGGCCAGATGTAGCCGGACGGTGCGGCCGCCCCGCCGGACGGCTCGGCCCGCGCCGCGGCGGCGAGACGGGCCGCCCCGGCCGCTTCCGTACCGCTGCCCGTACCGCTGCCCGTATCCCTGCCCGTACCGGCCTGCGCCTCCGGCCCCGCCGCGCGTCCCGACCGGGCGACCGGTCCCTGCTTCTTCTCCTCGGCCGCCCGGCGCGGCGGGCTCGCCGGCCGGGGTGGCTCCAGCGACCCCACGGGCGTCACGGCCGGCGCTGCCTCGAAGCCCCAGTCCAGCAGCGACCGCGCTTCCTCGTACACCGCCTGCGAGGCGCCGGACTGGGGATTCATCACCGTCGCCAGCAGCGTGCGGTCCCCACGCCTGGCCGCCGCGACGAGCGTGTTCCCCGCGTTCGTGGTGTAGCCGTTCTTGACGCCGATCACCCCCGGATAGCGCCGTACGCCATCGGCACCCGTCAGCAGCCTGTTCGTGTTCTGGATGCCGAAGGTCGAGCCGCCGTCGCCGGGGAACTGGGCCTCGACCGTCGAGCAGTGCTCCGCGAACGCCGGCAGCTTCAGCCCGGCGCGGCCGAACACCGCGAGGTCGTACGCCGACGACACCTGTCCCGGCGCGTCGTAGCCGTCGGGGGAGACCACATGGGTGTCGCGCGCCCCCAACTTCTCGGCCGTGGACTGCATCTGACTGATCGTCGAGTCCCAGCCACCGTTCATCCCGGCGAGCACCCGCACCGCGTCGTTGCCCGAGCTGAGGAAGACGCCCCGCCACAGATCGGCCACGTCGTACGTCTGCCCGGGGGCGATGCCCACCAGGCTGCTGCCGGCGCCGATGCCCGTGAGGTCCGCCTCGGTCACGCTGTGCCGGGCGTCGGAGGGGATCCGGGGCAGCGCGGTGACGGCGAACAGGGTCTTGAGCGTGCTGGCCGGCGGCAGCGGGCGGTGGGCGTTGTGGGCGGCCAGCACCGCGCCCGACCCCGCGTCGGCGACCACCCAGGACAGGGCGGAGACTCCTGCGGGGGGCGCGGGCGCGCCGGCCGTCGCGCGGACGTGGGTGCCGGGCCGGTACAGCAGCGAGGGGTCGGCCCGCGAGCCCGCGGTCGTGGAGGCGGGGGTAACGGTGGTGGCCGTCGCGCTGGACACCGACGCCGGGAGGAGGGTCAGCAGTCCGGCCAGCCCGGTGGCCAGGGCCACGGCGCGGGTGAACGCGGGGCGCGGGAACGATCTGATGATCATTCAGCCACCGTAGAAACGGACCACGTCGCGCGCACACCTGTGTGAGCCGACCGGAGGTATCCCCGTCCGCCGAGAGCCCCCCGAGTCCCCCGCGTCCTGTCAGTGGTCGCGGGTGAGCGAGACCCCATGGGCGCGCAGGATCGTGAGGGCGCGCACCGTGGCGTACCCACGCCACTCCACGTCGGCGGCGGGGGAGTACGGCTTCCAGTCGACGGTCCAGCCACCGTCCGCACGCTGGTCGGCGGCGAGCCGGTCGAGTTCGTCGGCGATCACCCCGGCGTCCAGGAGCGCCCGCAGCGGGCGGCCGGGGCGGGGCGCGAAGTCGAGCAGCCGCAACGCTTCGCCCTCGACGCCGTCCTCCACCGGCAGCGGGCTGCCGTCCTTCGGCAGGAAGGCGGCGAGCCGGTCCAGCTCGGCGGGGGCCCACGGGTGGGTGTCGTGGATGGTGTCGAGGAAGTCCAGGACGAAGCGGAACTCGATCACGTGCGGCGGACGGGTGAGAGCGGAGATCCGGTCATGGCAGAACGCGGTGGCCCGCGCGAGCCAGGGGTGCTCCCGTACGTCCGGGTCGTGCCGGCCCACGCGGTGCGCGGCGGCGGCGAGTTCCGACGTCATGTGGAGCGAGGAGACGTCCGGATCGGCCCGCGCCCAGAACGTCGCCGAGCCCGCCGCGTCCGGGCCGCTCATCGGCAGGGCGAACGGCACACCGCCGTCCGCCCGGGTGATCGACTCCAGCCAGCCGCACAACTGCGTCGCCCGCGCGAAGACGGCGGGCCCGCACTCCTCGAACACCTCGAAGGCGAGCAGCGCGCCGACCGGCTGGCTGTGGGCGGACCGCAGATCGGGTTCCAGGGCCCAGCCGTAGCCGCCGTCCCCGTTGCGGTAGGCGTCCAGTGCGGTGACGACGGAGGCGGGGGTGCCGGTCCCGCGCAGCAGCTCGTAGCGGCGTCGGTCCAGCAGTCGTGCGTGTGTGGTCATGAAGGCGGTGGCGCCGTCGAGGTCCGGGGTGTGGGTGAGGTTCATGGGGCGAGTCTGCGCGGTCCGGCCACGCCCGGTCTTGAACGAAACGGCCGCGGGGCACGGCGTGGGCCGGAAGGACCGTAGGGCCATGAGCGGGGCCGTCCGGTCGGACCCGTCGCAGTTCACAAGGGCACAGGGCCCCGCGATTCGAACAGGCGTCGTCACTGCATGTGCTGCCATCGGCGCTCTCCGTGCAAAAAGCGCGAGTCTATGCCTGTCGGGCCCGCCCGCGCACGAGGTTCATGAATATGCCGATGCGCTGTTTCGCCCGCACTAAGCTCTCGCGGAGCGCGCCGAGTTGATACGGAATCAGGCGCTTGTTCCCATCTGCCGCAATAGTTTCGAATACCCGACCCCTGAATCGACCTTCGAGGGCTTACATGGTTCGTGTTGAAGCACCCATGAATGATCAAGCGTCATCCACCGTTCGCGCGCTCCTGCTCTCCGCGGCCCTGATGGCGACAGCGACGGCCGTCGTCGTGGTCCTCGTCGCCGACGCCGCCCGGATACCGGTCGCTCTGTACGGCGCCGCCGCCACCGTCCTGGTCACCTGGGGGGCGGTGGAGATCGTCCGCCGGGGACAGGCGACGCGCGCGCTGCATGTGCGCTACGGGCACCATGTCGCCTTCCTGGAACGGCGTATCGCCGAGCACGACAGCCAGAGTGTGCGTCTCGGCAAAGAGTTGATGCCGCTCGCGATCCACCAGCTCCGCCGGGGAAACTCCCCTCAGGAGGTCATGAACGTCATCGTCGACGGTGACGAGCGCTACCGTGAACTCCCCGACTCGCAGCGTGTGTTGCTCCGCGCGATCCTCGACATCGTGGACGACGAGGAGGCCATGCGCGAGTCCGCGCAGCGCTCCTTCGTCAACATCGCCCGCCGCGTCCAGTCCCTCGTGCACCAACAGGCCAGCGAGCTGCGCGAGATGGAGGAGCACCACGGCCGTAACCCCGACGTCTTCGACGACCTGCTGCGTATCGACCACGGCACCGCCCTCATCGGGCGTCTCGCCGACAGTGTCGCCGTACTCGGCAAGGCCCGCCCCGGACGCCAATGGCCAAGGCCCGTACCGCTGTTCAGCGTGCTGCGCGGTGCCATGTCCCGGATCCTGGAGTACCAGCGGGTCGATCTGCACTCGATCGCCAAGGTGGCCATCGTCGGTACGGCCGTCGAGCCGCTGATCCACGCGTGCGCCGAACTCCTCGACAACGCCACCCGTTACTCGCCTCCGCAGACGCGCGTCCATGTGACCGCCGTCGAGGTGCAGACCGGTATCGCGATCGAGATCGAGGACGGCGGCGTCAGCCTCAGCGAGGAGGCGCGGACCCGGGCCGAGCGGATGCTCGCGCAGGCACAGGCCGGTATCGATCTCAACGACCTCGGTGAGACCCCGAGGCTCGGTATGGCGGTCGTCGGCCGGCTCTGCCAGATGTACGACCTCCAGGTGTCGCTGCGCCAGTCCGCGTACGGCGGCGTCCGCGCCGTCCTCGTCGTACCGCGCGACGTGGTCACCACCGGGCCCGCGCCCGGCATCGCCCACGGCATCGGCGCGTCCGCGATGGGCACCGGCGGCACCGAGCTGCCGGAGATGCGCCGGCGGCGCGCCACCGACGAGGCACGGCCCGCCGCCCCCGGCGGCAGGTCGGACCCGGCGCCCGAGCCGGCCGCCCTTCCCGCTCCCCGCCCGGCCACCGGACCGGTGCGCTCCGCGCCCGTGCGGACCGCCGCGGAGGACGACGTACCCGTCGTCACCGAGTGGACGGCGAACGGCCTGCCGCAGCGTCGCAGCCGCGGCAGGGCCCCGCTGGGCTCGCACAACATCGTGCGGACACCGGCGCCGCACGGCGCCAACGGCACGGCCGCCGGCGCCGCGAGCTCGCCGGGCACCTCGAACGGCACCTCGAACGGCACCGCGGAGGCGGGCAAACCCGGCCCCGGCATCTGGCTCGAAGCCTTCACCAAGGCGGTCAACGGCGACCCGCGGCGGGAGGAGCCGTCGACCGGCACCACCGGCACGACAGGCACAGGCGACGCGCCGCCGGACCGGCCCGGCGAGCGCGGGGAATCAGACGACGTGTGGGGCAAAGGGGACCTGAAGTGATCCAGCAGCGCGCCAACTTGGACTGGATGCTCAAGGAGCTGGCCGACGGGGTCCCGCAGGTCCAGCAGATCGTCGTGCTCTCCGCCGACGGACTGCGGATCGCCCGGCACGGCGGCGACCCCGACGTCGCCGACCGACTCGCCGCCGCCTGCGCGGGACTTCAGTCTCTCGCCGCCGCCGTCGCCGCCGAAATCCCGCAGAGCGACGGCCGGATGAGGCTCGTCGTCATCGAAGTGAGCGGCGGATTCTTCTACTTGATGGAAGCGGGCACGGGCGCCTACCTCGCCGTACTCGCCGACGAGACGGTGGACGCCGGTCTCGTCGGCGCCCGGATGCGCGACATGGTCGTCCGGATCGGTGCCCATCTGACGAGTCCGCCGCGACACGACGGGCGGACCGGATGACCCCTCCCCGACGAGAACGCAGGCTGCCCGGGGCGGACGTGGGGGACCCGGAACGGCTGTACGTGATCACGGGTGGCCCGGACGGCGCCAAGCGCGCCTCGCTCGACCTCGTCACCATGATCGTGGCGCGCGAGGCACCCTCACCGACGGTGCCGCCCGAACAGGCCGCCATCCTGCGGCTCTGCGGGGCGCCGCTGTCCGTGGCGGAGCTGTCGGCGTATCTGCGTCTGCCGTTCAGCGTGGTGACGGCCCTGCTGACCGACCTCCTCACGACCGATCTGGTCGAGTCCCGCGCGCCCGTCGCCCGCGCCACACTCCCCGACAGGTCCCTTCTCGAAGCGGTGATGCATGGACTCCAGAAGCTCTGACACGATCACAGGCCCCAGGAGCGAGGACGTACTTCCCACCACGGCGACATCCGCGGTGAAGGTCGTGATCGTGGGCGGATTCGGGGTCGGCAAGACCACCATGGTCGGATCGGTGAGCGAGATCCGCCCGCTCACCACCGAAGAGACCATGACCCAGGCCGGCGTCGGCGTGGACGACAACTCCGGGGTGGAGAGCAAGACGGCCACCACCGTCGCCATGGACTTCGGCCGGATCAGCATCAGCGAGCAACTGGTGCTGTATCTCTTCGGCACCCCCGGTCAGGAACGTTTCTGGTTCCTCTGGAACGGCCTCTTCGAAGGCGCGCTCGGCGCCGTCGTCCTCGTCGACACCCGCCGCCTCGAAGTCAGCTTCGACGTGATCGGGCGGCTGGAGGAGCGCGGCGTGCCGTTCGTCGTCGCCGTCAACACCTTCCCCGACGCGCCGAGCCATCCCGTCGAGGCGCTGCGCGTCGCGCTCGACCTGCCCGAAGAAGTGCCGATGGTCGACTGCGACGCGCGTCTGCGGGCCTCGAGCCGCGATGTGCTGCTGACGCTCATGCGCTATCTGCACTCGCTCGCGCTGCCGGCCTGATCCCCCTCAGCCCCGTCTCATCTTCCCCCCTGCCCCCCTCAGCCCGTCATCCCCCGACTCCCATCCCTGGAGTGACCGTGACAACGCCCTATTCGCACCGGCCGGGAACGGACGACCACGCCGCGCCGCCGCCGGGCTGCCCGGCCCACGGCATGGTCGCCGACGCCTTCGGCGACCTGGCGCCCGCCGGGCTGCGGCGGCTCTACGGCCCCGAGGCCGAGAACGACCCCATGGGCCTGTACGAGAAGCTGCGCGCCGAGCACGGCTCGGTGGCGCCGGTCCTGCTGCACGGCGACGTACCCGCCTGGCTGGTCCTCGGCCACAGCGAGAACCTGCACATGACCCGTACCCCTTCCCAGTTCTCGCGGGACTCCCGCCGCTGGCGCGCGGTCAACGACGGCAGCGTGCCGCCCGACCACCCCCTCGCGCCCGTCTTCACCTGGCAGCCCATCTGCGTCTTCGCGGACGGCGCCGAACACGAGCGGCTGCGCGGCGCCGTCACCGACTCGATCGGCCGGATCGACCACCGGGGTGTACGGCGCTTCATCAACCGCTACAGCAACCGGCTCGTCAACGACTTCTGCCAGGACGGCAAGGCCGATCTCGTCAGCCGCTTCGCCGAGCATCTGCCGATGATGGTGATGATCCAGATCCTCGGTATGCCCGAGGAGTACAGCGAACAACTCGTCCAGGCGGCCCGCGACATGATCAAGGGCACCGAGACTGCCGTCGAGAGCAACGCGTACGTCATGGCCGCCCTGGACCGGCTGGTGGCCCGGCGCCGGGCGGCGCCCCAGGAGGACTTCGCGAGCTGGCTCGTGGAGCATCCGGCCGGGCTCACGGACGCGGAGGTCGCCCAGCATCTGCGGCTGGTGCTGATCGCCGCGTACGAGACCACGGCCAACCTCATCGCCAACGTGCTCCGCATGGTCCTCACCGACCCGCGCTTCCGCGCCCAGCTCAGCGGCGGCCATATGACCCTGCCCGAGGCGGTCGAGCAGACCCTCTGGGACGAGCCGCCGTTCACCACCATCTTCGGCCGGTGGGCCGTGGGCGACACGGAGTTGGGCGGGCAGCGGATCAAGGCGGGCGACGCGCTGGTCGTCGGGATCGCCGCGGCCAACGTCGACCCGGTGGTACGGCCCGACGTCAACGCCTCCATGCAGGGCAACCGCGCCCATCTGGCCTTCAGCGGCGGCCCGCACGAATGCCCCGGCCAGGACATCGGGCGCGCGATCGCCGACACCGGCATCGACGCGCTGCTGCTGCGGCTGCCGGATCTGCAACTCGCCGTTCCTGAGGAGGACTTGCGCTGGTCGGCGTCTCTGATGTCTCGGCATCTGAAGGAGTTGCCGGTGACGTTCGCCGCGCGTCCGCCGCAGGATGTCGCCGGTCCGCCGTCCGCCACGCCGGGGTACGCGCCGCGCACCGAGTGGCAGGTGGCGTCGCCCCGACCGGTGCCGGGACGGCCCGCCGGGTCGCCGCCGTCAGCCACCGCGCCCGAACCGACGCCCGTACCGATGCCCGTGCCGCCGCCCGTCGCCGCGCAGACGGAGCCGACGCCCGCCGCCGGGGCGATCCCGCAGCAGCGTGGGCCCGGCGCCCCGGCGCGTGCGTGGCGGGCAGTGGTGCGGTGGTGGCGCGGCTACTGACGCCGCCGGCGGTGGGAGCGGCGCGGACAGCGTCAGCGGGCGACGTCCAGTTGCTCCCACCACCACGAGATCGTGGGGATCGGCAGCGGCTCCCGGCCGGCGTCGGAGGGGTAGCGCTTCCACCAGCCGCCCGGTTCCGCCGCCGGACCGGACGGCACCGAGTAGCGGGGACAGACCGAGGCCCAGTCCAGATGGCCCCGCACGAACTGCCCCAACCCCTCTATGTAGGCGCGCAGTTCGTCGCTCGCGTCCGCGAGCACCTGCTCGCTCAGCCGGCCGTGGAGCACCATCACCCGGTCGCGCATCGCCACCGCGTGTCTCAGCGCCGTACGGGGCTCGCAGCCGAGTTCCTGGCAGAGCACGTCGATCAGATTGAGGTCGTCGCCCGCCCGCAGCAGTTCCTTGTTCCGGGAGTAGAGGTCGTTGTCCCAACTGACCAGCGTCCAGGCCATTTCGGTGAGCGCCTGGACGCGCGGGTCCGCCAACTCCTCGTCCCGTACGGAGAATCCGCCGACTATCTCGATCATCGCCGTGGACGGTGCCATCCCGATGGCCCGCATCCACAGGGTGATGTAGTCGTTGAGCGACGGCAGTTCGGCGCTTCGGCGCCAGGACGCCTCCCACACCAGGCCCGAGGTGTAGACGCGCATGGCGTCCGTCCAGCGGCGAAGCTGCTGGGCGGAGGCGTAGCGCTCGAGCTCCGTGCGCAGGGCGCGCAGTGCGGCGGTGTGCGGTGAGTCGGCGCGGGAGTTCGCGGCCGGGGCCTCGACCGCGCGCAGGATGCGGGAGGTCTCCTGGGCCATCGAGTCGGCCGTGGCGTCGGTCTCGTCGCAGACACCGTCGTCGAGCGAGAAGAGCACGGCATGGAATTTGGCCATCAGGGTGAGGGGTTCGAGTTCCCCGTACGGCATCGTCCAGGCCGTCAGTCCGCCGAAGTCGCAGACGGCGAGACGCTTGCGCTGCTGGTCGTCGGTATCGAGATTCTGCCGCAGCATCCAGTCCACGGTGAGATCGTTGAGGACGTCTACGCCGGGATGTACGGCCGGTTCCACCGGACAGTAGAACGGCACGGCCGGAAGCTGCCGGGCCAGGACCTTTTCCTCGACGCACGTCATGACCGGCCTCCTGGGAAAGATGTAGGCGCAGGGCGGGTTCGGTGAGAATCTGGTGCGGTGTGGTGTAGGGCTCGGGTGTTCGAATGGAGCGTATATGCCCATGACCGAACGTCAATAACAGGGCAACTGGCACGTGCATGGCGGGAATTGACCATATGAGGAGTGGCCGGGATCGCTCTGGGCGGCCATGCGGCCGGGCTCCCACGTCAGCCACGGTCGTGCGGTTCCCGGCCAGTGGGGGAGGGGATCGGTTCCGGCGGTATCCCGCCGATCGGATTCGATCCTGTCCGAAAACGTTCTGATCGTGACCGGTACGTCACTGTCAGGTGGTGCGGCGAGACGAAGTGCGTGGGTGCTGTCAGCCGCGTGCGCCGAACGCCTGGGTCCACCACGGACCGCCGGACGCGTCATGGACGCCGACACCGATCTCCTTGAAGGCGCAGTTCAGGATGTTGTCCCGGTGGCCGGGGCTGTTCATCCAGCCCTCCATCACCTCGGCGGCCGTCCGCTGCCCCTTGGCGATGTTCTCGCCGTAGGTGGTCCATCGGTAGCCCGCCGCCGTGATGCGGTCGCCGGGGTCCCTGCCGTCCGGGCTGTTGTGGTCGAAGTAGCCCTTGGCCGCCATGTCCTGGGAGTGGCGCAGCGCGGCGGTCGCCAACTGTGAGTTGGCGCTCACCGGGCCACAACCGGCCTTGGAACGCTCGGAGTTGACGAGAGTGGTGACCTGCTCGGCGAAACCGCCGTCGCCTCCGCCGGGCTTGGGGTCGTTCTCCGGCGGCGTCGGATCGGGTTTCGGGGCCGGCTCGGTGGTGGAGGGGCGCGGGTCGGGCGCGGGCCTGCTCGGCTCGGCCGCCTTCTTGGACGGCGAGCGGGTCGGCGAGGGCGACGGGCTCGCGCTGGTGCGGGAGGGGGACGGACCGGCGGACTCCGCCGTACGGCTCGACGCCGACTTGGGCTCCAGCGCTTCCGGTTCGACGGCGGACGACGCGCGTGACTCGTCCTCGTCCCGCTCACCCGTGACGTACTGGGCGGCACCGGCGGCGGTGAGCAGCGCGGCGACGGCGGCGGTCACGGTGATCGCCCGGCGCCGTCTCACCCGCCGCTCGCGGCGCAGGGCGTCCCTGGCCCGCGTACGGCTCCCGGCCCCGTTGTCGGACGGGTGCGCGGACGGGTGCGCGGACGGCGACGGGTCCAGGCGGTCGCCGACCGGTACCGGCGCGAGGCCGGCCACGAGGGTGTCGGCGGGCTCCAGACCGGCCGCGTACCCGGAGCAGACGGTGCACTCGTAGGTGTGCCCGGATATTCGCTCGCGCCAGAGCGGGGACGGTATGCCGTCCCAACCGCCGACGAGCTGTTCCAGCAGGACGCACGGTGGCCGCGCCGACAGCGCGCGGACCACCACGCGGGCGATGTCCAGTTCGTGCCACATCCGCTCGACCCGCGCGTCCACCTGCTGGGGATGGGCGGCCAGGGCGGCGGAGACCTCGGGCCGGGTCAGCTCACCGGCGGTCTCCAGCCACCACAGCGCCACCAGCGCGTGGTGCTCGCGGTCCACCCAGCGCGTGGCCTCGGCCACCTCCCGGTGCTGACCGGACAGCCCGAGACGGCTGATCATGAGATCCACGAAGTCGAAGTCGGGGCGGGGGAGGGCCGGGTCGTACACATAGTCCGCGTGCTCCCGGATCCGGGCGACCGTGGTGGTGACCAGATACGCGCGGAAGTCGGCCGGGCGGCGCAGCGCGCCCAGCCCGCCGAGGACGTGGCGCACCGTGTCGCGCACGACGGCGTCCACATCCGGGTGACCGTGCAGGGCGTGGCCGACGAGCTGGTGGACCAGGGGCAGCGACTCGTGGCCGAGTCGGTCCCTGGCCGACCGGTCCCCGGCCTGTGCCGCCTTGACCACTGAGGTCTTGAACGGACTGCTCACGCTGGCTCACTCCCACTCGTGACTCGCGGTGGGCACCGATCGTAGGGGCAACACCGGAGCCGTACCTCCCGGATGCCGCACTCGACTCCGTACAAGTGGTCGAATTCATATCCGGCCAACTGTCCAGTTCGCTGTCCGGCGTGAAGCTCCGCTGTCGACCCGCTTAAGAAATCCTCGATGGACTGAACGGTCGGTGCGGCGGCATCTTGGTGCCGACAACGATCAGCGCCACCCGCACCCGCACCCGCACCCGTACCGCCTGGAGCCGCCCCGATGAAGGCACTTGTGAAGCTGACGGCCGAGCCGGGGCTCCGGCTCACCGACGTGCCCGAGCCGCTGACCGGCCCCTCGGACGTACTCATCAAGGTGCTCCGCACCGGCATCTGCGGCACCGACCTGCATATCCGCGCCTGGGACGACTGGGCCCGGCAGGCCGTCAGCGCGCCGCGCGTCCTCGGTCACGAGTTCGTCGGCGAGGTCGCGTCCGTCGGCGCCGACGTCCAGGACATCGCCGTCGGCGATCTCGTGAGCGGCGAAGGGCACTTGGTCTGCGGCAAATGTCGTAACTGTCTGGCCGGGCGCAGACATCTGTGCCGCAGGACGGTCGGACTCGGCGTCGGCCGCGACGGCGCGTTCGCCGAGTACGTCGCGCTGCCCGCGTCGAACGTCTGGGTCCACCGCGCGCCCGTGGACCTCGACATCGCGGCCATCTTCGACCCGTTCGGCAACGCCGTGCACACCGCGCTCACCTTCCCCCTCGTCGGCGAGGACGTGCTGATCACCGGCGCCGGCCCGATCGGCATCATGGCGGCGGCCGTCGCCCGGCACGCCGGCGCGCGCAACGTCGTGATCACGGACGTCAGCCCCGAACGCCTGGAGATCGCCCGCAAGGCCGGCGCCACGCTCGCGCTCGACGTCTCGGCCCCCGGCACCGGCATCGCGGAGGCCCAGCGACAGCTCGGCCTCAAGGAAGGCTTCGACATCGGCCTGGAGATGTCCGGTCGCCCGGAGGCGATGCGCGACATGGTCGACAACATGACGCACGGCGGCCGGATCGCCATGCTGGGGCTGCCCGCGCGGGAGTTCGCCGTCGACTGGGCGAAGATCGTCACCTCGATGATCACGGTGAAGGGCATCTACGGCCGCGAGATGTACGAGACGTGGTACGCGATGACGGTGCTGCTCGAAGGCGGCCTCGACCTCGCGCCCGTCATCACCGGCGGTTACGGCTACGAGGACTTCGACGCCGCCTTCGACAAGGCGGCCACGGCCACCGGCGGCAAGATCATCCTCAACTGGGCCTGACCTCCACGCCGTTCCCGCCCCCGCCCCCCCGCCGCCGCCTCCGCCGCCTCCCCCGCCTCCGCTCCCGCCTCCGCTCACCCTCCCTCCCTCCTCACACCGGAGCCCCGCATGTACGCGTCCGTCCGCGACGACCTCCGTGCCACCCTCGACGAGATCCGCGACGCCGGTCTCTTCAAACCCGAGCGCGTCCTCACCACCCCGCAGAACGCCGCCGTCTCCGTCGCCTCCGGTGACGTCCTCAACTTCTGTGCCAACAACTACCTCGGTCTCGCCGACCACCCCGAGGTCGTCGCCGCCGCCAAGGACGCGCTCGACCGCTGGGGTTACGGCATGGCCTCCGTACGCTTCATCTGCGGCACCCAGGAGATCCACAAGGAGCTGGAGCAGCGCCTCTCCTCGTTCCTCGGCCAGGAGGACACGATCCTCTACTCCTCCTGCTTCGACGCCAACGGCGGCGTCTTCGAGACCCTTCTCGGCCCCGAGGACGCGGTCATCTCCGACGCCCTCAACCACGCCAGCATCATCGACGGCATCCGGCTGTCCAAGGCCCGCCGGCTGCGCTACGCCAACCGCGACCTCGCCGAACTCGAAGCGCGCCTCAAGGAGGCGCAGGACGCGCGCCGCCGCCTCGTCGTCACGGACGGCGTCTTCTCCATGGACGGTTACGTCGCGCCCCTCGCCGAGATCTGCGACCTCGCCGACCGGTACGACGCCCTGGTGATGGTGGACGACTCGCACGCCGTCGGCTTCGTCGGCCCCGGCGGCCGGGGCACCCCCGAACTGCACGGCGTGATGGACCGCGTCGACATCGTCACCGGCACCCTCGGCAAGGCGCTCGGCGGCGCGTCAGGCGGCTACGTCGCCGCGCGCGCCGAGATCGTCGCCCTGCTGCGCCAGCGCTCGCGCCCGTACCTCTTCTCCAACTCCCTCGCCCCGGTGATCGCCGCCGCCTCGATCAAGGTGCTCGACCTGCTGGAGAGCGCGGACGGGCTGCGCGAGCGGCTGAACGCGAACACGGCCGTCTTCCGTACGGAGATGACGGCGGCCGGGTTCGAGATCCTGCCCGGCGACCACGCCATCGCCCCCGTCATGATCGGCGACGCCGCCGAGGCCGGGCGGATGGCGGAGCTGCTGCTGGAGCGCGGCGTGTATGTGATCGGGTTCTCGTACCCCGTCGTCCCGATGGGACAGGCCCGGATCCGCGTGCAGTTGTCGGCGGCGCACTCGACGGCGGACGTCCGGCGGGCGGTGGCGGCGTTCGTGGACGCGCGGGACGCGCTCGAGGCGTAAGAGCGCCCGGTCATCGCTCTCCCGGCCCGAAGAAGCTGTGGCCTGGCACTATGGGCGAATGATCGACCCCCGGCGTCTGCGCATCCTGCGAGCCGTGGCGGACCACCGTACGGTGACCGCCGCGGCGGCGGCGCTGTATCTGACCCCGTCCGCCGTCTCCCAGCAGCTCGCCGCGCTGGAGCAGGAGACCGGCCACGCGCTGCTGACCCGCAGCGGCCGGGGCGTACGGCTGACGGCGGCCGGGGAGATCCTGCTCACCCACGCCCACGAAGTCCTCGCGCAGCTCGAGCGGGCCGAGGCGGAGCTGGCGGCGTACGCGGGCGGAGTGGCCGGCGAGGTCACGGTCGCCGCGTTCGCCACGGGGATCGCCGAGGTGCTGGCCCCGGCCATCGCGCGGCTCGCCGCGTCGGACCCGGGCATCCGCGTACGGGTACGGGACTCCGAGGGCGACGAGAGCCTGCCGCTGCTGCTCGACGGCCAGGCGGACGTGGCGCTGGCCGTCGAGTACCGGGGCGCGCCCACCGAGGACGACCCGCGGCTGTCGCGCGTACCGCTCTACGCCGAGCCGTTCGACGCGGTCCTGCCCGAGGGGCATCCGCTGTGTCGCGAGATCGAGGTGCCGCTCGCCGAACTGTCGGACAGCGACTGGATCAGCCCGTACCCCGGCAATCCCTGCCACGAAGTGATGCGCCTCGCCTGCGAGTTGGCCGGTTTCGAACCGCGACTGGTGCATTCGTCGGACGACTTCCGCGCGGTGGTCGCCCTCGCGGGCGCGGGCGCGGGAGTGGCGCTCGTGCCACGCTCCGCGCTGCGCGGGATGGAACTGAAGGGCACGGTCGTACGCTCGGTGTCCGGCCCGCCCGCCACCCGCCGGGTCTTCGCGGCCGTCCGCAGGGGCGCGGAACACCACCCGCTGATCCGCCCGGTCCTTGACGCGCTCACACACTCGGCGTCAGGTCTGACGACGGGCTGAGCCCGGTCCAGGGGGTGCGCGGAGGCGCCCACGGGCGCGGCGGCAGACTGGGGCCATGGACGCAGGACTCGCCGCACTGCTCGGCGCCGCGGTCGGTTCGCTCGCCACGTTGGGCGCCGCGTTGGTCAACGGCCGTTCCCAGGCGCGGGCGCAGCGTGACCAGTGGCGCCGCCAGCACCGTCGTGACGCGTACGTGGGCTACCTCGGCGCGCTCCACGACCGGGACATCGCCATGGACGCCGTCCGCGCGGCCCTGCGGCCGGGCGCCCCGGATTCCGTCAATGCCGTCGATGCTGTCGATTCCGTCGATGTTGTCGATCTCGACGAGAAGCTCGGCCGTTTCGTCACGCTGGCGCGCGAGGTTCACCGCGCCGTCGAAATCGTGATCATCGAGGGGCCCGACTCCGTCGTGGCCGCCGCCGAGCGCGTCACCCACGCGTCGCAGGAGCTTGCCCGCGTCGTCGGACGGATGGGCGCCAACGCTCGCGCGGGTGCCGTCGCCGGCGCGGCCGACGACGCCGCACTCACCGATGCCGCGCTCGCCGAGGAGCGCGAGCGTTCCCTGTACCGGGCGGTCAAGGACTTCCGCCACGCGGCCCGCGCCGCTGTCGGCAACGGGGACTGAACCGGGCCCGCGCCGCCAGGTCAGCGGGCCACCGCCAGCACCAGGACCGCCACGATGACGATGACCGCGCCGGCCGCGATCAGGCGCTGTTTCAGTCCGTTCGAGAGGGTCGAGACGACCTGGAGGCCCCGCTCGCCGGGGAAGACGTGGAAGACCCGGTTCGGGGTCGTCCATCAGCACCACGCGGGCCAGCGGGCAGGTCTCCAGAGTCACCCGCCGGGACAGCTCCGCCTTCCGGCCGCCCAGATGGTTCGCCAGGGCCGCGCGGTGCGTGTCGTGGACGCCGGTGGGTAACGCGCCGTCCGCCGGGACGTCGTGCGACTGCCACCGCCCGGTGGCGGCCAGCCGCTCGCGGACCTTGTCGGGCCAGTCGGGCCTCGGCAGCGACAGGGAGGCGGTCTCGTGCGCGTACGCCACGGTCCCCTCCACCCAGTGGGTGATGCTGCCCTCGCCACCGCACACCTCGTGCGGGCGCACACCTGTCCCCGAGCAGCGCCCGCACGTCTCGCGTCCCCGGCCCTCGCAGTGCCGGCACCGGACCCGGCCGCGCCCCGAGCAGCCGGGGCACGCGGCCTCGGAGGTCGCGCACACCGCGCACGTGACTCGCCGCGCACCGGGTGACGTGGCGCGCGCACCGGTCGCGGCGGGGCGCACCTTCGCCGTACGCGTCCGACGCCGGCCGTTCTTCTCGCACTCCGTGCAGGGGGAGACGTCGAGGCACACGTCGCACGCGGGCGGCTCGTTGCGGCAGGTGCACGCGTGCCGGCCGCTGCCCGAGCAACCGGTGCACTGCTGCGTGCCGTTGTCGCACGGGCAGGGCACCGGCGTATGTGAGTGCGCGCGGAGCAGGGTGAGTGTGCCGGGCTTCTCGGGCGCCGACAGCGGGTGGTCCGCGAGGGCGCCTTCGTAAAGAGGCAGCGCCGACAGATCCTTCGTACCGAAGGCCGTCCGCTGTGTCTCGGTGCGTCGCTCCGTGAAGCGGACGACCGTACAGCGCACCAGTTGTCGGCGCGTGACGTCCCGGAGCCGGCCGGGGGCGGCCCCCGCGCCGCCGCCCATGGCCGTGTACGGGGCGAGGGCCTTGAGCAGGTCCTCGTCGGGCAGCGCGGTGTGGAGCGCGTCGTCGTTCGGTGCGTCGGACATGGGCGGGTCTCGTCCCTCCTCCGGCACGCGGCGACGCCGCGCGGATCGCAGGGTAGGACTGTTGCCGACCCACCATCAAGAGGGCCATGTGAGCCACGAATCGGCGGGGCGGGCGGGGTGCCGCCGCACCTCCGCACCGCCCCGTGTCCCACCCGCCCCGCCAGTCCCGTCGCGCCCCGACGCCGTCCGGCGCCGCCCAACGCCTCCCTACGACAGCAGGCTCGGCGCCGCCCGGTCCAGCACCGAGCCGACGCGCTCCCATGTCTCCATGTCCCGTGCCACCGGCGGCAGTTCGGGACCGTCGCCGGTCTTCCAGGAAGCGGCGATCGCCACCGGGTCCTCGCCGCCGGCGGCCGACGCCGCCAGCGCCGCCGCGCCCAGGGCGACCAGTTCGCCGCTCTCCGGCACGATCACCGCACGCCCGGACAGGCGCCGTACGGTCTCCACCCACGTACGACCCTGGGCACCGCCGCCCACCAGCCGCAGCGGCCGGTTCGCCGCCACGGGGTCCGCCGGATCGAGGCCGCAGGCGCGCAGGACCTCGTCCAGGGCGCGCAGGACCGTGTACGCCGCGCCCTCGTACGCCGCGCCGAGCAACTGCTGCGGCGTCGTGTCGTGCCGCAGCCCCGTCAGCAGGCCGGAGGCGGTCGGCAGGTCGGGGGTGCGTTCGCCGTCGAGGTACGGCAGCAGCACCGCCTCGCCGCCGGGCGCCGCGTCCTCGCGGTCCAGGCGCAGCAGTTCGGCGACCTTGTCGACGGCGAGCGTGCAGTTCAGGGTGCAGCCCAGCGGCAGGAACGTACCGTCGGCCGCCGCGAACCCGGACAGCGCCGCCGACGCGGGCCTGGTGCGCGTGGCGGCGAAGACCGTGCCCGAGGTGCCGAGGCTCAGCACGGGGTGGTCCAGCAGCCCGGCGCCGCCGAGGCCGAGGCCGACGGCCGCGCTCATGTTGTCGCCGGTCCCGGCGGCGACCGCGATACCGGCGGGCAGCCCCAACTGCTCGGCGGCGGAGGAGGTCAGCGAGCCGACCCGCGCGGCGCCGGTCGGGGCGACGGTGGGCAGCAGCGACTCGTCGAGGCCGACGAGCGCGAGCAGTTCGGGGTCGTACGCCCCACTCGCCGTGGAGTACCAGCAGGTGCCCGACGCGTCGCCGGGGTCGGTGGCCGCCGTGCCGGCGAGGCGTTCGGTCAGGAAGTCGTGCGGCAGCCGGACGGCCGCCGCCGCGTCGGCGGAGCCGGGATCGTTCTCGCGGAGCCACTGCCACTTCGCCGCAGTCATCGACGCGACGGGCACGGATCCGGTCCTGGCGATCCAGGCGTCGGGCCCGCCCAGCGCCTCGGTGAGCGCGGCGGCCTGCGGGGCGGAGCGGGTGTCGTTCCACAGCAGGGCGGGCCGCAGCGGCTTCCCGGCCGTGTCGAGCACCACCAGTCCGTGCTGCTGGCCGGCGACCGCTATGCCCGTGACGGCGGACGCCGGTACGCCGGACTCCTTGAGCCCCATGGCGACGGCCTCGCGCAGCGCCTGCCACCACACCTCCGGGTCGGTCTCCCGCGCCCCGGCCTCTCCGGTCACCCGGTGCGGCGCGCGCCCGACGGCGAGCAGCCGTCCGGTCGCCGCGTCGGTGAACGCCGCCTTGGTCGACTGGGTGGAGCTGTCGACGCCGATGACCACCTGGCTGTGCGGCACGCTCGTACCTCTTCCTGTATCCGGGCTCGCGGCGGGATTTTGACCGCAGGCCAACAAATTACGTGATGTTGTCGTGCATCCAGCAGGGATGGGCGTCATTTCCTTGCCCAAAGCGGCATTCGACGCTCCGGACGGTGTTGGGCGAACACGGGGTCTTTTCCGTTCCCACCCGGAGGTGCATTATTAGTCATGTCAGGAAACAAAAAGGTCTGCACCTGCCGGACCTGAGGTATCGAAGGCGGCCAAAGATATGACGGAACGCTTCACTCCGACCCCCGCGGACAAGTTCAGCTTCGGTCTGTGGACGGTCGGTTGGCAAGGCAGAGACCCGTTCGGAGACGCGACGCGCCCGGCGCTCGATCCCACCGAGTCGGTACAGCACCTCGCCGAACTGGGCGCGTACGGAGTGACCTTCCACGACGACGACCTGATCCCCTTCGGCTCGTCGGACGCCGAGCGCGAGGCGCACATCAAGCGCTTCCGCCAGGCGCTGGACACCACCGGACTCGTCGTCCCCATGGTGACCACCAACCTCTTCACCCACCCCGTCTTCAAGGACGGCGGCTTCACGGCCAACGACCGTGACGTCCGCCGCTTCGCGCTGCGTAAGACCCTGCGCAATCTCGACCTCGCCGCCGAGCTGGGCGCCAAGAGGTTCGTCGCCTGGGGCGGCCGGGAGGGCGCGGAGTCCGGCGGTGCCAAGGACGTGCGCCTGGCGCTCGACCGGATGAAGGAAGGCTTCGACCTGCTGGGCGAGTACGTCGTGTCGCAGGGGTACGACATCAAGTTCGCCATCGAGCCCAAGCCCAACGAGCCGCGCGGCGACATCCTGCTGCCGACCGTCGGCCACGCGCTCGCCTTCATCGAGCGCCTGGAGCGCCCCGAGCTGTACGGCGTCAACCCCGAGGTCGGCCACGAGCAGATGGCCGGGCTGAACTTCCCGCACGCCATCGCCCAGGCCCTGTGGGCGGGCAAGCTCTTTCACATCGACCTCAACGGCCAGCACGGCACCCGCTACGACCAGGACCTGCGCTTCGGCGCCGGTGATCTGCGTGCCGCGTTCTGGCTGGTGGACCTGTTGGAGACGGCGGGCTGGGAAGGCTCGCGGCACTTCGACTTCAAGCCGCCGCGCACCGAGGACTTCGACGGGGTGTGGGCGTCCGCCGCCGGATGCATGCGCAACTATCTGATCCTGAAGGAGCGCGCCGCCTCGTTCCGCGCGGACCCGCAGGTGCGGGAGGCGCTGCGCGCGGCGCGGCTGGACGAACTGGCGCAGCCGACCGCCGCCGACGGGGTGGCCGGCCTGCTGGCCGACCGGGGCGCGTACGAGGACTTCGACGTGGCCGCCGCGGCGAGCCGCGGCATGGCGTTCGAACACCTCGACCAGCTCGCCATGGACCACCTCCTGGGCGCCCGCTGACCCGGCACTGAGACGAACGTGTCCTGACACAGCCGCGCACGCGGGGCGGACCCACCGCCGGTCGCCCCGCGTGCGCGAGTGCTTGTACGTGTGCTTGTACGTGTACGTGTACGTGTGTGCGTGCATGTGTACGTGGAGGAGAGCCGGCCATCGACGGGCTGCCCGGATGCCGGGTGCCGCGAAAACCGTTGGCGGACCCCGGCGGCCACTGCTAGCTTTCCAAAGGCCGTGCGAGAGAACGAGGAGGTGGTACCCGTGAACGCAGTATCGACATGGGTGCTCCCCTCCGGGGTCACGGTCGGGCGATAGGTCGTCCGGGAGCGCCGTTCAAGCGCACTCCCGAAAGGCACGACCATGCGATTCACTTCCGAGCAGCGCCTCGACGACGGCGTCCTCGAACGCGAATTCACCCTCGGCGAGATCCCCGGCACCCTGTGGACGCCCGCATCCGCCGCGCCGACCCCGCCGAGCCCGCTGATCCTGATGGCCCACAACAACGGCCTGCCCAAGGCGCAGCCCCGGCTGGTGGCCCGCGCCCGGATCACCGCGGCGTACGGCTACGCGGTGGCCACCATCGACGCCGCCGGGTGCGGCGACCGGCCACGTTCCGCCGCCGACGAACAGGCACGCGCCGATCTCCGGCGGGCGATGCGGGCCGGCGAGCCGGTCGATGAGATCTTCGAGTCCCTTGTCGGCCCGCTGGTCGGCAAGGCGGTCCCGGAATGGCGGACCACCCTGGACGCCCTCCTCGCGCTGCCCGAGATCGGCGGCCCGGTCGGGTACTCCGGGTGGATGGCCCTCGGCGTCCGGCTGGCGGTGGTCGAGCCGCGCGTCGTGGCCGCCGCCTTCTTCGCCGGGGGTTACGTGCCCCGCGCCCAGCGCGAGGAGGCCCGGCAGGTCACCGTCCCGCTGCTGATGCTGCTCCAGTGGGACGACGAGGGGAATCCCCGGCAACGGGCCCTGGACCTGTTCGACGCCTTCGGTACCAAGGAGAAGACGCTGCACGCCAATCCGGGCGGGCACACCGGCACCCCGTGGTTCGAGGTGGACGACGGGAACCGGTTCTTCGGCCGACACCTGAAGTGAGGCCGGGCCGCCCGGCCGACAGCAGCCGGTGGCCGACAGCGGCCGGTGGTCGCCATCGGCCGGGCAGCCGCACCTCGACACCAGGGAGCAGGCCATGAACGAGAAGAAAGCTCGGGCACCTCGGTCCCGTGGCGGACGCCTGGCAGGCCCTTCGTGAGGCGAACCGGGCACGCCGGCCCACCGATTGACCGACGAGCCGACCGTGGTCCGACCGTGGTCCGACCCGTCCCCGAACCCCGCCCCGCCCACCGCGCCGCCGCGCTACGCGCTCGTGCGGTCCGCGTACGCCACCGGGTCCGCGAGCACCGCGCGGACCACCAGCGCCGCAGCGCCCCGCGCCGCGTCTCCCGCCGAGGATGACGCGCGTAGCCGGCCGCTGTCGCGCGGCCACAGGCCGGAGACCACCCGGTCGGTCAACTCGCCGTCGGCGGGCGGCGACAGCCACGGCATCAGGCTCCGGTAGATCCCGCCGAGCACCACCGCGTCGGGGTCGAAGAGATTCACCGCGCCCGACAGGACCCGGCCCACCATCCGGCCGGCCTCGCCGATCGCGGCGATCGCCCGCTCGTCGCCGGCCCTGGCCAGCGCCTCCAGCTCCGCGACGCCCGGCACCCCGGCGTTCTCGTCGAGCCCCGCGCCCCGCAGGAGCGCCGACTGGCCCGCGTACTGCTCCAGACAGCCACGGGAGCCGCACCGGCACAGCGGCCCGTCGGCGTCCACGACGACATGGCCGATCTCACCGGCGAACCCGTTGGCGCCGCGCAGCAGTTCACCGTCGAGCACCAGCGCGCCGCCGACGCCGATCTCGCCCGACAGATAGAGGAAGCTGCGAATCCCGCCCAGGCCGCCGAACCACAGCTCGGCGAGTGCCGCGAGATTGGCCTCGTTCTCCGAACGCACCGGCAGCGGCGTCGCGGAGGGATCCGACTCGGCCAGCGCCCGCGCGAACAACTCCTCGGCGGGCACCCGGTTCCAGCCCAGGTTCGGCGCCTGGCGGACCGTACCTCCCGAGACCAGACCGGGCAGCGCGAGCTGCACACCGACCGGCGAGAGGTCCTGTTCGGCGGCCGAGTCGAGGGTGCGCGCGGCGATCCGGGCGCCACGGGCGAGGACTTCGGCGGGCGCCGCGCCGCGGTTGTCGAGGTGTTCGGTGAGCCGTACGCGGTCGGTGCCCGACAGGTCGACCACGCACACCGAGATGTAGTCGATGTTGATCTCGACGCCGATGCCGGCGGGGCCGGAGCGCGTCACTTTCAGTACGGTGCCGGGCCGCCCGGCCTGCCCGCTGAACGTCTTGCCGGACTCGGAGAGGAATCCGCTGTCCAGCAACTGCTCGACCAGCGAGGACACCGCGGCCCGGGTCAGTCCGACCCGCGCCGCCACACCGGCCCTGGTCGCCTCGCCCTCGTCCCGCACGGCGCGCAGCACCAGGCTCAGATTGTGCCGGCGCACCGTCTCTTTGTCGGCCTTGGGACCGAGCGATGTGTGGTTGTTCTTCATGGTGCGGTCGAGCCTATGTGATCGGTATACGGACAGACGGCCGGTCCCGCGAGATCGATGGCCCGTCCAGCCACTTGTTTAGATTAATTAGTAATAATCATTGACAGGGTCGGGGAGCGCGGCGACAGTCTTCGTCGTGACCCCAACCCCCGGGAGACATCAGTGACTTCGCATCGGGCCACGGTGGCCGCCGTCCTCGCCGCGCTGTTCGCGGTGGTGACCGTGCCTTCCGCGCAGGCAGTGGACCGGCCGCCGGCCCAGGCCGTGGACCGGCCCGCCGGCCAGGCCGTCGACCAGGGCGCCCCCACGTACTACGACAGCGGCCTCGCCCCCACGCCGTACATGGGCTGGAACACCTACTACGGCCTCGGCGCCCCCACCGAGCAGGAGGTCAGGTCGGTCGCCGACCATCTCGTCAGCAGCGGGCTCAGGGACAGCGGTTACGACATCGTCTGGCTCGACGGCGGCTGGCAGGCCGACACCCCGCGCGACAGCGAGGGCCGGCTGGCCGCGCACCCCGGCCGCTTCCCCTCCGGCATCCCCGCCCTGGTGACGTATCTGCACGAGCGCGGACTCAGAGCCGGCATCTACACCGACGCGGGCACCTACGACGGCGGCAAGAGCTGCGGGCTCGGCAGCCGAGGCCATTACACCGAGGACGCGCGGCAGTTCGCCGACTGGAAGATCGACGCCGTCAAGGTCGACTTCCTCTGCGGAATCAGCGCGAAGCTCGATCCCGGGCCCGCCTTCAAGCAGTTCAGCGACGCCGTGGCGAAGTCCGGCCGCCCGATGCTGCTCAATCTCTGCAACCCGCTGACCGACGACTGGGGCATCCCGCACACCCCCGAGCAGGACGCGCACAACACCTACGTCTACGGGCCGAGGACCGGTGACTCCTGGCGTACCGGCACCGACGTCGCCTTCGGCACCCCCTCCACCGGCCAGTGGGCCAACATCCTGCGCAACATGGACGCCAACGCCTGGCACCCCGAGGCCCAGGGTCCGGGCCGCTACAACGACCCCGACTACCTCATCCCGACCCGCGAACTGGCCGACGGCTCGTACGAGCTGACCGAGGAGGAGTCCACCACCCAGCTCGTCATGTGGGCCGTGATGGGCTCACCCCTGATCATCGGCTCCGACCCGCGCACCCTGTCGCGGTCGATGACCGACACCCTGCGCAACCCGGAGATCATCGCCGTCGACCAGGACCCGCTCGCCGTCCAGGGGGTACGCGTCGCCACCGACACCACCGGCGACGTCTACAGCAAGACCCTCAAGGGCGCGGGCAAGCGGGCGGTCGTCCTCCTCAACCGCTCGGACAAGGCCGCGACCCGCACCGTGACCTTCGCGGACGCCGGACTGACGGGCGAGGTCTCCGTACGGGACGTGCGCGCCCGCGCCGACCGGGGCACGCACACCGGCTCGTACAGCGTCACCGTCCCCGCGCACGGCACCGCCTTCCTCACACTCGGCGGCCGGGACGACGCTCCCGGCGCCGCACTCGGTACGCGCTCCACCGCGAGCCCCGCGCTGGTGCGCGACGGCGACCGACTGACGGCGTTCACGCGGGGCGCGGACGGCTCACTGCGGCAGACGAGCGGGCGTGACGGCCACTGGCCGTCCCGTACGACCTCCCCTACGACCTCTACGACCTCCCGTACGACCGACCTCGGCGGCCCGACACACGGCCGGATCCTCGGCCAGCCCGCCGCCTACACCTCCCCCGCCGAGCCGGGCCGGATCGACGTCTTCGTACGCGGCACCGACGACGCGGCGTACCGGCGCGCCTTCACGGACGGGCGGTGGGGACGCTGGCAGAAGCTCGGCGGGAGCCTCGCCGACGCGCCGTCCGTCGCCTTCGAGAGCGCCGACCGGTGGACACTCCTCGCCCACGACGAGGACGGACAGATCCGGGCCCGTGGCCCGCGCTCCGGATGGACGACGCTGGGCGCGCCCGAGGGCCGGACCGTGTACGGGCGGCCGTCCGCCGTCGTGGACGAGGCGGGCCGGACACATGTCGCCGTACGTACCGCCGAGGACGCGGTGTGGTGGCGGGTACGGGACACGGCCGGCACCTGGTCGGCGTGGACGTCGCTGGGCGGGACCGTCAGCGGCAGCCCGACGCTCGTCGCGGTGGACGGCGGGGTGCGGCTGTACGCACGGGCCGGGGACTACACGCTCTGGCAGCGCGCGTACGGCAACGCAGAGGGGACCTGGGGTGGCTGGTCGGCGCGCGAGGAGTTCGTGAGCGGCGTCTTCGACGGCGCGCTCGGCGCGACCGCCGGACCCGGCGGCACCGTACTGGCCGCCTTCCGGGGCGTCGACGGCCGCGTCCACCAGACCGGCTTCCCGGCCGGGTGACCGCGGCCCCGGCCCGAGCGACGTATCGCACTGTCCCAACCCGCACTGCCCGAAAGGGAGTTCACCCATGGCCACCCCACCCACAGCCCCGCCCACAACCCCGACCTCACCGCTCGCCTCACCACCCGGCCGCCGCCAGTTCCTCGCCGGCACCGGCGCCGTGGGCGCCGCCGCGCTCCTGAGCGGCTGCGTCACCTCGGGATCGACCGGCAAGAGCGAGTCGGGCGGTGACGTCACCCTCCAGTCCAACCTCTCCTCGCCCCAGGCCAAGAAGGCCATGGAGAAGGTCGTCGAGAGCTTCGGCGAGGAGGGCGGCGCGAAGGCCAAGCTCAACACCGTCGCCTCCGAGACCTTCCGCACCCAGTTGCCGACCTATCTCACCTCCGCCAACCCACCGGACCTCTACACCTGGTACCCCGGCTCGGTCGCGGAGTCGTACGCGGCCAAAGACCTGCTGCTCGACGTCGGCGACATCTGGTCCGGGCCCGAACTGGCCGGATACTCCAAGGCGTTGAGCGAGCTGTGCACCTCCGCCGCCGGCCGGAAGGTCTTCGTCCCCACCACCTACTACTGGTGGGGTGTCTTCTACCGGAAGTCGAACTTCGCCAAATGGGGCGTCGATGAGCCCAAGACCTGGGACGAGTTCCTGGACCTGTGCGACACCCTCAAGGGCAAGGGAGTCGCGCCGATCGGACTGGGCGCGGGCGGTAACACCCCCTGGGTGGCGTCCTCCTGGTTCGACTATCTGAACATCCGGCTCAACGGCGCGTCCTACCACCGCGAACTCCTCGCCGGAAAGCACCGGTTCGACGACCCCGAGGTCCGCAAGGTCTTCGACCGCTGGGGCGAGGCACTGCCCTACTTCGACCCCAACGGCACCGCCCTGCCCTTCCAGGACGCCACCACGGCGCTTCTCCAGGGCCGTACGGGGATGATGCTGATCGGCACGTTCTTCGCCGACTCCGCCCCCAAGGAGCAGTTGGCGGACATCGACTTCTTCCGCTTCCCGGTCATCGACCCCAAGGTCCCCCTCGCCGAAGAGGCCCCCACCGACGGCTACTTCGCCAGCGCCCGCACCAGCCGCGAGGCCGAGGTGAAGGAGCTGATGCGCTATCTCGCCACCGCCGAGGCGCAGGAGATCTATCTCAAGAACTCCTCCGGCACCGCGCTGCCCACCCACCCCGACGCCAAGGACAGCGGAACCGCCCTGGTGAAGAAGGGCCGTGCGCTGATCGAGGGCGCCGCCGAACTCACCCAGTACTTCAACCGCGACTCCAGCGACGCCCTCCAGCCGCCCGCCGACGCCGCGCTCACCCGCTTCCTCGCCAAGCCCAAGGAGATCGGCTCCATCCTCACCACCTGGCAGCGCGAGTCCCAGAAGATCTGGGGCCGCTGAGATGTCGGCGGTCGTCACCGAGACACCCGCGAAGGAGCGCGGGCGGCCGGCGGAGAACAACGAGCGACCACGCCGTAATCGGTCCACCCGCGTGCCGCCCGTGGTCCTCGCCTTCGTCCTCGTCCCCCTGCTCGCCGAGGCGTTCTGGGTGTTCTGGCCGGCGGTCCAGGGCTTCTACCTCTCACTGACCGACTGGGACGGGGTCTCCGCGCCCCGCTTCATCGGCCTTGGCAACTTCCGTGAGATGTTCGGCGACGCCGTCTTCCGTACCGCCGTGCTCGACACCGCCCTGTGGCTGCTGCTGTTCGGCGGGCTCTCCGCGCTCCTCGGCCTCGGCGCCGCGCTGCTCCTTCAGCAGGAGCGCCGCGGCGTCGGCTTCTACCGGGCCGCGCTCTTTCTGCCCGTCGTGTTCTCGCTCGTCGCCACCGCCCTGGTGTGGCAGGCGATGTACCAGCCGGACGGGCTGATCAACCAGGCACTGGAAGCCATCGGTCTCGACAGCCTCACCCGCGCCTGGCTCGCCGACCAGGACACCGCCCTGTACGCCGTGATCGTGCCCGCCCTCTGGCGCCAGATCGGCTACGTGATGATCCTCTACATCGCCGGACTCAAGGGCATCGACCCGGTGCTCCACGAGGCGTCGAAAGTCGACGGCGCGAACCGCTGGCAGCGGTTCAGGCACATCACCCTGCCGCAACTGCGCGGCGTCAACGCCGTCGTCCTGTCGGTCATCGTCATCGACTCGCTGCGCTCGTTCGACGTCGTGTGGGCGCTGACCCGTGGCGGCCCGTACCACTCGTCCGAACTGCTCTCCACCTACATGTACTCCACCGCCTTCCAGTCGCTGCGACTGGGCTACGGCTCCGCCCTCGCGGTCGTGATCTTCGTGCTGGCCTTCGGGGTCATCGCCTCCTACCTCGTCCGAGCCTTCCGGGAGGCCGACTGATGTCCGCCACCTCAGGACCCACCTCGGCCACTCGCCGCAAGCTCGCGACCGCAGGCTTCCACCTCGGCGCCGGCACCCTGTCCGCGCTGTGGCTGCTGCCCATCGCACTCGTACTGGTCACCAGCGTCCGCTCGTTCGACGACATCGCCGCCAACGGGCTCGGCGCCCTGCCGCACTCCTTCACCCTCGACGGCTTCCGTCAGGCATGGGTCGACGGCGGTCAGCAGCGGGCGCTGATCAACAGCATGCTCGTCACCGTGCCGACCGTGCTCGCCACCCTCGCGCTCGCCTCGACGGCCGCCTTCGCCCTCAGCCGCTACGAACTGCCCCTGCGCCGCACGCTGTTGCTCCTCATGCTCGGCGGCAATCTGCTGCCGCCGCAGATCCTGCTCATCCCCGTCTCCCGCATCACCGAGACACTGGGCCTGTACGACACGCTGTACGCGCTCATCGGGGTGCAGATCGGCTTCGGCGTCGGCTTCTACGTCTTCGTCCTCCACGGCTTCATGCGGTCCATCCCCGTCGAGATCCAGCAGGCGGCGGTGATCGACGGCGCGAGCCCCTGGCAGATCTACTCCCGCATCGTGCTACCGCTGACCAGGCCCGCGCTCGCCGCGCTGAGCGCCCTCTCCTTCACCTGGATCTTCAACGATCTGCTGTGGGCCATCACCGTCCTGAGGACCGACAGCCAGATGCCGATCACCGCGTCGCTCATCGGCCTCCAAGGTCAGTATGTGTCCATGTGGAACGTGATCGCGGCGGGCTCCGTCATCGCGGCGGCCCCGACCGTCGTCGTATTCCTGCGATTCCAGCGCCACTTCGTGGCCGGCCTCAATCTGGGAGCGGTCAAATGACCCCGCACGAGCCATGGTTGCTGCGCACCGAGCACACCGTGTACGCCGTCACCCTCGCCCCCGGCGAGGGGTGGGCCGAACTCGCCGCCTGGGGCCCGCACGGCGCCGAGCGGGGACCGTCCCCCGTCGACTGGTCGCGCCGTACACACTTCATCACCCCTGCCGACGCCGCCCCCGCCGAGTACATCCCGTACGGGCCAAGGCCGTTCACCGGCGCCGACCTCGTCGCGCAGCGCCCCGGCGAGGAGCGCGGCGTGTGGTGGCGCTTCACCGGCGCGAGCGCCGACGGTGACCGCGCGCTGCGTCTCGTCTTCACCGACGACACCCTCGGACTGACCACGACGCTGTGCTACGAGAGTGTCCCCGGCACCGACGTGATCCTCCGCTGGACCGAACTGACCTGCACGGGCGACGCCGAACTGCGCCTGGAACGCTTCGACTCGGCGGCCGTGAACATTCCCGTCACCGACACCGCGCGGCTCACCTACCTCTGCGGCCAGTGGTCGCAGGAATTCCGCCGCACCCAGCTCGAACTCACCCGTGGCCGCTTCGAGTTGGCCAGTGCCCAAGCTGTCCCCGGCCACGCGTACGCACCGTGGCTCGCCGTCCAGGACGCGGCGCACCCGACCGAGGGCGCCACCCCCACCTATGGCATCGCCCTTGAATGGCCCGGCAGTTGGCGCATCACCGCCGACGCCGAGCCGGGCGGCGCCCTGCGCGTCCGGGCGGGCCGGCTGCCCCACGAGAGCGCCGTACGCCTCGCGCCCGGTGCCACGCTCACCACCCCCCGGCTCGCCTGCGCCTTCAGCCCGGACGGGCTCGAAGGGCTCGCCCGGGTCTGGCACCGCTACGAACGCCACCTCTCCGGCGAGCGGCTGCACCGGCCGCGCCAGGTGCTCTACAACTCCTGGGAGGCCACCGGCTTCGACGTCGAGGCCACCGGGCAACTGGAGCTGGCGCGCCTCGCCGCCGGCCTCGGCGCCGAGCTGTTCGTCGTCGACGACGGCTGGTTCACCGGCCGTGACGACGACACGGGCGGCCTCGGCGACTGGTATCCCGACCCGGCCAAGTTCCCCGCCGGATTCGACCGGTTCATCGCCCAAGTGCGGGAGCTGGGACTGGACTTCGGACTCTGGGTGGAACCGGAGGCGGTCAGCCCCGGCTCCGCCCCGCACACCGAACACCCCGAGTGGGTCTACCGCGTCGACGGCCGCCCGGTCACGCTCGTACGCAACCAGCTCCTGCTGGACCTCGGCCGCACCGACGTCCAGGACTTCGTCATCGGCACGCTGGACCGGCTGCTCGGCACGTACGCCATCAGCTATCTCAAGTGGGACATGAACCGCCCACCGACCGAACGCGGCCGGCCCGGCGACCCGCGCCCCGTCGAGAGCCAGGACCTCGACGCCGCCCATGTCACCGGCTACCTCCGCGTACTCGACCATCTGCGGACCGCGCACCCGCACGTCACCGTCGAGGGCTGCGCGGGCGGCGGCGGCAGGATCGACCACGCCACACTCGCCCGTACGGACGTGCTCTGGCCCAGCGACAACACCGCGCCACTGGACCGGCTCACGACCCAGTACGGCTACCTGCACGCCCACGCCCCGCACACGATGAGTTCCTGGGTGACCGACGCGCCGGGAATCTTCGACCCACGGCCGCGCTCGCTCGCCTTCCGCTTCGTCAGCGCCATGTCCGGTGTCCTGGGCATCGGGGCCGACATCCGGAAGTGGACGGACGCCCAGCGCGCCGAGGCCGCGCGCTGGGTGGCCCGCTACAAGGAGATCCGCGACATCGTCCACCACGGCGAGATCCGGCTGCTGAACTCACCCGCCGAGCCGACCTGCGGAGTGCAGTACGACGAAGACGGGCGGGGATCGGGCGCCGGTGCCCGCACCGTCGTCACCGCCTGGAACACCGGCCCCCTCGACGGCGCACCGCTGGTGCCGGGACGCCCGGCCCGGCTGCGGCTGCGCGGCCTCGACGCGGCGGCCGACTACCTGGACGAGGCGTCCGGTACGGCGTACGGCGGCGGGTATCTCCTGCACACGGGGCTGCCGTTCCACTGGACCGCCGACCACGACGCCGAACTCGTGGTCCTCACCGAGCTGGCCCCCGGCGGACCGGCGGCCGCGACCCCATGACCCGCACGCTCACTACAGTCGCCCAGGACGCCGGACGGCGGCCCCGCACCCCGAGGAGACGACCCGCACCATGAACGCACCAGCCCGCTTCCACGACCGCGTCGCCGTGGTCACCGGAGCCGCGTCGGGCATCGGGGCCGCCGCAGCCTCCCGCCTCGCCGCCGAGGGCGCCGCCGTGATCCTCGCCGACATCGACACCGTGCACGGCGAGTTCGTCGCCGCCGGTATCCGCGACAAGGGGGGCCGAGCGGACTTCGTACGGGCCGATGTCGCCGAACAGGACGACTGGGACCGCGTCGTGGCCGCCGCGCACCGCCGCGGCCCCGTCGGCGTCCTTGTCAGCAACGCCTACACCGTGGATGTCAGCCCTGCCCACGAGACGACCCTCGCCTCGTGGGAACGCCAGCTCGCCGTCAACCTCACCGGCGCCTTCCTCGGCTTCCGCGCCGTCCTGCCCGATCTGCGCGCCCACCACGGCGCCGTGGTGCTGACGTCCTCCGTCCACGCGCGCATGGGCATCCCCGGCCACCCCGCCTACGCGGCGAGTAAAGGCGCGCTGCTCTCGCTCTGCGGACAGCTCGCCGTCGAGTACGGACCGCAGATACGCGTCAACGCCGTACTGCCGGGCCCGATCCTCACCGCCGCCTGGGACCGGGTGCCACCGGCGGACCGCGCCCTCAGCGTCGAGGGCACGGCGGCGCGCCGCTTCGGCACCCCCGAGGAGGTCGCGGCGGCCATCGCCTTCCTGGCGGCCGACGAGGCGTCCTACATCACCGGATCGAGTCTGCTCGTGGACGGCGGATGGAGTGTCGTGAAGTCATCGGCCTGACCACGCGACCCACCGCCGCCCACGAACGACCAGCAGAAAGGCAGAACGACACATGACGCCATACGCGCGCCGCGGAGTGCACGGCCAGACCGTGGAGACTCTCGCGCGCCGGGTGCTCAGCGGCGAGATCCCCGAGGGATCCACCCTCGATCTCGTGGAACTGCAGCGCGAGTTGGACGTCAGCCTGACCGCCCTGCGCGAGTCGCTGAAAGTGCTCGCGGCCAAGGGAATGGTCGACGCGCGGCAGCGCCGGGGGACGTTCGTCAGATCCCGCGCGGACTGGAACCTGCTCGACGCCGACGTCCTGCGCTGGCAGTTCGCCGAAGGGACCAGCGCCGGCGCCGACCTGGCCCTGCTGCGCAACCTCGGCGAGGTGCGCGGCATCGTCGAACCGGCCGCCGTCCGGCTCGCGGCCGAGCGGCGCACCGACGCCGATCTCGCCGCGCTGGAAGCGGCGTTGACGCGGATGGGGGAGGGGGACGGCGGAGCCGCGCACGCGGTCGAGGCCGACCTCGCCTTCCACCGCGCGCTCCTCGCCGCCACCCACAACGAACTGCTGACACGCATGGAGATGGTCATCGAGTCCGGTCTCGCCCACCGCGACCGGATCGTGCACTCCTCACCGCACGGCGAGGACCCGGTGCCCAGCCACCGCGCCGTCCTGGACGCCGTACGCGCCCAGGACCCGGACGCCGCCCAGCGGGCCATGCGGGCACTGCTCGACCAGGCGGTCCGCGACCTCGACAAGGTGCACGGGACGTCCGGCCCGGCCGACGTTCCCGAGACGAAAGGCCCCGAGGCCAAGTGAAGATCGTGCGCGTGGAGACGTTCCTCGTCCCGCCCCGCTGGCTGTTCTGCCGTATCGAGACGGACGACGGCACCGTCGGCTGGGGCGAGCCCGTGGTCGAGGGCCGGGCGGAGGTCGTACGGGCGGCCGTGGACGTCCTCGCCGAATACCTGGTCGGCCAGGACCCGTCGCGTATCCAGGACCACTGGCAGGTCATGGCCAAGGGCGGCTTCTACCGGGGCGGCCCGGTGCTCTCCAGCGCCGTCGCCGGGATCGACCAGGCGCTGTGGGACATCGCGGGCAAGACGTACGGCGCCCCGGTGCACGCCCTGCTCGGCGGCCCCGTCAGGGACCGGGTGCGGGTGTACGCGTGGGTCGGCGGCGACGAACCCGCCCGGCTCACCGAGGAGGTCACCGCACAGGTCGAGGCGGGCTTCACCGCCGTGAAGATGAACGCCGCCGGGCGTACGTCCCCGATCACCAGCCCCGCCGAGACGGCCGCCGTGGTCGAGCGGGTGGCGGCGGCGCGCGCCGCCCTCGGTCCGCACCGGGACGTCGCCGTGGACTTCCACGGCCGGTTCAGCCCGGCGGGCGCCCGCCGGGTGCTGTCCGAACTGGCGCCGCTGCACCCGCTGTTCGTGGAGGAGCCGTTGTTGCCCGAGCACGGACATCTGCTGGCCGGGCTTGTCGCGTCCAGCTCCGTGCCCATCGCGACCGGTGAACGGCTCTACGGACGGGCCGAGTTCCTGCCCGCGCTCACCGCCGGGATCGCCGTCGCCCAGCCCGACCTCTCGCACGCCGGCGGCGTCTCGGAGGTGCACCGCATCGCCTCGCTCGCCGACACCTACGGAGCGCAGTTGGCGCCGCACTGCCCGCTCGGCCCGATCGCGCTGGCCGCCAGCCTGCAAGTCGCCTTCTGCACACCGAACTTCCTCATCCAGGAGCAGAGCAGGGGCCTGCACTACAACAAGGACGCGGACCTGCTGTCGTACGTCATGGACACCGAGCCGTTCCGTTTTGTCGACGGCCACGCCCACCGCACCGAGCTGCCCGGACTCGGCGTCACGATCGACGAGAACGCCGTACGCGCCGCCGACCGGACCGGGCACGCCTGGCGCAACCCGGTCTGGCGGCACGGCGACGGCTCGTTCGCGGAATGGTGAGCGTGCCGGTCCGCGCCGAGACCGACCGCGCGCACGGCGGACGCTGGACCTCGCTGCGCGTGGGCGGCCGGGAGTGGCTGTGGAGCCGCGACGAGCCGCGCCGTCCCCTCGTCGCGCCGGGCGACGCCTTCGCCGATGCCGGGGGCCTGGAGGAGTGCGTCCCGACCGTACGCGGCACCCCTGACCACGGCGACGCGTGGTCCCGGCCCTGGCACCGCGACGGCGACGAGGAGACCGGCGAGGAGACCGGCGAGGAGACCGGCGAGGAGTACGTCGACTGCCCGGACTTCCGCCTTTCGCGCCGTATCCGCAGGGAGGCGGCCGGCCTCGTCGCCGACTACCGGCTGACGGCCGCGCCCGGCTACCGCTTCCTGTGGGCCGCGCACGCGCTCCTGGACGTGTCGCCCCTGGCCACCGTCGACATCCGGCACGGCGCGCCGACCCGGCTCTACCCGGACGACGGGGCGCGCTGGATCGCGGGCGCCTGGCCACTGGTCGACGATCTGGCGCTCGACCGGCTCGGCCCCGACGACGGCACGGCCGTGGGCGCGGTCGTCGCCGCCCCGGAGGTGTCCGTACGCGACGGGCACGCCGGGCGGGACACCTTGCACCTCGCGCTCGAGGCCGAAGGACAGCCCGTCTCGGTCGCCCTGTGGCGCAACCTCGGCGGCTTCCCCGCCGACGCGCCGTACCGCTCCATCGGCGTCGAACCGATGCTCGGCCGGGTCTTCGACCTGGCGGCGGCCGGTGAGCACGACGCCGCGCGGGTCCCCGGATCGGGCGAGGTCCGCTGGCGGCTGACCGTCACCACGGGACGCGATCCGCGACCATGAACGAGAACACCACGAACGTGTAAGGAAGAAGGAACCCACCCGTGGATCTGCCGGCCGCCCTGCGCGCCCACCGACTCGTCGCCATCGTGCGCGGCGACGACCCCGAGGCGGCGCTCAGCACCGTACTGACACTGATCGAGGAGGGCGTCGCACTGGTCGAGGTCTCGCTCACCGGGCGGGACGCGCTGGACGTCATCGCGCAGGCCCGCGCCGCGCTCGGGCCGGACGCACCGCTCGGCGCGGGCACCGTCCTGACCACCGACGACGCGCACGCCGTCCACCGCGCCGGCGCGGACTTCGTCGTCACCCCCGCCGTCTGCGAAGGCGTCGGCGCCGCGCGAGGGCTCCAACTCCCCGTACTCGCCGGGGCGATGACCCCCACCGAGACCGTGGCCGCGCTGCGCGCCGGAGCCTGCGCCGTGAAGCTCTTTCCCGCCGCCCAGGCGGGCGGACCCGCCTGTCTGCGCGCGCTCCGGGGCCCCTTCCCTGACGTGCCGTTCGTCCCGGTCGGCGGCGTCGACGCCGAGGCCGCCAGGGCGTATCTGAACGCCGGCGCGCTCGCGGTCGGTGTCGGATCCCCGCTCATCGGCGACGCGGCGGACACGGCACACGCGGCGGGCGGCTCCGGTCTCGACGGCCTGCGCGCCCGCGCCCGCACCTTCCTGGACGTCGTACGCGCCGCGCCTCAGGACCAGTGGTGAGTACGGCTCCGCCGCCGCGCCCCGGTCCGGTCGTCTGTATCGGCGAGACGATGGCGGCGCTGGCGCCCGACCCGGTCGCCCCGCTCGACACCGCCGAGCTGCTGCGGCTCGACATCGCGGGCGCCGAGTCGAACGTCGCGATGTATCTGGCGGACCACGGGGTGCGGACCCGCTGGGTGTCCGCGCTGGGCGACGACCCCTTCGGACGGCGTGTCCGGGAGCGGATCGCCGCGTCGGGCGTCGACGTCTCCGGCGTACGCACCGATCCGGCGCGCCCCACGGGCCTGTTGGTCAAGAACCCGGGCACGGACGCGACGGGCGTCCACTACTACCGCACCGGATCGGCGGCCTCCGCCCTCGGGCCGGGGATCCTGGACGAGCCCGCGCTGCGCGGCGCCGGGCTCGTCCATCTCACCGGGATCACCCCGGCGCTCTCGGCGTCCTGCCGCGCCCTGGTGGAGCGGGCGCTGAGCGCCGAACGGCCGTACGGCGTGAGCTTCGACGTGAACCACCGCCCCGCGCTCTGGGGTGCCGAGCCCGCGGCCGAGATCCTGCTGTCTCTCGCGGCCCGCGCGGACATCGTCCTGGTCGGACTGGACGAGGCGCAGACGCTCTGGGGCGGAACTCCGGCCGACGACACGGGTCCCGACGAGGTCCGCGCGCTGCTCCCGCAGCCGCGCGTCCTGGTGGTCAAGGACGGGGCGCGGGCGGCCACCGCGTACGTGGGCCCCGACACGTACACCGTGCGGGCACCGAAGGTGCGGGTGATCGAGCCGGTGGGCGCGGGCGACGCGTTCGCCGGAGGCTTCCTGGCGGGTCTGCTGCGGTACGGCGATCCCGTACGCGCCCTGCGCCTCGGCCATCTGACGGCGGCTTCCGCCCTGCGCGTCACGGCCGACCACGGCCCACTGCCACCACCGCACCGGACGCGGGAACTGCTGGCGGCCGACGAGACGGCCTGGAACGCGCTGACCGTATGACTGCCGGCGAAACGAGCTGTCCTAAGAAGGAGGCCCGAGGCTCCGCCCTCCTTAGGAGGCGGTCAGCCGCGCTGCCGCACGGGGATCTCTCCCTGCGGCTGCGCCTCCCACGTAGGCGTGGTCCCCGAAAGCTGGCAGACCATCAGGTAGAAGGGGATCGGCGGGGTGTACGGCGTGGGGGCGTCCGGCCAGTGGATCAGCCGGGGCCGCTGGGCCGGGACCCGGGTGCCGGAGACGTAACGCGCGGGCAGAGGCCAGTCCAGCTCGAGATCCGAGCCGGCCGGGACGATCCACCACCACCACTCCTGGTCGGCGAATACGCAGCCGGTACTGGGCAGCCTGCCCATGAGCCGGAATCCGTGCCTCGCGGGGATGCCCACCGCGTCACAGCCGAGCGAGGCGGGCAGGGTCGGCGGCAGCGGCAGTTGCGCGACTCCGCTTCCTTCGTGACGCGGCCCGCGGGCGAACCGGCGCATCGTACGCATCAGCACGGTTGCCCCGCCTCGTGCGGCAGCTCCGCCCATACGACACGCCCGGCGCCGTAACCGGACGTGTCGTGCGTTCCCCAGCAACTGCTCATGGAGTCCACGAGGAGCAGACCCCGGCCGCCCTCGTCGTCGGACACCCGGTGAAGCTGCGGACCGGTGGGGCCGAAACCCTGGTCCTCGACCGCTATGTGCAGCCGGCCGTCCCCTTCGCGCAATTCGCAGATGACATGGTCGCCGGGCGCGTGGACGACGGCGTTCGTGACCAGTTCCGAAACGATGAGGATCGCCGTCTCACGCGTGTCTTCCGTGGTGCCCCACCGGTCAAGCCGGTCCCGCGTGAGCTGTCTGGCACGACAGACGGACTCGGCGTGGGCGGGTAGTGCGAAGCCGTAACGGCGGACAACGTTGCCAGGGCACACGGTCATCAGCGAGGGGGTGAGCGCGTTACCAGGTGCCACGACCGATTCCTAACGGTGGGGAAGCAGCACCGTGCGAAACCTCCGGGCGGAGCACGACAACTGCGGGAACTGGTTCACCGAACCACTCTCCCCCCGTGCGAGACACTTGGCAAGTAGCACTGTGAAATTTTCAGAGTGCCGTGTTCTTACTGGCGAGGACATGGCACACTTCTCACAACCGTGCATGGGGAGGTTCCAAAGTGAGTGAACCGCGGTCTGCCCCGACCGTGGGACAGGTCGTACTCGGCAAGCGTCTGATGGATCTGCGCGAGAGAGCCGGCCTGAAACGCGAGGAAGCCGCGAAGCTTCTCCGGGTGGCGGCGGCCACTGTCCGCAGGATGGAGACCGCCGAGGTCACGCTCAAAGTCCCCTATGTGCAGGTACTCCTGCGGGCCTACGGAGTCGGTGACGACGAGGCGAACGCCTTCGTCGAGCTGACCGAGGAGGCCAACAAGCCCGGCTGGTGGCAGCGGTTCCACGACATCCTGCCGGACTGGTTCAGTATGTACGTCAGCCTGGAAGGCGCCGCCTCCCTGGTCAGGTCGTACGAACCGCACTTCGTGCCGGGGCTCCTCCAGACGGAGGGCTACGCGCTGTCGGTCATGCACGCCGGCGCCGTGGGGCAGGTCCAGCCGGAGGCCATCGAACGGCATGTGGCACTGCGTATGCGACGCCAGTCCCTGCTCACGCGGTCGGACGCACCCAAATTGTGGGTGATCATGGACGAGACGGTGCTTCGCCGTCCCGTCGGGACGCCAGAGATCATGCGCGAGCAGATCGACCGGCTCATCGACGCGTCCGAGATGCCCAATGTGACGCTGCAGATCGCCGAGTTCTCCGCCGGACACCACCCCGGGACGTACGGGCCGTTCGTGCTTTTCCGTTTCGCCATGCCCGAACTGCCCGACATGATCTACAGCGAGTACCTGACCGGCGCGGTCTATCTCGACGCGCGTCCCGAGGTGGCGACCCACCTCGAGGTCTTGGACCGCATGGCGGCTCAGGCCGCGACTGCACAAGGCACGAAGGAGATCCTGAAGGATGTCCGCAAGGAGCTGTGAATGGATCCGATATACAACGGCATGCCCGCCACCGACCTCGGCGCCGAAGGCTGGCACAAGCCGTGGAGCGGCGGTAACGGCGGCAACTGCGTCGAGGCCATGAAGCTGGCCGACGGCAGAGTCGCCGTGCGCCAGTCCAACGACCCTGACGGCCCCGCGCTGATCTACACGCACGGTGAGATCGCCGCGTTCATTCAAGGCGCCAAGTCCGGCAAGGCCGACTTCCTGCTGACCTGACCGACCTGACCGACCTGACCCGAACTCGACCCGCTATCACCCGAAGTGATCAGACGTGACCCGAGGTGACGTGAACTCTGCGTCCGGATCGGCCGGATCCCGCCTGGTAGGAGCCGATCAGCCCTGATCGGATCTGAACTCATCTGTTCCTTGCGACTGTTCTTCCCCCTGTTCTTGCCAGCGACGCTGAGACTCATGGAGCGCACATGACCGGGCATGACCCCATCGACACGAGCAAGCCGCACCCTGCCCGGATGTACGACTGGTTCCTGGGCGGCAAGGACAACTATCCCGTCGACGAGGAGATGGCGCGGCAGCTCCTCGAACTCAACCCGCTCGGCCGGGAGATGGCCAAGTGCAACCGGGCGTTCATGCACCGGGCCACCCGCTGGCTCGGCGCGGCGGGCGTGCGCCAGTACCTCGACATCGGTACGGGCATTCCGACCGAGCCCAACCTGCACCAGATAGCGCAGGAGGTCGCCGCCGACTCGCGCGTCGTCTACACCGACAACGACCCCATCGTGCTGCGGCACGCGGAGGCGCTGCTGCGCAGCAGCCCCGAGGGACTGACCGACTACATCCAGGCCGACGCGCGCGAACCCGACAGGATCGTCGAACAGGCCGGCAAGGTCCTGGACTTCGACAAGCCGGTCGCCCTGTCCCTCATCGCGCTGCTGCACTTCGTCCCGGACGAGGACGGCGCGCACGAGCTGGTGCGCAAGCTGCTCGCACCGCTGGCGTCCGGCAGCTATCTGGTGATCTCCCACACGACGGGTGAGTTCGACCCGGAGGGCTCGGAGAAGGCTGCCGCGCTCTACAAGGCCAAGGGTGTGCCGCTCGCGCTGCGCTCGCGTGACGAGATCGGCCAGTTCTTCGAGGGGCTCGAACTTGTCGACCCGGGTGTCTCCCTGGTGGCCGAATGGCGACCGGAGCTGGGCGAGGTCGTCCCCGTCCCGGGCGACGGGCTGATCGCCGGATTCGTGGGCGTGGCCCGCAAGCCCTGACACCGGGCGGCGGGACAGAAGAACGACACGGCACGAACACAGGACCCACGCGGTCCGGACCGGCGGGGGTCCGGGCGGGCAAGCGCCTCGGCGCCGCGGCACTCTCGGGGGGTGTTGCGGCGCCGAGGTGTTTCCCGGTCCGGACCGGCCACTGTGCCCCGTACCCGCGAACCGCGTGTGCGCCACGTCACAGCGCCGGGACGGTCCGGGCGGCCCGAGCGGGCGCGGACAGACCGCGCGACCGCCCAGCGGCCCTCCGAAGCCCTTCCCGGCCCTCCCCTCCCCGGCCGTCGCCCGGCGGGCGGGCACAATGTACGGATGGCCCGACGCACCACACGCCCCACACGTACCTCATCGAGCCCGCGCGTCCCGGCGACTTCGCACGCCTCACAAGACGCCTCGCCCTGTCTGTGCGGACTGCCCGCCTCCTACGGAGAGTGCTGCGGCCGGTTCCACGCGAGAACCGCCGCGGCGCCCACCGCCGAACGTCTGACGCGCGCCCGCTACAGCGCCTTCGCGGTGGGGAACGAGCCCTATCTGCTGAGCAGTTGGCACCCCGCCACCCGCCCGTCACGGATCGATCCCGACCCGGCGATGCGCTGGGCGGGCCTGGAGATCCTGGCCACCACCGAGGGCAGCGCCTTCCACACCACCGGCACCGTCACCTTCCGCGCCCGCTACACCCGACGCGGCGAGGAGGGCGCGCTCCACGAACGCAGCCGGTTCGAGCGCCACGACGGCGCCTGGGTCTATGTCGAGGGCACCTTCGTGCAGTAGCCGGCGGCCCGCCCCGGCCTCAGTCGGAGGCCAGTACCTCCGCCAGGTCGTAGCGCACCGGCTCCTCCAACTGCGCGTACGTGCACTCCTCGGGCGTACGGTCCGGGCGCCACCGGCGGAACTGCGCCGTGTGCCGGAAGCGGTCGCCCTCCATGTGGTCGTACGCCACCTCGCACACCCGCTCCGGCCGCACCGCGATCCACGACAGGTCCTTCTTGCCCGTCCAGCGGCTCGGCGCGCCGGGCAGCCTGGCCTTCTCGTGGGCCGACTCCCGTGCCCAGGCGGCCCACGGATGCCCCTCGGCAAAATCCATCACCAGCGGCGCCAGCTCGTCCACCAGCTCGGCCCGGCGCTGCATCGAGAACGCGGCGCACACCCCCACGTGCTGAAGCGTCCCGGCCGGGTCGTACAGGCCGAGCAGCAGGGAGCCGACGACCGGACCGCTCTTGTGGAAGCGGTATCCGGCCACGACCACGTCCGCCGTCCGCTCGTGCTTGATCTTGTACATCACCCGTACGTCCGACCGGTACGGCAGATCCAGCGGCTTGGCGACCACCCCGTCCAGCCCCGCGCCCTCGTAGCGCCGGAACCACTCCTGGGCCAGCTCCACGTCCGTGGTGGCCGGTGCCAGATGGACGGGGGCCGAGACACCGCCGAGAGCGTCGACGAGGGCGGTACGGCGCTCGGACTGCGCGGTGGACAGCAGCGACCGGTCGCCCAGCGCCAGCAGGTCGAAGGCGACGAAACTCGCCGGGGTCCGCTCGGCGAGCGTCCGCACCCGTGAGTCCGCCGGGTGGATGCGCTCGCTGAGCCGGTCGAAGTCGAGCCGGCCCTCGTACGCGATCACGATCTCGCCGTCGACCACGCACCGCTCCGGCAGCTCGCGCAGGAAGGCGGTGACCAGCTCGGGGAAGTAGCGGGTCAGCGGCTTGCCGTTCCTGCTGCCGATCACCACTTCGTCGCCGTCCCGGTGGATCAGCGCACGGAAGCCGTCCCACTTGGCCTCGTACTGCATACCGGGCGGGATTTTCGCCACGGCCTTGGCCAGCATCGGTTTCGTCGGAGGCATCACCGGCAGATCCATGCCCCCGATTGTGCGCGGAACGAGGCCCGTCCGCCCGATATGCGGGCCGGGGGAGCCCGGCCTACGGTGGCGCGTATGGCGAGCAAGGGCGCGGCGATGGAGCTGGAGGTCGGCGGGCGGACCGTACGGCTGTCCAGCCCCGGCAAGATCTACTTTCCCGAGCGGGGCTTCACCAAGCTGGACGTCGCCCAGTACTACATCGCGGTGGGGGAGGGGATCACCCGCGCCCTTCGGAACCGGCCCACCACCCTCCAGCGCTACATCGAGGGCATCGCCGGCGAGTCCTTCTACCAGAAGCGGGCACCGAAGAACCTGCCCGACTGGATCCCCACCGCCCGTATCGCCTTCCCCAGCGGACGCACCGCCGACGAGATCTGCCCCACCGAACCGGCCGCCGTGCTCTGGGCGGCCAATCTCGGCACGCTGACCTTCCACCCCTGGCCCGTACGGCGGGGTGACACCGAGCACCCCGACGAGCTGCGCATCGACCTGGACCCGCAGCCGGGCACCGACTTCCACGACGCCGTCCGGGCCGCCCACGAACTGCACGGGCTGCTGGACGAGCAAGGTCTGCACGGCAGGCCCAAGACCTCCGGCGGACGCGGGCTGCACGTGTTCGTGCCGATCGAACCGCGCTGGACCTTCACGCAGGTACGGCGCGCCGCGATCGCCGTCGGCCGGGAGCTGGAGCGGCGCATGCCGGGCCGCGTGACCACGGCGTGGTGGAAGGAGGAGCGCGGCGAGCGGATCTTCGTGGACTACAACCAGACGGCGCGCGACCGCACCATCGCGTCGGCCTACTCCGTACGCCCCAACGAGTACGCCACGGTCTCCGCGCCGCTGCGCTGGGACGAGCTGGACGACGTCGCCCCGCGCGACTTCGACATCGCGACGATGCCGGCCCGCTTCGCCGAACTCGGCGACGTACACGCGGACATGGATGCCGAGGCGTACAGCCTGGAGGGTCTGCTGGAGCTGGCGGCGCGGGACGAGCGGGACCACGGCCACGGTGATCTGCCGTACCCGCCGGACTATCCGAAGATGCCGGGCGAGCCGAAACGGGTCCAACCGAGCCGGGCGCGCGAGGCCCCTCCCGAGGGTTGATCCCAGGACCTCAGGACCTCAGGACCTCGGGACCTCAGGAGCTGAGGAACCTCACCGAACGGAAGCGGTCGGGCGCCCCCTGACCCGGCTCGACAAAGGTCACGATCGCACCGTCGGGGCAGTCCGTCCCCCTGAACAGAACGGCGGTGCGGTTGGTGTGGTTGGCCGCTTCATTGGCTTCCGCCTGCGTGTTGTAGCAGCGACCGTCCTCGGGATCGTTCAGCTCATGCCCCCAGCCGTTCACGCGATAGGCGAAGGATCCTCGCGCGGCCTGGGCGGGCGTCGAGAAGACGGTGCACAGAGCTGTGGCGGCGACGGCGACAGCCAGCGCCTTTCGGAGGTTTGGGAGGTTCTTCACGGCATTGCTCCTTCGGGTGACGTCCTGGCGGGCAGCCAGTGTGTCCGCGCGGATACGCCGACAGGACGGCCGTCACCCGAACGGCCGTGGAGGAAACGATCCCGCCTCACCCGCGGGAGCGATCCCTCGCCCCGTAAACCCTGCCCACGCGACCGCCCGACCCCCCGGACAGGGCCGGCCTACTCGACGTCCCGCGCGCGGGACGCGAGCAGGGCGATCAGGAGGCTCGGCGCGATCAGCATCCCGAACACCGCCCCGTACGCCGCACCCTCCGCGTCCGCCGCCAGGAAGCCGTTGAAGAGGGCCGAGCCCAGGCCCAACACCGCGATCTGGCCCAGGTTCTGGGTCGTCTGGAGCGCACTGCTCGCGTACCCCTGCCGGCCCGGCGGGCTGTGTACGAGCGAGAGCAGCGTCACCGAGGGAGCCAGCAGGCCCATCCCGAGCGCCGCCACGACCATGGACGACGCGGCGATGTACGGATGCGTCGCCGGCAGCGTCCCGACGACCGCCAGCGCGGCGGCCAGCGCCATCACCAGCGCCCCGGTGGCCACCAGACGGTGCCGCGGCCAGTGCGCCAGCGTATGGGCCTGCACCCAGGATGAGGCGGCCCAGCCCACGGCGGCGCCCGTGAACGCCAGCCCCGTCACCACGGCGGGCACGCTCTCGTCGCTGATCAGGAACAGCGGCACGAACGCCTCCAGCGTGAAGAAGGCGCCCGAACTCAGGCCGCGCAGCAGGGCCGTGGCCGGCAGCCCCCGGCCGGCCCGCCAGGTGCCCGGTGGCAGCAGCCGGGCCGCGAACACCGCCATCAGCGCGAGCCCGGCCACCGCGCACAGCATCCGCCGGGTATCCCAGCCGGAGACGCCGTACTGCCCCAGCGCGGCGCCCAGGCTCACCGCGAGCGCGACCGTCAGCGCCGGGCGTGGCGGCCGGTCCTCGGCCGGCAGTGGCGCGGCCCGCCAGGCCCGGCCGCGCAGCAGGAACACCACCGCCACCGCCGGAAGCACGGTCAGCGCGGCCAGACCGAAGAACACGGCGCGCCAGGACCACCAGGTGACGACCAGCCCCGCCAGCGGCGGTCCCACCAGCGAGGGCACGAGCCAGCAGGTGCTCATCAGGGCCAGTACGCGCGCGCGTAGCCGCTCCGGATACGCCTGGGCCACGGCGGTGTTGACCGCCACCGCCACCATGCCGCCCGCGAGCCCGTCCAGGAAGCGCCCGGCGGCCAACTGCCAGACGGAGCCGCTGGTCGCGGAGACCAGCAGGGTGAGCACGGACAGCACCACGCCCGCCGCCAGCGGACGCCGCGCCCCGGCGCGGTCCGCCCAGTAGCCGCCGAGTACCCCGCCCAGCAGGCTCGCGGCCACGAAGCAGCCGGCCACCAGCGGATACAGCGACACCCCGTCCAGATCGCGCGCGGCGGCCGGCAGGATGGGCATCACGGCGAGCGCGGCGAATCCGGTCAGGAACATCACCACGGCGAAACCGACGGTGACGGAGGCGTACCTGCCGGAGAACAGGCCCTCCTCGGCGGCCGGTTCGGCCTCGACGGGCCCCGGCGCCCCGGACGTCACCTTCAGTTGATCAGTCACGGGCGCTCAAGCTATACGCGCTTCCCGTGCCCTCGCCAGCTATTTTCTTCCTGGCCCGCACCCACCCGCGGACCTGCCGCGAACGGCGAAGTGCCCCTCCCCGTAAGGGAAGGGGCACTTCTGTCGGCTCATCCTCCTACTGAAGCGTCCTTCTCAGGATGCTCCGGATCGGATCAGAGCTCCTTGATCCGGATGTCGCGGTACGAGATGACGTCCGTCGTGCCGTGCACCTGGAGCCCGACATAGCCGGACGAGTAACGCCGGCCGTCGGTACCCACGTCACCGGCGCGCGGCGGAGTGAACTCCTGCCCGCCGGTGTTGTCGAACTCGTTGATCACGACACCGTTGCGCAGGATCGTGTAGTGCTGGTCGACCACCTTGATCTCGTAGTCGTTCCAGGTGCCCTTCGGAGTCACGCCCGCGCCGGCCAGGCCCACGCGGTCGAACCCGTAGATCGATCCCGTCTTGTACATGTCGCCGTCCGGGCGGTCCAGGATCTGGACCTCGTGCCCGTAGTTGATGGCGACCCACTCCGGCCGGGTCTCCAGCGGGTGTCCGTTGACGTTCGGGAAGCGCACGAAGACACCGCCGTTGGCGTTGCCCGTGCCCGGCGCGTCGTCACGGAACTGGAGCTTCAGCGAGAAGTCGTCGTACTTGCGCTCCGGGAACCACAGCATGCCCATGCCCTGGACGGTGGTGCTGCTCGTCATCGCGCCGTCGGCGGTGAGTGAGAACTTGCCGCCACCGACCTGGGCCCAGTTGGAGAAGGTCGTGTCCGTGCCGTCGAAGATCGTGCGGTAGCCGGTCGTCTGACCCGGCCGGCCGATCTTCGACTGCTTGGCGGCCTTCGTGATCTTGTTGTGCTCGCGCTGGTCGATCACACCGGCCGACTGGAGCTTGGTCAGCACCGTCTCGACGTGCTTGAGGAACAAGGCGTGCGAGGACCAGTCCTTCTCGTCCTCGATCAGCTCGTTGATCGTGCACCGGCTGGTGGTGAGACGGTTCGGCACACCCGTGTCGACGGCGCCGACGATGACCGTCAACCGCACGTCGTACTCAGGGCAGTTGGGGGCCGGAACGCCACCGCCCTTGGCGATGGTGAACGTGACCTCCTTGGCCGCCGAGGTGTTGCCCGCCTTGTCCGTCGCACGGTGCGCGAGCTTGTGGTAGCCCACCGCGTCGACGATCACGGCCTTGGTGTACGCGAGGTACGGACCACCGTCGAGCGAGTACTCGATCTTCTCGACACCCGAGTCGTCGTCCGTGGCCTTGATGGTCGCCGTGGCGCTGGTGATGAACGCGCCGTCGGAGTTCTTGTCACCCGTCACGGCCACCGTCGACACCGGCGCGGTCGTGTCCTGCGCCGGAGGGGTGACGACGGTGAAGTCGACGGCCTTCTCGGCCGCGGCGTTGCCGGCCTTGTCGGTGGCCCGGTAACGGACCTTGTGCGTACCGACCTCATGGACCATCACCGGCGCGGTGTAGTCCTGCCAGGCCCCGCCCGCACCGATCGCGTACTCGATCTTGTTGACGCCGGAACCGGCGTCGGACGCGGTCACGGTGACCGTGGCCATGTCCAGGTAGGCGCCGTTCGCGTCCTGTTCACCGGTCACCGTCGCCGAGGTCTCCGGCGCGGTGGTGTCGTCGGTGGGCGGCGAGGCGACCTTGAACTCGGCCGTCTTCTCGGCGGCGGCGTTGCCCGCCTTGTCGGTCGCCCGGTAACGGATCTTGTGATCGCCGACGGTATTGACCACCACGGGGTTGATGTAGGGCTGCCATTCGCCGTCGGCCCCGACCGCGTACTCGATCGTGTCGACACCCGATCCGGCGTCGGTGGCGGAGAGCGTCACCGTGGCCTGACCGATGTACGCGCCGTCGGCGTTCTGGTCGCCGTCGATCTTGGCGGCCGTCTCGGGCGCGGTGGTGTCGTCACCGCCACCACCGTCGGTGACGGTGAGGATGCCGGTCATCATGCCGTGGCCGGGGATCGTGCAGAAGTAGCGGTAGGTGCCCGGGGTCAGATTGACCTCGGCCGTCTGCTTGCCGCCCTGCGCGTCCTCCGGACTGGCCATCAGGTTGAGCGTCACGTCGTTGTTGTAGTCGGGGTTCGACGTGTCGAAGGTGACCGTGTGCGGCATCGACGTGGTGTTGCCGGTCGCCTTGCTGTTCTCGAAGACGATCGTCGCGGGACCCGCGACGGCCGTCGTCGGGAACGACAGATACTCCGTGGTGGAGTTGCCCGCGGTCCAGGTCAGCACCTGGGCCGCCGCCTGCCGGTCGTCGCCGCGCCCGTATGCCTGTGTCGAGGTCAGCCCCAGCACCAGCATCAACGAGCCCAGCAGGGCCGTCCACAGGTGGAGAGGTCGCCGTCTCACTGCGCCTCGTTGTCTCACTGCGCCGCCTTCCTGGCCAGATCCTCGGCGGCGGGAGTGGCCTCGCCGCCCTTGTACGTCACGCGCCACAGCGCGGACTTCGCGTCCGAGGTGAAGAAGCCACGCCCGTAGTCGAGGACGTAGAGCGAGCCGTCGGGAGCGAACTTCCAGTCCATGAGGTTGCGGATGCCGTTCTCACCGACCGGAATGATTTTCTTCAACGACTCGGCGTGCACGGGCAGTCCGCCCTTGCCCGCGGTCTTGGGGTCGAGCTCGACCGCGTGCCGCGGCTGGGTCTGGTCGTAGAAGTCGCCCACGAACCACTTGCCGTCCCAGTACGACGGCCAGCCCTCGGCGGTCGCGTTGGCGGCGTCGAAGCGGTAGAGGGGACCGTTCATGGTCGCCTGGCCACCGCCCTTGAGCCACGGGAGGAGGTAGGTGGCCTCCTCCGACTTGTAGCTCGGGATGCCGTTCGCGTCACGCGGGAAGTCCGGCGCGCCGCCCTGGGGCGAGTACCAGATGGTGTTGCCGGTGATGGGCGGGATGTTGACGAGACCGTCGTTGTTCGGCGACTCGTTCTTCGGCGCGTCGCAGTTGTACCAGCCCAGCGGCTTCGTCGGGTCCGGCAGATTACGGTCGCGGTACGGCTGCTTGTTGCCCATGCAGTACGGCCAACCCTGGTTGCCCGCCTTGGTGATGGCGGCGAAGGTGTCGTACTTGGCCGGGCCCCAGGTGGTGCTCGGGGCGCCCGCGTCGGGGCCGACCCAGCCCGCGTACAGGGTGTCGGTCTTCTGGTCGACGGAGATACGTGCCGGGTTGCGTACACCCATCACATAGATCTCGCCGCGGGTCTTTCCGCCGCCCTCGGCACTCTCCTCACCGGTGAAGAGGTTGCCCTCGGGCAGGGTGTACGTGCCGTTCTTCTCGGGGTGGATCCGCAGGATCTTCCCGTTGAGGTTGTTGGTGTTGCCGGCCGTACGGCGCGCGTCCGCGAAGGAGACGCCCTTGTAGTTCGGCTCCGGGTTGTTGCCCGAGTAACCGTCGCTGAACTGCGAGGAGTTGTTGTCCCCGGTCGCGATGTAGAGGTTGCCCTTGGAGTCCCAGGCCATACCGCCACCCGAGTGGCAGCAACTGTTGATCTGCACCGGCCAGGCCAGCAGGACCTTCTCGCTGGCGAGGTTCAGCTTGCCGGTGGTGGGATTGATCTTGAAGCGCGAGACACGGCGCTCGGCCATCCGGGTGTCCCGGTTGATCTCCGAGTGGGGTGTGTAGTGCAGATACACCCAGCCGTTGGTCATGAAGTCGGGATCCAGCTCGATGCCGAGCAACCCCTCCTCGTTCTTGACCAGTTCGCCGCCGCCGCCCTTGTTGCCGAAGATGGTCAGGCCGCCGACCTTGCTGACCTGCTTGGTCTTCGGGTCGTAGACATGGATCTGACCCTCGCCCTTGCCGACGTTCGGGTCGGCCCAGTCGGTCACGACGGGCTGGGTGTTGTCGCCGCCACCACGGCCGATGTAGAAGACGCGGCCGTCGGGCGCGACGACCGTGCCGTGCGGCTCGCCGATCTGGTCGGACTCGCCCGGCTTGTTGGGCGCGGTGACGCGCTCCGCCGTGTAGTTGGAGGTGATCGTGGCCTTGCAGTCGGCCCGCGAGATGCGCGTGGTCCACTGGAGGGCGCCGCGCAGGTGGTCGCGGAAGTCGGTCTCGGCGTACGAGTCGACGGTGGCGCCCATGCCGGTGTAGAAGGAACGGCCGCCGTCGTAGTCACGGCACCAGGAGATCGGGTGGTCCGCGCCGTCGGCGCCCGCACCCGGCTTGTAGGTGCTCTCCCTGACACGGGCCACGGTGTGCACTTCGCCGGTCGGGTTCTTGTCCCAGTTGAACCACTTGTCGGAGCGCTTCCACTCCTTCGGCAGGTTCTTGGTCGCGGGGTGCTGACGGTCGCCGACCTCCACGGTCGCGCGCTGGACGGTGTCCGGGCTCGCGTCGTCGGGGCGGGCGCCGATCAGTCCGGTGAACCAGTCCGAGTACGGCTCGGTGCGCGCCGCGTCCCGGATGCCGAGGAAGCCTCCGCCGGCCTCGACGAAGGCTTCAAGTCCCGCCTCCTGCTCGGGATCCAGCACATCGCCGCCGCCCGTCAGGAAGACGACCGCGTTGTACTTGCCGAGCTTGGTGGCGTTGGTGAAGACCGAACCGTCACCGTTGGTCTCGGTCTTGAACCGCTGTGCGGTCGGGCCCGACAGGCCGATCTTCTCGATCGCCTCGATTCCGGCGTTGACGATCGGCGACTCCTCCGACGCCGAGCCGTGGAAGACGAGGACCTTCACGGTCTTGCCGCCGCCGGGCGGCGAAGGAAGGGACAACGTTGTCGACGGCGGCTCCGGGTACGGACCCGCCATGGCGTTTCCGCCGAGCAGAGACGCGGCCATCGTGCCGGCCACCACGGCCGCGGCCATTGCGCGCCGGGATCTTGACCGGCGATGTGGTACGCGCTGCATGTGTTCACCCACCCATCTTTGGTCACAGCAACAGGCGTGAAGCTAGACCTCTTTGGGCGGTGAGCCAAGAGGTATCACCGGAATGGAACTAACTTTGTCCTGAGTGTGGATAAACGAAGATCCCCGAGCTACCGTGTGGCCGTCCCGGGGCCTCACTGTGCCCCGACAGTCTCAGCACCGCATGTGGGGAGATCGGCATGGCGATGGACAGACGGAGTTTCAACCGGCGCCTGGTGGCCGGCGGCGCGGTCGCGGCAACTGGCGTGACATCGTTGTCCGTTACCTCGGCGTCCTCGGCCGCCCCCGCGCCCATGGCCGCCGAGGCGGGCCCGAACAGGGCACCCGCCGGCGGCAAGGTGCACCATCTCACCATGGTGGCCGAGCGGCTGGGCACGGGGAAGATCGGCTACGGCTTCGAGAAGGGCAAGGCGTCGATCCCGGGCCCGCTGATCGACATCGTCGAGGGCGACACGGTCCACATCGAGTTCACCAACCTCACGGACGTCGACGCCAGCCTGCATGTTCACGGTGTCGACTACGACATCGCCAACGACGGCACCCGTATGAACAAGAGTCATGTGCCGCCGGGCGGCAAGCGGACGTACACCTGGCGCACCCACAAGCCCGGCAAGCGCGCGGACGGCACGTACCGCGAGGGCAGCGCCGGCTACTGGCACTACCACGACCACGTTGTCGGCACGGACCACGGCACGGGCGGCATCCGGCAGGGCCTCTACGGCGGCGTCGTGGTCCGCCGGGAGGGTGACATCCTGCCCGACAAGCAGTTCACCATCGTCTTCAACGACATGCAGATCAACAATCTGCCGGGCGCCCAGAGCCCCAACTTCGAGGCCACCGTGGGTGATCGCCTCGAAGTCATCATGATCACGCACGGCGAGTACTACCACACGTTCCATATCCACGGTCATCGCTGGGCCGACAACAGGACCGGACTGCTCAGCGGCGCCGGTGACACCAGCCGGATCGTCGACAACAAGATCACCGGCCCCGCGGACTCCTTCGGGCTCCAGATCATCGCGGGCGAGGGCGTCGGCGCGGGCGCGTGGATGTACCACTGCCACGTACAGAGCCATTCGGACCAGGGCATGGCGGGCCTGTTCCTGATCGCCAAGCCGGACGGCACGATTCCCGGGTACGAGCCGCACCACCCGGGGGCGGCGAAGAAGGACCCGACCGGCGCGAAGGGCGCGACGAGCGCGAAGGACACGGCCTCCGCGACCGGCGCGAGTGCCCAGGGCGCGCACATGGGCCACTGACCGACGAGGCCCCGGCGCCGGGCGAGCCGCTGTGCGGCGCGCCCGGCGGGTCCGTCCGCGTGCACATGCGACGGGACCCGATCGGTAGAAGACTCGGGAGGGCAAGCAAGCACACGGGGGCCCTCACGAAGGAGCGATGATGCTCACCACCCGTTACGTACAAGGTTCACCGAACTGGACGGATCTCGCCACGCCGGACATCGAGGGTGCGAAGACCTTCTACGGAGGCGTCTTCGGCTGGAATCACGTATCGGCGGGACCCGACTTCGGCGGCTACGGCATGTTCCAGCTCGACGGCAAGACCGTGGCCGGAGCGATGCAGCTCCCCGCCGAGCAGGCCCCGCCGGCCTGGACGGTCTACTTCCAGACCTCCGACGCCACGGCCACCGCCAAGGCCGTGAAGGACAACGGCGGCACGGTCGTGAACGAGCCGATGGACGTCCAGGACCTCGGCCGTATGACCCTGTGCGCCGACCCGGCCGGGGCGCAGTTCGCCACCTGGCAGCCGGGGACGAACACCGGCCTGGAGGCCGTCGACAACCCGGGCACCCTCTGCTGGGCCGAGCTGCACACCCCGAACCCGGCCGCCGCCACCGGCTTCTACGGCTCCGCCTTCGGCTGGGAGACGACCTCCATGCCGATGCCGGGCGGCGGGGGCGACTACATCATGGTCCACCCCGCGGGCAAAGGCCCCGACGGCATGTTCGCGGGCATCGTGACCGACGAGGCCGGTCCCGCGTCCGCCGCGCCGGGGTCGAACTGGCTCCTGTACTTCGGTACGAGCGACTGCGATGCTGCGGTGGCGAACTCGGACCGGCTGGGCGGTACGACCGTCCAGGAGCCCACGGACATCGAGGGCGTCGGCCGGTTCGCCGTCGTGAACGACCCCTACGGCGCGCGTCTGGCGTTCATGCAGGGCGTCACGGAGGACTCGTGACCGAAGGCCGAGGCCGCGGGACGGGCCGTCAGGGCCGCCTCGGCCGTCCTGGTCGTCTTCCGGACGGTTGCCCATCAGGTCATTGATCGAATGTTTATCGGCACCAGGCAGCGTGTGTGCCATGCCGATCAATCCCATGAACTCCCTCACCAGCATCACCGGTCGCACGGGGCGGGAACTCGCCTGGCAGGAGAGCGCCCTGTGCGCCCAGACCGGGCCCGAGTTCTTCTTCCCGGCCCCCGGCTCGTCCACCCGCGAGGCGAAGCAGCTCTGCGGTGCCTGCGAGGGGCGGCGGGAGTGCCTGGAGTACGCGCTGGACAACGACGAGCGCTTCGGGGTGTGGGGCGGTCTGTCGGAGAAGGAGCGCGAGCGGCTGCGCCGCACGGGCAGCGATACGCCGACGGCCGAGGTCGCTTGAGTCGGTCGGAGTGGTAGCACGTCACCCGGTCGGCCGGTTCGCGGGTCAGGAAGCGGGGAGCTGGAACGTCTCCCCGTACATCTTCCATCGCAGGGGCGCCGCCAGCTCCATGTTGCCGTCCTTGAGGAAGACCCGCTGCGCCGTGTCGATGCGCGAGGTGTCCCGCTGCGTCTCGGTGACCTTCGTCTTGATCACATGCCGGCTCTGGTCGAGGAACGCGTTCAGATACTTCTTCTCGGAGCCGCCCTCGGCCGCCGTCTTCGCGTGCTTCATCGCCGCGTGCCGGATGCCGTAGAAGCCGCCCGCGTCGAGACCGGGCCCGTGCAGGACCATCGCGTCGTAGTAGATGAACTGGCCGAGGGTGCTCAGGCCGTCCATCTTCGCCAGCCGCACCGCGGGGTCGAAGTAGACACGGTCGCGGGTGCTGTCCTGAGCCTTGCGGAAGTCGGGACTCTTGGCCGCCGTCGCCCATGCCTGTGTGAACCCCGGGTCCAGACCGTGGTGCGAGTCCGTGCCGTCGACGTCGCGCAGCGCGGGGAGGTAGGAGGCCAGCGGATTGTCCGGGTGGTGCTCGGTGTACTCCTCGACGAGCTGGAGCATGTCGTTGGTGCCCGAGCAGAACCCGATGATCCCGGCGGTGTAGCCGTTGCCGTCGTCCAGGTCCTCGATCGCGTCGTACTGGGTGCGCCAGTCGAGTGTGGAGTTCTCCGCGCTCGCGACGAGCTGGGCGGCGATCTCCTTCTTGCCGGGGGCGGCGAGACCGGGCGGCATCTTCCTGATCCGCTCCTCCAGCTTCTCCTTCTCGCCCTCGCTCCCGGAGGCGAGGGGATTGGGCGCGGTGCTCGCCGAGTTCTCCGGCGGATTGTCGGCCAGAACGCCGGAGTCGTCGCCGCCTCCGCCGAAGATGACGGAGGCGACGACAACGATGGGTGCGCCTATGAGGAAGAGGCGGGTGACAGGCTTCACGGCGTAAAGCGTACGATGCCCGATTCGAACACCCGCGGGGAGCTCCCCTCGGATTCGTCACACCCAGGTGGGACGTGTGAGGAAGCTGTGGTGACCCTCGAGGGGCCGGCCCGGATAAAAGGCGTCAGCCGGCGGCGCGCGCGGCCATCCGCGCCTTGCGGGCGGCGAGCTTCTCGTCGAACTTGCTCGCCTCGGAGTCCAGCCCGTTCATGTACAGGCCCAGCTCCTCCTGCGCCCGCAGCCCCTCGGGGCCCAGCCCGTCGATGTCGAGCACCTTCAGATAGCGCAGCACCGGCTGGAGCACGTCGTCGTGGTGGATGCGCATGTTGTAGATCTCGCCGATCGCCATCTGCGCGGCGGCCCGCTCGAAGCCGGGCATACCGTGTCCCGGCATCCGGAACTGCACGACCACGTCGCGTACGGCCTGCATGGTCAGGTCCGGGGCGATGTCGAAGGCCGCGCCCAGCAAGTTGCGGTAGAAGACCATGTGCAGGTTCTCGTCGGTGGCGATACGCGCCAGCATCCGGTCGCAGACCGGGTCGCCCGACTGGTGGCCGGTGTTGCGGTGCGACACGCGGGTCGCCAGCTCCTGGAAGGCGACGTACGCGACCGAGTGCAGCATCGAGTGCCGGTTGTCCGACTCGAAGCCCTCCGCCATGTGCACCATGCGGAACTGCTCAAGCTTGTCCGGGTCGACGGCGCGCGAGGCGAGCAGATAGTCGCGCATCACGATGCCGTGCCGGCCCTCCTCGGCGGTCCAGCGGTGCACCCAGGTGCCCCAGGCGCCGTCACGGCCGAAGAGGCTGGCGATCTCGTGGTGGTAACTGGGGAGATTGTCCTCGGTCAGCAGATTCACCACGAGGGCGATCTTGCCGATGTCGGTCACCTTGGACTGCTCCGGCTCCCAGGCCGTGCCGTCCTCGAAGAAACCGGGAAAATTGCGTGCGTCGGACCAGGGCACGTACTCGTGCGGCATCCAGTCCTTGGCGACCTTGAGATGGCGGTTGAGTTCTTTCTCCACCACCTCTTCCAGTGCGTACAGCAGTCGGGCGTCGGTCCACGCCTCCGAACTGCCGAGGTGGGGAGAGGTGAGTGTCACGGATGCTCCTGGGGACGGGAGTAGTACCTACGGGTTCGTAGGTTACGTGACCGTAGGTTAAGGGCGCGGTAAGGCGGGAGCCAAGCCCAGATCCGTGATGCACCGAAAAAGAACCCGTCCGGCGATGCGGACCCGCGCGGCCCAGGGGCCGCGCGACCTGGTCATATCCCGATCTCGCGCCGGAGATGGTCCGCCGTGAACGACTTCGGGTGGTTGAGCAGTTCGCCCGGTGTGCCCTCGAAGACGATCTCGCCGCCGTGCTTCCCGCCGTCCGGGCCCAGATCGATCACCCAGTCCGCGCGCTTGACCACGTCCAGGTTGTGTTCGACACAGATCACCGAATTGCCCGCGTCCACGAGCCGGTCGAGCAGCGCCAGCAGGGTGCCCACGTCCGCCATGTGCAGTCCGGTGGTCGGCTCGTCCAGGACGTACACGCTGCCCGTACGGTGCAGTTGGGTCGCCAGCTTGATGCGCTGCCGCTCCCCGCCCGACAGCGAGCTCAGCGGCTGACCGAGTGTCAGATATGTCAACCCCACGTCGTTCAGGGTCCGTAGCCTGCGCAGCAGCGCTTCGTCGGCGCCGAACTCCTCGAAGAACACGATCGCCTGAGCGGCCGTCATCTCCAGGACGTCGACGATCGACCGGCCGCCCACCCGCAGCGCGAGTACGTCGTCGTTGAACCGCCGCCCCTCGCACGCCTGGCAGACGGTCGTCACCGGATCCATGAACGCCAGATCGGTATGGATGATCCCGCGTCCGGAGCATTCGGCGCAGGCGCCCGACGAGTTGAAGCTGAAGAGTCCCGGCTCCACACCGTTCCGCTTCGCGAACAGCTTGCGAACGGTGTCCATGATGCCGAGATACGACGCCGGGGTGGACCGTGAGGAGGCCGTGATCGCGCTCTGGTCGATGACGATCGCGTCCGGGTGGGCCGCCGTGAAGACCTGGGAGACCAGCGTCGACTTTCCCGACCCCGCGACGCCGGTCACCGCCGTCAGGACCCCGGCCGGGAACCGTACGTCGATCCCCTTCAGATTGTGCAACGAGGCTTTTCGCACGGCCAGTTGGCCGGTGGGGGAGCGGAAGCTCTCCTTGATGGGCGTACGGCTCACGAGATGCCGGCCGGTGAGCGTGTCGGCGCCCCTCAGTCGCTCCACCGTCCCCTCGAACACCACCTGACCGCCGTCCGCGCCCGCCCGTGGCCCCATGTCCACGACATGGTCCGCGATCGCCACCACATCGGGGTCGTGCTCCACCACCAGCACGGTGTTGCCCCGGTCGCGCAGCCGCCGCAGCAGATCGTTCAGCCGCCCCACGTCGCGCGGGTGCAGGCCCACGCTCGGCTCGTCGAAGATGAACGTCAGCCCCGTCAGTGAACTCCCCAGATGGCGCACCATCTTGAGCCGCTGTCCCTCACCGCCGGAGAGCGTGGTCGTCTCCCGGTCCAGGCTCAGATAGCCGAGCCCGATCCCGACCAGCCGCTCGAGCCGGGCGCGCGCGGCGGCGGCGATCGGCGTCGCCACCGGATCGTCGATCCGCGCCAGCACGTCGACCAGGTCGGCGACCTCCATCCGTGTGTGGTCGGCGATGGACAGACCGTCGATACGGGTGGCGAGCGCCGCCTCGTTCAGCCGCGCCCCGCCGCACGCGTCGCACACCCGCTGCGTGGTGAAGCGGTTCGCGGCCTCCTTGCGCTTCTCGGACAGGCCGGTCGTGTCGCGCTTGAGGTACAACCGGGTGAAACGCCCCACGATCCCCTCGAACCGTACGTCGGCCGACCCGGTCCGCATCTCCAGTCGGACGGTGAAGTCACCGCCGTACAGCAGTAGTTGACGCTCCTCGGCGGTGTACCGGCCGAGCGGCCTGTCCGGGTCGAAGTGCCCCGATCCGGCGTACAGATTCCACTCCCAGCCGCCCACCGAGAGCCCCGGCAGCAGCAGCGCGCCTTCGTTCAGGGACTTCGACCAGTCGATCGCGCGGTCGATGTCGAGCCGTACCACCCGCCCCACGCCGTCGCACCGTGGGCACATGCCGGACGGATCGTTGAAGGAGTACGCGGTGGCCGCCCCCGCGCTCGGCGTGCCGTACCGCGAGAACAGCACCCGGATGACGGAGTAGATGTCGGTCATCGTGCCGACGGTGGAGCGGACGTTGCCACCGACCGGCTTCTGGTCGATGACGATCGCCACCGACAGATCGTCGATCGCCTCGACCTGGGGCCGCTCGTATTTGGGCAGCCGGTTCCTGAGGAATGTCGTGAAGGTCTCGTTGAGCTGTCGCTGTGACTCCACGGCGATGGTGTCGAAGACGATCGAGGACTTGCCGGACCCCGAGACCCCGGTGAAGACGGTGATCCGGTTCTTCGGGATGGTCAGCGAGACGTCCCTGAGGTTGTTCTCACGGGCGCCGACGATGGTGATGTTCTGAGGCATGGGCCCGAAGCTAATCGGGAATCCAGACAACTACTGTCCGGATTCCCGACCGGCTTACGGCGCCTTCCCGCGCGGTGCGTCCTCAGTCACCGGACTCGATCGCCGGGTGGACCGACGGGCCCGCCGTGTCGCGCAGCTCCCCGTCCAGCAGCAGCCAGCGCGTGACGCCGATCGACTCCAGGAACGGCACATCGTGGCTCGCCACGACGAGGGCGCCCCGGTAGGACCCCAGCGCCGCCGTGAGCGCGCGCACGCTCGCCAGATCGAGATTGTTCGTCGGCTCGTCCAGCATCAGCAACCGGGGCGCCGGCTGCGCGAGCAGCAGGGCCGCCAGCGAGGCACGGAACCGTTCCCCGCCCGACAGGGTCCCGGCCGACTGGTTCGCCCGCGCGCCCCGGAACAGGAAGCGGGCGAGCCGCGCCCGGATCTCGTTGTCCGAGGCGGCGGGCGCGAACCGCTTCACGTTCTGCACCACACTCAGCGTCTCGTCCAGGACATCGAGCCGCTGCGGCAGAAAACGCGTCGGCACCAGCGCCTGCGCCTCGCCCGAGACCGGCGCCAGCTCCCCGGCGATCGTCCGCAGGAGCGTCGTCTTGCCCGCGCCGTTACGCCCCACCAGCGCGATCCGCTCCGGGCCGTGGATCGTGAACTCACCCGTCGCCCGCGCCCCGTACCGCAGTCGCAGCTCGCGCAGCCGCAGCACCCCGACCCCGGAGTGCACCTCGGTGGCGGGCAGCTCGATCCGGATCTCGTCGTCGTCGCGCACCGCCTCCACCGCCTCGTCCAGCCTCTCCCTCGCCTCGGCGAGCTTCGTGGTGTGCATGATGCGGTACTTGCCCGCCGACACCTGCGCCTCGCGTCTGCGCTGCGCCATGATGACCTTCGGCTCGCGCTTGGTGTCCCACTTCTTCTGTCCGAAGCGCCTGCGTCGCGCCAACGTGACCTGCGCGTCGGCCAGTTCGCGCTTCTGCCGCTGCACGTCGCTCTCGGCGACCCGCACCATGCGCTCGGCGGCCTCCTGTTCGACGGCGAGTGCTTCCTCGTACGCGGAGAGATTCCCCCCGTACCAGGTGATCTCGCCGTCCCGCAGATCGGCGATCCGGTCGACCAGATCGAGGAGTACCCGGTCGTGGCTGACCACGACCAGCACACCCGACCACTGCGCGACGGCGGCGTGGAGCCGTTCGCGCGCGTACAGATCCAGATTGTTCGTCGGCTCGTCGAGCAGCAGGACCGAGGGCCGGGCCAGCAGCAGGGCCGCCAGGCGCAGCAGGACACACTCGCCGCCCGACATCTCGCCGATGGTGCGGTCGAGTCCGACATGGCCCAGCCCGAGCTGGTCGAGGGTGGCGCGCGCCCGCTCCTCGACGTCCCAGTCGTCGCCGACGGCGGCGAAGTTCTCCTCGCTCGCGTCGCCCGCCTCGACGGCGAGCAGCGCGGCGCGGATGCCGGCGATACCGAGCGCCCGGTCGACGCGCAGACCGGTGTCGAGCGCGGCGTTCTGCGGGAGATAGCCGATCTCGCCCACGGTGTCCGTCCGGCCGCCCGTGGGGGTGAGCGCGCCCGCGACGAGCTTCAACAGGGTCGATTTCCCCGACCCGTTGACGCCGACGAGCCCGGTCCTGCCGGGGCCGACGGCCAGTTGGAGGCCGTCGAACACGGCGGTCCCGTCCGGCCAGGCGAAGGAGAGCGCGGAGCAAATGATTCGGGGGGAAGTAGACATACGGGTCTCCAGGCTGCTGCGAAAAGGATGCGGGGCAACGGTGGGAGACACCGGCGGAGGGCACCGGGAAGGGACGGCAGGACGGCGGGATCGCCGAGGTCGCACGCGGTGCGCGCGGGCAGGAAAGACCGCGCGGCACGGTGTCTCAGGACCTCAGAAGATCAACGTCCCACTCCGTTCGGCGACAACAGGACCGCTGTGCACCGTACGAGGACACGGGGGACGGGGGCAACGCGTTTTCCGTCGTGGCGGGGGAGCGGGACAGCGGTTCAGCAGGCGTCGCGCAGCAATTCGGCGACGTCGTTGTCCAGATCGAGATACAGATGCTCCCGGCCGACCGGGACGACGCCCACGGACCGGTCGAGGAAGCTCCGCACCTCCGACGTGCGGACATGGACCATCGCGACGCCCTCGGGGGCGTGGAACTCCAGGACCGTACGGTCGTAGCCGAACGGCCGCACCCGTACGTCGCCGAGCCCGGCCGGCTCGTCCATCCCGACCGTCAGCAACTCGCGGGAGAACGCCCAGGACACTTCGGTGCCCTCCAGCGTCGCCGTGGGCGGGAACGCCATCCGCACGGCGAACGGGTCCTGGCCGTCGTAGTGCAGGGTGGCGGGAACGGTCTCCTGCTGAGGCGCCGAGGCGACCAGCCGGGCTTGCAGGGCTTGCTCGATGACGGTGGACAAGGCCAGCTCCCCTTCGCACGGCTCGCGCGGATGTGTGTCTTCCGCTAAAGGGAAAGACGACACAACGCGCTGAAGAGTGCTCGGTGAACGGCGTGACCTACGTCACCGTTTTCGCTACTCGCCGGTCGGGACCGGCACGGCGGCGTTCGTACGGGGTCCTCCCGGCGGTCGCTCGCGGTACTCCGTGAGTCCAGGCGCGGTACGAGCGGCGACGAACTCCGTGATCCGGTACGCGCACACCTCCCCGATCACGAAGGGGTCCGTGGCGATGAGCGCGTCGAGCGCCGCGCGATCGTCCCCGGCGGCCAGGATCACACCCCCGTCGCGCGTCGACTTGCGCCCCGACAGGATGAAGGTCCCGGCGGCGAACTGCGCGTCGACCCAGTGGTGATGGTCCGCCACAAGGGGGTCGACACGGTCGACGGGGGCGGCGTAGGTCAGCTCCAGTACAAACATGAACGTGAGGTTAGCGGCGCGGTGCGGGCGCGCGCCCGAGCCCGGCCGGGACCCGCCGGACCGGACATAGGCTGACGCACCATGACGACGATCAGGACACCCGCCGACGAGGCCGAAGCCAGGGCCGTTCAGGACGAGTTGCGCGCGCTCGTCGTGCTCGACGAAGCGGGGCCGGCGGCCGGGACCGGGCTGGTGACCGGTGTTGACGTGGCGTACGACGACGAGCGGGACATCGTCGCCGCCGCGGCCGTCGTCCTCGACGCGGCGACCCTCGCCGTCGTGGACCGGGCGACGGCTGTCGGGCGGGTCGCCTTCCCGTACGTACCGGGGCTGCTCGCCTTCCGTGAGATCCCGACCGTCCTCGCCGCGCTCGACGCCCTGACGTCGGACCCCGGGCTCGTCGTCTGCGACGGTTACGGCCGCGCGCATCCGCGCCGGTTCGGGCTGGCCAGCCACCTCGGAGTGCTGACCGGGCTGCCGGTGATCGGGGTCGCCAAGAACCCCTTCACCTTCTCGTACGAGCAGCCCGGCGCCCGGCGTGGCGACTTCTCGCCGCTGCTCGCCGACGACGGCGAGGAGGTGGGCCGGGCGCTGCGTACACAGGACGGTGTGAAGCCCGTCTTCGTGTCGGTCGGGCACCGGACCGCGCTCGACACCGCCTGCGCGCACACCCTGCGGCTGGCGCCGGACTTCCGTATCCCGGAGACGACCCGCCGGGCAGACACCCTGTGCCGTCAGGCGCTGCGCGCCGCGGTGCGGGGCGTGGCGGACGTGGAGACCACGGGCGGAAATTGATCCGGCCAAGAGCGATGAGTTTCGCGCGGCCCCCTGGTCTGCCCCTCTGAAAGCGAACGCATGAACGAACAGAATGACGTGAGGGGCCACATCATGACCGGCACGACGCAGACCGACCTCCAGTACGTGACGTCGAAGGACGGCACGTCGATCGCCCACCGCGCGAGCGGCACCGGCCCCGTCCTGATCATGGTGGCGGGCGCGCTCGGCACCGGCACCGCCCCGCTGGACGCGGCCATCGGCGCGCCGCTCGCCACGGAGCACACCGTGGTCGACTACGACCGGCGCGGGCGCGGCCACAGCGGCGACACGCAGCCGTACGCGGTGGCGCGCGAGGTCGAGGACATCGAGGCGCTGATCGACGCGCACGGCGGGCAGGCAGCCGTCTTCGGCTTCTCGTCCGGCGCCGCGCTCGCGCTGGCGGCGGCCGAGGCCCTGGCCGGGAAGGTGAGCGCGGTCGCGGTGTACGAGCCGCCGTTCATCCTGGACGACAGCAGGCCGCCGCTGCCCGCCGACTACGTCGCGCGGATCAGGGCCCATGTGGCGGCGGGCCGCCGGGACCGGGCGGTCGAGCTGTTCATGACCGACGCGGTCGGCATCCCCGCCGAGTACGTGGAAGGGATGAAGAACCAGCCCGCGCCGCCGGCGGCGGAGGGTGAGATCCAGCCGCCGTCCTGGGCGGACATGGAGAAGATCGCGCACACCCTCGCGTACGACGGACTCGTCATGGGCGACACGATGTCCGGCAACCCGCTGGCCGCCGGTCTGTGGAGCGGTGTGACCGGGCCGGCGCTGGTGGTCTGCGGCGGTGACAGCGAACCGTTCATGCGGGCGGGCGGCAAGTCGGCCGCAGGGCTGCTGGCCCACGGCGAGTACCACGAACTCCCCGGCCAGAGCCACCAGTTCGACCCGGCGGCGCTGGCGCCCGTGCTCCGCGACTTCCTCGCGAACCGGGTGAGCCGACCGGCCGAGTGAGCTGAGGGGGGGCTGGAAGCTGATCCGCCGGCGGACTCGGGAGGGCCGTCGGCGGGTCCGGGTACGAACGTGGCGGCCCGTGCTGGGGGCGGGCCGCCGCGTTCCTACTCAGCGCACCGGTCCTCGGCGCACCGGCTCTCAGCGCGCGTGCGCGACCCGGAAGGTCATCCCGGCCGTCCGCAGCCGGTCCAGCAGCGCGTCACCCATCGCGGCGACGGTGGTGACCTGCCCCGAGGTGTCGGGAAGTTCGTCGAAGGCCAGGCTCAGCGCCGCCTCCGCCAGTATTTTCGCCGTCTCGTCGTAGCCCGGATCGCCGCCCGCGACCTCCGTGAACACCCTGCGCCCACCACCCTCGCCCACGAACCGCACCGTGAACCAACTCGCGCTCCGGCGCGCCTCGTCGGGCCCGGAGCCCGGCTCGAAGCGGTCCATCAGCGCCCGCCGGACCGCGGGCACCTGCGCCAGCGCGACGCCCGCGCCTGCCGCCACCGTGCCGCCCAGGGCGACCGGCAGCGACCGGAAGGCGGCGAAGTGCCGGTAGCGGAAGTCGGGGCCGTAACGCGGCACCGCCGCCGCCGAGCGCGTCACCACCCGCGCGTCGAGCGTGGGCAGCGGCAGCGCCCAGGCGCCGGTCTCCTTGCTGAAGTGCGGCGCGCCCAGCGGCCCGACCGCCCGCCGGCCGACCAGCCGGGGCTCGTGCAGCTTCCGCCGCTTCGCCGCCGCCACGCTCTGCCGGCCACGGCTCAGCGCGTTCAGCGCCGAGGCGAGGGTCCCGCCGGAGAAGAACGCGTTGGTGCGGACGAAACCGTCGATGCGCAGCGGCACGTCCGCCGGCAACTGCCGGACGGTGAAGTACGCGCCCAGATCGTGCGGCACGGAGTCGAACCCGCAGGAGTGCACCAGCCGGGCCCCGGTCTGCCGGGCCCGGTCCTCGTACGCCACATACATCCGGTCGACGAACTCCGGCTCGCCGCAGATGTCCGCGTAGTCCGTACCGGCGTCGGCGCAGGCGGCGACCAGATTCTCCCCGTGCCACACGTACGGGCCGACGGTCGTGGCGAGCACGCGGGTGGACTCGGCGAGCGCCCGCAGCGACGCCGGGTCGGCGGCGTCGGCCACCAGCAACGGGAGGTCCGCGCAGCGCGGGGCGAGCCTGGCCAGCCGGGCCCGCAGCTTCTCCAGCTTCGCCCGGTCGCGGCCGGCGATCGCCCACCGGCAGCCGTCCGGCGCGCTGAGGGCGAGATACTCGGCCGTGAGCGTGCCGACGAAACCGGTCGCGCCGAAAAGCACCACGTCGTACGGGCGTTGTGCCCCGTTCTGCCTGTTCATCGAGTCTCCGCCGTTCGAGCCACGCCGCTGTCGGGGGCCGAGGCTAGCGCCTGGGGCGGCGAAGAGGCCGAGCGGGACGGCGATCGCGGGGAAATCTGCGACCATCGGACAGAACAAGCGCTTGCTTGCCCACTGCCCCGGCGGGGCCGGTGCGGCAGCGGTGGGCGTTGCTCACATCATTGCTGTTACATCGTTGGTGTCACACCGCTGGGAGATCTCACCATGACGGCGACAACGAACGGCCCGCCGAACGGCCCGCCGAACGGCCCGTCGAACGGCCCGCTGAACGGCCCGCTGGCCGGGGTGCGAGTGGTCGAGCTGGCCGGTATCGGGCCCGGCCCGTTCGCCGCCATGCAGTTGGCGGACCTCGGCGCCGACGTCGTACGCGTCGACCGGCCGGGCGGCGCCGGGCTCGGGATCGACCCGGCGTACGACCTGATGAACCGCAACAAGCGCTCCGTACTCCTCGATTTCAAGGCCGACGGCGGCCCCGCCCGGGTCCTCGACCTCGTGGAACGCGCCGACGTCCTCATCGAGGGCTACCGGCCCGGCGTCGCCGAACGCCTCGGCATCGGCCCCGAGGAATGCCTCGCCCGCAATCCCCGGCTGGTGTACGGGCGGATGACCGGCTGGGGCCAGGACGGTCCGCTCGCCCAGCGCGCCGGGCACGACATCGACTACATCGCCGTCGCGGGCACCCTGTCCATGTTCGGCGACGCCGACCGGCCGCCCACCGTCCCCGCCAACCTCGTCGGCGACTACGCGGGCGGCTCGCTCTACCTCGTCATCGGGATCCTCGCCGCGCTCCAGCACGCCCGTACCCCCGGCGGCACCGGCCAGGTCGTCGACGCGGCGATCGTGGACGGCGCCGCCCATCTCACCACCATGATCCACGCCATGTCGGCGGCCGGCGGCTGGCAGGACCGGCGCGGGGCGAACCTGCTGGACGGCGGCGCGCCCTTCTACGGCAACTACGAGACGGCCGACGGCGAATACATGGCCGTGGGCGCGCTGGAGCAGCGGTTCTACGACGAGTTCATCGAACTGCTCGGCGTCGAGGACGACGTCCCCGCCCGTAAGGACTTCGCCCGCTGGGACGAGTTGAAGGCAGCGGTCACCGCCCGGTTCAAGGAGAAGACCCGCGCCGAGTGGACGGCCGTCTTCCAGGACTCCGACGCCTGCGTGGCGCCCGTACTGTCGCTGCGCGAGGCCCCCGCCCATCCGCACCTCGTGGCGCGCGGCACCTTCACCGACCACGCGGGCATCACCCAGCCGGCCCCCGCGCCGCGCTTCTCGGCCACGCCCACCTCCGTACGGAGCGCGCCCGCGCTGCCGGGGGCGGACACCGAGCGGATCGCCGACGACTGGGACGTCCCGAGCATCAGAAGCACGGACACGACCACGACAACGACCACGACCACCACCAGCTCCAACGACTGACGAAAGGCCGCTGTCTTGAGTACCGAAGCGTATGTGTACGACGCGATCCGCACCCCGCGCGGTCGCGGCAAGGCCAACGGTGCCCTGCACGGCACCAAGCCGATCGATCTGGTCGTCGGCCTGATCCATGAGATCCGCGGCCGGTTCCCCGGTCTCGACCCGGCGGCGATCGACGATGTCGTGCTCGGCGTCGTCAGCCCCCTCGGCGACCAGGGCTCCGACATCGCGCGGACCGCCGCCGTCGCCGCCGGACTCCCCGACACCGTCGCCGGCGTCCAGGAGAACCGCTTCTGTGCCTCCGGCCTCGAAGCCGTCAACCTCGCCGCCGCCAAGATCCGTTCGGGCTGGGAGGACCTGATCCTGGCCGGTGGCGTCGAATCGATGTCACGCGTGCCGATGGGCTCCGACGGCGGCGCCTGGGCGATGGACCCCATGACCAGCCTGCGTACGGGCTTCGCCCCCCAGGGCATCGGCGCCGACCTGATCGCCACCATCGGCGGCTTCACCCGGCGCGACGTGGACGAGTTCGCGGCGCTGTCGCAGGAGCGCGCGGCGGCGGCCTGGAAGGACGGCCGCTTCGCCCGCTCCGTCGTCCCGGTGCGCGACATCAACGGACTCACCGTCCTCGACCACGACGAACATCTGCGGCCCGGCACCACGGCCGACACGCTCGCCTCGCTCAAGCCGTCCTTCGCGCAGATCGGCGACCTCGGCGGATTCGACGCGGTGGCGCTCCAGAAGTACCACTGGGTCGAGAAGATCGACCACGTCCACCACGCGGGCAACTCCTCCGGCATCGTGGACGGCGCGTCCCTCGTCGCGATCGGATCGAAGGAGACCGGCGAGCGGTACGGCATGGCGCCCCGCGCCCGTATCGTCTCGGCCGCCGTGTCCGGCTCAGAGCCCACGATCATGCTGACCGGACCGGCGCCCGCCAGCCGCAAGGCGCTCGCCAAGGCCGGACTGACCATCGGCGACATCGACCTCGTGGAGATCAACGAGGCGTTCGCCGCCGTCGTCCTGCGCTACGTCGGCGAGATGGGGCTCTGTCTGGACAAGGTCAACGTCAACGGCGGCGCGATCGCCCTCGGCCATCCGCTCGGCGCCACGGGCGCGATGATCCTCGGCACCCTCGTGGACGAGCTGGAGCGCCAGGACAAGCGGTACGGACTCGCCACGCTCTGCGTCGGCGGCGGCATGGGAGTCGCCACGATCGTCGAACGCCTCTGACCCACCCGTCCGCCAGGCAACTCTTCCAGGCATCTCTTCGCTACGGAGCGGCAGCATGAGCGAGTCCACCACCATCCGCTGGGAGCAGGACGGGACGGGCGTCGTCACCCTCGTCCTGGACGACCCCGTCCAGTCGGCCAACACCATGAACCAGGCGTTCCGGACCTCGATCGCCGCGATCGCCGAACGCGCGGAGGCCGAGAAGGACAGCATCCGCGGCATCATCGTCACCTCCGCGAAGAAGACCTTCTTCGCCGGCGGCGACCTCAAGGACATGATCAAGATCGGCCCGGACGACGCCCAGCAGGCGTTCGACGCCGGCCTGGCCGTCAAGCGCGCCCTGCGCACCATCGAAACGCTCGGCAAGCCCGTCGTCGCCGCCATCAACGGCGCGGCCCTGGGCGGCGGTTACGAGATCGCGCTCGCCTGCCACCACCGCGTCGCGCTCGACGCGCCCGGCTCCAAGATCGGCCTGCCCGAGGTCACCCTCGGCCTGCTGCCCGCGGGCGGCGGAGTGACGCGTACCGTACGGCTCCTGGGCATCTCCGACGCGCTGCTCAAGGTGCTGCTCCAGGGCACCCAGTACGCACCGCGCCGCGCGCTCGACAACGGCCTCGTCCACGAAGTCGCCGCCACCACCGAGGAGATGACGGAGCGGGCCCGCGCCTTCATCGACGCGCACCCCGAGTCGTGGCAGCCGTGGGACGTCAAGGGCTACAAGATCCCCGGCGGTACGCCCTCCAGCCCGCGCTTCGCCGCGAACCTCCCCGCCTTCCCCGCCAACCTGAAGAAGCAGACCGGCGGCGCGCCCTACCCCGCGCCCCGTAACATCCTGGCCGCCGCCGTCGAGGGCTCACAGGTCGACTTCGAGACCGCGCAGACCATCGAGGCCCGGTACTTCACCGAGCTGGTCACCGGGCAGACCGCGAAGAACATGATCCAGGCGTTCTTCTTCGACCTCCAGGCGGTCAACTCGGGCGCCAGCCGCCCCCGGGACATCGACCGGCGCACGGTGCGCAGGGTCGCCGTCCTCGGCGCCGGGATGATGGGCGCGGGCATCGCCTACTCCTGCGCCCGCGCCGGTATCGACGTCGTCCTCAAGGACGTCACGACCGAAGCGGCGGCCAAGGGCAAGGCGTACTCGCAGAAGTTGCTGGCCAAGGCGGTCACCCGGGGCCGTACGACCCAGGACAGGGCCGACGCGCTGCTCGCGCGGATCACCCCCACCGGTGAGGTGGCCGACCTCGCGGGCTGCGACGCCGTGATCGAGGCGGTCTTCGAGGACACCGGGCTCAAGCACCGGGTGTTCCAGGAGATCCAGGACGTGGTCGAGCCCGACGCGCTGCTGTGCTCCAACACCTCGACGCTGCCCATCACCGCCCTCGCCGAAGGCGTCACGCGGCCCGCCGAGTTCGTCGGCCTGCACTTCTTCTCACCCGTCGACAAGATGCCTCTCGTGGAGATCATCAAGGGCGAAAAGACCGGCGCCGAAGCACTCGCGCGCGCCTTCGACCTCGTACGGCAGATCAAGAAGACACCGATCGTCGTCAACGACTCGCGCGGCTTCTTCACCTCGCGCGTCATCGGCCGCTTCATCAACGAGGGCGTCGCGATGGTCGCCGAGGGCGTCGAACCCGCCTCCGTCGAACAGGCGGCGGCCCAGGCCGGCTACCCGGCCAAGGTGCTCTCGCTGATGGACGAACTGACCCTCACCCTGCCGCGCAAGATCCGCGAGGAGACGCGGCGCGCGGTCGAGGAGTCGGGCGGCACCTGGACCCCGCACCCGGCCGACGCGGTCATCGACCGCATGGTGGACGACTTCGGCCGCCCCGGACGCGCCGGCGGCGCGGGCTTCTACGACTACGCCGATGACGGCAGCCGCGCCGGCCTCTGGCCGGGCCTGCGCGAGCACTTCACCAAGCCGGACACGGACGTGCCGTTCACCGACATGAAGGAGCGCATGCTCTTCTCGGAGGCGCTGGACTCCGTGCGCTGCCTGGACGAGAACGTCCTGACGACCGTCGCCGACGCCAACATCGGCTCGATCATGGGCATCGGGTTCCCGGCCTGGACAGGTGGAGTGCTCCAGTACATCAACGGGTACGAGGGCGGCCTGCCCGGCTTCGTCGCACGGGCCCGCGAGCTGGCCGCGACGTACGGGGAGCGCTTCGAGCCGCCCGCGTCGCTGGTGGCGAAGGCGGAGCGGGGAGAGACCTTCCGCGACGGCTGAGGTGCGTCACGCGGGCCGTGTCACGCGTCGGTGGTGAACGCGGCCCGCGGCTCCTCCTTGGCAGTGTCGCTGTCTCACCACCACTGCGAAAGATGGGCGAGGACGGCGAGCACCCGCCGGTGGTCGTCCGGCGCGGGCGGCAGGTCCAGCTTGAGCAGGATGCTCGCGATGTGCTTCGCGACCGACGCCTCGGTGACGAACAGCGCGCGGCGATCGCCGCGTTCGACCGCCCCTCCGCGATCAGACCCAGCACCTCGCGCTCGCGGGGCGTCAGCCGCCCCACCGGATCGCGCCGCCGTGCCGGCAGTTGCCGTACGACCTCCGGATCCACCACCATCCCGCCGTCCGCCACCCGCACCAGCGACGCCATGAACTCCTCGACGTCACCGACCCGGTCCTTCAGCAGATAGCCGGTACCGGCGCCGTGCCGCGCCGCGCCGCCAACAGCTCCTCCGCGAAGGTCTGTTCCACATACTGGCTCAGCGCCACGGCCGCCAACGACGGCTGGAGCGCCTGGAGTTCACGCACCGCGCGCAGGCCCTCGTCCGCGAAGCCCGGCGGCATCCGGACATCCGCGATCACCAGATCGGGCCGGTGCTCCCGCGCCGCCGCCCCAGCGAGGGGCCGTCGCCCACCGCCGCCGGGACGGTGTGCCCGAACCGCTCCAGCAGGCTCACCAGGCCCTCGCGCAGCAGGACGGCGTCCTCCGCGATCACCACGCTCAGCCGCCGCACGGAATCTCCAGTTGGATCAGGGTCGGCCCGCCGGGCGGGCTGGACAGCAGCATTCTGCCGTCGACCGCCGCCACCCGGTCCGCGAGCCCGGTGAGCCCGCTGCCGGCCGCCGGATCGGCGCCGCCGCGCCCGTCGTCGTACACCTCCAGCACCAAGCGGCGACCGGCCGCCCGCGCGCTCACCCGGCAGCGCCCGGCGCCGCTGTGCGCGGCCACGTTCGCCAGGGCCTCGCACACCGCGAAGGAACCGGCCGCCTCCACGGACGGCGGTGGCCGTTGTGGCAGATCGACGTCGAGATCGACGGGGGCGGCCGAACGTCCGGCCACGTCCCGTACGGCGGCGGCCGGCCCCCGCTCGGTCAGCACCTGCGGATGCACACCCCGGATCAGCTCCCGCAGCTCGGTCAGCGCGTCCTTGGCCATCACATGCGCCTCGGCCACCTCGCGCGTGGCCCGCGACCCCGGCGGCAGGTCGAGCCCCGCCAGCCCCAGCTTCATGGTGAGCGCCACCAGCCGCTGCTGGGCGCCGTCGTGCAAGTCCCGCTCGACCCGCCGCTCGTACGGCTGCTGTCCCGGCTGCTGTCCTGGCCGCTCGCCCGGCGCCCCGGCGCCACCGGGCTGCTGATCCGCGAGGGCATGCTCACCGCCGTACGGCGCACCGCCTCGACCGTCGCGCCGGTCCTGGCCACGGTCGGCCTCGTCGTGCTCATCACCGCCAACACGCAGACGACGGCGCACTCGTACGCCACCGAGGGCGCGGCGGCCGTGGCGGCCAAGGGCTCGGTCGTGCCCGACGGTACGCCGGGGCTGACGGACGCGGACGTGGCGCGTGTCGAGGGCAGCCCGCTGCTGCCGACCACCGTGCACGGCGGCGCGGACGGGTCGGCGCTGGAAGCAGCCGGGATCGAACCGGCCGCGTTCACCGCCGTCCACGACCGACTCACCGTCGAATAGGGTGCGTTGAACGCCCTGAAGGGACCCGGCACCGTGGCCGTCTCCCGGTCCGCGCTGACGACACTCGGCGTCCGGCCGGGCTCCACCGCGACGTTCACCTTCGAGGACGGCACACGGTGCCGGGCCCGTGTCGTGGCCGTCCTGAGCGACCGATCGGCGCCGTACAGCGCGCTGTTCACCCGCCCGACCGTCCGCGCGCACGACCCGTCCGCGCTGACCGAAGTCGTCCACCGCACCGGTCCCGCCGTCCAACCCGCCCCCGGCACACGGGAGATCGGCGTCGAGACCTATGCCACGGGCGAGGACGCGGAGGAGGACCGGCTCGTCTGGGTCTTCACCGTGCTGCTCGTCGCGATGTCCGCCGGATACACCGGCATCGCGGTCGCCAACACCCTGCTGATGGCCACGGCGGACCGCCTCCCCGACTTCCGCGTACTGCGCCGCTCCGGCGCGACACCCCGCCAACTGCTGGGAACGGTCGCCGGTGAGACGGTCTTCGTCGTCGCCGTGGGCACGTTGCTGGGCGCGCTGGTCGCACTGCCGTCCCTGCTCGGCATCCGCGCGGGCCTCAGCGCAACCCTCGGCGTGCCGGTCGAGCTCGTGATCCCGTGGACACCGATACTCGGCGCGGTAGCGGGCTGCCTGGCCCTGGCACTGACGGCGAGCGTGCTGCCGGCCCGCGCAGCCGTGCGGACGGTTGGCGGCAGCGCGTAGCGCGCCGCACCCGTTCACCCGTCAGGATCGGACGGGGCGTCCCGCCTCCCACAGCGCCGCCACATGCCCGGCGAAGCGGTCGTACAGGCCGTCGTCCCCCAGACGTCGAAGATGCAGCATCGGTGACTCGTGCCCGAGGAGGGTCGACAGGTGCGGAGTCACCAGCATCTCGTCATCGAAGATGAACACGCTCAGGGCGATGTGTTCGTCGGAGAATCGGGCGTCGATTCCCCCACTGCCCTCGATCTTGCTCAGGGCATCCAGGGTGATGCGGATGCGTGTTCCCACGGTGAGGGGGACTCCCTCGATCTCTTCCCGGCGCCGGGTGATCTCCGAATCCGGATCGCCGACGAGGAAGCGCACGCTGCACCCGGACGCCACTTTCGCGCTCAGCCGTGCCGGCAGTCGCGGATGTTCCTGCCACACGAAGTAGTTGGTGTAGCCGGCGAAGGTGATGGACGTCGACGCCCCGTCAATGAGACGCGCCCACACCGACGTCGGGCAGGCATTGCGGTACGGGTAGGCCGCGACGATCTCCCGGTCGGGCCCGGTTTTCATGGAACTTCGAATCGCCTTCGGCCACAGCACGTCGGCACTCACCCCCAACACCTCCGCCACGTCGTCCCGGGTCTGCTGGTGCGGCACTCTGGACGGGTCGGAGAGCCATCGTTCAACTGTCTTCTTGGTCACTCCGACTCTACGAGCGAGGCCCGTACGCGTCGCACCCGACCTTGAAATAGCATCTCGCAGCGCAATGTTCAACGCATCCCCCGGGGACGTTTGGGCCTCTTGGGATGGTATCCCGACCGAGGTCCAACTGTCCCCGATGTGTCGGTTCGTTCGTCCCCATGACTGGTCGATGGTGAGGTCATCGACCAGCCGGAGGTGCGCACCATGGCGCGACAGCCACAGAACAGGGAGCAACTCGTCCAACTGACCGAGCCGTCTCGTGAACCACAGAATCCGGTGCCCGGATGCGATATCTGCGCTGCCCATCACGAGCTGTGGCGTGACGCGACGAATCCTGCCTGCTCGTCGTTCGACCTCTCACGGGCGGTTGACCATTCCGTGGAGATCCGTCGGCATCCGCACACGAAATTGTTGCGGGAGGCGGGACCTAACGTCGCCGTGACCGTCCGAGCCCACGGCTGCCCCCGCACCAGTGGGGTACTGTGACCCGACCGAAACAGCGCACGTACCGAGGAGGTGGGACCCATTACCGCAGTGTCAGGCCGGGTGCTCCCCTCTCACGGCCGCGCGGTCCGTCCGACAGACTGAGACCGCCGGAGCGCCCGTAGGCGCCCCGAAAGGTTTCCATGTCGGCAACACCCTTCCCCCCTTCCACGCTCCCCTCCCTCCCCGCCGTCGTCACCAGGCTCCGCGCCGCCGGCTGTGTCTTCGCCGAGGACGAGGCGCGACTCCTGGTCGCCGCCGCAGGCAGCCCCGCCGCCCTCGCCGAGATGGTGAACCGCCGCGCCGCCGGACTGCCCCTGGAGCACGTCATCGGCTGGGCCGAGTTCTACGGCCTGCGGATCGCCGTCGACGCCGGGGTCTTCGTCCCCCGCCGCCGTACCGAATTCCTCGTCCGGCAGGCGGCGGCCCTGATCCACCAGACCCCGGCCGGGCGGCCCGCCGTCGTCGTGGACCTGTGCTGCGGCTCGGGCGCGCTCGGTGCCGCGCTGCTCGCGACGGCGCCCGGCCCCGTCGAGCTGTACGCCTCCGACATCGACCCGGCGGCCGTGGCCTGCGCCCGCCGCAATGTGGCCGTGGGCGGCACGGTCCTCGAAGGGGACCTCTTCGACGCCCTGCCGGACGACCTTCGGAGCCGTATCGACATCTTGCTCGCCAACGTGCCCTACGTCCCGACCGAAGAGGTCGGGCTCCTGCCGTCCGAGGCGCGCGAGCACGAGCCGCTGGTGGCGCTCGACGGCGGTGCCGACGGGCTCGACGTGCTGCGCCGGGTGACCGCCGAGGCGGCCCGTTGGCTGGCCCCCGGCGGCCATCTGCTGTTCGAGACGAGCGAGCGCCAGGCGCCGGGCGCCGTCGCCACGGTCAGGGGCGACGGGCTCGCCCCACGGGTCGTGACCTCCGAGGAGTGGGACGCCACGGTCGTCGTCGCCCAACTCAGGGGCGCCCGGCTCGGATCCGTGGCGTTCGCACCGGACCCGCGCCGCCGCTGACCCCCGTGCGACACGGCGCCGTTCCGTCAAGACTCGAACGCAACTGCCTTCTGTGTCCGCTCTATTGACACTCAGGTTTCAGGAGTTTTACGTTCCTTTACATCTGAGAGCGCTCTCGGACCCACTCTCCCCCCATGACTTCGAGGTGCCGTCCATGCCCACCTCCCGCTCCGGACGACCGGCCTCGGTGCTGGTCCTCCTCACCGCGATGGCCGCCTTCGGGCTCGGCCCCGCCGCCGGTCCCGCCTCGGCCGCGAACATCCCTGTCGGCTCGGGCAGTTACTCCGACACCCGCCCCGCCGGGACGTCGGGGCCGACGAACAACGTGGGCGCCCCGGTCACGCCCAAACTGACCGAGACGGCCAAGGACAGGCCCGTGCCCACCAACGACTGGTGGACCTCGCTCGCCTACCAGCGCTACGGCGACAACCCGTACTCCACCCCGATGTACGGCCACCCCCTCACCTACCAGGCCACCGCGGGCGGACTTGAGGTCGGCTATCCCACGACCCCCGCCGTCGTGGGTGACGGACGGCAGTACGAGTACGCGCACAAGGCCGACCTCACCCTCGGCCTCACCGGCCTCAACTCCCCGGACACCAAGGCCGACGACTGGTCCGACTGGACCGTCACGCCGTACTGGTCCGACGGCACCCGCACCCTGCGGACCACCATCGGCCACGGCATGCCCTACGTGTACGCGAAGGGCTCGGGCGGCGACGCGAGCATCACCACCGCGTCGGCACCGGCCGTCTTCTCCGACGACGGAAACGTCCTGGGCATCACCGTCGCCGGACACCACTACGCGCTGTTCGCGCCGACCGGCAGCGACTGGACGGTCTCGGGCTCCACCGTCACGGCCGGACTCGGCGGCAAGGACTACTTCTCGCTCGCGCTCCTGCCGTCCCAGGACGCCCTGGCGACCTACGCCAAATACGCCTACAGCTTCGTCACCGGCTCCACCACGAGCTGGAACAGCGAGGGCGGCGACGTCGAGGCGACGTACACACTCACCACCGAGCCGCAGGAGGGCACCGAGCGAGGCACCGTCCAGGCCCTCTACCGGCACCAGTGGCTCAACACGAGTGACCAACTCATCCCGTACACCTACGTGTCACCACGCGGCACCATGAAGGTGCGCGAGGCGACGTCCTTCACCACCCGGCAGAAGGCGTCGGGTGTACTGCCCGCGCTGCCGGAGTCGAACGGGGTGAACGCGGCAACGCTCAAAGCCCAGTTGGACGACGTGGTGAACGCCGGCGACCCGTTCTCGGGCGCGACCGACACCTACTGGACGGGCAAGGCGCTCGGCCGGCTCGCCCAACTGGCCCCGATCGCGGACCAGATCGGCGAGAGCGCGACCCGCGACAAGATCGTGGCCCTGCTCAAGGGCCGACTGGAGGAGTGGTTCACGGCGGGCGGTGCCAGTGAGTTCAGCTACGACAACGACTGGAAGACACTGACCGGTTACCCGGCGTCGTACGGCAGCGACACCGAACTCAACGACCACCACTTCCACTACAGCTACTACGTGTACGCGGCGGCGATCGTCGCCCAGTACGACCAGGCGTGGGCCGCCGATTCGGCCTGGGGCGGCATGGTCGAGACGCTGGTACGCGACGCCGCCAACCCGAGCCGCACCGACAGCGACTTCCCGTTCCTGCGCGGCTTCGACGTGTACGCCGGCCACAGTTGGGCCTCCGGACACCAGGGCTTCGCCGCCGGCAACAACCAGGAGTCGTCCTCGGAGTCCGTCAACCTCAGTGCGGGGCTGGTCCTTTGGGGCTCCGCGACCGGCAACGACGAGCTGCGCGACTTGGGTTCGTATCTGCTGGCCACCGAGTCCGAGGCGATCGGGCAGTACTGGTTCGACGCCGACCAGGAGGTCTTCCCCGAGAGCTTCCAGCGCGGCACGGTCGGCATGGTGTGGGGCAGCGGCGGCGCGTACTCCACCTGGTGGACCGCCAACCCGGAGGAGATCCACGGCATCAACGTCCTTCCGGTGACCGGCGGTTCACTCCATCTGGGCCGTGAGAAGGAGGCCATCGGCCGCAACATCGCCGAGATGGAACGGGAGAACGGCGGGCCGGCCGTCGAATGGCGCGACATCCTCTGGGAGTTCGAGGCGATCTCCGACCCGGCGAAGGCCAAGGCCAAGTGGGACGCCGGCCAGGCGGCCCTGTCCCCGGAGGCGGGCGAGTCCAAGGCCCACGTCAACCACTGGATCGGCACCCTCGACGCGGTCGGCGCCCCCGACCCGGCGGTGACCGGGTCGATCCCGACCTCGGCCGTCTTCACGAAGGGCGGGGTGAGCACGTACGCGGCGCACAACTTCGCCTCGACGCAGCAGACGGTGACGTTCTCGGACGGCACGACGCTCACGGTGCCCGCACGCTCCGCGGCGAGCACCACGGGCTGACCACGGACCACCCAACCGATCTGGTGCGACAACGAACCAACGCCCCACCCCCCCACACGCGGCGGGTCTCCGTCTCTCAGGCCGAGGCCCGCCGCACCAGCGTGGTCGGCGTGATCACGGACGCCGGCGCCCGCGCCTCCGCGCTGTCCTTGTCGAGACCGCGCAGCAGCAGCCGCGCCATCAGCCGGCCCTGCCCCTCCACGTCCTGCCGGATCGTGGTCAGCGGCGGGTCGGTGTCCTCGGCGACGGACACCATGTCGTCGAAACCGACCAGCGCCACCTCGTCGGGCACCGAGATCCCGCGCTCGCGCAGCACCCGCAGTGCACCGGACGCCATCAGGTCGTTGGCCGCGAACACCGCGTCCAGGTCCGGGCGCCGGTCCAGCAGTTCACGCATCGCCCGCGCGCCGCTGTCCACCGTGAACTGGCCCTCGGTGATCAGGCCCGGGTCGGCGTCCAGCAGTACGTCACGGTAGCCGTCGAGCCGGTCCGTGGACGAGGTCTGGTCGCGCGGGCCCGCGATGTGCGCGATGCGCTCACGCCCGAGATCGCGCAGATACTGTACGGCTGCCCGCGCGCCGCCGCGGTTGTCGGCGTCCACGTACGGCACGCCCTGATCGCCGGGCGCCGACGTCCAGCTCGGCCGGCCCCCGTACACCGTCGGGGTCCCCGAGCGGCGGATGATGGCCGGCAGCGGGTCGTCGATGTGCAGCGAGAAGGCGAGGGCGCCGTCGACATGGCCGCCCGCCAGATAACGGGCGATCCGTCCGAAGTCACCGGGGCCTTCGAGCAGGAGCAGCACCAACTGGGTGTCTTGGGCGGTCAGTTCCTTGCTGATGCCGCGTATCTGCTGCGAGAAGAACGGGTCGGAGAAGATCCGGATCTCCGGCTCGGCGATGATCACGGCGACCGCGCCGGTCCGCCGGGTGACCAGTGTGCGGGCCGCGTGGTTGGGCACGTACCCCAGTTCCTCGACGGCCCTGAGCACCTTGTCGACCAGTGGCTGCCGCACCCCCGCACCACCGTTGACGACCCGGGACGCGGTGGCCCGTGAGACGCCGGCCCGCGCCGCGACGGCTTCCAGCGTGGGCCGGGACCCAGGTGACTGCTCGGGCAAGGCGGGCGCTCCTCGTCGGTGGCCGTGCGCGGGGCACGGCCCTGTTCCGGCCGGTGGACACATGCGTGTCCGAACGGGCCCGACGACGGTACGGGCGACCGTACGGGCCGCCGGACCGGTACAGGGTATCCGCTGCCCCCGCCCCCGAGAGAGCGCTCCCAGAGGATCGCGCACGCGCCCCAACAGGGACGGCGGCAGCGACACCGTCAACGACGGGGCGCGTCCGCGAACTTACGGCTGATCGTGGACAGCCCTCTGTCGCACCGCTGTTCACGGGAGTACGTTTCCGCCCCATGGAGATCCGTTCACGGGGCACACGTCCGTCGGACCGCCCCGCCGAGCATCGGAGACCGCACCTGATGTCGCACCTGATGACGTCCCGGATTCGCACCCTCGTCCTGTCGGTGGCGGCAGCCGCCCTCGTCGTCCCTCTCACCGCACTTCCCTCGTCGGCGAGCACCGTCGGCACCGCAGGCACCTCCGCCCCCGCTCCCGCCTCCGCCTCTGGCGCCACCAGCACCGCCGACACCCCGCCGCGTACCGGCTTCGAAGACAGCGACGGCGCCGAGTGGACCACCCTGGCGGGGGAGCAGGAATTCCTCGCCGCCGTCGACCGCGGCGGCGAAGGGGTGTCGGTCAGCACCATCGGCACCACCAAGCAGGGCCGCCCCCTCAACCTCGTGGAGCTGGGCAACAAGCGCTCGGCGACCAGCCTCCTGCTGATCTGCAGCCAGCACGGTGACGAGCCCTCGGGCCGTGAGGCCTGCCTCACCACCGTCCGCGACCTGGCCTATCCCGAGGACCGCGCGACGAAGCGCTTCCTGGACCGTACGAGCGTCCTGGTCGTCCCGACCGCCAACCCCGACGGCCGGGCCGCCGACACCCGGGGCAACTCGGACGGCGTCGACATCAACCGCGACCACATCGCGCTCAGGACGGCCGAGGGACGCGCGATGGCCGCTCTCACCCGTGACCGCCAACCCGATGTCATCTACGACCTGCACGAGTACGGGGCCACCCCGCCGTACTACGACAAGGACCTGTTCGACCTCTGGCCGCGCAATCTCAACACCTCCTCGCGGGTCCACGACGAGGCGCAGACCCTGTCGGAGGCGTACGTACGCCCGGCCGCCCGCGCCGGCGACCACACCATCGGCACGTACGGCATCTGGACCGACCCCGTCACCGGCGACCCGATCAAGCAGACCGCGGGCGACGGCCAGGAGCGGATCCTGCGTAACGCCTCCGGGGTCAAGCACTCCATCGGCCTGCTCATCGAGAGCCGCGTCGACCCCGGCTCCGAGGCCGAGGAGAACGATCCCGCGCTGAACCAGCGGCGCCGCGTCGACAGCCAACTCGACTCCCTCAAGGGCCTGTTCGACTACGCCGACAAACGCCGCGCCAAGATCGCCACCGCCACCGCCCTGTCCCGCGCCGCCGGACTGCTCGACCGGGGCCCGGTCTACCTCGGGGGTGCCGACAACGAGCCCGCGGCCCCCGAGGACACCCTCGACAACCCTCCCTGCGGCTACCGACTGGACGCCGCCCAGTACGCGGACGTGAAGGACGAACTGGCCTTGCACGGTGTGAAGGCCCTGCCCACGCGTGGTGACGCCGCCTTCGTACCGCTGCGTCAGTCCCAGCGCAACCTGATCCCGCTCCTTCTCGACTCACGCGCCACCTACCACCTCACCGTCGGACAACCCGTGGCGACTTGTTGATAGAAAGAGACTCACATCACATGTGAGAGGTCTTGTCCGGCGGATCCTCGTGGCCTAGGAGGATCCGCCGGGCCGGGCCCAAGGCGTAACGGAGCGCCGACGCATGCTCCGTGAAACCCCGAAAGGTGTTGCCCGTGCCGCAGGACGCCCAGAAACCGGGAGCCGAAGGAGGCCCGCCGCCGGTCACGCCGGCCGGGCCCGGTCACCCCCAGGACTCCCGACGTCCACGGACCGACCGGGTGGTGTTCGGTGTCACCGCCGTCCTCACACTCGCCTTCGTGGTCTGGGGCTCGGCCGCCACCGATTCCCTGGAGGACGTGTCGAGTTCCATGCTCTCCGGCCTCATCCACAACGGTGGCTGGGCCTTCGTCCTGGTGGCCTCGGGCTTCGTGGTCTTCGCCCTCTGGCTGGCGATCAGCCGCTACGGCAAGATCACGCTCGGTGAGGAGGGTGAGAAGCCCGAGTTCAGGACCGTCTCCTGGGTCGCCATGATGTTCAGCGCCGGCATGGGCATCGGCCTGATGTTCTTCGGCGTGAACGAACCGCTCACCTTCTTCACCGACCCGCCCCCCGGCACCCACCCCGCCGACGCGGCGGCGGCCACGGAAACCGCCATGGCCACCACCCTGTTCCACTGGACCCTGCACCCGTGGGCCATCTACGCCGTGGTCGGGCTCGCCATCGCCTACAGCACCTTCCGGCGCAAGCGGCGCCAGACGATCAGCGCGGTCTTCGTGCCGCTCATCGGCGAGAAGCACGCGTACGGCACCACCGGCCGTGTCATCGACATCCTCGCGATCTTCGCGACACTCTTCGGTTCGGCGGCCTCACTGGGCCTCGGCGCCCTCCAGATCGGCAGCGGGTTCACCGAGCTGAACTGGACGGACAGCGTCAGCACCCTCGTGCTCGTCACCATCATCGCCGTCCTGACCCTGGCGTTCGTGGCCTCGGCGGTCTCCGGTGTCGAGAAGGGCATCCAGTGGCTCTCCAACACCAACATGGTGCTGGCGCTGTTCCTCGCCGTGTTCGTGTTCGTCGCCGGTCCGACCGTCTTCATCCTCGACCTGCTGCCGACGTCGATCGCGGCCTACTTCAACGACCTGTGGCAGCTCGCGGGCCGCACCGAGGCCAGCAGCGGCCGGGGTGTCGCCGAATGGCTCGGAAGCTGGACGGTCTTCTACTGGGCCTGGTGGATCTCCTGGACGCCCTTCGTCGGCATGTTCATCGCCCGTATCAGCCGGGGCCGGACGATCCGTCAGTTCGTGGGCGGCGTCATCCTCGTACCGAGCACCGTCAGTCTGATCTGGTTCGCGATCTTCGGCGGATCGGCCATCCGGCTCCAGGAGGACAAGGGCCAACTGGCCAAGGAGGCGACGGCGGAAGGTCAGCTTTTCGCGCTGCTCAGGGACTTTCCGATCGCCACCGTCACGAGCCTGCTGGTGATAATCCTCGTCGGCATCTTCTTCGTCTCCGGCGCCGACGCCGCGTCCATCGTGATGGGCACGCTCTCCCAGCACGGCCACTTCGAGCCCGGCAAGTACGTGATCGTCTTCTGGGGTGTGCTGACCGGCGCCGTCGCCGCGGTGATACTGCTCGTCGGCAACGGCGGAGGCGACGCGTTGCAGGGCCTCCAGAACATGACGATCCTGGTGGCCGCGCCCTTCGCGCTCGTCATGATCGGCATGTGCGTGGCGCTCCTGCGCGACCTGCGCCACGACCCGCTGATCATCCGCGGCGAGCGGTGCGTCGAAGTCGTCGAGTCGGCGGTCATCGCCGGCCATGAGCAGTACGACGGCGACTTCGAGATCCGGATCGGTCCCACGCCCGACGAGCCGAACGGAAGCACCCCGGACACGACACCGCGCTGAGCCTCACGCGCGTACGCGAGGCCGCCCGGCCCCGGCCGGTTCACCCCGCCAGCCGGGCGGCCTCCTCCGCGCAGCCCCAGGCCACGGTGACGCCCGCGCCGCCGTGGCCGTAGTTGTGCACCAGCCTTGCCCCGCCCGGCAGTTGGACGGCCTCGACCCGCGCCCGGGGCCGCGCGGGACGCAGCCCCACCCGGTGCGCGAGGACCCGGGCGCCCCGCAGCTCCGGACGCAGCGCGGCGCACCGCGCGACGATGGCCGCGGCGGTCTCCGGGTCGGGCCGCGTGTCCCACGCGTGCTCGTCGGCGGTCCCGCCGAGGACCAGACCGTACGGCTGCGGGAACAGGTACGTCGTACGGGCCGCGCCCCTGCCCCCGCCCGCCTTCCCGCCCGCCGACACGAACCACTCCTCGATCCCCGGGTTCTCGACCACCACGAGCTGCCCGCGCACCGGGAACACCGACGCGTCGGGCACCAGCTCGCGGGCGCCGAGCCCCGAGCAGTTGACCACGACGGGCGCCTCGGCCGCCGCCTCCCCGAAGCCGCCGACCGTACGCCGCTCCACGCTCCCGCCGGCGGCGCGCAGCCGCCCCTCCAGGTACCGCAGATGCGCCGGCATGTCGATCAGCGGCAGCCTGCCGCGCAACGCCTGACCGCACCCGTCGGGCAACTCCCCGGCCTGCGCCTCCCGCAGCTCGGGCAGCTCCCGCGCCCAACTCCCCAGGCCCACGAGCGGGGTGTCGCTCATCAGCCCGGCCACCACGCGTACACCCGTCGCCGCCGGATCGCGCGCCAGCGCCACGTACTCACGCAGCGACCGCAGCGACCACGGGCCGACCAGCTCGGCGGGCTCTATCCGATACGGCCAGAACAGCGCGCCCGCCACCGCCGACGTGGTCCGGTCGGCCGGCTCCCGCGCCCACACGCGCACCCGCCGCCCCCGCTCGGCGAGCACGACGGCGCTCGTCAGCCCGATGACGCCGCCACCGATCACGATCACCGTGTCGCTCATGCGGGGGACGGTAGCCGAGACGGATCCGGCCCGTGGCCGCGGGTGTGGTCAACGAGGCCGGACGGCCCGGTGCGCCCTGGCAGCCTCTCAGCCTAATTCGGTGGACAGCCCGGTGGCCGAGGAGCGACCCTCGATCCAACCCGACGATGGCCCCGGCGAGCCGCGAATCGCCGTACGACGTGAACGTGAACGTGAACCTGAACGTGAACCACTTGAGTCCCGCACCCCTTGGGCCGGCCGCCTCGCGCCGATGACCGCGATCCGCCCCCGTACCCCCGGGGAACTGCGCCGCAGCCGCCGACCACGTGCCCACTCCTGCTGGGACCACCTCTACGCGGCGCCGCTGTGGCCCCTGCACGGGGTCAATCTCGGCACCCTCGCCCGCACCTGCGACGCGGTCGGCGCGTGCCTCACCGTCCCGCGTTTCCCCTGGGTCCCGGAAGCACTGGCGCGCGGCAACACCCTGCGCAGACCCGTGTGCGTCCACTGGACGGGCGATCCGCTCGGCTGGCTCGCCAAGCAGCGCGCGGGCGGCGCGCGCATCGTCGGGGTCGAACTCGCCGACGAGGCGGTACGCCTGGCGGACCTGCCCGCCGCCCGGCAGCGCACGGTGATGGTCCTCGGCCATGAGCAGCAAGGCATCCCGCCCGAAGCACTCGACCTGCTGGACACCTGCGTGGAGATCCCCATGATCGGCACCGGCGCCAGCCTCAACGTCGCGGTGGCAGGCAGCCTGGCCCTCTACAGACTGGCCGGCCTCCTGTGACCACCGACACACACTTTCCACGCCCTAGAATCGACGGTCTGATGACTGCCACTCTCGTCGCCAAGAATCTCGCCGCAGGACACGGTGACCGCTCACTCTTCACCGGGCTCGACCTCGTCGTCGCGCCCGGCGACGTGATCGGGCTCGTCGGGGTCAACGGAGCCGGGAAGTCGACCCTGCTGCGGCTGCTCGCCGGGCTCGACACGCCCGAGGACGGGGCGCTGAACCTGTCCCCGCCCACCGCCACCGTCGGCCACCTCCCGCAGGAGCCCGAGCGCCACCCCGGTGAATCCGTACGGGACTTCCTCGCCCGGCGTACGGGCGTCACCGACGCCCAGGCCACCCTCGACGCCGCCACCCAGGCACTGGTCGACGGCGCGCCCGGCGCCGACGACGCGTACGCCGTCGGCCTGGAGCGCTGGCTCGGGCTCGGCGGCGCCGACCTGGACGAGCGCGCCGAGGAAGTGGCCGCGTCCCTCGGCCTGACCGTCGGCCTCGACCAGCCGATGACCGCGCTCTCCGGCGGCGAGGCCGCCCGCGCCGGCCTCGCGTCCCTGCTGCTCTCCCGTTACGACGTCTTCCTCCTGGACGAGCCCACGAACGACCTCGATCTCGACGGTCTCGAACGTCTCGAGTCCTTCGTCACGGGCCTGCGCCCCGGCACCGTCCTCGTCAGCCACGACCGCGAATTCCTCACCCGCACCGTCACCAAGGTCCTCGAACTCGATCTGGCCCAGCAGCAGGTCAATCTCTTCGGCGGCGGTTACGCGGCGTACCTCGAGGAACGCGAACGGGCCCGGCAGCACGCCCGCGAGGAGTACGACGAGTACGCCGACAAGCGCTCGGCCCTCCAGGGCCGGGCCCAGACGCAGCGCTCCTGGATGGACAAGGGCGTCAAGAACGCGCGCCGCAAGGCCACGGACAACGACAAGATCGGCCGTAAGTTCCGCTCCGAGTCCACCGAGAAGCAGGCGGCGAAGGCCCGCCAGACCCAGCGTCTGATCGAACGGCTGGACGCGGAGGCCGTGGACGAGCCCCGCAAGGAGTGGGAGCTGAAGATGGAGATCGCGGCGGCCCCGCGCTCCGGGTCGGTCGTCGCGACGCTGAACGGGGCCGAAGTCCGGCGCGGCGACTTCCACTTCGGGCCCGCCTCGCTCCAGATCGACTGGGCGGACCGGGTCGCCATCACCGGCGCCAACGGCGCGGGCAAGTCCACCCTGCTCGCGCTCCTGCTCGGCAGGCTGGCACCCGACGCGGGAGCGGCCTCGCTCGGCTCGGGCGTGGTGGTCGGCGAGGTCGATCAGGCCCGCGCGCTGTTCCACGGTACGGAGCGACTGCTCGACGCGTTCTGCGCGGCCGTACCGGACACGGAGCCGGCCGAAGTCCGCACGCTGCTGGCCAAGTTCGGCCTCAAGGCCGCGCACGTACTGCGCCCGGCGACGACGCTCTCCCCGGGCGAACGCACCCGCGCGGCCCTCGCCCTCCTCCAGGGCCGGGGCGTGAACCTGCTGGTCCTGGACGAGCCGACGAACCATCTCGACCTGGCGGCGATCGAGCAGTTGGAGTCGGCGCTCGACAGTTACGAGGGCACGCTGCTGCTGGTCACGCACGACCGCCGGATGCTGGAGTCCGTCGGGACGAGCCGCCGCATCGAGATCGCGGCGGGCAAGGTGACGGAGGTCTGAGACCGCCGCCGGGCCGGGGTTCGTCCTCGATCGCCGGACGGGCTCGACCGGCTCGTCCGGCCCGTCCGGCGATCAGGGGACAACCTGTCCCGCTCAGGGGTTCAGCGGCTCAGCCGCCCAGCCCGGCCCTGCGCAGCGCGTCGGCCATCGCGCTGTTCGTGGGCGCGGGCTTGGCCGACTTCGCGGGCGCCTGCCGCTTCGCGCCGCCGCGATCACCGCCCCGGTCACCGCCGCCCGACCCGCGCTGCCTGCCGCCACCGCCACCGCGCCGCTGCTGCGGCGCGCGCTCGTCGCCCCCGCCGCCACCGCCGGCAGACGACTCGGCCTCGTCGTCCAGCCGCAGCGTCAGCGAGATCCGCTTGCGCGGGATGTCGACCTCCCGCACCTTCACCCTCACCACGTCGCCCGGCTTCACCACGTCGCGCGGGTCCTTCACGAACGTCTTCGACATCGCCGACACATGCACCAGACCGTCCTGATGCACACCGACGTCCACGAACGCCCCGAACGCCGCCACGTTCGTGACCACGCCCTCCAGCACCATCCCGGCCGTCAGATCGCCGATCTTCTCTACACCGTCCTTGAACGTCGCCGTCTTGAAGGCCGGCCGCGGGTCCCGCCCCGGCTTCTCCAGCTCGCGCAGGATGTCGCTGACCGTCGGCAGCCCGAACGCGTCGCTGACGAAGTCGGCGGGCCGCAGCGAGCGCAGCGCCCCCGCGTTGCCCATCAGCGTCGCGACCTCGCTGCCCGTCGTCTTCACCATCGCGCGGACCACCGGATACGCCTCCGGGTGGACGGACGACGCGTCCAGCGGATCGTCACCGCCGCGGATCCGCAGGAAGCCCGCGCACTGCTCGTACGCCTTCGGTCCCAGCCGCGCCACGTCCTTCAGCGCACGCCGTGAGCGGAACGGCCCGTTGGAGTCGCGGTGGGCGACGATGCTCGCGGCGAGACCGGTGCCGATGCCGGACACCCGTGAAAGCAGCGGCGCGGACGCGGTGTTGACGTCGACACCGACGCCGTTCACACAGTCCTCCACGACCGCGTCGAGCGAGCGCGAGAGCTTCACCTCGGACAGGTCGTGCTGATACTGGCCGACACCGATGGACTTGGGGTCGATCTTGACCAGCTCGGCGAGCGGGTCCTGAAGGCGCCGGGCGATCGAGACGGCGCCGCGGATCGACACGTCGAGGTCGGGCAGCTCCTGGGAGGCGAACGCGGAGGCGGAGTACACGGAGGCGCCCGCCTCCGAGACCATCACCTTCGTGAGCTTCAACTCCGGGTGCTTGGCGATCAGCTCGGCCGCCAGCTTGTCCGTCTCGCGCGACGCCGTGCCGTTGCCGATGGCGATCAGGTCGACGGAGTGCTCGGCGCAGAGCCGCTCGAGCTTCGCCAGCGACTCGTCCCACTTGTTCGCCGGGACATGCGGATAGATCGTGTCGATGCCGACGACCTTGCCCGTCGCGTCGACCACGGCGACCTTGACGCCCGTACGGAAGCCCGGGTCGAGCCCGAGCGTGGCACGGGTGCCCGCAGGCGCGGCCAGCAGCAGATCGCGCAGGTTCGACGCGAAGACCCGTACCGCCTCGTCCTCGGCGGCGGTGCGCAGCCGCAGGCGCACATCGATACCGAGATGCACGAGGATCCGGGTGCGCCAGGCCCAACGGACCGTGTCGCCGAGCCACTTGTCGCCGGGCCGGCCGCGATCGGCGACACCGAAGCGGCGGGCGACCATGTTCTCGTACGTACTGGGACCCGGCCGCTCGGCGTCCGACTCGGACTCCGGCTCCAGGCTGAGGTCCAGGACCTCTTCCTTCTCGCCCCGGAACAGCGCGAGCATGCGGTGCGAGGGAAGCGCGGTGAACGCCTCCGCGAAGTCGAAGTAGTCCGCGAACTTGGCGGCCGGCCCCTCCGTCGCGTTGCCCTTGCCCTCGCGGACCTTCGCCGTGAGCCGGCCGCGCGTCCACATGCGCTCCCTCAGCTCACCGATCAGGTCTGCGTCCTCGGAGAAGCGCTCGGTGAGGATGGCACGGGCGCCGTCCAGCGCGGCCGTGGCGTCCGCGACACCCTTGTCGGTGTCCACGAACGCCGCCGCTGCGGTGAGGGGGTCCACCGACGGATTGCCGAGCAGCCCCTCGGCGAGCGGTTCGAGCCCGGCCTCGCGGGCGATCTGCGCCTTCGTACGCCGCTTGGGCTTGAACGGCAGATAGATGTCCTCGAGCCGCGACTTGGTGTCGGCGGCCCGGATCTGCGCCTCCAGGGCCTCGTCCAGCTTGCCCTGTTCGCGTACGGACTGAAGGATCGCGGTCCGGCGCTCCTCGAGTTCACGCAGGTAGCGCAGCCGCTCCTCGAGCGTGCGCAGTTGCGCGTCGTCAAGCGTCTCGGTCGCTTCCTTGCGGTAGCGAGCGATGAACGGCACGGTCGATCCGCCGTCCAGCAGCTCGACGGCCGCCTTCACCTGCCGCTCGCGTACGCCGAGTTCCTCGGCGATCCTGCCTTCGATGGACGTCGTCACGTTCTCCCCGACTCGGCTCTCGTGCTGGCTGTGCTTGTGCCTGCATTGTGCCGGGTGGCCGGGTGCCGTGTCGCGCGCCCTCTCGATCGGAGAGGTTGTGGCGTTGCGTCGCGGCGTTGCGTCGTGGCGTTGTGCCGTGGTGTCACGTCGTGGTGTGACGTACGCCGTGGCGCGACGCCTTCGCGAGCGTCAGTCCTTCCCGAGGAGATCGTGGGGGAACGCCCCGGCACCGACCGCGGCCATCAGGAATCCCTGCCCCAGCTCGGTCAGCCGCTCCACCCCGGCGGCGCCCAGATGCTCGTACGGCGCGCTGTCGAGCCGGTCCGTGTGCTCCTCCAGCTCGGCGCGCAGCGCGGTCCCCGCCTCGGTCAACTCGCCCGCGCCGTCCAGCAGTCCGCGCTCGCGCAGCCGTCCGGCGGCGGCGTCCAGGTCCGTACGGTGCCAGCCCCGGGTGGCGAGCACCCAGCGCGGGGACATGCCCTTGCCGGTCGCCGTGTGGCTGACGAGTGCTTCGACCGGGTCGAGCCCGGCGGACAGCAGCGCGGCGACATGGCCGTCGCCGCGGTGTTCGCGCAGCAGTGTCGCCGCGTGCCAGTAGGCCAGATGCGGCTGCTCGGGCACCGGCAGGTCGGCGTGCGCGGCGTAGAGCGGCCGGGCGTGCCGGGTGCACGCCTCGGTGGCGCGCAGGGCGAGCCGGGCCGCCTCCGCCATCTCGTCGGACGCGACGGCCTCCTTGCCGAGGACGCGCCGCAGGGTGGAGTCGACGGCGCGCAGCCGGGCGTCGAGCACGGTGCCGGGGGAGGCGACGCGCCAGACGGCGGGGATGTGCCGGGCGACGAGTTCGTAGCTGAAGTTGTAGAAGGCGGCGGCGATCACACCGGGTCCGACCTCGCCCATCGCGGCGCCGCGCCCGGCGAAATACGCGGCCCTCGGATCGTCGACGCCGACCCCGGCGAACTCCTTGTCGAGGTCCGGGGAGAAGTAGACCGTCGAGTGGAGCGGATTGACGGCGTTGTGACAGCGGCGTCCGGCGCGCGGGGCGAGAGTGGTCATGCCCGTACGTTACCGACTGGTCGGTACGCCCGGAAGTCCGGGGACCCAAGGGACCAAGAGGCTCCCGCCCCGGTGGTGAACCGCCCGCGGCCTCAGCCGCCGACCGTCCACTCGAAGCGCGGCGTCCTGCGCTCCAGGAACGCCGCCACCCCCTCCGCGCGATCCCCGCTGCCGCGCGACTGCTCGTCCCAGTACGCGTCCCGGTCCTCGCGGCCCGTCGCGTACTCCTTCGCCGCCGCCTGCGTCAGTCGCGAGCGGGCGGCCAGCACCCGGGTGAACTCGCCCACCCGCCTGCCCAGTTGGCCGACGGCGTGCACCTCGTCCACGAGTCCGGTCCGCAGTGCCCGCTCGGTGTCGATCAACTCCCCGGAGAACAGCAGGTACTTGGCGGTCGACGGGCCGACCAGCGCGACCAGCCGCCGGGTGGACGACGAGCGGTAGACGACGCCGAGCTTCGCCGGCGTGATCCCGAACCGCGCACCCTCCTCCGCGAACCGCAGATCGCAGGCGACCGCCAACTGGGCGCCGCCGCCCACGCAGTAGCCGCGTACGGCCGCCAGCGTCGGCTTGGGGAAGGCGGCCAGCGCGTCCTCGGCCCGCACGCTCAGATCCTGTATCGCGTCACCGGGCTCGCGCAGCGCCCCGATGTCGGCACCCGCGCTGAACGAGTCACCGGCGCCGGTGAGCACCAGGGCACGTACCGCGGGATCCGTCGCCAGCCGCGCCAGCAGCTCGGGCAGCGCCCGCCACATGTCCGGCGTCAGCGCGTTGCGCTTGGCGGGACGCGTGATGGTCACGGTGGCGATCCCGTCGGCCACGGCGACGGCCAGTTGCGGCGGCTGGGTCTCGGTCGGCTCGGGCTCCATGTGCCGGATGGTATCCGGGCAGGACGTAGCGGTGATCGTGAAGCCGCCGGAAAACAAGAGGGCAGGAAAGCGCCACAGTCGGTCAACTGTCTGACGTAGCCGAACGTATTCGGACACAATCCATCGATAGGCGCTGACTTCTGTTCAGTAAGGCGGTCCGTCCGGCTCTGTTACCAAGACTCGAGATCCAAGAACAGCGCGCTCGAGCGCTGCGGAACCGAGGGTGGGTGCGCGGTGGTGGAGAGCCTCGGGAGTATTCCGGCGAGACCGTACGACGGGGTCTGGAGGTTCACGGCCCCCTCGGTCGAGATCTCCGTGCCGCACGCGCGGCACGCCGTACGTGACCTGCTGGACCGGCAGGGCGCCCCGATCTCCGAGGAGACCGTCCAGGGACTGCTGTTGATCGTCTCGGAGCTGGTGACCAATGCCGTACGGCACGCGGCCCTGCTGTCGCCCGAGGTCGCGGTGGAGGTCGCCATCGCCGCCGACTGGATCCGGGTCTCGGTGGAGGACAACCATCCGTACCGGCCGAAGGCGCTGGAGCGGGACTACGGGCAGACCGGCGGGCGCGGTCTGCTGCTCGTACGGGAGATCACCCTGGAGGCGGGCGGCGCCTGCGACGTGGAGCACACGGCGAGCGGCGGGAAGATCATCTGGGCGGTGCTCCCGCTGACGCCCGACGCCGTGGCGATGCCGGCCCAGGAAAATCGACAGCCTCCCGCGCTCCCGGTGCTTCCCGGAGACCCGGTGATCCATGAGGCACGGGAAGCACGGGAAGCACGAGAGGCACGGGAAGCAGGAGAGGCGCGAGAGGCAAGGGAAGCGCGGGAGAGCGCTACCAGCCCCCGTCCGGCCCCGTGAGCTCCTTGACCGCCGGGCGCGCCGCGTCCAGCACGGTCATGAACCACGCGGAGAACGGCGCCGACCGGTGCCGCTCGTCCAGCTCCGCCGGCGTGACGAACGCCGTGTCGCCGATCTCCGCCGAGTCCGGCCGCAGCGCCGTCCGCGCCAGCCCCACGAAGAGGTGGTTGTACTCCTGCTCGACCAGCCCGGACGCCGGGTCCGGGTGGTTGTAACGGACCGTGCCCGCCTCGGCGAGCAGCGTGGGCGAGATGCCGAGTTCTTCGTACGTACGGCGCGCGGCGGCGGCGAACGGCGCCTCACCCGGATACGGGTGCCCGCAGCAGGTGTTCGACCAGACACCGGGGGAGTGGTACTTGCCGAGCGCGCGGCGCTGGATCAGCAGCCTGCCCTGCTGGTCGAAGAGGAACACGGAGAACGCCCGGTGCAACTGCCCCGGTGCCTGATGCGCCGCGAGCTTCTCCGCCGTGCCGATGGTGTTGCCGTCCTCGTCGACCAGCTCCAGCAAGATCGATTCTTGTACGCCGTTCGGCGAGCTGCTCGCCGCAGTGACAGGTGTGGTCGGCATAGCCATCCTTCGCTTCGGTCCTCGGCCCCCAGTCTGCCGTACGAGAGCGTGTTGTCCGCACTTCCGTGAAACGGGCATGTCCGCCCCCGCGATGTGCTCGCGGGGGCGGACATGGATGTGTCGCGTCCGGTGTGCCGCCCTGGTTCCAGGGCGCGTCCATTACGCCACCGGCGGTCCGTCCGGACGCAGGACGTAGCCGGTGTAGCCGTACTCCGTGCCGTGCTCGCGGCGCATCGCGATCTCCGCGCGGGTCACGGCCAGCGCCCGCCCCATGCCGGGCTCCCGCGGGTCGGCCGAGTCGGCCCGGTCACCGAGCGGCGCGTAGTACTCGTCCCAGTCGCTCTCCGGCTGCCGGTACACCTCCAGCACGGTGTAACCGGCGGCGACGGCCGCGGCCGTGTTCTCCTCGGTCGTACGCAGCGTGTACTGCTCGTCCCAGAAGGCACGCGCCTCGGGGCTCGGGTCGGCCGTCGTCCACTCGCACTCGGTGACGACCAGGGCGCCGCCGGGTGCGAGCAGCCGCCGCCAACGGGCCAGGCCGTTGGCGAAGCCGATGCCGTAGATCGAGCTCTCCGCCCAGACCAGGTCGAACGACCCGTCCGGGTAGGGCAGTTCGGCCATGTCGGCCGCTTCCGTACTGATCAGCCGGGTCAGCCCGCGGGCCGCGGCGCTCTGCCGCAGCTCCTCGAGGAACGGCTCGTGCAGATCGACGGCGGTCACCCGCGCGCCGGCCTCGGCGGCCAGCAGCAGTGCCGCCCGGCCGGGGCCGCAGCCCAGGTCGAGCGCGCGCGGACCGGACGGCAGCGGTCCGGTGAAGGACAGCAGTCGCCGGGTGGTGGCGTCGGAGCCGGGACCCTGCCGGGGCAGACCGTGGTGCAGGGCGAAGAAGGCGGCGTACAGCTCCGCCTCGGCCGCCGCGTCCGCGCCGGGGGTGTTCTGTGTGTCTGTCGTGTGTGCGTCGTTGTCGGACAACGTGAGCAACCCTTGTGTGAAGGGGCTCCGGCCGACGCGGGACCGGTGTGGTGCGACCGGTCAGCCGGTAGCCCGGGAGTCGAGGAAGGACCGTGTGCCGCGCATGGCGACCTCCACTGCGACGGTCATCAACCTCAGCTCCTTTCACGACGGGGGGAGACACCGATGTCTCCGGCTCTGACCTTACAGGGGCCTCGTGGGCGGTCCCACCGCAGGACCGCCAACGCCCGCCCCCGAACCGGCCCCGAACCGGCTCCGCCCCCTCAGTGGCAGAGATTCGCCTCGTGCTCGGCGTGCCCCACCGGCTCCAGTTGGAACGTGCAGTGCTCGACATCGAAGTGGCTGCCGAGACAGCCCTGGAGATCGTGGAGCATCTTCTCGTGCCCGACGCTGTTGAGCACCGACTGGCTCACCACCACATGCGCCGAGAGCACCGGCATGCCCGAGGTGATCGTCCAGGCGTGCAGATCGTGTACGTCCTCCACGCCGGGGAGCGCCACCATGTGCGCCCTGACCTCCGCCATGTCCACGCCCTTGGGCGCGGCCTCCAGCAGTACGTTCAGCGTCTCGCGCAGCAGTTTCACCGTCCTCGGGACGATCATCAGGCCGATCACCAGGGACGCGATCGGGTCGGCGGCCTGCCAGCCGGTGGTCAGGATGACCGTCGCCGAGACCAGGACGGCGACCGAGCCGAGTGTGTCGGCCAGCACCTCCAGATACGCCCCGCGCACATTCAGGCTCTCCTTCTGCCCGCGCACCAGCAGGGAGAGCGAGATCAGATTGGCGACCATGCCGACGGCCGCGAAGATGATCGTGAGCCCGCCGTCGGTGTCGGCGGGGGTGATGAAGCGCTCGACCGCCTCGAAGAGCAGGAAGCCGCCGACACCGAGCAGCAGCAGACAGTTGGCGAGCGCGGCCAGGATCTCGGCGCGGGCGAGGCCGAACGTACGGTTGCCCGCAGCCGGCCGGTTGGCGAAGTGGACGGCGAGCAGCGCCAGGGCGAGACCGACCGCGTCCGTCGCCATGTGCGCGGCGTCGGCGATCAGGGCCAGGGAGTCGGACGCGATGCCGCCGGCGATCTCCATGACCATCACCGACAGGGTGATCCCCAACGCGATCCGCAGCCGCCCCTTGTAGGCGGCGGTCGCGGTCCCCGGCGGCGGCGCGCCGCCGTGTGTGTGCCCGTGATCGTGCCCATCCCCCATGAGGTTGCCTCCCGGTCGGTTCGATCGTGCCGATGCGGCCAGTGAACTACGGGTGGGGGGTATCGGGCAACACGGGACTGAACACCGTTGTCATTCCCTCTGACCTGCGGGAATGCCCGCAGGTCAGCGGAGTGCCAAGATCTTTTACGGGTCAGCCGGCGGGCAGCTCGGGATGGCGCAGCCGCCATCCCTCCCACGCCGATTCGACCATCTCGCGTACGGTGCGCCGCGCTGTCCAGCCCAGCTCGTCGGTGATCGACTCGACCGACGCGACGGCCTTCGCGGCGTCACCCGGCCGGCGCGGCTCGACCACCGGGTCGGTCGTGTCACCGGTGATCTCGGCGACCAGATCCGCGAGTTCACGCACCGAGACACCTTCGCCGCGCCCGATGTTGTACGTCAGATCCCCGGGCACCTCCCGCGCCGCCAGTCGCCGGGCGACCGCGAGATGGGCGTCGGCGAGATCCGCGACATGGATGTAGTCCCGTACACAGGTGCCGTCCGGTGTCGGATAGTCCGCGCCGAAGATCCGCATCGGCTCACCGCGGGTGACGCGGTCGAAGAACATCGGGATGATGTTGTAGACCCCGGTGTCCGCCAACTCGGGCCGCGCCGCCCCCGCCACGTTGAAGTAGCGCAGACACGCGGTCGACAGCGAGTGGGCCCGGCCCGTGGCGCGTACCAGCCATTCGCCCGTGAGCTTCGTCTCGCCGTACGGATTGATCGGCACGGCCGGGGTCCGCTCCGTGATCAGGTCCACATCGGGTACGCCGTACACGGCCGCCGACGACGAGAACAGGAACCGCTCGACCCCGGCGGCGACCACGGCCTCCAGCAGCACGGTCAGCCCGTGCACGTTCTCCCGGTAGTAGGCGAGGGGCTGTTCGACCGATTCACCGACCTGCTTCTTCGCGGCGAGATGCACCACACCGCTCACCGCGTGCTCGGCCAGCGCCCGGTCGACCACCTCCCGGTCGAGCAACGAGCCGCGCACCAGCGGGATTTCGGCGGGCAGCCGGTCGGCGACCCCGGACGAGACATTGTCGAGGACGACGACCCGCTCACCCGCCCCGGCCATGGACAGCGCCACATGCGCCCCGATGTACCCCGCTCCACCTGTGATCAGCCAAGTCATGCCGTCACCTTAGGGCCTGTCCTCGAGCCCGCCGCCGGGCCGCCGCTCTGTCGTACGGTTACCGGACGTTCACCTGCCGGTCGTGGCTTCGACGGCGCAGACCGTGCGGAGTCGGATATGTCTTACGGGACCCGTACGGGTCCCTGACGGCCACGGTTTGTGAGGCGGGGCACCGATCGACAATGATGATCTCCCGGCGGGTCGCAATTGGCCCGGCTCATGGCGTCCGGGGCGTGAACGGGCAGTGAACGCAGGTTTCCGTTCATCCGATAGCCTCTGCCGACGTGCCGCCGACCCGGATGCCGGGCAGAGCCGCCGCGCGTCCGCCCTGTCAGTGTCAAGGAGTGAATTCGTCTGTCGACCGCCATCCTTACCGGCACCCCGGTACCCGGATCGCCGCTCGAAGGCGATCTGCGGTCGCTGGGATTCGAGGTGCGCACCGCGCCCGACGCGGCCACCGCGCTGAGCCTGCTCGGCTCGGCGCCCGCCGCCGACCGCGTCGCCCTCGTCGATCAGCGCTTCGTCGGTCATCTCCACGCGCTACGGCTCGCGTTGACCGATCCCCGCTTCCCGGCGGCGGCCGTCACCGGCGCGCTGACCGCGCGACCCGAAGCACGTGCCGCGCTGTCCGTGGCGCTGGCCGCCGTGACGCACGGCACAGCCCCCGACCGTACCGACGCGACCGCGACCGCCGACGCCCCCGCCGTACGTACCGGTGGCACCGGCCTCGTCACCGAGGCCGACCAGCCGGTCACCCATACCGCGCCCGTCATACACACCGCGCCCGCGACCGTCGAACTCCCGCTCGCCGACCGGGTCGCCGCCGCCCTCGAAGCCGACGGCACCGTCGTCCAGCACCCCGAACTCGGCTCGCTCGTCGCCGCCGTCCCGCACACCCCGGCCGACCGTACCCAGGCGCTCGCCGCCGTCGCCGCCGTGGACGACGAGGCCGTACGGCTGCGCTCCGCCGTCAAGGCCCGCGACGGCTTCTTCACGACCTTCTGCATCAGCCCCTACTCCCGCTACCTCGCCCGCTGGTGCGCCCGGCGCGGACTGACCCCCAACCAGGTCACCACCGCGTCCCTGTTCACCGCCCTGATCGCGGCGGGCTGCGCGGCCACCGGCACCCGCGGCGGCTATGTCGCCGCCGGACTGCTGCTGCTGTTCTCCTTCGTGCTCGACTGCACCGACGGACAGCTCGCCCGCTACTCGCTCCAGTACTCCACGATGGGCGCCTGGCTCGACGCGACCTTCGACCGGGCCAAGGAGTACGCGTACTACGCCGGTCTCGCCCTCGGCGCGGCCCGCGGCGGCGACGACGTATGGGCCCTGGCGCTCGCCGCGATGGTCCTTCAGTCCGTACGCCACTTCGTGGACTTCTCCTTCAACGAGGCCAACGCCGACAGCACCGCCGCCACCGTCAACGGCAAGGCCGTCGTCGGCACCCCCACCACCGCGCTCTCCAGCAGGCTCGACAGCGTCGGCTGGACCGTCTGGGTGCGCCGGATGATCGTCCTGCCGATCGGCGAGCGCTGGGCGATGATCGCCGTCCTCACCGCCCTGACCACCCCCCGGATCGTCTTCTACGCGCTCCTCGCCGGCTGCGCCTTCGCCGCCTGCTACACCACCGCCGGCCGCGTCCTGCGCTCGGTGACCCGCAAGGCCGTGCGTACCGACCGGGCGGCCCAGGCGCTCGCCGACCTCGCCGACTCGGGACCGCTCGCCGAGCTGGTCGCCCGCGTGGCCGGCCGCCCGGCCCGCGCGCTGCCCGGCGTACTGCCCCTGCTGATCGCCTTCGCGGGCGGTGCCACGGTCGTCTCCGTAGCCGCCTTCGGCCCGCTCGAGAGCCCCGTGCTCGTCCTCGGCGCCCTGGTGTACGTCGTGACCTCCGGCATCGCCGTCGCCCACCGCATGGGCGGCCCGCTCGACTGGCTCGTCCCGGCGGTCTTCCGGGCCACGGAGTACAGCACCATCCTGGTCCTCGCCGCCCGCGCGGATGTCCCCGGCGCCCTGCCCGCCGCGTTCGGGCTGGTCGCGGCGGTCGCCTACCACCACTACGACACGGTGTACCGCATCCGTGGCGGCGCCGGAGCCCCGCCCCGCGCCCTGGTCCGGTCGCTCGGCGGACACGAGGGCCGCACGCTGCTCGTCGCCGTACTCGCCGCCTTCTCCACGGCCGAATCCGGCCTTTCCCTGGGACTGACGCTGCTCGCCGTCGTCGTCGCCGTCATCGCGCTCATGGAGTCCATCCAGTTCTGGGTGTCCTCCGGAGCCCCCGCCGTACATGACGAAGGAGAAACCGCATGATCGGCCTCGTACTGGCAGCCGGTGCCGGAAGGCGCCTGCGCCCCTACACCGACACGCTCCCCAAGGCCCTCGTGCCCGTGGACGGCGACACGACCGTCCTGGACCTGACGCTCGGCAACTTCGCCGAGATCGGGCTCACCGAGGCCGCGATCGTCGTCGGCTACCGCAAGGAGGCCGTGTACGAGCGCAAGGCGGCCCTGGAGGCGAAGTACGGGCTCACCCTCACGCTCGTCGACAACGACAAGGCCGAGGAGTGGAACAACGCCTACTCCCTGTGGTGCGCCCGCGATGTCATCGAGCGCGGTGTGATCCTCGCCAACGGCGACACCGTCCACCCCGTCTCCGTCGAGCGCACCCTGCTCGCCGCGCGCGGCGAGGGCCGGAAGATCATCCTCGCGCTGGACGCGGTGAAGAACCTCGCCGACGAGGAGATGAAGGTCATCACCGAACCGGGCAAGGGCGTGCGCCGCATCACGAAGCTGATGGACCCCGCCACCGCCACCGGCGAGTACATCGGCGTCACCCTCATCGAGCCCGAGGCCGCCGGTGAACTCGCCGACGCCCTGAGGACCACCTTCGAGCGCGACCCCGACCTCTACTACGAGGACGGCTACCAGGAACTCGTGAACGCAGGCTTCACCATCGACGTCGCCCCCATCGGCGACGTCCCCTGGGTGGAGATCGACAACCACGACGACCTCGCGAAGGGCCGTGTCATCGCGTGCCAGTACTGACCCGACTCATCCCGTCCCCGGTCGTCGTGGACATCGCCCGCGGCGCCCTGGACGATCTCGCCGGCCTCCTCGCCGACCAGCGGATCTCCGCGTCCGGCAAGCTCGCGATCGCGATCAGCGGCGGCTCGGGGCAGGCGCTGCGCGAGAAACTGTCGCCGGTGCTGCCCGGCGCCGCCTGGTTCCTGGTCGCCGACGGCACCATCGACTGCGCGGTCAAGCTCGCCGACGACATAAAGGGCAAGCGGTACGACGCGGTCGTCGGGCTCGGCGGTGGCAAGATCATCGATGTCGCGAAGTACGCGGCGGCCCGCGTGGGCCTGCCGATGGTGGCCGTCGCCACCAATCTCTCGCACGACGGCATCTGCTCGCCGATCGCCACCCTGGACAACGACAACGGCCGTGGCTCGTACGGAGTCCCGACCCCCATCGCCATCGTCGTCGACCTCGATGTCATCCGCGATGCCCCCGTCCGTTTCGTACGCGCCGGCATTGGCGACGCGCTGTCCAACATCTCCGCCATCGCCGACTGGGAACTGTCCCACGCGATCACCGGGGAGCCGGTGGACGGCCTGGCCGCCGCCATGGGCCGTACCGCCGGTGAGGCCGTCCTGCGTCACCCCGGCACCGCCGGCGACGACGAGTTCCTGACCGTCCTGGCCGAGGCGCTCGTCCTCACCGGTATCGCCATGTCGATCAGCGGCGACTCCCGTCCCTCCTCCGGCGCCTGCCACGAGATCAGCCACGCCTTCGACCTGCTCTACCCCAAGCGGGCGGCGAGCCATGGCGAGCAGGTCGGCATCGGCGCCGCCTTCGCGATGCATCTGCGCGGCGCCCACGCACAGTCCCAGCTCATCGCCGAAGTGCTGCGCCGGCACGGACTGCCCGTGCTGCCGACGGAGATCGGTTTCAGCCTGGACGAGTTCGTCCGGGCCGTGGATTACGCACCGCAGACCCGTCCGGGACGCTTCACGATCCTGGAGCACCTCAACCTGTCCCCGGACCAGATCAAGGACGCCTACGCCGACTATGCAAAAGCCATCGGTAGCTGAACTACGCCCGGTCGTTCACCCCCCAGGTGTCAAGGACCGGCGCAGCGGCGAGCACTGGGGGGGCCGGCTCTACATGCGCGAGGTCTCCCTGCGCATCGACCGGCACCTGGTGAACACCCGGATCACGCCCAACCAGGTGACCTATGTGATGACCGCCGCGGCCGTCCTCGCCCTCCCCGCCCTCCTGGTGCCCGGCATCCTGGGCGCGGTGCTCGGCGTGGTGATGGTCCAGCTCTATCTGCTGCTGGACTGCGTCGACGGTGAGATCGCCCGCTGGAAGAAGCAGTACTCGATGACCGGGGTCTACATGGACCGGGTCGCCGCCTATCTGTGCGACGCCGCCGTCCTGGTCGGCTTCGGGCTGCGCGCCGCCGACCTGTGGGGTTCCGGGCGGATCGACTGGCTCTGGGCCTTCCTCGGCACCCTGGCCGCCCTCGGCGCCATCCTGATCAAGGCCGAGACCGACCTCGTCGGTGTCGCCCGCCACCAGCAGGGCCTGCCGCCGGTCAAGGAGACGGCGTCCGAGCCGCGCTCGTCCGGTATGGCGCTGGCCCGCCGGGCCGCCGGGGCGCTGAAGTTCCACCGCCTCATCCTCGGTATCGAGGCGTCCCTGCTGATCCTTCTCCTGGCGATCCTGGACACGGTCCGCGACGATCTGTTCTTCTCCCGGCTCGGCGTCGCCGTACTGGCCGGTATCGCCGTCGTGCAGACGCTGCTGCACCTCGTGTCGATCCTCGCCTCCAGCAGGCTGAGGTGAGTGACATGCGGCTCGGTGCGGTGATCATCACCATGGGCAACCGCCCTGACGACCTCCGGGCCCTCATCGACTCCGTCGCCAAGCAGGACGGCGACCCGATCGACGTCGTCGTCGTGGGCAACGGCGCCCCGGTCGGGGAGGTGCCCGAGGGCGTACGGACCGTGGAACTGCCCGAGAACCTTGGCATCCCCGGCGGCCGTAACGTCGGCATCGAGGCGTTCGGCCCCTCCGGCGGCGACGTGGACGCGCTGCTGTTCCTCGACGACGACGGGCTGCTGCCCGGCACCGACACCGCCGAGCTGGTCCGCGCGGCGTTCGCCGCCGACCCGGTCCTCGGCATCGTCAGCTTCCGGATCGCCGACCCCGAGACCGGCCTCACCCAGCGCCGCCACGTCCCGCGGCTGCGCGCCTCCGACCCGCTGCGCTCGTCGCGCGTGACGACGTTCCTGGGCGGCGCCAACGCCGTCCGTACGAAGGTCATCGCCGAGGTCGGCGCCCTGCCCGGCGACTTCTTCTACGCCCACGAGGAGACCGACCTCGCCTGGCGGGCGCTGGACGCCGGCTGGATGATCGACTACCGCGCGGACATGGTGCTGTTCCACCCCACGATGCCGCCGTCACGGCACGCGGTCTACCACCGCATGGTGGCCCGCAACCGCGTCTGGCTCGCGCGCCGCAATCTGCCCGCCCCCGTCGTGCCCGTCTATCTCGGCGTCTGGATCCTGCTCACCCTGGCCCGGCGCCCCACCGTCCCGGCGCTCAAGGCATGGTTCGGCGGTTTCCGGGAAGGCTGGTCGACTCCGTGCGGTCCCCGCAGGCCCATGAAGTGGCGTACGGTGTGGCGGCTGACCCGACTGGGCCGACCGCCTGTCATCTGACAGGCTCGGTTCTGAGAGCATCAGGGTTAACTTTCGGGTCCTGGCCGTCCACGCCTGTGCCCGACCGGCCGCGCATCTTGAACACGAAAGTTTCAACTTGTGAGTGAGACAACCCATGACGGCGCGATCGCCATGAGCGCCCCGCCGTCTCCCGACGACGGTCTGTCCTCGACCGAACTGGCCGCCAAGTACGGCCTGTCGGTGAGCGGTGCCCGTCCGGGACTGGCCGAGTACATCCGCAAGCTGTGGGGCCGGCGCCATTTCATCTTCGCCTTCTCCCAGGCGAAGCTCACGGCCCAGTACAGCCAGGCGAAACTCGGCCAGCTCTGGCAGGTGGCGACCCCGCTGCTCAATGCCTTCGTCTACTTCCTGATCTTCGGCCTGATCCTGAACGCCGGCCGGGGCATGGAGATCCGCGTCTACATCCCGTTCCTGGTGACGGGCGTGTTCGTGTTCGCCTTCACCCAGACGTCCGTGATGGCGGGCGTGAAGTCGATCTCGGGCAATCTCGGGCTGGTACGCGCCCTGCACTTCCCCCGCGCCTCCCTCCCCATCTCCTTCGCCCTCCAGCAGCTCCAGCAGCTCATGTTCTCGATGATCGTGCTGCTGCTCGTGGTGGTCGGCTTCGGCAGCTACCCGTCCCTGTCCTGGCTGCTGGTGCTGCCCGTCCTGGCGCTCCAGTTCGTCTTCAACACCGGCCTGGCGCTGATCATGGCGCGGCTGGGCAGCAAGACGCCCGACCTCGCCCAGCTCATGCCGTTCATCATGCGCACCTGGATGTACGCGTCCGGCGTGATGTTCTCCATCCCGCTGATGCTCGCCGACAAGCCGAACGTGCCGAGCTGGGTCGTGGACGTACTCCAGTACAACCCCGCCGCCATCTACATGGACCTCATCCGCTTCGCGCTGATCGACGCCTACGGCTCATCGAACCTGCCCCAGCACGTGTGGGCCGCGGGTCTCGCCTGGTCGCTGCTCGTCGGCATCGCGGGCTTTGTGTACTTCTGGAAGGCTGAGGAACGATACGGCCGTGGCTGACCTCGACAAGCAAGGGCGCGTCCCCACCGTCATCGCCGACGACGTGCACATCGTGTACCGAGTCAACGGCGGCGGCGGTGGCAAGGGCAGCGCGACCGCGGCACTGAGCCGCATACTCAGGCGCGAGAAGGGCGAATCGCGCGGAGTCCGTAAGGTGCACGCCGTCAGGGGGGTCAGCTTCACCTCCTACCGAGGCGAGGCGATCGGCCTGATCGGCACCAACGGCTCCGGGAAGTCGACCCTGCTGCGCGCCATCGCGGGGCTGCTGCCCACGGAGCACGGCAAGGTGTTCACCGACGGCCAGCCCTCGCTGCTCGGTGTCAACGCCGCGCTGATGAACGATCTCACCGGCGAGCGCAACGTCATCCTCGGTGGTCTGGCCATGGGTATGACGCGCGAGCAGGTACGGGAGCGCTACCAGTCCATCGTCGACTTCTCCGGGATAAACGAGAAGGGCGACTTCATCACCCTGCCGATGCGCACGTATTCCTCCGGTATGGCCGCCCGGCTCCGCTTCTCCATCGCGGCGGCCAAGGATCACGACGTCCTCATGATCGACGAGGCGCTGGCCACCGGTGACCGCAAATTCCAGATCCGCTCCGAGGCGCGGATCCGCGAGCTGCGCAAGGAAGCGGGCACGGTCTTCCTGGTCAGCCACAGCAACAAGTCGATCAGGGACACCTGTGACCGGGTGCTGTGGCTGGAGAAGGGCGAGCTGCTGATGGACGGCCCGACGGACGAGGTGCTGAAGGCGTACGAGAAGGAGACCGGCAAGTAGCCGTCCTCGTAAGGGAGTTCACGCTCCCGGCAGACACACCGCAGCGGACCCCCGCCGGATGCAATCCGGGCGGGGGTCCGCCGCGTCGCGCGGGCCGTCAGACGCCCGCCGGGGTCCGCTCCGGTTCGGCGGCGGCCGGCTCCTCGGCGAGGCCCACCTTCCGGTGCAGCCCGCGCAGCGCGGCCGGCGCGTACCAGGCGCCGCGCCCCAGCAGCCGCATCGCGGCCGGTACGAGCACCCCGCGCACCGCCACCGCGTCGATGACGATCGCCAGACCGCTGCCGATGCCGAACATCTGGAGGAAGCTGATCTGGCTCGTACCGAAGGCGAAGAAGCTCACGGCCAGCAGTCCGGCCGCCATGCTGACGATCCGCCCGGTGCGGGCCAGCCCCTGGGTGACGGTCGTCGTCCGGTCCGCGCCCGCGTCGTGCAACTCCTTCATCCGGCTGGTCACGAACACCTCGTAGTCCATGGAGAGCCCGAAGGCGACACAGAACAGCAGCACGGTCATCGAGGTGTCCATCGGCTGCGGGGTGAAGCCCAGGAGCGACGACAGATGGCCGTCCTGGAAGATCCACACCATCGCGCCGATCGCGGCCGACAGACTGATCGCGTTGAGCAGCAGCGCGCGCAGCGGCTGGACGACGCTGCCGGTGAACAGGAACAGCAGCACGAAGGTCGTCACGACGACCAGCCCGATCGCCCACGGCAACCGGTCACCGATGGACTGCCGGGAGTCGACCAGGACCGCGTCCGTTCCGCCGACCAGCATCTCGGTGCCCGCGGGCCGGTCCACCGCCCGGATGTCGGCCACCAGGTCCTGTGCGGCGCCGGACTTGGGTGTCGTGTCGGTGACGACGACCAGACGCTGTGCGTCCGGCCGGGCCAGCCCCGCGTGCGCCGGGCCCGGCTGCCCGCCCTTCCCGTCGGTGTAGGTGCCGGTGGAGGCGTCGACGCGTACCACACCGTCCAGTTGGGACAGTCCGGTGGCGTACGCCGCGAGCGGCTCCGCGTCGACGGCGGAGGTGCTGACGATCTGGACGGCGCCCGCCTCGTCGGTGGGGAAGTCGTTCTGGACGGCCGTCGCCACCTGGCGGCCGGCGGCGTCCTCGGGCAGCACCCGCTCGTCGGGCGTGCCGAACGTGACACCCAGCAGCGGGCTCGCGACGAGCAGCAGCAGGGCGAGCACGGGCAGGGCGGTGAGGGCGGGGCGGCGCATGACCAGCGCGGCGAGCCGTCCCCAGAAGGGCGCCTCCGAGCGGCGTACGGCCTTGGCCCAGGGCAGCCGGCCCTTGTTCACCCGGTGCCCCAGCACGGCGAGCAGCGGCGGCACCACGAACAGCGCGGCGACGACCGCGATCACCACCACACCGATGCCCGCGTAGGCGAAGGACCGCAGGAAGTACGGCGGGAAGACGAGCAGCGCGGCGAGCGCGGCGGCGACGGTCGCGGCCGAGAACAGGATCGTGCGTCCCGCCGTCCGTACCGTGGTGCGCAGTGCCTCGGGGACCTCTTGGCCCGCTGTGAGCTGTTCGCGGAAGCGGCTCACCAGCAGCAGGGCGTAGTCGATGCCCAGGCCCAGACCGAGCGCGGTCGTCAGGTTGATCGCGAAGACCGACACCTCGGTCACACTGCCGAGGACGAACAGCAGCGCGAACGTGCCGACGATCGCGATCAGCCCGATGACCAGGGGCAGCGCCGCGGCCACCAGACTGCCGAAGGCGAGGACCAGCAGCAGCAGCGTCACCGGTACGGCGATCGCCTCGGCCACGACCAGGTCGCCGGAGACCTGGGCGCCGACGTCGAGGCCCACGGCGATCTCGCCGCCGGCCCGCACCTCGACACCGTCGCGCTCGCCCGTGTAGCGGTCGATCAACTGCTCGGCGCGTTCGTCGCGCTCGGTCTGGTCCCCCTTCACATGGAGGGCGATCAGGGCTTCGCCGCCGTTCTCGGAGAGCAGCCGGGGGTTTTGGGTGTCCCAGTACGAGACCACGTTGCTCACGGTGGGGTCGTCCTTGAGGCCGGCGGTGAGGGAGCGCCCCCGCTCGTCGAACACGGGGGAGCCCGGTCCCTGCCCGTCGCCGTCCTGCGTGTCCTTCGATCCGATCAGGAACAGCAGATTGGTCTCGCCCCCGAACTTCTCGTCGATGTGTACGGCGGCGCGCGAGGACTGCGCGCCGGGGTCGTCGAAGCCGCCGCCGAGCAGTTTGCCGAAGGCGCCGGCGCCGAGCGCGCCCATGGCGAGCACGGCGCCGGTGGCCAGTACGAGTAGGAGCCGCGACCTCTTCAGGGCCAGCTCAGCGATTTTGGACAGCACGGGTTCCCCCATCGAATGTTAACGGCGTCAACACTGGACTCTGGCAGGGGATGTTAATGCTGTCAACATCGGGCAGGATGAAGGTATGGAGACCAACCGGGCGAACCAGCGGGCCAAGGCCGGCTATCACCACGGCGACCTGCGCAACGCGCTGATCACCGCCGGAGTGGAGCTCGCGACCGACGGCGGGCCGGAGCGGGTCGTCCTGCGCGAGGTGGCCCGCCGCGTGGGCGTCTCCGCCACCGCCGCCTACCGCCACTTCGCCGGCCAGGGCGATCTGCTCTTCGCGGTCAAGATCCAGGCGCAGCAGCGGCTCGCGGACGCGATGGAGCGGGTCGGGGTCGAAGTGCCGCGGGGCGACCACCCCGGGGCCGCCGCCGAACTGCGGCTGGCGGCGCTCGGCCGGGGGTACGTGGGCTTCGCCCTGGAGCACCCCGGCCTCTTCCGTACGGCCTTCTCCCACGCGCTGCTGGACGCCGGCGGGGGTGCGGGGTGGGGCGGTGTGACGGCGCCCGACGACAATCCCCAGTACCGCTCGTACAACCTGCTCAGCGAGGCGCTGGACGAACTGGTCGCCACCGGCCGGATGCCCGCCGAGAACCGCCCCGGCGCCGAGGCTGCCGCCTGGGCGACGGCGCACGGCCTGTCGATGCTCCTTCTCGACGGGCCGATGGGCCGACTTCCGGCCGCCGACCGGGACGCCGTGATCGAACGCGCGACCGACACCATCGTCGCCGGTCTTCTGGTGCCCCGGGAACCCCACCCGGCGCCTGTCAACAGTCAAACTTCCGTCAAGTCCCGTGCCGCTGAGGAAGGTTGATGCGGGTCGTGATGTTGTCGTTGTGCGCGAGGTCCCCCGGCGTGGCCCTGGGCGTTGTACAACGTAAGCTGTACCGGTGCTGATTCGTGGCAAGAGCGGCGATACGTCCGTAAGCCCCGGCTGACCTGCCGCAGGTCCGCCAGATCGGCGGTGTCCCCGTGGTCAGGCCGCGCGGCGTGTCCGAAATACGATGTTTGGGTCGGCAGTGTAGAACGGGAGACGTGACGGCAATGACGGTTGATCTCCAGCTCCGCGAGGGTTTCGCCGTCCCCGCAGCAGGCGGTCCGCAGTGACGGGCGCCCCCCAGAGGCAGGCAGAGCCCTCCTCGCGCGCCACCCTCGACAAGGCGGCCGGTGAGAACTTCCCGGTCGCCCCCTTCTTCCTGCCCCGCGCCTGGCGCCACGACCTGATGGCCGTCTACGGCTACGCCCGCCTCGTGGACGACATCGGCGACGGCGACCTCGCACCCGGTGGCGCCGACGCCCGCCACCTCGGCCTGGACCCCGCGCTGACGGACGACAGACTCGCCATGCTGGACGCCTTCGAAGCCGATCTGCGCCGGGTGTTCGACCCGGCCGGCCCGGCCCCCGGCCATCCGCTGCTGCGGGGCATCGTCCCGACCGTACGGCGCCACGCGCTCACCCCCGAGCCGTTCCTCGGTCTGATTCAGGCCAACCGCCAGGACCAGTCCGTACGGCGCTACGGCACCTACGACGACCTGGTCGAGTACTGCGAACTCTCCGCCAACCCCGTCGGCCGCCTCGTCCTGGCCATCACGGGCACCGCCAGCCCCGAACGTGTCCGCCGCTCCGACGCCGTCTGTACCGCGCTCCAGATCGTGGAGCACCTTCAGGACGTCGCCGAGGACCTGGCCGACGACCGGATCTATCTGCCCGCCGACGACATGAAGCGGTTCCATGTCACCGAGGCCGATCTCGCCGCGCCGACAGCCGGCGCCTCGGTACGCGCCCTGATCGCCTTCGAGGCCGAACGCGCCGGCCAACTCCTCGACGAGGGAGGGCCGTTGGTCCACAGCGTCAAGGGCAGACTCAGGCTCCTTCTCGCCGGATTCGTCGGCGGGGGGCGCGCCGCCCTCTCCTCGGTGGCCGCCGTGGGACACGATGTACTGCCCGGACCGCCCAAAGCCACCACACCACGTCTGCTGCGTGAAGTGGGAGCAGTCCTGCGGAAAACGCACAGAAAGGGGTGAGCCGGATCGTGGAGGGACAGACCCCCGTGTCGGCGCCGGTACTGGCCGCGTACAGCTACTGCGAGGCCGTCACCGGGCAGCAGGCCCGTAATTTCGCCTACGGCATCCGGCTGCTGCCGGCCGACAAGCGGCAGGCCATGTCGGCGCTCTACGCGTTCTCACGGCGCGTGGACGACATCGGCGACGGCACGCTGGAGCCGGGCGCCAAGCAGTCGCGGCTGGAGGACACCCGCGCCCTCCTCGGCCGGATCAGACGCGGCGCCGTCGAGGAGGACGACACCGACCCCGTCGCCGTCGCGCTCTTTGACGCGGCCCGCCGCCTCGCGCTCCCGCTCGACGGGCTCGACGAACTCATCGACGGCGTCCTCATGGACGTCAAGGGCGAGACGTACGAGACGTGGGACGACCTCAAGATCTACTGCCGGTGCGTCGCCGGAGCCATCGGCAGACTCTCCCTCGGGGTCTTCGGCACCGACCCCGCCGCGAGCGGCACCGAGCGCGCGTCCGAGTACGCCGACACCCTCGGCCTCGCCCTCCAGCTCACCAACATCCTGCGTGACGTACGCGAGGACGCCGGCAACGGCCGTACGTACCTGCCCGCCGACGACCTCGCCAAGTTCGGCTGCTCGGCCGGCTTCGACAGCGCCGTACCGCCCGCCGGCTCCGACTTCACCGGGCTCATCCACTTCGAGGCCAGACGGGCCCGCGCGCTGTTCGCCGAGGGCTACCGGCTGCTGCCCATGCTCGACCGGCGCAGCGGCGCCTGCGTCGCCGCCATGGCGGGCATCTACCGCCGGCTGCTCGACCGCATCGAACGCGACCCCGAGGCCGTCCTGCGCGGCCGGGTCTCACTGCCGGGACACGAGAAGGCGTACGTCGCCGTGCGTGGCCTGACCGGACTCGACGCCAGGAACATCTCCCGGCAGAGCGTCAGGAGGCGCCCGTGACACTCCCGCACGGCACCGACGCCACTCGATCAACCCTCCGGGTGGCTGACGCGTCCCTGACTGCGACAGTCGCGGGGGAGGGCGCATGACGACATCCGACAGCGCTGCCTCCCGCCACGCGGTCGTCGTCGGCGGCGGCATCGCCGGAGTCACCGCCGCCCTCCAGCTCGCCGACGCCGGGGTACGCGTGACGCTCGTCGAGGGCCGCCCCCGCCTCGGGGGTCTCGCCTTCTCCTTCACCCGCGGCGAGTTGACCGTCGACAACGGCCAGCATGTGTATCTGCGCTGCTGCACGGCCTACCGCTGGTTCCTCGACCGCGTCGACGGCGCCGCCCTGGCACCCGTCCAGGACCGGCTCGACGTCCCCGTACTGGACGTGGGACGCGCGCGGGGGCCCCGGCTCGGACGGCTGCGCCGCAACGCCCTGCCCGTACCGCTGCACCTCGCCGCCGGGCTCGCCGCGTACCCGCACCTCTCGCTCGCCGAGAAGGCGTCCGTCGGACGCGCCGCGCTCGCGCTCAAGGCGCTCGACCCGGCCGACCCCGTGCTCGACGGCATCGACTTCGCCACCTGGCTCGCCCGGCACGGCCAGTCGCCGCGCGCCGTCGAGGCCCTGTGGGACCTCGTCTGCGTCGCCACGCTCAACGTCCGCGCCGGACAGGCGTCCATGGGCCTGGCCGCGAAGGTCTTCAAGACCGGACTGCTCTCCGAGCGCGGCGCCGCCGACATCGGCTGGGCGCGGGTACCGCTGGGCGAGGTGCACGACACGCTCGCCCGCAAGGCCCTCGACGCCGCGGGCGTACGCACCGAACTGCGCACCCGCGTCACGGCCGTGGCCCGCACCGCGGACGGGCGCTGGAGCGTCGACGTACCGGGGGAGCGCATCGAGGCGGACACGGTGATCCTCGCCGTACCGCAGCGCGAGACGCACGCGCTGCTGCCCGAGGGCGCCCTCGACCGGCCGGGCCGGCTCCTCGACATCGGCACGTCGCCGATCCTCAACGTGCACGTCGTCTACGACCGCAAGGTGCTGCGCCGCCCGTTCTTCGCCGCGATCGGCACCCCCGTGCAGTGGGTCTTCGACCGCACGGACGCCTCGGGGCTGAAGGAGGGTCAGTACGTGGCGCTGTCGCAGTCGGCGGTCACGGACGAGATCGACCTGCCCGTCGCCGAGCTGCGCGAGCGCTATCTGCCTGAGCTGAAACGTCTCCTCCCGGCCGCGAGAAGCGCCGAGGTACGGGACTTCTTCGTGACCCGCGAGCGGACGGCGACATTCGCCCCGACCCCCGGAGTGGGGCTGCTGCGCCCCGACGCCCGCACCCGGGCGGCCGGGCTGTTCCTGGCAGGCGCATGGACCGCGACCGGGTGGCCAGCGACTATGGAGGGCGCGGTCCGCAGCGGCTTCGGCGCGGCGGGCGCGGCCCTGTCCGAACTCGGCCGCACCCACTCGCATCCGCTGCGGGAGGCCGCGTGAGACCCGAGGCCGCCATGACGGGGGCGGCGAGGACGAGTACGTCGGCGACGCGTACGGGACCCATGAGTACTGCGAGAAGAGGAGAGACCGTGCCGACTGTGCCCCCGGCCCATCCGGTTGTCGACACCGCCGACGTCTTCGCTCTGCTGGAGCGCGGCCGTGCCCTGTCAACCCCCGTACTGCGGGCCGCCGTCGGCCGGCTCGCCCCGCCGATGGACACCGTCGCCGCCTACCACTTCGGCTGGATCGACGCCGAGGGCCGGCCCGCCGACGGTGACGGCGGCAAGGCCGTACGGCCCGCGCTCGCCCTGCTGTCCGCCGAGGCGGCCGGATCGGCGCCCGAGACGGGCGTCCCCGGCGCCGTCGCCGTGGAACTGGTGCACAACTTCTCGCTGCTGCACGACGACCTGATGGACGGCGACGAACAGCGCCGCCACCGCGACACCGTATGGAAGGTGCACGGCCCCGCCCAGGCGATCCTCGTCGGTGACGCGCTGTTCGCCCTCGCCAACGAGATCCTGCTGGAGATGGGCACCGCCGAGGCCGGCCGGGCCACCCGCCGGCTCACCACGGCGACCCGCAAGCTGATCGACGGTCAGGCACAGGACATCTCCTTCGAGCACCGTGAGCGGGTCACCGTCAAGGAGTGCCTGGAGATGGAGGGCAACAAGACGGGCGCGCTGCTCGCCTGCGCCGTCTCCATCGGGGCCGTCCTCGGCGGGGCCGACGACCGCACCGCCGACATCCTGGAGTCGTACGGACACCACCTCGGCCTCGCCTTCCAGGCCATCGACGATCTGCTCGGCATCTGGGGCGACCCCGGGGCCACCGGCAAGCAGACCTGGAGCGATCTGCGCCAGCGCAAGAAGTCCCTGCCGGTCGTGGCCGCTCTTGCCGCGGGGGGTCCGGCGTCGGAACAGCTCGGTGAACTCCTGGCCGCCGACGCCAAGAGCAACGACTTCGACAGCTTCTCGGAAGAGGAGTTCGCGACCAGGGCCGCGCTCATCGACGAGGCGGGCGGCCGGGAGTGGACCTCGCAGGAGGCCCGCAGGCAGCACGCCGTCGCCATCGAGGCCCTGAACCGTGTCGACATGCCCGAACGCGTCCGCGCGCAGCTCACCGCGCTCGCGGACTTCGTCGTCGTACGAAAGAGATGATCACTATCACCATTCTCATAGCCACGCTCACCGGAGGCTGACGCACCACAAGCCTCCGTAGTCGCCGTCCGCCGGGTCGTCTCGCGATCCGCCGGACGACGGAGACCCCAGCACAGCAGAGGACCAACTGCACGTAAGGGGAAGCCATGACAGCGACGACCGACGGAAGCACCGGGGCCGTGGGACCCCGCGCTGCCGCGGCGAGCGAACCGTCCGACACCACTCCCGTCGCGCACGACATCGGAGAGGCCGCACGGCGTGCCACCGCACGATCTGTCGAGCATCTGCTCGGCCAACAGGACGCCCAGGGCTGGTGGAAGGGCGACCTTCAGACCAATGTGACCATGGACGCCGAGGATCTGCTGCTTCGTCAGTTCCTCGGTGTCCAGGACGCGAGAACCACCGAGGCCGCCGGCCGGTTCATCCGGGGCGAGCAGCGGACCGACGGGACCTGGGCCACCTTCTACGGCGGTCCGGGCGAACTCTCCACGACCATCGAGGGATACGTCGCGCTGCGCCTGGCCGGGGACGGACCCGATGAGCCGCACATGGCGCGCGCCGCCGCCTGGATCAGGGAGCACGGCGGGATCGCCGAGAGCCGGGTCTTCACCCGGATCTGGCTCGCGCTGTTCGGCTGGTGGAAGTGGGACGACCTGCCCGAGGTACCGCCCGAACTCATCTTCCTGCCCAAGTGGTTCCCGCTGAACATCTACTCGTTCGGCTGCTGGGCCCGGCAGACCATCGTGCCCCTCACCATCGTCTCGGCCCTGCGGCCCGTCCGCCCCGCGCCCTTCGCGCTGGACGAGCTGCACGCCGACATGAGCCGCCCGAACCCCGCCAAACCCCTTGCGGCGGCGGTCAGTTGGGACGGCATCTTCCAGCGTGTCGACAAGGCGCTGCACCTCTACCACAAGGTCGCACCGCGCGTCGTACGCAAGACGGCGATGAACGCGGCGGCCCGCTGGATCGTCGAACGCCAGGAGAACGACGGCTGTTGGGGCGGCATCCAGCCGCCGGCCGTCTACTCGGTCATCGCCCTGCATCTGCTCGGCTACGACCTGAAGCACCCGGTGATGCGCGCCGGACTCGAATCGCTCGACCGCTTCGCCGTCTGGCGCGAGGACGGCTCACGCATGATCGAGGCATGCCAGTCGCCGGTGTGGGACACCTGTCTGGCCACGATCGCGCTGGCCGACGCGGGTGTGAGCCCGGACCACCCCGCGCTCGTCAAGGCGGCCGAGTGGATGCTGGACGAGCAGATCGTGCGCCCCGGCGACTGGGCCGTACGCCGACCCGGGCTCACGCCCGGCGGCTGGGCGTTCGAGTTCCACAACGACAACTACCCGGACATCGACGACACCGCCGAGGTCATCCTCGCCCTGCGCCGGGTCACCTACCCGGACACCGCGCGCATGGACGCGGCCGTCGAGCGCGGCGCGCGCTGGACGCTCGGCATGCAGTCGAAGAACGGCGCCTGGGGCGCCTTCGACGCCGACAACGTCAGCTCGTTCCCCAACCGGCTGCCGTTCTGCGACTTCGGCGAGGTCATCGACCCGCCGTCGGCCGACGTCACCGCGCATGTCGTGGAGATGCTGGCGTACGAGGGCCTGGAACGGCACCCCGACACCCGGCGCGGCATCGAGTGGCTGCTCACCGAACAGGAGGCCGACGGCTCCTGGTTCGGCCGCTGGGGCGTCAACTACGTGTACGGGACAGGGTCCGTGGTACCGGCGCTCGTCGCCGCCGGGATCCCCGTCACCCACCCCGCGATCCGCCGCGCCGTCAACTGGCTCGAATCCGTACAGAACGACGACGGAGGCTGGGGCGAGGACCTGCGCTCGTACCGCGAGGAGAAGTGGATCGGGCACGGCGAGTCCACCGCCTCGCAGACCGCCTGGGCGCTGCTCGCGCTGCTGGCCGCCGGGCGACGGGACACACCGGCCGTCGAGCGCGGGGTGGCCTGGCTCGCGGCGGCCCAGCGGGAGGACGGCTCCTGGGACGAGCCGTACTTCACCGGCACCGGCTTCCCGTGGGACTTCTCCATCAACTACCACCTCTACCGGCAGGTGTTCCCGCTCACGGCCCTCGGCCGGTACGTCAACGGCGAACCGCATCTGGACCGCGCGCGGGCCCGCGCCGAGCGGCTGGGCGACGGCCGGACGAGGAGCGTCAAGGAGCGACGACCCGACAGCCGGGCGGACAGCCGCAAGGGGGCCTGATGGACTCTCCCCCCGACACAGGCGGCGACGCGGTCGGTGACCCGGCCGGCGCCCCGCTGCTGATCGCCTGCGCCCTCGGTATCGAGCACATCGCCCTGCGCAGTGCGCTGCGGAGCGCTCTGGCGGGCCGGGGCGAGCGCGGCGGCGCGCCCCATGACGCCGGGCCCGTCACCGTACTGCGTACGGGCATGGGCCCCAAGAACGCCGAGCGCGCGACGGCGCGCGCGCTCGGAACGGACCGGAACAGGGACGCGGCCGTCATCGCGTCCGGATTCTGTGCCGGCCTGGCCCCCGGAATGAATCCGGGGGACCTGATCGTCGCCGACGAGACCCGGGGCCCCCACGGCTCGACGCCCTGCACGGGAACAGGGCTGCTCGTGGAGGCGCTGTCCCGGGCGCTGCCCGGACGTACGGTCCATACCGGCCCGCTGACCGGATCCGACCATGTGGTGCGCGGCCCCGAGAGGGCCGGACTGCGCGCCACGGGAGCCGTCGCCGTGGACATGGAGTCCGCCGCGACGCTCCACAGTGCTCTGAGCGCCGGGTCCCGCCCGGTTGCGGCCGTACGGGTGGTCGTGGACGCTCCAGAGCATGAGCTAGTCCGAATTGGCACGGTTCGCGGTGGAATATCAGCTTTCCGTGTCCTTCGTGCCGTCATTCCGGCTTTTCTTGAATGGCACCGTTCTTTGCTGCTCCCCAGGAGGTGAGCTAGATGGCCATGCCGCTCCGTCAGACCATCAGGGTCGGGACGTACCTCGTTGAACAGAAGCTCCGCAAGCGTGAGAAGTTCCCACTCATCGTCGAGCTGGAACCCCTCTTCGCCTGCAATCTCGCATGTGAGGGCTGCGGCAAGATCCAGCACCCGGCCGGGGTCCTGAAGCAGCGCATGCCCGTGGCGCAAGCGGTGGGGGCGGTGCTCGAATCCGGGGCACCGATGGTCTCCATCGCCGGCGGCGAGCCGCTGATGCACCCTCAGATCGACGAGATCGTCCGGCAGTTGGTGGCCAAGAAGAAGTATGTCTTCCTCTGCACCAACGCGATGCTGATGCGCAAGAAGTTGGACAAGTTCACGCCGTCGCCGTACTTCGCGTTCGCCGTGCACATCGACGGCCTGCGCGAGCGGCACGACGAGTCCGTCGCCAAGGAAGGAGTCTTCGACGAGGCCGTGGAGGCGATGAAGGAGGCCAAGAAGCGCGGCTTCCGGGTCACCACCAACTCCACCTTCTTCAACACCGACACCCCGCAGACCATCATCGAGGTCCTCAACTACCTCAACGACGACCTGAAGGTCGACGAGATGATGATCTCGCCCGCCTACGCCTACGAGAAGGCACCCGACCAGGAGCACTTCCTGGGCGTCGAGCAGACACGGGAGCTGTTCAAGAAGGCGTTCGCCGGCGGCAACAGGAGCCGCTGGCGCCTGAACCACTCCCCGCTCTTCCTGGACTTCCTGGAGGGCAAGGCCGACTTCCCGTGCACGGCCTGGGCCATTCCCAACTACTCGCTCTTCGGCTGGCAGCGCCCCTGCTATCTGATGAGCGACGGGTACGTCCCGACGTACCGGGAGTTGGTCGAGGAGACCGACTGGGACAAGTACGGCCGGGGCAAGGACCCGCGCTGCGCCAACTGCATGGCGCACTGCGGCTACGAACCGACGGCCGTACTCGCCACCATGGGCTCCCTCAAGGAGTCGCTGCGAGCGGTTCGTGAGACGGTCGCCGGGAGCAAGTGAGACCGGCGGCCCGTGACGGTCACGGCCACCGGAAGGACAGCGGCGCCTCTCGCCGCTGTCCTTCCGGTGGCCTGACCGGCAGTCACCGTGATCTGACGGATCCGCCCAGGATCCAGAGGGGGCCGAGCATGTCGATACTGCAGAACATCCGGGGGCCGCGCGACCTGAAAGCGCTGACCGGCGCCGAACTCGACGAACTGGCCGCGGACATCAGGCAGTTCCTGATCCACGCGGTCGCCAGGACAGGCGGGCATCTGGGGCCCAACCTCGGGGTGGTGGAGCTGACCGTCGCCCTGCACCGGGTCTTCGACTCACCGGCCGACCGCATCCTGTGGGACACCGGACACCAGAGCTACGTGCACAAACTGCTCACCGGCAGACAGGACTTCTCCAAACTGCGGACCAAGGGCGGCCTCTCCGGCTACCCCTCGCGCGAGGAGTCCGACCACGACATCATCGAGAACTCCCACGCCTCCACCGTGCTGGGCTGGGCCGACGGCCTCGCCAAGGCCCGCCAGGTGCTCGGCGGCGACGACCATGTCGTCGCGGTCATCGGGGACGGGGCGCTCACCGGCGGCATGGCCTGGGAGGCGCTGAACAACATCGCCGCCGCGAAGGACCGCCCGCTGATCATCGTGGTGAACGACAACGAGCGTTCGTACAGCCCCACCATCGGCGGTCTCGCCAGACACCTCGCCGCCCTGCGCACCAGCGACGGCTACGAGCAGGTGCTCGCGTGGGGCAAGGAAGTCCTCCAGCAGACCCCCGTGGTGGGCCGGCCGCTCTACGGGTCGCTGCACGGGGCGAAGAAGGGCTTCAAGGACTTCGTCGCACCGCAGGGCATGTTCGAGGACCTGGGGCTCAAGTACGTCGGTCCGATCGACGGACACGACATCGCGGCCGTCGAGTCGGCGCTGCGCCGCGCGAGCCGCTTCACCGGCCCCGTACTCGTGCACTGTCTGACCGAGAAGGGCCGCGGCTACCAGCCCGCGCTGGACGACCAGGCCGACCACTTCCACACCGTCGGCGCGATGGACCCGCTGACCTGCGAGCCGCTGGCACCGGCCGGCAAACCCTCCTGGACATCGGTCTTCGGCGACGAGATCGTCGCCATCGGCGAGGAGCGGCCCGACGTCGTGGCCGTCACCGCCGCCATGCTGCACCCGGTCGGGCTCACCGGATTCGCCGCGCGCTTCCCCGACCGCGTCTGGGACGTCGGCATCGCCGAGCAGCAGGCCGCGGTCTCCGCCGCCGGGCTCGCCACCGGCGGACTGCACCCCGTCGTCGCCGTCTACGCCACCTTCCTCAACCGCGCCTTCGACCAACTGCTGATGGACGTCGCGCTGCACCGGTGCGGCGTCACGTTCGTTCTCGACCGGGCCGGTGTCACCGGCGTCGACGGGCCCTCGCACAACGGCATGTGGGACATGTCGCTGCTCCAGTGCGTACCGGAACTGCGGATCGCCGCTCCGCGCGACGCGGACCAGCTCAGGTCGCTGCTGCGGGAAGCCGTGGCGGTGGACGACGCGCCGACCGTGGTGCGATTCCCCAAGGAGTCGGTCGGCGAGCCGATTCCCGCCGTGGGGCGTACGGGCGGGCTCGACATCCTGCACCGGCCGGAGGACGGGGTCCCGGACGTGCTGCTCGTGTCCGTCGGGGCGCTCGCCGGGGTCTGTCTCGGTACGGCGGAGCTGCTGGTCGCGCGGGGCCTTCGCTGCACCGTGGTCGACCCCCGCTGGGTCAAGCCCGTCGACGAGGCGCTGGCGCCGCTGGCCGCGCGCCACCGGATCGTGGCCGTCGTGGAGGACAACAGCCGCAGCGGCGGAGTCGGTTGGGCCGTGGGGCAGGCGCTTCGCGACGCCGAGGTGGACGTACCGCTGCGTACCTTCGGCATCCCCGAACAGTTCCTGGCGCACGCCAAGCGCGGCGAGGTGCTGGCCGACATCGGGCTCACCCCGGTGGAGATCGCCGGGGGGATCAGCGCCGCACTGGCGCGTACGCGCAAGCGCGAGGAGAGCACGCGATGACGGAGTCCACGGAGCACGGGGCGGAGCAGGCGGAGGGGGAGCGCGGTACGTCCCCGGCGAAGGGCTTCGACCTCGCGAAGCTCCTCGCCGAACGCGGCGGTGAGCGCTACGAGTTGCACACCGCGTACCTCAACCACCAACTCCCGCGCATGCTGCGGACCATCGGCTTCGACAAGGTCTACGAACGCGCCGAGGGCGCCTACTTCTGGGACGCCGACGGCAACGACTACCTCGACATGCTCGCCGGCTTCGGCGTCATGGGCCTCGGCCGGCACCACCCCGTCGTACGCAAGGCCCTCCACGACGTCCTCGACGCCTCGCTCGCCGACCTCACCCGCTTCGACTGCCAGCCGCTGCCCGGACTGCTCGCCGAGAAACTGCTCACGCACAGCCCGCACCTGGACCGGGTCTTCTTCGGCAACAGCGGTACGGAAGCCGTCGAGACCGCGCTGAAATTCGCCCGGTACGCCACCGGAAAACCCAGGATCCTCTACTTCTCGCACGCCTTCCACGGCCTGACCACCGGCTCGCTCTCGGTCAACGGCGAGGCCGGCTTCCGCGACGGCTTCGCGCCGCTGCTGCCCGACACCGCGCTCGCGCTCGGTGATCTCGACGCGCTGGAAAGGGAGTTGAAGCGCGGCGACGTCGCCGGCCTCGTCGTCGAACCGATCCAGGGCAAGGGCGTGTACGCGATGCCGCCCGGTTTCCTGCGGGCGGCACAGGAGTCGCTGCGCCGGCACAAGGCGCTGCTCATCGCCGACGAGGTGCAGACCGGGCTGGGCAGGACCGGCGACTTCTACGCGTACCAGCACGAGGAAGGCGTCGAGCCGGACCTGGTGTGTGTGGCGAAGGCGCTCTCCGGCGGCTATGTGCCGGTCGGGGCGACCCTCGGCGAGGACTGGATCTTCAAGAAGGTGTACTCCTCGATGGACCGGGTGCTGGTCCATTCGGCCAGCTTCGGGTCCAACGCGCAGGCGATGGCCGCGGGGCTCGCCGTCCTGTCGGTGATCGAGGACGAGCGGATCGTGGCCAACGCCAGGGTGACCGGCGATCTGCTGCGGACGAGGCTGGCGGCGCTGGTCGAGCGGTACGAGTTCCTGAGCGAGGTGCGCGGCCGGGGGCTGATGATCGGCATCGAGTTCGGGCGGCCGACGTCGCTCGGGCTGCGGAGCCGCTGGACGATGCTCCAGGCGGCCAGGAAGGGTCTCTTCGCGCAGATGGTCGTGGTGCCGCTTCTCCAGAAGCACCGGATCCTCACCCAGGTCTCGGGGGACGAGCTGGAAGTGATCAAGCTGATTCCGCCGCTGACCATCGGGGAGCGGGAGGTCGACCGCTTCGTGACGGCCTTCACCGCGGTCATGGACGACGCGCACCGGGGCGGCGGGCTCATGTGGGACTTCGGCAGGACACTGGTGAAACAGGCCATCGCGAATCGGTGACGGGTCTCGGCTCCGAAGTTCACCGCGGCGGCTTGCCTCTCAGGCAAGAAATTTGCCTCAGAGGAAAATCCCTGGCGCAATGGAGGTATGAGCAACCCCGCCGCCAGTGAGTACGAGACCGGAGTGACCGGCGAGACCGGTGTGACGGACGAGGTCCTGCCGGACGTCGCACCCCGACTGCGCGAGCTGCGGCGCGGCCGGGGCCTCACGCTGGAGGCCGCCGCCGGGCGGGCCGGGCTCTCCCCGGCCCATCTCTCCCGGCTGGAGACCGGTCGGCGCCAGCCCTCGCTGCCGATGCTGCTCGGACTGGCGCGTGTCTACGGTACGACGGTCTCCGAGCTGCTGGGCGAGGAGCCGCCCGAGCGCGACCCCGTCATCCGCGCCGCGCGGGCGGAGCCCGTGGAGGCCGACGGCTGGACCTACCGCCAGGCGGGCAGCCCCTCCGGTCGTGCGATGCAGCCGTTACGGGTGACGGTGCCGTACGGGGCGCAGGCCGGCCTCGTCCGTGTCCATCCGGGGGAGGAGTGGATCCACGTCCTCCAGGGGCGGCTGCGGCTGGGCCTCGGGGACGCCGTCCATGTGCTCGACAAGGGCGACAGCGCCCACTTCGACTCGATGACACCGCACCGCCTGGCGGCGGCCGGCCCGGACGGCGTCGAGCTGCTGTTCGTACACACCCTGCTGACCAGCCCGACCGCCGAGCTGTGCCTGCCGGGCGGGGGCCACCGCCGGTGACTCGCTATCAGCTTCGAACGGACCAGAGAGGTCATCACCGTGTCTGACAACCCTGTGGACGCCACCGCCGAGCGCGAGCCGTCCTCCGACGCCCCCGCCGACGCCCCCGCCGACGCGCCCGCGCCCGCCGACGAGGCCCCCGCTCCCGCTCCCGCCAAGTCCGTGATGGACGAGGAGAGCAACTTCCCGCGCGGACTCGCCGTCCGGCTGTTCGCCTACCTCGTCGCCGGTCATGTCGTGGCCGGGTTCCTCTATCTGCTCTTCGAGGCGGGCGCGAAATGACGACAGGCCGCGTTCGCCGCTGATCGCCGGACGGACCTATTCGACGAGGCGCTTCCGCAGCCGCTCGCGTGTCTCGTCCGTCAGTCCCAGGCCGTCCGTGAGATAGCGGTCGACGCTGCCCCACGTCTCCTCCATCGTCGTGAAGGCCGTCTCGAGATATTCGGCGCGCGCGTCGAACAGCGGCGCCAGCAGCTCCATCACCTCCGGCGAAGTCCCGCCGGGCGTCGGATCGCTGCGGCGTACCTGATACCTGCGGTGCGGATCGTTCGACTTCAGATAGTCCGCCTCGATCGCCTCCCGCTCCACGCCCACGGCGAGCAGCGACACCGCGATGGAGAGCCCGGCCCTGTCCTTGCCCGCCGCGCAGTGCATCAGCGCGGGCAGGCTTTCCTCGGCCAGGGCGTGCAGCACACGCCGGTGCTCGGCGGTGCGGTCCAGAATGATCGAACGGTACGAAGCGGACATCCGGGCCACGCCCTTGCCGTCGGCGAGGATCGACCGGAGCTGGTCGAGATCGCCGTCGCGGACCATCTTCCAGAACTCCGTCCCGTCGGCCGGGTCGGTGAGCGGAATGTTCACATTGCGTACGCCGGCCAGCTCCACGTCCAGGCCGTCGAGCTTCTGGTCGGCCGCGTTGCGGAAGTCGAAGATCGTGTGCAGACCCAGCGACGTAAGGAACGCCCTGTCCTCGGCCGTGGCGTGCGCGAGGTGCCCGCTGCGGAAGAGCCGGCCGTACCGGACGCGCCGCCCATCGGCGGTCGGCAGACCGCCCACGTCGCGGAAGTTGCGTACACCGGCCAGTTCGGGCTCGGTCGACGGGACCGGCTGCGGCACCTCGTGCGTCACGTGAACTCCTCCGCGTCTGCGGTCGGCGCTCGTCGCCGACGCTGTCGCGCTCCGACTTTACGACATCCATTCCCGCTGAAATCAGTTCACGGATAGGGCTTCTGTCCGTATTGAGTGATTCCTTATAACGTGCCCCGTTCACAGGGGAGATGGGGGCAGATCGTCATCGACTGGTGAGCCAGATCATATCCGTGACGGTGTGTGGCGGCGCCCGGAAGGGGAATTGGGGCGGCGCCCGGAATTCGAAGATCCGTAATCCACACAGGGTGACCGCTCTTGGAGAACGATATCCAGGAGCGGATCACCGGGGGAATACGACGGCTTGTACGGGTCGGCCCACCCGGCTTACGGTCACCGCAATCCGAGCGGATCGCCGAATCCTGCCGCCGCTCGGAATCCGCATCCACCAGCAATCATCCACGTGTGGCAGGAGCGGGGGACCCAGGTAAGTCGCCGATCCGGCACACCGGACCGGCTTGGGGTGAAGTCGCGCCACGGCGCGACCGGGCATCTCCAGCCCGAACCCGACAGCTCACCTCGTAGGCGCCGGAGAGGAATTCGCCATGCCCGCAATGGGTAAGCACCGTCGTCCGAGGACCAACTCGATCGCGCGCGGAATCGTCGCCGCCGGAGCGGGTGGCGCCGCCCTCGCGCTTCCGCTCATCGGTGCCACCGGCGCGCACGCCGCCGAGCAGACCGCGGCGCCGTCCGTGGCGCCGGAGCGCGTCGTGTCCGCCGCGCACACCGCTTCCGCCGCCTCCGCCACGCAGACGGCCCAGCAGGCCGCCACCGCCAAGACCGTGAAGACGTACTCGGTCACCGCGGGCGACTACCTCGCCAAGATCGCCGAGACGCAGAAGGTCAGCGGCGGCTGGGAGAAGCTGTACGAGGACAACCGCGAGGCCGTCGGTGACGACCCGTCGCTGATCCACCCGGGCCTGAAGCTCACCATCAACGCGCAGAGCAAGGCGTCCTCCGAGGGCAAGGCCGAGGCCACCCCGAAGAAGCCGGCCCCCGCGAAGCCCGCCCCGGCCGAGCCCGCCCCGAAGGCGGACACCACCGCGGCGAACGAGCCCGCGGCGCAGAGCAGCGGCTCCGGCTACACCGCCCCCGTCGACTCCTCCACCTCGACCCCGTACCACCAGGCCGGCGGAAGCTGGTCCAGCGGCTACCACACGGGCGTGGACTTCTCGGCGGCGTCGGGCACCACCGTAAAGGCGGTCGGTCCCGGCACCGTCGTCTCGGCCGGCTGGTCCGGGTCGTACGGCAACGAGGTCGTCATCAAGCACGACGACGGCAAGTACTCGCAGTACGCCCACCTTTCCTCGCTCACCGTCTCGGCGGGCCAGAGTGTCGGCGGCGGCGACCAGATCGGTCTCTCCGGTTCCACCGGCAACTCCACCGGTCCGCACCTGCACTTCGAGATCCGCACCGGCCCGAGTTACGGCTCCGACATCGACCCGCTGGCGTATCTGCGCGAGCACGGCGTTTCCGTCTGAGCCGTTCGGCCTTCAGCCGTTCGACCTCTCCAGGAATGGCCGTTGGCCGGCACCCCGAGTGCCGGCCGACGGCCATTGTCTTATTCCGGCTTGAACGAATTTTGACCGGTGGTGTTTCTCACCGGCGTCAACCCCTCCTTACGGTCGCGTAAGTCACATACGCGGGTGAAAGATGTTCTGCTGTGGCTGACGATTCGAGCGATTCGAGAAGAGAGACCAGAAGCGCTTTCGGGTCGTACGCCGCCCTCGGTGACAGTTTCACCGAGGGCGTCGGCGATCCGGGACCGGGCGGAGTCTATGTCGGCTGGGCGGACCGGCTCGCCGTACTGCTCGCCGACCTCGCCGACCGGACATCCGACGCTCCGGCCGTCGACGACCCCGACCACGCGTCGTTCCGGTACGCCAATCTCGCCGTACGGGGACGGCTGCTCGACCAGATCGTGGCCGAGCAGATCCCGCGCGCCAAGGAACTCGCCCCGGATCTGGTGACGTTCTGCGCCGGCGGCAACGACATCATCCGGCCCGGCAGCGATCCCGACGACGTCGCCGAACGTTTCGAACGGGCGCTGGCGGACCTGACGAGCGTGGTCGGCACCGTCATGGTCCCGACCGGTTTCGACACGCGCGGTGTGCCGGTGCTGCGTCATCTGCGCGGAAAAATAGCCACGTTCACCGCACACGTCCGCTCCATCGCCGACCGCTACGACTGCCCGGTCCTGGACCTGTGGTCGCTCAGGTCCGTCCAGGACCGCCGCGCCTGGGACGGCGACCGGCTGCATCTGTCACCCGAGGGCCACACCCGCGTGGCGCTGCGCGCGGCCCAGGTCCTCGGCCTCGACGTCCCCGCCGACCCGGACCAGCCGTGGCCGCCGCTGCCTCCGCGCGGCACGCTGGAGGTGCGCCGCGACGACATGCAGTGGGCGCGCGAATATCTGGTCCCCTGGATCGGCCGCAGGCTGCGCGGCGAGTCCTCGGGCGACCACACGGTCGCCAAACGCCCGGACCTGCTGCCCCTGATACGGCACTGAGGACGGGTCACCGGGTCACCGGGTCACCGGGTCACTGGCGCAACGCGGCCGGTATCCGTTCCAGGACGCCACCCGCGAACACGTCGTACAGCGGCAGCGTCTCCAGGTGGACATAGCCGATGTGGCAGTCGCAGACCGCGAGCGGGCACGAACGGGGTCCGAGCGCCGTGCGGTACGAGCCGTCGTAGAGGTTGCCCAGCTCGGCGGGGACGAAGTGGCAGCGGCGGACCGTGCCTTCGCCGTCCACCGAGATCACCGACTCGCCCGTCCGGCACGGCAGGCCGGCCGAGCGGTGGGGGTGGCGGCTGTACGGGAACAGGGGGTCGACCGACGTCCAGTCGGCGGCCTCCGGGTCCGAATAGGTGCGGCCCTCCGCCGCGTTGACCCACAGATAGACATGTTCCGGGAGGTCGGCACGGAGCCGGCGGGCCTGGTCCAGATGGTCGGGGAGACCGACGATGCCGACGCTGAAGCGGATGCCCGCGGCGCCCAGCTCGTGGCACTTGGCGAGGAAACGGTCGTACGGCGTCTGGCCCGGGTGGTAGGTGCACCACAGGGCCAGCTTGGCCGGGTCGGCGGCTTTCAGCCAGTCCGTGCGGCAGCTCAGGTTCGTCTGGATGGCGACCCGTGCGACATGCGGGAGATGGGAGAGGTCGGTGAGCGCCCGCCGGTACCAGGAGCGGGTCAGACCTTCGCCCCACGGGGTGAACAGGACCGACAGCCGGTCGTCCGTCCGCTCGGCGGCCCAGTCCGTGAAGCGCGTCAACGCGGCGCGGTCCGCGCGCAGTTGGTCCGGGCTGTCGCGGCGCTTGGCGAACGGGCAGTAGGGGCAGTCGTAGTCGCAGGAGGCCAGTGGGCCCCGGTAGAGGATCGTCAGGTCCATGTCCGCCTCACTTCGCTTCGTACGACGCCATCGCCGCCCGGACGGCGGGGGAGAACAGCGCCGGGCCCAGCGCGTCCGAGTGGGCGAGCCCTTCGGGCGAGAGCCGCAGCAGGCCGGGCGCGGCGTCCGCGTCGAGCCAGCCGAGGGCGGCGAAGCGGTCCAGCTCGGCGGGGAAGTCGTCGTCGGGGCCACTGCCGAACCGCTCGCGGTAGCCGTCCACCGCCATGCCGACAGCCTGGAGCAGCGACTGGAGCAGATGGCGCCGGCGCGCCTCGTCGCTGTCGACCGCGCGGCCCACCTCCGCGCGGGAGAAGTCCTCGGTGAGCGTGTAGGCGTCGATGATCGAGCGGATCTCGCGCATCCCGACCGCGTAGTCGAAGGAGTAGTGCAGATCCGAGGTGTACGACCGCGCGCCGCAGCCGAGGCCGATCATGCCGTCCGTCTGGCACGCGTAGTCGTCCGCGCCCTCGCGCGGCGCGCCGGGGAGACGGAACATCCGCATCGACACCTGCTCGTAGCCCTGCGCGAGGAGATGGTCCCGGCCTTGCCGGTACAACTGGAGCCGCTGGGCGTCCCAGTCGGCCTCACTGGGATGCGCGCGCCGGCCGAGCGGGGTCAGCGGCCGGGCGTACAGCGGGTAGAGATACAGCTCCTCGGGCCGCCAGGCGAGCGCCGCGTCGAGCGAGAGCCGCCAGGAACGGGGCGTCTGGCCGTCGATGCCGTAGATGAGGTCGATGTTGAGGACCGGGATCCGCGCGTCCCGGATCCGGCCGAGGGCCGCCTCGACGTCGGAGCGGCGCTGCGGGCGCACGGCCGCCTTCGCCTCCTCCTCCACGAAGCTCTGCACACCGATGCTCAGGCGCGTGGCCCCCCGGTCGGCGAGCACCGACAGCCGGTCGGCCGTGGCGGTCGACGGCGACGTCTCGACGGAGAGGGGGACGGCCCGCAGATCAGCGCCCATCCGCTTCTCGGCGATGTCGCACAGCCGCTCCAGCTCGCCGGCGGTGAGGAAGGTGGGGGTGCCGCCGCCGAAGGCCGCCGCCGCGAAGCGCACCGCGTCGTCGCCGTTCCCGTTCCCGTCCCCGCCCCCGTTTCCGTTTCCGTGGAGCGCGTCGGCCACGGCGGTCGCCTGCCGGTCCAGCGCGTCCAGATAACGGGTCGTCAGCTCGTCGGGCGCGCCGATCCGGGTGAAGAGATTGCAGAAGCCGCAGCGCACCTCGCAGAACGGTATGTGCAGATAGAGCGAGAGCGCGTCCTTGCGTTCACCGGCCCACAGAGTGCTCAGGGCGGGGCGGTCGGCGAGCGGACGGTATGCCGTCTTGTGCGGGTAGGCGTAGACGTAACTCTCGTACGGGCGCGGCGTGTTGGTCATCGAAGTGCCCCTTGCTCCAGGAAGAAATGGGCGTACGGCACGGTCCAGACGGACTCGTGGCCGAGGCGATGGCCCGTCCAGCCGTCGTCGCCGTAGGCCGTGCCGTGGTCGGAACAGACGATCGTGAAGCAGCGGCGCCGGCTGCTCGCCGCGGCGAAAAGCCGGCCGATGTGCCGGTCGACGTACTCGAGCGCGGCGGCGTGCGTCTCCCGCGAGTCCCCCGCCGCGCGGGTGGCGCCGGGCAGATGGAACCAGTTCGGCTGGTGCAGCGACGGCACATTGACGAAGAGGAACAGCCGCTGACCGGCGGGCAGTTCGGCCACGACCCGCTCCGCGCACGCCACCTGCGACTCGAACGACGTCGGCGACGCGACGCCGAACTCCGGTGCCCAGTGGCTCTCCTGGAACATGCCCGGCAGTACGGAACCGAGCGCGCCGCGCTTGTTGAAGAAGCCGACACCCCCGACACACACCGTGCGGTACCCGGCGTCCGCGAGAGCGGACACAAGATCGGGCGCGTCGAAGACGAACGTCCTGTCGGCCGTGGACTCGCTGCCGTCGAACCGCGCGGCGAACAGCCGTGGATGCGGCCCCGGCGCGGCGGGCGTCGGCAGGAACCCGGCGAACATCGCCTGGTGCGACGCGTAGGTGAAGCTGCCGGGAGCGTGCCGCTTCTCCCAGCGCCCGTCCGGCAGATGACGTGCGAGATTCGGCAGTCGGCCCGCTTCGGCCAGCTCGGCCGCCACGTCGAAACGCAGTGTGTCGAGGGTGATCAGCAGCAGGTCGTCGTGCCCGACGACACGGCCCATGTCGGGCAGCTCCGCCGCATTTCGGATCTCAGACATGGGCCGTGTGCTCCTGCCCCGTGCCGTCGATCCGCGCGGCCGGCCGTCCGCCGCCCGCCCGCAGGGCAGCGAGCTGCGCCCCGTACGTGTCCAGGGCCTCCGCACCGCTTCCGGGCAGTCCCGTGAGACCGGGCAGCAGATCGCCGAAGGCGTTGACCTCGCCCACGGCGAAGCGGCGCCAGCCGGTCGCGGGCAGCAGGTCCACCCCCACGCAGTGCGTGCCGGGGAAGCACGCGGCGGCCCGCTCGCAGATCTCCAGCGCGGCGGCCCAACTCCGGCCGCCGCCCGCCGCTTCGGTCGCGGCCCGCGCCGCGTTCAGATCGCCGCGCGCCCCGCCGAGATGCAGATTGGTCATGGGCGACGAGCTGGTCCGTACGACGGCGTGCGTCGCCCGGCCCGCGACGACCACCACCCGCAGATCGGCCGCCCTGCCGTGCTGGGACGCCTTCGGCAGCCACCGCTCGACATGCAGCCCGTCCGGGGCCAGCGTGTCCACGATCGCCGCCACCTCGTGCTCGGTGGTCAGCCGCCGTACCCGCAGTGAGTTGAAAAGCCGCCCGGAGGCGTCGCGTTCGACCGAGGTCGTCGCCCGCACCCGCCCCGGCCCCGCGGTCTCGACGGCCAGTACTCCCGACGCCGACGAGCCGTGGGCGAGCTTGACGAACGCCCGGCGCATACCGGGACCGCCCATCAGCGCGCGTACGTCGTCCCAGCCACGCACGGCCGGGGCGCCGGGCCCCGAGGTCGGCGACGGCGGTACGGGCACGGAGGCCAGGTCCAGCACCTCGTGGCACAGCCGCTTGTCGAACAGCACCGCCAACTCGTCCGGATCGTCAAGGAGATCGGCCCCGGCCCGACGGGCGGCGCGGCCCAACTCCCGTACGGCGGCGGTGAACCGCTCGTACCACAGGGCCGTGCCCTCGACCCGGGTGGCATCGTCCGTGCCACGCAGCAGCCGCTCCACCGCCGTGTCCTCGCCCGGCGACTCGATCCGCACGACCTCACCCCGCCGGAACTCGGCGCGCCCGCCCAGCACATCGAGCCAGGCCACCTCACGGGCCGCCGGCAGCCCCGCCGCCCTGACCGCGTCCTGGAACAACCGGACCCGGCGGTTGGCGGGATTGCCGACGATCGCGAGGCGCGGCTCGCCGCTACTCGGAGACGGCGACATAACGCCACTCGTCGTCTTCGTCGATGTCGCCTGCCGGCTCCAGCTTCACCCGCACACCGTGCGGCTCCAGAGCCTCCTGGATCCGCCCGGTCCAGGCCGGTGACATGAAATGGTGGTCCAGGTCCAGCTCTTCGAGGTGGGTGAGCGGCTGTCCGGCGAGGAGTGCTTCGGCACCCTCGTCGCCGAGCGTGCCCATGGACAGCGCCAGTGATTCGAGCCCGGCCACGACCGGCGCCGAGGCCACGGCGCGGACGATCTCGTCCTGGATCTCGCTGTTCTGGAGCCCCAGATGGCGCAGCCGCGGGAATCGGCCGCCGTCGAGGAGGGGCGCCAGATCGGCGACGGTGGCGCTGCCTCCGTATTCCTCGACGCCCAGCCACAGCTCCAGACGCTCCAGCGCGGGCAGCTCGCTCGCGCCGACGGCGCGGACGACAGAGCCCGGCAGCCCACCCGATTCGAGACGCAGCACGCGCAGATGCTCGTGCTTCACCGGCCGCAGTCGCAGATCACCGTCCTCGTACGTGTCGCCGCAGCCCTGCGCACCGAACTCCTGAAGCAGTGGGAACGCCTCGATCGCCGGGGTGACGTCGGTCATCCTCAGCCAGGAGATCTCGCACCGCTCGCCGTCCACGTCCGCCAGGAACAGCGCGCGCAGGGCGGGGAACCGTGCCGCGTCGGCGATGATCAGCTCCATGGCGGGCGCCAGCCCCGAGTAGTCACCGGTCCACCACGGACCGATGACCAGCGCGCGCACGCGCTCGGTGTCCACGACGTCCGTGAACCGCTGCCACACCCTCTCGAAGGTCCACTGCTCGTCATACCCGCAGTCGAGCCGCCAGGCGACGGCGTCGGGCTCGGGCAGCGACCCCTGTGCCGGGACCTCGTCCAGGGGGAGGGTGAAGAACGGCAGTCCGTAGAGCTGCTCGAAGGGGTTGATCTCGACCGCGCCGCTCATTCCGCCACCGCCGTGTAACGCGACTCGTTGTCGGCGGACTCACCCTCGGAGAGGTCCACGACCACACCGGCGGGCTCCAGCGTGGCCCGGATCCGCTTTTGCATCGGCTCGCTCAGATAGTGGTGGTGCAGGTCGAGCTTCTTGAGGTGCGTGAGCGGCTGGCCGCCGAGCAGCGCCTCGGCGCCGTCGTCCCCCAGGGTGCCCATCGACAGGTCGAGGGTTTCCAGCCGCGCGACTACCGGCGCTCCGGCCAGCGCCGCCGCGATGTCGTCCTGGATCTCGCTGTTGCGCAGGGCCAGCGATGTCAGGGCGGGCAGACGCGCCCCGGTGAGGAACGGCTCCAGATCCGCCACGATCGTGTTCGCCCCGTACCAGGACGTGCCCAGCCAGATGTCCAGATGCTCCAGCGCGGGCAGTTCGGCCGCGCCGATGTTACGCACCACGTCGGCGTCCAGACCGCCCGTCTCGACGGTCAGCGAGCGCAGTCGGCCGTGCTTGATTCCGGTCATGTCCAGGGACTGGCCGCCGCGCACCCCGAACGAACGCAACTGGGGCAGGGCGTCGAGCAGCGGTGTCATCGACGACTGGTTGATCCACGAGATCTCGCACTCCTCGTAGGTGATGTCACCGAAGAACAAGGCCCTGAGGGCGGGGAGTTGACCGCTCGCGGCGACGATCGCCGCTATCTCGTCGTCCGGGCCCGTGTCATAGGCCTCGGACCAGGCGCCGACGATCAGGGCGCGGACCTCGGTGGTGTCGACGGCCTCGCGGAAGCGGGCGAACGCGGACTGCCACTCCTCCTCGCTGTCGTACGAGTCGACAGCGATCCGCCAGGCCACCGACCCCGCGTCGGGGAGCTTCGTCTTCGACTTCGCCTCGGCCTCGGCGTCGGGGAAGTCGAACGCGGGCAGGCCGTCCAGCTCCTGCATGTTGCTCGAAACGGTCATGGCGAGTGCTCCAGACACCGGGCGTCGGCGTTGATCGGCTTGTTGCTGAGAGAAGTTGTAACAGGCCCCACTGACAGGCCCGGTTCGGGGGCGGAGCCCGATGTCAGACCCACCGTCTAGCGTCGTTCACAGGTCGGCGCACTCGGTGCCGCCCGTCGAGGGGAGAGCCATGTACCGGCAGGGAGACGTGCTCATCGTGCCCGTCGCGGAGGAGAGCGTGCCGTCCGGCATCGGCGAGGCGCGGAGCGAGCCGAGGGACGCGCGGGGCCGCCTCGTTCTCGCGCTGGGTGAGGTCACGGGCCATGCCCACGCGGTGACCGGCCCCGGCAGGCTCGTCCGGGAGACCGGCGGTGAGTTCGGGCCGATGCTGCTCCATCTGCCGGAGGGCGGCCGGGTGGTGCACGAGGAGCACGCGGCGATCCCGCTGCCCAAGGGGTGGTTCCGCGTGGTGCGCCAGCGCGAGTACCTGCCGGGCGCGGTGCGCGTCGTGGCCGACTGAGGACCGACGACCGACGACCGACGACGGGGCGGGGCGAGGTCGCAAGCAGTACGCAGTACGCAGTGGGCAGTACACGGGACAGTGACGACAGGGGACGGGGCTTCAGACATGCAGCAAGTGGACAAGTGGCGGGGCGTCGCGGCGGCGACGGGGGCGGCCGACCGGCCGGCGGCCGAGGCGGGGATACGGCTCGCCTACCGGACGGCCGGACTGACCGAGCCGGAGCGGATCATCTGGGCGGATTCGCCGCTTGCCGGGCTGGCCGCCGTCCGGTCCCTCACGGATCAGGGCAGATCGGTCCGTGAGGAGGTGCGCACCAAGCCGTGGGCCGATGAACGACGGCGTATCCACGACGAGTTGGGCCCGGCGGGCTGGGCCGAGTGGTGGGGCGTCACCGGCGCCCGGCTGTGGGACACCACCCGCGCGCTCGCCGAGCGGATCCGCACCGGAATCACCGACGCGCTCGCCACGGACGACGCCGACCTTCCCGAGACACGCCAGTTGCTGCTGGACGCGGTCCTCGGTCAGCACGACGCCGCCTGGCTCGCCGCGTTCGACGGTCGCGGCGACCGGCTGACCGGGCTCGCGGAAGTCGCGGCCCACGCCGGCTGGTGGTGGCCGTACGAGAGGGTGACGGTGGTCTGCGAGCGGCCCGTCGAGCTGCACCGCGACGAGACGGGACGGCTCGACCGCGGTGACGGCCCGGCCCTGGCCTACCCGGACGGCTTCGCGCTCTACGCGTGGCGCGGTATGCCGGTCCCGGCCGACTTCCTCGCCGAACTCACCTCGCTCGACCCGGCGCGTATCCGCGCCGAGGAGAACGCCGAACTGCGCCGCGTGATGCTGGAGTTCTACGGCTACGACCGCTATCTCGCCGAGTCCGACGCCAAGCCGATCAGCAAGGACGAGACCGGCATCCTGTGGCGGATAGCGCTCGACGACGACGAGGACGTGGTGATGGTCGAAGTCGTCAACTCCACACCCGAGCCGGACGGCACGAGCCGCACCTACTGGCTGCGGGTCCCGCCGAGTACGCGTACCGCCAAGGAGGGCGTCGCCTGGACGTTCGGTCTCGACGCCCAGGCGTACGAACCGCTGAGGCAGACCTGACGGGGCGCACAAGCCCTTGTCCTCGATCGCCGTACGGGCCGCACATGCGACCCGTACGGCGATCGAGGACGAACCGGCCACCGGACGCCCTATGCCGCGCCGGACAGAAGCGCTTCGGAGCCGATCAGCGACGAACTGCCCCGCACCGTGCACGCGTAGGCGCCCGCCACCGCACCGAGGCGCGCGCAGGCGTCCAGGTCCCGCCCCGCGAGCCGCCCGTAGAGGAAGGCGGAGACATACGCGTCACCCGCGCCGTTGGAGTCGACCACCGGTGCGGGCGGGACCGTCGCCGGGATCGGCCGGGGCGTACGGCTGCCCTCACGGGTCAGGAGATACGACCCTCCGGCGCCCGCCGTGGCCACCACGGCCTGCGCCCTGCCCTCGCGCAGGATCTCCCGCATCAACGGCGCTATCCGCTCCTTCGCGCCCGCGGCGCTGAGGAAGACCAGGTCCGCGCGGTAGGCGAAGTCCCGGTGGTAGGCGTTCATCCCGTCCCAGTCGTGCAGGTCGGTCGAGACGGGGACGCCCAGTTCGATGATGTCGTCCAGCAGGAAACGGGTGAAGTTCGTGAGCGAGACATGGACATGGCGGGCCCGCCGAAGGTGCGGCAGATAGAACTCGCGCGGCATCCGCAGGTCCTGCGGATCGCGCCCGTCGTAGAAGGACATCCTGCGGCCCGTCTTCTCCACGAGATTGACCGCGCGACGCGTACCGGCCGGCGAGATCAGCCCTTCGAAGTCCACGCCGCCCTTGGCCAGATGCTCGCGGACCTGACCGCCCGTCCAGTCGTCACCGATGAAGTCGAGGAATTTGACGTCGAGTCCCAGGGCCTGACAGCCCAGGGCCACATTGCCGCCGGTCTGTCCCGGCCATTCGCGGATCGGCCCGACACCGATCGCGTCGGCGAGCGGGACGGGCAGCGAGTCGACACGGACCACGGTGTCCACGCCGCTGCCGCCGACGACCAGTACGTCGAGTCTCGGGTCGGCCTCCAGCCCGGCCCCGGGCCCACCGCGCTCGACGTCCGGGCGTTCGGTCTGCTGCTGCGCCACAGTCTCCACCTTCGTTCCGGAATCCGGATGTCCGCCACAGTACGACCGTGGTGGCGCCGGCCGGTGGTGGGGTGTCCGTCATTCGGTGGCGGACGCGGTCACGGGCTGTCGGCGTCCAACGCGGCCTTGTCGACGCCCAGTTCACGCGCCAGCGCCTCGTCCGACCACTCCAGCAGGGTGGTGCGGGTCAGCGATCCCGCGTACGACGTCATCTGTACCGCGAGACCGTCCAGCAGCGCGGTCAGCCGCCAGGCCGTCGCCACCGGGTCCGCGCAGCGGAATTCGCCGCCGTCGACGCCCTCGGTGATGACGGCGGCGAGCGCGGCCTTCCACTGCCGGTCCAGTGAGCTGGCCACCTCGTGGAGCGCGGGCTCGCGCGGCGCCGCCGCCCATCCCTCGATCCACAGTCGCCAGCCCTTGGCCTCGCCGGTCGGCGCGTACCAGCGGATCGCGGCGTGCAGCCGGCGCAGCGCGCTGGTACGGCGGCCGAGCACGTCCCGCAACTGCGCCAGGTCTTCCTCGGCGGAGTGCCGGAAGGCGGCGGCGAGCAGCTTCTCCTTCGTGGAGAAGTGATACAGCACCAGAGCGTTGCTCACACCGAGGACGGTGGCGACGTCCGCGATGCGCACGGCGGCCACCCCCCGTGTCTGGATCTGCTCGACGGCGGCGCGCAGCAAATCCTCGCGTCGCTCCTCCACACTCAGCCGCACTCTTGCCACAACTGAACCCTAACCCCAGCCGGTTGACACAATCGGCGGGCCTGTACACCAGCCGATCTTCCGCACCGGTCGGTGCGGTGCGAGGCCCTGCTTCATGGCCATGCCACGGGCGAGGGTCCGCAACTGAACGGAAAGTCAGCATCGGGGGCGGTGTCGGGGGACGGGCGGACGGCTTGAAGGGATCGCGGAGCGATGGCCGGGTGGCTGGTTTTCACCGTTCGGTGGCCGTGCGGGGGAATCCGCGAGATCGTCCGGACGTTGCATCGGCGTGCCCCGGACGGCACACCGGCGTGGCACCCCGGTCCAATGAATCGCCCATAATGGGATGAATCGAACCTCAGGAGATGCAGTGAACGGCGTCGGCTCCCCACCCTCACTCCGCTCCCGGCTGCGCGCGATGCGGTCCGAGGCATTCGGGGCCGATTCGGCCGGCGAACGCCTGGAGCGGATCCAGCGCTCCCCGAACTTCGCGGACGGCGTGTTCCAGAATCCCGAGGGCACCGCCCGGATCAGACCGTCCGGCTCCATGCTGGAGCTGTCGAAGGTCTACTTCCGTAAGGAGGCGCGGGCCCGCCGGGCGCCCGCCACCCCCATCCCGGTCCACCAGGACACCCTCGCGGACCTCGCCGTACCGCCCGCCTCCGGGCTGCGGCTGACCTGGATGGGCCACTCCAGCGTCCTCGCCGAGATCGACGGCCGGCGCGTGCTCTTCGACCCGGTCTGGGGCGAGCGCTGCTCCCCCTTCTCCTTCGCCGGACCCAAGCGCCTGCACCCCGTGCCCGTATCGCTCGCAGCACTCGGGCCGGTCGACGTCGTCGTCATCTCGCACGACCACTACGACCACCTCGATCTGCCCACGATCAAGGGGCTCGCCTCCACGAACACCGTCTTCGCCGTGCCGCTGGGTGTCGGAGCCCATCTGGAGCGCTGGGGAGTGCCCGCGGCACGCCTGCGCGAGCTGGACTGGAACGAGACGGCCGAGGTGGCGGGCATCTCCTTCACCGCGACACCCGCGCGGCACTTCTGCGGGCGTGGTCTGCGCAACCAGCAGCACACCCTCTGGGCGTCCTGGGCCGTCGCGGGCCCCGAGCACCGCGTCTACCACAGCGGTGACACCGGCTACTTCTCCGGCTTCCGCGACATCGGTGCCGCGCACGGTCCCTTCGACGCCACGATGATCCAGATCGGCGCCTACAGCGAATACTGGCCGGACATCCACATGACGCCCGCCGAAGGGCTGCGCGCGCATCTCGATCTCCAGCAGGGCAGCCCGTCCGGCGTGATGCTGCCGATCCACTGGGGCACGTTCAACCTCGCGCCGCACCCGTGGGCCGAGCCCGGCGAGGGCACCGTCACCGCGGCGGCGGAGGCGGGCGTACGGGTCGCGCTGCCTCGTCCGGGCGAGTCCTACGAGCCGACGCTGACCGACACCATCCCGGGCGCCCCGTGGTGGCGCTCGGTCGCCGTCCCGCCGGCCGAAGGCTGGCCGGGGGCGGTCCCCGCCGGAAGCAAGGCATCTGCCGCGGCTACGGCCCCGGTGGGCGCTTCCAGTGCCGCTTCCGCCTCCGGTGCCGGCGCGGACGCGGGTACGGCGGACCGGGTAACGGGCGCGGTCGGCACGGCCAAGACCGAGCCCGGCGGCGGTCCTGGCACCGGTGCCGGATCCGCCGATGCGGAGCCCTCCGCGCAGCGCGCGCCGTAACGGAGCCGCGCGAGACGCGGCGCGCGGACCGGCCTCAGACCTGGACCACCGTCACACCGCGCTCCTCGAACAGCCTCGCCTGCTCGGGGGCGCCGACGTCCGTGATCAGCGTGCTGATCGCTTCCGTGGGGCAGATCCGGGCGAAGGCCAGCGTGCCCAGCTTCGAACTGTCCGCCACCACCACGAGCCTGCGCGCGCGCTCGGCGAGAAGCGCGTTGATGCTCGCCTCGTGCTCGCTGCGCGCACCGGCCCCCGACTCCGCGTCGACGGCGTCGGCACCGATGAAGGCGATGTCCAGACTCACCTCGCCCAGGATGTGCCTGGCCAGCGGTCCCACGAGTTCGTACGACTGAGGCATGGCCACCCCGCCCGTGGTCACGATCTTGATGTGCGGGCGCACGGCCAGTTCATGCGCGATGTTGAGCGCGTTGGTCACCAGGGTGACGGCCGGCTCGGCGCCCCTGCCCGACATGTCCGCCAGATCGCCCCGCGTGGCGATCGCACGCGCGACCTCGGCCGTCGTCGTACCGCCGTTGAGTCCGATCACCATGCCCCGGTGCACCAGCGCGGCGGCGGCGCGGCCGACGCGCTGCTTCTCCGCCGATCGCCCCACCGACTTGTAACGCGGCGGCAGCCCGTACGAGACGGAGTGCGCCACCGCGCCGCCCCGGGTGCGGGTGAGCAACTGCTGCTCGGCGAGATGGTCGAGGTCCCTGCGTACGGTAGCCGCCGACACGGACAGCTCGGCGGCGACGTCGTCCACGTCCAACCGGCCCCGCTCGGCGAGCAGTTCGAGCAGGGTGTTGTGCCGTTCGTACCGGTCCACCGCATCTCCTTCGTCACGCCCCGGATCATTCAAGCACCTCCACGCCTGAAAGGATTTGCTTGAAGGTGCTTGAAACTCTGCCCTAGCATGCAGGAACAAGCATTCTGATGCAGAGATCGAGAGTGGAGAGCCGACGTGACGTTTGTCCAGACGGAACTGGCCAGTCAGCCCGCGAGCTGGAGGCGGGCGGCGGAGCTGGCCGACGGCCTGCGCGGTTCGAGCCAACTGCCCGAGGCCGGTGAGCGCACCGCCGTCGTCGGCTGCGGCACCTCGTACTACATGGCGCAGGCATACGCGGCGCTCAGGGAGGGCGCCGGTCAGGGGGAGACCGACGCCTTCGCCGCCTCCGAGTTCCCGGCGGGCCGCCGCTACGACCGCGTCGTGGCGCTGACCCGGTCCGGTACCACCACCGAGGTCCTTCAACTGCTGGCGGTGGCCCGCGGTACGGCCGCGCGGACGACCGCGATCACCGCGGACCCCGGCACCCCGATCCGCACGGCCGCCGACGATCTGGTCGTCCTCGACTTCGCCGACGAACAGTCCGTCGTCCAGACCCGGTTCGCCACCACGGCCCTCACCCTGCTCCGCGCCCACCTCGGTCTGCACACCGAATCGGTGGTCGCGGACGGCGAGCGGGCCGTGGCGGAGCCGCTGCCCGAAGGGATCACCGACTGCTCGCAGTTCACCTTCCTCGGGCAGGGGTGGACCGTCGGACTGGCCAACGAGGGTGCGCTCAAGATGCGGGAGGCCGCGCTCGCCTGGACGGAGTCGTATCCCGCGATGGAGTACCGGCACGGCCCCATCAGCATCACCACCGAAGGCACCGCGACCTGGCTGCTCGGGCCCGCGCCGGACGGTCTCGCCGAGCAGGTCGGCGCGACCGGCGGGCTGTGGGTGGCCGGTGAACTCGACCCGCTGGCCGAGCTGGTACGGATCCAGCGCCTCGCCCTCGCGCTCGCCGACGCGCGGGGCCTCGACCCGGACCGGCCGCGCCACCTGACCCGTTCGGTGATCCTCGCCGACGGATAACCGGGGGAGCGGACGGGGCGGACGGGGCGGACGGGGCGGACGAGGGCCGGGGCGGTGGGCAACCGCTCCGGCCCTCAGTGCGATGACACCGTTTCGGACTGTTGTGCGATAGCTCATACCAGAGCGGGATGCTCTGTGGGCAAGTTTGTCAACTGCCCGCCGCGACTGACTATTCGCCAACTACCGTGTGTGCTCGGCGATCAACGCTGGGCTTCTTTCGCATGTCCGATTTCGCTTGTCCGACTGCCCCACGTACCGAGGACACTGATGTCTCAACTTCGCGCACCCACCGCGCGACCCGACCGACGAGAAGGCGGACGGCACGGCCGGCCCGGCACCCGTACGCCCTCGGGCAGAGCGTCTTCGGCCAAGGCGTCCGCCGCCGACGGCCCGGCCACCCCCGGGTCCGCCGCCCCGGCGCCGCTCGAATCCCGTATGCGGCCCCAACTCCTGCGCGCCGCCGTGGTGCCGACCGTCATAGCCACGCTCAGCGGCCTTCTCGCCGTGCTCGTCACCGTCCGCTCCGGCAAAATGGCGCCGACCCCCGAGATCTGGGCCGCCCTGGTCGGTACGGTGCTGATCGGCGTCGTCTCGGCCACGGCCGCCGCTGTCGGCGCCGACCGCGTGGCCAGGTCCCTACTCGACCGCTGCGACGCGCTGCGCCGGTCCAACACCCGCGCCCAGGGCGAACTGCGCGGCGTCGTGGAGCGGTTGCGCCGAGGCGAGGGCCCGCCGCCGCGCCGCCCGCCCGACGTGACGGCTCCCGCAGGCGACGAACTGGACCTGCTCGCCGAGGAATTGGGCCGGTCCCAGGAGGCCGCCGTCACGGCCGTCGTCCAGGCGTCCAGGCTGTCGAGCAGCGTGGGCAACGAACAGAAGGTCGAGGTCTTCGTCAATCTCGCCCGCAGGCTCCAGTCGTTGGTGCACCGGGAGATCCAGCTCCTGGACGAGCTGGAGAATCAGGTCGAGGATCCGGATCTGCTGAAAGGTCTCTTCCAGGTCGACCACCTCGCCACCCGCATCCGCAGACACGCCGAGAACCTCGCCGTACTGGGCGGTGCCATCTCGCGCCGCCAGTGGAGCCGGCCGGTCGCACTGACCGAGGTACTGCGCTCGGCCATCGCCGAAGTGGAGCAGTATCCACGGGTCAAACTCGTGCCCCCCATCGACGGCACCGTGCGCGGCCACGCCGTCGCCGACGTCGTCCACCTGCTGGCCGAACTCGTCGAGAACGCCACGCTGTTCTCCGCGCCGCACACCCAAGTCCTGCTCCGCGCCCAGCAGGTCACCGCCGGACTGGCCATCGAGGTCGAGGACCGCGGGCTCGGCATGCCCGCCGACGAGCAGAAGCGGATGAACGCCCTGCTCACCGACCCCGACCAGGTCAATGTCGCCCATCTCCTCCAGGACGGACGGATCGGGCTGTTCGTGGTGTCGGCACTCGCCCGCCGGCACGGCATCGCCGTCCGGCTGCACGCCAACATCTACGGCGGTATCCAGGCCGTACTCGTCCTGCCGCAGGGGCTGTTGGGCGCGGACGGTGACGGCGACGGGGACGGCTCGGGGCAGGCCGTCGGCCCGGCCCCGGGAGCTTCGGCACCACCGGTCCAGGCGCCCACGCCGCCGGCCGTACCCGTGCAGGTGTACGAGGCGAGGCAGCCCAGCCCCGTCAGCCCTGCGAGTCCCGGGAGTCCCGCGAGCCCTGCGGCGGAGGTCCGGCAGCCGTCTCCGCAGCCCCGAGGGCAGCGCCCGTCGCACCGGCGGACCTCGGGACGCCGACCCCTGCCCGTACGCGGTGAGCACGCCCCGCGCGCGACGCCCGCCACGCCCAGCCCGCCCACCCCGCCCGCCGATACGCGTACCAGCTCGACCTCGCGGCCCCGGCCGCCCGCGTTCGTGCCGGTGTCGGACGACCTCTCCGTACCGGGCATCGTGCGCGGCACCATGGACCGGCCCCAACTGCCCAAGCGCCGCAGCCAGGAGCACCTTGTCCCGCAGTTGCGGGACGCGCCCGCGCCACCCGGCGACGACGGCGAACAGGTGCTTCACGATCCCGGTCTGATGGCGGCCTTCCAGCGGGGTATCAGCCTCGCCGAGGCCCAGCCCACCAGGGACCCGGGGTCCGATCCCGCCCTCTCGCAAGCGCAAGCGCAGGCGCCCGCGCCCGTACCGGCGCGCCTGACCGAACTGCCGGATCCGCGACGCCAAGACCGAGACAACCCCCACTAGGAGTAGATCACCATGGCGAGCGATGCGCCGACAGGCCACGTCTCCGACCTCGACTGGCTGCTCAGCGGCCTGGTCCAACGGGTGCCGTACACCCGTAGCGCGGTACTCCTGTCCTCCGACGGACTCGTCAGATCCGTCCACGGACTCGACCCCGACAGCGCCGACCACATGGCCGCTCTCGCCTCCGGCCTCTACTCGCTCGGCCGCAGCGCGGGCGCGCGCTTTGGCGACAGCGGCGAGGTGCGCCAGGTGGTGGTGGAACTGGACTCCACCCTGCTCTTCGTCTCGACGGCGGGTTCCGGCACCTGCCTGGCCGTCCTGGCCGGACGCGAGGCGGACGCCGCCGTCCTCGGCTACGAGATGGCGATGCTGGTCAAGAGCGTCAGACCGTATCTGGCGACGCCGGTCAGGCAGGCGGCCGGCACCACATCGAGCGTCACGGGGCAGTGACCGTGACGGTGCCGACGGACGGTCCGTGGCTGGACGACGCGGCGGGCCGGCTCATCCGCCCGTACACGGTCAGCGGCGGCCGGACCCGTCCGACGGCGGAACTGGATCTGATGTCGCTGGTCATGGCCACGGGAGCCGCGAGCCAGATGTATTTCGGCCCCGAGCACAGCGAGGCACTGGCCCTGTGCCACGGGCCCACATCGGTGGCGGAGATCGCCGGGCATCTGCGATTGCCCGCCGTCGTCACGAAGATCCTGCTGTCCGACCTGATGGAGAGCGGAGCCGTCACTGTCCGGCCGCCGCACAACTTCGACAATCCCAGCGACTGTTCCCTTCTGGAGGCAGTACTCGATGGCCTACGACGACAGCTCTGACTTTGCCCCCACCCCCTTCCCCACCGCGCTCAAGGTCCTGGTGGCCGGTGGTTTCGGGGTGGGCAAGACGACATTCGTGGGATCGGTCAGCGAGATCGCGCCGCTGAGCACCGAGGAGCTGCTGACGCAGGTCGGGGCCGAGACGGACGATCTGACGGGTGTCGAGCTGAAGACCTCGACCACGGTCGCCATGGACTTCGGCCGCATAACGCTGGACGAGCGGCATGTCCTCTATCTCTTCGGCACGCCGGGCCAGGAACGCTTCTGGTTCATGTGGGACGAACTCTGCCGGGGCGCCCTCGGCGCGATCGTCCTGGCCGACACCCGGCGGCTCGAGAACTCCTTCTCCGCCGTCGACTTCTTCGAGCAGCGCGGTATCGGATTCATCGTCGCGGTCAACGAGTTCGACGGCGGCTTCCGTTACGACCCGGAGGAGGTACGGGCGGCGATCGATCTCAGGCCGGACGTGCCCGTCGTGATATGCGACGCGCGCATCGCCAGCTCGGGGATCAAGACGCTGGTCACCCTCGTCCAGCACCTGCTCACCGCCGTACCGGTCGACGGGGTGGCGTGATGAGGTACGACCCCATCGGCCGGCTCCTGCTCACCCCCGCCGACCCCGACGCGCCCGAGCGCGTACATCGGCTGCGGGTACTCGGGCTCGGGCTCGGGCTCCGCGAACGGCCCGAGCCGGCCTTCGACGCCTTCGCGCTACGACTCGCCCAACTCGCGGGCGCGCCGTACGCGATGGTCAACTTCCCTGACGAGGAAAGGCAGTTCTACGCCGGGCTGCACACCCCGGCCCCCGAGCCAGAGTCCGGCCGCTTCAGGGACCGGGACCATGGCTACTGCCCCCATGTGGTGGTACGGCGCAGGGCGCTCGTCCTGGAAGACGTACGGGACTTCCCACGGTTCGCGGGCAACGCCGTCGTGGACGAGACCGGCCTGCGCTCCTATCTGGGCGTGCCGCTCATCGACCGGACCGGTATCGCGCTCGGCACCGTCTGCGTCGTGGACACCCAGCCCCGGCACTGGGGAAGAGCCGGTCTGGAGACCGTCAAGTCGCTGGCCGTCGAGCTGTCCGAGCGGATACGCCGCAGAGAGGGGGACGGCGGCGACATCTGACGATCCGTCAGACACGGTGTTCCAGGACATCGACGGCCAACTCCCGTACCACCGACTCGTCCACCTCCACCCCGAGGCCCGGCCCCTCGGGCACCCACGCGGTCCCGTTCTCCACCCGTACCGTCTCACCCGCGTACGGCGAGCCGATGAACTGGCGGCCGTTGAGATCGACCGGCGTCGTGATGCCGTACGCCGCGAACAGATGCAGCGAGGCGGCCAGCCCCAGATCCGACTCGGTGAGCCCCGACCCCATCAGCTCGACCCCGCAGTCCTCGGCGAGCGCGCACAGCCGCCGCGAGAGCGTGAGCCCACCGCTGCGCTGGACCTTGGCGATCGCGACATCGACCGCCCCGAGCCGGACGAACGTCGCCAGGTCGCTCGGGTGCCGCAGGCTCTCGTCGAGCGCCACCGGCACGGCCGACAGATCCCGCAGCCGACGCAGCCCGGCGATGTCGTTGGCGGACAGGGGCTGTTCGAAGGCGGTCACCCCGAGCGCGTCGAGCCTGCGGGCCATCCGCAGGGCGACGGGCACGGTGTACGCCTGGTTGGCGTCGACCCACAGCGGCGCGTCCGGGGCGTGTTCGCGTACGGCGGCCACCACGGCCGCGTCGGTGTCCTCGTCATGCAGACCGATCTTGACCTTGAAGGCGCGATAACCCTCGGCCCGGCCCTCGGCGACGCTGTCACCCACCTCGGCGGGCGACTGGCCCGACACGATCCAGCCCAACTCGACGGTCTCCGCGCGCCGTTGCCCCCACAGCACCCCGAGCGGCACACCCGCCGCCCGGCCCAGCAGATCGTGCAGCGCCACATCCACGGCGCTCTTGGCGAGCGGCGCGCCGATGGTGAATCCCCGGTTGACCGCCCGGTCGAAGGCGGTGTCGACGGCGTCCAGATTCCAGACCGGCGTACCGATGATCGCGGGCGCGAGATAGCGGTCGACGGTCGTCACGATGGACTCGGCGGTCTCGTACGTCCAGGCGGGAATGGGCGTCGCCTCACCCCACCCGTACAGCCCGTCCGCGCCGACCCGGACCAGGATCCGGACGGACGGGGTTCCGGCGACGGCCACGGAGCCGCCCGCGACGCCGAAGGAGCGGTGGGTGGGCAGTTCGACGGCGAACGTCTCGACACGGTCGATCCTCATACCGGCCATACCAGCTATACCAGCCATACCGGCCGGATCCTCCCTCATGTCCTGTCTCCTCTCCGCGCACCGTCGATCGGCGGCGGCGGTCCGGTACTCGCCCGCAGCACCACCTCGCCGCCCACCCGCAGCACACGCGAACGCTGCCCGTGCGGCTCGCGCAGCGCCAGCGAGATCGCGTGCTGTCCCATCTCGGTCAGCGGCAGGGCCACGGTGGTGAGCGGGGGAGTCAACTCCCTGACGAGCGGGATGTCGTCGAAGCCCGCGAGCGAGATGTCGGCGGGCACGTCGACGCCCGCCTTCCGGAACGCGGCGAGCGCGCCCACCGCCATCACATCGGTCACACCGAAGACGCAGGTGGGCCGGGTGGGACGGGTGAGAAGTTCACGGGCCGCCGCGTAACCGCCGTCGCGGGTGAAAGCGCCCTCCACGACGCACTCGGGCGCCAGCGCGATCCCCGCCTCCGCCAGCCCCTCGCGGAAACCGGCCAACCGGTCGGCGACGGTGGTGAGGTTGGGCGGCCCGCTCAGCACCGCGAACCGGCGGTGACCGAGCGCCAGCAGCGCGCGGGCGAGCGCCGCCGCGCCCGCGCGGTTCTCGGGCAGGACGGCGTCGGCGCGCACACTGCGGTGCCGGCTGACGACGGCGACCCGGCCGCCGGCGCGGATGTACGGGTCGAGCTCGGCGCCCAACGCCCGTTCCCAGGTGCGGTCCTGGAAGCCGGAGCCGATCAGCAGGATGGCGCGGGCGCGCTGGGCGCGGAGGATGGAGACGTACTCGATCTCCCTGGCCGGCTCGCGGAACGTGCTGGCGAGCATGACCAGGACGTCCTGTTCGGCCGCTGCCCGCATCACCCCGTCGGCGATCGCGGCGAAGTACGGGTCGCCCACGTCGTGACAGATCAGCCCGACCGTGTTGCTCGACGAACTGGCGAGCGCCTGGGCGTGTGCGTTGGGGATGTAACCGAGCAAATCCGCCGCCGCCCGCACCCGGTCCCGCAGTTCGTCTCGGACACGCGTCGTGCCGTTGAGGGCTCTGGACGCGGTCGACAGGGAGACCCCGGCGCGGCGGGCCACGACATCCAGCGTCACATGCGTCGTCCGTGCTTCCCGTTCACTCACGTCGGCCCTCGAGTCGCGGTGGCGGCAGGTCCCTGGCGGGGCCCGGAAACTTCCGGACGACCTATTGACCGTTCGGACAAGCAGTCATTAGCGTGGCGATCACCTTACCAGAAAGCGCTTTCTGAAAGCGCTTCTTCCGGTACGGCAGTACGGCAGCCGGTACAGCAGAGGATCGGACAGCGGTGCGTAACCGCGCCTGATTCCCGAGGAGTTCACTGTGAGCCAGAGCGTCATGCCGGGACCGACAAAAGAGATCGCGGGAGTCGCCACCCGCAACAGGCCAGGAGCGGGGGAGCGGTTCGGCAAGGCTGTGGAGACGAGTTGGCGGCCCGTCGCGCTGCTGCTCGCGTGCTTCGTCGCGTGGTGGGCCGTCGCCGCCGCCGAGTTGGTCGAGCCGTATCTCGTCCCCTCGCCGGGGGCGACCCTGGACGTGCTGACGGGCAAGACCAGTTACATCTGGGAACACACATGGGTGACCACCTACGAGACCCTGCTCGGCTTCGTCATCGCCGTCGCCGTCGGGGTGCTCGCGGCGGTCGTGATGGTCTACTCGTCCACCGTCGAGAAGACCCTCTATCCGATCCTGCTCTTCGCCCAGGTCGTACCGAAGATCGCCATCGCGCCGCTGTTCGTCGTCTGGCTCGGCTTCGGCATCACCCCGAAGGTCCTCATCGCGGTGCTCATCGCCTTCTTCCCGGTCGTGATCTCCATGGTCACCGGGCTCAAGGCGGTCGACCCCGAGATGCTTCAACTCTCCGCGACGATGGGGGCGAAGCCATGGCAGACCTTCGCCAAGATCCGCTTCCCGGCCTCGCTGCCGCATCTGTTCTCGGGCCTCAAGGTCGCGGTGACGCTCGCCGTCACCGGCGCGGTCGTCGGTGAGTTCGTCGGCGCCAACGAGGGCCTGGGATACGTGATCCTCCAGGCCAACGGGAACCTCGACACCCCGATGCTCTTCGCGGGCCTGCTCGTCATGTCACTGATCGGCGTCGTCCTGTTCGTCCTGGTCGAGATCGCCGAGAAGCTTCTGCTGCCCTGGCACGCCAGCCGCCGGGACAGCAACGTCACGACCTCGTTCTGATTGCAGAGTTGTCCAGTTCCAGTTCCAGTTCCAGCTTCGAGTATTCGAGTTTCGAACTTCGATGAGACCTCTCCTCCGAGAAGGGCCAGCCATGCACTCCCGCAGACTCCTGATCGGCCTCGTGCCGCTTCTTCTGGTCGCCACCGCCTGCGGCGAGGACGGCGACAAGACCACCACCAGCGACTCCGGCAAGAAGCTCGACAAGGTGACGCTGACGCTCAACTGGTACCCGTACGGCGAACACGCGCCGTTCTACTACGGCGTCAAGGAGAAGATCTTCGAGAAGCACGGCATCGACTTGGAGATCCGGGCGGGCCAGGGGTCGCAGAAGACCGTGCAGGCGACCGCCGCCGGGCAGACCGACTTCGGCTGGGCGGACACCCCGGCCGTGCTCAGCGGCGTCGACCAGGGCGTCAACGTCAAGAGCCTCGGTGTGATGCTCCAGACGACTCCGTCGTCCGTGCAGTTCTTCGCCGACCAGAACATCAAGACGCCCGCCGACATCAAGGGCAAGACGGTCGCGGGCACGGCGGGTGACGCGCTCACCAAGACGTTCCCGATCTTCCTGGAGAAGAACAACCTCGAGTTGTCCGACGTCAAGATCCAGAACACCGACCCGGCGGGCAAGATCGCCGCGGTGATCTCCGGCAAGACGGACGCGCTGCTCGGTTACGCGAGCGACCAGGGTCCGACCATGGCGGACAAGGCGAAGAAGGATGTCGAGTATCTGCGCTTCTCGGAGAACGGGCTCAACTTCTACTCCAACGGTCTGATCGCCGGCCAGAAGATCCTCAAGCAGGACGCCGAACTCACCAAGCGCATGGCCGCCGCCGTCAGCGAGGCGTGGGCCGCCGCCGAGAAGGCGCCGGAGCCGGCGGTCGCCGCGATGGAGGGCGCGTCCGAGCAACTGCCGCCGAAGAACGTACTGACCGAGCAGTTCGCGACGACGATGACGCTGCTGCACACCGACGCGACCCAGGGCAAGGCCCCCGGGCTCAACACCGAGGCCGACTGGCAGGAGACGATCGACATCTTCGCCGAGGCGGGTCTGGTGAAGAACCCCAAGGCGCCGGCGGATTACTGGGACAGCTCGGCATTGAAGGGATGACGATGCCCGGGGAAGCGACTCTGCGGGAGCCTGGCATGAGCAAGAGCGGTCTGAACAAGGGCAGTGCGGCTACAGGTACGAATACGGGCACGAGTACGGGTACGGGCGCGGGCACGGGTGCCGATGGCAAGGCCGCCGTCTCCCTGAACGACGTGGCCGTCCGGTTCCGTACGAAGGACCGCGATGTCACCGCGCTGCGGGATGTGTCGCTCGACGTGCCGATGGGCGAGTTCGTGGCGATCGTCGGCCCCTCGGGGTGCGGCAAGTCGACACTGCTCAAGCTGGTCGCCGGACTGCTGAAGGCGTCCGCCGGTGACGTACGACTGCACGGCGAGCAGGTCGACGGGCCACGGCCCGACATCGGTTACGTCTTCCAGCGGGCCGCCCTGCTGGAGTGGCGCAGCGCCCGGCGCAACATCCTGCTCCAGGCGGAGATGCGCCGGATGCCGAACGCCGTGGCGCGCGAACGCGCGGACGCGCTCATCAAGATGACCGGCCTCGGAGGCTTCGAGGACGCGTATCCGCACGAGCTGTCCGGCGGGATGCAGCAGCGGGTGGCCCTGTGCCGGGCGCTGCTGCACCAGCCGCCGGTGCTGCTGATGGACGAGCCGTTCGGCGCGCTGGACGCGCTGACGCGCGAGCAGATGAACATGGAGCTGAACCGCATCTGGCGGGAGACCGGCACAACCGTGCTGCTGGTCACCCACTCCATCTCGGAGGCGGTCTACCTGGCGAACAGGGTCGTGGTGATGAGCCCCCGGCCCGGCACGATCACGGAGATCATCGACGTGGGGCTGCCGGCGGAGCGCGATTACGTTCAGACGCTGGCCCGGCCGGAGTTCCGCGAGGCGACGACGCACATCAGGGAGCTGCTGGGAGCGGCGTCGTCGGAGGACTGATCGAAGGACCGACCGGAGGACCGACCGGAGGACCGACCGGAGGACCGACCGGGGGACTGACCCCCGACCGACCCGGTCCCATGAACCGGGTGGGGGCGGCACGACCTGTCGAGGCGCCGCCCCCGCCCGTGTACGCCGCGTCGCACGGTGCCCGTGCCCCGTACCGACCGGGGCTCGCCCACCTGGTGAGTCCGCGCGGTGCACACCCAACCGCCCTTCCCGCCCCGGCCACGCCGCCGGCGGGGAGGGCGGCTCGCTGCCCGCCAGGCCCCCGCCCCCGGCCGCCCCGAAACCCAGGTGTCCGCAGGTCGGCGCTGTGATTGGCTGTGGCGGTGAGTCATGAACGCATCTGTGTCCGGCGCCGCGACGCCACCGACCTCGACGCTTGTGTCCGCGTACTGGCCGAGGTGCACGAGAGCGACGCGTACCCACTCAACTGGCCCCAGGACCCGGCGGACTGGCTGGCGCCGCCCGAGTCGCGAACCGAGCCGCCGCTTGCCTGGGTCGCGCTGCTCGACGGCAGGATCGTCGGACATATCAGCCTCTCGCATGCCCGGCCGGGCGACGCCGCGCCCGGCGTCTGGAGCGCTCGCACCGGCATGAGCCCGGAGAACACCACGGTGGTGAGCCGGCTGTACGTCTCGCCGAAGGCCCGAGGCCATGGAATCGGCGCGCTGCTGCTGGCCGAGACGGTCCGCGACGCCCGCGAGCGCGGGCTGTGTCCCGTACTGGACGTCGTGACCTCCGACCGGTCGGCGGCGGCGCTGTACGAACGCCAGGGATGGACGCTGATGGGGACGGTGGAGCAGCGGTGGGGGCCGGACCAGACGGTCCAGGTGTACTGCTACGAGGCACCGCCGGGCATCTGAGAGCGGGGCCGGACCCCGTGTTCCCGTACAACACCACACCCCTCGACCGGCCAACCGCAGCCCGTCGAGGGGTGTGTGACGCTACGTCAGATCTGCTGCCTCAGCGGCTCAGTACCGCAGCCTCGACAGATGGCCGTAACTGTTGCGGGCCGTGGCGAACGGGTCCTTGGGCGAGTCGTGTTCGACCAGCCACTGCCGTACGCCGCCCCGGTGCGCGGTCTCGAACATCTCGGCGAAGTCCAGGACGCCCGAGCCGACATCGGCGAAGTCGCCGTTCGGCGCCATGTCCTTGACGTGCAGCGCCGGGAAGCGCCGGCCTTCGTCCACGAACAACTGACGCGGGTCCGCACCGCCCTTCGCCGCCCAGTAGACGTCGAGTTCGAAGCCCACGTACTCGGGATCGGTCTCGTTGAGCAGGATGTCGTACAGCACCTCGCCCTCGACCACCTTGTGGTCCGCGTCGTGGTTGTGGAAGAGCACCGGGCCGAGGCCCGACTCGCGCGCCACCTTGCCCGCCCTGTTCATCGCCGCCGCCGCCTCGCGATAGCCCGCGGGGGTGTGCATCGCGCTCGGCAGGCTCGGTACGACGACCCACTCGCCGCCCAGCGTATGGACGTCCGCGATGGCCTGCTGGAGTCCGGTGCCCGCCACCGTGGTGTAACCGACGTGCTCCAGAACGGCCTTGAGGCCGACGTCGTCCAACACCTGCCGGATCTGGGTGGCGTTACGGCCGAACCGCCCGCTGACGCCCACCGTCGCGTAACCGATGTCCGCCAGTTGCGCGAGCGTCCCTTCGAAGTCCGTCTCCAGGACGGACCGCATGGTGTACAGATGCATGCCGATGCCACCGCGCGGGATCCGCCGCCGGCACCGGGGGTCGTGGTGCCGGCCGGACTCCGCCGCGTGGGCGGTGACGGCCGTCGACGCCAGTCCGACCGCGGCCAGTCCCGCCGCCGCCGTCCCCAGGAACGCTCTTCGTGTGCCGTTCACGTGACCTCTTCTCTCGACTCGTTGTCTCTCGACTCGTAAAACGCGTTCGTTCGTTCGCTCGACTCGTTCGACTCGCCGGGCCAAGGTCTCCCGGCGTCAACTCGCCCGGATTCAGCGCGCGTTGATCTCGACCGCGCCCGTCGTCGTATTGCCCTTGTCGTCCGTGACCGTCAGATGCGCCGTGTACGCGCCCGGCCTGGCGTACGTGTGGGTCGCGCTCGCGCCCTGCTCTCCCGTGGGCTTCGTGTTGTCACCGAAGTCCCAGCGGTACGAGGCCACGCTCCGGCCCTCGGCGAGCTTCACCGTGCCGGTCAGCTTCGCGGCCAGCGGCGCCGTGCCCTCCTCCACCGAGGTGGCGACGGTGACGCTCGTGCCCGGATTGCGCTCCACTCCACGGCCGTTGAAGTGCAGCCAGTCGAGAGACAGCACGTCCTGCCCGTCCGGCTTCCAGTCCGGGTTGCTGAAGACCGCGTACATCTTCACCGTGCCGCCCACCGGCCTGAGTTGAGTGGTCGGTGAGATGAAGTTCGTCCAGGCGCCGGTGTTCGGGACGGTGACCGAGCCCATCAGCGGGCCGGTCGGGGAGCCGTTGCGGAACTCGATGGTGCCGCCGGTACCGCCCGAGGACGCGCCGACGGTGACGGACTGGACCCCGGTGAGATTCACCGGGTCGTACGCCACCCAGTCGCCGTGCTCGACCTCGATGACGCGCTTGCCGCCGGACGCCTCGGGCCGGGCACCCACGGTGACGCCGCCGTTCTCGCCGCCGGTGGCGCTGAAGAACTCGCCCTCGCGGTAGGAGGACTTGAGATTCGACGTGGCGGTGCCGGTCAGCGCCGGAACCCCTTCGCCCTCCCCGCCGTCGTCCTGGTAGCTCGCGGTGACGCGGTAGAAGAGATCCTGGTTCGCGTGCTCGTCGGTCGTCGGGACGGTGAAACTACCCGAGCAGCCCTGCTTGGACTCCACCGGGTGCAGTGTCGTCCCGTGGCCGAGCCGCCCCTCGACGGTGACGCGTGCGCAGTCGATCTGCTCGCCCTTGCCGTCCTCGTGGTCGGTGACCTTCACCGTGAAGGGAACGGTGTCGCCGAGGCTGAACATGCCGCCGTCCGGGGCCTGTTGGACCGTCAGTACCGGCCGTGTGTTGCCCACGGTGATGTCCTGCGTGTCCTGCGCCGACAGCTTGTCGGCGGCGGTGACCGTCAGCCGCGCGGTGAAGACACCGTTGTCGGTGTAGATATGGGTCGGGTTGGCCTTCGTGGAGTCGACGGTGCCGTCGCCGTCGAAGTCCCAGGCGTAGGTGACCGGCTTGCCCCCCGGCAAGCCGGAACCCTCGCTGGAGAACTTCACGCTGCGCGGCCCCGGTCCGGTGTCGGACTTGGTGGTGATCTTCGCGGTGGGCAACTTGCCGTCGCCGACGTAGTCGATGCGGTAGATGCCGGTGCCCGGATTGATCACACCCGTACGGCCGGCGCCCGAGCCGACGCCGAAGTCGATCACGTACATGGAGCCGTCCGGCCCGAAATCGGCCTCGAAAGCTTGGTTCCACTTCATGTCGGCGAAGACTCTGTTGATCGACTGGATGTCACCCGCCTTCGCCGGCGGGAAGCGCGGATCGGTGAACGACTGGTCCTTCTGCTGGAGCGAGAACGTCTTGAACCAGTTCTGGTTCAGGTCGAAGGCGAACCACTTCGCGTCGAAGTACTCGGGGAACTTCGTGGGCGACGGGTTGTCGGGGTCGTAGTCGTAGACGGGACCGCTCATCGGCGCACCACCCCCGCCGACCTCGGGGAACTGGGGTGATCCGGAGAACTGGTACGGCACCGTCGCCGGCGTGGCCGGCGGCAGCTCGCGCAGACCGGTGTTGTTCGGCGACTCGTTGACCGGACTGGCGCAGTCGAACTTCGCGCCCGAGACCTTGGTCGCGAAGTCGTAGTCGTTGAACGCGGCGTTGGCGCCCATGCAGTACGGCCAGCCGAGGTTCGCCGCCTTGGGCACGCGGTTGAACTCGACCGTGCCCTCGGGGCCGCGGTTGGGGTCCGCCGTCCGCGAGTCGGGTCCGTAGTCGCCCACCAGCAGCGCGCCGTCCTTCGGATCGGTGGTGATCCGGAAGACGTTGCGCAGCCCCATCGCGTAGATCTCGGCGCGGGTCTTGTCCGTACCGGGCGCGAAGAGGTTCCCCTCCGGGACGGTGTAAGTACCGTCGTTCTCAGGGGTGATGCGCAGCACCTTGCCGCGCAGGTCGTTCGTGTTGGCCGAGGTGCGCTGCGCGTCGAACACCGCCCGGCCGGCGCGCTCGTCGATCGGCGTGAAGTTGTCGGAGGCGAACGGGTCGGTGTTGTCGCCGGTCGCGACGTACAGATTGCCGTTCTTGTCGAAGGCGAGCGAGCCCGCCATATGCACGTTGGCGCGTTGCTCGTCGCGGTCGGTGGGGATCTCCAGCACGCGCTTCTCGGACGCCGGGTCGATGGTGTCGCCCGTCAGCGTGTAGCGCGACAGGTTGAGCTGTTTCTTCTCCTTGTCGGAGTGCAGCAGATACAGCCAGTTGTTCCTGGCGAAGTCCGGATCGAGCGTCAGCCCGATGAGCCCGTCGGACTGCTCCGTCATCTTGCGGCTGAAGTCGAAGTCCAGAGCCGTACTGGTCTGGTTCGTCGCCTGGTCGAGGACCTGGAGCTTGCCGGTGCGCTCGATGTAGATCACCCGGCGGTCGGGGGTGACGGCCAGTTCGTAGGGGTCGGACAGGTCCGTCGCCAACTGGGTCCGGGTGAAGGACCCGGTCTTGGTCGCGGAGCAGTCGCCGGGCTTGTTGCCGGCCGCCCACTGGATGCCGCCGAGCAGATGCCTGAGGAAGTTCTCCTCCTGGAAGGAGGCCGAGTCATGACCGCCGGCGGTGAACCAGGAGCGCCCGCCGTCGTAGTTCTGGCACCAGGACCACGGATGGTCCACGCCCTCGTCCAGCCCGGTGATGCCGTCGTTCACCTTGATCTGCGCGAGCGTGTGCACCTTGCCGGTCGGATTGGTGCGCCAGTTGTACCACTCCTCCGTACGCTCCCAGAGCTGCGGAAGTCCCTCGGTGGAGGGATGCGCCTGGTCGAGCACCTTGACCCGGCCCGTCTGGACGGCGGGGTGCTTGTCGAAGATGGCCCCGGTCAGCCCCTCGTACCAGTCCCAGTCGCGCTCGCTCGCGGACGCCGCGTGCAGCCCCACCCAGCCGCCGCCCGCGCGGATGAACTTCTGGAACGCGGCGCGCTGGGACGCGTTCAGCAGATCGCCCGACTCCGGCGTGGAGTTGGTGTTGTTGAAGACGATCGCCTGGAAGCGCGCGAGGTTCGCGTCGGAGAAGACGGCGGCGTCGTCGGACGCCTCCACCTCGAACCCGTTCTCCTCGCCGAGCTTCTTCACCCCGGCGATCCCGGCCGCGATCGACTCGTGCTCGAAGTTGGTGACCTTGGAGAAGACCAGGACGCGGTACGCCGCGGCCTGGGCGGGAGGGGGCGAGGCGACCCCGAGTCCGAGCACGAGAGCCAGCAGTGCCAGGACGACGGTGAAGGGCGTCAGCGCCCTCCGTGATCGGCTGCTGCGCAGAGGGGGTCGGTCTGGTGGACGGCTACTCACGGGCGCTCCCGATGCAGGTGGCGGCTACGAATGGGTAGAAAGCGCTTTCTGAAGTACGTCGCACAGCGTAGGTTCCCCGCTTCCGGAGGGTCAATGGGTCGGAAGCGCCCACTGTGGTGCGGGTGTTGGGGTACCGGGGAGTTGTGCCGTCCGGTCGATCGATTTCGGATGGGGTGGGCTGAATGTGGCCGTGCGCGGCGGTCCGGTCACCGGGCCGCCACCGGGCCGCCACCGGACCGCCGACGAAGCGCCGTCCGCTCGCCGTCCGCTCGCCGTCCGATCGCCGTCAGGAGAACGCGGCGATCACTCATCTCCCCGTCAGGACGGCGACAGGAAGGCGGAGACACGCGTGCGGAGCGAGCGGGGGTCGAGGCCGTGCGCCCGCAGGTGCTCGTCCATCTCCCCGTACTTGCGCAGTTCGCGCCGGCCCACCCCCAGCCCCAGCACCCGGTGCGGCACGTCGGCCAGCGCCTCGCCGGCCACCGCCGTCGACGTTCCGGCGAGATACGGCTCGACGATCACCACCTCGGCGGCGCCCGTGTCCCCGACCGCCCGGCGCAGCGCGGCGCCGTCGAAGGGTCGGACGGTCGACGCGTACAGCACCGTCGTGTCGAGCCCTTCCGTCGCGGCGAGAACGTTGTCCAGCATCGGCCCCACAGCCACCACCACGCCGTGGTTCCCCTCGCGGACGGTCAGGAAGCCGGCCCCGTTGACCGGCAGCGCCCGCGCGTTGGTCTGCTGCGACAGCCGTACGTACACCCGGTCGTCGCCCTTCGCGGCGTGCCGCAGCAGGGTCTCGGCCTCGTCGGGATGCCCCGGCACATGCACGGTCCACCCGTCGAGCGTGTCGAGGAGCGCGACATCGCCCGGCGACATATGGGTGAAACCACCGGCCGGCCAGTCGTACGACCCTCCGGCGCTCACCAGCACGCCGCCCACGCCCTGGTGCCCGAAGTCGAGTTTCACCTGCTCGAAGGGGCGCTCCACGAGGAAGCTCGCGAAGGTGTGGACGATGGGCCGCATCCCGGTGAGGGCGATCCCGCCGCCCGCGCCGACGAGCAGTTGCTCGCGGATCCCCACGTCGATCACCCGGTGCGGATGACGGCGCTCCGCCTCCCGGAAGCCGTCATGGCCGATCACGGCGAGTACGACGGCGAGCCGCGGGTCCTCGTCCAGCAGCCGGGACGTGGTAGAGGCGAAGCGCTCACGCATGGTGTCCATCAGAATCCTCCGAGTGTGCGGCAGTGGTCAGGAGCGGGCTTCGACGCGGGCGACGACCGCCCTCGCCCGCTCCGGGTGGGGGGCGGTGAACGCCTCGTACAGCGCCTCGTGGTCCCGCCCGTCGACGGTCACGGCCGACCAGCCCGCCGCCGTGAACCGGGAGGCGATCCCGCCCGGCCAGCCGTGGGCGGCGGACGAGTTGTCGATCACGAGCGTGTGCAACTGCTCGAGACCGGCCGGGCCCGCGTAGGCGATGGCCTCGTGGTTGCTGCCCTCGTCCAGCTCACCGTCCCCGATGAGGACCCAGACGTCGGAGCCGGTGCGCCCCTGTGCCCGCAGCCCGAGCGCGCTCCCGACGGCGAGCGGCAGCCCGTGCCCGAGCGACCCGCTGCCGATCTCTGCGCCCGGTACGAGCAGCCGGTCGGGGTGGTGGCCGAGCGGGGAGTCGTACGAGCCGAAGTCGGGGAGCAGCGACTCGGGGAAGTACCCCTTGGCGGCGAGGACGGCGTAGTACGCCATCGGCCCGTGCCCCTTCGACAGCAGGAAGCGGTCCCGGGCCGGGTCGTCGGCGGTGGTGGGGGAGACGTTCAGTACGCGGTCGAAGAGCACCCAGATCGCGTCGAGGGTGGAGGTGGCGGCCGAGTCGTGCTTCTCGTCGCCATTCATCAGTGACAGCAGTCGGTCGAGGTCCTGGTAGCCGTGGGTCCGTGTCCGTGTCCGTGTCCGTGTCCGTGGCGATGTCGATGTCGTCATACGGACCAACGTGCTACCTCAACTGAACTTGAGGTCAAGCGCGTGGCCGGCGAGCCGGCTCGGAGGCCGCGGAACGGGAAAAGCGGTTCGTGACCATCGGTCGGAGTGCGGTATTGTTCTCATGCGCGTTCAGCCAGGGGAAACCCCAGGTCAGACGGGCATCGGGACGTGGCGCAGCTTGGTAGCGCACTTGACTGGGGGTCAAGGGGTCGCAGGTTCAAATCCTGTCGTCCCGACTGGAGACAGTCGCAGATCAGGGCCGGTTTCGGAGCAATCCGAACCGGCCCTTGATCATTTGGCTATGTCCGCGACGGGGCCGTCAGCGAGAGCTGACCGGAAGGCGCATCTCAGGAGCCTTGCCTTCGGCTGATCTCGGCTGCGTAGGCGGCCCAGACGATGTGCCAGCGCGCCCCGCTCTTCGGCATCTCGAGGTCCGCGGCCGACCGCGTCATTGACCCACCTTGGCCCCCGGCTCGTGCTCCGGCCTCGTCGGCGGTTCCGCAAGGACACCGTGGCGCTCTTGGCGACCTCAGTTGGGGGTCAGCGGAACCTGTTCCAGCCAATTCCAGAGGGCGCGTTCGCGGTCTGTGTCGTAGGACTCGGTGGAGGACGCCGTGGCCTTCTTCCGGTGGATGTAAGCACCGGTCGCGGCGGGGGTGACGCTGAGGATCGCGTCGGCGAGCTTCTTGCCTGCGGGGACCGGGGTATCCACGAGGGGTGTGACCGTGAGCAGCGGGATGACTTTACTCATCAGGAAGGGGAAGGCTCCGCCGGTTTCGCGCGCGAGCCCGGTTCCGACCACGAGGCTGGGGTTGTACGAGACGATGTCGATGCCGTCGGGCAATCGGCGGGCCCATTCGTGGACCAGGTGCACGCCGCCGAGTTTGCTCGTCACGTAAGCACGACGGCCGGCCCGGACATTCCCGGAACGGTCGAATGCTCCGGGTCGGGAGATTTCCGGGATGGCCCAACGGGGTGCGGGCATGGTCCCCCCGGTGTGCCGCAAGTCACCGAAGTGCGCGTCGCTGACCGTGACGACGATGCGTGCCGGCGCCTGAATGTGAGGGTGTAGTTGCCTGAGGAGCTGGTGGGTGGACATGACGTTCACGGCAAAGGTCCTCTCGTATCCGTCGACCGTGGTCTGCAACGCGTTGGAGAGGTGGACACCCGCGTTGAAGACGATTCCCCGCAGCGGAGGCAACTCGCCGGAATCAAGCAGATCTTCCATCTGTGCGCCGGCGGCGGCGACGCTCGCCTTGCTCGACAGATCGATGTCGACGGTCGAGACGTGCGGAGAGATTTCCCGCAGGCTCGGCAGCACCTCGGCGGCAGAGGAGCCTCGGCCAAGTACCGCAAGGTGGGTATCGGGGCTGCGTCTGAGGATGTCTCGCGCGGCTTCCAGGCCGATCCCCCGAGTGGCCCCGGTCATGATCAGGGTTCGGTTCGCTGCGGTCATGTGGGGGCCTCCGGGGCGTGATCGTGGGAGTGCGGGTGTGCGTCGGCGTATGCGTTCTCCGCCGCCGCCATCGACTGTGACGGGGTGTTCGATGATCGGGGAGACTTCGTCGAGCCTGGTATCCGCAGGGCCACGCACCCGGCCTGGCGCCTAACCACTGGTGGGGGACAATGAATTCATGGCGGGAGATGAGCGGTTGGGTCTGGGCGAGTACCTACGCCACCATCGCTCGGAAATGACACCCCGGGATCGACCCGGGGCGTCCTCTCTGTCTCATAGGCGTGTGCCGGGCCTGCGACGCCAGGAACTCGCCGACGTCGCGGGCATCTCGGTCGAGTACTACACCCGTCTCGAACAGGGGCGCGCGTCCCGCCCTTCGCGGGAGATCCTCACCGCACTGGCGCGGGCCTTCCGGCTCTCGAACGCCGAGCGGGATCACTTGTTCCGACTCGCCGACGAGCGACCTCCGCAGCCGAGAGCACCGGCCGCGGAAATCCGACCGGGGCTCCAGCAACTGCTCAACAGCCTGGACGACACCATGCCCGTCACCATTCACGACGGCCGGCTCGACATGCTGGCGTTCAACGTTGCCGCGGCGGATCTGCTCGGGCCCGTCTTCGACGACGGACCTTACGGCCACAACATCGTCCACCAGGCTTTCACGTCGGCGGGACTCCGCGAGGTGCTCGGGAACGAGGGAGCGGAGCAACTCGCCCGAGTGGCCGCCGCCGAACTTCGCAAAGCACTCAGTCTCTACCCGGAAGACGAGCACCTTCGTTCGCTGTTTCGCGAGCTGTCGACGAGCAGTCCCGAGTTCAGCCGCCACTGGGAGCGAGGAGAGATCGGAACGTGGAGGTCCGCGATGAAGCGCCTCAACCATCCGACCAGAGGCTTGCTCGCGTTCGACAGCGAAATGCTGCACGACCCCGAGAACGACCACTGGATCATGATCTTCACCCCCCGGCGCGCATGATCGGTGGCAGCGGGTAGGCCCGCAGCAGAGCAGCCGACCAGATATCGGTGGGACGCACTGGCGTCGGTTCGACCGAGGACCTGTTCCGCGGGCTGCTGGACATCAAGATGGCTTCCAGCTTCCCGGACCGATACCGGCTCACCCCCGCTCGCGGCGAGCACTCCGGCGTCCGCGCGCGGGGGCGTCCAGGACCGGGTGGACCTGTCAGGCGTTCATCCCTCCGCGAGGCGCGGTACCGTCAGTGCCGGACGCCGGTTCGAGCGGCGTATTCGACTCGGTTGATCAGGCGGCTGTTGTGGGCGGCGTGCTTGAACCCCGGGGTGTGGTGGGTCCCGTTGGTGATGTCGTGGGCCAGGCTGGCGTAGACCTCGCCCACGTTGATGGACGCACCCGTCCATATCTCGGCGGCGGTGGGTCCGGTGCCGGTGGCGACGGGGCTGTCGGGCGGGGTGAAGTCCACGTTCGACGACAGCACGAGGTCGCCGACCTGAACGCCCGCGGGGTGACTGCCGGTCAGTTTCAGCCAGCCGTCCGACCCGCGAACCTCCATACCGAAGTGGGCGTCCGGCACGGGCACGCCGGCCAGGATCTGCACCCCGACCGGGGCGCCCGACGCGGTCTTCACGATGGCGTCGAGGTGATCCGGGACCTCCCGGACGGTCGTTGTGCCGGTGTCGACCAACTTGACCTCCGGCCACAGGAGTTCCGTGCGTGCGTCGATCTCGGTGATGTCGCCGAGAACCGTCTCGATCACATCCACGACATGGCCCGCCGCGATTGTCAGGAAGCCGGCACCCGCCGCCGCCTTGTCGAAGTACTCGTAGGCGCTCGCCGACTCCGGGCCGTTCCCGAATGTCGTCGCGGTGACGCGCGCCGAGAGCAGTCGCCCGAGCCGCCCCTGCGCGATGATCTCTGCGGCGCGGCGTACCGATGGATTGAGCCGGCCTTGCAGACCGATCGCGGTGTGCAGCGAACCGGCCGCGTCGGCCATCTCCTCTGCCTCCGCCACGGTCGTGCCCAGCGGGGACTCCGCGTACACGGCTTTGTTCGACGCCAGGGCGGCGAGCACCAACTCGCGGTGGGCCGGGACCTTCACCGCGACGGTGACGAGGTCGATCGAGGGGTCGCCTATGAGCTCGTAGGGGTCCGCGAACCACCGCTTGGCACCGAAGGTCTCGGCGGCGCGACGTGCGCTCTCCTCGTGGCGGGTCGCCACGGCCTCCAGGGAGAACTGCGGCTGCGCCGCGAGTGCGGGAATGTGGGATGCCCCCGCCCAACTCGCTCTCGTATCGGCTCCGATGATGCCGACACGAATCATCTTGCTCCGCACGATGTCCAGCTCCATTCGTTCGTCTTCGATCGCGGTACGGCCGATCCGTGCCGCGAGGGTCGCCCCTGCTTCAGTGGGGGGTTCGGGTGCCCGGTCCTACCCGTCGACACCTGGTCGAGCCACAACGACTCAGCCGGTGGAGCGTGTGCGGGGAGTTCTTCGCCCGGCGCCTTCTCTAAAGGTCGATCACGGCCATGTCGGGCTCGGCATGGCGAGCGCCGGACGCGGGCGTCAGATTCTGCAGACGGGCGATGTGGTCGGGGGTGAGTTGGATGCTGTCGGCGGCGCTGTTCTCCTCCAGTCGGTCGACACGCTTCGTACCGGGAATGGGCGCGATGCCTTCTCCCTGTGCGAGCAGCCAGGCCAGGGCGACCTGGGCGGGCGTCGCTCCGACATCGGCGGCGGTCTCGCCCACGTGGTCGACGATGCGCAGGTTGCGCGTGAGGTTGTCCCCGGTGAAACGGGGATTGGTACGCCGCCAGTCGGAGGCGTCCAGGCCGTCGAGGGAGCGGATGTCACCGGTGAGAAAGCCGTGTCCGAGTGGCGAGTAGGGGACCAGTCCGATTCCGAGCTCTCGCAGCGTGGGCAGCACGTCTGGTTCGGGGTCGCGTGTCCACAGCGAGTACTCGGTCTGGACCGCGGACACCGGATGGACGGCATGGGCCCGGCGGATCGTCGCCGCGGACGCCTCCGACAGTCCGATGTGGCGCACCTTGCCCGCCGCCACCAGAGCGCCCAGTGCTCCCATGGTCTCCTCGATGGGGGTGCTGGGGTCGACCCGGTGCTGGTAGTAGAGGTCGATGTGGTCGGTTCCAAGCCGCCGCAGTGAGCCCTCGACGGCGGCTCGGATGCTGGCGGGGGTGCCGTCCGGACCTGGTCGGCCGGTGTGCGAGACGAGGCCGAACTTGGTGGCGAGCACGACCTCGTCCCGGCGGCTCTTGATCGCTCGACCCACCAGTTCCTCGTTCACGTAGGGCCCGTACACCTCCGCGGTGTCCAGGTGCGTGACGCCGAGGTCCAGCGCGCGATGGATCGTACGGATCGACTTGGCGTCGTCGCGTCCGGCGCCCGTGTAGAAGGCCGACATACCCATCGCCCCGAGTCCGATACGCGAGACCGTGAGCCCACCCAATGACGTGACCCGCATCCGCAGTCCTTTTCTGGATCAATTCACCGGTGCGCACATCGATGCGCGCACCGGCCTGTCGTGCCGATGCGGACGACGCCGCGTGCCGGGCGAACTCCGCAGGCATGTCGAAGGCTCCTGAGGTCGACGTGAACTTGATGCGTCAAGAATTACACTAGTCGACTTGATGCGTCAACAACTCCTGTTAGTGTTGACGCATGGCAGACAGCGCAGCGGGAGACAAGGGGCGAGGACGCGGCCGAGCACGGCACGAGTGGGAAACCGGCAAGGCCGCGCCTGCCGCGGAAGCGTCGGGTGCGGCGGAGTCAACCGGACCGCCTGCCGCGACGCGATGGCTGAGCCCCGAGGAACGGGAGGCATGGCTGGCCAACTCCGCGATCATGATCAGCTTGCCGGCCGCCTTGGACGCACGGATGCAGCGCGAGACCCAACTGACCTTCTTCGAGTACATGGTGCTCTCGGTGCTGTCCGAAGAGTCGGCTCGCACCCTCCGGATGAGCGACCTGGCGGCGCGGACATCGGCGTCGCTCTCACGGTTGTCGCATGTCGTCGGCCGACTGGAGAAGCGCGGACTGCTCACACGAGCCCGGATCCCGGGCCCCGGCAGACGCACCAATACGACGCTGACCGAGGCGGGTTTCGACGAAGTCGTGGCCGCCGCGCCTGGACATGTCGCCGCGGTCCGCGAGTACTTGATGGACGAGCTGGAGCCGCATGAGCTGGCGACATTGCGCCGTATCGGCGCCGCGGTCGAGGCCGCGATCAAGCGCGGGAAACTCGACGCGGCCTCCGGGACGTCGGGCCCTGGGGGTTCGTAAGCCGGTCGATCGCCCGCTCGACCTCGTCGCGGCGTTGGTAGATCTCGCTGTCGAAGCCGGTGGCGGGCCGCCGTCGCCGCCGCGCCGTTGGCGGCCGGCCTGGTGGTCCTCCGGTGTGGGGATGGGGTGCTTGATCCGGCGTCATGGCAGGCGGCGGCGGTTGTGGGGCGAGCTGCATGCCATGTCACCGCCCAACGGGTGGGGGACCCCTATGCGTTCGAGGTCCCCGACCATCAGCCCGCGATCTTTCCCGCGGGCGGTGTGGACAAGGCCGTCAGGGCCCGCGACGGTGTGGTTGTTCTTCCTCACGCCAAGCTCAACTGCGGTCGGGGGCCTGCCGGTTACGCCCGTCGGCACCCACTGCGGCACCCACTGCGGCACCGCCGGTGCTTGAGTCGCGTTAGTCGCGTTCATGACGCGTGTCCGCGTCGCCGGTAGTGGTGTCGGCGGGCGGTGTGCTGGTGATTTCGTCGCCGGCGTGAGCGGCGCGGCTGAGCACAGCTCGCCTCCTTGAGCTTCCGTTCGCGGCCGAGCGCGGTGGCTGCCGTGACTGGTTCCGGAATTGTGAAACCGGCCCCTGATCATTTTCGGGGAACGCGGCGACACGGTCACCTGGCCGGTCAGGCCGACGGGCCGGTGCGTCGCACCGGCCCGTCGGGGTTGCGGGTGTCAGTGGTGCCTGGTGTGCCCGGTGCGCCGCTTGCGGCTGATGAGGACGGCCGCTCCTCCTGCGGCGAGCAACAGGGCGACGAGGGCGAGGATCTGTCCCATGTCGGACGAGCCGGTGCTGGCGAGTGAACCGGGTGTTTTACCGCCGGCCGGTGCCGGCGCGTTGGGGGCCGGGGTGCTGGGTGCCGGGCCCGTCGGTGTCGGAGTCGGTGACTCGGTTGTCGGCGGCGTGGGTGTCGGAGTCGGCTCCTCGGGGATGTATACGCCGGCGTCGATCGTGTGATCGACCCCTCCTGGCTTGGCCGGTGCGGTGACCGGGGCGAACCCGTTGCACAGCCGGCCGCTGGTCGGCGGGGTCACATTGGAGTCATGCACCCGGTCGTCGCCGGTCCGTGGCAGGGTGAACCGCAGGTCGCCGGCGGCCGGTTGGCCCACCACCTCGCTGGTGTCCGCCGTGCACACGTCGAACTGCACGGTGTACTTGGCGCCCGGAGTCAGCTCGTACTCCGCTCCGACACCGCCGAAGTAGTACTCACCGGCGGCATCGGTCGTTGTCGTGGCGACCTTCTCGCCGTCGGCGTCCAGCAGATTGATCGTCGCGTCCGGCAGCAGGACGTGCCCGGCGTCCTGGATACCGTTGTGGTCGCCGTCGAACCACACCACGTTGCCGATCTGGATCGGTGCGTTCGCCGCGGCGTACGCGATGTCGCCGAGGCCGCCGGCCTTGCCGAACCCGTTCTGGTTCGGACCGACGAACTCGTACGCGTTGTTGACCGGGTCGTTGCCGGGGCCGAGGCCGGTGGCCACGTCGTAGTAGCCGGTTCCGCTGGTGGCGACCCTGCCGGTCGGGTCCATCTGTGTGCTGACGACCCACTGCTGCTGCGGGATGTACGCGACCGATCCCAGCGACGACTCCTGGTGCGGCCCGGGTTGGGTCGCGGAGCCGCCGTTCGGGAAGAAGTCACCCGGGAAGTACTCGACGACGCCGGGGGGCTGGACACCGTCAAGGGTGGGGTCCGTGGCGTGGTCGGCGCAGTTACCGGTGCCTTCCCACTCGTACCCGCCGGTGGGCGTGGCGCAGGCCATGTTGATGTCGCCGCCGGCCATGCCGCTCTGCGGGGTGTCGTTGCCCGGCCTCGGGTCCAGCCCGCCCCAGCCCACGACGTCCATGAACCGGTCACGGAAGCCGAGGATCATCGAGCCGTCGCGGGCGAAGGCCATGCTGGCCAGCTCCGGCTGCGGATCCATGATCCAGCCGTTCACGGTGTGGCCGTCCCAGTCCGCCAGGTCGGTGTTCCACGGGTTCCAGTGGTTGACCTGGTCGTTGTCGGAGGGGGCGGTGAGCACGGCTCCGCGCTCGAACTCCAGCGACTTGGACAGCACGGTGGTGAACCTGTCGCCGTCAAAGGTGGCGACGACGGCCTTCAGGTCCGCGCGTTCCTGTGTGCTCTCCGCGCTGCACACACCCCCGACATGGAGGGTGTTGTTGTTGATGGCCACGCTGAACGGACGCCAGTCGTCCGCCGACGCGCAGCCCGGGTCGGGGATCGGCACGGTCTCCTCGGGCGCCGAGGCCGTTGGCTTGGTCGCGTCGAAGCTCACCAGGCTGCGGGTGAGCAGGTTCACGGCGTACAGGGTCGAGCCGTCGTCCGACAGGGCCAGGCCGCCGACGCTCTCCTTGCCCGGTGCGTCGGTGAACCCGGCGTCCTTGATCAGGTTGCCGGTGTCGTGCGCCGTCTCCGTGGCGCCCGGCACCTTCGCGAACAGCTTCGTGGCGCTTCCGTCGGCCGCCACGGTGTAGATCGCGTTACCGCCGTCCGGCCCGTACTCCGTGTAGCGCCGGGCGAAGGACGACTGGAAAAGCTGCTCGCGGTACCTGTCGTAGGCCAGCCCGTAGGTCGTACCCACCTGGTCCTGGGTGTTGATCACCTCCGGGCATGCCTGCGGGTCGGGACAGTTGCCACGGGCGTCCGTCCCGAACGCCACCAGTGCCCGGGTCTCCGTTCCGGCGGCGCCGCTCTGGATCGGCACGAAGTACCGGGAGTCGGGCAGCGCGTAGTCGGCCGGGTCCCAGACGCCGGTGGTCACCGAGTCGTCCTTGCCGTCCTTGACGTCCACGAACGTGGTGAAGCTGTCGAAGTGGTTCGGCGCGGTCGATGCGGGCGCCGCCCGCAGATAGTCGCTGTACGGTGCCGGGACGGTGACATCGACCCGGTACCGGCCGCCGGCCAGCTCACCCGACGGCGAGACGATGACCTTTCCGGTGGCATCCGTGACACCGGTGACGTGCTTCCCGGCGGGGTCGGAGACGTCGACCTTCATTCCCCGCTGAGGCACGTCCATGGTCGAGTTGATCACACCGGTGCCGAAGAAGTCCCGCAGTACCTCGACGGTCAGGGTACCGTCGGAGGCCGAGGCGCCGGCCTGCCCGGCACCCGTCAAGATCGTGCCTGTGCTGCCCCCGACCAGTAACAGGCCGGACAGTCCCACCCGCACCAGTCCGCGTAATGGCATGGCGCTCCTTTTTGTCGTCCTACGCTGATTCAGTTCGTCAAATGCAGGGCTGAGCGTACAAGTTGACGGAATGTCATGTGTGGTGAACGCAGGGTTTGGGGAGCCTCGGGGGAGACCTGTTACGCTCGCGCCGCGTGCGGAGCATCAGAGTGCGGAGCATCGACATCAAGCGGAGTGACGTGGGGCGCGTGCGCGAGGCGGGTCGGCGGGAGGCGGGCCGGCGTAGCCGATGGCCGAAGTTACGGTGGGTGGCAGCCGCCGCCATCGGCATCACGACCGCCGTGACCATCACCGTCGTCCTCATCGGTAGCAGCGGTGGCTCAACCGCCTCGCGGGCGTTGACACCCGACGAGGTGAACCGGCTGGCGATGGCACGGTTCCTCAACTACCAGGCGGGCGGCCGGGCGTTGACGATCACCGTGCCCAACGCCTCCGGCGGGCTGGTCATCACCGGATCCGTCGACTACCGCACCCACACCGGTTACGGCGTGGTGCGCGGGACAGGGCGCGACACGTCCAGCGACGGGCTGATCCAGTGGACGGGCACCACCGTCCTCGTCCATCCCCTGACAGACCCGCCGGCCGCCGCACCGGCGTCACCGCCCGCGTCCGGTTGGCACAGCCGTCCGCTCCAGAGTTCCGGCATGTCCCTGGACAGCTCGCTGGCCATCGCGCTCAGCCTCGCGAGCGACCGGCCGGACAACGCCGCGCTGCTGACGCAGAACGGCGCCGCGTGGGTCGGGCAGGAGCAGGTGCACGGCCACCGGACGGACATCGTGCGGGGACCGGACGCCGAGACCAAGGCCAGTACGTCGCAGACCGTGCGCTACTGGCTCGGCTCGGACGGCACCATGTACCGGGTTCGGGCGACGCTCGCTTCCGAGTCTCAGCCGGTGGTCTTCGACTTCGACGACCGCGAGTACGTCCCCGTCCAGCCGGTACCCGGAGTCACCCCGGCGCCGTAGCGCCGCTCACGAGGTCCGCGTCCGCGCACTCGCTGCGAGCAGCGACGCCGAGGGCAGCGCGATGTCCGCGACGTCCGGCAGGGCCGGAACGTCCGGCACGTCGGTGGCGCCGGCGGTGGTGGCCTGCGGGAACTGCGGCTGCGGACCGGGCGCGGCCACCTCGGTGAAGGGGATGCCCGCGGGCGCCGCCGGAGGTGCCCAACTCCCGGCGGGCGTACGGGATGTGGCGGGAACCGGACAGGTCGCGGAGTCCGCGAGCCCGGCGGGTACGGTCGTGCGAAGCTCGTTCCCGCGCAGGCAGTTGCCCTGTCCCCGGGTGGCGGCGGGGAACGTCCAGCCGACGTCGATGCCGTTGCCGGTGAAGGTGTTGTCCGTGATCCGGTTGCGGTCCGCCGTCAGGTCGGCGGTCGCGGTGATCACGAGCCCGGCGTTGGTGTTGCCGGTGATCCGGTTGCGGATGAACTGGTTGTCGCTGCCGCCGTCGACGCCGACACCCAGGCCCCAGCCACCGTCGGCCTGTACGGGGGTCCGGGCCTGCTGGTTGTCCGCGATCAGGTTGCCCGCGACGACGGCGTCGCGCTGTGGGAGCAGCTTCTCCTGGTGGTCGGAGCTGGTGGTCAGTCCGACGCGGTTGCCGGCCAGACGGTTGCCGACGACGTACATGTCGCCGCTCGCGTTGGTGCCTTCGTAACCGACCGCGTTGAGTTCGGAGATGTTGTCCCGCACCACGATCCGGCACGGCTTGCACTGGCCGACATAGATCCCCGAGTCCGCGCCGCCCGATGCGTAGGAGTTCTCGATGACACCGTTCTGCGCGGAGAACGCGTAGATGCCGTAGAGACCGTTGCGGGTCGCGGTCACATGCGAGACCAGGAACGACTTCAGCAAGTTGACGGGTTCGTCGCCGGTGTCGTAGCCGCCGCTCCCCGGCAGCCCCGCGACCGCCGCGGCGGATCCGGTGACCAGCACTCCGTTCTGGGTGTTCTTCTGTACGGTCAGGTTCTCCACGGCCACTCCGGGCGCCGTGACGACCACCCCGTTCGGCCGCCGTAACTGCCCGTCGATGACCACCTTTTCCCGCGATACGCCGCGCAGCGTGACGCGAGCCGTGTCGATCTTGACCGACTCGTGGTACACCCCCGCGGACACCAGCACCAGATCGCCGGGCTTGGCCAGGGACACCGCGTCGGAGATCGTCGGGGCGTCGCCGGGCACCTGGATCGTCACCCGCGTACCCTCCGGCCGCAGGCCCTTGGACGATCCGTCGCCGTCTCCGTCCTCGCCGCCACCTCCTCCGCAACCGGTCACCAGCGTCAGTACGCCCAGTGCCGCCGCCATCACGCCACGTGCTGATCGAGACATGATCCCAGTCTGGCACGGCGGCGAATTCCCCGCCGGAAAAGGGGAGTTGAGCGGCAGCCAGGAATCGGGTGTGGCACGCTCACCTCATGCACGACGCCGATCGCACTCCGTCACGCCGCGCGTTCCTCGATGCCACCGGCGGCGCGTTGGCCGCCGGTCTCCTCGCCGGGTGCACATCGGACTCCACCATCCGGCCGGACCGGCCCGTCCCTTCCGCGGCGGCCACACTCGCGCCGGTCGCGGCGACGGGCCGGCATCAGGCGGGCGTCACGCTTCCCCGATCGGCCCAGCGCAACCTGCTCGCCGTGGTGGCCGACCTCGGCACCACGGTGGCGCCCGGTCCGTTGCTGGCCGAACTCGGCGAGACCGTCCGCGCCCTCACCGCCGGATCCGACCCGCGGCTGCTGGGCCTGCCCCCGGGGGATCTGACCGTGACCGTCGGCCTGGGGCCCCGGCTGGTGCGGACGGCCGGTGCGGCACTGCCCGGCGCGGCCGATCTGCCGCGGTTCTCCCGCGAGCGGATCGCCTCGGGGGCGCGCGGCGGTGATCTGCTGCTACAGATCTGCGCCGACGACCCGCTGCTCCCGCCGGTCGCCGCCGCCGCGCTCCTGGACCGGGCCGGGGACCGCGTCCGCGAACGCTGGCGGCAGTCCGGACGGCGCGGTACGGACGTGCCCGTCGCCAAGGGCCGCACCGCACCGCGTAACGTGCTCGGTTTCATCGACGGCATCGTGGGCCCGCACACGGCCGCCGAGCGGGAACGTGACCTGTGGCTGGCCGGGCCGGCCTCGGTGGCCGGCGGCACGCTGGCCGTACTGCGGCGCATGGAGATCGACCTGACGCGGTTCGCCGCCCTGTCCGTCGCCGAGCAGGAGGCCGTCTTCGGGCGGCACCGGGACAGCGGCGTACCCCTGTCCGGCGGCACCGTCGCCTCTGGCCCGGAACTCGGCGCCAAGACGCCCGACGGGCGCTATCTCGTCCCCGTGGACGCCCATGTGCGCAGGGCGAACCCCACCGTGGTCGGCGTCGGCCACATGCTCCGCCGCTCCTACAGCACCGACGAGCCCGCCCCCGGCCTGCTCTTCATCAGCTTCCAGAACGACCTGCGGACCTTCACGGCCACGCTCGCCCGCATGGACGCCTCCGACGCGCTGCTGCCCTTCACCACCACGACCGCCAGTGCGAGTTTCCTGATCCTCCCCGGCTTCGACCGACAACACCCGCTCGGTTCCCGCCTGTTCGACTGATCGCGGCGCGGCGCGGCGCGGGGCGGGACGGGGCGGGACGGGGCGCAGTCAGTCGGCCGGGCGCAGCAGCGGGCGCTGCGCCTCCTTCTGCTTCTCGTACGCGCTGCGTGCGGCGGTCGTCGAGGCCAGCGAGGACACCTCGGCCACCGGCACGTCCCACCACGCCCCGGAGGCGGGCGCGCCGGCCAGCGGGTCGGTCTCGATGTGCACCACCGTCGTACGGTCACTGGCCAGAGCCGTCGCGAAAGCCTCGCGGAAACCGTCGACCCCATGGGCCCGGATGACATCCGCGCCCAGGCTCGCCGCGTTGGCGGCCAGGTCGACGGGCAGGACCCCGCCGTCGTGCCGGCCGCCGGCACCGTCCCGGTAGCGGTAGCGGGTGCCGAAGCGCTCGGAGCCGAGAGATTCGGAGAGCGCGCCGATGGAGGCGTACCCCCGGTTCTCCACCAGCACGATGACCAGTTTCAGGTCCTCGGCGACCGCCGTCGCGATCTCCTGGGCCATCATCAGATACGAGCCGTCGCCGACCAGGACCACCGACTGACGGTCCGGGGCCGCCATCTTCACGCCCAGGCCGCCCGCGATCTCGTAGCCCATGCAGGAGTAGCCGTACTCGACGTGGTAACCCAGCGGATCGCTGGGGCGCCAGAGCCGGTGCAGGTCACCGGGGAGGGAACCGGCAGCGGCGATCACCACGTCACGGTCGTCCACGGCGTCGCGGACCGCGCCCACGATCTCGCTCTGGCTGGGCAGCGGGGCATTCCCGCGGGCGAAGGCGGCGTCCACCGTCTCGTCCCAGCGGCGGACCAGTTCGTCCGCCCGCTCGCGCAGGCCGTCGGGCACGGTGTGCCCGGCCAGTGCGCGGTTCAGCGCCTCGATACCGGCACGCGCGTCGGCCTGGAGCAGCAGAGCGGCCTGCTTGGCGGCGTCGAAGGAGGCGATGTTGAGGTTGACGAACCGGACGTCGGGATCGGCGAAGAGGGTCCGGGAAGCGGTGGTGAAGTCCTGCCAGCGGGTGCCGATGCCGAGAACCACATCGGCGTCGCGGGCCAGGGTGTTGGCGGCCGGACTGCCGGTGTGCCCGATCGCGCCGACCGCGGCCGGGTGGCCGTGCGGCAGTGCGGCCTTGCCGGCCTGGGTGACGGCGACCGGGATGCCGGTGGCGGCGGCGAAGGCGGCCAGCGCGTCGGTGGCGTCCGAGTGGATCACACCGCCGCCCGCCACGATCAGCGGGCGCTCGGCCGCGCGCAGCAGTTGTACGGCCGCGGCCAGCGCCGACTCGTCGGGGGCGGGACGGCGTACGTGCCACACCCGGCGCTCGAAGAACTCCGCCGGGAAGTCCCATGCCTCGGCCTGGACGTCCTGCGGCAGCGCGAGCGTGACCGCGCCGGTCTCGGCCGGGTCGGTCAGCACCCGCATGGCCTGCGTCGCCGACGAGAGCAACTGCTCGGGACGCCAGATCCGGTCGAAGAAGCGGGACACCGGGCGGAAGACGTCGTTGACGGTGATGTCGGCGGCGTACGGGAGTTCCAGCTCCTGCAGGAGCGGGCTCGCGGCCCGGCTGGCGAAGGTGTCGCCGGGCAGCAGCAGTACGGGCAGCCGGTTGATGGTGGCCAGCGCCGCTCCGGTCACCATGTTGGTGGCGCCCGGCCCGACCGAGGTCGTACAGGCGAGGGTGGAGAGGCGGCGGCGGGTGCGGGCGAAGGCGACGGCGGCGTGCACCATGGCCTGCTCGTTACGCGACTGGTAGTAGGCCAGGTCGTCGGGCTGCTGGAGCAGCGCCTGCCCGACTCCGGCGACGTTGCCGTGGCCGAAGATGCCGAAGCAGCCCTCGATCAGCCGGTGTTCGACACCGTCGCGTTCGGTGTACTGCCGGGCCAGGAACGACACCAGCGCCTGGGCGGTGGTCAGCCGCCGGGTGCCTTCAGTGGTAGCGGTGGTGGTGTTCACCGGGGTCCCTCCGCATCGCACAGGGGCACGCGCGGGTCGGTCGGCATGCCCTCCCAGGAGGCCCGCACCCAGTGGTGGGCGGGGTCGTCGCGGCAGGCCATGGTCCGCTCGGGGCGCGGGCCGGCCAGCACGTTGAGGTAGTACATGGGGTAGCCGGGGGCGGCCATCGACGGGCCGTGGTAGCCGCGGGGCACGAGCACCGCGTCGCCGTGGCGGACCTCTTCGAGGAGGTCGACGCCGTCCGCGTATACCCTTTGGTAGCCGATGCGGTCGCCGACGGAGCCGGTGTTGGAGCCGGAGCCGGAGCCGCCGGTCGAGCCGAGTTCGAAGTAGTAGATCTCTTCGAGTACGGCTTCCCCCTCGTTCAACTCGTCGTGCTTGTGCGGCGGGTAGGAGGACCAGTTGCCGTCCGGAGTCAGCACCTCGACCGCGACCAGCCGGTCGCAGCCGAAGCCCTCGGGGGAGGCGAAGTTGTTGACCTGGCGCGTGGCGTTCCCCGCGCCGCGCGTCTCCACGAGGACCTTCTCGGCCGGCCCGTACGCGGGTTCCAGCCGTCGCTCGCAGCGGGCGGCGGGCAGCGCGAACCGGCCGCCCTCGGCCGAATGGACGGTGACCTCGGCGTCGCGCGGCGCGTACGCGAAGTCGGTCACCCGCGCGAACACGTCGGTGCGGCCCGCCAGTTCGAAGGTCCGGCCGTCGACGGTGACGCGGCAGGAGCCGGCCAGCGGGAGCACGACGCACTCGCTGTCGCCCGTGGTGAACTCCGCCGACTCGCCGGCGGCCAGCTCCAGAACCCGCAGCGAACTGTAGGACCAGCCCGCGTCCCGCGGTGTGATCACCAGCCGGAACCCGTCCGGGTCGTGCGCGCCGTCCGCGTCGGCCGAACCGGCGGGCAGATGCAGGGAGTTGGTCATCGGGTGTCCCCCCGTCCCAGCAGCGACACCGCCGTGTCCACCGCGCCGGCCACGTCGTCGTCCGGCGGGAAGAGCATGGTGCGGCCGATGATCAGCCCACGCACATGCTCGATTCGCAGGGCCCGCTGCCACGAGGCGTACATCGCCTCGGGATCGCCGCCGCCCTCACCGCCGAGCAGCAGAGTCGGCATGGTGGTGGAGGCCATCATCCGCTCCATCTCGTCCACCACCGGCACCTTCAGCCAGGTGTGCGCGGAGGTGCGGCCGAGGCCCTGGGCGATGTTGTTGGCCCAGATCTGGGCGTCGGGCTCCAGGATGTTGCGGACCCTGCCGTTCTCGCGGACCGACTTGAACGGTTCGACCAGTGCCAGCAGCCGTCGCTCGGCCAGCTCGTTGACGGCCTGGGCCGTCGCGCTCAGGGTCTGTGCGGTGCCCTGCTCGGCGGGGTCGATACGCAGCAGCATCTTGCCGCCGTCGAGACCGCCTTCGGCGATGCCCCGGGCGTCGTAGCCGCCGAACCGGTCGTCGAGTTCGAAGGAGGCGCCGGGCAGTCCGCCGCGGTTCATCGAGCCGAGTACCAGCTTGCCGTCGAGCGCGCCCAGCAGGATCAGGTCCTCGACCAGATCGGCGGTGCCGAGGAAGCCGTCCACACCGGGCCTGGACAGCGCCTGAAGACAGCGGGCCAGCAGCTCATGACGGTCACCCATGGCCGTCGGGTTACCGCCGGCCGCGACGGCGCCGCGCGCCGGGTGGTCGGCGGCCAGGATGAACAGCGGCCGGGCGATTCCCGCCGGGTCGAACCGGGGACGGGCCGCGGCGGCCCGGCGGATGGCCTGCGGGTCGGTCAGCCGCAGGCGCCCCACCGAGGCGATGTCGGCGGCGGGGCGGGCGGTGGTGATCACAGCGTGGCTCCAGGGGTGGTACGGCGACCGGCGAGCAGCCGGTCGATCTCTTCAGGGGTGGGCATCGCGTCGGCACATGAGTGGCGGGAGGCGACGATCGCACCGGCGGCATTGGCGTTCTCCAGCGTCCGGTTCAGCGGCAGACCGGCCACCAGACCGGCCACCAGCGCACCGCCGAAGGCGTCGCCCGCGCCGAGCCCGTTGACGACATCCACCGGCACCGGTGGCACGACCACGCTCTCGGTGGCGGTGCGGGCCAGCACTCCGGCGGGCCCGAGTTTGACCACGGCGAGGCGCACCCCGCGCGCCAGCAGCAGATCGGCGGCCCGGTCCGGATCGCGGGTGCCTACGGCCACCTCGACCTCGTCGCGGTTGCCGACCGCGACGGTGCAGTGCTCCAGGGCACGGGCGTAGTGGGCCGGGGCCCGGTCCGCCTCGCTCCAGAACATCGGGCGCCAGTCCAGGTCGAAGACCGTGTCGGTGCCCGGCTCCCGGTCGGCGAGGGCACGCAGAGTCGTACCCCGTGAGGGCTCGGTGGACAGTCCGCTGCCGGTGATCCAGACCACCTTGGCGCTTCGCAGCGCCTCGGTGTCCAGGTCGTCCTCGGTGATCCGCAGATCGGGGGCGTCCGGCCGGTAGAAGTAGAGCGGGAAGTCGTCCGGCGGGAAGATCTCGCACAGCACGACCGGCGTCTGGGCGCCGGGGACGGTCACCACATGCCGGTCGTCCACGCCGAAGCCGCGCAGCGCGGTGCGGACGAAGCCGCCGAACGGATCGTCACCGACCCCGGTGGTCACCGAGGAGCGCAGCCCGTGCCGGGCGGCGGCGACCGCCACGTTGGTGGCGCTGCCGCCCAGGTACTTGGCGAAGGTGCGCACCTCGGCGAGCGGGGTCCCCGTCTGTTCGGGGTAGAGGTCCACGCCGACCCGGCCGAGGGTCATCAGGTCGTACGTCATACGGCGTCCTCCTCGACGGCGACGGCGACGGCGGTGCCGATGCCGACTGCGGTACCGAAGCCGGCGGCGGCCCGGTCCACGTACAGACCCGGGTTCTCGCAGAGCGCGACGAGCGTCGCCGGCCAGGACGGGTCGTAGCCCGTACCGGCGGTGAGCCGGCGCACGGCCTCCCGCTTGTGCCTGCCGTGCACCACCATCACCGCGCGGCGGGAGTGCGCGACGATGGTGCGCACCCCCACCGTGACGCCGTGGCGCGGGACTTCGTCGATCGAGCCGAAGCCGGGGAAGGTGCCCAGGTTGTCCTCGCGGGTGGTGTCGGCGAGGACGGTGATCCGGCTGCGGCTGTCTTCGGGCGAGCCGGGCGGATTGAACGCGATATGGCCGTCGGAGGCGCCCGAGGCGAGGATGAACAGGTCCACCCCGCCCGCCTCGGCCAGCCTCTCCTCGTACGCGGCCGGGTCGGCCGGGTCCGGGAACCAGACGGACCGGTCCGGGATACCGAGGCCGGGGCGCGCCGCCGCGTTGAGCGGCGCCACGATCTCCTGGGCGGCGAAACGGTGACAACTGTTGTGGGCGCTGTGCGGGACATCCTGGTAGCCGCCGGCCGGGGCGGGCACCACGTACTCGTCCATCATGGCGATCACGACATGGCGCAGATCGAGCCCGCGTTCGGCGGTCAGGGCGGCGAGCGCCTCGTACACCGGCTTGGGGCTCCGGCCGCCCGGACAGCCCAGCACATAGGGGCGTGAGTCCCGGCCGGCCTCGGCGATGCCGTCGGCGATCTCCTGGGCGAGGGTGTCGCCGAGTTCGCCGGGACTGTCGAAGACGCGCGGGGACAGGGGGGCTGACACGGTGTTACTCCTTCACGGCCCCGGCGAGCATTCCGTGGATCATGCGGCGCTGGAGGGCGATGTAGCTGATGAGGACGGGAAGTGCGACCAGGACGGCCGCGGCGGCGGTGACGCCGGGGTCGCTGTTGCGGCGGTTGCCCGCGAAGAACGACAGGGCGAGCGGTGCGGTCTGCACACTCGCGTCGTCCGGTACGAGCACCAGCGCCAGCAGGAACTCGTTCCATGCGAAGAGGAAGAGCAGGGCGGCGAGGGCCCCGATGGCCGGCATCGCCATCGGCAGCAGGATCGACCGGAGGGTACGGAATTTCGAGGCGCCGTCCATCGCGGCGGCCTCCCGCATCGCGGCGGGCGTGGAGTCGAAGAAGGTCCGCATCCAGAAGATCGCGAACGGCAGGGAGAGGCCGATCTGCGGGAGGATCAGCGCCCAGTAGGTGTTGATCAGTTCCCAGGACTTGAGCTGGTGGTAGAGCGGGATGACGGTCGCCTCGTACGGCGTCACCAGTCCGGCCAGCAGCAGGACCAGCAGGGCCCCCTTCAGGGGGAAGGGGAAGACGGAGAAGGCGTAGCCCGCGAGGACGGCGAGCGCGATGGTGCCGACCACCACGCAGACGGCGACCAGCATGCTGGAGATCAGCGGCTGGGCGGAGAGCCCGCGGTCCCATGCCTCGGCGAAGTTGGCGAAGCTGATGGAGGTGGGCAGCGAGAAGCCGCTCTGGCGGCTGCCCGGCTCACTCAGCGCGAGCAGCAGGACGGATACGAAGGGGTAGAGCGCGATGAGCGCGGCACCCCACAGGACGGCATGGCCGATGACACTCTGGCGGCGACTGCTGTTGACGGTCATCCGTCAGCTCTCCTTCCCGCGCACCACGCGGATGATCACGGCGGTGACGACGAGGACGACCGCGGTCAGGCAGATGGAGATCGCGGAGGCGGCGCCGACCTCGCGGGTGAGGAACGCGCCCTGGTAGATGAAGACGCTGGGGACCGAGGTGGAGGAGCCGGGGCCGCCGGCGGTGGTGTTCCACACCAGGTCGAAGTTGCGCAGCGCGTAGGTGACCGTGAGTACCAGGGCGATGGAGATCTCGCCGCGCAGCGCGGGCAGGGTGACGGTGAAGAACTCCCGGATCGGGCCGCAGCCGTCCAGTTGCGCCGACTCGTACAGCTCCGCCGGGATCTTCTGCACACCGGCCAGGAAGAGCACCATGCACAGGCCGAACATCACCCAGGTACCGATGAGCCCGACCGCCGGGAGCGCGGTGGAGTAGTCGCCGAGCCAGGCACGGGTGAGGGAGCCGAGGCCGACGGCGCGCAGCGCCGCGTTGAGCGGTCCGTCGATGTCGTACACCCAGCGCCAGGAGACCGCGACCACGACGGTGGCGAGGATCTGCGGCAGAAAGAGCACGGCGCGGAAGAAGGCGAGGCCACGGACCCTGATCCGGGAGATCAGGGCGGCCAGGCCGAGGCCGATGGCGACCGGGAAGACGGCGTAGAAGACGAGGAAGACCAGGGAGTGGCCGAGCGCCGCGGGTATTCGGTCGTCGTGCAGCAGGGCGGTGTAGTTGTCGAACCCGGCCCACTTGCCGAGGGTGATGCCGTCCCAGTGGAACAGCGAGATCCAGGCGGTCTGGCCGATCGGGCGCAGTACGAAGAGGGTGTAGAAGACCGCGGCGGGCGCGAGGTAGAGGAACGCCGGCCAGTACTGGCGGGTGGCCCAGGCGCGTACGCGGCCCTGGTGGTCCTTCGGGCCGGTGGCCGCGGGAGCCTTGGCCGCTCTCCCGGTCCCGGCCGTCGGGTCGGCCGCCGGGCGGGCACTCATGAGGCGTCCTCGGCGTCGGCGCGCTGCTTCTTGGCGAAGGCCAGCCAGTCCTTCTGCAGGCCCTGGGCGAAGCCCTCCGGGGTGCCGCGACCGGACAGCAGATCCTGGGTGGTGGCGCCCACGGTGTCGTACATCGTGGTGGAGGCCCAGTCCAGATAGAAGTTCTGGCCGTCGTCGGCGAGCAGCTTCAGACCGATGTCGTTCACCTGCTCCACGACCGGGCTGGCCGCCTTGACGTCCCTGCCGCCGGTGACCGGGGTACGGCCCACGTCGGCGATGACCTGGGCGAACTCCTTGCTCATCAGCATGTCGAGGAAGGCGACCGCGGCCTTGGTGTTCTCGGTCTTCGCCGAGATGTGCCAGCCCAGGCCCATCGAGCCGACCGAGGCGCGGGTGCCGTCGGCGCGGGCGGGCAGGGTGAAGCCGACCTCGCCCTTCATGGACTCCTGGAGCGCGGGGGCGTTCCAGGAGCCGGCGATCAGGAACGCGCCCTGGCCCTGGCTGAACTTGGTGACGGCGTCGTCGGAGCTGATGCCGTCGTAGCCCTTGCCGAAGTAGCCGCCCTTCGCCCAGTCCTGGACCGTCTTGGCCGCGTCCACGGTGCCCTGGTCGGCGATGGTCGCGCCGGGCACGCCGCTGATCCAGGAGCGGACGTCGCGGCTGGGTACGTTCTGGGCCTGGACCAGCCCGATGACCTGGCTGGCCGGGTACTTCTCGGCGTTGCCGAGCATGAGGGGCTGGGTGCCCGCGTCCTTGGCCTTGTCGAGTGCCCGGGTGAACTCCTCGTACGTCTTCGGGGGTTCGATGCCCAGCTTGTCGAGCGTCTTGGTGTTGTAGAAGACGCCGACGAACTCGGTGGCCGGGCTGATGCCGTAGAGACTGCCGGAGCCGAAGATCGAACCGTCCGGCGACCAGCGGAACTGCTTGAGCGCGCCGTCGGTGAAGGTGTTCTCCCACCCGTAGGCCCGCATGACGTCGTCCAGCGGGCGCAGCAGTCCGGCCTCGACCAGCGGGCCGTCGGTGCCGTACCCCTGATTGCCCTGTGCCAGGTCCGGGGCGTCCGAGCCGGACATCGAGTTGACGACGGTCTTCATCAGGTCGTCGAAGCCCTTGGTGGCGACGTCGACCTTGACGTTCGGGTACTTCTTCTCGTAGAGCGGGACGAGCTTCTTGAGGGTGTTCTCCTCACCGGCGTCGGCGAGGACGCGCAGGGTGGTGTCACCCATCTCCGCCACGTCCTCGGGCGTGACGGGCTCGGTGATACGAGGCCCCTGGATTCCGGAGGACGCGGCGGGACCGCCCGCCCCCGGGACACTGCAAGCGCTTGCCAGGAGGGCGGTCAGGGCGATGCCTGCGACCCTGTTCCAACGCGGCTTCTTCATGGGTGCTCCGACTTTTTTCGGCCCGCATCGTCGCGGACCGGTGGGCAGCGGTGACATACGTGGGTGGGGATGGGCACGGCCCATGGGTGGTTCACCGGTACGCGGCGACGGTGGCGGCCAGCCATTCGTGGTTCGCGGCCTGTTCGGCGGCCACCCGCGGGTAGTCCTTCGCGGGCGTCGGCGCGCGGTCCTGTTCGACCACCAGCCAGTCGCGGTAGCCGCCGCGCAGCAGTTCGGCGAGGAAGGCGTCGATGTCGACATCGCCCGTGGCGAAGGGCACGCAGACGTCCGCCCACCAGGTGTCGAAGTCCTTGCGGCCCTCGGCCTTGGCCCGGCGGATGACGTCCATCTCGACGTCCTTCACATGCACATGGTTGATGCGCTCACGCCAGTTCTTCAGGCACTGGACCGGGTCCCCGCCGGCGAGCTGGATGTGCGCGATGTCCAGCGTCAGCCCGACCTCGGTGAGATCGAGCAGCCGGTCGACCTCCCAGGGCGATTCGACGTACGTGGAGATGTGCGGGTGGAAGGAGGTGCGCAGCCCGTACGAGCCGGCCAGTTCGACGGCGCGCGCGGAGAGTTCGGCCAGCCGCCGCCAGCCGGCCTCGTCCAGCGCCAGCGACCGGTCGTCCCAGGGGCGGGCCGGGTTCTCCAGCAGCGCCTGGCTGCCTTCGTCGGCGAGGATCGCCAGCGGCCTCTCGCCGGAGCGCTCGGCGCAGGCGGCCAGTTCGCGGCAGGTCTGTTCCATCCGCCGCAGGTCGTACGCGACGACGTCGTCGCCGAGCGCGTAGTGGACCGGGACGTAGGCGCCGACCGCGGTCAGGCCGTGGCGGGTGAAGGCGGCCGCGGTCTCCTCGGGGGTGCCGAAGAATCCGGGCGGGCCGAGTTCGCTGCCCTCGTAACCGGCCTCGGCCATCGAGGCGAGCAGGGCGTCCGGGGAGGTGCCGGCACCTCCCGCGCCCTCCCCGTAGACGCCGTAACTGACCGGGGCGTTGCCGAGCCGCGGCCCGGGAGTGGTGGTGGTGAGCTGCTGGTCCGTGGTCACTTGCCGTTCTCCTCTCCGGCCGCTTCCCCGCCGACCCGTACGCCTTCGCGCTCCGCGAGGGCGGCGATCAGGGCCTGGAGGCAGCGGATGTCCTCTGCCGCGCCGGCCGCGCCGGAGCGGACGGGGGCGCCGTCCCGTACGGAGGCGGCGAACTCTTCGAGCTGGCGGACGAAACCGGTGTCGTGGCCGTGCTTGAGGGTGGAGTCGTGGCGTACGCCGTTCTCCGCCCGCTCCACCCGCAGTGAGCTGCGCACATCGACCAGATACGGGGCCGCCATGTCCAGGCGCAGCCGCCCGTCGCGCGCCAGCACCGCGATCTCCTCGCCGTACTCGGGGTGGTCCGGCAGCCAGTTCCAGTTGATGACCAGCCTGGCGCCGTCGCCCAGGTCGCCGGTGGCCAGCAGGCACGGCGGCTCGCCCTCGACCGGCCAGGGCCACAGCTCGGCGGAGTCGAAGGAGGTGGGCAGGGTGAAGCCGAGGGCGCGCAGCACCGAAAGCTCGTGGATGACCGATCCGTTGAGGACGTCGCGGTAGTAGCCGGCGAGGGGCGCGGGGACCTCGCCGATGGCCTCGACGGTGCGCTCGGCCTCGTAGGCCAGCTCGGTGTCGACCACCGACATGTCGGCGTCGTCGGCCGGGCGGGACATGCGCAGATGCTCGACCTGGGGCTCGTCGGCCGGGTGGAGCACGGTGACGCGGACGGTGCGCGGGGTGTCGAGCCGGGCCAGCTCGGCGGCGGCGACTTCGGTCAGCGGGTCGTACATCTTCATGTAGCCGACCTGGAGGACCAGGCCCCTGGACTCGGCTAGCGCGCCCAGTTCCGCGGCCTCGGCGGTGGTGAGGCACAGCGGCTTCTCGGCGAGTACGTGCTTTCCGGCTTCCAGCGCGGCGCGGGCGGCGCGGGCGTGGGTGCCCGGGGTGGCCAGCAGGACGGCGTCGACGTCCGGGTCGGCCAGGACCGTCTCGTAGCGATGGGTGGAGCGCACGTTCGTACCCGCTCCGGCGGCGACCTGGGCGGCCCGGGAGGGCGACAGGTCGCAGACCGTCACGAGTTCGAAGAGGCCGCCGAGGCGCTGGACGGCCGGCAGGTGCACCGACTGGGAGATGGTCCCCGCGCCGATCACGGCGAGACGGACGGGTGAGGTCACCGGCATCTGAGACTTCCTTGGCTGTGCGGAATGAGGGCGGCGCGGAACACGGAGGCACCCCGAAAGAGGAACCAGGAATTCCGCCTCTTCGGCGTTGTCCGGATTATGGAGTAAGTCAGACCAGATAGTCCAGAGTCTGTACCAGATTGGCATCTGGTCTGGAGACTGGTTGCTCTGGTACTTTCCTGCCGTGACCGAATACGACGCCCCATCAGCCCTGGGGCCCGCCGTGCAACTCGCCCACCATGAACTGGTACAGCTCCTCGACCGCCGGGTCTGGATGCCGGGCAGCCGACTGCCGGGCGAGCGCGCGCTGGCCACCCGGGTCGGAGTGAGCCGCAGCAGCCTTCGGCACGCGCTGGCGAGACTCGAGTCCGAAGGGCGGGTGAACGCCTCCGCCCAGCGCGGCTGGTACGTCTCGACGGACGTGGTCAGCGAGCCCCCGAGCCTCCTCAAGAGCTTCACCGAGATCGCCCGCGAGCGCGGGCTACGGCCCACCGCGCGGATACTGCACCGCACGGTGCGCCCCGCGACCTACGACGAATCCGCCCGGCTGAGGGTGGCGCCCGCCTCCGAGGTCCTGGAGATCTCCCGGCTGCGCGGGCTCGACGAGGTGCCGGTCTGCGTCGACACCACCGTGCTGATCCGGTCCCGGGCACCCGGCCTGGAGACCGCGGACCTCACCGACCGCTCCCTGTTCGCGGTGCTGGAGGAAATCGCCGGAATACGGGTGACGCGCAGCGCCTACACGGCGCGGGCGGACGGCGCGGACCCGGCGCTGGCGGGACTGCTGGGGCTCCCGGTCGGCACCCCCGTCCTGGTCGGCGAGGAGGTCACCTGTGATCCGCACGATGTTCCGGTGCTGCTGGGGCGCGCGGTGTACCGGGGCGACGCCTACCGCTTCGAGGCGACGCTGCACCGCTCCGCGGACTGACACCGCGTCAGCGCCGCTGAGGCGTCCCGCGTCCCGTGTACGAGAGAAGGATCCGTGAGCACCACCGAAGTCACCGCCGCCCTGGATGTCGGCGGAACCAAGATCGCGGCAGGTCTGGTGACCGCCGACGGCACCGTCCTGCACCAGGACGAGCGCCCCACGGCGGTCGACGGGCGGCTGCGTGACCCGGGCCTGACCGGCACCGTGGCCGCCGCCCGGGGGCTGCTGGCCGAGGCCGGCCGCCGCGGACTCACCGTCACCGCCCTGGGCGCGGGTTTTCCCGAATATGTCGCCCCGGACGGAGTGCTGACGAGCCGTGAAGTGCTCGCCTGGGACATCCAGCCACAGCGGGTGTTGGCCGGCGAACTGCCCGGAATATCCGTCGCGGTCGGCTCCGACGTGCGCTGCGGGGCGCTGGGGGAGGCCCGTTACGGCGCCGGGCGCGGCCTGGACCACTTCCTCTACGTGTCACTGGGCACCGGGCTGTCGTCCACCGTGGTGCTCGGCGGAACTCCCGTACCGGGACGGCGCGGTGAGGCCATCGCGCTGGGCGCCTTCGAGGTCCCGGCGTCGGTCGACCCCGACTGGCGCGGCACCCTGGAGGAGTACTGCTCGGGCCGGGGCATCGGTGACCGGCGCACAGCGCTCGGCGGGGTCACCACCCCCGGCGCCCGCGAGGTGACCGAGCTGGCGGAGCGCGGCGACCCGGACGCGGACCGCGTCCTGGCCACCGCGGGAGCCGCGCTGGGCACCGTACTGGCCATGGCCGTCAAGCTGTTGGACCCCGCCGCGATCGTTCTCGGCGGCGGCCTCGGTACGGCACCGGGCCCGGTGCGGTCGGCGATGGAGGCCGCCTACGCCGAAGGCAGCGCGGCCCGCCCGCACGCGCCCCCCTTGCTGCCCGCCGCCCTCGGCCCGGCCGCGGGCCTGATCGGCGCGGCCTGCCTGGCCTCCGCCTGACCGGAACCAGGCAGGCGCGCGGGGCCCGTCAGGGGCCGCCGCCCGCCCACTGACTGTGTGGGTTGTCCAGCGCGTTCCGTACCTCCTGATCCGGGTAGGCGGACAGGCCCGACACCGCCACCGTCCCGGCGGGGCCACGTAGCAACGGGCCGTAGAGGGCGGCCACTTCGTCACCGGGCGCGGCGTCGTTCTCCCGGGTCCGGCGCAGCGCCCGGACGATCGCCGTACCGGCCCGGGTACGGAACGCGCCGGGGTCGTCGCACAGCATCGCGAAGCTCAGGCCACCCACCACCATCTCCGGTACGAACACCACCACCGGACCGTTCACCGACCATGTCCCGGCCCCCGACCGGGCGCCGCTCACCAGCCACGCCACCCCGGCCACGAGCCAGGCGGCCAGCAACGTCTGCGGGCCCCACCACCGCAGCGCCCGCCGCCGGGCCGAGGTGATCAGCCCCTCGGCCCGCAACCGCCTGACCAGCGGTTCCATCTCGGGCGCACGCTGCGCCACGGAGAGCAGATCGCCCGGCCGAGCCGGTTGGCCGGCGGCGTCCAGGAGCACCCCGGCCAGGCCCGTTTCCCTTCGGGTGGCGACGACCATGCCGGGTCGGCTGATCCGCAGCTTCCCCTCGGACAACAGGCGCGCCAACTCGATCTCCGCCAGCCGGTACTCACCACCGTGCAGATACGCCAACTCGGCCGTGCTGAGCGTGGGCAGTGGGTCGGGCGGCGCCCCGTGCCGTACGCCGCGCCGCGCGAACCAGGTCACCACCCACAGCGCCGCCAGCCCGACAGCGAACACGACCACGAGCGCCGACGAGGACAGCCCCATCGGAGCAGCCGGATCCCGCACTCCAACCTCCTCGGCTCGGCACCACGCGAGCGCCCGCCGTCGGCGCCCCTACGAGTTGCTGCCCGCGGGGGCGCCGTCGACACCGCCGGATTCAGTCCCGGTTCTGGGCCCGGCGCCGTACGACGAAGAGGATGCCCGCACCCGCGACCACCGCCGCGCCGGCCGCCGCCGCGATCGGCAGCGTCGAGGAGGAGGTACCGGTGGTGGCCAGGTCGCCGCCGGTCGTGCTCGACCCGGCACCGCCGGCCGAGGAGGAACCGGAACCACCGGTCGCCGAGGAGCCCCCGTCCGAGCCGCCGGTGCCTGAGCTGCCTCCGCTGCCGCCGGTCGAGCCGCCCGAGCCGCCGGTCGAGCCACCCGAGCCGCCGCTCGATCCGCTCGATCCGCCCGAGCCGCTTGATCCGGACGCCCCACCGCCGCCCGTCACGTCCAGCGTGATGGCGGCCTTGTCGTTGGCCTTGTCGGGGTCGAACGGCCGCGCCTCATCGCTCAGCGCCACCGAGCCCTTGGCGCCCGCCACCTGCTTGTCGATCTTCAACTGGAAGGTGTAGGTCTCGCCCTTGCCCTCATCGATCCACCGCTGACTGACGCCGCACGCATACGCCTTGCCCTTGGGCTCGCAGTATCCGTTCGCCTTGACGACCGACGTTCCGGCGGGGGGTGTGACCAGGACACTGACGAGGGGGTCCTCGTACCCGGTCAACACCCAGGCGGGACCGGCGTTGGTGAACTTCACCTTCAGCGCCACCGTATCGCCGACGCGACCCGCCAACTTGGCTCCCGTCACCTGGTAGTCGGCCGTGTTGACAGAGGTGACCGGCACATCGACCGCGCTCTCCGTGGCCTTGCCGCCGCCCTGACGCTCCACCAGTTTCACCGGCGGCGCGGTTCCGGCCACCGGCGTGGTGGCGTTCTCGTCCAGCTCCGGATGGGTGTCCGAGACGCTTACGCGCAAGTCGTCGTGGAGCGCGCGGTCCAGTGCCTTGATGGAGAGTGGCTTCTCGGGTACGTAACCGACACCGCCGGGTGCCACCGACTGGTCGAACTCACACACCACGTTCGACTTCTCGGTCATCTCGTCGTAGGAAGGGACCTGGTGCGCTTGGCAGTTGGACGGAATCGCCGCGTAATCGAGTCCCCGGGTGACGGAGTAGTAAACCCACACCTTGTCGGCGGCCTCGGTGCCCTTGTTCGACACCGTGACCGGCGGATCGAAGCTGCTGCCCGGCTTCACACCGTCGATCGGGGCGATGTCACCCAGAACCAGGGCGGGCGCGGGCTCATCGGCGACGGCGGTGGGGGCCGCGCCCAGTGCGATCAGACCGGCGCCACTCAGCGCGGCGATCGCGGCGACGGCGGTGACCGACGTAGTACGGGAGTTGCGAGTGGTGCGAGTGGTGCGACGGATGTGTGGGGGAGTCGGCATCGCGGAACCTCTGTGGGACGTGGGTGAACGAACGGTGTCCTGTGATGAACGGTCCTTCGAAAACCAAGACGCCTGTTGATGAAGAACGGTTGTACGCGCACCGGCCCTACGGCCTGAATTCGGCCTCGTCCGCCGCGTGGGGGAGCAGGGGGAACAGCCGGGTGATGAGCGCGACCGGCCGGGCGCCGTCGGGGCGGGCCAGGGGGCGCTGTTCACGGTTCCGGTACGGCGCGAGCGCCCGCCGGATCACGTCGGCGACCCGGCTCATCTCTTCGGGCGTCAGGTAGGCGACGGCGCTGAAAGCCTCGTCGTGGCGCCATTCTGACGGTGCGTCATCCCGCTGGGCGAGCCACCGCTGCCAGCTCTCGTCCTCCAGCCCCCGGGCCAAGTCGCCGAACTGCCCTTCCGTGGGCGCCCCGACAGCGGGACTGTGCTGCCTCAGCCGCCAGGGGCGCGCGCGGCCCCCGGTGTGCGGGGCTTCTTCGATGTATCCGTGACGAGCGAGCTGCCGCAGGTGAAATGAGCAGAGTCCGGAGCTGTGGCCCAGTCGGGAGGCGGCTTCGGTCGCCGTGACGGTGCCGACCTCGGCCAGTAGATCCAGCAGCGCTGCGCGGACCTCGTGCGTACGAAGCTCTCCGCCGGTGCTGCCGCCGGTGTGGTCGGTGTGGTCGGTGTGGTCGTGCGGGGTGTTGACGTCGTCTTCAGTCACTTTGCAAAGTCTGCTACTTTGCAAAGGGCTTGGCAAGTGGCCGTTCTTGCTGGAGAAGCCAGGTACCGGATGGGGGACACGTATGTCTGTTGGCCATGGGTCGGTGCGGCGCGTCACGGTGGTGGGTGAGGACGTCCTGAGCCGGCCGTGCCGGGAGGTGACGAATTTCGGTTCCCCCGAGCTGTCGACGCTGATCGACGACATGTTCGTGACGATGTACGTGGCCGAGGGCGCCGGTCTGGCGGCCAATCAGATCGGCGTCGACCTGCGGCTGTTCGTCTACGACTGCCCGGACGACGACGGGGTGCGGCACGTCGGCCATATCGTCAACCCCGTTCTGGACCAACCCGAACCGGGCAGCCGCCGGCTCGTGGAGGAGTTCGAGGGCTGTCTCTCGGTGCCCGGTGCCGTCATGCAGGTCCCCCGCGTCGACCGGACCGTCGTTCGCGGATTCGACAAGGACGGCCACCCGCTGGTCATCGAGGGGGCGGGCTACTTCGCCCGGTGCCTCCAGCACGAGAGTGACCACCTCATCGGCCACACCTATCTGGACCGGCTCTCCAAGCGGGACCGCAAGGACGCGCTGCGGCAGATGGCGGACCGGCGCGAGGAGGTCTTCGCCCAACGTGTGGTCAGGGCAGCCGAGTTGGGCCGATCCGTCCGCCGACCGGGCTGATTCCGGCATGTCCGTTCGCGTGAACCGGCACGGCCCCGGGGTGCCGTAGTTCGCTCGCCTCCTTCCGCCGCTCCATCGTGAGCCTGCCCGCCACGGGCGCCCCGAAGGACGTGCCGGCCGCGGTCGGCCGCGGTCGGCCGGTGCGCGAAGCACGGCGTGCCCTTCGCGCCCCGCTCCGGCGGCCACGGCCGCGAGGACACCGGTTGCACCTGGGCGGCGGCCCCACCTCCCTGTCGGTGCTCGCCGGCGCGGCCCGGCCGGCGAGGGTGTCCGGTGCGAACGCGCTGACTGCTTCCGTGACGGTGAGCGAAGCCCCGGCACCGCTGCGCGCATTCGGTGTACGCGTCGGCGCCGTGACCCCTGATCTCGATCTTCAACGGTTACCTTCGCCCTTCCGGCTCGTCATTACTCGTGACGGAACTCGCTACGGAACTCGCTCGAGGAAGGCAACATCATGAGCGGACCCGGCCCGGACGAAGCCCTGGCGGGAGCCTTCGAGAAGCAGCGCGGGCGCCTCGTGGCGGTGGCCTACCGGATGCTCGGATCGCGGGCGGACGCCGAGGACGCCGTGCAGGAAGCCTGGCTGAGACTGGCGCGCCAGGACGCGGCCGGGATCGACAACCTCGCCGGCTGGCTGACCACCGTGGTGGGCCGGGTCTGCATCGACGTGCTGCGCTCGCGCAAGGCCCGCCCCGAGGCACCGTACGACGACCGGCTGCCCGATCTGGTGGTGGCCGAGGACACCGGCGGAGCGCCCGAGGACGACGCGCTGCTCGCCGAATCGGTCGGGCTGGCGATGCTGGTGGTGCTCGACACCCTCCGCCCCACCGAGCGGCTGGCTTTCGTGCTGCACGACATGTTCGCGGTGCCGTTCGAGGAGATCGGCCAGATCATCGACCGGTCCACGGACGCCACCAAGATGCTCGCCAGCCGGGCCCGCAGGAAGGTGCAGGACACGCCTCGTCCGACCGACGAACGGCGCAAGCGGCGGGCGGTGGTCGACGCGTTTCTCGCGGCGGCGCGCGGCGGCGACTTCGAAGGGCTGCTACGGCTGCTGGACCCGGACGTGACCTGGCGCGCGTACACCTCGCACGGTGTGGTCGTACGGCTGGGAGCGGCCGAGCTGGCAGGCCGGGCCCAGCACGCGGCCCGTGCCGAGGTGACCACACGCCTCGCCCTCGTCAACGGCGAGCCCGGCATCGTGGCGTGGGGCCCGACCGGCAAGCCGCTGGGCGTGATGGCGTGCACCGTGGCGGACGGCCGAATCGTCGCGCTCATCTCCGTGAGCGACCCGGCCCGCCTCGCGGCCATGAACCTCCCGGCACCTCCGGACACCCCGTAGGCGCTCTGTCCACGGAGCCCGGCGACCTGCCATGGTCGTGGTCGTGGAAGAGGAGGCCCGGATGCCCGATCCCTCGGCCGGACCTCTGGCCGTCGACAGCCGCGGCAACGCGTTGGTCTCGTTCACGCCCGGCGTGGAAGGCGTCCTCCCTGGTGACGCCCCCACGCCCCTGGCTCTGACCGCGCTGTGGCACCGGGGCGAGGTCGTCGTCGTCCACGACCGGTTCCGGGAGCACTGGGAGCTGCCGGGCGGCATGATCGAACCGGGGGAGAGCCCGCGGCAGGCGGCCGTGCGCGAGCTGTTCGAGGAGAGCGGGCAGGAGCCCGGCGGTCCGTTGCGGTTCGTCGGCCACGCCGGCTTCCTGCTGGGGCCCGAGCGGCGCGCAGAATACGGCGCCCTGTTCACCGGGGACGCCCTGGTGCGCCGCCCCTTCCGGGCGAGCGACGAGATCGCGGCGGCGCGCTGGTGGGACCTGACAGTGCCGTTGCCCGGCCGCGTCTCGGCCATCGACATGTATCTCGCTCGGCTCACCCGCCCCGTAGCGGGTGAGTAGCGCGTCGTAGCGCCCTGGACGCCGACAGCCACCACGCCACCACACAGTCGGCCGCCTGCCTCGACCCGAACAGCGCAAGGAAACCCCACGCAGCGCGAAAAGCGGCTCATCACATGCATTGATGGCGATGTGCGGTCTTCTGCCTTCTCCGTGCCGTGATGCGAGCGGGCTTTCTCTGCCGAGCTGTTGGAGCCTCCCTTGTCCCTCGCCGAGCCGGACGTCGTCCGGAACCTCGAGAGCCGGCAGCCGACCGCCTACCTTCTCGCGTCGGTGCGCGGCTTCGGGCAGGTGGACCTCCAGGCGAGTCTGTGGACGGGCGCCTTCATTGTCGCCGGGCTCTGGACGGCGGGCTGGCGGATCGGCCTCTTCGCCACCCTCGGCACCCTCGTCGCGACGGCGAGCGCCTACGCGCTGGGCGTCGACCGGTCCGGCATCGCCCTCGGTCTCCAGGGGTACTGCGGCTGTCTCACCGGCATCGCGCTGGTCACATCGCTGGGGTACCACCCGGCGACGTACGTGCTCACGGTCGTCGGCGCGATCATGTGCACCCTGCTGATGGCGGCGCTGACCACCGTGCTCAAGCCTTACGGCCTCACGCCGCTCACCGCGCCGTTCTGCCTGGTCTCCGGCGTGATGGCGCTCGGCGCGCCGTCCTTCGACCGGATCTGGCACGGCGCGCCGAAGCCCGTGTCCAGCGCCACCGGCGGGGACACCGGAATCTCCTGGGACGACCTGTGGCACGCCTTCTTCAGCAACGTGTCGCAGGTCTTCCTGGTGGACACCTGGTACGTCGGGCTCATCATGCTCGTCGGCCTCGCCTTCGCCGGAGTGCGCGTCGTGCTGTACGCGGCGGCCGGCAGCGTCGTCGGGATCCTCGCCGCCTGGGCGCTCGGCGCACCCACCGCGCTGATCGCCGACGGAATCTACGGATACAACGCCGTCCTCGTGGCCATCGCCGTCGGCGCGGTCTTCCTCACCGGCACGGTGTGGAACGGCGCGTACGCCGTTTTCGGAGCCGCGGCCACCACCGGCCTGACGGCCGCGCTGACCTCGTTCTTCACCTCGTTCGGCGGCCACACCTTCACCTGGCCGTTCATTCTCACGACCTGGGTGCTCATGGCGGCCGTCCCGCTGCTGCCGCGCCTGAACAGGTCGGGCTGACGGCCCGGCCGCCACCGTCCCCCACCCGCCCCCGCACCTCCCCGAGGAAGGCACCCACGATGAACCTCGCACCGCGCGAGATCGACAAACTGCTGGTGTACGTCGTGGCCGACCTGGCCCGCAAGCGCCGCAGCCGCGGTCTCAAACTCAACTACAGCGAGTCCGTCGCGCTGATCAGCGAGGCGATCCTGGAAGCCGCGCGTGAGGGCAAGAGCGTCGCCGACTGCATGGAACTCGGCCGCCGGATCGTCGGCGAGGACGACACCATGCCGGGCGTACGGGACATGCTCGGACTGCTCCAGATCGAGGCGTCCTTCGTGGACGGCACCAAACTGGTGTCCTGCCACGACCCCATCGGCGGCTGAGCCCGGTGCCGGTGTCCGACCGCTGCGAAGTGATCGCCGTATGCGGCCACGAGGCCGCGTACGGAAGGGCGTTGCACACTCTGGTGGACCCGGCGGTGACCGTCGTGCCGAACGGGCGCGAGCTGTACCGGACCCTCGCGGCACTGAACCGCCGGGGCCGGGAGAGCTGTGTCGTACCGATGACACTGGGCCGCGACCCGCAGCTCGTCGCGGACACCGCCCGCACCCTGCGCGCGCTGCCCGCCACCGAACGCTCCGGGACCGTGCTCGCCGAGCCGTTCGGCACCTCCCAGCACCTGATCGCCTGGCTGCGCGCGGCGGCCGGACGTACACCGGACACCGCCGCCCTGCTCGTCACCGCGCCGGCCGGCGGTCCCTTCGAAGACGCCGAGCTGTACCGGGTCGCGAGTCTGGTCCGCCGTTACGGCGGCCACGCCTTGGTCGAGGTCGCCTTCACCGGAGGGGATCCCGACCTCGCCGAGGGGGTCCGGCGCTGCGGACTGCTCGGCGCGTCGCATGTGGTGCTGCTCCCGGCGGCGTTCGCGCAGGTGGATGTGCCGGACGTGCCGGACGTCCGGGATGTGCCGGACGTGCCGGACGTGCCGGATACGAGTGGTCTGTCCGGAGTACGGGTCGAAAGCGCGGGCCCGTCGATTCCGCCCGCCGCGCTCGCCCGGGTGCTCGCCGAGCGCGTGGCCGACGCCCGGCGGCGCCGGCACGAGCACGGTGACGACGGCATCGCGGCCGGCCTGACCGCCGCCGACAGCCACGGACACTCCCACACCCACCCACCGGGCGAGGGCCACGACCACGCCAACGTCCACGCCCACGGACATCCGCACCCCGCCCCCGCCCGAGCCATCAGGAGCACCGCATGACGTTCCATCAGAAGTACCTCTACGGCAAGGAACCGATCGAGATCAACGCCGGTCGCCGCACGGTCAAGCTGACCGTGAGCAACACCGGCGACCGTGCGGTCCAGGTCGGCTCGCACTACCACTTCTTCGAGGTCAACTCGGCGCTGTCGTTCGACCGCCGGAAGGCGCTCGGCATGCACCTCAACATCCCCGCCGGCACTTCGGTACGCATCGAGCCCGGCGGAACGCGCGAGGTGGAGCTGTGCGCGTACGCCGGAACCGGCCGCCTCGTCGGCTTCAGCGGACTGCTCAACGGCAGCCTCGCCTCGAATCCGGCCAAGGTCGAAGCGGTCCGCAAGGCGATCGAGCAGGGCTTCCAAGGCGCTCAGAACAGTGCCGGCGACGACTCCGGCGACGACCCCGGCGGCGCACCGACGCGGAGCACCCGGACCACGAAAGACACCAAGAATCCCAAGGGGAAGAAGAAGAAGGGTTCGCGCTGATGCCCATCCTGCCGCGCAAGCAGTACACCGACATGTTCGGCCCCACGGTCGGCGACCGCTTCCACCTCGCCGACACCAACCTCGTGGTCGAGGTCGAGAAGGACTTCAGCGAGGGCCAGTACGGGGACGAGGTCCTTTACGGCGGTGGCAAGACCATGCGTGACGGCATGGCCGCCGACCCGCAGGCCACGAGCGCCCAGGGCGCCCTCGACACCGTCATCACCAACGTCGTGGTCATCGACCCGGTCGTCGGTGTCGTCAAGTGCGACATCGGCATCAAGGACGGCTTCATCGCCGGCATCGGCAAGTCGGGCAATCCGCAGACACAGAACAACGTCCACCCGGATCTGGTCATCGGGCCCGGCACGGAGGCCATCGCCGGTGAGCATCTGATCGCCACCGCCGGCGCCATCGACAGCCACGTCCATCTGATCGCGCCGCAGCAGGCCGAGCAGGCGCTCACCAACGGCATCACCACCCTCATCGGCGGTGGCACCGGCCCCTCGGACGGTACGAACGGGACCACCTGCACACCCGGCCCGTACAACATCGCCCGGTTCCTCCAGGCGGCCGAGGGGTTCCCGATCAATCTGGGCATCATGGGCAAGGGCAACGGCAGCCTCCCGGAAGCGCTCAACGAGCAGATCGAGGCCGGTGCCTGTGCCCTGAAGGTCCACGAGGACTGGGGCGCGACCCCCGCCGTGATCGACAACGCGCTGAGTGTCGCGGACCGTTACGACGTCCAGGTGGCCATCCACACCGACAGCCTCAACGAGAGCGGCTTCTTCGAGGACACCCGCTCCGCCATCGACGGCCGCACCATCCACACCTTCCACAGCGAGGGCGCGGGCGGCGGTCACGCACCCGACATCATGCGGGTGGCGGGCGAGCCGAACGTACTGCCGTCGTCCACCAACCCGACCCTGCCGTACACGAAGAACTCGGTGGACGAACTGCTCGACATGGTCATGGTCTGTCACCACCTCAGCCATGACATCCCCGAGGACGTCTCCTTCGCCGACAGCCGTGTCCGAGCCGAGACGATCGCCGCCGAGTCGGTGCTGCACGACCTCGGCGTCATCAGCATGATCTCTTCCGACTCGCAGGCCATGGGCCGGGTCGGCGAGTCCGTCACCCGCGCCTTTCAGGTCGCCCACCACTGCAAGGACAAGCTCGGCACGATGGAGGGCGACTGTGCCCGCAACGACAACCAGCGGGTGCTGCGCTACCTCGCCAAGGTCACCATCAACCCGGCCATCGCCACCGGCATCGCCGACCACGTGGGCTCGATCGAGAAGGGCAAGCTCGCCGACATCGTGCTCTGGCCCATCCACTCCTTCGGGGCCAAGCCGAAGATGGTGATCAAGGGCGGCATCATCTCGTGGGCGCAGATGGGCGATCCCAACGCCTCGCTGCCGACGCCGCAACCGGTGATCTACCGGCCGATGTTCGGGCAGTACGGCAAGGCATTGCAGGCGACCCACGCCACCTTCATGTCCCAGGCCGGAATCGCCGCCGGTGTCCCGGCCGAACTGGGCCTGGAGCGCAAGGTGTTGCCGGTACGCCGCACCCGCAACATCGGCAAACACAACATGGTCCGCAACAACACGCTGCCGGACATCGAGGTCGACCCGGAGACGTTCAAGGTCACGCTCAACGGCAAGGTGGCCACCATCGATCCGGCCGAGGAACTGCCCCTCAACCATCTGTTCTTCCTGGCCTAGGCGGTGTACCGCGACGAGAGCGACACCCCGCCGGATCCCACCCCGACGACGGACGTCCGAGCCGCAGGACTCGGCCCCCTTCTGGTCAGCCTCCAGTTGACCGACTCGGCGTTCCCGAGCGGCTTCTACACGCTGTCCCACAGCCTGGAGGGATTCGCCCACGCCAAGGCGGTCGACTCCGCCACCCTGCCGCTCCTGCTCGAAGACCTGCTGCTGCACGGCGTCGGCCCGGCCGACGCCACCGCGCTCGCCCTCGCGCACCGGGCGACCCTGGCGGGCGACGCGGCGGCCGTCGCCGCGATCGACGAGTATCTGTTCGCCACCAAGCTGAGCCGCGAGACACGCCAGGCGGCCACCCGGACCGGCCGCCAACTCCTCGACCTCGCACGGGAGGTGTTCGACCGGCCGGAGATCGACGACCACTTCGAGCGTGTCGTACGGGGTGAGGCGCCCGGCACCCAGGCGGTGGCCGCGGGGGTCATCTACGCGGCGACAGGTGTCCCGGTCCGCCAGTCGGTCGCCTCGGACCTCTTCGCCTTCTGTGTGAGCTTCGCGGGCGCGGCCCTGCGTCTGCGGCTCACCGACCACCGCAAGGCACAGACCTTGCTGCGCGGGGCGGCCCCCGTCATCGAGGCGGCCGTCGACGCCGCGCTACGGCGTGAACTCGCCGACGTCGGCGCCACCGTCTTCGCCTCGGACATCATGTCGGGCCGTCATGAACGCGCCGACGCACGGCTGTTCGCGAGCTGACACTCCGTCACAACCCAGGGAGCACCATGGACGACAACGTACTGCGGGTCGGCGTCGGCGGGCCGGTCGGCTCCGGCAAGACCGCGCTCATCGAGGCGCTCGTACCGCTGCTGATCGAGCGTGGCCACCGCCCCTCCGTCATCACCAACGACATCTACACGCAGGAGGACGCCCAGCACATCCGCCGCACCCTCGCCGGTGTTCTCGAGCCGGAACGTGTCGTCGGCGTCGAGACGGGCGCCTGCCCGCACACCGCCGTACGCGACGACCCCACGATGAATCTGGCGGCCGGTGCCGAGATGCTGGAGCGCTTCCCGGACACCGACACCCTGCTCTACGAGTCCGGCGGCGACAACCTCACGCTCACCTTCAGCCCGGCTCTGGTGGACCTGTTCCTCTTCGTCCTGGACACCGCCGAGGGCGAGAAGATGCCACGCAAACGAGGCCCCGGCATCACCGATTCCGATCTGCTCGTCATCAACAAGATCGACATCGCGCGGTATGTGCGCACCGACATCGGCGTCATGGAGTCCGACGCCTACCGGGTACGCGAGAACCGCCCCGTCGTCCTCACCGACTGTCTCACCGGTGTGGGCATCGCGGACATCGCCGATTACCTCGCATCGCGCCGCAAGGCGTTGATCTGACATGCCGTCGGCCCCGCCCCGGCCGGACCGGCTCGCGCCCGGCCACTACCGCGTGGTCCGGGTCCCCCCGGAGGTGGCGGCCCTGGCCTCCGTACCCGACACACTCGCGCCCGGCTCACCCGCCAAGGTCGGCATCCTCGATCTGGCCTTCGCCGTACGGGACGGGCGCACCGAGCTCGTTGAGCGCTACCAGAAGACGCCGTTGCAGATCATGCGCCCGCTGTGGATCGACCCCGAGCTGCCCGGCATGAGTTACGTCTATCTGATGGCGACGGGCGGCGGCATCGCCCAGGCCGACCGCTACCGGATGGACTTCCGCTGCGGGCCCGGCACCCAGGTGCATCTCACCACCCAGGCGGCCACCAAGGTCTTCCGGATGGAGCACGACTACGCGAGCCAGCGCGTGCATCTGACGGCGGGCGCGGGCGCGTACGTGGAGTATCTGCCGGACCCGCTGATCCCGTTCAAGGACTCGAGGTTCTACCAGCGCACCGAGGTCACGGTCGCGCCCGACGCCAGCGTCGTCGTCGGGGACACGCTGACCGCAGGGCGGCTCGCCCGAGGCGAGCGCCACGACTACCGGGTCCTCGCCACCGACCTTCGGATCAGCCGTCCCGACGGCACGCTGCTGGCCATCGACACCCTGCGCCTGGCACCGCCGGGGGAGCGGGGAGCCGGTGTTGGGGTGGTCGGCCCCGGTGTGTTCGCCGGGCACGACCACGTCGCGTCGCTGTTCGTCGTCTCCGACCGCGCTCCCGCCACCGAGATCGCCGACACCCTGCACGAGGCGCTGGCCGGGCTCGGAGTCCTGTACGGAGTCAGCGTCCTGCCGAGGGACTGCGGTGCCTGGCTCCGGCTCCTGGACGACAGCCCCGTGCGGGTAGCCGCCGCGCACACCGCCGCCTGGCACGCCGTACGCCGACTGCTCACCGGCCACCCGGCCCCCGACCTGCGCAAGACGTAACCGCGCAAGACATGACCGAACAGGACGTAATTGCGCACGACGTAATCGCGAGACGTGCCCCGGCACCGCCGAGCCCCAACTCCCCCCACCCCTATGAGGTATCCGCCGATGAACACCGCTCCCGCGCCGATGCCACCCGCGTACGACTCCGGTGACACCGCCTGGCTGCTCGCCTCCACCGCCATGGTGCTGCTGATGACGCCGGGGCTGGCGTTCTTCTACGGCGGCATGGTGCGCACCCAGCACATCCTGATGATGATCAAGATGAGCTTCGCCGCGCTCGCCTTCGGCACGCTCCTGTGGTGGGCGGTCGGCTACACGCTGGCGTTCGGCCCCGACGTCGGCGGCGCCGGGCTCATCGGCAATCTCGATCACGCGTTCATGCGCGGCATCGAGCTGAACACACTGACCGGTCACATCCCCACGTTCATCTACGGCACGTTCCAGATGGGCTTCGCGATCATCACGGTCGCGTTGATCAGCGGTTCGATCGCCGACCGCGCCACGATGAAGGGCTGGCTCGTCTTCGTCGTCCTGTGGCTCCTGATCGTCTACATCCCCCTCGCGCACTGGGTGTTCGACCCGGACGGCTGGATCGTCAAGCATCTCGGCGCGCTCGACTTCGCCGGTGGTCTGCCGGTGGAGCTCAACTCCGGAGTCGCCGGGCTCGCCGTGGCCCTGGTGCTACGGGCCCCGCGCGACTTCGCGCGCCGCGAGGAGCGGCCCAACAACATTCCCCTCGTCGTCCTCGGTGTCGCGCTGCTGTGGTTCGGCTGGTTCGGCTTCAACTCCGGTTCGGCGCTCAGCGATCAGGGCACCGCGGCTGCCGCGTTCATCAACACCCAGCTCGGCGCCGCCGGCGCCATGGTCACCTGGCCGCTGGTCGAGAAGTGGCGTACCGGCAAGGTCACCACCGTCGGGGTCGTCTCCTCCGCCGTCGCGGGCATGGTCGCCATCACCCCCGCCTGCGGTGAGATCAACACGCTCGGCGCGGTGATCACCGGTCTCGTCGTCGGCGCGGTCTGCGCCTTCGCGATCACGCTCAAGTTCCGCTTCAACGTGGACGACACGCTCGACGTGGTGGGCGTGCACGGTGTCGGCGGTCTCATCGGACTGATCATGGTCGGCCTGTTCGCCACCGCGCGGATCAGCGGCCAGAAGGGGCTTTTCTACGGAGGCGGCTGGGGTCTGCTCGGCAAGCAGCTCCTGGCGATCCTCGCGGTGATCGCGTTCTCCTTCACCCTCACCTGGCTCATCGCCAAGGCGGTCGAATCGACGGTCGGCTTCCGTGCGAAGGAGGCGTACGGCCGCGTTCCCGGTACGGAGAGTGAGCGCGCCTACGACTTCCAGACCGCCGAGCGACTTGGTGCCCTGGTCACCGACAAGCCGGTGACCAGCGACGACGAGCTCGTCAGACAGATCACCAAGCTGCTGCGGGCCCGCGAGGAATCCAAATGACAGCTCGGGCCGACCGGATCATCGGCCGGCCCGTCCATCCACCGACCCGGAAGTACTTCTCATGCGTGTGTTCGTCACCGGCGCGTCCGGCTGGATCGGTTCGGCCGTTGTCCCGGAACTCATCGAAGCCGGCCACCAGATCGTCGGGCTCGCCCGCTCCGACGCCTCGGCCGCCGTCCTCACCGAGGCGGGCGCCGAGGTGCGCCGCGGCACGATCGACGATCTCGACACCCTGCGCGCCGCCGCGGCCGAGTCCGACGGTGTGATCCATCTCGCCTTCAAGCACGACATCGCGTTCAGCGGCGGTTTCGAGGACGCCGCCGGCGCGGACCGGCGCGCCATCGACACGTTCGGCGACGCGCTCGCCGGCTCGGACCGCCCGCTCCTCATCGCCTCCGGGACGCTCGGGCCGGCGCCGGGGCGGCCGGCCACCGAGGAGGACGGGCAGGCGGACGGCCAGGCGTCCGGTCCGGCCGGCGCCCATGCGACCGGCGGCCCGGCCATGCGGCAGGCCAACGCGTGGGCGACGGTCGCCCTCGCGGACCGGGGCGTCCGCTCGTGCGTCGTACGCCTTCCCCCGACGGTGCACGGCGACGGAGACCAGGGCTTCATGGCGTCCTTGGTCGCGATCGCCCGCGCCAAGGGCGTCTCGGGCCACATCGGTGACGGCGCCAACCGCTGGCCCGCCGTCCACCGCTCCGACGCCGCGCATCTGTTCCGCCTGGCGCTGGAGGGCGCCTCGGCCGGCTCCACACTGCACGCGGTCGCGGAGGAGGGCGTGCCGATCCGGGATGTCGCCGAGGTGATCGGACGCCACCTCGGCCTGCCCGTGGTCTCCGTCTCCCCGGACGACGCACCCGCCCACTTCACGTGGCTGGCCGGCTTCCTCGGCCTGGACTCGCCCACCTCCAGCGCCCACACCCGCGAACTGCTGGGCTGGCGGCCGACCGGACCGGGGCTGATCGACGACCTTGACGAAGGCCACTACTTCGCCACGCCCGCCCCTCCCTCGGCCTGACTCAGAGGGTGAACGCCTCGATGAGCGTCCAGATGGCGAGGCCCGCCATGCACGCGGCACCGATGCGCTGGACGGTCTTCAGCGGTACGCGCTGCGCGATGAAGCGGCCCACCAGCAGGGCGAGCGCGGAGACCGACATCAGCGCGAGGGCCGAACCGATGGCGGTGGGCAGCCAGCCGTTGCTGGCGGCCAGGTTGGCGGTGGTGATCTGGGTGAGGTCGCCCCACTCGCTGATGAAGACGGCCATGAAGGCGGTGGTGTAGACGGGCCAGAAGCCGGTGACCGTCTTGCCGCCGTCCTCTTCGTCGTCATCGTCCCCGCCCCGCAGGAGGACGAAGGCGCCGAACGCGAACAGCGCGGCCGACACGAGCTTGACGGCCATCCCCGGGAGCATGCTGAGCAGGCTGCCGGCGCCGACGGCGATGGCGACATGCACGAGGAAGGCCGTGGACGTACCGAACCACACATACAGCGGCCGCATCCGGGTGCCCATGGCCAGTGAGGCGAACATGGTCTTGTCGGGGAGCTCCGCGAGGAAGATCAGCCCGAAGGCGGTGAGCATCGCCAGGGGGTCGAAGGTCATTGACTTGGCTTTCTGCCGGGGCCGGGCCGTAGCTCGTGCGGCACCCGGAGGGCGACGGGAGGAACCATTCGACCCGGCACGATGGAGCGGCCCACAGAACAGTGCGGGCCGCGATCATGCCTTGGCCGAAGGTCTCGTCCGCCCCCGCAAAGTATGCGGCGGCCCGGTGGCCGGGATGTCCTAGGACGTCCAGTGTGTCGACCAGCGGTTCTCGGGACTACTCCCCTTCGCTGCCACCGATCGTAACAGGCGCCGCCGGACGGGTGTCGCCCACCGGACGACGTGTGGGAACAGGGCTCACAGGACGAAGCCGTTCGGGAACGGATCCGCCGGATCCAGCAGGTAGTTGGCGGTTCCGGTGATCCACGCGCGGCCCGCGAACTCCGGCACCACGGCGGGCACTCCCGCGACCTCGCTCGTGCCCACCAGCCGCCCCGTGAAGCGGGTGCCGATGAACGACTCGTTCACGAACTCCGTGTCCAGTGACAGTTCGCCCCGGGCATGGAGCTGTGCCATACGGGCGCAGGTACCGGTGCCGCAGGGGGAGCGGTCGAACCAGCCGGGCCGGATGGCCATGGCGTTGCGCGAGTGCCGGGCGTCCGAGCCGGGCGCGAGGAACTGCACATGCTTGCAGCCGCGGATCGCCGGGTCGGCCGGATGCACCGGCGGGTTCCGCGCGTCGATCGCCTCCGTGATCGCGAGACCGGCCGCGAGGATGTCGTCCTTGCGCGCCCGGTCGTAGGGCAGCCCGAGGGACGCCAGATCCACGATGGCGTAGAAGTTGCCCCCGTACGCCATGTCGTACCGGACCTCGCCCAGTCCCGGCACCGTCACCTTCGCGTCGAGTTCCAGCGCGAAGGCGTCGACATTGCGCAGCGTGACCTTCTCGGCGGCGCCGTCGCGCACCGTCACGCGGGCCTCGACCAGGCCGGCCGGGGTGTCGAGCCGTACGACGGTCTCGGGCTCGGTCACCGTGACCATCCCCGTCTCCACCAGCACCGTCGCCACCCCGATCGTCCCGTGCCCGCACATCGGCAGGAAGCCGCTGACCTCGATGTAAAGGACGCCCCAGTCCGCGTCCTGACGGGTCGGCGGTTGCAGGATCGCCCCGCTCATCGCCGGATGCCCGCGGGGCTCGTCCATCAGGAACCGGCGCAAGGGGTCCAGGTGTCGCATCGCGTAGCGGCGGCGCTCGGCCATCGTGGCGCCGGGGACGGGCGCCACACCCCCGGTGACCACGCGCGTCGGCATGCCCTCCGTATGGGAGTCGACCGCGCTGATCGTGCGTACGCTGCGCATCAGTCCTGCCGCCCTTCCGTGGCGAGAAAGTCGATCGCCTGCCGCATGTCGGCGGTGATCTGCTCCCGGTGGGCGGGGATCAGCGGGCCGCGAGGCGGGCGGCAGGGGCCGCCGTAACGGCCGACCATCTCCATGCCCAGCTTGATGGCCTGGACGAATTCGGTACGCGAGTCCCACCGGAACGCGGCGACCAGCGGCCGGTACAGGGCACGGGCCTCTTCCAGTTGTCCCTCCGTGGCGAGTCGGAACAGCCGGGCGGACTCGGCGGGAAAGACGTTGGGGAAGCCGGCGAACCACCCGGTGGCCCCCATCAGCAGGCTCTCGAGCGCCACGTCGTCGGCGCCGCTGATCACGTCGATCCCGGGGGCCCGCTCCTTGATCTCCAGCACGCGCCGTACGTCGCCGGAGAATTCCTTGACCGCCAGGACGTTGTCGATCTGGGCGATCTCCGCGAGGAGTTGGGGCGTCAGGTCGACCTTGGTGTCCACGGGGTTGTTGTAGACCATGACCGGCAGGCCGACCGCCGCCACGGCCTCGAAGTGCGCCACCACCTCCGCCGGGTTGGCCCGGTACATCGTCGGCGGCAGACACAGCACCCCGTCGGCGCCGTCCTCGGCCGCGGCCCGCGCCCAGCGCACGGCCTGGTGCGAACCCGGCCCGTGCACGCCGACGACGACCTTTCCGCGACCGCGTACCGCCTCGACGGCCGTACGGGCGACGGTGCGGCGTTCGTCGTCGGTCAGCGACGAGTACTCGCCCAGCGATCCGTTGGGGCCGACACCGTCGCAGCCGTTGTCGACGAGCCAGCGGCAGTGCTCGGCGTACGCGTCGTAGTCGACGGCCAGGCCCGCCGGGGCGGTCGGGTCCTGCCGGTAGGGCAGCGCGGTGGCGACGACGACACCGGTCAGGGGGTTGGGCTCGTTGCTGGTGGGGTTCATGAAGTGCTCTCCTGTGCGGGGGAGTTGGGGAAGGCGGGTGGTGGCTCGGGCGGGCGGGCCAGCTCGCCGAGCGTGATCGGCTCGGCGACGGGCCGGTGACGGTGGCCGGCGCTCGGTTCGGCGCTCGGTTCGGCGCTCACGTCGGCGGTGCGGCGCAGTTCGGCGACCGTGGGCCCGCAGATACGGGCCTGGCAGGGGCCGAGACCGGCCCGCGTCGCCAGCTTCGCCACCGCCGGTTCCGTACGGGTGGGGTCGACGGCCGATCGGCACACCGCCGCGTACGTCGTCTCCTCGCAGCGGCAGATGACCGTGTCGGGACGCAGCCAGCCGGGCCAGGCCCGGCCGATGGGATGGGCGACGGCCAGCGTGGCGGCGAACGCCCTGCCCCGGTCGCGAGCGCGGCGCAGCGTGGCCAGGGCGCGTGAGTCCGGGGCGCCGCCCGCCGCGAGCCAGCCGGCCACGGCGCCCTCGGCGCGCGCGGCGGGGGCACCGGCGATACCGGTGACCTCGCCCGCCGCGTACACGCCGGGCCGGCTCGTGCGCTGGTCGTCGTCCACGGCGACGAAGGCTTCGGCGGGCGAACCGTCCGGCCCCGGGCGCAGGGCGCATCCGGCCGCGACCGGCAGCTCCAGTCGCGGGGTGAACCCGTGACCGACGCACACGGCGTCCACCGCGATGACGCGTTCACTGCCGGGCACCACCGACCAGTCCGCCCGCACGCGGGCGCTGACGATCTCCTCGACCCGGCCGTCCCCGCGCGCCTCGACGACTGCCCTGCCGAACCGGTACGGGACCCGGTGGCGTCCCAACTCGGTTGTGTACGAAAGGAGTTCGCCGGACTTGCCGACCTGCGCCGCCAGTTCCCAGGGGCGTCGCAGCCAGCCCCGGGCCACCGCCCCCGGCCTGCCCGCCTCCAGCACCGCGAGCACCCGCGACCCGGCCTCCAGCAGTGACGTCGCCACCGGCAGGAGGAACGGCCCCGTGCCCGCGACCACCACCCGGTCCCCGACGACCAGACGCTCTCCCTTGGCCAGCGCCTGGGCGGCGCCCGCGGTGTAGACACCGGGCAGGTCCCAGCCCGGGAACGGGAGCACCCGGTCATGGGCCCCCACGGCGAGCACCAGGGCGTCGGGCTCCAGCACATGGCGGCGCCGGGGGCTACCGCTCGGCGTACCGCTCAGGACGTGCACCAGCGGCGGCCTGTCCGTGGCGGGGGCACTGCCGGGGTCACGGTCGCGATCACGGCGCTCCAGCGCCCACACGGAACTCTCCGCCCACCAGGAGCAGCGCGGGTGCCCGAGCACCCGCCGGGCCCGGCGGTCGAAGGAGCGGTAGCCGTGCTGAAGGGCTCCGGGGTCGGCCGCCTCGTACGCCTCGGGCAGCATGCGGTGGTACTGGCCGCCGGGCCGTTCGGCCGTGTCGATCAACGTCACGTGCGCGCCCGCCGCGAGCGCCGCGTCGGCGGCGGCGAGTCCGGCGGGTCCGGCCCCCACGACGACGACATGACGCCGACCGGTCACCGGTCCTGCCGCCCGTCGTACGAGGCCCGCGACTGCGTCGTCACCGCGTCGCCGTCCCGGGCGCGGCGGCGGCACGCCCGTACGTCGCGCTCGTCGTTCACCGTCACCAGGCAGTCGAAGCAGACACCGATCCCGCAGAACACACCGCGCGGCGCCCCCGAAGGAGCCTGCCGCCAGGAAGTACGGCCCGCGGCCAGCAGCACCCCGGCGAGGGTCTGGCCCGCGACGCCGGTGTACGGATCACCGTCCACCGTGATGGTGAGCGGCCGGTCCCGGCGGCCGGCCGGGTCGGACCCCATGGGTACGAGACGTGGGCTCATGGCCCCTCCTTGGTCACGGTGGGGGTGCCGGTGCCGGTGCCGGTGCCGAGCACCGCCGGCCGGTCCACCCGGAACGGGCCCGCGTCGATCGCCGTCCGACTGTCCGTCAGCAGCTCGCGCAGCAGCCGCGCGGTGCCGACGGACAGCCCGATCCCCGCGCCCTCGTGGCCGGTCGCGTGCCACAGACCCGTCAGCCGTGGGTCGGCGCCGATGACCGGCAGATGGTCGGGGACGTACGGGCGGAAGCCCCCGTACGCCCGCATGACGTGCACGCCCGCCAGCGAGGGAAAGAGCTTGAGCGCCTTGGCGGCGATCGCGGACAGCACCTCGGGGCGCAGGCGGTCGTCGAAGCCGACGCGCCGCCGGGACGAACCGAGAAGGACGCTGCCCGCCCGGGTGGACTCGACCACGGCCGAGGTCTGAAGATCTCCCGCGCCGCTGCCCACCGCGCCCACGTAGTCGGCGTCGTACACCTTGTGGAAGACCGTGGGCGGCAGGGGAGCGGTGACCAGGACCTCACCACGGCGCGGGCGGATGTCCAGCGGGACGCCGAGCCGCCGGGCGACCTCGGCGGACCACGGCCCGGCGGCGTTGACGAACACGTCGGCCGCCACCGGCCCGTCCACCGTGCGCACGGCCGTGAGCCGGCCGCCGCGCGTGACGGCGCCGAGTACTTCGTGGCCGGTACGCAACCGGGCCCCGGCCCGCAGAGCGTCGGCGAGCAGGGCGGTGGCCGCGCCGGCCGGCTGCACCTGCGCGTCGTCGGGGTAGTGGACGGCGGCGGTGCGGCGCTCGGTGAGGAAGGGTTCGGCGGTGGTCAGGGCGTCGTCGTCCATGACCTCGGCCCGTACCCCGGCCGCGCGCTGGGCCGCCGCGAAGGGGAGCAGCGCCTCGGCACCCTCTGCGGTGGTGGCGACGACGATGCCGCCCTTGGGGTCCCACTCGACCGGGTCCGCGTCCTGCGGCGAGGCCGTCCGCCCGGCGACGGCGGCCAGCACCTCGGGCCACAACCGGCGGGACAACTGGGCGAGTTCCAGCTCCGGGCCGGGGCCCTTGTCGGAGACCAGGATGTTTCCCTCGCCGTGCGAGGTGGTCGCGGCGGCGGCCCCGGCACGGTCCAGTACGAGCACGTCGAAACCGGCGACCGCGAGTTCACGGGCACAGGCGGCACCGATGATCCCGGCGCCGATGATGACGACTCGTGTTCGGTTCACCAGACCTCCGCGTTCTGCATAGCGAACGACAGTGAGGCTAGGGCGAGGCGCAGGAGGTGTCAACGACACCTCCTGCGCCGTTGTCAGTGAGGCGTGCCCGACGCCTCGGGCGGGGCGCCGCTCCCCGACCGGTAGTGCAGGAGCAGCACGGAGCGCACCGGCCCGTCGGGTGCCGCGTAGCGGTGCGGCAGGGAGGCGTCGAACGACACGTAGTCGCCCGGTCCCAGCTCCGCCTGGTGCCCGTCCACCTCGACCGTGAGCGTGCCGCTCTGCACCACGGTGTGCTCGGTGCCGGCGTGCCCCAGCGACGGCTGCTGCGCGTCGGCGCGTACCTGCTGGTCGTACACCTCCATGATGACCCCGCCCGCCTCGATCCGCCGGAGCGGGCGCAGGTCCACGCCCTCGCCGCTCAGCACGTCCACTTCGGCGGCGCGCACCACGGTCATCGCCTCCGCGTGGGCGGTGTCCAGCAGGTCGGAGATGGGCACGCCCAGGGCGCGGGAGAGGCTGAAGACCGTCTCGATGGTCGGATTGCCGGTGGCCGACTCCAACTGCGACAGGGTCGCCTTGCCGATCTTGGAGAGCCGCGACAGCTCGGACAGCGACAGGCCGCGCTGCTTCCTCTCCCGGCGGAGATTGGCGGCCAGCGTGCTTCGGACCGGACTGCTGGGGGACATCGGGCGGGCTCCTTCGACCGTCAGGTCAGGTCTGTTCGCTTCAGTGGGTGGTGGGGAGGCGGAGTGCGTTCGATATTACGAACGATCCTTGGTGAGGGCATCGTATCGGTGGCGCCTGGGATCAGCGAAGGGCGAAGCTCAGCTCCTCGCCCGCGAGGATTCTGTCCAGTTGCGGGCCGGCCAGATACCGGCGATCTCCGTTCGACATGTCCCAGGACGGGTCTTCCGGCTCCTTTGGGACGGTGATTCCGAAGTCCGGGTCCGCCAGCCGTTGTGCCAGCGCGAGGGGGACCGCGTCGGGCAGCCACTCGGCGTACGTCAGCGGCGCCTGCGCGTTACAGCTCCTCCATGCGGTGACCCAGCGAAACGCCCCGTCGTTCGCGAACAGCGCCGCCCGCCTCAGCAACTGGCTTCCCACCGCCGCCGATTCGGGCCTGTCCACCTCGAAGGTCCGGCGCGACCACCGGGGGTTCATCGCGAGCCAGCCCACACCTCTCGCCTCGATCCACCTCCCCGTGAGCGCGTCCGCCTGACGCAGCCGTGGACGTGGATACGGCGGGTGTGCGCGGGCGGTGCGGGGCGACCGCACCCGTACGACGACACGCGCCCCCGGAGCCGTACGCTCGTCCACCAGCTCGTACCGGTCCCCGAGCGGCAAGTCCCCCACGATGAGGCCCACCCCGCCGAGACACTGGGTGAATCCGTGGGAGTGGACCACCAGTTCCAGCCCGGTCGCGGTGGGCCGCACCTTCTCGATCCCCAGCGACGAGGCGTAGTCACGGAAGTAGAGGGCGGGCATCCAGGTTCTCGGAGCCGTGCCCGAAGCGCTCGCGAGGGCGACCATGATCCGCGACTCCAGCAACCGCTGGTGGGTGTCCGCCGCTTCGGGCAGCGGGGTCCGGCAGGCGCGCAGCGCCTCGTACGCCTCCTGGTAGCTCTCACCCGTGTACGCCGTGCGCCGCCGGGCCAATTCCTTGTGCGTCGTGTGCGGCATCAAGAGGCCGCCTCGTCGTGACCGTCGCCACCGCTGCGGATCTCGCGGCTCCACGCGCGTACTTCGCGCAGCAGTGTGTGGAAGTGCTCGTACCGCGTGGGACGGAACACCGCGGTCACGCCGAAGAGCAGAAGCAGCAGCGACGTACCCAGCAGCGGCAGATGGACGAGCACCGAGTTCAGCGCTCGCGAACCCCGAAGTACCGGAAGAATTGGCCACATGACTCAACCTGTTCTCACCAACCCGGCTTGGCGATCACTGGTCTGGAGTCGGGAACCGACCGTGCGCCGTCGTGGAATCCAGGGGGCCCGAGACCCTTCGGCCGTCTCCTCGGGAAGTTCCGGGCTCCCGAACGGCCTGGCTTCTGTGTCGCCAGGATTCGGACGCTAGCACGGACCGGCACGGCGCGGTAAGCCAATCCCGGAAAGGCAAGGGGCTCGGTGTGCGGAGTCACTTCGCGTCGAACGGGACCGTGAGCCACGGGCTGTCCGGTGTCGTCGTCAGCGCCCGGTGGGCGTCGAGCACCGTCGTGTACCAACTGCCGAACTCCTCCTCGTCGAAGTGCAGACACCGCCCCAGCACATAGCCGGCGGAGAACTCCTCCCACGAGCCGTACACCGCCCGCGCCGCCTCCGACGCGCGTTCGAGTGACGCGTGCAGCTCCGCCTCGGTGGCGTACCGGGCGCCCCGCCCCCAGCGGGCCATCTTGGAGCCGCGGCCGATGTCCCACGCGGCGATCGACCGGACGACTCCGTCGGGCGGCAGGAGACCGTCGGCGCGGAAGCGTGACTCGTAGCGCAGCACCTTGCCCACCAGAGCGCGCAGATGGGCCACGAAATCAGCGAACTCGGCGTCGTCGGTGGTCGTTCCGGTGCGCGCCGCCTGCTCGCGCAACGTGTCCTTCACGCAGTCCCGCCACTGCCCGGGGTCGACGCGCGAGCCCTGCCCGTCGCTCAGCGCCGTACGCGCGCCGAGGACGAAGTCCCAGTACCACGGGCTGACTTCACGCTCCAGCAGCCGCACCTCGATCGCGAGCCAGTCCTCGCGGTCGTGGACGTCCCACCATTCCCCCAGGCGCTCCCGCTCGCCCTGGTGACCCATGCCGTGCCAGTACGTGGTGTTCCACGCGTCGCCGTTGGTGAAGCACAGGTGCGCGCCGCAGGCCAGACCGTGCAGCAGCGGTCCGGTCGGCATGACGCCGGTGCGCCGGGTCACCACCCGGTTCATCAACTCGTCGGAGGAGAACAGCTCGTGATGCAGATCCACCCAGGCGTCACGCTCCTCGTCGTCGACGGGGAAGATCTGCTCGCAGGGTGTGGCCGGGTTGACCGCGAGGAAGTCCACGTCGGCGGGGAGTCTCTGGGCGAGTTCGCCCAGGGTCGCGTACTCGTACACGAGCTGCGGGTGCGGCCGGGGCAGCAGGCCCCCCGTGAAGACCGTCGCCACTGTGTGGCCGTCGGGGGTGTCGGTGGTCAGCATCGGATACGTGTCCTCGCCGGCCGCCGCCGACTCCTCGATCCTGACCGGGTAGTAGGCGCCCTCGATGACGACGGCACGCAGATACGCGTATGTGTCGCCGGTCCTGGTCAGCTTGTACAGATGCTGCTCCAGATCGGCGGGTGCCTGCCAGCGGCTGCCGTCCTGCGGGGTGGGGACGAAGGGGAAGAACTCGTCGTGGACCTCGTCCTCGGCCGCCGTGTGCATGGAACGCCCTCCGTACCGTACTGATTCCGGCCCGACTGAGGCCGACATGATCGTATGTGTACGGTACTGGCGATCAGCCTTCACCTCTTCGCCGCCTCCCTCAACTCTCGCTGGGTGAAGGCTCGATGACGGGCCGTCAGGTAGTCGGCTTCTCCCAGACCGAGACATGCCGTTCGCTGTCGCCGGTGAAGGGCTCGCGCTTCCAGCCCGCCCACCGGTCGCGCAGCCGCATGCCGGCGAGCTGGGCCATCAGATCGAGTTCCGCCGGCCAGACGTACCGGAACGGCACCGTCCAGTACGAGCCGCGCCCGTCGACCACCTCGACGTAGTTGGAGCTCATCTCCTGCGTCGCGACGTCGTAGATGTCGAACGACCAGCGTGTGGCGCTCGTATGGAACGGCATCACGTCCTGACCGGGCGGGAGCTTGCGCAGCTCGGGCAGCATGGTCTCGATCACGAAGCAGCCGCCGGGGGCGAGATGGTCGGCGACATTGCGGAAGCAGGCCACTTGGGCCGCCTGAGTCGTGAGATTCATGATCGTGTTGAAGACGAGGTACGCGACGGAGAACGTCCCGTCCACCCTTGTCGTCGCGAAGTCCCCGATCGTCACGTCGATCGCGTCGCCGCCGGGCTTGTCACGCATACGGGCGACCATCGCCCGTGACAGATCGATGCCGTGGACGGGGACGCCGCGCTCCGCGAGGGGGAGCGCGACCCGGCCCGTACCGATGCCGAGTTCCAGGGCGCGGCCGTCGCCGGCGAGCTCCGACAGGAGATCGGCCATCGGAGCCAGGGTGTCCGGATGGAACTCCCGTGCCGACGGATTGTCGTATGTGGCCGCGACGCGCTCGCCGAAGTAGCCGTCCTCATCATCCATGGGCCAGACCGTAGGGCAAGGGGCGCTCGGGGCGCCCGTGATTTTCCGCGTGGAACCGGCGGCCGGATATGCTCGGCCTGAAGTGACGAAAGCCTCATGGGAGGCCAATTCGCACTCCATCATCGAATCAGGAGACGGATGCTCCGTTCACGACCCCTCGGACCGACCATGACGCCGGAACGGCTGCTGGCCTTCGGCGACGCCGTGTTCGCGATTGCCATCACCCTCCTGGCACTGGGGATCGACGTGCCGACCGGTCTTCCAGAGGCGCGGCTGAGCGACGCGCTGCGGGACGTGGTGCCGGATGTCGGCGCGTACCTGCTGAGCTTCGCCGTCATCGGAATGCACTGGGTGATCCAGCACGGCCTGTTCGCGCTGGTCGGCCGCCTCGACCGCGGGCTGCTGTATCTGTACTTCGCGCTGCTCGCCCTCATCGCCGCACTGCCCTTTCCCACCCGGCTCGTCAGCGAGTACGGCGACACCGCTCTCGCCACCTCCGTGTACGGCGGTGTGATCGCCCTCGTGTCGGTGCTGACATCGGGGATGGCGCTGCGCCTTCTGCGCCGTCCGGAGCTGCGCGGGACCGGCGTACCGGCCGCGCGTATCCGCCGGTCGGTGTTCCAAGGGGGCGTGGTCGCCGCCGTGTTCGCCACGTCGGTGCCGATGACTCTGGTGTCGCCCGTCGCCGCGAAGTACTGGTGGCTCCTCGTCGTACCCCTGCGCTTCCTCGGCGGCCGGGACACGGACCCGGACGCACCCGAGGCCACCACCACGGACCCGGCGCGGGTCCCTCGGTGATCCACCGGGACCCGGTTGTCAGTGGTGGCTGCGATGCTGGCGTTCATGGACGAACTGAAGCGGCGCCGGGTGTACGGCGCCGACCACGACGACCCGGACCCCGGGCCCCGGACCGGCCACAGCTATCGGGAGCTGTGCGCGGGTCCGCTGGACGGGCTGCTCCTGGACGTGACCGGCTGGACGGACCAGCAGCTCGCCGAGGGCGCGGAGTTGCCCACGGAGATAGGCGCGTACGGACCCGGCGGGCGCACTCTGTACGGGCCGCGCGCCGGGGACGCGCGGCGCTGGGACTGGCGGGGCGACTCGCGCTGACGCGCGCCGAGCCGCAGTGCGCCTCGGATGTCCGGGCCGGCGGTGCGTGACACGTCCGGCTCGCACGTCCAGGTCGACCACGGGACTCGGCCAGTACGCAGAAAGTCTCCATCGAGGCGTGGCCCCGGCGCACACCCACGGCGCAGGTGGTGGCAGCGACCGGCGGCGCCGGCCACCACCAGGTGGCGAGCGCCGGATACAGCACCGACCGGGCGACGAGCCGGCAGGGCCGCGTCGTACCCCTGGCGTGCGCTGCGCAACTCCGCGCGGACGTCGTCGGAGGTCAGCAGCCACAGCCGTGGCCAGGCCGCGCGCCGAGGTCCGGGCCGTACGTGGTGAGGACCCGCACGTCCGTCGCGCGGACGCGGTCGCCGCGTGACAGCGGGCTCGCCTTACTCCGGCGGCCCGGCCGATGCCTCGGGCGCCGCCCGCGCCCCGCACGCGGCGGTCCGGGCACAGCGCGAACGGACCCCCGATACGCCGACCTTGTGGGGCGCGCACGTGCATTACGGCGCGTGATGCCGTGGTGTCGGTGGCCCTCCCGCGGAGTGGGGTCGGCGGTTCGGACTCAATCGCCGGACGGGCCCGATGAGGCCGGCCCCGGCAACTCCCGCAGGAAGCGCAGTTGTTCCAGGTCCTGGAAGTGGCCGCCGCCCTCGTGGCGGTTCCACGGCCAGACCCGGATGTCCTTCGGGCCCGACCAGTGGTTGTATGCCGCGAACACCGTGGACGGCGGGCAGATGTCGTCCATCAGCGCCGCCGAGAACAGCGCCGGGGCGCTCGCGCGGGCCGCGAAGTTGACCCCGTCGAAGTAGGACAGCGTCCTGAACACCCGCTCCGCCGACTCCCGGTGGGTGCGCAGATACGTCCAGATCTCGCGGTACGCGTTGCCCTCCACCACCTGAAGCGCCCGCCGGTAGTGGCACAGCGACGGCTGGTTGACCAGCGCGGCGCTCACGTCGTCGCTCAGCGCGGACGCCGCCAGCGCGATGCCGCCGCCCTGGCTGCCGCCGGCGATCACGATCCGTGCCGGGTCGACCGACGGGTGGGCGCGCGCTGCGTCCACGGCCCGGACCGCGTCGGTGAAGACCCGGCGGTAGTAGTAGTGCGCCGGGTCCTCGATGCCCCGGGTGACCATGCCCGGCGACGACGCGCCGCCGCTGCCGTGCGGGTCGCCCGTCGCGCCCGGCTGGAGCGAGCCGCCCTGGCCGCGCGTGTCCATCAGCAGGTGCGCGTATCCGGCCGAGGGCCAGGTCAGCCACTCGTACGGGAAGCCCCGCCCACCGCCGTAACCGAGGAAGCCCACCACACACGGCAGCGGTCCGGTGGCGGAGGCCGGGACCAGCAGCCAGCCGGCCACCGGGTCGCCGCCGAAGCCCGGGAAGCTCACGTCGAAGACGTTCACCTCGGTCAGACAGGCGTCGTACGGCGTGAAGACCGGCGGGCGGTCGTGGCCGCGCGCCTCGGCGAGCGTGTCGGCCCAGAAGGCGTCGAAGTCCGACGGTTCCTCCCGGTCGGGCAGGTAGGAGCGCAGCTCCTCCAGCGGCAGATCCATCAGCGGCATGGCAGCGATTCCCTTGTCGGCAGTGGGCGGTTCAGGCGCGGTCGGCGCCGTGCACGGTGAGCGTGTCCGGTGCCTCCACCCGGATCCCGCCCGTCGCGTCGAGCCGTACGGCCAAGGGCGCGCCCGCCACCCGCAGTCCGGTCAGCTCCAGCGGGCCGATGCCCTCGGCGGCGCGCGGCGAGAAGCGCAGCGCTCCGGCCGGTACGTCGGCCTCCAGGCCGAGCGCGGCCTGGAGCAGGACGACGGCGGACGCCGCCGACCAGGCCTGCGGGCGGCACGACGCCGGATACGGGGCGGGCACGCTGTCGGTGGCCGAGCCATGACCGGCGAACAGCTCGGGCAGCCGCCCCTCGAACGTCGCGGACGCCGCGACCAGACCGCCGGCCAGCGATGCCGCCTCCACCGGGAAGCCCGCGCGGACCAGGCCGTGCACGGCGATGGCGGTGTCATGCGGCCAGATCGACCCGATGTGATAACCGAACGGGTTGAAACCGGTCGAATCGGTGCTCAACGTACGCAGCCCGAAGCCGGAGTTCAGCTCGGGTCCCGCCAGCCGGGCGGCGAGCAGCGCGCTCTCCTCCTCGTCCAGCAGCCCGGTGCCCAGCAGATGCCCGAAGCCCGAAGTGACCGAGTCCACCGGGCGCTTGGCGGCGTCGAGCGCGACCGCCGGGTAACGGCCCGTCTCGTCCTGAACCCAGAAGCTCTCCCGGAAGCGGCGCTTGAGCCGGTCCGCCCACTTCTCCCAGCGCTCCGCGCCGGGCCGCCCGAAGGCGCGCAGCAGCGCGGCGCCGCCCATCGCCGCCTCGTAGCCGTACGCCTGGACCTCGCACAGCGCGATGGGGGCATCGGCGAGCGTGCCGTCGCGCCAGCGGATGGCGTCGCCGGAGTCCTTCCAGCCCTGGTTGGCGAGCCCGTGGCCCGATACGTCGATGTACTCGAGCAGACCGTCGCCGTCCGCGTCGCCGTAGGTCGCCAGCCACTCGAGCGCGGCCTCGGCGTGCGGCAGCAGGTCCCGTACCTGCTCGGGGTCGAGGCCCCAGCGCCAGGCGTCGTGCAGCAGGATCACCCACAGCGGGGTGGCGTCCACCGTGCCGTAGTAGACCGGCGGCAAAGACGGGCCCTCGTTGAGCTTCAACCCCTCGCGGCGTACCTCGTGCAGGATCTTGCCCGGCTGCTCGTCGCTGCGGGCGTCCGTCGTGGTGCCCTGGCGGCGGGCGAGCGTACGCAGCGTGCCGGCCGCCAGTTCGGTGCCGAGCGGGAGCAGCATCCGCGCCGCCCACAGCGAGTCACGGCCGAACAGGGTCAGGAACCACGGGGATCCGGCGGCCAGGAACTGGTCCTCGGGGTGCTCCGGGTCGGCCAGCAGCAGCCGCTCCAGATCGCCGACCGACCGGGCGTAGAGCTGATCCATGCGGTGGTCGGCGCTGCGCAGCTCGGTGGGCGACCACGGCACCGCGTCGCGGGCGACGGCCGGGAAACGCAGGGGTTCGTCGTCGGCGACGGCGCACTGAAGGGTCGTACGCCACGATTCGCGCGCCGCCAGGGCCACTTCGAACCGCAGCTCGCCCGCGCCCGCGTCGATACGGGGCGAGCCCGACGAGGCGCGCAGCCGGACTCCGACCCCGTCCCGGCGCCAGAGCAGCGCGTCGCCCTCGATGCCCGCGGGCAGCGCGGGCGACGTCCGGCCGGACTTGACGTCGATCATGCTCGCCAGGTCGGTGCCCGCGCCGACGACGACCTCCACCCGTATCGCCTTGACGCCCGCGTTCGCGATCTCCAACTCCTCGCGCAGCACGCCCGGTTCGACCGAGCGCACGCGGTGCAGGGTGACGGCCGGGTCGGCGGTGTGCTCGCCGACGCCGCGCAGCACGGCGCGAAAGGCCGTCCGGTCGGCGGTGGCGAGGGTGTTGCTGACGGGCAGGACGGGCACGCCCTCGACCCGGACCGAGAGTCTTGAGAGCAGCCGGCGGTCACCGTGGAAGAACCCGTCGGCCCCGCCGGCGATGTCACCGGCCGGCCGGGAGAGCACCAGGCTGGGCGCGTAGAGCGTGGTGCAGACGTCGTGCAGAAAGGGCTGAAGACCCTCGGTGACGACGTCCGCGGGCGGCTGATGACCGGTGGGGTTTCCCTGGACGACCGTGTTCACTGTGTGGCGCCTCTCATGATTTGGATCGATCAAAATTCACCTTAACCCTTGCCAAGCAGCCATGGGGAAGAGTTTTATCGATCCATTGCAGATGCGGCGCCGCATTTCGAGCGGTCTGCCGTGCGAGGAACGGAGGCCGTTGGTGGCACGTAAGACGTCGGCAGGAGGGCGTAAGTCGGGGCCGGTGACCCTGGCTCTCGTCGCCCAACGGGCTGGGGTGTCCACACAGACGGTGTCCAACGCGCTCAACTCACCCGAACTCCTCGCGCCCGGCACCCTGAAGCGGGTACGCGAGGCGCTGGACGAGCTGGACTACCGGCCCCACCAGGCCGCCCGCTCACTGCGCACCCGCTCCAGCAGATTGATCGGATACGGCGTCCAGCCCACGCCGCCCGGTCTGTCGACGCCCGTGTCCGACCACTTCCTGCACGCGCTGTCGGACTCGGCGGACCAGGCCGGCTACCGGATCCTGCTCTTCGCCGCGCCCCTGGGCGCCGACGACGAGGCCGAGCGCTACGACGAACTGCTGCGGGAGCACTCGGTCGACGGGTTCGTCCTCAGCAACACCTACCGGGGCGACAAACGGCCCAGTTGGCTGCACAAGAAGGCCGTCCCGTTCGTCGCGTTCGGCCGCTGGTCGGCGCGCGACACCGGTGACTGGGTGGACGTCGACGGTGCGCACGGCACCGCCGCCGCCGTCGACCATCTGGTGGCGGCCGGACACCGGAAGATCGCGTTCCTGGGCTGGCCGCGCGGCTCGGGCGTCGGTGACGACCGGGCCGGCGGCTGGCGGGAGGCCATGCGCCGGCACGATCTGCCCATACGTGACCTGCGGGTGTCGTCACTGGACGACGTGGACGCCGCCCGTACCGCGGTCGCCCGCGTCGTGGACCGTGCCACCGCCGTGGTGGCGGCCAGCGACACCCTGGCGCTCGGCTGCTACCGCGCGCTGCGGGACGCCGGGCTGAGCCCGGGGCACGACGTGGCGGTCGTCGGTTTCGACGACTCGCCCGCCGCCGGTCTCCTCTCGCCGAGTCTCAGCAGCCTCCGCCAGCCGCTGGACGAGGTCGGGCGGGCCTGCACCCGCATTCTCATGGACCGCATCAAGGACCCCGACGCCGCGCCGGAGCGAGTGCTGCTGGCGCCCGAACTGATCGTCCGGGAGAGCTCCTTGCCCGAGCCCTCCGCCTGAACCCGTCCGCCTGAATCCGTCCGCCTGAACCCCTCCGCCTGAATCCGTCCGTCTGAACCCCACGGCCTGAACCGCACCCTCCCCCCTCGGGCCACCGAATCCCCGACAGCGATAGCTGGAGAGAGAAGCAGATGAAGAAGAACAGAGCCGCGACCGCCGCCGCAGTGTGCGGCGCGCTGCTGATAACCGGATGTTCGTCCGACTTCGGCAGCGACAGCAGCGCCGAACAGGAAAGCTCCGGCAAGCAGAAGCTCACCGTGATGATCGGCTCCTCCGGCGACGCCGAGACCAACGCCGTCAAGGCCGCCGCCGCGGCCTGGGCGAAGAAGACGGGCAACACCGTCACGGTCGTACCGGCACAGAATCTCGACCAGCAACTCGGTCAGGCGCTGGCGGGAGGCAAGCCGCCGGACGTCTTCTACGTCGGCTCGGCCGTCTTCGCCAACTACGCCAAGGGCAACTCCCTGTACGCGTACGGTGACAAGCTCGCGGACAAGGAGGACTTCTCCGCCGCGCTGCGCAGCTCCTTCAGCTACGAGGACAAGTTCGTCTGCGCGCCCAAGGACAGCTCCACCCTCTCCCTCGCGATCAACACCACGATGTGGAAGGCCGCCGGGCTCACCGACGCCGACTACCCCAAGACCTGGGACGATCTGACGAAGGTCGCGAAGAAGCTGACCACCGGCAAGGTCAGCGGCCTCGTCGTCAACAGCTCGTACAACCAGCTCGGCCCCTTCCTCAAGCAGGCCGGCGGCTGGATAACCAACGCCGACCAGACCCAGATCACGGCCGACAGCCCCGAGAACATCGAGGCGCTGACCTATGTGAAGAAGCTGCTCAACGACAAGGTGCTCGCCTACCCCAAGCAGCTCGACGCGGGCTGGGGCGGTGAAGCGCTCGGTATGCAGAAGGCCGCCATGACCATCGAGGGCAACTGGCTCACCGGCGCCATGACCAACGACTACCCGGACGTCGACTACCAGGTCGTCCCGCTGCCCGCCGGCCCGAAGGGCCAGGGCACGCTCTCCTTCAGCACCTGCTGGGGCATCGCCAACAAGAGCACCCACCACGACGCGGCCGTCTCGCTCGTCGAGGCGTTCACCACCGCCGAGCAGCAGGTGGAGTTCGCCGACGCGTACGGCGTGATGCCCTCGCGCACCAGCGCGCTGGCGACGTACGAGAAGCAGCACCCGCAGGACAAGGCGTTCGTGGACGGAACCGCCTACGCACAGGGTCCGGTCACCCTGCCCGGCTTCACCAAGGTGCTCGAGCAGTTCGACACCGATCTGGCCGGGCTGGCGACGGCCGACCCCAAGAAGATCCTCGGCGATCTCCAGACCAACGGCGAGCAGGTCCTCAAGAGCGGCGGCTGACGGACCGGTGACCGACTGCGTACGAGACCGACCACGTACGAGACCGGCCGCGTAGGACATCCCTCCCGTACGGCATCCCTCGCGTACGACAGCCACCGCGTACGACAGCCACCGCGTACGACAGCCACCGCGTACGACACCCGCCGGGGCGCACGGCCCCGGCGGGTGCAGGAGAAAGAGAAAGACAATGAGTCAGTACGGCAGCGGCAGCGGCTCTGTCGCGGCGCCGCCGGCCGCGGCCGAAGGCGGCGGACGGCGCCCCCGCCGGGGGCCGGCGACCGGCATCAAAGGCAGACAAGGACTGTGGGGCTGGCTTTTCGTCAGTCCGATGGTGCTGGTCCTCGGCCTGTTCCTGCTGCTGCCCATCGGGATGGCCCTGTGGGTCAGCCTGCTGAACTGGGACGGGCAGTCCAACCCCTTCTCCGCCGCCGCCGACTTCATCGGGACCGACAACTACTCCAACATCCTGACCACCGACGGCCTCGACCGCACGCTGTTCATGACCTCGGTCCGCAACAACCTCTACTTCGTCCTGCTGGCCGTACCGCTCCAGACGATCCTCGCCCTGTCGCTCGCCGTCGCCGTCAACAGCCGCCGAATAAAGGGCAAGAGCGTCTTCCGGACGATCTTCTACTTCCCCTCGGTGACCAGCTCCATCGCCATCTCCACCGTCTTCCTCTTCCTGTTCCAGGGCAGCGGCGCCGTCAACGCGCTGCTGAAGTGGGTCGGCATCACCGGACCGAAGTGGTTCACCGACGCCAACGGCCTGGTGTGGACGGTGCTCGGCGGTCTCGGCCTCGTCGACCCCGACAAACCGACGGCCGCGCTCGCGTCCAACGGGTTCCTCGGGCTGTCCTGGTGGGACTGGCTCTCCGGCCCCTCCATCGCGATGTGCACCGTCATCGCGCTGATCGTGTGGACCTCGTCCGGCACCTACATGCTGATCTTCCTCGCCGCGTTGCAGGACGTGCCCGCCGAGTTGGAGGAGGCCGCCCTGCTGGACGGCGCCAACCGCTGGCAGTCGTTCCGCAACGTCACCATCCCCGCACTGCGGCCGGTGATCTTCCTGGTCCTCACACTCGGTCTGATCGGCAGTTGGCAGATCTTCGACGCCGTGTACGTGATGAGCCAGGGCGCCCCCGGCAACACCACCCTCACCCCCGCCTTCCTCTCCTACACCGCGGGATTCCAGGACTCCGAATACGGCCGCGCCGCGGCCATCGCCTTCATCCTGCTGGCGATCATCATGGTGATGACCCTGATCCAGCGCGTGCTGCTGCGCGACCGTGACAAGCCGGTCCGGACGGGCAGGCGGTTCGGGGCCATTCGCCGGAGGGCTTCATGAGTACGGTACCCACGACCTCACCGGCGCGGAAGGCCCCGGCCGCCAAGCACGCGACCTGGGAGCCCCGGACCCGCCCGAGCGATCCGGCCGGGCCACGCGGTACGGGCCACCGGATGCTGCTCGCCGTCGTCTATGTGCTGATCACGCTGGTCGGGCTGCTCTATCTGCTGCCGTTCGTCATCCAGATCGTGACGTCGTTCAAGACCGATCCGGACGCGGCGGCCAATCCGCTGGGCCTGCTGCCGGACCCGTTCTCGCTGGAGTCCTACCGGCGGCTGTTCGGGCTCGGGAACGCAGGTGACGCCGTACCGTTCAGCACCTGGCTGGGCAATTCGGTCCTCGTCACCGTGTTCATCACCGCCGGGCGGGTCTTCTTCGACTCGCTGGCCGGCTACGCCCTGGCCCGGCTCGACTTCCGCGGCCGCAACCTGCTGTTCAACGGCCTGCTGACGGTGATGTCCGTACCCGGCGTGGTGCTGCTGATCCCGAAGTTCCTGGTCCTCAACCAACTGGGCATCTTCGACACGTACGCGGGCATGATCATTCCCCTGCTGGTCGACGCGGCCGGGGTGTTCATCATGCGGCAGTTCTTCCTCTCCGTCCCCAGGGAGGTGGAGGAGGCGGCCAGGATCGACGGCGCCAGTGTCTTCCGCACCTTCTGGTCGGTGGTGCTGCCGATGGCCAGGCCCGCGCTGATCACCCTGACGATCCTGTCCTTCCAGGGGTCCTGGAACGAGTTCACCCACTTCCTGGTCGCCACCCAGTCGCCGCAGTACCAGACGCTGACGACCGGTCTCGCCTCCTTCGTCTCCGGCAGCCTCAGCAGCGGGACGCAGTATCCGCTCAAGCTGACGGCGGCGCTGCTGGCGACCGTCCCCGTGGCGCTGCTGTTCTTCACCTTCCAGCGCCACTTCGTCCGCAGCGCGAACTCGGGGGCGGTCAAGGAATAGGTCAAACTTCGTCGGACCGCCTGCGATCGGGCCGGCCGGCTGGTCAGAATGTGGCATGGTCATCCGCCGTCTCAGCTACCTGCTCGACCGGGAGCCGGACACCGGCAGCGTCCGGCTCCAGCCGCTCCGGCCGCCCGAGCCCCGGCAGTCAGGGGGCGAGCGCGGTACCGAGCACGGTGCCGGGGATGACGACCTGCTCGCACAGGTGGAGCAGGTCATCACCCTCACCCATCGCTGGACGCCGCACGGAGCGCTGAGTTGCAGCCGGCTCCCGGACGGCGGCAGTCTGCTGTGCAACGGACGTACGGACGGTGAACGGCCCGGCGAGCGACGGCAGTTGATCGAAGCCGTACACCTCCCGGCGGGTGCCGCCGGATTCGACCCGGTGTGGCCGATCGACACCTGGCGCTCCCGCTCCTGGGGCACGCCCGGCCCGGCGGGCGAGGGTACGGAGCTGCTGCCCGCGCCCGAGGGGCACTTCGACCTGCCGATGCTCGTCCGGTTCGCCCAGGAGCAGGCGTCGCGCGTCGCGCCGTTCCTCGCCGACGTATGCCGTCTGTGGGCCGACCCCGCCGGCCGGCAGATCGTCATCGCCGAGGAGGACCCGGAGACGGTCGTACGCTGGATCGCCCTCGCCTGCGCGTCACTTCCCGAACACCGGGCCAGGGAGCTGACGTTCGTCACCCGCGCCGACGAGCCGCACGACGCCCCGCAGCAGATCGTCGGGATCGGACCGGACTCGTCCTTCGACCGCGACGATCCGCTGCTGCTCGAGCATCTGTACCGCGTCCACGACGGACTCGGCGGACCGGGAAGCCCTCATGTCCCCGACACCTGGGCCGAGATGAGCGCCGCGCTCTGGCAGTCGGGCACCCCGCCGGTCGGGTCGGCACCGCTCTCCGCCGCTCCCCTCCCGCCGGACACGGCACCGGCCTCCCCGGCACCGGCGGCCCCCTCGTCCGGTGCGGCTTCCGGTACCGCGGCCACGGCTTCCCATACGGCGACGGACGCCGACGACCCGTTCGCCCCCGCCGCGCTCGTGCGCCAACTCCTGCGTACGGGAGGGGCGTCGGGGGACGGGCTCACCGCGCCCCACGGTGAATCCCTGCGGGCGGTCGTCGCCACGCTCGTATCGGCCGCCCGGGACGAGACCCAAAGCCCCTCGGCCGTAGAGGAGTTGACCCGCGTCTGCCAGGAACTCGGCAAGCACTGCCCCGAGAGCGTCACCGACCCGCTGGCGCTGGCCCTCGCCCGGCGCGGGCTCGTGGCGGCCCTCGACCAGGACCTGAACCTCCGGCACGACCCGCTCGCCGGACTGCCCCTCGGGGAAGCGGCACAACGCTCGCTGCGCTCCCAGTTCGGACGCCACTTCGACAAGGCACTGGCAGGTGGCGGACTCCGCGGCCCGGTCGCCTCCTGGGCCGTACCGCTGCGTCTCGCGCTCGTCCTGCACGGCCACCAGGGACCCGGCGTCGAGCACGCGGTGAACAAGCTCGTGCGCGTACTGCTCGAACCACGCGGCCCCGAGCGCGCCGACGCCGTCGCCGTACTGAGGAGTGTCGGTCACCAGGGACTGAGCCGGCTGGTCCTCGCCCGGCTCGCGGTCGAGACGACCGGCCGACGCAGCCATCTCCTGAGGGAGTTGCTGATGTCGCCCCACGGTGAGTGGGTACGGGCCCACCGCGACATCGCCCCGCCCTCCGTACGCCTGGTCGAGCAGGCTGCCAGGTGGAGCGGATCGCCGCACCACCTGCGCGGTATCGACCTGTTCGCCAAACTCGCCGAACCGGCCCCCGGCGCCGCCGTGTCGGCCGCCACGGACCCGCCGACGCTGGAGACCCTGTGGGGACTCGTCTGGGGGGCCGACCAGCCCGAGCGGCCGGACTTCCCCCGTATCGTCCGCATCTGCGGCGCGGAGGCGATACTCGACGCCAACCTCGGCACCCGCTTCCTGGCGTGGCTCACCGCGCCCGGACGGTTCGAGCCCGAACTGGTCGACTTCGCACAGGCGGTCCACCGCCGGCCGGAGCTGACCGGGCGGGAGCGTGCCACCGCCCAACTGCTCGTCGCCGCCGACAACTTCGCGCGCACGAGCCGGACGCCCCGAGAGGTCGTGGACAGCCTGGGCGAGCTGCGCCGGGCAGGCTCGCCCGTGGACCCGGCGCTGTGGAACGGCGTCCAGTACCTCCTCGCGCGCGGCTTCGCCGGCCTCACACCGCACGACCTCTACCAGTCGGGTGCGCTGTCGTATCTTGCCACCGCCGAACCGGCGTTGCAGGGGTACTACCGCGCCGCCATGGTGGCCGAGTTCGCCGACGAGGCCAAGGTGAGCCGGTGGGCCGCGCGGCCGGAGACCGTCGCCGATCTCTTCTACGTCTGGCGCCGGGGGCTGACCAGGACCTCGCGCGAATGGCCTTTCGTGGTCGACGAGTTGCTGCGGAACACGCTGGGCGTCGTGCTGCGCCGGATGAACGACGAACAGCGCGGGGCGGTCGCCACCCAACTGGCGGGGCGGTCGAACAACTGGGTCCAGAACTGGCTGCGTTGGGCGAACGAGATGAGCGGTGGCGCGGACACCCGGATCCCCGGCCGGCCCTCCGCGCACGGACCGGGGCGGGGACACGGGCGGGGACCGGGTGCGGGGCAGGGGGGCGCGCCACGGCAGGGTGTCGTCCCAGGTCAGCCGCCGCCGCCACAGCCCAGTGACTTGCCCACGTACCCACCCGAATATCCGCCCGGATACTCGCCCTCGCACCCGCCGCACCCGCCGCGCTGACGCCAGGGCTTCAATATCCCAGCTCAGCACACTTACCGAGGGGCCCTCAACTAGGCTTTCGAGCAACGCTTTCGGCGGCACCGGACCGCATCACCACATCACCGCATCGCCGCATCGCCGCATCACCGCAGTGACACACGGCACACACCGCATCACTCACCACACCGCACCACACAGGCAGAACCGGGCGTGCGCGAATGGGACGCCTCGGGGGAGAGGACCAGCGTGACCATCATTCTCGACGTTCCCGGCGGCAGCATGGCCAGCCGCCCGGCACACTTCATCTGGATGCTCGACTGTTCGGGCTCCATGGGAGTGAACGGCAAGATCGGCGAGCTGAACTTCGCCATCCGTGAGGCCATTCCGGAGATGCAGCAGGCCGCCCAGTCCAACCCGGCCGCCGCACTGCTCGTGCGCGTCATCTCCTTCGCGAGCGGCGCGAGTTGGCACATCCAGGAGCCCACCCCGGTGGACCGGTTCACCTGGGAGGACGTACACACCTACGGCGGCACGGACATGGGCGCGGCCTTCCGGATGGCCGCCGCCGCGCTACAGACCCCGCCCATGCCGCAGCGCGCCCTGCCCCCCGTCCTGGCCCTGGTCTCCGACGGCCAGCCCACCGACGACTGGCGCTCCGGGCTGCGCGCCATCGACGACACGCCGTGGGGCAAGCGCGCCGTGCGGGTCGCCGTGGCGATCGGCGACGACGCGGACAAGAGCATGCTCAAGGAGTTCCTGGGCAATCCCGAACTCGAACCGCTGCTGGCCAAGAACCCCCGCCAACTGGCCGCCGCCATCCGCTGGATGTCCACCGCGGTGGTGAAGGAGGCGTCGGCGCCGAAGATCGAGGACGCCACACCCGCGAACGTCTCGCCCGTCGTGCCGCTGACCAAGGACGAGACCGACATCTGGTGAACGCCACCGGGACGTCGACCGTGGCGTGGGAACTCCTCGACGGGGGAGTCAAGGGGATCGCCAAGAAGTACAGCCAGGACCGGGGCAGGGCGCTCATCACGGCGGACGGCCGCGCCGTCGTGCTGGCCGTCGCCGACGGGCACGGGTCGCGCGCGCACTTCCGCAGCGACCTCGGCGCGCGCTGGGCCGTGGAGGCGTTCACCGCCAGCGCCCGGGTCTACGCGCACGAGGTCGTACGACGCGGGGACGACGCGGCGAACTGGCCCCGGCTGCTCGCCGAGGCCCGCACGCTCCCGCAGCAGATCGTGCACGCCTGGCGCCGCCGTGTCCTGGTGCACGAGGCCAACTCCCCGGCGCACGGCGGGAACGCGACATCGGACGGTGCCTCGCCCGACGCCGATCTCGCCGTCTACGGCAGCACGCTCGTCGGCGCCGTCATCACCGAACGGCTCCTGGTCTGCTGGCAGTTGGGGGACGGCGACATCGTCCTCGTCGACCCGGACGGCACGACCCACATGCCCTTCTACACCGGCCCCGACATGGGCGACGAGACGGAATCACTCTGCGAGCCCGAGGCATGGCGCAAGGCGAGACTGCACTGGCAGCCCCTCACCGGCGGCCCGCCCCCGGGCGTGCTGATCTCCACCGACGGACTCTCCAAGAGCTTTGCCGACCACGAGGGCTTTCTGGCCTTCGCCACCGGGGTCCGGTCGCGCGCCGCGTCCCACGGTGTCGCGGCCGTCCAGGCACAGCTCCCCGACTGGCTCGGCCACGCGGCCAAGTACTCCGGCGACGACGCGACTCTGGCGGGCGCCCTCCCGGCGTTCCGTCCCGGCAGCGCACCCGCCCACCCCCACCCCCACCCAGACACGCACTGAGGCAGAGAGGAACAGCATGGCGAACGGCATGCTCGCGGCCGGACAGACCCTGGTCACCGAATCCGGGGACCAGGTCACGGTCGCCGAGCTTTTCGGCTCGGGCGGTCAGGGCGAGGTCTACCGGGTGCGGACACCGTACGGCGACCGGGCCGTGAAGTGGTACTACCCCCAGCTCGCCGACGCCCGGCAGCGCCAGATCCTAGAAGGGCTCATCCACCACGGCTGGGGCGACGACCGGTTCCTGTGGCCGCAGACGGTCGTGATGGACCCGAACGCCTCGTACCCGGGCTTCGGCTATCTGATGGACGTACGGCCCCAGCGCTTCCACGACCTGCCCGCGCTGTTCCGCCGTGACCCGTCGGTGGCGGCGACCACACTGCGTACGCTCGTCGCCGCCGCGCTGCACACCGTCGAGGCGTACTTCACCCTGCACTCCAAGGGCATCGCCTACCGCGACATCAACTGGGGCAACATCTTCTTCGACCCGGTCACCGGCGACGTGCTCGTGTGCGACAACGACAACGCCGTCGTGGACGGCGAATCCGCCGCCGTCGCCGGGACGATGGACTTCATGGCGCCCGAACTGGTGCGCGGCGACAAGGGCGCGCTGCCCGGCATCCAGACCGATCTGCACTCCCTCGCCGTTCTGCTGTTCCTGCTCCTGATGAACCATCACCCGCTCGACGGAGCACAGGCGTTGAAGATCCGCTGCATGGACGAGGCGGCCAAGCGGAAGATGTACGGCACCCACCCGGTGTTCATCTACGACCCCGCCGACCCCAGCAACAGGCCCGTGCCCGGCGAGCACCCGACCGTCATCGCCACCTGGGGCGCGCTGCCGAAGATCCTGCGCGACCTGTTCGTCAAGACGTTCACCCATGGCCTCAACTCGCCGTCGACACGGGTCCGTGAGTCGCAGTGGCGGGACGCGCTGAGCCGGGTGCTCGACGCGATCACGGTGTGCGCGTCCTGCGGCCGGCAGAACATGACACAGCCGGACGGTCCCGCTCCCGACTGCTGGAAGTGCGGCAACGCCGTGCTGCTGCCCCCGAAGCTCGAAGTCGTCACGGGCCGGGGCGCCCTGCGCACCCGCCGGGGCATCCGGCTCGACCCGAAGGCACGGGTGTACGCGCACCACCTGGTGGACGACCCGGAGCGGCACGACTTCACCGCCGTGGTGGGGGAGATGACCGAACACCCCCAGCAGCGTGGGCGGTTCGGCCTCACCAACCGTACGACGTTCGGCTGGACCGTCCGCCGCGACGACGGCACGGTCCAGGAGGTCGGCCCCGGCCGCACGGTGGCACTGCGCCCCGGACTGCTGCTGGAGTTCGGCGGCGGGACGGAGGCGGAGGTACACGCGTAGGAATGGACGGGCGCCGGGCGGACACACATCTCGCCCGGTGCCGGGTGCTCTCAGGCGCCGGAGCGGGCGCGCCAGCGGCGCCACCACGGGCGGGCGCGGGGCGCGCCGCCCTGGCTCCACGGGGTCCACGGGAACGACAGCAGCGCGAGGGCGCGGCTGTTGCGGGGCGACCGCGGCGGCAGGTCGGGGACATGCGGCAGGGACGTGGTGGCCGGGACCGTGGGGAACGACACCGCGTCCGGGCGGGGCACCGCGCTCACCTCGATACGGCACGGGCGCCCCGTCAGCGGGATCTCGACGCGCCGCTCGGCCAGGTAGCGGCTGCGGGCCACCCGTGTCTCCTGTCGCCGGCCTTCCTGCTCCCACACCACCAGGACCAGAACCGCGGGCTCGGGCCAGCGGAACCGTAGCTCCGCCGTGCCGGGTGCGACCCGCTGTGCGGTCAAGTCCGCTACGGCGCCCGGCCGTTCGACCAGCACGCTCGGCCCGGCCACCGCCCGGTCACCCAGCACACTGACCGCCGTCATCCGGACCCGCGACCGCTCCTCGGGCACCACGCTCACCGGGCCCTCGCCCGGCGCCGACCGCGCGGCCGGTGTGCCTGACACATCGTCACCCGACCGCCTGGGCAGACCGGACCACTCCACCAGACGGCCGTTCCCACGCGCCGGGGGACGCCAGTCGATCGTCACGATGCCGCCTTCGAGGCTCCGTACGGTGACGTCCTCCACCGGTGACGGCCACTCCACCGCCGTCGCCGCCACCCGCAGCCCCGGCGACCACACCAACTCCCCGCCGTCGCCCGGCAGATCGGGCACCGCCGGATAGCCGCAGGAGATCTCGTACAGATACGTTCCCGGCATCAGCGGCCGGTCCACGAACCCCTTCCGCCCGGCAGGTACGAGCAGCCCGTCCACCGGTACACCGTCCACCGGCTGCCCGGACCGGTCCGTCGTGCCCCCGGCCCGGCGCGCGGTCGAGCGCACCGCCCGGAACCCCGTCGCCGCCGGGTGCGCGCGCCACTCCAGTCGTACGCCGTCGGGCACCGGCACCGCGCGCACCTCCTCCACGTCCGGCACCAGCAGGACGCCGGCGGTGACACGGGGCACCCCCGCCAACTGCCCCCGGCGCAACGGCAGTACGGCGTACCGAACCCGTCTGCCGATCGGGGCGTCCAGATCGAGTACGGAGAGCGAGGTGTCCGTGTACGGCACCTCGACGGCCCGCTCCGGCGCCCCGTCCGGGAAGCGCAGTACGCGGTACGACACCGGTCCGGCCGCGCCTGCTCCCCGCCGGGCGGTGTCGCGCGGCAGCCGCGCGGCCGTCCAGGTCAGCGTGACGGCCCGCCGCTCGACGCTCACGCGCACCGTCGAGTCGGTGGGCGACGGCGCGTCGGGGGAGTGCCGCTCGTCGGCGAGCAGTGTGGCGGCGCCGAGCAGACCCGCCATCGCCCGGTCGTCGTCGGTCGCCCGCCGTACGGCCGCGAGCCACGAGACCGTCGCGGCCCGCAGCTCACCGAGCTGCCCGAGCCGCCGCGCCTCCTCCATCAGCCGGTCCACGGCCGCCGCCCGGTCGTTGAGCCGGGCCAGGAAGTTCGCCAGCACATGGTCGGTGGGGTGGGGCGGCAGGAGGCCGGCGATCCGCAGTGCTCCCCGCAACCGCTCACCGGGCCAGACCTCGTTGATCGATTCGGCCGCGTCGCGCACCGGGCCCCGGCCCGGAAAGCCCGCCGCGACGGCGGACGCCAGTTGTGCGGCGTCCGTGCTGTGCACACCCAGGGCCTCCGCCGCCTCGGCGGTCGGCCCTGAGGGCCGGTCCTTCAGCTCCCGGCACACCTGCCACAGCACGATGCGGCGCGGCCCCATCGGATCGTCGCGCACGACGGTCTCCATGGTGTCCATCAGTGCCGCCGCCGTACCGCCACGCGGATCGGTGGACGTGCGCCAGCGCTCGGCGGTCTCCTGGATATGCCGCAGGTCCACCCGCGTCCACGCCCGCCCCCGGGCCGGGAACCAGAGGCCGTCGAGGATCCGGAAGCCGTCGTCCGTCGACGCCTTCGGGAGGGTCGCGAACACGCTCGTCCCGGCCTCGACGGCCGGGCCCCGCAACAGATCGGCGGCATGCCGGAAGCCCAACCGCCGTATCACCGAGTCGAGTTCGGCGAAGCCGCGCATACCGGGGAACTGCGGCAGGACGGGCGGCGGCAGCCGCCGCCCCGCCGTGCCGCCGCTCGCGCCTTCCACCCGTGCGCCGGGCCGCCACCGCTCCACGCCGTGGGTCCTCTCGTTCGTCGCGGCCCTGGGGCCGTGGTCAGCGGGGCGAGGTGTAGAAGTAGATCCTGATGATCGCCGTGTTCGACGGTTCGCCGAGATCGTGGAAGTCGTCCGTCGCCGTCTTCTTGGAGAACATCTCCGGACGGGCCTTGCTGAGCAGCGAGTTGACGCGGTGCGCGTACTCCGTACCGCCCTGGCTGCCGCCGAATGTCAGCACCAGCGCGGCCGTGCGCCCCGGCCACTTCTTCGTGCCCTTGTTGATCTGGGCGACGATGTCCTCGCTGTCGCCGCCCTTCACCCGGATCTGCTGCGGCTTCAGCTCCACCGACCGCGGCCCGGCGGGGGACGGCGTCGGGGAGGGCGACGGGGAAGGGGAGTTGGACGGTGACGGCCTGGCCGCCGGGCGGGCGGCCAGCGGATCCGGCCGGTCCGCCATCGACACCAGCGCGAGCACCAGCACGAGGTCGGCGAACAGCCAGCCGGCCAGCATGACGACACCGGGCCGCCCACCACGCCGTACGCGTCCGGCCAGTTGGCCCACGCGGCGTACGGGACGGCTCACGAGCCCACCCCGTCCTGCGGCGGATACGGCGGGTGGGCCGGGCCCTGCTCGGGGATGCCGGGAGTGCCGGGAGTGCCGGACCGTGAGGCGGCACCGTTCGCGCCGTTCGCGCCGGACGGTGACAGCCGTTCCGTGGGCGTGTCGTACTCGAAACCCGCCCCGTACGCGCCCGCACCCGCGAGCGTCGGCGCGGACGCCGAGTCCGGCGTCGCGGTGAGCGTCGCGGTGAGCGTCGGGTCGGCGGTCGAGTACGGGGTCGAGTCGGGTGCCCCTACGGGCCCACCCCCACCCCCGAACCCGGCCCCGGCCCCCGCCCCGACCTGAGACACCGTCAGCCCGCGCAGCCCCGTGTCCAGCCGGGCCGCCGCGTCCTGCCAGTGCGCCGCCGCGGCGTCCCAGCGCTCCGTGGCCTCGCGCATCCCGTCGACAGCGTCGTTCGTGCGCCCGGCGCTGTCCACCAGCGCCTTCGACGCGCGCTCCGTGGCCTGCGCCACCGTCTCCGACTTCGTCGCCAGCGTCTGCTGCGCGGCGGCGAGCGCCTTCAGCGACGCCTCCACCGTGTCGCCCGCCGACTTGATCCGGTCGGCGATCCGGCCCGCCGCGGCCTGGTTCTCGGCGCCCGCCTGCGCGGTCGCCGCCTGCCCGCCCCGTACGGCCGCCTCGATACGGTCCGCCGCCGTGCCGAGCTTCGGCAGCTCACCCGTCAGCGCGAGCGCGGCGGTCTCCAGCGAGGTGGTCGCGTCCTGAAGCGCCTTCGCCGAGCTGACCAGCGAACTGTGACTGCGGTCGGCGCGCGACGCCAGCGACTCCATCCGCGTGGCGGCCTTGCTCAGACCGGCCGTGAACTGCTGCGGGGAGGCCGCGCGATGAGGTACGAGCGACAGTTGGATCCGGGTGAGCAGGGACGCCAGCCGGCCCAGCAGATACTCCTGCTCCCCGTTCAGCTTGGCCTCCACCCGGTCCGCGCGCGAACGGGCGCGCGCGTGCCAGACCGAGAGCACCACCAGCAGGCTGATCAGCACGACCGCCATCAGCGCCACGTTCTCGAAGCGGCCCGTGGAGGAGAGATGGCCGCCGAAGCCCGTCTGCCACAACTGGAGGAACGGCCGGGTCGCCTCCTTGGGATTCTCCTGGCTCAACTCCCCATAGGCGCGCACCGCTTCGCGCAGACCGAACCAGGTGATGAGCAGCGGGACGAACACCAGCACGCCCAGTGTCGCCTCCAACGCACCCTCGCGGACGGGGCGTTGACGCATCTCGTCACGCACCACGCGCACGAGTGCTCCCAGGCCCGCCTTGGTCGCCAGCGCCACTCGGAGCTGTGTGCGGAGAGGCGCGCGGCGGGCCGGTGGCGGCTGCGCCAGACTCTCCGGGCGTACGTACGCCTGCACCAGATCCACATCGGCCCATCGGTCGAGACGTGTGTGCTGCTCCAGGTCATGAGCGAGGTCGATGAGTTCCGCACTGCGCAGTTCGAAGGCGGGCTCGGCAGCGAGGAGCCTCAGTTCCCCTGCCAGTTTCTTCTGCTGTGGGTCCGCCTGCGCCGTGTTGGGTGATACCTGTGCCAACCCTGTTTCCCCCTGAATCGGGTGTTCCCCGTGAACGCGCACCGCTCGCGGCCGGTCGCCCACCTCGCCGCGACTTTATGGGGGGACGCCCCCGAGATCACGGCGGTTCCTCGCGTCGTGGCCCGGTCGTTGCGAAAGCGTGTCGCACCGGGCCGAGTTGAGGATCCCGTACGAGGCACGGCCGGCCGTTGACACGGACACGGGGCGGATCTAAGTTCGAATAGAAAGCGCTTACTCCGCCACCCGCCACCCGCTCGCCCGAAGGGGAGTGTTCACCACGTCCCGCACCGGCTCATCCGCAGAGGCAGTAGCAGACACGGCCGCACCCACCGCCGCGCCCACCGCCGCCCCGGCCTCCGGCTTCGCCGGGCTGCCCGGCGCCGTCGCCGTGTCGCATTTGACCGTGTACGACTGGGAGGCCGCCGACGGCCTGCGCGGCGGCACCCCGCATCTGCATCTGACCTGCTCCGAGGGGTATGTGGTGACGGCGGGACGCGGCGCCGTGCAGACCCTCACCGCCGAGAGGTTCGAGAGCACCCCGCTGGAGCCGGGCGCCCTGGTGTGGTTCACCCCCGGCACGATTCACCGGCTCGTCAACGAGGACGGGCTGCGGATCGTCGTACTGATGCAGAACAACGGGCTGCCCGAGGCGGGGGACGCCGTGCTGACCCTGCCGCCGGAACACCTGACCGACCCCGAGACGTACGGACGCCTCGTCCGGATCCCCGAGGGCACCGAGGCTGAGCAGGCGGCCTTCGCCCGGCGCAGGCGGGACCTGGCGATCGAGGGGTTCACGGCGCTGCGCGCGGCGTGGGACGCCGGCGACGAGAAGCCGCTGCTGGACTTCCACCGGGCGGCCGGTGCGCTGGTACGGCCGAGGCTGGCGGACTGGCGGGCGCGCTGGCGGTCCGGTGCCGCCGATGCCGCGCGGCAGACCGGCGCGCAGCTCGACCGGCTCACGGAGGGGGATGCCGCGCATCTCGCCGACGCGCGGGTGAACGCCCGACTGCCGCAAGCGCGCGGGAAGTTCGGCATGTGCGGGCGGCTGGACACGTACGCGGTGTGACACCGGCCCACCGGCCCACCGGCCCACCGGCTCACCGGCCCACCGGGTCGGCGGGACGGTGCGCCGGTCGGTCCGGCGCACCACCCCGCCTCCCGTCAGTCGGCGTAGACCTCCAGTTCGGAGAGCTGCGCGGCCGGCCAGCCGGTGTTGCCGGTGACCGTGACCCGTACGTAGCGGGTCGCCGTACCGGGCAGGGTGACGGTGGCGGTATTGCCGCTCGACGGGTTGAAGGTGACCCCCGCCGATGCCTTGAGCGAGGTGTAGGCGGAGTTGTCGGTGCTGCCCGAGACGCCGAGTGTCTGGGTACGGGTCTGCCAGGCGGCGGCCGGTGGCAGCTTCAGCACCAGCCGGTCGACGTTCTTCGCCGCGCCGAGATCGACGGTGATGGACTGCGGGAAGGCGTTGTTGGTGCTCTCCCAGTAGGTGTCGGCGTTACCGTCCACGGCGTTGCCGGGGCCGTACGTCTGCGCCTGGCCGGTCGCGGTCACCGGACGGCCCTGGGCGAGGTTGGTACCGGGCGGGTCGGTCGGGTCCGGCGGGTCGGTCGGGTCACCGGGATCGATCGGGCCGCCGGGCACACCGCCGTTGGTCCACTGCGGTGCGGGCCACACACCGGTGCAGGCGGGCGGGTTGGAGTACCACCCGGAGTTCTGGCTGCCGACCTGGGTGATCTGGAATCCGGCGCCCACGCAGTTGTGGATCTTGTTGGACTGGGCGATGTTGGTGGCCTTGACGTTCTCGAACGTGGCCTTGCCCGGTGCCTGGATCTGGAGCGCGTAGGTGCCCGCGCCGTCGATCTTGACGTTCTTGAAGTTGAGCCCGTTCGTCGCGCCCTCGATCAGATGGATCGCGGCGTACGAACTGTCGAGGATCTCGGTGTCGGTGATGTTGATCGTGGCGTTGTTGATCGGCTCGTTGAGCCCGCTGAACCACACCGCGCCGACGCCGAACTGCCAGTTGTAGTCGTTGTTCCCGGCCCGGATGAGGGTGTTGCGCGCGGCGGTGTGGGTGCCCGAAACGGCCGTTCCCTGGCCGGAGTTGACGCCCGGATAGCGGTTGGCGATATGCAGGCCGCCACCGTTGGTGATGGTGTCCGACATGACGTTGTCGGAGATGGTGATGTCCTTGCCGCCGTACGTGACGATGTTGTTCGCCAGGATCGGCAGGATCACCGTGTTGAAGGTGAACTTGTTGTTGACGTTCGGGATGTTCTCCGCCCACATGGCCAGACCGTCGTCACCGGTGTTGCGGACGAAGGTGTTGGTGACGGTGGAGTTGGTGACGCCGTAGTGGAAGTTCACGCCGTCGGCCGTCTGGTCCAGGATGCGGCTGTTCTTGATGGTCAGGTTGTTCATCGGACCGTCCACCCAGGCACCGCACTTGGTGTGCTGCATCCAGATGTTGTCGATGACGGAGTTGGACAGTGCCCCACCGATGGCGTTGACCTGGTCGTTGTCCACGCGCTCACGGATGTCGCCGATGATGGCGAAGTCCTTGAGGGTGACGTCGGTGCTGCCGCCCTGGTTCGCGTACTTGCCGTAGACGCCCACCGCCTTGCTGCGGTCGGTGGGGTGACGGCCTTTGAGAACGCTGTACCAGGGTCCGGCCCCGGCCAGCGTCACCTTGTCGACCACGATGTGGTCGCGGATCTCGAAGTTGCCTGCGGGGATGTAGACGGTTCTGTTCTGCGCCTGCCCCGCCGCTACCGCCGCCTGGAACTTGGCGGTCGAGTCGGCCGCGCCCGAGGGGTCGGCGCCGAAGTCGGCCACGACGTCGAGCGCGCCGGCGGGCTTGGCCTTCGGCGCGTCCACCTGCTCGAAGTCGGCGAGGTCGATGGTGAACGTCGGTGACTGCGCGGTCGACGACACCTGGAGACGGACCTTGGTGCCGGTCGCCAGGGTCGAGCCGAACATGGTGCGCGTCTCGTCGTAGAAGTGGTGCGGATTGGTGTCGCCGGGGTTGTTGTTGAACGGGTAACCGCCGTAGTACCAGCCGTACTTGGAGGTCACGGGCACGCTCTTGAGCTGACTGCCGTTGACCCGCACGTCGATCCCGGCGTCCCGGCCGGTTCCCGCGGAGTTGTCGGGCAGCGAGTAGCGGAAGGTCATGGCGTTGGCCGGCTTGGTGAGGGTGAACTCCACGTACTCACCGACCGCGTCGAGCGTCACGGCCTGCCGCCCGGACGCCTCGGAGGGAAGCGATCCGTACAGCCGGTTGGGGCCGATCAGGGTGCCGTTGGTGGCGGCGTACTCGGCCTCGTGCTCCACGAAAGGCACGGTGGCGCCACGGCCGGGGATACCGATGGGTGAGGGGGCGGGGACTCCGGCAGCCACGGCTGCCGGAGCGGCGGACATGACGACGACGGCGGCCGTCCCGGCCACCGCCGTCGCGAGAGCCAGGGAGGCGGAGAGGGAGGCGGACAGGCCGCGGCGGAGCAGGCGGCGTCTTGGGGGAGGTGTCACAGATCTACGTCCTTGCGGCTCGGTGGGGACTCTGCGGACGCGAAAAGGGTAGGAGTGGTTCCGCAGGAAGTCTATGAATCTGCGCAAGAAATAGATGCTTGGTCAGAATTTCTGGGCGACCACTCCCACCGCATTCCCTGCATATATACGCAACTTGGTCGCGTTGTCGATCTCGTACAGAGTCAACACCGGTGATCGCGGCGGTACTTCACCGGATTTCGGATCATCATCCGGCCGCAAAACTCGGCCTGATCCCAGCAAGAAGCGAAGTCACGATGGCTCTCGCACCAGCCCCTTACGCACCTCTTGTGAGCCCTGCGGTATCGGCTCTACGATTCTTGACACGGGACATGAAACGATTCAATCAAAGGGGCGGGCATGGGCATGGGCTGGACACGCAGAGGGCTCCTGGGCACCTCCGTGGTGGGCGCGGGCGCCGGAATCGTCTCGCTCGCCGCAGGGCCGGCGGCCTCGGCCGCCACACTCGGAAAGGGTGACGAGGCCCTGGACAGCGACAGCGACGGCGACAGCGACAGGCTGCGCGTCGTCGCCGCGAAGGTGGAGTACGCCCAACACGTCCTCGGCACCGACAACCCCACCCCGCTGCTCTCCTGGGAGCTGACGGCCGGTGGCCACGGCGCCCGGCAGAGCGCGTACCAGATCAGGGCCGCCACCGACCCGCGCAACCTCGCCAAGGGCCGCCAACTCCTCTGGGACTCCGGCAAGGTGACCTCCGCGCGCGGAGTCGCCGTCCCCTACGCCGGGCCCGCGCTGCCGCCCCGTACCCGCTGTCACTGGCAGGTGCGTGTGTGGGACGGCGACGGCGACGTCTCGCGCTGGAGCACGGCAAGCTGGTGGGAGACCGCCCTCGGCGACGAGAAGTGGGGCGCCCGGTGGATCGGCGCCGACGCCGCCGCCGCGCCCCCCGGCTTCGACGGCGCCTCCTGGATCTGGTCCGAGGGCGCCACGACCGGCGATGCTCCCGCCGGACCGGCGTGGTTCCGCGCCGCCCTCGAACTCCCCGCGGGCGCCGACGTCGCACGCGCGACCGTCGTCGTCACCGCCGACGACGACTTCACGCTCCACCTCGACGGCACCGAAGTGGCACACGCCCCCCAGCAGCAGGACGGCTGGCGCACCGGCCGCAGCGCCGACGTGACCGCCGCCGTCAAGGGGGCCGGGCAGCGCGTCGTCCTGGCCGCCGTCGCCACCAATCGCGGCGGCGCCTCCGTCAACCCGGGCGGATTCCTCGCGCGGCTGATCGTGGAGACCACCGACGGGCAGGCCCGCGAACTCGTCACCTCCGGCAACTGGCGCACCGTCAGAAGCGAGCAACAGGGCTGGCAGCGTTCGGACTTCGACGACAGCGGCTGGTCGGCGGCCACCGTACTGGCCCCGTACGGCGAAGGCCCCTGGGGCGACGGCGTGTCCATCTCCGTACCCGAAGCGCCCGCGCCGCTGCTGCGCCGCGAGTTCGCCGTACGCAAGCCGGTCACCCGCGCCCGCCTCTACATCAGCGGACTCGCCTACTACGTCGCCGAGTTGAACGGCAAGCAGGTCGGCGAGCAGGTGCTCGACCCGGGCTTCACCGACTACGACGAGACCGTCATGTACGCCGTGCACGACGTGACGTCCCTGCTGCGCCGGGGAGACAACGCCATCGGCGTCACCCTCGGCCGCGGCTTCTACGGCATGACCACCCCCAACGTCTGGAACTGGCACCGGCCGCCGTGGCACGGCGAGCCCCGGCTGCTGTGCCGACTGGAGGCCGAACACCCGGACGGCACCCGCACCACCGTCGTGTCCGACACCGACTGGCGCATGACCGAGGGACCCACCCTCACCAACTCGCTCTACGCGGGCGAGACTTACGACGCCCGCCTGGCCCCCGCCAACTGGACACGACCGGGCTTCGACGACCGCGCCTGGCGCGCACCGGGCGCCCAACAGGCCCCGAAGGGCGCCCTGCGGGCGCAGCCGCACGACCCCATCGAGATCATCGACACCATCACACCCACCAAGATCAGCGAACTGCGTTCCGGTGTGTACGTGGTCGACATGGGCCGCACCACCGCCGGCTGGACCCGACTGACCGTCAAGGCACCCGCCGGGACGAAGATCTCACTCACCCACGGCGAGAAGCTCAAGGACGACGGCAGCGTCCACGCCGAGACCGGGCACGTCCCCGGCCGCTTCCAGCGCGACGACTACATCTGCGCGGGCGGCGGGAAGGCCGAGGTGTGGGAGCCGTCGTTCTCGTACAAGGGCTTCCGCTACGTCCAGATCGAGGGCCTGCCCACCCGGCCCGAGCCCGCCGACGTACTCGGCCGGACCGTGCACACCAAGGTGGACGAGGTCAGCGCGTTCTCGTGCTCCGAGCCGTTCTACGAGACGCTGGACAAGGCGATGCGGCGCACGCTGCTGAACAACCTGCACGGCATCCCGACCGACACCCCCATGTACGAGAAGAACGGCTGGACCGGCGACGCCCAGCTCGGCGCGCCCACCCTCGCGTACGCCTTCGACGTCCAGCGCTTCCTGGACAAGTGGCTGGACGATCTGAAAGACAGTCAGAACGCCGACGGACAACTGCCGGTGATCGTCCCGAGCGGCGGCTGGGGTTACGGCGACCTCGGCCCGTCACCCGAGTGGACCACGGTCTACCCGTTCCTGGTACGCGAGATGTACCGGGTGTACGGCGACGACCGCGTCGCCCGGCAGCACTGGCCGGTGCTGACCCGCTATCTGGACTGGGAGCTGGACCGTCTCGTGGACGGTCTCGCCATCACCGCCCTCGGCGACTATCTGCCGCCCGGCTACGGGGGCAACCCGCCCGAGGACACCCGGCTGACGGCCACCGCCTATCTGTACCGCGCCCTGGTGAACACCGCCGAGATGGGTGAACTGCTGGGCCACGACGACGTGTCGGAGCGCTACCGCACCGCCGCGGCCGGCCTCAAGGACGCCCTGAACGCGGAGTTCCTCAACGATGCCGGGCACTACAGCACCTCGAAGGACCCGGACTACCGGCAGACCTCCAACGCGATCCCGCTCGCCTTCGGCCTCGTCCCCGCCGGCGCCCGCGCCTCCGTCGTGGACAGCCTCGTCGCCGACATCACCGAACGCGGCAACCACCTCAACACCGGCGCGCTCGGCACCAGCGTGCTGCTGCGCGTCCTGTCCGCGCACGGCCACCCGGACATCGCCCATGCCATCGCCACCCAGCGCGGCTACCCGAGTTGGGGCTACTGGTTCGACAACGGCGCCGACACCATGTGGGAGATGTGGCACCTCGACTCCCGCTCCCGCGACCACTACTTCCAGGGCACCGTCACGCAGTGGCTGTACGAGAACGTCGCCGGTCTGCGCCCCGGTGACGACGGCTACCGCACCTTCACCGTCCGCCCCGACGCCCGCACCGGTGTCAGTTGGGCGCGCACGGCGATCCGTACGGTACGCGGACCGGCCTCGGTCGCCTGGTCCAAGGTGGGCCGTGACCTGCGGCTGACCGTGAAGGTGCCGGTCGGCTCGAGCGCGGAGGTCCATGTGCCGGCCGACCGGCGGGACAAGGTGACCGCGCCGAAGGGCGCGACGTATCTCCGTACGGAGCCCGGCTTCCAGATCTACCGCGCGGCCCACGGCGCATGGGACTTCGTGGCGCGCGGCTGACCCGGAGGCTGCCCTCGATCGCCGGACGGGCTTGAAACAGCCCGCCCGGCGATCGAGGACACAGGCGCATGGTGACGGAGCGTCAGCTCCGGTGCCCGCCGCCGGCGCGCGGCATCGAGGACTCCCGCACCACCAACTCCGGCTGAAGCACGATCCGTTGGTGCCGGTGCTCACCCGCCGACTCGCCCGTCTCCTCGATCAGCAGCTCCGCCGCCAGCCGCCCCATCTGCGCGGCCGGCTGTCGCACCGACGTCAGCGGCACGGCGGCTGCCGAAGCGAACTCGATGTCGTCGTACCCCACCAGCGCCATCTCGTCGGGGACGGCGACCCCCGCCCCGTACATCGACTGGAGCACCCCCAGAGCCAGCAGATCGTTCGCGCAGAACACCGCGCTCGGCCTGCTGTGCATCCCCAGCAGCCGCGCGCCGGAGTCACGTCCCGCCGACACGTCCAGCCGCTCCGCCTCCACCACCCGCAGCCGGTCGGCCGGCAGCCCGGCCTCCTCCAGCGCCAGCAGCGCGCCCGCCCGCCGGTCACGGCACTGCGACAGATGCAGCGGCCCGGACACGTACGCGATGTCGGTGTGCCCCTGGGCGAGGAGATGACGCATCGCGAGCGCCCCGCCGGTGACATCGTCCACGGACACCGAACAGCCCTCGTCGCTCGGCACCACCCGGTCCACGAAGACGAACGGGATGTCCTGGCGCCGGAAGGTCTCCAGATTCCGGCCGGTCTCGTCGGTCGGTGTGATCAGCACGCCGCGCACCCGCTGCTCGCTGAAGAGACCCAGATACTCGGCCTCCTCGCTGCTGCTCTGCGCGCTGTTGCAGAGCATCACCCCCAGCCCGGACCCCCGCGCCACCCGCTCGGCGCCGGTGGCCACGTCCACGAAGAAGGGGTTGGCCATGTCGAGCACCAGCAGCGCGATGATACGGCTGCGGCCCGCCCGCAGATGGCGGGCCGACTCACTGCGTACGTAGCCCAGCCGCTCGATGGTGGACAGCACTCTCGCCCGCGTCTCCTCGGCCACCGACTCCGGCCGGTTGATCACGTTCGACACCGTGCCGACAGAGACGCCCGCAACTCGGGCGACGTCCTTGATACCCACCGATTGCGCCATCAGTCAGTGACCTCCACCAGCTCCAGACCGCTCAGACCGCCCAGTGCGCGCAGCTCCGGAAGGATGTCGCCGGTGGCGAGCGCCCAGTGGTGTCCCACTCCGCTCGCACTCCACGCGTCGGTCCACTCGCCCGGGTCGCGGCCGAAGTCGACACGCGAGGTGGTGTTGCCGATTTCCAGCAGCGGGCCTTCGACCACCTTACCCACCGCGGCGACCAGCCTGTAGCGACCGTCCCTGGACTGGCCGAGTCCTACCAGTGTGACCGGCCCCTGCCGTACATCGCACTCCACGGACACGCCCCAGCCGCGCTTGCCGTGGTAGACACCGAGCCCGCGCAGCACCGGGCGGCGCGCGCAGACGGTCGGATTGGCCGGTCCGTCGTGGCCCATCTCGACCACACCGTCGCGGAAGTTCAGCGCCTGGAGCTCGGTGAAGGTGCCACCCGCGCCCAGCCGGTCCGTGATCAGCATCGCGAGTGACGTGCGCAGCTCGTACTCCCCGCAGGTGGGGACGCCACGCGCGGTCAGCAGCGAGGAACCGAGGATCATGCCCGCGCCGAGGCGTTCGTGGATCTCACCCTCCAGACCCCGGTGGTAGTACGCCAGCGAGTCGAGCCCGAAATCGTCCACCAGCCGGTCGAGACCGACCGACACCCTGGCCGCCCACAGCAGGTCCTCCTCGACCACGGAGTCCGCGATCTCGAACGCGGCGTGGGTGGCGGCCAGCTTGGCCGCCACCGCCGTGTCGTCGGCCTTCAAGGCCCGTACGCGCAGATCGTCGAACTCCAGGACCTCCACATGGCCGCCGAGATTCGCCGGCACCATCGTCAGATCCGTCGACACGTCGTACATGCCCGGATACAGATGGCCCATCAGACCGTGCCGGCCGGTGCGCAGCACGCCACGTACCCCGGCGGCCTTGATCCACCGGCCGATCCGCTCCCACGCCCGCTCGTCCTCCAGATACCCGGAGACGGAGCGGAAGGGCACCCCGACCCGTTCGAAGGCGTTCGCCATCTCCGGCAGGGGACAGGCGCCGCAGTACGCCAGCCACTCACCGGTGCCGAACGCCGCGTGGTCCATCGCCTCGGTGGGCTGGAGATTGATGAGCAGCACCGGCGCGCCGCTGCGCTGGGCGACGGGCACCAGCATGGTGGCCGTCATATAGGTGGTGAGGAAGCCGACGATCAGATCGCAGTCGGCGGCGCGCAGCTTCTCGGCCGCCGCCGCGCCCTCCTCGGCGTCGGAGATGAATCCGACGTCCACCACCTCGGCGTCGAACTCGGTCAGACGGTCCGTCACCCGCTGTGCGGAGCACTTGAGTTGGGGAAGTAGATTGGGGAACTGGGGCCAGTACGCGCCGAGTCCGCCGGAGACAAGACCGATGCGGGGGCGGCGAGGGGTGGTGGTCGGTGCGGTCATGGTGCTGCGCTCACTCTCTGTTCAGTCGAGATGGAAGATCTCGGTGAGCGGCACCATCGCGTCGTCCGGTCCCGCCCCCTCCAGCGCCTCGAAGTACGGCGCCATCTCCGCCTGCCAGCGGGCGTTGACGTCCGTCGCCGCCATCGCGGCCCGCGCGGCGGCGAAGTCGTCGGTCTCCAGATAGCCGACCAACAGCCCGTCGTCGCGCAGAAAGAGCGAGTAGTCGCGCCAGCCCGCGGCGCCGAGTGCCGCGAGCATGTCGGGCCAGACGGCCCGGTGACGCTCGCGGTACTCGGCCAGCCGCCGCTGTCTCACCTTCAGTACAAAGCACACACGGGGCATGGGGGGACCTCAGAAGTCGAAGTCGCCGATGTTCTTGGCGTCGAAGACCGTGGGCGGGCCGAGAATGACCTCACCGTCCTTGCCGACCGTGTACTCGCCCAGGTCACCGGCCTGGAACCGCTCGCCCTCGGCCCCGGTGATCTGCCCGGACGCCAGGGCCGCCGCCGCGTACGTACCGAGGTAGCCCAGCTCCTTCGGGTTCCACAGCGAGAACTGGTCGAGCGTGCCGTTCTCGATGTACTCGCGCATCTGGTTCGGTGTGCCGAGGCCGTTGAGGACGACCTTCCCCTTGTAGGAGGAGTCGCTGATGTAGCGTGCCGCGGCGGCGATGCCGACCGTCGTCGGCGAGATGATGCCCTTCAGGTTCGGATACGCCTTGAGGAGCCCCTGCGTCTCCTGGAACGACTTCTGGTCGTCGTCGTCCCCGTACGCGACCTTGACGAGCTTCATGTCCTTGTAGGCGGGCTTCGTCAGCTCGTCCTTCATGAACTCGATCCAGGTGTTCTGGTTCGTCGCGTTCTGCGTGGCCGACAGGATCGCGATCTCGCCCTTGTTGCCGAGCTGCTTGGCGATGTTGCGGACCTGGCTGCGGCCGATCTCTTCGGAGCTGGCCTGGTTGATGAAGAGTTGACGGCAGTCCTTCGCGGTGTCGGAGTCGTACGCGACGACCTTGATGTCCTGCTTCATGGCCTGCTTGAGCGGGCCGCACACCGCGTTGGGGTCGTTGGCCGCGATCAGGATCGCGTCCTGCTTCTGCTGGATCAGGGTGTTGATGTACGACACCTGCGAGGACGCGTTCGCGGTGGAAGGACCGACCTCCTTGCCGGTGGCGCCGATGTCCCCGGCCGCCGCGATGCCCGCGTCGTCGACGATCTTCTCGTACGGGTTGTTGATCTGCTTGGGCAGAAAGGCGATCTTCAGGCCCTTCTTGAGCGGGGCGTCCGGATTCGCCTTGGCGTTGTCCGACGTGGCCGGGCCGTCCTCCTTGACGGAGTCCTTGGTGGTTCCCGAGCAGCCGGTCACGGCGAGCGTCAGGGCGCAGAGCGCGGCGGACGCGGCGACGGCGCGGTGTCGGGTACGGGCTTGCGACAGCATGGTGGATGCCTTTCGGGAGGGTCGGAAAAGGGAAGTCGGAGCCATAAGTCGGAGCCGTAAGTCGGAGCCGTAAGTCGGAGCGCGGAAGTCGGAGGGCGGAAGTCAGAGCGCGGCGGAGACCGGGACGGATTCCTCCGCCGCCTTGCGCCGGTGCCGGCGCTCCGTGAGCACGGCGATGATCCGGGGCGTCAGCACGGACGTGACGAGCAGCAGACCGGTGACGATCACCTGGATCTCGTTGGAGATGTCGTTGAGGGTCAGCAGATTCGTGAGAAGCCCGATCAGCAGCACACCCGCGACAGCGCCGCCCAGCGTGCCCTTGCCGCCGTCGAAGTCGACGCCGCCGAGCAACACCGAGGCGATGACGACCAGTTCGAGACCGAGCCCGTTGTCGGCGCGCGCGCTGCCGTAACGCAGGGTGTAGACGATCCCGGCGAACGACGCGACGAGACCCGACACCACGAACAGCACCAGCTTGAGCCGCTTGACGCGGATGCCGGCGAACCACGCGGCGTCCTCCTGGGCGCCGATCGCGAACAGCGAACGGCCGAAGCCCGTGCAGTGCAGGGCGATCGCCGTGACGACGGCCAGCACGGCGAACAGCGCGACCGGATACGGGACGAACGTGCCGGGCACCGTCTCCGTATACGCCGCGTACTTGGCGTACGTCTGAGGGAAGTCGGCCACCGCCTCGTCGCCGAGGATGACCGACGCCAGCCCCCGGTACAGCGTGAGCGTGCCGATGGTGACGGCCAGCGACGGCAGCCCGACCCGGGTGACGAGCCAGCCGTTCAGCAGCCCGCCGACGGCACCCGCCAACAGACAGATGGGCACGATCAGTTCGAAGGCGAAGCCCGCCTGCCACAGCGAACCGGCGAGCGCGCTCGACAGCCCCAGCATCGAGGCGACGGAGAGATCGACCTGCCCGGCGACCACCAGCAGGGTCATCGGCAGCGCGATCAGTGCGATCTCCGACACATCACCGAGCGCGGCCGAGAGATTGTCCGTGTTGGCGAACCCCTCCGTGGTGCCACTGCCGGCGAGGAAGACCGCGATCAGCAGAATCCCGACGGCCGTGTCCCAGCGCAGATACTTCGTGAGTGCGGTCGTCATCGTCGGCTCCTCTTCCTGAGCGCGCTGGTGGTACGCACCTGCAAGACGCGGTCGGTGGTGATGGCCGCGAGCAGCAGCACACCCGTGATGGCCTGCTGCCAGAAGGAGTCGACCTTGAGGACGACGAGCGCGCTGCCGATGGTGGTGAGCAGCAGCGCGCCGAGCGCCGCGCCCCAGACGCTGCCCGTGCCGCCCGTGATGGCGACGCCGCCGACGACGACGGCGCTGACGACGGTCAGCTCCCAGCCGTTGGCCGCGTCCGCGACGACGGTGCCGAAGCGGGCGAGCCACAGCGCGCCGGCGAAGCCCGCGATCGCGCCGGAGAACGCGTAGGCGGCCAGGATCCGGCGCCGTACGGGAATCCCCGCCAGTTGTGCGGCGTCCGGGCTCGACCCGATCGCGTACAGCTCACGTCCGCTGCGGTACGTACGCAGGAAGTAGCCGGTCGCGGCCAGTACGGCGGCGGAGATCAGCGGCAGATACGGAATGCCGAGGACACTGTCGGAGCCGAGCGCGAGCACGCCGTCGGGCACGTTGACCGCGTTGATCTGCTCGCCGTGCGCCCAGGCGTGGTCGATGCCCTGGATGATGTAGAGCATGCCGAGCGTCACCACGAGCGCGGGCACCCGGCCGAAGCTGACGAGCGCGCCGCTGACCAGTCCGCAGACGGTGCCGAGGGCGATGCCGAGCAGGACGACGGTGAGCGCGCTGTGGTCGGTGCCGGAGACGAAGTTGCCGCACGCGAAGGCCGTGAGTCCGACGACCGAGCCGACCGACAGGTCGATGTTGCGGGTGATCACGACGACGGACTGACCGACGGCGAGCAGGACCAGGATCGAGGAGTTGAGAAGCAGGTCCTTGATGCCCTGGTCGTCCAGGAAGCCGGGGTTGGCGATCCAGGTACCGAGGATCAGCAGCGCGAGCGCGCCGCCGATCGCGATCTCCCGGGCACGGAAGACGGCGTCCACGAGTGACCGGGCCGACCGGCGTTCGTCGGCGGGGGCGGAGGCGGGGGCTTGTGGGGTCCCCGGGTCGGGCTTGCCGAGGGTGGTGGTCATGGCGTCGGCTCCTTTGCCGCCGTACGTCCGGTGGCCGCGGCCATCACGGTCTCCTCCGTCGCCCGCTCACGGGGTATCTCGGCGGTGAGCCGTCCTTCGTGCATCACGAGGATCCGGTCGGCCATGCGCAGCACCTCGGGGAGATCGGACGACACCATCAGGACGGCGAGTCCGTCCGCGGCCAGGGACGAGAGCAGCCGGTGGACCTCGGCCTTCGTACCGACGTCGATGCCGCGCGTGGGCTCGTCCACGATGAGTACGGCCGGATCGGTCGCCAGCCACTTCGCGAGGACGACCTTCTGCTGATTGCCGCCGGACAGGACGGACACCGGATCGGTCAGCTTGTTGTACTTGAGCTGGAGTTTCACCGCCCAGTCGGCGGCGCGCCCGCGTTCGAGCGCCCGGCTGACCAGTCCGCGGCGGCGCACACCGCGCAGCCCGGTCAGACCGATGTTCCGTTCGATGGACATCTCCATGACCAGTCCGCGCAGCCGCCGGTCCTCGGGGACGAGCGCGAGCCCGGCGTCCATCGCGGCGGTCGGTGAACCGGCGGGCAGGACACGGCCGTCGACCTTCACCTCGCCCGCGTCCGAGCGGTCCACGCCGAAGACGGCCTGCGCGACTTCGCTGCGTCCCGCGCCGACGAGTCCGGCCAGGGCGACGATCTCACCGCGCCGTACCTCGAACGAGACGTCCGTGAAGACACCTTCGCGGGTCAGCCGGCTCACGGACAGCGCCGTCGAGCCGGGCTCGGCCGCCGCCTTGGGATACAGATCGTCCAGATCGCGGCCGACCATACGGCGCACGAGGTCGTCCTCGGTGAGCCCGTCGAGCGGTTCGGAGGCGACAAGGCGGCCGTCGCGCAGCGTGGTGACGTGCGAGCAGAGGCCGAAGATCTCCTCCAGCCGGTGCGAGATGAACAGCACGGCGGCACCCTCCGCCCGCAACGTCCGTACGACGGTGAAGAGTCGGGCGGTCTCGCCGCCGGTGAGCGCGGCCGTGGGCTCGTCCATGATCAGGACGCGCGCGTCGAAGGAGAGCGCCTTGGCGATCTCCACGATCTGCTGGTCCGCGATGGACAGTCCGCGCGCGGGGCGCTGCGGATCGAGCGCCACCCCGAGCCTGCTCATCAGTGCGGCCGTCGCGCGGTGGACGGCCTTGCGGTCGATACGTCCGGCTGAGCGCCGGGGCTGGCGACCCATGAAGATGTTCTCGGCGATGGAGAGATCGGGGAAGAGTGTCGGCTCCTGATAGATGACGGCGATCCCGGCGTCCCGGGCGTCGGCGGGCCCGTGGAAGACGACGCGTTCCCCGGCGAGCAGTATGTCTCCCTCGTCGGGACGGTGGACTGCGGCGAGGGTTTTGATGAGGGTGGACTTGCCCGCACCGTTCTCACCGGCCAGGGCGTGGATCTCACCGGGCCGCAGATCCAGGGAGACGTCGTGCAGGGCCCGTACGGCTCCGAAGGATTTGGAGACTCCCCTCAGCGCCAGGACAGGGGCCGGGCCCTTGTCGGGCTTTTCCATGGCGGGCTCCTCGGCGGGGCTGTGTGGACAGCGGTGTCAGTGACTCACTCATGAAAGGATTCAACTTTTCCGGAAGCTAGACGGGTGGAGCGGTTCGCGTCAATGGGCGTGCACAGGAAACCCTCGTCCGTTCGGTGGGGAGGGGTGATACCTCAACGGTGGTCGAGTCGGGGCCTTGACAGGCTGGTTGGCCCAGCTCATCATCGGCCTTGATGAATCGATTCATGGTCTGCGAATGGAGCGTTGAGAGATGACGAGCCGATCCGACATCTCCGCTGTGCGGGCGGTCCTCGCGACTCAGGCCGTCGAGACGCCGTCCTGGGCGTACGGCAACAGCGGGACCCGGTTCAAGGTCTTCGCCCGGCCCGGAGTCCCCCGTACCCCCGAGGAGAAACTGGACGACGCGGCCCGCGTACACGCCCACACCGGCGTCGCGCCCACCGTCGCGCTCCACATCCCCTGGGACAAGGTCCCCGACTACGGCGCACTCGCCGCGTACGCCCGAGAGCGCGGCGTGCGGCTCGGCACGGTCAACGCCAATGTGTTCCAGGACGACGACTACAAGCTCGGCAGCGTCTGCCACCCGGACGCGACGGTGCGCCGCAAGGCACTCGGGCACCTGATGGAGTGCGTCGACATCATGGACGCGACGGGGTCACGGGACCTCAAGTTGTGGTTCTCCGACGGCACCAACTACCCGGGTCAGGACGACATCCGCGCTCGCCAGGACCGGCTCTCCGAGGCGCTGGCGGCCGTGTACGAACGGCTGGGCGACGACCAGCGGATGCTGCTGGAGTACAAACTCTTCGAGCCCGCCTTCTACGCCACCGATGTCCCCGACTGGGGCACGGCGTACGCCCACTGTCTGCGCCTCGGCGAGAAGGCCCAGGTCGTCGTGGACACCGGGCACCACGCTCCCGGCACGAACATCGAGTTCATCGTCGCGATCCTGCTGCGGGAGGGAAAGCTCGGCGGCTTCGACTTCAACTCCCGCTTCTACGCGGACGACGACCTGATGGCCGGCGCCGCCGACCCGTTCCAACTCTTCCGGATCATGTACGAGGTGATCCGGGGCGGCGGCTTCACCCCGGACATCGCCTTCATGCTCGACCAGTGCCACAACATCGAGGAGAAGGTCCCCGCGGTCATCCGCTCGGTGATGAACGTCCAGGAAGCCACGGCGAAGGCCCTGTTGGTGGACGCCGAGGCCCTGGCCGCCGCCCAGCGGGACGGCGACGTCCTGGCGGCGAACGCGGCGCTGATGGACGCCTACAACACGGACGTACGCCCGCTGGTGGCCGAGGTCCGCGCCGAACTGGGCGCGGACGCGGACCCGGTGGAGGCGTACCACGCGTCGGGTTACGGGAAGCGGATCGTGGCGGAGCGGGTGGGCGGGGAACAGGCGGGGTGGGGTGCGTAATCGGGCTCTCTATTCGCCCGTACCGAAAGCGGAGATGTCGGCGTCGGGCCCGTCGTTGCCGATCTCCCAGTCTCCGCCGGTCCGGGCGTTCTTGGGCTTCAGCGTGAACGCCACCTTGTGGGTGTGCGCCGAGCCGCGCCCGGTGTCGGCGTCGGCGGAGAGCACCCATGCTTTGACGCCGCCGCTGACACGGGAGTCGTGGCGTAGCTCGACGGCGAACTCCATCTGGATCTCGCCCACATCGAAGCGGAGGTCCTGGCCGGCGCCGTGCGTGGCGGCGGCCATGAGCTGGTCGCGGATGACCTGGACGGCTTGGGTGAGGTCGATGCGGGGGAGGTCGGCGGGGGTCATGAAGGGGCCTGTTCGGATTCGTGGCGGATGGACAAGAGGTGATCACCCTTGATACGTACGGTTCTACCCGGATTACGGAGTCTGATCTCGGGAACCCAGGTCAGAGCCGAGAGGTCCACGGTGACGTCGGCGCGCTCGTCCACCTCCAGATTCAGGAACAGCACTCGCAGGTTCGGGAACAGCTCGCGGAGTCGGCCGGCGTCGGTGTCCCGCTCGATCCGTGGGACGAGGCGGAGTTGAGTGATGGACGGAAGAGGGGGCAGGCTGGCGGGCAGGGCCAGGATGCCCGTCTCGGAGGAGCTGCTGGTCGTGCCGAGCGTGAGTGTGCGGAGGTTCGTGAGGGCATCGAGCCCGGACAGCGTGTGTGAGAAACGCAGGCCGTGCAGTCTGAGTTGTGACAGGCCGAGTTGTGCCAGGCCGCTGTAGTCGTCTACCTCATGACATGCCACCAAGTTCAGATAGGTCAACAAGGTGGCCCTGTCGCCGAGTGCCCTGAGATTCTTCAGCCGCTCGTTGTCGACGACATCGACCCGGCCGGCCCCCACCGCTCCGGTGGCGCTCGCCATCTCTTCGGGACTCAAGTCGCCGAAGAACGAGACTTCGGGCACGGCCCCCACGAGGTGCAGAGCGGCGAGCTGTTCCGCGGTGTGGACGAAGATGCGCACGTCAGTGACGTCGGTGCGGGAAAGCACGAGTTCGGCGAAAGCTCTCGCCTCGAAGGACTGCCAGGCGTGGGCGAGTTCGGCCCTGATGTCGTGCGCCTGGTGCTCCGCGTACGTGCCAAGCAGATGCAACGCGTGATCGCCGCCGATCATTCGAGCGGTCGTCACCACGGCCGTCGCTTCGTCGTCCGACAGCCCCTCGGGGCCCGGCAGCAGATCCAGCACGAGAGGGCCGACGTAGGACAACCACTCCGCCTCGTCACTGTTCGTCGGCGGGATCAGCGCGGCGGCCCGCTGTTCCACTTCGGCGCGGACCCTCGGATCGAGACTCGTCGCGTGCTCCAGACTGGCGGCGGCCAGCAGATGGATCCGGACCTTGATGTCGTGGGAGGACTCGGGAACCTCATCTCCCTTGGCCACGAGCTGCTTCAGTAATGCCGCCCGTTCAGTGTCCCTGGCGTGGCCGACAGCCATCCAGACGATGTCCTCCCACTGGGGCTCGTGGGCGTGCGCGGCGATCATGTTGATGTCCTGGGCCTCGACGGCCGCCCGTGCCCCTAGATAGTCCAGAAACGTCCGATGAATGAAGTCCACCGTGCCGGCCGTAGGCGCCCGCAGGACGCCGCTTCGGTGCAGCAGGAAGCGGAAGACCCGTGGGGCGTCCTCGGGTGCCGCGACCTGTGGCATGGCCGGCAGGATGCGGGAGACCAGCGCGATCACGTCCTTCTGCTCCGCCTCCACGATCCCGTTGCGGATCATCCAGTACGCGATCTCCTGGAGGATTTTCTGCTGCCCTTCCTCGGAGACCGTCAGACCCTCCGGCTCCCCGATCGCCCGTTCGTGGTCGCGCCGGACCAGGAGCATCGTCAAAGCCGCTCCGTACAGCTTCATCCTGCTGTCGGGCAGGAACCCCCGCCGGTCGCGGTGCAGCGCGCAGATCATCGCGCACATGAGGGGGTTGGTGGCGAGCCGGGCCAAGTCCTGCTTGCGGGGCAGGGTGGAGAACAACTGCGCCTCGTACGCTTCGAGTTCGGCTCGCTCGGACGCGCGCGAGGTGACCGAGCGTGCCGCGTGGTGCCAGCGCCGTACGAACGCGGTGACGTCCCCATGGTTCATGGGCAGCAACTGGAACTCGGTGAATTCCTTGCGGTTCAGCCACCCGTCGTCCACCGCCGTCGGCCGGGTGGTCACCACCACTGCCGTGCGCGGATAGGCGGCGAGCAGCTTGAGCAGCCACTCCTTCGTCCGCGCGCGGTCCGCCTCCGGCATCTCGTCCACGCCGTCAACGAGAAGCAGTCCGCGCCCTTCCGTGAGTACCTCGTCCATCCACCCTTCGGGTGGGCTCAGCGGATGCCCTGCCGCACTGAGGAATTCCGCCGGAGCGGGCAGCGCCGCGCCGCGTACCAGGGTGCGCAGGGGCAGGACGACGGGGATATGTCCAGCGAGGTGGGCGAGCGACCCACCGAAGGAGTCCCGCGCGGCGTTCACGGCCAGCCACTGCACGAGGGTGGTCTTGCCGGACCCGGCCGCGCCGCGCAGCAGCACGCGCCGCCGGTCCCGCAGGGCGGTCTCGACCCGGCCGCGCTCGGAAGCCTCGCCCTCCCCGCCTTCTCCGTGGCCATGGACGAGTTCGAGACTGAGGTAGGCGGAGTCGAGCGGCCACTGGGCGTGTTCGGACCGGCTGAAGTCGAGGCCGAAGATGCTCAGTTCGCCGAATGTCTCCGCGATATAGGCGCGGTACCGGTCCTCGAACTCGGCCGAGTGGTGCGGGGTTTGGCGCACCAGGGTGAAGTGCATGGACTTGCCGAAGTTGACTCGGTAGACGTCGGCGAAGGTGGTCCCGGAGAACAGCTTGAACAGGGGTACCGCGTTGAGCCGGCCGTGCTGCCAGCCTGCGGAGTCTTTGGTCACCACGCCAATGAGGCGTCCGTGGGCGAAGACCGGCGCGCCGGACATCCCGGCCCACGGTGAGTCCCCGTCGTTCCGCACCGCCGGGGGAGTACCGGTCCCCTCCAAGACGTACTCGCCGCGCACGCTCCCTGAACCCGGCTTGATCGTGCCGAGGAACTGCTCGGTGTCCAGCTTCTGGCCGCCGTACCGCTGCACTTGGGGATATCCGAGGGCATAGCAGTCCAACAGCGGGGCGATACCGCCGACGCGGCCGAACCGGTTGGACTGGAACGCCCTCGCGGCCTCGGCGGTCACCAGGTTCTCGTCCGCGATGAGCAGGGCCGCGTCGCCCTCCTGGGCGCTACCGGCCCACAAGATCCGGCAGAGTACAAGGCCGCGCCCACCCGGCACGACGACGGTCGTTCTCACGTTCTCGTTCACGAGATGCCGCGCGGTGAGGACCACGCGCGGGGAGAGCAGATAACCGCTTCCCTGTGTGATCCCGAACACGACTGCGATGCGGTGCTTGATGACCCCTGGCCCTCCCGATCAACGACGGCGCCTGACCCGTCGCCGTTCCCGAAGTGCCATGCTATGACGGCCCGTTGAGGACATGACCCCAGATGGGCGCCCCGGCAGCCGAGTCCCACCACACCCCACTGCACCCACCACCCCGTAACCTCCCTCATATGCCCGATGACCTGCGCGTGCTGATCCTCGGAGGCACCGCCGAAGCCCGGCACCTGGCTGACGCGCTCGCCGCCGAAGCCCCCCACGTGCGTGTCACCACCTCACTCGCCGGGCGCGTCACCAACCCCGGCACCCCCGCGGCCGGGGACGTCCGTGTCGGCGGCTTCGGTGGGCCCGACGCGCTCGCCGCGTGGCTCCGTGCGCACCGTATCGACGTCCTCGTGGACGCCACGCACCCCTTCGCCGCCACCATCAGCACCCACGCCGCCCGGGCGGTGGCTGCCTCCGCCACCGACCTGTTCGCGCTGCGCCGCCCCGGTTGGCCCGCCCACCCACAAGACCGCCGCCACCCCGCCCGCTCGCTCGCGGACGCCGCCGCGCGACTTCCCGCGCTCGGGACCCGGGTCTTCCTCACCACCGGCCGCCAGGGTCTCGCCGCCTTCGCGGGCCCCGAACTGGACGGGCTGCACTTCGTCGTACGTACGGTGGAACCGCCCGAGCCGCCCCTGCCACGCAGCACGCACATCCTGCTCGACCGGGGCCCGTACACCGTCGAAGGCGAGCGGGCGCTGCTGCTCGAACACCGCGTCGACGTCCTCGTCACCAAGGACAGTGGGGGATCGGCCACCGCCGCGAAACTCACCGCCGCCCGTGAACTCGGCCTGCCCGTGGTGATGGTCGAACGGCCACCCGCGCCTGAGGGTGTACCGCACGTACCCGACGTACGCACCGCACTCGCCCGGTTGGGGCTCAGTCCCGACGCAGCAGATACGTGTCCATGATCCAGCCCTTGCGGGCGCGCGCCTCCGCCCGTAGCTCCACGATCCGGTCCGCGACCTCCGACAGCCGCCCCGACACCAGGATCTCGTCCGCGGTCCCGACGTACGCGCCCCAGTGGATGACCGGGTCCTCCGCCAGGTAGTGGCGGAACGACTGATGTCCGTCCAGCATCACCACCACGTCGTCCACCCCCTCCGGCCACGCCTGTGCCAGCCGCCGGCCCGTGGTGATCTGCACCGGGCGCGCCACCCGGTTCAGCCCCGTGCGGTGCTTGGCGAGCAGGGCCGAGACGCTGCTGATGCCGGGGATCACCTCGTGCTCGAAGCCGACCGTGCCGCGCGCCAGGATCTCGTCCAGGATGCCGAGCGTGGAGTCGTACAGCGCGGGATCGCCCCACACCAGGAACGCCCCCACCTGGTCCTCGCCCAGCTCGTCGGTGATCATCCGCTCGTAGATGTCGGCGCGCCGGCTGCGCCAGTCGCCGACCGCGGGGGAGTAGTCGGCGCCGCCGGCCGTCCGGTCGCGGTCCGGATCGCGGGCCTCGACCAGCCGGTAGTCCCGGCCGTCCGTGATGTGCTCGGCGAGGATGTCGTGCCGCAGTCGGATCAGGTCCGCCTTCGCCTCGCCCTTGTCGAGGAGGAAGAACACGTCCACCCGGTTCAGTGCCTTGACCGCCTGGAGGGTCAGTTGATCCGGGTCGCCCGCGCCGATGCCGATCACAAGAATCTGTCTCACCGGGCCGAGTCTGCCTCATGGGTCTGCCTCATGGGTCTGCCTCGTGGGGCCGAGCACCGCCCCAGCCCGTCGATACATCGGATGTCTGCGCGGGTCTTACGTTCGCCGCAGGGCACCGCATATGCTCCGGCCATGCGTGTCGCACTCTTCGTCACCTGCGTCAACGACGCGGTGTATCCGTCCACCGGGATCGCGACCGTGCGGCTCCTCGAACGCCTCGGAGTGGAGGTCGACTTCCCCGAGGCACAGACCTGTTGCGGCCAGCCCCAGTTCAACACCGGCTACCGCAAGGAGACCGAGCCGCTCGTACGCCGCACGGCCGCCGCCTTCGAGGGGTACGAGTACGTGGTGACCCCCTCGGGATCCTGTGCCGCGATGGTCAGGCAGCACTACCCGAAGATCGGCGACGCCTCCGCCGCCTCCCTGGCCACCCGCACCTACGAGCTGACCGAATTCCTCGTCGACGTCCTCGAAGTGACCGACGTCGGCGCCTACTTCCCGCACACGGTGACCTATCACCCGTCCTGCCACGGCCTGCGCCTCCTCGGCCTCGGGGACAGACCCCGCCGACTGCTCGAGGCCGTCGAAGGACTGGAGCTGCGCGAACTGCCCGGCGCCGACGAATGCTGCGGATTCGGCGGCACCTTCGCCGTCAAGAACGCTGACGTATCCACCGCCATGGGCCAGGACAAGGTCAGCAACGCCGTCTCCACCGGCGCCGACGTCCTGTGCGGCGCCGACAACTCCTGTCTGATGCACATCGAGGGCGTCCTGCGCCGGGAGGAAGCGCCGCTGCGCGCCCTGCATCTCGCCGACATTCTGGCGAGCACCCGAGAGGAGCCCCTCGTATGAGCGGGACGTTCGTCGGTATGCCGTCCTTCCCGCAGGCGGCCAAGGAGGCCGTGCACAACAAGACCCTGCGCGGCAATCTGCGTCACGCCACCCACACCATCCGCGACAAGCGCGCCAAGGCGGTGGCCGAACTCGCCGACTGGGCCGAGCTGCGCGAGGCCGGGAAGCAGATCAAAGACCACACGCTGCGCCATCTCGACCGCTATCTCGTCCAGTTGGAGACCCGGGTCACCGAGGCGGGCGGCACCGTCCACTGGGCGGCCGACGCCGACGAGGCCAATCGGATCGTCACCGATCTGGTCAAGGCCACCGGCGAGAGCGAGGTCGTCAAGGTCAAGTCCATGGCCACCCAGGAGATCGGCCTCAACGAGGCCCTGGAGGCCGAGGGCATCGCGGCGTACGAGACCGACCTCGCCGAACTGATCGTCCAGCTCGGCGACGACCGGCCCTCTCACATCCTCGTCCCCGCCATCCACCGCAACCGCGCCGAGATCCGCGACATCTTCCGCGAGAAGATGGCCGACTGGGGGCGCGCCGCGCCCGACGGGCTCTCCGACATCCCGGCGGATCTCGCCGAGGCCGCGCGGCTCCATCTCCGGGAGAAGTTCCTGCGGGCGAAGGTCGGGATCTCCGGCGCCAACTTCATGGTCGCCGAGACCGGCACGCTCGTGGTCTTCGAGTCCGAGGGCAACGGCCGGATGTGTCTGACGCTGCCCGAGACACTGATCTCCGTGGTGGGCATCGAGAAGGTGGTGCCGAGCTGGCGGGATCTGGAGGTGTTTCTCCAGACGTTGCCGCGCTCGTCGACGGCCGAGCGGATGAACCCGTACACCTCGACGTGGACGGGCACCGCCGACGGCGACGGGCCGCAGACCTTCCACCTCGTCCTGCTCGACAACGGCCGCACCGACACCCTCGCCGACGAGGTCGGCCGCCAGGCGCTGCGCTGCATCCGCTGCTCGGCCTGTCTCAATGTCTGCCCGGTGTACGAGCGGGCCGGCGGGCACGCGTACGGCTCCGTCTACCCGGGGCCGATCGGCGCGATCCTCAGCCCCCAACTCCGGGGCACGCAGAGCGAGATCGACGCCTCGCTGCCGTACGCGTCGTCGCTGTGCGGTGCCTGTTACGAGGTGTGCCCGGTCGCGATCGACATCCCCGAGGTGCTGGTCCACCTGCGGGAGCGGGTCGCCGACCAGGGCGGCAAGGGCCACCGGCTCGAGAAGGCCGCGATGAAGGCGGCGGGCTGGGTGTTCGGACATCCCGGCGTACTGGGGGCGGGGGAGCGGGTCGCGTCGAAGACCCGCAGACTGCACCCGTCGAAGCTGCCCGGCGCGGGGGCGTGGACGCGGGGCAGGGAGCTGCCGCAGATGCCGGCGGAGCCGTTCCGCGACTGGTGGAAGAAGAACCGGAAGAAGCCCTCATGAGCACCGACCCGGCAGCCGCCACCCCCCGATCGGGCTCGGGCTCGGGATCCGGTTCCGGTTCCGGCTCGGGCTCGGGCTCCGGCTCACGCGAGCGCATCCTGGCGCGGGTCCGCGCCGCCGTCGCCGACGCGCCCGACGCCCCCGAGGTCACGCGCGACTATCTCGACACGCACACCCCCGACGCCGGCATGGTCGACCTGCTGCACGAGAACCTGGCCGACTACCGGGCCGTCGTCCACCGCACCGACTCCGCCGGGCTGGCGGAGCTGCTGACGCGTCTGCTGGCCGAGCACGGTTCCCGCACGGTGCTGGTCCCGCCGGGTCTGCCACCGTGGTGGCTCGCCTCCGCCGATCCGACCCGGATCCACGACCGGGAGGCGTCCACCGCAAAGGAGTTGGACGAGGTCGACAGCGTCGTCACCGGCTGCGCGGTGGCCATCGCGGAGACCGGCACGATCGTGCTGGACGGCGGCCCTGACCAGGGCAGGCGCCGTATCTCCCTCGTACCCGACCACCACATCTGTGTGGTCCTGGCGCCGGAACAGGTCGTCGCGTCCGTACCGCAGGCGATGCCGCGCCTCGACCCGACCCGGCCACTGACCTGGATCTCGGGCCCTTCGGCCACCAGCGACATCGAACTGGACCGGGTGGAGGGCGTGCACGGCCCGCGCACGCTGGAGGTCGTCCTGGTCGAGGACTGACCTTTCCTCACCGCACCAATGGGAACTGCACGAAAGCCTCAGCCATGGCGGACCCATGAGCTGAACTCGTCGGCGAGGCCGGGCGGGTTGGCGGCCTCGGTCTGCCGGGCGATCGCCTCGTAGTACTCCAGCTCGTGGACGATTACCGGCACAGTGCGGCCGGCGGATCTTTCGATGACGCTGGTCGCACGGAGGGTTCGGGCGAGCTGGCAGCAGGTCTGGTTGAAGCGGGCCTCGATCTGCGCGGCGAGTGGCCCGACGACTGAATCCCGGTCGGCGAGGTCCGTCGGCTCGTCGTACCGAAGTCCGAGGCCGCTGATCCACTCCAGGCGAGCTGCGGCCCCGGCGGGGTCGCTGGTCAGGTCGCCGACCACAGTCAGCTCGTTCTGGATCCAGAAGGCGTAGTTCCAGCGGGCTTCTGCCTGGTCAGAGGCGTCCTGGATGCTGCGCCTGGCCTGAGTTCCCGTGTTGTAGCCGATCGTCAAGGTCGGCTGACGAGGGTCGTCGTTCTCGTTGTCGATGAAGAAGGAGACAGCGTAGATGTGTCGTCGTCGGCTGCCGGGATGGATGCGAGGGCACTCTCAGCGAGATGCTGGAGGTGATCGTTGAACGTCATGGTCGGCGGGGTCCTGTCGGTCGGGGTCATGACTCCCACCGATCGCGGTACTCGATATGGATCTCGCGCGCGTCGCCGAGAACGCCGTCGTTGGAGTGAAGCTCCGTGCAGAAGTGCGGGTAGCTCGGATGGACGGGGACGTATCCCGGGCCCTTTCGGGCGACGTCGAAGAAGTGCCGGGCAGTGTCCCGGAACAGCTTCGCGCTGCCGGTCATGAACAGGGTCTCGGCGTGGAGATGCTGGTGGAACAGATCCCGGTTCTCCTGGTAGTGCCGTGCCTCGTGATCAATCACGGCTTCGTCGGTGCGTCCTTGGCCGGGCAGCGTCACGGTCTGCGGACGCCCCGGGCCGAGCCGTCCTCGTATTTCCTTCCAGCGTGAAGGTGCGAACTGGAGCGAGTGGTGCAGCAGCACGAGATCTAGCTGTCGTGTGCCGGCTTCTGGCAGCTCGCGGGAGGGTCCACGGTTCCTCCGCATCGGCAGGTGGACCAACGAGCGCGGTGAAGTGGCAGCGAGCTTCCAGAGACCGCCGATTCGCCTCGCGGCGTCCTGATCGAGGTAGGCGTCCAGGTGCCGATCGTGGTCGATGAGCACTGCGTGGACCAGGGGTCGGGCGGGTCGGATGACCTTGAACTCCATTGCTCCGAGGCGTGCTTGGTGGATGGCGATGGGTAGCTTCACTGGTTCTCCGGTTCACGGCGGCTGACATCGGCGGCGTAAGCGGCCCAGTCGCCGGCTGATGCCTTCTGCCATTGGACGGCGACTTGGATGTGGACACCGAGGCCTCCTGGCGAGGATCAGGCAACAACGATATTCCCGAATCGAGCCGGTCAACGAGTCCGTGCAGTCAACTGACCGGGACGGCGCCCCCGCCGCCGCCCGTCACGCGTCGGGCACCCAACTCCCGTGGAATCCCAGGGGCACCCGGCCCGGCAGATGGATACGTGCGACCGGTCGTCCGGTGAAGTCCTGCGCCGACAGGATGACGAGGTCGGACGCGCCGCGCTCCGGATTGTGGACGTAGGCGAGCGTGTAGCCGTCGTCCTCCGCCGACGCCGAGCGGGACGGCACGAAGACCGCCTCCGACGTCGCCGCCCCCTTCGGGAAGCGGTGCACCTGGCTCGTGCCCCGGAACAGGTCGTGCTTGATCAGCTCGTTGCTGAACGAGCCGTCCGGCGGCACGCCGTCCACCGTGCCGTACGCCGTCCACATCTCGGCGGCCGCCGCCGAGTAGGCGTACCGGTGACGGTGCGCGATCAGTGACTCGTTGACGCGCGGGAACTCCTGCGGCCGGTCGTCGACCCGCTGGTACCGGACCCGCCCCTGGGTGAGGTCGATGGTCCAGCGGTCCAGGGACGGGGTCCCGTCCACCGAGGGTCCGCCGTTGCCACGGCCCGCGACATACATGGGCGCGGGCATGGACGTGAAGTCGATGACGATCCGGTCGCCGTCGTCGTAGGCGTTGAGAGTGTGCGAGTAGTAGAGCGGATCGACCTCGAACCAGCGCACCGGGCCGCCGGTGCGGCGCATGACACCGAGCCGCATGGGATGACGCTTGTTCCAGACGTACGGCACGAGGGCGCCGGACTCGGCGCCCGCCATGTCGAACGTGATCGGCACGTCCACGATGACCACATGACGTTCCGTCAGGGCGAAGTCGTGCATCATGGGCGCGTCCGCCACCTGGATCTTCGTCACGCGTACCACCTTGCCGGTGCGGTCGATCACCAGATGCCGCACATGGTCCCACGTCGGGTAGTACGAGATCGCGTGCAACTCGTCAGCCCTGGCGTCGTACTTGGTGTGAGCGGTGAACGCGCCCTCGAGCGTGGCGCGGAAGTCGTACGGGCGCACGGTGTTCAGCTCGCCGTCGAGTTCGTACGGCAGCGGCCCGCTCTCCTGGAGCGCGAGGATGCGGCCCTTGTACGGGATGACATGGGTGTTGGCGGGGAAGTCGTCCGGCGGGACCTCGCCCGGGTAGGGCTCACCCAGCTTCTTGGCCACGGAGGCCGAGCGGACCCAGCGGTTGCGGTACCACTCGGCGCGGCCGTTGCGCAGCCGGACACCGTGGACCATGCCGTCGCCCTGCATCCAGTGGTGGGCCCGTGGGTCCTCCAGGCCCAGCACGTTCGGTCCGGTCCGCAGGTAACGGCCGTCGAGTTCCTTGGGTACGCGGCCGGTGACCGGCAGATCGAAGGCGGTCAGCTCCTCGGTGACCGGCGTGAACGCGCCCTGGAGGAAGGGGTGTTGGACACCGCCACCCTGGGCGCCCGCCCCCACGACAGTGCCGCCCACACCGCGGGCGGCGGCCTGGGCCACCGCCGGGTTCCCGCCGGCACCGTACGCGCCCACCACACTTCCCGCAGCTACGACCGCCGCGCCCCGCAACACCCTGCGCCGTGTGTGACCACTCATCGCACTGTCTCCCCTGTTTCCGTCTGTTTCCGACAAGGAAGATCCTGCTGCGGATCACGGCGCGAGTCAGGAGAGGTGAGGACCGAACGACGGTGTACCTGGCCCCCCTGTCCGGGAGTTCACCCACCGCCCCCAGGCCCTCAGGAGTGGCCGGGCCGGAGCAGGCGCGGGGCCTCGGCTGCCGCGTCCACCGTGGCGGCGTCGATCCGTTCCGCCAGCTCACGGGCCCACGAGGTCAGTGCGCGGACATCGATCCCGTACGGCGCCTCGTACCCGGAAATCCGCTCGGCACCCCGCAGCAGCAGCCGCGCCCCGCCCGTCGAATTGCCCCGGGCGGCGTGCGTCAGCCCCACCGCGAGCTGTGCCATCCCGCGCCACAGCGCCTCCTCGTCGGCGGGGCCGGACTTCCACGCGTCCTCGAACACCTCGTGCGCGTGGAACGGCATGCCCGCGTCGAGCAGCCGCTGGGCCTCCCGCAACGTCTCGGCGGGCGCCCGTACCACCCCCTCGGGCTGCCGCTCGACCCCGGCCTCCCCGTAAGGCAACGGCCGCCCCAGCCCATCCCTCGGCCGCGCGTTCCGCGCCCGCCCTTCGATGTCTCGATCCCGCCGGTTCCGCGTCATGCCCCGATTGTCTCCCCACCCCTCTCCAGCCCCGCCCACCCCACGACGGCCCGTCGCCGGCCGGGGGTGGGGTAATGTTCTCGACTGTGGCCGCCGGGGAGATCTCCCGGGCGGCGGAACAGCGGGACGTGGCGCAGCTTGGTAGCGCACTTGACTGGGGGTCAAGGGGTCGCAGGTTCAAATCCTGTCGTCCCGACTTGCGTTCGCGCAGGTCGTAGGCGGTATCGGAGTAATCCGGTACCGCCCTTACGCGTTTCCTGGCGACCAGTTTCGGATCAGCCGGTCCAGCGGGGTGTGCGGGGCGGGGCGGGGCGGTCAACCGCTTTCACCGCCCTCACCGCCCTTGCCACCCTACGCGGCCAGGAGGTCTTCCAGCCTGTCGCGGACGCCGTCTCTGCCGCCCGCCGGGGCCGGCGCCAGCCTGTCCGGGTCGTGCGGGTCCCTGGCGAGGACGTGCAGCCGCCCCTCGGTACGGGCCAGGATCAGGTCGACGCTGGTGCCCGCCGTCTCGGCCGATCCCTGCGCGGTGTACTGGGTGACGGTGACCAGCGAGGAACGCTCCGCCCCCGCGAGCACGGCGTCGGGGTCCACCGGCCGATCGGTATCGGCCGACGGGCCACGGGGCAGCCACTCGGTGAGCGTACGGAGCGCTTCGTCGAGCTTGTAGAGGCCGAGCTGGTGGACGCCGAGCGCGTCGATGCGGACCACCAGGCAGATCCGCTCGGGCTGGGGGAGCAGCAGGACGCGCCACGGTTCGCCCGGACCCGTTCCGGTCGTACGGGCGTCAAGTACCTTCCTGGCCCGCTGCTGGAAGGCCACCGCGATGCCCAGGTCTCCGCGTACCTGGACCTCCTCGCCGGCGGAGCCCGCCAGGAGCAGTTGGCGCGCGGCCAACGAGCGGACGGCCTCGGTGAGTTCGTCGTCCGACGGCCGGGCCTCCAGGAAGTCCACAATCGCGTCAACGGCGGTGAGTTCGGCGATGGTGTACGCGCCGAGCAGCACCGGCCCGGTGTCCACCAGATGCACCACGGCCGAGACCAGCCCCTGGGGAACGGACGCCTCGCCCGGCCCCGGCCCCGGCTGCGACGCCGAAGGAGCGCCGCGTCGATCGTCGCTCATGACGAACCTCCAGCAGGCCAGTGCCACCGGCCCACGGCGGGCGCCGCGCGACTCTCACGGAGAACCGCGGCGGCGGTACGGGACGGGGTCTGCGTCACCCATACGTCGGAGTTGCCGAACAGGCCCCGGCCGGCCCGCCCGGACAGTGCCTGGCCCAGCTCACCGGCCAGATCCGGCCGGTCGGGCGGCGGGAACCGGGCCGCGAGTTCCCGGGACACGGCCGTGGCGTCGTCGTTCGCCTCGATCCGGCGCAGCGCCTGGGTCAGCGACCGCGCGATCGGCGGCGTCAGGGACGTGGGCACCGTGAGCACCGGCGAGAGATACAGCGGGCGCCGCTCGGTCATCCGCGACAGACCCCACGGTCCGACGTTACTGTCCGTGAACTTGTACACCACGTAGTCGATCAGATGCCGCAGATCGCTCGGACGGGGGAGTTTGGGCCCGCCGAACGCGGCCGGCGTCTTCTCCAGTTGCACCCAGGTGCCCTGTGCCGTACGGCCGTGCAGTTTCTCCCGTACGACCTGTCCGCGCATCCCGATGTCCGGGTAGAGCTTCTTGTCGATGTCACGGTGGTGGCTGGACAGCCGGGGATGGCTGCCCTTGGTGAACCGCCACTTCTCGTACAGCTTCGGATCGTCCACCAGCACATGGCCGCCGCGCAGCACATCGCGCAACTGCGGTACCTGCAATCCGTGCCCCTCCAGATCGGCAAGGATCACCGCTTCTTCCGGGCTGAGGCGTTCGGCGGCCTTGACCAGCCCTTTGCGGTACGAACCGGCCCGCGCTGTGATCTCGATCATGAGCCGCACCCTGGTGCGCACCTCTTCGGCCCGCTCGGCCCGCTCGGCGTGGACGGTGTCGGAAGCCGCCGTACCGGGCCGCTCGGCGCGTGTGACGAACGCCCGCGTGTGCTTGCGTGTCATCTGGCCAGTACAGCACGACAGGCAGCCGCGCGCAGAGCCACAGTGGGTGTCCTGGCGCTCCGCCCGGAATCGGCCCAGAACTCGCTCGACGCCCGCTGCCGCAGGCCCCCGTGTACGACAGCGGCCGTGCCCGGAGGCCGGTTCTTCACCGCTCGGTCACACCTCTCCCGCACCATGACCACCACGAAGCCCAACTACGCCTGCGGTAACGGGAGTTCGTATGATGCCGCAATGGCAAGTCACGGGGATCTCATAGCGGGGCGCTACCGCATCACGACACCGCTCGGGCGCGGCGGTATGGGCACGGTCTGGCGGGCGAACGACGAGCTGCTCGGACGGGCCGTCGCCGTCAAGGAGTTGCACGTCGACGTCGGGCTGTCGCCCGTCGAGGCCGAGAACCGGCGGGGGCGCACGCTGCGCGAGGCGCGCTCGGTCGCGCAGGTGAAGCATCCCGGCGTCCTGGTCCTTCACGACATCGTCCAGCACGACGGGCAGCCCTGGCTCGTGATGGAGCTGATCGACGGCTGCTCGCTCGCCGACCGGATCGCGGTGGACGGCCCGATCCCGCCCGCCGAGGCCGCCCGGATCGGCCTCGCGCTGCTGGCCGCGCTGCGCGCCGCGCACACGGCCGGGGTGCTGCACCGCGACATCAAGCCCGCCAACGTGCTCCTGGAGGCGGGCACGGGGCGCGTGGTGCTCTCCGACTTCGGGATCGCACAGGTCGACGGGCAGACGACGCTGACGGAGGCGGGCGCCTTCGTCGGCTCCCCGGAGTACACCGCTCCGGAGCGGATGTCGGGCAAGCGAACCGGCCCGGAGTCCGATCTGTGGTCGCTCGGGGTGCTGCTCTGCGCCGCCGTCGAGGGCGAGTCGCCGTTCCGCCGCGACTCGGTGGCGGGGGTGCTGCACGCCGTCGTGATGGACGACATCAAGGTGCCCGAGTCGGCCGGTCCGCTGCTTCCCGTCGTCAACGGTCTCCTTGAGCGGGATCCCGGGCGACGGCTCGGCACGGACGAGGCGGAGCAGGCGCTGCGCGGCTTCCTGGGGGAGGAGCGGATGCCCACCGTGCCGCATACGCCGACGCCCGGTGGCGGGCCCGCGCCCCGCAGGCCCGACGCGACGCTGCCCGCCGGCGATCCGGTCGTGCTCGGCGCCCCCTCCGCACCGGCTGCGCGCCCCCGGATCCGTACGGCGATCCTCGCCGGCGCACTGGTCACCGTCCTCGCGGCGGGCGGCACCGGCGCGTGGGTCATGACGAGGGACGACTCCGGTACGGGGACGGGGACGGACGCGGGGAGCGCCGGTGCGGCGGACAAGGTGCGGGAGAAGCAGCCCGAGGAGTCGCCGAAGAAGTCCTCCCGCGCCCCCGAACCGGTCGCCGACGACACGGGCGAGCCCGCCACCGGGAAGCCCACCGGGGACAAGCCGAAGCCCAAACAGTCCGTCGAGGCATCCGAGCCCGCCGGAGACCAGGCACCCGATGGCTACCGGACGGTCTTTGACCCGACCGGCTTCACGATGTCGGCGCCCACCGGCTTCATCCGCTCCAACGAACCGCCCCGCGTCTACTACAACTCGCCTGACAACGCCTTCCGCATCGGTGTCCATCCCCAGCCACTCGACCCGAACGGCCCGGCCGCGGTGATGCGGGAGGCGCACGCGAGCGGCCCGTCGGACTACCCGGGCTACCGGGACGGCTCGGTCCGCGAGACCACGCACAACGGCTTCCCCGCCGCTGTCTGGGAGTTCACCTGGGACGGCGCCGCCGACGACGGCGGGCCGCGCCGCACCTACGACCTGAGCTGGGACGAGGGCGGCAAGATGTACGACCTGTGGGTCTCCGCGCCGGCCGGACGAGCGGCGGACGGCGAGCGCCACTTCATCGAGGCGCACCGGTCGTTCGCCCGCGCGGGTTCCTGACTCAGGGACCGCGGCTTCGGCGCTGCAAGGTTGTCGCAAGGGTCCGTCGAGCCTTCTGTCCACCCCCCGGGGCAACTCGTCGGCAGAAGGAAGTTCGTAGCTCTCGGAAGAGAAGTCAACAGGGGGACGCCATGTCGGCGTTGAGCACGACCGGATCGAGTACGGCGGAAACGAACACGTTCCAGGCAAACACGACCGAGACCGGCACCATCGAAGCGAACCCGGGCGCGTCACGTCAGTGGCTCACCCTGGTGGACCGCAAGAAGATACTCGCGGTGGTCCACACCGTGACGTACGGGAAGCGACTGCTCGACGTCCTGTCGCTGCTGGAAGCCGACTTCCGGCTTCAGGTGGTCTTCACGGCACCGCCGCACGCCTTCGGCGACGACGTGCCCGCCTTCCTTGCCAGGCTCGGAAGCGTGGTGCTGCCGTGGGACCAGGCGACACGTATGACCTTCGATCTCGCTCTGGCGGCAGGGCCCCGCGGCGTGCAGTACATAGACGCGCCGCTGATCACACTGCCGCACGGGGCCAACTATCTGAAGCGGATCGTCGGGGGAGCGGAAGCGGGCGTGGCAGGGCTGCGCAGGCAGGATGTCCTGCCCGGTGGCAGGCTGCCCGCCGCCGTGGTCGTTCCGCACCTCGCCGAGCTGCGCGAGCTGGCGCGTGAGTGCCCGGAGGTGCTTCCGCTGGCGCATGTGGCCGGCGATCCCGTACACGACCGGATCATGGCCAGCCTGCCGCTGCGCGCGGCGTACCGCCGAGCGCTCGGGATCGCCGAGGAAGAGAAACTGGTGGTCGCGGTCTCGACCTGGGGCGCCCTGTCGGCCTTCGGCCGGTTCGACGCGCTCCTGCCGCGGTTGATCGGCGAGCTGCCGTCGCCGCGCTACCGTACGGCCCTGCTCGTGCACCCCAATGTGTGGGCGGGGCACGGCGCCTATCAGGTCAGAGCGTGGCTGGCACGCTGCGCCCAACTGGGCATGGCGCTCGTGCCGCCGGAGGCGGACTGGCGCAGCGTTCTGATCGCCGCGGACTGGATCATCGGTGACCACGGATCTGTCACCGTCTACGGGACGCTCACCGGTGCACCGATGCTGCTGGCCGCCTCGCCGGAGCAGGAGATCAATCCGTCGTCGCCCGCCGCCGCACTCGCGGCCCTCGCGCCGACGCTGTCGCCCACCCACCCGCTGGTGGACCAACTCGACTACGCGGCACGGGAGTACCGGCCCGAGGAGTACGCGGCGATCGCGTCGCGCATCTCGTCGGAGCCCGGACGGTTCAACCGGAACATGCGCAGGCTGATGTACGGGCTGCTGCGGATGGGCCAGCCGGCGCACGAGCCGATGACGGTCCCGCTGCCGCAGCCGCCTCCGCTGCTCGCGTGGGCGCCGCCGGGGCGGGGGGAGGTGTCGGCGTGAAGCGCTTCGTCGTGGTCGAGGCCGGCCCGGTCCCGAGGGACCTCATCTGCCCGGCCGCCCCCGCCGTACTGCGCGCGCGTTGCGCCGACACGTCGTTCGGCGTGGGTCTCGGTCGTATGGGCCTGAGCCTTGTCGTCGGACCGCCGCCGCGTGCGGACGATGTTCATGTGGTCATCGATGAGCACCTGGCCGTGGATGTGGACCTCTGCCGGGACAGCCGGCTGCTGGACTGCGCGGATGTACTCCAGGGAAGCCGGGCGCACTCGGCCGCCGACGCACTGCGCCGACTGAGGCACCTCACCTCGGTCCACCCGGCCTGTGGCATCGCGGCGGTGCCCCTGGCCGAAGCGGGCACGGGCACGGGCGCCGACGCCGACGCAGGCGCAGGCGCGGGCGCGGGTGGCTGGGCCGTGGCCGGCGGTCCCGACCGGGCCGTGGTCCTCGTACCGTACGGGCCGTACGCGGCCCCAGGCGAGCGGTCGCTGCTGCCGTCGTGCATGCACGCCTGGCTGGTGGCGGGGTGCTCGTTACGGGAGTGGCCGCACGCCCGCGAGGCACCGTCCGGCTGAGAAATCAGCTACGAGGACCTGGACCGGGCCGTCAACGGCGGCCCGGTCCACGGTATGTGACGGTGTGTCACCCACCCTCGCCGAGCCGGCGCGCGTCGGCGGGGCTCGTGATCTCGAACAGAGCCAGCGCCCGCGCGCGGAAATCCTCCGCAGCGCTCGCGTCCCCGTGCTCCCCGGCACTCTCGCCCAGCATCTCCAGAGTGCGCGCCTGCCAGAAGGCCGCGCCGGACTCGGTGAAGACCGCCAGCGCCCGGCTCATCCTGGCCATTCCCTGCGCGTAATCGCCGGCTCGGACACCGGCCCGCCCCAGGAAGGCGAGCGCCCGCGCGGCGTCGTGCGGGTCGTTCACCGCCACCATCGCGGTATGGGCGCGGGTGAAGCAGTCGACCGCCTCGTCCGCCGCGCCCGCCGCGAGCGCGATCTCGCCGAGAGTGGTCCGGGCGAGAGCCGCGCCTCGCGGATAACCGCACTCCTCCCACACCGCGATCGCACGGTTCAGGTAGGTGACGGCCTCGGCGGGCCGCCCCGCCTCGCGATGGCACGCACCGAGGCCCAGGAGCGCCTGCCCCTCGTCCCGTACGTCACCGGCGTCGCGCGCCGCCAGGAGCGACGCCTGATACCAGGTGGCCGCATCCTCGGTGCGGCGGGCGGCCCCCAGGCCGATGGCCCCGGAGTTGAGCATCTGCCGCTCGGCGGTCCTGTTCCCGGACCGCCGGGCGGCCTCCAGACCGATCTCATGGGCCTCGATCCAGGTGTCGTAGTGGCGTAACCGAAGGAATAAAGGCCACATAGCGTCCACAAGCATCCAACTCGTGTCGTTCCAGCCACTGTTCGCGGCGGACTGTACGGCACCCAGCAGATGCGTGCGGTGGGAGTCGAGCCAGCCGAGCGCCGCGACGTCGTCGGTGAACGGCAGTGGAAGTTCCGGCGCGTGGCGGTACGCACGGGGAAGGGTGAACTGCGCCGGGGTCAGCCGCTGTTGAGCCGCCGTCGCCGTATGCAGGCACCAGTCGCAGAACCGGCGCAGCGCTTCCTCACGGGCCGCGTCCGTGTCGTCCTGCCGGGCCCGGTCGTGCGCGTGGATCCGTACGAGATCGTGGAAGCGGCAGCTCTCGGGGCCGACGTCCTCCACGAGATTGGCCTCGACCAGCTCGTCCAGCCGGCGCTCCGCCCAGTCCAGCGACTTGCCGCAGGACGCGGCGGCGAGTCGCGCGTCGAAAGTACTCACCGGGAGCAGACCGAGCGTCCGGTACAGACGGGCGGTGTCCTCGCTCAGCACCGCGTACGACGCGTCCATGGCCTTGTGCACAGAGGTTTCTCCTTCGACTTCGAGTGCGGCCAGTCGGCCTCCCCCGCCCGCGTTGCGGTCCAGTGCGTCCGCGAGTGCCCCCACCGACTGCCTCGGGCGCGTCGCGAGCCGGGCGGAGGCCAGACAGACCGCGAGCGGAAGGCCCGCGCACAGGGCGACGACGCGGCGGACGGCGGGCAGCTCGCCCGCGACGCGGTCCGCGCCGATCCCGCGCGTGAGCAGTTCGACTCCGGCGGCCGTACCGAGCGCGTCGAGCTGGTGGAAACCCGCTCCCTCCATACGCAGACCGGTCAGCCTGCGGCGGCTGGTGACGACCACCAGGCCGCCCGGCCCGCCGAGCAGCAACGGCCGGATCTGCGCGGCGGTGAAGGAGTTGTCCAACATGACCGCGATGCGCAGGTCGGCGGTGAAGGACCGCCACAGCGACGCCAGTTCGACCGCGTCCGTGGACGGCGGACCGGCGCCCAGTGCCCGCAGGAACTGACCAAGGATCTCCGCCGGACCCACCGGCCCGCCCGCCGAGTGCCCGCGCAGGTCGGCGTACAACTGGCCGTCGGGGAAGTCCGTGCTCAGCGAACGCAGCCATTTGGACACCAGCGTCGTCTTGCCGATTCCGGCCGGACCGGTGACGACGATCAGCGGCAGTCCCGACTCGCGAAGACCGTCCAGCGACGAGAGATCCCTCTCCCGGTCGGTGAAGTGGGCCGGAACCGGGAGCAGTTGGCGCGGTGGCGCCGGCCGTGCCGGTGTCTGTGGCGCCGGGTGGAGGTGAATGCCGCCGTGCACCTCACCGGCCTGGACAGTCGGGCCGTACAGTCGTGCCTCGCCGTCGATCCTATTCTCGTGCGACCCTTCACCGGCCGTATTCCGCCCACTCATTCATCCGCCCCCCGCAGATCGATTGCCATTTACACGGACTGATTCGGGTCCTACCCCGGCACGACTGGGAATGACCATCCGGAATAGGAACGGGATCGCGCCAACCACGGCAACGGTGTATGGCGGAATTCACCGCGCGATGTCATGCTCGTGGGCCATCCGACGAACCAGCGGGGGCGCTGGTGGAATTTCAGATTCTCGGACCGGTGGGGCTTCGGCTGAACGGTCGGTGGCTGACGCTCGGATCGGACAAGGAGCGGGTGTTGCTGGCCGCGCTCGCGCTTGATGTGGGTCGGCCCGTCGCCATCAACGTACTCATGGAACGGCTCTGGGACGGCGACCCACCGGCGCGCGCCCGCGAGAACGCGCACACCTATGTCTCGCGCATCCGCCGGCGACTGCGGGCGGCCGGCACCGGGCCGGGCGCACCCGGCATCGTCAGCCGGGCGCACACCTACACCCTGCGGGCCGCGCGCGACTCGGTGGACCGGCAGCGCTTCCAGCACTTCGTCGACGCGGCGTTCGCCAGTGACAGTGACGAGCGGGCCGTGGAACTGCTGTCCCGCGCCGAGGAGTTGTGGCAGGGCGAGGCGCTGGCGGGGCTTCCCGGATTCTGGGCGGCGACCGTACGGAGAACCCTGGCGGAGACGCGGCTGAGCGCCGACGTGTCACGTATCGCCGCCGGGCTGCGGCTGGGGCGCTTCGCCGAACAGGTCGGGGAGCTGTCCGCGTTGGTCGACCGGTACCCCAGGGACGAGACGCTGCTCGGCCAGTTGATGCTCGCGTATTACGGCGGCGGGCGGTACACGGACGCGCTCCGGGTCCACCAGCGGGCGCGGCAGTCGCTCATGGAGGAGTACGGGGCGCTCCCGGGCGCCGAGTTGAACGCCATCCACCAGGGTGTGCTGGCCCGCGTACCGGCACGTGAGCTGGCCCACGGGGGTGCCGGGGAGCGGACGGCAGGCTCGGCAGGGACGGCCGCTTCCGCGGCGGCGGTTACGCTCGACGGACCCGTGCCCGTGCCTGATGGACCCGCGTCCGCCGTCCCCGTGCCACAGCCCCCGCCCGATGTGCCGCCGCCCCGGAATCTGCCCCAGCAACCGACGCTCGTGGGGCGCCGGAAGGAGTTACAGGCGCTGACCTCCATGATCGCCGACAAGGTGGCGCCCGGCGGATCGGTCGTCACCGTCGAGGCGGTCAGCGGAATGGCCGGGGTCGGCAAGACCGCCCTGGTCGTCGCCACCGCCCGGCTGCTCGCCGAGAGCTACCCCGACGGGGCGATCTACCTCGACCTCCTCGGGCACTCGCCCGCCCAGGAACCGCTCACCGCCAGGGCCGCGCTGGGCACTCTGCTGAGGCTGCTCGGCGCGCCGGCCTTCTCGATTCCGGCGGAGCTGGAGGGGCGTACGGCGCTGTGGCGGACCATGCTGGCCGAGCGCCGGGTGATCATCGTCCTGGACGACGCGACGGGACCCGACCAGCTTCGCCCGCTCCTTCCGGGCGGGTCGCCGTCCCTGACGATCATCGCCAGCCGCCGCCATCTGACCGGGATTCCACAGGCGTTGTCCGTCCCGCTCGACGTCCTGTCGAAGGAGGACGCCATCACGCTCTTTCGCGGCTTCGCGGGCGAGGAGCGCACCAGGGACATCGCGGAGACGGTACGAATCGTCCGGCTCTGCGGGTATCTGCCCCTCGCGATCGAGTTGGTGGCGCACCGGTTCCGGGCCCGTACATCCTGGACGCTGAGCGTCCTCGCCGAGCGCCTTGCCCGAAGTCCGGGGCGGCTGGCGGAAATTCGCACCGCCGATCAGGAACAGGAGATGACCCGGGCATTCGCTCTCTCCTACCGGACCCTCACCGCACAGCAACGGACCGCGTTTCGCCGCCTCGGGCTGCATCCCGGACCGGATTTCACGGCCGATGCGGCGGCGGCCCTGCTGGGGCTGCCGCCGGATACGACGGAGCGACTACTCGAGGGTCTGCTCGCATTCCACCTGCTCAGAGAGCCTGTACCGGACCGATATCGCTATCACGATCTGTTGCGTGAATATGCCCGTGGTCTATCCGATTCGGAGGACGGTGAACGCGATCGTCGGCAGGCTGTCGCCCGACTGACGGATTTCTACCTGCGTACGGCGGATCTCGCGGACCGAATCGCCTATCCCGAGCGAGTACGCCTGGACCTGTCGACCCTGCCTCTGTCGCCGACGCCGACGCTCACGGCGCCGGCGCCGTCCTTCCCGGACCCGGCCGCCGCACGTTCTTGGCTTGCCGAGGAGCGGGGAAACCTGCTCGCCGTCGAGGGCCATGCCCGGCGCGACGGTGCTCCCGAACGCGCGGCCCAACTCGCTTCCGCCCTGGCGGGCTTCCTCCAATCGGAGTGCTACTGGCGGGATGCCGGAAGGCTTCTGCGGCACGCCGTCGCCGTCTGGGACCGTACGGACAACGAGCCGGCGCTCTGCCGCGCCCTGATCGACCTGTGTGCGGCGGACGCGAGCGTCGGGGCCTACGCGGAGGCCGCCAAGGCGGGCGAACGCGCGCTGGAGTTGGCGCGCACGCTGGGCGACGGACCCGCCGAGGCCGAGGCGTTACGGGTCCTCGGCACGCTGAACTGGCATCTCGGAGAGAACCGCACGGCTCTCGTTCTGTTCCAGAAATCTTTCTCTATCAGATCGCTGTCGGGCGACGTCCGGGACATGGCACGCATTCGGAATAATATCGCTGTCACCTTGTTGTCCCTCGGGGAACGCGGCCGGGCGTTGGAGCATTTCCGCAACGCATTGGCGGGATTCAGGGAAGCAGGTGATGAGACGGCATCCGCCCGGACGCTCAACAACATGGGAGAATTGCAGATGCAGGCCGGTGAAGTGGGACTGGCCCGTCATTCTTTCGAGGAATCGATATCTTTCCTGGAGGCTGGCGGGAGTCGATACGACCGTGCGACGGTACGTAGAAACCTGGCCGAAACCCTTGCCGATTCGGGTGAATCCGCAGCAGCTCTGCGATTGTTCGGCGACACCCTTTCAGAGTTTCGCTCGCTCGGTGACAGAAAGAGCCAGGCCGAGACGCTGGTCGGCATGGGCGAGGCGCACTGGCGGCTGGGAGACGCCGAGGCGTCCGTCCGGCATCACCTCGAAGCGCTGCGGATCGCGCATGACATAGGAGCCGCTCACCATGAGGTCCAGGCTCTGCGTTGCCTCGGGCGCGCGGACTTCGCCGAGGGCCGACTGGCTGCGGCGACGGACCGGCTTCGGGCGGCGGTGGCCATCGCCGCCCGTACCCACGACCTTGATGAGGAAACCGCCGCGCGGACGTTGCTGGCGGAGGTACGGCTCACGGTCGGAGATGTGGACGAGGCCCGTATGGCATTGCGTGAGGCGTTCCAGTTGGTTCGACGTCGGGACAGCGTCCAGGCGCGCACAATTGGTAGACGCTTGAATGATGTCGAACGCCTGGGTGGGGTGGAACCGGATGTACGTTCTGCCGTGCACGACGACGAATAGGGCGTAACGCTCGAACAGGGGTCCGTCAATCGGCTCGTCCATATGTTGATACCCTTCCGGCTCCAGTGATGATCACCCGGGAGGGCTTCGAACGTGCGCAAACGTCTGACGGTCACCAACTTCATTTTTTCCTTGGCCGTCTTGGCGGCAGTAGTCATGACGAACGCCGGCTGCATCATGATGAGCGGCCAGGTCGCCTGAGGCTGAGGCCCGCCGCGCGTCACGACTCCGTCGTGGCGACGTGGCGGGCCAGCTCGGCGGCCAGGCGTCGCATGACCGTCCGGTTGGCGCGCCGCATCGTGGCCCGGACGGCGGGGGCCAGCAGGCGCTCGATGAGTGGAGCGCGTACCCAGGCATACGTGAACGAGACCCGGCTCCCGCCGGTCGGCAGCGGTTCGATGTCGTACGTGCCGTGCGCCCGGCGCCGGCCGGCCGCGCTGATGTTCCGTTCGACAATGCGTCGCGGCGGCTCCGCCTCGACCACCTCGATGGTGACGTCGCTCTTGGTGCCGCCCAGCGCGGCGGTGACGGTCGCGCCCGAGCCGACACCCCGACCGGGGCCGCTGTAGCGCCAGTTGGTCAGGTAATGGTCGGTGAACGCCTCGTGGTGGGCCATGACATCGAGGAAGTCGTAGACCTGCTCGGGTGTTTGCGGCACGTCGATCGATACGGTGACAGACCTCATGTACCGCATGGTACATAGGGCGTGTACCGGTCGGTACACTCGGCGCGTGGCGAACATGGTGAACGCGGACACAGGCCGGCGCGCCCAACTGCTGGACGCGGCCGTGGATTACGTCTCCGAGCACGGCATCGCGGAGCTGAGTCTGCGCCGCCTGGGCGCGGCGATCGGCACCAGCCACCGCATGCTGATCCACCACTTCGGCTCCAAGGAGCGGTTGTTCGTGGAGATCGTCCGGGCGTCCGAGCTGCGTCAGCGTGAGCTGCTGGCCCACCTGCTGTCGGAGCCCGGCCTTGCCCCGGCCGAGGCCGCCCGGCGCCTGTGGCGGCAACTGGCGCATCCACAACTGGCGGGCCAGGAGCGGCTTTTCTTCGAGATCTGCGGGCAGGCACTGCAAGGCCGGCCCGAGGCCGTCCCGGTGCTGGACGGGCTTGTCACGAACTGGCTCGACCCGCTCGTGGCCGCCGACGTCGCCGCAGGAGGCGACCCCGGCACCGCACGCGCCCGTGCCCGGATGGGACTCGCCGTTGTCCGTGGGCTGCTGCTGGACCTGCTGGCCACCGGTGATCACGCCGGTGTCGACGCGGCCATGGAGGAGTTCCTTGCGCTGTACTACGGCCCTGAGAACGGGAGCGGGAACGGGAACGCGGGTCGGCGGGCGGTCACTTGAGGTAGTTGTAGACGGTGGCGCGCGAGACGCCGGTGATGTCGGCGAGTGTCCGAACCGCGTTCTTCACGTCCAGGAAGCCCTCGTCGCGCAGGAAGCGGATCATGCGCTTCTTGTCCGTCGAGTGCAGGGCGCGCGGCGTCCGGCCGCGCGCGGCCGCGTACTCCTCGGCCAGCGTGCGGAGTTCGTCAGCCGTACGTGCCCGCAGGGTCTCGCTGAAGGGCTGTTTCTGTTCGTCGGTGCGGATCAGGTTGTGCAGACCGCGGGCGACGGTGGTGAACAGCGAGACGTCGAGATTCAGACAGATCGCGGCGACGTACTCGCCCTCGCTGTTCCTGATGCCGATGGACGTGCTCTTCGCCGGGCGGCCGTCGGGGAACGAGTTCGGGTAGTTCTGGATGACGTTGGGATAGCCGGGGTCCCGGATACGGGCGATACCGAGCTCGGTGGCCGGGTCGCCGACGGAGCGGCCGGACAGGTTGTTCTCGATCGCGTGGACCGAGTGCTCCGGATTCCGCAGGTCGTGCAGGACGACTTCGCACAGCCCCGGGAACATGCGGCCGACGGCGGTCACGATCGTCTCGGCCTCGCGCAGCAGCAGCTCGTCCTCGGTCATGCGATGACCTTGCCCATCGCCGCGGCGGCCTTGAGCCCGGACCCGGTCAGGACGACAACGGCCTTCTCACCGGGGCGAATCGCTCCCCGGGCCACGAAGGCGTCGATCGCGGCGGCGGCCGACGCTGAGGTCGGTTCCGCGTACAGTCCGATCCCCGCCAGACGGCGGGTCGCCGCGATGATGTCACTCTCCGGGATCGCCACGGTGTCCCCGCCGGATCGCCGGATCGCGTCGACGACCTCGGGCAGCCGGACGGGCGACCTGATGGCTGTGCCTTCGGCGATGGTGGGCCCGAAGCCGGCGCCGGTGCCGGTGGCGGGGTCGCCTTGGAAGGCCGCGTGGATGGGCGCGCACCGTTCGGGCTGGGCGACCAGCAACCGGGGCAGCCGCTCGATCTGGCCGGCCGCGAGCAGTTCGCCGAAGCCGAGGTCGCAGCCGAGGACGATACTGCCCGCGCCCGCCACCGTGACGACGACGTCCGGCGCCGTGAAGCCCAGGTCCTCCCACAGCTCGTAGGCCAGAGTCTTGGTGCCCTGGAGGAAGAAGGGATGCCAGTTGTGGCTGGCGTAGGCGGTGGTCCGTGCCTCCCGTATCGCCTGCTCGGAGGTTGCGCTCCGGTCGCCCGCCACCAGCGCCACCTCGGCGCCGTACGCCCGTGCTTGCAGGACCTTCGCCGGGGACGTCCCCTCCGGGGCCAGGATCCGGGCCCGGATACCGGCGGCGGCGCAGTAGGCCGCGACCGAGGAGCCACCGTTGCCGGAGCTGTCCTCGACCACCGACTCCACCCCGGCCTGGGCGAGCAGCGACACCATCACGCTGGTACCGCGGTCCTTGAAGCTGCCGCTGGGATTGAACCACTCGAGCTTGAAGCGCACGTCCGTATCACCCCAACGCCCGTCGATCAGCGGGGTGCAGCCCTCGCCGAGCGACACGGGCCGGGCGATGGCGCCGGGAAGCGCGGCGCGGTAGCGCCACAGGGAGCGGGTGGCGCTCTCCACACGCTCCGGCCCGATGCCCGGCCGAGGCTCGACGGTGAGGGGCGCGCCGTCGTCGCCCTGCCAACGCCGTGCGTCGAGTGGATAGGTCCGCCCGGAACGCGGGTCGAGATAGACGTCCATGGTCACTCCCCGAGGTAGACGCAAAGTCTAACTCTTGACGGAACGTCTACAAGCGGGTGGGCGGGCCGACGCGTCAGACGACGCAGAACTCGTGCCCCTCCGGGTCGGCCATCAGCACATGGTCCGGTCTGCCGTTCATCTCGTACTCCCGGAGCGTCGTCGCGCCCGCCGCCGTCAGGCGCTCGACCGTGGCCAGGACGCGTGGCCACCGTGTCTCCCAGGGGATGTCCCGGCCACCACCGACCCGCAGGTCCAGATGCAGCCGGTTCTTCGCCACCTTCGACTCCGGGACCTTGAGGAAGGACAGCGACGGGCCCACCCCGTCCGGATCCGCGAGATACGCGCCGTCGTCCCACTCCTCCTCCGGAACCCCGCAGTCGGCCAACCACGCCTCCCAGGTCGCATAACCGGTCGGCGGCGGCGGTTCGACATACCCCAGCGCGAGCGCCCAGAACTCAGCCAGTTTCGCGGGCTGCGCGCAGTCGATCGTCAGACTCCAGTTGGTAGCCACCATGTCTCCTCGGTCGTGTGCGCCAACCGTATCGGGCACCACTGACAGCCCCCGGAAAAGCAGTTCTCTCCTCCTCGGCCCGCCCGATAACCTCCCCCCGTGAAGTGATCTCTCCCGGCCGGCGCCACCCGCCCCGGCACAGCCACAGGCACAGCCACAGCCACCGATGTGAACCAGTTCTCGCGAGGAGAGATCACCGTGCCGCAGCGCACCGGTCCGTCGCACGGACGGCCATCCAGGAGTCCAGAGTTCAGCGACTTCGTCGCCCAGGCGTCCGCCTCTCCGGACGTGGTCGGCCTTGTCCTCAGTGGATCCCAGGCCCGGCAGGGCATGGCCACGTCCGACTCCGACCACGACGTCTACGTGATCACGGCCGACGACCCCGCGGTCACGCCACCCGCCGCAGGCGGGGCCCGGCGCTCGCCCGCGCTCGACGTCATGCCGCTCTCCCTGTCGGCGTTCCGCGCCCACGCCCTGACCGCGGACGCGCACTCCTGGGACCGGTACGCCTTCGTCCACTGCCAGGTGCTCCTCGACCGGCTCGACGGCACGATCACACAACTCGTCGAGGAGAAGGCCACCCTCGAAGGTCTTGAGGCGCACCGTCTGGTGCGCTCCGAGCTGGACGCGTACATCAACTCCGTCTACCGGTCGGCGAAAAGCCACCGCGACGGCCGCCCCGCCGACGCGCACCTCGACGCGGCGGAGAGCGTCCCCTATCTCCTCACCGTCGTGTTCGCCCTGCACCAGCGGGTGAGGCCGTACAACAAGTACCTGCTGTGGGAGCTGCGGAACCACCCGCTGGGCGCGCCCCCATGGGCCGCCGACGTGCTGATCCCGCAGATCCGGCGCGTCCTCGCGGACGGCGACCTCGCCACACAGCGCGCCCTCTTCGCCACCGTCGAACGCGCCGCCCGCTGGGCGGGCCACGGCTCGGTACTCGACTCCTGGGGCAGCGACCTCGACCTACTGGGGGAGAGGAGGGGTTGATCGACGCGGACGCGTACCCAATCCTTGTCGGATGCGCTATTCGCGAACCTGCCGAGTTCGGAGCGACCGAGATGACCTATGAGATACGTGGCGCGTCAGCGACGGCACCCGCCCCGTCCCCGGCGGAGCCCGGACGCTCAGGACGGCCCGGATATCCCGGACATCCCGGACGGCTCGTCGCGACGAGCGATCTCCACATCCGGTACTCCGAGAACCGGAAGATCGCCGGCTCCCTGTGGCCCGAGTCGGAGCACGACTGGCTGCTGGTGGCCGGTGACATCGGCGAGTTGGTGTCCGACATCGAGTGGACGCTGCGCACGCTCAGCGAGCGGTTCGCGAAGGTCGTCTGGGTGCCGGGCAACCACGAGCTGTGGACCGCCCCCGACGACCCGGTCCAGCTCAGGGGCGACGCGAAGTACCGTCACCTCGTGAAGCTCTGCCGGGAACTGGGCGTCGTCACGCCGGAGGATCCGTACCCCGTCTGGGAGGGCGAGGGCGGCCCCGCCGTGATCGCGCCGCTGTTCCTCCTGTACGACTACTCCTTCCGGCCGCCCGGAACGTACTCCAAGGAGTCCGCCCTCGCCGTGGCCGAGAATGCCGGTGTCGTCTGCACCGACGAGTTCCTGCTCCACCCCGACCCGTATCCCAGCAGGGAGGCGTGGTGCCGAGCCCGGCTCGCGGCCACCGAGCGACGGCTCATGGAGATCCCGCCCGAGCTGCCCACCGTCCTGATCAACCACTGGCCGCTCGTGCGCGAACCCACGAACGTGCTGTGGCGACCGGAGTTCGCGCTGTGGTGCGGCACGGAGGGCTCGGCCGACTGGCCGCGCCGATTCCGGGCCGCCTCCGTCGTGTACGGGCATCTGCACATCCCCCGGCTCATGTGGTGCGACGGGGTGCCCCATCAGGAGGTCTCCCTGGGCTACCCGAGGGAGTGGGGACGGCGCCCGCAGGAGCCCGGCCGGCCCGTGCAGATACTCCCGTTGCCGGTCCGTGGCGAGGCGGGGGTGGCGCGGTGATCGAGCGCATCGTGCCCGCCGCCGCGCGGACGGCCGAGGCGTACGGAGACCTTCCCGACGCCACGCTGTTCCCCGAGGAGGAGCCGCTGGTGAAGTCCGCCGTGGCCAAGCGCCGGGGCGAGTTCACCACCGCCCGCCACTGCGCGCGCCAGGCCCTGACCCGGTTGGGCGCTCCGGCGGGTGCGATCCTCACCGGCGAACGCGGCGCGCCGCTGTGGCCCGAGGGCGTGGTCGGCAGCATCACGCACTGTGCGGGTTACCGCGCGGCCGTGGTCGCCCGGCCCGCGCAGGTCACCGCGATCGGTGTCGACGCGGAGCCCGCACTGCCGCTGCCCGAGGGGGTCCTGGAGGCGGTGGCCCTGCCCGACGAGCAGATCGCGGTGAAGGAACTCCTGGAGTCCGCGCCGGGCGTCGCGTGGGACCGGCTGCTGTTCAGTGCCAAGGAGTCGGTCTACAAGGCGTGGTTTCCGCTGATGAGGAGCTTCCTGGAGTTCGAGGGAGCCCGGCTCGTCTTCGACCCGGCGGGCGGGACGTTCACGGCCCATCTCCTCGCGGGCCCGGCGCTGGCCGGGAGCCGTACCTTGCACACGTTCGACGGGCGTTGGCTGTCGGACAACGGCATCGTGCTGACATCCGTGACGGTCCCCGCGGCAGTCCCCGCGTAATCGCCGGGACCGTCGCGGACGTTGACCGACCGGGCCAGGTTCAGTTGACCGACCGGGCCAGGTTCAGGCGATCGACGCCGACACGATCGCCGCCACCGCGATGTTGCACGACGCCGTCACCCACACCGCCGGGTGCGGCTCCGCCTCGACCAGCGTCGCGCCCAGCTTGCCCGGCGTCACCAGATCCACGACCAGGAACGCCAGCGCCATCATCACCAGGCCGAGCACCCCGAAGGCCGCCGTCGACGCCAGGCCCTTGCCGAAGTCGTCGTACGTCGTCCAGATGGACGTGAAGACGATGCCGCCGATACCCAGGAGCGCCGAGCTGAGCAGGACCGCGGCGTTGCGGTTGCGGTCCTCCCAGATCTGCTTGCCGAGCTTTCCCGGAGTCAGCAGGTCGACGAGGACGATACCGAGGATCAGAAGGACCACACCGAGCGCGCCGTAGGCGCCGGCCCGGCCAAGTCCGTTGACTATGTCGTTCATTGAGAAGCTCGTCTCCGCTGCTGAAGATGATCGTGGCAAAGGCGTCGCAAAATGTATCGCACGGTGTACGAGCGGCGAGGCCGAGCCGGGAACCGCAGCCGAACCGCGCCCGGGGCGTAGCCCCACCCCGCCGCGTGAGCCAGAAATCCCCGGCCAACCCTGGAAGGCGAGGAAAACCCCCTCCCGCCAGGGAAGGAGGATTCAATACGATCGGTGCGACCGCCATCGGCGGCACCCCTGCCCGCCACCGAAAGGACCCCAGTCGTGCAATCCGCCACCTCGGCCGACCCACAGGCAAGCCCCCCGGCCGGCCGGACGGACAGCGCACCGGTCGCCCCGCCTGCCAGGAACGATCCGTACGACCGTCCCGTCGCCGAACTGCTCGCCCGGATGACCGACGACGAAAAGCTCGGCCAGCTCCAGCAGCTCGCCTGGGCGGGGGCCACCGGCCCCGGCGGCACCCAGACCCGGCAGGCCGAAGAGGCGGCCCGCGCGGGCCTGTTGGGGTCCGTGCTGAACATCCACGGCGCCAAGGAGAGCAACGCGCTCCAGCGGATCGCCGTCGAGGAGTCCCGGCTCGGCATCCCGCTGATCTTCGGCCTCGACATCATCCATGGCTTCTGGACCACCTTCCCGATCCCGCTCGCGCAGGCGGCGAGCTTCGACCCCGCCGTGTCCGAGCTGGACGCGTCGGTCTCGGCGGCCGAGGCGCGGTCCAACGGTGTGCACTGGACGTTCGCGCCGATGATGGACGTCACCAGCGAGCCGCGCTGGGGCCGTATCGCCGAGTCCGGCGGTGAAGACCCGTATCTGAACGCGGTGTTGGCGGCGGCGAAGGTACGCGGCTACCAGGGCGACGACCTGAAGGCGAAGGACCGGATCGCCGCCTGCGCCAAGCACTACGTCGCGTACGGCGGGGCCGAGGGCGGCCGGGACTACAACACCGTCGACGTGTCCGAGGCGCGGCTGCGCAACCACTACCTGCCGCCGTTCAAGGTGGCCGTGGACGCCCAAGTGGCCACCGTCATGGCCGCGTTCAACACCATCAGCGGCGTCCCCGCACACGCCAACGAGCAAACGCTCACCCGAATCCTCAAGCAGGACTGGGGATTTGACGGCTTCGTCGTCAGCGACTGGTCCGGTGTCCAGGAACTCATCCCGCACGGATTCGCCGCCGACGGCGAGGACGCCGCCCGGCTCGCGCTGGGCGCCGGTGTCGACATGGAGATGGTCAGCACCCATGTCGTGGACCACGGAAGGAAGTTGCTGCGCGAGGGACGGATCGAGGCGGCGCGACTGGACGACGCAGTGACCCGCGTCCTGCGCGTCAAGTTCCGTCTCGGCCTCTTCGACGACCCGTACGTACCCGAGAAGGCCGAGATCGCCGGGCCGACGCCCGAGGCCCGGTCGGCCGCCCGCACGGCCGCCGCGCGCTCCATGGTGCTGCTCAGGAACGAGGCGGGCGCGTTGCCGCTCGCGAAGACGGTCCGCTCCCTGGCCGTCGTCGGCCCGTTCGCCGACTCCGACGATCTCCAGGGCACCTGGGCGGGGCCCGGCGCGGACAAGTTCCGGTCGGTCACCGTGCTCGACGCCGTACGGGCCGCCGTACCGGACGCCACCGTCACCCACGCCCTCGGCATCGACGCCGCCGGCCGGGACACCGGCACGCTCCCGGACGCCGTCGCGGTGGCACGGGCCGCCGACGTCACCGTCGTCGTCGTGGGGGAGAGCCCGGACATCAGCGGCGAGGCGAACTCGCGCAGCGACATCGGACTGCCGGGCAGGCAGCAGGAGTTGATCGCGGCGGTCGCGGCGACGGGCAAGCCGTACGTCGTCGTCCTCGTGAACGGGCGTCCGCTCACCCTCGGCGACTGGGCCGACGACGCCCCGGCCGTACTGGAGGCCTGGCACCCCGGCATGGAGGCCGGGAACGCGATCGCCGACGTGCTGTTCGGGGACGTCGACCCGGGCGGCCGGCTCCCGGTGTCCTTTCCCCGTACGGTCGGCCAGATCCCGGTCAACTACAACCACGAGCGGACCGGCCGCCCCTACGACCCCGCTGATCCGGACCAGCGCTATGTCTCCCGCTATCTGGACGTCCCGGACGGCCCGCGCTACCCGTTCGGCCACGGCCTGAGCTATACGACCTGCACCATCTCCGAGCCCTCGCTCAGCCACAGTTCCATCGCCGCGGCGGCCCTGCGCGAGGGCGGCACGGTGGAGGTCGCCGTCACCGTACGCAATACGGGTGAGCGCGAGGGGGACGAAGTCGTCCAGCTCTATGTCCACGATCCCGTCGCGAGCATCGTCCAGCCGGTACGGCGCCTGCGCGGATTCCGCCGGGTGACGGTCGCGGCCGGGGAGTCCACCACCGTGCGCTTCAGTCTCGGCGCGGAGGATTTCGGCTTCTGGACGAACGACCCGCGGGGCCGGTACGTGGTCGAGGAAGGCGCGGTCGACATCGTCGTCGGCGCCGACTCGACGGCCACGGCCAGGGGCACGCTGCGGATCGTCTGACGGATCGGAAAGAACTGAGGGATCCGAGGGGTTTGAGGGAACTGAGGGGGGACATCCCCCAGGACCGACGACCCAGGACCGACGACGCATGACCCAGGACCACGACCAGGGAGACACCCGACATGGCAGAGACCGACATCCGCGACAACCGGGCGCAGGGCCGATTCGAGGCGTACGAGGGCGACGACCTCGTCGGCGTCATCGGCTACTTCGTGCTGGCCGGCGCCCCCGCCGCGCTCGTGGCCGTCCACACGGTGGTGGAGCAGGGCCACGAGGGCAAGGGCATCGCGGGCGCGCTGGTGAAGGCGTTCTACGCGACGGCGGCTCGCGAGGGCGTGCCCGTCGTACCGCTGTGCCCGTACGCCGCCAGGTGGACGCAGCGGCATCCGGAGGAGGCGGCCGTGGCCCCCGCCGCGTCCGAGGAGACGGTGCGCGCCGCGGAGGCCCAGCTCAAGGCGGACTCCGCGCGCTGGTGAGTTCCGGCGGGGGCAGCGGGGCAGGGGCCGATCAGCGGGGCGGGGGCCGGTCATGAGTGGATCCGGCGCGCGTGGGCACGCGCGCCGGGAGACATTGGGAACGCACGAGTCCGCACTTCTGGAGGACTGGCATGACCCATCCGTACCCCGACCCCGTACCCTCGCCCACCCCGCCGCCGGGGCCGCCCGGCCCCGAGCCGGGCCCCGGCCCCGGACCGCTGCCCGGCCCGGCGCCGGTTCCCGAGCCGTCGCCGGACCCGATCCCCCATCCGCCGGGCCCCGACCCGGTCCCGGAACCGGAGCCCGCGCCGGGGCCGCTCGGCCGGGTCGGCTGACCGGGTCCGTCCGACGGCCGGTTCGTCCTCGACCGCCGGACGGCCCACGAGCCGAGCGGCCCGGCCGAGGTGGTCGTCGGACCCCGCTCAGCCGGCGACCTCGGAGCGGTCCCCGCCCCACAGCGTGTGGAACGAGCCCTCGCGGTCCACACGCCGATAGGTGTGCGCGCCGAAGAAGTCCCGCTGCCCCTGCGTGAGCGCGGCGGGCAGCCGCGGCGCGCGCAGCGCGTCGTAGTACGAGAGCGCCGCCGCGAAGCCCGGTGTCGGCACTCCCTGCCGTACCGCCGTCGCGATCACCTCGCGCCAGTCGTCCTGCGCCGCGCCGATCTCCTCGGCGAACTGCTTGTCGGCCAGCAGGCTCGGCAGATCGCGCTGCGCGTCGTACGCGCCGCGGATCCGGTCCAGGAACGCCGCCCGGATGATGCAGCCCGCACGCCAGATCGCGGCGACCGACCCGAGGTCGATGTCCCAGCCGTACTCCTCGCTGCCCGCCTGGATCTGGTGGAAGCCCTGGGTGTACGACACGATCTTCGACGCGTACAGCGCCTGCTCGACACGGTCCGCGAAGCGCGCCGCCTCGTCCTCGCTCAGCGTCGTCGCGGTCGGGCCCGGCAGTGTCTGCGAGACGTCCCGCAGCCCGCCGTGCCCGGAGAGCGAGCGTGCGAAGACCGCCTCGGCGATGCCGGAGACCGGCACCCCGAGATCGAGGGCGATCTGCACCGTCCAGCGCCCGGTGCCCTTCTGCTCGGCCTGGTCGACGACGACGTCCACGAAGGGCTTGCCGGTCGCGGCGTCCCGGTGGGCCAGCACCTCGGCCGTGATCTCGATCAGATACGAGTCGAGCCGCCCGGTGTTCCAGGTCCGGAACGTCTCGGCGATCTTCTCGGGGGAGTAGCCGGCGACCGAGCGCAGCAGGTCGTACGCCTCGGCGATCAACTGCATGTCGGCGTACTCGATGCCGTTGTGCACCATCTTCACGAAGTGCCCGGCGCCGTCAGGGCCGATGTGGGCCACCGTCGGAGTGCCGTCCGGTGCCTTCGCGGCGATGCGCTCCAGCAGCGGGCCGAGTGACGCGTACGACTCCGTCGATCCGCCGGGCATGATGCTCGGTCCGTGCAGCGCGCCCTCCTCGCCGCCCGAGATCCCCACACCGACGAAGTGGATGCCGCGCTCGCGCAGTTCCTTCTCGCGGCGGCGGGTGTCGGCGAAGTGCGCGTTGCCGCCGTCGATGATGACGTCGCCCTCTTCGAGCAGTGGCGCGAACTCCTGGATCACGGCGTCGGTCGCGTCGCCGGCCTTCACCATGATGACGAGGCGGCGCGGGCGCTCCAGCGCGGCGACGAACTCCCGCGCCGAGTCGGCGGGCACGAAGGCGCCCTCGTCGCCGAACTCCTCGACCAGGGCGTGCGTCTTCGACGCCGTGCGGTTGTGGAGGGCGACGGTGAAGCCGTTGCGGGCGAAGTTCCGGGCGAGATTGCGGCCCATCACCGCGAGCCCGGTGACGCCGATCTGGGCAGTACCACTCATGCGTGTGCTCCTGGGTCTCCGTCGGATGTGCCTCGTCCGGCGGTAGGGATACGTACCGGCGGACTGGGCTGTTCATCGATCTTCAAGCCGCGCGCATTCTTTCGCATTCCGGGCCGGACGCGTCGTGCCCGTCCGTCTCCTGGGCGGCGGGGCCGTCCGGATGGGCCATCGGTCCTCCGGCCGGGCAGGACGGGGCTGTCGAGGCGCGTGTCGTCGTTGGGACATGTCCCACCTGTGCCACCGGAATTCAGTGACACCCATCCGCCGCCAACGGATTCTGTGCAGCAGATGAATTTCTCGCTTCGCACAACGGAAGGCGTGGGACCAGATGAGACGGATCCGCCTCGTGGCGGCAATATCGGTGGGACTGACCCTGGCCGCCGGCGCCGTGGCGCCCGTGTCGGCGGCTCCCGGTGACGTACAGGACAAGGACAGATCAGCGGCGAGCGGCGCGTCTGCGGCGGCCGGTTCGGGCGGTGCCACTGTGCGCCTGATCACCGGTGACCGGGTCACTCTCGGTACGGACGGTGACGGTGGGCCGGTCGTCTCGGTCGAACCGGGAGCGGGTCGCCGAGGCATCATCTTCCGCACGCTCGAGCAGGACGGCCATCTCACCGTTCTGCCGTCGGACGCGGGGGAGTTGGTCGCCGCCGGCCGGCTGGACCGCAAGCTGTTCGACGTGACCGCGCTCGTCGCCCAGCGGTACGACGAGGCGCACACCAGCGCGCTCCCGCTGATCGTGGGCGGTGCGGGCGGGAAGGCGGCGGGTGCCGCGGTGAAGCGGCTCACGGCCTTCGCCGACGACGGTTCCCCCACCCGGCGGCTGGCGAGCATCGACGCCCAGGCGGTACAGGTCCCCCGCGGCGACCTCGGCGCGTTCTGGAAGCAGTTGGCGCCCACCGGGCAGGCCATGAACAGCGCCGCCGCCGACGCGGTGCCCCAGATCTGGCTGGACGGGCGCGTCAGCCCGTCCCTCGACCGCAGTACGGCCCAGATCGGCGCCCCCGACGTATGGAAGACCGGTCTGCGGGGTGAGCGCGTCAAGGTCGCCGTCCTCGACACCGGTGCCGACCAGACGCATCCCGACCTCGCGGGCCGAGTCGCCGCCGCCCGGGACTTCTCCGGCAGCTCCGGCACGGGCGACGGCTTCGGGCACGGTACGCACGTGGCCGCCACCGTCGGCGGCAGCGGGAAGGCGTCGGACGGCACTCGCCAGGGAGTCGCCCCCGCAGCCGAGTTGATGGTCGGAAAGGTCCTCGGCGACGACGGCTACGGCAGCGAGTCGCAGGTCATCGCCGGGATGGAGTGGGCCGCGGCCGAGGGTGCCGAGGTCGTCAACATGAGCCTGGGCTCGGACTCTCCGAGCGACGGCACCGATCCCATGAGCCTCGCGCTGAACGAGTTGAGCGAGAGCAGCGGCGCGCTGTTCGTCGTGGCCGCGGGCAACAGCGGCCCGGGGACGGGGACCATCGGCTCACCCGCCGCCGCGGATGCCGCGCTGACGGTCGGGGCGGTGGACCGGGACGATTCGCTGGCCGACTTCTCCAGCCGCGGGCCCCGCCCCGGCAACAACGGTGTCAAGCCCGATGTGACGGCCCCCGGCGTCGGGATCGTGGCGGCCCGCGCGGCGGGCACCACCATGGGTGACCCGGTGGACGAGCTTCATACGTCGGCGTCGGGGACGTCGATGGCCACTCCCCATGTCGCGGGAGCGGCGGCCCTGTTGGCCCAGCGGCATCCCGACTGGTCGCCGGCGCAGATCAAGGACGCGCTGATCAGCACCGCCCGTATCATCGCCGGTCAGCGGGTCACCGAACAGGGCGGCGGGCGTATCGACGTCGCCGCCGCGGCGCTCGGCCCGGTGGCAGCCACCGGCACCGTCGCACTCGGTCCCTTCGAGGCGGGAGACGACCGAACCCGCACCAGCACACTGCGCTACACCAACACCTCCGACAAGGAGGTCACGCTCGCACTCACCACGAAGCTGGCCACCAGCGGCGGTCGCGAACCGGCCGAGGGCGCCGTACGTACGGGCTCGGACTCCGTACGCGTCCCGGCGGGCTCGACGGCCGAGGTACCCCTCACCGTGGACCCCGTCCGTGCGGCGCAGGGTGACTACTACGGTCATGTGACCGCGACCCCGTCGGACGGTTCGGCCCCCGTCCACACCACACTGAGCCTGGTCGTCCAGGGCCCCGTCCACAAGCTGACCGTCAACACCTACGACCGCGACGGCAAACGGATCAAGGCGCTGCCGACGATCTGGGGTGCCGACGGATTCGTCGCGTACACCAGCCTCGACCCGGCCGTCGCCGAGGTCGAGGAAGGCACCTACCAACTCGACTACGCCACCTTGGACAAGGCGCGGGACGGCGAGGAGCTGCGCCAAGTCGTCCTGCCCGAGGTGAAGGTCACCAAGGACATGGCCGTCAGCCTCGACGCACGCCGCACCACCCTGGTCGACATCCGCACACCCCGCCCCGCCGAACAGCGCGGCATCATCAGCTACCAGACGTACCGCAGGATCGACGGACGCGGTCTGATCCAGGGCACGATGTACTTCGACGTCGCCAAACGCCTGTACGTCAGCCCCACCCCGGCCGTCACGGACGGCACGTTCGAGTTCGCCTCCCGCTGGCAACTCGCCGCGCCTCTCCTCGAAACGGCCGTGCCGGGCACCGATCTCGACCTCGGCGCGTACTACATGCCCAGCTCGGCCCTGTTCGACGAGAAGGGCGAGCGGCTGACCGCCGTCGACGCGGGCGACGCGAGAGCCCCGGAGTTCGGCAAGGTACGCGGCAAACTCGCCGTCCTCACCGACGAGGACGGCGCGAACGAACGGGAACTGGTCGACAAGGCGGCAGCCGCCGGTGCCCGCGGCGTGATGATCGTCCACTTCGACGACATCGCCTGGACCCGCTGGCGGCCGGTCGGCGAACGGCTGGCGCTGCCCACCGTACGGATCAGTGCCGGCTCGGGCGCCGAGCTGCTGAAGCGGATCAACAAGCGCTCCACCACGGTGCGGTTCACCGGCACCGCGCGCAGCCCGTACCTCTACGACGTGATGCAGGTGTCCTCGCAGCGGATCCCGGATCGCGTGGTTCACACGGTGTCCGAGCGCAACAGCGCGGTCGTACGCAGCACGTACGCCGACAACGGCGGCTCACCGTGGGCGTCCGAACAGCGCTTCGCCCGGCGCCCGTACCAGGACTTCACCTGGAATCAGTACACCCGCGACGTACCGACCGGCTTCGAACGCACCGAGTACGTCAGCTCGGGAGACACCAGTTGGCACCACCTGGTGCACTACGAGACCACCTACGATGCCGACATGCCGCTGAACGTGGGCCTGGGCGACACGCGTCGCACCTACCGGCCGGGCGAGCGAGTGGCCGAGACCTGGCAGGGGGCCGTTTCCCGGCCGTCCATTCCGCGCGGCACGGCGACCCCGTCGGTCCGTGAGGGGAACGTACTGTCGCTGCGGATCCCGGAGTTCACCGACTCGACGGCCGGCCACCGGTCGCGGCTGCTCGCCGGCGGGGGCGGGATCGGCTCGTCGGATACGGCGGCGGCCCGGGAATCGGGTGACACTGCTGCGGCGGTGCTGTACCGCGACGGGAAGAAGACCGACGAGGCCGACGGCGCCTGGACGGACTTCACCGTGCCGTCCGGCGCGGCCGACTACCGACTGGATCTGACAACGTCCCGGACTTCGCCCGAGTGGGCCTACGGGACAGCCACCGACACGTCGTGGTCGTTCCGCTCCGGCGCCGCGGGCAAGACGGCGACGCTGCCGCTGCTCCAACTCGACTACGACGTACCGGTCGACGCGGACAACGCGGTCGGCCGCGGCCGGTCGCACACGATCGGGCTCACCGTCCGCAACCAGGACGCACTGGCCGCGCCGCGCGGTGTCAGCGTCAAGGTCGAGGCCAGTCACGACGACGGAAAGAGCTGGGAACGGGCCACGGTCAAGAACCGCGGCGCGGGCACGTTCTCCGCGAAGATCGGCGGACCGGACCGGCAGCGCGGCGACACGTACGTAACGCTGCGCGTCACGGCGGAGGACTCCTCGGGCAACCGTGTCCGGCAGACCGTCGAACGCGCCTACCTCCAGCGCGGATAGCGGGACAGGAGTTCTCTTCTGAGCACCGGTGGGCGGGCGGCGAGACGCACCCCGCCCACCGGTGTGCGGTACACACGATGCAGTACGGTATGAATTATTCGAAGGTGCGTGGATGTGAGCGCATGGGGGCCAAGGTCTCAGGAGGGCGCCGTGGCGCTGGAGGCCGCCGGGGTATCAGCAGTCGAGGAAGCCGTGTACCGGCTGCTGATAACGACCGGTCTGCTCACCGCCGCCGACGTCGCCGACCGGCTCGGGCTGGACGTCGCGCAAGCCCGTGACGTACTGACCGATCTCGCCGCCAAAGGCATGGCCAGCCACACCGACGGCCTGCCGCACCAGTACCGGCCGACGCCCCCCGACGTGGCGCTCACGCCCCAGCTCAAGCGCAAAGCGGACGCGTTGGACCTCGCACGCATCGAGGTCACCAGTCTCCTGGAGACCTACCGGGACACCACACGCCGTCAGGACCCCGGCCGGCTCATCGAAGTCATCACCGGCGGCGAGGCATTGCGCCAGCACCTGCGGCAGATCCAGGCGAGCGCGCGCGACGAGATGCTCTGGTTCTGCAAGGCCCAGTACGTGGCCATGCCCTCGGGCAGCAACAACGCCGAATTCGAGGCGCTGGGCCGGGGTGTGACCTATCGGGTGCTGTACGAGAAGGCCTTCTTCGACGACGAGGGCGCCGTGGACAACGTCGTGGAAGGCGTGCGCGCCGGGGAGATGGCCAGATCCGTGCCCCACCTGCCGCTGCGCCTGGCCGTGGCCGACCGTGCCATCGCCATCTGCCCGCTGGTTCCCGGCGGACCGCACGGCAGCCCGGACGAACCGACCACCGCGCTGGTCCGGGACAGCAGCCTCCTGGCCGCACTGATCGCCCTGTTCGAACGCTACTGGGAGGACGCCGTCCCGCTGGACGTGGACGACTCCGGAGCGGTCACCGGGACGGACGGCGCCGGAGCGCCCGACCCGCTCTCCTCCATCGACAGACGGCTGCTGTCACTGCTCGTGGCGGGTGTCGCCGACAAGGCGATCGCCACCCAGGTGGGCCTGAGCCGGCGCACCGTGCAGCGCCACATCCAGCACATGATGGACCTCGCCGGAGCGACCACCCGGATGCAACTCGCCTGGCAGGCGGCCCGCCGCGGCTGGCTGTGACCGGCCGGCCGGCCGACGGGCCGACCGGCCGACGAGCTGTGAACTGTCCTTCGGTGCCGGGCTGTTGAGCGGCAGCCACCGTGCCCGGACGCGGCCACGTGTCCGTTTACACCGGACGTCGTTTGTGAAGGTATGACCTCACTGCGCCGGTCGTGACCGATGCGGCACCGCCCCGCGCACAGTGTGGAAGGACAGAGAATGGTCACACGCAGAGGATTCATCGACGGAGTGTCGGTGGCCGGTGCCGCGACGGTATTCGGTATCACCCCGCCGGCCTCCGCCACCACGCGGGCGGCGGGCGCGGCCGTCACGGATGCCGAGCTGACGGCCCGTGACGCGATCCGCGCGACCAACGTCGGTATGCGCGCGAGCTATGCCGCTCTCAAGTCCGAACTGATCAGTCGGCTGAGTCCGGTGATCGTCGTCCAGAACGACGCCACGGGCGGCAAGTTCACTCTCATCCACGGTGGGAGCCCACAGGAATCCGCCACCCCGGTGCCCGAGCTGTTCGAGCTGGCGAAGTCGGTCAGCCACGTACCTCAGGGGATCTTCTCGATCATCGCCGCGTATCTGAGCGACAAGGTGCCCAACCTCCCCAACGCCCACCGCATCGACCCCCACGACCTGGACATGGTCGCGTTCGAGGGGCCAGGGACGGCCGGCTGGATCAGCCCGCTGAAGGAGTACGCCGCCACGCTCACCACCGCGCGCCGGCGGCTCGGGGAGGCCGATCTGCCGCGGGAGCTGGAAATCTCCTGCGGGAAGATCCTCGACGAATCACTCACGTTCATCCGAGGTTCCGTGCGAAGCGGAACATTCGACATGGCGTCGTTCGAGGAGTTCTCGGGCAGGACGTATCCAGGTATCCGCACGAACATGAAGTACGCGGCCGCGGCGCAGATCTCCGGTGTGGAAGGTCTTATGCGCAAGTGGCGGTCCACGATCGGTGAGGAGGCGTGGCAGGACCTGTACACGGTCGTGCTGTCGATCTGGACGACGTCCGAGCTGAACCAGGCTTCGATCATCATCAGGCGATGTATGAATCCGGCGAAGGTCGCCACCCACCTGATCGACCTGCCGACCATCGAAGTCCCCCGCGACCCGATCTTCCTCGCACTGGACAATCTCGCCCGGATCGTTCAGGACCGTGTCTCGGCCGAACTGGTCTTCCCCACCGATCCGGTGGTCGCGGACGCCTTCAAGGGCAAGGAGGACCTGCTCTCCGTCGAAATCCTGCACCAGCTCGGGGAGACGGCCGGGGCACCCGCGGCCTCCTTCTCCTCCTCCTCGGCGTCGTCGGCCTGTCCGGTTCGGCCCGGACGGGCGTGACCGGAGGTCAGTCGGCGTATCCGAAGATCAGACACAGAACGGCGAACGGAACGACGGACGCGCCCAGCAGCGTCAGCGCCGCCGGGGCCGCCGCCGTCAGCCGCTCCCTGCCCTTGCGCCGGGCCGAGCGGAACACGAGACGGGCCAGGACCAGCGGCAGCACCAGGAGGGCGAGGAAGATCGCTGGGGCCGAGAATCGGCTGAACCCGGTGGTACCGCTGTCCGTGACCAGGTGCCAGGCGGTGGCGCCGAAGACGACCGCCGGGCCGAGGAGCAGGCCGAACGAGAGGACCGTTGCCAGAGCGACGGTCAGTCCCTCGGTCAGTCGCTCGGTACGCGTACGTTCCCGGCGCACTTCCGTCATCGCTTCGTACCCCATGCCTACCCCCCCCAAGTGCGGCAGTGCGGTGTCTCCCGGTCAAGCCGCTCAGCCGGTGCTCGGCGGGACTACGGCGCCAAGACTCGCAGGTGTTACGGACGCGATGATCTCATGGGCTCACCGTTCCGTGGGCGCCTGCTGAGCCCCGGCTCGGAGTGGGCCGCCGGTGGTCGACCCGCCCGGCAGCGCACAGTCAACCTGTCGGCGTGAGCCACAAACCCCCACAACAGCCTTGCCGGGAGAGGAAACCCCTTCCGGCAGGTAGGGGAGAGGATTCACCAACTATTGACACTCTCTCAGCGGCGGCGTAACACTGGCCTGGCTTTGGAGAGCGCTCTCCCGCAGTGATCCCGGTGTTTTTGACGTTCAGACGTTCCTGATGTTCCTGACGTCCCCGGGCCCGGTTCCGGGAGCCGCTGTCCGCGGTGCACCGTCCAGTACCACTCTCTCCCCCCACCGCATACGGCGCGTATGCGGACGAAGAGCGGCATGGAGGTCCGCATGGCTGAAAGACTTCGCAGATCCACCCTGGTGTCCGCGTTGCTCGTGTTCACCGCCCTGGCCCTGGTGGCCATGGGGCTGACCGCGATCACGGACACCGCCACCGCCGATCCCAAGACCGACCGCTCCACCACGGCCGCGTCCCACGCGGGACACAAGATGCCGCCGGCCGTCCCCGTCCCGTCGGGCGACGATCCCGACGGCGACGGCTACATACCGGCGAACCCGCCGGTCACCGGCGTCGAACCGTCCGCCGAGATCCCGCCGCACCGCTACTTCCACGAGTTCCAGGCGAACTGCGACGTCACCCACACCAGGCCGGACGACCCGATCGTCTACCCGGGTCAGTCGGGCGCGTCGCACGACCACACCTTCATGGGCAACAGGACCACCGACGCCAACAGCACCACGGCCTCGCTGGACGCCGGCACCACCGCGTGCAAGGCGCCGGGCGACCGGTCCGCGTACTGGATGCCGACCCTGCTCAACGACAACCAGCCGGTACGGCCCATCGGTCCGCAGACCATCTACTACAAGGCGGGAGTCACCGACTACCGGACCGTCCGGCCGTTCCCGAAGGGGCTGCGGTTCGTCGTCGGCAGTCCGACCCAGACGGCCGAGCAGTTCCGTAACCACCCGGGCTGGGTGGAGGGCTGGGAGTGCGGTGAGTCGTACAACAACACCGAATTCCCGGCCAGTTGCCCGACCACCCCTGATGTCCAGCTCAACCTCCGCTTCCAGGCGCCCAGTTGCTGGGACGGAAAGTATCTGGACACCCCCGACCACAAGGCCCACATGGCCTATCCGCTCGTCCAGGGCGCCAACCAGGACGTCTGCCCGCCGTCGCACCCGGTGGCGCTGCCGATGGTCGAGTTCAAGATGGCCTGGCCGGTGAACGGGGACATGTCCAAGGTGAGACTCGCGAGTGGGACAGGGCACTCGTTCCACTACGACTTCTTCAACGCCTGGGACGACGCCACGCTACGCGCCATGGTCGACCACTGCGTTGTCGGTGGTCTCCAGTGCGACGCGCGCGGCTACGACCAGAACAACCCTCAGGCCGGTGCGGCCCTGAACGAGGACTACGAACTGCCGTAACCGGGACCGCTCTCCCGCCGGGATGCACCGCGCCCTGATGGGAGAGCGCTCTCCCACTCTTCCCCCGCCCCCCGCCCGCACTCTCCCCTCAGGTGACTCATGAGCGATTCACGACTCCTCCCACGGTTCCTTCCACGATTCGCGCCCGGCCGACTGCGCGCCATGGCAGCGGTCGCCGCCACCACTCTTCTCGCCGCCTTCGCCGTGACCCTCCCGGCCGCCCAGCCCGCGCACGCCGCCGGCAGCGTCGTCAAGGTCACCGGATCGCAGGGCGCCTGGCAGTTGACCGTCGACGGAGCGCCGTACCAGGTCAAGGGACTGACCTGGGGTCCGTCCGTCGCCGATGCCAGCAGGTACATGCCCGACGTGGCCTCCATGGGTGTCAACACCATCCGCACCTGGGGCACCGACGGCACCACCAAACCCCTCCTCGACTCCGCCGCCGCCAACGGCGTCAAGGTCATCGCCGGATTCTGGCTCCAGCCCGGCGGCGGGCCCGGCAGCGGTGGCTGTGTCAACTACCTCACCGACACGCAGTACAAGAACGACATGCTCGCCGAGTTCCCGAGATGGGTGGAGACCTACAAGGACCACGCGGGTGTCCTGATGTGGAACGTCGGGAACGAGTCCGTACTGGGTCTCCAGAACTGCTACAGCGGCGACGCGCTCGAGCAGCAGCGCAACGCGTACACCACCTTCGTCAACGAGATCGCCAAGAAGATCCACTCCGTCGACCCGAACCACCCGGTGACCTCGACCGACGCGTGGACCGGCGCCTGGCCCTACTACCAGCGCAACTCGCCCGACCTCGACCTGTACGCGGTCAATTCCTACGCCGACGTGTGCAACATCGAGGAGACCTGGAACGCGGGCGGCTACACCAAGCCCTACATCGTCACCGAGGGCGGCCCCGCCGGCGAGTGGGAGGTGGACGACGACGTCAACGGTGTGGCGTCGGAGCCCACCGACGTGGCGAAGGCCCAGGGCTACAAGGACGCCTGGAACTGCGTCACCGGCCACCAGGGCGTCGCGCTCGGGGCGACACTCTTCCACTACGGCACCGAGTACGACTTCGGCGGCGTCTGGTTCAACCTGCTCCCGGCGGGCCAGAAACGGCTGTCGTACTACGCGGTGAAGGAGGCGTACGGCAGGAGCACCGCCGGCGACAACAAGCCGCCGGTGATCTCGAACATGGCCGTCGACGGCGCCACGTCCGTACCGGCCGGACGCCCGTTCAAGGTCACCTCGGACGTCACCGACCCGAACGGTGACGCGCTGAGCTACGAAGTGCTGGTCAACAGCAAGTACATAGACAACAGCGGGCAGTTGACCCCGGCGCGGTTCACCGCCGAGGGCAACGGGGACTTCACCGTGACCGCGCCGGACAAGCTCGGCGTGTGGAAGGTGTACATCAAGGCGTCCGACGGCAAGGGCAACGTGGGGATCGAGACCAAGTCCTTCAAGGTCGTGCCGCCGCCCGTCGACGGCACCAACGTGGCCAAGGGGAAGCCCGCGACGGCGTCGTCCTTCCAGCCCGACAGCGTCGGCTGCCCCTGCCCGGCGGCCAACGCCGTCGACGGCGACTTCGGCAGCCGGTGGGCCAGCGACTGGTCCGACCCGCAGTGGATCCGGGTGGATCTGGGCGCGCGGACCGCGTTCAAGCATGTGCAACTCGCCTGGGAGGCCGCGTACGGCAAGAGCTACACCATCCAGACATCCGACAACGGACAGGACTGGAGCACGGTGAGGACCGTCACCGGCGGAGACGGAGGCATCGACGACATCGCGGTCACCGGTGAGGCCCGCTATGTCCGGGTGAACGCGACCGAGCGCGGCACCGCGTGGGGGTACTCGCTCTACGAGTTCGGCGTCTATAGCTGATTCACCGAACTCACCGAACTCATCGAACTCGTCGAATTCATCGCATTCATCGAATTCGCCAAATTGGTCTGAGTCGTCCTGCTTCATCCTCGATCGCCGGACGGGCCGCACGCGCGGCCCGTCCGGCGATTCCCGTGTGGGTCGTACGCGCGTCGTACGTGGGTCATACACATTTCTGTGCCCGTTTCGCTGACCGTTTTGAGGGGCCGGACGGGACGCAGCTCACGTTTGGAAGGCCGATCCGTGGAAGCCCCTCCACCGCCTCGGGCGCCGTTCGGGCAGGGATCAGCGTCAATCGGGCGCGGAAACGGGCGCCGAAGGGGGTTACCCCCCGTATCACCAGCGCTTACGCTGATGAGTAAACGGGCATGAACGGGCACACTCAAAGCCGCGAATAACCTGGTCGAGCCGGGTCTCTTGCTTGTACAAACGACCCATGAGCCCGAACGGGTGCTGAGCCGCAGCAGAGCAGGGAAGTGTGTGTCGTGGACACGGACGAACGCCGACGAGAAATTCTTGAGATCGCCCGACGTGACGGGTCAGTGGAAGTCACCGCGCTGGCCACCAAGTTGAGCGTCGCCAAGGAGACCGTCCGGCGTGACCTGCACGCCCTGGAGGAGCACGGTCTGGTACGGCGCACCCACGGCGGCGCGTACCCCGTCGAGAGCGCCGGCTACGAGACGACTCTCGCGGTGCGGACCACCCGCCTCGTACCGCAGAAGTCACGGATCGCGGCAGCCGCCGCCGATCTCATCGGTGACGCCGAGACCGTCTTCGTCGACGAGGGGTTCACCCCCCAACTCGTCGCCGAGGCCCTGCCCAGGGACCGGCCGCTGACCGTCGTCACCGCGTCCCTGGCGGTCGCCACCGGACTGGCCGAGTCCGACAAGATCGTCGTCCTGCTGCTCGGCGGCCGGGTGCGCGGCGGCACCCTGGCCACCGTCGACCACTGGGCGACCCGGATGCTCTCCGACTTCGTCATCGACCTGGCCTACGTCGGCGCGAACGGCATCTCGCGCGAGTACGGGCTGACCACCCCCGACCCGGCCGTCAGTGAGGTGAAGGCCCAGGCCATGCGCAGCGCGCGCCGTAAGGTGTTCGCCGGAATCCACACCAAGTTCGGCGCCGTCAGCTTCTGCCGGTTCGCCGATGTCAGCGACTTCGAGACGATCGTCACCGATGTCGGACTCCCGTCGGCGGAGGCGCAGCGCTACTCGCTGCTCGGCCCCCAGGTCATACGCGTCTGACCCGCCGCACCCAGTTCCCTACCCCCACCCCTACCCCTGCCGCAACGGCCAGGGGGCGGGACCGGTACGGCCCGACGACGCCCCACGATCTTCTCCACCCCTCACAGCAACCCGCAGTTTCGCAACCGAATGATCAGGAGATTCTCATGACCCTCCAGCAGCGACGATGTGGAATAGGCGTACGTGTGGGCGCGGGAGCGGCCTTGACGGCCCTCCTCGCGGGGTGCAGCGGCGCGGGCGGCACCAGCTCCGACAGCGGTGAGACGCTCAACGTGCTGATGGTCAACAACCCGCAGATGGTCGAACTCCAGAAGCTGACCGCCGCCAACTTCACCAAGGACACCGGCATCGAGGTCAACTTCACGGTGCTGCCGGAGAACGACGTACGCGACAAGATCAGCCAGGACTTCTCCAACCAGGCCGGCCAGTACGACGTCGCGACCATCAGCAACTTCGAGGTGCCCTTCTTCGCCAAGAACGGCTGGCTGCATACGCTCGACGAGTACGCGCAGAAGGACAAGGCGTTCGACCAGGGCGACATCCTCAAGCCGCTCCAGGAGTCGCTGACGGCCGAGGACGGCAAGCTCTACGGCCAGCCGTTCTACGGTGAGTCCTCCTTCCTCATGTACCGAAAGGACGTGTTCGAGAAGGAGAATCTGACGATGCCCGCCAACCCCACCTGGCAGGAGGTCGCCGACCTCGCGGCCAAGACCGACGGGGCCGAGGAGGGCATGAAGGGCATCTGTCTGCGCGGTCTGCCGGGCTGGGGCGAGGTCATCGCCCCGCTGACGACCGTCGTCAACACGATGGGCGGCACCTGGTTCACCGAGGACTGGGAGCCGCAGCTCACCTCGCCCGAGTTCAAGAAGGCGACCAAGTTCTACGTCGACCTCGTACGCGAGCACGGCGAGGCGGGCGCGCCGCAGGCCGGCTACGCCGAGTGCCTCAACAACATGACGCAGGGCAAGACCTCCATGTGGTACGACGCCACGGCGGGCGCGGGCTCGCTGGAGGCCAAGGACTCCCCGGTCAAGGGCAAGATCGGCTACGTGCCGGCGCCCGTCGACAAGACGGACAGCTCCGGCTGGCTCTACACCTGGGCCTGGGGCATGCAGAAGGCGTCCAAGAACACCGACAGCGCCTGGAAGTTCATCTCCTGGGCGTCCAGCAAGGAGTACGAGGAGCTGGTCGGCAAGGAGATCGGCTGGGCCAACGTCCCGGCGGGCAAGCGTGCTTCGACCTACATGAACGCCGACTACCGCAAGGAGGCCGCCGCGTTCGCCGATGTGACGTCGGAGGCGATCTCCAGCGCCAACCCGCGTGACCCGGGCACCCAGCCCCGCCCGACCGTCGGTATCCAGTTCGTCGGCATCCCCGAGTTCACCGACCTCGGTACGAAGGTCTCCCAGGAGATCAGCGAGGCCATCGCGGGCCGCCAGTCCGTCGACGAGGCTCTGGAGGCTTCGCAGAAGCTGGCCGAGAAGGTAGCCGAGGAGTACCGGTGAGCACTTCCGTCAGCGCGGCGCCGCCGGCCCCGGCGGACCCGTCCCCACCGGCCAAGTCCCGCCGCTCGGCGGGTCGTGGCTCGCGGGGGGCCGGACGGGCCCGAGCCTGGGCCACCCGGGCCCCCCTCCTGCCCGCTCTGATCTTCCTGATCGCCGTTACCCAACTGCCTTTCGTGGCAACGCTGTTCATCTCGCTGTTCGACTGGAACTCGCTCAACCCGGACGCCCGTAGCTTCTCCGGACTGTCCAACTACGGCTCCGTGTTCACCGACGCGGACCTGCGTGAGTCGGTGTTCACGACGATACTGCTCACCGCGAGCGTCGTGATCGCCAGCGTGGTGCTCGGACTGCTGCTCGCGCTGCTGCTCGACCGCAAGTTCATGGGCCGGGGCTTCGTCCGTACGCTGCTCATCACCCCGTTCCTGCTGGTGCCCGTCTCGGCGGCGCTGCTGTGGAAGCATGTGCTCTACAACCCCGAGTACGGCCTGCTGAACGGCGGTTGGGCCTGGTTCACCGGCCTGTTCGGTGTCGAGAACGCGTCGCAGCCCGACTGGATCTCCGACATGCCGCTGCTCGCCGTCGAGGCGTCGCTCGTCTGGCAGTGGACACCGTTCATGATGCTCATCCTGCTGGCCGGGCTCCAGAGCAGGCCGCTGGACATGATGGAGGCCGCGAGGCTGGACGGCGCGAACGCCTGGCAGATGTTCGCCTTCCTCACGCTGCCGCATCTGCGCCGCTACCTCGAACTCGGCGTCCTGCTCGGCTCGATCTACATCGTGCAGAACTTCGACGCCGTGTTCACCATCACCGCCGGCGGTCTCGGTACCGCCAACCTCCCCTACACCATTTACCAGACCTTCTACCAGGCTCACGAGTACGGACTGGCCTCCGCGGCAGGCGTGGTCGTCGTGATCGGCACCATGGTGATCGCGACCTTCGCCCTGCGCGTCGTCTCGTCCCTCTTCAGTGAGGAGGCGAAGCGCGCATGAGCACACTCTCCGCACCGAAGACCGCCGGCGCCCCCGGCAAGGGGACCAACGGCAAGACGTCCAAGCCGGTGCAGCATCAGGACAAGTACGGCCCCGAGGCACGCCGCGCCAAGCGGCGCTCCACCGCGCTGGGTCTGCTGGCCTGGGTGATCGGGATCGTCTTCTGCTTCCCCGCGCTGTGGATGCTGCTGACGTCCCTTCACTCGGAGTCGGACGCGGCCACCAACCCGCCGTCCCTCACCGCGCCGCTGAGCTTCGACAACTACAGCGCGTTCTTCGGCTCCGAGGGCGGGGCGAGCCCCTGGCCGCCGCTCATCAACTCGGTGACGGCGTCCGTGTTCTCGACCCTGTTCGTCCTTGTGCTGGCGCTGCCGGCGGCGTACGCGCTGTCCATCAAGCCCGTCCGCAAATGGACGGACGTGATGTTCTTCTTCCTCTCCACGAAGATGCTGCCGGTGGTCGCCGGACTGCTGCCGGTCTATCTCTTCGCCAAGAACGTGGGGATGCTGGACAACATCTGGCTGCTCGTCATCCTCTACACCTCGATGAATCTGCCGATCGCGGTCTGGATGATGCAGTCCTTCCTCGCGGACGTGCCGGTGTCCATCATCGAGGCCGCACAGGTGGACGGCGCCCGGCTGCCCACCGTCCTGGTCCGGGTCGTGGCGCCGGTCGCCGCCCCCGGTATCGCGGCCACCGCGCTGATCTGCTTCATCTTCAGTTGGAACGAACTGCTCTTCGCCCGGGTCCTGACCGGTGTGGCAGCCCAGACAGCGCCCGTCTTCCTGACCGGATTCGTCACCAGCCAGGGCCTCTTCCTCGCCCAGTTGTGCGCCGCGTCCGTCGTCGTGTCCCTGCCGGTGCTCGCCGCCGGCTTCGCCGCCCAGGACAAGCTTGTCCAGGGCCTTTCTCTTGGAGCCGTCAAATGAGGGCAGCGATCGTCGAAGGTGTCGGCAAGGTGTCGGTCACCACGGTCCCCGACCCGACCCCTGGCCCGCGCGACGTTGTCGTGTCCGTCTCCGCGTGCGGTATCTGCGGTACCGATCTGCATATCCTCCAGGGCGAGTTCGCGCCGACCCTGCCGATCGTGCCGGGCCATGAGTTCGCCGGTGAGGTCGTGGGGATCGGTTCGGAGGTCACGGAGCTGGTGCTGGGCGACAAGGTCGCCGTCGACCCGTCGCTGTACTGCCACGAGTGCCGCTACTGCCGGGCCGGTCGCGGCAACCTCTGCGACCGGTGGAACGCGATCGGGGTCAGTGTCCCCGGTGGCGCCGCCGAGTTCGCCGTGGCGCCCGTGGCCAACTGCGTCAAGCTCCCCGACCATGTCGACGTGCGGGACGCGGCGCTCATCGAGCCGCTGTCCTGTGCGGTACGCGGCTACGACGTGCTGAGCAGCACGCTCGGCGCCGACGTGCTGATCTACGGTTCGGGCACGATGGGCCTGATGATGCTGGAGCTGGCCAAGCGCACCGGCGCCGCGGGCGTCGACATCCTGGACATCAACCCCGAGCGCCTGGCCACCGCGTCCAAGCTCGGCGTGTCCCGGGCGGGCGCCTCGGCCGAGGAGTTCGAGCGGCCGGGCGGCTGGGACGTGGTCATCGACGCGACAGGCAACGCGGGCGCCATCCAGGACGGCCTCGGCCGGGTCGCCAAGGGCGGCACCTTCCTTCAGTTCGGGGTCTCCGACTACGCGACGACGGCGGTCATCGAGCCGTACAAGATCTACAACCAGGAGATCACCATCACCGGCTCGATGGCGGTGCTGCACAGCTACGAGCGGGCCGCCGCGCTGTTCGCCGCCGGGGTCCTGGACCCCGCGGTGTTCATCAGCGACCGGCTGCCGCTGGAGCAGTACCCGGACGCCATCGAGAGGTTCAAGGCGGGTCAGGGCCGCAAGATCGTGGTGGAGCCGTGACCGAAGCGCCCGGCGCGGCACCGGGCCCCGAACCGGGCTCCGGCGCCGTCCTGGTGATGGGCGAGGCGCTGATCGATCTGGTGCCGGTGGCCGGCGACGCTCAGGAGCACCGGGCCCAGCCCGGCGGCGCCCCCGCGAACGTGGCCACCGGACTGGCCAGGCTCGCCACGCCGAGCTGGTTCGCCGGGGCCCTCGGGAACGACGGGTTCGCCCGGTCGATCGAGCGCCGGCTGGTGTCGGCGGGAGTCGAGCTGGGCCTGTGCGTCCGGCCGGAACTCCCCACGGCGCTGGCCGTCGCGGACCCCGGCCCGCAGGGCACCGGATACCACTTCCACCTCCTGCGCACGGCGACCTTCCAACTGCCCGAGCGTACGGACGTGGAGCGCTTCGCCGCGGTGTACGTGGGCGGCCTCGCCGCAGTCGTCGAACCCGCCGCCTCGGCGGTGGCGACGACGGCGCGCGCGGCGGCGGCCGGCGGCCCGCTGCTGGTGGTGGACCCGAACGTGCGCGAGGACCGCACGCTCGACGCGGCGGGCGGAGCCGAGAAGCTGCGCGAACTGTGCGAGCTGGGCCAGGTCGTCAAGGCCAGCGACGAGGATCTGGCGCACCTGTGGCCGGACTCGACGCCCGACGAGACATGCCGAAGGCTCGCCGCCGGTGGCGCGCTGGTCGTGCTGACCAGGGGATCGCGGGGCAGTACGGCCTACACCGGGTCCGCCGAACCGGTGTCCGTGCCCGCCGTGCCGGTCGAGGTGGTCAACACCATCGGCGCGGGTGACGCCTTCATGGCTGCCATGATCACCTGGCTGGTCCTGGACGGTGTCCAACCGGGCGGCGGCGTGCGGGAGTTGGGGCGCGCACAGGCCCTGGAGATGCTGGGCTTCGCTTCGCGGGTGGCGGCCTCCGTGGTCGCCCAGGCGGGCACGGAGCCCTCGCTCGCGCAGGCGCGCGTCTGACGCGGCGTCGGTTGCGAGAGGTAACTCCTGTCCCCGGCAGCGGTGGTGACCGCTGCCGGGGACAGGCACGCGTGGCTCAGGCCGCCTTGTGGTTCCGGTCCGCCGACTGCCGGATGATCTCCGCGTACCGGTACCCGCTCGACTTGATCGTCCGCCGCTGCGACGCGTAGTCGACATGAACGAGGCCGAACCGCTTGTCGTAGCCGTACGCCCACTCGAAGTTGTCCAGCAGCGACCACGCGAAATACCCCGCGAGCGGCACCCCCTTGCGTACGGCACGCGCGCAGGCCGCCAGATGCTCCTCCAGATAGCGGGTGCGCTCCGGATCGTCGACCGTGCCGTCGTCCCGCAGGACGTCCGGGTAGGCCGACCCGTTCTCGGTGACGTAGACGCGCTGTGCGCCGTACTCCCCGCTCAGCCGTAGCAGCAGCTCCTCCAGACCGTCCGCGTGCACCTCCCAGTCCATGCCCGTGTGGCGCACGCCGGGCAGATAGACCTGTCTGGCGTACGGCGCGGGCCCGGCCGGGTCGTCGGCGACGACCTGGCGGAAGTAGTAGTTCAGCCCCAGCCAGTCCAGCGGCGCTGCGATGGTCCGAAGGTCGCCGGGGCGCTCGGGCAGCTCCACCCCGTACACGTCGAGCATGTCCTGCGGGTAGCCGCGCCCGTGGACGGGGTCCAGCCACCAGCGGTTGATGTGGCCGTCGGCCCGCACGGCCGCCGCCCGGTCCGCCGCGCGGTCCGTGGCCGCCTCGACCGGACTGAGGTTGTTGACGATGCCGATCCGGGCGTCGCAGGACGCGGCGCGCACGGCCTGGACGGCGAGGCCGTGACCGAGGTGCAGATGGTACGAGGCGCGCACCGCGGCCTCGATGTCGGTGAGCCCCGGCGCCATCCGCCCTTCCAGATGGCCGATCCACGCGGAGCACAGCGGCTCGTTGAGGGTCGCCCAGTCCTTGACCCGGTCGCCCAGACGCTCGGCGACGACGGACGCGTACGCGGCGAAGTGCTCGGCCGTCTCGCGGGCCGGCCAGCCGCCGCGGTCCTGGAGCGTCTGCGGGAGGTCCCAGTGGTAGAGCGTGGCGAAGGGGGTGATGCCCGCCTCCAGCAGGCTGTCCACCAGCCGGTCGTAGAAGCCGATCCCCGCCTCGTTCACCGGCCCGTCGCCGCCGGGCACGACGCGCGGCCAGGCGAGCGAGAAGCGGTACGAGCCGACCCCGAGCCGCTTCATCAGAGCGATGTCCTCGGGGACCCGGTGGTAGTGGTCGCAGGCGATGTCCCCGGTGTCGCCGTTGTCGACGGCGCCGGGGGTGTGGGAGAAGGTGTCCCAGATCGAGGGCGAGCGGCCGTCCTCGGCGACGGCGCCCTCGATCTGGTAGGCGGCGGTGGCGACGCCCCAGAGGAAATCGTGGGGGAGGGCGTTGAGGTCGTTCACTGACTGCCTTTCCGCAGAGGCCGGTTGAGGAATCGGTTGACGGGGAATCACCTGACGTCCCGTCACTTCACCGCTCCCGCCGTCAGACCGGCGACGAGATAGCGCTGGAGGAGCAGGAACCCGGCGACGACGGGCACGCTGACGACGAGCGAGGCCGCCATGATCTGGTTCCAGTACACGTCGTTCTGGGTGGCGTAGCCCTGGAGACCGACGGCGAGCGTGCGGGTCTCGTCGTTCGTCATCACGGACGCGAAGAGCACTTCGCCCCAGGCCGTCATGAACGCGTAGACGGCCACCGCCACGATGCCGGGGATCGCGGCGGGCACGACCACCCGGAACAGGGCGCCGAACGGGCCGCAGCCGTCCACCATCGCGGCCTCGTCCAGATCCCTCGGGATGGAGTCGAAGTACCCGATCAGCATCCAGATCGAGAAGGGCAGGGAGAAGGTGAGATAGGTGAGGATGAGCCCGCCCCTCGACCCGTACAGGGCGACGCCCGTGCTGTTGCCGATGTTGACGAAGATCAGGAACAGCGGGAGCAGGAAGAGGATGCCCGGGAACATCTGTGTGGAGAGCACCGTGACGGTGAAGACGCGCTTGCCCTTGAACCGGTAGCGGCTCACGGCGTACGCGGAGAAGACCGCGATCGTCACGGACAGCACCGTCGCCGCGCCCGCCACCATCAGTGAGTTCATGAAGTAGTGCGCGAGCGGGACGGTTTCCCAGATGTCGAAGTACGGGCGGACGGTGATCTCGGACGGGATCCATTGGAACTCGCCGGTCACGTCCTGAAGCGGCTTGAGCGAACTGCTGACCATCACATAGACGGGCAGCAGGGCGAAGGCGGTGAGGAACGCCAGGATGATCCGGCGGGTCCACAGGAAGGACGCCGGCGGAGCGAGGGGAGATCTGGCCTTGCCGGCCAGGGCCTTAGACGGCACCGGAACCCTTCCTTCCGCGCGAGGTGACCACCAGGTAGACCGCCGTCACCAGCAGCAGGAAGAGCAGCAGCAGGACGGACATCGCGGAGCCCGTACCGAAGTTCCAGGTGACGAACGACGACTGGTAGATATGGATCGAGATCAGGTCCGCCGCCTCGGGCGCCGAGTCGCCGAACAGCACGTACGGCGTGTTGAAGTCGTTGAACGTCCACAGGAACAGCACCAGCACCAGCACCTGGTTGACCGGGCGCAGCGACGGCAGGGTGATCTTGCGGATCTGCTGCCAGACGCCCGCGCCGTCGATGGACGCCGCCTCGTACAGCTCGCGCGGGATGTTCTGGAGCCCCGCCATCAGCATCAGGAAGGCGAACGGCCAGGACTTCCAGACGGCCACGACGACGAGCGCGATGAAGCTGTTGTCACCGATCAGCCAGAAGGACGGCTCGTCGGTGAGGCCGAGCTGGTCGTACAGGACATGGTTGATCAATCCGTTGTCGCGCTGGAACATGAACGCCCAGGTGATGACGGCCGCGTACACCGGCAGCGCGTACGGCGTGAGGAAGACGGCCCGCAGCAGCCCACGGCCGCGGAAATTCTCCTGGAGCATGACCGCGGCGGCCATGCCGAACAGCCAGGACAGACCGACCGTGATGAGCGTGAAGACACACGTGACGTAGAAGGAGTGGAGCAGCGCCTCGCCGAGCGGGGCGTCGAAGTCGACGGCGATCTTGTAGTTGTCGAACGCCCGCCACGGCGCCGTGCCCCAGTTGTTGATGTAGAACTGCGTCAGTTCGCGGAAGCTCATGACGATCCCGATCACCATCGGGACGATGTGCACGAGCAGTTCGAGCAGGACGGCCGGGAGCAGCAGAAGATAGGGCAGCCCGCCCTGGCGGATCCGGTCGGGGAGGCGCGGCAGACGCCGCCGCCGCGCACCCCCGACGCCCTGGTCCGCACCGCTGCCCGACGTGCTCACGGGGGGAGTCGGGGGAGTCACGGTGGACGTCATGGGCGGGTGCCTCACTGCTGCATCTGCTGCTGGGCCTTGTCCAGCCGCTTCTTGACGGACTCGGTGGTCACGGGGGTCCCTGAGGCGGCGTCCGCCCACAGGTCCTTGACCGCGGTGCCGACGGCCGTCTCGAACTGCGACTCCTCGGGCACCTGGGGGAGCGGCGCCGCGCTGTTCGCGAGGGTGTCGCGCAGGACCTTCAGATCGGGCGCGGCGAACGCCGGGTCGGTCTGGGCCGCCGCGACGGGCGGGATCGATCCGTAGGTCTTGTTGAGAAGCTTCTGCTCGGCGTCGCTCGTCATGAACTTGACGAACTTCTTGGCGCCGTCCAGGTTCTTGGTGTTCTTGAAGACGGCGATGTTGATACCGGCGACCATCGAGTTGACCTGCTCGCCGGTGCCGGGCGCGCCGGACGGCACGGGTACGGGCGCGGCGCCCCAGTCCTCGGGCTTCATGCCCTGCGAGGCGAACGTCGAGGCGGCGGCCTGCCACAGCACCATCGCCGTCTTGCCCTTGGCGAAGTCGGTCAGCGACTGGTTCTGGGCGTACTCCGCGTTGCCCGGAGCGATGATCTTGTCCTTGGCCATGAAGTCGACGTACTGCTTGACGGCGGCCACGTTGCCGTCGGTGGTGAACGTCGGCTCGCCCGACGCGTCGAAGAAGTCGGCGCCGTGCTGCTGGCCGAGCGCGAAGACCTGGTGGATGTTGTTCGACAGATTGCCGCCCTCGGCGCCCAGCGCCCACTTGCCGTCCTTGGACAGCTTCTTGCCGTCGGCGACCAACTCGTCCCAGGTGGCGGGCGGTCCGTCGATACCGGCGTCCGCGAACATCTGCTTGTTGTAGTAGAGCGCGTACGCGAGCGAGTACAGCGGTACGGCCGCCGGCGGTTGGCCCTCCGCACCCGCGGAGGCGACCGCCGAGTCGACGAAGCGGTCCCGGCCGCCTATCGCCTCGAAGTTCTTGTCGTCCCACGGCAGCAGCGCCCCGGTCGCCTGGAGCGAGGCCGACCAGGTGTTGCCGATGTTCAGTACGTCGGGGCCCTGCCCGGAGGTGGTGGCGGCCAGGATCCGGGTGAGCAGATCGGACCACGGCACCACTTCGAGCTTGACCTTGATCCCCGTCTCCTTCTCGAACTTCTTCAGCTCGGGAGTGAGGATCTTCTTGTCGGCCTCGATGTTGGGGCCCTGGTTGGACGCCCAGTAGGTGAGCGTCTTGGGCGAGTCGTTGCCGCCGCCCCCGTCGGTGGACGTGCCGCCACCGCATCCGGTGACGGTGGCGGCCAGGGCGGTGGCGAGGGTGACGATTGCTGCGGCTCTGGTCGTGCGCATGGAGGCCCCTTTCCGGGGTGGCTGTGTTCGAGAGTCGAACGCTGCCTCACGGCTTAATTTATGTCGTGATTTAAGAGGTGAGAGAAGGTCGCGTCAAGGTCTGGGACCGGGGTATGTTGCCTGCTGGGAAGGAGCACCATGGCCGAGCGGGACAGAAGAACAGTGCGTGACCTGCGCAGGGGCAATCGGGCGAGGGTGTTGCAACGGTTGTATTTCGACGGGCCGTTGAGCCGTCAGGAGCTGGGCCCCGCGACCGGACTGAGTTCAGGTTCCATCAGCAACGTCGTCACCGAACTCGCCGCCGAACGCCTCCTGGAGGAGGCCGGCGTGGTCGACTCGGACGGCGGCAGGCCGCGCACACTGCTGCGCGTCGCCCCCGGCGGCGCGCTCCTGATCGGCATCGACATCGGGGAGACCCGCGTCCGCGTCGAACTCTTCGATCTGTCCCTGACCGAACTCGCCCGCACCGAAAGGCTGTTGGCCCAGCACGGCCACGACGTCGAACGCGTCGTCGCGCACGTCCGCACGGGCGTCGCCCATGTCCTGCGGGACGCCGGGGCCGACCCGCGCGAACTGCTCGGCATCGGCATCGGCGTCCCCGGCATCATCGAACGCGACGGCCCCGAAGGCGCGGTCGTCCACGGCCAGACCATGGGCTGGACGGCGGTGCCGTTCGAGAAACTGCTGCGCGCCGCCGTCGACATACCCGCCGAGGTCCCGCTGTTCATCGACAACGGCGCCAAGACGCTGGGGCAGGCCGAGATGTGGTTCGGCGGCGGCCGAGGCGCGGGCACCGCCGCGATCGCGCTCATCGGCTCCGGAGTCGGCGCCAGCGTGATTCACGGCGGCGAAGGCGGCACGCTGGACGAGAACCAGCGCAGCAGCGCACTCGAATGGGGCCATACCACCGTGCAGATGCGCGGGCGCCGCTGCCGCTGCGGCTCCATCGGCTGTCTGGAGGCGTACGCGGGCGCGGAAGCGATGCGTGAACGCTGGCAGGAGGCCGGCGGTCCGCTGCCCGCCGACGCGGACGACGAGACGGCCCTGGCGGCCCTGCTGGCCGCCGCGTTCCCACCGCCGGGCGGACCCGCGCCCGATCCGGTCGCCGTGGCGCTGCTGGACGAGACCGCGGAGTGCCTGGGCGCGGCCGTCGGCGACCTGATCAACCTGTTCCTGCCCGAACGGGTGCTCCTGGGCGGCTGGGCGGGCCTGTTGATCGGCCCGCACCTGCTGCCGGACATCCGCCGCTACGCCCGCGAGTACGCGCTGCAGCACACGGCGGCGCGGGCGACGGTCGAGATGGGCCGCCTGGGTCCGGACGCGGTGACGGTGGGCGCGGCGACGCTGCCGCTGACGGCGTTCCTGTCCCGCGGCGGCACCCGCCCCCTGCCCCCGGCACCGGCCCAGGGGTCCCCACGCTGGGCCCCGGCCCCGACGGCACCGCGGCCGTGACGGTTGGGGGTTGGTGGGTGGTGTCCTCAATCGCCGGACGGGCTTGATGCGTAAGCAAGTTGCCGCGTCGGGCTCTCGCGTGCAGTAGCGTCGACGACCGGATGCCATCACGCCGAATCCGGGGAAAGAATCGTGCAGGTAGCGCTCTATTCGAATGCTTGCTTCCATTGCCTGGACCTTGCTGAGTTCACCGGCGAAAAACAGGTCGCCGACAGGGCGCGGCAACTCCTGGGTACCCCATGCCTGTTGTGCGGCGCCGCTGTTCGACGCGGCGACATCACCGTCGTGATGGACACCAAGCACCTGGAACTCATCGAGAGCGGCAGAAGGCCGTGGAGTGACGACGGCCGCTTCAGGATCGGTTACGGCGGTTTCGGCTCAGGTTACGAAGGGTTCGGGACCGATGACGTCCGGCCGGTGCCTGCCTCCAGCACGGTGGCCCGCGAGTTACTGGGACAGGTGTCGGGGGCCGCGACGTCGTACCGAAAGCAGTTGTGCGAAGTCGGCACGACGGTGCTGCTGAATACGGCGTCCGCCTTTTTGAATGACGCGGACCCGATGGGCGACCGGGTCCGGGTCAAGAACGCCTATCGGGCGATCGCCGAGTACGGAGAGTTCGAGCCGGCCGCCGGGGCAGCCATTCAGTTGGGACAACTCGAACAGACCGATGGCAACCTTCAAGAAGCACTGCGGTTCTTCCGAAGGGCCACGGAAGCCGCCACAGACGACGGGCAGATGAAGCCCATTGCCCATCTCTGCCTCGGAGGCATGCTCGACCATCTCGGTGACCTCGACGGAGCGAAGCGGGCCTTTCGCTCCTGCGTCGACTGTGGAAAGAGTCTGGCCCTGGCCGAGGCCGGCTTCCGGCTCGGGAGCATGCTGAGGCTCGAAGATCCACCGGCCGCTCGTGCCGTGTCCGAACTGGCTTTCGAAACCGGTGATGCGAAGTACGCACCACGGGCCGCCGTGAACCTCGGAGTGATCGAGGACGAGTACGGAAGGAACTCGAGGAAGGCACGGAAGTGGTGGGAGTACGCCCTCGCCCACGGTGAACTGCACGAAAGGACCGCCGCGGCATACAACATCGCGTGGACCTTCGAGCGAGAAGGCAGACATTCCAAGGCGCGCCACTACTACCGGCTCGCCGTCGACTCCCTGGAAGGCGAGGCCGCTCGGCGGGCCCGTGAGTACCTCGGCGGACAGGACTGAGCCCTCAAACCCCGGCGGTGCGTCCGAGTCGGTCAGCCGCGCATCAGACGGTCCGCCGCGGCGACGATGCCGTCCTCGCGCCCCGCCAGCCAGTGCACACAGACGTCGGCCAACTGCAGCACCAACGGGCCATGGATGTCCTGGAAGATCGCCCGCAGTGCCGCGCCCCGCTCGTCCGAACTGGGATGATCGGACAGCCGCATGCCTTGCGGAATGTCGTCGATCTCGTTGCGCACACGTGAGATCAGGTGGTCGATGGCGAAGAAGAACAACGGCCCGGCCACGGCGAAATGGTTGAGAATCTGGTCGGTCGGGTTCTCCAGCGCCCGCAAGGCCAGCAGCGCCCCGGTCCGGTCGGCCTGGAACTCCTGCTCCCGGGTACGGGTCAGCCAGCTTCCGGCCTCTCGCTCCCGTGGCGTCGCCAGATGGCCCTCCAACAGGTGGGCGAGCTCGTGAGCGATCACGAAGCGGGTCGTGGCGTCGGTCAGCCGCCACGCCATGCCGGCGGACTCCGTGTGAAAGGGCTGCCGACCGCCCCGCGTGGCGTCTCCCTGCAAGAGATAGGCGAGCAGTGAACGGGCCATGGCGGCTTCGGCCAGCTCTGTGCGTTCCCGCTCGACCGCGGTCGCCTCCGCGAACGTGACGCCGCCGTCCTCGTCGCGGTTGAAGAAGCCCATCGAAACGGCGAAGGTCTTGGCGATCTCCAGCACCAGCACCGTGAAGCCCGTATTGATCAGGATCAGCGTGCCCGTGCGTACGGCGCGGGCCTGGGCGTTGAAGGACTCATGCGGGTACGCCGCGAGATGGACGGGCTCGGGGAGCGAGAATCCGGCCTTGTTCAGGGCCTGTTGGAGGTCCGGAAGAATCCCGCGGAACGGATCTGCCGCTCCGGCTTCACCAGATAACAGTGGCGTCCCGCCGAAGAAGCGGCGCTCCTCGGCCGTCAAGGCGCGCCAGAGCGCGGCCACTTCCTTCTCGGACGGACGTCGGAGCGTGCGGCTCTCCGTGCGCAGCAAAGCCTCGTACTCGGCGCGCAGCGCCTCTTCCTCCATCACCTGTCGGTCCGCCAGGCCCTCGTACGCTCGTCCCAGTAGATACGGACCTTGGCCACCGCGCCCTCCTGGGCGGCAACCTGCTCCGCGATGTCGAGCTGCTCGAGTGCGCGAAGTGCCTCGTCGGACGCGTTCGTCGGCAGGTAGATCTTCAGGCGAGGATTCTCCTCGACGACAAGGAGCTCGCCGTGGTGCTCTCCCGGCGGAATCCGCTTGTTCTTGGCCTTGCTGAAAACATCCCGAAGCCAGACACGCACCGCCGCGTGCGTCTCCTCCGCGGCCTTCTGCGCCAGCGTCTGCAAGAAGGGGACCAGAGCCGACGTGACCACGGCCGTGGCGACGATCTCACCGAGCGCGTGAGCCGTCCCCTCCCGAGCCGGCGGCGCCGAACTACCCTCGCCGTGGGCCGGGTTGACAGCGGAACGTGAGTCGGTGTCCATACGGCCAGGCCGCCTTCCCCGTGCGGTGATGTCCGTGTCGCATCTTAGCGTCGTGGAGGCGGCCGACCGCGGGAACAGCACGGCCGCGGCTCTTGACCACGTCCTGCCGGCGGCGCGGCGCGGCGCGGCGCGGCGCGGGCGTACCGCTGTACGGTGTGCCGGCCCCGGCCCGGTCGGCCGGCGCCAGAACGTGTTCCAGACCCAAGAATCAGCCTGTCCGGCGATTGAGGACGGAAGCCGGACAGCCCGTTACGCCGAGGCCCGGAGAACCAGCGTGGGTTCGAAGATCACCGATGTCACCGGGCGGTCCGGCCGGGACAGCCGGTCCAGCAGCAGCCGCGCCATCTCCGCCGCCATGTCCTCCACCGGCTGCCGCACCGTCGTCAGCGGCGGCCGGCAGGCAGCCGCCGCGCGGCTGTCGTCGAAGCCGATCACCGCGACATCGTCCGGCACCCGCCGCCCGCGCTCGCGCAACACCTCGCACGCACCCACGGCCATCAGATCATTCGCCGCGAACACCCCGTCCAGATCCGGGTGTTCGGCGAGCAGCCGCTCCATCGCCGACGCGCCGCTCTCCTCGGTGAACTGGCCCTCCGCCACGGGGACGTACGGGTGCCCGTGCCGGGCCATCGTGTCCCGGAAGCCCGCCAGGCGGTCCTGTCCGGCCGGTACGTCGAGCGGGCCCGCGATCGTGACGATCCGCCGGCGGCCACGGGCGAGCAGATGGTCCGCGGCCAGCCGGGCGCCGTCCTGGTGGGCGAGGTCGACGTAGCTGATCCGTACCGGACGGGCCGGGCGCGCGTACAGCACGGCGGGCAGACCGGCGTCCGTGATCAGCGCGGGCAGCGGGTCCTCGGCGTGAGTCGAGACGACCAGGGCGCCGTCGGCGCTGCCCTGACGCAGGTACGACACCACCTCGTCCCGCGCGCGCGAGGTCTCGGCGAACATCAGCACCGGGTGAATCCCGCGCGGGCGAAGGAAGTTGACGACACCTGTCACCACCCGCCCGAAGAACGGATCCGCGAAGACCTCCGTCATGAAGGAGCCCACGCCGCCGTCGAATCCGGCGGCGGACCCCGCCGTCGCGGCGACCGGCGGTGGATCGTCCCCGGCGCCCGACACCACCAGGGCGATCGAGTCGGCCTTGCGGGTGACCAGCGAGCGGGCGGCGCGGTTCGGTGTGTACCCGGTGACGGCCACCGCGTCCCGCACCGCCGCCTGGATCACCGGGTCGACGTTGCGTACGCCGTTGATGACGCGTGAGACGGTGGCACGCGAGACACCGGCCGCCTTGGCGACGTCCTCCAGCGTGGGCGCGCCGGCCGCTCGTGAATCCTCCGTCATGAGCGCAATTTACCGCATCCGCGGAGAGCGCTCTCCATCGACGGTGATCGTCGTGCGCAGCGGCAGCTCGCCCGCCGAGGAGCCCGCCAGGAGCGTGAACTCGCCCGGTTCCGTGTCCCAGTGGCCGCTGTCCGTCGACCAGTGCGACAGGGCCCGCGCCGCGAGCCGTACGGTCGCCACGACCTCCTCCCCGGGGTCGGCCTCCACCGTCGCGAAACCCGCCAGCGCCCGCACCGGCCGGTCTACCGCCGTGGCCGTCCTCGCCACATAGACCTGGACGACCTCACGCCCCCTGCGCGGGCCGGTGTTGCGCAGCCGTACGCGTACGTCGACACCCGCCCCGTTCCCGTCCGTAACGGTGGCGGGCGCCTCCATCCCCTCGTACGTCCACGTCGTGTAGCCGAGCCCGTGCCCGAACCAGTACGCGGGCTCCGCCCCGGCGCGCAGCCACGCGCGGTGGCCGATGTGGATGCCCTCCTCATAAAGAAGGCGGCCGTCGCGCGGCCGGGTGTCGAGCACCGGGACGTCCTCCTGGGTCAGCGCCCATGTCGTCGGCAGCCGCCCGCCGGGCTCCGCGCGGCCGAACAGGACGTCGGCCAGGCCGTGTCCGGCCTCCTGGCCGGGGAACCAGGCGAGGAGCAGCGCGGGTACGTCGCGGTGCCAGGGCAGCGCGACAGGGCCGCCCGAGTTCACCAGCACCACCGTGCGCGGATTCGCGCGGGCCACCGCCCGTACGAGCGCGTCCTGCCCGTCGGGCAGCGCGAGCGACTCACGGTCCCGGCCCTCGGACTCGCTCTCCTGGGTCGTGCCCACCACGACCACGGCGACGTCGGCGGCCCGCGCGGCGGCTACGGCGGTGTCGAGGGCCGTCCGCGCGTCGCCCGGCGGAGGGGCGGCGGCCAGCAGCGTCGCCACACCCGTGCCGGGGTCCAGCCGCCGCCGCGCGACCACCTGCGACTCCACGCCCTTGGTCAACTCGGCCTCCGTACAACGGTAGGGCGGAGAGACATGGACGCGGGTGGGGTCGTCGCTGTCGAGCGGGAACTCGCCTGACAGCAGTGTCCGGCCGTCCACGGACAGGGACATCAGCCCCCAGCCACCCACCCCCAGCGTCCAACTCCCGCTCTCCGGGGGCCGTACGATGGCGCGGATCTCGACGGTGACGGCGCCCGCGACGCGGGCCGGTTCGACGATGCGGCCCGACAGCCGGTGTTCGGCGTGCAGTTCCGCGCCGTCCGCGTCCAGCAGCCGTACGAGAACGCCCGGTTCGCCGTCACGCGGATCACGCGTCCAGGCCGGGTCCAGCGGCCGTGGGCGGGTGTGCGGCGGCAGTCCGGGGGCGTACGTCACACCGGTACCGGTCCCGCCGGCTTCGCGCAGCGCCGCCTCGATCCCCTCCAGCGGCGTGACCACGGACGACGGGAACACCTCCGCGCTGCCACCCCCCTGGATCCGCACGGACACGGCGTGCGGGCCGATGACGGCGACGCGGCGCGGCCCGGCCGGATCCAGCGGCAGCACGCCCCGCTCGTTGCGCAGCAGCACCGTGCCGGCGGCCACGGCCCGCCGCAGCAGCGCCTGTTCGCCGGTGGGCGGCGCCAACTGCCGCCGGACGGGCCCCAGAGCACCCACGCGCCGGGCGAGCCGCAGCAGCCGCCGTACCTTGTCGTCGATCCGCGCCTCGTCGATCAGACCCGCTGTCACGGCGGCGAGCAGGCCGGCCGCCCAGGGGCTCTCGGGCCCCGGCATGGCGAGGTCCTGCCCCGAGCGCGCGGTGTCGAGCAGCGAGCGCACCGCCCCCCAGTCGGAGACGACCGGCCCGTCGAAACCCCAACCGGCATCCGGCGGCCCGTCCCCCTTCGCCTGCCCGCTCCCCTTCAGCGGCCACTCCAGGAGTGAACTCGCCGACATCGTCTCGCCGTTGACCTTGTTGTACGCGGACATCACCGCCCAGACCCCGGCGTTCACCACCGCCTCGAACGGGGCCAGATACAGCTCGCGCAGCGTCCGCTCGGTCACCCGCACGTCGACGTGCAGCCGGTCGGTCTCCGCGTCGTTGGCCACGAAGTGTTTGGCCGTGGCCGCGACACCGCCCGCCTGCACGCCCGTGACGAAGGCGACGCCCGTACGCGCGGTCAGCAGCGGATCCTCGGAGAAACACTCGAAGTGCCGCCCGCCGAGGGGCGACCGGTGCAGATTCAGCGTGGGGGCGAGCAGCACCTGAACGCCCTTGCGGCGCGCCTCGGCGGCCAGCAGCCCGCCGAGTTCGCGCACCAACTCCTCGTCCCAGGAGGCCGCCAGCGCGGTCGGCGACGGCAGTACGAGGGAAGTCCGCCGCTCGTCCCAGGCTTCGCCGCGTACCCCGGAGGGTCCGTCGGACATCGTGAGAGGACGCAGCCCGACGGCCGGCTCGGCGTACGTACGCCAATTGCTGGCACCCGTCAGCAGACGGACTTTCTGCCCGACGTCGAGCTTGTCCAGCAGTCGTTCGGTCTCGTCCTCGGCCATGCTGCCCCCTTCAATCCTGTTGGAGAGCGCTCTCCCGTCGATTCGCCCCAGACTCTCCGCCGGGTGCCGGACCTGTCAATGCCGGCCTTTGGGCTGCGACGACGCACGGAGGACGCACGCAGGACGCACGCAGGACGCACAACGGGCGCACGCGTGCCGCGAGGACTCCCGAGGTGAGCCCTTGTCATTGCACATGCGACTGGCCTAAGTTGACCGATTGCGACGTGTCCCAGACGTCCATACCAGCCAGTGGGGGAGCCGCGCTCATGGCCGCAACCGGTCGGCATCGCAAATACCAGCCGAGCCGTATCAACCGTGCGTCACTCACCGTCACAGCGGGCGGCGCGGGCATGGCTCTGCCACTCATCGGGGCGAGTACGGTCAGTGCGGCGCCGGTGGACACGTGGGAGAAGGTCGCGGCCTGCGAGTCCACGAGCAACTGGCAGATCAACACCGAGAACGGCTATTACGGCGGGCTCCAGTTCAGCCAGTCCACCTGGGAGGCGTTCGGCGGCGGGCAGTACGCCTCGCGCGCCGACCTCGCCACCAAGGACCAGCAGATCGCCGTCGCCGAGAAGGTCCTCAAGGGCCAGGGCCCCCAGGCGTGGCCCAACTGCTCGGTCAAGGCCGGTCTCACACGCGGCGGTGACGCCCCCGACATCTCACCGGCCAAGAGCACGGCCAAGAGCACGTCGAACAGCGCCAAGACCACGGCGAGCGCGCCCGCGAGCGACCCGAAGAAGGCCGCGTCGCCCACGTCCGTGCCGACCGAGCGGAAGGGCTACACCGTGGCGGGGGGCGACTCGCTCTCGCAGATCGCCGCCTCCCAGGAGTTACGGGAGGGCTGGCAGCGGCTGTACGAGGACAACCGCAAGGTCATCGGCAGCGACCCCGACCTGATCTTCCCCGGACAGAAGCTCGTCCTGCATGTCTCCGCCCCGGCGAAGGACAAACCGGCCGCCGAGGCGCCCGCTCCTCCCAAGAAGGCGGAGGAGCCGAAGGCGCAGGAGAAGAAGCCCGCCGAGAAGAAGGCGGAGCCGACCGAGAAGCCCAAGCCCAAGCCGAAGCCTTCGGCCGAGAAGCCCAAGGAAGAGGCCAAGCAGGTCTCGAAGCCGAAGACGGCGGACAAGCCCAAGCAGTCGTCCGGTTTCAGCGCGCCGGTCAGCGCGAGCACCGGCACGCCGTACCGCAAGGCCGGTTCCTGGGCGAGCGGCTATCACACCGGCATCGACTTCCCCGTCCCCACGGGCACGTCGGTGAAGGCCGTGGCGGGCGGCACGGTCGTGTCGGCGGGCTGGGAAGGCTCGTACGGCTACCAGGTCGTCATCCGGCACACGGACGGCAAGTACAGCCAGTACGCGCACCTGTCCGCGCTGAACGTGCGTGACGGTCAGAAGGTGAACGCGGGCCAGCGCATCGCGCGCTCAGGGTCGACCGGAAACAGCACGGGACCGCATCTCCACTTCGAAATGCGTACGGGGCCCGGCTACGGTTCCGACATCGACCCCGTCTCCTACCTGAGGGCGGGCGGCGTCCGCATCTGATCGCACGGACCGCCGCGCCGTGTGGCGCGTCGACTCGCGCCCCGCCCTGTTCGACCCCCGGCAGGGGATCAGGTGCCAGAGATGGCGGTCCGACGAGGTGCGGTCCCGCGCCGCCGTCGCCCCGACCGTCCCGGACGTGGGCGCGGAATCGGCATCGGCATCGGCGGCGGGGTCCGCCTTCGCCGGCTCGGTCGGCTCGACCGGCCTGGCGGCGGCCTTGGCCGTCTGTGTGGCAAGCCGCTCCTTCGTCAGGAGGACGAGTCCGCCCGCGGTGACCACACCGAAGCCGAGGGCGAGCAGGGCGCCCGTCAGGCCGTACCGGAATCCCTCCCCGAAGAGGGTGAGCCCGACAGTCGCCGCGACCACCGGATTCACGACCGTGACCGTCGCCAGCGGCGCGGCGAGCCCCGCACCTCGGTAGGAGGCTTGCGAGAGCAGCAGACCGGCCGCCGCGAGGCCCGCGATGACGAGCATGCTCGGCACCTGACCGCTGAACGTGCCCTCGGTCCAGTTGACGGCGACGGTCTTGGTGAACACCGAGGCGATACCGAAGGCGACACCGGCCGACGCGGCAAGCAGCACACTGCGCGCGGCCGGCCGGCGCACGGCCTGCGCGAGCAGGAACAGCAGGGCCACCAGGCCCACGGTCGCGCCCGCCACCACCGTGCGCTCGCCCGAGTCCAGCGAGTGGGAACCGGCGGAGCCGGTCAGCGCGAGCAGCCCGGCCAGTCCGAGCGTCGCCATGAGAGCGCCGCGCCAGGCGGCGGCCCCCGCCTTACGGCGGACGAAGACCGCGGCCATCGGCAGCGCGAAGACGATCGTCAGCGCGCCGAGGGGCTGTACGAGGCTCAGCGGGCCGTAAGCCAGCGCCACCACGTGAAGCAGCGCGCCGACCCCGTTCAACGCCACAGCGGCCCACCACACGCCGTGATGCAGGGGCGCGTAGGGCCGGGCAGGCGTATCCGCCGCGACGCGCTCCTGAAGGATCGCCCCGGCCGCATATGCGACCGCGGAGACCAGTGACAGCAGCACGGACAGCGCGAGTGCACTCATATATCCACGATCTCTCGCCTGATGCGATTAGTCGTCGTCCTGGAGACGGCATTCCGACGTACTGCTGTAGTAGTACGTCGGGAGAGCCGTAGTCATTCCCGCGGCTGTGGCCGGGACCTGCGGATGTGGTCGCCGGGTACGAACGGTGCCGTGATCCGGGCACGTGGAGCGACCACCGGACGTTACGGAAAGTGACATTCGGCGACGATCGAGACGGATGACCGGAGAGGGAGGGCGAGTGGATCTCGCGGCGGTGGGAGCGGTGGGCGGGTTCTTCGCCCTGCGGACGGGAGCGGTCGACGGGCCCGCCGGACCGGGGGCGCACGGCGGCGCGTACATCCCGCTAGCACAGATCTACGCGGGCGACATCGCGCCACTGTCGGCGCGCGTCGACGCGGTCGCCGCGAAGCTCGGCGCCCCCGAGCGCCGGATCGCCGCCTCGGTCGCGCAGTTGGGACTCGCCGCCCGGCTCTGGTCGGTCGCACTGGGCTCGGCCGCACTGCACGGCGAGGTCCCGGACCTGGACCCCGCGCGGCTGTTCTGGGATCCCCGCGGCTCCTCGCCAGACGACCTCCGGCTGCCCGAGCCGAGAGCCTTCCCGGCCACCGAGGGCACAAGCGGCGCGGGCACGGGGCCCAGCGCGGCCACGCGGACCGGCGCGGGCACGGGGCCCGGCGCGGCCACGGGGAACACCCCGGAAGCACCCCTCACCGACCTCGCGGCGGCGGTCCGCGAGGTGGTCCAGTACGGCCATCTCGTCCCCCTGGCGGCGGCCCTGCGCGCCGACGGCCGGATCTCGCCCGCCCTGCTGTGGGGCAACGCCGGATCCGCCCTCGCCGGCGCCGTACGCGAACTGCGCGTCTGGAGCCGCCGGGCAGGGCGGCCCGACGTGGACGAGCGGGCCGGCGCCATCGGCGCGGCCCTCTTCGCCCACCCCGATCTGCGATCCACCGGCGTCACCCGGGACGGATCCTTCCGGCGCCGAAGCTGCTGCCTCTACTACCGTTGCCCGTCCGGCGGCCTCTGCGGGGACTGCGTCTTCGACCGGCCACCGCAGCGCCCTTCCCCACGAGAGGTTTCCGGGTGACCATGACACTGCTGAGATCGTCGGGCGACGGGGGTATGGCGTGAAGGTCGGGCTGCTGACCCGGGAGTACCCGCCGGACGTCTACGGAGGCGCGGGCGTCCATGTGGAGTTCCTGGCGCGCGAGCTGCGTGAGCTGACCGACCTGAGTGTGCACTGCTGGGGCGAGGACGGCAGCAGCGCGGAGGAGCGGGCCCTGGGCGTCGTACGGCACCGGGCCGCGCCCGGACTCGAGGGCGCCAACGACGCGTTGCGCACCTTCTCCGTCGATCTCGCGATGGCCGCCGCAGTGGATGGCAGCGACCTGGTGCACTCGCACACCTGGTACGCGGCGCTCGCCGGCCATGTCTCCAAGATGCTCCACGGCATCCCGCATGTGATGACCGCCCACTCGCTGGAGCCGTTGCGCCCCTGGAAGGCGGAACAACTCGGCGGCGGATACGAGCTGTCCGGTTGGGCCGAGCGCACCGCCGTAGAGGCGGCGGACGCCGTCGTCGCCGTCTCGCGCGGCATGCGCGCCGACATCCTCGACTGCTACCCCTCGCTCGACCCGGACCGGGTGCGGGTGATCCACAACGGCATCGACACCCGCCTCTACCACCCGGACCGCGGCACCGACGTGCTGGAGCGGATCGGCATCGATCCCGACCGCCCCTTCGTGCTGTTCGTCGGCCGCATCACCCGGCAGAAGGGCGTCGCGCATCTGCTGCGCGCGGCCCGCGCGCTCGATCCCGAGGCACAGCTCGTGCTCTGCGCGGGCGCGCCCGACACCCCGGAGATCGGCGCCGAGTTCCGCGAGCTGGTGGACGAGCTGAGCGGCAGCCGCGACGGGGTGTTCTGGATCCCCGAGATGCTGCCGCGCCCCGAGGTGGTCCAACTGCTCAGCCACGCCGCCGCGTTCGTCTGCCCGTCGGTGTACGAACCGCTGGGCATCGTGAATCTGGAGGCGATGGCCTGCGGCACGGCGGTCGTCGCCTCGGCGGTCGGCGGTATCCCGGAGGTCGTGGACGACGGCAGCACGGGCCTGCTCGTGCCGTACGACGCGCGGCACCCCGAGGACTTCGAGTCGGCCCTCACCGAGACGCTGAACCGGGTCCTGGACGATCCGGAGTCGGCGGCGGCGATGGGTGCGGCGGGGCGGGACCGCGCGGTGCGCGAGTTCGGCTGGGACCGGGTGGCCCGCCGTACGTACGAGGTGTACGAAGGGCTGCTCAAGTCCCGTCAGCCGGGTAGGTAGTGGATCCGGACGGCCGGTAGGGTCGCGAACAGAGGGAGCGGCGATGCGTGGTGGACCTTCGGTGCTCGGGATCGTGCTGGCGGGCGGGGAGGGCAAGCGGCTGATGCCGCTGACGGCCGACCGCGCGAAACCGGCGGTGACCTTCGGCGGCACGTACCGCCTGGTGGACTTCGTCCTGTCGAATCTCGTCAACGGCGACATCCTGCGCAACTGCGTGCTGACGCAGTACAAGTCGCACTCGCTGGACCGTCATGTCAGCACCACGTGGCGGATGTCCAGCCTGCTGGGGAACTACGTCACACCGGTGCCGGCCCAGCAGCGGCTGGGGCCGCGCTGGTATCTCGGCAGCGCGGACGCGATTCTCCAGTCGCTCAATCTCGTCAACGACGAACAGCCGGACTACATCGCGGTGTTCGGCGCCGACCATGTGTACCGCATGGACCCCCGGCAGATGCTCAAGCGGCACATCGAGAGCGGCGCCGGGGTCACCGTCGCGGGCATCAGGGTGCCGCGCGCCGAGGCGTCGCAGTTCGGGATCATCACACCCGGCCCGGACGGCACGCGGGTCGACCGCTTCCTGGAGAAGCCGGCCGATGTGCCGGGACTGCCGGGCGATCCCGAGCATGTCTTCGCCTCGATGGGCAACTACCTGTTCACCACCAAGATCCTGGTGGACGCGCTGCACCGGGACGCCGAGGACCGGACCTCGGTCCACGACATGGGCGGCTCCATCCTGCCGATGCTCACCGAGCAGGGCATGGCGCAGGTCTACGACTTCGACGACAACCACGTACCGGGCGAGACACCGCGCGAGCACGGCTACTGGCGCGACGTGGGCACGCTCGACTCGTACTACGACGCGCACATGGATCTGATCTCGCACCAGCCGGAGTTCAACCTCGACAACCGGCGCTGGCCGATCTACACGCACGCCGGGCAGCTCCCGCCCGCGCGGTTCGTGGCGGGCGGCATCGCGAGCGAGTCGATCGTGGCCCCCGGCTGTGTCATCCGGGGGCAGGTGACCCGCTCCGTCCTGTCTCCCGGCGTGGTGATCGAGGAGGGCGCCGTGGTGCAGGGGTCGGTGCTCCACGACAACGTCCGGGTGGGCCGCGGCGCGGTCGTACGCGGCTCGATCCTCGACAAGAACGTGGACGTCCCGCCCGGCGCCACGATCGGCGTCAATCCGGGGCGGGACGAGGAGTTGTACACGGTCTCGAAGAACGGCGTCATCGCGCTCGGCAAGGGCCAGCCGGTCCTCTGACGCCTGTTCTCCGGTGCCGGACGGACCGAGCGCCCGTCCGGCACCGAAGTCCGGCACCTGCACCTGCACCGGCACCGGAGAGACAGCCGCGCCGCCCTCACATCATCCGGCGCCGCCTCCCCAGCCATGTCTGGGCGATCACCACCACCGCCAGGAAGGCGCCGCTGACGACCTGTTGGTACGCCGAGTCGAGCGACCCGATCTGGTTGATGACGTTCTGGATGACCTTCAGCAGCAGCACGCCCACCAGCGAGCCGCTGATGAAGCCGAAGCCGCCGGTCAGCAGCGTCCCGCCGATGACGACGGCCGAGATCGCCTCCAGCTCCATGCCGGTGCCGAGGATGGTGACACCCGAGACCAGCCAGGCCGCGTTGAGCGCCCCGGCCAGTCCGGCGCACAGACCGGAGAGGGTGTAGACGGCGATCTTCGTACGGGCCACGGGCGCGCCCATCAGCGCCGCCGCGTCCTCGTTGCCGCCGACCGCGTACACGTACTGTCCGAAGCGGCTGCGCCGCAGCATCACGGCGCCCGCGACGAACAGCGCCGCCGTGATCCACACCGGCACCCCGACGCCCAGCAGCTTCTCCTGGCCGAGGCTCGCGAAGAAGGACTTCCCGTCCACCAGATAGGTGTTGGAGCCCTCGTCGGTGATGGCCAGCAGGATGCCGCGGGCGGCGAGCATCGCCGCGAGCGTGACGATGAACGGCGCGAGCCTGGCCTTCGCGATCAGCAACCCGTTGACCAGGCCGATCAGACCGCACACGGCGAGCGGCAGGAGCAGCGCGACGAGTGTGCCGTACTGCGAACCCCAGGCGCCGAGCACCCCGCCCAGCGCGAACAGCGAGCCGACGGACAGATCGATCCCGCCGGTGATGATCACGAAGGTCATGCCCAGGGCGACGATCGCCAGGAACGCCGACGAGACCGCCATGTTCTGAAGGTTGTCGCCGGTCAGGAAGGTGTCGAAGCCGATCGACGCGCCGATGGCGACGAGCAGCAGCGTGACGAGCGCGCCGTGCTGCTGGGCGAGCGCGCTGAGGCGTTCGGCCCGGCTCGCGCCGAGCGGCGCCTCGTCGGTGTCCTTGCCGGAGGTCCCGTTGCCGGGGGAGGGGCCGGTGCCCGTGGCGCGGGCCGGACGCTCCGTATGGGTGTGGGTCATCGCTTTCCCCGTTCGCGAGCCGCGTAGACCGCGAGCACGATCACGACGGCCTGGGCGATCTGCGTCCAGGAGGGCGGCAGATCATGCTTGATGAGCGTCGCCGTCAGCAGTTGGATCAGTACGGCGCCGGCCACCGTGCCGCCGATGCGGATCCGGCCGCCGCTGAGCGGGGTGCCGCCGACGACCACCGCGGTGATGGCCGACAGCTCCATCAGGTTGCCGAGCGAGGTCGGGTCGCTGGCCTGGAGCCGTGCGGTGGCCAGCACACCGGCGATCGCGGCGAGCACGCCCGCGATGACGTAGACGAGGATCAGTACGCGGCGTACCGGCAGCCCGGCCAACTGCGCGGCCGGCCGGCTGTCGCCGATCGCGAGGAGCTGGCGGCCGAAGGTCGTCCGCTTCACGGTGAATCCGACGGCGAGTGCCAGTGCCGCGGCGATCAGTACGAGATACGGGATGCCGAGCAGATCGCCCGAGCCCAGCGAGGACATACCGGGGTCGCGTACGTCCTTGAGCTGTGGCAGCAGTACGAGGGCGATACCGCGTCCCGCGACCATCAACGCCAGTGTGGCGACAATGGGTTGGACGCCGATGAAAGCGATGAGCGAACCGTTGGCGAGGCCGATGACGGCGCCGCCGAGCATCGCGACGATCAGCGCGATCCAGGGGCCGTAGCCCAGATACAGCGACAGCAACGAGGTCGACAGGGCCATCACGGAGCCCACCGACAGGTCGACGCCCTCGCTGCCGATGGCCAGCGCCATGCCCAGCGCGACGATCAGCACCGGAGCCACCTGCACGGCCTGGGTACGGAAGTTCTCCGTGGACAGGAAGTGCGGGGTGAGCGCGATGTTGACCAGCAGCAGGACGGCGACGCCCGCGTACACCCCGTAGTCCTGGAGCAGGCGCAGCAGCCGCGCGCGGTCGACGGGGGCGCCCTTCAGGGCGAGTTCAGTCATGGTCCGTCTCCCCTCCTGAGGAGGTCTTGTCGACGGGTACGGCGTCACGTACGACGTCAGGTACGGCGTCCCGCGCGGCGTCCGGTTCGGCGCTTTTCGCGGCGTCCGGTGCCACGATCGCCGCCGCGTCCGGCGCGACGGTCTTCAGCGCCGCGTCCGACTCAGGGGCCGCCGCGATCGCGTGCAGCAACCGGTCCTGTGTGACGTCGTCCCCGGTCAACTCCGCCACGACGGCGCCGTCCTTGAGGACCACCACCCGGTCCGACCCCTCGATCAGCTCCTCCATGTCGGAGGAGATCAGCAGCACCCCGAGCCCTTCGCCGGCGAGTTCGTCGATCAGACCCTGCACCTCGGCCTTGGCGCCGACATCGATGCCACGGGTCGGTTCGTCCAGCAGCAGCACCTTCGGCCGCATCGCCAGCCAGCGGGCCAGCAGCACCTTCTGCTGATTGCCGCCGGACAGCTCGCCGACCTTCTGGTGCGGCCCCGACGCCTTGATCCGCAGCCGCTTCATGAAGGTGTCCACGATTTTGTCGACCTTGGCGTCGTCCACCAGACCGAACCGGGAGAGTCCCGGCAGCGCGGCCAGCGCGATGTTCTCCCGCACCGACAGGCCGGGGACGATGCCCTCCGCCTTGCGGTCCTCGGGCAGCAGGCTGATACCGGCCCGGATCGCGGCGGGCGTGGAGCCCGTACGTACGGGGGAACCGGCCACCACCACACGTCCCGAGTCCGGCGGCAGCGCGCCCGCGATGGCCTTGGCCGTCTCGCTGCGGCCCGAGCCGAGCAGCCCGCCGAGGCCCACGACCTCACCGGGCCGCACCTCGACCGAGACCTGATGCAGCGTGTGACGGACCGTCAAGCCCTGTGTGCTGAGCACCGGTTCACCGCCCGCGTGATGGTCGCCGGTGAACTTGGTGACCCCCTCGCCGCTCACCTCGCCCATCTCCCGGCCGAGCATCAGCGACACCAGCCGCAGCCTCTCCAGCTCCGCGATCGGCCCGGTGTGCACGAGCCTGCCGTCGCGCAGCACGGTGACCTTGTCGCAGACCTCGTACAGCTCGTCCAGCCGGTGGCTCACGTACACCACCGCGATGTCGCGCTCCTTGAGCATCCTGATCACACCGAACAGGGTGCGCACCTCGCGCGGTTCGAGCGACGACGTCGGCTCGTCCATGATGACCACGCGCGCGTCGACGGAGACCGCCCTGGCGAGCGCCACCATCTGCTGCGCGCCGACGCCCAGCGTCCGCAGCGGACGTTTGACGTCGACCCGCAGCCCGAGCGAGCGCAGCGCGTCGTCGGCCTCGCCGTGCATACGGCGGAAGTCGATCAGCCCGAACCTGTTCCGGGGCTCGCGCCCCAGGAACAGATTGCGCGCCACGCTCATCAGCGGGACGAGATTGACCTCCTGATAGATCGTGGATATCCCGGCGTGCTGCGCCTCCAGCGGGGTCTGGAAGCGCACCGGACGCCCGTCGTGGACGATCTCGCCCTCGTCGGGCTGGTACACACCGGTGAGCACCTTGATGAGGGTGGACTTCCCGGCGCCGTTCTCGCCGATGAGCGCGTGGACCTCGCCCGGCAGGGCGGCGAAGTCCACGCCGTCGAGCGCGCGTGCGCCCGGGAACGTCTTGGTCAGACCGGTGACCGACAGCACGTCAGAAAGCCTTGCCCAGATCGGCCTCGGCGTTCTCCGGGGTGTAGGCGCCGTCCTGGATAACGATGTCCTGGGCGACCTTCTCGCCCTTGGTGAAGGTGTCGAGGGTCTGGAAGGCGAGCGGCCCGAAGCGCGGGTTGGACTCCACGACCCCGGAGATCCAGCCGTCGACGATGCCCTGAACCGCGTTGCGCGTGCCGTCGACCGTCACGATCTTCACCGCTCCGGGCTTCTTCCCCGCGCCCTTCAGGGCGTTGACCGCGCCGAGGCCCATCTCGTCGTTCTCGGCGTAGATCCCCTTGATGTCCGGGTTCGACTGGATGAGCTGCTCGGTGACCTGCTGGCCCTTCTCACGGGCGAACTCGCCGGTCTGCTCGAACACCACCTTCAGATCAGGGGCCTTGGCCGCGATCTGGTCCTTGAAGCCCTTGGTGCGCTCGGTGGTGACGTTGTTGCCCGCGGCGCCGAGCAGAATCGCGACCTCGCCCTTGCCGCCGGTCGCCTCGATCATCTGGTCGGCCGCGCGCTTGCCCTGCTCGATGAAGTCCGAGCCGATGAAGGACACATAGTCCTTGCAGGCGGTGGCGTTGATCTTGCGGTCGATGGTGACGATCGGGATCTTCTTCGCCGCGGCGCTGCGCAACACCGGGCCCCAGCCGTCGGAGTTGAGCGGCGCGATCACCAACAGGTCGGCGCCCTTGGCTATCAGGTCCTGCACATCGCTGATCTGCTTGGAGAACTGCGTCTGGGCGTTGGCGGACAGGAGCTTGATACCGCGCTCCTCGGCCTCGGCCTTGATGGACGCGGTTTCGGCGATCCGGAAGGGGTTGGCCTCCTTCTCGGACTGCGAGAAGCCGACCGTGGCGTTCTTGAGGTCGATCTTCTCGCCGCCGAACTGCGTGATGTCGCAGGTCTTGTCGTCCGCGCCGGGCGTGGCGACGACCTGGCCGCTGTCCTTGTCGCCGGCCGACGAGCTCTTGTCGGAGCCGTCGTCCTCGGACTTGGCACAGCCGCTGAGGGCGAGCGCGCCGACGAGACTCGCGGCGAGGACGGTAGTGGTGGTGGTACGGCGGACGGCGGAAAGCTTCATGGTGATCCCCATCTCGGCGCGGCCCCGGCGACCGGGACGCTCACGGGAGGTCGGCTCGTACGGACTGGCGGACTGGCGGACTGGCGGACTGGCGGACTGCCGTGCGGCTGACCGCCGGTCTGACCGACCGGCGGTCTGACGGACTGCTGGAGTGGATGTGCTGTCGTCGTTCGGAACGGTTTTTACATCGTTGTACGGAGGCTGTAAAGCCTTCGCGCGATAACGGGCGTACGTACGGGGGCCGGTGGCGCTTCAGCGACCGTCCCGGCGGCGGCTAGGGGGTGTCCGGTCGATCATGTTCGGAGCCAGATGGTGAGGGCTGCGGCGGTTGCGGTGCCGAGGTAGACGTAGCGGCGTTTGTCGTAGCGGGTGGCGACCGCCCGGTGCTGCTTGAGGCGGTTGATGGCCCGTTCGACGGTGTTGCGTTTCCTGTACCGGTCTTCGTCGAAGCCCGGTGGCCGTCCGCCGCGTGAGCCTTTGCGCAGGCGGGCGGCCTGGCTGTCGGTCTTCTCCGGGATTGTGTGCCGGATACCGCGACGCCTCAGGTATTCGCGGCACGGCCCGTTGCTGTAAGCCTTGTCGGCCGCGACGCTGTCAGGCGTCTTGCGGGGCCTGCCAGGCCCGGTCTTCGGGATGCGGATCTTCTCCAGGACCGGCTTGAACTGGGTGCAGTCCGCTCCCTGACCTGGTGTGACGATCAGGGACAGCGGGCGGCAGCGGCCGTCTGCGCTCAGGTGGAGCTTGGTGGTGAACCCGCCGCGTGAGCGGCCCAGGCCCTCACCTCCCGCACCACCTCCACCAGGCGGGCGTGCAGACTCTGCCAGGCGGTTTCGCCCTGGTGTTCTGGACCGTCGCCCCCCTTGAGGCGGGTGCCGGCGGCGGGTCGGTGCGGGCGCCGGCCGCGTGCTGATGAGCCCGCACGATGGTGGAGTCGACCGAGATGTCCCAGTCGATCTCACCCGCCGCATCCGCGGCGGCCTGGACATGCTGGAGCAGACGCTCCCACGTCCCGTCGCCCGACCACAGCCGGTGCCGTTCGTAGACGGTCTTCCACGGGCCGAACCGTTCGGGCAGGTCACGCCACTGAACACCGGTCCGGACCCGGTGCAGGATCCCGTCGATCACCTGCCGATGGTCCCGCCACCTGCCACAACGCCCGTTGCTGACTGGCAGGAACGGCCGCAGCCGTTCCCACTCGGCATCACTCAGATCACCCCGCCCCATGCCCACACCAACGACCCGGACATGAACCAGTCACATGATCGGCCGGACAAGTCCTAGGCGCGGCCGAGGGTGCTCTCCCGTTCCACCAGCCGGAAATCGGCGCGGAGTTCACGCGGACCGGTGCCGACCGGGTCTCCGGTGCCCAGCAGCCGGTTGACGACGGACCGTACGGCGAGCCTGGCGATGGTCTGCTTGTCTGGCGAGATCGTGGTGAGCGTCACAGCCCCGTAGCGGCCCTCGGTGATGTCGTCGAAGCCGACGACGGCGACGTCCTCGGGGACCCGCAGCCCCCGCTCGGACAGCACCCGCATCGCCCCGATGGCGATCAGATCGTTGTACGCGAACACCGCGTCGGGCCGCACCCCCGAGTCGAGGAGCTGATTCATCGCGTCGGCGCCGTTGGCGTGGTCCCAGCCGCCCGTCGGGGCGATCAGGGAGTCCGGCGACGCCAGCCCCGCCGCCGTCAGCTCGGCACGCCAGCCGCGCAGCCGCAGATGTGACGGCTCGTTCACCCGGTCGGTCCTGGCGCCCAGGAACGCGATCGTCGACCGGCCGAGATCCAGCAGATGCCGTACGGCCGTCCGGGCGGCGGCCACGTTGTCGATCGCGATGTGGTCGTACGGCAGGTCGTACTCCCGCTCCCCGAGCAGCACCAGCGGCGCGTCCTGGTCACGGCCGAGCAGATCCTCCGTCTCCAGCTCGATGGGGCTCAGGATCAGCCCGTCGATCACCCGTGCCCGGAAGCCCTGGCTGACCAGAACCTCCTGCTCACGGCGGCCACCGGTGTGGTCGAGCAGCACCGTGTACTCGTGCTCCGCCGCCACGTCGATGACCGAGCCGGCCAGCTCGGCGAAGTACGGGTTGCCCAGCTCGGGCACCGCGAGCGCGATGATCCCGGTGCGCCCCTTGCGCAGATGGCGGGCCGTGAGATTCGGCCGGTAGCCGAGCTCGTCGATGGCCAGTTGGACCCGGGCTCGCATGGCCGGCGTGACATGCCGGTAGTTGTTCACCACGTTCGAGACGGTCTTGATGGAAACGCCCGCGCGTTCCGCGACGTCCTTGAGGCTGACGGTCACCGTATTTTTCCTCCTCCGAGGCCGGCCCGAAGGTCGCCCCTGCCCAATCTGTACAACGTTATATACGGTGCGCACCCGCGCTTTGTCATGACTCTGGACAGCGAGTGGAACGGCATGTTGTCATGCCAACTGCCGTTCCTTCCAACGTTGTACAGACTGTCGCAACGAGCCGCCACCCTCAGTTAGCAGGAGGATTTGTGCGCATCCGAAGAAATCTGGCCCTTTTGCTCGCCGCTGTCCTGGGCGTCGCCGGACTCTCGGCGGTCCCCGCCGCCTCGGCCGCGGCCGACCCGGTCGTGCCCCATGGACTCAAGGGCGACTACTACACCTCGTCCGCGCCCGGCGCCTTCGACTTCCACGAGCTGAAGGCCACCGGATTCGACCCGCAGATCGACTTCGACACCCTCGAATCCCGGCTCTCCACGGCCACCGGCGGCGCCGACCACGCTTCCGTCCGCTGGACCGGGAAGATCGTCCCCGAACGCGGCGGCCCCCACACCTTCTCGATGATCGGCGACAACGGATTCCGGCTGTGGATCGACGGCGAGATCGCCATCGACCACTGGGTCAACGACTGGGAGAAGGAGCAGACCGCCGACCCGATCGAGCTGACCGGAGGTCAGGAGTACGACATCAAGGTCGAGTACTTCGAGGATGTCGGCGGCTCGAATCTCCATCTGAACTGGAAAGAGCCCGGTGGCGCGAAAGAGCCGGTGCCCACCTCCGCCTTCCGGCTGCCCGACGGCTACGCGTACGACGGTGCCATCGCCACCACCGTCCTGGCCGACGGCCGCACACTGCGGATGGAGTTCGCACAGGAGCTGGCCGCGCCCCCGGCCGATATCGCAGGCCATCTCGACGCCGTCATCGGCGGCGCCCAATGGCCGCTCGGATCGGTGAAGAGGGACCCCGCCGACGCCCGCAGCCTGCTCGTCGGCCTCAAGGAACCCGTCGTCGGCCAGGGCGGCTCGGCCGACATCCGCTACGACGGCCAGGGTGGCCTCGTATCGCAGGACGCCGACCCCGTCGGCCAGTTCTGGAGCAGCGGACCCAACACATCCGAGTACCAGCTCTCCACGCCGTGGGCCGAGGAGGTCGGTCCCGACAACGCGCTGCCCGAGTACCCGCGTCCGCAGATGACCCGCGACGCGTGGCGCAATCTCAACGGGGAGTGGCAGTTCGCCGCCGCCGAGAAGGGCGAGAGCCCGCCGGTGGGCAAGAAGCTGGCCGAGAAGATCCTGGTCCCGTACCCCGTCGAGTCACAGCTCTCCGGGCTCGAACGGCACGAGGACCGGATGTGGTACCGCCGTACCTTCACCGTCCCGGGGAGCTGGGACATCAACGACGGCAAGCGCCTCAAGCTGAACTTCGACGCCGTCGACTGGCAGTCCGAGGTGTACGTCAACGGCAAGAAGGTCACCGAACACAAGGGCGGCTACGACCGGTTCTCCGTCGACATCACCGACGCGCTCAAGCCCGGCCGTACGCAGGAACTGATCGTCGGCGTGTACGACCCGACCGACGCCGCGGACGGCGAGAACCCGCCCATGGGCAAGCAGCGCCTCGACCCGAGCGGCATCTTCTACACCTCCTCGTCCGGCATCTGGCAGACCGTCTGGATGGAGCCGGTCGCCGCCGACCACGCCGACTCGCTCAAGCTCACCCCCGACGTCGCCGGTGAGAAGCTGGCGGTCGAGGTGAACGGCGTACGCCCCGGGGTGCCGGTCACGGCCACGGCGTACGAGGGCAAGCGCAAGGTGGGCACGGTCACGGGCCGTACGGGAGCACCGCTCAGCCTGCCGGTGCCCGACCCGCGCCTGTGGTCACCGGAGGATCCGTATCTCTACAAGCTCGACGTGCGCGTCGGCGGCGAGCGCTCCGGTGACCGGGTGGGCAGCTACTTCGGGATGCGCTCCATCGCCGTCGAGAACGTCGACGGGGTGCAGCGCACCGTACTCAACGGCGAACCCGTCTTCCTGATGGCCACCCTCGACCAGGGCTTCTGGCCGGACGGGCTGCACACCGCGCCGACCGACGAGGCGCTGGCGTTCGACCTGAAGGCACACAAGGAGCTGGGCTACAACTCCGTACGCAAGCACATCAAGGTGGAGCCCGACCGGTGGTTCTACTGGGCGGACAAGCTGGGACTGCTCGTCTGGCAGGACATGCCCTCGATGCCGAAGTCCCCGGCCGCCCCGGCCGCGGCCCAGTTCGAACACGAGATGAAGGAGATGATCGACCAGCACGCGAGCAGCCCCTCGGTGATCATGTGGGTCCCGTTCAACGAAGGCTGGGGCCAGTACGACCAGGCACGGATCGCCGACCAGGCCAAGGGCTGGGACCCGACCCGGCTGGTCAACAACATGAGCGGCATCAACTGCTGCGGGGCCGTCGACGGCAAGAACGGCGACATCGCCGACGCGCACGGCTATCCGACGCCGCTGATCCCCGCGCCGGACGGGAAACGGGCGCTGGTCAGCGGTGAGTACGGCGGCCTGGGACTCGCCGTACCGGGCCACGCGTGGCCGGTCCAGCACACCTATGTCGGTGTCGACCAGGAGAAGTACACGGACGAGTATCTGGATCAGCTCGACAACGTGCGCGACCTCGCCTGCCGGGGGAGCAACGGGGCCGTCTACACCCAGATCACCGATGTGGAGGGTGAACTCAACGGGCTGCTCACCTACGACCGCAAGGTCATGAAGCCCGACGTCCAGCGGCTCAAGGCGGCACACGACGCACTGATCCGCGACGCCTCCGACCCGGCCTCGATGGAGTGCGCCAACTCCTGAGAGCGGGACAGCGGGACACCAGGTCGTGTCTGACGAATAGCGCCGTCCGCCCGCAGGGCGGGGCGCGCGCCCGCCGCGGAGCGGCTGATGACTGGCGTCGGTGCGTGCGATCGCAAGGCGGAGGATCGCCCTCGTACTGGACGTACTTGGGTGACTGACGACAACGCGGCGAGCGTGCGTGCCGGGCGTCGCGCGCCAGGCGGGATTCGTCAGACACGGCCCAGGGCGCCGCACGGCCTCATCCGCCGTGCGGCGCCCGCCTGTTGGTCCACCGGTCGGCCCGCCCGGTGGCCCGCCCGTCGGATGAACACCGTGTGGCACCGGGAATAAGCAGATCGGAGCCCGGACTTTAGACTGCTGCGCGCCGCCGCTTCGCCCTCCGATCCGGCACGGCCACCGACGTCAGCAGTCAGCAGTCAGCAGTCAGAGCGAGGATCACATGCCCAAGGCGTACGTCTACACCCGGTTCGGCGGTCCGGAGGGCGAAGCCTTCATCGACCTGCCGAAGCCCGCCCCCGGCCCTGGCGAACTCCTCGTCGCCGTCCGCGCGGCCGGCGTCAACCCCGTCGACTGGAAGCTGCGCACGGGCTACACGCGGCCGGGCTCGACCCCCAAGCCGCTGCCCACCGTGTTCGGCAGCGAGGCGTCCGGAGTGGTCGAGGAGGTCGGCGAGGGCGTGCGCGGATTCGCCGTGGGCGACGCCGTCTTCGGCAACCCCGTCACCGGCGGATACGCCGAGTACACCCTGCTGCCCGCCGCGATCACCGCGCACAAGCCGGACGCGGTGTCGTTCACGGACGCGGCGGCCCTGCCGGTCGCGGCGGCCACCGCGTACGACGGGATCAGGCAACTGGACCTGCCCGCCGGTGCGACGCTGGTCATCACCGGCGCAGGCGGCGGCGTCGGTGTGGCGGCGACGCAGATCGCGGTCGCGGCCGGTATCCGCGTCGTCGGCTCGGCGAGCGCGGGCAAGAAGGACTTCGTCCAATCGCTCGGCGCCGTCCACATCCCGCCCGGCCCCGGACTTCAGGAGCGGGTGAGGGCCGCCGCGCCCGACGGCGTGGACGCGGTCTTCGACCTCGTCGGCGGCGCGGACCTGGAGACTGTCGCCGCACTCGTTCGCGACCGTACGAAGCTGATCAGCGCGGCGGACAAGGCGCGGGTCGTGACCCTGGGCGGCGCGGCGGTCGTACGGCTGCGCACGGCCGCCGTCCTCGAAGAGGTGGCCGAGCTGGTCGTGGCCGGCACCCTGCGGCCGTATGTGACACGGACGTTCCCGCTGGCCGAGGCGGCGCGGGCGCTGCGCGCGGTCGAGGAGGGCCACGCCCTCGGCAAGATCGTCATCGAGGTCGGCGCATGAGCGCCGTCCCGCCGGTCCCCTCGCCCGGCCGCCCGCCGTACCACCCGCTCGACAATCCCGTGCTCGCCGCGCTGACCGGCCCGCACGCCCGCTTCGCCGAGCGGCGCGGCCGGGTCCTCGGCTACCACCCGGAGGTGTCGCCGTGGCTCGCCCTGCCGGACGAGCCCGAGGCACGCGACTGGGCGGACGCCGCGCCGCTCGTGGGTGCCGACGGCACGGCCGTGCTGGCGGGGACGCACGCGCTGCCCCCGGACAGTTGGGAGGTCACCTTCCAGGTCGACGGTGTCCAGCTCGTCGACGAGTCGGTGGCCGCGGTCCCCGACGAGGAGGCGGTGGTTCTCGGCGCCGCCGACGTACCGGAGATCCTGGACCTGGTGGAGCGCACCAGGCCGGGCCCCTTCCGGCCGCGCACCATCGAGCTGGGTACGTATCTGGGCATCCGCCGCGGCGGCGAACTGGTGGCGATGGCGGGGGAGCGGATGCGCCCGCCGGGCTGGACCGAGATCAGCGCGGTCTGTACGGCACCGGAGTTCCGGGGCCAGGGGCTGGGCGCGCGGCTGATCCTGGCGGTGTCCGCCGGGATCAGGGAGCGTGGTGACACCCCGTTCATCCAGGCGGCCGGCGACAACGAGAACGCCGTCCGGCTCTACAAGGCGCTGGGGTTCCGGCTGCGCCGCCGGATGCCGTTCCTCGGCGTACGGGTCCCGGAACATGTCGGTGGGGCGGAGCGACGGTCTGTGGCGACCGCCGGTCCGCCCCACCGGTGAGGGTTGTCCGGCTACGTCCGGATCGGCTCATCCATCCGACCCGACCGTCCGGCCCGGCTGCGTCGCATACGGCCCGCCCTCATCGCGGCGGCGCCACAGATGAGGCCCAGCAGGGCGACGAACGCACCTGGGATCACGGCGCTGAGGAACACGCCACGGTTCGGGCTCGCGCCGACGACCCATGGTGCGGCGACCATCCAGGCGCCCATCAGGACGAGTGCCCAACTGAAGCCGTACGTCCTGGTCGGTGTGGCGGAGAATACGAGGGCCAGGACAGCGATCGCGATGCCCATGACCACGTTGTGGACCACGAGACCCGGCTGGCTGGTCGTGTAGTGCAGGATCCACGGTGACAGGGCTATGAACAGGCCCGCGAGAAAGATCGGGCCGTCCAGCAGCGCCACATCACGTCCGCCGAGCACGCGGGCGTACCTGGCCCGCATCTCTGGTACGTCAGGGTGAGCACCTATGTCTCCCCTGGTGTCGGTTACACCAGGGCGAGAACCTACATCTCCCCTGGTGTGTGAAACATCGGCCATGAGTCTCGACTCCTTCGGTCACGAGAGGTTCGACCGTGCTGCACCGGATCGAGCGGTACATGACCATTCTGCCCCTTATTCACCTTTATGTGTAGTTGAGCGTGAACAAAATTGCCCGGTACCTCATGGCAAACTGTTCGAGGCCGCTCGGCCGGACGGCCGTATCCGTAGGCGCCAGGCGGGCGCCGGACGGGTGAGCGCCCGGACGGGTGAGTGACGAGTGGACAGGGAACGGCACCGGCGATGACGTTGACAGATGACGGGACCACGTTCGGCGAGAGCGGACCGGATGCCGTGTACGGCTCCGACAGGCACGGCTCCGACGGGCACCGTCATGACCATGACCATGACCATGACTACGGCCCCGGTATCGACCCCGAGCGCATGGCCGTGTGTCTGGCCGTGCTCGACGAGCTGGACAAGCTCGACGTCGACCACCCCGACGCCGTCGCCGTACGCCGCGCCACCGCCGGGATCTACCGGACCGTCAAACAGCGCCGCCGCCAGGAGCGCCGCGCGGCGAAGACCGCCAACGACAAGGCGGTCACCGAGGCGACGGCCACCGGATCCGCCGAGCGCATCGACGACGAGACGCAAGGGCTGCTGCCGTCGTCCTCGGTCGCCGGCGAGATCGCCGGCATCCTCCAACGGCCGCGCTCCTGCTACATCTGCAAGACCCGTTACGTCGAGGTCGACGCCTTCTATCACCAGCTCTGCCAGCCGTGTGCCGCCGAGAACCGGGCCCGCCGCGACGCCCGTACTGATCTCACCGGCAAGCGCGCCCTGCTGACCGGGGGCCGCGCCAAGATCGGTATGTACATCGCGCTGCGCCTGCTGCGCGACGGCGCGCACACCACCATCACCACCCGCTTCCCCAGCGACGCGATCCGCCGCTTCAAGGCGATGGAGGACAGCTCCGACTGGATCCACCGACTCAAGATCGTCGGGATAGATCTGCGCGACCCGGCACAGGTGGTCGCCCTCGCCGACTCCGTCGCCGCCGAGGGGCCGCTGGACATCCTCATCAACAACGCCGCGCAGACGGTGCGCCGTTCCCCGCAGGCGTACAGCGAGCTGCTGGCCGCCGAGTCCGCGCCGCTGCCCGCCGGTGAACTCCCGTCCTCGCACGTCATCGGCGCGTTCGGCAGCGGTGCGCAGGCCGTGCTGCCCGCCGGCGGCGGTTCCGAGGCGCTGAGCGCTTCGGACATCACCTCTCTGGCCCTGGTCGGCGGCTCGGCCACGCTCGCCCGTATCGAGGCGGGCACGGCGATCGACGCGGGCGGCCTCGTGCCCGACCTGCACGACACCAACAGTTGGATCCAGACGGTCTCCGACGTCGATCCGGTGGAGCTGCTGGAAGTCCAACTCTGCAACTCCACCGCGCCGTTCATCCTGATCAGCCGACTGCGCCCGGCGATGGCAGCGGCGGCGGCCAAGCGTACGTACGTCGTGAACGTGTCGGCGATGGAAGGCGTCTTCAGCCGTGGCTACAAGGGCGCCGGCCATCCGCACACGAACATGGCCAAGGCCGCGCTCAACATGCTGACCCGCACCAGCGCGCAGGAGATGTTCCAGTCCGACGGCATCCTGATGACCGCCGTCGACACCGGCTGGATCACCGACGAGCGCCCGCACCCGGACAAGATGCGGCTCGCCGACGAGGGCTTCCACGCCCCGCTCGATCTGATCGACGGCGCGGCCCGCGTCTACGACCCGATCGTGCGCGGACAGGGCGGCGAGGATCTGTACGGCTGCTTCCTGAAGGACTACACGCCGGCCAACTGGTAGACCCCATCGAGCGCGCCTGCGCTCATTTGGTTAATGTAAGGCGCACGGACGCCAACCAGGGACCCACGAAGGTTCCTCGGCCGTCCCGGGACAGCCCTGCAACCAGGCCACCGCCCCGCCCGAAAGCCGGCGCCACCGCGACCGAACTGCCCTTTCCCTCTGCCCCGTTCGGCGGGCGGCGCCCGGTACGAGTCCGGAGTCGGCGCGCCCGGGGTTACGCGACACAAAGGAGTGCGCGGTGACACCTGAGAAGACTCAGCACGAGAACAGCCCGGCGGAACCAGGCGGTGGACGGGGCGCCGGCCCCCAGAAGCTCCGGAACATCGAGGTGTGGGCCAGGTCCGCGCCGATCAGGCTGGCGGGCTACGAGGACGACCTCGCGGAGCCGCACATCCTCCAGGGCATCGACTGACCTGTTCCTCCTCGACCGCCGGGCGGGCCGCATCTGCGGCCCGCCCGGCGCCCGTTGGCCCTCTGCTCCACATGCGCACCCCAGCTTGCGCGGCGGCCCCGTGTCCGGCACATATGGAGTCATATTCCGGACCGGACGAAAGCTGGGAGACCCCGTGCGCTGCCTACCCATTCGCCGTCGGCACGCCGCGCTCGCCGTGCTGTCGGCCGGCATCCTGATCATCGCCGGCTGTGGCGAGGACGGTGTCGGCGAGAACGGGCGGGGGGCCAGGGCCGCGAACGCGGCGGCGTCCGCCAAGGTCCTCCTCCAGCCGCTCGCCGCCCCGGGCCCCGACCCCTTCACCGAGTCGACCGCCGCGCCGCTGCCGGACGCCGCCCCCTCGGCCCCGCCGTCGCCGAGCGGTCCGGGTGAACCGGGCGACCCGGGCGACCCGGGCAAGGGCCCCCAGACGGTGCGCTCCGTCTCGGGCGCCACCGCCGGGCTGTACGGCGGTACGAAATCCGCCACCAGTTGCGACGTCGAGGCGCAGGTCCGCCTGCTGACCGCCGACCGCGCCAAGGCCACCGCCTTCGCGCGCGGCGCGGGTGTCGGCGGTGCCTCCGTACCGAAGTTCCTGCGCGGACTGACCCCCGTCGTGCTGCGCGCCGACGTACGTGTCACGAACCACGGCTACCGGGACGGGGCGCCCGTCGCCCACCAGGCCGTACTCCAGAGCGGCACCGCCGTCCTCGTGGACGACCGCGGACTGCCCAGGGTCCGCTGCGCCTGCGGTAACCCGCTGCGCCCCGCCGTCGCGCTGCGGGCCGACGCGGTCCACCAGGGGAAGCCCTGGAGCGGCTACCGGCCCGACCGGGTCGTCGTGGTCAACCGGAGCACCCGGGTCCTGACCGCCCTGGTGATCGTCGCCGACAATGCGTGGCTCGAGCGGAAGACCGGCACCGACGGCGACCAGGACAAGAAGCCCGACGTACCGCCGCCGTACCCCCCGGACACCGACATCATCGACCCGTCGCTCGAGCCGCCCCTGCCCGACGACACCGCCCCGGGCACCCCCGATCCCGGCCGCTCCGATCCGGCCGTCCCGGAGCCCGACGCCTCCGACAGCGACCCGGCGCCGTCGCCGGACTGCCTCACCCCCCACGCCCCGGCGCCCGACGAGCCGAGGTCGGAGAACATGGCCGCGCCGCCCGACTGCGCCGCGCCGACGGACGAGCCCGACGGCGGTGTCGACCCGGACTACCCGGTGATGCCGATGTCCCCGGAACGGCCGGGCTCCGACGCGCAGCTCGACGGCGACCCCGGCGCCCCGTCCGACGACGGCCTCGCCCCCGTGGCGCCCGAGGACGACCCGGCCGGACCCGGCACCTTCCAGGGCTGACCCGCGCGGTCCTGGGCCCGGCCCTTCTCCCGCACCGGCGCGGGGGACCGGGCGACCAGTCGAGATATCCGACAAATGATGACAGAGTGACCCCATGGTCGATCGGGAAGCGGGGCCCCCGTCGCTCCCCGACGACTGGCCCGCCAAGCCGGAACTGAGCCTGTCCCTCAACGGGATGGGCTGCTTCGACTGGGATCTCGGCAGCGGTCTGCTCCATCTGGACCGGGTGGCGCTTCAGATCTTCGATCTGACGGACGAGGACTACGACGGCACCCGCGCCCAGATCCTGGAGCGTCTGCCGCCGGGCGAGCGCGCCCGGCTCGACTCCGTCGTGGGGGCGGCGATCCGAGGCGGCGGCGAGGACTACGGCGCGTACTTCCGTGTCCGGCGCCGGGACGGCACACTGCGCTGGACCCACTCGCAGGGCTCCGTCCGCCGGGACGGGAACGGCCGTCCGCGCCGGCTCATCGGCATCGTCCGCGATGCCACCCAGGAACTCGCCGACTCGATGGCGCGGCTCGAGATCGACGAGGAACGCCGGCGCAGGACCACCGTCGTCGAGGGCGCGACGGCCGCTCTCGCCCACGCCAGGACGGTCCAGGACGTCATCGACGTGCTCAAGGAGTCCGGCGGCCTCGAACACCTCGGTGCCACCAGCATGGTCATGGGTCTCCTCGACTCCGGGCGTATCCATCTGGTCGCCGAGGGGCCACCGGGCTCCTTCGTGCCGGGCACGCGGGTCACGCGGGTGGACGAGGAGTATCCGATGAGCGAGGTGATCCGCACGCTCAGCCCGCGGTTCATCGAGACCGCGGACGACTTCGCCACCTCCTACTCGGGCCTGTGGCCGCACATCAGCCATCTCGGCATCACATCGGCGGCCTATCTGCCGCTGGTCGCGCAGGGCCGCCCCATCGGGGCTGTCGGGCTGCTCTACGGCGACAAGACCGGCTTCACCACCGAGGACCGCAATCTGCTCGTCGCCCTCGGCAGCAGCATCGCCCAGAGCCTCCAGCGCGCCGTCCTGTTCGAGCAGGAGCACGATCTCGCCGAAGGGCTCCAACAGGCGATGCTGCCGCGCCGGATCCCGGCCGTGCCCGGCGCCGAGATCGCCGTCCGCTACCGCTCGGCCCGGCTCGGCAGGGACATCGGCGGCGACTGGTACGACATCATCCCGCTGCCGGGCGGCCGGGTCGGTGCCGTCATCGGAGACGTACAGGGCCATGACACCGACGCCGCGGCCGTGATGGGGCAACTGCGGATCGTGCTGCGGGCGTACGCGGCCGAGGGCCACACCCCGGCCACGGTGATGGCGCGGGCCTCGGTCTTCCTGCACGAGCTGGACACCGACCGCTTCGCGACCTGCGTGTACGCGGAGGTCGACCTGGCCACGGGCGTCGTCCGGATGGTCCGGGCCGGGCATGTCGACCCGATGATCCGGGACACCGACGGCAGTTGCCGCCGGCTGCCCGCGGAGGGCGGACTGCCGCTCGGGCTCTCGGCGGAGTTCGGCCGGCTCGACTATCCGGTGAACACCGTCGAGCTGGACCCCGGCCAGACGCTGGTCCTGTACACCGACGGACTGGTGGAGCTGCCCGGGGCCGATCTGGACGAGGGGATGCAGCGGCTGGCGGGACTGATCGCGGGCGGTCCGCGCCACCTCCAGGAGCTGGCCGACCAACTGTGCGAGGTGGTGGACGAGCGGGGCGGCGAGGACGACGTCGCCGTACTGCTGCTGCGCAGGCGGGGCGCGTACGCGGGCAGGGCCGGCGGCCGGCTCCAGCAGCACGTCGGGCAGAACGACTCGGAGGCCCTGTCGTCGGCCCGTCACATGGTCCGGGCGGCGGTCCGTGCCTGGGGCGCGGGGGACCGGTCGGACGACATCGAGCTGGTGGCCGACGAGCTGATCACCAACTCGCTGACCCATACCGACGGCGGCGCGATCGTGACCGTCCGGGTGCTGCCGGGGGCGCAGCGGCGGCTGCGGGTGGAGGTCGAGGACCGGTCGAGCGCGCTGCCCCGGATCCGGGACGCGAGTGTGTCCGGGGTCTCGGGGCGCGGTCTGGTGCTGGTGGACGCGCTGTCCGCGGAGTGGGGCGTGGAGTCGCGCGGCAGCGGCAAATGCGTATGGAGCGAGTTCGTCGTCTCGGCCCGTCCGGAGCGTGACGCCTGACAGGGCAGCGGAGGGTACGGGGCGTTACAGTGGCACTAACTGAGCGTTACGCGTTGATACTTGACCGTAACCGACCGCAGGCGATTGACTTGCGGCTCCTGGCATCCCTCCCCGAGACATGAGGACCCCTTGACCACCGAGCTGCTGGCACCTCTCGATCTGGCCTTCTGGCATCTCGAATCCCCGGACCACCCGATGCACCTCGGCGCGCTCGCCGTCTTCGACGCGGCGCCCGGCGGCCCCGCCTCGCCGGGCGTGCGGACCGGCCCCGACGACGAGGCGCTGCTGGACCTGCTGGCCACCCGCGCGGCGGCCGTCCCCCGGCTGCGGATGCGGGTACGCGACGTGCTGCTGCCCGTGGGCGGCGCCGCCTGGAGCGTGGACAAGGACTTCGACGTACGCAGACATGTCAGGCACCTGGAGCTGCCGCCCGGAGAATTCGCCGAGGAGACCGCCAAGTTGGCCGGGGAGCTGATGGAACGGCCGCTGGAGCGGGGCATCCCGCCCTGGGAGATGTATCTCCTGAGGGGCGCGCCGACGGGAGCGACGACCACGGGGGCAGCGGGCGGGCTGACGGAAGGCGAGGTGCCGGGTGGGCGCCCCTTCGCCGTACTGGTGAAGCTGCACCACGCCCTCGCGGACGGCATGCGCGCGGTGGCCATCGGTGCCGGGATCTTCGACCAGATCGCCGACTCGCGCGCCGCCGGCACCCGCCGCGTACGCCCCGCGCCGCCCCGCTCCTGGCTGCCCGGCCCCTGGCAGGTGGCCGGCATGGCGAAGGACCGGCTCGGCGAGCTGGGCAAGGCGCTCGGCATCGGCGCGTCCGTCGTCCGTGCCAGCCGGCTCGACCCGCGCGGTACGCCCGCCCTCACGGCGGGCTCCAGCGGCACCCGGCGCCTGGTCACCGCCGTGCTCGCGCTTCAGGACGTACGGCAGGTGCGCAAGGCGCACGGCGGCACGGTCAACGACGTCCTGCTCGCCACCGTGGCGGGCGCGCTGCGCCGCTGGATGCTGGAGCGGGGCGAACAACTGCCGGACCGCGACCCGCGTTCCGACCCGCGTGCGCTGGTGCCGGTCTCCGGACGGCGGCCGAGCCGCGCCCGGCACGGCGCGGGCGCCGGCGGGGGTGCGGGTTCGGGCAACGTGCTCTCCGCGTATCTCCTCGGACTGCCGGTCTCCGAACCCGACCCGCTGTCCCGGCTGACGGCCGTGCGCCGGGCCATGGACCGCAACAAGAAGGACGGACCCTCGCGGGGCGCCGGAGCGGTCGCCGTACTCGCCGGACAGCTCCATCCGCTCGCCCACCGGCTCGGCGCGCCGATCGCGGGCAACGCGGCCCGGATCCTGTTCGACGTGCTCGTGACGAGCGTGCCGCTGCCGCGAGCGACGCTCTCGTTCGGTGGCTGCCCGCTGCGCGAGATCTATCCGATGGCGCCGCTGGCGCGCGGCCAGTCCCTGGCCGTGGGGCTGACGACCTACGGCGGACAGGTGCATGTCGGGCTGGTCGCGGACGGCAAGGCGGTGCCCGACCTCGGCGGGCTCGCGAAGAACATGAACGAGGAGCTGGCCGCACTGCTCCGCGCGACGGCGCCCACCGAACCCGCCGAACCCGCCGAACCCGCCGAACCCGCCGACCCCGCCGACCCCGCCGACCCCGCCGACCCCGCCGACCCCGCCGTGTCCGCCGTGCCCGTCGGCCCTTCCAGTCCTGTCGAATATGTCGCGACCGGGGCCGACGTGGCCGGATAGGTCGGACAATTCCCGACGCGAGCGTGCGGCCCGGTGCCCCGAAAGTGTTGACGCCACCCAGTCATCCGATGAATATTCTGGGTGTCAACTTCGGGAGGCACACCGCGATGCGGCAGAACACGCTCGGAAGCGGCGAGGTCGGCGTATCCGAGCTCTCCTTCGGAACGGCCGGGATCGGCAATCTCTACACCCCCGTCGAACCGGAGCGGGCCGCCGCCGCCGTCGACGCCGCCTGGGACGCGGGCATCCGCTACTTCGACACCGCACCGCACTACGGCCTCGGCCTCGCCGAACGCCGACTCGGCGAGGCCCTGCGCTCCCGCCCCCGCGCCGACTACACCCTGTCGACCAAGGTGGGCCGGCTGCTGGAACCCCTGCCGTTCGCGGACGGCGACGACCTCGCCAACGGCTTCGCCGTCCGCGCCACGCACCGCCGCGTCTGGGACTTCAGCGCCGACGGTGTACGCCGGAGCATCGACGACAGCCTGAAGCGGCTGGGCACCGACCGGATCGACACCGTCTATCTGCACGACCCGGACGACCATGTCACCGAGGCGTTCGGGCAGGCGTACCCCGCGCTGGAACAACTGCGGGCCGAGGGCGTCGTCGGCGCGATCGGCGCCGGGATGAACCAGACAGCCGTCCTCACCCGCTTCCTGCGGGACACGGACGTCGACGTCGTCCTGTGCGCGGGCCGCCACACCCTCCTCGACCAGTCCGCCCTCGCCGAACTCCTGCCCGAGGCCGCCGCGCGCGGGCGCAGCGTGGTCGTCGGCGGCGTCTTCAACTCCGGGCTGCTCGCCGATCCGCGCCCCGGCGCGACGTACGACTACACGGCCGCCCCGCCCGCACTGCTGGAGCGCGCCCTGCGCCTGAAGTCCGTCGCCGAGCGGCACGGCGTCCCGCTGCGCGCCGCCGCGATCGCCTACCCGCTGAGCCACCCGGCCGTCGTGAGCGTCCTCGTCGGGACGCGCTCCGCCGACGAGGTCCAGGACGCGGCGGACATGTACGGCCGTACGGTCCCGGGCGCGCTCTGGGACGACCTGCGCGCCGAAGGTCTGCTGGAGGACGACGCCCGATGAGCGAAGCGCCGCCGCGCCCGCCGACCGCGTCGGCGCCCGTCGTGGACGCCCACCACCATGTGTGGGACCTGTCCGTACGGGACCAGGACTGGATCACCGGGCCTGCCATGGCCCCCATCCGGCGGAACTTCACCGTCGCCGACCTCGCGCCGGAGGCCCGCGCGGCCGGCGTCGGCGCCACCGTCCTCGTGCAGACCGTCACGGTCGCCGAGGAGACCCCCGAATTCCTCGCCCTCGCCGATACGAGCGAGCTGATCGCCGGTGTCGTCGGCTGGACCGACCTCACCGCCCCCGACATCGCCGACACCCTCGCCGCCCTGCGCGAACTGCCCGGCGGCGACAAGCTCGTGGGCATCCGCCACCAGGTCCAGGGCGAGCCGGACCCCGAGTGGCTGCTGCGCCCCGACGTACGGCGCGGGCTCGCCGCCGTGGCCGCCGCCGGCCTCGCGTACGACCTGATCGTCCTGCCGCACCAGCTCCCGGCCGCGACCGCCGTCGCCGCGCTGCTGCCGCAACTGACCTTCGTACTCGACCACCTCGGCAAACCGCCCGTCGCCGCCGGCGACCTCGACCCCTGGGCCGGTCACATCCGGGCGCTGGCCGCCAGGCCCAACACCGTCTGCAAGCTCTCCGGCCTGGTCACCGAGGCCGCGTGGGACTCCTGGACGGCCGACACGCTGCGCCCGTACACCGACGCCGCGCTCGACGCGTTCGGCTCGGCGCGGCTGATGTTCGGCTCGGACTGGCCGGTGTGCCGGCTGGCCGCCTCGTACGCCGAGGTCGTGGCCGTCACCCGTACGCTGACCGGCGATCTGAGCGAGAACGAGCGGCGGGCGGTCTTCGGCGCGACGGCCACGGCGGTCTACGGGCTCTGAACGCACGCCCGCCGGGCGTTCGCCCCGGTGCTGCGGCACGCTTGAGGCATGCCGGAAGTACCCGAAGTCGAAGCGCTGAGAGAATTCCTCGACGGCCATCTGGTCGGCAAGGAGATCGTCCGCGTCCTGCCCCTGACGATCAACGTCCTGAAGACGTACGACCCACCGCTCGCCGCCCTTCAGGGCGCCACCGTCACCGGGATCGACCGGTACGGCAAGTGGCTCGACATCGTCGCGGGCGGGTCCGGCCTGCATCTCGCGATCCATCTGGCCCGCGCGGGCTGGCTGCGCTGGAAGGACGAGTTCCCCGCGACCATGCCGCGACCGGGCAAGGGCCCACTCGCCCTGCGTACCGTCCTGGCCGAGGGCGACGGCTTCGACCTGACCGAGGCGGGCACCACCAAGCGCCTCGCCGTCCATCTCGTACGGGACCCGGCGGACGTGCCCGCCATCGCGAGCCTCGGCCCCGACCCGCTCGCCGACTCCTTCGACCGCGACGCCCTGGCCGCCCTGCTCGCGGGGGAGCGACGGCAGCTCAAGGGCGCCCTGCGGGACCAGCGGCTGATCGCGGGCATCGGCAACGCGTACAGCGACGAGATCCTGCACGCGGCGAAGATGTCGCCCTTCAAACCGGTCCACCATCTGACCGACGACGAGATCACCGTCCTCTACGACGCGATGCGCTCGACGCTCGACGCGGCGATCGAGCGCTCGCGCGGCGTCGCCGCCGGCCGGCTCAAGGCCGAGAAGAAGAGCGGTCTGCGGGTGCACGGCCGGGCCGGTGAGACCTGCCCCGTCTGCGGCGACACCATCAGGTCGGTCTCGTTCGCGGACTCCTCGCTCCAGTACTGCCCGACGTGTCAGACGGGCGGCAAACCGCTCGCCGACCGCAGGACGTCCCGGTTCCTCAAGTAGGAGCCACTCACGCACGTACGGCAGCACCTCCGTACGAAGGCGGCCGTCACCCGCCCCGTACCGTCAGCAGCCGGTCGCCCGCCGCCGTACGCACCTCGAACCGGTCGATCTCGTACGGCCGCAGCGCGGCGCCGCCCCACGTGACCATCGGACCGTCGCCCCCCGCGCGGGCGGACCAGGTCATCACGGTCTCCTGCGAACCGTCACGCCCCACGGCCACCAGCGCGCACACCCCGCTCACCGCCGACTTCGACAGCTCCAGCGCGACATCCGTGCCCCAGCTCCGCTCCGCCGCGGTCACCACGGCCGCCGTCCCCGTCCCGCGGTCCGTCGCCGTCCACCGCTCGGCCGTCGGCAGCGCCGGGGAGCCGCCGCCCCGTTGCGCGTCCACGATCGCGAACGGGCCGCCCACCGCGATCACCATCGCCGCCGCGAGCAGGGCGAGACGCCGTCTGCGGCTCGACCGCCGCCGCGCGGCCGTCCCTTCGAGCATCCGGTGCAGCAACTCCGGCCCCACCGACACGAAGGGCGCCACCCGCGCGGGGGTCTGCCGCGTGTACTCGTCGAGCTGACCCTTCACCCCGTGGAAATCGCCCAACAGCAGTGTGCAGTGCGGACAGTCCATGAGATGGTCCTCGAAGCGGAAGGCGTCACGCGCGTCGAGGACGCCGAGCGCGTAGGCGCCGACGTCGCGATGGATCTCGATCTCCGGGGTCCGCATGCCTCCTGATACGGGGCGAGACGGCGAATCACTCAAGCCCGCGCCCTTCTCCGCCCGCCGATGCGGGCCCACCACGCGGCGAAGCACTTAAACTTCCGCGTCATGCTGCGTGTACTGGCCGTGGACGACGAAGCGCCCGCCCTCGAAGAGTTGCTGTACCTCCTGCGCGCCGACCCGCGGATCCGCAGCGCCGAGGGCGCCACGAGCGCGACCGAGGCGCTGCGCCGTATCGGTGCCGCCCTCGACGCCGGTCCGGACGACCCGGCCGCCGTCGACGTCGTCTTCCTCGACATCCACATGGCGGGGCTGACGGGACTGGACGTCGCCAAGCTCCTCGCCGGTTTCGCCGAACCCCCGCTGATCGTCTTCGTCACCGCCCACGAGGGCTTCGCCGTCCAGGCGTTCGACCTCAAGGCCGTCGACTATGTGCTCAAGCCCGTCCGCCGGGAGCGGCTGGCCGAGGCCGTGCGGCGGGTCGCCGAACTGGTGGGGGAGCGCGGCCCCGTCGTGGACACGTCCACCGATCAGATCCCCGTCGAACTCGGTGGCGTGACCCGCTTCGTCCCCGTCGCCGACATCGTCTACGCCGAGGCGCAGGGCGACTACGCCAGACTGCACACCGACACCGGCAGCCATTTGGTGCGTATTCCGCTCACCACCCTGGAGGAGCGCTGGCGCTCGCGTGGCTTCGTACGGATCCACCGCCGGCATCTCGTCGCCCTCGCCCGCATCGACGAACTGCGCCTCGACGCCGGTGCGATGAGCGTGCGTGTCGGCGACGCGGAACTCGCCGTCAGCAGGCGGCACTCCAGAGCCCTGCGCGATCTGCTGATGCGCCAGCCCGGCCGCTGACCGCCTTCGGCCCGCCCTGACCGCTGCCGACCGTCGCTGACCAGGCCCTTCGCAGGGCGGGCGGTGATGTGCCGGGGCTTCCCTCCGCCTTGACGGTCTGCCTAGACTCCGGCCCTGGCACCGGAACAACGCGCGACGCCCGGGGGAGGGGAGACGATGACCGCGGAATCCCACCCCAAGCGCGAGGTCGTCACCGGTGAACCCCGCCGCGTACGCCCACTGCCCCGCTACCGCGCCCAGGCCGAGATCGACGAGCAGACCGCACTCGGCGACGCCTACGTCCGCTCCCTCATGCGCAGCCAGCTCCGCGCCGGACTCACCGCGTTCGCGCTGCTCGCCGCGGTCGTCGGCACACTCCCGCTCGCCTTCGCCGCGGTGGGCGACTCCACCGTCGTCTGGGTGGTGCTCGGCGTCGCCGCCTATCCGCTGCTGACCCTGCTCGCCTGGTGGTACGTGCGGCGCGCGGAGCGCAACGAGCGGGACTTCGCCCGGCTCGTGAAGGGCCGGCCGCTGCCGTGAGCCAGAGCTACACGGTGACGGCCGTCGCCGTCGTCGTGGTCACCACCGTCCTCGTCGGCGGCTTCGGCCTGCGCATCTCGCGCACCACCTCCGACTTCTACGTGGCCTCGCGCACGGTGCGGCCCGGCCTCAACGCCGCCGCGATCAGCGGCGAATACCTCTCCGCCGCCTCCTTCCTCGGCATCGCCGGACTGCTCCTGCTGCACGGCCCGGACATGCTCTGGTATCCGGTCGGCTACACCGCCGGCTATCTGGTCCTGCTGATCTTCGTCGCCGCCCCGCTGCGCCGCTCCGGCGCGTACACCCTGCCCGACTTCGCGGAAGGACGCCTGGAGTCCCGCCCCGCCCGGCGGGTGGTCAGCGTGCTGGTCGTCGGCGCCGGCTGGCTCTATCTGGTGCCCCAACTCCAGGGCGCGGGACTGACGCTGGAGATCCTGACCGGCGCGCCGAACTGGTTCGGCGCCGTTCTCGTCGCGGTCGTCGTGGTGGTGGCCGTCGCGGCGGGCGGCATGCGCAGCATCACCTTCGTGCAGGCTTTCCAGTACTGGCTCAAGCTCACGGCCCTGCTCGTTCCGGCGATCTTCCTGCTGCTGGCCTGGCAGGGCGACGGGCGGCCCGCGATCGACTTCGACCTGACCGAGATGTCGAGCCGCGCGGACCACCCGATGTACGCGACGTACGGGCTGATCGTCGCCACCTTCCTCGGCACCATGGGCCTGCCGCATGTCGTGGTCCGCTTCTACACCAGCCCCAACGGCCGGGCGGCCCGCCGCACCACCGTCGTCGTACTCGCCCTGATCGGCGGCTTCTATCTGCTGCCGCCGGTCTACGGCGCGCTCGGTCGGCTGTACGCGCCCGCGCCCGCCCTCGGCGACGACGCCGACGCCGCCGTGCTGCTGCTGCCCGATCTGGTGATCGGCGGCACGGCGGGCGATCTGCTCGGCGCGCTCGTCGCGGGCGGCGCCTTCGCCGCGTTCCTGTCCACCGCCTCCGGACTGACCATGGCCGTCGCCGGGGTGCTCACCCAGGACGTGCTGCCCTCGCGCGGCGTACGGCACTTCCGGCTGGCCACACTGCTCGCGATCCTGGTACCGCTCGGCGGCTCGCTGCTGGTCAGCGGTATGCCGGTGGCGGACGCCGTCGCGATGGCCTTCGCCGTGTGCGCGTCGTCGTTCTGCCCGCTGCTGGTCCTCGGCATCTGGTGGCGGCGGCTGACCCCGCCCGGCGCGATCGCCGGACTGCTGCTCGGCGGTGGCTCGGCGCTGGTGTCCATCGGGATCACGTTCAGCGGCGCCGTACGGTCGGGCTGGCCGCACGCGCTGCTCGCCTGGCCCGCCGTCTGGTCGGTGCCCGTCGGGTTCCTCGCGATGATCCTGGTGTCGCTGGCCACGCGCTCGCGGATACCGCCGGGGACCAAGGCCGCCATGACCCGTTTCCATCTGCCGGAGGCCCTGATGCCCCGAGCCCGCGGAGGCCCCCGATGAGCGGCGCCGCCCTCACCGTACTGATCGTGCTCGGCGTGCTGCTGCCCGCCGCGGGCTTCGTGCTCGGCCGCCGCAGCGCACCCGGCCGCCCGGACCGCACCAGCGATGTCGGTACGCCCGTCGAGCACGCGACCTTCGAGACGCTGCACACCGCGTCGCTCGCCGCCCCGCCCCTGCGCGCCGGACTCACCGAGGAGAGCGCGGGCAAGGCCGCCCGCCGGCTGCGCTCACTGCTGGGGACGGACGCGCTGTGCCTCACCGACCGGGACCGGGTGCTCGCCTGGGACGGCCTCGGCGAGCACCACGGCAGTCATGTGATGGACCATGTGCAGGCGCTGCTCGCCAGCGGGCGCGACACCGCCTTCGCCAGCGGCTGCGGCGATCTGGACTGCCCGCTGCGCTGGGGCGTCGCCGTGCCGCTGACCGTCGACCACCGGGTGCTCGGCACCCTCGTCGCGTACGCGCCACGGGAGTCGGCCGTCCTCGCGCGGGCGGCGGGCGAGGTCGCCCGCTGGGTCTCCGTACAGCTCGAACTCGCCGAACTCGACCGCTCCCGCACGCAGTTGATCGAGGCGGAGATCAAGGCGCTGCGGGCCCAGATCTCACCGCACTTCATCTTCAACTCACTGGCGGCGATCGCCTCGTTCGTGCGGACCGATCCCCAGCGAGCCCGTGAACTGCTCCTGGAATTCGCCGACTTCACCCGCTACTCGTTCCGCAGACACGGGGACTTCACCACCCTCGCCGACGAACTGCACTCCATCGACCAGTACTTGGCTCTCGTCCGGGCCCGCTTCGGCGACCGCCTGTCGGTCACCCTCCAGGTCGCCCCCGAGGTGCTGCCGGTCGCGATGCCGTTCCTGTGTCTTCAGCCGCTCGTCGAGAACGCCGTCAAGCACGGTCTCGAAGGCAAGATCACGATGAGTCACATCACCATCAGCGCGCTCGACGCGGGCGCCGAGGCGGAGGTCGTGATCGAGGACGACGGGGTGGGGATGGACCCGCAGCGGCTGCGCCGGATCCTGCGCGGCGAGGGCGGTCTGTCCACGGGCATCGGACTGCTCAACGTGGACGAGCGGCTGCGCCAGGTCTACGGGGACGACTACGGGCTCGTCATCGAGACGGGGGTGGGGGCGGGCATGCGGATCGCGGTACGGATCCCCAAGTACCGCGCGGGCGTGCACGGCACGTGAGCGGCGGGCGGAGGCGGCGACCGGGAACACCGGCGGCGCGTGCCGTTTCAGAACAGATGGATCGCCAGATGCCCCAGCGGCAGCCCGAGTTGCCACGCCGGGGTCCACACCTGCGGTCCCTCCTCCTCGTTCAGCCCCGCGCCCCGGCCGCCCGCCACGAGGGGACCGCCGCCCGGCGCGCCCATCGCGTCGAGATCCGGCGCCAGCAGTTCGGTCTCCTCCAGCCACCGCCAGGCGGCCAGCGCCAGTTCGAGATCCGGGTCGGGATGGGCGGTGCCGGTGCGCTCCGCCTGGAACACCCGGGTCTCCAGCAGGTCGAGCTGGTGACAGACCCATTCACGCCAGCCGGTGCCGTACTCGGTCAGCGTCCGCCACTCGTCCATGCGCGCCACACCGCCGGGCCCGCCGACCGCCCCGTCGGACAGGAAGATGGTCAGGGCGAGTGCGTCGCGGCCCGCCCGGTACTCCAGTGTGGTGGGCGGCATCAGATCGCCGGTGCGCAGCAGGTCGTCGGCGACGTACTCCGCGTACATCCATGCCATGGGGACGAGCAGGCCGCCACCACCGCCTTCGTCATGTCGTTCCGGACGCATTGTTTTCCGCCTTCCTTCCCCTGCGTGGACGCAGCTTCACGGAGCATTGAACCGGCGGCCGGTGCCCAGCGTGGCCAGAAGAGCAGGATCGGACAGCGGACCGGAGGCGATTGTGACGGGTGAGGCCGGCGGTGACCCGCATGTGCGATCGCAGCTCGGTGCCTACGCGCTGGGAGCTCTCACACCCGAGGAGGACCGGCTCGTCGCCGGGCATCTGGAAGGCTGCGCGAGGTGCGCCGCCGCCTATGCGGAGGTGGCCGATGGCGCGGCGCTCCTCGCACTCTTCGACGAGAAGGACCTGTGGTAGCCGGGCAGCGAGCGGCCGAGGGCGCGCAGCGCGTAGTAGGAGCGGGACTTGACGGTGCCGGCCGGGATACCGAGCACCTGCGCGGCCTCGACCACGCTCAGCCCCTTGAAGTAGATCTGCGCGAGCACGGCGCGGTGCTCCGGGCTCAGCGACTTCACCGCCTGGCGGACGTCGAGCGCGGCGACGGAGCGCTCCGTGTGGTCGCCGGGCTCCGGAGTGGCTTCGAGGACGCCGTCGCTGACCTCCGTGGGGCGGGCGAGGCGTGAGCGGCGGGCGTCGATCGCCAGGCGGCGGCCCACGGTGAACAGCCAGGGCCGCATGGACTCGTAGGGGCCTTCGAACGCCTCGGGGTGCTGCCAGGCGCGTACCAGCGTCTCCTGGAGCAGATCCTCGGCGCGCTGCCGGTCGCCGTAGGTCAGGCCGAGCAGGAAGTGGAACAGCGCCGGGCCGTGGTCGCGCTGCAACTCCGCCAGCGCCCGCTCGTCGGTCGTCGCCGTGGCCGTGGCGGTGGTCATCGTGAACGTCCCTTCTCGCGGAGGTCGCTGCCGTCGGCGTGGGTGCCGTTGGCGTATCGGAACGCATCCGGTACGTCCGGCGACAGACGGCTCACAAGGGTCTGCGACGAGCGGTCGCTCCGCGCGGCGAGTGGTGCGGTGAACGGTTCGGTCGATCCGTTTCGTCCATTTCAGGTACTTCGCCGTGTCTGTAGCGTTAATCACATTAATATGAAGAATGCATGCCTTGACCGCTTGGTCGCCTTCCTTGTCGAAGAAGGAGCCTGACCGATGACGACGCGCATGCGATACGGCGCGGTGGCCACGGCCGCCCTGCTGCTCGGTACGACGGCGGGATGCGCCGGCCTTGGCACCGCCGACCCGGCCGCCGACCGGCCCGCCGGAAGCGCCGCCGGGTCCGGCCCTTCGGCGGCCGGCGGCGCCGCACCACGGGGCGGGTTCACGCTCGTCGCCTCCGGGGACGTCCTGCCGCACGACTCCGTCATCAGCCGCGCCAACGCCGACGCGGGCGGCGCCGGCCACGACTTCGTACCGATGCTCGCCGGGGTGAAGCCCGTCGTCTCGGCCGCCGATGTGGCGATCTGTCACATGGAGACGGTGTACGGCCCCGAAGGCGGACCCTTCACCGGCTACCCCTCGTTCGCGTCACCGCCCGAGATCGCCACCGCGCTCAGGGCGACCGGCTACGACTCCTGCTCCACCGCGTCCAACCACACCCTGGACGCCGGCGCCGAAGGCATCGGCCGCACCCTCGGCGCGCTCGACAGGGCCGGGGTGAAACACGCCGGCTCGGCGCGCTCTCCTGAGGAGGACACCCGGCCCGCGCTGCTCGACGCCGGCAGCGCGAAGGTCGCCCAACTGGCGTACACCTACGACACCAACGGCAAGCCGCTGCCCGAAGGGCAGCCCTGGGCGGTCGACCTCATCGACGAGGAGAAGATCCTCGCCGACTCGCGGGCCGCCCGCGCGGCGGGCGCCGACGTTGTCGTCGTCAGCCTCCACTGGGGTACGGAGTGGCAGACGGCGCCCGACGAGCGGCAGTTGGACCTCGGTGAGCGCCTCACCGCGGCCAGGACCGGGGACCGCCCCGACATCGACCTGATCATCGGCACGCACGCCCATGTCCCGCAGGCGTACGAGAAGGTCAACGGCACCTGGATCGTCTACGGCATGGGCGACCAGATCGCCGGCGAGATGATCAACAACGCCGGACAGTCCGACCCACGCGGCACCCAGGGCACGATCGGCCGCTTCACCTTCGAACCGCCCGCCGCCGAGGGGGAGCGCTGGCCGGTGACGAAGGCGGAGTTCATCCCGCAGACCATGGACAACAGCGTCGGACGGGTGGTCAATCTGCCCCGGGCGCTGGACGCGGACCCGACCAGGGACGACTACCGGACCACGCGGACAGCGATCGAGGCGGCGGTCCTGGGGCGCGGCGCCGCCGACGACGGCCTCACGACGGGCCGTTGAGCCGAAGCCGGACCCCGGTCCGTACTACGGAACGACCGTCACCGGCCAGCGGCCCGCCTTGACCAGCCGCACCGCCACCGAGCCGATGAAGCGGTGCCCCGCCGACTCGGAGGCGCCCACCACCACGGCGTCCGCCTTCAGGTCGTCGGCCGCCGTGACCAGCCCGTTGTAGGGGTCACCGCGCAGGGTGTGGAACTCCCAGCGGACGTCCCAGATCCCTCTGACCCGCTCGGCGCTCGTACGGATCTCCTCCGCCAGACCCTCGGCGATCTCGTCGGTCGTGTCGGAGACCGGGGCCCCGAGCGCCGCGCCCGACGACATCAGCGGCTGCACGTACACGATCGCGAGCAGGGCGTTCTGGCGCCGGGCGAGACCACCGGCGTACGCCGCCGCGCGCAGGGACGACTCGGAGCCGTCCACACCGGCGACGATCACCTTGGGGCCGTCCGTGCCGCGTTCGAAGGGGGAGGGCTGCTGATCCGTCACGCCTGGAGGCTACCGGCTCCCCTACGGCGGCCCATCAGGGGTGTGCCAGAAGGCCCGTTCGTCCTCGCTCGCGGCCTGGCCGGCGGCCGGTGGCGGCCGAGGAGGGCGGGAGATCGACCTGCTGTGGTCCGGGGCGGCTGACGCTCATCCGCTCATCCCATCGGGTGTTTTCCCCATGCTCCCCGGTGTCGGTGAGGCGCCGGAGACACCGGCCGTGCGAGCCATTGGCCATGGAAGCCATCAAAAAGGACCAGATGATCCCGGGGCGCCGGGCCGCGCTGCGTGTCGCCGCCGTCCTCGGGGCCGTCGGCCTGACCCGGCTGCTGACCGCGGGCGAGGCCCACACGCCGGGCCGTCCGGCGACCGGCACCCCGGCCGCGGGTGCCCCGGCGGCCGGACCGCCCGCGGCATTGCCCCGCGTGCCCTCGGCCTACAGGCTGAGCCCCATGACGGAGTTCCAACCGCCCGAGTACCACCCGGCCCACCTGCCCGTGCGCACCGAGCCCTTCCTCGAGATGCCGGACCTCGGCCACTCGATGGTGCTCACCTTCGACGACGGGCCCGACCCCCACTACACCCCCGGCATCCTTGAGACGCTGCGCGCGCACGACGTACGGGCGATGTTCTTCGTCTGCGGCGAGATGGCCGCGGTCCAGCCGGACCTGCTGCGCGAGATGGCCGACGACGGGCACATCGTGGGCAACCACACCTGGTCGCACCCGGAGTTGCCGAAGCTGCGGCCCGCCCGTATCCGTACGGAGATGGAGCGCACCAGCGAGGTGATCGAACGGACGCTGGGCCGTCCGCCGGTCTGGTTCCGCGCCCCGTACGGCTCCTGGAACCGGCACACCTTCAGGATCGGCGCCGACCTCGGCATGGAACCGCTCGCCTGGACCGTCGACACCCTGGACTGGAAGTCACCGGGCACCGGGAAGATCGTCCGCCGGGTGCTCGACGGGGCGGGGCCGGGAGTCGTGGTGCTGTCGCACGACGCGGGCGGCGACCGCTCGCAGAGCGTGGCCGCGCTGCGGCGCTATCTGCCCGAGCTGCTGGAGGGCGGGTACGGCATCACCGTACCGAGGCCCTGACGCGCGTGGTGGGTGGTGCGGACCGCGCCGCTCCACCCGCCACGCACGGGGGCGGGCCGGCGCGCTCAGCGGGTCTCCACCAGCCGGGCGAAGACCACGACGTTGCCGTCGTAGCCGCCCGCCTTCGAGTAGCCGCCGCCGCAGGTGATCACGCGCAGTTCGGAGTGGCCGGTGTCGCCGTACACCCGCGCCCCCGGGAAGTCGTTCTTGGAGAAGACCTCCACGCCGTAGATCTCGAACACCGCCACCCGCTCGTCGTAGCGCGTGACCTCGATGTGCTCGCCCTTGCTCAGCGAGCCGAGACCGTAGAAGACCGCGGGGCCCGCCTGGTTGTCGACATGGCCCACGACGACCGCGGTGCCGCGCTGGCCGGGGGCGACGCCGTTCTGGTACCAGCCCGCCATGTTCGGGTCCTGCGGCGGCGGGGCGGCGATCCAGCCCTCCGGGTCGAGTCCCACGTCCATCACGGGCGCGTCGACCTTGATGGAGGGGATCGCCACGCGCGACATGGGGGCGTACGGCAGCGGCTTCACGATGGGGACGGACGCGGGCTCGGTCACCGCTTCCCGCCGGCTGTCCAGTGCCGCCGCCGAGGCCGGCTGGGGCGGTCCGAGGGATACGTCGGCCCCGTTCCGCATCAGTGCGAGACCAGAGAGCATGACAAGAGCCAGAACGCCCCAGGGCGAGCGTTTCCTCGACTCCGAGCCGCTGTGGTCCTGGCCCATGTTTCTCCCTTCGTGGGCGCCTGATACGCACGCTAGGCGCGCGGCTCCGGGTCGGCGAGAACTGGAGGGCGAATGGGTGGCGCGGGCGCTCGCGCCCGCGCTGATGCCCCATTCGAGTAGTCGTCATATAAAAACTTCTGACGGTCTGTGACCTGCGGGTCCGTCAGGTGGGCTCGGTTTCCTTCGGCGTGTCGCCTCACCGGGGTGGACCAGTGCCGAAATGCGTCGAATGTACGGGCCGGTGATGGTTCGTCATGGAGGGCGTACTCGTCGAATCTCCCGGAGCACCGCTTTGGGGCGTCTTCCGCTGGAGGCTCAACGATGCGTGCTTCACGCGCTCTCACGGTGACTGCCGCGGCCTGCGCCGCCGTGGCGCTCTCCGCCCCGCTGGCCGGGGCCACCAACGGCCCGAGGGACATCACCGTCAACCCCTTCTCCGTCCACCAGGGCGGTACGTTGCACATCTCCGTCCAGGGCTGCGGCCACGGCGGTCATGTCACGTCCAACGCCTTCCCCAAGGCGCGGCTCTCGGTGAACGCTTCGGGCCACTCGGAGGCCAGGGCCCGTATCCACAACCACGCCACGCCCGGCGACTACAACCTCTCCGTCAAGTGCAGCGACAACAGCCGCATCGCGACCCACCGCTTCCGGGTGGTGGCCGGCGAGGGCGCGGAGGGCGGTCTCGGCGGTTCCATCGGCCCCAGCTCGACCGAGATGGCGGTCGGCGCCGGTCTCGTGGGCACGGCCGCGGTCGGCGGCACCTTCTTCATCGCCCGTCGCCGTCGTGCGGGCAACTCGCTCGTCTGACCGGCCGCTCGCTGCGTACGGTGAAACGCCCGTCGCCCCAAGTCCCGGAAAGGACTTGGGGCGTCGGGCGTCGGGCGTCGGGCGAACGGGGAAACGGGGACACAGGGTCAGTGCTGGCGGCTCGCCGAGCGACGGCGTACGACCAGGACGGTGCCGACGGCCGCCGCGGCCACCAGGCCGGTGCCGATGGCCAGTTCCGTGCCGTTCATGCCGATGAAGCTGCCGCCGAGCCCGCCCTTGACGCCGCCGGGAGGCGCGATCGCGGTGGAGCTGGTGGTCGCCGTCCGGGTCGGGGAAGCGGTCACCGTCCGGGTCGGCGTGGGCGTCGGGGCCGGGGTGCCGCCCGCGATGGTGAGGTCGGTGGTGCCCTCCTCGCCGTTGCACGTGAAGGTCACCTCGTACATCGCGCCGGGCTTGGCGTCCCAGAAGATGGTGGCGCGCGCCGATCCGCCGGAGGGGATGGGGGTGTCGTCGAACACCCCGGACTCGGCGGTGGCGGTGCTGCTGCAACCGGTGACCGTGAGGGTCACCTGGCCGCCGGCCGCGATCACCGACGGGGTGACGGCGAAACCGAAAGGTGTGACGGGGGCCGCCGCCGTGGCCATGGCCACGGCAGGCGTAGTCAGTGCGAGTGCGGCCGCTCCCAGCAGAGCGGCGGACGCGGCACGTATCGCGCGCATGGACAATCCTCCGGGTCTCCGAGGGGCAGTGCGGAACTGATTTCCGCAGTTGGCGGGAAATGCACCTCGATACCCGGCACGCTAGGAGCGCCCTACCACAGCCGCGATCGCAGTCGGGCGAACGGGTTGTCCTGTCACCCGACCGGCCGTGTGTCCCCGATCGCCGGACGGACCGCGCTCGCGGCCCGTCCGGCGACAGCGGAACGGACCTACGTACGGATGTGCGGGAACAGGTCGACGAACGGGGCCGCCGTCGCCGCGATGCCACGTCCGTACGGCGCGTCGAAGTCCCAGATCAGGAAGAGCAGAAACGCGATCAGCGCGCTGAACAGCCCCGCCAGCAGCAGCTCCCGCCAGCTCCGGCGGATCTGGAGCGTGAAGATCAGCCCCACCGTCACGACGGCGCCGATGATCAGGCCGAACCAGACCACCCCCGGCATCGTCGCCCCCGCGTTCTGCCCTCTGGCACCTCTCGAGTCGTCGGCCGCCGCCACCTGGTCGACCAGCGGCTGATACGCCTGCGCCTCGTGGTCGTCGGCGGGCACGTAGTCGGTGACGCTGCGACGGACCTGTTCCAGCAGCGCCGTGCCCTTGTCGCTGAGGCTCTTGTTCTCCGACATGTAGGACCACTCGCTGTGGACCACGTACGAGACGTACGCGTCGACGTCGCCCCGGATACGGTCGCGCACCTCGGCCGGGTAGACCTCGGACCGCGCCTGCACCTCGTGCAGGGCCTGTGCCTCCTGGCGTACGGACTCCTGGGCGCCGCCGCGTGCCTCCCAGACCCCGGCGATCGCCAGGCCCAGCACGATCGCGTAGACCACGCCGATCATCATCGTCATGTATTCGAGGACGTCAGGGCTCTCCGAGGGGTCGTCGTCGGCCGCTACGCGGCGGTTGTTGATCAGGACGATGGTCACGACGACCGCGCAGGCGGCGGCCATCGCGATGGTCAGGACAAGCCATTCCGACATGGGTCTCCGTCAGCTAGCGGGAACGGGGGCGAAGGATGGCGGCGGCGAGGACCGCGGGCGCCGTGAGCAGGAGCATGAGCATCACGGCCGACGTGCTGTTCGTCGGCTGCTTGCGCACGGGTGCCTTGTACGCGGGCAGGGCCGCCCGTACCTCCGGCGGACCGGCCTCCGGTGACGGCGCGGGCGTGGACGGGGAAGGCGAGGGGACCGGCGGGGGAGCGGCCGGTGGTGGCGGAGGCGGCGGGTCCGCGGCGGGCCGCGGTGGTGGCGGTAGGCGCGCGGGCTCGGCGGCCACGGTCGGCTCGGGCTCCGGTTCGGCCCGGGGCGGCGGTGGCGGTGGTGGTGGGGGTTTCTCCGGCGGGGGCTCGGGAGGCGGCGGCGGAGGAGGCGGAGGAGGCGGAGGGGGCGGCGGGGACGGTGGCGGGGGTTCGGGAGGCGGTGGCGGTGAGGGCGGCGGTGAGGGCCAGCAGGGCCCGTCCCCGATGACGACGACCGCGCCCGTACCGCCCGGCCCGGTCCAGGCCGAGACGCAGACGTTCGCGGCGGCCGGCACGGGCGTGCTGAATATCCACAGGAGCCCGGTGACCGCGAGGGTCCGCACGACAAGTGATCGGTTCACGGCGGCAGCATGAATCAACGCCGTCCTCGGCGTGCCGGAATGCAACTGGATTCCCCTGATCGTGGGGAAAAGGGGCTTTCCCTGTTTCTTTCTGAAGATTCTTTGAAGCGCGTTGAACGCTCCTTACCCCCCGCCGCGTACTTAGGGCCATGAACGGCGTGGCCCTGGCGCCTCAACTGACTTACGAACTACGGGAGTTGACATGAAAACCTGGCGGAACGCCTCGCTCGCGGTGACCGCGGCGGCCGTACTGGCCCTGACGACGGCGTGCGGTCAGGACAAGGGTGAGAGCCCCAACGGCCAGGCGGTCGGCGCCGCCGCACCCGCCGCACCCGCCGACGGCGGCTACGGCGCGGACGGCGGCTACGGCGACGAGTCGGCGACCGAGCCCAGGACGGCGGGTCAACTGGCCGTGTGGGACAGCAAGAAGCTCGGCGAGGTCGTCACGGACAGTGAGGGCATGACGCTCTACCGGTTCGACAACGACACCGCCGAGCCCCCCAGGTCGACCTGTGCGGGCGAGTGCGAGAAGGCGTGGCCGGTCGTCGCCGCGGGCGACGTCAAGGCGGCGGCGGGTACCGACGCGTCGAAGATCGGAGAGGTCACCCGCGACGATGGCACCAAGCAACTGACGCTCGGCGGCTGGCCGATGTACCGCTACGCCAAGGACGTCAACCCCGGTGACGCCAACGGGCAGGGCGTGGGCGGCACTTGGTTCGCCGCCGCCCCGGACGGGAAGAAGGCCGCCGTCGGCGCCTCCGGCGAGGACGCGGCCGGGGGAGCCGAGGCCGATCTCGCCGGACTGTCCGTGCGAAAGGACCCCAAGCTCGGCGACATCGTGGTGGACGCGAAGGGTATGACGGTATATCGGTTCAAGAAGGACAGTGCGTGGCCGATGAAGACCGCCTGCACCGGCGCCTGCCTCGAAAAGTGGCCGGTGGTCGCTCCGGTCGACAAGAACGACACCGAAGGCATCATCAAGAAGGGCTTCGTGACCTTCGACCGCCCCGACGGAATCAAGCAGCAGACCATCGACTGCTGGCCCATCTACACCTTCGCCGGCGATGCCGAGCCCGGTGACACCAATGGTCAGGGCGTCGGCGGCACTTGGTACGCGGTCGCGCCCGACTCGAAGCTGGTCGGAGCGCCCAAGTAGTCCCCACGTCGCGCCTCCGGCCGGACAGTCCGCCGTCACGCCCTGTGCGTGGCGGCGGACCGTTCGCGTTCCAGGGTTCGGGTGTGACGAGAACGGACCGCAAATTTCCGTTTCAGCTCGCTCTCTTGGCGGGCGATCAGTAGCCTCGGCTCGAACACCGGCCATGTGCACGGCCGTTCCCCGTGGCGACTTGTTGGAGATCTCGATGGAGCGTCCCGCCTGGGCACCGCAGGGCATCGACATATCGGTGCCGAGCGTTTCCCGCATTTATGACTACTATTTGGGCGGTTCGCACAATTTCGAAGTGGACAGGGAAGCGGCCCGTAAGGCAATGGAGTTCATGCCGGGACTTCCCAAGATCATGCAGGCGAATCGGGCGTTCATGCGCCGCGCCGTCCGTTTCGCCATCGGCGAGGGCGTGACCCAGTTCCTCGACATCGGCTCCGGCATTCCGACGTTCGGCAATGTCCACGAAGTCGCCCAGGGGGCCGACCCGGACGCCAGGGTGGTGTACGTCGACCACGACCCGGTCGCCGTGGCACACAGCAAGGCGGTGCTCGACGGCAACGCCCACGCCGCCGTGGTGTCCGCCGATCTCCGCGCGCCCCGTCGCATCCTCGACAGCCCCGAGACCCGGGGGCTCCTCGACCTCAGCCGTCCGGTCGGTCTGCTGCTGATCTCCGTCCTGCACTTCCTCCAGGACGAGGACAAACCCTTCCAGGCGGTGGCCGAACTGACCGAGGCACTTGCCCCCGGCAGCGTCATCGTCGTCTGCCACGCCGCGTACGCGGGCGTCCCGCTGCCCCAGGAACAGGTCGCCGGCACGGTCGGCGTCTACAAGGACATCCGCAACCCGCTGGTCATGCGGACGCGCGAGGAGATCGCCCGGTTCTTCGACGGCTACGAGTTCGTCGAGCCCGGTCTGGTGCCCATGGGGAACTGGCGGCCTGAGGGCCCCGTCGACCAGGAGGACCCGTACGCGTTGTCCGGCTTCGCCGGAGTGGGACGCAAGGCGTGATGGTGCCGGCGGAGGTCCCCGACGAAGCGGCGGAACCGGACGGACTGGAGGACCGGCTCAGGCGGTTCGCGACGATCTGGAGCCGGGCGATCTTCCCGGCGACGGCCACGTCACTGACCCGACCCGAGTTCGAACAGCATCTGCTGCCCCTGGCACGCCGGTTGAGGGACGCTCTGCACGACGACGTCTTCGACGCCACGCCCGCGCACGGCGTCGGGGCCGCGCTGGTGGCCGCGCACTGCACGGACCCGGAGACGCTCGCCCGCTCGCTGGGCGTCGTGGACGCCTATCTGGTGCTGTACTGCGGCGCCTGCGCCGATCCGGCCGGGGAACTGGCCGCCGAGGAGCTGCGGGCGCGCTGCGCCCGGCTCCAGCACGCGCTCGCCGCCGGGTTCGCCCTGGCGCTGCGCGAACGCACCCTCGCCGAACAGGAGGCCATCGCGCGCTCCGCGCTCGCGGCGCGCGGAGCCGCCGAGGACGCGCTGCACGCCACGGAGGCCCGCTTCCGCGCGGTCTTCGAGGGCGCGGCGATCGGTATCGGCATCGCCGACCTCGACGGCCATGTGCTGGAGGTCAACGACACCCTCACCCGGATGTTCGGCGGCCTCGAACACCATGTCCGCAGCAGGAACGTCAGCGAGTGGGTGCACCCCGACGACATACCGCAGGTCTGGCGGATGCACGGCGAGCTGATACGCGGCGAACGCGAGAGCCTTCGTACGGAGAAGCCGTTCTTCCGCAACGACGGCACCGTCCTGTGGACCAATCTGACGGTCTCGCTGCTCCGGGACGTCGACGGAGTGCCGCAGTACCAACTGGTGCTGCTGGAGGACACCACCGAGCGGCGGCTGCTCAATCTGCGGCTGCGCTACGAGGCGACCCACGACGCCCTGACCGGACTGCCCAACAGGACGCTGTTCTTCGAGCGGCTGGAGAAGGCGCTCACCCCCGTCAGGGAGCCGGCGAAGGACGGCGGCGCGACGGGGACGACGGGGACGGGGAAGGGTACGACGAAGGGCACGACGAAGGGCACGACGAAGGGGACGCCGAAGGACGGCGCGCCGGACACCGGGCAGCCGGCCCGCTTCGGCCTCTGCTACCTCGATCTCGACGGCTTCAAGGCGATCAACGACAGCCTCGGCCACTCCGCCGGCGACCGGATGCTGGTCGAGGTCGCCGACCGGCTCCAGAGCTGTGCCACGGCGCCCGGCGAGATGGTGGCCAGGCTCGGCGGCGACGAGTTCGTCGCGCTGACCACGGGGCCCGACTCACCGCGCGAGGTGAGCGACCTCGCGTCACGCATCCTCGGCGCCCTCGCCGCCCCGATCAGCCTGGACGGCCGCGAGTTCACCGTCCGGGGCAGCATCGGCATCGTGCAGGGCACGGCGGGCGAGTGCACCGCCGCCGAGGTGCTGCGCAGCGCCGACATCACGATGTACCGGGCCAAGTCGGCGGGCGGCAACCGGTTCGAGCACGCCGACGCCGAGGCCGACGCCCGCGCCATCACCCGGCACGGGCTCACCACGGCGCTGCCGACCGCCCTGGAGCGCGGCGAGTTCTTCATCGAGTACCAGCCGCTGGTGTGTCTCGCCGACGGAACGGTGTACGGCGCCGAGGCGCTGGTGCGCTGGAGCCACCCGACCCACGGCGTGCTCGGCCCCGACCGGTTCATCCCGCTCGCCGAGCACACCGGGCTGATCGTGCCGCTCGGGCGCTGGGTGCTCGAGCAGTCCGTACGGCAGGCCAGGGCGTGGCAGGAGGAGCTGGCGGCCGGTACCTTCGCGGGACCGCTGCGCATCAACGTGAACCTCTCGCCCGCCCAACTGCACCACCCCGGGCTCGTCGCCGACACGGTGGAGGTGCTGGAGCGGGTCGGCCTCGCGCCCGGCTCGCTCTGCCTGGAGGTCACCGAGTCCGCGCTGATCGGCGCGGACGAGGATCTGCTCAAGCCGCTGCGGCAGCTCGCCGAGATGGGCGTGGACATCGCGCTGGACGACTTCGGCACCGGCTACTCGAACCTCGCGAATCTGCGCAGACTGCCGGTGAGTGTGCTCAAGCTCGACCGTTCCTTCACGCAGGGAATGCAGCAGCACCCGGCCGACCCGGTCGATCTCAAGATCGTCGAGGGGATCGTCTCCCTGGCGCACGGCCTGGAACTGGCCGTGACGGTGGAGGGCGTGGAGACCGGGGCACAGGCCGACCATCTGCGAAGGCTGGGCTGCGACACGGCGCAGGGCTGGTACTACGCGCGGCCGGGCCCGCCGGAGATGCTGCACACCCTGTCGCTGGCCGACGCGGTCTGACGCCGTACGCGGTTCCGGCGGGCGGCAGTTGGGCCGCTGAGGCTGAGGCGGCGGCGGTCGGCGACAGGGTGTGCCGGCCGCCTGTTCAGCCGGGCGCGGCGCGCCCGCTCCGCGCCGTACGGCCGCTCCCGCCCGCGCCGCCCGTGGCGCCGGGCGCCCGCGCGCTGAACAGCACCTTCTGCAGCTCGCGCGCGGCCCGCGGCGGCGGGACGTCGCTGCGGTGCGCGAGCGCGATCGTACGGCGCAGCCCCGGCGGCGCCAGCGGGGTCACCCGCAGATCGCGCCCCGCCTGCTGCGCCACCATGCTCGGCACCACCGCCACCCCGAGCCCGGCGCGTACGAATCCCAGTACGGCGTCCATCTCGCCGCCCTCGACGGTGAACGTCGGCTCGAACCCCTCGGCCCGGCAGGCGGCGACGGTCAGCTCCCGCAGGTCGTAACCGTGCCGGAACATCACCAACTGCTCGCTCTGGAGATCGGAGATCCGCACCGGCCGGCGTGGGCCGGGCGCCCCCGCCGAGGAGACCACGACCAGGTCCTCGTGCAGCAGCTCGACCGTCGTCAGAGCCGGTGACGGGGTCGGCAGCGGGAGCACCACCAGGGCGAAGTCCAGGGCGCCGCGCGCCAGTTCCCGTACGAGATCGTGCGAACCGCTCTCCTCGATCAGCAGCTCGATGCCTGGGTGCCGGTCGTGGAAGGCGCGCAGGACCTCGGGCAGCAGACCGGTGCACAGGCTCGGGGGCGCGCCGAGCCGCACCCGGCCGCGCCGCAACTGGACCAGCTCCTGCACCTCGTGGCGCGCGGTCTCCGCGTCGGCGAGGATCCGCCGGGCCGTCGGCAGCAGGGCCTCGCCCGCGTCGGTGAGCGCGACATTGCCCCGCGCCCGGCCGAACAGCTCGGCACCCAGCTCCTTCTCCAGGGCCCGGATCTGCTGCGAGAGCGAGGGCTGCGAGACATGCACCCGCTCGGCGGCGCGGGTGAAGTGCAGGGTCTCCGCGACGGCGACGAAATAGACGAGCTGCTGGAACTGCATCCGGCCATGATAGACACCACGATAGGCGCAGCCTATGGACATGAGCCGAACCATGTCTTGGACCTCTCGGTGTACGCCGCCTTAGCGTGCGTGTCATGGCTCTGGCAACGCGTACGGACAAACGGGCGGACCGGAAGGCGGGCCGGAAGGCCCCCGGCGGGCCGGCCGGCGGTCGTCCCGGCAAGCGGCCCTCCCTGCTCGGCACCCTCTGGGGCTCCACGGTCGGCAAGAAGGCCGTCATGGCCGTCAGCGGCCTGATCCTGCTCGGCTACCTCGTCCTGCATCTGCTGGGCAACATGAAGATCTTCTTCGGCCCCGGCGAGTTCAACGACTACGGGGACTGGCTGCGGACCATGGGCGCGCCCGTCCTCCACCACGAGTGGGGCCTGTGGATCGTCCGCGTCGTCCTGCTCGCCGCCGTCATCCTGCACGGCGTGTGCGCCTACCAGCTCAGCCGCCGCGACATCGCCGCCCGCCCCACCGCCTACGTACACAAGCGCCGCCGCGCGAGCTACGCGACGCGCACCATGCGCTGGGGCGGCATCATCCTGGTGCTGTTCGTCATCTGGCACCTGCTGGACCTCACGACGCTCACCGTCAACGAGAACGCCCAGCCGGGCCACCCGTACGAGAACGTCGTCGCCACCTTCTCCACCTGGTACGGCAACGTCATCTACATCACCGCGATGCTCGCCCTCGGACTGCACATCCGGCACGGCTTCTGGAGCGCCGCACAGACCCTCGGCATGGGCAGCGCCACCCGTGACCGGGTACTGAAGATCATGGCCAACAGCCTCGCGCTGGTGCTGACCGTCGGCTTCCTCTCCCTGCCCGTAGGCGTCATGACCGGACTGGTGAGCTGATATGGACGACCGCCTCCCGCCCACGTACACCGACTACTCGACCGGCGAACCCCTCGCCGACACCAAGGCCCCGGCCGGGCCCGTCGCCGAGCGCTGGGACACCCGCCGCTTCGAGGCCAAGCTGGTCAACCCGGCCAACCGCCGCAAGCACACGGTCATCGTCGTCGGCACCGGACTCGCGGGCGGCGCGGCCGGCGCCACCCTCGCCGAACAGGGCTACCACGTCGTCCAGTTCTGCTACCAGGACTCACCGCGCCGCGCCCACTCCATCGCCGCCCAGGGCGGTATCAACGCCGCGAAGAACTACCGCAACGACGGCGACTCCATCCACCGCCTGTTCTACGACACCGTCAAGGGCGGCGACTTCAGGGCCCGCGAGTCCAACGTCCACCGGCTCGCCCAGATCTCCGTGGAGATCATCGACCAGTGCGTCGCCCAGGGCGTGCCCTTCGCCCGTGAGTACGGCGGCCTCCTCGACACCCGCTCCTTCGGCGGCGTCCAGGTCTCCCGTACCTTCTACGCCCGTGGCCAGACCGGCCAGCAACTGCTGCTCGGCGCCTACCAGGCGCTGTCGCGGCAGATCGCCGCCGGCACCGTCGAGATGCATCCGCGCACCGAGATGCTGGACCTGATCGTGGTCGACGGCCGGGCGCGCGGCATCGTCGCCCGCGACCTGATCTCCGGCAAGATCTCCACGTACTTCGCCGACGCGGTCGTCCTCGCGTCCGGCGGCTACGGCAACGTCTTCTATCTGTCGACCAACGCCAAGAACAGCAACGCCACCGCGGTCTGGCGCGCCCACCGGCGCGGCGCGCACTTCGCCAACCCCTGCTTCACCCAGATCCACCCCACCTGTATCCCGCGCTCCGGCGACCACCAGTCCAAGCTCACCCTGATGAGCGAGTCGCTGCGCAACGACGGCCGGATCTGGGTGCCGAAGGCACACGGCGACACCCGCCCGCCCGCCGAGATCCCCGAGGACGAGCGCGACTACTACCTGGAGCGGATCTACCCCTCCTTCGGCAACCTCGTCCCGCGCGACATCGCCTCGCGCGCCGCGAAGAACGTCTGCGACGAGGGCCGTGGCGTCGGCCCCGGCGGGCAGGGCGTCTACCTCGACTTCGCCGACGCGATCCGCCGGCTCGGCCGGGGGGCCGTCGAGGAGAAGTACGGCAACCTCTTCGAGATGTACGAGCGCATCACCGCCGAGGACCCGTACCAGGTGCCGATGCGCATCTACCCGGCGATCCACTACACGATGGGCGGACTGTGGGTCGACTACGACCTCCAGACCACCGTGCCGGGGCTGTTCGCGATCGGCGAGGCCAACTTCTCCGACCACGGCGCCAACCGGCTCGGCGCCTCCGCCCTGATGCAGGGCCTCGCCGACGGCTACTTCGTGCTGCCCTCCACCATCAACGACTACCTCGCCCGCAACCCGCACCAGGACACGGTCGACGACAGCCACCCGGCGGTCGCCGAAGCCGTCGCCGACACCGAGGACCGGCTGCGGCTGCTGCTCGCCGTCGACGGCGACCGCACCCCCGACTCCTTCCACCGCGAGATCGGCGAACTGCTCTGGGAGCACTGCGGGATGGCGCGCGGCGAGATCGGACTGCGCAAGGCGCTGGACCGGATCCCGCAGATCCGCGAGGAGTTCTGGCGCCGCATCAAGGTGCCGGGCACCGGTGAGGAGTTCAACCAGTCGCTGGAGAAGGCCAATCGCATCGTCGACTATCTGGAACTCGCCGAGCTGATGTGCCTCGACGCACTGCACCGCGCGGAGTCCTGCGGCGGCCACTTCCGTGAGGAGTCGCAGACCGAGGGCGGCGAGGCGGAGCGGCGCGACGACGTCTTCTCGTACGCCGCGGCCTGGGAGTTCACCGGCACCGGCACCGCGCCCGTCCTGCACAAGGAAGACCTCGTCTTCGAGTACGTCCACCCCACCCAGCGGAGCTACGCATGAGGCTCACCCTGCGCGTCTGGCGGCAGAGCGCCGCCGACGCCACCGGCGCCATGGTCACGTACGACATCGACGGCATCTCCGAGGACATGTCGTTCCTCGAAATGCTCGACTCGCTCAACGAACAGTTGATCCTCGACGGCGACGACCCGGTCGCCTTCGACCACGACTGCCGCGAAGGCATCTGCGGCGCCTGCGGTGTCGTCATCAACGGCGACGCGCACGGCCCCGAACGCACCACCACCTGCCAGCTCCACATGCGGCACTTCGACGACGGCGACACGATCGACGTCGAGCCGTGGCGCTCCGAGGCGTTCCCCGTGGTCAAGGACCTGGTCGTGGACCGCTCGGCGTTCGACCGGATCATCGGCTCCGGCGGCTACATCAGCGCCCCCACCGGCTCCGCCCCCGAGGCCCACGCCACGCCCGTGCCCAAGGCCGACGCCGACTTCGCGTTCGAGCACGCCGAGTGCATCGGCTGCGGCGCGTGCGTGGCCGCGTGCCCCAACGGCTCGGCGATGCTTTTCACCTCGGCCAAGGTCAACCACCTCAACGTGCTGCCGCAGGGCGCCCCGGAGCGCGAGACCCGGGTCCTGGACATGGTCGCGACGATGGACGACGAGGGCTTCGGCGGCTGCACACTGGCCGGTGAGTGCGCGACGGCCTGCCCGAAGGGCATCCCGCTGCCGTCGATCACGGCGATGAACAAGGAGTGGCTGCGGGCGACCCGCAAGGTGGCGCGGTAGGGCATCTCGTCGTCGCGGACCTCAACGCGCGCAATCGGCTCACGGATTGGGGACAGGGACCCGGCCCAGTCCCGCGACCCTTGCCAGCCGGGTGAACGAGTCCAGGAGCGCGTCGCGGTCGTACGTGCTGGTCGTCACCAGCACCTCGTCCGCGCCGCTTTCCTTGATCACCGACTCCAGGGCCTCGGCGACCTGTTCTGCGGTGCCCTGGACATGGCCGCGCAGCCCCGACTCGTAGAGCTCCCGCTCCTTCGTGGTCATCGTCAGTGTCTCGATCCGCTCGGCCGGCGCGAGCGGTGGGAAGACGCCGCGGGTACGGGAGTGGGCCATCGACCAGGACTCGGGGATCAGCAGCCGGCGCGCCTCCTCCTCGCTCGCGGCGACCGCGACCGTCCCCGCGATGATCACGTGCGGGCGGTCCGACCAGGCGGACGGGCGGAAGGTGGCGCGGTAACGCTCCACGGCCCGCAGCATGCGGTCCGGGCCGCGCAGATCGCCCACGACCATGGGCAGACCGGCCGCCGCGGCGATGTCCGCGCCCTCGCCCATGGCCAGGATGTACGGCTGAGGCCGCAGGCCCTCGGCGGGCAGAGCGTGGACCTGCGGGTAGAGCTTCTGCCCGCCGGTGAACCAGCCGAGCAGCTCCTCGATGCGCTCGGCGAAGTCCTCGACATCGTGTTTGTCCTTGCCGAGCGCCCGGCGTATCCCGTCGGTGAAGCCCACGGAGCGCCCCAGACCCATGTCGATCCGGCCGGGGAACAGCGACTGAAGGACCCCGAACTGCTCGGCCACGACGAGCGGCCGGTGGTTGGGGAGCATCACCCCGCCCGTACCGACGCGGATCGTGGACGTCGCGGCGGCCACGGCCGCCGCCAGGACCGTGGGCGCCGAGCCCGCGACACCGGGCACGCTGTGGTGCTCGGAGACCCAGAAGCGGTGGTAGCCGAGCGCTTCGACCCGCCGCGCGAGGCGCACGGTGTCGCGCAGCGCTTCGGGGGCGCCTCGGCCCTCACGGGTGCGGGAGCGGTCGAGTACGGAGAACCGGGTGTTCGCGATCACTGACGTCACATCTTGTTCAACAGCGACTCGGCGCGAGGATTCCCCGGCGCTTCCTTAGGCTGGGCGTGTGACGGACAACAGGCGTGCGACGGACGACAAGAGACCACTGGCCGTATTCGATCTGGACGGGACGCTCGCCGAGACCGCGCACCGCCAGCACTTTCTGGAGGCCGTCCCGAAGGACTGGGACGGCTTCTTCGGCGCGGCGGGGGCGGACACACCGCTGGCCGAGGGGGTGGCGCTGGTTCTCAAATGCGCCGAGGAGTGCGAGATCGTCTATCTGACCGGCCGTCCCGAGCGCTGCCGCGACGACACGCTGACCTGGCTGCGGGCGAACGGTCTGCCGGACGGCCAGGTGTTCATGCGCCGTAACCACGACCGCAGGCCCGCCCGCACCACCAAGGTGGAGCGGCTGCGCAAGCTGGCCGCCAAGCGGGGGATCCGCATGCTCGTGGACGATGACGAGCTGGTGTGCGACGCGGTGGAGCGTGCGGGATTCCGGGTCGTACGCGCCCGCTGGGCGAGCACGTCGCAGGCGCTGAGGGACGGCCAGGAGCGCGAGGGACGTACCTGAGCGTGCCGGACGAGGGTCAGCCCGCCGCCCGGGGCTGCCGCCCGGGGCCGGGGCCGGAAGGCCGGACTCAGCCCGCCGATTCGCCGTCCTCCAGGCGGAAGCCGACCTTGAGCCCGACCTGGTAGTGCTCGATTTGGCCATCGACGATATGGCCGCGGACCTGCGTGACCTCGAACCAGTCCAGCCCCCGCAGGGTCTGGGACGCCCGGCCGATTCCGTTACGGATGGCCTCGTCCACGCCCACCTCGGAGGTGCCGTAGATCTCGCTGACCCGATAGATGTGGTTGCTCATGGGGGTCGTTCTCCTCTCCGCGCCGGTCGCGGTGTCACTCCACCGTGCCCCACCGCGCGGCGCCGCGCGCGGCAGGACAAGGGCGTCGTCAGGACCTCGCGCAGGGGGGTGGGGCTTGACCGGTCACCTGGTCCATACCAAAATCGCGCCAATGCCCGTGCGAGCATCGGTTGCTCCCCCCACGTCGGGTCTCGACTCTTTCGTGCCGCGCGCCAGAAGGTGACCTACGTGAAAAACCGCTTCCTTGTCGGATCCGCCGTGTTCGCGTCCTCCATCGCACTCGTGGGATGCGGAATGCTCCCGGGCGGCGACGACAAGGTCATCACCGTCTGGCTCATGAAGGACAGCGTCTCCAACGCGTATCTGGAGAAGTTCACCAAGGCGTACGAGGAGGACAACCCCTCGGTCCAACTGGAGGTCAAGATCCAGGAGTGGACCGGGATCGGCAAGAAGGTGATGGCCGCGCTGGAATCCGAAGACTCGCCGGACATCATCGAGGTCGGCAACACCCAGGTCGCGCAGTACGCGGAGAGCAACGGCCTGCGGGACCTCACCCTGGAGTCCGTACGGGACCTGGGAAGCGAGGACTGGCTGCCCGGTCTCGCCGAGCCCGGCAGCATCAACGGCTCGCAGTTCGGCATCCCCTGGTACGCCGCCAACCGCGTCGTCATCTACAACAAGGACCTGTTCGCGGAGGCGGGCATCGACGAGCTGCCCAAGACCCGCGCCGAGTGGCTGGACATCACCGCCCAACTCGACCAGGGGGACCAGCAGGGCATCTATCTGGCCGGCCAGGACTGGTACACCCTCTCCGGCTTCATCTGGGACGAGGGCGGCGAGCTGGCGGTCGAGGCGGGCGGTGAGTGGGAAGGCCGGCTCGACACCCCCGAGGCGATCAGGGGCATGAAGTTCTACAAGGAGTTGCAGGCGCTCGGCGACGGCCCGAAGGACTCCGACGAGGTCAAGCCGGAGCAAGAAGCCGAGTTCGCGAAGGGCGACATCGCGCAGATCATCGACACCCCCAACTCCGCCGTCCAGATCGAGGAGAAGAACCCGGACCTCAAGGGCAAGCTCGGCTTCTTCCCGGTCCCCGGCAAGACCGCCGAGGCACCGGGCGCGGTCTTCACCGGCGGCTCCGACCTCATCGTCCCCAAGAACTCCTCGCACCGGTCGGCGGCGGTCGACGTGGTCAAGGCGCTGGCGGGCGAGAAGTGGCAGACGGAGCTGGCCAAGACGATGAGCTACGTGCCGAACAAGACGACGCTCGCGGATGTCATCGAGGGCCAGGAGGCCACGGCGGCGATGGCGGCGGGCGCGGCGGAGGGGCGCGCGACGCCCAACTCGCCGAAGTGGGCCAACGTCGAGCTGGACAACCCGATCAAGCCGTACATGACGGCCGTACTCCAGGGCGAGGACCCGAAGACCGCCGCCGAGGCGGCGGTCGCGAAGATCACGGCGGCGCTGCGGTAGCCATTGGTGTGCGGTGACGGGAAGGTCCACCGGGTCCGTCCGGTGGGCCGGTTCGTCCTCGATCACCGGACGGGCTTGACCGACTGCCGAACGGGTCGATTCACCGCCCGACGGGCTTGAGGCGCGTCCGGCCGGTGGTGGCCCCTTTGCCAACGCGTTACCCGTCAATCCCGGCCATTCAGCCGTCTCACATCCCCGCTCCGCCGTGCTGTCATGTCGAATCCAGTCGGTGACGGAAGAAACTAGGTGCCGGGTCGCCGCACGAGCGGCGCCCCCGGACCGCTCGTTCTTCCGTCCGGCACAGGAGACAGTCATGTCCGCCTCACCCGCCGTCGTCCCCGCGACCCTCCCCACCCAGCTCCCCCTCCCCGACGCCACCCCCGACCAGCGCTATCTCGTGTCCCTCGCCCGCGATCCGCAGGACGTACGCGCCGCGCAGCGCCTGCGCTACATGGTCTTCGCCGGTGAGATGGGCGCCCGTATCGACGGGCCCGAGCCCGGCCTCGACGGCGACGACTTCGACGCCTACTGCGACCACCTCCTCGTACGCGAGGCCGGGACCGGCGAGGTCGTGGGCACATACCGGCTGCTGCCGCCCGACCGCGCCCGCGTCGCCGGACGGCTCTACTCCGAGAGCGAGTTCGACCTCCGGCGGCTCGACCACATACGCGACGACCTCGTGGAGGTCGGCCGCTCCTGCGTGCACCCCCTGCACCGCAACGGCGCCGTCATCGCCCTCATCTGGGCCGGGCTCGCCCGCTACATGACCCGCACCGGGCACAACTGGATGGCCGGCTGCTGCTCCCTCCCGCTGAGCGACGGCGGCTTCCTCGCGTCGGCGACCTGGAACACCGTCAAGGACCGCGACCTCGCCCCGGAGGAGTACTGGGTCACCCCCCACCGCCTGTGGACCCCGGACGGCAGTGCCACCGCCCCCGCCCCCGCCGCGCGGGCCGAACTCCCCGCGCTGCTCCGGGGCTATCTGCGGCTCGGCGCCTGGGTCTGCGGCGCGCCCGCGCACGACCCGGAGTTCGGGGTCGCCGATCTGTACGTGCTGCTGTCGCTGCGCCGCACCAACCCCCGGTATCTGCGGCACTTCCTCTCGCTCGCCCCGGCGCGATGAGCGCCTGGCTGCCCACGGCGCCCTGCACCCCGCAACTCTGCGCCCCCCGGCCGGACGCCCCGCGCCGGGGCACGGTCACCGCGTCCGCGCGGCTGCTGGCCGGTCTCGGAGCCGTACTCCTCGGGATCCTGCTCGTCCCGCCGGTCGCCCTGCTCGGCGCCGGGCCGCGTGACCGGTTGACCCGAGGGTGGACGCGTACGGTCATCCGGGCCTTCGGGCTGCGCGTGCGGGTCGACGGCATGTCTCCCGCCGCGGCGCCCGCCGCGGTGCCCGCCGTGGCGCAGGCCGCGGTGCCCGACCCGCCGGGCGGCGTGCTCGTCGTCGCCAATCACATCTCCTGGCTGGACATCCCACTCGTCGCGACCCTGTTCCCCGGGCGGGTGCTGGCCAAGAGCGACATCCGGCGCTGGCCCGTCCTGGGCACGGTCGCGGCGCGCGGCGGCACGCTGTTCGTGGAGCGCGACCGGCTCCGCGCGCTGCCGGGCACCGTACGGGACGTGAGTGACGCCCTGCGCGCGGGGTCACGTGTGATCGTCTTCCCCGAGGGCAGTACCTGGTGCGGCAGGGACCAGGGACGCTTCACCGCGGCCATGTTCCAGGCCGCGCTGGACGCGGGGGCGGCCGTGCGTCCCGTACGGATCGGCTACCGCCCGCTCGGTCCCGCCGCGTTCGTCGGGGACGACCCGCTCGCCGTGTCGCTGTGGCGCATCGTGCTGGCCCGCGGGCTCACGGCTCAGATCGAGGTACTGCCCCTGATCCCCGCCGCGCGCCACGCGGACCGCCGCTCGCTGGCGCGCGCCGCTCAGGGCGCCGTCGCCAGCGACAGGGCGAACCTTCCGGCCTCGTCCGTCCACCAGTGCGTCAACTCCATTCCCGCACCGGCCAGTTCGGTGCGGACCCGGCCTTGAGTGAACTTCGCCGACACCTCCGTACGCAGCTCCTCACCCGCCTCGAAGGTGACCAGCAGATCCAGCTCGGGGATCTTCACGGTCAGGGCCCGGCGCGCCCTGAGCCGCATCTCGATCCACTGCTGTTCACGGTCCCAGCGCGCCACATGGTCGAAGTCCGCCGGATCGAAGTCGGCGCCCAACTCCCGGTCCACGACGGCCAGGACGTTCTTGTTGAAGGCGGCCGTCACACCTGACGCGTCGTCATATGCCCTGACCAGTACGGACTCCTCCTTCACCAGATCCGTCCCCAGGAGCAGCGCGTCGCCGGGCGCGAGCAGCGCGCGCACGGACGCGAGGAAGGCGGCGCGCTCGGCGGGGAGCAGATTGCCGATCGTGCCGCCGAGGAACGCGATCAGCCGCGGTCCGGGCATCTGCGGCAGCTCCATCTCCTTGGTGAAGTCCGCGATCAGCGCGTGCACGTGAAGGTCCGGCCGCTCGGCGAGCAGCGAATCGGCCGCACCGGTGAGCGCGCTCTCACTCACGTCCACCGGCACGTAACCACGCAGCAGCGGCAGCGCGTCGAGCAGATGCCGGGTCTTCTCCGAGGACCCCGAGCCCAGTTCGACCAGCGTGCGGGCCCCCGTCGCCGCCGCGATCTCGGGCGCGCGGGCGAGCAGGATCTCCCGCTCCGCACGGGTCGGGTAGTACTCGTCCAGCGCGGTGATCTCCTCGAACAGCTCGCTGCCCCTGGCGTCGTAGAACCACTTGGGCGGCAGGGACTTGGGGCTTCGGGTCAGCCCGTGCAGCACATCGGCGCGCAGCGCGGCGTCGGTGGCGTCCTCGGGCAGGGTGCGGGTCAGCAGGTACGGGCTCACGCGGGGGGCTCCTTGAGGGGAGTGAGCAGGACGTCGGTGCCGGTCGCCGCCAGCAGGGTGTGGTCGGGGACCTCGCACCAGCGCGGATCGTCGTCGTACGGCTCCGAGGCGACGACGGTGCCCCGGCCTGGCTCGGTGAGATACCACAGCGTGTCGCCCCAGGCGGTCGCCGTGACCCTCTCGCCGTCCATGAGCAGCAGATTCAGCCGGGAGCCGGGTGCCGCCCCGGCCACCTCCAGGACCGTGTCGGACAGGGCCTGGCCCATCCCGTCGCCGTCCCGCAACCGGTGCAGCACCAGCGCCCACACGAGCGCGGAGTCGGTCCGGGCGTCCAGCGACAGCAATTCGGCGGGAGGCAGGACGGCGGCCAACGGCGCCAGGCTGGAGGGCCAGCCGCGCACGGCACCGTTGTGGCTGAACAGCCAGGGCCCGGCGGCGAACGGCGCCGCAGCGGCCTCACCGTCCGCCCCCGCCTCGGTCGCGTCCCGTACGGCGGCGAGCACCGCGCCACTGCTGACCACCCGCGCCAGGTCGACCACGCTCTGATCGCCCCAGATGGGTCCCGGGCGCCGGTAGCGGGCGGGCAGCGGGTCGCCGTCCGCGTACCAACCGACCCCGAAACCATCGGCGTTGACCGTCCCGTGCCGCTGCCGACGCGGCTCCCAGGACTGCCGGTACAGCCCGTACTCAGGGCTGATCAGCACCTCGCGCAGCGCCACCGGCGCCCCCAGGTAGGCGATATGACGGCACATCACACATCTCCGGCGCTGCGCGCGGTACGGAAACCGGCGAAGATCTGCCGGCGCACCGGCAGGTCCCAGTTGCGGAAGGTCCCGCGGCACGCCACCTCACCGACGGCGAACGACCCACCGCGCAGCACCTTGTGCGCGGGGCCGAAGAACACCTCGGAGTACTCCCGGTAGGGGAAGGCGGCGAAGCCCGGATAGGGCAGGAAGTCGCTTGACGTCCACTCCCACACGTCACCGAGCAACTGCCGTATGCCCAGCGGCGACGCGCCGCGCGGATAGCTGCCCGCGGGCGCCGGGCGCAGATGGCGCTGACCGAGATTGGCGCGGTCGGGGGTCGGGTCCTCGTCGCCCCACGGATGGCGCCGTGAGCGGCCGGTGGCCGGGTCGTGCCGGGCCGCCTTCTCCCACTCCTCCTCGGTCGGCAGCCGCCGCCCGGCCCAGCGGGCGTACGCGTCCGCCTCGTACCAACTGACGTGCAGCACCGGCTCGTCGGCGGGTACGGGCTCGTCCACCCCGAACCGGCGGCGGAGCCACTGCCCCGCCTCGCGGCGCCAGAACAGCGGTGCGGCGATGGAGTGTTCGCGGATCTGCGCCCAGCCCTCCGGGGCCCACCAGCGCTCGTCCGTGTAGCCGCCGTCCTCGATGAAGCGCAGATAGTCGCCGTTGGTCACCGGCACCGTGTCGAGGTAGAACGCGGGCACGAGCCGGTGGTGCGCGGGCTTCTCGTTGTCCAGCGCCCACGGTTCGGCCGAGGTCCCCATCGTGAACCGCCCGGCGGGAACGAGTACTTCACCCGGCAGGTCCGCCGTGTCGAGCGGATCGGGGGCCGGCGGCTCCGGCGCCGTGAGCGCGGCCGGGCCGCGGCGCAACTGATGGGTGATCAGCATCGTCTCGTCGTGCTGCTGTTCGTGCTGCGCGATCATCCCGAAGGCGAATCCGGCGTCCAGCAGCGGACCGCCGCGCAGCGGGCTGCTGCCGAGGATGTCCAGGACCCGGCCCCGGATGTCGGAGGCGTACGCGCGGGCCTCGGTGGGGGCGAGCAGCGGGAGCGTGGGACGCAGCGCGCGGGGGTGCTCGAAGGCGTCGTACACGGAGTCGATCTCGGGCCGCACGGCCGGCCGGCCGCCGACCGTACGCAGCAGCCACTGCTCCTCCTGATTGCCGATATGGGCCAGGTCCCAGACCAGCGGTGACATCAACGGCGAGTGCTGCGCGGTCAGTTCGGGCTCGTCCACACAGGAGGTGAGCAGCGCGGTGCGTCGGCGCGCGGTGGTCAGCGCGTCGAGGGCCCGCCGCCGCAGCGCGTCCACGTCCGCACCCGCGTCGACGGCTATCCCGTCGGTGGTTCCGTCGGAGGGCGCGTCCGGTGTCCCGTCCGGTGTTCCGCCCGGTGTCCCGGCGTGCTCGCTCATGTGCTCAGTTCCTTCCCGGTCACGGGGACGTCCATATCGTCGGCGGGGCAGCGGCCCGGCACGACGTACCGCTCGGTGAAGGCCGCCACGGCGTCCCGTACGGCCTCCGTGGCACCCGTACGGGGCAGCGCCTCCTGCGCGACGGCGAAACACTCCACCGCCGCCGCGTGCAGCTCGGGATCGGCCAGTCCGTCCCGCGCCGCCGTGATCCACAGCGGATTGCCCGGCGCGGGCAGCGAGCCCGCCGTCTCGGCGAGCGTCTTGACGGTGCGGTACACCGTCTCGGCGGCCTGCGGATCGTCGAACAGCGCGGTGGTCACCGCCAGCGGCACCATCCAGCCGTCGTCCCCCGGCTGGGCGTCGATCATCCGCAGCTCCAGATGACCGCGCGGACGCACCGGCGGGAACAGGGTGGTGATGTGGTAGTCGAGATCGGCGCGCACCGGCGGGCGCGGCAGACCCGACCGGATCCACTCACGGAAGGTCAGCCCCTCGGGCACGTCCCAGGGGCCGTCCGCCGTCCGCACGCACATCACCGGCGCGTCCATGGCGAACTCCGCCCACGCGCCACGCGGCTCCCGCCGGGTGTCGGGCGATTTGGTACGCGCCGGGTCCAGGTCCGTCCACAGCGCCTGCCGGGTGGAGCGCCAGCCCGTCGTACGGCGCGCCTGGACGGGCGAGTTGGCGAACGCGGCCACCAGCACCGCGCCCAGCAGATGGGCGAGCTGCCAGCGCCTGCCGTAGCCGAGCGGGCCCGGCTCCTCCGTACCCGCGTCGAGGCAGACCTGGATGGAGGCGGAGGAACGCATCATGGCGCGGCCCGAGGGGCCGATCCGGTCGAGGTAGGTCTCCATCGCGTCGTACCGCGGCTCCTTCAGGAGCCTGCCCGGTGAGTGCCACGGATCCTGTCCGAGGCCGGTGAGCGTGAGACCGGCCGTACGCAGTTCGCGGCGTACGGCGGCGAGATCCGCCGCGGTGGAGTCGACACACTCCATCAGGGAGGCGGCGGGGGCCGAGCTGAGCTCCAACTGGCCACCCGGTTCGAACGTCAGCGCCGATCGAAGAGGGAGGTCCCGCAGGCCACCGAACGCCTTGTCGAGGCGCGCGGTGCGAACGGGCAGTTCGGGGTCGTACAGATCGTGCACGAGCCATTCCAGTTCAACACCGACGATGCGGGGCGGCCCTGTCTTGAAACATATGCCGCGCAACAGTGCCTCGGCGTCGTCCTCATTGAGAGACGGGCCCTCAGCTACGAATTCGTCCGACTGCATGGCCGGATCCTCCTGTCGAAGACCGTGACCGGACCCCGTCCCGGGGTTCGGGCCGGGGCGCTTCGTCCAACCTAAGGCCACTCCCGCCGCTCCGCACAAGAGTGCGCATCCGGGCGGAAAACGTGGTTGCCCCGAGCGTGTCGCGTCACCGACGATGCCTGATATGAGCGCACGGCTGCGGGGGATCGCGAAGCACACCGAGGAGATTGTCGCGGCGGGTGCGTACCGCGCGCGGGACGGCCGCCAGGTGCCCCTCACCGCACTGCTGGAGGCCGCGACCGAAGGGACCAGGCTGTACGGCCCGGAGCCCGTGCCGGTCACCCCGGACACCTCCCGTACGACATTCTTCGAGGTCACCGGCGAGAGCAGCCTCGAGGCCGCCCGGCGGACGACCTCGGCAGCGCCCGGCCCCGTGGCCGTCCTGAACTTCGCCTCCGCGCGTAACCCGGGCGGTGGCTACCTGAACGGAGCACAGGCCCAGGAGGAGGCCCTGTGCCGGGCCTCCGCCCTCCACGTCACCCTGCTGCGCGCGCCGGACTACTACGCGCACCACCGGGCCGACCGCAGCCCCTTCTACAGCGATCGCGTGATCCACTCGCCCGGCGTGCCGGTCTTCCGCGACGACCGGGGGCGGCTGCTCGACGCCCCGTTCACCGTCGGATTCCTCACCTCGCCCGCCCCGAACGCCGGGATCGTCGCGCGCGACCACCCGGCGCAGACCCATCGCGTTTCGGCCACACTCGACTCCCGTGCGGAGCGGGTCCTGGAGGTGGCGGTGGCGGGCGGCTACCGGCGGCTGGTGCTCGGAGCCTGGGGCTGCGGGGTCTTCCGCAACGACCCGGCGCGGGTGGCCGGCGCGTTCCGGGCGCTGCTGGTCGGGTCGCGGACGGGCCGTGGCCGGTTCGCCGGCCACTTCGACGAGGTCGTCTTCGCGGTGCTCGACCGGACGGCTGATTCGGCCACGCTGGGCGCCTTCCGTCGGACGTTCGCGGACGACGTCGCACCGGGTTCGGATTCGGATTCGGGCTCCGGCCCCGGCACGTAGGCGCGGCGCGTAGGCCCGGCGCGCGCGGGGCGTTCAGCGCCAGCCGTAACGCTCCCGCAGCCGCCCCACGACCAGGTTGAACCGCCCCCGGTCGAGCGCGCACGCCTCACGCCGCATGCCCTTGTCATGGATCCGCAGCACCCGGTCCAGATCCACCCACGACTGGCGCCCCTGCCGGTCCCACGGCCCGATCCCGATCGGCACCCACTCGCGGTCGCGGTCGTGCCGCTTGCTGGAGAGCTGGACGGCGAGCAGGGTGCCGGCGGGCTCGCGGGCCACCACGAGCACCGGACGGTCCTTGCCGCGCCCGTCGTTCTCCTCGTACGGCACCCAGGTCCAGACGATCTCGCCGGGGTCGGGGTCGCCGTCCCTGTCGGGGGCGTACGAGGTGCGTACGGGCCCGACGTCGCGCGGGTCGGCCTCGGTGGTGGCCGAGGGGCCGCTCCGGCCCGGGAGTTCGGGCTCGGGGGAGTGGTGGTCGGGGGCGCCGGGGTCGGTGAAGGGTTTCATCCGACCGAAGGTAGAGCCCCGGCACCCCCGACCGCCGAGCGGGTCGACCTTCGGGTTAGACCCCCGGGTTAGACCCCCGGGTCAGACCCACCCCTCCAGCGCGGCCATGAACGCGTCGAAGTCGTCACGGTGCGCGGTGTGTCCCGCGTCCTTGACCGTACGGACCTCGAAACCGCGCGACCGCAGTTCCGCCGCGTCCCGCGGCGAGACCATCGGGCTCGGATCGGCGGTCGTCACCAGCGAGGGGACCACCGGCTTCGCGGGCCGCAGGTCCGTACCGAACGCCGACGCGATGCCGTACGCCGTCCGCTCGTCCCACACGGCGAGGCTCGCCACCTCGAGGTCCACGTCCACGTCCTCCCAACGAGGATTGAGCGCGGATATCTCCTCGCGGGAGAGGGTCTTGGCCGCCGCCAGCCGTGCGGGCCCCTCGCTCTCGGCGGCACCCGCCGCCGGGCCCGGCAGATGCCAGGCCGGATCGCAGTAGACCGCGCGGCGCGGCGCCAGCCGCTCCACCGCGAGCGCGAGCGCCATCGCGCCCAGGGAGTGGCCGATCGCCACCTCCGCGCCGACGGGCAACGTCTCCACGAGGTCGTCGGCGAAGTCCTCCCGTCCGTACGGTCCTTGACCGCTGGCGCCATGGCCGCGCAGATCGACGGCGATCACGCGCAGTCCGCGCGCGGCCAGTTCGGGGCCCACCCGCCGCCACGTCCGGTGGTCGGCCATGATGCCGTGGATCAGGAGAGCGACACGGTCGCCCTCGCCCCAGGTGTGGGTGTGCAGTCGCAAGACAGTCCCTTTCTCAGGAATTCTCAGGAGTTCTCAGGAGGGTGCGTTTCACGCGTTTCACTTGCCGTCCCGTGCGGTGACCGCACGGGACAGCGGGCCCCGGATCGCACCGGTGACCCGTCTGGAAAGATGCCGTGGGCGATGAGCCAGTTACCTGAACAGTCCTCCCCGCCGCCGTCCGAACCGTCAGGACCGTCCGCCGAACGTCCCCACCCCCTCCCCACCGCCCGCCCGGTCCCCACCAGCGCCGACGTCGCGCGGCTCGCCGGGGTCTCGCGTGCCACCGTCTCGTACGTCCTGAACAACACCGCCTCCGTACGGATCAGCGAGCCCACCCGCCGCAAGGTCCGCGAGGCCGCCGAGGAGTTGGCGTACGTCCCCCACGCCGCCGCGCGCAGCCTGCGCGCGGGACACACCAGAATTGTCCTGCTCCCCAGCGCACACGTCCCCGTCGGCCCCCTCTACAGCCGCTTCCTCAACGAACTCCAGTGGGCGCTGCGGCGGTTGGACTACACCGTCGTCCAGTACGGCAGCCTCGGACTCGACGGCGACGAGGCGGCGCGCGCCTGGGCCGAACTGCGCCCCGTCGCCGTCGTCTCCCTCGGCGAGATCGCGCTCACCGGGCAGGGGGTGGAGATACTCAAGCGCTCCGGCGCGAAGGCCGTCATCACGCTCGGCCCGCGGCGGGTCGAGGGCGCGCACGCCCTGGTCATGGACCAGCGCGAGATCGGCGACTGCGCCGCGGAGCATCTGCTGGCGCGCGGACGCCGCCGGATCGGCGTGGTGATGCCCGAGGAGCCGGGCCTGGACCTCTTCTCGGAACCCCGGCTCGCCGGCGCGCGGGCCGCCGTCGCGGCGTCCTCCACGGGCGCCCACATCGAACCCTTGCCGCTGTCCTACACGGAGGAGTCGGCGACCGCGCTCGCCGCCCGCTGGGACGGCCTGGGCCTCGACGCCGTCTACGCCTACAACGACGAGTACGCGATGCTGCTGATGCGGGCGCTCCAGGACGCCGGGGTCCACATCCCCGGCGACACGGCGGTGCTGGGCGCCGACGACCTGCTGCTCGGCAGGCTGCTGCGGCCCCGGCTGTCCACGGTGCGCATCGACCTCGTCACCGGGCAGCGGCTGGCCGCCCTGGTCGACCGGGTGGTGCGTGATCCCGGCGGGGAACCGGAGCGGCACGGTCTGATGGGGGCGCGGGCGGTACGGCGCGAGTCGACCTGACGCCGCCGCAGGACATGCGCGGCCCCCGGCCGTTGTCTAGCGTCACCAGCATGAGCACTCAGTGGCACCCCTTCCCGCGGCGCTTCGAGATTCTGCTGGTACCCGAGCACACCGACGGCCGCACCAGCCCGCCCGACGCGACGACCGCGCTGCGCTCGGCCGTGGTGGAGGCGACCGGAGAGACCGGCGAGTCCGGCTACCCGCGTTTCGCGGGCGGGGGCATGGTCGCGGACATCGACCCGGAGACCCGTACCGTCGAAGGTCTGCTGATCGACGGCTACGAGGTGGACTACGGCCTGACGGCGCGCGTCGTGGACGATCCCGACAGCCCCGACAGCCCCGACAGCCCCGACAGCCCCGACAGCCCCGACAGCCCCGACAGCCCCGACAGCCCCGACGCACCCGATGTCGCGGAGCCCGGGACGCGTTGACCGCCCGGCCGGCACCCTCGCCCTTCGGCCCCGCGCGCCTGCCATGAAAGAGTGCGCGGACGACCGGTCGACCGAACGACCGGTCGACCGAAGGGGAGAGAACCGATGAGCGATCCGATGACCATCCGCGACGTCTACGTCGTGGACGCCGTCCGCACACCCGTCGGGAAGTTCGGCGGCGCGCTCTCCTCCGTACGGCCGGACGATCTCGCCGCCCATGTCGTACGCGCGCTCGTGGACCGTACGCCGGAGCTCGACCCGGCCAGGATCGACGACGTGGTGCTCGGCGCGGCGAACGGCGCCGGTGAGGACAACCGCGACGTCGCCCGCATGGCCGCGCTGCTCGCCGGGCTGCCGGTCTCCGTCCCCGGCGTCACCGTCAACCGGCTCTGCGGCTCGGGCCTCGAAGCGGTCATCCAGGCGGCGCGCGCCGTCGCGCTCGGGGACGCGTCGATCGTCGTCGCGGGCGGCGTCGAGTCCATGTCGCGCGCCCCGTGGGTGCTCCAGAAGCCCGAGCGCGCCTTTCCCGCCGGGCATCAGCAGTTGCACTCCACGACGCTCGGCTGGCGCATGACGAACCCCGCGATGCCCGCCGAGTGGACGGTCCCGCTCGGCGAGGGCGCCGAACTGATCGCGGACAAGCACGCGATCACCCGGGAGGCGCAGGACGCGTTCGCCCTGGAGAGCCACCGCAAGGCGGCGCGGGCGTGGGGTGCGGGGCTGTACGACGCGGAGGTCGTGCCGTACGCGGGAGTGGAGCTGGTACGCGACGAATGCGTCCGCGACAACACCTCGCTCGAAGCGCTCGGCAGGCTCAGGCCCAGCTTCCGTAAGGAGGGCGAGGGGCCGGGCGCGGGGACGGTCACGGCGGGCAACGCCTCACCACTGAACGACGGCGCCGCCGCCCTGCTCCTCGTCGACGAGGCGGGCCTGCGGGCGACGGGGCGCGAACCCCTCGCCCGGATCAGGACCTCCGCCGTCACGGGCATCGAGCCGCAGCTTTTCGGCCTCGGACCGGTCGAGGCGGTGCGCCGGGCGCTGGTCAAGGCGGGCCGGGACTTCGCCGACCTCACCACGTTCGAACTCAACGAGGCTTTCGCCGCCCAGTCGTTGGGCTGCCTCGCCGAGTGGCCCGAGCTGGACCCCGCCGTCGTGAACCCGCGCGGCGGCGCGATCGCCATCGGTCACCCGCTCGGTGCCTCCGGCGCGCGCCTGGCCGGGTCCGTCGCCCACCAGCTCGCGGCGGCGGGCTCGGGCACCGGTCTCGCCGCCCTGTGCATCGGTGTGGGCCAGGGCCTCGCGCTCGTACTGGAACGCTGACGCGCGGACCCTGTGTGCCTGGCTTACGCGCCTTACGCGCCCGCGGGGGTCCCGCCGCCCTCGCCCTCGGTGGGCGCCTGCGACTGAGCCTTCGCGGCGGCCTCCGCCTCCGCGACCGACTTGCGGACCTCTTCCATGTCGAGCGCGCGTGCCTGCCCGATCACGTCCTCCAGGGCCGTCTCGGGCAGCGCGCCGGGCTGGGCGAAGACCGCGACATTGTCCCTGACGATCATCAGCGTCGGGATGGAGCTGATCTCGAACGCCGCGGCCAGCTCCTGCTGCGCCTCCGTGTCGACCTTGGCGAAGACCAGGTCGTCGTGGCGCTCGGACGCCTTCTCGTACACCGGGGCGAACTGACGGCACGGACCGCACCAGGAAGCCCAGAAGTCGATCAGGATGAAGTCGTTCTCCGACACCGTCCGGTCGAAGTTCTCCTTGGTGAGTTCCACAGTGGCCATGACCTGATACCTCTTCCTTTTCGCTCCGGATGAAGCCGCCTCGCACAACGGTGGGTGCCACCGCCGTATTCCTGGTGCCCATTCCCGAAGATCGTGTGGCCATGCGGCGGGCACCGCACCAGACTGTCCCCATGACGGAAGCCATTGAGTACGACGTCGTGGTGCTGGGCGCGGGACCGGTCGGGGAGAACGTCGCCGATCGCGTCAGGGCCGCCGGGCTGAGCGCGGCGATCGTCGAGAGTGAACTGGTCGGCGGCGAGTGCTCCTATTGGGCGTGTATGCCGAGCAAGGCCCTGCTGCGCCCGGTGATCGCCCGCGCGGAGGCACGCAGAGTGCCCGGCCTGAGCCCGTCCGTACAGGGCCCGCTCGACGTACCGGCCGTCCTCGCGCACCGTGACGACTTCACCTCGCACTGGCACGACGACGGCCAGGTCGCGTGGCTCGACTCGATCGGTGTCATCCTCCACCGGGGCCAGGGCCGGCTCGACGGCAAGAAGCGGGTGACCGTCACCGACCCCGAGGGCGGCGGCGTACAGGTCCTCACCGCCCGCCACGCGGTCGCCGTCTGCACCGGCACCAGCGCCGTCGTGCCCGACCTGCCGGGTCTGGCGGGCGCCAAGCCCTGGACGAGCCGCGAGGCGACCAGCTCCCCGGGCGTGCCGGACCGGCTGGTGGTCGTGGGCGGGGGAGTGGTCGGCGTCGAGATGGCCACGGCCTACCAAGGATTCGGCGCGGCCGTCACGCTGCTCGTACGGGGCGACGGACTGCTGCCCCGTATGGAGCCCTTCGTCGGCGAACTGGTCACCGAATCGCTGACGGAAGCGGGCGCCTCGGTACGTACGGGCGTCTCCGTCGCCTCGGTCGAGCGCACGGGCGGCAGCGGACCGGTCACGGCGGTCCTCGACAACGGTGAGCGGATCGAGGCGGACGAAATCCTCTTCGCGACCGGCCGGGCGCCGCGCACGCAGGACATCGGTCTGGACTCCGTCGGGCTGAAGCCGGGCTCCTGGCTGACGGTCGACGACAGTTGCCGGGTCGAGGGCAGTGACTGGCTCTACGCGGTGGGCGACGTCAACCACCGCGCGCTCCTCACCCACCAGGGCAAGTACCAGGCCCGTATCGCGGGCGCAGCCATCGGCGCCAGGGCCCAGCACGTACCTCTGCTGGAGAGCGACCGCTGGGGAGCCCACGCGGCGACGGCCGACCACGCCGCCGTCCCCCAGGTCGTCTTCACCGACCCGGAGGCCGCCTCGGTCGGCCTCACCCTTCAGGAGGCCGAGCGGGCGGGCCACCGGGTCCGCGCGGTCGACTACGACATCGCCGACGTCGCGGGCGCGGGCCTGTACGCGGACGGCTACCGGGGCCGCGCCCGGATGATCGTGGACCTGGACAGCGAGATCCTGCGGGGCGTGACCTTCGTGGGCCCGGGGGTCGGCGAACTGCTCCACTCGGCCACGGTGGCGGTCGCCGGCGAGGTCCCGATCGAGCGCCTGTGGCACGCGGTCCCGTCCTACCCCACGATCAGCGAGATCTGGCTCCGGCTGCTGGAGACGTACCGAGGCCCGTGAGGGGGCTCCGGCCGCGTGCCGCGCGTACGACCGCCGTGGACAACCGCCGCGTACGGCCGCTCACTCGAACCGGAAGACCACCCCCAGCGCCGCGTCCCGCACGTCCGGTGACGGGTGGGTGCGCAGTGTGCGCAGTGCCGTGCGCCAGTCGGGCGGCCAGGCGAGACGGTCGCCCGTCGCGGACACCAGGGCGACGGCCAGGAGCCCGTCGGCCGGGTCGCCGGTGGTGGTCAGCCGGGTGGCGGCGGTCAGGACCGCCGTCAGGTCGGACGGCAGGCGGCAGTGGGCCAGCCGGCCGCGCAGTTGGACCGCCGTGTGCGCCGCCAGAGCGGGGCGGCCGGTCGCGTTGGTCGCCAAGTCCCGCAGGCGCGCGGTGAGTTCGGGAAGCGGGGCGTCCAGGGCCACGAGGGCGCGCAGAACTCCCGCACGGGCCACGGCGAGTGACGGCTCGTCAGCGAGCTGCGCCGCCACCGACTCCAGCACCGGAACTGTCTCGCGCGGCGATTGGTCCGGCAGGGTCCTCAGGAGCCCGAGCGCCCGCCGGCGGGCCGGGAGATCCCGGTCGGGGTGCGCGTCGGGCTCGCCCGCGGCGATCGCCGGGAGCAGCGCCGCCAGCGTGTCGTGCAGGGGGCTTCCCGGTGCGGCGCCGCCGACCGGATGCGGCAGCCCGGAGACGGCCAGTTGACCGATCGCCGACACAGCGGCCTGCACGACGGTGCGTGTTCCCGGCCCCTCGCCGAGGTCGGTGACCCGCGCGGACAGCCCCTCCACCACATCGGGGGCGTAGCGCGCCCACGCGGGGAGCGCACGCAGACCGGCCGTCGCCGTCTCCGGGTCCGCCGAGCGGCTCACCTCGCCCACCAGTTGGGCGTACCGGGGGCGGTGGATCTCCGGCAGGGACCAGGCGGCGGTCCGTACGACCGTCCGCAGTACCTGCGGTGCGGCTTCGGAGGCCGCCGTCAGCAGCGACCACGTCCCCTCCTCGGAAAGCAGCCCGGCCGAAAAGGCCACGATCGCCGCCTGTACGTCGGGGTGCTGGGCCGGCGCGGCGAAGGCCGTGGACAGCAGCGCCGAGGCGTGGGGGAGCGGCAGGTGACGAGCCGTCAGCCGTACCGCCTGCTTACGGCTCGTCACCTTCACGCCCTCGGTCGCGGTCAGCAACGCGCCCAGGTGCTCGGCGAGTTGGGACGGCGCGGTGAAACGCGCGGCACGGCTCGCGGCGTACAGGGCGACCCGTGCGCGGTCGTCCCCGGCGTGGGCGAGCAGCACGTCGAGCGCGTCCTGCGGCCGGTCCGCCCACACCAGCGCGGCCAACGCCGCCTCGGCCAGTACCACGTCCGGGGAGTCGGCGTAGCGCAGGGCGAGCGCGCGTCCGTGCTCCGGGATCGTCGCGGCGGCCCGGATCGCGGCGGCACGGTCGTGGAGCGGCAGCGACTCGTCGCCGGCCTGCGCGGCGGCCATGGCGCCCGCCGCCGCCTGCTGACGCGGCAACCAGCGTGCGGCGTGGCGGAGTTCGGGCTGCGGCCGGGGCGTGCCGTGCTTGAGGAAGCGGCCGTACGGCGGCGGCCCGTCGAGCAGCACGTCGAGCAGATCGGTCCGACGCTCCGTCAGAGCCTTCTGGACGGGGGCGAGTACGGCGGCCGACGGTTCCAGCTCCAGAATCCCGGCCACTCGCTCGTCCCGGCTCGACGGCGGCATCAGCCAGTACCGCACCGCCTTCTCGAACTCGCTGTCGTCGCCGTGCTTCAGGGCCTCTTCGAGCATTCCCTGGAGCACCGGCATCCGTTGGGCCCGCTCACCGAGCGAGCTGGTCAGTCTCAACAGCGGTCGGTAGTCGGCCCTGTCCATCGCCGCGTCCAGCCACGGGCGCAGCGTGTCGAGCACCTGATGTTCCTGCCCGCGCCGCAGCGTGCGGTCGAGCGAGCCGAGGTGATACACCCCGTCATGGGCGGCGATCTGTTCCAGTGCGCCCAACGACCAGACCAGCAAGTCCTGTTCACCGTCCGCCGCGTTCTCGCGCAGCAGGGCGACCGCCAGATCCCGGACGGCCTCCCGAGTGCCGTAGGAGACGTCCCGCGCCTCCAGGGCGTCCCGGACGATGCGGTCCAGCAGCGGCGTGGATTCGGCCGTGAACAGGTCGGGACGCACATCGGCGAGCGCGTCGAGGGCCGCGTAGCGCACCGGGTCCTGTTCGTTGCGCAGTCGCGGCAGCTCGACCAGTACCTCGTGCACGGCCGCGCGGTCGTGCGCGCGGGCGGCGTTGGCGATCAGCAGCGGCCAGGCATTCGCGCGGTCGTCCGCGTCCGGACGGCGGGTGGCCGCGAGGAGTTCGGCACGTGCCTCGGCGACCGGGCCGTACGCGACAAGCTCCAGAACCGCGTACCAGGACGCGCCCGTCTCGCGGCGCCGCGCCGCCCACCGGCGGGCGTGAGCCCAGCGGCGTTCGCGCGGCAGCAGGGCGAGCACCGGCAGCAGGTGCTTGGCGTCCTTGGTCTCGACACCGGCCGTCGCCAGGTCGAAGAAGTCGCTCCGGCGGTGCGGCGGCAGCGCCTTGAGCAGCACGGCGAAGTGCGAGCGGCCGAGCCAGCGGCGGCCGAGCGCGGGCAGCGAGGGCGGGTCGGCCCGTACGATCCGCCGCAGGACGGACGCCGAGGGAAGCGGCGGGTGCGACTGCCTGCCTCCGTCCGGCGGGAGCAGCAGCCGTACGGTGCGCTCGGCGTCGACGGCCACGAATTCGTTCAGCCGCGCGACCAGAGCCGGGGGCAGCACGTCGGGCCGGTGCCGCTCCAGCATCGACAGGACCCGCTCGGCGCGTGCGGAGACTGCGGCGGCCACCCCTTCCGCGTGCCGGCGCCAGGTGGCGTCGCGCTCGGGGCGCGGCCGCTCGGCGAGATCCCGCGCGGCGTGATCCAGCACCTGATCGGGGAAGTTGAGGCCGAGCCTGCTCCAGGAGCTGACGGCGTAGGCGAGTTCGGGCAGCGCCGCCGCCACGAACCGCGCCGAGCAGACAGGCAGCAGCTTGGCCGCAGTGTGATCACCCCATTCCTCGCGCAGCCTCGGGACCAGCCGCTCGGCCAGCGCCGTACGCCCGCCCGCCAGCACGACCTCCCCCAGCCGCTGCCGCGTGTCGGCCGAGGCGTCCTCGTACGCCGCCTCGATCGCCGCGTCCGGGAGCGGCAGCGTGCGGGCGGCCCGCAGCGCGTACGCGCGGACCATCGGGTCCTGGTCGGTCAGCCGCCCGGCCAGGAAGTCCGTGTGCCGCCCGACCAGCGCGGCGAACGCCGCGAGCCGTCGCTCGTAGATGCCGCGCCCCGCCAACTCGGCCACCAAGGCGGGCAGTTCATCACCGGGGTGGAGTGAACGGGCGCTGTGGGCAAGGTGCTTGAGGCGATCCGGGTACGACAGGGGTTCGAGTGCGGCGAGCAGACGGTCGGCCGTGAGTGACATGACGGTGATTGTGCCGGGGAGGGGCGCCGCGAGCCCAGCGGATTTATCCCGTTCCGCCGGGCCCTGCGGTACGCCCCTCCGGGGCCACGTCCGCGGGCCCGGCGCCCCACAGGGACCGGACTACGCCCCCGTACCCACGTACTCCCGCAGATGCCGCGCCGTGACCGTGTCCGAGTGCGCCACCAGATCGGCCGGCGTACCCGTGAAGACGACCTGCCCGCCGTCGTGCCCGCCGCCCGGCCCGAGGTCGACCAGCCAGTCCGCGTGGGCCATCACCGCCTGGTGGTGCTCGATGACGATCACCGTGTTGCCCGCGTCCACCAGCCGGTCGAGCAGCGCCAGCAGCTTGTCCACGTCCGCCATGTGCAGGCCGGTCGTCGGCTCGTCCAGGATGTAGACGGACGACTTCTCCGCCATCTGGATCGCCAGCTTCAACCGCTGCCGCTCACCGCCCGACAGGGTGTTCAGCGGCTGGCCGAGCCGCAGATAGCTCAGACCCACGTCGTCGAGCCGGCCGAGGATCGCGTGCGCCTGACCGGAGGAGAAGTAGTCGTACGCCTCCGCGACCGACATGGCAAGGACCTCGCTGATGTTCTTGCCGTTCAGTCGGTAGGTGAGCACCTTCGGGGTGAACCGCTTGCCCTCGCACTCCTCGCAGACCGAGGCGACGCCCGCCATCATCGCGAGGTCGGTGTAGACGAGCCCGAGACCGCTGCAGTTGGGGCAGGCGCCCTCCGAATTCGCGCTGAACAGCGCCGCCTTGACGCCGTTGGCCTTGGCGAAGGCGGTACGGATGGGGCTCAACAGCCCTGTGTAGGTGGCCGGGTTGCTCCGCCGCGAGCCCCGGATCGCTGACTGGTCGGCAACCGCCACACCGTCCCTGTTGGAGAGATAACCATGGATCAGCGAGGACTTGCCCGACCCCGCGACCCCGGTGATCACGCTCAGCACACCGGTCGGGATGTCGACACTCACGTTCTTCAGATTGTGCAGATCGGCTCCCTCGACGGACAGCCGGCCGTTCGGCTCACGCACCGACTCCCGCAGCCGCGCCCGGTGTTCGAGATGCCGCCCGGTCAGCGTGCCCGAGGCGCGCAGCCCCGCCACGTCGCCCGTGTAGCAGATCTGCCCGCCCGCGGTACCGGCCCCGGGGCCCAGATCCACCACATGGTCCGCCATCGCGATGACCTCGGGCTTGTGCTCCACGACCAGCACCGTGTTGCCCTTGTCGCGCAGCCGCAGCAACAGGTCGTTCATCCGCCGGATGTCGTGCGGGTGCAGCCCGATCGTGGGCTCGTCGAAGATGTACGTGGCGTCGGTGAGGCTGGAGCCGAGATGGCGCACCATCTTCACGCGCTGCGCCTCACCGCCGGAGAGCGAGGACGAGACGCGGTCCAGGCTCAGATAGCCGAGCCCGATCTCGACCAGCGACTCCAGCAGGTCGCGCAGATTGCCGAGCAGCGGTGCCACGCCCGGATCGTCGATCTTCCGTACGTACTGGGCCAGATCGCTGATCTGCATCGCCGAACACTCCGCGATGTTCACGCCGTCGATCTTCGAGGACAGCGCGGCGGTGCTCAGCCGGCTGCCGCCGCAGGACGGGCACTCGGCGAAGACCACGGCCCGGTCCACGAACGCCTTGACGGGAGCCTGCATCGAGTCCCGGTCCTTGACCAGGATCGTGCGGTTGACCTTGGTGATGAGCCCTTCGTACGTCATGTTGTTGGAGCCGACCTTGACCTTGGTCGCGGTCTTGTGGAGGAAGACCTCCCACTCCTGCGGCGTGAAGTCCTTGAGCTTCTTGTCCGGGTCGTAGAAGCCCGAGGCGACCATGATCTGCCAGTACCAGGCGTCCACCTGGAAACCGGGAACGGTGATCGCGCCCTCGCTCAGGGAGAGTTCGCGGTTCACGAGCTGGTCGATGTCGATCTTCGACACCTGACCGATCCCCTCGCACTCGGCGCACATGCCCTCGGCGGCGTTGAAGCTGAAGGCCGTCGAGGTCCCGATGTGGGGGACACCGAGCCGGCTGAAGATGATCCGCAGCATGGTGTACGCGTCGGTCGCCGTGCCCACCGTGGAACGGGAGTTGGCGCCCATCCGCTCCTGGTCGACCACGATCGCGGCGCTCAGATTGTGCAGCGAGTCGACGTCCGGCCGGCCCATGCTCGGCATGAATCCCTGGATGAAGGCGCTGTAGGTCTCGTTGATCAGACGCTGGGACTCGGCGGCGATCGTGCCGAAGACGAGCGAGGACTTGCCGGATCCCGAGACGCCGGTGAAGACCGTGAGCCGGCGCTTGGGGATGTCGAGCGAGACCTCCCTCAGGTTGTTCTCGCGGGCCCCGCGGACCTGGATCACGTTGTGACTGTCGGCGGCTGGGATGTCGTTCACGGACTGCTCCTCGGATATGCTCGGCGAGCAGTCAGCGTACACCGTACCCAATAGAACTCGCACATACTTTCGAAACAATGTCCGTAAGTATGCCCTGGATCGGCGAACTGTCGCGAAAACCGCCGCGGAGGCCGTAGCGGTCGGCCCGTACCGCCGGCCTTACAGCCAGCCGTTGCGGCGGAAGCTCCGGTGGAGGACGTAGCAGGCCGTCGCCATGAGGGCGAGGACGGCCGGATAGCCGTACGTCCACCCCAGGCCCGGCATGTGCTCGAAGTTCATCCCGTAGACGCCGCAGACCATGGTGGGCACGGCGATGATCGCGGCCCACGAGGTGATCTTGCGCATGTCCTCGTTCTGCGCGACGGTCACCTGCGCGAGATGTGCCTGGAGGATCGAGTCCAGCAGGTTGTCGAAGGACGCGATCTGGTCGGTGAGCCGGGCCAGATGGTCCGCGACGTCGCGGAAGTACGGCCGTACGTCGGCGGTGACACCCGTCAGCGTCCGGTTGGCCAGCATGTCCAGCGGCCGGTCCAGCGGCGCCACGGCCCGCTTCAGCTCCAGCAGCTCCCGCTTGAGCTGGTAGATGCGCCCGGCGTCACCCCGGCCCGCCCGGCCCGCCGATTCGTTGAAGACGTCGGACTCGACACGGTCGATGTCGTCCTGGACCGCGTCGGCGACGGCGAGGGAGTCGTCCACCACCTGGTCCGCTATCGCGTGCAGTACGGACGACGTCCCCATGGCGAGGCGCTCGGGCGCGGCTTCCAGCCGCTCCCTGAGGGGGCCGAGCGAACCGTGCCTGCCGTGTCTGATCGTGATCACGAAGTCCCGCCCCGTGAAGACCATCAGCTCGCCCGTGTCCACCACCTCACTGGTGGCGGTGAGTTCTTCGTGCTCGACGTAGCGGCAGGTCTTGAAGACCGCGAACAGCGCCCCGTCGTACTGCTCGACCTTCGGCCGCTGATGCGCGTGTACGGCGTCCTCGACGGCCAGCGGATGGAGCCCGAACAGCTCGGCGAGCCCCTTGAGCTCGGATTCGTCCGGCTCGTGCAGACCGATCCAGACGAAGCCCCTGCCGGACCTGCGGACCCGTCGTACGGCTTCTTCGGCCGGGCAGTCGCCCGGCTGCCGTATGCCGTCCACGTAGACCACACAGTTCACGACGGCGCTGCCGAGCGGCGACCGGGCCGGGTGGCTGAGGTCGACGGTGCTGCGGTAGACGCGCCGCACCGCCCGGCGGAGACGACGGATCATGGGCACAGGTGCTCCGTTTCGAAGGATCGGCGGCCAGTCTGCCACCGCCGCGCGGCGGGCCGTGCACGAGAGGGGCGCGGGCGACATGCGGGCGGGGTGGTGTGCTGGCACAGTCGTCAGGGAGCGGAGGGGAGCCCGGGGGCATCCACTGACACGACCGGAGTGAGGCGAGCGGTCATGGCGCAGAGGCATCCTGTGTTCGGGGCGCCGTGCTGGGCGAGCCTGCTGGCCCGCGACCTCGCGGACACGCAGAGCTTCTACGGTGCCGTACTCAACTGGACCTTCCGCCCCGCCAGGCTCGGCGACCAGTTCGTCGTGGCCGAGAGCGACGGCGTACCGGTCGCGAGCATCGGCGCGCTGGCCCCCACGCTCCAGGTCGCCGTGGCGTGGACGCCGTACTTCGTCGTGAAGGATGTGGACGCGACGGCCTCCCGCATCAGGGAGCGCAGCGCCACGGTCGCCGTGGGGCCCCTGGCCTTCGAGATGGGGCGGGCGGCGCTCGCCGCCGACCGGGACGGTGCCGTCTTCGGCTTCTGGGAGGGCGAGCCGCTGCCCGACGACACGACCAAGCTCGGCGGACCCCCGTTCCGGCTGGAACTGCGGACCTATGACGCCATCGCGTCGGCGATCTTCTACGGCGAGGTGCTGCACTGGGCCGACGACGGACTCGGCGGCATCGACGTCAGCTACGAGCAGGACCGGGTCGTGCTGCGTACGGGGCGTGGTTCCGGGCACATCGTGGCGCGCATAGGCAGCGGCGGCATCGAGGCGGCGGCGGACCCGCATCTGCGCCCGCGCTGGCACGTGTCGTTCGCCGTGGACGGTGTGAAGGCGGTCAGGGCGGCGGCCGAGACGGCCGAGGCGATGGGCGGGGCCGTGATCGCGTCGGAGGAGACGGCGTACCAGGACGGGGAGCAGGTGACGCTGCGGGACCCCGACGGCGGGCTGTTCACCCTGACGGACCGCTGAGGACGGCCGAGGACGGCCGAGGACCGCCGGCGGGCCCCTCGACCGGTCGGCCGGTGGGCGGCCGACCACCGACCGCCGACCGCCGACGTATGGCGGCGACGAGGCCGACCATCAGGCGACGAAAGGGAATCACGGTGAAGTACGGACATCCGGACGACTCCGAGGGGATCGGCTCGGCCGTCCCCAGGGACCTGCCCGACCAGCACGCCCGCCCCGGCGAGGATCCGCTGGACGTGGATGTGGAGGCCCTGGCGTTGTCCGGCGAGCCCGACGACGCCCCGGACGCCTCCGACGCCCCTGATGGCCCTGACGCGACGGGCACCCCGGAGGAGCCCGACAGGACGGCGCCCGACACGGACGAGGCCGGCACCGGCAGGCGCGGCGACCCCGACCCGGACGGTGAGCATCCCGAGCAGCCCGTCCCCGACGAGCCGTCGGGCTGACCGGCCCGGCGCCCACACTTCCCAGCGGAGGAACCCATGGTGAACAGCACACAAGCGCACACGGCGGCCCACGGCGCGGACATGGAGGTGACGGTGGAACTCAGCGGTTGCGCGACACAGGACGCGCACGCCGTGTTCGGCGCGCTGCGCACCGTCTTCGCCTCCGACCGCGCGCCCGACGACCGGCCCCGTGAGGTGGCGGGCGCCCGCCCGACGGTGTGGAGCTCGACCTTCGACGTGTCGGAGGTACGGCGCAAAGCCGGCCCGACAAGGCTCAGTGAGCCGGTGACCGCGGACCTCCAGGGCGGCTACTGGGCGGTCGCGAAACTCCAGGAGGAATTGACCGGCGCATTCGCCGTGCGGGTGCTCGGCAAGGCCGCCGGTGACCAGGAACAGGAGGTCCAGCTACGGCTGGACACACGTCGTACCTGAGAGCTGTGCCGCAGAATCGAGACCGGCCGGCCGAGGGGTAAACGTGGCTTCCGGGTGTACGTGGATCCAACCTGCCGTCCCCGTTGTTTCCGCCGGGCCGCCTGACCGGCCGGCACCCACTGCGACCAGCGCGTTTCCCCTGCGTATGCTCCCGGAACACTGCCCCGCACGGTGTCCCGGGAGCGTCGCGGGAATCCGAGAAGTTGCGCATTCGGCTCCGTCGGGTCAATCTTTTCAGTGACCCAGAAGTGGCTAATGCTCACGCTTCGTATTCGGGGGTCGTTGCAACAACGAGGTGAAGTACGTGGGCCTCTGTGTGAGGAGCCTCGACCATGACGATTCCACACGGCCGTTACTACGTGGTGGAATTGCACGCCTCTCCGGAGCGCGTATCGCAGATACGGCGCATAGTCGCCGCACACCTTCGACACTGGAATCTCGACCCGCACGTCGACCCGGTCTGCTCGGGCATCGACGAACTGCTGACCAATGTCCACCGTCATGTCGGTGGGGACAACAAGTGCATGGTCGAACTCCGCTGGACCGGCCGGTATCTCACGGCCGCCGTCTCCGACAACGGTCCTGAGCTGCCCCGACTGCCGTCGGCCGGTGGCGGCGGACTCTCCCGCCTCGCCTCACTCAGCGACACCTGGGGTACCTGTGGCACGGTGGAGGGCAAGGTCGTCTGGTTCACCAGGAGCGTCGAGGCGCCGCAGAACGTCCTGCGGCTGCCCGAAGTCCCGGTGGGCGGGACCGACGCCGCGGCGAAGGAGCCGGTTCCGGCGTTGAGCCTGGTGCCGGTGTTCGTGCCGTCACTGGCCTCGGCCTGACGACGGCGCGTACCTCGCACCTCGTATCTCTTGGCGGGACATCGCGGGCCGGGCCCGGAGCCGTATCACCGGCCCGTCCGGCCCGCGCCCGGGTGGCGCGCAGACGCGCAGACGCGGAGACGCGAAGACAAGGAGTTTGAGATGGAGACCGACCAGGGCCCGTGGACAGCTCGCGGCCGATCGTCCGAGCGCGAGGGGCAGTTGCGTACGTGTCTGCCCGCGCGCCTGACGATCCGCGAAGGCGAGTCGGGAAGCGACGGCCAAGGACGGCAGGAGATGGTGGATCAGGACTGGAACGTGGTGCGCGGAGAGGACTGAGTCCGACGCTGTCACCCGCCGCCGGTCCGACGGCGAACGGCTGGACGCCCCGTCCAAGGGGGCGTCCAGCCGTGTCGCGTCAGGCGCTGCCGCGGTCAGGCGCTGTCGGGGAACTCACCCGCCAGCGCGGCGGCCATCCGCAGATGCGGTCCGGCGTCCGTGGCCCGCCCCTGCCGCTCCAGCGTGCGGCCCAGCATGAGGCGCGCGTACTGCTCGACGGGGTCACGCTCCAGTACGGCGAGCAGTTCCGTCTCCGCCTTCCGGAGCCGGGCGGAGTGGTAGTAGGCGCGGGCGAGCAGCAGCCGCGGGGCGACCTGCTCCGGGACCTCCGCCACGAGGCTTTCGAGGATGCGGGCCGCCGTGACGTACTCGTGCGCGTCGAAGAACTGCTGAGCGCGCGCCCAGCGCTCCGAGGCGGTTCCGAAGTCGTAGTACGAGCTGATGTCCACTGGGTCCTCCTGGTCCTTCCGGTCCGTCATCATCGGCGTTCACCGGTCCACAACAGCGGAAGGTGGCGGAACATTCCGATGGTTGAATGTTGGACAATCTGCTCGACCGTTATCGTGTGGATGCTGCCACGGGGTGCCGGTCGGGATTAGGTTGTGCGCCATGAGCAATCTTGATCGTGAGGCGACGCTCTCCGTCTGCGGCGGCCGTGGCTTCGTCGTCGCCGAGCCGGTGCGTGAACTTCTCAGCCCCCGTCATGTCAAGCTCGGCGAGTCCACCGAGGTGCGCCGGCTGCTGCCCAACCTCGGACGCCGCATGGTCGGCGCGTGGGCCTTCGTCGATCACTACGGCCCCGACGACATCGCCGACGAGCCGGGCATGCAGGTGCCGCCCCACCCGCACATGGGACTCCAGACGGTGAGCTGGCTCCATGACGGCGAGGTCCTGCACCGTGACAGCCTGGGCAGCCTCCAGACCGTACGCCCAAGGGAGTTGGGCCTCATGACCTCGGGCCGGGCGATCAGCCACTCCGAGGAGAGCCCCCGCCCGCACGCCCGGCTGCTGCACGGCGCCCAACTGTGGGTCGCGCTCCCCGACGCCCACCGCGACGTGGACCCGCACTTCCAGCACCACGCGGACCTCCCCGTCGTCACGGCTCCCGGCCTGTCGGCCACGGTCATCCTCGGCACCCTGGACGGCACCACCTCACCGGGCACGACGTACACCCCCATTGTCGGCGCCGACCTGACACTCACCCCGGGCACCGACGCGCGACTGCCGCTCGACCCCGACTTCGAGTACGCGGTACTGGCGATGTCGGGCGAGTCGGAGGTCGACGGCGTCCCCGTCCCGGCGGGCTCGATGCTCTACCTGGGCTGCGGCCGTACCGAACTCCCCATCCGCACGGACTCACCGGCCGGCCTGATGCTGCTGGGCGGCGAGCCGTTCGAGGAGGAGATCGTGATGTGGTGGAACTTCATCGGCCGTTCGCACGAGGAGATCGAGGCGGCCCGCAAGGACTGGATGGACAGCACCCGCTTCGGCGACGTAACGGGCTACGACGGCACCCGCCTCTCCGCCCCGGAGCTCCCCCCGGTGGCCTTGAAACCACGCGGCCGTGTGCGCTGACCTGGCCTGATTGGCAGGGGGCCGGGAATTTCGTGGTGTACGCCGCGACGGCCAGACCGTAAGCGGCGTTGCCGATGCCGAGATCCGCCTTGATCTGCGGAAAGCGCGGCAAAAGGTTCGCGAGCGTACGAACGTACACTCCTGTCGCCGCCCACCGGCCCCCGTCACCTACTGACCGAACACGCCACGCAGCGCCGAGAGCTTGCGCGGCAGGTCGTACTCCGCGCCTCCCTCGTGGCCGTTGTACGGGAACACCTCGATCTCGGCCGGACCGGCGTAGGCGTGGTAGGCCGCGAACACGGTCGAGGACGGGCAGATCCGGTCCATCAGCCCCACCGAGAACCACGCGGGCGCGGTGGCCCGCGCCGCGAAGTTGACCCCGTCGAAGTACGACAGGGTTTCCATCGCCTCCTCGACCCGGAAGCGGTGCCCGGACAGCCAGCGGGCGATCTCCGCGTAGGGTCCCGCGTCCGTGATCCGCGACCCGCGCCGGAAGTGGCACAGGAACGGCACATCGGCGACCGCTGCCGCCACGTCCCCGCGCAGCCCGGCCACCGCCAGGGCGAGACCGCCGCCCTGGCTGCCGCCGAGGACCGCGACCCGGGAAGGGTCCACGGCCGCGTGGGCCTTCACCGCGTCGACGGCCCGTACCGCGTCGGTGATGAGCCGCCGGTAGTAGTGCCGGCCGGGATCCTCGATGCCGCGGGTCAGGAATCCGGGGGAGGACGATCCGTGCCCGTCCGGGCCGAAGTCCGGGGTGTCCGAGGTGTTCTTGCCGCCGCCGCCCTGGCCCCGGTTGTCCATGACGAGGTGGGCGTAGCCGAGCGCGCTCCAGGTCAGCCAGGAGTACGGGATGCCACGGCCACCGTTGTAGCCGATGTACTGCACCACGGCCGGCAGCGGTCCCGAGCGGACGCGCGGCAGCATCAGCCAGGCTTTCACCTGCTGGCCGCCCCAGCCGCGGAACGTCACGTCGAACACGTCCACGGTCGCCAATCCGGCGTCGTACGGCACGAATGTGGCGTCCAGGCCGTGATGAGCCGTCTCGGTGAGCGTCTTCTCCCAGAAGGCGTCGAAGTCGGCCGGCTCCTCCGGCTGTGGCCGGTACTCACGCAGTTGCTCCAGAGGCATGTCGAACAGCAAGGGTCTAGCTCCTCTTCAGGGTGAGATTGAGCGTCGCGCCGTGCAGGTTCGCCGTGTCGGCGGTGATCCGCGTGCCCTGTCCCGTGGCGGTGACGCGGATGCCGGGGTCGGCCGTGACGACCGTCAGGCCGCGCCGGGCGAGGTCCACGACCACCGAGGACCGCAGTTGCGTCGGATCCGAGAGCGCCACGGTGACGGTCCGGCCCTCCGGCCGTACCAGCACCGAGGCGGGGCCGTCCGCGGCGAGCTCCCGGGACGCAGACGCGCCCGCGGTCCAGAAGTTCGCGGCGAGCAGACCGTCCGCGCGGCGGCGTACGGCGTGTACGGCCGTCGAGTCCGTGACGAGCTCCACCGGGGGCGCGGCCGCCCACTGCCTGGTGCGCCCGGCGGAGGCGGCCGGTGCCTGGAGCCAGAAGTAGCCCGCGCCGGCCGGAGCCGCGCCGTGGTCCTGCCACAGCGTCAGATACGGGCGGGTCACGGGGGTGTCCGTGCCGTACTTGAGGTTGATCTCCTGCCAGGTCGCGGTGCGTTCCTCACGCAGACCGCGCAGCGTGGCGGTCTGCGGGAAGACGTACCCGCCGGTCCCTTCGGCATGCAGCCACCGCACCCCGTCGAGCCGCGCCGACCAGCCGGCGTCGGTCGGGGCAACCTTTCCGTCGATGAGCAGCGTGGCGTGCGGGTCGCGCAGCTTGCGGTTCTCCACAACGGTTTCGACCGGCCCCGTGTCCGCCGTGATGCCGGAGCCGACGCAGGCGATCACATCGTCCAGACAGAACCAGCTCTTGAGGCCGTGCAGCGAACTCCCGTACGCCCGCAGCTCCATGCCGTACGCGCCGAGGGTCGTCCCCGGCAGTGCGGTGCCGCCCGCCCAGTCGGCCGTGCTCGTCGTGCGCTGCCCCGCCGCGTTCGCCGGCCTGCCCGCGACGACCGTGGTGCCGGGCAGCCTGGCGGGGTCGACGGTGGGCCAGTAGTCCTCGCTGTAGTGCCCGAGGTCGTCGGTGTACAGCAGCACCATGCCGTCGGAGAGATGCCAGCCGTGCAGATTCTCGTTCTGGATCGACTCGTAGTTGTAGATCCGGCTCGAGTACGCGGAGATGCCGAGCGCGAACGACGGCCTGTGGTGTGCCGCCTTGTCCATCCTCGGGTGCTGCTTGTGGGCGACCAGCGGGCCGCGCGCGGGGACGGGGGAGTCGAGGACGCGGCGGGCGGCGACCAGCGAGGCGAGGTCGGTGACGGCCAGGAAGTCCCGGTAGGTGTCCTCGGCGATCCACTGCTTGACCAGCGCGGTGAACCGGTCGGCCGTGTCGCCCGGGAAGCTCGGGATAAGCCGCACCACCGCCTCGATGACCGTCTGCGCCGAGGCGTGCCCCTGCTTGCTGGGACGCGCGATCTCACGGCCGCACACCGAGGCCATCACATCGCCACGGGCCAGCAGCGGGTCGAAACCGTCGTCGACCCAGCCGCGGACGTTGTCGAGCTCGGGGTCGGTGACCGCCCACCCGGTGCCCGCGAGCAGATTCAGCAGCCGGGAGAGGTTGTTGAGCAGTTCCTTGCCGTAACCGCCGTTGTACGGGTGCTTGTAGTGCTGGAGGAACGAGCCGTCCGAGTAGAAGCCCTCACCGGTGCCCGCCGAGCCGTCCGCGCGGTCGTTGAAGGCCAGGACACTGTTGGCACCTGAACCCTCCACGTCCGAAAGCGCGTCGCGCACCCGGGTGAGGGCGTCCCCGTCGGCCCGCAGGACGGCGTTGACCGCGACCACGGTGGAGATCCACACCCGGTTCGCCCCGGTCGCGATCTGCCGGTCCGCCCGCCACAGATTCGGATCGGGTGTGTAGTGCCGTACGGCCGTGGTGATCCGGGTCAGCCGCTCCGTGCCGAGCACGTCGTACAGCAGCACGGACGCGTCGTTGAGCGCGAGCGCCGACCCGATCTCCCAGTCCCAGTCGTTGTCGAAACGGGAGTGCTCGGGGCCGTAACGGTGTGTCAGCATCCAGTCGATACCCGCGAGCAGTTGATCCGCGAGGGCCGCGTCCCCGTACTGCGCGGTGCCGGGCACCGCCCACGCGGTGGCGATCGTGGCGAGCCGCTTGAACGACGTGGTGACGTGGTTGGAGAGCGTGACGCTGGTCAGGTCGGGGAACAGGCCGTCGGTACGGGACGGGTCCAGGCCCGTCGCGGCTGTGGTCGCGGCACGGCCGGTCCGGGCGACGGCCGCCGCGATCCGCTCGTCCGTCAGGTCGAGACCGGCGCCCCCGGTGAGCAGGGTGTGCCAGCGGGCGCGGAGTGCGGCCGGGTCCTCGGCGGTAGCGTGCCCGGCGGCCGCGTGGGCGGTCCCGGAGGTAAGGGCGAGGGGCAGGGTGACGGCCGCGCCGAGCGCGGCGGTTCCTGCCAGGACGGTGCGGCGGGTGGTGCCTCTGCCGGTGCCTGGGTTCATGTGTCGGGCCCTCACAGGAGGTGTCGGCGGTCGACGGCCGCGGCGAGCGCGGCGTGACCGGAAGGATTGGGGTGCAGGCCGTCGCCGCTGTCGAACGCGGGCAGCAGGCGCGACGGCTGTGCGGGATCGCGCAGCGCGCCGTCGAAGTCGGCGACCGCGTCGAACAGCCGGCCGGTGCGCACAGCGCGGTTGATCTGCTGCCGGACCGTGTCGAGCTCCGGCGTCCAGCGGGTCCACCCCTCGAACGGGGTGATGGTCGAGCCGACGGTTCGCAGCCCCGCGTTCCTGGCACGCAGTACCAGTTGGCGGTAGCCGGCCAGGACGCGAGCGGGGTCCGTCTGGGCGGGCGGCTGCTGAAGGTCGTTGATACCGAGATGGACGAGCACGGTGCGCAGCCCCGGCAGCGAGAGGACGTCGCGGTCGAACCGGGCCTGCCCGCCGGGCCCGAACCGGGCGTCGTCCAGCAGGAGCCGGTTGCCGCTGATGCCCAGGTTGGCGACAGCCGATCCGGGGAGCCGCCGGGCCAGTTGGTCCGGCCAGCGCAGGTCCGTGTCGTCGGGCGTGCCGACGCCCTCCGCGATGGAGTCGCCGAGCACGGCGAGAACCGGGCCGTGGGCGCCGGTCACCTCGACGCCGGTCAGCAGGAACACCGAGGTGGTGCGCACCCCGTCGACGGTGTGCGAGGCATGCGTGTTGCGATGGAAGGACAAGGGACCGGTGGGGCCGGGCAGTTGGGTCTCCACCGTCAGCCGCGACGCCGCCGGAACACGTGGCCCGTCGACCGGATCACTGGTCAGGGAAGCGCCCGCGGCCAGCCACGCCTGCCGCCTCCCGCCGAACGTCACCGCACGCCCGCCGGCCGTCACCGGACCGATCAGGACCGGTACGGCTCCGAAGGCGTTCGCGTACCGCAGACGTACCTGCCCACCGGCCGACAGTCGCAGGACAGCCGTGAACACACCGTCGGTGAGGCCGCGGGCCGCCACGGCGTCGGTCTCGGTCGGCGCGGTCTGTGCCGTCGCCCAGGACGTGGCCCAGCGCGCCCCGCCGGCCCCGCCGCTGCCGCTGTCACTGCTTCGGGCCGTCGGCGCGGCCTGGGCTTCGGGTGCGGCGACCGCCACCGCGGCCACTCCCGCGGCCGCCGCCGTCAGTACCCCGCGTCTCGCGGGCCCCCGGCCGGTCACTGCGGGCACGGCCCGGTCGGCGCGTACTGGCCGCCGTAGGTGCCGACCGCGTTGCCGCCGGTGTTGCCGCTCATGGTGTTGGTGCACACGGGGCCCTGCGGGGTGCGCATGAACTTGATGCCACCGCTCGCGTTGCCGGTGATCGTGTTGCCGTACACACTCGTGTCGATGCCGTCGGTCGCGGTGTCACCACCGAGCCGGACACCGGCGCCGACGTTGTCGTACACGGTGTTGTAGCGGAAGATGTTGCCGCTGCCGCGTGCGTCGAGACCGCCGGAGGAGGCGTCCTTCTGGCCGGTGCAGTCGTTGTACTCGACGTAGTTGTTGGTCGAGTTCTCCTTCACGTCGACGCACTCGTTGCCCTGGGTGTCGATGGTGTTGTGGTGGATGCGGTTGTTCCTGCTGATGTCCGGCGCGGCGTCCGGGGCGCCGTTCGCGCCCTGCTGCTCGGGTGCTGTCCCGAGGTAGATGCCTTCGCCGTTCTTGCCGCCGCCGCCGAACTTGAAGTCGGCGACCCCGCAGTTGGTGACGGTGTTGTTGTCCACCTCCGCGCCGGTGACCAGATAGCGCAGCCGCACGCATTCGTCGGCGGCGTTCTTGAGCGTCATTCCGGTGATGCGCAGGGCACCCACCCCGTTTCCGGGAGTCGTGCTCATGACATATATCAGCTTCAGGCGATAGCCCGCCACGTCGGTGGACGAGCCGTGCAACCCGTCCACCGTGAAGCCGCTCAGCGTCGTGGAGTCGTGCTGCACCTGGATGATCCGGGCGCCGCCCGCCCCTTTCACCACGGCGTTCGACGGGCCCGTGACCGTGACGCCGGGGCGCCTGGTCACCGCGTCCTGCCGGTAGGTGCCGGCCGCCAGGTTCACCACCGCGCCCGTGGGGGCGAGGTCGAGGGCCTTCTGGATCGTGGCGAGCGGCGCCCCCGCCGACGTACCCGCGTTGGCGTCGCTGCCGGACGGTGAGACGTAGTACGCCGTCGCCGCCTCGGCGGCGACGGAAGGCGCCGGCAGAAGAAGCGCGGTGCCCGCGGCGAGCGCGGCGGCCAAAGTGGTGCGCAGTGCGTGGCTCATGAGGTGTGCCTCCTGGGATCGGCGAAGGACAGAGCGAGCAGTACGGGGATGCTGGGGCCCAGCAGCAGCGGCCCCAGCGGTACGACGAGGGAGAGCAGCACGGCGGAGACCACCGCGCCGAGCAGTGCGGTGCCCCGGGCCGGGGACCCGAAGCCGAGCGCCAGCGCCCCGGCCGACCAGGTGCGGACCGAGCCCCGCGGTGTCCGGCCGGCCTCGGCGGCGAGTGCGATGTGATGGATGACGAGCGCGGCGGCGATGCCCACCTGCGCGGCGAGCACGACGAAGGTCCACGGCTCCGAACGGGACAGCAGATACACGATGTTCGCGACGAGGACGACCGCCGCCGCCGTCGACACCAGCCCGTGCCGCCACAGTGCGCGCCAGTACCGGGGGAACGCGGCGAACGCGTTGACGAACACGCGGTTGTCCCCTTCCGTACGCCACCGTTGCAGCGCGTGCGCCATCGCCGCGAGCGCGGGCAGCCAGGTCACGACACCCAGCGACAGCACGGCGCACGCGGCCCCGGCGACGGCCGGGTAGGCGATGAACTCCAGCCGCCGAAGCAGCGTCGGCCAGCCGGACGACAGAGTTGCCCGCATGATTCAGCCGACCTTTCCCGTGTACGGCTCCGCCACGTCGAGGAGCACGTGCCCGTCCAACTCCAGCCGCGTGCACCGCACCACGTACGGCGCGGCGCCGGCGCGGATCAGCACGGCGGCGGCGTCGGCGCTCACCCCGGATGTACGGATCCGCCGGGTGACGGGGGACAGCAGGACACGCTCCCCGGCCTCCGCGAACGTGACGCCGTGCCCGTCCAGGCACGCGATCTGCCGTCCGGAAGGTGCCTCCTCGGGCGTGATGGCGGTGAGGAAGAGACCGTTCGACGACCGCGGGGCGCTCGAACGCAGCGTGTGGAGCGTCCGCGTGAGACGCAGGTCCGGCGTACTGGACGTCGGATTGGCCTCGACCTCGGTGACCTCGCAGGTGACTGAGGCGTCGTGAGGTGCGAACCGCTGTACGAGGGCGGTGGCCGCTCCCGACCTGATCAGCCGGCCGCCGTCCGGCCGCGGCTGAGTCGGGCGGTCGGTCTGGAGCAGGAATGTCCACTCCCGCTCCGCCTCCGCCTCGGCCAGGTCGAGCAGCACCAGCCGCCCCGACGGCGTGAACACCAGGGTCCGGTCCAGCCGCCGGACGCCCAGCGACGGGTCGTACATCGCGGCGATCTCCGCCGTGGCGTGCGCCCAGCCGATCTCGGTGTCCACCAGCACATCGCGCTGTCTGGCCTGCCGCTCGTACGGAATGTCCTGGTATACGTGGTAACGGTCCTCGTCCGCGTACCCCTGGCCGTCCACCAGCAGCAGATTGTGGTGCGCCGCCCGCTTGCGGTTGCTGTAACCCTCGTCCACGGCGAGGAACGCGCCCTGCGAGATCAGCACGAAGGACCCCGAATCCGGGTGGTGGTGCCCCTGGTTCAGGGTCTCCCAGCCCAGCTCGGCCCGGTGCCCGGCCGAGGTCTCCCACGCGGTGTGACCGCCACCCGGACTCGCCTTGAACGACACCAGCGTGGCGTCGTCGTCCCACCCCGTGCGGGCCGCGAGCAGCCCGAGATCAGGGAAGTACGCACGGGTCTCGGTGGGCCGGGCAGCCGGTACGGACGGGTCGTACCACAGATACTCCAGATAGGCCTCCGGCAGGATTCCCGGCCGCACCCCGCTCTCCGCCGCCTCCTGCCGCAGCAGTTCGCCCGACGCCAGATCGCCCATCCACTGGGCCTCCGCGATGCCGTACTGGGCGGCGAGCCGGTAGTACAGCCCCGCGCTGTGGCCGCTGCGCCGGTCGTGGCAGTCCCCGTGGTCGACGTTGAACGCGAAACCGGGCGCCGTCTGGTGGAGCCGGTAGCGGAAGGTGTTGGCGAGGAAGCCGCCGCGCTCCCACCAGTCGATGCCCTCCGCCTCCTTCAACAGATCCAGATGGATCGCCAGGAACGGCACTCCGTAGCGCCAGTACACGACGCCTTCGGCATGGGAACCGTCGGCCGGCAGGAGGTCCAGTACCGTGCCCAGGTTGTTCCTGGCGCGCTCCGTCCACTCCTCCTCGCCCAGGACGTAACCGGCGGTCGCCAGGCCCGCATAGCAGATCCAGTTGTGGTTCTGCCAGTACGACGACGACCACCAGCGGCCCTCGCTCGCCACCGCGAACTCGTACATCCGGCGGCCCTGGAGCGACAGCTTTTCCCGCAGCAACGCCCGTACCCCGTCCGGCAGTTCGTCACCGACCCACCGCAGGGCGAGCGACAGATGATGCAGCAGCCAGCCCGCGTCCAGGTCGTGGTCCGGCATATGGGCCCGGCCCCAGTGCGGCAGCCGCACCGCCGCCTCGATCCAGCGCCGGCTCTCGTCCAGATGCGCGCGGTCGCCGGTGACGCGGTACGCCAGAGCCGGGTTGGAGGCGGCGGGGCCCAGCCAGGTGATGCTGGCCGGCGGGTGCGTCCGGGGCGGGGTGAGGTCGCGGTGGCGCGCGGCCTCCTCCCGCAGCCGGACCTCCCGCGCGGGGCGCGGGCCCGGCGGCGGCGTGGCGGAGAGCAGCACGGCTCAGCCCTCCGTCCGGAAGCGCGCGGTGGAGCCGTCCGTCAGAGTCACCGTCAGCTCCTCACCGTCGAGCCGTACGTCGCTCACCGCGGGGCCCGCGGAGGCCGCCTGGTACACCGAGGCGAAGGTGACCCGCTCCGCCTCGCAGGTGAAGTCGACCCGGGAGCGCGCGCGCTGCGGATCGTCGGCGGGACCGGGGCCGGGCCGGGTCACCGGACGCACCGGTATCCCGGGGGTGTGGGTGTGCCAGCCGTGCAGAGTCTCCTCGCCGTACCAGGTGGTGCGTACGGGGCCGGTGGCCTGCAACTGGATGTCCAGCGCCGTTCCCGGGCGCAGTTGGGCCGTGATCCGGCGCGCTTCCCGGCCGGTCACCGTCACCGTCAGCAGATCCACCAGGTAGCAGTCGCCGAGTGCCACCCGCCGTACCGCGCGCACCCCTTCGTACGCGGTGGTGACCTCGGCGGTGACCGAGGCGGCGTCCGAATCCAGCAGTGTGCCCGCGCACTCCGCCTGCTCCGCGCCGTCCACCCGGAACGCCGGATGGGCCTCGGTGGACGTGTACAGATCACGGAACTCGGCGTGCGCGTAGGGCACTTGGCCGGGGTCCGGCTGCCATGGGGTCGTGGCCCCGTACAGATACAGCGACAGTTTGTCGCGGTGCCCGTGCGAACCGCCGTGCGGGCCGAAGTCCAGCAGCGCGTGAATGCCCTCCGCGCGCACCACGGCGTAACCCGTCGACCGGAAGACGGTGAGTCGGCCGGGTGCCGCCCGGCGGGGGAGCGGCGGTCCCGCGAACCAGCCGCCGAGCTGCCGGTCCAGCCCGTCGTCGTGCTCGCCGAGCTCGGTCCGGGCCCGTACCGCCACCGCTTCCAGTGCCTCGGAAGGCACCAACTGCTGGGCGAGCGCGATCAGTTCGAGCCATTCCAGAGCCAGCGGGCGGCGCAGATACGGTCCGTCGTGCAGCGCGGGAAGAATGCCGCCGTCCGTCGAGATCGCCGCCAGGACATCCGTCATCGAGGCCAGCGCACCCACCACGTCGGACGGGATCACCGCCGGGTCGGTGGAACGCAGTGCCAGCAGGGCCGCCCGGAGTACGAACCCGTGGTAGTAGGTACTGCCCTCCCACTCCCAGCCGTCCTCGGCGACCGCCACCCGCAGATGGGCGTACAGACCGTCGTCGCCCTCCAGCCACCTCTCGGTACCGTCCCACTCCCGGCCGCGCACCGCGGCGGCGGCCCGGCTCGTGGCCACGCCTGCCGCGTTCAGCCACGCGGTGTAGTTGGACGCGAGCTGCCCCTGGCCGGTCAGCACGGAGCGGGCGTCGAGCGCGGCCCGCTCAAGTTCGTCGAGCAGCGGCAGGACCGCCACCAGGTCCCCCGTGCCCGTCCCGGCGAGGGTGCTCACCGTATGCCCGATGTTGACGGCCCAGATGGCGTCGGTCAGCGCCTGGTGGAAGAGCCGGCCGCGCAGCATCCAGGTCTGCGCCTCGCCGTGCCGCTCGGTGGCGAGGTCGGCGTACACCGCGGAGTACTCGACGAGCCGTGCCACCACCTCGGTGCGCTCGCCCTGATGCGCGAGCACCCGCAGATGCCGCGCCCATGCCTGGTGCGACAGCACCAGCCAGGCGCCGCGCACCGTTTCCGTGTCCACCCGGCAGCCGAGCGCGCAGCGCGCACCGTCCTCGGGGAAGACTCCGCCGAGGAGATCGCCGTGGTCGAGTTCCACCCCGTGCGCCGGGCAGACGTACGCGTGCCACCAGCCGCCCCGCTGCCGGGCGATCCGCCTCAACGCGGCCACACGCCACCGTCGATGTCCACCGTGGTGGCGGTCAGGAAGCCCGAGGCGGGCGAGGCCAGATGGACGACCGTGTGGGCGACGTCCTGCGGTGTGCCGGCCCGGCCGACCGGGATGCCCGCCTCCATCGCCTGCTGGGCCTGGGGCGCGGTGAACGTGTCGTGGAAGGCGGTGCCCTTGATGAAGCCGGGTGCCACCGAGTTGACCGTGACTCCCGTACCCGCGAGTTCCTTTGCCAGGCCCTTGGTGAAGCCGAGGATGCCGGCCTTGGCGGCCGCGTAGGCGACCGAGCCGGGGCCGCCGCCGTTGTGCGCGGCGAGCGACGACATGGTGATGACGCGCCCGGCCGAGGACCGCGTCAGATGCGGCAGGGCGGCTCTCACCGTGCGGAACGTCGAGGTCAGATTGACGGAGACGACCTGGTCGAAGTGGTCGTCCGACATGGCCGCGATCTTTTCGCGGCCGATCAGATGACCCGCGTTGCAGACGAGGACGTCCAGACCGCCGAGGAATCCGGTGGCCTCCTCGACCAGTGCGTCCACCTCGTCGCTCACGGTCGCGTCGGCCTTGAACGCTTTGGCCCTGCGCCCCAGCGCCTCGATTTCGGAGACCGTCTTCGCGGCCTCGTCGGCGGAGGAGTGGTAGTGGACGGCGACATCGGCGCCGGCCTCCGCCAGGGCGACGGCGATGGCGCGGCCGATTCCGTGGCCCGCTCCCGTCACCAGTGCGCGGGAGCCGTTGAGATCAGCAGACATGGGTGAAGCCCTTTCGGTTACCGGCCCATGAGGGGCCGGAACCGGTCACTTGAGACCGGCGGTTGCGAAGCCCTGAACGAAGTAGCGCTGGCCGATGAGGAAGAGGACGACCATGGGAAGGGTGGCGAGTGTGGTGCCGGCCATCAGGAAGTGCCACTGGGGGCCGTTCTCCGTCTTGAAGACGGAGAGCCCGACCTGGATCACCCGCATGCTGTCCGTACGGGTCACCAGGAGCGGCCAGAGGAAGTTGTTCCACGAGGACTCGAAGGTCAGCAGCGCGACGGTGATGAACGCGGGCTTGACCTGCGGGCTCATGATCCGGGTGTAGATACGGAACTCGCCGAGCCCGTCGAGCCGGGCCGCCTCTTCCAGCTCCGTCGGCAGATCCAGGAAGAACTGCCGGAAGAGGAAGACCGCGAACGGGGTGACGGCGCCCGGGATGATGAGCGCCCACCAACTGTCCAGCCAGCCGCTGCCGCCCTGGCCGAGGATGTCGTTCCCGCCGGCCAGCGGCATGAAGCGGACGATCAGGAACTCGGGCAGCACCTTGGTGTACGTGGGGATCATGAGGGCCGCGATGAAGAGATAGAAGATCATCTCGCTGCCGCGGAACCTGATGCGCGCGAGCGCGTACCCCGCCATCGACGCGATCAGCACATTGAGCACGGTGTGGCTGATCGCGATGACGAGACTGTTCCGGGCGTACGTGGCGAAGGGCGCCGCCTTCAGCGCGTCGGCGTAGTTCCCGAACTGCCAGTGTTCCGGGAGCAGTCCGGCGTCCTGCGACGCGATCTCCACGGGCGTCTTGAGCGAGGTGAGCACCATCCAGACGAACGGCACCATCATCAGCAGCGAGACCAGGGACAGCGTCACGTACAGCGCGATCCGGCCGGCGGAGACCCGTTTGCCCTTGGTCACGGCCACCGGAGCCGGAGCCGGGGCAGGCTTCCGCAGTTCAGTTGTTGTGGCCACGGCTGCCTCCCATGATCCGCTTGTTGACCAGGGTGAAGCCCATCAGCAGCACGAAGAGCACGAGTGACTGTGCGCTGGCGTAGCCGACCCGGAACTCCCGGAAGGCGGACTTGTAGATCTCGTACGTCATCATCGTGGTGCTGTTGGCGGGGCCGCCGTCGGTCAGGATGTAGATCTGGTCGAAGGACTGGAAGGCGCTGATCATCGAGGTGATGAGCACGAAGAACGTCGCGGGCTTCAGCAGCGGCAGGGTGATCGAGAAGAACTGCCGGACCTTGGAAGCGCCGTCCACGGACGCCGCCTCGTACAACTCCTTCGGCAGGGACTGGAGCGCGGCGAGATAGATGAGCATCTTCATGCCGATGCCCTGCCAGACGCCCACCAGGATCACCGAGGGCATCGCCCACGTCGTCGAGGAGAGCCAGGCGGGTCCTTCGATGCCGAGGAACGACAGCAGGGCGTTGAGCAGCCCGTTGCCGGGGTTGTAGATCCACAGCCAGACCAGGGCGATCGCGACGGTCGCGGTGACCTGGGGCAGGAAAACCGCGGTACGGAAGATGCCGCGTGCCTTGAGACCGGTGTGCAGAGCCAGTGCCACCAGCAGGCCCAGCGCCATACCGACGGGCACCGTGAAGAAGGTGTAGACGAGCGTGTTGCCGATGGACTTGACGAAGACCGCGTCGTCCAGCATGTCCCGGAAGTTGCCCAGACCCACGAACTCCGGGGCCGTCAGTACGTCGTACTTCGTGAAGGCCAGGACCACCGAGACCACGACCGGGAGACCGATCCACAGCGACGCGTGCAGCAGCGCGGGCGCCACCATGAGCATGCCCGCCCGGCGCCGACGGCGTCCCGGACCTGTGGGGACCCGGCCCGTGCGCTTCTTCCTCGGTGCCTCGGGAGGGGAAGGCGGCCGCGGGGGCCGTGCCTTCACTACGGATGTCGCTGACACAGTGTCGGGTCCTTACATCCGGCCGATGGCGGCCTCGGCGAGCCGGCCGAGCTCCGCGATGGCATCCTTCGCGGACTGACCGCCCACGATGGCGGGTTCCAGCGTCGGCTTGATCTTTTCCCGGATCTCCATCCACGCCGCGGTCCCGCCCTCCGAGACGGCGTGTTCCAGGTTCTGCAGGGAGAGATCGACGAACTGGTTCTCCTTGACGTATCCGGACTCGTTGAGATCCCGGAGACCGGGTACCGAGCCGCGCTGCTTCGCCGCACCGAGGATCGAGTCGGGTGACGCCAGGTACTCGACGAGCGCACGGGCCGCGGCCGGGTGCTTGGAACGCGCGGACTGGGTGACGAGCGTGCCGCCCTGGAGCATCGCCGGCCTGCGGTTGGCCAGGACGAACGCACCGAGTTTGTCGCCCTCGATCAGCTCCGGGTTCTGCTGCTTGGTCTGCACCCACAGGGCGCTCGTCGACATCATCATCGACGCCCTGCCCGTCTGTACGTTGGAGGGGGCACCGGGGTCCGTCTTCTTCGCGTAGTCGGACGAGCCGTCCTTGATCAGGTCCTTGAAGAATTGCAGCGCCTCGACGCCACTCGCCTCGGTGAACAGCACCTCCTTGCCGTCGTCGCTGAACAGCCGGCCGCCGTTGGCGAAGAGGAAGGTCTCCCAGCACTGGCGCAGTTCGATGGAGAACGGGTCGAAGCCGATACGGCCGTTCTTCGTTAGCTGCTTCGCGACGGCGCGCAGCTCCGGCCAGTTGGCCGGGGTCTTCTTGATCCCGGCCTCCGCGAAGTGGTCCTTGCGGTACACGACGATGCGGGTGTCCAGGATGACGGGCAGCGCGTAGAGCTTGCCGTCGTAGCGCGACGGTTCCAGGACCCGCTTCTCGTAGTCGTGCGCGGTGGCGAGCGACTCCGGCAGCTCGGCGATCGCCTTCTTCGCGGCGAACGGGGGGATCCAGCCGACGCCCATCATGAGCACGTCGGGCAGCAGCCCGCCCGCGAGAGCGGTGGTGATCTTCTCGTTGAGCAGTTGGTACGTGGTGTAGTCCACGTTCACCTTGACGTCCGGGTACTTCTTCCGGAACCCGCCCAATATCTCCTGCTCAAGCAGGGTCTTGCCGTTCGCACCTTCGTAGATCGGGGTGAGCAGCGTGATCTCGCCCTCGGCGGGGCCGTCGGCCGAATCGGCGGCCGTGGAGCCGCCGCCACAGCCGGAGAGAGCGGCGGCGGCGGTACCCGCGCCGATGGCGGCGAGCACAGATCGTCTGTTGAGTTCCATGGGACACCCCTTTTGAGGTGGAGTCAGTGGATCGATCCAGCGATGACTTCCCGGACATGGCTGAGAAGCACTGGTAAATCGATGCACTGATGCTAGGAACGCGTTCAGAGTGACGTCAACAGGTGATGCGCAAGAATTTTTCGGGGATGTTAACTGGTGTACCGGTGGAGCCTGTTCAGTAAATCGGTACACTAGGCTCGGCAGTACGTTCCGAACCGGAGGTGGCATGAGCGGGGTAACGATCCATCAGGTCGCGGAGGTGGCAGGAGTCTCCGCGAGCACGGTCTCCAACGTTCTCAACGGACGTACGGACCGCATGCAGGCGGCCACCCTGGCTCGTGTGGAGCAGGCGATAAAGCAGCTCAGGTACCAGCCCAACCGGGCGGCACGCATGCTGCGCACCGGCCGCATCAAGGTCATCGGCCTGATCGTGCCCTCCGTCGCCAACCCCTTCTGGGGCGCGCTCGCGAGAGAGCTGGAGGCCATCGCGCTGGCCGACGGCTACCACGTACTGCTGTGCAACAGTGAGCGCGATCCCGCCCGCGAGCTCAAGTACGGGGAGGAACTGCTCGCCGACGGGGTCAGCGGGGTGGTCCTGTGCTCCTCCCTGCCCTCGCTCGACCATGTCGCCCCGCTGCTCAGCCGGGGTCTGAAGATGGTCGCCTTCGACCGCACCGCGCAGGCGGGCGATCCGGCGTCGCTGTCCAGCATCAGTGTGGACAACGCGATGGGCGCCGAGCTCGCCACACGCCATCTGATCGAACTGGGCCACCGAAGACTGGCGTTCGTCTCCGGTTCGGTCAACAGCGTCAACCGCCGCGAGCGGCTTCGCGGCTTCCGGGCCGCGCTCGAATCGGCGGGCATCGACCCGGCCGACGCGATCGTGTGGCCCGGCGCGGACACCACCGAGTTCGGGGACAAGGACGCGGCGGAGCTGGGCCGTAACGCGTCCCGGGACCTGCTGTCGCGACCGTCTCCGCCCACCGGCTTCGTCGCGATCAACGACATGTGCGCGATCGGCATCTGCCGTGGCGCCAAGGACGCCGGGCTCCGCGCCGGGCGGGACGTCTCGGTGGTCGGGTTCGACGACATCCTGCTCGCCGATCTCTTCGAACCTCCGCTGACCACGGTCCGCCAGCCGCTTCCGGAGATGGCGGCCGAGACCTTCCAGCAGTTGCGGGCCCGGATCGAATCGGCCCCGGCCGCCGGACGGTCGCTGCTGATCAGGCCCCGGCTGGTGATACGGGAATCGACGGCACCGGCGCCGGTCACCGCACCGGCGCCATCCACTGTTCCGGCGCCGTCCCCCGCTCCCGCACTCGCCGCGGCGGGCGCCGAAAACGCCGAGGCCGGATAGCGGCGACGTCGAACCGCCCCGCCCCGCCAGGTCGCGCGACCGGACGGGGCGGGAGCGGAAGGCCGTCAACCGGAACATCCTCAACTCCTACGTGTGGAAGCCGGCTCCGGCCACGGCGGGCGTGATCGCTCCGCTGGAGGGGGCAGCGCCGAACGGTGTTCGTGTGTGGGAGCCGTCCCGCGAGCCCGGGTGCCACGCGCTGCGCCACTTCGACGTATCCGATCCGAGGAGCTGACGGCCGTCGACGCTGCGGCGGGCCGGGTGTTCAGCGGACGATGCTTACCGCTGTGACGACCAGAACGGCGGCGCTGATGGAGTGCGGCGTTGACTGACTCGACCTCGCGATCGAGCGGGCCCGCGGGGACCACATCGCCTTTCTCGACAGTGACGACATCTGGCTTCCGCGCTGAAGGCGAAGCTGTCGGTGTAGCCGACCGCGTGGGCGACCGAAGTGATGGTCGCTCCGGGTTCGCGCAGGAGGTCGGCGGCGAGAGTCATCCGCCAGGTGGTCAGGTAGGTCATCGGTGGGTCGCCGAGCAGATGGGTGAAGCGTCGGGCGAGGGCCGCGCGGGAGACTCCGGCCCCTGAGGCCAGGGTGGCCACGGTCCAAGGGAAGGCCGGCCGGGGTGCGGCCGGCGGACAGCAGCCCGGCGCTCTCGTGGAAACGCAGGGTGGTGGCCGGGACGCCGCAGCGTCCGGCAAGTTGGGAGATCCGCATCGTGCTCACGCCCCGACGCTGAACCTTCCACCCGACTCGAAGGTCAAGCGTCCCGGCCGACGACAGCCCCGGTCCGGAGTCGTGGCTGCTCCCCGCGTGGCAGGAGTGGGGCAGGTGCGGGGCATATGCGGAACGGGGTGGGGATTGGTCGCTCAGAGGACTTCGACTTGATTTCAATCGCCGATTGACCGGATAGCTCTTTTTCATTCCGCAGGCCGATTCGATGTGACAGCTTTTCCGGGGGACCGGGCGGCGAAAATATCGTGGGGGGCGTACTGGGGAGCACGAGGGCTCACGGCAGTATGAAGAATGCCTCACCTGCCGGTCGATACGGAGTTCCGACCGGCGTAGGCGGGGCAGTGGATGTGATGCCGACAGGCGACCGACCACCACAAGGAGGACGTGCATGATCAATGTCCAAGTCGTACACAGGGTGGGACTGTTCCGTTCGGCTCTCGTGGCGTTGCTGCGCTGCGAGGAGACGCTCGATGTGTCGGCCTCTGCCCGACGGCTGTGCCGCCAGGGGGCACGCGGTTCGTCGCCGCACGTATGGGTGGCCGATATCGACTGTCTCGATGACCCGGCGCGCACGGGGCGGTCCGTACCCGGCAACGGGCAGGGCGGTAAGGGGGCGTTATTGGTGCTGACCTCGGCGAGAAAGCCGGGAGCGCTCCTCAAGGCATTCGAGGCGGGGGCACTGGGATATGTCAACAAGGACGGTGACCCAAGCCGGCTGATCGAAGGAATTCACCAGGTCGCGCGTGGCGAGCAATTCGTGGACGATTCGTTGGCCTGTGATTTCCTCAGAGCGACGAAAATCCCCCTTACCCCGCGGGAGTTGAGCGCGCTGACGCTCGCGGCGCAGGGGCTGCCGATCGGCGAGATCGCGCACTCGCTGAGTCTGTCGAGCGGGACGATACGCAATTATCTGGCCTCCGCCATGCGCAAGGTCGGCGCGCGCAACCGCATGGACGCCATCCGTATCTCCCAGGACGCCGGGTGGCTGTAGCGGTGCTCGTGACCGACGCTCCGGCCGGGGGCGCTCAGCCGCCGGCCGCCCGAGGTGTCCGCTGCCAGTGGCCGACCAGGTCGCGGTAGAGCGGGGAGTTCGTCAGCAGTTCGTCGTGGGTGCCGAACCGTGGTGTGGTGCCGTCCAGCACGAGCGTCCGGTCCGCCCGGCGCGCGGACGACAGCCGGTGGGCCACGACGATCAGCGCGCCGGCTCGGGCGCGGGTCCCGGCGGTGAGGGCGCGCTCGGCGAAAGCACGTTCGGCGTGTGCCTCCGTGACCGGGTCCAGATGGCAGGTGGCCTCGTCGAGCACGACGAGCGGCGCGGGGGAGAGATACGCGCGGCACAGCGCCAGCAACTGACGCTCACCGTGGGACAGCCTGCCGGGGTCGAGTACGGCGTCCGGGCCCCCCAGCCGGCGGAGGAGGGGCGCCGCGCCCAACACCTCGACCGCGTGGGCCAGTTCGGCGCTCGTCGCGTCGGGCCGCAGATGCAGGAGATTGTCGCGGACGCTGCCGGTGAAGACATACGCCTGCTGTGGGATCAGTACGCGGCGCTCCGCCAGCTCATGGGCCGCCCTGCCGGTCATCGGTTCCCCGGCCAGCAGCACCGTGCCGAGGTCGGGCGTGACGAGTCCGGAGATGACGCCCGCGAGGGTCGACTTGCCGATGCCGCTCGGGCCGACGACGGCCAGGTGTTCGCCGCGCAGGACGGTGAGGTGGAGGTGTTCCAGCACGGGCGGTGAGCCGGGGCCGTAGGCGTGGGTGACGGCGCGGACCTCGACCGCCGGCGCGTGGTGGTCGCGAGGAGTGCGTACGGCACCGGCCCCGATCCCTGCGTCGGCGCGCCGGGGTGTGGGCACCGGCGGTCCGGGAGCGGCCGTGGCGTCCTGGAAGCGGTCGACCACCACCAGCAGCCGTGTCCCCGCCGCTCCGAGCGCGGTCATCATGCTGTGCAGCGCGGGCAGCAGCGCCTGGAGGAGATAGGTGAGCGCACCGGCCAGCGCACCGGTCGTCATCCCCTGCCGCAGAAGCCATGGAGTGGTGACGAGCAGCAGAAGCACGGGGAGTTGGCCGGCGATGCCGAGCGCCACCGTACGTACCGCCGCCCAGCGCGCCAGTACCCGCGAGGTCCGCTCGGCGCGGTCGAAGAGCCGATCGGTGTCCGCCACGGCGTCCGCCTGCGCGCCGCAGGCCACGAGGTCGCGATGGCCGGCCGAGACGGCGCCCACCCCCTCCGCCACGGCCTCGTCGGCGTCCAGGAAGCGGCGCTGGGCGGAGGCCATCGGGAGCAGCGTGGCAAGGAAGAGCGCGATGCCCAGGACGAGCGGGGGTACGACCACGAGGAGCAGTTCGGGGGCGAGGGCCAGCAGGCCGACGAGCGCGCCGACGGCGTTGAAGACGAACGCCCGCACGGTGAGGACGAGCCCGGCGAAGCTGTCGCGGACGATCTCGGTCTGGTGGGTGAGCCGTGAGACGGCGCCGGCGTCCGAGCGGTCGTCGGTGCGGGCCGGGTCGGTGACCGCCCGGCGCAACGCCTGCCGGACCGCGCGCCGTACGAGAGCGTCCCGCAACGGCTCGGTCAGTTCGGCGAGTTGGGTGAATACGCCGCGTACGGGAGGTCCGGCACCCAGGATCGCCAGGGCACCGACCGCGAGCCAGCCGAGACCGGTGCCGGTCTGCCCGGCGAGGAAACCGCGGTCGAGGGCCTGGGCGAGGCAGTACCCGCCGAGGAAGGTCTGCGCGGACTCCAGCAACGACCATCCGCCGAGCCGTACGAGGACCCGTTTCCTGCTCCCCAGGAACCGCCGGGCGGCCGGCAGGTTCCGGCCCAGCATGCCCCGGCCGGGTCGCGTCCCGTCGGCCGGTGCCTTCGGGGCGGCCCTCATCGGTCGGCCCCCTCGACAGCGGGCGTGGGTGAGTGTCCGCGGTCGAGGACCGCCGTCGGGGGCGACGCGGGTTCCGTGGGGGCGAACAGCGCGCGGTAGCCGGCGGAGCGCCACAGCTCCTCGTGCGGGCCGGTCGCCCGTACCCGGCCGTCCTCCAGCCAGACCACCAGGTCGCAACGGGCCGCCGAGGAGAGGCGGTGGGCGACGATCAGCCGGGTGCCGTGGCGGACGTCCCCGGCGAGGGCGCGTGCCACCTGGTGTTCCGTGACGGTGTCCAGGCTGGACGTCGCGTCGTCCAGCACCAGCAGCCGCCCGGCACGGGCGAACGCCCGTGCCAGGCCCAGGCGTTGGAGCTCACCCCCGGAGAGCGGCGCGGCGCCCGGCGGGGTCGCGTAGCCCTGCGGGAGCAGCCGTACGAACGCGTCCGCGCTTGCCGCGCGTGCCGCCGCCCGGACCCGTTCGTCGGTCCGTGCCTGTTCGTCGGTCCGTGCCTGCTTGTCGGTCCGTGCCTGCTTGTCGGTCCGAATCTGTTCCTCGGTCCGCGTCCGTTCGTCCGTCCGGGGCCGTTCGTCGGGCCCGGTCCGCTCCCGTGCCGTCGGCGTGCGGCCGGCCAGTGCTTCGCCGAGCGTGGCGCCGAACAGGACCGGGCGTTCGAAGGCGTAACCGACCTCTCGGCGCAGTTCGTCGTGCGGTACGGCGCCGAGCGGGACGCCGTCCAGCAGTACGGTGCCCTCGTCCGGCTCGGTGAGCCGCCCCGCGACCGCCGCCAGTGTGGACTTGCCCGCGCCCGAGCGGCCGACCACCGCCACCGACGTGCCGCCGGGGATCGTCAGGTCCACCGCGTCGAGGACGGTCCGGCCGTCGCGCGTCACGGCCACCCCGCGCAGCTCCAGCGTGCCGCGCCCCTCGGGCGGCAGGCTCCGCGTTCCGTACGTCATGGCGGGCAGGGCCATCAACTCGGCCGTCCTGCGGCCCGCCGCGCGGCTGCGGATGAGCGAGCCGAGCAGGCCCGCCGCCGTACCGACCCCGGCGGCGAGCGCCGCGTAACGTGCGACGGCCAGCAGATCGCCGACGCTCATGTGCCCCGAGGCGAGCCGCATGCCGCCGACCGCCAGGACCGCGGTCGTCAGCAACGGCATCAGCACACCGCTGCGGGCGACGGCGGCGCCGTGGATCCGCCACATCCGGCTGCCCTGCGCGGCCAGTTCGGGCAGCGGGGCCAGGATCCGGTCACGGTCGCGGGCCTCGGTGCCGGCGGCGGCGATCGTCCGTGCCCCGGCCAGCGCCTCCACCAGGCGCGTCGCGATGTCGGCCTGGACCCGCTGATAGGTCGCGACGCTGTCGGAGGAACCGCGGGCGAAGGCGCGCAGCACCAGCATCAGAAGCGGCAGCCCCGCCAGGAAGGTGAGCGCGGTCCACGGGTCGATCAGGAAGAGCGCGACGACCGCTCCCACCGGCGCGAGCAGCGAGGCGCCGAGCGTCGCGGCGGAGACGGGCGCGGTACTCGCCTCGGTGGCGTTCGCGGTGAGCCGCACGGCCACGTCGCCGGGCGGGAAGCGGGAGGCGTGGCCGGGCCAGGCGGAGAGCAGGCGGCGGGTGCCCCTGGTGCGGAGCCAGGCGGCCGAACGGGCGCTGGTGGTGCCGCCGAACAGGGCCACCAGCGCGTCCAGCAGTACCTCGGCGACGATGACGGCCGCGCAGGCGAGCAGCCAGGGGTCCGCCTCCGGGCTCCGGTCGAGCAGGAGGTCGAGGGTGCGGCCGAGGACGGCGGGAAGCGCGAGGGACGCGGCCGCGGACGCGGCGGAGCAGAGGAAGACTGCCGTGGTGCGGCCCGCGCTGTGCCGTGCGGCGCCCAGCAGGAGACCGGCGGCTGTCGCGTCACGGCTCTCGGGAGCGGACGGCGTCTTCAAGAAGAGGGTCCCCCTCGGTTCGGGCGGCGGCGGTCGGTGCGGCGGGTGCGGGTGCGGGTGCGGCGACGGCGCGTTGCGATGACGTACGCCCGCGAGCGCCGTACGGGCTGGGGAGCCCGTCCGGCGCTCGCGGCACCAGGTCGTCGGCCGGCCGACGACCGGAGGTGTCGTCAGTGACAGGTGGTGACGCTCAGGCTGCTGTCACCGCAGAGCAGCAGGCTTGCCCGGCTGCCGGTGGCGACGTCGCCCGTGGCCTCTTCCTTCGGGGTCTCCATCGACTGCAGGTCAAGAAGGTTCATGACGGTGCCTCTCTTTTATGGGGACGGTGTGCTTGGTCACGACTCCTGAGGGAGCCGGTTCATGGGCCGCTTCTTCAGCGGCGGGAGGAACGGCAGCCGTGCGGGCTCGTCCGCGTGAGCGGCGGCGACTGCCAGCAGACAACCGGCGGTGCCGGTCGCGAGGTCCATGGAGAGCCGCATCATCTGCTCACCGGGGAAGGCGAGTTGGCCCCGGTAGGGCAGTGCGTGCCAGGAGAGTGTGTTCAATTGCCGAGCGATGTCGGCCGGTTCGGTGCCGGGGCCCGTCGCCGACGTACGGCTGAGGTGGAGCACCATGCCGGCGGCGCCGCGGAAGAGTCCGGGCTGCGCGTAGAAGGTGGCCTGGGCCGCCCGTACGATCTCCCCGCGTGCCCCCTCGAACCGTTCGTCGGCGCGGTGCACAAGATAGTCGTCGATGACCATTCCGATGCCGACGCTGCCGGCGCCCAGGTAGGGCATGGTACGCCAGCCCTCGTTCACCTGGAGTGTGCCGCCTGCGCTCCGTACGCAGCGGTCCAGGTCGCTGTTCAGCGCCCGCGCCGCGAGGTCGAGCAGGGCCGTGTCGCCGGTGCGTTCGTACAGGCGGATGAAGAGGAGCGCCACGCCCGCGCCCCCGTACAGCAGTCCGGCCCGGTGGGTGCTGTCGGCGACCGTCCCCGGGGGGACGGCTTCCACGGCGCGGGCGGCGAACTGTGCGCAGACCAGGGCCGCGTCGTCCAGTCCGCTCTCGCCGGTCGCCTCGCCGAGCGCGCTGAGCGCGAGGCCCAGCCCCGCGGCGCCACCGTGCAGATCGGCGGGCAGCTCCTCCCACGGCTGACGGAGCGTCAACTCGGCCAGCTCCAGGGCACGATGTGGATGGCCGAGGCGGTGCAGGGTCCAACTGAGGCCCGCCAGACCGTCGTAGAAGCCCAGCGGAGTGCCGGAATCGGGCTGCTTGGTGCGCTCCAGCAGCCATTCCTCGGCGCGGGGGCACGGGGCGGCGCCGCTCTCGGCAAGCGCGTAGAGCACCCCGGCGGTGCCGTAGCCGAAGGAGAGACCACCGCCCGCGGTGGCGAACTGGGCGATGTCGCCCGGGAAGTGGCGGTCGTCGCGCTCCGGGGTCGCGGAGGCGAGGATCGCGCGGACCATCGAATCGCGGCTGTCCGGCCAGTCGGCCGGCTTGGCCGGCAGGTAGGACACGGCCGGGATACGGGGTTCGGCCGGTGTGACGGACCGCGCCCGCGCGCTCGCGCCGGCCCCTGTCTCCCGGCCCAGACCCCGGTCCGCGTCCTGGCCAAGGTCCCGGTCCCGGCCCGGGACGCGCATGATCTCCGCCACCGCGTCGTCCAGGAAGGCACGGTCGACGGGGAACTCCCGCGCCACCACCTCCGCCAGATGCGCCGCCTTCTCACGGTCGATCGCGAAGAGGCTGGTCAGCGGTATGAACAGGGCCAGGCGCAGACAGGCGAGGGCGTACCGGTCGACATCGAGACCGCGCCGGTCCGCAGGCGCGACGAACGCCGGGTTGGCGACGGTCTGCCGCCCGTTGTCGGCGGCGGGCGCGGCGGCCTCGAAGTCCAGCAGTACGACGGACGACTCGTCCTCGGAGACCATGATGTTGAACAGATGCAGGTCGTTGAAGACGATCCCGCGTGCGTGCACCGCCTCGACGGCCTGCTCCACCAGGCCGTACACGCGCAGCGCCCACGCCGTGTACTCGGCGAGTCGCTCGGCTCCGGGATCCGCGTCGATCAGCGGATGTCTGACGGCGAAGAAGGAGTTGAGGGGCTTTCCCGCCACGAACTCCAGCACCAGGAAGTGGTGGCCGCCGACTTCGAACGTGTCGCGGACCTCCGGCGTGCAGGCCAGCCCCGACAGCCGCTCCAAGGCGTACCGCTCCCGGCCGAGCCGGGTCACCGCGTCGGCGCCGTCCGCCGCCAGGCCCGCGTGCGGCCTGGCCTCCTTGAGCACCACCTTCTCGCCGGTCCTGCTGTCGCGGCCGACGTACACGCCACCGCCGTTGGAGAAGTGCAGTGCCTGCTCCACGATGTACGGCGACGCTGCGACGGTCGTCGCGGCCCGCGCCTGGAGATGGGGGAGCAGCACGTCGGGCGGGGTGATCCAGTCGGGAATCCGGAAGACCGGTCCGCGCAGGTCGGGTACGAGCTTGCCGTCGGCGTTCTCGACCGCCGGGCGCAGCACGCCGTCGGCGTAGCAGTCGCGACGGGTGAAGCTGCCGTAACGCACATGGACGGGGCCGGTGTTCCACCGGAGGTCGCTCAGGATGTACGGGCCGGGCTCGCCGGCCAGCGAGGCGTCGAGTTCCTCGGCGACCTGGCCGAACTGCTCGTCGTCCTCGGGGTAGACGGTGATGAATTTCCCACTCGCGCTGCGGTCCGCGTATTTGGCGTTCCGGGTGTGCAGCAGATATCTGCTCGGCACGAATTTGAACGCGATACCACGGCCGACGCAGTAAGCCATGGTCCGTTCGAGAATCGACTCCGCATTGTCCAGACAGGCGGAGACATGAATCTTCCAACCCTGGGCGGGCAGTTCGTGCTCCTCCGGCCGCAGGGCCAGCCAGTCACCACTGCGATGACGCTGCCAGCCGTCGGGTACGGGGCGGCGGGCGGCTTCGTACCACTGGCCCGTCCCCCGTACAACAGCGTTTGTCTCATCGGCGGAGCCGGCCGAATCCGCCGAATCCGCGGAATTGGCCGACGGGTGCGCGTCGTTGACGGGGGACAGGTGGTGAGGCGAGTCGTAGAAATTCCGGTCCGCGTCGCAGAACACGGCGTATCCCTTGTTCACGCACCCTCCCTCGTCGGCGACAGCGCCAACCGTGCCACGCCGCCGAGGGAGGCCCATAGTCGCCGATGTCACCGAAAAACCGTGCGTTACGCACGAGTAACAGGGGTATTTCGCGGGGCTTGCCCGGGGTCAGTGGGTGCGGGGTTTGGGCGGGGAGGTGCCCGAGGCCAAGGGGGAGCGGGCCGGTTCGAGGCAGCCGTCCGTGATCAAGGCGACCGCCTCGGGGCTTCCCCATGCGGTGGAGCATGGCTGAGGAGGCGTCGGCCTACGCGGCGGACATCGCGGAGTCCATGGGGCTGGTCTGCTTCGATGTGCAGAAGAACCGGCTCAGGCCGTGAGCGGGGTCACCAAGCGCCGGTAGCCGATCAAGGTCGCTGCTGTGCCGACGAAGGCGAGGACGTGCTCGGCCTTGCGCTTGTAGCGGCGGTGCAGCCGGTGGCAGTTGGCCGGCGATGGCGGCCCCGGCCGCTGCGCGGACTCGATGCCCTTGCGGGCGGCGCGGTGGCGGTGGCGGATCGCCCGCCGACTGAGCCACCGTAGCCCTTGTCCGCATGCAGTTTCGCCGGCCTTCGGTGCCGGGGCCCGCGGCGCGACCGGATCGGCGGGATGCCGCGCACGAGCGGTTCCAGGCTCTGGTTGTCGTGCGTGTTCGCGCCGGAGGTGCCAGGGGACAGCGATAGTCCGTTTCGGTCGTCTCCCTGGCCCGCCGGCCGGGGCATTCCGATCCCGGGTTCACGGTGCGGAAGTACTCCCACTTCCTGCCACGAGCCGGCGCGACCATCGACGCGATCTTCGCGTAGCCGTAGCCGTAGCCGTAGCCGTAGCCGTGGCCGGTCGGCAGAGCCTGTGGAGCGTGACTCGTAGCCCGCCGTGGACGGGGCTCCGCCCGCCGTTCCACCTTCCGGGGCGAAGTGGCCGGGGGTACGGACAGGACGTGGGCCACATCCCCTGGACGCAACTGGTGAGGGTCCTGGCAGCCCCGGCCGGACTTCGGAGCCCTCTCTTCGGTAGCGGACATACCCGGACGCCTGCCAGGCGTGCGCCGATCGCCGCCCGTTGGAATCCGTTGGCGCCTGCCCGTCGGCCGACGGGATCTGGCCGCCGCCAACGGGGCCGGCCTTGTGAACGCTTCTTCTGTCCCCACCTTTCTGGGATGGGATCCCGGCGCCCCGCCGGTCACGCTGGGCGGGTCGGTGCGAGGGGCTGGGTCTCCGTAGTGCCGGCATCGCACCGTACGTCTCGTACGCGCGTCGTCGCGCGACAACACACAAGGTGGAGAACCATGAAGAAGTTACTCGGCGCCGTCCTGGCGTCGGCCGTGACCATCGGGGCATGGGTGTTCGGCGCCGTTCCGGCGCAGGCGGCGCCCGCGTCCGCGCCGGTCGGTCCCGCGGCGCTGGCGGCCGACGTAACCGTGAAGAACGCGTACAACGGCCGCTGCCTGCAAGCGATGGGGGCGTTCTCGGGCGCGATCACCCGGCTGGTGGACTGCGCCGCCACGAACACCGCCCAGGAGTGGGACGTCGCCTGGGTCTACACGGAGGCCGGCGGCTACTACGAGCTTCGCAACGCCGCCAGCGGACTGTGTCTGGACGCCGACTGGGGATCGATCGGCGGCAACGGCACCCGTACGCAGGTATGGGACTGCGTCGCCGCCCAGACCAACCAGCACTGGCGGATGAAGCCGATCACCAACCGCCCTGACACGTACCAGGTGACGGTGGAGACCAACGGCCGCTGCCTCGACGGGGCGATGGAGACCATCAGTACGAACCAGGGCAAGACCCAGCTCTGGAACTGCCTCGGGAGCAACCAGGTCAACCAGCACTGGCAGATCACCTGACGGACTCCGCCCTCGGGAATGGCCGGGCTCCTGCGGGAGGGAAGCCGGACCTGGCCCCCTCCTTCCGAGACCAACAAGTGCTATTTCCTTAGTAGTTGGGCTATCAGCGGCCAAGTCATGCTTAATCTGAGGGCATGCCTGACGACATGGAAGGACGCGGCCGGCTCGGCAGGGTCCGGCACGACGCGGTGCGGGCGGCGAGAGCCGCCCGCACCGCGGAGGAAATGTTCGCCGGGGTGATCGCGGCGGTCTCCCCGGTGCTGCGGTCCGACGTATGGGCGGGCATCACCGTCGACCCGTGGACGCTGATGAACACCGGAGGCAACTACAGGGACGCCGTACCGGGGCAACTGATGCCCCGGATGATCGACATCGAGTACCGGGAAGGAGACGTCAACTCCCTTCCGGACCTGGCACGAAGACCCGTGCCGGTCGGCCTGCTGAGACGCGAGATCAGCGGCCCGCCGGAACACAGCCCGCGCTACCGGGACATCATCGGGCCGCTCGGCCTGGAGGACGAACTCCGCGTCCTGCTGCGCGATTCCCGTGGCGCCTGGGGCGCGATCATCATCGGTGTCGGCGACGGGCCCCCGATCGGGCCGGACGCCCTGGCTCTCGCCGCATTCCTCTCCCGGCCCCTCGGCGAGACGTTACGCCGGTTGCACCTCACCGAACGGGCCCAGCAGAAGCCGTCGCCCGTCTCCCCGGCCCTGGTGATGCTGGACGCCGGATACCGGCCGCTGCACCTGACATCGTCGGTCGCGGCCTGGTTCGAGGACCTTCCACCGCACGGCCGTACGATACGGGGCCGGACCGCCGGATCGCCCCCGGCCGACCTGCCCCCGGCGGTATACGCTCTCGCCGCCGCCGTCCGCGCCCCTGGGGCCGCCGACTCACTCTCCTCCCTGGTACGCACCCGGTCGCGCGGCCTGGTCCGCCTCCACGCCTGGCGGCTGGAGAACCAGCCGCCCGCCGAGGTCGCCGTCGTGGTCGAGCCCGCCGGGCCGGGTGAACACGCGGCGCTCATCATCGCCGCGTACGGACTGACGCCCCGCGAACGGGACATCACGGCCCTCGTCCTGCGCGGCCACTCCACGGCCGAGATCAGCGAGCAGGCCCGGCTGTCCCGGCACACGGTGCAGGACCACCTCAAGTCGATCTTCGACAAGACCGGCGTCCGCAGCCGCCGCGACCTGGTCGCGACCCTCTTCACGAGGCACTACCAGCCCGCCCTCATCCCGTCCGGCCACCCGCCGCACAAACCGGGACCGGGGCCACAACCGCCACCAGGCTGACGCGTGGCCCACGGTGATGTCGGCCCGTGGTGAGAGGCTTGTGCACACCCCGAAGCACGGCCCGCGGACCGGCCGGGGTCCTGCCCGAGGGCGCCGTCGCCGACGCCCGCGCCTATTTCCCCGTACCCGACGAGGCCGGCCAACGGTACTGGACGACCTTCCTGGACCACTCCGAGCAGACCGCTCTCACCTGCCGGAACGCCATCGACACCAGGAGTGCCCGGCTTTACCGCACGGCGGGGGAAGAGATGCGGCGGACGTACTTCTCCCACCGGACGGTCTTCAACTGGACGGAGATGTCCACCGATTGACGATTTCCATCGGACCATTTCCGTCCGTTCGGGTGACTGATCCGGATCGTCAGAGGAACCCGGAGGTCCGGCCCGACAGTGGCGAGCGGCTGGGCCGAAGCGGTGGAGAAGAATCGGAAGGACAGTGCCGGTGAAGACGAGGGCGGGGCGCGTCGCCCTACTGACTGTCGGTGTCACGCCGGCCGCCGGTGGGTGTTCGTCGGACACGGCGGACGGCAAGAGTACGGCGGGGGCCGCGGCGGGTGCGTCGAAGTCGGCCGCGTCCAAGTCCGCCGAGCCGAGCGGGGCGCTGGTGAAGTGGGCCGGCCACATGTGCGAGGCCACGGAGCGTTTCAGGACGATGAAGGCGGACCGCGCGATCGGGGTCAAGGCCCTCGCGGATCCGCTCGGCGATGCGCCGGTCGGGGCCGAGCTCGTCGCCATCGGCGCATGGAAGGTACGCGTGTCGCTGTCGGAGACCAAGGGCACGGTGCGGAACAACGACCCCGAAGGCGCGGTGGGGGAGGTCTGGACAGGCGCCGGCGGAGGCGGAGCGTTCGGCGAACCGGACGGCAGAGAACTCACCATCAAGGCCGTCGCCGTCGACAAGAACGGGGCCGTGCTGAAGTTCCGCACGAAGTGATACCCGCCCGGCCCGCCCGGCATTGGGCGGGCCGGGCGAGGTCGGATCAGGTGAGGACCGCGCCGTACACGGCGAGGATCTCGTTGATCGGCTGGACGAAGGACGTGCCGCCCGAAGTGCAGTTGCCGGAGCCGCCCGAGAGCACGCCGATGGCCAGCCCTGTCGTGCCGTTGCCGGTGATGGTGAACACCGGGGCGCCGCTGTCGCCGGGCTCGCAGCAGAGGTTGGTGCGGATGAGGCCGCTGACGACCGCGCTGCCGTAGTTGACGGTGACGTTGGTGCCGGTGATGCTGCCGCCGCCGTGGCAGCCGGTGGTGCCGCCGGCCAGTGAGACGGACTGGCCGACGGTGGGGTTCGCGGGGCCGGTGATGTCGATGATCGTGCCGTTGCAGTTGACCGTTCCGGGCCGGGGCACCGCGGGATTGGCGTACCGGACGATGCCGTAGTCGTTGCCCGGGTAGCTGCTGCCCGCGGTCGGGCCGATGGCCGTGGTGAGCGATGGGTTTGTGTACCAGGTGGAGACGGCCTGGGTGCAGTGTCCCGCGGTCACGAAGTAGTCGGCGCTGCCGGCCCGTACGTTGAATCCGGCGGTGCAGCGGCTTCCGCCGCTGTAGACCGGCTCGCCGCCCTGGAGGTGCGGCCGGAAGGTGCCGGCGGTGCGCTCGAAGGTCAAGGCGTCGGCCCGCGCGCCCGCGCTGTCGCGCAGTTGGGCGATGTCCGCGGCCGACACGCGCTGGTCCACCGTGACCAGTACGGTGCCGGTCGCCTCGTCGACGCCCCAGGCCGTTCCGGCGATGTCGGCGGCCAGTACGGCGTCGCCCGCGGCTGCGAGCTCGGTGGCGCTGAACGTCCGCGGCTGGGCCTGCGCCGCCTGGGGGCCGGCCAGCCCCAGTGCGGCCGACAGGGTGAGCGCGGCCAGGGCGGTTACGGGCCGCCGGAAGCGTTGGGCGGTGCGTCTGAGGGGGTTGGTGCGCGTGGTGCTCACGTCTTCCTCCCACGAGGAGTTGGAGAACCGATGGGGACCTACCGCACGAAAGGGCATGGCCCTGACAAGGGGCATTCTCTCATCGCACCCCGCCTCACCAAGGCCGTCTTCCGGCCACCCGTCGAGACCGACCCTCGGAACGGCAAGAGTCCGCCCAGGGCCTCGCGCCGGCCGGGCCGGGATCGGTGGCCCACATCTCACGCGCCGCCCCGTTGACGTGATTTACCGATGATCGTAAGCTGCCTCGCCGTCAGTTCCGGTCATGTTCACTACACAACTCTCCCGAGAGGCAGGGGAGTTGCCGTCGCCTCCTCCACCGCAGGTCAGAGCCACCGCTCGACCGTCACAGCCCGCTCCGTTCCGCACCCACGACTCTGGGAGACGCATGTGAAAAGACGTCGCGCGACCGCCTGGGCCGCCTCATCGCTCGTCGCAGCTCTCGCGTTGACCGGCACGCTGACCGGCCCCGTGGCCGCGGCGCAGGATCGGGCGGGTGCGGTCGCCACCGCGACCGCCCCCGTCACGCACGCGGAGAACGACCGCGTCCCCGAGGGCTCCGTCTGGACGCAGAGCTACTTCCCGTCCTCCGACGACTCCGGCACCGAACTGCACGCCGACGTCCTGCTCCCCGAGGCACTGGCCAAGAAGAAGCGCGTGCCCGTCATTCTGTCGATCGGCCCGTACTTCGGCCACTCGGGGCAGACCGGCGTCGAGGACTGGACGCACACCGGTCCCTCGGACCGCTTCCAGGACTTCATCGAGGGCACGGACCTGTTCGACGAGGGATACGCCTTCGTCATGGTGGACCTGCGCGGCTTCGGCGGCTCCACCGGCTGCCTCGACTGGGGCGGACCGGGCGAGCAGGCCGACGTCAAGGCCGCCGTCGACTGGGCGGCCAAGCAGCCGTGGTCCACCGGTGCGGTCGGCATGTACGGCAAGTCGTACGACGCCCTCACCGGCCTCATCGGCAACAACCTGGACCAGCGGGCGCTCAAGGCCGTCGTCGCGCAGGAGCCCGTGTGGGACATGTACCAGTACATCTACTCCAACGGTGTGCCCCGCCCGAACGTCACCGGCACCGCCAACGCGTACAACTCCATCGCCACCGTCGACCAGATGGCGGACGACGATCCGCGCTATCTGGCCAACTCCCGGTGGGAGGAGACCCATCCGCAGTGCCTCACGGAGAACTCGGCCGGATACCGAATAGCCGACCAGCGGGACAAGCACTGGACCTCCCGCGACCTCGCCGGGATGGCCAAGCACACCGACACCCCGCTGTTCGTCACGCAGGGGTTCATCGAGAACAACACCAAGCCCGAGGAGATGCAGGAATACCTCGCCAATCACAAGGGCCCCGAGCGCGGATGGCTCGGCCAGTGGGACCACGTGCGCGGCGGTGACGTCACCGGCGACGGGCGCCTGGCCATGGGACGCGAGGGCTGGTACGAGGAGACGCTCTCCTTCTACGACCAGTACCTCAAGGGCGTCGAACCGAAGGTCGACTACCCCGCCTACTCGGTCCAGGACTCCACCGGCACCTGGCGTGCCCAGAAGACGTGGCCCGTCGTGGAACGGCCCGTCACCCTCCCGCTCGGCGACGGCTCGTACGTGGACGACGGCGGTGCCTCCGCACGCGTCGGTCTGGCCCCGTCCGGCGGGTCGACGTCGGGTCCCCGCGAACAGCCTTCCGGTGAATGGGACATGGAGAACGCCCCCGCGCTCGACCCGGCCGCGCCGAAGGGCCTGGCCGAGGGGCAGGCGAAGCGCCAGAAAGCCGGTGAGACCACGTCCAGCTTCTTCGTGTGGTCCAAGCCGGTCGAGCGGGCCGTGCGTGTCACCGGCACCCCGCAGGTCTCCCTGACCGCCAAGGGCACGGGCAACGTCATGCTCAAGCTGTACGACGTCGCCCCGGACGGCACCGCCGTCATGTTCGACGAGCAGGTCTCCCTGCTGGACTCCGGCAGGGTGACGGTCGACCTCAAGGCGACCGACTGGACCCTGCTCTCCGGGCACGTCCTCGCGTTGGAGATCGGCTCCATCCAGACAGGTTCATGGCGCGACACGCCCTCGGGCGAGACGATCAAGGTCAAGAGCGCGCGGGTCGAACTGGCCCTGGACAGCCCGGCCGACGACCGCCCGACCGCCGGGGCCCGCTCACCGTTCCTGGACACCTACCTGCGCCAGTACACGGTCGAACTGCCGGCCGGCCCGGCGTCGTTCACGATTCCCTCCGTCGGACGCCACTGATCCTCGGGCCGGCGTCCGGCGGCCCTCCGCCCGCCCAAGCAGTGTGCCGCCGCCAGTCACTGGCGGCGGCACACTGCTTTCCCCGACCGGGCGGAGTTCCTTCCCCCGAACTCGTCGCCGTGGAGCTGATCCGGGGTCAGCGGATCGTGGTGCTCCGGTGCTCCTTCAGGGCCGCGCAGTTGGAGTTCTCCACCGAGACGTACACGTTGGCGATGTTGCCGCCCCAGCTCACGCAGTAGCCCTTGCCGTAGACACGGCTCGGACCCGCGTACGACGTGAAGTCCCCGGAGTCGCCGGCCCACTCATCGGTGGAGGGCACGTAGACGTACGTCGACATGGCCTTGACGGTGCCCGGGTTGGTGCGGATGGTCGCGACGCAGTTCTTGCCGTTCGTCGAGTTGTACGTGAGGTAGACCGTGCCCAGCGAACCGATGGGAGCCGAGTTCACGGTCTTGTAGGCGCTGCCGCAGACTCCCTGCGGTGTGACGTTGGGCGCGGCGTGGGCGGTGGCACCGAACGCGGCCGTGGTACCCGCCACGAGCGCGGTCAACGCTCCTGCGGCAGCGACATTGCGCATGATTCCCATTATTTCCCCCTTGTTACTCCGAGCGTGGTTTGCTCGTACTTGGTAGACCCTCGAACGGCGGGGATGGTTGTACCCGGTCCGGCCCGGAGATGTCGTGGCGTTCCCTCACGCGAGGCGCGGGTGCCGTCAGAAGACGGACACACCGTAGGCGGCCAGTGGTTCGATCACCGGCTGGGCGAAGGTCGTACCGCCCGAGCCGCAGTTGCCGCTGCCGCCGGAGATCAGGCCGATGGCGCTGGTGGTTGCGAAAACCGGGCCGCCGCTGGCGCCGGGCTCGGAGCAGAGGGTGGTCTGCATCAGGCCGGTGACGACTCCGTCCGCGCCGTAGTTGACCGTGGCGTTCAGTCCGGTGACCGTGCCGCTCCGAACGCCCGATGTGGGGCTGCTGGTGCTGACCCGCTGTCCGACGAGGGGAGCGGCAGCGGTGGTGATGTCCTGGAAGGTGCCGTTCTGGAGGTAGACGGAACCCTGGGCGGCGCTCTGGTCCGTGTAGCGGATGAGGGCGTAGTCGTTGCCGGGGAAGCTGGAGTTGACGGTGGTGCCGATGCTGGAGATGTCACCCGTGTCGGTGCAGTGGCCGGCGGTCAGGGCGTACTTGACGCCCGCGCTGTCCTGCACGTTGAAGGCGACCAAGCACCGGACGCCGCCGGGCAGTTGGATGTACTGGCCGCCTGCGATGTGCTTGCTGAACTTCCCGCTGGTGCGGTTGATCTCGGGCGCCCCGGCGGGAGTTGTCGCCGCTTCGGTGAGTGCGGTGAGTTCGCCGCCGTCGACCGTGCTGTCCACGGTGACCACCACGGTGCCGGTCGCGGCGTCGGTGTACCACGCGCTGCCCGAGACATCCGCCCGCGCCAGGGCGGTGTGCGCGGCGCTGAGCTGGGTCGCGGTGGGTCTTCTCGCGTCCGGGGCGTCGGCCGCGGCGCTCGGCGCGGTCAGTGCGGTGGCGGCCAGCAGTCCGCAGGCCAAGGCGGCCAGTTGGGCGCGAGGGGCGGGGGTACGGGTCACGGGATCCTCCGTCGTGTCATCTCATGTCATGGCTGCGTCATCTGATCCGTTCATGTTTCACCGCGCCACATCGGCCGACAAGGTGCGGATTGCGCCGCCGCCACGGTCGGTGTCCGGCCACGGAGTGCGGCGGGTTCGGTCCGGCGAACGGCGGCTGGGCCTTGAACTGTTCGTCGAGCGTGACCGTCGGCGTGACGCGGCGCAGCGCCGCGCGTACGAGGGTCAGCGGGTGGTCGGGGAAGTGGGCGTCCCACTGCTCCAGGTCGGCCACGCTGTACGTCGGTCCGCCGAACTGCCCTCCGCCGGCGTACGGGCGGTGGCTGCTCAGCCGTCGGCCGGGTTGCCCCGATGCCTGGCCCACAGCGGGAGGCCGAACCAGCAGATGACGAACCACAGCGCCATCACTCCGACCAACCCGGCCGCCCAACTGCCCTGGACCGTCAGCCGCAACACCAGGAGCAGTGACGACGTCATGGTGCACAGCAGGAGGACCAGCCCGAGGATGGTCAGCCGGGATGCCAGGAGAACCGTTTCCGGCTTGAGCCGTCGGCCGGTGAGCACGCGGTGCAGCGACACCGGCCCCACCAGCGCTCCCACGGTGGCCGCGCCCAGGATCACGGTCACCGTGTAGATGTGCCGGTCGGTGTCGGACAGGGCCGTGAAGCGCTGCTGGAAGACGACGGTGAGCAGGAACCCGAACAGGATCTGCACCCCCGTCTGAGCGACCCTCAACTCCTGGAGCAGATCGCCCCAGCGCCGGTCGGCGCGCTCCTCGGGGGTCTCGGCGCCCCGGCCCCAGTCACGCGCACCCGTCGGGTTCGCCCCGCAGGATCGGCCGTGGTCCTCATGGCCCTCAGCGGCCTCATGGTCCCGCATGCTGTTCGACTCCCGACGCAGTCACGTACGGCGGTGGCGCACCGCCCCGGTCGAAGGATGCTGCTCCACGGCCTCGACGCATGTACGGCGCGCCGTACAGCCCGGCGTCCGCCGGTCCGCCGTGAGCCTGGGGGAGGAGGGGCCGTCACAACCTCTGCGGGGTGAGCAGGACGATCGGTATCTCGCGATCGGTCTTCTGCGCGTACTCGTCGTACAGCGGGAAGATGCCCGCCATCCGGCGCCACAGGGGCGAGCGTTCGGCCGGGGACGCCACGCGGGCGCGGGCGGTGAACCGGCGGTCGCCGACCTGCACACCGACGCTCGGGTCCGCCCGGAGGTTCTTGAACCACGCGGGGTCTTCGTCGTCACCGCCCTTTGAGGCGACGACCACCAAGTCCGCGCCCTCGGTGCCGTAGATCAGGCACGTACGGCGCGCGATGCCGGTCCGGCGTCCTGTTGTGGCGAGTACGAGCACATGGACGCCGTTCTATTCGTGTCCCTCGGCGCCGCCCGAGGCCGGATAGGTACGGGTCCGCTCGGCGACCCACTCCCATTGCGATTCGGTGGCGTGGTCGAGGTCATCGGCGACAGCCACGACAGGCGGTCCCTTCTGCGGCGGAAGTGCGGTACGGAACCAACTGACGGCGCGGCTGGTTCATTTCAGCTCCTCGACCGGCCCGATGATGACCCCGGCGGGGCCACGGACGTAGCCGTAGCGGCAGATGTCCTCGTACCGCACCACCTCACCCACGAGTTCGGCGCCGTGGGCGCGCGGCCGGTCGAGAACGCCGTCGACGGAGTCGACGACGAACGTGAGGCGGGGGATGCCCGGGGTGTTCACCGCCGCTCTCGGCGCGCTGGCCGTGAACACCGGCGATCGGAACGTCGACAGCTCGACCGGGCCGTGGCCGTCCGGGGTCCGTACGACGGCCATGTCCGCCCGGACACCCGTCCAGCCCGACGAGCTGGTCCACCCAGTCACCCTCGCCGTCGCCTCGCCCTCCACCTCCATGCCCAGCTCGACGAAGAACGCGACAGCCGCCGCGAGGTCCTCGACCACGACGCCGACGTGATCCATCCGGTGGATCATGAGTTTTCCTCAGTCACGCGACCCGTCGTGGGCCGTTCCTACCCCTGGGACGGATCCGGTGCGGTGTTCTCGGCATGACGGTGTCGAGAACGTGTCATCGGCTCCGACGTTCTCCGCGAAAGAGAGTCCCGGCCCCGCCCACGCGGGATCGAACAGAAGGAGTCAGACATGACCACCACCGGTTTCGACTACGCCCTCACCCGCACCCTTCAGGCGCCGGTCCAGCAGGTCTGGGCCGCCTGGACCCACGCCGACGAGTACGGGCAGTGGGCCAACGCCGAGGACGTCGTCCTGGACGTCCGGCCCGGCGGCGCCTGGAGCTCCGTCATGGTCATCCCCGGCGGCACGCGCGTCCCGCTGTCCGGGCGTTATGTCGAGGTCGTGGAGAACAAGCGACTGGTGATCGGCATGAGCGTCCCGGGCCGCGAGGAGATGGCCCTGATGAACGTGGACCTGGCCGCCGACGGCGACCACACCCGGATCGCCCTGTCGCAGACCTTCGACAGCGCCGAGGAGCGCGACCAGTCCAAGTTCGGCAGCAACATGCTCCTGGACGGCCTCACCGCCTTCCTGGCAGCGGCCTGAGCACGGGCCGGAGCTGCCTGAGTACGGGCCGGCCGGGCAATTCCGCCTGCCGGTCCCTCAGGGGCGCGGCCGGTCGTGCTCGGCCAGCATGCGGTTCTTGCCGGCGAGGATGTGCGCCTCCATCAGGCGGGCGGCGTCCTCGCCGTTGCCGGCCTCGAGCTGGTCGATGATGCGACGGTGCTGCTCGTTGGAGGTGCGCCGGGCGGCGCCGGGTTCGAGCCCGTGCCGGCGGAACAGATGCAGCTCCTTGGAGACCCCGTCGTACAGCTCGACCAGTCTCGGACTGCCGGAGAGGGCGACCAGGTGCCGGTGGAGGCCGACGTTCAGCGGGTAGTAGTCGTCCATGCTGTCGGCCTTGTCCAGGCTGTCCGCCGTGGCCCGTAGCGCCTGGGCCTCGGCGGCGCCGACCCGTGCCGCGGCCAGCCGTCCCGCCAGGCCGAACAGGCTGGCCCGGATGTCGTAGAGCTGGGCGGCCTCCTCGACGGTGATCTCGCGGACGAACATCCCGCGGTTGGCACGGAATTCGACCAGCTTGGTCCGCTCCAGATGGCGGCACGCCTCCCGGACCGGGCCACGGCTGACACCGAGTCGCAGGGCCAGGGCGGACTCGTTGATCCGGTCGCCCCCGACCGGGGCCGCCGGGCTGTCAGTCGACCGTGACGGCCTGGCGGTCCTTCAGCGCGCGCGCCTTCGCGTTCTCGATGTGCTGCCGCATACGGTCGGCCGCGCCCTCCGCGTCGCCGGCCGCCAGGGCGTCGTACACGGCGGTGTGGTCGTGCGCGGGCGACTCCGCGTCGGAGGAGCCGAGTTCGGTGAACAGGCGGAAGCGCTGCACATGGCCGCCCAGCGAGCGGTAGGCCGATTCGAGGAAGGGGTTGGCCGACTGCCTGGCGATCAGGAAGTGGAAGCGTTCGTCGGCCGACAGGTAGGCGCGTACCGACTGTGAGCCGTCCCCCTCCGCGCAGCGGCGCAACTCCTCGATGCTCGCGGCGACTTCCTGGAGGAATTCGGGGGTGGTGCGGCGGCCCGCCTCGTAGGTGAGGGTCGGCTCCAGGACCAGCCGTGCGTCCATCAGCTTGATCAGCTCGGTCTCGCTGAAGAGGGGGGCGACCCGGTAGCCCTTGAGCGCCTCGCGGCGTACCAGTCCGGTGTGTTCCAGCCGGGCGAGAGCCTCGCGCAGAGGGGTCTGGCTGACGTTCAACTCGCGCGTCAGGGCCCCGATGTTGAGCGATTGGCCCGGTGACCACAGTCCGTCCATGAACTGCCCGAGCAGCACGTCGTACATCTGGTCGGCCAAAGGCTGCCGTTCGGACGGGCGCCTGGTCATGCGAGCCTCCTTCGTCGCCCGATGGTAGCGCGACCGTCTCTCGCCATGATCACACGCGTTCTGGCGCGGCTATAGTATTTGAGTGAATCCTATATTATGGTCCTGAGCTGTTGAGATGGACCGCCGACGCGAGAGCGCAGAGCACAGAGGACGTGTCATGACGCAGCAGCCCCCGAAGAAACGTGCGTCCCGGGTGGTCGTCACCACGCCGTATCTCGAACCCGGGGGAGCGGTCGACAAGATGCTCCGGGACGCCGGTCTGGAGACGGTCTTCGCCCGGCGCGCGGACCGCGAGGCCAACGGACGCACCCTGGCGGACTGTGTCGCGGACGCGGCGGGCGTCGTCGCCGGCACCGACGCCTTCCCCGCCGAGGTCATCGAGGCGGCGCCGGGACTGAAGGTCTTCGGCCGCTGCGGCGTCGGTTACGACAACATCGACGTGGCCGCGGCGACCCGGCAGGGCGTCGCCGTCACCTTCACACCGGGCGCCAACCGGGTGTCCGTCGCCGAACACGTCCTGGCGCTGATGCTGAACTGCGCCCGGCGCATACCCCAGAACCTCGCCGCCGTACGCGCCGGCGGCTGGGCGCAGGACAGCGGACGGGAGTTGTACGGCGCGACGCTCGGCGTCGTCGGTCTGGGCTCCATCGGCAAGACCGTCGCCCGCGCCGCACTCGCGCTCGGCATGCGCGTCGTCGCCCACGACCCCTGGCTGGACGAGGACTTCCTGGCGGAGACCGGCACCGAGGGGCGGCCCCTGGACGGAGTGCTGGCCGAGGCGGACTTCCTCACCCTGCACATCTCCCTGGACGAGACCACCCGGCATCTGATCGACGCCGCCGCGCTGAACCGCATGAAGCCCGGCGCGTATCTGATCAACACCGCCCGGGGCGGGGTCGTGGACGAGGACGCCCTCGCCGACGCGATCGAGGCCGGCCGGCTGGCCGGCGCCGCGCTCGACGTGGTCGAGACCGAACCGCTGCCCGCCGACAGCCGGTTGCGGGCGCTGGACAGCGTCCTGGTGACCGCGCACATCGGCGCCGCCACCGTCGAGGCCCGCGCCAGGTCCGGGGCCATGGCCGCCGGTCAGGTGATCGACCTGCTCGCCGGACGCGAACCGGCGCATCTGGTCAACCCCGGTTACGCGGCCCACACCGGAGCGCGCTGATGCGGGCGCCGAACGGGCTGCGCTTCGACGCGAATCTGAAGTGGCTGTTCACCGAGGTCCCCTTCGAGGAGCGGTTCGACGCCGCCGCGGCAGCGGGCTTCACCGGTGTCGAGTACGCCGACCCCTACCCGTACCCGGCCGCCCGGCTGCGCGGACGCCTCACCGACGCAGGCCTGCACCAGGTCCTGATCAACACGCCGGTGGGCGAGCCGGGTTCACCCCGGCGCGCGGGCTCGGCCTGTCTGCCCGGGGACGCCGTTCGCTTCCGCGCCGACCTGGAGCGCGGTCTCGACCACGCGGTCGAGCTGGGCAGCGACTTCCTCCATGTGGTGGGCGGTGTACGGCCGCCCGACGTCAGCCACGACCTCGCCTTCGCCACGCTCGTCGGCAATCTCGCCTGGGCCGTCGAGCGGGCGCGCGGAACGGGAGTGTGCCTGGTCGTCGAGGCACAGAACAGCCGTGACGTGCCCGGCTTCCTGCTGGACACCCAGGCGCGGGCCGCCGCTGTCGTGGACGCGCTCGGCGGGGACGGAATCGGCCTGCTCCTGGACATCTACCACGTACAGGTCCAGGAAGGTGATCTCGTCCCGACCCTGCGCGAACAGCGGTCCCGCGTACGGCACATCCAGATCGCCGACCCACCGGACCGGACGGAGCCGGGCAGCGGCGAGATCTCCTGGCCGCGCGTCTTCGGCACGCTGCTGGACGCCTCGTACCCGGGCTGGATCGGCTGCGAGTACCGACCGGCCCACGGCACGGTCGAAGGACTGTCCTGGCTCACCGAGCTGACCGCCGTCGCGGACACCGCGGGGGAGGAGTCCCGGTGAGCGGCGGGGAGCGGGACCGGGGCCGGGCCCCGAGGATCGCGCTGATCAGTGCCACCCCCACCGCCGTCGCCCCGGCGGTCGCGGGACTGGCCGAGGAATTCCCGGCGGCCGAGCCGTGGAACCTGCTGGACGACCGGCTGCTCGCCGACGCGCCCGCCGAAGGGCCCCTGCCGCCCGGCCTCGTGGACCGGATGCGCGGGCTGATCGTGTACGCGCTGGCCGGCGGGGCCGACGGGGTGCTGCTGACCTGCTCGCTGTACGGCCCTGTCACCGACGAGATCGAGACCGGGGTTCCGCTGCTGGCACCCGACACCGCGGCCTTCCGGCAGGCGCTCTCCCCGGGCTTCGGCCGCGTACTGGTGCTCGCCTCCTTCGAGGCCGCGATGCGCGATTCGGTGACCCGTCTCTCGGCAGCCGCCGAGGCGGCAGGCTCCTCGACCCGGGCGGTCGGTGTGGTGGCGCCCGACGCGTTCGACGCGGCCCGCCGCGGTGACACCCCCGCGCTGGCCGAGGCGCTGCGGAAGGCGTGTGAGCCGTACGCCGCGGAGGCCGACGCGGTGCTGCTCGCCCAGTACTCGCTGGCGCCCGCCGCCGCGCCGCTGTCCGCCGCGCTGGGCCTGCCCGTCATCTCCGGTCCGCAGGCCGCGGCCGTGGCCCTGCGCTCCGCCCTCACCGGGAGGCCCGTATGAGTGACCATCAGGACACGTTCCACACAACCGACTTGACCGGCGGCACCGCACCACTTGGCGTCATCGCCGACGACTTCACCGGCGCGACCGATGTCGCGGTGGCACTGCGCCGCGCCGGACTGGAGACGCTGCTGTTCTTCGGCGTGCCGGACGGTAGGGGCGCGGGCGCCCGCACGCCCCCCGGCCAACTGCCCGAGCACGACGCCCTGGTGGTCGCGCTGAAGAGCCGGATGGTGCCCGCCGCCGACGCCGTCGAGTCCTCCATGGCCGCGCTGGCGTGGCTGCGGCAACAAGGCGCGGGACAGCTCTACTTCAAGTTCTGCTCGACGTTCGACTCCACGCCGCGCGGCAACATCGGCCCGGTCCTGGACGCGCTGGCCGACGCGACGGGCGCCAAATACGTGGCGCTGACGCCGAGTTCGCCGGAACACCGGCGGAGCCAGTACCAGGGCCGGCTGTTCGTGGAAGACGTCCTGCTCGGTGAGTCGCACATGCGTGACCATCCGGTGACGCCGATGACGGACTCGTATCTGCCCCGGCTGCTGAGTGCGCAGACGCGCGAGCGGGTGGCGCTGATCGGGCTCGGCACCGTACGGCAGGGGCCCGCCGCGGTACGCGCCGCGCTGCGGGACGCCGCGGCGGGCGGCGCGCGCTACGTACTGGTCGACGGGATCGAGGAGAGCGACCTGCGCGTGCTCGGCCGGGCCGTCGCGGACGCGCCGCTGGTCGCGGGCGCCGCCGGGCTGGCCGCGGGACTGGCGCACGCCCGCGCCACCGGCGCGAAGAAAGCGCGGGCCGGGGACACCGGGGACACCGGGGACACCGGGGACGCACCACACGGGCCGGCCGCCGTGCTGAGCGGGAGCTGTTCCCGCCGCACCCTGGAGCAGATCGCGGCGCTCGCGGACGCGGGCAGGCCCATGTACTACCTGGACGCGGTGGCCGTACCCGATCCGGTGGCGCTCGCCGACGCCGCGCTCGCCTGGTACGACGCGCTGCCCGCCGGTGGCGGCGCACCCGTGCTGTACTCCTCCGTCAACCCCGAACGGCTCCGCGAGGTACAGCGCGCGCTGGGCACGGAGCGGTCGGCCGCCGTGCTGGAGAAGGCCACCGGGCTGATCGCCTCCGGACTGGCCGGGCGCGGCGTACACCGGCTGATCGCGGCCGGGGGCGAGACCTCCGGCGCGGTGGTCAACGCACTCGGGGTCACCGGCGCACGCGTCGGCGCGGAGGCCGCGCGCGGCGTGCCCTGGATCCATCCCCTGGGCGGCCGGCCTCTCGCGCTGCTCCTCAAGTCCGGCAACTTCGGCGGCCCCGACCTCCTCACCGACGTCTCCGCCGCCCCGGGGCAGCCGGGAGGAACGACGTGAGCGGCCGGGGCGACGACCACGAGCGGGGCCTCCTTATCGCCACCGCGCGGGCCGTCGCCGCCCGGTCACTCACCCACGGCAGCACGGGCAATGTCTCGGTACGCGCCGGCGAGCACATCCTGGTGACACCCACCGGGTCGAGCCTGGCCACCGTACGCGCCGACGAGTTGTCCGTCATCGACACCGACGGGAACCCCGTGTCGGGACCGAAGCCGTCCAAGGAGGCGTTCCTGCACGCGGCGATGTTGCGCGCCAGACCGCGGGACGGGGCCGTGGTGCACACCCACTCCACATACGCGACGGCCGTCTCGTGCCTGTCCGACGTCGACCCCGACGATGTCCTGCCGCCGCTGACCGCGTACTACGCGATGCGCGTCGGGCGTCTGCCGATGGTGCCGTACTTCCCGCCCGGCGACAGCCGGCTGGCCGCCGTCACCGAGGCGCTGGCCGGCGAGCACGCCGCGCTGCTCCTGAGCAACCACGGACCGGTCGCCGCCGCGCCGGATCCGGGGCGCGCGCTGGAGGCGGCCCAGGAGATCGAGGAGACGGCGAAGATCTTCCTCCTGCTGCGTGGCGCCGCCGTCCGGCCGCTCACGCCGCCCCAGCGCCGGGCACTGCGCCCGACGCTCCTTTGACCATCTGAGAACCCCCCTCGCCGACCGGGCATCGCCCCGGCGCGATGCCCCATGCCCGGATCAGCTCTCCGGGCCGCTCCTCCGTCACCCATCTGAAAGGACGAAGATGTCCCCGGATACACCGCACACGGTGTCCCTCTTCAGCGCGCTCGCGGTGAAGAAAGCCCTCGACGATGTCCTCCTCGCGGCGTTCACCGAACGGACCCGCATCGCCGTGGAAGGCGTGTACGACCCGACGAACGTGCTGCTCAGGAGAGTCGAGGCCGGCGCCCGGCCCGATGTCATGGTCGGGGTGACCGGCTCGTTCCCGGCGCTGGTCGAGGCAGGTGTGATCGACGGTCCTTCGCTGCGGTACGTGGCAAGCTCCGGGATCGGACTGGCCATGCCTCCCGGCGCCGAACCGCCCGCGATCGACACGGTCGACGCGCTGGTCGCCACGCTGTGCTCGGCCCGCTCCGTCGCCTACTCGCGTACCGGGGCCAGCGGGGTCTACTTCGCCGGCCTGCTGGAGCGGCTCGGGATCGCCGAGGAGGTCAACGCGCGGGCCACGGTCGTGGAGAAGGGCTTCACCGCGCTGGCCGTGGTCGACGGCCGGGCCGATCTGGCCGTACAGCAGATGAGCGAGCTGCTGTTCGTCCCCGAGGCCGAGGTCGTGGGACCACTGCCGGAGGGGGCCCAGCACATCACCGAGTTCTCCGTCGGGCTGGGCACGGGGGCCGTCGGACGGAGCTGGGCCCGCGACCTGCACACTTTCCTCACCGGAGAGGAGGCCAGAGATGCGTACCGGAAAGCGGGACTCGACGTCCCACCGCTGGACTGAGCGGTACGCGGCCCCCTGGCCGCTCCGTCTGCCCTGCCGCGCCCACCGGTGCCGCCCATGAACGCGATATTCGCCCTGATCGCCTTCATCGGGGCCATCCTCGTGTGGAACGTGGGCGTCAAGCGGAACATCGGCGAGGCGATGGTCATCGGCTTCCTCGCCTGCGCCGCGTTCGCCGGCACGGACGCGCCGCGCGTCGCCTGGGACAGCCTGGTCGAAGGGCTGAAGTCCGACATCACCTTCGCCGCACTGGCCTTCGTCGTCGTCAGCGAACTGCTGACCAGAACGGGCCTTGTCCAGCGGATGATCGACATCCTCAGTTCGCTGCTGGGCCGCCGCACGGGCGGCTCCGCCTACGCGGCGACGGTGTCCGCCGGTCTCTTCGGCGCCGTCGCGCACAACGGCGCGGCGATCGTGGCGACCATCGGGTCCATCACCATCCCCTGGATGAAGCGCTCCAAGGCCAGCGGTGAGACCGCCGCACTGGTCCTGGCCGGAAACGCGGGCGTCGGCGCCACCTTCCCATTCAGCGGCGCCTTCTTCATCCTGCTCGCGGCGCCGACCGTACTGCCCGTCCTCAGCGCGCGGGACGTGGTCGGCACGATCTTCGTCACGGGCATCTGGATGGTCGCGATGCGGCTGGTCATCGCCTACGTCATCGTCAAACGGCGCGGCGTGGGCGCGATGGCACCCGAAGACATCCATCCGCTGCGCCGGACGTTCGCGGCCGGCTGGACCTCGCTGATCGTTCTCGCCGCCATCGCGGTACCGATCGTCCTGACGGCGTCCCCGACGAGCGACATCATCGGGGACCGGCTGGGCGGGCTGGACGTCGCCGACGCCGTACCGCTGCTGCTCTGGCTGCCGGTGGTGATGCTGATCGCCGGACTGATCGTCGAGCGCAGCGCGCTCCCGCGCGGCGGCGGGGAGTGGTGGAAGCTGCTGTCGGAGATCAGCCCCAAGCTCGGCCTGATCGGCGTCACGATGGTCGCGGCCTTCGCGGCCTCCAACGTGCTGGAGACGCTGGGGATCGGCGAACAGCTCACCCCCTATCTGAACCGCCTGGAGGGTGTGCCGCAGATCGTGGCCGCCCTGGTGGTCGGACTGATCGTCGTGATCGTCGCGGGCCCGCTGAACACGACCTCCACGCTCGCGGCCGTCGGCCCCGTCGCCTTCGCCGCCCTGACGGCGGCCGACGTCTCCCCGTACATCGCCTTCGCCGCCGTCATCGTGTGGGCCTCGTCCGAGGGCTGCTCACCACCGGGCGCCGCGCCCCTGTACGTGGCCGCCGGGATCGCCTCCATCAATCCGGTGAAGATCTTCGTTCCTGTGACGCTCTACTACCTCGTGCCGTCGTATCTGATGGGCGTCCTGATCGTGGTGGGAGCGATATGGATTCCGGGATAAGGAGTACGAGGATGTACACGTTCTGTCTGAACGCCACCCGCGTTCTGATCATTCTCTTCCTGGTCGGTGGATTCGTGGTGGTCGCGGGCCAGACGCTGGCCATCGCCGTCGGCTCCGCCACGCTGATGACGACGTTCGGCTCCGACGTCGCCGAGTTCGTCTGCGGACTGGCCGGACTGGCCGGTGTCTTCGCCTTCCTGCTGCTGTACACCCGCGAGGGGAAGGAGAAGGCGGGCGATCTGGAGGAGTGAGCAAGTACGTCGCCGGGGCCGGCCGCCGTCCGCCGGCCCCGGCGACGTGAGGTCGAGCCGTACCTCACCGGGCGGTTGGAGCGGGACGTACTCCAACTGCCCCGCCCCGCCCTGTCACGCCCTGTCACGCCTCGGCCGTGGGCCCCTCCTGGCTTACGCCGTCACGCTGCCGACGGTTCACGCGGCCGGTGTGGGTGGCCACGGCGTGGCCGGCCCTGCGTCCTTCGGCGCGGGCCACGATCAGCCCGTCGCGCACCCGGATCGCGACCTCGGTGAGGTCGCCGGCGGGCTCACCGGTCGGTTTCCCGCCGGGGCCGGCTGTCAGTACCAGTTCGGCGGAAACGCCACCCGCGCCGAACGCGGCGTCGCGGACGTCGACTTCACCACTGATCTCATGCGGCTCGCCGCCGGCGGGCCACCCTGCCAGCCACCGACGCAGCCGCGCGCGTCCCCGACTCCGCTCCCCGTAGCCCGCGGTACCGCCAGGGGCCGGACAGGGTCAATAGGCGTACAAGGCAGGCGTAGCGTGAGGTGAACGGTGGGCAGCAGCCACTCCTGCGTCACCGTCGCGCAGATCGCCGACGCCGCCCGAGTCGCGGTCCGAACGGTGTACAGCAGTACCGGCCAGAAGGTAGACATCCTGCGGGAGCTGCGCCTCCCCGCGGTGAACGACCCGAACGTGGAGATCACGATGCGGGCGATCGCCGCGACCGACGACCCGCGCCAGGTCATCGACATCACCGCACGGTGCACGCGGCAGGCCCATGACGCGCACTGGAGCACGCCGGCCGTGGTGATTCCTCAGTACCCTGCTGAGCCGACCGCCGCGGCCGTCCTCGAGGCCGCCACCACGGAGTACGTGAAGGCGCTGACGGGCATCGTCGAGCGTCTCGATCAACTGGGGGCGCTTCGCGCCGACATGGACCTGTGTCGCGCCGTCGACCTGCTCTGGTTCCATCTCGGGCAAAACGCCTGGTTCAGCCTGGTCGGCCCCCGGCAGTGGGGCTTCGACGTGGCTGAGGAGTGGCTGGCCGAGGCCACGAAGAGGGCGCTGCTCGAGGCTCCCGGGGACTGAGCCGTCCGCCGATGCACCACGCATCAGCCGGATGTGTCCCCGGACGTTGCGACATGGCGCAGCGCATCGGTCAGCCGGCCGAGGTCATGGCCGGTGAAGTGGTCGACGAGGTGCCGTCGCACGCTGGACAGAAAGGCTGGCCAGGCACGTTCGAGGCGGGCGAGACCGGCGTCGGTCAGGACGGCGTTCCAACCGCGCTTGTCCTGGTCGCACTTGGTGCGCTCGACCCAGCCCTGCTTCTCGAGGCGGGTGACGACGCGGGTCATCCCGCTGAGCGAGAGGCAGAGGATCACCATGACCAAGATCGGCATCATCCTCGGGAGCACATGCCCGGGACGAAACGGTGAGGCCGTGGCCCGCTGGGTGTACGAGCAGGCGACTCAGCGCACCGATGCCGAGTTCGAACTCATCGACCTGGCGGACTACAAGCTCCCGCTGCTCGACGAGGTCTATCCGCCGTCCATGGGCCGGTACGACCAGCCGCACACCCAGGAATGGGCCCAGAAGATCGCCTCGTTCGACGGCTTCGTGATCGTCACGCCCGAGTACCACCGCTCGGTGCCCGGCGCACTGAAGAACGCCCTCGACTTCCTCTATGCCGAGTGGACCAACAAGGCCGTCGGCTTCGTCAGTTACGGAGCGACCGGCGGCACCCGGGCCGTGGAACACCTGCGCCTCATTGCCGGTGAACTCCAACTGGCCGACGTGCGCTCGCAGGTCGCCCTCTCCCTCTTCAACGACTTCGAGAACTTCAGCGACTTCAAACCGATCGCTGACGCGGGGGTTGAAGAATGCGGCGACCGTGCCGCGACGATGCGGGCTGAGCACGACGGGGTCGGCTCCGGCCGCTTCGGCGGCACGGGAGATGACATCGGGAACTTGCCTCGCCATGGCGGAGACGGCCTCGCCGGAGGCTCCGACACCCATCTCACGGAGAGCGGCGAGAGCTTCCTCGAGAATCTCGTCGGCCTCCGCGTCTTCCTCTATGCGTACGACGGTGTCCCAGGCGACCGCTGACGCGGCGACGTGGAGAACGTGGACCTTGGCACCGGTCAACCGGGCCACCTCACCGGCGGTGCGCACCGCGCAGTGCCAGGCAGGGCTCGGATCGACGGCGATGCTCTGGAACATGTGAACTTCCTCTGTCTCTCGGCCTGTCGAGGTGCCCCGCGCTTGCCGCGCGCCTGACTCCGGCGCGCGGCAAGCGCGGGGAGGGCATCCGCCTGACGTCACACCAGGCCCTTGGGCTCCACGAACTGCGGGTCCCGCTTCAGCGCCGCCCACTCCTCCTTGTAGGGCACCCACAGTTCGGGGGCGGCATCGGCGAGCGGTGACTTCCAGTCCCGGAACCACTCGGCCATCAGCGCGATCGTGGTCACTGGCACGGCGCCTGCCTGGACGAGCCGGAGCACCGAGGTGTCGTGGATCTCCTTGGTCGCATCGCCCACCGCGTCCGCGACGAACGCGACCTCGTACCCTCGGCGATCGCGTCGATCGCCGGGAAGGTCAGGCACACCGACGTGACGATGCCCGCCATCACGATCTTCTTGCGGCCGGTCGCCTTGACCGCGTTCACGAAGTTCGCGTCCTCCCAGGCATTCATCTGGGACCGGTCGATCTCCTCGACGTCGGGCAGCTCGGCCCGGATCGTCTTGATGGTCGGCCCGTTGACGCCCATCTCGACATCGACCGTGCTGAGTACCACCGGGAGGCCGATGGCCTGGGCGAACTTCGCCAGGTAGGGCGTATTGAGCTCGATAGCCCGGCGATCCTGCTCGAAGATCAGGTCGAGCACACCGTCCTGGTAGTCGATCAGAGCCAGAGCCGTCTCCGACGCGTCGAAGACCGGCCGCTTCTTCTCACTCATCACTGTGCCTTTCGCGTGGCTTGCTGTTCCGTCTCGAACCGAGTCTCGGTGTCGCAGCGTGAGGGCCACGACCGTCGGACGACTGCGGATCGACGTGCACGTTCGGGACGGTCATTCGACGGGGGCGTCGATGGCAGCTGGGCACGTTGGGGGGGCGCCTGAGAGCGCTCATGGCACAAAGCCGGTACTCATAGAGCGGAGGAGATCCGAAATAAGAGCCGCTGCACCCCTCCCTGCGGGAAAGCTGGACGATACGTCAGACCTTTTCAGCCGACATCCAGGGATGGCCTGCGGTGAGCATGGCGATGTCCTCGATATCGGAGGTCAGAATCGTCAGCCACGTCGAGTTGCTGGTCAGACGCTCTGTTGATTCCGCGAGTGCGGCGCCTTGGCAGGAAGTTCATGGTGCCAAGGCCCCCAGTAGGGAACTCGCACGGTGCCGCCGGCGCCCCGGTAGCACTTGTCGGCCCAGCGCTCCACCCCAGCCCCCGCCAGGGCACCGATGATGCCGTGGGTTCGCGTGGCCTTGATGTCGTGCACGGATCCCGGCAGCGCGGGCGACGCCCACAGTAACCGTCCCGCCGGGTCGGCGATCACCTGCACGTTCATGCCGTGCTTCTTATGTTTCCCGGAGTGGAAGGGTTGGTCGGCGGCGATCCGGTCGATTGGCAGCAGCGTGCCGTCCACGATCACGAACGCCTTGTCGGAGGCTGTCCTCACCGCCTCGGCGAGGGTTGGAGCCAGAGCGGCCAGGATGTCGACGGCCTCGGCGATGTACCGGTAGGCGGTGGTGGTGCCCACGCCAAACCCGGCGGCGAGCTGGGCGTAGGTATGGCCGCATCGTAGATGAGCCAGCACGAGCAGCGCCTGCCGTCCGGCGGACGGCCGGCGCCATCGCGTCCCTTGCGCAAGACGACGTGCGGTCAACTCACGGGCGAGGAAGCGCAGAGCGGAGGTGGACAGATCGGCCCCGGCTGGGCAGACAAGCATGCGGAAGCTCCTGGCAGGACGGCTTGGACTCGACACGCACCCGTCTACCAGGAGCTTCTCTACGCCCGGACCCGCCCGCACCGCTGTGGCACCGCTCCGCACGCAGGTTGAGGAAACCTCAGTGGGTGTTGGGTGAGGGAGCGCGCGCGGAAGTGCTCGGCGGCGGTCACAAACGCGGGACAGTGGTCGAAGCGACGCCGATCCCCTTACGTGCCCGCGTCGTGCTCGGCTACCTGCGAGCCGGGCGCGAGCTGGATTCGGTCGAGCACGCAGCTCAGGGCCGACTCGGATTCCCCTCCGGTGTGTTCATCGAGGAGCGGTACCGCCGAAGCCCTCGCCGGGAAGAGAGTGGTCCCCTTGAACTGACCTCCACCCCCAGGAACGCCACTGGCCACACGCCTGGGTTTCTGATGGCCACCAGCCTGGACACCCAACGGCCACCCACCTGGGCATTTCAATGGCCGTTGACAGCGCCCGAGGGTGGCGTACGAGCCCGGACCGGACTGCGTCTGACCGCCCTTGGTCGTAATCAGCAGATGCTCCGGACAGGGGTGCAGTGCCTCGCGGATGATCTCCTCGCTGACGTGAGGTCCGTAGACGCCGGCGGTGTCGATGAAGTCGACGCCCAGTTCGACCGCGCGCCGCATGAGCCGGACGCACCACGGTCGGCCGGCTCACCCCAGACGCCCGGACCGACCAGTCGCATCGCCCCGAAGCCGAGCCTGTGGACGGTCTTTCCGGCGATCTCGATCGTCCCGGACGCGTGGCTGACGCGATTCTCGAGACGCCGGTCCTGGACCACTACCACACCGGCCGCTACGCGAAGATCCCCCCGCTGAAGTCCGGGCCCGCGCCGCATCCCCGCCGCACGTACCTGGCAGCCCGGCCCCGAACCCGCCCTCGACCCCGAATCCTCGCGGGCTTGCGACCGCATTGGGTACGCCCGCGTATCCAGGGTTTTCTCGGCCCCTTGCAGCGCCCTCTGCGCGGCCACTTCGGGCTCGGCACCCTTCAGGTAGGCGTGAAGGGCCTCGCGGTACGCGGTGAAGGCGGAGCCGTCCGGGCGGGCGAGGTGGGTCCGGTGAGGACCAGCGGGGCGAGGTCCTCGCGTGCGCCCCTGATCAGAGCGAAGGCGGTGGCCGTCTGCCGGCGCCCGGCACCGGCATCCTTGCCGTGCTTGGCCTGGTAGCGCAGCGTGCGGCCGTCGACGTTCACCTCGATCTCGGTGCCCGGCTCCGCCAGGGCGATGCGGAACAGGGCCGCCCCCGCGCGCGAGGCCAGCCGATGAATGGCGAGCTGGGCGTCCTCGGTGTCGCCGGGATTCCCCGCCCGCCCCTGTCCATCACGCTGCCGGGGCGCCAGACGGCGAGGGCCTCCCCGTCGGCGGGGCGAACGCCTTCCGCGGGCGTTCCTCGTACATGGCCTCGATCCGCGGGATCCCCTCGCGCTCGCAGGCGGGCCGCTCTACCACGTGAGGGCCCGCGGCGAGCGCGGCGACCGCGTCCGGCCGCCGGTTCCGTCGGTGCTTCGACCCTGAGGTCAGGACGAGGCCGCCTTCTCGAAGACCGATACCACGGTCGTGCTTTCCTCCCCGTACGGGACGCCGCTCAACGCACTCAGGCTGGCGACCCGACGCAGCCCCGACGCCTCGGCCATCTCGAGAAGCCGCTTCTCGCCGATCAGCAGCGCACGCTCGGGGAGGACGCGGATGTCCTCGTCATCGATCCAGATCTGCTTGCAGTTCCAGTACTCCCCCTCCAGCTCGGAGAAGATGACCATGCCGCGCCTGACACCGGGGTAGGGCATGAACATACTTCCCCCGTTGCCCTCCAGCTTCTTCACCCAGGGTATGTTGTGCGTCTCGGTGATCAGCAACCCGCCCGGGGCGAGATGCTCGGAGAACGTCCGCATCGCATCCATCTGGGCGGCCGGCTCCTGGAGCAACGCCAGAGTGCCGCACACACAGAGGACCAGGTCGTACTGCCGACCGTCCCGGTAGTGCCGCATGTTTCCGAGGCGCGGCACGATCGTCGGTACCGCGCGCTCGGCGAGGATCGACAGCATCTCCTGCGAGGCGTCGACCCCGACCAGTGAGGCGTCCACACCCTCCTCGCGAAGCCGTTCCGCGAGCGGGACGAGGACCCGTCCCGTGCCTGCCCCGAACTCCAGCACGGAAGGAGAGGTCCGGCCGCCGACCTGCAGTGCGAGCCATTCGATTTCCGCCGGCTCCAGATGCGGGAAGATCGAGTCGTATATGTCGGAGAACTGCTTTCCGTAGTTCCCGCTGTCCTGCAGATCGCCGGGGGTATAGGTGCCTTCGCTACCTGACGTCATGACTGGGAAACCTCCGATTGCGAGGGGAACGGGACAGTATGGGCATTGCTGCGTGACCAGCGGTCACGGGACGGGACGGAAGGCGGACACCACGGTCGCGAACCTCTCCGCGGCGAGCTCCGCCTCCTCTTCGGACATCGTCAGAGGAGGCATGAGCACGACGGTGTCGGGCGTGTAGTGGATCAGCACGCCCTGCCGCCGGCACGCGGTCTCCAGGGACGCCCGGTCCGGCATCGAGAGCGGATGCCCGTCGTGGTCCACGAGGTCGACGCCGACGTACGCTCCGAGGGCCCGGACGGACCTGACCGTGGGCACTCCCTTGAGCAGGTCGTTCAGCCGATCGTTCAGGAGCCGGCCCAGCGTCCGGCCGTGGGCCACCAGATCCTCGGTCGCGAACGCACGGATCGTGGCGAGTGCCGCGGCGCAGGCCACCGGGTGGCCGTCCGTCGTCGACGCGTGGGCGAACACCGTGCCGGTGGTGTCGAACACCTGGTAGATCCGGTCGGTCGCCAGGACGGCGCCCAGAGCCGAGTAGCCGGCCGTGATGCCCTTCGCGAGGCACATGAGGTCCGGCGCGACTCCGGAGATCTCGGCCGCGAACATCTCTCCCATGCGCCCGAACCCGGTGAACGCCTCGTCGAAGATCAGGAGGATGTCGTTCTCCGTGCAGTACTTCCGTGCGGCTTGGAGGTACGGGGTGGGCAGTGGCTGCCCGTTCCGTCCTTTCACCGGTTCGACGATCATCGCCGCGATGCGCTCCGGGCCCAACGCGTCCAACTGGGCGGCGAATTCGACACCGGATGCGTCGGTCGGCTCCGGAATGTGCTCGAAGCCCTCCGGCATCGGGCCGAAGACCCAGTGCATCATCCGCTGACCGCTCGCCGCCATGGCCGCCATCGGACTGCCGTGATAGCTGTCCCGGAGACCGACGATGAGACGCTTGTCGGACCGGCCGTTGTTCCGGTGGTAGGAGCGGGCCATCAGGATCGCGCTTTCGACCGCCGCACCGCCCGTGTGGCAGAACCGCACCCGGTCGAGGCCGGACGGGGCGATCCCGGTGAGCGCCTGCGCCAGTTCGACAACCACGGGAGCGGGCAGCTCCCAGCGCACCGTGCACACGTACGGCAACTCGCGTGCCTGACGGCTCATCGCTTCCACGACGTCGTTCCGACCGTAGCCGAGCGTCATGTTGCCCACTCCCGCGCGGGCGTCGAGAGCCCGGTTTCCCGAGGCGTCGATCAGCCAGGATCCCTCGCCCTTGACCCAGAGGTCCTGCGGACCGTTCCGGTCGAGGATCGTCGACGTGGGCACGGTCCCGTGCCAGAGCGCGTAGGCGCCCCGGTCCCAGGTACTCGGTGTCATAGCTCCGCCCCTCCCCGTGTCCGCGCTACTTCACCGGCGCCTGGACCACGGCACACGTCTGCGTGTATCCGCCGGCTCCCTGGATGAGCATCCCGTACTCGCCCGGGGCGAGGCTCTCCTCGATCGCCACCAGGTTCGCGAGGAGATCCCCGGCGCCGAGGCAGCCGGTGTCATGCTCAAGAAAGCGAGGGCTTCCTCCCACCAGTTCAGTGACGGCAGGCTTGAACATGCCCTCGCGCATGTTCTTGCTCAGGCGCGACAGTGCGATGCTGCTGAGGTCCGCGGCCTTGATGCCCGCCGTGCTCAGCGCCCGTTCGATGAGGTCATGGATCTTCGGAACGGCGAGCTTGACCATCGTTGCCGCCGCGCCGCCCTCCCTGAACTCCTTGTTGGCGCGGCGAAGGTCGATCGGGGCGCCGTGCCCCAGCGGTACGGAGGTGAACTCCGCCGAGCCGCGTAGCTGGTACTCCCACTGGGTGTCGGTCACCATGTCCAGCGCACGGAGATGGAGAAAGTCGTCGCCCTCACCGGTCCGGCCGAGCAGGGCCGCGGCCCCCGAATCCGAGTAGGCCGCGTCGTCATCGGTGAGCCACCGGTCGAAACCCGGCCCGCGGAACCGGTCCGAACTCGTCACGAGAACCGTGCTCGTGTCCGGAGTGGCGAGGAGCCACTTGGCCGCGAACTGCACCCCTACGGCGCCTCCGTTGCAGAGCTGCTGCACATTGACGGGATGCCCTTCGATGACTCCCGCCTGATGCGCGACGTAGTGGGCCGGCGACCACATGTCGAAGCCCTGGTGGTAGCTGAAGGTGTGCAGCAGAGCGCCCACGGAGTTCGGATCGACCCCGCTCTTCCCCAGCGTGGTTCGCGCCGCCAGCACGGCCATGTCGGGCGTGGCGAGGTCATCCGGAGCGACGTACAGTTCCGTGACGCCGAGGCGCTCGAAGTCCGCTGGACTGAGCTCGCCCTCGGGCCCCTTCTTGTCCTGAGGAAGCCAGACGGTCGCTGCCTTGATGCTCAACCCGGGCGCTATCACTGGATTCAGTACCTTTCTCTCGTCGTCATTGAGGGTTTCCGTGTTCTGACACGGGGGAGTTCGTCGTGCCCGCCCACCGGAACGGTGCTACGGCCGGGGAGCCTGTTCCTGATCCCGCAGGGCCAGGAGTTTTTTCCGGTTCACCTTTCCCGAGCCCGTCAGGGGAAAGCCGTCGAGCACGTGGATCTCCCCGGGCAGCATGTAACGGGGGACCTTGGTGGCCAGGTGGTCGCGGCACGCTCGGGGCGTGCAGTCCGCGTCGGCCGGCACCACGAACGCCACCACGACCTTCTCGCCCGATTCCTTCTCGGCCGTGGTGACGTAGCTCTGCTTGACGTACGGCACCTCGTTCATGAAGTGCGTGATCTCTCCGAGTTCGATCCGAAAGCCGTTGACCTTCACCTGATCGTCCAGGCGTCCCTGGAAGACGATGTTGCCGTCCCTCAGGGCGAATCCACGGTCACCGGTGTGATAGAGAACGGTCTTCTCGCCGTCGATGTCGTACTCGACGTACTTCTCCCGCGTCAGTTCGTCCCTTCCCAGATACCCGGGCGACAGCCCCGGACCGCCCAGGCAGACCTCGCCGAGCTCGCCGGCCGCGCACAGCGCACCATTCGAGACGATGTACAGGGACGTGTTCTGGATGGGCAGTCCGATCGGCAGGGCGGTATCGCCCTGGACGCTGCCCCGCACGGGGTAATACGTGGCGAACACCGAACACTCGGTCGGCCCGTACACGCTGACGACCTTGCCGTCCCCGTAATGCTTCCGCGCTCTTTCGATATGCCCGAGGGAATGCGCTTCGCCGCCGGTCAGAATGGTCTGCACGCTGTCGAGCGAGCCGGGGGATTCGTCCACGATCACGTTGAAGAGAGCCGTCGTCACGAACAGCGCCGTGGCGCCGTTCTGCTCCACGAGCCGCTTCAGCTCGGACAGCCGGATGTGATCCGACGGGTAGAGCACGCATGTCCCGCCGTTCAGCAACGCGCCCCAGATCTCGAAGGCGGCGGCGTCGAAGAACACCGACGCCAGTTGAGGGATGACGGCGTCGGGGCCGAGGGAGACGAACGTGGGGTCGGACACCAGACGGACGATGCCCCGGTGCCGGATTGGCACGCCCTTAGGGGATCCCGTCGATCCGGACGTGAAGACGATGTAGGCGAGGGAGTCCGGGTCGACCCGCAGGGGAGGGTTCTTCTCGTCGGCGTTCAGCGCCGGCAGGTCGACGGGCACCACCCGCAGATGCCGGAATCGCTCCGTCAACGTGTCGGGCGCGTCCGTCAGCAGCACGGTGCAGTCCGCCATGCCGAAGGTTCCGCCCAGGCGTTCGTCCGGCCATGTGCGGTCGAACGGCAGGTATGTCGCCCCAGTCTTGATGATCGCCAGCATGGCGACGAGCAGGCCCGGTGAGCGACTGACGGAGAGCCCCACGACGTTGCCGGCGATCACTCCGGCCGAACCGAGCCGCAGGCTCAGGGCGTTCGCCAGGCCGTTGAGCTCGCGGTACGTTATCGTGCGACCCTGGTGGACGACCGCGACGGCCTCCGGGCGACGATCGACGGCGGCTTCGAAGAGTTCCTTTAGGCTCTCGGCCGGGAAAGCGGCATCGGTCCCGTTGATCTTCCGATGAATAGAGAGAGCCTCGTCCGAAAGGGCGATCTTATTCATCCACATTCCTCAGACGTGTGTTGACGATTCGTGTCACGTGTTCCGGGTGGCTGTCCACGAAGAAATGTCCGCCGGGAATCTCGACCAGCTCGCACTGCTGCTGGGTGAACTTCCGCCAGCCGCGCATGCTCGTCCAGCCGTCGATCGCGTCGTCCCGGCTGTACAGGGCGGTGATGGGGACATCCACGCCGGAGGGGTGGCCGGGATCCCATATCTCGGCGAGCCGGATCTCGCTCCGCACCGTCGGCAGGAGCAGGCGCAACAGCCTCTCCTGGTCGAAGAGTTCCGCCGGCGTACCGCCCATGCTCGCCACCGCACCGCAGAAGTCGTTCTCCGTCATCCGGTGCATGTAGGGGCGCCTCTGGGGCACGTCGGGGCTCCGACAGCCGGAAACGAACAGCCTGCGCATCTCTCCCGGGTACGCGGCCGAGGCCAGGTGTGCCAGCTCGTAGGCCAGCCGACCGCCGAAACTGTGGCCGTAGAAGGCGTGGCGGCGGTGCAGGTACGGCGAGAGTGCCTCGAAGACGTCCTCCACCAGGGGCTGCCATCGGTCGTAGCGTGGTTCCTTGAGACGCCGGCCCCGACCGGGCAGGACGACGCACATCACCTCGATGTCGTCCGCGATCCCGTCGGCCCAGGCACGGAAGGTCTCGGGGCTGCCTCCGGCGTAAGGGAAGCAGATCAAGGTGCTGGCGGGTTCTGCCACCGTTTTGATGGGCAGCACCCACTTGCTGTCCCTCGCCGCCACGCCCACCCGGCTAGTCCGACGCCGCGTCGGCGTGCTTGATGTTCTGCTGGATGGCGGTGGCGATCTCCGCGACCCGGCTCTTGGTGAACAGCTCGTCCGCGGGGAGCGAGTCGTCGCCGAACTGCTTCTCCGCCCGCTCGATCAGCTTCACCGCGGTGAGCGATGTGCCTCCGGCCTCGAAGAAGTCATCCTCGCTACCCGATATCCGGAGGCCGAGCTGCTTGCACTCGTCGATGACCCACGCCTGAAGTGATTCCAGGGACTTGGGGTTTGCCGTCTCGCTCATGAGTGGTCTCTCCTAGTTGACGGGGAAGCGGAATCCGTTGACGGTGGTTTCGGCGAAGCGGTTGTGGCCGTACCGGTCCTCACCGGAGGTCAGCACGTTGCCGAACTTCTCCAGGCTCGCGCGCGCTCCGAACTCGTGGAGCTCGTCGGAGAACGGGTAGACCTTGACCTGCGTCGGCAGGTAGCGCGAGGCGAAGCCGAGCCGCATCTGGTCGGTTTCGCCGCTGTGCGGGTGGGACGCGTGCATGAGCGTTGACCAGAAGAGGATGAACTGCCCCCGGCGCATGACCTGGGAAACGGCCTTGGACTCGTCGGGGGACCAGTCGGGGTCCTTCTGCAGTTGCCGGTAGTCGTAACCGAAGAGACCGCGCTTGATGCCGTCCTTCTCCACCTGGTTGATGGCGTCCGGGTTGTATTCCATGATCTTCGACTCGTCGTAGTTCATGGACGTGTGCGTGCCCGGGATGAACTGGAGGCAGCCATTCTGGACGGACGCCTCGGTGAAGGCGGTCCACGCCGTGATGGTGCCTCCGAACTCGGCGTCCTCCGGCCACACGATGTGCGGGTGCTTCGCACCGTCGACGCTGGAGAAGTTGTCCGCCTGGTGCCAGTCCGTGCCCTCGTCACCCGGGTACTTGGGGAAGAGTTCGGTACGCCAGCAGAGCGTGTCGGGTCCGAGGATGCTCGACACCCGGTCCACGATCTCCGGCCTGGTGACGTGCTCACCGAGGAAGTCGACGTCGAGGTGGCGGTCGTAGCTGGCCGCCAGGTTCGTGTTGCCGGATTCCGTCTGTCCCTCGCTGTAGACGGAGTTCTTGGTGCGGAGCAGCTTCGGCCTGATCGCCTTGAGGTTCCCTTCCATCTCCTCTTCGGAGTACAGGTCGAAGGGGCCGATGTAACCGTCGCGAGCGAATTGCGCGAGCTCATCGGCGCTCAGTGTGAACTTTTTTATGCCAGCCATTTCTTCTCCTCGATCCCAATTGCGTTCCTATGCGGCGCCTGGAGAGGCATGAGGCGGAAAACTTCGAGTGTCGGCGGCTCGGCGGTCGAAGTTTCGGAAATTATGGCGAAGAACCAGAGAGGGACGCTAGCCGAGAAATTCCTCCATTGGCAACCCTGTCCGGTGGCCTGAACCGTCAATCAGGATTTATCGCCGCGCCTATGCTCGTTCACGATATCGGCAGGTGCGCCACCTGTGCGATATTAGTGTCACACCACCTTCTGTGAATTTTCCACGTCGTGATCGGCCGTCCTTTGTCGGACTTCTTGGCTGTGCCGGTGCCGGTCGGGTGCCGGTCAGGGAATGCTGCTCTCCGTCGCCATGGGACGGGAGGCCGCCGGGTCGGCCGGCAGGACACCACGACGCCGCTCGACGCGGTCGATGAGACTGAGCAGCGGTCCCGTCATCGCGGTGGTACCCAGGGCCATCACTATCAGGGCCAGGACCAGTTCCGAGGACAGGATTCCCGCGCGGTGCCCGGCCTCCAGCACGATCAGTTCGGTCAGGCCCCGGGTGTTCATCAGGGCCCCGATCCGGTAGGCCGAACCGGGACTCATGCCTCCCAGGCGGGCCCCGAGGTAGCCGCCGACCAGCTTCCCCGTGCAGCCCAGCGCCAACGTGGAGGCGACCAGCACCCAGGACGCGGCGGAGAACGTGCCGATGAGCACGGTGACACCGGTGACCACGAAGAAGACGGGCGTCAGGGCCCGCCCGGCTCGCGAGACGGCAGCCACCGGGCCGGCCCATACGGCCATGGTGTCACCGGTGATCGCCAGGCCGGCCATCGCGGCGCCGACGATGGCGGTCATGCCCAGGTGCTCGGTCAGGTACGCGATACCCACGGCGGCGGCGCCGACGGCGACCGCAGACGTCTTCGGCAGCCGCACGCACAGTCGGCGCGCGGTCCCGGTATGCAGAGCCAGGCGCAGCAGCAACGCGCCGCCGCCGCCCACGAGCAGCGCGATGCCGGACTCGCCCAGCCCCGCCAGGCTGCCCGCGCCGAGCCCGATGGCGAGGGTGAGCATGATCCAGCCGAGGCCATCCATGGCCACGGCGGAGGCCAGGGAGAACCGGCCCTCGACCGTGTCGCTCATGCCTCGGTCGCTGAGGATGCGGGACAGGACGGGAACCGCGGTGATGGACATGGCCACCGCGACCATGAGGAGGAGCGCGGGAAGTGACGCGTCGCCACGGGCTCCCTGGTCGTCGGTGAGCATGATGATGCCCACCAGCGCCGGCCCCGTGACGAGGGGCAGCGTGAAAGCGCCGCCGACGAGGGCGGAAAGGGTGCGCTTCGAAGGGCCGTCCGCGCCCAGTCGCAACTTGTGGGCGAGGCCGACCAGATAGAGCACGAGTCCGGTCTGGCCGACCAGTTTCAGGACATCGAACACGGCGGGGGGCAGCAGCGCGTCGAACAGCTCGCGGTCGGACAGCGCGAGCACGATGGGCCCGATCAGCAGCCCGACCGTGACCTCCCCGACGACTTCCGGCTGCCGTAGCCACCGGGCGAAGGTCCGTCCCGCGAGGGCCAGGAGCAGCACGGCGGCCAGCGCCGCCAGTACATGCAATGTACTTGTCAAGACCTCTGTTGCTTCCATGGGAGTGCAGCCCTTCGTGGATGTCCTGTCATGGAACGGCTGGGGGAGGCGGGCCGACGCGTGGAGCCCCCTGGCCCCGGCATGACCTGCGCATACGAAGCGCTTTTATGCGTGTATGCGTGAAGGGCTCAGCCCGGGAAAGACGGGCGGAGCATGGGAGAGGTCTCCGGGCAGGGGAGGAGGAGGCCCGGCCCGGCGCAGCGGGGCGTCGAGTGTGATCGGGAGCCGGCGCCCCCGTGCGCGACGGGCCGGGGCGGGAAGGCCCGGGCGGGGAGTTGGATCAGCGTGGCTCAACGGCGGAGTCCGAGAAGCGGAGTCCGCCGGGCGGAGCGGGGCGGCCTGGGAAGCTTTCTGCCGCAGGCGTTCGCAGGCCTGCCCCGGCGAGCGCGGAACTAGGGTCAGATCCAGTTGGATTTCTGAGCTATCCGCAGTGCGTCGATACGGTTACGCGCGTGCAACTTCGCTACTACGGACGAGAGGTAATTGCGTACAGTTCCTCGGGAGAGGTGCAGACGCGCTGCGATCTCGTCGATCGTGTCGCCGCGAGCGATATTCTCGAGGACGGAGAATTCTCTCGCCGTGAGTGGGCAGTCTTCATTGACCAGAGCGGCGACCGTCAGCTCCGCGTCGAAGACTCTTTCCCCCTGATGAACACGGTGGATGGCTTCGAAGAACTGGCGGGGGCGCATGCCTCGATCGACGACGCCACCGATGCCGGCGGCAAATGCCTGCCGCACGATCGACCGGGTGGAAGCAGTGACGAGCAGCATGCTTCGACAGTTCGGGAGGCTGGCGATTGTTTCGGCTATGGCGATGGCGTCGCTGTCCGCGCCCTCTAAGCTGAGGAGCACCACATCGGGGCTGTGTAACTCGGCGAACTCCAGTGCGCTGAGATTGTCATCCGCCGATCCGACGACTCGGATGTCTTCGTGCCGCTCCAGCAGTGCTGTTAGCCCGAAGCGTGATAAATGCAGGCTATCGGACATGAATACATCGATTTTCACTCGTCCCCCAACGTAGTTTTTCGATCATCAGCCGACCCATCGGGCCTTCAGCCCTTCTCGGCGCCACTGTGAAAGCTCGCCGCTCTTCGAGCCCGTGTCGATCCGATCGGCGACAGTAGCCCGCGCTGAGAGTAACACTGGTGTGCGAAGGCGCAATGCTTTATTGGCGCGGCTGCTAAACCCGGTGAAACGGACACAATGCATTGAATGCAAGGGCGAGTACGCTAAACGGAAGCGCCTCGCGGCGGCCTTCGTGAGGGGTGCGGACGCCGGAAGTCGCACTGTTCTTTCGGCGTTCTGGAGTGATCGAACTTCCTCTGCTACGTCCGAATCCGGACGGAGAGGCGGAGCTCCTGAGAAAGTGGAATATTATATTCCATGAGTGTCTATCCCCCGGTTCTTCTATCCGTCAGTGCAGGCCACGTTAGTGGTGGTCCCGCTGATTGTCACTCTCGTCACACAGTGCACAGGCGTCACCTGTGGAACTTGATCACTTCCGAATCGGGCGTATGCCGAATGAAGTCTCCTTCACCCATGCGCCGGGCGTGCCTGCCGCAATGTTTTGTTGAAAGGTAAAGAGTGGCTCGGCCTGCCGCCGAGTGAGCGGCATCCTCCGCCGAACCCGGCGGAGGCCGTGGAAGGCCGGCGTCGCGACCCCCGCCGTGCCTCCGATCGACTGGGGGTTGCAAAACCGGTCGGTCTTCATCCTAGGCCAATGGGCGCAGATCGAGGGCTGAAACAGGTTGTTACTCGCCAGTCGTGCGGGCGTCCCTCCGGCGCGTGCAGCATTAACCGCAAGTCGTGAGAACTGCATATGAGAGCGGGTGGGGTGGGCGTTGTAGCGTGGGGTCATCCGATCAACGTTCGCCATCCGGCGACCCGGGCCAGAACGCAATCACGCCGACATCTGGCCGATTCCCGGTGTTCGGCCTCTCCGCCGTTCCCGCGACCTCGGCACGTCCGATTCGCTCCGCACGGTGCACGTCGCCGCGATTCGGCGCCGCCGCACTCACGCGTTCGGGTTCCCGGTGATCCTCCGCCCGTTCGCACCGCGCCCGGTGCGCGGTCCCGAATGACGGTGTCCTGCCCGCCTTCGTCACGGTCGACGCGACCGTACGGTCCGACGCGCCCCACCCGGCGAACCGGGACCGTACGGGTCTGAATCCGCACACCACCCGGCTGGTGTGACCCCCGAGGAGAGTCTCGTGCCCATGGACCGCTTCATCCGAGCCCTGATCCACTGGCAGGCGGTCGAACCCCAAGCCCCGGCGCGCACGCTTACGGTCGACCAGGTGCGTCGGCGGTACGCCGAAGGCGCGGCGAACACACACCGTGACGCGGCGACGGCACCCGTCGGCGCGGTGACGGATCAGCAGATCGACGGATCGGGCGGCAGCTTCGGCGTGCGCACGTACCGGCCGGTCGCCGACCGCGGCCGCCTCGTGACGTACCTGCACGGCGGGGGCTGGACCGTCGGCGACGTCGACACGCACGATGTGGTGTGCCGTCGCATCGCCGCCTTCCTCGGGGCGGTCGTGGTCTCCGTCGACTACCGGCGTGCGCCGGAGCACCCCTACCCCGGCCCCCTCCAGGACGGCATCGTCGCGGCGGAATGGGCCGCCGGAACGTTCCCCGGGCGGGCGCACGTGATCGCCGGCGACAGTGCGGGGGCGGCCCTGGCCGTGGGGATCGCCCTGCACCAACGCGACCACGGGAGCGCCGACTTCAGCGCCCAGATGCTGGTATACCCGCCGGCCGACCCGGACATGAAGTCACCCTCGATGCGCGCCTACGGCTCGGGGTACCTGACGGACGTCGACGATCTGCGGTGGTACTACGAGCAGTACGTGCCGGATCCACTGCACTGGAGCGATCCGGCGATCGACCTGCTCCGCGGCGACCTGAGCGGGCTGCCGCCCACGGTGGTCGGCACCGCAGAATTCGATCCGCTGCACGACGACGGGGTCGAACTGGCAGCCCGGCTGGCTGCGGCCGGCGTCGCGGTGGAGCACCTGGAGGGTTCGGGCCTGGTGCACGGATACCTGCTTCTCGCCGGTGTCGTCCCGGCGGCCGCGGAGGCGACCACCGCGGTGCTGGACGCGCTGGAGAGGACCCTGACGGGTGCAGCGGCACTGCCGCACGCGGCCCCGGGCTCCGGAACGAGCGACCCGACCGCCCCCGCCCCCCCTGTCGCGACGCCATCGGCCTGAGGCCACTCGACGGCCCCGCCGGGGCCGGTTCCGACCGGCAGTGCACGCCCGCGACGGGATCGCCGCGGGTCACAGCCCGACCTCTGTGCCATCCGGGAGCGGGTCCCCGCCACCCGATCAGCATCGTTTCCCGACCGCACCGGCCCCGCGCGGCCCGCGTACGCGAACCGCAGGCACCGCGAGCCCCACCGCCCGCCGGTGGCCGCCGCAGGGCGCCCGGCCGCCTCCGCGGTCGCGGGCGAGCACCGCGGTTCCGAGCCCCTATCGCCGAACTCCCGTGTACGACGGGCCGACAAGGAGATCCTCACCGTGAGCCGTACCGGACCGCAGCCGACCGCAGACGTGCGTACCGTTCCCGACGCCCTGCGGTTACGCAGCGAGAAACAGCCGGACGAGATCGCCTTCGTCCATCTGCGCGATGGTGAGGTACCACACGAGGTCCTCACCTACCGCGAACTCCACGACCTCGCCGGGCCGCGGGCCGCCGCCTTCGCGGCCGAGGGGCTCGCGGGCCGCAGCGCCCTGATCATGTACCCCACCGGGCTGGAGTTCGTACGGACCGTCCTGGGGTGCATGTACGGGCGGGTGGCCGGGGCACCCGTACAGGTGCCCAGGCGCCGTGAAGAGGTGGAACGGATGCGTCGGATAGCCGACGACGCCGGCGCCTCGACCGTCCTGACCACCGCCGAGGCGGTTCGCGACCTCCAGGAGAACTTCGGCGGCCTGCCGGCCCTGGCCGGACTCACCCTGCTGGCCACCGACACCCTCGCGTACGACTCGGAGGCCACCGAGCCGGCGCCACCGGGCCCCGGGGACACCGCGCTGCTGCAGTACACGTCCGGTTCGACCGGGAGCCCCAAGGGCGTGATGGTCACCCACGCCAACTTCCTCGCCAACGCGGCCGAGACCGACGAGGCGTTTCCGTGCGGGCCCGACGGCACCGTGGTGAACTGGCTGCCCCTCTTCCACGACATGGGCATGCTTTTCGGCATCGTCATGCCCCTGTGGGCGGGCATCCCCTCTTACCTGATGGCGCCCGAGACCTTCATCCGCCGTCCGGCCCGTTGGCTCGAAGCCATCGCCCGGTTCGGCGGAACGCACTCCGCGGGGCCCAGTTTCGCCTACGAGCTGTGTGCGCGCGCCGCCGCGGACGGCAAGGCCGAGGGCATCGGTGATCTGTCGCGCTGGCGGACGGCGGCCAACGGCGCCGAGCCGGTGCGCTGGGCCGCCATCCGGTCCTTCACCGAGGCGTTCGCGCCGTACGGCTTCAACTCCCGGTCCATGTCGCCCGGTTACGGGCTGGCGGAGAACACGCTCAAGACCACCGCCTCCGGCGCGGGCCAGGAGCCCACCGTGCTCTGGGTCTCCGCCGAAGCACTGGCCGAAGGCATCGTGCGGCTCGCCTCCGAAGCCGCGGACGGGGCCGTTCCGCTGGTCGGCAACGGCAGCGCGTCGGGCCGCACCCGGGTGCGGATCGTGGACCCCGTCACCCGGCGTGCGTTGCCCGAGGGGCGCGTCGGCGAGATCTGGATCGACGGCCCCTGCACGGCGGCCGGCTACCTGGGCCGGGCCGAGGAGACCGAGGAGACCTTCCGTGCGCGTCTGACGGGTGAGGACGCTCCCGACCGGCCGCATCTGCGCACCGGTGATCTCGGCTTCATGCACGGCGGCGAGTTGTACGTCGCCGGACGCCTGAAGGACCTCATCGTCCGCAAGGGCCGCAATCACTACCCACAGGACTTCGAACTGACCGCCGAACGCGCCGTGCCGGGTCTGCATCCGAACAGCGTGGGCGCCTTCTCCACCGACGACGGGCTGTCGGAAAGGCTCGTGCTCGTTGTGGAGGCGGACGGTCGGCTCCTCAACTCCACGGGCGCGGCGGCCGTGCGCGCGCGGGTGTACGACGCCGTGCGCAGCGGACACCGGATCACGCCGGACGACATCGTGTTGGTACGGCGCGGGGCGCTGCCCAAGACCTCCAGCGGCAAGGTACAGCGGCGGGAGTGCAAGCGGCGCTATGAGAGAGGCGAGTTGCGGATCGTGGCCGCAGGGGTCACAACCGCGGCCGGAAAGGCATAGGAGGGCGTGGATTTCCTGTATGCAAAACGCATGGGGGCGTGTGTGGAAACCGCCTGTTGCAAGCCAATTGCAGACTGGTACCGTCTAGCCCGTTCCGGGGAATTGGCCGGATGTCGAGGGGTGACAGCCACACAGGGCGGACCCCCAATCCATTTTGCGTTCGTCGTGCTGGAGGGGTAACCCGTGTCAGACCGTACCGAGAATCCGGGCATACCCTGGGAGAAGGTGGCGGACACCATTGAATTCGTCCCCTCCGAGTACTCCAGAAAAACCGAATCGGAGACCGTGGCGCGGGAGCTGCTGCGCGGCGAAGCCGCCGACATCGACACGCTCGTCGAAGCATCCCTTCCGTTCGAAGAACGCGATGGAGTGCGCTACTTCGACATGAACGACCTGTACAACCTCGGGATGTATTCACAGAAGACGAATACGCAACCAGAGTTGACGTTCCGTATGCTCTTCCGGTTTGCGGGCCGTTCTCTCGACAGCCTGCTGCGCCCGAAGTCGTGGGACTTCCGCGTCCACCTGGAGTGCACCCACTGCGAGGGAAGTGCGCCCTGGCGCTTCGAGGCGCCCGACGTGGCCCGCTTCGGCGGGAGCGTCGCCGGCGGTGGGCATCCCGCGCCCGGCCCTGGGTCGGCCGAGTACGCGGCGACGGTCACCACGACGGGTGCCCGCACCCCTCTGGTCTCGCCCGAGCTGCGCACCCTGACCCGCGACTACCTCGACTCCGGCTACCGCTGGCAGATGATCCCGGTCGCCATGCAGGCGGACTACCGGCTGGTGCACGAGCTGGGCGCGACCAGCTGTATCGCCGCGAGTCTGCTGCTGGCCGAGCGGTTCCGCGAGGCCGGGTACCGCGCCGAGGCGAAGCGGGGCTGGTTCTGCGGAGTGCTCGGCGGCGCGCTCGACCTGCCGCACGCGTGCGTGGAGGTGGAGGACGAGGACGGAGTCCTCAAGAGCGTGGACATCGCCAAGGCGCAGTTGGCCGCACGGCTGTCCCCGGATACCAAGGAATTCCAGGACCTGTGCCTCGGGTCGACGTACAACAAGGTGATCCAGTCCACCGCTTCGGGAAATGCCTCCTTCGGCTGCCACGAATGCGGCTCGCAGGTGCCGGTCCATGTTCGTGCGGACATCCGATCGGCTCGTTGACGCAGAACTGTTCACGTCACTGTGTGGAAGGGCGAGTAAATGGCAGCACCCAAGATCGAACCTGTTGTGCTTGAGTTGGACAGGCTGGAAAGCATGGCCGAATCCGGCTACTACAACCCCTACACAATTTTCGACTGGCCCGAGAAGATCGAGCCGGATATGCCGTGGATGAGCGAGAACCTCACTACGCTGGCCGGTACTCCCATGTGGGACGAGCTCACACGTGAGCAGCAGATCGCGCTGACCCGGTACGAGGCCATCAACTTCTTCAGCCTCAATATCCACGGAATCCGCGAACTGCTGAGCGAAGTCGTGATGCGCATCCACGACCGGGCGTACGCGGATGTCTCGGAGTTCCTTCACCACTTCATCGGTGAGGAGAACGAGCACATGTGGTTCTTCGCGCAGTTCTGCCTGCGCTACGGCGGCAAGCTGTACCCGGCGCAGCCGACGCTGAAGGCCGACTCGGTGGAGCACCTGTCGACGGTGGCCCGCGAACTCATCGTGTTCGCGCGCATCCTGATCTTCGAGGAGATCGTCGACTACTACAACGCGTACATGGCGACCGACCAGTCGCTGCCGCACATCGCCCGAGAGATCAACCGGGTGCACCACCAGGACGAGAGCCGGCACGTCGCATTCGGCCGGATGATCTTCACCAACCTGCTCGGCCAGGTGTCCAAGAACGATCCGGACGAAATGCCGGTGATCGCCGAGTATTTGGAAAGCTACCTCCAGTACAGCATCGCGACCCTCTACAACCCGGCTGCCTACCGCGACGCCGGCATCCCGGACGCGCTGGCGCTGCGACGCCGTGCGATGGAGCACCCAGCCCGGGCCGAAGCGCACGACCAGGTACTGAAGAGGACGAGGAAGTTCCTGTCGAAAGCCGGCGTAGGCAAGGAGCTGATCAAGTGACGGCCGAATCGATGCAGGCGCTGAGGGAGTTCATCCTGAGCCGGAACCCCAAGCTGGACGACCTGCCCCACGATCTGGATCTGATCGACAGCCGGGCCATCAACTCGCTCGCGTTCGTCGAGTTCATCTTCCTGCTGGAGGAGCTCACAGGCGAGCCGATCGATCCGGAGGACGTGGACCTGGACGACTTCCGCACGCTCGACGCGATCGAGGCTGAATTCTTCACGAAGGAAGCGGTGTGATGACGACAGAGACGGCCAAGAGCGCGACCGACAACGGTCTGGGAGTCCTCGACGCGGAGCAGTTGCGGCTGCTGAGGGCGTTCGACGCACTGGTCCTGCGGTGGGCCGACACTTGGGGCGCCCCGGAGTTCCGGTTCCCGTTCCTGATGCGCTGCCAGGACCTCGACACGTTCGACTACTACGACAACTTCCCGCACCTGGGACTCACCGCGGTCCGCCTCGACCCCCACCGTCTGAACGCCCTGTTGAAGGAGACCCCCCGGCCCGTCGGTCGGATGCCCGCCGAGGTCATGGAGCCGACCGCATTCGCGCTGCCCTCGGCGTCCTGCTACTCCATCTACCTTGACCTGGCCGGATCCTCGCTGCCCGCAGGGGGCGCGCTGCGGACGACGAGCGGTACGTGCTTCCGCAACGAGGACCACTACCAGGGCCTCCAGCGACTGCTCGGATTCACTATGCGGGAGATCGTCTGCATCGGCTCCGAGCAGGCGGCGAAGGAGCACCTGGTCCGCGCCAAGGAGGCCGTGACGGGTCTGTGCGCCGAACTCGGCCTGGACTGCGAGCTGGAGGTCGCCACCGACCCGTTCTTCGACAAGAACGGTAGCAAGGCGAAGATGCAGCGCCTGTTCCCGGTCAAGGAGGAGTTCGTCGTCAACGGCCTGGCGATCGGCTCCGTCAACTATCACCGGAACTTTTTCGGCGAGCGCTGCGAGATCCAGGTCGGCGAGGACACAGCGCACACCAGCTGCCTCGCGTTCGGCATGGAGCGCTGGGTGCACACCCTGACCGACCGGTTCGGCACCACTGCCGCGGCGGTGGCCGCGCTCGAGAGCATCCGCTGATGGGCTCCGCCGCGGCGGTGCTCGGGACGCGGGTGAGCCTGCTGCAGTCGGGCATGGGAGGTGTCGCCGGGGCAGAACTCGCCTGCGCGGTCTCCAATGCCGGAGCGGCGGGCTGCGTGGGTGGGTACAAGCTGGCCGGCGAAGCGCTGTCGGCCGTACTGGAACGCCTGGTCAGGGGCACGGACCGGCCCGTCGGTGTGAACCTGATCCCCGAAGTGGTCGGGCCCGAGGAGCTCGACCGGCAGGTGGCGCAGGTGCTGGCCGAGACGCCGGACCACGTGTACGTGTCCCTGTTCGGCATGCCCGAGGGCGCCGTGTTCGAGCGGGTCGCCGCGGCGGGCCGACGGACGGTGGTGCAGGTGGGAACCGTTGAGGACGGCGTGCACGCGGCCGGCCACGGCGCCGTGGTGGTGGCCCAGGGCATCGAAGCCGGTGGGCACCTGCTCGGCACGTCCAGGCGCGACGAACTGGTCGCCGCACTGCGCGACCGGCTGCCCGATGCCTGCCTCGTCGCCGCGGGCGGCATCGGCGGACCGGCCGAGGCCGAGCGGGCCGTCGCCGCCGGAGCCGACGGAGTCCTCCTCGGCACCGCCTTCGTCGTCGCCCACGAGTCGCGCGCGCACGGCTACTTCAAATCGGCCGTGATCGCGGCCGACGCGAGCGACACCGTGATCACCGATGTCTACGAGATCGGGTGGCCCGGCCGCCGGCACCGGGTGCTGGCGACGGCCGTGACTGCGGATCCGGGTCAGCCCAAGAAGTTCATCGGCCGCACGGTGGTCGAGGAGAAGCCCTATTTGGTACCGCGTTTCAGCGCGGCCGTACCGACCGAGGCGACCAGCGGACGCATTGAGGAGATGGCGCTGTACTGCGGCCAGTCCTGCACCGAGGTCTCCGCCGAAGCCTCCGCGGCGGACGTCGTAGCCGTGTACGCGGGCGCGCTGCGGAGTCCGCGGACCACAGAAACCCAGAAGAGGACGGAAACCCGTGTCGGACAGTGAAACCCAGGAGCCGTACGACCTGACGTACCGCGAGGACGCCCCCCGCATACGCACCAGGGAGGGCGTCGAGCTCTACTACGAGTCCAGCGGTGATGGCCCGGCCATCACGATGCTCAACAACTTCTTCGTAACCGCCCCGTTCTGGCGGTCGCACACCCAGGTACTGGCGAAGAACCACCGCATCGTGAGCTACGACCTGGCCAACCACGGCGCATCGGTACGCCTCGGCCAGGAGCCGACCTGGAAGGAGCACGCGGCGGACGTGATCGGGCTGCTCGACGCGCTGGGGATCGACGCGACGTACCTGGTCGCCACGTCCGCCTCCTGCCAGCTCGCCAGGGATCTGGCGCTCGCACACCCGGACCGGGTCAAGGGCCTCGTGCTGGCCGGGCCGGTCTTCGGCCTCAAGAGCATGAGGCGTCACCGGCAGTTCAACCGTGCGATGCTGCAGACGCTGCAGAGCAGTGGCATGGCCGCCCTGTACAACCACATCTACCCGGCGGTGGTCAGCGGGCAGATGAACGAGGAAGGCGGCACACCGGGATTCCTCGGGCTCCGGGAGAGCTTCCTGGCGATGTCCACTCCCGATCAGATCACCAACGGCATAGGTCTCGTCCAGACGGGCGACCCCAGCTCCACGCTGCTGTCCCAGGTGGCTGCGCCCTCCCTGCTCGTTCTCGGGGACGACGACATGCTCCTGAGCACACAGCGCGGCCACGAGGTCGCCGCGCTGTTCCCCGACGGGCGCTGCGCGATCATTCCGGGAGCCGGACACATGCCCTTCCTCGACGATCCCGAACTCTTCGAGACGCTCGTCGCCGAGTTCGTGGAGGAAGTGGAATCGCGTGCCTGACGTGGAAGCCGAGCTTCAGCAGCGTGTTCGCGGGCTGCTGGCCGAACTGTTCGGCGACGAGCGCTTCGCCGGCCTCCCGGGCTCGGTGTCCCTGCGTGAGGCCGGGCTGCCGTCCACCGGACTGGTGAGCCTGCTGGTCGCGTTGGAGGACGCGTTCGGGTTCGAGTGGGACGACGACGTCGAGCCGGAGGTGCTGCGCTCGATCGACTCACTGTCGCGTCACGTCCTGGCCCTGCGGAGCTGAAGGCCGCAGGGGCGCCCGGTGGCGGCGGGATGGGCCCGCCCGAGGGCGTCGGTCCGGGGGCGACGGCCGTGTTCCGGCCGGTGGCTCCCCCCTACGGACCGGCCCAGCAGTCTTCGGCGGGGCGCCGCGCGGCGGCCGCGGCCCTCGCGTCCGCAGGCTCGGCGGACCGGACCGTCCCCCGCGAACACGACGGAAGGCCGCGCTTCCCTGAGGGATTCGCCGGCTCCATCTCCCACACCGAGTGCTGGGCGGTCGCGGTGGTGGTCCCCGGGGCCGAGGCGGTCGGCATCGATATCGAGAACAGCGCCCTCACTCCTCGCATCGCCCAGTTCGTCCTGCGGGAGCGGGAGCGCGGCACGCTCCTCGTACCGCACGGGGAGTACACCGCACGCGATCTGTTCGCCGCGAAGGAAGCGGCGTTCAAGGCCCTGAGCGGCATCGGGAACCTCGGTGCCTTCACGTTCTGGCGGACAGAACTCCGCCGGTCCGGCGAGGGGTTGGTCGCCTCGTACCGCGGCGAGCGGATACCGGTGTGGGTTCGCTCCGGGGCGGATCTGTCGTTCGCCGTGGCGATACGGCGATGAACGTCCGAGTCGGCCGCCCGGACCACACCGCTGTCCGGACCCTCTCGACATGCCGACACGCAGGACGAAAAGAGACTCACTGATGGCGAAATGCACCGAACCGGAGGAATCGATGGCGATCGACAGTGGACAGGACCGAATAGCCGGCATGACGCGCGGCATGATCAGTCACCTGAAGGAACGGTCCCCCAAAGTGGGGCACATCCGTCACCTGTACGAGGGGACCATCGCCAAGTACGACGGCGTGCGCGCCACCTTCAGTGACGGCTACGAGAAGATGGTGCTGACCACCTACGACTACCTGGGGCTGCTCGGCGACGAACGGATCAACGCGGCGGCGAAGGAGGCGGTGGATTTCTTCGGGACGGGATGCTACGGCTCACGGGTCCTGGGAGGAAGTCTCGACATTCACCGTCAACTGGAGCAGGAGATCGCCGCGTGGGTAGGCCGCGGGGACGCCCTGGTGCTCAGCTCGGGCTTCCTGACGAACTACTCGGTACTGTCCGCCCTGGTCGAGCCCGGTACCTGGGTGCTCTCCGACGAACTCAACCACGCGAGCATCGTCGACGGATGCATGGCGGCCAAGAACGCCGGAGCGACCGTACGCGTCTACCGCCACAACGACGTGGGCCACCTGGAGGATCTGCTGCGCCAGGCGCCCTCGGGTTCCACGAAGATGGTCGTGGCGGACGGCGTCTTCAGCATGGACGGGGACGTCCTTGACCTTCCCGGCGTTTCCGAGCTGTGCCGGCGCTACGGCGCCCTGCTCTTCGTCGACGAGGCCCACAGCCTGGGTGTGCTCGGGCCCAACGGAGGGGGCGTCCAGGACTATTACGGGCTGCCCGACACCGTCGATCTGGTCATGGGAACCCTCAGCAAAGCCATCCCGGCCGCAGGTGGTTTCATCGCCGCTTCGGAGGAGCTCATCGCGGCACTTCGGTTCGGTACGCGGGGGTACATTTTCAGCGGCGCGACATCTCCGATGACGGCAGCCGCCAGCCTTGCCGCGGTGCGCCTGGTTCAGCAGGAGGAGGGCGCTCAGCGCCGCTCCATGCTGGAGCGGAACACGAACCACCTCAGGAAGCGTCTGGAAGCTGCGGGTTTCACCCCGCCGAACGTACCGGGACCGATCACTCCCGTCATCCTGGGAGAAGACTACGTCGCCCTGGAAGCGGCGAGGATCTGCCAGGAGCGGGGCGTGTTCGTGCTGTCGGCGCTGCCCCCTGCGGTGGCCCCCGGCACCTCCCGCCTGCGCCTGAACGCGACGGCCGCCCACAGCCCGCAGGACATCGATTTCGCCTGTGACGTCATCGTCGAGGCCGTACGGGCGGCCTCCGCGCAGTCCGGAGGCTGACTGCCGCCGCGCGGCGGGTGAGCCCACCGCGGTCGGACGGGAGTCGCCCGCCCGGGCCGCCCTTCTCCGAAGTCACGTGACCGAGGGACAGCCACGGGGGATTGGTTCGTATGCATTCCGGAACACACATAGACGTCGCCTCCGAGGAATTCAACGCACAGGTCGCGCAGCTCGATCCGTTCAGCCTCGACGTGGAGCTGCGAGACCTGCACAAGATGAACGAAGCCGCTGACGTCGACGGGTTGGCACGTGTCCTCGGCGAGGCCCTTCCCACGCGGCGGAGTCCCGGGGGTCCGCGTTCCGGCCGGGCCCGGACGACTTCGGGGGCTTCCTCGGTCGGCACGGCTGGCAGGCGGAGGCGTACACCCTTGGCGAGTTGGCCGCAGATGCCTGCGCCTGGCTGCCTTCTCCGCCCGCCCGGCTCTGTCCGCCCCACGACCATCACTGGGTGGTTCGCGCACAACTCTCCTGAGGCCCGCCGACACAACGCATGGCGATTACTCAAATCGCTTCTATTTCAAGCCACTTGCTCGACAGTGAACTGACTCGATGTTAGCTTCACCATGGTTTCCTTAACCTCCTCCGACACGCATGACAAAAATGGGACTGAGGTGCCGTGACCAATACGGATTCGTTAAAAGGAACGTCAACCACCGACGGAGGGGCCCGGCCGGGACTCACGCTTGCCGCAGTGGCCGTCGTGCAGTTCATGGTGTCCCTCGACCTTTCGGTCGTGAATGTCGGGCTCCCGCAAATCCGCACGAGCCTGGGCTTCAGTGAGGTCGGCCTGACCTGGGTCATCCACGCCTACGCCCTCACCTTCGGCGGGCTGCTCCTGCTGGGCGGCAAAATCGCCGACCTCTTCGGCCGTAAGAAACTAGTTCTGATCGGTCTCACCGTGTTCGGTGTCGCCTCCCTCGCGGGAGGCTTCGCGACGGAACCGGGCCACCTGGTGGGCGCCCGCGCGGGTCAGGGCGTCGGGGCGGCCATGCTGGCCCCGGCCGCACTGGCGCTGCTGACCTCGACCTTCCCGTCCGGCAAGGAACGTGCGAAGGCGTTCGGCGTGTGGAGCGCGGTGAACGCCGCAGGTGCCGCCTTCGGCGTCCTGATCGGCGGTGTGCTCACCGAGTACGCCGGCTGGGAGTGGGTGATGTTCGTCAACGTGCCGATGGTCGTCATCGCGTTGATCCTGGCCCGGCGCATCGCCGCCGACGCGCCCTCGGTCACCCGCGGCCGCCCGGACATTCTGGGTACCGTCCTCGCTACCGCCGGCATGAGCCTGCTCGTGTTCGGCGTCGTTCGCACCGATCAGCACCCGTGGACCTCTTCGACGACCATCACCACCCTGGCCGCCGCCGTCCTCCTCTTGGCCGTCTTCCTCTACGTCGAGAAGACCACGTCCCGCGACCCGCTTATCCGGCTGGGCCTGTTCGCCAACCGTTCGGTCGCCGGCGCCAACCTCTTCGTTCTCCTGCTCGGCGGCGCCATGGCGTCTGCCTTCTACTTCGTCTCCCTCTACCTCCAGCGCGTGCTGGGGAGCGGCCCCGCCCGCACCGGCGTCGAATTTCTGCCGTTCGCGCTCGGCGTCGTCGTCGGCTCGGTTCTCGCCATCAAGCTGGCCGCCAGCCTCGCACCCCGGATGGTGCTGGCCATCGGCGGTGGGCTGACCGGCATCGGATTCGCCTGGTTCAGCCTGTTCACCGCCGACGGGTCGTTCGCCTCCGACGTTCTCGGCCCCTCGATCGTCGCCAGCATCGGCATCGGGCTCTGTCTGGCGCCGATGGCTTCCCTGGGCACCGGGGGAGTGGCGGCTCACGAGGCGGGCGCCGCCTCGGCGCTGCTCAACAGTTCACGCCAGATCGGCGCGGCCCTCGGACTGGCCGCCCTGGGCACCGCCGCCCACGCGCGCACCGGAGACGTCGGCACGTTGGAGGCGCTCACGGACGGATACTCGCTCGGCATGATCATCGGTGCGGTGATCGTGGTGGGCGGCGTCGTCATAGCCCTCGCGGCCCTGCCCCGTAGCAGCCCCGAGGCGGCGAGTGCCGCCACAGAACACTGAATTCCCGTGATAGAAGACTTCCGGTAGGAATTGGTATGTCCGCTCTGCGGCAAGGCCCCTGTCGAAAGTCTTGCCGCAGGGAAAGTCATGGATGGAAAACGCATATGGACGCATGCAGTAACTATGTGTTCGGGTGCGCTCTCTGCTGGTAATGTCGAGAGTGTTCGTTGAATTCAGGTAATGGCTGACGGCGGAATGCGGCTTGCGACTTCCGGATTTCCCGGTCCCGTCGCGGACTTCGGTCGATGTGAGTCGGAATACTGGCCCGGATTGAGCGGTCGCAGCTCGGTCGGGAGTACAAGGCTGTACTGGAGATCCGGATCGCCGCCGAGGCCCCTGCGCACCTCGCGTACGCGCGTGGGGTCGGGGTGCGGGCCCAGCGACCAGCGCCTCGCGACGTTCCCCCGAGACGGACTGCGGCTGGACACGGTCGTAGGAAACAGCCGGCGGAAAACAGGTGAGATATAGCCGATAGGCGAATCTCCCTTTCGATGGAGGAGATGTTGGAGTGATGGTCTACCGAGCGAACATCCGAAGTGATATCCGCTGCCGCGCTGCCCGGAAGGAGGCCGCGGGGGGCGCGGCCTTCCAGGGTGAGGTGAAGCGCCAAAGAGGGTCAACCGGCCGGTTTGTGATGCTGTTCTTCACTCCCCCGACTCGCCCGGCGAGTGACGTGCGGAGCTGCGCATGATCCGATTAGCGCGTACGCGCGCACGTAACCGGATGCGCCTGGCCGGCGCCGACGGGATAAAGTACTTGACGAGACGCATGGCGACCAGCGTGGCCACCGCTTTCGATGCCGAGGCCCGTCCCTGGGGTGCCACGTGCATGTTCATCGCGTCGGTGACCCGCGACCCGTCCACGGTCCTGGTGACCCTGAACGGCGCGAGTCCTACCGCCGGTGCCGCACTCACCGTCGGAGAGTTCGCCCTCAACGTCCTTCCCCGAGGCGCGCGGGCGGCAACCGAGCTGTTCGCCTCCAAGGCGCCGGACGCCTTCGACCGCGTCGACTGGGCCGTGCCGCGCGGGGCCACAGGACCCCATCTGCACGTCGACGCGCAGGCGGTGGCCGACTGTACGATCCTGGGCCACGCCTTCCACGGCGAACAGATCACCGTCGTCGCCGAGGTGAGCCGTGTCGTCCTGAAGCCCGCCCTGTGCTGCGGATGGCTGACCGCGTTCGGCGACGCGGCCTGACCGAGTCCCGTGCCCCGGATGCCTGACCGCACCCGGGGCACGCGCATGTCCGGGGCCGTCGTGCACGAGGGGCTGGGCAGACACAATCCCCCGCGGGACGGCCCCAGTTGACGGGATCGTGTGTATCCTCAGCCTCATCACGCCGTTGCGCGTGCCGACGCACGCGGTGGCCCGTCCCCCACCGCTGCGCGCATCGAGCAGGCAGGGAAGGCCTCATGGCCCCATTGCCGCCGGTGCCCTTCTCGAGGTTTCCGGTCCACGCTCTGTCCACGGAGCGGCCCTCGTTCCACCTCGCGCTGAACCGGGCGCCTCGCTCGTACCGTCCGCTCGCCGCCCACGGCTGCGGCTCGGGCCGTAAGTGTCTCCGGCCATGTGCACCCCGAGGAATCATCGGGGTCCGGCAGAGCCGGCCGTCCCCGACGCCCGTTCGAAACCCGGCGCCCTCGGTCATGCGGTGTGGCCAGTCGGTCTGCGGTGAACGTCCCGCTTCGCCTTTCCCTTCTGACCGCCGAGAAAAGGACATTCGCGATGAATCAGTTCCCCAGGCACTACTTCGAGACGAGGCTGAGGCTGGTCTCGGACCCCATGAACGCCGTCGCCCGCCTGGCCTCGTCCGGCCTGCACCCGGACTACGTGGTGTACGAGAACAGCGGGACGTGGTCCTACGCGGGCGGCTCGGTCGCCGAGATCACCCTGGACCGCACCGGCGCACGGCTGCGCCAGCAGGAAGAGGTGACGTTGCCCTGGACCGGCCGGCCGCTCAAGCAGGTGCAGGACCTCCTCGACGCCGTACGCATCAAAAGCTGGCGTGCCTACGGCTGGGTGACGTTCGAGTTGTCGTACGCCAAGGACGGAGACCTACGGCACATCGGCGATCAGCGACTGCTCCACCTCGTCGTCCCCCACACCGAGATCCGGATCGAGGGGGGCGAGGCCCACCTGCGCTCCGCGGACCAGGCCACCCTCACGGCAGCGCTGGACGCCCTGATGTCGGAGCAGGACGCGGCGCCGACCGTTCCGCGCCCCGTTGACGTGCGGCAGCCCGGAGCGGACGCCTACCGCCGGTTGGTGGGAGCGGCGATCGAGGAGATCAGGGACCACCGCCTCCAGAAGGTGATCTTCTCGAGGGTGGTGCCGGTCGACTTCGAGGTCGACTTCGTGGGGACCTACCTCGAGGGCCGGCGCGGCAACAGCCCCGCGCGGTCCTTCCTGCTCCACCTCGGCGGTATGGAGGCGACCGGCTTCAGCCCGGAGATCGTCGCCCAGGTCGACCCCGCCGGGCGAGTGGTCAGCCAACCCCTTGCCGGAACCCGTGCCTTGACCGGCGACCGGACCGAGAACGAACGCCTTCGCAGAGAACTCCTCGCCGATCCTAAGGAGATCTACGAGCACGCGATCTCCGTGAAGATCGCCTACGACGAACTGCTCGGCGTCTGTACCGACGGCACCGTCGACGTCGAGGAGTTCATGGTCGTGAAGGAGCGCGGCACCGTGCAGCACCTGGCATCCCGGGTGAGCGGTCAGTTGAGCACGGGCCGGGACGCCTGGGACGCCTTCGGCGCGGTCTTCCCCGCCGTCACTGCTTCGGGAGTGCCCAAGGACGCGGCGTACGACAGCATCCGCAGCAACGAGTCCGAGGCGCGGGGGCTGTACAGCGGTGCCGTCCTGACGCTGGATCAGGACGGGTCCATGGACGCCGCCCTGGTGCTGCGCAGCGTCTACCGGCAGAACGGGCGCACCTGGCTGCGGGCCGGCGCCGGAATCGTGGGGAACTCCCTTCCCGAGCGGGAGCTGGAGGAGACCTGCGAGAAGCTGGGCAGCGTCGGGCGTTTCCTGGTGCCTGTCGCCCAGCCCGTGGGGGCCGCCTCCGCGAAGACGGCGCGAGAGGCACACGCATGACGGCGACGTCCTCCCGGCCACGGATAGGACACGCCGTCGCGCCGGACACCGGAGACCTGTTGCTCGCCGAGGACGAGGGCGCCGCCCTCTCCTCGGACGACATGCGGCGATGGCGCGCTCTGCCCGCTCAGCAGCAGCCCGACTGGACCGGTGATCCGGGACTCGCCCCCGCGCGTGACGCTCTCGCGGCACGACCGGCGCTGGTCACCGCCGACGAAGTGGACACGTTGCGCTCCTTGTTGGCCGAGGTCGCGTACGGCCGGTACCACGTGCTCCAGGCCGGAGACTGCGCCGAGGACCCCGCGGAGTGCGCCGCCGGAGCGGTGCTGCGCAAGGCGGGCCTGCTCGACCGGCTGGCCGAGGCGATGGAGGCCCGCTCCGGAGTGCCCGTCCTGCGCGTCGGCCGGATCGCCGGCCAGTTCGCCAAGCCCCGCTCCCGGCCCATGGAACGCTTTGACGGCCGAGTGCCCGTCTACCGCGGGCACTTGGTCAACGCGCCCGAGCCGGACGCCCTGGCCCGGCGACCGGACCCCTCGCGCATGTCGGCGTGCTACGACGCCGCAGCCGCCGCCACAACCACCCTGCGGCTGCGCGGTGGTGGCACCGCGGCGCGGGAGGCCCGTGTCTGGACCAGCCACGAGGCACTCGTCCTCGACTACGAACTGCCCCTCGTGCGCCGCGACATCGACGGTCGGCTGCTGCTCACCTCCACACACTGGCCGTGGATCGGTGAACGCACCCGGCAACCCGATGGGGCGCACGTGCGCCTGCTGGCATCCGTGGATAACCCCGTGTCGTGCAAGGTCGGGCCGTCCTGCACCCCGGACGAGCTGGTGCGCCTGTGCCGGCTGCTGGATCCCGCCCGGGTGCCGGGCAGGCTGACCCTGATCGCCCGGATGGGCGCCGGGGCGTCGGCCGAGCGGCTGCCGGGCCTGGTGTCCGCTGTGAGGGCCGCGGGACACCCGGTGGTCTGGTTGTCGGACCCGATGCACGGCAACACCGTGACCGGGCCGGGAGGGCTGAAGACCCGCCGCGTCGACGAGATCGTGCGGGAGGTCACCCTCTTCCAGGACGCCGTGGCCGCGGCGAAGGGCGTCGTGGGAGGTCTGCACCTGGAGACGACGCCGCAGGCGGTGACCGAGTGCGTGGCGGACGCGTCCGGGCTGGACGAGCCGGCCCCGCCGGCGGGTACGTACACGACGCTCTGCGACCCGCGCCTCAATCCCCGGCAGGCGCTCACCGTGACCTCCGCCTGGCACGGGAGGAGCCGCTGACGCGTCGGGGCACCTGGGGGACGGGAGTCGTACCGCCCGGGGGCTTCGTCGCGCGGGCCCCCGGCGCGGCGGCCCCTCCCCGGGGATCTGTGGCGGTCCCCGGCAGCCGTGACGCGGATCGGTGATCAGCCGACTTGTCGGGCAACGTGCGAATCCCGATCCGGTACGTGTATTCTTCACGCCCCTTCCTGCCGATGTCACCAAAAGACTCCGAGGCCGATCGGATTGATGACAGCGGTCAGGTGGCGTTGTTATGTTCGAAGCCTGCCCTTCTGTTAATGCTCGCCATCACCGATTTCGACCCGAGGAGAGATCGCGGTCCAGCACAAAAGGTGATGGGCCGTCATCCCTGATTCTGCGGCGGGACGGCCGCAGAGCCAACGTATACCTCTTCGGGCTATCTGTTGAATTCCGCTTTCCGCGCGTGCGAAGAGTGTGAGAGAAAGTTGACCGAAAAGACTGAGGGAGACTGATCGGCCTGTGCGAAGAGCAAGAGGAGAAACCCGCATTCAGCCGGGATATCCCCGGTCCGACCGCCGGCCGGACCGCCGCGCAGGCGGACGGACCCCACCGTGAGCCACTTCGGCCCGGACGTCGGCGGCTAACCCCAGGCAACTGCGCCAGACCAGATGGTGTGCACGTCCCGCCGCGGAAGGCGCCAAGCGCCCTCCCCGCTCCGAGAGGTCATGTGACCCCGATGAAGTCGGACAGCCAGGAGCCGCGACAGGCCGGCCCCGTCGACCCGGCGATGCTCCGCCGCGTATGCGGTCACTTCGTGACCGGCGTGACGGTGATCACCAGCGGAAGCGGTGATCAGGCTACCGGGGTCACGGTCAACTCCTTCACCTCCGTCTCCCTGGACCCGCCGCTCGTGCTGATCTGCCTGCACAACGACTCCCGGCTGCGCCCGGTCGTGGAGAGCGCGGGCGCGTACGTCGTCAACTTCCTGTCGGCAGCGCAGGAACCGCTGGCCAGGACGTTCGCCGCCAAGGCGACCGCGTCGCTCCGGGACCTGTCGCACAGCCCCGCCGTGACCGGAACGCCCGTGCTCGACGACGCGCTCGGGTTCCTCGCCTGTCGCGTGGTCAGCCCCTTCGCGTTCGGCGATCACACCATCTTCGTCGGCGAGGTCATGGAGATGGGGCTGCCCGAGCGGTTGGAACAGCCCCTCGTCTTCTTCCGCGGCGCGCTGAGCGCCCTCCAGGCAGTGACGTGAAGACCGCCGCGACCGGCCGTGAGCACACCGAAGCCCTCAACCAGGATTCGTCCACGTACTACTCCGAAGGTGATTGGTGAAGATGACGGACAAGGGACAGCGGGACGCCGAACGCTACGACGTCGCCATCCTGGGTGCGGGCATGGCGGGCGGGACGCTCGCTGCGGTACTCGCCCGGCACGGTGTGAGCGTGCTGGTCATCGACGCGGGCACGCATCCGCGTTTCGCGGTGGGCGAGTCGACCATCCCGTACACCTCGACCATGATCAAGGTAATCGCCGATCGCTACCAGGTGCCCGAGATCGGGTCCCTCGCCAGCTTCCGCGGCATCCAGATGAAGATCTCCCCGATGAGCGGCCGCAAGCAGAACTTCGGGTTCGTATACCACAAGGAGGGCAGAGCACAGGACCCGGAGCAGACCAACCAGTTGAAGATTCCCAGGTGGCACAGTACCGAGAGCCACCTCTTCCGCCAGGACACGGACGCCTACCTCTTCAACGTCGCGGCCGCCTACGGCGCCGACTCGCGTCTGAACACCCGCATCCAGGACATCGAGACCGGACCCGACGGGGTCGTGCTGCGGTCGGACCGGGGGGAGGAGTTCCACGCGGAGTACCTGGTCGACGGCAGCGGATTCCGCTCCCCGGTGGCGGACACGTTCGGCCTGCGCGAGGAGCCCACACGGGCGCGGCACCACTCGCGCAGCCTGTTCACCCACATGGTGGGGGTGAAGCCGTTCGACGACTGCGAGGGGGCCAAGGGGCACGGCCAGCCCAGCGCCTGGCACAACGGCACCCTGCACCATGTGTTCGACGGCGGCTGGCTGTGGGTGATCCCGTTCGACAACCATCCGGGGGCCGTCAGCAACCTGTGCAGCGTGGGGCTGACGCTGGACGAGAGGGTCTTCGTCAAGGACGACCGGTCCCCGCAGGAGGAGTGGGAGGCGTTCCTCGCGAGGTACCCGCAGATCGCGGAGCAGTTCACCGACGCCAGGACGGTCCGCCCCTGGGTCAGCACCCCGCGACTGCAGTACTCCGCCACGCGGACGGTCGGCGAGCGGTACTGCCTGACCGCGCACGCGGCCGGGTTCATCGACGCGCTCTACTCACGCGGCCTGAACAACACCTTCGAAGTCGTCAACGCCCTGGCGTGGCGGCTGATCGAGGCGTCCCGCGACGGCGACTGGTCGACCGAGCGGTTCCAGTACATCGACGAGCTCCAGCAGAGCCTGTTCGAGGTCCACGACGACCTGGTCTACAGCTCCTTCGTGGGATTCCGCGACTACACCCTGTGGAACGCGGTCTGCCAGGTGTGGAAGTCGATCAGCTTCCTGCCGTCGCTGGCCCTGGAGCGGGCCCACCGCCTCCTCCTGGAGACCAAGGACGACGCGCCGCTGCTGGAGCTCGAGAAGTCCGACCCTCCGGGGCTGCCCGCCCCCGTCGGCCGGGACCTCACTCTGCTCCTCACCTTCACGAGGGAGATCTGCGAGCGGGTCGAGGCCGGCGACGTGTCGCCCGAGGACGCAGCCGGACAGATCCTGGCGCGGGTGGGGGACACGGAGGCCATACCGACGCCGCTCGATCTGAGCAACCCCGCCAACCGTTTCTTCGACGCCACGCCCGACGTCATGGAGAAGGTGGTGGCCTGGGGCAGGACCGAGGCGCCTGCGCACATCAGGGCCCTCTTCGGTTAGGGCCGTTCGCCACAAGGCACTGGTCCGTGACCGGTTGGCAGCTTGAATTTCATTCTCGGCAGTTTTCGGGTCCCGATGTCTCACCTTTTGGAGAAGGCCATGGCAGGCACAAGTCCTTCCGGTTTCGGCGGCAGCACCGAGCAGCGCATTCCCACGAGTAGGAGTGAGTTGCTCTCCCTTGTTGCCGCCCTGTTGGACGAGGACCCCTATGGCCTCGATGAGCATGAGAATCTGATCGAGTACGGAATTGACTCGATCGGGGTCATGCGCGTCGTCAGTCTGTGGAACCGTGAAGGGCTCGACATAACCGTCGGTGAATTATTCGCCCATCCGACCGTCGCGGAATGGTGGGACCTGCTCGGTGAGTACACGCCGAGCGGTCCTCCCGAGGACGACGCGGCGGTGGAGGTCGACCCGGGCGCGCCGTTCGAACTGAGCCCGGTCCAGCACGCCTACTGGGTGGGGCGCGGCGACGGCCAGGTGCTCGGCGGCGTGGGCTGCCACATCTACCTGGAGGTCGACGGGGCGGACGTGGACCCGGACGGCCTGGAGCGCGCGGTGTTCGCGCTGGCCGAGCGCCACCCGATGCTGAGGGCGCGCTTCCTGGCGGACGGCACCCAGCAGATCATGCCCAAGGCGGCCTGGACCGGGCTCCACCGCAACGACCTGCGTGACCTCGACGAGCCGGCCGTGCGGCGCGAGCTGACGCGCGTCCGCTCCGAACTGTCGCACCGCCGGCTCGACGTGGAGCTGGGCGAGGTGTTCGACGTACGGCTGTCGATGCTGCCGGGCGGCCGCACCCGCCTGCATGTCGAACTGGATCTGCTGGTGGCCGATGTCCTCAGCTTCAACGTCTTCCTCGACGACCTCGCCGCGTGTTACGCGGGCAGTGCCGCGGACCTGCCGCCGCTGGCCTACAGCTTCCCGCAGTACCGCGCGGACCTGGAGCGCTCGCGCAGCGCGGCCCACGTCCGGGACCGTGAGTACTGGCTGTCCCGCCTGGCCGATCTGCCCCCCGCCCCGCATCTGCCGCTGGCCACCGATCCCTCGCAGATCGAGCGGCCGGTCTTCCGGCGCCTGGAGCACCGGCTGGAGGCCGAGACCTTCGAGCGGCTGACGCAGATGGCGCGGAACAACCAGGTCACCCCCGCCATGGTGCTGGCCACCGCCTACGCCGAAGTCCTGGGTCGCTGGAGCGGTCAGTCGCGGCTGCTGCTGAACCTGCCGCTGTTCGACCGGGTGGCGCTGCACGATGACGTCGCCGGAATGATCGCCGACTTCACCAACCTCGTGCTGCTCGACGTCGACCTGTCCGGCGATTCCTTCCTGGACCGCGTCCGCACGGTGCAGCAACGGTTCCAGAGCGACATCTCCCACAGCGCTTACTCCGCCGTCGAGGTTCTCCGCGACCTCTCACGCCACGGGGACCTGGAGGCACAGACCGCCCCGGTCGTCTTCGCCAGCAACGCCAACGGCGGCGAGTTGCTGAGCGGCCCCTTCCGCCAGGCGTTCGGCGAGCTCGGCTACTCCATCACACAGACTCCGCAGGTCTGGCTCGACCACCAGGTCATGGACATGGACGGCGGTGTCTATCTGAACTGGGATTTTGTGGAGGGGTTGTTTCCTGAGGGTGTGGTGGAGGGGATGTTCGAGGCGTATTGCGGGGTGTTGGAGTGGTTGGTTGAGGGTGATTGGTCGTTGGTGGTGCCGGTGGGGTTGCCGGTGGGTCAGCGGGCGGTGCGTGCTCGGGTGGGGGAGACGGGTGCGGCGGAGAGTGGTCGGTTGTTGCATGAGGGGTTTTTCGAGCGGGCTGGTGTGGAGCCTGATCGGGTTGCTCTGGTGTGGGGTGAGGACGGTGAGTTGTCGTATGGGGAGCTTGCCGGGTGTGCGTTGAGGGTTGCCGGTGGGCTGGTGGCTGGTGGGGTGGTGCCGGGTGATGCGGTGGCGGTGACGGTTCCGAAGGGGCCGGAGCAGGTGGTTGCGATTTTGGGTGTGTTGGCTGCGGGTGGTGTGTATGTGCCGGTGGGGGTGGATCAGCCGGCGGTGCGGCGGGCGTTGATGTTGGGGGCTGCGGATGTGCGGTTTGCTGTGGTGGGTGGGGGTGATGGTGGTGGTTGGCCTGCGGGTGTGCGGGTGTGGGGTTGTGGGGAGCTGGTGGGTTCGGCGGGGTTGTCGGGTCCGGTGGTGCGGGGGGTGTTGGATTCGGCGTATGTGATCTTTACGTCGGGTTCGACGGGGTTGCCGAAGGGTGTGGAGGTGTCGCACCGGGCGGCGGTGAACACGGTCGAGGACATCAATGAGCGGTTCGGTGTGGGTGCGGATGATCGGGTGCTGGCGGTGTCGGCGGCTGATTTTGATCTGTCGGTGTATGACATGTTCGGGTTGTTGGCGGTGGGTGGTGCGTTGGTCCTGGTGGAGGAGGGGGACCGGCGTGAGGCGCAGCGGTGGGTGGAGTTGTGCCGTCGTCATGGGGTGACGGTGTGGAACAGTGTGCCGGCGTTGTTCGACATGTATGTGTCGGTGGCGGAGGCGCGTGGGCTTGGGGACCGGTTGCGGTTGGTGCTGGTGTCGGGTGACTGGGTGGGGCTGGATCTGCCGGGTCGTTTCCGGGCTCGATGTCCTGGGGGTCGGTTCGTCGCGTTGGGTGGTGCGACGGAGGCGGCGATCTGGTCGAACGCGCTGGTGGTGGACCGGGTGCCGGAGGAGTGGCGTTCGGTTCCTTATGGGTTCGCGTTGCGGAATCAGCGGTATCGGGTGGTGGACCGGGTGGGCCGGGACTGTCCGGAGTGGGTGCCCGGTGAGTTGTGGATCGGCGGGGTGGGGGTTGCTGAGGGGTATCGGGGTGATCCGGTCAAGTCGGCGGAGAGGTTTGTTGGTTGGGAGGGTGAGCGGTGGTATCGGACGGGTGATCTGGGGCGGTTCTGGTCGGACGGGACGCTGGAGTTCTTAGGCCGGGCCGATCACCAGGTGAAGGTGCGTGGTTTCCGGATCGAGCTGGGTGAGATCGAGTCCGTCCTCGAGGCCCATCCGCATATCGGCCGGGCCGTGGTCGCCACCGTTGGTGAGGGCGCTCAGAAGAAGATCGTCGCCACACTCGTCCCCCACCACGAAGGTGCGGAAGTCGACATCGAAGCGGTGAACGACTGGACCGGCTACCGGCTGCCCCGCCACATGATGCCGGAGCGCCTGGTGGTCGCCGCCAACCTCCCGCTGACGGCGAACGGCAAGGTGGACCGCGCGAAGGTGGTCGCCGAGCTCACCGAACTCACCGAGCACGAGGCCGCCGCCGAAACCGAAGCCGAACCTCCTCGCGGAGAGATGGAGGAGGCCGTCGCCCGGCTCTGGGCCAAGCTGCTCTCCCTGGAGCAGGTGCACCGCACGGACAACTTCTTCCACTGCGGCGGCGACAGCCTCATCGGCACCCGGATGATCGCCGGCCTGATGTCCGAGGGCATCGCCGGGGCGGAACTGCGGCTGCTGTTCGCCCACCCCGTGCTGGCCGACTTCGCCGCGCTGCTCCGGTCCGACGATGCCGGCCCGGACGTCGTACCGTTCGTCACCGATGAGGCGGCCAGGTTCGAGCCGTTCCCTGCCACCGACGTACAGCGCGCGTACTGGTTCGGACGCCGCCCCGAGTTCACCCTCGGCGGTGTCGGCTGCCACTTCTACACCGAGTTCGACGGCACCGACGTCGACCTCGACCGGTTGGAGAACGCCTGGAACGTGCTCATCGGCCGGCACGACATTCTCCGCGCGGTCTTCGACGACCAGGGCATGCAGCGGGTGCAGCAGTCCGTGTCCCGCTTCACCATCCATGTCGATGACGCGGCGGGCTATGGCGAACAGGAGCTGGAGCAGATGCGCGACACCATGTCGCATCGGGTCTTCGACCCCACCGCGTGGCCGCTGTTCGACGTACGCGCGGTGCGCCACGGGCAGCGGACCCGCATCGGCGTGGGCCTGGACAACCTGATCCTCGACGCGCTCAGCGTGCTGATCCTCATGACGGAACTCGAACAGCTCTACCAGGACCCGGAGGCGACGCTCCGACCGGTCGACGTGTCCTTCCGCGACTACCAGCTCAACGCGCAGCCCCCGCAGGCGGAGGTCGAGGCGGCCCGCGAGTACTGGCTGTCCCGGCTGGACGACCTGCCGCCCGCCCCGCAACTGCCGCTGGCCACCGATCCCTCGCAGATCGAGCGGCCCCGGTTCGAGCGCAACGACAAGTGGCTGAACGCCGAGCAGTGGGCGCGCATCACCGAGCGGGCGCGTTCGTACGAACTGACGCCGTCGGCCCTGCTGCTGGCCTGCTACGCGGAGGTCCTCGGCGCCTGGAGCACGCGCCCCGACATGACCCTGGTGCTGACCACCTTCCAGCGCCGCGAGCTGCATCCCGACATCAACAACATCCTCGGCGACTTCACCTCGCTGCTGCTGGTCGCCTACCGGCCCGAGCCCGACGCCGGACTGCTGGAGCGGGCCCGCGCGCTGCAGGCCCAGATGTGGCAGGACCTCGACCACCAGGCCGTCCCCGCCACCTGGGTGCTGCGGGAGATGGCGCGCCGCGCCGGCGCGGCGGAGGTCAGCATGCCGCTGGTCTTCACCAGCGCCCTGGGCATCGTCGAGGACCTGCCTGTCCTGGAGACCGAGAAGCACGCGGAGATCTGCTGGGGGATCTCCCAGACTCCGCAGGTCTGGCTTGACCACCAGGTCCGTGAACATCCTGACGGTGTCTATCTGAACTGGGATTTTGTGGAGGGGTTGTTTCCTGAGGGTGTGGTGGAGGGGATGTTCGAGGCGTATTGCGGGGTGTTGGAGTGGTTGGTTGAGGGTGATTGGTCGTTGGTGGTGCCGGTGGGGTTGCCGGTGGGTCAGCGGGCGGTGCGTGCTCGGGTGGGGGAGACGGGTGCGGCGGAGAGTGGTCGGTTGTTGCATGAGGGGTTTTTCGAGCGGGCTGGTGTGGAGCCTGATCGGGTTGCTCTGGTGTGGGGTGAGGACGGTGAGTTGTCGTATGGGGAGCTTGCCGGGTGTGCGTTGAGGGTTGCCGGTGGGCTGGTGGCTGGTGGGGTGGTGCCGGGTGATGCGGTGGCGGTGACGGTTCCGAAGGGGCCGGAGCAGGTGGTTGCGATTTTGGGTGTGTTGGCTGCGGGTGGTGTGTATGTGCCGGTGGGGGTGGATCAGCCGGCGGTGCGGCGGGCGTTGATGTTGGGGGCTGCGGATGTGCGGTTTGCTGTGGTGGGTGGGGGTGATGGTGGTGGTTGGCCTGCGGGTGTGCGGGTGTGGGGTTGTGGGGAGCTGGTGGGTTCGGCGGGGTTGTCGGGTCCGGTGGTGCGGGGGGTGTTGGATTCGGCGTATGTGATCTTTACGTCGGGTTCGACGGGGTTGCCGAAGGGTGTGGAGGTGTCGCACCGGGCGGCGGTGAACACGGTCGAGGACATCAATGAGCGGTTCGGTGTGGGTGCGGATGATCGGGTGCTGGCGGTGTCGGCGGCTGATTTTGATCTGTCGGTGTATGACATGTTCGGGTTGTTGGCGGTGGGTGGTGCGTTGGTCCTGGTGGAGGAGGGGGACCGGCGTGAGGCGCAGCGGTGGGTGGAGTTGTGCCGTCGTCATGGGGTGACGGTGTGGAACAGTGTGCCGGCGTTGTTCGACATGTATGTGTCGGTGGCGGAGGCGCGTGGGCTTGGGGACCGGTTGCGGTTGGTGCTGGTGTCGGGTGACTGGGTGGGGCTGGATCTGCCGGGTCGTTTCCGGGCTCGATGTCCTGGGGGTCGGTTCGTCGCGTTGGGTGGTGCGACGGAGGCGGCGATCTGGTCGAACGCGCTGGTGGTGGACCGGGTGCCGGAGGAGTGGCGTTCGGTTCCTTATGGGTTCGCGTTGCGGAATCAGCGGTATCGGGTGGTGGACCGGGTGGGCCGGGACTGTCCGGAGTGGGTGCCCGGTGAGTTGTGGATCGGCGGGGTGGGGGTTGCTGAGGGGTATCGGGGTGATCCGGTCAAGTCGGCGGAGAGGTTTGTTGGTTGGGAGGGTGAGCGGTGGTATCGGACGGGTGATCTGGGGCGGTTCTGGTCGGACGGGACGCTGGAGTTCTTAGGCCGGGCCGATCACCAGGTGAAGGTGCGTGGTTTCCGGATCGAGCTGGGTGAGATCGAGTCCGTCCTCGAGGCCCATCCGCATATCGGCCGGGCCGTGGTCGCCACCGTTGGTGAGGGCGCTCAGAAGAAGATCGTCGCCACACTCGTCCCCCACCACGAAGGAGGAACGAATACGTCGACCGCCCCGGCGGCCCCGCCACCTAGGGTGGAATTCATCACCGGGGCCGGCACCGACTCCGCGGAAGTGGAAGCGGCCCTGATCGAGTCCTGGATGGCGGGTGTCATCAGGGCGGGCATCACCGACAGCCCCGCCACCCTCGACCAGGTGGCCAGCACCCTAGACGTCACCGAGAGCATGCGGAGCGCGCTGCGGCTCTGGCTGGACTGGCTCGTCGAGCGCGACGTGCTGGCCGGCGAGGGTGACGCGTACACCGGCGGGAAGCGCTGGCGGACCGTCCTTGAACCGGACACCTGGCAGACCAACCTGGGCCTGGCCACCGACGTCGTACGGACCATCGCCGACCGCCTGACCGAGATGACCGGGGACCTCGTCTCCGTCCTGCGTGGCGAACGCGACCCGCTGATCCTGGTCGAGGATCCGGTGCTGTCGCCGGAGGCGACCGTCACGAACCGGCCGGACACCGAGAGCGCGCTGCGCGGCGCGGCGAACACCGTCAACGCCCTCGCGGCAGAACTCGGACGTCCCGTACGGGTCGCCGAGTTGGGCGCCCGCTCGGGCGCCGCCGCCGCACTGCTGCTGCGTACCGTCGCACCCGGCGACATCGAGCTCACCCTGTTCGACGAGGCGCAGCGGCTGCTCGACGCGGCAGCGGAACGCCTCGCCGGCCTCCCGCACGACACGGCCTACCGTGTAGTACGCGACGGAGTGCTGCCGTCCGAGTCCCGGCACACGTTCGACGTCGTACTGGCGAACAACTCGCTGCACCGGTACGCCGATCCGGTTGCCGGCACGGACGCGGCACGCCAACTGCTGGTACCCGGAGGCCTCCTGATCGGCGTGGAGTACTCGGAGATGGCCCCCATCGGTCTGTTGACCGCCGGCCTCATCGAGCACGGGTTCGCCTCCCCGACCGAAGAGCGGGCACGCACCGGTGGCCCACTGCTCGACAAGTCGCAATGGGCGGACGTCCTCCACAAGGGCGGGCTGCGTGACGCCACCCTCACCGAGCGGGACGACACCTCGCTCATGCTCATGGTGGCGCGCACCGCGGCGGACCTGCCGGTGGTCCGGGAGGCCGAGATCCTGACGCTCGCCAGGAGGCAACTGCCCGCGCACATGGTCCCCGAGCGGGTGTTGCTGCTGCCCACCCTGCCGCTCAGCGCCAACGGCAAGGTCGACCGCAACCGGATCGGGGCGCTGTTCTCCGAACAGCCAGACATGGGCGACGGCGGTGAAGCGCCGCGAACCCCGATGGAGGAGACGGTTGCGCGGATGTGGGAGGAGTTGCTGCAGACCTCCGAGATCGGAAGGGCACACAACTTCTTCGCCCTCGGCGGTGACAGCCTCACCGCCACGAACTTCGCCGAGGCCATCCGTGCCCGGTTCGGTGTGGAGCTGATGCTCCGGCAGATGTTCCAGGCGCCGACACTCGAAGCGGTCGCCGCGTCGATCGACGCGAACCTGGCAGAGGTCGGGGCGACTGACGATTCGATGGAGGACGGGGTCCTGTGAGCGCCGAACATCTCATCGCCGAGCTGTCCGCGGCCGGAGTACAGCTATGGGAGGACGCGGGCCAGCTTCGCTACCGGGCCCCGAAGGGCACCCTGACGCCCGACCGCATCGCCCGGCTGCGTGCGGCGAAGGAGGACGTGCTCGCCGCGCTCCGCAGCGACCTGCTGCCCACCATCGTCCCGGACCCGGAGAACCGCTTCGAGCCGTTCCCGCTGACCGACGTGCAGGCGGCGTACCTGGTGGGCCGCCAGCAGGGGTACGCGTACGGCGGCGTCGCCTGCCATCTCTACATGGAGATCGAACACTCCTCCCTGGACCCCGTCCGGCTGGAGCAGGGGTGGAACCGCCTCATCGAACACCACGACATGCTGCGGCTGGTGGTCCACCAGGAGGGCTACCAGCAGGTGCTGCCCACGGTGCCGCGCTACCGGATTCCGGTCGTCGACCTCCGCGGCGAGAGCGCCGGGTCGGTCGAGGCGCGGCTCAGCAAGGAGCGTGACGAACTCGGGAACAAGGTCCACCCGACCGGCGAGTGGCCGCTGTTCGAGCTCCGCGTCACCCAGACTCCGGACCGGGCGATCCTCCACCTGTCGCTGGACTTCCTGATGGCGGACTGGACGAGCATCCAGCGCCTCCTCGGCCAGCTTGACCGGTTGCAGGCGGACCCGCGGTACGTGCTTCCGCCGTGCGAGATCACCTACCGGGACTACGTACTCGCCGAGCGGGCACTCCTCGAGTCCCCGCGCTACCGCCGGGACCGCGACTACTGGCTGGAGCGTATCGACGACCTCCCGCCCGCCCCCGAACTGCCCGCAACGACCAAGCTCGACGCCGAGCCGACCTTCAGCCGCCACGACGGCGCGCTCGCCGCCCCGAGCTGGGCCTCGTTCCGGGAACGCGCCGGGACCGCCGGACTTACCGCGTCGGGCGCCGTCATGGCCGCCTTCGCGGATGTCGTCGGGCGGTTCAGCAGGCGGCCGGAGTGCACCCTGAACCTGACCCTGCACAACCGGCTGCCGCTGCACCCCCAGATGGAGGCGCTGTTCGGCGACTTCACCTCCGTCACGCTGCTGGCCGTCCGGCCGGGCCACGGTGAGTCGTTCGCCGAGCGCGCACGAGGGCTCGGCCGGCGGCTGTTCGACGACATGGACCACCGCCTCTACTCCGGAATCGAGATCATCCGTGAGCTGGTACGTCGGCGTAGCCGTGACGAGGCCGTCATGCCGGTCGTGTACACCAGCGCCATCCGAGGAGCCGGGGACGAGGAGGCGGCCGGCGAGGTCGGGTTCAGCATCACCCAGACCCCCCAGGTATGGATCGACTGCCAGGTGATGGAACGCAACGGCGAGCTGCTGCTGAACTGGAACGTCCGCGACGAGGTCTTCCCGCCCGGTCTGGTGGAGGCGATGTTCGAAGCCTTCGAAGGGCTGCTCGGGCGACTGGCGAGCGGGTCGGCGGCCTGGGACGACGCCGCCCCCGTACCCCTGCCCGTGGGACAGGCCGCCCGGCGCGCCGAGGTGAACGCGACCGCCGGCGAGCTGCCGTCGGTGCTCCTGCACGAGCCGGTGTTCGACACCGCCCGGCGGCACCCGGACCGGACGGCCGTCATCGACGCCGAGGGTGCGCACACCTACCGCGCGCTCGCCGGCCGCGCGACCGCTGTCGAGGCGGCGCTGCGCGCGGCGGGTGCGGCGCCGGGCGACATTGCGGCCGTCGCCCTGGACAAGGGCGTCGACCAGATCGCGGCGGTGCTCGGCATCCTCGCCGCCGGCGGCGTGTACCTGCCGATCGACATGGGGCAGCCGGCCGCGCGGCGCGACGTCATCCTCCGGGACTCCGGGGCACGGTTCATCGTCTCCGCCGAAGTCGACGCCACCGTGCCGCGAGAGGTGCGGGCCATCGCGCTCGACGCGCTGCCCGCCGACGCGGGTCTCCCTGACACCCACGAGTGCCGGGTCGCGTCCGACGACGTCGCTTACGTCATCTACACCTCGGGCTCGACGGGCGTCCCCAAGGGCGTGGTGATCACCCACCGGGCCGCGGCCAACACCATCGCGGACATCGACGACCGCTTCGGGATCGAACCCGCCGACCACGTGCTCGGTCTGGCGAACCTGAGCTTCGACCTGTCGGTGTACGACATCTTCGGTCCGCTCGGCGTCGGCGGCGTCCTGGTGCTGCCCGCACCGGAACGCCGCGGCGACCCCGGCCACTGGGCCGAGCTGATCGAACGCCACGAGATCACCGTGTGGAACTCGGTTCCCGCCCAACTCCAGATGCTCGGGCACTACCTGGACTCGCACCCCGCCCTCCGGACCGGATCCTTGCGCCTCGCCCTGCTGTCCGGCGACTGGATCCCGGTGAACCTCCCCGACGAGATCCGGGCCCGGATACCCGGTATGCGCCTGATCTCGCTGGGCGGCGCCACCGAGGCGTCGATCTGGTCGATCAACTACCCGATCGGCGACGTCGACCCCGGCGCGCCGAGCATCCCGTACGGCTATCCACTGCGCAACCAGACGTTCCACGTCCTCGACCCGCAGCTCAGGGACTGCCCCGAGTGGGTGGCGGGCGAGCTCTACATCGGCGGCGACGGCCTGGCCCAGGGCTACCTCAACGACCCAGGGCGTACCGCCGAACGCTTCCTCACCCACCCGGTGACCGGCCGCAGGCTGTACCGGACCGGCGACCTCGGCCGCTATCTGCCCACCGGGGCCATCGAGTTCCTCGGCCGCGAGGACCACCAGGTCAAGATCCGCGGGCACCGCGTGGAGCTCGCGGAAGTGGAAGCGGCTCTGCTGAGCCACCCGGCCGTACGCGCCGCGGTGGTCCTGGTGGACGGCGCGGACGCGCTGCGACGCCGACTCGTCGCGTTCGTCGAACGCGACACCGCAGGACCGGACGCCGGAGAACCGCAGATCGAGGACCATCTGCGCACCCTGCTGCCGGAGTACATGTGCCCGGCGGTCGTTCGTACATTGCCGAGGCTCCCGGTCACGGAGAACGGCAAGATCGACCGCCGCGCGCTGACAGCCGAACTGACCGAGATCGCCGGCAGCGCCCCGGCGCCCGGCGGTGAACCGCCCCGCGAGGGCCTGGAGACCGTACTGGCCGCATTGTGGGCCGAGCTCCTCCACATCGAGCGGGTCGGGCGCGACGACGACTTCTTCGCCCTCGGCGGCAACTCGCTGCTGTCGACGCAGCTCGTCGCCCAACTGCGGGCCCGCGTGCCGCAGGCGGCGGGCATGTTCTTCGACACCTTGGTACGCCAACTGCTGCCCGCGCCGACCGTCGCCGCGATGGCCGAGTTCCTGGAGTCCCAGGCCGAGGCGCCGCCCGAGACCGGCGCCGAGCGAACGGTCTCCCCGCTCCGGCGGATCGGCACAGGTGAGAGGGAACCCGCCGTCCTGCTGGTGCACGACGGCACCGGCGAACTCGACCGGTACAGCGAGCTGTCCGGCCTGCTCGATCCCGGGCGCAAGGTGTACGGATTGTCCGCGGGGCACGCCGAGGGCTATGTGCGGACCCCGGACGAGGCGCTGATCCCGCGCCGGGCCACCGGATACGCGCGCCTGGTGCGCGCCGAGAACCCGGCCGCCGTCACGGTCGTCGGCGCCGGCGTTGCGGCCGTCCTCGCGCTGGAGGTCGCACGAGCCCTGCGCGACCAGGGAGCCGAGGTCGGCGAGGTGGTGCTGGTCGACGGCTACCGGGTCGACGAGGAGGTGACCGACGACCTGTGGCTGGAGAGTCTCCTCGCGGCCGAACTCGGTCTTGACTCCGAAGAGTTGGGACACACGCCGGGTGAACCGGTGCCGGACGGTCACCCGCTGCGCTCGCGGGGAGTGTCCGAGCGGCTGGAAGCGGTGGGCCTGGCCGCCGGGCTGCGTTCGCGGACGCCGATCGGCACCCGGCTCGATCTCTTCCACAAGACGGTGCGGGCACTGCGCGCGCACGATCCGCAGCCGTACGCCGGCCCGGTGCGGCTGATCGACTCCGGATCGGTGCCGGAGCCGCTCGGAAAGGCGCTGACCGCGGAGCTGAGTGGTGCCGGCTGCGCCGACCTCACGACGGTCCGGCCGCAGGACCGCTCGGCGATGGCGGCTCTGGCCGTGCTGCTGGAAGGGCGGGACCGGTGAACCGGACGCCGCGCATCGGACTGCTCGGCGGCGCCGGCGCCGTCGGCCGGGAGGTCGCCGCGAGGCTCCGCGCCCGGGGCGCCGGAGAAGTGCTGATCGGCGGCCGCGACCTGGCGTCGGCCGAGGCCGTGGTCGCCGGGGTGCTCCAGGGCGAAGGCCACGCCGTCGAGGCCGACGCCGACGACCCGGCCTCGCTGCGGGACTTCTGCGCCGCATCCGACACCGTGGTGAACTGCGCCGGCCCGTCCCGGCTGCTCATGGACCGGGTCGCGGTGGCGGCTGTCCGGGGCGGCGCGCGGTACGTGGACGTCGGAGGCGACGACCCCGTGTACGAGCAGATGACCCGGTCCGCGCCACCCGGGACGGGCACCGTGGTTCTCTCCGCCGGGATGATCCCTGGGTTGACCGGGCTGCTTCCGCGCTATCTCGCGGGTCTGGGGTTCACCCGGGTGGACCGTCTCACCATGTACCACGGTGTCCGGGACCGGATCGGCCGCGCCGGCGCTTACGACTTCGTCGCGGGCATCGCCGAAGGCGGCGACGAGTCCTTCGCGGCCTGGCGCTCCGGCGGTCCGCGACCGGGGGCGGCGCGACGCGCCGAACTGGTGCTGCCGGGCTTCACCGACGTGGTGACGGTGCACCCCTATCTGTCGCCGGAGGCCCGCCGGACCGCCGAGCTGCTCGGCTTGCGCGACGGCGACTGGCACACCGTGCTGTTCGAAGGACAGACGTCGGCCGTGCTCGGCGGCCTGCCCGGACTCGCGAAGGACGGACTCACGGAGGACGGGCTGCGGGCGGCGGCCGAACGGCTCAGCCGCGCGGCTGAGTTCGACCTCCTCGGCCGGACCCCGCAGGTCGCCCTCCTCTTCGGCCTCGACGGGCACGGAGAGGGCGGGGCGATGACCCGCTCCCTGGTCCTGCGGGCCACCGGCGCCGCCGAACTGGTCGCCGCGGCCACCGCCGTGACCGTCGACGAGGCTGTCCGCGGCCACCTCCCGGCGGGAGTGCACTTCGCCGCCGACGTACTGGACCCGGCACGCGCGGGCGCGGCCCTGGCCGAAGACCCCGGCGTCCTGCAACTGAGCGTCCACGACGGGCCGTTGGAACAAATTGTCGCGCATGACGAAGGAGCGATATGAGCAACACGGATCTGACGGCACGGCAGGGCCGGGCGGTCGGCTACGACGCCTGCTACCGCGTCTACCGCCCCAGGCCGGCGGCGCGGCTGCGACTGGTCTGCTTCCCACACGCCGGAGGCAGCGCCAGCTTCTACCAGCGGTGGGTGCGGCACATGCCGGACTGGGTCGAACTCGTCATCGCCCGGTACCCGGACCGGGAGGACCGCCTCGGCGAGGAGCTGCCGGACACTCTCGAACTGCTGGCGGAGCAGCTCGCCGCAGCGCTGGCGCCGGCGATTGACCGGCCCACGGTCATCCTCGGGCACAGCATGGGCGCGGCGGTCGCCTACGAGGTGACGCGCCGGCTGGAGCGGCGCGGCAGGAGCCTCGCCCGGCTGATCGTCTCCGCGCACCCGGCTCCCCACCGGCAACGGCCGAACGCGGTGCACCGGATGGACGACGAGGGGCTGATCGCCGACGTGGTCGGCCTGAATCCTGAATCGGCCGCCAGGTTCGAGGATCCGGGCCTCCGTCAGCTAGTGCTGCCCACCATCCGCAACGACTACCGGCTGATCGAGATGTACCGCCCGCCCGCGCCCCGGCCGGTGCACACCCCGATCGCGGCGGTGATCAACCTCGACGACCGCGAAGTGAGCGCGGACGAGGCCCGCGGCTGGAGCGAATGCACCAGGGCCGATTTCGAGCTGCACCGGATGCCGGGCGGCCACTTCTACCTGGTCGACGACGACCGGGAGTTCGTGCGCTGGCTCGTGACCGCGCTGCGCGCCGACCCGCCCACCTGGCCTTCGACCCCTTGAGGAGGATCGACGATGAATGCACCGGTGAGTGAAGCGCTGCGGCAGCGCGAGTTCACGCCGTGGCCCGAGGAGCTGGCCGCACGGTACCGTGCCGAGGGGGTGTGGAGCGGCCTCACACTCGGCCGGGTGCTGCGCGACTCCGCGGCCCGGCACGGCGATCGTACAGCGCTGATCGACGGCGCGAGGACCTGGACCTACGCCGAGCTCGACGGTGAGGCCGACCGGCTCGCGGCGGGGCTGCACAAGGAAGGGGTGGCAGCCGCAGGGGACCGTGTGCTCGTCCAGATGCCCAACACGGCCGCGTTCGTGCTCGTCTGCTTCGCCCTGTTCAGGATCGGCGCGGTGCCCGTCCTGGCCCAGCCGGCGCATCGCGATCACGAGATCACGCAGTTGAGCCGGCAGAGCTCGGCCGTGGCGATGATCATCCCCGGCCGGCGCTCGGGGTTTGACTACCGGGAGATGGCCGAGCGGGTCCAAGGCCGGTGCCCGAGCCTGCGCAGGATCGTCGTGGACGGCGATCCCAGGCGCCACAGCGCCCTGTCCGCATTGTTCGCCGATCCGGTCCCGCTGCCGGAACCCGATCCCGGCTCCATCGCCGTACTCCAGTTGTCGGGCGGGACGACCGCGGTTCCGAAGCTGATCCCGCGTACGCACGACGACTACCTTTACAACGCACGGGCGAGCGTCCGGGCCTGCCCGCTCGGCACCGACGACGTGTATTTGTGCGTGCTGCCCGCCGCGCACAACTTCCCGCTCTGCGCCCCGGGACTGCTCGGCGCGCTGGACAGCGGGGCGACCGTGGTCCTGGCCCAGGGCCCGAGCGACGGCGAGGTCTTTCCCCTGATCGAGCGGCACCGGGTGACCGTCACCGCGGTCGTCCCGCCGATCGCGCTGCTGTGGTTGGAGGCAGCCAAGGACACCCGGCACGACCTGCGCAGCCTGCGGGTCCTCCAGGTGGGCGGCGCCCGGCTCGGACCGGCCGCCGCGGCCAGGGTCGGACCGGTGCTCGGCTGCCGGCTCCAGCAGGTGTTCGGCATGGCCGAGGGCCTGATCTGCTACACCCGGCTCGACGACCCGGACGAACTCGTGCGGACGACGCAGGGCGTCCCGATGTCGTCGGCCGACGAGGTCGCGGTGGTGGACGACGAGGACCGGGCCGTACCGGACGGCGAGCCCGGACATCTGCTCACCCGGGGGCCGTACACGATCCGCGGCTACTTCCGCGCGGACGAGCACAACCAGCGTGCCTTCACGGCCGAGGGCTTCTACCGGACCGGCGACATCGTGCGCCGCCTCCCGTCCGGGCACCTCGTCGTGGTCGACCGGGCCAAGGACCTCGTCAACCGCGGCGGTGACAAGGTCGCGGCCGACGAGATCGAGGACATGCTGGGAACCCACCCGGGCGTGCACGACGTGGCCGTCGTCGCCGAACCCGACGACGCGCTGGGCGAGCGGATCTGCGCGTTCGTCATCACGCACGAGGACGGGCTGAAGAGCCGTGTACTCAAGAAGCACCTGCGCGAGCACGGCCTGGCCGCCTACAAGACCCCGGACCGGTTCGTCTTCGTGGACGCCATGCCGTTGACCTCCGTTGGCAAGATCGACAAGAAGGTGCTGCGGGCGCGTGCCGCACGGCTGGCGGCCGAGGAAGGGCGCACATCATGACGTACGAGGACGCATCCGGACTGCTCTCGGTCCGAGGGAAGTCCGCGCTGGTGACCGGGGCGGCGAAGGGCGTCGGCGCCCTGATCGCGCAGGCGCTCGTCGAAGCGGGCGCGACGGTGTACCTGACCTCCCGGGACACGGCTGCCGCCGAGAAGACGGCCGCCCGGCTCTCGTTGCTGGGGGACTGTGTTCCGCTCCGCGGCGACCTCGCCACGGAGGAGGATTGCCGCGTGCTCGCGGACCAGGTCGCTTCACACGTCGACCGGCTGCACCTGCTGGTGAACAACGCGGCCGCCCTGCACACGGCCCCGCTGGACGACTTCGACGACGCGGCGTGGGACACGGCGCTCCAGGTGAACCTCAAGGCCGTGTTCCACCTGGTCAGATTCCTCCGGCCGCTGCTGGAGTCGGCCGCGGTCGCCGGTGACCCGGCCCGCGTCGTGAACATTGGTTCCGTCGACGGGCTCCACGTGCCGTCCGCCGAGATCTACTCGTACGCGGCGAGCAAGGCGGCCATGCACCACCTGACCGGGCATCTGGCCGGCCGGCTCGCTCCGCGCATCGCGGTCAACGCCATCGCGCTCGGACCCTTCGAGTCGGACATGCTGCAGGAGTCGCTGGCGACCGAGATCGGGCTGACCTCTCCCATGCGCCGGCCAGGTGGTCTGGACGACCTCGCGGGCATCGTCCGGTTCCTGGGCTCGCGCGGTTCGGCGTATCTGACCGGCACGGTGATTCCCTTCGACGGCGGCCTGTCGATCACCCGGTGAGCGGGAGATCGCAGCGCCAGAACAATAACGGGTCGATCGGCCTGTTTCTTGGTACGTTGGTGTGCGGGCGCAGTGGCCTGTCAGGCCGTGCGCCCGAGCTCCAACTGTTCTGGCGGTCGGCCGGAGCGGGGGTCGGAAGGCGATGGAAGGTGTCTGGGGCATGACGGAAGCGGAGCAGACGCAACCGCAGGAAACGGTCGGCCTGGGAGAGTTACTGCGTCCCGTCAGGTCGCGGCTGACCGCGGCCATCGGCTTGCAGGCCGTGGCGGCGGTGGTCGCCGTGGTGCCGTTCGCCGCGGTGGCGGAACTGGCCAGGGTGCTCCTGGCGAAGGGGCCGGCCGACGACGGCGCGGCGTGGAAGGTCGCCGGTGTGGCGGCCGGCGCGCTGCTGCTGTGGCTGGTGCTGAACACGGCGGCGGGCGCGATCGCCCATGCCGCAGACCTGGATTTCCAGCTCTCGGTACGACGCCGGCTGGTCGACAGGCTCGGCCGGGTGCCCCTGGGATGGTTCACCGACCGGGGAGTGGGCGGCATCGGCAAGGCCGTCCAGCATGACGTGGACACGATGCACCACCTGGTGGCCCACTCCCTGCTGAACCTCACGGCGAGCGTGGTCACCCCGCTCGCGACGCTCGTCTACCTGTTCGTGGTGGACTGGCGGATGGCGTTGATCCTGATGATCCCGCTGGTCATCGGAGTCGGGCTGTTCGTCCGGATGATGATGACGCTGGACGCGCAGAACGCCGCCTACGAGCAGGCCCAGGAGCGCATCGTCTCCAGGGTCATCGAGTTCGTCGAAGGCATCGCCGTGGTCAAGATGTTCGGGCAGGCCCGGCGCGCGCACCAGCAGTACGCGCAGGCCGCCGACGACTTCACGACGTTCTTCATCGCCTGGATCTCAAAGGGGTACCGGGCGACTGCGGCCTCGGCGCTGATCCTCGGGCCGGTCACCATCCTGCTGACCGTGCTGGTCGGCGGCACGGCGCTCATCACCTCCGACTCCCTGGACCCGCTCGACCTGCTGCCGTTCGCCATCCTCGGTCTGAGCGTGGCCGCGCCCCTCCAGGCACTCGACTTCCACGGCCACGACATGGAGATGGCCGGATTGGCGGCCAAACGGGTGGGCACCCTGCTCGCCACGCCGGAACTCGCGATCCCCGACGCGCCGCGGCGCCCGAAGACCGACGCAGGCGTCCGGGCGGAGATGTCCGGTGTCGAGTTCGCCTACGACACGGACCGGCCGGTGCTCAGCGGCATCGACCTGGTGCTCGAACCCGGCAGCGTGACGGCCCTTGTGGGCACGTCGGGTTCGGGCAAGTCGACCCTGGCGAAGCTGCTGCCGCGGTTCTTCGACCCGACCGCCGGCACCGTGACGGTCGGCGGTGTCGACCTGTGTGACATCGCGCCGGACCATCTGTACCGGCTGGTGTCGTTCGTCCTCCAGGACGTACAGCTTCTGGACGCCAGTGTGCGGGACAACATCCGGCTCGCCCGCCCCGACGCCGACGACGAGACGGTGCGCCGCGCCGCTCGGGCGGCGGCCATCGACCGGCGTATCGAGGAACTGCCGCACGGCTACGACTCGATGGTGGGTACGGAAATCCGCTTCTCAGGCGGCGAGGCGCAACGCGTCTCCATCGCCCGGGCGATTCTCGCCGACACCCCGATCGTGGTGCTGGACGAGGCCACCGCCCACGCCGACCCCGAATCGGAGGCGCTGATCCAGGACGCCCTGTCGGAGCTGGCGGTCGGACGCACGGTGCTGGTCGTCGCGCACCGGCTGGCCTCCGTGGTCGGCGTCGACCGCATCGTCGTGCTCGAACAGGGCCGGATGGTCGAGCAGGGCACCCACGAGGAACTGCTCGCCGCGGACGGACGGTACGCGCGGATGTGGCGCCTGCAGGAGCAGGCCGGCGCCGAGGACATTGAGGACCCGGCGGTCCTCGCCGGCGTGACGAAGGAGGAGGGGCGATGATTCGTCGGCTGTTCACCGCACTGGGGCCCAAGCACGACCGTGCGCTGCGCCGGCTGCTCGCCTGGTTCACCGTGGCCGCCGTACTCCAGGGCGTGGCGTTCGTCATGCTCGTCCCCGCCCTGCGCGAACTACTCGGCGACCGGCCGGAGCACGCCTGGCCGTGGGTGATCACCCTCGCGGTGCTGTGGCTCGCCTTCGCGGCGGTGAGCTACCCCGCCACGCTGGCCGGCTACGGCACCGGCGCGGACATGAGCCGCGACCTGCACCACCGCATCGGTGACAAGGTCGCACAGCTCCCGCTGGCCTGGTTCACCCCCGACCGGGTCGGCGGGCTCGGCCGCCTCGCATCGCAGCGGGTGGTCGACATCATGGGCGTACCCGCCCACCTGCTGCACCAGTTGGTCGACACCTTCGTCACCCCCGCCGTGGTGGTGCTGGCGATGTTCCTCTTCGACTGGCGGCTGGCCCTGTCGATGACCGTCGCCGGGGTCGCCGTGGCGCTGGTGTACCGGATCGCGGGCCGCGGCATGGCGGCTGCCGACCAGGCGGCCGACCGCATCCACGCCGACGCCGCCGTACGGATCGTGGAGTTCGCCCGCGCCCAGCCGGTGCTGCGGGCCTTCGGCCGCACGGCGCAGGGGCACGCCGCGCTCGACGACTCGCTGGTCGCGCAGCACTCGGCGGGCCGGAGCATGCTCCGCGCCGGCATGCCCGGTCTCGTCTGGATCGCCGTCATCGCGCAGGCGGCGTTCCTCCTGCTGCTGGCCCTGGGAACCCACCTGGCGCTCGGCGGATCGCTGGGCGCGGCCGAGTTCATCGCGCTGCTCGTGTTGTCGGCCCGGTTCGTCGAGCCCATCATGCTCACCTCCGAACTGGGCGGCGCGATCCGGGTCGCCGAGAACGCGCTGACCGAGATCAATGAGCTGATCGACACCCCGACGCTGCCCGAGCCGGAGACCTCGCGCCGGCCGGACGGCACCGACGTCGAGCTCGACGACGTGCGCTTCGGCTACCACGGCTCCACGGTCCTCGACGGACTGTCGATGCGGGTGCCGCAGGGCCGGATGACGGCACTGGTCGGACCCTCCGGCGCCGGCAAGACGACCGTGATCAGGCTGATCGCACGGTTCTTCGACCCGGACGCGGGCGCGGTGCGGGTCGGCGGCGTAGACGTGCGCGAGATGAAGACCGAGGACCTGACGTCCGTCATCTCGGCGGTCTTCCAGGACGTCTACCTCTTCGACGGAACGATCCTCGAGAACGTGCGTATCGGCAGGCCCGGCGCCACCGACGAGGAGGTCTACGCGGCGGCCCGCACGGCGCGCGTCGACCAGATCACCGACCGCCTGCCGGGCGGCTGGGACGCGCCCGTCGGAGAGGGCGGCAGCCGTCTCTCCGGCGGCGAGCGGCAGCGCATCTCCATCGCGCGCGCCCTGCTCAAGGACACCCCGATCGTGCTGTTCGACGAGGCGACCGCCGCACTGGACGCCGAGAACGAGCACGCCCTGCAGGAGGCCATGGCGGCGCTGGCGCGGGACCGCACCGTACTGGTGATCGCACACCGGCTGCACACCCTGCGCGAGGCGGACCACATCGTGGTGCTCGGCGACGGCCGGGTCGTGGAGGAAGGCGTTCACGACGACCTCATCGCCCGCGACGGCCGGTACGCCCGCTTCTGGCGGGAGCGTCGCCGGGCACAGGGCTGGCACCTCGCCAAGCCCGCGGTGGTGCGCTGACCGGTGGCTCCGTTCAGCCGGACACGGACGGTTCCCCCCACCGTCCGTGTCCGGCCCCCATGCTCGACATCCCACTTTCCTGGTGTGATCAGCCGATTCCGAGGAGCGTTTATGGAACGTCAGTCGACCGAGGGCTCCGTGTTCAGACCTGCCACCGCCGGTCTGCTGGACCGAATACAACGCCGTATCGCCGATGAGAACTGCACTTTTCTGACATCCAGCAATTACATGAACGAGGCGAGCACCAAGCTGGCCTACCTCGTCAGCTCGTCGCTCACGGCACGTGGCGGTGCTGCTCTGTACCGCAGCTTCCTCATCAACTCGACGGTCGAGGCGCTCTCCGGCGCGATGAAACTGGCCCGCCAGACCTCGGTGCGCAACAAGCGGCACGACGGCGGCTGGATTCTGCTGATCGACGCGAAGGGGGTCTTCACCCCTTTCGTCGATCCGGTCTCCAGGGGCGTCGAACAGGCGATGACCCCGCACGTCGTCACGGTCTCCAGCGCTGCGGAGGCCTCGCAGACGCTGCCGGAGCACGCCTGGTCGGCCGTCGTGGTCGTCCGCGACGGATCGGCGGAACAGTCGACCGCCGAGCTGGAGCGGCTGTTCGGCGCCGTACGGGCCCAGGGCGGGATGGTGCTGCTCTGCGACAGCGAACTGAACCTCCCCGAAGTCAGCCTCTTCACCGGACCGCTGGGCGCCGACGTGATCGTCTACGGGGAGAGCCTCGGCGGCAACCAGGTGCCGTTCGGCTGCTTCGCCATGACCGAGCAGGCGTACGAGATCTGGAACAACGACGTCGACTGCTACGCGCAGACCTCCACCTTCGGCGGCAACACCTTCTGCGCCGAGGTCGTTCTGGCGGTGCTCGACGAGCAGGGGCTGATCAGCCCCGAGCAGCGCCGGACCCTGGCGGCGATCGACACCGACCGGGAGACGATGCGCGCGTACTGGGCGCGATACGTCAACCCGTCCATGGCCAAGATGGAAATGATCGTCGGCATGCACCTGGAGGTCGAGCGGGCGAACGGCGCGCGGCTGCACCTCGACGACGGGCGCGAGATCCTGGACTGCTGCGGCGGGTTCGGCAGCAACTTCCGCGGACACAACCCGCCGGACGTCCCCGCCGACGTGCTGGCGGTCCACGAGCCGGACCACGACTACTACGCGGACCTCGAAGCGTTCCTGACCGAACTGACCGGCTTCGACAAGGCGTTCCCCGCGGTCAGCGGGGCGACTGCGGTGGACCAGGCCGCCGCCCTCGCGATGCTGGCCAACCCGACGCGTACCAAGGTCGTCACCTTCACCGGCAACTTCGCCGGCAAGTCCCTCTTCGCCATCAACCTGAGCAAGGAGGGGCCCCAGGTCACCGAGTCCGACCAGGACGCCTTCCGCCCCTACTACCACGACCTGGTCTACATCGACCCGTTCGCCGACGACGCCGAACGCCGGCTCCAGGACGTGCTGTCCGGCGGCGACGTCGCGCTGGTGTGGTTCGAAGCCGTCCGCGGGGGCATGTGCGAGCAGATGCCCGAGGGCGTCCTGAGAACGGTCGAGCGGCTGCGCGAGAGCGGCGGCTATCTGATCGGCGTCGACGAGGTGCTGTCCGGCGGATGGCGCACGGGCCACGACTACCTGGCCCACCAGCAGATGCTGAACCACGTCGACCTCGTGGCCATCGGCAAGGCCATGACGGACATGCTCTTCCCGATGTCCTCCGCGCTGTGCACCCAGGAGGTGTACGACCGGGCCATGGCCACCGACCCCGGCCAGGTTGGCATGCGCAGGCGGTACTTCCGCAACGGGCTCGGCGCGCACATCGCGCACCACGCGCTGCGGAAGATGGCCGACCCGGCGGCGCGCGAGCGGGCGGTGGCGGCCCAGCACATCCTCGAAGAAGGGGTCCGGCGCCTCGCCGAGGGGTCGCCGCTCTTCGGGAAGGTCGAGGGCAAGGGCGCGATGCTCCGGCTCAGGCTCGACGACAGATACTTCCCCTTCGGCCGGTCCAAGTTCGGTGTGCTGCTCGAAATGGCGGCGGCCCAGATGGTCTTCGAGCGGAGCGGGATCTTCGTGTTCATGCTGCGCTTCCTGCACCGGACCATGACGACCGAGGAGGACGCCCGCGAGGTGGTGCGCCGCCTGGAGGCGGGAATGCACGGCGTCCGTCCGCGCCACCTGTACCGCTTCATGGCCAGCAGGATGCTCTTCGCGATGTCGGCGGAGAAGCTGTCCGGCGTCGTGGCCGGCCGGCTCGCCCGGCCGCGCTACGTCACCGGCGAGTGAGAACGCGGATACCGAGAGAAGGGGCGGAACCGATGGTCGGCAAGCAGGACAAGTGGCGCGCGTACTGGGACAAGATGGCGGCGGGCTACGACAAGGACATGAAGTTCTGGGACCGCCTGCTGTACGAAGGGCAGCGGGAGTGGGCGTGCGACCGGGCGGAGGGCGACGTGCTGGAGGTCGCCATCGGAACCGGGCTCAACCTGCCCTTCTATCCGCCGGGCACCACCCTGACCGGAATAGACATCAGCGACAAGATGCTTCAGGCCGCGCGGGCGCGCGCCGACGAGTTGGGGCGCACGGTCGATCTGCGCAAGGGCGACGCGCACCGACTGCCCTTCGAGGACGGCTCGTTCGACACGGTCGTCTGCACGCTGAGCATGTGCGCCATCCCTGATGTGGACCGGGCGATGCGGGAGATCCACCGGGTGCTGCGCCCGGGCGGCCGCTTCGTCTGCCTCGACCACGTGGTCAGCCCCAACTGGCTGCTCCGGACCATCCAGGGGATCATCGAACGGTTCAGCGTGCCCTCGGCGGGTGAGCATCTGCGCCGCCGTCCGATCGAGAACGTCCGCTCGACGGGGTTCGCCATCAAGGAGTCGGACCGCGTCAAGGGCGGGCACGTGGAGCGTCTGGTCGCCACCAAGTAGGCGCTGCGGGAACGCGGTCGCGGCAGGCGGCCCTGGCGCGGACACGTGGTGTGCCGGTGATCGATATACACATAGGTTTGAGCGATGCCAGCAACAGTTGCCCGTTGAGAGGGTCCGACGGATGAGAGAAGTCCAACAGGAACGGGCGATCGCGACCCGGCAGCACCTCATCGTGAGCGCTGCCGCCGTGTTCGACGCCGAGGGGTTCGTCGGCGCGAGCCTCGGCAAGATCGTCAAGGAGGCCGGGACCACGAGAGGCGCACTGCACTTCCACTTCCCGGCCAAGGAATCCCTCGCCATAGCTGTGCTCCGCGAGCACAACGACAGGATGACCGCCGTCGTGGAGAGGATCACGCAGGGCGAGGGGAGCGCGCTGGAACAGATCGTGGATATCTCCAGGACGACGGCGCGGATGATCGACAAGGACATCGTCGTGCGGGCCGGGACGCGGCTGCTGATGGAGCTCACCTACACCGGCGATCTACCGCTCGCGTACCGGATGTGGATCGACGCGTGCGAGGACAAGGTCCGCAAGGCCATCGAGGACGGCGACATCGTACCGGCCGTCTCCCCGGAGGCGGTGGCGTACCTGGTGATCTCCAGCCTGGCCGGAGTCGAGATGGTCTCTTCGGTGGTGTCTGGCCGCGACGACCTGGACCGGCGCGTCGAGGAGATGTGGGAGATCCTGCTCCTCGGTCTGGTCCCGGCCGACCGCAAGTGGAAGGTGGCCGGCCTGCTGGCGTCCGGTGCCCGCGAGGAGACGTGATCCCGCGGAGTCGCCCCGGTGGCTCCGCGGTCCATGACGCGGCGCCGATGACGTCCGCGGTCCAGGAAGCCGGACCTCGCGCCGCCGGGGGCGGTTGAGCCCGCTGCGGCCTCCTGGGGGGACGCCGTGAAGGCGGTGTCCCCCCAGGCACGAGGCGGGCCACGGCCGCGCGGACCGGCCCCCACCGGCCCCCGTGCGCCGAACCGGATCTCCCGGTTCCCTTTCCCCTCCCCGCACCACCGCCCCCTCCCGTCACGATCCGGTCCCGGACGCGGGAGGGGGCAGGTGGACTCCGGTGCCAGGGACGGTGTGGCGGTTCGTGTTCCAGGCGCCGTCGCCCTGCATGGCGACGAAGCCGCAGACGATGAGCGGCTCGTGGGCGTGCTGGGCGTGCTGGGCGTGCCCACGGTGGGTGCGAAGCCTTGACGGAGGTTGAAACGCGGCTCTCCCAGGGCGCGCCAGTGGACGCGGTCGCCGACGAACGCGGTACGGGCGTGCAGCCATCGCTGGTTGTCCGTCGAGATACCCCTGGCCCGGCCCCGGACGAAGAGACTGTTGATGGCCGAGGGCCGCGGCCCGAAGAGCGGGCAGGCGAGGCTGGACGATGGGGCTCCACCGGGCGAGGGCATCGAATCGCAGCCTGATGGACACGCTCCCGTCGGGGTGGGAGCCGAGCACTTGGGAGGCGTGTCCGTCGTCGGCGCCGAAGTATGCCGTCCGCGGCCAGGACAGGGCGTCAACCGCTCACCGCCGCCCTGCTTCAGCAGGTCTGCGTGTACGTGGCGTCCGTCAGCGAGCAGGCACTCGCCTGAGCTCATCGGCCAACCGGTCGATGTCCTCGGCTTCGTGATGCAACAGCGCATGGGTGGCGCCGTACCAGGCGCTGTAGATCAGATTCGCCGCCATGGCGGAGTCCGGGGCGTCCGCCGGCGGGTTCGGACGCTCGGTGATGAGTCGCCGGAACGCTTCGACATGCGCGTTCTCAGGGTTGATCTGAATCTCCGTCGTGGCGTTGATCGGAGTGTGGCCGTACAGCACATCGTGCGGTTCGGCATGTTCCACATAGACGCGGACCGCGTCGCCGAGCCAGGCGTCCACGCGTCCGGTCCAGTCATCGGCGGGCAGGCACCGCACCGCCGCGTGCTGCCGCTCGGCCAGTCGACCGATGAAGCGGGCCTGTACCGCGAGCATGAGGTCGCGCTTGGAGCTGAAACGCACATAAAAGGTGCCGATCGAGACACCCGCGCGCTCCGTCGCCATCGGCCCCCGCGCTGGGTCGACGTCGCGCGACCTGGACATGAGATGCGTCACGTTAACTTCCCATTGACGGCGAGGAAATGGGCTTGCAACATCTGTAAACGTTTCCAGTTGCGGGAAACGTTTACAGCAATGGGGAAGTCAGCCGACAGGGGGATACCACGATGCCGAGGACACCGGGCGGCGGTCAGCCGACGATCGTTTCGATCGCCGAGCGTGCCGAGGTCTCCATCGCCTCGGTCTCCCGTGTTCTCAACGGTCTCGGTGCTCGGCGGGAGACCGTGGAGCGGGTGGAGCGGGCCGCGTCCGAGCTGGGCTATGTGCCCAACGCGGTGGCGCGTTCTCTCAAGGGCGGCAGGACGCGGCAGTTGACGTTCGCGATGCCGGACATCGGTAACCCGGTGTACGTCGCGATGGTCCGCGCCATCCAGTCCGTCGCCAAGGCGGCCGGCTACCGGTTGCTGCTGCACTCCACCGATGCCGTGGTCGACGACGAACTCGCCGTACTGCGCAGCCTGGGCGACCGTACGAGCGACGGTCTGATCATCTGTCCCATCCGGATCACGGACGCACACATCGAAGCCCTGCGCACCGCGGCCGGGCCGGTCGTCGTCATCGGTTCGCTGCCCGACGGCGCACCCGTGGACAGTGTGCGCGCCGACTCAGTCGCGGGCGCCATCCTGGCCGTTCGGCATCTGTACGACACAGGCAGACGGCGCATCGCGTTCGTCAACGGCCCTTTCGACACGGTGCCCGGCCGCAACCGCGCCAAGGGGTACCGCGCCGCCCTGGCGCAGTGCGGCCTGGCCTACGACAGCGCGCTCGTCGTGCACACCGACTTCGGCATCGATGCGGGTGCCGAGGCGGCCGGGCAACTGCTGGCGGACCCCGCTTCCCGGCCCGATGCCGTGTTCTGCGCCAACGACCAACTGGCCCTTGGTGTCGCCCGTACCCTGCACTCCGCGGGCCTGCGCATCCCCCAGGACGTCGCCGTCGCGGGAATGGACGACAGCCTCCTCGCCCAGGCCGGCTGGCCCCCGCTGACCAGCGTCGATCTGGGCTCCACCGCACGCGGCCGGCACGCCGCCGAATTCCTCCTCCAGCGACTCGGCCAGGCGTCCGACGCCCCCGAGGTCTCCACTCCTCGCACCACCACCGCCCCTCCCCGTCTCGTCGTACGCGCCTCCACCGCGCACACGGCGACCGACAGATAAGAGCACGAGGTTCGCATGAGTCTCACCGCCTCCCGGGCCGGAGCCGCCCCGGGCAGCCGCGGCACCCCACCGCCCCGCACCCCCGCCCAGCGCAAGCGGGTACTCGGCCTGGACCGGGGCGCCTGGTTCCTGCTGCTCCCCGCACTGATCCCCATCCTGATCCTCAGCGCAGGGCCGCTCCTCTACGGTGTCGCGCTCGCGTTCACCGACGCGCAGACGGGACGTACGGCGGCCACCCAGTTCGTCGGGCTGGACAACCTTCTCGACCTGCGCCACGACTCGTTGTTCTGGGAGTCCTTCCGCATCGGCCTGATCTGGGCGGTGTGCGTGACGGCGCTCCAGTTCGTCATGGCCATGGGACTCGCGCTGCTGCTCAACCAGAACCTGCGTTTCCGCTGGCTGGCCCGTACCCTCGCCATCGTGCCGTGGGCGATGCCCGAGGTCGTCGTCGGCATCATGTGGCGCCTGGTGTACCACTCCGACGCCGGGGTCCTGAACAAGACGCTCTCCCAGTTCGGCCTCATCAACGAGAACGTCGACTGGCTGGCCAACCTCTCCTACGCCCTGCCCGCGGTCATCGTGGTCGGCGTATGGGCGGGCATGCCACAGACCACGGTCGTACTCCTGGCCGGTCTGCAGAACGTTCCGCACGAGCTGCGCGAGGCTGCCCAGCTCGACGGCGCCGGTGTCTGGCGCCGCTTCACGACAGTGACCTGGCCCGCGCTCAAGCCGGTCGTCCTCGCCATCACGGCCCTGAACTTCATCTGGAACTTCAACTCGTTCGGCCTGGTGTATGTCCTGACCCAGGGCGGTCCGGGCGGTCAGACGCGGCTTCCGATGCTGTTCGCGTACGAAGAGGCGTTCAAGTACGGGCAGTTCGGCTACGCCGCCGCGATGGGCCTGGTCATGGTCGCCGTGATCGCGGTCCTGCTCACCCTGTTCCTGCGCAAGAAGCTGAAGGAGGACGCGGCGTGAGCGTGACTTCTGCTCTCCCCAAGGTCCGCGCCCTGCGCGCGGCGGGCCGCACCGGTCAGTACCTGGCCCTGCTGTGCTACCTGATCTTTCTGGCCTTCCCGCTCCTGTGGCTGCTGTCCACGTCCTTCAAGTCGCCGCAGGAACTGGGCTCCATCGACCCGACCTGGTTCCCCCAGCACCCCAGCCTCGACAACTACCGCGCCGCGTTCGACGCGCAGCCGCTGCTCAACTCGGCGCTCAACAGCCTTCTGGTGGCGGTCAGTGCCTCGGCGATCTCGGTGTCGATCGCCGTCCCGGCCGCGTATGTGATGGTCCGCTACAAGTCGCGCGTCAGCCAGGCCGGTACCGTCTGGATCCTGGTCAGCCAGATGTTCCCGTTCGTGCTGGTGATCATCCCGCTGTTCCTCGTTCTGAAGAACCTGCACATGATCGACAGCCTCTTCGGCCTGATCATCGTGTACGTCGTCTGGAACCTGCCCTTCTCGCTGTGGATGCTCCAGGGCTACGTCAAGTCGGTGCCGCTCTCCCTGGAGGAGGCCGCGGCGATGGACGGCGCGGGCCGGCTGCGCACCCTGGTCAGCGTGGTCCTGCCGATGCTCATGCCCGGTCTGGTGGCCACGCTGATGTTCTCCTTCGTCACCGCCTGGAACGAATTCTTCTTCGCCCTCGTGCTCCTCAAGTCCCCGGAGAACCAGACGATGTCCGTGATCCTCACCCACTTCATCGGCGCCGAGGGCGCGGCGGACCTGGGCCCGCTGGCAGCGGCCTCGGTCCTCGCGACCATCCCCAGCCTGCTCTTCTTCGCGCTGCTCCAGCGCCGGCTCGTGGACGGCATGCTCAGCGGGGCGGTGAAGGGCTGATGCGTATCCGTATCCGTACGAAGAGGCTGAGCGCCTGCGCCGCCGCCGCCCTCTCGCTGGCCCTGGTCGCCGGCTGCGGCGGCTCGGACCAGGACTCCACCGACGGCAAAGTCACCCTTGATTTCCTCAGCCTGGCCTGGCAGAAGGAGTCCGTCGACGCCAACAAGGCGCTCGTGAAGGAGTGGAACGCGGCCCACCCCGATGTCCAGGTCAAGTACGTACAGGGGAACTGGGACAACGTCCACGACCAGCTCCTCACCTCCTTCGAGGGCGGCGAGGCGCCCGACATCATCCACAACGACGCCGCCGACCTCACCGACTTCGCGAACGGCGGCTATCTCGCCGACCTCACCGACTACCTGCCGACGTCGCTGCGCGAGGACATCCCGCGGTCTCTGTGGGACACGACGGCGTACGAGAAGGGAACGTTCGGCGTCCCGTTCCTCCAGGAGCCCCGCGTTCTCATCGCCAACACCACACTCCTCGAACAGGCGAAGGTGCGCATCCCCACGGTCGAGCACCCCTGGACCTGGGACGAGTTCGAGGAGGTCAGCAAGAACCTGACACGCGACAAGAACGACGACGGCAAGACCGACCAGTACGGCGTGGCCTGGTCCATGAAGGAGCCGGTCACCCAGTCCGTCAACCTGTCCCTGTCCACCGGCGGCGAGATCTTCTACAAGAACGCGGACGGCAAGAACGAGATCCGCTACGACAGCGCCGAATCGGCCGTCGCGCAGATGATCAACCGGCAGGTCAACAAGGACGGGACCGCGCCCAAGAACGGCCTCGGCATGTCGGGTTCGGACACGTTGCCCGGCTTCTTCGCGAGCCGCTACGCGATGCTCCCGCTCAACTTCTCCTACCGCCAGCAGGTACAGCAGCAGGCCCCCAAGGGCTTCGACTGGACAGTCCTGCCGCTGCCCAGCAGCGAGGGGAAACCGATCCAGGGCACGGCCCCGCAGACCCTGTCCGTCTCCGAGGACAGCAGACACAAGCAGGCGGCGGTCGACTTCATCGCCTTCCTCGGCCAGGCCGACCACCAGGTGCGACTGGCACGCGGCGACTGGATGCTGCCCACCAGCACCGCGGCGCTGAAGGACCCGTTCTTCAACACCGAGAAGTACGGCTGGAAGACCGGCGTCGGCGTCGCGGCCGGTCTGCGCGCCTCCCCGGTGCTGGGGGTGCGTGGCTACCCGGAGTGGAAGGACAAGATCGCCACCCCCGCCTACCAGGAGTACTACAACGGCGCGTTCGGCATAGCGGAGCTGCGTAAACGCCTGGCTGAGGACGGCACCCACATCCTCGACCGCTACCAGCGCTGAACCCAAGCACAACCGGCTGAAAAGAGCACGAACCCACCATGAGCGTCACGCTCGACTCCGACCCCCACCCCGACTCCGACCCTGCCTCTGACCCCGACCCGTCGTCGGACGGCGCGGCGGATCCCCGCAGACGCCGTACCGTTCCCCCCTCCCAGCCCGCCGACGCGGTCCCGCTGAGGGACCGCGCCCGCGGCGCACTGCTCGGCCTCGCGGTCGGCGACGCGCTCGGCGCACCGGTCGAGAACATGAAGCCGTCCCAGATCCGCGAACGCTGGGGCCGCATCGAAGGGTTCGTCTCCGACGACCCGGCCGGCACGGACGACACCGAGTACGCGATCTTCTCGGGTCTGCTGCTCGCCGACCACGGCGCCGCCCTCACCGTGGACCAGGTCGAGGCAGCCTGGCACGAGCAGATCGCCGACCGTGACGAAGGACCGTTCAAGGGCGCGGGGTTCAGCGAACGCGGCACCCTGGAGAACCTGCGCCGCGGTCTCGCCGCCCCCATCTCCGCCCAGCACCGGCACGCCTGGAGCGACGGTCTCGCGATGCGTGCCGCGCCCTTCGGGGTGTACGCGGCCGGACGCCCGGCCGAGGCGGCCCGACTCGTCGCCATCGACGGCACGGTGTCGCACGACGGCGAGGGCATCCTCGGCGGCCGGGCGGTGGCCGCGGGCGTCGCCGCCGCCATGGTCAGCCACACCCCGGACGCGGTGGTCCAGGCCGCCCTGGCCGTCGTACCGGACGACTCATGGACGGCCCGCTCACTGCACCGGGCGGTGTCGGCGGCACGCCGGGCACGACGCGAGTTCGACGGCACCCAACTGTCGATGGAGCGAGTGGTGCGCAAGGCCGTCGTCATCGGCGGCTATCCGTGGACGGACCTGGCCCCCGAGGCGGTCGGCCTCGCGTTCGGCGCGTTCGCGGTGGCCCGGGGTGACTTCCGCGAGTCGGTCCTGACCGCCGTCAACATGGGCCGCGACGCCGACACCACGGCCGCCGTGGCGGGCGCCCTCGCGGGCGCCCTGCGCGGCGCCGCCGCGATCCCCGCCGACTGGGCGGACGCGATCGGCCCCGTACGCGGCAGTTGCCTCCCTTCCATGGCCGGACGGCATATCCGCGACATCGCCGACCGGCTGACTCCCACCGCACCGCACTGGGCGGGGGCGACGGCGTGACCAGGCGCCGGGACAACGCCTCCGTACCTCCCCGTACCACCGAAAGGCCCCTCGCTCTTATGCCTCCCGCCCCGACGGGCGCCGCCCGTCGCATCGAGGGCCTGCTCCTCGGCATCGCCGCGGGCGACGCCGCCGGGTGGCCCTCGGGCCGGCACCGCGCCGCCCGGCTGCCCGACTGGACCCGTCGCCTCACCCGCGAACTCGACACCTTCGCCGAGCAGAACGCGACGACGACCCTGCCTGTCCCGATCGCGCTGAACCAGCCCTCCGAGCCACTGCGCCTCGGCCCGTCCGACGACGCGGAGTGGGCGGCCTTCACCGCGCTCTCCATCCTCGACGCCTACGCCGACGGCCTCGGGGACCTCCCCGCCGACCAGCGCGTACGCTCCGCGCTCTCACTCGCCTGGAACTCCCTCGCGGACGAAGTCGCGGCGGCGGCGGACCGCGCGGACGAGATCGAGTCGGCCCAGATGCCGCTGCGCGCCCGTATCTCCGTACGGGCCGGCCTCGGCAACCTCGCCGCCGGACTGCGGCCCCCCGCCACCGGCCACGACAACCCGCACTATTTCGACGACGCGGCCTGCGTACGCGCCGCCGTCCTCGCGGTCGTACACCCCGGCGCACCCGAACTCGCCGCCGATCTGGCCGAGTTCGACGCCCGCTACACCCAGGACGGCGACGGTGTCCACGGCGCCCGCGCCATGGCGGCGGCCGTCGCCGCGGCACTCGGCGGCGCACCCGTCGACGCCTGCGTGGACGCGGCCCTCGCCCAACTGCCCGAGGGCACCGAAATCCACCGCAACGCGGTGCGCGCGGTCGGCCTGGCCCGCACCGCGGTGACCGCGCGCCCCGGCCGGCCCGGCAACGCGTTCGCCCTCGTGCCCGTGCTGGAGCACGAGATCGTCGACCACGTCTACAGCTACGGCATCGCCGCAGCCGAAACGGTCCCCGTCGCGCTCGCCATCGCCACGGCGGCGGCCGGATCCGTCAGTGAGGCGGTCCCCACCGCGGCCTGCCTCTCCCGCGTCGCCGACTCGGCCCCGGCCCTGGCCGGCGCCCTCACCGGAGCACTCGACGGCGCCGACGCGTTCACCCGGAGCTGGCGTGAGTCCTGCCGCACGCTCGCGGGCTGCGCGCTGCCGTGGCTGGCCGGCACGGACCTGGTCGACCTGGCGGAGCGCCTGGCCACCACAAGCAGCCTGACCAACTCCCTCTCTTCGGAAGGCATCCCGGCATGAGCACCCCCACCAACCCGACGAGCCCCATCGCGTCCCTGGAGGACCGCACCGTCGGCGCCCTCGTCGGAGCCGCCGTGGGCGACGCCCTCGGCGGTCCGGTCGAGGGCTGGACGCCCGAGGCCATCGCCGAGCGGCACGGCGGCCGGGTGCGCGGCATCGTGGAACCGTTCTACAAGGACGACTGGAAGACCGCGCGGCCCATCGCGCCGTACCACAAAGGCGATGGGCACGTCACCGACGACACCTTGATGACGCACGCCCTGGTCCGTGTCTACGAGAACGTGCGGGACCACCTCGACGCGTACGCGGTCGCCGACCACCTGGTCCCCGACCTGATGACCAATCCGCGCTGGATCCCTGAACTGGAAGCCGAGGCACTTCCTTTGCAGCGCCTCTTCCTCGCGGAGAAGTGGATCGTCGCCCGTATCCACTACGGTCACGTCGACCCACGCGAGGCGGGCGTCGGCAACATCGTCAACTGCGGTGCGTCCATGTACATGGCGCCCGTCGGCGCGGTCAACGCCGGCAACCCTCGCAAGGCGTACGAGGAGGCGCTGGACGTCGCGGGCGCCCACCAGTCGTCGTACGGCCGTGAGGCCGCGGGCGTCTTCGCGGCGGCGGTGGCCTCCGCGTTCACACCGGGCGCGACCCCCGAGTCCGTCGTCGAGGACGTCCTGGGGCTCGCGAAGGACGGCACCAGAACGGCGATCGAGGCGGTGTGCGAAGCCGCGGTCCGCTACGACGACTTCGAGGACGCACTGGCCCCGCTGCGCGAGGCGGTGGCCCCCTTCGACTCGGTCGGCCCCGAGTACCGCAACCCGTCCCTCGGTGCCCGCCGCCCCTCACGTCTGCACGCCATCGAGGAACTTCCCGTCGCCCTGGGCATGTTGCTGGTGGGCCGCGGCGACTTCCGGCACACGGTGCTCGGTTCGGTCAACTACGGCCGCGACTGCGACTCGATCGCCACGATGAGCGGCGCGATCGTCGGTGCCCTGTACGGGGAGAGCGCGGTGCCCCAGGAGTGGAGCACGGAGATCGCCCGGGCCAGCAAGCTGGATCTGCACGCACCCGCCCTGTCCCTCGCCCGGATCACGCGCGAGGTGCACGCCCGCGACCTCCAGCGGCACCGCGCCCACGAGGCGGCGTTCGCGACGATCGCGGAGCTGTGATGCTGCGTCTGACCTGGGTACAGCCCGAGGACCTGATCGGCCACGAACTGCGCCAGGCGGCGCAGGACGGCCGCGACGCCGCCGTGGTCGAACAACGCTGGACCGAGGCGGGCGGACATCTCGCACCCGAGCGGGCGGGAGCCTCGCCGCGGTCGGCGACCACCGAACTCCGGGGTCTGGCCGAGCGGTTGCTGGCGGAACTGGCGCGCGAACCCTCGCCGCTGGCGGCACGGGAACCCACCGGCCTGCCCGCCATCAGGGCCGCCCTGGACCCGCCAGCCCCGCCAGCCCCGGCCGCCCCGGCCCGCCCGACGCCGCAGGACGAGCCGTCCGGGCGACTCGGCGCGACGGACCCGCGGCCGGACAGGGAGCAGCGGCGTCTGCACGCCGCCTGGCTCGGCCGGGCCGTCGGCTGCCTCCTGGGCAAACCTGTCGAGAAGCTTCCGCTCACCGGCATCAGGGCCATCGCCGAGTCGACATCGAACTGGCCGCTGACGACATGGTTCACGGAGCGGGACCTGGACCCGCGGATCGCCGCGGCGTACCCCTGGAACCGCCGCTCCCGCCCGACCTCCCTCGCGGAGAACATCGACGGCATGCCGGAGGACGACGACCTCAACTACCCGCTCCTCAACCTGATGCTGCTCCAGCGCCACGGCCACGACTTCACCACGGGCGATGTGGCGAAGCTGTGGCTGGACGAACTCCCGGCGGGCCGCACGTTCACCGCGGAGCGCATCGCCTACCGCAACCTCCTGGACGGTGTGGAGCCGCCGCACACAGCGACGCACCGCAATCCGTTCCGTGAGTGGATCGGTGCCCAGATCCGGGCGGACGTCTTCGGCTGGACGAACCCCGGCGACCCCGCGAAGGCCGCCGAACTCGCCCACCGTGACGCGGTGTTGACCCACACCGCGAACGGCGTCTACGGCGAGATGTTCGTCGCGGCGGCCATCGCGCACGCGGCCGGCCCCGCCCCCACCACCATCCACGAAACCCTCGCCACCGCCCTGGCCCACATCCCGCCGCAATCCCGCTACGCACAGGCCATCCGCGTCGGCATCGACACGGCACAGGCAGAACCCACCGGCACCGCGGCCGGCTTCGAGCAGGTCGTCGACGCCCTGCACGCCCGCTACGCCCCCAGCCACCACTGGGTCCACGTCCTGCCGAACGCCGCCCTGCTCGCCGCCGCTCTCACCCACTCGGACGGTGACTTCACCGGCGCCATCTGCCGTGCGGTGTCAGGTGGTTGGGACACCGACTCCAACGGCGCGACCGCCGGTTCGATCACGGCCCTGCTCGCCGGCAGCCCCGACGCGCTCGGTGAGCACTGGACGGCCCCGCTGAAGAACCGCCTCGCCACCACGGTCGGCGGTTTCGACGGCATCGGCTTCGACGAACTGGCCCGTCTCACCCTGAAGGCCCGCACATGACACACCTGACACACCTGACCGTCCTCGGCTCGGCCAACATGGACCTGATCGCCTACGTACCGAAGGCCCCGCTGCGCGGCGAGACGGTCACCGGGCGCGAGTTCCGCACGGTCCCCGGCGGCAAGGGTGCCAACCAGGCGATCGCCGCGTCCCGCGCGGGCGGCACCGTGGCCCTGATCGGGGCGGTCGGTGACGACGACTTCGGCGGGCGTATGCGCCGGACCCTCGCCGACGCCGGAGTGGACACCACCGGCCTGCGCACCGTCCCCGGCCCGAGCGGCACCGCACACATCGTGGTGGACGACGACGGCGGCAACGCGATCGTCGTCGTGCCCGGAGCGAACGGCACGGTCACCGCACTCGCCACCGGCGACGAGGAACGCATCGCCGCGTCCGACGCGCTCCTCCTGCAACTCGAACTACCCATGGAGGGCGTGCTCGCGGGCGCCCGGGCGGCTCGTACGCACGCGGTCCGCACCGTCCTCACCCCGGCCCCCGCCCAGCAGCTCCCGGCCGAACTCCTCTCCCTCACCGACCTGCTGGTGCCCAACGAGCACGAGGCGGCGGCCCTCACCGGGACCGCCGACCCGTACGAGGCGGCGCGCCTGCTGCTCGCGCGGGTCCCCGAAGTACTCATCACGCTCGGTGCGCGGGGCAGCCTCTACGCCACCCGCGACGCGGCCCCCGTCACCGTCCCGGCCCTGCCCGTCACCGCGGTGGACACGACGGCGGCCGGCGACACGTTCGTGGGCGCGCTCACCGTGGCGTACGGCATGGGACGCCCCATGCCGCAGGCCATGGCCTGGGCCTCGGCAGCCTCGGCGCTCGCGGTGCAGCGCCCCGGCGCCTCGTCCTCCATGCCCACGCGGGCCGAGATCGACGCGTTCCGCAATCCGCCGCAAGACACCGCCAACCGCTGAAGCGTCTCAGGAGACACGATGAACGACACCTCTCCCACCCCGCACGAAGGCCCGTTGAAGGGCCTGCGCGTCCTCGATCTGGCAACGCTCTTCGCCGGCCCCCTGTGTGCCACGATGCTCGGTGACTTCGGCGCCGAGGTGATCAAGGTGGAACACCCTCGCAAGCCCGATCCGTCCCGGGGCCATGGCCCGTCGAAGGACGGTATCGGCCTGTGGTGGAAGCTGCTGGGGCGCAACAAGCGGAACATCACGCTCGACCTCTCCACCCCCGGCGGCCGGGATGTGCTCCTCAAACTGGTCGCGGAGTCCGACGTCGTGATCGAGAACTTCCGCCCCGGCACCCTGGAGAAGTGGAACCTCGGCTGGGACGAGCTGTCCGCCGCCAACCCCCGCCTCGTGCTGGCCCGCGTCACCGGCTTCGGCCAGTTCGGCCCGTACTCGCGGCGACCGGGATTCGGCACGCTCGCCGAGGCGATGAGCGGCTTCGCGGCGATCACCGGTCAGCCGGACGGTCCTCCGACGCTGCCGCCGTTCGGCCTCGCCGACTCGATCGCCGCGCTCTCCACGTCGTACGCGGTGATGGCCGCCCTGCGCGGTCGTGACGCTACGGGCCGCGGCCAGGTTGTCGACATGGCGATCATCGAGCCGATGCTGACGATCCTCGGCCCGCAGCCCATCTGGTACGACCAGCTCGGCTATGTGCAGCCCCGTACGGGCAATCGCTCCACGAACAACGCGCCGCGCAACACCTACCGCACCGGCGACGACAAGTGGGTCGCGGTCTCGACCTCCGCGCAGTCGATCGCGGAGCGTGTGATGAGCCTCGTCGGCAGGCCCGAGTTCATCGAGGAGGACTGGTTCGCCACCGGCTCGGGCCGTGCCGCGCACGCCGACGAGCTGGACGAGGCGGTCGGTTCGTGGATCGCGGCGCACACCCGTGACGAGGTCGTCACGGCCTTCGAGAAGGCACAGGCCGCCATCGCCCCGGTCTACGACATTCGCGATGTGATGGCCGACGAGCAGTACCGGGCGCTCGACTCGATCACCGAACTCCCCGACCCGGACTTCGGCACGGTGAAGATGCAGAACGTTCTCTTCCGTCTCTCCGAGACCCCCGGCTCCATCAAGTGGACGGGCCGCCCGCACGGCGCCGACACGGACGCGGTCCTCACCGGTCTCGGCGTGAGCGAGACGGAGATCGCGACGTTGCGCGAAGCGGGTGCGGTATGACGGACCACACGTATCTGACCTGGCTGTACGTTCCCGGGGACCGCCCCGAAGTCGTCGTCAAGGCCCTCGGCTCCGGGGCCGACGTGGTGCTCGTCGACCTGGAGGACGCGGTCGCCCCCGACCGCAAGGCATACGCACTCGACGCGACCGCCGAACTCCTGGCCGCCGAGCACGAGGTGCCGGTCCACGTACGGATCAACGCTCTGACCGGCACGCTCGCCGAGAAGGAGGTGCGCCGCCTCACCCCGCTGCCGGGCCTGGGCGCGCTGCGCCTGCCGAAGGTCGACAGCACGGACGACATCGCTCGGGCCCTGGCCTGGGCGGCCTGCGAAACATCCGAAGCACCGGCCCTGTACGCCCTGTTGGAATCGGCCCTCGCCATCGAGAGCGCCTACGACGTCGCCCGCCATCCCGCCGTGCACGGCATCGCCCTGGGCGAGGCGGATCTGCGCGCCGAACTCGGCGTCACGGACGCGGCGGGTCTCGCCTGGCCGCGCGGCCGGGCGGTGGTCGCGGCACGGGCGGCGCGACTGCCGCCCCCGCCGCAGTCGGTGTACCCGGACGTGCGCGACACCGAGGGGCTGGTCCGCTCCTGCGCCGAGGGCCGCGCCCTGGGCTTCTTCGGCCGTACCGCGATCCACCCGCGTCAGCTCCGGGTGATCGAGGAGGCGTACCGCCCGGGTCCCGACGAGGTCGCGGCGGCGCACGACATCGTCCAGGCGGCGGCGACAGACGCGGGCGCCCTGGCCCTCCCCGACGGCCGCTTCGTGGACGCGGCCGTCGTCGCCGGCGCACGACGGACACTGGCACTGGCGGAACGCCGGCCGGGCTGACCTCACCGGGCACCGTCCGACTGCCCGGTGATCGCGGCCACCGGGCACGGCGAGGTACGCGGCGTACGCGAACCCGACAGACACGTGACGTGGGCGTACGTCGGGGCCGTCAGGGTCACGCCGATTCGTTGAGACCGCTGGAGTGTTGCCGGGAACGAGGCCCGCTCCCCGCTCGGCCGTCCGTCGCCGCGCGGAAGGCGAGGCCGATCGCCGGGCTGCCCGCCACCCGCGGCCCGATGGCGTCCAGCGCGGTCAGTTCCGCGGGGGAGAGGGACAGTGCGACGGCCGCGACGTTCTCGGCCAGCCGGGCGCGGCTGCGGGTGCCGGGGATGGGCACCACCGGCAGATGGTGCACGGGGCCCCTGTGGTGCACCCAGGCCAGCGCGACCTGGGCCGTCGTCGCGCCGTGCGCCGCCGCGACCGCCCGCAGCGGGGCGAGGAGCGCGGCGTTGTGCCGGGCGTTCGCGCCGGTGAAGCGTTCGGCGCGGCGCCGGAAGTCGCCCTCGGTCAGCTCCTGCGCGTCGCTGAACGCCCCCGCGAGGAACCCGCGGCCCAGCGGGGCGTACGGCATGAGCGCGATGCCGAGTTCCGCGGCGGCCGGCACCACCTCTGCCTCGATGTCGCGGGAGAACAGCGACCACTCCGACTGCACCGCCGCGATCGGATGCACCTGGTGGGCGGCGCGCAACTGCCGTGCGGTGACCTCCGACAGGCCGAGATACCCCACCTTGCCCTCGGCGACCAGCGCCGCCATCGCGCCCACCGTCTCCGCGACCGGCGTGCCCGGGTCGAGCCGGTGCGCGAAGTACAGGTCGATGCGCTCCACGCCCAGCCGCCGCAGGCTCGCCTCCACCGCCCGGCGCAGATGGCCGGGGGAGTTGTCGATCCGCCGGTACGCCGGGTCCTTCGGCCGCCGCACCAGCCCGAACTTGGTGGAGACCAGGGCGCGTTCACGGTTCGCTCGCAGGAAGGTGCCGATCAGCTCCTCGTTGTGACCTGTGCCGTACGCGTCGGCGGTGTCGAACAGCGTCACGCCGTGCTCCAGCGCGCTGTCCAGCGTGCGCAGCGACTCGGCGGTGTCGGCCGGCCCGTAGAACTCGCTCATCCCCATGCAGCCGAGCCCCTGGGCGCCGACCCGCGGTCCCTTCGCGCCGAGCGAGAGCGTGGGCAGCGGGCCGGAAGGCACCGTCGCGGCGTCATCGGCCGCGGTCACCGGTCGCTCCAATGGGTGCCCGCCACAAGCTCCTTGTCGATCGTGGCCAGCAACTCGCCGTCGATCTGCCGGATGTCGTCGACCATGTGCCGTACGCCCGTGGCCTCCATCTCGGGCCGCTGGAAGTTGTGCGGCATCGAGGCGGGCACGCCGATGAACCCGGTGTCGAGCGCGTTGGCGACCTCGGCGACCCGGTTGATGTCGTCCACGAAGACGCACTCGTCGAACCGGTAGTCGAAGATCTCCCGCACGATCTCCTTCGTGCCCGGCCGGAAGCCGTTGACGTCGACGTACGGGATCTCGGCGTCGAAGTACCGTGCCAGGTGGCCGAGATGGCGGTCGAAGGTGTATTCACGGTTGCGGCCGCCGTAGCAGACCACCCGCACCCCCGCCTCCCGCAGCGTGTTCAGCAGTTGCTCCGCGCCGTCCAGGACCTCGACCGGATGGTCCTGGAGGTAGGCGTCGCGCTCGCGGAAGAACGCGTCGATGGTCTCCCGCGCGGTCCACGGCAGCCGGCACGCCAGCGCCATGTTCTGTCCGGCCGCGAGCTGCGGCGAGCCCCAGACACTCCGTTCCACCTCGGCGGTGTACGTGCCGCCGTGCATGGTGACGAAGCGCTCGATGACGGGGCTGTAGGTGTCGTTGATCAGGACACCGTCGGTGTCCAGGGCGACGAGCCGGATCTGCTGAAGCATGACGGTTCTCCGTTGTGGTGAGGTGAGGCGGTGGCGGTGGCGGTGGCGGTGGCGGTGGCGGTGGCGGTGGACCGGGCGAAGGAAGGTGCGTGCACGGGCGGAACAGGGGGCGGTGCGGTCGGGGGTGAGGGATCGGGTCAGCCGGCGGTCAGGACCAGCGCGGCGTTGTGCCCGCCGAACCCGAGCGAGGTGCTGACGCCCACGTCGATCGGCGCGGCCCGCGGCTCGCCGGTCACCACGTCGAGCTCCACGCGCGGATCCAGCTCGGTCAGGTTCGCCGTGGGCGGCACACTGCGGTGGGCGAGGGCGAGCGCGGTGTACGCGGCCTCCATGGCGCCGGAGGCCGCGAGCGCATGGCCGGTTACGCCCTTCGTCGAGGTGACCACCGGACGGGTGCCGAGCACCCGGCGCAGCATCCGCGCCTCGATCACGTCGCCCAGCGGCGTCGACGTGCCGTGCGCGTTGACGTGGTCCACCTCCGACGGGCCGAGGCCGGCGTCGGCCAGGGCGGTGCGCAGGGCGCGCTCGACGCCGCGGCCCTCCGGGTCGGGCGCGGTGGCGTGGTGGGCGTCGGTGGCGGCGCCGTAGCCGCGGATCACCGCGTGCACCCGGCCGCCGCGGGCCGTGGCGGCCGCGACCCGCTCCAGCACCAGCACGGCCGCGCCCTCCGCGGCGACGAATCCGTCGCGCGCGGCGTCGAACGGGCGGGAAGCCGCGCCGGGTTCGCCGCCGCGGCCGGACAGCGCGCCCATACTGCCGAGACCGGCCAGGGCGAGCGGGGTGAGCGCGGACTCGGTGCCGCCGGCCAGTACGACGTCGCAGGCACCGGAGCGCAGCAGTTCCCGCGCCGTTCCGATCGCCGTCGCCCCCGAGGCGCAGGCGGTCGCGGTGACCAGGCTGGGCCCGGTCGCGCCGACGTCGATCGCGACGTAGCCGGCCGCCATGTTCACCATGGACATCGGGATCGTCAGCGGGGACACCCGACGAGCCCCCGACGTGCGCAGCACCTCCTGCTGAGCCTCCACGGCGGACAGCCCGCCGAGTGAGTTGCCCAGCACGACGCCCACCCGGCCGCCGTCCCAGCACGCCGGGTCGAGGCCGGCGTCGGCCAGCGCCTGCCGGGCCGCGACCACCGCCAGTTGGACGAACCGGGCGAGCTGGCGTGCCTCGAACCCGCCCAGCAGGGCGTCCGCCTCGAAGCCCGGCACCCGGCAACTGAAGTCGACCGGCGCGCCGGCGAGCGCCTCGTCGGTGGTGGCGCACGACACCCCCGAGGCGAGGCGCTTCCAGTTCGCGCCGACGCCGATTCCGGCCGGGGTCAGCAGGCCGATGCCGGTGATGGCGGCGCCGAACGGCGCCGGGTGCCTCGCCATCAGAGCACGGCCCCGAGGTCCGTCAGGAACGCGGCGGCCTCGCCGATGGTCATGTCGTCGGTCAGCCCGCCGTCGGGGACGGCGATCTCCAACTCCTTCTCCAGCACCAGCGTCAGCTCGATCAGGACCAGCGAGTCGAACTTCAAGGAGGAGAAGGTGGCCTGTGGGGCGATGGTGTCCGGGTCGACCTTGAACTCCGTGACCAGGACGCTGGTGATGCGGTGTTCGACCGTCGTGTGCTGTGTCGTCATCGTCGTGCTCCTCAGTGGGCTGGACTGTCGGAGGGACCGGCCGCCGGGACGGGTCCGCCGCGCAGCCGCGGCCAGACCAGGCCCACCGAGCCCCAGGTGAGACCGCCGCCGAAGCCGGCCAGCACCACCCGGTGCCCCGGCCGCAGGTCGCCCGCCGCGGCGGCGTCGGCGAGCACCAGCGGGATCGACGCGGCGGCGGTGTTCCCGACCCGGTCGATGTTGGACAGCAGCCGGTCGGCCGGCGTGCCGAGCCGCCGCCCGACGCCGGCGGTGATCCGCGCGTTGGCCTGGTGCAGCACCAGCCGGTCGATCGTCTCCAGCGGCCAGCGCATCCGGTCCGCGGTGGCCCGCACCGACTCGGCGGTCCGCTGCACGGCCTGCGCGAACACCGCGCGCCCCTGCATGGCCAGATAGCCGTCGCGCGCCGTCCCGTCCCCGTGGCCCTCCCCTTGGCCCTCCCTCCGCGCGGCGGTCACCGCGGTACGCGCCCGCGAGCCGCCGCCCGCACGCTCGATCAGGTGATGCTGCGAGCCGTCGCTGCCCAGGTGCAGGCCGTGCAGCGCGCCCGGTTCGTCCGGTGCGCCGGCCCGCAGCAGCACCGCACCGGCACCGTCGCCGAACAGCACCCGGGTGGCCCGGTCGGCCGGGTCGAGGATCGTGGAGAAGGAGTCGGCGCCGATCACCAGGGCGCTGTCCGCGACCTGCGCGGCGATCAGTCCGGTCGCGGTGGCGAGCGCGTAGACGAATCCGGTGCACACCGCGGCCACGTCGAAGGCCGGTACGGTGCCCAGCCCGAGCCGGTCGGCCACCTGCGGGGCGGTGGCCGGCAGCGGCTGGTCGGGGGTGCTGGTGGCGACCACGAGCAGCCCGGCCCGTTCGACGCCCGCCGAGGCCAGCGCACGCCGCCCCGCCTCGACCGCGAGGTCGCTGGTCGCCTGGCCCGGCCCGACCACATGACGCTGCCGGATGCCGGTACGGGTCCGTATCCACGCGTCGTCGGTGTCCAGACGCGCGGCCAGGTCGTCATTGGTCACCACGGTCGGAGGCGTCCACGCGCCGAGCCCCGCGACCACGGCGGCCCGGGTCACCTGGCCACCTCCGAGGACGCGGCGTGCCCGGTCGCCGCGGGCGACGGGCACACGGCGGACGGTACGCCGGTGCGCACGGCCGACTCCCCGCCGGTCCCTTCCACCGCGACCGTCGTGACCGTCGTGACCCGCATCCGCGCGACCCGTGTCGTGCCCTGACGCAGCACCACCTCGATGCCGCGCGACCGGGACGGCGCGCCGTGGTCGTCGTGCGGTACGGCCGACAGGACGGTGGGCGCGTCGAGTTCGGCGTACTGCGAGAACTCCGCCTCCACCGCGGTCATACCGGCCGGGCGGCCGGGCGCCGCGTCCCACACACCCACCGCGGCGGTGGCCAACTGGCGGGCCGCCTCGACCAGCACCATGCCGGGCACATGGTCGTGCGGATGGTCGAAGTAGCTGACGTTCTCCACCGGGACGCGCAGCGCCGCCGTCACCTCGGCGGCGGGCCCCGTGGCCAGGTCCAGCAGCACGCAGTCCGTGGCCCGCAGCCGCCCCGCGAGCGACGGCTCGACCGGGGTGCCGGCGACCGGCGGCGGCGCCGTCCGCGAAGTCGGCGGCGGGCCGCCCCGCCGACGCGCCCTGAGCGCGGCGTACACGCGGGGCGCCGCGTACCCGACCCGCAGCACGATCCTGGCGATCCGCCCCGCGCCCGCCCACACGTCGAAGGTGTAGTCCAGGCTGCTGACCGCACCCCGGCGCTGCCCCGGCTCCCGCACCTGGCAGGCCATCACCAGCCGGGACGCGGGACCGGCCCCGACTCCCCGCTCGGACAAGGCGGTTGACGCAGTGGCAGAAGGGGCGTCGGCGGCCGGGCCCTGACCGCCGTGCGCGTCCGGGAACGTCCGCACGGACAGTCCGCGCAGGATGAAGCCGACGCCTTGTTCGACGCCGAAGAGCGCGTGCGCGGCGTACGTCTCCGCCTGGCGGCAGCATTCCAGCAGCAGCATAGGGTCGGGCCGGTTGCCGGCCGGGCCGGTGAGACCGCCGTAGTGGGGGTGGCCGGACGGCAGCAGGGCGGCGGCGGCGAAGCGCTCGTACCGGCCCGCGTCCGCGTACTGCCCCGCGTTGTCGGGCCCTTCGTTGTCCGGCTCCTCGTTGTCGGGCTCCTCGGGCGGCGTCCGGTCGCCGAGCGCGCGGACGTCGGTGAGGAACACCTCGTCGGGGTTGCGCCGGTGCAGCAGCGCGGGGTCGTAGGGCGCGGCGAAGCTCAGCGCGTCCGCGGCCGGCGGCGCGGGAACCGCGACACCCGTCCCGCCCGTGCCGGTCGCCCCCGCAGCCGTCCCGCTTCCATCCGTCCCGCTTCCACCCGTCGCCTCCGGGCCGTGGCTCGCGAGCGGCATGGCGGTCACCTCCCCGCGCCGACGGGGACCCCGGCCTCCTCGGTCCGCCCCATCACGATGCGCAGCAGCGCGCCCACCGGCACCGCGGGGTTGGGGCCGACCAGCGCGCAGCTCACCTGGTACGGGTCCGCGAAGCGGCGGCGCCCGGCGCGGGCCGCGAGATAGCCGGCGGCGGCCGTCATGTCGGCGGGCAGCGGCACACCGCCGCTGTGCCGGTCGAGCAGCCGCCGCGCCCGGCGCATCCAGCGCCGCAGGTGGTCGTGGGAGAACGACTGCGGCGCGGTGCGGCCGAGTCCTGCGATCAGGTACAGCCGCAGGCCGAGCCGGAAGACGTCGGCGCCGAACTCCTCGACCAGCGGCCCGGAGAACGCCCCCAGGGTGTAGCCCTGCCAGCCGCCGTAGCGGGTCGGGCGGACGCTGCCTTCGACCGGCACGCGCGGCACCTCGTAGCGCACCACCCGCGCGCCGAGCGCGCTCAGCACATGCGCGACGGTGCGGTAGTCGGTGCGCAGTTCGACGTCGTGGGCGAGCACCACGACGTCATGACCGCCGATCAGCGGCAGCAGTTGACGCAGCAGCAGGAGCAGGTAGTTGGCCTGCCCCTCGGCGTCGCTGAGGGTGCGCAGCGGCAGGCCGGCGGTCGTCGCGTCGAGGTAGACCGGGGCGCCCAGCTCCCGTGCGTCGATGCACAGGTCGCGGTCGGCCAGCAGCCCCAGCACCTCGTCCTCGGCCGCCGGCGTGGGACCGCCGCGGCCCAGCCGCGGGTCGCACATGCCCAGCAGCCGGTAGTGCTCCTCCCACAGGTCGAGCAGCCGGGCGCTCACCGGGTGCATCCCGCCGGGCCGCCGGGCCGGCCGCGCGCCGGACGCGGTCGCCGGTGCGGCGTCCCGCGCCGCCGGCCCGGCACGGTGGTAGGCCGCGTACAGCTCGCCGATGTCCTCCTCGGTCATCCGCGCGTAGCCCGGTTCCGGGTCCTCGCCGAGCCCCTCGAGATACGCCCAGAAGCCCGCCACCTGACGGCTTCCCACGTACGCGGTGTGGTCGTAGAGGAAGGTGACCTCGGCGAAGGTGCTGGTGGCGCGGTACAGCACGTCCAGCGAGACCAGATACTTCAGATGGGTCGGCGTCAGCGGTTTGGTGGGGCTCACGGTGACCGGCGCCAGCAGGATCCGCGGCGCCGCCGTGGTCGCGTCGGTGGTCATGCGGCCCGTCCCGGGTCCGCCAGCAGCGCGCGCACCTGGTGCACCACGGCCTCGGCCTCCACCGGGGTGCAGTAACCGGGGCTGCCGATGAAGGTCCTGCCCGCCGTCCCGCCCTCGGTCCGCGGCACCATCCACAGATGGAAGTGTCCGGTGCCCTCCATGCAGGAGAAGACGTGGATCCGGGACGCGCCGGTGGCCACCTTCAGAGGGTTGGTGAACCGCTGGATCATGGGGCCGATCGCGGCGGCCTCACCGGGCGTGAAGTCGGCGTAGTCGAGGAAGTGGCGGCGCGACTCGATCAGCAGCGTGCCCGCGGGCCAGTACGGCGTGGGCCCGTGCCCGACCCGCCACATGCCGTCGTCCACCAGGTGGCCGCCGGGCGGCGCCGGATAGCCCGCCCAGGCCGGCACCGGACGGTCGTCGTACTTGGCGCAGATCAGGCAGTTCGGCTCCTGCGCGGTGCGGCCGGCCAGCAGCCGGCTGAACGGGTCGCGGACCCGGGCGAGCGGTTCGAGCTGGGCGTGCAGCACGTACCACGCGTCGAGGCCGGCGGTGAGGGCGGCGGCGTCCGCGGGGCCGGTGGCGGACTTCGCGGCCGTGGTGGTCGCGTACGACCAGCGCCGCTCGGCCTCCTCCGGGCTGTCGGCGCCGGTGAGTTCGGCGATCTGCGGCCAGGAGCTGCCACGGCTGCGCGCATAGCCGACCAGCGCCGTCTGCACCTCGCGGTGCTCGCCGGACATCAGGTCCCACAGGTGCGCGGCCAGGTCGCTGCCGCCGTCGGGGCTCCCGCCGGCCGCGCCGTCCTGCGCGGCGACCGCGACGCGCAGCGACTCCGACAGATCGCGCAGCCGCGAGGACAGTCGCAGCCGTGCCAGGTCGGCGTCGGTGAAAGCGGGCGCTTCGGCACCGGGCGCGGCGGGGCCGAGGTATCCGCCGGCGGCGTTCGCGTGGGAAGCGGCGGGGGAGACGGAGGCGGCCGGGCCGCTCTCGGTGAGATCGGGCGTGTTCACGGATTCACTTCCTTCGGGTCGAGCCAGGTGTAGAGGCGGAGCCGGTCCGGGTCGCCGTCGCTGAAGTGCACGCGGGCGTAGCCCGGCTCCCTTGCCGCCGTCTCGGCGGAGATGTCCTGACAGTGCGTCAGCACGAAACACTCGTGGGGTCCCAGTTGGCCGAGGAGGACCGCCTCGGCGAGGGTGTGGTGCAGATGGACCAGGTACTCCACGAGCCCGAGGCCGCGCACCGCGACGTACAGGCGGCGACTGCCGGCGCCTGGGACAAGGGGCGCCGAACCGAATCGGACCGCCGGAGGTGCCCAGGAACCCGCGGGCCGCTCCGGTCCTGCGGCGTCGCCATGGGCCGAAGTCCGGCCCGGCGCGAGGGAGTCCGCGGTGGCCGGCGGGCAGACGACCGTCGCGGGCAGCCGCGGGAGCCGTCCCCGCACGGGCTTCAGCAGCCGGGAGGCACCGGGCAGCCGGCCCCCCGGGAACGGCCCGAGCCAGGCCGCGGTCCCGCCGGGGGCGACCGCACGCACCGGCAGCCGCCCGGCGAGGTTCGCGGGATTGCCGAACAGGAAACGGGTCAGCGTCCACGACCGCTCCCAGTCCGCGGCCTCGGCCGGGCCCAGACCGACGGCGAACCGCCGTACGCCGTCGACCAGTCCGGCCAGGTCCAGGTTGCGCAGCAGCACCAGGACCGGGCTCTCCGCGGCCCCGTCCGGCGCGGGACCGGTGACGGGCTCGCGGCCCACCCGTAGGGCGCGTGCGGCGAACAGCTCCGCGAGCCGCTGCTGCGGAGGTTCGGCGGCGGCCGGTTCCGCCGCGCCGAGCCGCGCGCCGCCTGCCGCGGTGCCGCCCGAGCGGACCTCGTCCGTCGTGGTCCTGGCCGGCCGGATCCCGTTCGTGCCCGGGCGGCCGGACTCGGTCCTCGCGGGCACTCTCATCGCGCCACCGCCATGCCGAGACAGGCCAGCACCTCGGCCACGACCGACTCCGGCGGCTCGGTCGCGTCGATGACGGTGAGCGGCAGCCGTTCGACCTCGGCCAGCACCGCGGTGCGCAGCTCCGACTGCAACCGGACGAAGCCCGTGCGACCGGCCGGCGTGCCGTGGTGCTCGAAGGCGTTGAGCGTCGCACCCCGGCCACTGCGCAGCCAGGCGTCCTCCGGCGGCAGGTCCAGATACAGCACCCCGCGCGGCTGCCCGAAGGACCGCCAGTAGTCGAACAGCGGTGGATGGTCCACCCCGAACAGTCGGCACTTGGCGAGCAGCTTGTAGTAGTACGAGTCGACGATCACCCGGTCCCGCCCGGCCGCCCTGGCCAGCTCGTCGCGCAGATGCAGCACGATCGGGTGCAGCACGGAGAGCACCAGCTCGGCGCTGTAGCGGCGCCCGGTCCACGCGAAGGCGTCGTCGACCCAGTTCCTGCGCAGTTCCCTTATCAGCGGGTACCCGTCGAGATAGCGGTCGTCGTACGAGATGACGTGCCAGCCGTGGACGTCGTGCAGTCGGCCGAGCAGCGTGGACTTGCCGGCGAAGTCCGGGCCGAGCAGGGTCCAGAAGTCGGGGCCGATCGGGCCGATCGGGCCGGCCGATCCGCCCGATCCGCCCGATCCGGCCGGGGCGTTTCGTTCCGCGTGCGCGCCTGGGCGTTCGTACCGGGTCATGCCGGCCCTCCCTTGCTGATCCAGCACACCGCGAGGAAGCTCGCGTACATCGCCGGTACGTAGGACCGGGTGAGCGTCACCGGCCAGTTCGGCGACCCGGCGGCGAACCTGGCCGCCGCGGCGGCGGGCAGCGCGCAGGGCGCGAGCACCAGCCAGCCCGCCCCGTGGCCGGGCGAGCCCGGATCCCACGGCCGTAGCAGCGCCAGCGCCAGTCCGGCGGCCGCCACAGCGCAGCCGAGCGCGGTCAGCGACGTGCCGGACGGGCCGAGCGCGGTGACGTAGGTGCGCTCCCCGGGGCGCGGGGTGCGGGTGGTCTTGCGGCCCAGTTCGAGGCAGAGTCCGCCGAGCGTCGCCACGACCACGGAGAGCAGGCCGGGCACCGTCGGGTGCCCGTGCTCGGCGCGCAGGAAACCGGCGTACACGTACAGGCTGATCAGCGTCTGGATCGGCAGGTTGACGGCCAGGTGCAGCGCCGGCCGCTCGGCGTCGGGCCAGCCCGCCAGCCGGTCGGCGGCGATGACCGCGGCGGTGTAGCCGAACACCACCAGCAGCGCCAGGGCGGCCACCCCGCGGCCCGCGTTGAGCAGCAGCAGGAACGCCGCGCCGACGGCGGCGAGCGCCATCAGGTCGCGTTCCCGTACGACCCCTGCGGGCAGCGGGCGTTCGGGGTGGTGGGCGCGGTCGTAGTCCTGATCGCGGATGTCGTCCAGGGCCCGCATCAGGAGCATGCCGACGACGAGGGTGATCGTGGTGACCGCGAGCCCGGACCCCGGACGCCACCGGTCGACCGCTCCGGTCACGCCGGCGAACAGCGCGGTCAGCCCGACCGCCCAGGCGACCGTGAACGGGAGCTGGACGCGCAGCGGATACGCGATCAGGGCGTATCGGCCCCAGCGGCCGATCACGACGGCTCCTCGTCCAGCAGGCGGACGGTGCCCGCGCGGCCGTCGACCTCCACGGGTCTGCCGTCGGCGATCAGCGCGGTCGCGTCGCGCACCGCGACCGCGGTCGGGATGCCCAGCAGCCGGCCGGTGATGGCCGTGTGCGACAGCAATGTCCCGCGCTCCACGACGAGCGCCCTGGCCGACATCATCAGGGAAAGCCAGCCGGGGTCGGTCTCCCGGGCCACCAGGATCCGGCCCTCGCACTCCTCGGCGGTGACCGTCGGGTCGAGCACCACCTTCGCCCGGCCGCGTACGGTCCCCGCGCTGGAGGCGAGCCCGCGCAGTACGGTCGCGTGCCCGGCCGACTCGGGCGGCGGCGGGGCCGCGGGCCGCGTGGCGCCGCCCACCGGACCGGCCCGGTGGGCGGCCAGCGCGGCGGCCAGCGGCACGCCGGGGTCGGTCTCCAGCCGGGCGGGCAGCGCCGGCAGGCGGGTCCAGCGGTCCCGCTCGGCCGCGCGTACGGCCGCCAGGCCGCGCAAGTCGGCTCCCGCCAGGGTGCCGTCGAACGCGCCGAGCACGTCGTCCGCGGTCAGGTCGAGCACGTCCCGAGGCTCGTCCAGGCATCCGGCGGCGGCGAGTTCGGCGCCGATCCCGAGCAGCAGCGCGCGGCTGTCGCCGAAGAGCTGGGTGCGGCAGAAGCGGGTGTCCTCACGGACCTTGAGCAGGCTCCGCATCGCGGCGAAGCTTGTGGTCAGCACGGCGCGCTTGAGCGGATTGCGGCAGTCGGCCCGCAACTGCGCCTGTGCCCGCTCCCGGACCCGAAGCGCGCCCTCCCGCACACCCGCGACGGTCAGCCCTTGCCGGACGTACGCCCGCACGTCGTGCAGCACGGTCCACGGCCGCATGCGCGGGGTGACGGACTCCAGCTTCAGGTCGTGCGGGCCGCGGTCGCCGTGGCGACGGACGTGCTCGTGCAGGGCGGTGGCGAAGGCGGCGCGGGCGGGGCCGTCGTCCGGGGCGGTGGGTTCGGCGGTGGGTTCGGCGGTGAGTTCGGCCCATAGCGACTCGACCGGGGTGTCGGCGAGGAGGGCCGCGCGCAGGGCGGGGGAGGCCGCGCCGATCTCGGCCGCGGCGAGCAGCGAATGGAGCGCCGCGGCCGAGCGGTTGTCGGGGCCTCCTACCAGCATGCCGTTGAGCAGGGCGCGGTCGGCCCGTGGCACCCACCGTTTCAGAAGGCGGTCGGTGACCAGGGTCGCGGTGAACAGGAACACGCCGTTGACGAGCGTGACTCCCCAGCGCCTGGCGACCTCCTCCCACAGGGCGCGGTACGCCGCCACCGCCTCGTCCGGCGCCAACCGCCCCGCCCCGGCCAACTCTTCGTGGCAGCCGTCCCACCAGCGCAGGAAGGCGCGCACCCGTACGGGATGCATCGCCAGCCGGCCGACGATCTCGGCGATGTGCGCCAGGTTCGCGGGGCGCAGCCCGTCCTTCCGCTCCCGGTCCCGGTCCCGGTCCCGCTCCTGGTCCCGGTCCCGGCCTCGTACACGGTCCCGGCTTCGGCCCGCCAGGCCCAGCGACTGCTCCCACGTCGACCACAGCGGGCGGAAGCAGCGCATCTGGGCGTGCAGCCGGTACCAGGAGTCGAGCCGGTAGTACACCCGGCCGTCGAGGTGGCCGATCATCTCGGCCAGCAGCGACCGGTTCCGCCGCAGTGTCCTGGCCGGTACGCCCATCCGCCGGTAGAGGTCGCCGAAGCCCACCTCGTACAGGCGATGCGCCACGGAGAACGTGAGGGCCGAACTGACGCCGGGGAAGCTCTCGGTGATGTTGCTGTTGTCCCACACGGTGGTGTGCGAACCGGACGCCGTCCGCGCCGATCGGCGCGCCGGGGCGGCGGGAGCCTGCGCCGTCGCCGGACGTGCCTGCACCAGATGCACCGCCCCGTCGGCGGTGAGGGTGCCCTCGATGTCCTGCGGCCGGCCGAAATGCCCCTCGACGCGCAGCGCCAGGTCGGTGATCTCCTTCACCTCGGCGTCGGTCAGCACCGGTGGCTCGGCCAGTTCCCGCGGGATGCGCAGCGCGACGGGACCGTCGGCGGGCCGGTCCGGATCGAAGCCGACCGCACGGGACTTGACGACGACGTCGGACGTGATGCGACCGGACGCCCGGTCGATGAAGAAGTGGTCGACGTCGGCCTTCTCCTGGACGACGCCCTCGCCGATGCCGTGCGCCGCGGCGAGGACACAGCGCGCCGAGCCGTCGCGCGGGTCCCGGGTGAACGCCACGAAGGACCGGGTCCCCATGGCCATCCGCTGCACGCCCACCGCCACCCGCGCGTTCAGCGGGTCCAGGTTCCGCCGGATCCGGTAGGCGACCGCCTCGGCGTTGAACGCCGACGCCCAGCACTCCGCGACCCGCGCGGCCACCTGCTCCCCGCGCACGTAGAGGTAGCTGTCGCTGAGACCCGCGAACGGATCCTGGTCGCCGTCCTCGCCGCCCGACGGGTCACCCGGGCGCGGGACGACACAGGCGCGCACCGCGACCAGAGCGTCCGGGCCGGCGAGCCGGTCGAACACGCCGCCGAGAGCGCCCGCCAGTTCGGTGGACAACGCGAGACCCCGGATGCGCCGGCGCAGCTCGGCGGCCACGGCCGCGGCGTCCTTCGGACCGGTCCGCGGGACGGTCCTGCCGCTGTCACCGGCCCCTGCGCCGCGGTCATGGTCCGCGACCGGAACCGCTGCCGGGGCCGTCGCCGCCGCGACCATGGGCCCGACCACCGCGTCGAAGACCGCGGCCGGCACACAGGCCAGGGGCGGCACCGGGAACCCGGCGGCCGACAGCAGCGCCTGCCGGGCGAACTTGTGCCCGACCTGCTCCGGATCGGTGAGGTCCGGCCCGCCCGTGACGAGCCGTGCGGAGCTGCGCTCAGTCGTCATGGGCACCTCGCCCGGTGGCTTCCTGACCGGCTGTCCGCTCGGGGATTCCGGTGGTGCGCAGGGTGCGCGCGACCGGATGGTTGGGCGTCCCGTGTTCTTTCGTGCGCCGCTCCGGACGTGGCGGCGCGTCGTCGATGTCGCCGAACTCCTCGGCGCTGACCTGGGGCGACGTCATCTGGAGACTGGGCATGCTCCAGTACTCCCACACCCGGTCACGGCAAAGCCCTAGACGAGTGGTTCCGATTGTGGGGTTCTGGGACGGAAGACGGTGCCCGCCATCGGGTTGTGACGCCCGACGCCCGACGCCCGACGCCCGACGCCGACGCCCCACGCCCGTCGAACGCGCCCGCTCCCGGGAAGCCGTACACCGGCCGGAGTTGGCGCGCGCTCCTCTTCGCGCAGGCGCGGGCGCGGGTGCGGGCGCGAGCGCTGATCGGGGCCGAGCCGGACGGCGCGTCCACCGCGCGGGCTCCTCGTCACGGCGATCACCGTGCCGGGCCCGCCGACTCCCCGCGCTTTCTGGGGATTTCCCGCTCGGTCGCTCGGCACACTCGGCGGCACGGTGTCGCGCACCACGGACACGGAACGGAAGGGACGTCCCATGGACACGGAGCAGCGGCTGCGCGAATACCTCAAGCGCGCCGGCGCCGATCTGCAGCGGACCCGGCGGCGCCTCCAGGAGGTCGAGGCGGCGGCGCGGGAGCCCATCGCGATCGTCGGGATGGGCTGCCGCTACCCGGGCGGCATCGCCTCGCCGGAGGACCTGTGGCGCCTGGTGGCCGAGGGCCGCGACGGGGTGTCCGGACTGCCCACCGATCGCGGCTGGTACCTGGACGCGCTCGGCGGCTCGGCGACGCACGCCGGCGGATTCCTGGACGACGCGCCGATGTTCGACGCCGACTTCTTCGGGATCTCCCCGCGCGAGGCGCTGGCGATGGATCCGCAGCAGCGGATCGTACTGGAGACGGCCTGGGAGGCGGTCGAGCGGTCCGGTCTCGACCCGACGACGCTCAAGGGCAGCAGGACCGGCGTGTTCGTCGGCGCGATCCCGCAGGACTACCGGCCGGGGCCGGACGACAACGTCGAGGGCTTCGCGCTGACCGGCAACGCCTCCAGCATCGTGTCCGGCCGGATCGCGTACGTACTCGGGCTGGTCGGCCCGGTGCTCACCGTCGACACCGCCTGCTCCTCCTCGCTGGTCGCGATGCACCTGGCGCTGCAAGCGCTGCGGGCCGGGGAGTGCTCGCTGGCGCTCGCCGGCGGCGTGACCGTGATGCCGAGCCCGATGATGCTGGTCGAGTTCAGCAAGCAGGGCGGTCTCGCGGCCGACGGCTTCTGCCGCTCCTTCGACGACTCGGCGGACGGCACCGGCTGGGCCGAGGGCGCCGGCATGCTGCTGCTGGAGCGGCTTTCGGACGCGCGGCGCAACGGACACCGTGTGCTGGCGCTGGTGCGCGGCACAGCGGTCAACTCCGACGGCGCCTCCAACGGCCTGACCGCCCCCAACGGCCCGTCCCAGGAACGGGTCATCGAGCAGGCGCTGCTCGACGCGCGCCTGTCGGCGGACCAGATCGACGCGGTCGAGGCGCACGGCACCGGCACCTCGCTCGGCGACCCGGTCGAGGCCGGAGCTCTGATCGCCACGTACGGCCGCAACCGCTCCGCGGACCGGCCGCTGCACCTCGGCTCGATCAAGTCGAACCTCGGCCACACCCAGGCCGCGGCCGGCGTCGCCGGCGTCATCAAGATGGTGATGGCGTTGCGGCACGGCGCGCTGCCGCGCACGCTGCACGTGAACCGGCCGTCGTCGAAGGTCGACTGGTCCGCGGGAACCGTGCGCCTGCTGACCGAGCCCGTCGCGTGGCCGGCGGCCGAGGAGCCGCGCCGCGCCGCAGTCTCCTCGTTCGGCCTGAGCGGCACGAACGCGCACGCCGTCATCGAGGAGGCGCCGACCGGGCGGGCCGACCGGGTGGAGCCGGCAGCGCCCGGTGAGCTCGGCGAGCCGACAGGTGTGCCGTACGAGGGGCCGGCGCCGATCCTCGTATCGGCCCGGTCGGCGGATTCGCTGCGCGCCCTCGCCGCCGAACTGCTCGCCGTGGACGCCGAACCCGTCGACCTCGGGTACTCGCTGCTCACCACCCGGTCGCGGTTCGCGCATCGTGGCGTGGTCGTCGCCGCCGACCGCGCGGCGGCGCGGGCCGGTCTCGCGGCTCTCGCCGATGGCCGGCCCGCCGACGCCGTGGTGCGCGGCCGGACCCGCTGCGCCGTGCTGTTCGCCGGGCAGGGCTCGCAGCGGCTGCGCGCCGGCTGCGGACTGTACGAGCGTTTTCCGGCGTTCGCCACGGCGTTCGACGAGGTGCTGGCCCATCTCGACCCGGCGCTGCGGGACGTGATGCTGGGCGAGGACGCCGAGGCGCTGAACGCGACCGAATGGGCGCAGCCCGCCCTGTTCGCGATTGAGACAGCGCTCTACCGGCTCATCGAATCCTGGGGCGTCGTCCCGGACTTCGTCGTCGGCCACTCGGTCGGCGAGATCACCGCCGCGCATGTCGCCGGCGTGCTCTCGCTCGCCGACGCGGCCGCGCTGGTGACCGCACGCGGCCGGCTCATGCAGGCGCTGCCGACCGGTGGCGCGATGGTCTCGGTCGCCGCCGGCGAGGACGAGGTCCGGCCGCTGCTGGCCGAGTACGGCGACCGCGCGGCGCTCGCGGCGGTCAACGGGCCGGCGTCCGTGGTCATATCCGGGGACGAGGACGCGGTCGACGCGATCGGCGAGCAACTCGCCGCGCGGGGCAGGCGAATGAGGCGGCTGCACGTGTCGCACGCGTTCCACTCCCCGCGCATGGCCCCGATGCTCGACGAGTTCCGGGCCGTGGTCGAAGGACTGGCGCCGCGGGAACCGTCGCGCCCCATCGTGTCCACCGTCACCGGGTCGCCGATCACCGACGGGTGGACCACCCCCGACTACTGGGTGGAGCAGGTCCGCGCCACTGTCCGTTTCGGCGACGCGGTCGACTGGCTGCGCGAGCACGGCGTGACCACGCTCCTGGAACTTGGCCCGGACACCGCGCTGAGTGCGCTCGCCGCCGGTGTCGGCACGGATATCACCGCCCTGCCGGCGCTGCGGCCGGGAACCGACGAGGCCGAGAGCATCACCACCACCGTCGCGCAGCTCGACGCGCGCGGCGTGCCGGTCCGCTGGGCCGACTGGTTCGCGGGCACCGGCGCTTCGGCGGTGGAGCTGCCGACCTATCCCTTCGACCGCCGCCGCTACTGGCCGCGCGCCGGAGCGGGCGCCACCGGAGATCCGCGTGCGGCCGGGCTCGGCGCCGCCAACCATCCGCTGCTCGCCGCGGCGGTCTCGCTGGCCGGCTCCGACGGCGTGCTGCTCACCGGGCGGCTTTCGGCGCAGGCGCAGCCCTGGCTCGCCGATCACGCCGTCGACGGCACGGTGCTGCTGCCCGGCTCGGCTCTGGTGGAACTGGCGCTGCGCGCAGGTGACGAGGTCGGCTGCGACGAGGTGGCCGAGCTGACGATCACCGCGCCGCTCACCCTCCCCGCGAACGGCGCGGCGCAGATCCAGGTGTGGGTCGGTGCCCCCGAGGCGGCCAAGTCCCGACCGCTGGAGATCCACGCGCGGCCGGAGGGCGCGGACGACGACGCGTGGACGAAATGCGCCGTCGGCACGCTGGCCGAAGCACATGAGCATCCGTCGCCGCTCGGGGACCCGTGGCCGATCGCCGACGCGGAACCGATCGACCTGTCAGGCTTCTACGACGGCGTCGCCGCCACCGGTTTCGCCTACGGTCCGGCGTTCAGGGGACTGCGCGCGGCCTGGCGCGCGGGCGAGGAGCTGTTCGCCGAGGTCGAGCTGCCGGCCGCGGCCGGCGACTCCTCTGCGTTCGGTCTGCACCCGGCACTGCTCGACGCCGCGCTGCACGTCGCCCATCTCGCCGAGCCGGACGAGCGGGCCTCCCAAGCGCTGCCGTTCGCCTGGACCGGCGTGCGCCTGTACGCCACCGGAGCGCGGGCGCTGCGGGTCCGCTTCCTGCTGCGGGGCGACCGGATCACCCTCGACCTGGCCGACCCGACGGGCGCGCCGGTGGCGAGGGTCGCCTCGCTCCTGCTGCGCGCGCCACAGGACCGCACCCGGACCCCCTCCGCCGAGCACGACCTCTACCGTTCGGACTGGACCGCCGTACCGGACACGCTCGCCGCCTCCGGCGCGGTGGCCGTGGCCGGGCCCGATCCGTTCGGGCTGGCCGACCTGCTCTCCGCCGACCTCCGGCCGGACCTGGACGCGCCCGACAACGGGCCGGCGCCCGACCACGTGCTGATCTCGGTACACGACGACGGCACGTGCGACCCGGCCGCCGCCGCGCTGACTCTGACCTCGGCCGCGTTGGACCACATCCGGCGCTGGCTGGCCGATGACCGGTTCGTCGGCAGCCGGCTCGTGTTCGTCACCCGAGGTGCGACCGAGGGCACCGACGCGGCGGCCGCCGCGGTATGCGGACTCGTCCGCAGCGCACAGGCCGAGCACCCCGGCCGCTTCGTGCTGCTCGACCTCGACCCGGCAGCGGTCGGCACGGAGCAGGCCGTCCGAGCGGCGCTCGGCACCGGCGAGGCGCAGATCGCCGTCCGGGCCGGTGTCCCGCTCGCCGGCCGGCTGACCCGGATGCCACGGCAGGGGACCGCCGCCGCGTGGAACAGCGACGGCACCGTGGTGGTCACCGGCGGCACCGGCGGCCTCGGCGCACTCGTCGCCCGCCACCTCGTCCTCACCCGCGGCGTGCGCCACCTGCTGCTCCTCAGCCGGCGCGGCGCCGCGGCGCCCGAGGCCGCCGCGCTGGTCGCCGAGCTGACCGACCTCGGCGCGAGCGTCGACGCGGTGGCCTGCGACGCCGCCGACCGCGCCGCGCTGGCCGAGGCACTGGCCTCGGTTCCGGCCGCGCACCCGGTCACCGCCGTGGTGCACGCGGCCGGCGTGCTCGACGACGGCGTGGTCACCGCGCTCACCCCGGCCCGGCTGGCGAAGGTGCTGCGCCCGAAGGCCGACGCCGCCTGGAACCTGCACGAGCTCACCGCGCACCTCGACCTCGACGCCTTCGTGCTCTTCTCCTCGGCGGCCGGACTGATCGGCACCGCGGGCCAGGGCAACTACGCCGCGGGCAACGCCTTCCTCGACGCGCTGGCCGCTGCCCGGCGAACCGCGGGGCTGCCCGCCGTCTCCGTCGCCTGGGGACCGTGGGCGGCGACCGTCGGCATGACCGGGACCGTCGGCGCCCACGACATGTCGCGGCTGACGCTGCGCGGAACGCCGCCGCTCGCGCCGGAGCGGGGGCTCGAACTGTTCGACGCCGCCATCGGTGCCGAGTTCCCGGTGCTCGCCGCCGTCCGCTTCGATCTGGCCGCGCTGCGCTCGCTCCCCACCGTGCCCCCGGTGCTGCGCGGGCTGATCAGGGCGCCGCGCCGGTCCGCCGCCGGACCGGCCGCCGCGGGCGCGTTCGCCGAGCGGCTGCGCCGACTCGTCCCGGCCGCGCGGCACGACGCGGCGCTCGACCTGGTGCGGGAGCAGATCGCCGCCGTGCTCGGCCACCACGACGGCCGCGGGATCGACCCGAACCGCGCGCTGGCCGATCTCGGCTTCGACTCGCTGACCGCCGTCGAACTGCGTAACCGGCTGTCCGTCGCGACCGGCCTGCGGCTCGCCGCCACCCTCGTGTTCGACCACCCGACCGTGACCGCGCTCGCCGCGCACATGACGGCCGAGACCATCGGCGCGGCGACGGCGACGGCGACCGACGCGCCGCCGGCCCGCCGGGCCGGCGCGGGCGAAGCGGACCCGATCGTCATCGTCGGCATGGGCTGCCGCTACCCGGGCGGCGTGCGATCGCCGGAGGACCTGTGGCGGCTCGTCGACGAGGGCCTGGACGCGATCACCGGCTTCCCGGCCGACCGCGGCTGGGACCTCGACGCGCTCTACCATCCCGACCCGGCCCATTCCGGCACCTCCTACACGCGCTCGGGCGGCTTCCTGCACGACGCCGCCCGCTTCGACCCGGAGTTCTTCGGGATGAGCCCGCGGGAGGCGGTGGCCACCGACGCCCAGCAGCGGCTGTTGCTGGAGACCAGTTGGGAGGCGCTGGAGCGGGCGGGCATCGACCCGGCGGGCCTGCGCGGCAGCCGGACCGGGGTGTTCACCGGCATCATGTACGGCGACTACGGCACCGTGCTCGAAGGACCCGACTTCGAGGGCTTCGCGGGCACCGGAAGCTCGGCGAGCATCGCCTCCGGCCGGATCTCCTACGTCCTGGGCCTCGAGGGTCCCGCGGTCAGCGTGGACACCGCGTGCTCCTCCTCGCTGGTCGCGATGCACTGGGCGTCGCAGGCCCTGCGCGCCGGGGAGTGCTCGCTCGCGCTGGCCGGCGGCGTCACCGTGATGTCCACCCCGGGGGCTTTCGTGGAGTTCTCCCGCCAGCGTGGCCTGTCCCCGGACGGACGCTGCAAGTCCTACGGGGACGGCGCCGACGGGGTGGCCTGGGCCGAGGGCGCGGGGATGGTCGTGCTGGAGCGCCGCTCCGACGCGCTGCGCAACGGCCACCGGATCCTGGCCGTGGTGCGCGGCTCGGCGGTCAACGCGGACGGCGCGTCGAACGGCCTGACCGCCCCCAACGGCAACGCGCAGCAGCGCGTGATCCGGCAGGCGCTGGGCACGGCCGGGCTCGGCACCTCGGACGTCGACGTGGTCGAGGGGCACGGCACCGGCACCACGCTGGGCGACCCGATCGAGGCTCAGGCGCTGCTGGCCACCTACGGTCAGGACCGGGACGCGCCGCTGCTGCTCGGCTCGGTGAAGTCCAACTTCGGTCACACACAGGCCGCGGCGGGCGTCGCCGGCGTGGTCAAGATGGTCGAGGCGATGCGCCGCGGCGTCGTGCCGCGCACGCTGCACGCGCAAACGGCATCGTCGAAGGTGGAGTGGCAGGACGGCGCCGTCCGCCTCGTCACCGAGCCGACCGAGTGGCCGCGGACCGGGCGGGCGCGACGAGCGGCCGTGTCGTCGTTCGGATTCAGCGGCACCAACGCGCACCTGATCCTCGAGCAGCCGGACCCGGAGCCCGAGGGTTCGCCGGCCGGCTCGGAGCGGGTGCTCACGGATTCCTGGCCGGTGCTCGTCGCCGGGCGCACGGAGGCGGCGCTGCGGGCCCAGGCCGCGCGGCTGCTGTCCGTGTCGGCCGACGAACCGCTCGTCGACCTCGCGTATTCGTCCGCCGTCAGCCGTACCGCCTTCGCGCGGCGCGCCGCCGTGGTGGCCGGCGATACCCAGACGCTGCGACGGGCCCTGGCCGCGCTCGCCGACGGCCGTCCCGATCCCGCGCTGTTCACGGCGGAGGCCGCTGTCGGCCCCCGAGCGCTCCTGTTCAGCGGCCAGGGCAGCCAGCGGATCGGCGCGGGACGCGGGCTCGCCACCCGGTTTCCGGTGTTCGCCGAGGCCATGGACGAGGTGCTCGGCCACCTCGACCCGGAGCTGCGGGAAGTGATGTGGGGCGAGGATCCGGACGCTCTCGACCGCACCGAGTGGGCCCAGCCGGCGCTCTTCGCCCTCCAGGTCGCGCTGTTCCGGCTCCAGTCCACGTGGGGCGTGCGGCCGGGTGCCGTCGCCGGACACTCGGTGGGCGAGATCGCGGCCGCGCATGTGGCCGGCGTGCTCTCACTGGCGGACGCCGCGACGTTGGTGACCGCGCGTGGCCGGCTGATGCAAGCCCTCCCGGCCGGCGGGGCGATGGCCGCCGTCCGCGCGAGCGAGGCGGAGGCCGTCGCACTGCTCGGCGACGGGGTCGCTCTCGCGGCGGTGAACGGGCCGAGGTCCGTCGTGGTGTCCGGCGACGAGGCCGCGGTCACCGCGTTCGCCGCCCGCTTCCCCAAGAGCCGCCGCCTGCGGACCAGCCACGCGTTCCACTCCGACCTGATGAACCCGATGCTGGAGGAGTTCCGCGAGGTGGCGCGGGGCCTGACCTACCGGCCGCCGACGCTGCGCTTCGTGTCCACGGCGACCGGCGCCCTCGCCGACGACGAGCTGTGCACCCCGGATTACTGGGTGGAGCACGTGCGCCGCCCGGTACGGTTCGCCGACGCCGTCAGCACCCTGTGCCGATTGGGCACCAGGACCTTCGTAGAGCTGGGTCCGGACGGTGTGCTCAGTGCGATGGCCGCCGAGACCATCGCCGACCTCGATGACGGCGACACCGGTGACGTGGCGCTGATCCCGGTGCTGCGCGCCGGGTCCGACGACGCTTCGGCCGCGATCGCCGCGCTGAGCGAACTGCACGTGAACGGCGTGGAGATCGACTGGCGCTCGTACTACGCCGGCACCCGCGCCCGGGTCGTCGAGCTCCCCACCTACGCGTTCCAGCACGAGACCTACTGGCCCGTGCGCGCCGCGGTATCCGCGCGGCACGGCGACGGGCGCCGGTACCGCGTCACCTGGGCGCCCCTGCCGGTTCCGTCAACCGCCGAACTCACCGGGAAATGGCTCGTCATCGGCGATGCCGACCTGGCCCACGCGCTGCGAGCGCACGGGGCCGAAGTCCGCCACGCCGACTCGGCCGCCGAGGCCGCGCAAGCCGGTCCGGCCGAGCTCGGCGAACTCGACGGCGTGCTCGCGTCCGGTGCCGCCGGTCCGTCCGGTGTACTGGACGTGCTGCGCGCACTGCCCGACGACGCCGCGCTGTGGACGGTCACCCGCGGCGCGGTGTCCACCGGCGACGGCGATCCGCTGACCGATCCGGCGCAGGCCGCCGTCTGGGGGTTCGGCCGTGTCGCCGCGCTCGAATACCCGAGGCGTTGGGCCGGCCTGCTCGACCTGCCCGAGGGACCGGTCGACGCCGTGGCCGGCCCCCTTGCCGCCGTCCTCGCCCACGCCGGCGACGAAGACCAGATCGCGCTGCGCCCGAACGGGGTCTTCGGCCGGCGCCTCGTGCGCCACCGTGCCGTGACACCGGCCGGCGAACCGGCCGTGCACGGCACGGTCCTGATAACCGGCGGTACCGGAGCGCTCGGCGCCGAGACGGCCCGCTGGCTCGCCGACCACGGAGCGCCCCGGCTGATCCTGACCAGCCGGCGCGGTCCTGACGCCCCCGGCGCGGAGGAACTGCGCGCCGACCTCGCCGCCCGCGGCGCCGAGGTCGACATCGTGTCCTGCGACGCCGCGGACCGCGAAGCGCTGGCCGCGCTGCTGGACCGGATCGGACCGCTCGCCGGAGTCGTACACGCGGCCGGTGTCAGCACCATGCGACCGCTCGCCGAGACCAGCTCCGCCGATCTCGCCGCCGACATGGCGGCAAAGGCCGAAGGCGCAGCCGCCCTGCACGAACTGCTCGGCGACCGCGAACTGGAACTGTTCGTGCTCTTCGGCTCGATCGCGGGAGTCGTCGGCAGCGGGGCACAAGCGGGCTACGGCGCGGCCAACGCCTACCTGGACGCGCTGGCGGAACACCGCCACGGGCGCGGGCTCGCGGCGACCTCGATCGCCTGGGGACCGTGGGCCGGCGCCGGCATGGCTTCCGACGAGGAGGAGACCCGGCAGCTCGCGCTGCGCGGGCTGCGGCCGCTGCCGCCCGCCGACGCGCTCGAGGAACTGGGCGCGGCCCTCATGAGCGGCGAGCCGACCGTCACGGTCGTCGAAGCGGACTGGTCCCGGTACGTGCCCGTATTCACCGCGGCACGGCCGAGCCCGCTGCTGCGCGAGCTGGTCGAGCAGCGGCCCGCCGGGTCGGAACCGGAAAGCACCGGCACCGGCTACGCCGCCAGGCTCGCCGCGCTGGACGAGGCGGCCCAGCGCGGGCTCCTGGCCGGATTGGTGCGCGCCGAAGCCGCCGCGGTACTCGGACATACGAGCCCGGACGCGGTTCCCGTACACCGCGCCTTCCGCGACCTCGGCTTCGATTCCCTCACCGCGGTCGAGCTGCGCGCCCGGATCGGCAAGGTGGTCGGCCGCAAGCTGCCGACCACCATGGTCTTCGACCACCCCACCGTCACCGAGCTCGCCGAGTACCTGCGCGGCGAGCTGCTCGGCACCGGTCCTGACGCTGTCGCCGCCGTCGCCACGGTCGCCGCCTCGGACGACCCGATCGCGATCGTCTCCATGAGCTGCCGGTTCCCGGGCGGCGCGGGCGATCCCGAGCAACTGTGGCGGCTGGTGGCCGACGGCGTCGACGCCATCACCCCATTCCCGCCGGAACGGGAGTGGGACGGGCATGTCCTGATCGACGCCGACCCGGACCGGCCGGGCGCCACCTACTGCGCCCACGGCGGCTTCCTGACCGACGCCGCGCAGTTCGACGCGGCCTTCTTCGGTATCTCGCCGCGCGAGGCGCTGGCGATGGACCCGCAGCAGCGGCTGCTGCTCGAGGTCGCCTGGGAGGCGTTCGAACGGGCCGGCATCGATCCGGCCGCACTGCGCGGAACATCCACCGGCACCTTCATCGGCGGCAGTACCGGGGACTACGCCGGAGGCGGCGAGGACGGCGAGGGACACGCCGTCACCGGCACCATCCCGAGCGTGCTCTCCGGCCGGCTCGCCTACGTCTTCGGGCTCGAAGGCCCGGCGGTCACCGTCGACACGGCCTGCTCGTCGTCGCTGGTCGCCCTGCATCTCGCCGCGCAGTCACTGCGCACGGGCGAGACCTCGCTCGCCTTGGCCGGCGGGGTCACCGTGATGGCGGGACCGGGGGCGTTCGTCGCCTTCAGCCGGCTGCGGGCACTCGCCCGCGACGGCCGGTCCAAGGCGTTCTCCGAGCAGGCGGACGGGATGGCGCTGGCCGAGGGCGCCGGGCTGCTCGTACTCGAGCGGCTGTCCGACGCGCGGCGTCACGGCCATCCGGTGCTCGCGGTCCTGCGCGGCTCGGCCATCAACTCCGACGGCGCGTCCAACGGCCTCTCCGCGCCGAACGGCCCGTCACAGCAGCGCGTGATCCGCCAAGCGCTGGCGAACGCGGGGCTGCGGCCTGCCGAGGTGGACGCCGTGGAGGCGCACGGCACCGGCACAGCGCTCGGCGATCCGATCGAGGTCGGCGCCCTGCACGCGGTGTACGGGGCCGATCGCGATCCGGCGCGGCCGCTGTGGCTCGGCTCGGTCAAGTCCAACCTCGGCCACACCCAGTCGGCCGCGGGCGTCGCCTCGGTCATCAAGATGGTGCAGGCCATGCGGCACGGCGCGCTCCCGCCCACGCTCCACGTCGAGCAGCCGTCGAGCCGGGTCGACTGGGGAACCGGCTCCATCCGTCTGCTCACAGGCCCGGTCGACTGGCCGGACGGGGACCGGCCGCGCGTCTGCGCGGTGTCCTCGTTCGGTATCAGCGGCACCAACGCGCATCTGCTGCTGGAGGATGCGCCACCACCGTCGCCGGTTCCGGCTCCGGTCGAGCCTGCGCCCGCCCCCGTGGCCGTCCCGCTGGTACTGTCCGCCCGCACGCCCACCGCGTTGCGCGCCTACGCCGACCGGCTCGCCTCCCTCGTGTCCGCCGAACCGATCGACCTCGGCCACTCGCTGCTGACGTGCCGGTCGCTGCTGGAGCACCGGGCCGTCGTGCTCGTCCGGGACGGCGAGGAGCAGGCGAGTGCGCTGTCCGCGGTGGCGGCGGACGGCGGCGGGACCGAAGCCGTCGTGGTGGAAGGCACCGCCGACGTCACCGGACGAACGGTCTTCGTGTTCCCCGGGCAGGGCGCGCAGTGGATCGGCATGGGTGCCCGGCTGCTCGAGGATTCGCCGGTGTTCGCCGCGCGCATGGCGGAGTGTGCCGCCGCCCTGTCCCCGTGGGTCGACTGGTCGCTGCTCGACGTGGTCCGGGAGGCGGACGGCGCGCCGCCGCTCGACCGGGTGGACGTGGTCCAGCCGGTGTCGTGGGCCGTGATGGTCTCGCTCGCCGCGCTGTGGGAGTCCGTCGGCGTGCGCCCGGACGCGGTGCTCGGGCACTCCCAGGGCGAGATCGCCGCCGCCGTGGTCTGCGGGGCGCTGTCGATGGCCGACGGCGCGCGGGTGGTGGCGCTGCGCTCGAAGGCGATCGGGGCGCGGCTGGCCGGCCGGGGCGCGATGGCGTCCGTGTGGCTGCCCGCCGAGCAGGTGGCGGAGCTGATCGGCGACAGGATCTCGATCGCTGCCGTCAACTCGCCGCGCTCGACGGTCGTCTCCGGCGACCCCGGCGCGCTGGACGAGCTCATCGAACGGCTCCACGCCGACGAGGTCCGGGTGCGGCGCATCGACGTGGACTACGCCTCGCACTCGGCACACGTCGAACTGCTACGCGATCAGCTCGCCGAGGACCTGGCCGGGATCGAGCCGCGGGCCGCCGCCGTCCCGTTCTTCTCCACCACCACCGGAGACTGGCTGGACACGACCGCCCTGAACGCCGACTACTGGTACCGCAATCTGCGACAGACGGTGCGGTTCGAGAGCGCCGTACGCGCCCTGCTCGGCGCGGAGCATCGGGCCTTCATCGAGGTCGGTCCGCATCCGGTGCTGAGCCTCGCGGTGCAGCAGACGGCCGAGGACGTGGGCGAGCCGATCGTCGCCGCGGGCACGCTGCGCCGCAACGACGGCTCGCTGCGACGCGTGTTCCAGTCCTTCGCCGAGGCGTTCGTCCGCGGCGTGGGCGTCGACTGGTCCGGCTGCTTCACCGGCACCGGGGCGCGCCGCATCGAGCTGCCCACCTACGCGTTCGAGCGCCGGGACTACTGGCAGACGCCGAAGCCGCCGCCGACCGCCGCCGACGCGGCCGAGCCCGACGGCGCCTGGGCGGCCCTCGACGCCGCGGACCCGGCATGCCTGGCCGAAGATCTCGATGTCGACCCCGGCGCGCTCGACGCGGTGCTCCCGGCGCTCGCGACCTGGCGGCAGCGCCGTACCGAGCAGGCCACGCTCGAAGCCTGGCGGTACCGCTCGACCTGGGTTCCCGTTCCGGCCGGTGCGTCGGGCACGTCCTCCGCGCTGTCGGGCACCTGGCTGGTGATCTCCGCCGACGCGGAGCGCACGGACGCCGCCGAGGCGGTCGCCGACGGGCTCGCGGCACACGGCGCGGACGTGCGCCGACTCTCGCTCGACGCGTCGTGCGTCGACCGGGCCGCCCTCGCGGACCGGCTGGCCGCCGCCGCGATCGGCGACGCCGCCGGAATCGTCTCCACCCTCGCCGCCGCGAACAGCGCCGATCCGCACCCGGGTCTGCCCGCCGGCCTCGCCCTGACCCTGACGCTCGTTCAGTCGCTCGGCGATCTCGAGGTTCGCGCTCCGCTGTGGAGCCTCACCACCGGCGCGGTGTCCACCGGACAACTCGACCCGGTCACCGACCCGGCACAGGCCATGGTCGGCGGCTTCATGGCGACGGCGGCGCTGGAACACCCGGAGCGCATCGGCGGCGTCGTCGACCTGCCCGGTGTACTCGACCGGCACGCGGTGCGCCGGCTGGCGACCGCGCTGGCCGGCGGCACCGGCGAGGACCAGCTCGCGGTGCGCTCCGGCGGCCTGCTGGCACGCCGCATCGAGTCCGTACCCGCGCCTTCGGCCGCCGGTAGCGACCCATGGCTGCCCGAGGGCAACGTCCTGATCACCGGCGGCACCGGCACACTGGCTCCGCACGTGGCCCGGTGGCTCGCCGAGCGCGGCGCCACGCGTCTCACGCTGATCAGCCGCCGCGGCCCGGACGCCCCTGGCGCCGCCGAACTGATCGCCGAACTCGCCGCGCTCGGCGCCGAGGCCGAGACAGTGGCCTGCGATGTCACGCGGCCTGAGGCGCTCGCCGCGCTGCGCGACACACTGGCCGAGGCCGGCCGGCCCGTGCGCACCGTCATCCACACCGCGGCGACCATCGAACTGGCCGCGATCTCCGAGACCGATCCCGCCGCGTTCTCCCGCGTCCTGCACGCCAAGGTCACCGGCGCCGGGGTCCTCGAAGAGGTCTTCGACGGGCCGGGGCTCGACCGCTTCGTGCTGTTCTCCTCGGTCGCCGGGCTGTGGGGCAGCGGCCGGCACGCCGCGTACGTCGCGGGCAACGCGTACCTGCACGCCCTCGCCGAGCAGCGCCGCGCCGCCGGCCGCCCCGCCACCGCGGTGTGCTGGGGGATCTGGTCGGACGACCTGCGCGCCGGCCGCGTCGACCCGGACCATCTCCAGCGCAGCGGCCTGGGATTCATGACGCCGCGGCGCGCCCTGGCCGCGCTCGGCGGCGTCCTGGACGCGGACGAGATCGCGCTCGCCGTCGCCGACGTCAACTGGCAGCGCTACCACCCGGTCTACAGCGCGTCCCGGCCGACCACACTGTTCGACCGGCTCCCGGCGGTACGCCGACTGGCCGCCGCACCGACCGCGACGCCCGCCGAGGACGGCGGCGGCCTCGGCGGGCGGCTGCGCGCCCTGAGCGGCACCGAGCGCTCCCGGCGGCTGCTCGACCTGGTCCGCGCGGAGGCGGTGGCCGTGCTCGGGCACGACTCGGGCGACGCGCTGCCGGAGCGCCGCGCCTTCCGGGACGTCGGCTTCGACTCGGTCACCGCGGTCGACCTGCGCAACCGGATCGCCCGGCTGACGGGCCTGACCCTGCCGGCGACCATGATCTTCGATCACCCGAATCCGCTCGCGCTGGTCCGGTTCCTCGACCAGCGGCTCGGCGGAGCGGCAGGGACGGCCTCGACGGCCGACGGCGCGTCGGGTGCGGGTGTGGCCCCCGTCGCCGACGATCCGGTGGCGATCATCGGCATGGCCTGCCGCTACCCGGGCGAAGCGAACACCCCGGAAGCGCTGTGGCGGCTGACGATGGACGGCGTCGACGCGATCTCCGGCTTCCCCGCGGACCGTGGCTGGAGAGTCGACGGGCTCTACGACCCCGACCCCGACCGGGCCGGACGGACGTACTCCACCCAGGGCGGATTCCTGCACGGCGTCGCCGACTTCGACGCCGCGTTCTTCGGGATCTCGCCGCGCGAGGCGCTGGCCATGGACCCGCAGCAGCGGTTGTTGCTGGAAACCGCCTGGGAGGCCCTCGAACGCGCCGGCTTCGACCCGCACACCTTGCGCGGCAGTCGCACCGGCACGTTCATCGGCGCGAGTTATCAGGACTACGCGGTCGGCGCGGCGGCCGGCGCCGACAACGCCGAAGGCCACCAGGTGACCGGTTCGCTGCCGAGCATCCTGTCCGGCCGCATCGCCTATCTGTTCGGACTCGAAGGCCCCGCGGTCACGCTGGACACCGCGTGCTCGTCCTCGTTGGTGGCGATGCATCTCGCGGCGCAGTCGCTGGCATCCGGCGAGAGCAGCCTCGCGCTGGCGGGCGGCGTCAGTGTCATGGCGACTCCGGGCGCGTTCGTCGGGTTCAGCCGACAGCGCGCCCTGGCCCCCGACGGCCGCTGCAAGGCGTATGCCGACACGGCTGACGGGATGACCCTGGCCGAAGGCGTCGGCATGGTCCTGCTCGAACGCCTCTCCGACGCACAGCGCAACGGGCATCCTGTCCTCGCCGTGCTGCGCGGATCCGCGATCAACTCCGACGGCGCGTCCAACGGGCTGACAGCACCGAACGGGCCGTCCCAGGAGCGCGTGATCACCGCGGCGCTGGCCGCCGCCGGCCTGACCCCGTCCGACGTCGATGTCGTCGAGGGGCACGGCACCGGAACCGCGCTCGGTGACCCCATCGAAGCGCAGGCGCTGCTCACCACGTACGGCCAAGGCCGCGAGCGACCGCTGCTGCTGGGATCGGTCAAGTCCAACATCGGCCACACGCAGATGGCATCGGGCGTCGCCTCGGTCATCAAAATGGTGCAGGCGCTGCGGCACGGCACGGTGCCGCGCACCCTGCACGTCGAGCGACCCTCCACCCACGTCGGCTGGAGCAGCGGCGCGATCAGCCTGGTCACCGAGACCACCGCGTGGCCCGAGACCGGTCGACCGCGTCGCGCGGCGATCTCCTCGTTCGGGCTCAGCGGCACGAACGCGCACCTGATCATGGAGCAGGCCACGTCCGCGCCGGAGCCTGAACGGGCCGCGCGGCCGGTCGATACGGACACGCTGCCGGTCCTGCTGTCCGCGCGCTCTCCGCGGGCGCTGCGGGCGCGGGCCGGCGAACTGCTGACGCTGCTGGACGAGCGGCCGGATCTCGCCGCGCCCGAACTCGCGCGGGCGCTCGCGGTGTCCCGTTCGACGTTCGAGCACCGGGCGGGGTTCACCGCACAGGACCGAAACGGGCTGCTCGCGGGACTGACGGCACTGCGGGACGGTGAGCCGAACCCGGCGCTGGCGAGCGGCCGAACCGGTCGAGGCCGCACCGCGTTCGTGTTCGCCGGACAGGGCAGCCAGCGTCTCGGCATGGGCCGCGAGCTCTACCAACGGTTCGACGTGTTCGCCGACGCCTTGGACGAAGTGCTCGGCCACCTCGATCCCGGCCTGCGGGCGGTCATGTGGGGTGAGGACGCGCAAGCGCTCACCGAGACCGGAACCGCGCAGCCTGCCCTGTTCGCGATCGAGGTGGCGCTCTTCCGGCTGCTCGCCTCGTGGGGCGCGGAACCCGACTACCTGATCGGCCATTCGATCGGGGAGATCGCCGCCGCACACGTGGCCGGGGTGCTCTCGCTCGCCGACGCGGCCTCGCTGGTGAGCGCTCGGGCGCGGCTCATGCAGGCGCTGCCGCCCGGCGGCGTCATGATCGCCGTCGATGCCGCGGAGACGGACGTCGCCGCGGCACTCAACGGCCACGCGCACTTCGTCTCGGTGGCCGCCGTGAACGGGCCGTCCGCCGTGGTCATCGCCGGGGACGAAGAACCGCTTCTGGAGATCGCCGCGCGGCTGTCCGAGGAAGGGCTGCGCACCAGGCGACTGCGCGTCAGCCACGCGTTCCACTCGCCGCGGATGGATCCGATGCTCGCCGACTTCGCCGAGGTGGCCGCAGGGCTGACCTACGCGGCGCCGCGTATCCCGGTCGTGTCCACCGTCACCGGAGAGCCGGCCGACCTCACCTCGCCCGACTACTGGGTCAGGCAGGTGCGGGAGACGGTGCGCTTCGGCGACGGCATCGCCTGGCTCGCGCAGGAGGGGGTGTCAACGTTCGTGGAGCTGGGCCCGGACGGCGCGCTGTCCGGACTCGTCGGCAGCATCCTCGACGGCGAGCCCGACGCGTCGGCGGTGTCGCTCGCGCGCCCGGGACGTCCCGAGGTTCCGACCCTCATCGACGCGGTGATCCGCCTGCACGTGCGGGGCGGCGGCGTCGACTGGCCGCGCTTCTTCGCCGGCTTCCCCGCCATGGCCGTGGACCTGCCGACCTATCCCTTCCAGCGTCAGCGATTCTGGCCGGAGGCGCTCGCCACGTCGTCGAGCAGTGCCGACTGGCGGTATCGGGCCGAGTGGCATCCCCACGCTCCGCGTGCCGCGCGCCCCGGCCGCTGGCTTGCCCTGGTACCCGCGGCGGCCACCGAAGGGTTCGGCCGGGTGAGCGAGCTGCTTCCCGCGGACACCGTCCGGGTGGAACTGGACAGCCCGGACCGAGCGGCCATCGCCGACCGGATCCGCGAGAACGGCACCGATGTCGTCGGTGTGGTCTCGCTGGCGGCATTCGCCGGCGGCTCGGCACAGGAACTGCTCGCCTGGACCGCCGCGGTCGTCCAGGGCCTGGCCGACAGTGGCTGCGGGGCCCGGCTGTGGTGCCTGACCCGAGGCGCGGTCTCCGTCACCGCCGACGACGGCGCGCCCGATCCGGACCAGGCGGCGCTGTGGGGATTCGGCCGCGTCGCGGCGCTCGAACTGCCCGAGCTGTGGGGCGGCATGCTCGATCTCGACTCCGGCGACTCCGGCGACTCCGGCGACTCCGGCGACTCCGCGTCGGCCGCGGACGGCCTCGTGGCCGCAGTGCTCACAGGCGGTGGCGAGGAGGACCAGGTTGCCGTGCGGGCCGGTGGCGCGTTCGGCCGCCGGCTGGTGCACGCCGCAGCCCCCCGGCCGCGAGAGACCTACACGCCGACCGGCACCGTTCTGATCACCGGCGGAACCGGCGCGCTCGGCGGTCTTGTGGCACGGTGGCTCGGCTCACTCGGCGCCCGGCGTCTCGTCCTGACCGGGCGTCGGGGCGAATCGGCACCCGGAGCCGGCACCCTGGTGGCCGACCTCACCGCGCTCGGCGTGCACGTCACGGTCGCCGCGTGCGACGTGGCCGACCGCGACGCCCTCGCGGCAGTCCTGGCCGACATCCCGGCCGACGAACCGCTGACCGCCGTGTTCCACACGGCAGGGGTCATCGATGACGGAGTTGTCGATGCCCTGACGCCGGACCGCTTCGCCGCGGTGCTGCGCCCGAAGGCGGACGGACTGCGGCACCTGCACGAGCTGACCCTCGGCCTGGACCTCAGCGCGTTCGTCGTATTCAGCTCGATCGCCGGGGTGCTCGGCACGGCGGGACAGGGCAACTACGCCGCCGCCAACGCGTACCTCGACGCGTTCGCCGAGCAGCGCCGCGCGCGGGGTCTGCCGGCGACGGCGGTCGCCTGGGGCCCGTGGGACGGCGGGGGAATGGCCGCGGCGACGGATTCCGGCACAGAGCGCATGCGCCGGGTCGGCATGCGTCCGCTGGCCGGTGGATCCGCCCTCGAAGTGCTGGGCGAGATGATCGGCGCCGACGAGAGCGGGATCACCGTGCTCGACGTCGAGTGGGATCGTTACGCCCCGGTCCTTCGCGCCGGCCGGCCCGCGCCGCTGCTCGCCGCTCTGCCCGAACCACACCGTGCCGCCGCGCCCCTGACCGAACTGGAGGAGACCGAGTCGGGCGGGCTGCGATCCCGCCTCGCCGAACTCGTACCCGAGCGGCGCGAGCGGCATGTCCTCGACCTGATCCGCGGCCAGGCCGCGCACGTGCTCGGCCACGGCGGCGGCTCCGCCGTCGACGCCGACCTGCCGTTCCGGGACCTGGGCTTCGATTCGCTGACCACCCTGGAACTGCGCAACGCCCTGGCCGCGGCGACCGGCCTGCGGCTGGCGGCTTCCGTGCTGTTCGACCATCCGACACCACGCGACTTCGCGGCCCACCTGCTCGCCGAACTGTCCGACGACGCCGAGCCGGCGCCTGCGTCGCCCGCGGCGCCGGCCGTGGTCCGGCCGCAGACGGACGATCCCGTCGCGATCGTCGGCATCGGCTGCCGGTTCCCCGGCGGCATAACGACGCCGGAGGAATTCTGGCGGCTGCTCGCCGAAGGGCGCGAGGCGATCGGCGAGTTCCCCGGCGACCGCGGCTGGGACCTCGGGGAGCTGGCCGGGCGCAGCGCGACTCGCGCGGGCGGATTCCTGGCAGGGGCCGGTGAGTTCGACGCCGCGTTCTTCGGCATCTCACCGCGCGAGGCCATGGTCATGGACCCGCAACAGCGGCTCCTGCTGGAGACCTCGTGGGAGGCGCTCGAACACGCCGGGCTGGATCCGCAGTCCTTGCGCTCCACCACGACCGGCGTGTTCGTCGGCACCAACGGCCAGGACTACGTGGGCGCGCTGCGGCGAGCGGCCGCCACCGCGGCACCGGCCGATCAGCTCGGCGCGGGGCACGTCGCCACCGGCAACACCGCGAGTGTGATGTCCGGCCGGATCGCCTACACCTTCGGCCTGGAGGGCCCCGCCGTCACGGTGGACACCGCGTGCTCGGCGTCGCTGGTGGCCATGCACCTGGCCGTCCGGGCGCTGCGCGGCGGGGAGTGCACGCTCGCCCTCGCCGGCGGCGTCTCGGTGATGTCCACCCCTGATTCCTTCGTCGAGTTCAGCGCTCAGGGCGGGCTCGCCCCGGACGGCCGGTGCAAGGCATTCGGCGCCGGCGCCGACGGCACCTCCTGGTCGGAGGGAATCGGGCTGCTGGTACTGGAGCGGCTCTCCGACGCCCGCCGGCACGGCCACCGTGTGCTCGCTCTGCTGCGTGGCTCGGCCGTCAACTCCGACGGCGCGTCCAACGGACTGACCGCCCCGAACGGCTCGGCGCAGCGGCGGGTCATCGGCGCCGCGCTCGCCGACGCGGGTCTTTCGGCATCGGACGTCGATGTCGTCGAGGCGCACGGCACCGGCACCGCGCTGGGCGACCCGATCGAGGCTCAGGCGCTGCTGGCCGCCTACGGCCAGGACCGGGATGAACCGCTGCTGCTCGGTGCGGTCAAATCGAACCTCGGCCATACCCAGGGCGCGGCGGGCGTCGCGGGCGTCATCAAGATGGTGCTCGCCGCGAAGCACGACATACTCCCGCGGACCCTGCACGCCGACGAGCCCTCGTCGCACGTGGACTGGTCGGCCGGCGCGGTCGAACTGCTCACCGAGGCCCGCGACTGGCCGCGCTCCGAGCACCGGCCGCGCCGCGCCGGGGTCTCGGCGTTCGGGATCAGCGGCACCAACGCGCACGTCATCGTGGAGGAGCCGCCCACGGAGCCCACGCCGCCCACGGAACCCGCGGCGCCCGCGCAACCCGCGGCGGACGAGGCCGCCGGGCCCGCCGAACCACCCGCGGCGCCGGTGCTCGTGCCCTGGCTCGTCTCGGCCCGCGGCGCCGCCGCCCTTGACGCGCAGATCGAGCGGCTCAGCGCCTTCACCGCCGCCAGGACCGAACTCTCACCGGAGGCCGTGGGGCGCGCGCTGGCCACCGGCCGGGCCGCGCTGCCGCATCGCGCGGTGCTGCTGACCGGCGCCGGCGACCGGCCCGAGCTCGTCCGCGGTCTCGCGACCGCCGGCGAACTGGCCGTGCTGTTCACCGGCCAGGGCGCCCAGCGCCTCGGCATGGGCCGCGACCTGTATACCCGTCACCCGCGGTTCGCCGAGGCGTTCGACGAGATCCTCTCCCACCTCGATCCCGGCCTGCGGGAGGTGATGTGGGGCCAGGACCCGGAGCCGCTGACCGACACCGGCAACGCGCAGCAGGCGTTGTTCGCGTTCGAAGTCGCCCTGTTCCGGCTGGTGGAGTCGTGGGGTGTGCGGCCGGCCGCGGTCGCCGGGCACTCCATCGGCGAGCTGGCCGCCGCGCACGTCGCCGGCGTGCTGTCGTCGGCGGACGCCTGCGCACTGGTCCGCGCCAGGGCCCGGCTCATGGCGGCGCTGCCGTCCGGCGGAGCGATGGTCGCGGTCCGCGCCTCCGAGGAGGAGGCCGCGGGGCTGCTCGGCGACGAGGTCGCGCTCGCGGCCGTCAACGGCCCCGAATCGATCGTGTTGTCCGGCCCGGAGGGCCCGGTGCTCGCCGCCGCCGCGCGACTGGCCGAGCAGGGGCGCCGGGTCCGCCGACTGCGGGTCAGCCACGCGTTCCACTCCTCGCTCATGGAGCCGATGCTCGACGAGTTCCGGCGTACGGCCGAGGGGCTGGAGTACCGGCCGCCGCGGTTGCCCGTGGTCTCCAACGTCACCGGCGCTCTCGCGGGGCCCGAAGACCTCAGCTCGGCCGACTACTGGGTGCGGCACGTCAGGCAGACGGTCCGGTTCGGCGACGGCGTGCACGCGCTGACCGGGGCGGGCATCGGCACCTTCCTCGAACTCGGCCCGTCCGGCGTGCTCTCGGCGATGGCCGCCGAGTGCGTGCCCGACGGCCAGGCCGCCGTTCCGGCCCTGCGCGAGGGCCAGGACGAGGCGGCGTCGCTCACCGGCGCGCTGGCCCGGATCCACGTGCGCGGCGTCGGCATCGACTGGAGCCGCCTGTTCGGCGGCACCGGGCCGGCCGCGTTCGACCTCCCGACGTACGCCTTCCAGCGCGAGCGCTACTGGCCCGACCCGGCGCCGAGTTCCGGCCCGGACGGCTTGTTCTACCGCGCCTCCTGGACCCGCGTTTCCGACCAGGCCCCGGCCGAGGTCGGGACCTGGCTGGCGATCGTCGCCGAAGGCGAAGCGCCGAGCTGGGCCGATGACGCGTCGGTCGCGGCCGTGGCGGTGGGCCCCGGCCTCGGCGAGCGCATCGCCGAACGGGTCGGCCGTGCAGACCACGCGTTCGCCGGCGTGCTGGCGCAGGCGACGGCCGAAGATCCGGCCGAGCTGCTCGCCGCGCTCGATCAGGCGCGTGTCAGCGCGCCGCTGTGGTTCGTCACCGCGTCCGCGGTCGCCACCGACGACGCGGATGGCGCACCCGACCCGGACCAGGCCGCCGTCTGGGGCCATGGCCTGGCATGCGCGCTCGACAGCCCTGAAAGCTGGGGCGGGTTGATCGACCTGCCCTCCGGCGTGGACACCCCTGCGGCCGACCTGCTCGCCGCCGTCCTCGCCGGAAGCGCCGCGGGCGAGGACCAACTCGCCCTGCGCCCCGCCGGCCTGCTCGCCCGGCGCATCGTCCGCACCGGTGTCGCGCCGGACCTCGCGTGGGTTCCGTCCGGCACGGTGCTCGTGGCCGGCGACGCCGAAGCGGTCGGCGAACCGCTGCTGCGCTGGCTCGGCGAAAGCGCCCGGGTACTGCTGGCCGGGCCGGGTTCGGGCACGGGCGTGCCCGAGGGCGTGGACTTCGTCCCCTGCGATCTCACGCTCCGGGCGGGTCTCGCGCAGGTGCTGGACGGCATCGAGGATCTGACCGCGGTCCTCGTCGCCGGAGTGGACCCGGCCGCCCGAGCGGCCGCTGTCACCCTGGACGAGCTGGTCGGCGACCGGCCCGTCGAAGCCTTCGTACTCTCCGGCTCGTGCACGGGCACCTGGGGCTCGGCCGGGCGTGGCGCCGAGGGCACCTCGGCGGCGGCCCTCGACGCCCTGGCCGTACGACGTCGAGGCGCCGGGCGCCCGGCGACGTCGATCGCCTGGGGACCGTGGGAGGACGCCGAAACCTCGGCCGCGCACCTGCGCGCCAACGGCCTGAACCCGATGCTCGCCGCACAGGCGCTGACCGCGCTCGCTCGCGCCGTCGCCGCCGGCCCACCGACGCTCGTGATCGCGGACGTCGCCTGGGACCGGTTCGCCCCGGCGCACACCGCGAACCGGCCCGGCCGGCTGCTGACCGGTGTGCCCGAGGCGCAGGCCGCGCTCGCCACGGCCGAACGCCTCCGCGGCGACGACGCCTCCGCGGCGACCGCGCTGCGGGAACGAACGCGCGCACTGGCCCCGGCGGACCGGCTCGGCGCCATGACCGAACTCGTCCGGGAGCGCGTCGCGTCGGTGCTCGGACACACCGGCGTCGGCGCCGTCGAGCCCGACCGCGCCTTCAAGGACCTCGGATTCGACTCGCTGACCGCGGTGGACCTGCGCGACAAGCTCGCGACCGCGACCGGTCTCACGCTGCCGGTGACCCTCGCGTTCGACTACGCGACCCCGGAAGCGCTCGGCGGCCATCTGCTCGACCTGCTCCTGCCCGCGGCGGACGCCGAGGCCGAACTGCGGGCGCTGCTGGCCGAGATCCCGCTCGACCGGCTGCGCCGGATCGGCGTGCTGGACCAGTTGCTCGGGCTGGTCGGCCGGACCGACCCGGCGGCGCAGGCCGCCGAGGACGGTACGTCCGCCGCCGGGCCCGACATCGACACGATGAGCGTCGACGACCTCGTCAACGCCGCTATGGGCGGCCCATCCGATCAACCTCCCACGGAAAAGGTAGTGCGATGACCGACCGCTCGGACTCAGTCGTCGAGGCGCTGCGCGCCGCGCTCAAGCAGGTGGACAGCCTTCGCGAGCGCAACCGGGAGTTGGTGGGGTCGGCCACCGAGCCGATCGCCATCGTCAGCATGGCGTGCCGCTTCCCCGGCGGCGTACGCTCGCCGGAGGACCTGTGGAACCTGGTCGAGGGCGGCCGTGACGCGATCGGGCCACTGCCCACCGATCGTGGCTGGGACCTGAGCGGGCTCGATCGGTTCGAGACCGGGCCGGAAGGCCGCCGGGTGCCGAAGCACGGCGGCTTTCTCGACGACGCCGCGGGCTTCGACCCCGCTTTCTTCCGGATCTCCCCGGCCGACGCGCTCGTCATCGACCCGCAGCAGCGCCTCCTGCTCGAAGTGGCCTGGGAGGCGGTGGAACGGGCCGGCATCCTCCCGGCCACCCTGCGCGGCGGCGCGACCGGGGTGTTCGTCGGCGGCGGCACCGGCGACTACCGCGCCCCGATGCTCGGCGTGGAGTGGCAGACCGCGCAGTCCGGAAGCCTGCTCTCGGGCCGGCTCGCCTACACCTTCGGGCTCAACGGGCCGACCCTCTCGGTGGACACCGGATGCTCTTCTTCGCTGGTGGCGCTGCACCTCGCCGCCCAGGCACTGCGCAACGGCGAGTGCTCACTCGCGTTGACCGGCGGTGTCACGGTGATGTCGACCCCGGCCGCGATCGTCGAGTTCGCGATCCAGGGCGCGCTCTCGTCCGACGGCCGCTGCCGCGCCTTCGCGGAGTCGGCCGACGGGACCGGCTGGTCGGAGGGAGCCGGGGTCCTGGTCCTTGAGCGCCTGTCCGACGCGCGCCGCAACGGGCACCGGGTGCTGGCGGTGGTGCGCGGTTCGGCGATCAACTCCGACGGCGCGTCCAACGGGCTGACCGCACCGAGCGGTCCGGCCCAGGAGAGGGTGATCCGACAGGCCCTCGCCAATGCCGGCCTCACCCCGGCCGAGGTCGACGTCGTCGAGGCGCACGGCACCGCCACCCGCCTCGGCGACCCGATCGAGGCGCACGCGCTGCTCGCCACGTACGGCCAGAACCGGACGACGCCGCTGCTGCTGGGTTCGATCAAGTCGAACATCGGCCATACGCAGTCGGCCGCCGGTGTCGCCGGTGTGATCAAGATGGTCGAGGCGATGCGGCACGGCGTCGCCCCGAAGACCCTGCACATCGAGAGCCCGTCCTCGCGCGTCCAGTGGGAGAACGGCGCGGTTTCCCTGCTGACCGAGGCGGCGGACTGGCCCGAGACCGGACGTCCGCGCCGCGCCGCCGTCTCGTCGTTCGGCGCGAGCGGCACCAACACCCACGTCCTGCTCGAACTGCCCGACGACGTGGCGGACGTGGCGGACGAGGCGGATTCGGCGGTCGCACCCGTCCTGATGCCGTGGCCGGTCTCCGCCCGCACCGCCGACGCCCTGCGGGACCGCACCGCCGAGTTGTTGTCCCATACGGGCGCCGCTCCGACGTTGAACCCAGTCGACGTCGCGTTCTCGCTGACTACTCGTCAGGTCTTCGAGCATCGTGCGGTGTTGCTGTCCGACGGCTCGACGGCTGCCTCGGGTGAGGCCGTGCCCGGTTCGGGCCGGTTGGTGTTCGTGTTTTCGGGTCAGGGTTCGCAGCGGTTGGGGATGGGGCGTGGGTTGTACGGCCGGTTCCCGGTGTTCGCGGCGGCGTTCGACGAGGTGCTGTCTCGTCTTGATCCGGGTGTGCGTGATGTGGTGTGGGGTGAGGATGCCGGGCTTCTTGAGGACACGGGGTGGGCGCAGCCTGCTCTGTTCGCGCTTGAGGTCGCGTTGTTCCGGTTGGTGGAGTCGTGGGGTGTGCGGCCGGACGTGGTGGTCGGTCATTCGGTGGGGGAGTTGGCGGCGGCGTATGTGGCCGGGGTGTTGTCGTTGGATGACGCGTGTGCCGTGGTGTCGGCTCGGGCTCGGCTGATGGCGGGGTTGCCGCGTGAGGGGGTGATGGTGGCGGTGCGGGCGAGCGAGGCCGACGTGCTGCCGCTGCTGAGTGATGGGGTGCAGATCGCGGCGGTGAACGCCGCCGGTAGCGTGGTGCTGTCCGGGGTCGAGGACGCCGTGCTGGCGGTTGCCGGCCGGTTCGAGAAGTCGACCCGGCTGCGGACGAGTCATGCGTTCCACTCGGTCCTGATGGAGCCGATGTCGGAGGAGTTCGCCGCGGCGATCGGGGAGGTGACGGTCAATGAGCCGGTCATCCCGGTCAGTGCGACGGTTGCTGGGCCGGGCCGGTTCGGGGACGCCGCGTACTGGGTGCGGCAGGTGCGTGAGCCGGTGCGGTTCGCCGATGCGGTCAGTGCGGCGGCGGCCGATCGGGTGCTGGAGATCGGCCCGGACGGCGCGCTGTGCGCACTGCTCACCGACACCCCGGCCGTCCCCCTGCTGCGCCGGGATCGGGACGAGCCGGAAACCGCGCTGCGCGCACTCGCCGCGCTGTATGTCACGGGCACCGCTGTCGATTGGTCGGCGCTGACGACCGGTGGCCGTCTGATCAGCTTGCCGACCTACCCCTTCCAGCGGGAGCGGTACTGGCCCGCGGCCGGTCCGCGCAGCGGTGACGCGGCCGGACTCGGGTTGACGGCCATCGACCATCCGTTGCTCGGTGCGGTCGCGGTCTCGGCGGGCGACGGAGGCGTCATCGTCACCGGCCGCCTCTCGCCGGCGACGCAGCCGTGGCTCGCCGACCACGACGCCGGGGGCGTCACGGTCTTCCCCGGCACCGGATTCCTCGAACTGGTGCTGTGCGCGGCGGACCAGGTCGGCTGTGACCAGGTGGAAGAGCTCACTCTCTCGGCGCCCCTCATTCTTCCCCCCGACGACGCGGTGGCCGTACAGGTGTGGCTCGGCGCAGCCGACGAGACCGGCCGCCGCGAGGCGCGGATGTACTCGCGTCCCAGCCAGTTGCCCGAGGGCGAGTGGACGCAGCATGCCACCGGCGTCGTGGCGCGCGGGGTGCACCTGTCGGGTCTGGAGACCCGGGCATGGCCGCCGGAAGGCGCGCGGCCCGTCGACCTCGACGGTCACTACGACCGGCTCGCCGCCAACGGCCTCGTGTACGGGCCGCTCTTCCGGGGGCTGCGCGAGGTCTGGAGGGTCGGCGACGACATCTACGCCGAGGTCGCGCTGCCCGAGGGACTGCGCGGCCGCAGTCCGGAGGCGGGCGCGTTCGGCATCCACCCGGCGCTTCTCGACGCGGCGCTACAGGCAAGCTGGTTCGCCGCCGAGAACGAGGGCCGCAACCTCATGCCGTTCTCCTGGCGGGGCGTCAGCCTGCACGCTTCTGGTGCGTCGGTGCTGCGGGTCCGGTGGAGCGCGGGCGGCGCGGGCCTCGCGTTGTCGGCGGTGGACGCGGCCGGAGATCCGGTGATCAGCGTCGAGTCGCTCACGGTGCGCGAAGCGCTCACCGACCGGGGTGACGATCGCGGTGTGCGTGACTCCCTGTTCGATGTGGCCTGGATGCCGGTCGAGCCGTCGTCGGCGGCGGCGTCGGTCTCGGCGGCGGGGACGGGGACGGGAGCGGCCTGGGCTGTCGCGGACCTGGCGGATGTCCGAGAGCTGGCGGATCCGCTTCCTGACGTGGTGCTGGCGCGTGTAGGCGGGGAAGACTCGGCGCGGTCCGTCACGGGGCAAGCTCTGCGGCTGATGCAGCAGTGGCTGGCTGACGAGCGGTTCGCTAGCTCGCGCCTGGTGTTCGTGACGTGCGGTGCGGTGGGATCGGAAGTGCGTGAGTCGGGGCTCGGCGCTTCGGCGCTGTGGGGTCTGGTGCGTTCGGCGCAGGCGGAGCATCCGGGACGGTTCGCGCTGGTCGATGCCGAGCCCGGCGCGGACCTCGCGGCGGTGCTGCCGGTGCTGGCCGACGGCGAGGAGCAACTACAGGTGCGTTCCGGCGTCGTGCGAGTCGCACGCCTGCACCGACTGGGCTCGCTGGTGCCTCCGGGGGAGGGGAGTTGGCGGTTGGTCGCGCGGGAGAAGGGCAGCCTGGACCAGCTCGCGTTGGTGCCGGACGAGGGTGCGGGTGGGCCGTTGTCGGGTGCGCAGGTGCGGTTGCGGGTGTCGGCCGCGGGGTTGAACTTCCGTGATGTGCTCAATGTTCTGGACATGTATCCGGGCGACGCCGGTCCGCTCGGCCGCGAGGCTGTGGGTGTGGTGACGGGGGTTGGCCCGGAGGTTGTGGGGTTGTCTGTGGGTGATCGGGTGATGGGGATTGTGGACGGGGCTTTCGCGGAGTCGGCGGTTGCTCCGCATGAGCGGATGTTGGTGCGGGTGCCTGAGGGTTGGTCGGATGAGGTTGCGGCTTCGGTGCCGTTGGTGTTTTTGACGGCGTGGTATGGGTTGACGCGGTTGTCGGGGGTGGGTCCTGGTTCGCGGGTGTTGGTTCATGCGGGGGCTGGTGGTGTGGGGATGGCGGCGGTTCAGATTGCGTTGTATCTGGGTGCTGAGGTGTTTGCGACGGCGAGTGAGTCGAAGTGGGGTGTGTTGCGGGGGTTGGGGGTGGCGGAGGAGCGGATCGCTTCGTCGCGTGATACCGGTTTCGCGGAGCGGTTCCCGTTGGTGGATGTGGTGCTGAATTCGCTGGCGGGTGAGTTTGTGGATGCGTCGCTGGGGTTGTTGCGGCCGGGGGGCCGGTTCTTGGAGATGGGTAAGCGGGATGTGCGTGAGCCGGAGGGGGTCGATTATCAGGCTTATGACCTCGCGGAGGCCGGCCCTGAGTTGATGGGGGTGATGTTGTCGGAGTTGTTGGAGTTGTTTGCGGGGGGTGTGTTGTGTCCGTTGCCGGTGCGTTCGTGGCCGGTGGGTCGGGTGGTTGAGGCGTTCAGGTTTATGTCGCAGGCGCGGCATGTGGGGAAGTTGGTGGTGACGATGCCGCGGGTTTGGGATGGTGAGGGTGCGGTGTTGATCACGGGGGGCAGTGGTGGGTTGGCGGGTGTGCTGGCGCGGCATTTGGTGGTGGATCGTGGTGTGCGGGATGTGGTTCTGGTGAGTCGTAGTGGTGGGGATCCGGGTGGGTTGGTGGGGGAGTTGGCGGGGTTCGGGGCTGAGGTGTCGGTGGTGGCGTGTGATGTGGGTGATGCGGAGGCGGTTGGTGCGTTGGTGGGTGGGTTGGGGCGTCCGGTGACGGCGGTGGTGCATGCGGCTGGGGTGTTGGATGACGGTGTGGTAACTGGTTTGAGTGTGGAGCGGCTTGAGCGGGTGCTGGCGCCGAAGGTGGACGGGGCGTGGAATCTGCACCAGGCGACTCTGGACCAGCCACTGGCCGCGTTCGTGCTGTATTCGTCGGCGGCGGGTGTGATGGGTGCGCCGGGGCAGGGGAGTTACGCGGCGGCGAATACGTATCTTGACGCGTTGGCCGGGTATCGGCACACGCTCGGACTGCCCGCGACCTCCATCGCCTGGGGACCATGGGACCCGGCCGTCGGCATGACCGCGGGCCTTTCCGAAACCGACACCCGCCGGACCGCCAAGGCCGGTGTCCTGCACATCGACGCCGCCCGGGGCACCGCCATGTTCGACGCGGCCGTCGCCTCGACCGGCCACCCGCTCGTCGTCGCCACCACACTGAGCACGGGGCCGTCGGCCGCCACGCAGGTTCCGCCGATCCTGCGCGACCTCGTCAGGACCGCTCGCCGCACGGCCGCCGCCGCTTCGCCCGCCGGCACCGGCCTGGCCGCGAAGATCTTCGCGCGGCGGGAGGCCGACCGTCTCGCCCAGCTCGTCGAGGTCATCCGTACCGAGGCGGCGGCCGTGCTGGCGTACGAGTCGGTCGCGGCGATCGGCCCGCGCCAGGAGTTCCGTGACCAGGGCTTCGACTCACTCAGCGCGATCGAACTGCGCAACCGGCTCGCCACCGTCACCGGCCTGCGGCTGCCCGCGACCCTCGTGTTCGACTACCCGAACCCGACCGCGCTGGCCGGTTTCCTGCTGACCGAGCTCACCGGAGCCGGCCTGCAGGCAGCCGCGCCAACCGCTTCCACGGCCGTCACGCACACCGACGACCCGGTCGTGATCGTCGGGATGAGCTGCCGGTATCCGGGCGGCATCCAGTCGCCCGACGACCTGTGGGACTTGGTCGCGCAGGGCGATCACGCCGTGGTTCCCGCCCCGACCGACCGCGGCTGGGACCTCGGCTCGGAGCAGGTGCTGGGCGGATTCCTGCGGGACGCGACGGAGTTCGACGCCGCGTTCTTCGGCATCTCGCCGCGCGAGGCGCTGGCGATGGACCCGCAGCAGCGCGTCGTGCTCGAAGCCGCCTGGGAGGCATTCGAAGGGGCCGGGATCGACCCGCACAGCCTCGCCGGGACCGAGACCGGCGTGTACCTCGGTGCCACCGACGCGTCCTACGGTGCCTTGCTGACCAGCGCGGGCGGTGCCGGGGTCGAGGGCTACATCATGACCGGGACGACCACGAGCGTCATCTCCGGCCGGGTCGCCTACACGTTCGGGCTCGAAGGCCCCGCCGTCAACATCGATACGGCGTGCTCGGCGTCGCTGGTCGCGCTGCACACGGCGGCTCAGGCGCTGCGCTCCGGCGAGTGCTCCCTGGCGCTCGCGGGCGGTGTCGCGGTCCTCGCCCTGCCCGGTGCGTTCAGCGAGTTCGCCAAGCAGGGCGGGCTCGCCCCGGACGGCCTGTGCAAGGCGTACTCGGACGCCGCGGATGGTACGGGGTGGGCCGAGGGTGTGGGGATGTTGGTGCTGGAGCGGTTGTCGGACGCCGAGCGTCGTGGTCATCGGGTGTTGGCGGTGGTGCGTGGGTCGGCGGTGAATCAGGATGGTGCGTCGAACGGTTTGACGGCGCCGAACGGTCCGTCGCAGCAGCGGGTGATTCGGCAGGCGCTGGCGAACGCGGGTCTGCGTGGGCGTGATGTGGATGTGGTGGAAGGGCATGGGACGGGGACGCGGTTGGGCGATCCGATCGAGGCGCAGGCTGTGCTGGCGACGTACGGGCAGGATCGGGATGCGCCGGTGCTGCTGGGCTCGATCAAGTCGAACATCGGCCACGCGCAGTCGGCCGCCGGTGTCGCCGGTGTGATCAAGATGGTGCAGGCGATGCGGCACGGCGTCGCCCCGAAGACCCTCCATGTCAGTTCTGTCATGTCGCAGGTCGACTGGGACGCCGGCGCCGCCTCCGTGCTCACCGAGGCGGTGGACTGGCCGGAAACCGGACGGCCGCGGCGGGCAGCCGTGTCGGCGTTCTCCGTCAGCGGGACCAACGCACACGTCATCCTCGAACACCCGCCGGCCGCCGCCCCGTCGGGTCAGGCCGCCGATGACGTGCTGCCGCTCGTCGTCTCGGCCCGCTCGGCGCAGGCTCTCGACGCTCAGCTCGAACTCCTCGACTCGGTGCCGTCCACCGCGGACGCGGCGTACACCCTGGCGGCCGGTCGGGCCGCGCTCGATCACCGGGCGGTGGTACTGGCCTCTGCGGACGGCCATCGGGTCACCGCGGCCCACGGACCGGCCGCCCCGGGCCGCTTGGTGTTCGTGTTCCCTGGTCAGGGTTCGCAGCGGCTGGGAATGGGCCGCGAGCTGTACGGCCGGTTCCCGGTCTTCGCGGCGGCGTTCGACGAGGTGCTCTCCCGCCTGGATCCGGGCGTGCGTGACGTGATGTGGGGTGAGGATGCCGCGCTTCTCGAGGACACGGGGTGGGCGCAGCCTGCCCTGTTCGCGCTTGAGGTCGCGTTGTTCCGGCTGGTGGAGTCGTGGGGTGTGCGGCCGGACGTACTGATCGGGCACTCGTTCGGAGAGCTGGCGGCGGCGCATGCCGCCGACGTGCTGACCCTCGATGAGGCGTGCGCGATCGTGTCGGCGCGGGCCCGGTTGATGGCGAGCCTGCCGCGTGGCGGGGCGATGGTCGTGGTGCGCGCGTCCGAGGCCGACGTGGTGCCGCTGCTGACCGCGGGCGTGGAGATCGCCGCGGTCAACGGCGCGCGGAGTGTGGTGCTGTCAGGCGTCGAAGACGCCGTGCTCGCGCTCGCCGGCCGGTTCGAGAAGTCGACGCGCCTGCGCACCAGCCACGCCGCCCACTCGACCCTGATGGAGCCGATCCTCGCCGAGTTCGCCGCCGCCATCGACGGGGTGAAGCCCGGCGAGCCGACCGTGCCCGTGCGGTCGACCGCGCCCGTGGACGTCCGCTTCGGTGAGGTCGAGTACTGGGTACAGCAGGCGCGCGAACCGGTGCGGTTCGCCGACGCGATCGGTGCCGCGGCGCCGGACCGGGTGCTGGAGATCGGCCCGGACGGCACCCTGTGCGCCCTGCTGCCCGACCTGCTCGCCGTACCGGTGCTGCGCAGGGACCTGGGCGAGCAGGAGGCGGCGCTGCGGGCGCTGGCCGCGATCCACGTCGCGGGGTCCGAGGTGGACTGGTCGGCACTGATCGGCGGCGGCCGGCTGACCGACCTGCCGACCTACCCGTTCCAGCGGGAGCGGTTCTGGCCCGACGGCGCGGCCGGTGCCGCGAACCTGCCAGGAGCCGGGCTCCTTCCGGTGGCGCATCCGCTGCTCGGTGCCGCGGTCTCCCTCGCGGACGGCGGCGGCCTGCTGCTGACCGGCCGTCTCTCGCTGGCGGCGCAGCCGTGGCTGGCCGACCACCGGGTCAACGGGACCGTGCTGGTTCCCGCCACGGCGTTGCTGGAGATGGCGATCCGGGCCGGCGACGAGGTCGGCTGCGCGGCGCTCGGCGATCTCACGCTGCTGATTCCGCTGGTGCTGCCCGACCTGGGCGGCGTCCAGGTCCAGATCCGGGTCGGGGAGCCGGACCCGTCCGGCGCCAGGACGGTGACCGTGCACTCCCGGCCCGACGGCGTGGCCGAAGCGCCGTGGACCGGCCACGCCAGTGGAACGCTGACCCCCGACACGAAGGCCGGCGACCCGGGGTTCGCCGCCGCATGGCCGCCGCCGGAGGCCGAGGCCGTCGACGTGGAGGGCTGCTACGAACGGTTCGCCGCGGCCGGATTCGGCTACGGCCCGGCATTCCAGGGACTGCGCGCGGTCTGGCGGCGCGGCGACGAGGTGTTCGCGGAGGTCGCGCTGCCGGACCGGGTGACCAGGTCGGACGACTTCGGCCTGCATCCGGCTCTGCTCGACTCGGCGTTGCACGCGCTTCTGCTCACCCGGCCGACGACCGAGGAACCGCGGTTGCCGTTCGCGTGGGAGGGCGTGACGCTGCATGCCTCCGGTGCGTCGGCGCTGCGGGTCCGGTTGACCGCCGCCGGCCAGGACCGGATGGCCATCGAGGCCGTGGACCCCGGGGGCAACCCGGTGATCTCGGTGGCGGCGCTGCACGACCGCCCGATGGCGGACGCTCCGGCTCCCGCCGCGCCGGCCGCCGCCGATTCGATATTCGTCGTCGAGTGGCAGCCGGTCTCCGCCGCTACGCGGACGCCGGTCGGCGCGATCGCCGTGCTGGGCGCGGGATTCGACGAGATCGACGCCGCCCGAGCCGCCGGCCTCGACTCGCTCGCCGAGCTGGACCCGGTCCCGGATCTCGTGATCGTGGCCGGTGAGTCCGGCACGTCGGCATCCGGCGGATCGGCCGGCAGCCGGGCGGCCGCCGTCCGCGCGCTCGATCTGGTCCAGGGTTGGCTGACCGCCGACGAGCGGCTGAGTGCCTCCCGGCTCGTGGTGGTCACCAGCGGCGCCGCTGGTCCGGAGGTGACGGATCTCGAAGCGTCGGCGGTGTGGGGTCTGGTGCGTTCGGCGCAGGCCGAGCATCCGGGGCGGTTCGCACTGGTGGATGTGGAGTCGCCCGAGGACATCGCGGTCGCACTCGACGTGCTCGCGGATGAGCCTCAGCTCGCGGTACGGGGCAAAGTGGCGCACGGCGCGCGACTCGGCCGGTTCGCCACAGCCGGCTCGCTGGTGCCTCCGGGGGAGGGGAGTTGGCGGTTGGTCGCGGGGGAGAAGGGCAGTTTGGATCGGTTGGCGTTGGTGCCGGACGAGGGTGCGGGTGGGCCGTTGTCGGGTGCGCAGGTGCGGTTGCGGGTGTCGGCCGCGGGGTTGAACTTCCGTGATGTGCTCAATGCGCTGGGGATGTATCCGGGCGACGCCGGCCAACTGGGCTGTGAGGCTGTGGGTGTGGTGACGGGGGTTGGCCCGGAGGTTGTGGGGTTGTCTGTGGGTGATCGGGTGATGGGGATTGTGGACGGGGCTTTTGCGGAGTCGGCGGTTGCTCCGCATGAGCGGATGTTGGTGGGGGTGCCTGAGGGTTGGTCGGATGAGGTTGCGGCTTCGGTGCCGTTGGTGTTTTTGACGGCGTGGTATGGGTTGACGCGGTTGTCGGGGGTGGGTCCTGGTTCTCGGGTGTTGGTTCATGCGGGGGCTGGTGGTGTGGGGATGGCGGCGGTTCAGATTGCGTTGTATCTGGGTGCTGAGGTGTTTGCGACGGCGAGTGAGTCGAAGTGGGGTGTGTTGCGGGGGTTGGGGGTGGCGGAGGAGCGGATCGCTTCGTCGCGTGATACGGGTTTTGCGGATCGGTTCCCGTTGGTGGATGTGGTGCTGAATTCGCTGGCGGGTGAGTTTGTGGATGCGTCGCTGGGGTTGTTGCGGCCGGGGGGCCGGTTCTTGGAGATGGGTAAGCGGGATGTGCGTGAGCCGGTGGGGGTGGACTACGCGGCGTTCGATTTGTCGGAGGCCGGCCCTGAGTTGATGGGGGTGATGTTGTCGGAGTTGTTGGAGTTGTTTGCTGGGGGTGTGTTGTGTCCGTTGCCGGTGCGTTCGTGGCCGGTGGGTCGGGTGGTTGAGGCGTTCAGGTTTATGTCGCAGGCGTGGCATGTGGGGAAGTTGGTGGTGACGATGCCGCGGGTTTGGGATGGTGAGGGTGTGGTGTTGATCACGGGGGGCAGTGGTGGGTTGGCGGGTGTGCTGGCGCGGCATTTGGTGGTGGATCGTGGTGTGCGGCATGTGGTTCTGGTGAGTCGTAGTGGTGGGGATCCGGGTGGGTTGGTGGGGGAGTTGGCGGGGTTCGGGGCTGAGGTGTCGGTGGTGGCGTGTGATGTGGGTGATGCGGAGGCGGTTGGTGCGTTGGTGGGTGGGTTGGGGCGTCCGGTGACGGCGGTGGTGCATGCGGCTGGGGTGCTGGATGACGGTGTGGTAACTGGGTTGAGTGTGGAGCGGCTTGAGCGGGTGTTGGCGCCGAAGGTGGACGGGGCGTGGAATCTGCACCGGGCGACTCTGGATCAGCCACTGGCCGCGTTTGTGCTGTATTCGTCGGCGGCGGGTGTGATGGGTGCGCCGGGGCAGGGGAGTTACGCGGCGGCGAATACGTATCTTGACGCGTTGGCCGGATATCGGCACACCCTCGGACTGCCCGCGACCTCCATCGCCTGGGGACTGTGGCAGAACATCGGCATGACCGCGGACACACAGGTCGGAGCCGAAGCCGGGATCGGGATCGAGCAGGGCAACGCCATGTTCGACATCGCGGTCGGTTCGGCGGACCCGCTCGTGGTGCCGGTGCTCGCCCCGCCGACGCCGGCGGCCGGCGACGTGCCGGCGCTGCTGCGCGGCCTGGTCCCCGGCGGGCGTCGGCGCAGCCGCGCCGTCGCCGCGGCCGGGTCGGCCGCCACGGACTTCGCCGAGCGGCTCTCCGTGCTGCCCGAGGCGGACCGCCTGCCGTTCGTCGTCGACCTCGTCCGCGCCGAAGCCGCCATGGTGCTCGGCCACGCCGGCCCGGACCGGATCGGTTCCCGCCAGGATTTCAGCGTCCAGGGGTTCACCTCGCTCGGCGCCGTCGAGCTGCGCAACCGGCTCGCCACCGTCACCGGCCTGCGGCTGCCCGCGACCCTCGTGTTCGACTACCCGAACCCGACCGTGCTCGCGACGTATCTGAGCGCCGAGATCACCGGGCAGGAGCCAGCCGCGCCAACCGCTCCCACGGCCGTCACGCGCACCGACGACCCGGTCGTGATCGTCGGGATGAGCTGCCGGTACCCGGGCGACGTCCGTTCGCCGGAGGACCTGTGGCGCCTCGTCGCCGAGGGGCGCGACGCGGTCACGCCGGCACCGACGGACCGGGGCTGGGAGGTGGACGCGGAGCTGCTGGGCGGATTCCTGCGGGACGCGACGGAGTTCGACGCCGCGTTCTTCGGCATCTCGCCGCGCGAGGCGATGGCGATGGACCCGCAGCAGCGCGTCGTGCTCGAAGCCGCCTGGGAATCCCTCGAGACGGCGGGAATCGACGTGTCGTCGCTCGCCGGCACGACGACCGGCGTGTACCTCGGCGCCGGGGACACCGAGTACGGCACCCTGCTGGCCGGGGAGCCGGGCCACGAGGGCTTCGTGATGACCGGTACCACGTCCAGCGTGATCTCCGGCCGCGTGGCGTACGTCCTGGGGCTGGGGGGTCCGGCGATCACCGTCAACACGGCGTGCTCGTCATCGCTGGTGGCGCTGCACCTCGCCGCGCAGGCCCTGCGCCTCGGCGAGTGCTCGCTGGCTCTCGCCGGCGGCGTCGCGGTCCTGTCCTCTCCCGGACCTTTCGGCGAGTTCGCCAAACTGGGCGGCATGGCCGGCGACGGACTGTGCAAGTCCTATTCCGATGCCGCGGATGGTACGGGGTGGGCCGAGGGTGTGGGGATGTTGGTGCTGGAGCGGTTGTCGGACGCCGAGCGTCGTGGTCATCGGGTGTTGGCGGTGGTGCGTGGGTCGGCGGTGAATCAGGATGGTGCGTCGAACGGTTTGACGGCGCCGAACGGTCCGTCGCAGCAGCGGGTGATTCGGCAGGCGCTGGCGAACGCGGGTCTGCGTGGGCGTGATGTGGATGTGGTGGAAGGGCATGGGACGGGGACGCGGTTGGGCGATCCGATCGAGGCGCAGGCTGTGCTGGCGACGTACGGGCAGGATCGGGATGCGCCGGTGCTGCTGGGCTCGATCAAGTCGAACATCGGCCACGCCCAGGCCGCGGCCGGTGTCGCCGGTGTGATCAAGATGGTGCAGTCGATGCGGCACGGCGTCGCCCCGAAGACCCTGCACATCGAGACGCCGTCATCACATGTGGACTGGGCCGCGGGCGACGTGCGCCTGCTCACCGAACCTGCCGAGTGGCCCGCGGTGAACCGTCCGCGCCGCGCGGCGGTGTCGTCGTTCGGCATCAGTGGCACCAACGCCCACGTCATTCTCGAAGAGCCGGTCGAAGAGCCGGTTGATGTGTCGGGTTCGGACTCGGGTTCGGACTCGGACGTGGCTTCGGGTGCGGTGCCATGGGTGGTGTCTGCGCGGTCGGCGGCGGCGTTGGGCGTGTTGACGGGGCGGGTCGTCGAGGCGGCTGCCGATTGCTCCGGGGTGGATGTCGGGCGGTCGTTGGCTACTCGTCAGGTGTTCGAGCATCGTGCGGTGTTGCTGTCGGACGGGTCGGAGCTGGCGTCGGGGCGGGGTGTGCCGGGCCGGTTGGTGTTCGTGTTTTCGGGTCAGGGTTCGCAGCGGTTGGGGATGGGGCGTGGGTTGTACGGCCGGTTCCCGGTGTTCGCGGCGGCGTTCGACGAGGTGCTGTCTCGTCTTGATCCGGGTGTGCGTGATGTGGTGTGGGGTGAGGATGCCGGGCTTCTTGAGGACACGGGGTGGGCGCAGCCTGCTCTGTTCGCGCTTGAGGTCGCGTTGTTCCGGTTGGTGGAGTCGTGGGGTGTGCGGCCGGACGTGGTGGTCGGTCATTCGGTGGGGGAGTTGGCGGCGGCGTATGTGGCCGGGGTGTTGTCGTTGGATGACGCGTGTGCCGTGGTGTCGGCTCGGGCTCGGTTGATGGCGGGGTTGCCGCGTGGGGGAGTGATGGTGGCGGTGCGGGCGAGTGAGGCCGACGTGCTGCCGCTGCTGAGCGATGGGGTGCAGATCGCGGCGGTGAACGCCGCCGACAGTGTGGTGCTGTCCGGGGTCGAGGATGCCGTGCTGGCGGTTGCCGGCCGGTTCGAGAAGTCGACCCGGCTGCGTACGAGTCATGCGTTCCACTCGGTCCTGATGGAGCCGATGCTGGCCGAGTTCGCCGCGGCCATCGATGGGCTCGTGGTAAGGGATCCGGTGATTCCGGTGGTATCGACCGTTGCGGATGGTGGGCGCTTCGGCGAGGTGGAGTACTGGGTGCAGCAGGTGCGTGAGCCGGTGCGGTTCGCCGATGCGGTCGGTGCGGCGGCGGCCGATCGGGTGCTGGAGATCGGCCCGGACGGCGCGCTGTGCGCATGGGTACCGGATGCGCTCGCTGTTCCGTCGTTGCGCCGGAATCGGGACGAGGCCCAGTCGCTGTTGGGTGCGGTGGCGGCGCTGCATGTGGCCGGTGTCGATGTGGACTGGTCCGTGCTGGCCGCCGGTGGCCGTCTGATCGACCTGCCGACCTACCCGTTCGAGCACGAGCGGTACTGGCCCGCGACCGGCCCGCGCAACAACGACGCCGCAGAACTCGGCCTGACCTCGGCGACGCACCCGCTGCTCGGCGCCGCGGTCTCCCTCGCGGACGGCACCGGTGTGCTCCTGACCGGCCGTCTCTCGCTGGCGGCACAGCCGTGGCTCGCCGACCACCGGGTCGGTGGCAGGGTACTGGTCCCCGCTACGGCGCTGCTGGACCTGGCGGTGCGGGCCGGTGACGAGGTCGGCTGCGGCTCGGTCGCGGACCTGACCCTGATCGCACCGCTGGTGCTGCCCGAGCGCGGCGGCGTGCGGATCCAGGTACGGGTCGAGGGTGTCGAGGGTTCGGATGCGAGCGGCACCAGGACGGTGACCGTGCACTCCCGCCCCGATGACGCGTCAGCCGATGCGCAGTGGATCAGCCACGCCGCGGGAACGCTGTCTGCCGACCCGCGGACCGGCGACGCCGGCTTCGCCGCCACCTGGCCGCCGCCGGGTGCCGATCCGGTCGACGTGGAGGGCTGCTACGACCGCTTCACCGACCTGGGCTTCGGCTACGGCCCCGCGTTCCACGGCCTGCGCGCGGTCTGGCGGCGCGGCGACGAGGTGTTCGCGGAGGTCGCGTTGCCGAACCGGGTCACCGGTGCGGAGAGTTTCGGCCTGCATCCGGCTCTGCTCGACTCGGCGTTGCACGCACTGCTGCTCACCCGGGAAACGGGTGAGGGCCAACGGCTCCCGTTCGCCTGGGAGGGCGTGACGCTGCACGCCTCGGGCGCGTCGGCGTTGCGTGTCCGGCTGGTCGACGGAGGCACCGACCGGGTCGCCATCGAAGCGGCCGACCCGGCCGGCCGGTCCGTCCTGTCCGTTGCCGCGCTCCGCGACCGCGCGGTGAGCGGTGCTCCGGCCACTTCGAGCGCCGCGGACACCGATTCGCTGTTCCTGGCGCGCTGGCTGCCTGCCGCCGCCGAACCGGTGGCGGACGGACGGACGGTCGGCGTGCTCGGCGACGAGCCGTCCGGGCTGCGCGACCTCGCCGGCCTCAGCCTCGTGCGGGCCGCGGGTCTCGCCGGGTTCGCCTCCCTCGACCCGGTGCCTGCCACGGTGCTCGTCGCGCTCGGCGGTGGCGAGGGCGCCGGTCCGGACGCGGTCCGCCGGATCACCGGCCGGATGCTCGATCTCGTGCGCGACTGGCTGGCCGACGAGCGCTTCGCGGCGTCCCGCCTGGTGGCGGTCACCACCAAAGCCGCCGGTCCTGACGCGACCGATCTCGCGGCGTCCGCGGTGTGGGGCCTGCTGCGGACCGCGCAGTCCGAGCACCCCGGCCGGTTCGGACTGATCGACGTCGAGTCCGACCGAGACGTCGCGATCGGGCTGGCCCTGCTGGCGGACGAGCCGCAAGTCGTCGTGCGGGACGGCATCGGGCACACCGGCCGACTCGCCCGGTTCGCTTCGGCCGGCGGTCTGGTGCCGCCGTCCGACGGCGATTGGCGGCTCGTCTCCCGTAAGCGCGGCAGCCTGGACCAGCTCGCGTTGGTGCCGGACGAGGGTGCGGGTGGGCCGTTGTCGGGTGCGCAGGTGCGGTTGCGGGTGTCGGCCGCGGGGCTGAACTTCCGTGATGTGCTCAATGCGCTGGGGATGTACCCGGGCGACGCCGGCCAACTGGGCTCCGAGGCCGTGGGAATCGTGACCGAGGTGGGTCCCATGGTGCGCGAACTGCGTCTGGGGGACCGGGTCATGGGCCTGGTGCCGGGTGGCATGGCGTCGAGCGTGGTGGTGCCCGACGAACGTATGTTGGCACGGGTTCCCGAGGAGTGGTCGGACGAGATCGCGGCTTCGACGTCGCTCGTGTTCTTGACGGCGTGGTATGGGTTGACGCGGTTGTCGGGGGTGGGTCCTGGTTCTCGGGTGTTGGTTCATGCGGGGGCTGGTGGTGTGGGGATGGCGGCGGTTCAGATTGCGTTGTATCTGGGTGCTGAGGTGTTTGCGACGGCGAGTGAGTCGAAGTGGGGTGTGTTGCGGGGGTTGGGGGTGGCGGAGGAGCGGATCGCTTCGTCGCGTGATACCGGTTTCGCGGAGCGGTTTCCGTTGGTGGATGTGGTGCTGAATTCGCTGGCGGGTGAGTTTGTGGATGCGTCACTGGGGTTGTTGCGGCCGGGGGGCCGGTTCTTGGAGATGGGTAAGCGGGATGTGCGTGAGCCGGTGGGGGTGGACTACGCGGCGTTCGATTTGTCGGAGGCCGGCCCTGAGTTGATGGGGGTGATGTTGTCGGAGTTGTTGGAGTTGTTTGCGGGGGGTGTGTTGTGTCCGTTGCCGGTGCGTTCGTGGCCGGTGGGTCGGGTGGTTGAGGCGTTCAGGTTTATGTCGCAGGCGCGGCATGTGGGGAAGTTGGTGGTGACGATGCCGCGGGTTTGGGATGGTGAGGGTGCGGTGTTGATCACGGGGGGCAGTGGTGGGCTGGCGGGTGTGCTGGCGCGGCATTTGGTGGTGGAGCGTGGTGTGCGGCATGTGGTTCTGGTGAGTCGTAGTGGTGGGGATCCGGGTGGGTTGGTGGGGGAGTTGGCGGGGTTCGGGGCTGAGGTGTCGGTGGTGGCGTGTGATGTGGGTGATGCGGAGGCGGTTGGTGCGTTGGTGGGTGGGCTGGAGCGTCCGGTGACCGCTGTGGTGCATGCGGCTGGGGTGCTGGATGACGGTGTGGTGGGTGGGTTGAGTGTGGAGCGGCTTGAGCGGGTGTTGGCGCCGAAGGTGGACGGGGCGTGGAATCTGCACCGGGCGACTCTGGATCAGCCACTGGCCGCGTTCGTGCTCTACTCGTCCGTCGCCGGGATCATCGGCGGGCCCGGCCAGGCCAACTACGCCGCCGCCAATACGTACCTCGACGCCCTCGCCCAATACCGGCAGGACCGCGGGCTTCCGGCGCTCTCGCTCGCGTGGGGTCCCTGGGAGGACCTCGGGATGGCCGCCGAACTGCCCGACAGCCGATCCGGCCGGCTCGCGCGGATCAGCCCCGACAAGGGACTGGCGATGTTCGACACCGCGATGAACGCGGCATCGGCGCTGCTCGTCCCGCTCGCCCTGCGACCCGCGGACCCCGGCGCCGCCGCCGCGGCCGACGGACCGGTGCCCGCGATGCTCCGCGATCTGGTCGGCACTCAGCGCCGGTCGGCGGCGGGAATCACCCGCACCCCGGACGGGACCGCGCACGACATCGCCGGATTGCGCCCGGAGGCCAGGCTGCGCTACCTCGTCGATCTGGTCCGCGCCGAGGCCGCAGCGGTCCTCGCCCACAACACGGCCGACCGCATCCTGCCCGACCAGGAGTTCCAGCAGCTCGGCTTCGACTCGCTCACCGCGGTCGAACTCGGCAACCGGCTCGGGGCGGCCACCGGTCTGCGACTGCCCGGGACCCTGGTCTTCGACTACGCGACCCCGGCCCAGCTCGCCGAGCACCTGCTGGGCGAGCTGGCACCGCCGAGCGCGGCGGTCGACGCGGGACCGTCGGTCCTCGCCGAACTCGACCGCCTGGAGGCCGCCTTGGCGGTCGGCGACCTGGACGATCCGAGCCGGGCCGGGGTCGCGACCCGGCTGCGGCAGATGCTCGACCGGTGGAACGCGGCCGGGGGCGGGCAGAACGCCGAGCCCGCGTCGGCGGCGGACCACATCGAGAGCGCGACGGCGGACGAGATCCTCGCCTACATCGACAACGAGCTCGGCCGGCGCAGCGGCTGAGCGTGAGGCACGGGCGCGGCGTCCCCCGGCGCCGCGCCCGTGGAGCGCGAAGCGGCCGGCACCATCAGGAGATGGTGCCGGCCGCTGCTCTGCCTTCCGTGCCTTTCGCGCGAGGCCCTACCAGGTGAACGCGAGCCCGTCGGGCAGGCCGCCGGTGAGCGGCCCGCTCCGGCGATCGACCGGGCCTGACGGGCGCAGGTCCGGAAGCCGGGCCGGCAGCTCGGCGAAGACCTCGCAGAGCAGCAGGCGCGCCAGCGGGGCACCCAGGCAGGTCCAGACGCCGTGGCTCAGCGTCAGATGCCGATTCGGCGACCGGGAGACGTCGAACGCCGTCGGATCGTCGAAGAACGCCTCGTCGTAGTTGGCCAGCGTCAGATCGAGCAGCACCAGATCGCCGGCGCCGATCGTGACTCCGCCGATCTCGATGTCGGCGCGGGCGTACCGCGGCAGGCTGAGGCTTCCCGAGAGCCGCAGTATCTCCTCGACCGCCGACGGCAGCAGCGCCGGGTCGGCCGCCAGCGCTTCCCGCTGCTCGGGCTGCTCGGCCAGCAGCAGCACGCCGTACGCGATCTGCTTGCTGATCGCTCCCACCCCGGCGAACTGCTGCAACATCACGGCCTGCACCACCTGCTCCTCCGGCGTGTCGGTATGGCAGAGCCGTGAGACGACGCTGTCGTCGGGGCGGAAGCGCTTGACCATGATGAGCCGGCGCAGATACGTGCCCAGTGCTGCGATGTCGCCGCCCGCGGCGCGGCGCATGAGCCCCGCGCATTCGTCGGTCTCGGCGTCCGGCACCCCGAACACGTCGCACAGCACCCGCCAGACCAAGGGCTCGGAGAAGTCGGTACGAAGGTCGGCCGGCGGCCCTTGCGCGATGAGCGCGTCGACCCCCTCGCCCACCCGCCCCCGCACCCGCGGCCGTAGCGCGAGCATGCGCCGCGTCGTGAACTGCGGCTTGATGAGGTTGCGCATACCGCTGTGCATGACGTCGGCCCGCGCGTGGTCCGAGTCCATGACCTGGTCGTACGTCGGATCCCCCGCGTACAGCGCGCGCTGACCCGGTCTGGTGTGCGAACGGCCCAGCCTGTCGTCCCGCAGCAGGTCACGCACCTGCGTGTAGCCGGACACGAGCCACGCGTCGTCCCCGGCCGGGGTGCGCACGCGGCTCACGGCAGGGCCCTGCGTCGTCTGCCGCAGATGCGGGCAGACCCGCAGTTCGGCGGGCAGATCCGAGGCCATGAGGCCCGAGTGCTCCACAACGGTCATGGTCCGCTCAGCCCTCCGCCGGGTCCTCGACCAGGGTGAGCGCGCCGGACGGGCACTGGTCCACCGCGGCGCGGACCAGGTGGAACCGGTCCAGGTCCGGGGAACGGTCGAGCACCGTGACGATCCCGTACTCGTCCTGGTCGAAGAACGCCGGCGCGGAGTAGGCGCACTGGCCGGCGCCGACGCATTTGTCGATATCGGTGGTGATACGCATGAGTTCGCTCCTCAGTGATTCGTCGGCGTCACCAGGCGACCGGCAGTGCGCGGAGGCCGAACACCGTCCCGTCGTACTTGTAGGTCAGGTCCTCTTCCGGGCAGGCCACGCGCAACGTGGGGACGCGCGCGAACAGCGTGCGGTACACGCACTCCATCTCCGCGCGCACCAGGTTCTGGCCGAGGCATTGATGCACGCCGTAGCCGAAACCGACGTGCCCGCGCGCCGACCGGCCCGGACAGAAGCCGTCCGGATCCTCGAACACCGCGGCGTCGTGGTTCGCCGAACCGATGAGCGGGATGACGCCTTCGCCCGCGCGCAGCATGCGGCCGCCGATCTCGACGTCCTCGATCGCCGTACGCATCGCCAGGATGTCGCCGACGGAGTGGAAACGGACCACCTCGTCGACGACCCCGTCGTCGCCGATCCACTCGGGATTCCTCAGCAGGGTCAGCACTCCGAGCGCGATGTTGCTCGCCGTCGTCTCGTGCCCGGCGATCAGCAGCAGCATCACGACCCCGGACAGTTCCTGCGGTTTGAGTACGCCGGTGGCGAGGATCCGGCTGATCAGGTCGTCGCCCGGCCACTTCTGCTTGATGGCGATCAGCCTGTTGATATGGCGGAGCAACTGCTGTGCGGCGTCGGTGCGTTGCTCGTCGGTGGTTTCCGAGAGGCTCACCAGGATCTGCGTGCGCGACTCGTAGAACGCACGGTCGGACTGCGGGACGCCGAGGATCGTCGCGATGATCCGCGACGGTACCGTCACCGCGAACGCCGAGACCAGATCGGCGTGGCCGTCACACTCCAGCAGCGCGTCGACGCACTCGTCCACCGCCCGCTGGATGGCGGGCCGCCACTTGCGGATCCGGCGGACCGAGAACTCCGGGATCAGCACCTTGCGGTACCGGTCGTGCTCCGGCGGATCGAGGCCGACGAACCAGCCCGGGATCTGCTCCTGGGTCGGCACCCCGCCGGTGGCCGCGAACTGCGGAAAGCCCGGGTTGGCCGGGTTGGCGCTGATCCGCGGGTCGGTGAGCACCGCGCGTACGTCCTCGTACCGGGACGCCAGCCAGATCGGCTGCCCGTTCGGTAGCCGACTTCGTACGGGGCAGCCGCGCTCGCGCAGGTCCGCGTACCGCGGCGGGGGGAACGGCTGACCGGGAAGCCGCGCAGGGAACTCCACGACCTCGCCTTCAGCCTCCTGACCGATCATGCTTCCACACCTTCCGTCTCCTCATGGGCGCCTAGCGCCCCGCCGACCGTTCCGGCTCCCCGGGGCGCGGCCTCAGTTGGCCTGGGCGGTCTCCACCGCTCGCTCGCTGAAGCACTCCACGGTGAAGGTCTCCTCGATGTGCAATATCGGGCTGCCGCCGATGCAGATGACGTAGCGCCTGCGGGGGCGCCGCTGGCCGTGCTCGTCCACCAGGTCGATGGAGAGGATCTCCCGAAAGGACTCGACCCGGTTCTGCCGCAGCAGCTTGCCGATCGGCTCACCGAGCGTCAGCAGGCCCGTCCGTACCCGCGCGGGCAGCGCACCCGGACAGAACACCGAGGTGGCCCACACGTACACGGTGCCGGTCTCGGTTCCGACCAACTGCGTCGTGCGGGTCAGCAGATTGTCCGTCGGGTAGGGCAGCGCGGCGGCCGCGCCGGGGTCGACCAGGCCCGCACGATGGTCGAGCCGGGAGGTCGTGATGCTCTCGCCGACGATCTGCTCGAGCAGGGTGGTGACCGTACCGTCGGTGGTCATCAGCATCCGCTCGAGCAGCCCGAGATCGCCGACCGCCGCTGTCCTGGACCAGGCCGGGCCTGCGGCCGGGTCCCGGGGGGAGCGGCCGATTGCGTGGTTCTGTCTGGCTGCCATGGTTTCCTCGAATCCGTCCCAGCCGATCCGCTGCCGTGGACGGCTGCCGTCGTCCGCACGCTGTCGGTCGCATTAGCCCACCGAAGGACTAGGGCTTTCCCTCGTCTGCCCCAGCGGCGGCAGCGGTGCGCGGGCCGCCTCGAATACTGGGGATTTTCGTGGCGGCCCCGCTGGAAACTCGGTGGTCGGATTCGATCCCGCATCCGCAGATCGACCGGCGGCCCGTCCGACTGCGTCGCTCACAGAAGGGCTCTGATCTATGTCCGACGATGCCAAGCTCGTTGATTACCTCAGGTGGGTCACCGCGGACCTGAAGCAGACCAAGGAGCGACTGCGCGAGCTTGAGGATGGCCGGCAAGGGGCGATCGCGGTCGTGGGAATGGCCTGCCGGCTGCCCGGCGCTGTGCGCAGCCCCGATGACCTGTGGGAGCTGCTCGTCGAGGGCCGCGACGGCGTCACGCCCTTTCCGGCCGATCGGGGCTGGGACCTCGGTGTGCTGGCTTCCGACGACCTCGGAGCGGGCACGACCGGTCACGGCGGGTTCATCGACGGCGCGGCGGAGTTCGACACGGGGTTCTTCGGCGTCTCGCCGCGTGAGGCGGTGGCGATGGATCCGCAGCAGCGGCTGCTGCTGGAGAACGCGTGGGAGGCGTTCGAGCGCTCGGGTATCGATCCGCTCTCACTGCGTGGCAGCAGGACCGGGGTCTTCTTCGGCGTCTCGGGGGCCGACTACACGAACCTGGTTCTCAACGCGGCGGAGGACGTCCAGGGGCACGCGCTGACCGGGCTGACCACGAGTGTCGTCTCGGGCCGGGTGGCGTATACGTTCGGGCTCGAGGGCCCGGCGGTGACGGTGGACACGGCGTGTTCGTCGTCGCTGGTGGCGATTCATCTGGCGGCGCAGTCGCTGCGGGGCGGGGAGTGCTCGCTGGCGCTGGCCGGCGGCGTCACCGTCATGTCGACACCGATGAGTTTCGCGGGCTTCTCGCGCCAAGGCGGCCTTTCCCCCGAGGGTCGTTGCCGGTCGTTCGCCGATGCGGCGGACGGCACGGGGTGGTCCGAGGGCGCCGGGGTCGTGGTGCTGGAGCGCTTGTCGGATGCGGTGGCGAACGGTCATCGGGTGTTGGCGGTGGTGCGTGGTTCTGCGGTGAATCAGGATGGTGCGTCGAACGGTTTGACGGCGCCGAACGGCCCGTCCCAGCAGCGGGTGGTGCGGGCGGCGTTGGCGGGGGCGGGGTTGAGTCCGGCCGACGTGGACGTGGTGGAGGGGCATGGCACCGGTACGCGGTTGGGTGATCCGATCGAGGTGCAGGCGTTGCTGGCGACGTACGGCCAGGACCGCGAAGCGAGTCGACCGCTTCTGCTGGGCAGCGTGAAGTCCAATATCGGGCACGCCCAGGCCGCGGCGGGGATCTCCGGCGTCATCAAGACGGTGCTGGCGATTCAGCATGGAGTGGTGCCGCGATCGCTGCATGTCGACGAGCCGTCGTCGCGGGTGGATTGGTCGGCCGGTGCGGTGGAGCTGGTGACCGAGAACCGTCCGTGGCCTGATGCGGGTCGTCCTCGTCGTGCGGGTGTGTCGTCGTTCGGGATCAGCGGGACGAACGCGCACGTGATTCTTGAGCAGGCTCCTGAGATGGAGATGTCCGAATCAACACGTCCTGACGGCGATTCGGGTGTGGTGCCGTGGGCGGTCTCGGCGCGGTCGGCTGCCGCGTTGGACGCTCGGGTGGGGCAACTCGGTGTGCTGACCGGTGTGCCACCGGTCGACGTCGGTTTTTCGCTGGCCGTGCGTGGCTCGGCGATGCCGTATCGGGCGGTGCTGTCGGCCGAGGACGGCGGTGTCGTGCGTGAGGTCGCGCGGGGGCACGCGTTTGAGGGTCGTACGGGGTTTGTGTTTCCGGGGCAGGGGTCGCAGTGGTTGGGGATGGGGCGGGGGTTGTATGAGCGGTTCCCGGTGTTTGCGGGGGCTTTTGATGAGGTGTTGTCGCATCTTGATCCGGGGTTGCGGGACGTGGTGTGGGGTGAGGACGCGGAGGCGTTGAAGCAGACGGGGTGGGCGCAGCCGGCATTGTTCGCGGTGGAGGTGGCGCTGTTCCGGTTGCTGGAATCGTGGGGCGTGGTGCCGGAGTTCGTGGCGGGTCATTCGGTGGGGGAGGTGGCGGCGGCCCACGTGGCCGGGGTGCTGTCGTTGGCGGACGCCGCTGTTCTGGTGTCCGCTCGGGGTCGGTTGATGCAGGGGTTGCCTGTTGGTGGGGTGATGGTGGCGCTGGAGGTTTCGGAGGCTGAGGTTTCGCCGTTGTTGGGCGCGGGGGTGTCGATCGCGGCGGTCAACGGTCCGAAATCGGTGGTGATTTCGGGTGAGGCGTCGGCGGTGGATGGGGTGGTGGCGCGGTTCGCGGGCCGTCGTGCACGGCGGTTGCGGGTCTCGCACGCGTTCCATTCCTCATTGATGGAGCCGATGCTCGACGAGTTCCGGGGTGTGGTGGCGAAGCTGACGTTCGAGCGGCCGGTACTCGATGTGGTCTCCTCGCTGTCGGTGGGCGCGGACATGGCCGATCCCGAATACTGGGTGCGCCAGGTGCGTGAGCCGGTGAGGTTCGCCGACACGGTCACGGCGCTCCGCGACGCGGGCGTGACACGGTTTGTGGAGGTTGGTCCTGGTGCGGCCCTGTCCGGGCTCGTGTCAGGGGCCGAGGCGGCGGAGGCGGCCGAGCCGATGGCGGTGGCGGCGGCACCGCTGCGTGACGGCCGCTCGGAAGAAGAGGGCGTGCTCACGGCGCTCGCCTCGCTGTATGTGAACGGCGCCGACGTGGACTGGGCGGGATGGTTCGCGGGCGGCGAAGCGCGCGTGGTGGATCTCCCCACCTACCCGTTCCAGCGTGCGCGGTACTGGCCGCGGGCCGGCCGGGCGGGCGGCGACGTGCGCGGGGCCGGGCTGGCGAGCGTGGCTCATCCGCTGCTCGGCGCGGCGGTGGAACTGGCGGAAAGCGGCGAGACGGTACTCACCGGCCGACTCTCGCCTGCCGCCGAGCCGTGGCTGGGCGAGCATGTGATCGGCGGCGCAGTGGTGTTCCCGGGGACCGGATTCCTGGAACTGGCGCTGCGTGCCGCCGACGAGGTCGGCCTGGGCGGCGTCGACGATCTCACCATCGGCAACCCGCTCGTGCTCAGCCAGGATACCGCGACGCTCATCCAGATCCGGGTCCTGCCCCCGGACGGCGGCGGAAAGCGTCTGGTGCGCATCTTCAGCCGGCCGGTGGACGACGAAGCGGCACCGTGGACCGAGCACGCGACCGGCGCGCTCGCCGCCACGTCCGACCCGTCCGCCGACGACCTCGGCGCGCGGGCCTGGCCACCGGACGGCACGACGTCGGTCGATCCGGCCGAACTGTACGCGGCGACCGCCTTCGATTACGGCCCGTCCTTCCTCGGGGTCAAGGCGATCTGGCAGCGGCCGGACGAGGCGTTCGTCGAAGTCGAGATGCCCGCCGAGGCCGACGCCGACCCCCGGGCGTACGGCATGCATCCGGCGCTGCTCGACGCGGTGCTGCAAGCGGTCCCCTACGCGGGCGTCGGAACCCCGGGCATCACGCGGGTGCCGTTCTCGTGGAGCGGGGTGGTGCTGAACGCGACGGGCGCGTCCCGACTGCGGGCGAGAATCCGGAACCTGGGCGACGCGACGGCCGAGGTGACGGCCGTCGACCCGGCCGGCCGGCCCGTGATGCGGGTGCGATCCCTGACACTGCGGGCGCCGTCGGCGGCACCGGCGGGCGTCCCCGGCCAAGGCACCCTGCTGAAACTGGACTGGATTCCGCTCGCCGAGACCGAGACCGAGACCGAGACCGCGACCGCGACCGCGACCGCGACCGAGCCCGCTGCGGCTGCCGACTCGAGCCGGGCCGTGCCCGCGGGCTGCGTGGTGCTGGGTCGGGACCGCTGGGAGATCGGCGCCGGAGTGGCCTCCGCGGACGAGCTGACCGGCGCCGAGACCGCCGTGCTGCTGCCCGTCTGCGATCTGCTCGACGACGCGGGCGCCGACCGGACGCCGCGGTCCCCGCACGCGCTTGCCGCCCGCGCGCTCGAACTCATGCAGCGCTGGCTCGCCGACACCAAGTTGGCCGGGGTGCCGCTGATCGTGCTCACCGAGGACGCGGTCACCGGTGGTGACCTGGCCGCCGCCGCCGTCTGGGGGATGGTCCGCTCCGCCCAGTCCGAGCACCCGGACCGGTTCATCCTGGCCGACCTGCAAGGCGAGCACTCCGGGCCGCTGCCGGTCGCACGGTTGCTCGCCGCCCGGGACGAGGGCCAGTTCGTCATCCGCGACGGCGAGGTGCGCGCCGGAAGGTTCGCCCGGGTGACCGCCGCCTCCGGGGAGCCTTCGGCCCCTGAATGGGACGAGAACGGGACGGTCCTGATCACCGGGGGCACCGGCGGGATCGGCGCGCTGCTGGCCCGCCGTCTCGTGACCGTTCGCGGCGTCGGGCACCTCCATCTCGCGAGCCGACGCGGGCCGGACGCCCCGGGCGTCGCCGAACTGCGCGACGAACTGGCCGGCGCCGGGGCGACGGTCACCGTCTCCGCGTGCGATGTCTCCGACCCCGATGCCGTCTCGGCCCTGGTCGCCTCAATTCCCGCCGCCCATCCGCTCACCGCCGTGATCCACGCCGCCGGGACACTCGACGACGGCGTGCTCACCTCGCTGACTCCCGACCGCCTCGGTGCCGTCCTCGCGCCCAAGGCGGACGGGGCCTGGCACCTGCACGAGGCGACCAAGAGCCTCGACCTGGCCGCGTTCATCATGTTCTCGTCGATCGCCGGGATCATGGGCTCCCCCGGACAGGCCGGCTATGCCGCCGCGAACCTGGTGCTCGACGCACTGGCATACCGACGGTCGGCCGACGGGCTGCCCGGACAGAGCATCGCCTGGCCGGCCTGGGAGATAGCGGACGGGATGGCCGGCAGCGCGACGGAGGTCACCCGACGACTGGCCGCCACCGCCGGGCAGAGCCTCGGCCCCGACCAGGCGCTGGCACTCTTCGACGCCGCGGTGGCCACCGGCGGGGCCTTCCTGGTGCCGCAGGGCCGACCGGTCGGCCCTGGCCAGGCGCCGGGAGCCCTTCCGCCGCTGTTCCGGGGCCTGGTCAAGGGCGTTCGGCGGCAGGCGACCGCAGCCGGCGAGGCCGAAGCAGCGACGCTCAAGCAGCGGTTGGCGGCGATGGACCCGGAGCAGCAGACGCAGGCCGTGCTTGAACTGGTCTACGCGGAATCCGCGGCCGTCCTCGGCATGGCCGGCGTCTCGGAGCCGGACCGCGCCAAGCAGTTCATGGAGCTCGGCTTCGACTCGCTCACCTCGGTCGAGCTGCGTAACCGGCTGTCCACCGCGACCGGCCTGCAGTTGCCGGCCACGCTGGTCTTCGACGCCGGGACGCCGACCGCCCTGGCCGACCAGTTGCGCGCCGGGCTGTCCACGACCAGCGCTCCGGCCGTCGGCGTCGAGCCCGAATCCGACTCGCTCGAGTCCATGTTCCTGGACGCGCTCGCATCCGGCGGCAAGGACGGCGAGATCAGGACCATGATCAAGGCGGTGGCCGCGATCCGGCCCAGCGTCGAGGTCACCGCCGAGCTGGCGGACCTGCCGTGGCCGGTGACGCTGGCGGACGGTCCCGCCCATCCGCCGCTCATCTGCGTCAGCACCCCGACGGCCAACGCGGGCCCACAGCAGTACGCCGCGCTCGCCGCGCACTGGCGGGGCGTGCGCAAGGTGAGCGCGCTGCCGCTGCTCGGCTTCACACCCGGCGAGCACCTGCCAGGAAATGCCGAGGTCGCGGTCAAGTCCATCGCGGAGAGCGCGCTGCGCGCCGCCGACGGCCGGCCGTTCGTGCTGATGGGGCACTCGTCGGGCGGGACGCTGGCCTACACCGCGGCGGGGCTCATGGAGACCACCTGGGGCATCAAGCCGGAGGCCGTGGTCCTGCTCGACACCCTCAGCCTCACGCACAGCCACGACGAGGGCATCGACTTCACCCAGATGATGCGGATCAACTTCGCCCGGACCTCGAGTATCCCGTTCCGGCTGACGAACTCCAGGCTCTCGGCGATGGGCCGTTGGGCCGCGCTGCTCCAGACGATGACCTTCACCCCGACCAGCGCGCCGGTCCTGCTCGTCCGGTCGACCAAGCCTCTGTTCGAAGGCCAGTTCGAACCCGGTCACAATCCGGCGCCGCCGGTGGTCGAGACCGCCGTCGTGCGCGAGGTCGACGCCAACCACGTCTCCCTCGCCCGCGAGGATTCCGCAGCCACGGCGCAGATCGTCGAGGAATGGCTCAAGACCCAGATCGTCGACGAGCAGGTCGCCGGGGACAGGTCCGCACACACCGGCTGAGCGCTGCTCAGCCCGCACCTCACCGTTCGTCAGCCGGAGGCATCGCGATGTCCAGTTCCGAAGACAAGCTGCGCGAGTACCTGCGGCTGGTCACCACCAACTTGCAGGACACCAGGCAGCGGCTCGAGCTGATCGAGGCCAGGGACAGCGAACCGATCGCGATCGTGGGGATGGCGTGCCGGTTCCCCGGCGACGTCAACTCGCCGGAGGACCTGTGGCGGCTGGTCGAGGCCGGCACCGACGCCATCTCCACCGTGCCGGGCGATCGCGGCTGGGACCTGGAATCGCTCTACGATCCGGACCCCGATCAGCCGGGCACCAGCTACGTCCGGCATGGCGGGTTCATCGACGGGATCGGCGGCTTCGACGCGGACTTCTTCGGTCTCTCGCCGCGTGAGGCGGTGGCGATGGATCCGCAGCACCGGCTGCTGCTGGAGACGGCATGGGAGACCGTCGAAAGCGCGCGCATCAACCCCGTTTCGCTGCGCGGCAGCCGGACCGGGGTATTCATCGGCGGCGCCGAGGTCGGCTACGCGGAGCTGGCCGGGCACGCCAAGGACAGCGAAGGCCACTTGCTCACCGGCAACGCGGTGAGCGTCATGTCCGGACGGATCTCGTACGCCCTCGGACTCGAGGGGCCCGCCCTGTCGATCGACACGGCGTGCTCGTCCGCGTTGGTGGCCATCCACCTCGGGGTCCGGGCACTGCGCTGGGGCGAGAGCGATCTGGTGCTGGCCGGCGGCGTCGGCGTAATGCCCACCCCGCGCCTGTTCGTTCAGTTCTCCCGACAGCGTGGCCTGGCGGCCGACGGGCGGGCCAAGGCGTTCGCCGACGCGGCCGACGGCACCGCCTGGGCTGAGGGCGTCGGCGCTGTGCTGCTGGCGCGGCTTTCGGACGCGGAGCGCGAGGGATATCCGATCCTGGCCGTGGTGCGCGGCTCGGCCGTCAACCAGGACGGCGCGAGCAGCGGCCTGACCGCGCCCAACGGCCCCTCGCAGCAGCGTGTCATCATGGCCGCCCTGGCCGACGCGCAACTGCCGGCGAGCGCGATCGACGCCGTCGAGGCGCACGGCACCGGAACGCGGTTGGGTGATCCGATCGAGGCGCAGGCGTTGCTGGCCGCGTACGGACAGGACCGCGACCGGGACCGTCCGCTGCTGCTCGGTTCGGTGAAGTCCAACATCGGTCACACCCAGGCCGCGGCGGGCATCGCGGGTGTCATCAAGACGGTGATGGCGATGCGGCACGGCGTCCTGCCGCCGACGTTGCACGTCGACGAGCCGAGTACAAACGTGGACTGGTCGGCCGGATCGGTCGACCTGCTGCTCGAACGCACCGAGTGGCCCGCCACCGGCCGTCCCCGTCGCGCCGGCGTCTCGGCGTTCGGGATCAGCGGGACGAACGCGCATGTGCTGCTGGAGCAGGCACCGGTAGCGGAGAAGTCGCAGATCACCGAAGCGGAGCACGGCGAGGCGGGCGCCGGTGGTCCGGTGCCGTGGGTGGTATCGGGCAAGTCGGGTGCGGCGGTACGGGCGGCGGCCGGCCGCCTGCTGACGGTAGTCGGTGACGACGGGCTCGATCTGGCGGATGTCGGTCTTTCGCTGGTGACGACACGTGCGGAGTTGGGGCATCGCGCGGTGGTCTTCGGGACCGAAGAGGAGGCGATGGCCGAAGGACTGGCCGCCTTGTCCCGTGGCGAGTTCCCGGCCGGCGTGGCTGAAGGTGTGGTGTCGGAGGGTCGTACGGGGTTTGTGTTTCCGGGGCAGGGGTCGCAGTGGGTGGGGATGGGGCGGGGGTTGTATGAGCGGTTCCCGGTGTTCGCTGGGGCTTTTGATGAGGTGTTGTCGCATCTTGATCCGGGGTTGCGGGGTGTGTTGTGGGGTGTGGATTCGGGGGTGTTGGAGCGGACGGGGTGGGCGCAGCCGGGTTTGTTCGCGGTGGAGGTGGGGTTGTTCCGGTTGTTGGAGTCGTTTGGTGTGGTGCCGGAGTTTGTGGTGGGTCATTCGGTGGGGGAGGTGGCGGCGGCGTATGTGGCGGGGGTGTTGTCGTTGGCGGATGCGTGTGTGCTGGTGTCTGCTCGGGGTCGGTTGATGGATGGGTTGGCTGTTGGTGGGGTGATGGTGGCGTTGGAGGTGTCGGAGGCTGAGGTTTTGCCGTGGTTGGGTGCGGGGGTGTCGTTGGCTGCGGTGAATGGTGTGGGGTCGGTGGTGGTGTCGGGTGAGGTGTCGGCGGTGGATGGGGTGGTGGCGCGGTTCGCGGGTCGTCGTTCGCGGCGGTTGCGGGTCTCGCACGCGTTCCATTCGCCGTTGATGGAGCCGATGCTCGAGGAGTTCCGGGGTGTGGTGGAGGGGTTGACGTTCCGTCGGCCGGTGCTTGATGTGGTTTCGTCGTTGTCGGTGGGCGCGGATATGGCCGATCCCGAATACTGGGTGCGGCAGGTGCGTGAGCCGGTGCGGTTCGCTGATGCGGTGGCGCGGTTGCGGGCTGAGGGTGTGACGCGGTTCGTCGAGGCGGGTCCGGGTGGGACGCTGTCGGGCCTCGTAGCCCGGAGCGACGGCGACGGCGGTGACAACGGTGACGGCGTGCAGAGTGTGACGGCTGCCCCGCTGCGTAAGGTTGAGGAGGAAGCGACTGGTTTGCTTGCGGCGCTTGCCGCGCTCTATGTGAACGGCACCGGTGTGAAGTGGGCCGAGTGGTTCACCGGCTCCGGCGCACGCCGCATCGACCTGCCCACCTACCCCTTCCAGCACGAACGCTTCTGGCCGTCCATCACACCGGGCACCGACATCAGCGGGACCGGTCTGGAGCCGACCGGACATCCGCTGCTGACCGGGTCGGTCGATCTCTCCGATGACGGCCTGATTCTGACCGGCCGGCTGTCGGTCGCCGCCCAGCCGTGGCTCGCCGATCACGTCATTCTCGGTTCGGCGCTGCTGCCCGGCACAGCCCTGCTCGACATGGCCGTGCGCGCCGCCGACGAGGCCGGCTGCGCGGGCGTCGACGAATTGACGCTCGCCGCACCGTTGATCTTCTCCGCCAAAGAGTCGGTTCTCGTGCAGGTGCGCGTCGGCGAGGCCGATGCGTCGAGCTGCCGTTCCGTCACCATCCGCTCCCGCGCCGACGGGTCGGACTCCTGGACCGAGCACGCCGCCGGCACGCTTTCGCCGGCTCGGGCGTCAACCGCCCCTTCCGCTACGGTCGACTGGCCGCCGACCGGCGCCGAACCCGTTGATCTGGACGGCTTCTACGAGCGGATTGCGGAGTCAGGGTTCGTGTACGGTCCGCTGTTCCGCGGGCTGCGCACGGCCTGGCGCCGGGGCGGAGAGGTGTTCGCCGAGGTCGCGTTGCCGGCGGGCACCGACGTCAGCGGATTCGGGGTGCATCCCGCGCTGCTCGACGCCTCGCTGCACGTGACGGCCGTCGCCGGGATGGCGGCTGCCGTGCCGTTCTCGTGGACCGGCGTCACCGTGCACGCCACGGGTGCGACCACGGTACGGGTCCGGATGAGCCGGACGGCCGAGGACACGGTCTCTGCGGAACTCACCGACCCGGCGGGCAACCCCGTGGCCTCCGTCGAGTCGCTGGTCCTGCGCGCTCCGGCGGCCCAGTCGGGCAGTCCTCGTGATGGGTTGTGGGGGGTGGAGTGGGTTGGGGCTGGTTCGTTGGTTGGTGAGTTGGGGTCGTGTGTGGTGTTGGAGGGGGATGTGGTGTCGTTGGTTGAGGTGCCGGATGTGGTGCCGGATGTGGTGGTGGTTGGGGTTTCGGGGTCTGTGGGTGGTGTGTGTGCGCGGGTTCTGGGGTTGGTGCAGGGGTGGTTGGGGGAGGAGCGGTTCGGGGGTTCGAGGTTGGTGTTTCGGACGTCGGGTGCGGTGTCGGGTGGGGATGTGGGGGCGTCGGGGGTGTGGGGTCTGGTGCGTAGTGCGCAGGTGGAGCATCCGGGTCGGTTTGGTCTGGTTGATGTCGATGGTGATGTTGATGTTGATGGTGTTGGGGTGGGTGGGGTTCCGGCGGGGGTGTGGGGTTCGGGTGAGCCGGAGTTGTGGGTGCGGGAGGGGGAGGTTCTGGTTCCGCGTCTGGTGCGGGTGGGTGGTGAGAGTAGTGAGAGTGGTGAGGGTGGTGGTGTGTCGTTTGGTGGTGGTGTGGTGTTGGTGACTGGTGGTACGGGTGGGCTTGGGCGGTTGGTGGTGGGGCATTTGGTGGAGCGGTATGGGGTGCGGGATCTGGTGTTGGTGAATCGGGGTGGGGTGGTGCCGGGGTGGGTGGCTGGTCTGGGTGGGCGGGTTGTTGTTGAGGGGTGTGATGTTGGTGATCGTGATGCGGTGGCGGGTTTGGTGGATCGGTATCGGGATCGGTTGAGTGGGGTGGTGCATTTGGCGGGGGTGTTGGATGACGGGGTGGTGGAGTCGTTGTCGGCTGAGCGGTTGGATGGGGTGTGGGGGGCGAAGGCGGGTGGTGCGTGGTGGTTGCATGAGTTGACTGTGGGGTTGGATCTGGATGCGTTTGTGGTGTTCTCGTCGGCGGCTGGTGTGTTCGGTGGTGCGGGGCAGGCGAATTATGCGGCTGCTAATGCGTTTGTGGATGGGTTGGTGAGGTATCGCCGTGCTGCTGGTCTGGTGGGTACGTCGTTGGTGTGGGGTCCGTGGGAGGGTTCTGACGGGGGGATGACTGGGGGGTTGTCTGAGGGGGGCAGGGCGCGGATCGGTCGGGCCGGGCTGGTTCCGTTGTCGGCCGAGCGGGGGCTGGAGTTGTTCGATGCCGCTCTTGCGTGTGGGGAGCCGGTCGTGGTGCCGGCCGATATCGATGTGGCGTCGCTGCGCGGGAGCGAGAACCTACCGGTATTGCTACGAAGCCTCGTTCGCATGCCGGTACAACGTCGCGTCGCGGCCGGCGAGGCGCTGGACGGTGTGCCGGTCGAGCGGCGCAAGGAGGTGCTGCTTGATCTGGTGCGTAGGCAGGTCGCCGCGGTCCTGGGCTACGGATCTGCCGCGGCGGTGGATCCGGATCGTGCGTTCAGTGAGCTCGGGTTCGATTCGTTGACGGCTGTGGAGTTGCGGAACCGGCTGGCGGCGGCGGCCGGTCTGCGGCTTCCGGCGACGCTGGTGTTCGACTATCCCTCCGCCCGCGCGCTGGCAGGGTTCGTGTCGGCCGAGTTGTCCGGCACGGTCGCCGACGTGGCTGCTGCCGTGCCGCCCGCTGTCGTGAGCACGGCCGACGATCCGGTGGTCATCGTCGGGATGGCCTGCCGATACCCCGGCGGCGTCACGACGCCTGAACAACTATGGGACCTGGTCGACTCCGGCACCGACGCCATCACCCCCTTCCCTGCCGACCGCGGCTGGGACCTGGCGGCGTTGCGGGAGAGTTCGTCGACTGGTTCGGGCGGGTTCCTGTTCGAGGCGGCTGAGTTCGATGCGGGGTTCTTCGGGATTTCGCCGCGTGAGGCGGTGGCGATGGATCCGCAGCAGCGGCTGCTGCTGGAGGCGTCGTGGGAGGCGTTCGAGCGTTCGGGTATCGATCCGCTCGCGCTGCGCGGCAGCCGGACCGGTGTCTTCGCCGGCGTCATGTACAGCGACTACCGCAACCTTCTGACCGGCGCTCAGTACGCCGGCCACCGCGCCAACAGCAGTGCACCCAGCATCGTGTCCGGTCGCGTCGCGTATTCGTTCGGGCTCGAGGGCCCGGCGGTGACGGTGGACACGGCGTGTTCCTCGTCGCTGGTGGCGCTCCACCTGGCCGCGCAGTCGTTGCGCGGCGGTGAGTGCACATTGGCCCTGGCCGGCGGCGTCACCGTCATGGTCGCGCCCGACATGTTCCCCGAGTCGACCCGCCAGGGCGGATTGGCCGCCGACGGCCGATGCAAGTCGTACTCGGAAGCGGCCGACGGCGCCGGCTGGTCCGAGGGCGTGGGCGTCGTCGTGTTGGAGCGCCTGTCGGATGCGACAACGAATGGTCATCGGGTGTTGGCGGTGGTGCGTGGGTCGGCGGTGAATCAGGATGGTGCGTCGAACGGTTTGACGGCGCCGAACGGCCCGTCGCAGCAGCGGGTGATCCGGCAGGCGTTGGCGGGGGCCGGGTTGAGCCCGGCCGACGTGGACGTGGTGGAGGGGCATGGCACCGGTACGCGGTTGGGTGATCCGATCGAGGCGCAGGCGTTGCTGGCCACGTACGGCCAGGACCGTGAGACGCCGTTGCTGCTGGGGAGTGTGAAGTCCAACATCGGTCATACGCAGGCGGCGGCGGGGGTCGCGGGTGTGATCAAGATGGTCATGGCGATGCGGCACGGTGTTGTACCGGCGACGCTTCATGCGGATGAGCGCTCGTCGCAGGTGGACTGGTCGGCGGGCGCGATCGACGTGGTGAGCGAGAACCGTACGTGGCCTGATGCGGGTCGTCCTCGTCGTGCGGGTGTGTCGTCGTTCGGGATCAGCGGGACGAACGCGCACGTGGTCCTGGAACAGCCCGAGCCGATGGTCGATCGCCCCCCGGTGGAGTCGCCGGTGGACGGCGACCTGGTGCCGTGGGTGGTGTCGGCGCGGTCGGAGTCGGGGCTCGACATTCAGATGGAGCGGCTGAGCGAGTTGAGCGGGGTCTCGCCGGCGGATGTCGGCTTCTCCCTGGCGGCGCGTTCAGAGTTCGTGCATCGGGTGGTGGCGCTGCCTGATGGCGGCGGTGTGGTGGCCCGGGGTGCGGCGGTTGAGGGCGGGACGGTCCTGCTGTTTCCGGGGCAGGGGTCGCAGTGGGTGGGGATGGGGCGGGGGTTGTATGAGCGGTTCCCGGTGTTCGCTGGGGCTTTGGATGAGGTGTTGTCGCATCTTGATCCGGGGTTGCGGGGTGTGTTGTGGGGTGTGGATTCGGAGGCGTTGGAGCGGACGGGGTGGGCGCAGCCGGGTTTGTTCGCGGTGGAGGTGGCGCTGTTCCGGTTGTTGGAGTCGTTTGGTGTGGTGCCGGAGTTTGTGGTGGGTCATTCGGTGGGGGAGGTGGCGGCGGCGTATGTGGCGGGGGTGTTGTCGTTGGCGGACGCCGCTGCTCTGGTGTCCGCTCGGGGTCGGTTGATGGATGGGTTGGCTGTTGGTGGGGTGATGGTGGCGTTGGAGGTGTCGGAGGCTGAGGTTTTGCCGTGGTTGGGTGCGGGGGTGTCGTTGGCTGCGGTCAACGGTCCGAAGTCGGTGGTGGTGTCGGGTGAGGCGTCGGCGGTGGATGAGGTGGTGGCGCGGTTCGCGGGCCGTCGTGCACGCCGGTTGCGGGTCTCGCACGCGTTCCATTCGCCGTTGATGGAGCCGATGCTCGAGGAGTTCCGGGGTGTGGTGGAGGGGTTGACGTTCCGGCGGCCTGCTTTGACGTTGGTCTCGTCGCTGTCTGCGGATGCCGATATGAGTAATCCTGAGTATTGGGTGCGGCAGGTGCGTGAGCCGGTGAGGTTCGCCGACGCGGTGGCGCGGTTGCGGGCTGAGGGTGTGACGCGGTTCGTCGAGGCGGGTCCCGGTGGGACGCTGTGCGCGCTGGTGGCGCAGGCCGAGGGCGACACTCTCCAGAGTGTGACGGCTGCTCCGCTGCGTAAGGTTGAGGAGGAAGCGACTGGTTTGCTTGCGGCGCTTGCCGCGCTCTATGTGAACGGCACCGGTGTGAAGTGGGCCGAGTGGTTCACCGGCACCGGTGCGCGCCGCATCGATCTGCCCACCTACCCCTTCCAACACGAGCGCTACTGGCCGCGACCTGGAGTCGTCGGAGCGGGCGCGGCGGCCGGCCTGGACAGCCTCGAACATCCGCTGCTGGGCGCGGCGGTCGAACTGGCCGACACCGGAGGATTCCTGCTCACCGGCCGGCTGTCGGTCGCCGCCCAGCCGTGGCTCGCCGATCACGTCATTCTCGGCTCCGCACTGGTGCCCGGCACCGCACTGCTGGAGATGGCGCTGTGTGCCGCCGACCAGGTCGGTTGCCTACAGGTCGAGGAGCTCACACTTGCCGCGCCGCTTGTGCTCGACGACGCCGTCACGGTGCAGGTCACCATAGCGCCGCCGGACGAAACCGGCCGCAGGACGCTGGCCGTCCGCTCCAGGACGGATGCCACGCGAGAGTGGGTTCTGCACGCGAGCGGCGTTGTCTGCCCCGACGAAGTCCCGACCGAGGTCGACCGCTCACAATGGCCCCCGGCCGATGCTCTCCCCGTGGACACGACCGACCTCTATGCCACGGCCGCCGAGTCCGGGTTCGACTACGGCCTGACATTCCAGGGGCTGACGGCCTTGTGGCGCCGGGGAGAGGAGTTCTTCGCCGAGGTCGAGCTGCCGGAGGACACCGCCGATGCCGAGTCGTTCGGCGTGCACCCGGCGCTGCTCGACGCCTGCCTGCACGCTCTCCTGGCCGACGACACCACCATCTCGGCTGACAACGACGGCCGCCACCACCGCGTGGTGCCGTTCTCGTGGACTGGTGTGTCGGTCCACACCCGGGGCTGCACCGCAGCCCGTGTTCGGCTGACCCGACGCGCTGACGGATCGGTCGCCCTCGCCGTCACGGACACGACCGGCGTCCCGCTCGCGTCCGTGGCCTCGCTGACCTTCCGCCCGGTGTCGGGTGAGCGGTTGGGTCGTGGTGATGGGTTGTGGGGGGTGGAGTGGGTTGGGGCTGGTTCGTTGGTTGGTGAGTTGGGGTCGTGTGTGGTGTTGGAGGGGGATGTGGTGTCGTTGGTTGAGGTGCCGGATGTGGTGCCGGATGTGGTGGTGGTTGGGGTTTCGGGGTCTGTGGGTGGTGTGTGTGCGCGGGTTCTGGGGTTGGTGCAGGGGTGGTTGGGGGAGGAGCGGTTCGGGGGTTCGAGGTTGGTGTTTCGGACGTCGGGTGCGGTGTCGGGTGGGGATGTGGGGGCGTCGGGGGTGTGGGGTCTGGTGCGTAGTGCGCAGGTGGAGCATCCGGGTCGGTTTGGTCTGGTCGATGTCGATGGTGTTGGGGTGGGTGGGGTTCCGGCGGGTGTGTGGGGTTCGGGTGAGCCGGAGTTGTGGGTGCGGGAGGGGGAGGTTCTGGTTCCGCGTCTGGTGCGGGTGGGTGGTGGGAGTGGTGAGAGTGGTGGGGGTGGTGGTGTGTCGTTTGGTGGTGGTGTGGTGTTGGTGACTGGTGGTACGGGTGGGCTTGGGCGGTTGGTGGTGGGGCATTTGGTGGAGCGGTATGGGGTGCGGGATCTGGTGTTGGTGAATCGGGGTGGGGTGGTGCCGGGGTGGGTGGCTGGTCTGGGTGGGCGGGTTGTTGTTGAGGGGTGTGATGTTGGTGATCGTGATGCGGTGGCGGGTTTGGTGGATCGGTATCGGGATCGGTTGAGTGGGGTGGTGCATTTGGCGGGGGTGTTGGATGACGGGGTGGTGGAGTCGTTGTCGGCTGAGCGGTTGGATGGGGTGTGGGGGGCGAAGGCGGGTGGTGCGTGGTGGTTGCATGAGTTGACTGTGGGGTTGGATCTGGATGCGTTTGTGGTGTTCTCGTCGGCGGCTGGTGTGTTCGGTGGTGCGGGGCAGGCGAATTATGCGGCTGCTAATGCGTTTGTGGATGGGTTGGTGAGGTATCGCCGTGCTGCTGGTCTGGTGGGTACGTCGTTGGTGTGGGGTCCGTGGGAGGGTTCTGACGGGGGGATGACTGGGGGGTTGTCTGAGGGGGGCAGGGCGCGGATCGGTCGGGCCGGGCTGGTTCCGTTGTCGGCCGAGCGGGGGCTGGAGTTGTTCGATGCCGCTCTTGCGTGTGGGGAGCCGGTCGTGGTGCCGGCCGATATCGATGTGGCGTCGCTGCGCGGGAGCGAGAACCTACCGGTATTGCTACGAAGCCTCGTCCCGGCCTCGCCCCGACGCCGAACGGCGGGCACACGCGACCTCGTCAGGCGGCTGGCCGGCCTTCCGTCGACTCGGCGTGCCGAAGAACTGCTGACCCTGATACGGCAGCAGACCGCTGGAGTCCTGGGCTACGGATCTGCCGCGGCGGTGGATCCGGATCGTGCGTTCAGCGAGCTCGGGTTCGATTCGTTGACGGCTGTGGAGTTGCGGAACCGACTGGCGGCGGTGACCGGTCTGCGGCTGCCGGCAACGCTGGTGTTCGACTATCCGTCTGCTCAGGCGCTCGCCGGGTTCATCATGACCGAGCTGTCCGGCAGCGTGGCGGAATCGGCGTCGGTCCTGCCGCCTGCTCTTGTGAGTACGGCCGACGATCCGGTGGTCATCGTGGGGATGGCGTGCCGCTATCCGGGCCGCGTGCGCTCCCCGGAGGATCTGTGGGATCTGGTCGCGGACGGTCGTGACGCCATCGCCCCCTTCCCTGCCGATCGTGGCTGGGACCTGGCGGCGTTGCGGGAGAGTTCGTCGACTGGTTCGGGCGGGTTCCTGTTCGAGGCGGCTGAGTTCGATGCGGGGTTCTTCGGGATTTCGCCGCGTGAGGCGGTGGCGATGGATCCGCAGCAGCGGCTGCTGCTGGAGGCGTCGTGGGAGGCGTTCGAGCGTTCGGGTATCGATCCGCTCGCGCTGCGCGGCAGTCGGACCGGTGTCTTCGCCGGCGTCATGTACAGCGACTACCGCGATCTGCTGACCGGCGCTCAGTTTGACGGATTCCGGGGCAACGGCAGCTCTCCGAGCATCGTGTCCGGTCGCGTCGCGTATTCGTTGGGGCTTGAGGGCCCGGCGGTGACGGTGGACACGGCGTGTTCGTCGTCGCTGGTGGCGCTCCACCTGGCCGCGCAGTCGTTGCGCGGCGGTGAGTGCACATTGGCCCTGGCCGGCGGCGTCACCGTCATGGCTACTCCGCACACCTTCACGGAGTTCTCACGCCAGGGTGGTCTCTCGCTGGACGGGCGCTGCCGATCGTATTCGAATTCCGCCGGCGGCACGGGCTGGTCCGAGGGCGTGGGCGTCGTCGTGTTGGAGCGCCTGTCCGACGCGGTGGCGAACGGACACCGGGCGCTCGCCATTGTCCGTGGGTCGGCGGTGAATCAGGACGGCGCGAGCAACGGTTTGACGGCGCCGAACGGCCCGTCGCAGCAGCGGGTGATCCGGCAGGCGTTGGCAGGAGCCGGCTTGAGCCCGGCTGACGTGGACGTCGTCGATGGTCACGGCACCGGCACGACGCTCGGTGATCCGATCGAGGCGCAGGCGTTGCTGGCCACGTACGGCCAGGACCGTGAGACGCCGTTGCTGCTGGGCAGCGTGAAGTCCAACATCGGTCATACGCAGGCGGCGGCGGGGGTCGCGGGCGTGATCAAGATGGTGCAGGCGATGCGACACGGTGTCGTGCCGCCGACGTTGTACGCGGACGAGCCGTCGTCGCAGGTGGACTGGTCGGCGGGCGCGGTCGAGTTGGTCACGGAGCCGGCGGCGTGGCCTGATGCGGGTCGGGTGCGTCGGGCCGGTGTGTCGTCGTTCGGGATCAGCGGGACGAACGCGCACGTGATCCTGGAACAGCCCGAGCCGATGGTCGATCCGGCGCAGTCCCCTGCGGGAGGGGGCCCAGTGCCGTGGATGGTATCCGCACGGTCGGCTGAAGGGCTGGACGCGCTGGTGGCGCAGCTCAATGCGCTGGCGGGGTCGGCCCCTTCGGCGGACGTGGGGTTCTCGCTGACGGAGCGGTCCGGGTTCGCGCATCGCGCGGTACTGCTTGCGGCCGGTGATGACAGGCCGGACGAGGTAGCGCGTGGTGTGGTGTTGGAGGGTCGTACGGGGTTTGTGTTTCCGGGGCAGGGGTCGCAGTGGGTGGGGATGGGGCGGGGGTTGTATGAGCGGTTCCCGGTGTTTGCGGGGGCTTTTGATGAGGTGTTGTCGCATCTTGATCCGGGGTTGCGGGGTGTGTTGTGGGGTGTGGATTCGGGGGTGTTGGAGCGGACGGGGTGGGCGCAGCCGGGTTTGTTCGCGGTGGAGGTGGGGTTGTTCCGGTTGTTGGAGTCGTTTGGTGTGGTGCCGGAGTTTGTGGTGGGTCATTCGGTGGGGGAGGTGGCGGCGGCGTATGTGGCGGGGGTGTTGTCGTTGGCGGATGCGTGTGTGTTGGTGTCTGCTCGGGGTCGGTTGATGGATGGGTTGGCTGTTGGTGGGGTGATGGTGGCGTTGGAGGTGTCGGAGGCTGAGGTTTTGCCGTGGTTGGGTGCGGGGGTGTCGTTGGCTGCGGTGAATGGTGTGGGGTCGGTGGTGGTGTCGGGTGAGGTGTCGGCGGTGGATGGGGTGGTGGCGCGGTTCGCGGGTCGTCGTTCGCGGCGGTTGCGGGTTTCGCATGCGTTCCATTCGTCGTTGATGGAGCCGATGCTTGAGGAGTTCCGGGGTGTGGTGGAGGGGTTGACGTTCGAGCGGCCGGTGCTTGAGGTGGTCTCCTCGCTGTCGGTGGGTGCGGATATGTGTGATCCCGAATACTGGGTGCGGCAGGTGCGTGAGCCGGTGCGGTTCGCTGATGCGGTGGCGCGGTTGCGGGCTGAGGGTGTGACGCGGTTCGTCGAGGCGGGTCCGGGTGGGACGCTGTCCGGCCTCGTAGCCCAGAGCGACGGCGACGACGTGCAGAGTGTGACCGCTGCCCCGCTGCGTAAGGAGCAGGACGAGGAGCGCTGCGTGCTGGCCACACTCGGCGCGCTGTATGTCAGCGGCCTGTCGGTGAAATGGCGTGAGTTCTTCGCCGGCTCGGGTGCACGCCGCATCGACCTGCCCACCTACCCCTTCCAACACGAGCGCTACTGGCCGCGACCTGGAGTCGTCGGAGCGGGCGCGGCGGCGCTCGGCCTGGACAGCCTCGAACATCCGCTGCTGGGCGCGGCGGTCGAACTCGCGGACAACGGCGAGGTCGTGCTCACCGGCCGGCTTTCCGTGGACGCCGAGCCGTGGCTGAGTGAGCACGTGATTCGCGGATCCGTGGTCTTCCCGGCCACCGGATTCCTGGAACTGGCTCTGCGCGCCGCCGACGAGGTCGGCTGCGGTTGCGTCGAAGAGCTGACCCTGCCCGCGCCGCTGGTCCTGCCCGCGCAGGGTGGCGTCGCGATCCAGGTGCGTGTCGACGCGCCGGACGAGGCCGGCCGACGCACCATCACCATCCAGGCGCGCCAACCGGACGTTGGCCCCGGCCGGCCCTGGACGCTGTGTGCTTCGGGCATCCTGGCGCCGTCGCAACCCCCCGTCGCAGTACCTTTCGACGCCGCCGTCTGGCCTCCGGAAGGCGCGCAGCAGTTGGATGTCGCAGACGTCTACGACCAATTCGGGGACATCGGGTTTGAATATGGTCCGCTGTTCCGTGGGCTGCGTGCGGCGTGGCGACGCGGAGATGACGTCTTCGCCGAGGTCGAGCTGCCGTCAGGCGCCACGGATGCCGAGGCATTCGGCCTGCACCCGGCATTGTTCGATGCCTGCCTGCACACCGGAGCACTCCTGCGCACGGACGCGGACGCGGACGCGGACGTTGAGGGTCGAGTTCCGTTCTCGTGGACTGGTGTGGCACTGCACGCGGTCGGCGCTTCGAAGGTCCGCGTTCGCGTGACTCCGGCTGCGGACGGCGCGGTGTCGATCGAAGCCGTCGATGCTGCCGGAGCGGCGGTCGCGTCCGTGCGATCCCTCGTCGCCCGTCCGGTGTCGGGTGAGCGGTTGGGTCGTGGTGATGGGTTGTGGGGGGTGGAGTGGGTTGGGGCTGGTTCGTTGGTTGGTGAGTTGGGGTCGTGTGTGGTGTTGGAGGGGGATGTGGTGTCGTTGGTCGAGGTGCCGGATGTGGTGCCGGATGTGGTGGTGGTTGGGGTTTCGGGGTCTGTGGGTGGTGTGTGTGCGCGGGTTCTGGGGTTGGTGCAGGGGTGGTTGGGGGAGGAGCGGTTCGGGGGTTCGAGGTTGGTGTTTCGGACGTCGGGTGCGGTGTCGGGTGGGGATGTGGGGGCGTCGGGGGTGTGGGGTCTTGTGCGTAGTGCGCAGGTGGAGCATCCGGGTCGGTTTGGTCTGGTCGATGTCGATGTCGATGTCGATGGTGATGGTGTTGGGGTGGGTGGGGTTCCGGCGGGGGTGTGGGGTTCGGGTGAGCCGGAGTTGTGGGTGCGGGAGGGGGAGGTTCTGGTTCCGCGTCTGGTGCGGGTGGGCGGTGGGAGTGGTGAGAGTGGTGGTGTGTCGTTTGGTGGTGGTGTGGTGTTGGTGACTGGTGGTACGGGTGGGCTTGGGCGGTTGGTGGTGGGGCATTTGGTGGAGCGGTATGGGGTGCGGGATCTGGTGTTGGTGAATCGGGGTGGGGTGGTGCCGGGGTGGGTGGCTGGTCTGGGTGGGCGGGTTGTTGTTGAGGGGTGTGATGTTGGTGATCGTGATGCGGTGGCGGGTTTGGTGGATCGGTATCGGGATCGGTTGAGTGGGGTGGTGCATTTGGCGGGGGTGTTGGATGACGGGGTGGTGGAGTCGTTGTCGGCTGAGCGGTTGGATGGGGTGTGGGGGGCGAAGGCGGGTGGTGCGTGGTGGTTGCATGAGTTGACTGTGGGGTTGGATCTGGATGCGTTTGTGGTGTTCTCGTCGGCGGCTGGTGTGTTCGGTGGTGCGGGGCAGGCGAATTATGCGGCGGCTAATGCGTTTGTGGATGGGTTGGTGAGGTTTCGCCGTGCTGCTGGTCTGGTGGGTACGTCGTTGGTGTGGGGTCCGTGGGAGGGTGCGGATGGGGGGATGACCGGCGGACTGTCGGAGGGGGGCAGGGCGCGGATCGGTCGGGCCGGGCTGGTTCCGTTGTCGGCCCAGCGTGGGCTGGAGTTGTTCGACGCTGCTCTTGCGTGTGGGGAGCCGGTCGTGGTGCCGGCCGATATCGATGTGGCGTCGCTGCGCGGGAGCGAGAACCTACCGGTATTGCTACGAAGCCTCGTTCACGCTCCGGCGCGGCGGCGTGCGGCCGGAACCGGGGACCTGGCCCAGCGGCTCGCCGCGCTTCCCGCGGAACGGCGGGCCGACGAAGTGTTCGAACTCGTGCGGGAACAAGTCGCCGCCGTCCTCGGCCACAGCTCCCCGGCCACGCTCGATGCCGATCGTGCGTTCAGCGAGCTCGGGTTCGATTCGTTGACGGCTGTGGAGTTGCGGAACCGGCTGGCGGCGGCGGCCGGTCTGCGGCTGCCGGCGACGCTGGTGTTCGACTATCCCTCCGCCCGCGTACTGGCGGACTTCGTGTCGGCCGAGTTGTCCGGCACGGTCGCCGACGTGGCTGCTGCCGTGCCGTCCGCTGTCGTGAGTACGGCCGACGATCCGGTGGTCATCGTCGGGATGGCCTGCCGATACCCCGGCGGCGTCACGACGCCTGAACAACTATGGGACCTGGTCGACTCCGGCACCGACGCCATCGCCCCCTTCCCTGCCGACCGCGGCTGGGACCTGGCGGCATTGCGTGACCCCGAGGCGGACGAGCCCGGCCGCTACTACTCCGCCGGCGGCGGGTTCCTCGACTCGGCGGCCGAGTTCGACGCCGGGTTCTTCGGCATGAGCCCGAAGGAGGCCGTGGCCACCGATCCGCAGCAGCGCCTCGCGCTGGAGCTGGCCTGGGAGGCGTTCGAGCGTTCGGGTATCGATCCGCTCTCGCTGCGCGGCAGTCGGACCGGTGTCTTCTCCGGCGTCATGTACCACGACTACCCCGGCAGCGATGGCAGCGGCAGCGTCGTCTCCGGCCAAGTGGCGTACCGGTTCGGGCTCGAAGGTGCCGCGATCTCGGTCGACACGGCGTGCTCGTCCTCACTGGTCGCGATCCACCTCGCCGCGCAGGCCCTGCGTCAGCGTGAGTGCGCGCTCGCCGTGGCCGGCGGTGTGACGGTGCTCTCCACGCCCGCAGTGTTCGCCGGCTTCGGCCGGCTCGGCGGACTTTCGCCCGATGGGCGTTGCAAGGCGTACGCGGACGGCGCGGACGGCACCGGATTCTCCGAAGGCGCCGGATTCCTGGTCCTTGAGCGTCTGTCCGACGCGGTGGCGAACGGGCATCCGGTGCTGGCGACGGTGTGTGGGTCGGCGGTGAATCAGGATGGTGCGTCGAATGGTTTGACGGCGCCCAATGGTCCGTCGCAGCAGCGGGTGATCAGGCAGGCGTTGGCAGGAGCCGGGTTGAGCCCGGTGGATGTGGACGTCGTCGATGGTCACGGCACCGGCACGCGGCTGGGTGATCCGATCGAGGCGCAGGCGTTGCTGGCGACGTATGGGCAAGGCCGCGACCAGGACCGTCCGTTGCTGTTGGGGAGCGTCAAGTCCAACATCGGTCATACGCAGGCGGCGGCGGGGGTCGCGGGTGTGATCAAGATGGTCATGGCGATGCGGCACGGTGTGGTACCGGCGACGCTTCATGCGGATGAGCGTTCGTCGCAGGTGGACTGGTCGGCGGGCGCGATCGACGTGGTGAGCGAGAACCGTACGTGGCCTGATGCGGGTCGTTCTCGTCGTGCGGGTGTGTCGTCGTTCGGGGTGAGTGGTACTAACGCGCATGTGATTGTGGAGCAGGCGCCGTTGGTGGAGGTGGCGCCGGTGGTGGGTGGTGCGGGTGTGGGTGTGGGTGTGGGTGTGGGTGTGGTGGGGGGTGTGGTGCCGTGGGTGTTGTCGGGTCGTGATGTGGGGGCTGTGCGGGATCAGGCGGGGCGGTTGGCGGCGTGTGTGCGTGGGGGTGTGGGGGGTGGTGTGGTGGATGTGGGGAGTACGTTGGCGGTGTCGCGTTCGGCGATGGTGTGCCGGGCGGCTGTGGTGGCGTCCGATGTGGATGGTTTGTTGGTGGGTCTTGATGGTCTGGCTGTGGGTGGGCCGGGTGTGGGGTCGGGTGTGGGTGGGTCGGGTGTGGTGCGGTCGGTGGGTGGTGTGGGGCCGGTGTTTGTGTTTCCTGGTCAGGGGTCGCAGTGGGTGGGTATGGGGCGGGGTTTGCTGGAGTCGTCGCCGGTGTTTGCGGAGCGGTTGGCGGAGTGTGAGGCGGCGTTGGGGCCGTATGTGGACTGGTCGCTGGTGGATGTGGTGCGGGGGGATGCTCCGGCCGGACTCCTGGAGCGGGTTGATGTGGTTCAGCCGGTGTTGTTCGCGGTGATGGTTTCGTTGGCGGGGTTGTGGCGGGCTTGTGGTGTGGAGCCGTCGGCGGTGGTGGGTCATTCTCAGGGTGAGATTGCTGCGGCGTGTGTGGCGGGTGCGTTGTCGTTGGAGGATGGTGCGCGGGTGGTGGCGTTGCGTAGTCGGGCGTTGCGGGTGTTGGCGGGTGGTGGGGGGATGGTGTCGGTGGCGTTGTCGGCGGATGAGGTGGGGGTGCGGATTGCGGGTCTGGGTGGTCGTGTGTCGCTTGCGGTGGTGAATGGTCCGGCGTCGACGGTGGTTTCGGGTGTGCCTGATGCGTTGGATGAGTTGTTGGGGGTGTTGGAGGCGGAGGGTGTGTGGGCGAAGCGGATCGCTGTTGATTACGCGTCGCATTCGGCTCAGGTGGACCGGGTGGGTGCGGAGGTTCTTGAGGTGCTTGCTCCGGTGGTGCCGCGGGTGCCGGTGGTGCCGTTTTATTCGACGGTGACGGGGTCTGTGGTTGAGTCCGCGGTGATGGATGCGGGGTATTGGCTGGACAATTTGCGGTTGACGGTGGGGTTCGAGCCGGCGGTGCGTGAGTTGTTGGGGGCGGGTTATCGGCATTTTGTCGAGATCAGTGCGCATCCGGTGCTGACGGCCAGTGTGCAGGAGACGGTCGAGGACAGTGGTGTGGAGGCTGCTGTGATGTCGACGTTGCGTCGTGGTGAGGGGGGGCTGGATCGTTTTGTGGCCTCGCTTGCCGATGCGTGGAGTCATGGTGTTCCGGTGGACTGGGCCGTGTATTACGCGGATACCGGCGCCCGCCACGTGGACCTGCCCACCTACCCCTTCCAACACCAGCGCTACTGGTCCGCCGCGACCGTCGTGGGCAACGCGCAGGGCGGCGACACACACCCGCTGCTGTCCGGCTCGGTCGAGATCGCCGGAACTGGCGCGTTCGTGTGGTCGGGGCGCGTCTCGACGCTCATGCAGCCTTGGCTCGCCGACCACGCGGTGCACGGCGACGTGCTGGTGCCCGGCACGGCGTTCCTGGAACTCGCCATGAAGGCGGCGGGGGACACCGGCTGCGGCAGCGTGGCCGAACTGACCCTCGCCGCGCCGCTGCTCCTTCCCGAGCACTCCGAGGCGCGGATCCAGATGTGGGCCGGTGCCGCCGACGAGTCCGGCGACCGCTCGCTGACCGTGCACTCCCGGCCCGCCGACGATCCGCAGGCTCCGTGGACCGAGCACGCCTCCGGCCGGCTGGCCGCCGCCGCACGGATCGAACCCTTCGACCCGATGCCCTGGCCCCCGGCCGGTGCACAGCCGCTCGAAGTCGCCGGGCTGTACGAGCGGCTGGCCGACACCGGATTCGGCTACGGTCCGGCATTCCAGGGCCTGCGCGCGGCATGGCGGCGAGGTGACGAACTGTTCGCCGAGGCCGCGCTACCCGAAGATGTCGACGGCACCGGCTACGGACTACACCCCGCACTCCTCGACGCCTGCCTGCACACCGGCGCCCTCGCCACCCGCGCCGACGGCGAAGGCTGGAACGGCCTGCCGTTCTCCTGGACCGGCGTGTCTCTGCACGGTCCGGGTGCACCGGCGGTGCGCGTACGGCTCTCCCCTGCCGCAGACGGCGCCGTCTCGATCAGCCTCGCCGACGCCGGCGGCGCGCCGGTGGCCTCCGTCGAGGCGCTGGTGGCAAGGCCGATGCCCACCGATGGACTGCGCCGCGCCGCCGTCTCCGACGCGCGCTATCGCATCGACTGGACCGCGGTCACGGCCGGTCGCCGGCCCGGCGCGCCGCCGGCTCTCATCGGAGCGGACGACACGGGCCTCGTGTCCGACGCCGCCGTGCACGCCTATCCTGACCTGGCAGCGCTCCCCGCCGAAACCACCACGATCCTGGTCCCGGTGACGACGTCCACCGACGACGTACCCGCCTCGGTACGCGCCGCCACCGCCGACGCACTCGCGCTGATCCAGGAGTGGCTCTCCGCCTCCCGGGGTGAAGGCGCACGGCTCGTCTTCGTGACACGCGGGGCGGCGAGCGGCAAGGATCTGGCGGCGGCGGCCGTGCGCGGGCTGGTACGCAGCGCCCAGGCCGAGGACCCCGGCCGGCTCGCGCTGATCGACCTCGACCCCACCGACAGCACGCTCCCGGCCGGCGCCCTGACCGTCGACGAGCCGGAACTGCTCGTGCGCGGCGGCGAACTGTTCGCGCCGCGGGCGATCCGCGTCACGCGGGCCGAGGACGAATCGGCCCGGCCTTTCTGGGGCGACGGCACAGTGCTGATCACCGGCGGAACCGGCGGACTGGCCGGCCTCGTCGCCCGGCACCTCGTGCGGGAACACGCCGTCCGTGATCTGCTGCTGGTAAGCCGCAGCGGCGCCGCCGCCGAGGGCGCCGCGGACCTGGCGTCCGACCTCGCCGACCTCGGTGCACAGACCGTCGACATCGAGGCTTGCGACGTCGGCGACCGCGACGCGCTCGCCGGGCTCCTCGCGCGGCACGGGCAGCGGCTGAGTGCGGTCGTGCACGCCGCCGCGGTGCTCGACGACGGGGTGATCAGCTCGCTCACCCCGGAGCGGTTCGACGCGGTGCTGCGGCCCAAGGCGGACGGCGCCTGGCACCTGCACGAGCTCACCGCCGACCTGAACCTTTCCGCCTTCGTGCTCTTCTCCTCGATGGCCGGCACAGCGGGCAGCGCCGGCCAGGGCAACTACGCGGCCGCCAACGCGTTCCTCGACGCACTGGCCCGCCGCCGCCGTGCCGTCGGGCTGCCGGCCGTCTCGCTCGGTTGGGGTCCGTGGACCGGAGTCGGCCGGGTCGACGAGGCCACCGTCCGGCGGATGACCGGCGCCGGACTCCCGCCGCTGACAGCGGAGTTGGGCCTCGCCCTGTTCGACGCCGCGACAGCCGGCCAGGAGGAGGACGCCGTGCCGCTGCTCACCCGGCTCGACCCGGCGGCGTTGCGGGCCCGCGGGGTCGTACCCGCGGTGCTGCGCTCCCTCGTCGCCGCCGCACCGGCGGCCTTCCGGTCGGCCGCGCCCTCCGCCGCCGGGCTCGCGGCACGCCTCGCCGCACTGCCGGCGGCCCAGGCCGAGGAGGAGCTGCTGGGCCTGGTCTGTGCCCAGGCCGCCGTCGTCCTCGGGCACGCCGACGCCGGGCACGTGGAACCGGACCTGGCCTTCAAGGAAGTCGGCTTCGACTCGCTCAAGGCGGTGGAGTTCCGTAACCGCATCAGCTCGCTCACCGGGCTCCGGCTGCCTGCCACGCTCGTGTTCAACCACCCGACCCCGCGCGAACTCGTGCCGGTGCTCCGTCAGGCGCTCACGCCGCAGCCGCCTTCCGCGCGGGAGTCCATCCTCGCCGAGCTCGACCGACTGGAGAGTGTGCTCGCCGGCCTGGACGAGACCGACGAGGGCGACGAGGAACTGGTGGACCGGGTCACGGGTCGGCTTGAGGTGATCCGGAGCCGGTGGCAGGAGCGCCGCGGATCCGGCCGCGACGGCGAACGGACGCCGGGGGACGGGATCGACTTCGACTCGGCCTCCGACGACGACGTCTTCGACCTGCTCGACCGGGAACTCGGCCAATGACGTGCTCGATCCACCCCGCGCGGTCGTCCGTTCGCGCAGGCTCGGGCCTGCCGACCCTGCTGGAACTCCGAATGACGGGAGTCATCTGATGGCCGATCAGCAGCACGTCTCGAACGAACTGCACGCGTACGTGCGAGCGGTGTCCCTGCGCGAGGACGAGATCCTTCGGCAACTGCGCGAGGAGACCGGGGCGCTGCCGGCCGGCGGCAGTCTGCAAGTCATGGCCGAGGAGGGCCAGTTCCTCGCGCTCCTGGTCGGACTGACCGGCGGCCGCAGAGTGCTCGACATCGGCACCTACACCGGGTACAGCGCGCTGTGCATGGCCCGTGCGCTCGCCCCGGGCGGCCGTGTGATCACCTGCGAACTCCATCGGCGGTGGTCGGACATCGGTGCCGCGTACTGGGAGCGCGCCGGCGTCGCCGACCGGATCGACCTGCGGATCGGCCACGCCACGGACACCCTGGAGAAACTGCTCGCCGAGTACGGGCCGGGATCGTTCGACCTCGTGTTCATCGACGGCGACAAGCAGAACTACCCGGTGTACTACGAGCTCTCGCTCGCGCTGGTCCGCGAGGAGGGGCTCATCGTCGTGGACAACACGCTGTTCTTCGGCCGCGTCGTCGACCCGGCCGACACGGATCCCCAGGTCGCCGCGGTCCGCGAGCTGAACACGCGGCTGCTCAAGGACGACCGGGTCGACATCTCACTGCTGCCGATCGCCGACGGCGTGACGCTGGCGCGGAAGCGGCCGACGGCCGTCCGAAACCGAGTTGTCCGAGCCTGAAAAAATGCCGGGCCGGGAACCGGCGGCGAGACGGCCCATGGCCTCCGCCGCTGTCCCCGACCCGGACGGCGCGTCAGCCGGTCACGCGCGTCCGGCGAGCGGCTGCGCGAGGTCGGGGGCGCTGACGCTGACCGCCCCGTCCAGCAGTCGCTGCCGCTCCGGCACGAGATGCAGGCATACGAGACCTTCCGGGCTTCGCGCGCCGGGCACCGTGTCCGCGCAGTCGCACACCTCGGCGGTGAATCCGCTGAACCGGTAGGCGACTTCCATCATCCGGTTGCGCGGGGTGCTGCGGAAATCCGCCAGCAGGTGCACACCGGCCCGCGCGGCCTGGTCGATCAGCCAGTTGATGATCGTGGCCCCGGCGCCGAGCGAGACGACCCGGCACGAGGTCGCCAGCAGCTTCAGGCGCCACACCTGGCGGTGTCGCTCCAGCAGCAGGATGCCGATCGCGCCGTGCGGGCCGAACCGGTCCTCCAGTGTGGCCATCAGCACCTCGTGCCGTGGATCCGCGATCAGCTCGCGCAGCGTGCCGAGCGAGTAGTGCACTCCCGTCGCGTTCATCTGGCTCGTGCGCAGTGTCAGCTCCTCGACCCGCGCGAGGTCCGACTCGCCCGCACGCTGGATCTCCATACGCAGATCCAGCGTGCGCAGGAAGTCCTCGTCGGAGCCGGCGAAACGCTCCTGGGCCGAGGTGCGCCGGAAGCCCGCCTGGTACATCGACCGGCGGCGCGCCGAGTCGGCGGTCACCTGTACGGGGCTGAACTCCGGCAGCTCCGCCAGCCGCGGCAGGTCCTCGACTGCGTCGTAACAGCGCACCCGCGGAAGGTGGTAGGCCACCTCGGCGCGCTCGGTCGGCCGGTCGTCCACGAACGCCATGGTCCCCACGTCGAACGTCAGGCCGTCGGCGATCGCCCGCACAGAGGCGGACTTCGGCCCCCAGCCGATCTGCGGCAGCACGAAGTACTCGGCGAGCCCGAACCTCTCCAGCGCGGCCCACGCCTGGTCGTAGTCGTTCTTGCTGGCGATCGACTGAAGGATGCCGCGCCGGTCCAGCTCCTCGACCAGTTCCCGCGCCCGTTCGAACGGGCGCACCTCATCTCCCTCGGCGAGTGTGCCCCGCCACAGGGTCCCGTCCAGATCCCACACCACACACTTGACCATGGTCGGCTGTTCGCTCACCGGGTCCTCCGGGACTCTCAGCGCCGCGTCGCCACGACGTGCCGGGCCAGCATCAACTGGCTGATCTCGTTGCTGCCCTCGATGATCTCCATCAGCTTCGCGTCCCGGTACGCACGGTCCACCACGTGCCCCTCCAGGGCGCCGGCCGAGCCGGTGACCTGCACCGCCAGGGCGGCACCGCGCGCCGCCGCGCGGGCGCTGACGTACTTGGCCAGCACCGTGCCCATCACCAGGTCGACGGAGCCGGCGTCCCAGCATCGGCTGGCGTGCTCGCAGGCCCGGCTCGCCGCCTGCTCATAGGTGTACAGCTCGGCCAGATGCCCGGCCACCAACTGATGCTCGGCCAGCGGTTTGCCGAACTGCTTGCGGGTCGCCGCGTGCTCCGTCGCCGCGCTCAGGCAGGCGCGCAGGATTCCGACACAGCCCCAGGCCACCGAGAGCCGGCCGTAGGCGAGCGCGGTCGTGCACAGCAGCGAAAGCGGCTGGCCGCCGCTGCCGAGCATCGCGTCGGCCGACAGTCGTACCGAGTCCAGACGTACGTCGGCGTGGCCGGCCGCGCGGCAGCCGCTCGGTCCTGGCACCGGACGGACCGTCACCCCGGGGGCGTCCACCGGCACCACCACGGCGGCGCCGGTCTCGTCCTCGAGCCGGCCCACCACGACGACCATGTCGGCGTAACGGGCCGCGGTCGTCCAGACCTTCTGCCCGGTCAGTACGATCTGCTCCCCGTCCCGGCGGATCCGGGTGCTCATCGCGGACAGGTCGCTGCCGGCGTCCGGCTCGCTGAAGGCGACAGCGGCCAGCTTCCCGCGGACCAGTCGCGACAGCAGAGACTCACGCTGCGCCGGCGAACCCATCCGGGCGATCGTCCACGCCGCCATGCCCTGCGAGGTCATCACGCTGCGCAGCGAGCTGCACCGGCTGCCCACGTGCGCGGTGAACTCGCCCGCCACCGCGCTGGACAGGCCCTGCCCGCCGTAGTCGGCCGGCACCTCGGGGCACAGCAGGCCCTGGGCACCCAGCTCGCGCAGCACCGACTCCGGCAGCAGCCCGGCCCGGTCCCAGTCGGCCGCCCGGCCGGCCTCCAGCGTGTCGACCTCGGCGCACAGTTCGGCGAACTTCTCAGCCATCGGACACTTTCACCGGGGTCCTCAGCCGGGTCACCAGTTGTGTCATCCGCTCGACCGTGCGGAAGTTGTCCAGCCGCAGATCGCCGCCGATGATCGACACGCCGTGGGCCGCCTCCAGGTGGACCACCAGCTCCATCGCGAACATCGACGTCACAAGACCGCTCTCGAACAGGTCCTGGTCCCTGGGCACGGCCGTCTTGAGCCGGCCGGAGAGGAAGTCCTGGATCTCCTGCTCGATGTCGGCGGGCGATTCGCTCTTCGCCTCTTCGCTCACGACAGCACATCTCCGTACTCGTAGAAGCCCCGGCCGCTCTTACGGCCGAGGTGACCCTGTGCGACCTTGGAGAGCAGCAGGTCGCACGGCTGATAACTCGGGTTCTCGGTACGCTGCGCCAGCTCCCGCAGCGAGTCGGCCAGATTGTCCAGGCCGATCAGGTCCGCGGTGCCCAGCGGACCGGTGCGGTGTCCGAGGCAGCCCTCCATCAGGGCGTCCACCTCCTCGACGCCCGCGGTGCCGGCGCCCACCAGCCGCACGGCCTCGTTGATCATCGGATGCAGCAGTCTGCTGGTGACGAAGCCCGGCGCGTCATGCACCACCACGACCCGCCGGCCCCAGCTCCGGAGCAGCGCGGTGGCCGCGGTCACCGTCGCCTCGTCGGTCAGGCTGCCGCGCACCAGCTCCGTCATCTCCACCAGATACGCCGGGTTCATGAAGTGCACACCGACGAGCTCGGCCGGGCGGCCGAGCGAGGCGGCGAGTTCCGAGAGCGGAATCGAGGAGGTGTTCGTGATCAGCGGGACGCCGGGCGGGAGGAATTCCGACAACTGGGTGAGCGTCTTCACCTTCGTCGACGCGTCCTCGGTGACCGCCTCGATCACCGCGACCGGCCGCAGGTCGGCGCCGAGGGTTTCCACCGTGGTGAGCGCGCCGTCCGGCCGGTCGGCCGGGAAGGAGCCCATGAGCCGGCCGTGCCGCAGCGACCGGCGCACCCGCCGGCGCGCCTGGTCAAGGATTGCGGGGCTCACGTCGAGGAGCACGACCGGCATGCCGTGGCCCAAGGCGAGCGCCGCGATTCCGGTGCCCATGACGCCGGCGCCGATGATGACGAGCGGATCTGTGGACAAGGTGCCTCCTTGGCTTGCTTGCCGACCCTCACCGAAAGGTAAGGGCCATGAGTTCGGGAAATCCGTAGATACGCTCGCGCCCTCACGCCGGGTTGCAGGCGATCCGGTCCAGGGCCTTGACGATCGAGTCCGCGGCTGCGGCGGACCCGCCCGCCGCCCGTAGCCGGCCCTGCCATTCACGCGCGTGCGCACCGAACGAGGGTTCGCTGAGCAGCAGTCGCAGCCGGTCAGCGATCAGCCGGCCGTCGGTGTTCTGCCGGCGGGTGAGCGCCAGCCCGGCACCGGAGTCGCGGATGCGCGCGGCGTTGTCCACGTCGTTCATCCAGAACGGCAGCACCAACTGCGGTTTGCCGAAGTAGAGCCCTTCGTGCACGCAGTCGGCCGCGCCGTGGTTGAAGAACACCCGCACATGCGGGTGCGCCAGCGTGTCGAGCCGCGAGGGGACCTCGGACTCCACCCGCAGATTGCCCGGCAGGTCGGGCGGTAGCAGGTGGTGCAGCGGCTGCGGCAGCTCCCACAGCACCTGATGCACCGGCGCGATCCGCCGAGCTGCCCGCACAACCGCTTCGACCTGCTGTGCGCTCGGCCGCATGACAGGGCCGAACGAGACGTAGACGACGGACTCGTGCAGGTCCAGCCAGTCGGCCGGCACACTGCGGTCCGCGGCGGACTCCGAGCGCGGACCGAGCATCGTGCCGATCATCCGCAGGTTCGCCGGGATGCGCGGGAAGGGATATTCGAGGCCGAAGACGGAGCACGAGAACACGGCGATCGCCTCGTCCGCGTACTGGGAGAGCTTCGACTCCGGGTTGCACTGCCCCTCGGCGACCCGGCTGCGGTAGAAGGCGAGGTTCCCGCGCAGGCTGCCGGGCCGGAAGCCGACCAGCCGACGGCCCATCCGGAACGCGACGTTGTGCACCCGCTGAGCCGGCGACATCTCCCGGCGCAGGCCGGACATCGGCGTGGGGTAGCTGCGCGGCAGCCGGTCGAAGTAGACCGAACTGGCCAGCTCGGCGCAGAGCGCGACGTAGGGAATCCGCCGCATCGTCAGTGCGTCGATCGCCCACGAGGAGAACAGATCGACGACGGCCAGCGTCGGCCGTACCGCGTCGACAATCTCCAGCATCCGCAGGTACTGCCGGCGCCGATGCTCGAAGTCGAGGTTCAGGTCGATGACCGCGGCCAGATTGCGCAGCGGCGAGGAGGTCGTCACCCGGCCGAGCTCCGCGTCGGACCAGGTGGCCGGATCCTGCTCGGGCCTGTCCGGGCAGAGCGGGACGAACCGCGGCGGGGCCGCGTGGTCCACCGCCTCGACCGCTGCCCGGTACTTGTCGCCGCAGGCGAACCACAGGTCCTCGACACCTCGCGCCGCCAGCTCGGCGGCCACGGCGATCAGCGGGTTGACATGATTGCGGCCGGTGTCGGCCGCGCACAGGATCCGTCGCCGCCCGTCGGTTTCACCTCGCGCGCCCACACGCGCTCCCCTTTCGTCTCGCTCGGCTCGTCCTGCCGTACGGCACCGGTCAGCGCTTCCACGCCCGCATGAAGCCGTTGACGTTGTCGGCGGACAACTCCACGTACTCGACGTCCTGGAAGCCCGCGTCCGTCAGCCACGTCCGGGTCTCGGCGACGGTGTGGTTGCGGCCCGCGTCGGTGATGCACAGTTGTAGTAGGTCGAGCAGTACCGGCCAGCGGGGACCGCGCCTGTCCTCGTCGAGGAACTGAGCCTGCACGACCACCGAGCCGCCGGGGCTGACGAGTGGAAGGACCGAGGCCAGCAGCTCGCGGCTGGCCTCCTCACCGAGCATGTGCAGGGTGTTGGACAGCAGCACGAGATCGTATTCGCCCTCGATCGTGTCGGTGCGCAGATCGACACCCAGATACGTGACCGGCTGCGCGATCCGGAACGAGGGCTCGATCTCCTGGGCGATCTCCAGCACTTCCGGCAGGTCGGCCAGGGTCAGCCACAACTCCGGGTTGGCCTCGGCCAGATGGAAGCTGTAGGTGCCGGGCCCGGCGCCGATCTCCAGCAGGCTGTGGCAGCCCGAGGTCTCCAGGTAGCCGGCCAGCTCACGGCCGGCGAACAGCGCGTAGTTGTGCATGGCCTTGGTGAACAGACGGGTGTGCTCCCGCTCGCCGCGCGCGTCGTCCACGTACGTGCCCTGCGGCTTCGAGGTCAGGACCGCTTGGTCGAGCCGGGAGAGCGCGTCCCGGAAGTACTCGAGGTTGAGCACCCACTCGCCCATGAAGAACGGGCCGGCACCGGGCACCAGCATCGAGTGGTAGGGCGTGGTGACGGCGAAGATCCCGGGCTCGCGGTACTCCAGGATGTTCATCATCACCCCGGCGTTCAGCAGCCGGGTGAGCGCCTCGGGCTCGGACCGCAGGTCGCCGGCCACCTCGGCGGCGGTGGCGGGATGCTCGGCCAGCCGGCCGAGCACGCCGAGCCGCATCAGCGCGAACAGCACGCTGGACGGGAAGAATCCCTCAGCCGTGGACAGTACCTGGACGATATCGTCCTTGGTCAGCGCGTCGCTCATGGCAGAAACCTCATTCCACGCGGGGGCGGCAGAGCGTGCGTCGCCCTCCCGGCCACTGGTCGTCGCCGTCCATCAGGACACAGCCGGACCCGGTAAACCTCCAGTCTTCGGCGCGATCCGCCGCCGTGGACGGGTCAGTTGGTGTGTAGGGGTTTCCAGGCGCCCGGCGGGCTTCACTGACGCCGTGAAAGTGCTCCTCAACTCCCTCGGCCGGTGGTGATCATCGATGGTTGAACTCAATGTCCACAGGTCCGGTACCGCGCGTGCCGGCCGGGCGGACCGGATCGCGCCCCTCGTCGGGCTGGCCGGCCAGACCTCGGGCGAGACGGTCGCGCTGGCACTCGCCCGCAAGGGCCGCGGCCCCGAACCGACCGACGAGGCCGAGCTGTACGCGCGGCAGCTCGGCCGGGCCAGACCTGTGGCGCTCAGAGCGGCGCGGCTGTTGTGGTCGGCGCTGGTGGGCACCGCGATGCCGGATCGTTGCACCGCGGCGCTGGAGCGGGAACTCACCGGGTACGACGACGACGTCAAGGTCATGTCGCCCGGCCTGACGGAGCAGACGGTCCGCGGCACGCTCGGCCGGACTCCCGCGCAGGCGTACGCCGAGTTCGCCGCTGAGCCCTTCGGCGTTGGGGCGCTCGGCCAAGTCCACTCCGCGCTGCTGCGCGACGGCCGCCGGGTCGCGGTCAAGATCCGCTACCGCGGCCTGAACCAGGCCGTGCGCGGCGTGCTGGCGGCACCGGAACTGCACCGGGCGCTGGAGCCGCTGGTGCGCGCCGCCGCCGGTGAGCGGGCCGCGGCGCAGATCCACACCACCGCCGGCGAGCTGCGAGGCCGCGTCGAACAGCTCGTCGGGCTGAAGTCCGAGGCGGCACTCCACGCACGGCTCGCGGCCGATTGCCGGAGCCATCCGCTGATCCGCGTTCCCGGCGTGATCGAGGAGCTGTCCACCGAGCGGATGCTGACCATGGACCTGGCCGCGGGCCGCGGCTGGGCGCAGGCGGTGCGGGCCGCCGCCACCGAGCGGTACCTCTGGGGGCAGACCCTGTTCCGGTTCGCCGACAGCGCCCGGATCGCCTTGGACCCCGGCCCCGGCAACTACCTCTTCCACGACGAGGGCCAGGTGACCATCCTCGGCTTCGGCACGGCCGGTCACCGACCCGATCCGGAACAGACCGAGGCACTGGCGCGCCGGGACCGGGCTGTCGCACAACATGACGTGGACGCACTGCGCGCACTGCACGCCGAGCAGTGCGGCTACGACGACCCCGGCGCCGACCCCGAGCGGCTGTGGGCCTGGCACCGCCGGATCCGCGGACCGCTGGCCGGCCCGGGTCCTGCCGCCTGCACCCCCGAATGGGCCGCCGACGCCGCCGAGGCCGCGCTGCCCGCGAACTGGCCCTGCGCCGCCGCGCATCGGGCCCCGAAGGCGCGCCGGGAGTGCCTGTTCGCCGACGGGACCGGCACCGGACTCGCCGCCGTGCTCGCGGCGCTGCGCGCCACCGCAGACTGGGACGCGACCCGCGCGGAGCAAGACCGCGGCGGCGCGTCCGCCACCCCCGAAGCTCGAATCCGCCTGGCAGGCGGGACGGACGGAGATGCCTGATGCCCACTGACCTGGTCACCGAAAAACCCGAGCCCCTGTACTGGGAAGAGCAGTCGCACGCCTATGTCATCACCGGCTACGAACTGGCCGCGTCCGTACTGCGCGACAGTGCCCGGTGGAGCAGCGACCCCAACAACGTGTTCGGCGTCAACGTGGGCTCCAGCACGCCGTACCTGAGCAGCGCCATCGTGCTCAGGGACCCGCCGGACCACACACGGATGCGCTCGCAGATGGGCCCCGCGTTCTCCTCGCGCGTCGTCGAGCGGCTGCGCCCACGCGTCGCCGCGATCGTGGACACCACCCTGGACGGCCTCGAAGACGGCGACGAGGCCGACATCATCGCGGACATCAGCACTGTCGTGCCGCCCTCGGTGATCGCGGAGCTGTTCGACATCGGCGTGGAAGGCGCGCTGCTCATCCTCGAACAGTCGCCGAGGCTGGTGCGCTGGATGGAGCTGCGGCCGACGCCCGCGGACATCCAGTCGACCATCGACGCGGAGGCCGCCCTCGCCGCCTTCCTGACCCCGATCCTTCAGGCACGCCGCGTCGATCCTGGCGACGATTTCCTCAGCGCGCTCGTCGCGACCGAGGGCTTGAGCCTCGACGAGGTGCTCACCACCTGCTTCATCATGCTCGCGGCCGGCGGCGAGTCCACCGGCAAGCTGATCGGCAACGCCACGCTCGCCATCCTGCGCGAGCCCGAGCAGATCCCGGCGCTGCTCGCCGACCCGGCGCGAGCTGTCGAGGAGCTGCTGCGGGTGGAGGGCACCAGCAAGCGGCTGATCCGCATCGCCCCGGAGGACCGGGAGATCGCCGGACACACCGTGCCGAAAGGGCACATCGTGTACATCGACGTGCTGGCCGCCAACCGGGACCACCCGGGCGCCGCCGACGCCGGCCGGATGGACCTGTCCCGCGAGCCGCTCGGCCACATCACCATGGGCGTCGGCCCGCACTACTGCCTCGGCGCCGGCCTCGCCCGGGTCATGACGAGCGAGACTCTGGCGCGCCTGTTCACCCGCTTCCCGAAGATGCGGCTGCTCGACCAGGATCCCGAGTGGAACCCGTCGACCACCTTCCGCGGGCTGCGCGCGCTGCCGGTCGGCCTGCGGGAGTAGCCGCGATGAAGCGCCACCTCCTCGCCCCGGCGGACAAGACCGCGCCCCCGGGGTCCGAGCCGGCGACGGCTGCGGCGGCCTCGGCCGCTTCGGTTGCTTCGGCCGCTTCGGCCTACGACCGGCTGCTGTGCGACCTGATGATGAGCTTCGGCCCGCTCGGCGTGCCGTTCCCGCTTCTGCAAACCTGGAGGGATCGTGGCGGTTCGTGACGAGAACGCGGGCGATCGGGCATCTTCTGAGCCCGCGCGGTTCACGTACCCGCAGGCGCTCGCCCTGGTCCTGGAACGCACCGCCGCACTGCTCGGCCGTGAGCCCGGACAGATCGCCGCCGGGGCCGCCTTCCGTAGCCAGGGCCTGAACTCGCTGCTGGCCGCGCGGCTGAGCGACGAGCTGAGCCGGGCCACCGGCTCGGCCCTGTCGGCTTCGCTCGTGTTCGACCACCCCACGCCGGTGGCCGTCGCGCGGCTGCTCACCGGCCAGAACGACGCCGAGGTCACCAGCACGCGCCACGTGCCCGCCGGCGAGGACCCGGTGGTGATCGTCGGGATGGCCTGCCGCTACCCCGGCGGTGTGCGCTCGCCGGAGGAGCTGTGGGACCTGCTGGAGCGGCGCGGTGACGCGATATCCGCGTTTCCCGGCGACCGGAACTGGGATCTGGACGCGCTCTTCCACGACGACCCCGACCAGCCCGGCACCAGCTACGCCCGTGCCGCCGGCTTCCTGTACGACGCCGCGCGCTTCGACCCCGGCTTCTTCGCGATGAGCCCGCGCGAGGCCCTGGCCGCCGACCCGCAGCAGCGGCTGCTGCTCGAGACCACGTGGGAGGCGCTCGAACGGGCAGGCATCGACCCGGCCTCGCTGCGCGGCAGCGACACCGGCGTGTTCGCCGGCGTCATGTACGGCGACTACGGCAGCCTGCTCGCCGACGAGGAATTCGAGGGCTATCGGCAGAACGGCGCCTCGCCGAGCATCGCATCGGGACGCGTGGCGTACACCTTCGGATTCGAAGGCCCGGCGATGACGGTGGATACGGCGTGCTCCTCGTCGCTGGTGGCGCTGCACCTGGCCGCGCAGTCGGTGCGTAACGGGGAGTGCGGCCTCGCGGTGGCCGGCGGCGTGACGGTGATGTCCACCCCGATGCCGTTCGTGGAGTTCTCCCGGCTGCGCGGTCTCGCGCCGGACGGCCGGAGCAAGGCGTTCGCGCAGGGCGCGGACGGCATGGGGTTCGGCGAGGGTGCGGGCGTCGTGGTCGTGGAGCGGCTTTCCGACGCGCTGGCGTCCGGGCATCCGGTCCTGGCGGTGGTGCGCGGCTCGGCGGTGAATCAGGACGGTGCGAGCAACGGTCTCACCGCACCGAACGGCCGGTCGCAGCGGCGGGTGATCCGGCAGGCGTTGGCGGCGGCGGGGCTGGGTCCCGCGGACGTGGACGTCGTGGAGGCGCACGGCACCGGTACCCCTCTCGGCGATCCGATCGAGGCGCAGGCGTTGCTGGCCACGTACGGCCAGGACCGTGAGACGCCGTTGCTGCTGGGGAGCGTCAAGTCCAACATCGGTCATACGCAGGCGGCGGCGGGGGTCGCGGGCGTGGTCAAGATGGTGCAGGCGATGCGGCGGGGCGTGGTGCCGGCGACGCTGCACGTCGACGAGCCGAGCACGCACGTGGACTGGTCGGCCGGTGCCGTCGAGCTGGCCAGGGAGTCGGTGGCCTGGCCCGACGCGGGCCGGGTGCGTCGGGCCGGTGTGTCGTCGTTCGGGATCAGCGGCACGAACGCGCATGTGATCCTGGAGCAGGCCCCGCAGCCGCCCGTGGCTGAGATGAGGCAGGGCCCGGAAAACCAGGGTGGCGTGGTCTCCTGGGTGGTTTCGGCGAGCGATGCCGACGCGGCGCGGCAGGCGGCGGGCCGGCTGGCGGCCCGGGTGCGCGGCGCGCGTTCCCACGTCGACGCGGTGGATGTGGGCCACTCGCTGGCGTTGACGCGTGCGGCCCTCCCGTGGCGCGTCGCGGTCACCGGCGAGGATGTCAACGGTCTGCTCGCGGGGCTGGACACCGTGGCGCAGGGCGGGACGGAGCCGTCGCAGGCGGTGGACGGCACGGGTGCGGTCTTCGTGTTCCCCGGCCAGGGCTGGCAATGGGCCGGCATGGCGCGGGAGTTGCTGGACAGCTCGCCGGTGTTCGCGGCGCGCGTGGCCGAGTGCGCGCGGGCGCTTGAGCCGTATCTCGGTATCAGCCTGCTGGACGTGTTGCGGGGACAGCACGACGAGACCGAACTGCTGGACCACGTGGACGTACTCCAACCCATCCTGTTCACGGTGATGGTGGGCCTCGCGGCGGTGTGGGAGGCATCAGGCGTCCACCCCGCCGCCGTGGTGGGACATTCTCAGGGCGAGATCGCGGCGGCCTGTGTCGCGGGTGTGCTCTCACTGCCGGACGCGGCACGTGTCGTCGCTCTGCGGGCGCGCGCACTCACCGCGCTCGCGGGTCACGGCGGGATGCTGTCCGTGGCGCTCGGCGAGCAGGAGACACAGGCGTGGATCGAGAGGGTCGGCGGCGCGGTCGCGGTCGCCGCCGTCAACAGCCCGTCCGCGGTGGTGCTCTCCGGTACGCCGCAGGCGCTGGACGCGATGCGGGCGGCACTGGACGCCGAGGGGGTGTGGTGCAGGCGTCTACGAGTGGACTACGCGTCGCATTCGGCCCAGGTGGACGAGGTCGCGCGGGAGATCGCGCAGGCACTGGCCGGGATCGCGCCGCGGCCCGGCCGCGTCCCGGTGCTCTCCACCCTGACCGGAACCGCCGTCGACGGAACGGCCATGGACACGGAGTACTGGGTCCGCAATCTGCGTGAGCCGGTGAGTTTCGAGCGGGCCGTACGGGCGCTGCTCGGCGCGGGACACCGGCACTTCGTGGAGGTCAGCGCCCACCCGGTGCTGACAGCGGCAGTGGAAGAGACCGCGCTGGACGCGGGGATCACCGCTGCGGCGGTCCCGACGCTCAAGCGCGACGAGGGCGGGCCGGCACGGCTCGCCGCTTCGGTCGCCGAAGCCTGGGGCCACGGCGTGCCGGTGGACTGGACCGCGTACTACGCCGGCACCGAGGCTCGCCGCTTCGACCTCCCCACCTACCCCTTCCAGTACCAGCACCTCTGGCCGAGCCGACCGGCGGCAGCCGCCGATACGGTGGCGGACCCGGCCGAGGCCGAGTTCTGGACCGCCGTGGAACGCGGCGACGGGGCAGAACTCTCCGCCATGCTCGGGGTACCGGGCGAAGGCACGGCGTCCCTCGAGGACCTGCTGGCGGGCCTGACGGACTGGCGACAGCGGCGCAGCGGCCGCAGTGCCACGGACAGTTGGCTCTACCGTCCGTCGTGGATTCCGCTGAGCGGCGGCCGTAGTTCCCCGCCGTCAGGACACTGGCTTGCTTTGACGCCTCCCGACGACGCGTGGGCCGCCGGAATCCTCGACGGCCTCACGGACCTCGGCATGCGCGTCGAGCGGCTGGTGGTGTCCCCCGAGGACTCCGAGAACTCCGAGACGCTCGCCGAGCGGCTCGGTGACGCCCTCGGCGAGCGGACGGGCGGCGTGCTCTCGCTGCTCGCCCTGGACGAGACGCCGCATTCCCGACATCCGCTGATCGTGCGTGGGCTGGCCGCGACCTTCGAGCTCGTCCGGACGATGGTGGCCGCCGACACCCAGATTCCGCTGTGGTGCCTGACGCGCGGTGCGGTCGCCGCCGATCCGGACGACGCCCTCTCCAGCCCGGCGCAGGCACAGGTCTGGGGCCTCGGCCGGGTCGTCGCGATGGAGCAGACACAGATGTGGGGCGGGCTTGTCGATCTTCCGGAACAGGTCGGCCCCGGCGTCGCCGCCAGGTTGGCCGCTGTGCTCGCCGACCGTGCCGAGGACCAGGTCGCCGTCCGACAGAACGGCAGCTACGCCCGGCGGCTGACCAGGACCGCGGCCGGCACCGACGGGAAGCGGCCGACGATCGGCGGCACCGTGGTGGTGACCGGCGGCACCGGCGCCCTCGGCGGGCACGTCGCCCGCTGGCTGGCCACCGCCGGGGCGGAGCATCTCGTGCTCGCCGGCCGACGCGGCGCCGCCGCCCCCGGATCGGCCGAACTCAAGGCCGAGTTGGAAGCCCTCGGCGCCCGCGTCACGCTGGCCGCATGCGACGCCGCGGACCGCGAAGCACTCGCGCGGCTGCTCGCGCGGATTCCGGCGGACCTGCCGCTGACCGGCGTCGTACACGCCGCGGGAGTCATCGACGACGGCGTGCTGGATTCGCTCACGCTGGACCGGTTCGACACGGTCATGCGTCCGAAGGTCGCCGCGGCGGCCAATCTCGACGAGCTGACCCGCGGACACGACCTGACGATGTTCGTGCTCTTCTCCTCGATCGCCGGCTCGCTCGGCAGCGCGGGACAGGCCAACTACGCCGCGGCGAACGCCTTCCTCGACGCACTGGCCGAACGTCGCAGGGCCGAGGGACTGCCCGCGACGTCGGTGGCGTGGGGGCCGTGGGCCGAGAGCGGGCTCGCGGCCGGGAACACCGTCCTCGACAGCAGGATGAGCCGTAACGGTCTCAGGCCGATGGCCCCGGAACACGCCGTCGCCGCGCTGCGCCGCGCGGTGTCGTCCGGCGCCGCGAATCTGACCGTCGCCGACATCGACTGGGACACCTACGCCGCGGCGCTCACCCGGCCGAACCCGGTGCTCGCCGGCCTGGTCGAGGCCCGAGACCTGCCGGCCGCCGCCGGCAGCGAAGCAGAGCCCGCCGACGCACTGCGCGAACGGCTCGCCGCGCTGCCCGCCGCGGAACAGAACCGCGTGCTGCTCGACCTGATCCGCGCTCAGGTCGCCAAGGTCCTCGGGTTCGCCTCGCCGCAGAACGTCGAGGTGGGCCGTGCCTTCAAGGAGATGGGCGTCGACTCGCTGACCGCGGTCGAGGCGCGCACCCGCCTGATGAACGCGACCGGTATGCGGCTGCCCGCGACCCTGCTCTTCGACTTCCCGACGGCCACGACGCTGGCCGGGCACCTGCGCGCGCGGCTGTTCGGCGAGCAGGAGGCGCCGCCGGTGGCGGAGGTACGTCCCGACGCGCCCGACGATCCGGTGGCGATCATCGGGATGGCCTGCCGCCTCCCGGGCGGCGTGCAGTCGCCGGAGGACCTGTGGGAGCTGCTCGAGCGGCGCGGCGACGCGATCGGCGGTCCGCCACCGGAACGCGGCTGGGATCTCGACGCGATCTACGACCCCGACCCTGAGCGCGAGGGTTTCATCCACGCCCGCGAGGGCGGGTTCATGGCCGAGGCTTCGCTGTTCGACCCCGGATTCTTCGGGATCTCGCGGCGTGAGGCACTGGCGATGGACCCGCACCAGCGCCTGCTGCTCGAGACCACGTGGGAGTCGCTGGAGCGCGCCGGGATCGACCCGGCCGCGATACGCGGCAGCGGTACCGGCGTCTACATGGGCGCTTTCTCGGAGGACTACCAGTCGCTGCTCAAGAACTCGGGGCAGGACGTCGTCGGGCACATGCTCACCGGCAACGCGACCAGTGTCGTGTCCGGCCGCATCTCCTACACGTTCGGGCTCGAAGGCCCGGCGGTGACTGTCGACACGGCGTGCTCGTCCTCACTCGTCGCGATCCACCTCGCCGCGCAGGCCGTCCGGTACGGCGAGTGCTCGATGGCGGTCGCCGGCGGCGCCACCGTGATGGCGACCGACGAACCGTTCTGGGAGTTCTCGCGACTGCGCGGACTGGCCGCCGACGGACGGTGCAAGGCCTACTCGGACGCCGCGGACGGCATGGGATTCGGCGAGGGCGCCGGCGTGGTCGTGCTGGAGCGGCTCTCGGACGCGCTGCGCAACGGCCACCAGGTCCTCGGCATTGTCCGTGGGTCGGCGGTGAATCAGGACGGTGCGTCGAACGGTTTGACGGCGCCGAACGGTCCGTCGCAGCAGCGGGTGATCCGGCAGGCGTTGGCAGGGGCCGGGTTGGGCGCGGTGGATGTGGATGTGGTGGAGGGTCATGGGACCGGTACGCGGTTGGGTGATCCGATCGAGGCGCAGGCGTTGCTGGCGACGTATGGGCAAGGCCGCGACCAGGACCGTCCGTTGCTGCTGGGGAGTGTGAAGTCGAACATCGGTCATGCGCAGGCGGCGGCGGGGGTCGCGGGTGTGATCAAGATGGTCATGGCGATGCGGCACGGTGTGGTGCCGGCGACGCTTCATGCGGATGTGCCGTCGTCGCGGGTGGACTGGTCGGCGGGCGCGGTCGAGTTGGTCACGGAGGCTGTTGCGTGGCCTGATGCGGGTCGTTCTCGTCGTGCGGGTGTGTCGTCGTTCGGGGTGAGTGGTACTAACGCGCATGTGATTGTGGAGCAGGCGCCGTTGGTGGAGGTGGCGCCGGTGGTGGGTGGTGCGGGTGTGGGTGTGGGTGTGGGTGTGGGTGTGGTGGGGGGTGTGGTGCCGTGGGTGTTGTCGGGTCGTGATGTGGGGGCTGTGCGGGATCAGGCGGGGCGGTTGGCGGCGTGTGTGCGTGGGGGTGTGGGGGGTGGTGTGGTGGATGTGGGGAGTACGTTGGCGGTGTCGCGTTCGGCGATGGTGTGCCGGGCGGCTGTGGTGGCGTCCGATGTGGATGGTTTGCTGGTGGGGCTTGATGGTCTGGCTGCGGGTGGGCCGGGTGTGGGGTCGGGTGTGGGTGGGTCGGGTGTGGTGCGGTCGGTGGGTGGTGTGGGGCCGGTGTTTGTGTTTCCTGGTCAGGGGTCGCAGTGGGTGGGTATGGGGCGGGGTTTGCTGGAGTCGTCGCCGGTGTTTGCGGAGCGGTTGGCGGAGTGTGAGGCGGCGTTGGGGCCGTATGTGGACTGGTCGCTGGTGGATGTGGTGCGGGGGGATGCTCCGGCCGGACTCCTGGAGCGGGTTGATGTGGTTCAGCCGGTGTTGTTCGCGGTGATGGTTTCGTTGGCGGGGTTGTGGCGGGCTTGTGGTGTGGAGCCGTCGGCGGTGGTGGGTCATTCTCAGGGTGAGATTGCTGCGGCGTGTGTGGCGGGTGCGTTGTCGTTGGAGGATGGTGCGCGGGTGGTGGCGTTGCGTAGTCGGGCGTTGCGGGTGTTGGCGGGTGGTGGGGGGATGGTGTCGGTGGCGTTGTCGGCGGATGAGGTGGGGGTGCGGATTGCGGGTCTGGGTGGTCGTGTGTCGCTTGCGGTGGTGAATGGTCCGGCGTCGACGGTGGTTTCGGGTGTGCCTGATGCGTTGGATGAGTTGTTGGGGGTGTTGGAGGCGGAGGGTGTGTGGGCGAAGCGGATCGCTGTTGATTACGCGTCGCATTCGGCTCAGGTGGATCAGGTGGGTGCGGAGGTTCTTGAGGTGCTTGCTCCGGTGGTGCCGCGGGTGCCGGTGGTGCCGTTTTATTCGACGGTGACGGGGTCTGTGGTTGAGTCCGCGGTGATGGATGCGGGGTATTGGCTGGACAATTTGCGGTTGACGGTGGGGTTCGAGCCGGCGGTGCGTGAGTTGTTGGGGGCGGGTTATCGGCATTTTGTTGAGATCAGTGCGCATCCGGTGCTGACCGCGAGTGTGCAGGAGACGGTTGAGGACAGTGGTGTGGAGGCTGCTGTGATGTCGACGTTGCGTCGTGGTGAGGGGGGTCTGGATCGTTTTGTGGCCTCGCTTGCCGATGCGTGGAGTCATGGTGTTCCGGTGGACTGGGCCGCGTATTACGCGGATACCGGCGCCCGCCACGTGGACCTGCCCACCTACCCCTTCCAACACGAACACCTCTGGCCTGCCTCGGCCGGGCAGCCCGGCGACGTCACCGCCGCCGGGCTGGGCACGCCGGGGCACGCCCTGCTCGGCGCTTCGGTCGAACTCGCGACCGGCCACGGTGCGATCGCCACCGCCCGCTGGTCGCTGCGCGCCCAGCCGTGGCTGGCCGACCACGCCCTCTCCGGAACCGTCGTCGTCCCCGGCGCCGTACTGGTCGAAGCGGTGATCCGCGCGGGAGACGAAGTGGGCTGCGGCCGTATCGCCGAGCTGACCACCCACAGACCCCTGATCCTCCCGAAGCTCGGCGATACGCAGGTACAGATCGTGATCGGCGCGCTGGAGTCGGGCTTCAGGCCCGTGACGCTTCACGCGCGGTCAGCCGACCCGACCGGCGGGGAGGATGCCGGCAACTGGACGCTCCATGCCTCCGGCACGGTCGCTCCGGCTGCCGCCGTGACCGCTGCCGACTCGACTGTGTGGCCCCCGGCCGACGCGCAGTCCCTGGACGTCGACGACTTCTACGCGGCGCTGCGCCAACGCGGCCACGAATTCGGCCCGATGTTCCAGTGTGTCCGAGCCGCCTGGCGGCGAGACGGCGAGGTCTTCGCCGAGGTGGCCCTGCCGGAGACGGAACACGCGGAGGTATCGCGCTTCGGCCTGCACCCGGCGCTGCTCGATGCCGCGCTCCAGGTGACGTCCCTGCGCGGCGACCTGTACACCAGCCGCGTCGAGGTGCCGTTCTCCTGGGGGGACGTCACCTTGCACGCGGGCGGTGCCACAGCGCTACGCGTACGGGTGCGCACGGACGGCTCCGACACGGTGGCCATGGAGCTGACCGACCACGCCGGAGGCCCCGTCGCCTCGGTCGGATCGGTGGCGCTGCGGCCGGTGACGGCCGGGCAGAACCACGCGGCGGTCCAGGACTGGCTGTTCGCCGTCGACTGGCCGGTGGTCGAGCTCGACGTTCTCGCCGAGCGGGGCGCGGCCGACTGGCGGGTGGACGGCGGTGACCGCGCCCGCGTGCCGGCGGCGCTCGCCGAGGCCGGGATCGACGCGCGCCCTGTCGCAGAACTGGCGGAACTGTCCGAGGACGTGGTGCCCGAGGTAGTCGTCATACCGGCCGGCGGACGGGACTTGACGGTCGATGACGCCCTGGCCGACGTCCTGAAGCGGTTGCAGGCCGGGCTCGCGGATGAGCGGCTCGCCGACACCCCGCTCGTGGTGCTCAGCCGCGAGGCGGTCGCCGTGAACGGCGGCGAGGACGTCGCCGACCTCGGTGGCGCGGCGGTCTGGGGCCTGGTGCGTTCGGCACAGTCGGAGCACCCGGGCCGCATCGTCATCGTAGACCTCGACGACGACCCGGCATCCTGGCGCGCGTTGCCCGACGCCGTCCACGCCGACGAGCCGCAACTGGCGCTGCGCCTGGGCGACATGCACGTGCCCCGCCTGGTGCGCCCGCCTGCCGATGACGTCCTCGACCTCCCCGACGACGCGGAGCCCTGGCGCCTCGTGATCGACGGGGCGGGTGCGCCGGCGACGGCACCCGACCCGCAGGCGGCGCGGCCGCTGGAGGACGGGCAGGTCCGCATCGAGGTCCGCGCCGCTCGACTGGACTCGTTCAACAGCCTCGATGCCGCGGCGTCGCCCGAAACAGTCCTCGCCGGCGTGATCTGCGAAATCGGACCCGGCGTGACCGGACTGTCGACCGGAGCCCGGGTGACCGGCGAGATACCTGGGGCGATCGGCTCCCGCGCAGTCGCGGACGCCCAGTACCTCACCACGATCGCCGCGGACCGATCCTTCGCGCAGGCCGTGGCGGCTCCGGGCGGGCCCGTCCGCGCCTGGGACATCCGGCACGCGCACGAGGCCGCCGGCTCGGCTCAGTGGCACGGTCCGGTCGTACTCACCGTCCCGCGCGCATGGGACCCCGAGGGCACCGTGCTGATCACCGGCGGCACCGGCGTGCTCGGCGGTCTGCTGGCGCGCCACCTGGTCACCGAGCACGGCGCCCGGCACCTGCTGCTGGTCAGCCGGAGCGGACCGGACGCGCCGGGAGCCGAGGCGTTGCGCGAGGAGCTGACCAGGTCGGGCGCCGAGGTGAGCATCGCCGCGTGCGATGCCGGCGACCGCGAAGCGCTGGCCGCGCTGCTCGCCGCGCTGCCGTCGCCACACCCGCTGATCGCGGTGATCCACTGCGCCGGCGGCCTCGACGACGGCTTGATCGAATCGCAGACCCCGGAGAGGCTGCGGGCAGTACTGCGCCCCAAGACCGACGCCGCCCGGCATCTGCACGAGCTGACCCGGCATCTCGACCTCGCCGGCTTCGTCCTGTTCTCGGCGACCGCCGGCGTGATCGGCAGTCCGGGCCAGTCCGGATACGCGGCGGCCAACACGTACCTCGACGGCCTCGCCAGGCACCGCCGGATCCAAGGGCTGCCCGCCGTCTCGCTCGCCTGGGGTCTCTGGGCCCAGACCAGCGCGCTGACCGGCACCATCGACGACGCCTACGTGGCCAGGGCCCGGCGATCCGGCATGACGGCGCTGTCCAGCGAGGCCGGGCTCGCCCTGTTCGACGCCGCGCTCGCCGCCGGCCGGGACCGCCTCGTGCCGGTCAGACTGGACACCGGGCTGCTGCGCTTCCGCGACCCGGCGGAGATCTCCCCGCTGCTGCGCTCCCTGCGCCGTGCGCCGGCCCGGCGGATCGCCGCCGCGGCCGACGCGGCCGGGGCGCCGACACTGCGCCGGCGCCTCGCCGCGATGTCCGCCGAAGAGCGGCAGGCCCAGCTACGCGACTTCGTCTGCGCCAACGCCGCTTCGATCCTCGGCCACGCCGACGACGGCCCCGTCGCCGCCGACCGCGCGTTCCGCGACCTCGGCTTCGACTCGCTCACCGGGGTCGAGCTGCGCAACCGGCTGAAGGCGGCCACCGGGCTGCGGCTGCCGGCCACCCTCGTCTTCGACCACCCGACCCCGGACGACGTGGCCGCACACGTCGCGGCCGCGCTGGCCGGCGACACCGCGACAGACGTCAGCGCTGTCGCCGACGCGGAGAGCACCGGCGGCGCGGCGGCGCCCCGGGCAGCCGAGGAGCCGATCGCGATCGTCGGCATGGCCTGCCGCTTTCCCGGCGGCGTTCGCTCGCCCGAGGACCTGTGGCGGCTGCTCGCCTCCGGGACCGACGCCGTGTCGGATTTCCCGGCCGACCGCGGCTGGGACCTGTCCGGGCTCTACGACCGGCTTCCCGCGGACCCCGACGCCTCGCGCACCCGCGAGGGCGGCTTCCTCTACGACATGGCGGAGTTCGACGCCGGCTTCTTCGGCGTCTCGCCGCACGAGGCGACCGCGATGGACCCGCAGCAGCGGCTGCTCCTGGAGACCGCCTGGGAAGCGTTCGAGCACGCCGGGATCGACCCGCAGTCGGTGCGCGGCAGCAGGACCGGCGTCTTCGCCGGACTGTCGCAGACCGACTACGCCGTACGCCCCGAGTCCTGCCCCGAGGAATACGCGCCGTACCTCATCAACGGCACAGCGAGCAGCCTCGCCTCCGGCCGCGTCGCGTACACGCTGGGGCTTGAGGGTCCCGCCGTGACCATCGACACGGCCTGCTCCTCGTCCCTCGTCGCGCTGCACATGGCGGCGCAGTCGCTGCGCGCGGGGGAGTGCACGATGGCCCTGGTCGGCGGCGCGACCACGATGACCACCCCGACCCTGTTCGTCGACATGGCCCGGCAGCGCGGCCTCGCGTCCGACGGTCGCTGCAAGCCGTTCTCCGCCGCCGCCGACGGCGCCGGCTTCGCCGAGGGCGCCGGGCTGCTGCTCGTCGAGCGGCTGTCGGACGCGTACGCGAACGGCCACCGCGTCCTCGGGCTCGTACGCGGCGTGGCGGTGAACTCCGACGGCGCCTCCAACGGGCTGACCGCGCCCAACGGCCCCGCCCAGCAACGGGTGATCCGCCAGGCCCTGGCCGGCGCCCGTATCGAGCCCGGCGAGATCGACGCGCTGGAGGCGCACGGCACCGGCACCCGGCTGGGCGATCCGATCGAGGCCCAGGCCGTGCTCGCCACCTACGGCCTGGGCCGCTCCGCGGACGCGCCGCTGTGGATGGGCTCCGTCAAGTCCAACCTCGGGCACACCCAGGCGGCGGCGGGCGTCGCCGGGGTGATGAAGATGGTCCTCGCGATGCAGCACGGAGTGCTGCCGGCCAGCCTGCACCTGGACGAGCCGACTCCGCACGTCGACTGGTCCTCCGGTACCGTCCGGCTGCTTCACGAGGCCACACGGTGGCCGCGGACCGGCCGGGCGCGCCGGGCCGCGGTCTCCTCCTTCGGAATCAGCGGCACCAACGCCCACGTCGTCCTGGAGCAAGCCCCTGACCCGGAGCCGGCCGTAGCCGAGCCGGCCGCGCCCGAGCCCGCCGCGGCCGCGGCGCCGGGCAGGACCGGTGAGATCGGCGAGAGCGACAGGGTCCTGCCCTGGGTGGTCTCGGCGCGCACCGAGGAAGGGCTGCGCGGGCAGGCCGCGGCGCTGCTCGCCCACTTGACCGAGCACCCGGAACAGCACGATCTCGATACGGCGTACTCCCTGGTGTCGCGGCGGGCGCGGCTGGAGCGGCGCGCGGTGGTCGTCGGCACCGGCCCGGCCCTGCGGGCGGGACTCGCGGCGCTCGCCGACGGCACACCGGCCGCCGGCCTGGTCCGCGGCCGGGGCCCGGCCCGCCGCGACCGCAAGGTGGCGCTGATCTTTCCCGGCCAGGGCACCCAGTGGCCAAAGATGGGCCTGCGGCTCATGCACGACAGCCCCACGTTCGCGCGGAGCATGACCGAGTGTGCGGACGCGCTGTCGGACCACGTGGACTGGTCGCTGCCCGACGTGCTGCGCGGCAGCCAGGACGCACCACCGCTGGACCGCGTGGACGTCGTCCAGCCCGCCCTGTTCGCGATGATGGTCTCGCTGGCCCGGATGTGGTTCGACCGAGGTCTGCGGCCGGCCGCCGTACTGGGCCACTCCCAGGGCGAGATCGCGGCGGCCTGCGCGACCGGCGCGCTCTCACTGCGTGACGGCGCCCGCGTCGTCGCCCTGCGCAGCCGCCTGATTCGCGAGCGGCTGGCCGGAAAGGGCGCGATGCTCTCGGTGATGGCCTCGCGTTCGGCGGTCGGCGAGATGCTCGAACAGCTCGAAGGCACGACCGACCGGGTGTCGATCGCCGCGGTGAACGGTCCGGGCACGGTCACCGTGGCCGGCGAGCCGACTGCCCTGGCCGAACTGGAACGCAGGCTGTCCGCGGCCCGGATCATGCGCTGGTGGGTGCCGGCCGTCGACTTCGCCGCGCACTCGCCGCAGGTGGACCAGTTGGCGGACGAGCTCGGCGAGCTGCTCGCCGGCCTCACCCCGGCCGAGGGCCGCATCCCGTTCTTCTCCACAGCGACCGGCGACTGGATCGACACCCGCGAACTCGACGCGCACTACTGGTACGAGAACCTGCGCCGGCCGGTGCGCTTCGAGGAGTCGGTGCGCGCGCTGCTGGACGAGGGCTTCGACACGTTCGTCGAGTGCAGTCCGCACCCGGTGCTGACGCTGGGCATCGAGGACACCGTCGCCGACGCCGGAACCACCGCCGTCGTGCTCGGGACGCTGCGCGGCAACGAGGACGGGCCCCGGCGCGTACTCGAGTCGCTGGCCGAGGCGCACGTCAGCGGCGTGGACATCGACTGGCGAACCGACCTGGCCGGTGGCGGTCCGGCTCCGCTGCCCGGCTACGCCTTCCAGCGGCGGCGGCACTGGCTCGAGCCGATTCCCGCGCAGCCACACGCGCAGTCGAAGGACGCGCCGTCGGAGCAGCCGGTGGACCTCTTCCAGATCGAGTGGGCCGAATTCGCCGACGAGGTCGGCGATCCGGCGGCGCGGTCCTGGACAGCACCGGGCCCGGACCTGCCCGATCTCGACACTGTTCCCGACCCGGCACCCGACGTCGTGATCGTGCACGCGGCGAATCCGGCCGCCGACCGGTCCTCGCCCGCCGCCGCGCACGCCCGCGCGCGCGATGCCGCCGAGTTCTTTCGGGGCTGGCTGCGAGATGACCGCTTCGCCGAATCGCTGCTCGTCATGGCCACACACGGCGCGGTGGCCATCGGCGACGACGAGGAGAGTGGGCCGGCCGAGGCCGCGGTCTGGGGACTGGCCGGGTCCGTCCAGTCCGAACACCCCGGCCGACTCGTGCTCGCCGACCTGGACGGCAGCGAGGCGTCCGCGGCAGCACTGCCCGTAGCGGCCGTCGCGGCCAGGTCCGCCGGTGAACCCCGGATCGCCGTGCGGGACGGCGTCGCCCGCGTACCCCGGCTGGCGACGGCCGAGCCGAAGCCCGGCGCCGAGCCCTGGGACGCCGCCCGCACGGGCACCGTCCTGGTCACCGGGGGCACCGGCACTCTCGGTGCCCTGGTCGCCCGGCATCTCGTGACCCGACACGCTGTCCGCCACCTGATGCTGCTGAGCCGACGCGGCCCGGACGCACCCGGCGCGGCCGAACTGCGCGAGGAACTGACCGCCCTGGGCGCCGATGTCGAGGTGAGCGCCTGCGACGCCGCCGACCCGGACGACCTGGCGAGGGCTTTGTCCGCCATCTCGCCGGAGCGTCCGCTCACCGCGGTGATCCACGCGGCGGGCACGCTCGACGACGCGCTGCTGGGGAACCTGTCCGCCGACCGGCTCGACAGCGTGCTGCGACCCAAGGCCGACGCCGCGTGGAATCTGCACCAGCTCACCGCCGACCTGGACCTGTCGGCGTTCGTGCTGTTCTCCTCGTTCGCCGCGCTGGCCGGGCCGATCGGGCAGGCCAACTACGCGGCGGCCAACGGCTACCTCGACGCGCTTGCCCGCTACCGTCACTCCCGCGGCCTCCCCGCCACCTCGCTCGCCTGGGGGCTGTGGGAGCGGCGCAGCGAGCTGACCGGCGGGCTCGACGCGGCCGACGTGGCCCGCTTCGCCCGCGAGGGCCTGCTGCCGCTGCCGACGGAACAGGCCCTCGACCTGCTCGACGCCGCAGTGGCCGACGGCCGTGCGCTGCTCGTGCCGGCCAGACTGGACACGGGCATCCCCGAAGTGCCTCCGCTGCTGCGCGGCCTCGTCCGCACGCCGACGCCCACCGTGGCCGGCCCGGTCGAGTCCTGGGGCGACCGGCTGGCCGGGTTGCGCGGCGCCGAACAGGAGGCGCTGCTGCTCGACCTGATCCGCGGTCACCTGGCCGTCCTGCTCGGGCACGACGCGCCGGCCTCCGTCGATACCGAGCGCGGCTTCCTCGACCTGGGCATGACCTCGCTCACCGGCGTCGAGCTGCGCAACCGGCTCACCGCCGAGACCGGCCTGCGGCTGCCCGTGACACTGATCTTCGACCGCCCGAATCCGACCGGACTCGCCCAGCACCTGCGACATCTGCTCGGCCCGGCCGAAGCGAGGAGCGCCGAGCCGGGCTTCGCCGAACTCGACCGGCTCGAGGCCGCCGTCGCCGGGGCGGGGGCCGACCTGGACGGCACATCTCGCGGCCGACTGGCAGAACGACTCAAGGCCCTGCAATGGCGACTGGACGCCGCGCCCCACCCGGGCGCGCCCCACCCGGACGAGCCGACCGACCTGGTGGCCGGCAGCGACGAAGAGGTCTTCGCACTCATCGACAAGACGCTTGGTCTGGGCTGAAGCCGCCAGGCTGCCGCCCGCAAACGGAAAGGACCATCGTGCCAGACGCGGCAAAGTCCGTGCTGTTCGTCAGCCTGCCGGAAGCCGGGCTCGTCAACGGAATGATCGTGCTGGCCCGGGAGACCGCCCGGCGGGCCGCCGTGGACGTCTGGTTCGCCACCGACGAACCTCAGCGCACCCGGATCGAGTCCGGGGACGGACTCACCTTCGCCTCGCTCGGCGAGGTGGTCCCCGAGATGTCGGCCCAGAGCTGGGACGAGAAGGTCTACCGGCAGGTGACCGGCAGGTCCCGGTTCCGCTCGCACCACGCGGTGCTCAAGCATGGCTTCCGACCCCTGCGGTGGCAGGAGAAGTACCGCAGGCTCGAGTCGTGGGTGGACAAGGTGAACCCGGCCGTGATGGTCATCGACTGCGAGGCGCGCTTCGCGATCAGCCTCGCCATCGCGCGCGAGATCCCCTACGTGCTGATGGTCCCGTTCCTGCCCAGCTACCTGGTGGCCTCGCACGTGCCTTTCGCCCGCTCGTACGTCCCGCGCGGTTTCCCTGTCCCGTTCACCGGCCTTCCGCTGCACATGAGCCTGCCGCAGCGGCTGACCAACCGGCTGTTCAAGGCGTGGACCCTGGCGGTACTCCTCGACCCGCGCATCGGGCGGTGGCTGCGGGTGGACCTCGACTTCCACAAGTCCATCGGCATCCCGCCGCCCGCGGGTCTGACCCAGGTGGACCGGGCCGCGCTCGTGCTCTGCGCGACCATCGCCGAGCTCGAGTACCCGATCGCCCTGCCGAAGAACGTGCGCACCGTGGGCGCGATCCTCCCCCCGCTGCCCGAGCGCTCGGACGGCGATCTCGAGGCATGGCTGGACAGCCGGCCCTCCACCGTCTACATCGGGCTCGGTACGCTCACCCGGCTCACCCGCGCCCAGGTCGCCGCTGTGGTCGAGGTGGCCCGCCGGCTCGACGGCGCGCACCAGGTGCTCTGGAAGCTCCCGGCGAGCCAGCGCGAGATGCTGCCCGACGCGCTGCCCGGCAATCTCAGGGTGGAAACCTGGGTGCCCTCGCAGCTCAACGTGCTCGCCCACCCGCACGTGACCGCCTTCGTCACGCACGGCGGCGGCAACGGCTTCAACGAGGGACTGTACTTCGGCAAGCCGATGGTGGTGCGGCCGCTGTGGGCCGACAACCACGACGTGGCCGTACGAGGACAGGACCGCGGGGTGAGCCTCACCCTCGACGATCCGCACACGATCGACCCGGACGATCTGGCCGACAAGCTGACGCGGGTCCTGGGCGACCCGGCCTACCGTGAGCGCTCGGCGCAGTTCGGCGCGTTGGAACGGAAGGCCGGCGGACGGGCGACCGCCGCCGACCTCATCCTCGCGTTGCCCCAGTTGACCGGCGGGGCCGCCGCGGAACAGACGCAGTGAACAGGGCCCCGGCCGAGCCGCTCACCGCGCTCGCGCGCGCGCGCTTCTGCGTGCGTGACACGGCCGGTACGACCCACATGTACGTCCTGCGCAGCCTGCGCGAGACCGACGCCCTCGCGGTCAGCATCGTGATGCCGGTGATCTTCATGCTGGTGTTCAGCTACGTCTTCGGCGGCTCCGTCGCGGTGCCCGGCGGCGACTACCAGACCTATCTGCTGTCCGGCATCCTGCCGCAGGGCATGCTCTTCGCCGCCGGCTCCGTCGCGGTGTCCGTGGCGGCGGACATGCGCGAGGGCGTGATGGACCGCTTCCGGGTCATGCCCATCGCCCGCCCCTCGGTGCTGTTCGGCCGGACGATCGCCACCGGCGTCGCCGGGTTGCCCGGTCTGGCCGTGATGACCGGGTGCGCCTTCGCCATGGGACTGCGGCCGCAGCGCGGCCTCGCCGAAACGCTCGGCGCTTTCGCCATCATGCTCGCCTTCGCCTGGGCCATGGCCTGGGTCGGCGCTGTCATCGGGCTCGCGGTCAGCGGCCCCGGCGCGGCCAACAGCCTGAGCATGGCGCCGTCCCTGCTGCTCGCCTTCGTCTCGAACGTGTACGTCGACCCGGCGGACATGCCGGCCTGGCTCCGGGTGTTCGCGGAGTGGAATCCGCTCTCCACCGTGGTCGCCGCGGTCCGTCAACTGTTCGGCGTCGCGACCGGGCCCCCGCCGGCCGGCGTGCTGCCGCTGGAGTACCCGGTCGCCGCGTCGATCGTGCTGATCGGGCTGATGTTTGTCGTACTGGTACCGCTGGCCGTGCGGCTCTACGGGAGGGTGCGGTGAGACCGTTTCAGGGTTCGATCTTCAACGGAAGCGACTCGTCCGGATCAGCGGTCGAGGTCGAGGGGCTGGCCAAATCCTTCGGGCAGTACCGGGCGCTGCGCGACGTGAACCTGCGGGTGCCGGCCGGCAGCGTGCTGTGCGTGCTCGGCCGCAACGGCGCCGGCAAGACCACCACCGTGCGCATCCTCACCACCCTGATCCGCCCGGACGCCGGCCGGGCCCTGGTCGCCGGGTACGACATCAGCACCGAGCCCGAGCGGGTGCGCGCGCGGATCGGCGTGGCCTGGCAGGGCGCCAGCCTCGACCAGGTGCTCACCGGGCGGCAGAACCTGCGGCTGATGGGCCGCTTCTACCACCTCGGCGCCCGCAGGGCCGACCGGCGGGCCGCCCAACTGCTGGAGCGGTTCGGCTTGACCGGTGCGGCGGACAAGCCGGTCGGCACCTACTCCGGCGGCATGCGCCGCCGGCTCGACCTGGCGGTGAGCCTGCTGCCCGAGCCGCAGGTGCTCTTCCTGGACGAGCCGACTGCCGGTCTCGACCCGATCAGCCGCACGGACACCTGGCGGATCGTGCGCGACGTCGCCGCCGGCGGGACCGCTGTGCTGCTCACCACGCAGGACATGCAGGAGGCCAGCGCGCTCGCGGACCTGATCGTGGTGCTGGTCGGCGGCCGGGTCCTGCACGAGGGCACCCCGTCCGAGCTGACCGCGGCCGCCGGCCGGGCCCGGGTCCGGGTCACGCTGCCCGCGGCCAGGCCCGAGCTGGTCGGGGCGACGAGCTGGGCGCTGGGCCCGAGCGCCGCCGTCGCCGGACGGGTCGTCACCGTGCCTGCCCCGAACGCGCTGGCCGACCTCGCCGCGGTGGTCGAGCGGCTCAGGCTGCACGGCATCGAGGTGCACGATGTCGGCCTCGAGCATCCGACGCTCGCCGAGATCTACGCCGAGCTGACCGCTGAACCGTCGGGCGGGCCGGACACCGTCGGATCCGGAGCCATGGAGCGAGTCTGAGCGTACGGCCGCGGTGGTGCGGCCGGTCGTGGGCGCCACTGCGAGCGGGTGGCGCCCACGACGTGTACTGCGGCAGCACTGCGAGCGGGTGACGCCCACGACGTGTACGCGCGGTAGGTCTTCGGCGGTTCAGGACGCGGCGACCCAGGCGTCGATGACCGTGCGGGCCTGGGCCGGATTCAGCCGTGGGTCGCACAGGCTGGCGTACCGGTTCGAGACCCGCCCGAGCTCGCTCTCGTCGCGCACGCACTCGGTCGTGTCGTCCGGGGTGATCTCCAGATGCAGGCCGCCTGCCACCCCGCCGGACCGGGTCACCGCGAGCCGGAAGTCGCTGATCTCCCGGCTGATCGCGGTCAGCAGCCGCGTCTTGCGGCCGTCGGCGGTGCTGATCGTGTTGCCGTGCATGGGGTCGCACAGCCAGATCGCCGGATGCCCCGCCTCGCGTACCCGGCGCACCAGCGGTGGCAGCAGGTCCTCGACCTTCCCCGCGCCCATCCGCGCGATCAGGGTGAGCCGGCCGGGTTCCCGCTCGGGGTCGAGCCGACGACACACCGCGGCGAGCTCCTCCGGGCGGGTGCCGGGTCCCACCTTGCAGCCCACCGGATTGGCGGCGGCGGCCAGCAGCGCGACGTGCGCGCCGTCCGGCTGGCGGGTGCGGTCCCCGATCCACGGGAAGTGCGTGGAGGCCAGCCAGCGCGGCCCGCCCTGCACGCCGCGCAGCATCGGCAGCTCGTAGTCGAGCAGCAGCGCCTCATGGCTGGTCCACACGACCGGCTCGTCGTCTGTCGCCGCGCGCAGGTCGTTCCGCCCGCTCGTGCCGTTCCACCCGAGCACGCTCATCATCCGGCTCGCCGCGAGATAGCCGGTCAGGATCCGCCGTGGGTCCGGAAAACGGCTGCGCGGATCGGCGTACGGCCCGTTGACCATGTGCCCGCGGTAGACCGGCAGATCCACGCCGCCGACTCGTTCGACCGGCCGCGAGCGCGGTTTGGCGAACTGCCCTGCGATGCGCCCGATCCGCACCACCTGCGCGCCGCCGATCCCGGCCAGCGTCGCCGCGCACTCGTCGATCGTCGCGGCCTTGAGCAGTACCCGCTCGTCGTCGCAGTCGGCGGGGTCCTCGGCGCAGTCGCCGGCCTGCATCACGAACGCCTCCCCGGCGGCGGCGCGGGCCAGTCGCGCGCGCAACGCGCACACGTCCTCAAGGCTCACCAGCGGCGGGCGCGCGGCCAGCAGCCTGCGGATGCGCATCGCCTCCGCCGCGTCGAGCCAATCAGGCTGCTGATGTGCGGGCGCCGACAGCGCCTCGGTGTCGATGTATCCCACGGCGGGCCGTCCTCAAGCCCAGGACGGCACGTTGAGGATCTGCACGACCGCCGCCTTGTAGGTCACGCCGGGGGACATCCCGGCGAGCAGCACGTGGTCGCCGGGCTCGAGCTGCCCGGTGGTCAGCAGGTGGTGCAGGGAGATCAGGTGATCGCTCGCGCCGATGTGACCGATGTCGGCGCCGTAGTCCCAGGTCGACTTCTCCATCGGGAAGCCCAGGTCGCTGAGGTACGTCGCGGCGTCGCCCTTCCCGACGTTGTGGATCAGCACTCGTTTGATGTCGGCCGCGGTGACGTCGGCCTCGGCCAGCGCCAGGTTGAGACAGTCCGTGTTGCGCCGCGCGTGCTCGACCAGCAGTTCCGATCCGATGTTCTCGGTGAGCAGCTTGCGGCCGTAAGCCGCGTACCTGGCCTTGTAGTCGAGCACCCGGCCCTCGGTGATACCCGGCGGGAAAAGCGGCTCGCCGGCCCGGTCCGCCTCCTCCAGTTGGGAGTAGCTCGCCGTGCAGATCGACAGCAGGCGGGCGAAACCCTCATCCTTCGTCAGCACGACGGCGCCGGCGCCGTCGCCCATCACGCTGTTCTGTGCGCCCGAGTCCCACCGGCGGAACAGCCGCGTCCCGAAGTTGTCGCTCGCGGTCACCAGGGCGGCCCGGTTCTCTGGGGCCGACCGCAGCATGCCGACGGCCAGTTCGATCCCGCTGAACGTGCCGTTGCAGCCGTGCCTGATCTCCACCGCGAGCAGTTCGTCGCCGACCAGATGGCGCTGGAGGTAGTACTGCGGCCCCCAGCCGTCAGGCCCCTGATGCCAGACGCCGGCGTAGAGCAGCGCGGCCAGGTCCTGCGGGCTGACCCCGCCGTTCTTCAGCGCGTCCCGGGCCGCGTTCAGAGCCATCTCGGGCGCCGAGGTCTCGTCGGCCACCAGCGCGCCGGTGTAGCCGCGCGCCTCGATCTCGTCGGCCGGGAACAGTCCCCGGGCCACCGCCGAGTCGATGCTCTCGATCTTGTCGGGCAAGTAGACCCCGATCCCGCCGAGGAAGACGTCGCGCACGCGCATGGAGGGCTCCTCACATAGCTGGGCTGTCCAGGCCACGCTAGGCGCCGGCCGATCGGCAATTCCCTAGTCCTTGAGCCCTTGAGTTAGGGACTTCCATGCCGGGCGCGCTCTACCGTCGCCACGGTGGCGCGCTCGGACGCGCCGCCCGGATTCGGAGGGGTTGGTGGGATTGTGGCGGTTCGCGCGCAAGACTGTCTGCTGGACGTCGTGGGAGACGCGGAGAGCAGCGGCGGCCTGACATTGCCGGAGGTGTTCGCGCAGGCGGCGCGGCGCGAACCGCAGGCGGTCGCACTGACCGACGAGCACGGGTCCTCGCGCACGTGGGAGCAGTTGGCCGCCGAGGTGCAGTCGGTGGCGAGGGGCCTGCAACAGCTCGGCGTGGGCGCGGGCGACGCGGTGGCGGTGCAGCTTCCGAACGGCGTGGACCTGGCGAGCGTCGTCCTGGCGGTCGCCACAGCGGGCGCCGTGTTGCTGCCGGTGCACGTCGGCTACGGCGAGGCGGATGCCGCGGCGCTGCTCGATCGCATGGAGCCGGCGGCTCTGGTGTGCGCGGCCGGCTCGACGGTGCTGTCCCTGGTGACCTCGGGTGGTGCGCCCAAGTCCCTGCGCGCGGTGCTGATCGGCGACGGCGAGGCGGACGTCGCGGGCGAGACGGCGGAGTCGGTCGAGGTCGTGAGCGTCGGCGGGCTTCGCGCGAAGTACACCGGCCGCGCCGCGAAGCCGGTCGACGTCCGGCCCGACTGGCCGATGCTGGTGCTGCCGTCTTCCGGCACGACCTCGGCCCGGCCGAAGCTGTGTCTGCACACGCACGGCGGGCTGCTGGCGAACACACGGACGCTGGCGGCCGAAGGGACGAACGGTCCGGCGGTGATCGCGTCGGCGATGACGCACATGTTCGGGCTACAGGCTTTTTACGCCGCTCTGCTGGGAGGTTGTCCGGTGGCGTTGTCCGGAGCCTGGGATGTGGAGCGGTTCGCGGCGGTGGCCGAGCGCACCCGGCCGGGCATCGTATTCGCCGTGCCGACGCAGTTGTACGACCTCGTGGCCCGAGGCGGCTTGGCGCTGGGGCATGTACGCACGGCGGGCGCGGTACTGCCGGAGTCGCTGGCCGAGCGGGTGCGCTCGGAACTGAAGGCGTCGGTGAGCGTGATCTGGGGCATGTCAGAGATCGGCTACGGCACCTGCACGGGCACGGAGGGCTCGCGCGCCGAGGGCTCGGTGGGCCGTGCGGTGTCCGGTTCGGCGGTGCGCGTGGTGGACGACTCGGGCGTCGAGGTCGCGGCGGGGACCGTGGGGCAGTTGCAGTATCGCGGCGTGGGGCTGTTCCGCGGCTACTACCGGGAGCCGGAGTTGACGGCGGCCGCGCTCACGCCGGACGGCTGGTTGCGCACGGGCGACATGGCGGCGGTCCTCAAGGACGGGACGGTGCTCTTCCACGGCCGCTCGCAGGAGCTCATCAACGTGGGCGGTCAGAAGTTCAACGTCGCGGAGGTGGAGGGTCTGCTGGCGCGGGTCGCGCGGTGGGAGCCGTTGGCGGTCGTGGCCAAGGCGGACGCGCGGCTGGGGGAGTATCCCTGCCTGGTCGTGACCGGCGAGGTCGACCTCGCCGAAGTGACCGCATTCCTGCGCGAGCGCGGGCTCGCCCCGTACAAGTTCCCGCTGGAGGTGGTGCGGGTGGCGGCACTGCCGCGTAATCCGGCGGGCAAGCTCGACCGACGCGCGTTGCAGTCCGAGGTGGCCGGGGCCGGCGAGTCCGCCGCCCCGCCGGCCCGAACGCTCCACTACGACGAGGCGCTCGCGCTGGTGCGCGAGCACACGGCCGCGCTGGTCGGCCGGGATGCCGAGGGCATCGCCGCCGAGGCCGGCTTCCGCAGCCAGGGCGTCAACTCGCTGCTGGCCGTGCGGCTGGGCAACGAGCTGAGCGAGGCCACCGGCCTGCCGCTGCCGGCCGCCCTCGTTTTCGACTTCCCCACCCCGGCCGCCGTCGCTCGGCTGCTGGCCGAGCAGCCCCGGTCCGCGCCCAGCGCCTAGCCTCGCCGTTCTGGTTGTGGTGATGAGCGGTGGAGGGTCGAGTGCCCTTTCGTAATTCCGTCTCACCGGCCGCCGCACCCGAGCGAAACGGCGAGGTCAGTGGTTTCACCAGTGCCACGGTAATTGTCTCAATGCAGGAAGCATGGCCTTTCAAGTGACGAGGAGTTGGTTGCCGTGCATACGACGAGGGTCGTTCTTTCCGGTGGTCCCGAAGATCTTCCGGAAACTTTCCGGCTGCGCGAGGTCACCGATCTCAACGAGAAGGTGAAGGTTCGGTGGAGGGCCGGATACGAGCATTTCCTGCCGACCGGGGAAGTGCGCGAAATAGGCGGCAATATGCTTCCGGTGTTCCAATGGTGCACATCGACCCGGATCGCGGAATAGCGAGGCCCGGCTCTCGATCCCCGAAGGCCGGGCAGCGCCCCCTGCCGCGGATCTGCCGCGGGCCCGGCTCAGGAGCGCTCGACGGCCCACAGGTCGAGTTCCGCACGGATCTCGGCCTCGACCTCGGCGTGCCGCTCGACCAGGTAGAAGTGGCCGCCGGGCAGAACCTTGAGACGGAAGGGCGCGGTCGTGTGCCGCTGCCACGCGCCCGCGCTCGCCTCGTCCAGCTTCGGATCGCGGTCGCCGACGATCGCGGTGATCGGGCAACTGACGCGGCGGTCCGGGTCGCCCGCGTAGGACTCGATCGCCCGGTAGTCGGCGCGCATCGCCGGCATCGCCATCCGCAGCACCTCCTCGTCCGCCAGCAGGGCCGCGTCGGTGCCGCCGAGCGCCTGGATCTCGGCCACCACACCGGCGTCGTCACGCCGGTGCACTCCCTCGTCGAGCGGCAGTGACGGTGCCCGCCAGCCGGACGCCACCAGAGCGTCCGGACCCTGCCCGGTCTGTTCGAGTCGCCACGCGGTCTCGAACGCCACCACGGTGCCCATGCTGTGCCCGAAGAACACCGTCGGCGCGGCCGGCAGCCCGCGCAGTTGCTCGGCGACCAGATCGGCCAGTGTGCCGATGTCGTCGACGCAGGGCTCGCGCAGCCGGTCCTGGCGGCCCGGGTACTGCAGGGCGAGTACGTCGACCTCGGGCGCGAAACGGTGTGCCACCGGCCGGTAGAACGTCGCGGCGCCGCCCGCGTGCGGGAAGCAGACAAGCCTGCGCGGCGCGTCGGCGGCATCCGGGCGGTAGCGGCGCAGCCAGACGTTGTCGGCCTTGAGTGCGCCGCGGTCGCTGGTGCTGGTGCTGGTGCTGGTGGCCATATCAGTCCTCTCGGTGGGCGCGTCCGCCGGCCGATTTCCGCGGATCGCGGGCCTGTATGGGTGCAGTCAAGCGCGGCGGATATTGGGGAATCATTAGTTCTCCCGCCGAGACTTCACACAAACCAACATCCGTAAGCCCTGGTCGTCTTCTGCGACGCCCGTGAACAGGCACGATGCTCCGCGGGTTGCGAGAGGTCAACATGAACGGTCTCAAACGAAGCACAAAGTCACTCCCAGAGGCTTGCCAGGGGACAGCAGCTCGCATTACGCTCACTTAAAGTCATCACCGCATCGCAGGGAAACGTCTGCTGTCAGTGTGTGCAATATCTGCACAACGTTTCCGTTGTGTCGGGTCAGCGGGCATGAATTGTATTCGCAACGGCGCGGACAATTGGGTATGGAGTGGTCACGGAAGATGGCGATCAGTATAGATAGACCTCGGGCAGTCGACATGGTTCCGGTCGACGCATCGCGATTCGCAGACTTTGATATTGCGCTATTCCGCTCGTTTTACGAGCGCTCCGGGCTACGCGTCGCACGCCTGGACCGGCGGCTGCGGATCGCCGCGGCCAACGGCGAGTTCCAGCGGGACTTCGGCGGCAGCCGAAGGGACCTGCGCGGCGTCAGCCTGACGGAGATCCTGCACCCGGACTACCGCGAGCCGGTGGAACGGCAGTTGGCCGTTCTCCTCGACCAGCCCGGCGGCCGGTACGTCGAGCAGGTGGCGATGCGGGCGGAGGGCCAGGTCGTCACCGGCCGGCTGACCGCCTTCGTCGTGCCCTACCTGCCGGACTGCACCGACCTTCTCGACGGGGTGCTCGTCCTTGCCGAGCTCGACCACCACGGCCCCGGGGACGCGGTGGGTCACCGCCGCCAACTGCTGTCCGAGGTCGACGCGCGGATCCTCGAGGGCATCTGCGCCGGCGTGTCCACGATGCAACTGGCCGCCGCGCTGTTCCTCAGCCGCGGCGGTGTCGAGTACCACGTCAAGTCCCTGATGCAGCGGTTCAAGGTGAAGAACCGCTCGGCGCTCATCTCCAAGGTCTACGCCGCCGGAATCTTCCGTATCGGCCAGTGGCCGCCCCGCGTCCCGCAGAACCTCGTGAAGTAGCCGCCCGCCGACACCGCCATCGCCCCCTCCGGAGCCCCCGAACCGCTCCGGACGGGGCGTTCGTGTGCCGTCAGCCGCTCGCCCCCGTACGAGGTGCCCGTGGGCGGCCTACCAGGTCGCCGCGAGCTGTAGGTGGCCGTACTGCTGTTCCTGGGTGGCGTGCGCGAGGGCGGAGTCGACCATCATCTGGATGAGCTCCTCGAACGAGACCGTCGGGCGCCAGCCGAGCTCGGCCTGAGCCTTGGCGGGGTTCGCGCACAGCGTGTCCACTTCGGCCGGGCGGACCAGGCCCGGATCGATGACCACGTAGTCGCGCCAGTTCAGGCCGACCGCCTCGAAGGCGATGCGCGCGACGTCCTCGACGGTGTGTGTGCGGCCGGTGCCGATGACGTAGTCGCTCGGCTCGGGCTGTTGCAGCATCATGTGCATGGCGCGCACGTAGTCGCCTGCGTAGCCCCAGTCCCGCTGTGCGGCCATGTTGCCGAGCAGCAACTTGTCCTGCTTTCCGAGCTTGATGTTCACCGCACCGCAGGTGATCTTCCGGGTGACGAACTCCAGGCCCCGGCGCGGCGACTCGTGGTTGAACAGCATGCCGGAGACGGCGTACAGGCCGTAGGACTCGCGGTAGTTGCGGGTGATGAAGTGCCCGAAGGCCTTCGCCACGCCGTACGGGCTGCGTGGGTGGAACGATGTGGCCTCGTGCTGCGGCGACTCGGCGACCTCGCCGAACATCTCCGAGGACGAGGCCTGGTAGAAGCGGATCTGGCCGCCGGTGGCCGTCCGTGAGGTGCTCAGACCGGAGACGATGCGGATCGCTTCGAGGATGCGCAGCACGCCGGTGCCGTTGATCTCGGTCACCAGCTCCGCCTGCGACCAGGAGAGTGGCACGAATGAGATCGCGGCGAGGTTGTAGACCTCGTCCGGCTGGACGGCGTCGAGCGCGGTGACGAGGCTGCCTTGGTCCATCATGTCGCCGCCGACGAATGACAGGTCCTTCATGAGCTGGCTCACCCGGCCCTTGCGCGGGTTCGCCTGCCCGCGGATCAGGCCGTAGACCTCGTATCCGAGACCTAGTAGGTGCTCGGCCAGATAGGAACCGTCCTGGCCGGTAATGCCGGTGACCAGCGCTCGTTTCGACACCAGGCTTCTCCTCACGATCGCCGTGACCCCTTTGTCGGCAGTCCCGGTGGCGGGTGCTCGGTTAGGTTAGGAGCGGAGAACTGAGCGTTTCCCCGGTGCTGCGGTCGGGCTCAGCGGTCTCACCCGGCGTCGTAGAACCGCCGGACCCGCTCGATGATGTACTCCTGATCCGTCTCGCTCAGGCCGGTGTAGGTGGGCAGGCACAGGCCGTCCGCGGCGAACCGACTGGCGTTCAGCGCCGGCCAGTTCGGCTGCGCGTAGAGCGGCTGCCTGCTCATGGGCTTGAAGAACACCCGGGCCTCGATACCCTCGCCGCTGAGGAACTCGCACAGTTCGTCCCGGCGCCGCGCCCGCACGTCGTACATCCACAGCACTTCGCGCGGCGGCATGAGCGTCAGCCCCGTGATGTCGGCCAGGCCGGCGTCGTAGCGCTTCTCGATCGCGGCGCGCAGCGCGAGGATCTCGTCGATCTTCTCCAGTTGGGCCAGCGCGAGGCCGGCCTGCATGCTGGTCATCTTGAAGTTGTACGCGAGCGTGTCGTGCAGGAAGCTGTGATCGCCGCCGATGGCCATCCCGCGCAGATGAACCATCTGTGCGGCCAGGCGCGCGTCGTCGGTGACGCAGATCCCGCCTTCCCCGGCAGTGATGATCTTGTTCGCGTACAGGGAGAAGCAGGCGATGTCACCGACCGGCGCGATGCCGTGCGCCTCCGCCGAGTCCTCCACGACCCGCAAGTCGTACGCGCGGGCCAGCCGCGTGATCGCGACCATGTCGCAGCGTCGGCCGTGTACATGCACGGGGACGACGGCCTTCGTGCGCGGTGTGATCTTCTGCTCGATCAGATCGACGTCAATGGTGAGATCGTCCGCGCAGTCCACGAAGACCGGCGTGGCTCCCACATAGGTCACCGCCCAGGCGGTGGCGACCATGGTGAATTCGGGGACGATCACCTCGTCACCGGGCCCGATGCCGAGCGCCCGCATCGCGAGCGTGAGCGCGGCGGTGCCCGAGGAGCAGGCGACGCCGTGCGCCGTTCCGGTGAAGCCGGCGAACGCCTGCTCGAACCGCTTCATATACGGTCCTTGAGCCGAGATCATCCCGGTCTCGATCGCGTCGGCGACATACGCCGACTCGTTCCCGGTGAGATACGGGCGGGAAGCCTGATATTTGAAAGTCATGATTCCTCGCGCGGATCGGCAGGCCGGTGGGAAGCTCGCTGCCGGTCGCGGCTCGACGAGTGCTCACCGGCGCATCCATGGAATCCCGCCCGAGACCTGGAAATCCCCACGATCCGGACCGCGTGCGCCGGCCGCGCCGGCCGATCCGTCCCGTAGCCATGCCGCGGTCGTGCCACGTGGCGGGCCCGGGGCGTGTTTTGGAAGTCCCGTCCGGCCCGCGGCGTCTGGACGGCACCTCGCTACGTCCAGGACGGGCGCGAGCCGGTTCGGCACGCCCACGTGACGAACAGGCCCTCCGTATCAGATGTCCGGCTTACGGGCCGGGCCCGTCCGCGCGCGTCCGGCATCGGCGTCCCGCCGTGGGCCAACCGCACGGATGGGCGGGAACAGGCCGACGAGCTGCTTGCGCCCGGTGAGCTCCAGCCGCCGGTAGATCGCGGTGAGGCGGGCCTCGACGGTGCGGGTGCTGACCGCGAGGAACCGGGCGATGTCGGCGTTGGACCAGCCGACCGCCGCGAGCTTCGCGATGCGCTCGTCATCTTCGGAAAGCCGCGCCGCCGCGTCCGCCGACTTCCGGTCGGCGCGCTGTCGGACGTCGTCGCTCACGGTGTCGGGCGGCGCGTCGGCCCCGGCCAGATCATGGGTGAGGGCGCCGCAGCCGCTGCGCACGGCGAGCAAATGCACCCGGTGCGCCGTGCGCGGCTCGCCCCAGGCCCTGGCCCGGTCGGCCGCGTCCCGCACCAAGGCCATGGCGGCGGCGCGCTCACCGCGGGCCGCGTGCGCCTCGGCCGCTGTCGACCGCCAGTCGCACAGCGCCGGATTGGTCATCCCACGGCCTGTCAGGGCTCGTCCACAGGCGAGGAAGTGGGGCAGGGCCGCTGCCGGGGCTGCCAGAGCCAGGCACAGCGCGCCGCGCGCGTATTCGAAGTGAGCCCATGCCGTGCCCTCGGCCGCGGCAAGCGGCAGGTCCGTCTCCAGTAACCGCTCGGCGGCTTCGACATCGCCGACGGCGAGACGCCCGCGGGCCTCGAAGGCGAGCAGCCACGGCAGCAGCCGCGGATGCCATGCCTCGGGCGGCAGTTCGCGCCGGGCCGCCGCGAGTTCCTCCGCGGCCCGGCCGGGCCGGCCCTGGGCCAGCTCGCACTCCGCCCGCCAGATCCGGGCCAGGGCGGCGGGCATGTCGGCCCCGGCCTGACGCGCGTCGAGGTGTACGCGGTCGAGTCCGCGCAGCGCCGCCTCGACCTCACCGGCGAGCAGCAGCGCCCGGCAGGCGCGGAGCCTCGGCAGGAAGGGGAGCGAGGTCCCGGGCGCGTGCAGCGCCCGCGTCGCGACGGCCCGCACGAGTTCACGCCGGCGACCCCGCGCCGCGAGGCGCCAGGCGATCACGCTCGCGACGACGGGGTCTGCCGCTGGCCCGGTCGTACGGTCGGCCGGCAGGCCCTCCAGCTCCGGCAGCGACGGAACCGCCGGCACCGGATCGGTGTCGCTGTCATCGGCCGCGAGCCAGCCGATCGCGCCCAGCGTGATCGCGTCCGCACCCTTGAGCCGACGGCAGGCCGAGGCGATCGCGCGGTGCGCGGTGCGCGCGTCGCCCCGGCACAGCAGCAGGTCGGCCGCCCGGACCAGCGCACCGAGCGTGGTCTCCCGCGACCCCTCGCCCAGCACCTCGCGCAGCCGCAGATCGCTGGCCTGCGGCCGGTCGGCGACTTCGGCCAGCGCCAGCTCCGTCAGCAGCCTGGGCCGCTGGGCAGGGGCGTCGTCCCGCAGCGCGCGCATGAGCAGCGCGGCGGCCGCGGCCGGATCGCCCTCGGCTCGGCGCCGCGCGGCGACCTGGCACAGCAGCTCCCCGCTCCACCGGGTGCTCAGTGCCGGCGCACGCATGACCAACTCGGCAAGCGGCTCGTCCGGAATCGCCATGTGGTGGCCCAACTCGGCCGCGCGGCGGGCGAGTTGGGAGCGATCGGCGGCGGACATCGCACCTAGCACCCGCACCGGGACGCCGTCGCCAAGCGCGGGAGTCGGGTCATGCCGGGCCAGTCCGAGGCAGACCAACTCGTTGAGCGCGGTGCGCCAGGGGCCGTCGAGCGGCGCGGCCAGCGCGGCGGCCAGTTCGAAGGCGCACGCCCGACCGCACGCCGCCATCGCGCGGGCGAGGGAGAGCGCGTCGGCTGACAGCCCGTCAAGTACCGGACCCGCGCGCTGCGCGACAACCTGCGCGGCCAGCTTCGCCATCCCCGACGGATCCCCGGTCGGCGGCGCACCGTGCGTGAGGCGGTTCGTCATGGCCCGCAGCACGGCCGGAAGCCCACTGGACGCCGCCGCGAGGCTCCGTACGAGCGATTCCTCGCCCGGGTCACCGCGACACCACTCGCGGGCCAGGCAGCTCAGGACGTCTTCCGGCAGCGGGCGCACCGGCAGTTCCTCGACGTTTCCCGGCTCCGCCGAGGGCAGGGCGGTGGCGCACAGCAGCAGAATCGGGGCCTGATTCAACCGGCTCCCCATCGCCCGCAGCCAGGCATGAGACAACGGGTCGGCCCAGTGGGCGTCGTCGACGGCGATCAGCAGCGGCCGGCGGCGGGCGACCGCGAGGAATTCGGCGCAGAGCCCCGCGACCGTGGCAATCGACGAGCGGCGCCCGGGTGGCCCGCCGGCCCACAGCGGGCGTGTGAGCGAGCCGTCGGCCGACTCTTCGCTGTCGGCCACCGAGGCGGCGAGTTGCAGGACCACGCCGAAGGGCAGGCGCGATTCACCGGGCGAGCACGTCGCAAGGGCGACCCTTGTTCCAGCGGTGACCGCGTCCGCGACGGCCGCTTCCAGCAGAGCGCTCAGCCCGCTTCCCCGCGGCCCGCGCAGAATCACCGACGCGGATTGCCGCCGGCCGACGAGATCCCGGGTCCGGGCGCGAAGCCGATCACGTTCGTCATCGCGGCCGAAAAGGACAGCCGGCTTGACTGACTTGTCAAACATCGACGTTCCGTTCAGGGCGACACCTCGCTCATTTCCTCGCGGCTCGAATTACGGCGGCTTTACCTTCGAATAAACCGCGCCTTGGACCATGTGGGACATGGTCCAAGGCTCTCAGGCAACATAGTCGGGAACCACTCGGGGCGGCCAGGAGCCGACGCGGAACAGGCCCATCGAATATGCCTTGGAGACCAGCGCCGAGCGGTTGCGCACCTTCATGCTGCGCAACAGGGCGGTGAGGTGGTACTCGACACCGCCACAGCTCAGGAACAGTAGTCCCGCGAGTTGCACCGTGGACGCGCCCGCGGCCACGCCCTCGAGAATTCGCGCATCCATCTGGGACAGCAACTTCTCGCGCCCCGCCACGACGACACTGTGCTCCTCCTTCTCCGGCCGCAGCAGCGCCATCAGCCCGTCGATACAGCCGGTGTCCCCGCAGACCGCGAGACCGATCAGCTCCCCGTTGAAGGCCGAGCCGTCCGAACGCAGCGCCAGTACCCACTCGACGAAGCGGGTGCGCTGCCCGTCCAGCAGCCGGTGCAACTGCTCGGCGACCTGGGTCCGCACGCTCGGATGCAGCAACTCGGGCAGGTATCGGCCGTGCATCTGCTCCGCCGAGCGGTCCAATTCGCGTACGAAGTCGACGCTCGCCTCGACGACGCGCAGCTTGTCGTCCAACAGCGCCGCGCGCATCCCCGACCGGTCGAAGAAGGTGGGGAACACGCCGGCGTCGCGGTCCGGTTCCCTGGTAGCCAACGAATGACTCAAATCGTCGGCGTGTGCCCAGAAATCATCATCCATGCGAAATCGGCCCCTCGCTCGGATGCTGAGCTGTGACCGTGCTCAGCTATGGCAGAATTTTATGAGGCGCGACTCCCGGGAGCTACGGGCTTTGCGGAACGCTAAGTCATTTACGAGAATTGGTTCGGTCGGTGCGGTCCCTTTCGTGGTTCGAGGTTCGGTGCCGTGGTGCGAGTTCCGACAGCAGGGCGGCGCGTCCGGTGACACCGAGTTTCCGATAGACGTTCGTGAGGTGCTTCTCCACCGCCCGCCGAGTGACATTCAGCTTCTCGGCGATCTGAGCGTTGTTCAGTCCGCGCTGGACGAGGTCGACGACGGCGCCCTCCGCCGGGCTGAGCTTGTCCCGTCCCGCGCGCAGCAGCCGCGGCACCGGCCCGACGATCTCGCTGTCCGGGGTGCCTTCGAGCCAGGAGGCGTCGCAGTCGCGGGCGATCCGCTCCCCGGTGGCCAGCAGTTGCTCGGCGCCCGGCAGCCCCTCCGTGCGCAGGGCACGGCCGAGCACGGTGGCGCTGCGCGCGAGTTCGAGCCGGTTGGGCGAGCGCTGGTGCACGTCGACGGCGTCGCGCAGCAGGCCGAGTCCCGGCTCGCCGGGGGAGAGCGTGCCGAGCAGCCGCAGCGCGCGCCCGAGTTGAGTCGGGCCGCCCCATGCGCGGGCCGCGCGCAGTTCGTCCTCGGCCAGTTCCACGGCCCGATCGCGTTCGCCGAGCCGGGCGTACACCATCGCCGCCCAGACCCGCCAGGGCAGGCAGCCGGTGTCCGTCCAGCCGACCCGGGCCAGGTCGCGGCCGGCGTCGAGGAATTCCTCCAGCGCCCCGGTCAGATCCCGGGAGGCGGCGGCGAGCATGCCGCGCAGCAGTTGGTAGGCGACCCGGGTGCGCCGGTCGCCGAGCGGCTGCGGCTCGTTCAGCAGCAGTCGGGCGAGGCCGACGTCCTGGGTGTACAGCGCGACCGAGACGAGGGCCGAGACGGTCAGGACGCGGGTGGCCGGCCAAGCCGAGTCGGTGGTTTCGAGCAGGTCGAGGCCGAGCTTGCGGGCGCGTTCAAGCCGGCCGGAGCCGGCCAGCACGACCACCTGTTCGGCCGCGAGGCAGGCGCGCACGCCGGCCGATCCGTTCGGCTGGGCCGCGGCGACGGCCCGCTCGACCCAGGGTTCTACGGTGTCGACGGCGTCGGCCGCCACCGCGGCGCCGACCAGCACGGTCAAAGAGGTGTGCACGTGTGCCGGATCGGCCGCTTCGCCCTGGGTCACGCGGTCGCACAGGGCCGCGACATCGGCCGCCGACAGTTCGCCGGTGAGTACGGCCTCCCAGGCGAGCACAGCGAGCAGTTCGCGGCCGGCGCCGGTGTCCGCCGCACCGGAACGCAGCAGTTCGCGCACGCGCGTGCCGGGCCGAGCGGCCTCGGGTTCGGTCGTAACCGAGGCGGACGGCCGCGGGCTCGGCCGGGACCGGAGGGGTTCGATGTCGCCGAACACAGTCAGCACCCGCGCTCTCGCCTCGAGCCGAAGCGCCGGACCGCGGTGCAGCGCGGCCTGATCACTCGCGGTCAGCTCGTCGCGCACCCGCCTGATCAGGTCGCCGATGGGCGGCACGCTCGTGACGGGAAGCGGCAGCACGCTCGCGGCGAGCAGCGGCGGCAGCAGTAGCGCGGCGCCGGCCCGTTCAGGACCGGATTCCAGGTGGGGCAGTGCCTTGCGGACGCGCTGGAGGCAGGAGAGCGGGTCGGTGTCGCGTTCGGCCGCGGCGAGTTCGGTGAACATCTGGGCGCGCAGGTGCCGGTCGGCGGGGCCGGCCACCATCGCGATGCGAAGGAGCTGCGCGGCCCGGACCGCGGCGCCGCGCTCGGCCGCCCGTACCGCGGCCGAGCGCAGCACGCCCACGGCCCAGCGGTCCAGCGGTCTGCCGGCCGGCGGCAGGTGTTCGACGACAACCTCGTCCGACTGCCCGGCGGCGTGCAGGAGCCATGCGGCGGCGCGATGCAGACGTTCCCGGTTCCCACGGGACATCGCCGCGTACAGCGCGGTGGGCAGGCTCGGATGGACGAACCGCGGCGGCGTGGTGGCCGCGAGCAGACCCAGTCCTTCGAGCACGCGCAGCGCCGCCGCGTACGCGATCTCGTCGAGTTCCGCCAGCTCGCGAAGGAGGTACGCATCAGCGTGTTCACCCAGGACGGCCAGCGCGTCCGCGAGCCGCCTCGCCTCCGCGGGCGCCGAGGCGAGGCCCGCCTGTCGCCAACCCAGCAGGGACCGTTCGCAGTTCTCACGCACTTCCGCGAGATCCGCGGGCGCCGGAGAGAGCGCGTGTATCGCCGTCGCCACGGCGGCCACGGCGGCCGGACGGCCCCCGGTGATCTCGCCGCACACGCGGACGACGTCATCCGTCGCCGAACCGAGCAGGTGCCGTACGGCGGTGGCCGAGAGCGGAGCCGGTTCAAGCACGACGCCCGCCGAGCCGACCAGTTCCCGCAGAGCCGGACGCCCGGCCGGGTCGTCGACGCGATCCGCCGCTGTGCCGTCATCGGCGGACTGTGACGTGACCGCGCACAGGACGAGCACCCTGGCCCTGCGTAACCGTTTCGCCAGATAGACGAGCCAGGTCAGTGAGGCGGAATCGGCCCATTGCACATCGTCGACGACCACCAGCACGGCGCGCTCCGAGCTCAGGTTGAGCAGCAGCGCGTGCAGGGCGTGCAGCACGGATTCGTCGGCCAGGTGTCCCTCGGACCAGGGGTCGTCGACCAGCACTGCCCGGGAGGCCGCGGCCGCACCGGCCAACAGCTCGTCGACGCGCGCGGCGGAGCGGAGACCGAGCAGCGGCTGAAACAACTGCTGGACCATGCCGAAGGCGAAGCACTGCTCTGTGGCGGGGCACGCCGCGCGCAGCACCGTGAACCCGGCGACGGCCGGGTCCGCGCACACCGCGTCGAGCAGGGCCGAGCGCCCGCAGCCGAGCGCCCCGGTGATCACGGCGAAGCCGCCCTGCCGCTCGTCGGCGGCGCCGAGCGCCCGTTGGAGGGTGCGCAGTTCGGGGTCGCGCTCCAGCAGTCGCACCCGGTCTCCGGGAGTCTGGTCGCACCCGGCCCTTCCGGCCGTGCCGGGTGCCTGAGATCTGTGAACCTTCGCCGACCTCGCGCTCTGGACCGGGGGGTGGGTGTCCATCGCGATCATCTCCGCTGTGCGTCTGGGGTGTCGTTTCGACATGACTGAATACGATCAGTCCCTTTAATCGCCCGCCAAGGCGAAGATCGCCACCGTTTTAAAAGATCTTTCGCATTGACACGATTGCATCTGAGATATCCCCGCTGGGTACGGCCCACCGATTGTCGGGCGCGCATCCGTGCCCGCCGGGGGCGACGTCGGCCGCTTGCCTTCCACGTCAGACGCGGGTGACGGCGACGCCGCGCTCGTGCAGGAGTGCCGCCTGATCCATGGGCAATCCGTCATCCGTGACCAGTCGTTCGAAATCGTTGAGTTGGGCGAACCGGACAAACGAGTCCACGCCGTACTTCGAGCTGTCCGCGATCAGGATTCTGCGCCGGGATACGCGCATCGCGGCGGATTTCACTGCGGCCACGGCGCTGTCCGGCACCGTCACCCCGCGCTCGAGAGTCATGCCGTTACCGCCGATGAACGCGAGATCGAGCACGAGGGTGTCGATCATTGCCACCGCCCAGTAATCGACGTTTCCGAAGGTTTCCGCCCGAACTCGCCCGCCGACCACAAGAACGGTGATCTCCGGGCGAGCGACCAATGCCTGGGCAGTGACCAGAGACGAGGTAACCACCGTCAGCGGCCGATCGGCCGGCAGTTGACTGGCGACCAGCGAAGGCAGGAAACCCTCGTCGATGTACACGGATTCGGCAGTTTTGAGGAAGGTGACCGCAGCCGCCGCGATCCGGTTCTTCTGTGCCTGATGCCTGGTCGAACGTACCGACAGCGCGCTCTCGAAGCTCAGTCGCTCCACCGCGACGGCACCGCCGTAGACTCTGCGCACCATCCCCTGCTGTTCGAGATCCTTCAGGTCCCGGCGGATGGTCTCCGGCGCGAGATTGAGTTCCTTCGAAACCTGAGCGACATCCACCCGACCGGTGCGCCGTGCGCGTTCAAGGATCATCTGACGACGTTCGATCACATACATGCCGCGTAACGCTCCCTTCGTAAACGGGTACAGCATCCATGCGGCTTCACGTCTGTTGTTGCCCGGAAGACCTCAGTTTTGTCTGCCCTCCGAGCAGTCACAACACCTCGAATTATCACGTTCAGATAACGAAGTACTCGATTGTGACCACATTGGCGCCCGGAGTGCCCGGATGGCCTTTTGAGGGGACCGTGTTCCGACCGAACGCGATACGTCTCACGGCCGATCGCTCTCGGCGGGGCGTTCAACTCGTCTGCCTCGCAAGGCGGTCGGACGGCGAGCACCATGGCGACCGGCTCGGCGGACACGCGCCGGGCGAGGAACGCCAGATCTACCGACACCTCATGCCTGGTTCGATCGGCGGGGCGGCCAAGCTCCTCGACCCGGGTCCTCCAGGTCCTCCGGAATCCGGTAGGCCGTCGCCGTACTCGGCACTCGAACCACAGTTGATCGCCTCGGCGGTCGAGGAACTTCTGCGCTACTTGAGCATTCCGCGGCTCGGGCGGCGCCGGGTGGCCCTGGCGGACATCGAGATCGGCGGCGTGACGATCCGGGCCGGGGAGGGCGTCATCATCGCCCACGACGTCGGCGCCGCGATCCGTCCGTCTTCGACGACCCCGGCCGCCTCGGCATCGAGCGCGATGTTCGTCGCCAGATCGCCTTCGCCTTCGGCTTCGGCGTCCATCAGTGCCTCGGCCGGCCGCTGGCCCGGCTCGAGCTGGAGGTCGTCTACAGCACCTTGTACCGCCGCGTCCCCACCCTGTGTCTGCCCGCCCCGATGGACCAACTGCCCTTCAAGAACGACGGAAACGACGGAATCGCGTACGGCATGCATGAACTGCCCGTCACCTGGTAAGCGAAGCCGAGGCTGGAGGAACCCCAGGAAGGTGACCGTCGAGTCCGACAAGTGCGTCTTGGCCGGACTGTGCGTACAGACCGCACCGGATGTCTTCGACCAGCGTGAGCGCGACGGTGTGGTCGTCCTGCTCGCCGAGTATCCGTCGGACGACCTCGGCGAAGCCGTCGAGGACGCCGTCCTGTTCTGCCCGGCCCGAGCGATCCAACTGGACGCCTGGGGACTGTTGTTCAGCCCCTTGGGCAGGTGGTTCATCTCTTGACACCGGGCGGGGTGGCTGGATTACTTGGCCGTGTCGATGCAAACCGAATGTTCGGTTGGGCTACAGGGCGGGGAGAACGGTGACACAGACGACGAATGCGACTGGGGCGCAGGCGATGTTCGCCGCGGACGAAGCGTCCCGGAATCTCGGCATCGAACTGATCGAACACGGCGACGGGGCCGCCGTGCTGCGTATGACCGTGACATCCGCGATGATCAACGGGCACGCGATCGCCCACGGCGGCTACGTGTTCCTGCTCGCCGACACCGCCTTCGCGTGCGCCTGCAACAGCCGCGGTCCGGTGACCGTGGCGGCCGGCGCCGACATCACCTTCGTCGCCCCGGTGTACGAGGGCGACGTACTGACGGCGCGGGCCGAGGAGCGTACGGTGTTCGGCCGCAGCGGCATCTACGACGTGACCGTTCGGCGCGGTGACGAGGTGATCGCGGAGTTCCGCGGTCGCAGCCGCAGCATCCAGGACAGGACCAAGGGACAGAGACCGGCCCGGCGATGACCACGGCGCTGAACACTGCCACTTCGCGGTTGCGGTGACCGGCGAACCGATGGCCCCGCGCGATCCGCGCGGGGCCATCGGTGTGCGGCGAGGAACCGCTCGACGCGGCTCGTGTCAGGGGCCGAAAGTGGCCTCGGTGGTGAGGTGTTGCCAGGAGAGGTACGTGGTGACGTCGTCCGGGTCGTGGGTGGCGAGGCGCTGGTGCGCACGCCGGACAACACGGCGCTGCGTGATGTGGTGCTCGACAGCATTCAGAGCATTCCCGGCGTCCGGTCCACCCGCACCTGGCTCGTGTTCGAGGAGGATCAGGGCAAGGGGGTCCGGTGGGACACTCCGTCGACGTGACGCCGGGCGGGCGGCGGCCCTGATCCGCTGCCGCCTCGGCAGCGGGGCCAGGTGATTCGGCCTCCACGCCATGGCCACAATTCCTCCACCGGGGGCCCGCCGATTCCTGTCAAGTCAGATATGGCAAGGGCGACTTGACCGGGCGTCACAGTAAGCCGATGATACGGTTTCCGGCACATGCCAGGTGGGTTTTTCCCTTCGACGAAGCCTACGGTCAGAGGTCCTCCAGGTGGTGAATACCGCCGCCGGTAGAGGGCTCGCATGGATCGATTCCGGGAGCTGGACCTCAGCCGCTCAAAGAGAGTCACATGACGAATTTTTGGCAGGACCCGACAGTTTGGACGCTCGCTGTCGGCGTCCCTGTCGCGACCACGGTCGTCTTGCGTCAGCGAGGGACGATCAGAACGTTACGCCACCAGAAGCAGGGTCTCGAAGGCTCTCTGAGTGAACTGCGGAGCCGCCACGCCGATGTCGAATCCACCCTCGGTGAGGTGCGGGACAGCTACGACGAGGTGGTCCGGCAGGCCAAGGAGGAGGCGGAGAGCGCCACGAAGACCGTACTGAAGTCTGCCATGCAGACACTTCAGGGTCTCGCGGCGGAGCAGCAGCGGGTCATCTCCAATCTGCAGACCAAGTACGGCGATTCGGCCATCCTGAAGGATCTGCTGGACGTCGACCATATGAACGCCCAGTTCAACAGGCGCGCGCAGTCCATCACGGTGCTGTGCGACGGCTGGCTCGGCAGGCAGCGGGAGGCGGCATCGGTATACGACGTGATCCGCGGCGCCCAGGGAAAGATCCGGCACTACCAGCGCGTCGACGTCCTCTCGCAGGTGGACTTCGCGGTGGCCAGCCGCGCCGTGGAGCCGGTCGCGTTGACGTTGGCCGAACTGCTCGACAACGCCACCAGCTACTCGGCGCCGGAAGCCATGGTCGAGATCAACGTGCGCACGGTGCCCAAGGGCATCTGCATCGTGATCGACGACGCGGGCGTCGGAATGAGCGAGGAGGAGAAGACCACCGCCTCGGCTCTCCTGTCCGGGGAATCCGCGGTCAGTGTCGCCGAGTTGGGCAACCCTCCCAAGTTCGGGTTCGCGGTGATCGGTGCCCTGTGCGCTCGCTACGGCTTCACGGCGGCGATCGACACCACGTCTCCTTACGGGGGAGTCCGCGCGGTGGTGCTGGTGCCGGAGGACCTGCTCACCACCACACCGGCACCCAGGATGCCCACTGCGGGCGTATCGACGGATCCTGGCTCGAACGGCAGTGAAACGGGTCCCGCGGGAACTACCTCCGACGGGTTGCCCAAACGCAGGCGCAGGCGGGCCATGGCAGTCGTGCGCGACGAGAATCAGGTCTTCCCTCCGCCGACCGCCCGGTCGGACGAGGAGAGGGCAGCGGTCATGGGCGCCTTTCAGCGCGGCACTGTCACCGGCCGAGGTGCGGTGGTGCCGGCCACCGAGCACAAGCCCAGCTCCGCCGACGCACACAAAGGACCTGATGCCCCGTGATTAATAAAGACCTGTCCTGGATGCTCGCCGGCGCGTTGGAGATTCCCGGAGCCCTGCACGCGGTCCTGGTCTCTCGTGACGGTCTACAGATGTCCCGCACGGCGGACATCGGTCGCGACGACGCCGACAAGGTCGCCGCCGCGGCGAGCGGACTACAGTCCCTCAGCCGGACCGTCGCGTTCTTCTGCGGCGACTCCGGTGTTCAGTGGCGGCAGACACTCATCGAATTCACCGGCGGCTGGGTCTTCCTGATCGCCGCGGGCGACGGCGCCTACCTCGCGGTAGCGGCGTCCTCCGACGTCGACATGGGCGCCATCACCTTCCGTATGCAGCAGTTGGTCGGCCAACTGGGCAAGGAACTGTCGACGGACCTGCGCGAAGAAGTCGGTCACCGATCATGACCGACAACGGCCACCCCCAGTCCGAGCCCGAAGCCGCCGAGTTAGTCCGGCCCTACGTCATCACCCGTGGACGTGCCCTCCCGGCCCAGGACGAGTTCTCGCTCATCACCCTCATCACGACGGCCACCGACCAGCGGCAGCGTCCAAGGCGGCTCTCCCCCGAGGAGCAGCAGCTCCTGGAGATGTGCTCGGGAGGCTACCTCTCCGTCGCCGAGATCGCCGGGCACGCCCAGCTTCCTCTCGGGATCCTCAAGGTCCTGCTCAGTTCCCTCAAAGAGGGGGGCTACCTGCTCACCCGCGTGCCGGTGCCCCGGGCTCGTCTTGCCGATGTCAATCTTCTTCAGGAGGTGCTCGATGGGCTCCGGACCCACTCTGGCTGAGGACGCGTACGTGCGCGGCGGCGCGGAGCAGACCGCGGTGAAAATCCTGGTTGTCGGGCACTTCGCGGTCGGCAAGACCACCATGATCGGCTCTCTCTCCGAGATCGCACCCTTGTCCACCGAGGAGAAGATGACGAGCGTCTCGGAGTCGGTGGACGATCTCAAGGGCGTCCAGGGGAAGACCACCACCACCGTCGTCCTGGACTTCGGCAGGCTGACACTCGGTGACCGCATCGTGCTCTACCTCTTCGGATCACCGGGACAGCAGCGGTTCGTCAACCTCTGGGAAGACGTCGCCCATGGAGCGTTGGGGGCCCTGATCCTGGTGGATCCCGAGCGGCTGGCCGACTCCTTCGCCGTCATGGATCTGATCGAGACCTACGGCCTCGACTTCGCCGTCGCCATCAATCGGTTCGACGGCACCCCGGAGCGCACGGAAGCAGCGGTACGCGAAGCGCTCGACCTGCTGCCCGACACCCCGGTCGTCGCCGTCGACGCACGCGACAAGACATCGTCAGTAAACGCACTGATCACCCTGGTGCGCTGGTTGCAGGAACGCGCCGCTCTGGAGCAGGCATGACAACGCCCCCCGTACCTCCGCCCGGCTGCCCCGCACACGGCAGCGGCCAACGAATACCCCTCGATACGCCGGAGTTCGCCGCCGACCCACAGGCTTTCTATCGGTACATGCACCAGCTCGGCCCCACCGCGCCCGTCACCATCGCCCCGGGTGTGGAGGCGACCCTGGTGACGGACTACAGCGCGGCACTCGAACTGCTCCAGGATCCGAGCACCTTCCGCAAGGACTCGCGCCGCTGGCGCGCCCTGAACGAGGGCCGTATCAACCCCGGCAGCCCTGTTCTGCCTCTGCTGGCCTACCGGCCCAACTGCATGTTCACGGACGGCGCGGAGCATCTTCGGCTTCGCGAGGCCATCACCGGCAGCTTTGCCCAGGTCAGTAACAGCCGGCTGAGCCAGATCACCCAGCGGGCCGCCCTCTTCCTCATCAACCAGTTCAGCGCCCGCGGCTCGGCCGATCTGGTCAACGACTACGCCAAGCAGTTGCCCCTGTTCGTGTTCAACGAACTCTTCGGCTGTCCGGCGGAGATCGGCGACCGGGTCCTGTTCGGTATCTCCGGCATGTTCGACGGAGTCAACGCCGAGCAGGCCAACCAGGTCCTGGTCCAGGCAGTCGGCGAACTGGTGGCGCTGAAGCGGGCACAGCCGGGTGATGACATCACGTCCCATCTGATGCGGCATCCGGCGGAACTGACCGACGACGAGCTGGTGCATACGCTGGTGCTCCTTCTCGGCGCGGGCGGCGAGCCGGAGCGCAACCTCATCGGCAACGCCTTCTACACGATGCTGACCGATGAGCACTACGTGCGTAACGGACAGTTCGACAAGGCGCTCGACGACACACTGTGGCGCAATCCGCCCATGTCCAACTACGCCCCGCATTACCCGGTCGCCGACACGGATGTGGCCGGCGACAAGGTGCACGCCGGTGAACTGGTACTGGTGAGTTTCGGTGCGGCCAACACGGCCCTGGCGGACCGGGGCGCCAACACGCGCGGACACCTGGCCTGGAGCGCGGGCCCGCACTCGTGCCCCTCCAAGGAGCCGGCTCGGCTTATCGCCCTGACGGCCCTCGAAACGCTTTTCAGCGAGTTGCCCGACGTCGAACTCGCGGTCCCCGCGGACAGCCTCGCCTGGCGGCCCGGCCCCTTCAACCGGGCACTGGCGTCCCTGCCCATTCGCTTCGGCGCCGTCAAACCGCGTCCTGCCGCTCAACCCAAGCGGCCGGAACCGCAGCGCGATCAGGCGCAGCCGACCGCGACGAACAGGCCCGCGACGCCCGAGGCCCCCAGGGGCAAGACAGGACGCGGTGGCTGGAGCGGCTTCCTGAGCTGGTGGAAGGGGGAGTAGCCGCGGACGGCGATGTGATGCAGGTGACATGAGCATGTGTCACCTGCATGACTGTTCAACCAATGGGGTAGAACTGCGCGGAGTGACGGGGGTGTCACACGGCGAAGGAGAGGCAGTGGGGGCCAGAACAACCGCCGCCCAACGTTCTACAGCCAGGTGGACCGCACCGCGGCGCACCGCTTTCAGAATGAGGAACCCGTACGCAGACGCCGACCCGGGCGAACCGCTCGGCCGGATACCCGCTTCTCCCGGCGGGTATCTTTTTGCCCTCTTACCGGCCGGCGCGGCACCTGCCGGCAGGACCGGATCGCACGAGCGCTACCGGCATCTCGCGACGCGGGGGGTGCGATGAGCACCCCGCCGGCGCACGGCAAGCCGGCCGCGGACCTCGGTGGGACAACGCTCGGCGACCACGTCCACGGCCAACTGCTGCGCCTGGGCTCCGTGGTGGGGCTGCGGGAGGCGGACACAGCGCTGTACGGGCAGGTCCTGCTCGACTCACTCTCCGACACCGCGCGACGACCGCTGTCCCTGCCGCCGGCCTCACCCAGCTTCATCTCCGACGACCACACGCCGGTCGAGTTCTCCCTCGCCTGCACACCGAACGCCGATCCGGTACTGCGCGTCCTCGTAGAGCCCGGTTGCGCCCACGCGGATATGACCGACAGCGCCCGCGCCGGCCTCGAAGCCATCCGCACCATGGCCGCCCGATGGGACTTCTCCACCGGCCAACTCGACGCACTGGAAGACCTGTTCTTCCCCACCTCGGCCGAGGGACCGCTGGCGCTGTGGTACGCACTCGAGCTCCGCCCGGGAGGCGTACCCGGAATCAAGGTCTATCTGAACCCCTCGGCCGCAGGACCGGGACAGGCGGCTCGAACCGTGCGCGAAGCACTGCGCCGACTCGGCTACGGCCAGGGCTTCGGAGAACTCCCCGACGCCGCGGGATATCCATTTGTCGCACTGGACCTGGGCAGTTGGAAGACGCCGCGCGTCAAGGTGTACACGAGCCACCCGCGCACGTCGGCGGACGACGCCTATGCGCTGAGCCGCGCTACCTCGGGCGCCTCGGAAGCCGACATCAGAAGCTTCTTCCACGCGGCCGCGGGACCGATCCCGTCGCCCGGACCGGACGCCCGGAGCACGCCGCGGCTTCTCGGACGGCCGGCACTCACCTGCCATGCCTTCACCGACAGGGGAGCCGGCCCGAGTGGCTTCACGCTGCACATCCCTGTGCGGGACTACGTCCGCGACGACGAGGAGGCATTCGCGCGGGCGAAGGCCCTCCTGACCCGCTTCGGCATGGACACCTCGGTACTGAACCGGGCCCTGCGCGCCCTCACCCGGCGACAACTCGCCGACGGTACGGGGCTGATCGCCTACCTGGCTCTTGTGTATGAGCGAAATCGGCAGCCCCGCATCACCGCCTACCTCTCCTCGGAGGCGTACGGCGTCCGGCCCCCGCTGACCGGCCCCGGCGGGCCGCGCCCCGAACCCTCGCCGCGGCGCCACCAGGCACGCCGGCCGGCACATTATCCAGAAGGAAGTTACGTGGAGCCCTACCGCATCAAAGTTGTGGAACCCATCCCCCTCACCACCCGGCCGCAGCGCGAGGAAGCACTGAAGCGGGTCGCCTACAACCCCTTCGGACTGCGCGCCGACGAGGTCACCATCGATCTGCTCAGCGACTCGGGAACCGGCGCGATATCGGCCGAACAACTGGCCGCCGGCATGATCGGCGACGAGTCCTACGCGGGAAGCCGTTCGTTCTACCGCTGGCACAAGGTCGTCGCCGAACTCACCGGCTACCCCCACATCCTGCCGGTCCACCAGGGACGAGCCGCCGAGCGCATCCTGTTCAGCTCACTCCTCACACCAGGCACCAGCGTGCTGTCCAACACCCATTTCGACACCACCCGCGCCAACGTCGAACTGACCGGCTGCCAGGCACACGACCTGCCCTGCGCCGAGGCCAAAGACCTCGACAGCGACTACCCCTTCAAGGGCAACATCGACCTGGTCGCTCTTGAGCACGCGCTGCGGAACGCGCACCGGTCACCCGTGGCCGCCGTCCTGATGACCGTCACCAACAACGGCGGCGGCGGACAGCCCGTCAGTATGGAAAACCTGCGGCAGACCGCCGAGTTGTGCCGCCAGTACAACGTGCCCCTGATCCTGGACGCCGCGCGCTTCGCGGAGAACGCCTGGCTGGTGACCCGCCGCGAACCCGGCTACCAGGACCGCACACCCCGTCAAGTCGCCGAGGAAGCCTTCCGCCTGTCCGACGGATGCGTCATGAGTGCCAAGAAGGACGGCATCGTGCACATCGGCGGCTTCATCGGACTGAAAGACCCTGGCCTCGCCGAGAGGTGCCAGGGACTGCTCATCGCGACCGAAGGTTTCACCACCTACGGCGGCCTCGCGGGACGCGACCTCGACATGATGGCCCGAGGGCTCACCGAAGTAACCGAACCGGCCTACCTCGCGGAACGTGCGGACATAGCCGGCTACCTGGCCGGACGCATCCGCGATGCCGGAGTCGACATCGTCGAACCAGCGGGATTGCACGCCCTCTACCTCAACGCCGGGCGGCTTCTGCCGCACATCCCGCCGCACCAGTACCCGGGCACGGCGCTGGTCTGCGAACTCTATCTACGCGGAGGTATCCGCTCGGCGGAACTGGGCTCGTTGTATCTCGGTGAGGAAGACGACCAGGGCAACCCCACGAAGACCGCGCCGTACGAGCTCGTACGACTGGCACTCCCGCGCCGGGTCTACACCCGCAGCCACTACGACCACGTCGCCGACGTCCTGGCGGAGATAGCCAAGGACCCCGAATCGGTTCAGGGGTATCGCATCACAGGGCAGTCACCGATCCTTCGTCATTTCAGTATCGAGCTGGAGCCCGTCAAGGTCTCAGTCTGAGGAACCGATGCGCCGCACGGCGCGGCCCGGAAACCGCGTGACCGGGTGCGCCGACCTGGTCTGATCGCTCCCGGCACCGTCATCGCGTGACCTTTGCCGCGCCCCCTCGCCCAAGTGGCGAGGGGGCGCGTTTTTGCGTGCCGTTGGGCGCGGCCTTGGCATCGGTTTCGGTCGATGCCGTAAGTAGAGCGAGCCTGACGCCCGTCGTCAATGGTTGCGGTCAAGTTGCGGACACGGTCAGAGTCTTGACGGCTCTTTAGTGCACGGCGTATCACTTTCGGCTAGTGCCGTAATTAAGGCGCCGTGACTCGAGCGCCGTCACTCAAGCTCGGAACCGGAGGTGTTCCACACCATGTCGACGCGCCGCGCGTTTTTGGTGAGCACAACCGCAGCACTGTCCGCCACCGCCCTGCCCGCGGTCTCCGCCCCGGCGCGGGCGGCGGCCCCGAACGGCCCGGCGGCGGCCGGCCCCGACTCCCTCGGCGTTCCCCTCAACGACGTGCTCCTCATCGGCGGCACCGTGGCGCCGGGCCCGGACGGCCGCCCGGCCTGCTGGAACGTGTCCACCGGCGCGCCCGCCCACCTCAACGCCATCGACCCCGCCACCGGCGATGTCCTCGTCTCGGCCCCGCTGCCCGGTGCCCAGGGCGCCTGGGCCACGGCCGCCGCCCCCGACGGAGCCGTGTACGTGGGCTCGTACGGCAACGGCGGCCGGCTCTACCGCTGGCGCGGTGGCGACACCGCCGAGGATCTTGGTGTGCCCGTCCCCGGCGAGACGTTCATCTGGCGGCTCGCCGTCGACGCCGACGGCAAGGTGTGGGGCGGCGGTTCGCCGAACGGCCGCCTCTTCCGCTACGACCCGGACACCGGCGCCGTCGAGGACTTCGGCCGCCCGATCGCCGACCAGACGTACGTCAAGAGCCTCGCCTGTGCCGGCGGCAAGGTCTACAGCGGCGCCTACTCCCAGGCCCGTATCGCCGAGTTCGACCCCACCACCCGCACCTTCACCGAGCTGCCCAAGCCGCCCGGACTGCCGTCCGTGGAGGGCCAGGTGGTGTACGACATCGACATCCATGACGGCCGCCTCTACGCCCGCATGGGCAGCGCCTTCCCCGGACCGCTGTTCGTCTACGACCTCGCCGCCCGCGCCTGGACCGACGAGATCCCCGACGCGCACGGCCTCAACATCTCCCCGCCGGACCCGGACGGCGGCGTCTATCTCATCCAGCGCAGCGAGTTGCGCCGCTACGACCCCGCCACCCGCCAACTCACCGGCACCGGCCTCACCTTCACCGGCCGGGTGCAGAACGCCCGCTCCATCGGCTGGGCCGAACTCGGCCTGCCCGACTACCCCGGGACCAGCCTCGTCGGCACCCTGTGGCGCGGCGCGATGTTCCGCTACAACCCGGGGACCGGCGCGTACGCCACCCTGGAGACCAAGATCCGCCGCGACGAGCCGATCGAGATCCTGGCCCTCGGCGCCGGCGGCCCCGGCACGGTCTACGCGGGCGGGTTCCTCAACGGCGGCCTCGCCGCGGTCGACACCCGCACCGGCAAGCCGCAGTTCCACCGCTTCTCGCAGATCGAGTCCCTGCTGCGGGGCGGGGACGGCTCGCTGTGGATCGGCACGTACCCTCAGGCGCGCCTCTACCGCTACCGGCCGGGGAGGACCTGGAGTTCACCGGAGTACTCCCCGGGCCCGGACGGCACCCCGGACAATCCCGAGCGCGCCTACACACTCGAGGAACACGTCCAGATGCGGGCCAAGGCCCTGGTGGAGGTGCGCGGGAAGATCGTCATGGGCACCGTCCCGGACGGCGACCGGCTCGGCGGTGCGCTCGCCGTGTACGACCTGGGCAGCGGCGAGTTGGAGGTCACCCGGCACGTCGTGCGGGACGAGTCGGTCTTCGCCCTCGCCACCGCCGGCGGTGTGGTCTACGGCGGCTGCTCCATCACCGGCGGCCTCGGCACCACCCCGCCCACGCGCGATTCGGGCGCGGTCTTCGCCTGGCACGTCGGAGGAAAGCGCAAGCTCTGGGAGTTGGTCCCGGTGCCGGGGGCGGGCACCGTCACCGCCGTGGCCATCGGCCCTGACCGCAAGCTCTGGGGCATCGCCGGAAACACGGTCTTCGCGATCGGCCCGGACGCCCGTAAGGTCGTCCGGCGCTTCACGGTGGGCACCGGCCGGGGCGGCGGCGATCTCGCCGTGGCGGGCCGGTATCTGTACGCGAGCATCGACGGCAACCGCGTCTACCGCGTCGATCCCTGGTCGCGGAAGCCTCCGGTGCTGGTCGTCGAGCACGCACACCGGCGGCTCATCGCCCACCCCGACGGCCGGCTCTACTTCAGCCACGGCGCCGAGTTGTACCGCGTCGACCCACGGGACCGCGTCCCGGGCGACGACGACGACTGATCGGGCCGTCCTGAATCCCCCCTCGTCGCAAAGCCATTGACAGTCCCAAAGTAGATGGCTACTTTCGGTCAAGGCCGAAACTAGACGGGCTCCACTGCACCCGACGGCCCCCGGAGGCCCCTATGAACGCATCGCTCAAGCGCGTCCGCATCCCCCTCGCCCTGCTCAGCCTCACCGCCCTCACCACCGCCTGCGGCGGCTCCGACGGCGGGTCCGGCTCGGTCTCGGAGGAGGTGACCGTCTGGATGTACCCGGTGATCGGCGATCCCAAGGCCAACGCGGACTACTGGGACGGCCTGGAGAAGGCGTACGAGAAGAAGTACCCGGACGCGCGGCTCACCATCGAGCAGCAGCCCTGGGACAACCGCGACGAAAAGCTCGCCACCGCCTTCAGCGGCGGCAAGGGCCCCGACGTCGTGGTCCTCCAGCCCGACCAGATACCCCAGTACCTCGCGAACGACGCCCTCGCCCCCGTGGACGGTGCGATCAAGGCTGACAAGGACACGTTCCTGCCGAGCGCGATCGAATCCCTCACCCACGACGGCAAGGTGTACGCGGCCCCGATCTACCACACCATCACCACGACGCTCTACAACAAGAAACTCCTCGACCGGGCGGGCATCACACAACCCCCCGCCACCTGGGACGACATCAAGGCCGCCGCGCCGAAGCTGAAGGCCGAGGGCCTGGCCACGCTGGACTACTCCGCCAGCAACGAGGCCACCTTGAATCTGAACTTCTACCCGCTGCTCTGGCAGGCCGGCGGCAAGATCTTCAGCGAGGACGGCAAGAGTGTCGCGTTCAACGACGACAACGGCGTCGAGGCCCTGACCTTCCTCACCGACCTCTACAAGCAGGGCGCCGTCCCCAAGTCCGCGCTGACGAACACCAACGTCGTGGCCGACCAGGCGCTCGGCAAGCAGCAGGTCGCGATGGGCTTCACCAACTCCGGCATCGACTTCGGCGTCGCAGAGGAGGCGTGGGGCAAGGAGAACGTCGTCGTCGGCGCCCCGCTCACCGGCGAGAAGCAGGCCGCCTTCGGCGTCCCCGGCGCCCTCGGCATCAACGCCAAGGGCAACCTCAAGGGCGCGGAGCAGTTCATCGAGTTCATGACCCAGCCGGACCAGATCATCAGCCTCAACAAGCAGACCGGCTTCCTCTCGCCGCGTACGGACGTCACCGTGCCCTCCGACAACGCGTACGCCAAGCAGCTCCAGGACGCCCTGTCCGTCGTCGTCCCCGGCGAGTCCAGCCCCGTCGCCCGCCAGCTCATGGGCATCCTCGCCCCGGAGATCCAGGCGGCGATGACCGGCAAGAAGTCTCCGCAGGAGGCCCTTGACGCCGCCGCCGGGCAGGCCGACGACCTGCTGGCCAGGCAGCGGTAGCCGCCGGATGCGGAAGATCGCACCACTGCGCCGGCACGACGCACGGGCGGGCCTGCTGTTCGTGGCCCCGATGCTCCTGCTGTTCCTGATGTTCCGCTTCGGCCCCGTGCTCGGGGCGGGGTTCCTCTCGCTGACCGACTACCGGCTCAGCGGCGAATGGGAGTTCATCGGGGCCGAGAACTACTCCCGGCTGATCGACGACGCTCTGTTCTGGGAAAGCCTCGGCGTCACCGTCACCTACACCGCCGTCTACGTCCCCCTGACGGTCGGCCTCGCCCTCGGCACCGCCATGCTGCTGCACCGCACGCTGTGGCTGCGCGGCTTCTTCCGCGGGGTGTTCTTCCTGCCGTACGTCACCAGCGTCGTGCTGGCCGCCGTCATCTGGAAGTGGATCTACGAGGTCGAGGACGGCCTGCTCAACTCCGCCCTCGGCGCCCTGTCGTTCGGCTCCGTCGACTTCCTCGGCAGCGACTCGCTCGTGCTGCCGTCGATCGCGGCGACGTCGGCCTGGAAGGGCTTCGGCTACTCGATGCTCATCCTGCTCGCCGGCCTCCAGTCGATACCGAAGTCCGTCACGGAGGCCGCGACGATCGACGGCGCCGACGGCTGGCAGCGCTTCCGCCACATCACGCTGCCGATGCTGCGGCCGGTGCTGTTCTTCGTGCTGGTCATCGAGGCCATCCAGGCGTTCCAGGTCTTCGACCAGATGTACGTCATGACGGCCGGCGGCCCGGTCCGCTCCAGCTACAGCCTCGTCTACTTCCTCTACGACACCGGTTTCAAGTACTTCGACTTCGGCTACGCCAGCGCGCTGGGACTCGTGCTCTTCGTGGTCGTACTGGTCTTCTCGCTGATCCAGCGGTGGTTGATCGGGAGGGATGACTGATGGCTCTGCTCACCCGCGACAACACACCCCCGGACGCAGGCGGCGACAACGAGAACCGGAAGGGGAAGGGGAAGGGCGGGGGCGGGGGCCGTACGCCGAAAGCGAGGCGGGCGGACCGAGGCCCGGCGCGGCTCGGACTGCCGACACTGCTGGTGCTGGTGGCGTTCGTGACCGTCGCGCCGTTCGCGGTGATGGTGCTGGTCGCCTTCGCCCCGCACAGCGGCAAGACCCTGCCGGGTGCGTTCGACATCGGCCGGGCCACGCTCGCGAACTTCCAGGAGGTGCTGGGCAGTTCCGACATCCTGCGCTGGGCGCTGAACTCGACGATCTACTCCGTGGTCTCCGTCGTGTTCATCCTGCTGTTCGCCTCCATGGCCGGCTACGCCTTCGCCAAGAAACGCTTCCCCGGCCGGGAGATCATGTTCTGGTCGTTCCTGGCGACCCTGATGGTGCCGTTCCAGGCCACGCTCATCCCGTACTACATCCTCATCTCCGAGATGGGCGGCGTGGACACGTACTGGGGGATGATCGTCCCCACCCTCGCCAACTCCCAGGCCGTCTTCCTGATGCGGCAGTTCATCACGCAGTTGCCGGACGAGCTGTTCGAGGCGGCGAAGATCGACGGCGCCTCGGAGTGGCGGATCTACACCACGATCGTCCTCCCGCTGATCCGGCCGATCATGGCGACGCTCGGCGTCTTCGTCTTCCTGTGGCACTGGAACGACTTCCTGTGGCCCCTGGTCATCGCCCAGTCCGGGGACATGCACACCCTGACGGTGGGGCTGGCCACACTCGACGGCGAGAACGTGACGATCAACCAGGTCATGGCGGGCGCGACCATCACCGTCGTGCCGTGCCTGCTCGTCTTCGGGCTGCTCCAGCGGTATCTGACGGACAGCATCGCGACGACGGGACTGAAGTCATGAGGGTCGTGGACATCAACCGGATCCTCGGGCCCGTACCGCACGACGAGGTGCCCGGCCGCGACGCGGACGGGATGCGCGCGGAGCTGGACAGGCTGCGCATCGACGAGGCGTGGGTGGTGCACTCCCACGCGGTCTACGGCGACCCGCTGACCGTGCCGCCGGTCGAGGAGGACCGGCTGGTGGCCGTGCCGGTGGTGATCCCCGGCCCACTCGGCACGGGGGAGCCGCCGCCCGCGCCGGTGGTACGGCTCTACCCGCAGGCGCACCGCTTCTCGCTCGGTGACGACGGGAGCGACCCGTACGACGACCGTTACGACGGCGCTGACGACGGCGCCCGGCTGCTCCAACTGCTGGGCGAGCGGCGCACCGTGACCCTGATCGACTGGGAACAGCTCGACGCCGCCGGCCGGCGCCACCTCTCCCGCCGTACGGGCATGCCGCCGCTCGTCCTCCTCGGCACCGGATACCGAAGCCTGCGCGAACTTGCCGACCTGATGGGCCGCTGCGAGCACCTGCACGTCGACACCTCCACACTCTGCGGCCACCGTCAGGTCGAATGGGTCGCCGAGCACTTCGGGTCGCACCGCGTGCTGTTCGGCACCGGATCCCCCCTGACCGACGACGCCGGGCCGCGCTTCCAGCTCGACCACCTCGACCTGCCGGAGGCGGACGTCGCGCGGATCGCCGCGGGCAACGCCGACCGGCTGCTGCGGGAAGCGGGACCGCGCGGGGCCGGACGGGGGGAGACCGGATGAACATCATCGACGCGCACGCGCACCTGGGCCGCTGGTTCAACTTCGCGATCCCCGACGGCTCCGCGATGAGCCTGCTCGCCGTGATGGACCGCTGCGGCGTCGCCCAGGCGTGCGTCTCCCACCTGCTGGCCGTCGGCCCCGACGCCCGCGCCGGCAACGAACTGCTCGTGGCCGACCTGGCCAGGCACCCGGGGCGCCTCCTCGGCTACGCCGTCTACCAGCCGCACGACCCGCAGGCCGGCGCCCGACTGCGCGACCTGCTGGACACACCCGGCATGGTCGGCGTCAAGCTCCACCCGGACGTGCACGAGGCCGAGTTGGACTCGCCCGCGTACGCCGAGGCGTTCGAGATCGCGGCGGAGCGCGGCGTGCCCGTGCTCTCCCACGGTCAGTACGGCTCGCCCTGGTCCGATCCCGCGCGCTTCGCGGCGGTCGGCCCGCGCTACCCGGCGCTGCCGGTCCTCATGGGGCACGCCGGGCTGTGGCCCGAGGGGTTCGCCGCGGCGGCGCGCGCGGCGGAGGCGGCCCCGAACCTCGTACTGGAGACATGCGGTTCGCGGATGACGTCGCGCCACCTCGTGCGGCTGGTACGGGAAGTGGGCGCCGAGCGGATCGCGTTCGGCTCGGACGCCGTCTTCCTCGACCTGCGGGTCGGGCTCGGCCGCGTGGCGCTGGCGGAGCTTTCGGAGGCGCAGCGCGCGCGGATTCTCCACGGAACCATGAAAGGGCTCTTGTGACGTCGTCGCCTGTACGCACCAAACCCTGGCCCCAGTGGCCGCCGCCCGCCACCGACGAGCAGCGCGAGGCGCTGCTGGCCGTTCTCGACAGCGGTCTGTGGGGCGCGACCAACGGGCCCGAAGTCGAGGACTTCGCCGCCGCGTTCGCGAAGTCGGTGGGCGCGCCGTACGGGGTGTGCACCGTCAACAACACCGTGGGACTGTTCCTCGCCCTGCGCGCGGTGGGCGTCGAGCCCGGCGACGAGGTGATCGTCCCGGCGTACACGTTCGTCGCCAGCGCCTCCGCGGTGGTGCTGGCGGGCGCCCGGCCGGTGCTCGCGGATGTACACCCCGACACGCTGCTCGTCGACCCCGATGCGGTCGCCGCTCTCGTAGGACCGCGGACCGGAGCCGTCATGACGGTCCATCTCTCGGGGGCGGTGGCCGACGCCGGCGTGCCCGGGGTGCCGGTCGTGGAGGACGCCGCGCAGGCGCACGGCGCGGTGCGCGGCGGGCGGGCGGCGGGGACGCTGGGGGACGCGGGCTGTTTCAGCTTCCAGTCGAGCAAGGCGATGACGGCGGGGGAGGGCGGTGTCGTCGTCACCGCAGACCGTGGGACGTACGAGCGGCTGTGGTCCCTGCACAACGTCGGGCGGAAGCTGGGCGGCGGCTGGTACGAGCACCCGTCGCTGGGCTGGAACCTGCGGATGACCGGCTTCCAGGCGGCCGTACTGCGGCCGCAGCTCGCCCAGTTGCCCGCGCAGATCGACCGGCGGACGCGCTCCGTGGCGGTGCTCGCGCAGGCGCTGGCGGACGTCGAGGGCCTGTCGGTGCGCCCGGCGCCGCCGGACACCGAGCGGCACACCTGGCACCTGGCGATGCTGCGGTACGACGCGGCGGCGTTCGGGGGCCGTACGAAGGACGACTTCATCGCCGCGATGGCGGCGGAGGGCATCCCGCTCGACGCCGGATACCAACCGCTGTCGGTGGAGCCGTCGCTCGCCGCGTACGCCGGGCCGTGCCCGGTGGCGGAGGCGCAGGCGGCGGCCACGGTGTGGGTGCGGCAGCATCTGCTGATGGCCGACGACGACGCGATGGCGGACATCGCGCGGGCGGCGCGGAAAGTGCGGGAGGCGTTCACGCGCCCGGCGTGAGCGCGAGCGCGAAACGGCGGTGGGGACCGGGCTTTCGGCCCGGTCCCCACCGCCTTCTTCGTGCCTGTGCCCGCGTCCGGTCCGGGTCAGCAGATCCGGTAGGTGTAGAACTTCTCGTTGCGCGACAGGTACAGGTTGCCGTCGGCGCCTTTCGCGAGATTCGAGATCGGCCGGGCGATCAGTGTCATCTGCGTCGTCGCCGGGTCGATCCGGTACGCCTTGCCCTGGGTCTTGCCCCACAGATATCCGGCGTGGAACACGAGGTTGGTGTCGTGCCAGACCTGTGTGGCGTTCTCCCAGGGGTACGTCTGGTGCTTGGCCGTACGCAGGGTCTCACCGGTGGCCGGGTCCATCTCGAACACGGCGTCCGGGGTCAGCCCCCAGAGCTTGCCGTTCCCGTCGAAGGACAGCTCACCGAGCGCCAGGTCGCCGGGCACCGGGGCGCTCTGCCACAGCAGTTGGTCGGTGGCGATGTCGTACGCGAAGACCTTCGCGACCGTGTCCTGCGGCGTGCCGACGCCACCGAAGACAGAGGTGGCGCCGTAGACGACGCCGTCGCGGTAGGTCACGCCGACGACCGAGTGTCCGGGGATGATGTTCCGCTTGACGCGGGACTCGCCGGTCGCGGGGTTGATCAGACCCAGCGCGCCGCCCACGGTGCCCACCTTGGGCACGGTGCCGAAGGCTAGCCAGTCGCCGGCCGAGACCATGCTGAACGGCCGGTCCTGCTCCTGCTCGTGGAGGTTGAGCAGCAGCTTGGGCGTCTCGCCGTCGAACTCGTAGACGCGCGCGCCCGGGTAGACGCCGAGGTACAGCTTCCCCTGGTGGGTGACCATGCCCTCGCTCTGGCCGACGCCGGACCAGAACTGCGTGGCGCCGGTGGCCGGTTCGTACGCGGCGAGGCCGCCGGTGAAGAACCCGCCCGCGTACACGCGCCCGTCCGGTCCTTCGGCCAGGGACCGGACGGACACGGGCTGCCCGGTGAGGGAGCCGTCGAGGAGCTTGCCGGTGCCGGACTTGCGGTCGTAGTGCCACATGCGGCCGGTGGACGACGTGCCGACGAGGGTGTTGCCGCGCCAGCCCAGGGGCCGTACGGCGCCTTCGCCGAACTCCGTCATGCCTAGCTCGGTGATCTTGCCCGAGCGCAGGTCGAGCCGGATCAACTCGCCTCGCTGGACCAGGTGGACGGACCGGCCGCGGGCGCCGCCGCCCATGGTGAGGCTTTCCACGTCCTCGGTGACGTGCAGCCACTCGCGGCGCTCAAGGTCGTACACGCCCAGTGGCTTCTTGGCGGCGGAGGTCTCGTAGCGGACGAGGAGGTAGCGGCCGACGATGTCCACGTCGTACGACCAGCCGGTGGCGTCGATCGGCGGCTCGATGACGCGGCGGACCTCGCCGTCGGGGGAGAGGACGGCGACCTTCATGCTCGACGGGCCCATGCCCGCGTAGACGGTGCCGTCGTGGCCGACGGCGAGGTCGCGGATATAGGTCTGGCCGGGTACGGGCGAGCCGAGATCCTTCGTCTCGCCCGTGTCGAGGTCGTAACGGAAGAGGCGGCCGTTGGGGGAGGTGCCGCCGTAGACGTAGTCCTCGGTGGCGGCGACGGTCCACACGAAGGTCTCGGTGGAGACGGGGATGCCGAGTTCGGTGACCTTGTCGTCGTCGGGGTCGTAGCGGAAGATCCGGCCCTTCTGCTCGGCGCTGCCGTAGCTGCCGACGTAGACGCTGTGGTCGGGGGCGACGGTGACGGCCCAGGAGCCGAGGGCGTGGGGGAGCGGGTGCTCGGCGACGAGGGTGCCGTCGTCGGCGTCGCGGATGCCGAGGAGGGCGGGGCCGGAGGCGGAGGAGGTGACGGAGTAGACGCGACCGCGGTCCAGGGCGGTGCCGGCGGTGGTGGCCCCGGTGAGGGGGAGGCTGCCGAGGTCGGCGAAGCCGCACTGGGCGGGGTCGGGGGCGGGGGGCGTGCTGGACGTGGCGGACGTGGACGAATCGGTGGCGGCGGTTTCGGCGTGGGCCGGTACGGCGAGGGTCACGACGAGCAGGCACGCGGCCGCGAGGGCACGACGCATAGGACCTCCAACGGGAGTGATTTACGGTCCTGACCGTAAATGGCACGGGAGATGACGGCAATACGCCGTGCGGCCCGTAATTCGCGTACCACCGCAGAGGTTTGGCCCCCGGACCCCCGCGGGTCTCCGGGCTCAGCCCTCCAGCCGCCCCAGCACCTCACCGAAGCCCTCGATGGCCCGCAGGGCGTCCGCCTGGGGCATCCCCGGCGGCTGGACCCGCAGGATGACGCCGTCCGCACCCATCGCGGCGTAGCGGCCGAGGCCGTCCACGCACTGCTCCGGGGAGCCGACGACGCTGCGCGCGGCGATGTCGTCCCACTCCTGCGCGTACCGGGCCGCGTCCATCGATGTGCGCTTCCAGGACCCGTACGCGTCGTACAGCCCGCGCAGCGGATCCTCCAGCGCCTCACGGGCCTGCTGCGAGGTGGGGGCGCAGTGCCCCTCGCGGCAGACGAGCACGTCGGCGCCGAGGGTGCCGGGGCCGCGCTCGTAGGAGAGGTATTCGGCGATCTTCGCGGGGAGTTCGGCGTCGGTCTCGTTGAAGGAGGTCGTCCAGCCGTCGCACATCCGCGCCGTACGCGCGAGCGCGGCGGGCACCCGGCCGCCGTTCCACAGGCGCGGGCGGGGCCGCTGCGCGGGGCGGGGGGAGAGGAAGGCGTCGGTCACGGAGGTGAAGCGCCCCTCGTACGTCACGGACTCCTCGGTCCACAGCCGGGTGATCAGCTCCACGCACTCCTCGAAGCGCGCGACCTTCTCGCGTGGCGGGACGCCGTACAGGGCGAACTCCTCGGGCCGGTAGCCCAGGACGAGGCCCGCGGTGAGCCGGCCGCCGCAGAGCACGTCGAGGTGGGCGAGGGTTTCGGCGAGCCACACCGGCTGGTAGACGGGGGCGATGAGCCCGGCGGTGGCCAGGCCGATGCGCTCGGTGTGGGCGGCCAGCCAGGTCAGTGAGGTCAGCGCCTCGTGGTAGCCGGGGCGGTGCAGGTGGCGCTCGCCGAGCACCACCCAGTCGAAGCCCGCCTGTTCGGCGAGCCGGGCCTGTTCGACGGCGTCCGCGAGTGCGGGGCGGTCGTCCTTGTCGGCGAACAGATTGATGTAGAGGCCGAGGCGCATGGCCGGACTCCTCTTCCTTTACGGTTTGCCTTTACGGTCTGGGCCGTAAAGGCTAGCGTATGGCGCGTGGTTACCAAAGGGATGACGGAACAAGTGGTGGACATATCGGGCGAGTTGCTTCGGCGACTGCGGGGGACGGTGCTCCCGGCGGTACTGACACCGATGGACGAGCGGGGGACCGTCGACCTCGGCGTCCTGCGCGCGTACGCGGCGAAGCTCGACGCCGCACCGGTCGGCGGCTTCGCGGTGTGGGCACACACCGGCCGTGGCCTGTACCTCTCGGCGGCCGACCGCGCGCACGTGCTGCGCACCTGGCGCGCGGCGACGGACAAGCCCCTCGTCGTCGGCGCGGGCGTCCCCCGCGACCTCGCCCCGGCGACGGCGTCGGTGGAGCAGGCGGAGGCCGCCGTCGAGACCATGGCGGTGACGGCGGCCGAACTGGGCGCGGACGCCGTGATGGTGTACCCGCTGCACGCCCTGGCCGCCCTCCCGGACGGCCACGCCCGCGCCGTGCGACTGCACGAGCGCGTGGCGCGGGCGAGTGGGCTGCCGGTGCTGGGGTTCTTCCTGCACGGCGAGGCGGGCGGATACGAGTACCCGCCGGCGCTCGTCCGCGACCTGCTGGCCCTGCCCGGGGCGCTGGGCCTCAAACTGGCCACCCTGGACCGCGCGATGGCCTGCCAGGACGCGATCCGCACGGCACAGGCCACGGACCGCCTGGTCGTCACCGGCGAGGACCGTATGTTCGGCCCCAGCCTGATGTGGGGCGCCGACACGGCCCTCGTCGGCATCGCGGCGGCCCGCGCGGAACTGACGACGGCGGTCCTCGACGCCTGGCGCGCGGCGGATCACACGGCGTTCGTCAGAGCGTCGGCCCGTCTCGACCGCTTCGCGGAGGCCACCTTCTACTCCCCGATCGAGGGCTATGTACAGCGCATGCACTGGGCAGCGGTGTGGGAGGGCCTGCTGCCGGAGGCGGCGGCCCACGACCCGTTCGGCCCGCCGCTGCCGCAGGGGGAGCGGGACCGGGTGGTGAGCTGCCTGGAGGAGCTGGCGCGGGAGGGGGCGGCGTAGGGCCCGCGTGTTGTCGAAGTCCCGTCCGGGCGACGGGACTTCGGCCGACGGGACTTCGGCTCAGCTCGGTCGGGGCAGGTCGAACAGGTCTGCCGCGTTGCGCCACAGCACCCGGTCCAGCTCCGGTGGTGTGAAGTCCGCGTCGCGGAGCACACCCAGGGACACGCTCGGGTCCACCAGGGTGGAGTCCGTGCCGAACAGCAGACGCTCCACCGGGACGCCCGCCTCGCGCGCGTACGTGACGCGGCCCGCGTCCGCCGCCGTGCGGCAGTGCTCCAGATACAGGCGGTCGCACTGAGCCGCCGCGTGGGCCGCCTCGCGCCAGGCGTCGCCGCCCGCGTGCCCGACGATCACCCGCAGGCGCGGGAGGTCCGCCAGGAGACCGGGGAGAAGCGCGACGTCCGGGTCCCAGGTGTGCAGGAGCAGCGGGAGGGCCAGTTCGTCGAGGAGGGCGAACGCCTCGCGCATCTGGGGGGAGCCGATCGCGCGGCCCGGGTAGTGGGTGTGGATCTTGGCGCCCACGAAGCGGCCCGTGGCCAGATGGCGGCGCAGGTCGGCCGCGCTGTCCTCGATACGGTTCGGGTTCACCACCGCGTAGCCGTACAGCCGGGGGTTGTCGGCCGGATCGTGCCCCAACACCCGTGCCAGCGCCGCGTTTCCCGCCACCGCGTCGTAGGTCACGGCCTCCGCCGCCGAGACGATCTGCACGTCGATCCCGTAACGGTCCATCAGGCGCAGGTTCGTGTCCGCGCTCTCCGCGCTCTCCGCGTTCGCCGCGTTCGCCGCGTCGTCGCGGTGGTACGGCCACGGGCCCCAGTGCGCGTGTACGTCGATGATCGGCATCAGCTCAGCAACTCCTCGACGTTCCGGCCCGCGATCGCTTCCCGTTCGGCCGCGCCGATACGCGCGTACCGCAGCCGCAGCGTCTGCGGCGAGATGTCCGTGAACGGCGTACGGGAGCCGAAGACGAGCCGGTGCGCCCCCACCGCGCCCACCACCCGCTCGATCGAGTCCGGCGCCGACAGCAGCCGCGTCGTCGCCATGAACCCCGGCTCGTGGCGGGCCAACAGCAGGAAGTCGCCCAGCAGATACGTATGCAGGTCCAGGAAGATCACGCGCGCCCCCCGGCCCGCCAGCGCCGGGCCGAAGCGACGCGGGTCGCCGTCCTGGAGCAGGACCATCCCGCGCGTCTGCGCGACGTCGACCACATGCCGATAGCCGGGGAAGTCCGGCTCCGCCCCCTGCTCGACGGTGAACAGCCGCAGGAACCGTACCCCCGCCGCGTACAGCCCCTCGATCCGCTCCTCGGCGCCCCACGCGTCCCGCAGGTCCACCGTGCCCACCGGCAGCAGCTCGGGGCAGTCCGCCAGGTCGCGCAGCGTCGCCGCGTTGCCGGACTCCGCGTCGAAGAGGGCGCCGCGCGTCGACAGGGCGAGCGCCCGCTCGACGGGGGAGCGCGCCAACCGCGCGCGGACCTCGGCGAGATCCGCGTCGCGGTGGTGCCTCGGCCAGGGGCCGTAGAGCACGTCCACATCCCAGCGCACGCGCTCGGCGGGGGAGGGAGTCAGCCACTCGTACGTCATGCCGTACGTCAGGTCTTGCGTCGTGTCGTGCGTCGTGTCGGGCGTCACGCGGATGCCGCCAGGACCGCCCGCGCGATGTCGTCCACGTCGTCCGGCGTGTACCCCTCGTTCCAGTCCAGCACCACCATCGTGCGCCCGATCAGCCGCTCCGCCTGTGGGCACAGCCCCTCGGGGTAGCCGGTGAACACCGGGTTCGCGTACAGCGGGCGCTCCAGGTAGCCGGCGGCGGCCGGGACGCCCGCGGCCGTCAGCGCCTTCGCCCAGCGGGCGTTGTCGTCCACCAGCAGCGGATACAGCCACCAGGCGTGTCCGGCGGGCCGCGGCGCGGTCCGTACGCCGGCCGCCCCGGCGAGCGCGGCGGTCAGCCGGGCCGCCCGTTCGCGACGGACCCGTACCACCTCCGTGACCTTCCCCAACTGCGCCCGCGCGACCGCCGCCGTCAGCTCCGGCATGCGGTAGTTGAGCCCCGGTACGCGGTGGATCCGCCCCTCCGTCCGGTCCCAGCCCTTGTCGGCGAACAGCCGCATCCGGCGGGCGAGTTCGGGGTCGTCGGTGAGCGCCAGGCCGCCGTCGCCGGCCGTGATGTGCTTGTACTGCTGGAGGCTGAAGCAGGCGATGTCGCCGTACGTGCCCAGCAGCCGCCCCGCGCCGTCCTCGCCGAGCCACGCCTGCGCGCAGTCCTCGATGAGCACGAGCCCGTGCCGGTCGCACAGCTCCCGCAGCTCCGCGACCCGCGCCGCGGCGCCGAAGAGATGGACGGCCAGGACCGCCTTCGTGCGCGGGGTGATCGCCGCGGCGACGGCCGCCGGGTCGAGGTTGCCGTCGTCGGGAAGTACGTCGGCGAAGACCGGCCGCCCGCCCTCTGCCAGGATGGGGGCCACGGTGCCGAAGTCGGAGATGGGTGTGGTGATGACCTCGTCGCCCGGTTCGATGCCGGCCGCCGCGACTGCCAGATGCAGCGAGGCGGTGCCGGAACTGCACGCGACGGCGTGGGCCGGCCCGTACAGCTCGGCCATCTCCCGTTGCAACGCGGGCACTTCGCCGCCGAACGTGCCGCACAGCACGGCGGAGTCGAGCACTCGCAGCACCGCTGCGCGCTCCTCTTCGCCGATCGTGCGGCCGCGCGGTTCAAGCACGGTGGGCAGCGGTCTGTCCCGTACGGACATGACGGCGTGATCCTTTCGACGCAACGCGTTTATGGACTGGACCGAAAGGTAAATGGCTCTTTGCGGCACGTCAACCCTGGTAGCCGTGACTCCGCTGGGGTCCGTAAATGCCTACACTTACCCGCGATGTTTGGGACCCGGCCAGAACAGGCCGCATGGATGAAGGAGACGGGGCGCATGGCGTTCACCATCGGGGTGATCGGCCCCGAGGACCTGGTGCAGAAGGTGCAGGCGGTCGGCGCCTCCGGCACCACAAGGTTGCTCGGCCTGCCCTACCGGCACGAGGACGAGACCCTCGACGTCGTCCGCGATGCGGCGGCGTCCGGCGCCGACGCCCTGCTGTTCACCGGGGTCGTGCCGCACGCCCTCGCGGCGGAGGCCGGGCTGCTCGACCGGCCGGCGATGTACGTGCCGTACAACGGGGCGACGCTGCTGCGGGCGCTGGTCGAACTGCTGCGCCTGGGCCACGACGTGTCGCGGATCTCCATCGACACGCTGCGGCGCGCCGAGGTCGTCGAGACCATGACCGAGGCCAAGCTGCCGACCGAGCACGTGCACGTGCTGCCGTACCGCCCCGGGCTGACCGGAGACGACCTCGTCTCCTTCCATCTCGGCGCCCGCGACAAGAAGCGCACCCGGGTCGCGCTCACCTGCCTCGGCTCCACCTTCCACACGCTCGACAACGAGATGCACGCCGTACGCCTCTCGCCCTCCCGGCACTCCATCCGCTCCACCGTGCAGTCGCTGGTGCTCGCCGCCTCCGCCGCGCAGAGCGGCGACACGCAGGTGGCGCTGGGCATTGTCGACATCCCGCCCGGCTCCGACGACTCCGAACTGGCCGCGGATCTCGCCGCGCTCGGCGGCAGCCTGGCCTATCTGCCGGACGGGCGGCGGCTGGTGGTGACCACACGCGGCGCGCTGGAGAAGGCCAGCGAACACTTCACCCGGCTTCCGCTGCTCGACGCGCTCGCCTCACGACACACCTCGGTGCACGTGGGTTTCGGTCTGGGCCGTACGGCGGCGGAGGCCGAGTCGCTGGCGCGGCGGGCGGTCAACCGGGCCGGTGCGGTGGGGTCCGTGGCCGGGGTCGTGTCCATGCGGGACGACGTGGACATGGTGATCGACGCCGACTCCGGCCGGGCGTCCGCGCCTGCCGGGCCGGAGAACAGCGTGCTGCTCGCGCGGCGCGTGGGGCTCAACCCGCAGACGCTCGACAAGCTGCGCGAACTGGTCGCCGCGGGTGGCGCTGAGGGCGCCGGCGAGGGCGCCGGTGAGGGCCTGACCGCGCACGCGGTGGCGGAGTATCTGGACGTCCAACAGCGCACCGCGAGGCGGGTGTTGAAGCGCCTGGAGCGGGCGGGGGTGGCGGTGCCGATCGGCAGCCGGCAGGACGGGCAGACAGGCCGGCCGCCGATCGTGTACCGGGTACGGCTCTGAGGCGGGGGGCCGGGCCGGGGCGGGGCCGTCGTCGCGCGGCCCGGGTCCCGGCCCCGCCCCCGTACCGCCGTACGACCTGACGGCGGCGCGCCACCCGGCGCTCCTCCCCGCGCATCGGGAGGCGGTGCCGGATCACGGCGGTCCGCACTCCTTGCCACAGACGCTTCCGCGAATTACGGTCTAGGCCGGAACTCGGATGAGGAGCCGCACTTGAGAATCGCCTCGGTCCGCACTCGTGTGGTCAGCGCACCGTATGTGCGCCCCTTCGTCATCAGCAGCGGCTCCAGCTCCGATCTGGTCAGCCTCGTCGTCGAGGTGACCACCGACGACGGTCTCACCGGCTACGGCGAGGCCGCACCCATGACCGCGTACACCGGCGACACCCTCGCCGGCGTCCGCGCCGCCGTCACCGAACACGTCGGCCCCGCGCTGCTCGGCCGCGACCCGCGCGACCTGGCCGGCGCGCACACCGCCATGGACACCGCCATCCGCGGCCAGAGCCTCGCCAAGGCCGCCCTCGATCTCGCCCTGCACGACCTCGCGGGCCTGGCCGCCGACTGGCCGGTGCACTTCCTGCTCGGCGGCCGGGTCCGCGAGTACGTGCCGACCACCTGGGTCGTCGGCCTCGGCACCCTGGAGGAGATGACGGCGGAGGCCGCCGCGTACGCGGCGAAGGGCTTCGAGCACATCAAGGTGAAGGGCGGCGTGGACCCGGCGGCCGACATCGAGTTGATACGGGCCGTACGCGCCGTGCTGCCGGCCGGCACCGAGCTGTGCCTGGACGCCAACGAGGGCTACGGCCCCACCGTCGCCGCCCGGACCCTGACGCGCATGGCGGAGGCGGGGCTCGACCTCGTCGAACAGCCGCTGCCGCGCTGGGATCTGGCCGGGATGGCCGCCCTGCGCAGCAAGGTCGGGGTGCGGGTGATAGCGGACGAGAGCGTGCACTCGCTGCACGACGCGCTGGAGATCGTCCGCCGCGGGGCCGCCGACGTACTGAACATCAAGATCCTCAAGGTGGGCGGACTGTACCGGGCGCGCCAGATCGCGGCGATCGCGGAGGCGGCGGGGCTCGCGGTGAAGATCGGTTCGATGCCGGAGCTGGGTGTGGCGACGCTCGCGGCGGTCCACCTGGCGGCGTCACTGCCGCACGCGACGGTGGCGGCGGACCTGGTCGGGCCGCTGATGGTGCGTCAGGAACCGTTGGCCCCGGCGTCGTTCGCGTCGGCGGGCACGGGGCGGGTACGGGTGCCGACGCGGGCGGGGCTGGGACACGACCTGGGGTGAGACGTACGCCCCCGGCGGCTGCCTGCCCGGTAATTCGATGGCGCGACTCCCGGCGAACGTCGACTCTGGGCACCGTGCCAGAACCCAAGCATCAGATCCGCGCCCTCCACACGGCCACCACGGTGACCGTCTACCTGGCGTACGCGCCGGAAATCGGCCTGCCCGCCGCGCGGGACGGTCGCTTTCCGGCAGCCTGGAAGAGGGACCGCATGACGTGGATCAAACCGTCGTTCCTGTGGATGATGTATCGCTGCGGATGGGCGAGCAAGGAAGGCCAGGAGACCGTCCTCGCGATCGAAATCACCCGCGAGGGCTTCGAGTGGGCCCTGCGAAACGCCTGCCTGACCCACTACGAACACGGGCTGCATCCCGACCACGCCACCTGGAAACGCCAACTGAGGCGAGCCCCGGCCCGAGTGCAGTGGGATCCCGAACGCGATCTGCGCCTACAGCCGCTTCCGCACCGCTCGCTTCAACTCGGACTGACGGGCGAGGCCGCCGCGCGCTACGCGGACAAGTGGATCGTCTCGATCAACGACGTCACCGCACTCGCACATGCGATCCGTGCCCACGTACGGGACGGAGCGCTGGATGCCGCCCAGCAGCTCCTTCCCGCAGAACACCCCTATCCGTCGGGCGACATGCTTCTCGCACTGGCCGCGCCCTTGTCGACGGACCGCCAGGACAAGCCTGCCGGCCTCGCGCTCTCGTGAGGGAGGGGCTGGGGGTGCCCGGTCTCAGTCGGCGGTGGTGGAGTCCGGGTCGTCGAGTTCGTGCAGGCCCGCCGGGTCGTCCTCCGTCAGGACCTCGCCTGCCGCGGTGACGAAGCGCTGGGCGTGGCCCCGGTGGACGCACAGGAGTTGGTCGTGGGTGCCGGTCGGGTCCCGGTGGACGGCGAGCGCCGGACCGTACTTGCTGTTGTGCCCCGGCATCTCGGTGTCGGTGCTCCACGCGGTGCCGTCGAAGGCGGACCACCACAGACGCTGGCGTGCGGGATCGCGGTGGACGCACGTCAGCTTGCCGTCGAAGACGGCGAGGCCGATGTTGCTCCGAGTACGGTGCCCCGGCAGCGCGCCGTCGAAGGTCCAGGCGGTGTCGCGCAGTTGGCTCCAGTGGATGGCCCCGTCCTTGGGGTTGCCGTGCAGCAGATGGAGGGCGCCGTCGTACACGGCGAGGGCCGGGGACCGTGTGGTGGCGCGGCCGGGAACCGGTGCGGGGATTGTCCAGACGCGGCCGTCCCGGCTGGTGGTGACCATGATCCGCTGGGCGGCGTCGGCGTAGGCGAGATGGAGTGCGTCACGGAAGACGGCCAGCGCCGGACCGTAGACGCTCTCGGCATGAGGGACCGGCCGGTCCGGTGTCCAGGTGCCGCCGTCGTACGAGGTCAGCGCGATGCCCCAGTCGCCCGAGCCACCGCGGTGCGCGCAGTACAGCCGGTCCTGGAACACGGCCAGGGCCGGGCTGCCCAGGGTGTGGTGGGCGGGAAACGACCGGTCGTCGGAACGGGTGCCGTCCGACCGGTGCGCGGTCCACCACAGGGAGGGATTGTCGCCCCGGCCCTGGTAGACGCAGTACAGGTCGTCGCGGAAGACGGCCAGGGCAGGGGCTTCGGAGGCGTACTGGGCGGTGAACTGCGCTTCGGTTCCCCAGCCCGCGCCCGGTGCGAACACGCTGAACCACAGGCCGGTTTCGCGCGGCGGCGCGTCAAGGGGCATGGGGGCGAGGAGCGTGGGCGCCGACCACGGCGAAAGCAGCTCGTATCCGGAGCCCCGGGCGGCCGACCGGAACTGTTCCGCGCGGCCGGTCAGTGCCGCGTCGACGGCTCCGGCGACCTCTGCCGGCAGGGTTCCGGCGAGCACTCGCGACACCAGGTCACGGAAGGTGTCGCCGGGCGGCCCGGTGCTGTCGAGGTCCACGAGGCGGTCGGCGGCCCGCTGGTCGAGGAGGAGGGCGAAGCCCCACTCCACCAGGCGGACGGAGACGGCCGTCCCCGCTGCGGCAAGCTCCTTGGCCGCCGCTTCCGCGCGCTCCGCGGCCCTGGCCGAGGGGGCGTCCGCGCCGAACTGCGGTGCTGTGGCGTATTTCCGCCCGGGGGCGGCGCCTTCTGTCGCCATGTTGTCTTCCTGTCTTCAGGGCCATGGGCGGGTGGTTGGGTTCAGTGCGGGGGAGCGGGAGCGGGAGCGGCCGGCAGGAGCGGGCGCGCGTCCTGCGGCAGGGGGAGGATCCGGTCGCCCGCCCGGATGGTCCCCCCACGGACCACCTCGGCCCGCAGCCCGCCACGGTGCAGCAGGCCACGGATCAGACCGGGGCGGACCAACTGCTCGAGACGGGCGCAGGGTTCGCTCAGTGCGAGTCCGCGCAGGATCACCGTGCCGATCCGGAACTCCCGGTCCACCAGCGGGTTGAGCCGGATGTCGCGGCAGACGAGGTTGCGGCGGCATTCGGCGGGGGTGAGCGTGATGCCGTGTTCGCGGGTCAGGGCGTCCAGGGACTCGGCCTCGATGAGGGTGACGTCGCAGACCCCGGACGCCCGGCCGGTTCCCCGGCGTCGGGGCCGGGGGGCGTCGCCCGCCCAGTAGTTGCGGTCCCCCGCCAGGCCACGGCCCGTCACCGCGCGGGCCTGTGCGACGTGGAAGGTGGGGTCGCCGGTGTGCGCGGCGAGGTGCAGGGAGATGACCCGGCCGGGTCCGGGCAGCGGCGGATCCTGCGCCATGGGCGGGTCACCCTTTCAGGAAGTGGTCCCTGAGGGAACGAAGAGTGCGGAACTGGTCCACGTCGATCTGGTCGAGTTGCAGTTCCCGCCCGATCAGGTCCTCCAGCAGCAGGATGAACTCCATGAAGCCGAGCGAGTCGATCAGCCGGCTCTCGATCAGATCGAGGTCTTCCGGGATTTCCTCGACGGTGGGGTTGCGTTCACGCAGCCAGTCCACGACCGGCTTGATCGCGTCGTTCATCGATACCTCTCCTGGAGCCGGTTCGGCCTGGGGGTCGGCCTAGGGGTCGGCCTGGGGGAGCTGTTCCCGCGAGCGCTCTCGTACTCCCGGCCGAGGCGGGCCACGATGACGGCGGCCGGGAGCCGGGCGGTGACGCGGGTGCAGGACCGGCCGCAGTACATGGCCATCTCCTCGATACGGCCGGTGGTGCCGGCACCTGGAGCCGCCGCGCTGTAGCGCGGTACCGGGTGTTCCCGGCCGTCCACCCGGGTGGTGGCGATGAAGGTGGCCGGGGCGCGTTTCGCGGTGGCGGCGGCGGTGGTGGCTGCGGTGAGGGGATTGCGCAGGACACGGTGCGGGCGGTGCGGCCAGCCGATGTCGAACAGGGAGGTGACCAGGGTGTCGTCGGCCACGGCCTCGACCACCCGCCGTTTGAACTCCGGGTGCGCGATGGATTCTTCGGCCGGGACGAACAGCGTTCCGGCCATGGCCCCGTCCGCGCCTCGGGCCACGGCGCCCGCGAGGTCTCGTCCGGTGGCGATCCCGCCCGCGACGGCCAGTAGCGCGTACGGGTAACGGGCCCGGACGTCGGCCAGCAGGGAATCCACCGGCAGTCGGCCGAGCAAGTGGCCACCGGCTTCGGTGCCTTGGAGGACCAGGACGGCCGCACCGAGTCCGAGCGCGCTGCCGGCGTCCGCGACCGTGCCGACCTGGACCACGAGCGGGTGCCCGGCGGCCCGCACGGCCCCGGCCGCGTCGGCGTCGGGCAGCCCGAAGGAGGTGACGAAGGCGCTCCGGGGCAGTTCGGGCAGGACGGCCCGGAGCTGGTCCAGGCAGGCGGCCGGGCCGGCGGCCTCGGGGACCACGTTCACCCCGAACGGGCGGCCGGTGGCCGCCGCCACCTCACGGACCAGGCGGACGGCCCGCGCGGGTGGTTCCTTGTACAGCGCGAGGGTGCCGCCCGCTCCGGCCCGGGACACCGCGGCGCACAGACCGGGCCCGGCGACAGCGCCCATCCCGGCTTGCAGCAGCGGCAGTTCGAGGCCGAGCCGGGCGGCCAGTTGGGTCACGAGCGCTCCCTCGTCCGCCGTACCGCGCTATGTGCGGCGGCCAGGTCCCCCTCGAAAAGGTCACCCAGGGCGTGTACCCACCGTTCCAGGCCGAAGGCGACACAGCCGGTGAAGGCCGGGCGGCCCGCGTGGCGGATGGCACGGCGCTCGCCGAAGAAGTTGCGGTGATTGTTGGTGGAGGCCACGGCGGTGCCGTCCCTGGTCACGTACTCCTCCTTGACCGGGGCGAGCATCTGCATGACGGTGCGGGAGCCGTCCTTCTCGAAGAACGGGTCGGTGGCGGGCTGTCGGTCCAGGGTGAGACCGAGGGCCGTGCCGAAGGCGGCGATCCGCTCCCGGTACCGGTCGAGGTGGGCCCGTACGGCATCGGCGGAGCCGACGCACACGATCTCCCGCATGGTGAACCCCCAGAGCCGCCGCAGCCCGTCGTGATGGTCCTCGTTGCGGAAGCACTGCGCGACGGTGGTGATCAGAAGAGGGGCGTCGATGCTGGTCCCGGAGAGGTGCAGGAAGCAGCCGTAGCAGGCCGCGGAGGGCAGCAGGTGGGTGGCGTCGTCCAGGTCGGCCGCGGGCAGCGCGGTGGCTGCGGGCAGTGCGGTGGCTGCGGGCAGTGCGGTGGCTGCGGGCCGTGCGGTGGCTGCGGCCGTGGCGTGGGCGGCCAGCCGGTCGGGGCGGATGCGGGTGACCGGGTTGCCCAGGTGCGGGAAGTTACGGAAGTAGTCCAGGGTCCGCAGATCTTCGGCCCGTAGCAGCGGCGGGTAGCTCTGCCGCCGGGCTCCGGCCTCGGTGCCCCAGCGGGTGAACACCGCGTCGAGCGCGTCCCTCAGCAGGACGGCGGGTTCGTCGAGGGTGGCAAGGCCGTCCCGTACCGACCAAGTGGCCCCGGTCTCCCTCGTGTTCGTGGCGGCGGGGTCAGTGACGGGCATCGAACACCCCGATCCGGTTGAGGAAGCCGGTCGTCTTGTGCAGGACCTTGGCATGGGCGGCCTGCCGGGCGGGGTGCGTGAGCAGCCGCCGGCGCAGCGCGAAGCCGTCCGGGAGTCCCGCGTCGCGGTAGACGGCCGGGTTGTAGAAGGACTCGATGCTGGTGGTGAGGTAGCGGCCGAGGTAGTCGCGCAGTTCGCGCAGGGCCACGTCGTCCGGGTCGCGCTCGAGGAGCCGATTCCACAGCAGGTGGACCAGGCGGCAGCCGAAGGCTATGTGGCGGGATTCGTCCTGGTGGTGCAGGTGGTTGAGATGCCGGACGGTCGGGTGCAGGCGGCGGTCGGCGGCCATCCGGACGTTGTAGTGGTCCACGACCTGCTCGAAGATCAGGATCCGGGCGAAGACCAGGAAGTTCTCGATGTCCGGGTCGCGTGGGGCCCCGGGCAGCTTGACCGACTTGTCGGGGTAGATCTTCCCGGCGTACTTGAGGCAGAAGGTGGCGAAGAACCACATGTGGTCGTTCTCCTCACCGATGAAGTGATGGAAGAACTCGGAGGGGAGTTCGAAGCCGGGCGTGTGGACGCGCCGGGTGACCTCGATGAGCAGTTCGCGGATTCCGTGCACGTTGAGGCTGTAGAAGTTGACGCTCTCCCACCGGCTCAGTGCCTGGAGCCGGGCAGGGCTCAGTTCGTCCATCAGCTCGGTGCCGTGGAAGGAAAGCAGCTCGGGGGACATCCACAGTTCGTCGGTGGGGATCGTGGCCGGCCAGTCGAAGGTGGTGAAGGGGTTGTAGTAGTCCTCGGTCGCCTTGTCGGAGAGCCGGTCGAGCAGGGTCCGGAACTCGGTGTCGTCCGCTGTCGCGGTGGCCGCCGCTCGGGCGGGCGGGGTGTTCGGGGGGCGCATGGACGTCACTCCTTCCATCGGATGGCCGACAGCAGGGCCCGGTGGAGTTCGGGGGTGGACGCGGCCACGCAGGACCGCTGGTTGGCGATGCTCAGGTCGGTCAGGACCGTGTCGCCGAGCGGTTGTCCGTAGCCGTCGGTGATGACGGCTCCGGCCCGCTCGGCGAGGAAGACGGCCGCCGCGATGTCGTACGGGAACAGGTGCAGGACCCGGCCGTTGCCGACGCGTTCGAACTCGGGCAGCAGCGCCGGATCGTCGCGCAGCAGCCGGTTGCCGATGTCCACGTAGGCGTCGAGCTGGCCGGTGAGCAGCCGGGATATGGACCAGGTCGCGCTGTTGAAGACGAAGACCCCACCGGTGTTGGCCGAGCGGTCGATGAGGTGGCCGTACGCCTCGGTCATCAGATGGGCCGGGTGGCCGTTGAACTCCAGCGACCACAGCATCCGCGCGGGGTCGGTGGTACGGGTCAGCGCCGGGACGCGATGGTCGTAGCCGTGCGCGGTGATGCCGGGTGTCGCCCGGTCTCCGTAGAGGTAGGCGCCCGTGCGCAGTTCCATCAGTATCGCGTGCTCGACGTCGGCGATGCGCGGGAGCCGGGACATGCGCGCGACGGCGACCGAGACGGTGGCCGACTCCAGGCCGGCGACGGCGGGCCGGGTGCCGTCGATGGGGTCGACGACCAGCAGATGGGCCGGATCCGTGCCGTGGTACCGCAGGCCGCCGTCCTCGGAGTAGACGGCGACAGGCAGGTCGTGGTCGGCGACGTACTTCCAGGTGGCCGCCTCCGCGACGTCGTCGAGGCCGAACTGGGCGTCCCCGCCCGGCGAGTGGCCCCTGACCAGGCGGCTGCCGGCCCGGTGCTGCGCTGCCAGTACGGCCTCGCGGACGGCTCCGGCGAGCCCGGTCACGTACTGCCGCAAAACCGCGGCCCCCGGCCGGCCGGCGTGTCCGGGGCCGGGTCCGGGTCCGGTCATGCGGCGGCCTCCGCGGCGAAGAGGGCGTCGATCCGGTCGCAGAGCAGATCCGCCTCGGCGCGGGTGAGGATCAGTGGCGGGCGGATCTTGATGACGTTGCCCCGACCGTAGCGGGAGGTGCGCAGGATCAGGCCGTGGTCCATGCCGCGCCTCGCCAGGGCCTGGGCCCGTTCGCTGTGCGGGCGTCCCTGGTCGTCGCCGATCTCGATCCCGATCATCAGGCCGAGACCGCGCACGTCCACGACGGCGGGGCGGCGGGCGGCCAGCGCGCGCAGCCTCTCCATGACGTGGGCGCCGACCTCCCGGACGTTCTCCAGGAAGCCGGGGCGGCCGATCACGTCGAGGGTGGTGGCAGCCGCGGCGGCGGCGAGGACGTTGCCGCCGTAGGTGAAGGAGTGGTGGTCGGCGCTGAGCCCGGACATCCGCTCGTCGGCGACGATCGCCGCGATCTGGGCGCCGGAGCCGCCGAGGCCCTTGGCGGTGGTCAGGATGTCGGGTCGGACCCCGTAGTGCTCGGCGGCGAACATCCGGCCGACCCGGCCTATACCGGTCTGGATCTCGTCGAAGATGAGGACGATGCCACGTTCGTCGCACAGGGCGCGCAGCGCGGGCAGATAACCGTCGGGGGGCACGATGTTGCCGCCGCTGCCGGAGATCGGCTCGACGACCACGCAGGCGACGCTGCCGGAACTGGCGTGGTCCAGGAAGTCGTTGATGCGCTCGACGCAGAGCATGCCGCAGCTCTCGGGGCCCGCCTGACGGTAGAAACAGCGCAGACAGTAGGGGTCGGGGACCTGGAGCACGCCGGGCATGAGGTGGGGGAAGGGCGCCTTGCGGAAGGACTCGCCCGACATGGTCGTCGTCATCATGGTCTGGCCGTGGTGGCTGCGGAACAGAGTGATGACGTCGCGGCGGCCGGTGGCGTGTTGCGCCATCTTGACCGCGCCCTCGTTCGCGGTGGAGCCGCCCGACACCTTGAGGTGCACCTTCGTCAGATTCGGCGGGGTGACCTCGACCAGCCGGCGCACCAGCTCGTTGACGGGCGCGGTCTGGAAGGTCGACGTGGTGTGCACCAGGAGTTCGACCTGGTCACGCATGGCCTTGACCACTTCGGGGTGCCCGTAGCCGAGGCTCAGATTGAAGGTGCCGGAAGCGCAGTCCAGGTACTCGTTTCCGTCGGTGTCATACAGGTGGACGCCCTCGCCGTGGTCCATCTCGTACGCGCTGACCGGGTAGTACAGGTGCTTCCGCGCGTAGCTCGCATAGCTCGGGGCATCGCTTCGTGCGTCGCTCGGCGCACCGCTCTGGGCGCGTATGAGGTCGGCCATGTGACTCCTGTCGACTTCTGTCCGCGGATACGGCGGACGGTGAATATCGATATCTCCCGGCGGCGGAATCAAAGGTTCCCATCGCTATTGCGGGGCGGCGGGAGTTTATACGTCCAGTACGAAGACGAACGTGGCGTCCCAGCCCTCGGGCGTCTCCCGCACGTCCATCAGGCATTCTGGCCGGAAATATTTGTCGAGATGGTTCCGGCGTTCGCCGGGAAAATACAGCATGGTGGTCAGTACGGCTCCGCCGGGCGGCTGCACCTTCACATGGACGTGGCGCGTTCGCCCCGGGTACATGGCGGGCAGCACCGTTTCGAGCCGCCAGTTCCCCTCGGCGTCCGCGAACTGGTGGCCGCGCAGCCGAAAACCGTCGTCGTAGACTCCGGCGCCCCCGACCTGCCAGAAGTCGAGCAGGGTGCCGCCGACAGGCTCCCCCTCGGGGGTACGAACGGCGCCGTGCAGCAGCATCGGGGCGCCCGTGTCCACATCGCCCCGGAAGCTGGTCCGCAGGGGGGTGTCGGGTTTGTAGTACGGCCCCTCGCGCAGGGCGGGTGTGGGCGGCGTCCCGTTGCAGCGAACGGTCGGCGTGAGTGTCTTCAGAGCATTTTCCGGACTTCCGATCTCCACGGCGGAATTCTCCCTCCATCAAAGATCTTTCGTTTCGGTCCAGGCAGAGTAACCGGAATTCTCGATGGTGAGAAGAAGGCCGTGTATCGCCTATCGGTCATTCCTTCGGCGTTTTACTGCCAGGGCTCACTTGATCCGCACGGGTGGCAGTTGTCTCCTGGGAATGGGGTGGCGTACGGGTCGGACGGGAAAGCGGCTGTCGGCGACAACCGGCGAGTATCAGGCGGTGGCGGACCGCCGTAGCACGCGGCGCGCGCGGGCGAAGTAGGCCGGGTCGGGGGGAGCGGTGAGGATGTCCGCGAGCGCGAAGAGGTCCAGCGTCCGGCTGAGCCGCAGCCAGTCCGCGGGCAGTTGGCCGTTCCCGCTGCGGAAGCCGTCGACGAAGCCCGTGGTGAAGGTGGGCGGGTATTCGTGGGCGAAGCGCAGCATGTTCCCGACGTCGAAGAGCGGGGAGCCGCTGAAGGCGAGCTCCCAGTCGAGCACGGCGGCCACCGCCCACCGCCCGCCGCGCCGTTGGACCAGAACGTTCTTCGGGTTGAAGTCGCCGTGCACCAGGCTCCGTTCACCCGCGACGGCGGTAAGTGCCCGCGGTCCGCGGCGGGCCAGGGCGCGCAGTGCGGCCGAGTCCGTCGCGCTCAGTGGCCGGTCCGGGGCCGCGGTGAGCAGACAGTGGTCGACGAAGCCGGGCAGATCGCCCAGCATGGCCGGACCGTCGGGGGCCGGTACGAGCGAAACGTCCCCGAAGGCGCCCGGTCGGGGCAGCCTGACCCGGCCGATCCGCGCCAGCGCCGCGCCGACGGCCCGGCCCAGGATCCGCGCTTCGCCGCTCGTCGGGCCGTCCGCGAGCACCTGGCTGAGCGGGGTCCCGTCCACGAACCGGTAGAGCAGGGTGGGGCGGCCGGTGGCGCGGCCCAGCGGATCGGCCGCCACCACCGCGGTCACCGGGACGGCACGGGCCGCCGCCCGGTCGAGAACGGCGATCTCCACCGCACAGGTGTTACGCGGGACCCTGCTGCCACCAGGCCGGTAGCGCCGCAACACGTACCGCTCCGTGCCTGCCGTGCCTGCCCCGCCCGACGCGCCTGCCGCGCCTGCCCCGCCCGACGCGTCCGGACGCCGGGCGGTGAGCAGGGCCATGTCGTTGGTGAACCCGCCGGGCAGCGGGTCCAGCGTGTGCAGCAGGACTCCGGGCAGGGCGTGCCCGGTCAGCCAGGCGTGGGTCGCCGGGTCCAGCAGACCCACCGGTCGGGAGAGCGTCACACCGAGCAGCCTGCCCGGTCCGGGGCGGCCCTCATGTGCCCGTTCCCTCCACCGGTCCGGCGCCGGGTGACGGCCGTGCGCCGGCGGCTGCCTCCGCCGCCAGAACCAGTCCGCCCGCCGGTCCGGCGAGCCGGCCGAGTTGTGCCGGGACCACGAAGTCGTCGGCCGCGTGCTCGGGCAGCCCCGGGTATCCGGCCAGTGTCGCGGTCAGTTCGGCTCGCAGCAGCGGAAAGAGCCCGGGGAACTTCGCGACACCGCCGCCGATCACGATCCGCTGAGGCGCCGTCGTATAGACGATGTTGCGCAGCCCCGCGGCCAGGTAGGCCGCCTCCAGCCGCAGCGCCTCACGCAGTGTGTCCCCCGACAGGTCCTCCGGCGGGCTACCCCAGCGGGCGCCCATCGCCTCGCCTCCCGCCAGCCCCTCCCAGCAATCGCCGTGAAAGGGACAGGAGCCGGGGAAGGCGTCGCCCGCGATCCGGGGCACCGTGAGGTGGCCCATCTCGGTGTGGACCAGGCCGCTGACCACCTTGCCGCCGATCACCGCACCGCCGCCGATCCCGGTGCCGACGGTGAGATAGACGTACGTGTCCAAGCCCCGCGCGGCACCCCACCGGCCCTCGCCGAGGGCCGCACCGTTGACGTCCGTGTCGATGCCCACCGGTACTCCGAGCGCGGCGGCGACCGGACCGGCGACGTCCACCCCGGACCAGCCGGGTTTGGGGGTGGCGGCGAGATGGCCGAACTTGGCGTGCCCCGGGCGCAGTTCGAGGGGCCCGAAGGAGGCGATGCCGATCGCGTCCAGCGGTCCCGTCCTGGCGGCCGTCTCCCGGAAGAAGGTGATGGCCCGAGTCAGGGTGGGGCCAGGTTGACCGGTCGGGAACCACGTCTCGGCCTCGATCCGGTCGGGGGCCGAGCCGACCAGGCAGACGAACTTGGACCCGCCGGACTCGATCGAGCCGAGCCGCGGCGCGCTCACGCGGCCACCGGCCAGCCGTCGGCGCCGACCGGGCCGGAGTGCGAGCGGATGACGACCTTGAGCGCGTCGTAGCGCGGTGGCCGGTCGGTGCCGTCGTCCCCCGCTGCCCGGCCGGTGCCGTCGTCCCCCGCTGCCCGGGTGAGGCCACCGAGCGCGGTGAACGCCTCCGCGTACCGGTCGAGCGGGAACTCGTGCGTCACCAGCCAGTCCAGAATCGGGCCGGTGTCGGCGCCGGTGCCGGGCCGCTGCGGGGTGCCGAGTTCGGCGGCCAGGTCCACGGCGACAGGGAAGATATCGGCCCGGTAGTCCCCGGCGCCGATCAGACGGATACCGCGGTTGGTGAGCTGGAGCGGGCGCAGCGGCACCGTGTAGGAGTCGTCGAACCCCATCACCACCACCCGGCCGCCGTCGTCGATCAGCCGAAGTGCCGCGTCCAGGCCGGTGCCCGTGGTGTCGAAGACGACGGAGGGACGCTCACCGCCCGATGCCTTCACCACGGCTTCCGCCGGGTCCGTCCCGGCCACGTCCACCACGTGCCCGAAGTGTTCGCGGGCCCGCTCCAGCCGGTAGCCGTCCGGTTCGGCGACGGTGACCCGGCGCGCCCGGCGGGCGGCGACCAGCGCGGTCAGCATCCCGATCGGGCCCGCGCCGAGCACCACCACGGTGTCGTCGAAGGTGACGGACGCGGCCTCGACGTTGTTCAGGACGCAGGCGAGCGGTTCGATCAGGACCGCGGCGCGGAAGGGCAGCCCGGCGGGAATCCGTTCCACGAAACGTTCCGGCAGGGTCACGGTCTCCGCGTACGTGCCGTCCCGGTCGACGCCGACCTCGGTACCGGCCTTGTGACGGCAGAAGTTGGTCGCCCCCCGGCGGCACGGGAGGCACCAGCCGCAGTACAGCGTCGGGTTGACCACCACCCGGTCTCCCACCCCGACCGAACGCACCCGGGACCCGGTCTCCCGCACCACACCCACCGACTCGTGCCCGAGCACGACGCCAGGCCGGGCCGGAAACCGCCCGAGCAGGATCTTGCGGTCCGTTCCGCAGACTCCCGTACCGACGATCTCCACCACGACGTCGTCATCGTGCGCGAGTTGTGCGGCGGGCCTGTTCCGTAGTTCGGCGGAGCCTGGACCCAGATAGACGAGAGCGCGCACACAACCTCCCCATCGGTGTCGGGAAGGCGACGCTAGCGCAGGCGAACGCGACCGGACAGGACGCCTCTGAGCCATTTCGCGGCTGCTGACCCGCTGGTCGACGGCGGCACGGTGGCCGCGATACGCACCGCTCGCACGCACAGGTTCAGCCCGGTCGCTTGCCGTCGGCGTCACCTTCGGCGCGCGGTGCGGGGCCGCAGAGCGTGGTTGCGGCGCACAAATCCGTCTTCGCCCGGATGGGAACGCCGTTGGAGCGCAGCACCTTCCGGACGTCGAGGATCAGCGGGAAGACCTCTTGGTTCCAGTCCGAGCCCTGTTCGTCCCAGGCCCGCTGCTCCGCCTCCACCGCCATCCGGTCCTCCGCGAACACCCGCTCGGTGAAGCGCCGGATCAACGGCCAGGCGACGTGGAGCGCACCGGGGACGGGCGGCTTCTTGATCATGAGCAGCCCGTAGACGTGATTGGTGCGCTGCTCGGCGTCCTCCGGTACGTACGCCACCCACAGCGAGAACGCCGGGAGTTCGGCCTTCTCGGGGAGCGCCTGAAGGGTCTGGTACGGGTACTGCGTACGGACGGTGATGACGTCCGGGGAATTACCGCCGCCGATGCCCTCGGCGGAGAGGAGGCCCGCGCCGCGGTCCTTCTTCCCGCCGGCGGGCGTGAACAGGTACCGGGCCTCCACGAAGTGCGGACCGGTGTCGTAGCCGAGCAGTTCCGGCTGGATCCGGCCGAGGACGCCCCGGTGCAGGAACTGGTGGTTCATGTCCAGCAGGTTCTCGTGCATGAACGAGTAGTGGCACCGCACCGTGCGGGAGAACGTCATGGTCCGGTGCTCGGCCGAGTCGTACGTCGGCAGGTCGGGAAACGGCGTCCCGGCGGCCTTCTCCGGGTCACCGGGGAAGACGAAGACCAGCCCGTACGCCTCGCGTACCGGGTAGGCGCGCACGCCGCGCGGCGGCCGGTCCACGCCCTTGGGCAGATACGGGATCTGCGAGATCCGGCCGTTTCCCCGGTAGGCCCAGGCGTGGTAGCAGCAGCGCAGGGACTCACCCTCCACGACACCCATGCTCAGCGGTACCTGGCGGTGCGCGCACCGGTCCTCCAGGGCGTAGACGGTGCCGCTCCCGCCGCGGTACAGCGCGATCCGCTCACCCGCGAAGTGGGCGGCGAAGGCGCTGTTCTTGCCCACGCTCGCGGATACGGCGACCGGATACCAGAAGTCGGGATCGATGCCGGTACGGCGGAGGTCGGCCACCGCGGGGGCGGGGGAGGGGCCGCGTACGACGTGTCGCTCGTTCGCCGTTCCGGGCTCGCCGGTCCCGTCCTGCGCGGACTGCGTCTCGGTCATACGATTCTCCCTCGCCTCTCCCTCGCCCGCGGGTCGTTCCGGTGGTGGGCCGTGCCGCGCTCCGGACCGCGACGGGGCCGCGGATCACGCGGGGCCGGCGATCTCGGGCAGCCCGTCCCATACAAAGGGCATTCCGTGCGAACGGCACCTTTTACGCACCCGGTGGAGCTGCGACACAGGGGTCACCCGGTGCCGGTCGCGGTGCCTTCTGGCCGTACGGTCCGGGCCCGGAGGTGTGCCGCCGGCTCGGGGGCGGCATGACCATGCCATGGCGCCGGCGGGTTCGAGGCGCGGGCGGGGGTCGCCGGTCTGCGGTCCATCGAGCCGGCTCCGCCGCGTACGGTGCCCAGCCCGCGCCCGCTGCGGTCGCTTCCTTCGCCGGATTCGGCGGACTCCCACCCCGTCGGGCGTCTACTGTACGGAGTCATCGCGCCACTCTGCGCGGTCGGTTGAGGAGGAATTCTGTGTCATCGCCCTGCGACCCCAAGCACGCTCCCGCCGGCGATGTGGGCTCGGCGCTCATGATGATCGACTCTCGGCTCAAGGCCGTTCACGAGGGCAGGACCGAGCCCGATCCCGAACAGCAGGCGCTGATCAGCCAGTTCGCCGCGTCCCTGGGCCCCGGTGAGGCCGATGACGTGCTGGACGGCGCGTGCACGCTCATCTTCCTGTTCATGAAGTGGCTGCGGCTGGCCTACGAGGACCACGACAAGGACGTCATCGAGTACGTGGTGCCGAACCTCGTGGGCACGATGCGCATGCTGCCCAAGAGCATCCGCCCCGAGGCCATCCCCACCATGATCGGCCTGGTCGTCGCCGCGGGCACCGGTCTGAGCCCCAGCCTGTGGCGCAAGCAGTACGGATACTGGACACGGGAGGAGATGACTCCGCTGGAAGTCACCGCCTTCCTTCTCGCCGAGCAGATCAACCGGCTCACCGACGACCAGGACTTCGCCACCCGCATGGTCACCGAAGCCCTGTTCAGGGCGGACGGAGACTGAGCGGGGACAAGAAACCGCTGACATCAGCGGCCCGAAAGCCCGTCAAGAGCCGTACTACAGGCCCCGGTTGACCGAGCCAGGACGCAACAGGGCCGCCGTACGGTCCCGTCGTCCCCACGCGACCACGGCGGCGAGCAGGAACAGGAACACGGCCAGGCTCGAGAACTCGTCGACGACGACGTTCGTGATCATCGCGCCGAGCATCAGACCCACCAGGCCGAGTGCGGCGAGGCCGACAAGGCGCGGCACGAGCAGGCCGACGACGCCGGTGATCTCCACGACGCCGACGAGGTACCGAAGCCACTGACCGGCCCCGATGTCGTCGAAGGAGTCGACCATCTGTTCCGCGCTGAGGAGCTTCGCGAAGCCGGCGGTCAGGAACACCAGCACCAACAACGCTTGGCACACCCATATGGCAATCTCAGTAGCGCGGCCCGCGCGGCCCGCACCGCCCGCACCGCCGCCGGACGACGTCCCCTGTCCGATCATCGAAATCCCCCCCAGTTCTGTCCCGCAAGGTTGTTCGGGCAACTGGCCGCTCGGACGATAGCCCGCCGCGGACTTCCGGGGGAAGGGCCGACGGTGCACACCCGAACCACGGTCGACACACCGCGCCGACGATCGGCCGGGGCGCCGGGAGTTGGGGAGACTGCCGCCGTGGTACGACGCCCCGAGCGGCTACAACACGGGTGGTAGGCCCCTCCGACTCCGGCATGACGACCCGTCACCGCACGGGTACCTATGGTTTTTTCCTGTGCCCGTCTTGCCGTCGAAGGGATCCTTGATGTCCGTCCGTAACTTGATTTCCGCTGCCGCAGTTGCCCTGCTCGGAGGGCTCTGGCTGGCCGCGCCGGCCGCCGCGCATGTCTCGGTCGCCGCCGAGAGCGACGGTTCCGGGCGGGGCATGGCCAGCACCGCCGCCGTGGTGGGCTTGATCAGCGTGGTTTTCGGCGGGCTGGCCATGGCTCGCTCCGGCGGCCGTGTCGGCGGGCGTCGCGGAGCCCTCGTCGCGCTGCCGCTGGGGGTGATCGGCCTGATCGTCAGTGTGCTGGCGCTGGCTCAGTCCAGCGACGGGGTCGGCACCGGCAACGGGCGGGGCGGGGCCGTCGTGGGCGTGGTGCTGGCGCTGATCGGCATGGCCCTCGGCTGGCTGGCGCTGTCCCGCTCCCGCCGTACCGCCTGACCCCACAGCTCCTACATACCACCTGACGGTATGTAGGAGCTTTCGTGTGTACCGCGCGGAGAGTACCGCCTTTGCGGTACTGGGATCGGCAGAGTGTCTTCATACGCACGTCGACGCGGGGGAGCGGGACCGCGAGTGTTGAGCGCAACGCTCAACGACTCGAGGAGAAGCAGATGCCAACCGAGACTCCCCGTACGGATGGAGCTCTGGCGGGACTGGCCCGGTTCTGTTTTCGGCGCCGCCGCCTGGTCCTCCTCACGTGGATAGTTGGCGTGATCGTCGTCGCGTTCGTCGGCTTCGGCTTCGGCGCCGACCCCGACAACGACTTCACCGGTGGCGACACCGGGTCCGCCAAGGCACAGGCACTGATCGAGGATCACTTCCCCGAGCAGCAAGGGGACACGCTGACTCTCGCGATCAAGGCGGAGAAGGGGATCGACGACTCCGCCGCCCGGCAGAAGATCGAGAAGGTCGTCGCCGAGCTGTCCGACTCGGCCATCACCGGGCCGGTGATCTCGCCGTACCAGGACGAGCAACTGGTCACGGAGGATCGTCGTATCGCCCGTACGACCATCCCGCTGACCGACAAGAATCTGACCAAGGCCGATGTCAAACCCCTGGTCACCACGGTCAAGGAGGCATCCGGCGACGGTGTGACGCTGGGGCTGGGCGGGGACAAGGCGGAGAAGGCCGAGACACCCAAGCAGGGTCCGGCCGAAGGCGTCGGCGTCCTGGCCGCAGCGGTGATCCTGTTCCTCGCCTTCGGGTCACTCGTGGCGATGGGTCTGCCGATCGTGACGGCGCTGGTGGCGATCCTCGGCGGCATCGCCCTGATCAAGCTCGTGGGGCATGTGGTCCCCTCCCCGGACTTCACCGTGCTCGTCGCCGCGTTGATCGGGCTCGGCGTCGGCATCGACTACGCGCTGTTCATCGTGACCCGCTACAAGGAGAGCCTGAAGGCCGGTGACGATCCCGAGACCGCCACGGTCAAGGCCATCACCACGGCGGGTCACGCGGTGCTGTTCGCGGGTACGACCGTCGTGATCGCGCTCCTGGGCCTGGTCACCATGGGACAGCGGCTGATGACCGGCGTGGCCATCGGCGCGTCGCTGACCGTACTGGTCACGATGATCGCCGCGGTGACCCTGCTGCCGGCGTTCCTGGGCTTCACCGGCCACAAGATCAGCTCGCTGCGGCTGCCCCGTCGTACGTCCCGCAAGCACGAACCGGTCGGTGCCCCGGCCCGCGAGCGCCGTACCCCCGCCGAGCGCTGGGCCGGTGTGGTGCAGCGCAAGCCGCTGATCGCCGCCGCGCTGGCCGGTGCCGGTCTGCTGGTGCTGGCCGCACCCGCGCTGTCGATGCGGCTGAGCCTGCCCGACGCCAGCGTCCAGCCCCATGACCGGAGCAGTTACACCTCGTACGAGATCATCTCCGAAGGCTTCGGTCCCGGTTACGGCGCACCCCTGATCTTCGCCACCGAGATCGGTTCCAGGGACGCGGATCTGAGTCCCGCGATCGCGGCGGTCGGCGCGACCGGGGGCATCGCCCATGTCACACAGCCCCGGATCAGCGAGGACGGGCAGGCCGCCACCTTCATGGCCTTCCCCAAGACCGGATATCAGGACGAGGCGACCAAGGACCTGGTGCACGAGCTGCGCGACGATGTGCTGCCGGACGCGTCCGGCGGCGAAGACATCTATGTCGGAGGCCCGAACGCGGGCGCGATCGACTTCGCCCAGGAGACCAGCTCGCGGCTGCCGTTGATGATCGCCGTCGTCATCGTGATGTCCCTGCTGCTGCTGATCGCGCTGGTCCGCTCGGTCACGATCGCGCTCCAGGCCGCCGTGATGAACCTGCTGTCGATCGGGGCCGCCTACGGTGTGCTGGTCGCGGTCGTGCAGTGGGGATGGCTGGGCAAGGCCCTCGGATTCCCGACCGAGATGCCGATCACGACGTGGGTCCCGATGATGATGTTCCCGGTGCTGTTCGGTCTGTCGATGGACTACGAGGTCTTCCTGATCTCGCGGATCCGTGAGGAGTACGAGCGCACCGGCGACACCCGCAGGGCCGTGACGAGCGGACTCGCCCGTACCGCCAAGGTCATCACCGCCGCGGCGGCGATCATGATCGCCGTCTTCACGACCTCGTTGCTCGGCCCGGACGTCGCGATCAAGCAGATCGGTCTCGGCATGGCCGTCGCGGTGTTCATCGACGCCACCATCATCCGGATGATCCTCGTGCCCGCGGTGATGGAGCTGTGCGGCAACGCCAACTGGTGGATGCCCGGACGCCGGGCGCCGAAGGCGACTTCCGCTCCGCAGGCCGAGGTCGGGGAGGACGCCAGAGTCTGACCATTTCGCGATCACTGAGCCACTGAGAGCCCCCGACGCGGTTTGGTCGGGGGCTCTCGGATTGAATCGGGACGACGGCTTCGTTATCCGCCGTGGCATGGAAATATGGCATCCTTGATAGCGTCTCGTGCGGCGGTGGAGTTTGAACGGAGCCAGTTATTTTTGTCATGGGGAGACCAGTCAAAAGTAATATGGTTGACCGTGGGAATTGCATTCTCAGGCCATGACAAAACTTCTATGGAGATAGTTCAGGATCTGTACTAATTTGATCGAAGCTTTTCGGTCGGTGTGAAAAGTGCAGAAGCGTGCGGTCTGTGGTGATCGTGATCATTCCAGTCGCATGAGCATAATCTACGGGGGGTTATGGAAATGAGACCGACGATAGCGAACAGAAAGCCGACGGTCACGAGACGGCCGGTGCCGGGGCTGCTGGACGAAGGTGCCGGCGAACAAGTGTTGCGGGATCTCATCGGGGCCGACATCGATCATGAATTGATCAGCTTCGCGGCCGGCGCCGGAGGCAATCACCTGCTCCTCGCCGAACTCGCGCTGGGGCTGGTGGAAGAAGGACTCCTCCACGAGTACGACGGTACGGCCCGCCTGACCGATCGGCGGATTCCGCGTCGCGTTCTGGAATTCGTGGAGCGTCGGATGGTTGAGCTGAGCACGGGCTGTCAGCAGTTCCTGAAGGTCGCCGCCGTATTGGGCAGATCCTTTATGCTGGAGGATGTGTCCAGAATGCTGGACCGGTCCTCCGCCACCTTGCTCGCGCCGTTGGACGAGGCGCTGGTATCGGGCTTCGTCGTTGAGGCGGCGGATCAACTCGCGTTCCAGAGTGATTTCCTCTTGCAGGGGGTCATCGAGTCCATCCCCGTTCCGGCGCGTGGCGCGTTGGTGCGTGAGGCGAGGGGGCGCACCGGGCGAGGCGCCCACGCCTATGAAGAGCAGTTCCGGGCGGCGGAGCACCCCAGGGAGCGTCCGGCGGAACGTCCGGCAGACCCGCCGAATTTGGCTGTCGAGGAAGCCGGCGGGGCGTACTCGAAGGCCCATGGGCTGATAATGAACGGTGAGGCGACGGCTGGAATACGTGTCGCGGAACGGATTCTCGCCGGACCGGGCATATCGACTTCCGACCGGCTCGACGCGGAGGCGTCCCTCGTTCTGGGTTACTTCCTGCTGGGCAAGGAAGAAGCGGAGAAATACTCCGAGAGAATTCTGCGCGAACGCGGTAGGGAGCGGGGCGATATCGCCGCTTCGATGGCGCTGACAACGCTGTCCAATCTGCGCTGGCGTGCTGGGGAATTGAGCGAGGGTCTGGAGCTGGGACGTACCGCTGTGAGATACGGCGACACTGTCGATCCCGTCTGGCGCCTTCATTTCCAGCTCGCTCTGGCCGGGAAGCTGGCAAACCTTCGTGAATTCGAGAAGGCCGAGGCGCTGATCGATGACGCGGAAGTCGGCCTGCAAGGGGTCTCCACGCAGGTCTGGGCCGCGGCGCCGGCGGCGATGCGGGCCCGGCTCTATCTACAGGCCGGACGGTTCAGAGACGCCCACCGGCAGGCGCAGTTGGTGACGTCCGCGTTGGAGCCGGACGCCGTTCCCGTACTGCGACCCCTGGCGTTCTGCGTGCTCAGCACCGTCGCTCTGTACACCGGGGACCTGCCCACAGCCGCCGAGTATCTGAGGCGGGCGCAGAGCGAGTTGGCGGGTGACGGGGCGGCTCTCCAGTCCGCGCAGTACGCCTGGACGGAAGTGCGTGTCGCGGCCAAGAGCGAAGGGCCTCGAGCCGCCATCGAGCTGTTGTCCGGCAAGTACGGCCATCTTCCGACGCGGCGCAGTCTGTACGTCGAGGACCCGGGTGCCGGCGCGTTCCTGGTCCGCCTCGCACTCGATGTAGGGGACGCCGGCCTCGAGCGCAAGGTTCTCGAAACGGTGGACGGTCTCGCGCGCGACAATGCTGGCGTCTCGGTCATCGCTCTGAGCGCCTTGCACGCGAACGCGTTGGCCAACAGCGATCAGGCCGGGCTGGCACACATTATCGCGCAGTCGCCGGACCCCGTCTCCGTCGCCCTGGCGACGGCGGAACTCGCCAAACTCCATTCCGCGAAGGCTTCGGCGAAGAGGCCGCAGAACGCGGCCCCGGCCATTTCCGAAGAAGTCGGCTTCCAGCAGGATGCCACGTGCTGGTCCAGTCTCTCGGACATGGAGCGGCGGATCTCCTATCTGGTGAGTGTCGGTCTGACGAATCGTGAGATCGCCAAACGCGTGTACCTGTCGGCGCATACCGTGAATTACCATCTCAGGAAGGTATTCAGGAAGCTCGGTATCAGCACCCGCGCCGAACTGGCACGCGGAGCCGCGATCTATTCGAGCGGGGCGGCGGTCTATTCGCTGGGAGACGAGCAGGAGACGGACTGAGCGTCGACGCTGCCGACCCTGCCGACCCTGCCGATCCGTTTGACCCGGCCGACCCGACTGATTCGACCGATCCGAGGTGACCCGCCGCAGCGCCTTCGCCGCGGCGGGATCAGCCCGCGTAACCCCGCTGTCGCGAGGCGGCTGTCACAGGTGAGACGGCCTCGTGCGCGAGGAAGTGTTTGGTCAGTTCGACGCGGCTGTTGATATCGAGCTTCGAGAACACACGCCGCAGATGACTGTCGACGGTATGGGGCGACAGGAACAGCATGCTCGCCGCTTCTCTGTTGGTTCTGCCGTCGACGATCGCCCGTACGACACGCAGCTCCGCCCCCGTAAGACTCTCCCAGCCCGACTTGGGCCGGTCGGCGGTCAGCGGACGTACGTTGTGCGCGCCCAGTTGGCGCAGCTTCTTCTGCACTCGCGCCAGATCACGCTGCGCACCGCACTCCAGATAGAGATTCATGGCGGACTCGAGAAGCCGAACCGTCCGGGCTCTGTTGCCCCTGTTCTCCTCCTCCCGCGCCGCGTCCTCGAGTGCGCTGCCCTCCGCCAGCGGGCGCGCGGCGAGCCGGTACAGTTCCACGGCGCGATCCAGAGCGATCGGGTCGTTTCGCAGGACGCCCTCGGCGTGTTCGGCGCCGCCCGCCAACGACGGCACGTTCGGATTGCGATCGGCGATCCGCCGGGCGAACTCGGCCGCCAGTTCGGCCTCTTCGCCGAGTCCCACCCGCCGGGCCAGACGTACGAGCGCCGCCGCCGCGGTCGGCGCCTCGGTGAACAGCAACGGATCGGGTGTGACCTGGCCCTCGACGTTGATCAGCGTCTGCACCATCATCGCCGGACGCCCACCGGCCGCGTGGAACTGGGCGAGCGCCCAGTCCAGGCCGGCCCTGTAGGCGCCCGTGTCACCGGTCACCAGCCGTTCGGTCATGCGCAACTGTTCGCTGGCGGTGGCGAGATCGCCTCGGTGCATGCTGACGCGGGCCAGAACGAGCCGCGCGGGTACGGAGTTCTCCGGTGCCGAGCCGTCCGCCGGACGAAGCGCGGTCTCGGCTTCGGCACGCGCTTCCTCAAGTCGGCCGGCCGCTGCCAGGAGTTCGGCGCGATGGCCGTGCCACAGGGACTCGGGCCAGGGCCCGCCGAGCTTCTGTGCCTCCTTCTTGACGGCGGCGCAGACATCCGCGGCCTCCTCGAACTGATCGGCCGCGAGCAGGGCCCGGACCAGCCATGTCCACGGCGGGCGTTCGTCCGTGTCCGCGTACGGCGCGGGCGACGCCTGCCGCGACTCGTCACCCCGGGAGACGAACGACGGCGCGAAGGCGGCCGGTTGACCGCGCCACGGTGCCACGAGAGCGCCGGGCCCGTCGCTCACGCGCTGCGCGGTGTCCACGAGCGTCCCCTTCAACTTGGCACGATCCAGCTCACAGACGTCTTCTCGCTCCAGCGTTCGCCGAACCAGCTCGGCCGCCGCTCCATGGCGGTCGGCGTCCCGCAGCCCCTGCCCCAACTCGACCACCAGGTGCGCCTCGGCCGCCGCGTCGACGGCGGGGCGCAGGGCGACCTCCGCGAGGTGGCCCGCCTCGGTGCCCCGCCCCGCTCCCGCGAGCAGCCGCAGGGCGTGGGCCAGCGCGCGCGGTGCTTCGTCGGCCCCGTCTCCGAGAGCCGAGACGGCCCGTGCCGTCATGTCGGCGTCGTCGTCACCCTCATCGCGTCCTGGCTGTACGTGAGGAGTCCCGGCGCCGGTCTCCGACGCGGCGGCGACCGGCTCCCCCTCCCGGAACATGGCGTGCTGTAGCGCCTCCTCGATCACCTCGTGGGCGAACGCCAGCTCCACGCCGTTCCGTCGCACCACGCCGACCTGCACCGCATCGTCGACCGTGGCGGCCAGAGCCACAGCCGACTCACCCAGCGAGGCCGCTGCCTCCTCGACCGTGAACGTATGACCGAGCCGCCCGCGAGACACGAGCAGACGCCGAACCGGGGGCGGCATCTCGTCCAGCAGGCGGCCAACCGCCGTGAGAACACCCTCGGGCAGATGCTCGGCCACCACCGACGCCGTGCCGTCGACAATGACCACCTGTCCCGCCTGGACGAGCGCGCCGAGCACACACTCCAACAGCCACGGGTTGCCCCCGCAGCGAGCCGCCCAACTGAGCACGGACGCATCAGGTTTGGCGCCGAGAACGCCGGTACACAGCTCGGCGACCGCCTCATTGTCCAGCGACCCCAGATGAAGCCGTACCGAGGCATGTTCGGCCAGCCAGCCGATGGCGTGCTGGGCGAGCGACCGTGCGGGCACCGGCCGGCGCGCGAGCAGCCACAGCACCGGTGCCGAGGCGAGTGACTGCACGAGCCCCCGCAGGACCAGACCACCGACGTCGTCGACCCGCTGGGCGTCGTCCAGAACGATCATCAGGGGTTGTCTGCGTGCCGCGTTCTCGACCAGCTCACCCAGACGATCCACCAACCAGAAAGGATTTCTGTCCGGACGGACCAGATCATCGAAATCGATTTCGTCCGACGTGACGTGCCGTAAGAAATTGGTCAGCAAATGAACGGGGGCCGGCCGATCGGTTCCACTCGCCCGCCCCGCCACCACGGTCAAGCCGCGTTCCGCACCCTCCAGGGCGGCGGCTTTCAACAGGCGGGTCCTGCCTGTGCCGAACGGCCCTTCGATCACGACACAGCCGCCGGAGCCGCGCTCGGTGGCATCCAAATGGCCGACCAACGCGGACAGTACGTGTGCACGCCCTACCAATGGATTCATGATTCTCCCCGTGTCCCTCCGGAGAATAGCGCGTGCCTCGAACATGGCGATATCACGATGGTGTTCAACTGTCCGTACTGGTCAGTTGAACACCGAATCCTAATGCCAGGAGAGTTTTAAGGGACCGGCGGCGGTACGGCATGAACGCCCGTACGCCGGCACTACTCGCGTGAGTAGTGGTCAGGCCGGTGCGCCGCGATTATCGTCGTGCCATTCCGATTCCCAGAACGTGGAGGATTGATGTCCGGAACTGCCGAGGTGGCGGACCTTTACTCGACCATCGAAGAATCGGCTCGACTGCTGGACGTGGCCTGCTCGCGCGACCGGGTCCGGCCCGTCCTGACCGCGTACGGGGACACATTCGCGCACGCCGCGACCGTGGTCGCTTTCAGGGTGGCGACCGGTGTACGCCACGTGGGAGAGCTCGACTGCCGCTTCACGACACATCCGGACGAGCGAGATCCGTACGGTGTCGCCCTGTCGAACGGACTGACGGCGGAGACGAACCATCCCGTGGGGGCTCTGCTCGCACATCTCCGGGAGCGCTGCCCCATCGACAGTTTCGGTATCGATTTCGGAGTCGTCGGCGGTTTCAAGAAGATCTATTCCTTCTTCACTCCGGATGATCTACAGGAGCTGTCGAAGCTTGCCGAAATCCCGTCCATGCCGCGCGGTCTGGCCGAGAACGCCGATCTGTTCTCCCACTACGGCCTGGCAGACCGAATCGGCGTGATCGGGATCGACTATCCGCACAGAACGGTGAACGTGTACTTCAACGACGTACCCGCCGAATGCTTCCAATCGAAGACCATCGTGTCGATGCTCCGCGAAATGGGACTGCCGGAGCCGAGTGAGCAGGCTCTGCAACTCGGCGAGGAAGCGTTCGGACTGTATGCCACATTGAGCTGGGACGGTTCGAGAGTTGAGCGGATGTGTTATGCCGCGACGACTACGGACCTGTCGACTCTTCCCGTTCGACTCGACCCGGGGATCGAGCAGTTCGTGAAAAGCGTTCCCTACGGTGACGCAGACCGTAAGTTCGTCTACGGCGTCGCGGCGTCACCCGAGGGGGAGTACTACAAACTTGAGTCACACTACAAATGGAAGCCCGGGGCGATGGACTTCATCTGATGCCAGGTGTCTGACGACTCAGATCCAGCCGGCCTTCGCGGCGGCGTGCACGGCACTGATCCTGTTTCCGGCCTTCAGTTTGTGTATGGCCGAATGGATGTGATTTCGGACCGTTCCCGGACTCAGATGCAGTTGGGACGCGATCGCGGTGATGGGGCTGCCGTCCTCCGCCGCCTTCAGGATCTCCGCCTCACGGGCGGTCAGCGGGTTCTCGCCGACGGCCAGCATCTCGGCGACCAGCTCCGGGGGGCAGTGCCGTCCCCCCGAGCGCACTTCACGGATCACCCTGCTCAGCTCGCTGACCGAGGTCTCCTTGGTGAGGACTCCCCGCACCCCCGCCTGGAGGGCCCGCCGCAGATGTCCGGGTTTGGCGTCGTGGGTCAGGATCACGACGGGGAAACCGGGCCGTTCCCGGTTCAACTGCTCGGCGACCTCGACCCCGTTCATGCCCGGCATATGCACATCGAGAACGGCCAGCTCCGCCTGGTGTTCGTTCACCAGCTCCAGCACGCCGTCGCCGCGTCCTGTGTGGGCCACGACCTCGATGTCTCCGGACAGTTGGAGAAGTTCGGTCAGGGCCTCCCGGGTGAGGGCTTCGTCCTTGGCCAGGACCACCTTGATCGCCATCTTTCGCCACCAGTCGCTGCGGCTCAACGGGGCTGTCGCCTCGACGCGATACGTGAGATGAGGGCCCGCGCTGTGCACCAGCGTGCCGCCGATGTCGCGCAGCTTCGTCGTCAGCGCGGCCAGCCCGGCCCCTGTCCCGGGCGTGGAGTAGCGGTGCCCGGCGCCGTTGTTGGTGATCCGCAGATGCGCCGTCCGGCTGCCGGCCCAGACCTCGATCAGACAGTGACCGGCCTCGCTGTGCCGGACGATGTTGCCGGCCGCCTCCCGCGCCACTCGGCCGAACGCCTTCTGGATCGGCCAGGGCAGCGTGGCCAGAGCGCGGGTGACCTCGACCCGTACCCCCATGGACTCCAGGTCGGTACGCACCCCCTCGATCTCGGTGGCCAGGGCGTGGGCCTCGGCGAGGGGGCGGCGCGCGAGAACGGTCGCCAACTCGGCCCGGGGCAGGCCCGGCTGGGCGCCGGGGAGCAGCGCCACCAGCTCGCTCTCGCGGTTGATCGCGGCGAGCGTGTGGCCGAGCACGTCGTGGAGGTCGGAGGCCGAGGACGACTCCGGGCGGACGTACCTCTCCGTCGTCCGGTGGACCAAGGCGGGCGCCATCAGCACATATCCCGCCGCTACGGCGGGAATCGCGCCGAGCAGTTGTTCAGGCGGCGCGTCCCGCAGGAGCAGACCGGACGCCCCGGCGCGCAGGGCGTCGCGGCCCTGTTCCCGGTGATCGGGCGCGGTCAGGATGATGACCCTGGGAGGGTCGGCGGCGTCCAGCAGGCGCCCGGTCGTGGCGACGATGTTCATGCCGGGTGCCCCGGTGCCCAGCACCACCACGTCCGGGTGGGTCTCGGCGGCGCGGGCCACCGCTTCCTCACCGGTGGCGGCCTCGCCCGCCAACTCCAGTCCGGGAGCGGCCTCGATCACCGCCGCCAGCACGGAGCGGGCCGACATCTCGGGATCGGCCACGAGTACGGAGTACGTCGTCGTCGCCGCGAGCCGTGGCGGAAGGACGTCTGACATCGGAATGTCCCCCTAGGTCCTGTCCGGCGGATCCGACCGGCCTGTGTGTACGGAGGCAGCCCCGGGAGTCTCCGGAACCGTCGATTTCCACAGGAACAGCCTCTCCGGCCGGCTGTGGTCGACTCGCGACGTAAGGGCGAATTCCGGGTGCCGTCGAAACAGGTAACCCTAACCTAACTGGGAGCATGTGAAAGATCATTGGTGGAATCCCCCGCTATGCGCTCGAGTCGCAGAAATTGACTTTAACTCCTCTGGCCTCAACTCCTCTACCCTTGATTTTCCCTCTGAAGTCGATCCGCGCGGAGCCCCGGCCGGACGACGACGTGAGGCCGAAGACGGCGAGGGTCCGCCGCTGCGCTGCTGCGCCGGTGCCCGCGCACGCCGGCCGTCACCCGGTCGGTCGCCCGGTCGGTCGGCCGGTGGAAATCATGTCCGCAGCGGCGCGAAGACGTGATGTGCGGGCGCCGGTTGCCAGGTCACGCTAGGGGCACCCGCCTCGACGGTGCGGGAACCTCCGGCGTGGCCGGGCCGGTTCGGGCCAACGACACCCCGCTCATCGGCGGCCGGGCCCTGGGCCCGCCATGGCTCCCGGAGGCACGTCTCGCTGATCTCTCGACGGGAGCACACATGCAACCACCCAGCTCTACGGCGGACTTCACCCGACTCGGGCCGTGGGAGGACATGCCGGCGGCCCAGCAACCCGACTGGCGAAAACACGCCGCGTACGACGAGGCGTGTCAGGGGCTGGCGTCGGCTCCGCCCTTGGTGACGGCGGCGGAGGTCCGGGGGCTGCGACGGTCGCTGTCGGCACTCCTGACGACCGACGCTCTCCTGCTTCAACTGGGCGACTGCGCGGAGAGCTTCTACGAATGCACCCCTTGGCATATATCGGAGAAGCTGCGTGTCATCGACGAATTGGGAGATCGATTCAGTGAACTCACCGGCCGGCGCGTCATCCGGGTCGGCCGTATGGGCGGGCAGTTCGCGAAACCCAGATCACAGCCGACCGAACGTCACGGCGCACTGATAATTCCCTCATTTCAGGGGCACATGATTAATTCGGAGATCGCCACGCCGATGACCCGGCAGCCCAACCCTGAGCGCATGTTGTGGGCCTATGACGCCGGCGACAGAGTGCAGCGGGCGATGCGGACACACCGGCGCGGAGATGGTCGTACGCCGGAAACGGAAGGGCCGTGGTCGAGCCACGAGGCCCTGGTCATCGACTACGAATCCCGGTTGATCCGCCGCGACCCCGACACGGATGAGCTGTATCTGGCCTCCACGCACCTGCCTTGGGTGGGGGAACGCACACGCCAACCGGCGGACGCGCACGTCGCCCTGCTCTCCGCCGTGGTGAATCCGGTGGGGTGCAAGATCGGACCGACCGCGAACCCCGACGACATTGCGCGGTTGTGCGCGGCACTTGATCCACGGCGTGAGCCCGGTCGCCTCGTGCTGATACCGCGGATGGGCCGGGACCGGATTCAGGAGATCCTGCCGCCCCTTGTCCGCCGTGTGGCGAATGCGGGACATCCGGTGGTGTGGCTGAGCGATCCCATGCACGGCAACACGGTGAAGACCCGGCTCGGTCTGAAAACACGTCATCTCGACGACGTGATCACCGAGGCGCTGCGATTTCGCGACATCGTGGAGGAGAGCCGGCAGCACGCCGCCGGACTCCATCTGGAGGTCGCCGCGGACGAGGTGACGGAGTGCGTCGGCGGATCGGTGGGGAGCGAGGACGAGCTGCCGCGTCACTACACCTCACTGTGCGATCCGAGGCTCAACGCCGGCCAGGCCCTCGAGTTGGTCGAGGCGTGGGCGAAGGGAACCGCTACCGGCGGTTCGTGACGTGAGCGCGGGGCGCGCCGGCGCCGGTGTCCTCCGCGTCCCTGAGCAGTGAGGTGAGCAGGTCACCGAGGATCCGCGGGCCGTGCTGGGTGAGTATCGATTCGAGATGGAACTGCACGGACCGGAACCCCGCACCGCGCAGGGCGTGCACTTCGCCCGTCCGGGCGCTCCGGCTGATGTCCACCGGCTCGCGCCGTCCGGTGCCGGGCACCACGTCGTGGTCGGCGTACGCGGCGTACGTGTTGTAGAAGCCCACGAGTTCGGCCTGGCCGAACAGGTTGACGAGCTTCTGCACGCCTTGGTTGGGCACCGCCCGCCGTACGATCTCGAGGCCCAGCTCGGTGGCGAGTATCTGATGGCTCAGACAGATCGACAGGAACGGGACCGTACCGGCGAGCAGTTCACGGGTGAGCGTACGGAGCGTGCTCATACGCGGGTCCGTCACATCGCGGGGGTCGCCGGGGCCGGGACCGACGATGACGAGGTCGAACCCGTCCCGGGGCAGCGGGTTGTCGAACCGGGTGATCGTGGTCCGCAGGCCGAGGGCCCGCAGTTGATGGCCGAGCATTCCCGTAAAGGTGTCCTCGTTGTCGATGACCAGCACACGCCGGCCGTCCAGCGCCGGGTCCGGTGCCCGCCGATGTCCCGCGTCGAGCCAGAAGCGCGACAGCGTGGCGTTGCGGCTCTCCAACGCCAGGCTCACCAGGGGATGTGCGGAAGGTGATTCGTAGGCTCCGGCCGAGCCGGGCTTGCCGCCCGCGCCGGTACGTTCCACCCCGAGGCCGAGCGCCTGGAGCATGCCCGCGGCCTTGGCGCGCGTCTCGGCCACCTCGGAGTCGGGGTCGGAGTCACGGACGAGGCTGGCGCCGACGCCCAGGCGCAGTCGGCCGTCGGTGGCGACCTCGGCGGTCCGGATCATGATGGCCGAGTCGAGTGTGCGGCTGCCCGCCGGATCACGGCCGATCAGCGCGAGGACGCCGCCGTAGTAGCCGCGGCCCGTGGTCTCGTGACGGCCGATGACCCGGAAGGCGTTCTCGAGCGGACTGCCGGTCACGGTCGGGGCGAGCAGGGTCTCGCGCAGTACGTCGCGTACGTCGAGATCGCTCTCGCCGGTCAGTATGTATTCGGAGTGGGTCAGGCGCGCCATTTCCTTCAGGAAGGGGCCGTGAACCCGCCCGCCGGAGGTGCATATACGGGCCATCATCTTCAATTCCTCGTCGACCACCATATAGAGTTCGTTGGCCTCTTTGCGGTCGTTCAGGAAATCCAGGAGACCGGAAATGTCCGGCCCGGTCGAAGGGTGCCGGTAGGTACCGCTGATGGGGTTCATCGAGACGGTGCCGTCGGCCATGCTGACATGTCTTTCCGGCGATGCGCCGATAAACGTTCCCGCGCCGGTGTGGAACAGGAATGTCCAGTACGAGCCGAGTTCACCGGTCAGCAGCCGGCGGAAGACGGCGAGTTCTGTGCCGACCGAGCAGTCGTCCAACCGTGCGACGAAGGAGCGCCGGATGACGAAGTTGGATCCGGCGCCCTGCCCGATCTCCTCACCCAGCACCCGCTTGACGATCGCCGCGTAGCCCTCGTCGCTGATGTCGAATCCGGACTCGGACACGCGCACGTTCCGCTCGGGGAGGGCTGCCAGGGCCTGGTCACGGCCGAGTTCGGCCTGCTCGTGGACGCGCATGGCGAGCAACGGCGCGTGATCGTCACGGCAGACGAACCCGCGCTCGGTGATCTGCCGGTACGGGACCGCCACGAGCAGGTCGTGTCCCGCTCCGCTCGCCGACAGCTCGGGGAGCGGCAGCTCCGCGAGGGTGTCCACGGTGTGGATCTCGCCGGTCAGAACCTCCACGGGCGCGTTCCGCGCCGAGCCGGGCCGGTAAGGCGCCGAGCCGGGCCGGTAAAGCAGGGCGAAGGCGCGACCGTCCTCGCCGAGGCCGGTCAGAACATCCGGGGGGCCGGCCGTGCCGGAATCCGTGCCGTACATATCGCTCCCCTTTGTTGTGAGATCAGATCGCAGCTCTCGATACTGCGGTGATGAAAGGCGCCGCACAATGACGCGATGCCGCCATCACGTGATTCCGTCAACGGCCCCGGCGGCATGGCGTGAATATCTGAATGAGGTCCGCTACCCATGCGAGTAGTGGGCCAGGAGCTGCGCCGCGATTACTGTCGTGGCATACCGGTTCGACAAGGGGGGTGAAAACGACCGTGGATGTACTGGTCCAAAAATATGGCGGTACTTCTCTGGGGACACTTGACCGCGTTCGCCACGCCGCCCTGCGCGTCGCGGCGGCACGGCGGGGCGGACCGTCGGTGGCGGTGGTCGTCTCCGCACGCGGCGGCAGAACCGATGAACTGCTGCGGCTGGCCGCGGACATCGGCGCCGAACCCGCGTCCCCGGCACCGTCCCCGGCCTCCGCGGTGTCCACGTCCTCGTCCATGGCCATGGATCGCGAACTGGATCAGTTGCTGGCCGTGGGGGAGTGCGAGTCGGCGGCGCTGCTGGCTCTCGCCCTCAACGGCATGGGTGTGCCGGCCATCTCGCTGACCGGCCACCAGGCCGGGATCCGGACCACCGACCGGCACGGCGACGCGCTCATCTCGAGGATCGGGGCGGCGCGTGTGAGCGCCGCTCTGGCCGGGGGCAAGGTCGCGGTGGTCACCGGATTCCAGGGCGTGGACGACTCCGGGGACATCGCCACGCTCGGGCGTGGCGGCTCCGACACGAGCGCGGTGGCGCTGGCGGCTCGGCTTCGCGCGTCGGCGTGCGAGATCTACACCGACGTGGACGGCGTCTTCAGCGCCGACCCCCGCATCCTCCCCGCGGCCCGCTGCCTGCCGTGGATCCACCCCGGAGTCATGGCGGAGATGGCCTTCGCCGGCGCGCGGATCCTGCACACCCGCTGCATCGAACTGGCCGCCATGGAAGGGGTCGAAGTGCGCGTGCGGAACGCGTCGTCGCAGGCGCCCGGGACGTCGGTGGTCGACCGGCACGACGATCGGCCCCTGGAGACCCGGCGGGCCGTCGTGGCGGTGACCCACGACACCGACGTCGCGCGGGTGCTCGTGCACTGCCGGGACAGCCGCCGGGACCTGGCGCCCGACGTGTTCGAAGTGCTGGCCGCCCAGGGGACGGTGGTGGACCTGGTCGCCAGATCCGGGCCGTACGAGAACGAGTTCCGCATGGGATTCACGATCCGCCGCAGCCAGACCGACCCCGTGCGCGCCGCACTGCACCAGGTGGCGGCCGAATTCGGCGGGGGCGTTCATTTCGACGAGAACGTCGGCAAGGTGTCGGTGGTCGGGATGGGCCTGCTCAGCCGGCCGCAGTACACCGCCCGCCTCATGGCGGCACTGGCCACGGCCGGGATCCCGACGAGCTGGATCTCCACCTCCCAGATGCGGCTGTCCGTGATCGTGCCGCGAGAACGCGTCGTTGACGCCGTCGAGACGCTGCACCGCGAGTTCCGGCTCGACCGGCAGGAGCCGGTGGACATGCCGGTGGACACCACGTCCGCGACCTGAACTCCGGCCGTTCCGCCACCGTTTGAGAGAGGCAGGACACAGTGGCTGTACACAACGCTTCGTTCGCTCGGGGGCTGCGCCTGCGACGCCTGTTCCGGCACGGCGACGGGCGCCTGCTCGTCGTACCGCTCGATCACTCCGTCACCGACGGGCCGCTGCGCCGCGGCGATCTGAACTCCCTGCTCGGTGAGCTGGCCGGCACCGGAGTCGACGCCGTGGTGCTGCACAAGGGCAGTCTTCGGCACGTCGACCACAACTGGTTCGGCGCCATGTCGCTGATCGTGCATCTGAACGCGAGTACGAGGCACGCCCCCGATCCGGACGCGAAGTATCTGGTCGCCCATGTGGAGGAAGCACTGCGGCTGGGCGCCGACGCGGTCAGCGTGCACGTCAATCTCGGCTCGCGTCAGGAGGCCCGCCAGGTCGCCGATCTGGCGGCGGTGGCGGGGGAGTGCGACCACTCGAACGTCCCGCTGCTCGCCATGGTCTACGCCCGCGGACCGCAGATCGCCGATTCGCGGGCACCCGAACTGGTGGCGCACGCCGCGTCACTGGCCGCCGACCTCGGCGCGGACATCGTCAAGACCGACTACCCGGGCACACCCGAGCAGATGGCCGATGTCGTACGCGCCTGCCCGATCCCGGTCATCGTGGCCGGCGGCCCGCGCACGGCCGACACCGAAGCGGTACTGGCCCAGGTGTCCGACGCGCTGCGCGGCGGGGCGGCCGGAGTGGCCATGGGCCGCAACGTCTTCCAGGCCGAGCGGCCCGGCCGGACGGCGGCCGCGATCGCGCGCCTGGTGCATGAATCACCCCACGTCCCGGACCGGGACGGTGTGAACAACCATCTCGCCCTCACGTCATGAGACTTCCCGACCCTTCAGCCGAGGAGAAATCTGTGAAGCTGTGCTGGCTGGACATCCGCGACGCCGACGGCGCCAAGCAAGCCATAGTCGAGGAAGCCGTCCACCAGAGGGTGGACGCCATCGTGGCGGCCGAACTGGCCGACCTGGAGCCGCTTCCCCCGACCGTGAAGAAGGTTCTGTTCCCGAAGAATCAGCCGCTGCCGGAGAAGCTGGCACCGGCCGACCTCGTCATCGTCGACCCGGCGCTCCACGGGGAGCCCGCCGAACTGGCGCACCGTCACCCCGATGTGGAGTTCGGCCGGTACGTGGAGATCACGGACGCCGCCAGCCTGGACGACGCCTGCCGCGCGGCGCGCCTGGACAAGTGGAGCCTGCTGTACTTCCGCGACCCCACCAAGATCCCGCTGGAGATCGTGCTGGCCGCCGCGGCCGGAGCGGACGGCAGCACCATCACGCAGGTGGCCGACGTGGAGGAGGCGCGGATCGTCTTCGGCGTCCTGGAGCACGGCTCGGACGGCGTGATGCTCGCCTCGCGCGCGCCGGGGGAGGCGACCGGACTCAAGGCCGCGGCGGTCAGCGAGACGGCGGAACTGCCGCTCGTGGAGCTGGAGATCACCGGGATCCGGCGAGCGGGGATGGGCGAACGGGCATGCGTCGACACCTGCACCAACTTCGGTCTGGACGAGGGGATCCTCGTCGGCTCGCACTCCACCGGCATGATCTTGTGCTGTAGCGAGACCCACCCGCTTCCGTACATGCCGACCCGGCCGTTCCGGGTCAACGCCGGTGCGCTCCACTCGTACACGCTGTCCGCCGAGGGGCGCACCAACTACCTCAGTGAACTCGTCGCCGGCGGCAGGGTGCTCGCCGTCGACGCGAAGGGGCGGTCACGGGTCGTCACCGTGGGGCGGGTCAAGATCGAGACGCGCCCGCTGCTGGCGATCGACGCGGTCTCGGCGTCCGGTGTCAGCGTCAACCTCATCGTCCAAGACGACTGGCACGTACGGGTGTTGGGGCCGGGCGGCACGGTTTTGAACGTCACGGATCTGACGGCGGGTACGAAGGTGCTCGGCCATCTGCCGGTCAAGCAGCGGCATGTCGGCTACCCGATCGACGAGTTCTGCATCGAGAAGTGAGCCATGGCCGCCATGACCGCACAGCCCGTGCTGGACTTCCACGTACGCCTGGCACCCCGGCCGGGCGCCGGTGAACGGCTCCTGTCGACGCTGGACGACTGCGCTCTGACGCGAGCGGTGGTGTGCGCGGGCGGCACCATCGACCTGGACCGGCTGTCCCGCCAGCTCGTCGAGGGCGGGCACGTCCAGACCGACGCCGACAACGACGCGGTGCTGAAAATCTGCGCGGGCACCGACGGGCGCCTGGTGCCGTTCTTCTTCGCCAACCCGCACCGCCCGCCCGAGGTGTACCGGTCCAGCGCCGCCGAGTTCCACGGCCTGGAGATCTCACCCGCCGTCCACGGCATCGGCCTCACCGATCCACGAATCGCCGAACTCGTCGCCGTGGCAGCCGAGTTCGGCCACTCGGTGTACGTGGTGTGCCTGGCCAGGCGCGGTGCGACCGTGGCCGACCTGGTCGGCCTGGCCCGCCGGTTCCCGCGCGTGAACTTCGTCCTGGGACACAGCGGCATCGGCAACATCGACCTCCACGCCCTCACCCTGATCCGGGACGAGCCCAACATCCTGCTGGAGACCTCCGGCGGATACACGTGCGTGGCCGAGGCCGCGCTGAGCCGCCTCGGCGCCGAGCGGATGGTCTTCGGCACCGAGTACCCGCTCCAGCACCCGTCCGTGGAGCTGGCCAAATTCCGGGCACTGGGGCTGCCGCCCGAGCACTGGCGGCGCATTGCCTGGGACAACGCGCATCGACTGCTGGGCCAGGTCCGGGGAATCGACCGTCAGGAGAGGAAAAGCGGTGAATGACGTACGTTCGAGCCTGCCTCAACTCGGCGAGTGGAAGGGGCCGCAGGAGCTGCGGCGCCTCCAGGAGAAGCAACTGCCGCAGACCGTCGCCTGGGCGGCGCGCTCGCCGTTCTACCGCCGCCGTCTGAACGCGGCGGCCCTGCCCACGACCCCCGCCGACCTCGCCACCCTGCCGCTGACCACCAAGCAGGACCTGCGGGACAACTACCCGTACGGCATGCTCGCCGTCCCCAAGGAGCGGCTGGCCACCTACCACGAGTCGAGCGGGACCGCAGGCTCGCCGACGCCCTCCTACTACACGCAGGAGGACTGGACCGACCTCGCCGAACGCTTCGCCCGCAAGTGGATAGGGATCTCCGGCGAGGACGTCTTCCTGGTGCGCACGCCGTACGCGCTGCTGCTGACAGGGCATCTCGCGCACGCCGCCGCCCGGCTGCGCGGCGCCACCGTCGTGCCAGGCGACAACCGGTCGCTGGCCATGCCGTACGCCCGCGTGGCACGGGTCATGCACGACCTCGGCGTCACCCTGACCTGGTCGGTGCCGACCGAATGCCTCATCTGGGCCGCCGCGGCGACCGCCGCCGGGCACCGGCCCGGCGCCGACTTCCCCGCGCTGCGCGCCCTGTTCGTCGGCGGCGAGCCGCTGACCGCCGCCCGCCGCCGCCGGATCAGCAAGCTGTGGGGCGTGCCGGTCATCGAGGAGTACGGCTCCACGGAGACCGGCAGCCTCGCCGGAGAGTGCCGGCACGGCCGGATGCATCTGTGGGCCGACCGGGCGCTGTTCGAGGTGTACGACCCGAAGACCGGCACCGTCCGCGCGGACGGCGAGGGCCAGCTCGTGGTCACACCGCTGTTCCGCGAGGCGATGCCCCTGCTGCGCTACAACCTCGAGGACAACGTGTCCGTCTCCTACGGAGACTGCGAATGCGGCTGGGACCTGCCCACGGTCCAGGTGTTCGGCAGGTCGGCGTTCGGCCACCGGGTCGGTGCCGCGACGATCACGCAGCACCGACTGGAGGAGCTTGTCTTCTCCCTCCCGGACTCCTACGCAGTGGTGTTCTGGCGGGCGAAGGCGGAACCGGCGCTGCTGCGCGTCGAGTTCGAGGTGGACGAGGAGCACCGGGCGCACGCGCAGGCGCGGTTGGCCGCCTCGGTGCGAGCCGAGTTCGGCGTCGACAGCGAGGTCGTCGGGCTGGCGCCGGGGACTCTCGTACCGCATGACGCGCTGACCGCCATGCCCGACGTGGTCAAGCCGCGCAGCCTGTTCGGGCCCGACGAGGACTGGGGCAAGGCGCTCCTCTACTACTGATGGCCCACTGCCTACCGATGGGGACGACATGCCTCAGATGAGGGTGGCCGTGGCCGGGGCCGGAATCGCCGGCCTCACCTTCGTCGCCGCCCTTCGCCGGGCCGGCGTCGACTGCCACGTCTACGAGCAGACGCAGCACCTGGCCGAGGTGGGCGCGGGAGTACAACTGGCGCCCAACGCCACCCGGTTGCTGCGCAGGCTGGGACTCGGGGAACGCCTGCGCGACGTCGCGGTCGCACCGCGGGCGATCGAGATGCGCCGCTGGGACGACGGCACGCTGCTGCAACGCACCCCGCTGGGCGACGAGTGCCACAGCCGCTTCGGGGCGCCGTACTACACCGTGCACCGCGCGGACCTGCACAGCGCTCTGCTCTCGCTCGTGCCACCCGACCAGGTGCACCTCGGGGCCCGTTGCGTCGCCGTCACACAGGACACCGACGCGGCGGTGCTGCACATGTCGGACGGTTCGACGGTCGCGGCCGACCTGGTCGTGGGCGCCGACGGCATTCACTCGGTCGCGCGGGAGCAGTTGGTCGCCGACCGGCCTCGCTACTCCGGGCAGACGATCTACCGGGGCCTCGTGTCTGCCGACCGAGTGCGCCATCTGCTCGCCGAACCCCGTGTGCGGTTGTGGCTCGGACCGGACCGGCACTGCGTGTGCTATCCGGTGTCCGCCGGCCGGCAGGTGAGCTTCGGCGCGACCGTCGCCGCCTCCGACTGGCGGGAGGAGTCCTGGTCGGCACGGGGCGACGCCGCCGAACTCGTGGCCGCGTACGAGGGCTGGCACCCGGACGTCGTACAACTGCTCGGCGCGGCGCGGACGGTCAGCAGATGGGCGCTGCACGATCGCGACAGCGTGGACCGGCTCGGCTCGGGGCGGGTGACCGTCATCGGCGATGCCGCGCATCCGATGCTGCCGTTCCAGGCCCAGGGCGCGAACCAGGCGATCGAGGACGCGTTCGTGCTCGCGGTCTGCCTGGCCGACGCGGGCACCGGCACTGGCACCGGGGGCCTGAGCGCGGCCCTGCGCCGCTACGAGCGGATCCGCCTCGCGCGCACCACGCGGATCCAGGGCCGGTCCCGTAACAACGCGAAGACCTTCCATCTGGCCGACGGGGACGCGCAGCGCCGTCGCGACACCGCCGCCCAGACCTCATCGGGTCTGGACGGGCACGAGTGGTTATTCGGGTACGACGCCGAGCACGCCGCCACGACCAGCGGGAGCTGATGATGGAACTGACCGGAATCGAGTCGAAGATCGCACTGGTCACCGGCGCGGCGCAGGGCATCGGCGCCGCCGTGGCGAGCGTTCTGGCGGGCGCGGGAGCACATGTCGCGGCCGTGGACCGCAACGCCGACGCGCTCGCCACCGCCGTGGCCAAGCTCACGGCCGGCGGCGGGTCGGTCCGCGGCTACGGCCTCGACGTCTGCGACAGCGAGGCGGTGGACGCGCTCGTGCGGCGCGTCGAGGACGAACAGGGGCCCATCGGCATCCTCGTCAACGCGGCCGGCGTCCTGCACACCGGCCGGGTGGTCGAACTGACGGACCGTCAGTGGGAGGAGACCTTCTCGGTCAACGCGGGCGGGGTGTTCCACATGTCCCGTGCGGTGGCCAGACGGATGACCGGCCGCCGCCAGGGCTCGATCGTGACCGTGGCGTCCAACGCCGCCGGCGTGCCGCGCGTGGAGATGGGCGCGTACGCCGCCTCGAAGGCCGCGTCCGCCCAGTTCACCCGGTGTCTGGGGCTGGAGCTTTCCGACTACGGCATCCGGTGCAACGTCGTCTCGCCCGGCTCCACCGACACACCCATGCTGCGCTCGATGTTCCACGAGGACGCCGATCCCCGGCAGGTGATCGAAGGCTCCCCGGCCGCGTACCGCGTGGGCATCCCGCTGCGGAAGCTGGCCCGGCCGCAGGACGTGGCGGAGGCGGTCGCGTACCTCGTGTCCGAGCAGGCCGGTCACGTCACGATGCACGACCTGTACGTGGACGGCGGCGCGGCCCTGCACGTATGACGCCGTCCGACACACCAAGCAGGAGGCGAACCATGGCCATGAACCCGATCGCGCCCTACCGCATGCCCGGCGACGGCGATCTGCCGAATCCGGCGGTGCCCTGGCGCCCGCGCCCGGACCGGGCCGTCGTGCTGGTGCATGACATGCAACGATATTTCCTGCGTCCGTTCCCGGCCGGGCAGTCGCCGCTGACCGAGCTGGTCGCCAACGTCGCGCAACTGCTCGCGGCGGCACGCGCCGCCGACATACCGGTGATGTACACGGCACAGCCGGGTGGCATGAGCCGTCAGGACCGCGCGCTGCTGCACGACTTCTGGGGACCCGGCATGGGTGTCGACGAGACCGATCGCGCCATCGCCGACGAAGTCGCCCCCGAACCGGGCGAGACGGTGCTCACCAAATGGCGCTACAGCGCGTTCTTCCGCAGCGACCTGGAGGAACGGCTACGGCGGTCGGGACGCGACCAGCTCATCGTCTGCGGTGTCTACGCGCACATGGGGTGCCTCATCACCGCCTGCGACGCGTTCAGCCGCGACATCCAGCCCTTCCTCGTGGCGGACGCGCTGGCCGACCTGACGCTCGACGACCACCTCATGGCGCTTCGCTACGCCGCGGACCGGTGCGCGGTGCCCCTGTCCACGGCCGACGTGCTCGCCGAGTTGGGGCACTAGGAAGCCGTACGTCCCTGTACATCCCCCAGATGTTTTCAGCCCATCAGCGAAGAGGACACCACGCATGACGACACTCAGACCTTCTTCGGTCGCAGGATCAGGATCAGGAACAGGAACAGGATCAGGATCAGGATCAGGATCCGCGCCGCGGCGCCGGACGCTGCTGCTCAGTGGGCTCGGCGGTGCCTCGACCGCGGCGCTCGCCACCCTCGGGCAGAGCGGAACCGCAGCCGCCGCCGGAGAGCCCGCCCGCCCGGTGACGGAGTCGGCCGCCGACTTCGACTTCGACACCGGCAATTTCGTCCTGGAGCTGATCGCCCCGTTCCATCCGGCCACGGACGCCATCGCCCCCATGGATGTGACCGTGCTGCACCGGTTCATCCATCTGTCCACCACCGCGTGGTTCGACGCGCTGGCGCCGTACCACCCGACCGCGGTCGGTGTGCACTCCCGGCTCGCCCGCCGTCCGGCCGGCGAGTCGGCCACCAACCGGAACAGGAACATCGCCGCCCTGCACGCCTCGTACCAGGTGATCAAGGGGGTGGAGCCGGGACGGGGGCCGCTTTTCCGGGAGTTGATGACCTCGGTCGGCCTCGACCCCGACGACAGGTCCGAGGACCCGACCAGTCCGGTCGGTATCGGCAATCTGGCCGGCAAGGCGGTCGTCGCGGCCAGTGAGCGCGACGGTATGAACCAGCTCGGTGACGAGGGGCGCCGGTACAACGGCGAGCCCTACGCGGACTACACCGGCTACCGGCCGGTCAACACCGCCTTCGACCTGGTCAACCCCTCCCGCTGGCAGCCGAAGCTGGGGCCCCACAGTCGCCGTCTCGGCGGGGGAGGGGGCGACAAGGGCATCTTCACCGTCCAGCACTTCGTCACCCCGCAGATGCGCCTGACGAAGGCACACACCTTCCGCGACCCGAGCCGGTTCAAGCTCGCCCCGCCCCGGCACACCGACCACACCCGGGCCCGCGACTACAAGCGCTCGGTGGACGAGATCCTGGCGGCGTCGGCCGCCCTCACCGACGAGCAGAAGGCGAAGGCGGAGTTCTTCGACAACAAGATATTGGGCCTCGGCATGTCGGTGGGCGCGGCGGCCCTGGCCCACGGCGAGCTGGACCTGGACCGTTGGGTCCATCTGCTCTTCGCCAACACCGTGTCGCTGTTCGACTCGCTGATCGCCGTCTGGCATCACAAGGCGGCGTACGACGCCGTACGCCCGTTCAGCGCGGTCCGGCATGTGTACGGCAGCGCCCGGGTCACCGCCTGGGGCGGCCCCGGCAAGGGGACCGTGGACGACATGCCCGCCGACGAGTGGGCGAGCTATCTGAACGTGGGGGACCACTCCGACTACCCGTCCGGCTCCACCACGCTCTGCTCCGCCCAGGCGCAGGCGGCCCGGCGCTTCTTCGACGACGACGTCCTGAACCTGCGATACAGCGCTCGCGCCGGCTCCTCGCTCGTGGAGCCGGGGATCACCCCCGCCCGTGATCTGACCCTGCACTTCGCCACCTGGACGGAATTCGTCCGGGACTGCGCCACCAGCCGGGTGTGGGGCGGGGTGCACTTCGCGAAGACGGTCGAGAGATCCATCGACTTCGGTGTGCAATTCGGCGATCTGGCCTACGAGTTCGTGCAGCGGCACGTCAAGGGCGACGTCGCTTTCTAGAACGCGGGCGGAGTCGAGCGAAATCCCGCGAATACGGGGTGAACGCCGGCGACAGGGCGGGGGTACCTTCGGCTGACCGGCCACGAGGCCGGGAATGCGGAGACACGGAGGGACACGTCAATGCCGGATCGCACTCATGTCGTTGTCATCGGCGGAACGTCGGGCCTCGGGCGCCATTTCGCCGAGACATGCGCCGAACGAGGAAACGACGTGATCATCACCGGCCGTTCCGAGGAACGGACCAAAGGTGTCGCGGACGAGATCGGCGGGCACACGCGCGGGCTCGCGCTGGATCTGACCGACCCGGAGCGGGTGGTGGCCGGGCTGGCCGACGTACGACGCGTCGACCAGCTCGTGCTCGCGGCACTCCACCGGGACCACAACACGGTCCGCGAATACCGTCCGGCCGACGCGACGCGCCTGCTGACGGTGAAACTCGTCGGCTATACGGCGGTCCTGCACGCCCTCGCCGCACGGATGAACGACGACAGCGCCGTCGTACTGCTCGGCGGCCTCGCCAGCCACCGGCCCTACCCCGGCTCCACGACCGTGACGACCGCCAACGGCGGCATCGGGGCCCTGGTCCGCACGCTGGCGGTGGAACTCTCGCCGATCCGGGTCAACGCCCTGCACCCGAGCATCGTCGCCGACACGCCGTTCTGGGACGACAAGCCGGCCGCACGCGAGGCCGCGCAGACGCGGGCGCTCACCAAGCGGCCGGTGACGATGCGGGACTGCACCGAGGCGATCACGTTCCTGCTGGAGAACCGCGCGATCAACGGTGTCAACCTGAACATCGACGGCGGAGACGTACTCATCTGACTGATCCGACCGATCCGACCGATCCGACTGATCTGACTCATCTGCCGGATCAGCCTCCGGTCGTGATCCGCCACGGCCCCCACCGGCCCCGCGCGCCCTGCCCGTGCTCACGCTCCCGGCGGGCGTAGCGGGAGAGGTCGCGGGCGGAGAACAGGGCCATGCCCGCGTCGAAGCCCGTCACCGGCACCGGAAGCCGTGCCCAGTAGGCGAGTTGGCCGTCGACGTACCACCGGGCCTCCGACGTCTCGGCCCGGTAGGTGATGGCGTAGCGGTGTGTACGGCCCGGCTCCGTCGCTACGTCCATGACGGCCCGGTGGATGTAGTGCTCGTGCGGGTGGGTCACGCCGGGGATCACCAGCCGTTCGACCACCGCGTACACGGTGTCGTTGGTCGCGGCGGCGTTGAGTACGACACCGGTCTCGAGGTCGAAGAGGTTCACCGTGCCGAAGGCGTCGAGCAGATCGTAGGGAATCTGGCGGTAGGTCCGTACCGCCATGTCGACCTCGAATGTCAACTGTCCCGCCGCCGGCACGGCGAAGTGCCGCACCGACCGGTACATCTGCTTGGCGTTGTTCCGCCTGGGGTCCGTGTCGTGGAAGCGGGTGAACGGGTCGACGGTCAGCTCCAGTCGCCCGTCCCCGGTGCGCACCAGTGCGTTGCGGTCCTGGTAGCGGTGACTTTCGCCGTCGGCCCCCTTCGTCGCCATGATTCGCCAGCGGGCGGTGTCGAGTTCGACGCTGGTGAAGTCGTCGTACGTCCAGGTGTTCATCTCCGTCGCCGAGGTCATTCAGCCACCATCGGCCCGGCCGCGGTCGCGGGGAATCACACGTTCACGCGGTTCCCGGGGGCGCACGCCATTTCCGCGCGGCCCGCCGGAAATCCCGTGAATGGGCCATGTCGGGGCGGGTGTTCCGGCCCGAGACTGCCGTACTGACCGACCCCCACATCACGACGTCGTATCACGACGTCCTCAAATTGAGGAGGTGTCATGGGAGCGATGGATTCGGCAGCGGAAAGTGACCGCTATGTCGCGGTATATGACAGCGCGGAGTTCAAGACTCTGCGGCGCCGATCGAATACGTTCATCATCCGGGCGAGCATCATCTTCTACGGGTGGTGGCTCCTCGTCATCTTTCTTGCCGCCTTCGCGCCGGGCGTCTTCCGGCAGGGGCTAGGCGGCCCCATGAATGTCGGCCTGCTGTTCGTATTCCTGTCGCTCAACCTCGTGATGGTGATCTCCGGGATGTACATGCGATTCGCCCGCACCCGACTGGATCCCCTCAGTGAGCAGATCCGGGCGGACCTGGAAGGAGATCCCCGATGATGACCGGTGCCGCTCTCGCGGCCGCTCCGCCGCCTCCGGTGGACAACACGTGGGCGGCGCCGGCGATCGCCGCCGCTATGGCCATCGCCCTCGCGGTCGTGGTGTTCGCCCTGGTGCGCTCGGCGGGCGGCACCATACGCGACGGGGGCGACTTCCTTCTCGCGGGCCGGAAGATCGGTGTCGGCCAGAACGCCCTCGCGATGGTCGGCGGGGCCATCATGTACTCGACCGCGATCATCATCACCGGGCATGTCGCGCTGAACGGCTTCGACGCCGTACTCCTGCTGACGGCCTTCACGATCTCCACCGTGCTCGCGGTACTCATCTACGCCTCGCCCGTGCGCAACGTGGGCGGGCACACGATGGGCGATCTGTTCGCGCTGCGCGCCCGCGAACGCCCGGCGCGGATCGCGTCGGCGGTGATCACCCTGACGATCTACGGCATGTTCATGATCGTCATGGTGGCTGCGATCGGTATGGTCGCCAGCCGGATGTTCGACACCAGCTCCACGGTGAACAAGCCCCTGGTGGCCATCGTGGTCGCCGTCGTCGGTCTGGTCGCCATCATGTACGTCTACGTCGGCGGGATGCTCGGAATCACCCGGATGCTGGTGCTCAAGGTGGTTCTGGTGGTCGGCCTGATCGCCGTACTCACCGGCATCGTCATGGCCAGATACAAGCTGAACATCTTCGCCCTGCTCGACGACGCCGAGGCCAACGCGGCACCGGACAAACGCGGTTTCGACCTGCTGGGTCCGGGCCGCCTGTTCGGCGAGGGCTCCACGCCGAACTCGGGGCAGGACCCCTGGGTCCATCTGTCCAAGACCTTCTCCATCGCCGTCGGGGTCATGGGGATGCCGTTCCTCTTCATGCGCTACTTCGTGGCCACCAGCGGCCGCGCCGCGCGCCGGTCGGCCGGCTGGGCGTCGATGATCATTGTCGGGTTCTACCAGTGCATGATCGTCCTCGGTCTCGGCGCCATCGCGATACTCGGCGCCAAGAACATCGGCGTGATCCCGGCCCACCGCGACATCACCCTGCCCAAGCTCGCGGACGAACTCGGCGGTCAGTGGGCGTCCGGCGCGCTCGGCGCGGTGGCCCTGCTGTCGGTCGGCTCGGTCTTCGCGGTGCTGCTGATGAACGCGGTCATGTGCTTCACCAAGGACATCAACGCGGCCCGCGGCCGTAAGCCGGAACCGGCGACCGAGCTGAAGGACATACGGCGCAACGGACTGGTCATCGGAATCGTGACCCTCATCGTGGGCATGGTGATGCTGACGCAGCTCACCCACGTCTTCATTCCGACATCGATCGACGTGGGGGCCGCCACCGTCCTGCCGGCGGTCGTCTACTCGATGTTCTGGCGCCGCTTCAACACCGCGGGACTGATGTGGACGGTCTACGGAGGGCTCGCCGTGACCATGTTCATGGTCGTGTTCTCCAACGGGGTGTCGGGTGACCCCGCCGCCCTGTTCCCCGACGCCGACTTCAAGTTCGTGGACTTCGAGCCCGGACTCCTCGGCGCGCCGCTCGGCTTCCTGTTCGGCTACATCGGCACGCTCACCAGCGACGAGCGTAACGACGCCGGCTACGCCCAGATGCGGGTACGTGCCCTCACCGGCGCCGTCATCCCCGCCCGTACCGACGTGGGGACCGACGCCCGCAAGGACCTGCCGGGCCCGCGCGGCGTCGACGAGCCCGACCGGGAGAAACGGACGTCCAGCGAAGCGCTCTGAGCAATCCCGAACGGTGTGGGGCGGTCCGACCGCCCCACACCGTTCTGCGCTCGCCAAGCGCCCAGCCCCAGCCCCACCCCAGCCCCACCCCAGACCCCCTCGGGAGGCAATCGTGGATCCGGTACCGGTTCTTGTCGTGGGCGCGGGCCCGGTCGGCATGGTCACCGCTCTCGCACTCGCCCGCCACGGCGTTCACTGCGTTCTCGTCGACCGGGACTTCGAGACGTCCGTCCATCCGAAGCTGGACTACGTCAACTCCCGCAGCATGGAGTTCTTCCGGCAACTCGGGATCGCCGACGACGTCCGGGCCGCCGGTGCCGGGCCGGAGCATCCGGCCGACGTCATCTGGTCCACCGGCCTCGCGGGTGAGCCGATCACCACCTGGAGCCTGCCCTCGGTGTCCGAGCAGTGGCGGCGTATCACCGAGAACAACGACGGCACCCAGCCCGCCGAGCCCGGCCAGCGGATCTCCCAGATCGATCTGGAACCGGTCCTGCGTGCCCACTGCCGGCGCGAACCGCTCATCGAGCTGCGCCGCGGCCTGCGCTTCGACTCCCTCACCCAGGACGACGAGGTGGTGACCAGCCACCTGGCCGACGTACTGACCGGCGATCACCTCCGGCTGCGATCGCGGTACGTGATCGGTTGCGACGGTGCGTCGAGCCAGGTCCGCACGGCGGTGGGCATCGGCCAGGAGGGCTTCGACGTCCCCGGCCTGCCGGGCGCCTTCATGGTGCACTTCAAGAGCCGCGATCTGGACACCCTGCACCGGCACGGGCGGTTCTGGCACTACTTCGCCTTCAGATACATCATCATCGCCCAGGACGAGGTGGACACCTGGACCGCGCACGTCAACGGCGTGGACCCGGCCGAGTTCGACACACCACCGGCCGATCCCGCGGCATTCCTGCGCGACACGATGCGGGTGGACCTGAAGATCGACAAGGTGCTGCTGACCTCTCGCTGGCGCCCCGGCTTCATGATCGCGGACCACTACCGCGCCGGACGGGTTCTCCTCGCCGGCGACGCCGCTCACCGAATGTTCCCCACCGGCGCGTACGGAATGAACACGGGCATCGGCGACGCGATCGACGCGGCATGGAAGATCGCCGCCCTCGTGAAGGGCTTCGGCGGCCCCGCTCTGCTCGACAGCTACGAGGCCGAACGCCACCCGGTGGGGCTGCGCAACATGCGTACGTCGCACCGGCACCTCGGCGTGCACCTCGAGGCGGGGCGACTCCTGCGCGAGGGCGCCCCGATCGAGGCCGTGGCGTCCTTCCTCGACGCGGAGCGGGGCGAGAACGAGTACCCGGGAATCGAGCTGGGCTACCGCTACGACGGCTCGCCCGTCGTCTGCCACGAGGACTCGCCCGGACCGCCGTGGAGCCCTCAGGAGTACACACCGACGACCTGGCCCGGAGCCCGTCCGCCCAGCCTGCTGCTCGAGGACGGGACACCGATCCTCGATCGCTTCGGCCCGTCCTTCACGCTCATCGACTTCGCCGGTGACGGGAGCGCTGACGCGCTCCTCGAAGCGGCGGCCGCTCAACGTCTGCCGCTCAGCCACGTGGTGGTGGCGGACGCAGGCGCCCGGCGGACATGGGAGCGCGACCTCGTACTTCTGAGGCCCGACCACCATGTGGCCTGGCGCGGGAACAACGCCCCCGCGGACCCGGCCGCCGTGGTCCGACGCGTACGAGGCGCTTCGTAATCCCCTGGCAGACAGCAGACAGCAGACAGCAGCCGACTGCCGACGACGCCTGGGGGGAGGCGTCGTCGGCAGCCGGCGTCGGTGGGGAGCTCAGCCGCCGTTCAGCTTGCGCTGGACGAACTCGTAGCTCAGGTCGCCGATCTCCGGCGCGTACTCGTTCGAGGCATCGATCGAGGCAGGGAAGTTCTCGCCGCCCCAGACCCTGCTCTCACCGCAGTCGTCGGCGAAATCGGTCCAGTTGCTCCAGTGCAGAGTGAGATCACCGGCCGGGGTGGCTCCCGGTTCGACCAGGGAAGAACCCTTGGCGACGGGGAAGTTGATGTCGATCTTGTCCGTGCCGGTGAATCGCCGTACCTGCTGGGCGAAGGCGAAACAGAGTGAGGAAGTCGCGGAGGGATACTCGGGGTGGTCGGCCGAGTTCATGTTCAGATAGCTCTGCCACTCGTTCCCGGTGATGTCGTTGACGGTGCCCTTCTCCGGTCCGCCCCACGCCGTCACGTTCTTCTTCCCGTACAGGTAGTGAATCGCGCTGAACGGCCGCACCGAGTCGTATTTGCGCTTGAAGTGCCAGGTGGCGATGGTGACATCGACAAAGGCGACGTCGGACGTGGTGATGTAGTGCACCATCTTCTCGGTGCTGTACTTGCCCCCGGTGACCACCGGAGTGCCGGCGACAGCCCCGAAGGTCAGCACCTTGTCGTTGAAAAGCTCGGCGGTCATCTTCTGGCGGTCGTCCAGGTTCGCCGACGCTTTCAGGACCTCGTCGGCCTGACGCTGGTACGCCTTGCGATTGAAGTGGTTGCTCTGCGTCGGCGGAGAGACCTTGAACTGGGTGGGACTGTCGTACGAGAACGGCCGCACCCGGCCGAACTGGGGAGTCGCGAACTGCTGCTCTTTGAAGACGTTGTTCACCGTGGTCACGTTCGGCTGCCAGCGCGACGGGTTACGCAGCTCGTAGGCGCTGTTGACCGGCCGGTAGCCCGTGTAGTCCGCGTAGGGCTGCTTGTTGTACTCCCGACCGCCTTCGTCGCCCGCCCGGTTGGAACCGTCATTCTCCCGCGCCGCCATGGCGTTCTTGGCGGCGAGAATCCCAATACCGCTCGGAGTCGTCGGGTCTTCCTCGGTGTTGTCGGGGTCGAGGCCCGCCGCTTCCATCATCTCGAGCCAACGCGACTTGTACTGCGGAAGGATTTCGTTGAACGAGGTGAAAGCGGAGTAGATGACGGCGATGTTGATGTTACGCGTCGTGTGCTCGTCGCTCGGGCGCCGGCCGAGGTCCGAGAAGATACCTGAAGCCGTGGGGTGGTACGGGGCTATGGCGTCGAACCACGGCATCTCTATCAGCATGGCGTGATCCACGGTCAACGAGACGGACCGGCCGGAGCTCTGCTCGCGCGACACCCGCTGGAACTTCGGATAGATGACTTCGATCAGGGCGTTCCCGTGATCGAGATCGAAAGCCGCCGCTTTCTGCGGGGCCGCAGGCGCGGCGCTGGTGAGTGATCCCACCAGAGTCACCGCGGTCACGATGGTCACCGCGTACCCCAGGCGTCGGCTCCGCGGTCGCCTCAAATTCGTCACCGGAATTTCTCCTTGTCGGTCGACCTTCTGAATATCCGCAATCTGAGTAGTCGCAAGGGGCCGCGATTCCATTGAATCGAGGTTGGCAGGATCTTGAACGACGCTAGCGGGTCCCATTCTTCGAGTCCACTACTCGATTGAGCAGTGGACACTACCCACGCCGGGGCGGCGGCGGGGGTTGCTCGCGGTGCGACCCTGCGCCGATGATGCGGAGGGAAGGCAGTTTCCGTACGTGCATCAGCTCCTACCTATTGATAGGTGAGTGTTCGGATGTGGGGCAATGTGGAGACCCTGGAGATGGCCGGCAACTCAACCAGTGAGGGATTCCCGGCGCGCGAGGCGCATGCGCGGGGCCCGATCGCGTCGGACCGCAGGACCACCGTTTCGGTGCCGATATCCTCCCTGCTTCCCGGTGATTCACCCCGACTGGCCGGGGAGAATGCCGAACATGTAAGGCTGTTGGCCGGGACACAGGATCTTCCGCCGATTCTTGTGCACCGGAGCACGATGCGGGTCATTGACGGTATGCATCGGCTGCGAGTCGCCAGGCTGCGGGGCGACGAGAATGTCCTTGTCGAGTTCTTCGACGGTGACGAGAACGAAGCCTTTCTGCTCTCCGTCAACGCCAACATCAAGCATGGGCTGCCGCTTTCGCTGGCCGACCGGGAGGCGGCGGCGGGCCGCGTCCTCACCATGTACCGGCAATGGTCGGACCGGGCCATCGCCGCCGCCACCGGGCTGTCCCCGACGACGGTGAGCGCGATCCGCCGGCGTGCGTTCGTCCCGGCGGCGGAGCGGGAGAGCGGTCGCGTGGGGAGAGACGGGCGAGTGCGTCCCGTGGACGGTTCGTCAGGCAGACGGCGGGCGAGCGAGGTGATCGCCATGAGGCCCGACGCGTCCCTGCGCGCCATCGCCAGGGAGGCCGGTATCTCGGTGGGGACGGCGCGAGACGTGCGCCAACGGCTTCAGGCGGGCCGAGACCCCGTCCTGGCCCCTCAGCCGCCCACCGCCGAGGCGCACAGGCCGTCGCCCCACGACGGGGTGGACCCGCGGCGGCGACACGGCACGGGCAACGCCCAGCCGAGGAACACCCAACAGAACAACATGCCTCAGGGCAGCACTCCGCACGGCAGCACTCCGCAGCGGAACCCCCCCCAGAGCGGCGACTGGCGCGCGGTGCGGGGCAATCTCAGCAGTGACCCCGCGGTGAAGTACGCGGAGAACGGCCGCGCCTTCGTCCGATGGGTCGACGGTCACATGGTCGAGCCGGTCGAGTGGTGCGGGCTGGTCGACGCGGTACCGCCCCACTGGCGATATTCCGTCGCCGAGTTGGCCCGGTCGTGCGCGGGAGCCTGGCTGGACTTCGCCCAGGAACTCGAGCAGAGAGCGCGGACGCAATCCGATTCCGCCGGCTGACGGATTCCCGGACCCCGCGAAAAGTACCGTGGGCGTGGTAGTCAACTACTCGTCCGCCAGCAGGAGTTGTATGTGGCGAGATCCGGCTAAGGTGCCCGTATGAGCACAGGACTGGCCAGTGTCTGGGCCCAGGTAAGAGGTTGGGTGATCGCGGTCTGCGTGGCCGCGATGCTGCTGATCACCGCGCTGGCCGAGGATCACGCCGCCAGGGATCTCGATGTACTGGGATACGCGTTCGTCGTGACGAGCGGCCTGGCACTGGCATTCGGCCGCCGGGCTCCCGTCCCCGTCCTGGCCGTCACCGGGCTGTGCGCGCTGGGATACAACGCGGTCGGATTCGAAGTGCCCGCCGTCGCCTACCTGTTCGCGGTGTACGCCGCCGTACGGTCGGGGCACCGGATCATCACCCTGGTGACGAGCGTGGCCCTGCTGCTCACCCTCCCGCTCGCGGTCATGGCCTCACCCGGCGACGGGCCCGCGGGCGACGCGTTCGTACAGGCCCGGGGCGTCCTCGAACTGGCCTGGCTGATCGCCGCCGGCGCCGCCGGTGAGGCGCTGTGGCAGGCCGAGCGACGGGCGAACGAAGCCGAGCGCACCCGCGAGGAGACGGCGCGACTGCGTGCGACCGAGGAACGGCTGCACATCGCACGGGAGTTGCACGACTCGCTCACCCACCAGATCTCGATCGTCAAGGTGCAGGCCGAGGTCGCCGTGCATCTGGCCCGCAAGCGCGGCGAGCGGGTACCGGAGGCCCTGCTGGCGATCCAGCAGGCCGGCCGCGAGGCGACGCGGGAACTGCGGGCGACGCTGGAGACGCTGCGCGACGACGGCGAGACGTCCGCGCACGGTCTCGACCACCTCCCCGAACTGGTCGAACGGGCCCTGGGAATAGGGCTGAAGACGACGCTGACGATCGAAGGACAGCGACACGACGTGCCGGACGCGGTGGACCGGACCGCCTACCGCATCGTCCAGGAGTCCCTGACGAACACCGCCCGGCACGCCGCCGCGGCCACCGCGTCGATCCGGATCGACTACCGCTCGGACGCTGTCGCCATCCAGATCGACGACGACGGAACGGCCGATCCCGGCGCCGAACTGGTACCCGGTGTCGGGCTGTTGGGGATGCGCGAACGCGTCACCGCGCTCGGCGGCAGGCTGCGCGCGGAGCCGCGCGTCGAAGGCGGGTTCACCGTCCAGGCCGAACTCCCCATGGTGAGGGTCTCGTGATCCGTGTCCTGCTCGTGGACGACCAGCCGCTCCTTCGCAGCGGCTTCCGCGCGCTTCTCGACGCCGAGGACGACATCAAGGTGGTGGCCGAGGCCGCCAACGGCAAGGAGGGCCTGGCCCACGCCAGGGAACACCTGCCGGACCTCGCCCTCATCGACATCTCGATGCCGGTCATGGACGGCATCGAGGCGACCCGCCAGATCGCCGCCGACCCGGTCCTCGCCCAGATCCACGTCGTCATCCTGACCAACTACGGCCTCGACGAGAACGTCTTCAACGCGCTGCGCGCGGGCGCCGCCGGATTCCTGGTCAAGGACATCGAGCCGGACGACTTCCTGCACTCCGTACGCGTCGCTGCACGCGGGGACGCCCTGCTCTCACCGTCGATCACCAGAATGCTGATCAGCCGGTACGTCGCCCAGCCGCCCAGCACAGGGGTCGCCAAGGGCCTGGAGGAGCTGACCAACCGCGAACGCGAGGCCGTCGCCCTGGCCGCGCAGGGCCTGTCCAACGACCAGATCGCCGACTTCATGGTGATCAGCCCGCTCACCGCGAAGACCCACATCAACCGCGCGATGACGAAACTCCAGGCCCGCGACCGCGCCCAACTGGTGGTCCTCGCCTACGAGTCCGGCCTGGTGGCCCCCCGAATCCGCTGAACGCGTCGGCCTCGCGGGAGCGTGATCCGGCCGTCTTCGCCCTGCCCTTCAAGGCTGTTGGCGTGATCTTGTCATTTTCCGCCCTGCTGTGACGGATTGTGTGTAAGTTGTGACCGCTCGCATGGGGAGTGTGAGCGTCATGGGTCCTTGGTGACGCATGGGGGGGCTCCGGGGAGGGACGCGGTGCGCATGCACGGCGAACGCTTTGGGATACGGCTGTCCGCACGCAGACGGCTGTCCGCACGTAGACGGTCGCTGACGATCGGTCTGCTCGCGCTGGCCCTGTCGGCGGGCCTGGTCTCGGCGGAAGCGGCACCACCGCCACCGGCCCCGCCGCCGGGCGCTTCCACGCCGAAACTGGTCGACGCCCCGGCGGCTCCTGTCGGCCCGGTGGCCCCGGCGAGTGCGGATGCGGCGGCGGCCGAGCCGACGACGAAGAACGCCGTGTACGCCTACGACGCGGCGTCGCGGCTGGTCGGCGTGACGGACCCGGCGGGCGAGACGGCCCGCTACCGCTACGACGCGGCGGGCAACCGCCTCGGCGTAGACCGCTTCGCGTCGAGCACCCTGTCGGTCCTATCCCTGGTCCCCGTCCGCGCCCAGGCGGGCAAGGAGGTCACCCTCTCCGGCACCGGTTTCTCCCCGACCCCGGCCTCCAACTCGGTGAAGTTCGGTACGACGACGGCCACGGTCACCTCCGCGTCCGCGACCCGCCTGGTGGTGACGGTCCCGGCGGGTGCCGCCGACGGCAAGGTGTCGGTGACCACGGGCGGTACGACGGCGCAGTCCCCCGAGTCGTTCACCCTGGCCACGCCCGGCCCTTCGATCACGAAGGTCGAGCCGACGTCAGGTGTCGTGGGCTCTCGCGTGGTGCTGACCGGGACGAACTTCGCCCCGGCGGCATCGGAGAACGTCGTGCGGTTCACCGGGGGTGTGATCGGCGAGATCGTGAGCCGCACCAGCACGGCACTGACCGTGCAAGTGCCGCTCGGGGCCGCGAACGGCCCGCTGGAGATCGCCACCCCGGACGGCGAGGCGACCTCCGCCACCAGCTTCCGGATCCTCTACGGCGACGGTGGCGGTGAGATCGAGACGTCCGAGGAGACCACGGTCGGGGACGAGACCCCGCCGACGGTGTCGGTCACCACCGCGGGCAATCAGGCACAGGTGGTCTTCAACGCGTTCGCCGGTGACGACATCAACATCGGCATCACGGGCTCCACATTCAACTCGACGGTGAACGCCCGACTGATGGATCCGCAGAACAAGCGCGTGGATTCCTTCGCCTTCTCGCGAGAGCAGGCCGACGGCGAGTTCACCGATGTGCCGGTCAGCGGCCAGTACTCGCTGATACTGGACCCCGGATCGAGCAACATCGGAGCCGCGACCGTCGTTGTGTCGAGCCCGAAGACCGCCGCGCTCACCCTCTCCGGAGCACCGGTCATCTCGCAGCTCACCCGGCCGGGGCAGGACCAACTGCTCACGTTCACCGGCGCGTTGGGCACCTCGCTGAGCCTGGCGATCGACGCCGCCCAGATGCCCGGTGGACTGACCGCGCGGCTGTACGGTCCGAACGGCGCCCAGCTCGAGTCGGCCTCCATCACCGGCGCGAGCGGCGCCATCGACGTGGACGCGCTCCCGCAGTCGGGGACGTACACCCTGGCGCTGGACCCCGCGAAGGGCGGCAGCGGCACCCTCACGGTGACCGCGTCGCCCTACGTGGACGCCGGCACGCTCGCACTGACGGGACCGCCTGTCGTCGTGTCGCTCACCCGTGCGGGGCAGGACGGACTCGCCCGGTTCTCGGCCGAGGCGGGTCAGCGCGTGTCCCTGGGGGCGACGGCCGCGGGCTTCGGCGCTTCCGTGCAGTTGGATATCCGACGCCCGGACGGATCCGAGGTCGGCTCCTTCTACACCCCCGCCGAAGGCACCGAGGACTGGGACAGCGAACCGCTCCCGGACACCGGCGTCTACACCGTCGCGGTGCACCCCAACGGGGATCTGGCGACCGGTTCGGTGTCACTGTCGCTCTCCCGCCCGGTCAGCGTGGCCCAGCTCAGTGTGGCCGGTTCCGCCGTTCCGATGGACGTCGGCCGCACGGGCCAGGACGCGGAGACGGTCTTCCAGGGCCAGCAGGGTGACACCCTCTCCCTCGGTGCGACCGGCAGCACCTTCACCGAGTACGTGGACGTCACGGTGGTCGCGCCGTCCGGTGCGAAGGTCGTCGACGGAGTCAACGTGTCCGCCGGCGCGTCGGCCACCATCGGGCTCCCGCCGCTTCCGGAGACCGGTACCTACCGCCTGTACGCCGACCCGAACGACGGCGCGGTCGGAGCCCTGTCGATGATCCTCTCCGCCGACGTGCGGACGACGCTGACACCGGACGGCCCCCAGCAGGCCACCACGACCGCCCGCGCCGGTCAGCGCGTGCGGGCGCAGTTCACCGCACCCGATGCCGCGTCCCTCGGTATCGGCATCACCGCCAACACCATGCCGGAGATCACGGAGATCACTCTCCTCGGCCCGGCCGGCGGCACGGGAACGACCGTCGGACGCATGGCCCGTACGGCGCCCGAGGCGTACTACGTGAACGACCTCACGCCGGGGACCACGTACACCCTGCTCCTCGAACCGGAGGAAGCAGCCAACGGCGCCATGACGCTCTGGCTGTCGAAGCCGGTCCAGGCGGGCACCCTGACCGCCGGATCCGCACCGCGCGTCGGGCAGATCACCCGCGCCGGCCAGCAGCTCGAGTACCGGACAGACGTGGTCGCCGGCGCCGGCGCGGCCGTCGTCTTCGACACAACCACGTTCGCCAAGACGTCGACGCTCGTCCACCGCGCTCCGGACGGTACGGAGGAGAGTCTTGGCTCCCTTACCAGGACGTCGTCCGCCGAGGCCGACCTGCGCGCGCCGCTGACGGTAGGCACCCACCGGGTGTTCGTACGTCCCAGCGAGCCGGTCACCGGCACCACAAGCGCGACGCTGATCCCCGACGCGGACGGTGGAGCACTGGCCACCACAGGCACGCGTAAACCCGTCACCATCGCCACGGCGGGCCAGAACGGCCGCTACACCTTCACCGGCACCCAGGGCCAGAAGCTCACCCTCGGTCTGAACACCCCGCCCGCCGCCTGGTCGTTGTCCGTGTACGGCCCGGACGGCAAGTGGCTGGTCGACGGGCGCTCGATGAGCGCGACCGCCGTCACGTACGCACTGCCGACGCTCCCGGCCACCGGCACGTACACGCTCACGGTCGATCCGAACACTCTCAAGACCGGCACCTACACCCTGGGTCTGACGGCAGCCGCGGCGCTCACCGGTGCGGACAAGGCCGACGCTTCGCCGGACAAGCCGAAGACGGTCGGCGACGACACCGCACCCCCGGCCACCCGTACCACTCCCAGCGGCCCGGACGCCTGGCAGCCGGACAAGGGAAACCTCGCCGGCTACGACTGGCTGACCCGGCGTGGCGACGCCCCCAAGGGCCCGGCCGGGCTCCGTGCCCCGCCCAAGACCACCGCGCTGACCGGTCACGTCCTCAAGCTCGACGGCAAGCCGCTGGCGAAGGTCACGGTCTCCGTCGGCAAGAAGTCCGCGAAGACGGACGCGCGCGGCAGGTTCGTGCTGAGCGGTATCGCCGACACGTCCACCACCCTCGTGGTCGACGGCGCGAGTGCGAACAACTCCAAGCGCAGTTACGGCCGTTACGACATCCGGATCACCCCGAAGGCGGGCCGGACGGTCGATCTCGGGTTTCCCGTGTGGATGACTCCGCTGGACACGAAGAACACGGTGAGGTTCGCGGCTCCGGCCAAGGCCGACGTCGTGCTGAAGACCCCGAAGATCCCAGGTCTCGAAGTCCACATCCCCAAGGGCTCGGTGGTCCGCGACGAGAAGGGGAAGCCGGTCACGGAGCTGGGGATCACGGCGATCCCGATCGACCGGCCGCCGTTCCCGCTGCCGAAGAACGGCATCGTGCCGGTGTACTTCACCGTGCAGCCGGGCGGTACGTACGTCTTCCCCGAGGGCGCGCAGATCATCTACCCGAACTACACGCGTGAGGCCCCCGGCACTCGGGTCAAGTTCCAGGACTACGACCCGAAGAAGAAGGGCTGGTACGTCTACGGCACGGGTGAGGTGTCGGCGGACGGCCGTCAGGTCATACCCGACAAGAAGACCCGTGTATGGGCCTTCCACGGCGCGATGTTCAACATCGACGACCTCATTCCGTGGGAAGACACCTGGATCGAGGATGTCATCGACTGGCTGTCGGGAGACCCGGTCGAGCTGTCGACGGGCCTGCTGACCGACTCCCGTACCGACCTCGCGGTCGCCGGTTCGAACGCTTCCGCCGACGTCACACGCACCTACTGGCAGGGCGACAAGGAGAAGCGTGCCTTCGGTATCGGCCGCGACCTGTCCTACAACGCTTTTCTGCACTCCGAGAAGCAATGGGACGAAGTGGATCTTTATCTGCCGGGCGGCAGCAAGACCCACTTCACCCGCACCTCGTCGGGGAACGACTGGACCAACGCGGAGTTCGAGCCGCTCGACACGTCGTCCGACTTCCAGGGCTCGAAAATCACCTGGAAGGGCTTCAACGGCGGCTGGGACCTGACGTTCCGCGACGGCACGGTGTGGGTGTTCCCGCAGTACGCGGCGCTCAAGGAGATCCGTGACCGGCACGGCAACACGGTCAAGCTGACCCGCAGGGACGGCAGGAACGGCGAGATCACCCGCATCACCGCATCCGGCGGACGGTGGATCGCGCTGGACTACGACACCCAGCACCGTGTCTCCGTCGCGAGGGACAACACCGGCCGCAGCACCTCGTACACGTATGACAGCGCCGGCCGTCTGGAGACGGTGACGGACGCGGCCGGCAAGGTCAGCCGGTACACGTACGACGGCACGTCGAACCGGATCAAAACGGCTGTCGACGCCCGTGGCATCACGTACATGACGAACGAGTTCTACGCCGACGGCAGGGTGAAGGAGCAGACCCTCACCGAGGGCGCGGCGTACTCGTTCGCGTACACGCAGACCGGTGCCGGGAAGGTCACATCGGCGAGCGTGACACAGCCGGGCGGCTCCGTGCGGCGAGTCGAGTTCGACGCGGACGGCTACGGCGTCAAGGACACCGAGGCGTACGGGAGTTCGCTGGCACGGGCCACGCAGTACCACCGTGGCCCGAAGCACCGGATCGACGCGGTGACCGATCCGTACGGCCGGCGCACGGAGTTGACGTACGACGCGAACGGCTACGTCACGCGCACGACGGAGCTGGCAGGTACGGCGCAGGCGCGCCAGTCGGGTACGGCGGTGTACAACGGCCCGTACGACCAACCCACCTCCCTCGCCGATGCGTTGGGCAACGAGACGAGACTCGCGTATGACGCAGAAGGTGATCTGCGGACGGTCACGGACCCCGAGAACCGGGAGACGACCCTCACTCACACACCGGACGGTCAGATCAAGACCGTTACCGACGCGTCGAACGCGGTCACGGAGTACACATACCGCCACGGCGAGTTGGTCTCCGTGAAGGACGCGGAGGGCCGAACGGGCGGCCAGTTCCTGGACGCGGCGGGCCGTCCGACGGTCATGACGGACGAGGCGGGTTCGCGTACGACGCTCACGTACGACGCGCTGAACCAGACCCGTCAACTCACGGACCCACTCGGCCAGTCGACATCTCTCGCATACGACGAGAACGGCAACCTCAAGACACTGACGGACGCCCGGCAGAACAGCACCACTTGGGCGTACGACGACGCGGACCGCACGAAGTCGGTGACGGACCCGCTGGGCGCGCAGGCGTTGTTCGGGTACGACGTGGCGGGCCGGCTGACGAAGGTGACCAGCCGTTCCGGGCAGGTCGCCACGGCCGAGTACGACCTGCTGGGCCGGTCGAAGAACACCAAGTACGGCGTGAACGCGGCCGGTGTGGCCGAGTCCACGGCCACGTACGCGTACGACGCCGTGGACCTGCCGAAGACGGTCACGGACACGCAGGCGGGCACGGAGACGTTCGGTTACGACGTGTACGACCGGCTGAAGACGGTCAACGGCCCGACGGGGACGGTGGGTTACGACTACGACGCGGCGGACCGCCGCAAGGAGATGACGGCGGCGGGGAGCACCACGCTCTACGGCTACGACACCTCCAGCATCCTCACGTCCGTCACCTCGGGCGGCCAGGCCGTGACGTTCGGTCTGGACGCGGTGGGCCGGGAGAAGACGGCGAGCCTGCCGGGCGGCATCAGCCGCACCACCACACTCGACAAGACCGGCACCGTCCAGGCCATCGACTACACGAAGGGCACGACCGGCGTCGGCGACCTCACCTACACCCGAGACACCAGGGGCCTCCAGACGGGCCTGACCGGCAGCCTCGCCTCCGTCGCACTCCCCGCCGCCGAAACGGGCGCGGTGTTCGGCAAGGACAACCGGGTTACGTCTTTGGGCGGCCGTTCCTTCACGTACGACGCTGACGGACAGCTCACGTCGGACGGCAAGAGGACGTACGCCTGGAACGCCCGGGGCGAGTTGTCGGGTGTGGAGTCGGCCGCAGGTGGTCCGGCCGCCCTGTTCGGCTACGACCCGCTGGGCATCCGCAGCTCGAAGAAGCTGGGCGACACGACGCAGAAGTACCTCACCGATGGCTCGAACCCGCTGGTGGAACAGACTGGTTCGGGCGCGACTTCGGCAACGGTGGCCACGTCGGGTCTGGACGAGTATCTGACCCGCACGGAGAACGGTGCGACGCAGGTCTATCTGACGGACGCGCTGGGCAGTGTGGTGGGCCTGGCGAACGCGGACGGCACGGTCGCCACGAGCTACACCTACGACCCGTACGGCCAGCCGACCGCTTCGGGGGCGGACTCGACCAACCCGTACACGTTCACTGGCCGCGAGTCGGACGGCACGGGCCTGCTGTACTACCGCAACCGCTACTACGACCCCGAGTCCGGCCGTTTCATCTCCCAGGACCCGATCGGCTACGCGGGCGGCACGAACCTCTACCAGTACGCCCTCAGCTCCCCGACGACGTACACCGACCCCACGGGCAACTCCCCGATGCTGGCAGGCTGCGTGATCGGCGGCCTGGGCGAGGCGGGCCTGGACTGGCTGGGCCAGCGGCTGTCGGGCCGGAAGGTCAACTGGGGCCAGGTCGGCACGTCGGCGGCGCTGGGCTGCGCGGGCGGCATGCTCGGCAAGATCAAGCTGCCGAGCTGCGGGAAGGGCTTCCGCTTCCCCAACAGCTTCACGGCCGACACCCAGGTCCTCCTGGCGGACGGCACCCGCAAACCGATCAAGGACATCCGGATCGGCGACCAGGTCCTTGCCACCGACCCGGAGACGGGGGAGTCGGGTCCCCGTCCGGTGACGGCCTTGATCAAGGGCACGGGCGACAAACAACTGGTCGACATCACCCTGACCGGCGGTAAGACCAACACCCTCACCGCCACGGACGGCCACCCCTTCTGGGTTCCGGCCCTCGGCCGCTGGGCCGAGGCGGATGAACTCACCGCAGGCCAATGGCTCCAGACCAGCACCGGCACCTGGGTCCAGATCACCGCAGTCACCCACCACACCAAGTCGTTGGCGGTCTACAATCTCACCGTCGACGACCTCCACACGTACTACGTGTATGCAGGCGTCACGCCGGTACTCGTTCACAATGCAACGCCAGGCCAGAAGTGCGATCTTACGCTGGGTGCTGGGCCGAATGCCCGCGAGGGGGTAGCCCTGGAAAACGGCGACATTGAGGCAGATGGTGTTCGAGATTTGATCACTGAATCAGGAAACGCCCACGGTTGCCACACTTGCCCCGCCAAGACCCCTGGGACCAAGGACGGGGACTGGATCCCGGATCACCAGCCTCCGTCCAGTCTCGTTCCTCCTGGGTTCCCTCAGACGGCGTACCCTCATTGCCTGCCCTGTGCTCGACGGCAGGGCGGCATTGTCTCGCAGATTTCACAAGGAAGGAGTAAAAAGGAATGGTAGCCAATGGACCCGCAGTTTCATTCCTGGCGAAAGTAGAGCACGGATGCCTGATCTTGCGCGATGCGGTAAGTGAAGACGACGTCACGGGCTGGGATCCGGAAGCGAGTCATTGGCACAGAGCGGGAAGTTCGCTCATCTTTGGTGTCCAGGCTAGCGTTGACGGTCCGGTGGAATGTGAGGTGTGGAAGTCGGTTCCTCCGACGAAACTGCCTGCAATGCTCTTCGAAGGGCGACTGTCATGCCCGTCGGGGTGGTTGGTATTGCACGACCCGAATGAGTACGTCCGAATGCAATTTGTTGGGACCCGAGGGCCTTTGCTTTGTTCGGTATCGGTGGATGATCTGCAATTCCCGTCAAAGGTGCAGATCATGTTGGGGAGAGACGAGGAGTAGCCTCTTAACGAAGTATGAGGAGAGGGGGACGGGTGCGGCGTAGGTCGTTGGTGGTTTCCGGGGCGGCCGTTGGGCTCGGACTTGTGGGCGCGGGTGTGGTCGCAGTGCGTGCGGGGGGTCCCCCGGCAGAGGCCGACGAGCGCTCCGGGGCGGGAGCCGACGCCGCTGCGGCGCGGGTGCTGGGTGCGCAGCAGCCGGAGGGGCGGGCGGGGTTCGTCGTCCTTGACCGGGGGTCCGGTGGGGAAGTGGGCCTTGCGGTAAGGGCGTTGGTGGGGGAGGTGCGGGCCGTCGGTGGGGGTGGCCTTGCCTTGGGGGCGTCCCTCTTCGAGGGCGCGGGGGCGCGGGCGCCTCGGCAGTTGAAGGTCATGCCGTCCTTCGCCGGGGATCTGCTCGATCCCGCGCAGTCGCACGGGGACCTTCTCGTGCGGGTCGCGGGGGAGGACGCCTCGGCCGTGCGTAAGGCCGTGGAGAGCGTCAAGGGCGTTGCCAAGCAGTCCGGTTGGGCCGTTCGCTGGGCCATCGACGGGTTCCGGGCGGACAATCGTGTCGAGGGTGGGCGGGGGCTTGCCCGTAATCCGTTTCACTTCACCGAGGGGTTCGGGAATCCGGAATCCGAGCGGGAAGTCGCCGACCGGGCCCTCGTCCGGGACGGGCAGGGCGAGCCCGGCTGGGCCGTTGGCGGGAGTTATCAGGTCGTACGGGTCATACGCTTCGCCACCGCGTTGTGGGACAAGGACTCCGTCCACGAGCAGGAGCGGATCATCGGCCGGCGGCGTGACGGGAAGTGGCTCGACGGGACTCCCGTCCGCGAGGAGCCGAACTTCGCCGCCGACCCCAAGGGCCGGCTGACACCGCTCGACTCGCACGTACGGCTCGCCGCCCCCGACCGCCGCGATCCGCCCCCGCTCGTACGCCGCAGCTACAGCTACGACCGGGGCGATGGCGATACCGGCATTGTTTTCTCTTGTTTTCAGCGGGACTTGGCCAAGGGCTTCGAGGCGGTCCAGCGGCGGCTGGAGGGGGAGGCGCTGGCGAAGTACGTTCTGACCACCGGCGGCGGCTACTTCTTCGTACCCCCGCCCGGCGACGCCTGGATCGACGCCCTCGGCTAGAAGCAGCCGTCAGACACGGGTGGTCAGGTAGCCGCCCATCGACGTGAAGTACTCCGTCGCGGGCAGCTCAAGCCCCTCCTCGGTGCGTACGCGCGTGATGGCCAGGCCGTGGTTGCGGCCGGTGCGGGCGTGGGCGCCGGCGACTATGACCACGCCCTCGCCCTCGCGGTAGAAGATGCGGCCGGGCGTACCGCCGTAGCGGCCCTGGGACACCACCGCCGCGAGGACTTCGAGGCGCTTGCCCTTGTGGAAGGTGTAGGCGCTGGGATACGGCTCCGACTGGGCGCGGACCAGGCGGTCGAGGTCCTGGGCCGGCCAGGTCCAGTCGATGCGGATGTCTTCGGCGGACCGCTTGTGGAAGAAGCTCGCCTGCGAGCGGTCCTGCTTGGTGAACTCCGTCTGCCCGGCGGCGATAAGGCCGAGCGCGCCGATGGTGACCGGTGCGATAAGGTCGACGGTCTTGTGGAAGAGGTCGGTCGTGGTGTCCCTCGGGCCGACCGGAACCGTCTCCTGCCGGACGATGTCGCCCGCGTCGAGTTCGTCGTCCATCATGTGCGCCGTGACGCCCACTTCGGGCTCGCCGTTGATCAGTGCCCAGATCAGCGGGGAGAAACCGGCGTACTTCGGCAGCAGCGAGTCATGGATGTTCAGCGTGCCGTGGCGCGGAAGGCCGAAGATCCGCGGGGGGATCCAGGTCCGCCAGTTGTTGGCCACGATGATGTCCGGGTCGGTCTCCTTGAGGCGGTCGAACAGCTCGTCGTCGTCCGGGCGGTTGCGGATCAGCACCCGGACGCCGTGGTCTTCGGCGAGGTCGGCGACGGAGTCGCTCCAGATCTTTTCGTACGCGTGCTCGCTCTTGGGGTGCGTCACGACCAGCACCACGTCGTGCTCGGAGTCCAGAAGGGCTCGCAGGGTGCGGTGCCCCCAGGTCTGGTAACCGAACATGACGACCCGCATGGGGTTCCTCCTCGGAGCAGGGAATGACCGAGGGTAGTTAAGCAAGGCTTACCTTAGTTTGCAACTGGCCGATCTGGCAGGCCAGTCGGCGGGCGCCGGGGCTCGGCCATCCACTCGACAGTCGTCAGGGATTAGCTTAGGCTCACCTAAGTTCAGGGTGGGGTCGCTTCGTCGACGTGGCCACCCTTCGCGCCTTTTGTGTCTTACCTGCCCCCCCCACGAATGGGAGTGACATGTCACAGGTTCTTCCTGGCGACGCAGCACCGGTCTACGACCTCATAGGCATCGGCTTCGGGCCGTCCAATGTGGCGATGTCGATCGCGGTCAGCGAGCACAACGCACGCGTCGGCAGGCAGGAGTCGGTCACCGCTCACTTCTTCGAGCAGCAGCCGTCCTTCGGCTGGCACCGGGGCATGCTGATCGATGACGCGACCATGCAGGTGTCCTTCCTGAAGGACCTGGTGACGCTACGGAACCCGACCAGTGAGTTCAGCTTCCTGTGCTACTTGCAGAGCAAGGACCGGCTGATCGATTTCATCAACCACAAGAACCTCTTCCCGCTGCGGGTCGAGTTCCACGACTACTTCGAGTGGGCCGCCGCCAAGGTCGACGACATGGTGTCGTACGGGCACGAGGTCGTCGGCGTCACACCGGTCGTCCGTGACGGAACCGTGGACCATCTGGATGTGACCGTCCGGTCGGGGGAGGGGCTTGTGGTCCACCGGGCCCGCAATCTCGTCATCGGCACCGGGCTGCGTCCCCAGATGCCGGAGGGCGTGGAGCGCGGCGACCGCGTGTGGCACAACTCCGAACTGCTCAGGAAGGTCGAGGGGCTGGCCGACGGGCTGGACGGCACCTCGCCCTCCCGGTTCGTCGTCGTCGGCGCCGGGCAGAGCGCCGCCGAGAACGTCGCCTATCTGCACCGCCGCTTCCCGAAGGCCGAGATCTGCGCGGTGTTCTCCCGTTACGGCTACAGCCCCGCCGACGACAGCGCCTTCGCCAACCGCATCTTCGACCCCGAGGCGGTCGACCAGTACTTCGCCGCTCCCGAGGACGTCAAGGGCCGGCTCATGGACTACCACGGGAACACCAACTACTCCGTCGTGGACATCGACTTGATCGATGACCTGTACCGGCAGATGTACCGGGAGAAGGTCCTCGGCACCGAACGGCTGCGCTTCATCAACGTCTCCCGGCTGGTCGACGTCAAGGAGACGCCCGACAAGGCCCGTGCCACGGTCAAGTCCCTTGTCACGGGGGAGGAGACCTTCCTGGACGCGGACGTCGTCGTGTTCGCCACCGGCTACGGCCAGGCCGACCCCGTCGGTCTTCTCGGCGAGGTGGCGGAGCGCTGCCTGCGGGACGACGAGGGACGGGTACGCGTCGAGCGCGACTACCGCGTCGCGACGGATCTCGACCTGCGCTGCGGCATCTACCTCCAGGGCGGTACGGAGCACACGCACGGCATCACGTCGTCCCTGCTGTCCAACACCGCGATCCGGGTCGGCGAGATCCTGGACTCGCTGCTCGAGCGGGGCGTCAAGTCCGCCTCCGGCGAGGCTCGGCGCAGTAGGGCGTGAGCTGCCCAACTGGCCATGTTTTCCACGTAGATCAAAGGGATGACGTACGTCGACATGAGCACGACCGCAGCAGAACGCCCGCTGCCTCAGGGCGGAACACAGGCCCGCAGGCACCGGCGGGCCATGGGGCTGGGCGCGCTGGTGGTGATCCTCGTGATCGCGGGACTGGTGTCGCTGGCGGTCGGCGCCCGTTCGCTCAGTCCCACCGAGGTGTGGCACGGGTTGTTCGCGGCGCCGGACGCCGATCAGCGGCTCACCGATATCAGGCTCATCGTGCGGACGGTGCGGGTGCCCCGGACTGTGCTCGCGGTCGTGGTGGGCGTCGCCCTGGGGGTCGGCGGGGCGTTGATCCAGGGGTATACGCGTAACCCGATCGCGGACACGGGTCTGCTGGGTGTGAACGCCGGCGCGTCGTTCGCCGTGGTGTCGGCGATCGCCCTGTTCGGGTTCACCAACCCGTTCCAGTACGTCTGGTTCGCCTTCCTGGGGGCGGCGGTCGCCGGTGTCGTCGTGTTCGGTGTGTCGAGCATCGGCCGGGGCGCCGGCAACCCGCTGACGCTCGCACTGGTCGGGCAGGGGATCACCGTGTTCCTCATGGCGATGACCACGGCGATCTCGCTGTCGGACCAGAAGGCGCTGAACGCGCTGCGGTTCTGGAACTCGGGCTCCGTGGCCGGTGTCGGATTCGATGTCATCTGGCCGGTGACCGCGTTCATCGCGGTCGGGCTGGTGCTGGCGCTGATCACGCTGCCCGCCCTCAATCTGCTCAACCTCGGTGACGACGTGGCGCGCGGGCTGGGAGTGAACATCGCGCTGAGCCGGACCATCGGCATCGTCGCCATCACCCTGCTCGCGGGAGCGGCGACGGCGGCCTGCGGCCCCATCGCGTTCCTCGGGCTCATGGTGGCCCATGTGGCCCGCTATCTCACCGGTCCGGACTACCGCTGGCTGGTGCCGTACGCGGGTGTGCTCGGAGCCCTGATCCTGTTGGTCTGCGACATCGTGGGGCGATTGGTGGTGCGGCCGGGCGAGTTGGACTCCGGCGTCGTCGTCGCCCTCCTCGGCGCCCCGTTCTTCGCGGGCCTCGTGTGGCGAGGAAAGTTCAAGAGCGCATGAGTAGTGAGACAGAGGTTGGGACAGGCGTCGGGGCCGGTGTCAAGGACGAGAAGCGAACGGTGACCCCGGGCGTACGGGTCGGGCGGCTGTCGTTCGTATGGCGGCCCTGGATGGTGCTGGTCACGCTGCTGCTGACGGCCGCGACCTTCCTGGTGTTCTGCCTGTCCATCGGCGTCGGCGACTTCCCCATCGGGCTGGGGCGCGTGATCGCGACGATCCTCGGCCGGGGCGAGCAGGTGGACCAGTTCGTCATCATGGATCTGCGGATGCCCCGCGCCCTGGCCGGTCTCGTCGTGGGAATCGCGCTGGGGGTGTCCGGGGCGATCACACAGTCCGTCGCGCGCAACCCCCTGGCCAGCCCGGACATTCTGGGGATCACCTGGGGCGCCGGCGCGGTCGCGGTGTTCCTGGTGACGGTGTCGGGCGGCACCGCCACGGCGGTGGTCAGCTCCGTGGGTGTGTCGGCGGCGGCGCTCGGCGGCGGCCTCGGTACGGGGCTGCTGGTGTACTTCCTGGCGTGGCGGCGTGGGATCGACGGCTTCCGGCTCATCCTCATCGGCATCTCGGTGAGCGCGATGATGCAGGCCGTCACCACCTGGCTGCTGGTCAACGCCGATATCAGGGACGTGGCGCGGGCGCAGGTATGGCTGGTCGGCTCGCTGGACAACCGGTCGTGGGACGAGGTGCGGGTGGCGCTCTGGTGCACGCTCGCCCTCATGGTCGTGGTGGCGGGCGCCGCGTTCCAGTTCAAGCCGCTGCATCTCGGCGACGAGGTGGCCGCGGGCCTGGGCGTCCGGTACGCGGCGGTGCGGGCGGTCCTGCTGCTGTGCGCGGTGCTGCTGGCCGCCGTGGCGGTGAGCGCGGCGGGCCCGGTGGCGTTCGTCGCGTTGGTGGCGCCGCAGGTGGCGATGCGTCTGGTGAGGTATCCGACACCGCCGTTGGTGGCCTCCGGTCTGGTCGGCGCGCTGCTGCTGACCGGTGCGGACCTTGTCGCGCGTGCGGCGCTGCCGATCAGTCTCCCGGTCGGTGTGGTCACCGCCGCGATCGGCGGCCCGTTCCTCGTCTATCTGCTTGTCAGGGCCAACCTCCGACAGACAGATAGATGATAGAAAGGTTAGGCAAACCTAATAAGGGGGGCTTGTGGCCGTTCAGTCCATCACCGAGTCCATCACCGAGTCCAGCACCGGATCCGTCGCCGAGTCGGCGATCGGGCCCGAGGTCAGGTCCGAGATCAGGTCCGCGAGCGGGTCCGGCGCCGATGGCGTCGTACGGCTGGCAGCCAGGGACGTCACGGTCGGGTACGGCGCCCGGACCGTCATCGACGGTCTCGACGTGGCGATCCCACCAGGGGTGATCACCACGATCATCGGCCCCAACGGCTGTGGGAAATCAACCCTGTTGCGCACCCTGACCCGGCTGCTCAAGCCGACCCGGGGGACGGTCGTGCTGGACGGCGAGGACATCGGCCGGCTCCGGACCAGGGACGTGGCGAAAAAGCTCGGTCTGCTGCCGCAGGCGCCGGTCGCGCCCGAGGGGCTGACGGTGGCCGATCTGGTCGCCAGGGGGCGCCATCCGCACCAGAGTTGGCTACGGCAGTGGTCGTCCGACGACGCCGGTGTCGTGGAGCGCGCGCTGGCCATGACCGGGGTGGCCGATCTGGCCGACCGTCCGGTCGACTCGCTGTCCGGCGGGCAACGCCAGCGCGTCTGGATCTCGATGACGCTGGCTCAGGGCACCGATCTGTTGCTGCTGGACGAGCCGACCACGTATCTGGACCTGGCGCACGCGATCGACGTGCTCGACCTGGTGGACGATCTGCACGAGTCGGGGTGCACCGTGGTCATGGTGCTGCACGACCTCAATCTGGCGACGCGTTACAGCGACAACCTCATCGTGATGCGCGAGGGGTCGATCCTGGCGCAGGGGCATCCGCGTGACGTGATCACCGCCGAGTTGCTGCACGAGGCGTTCGGGCTGCGCGCCCAGGTGATCGACGCCCCGGTGGGCGACAGCCCGATCATCGTGCCGCTCGGCCGTACGCACGTTTAGCGACGTACGAAGGGCGTGTGTCCGTACGTCCCGGTTCAACCCGCGTGCCGGTCAACGCAATTCGTAAGTTAGGCTAGGCTAACCTCACCTGCTCAGGATAAGGTTTGGCTGCCCTAACACAAGGTGCAGCGGACAGTGCGAACGCAAGGGATCCCGGATGCTCTTCCACAGAACGACGCTCGCGAAGCCATGGCGGCGACTGGCGGCGACACTGTCCGCCGCGGCCCTCGGCGTCGGCCTTCTCACGGCGTGCGGTTCCGACTCGGCGGACACGTCGAACGACGACGCGCCGCCCGCCACCGCCGGCGGCGCGTTCCCGGTCACCGTGGAGCACGCGTTCGGATCCACGGAGGTCAAGAAGGCTCCGCAGCGGGTCGTCTCCGTCGGCTACACCGACGACCAGGCCATCCTGGCGTTCGGCATCAAGCCGGTCGGCATGGTCGACCAGTACCCCAACCCGGAGGGCCAGTCTCCCGACATCAACACCCAGTGGCCGTGGGTGAAGGACAAGTGGGGCGACACCCGCCCCGAAGTCATCATGAAGAACGGTGACTCGGGCCCCAACTACGAGAAGATCGCCGCCCTGCGCCCGGACTTGATCATCGCGGTGTACTCCGAGATCGACCAGGCCGCCTACGACAAGCTCTCCAAGATCGCCCCGACCGTGGGCCGCACCAAGGCCGAGAAGGAGCCCTTCAGCGCTCCCTGGCAGGACAACGCGGTCCACATCGCCAAGGCGCTCGGCAAGGAGGACGAGGGCACCGAGCTGGTGGGGGGCATCCAGGACAAGCTCGACACGGCCAAGAAGGAGAACCCGGAGTTCGCCGGCCAGACCGCCGTCGCGGTGTCCTGGTACAAGGACTCGGTGGCGCCGTTCACCTCCACCGACGTGCGTGGACAGCTCATCACGGGCACCGGATTCACGTACCAGACCAAGATCGACGAGATCGCGGACGGCGGCTTCTCCACCGAACTGTCCCCCGAGCGTATGGATCTGATCGACGTGGACCGCATCTTCGTCATCAACGACAAGGCGGACACGGAGGCGCTGAAGAAGTTCGAGCTGTTCGCCAACCTGCCCGCGGTCAAGAACGACAAGGTGTCGTACCTGCTGGACAGTGAGGGCCCCGCGATCGGCGCGGCCATGTCCCAGGGCACCCTGCTCTCCCTGCCGTACGCGATCGACGAGCTCGTCAAGTCGGTCAAGTAGCGATGACGAAAGCGATGGTGACCTCCGGGTGAGCGCCACCGGCACCGATGTCGCCCCGGCGGCCCCGGCGGCCCCGCGCACGGCCACTCTGCGCACGGCGACCGGACGCGAGGCCACCCGGTGGGTCGTGGCGCACTGCCGCGAAACGCCGTGGCTGACGGCCGCCACCGTGCTCACCACCGTGGCAGGGGCGGCGCTCCAGGTGCTCCCGGTACTCCTGCTGGGGCGGGTGGTCGACGGGGTGGTCGAGGGCGAATCGCGCTCGATCCTGGTCACGATCGGGGTGTTGATGGGGGCCGCCGCGCTGCTCGGCGCGGCGGCCACCGCCGTATCGACGTACCTGATCGGGCGTCTCGGCGCGGATCTGCTCGCGCGGCTGCGCGAACACGCCGTCCGGGCGGTACTGGGAATGCCCAGCGCGCGGATCGAACAGGTGGGCCGGGGCGACGTGTTGTCGCGCGTCGGCGATGACGTCGCCGTGCTGTCCAAGGGCATACGGACGGCCGTCCCCACCGTGTTCTCGGCGGGCGTGCTGGTCTTCATCGCCACGGTCGGCATGTTCGGACTGGACTGGCGGCTCGGACTGGCGGGCGCCGGCGCGCTGCCCGCGTACGCGCTCGCGCTGCGCTGGTATCTCCCGCGCTCCGCCCCCCTCTACCGCAAGCAGCGAGTGGCTCAGGCCGATCGTGCGCAGGCGCTGATCAGTGGGCTGAACGGCATCGATACGGTACGGGCGTACCGCCTCGAGGAGTCCGTCCGCGAGAGCGTCACCCGTGAGTCGTGGCGGGTGCGCGATCTCGGTGTCGAGGTGTTCCGGTTCTTCGGCCGCTTCGTCGGCAGGGAGAACCGCGCCGAGTTCATCGGGCTCGTCCTGATCCTTGTGGTGGGGTACGCCCTGTTGGAGGCCGATGCCGCCACCCTCGGTGAGGTGTCGGCCGCCCCGCTGATGTTCCACCGGCTGTTCACCCCGCTGGGCGCCATCATGTTCACCTTCGACGAGGCGCAGAAGTCGGGCGCGAGTCTGACCCGGCTGGTCGGGGTGCTCGGGGAGGACGCGCAGGACCGGCTGGTGGGTGACCGTTCGGACGACGACGACGACGCAGCAGCAGCAGCCGTCGCCGCCGCCGAGGTCGTGCCGGACGCTGTGACGTATCCCGTGACGGTGGAGGGGCTGACGTTCAGTTATCCCGACACCGATGAACCGGTCCTGCGCGACGTCGACTTGACCATTCCGGCGGGCGGTTCACTCGCTCTGGTGGGGGCGACCGGCGCGGGCAAATCCACCCTGGCCGCACTGATCGCCGGCATCGGGACCCCGCAGAGCGGATCGGTGCGTATCGGGTCGCACGACCTGGCCGCTCTGGACGAGGCCGGTTCGCGTGCGTTGGTGAGCATCCTCACGCAGGAGACGCATGTGTTCTCCGGTCCGCTCGCCGACGACCTGCGGCTCGCCGCGCCGGAGGCGACCGACGCCCAGTTGGCGGACGCGCTGCGCACGGTCGGCGCCGGCGGGTGGGTCGACGCGCTGCCGGAGGGGCTGAACACCCTTGTCGGCGAGGGCGGTGAGCGCCTGGACGTCACCAAGGTCGCCCAGATCGCCCTGGCCCGGCTGGTGTTGGGCCGGGCGCCGGTGGTGGTCCTCGACGAGTCGACCGCGGAGGCGGGCAGTGAGGGCGCCGCCGAGCTGGAGCGGGCCGTGCTGGCCGCGTGTGCGGGGCGGACCACGCTGTTCGTGGCGCACCGGCTGACCCAGGCGATGGCGGCGGACCGGATCGCCGTGCTCGACGCCGGACGGGTCGTGGAGCGTGGCACGCACGAGGAGCTGGTGGCTCTGAGCGGCCGGTACGCGCGGCTGTGGCAGGCGTGGCGAGAAGGTAGTTAGGTAAACCTAAGTTAGGCTAGGCTAACTTTTCATGCCTGGAAGGGATGCTGAGTCTTCGATGTCTTCGATGTCTTCGACGAGGGAAACGAGCGCTCGTCTCGTACTGCTCTCCGCCGCGCGACTGGCCGATGTGCGCCGGCGGACCGGGAACAACGACCACGGTGACCGGACCATCGCCGAAGCGTGCGCCGTCGGGCTGTCGTACTGGGCGACCGGACAGAGCCCGGACGGCATCGACCTCGCGCCCGGCACCCTGTTCGGCGATGTCCTCGGCTGGGTCGACAACGGCGGTGCGGGGCCCGGTGGTTGGGCGGCCGACGCGGTGGGCTCGGGCGGAGCGGGAGACTGGAGCATCGCCGTCCCCGAAGGTGTCGCGACCGCCGACGCGCAGCTCGCGCTGGACGACCTCGCCGACTTCCCCGACCGCCCCCTCGGCACCATCACACCCTCCGGCGCGGCGGCGCGGCTCAAGGCCCTGGCCGAGTGGAACGACACCACGGCCGACCGGGGGATCCGCCCGACCGTCGTGGAGATGTTCCTCGAGCAGGCGCGTACGAGGCCGGACGCCGTCGCCGTCGTGGACGATCAGCGGTCCCTGACATACCGTCAAGCGGCCGAACTTTCCAGTCAGTTGGCCCATCGACTGATCGAACGCGGTCTCACCGCCGAACAGGTCGTCGGCATCTCGCTGGGCCGCTCCGCCGAAATGGTGATCGGGCTGCTCGCCGTGCTCCAGGCCGGCTGCGCGTTCGTACCGCTCGATCCGCAGTGGCCCGCCGCGCGCCGGGCCGTCGTGGTCGAGGACGCCCGGGCCGTACTGCAACTCAACGCCACCGGCGAGCCCGGTCCGGGTGAACCGCAGGCGGAGCCGGTCGACTTGGACGACTGGCGGTTCGGCTCCTACCCCGCCGAGGGCACCGGGATATCCACCCCCGGCGCCGCCCTCGCCTATGTGATCTTCACGTCCGGCTCCACCGGCCGGCCCAAGGGCGCGATGATCCGGCACGAAGCGATCAGCGAGCGCCTGCTGTGGCAGGTCAACGAGATCCTGGGCTTCGGCCACGACGACGCCTCACTGTTCAAGGCGCCGCTCTCCTTCGACATCTCCATCAACGAGATCTTCCTGCCCCTGGTCTCCGGCGGCCGACTCGTGGTCCTGCGCCCCGGCGGTGAGCGTGACCCGCACCATCTGCTGAGCGTGATCGCCGAGCAGCGCGTGACCTTCACCTATCTGGTCTCGTCCATGCTGGACGTCCTGCTGGAGATGGCGGGCGACAGCGGGCGGCTCGACAGCCTGCGGCACGTGTGGTGCGGCGGTGAGGTGCTGACCCCGGAGCTGTACGAGCGGTTCCGTACGCGCCTCGACATCCCCCTCTACCACGGCTACGGCCCCGCCGAGACGACCATCGGTGTCTCGCACGTCATCTACCGGGGTGCGGCGGAGCGCCTTTCGACGTCGATCGGCAAGGCCAACCCCAACACCCAGTTGTACGTACTGGACGACGAACTGCGCCCGGTCCCGGTCGGGGTCGGCGGCGAACTGTACGCGGGCGGCTTCCTCCTGGGACGCGGATACGTCAACGCGCCCGGCCTGACGGCGTCCCGGTTCGTGGCGAACCCGTTCGCCGACGACGGGTCCCGGCTGTACCGCACCGGCGACCTCGCGCGCTTCGCCCCGGACGGGTCGCTGGACTTCCTCGGCCGGGCCGACAACCAGATCAAGATCCGCGGCATGCGGCTGGAGATCGAGGACGTCGAGGCCGGTCTCGCGGAACACCCCGGCGTACGGCACACCTGCGTCGTCGCGAAGAAGAACGCGGCGGGTGGCACCTACCTGGTGGGGTACGTCATCCCGGCCGCCGGGAACGAGGAGCTGCGGGCCGACGACGTCAAGGCGTGGGCCGCCCGGCACATGGTCGAGTACATGGTGCCCGCGCACACCGTCGTCATGAAGGAGTTCCCGCTCACCGCGAACGGCAAGCTCGACCGGGCCGCGCTGCCGGAGCCCGTCATCGGGGCGGGCGCGATCCTCCCGCCCGCCACCGACGACGAGCGCGTGGTGTCGAGGGCCGTCGCGACGCTGCTGCGACTGGACGAGGTCGGGGTCAACCAGGACTTCTTCCAGCTCGGCGGAGACAGCATTCTGGCGATCTCGCTGCTGAGCGCGCTGCGCGAGGCGGGCCTGTACGTCACGGCGCGGCAGATTTTCACGCACAGCAACGTACGGGCACTGGCGGCGGTGGCGAGCCGCGAAGACGTCACCACCGTGGACCACCGCGACGTTCCGACCGGTTCCGTCGTCGGGTCGCCCGTCGTGCAGTGGCTCGGCGAGACCACGGACGCGATCGACGGCTTCGTACAGTCCGTGGTGCTGAACACCCCGGCGGCGCTGACCGCCGACGCCCTCGACCAGATCCTTGCCGCCGTGGTCGGGCGCCACGACATGCTGCGTGCCAGGCTGGTACGCGGCGACCGCTGGAGCTTCGACATCCCGCAGGAACAGTCAGCCGTGGGGTGGCAGGAGAGCAGCGAGGCGCTGGAGGAGTGCGTCGCGCTCGCCACCGCCGCCCTCGACCCCGACAGCGGCGTGATGCTGCGCGCGGTCTGGCGCCGCGAGGCACGGCAACTGGTCGTGGCCGTCCACCATGTGGTGGTCGACGGGGTGTCCTGGCGGATCCTGATGGAGGATCTGGCCACGGCCTGGCGGCAGTTCACCTCGGGCGTGCCGGTGGAGCTGCCCTCGGTGGGCACCTCGTTCCGGCGCTGGACACAGTTGCTGGAGCGCGCCGCGTTCGACGCGGACAGTGCCTACTTCCGGCGTCAACTGCCGGGACCGGACGGTCCGGTGGGCAGGCGCGCGCCGGCCGAGAGCGACACCGTCGCGCGCGAGCGCACGCGCACCGTGGCGGTCGGACCCGAGGTGACGGCCGCGCTGCTGGGCGAGATCCCGGCGAAGTTCCACGCGGGCGTCAACGACGTGCTGCTGACCGCCCTCGCCGTCACTCTCGCCCGGTGGCGCCGCGATCTCGGGCAGGACCAGACGTACGCGCATATCGAACTCGAAGGCCATGGCCGAGAGGGCCGGTTCGTGGCGGGGAGCGCGGGCTTCGAGCCGGAACTGTCGCGCACCGTGGGCTGGTTCACCACCCTGTTCCCGGTGACGGTGGACCCCGGCGCGGCGGCCGACCTCACCGCGCCCGAGTATCTGGCCGCCGCGCTCAAGGCGGTCAAGGAAGACCTCGCCCGCGTACCGGACAACGGCGTGTCGTACGGCGCCCTGCGCTACCTCACCCACTCCGAATTCGACGCGCCCGCACCGCAGGTGCTGTTCAACTACCTGGGCCGTTTCGACGCGGGAGCGTCCGGGGACTGGCAACTCGCCGGTACGACCGGGCAGTTGGGCGAAAGGCGCGACCCGAGGATGCGTCTGCCGCGTGCCCTGGAGTTCAACGCGATCGCCGAACCCGCCGCCTCCACCGGTGAGTACGAGCTGGTCACCACCGTCTCCTGGCCCGAGGGGATGTTCACCGACGAGGACGTCGCGACGCTCGGCGACTACTTCCGGGACGCGCTGGCCGGGCTGGCGGCTCTGGCCGCGCTCGGTCACGGCGGTCACGGCGGTCACGGCGGTCACGGCGGTTACGGTGGCCACTCACCCAGTGACTTCCCCCTGGTGCCGCTGACCCAGGCCGATGTGGACAGCCTGGACGGTCCGGCGCTGCGCGACATCCTGCCGTTGACCCCGTTGCAGGAGGGCCTGTACTTCCACTCGGTCTTCGACGACGACTCGGCAGGCAGCTATGTCGAGCAGCAACTCATCACGCTGGACGGCGTGGCAGGGGGTGAAGTGGACGCCGACCGCCTCGCGGCGGCGGCCACCCGACTGCTCACGCTGTTCCCGAACCTGGCCGCCCGGTTCACCGCACTCGCCGACGGCCGAGTGGTCTGCGTCCAGGAGAACGGTGTGCGAGCGCCGTTCACCACACTGGACCGCCCCGGCATCACCGACGACGAGATCCGTGAACACGCCGAGCGGGACCGCCGCGCCGGGTTCGACCTGGCCACCGGACCGCTGATGCGCTTCACGCTCATCCGAGCCGGCGCCGGCCGGAACGTCCTGGTGCAGACCGTGCACCACATCATCGCCGACGGCTGGTCGGTGCCCCCGACCCTGCGCGCACTGCTGGCCGAGTACGACGCGCCGGGCAGCGTGTACCCGCTCGGCGGCTTCTCCGACTATCTGAGCTGGCTCGCCGGACGCGACGACGACGAGAGCGACCGCGTCTGGCGCGCCGAACTCGCCGAGCTGCCCGGCCCCTCACTGGTCGCCGAGGGCCACACCCCGTCCGACCGGTTCGCCGACACGGCCGTGGAGCCGCAGGACGACATCGACGCGGCCGTCCGGTCGGCCGGCGTACCGCTGAGCGTGGCCGTCCACAGCGCCTGGGCGCTGACGCTGGGCGGCATCCTGCGCGGCAGCGACGTCGTGTTCGGCTCCACGGTGTCCGGGCGTGACGCGGAAGTGCCCGGCATCGGGGACATGGTCGGACTGTTCATCAACACGATTCCCGTGCGCGCCCGCTGGGCAGGCGGCACCACGGCCCGCGACCTGCTCGCCGCCGTCCGGGAACACCAGAGCGCGGTACTGCCGCACCAGCATGTCTCGCTGGCGGGGATCGGCCGGCAGGCGGGCGTCGGGACCCTGTTCGACACCCTGGTGGTGTTCGACGTCGCCACGGACGTGGCAGGGCTACGGGGGCCCGGCGGCGGACTGGGCATCGCCGACATCGTCAACGAGGGTGCCCCGCACTACCCGTTGACACTCGTCGTGGAGCGCACGGTCGACGGGCGTCCGCGCTTCAACCTGATCTACGACGGTGAACTGCTGCGGGAGACGAGCGCCCAGGCGGTCCTGCGTACGTTCACCCGGACCCTCACCGGGCTGCTCACCCGCCCGGACACACCGGTCGCCGAGCTGGCACCCGAGACGGGGCGGGCTCCCGCGCGGATCGTCCCGACGACCCTCGGCGGACTGTTCGACACCGCCGCGAGCCGCGATCCATCCGCGACCGCCGTCACCCAGTGCGCTCTCGACGGCGCTACGAGGTCCCTGACCTACGGCGAACTCGCCGACGCGAAGGACGAGTTGGCGCTGGCGCTGCGTGCGGCCGGTGTCCGGCCGGGCAAGCGGGTCGCGGTCGCCGTCCCGCGCTCTGTGGAGCAGGTCGTCGCCCTGGTCGCGATCGTGACGGCGGGCGGCGCGTACGTACCGCTCGACATGGCGTACCCGGACGAACGGCTGGAGTACATCCTCGCCGACGCCGCTCCGCAGGTCGTACTCGTGGACCGTGAACAGCGCGAGCGCTTCACCGGGTTGCTGTCCCGAGCGGGCGTCCCCGCCCGCGTACTCGTACTGGGGGAGGAACCGCCGCTCGACACCTCGCAGACCCGCGAGCCGGTGCCCCGGACCGACTGGCGCGACCCCGCGTATGTGATCTACACGTCCGGATCGACCGGTCGGCCCAAGGGAGTTGTCGTCCCGCACGCCGCCGTGGTGTCTCTGCTCGCGAACACCCGGCCCGGCATGGACTTCGGACCGCAGGACGTCTGGGTGCAGTTCCACTCCTTCTCCTTCGACTTCGCGGTCTGGGAGCTGTGGGGCGCGCTGGCGCACGGCGGTGAGCTGCTGGTGCCGGAGTACGGGCTGACGCGCTCCCCTGTCGACTTCCACCGACTGGTCCGCGAGCGCGGGGTGACCGTCCTCAACCAGACCCCGTCGGCTTTCTACCAGTTCATCGAGGCCGACCGGCATGCCGGCCGACCCGTCACGGCACTGCGCCGGATCATCTTCGGAGGCGAGGCACTGGACCTCGGGCGGCTGCGCGGCTGGGTCGAGCGGCACGGCACCCGTACGCCCGAGCTGGTCAACATGTACGGCATCACCGAGACCACCGTCCATGTCACCCACCGGGTGCTGACCGACGACGACTTCGGCGATTCCGGCGATTCCGGCGGCCCCGATTCCGGCTCCGACGTCAGTCCGATCGGCGGTCCGATTCCCGGACTGGTCACCTATCTGCTGGACGACCGGCTTCGCCCGGTGCCGCCGGGCCGGGTCGGCGCGATCTATGTCGCGGGCGACCAGGTGTCACTCGGCTATCTGGGCAGGCCGGGGCTCACCGCCGGCCGGTTCGTGGCGAACCCGTTCGCGGACGACGGCTCCCGGATGTACCACACGGGCGACCTCGCCCGCCGTACGCTCGACGGTGAACTGGAGTTCACCGGACGCGCCGACGATCAGGTACAACTCAAGGGTTTCCGCATCGAGTTGGGCGAAGTGGAGTCCGCCGTCAGGGAACTCGACGGGGTGGTCGACGTAGCCGTCACCGTGGCCGCCGGCGGCGACCATCTCGTCGCGCACATCGTCGGCCGGGTGCCCCGCGACTTCACCGGCCCGCTGTCCGCGAAGCTGCCCGCGCACATGGTGCCGGACCGGGTGCTGCCGGTCGACGCCCTGCCGCTGACGGTCAACGGCAAGCTGGACCGCAAGGCCCTGACCGACCGTGCCGCACAGGACGACACCCCGGTGGCCGCGAGTGCCGCGAGTGATTCCGCGCTCGCCACGCTGGTCGGCATCTTCGCCGAGACGCTGCCCGGCGCCGGCACGGTGGACGCCGACACCGACTTCTTCATGGCCGGGGGCGACAGCATCGTCGCCATCACCGTGATCAACCGGGCCAGGGCGCTCGGCCTGCCGATCGCGCCCCGCGACGTATTCCTGTTCAGGACACCGCACGCGCTCGCCGCACACCTCGCCTCGCGCGCACCGCGGGCGGCCGAGGCACCCGCACCCGCCCGCCGCGAGGACGGCCCGCTGACACCGACGCCGATCCTCCTGCGCCAGCGTGAACTGGGCGGCTCGCTCGTCCGGTTCGCCCAGGCCAGGGCGCTGGTGGCGCCCGAGGGCGCCGGCTTCGCCGACGTGCGGCGCGCCGCGAACGCCGTCGTGGCCGCGCACCCGCTCCTGCGGCTGCGGTTGCGCGTCGAGCACGGCGTATGGGCGCTGCGTACCGCCCCCGCCCGCGAAGTCACCGTTGTCCGTGGGGACGGGACAGACGCGACGACCGCCGCGAACGAGGCCGCCCGACGGCTCGATCCCGAGTCCGGGGAGGTCATCGCGTTCTCCTGGCTGGAGGCGAGCCGGACCCTGGTCGTGACCGTGCACCACACCGCCGTCGACTCCGTCTCCTGGCTGGTCCTCCTGGACGACCTGACCGCCGCCATGAGCGGCACGGCCCTGCCGCCGCCGACCACCTCCTACGCCGAGTACGCCGAGGCGCTGGCGTCCCGGTCCACCCAGGTGGTCGACGACCTCGGGCACTGGATCAGCACCCTCCAGGCGCCGGAACTGCTGCCCGCGGTCGAGGAGCTACGCGAGACCACCGTCGTCCTCCCCTCCGACGTGAGCGACCGGCTGACGCGGGCCGCGCCCGCCGCCCTCGGCGTGGGTCTCACCGAGCTGCTGTGCGGCGCCCTGCGCATAGCGCTGACACACAGTCAGCCCGTGCCCACCGACCTCGCGATCGAGCTCGAGCGGCACGGCCGGGTCCCCGCCCTCGACCACCACGACTACAGCCGTACGGTCGGCTGGTTCACCTCCATCGCGCCGGTACGGCTCACGGCGCACACCGACCCGGTCGCCGCCGCCCGCGAGGTCGCCGAACGCCAGCCGGACGAGTGCGGCCACGTCGCCTACGGTCAACTCCGGTATCTCAACCCGCAGTCGGCTCCACTGCTGAACGGCCGCCGCCCGCAGGTGCTTTTCAACTACCTCGGCCGGGGCGGCGAGTCGCGGGCGCTGCCTCTCACCGGTGGCGATCAGCCCAGCCCGTACGCCGTCGAGGTCAACGCCTGGACCGATGACGCGACCGGCGCCCTGCACGCGGCGTTCACCCTCGCCGAGGGCGTCCCCGACGAGATAACCGGGCATTGGCGGCGCGCGCTGGAGCACATCGCGGACGCCGCCGCGACCGCCGAACGTACGGCTCCCGTCACACCCCTCCAGCGCGGACTGTTCTTCCAGGCCCAGTTGGCGGGCTCGGCCGGACACTATGTCGCGCAGAGCTACTTCACCTTCGACCGGCGACTGGACACCGACGCGCTGGCCGAGGCCATGGCGTACGTGATCGCGCGCCACCCGGTCGTGGGCGCCGGCTTCACCACCGACGACGACGGGAACCCGGTCCAGAGCCTCAAGGCGGGCCGGCGGGTCGACGTCCGCACCGTGCGTCTGTCGACGGAAGCGGAGATCGAGGCCCTGCGCACCGAGGACCGCGACACCGGATTCGACCCGGCCGAGCCGCCGCTGATCCGGTTGACCGTGGTACGGCTGCCGGACGACCGGGACGGTCTGCTGCTCAGCTACCACCTGCTGCTGTGGGACGGCTGGTCCCGGGAGATCCTGCTGCGGGACCTGTTCGACGCGTACGAGGCCGCCCTCGCGCGCGAGCCACTGAACACGTCCCCGGCCCCGGCCGTCGTCCCGGCCACGCCGAGCTTCGAGGAGTACGCCCGGACGCTTGCCGCCAAGGACCCCGCCGTATCGGAACGCTTCTGGGCGGAGCATCTGGCCGGCCTCACGGGCCCGACGCTGCTCGCCGGACCGGCGCCGTCCTTCTCGGACGACCTGCCGCGCGCCCTGACGCACACCGTGTCCGCCGAGCTGTCGCAACGGCTGCGGGAAGCGGCCAAGACACACGGCGTCACACTGAACTCGGTGCTGACCGGCGCGTTCGGTCTCCTGCTCGGCGCGCACACGGGCCGCGGTGACGCGGTGTTCGGCGTGACCGTCTCCGGACGCGAGGGCGAAGGACTGTCCGACGTCGTCGGCGTCCTCCTCAACACCGTGCCCATGTGGACGCGGGCCCGGCCGGACGACACGGTCGGCGCGTATCTGTCCGCCGTACAGGCGGCCAGGGTCGAGGCGATGGAGCACGAGCACCTGGGGCTCGGCGAGATCCAGCGGGCCGGCGGGCACGACACCCTGTTCGACAATCTGTTCGTGCTCCAGAACTTCCTGGACATGGACGCGTTCGCCGAGATGAACGCCAGGCACGGCATCACCTCGGTGAAGGCCGACGACTCCACGCACTACCCGTTCACCTGGGTCGTCACGCCGGGCGACCGGCTCACGGTCAAGCTGGAGCACCGCGACGGCGACCCCGAGAACGCCCGCCGTCTCCTCAACGACTATCTGCGGGTGCTCGCCGACCTGGCCAGGTCGGCGGGGCAGGTCGGCGCGCTGCGCGGGCTGGGTCCGGAGCCCGAGCCGGCCGAGCGTACGGACGTCGGCACGGACACGGTGGTCGACCGGTTCGACCGGGCGGCGGACAGTCATCCGCGGCGGGTCGCGCTCGTCGCCGACGGTGCCACCATGACTTTCGCCCAACTCCGCGACCGTAGCCGGGTGTTGGCGGGTGTGCTCGACCGGCGGGGCATCGGCCCCGAGAGGACCGTGGCTCTCGCGATCCCGCGTTCGCTCGACTCGATCGTGGCGCTGTTCGCCGTGCTGCGCGTCGGCGCCGCGTATGTGCCACTGGAGTTGGACCACCCGGACGAGCGGATCGCCACAATCGTCGCGGACGCCCGCCCGGACGTCACCCTCACCGTGAGCGCCGTGTCCCCCCGGCTGACCGGCGAGCTGATCGAGCTGGACCAACCCCTTCCCGAGGCAGCGCCGTTGACGCCGTTCACGACGTTCGCGCCGGACGACCCGGACCGGCTGCGGCACCCCGCGTACACGATCTACACCTCCGGTTCGACCGGCAGGCCCAAGGGCGTGGTGACCGAATACGCGGGCCTGACCAACATGCTGATCAACCATCAGCGCAGAATCTTCGAGCCGGTCCTCGCCGAGCACGACCACCGGGTCTTCCGGATCGCGCACACCGTGTCGTTCGCCTTCGACATGTCGTGGGAGGAGCTGCTGTGGCTCGCCGACGGCCACGAGGTGCACATCTGCGACGAGGAACTACGCCGTGACGCCCCCCGGTTGGTGGAGTACTGCCTGGAGCACGGGATCGACGTCATCAACGTGACGCCCACCTACGCGCAGCAGTTGGTGGCAGAAGGGCTGCTCGACAACCCTGAACGGCGGCCCGCGCTGGTGCTGTTGGGCGGCGAGGCCGTCACCCCCACGCTGTGGCAGCGGCTCGCCGAGACCGAGGGGACGGTCGGCTACAACCTGTACGGACCCACCGAGTACACCATCAACACCCTTGGCGTCGGCACCTTCGAATGCCAGGACCCGGTGGTGGGCGTGGCGATCGACAACACCGACGTGTACGTGCTGGACCCATGGCTGCGGCCCCTGCCGGACGGGGTCCCAGGTGAGCTGTACGTATCGGGCATCGGCATCGCGCGCGGCTATCTCGGCCAGAGCGCGCAGACCGCGCACCGCTTCGTCGCCTGCCCGTTCGGCGCACCCGGCGAGCGCATGTACCGCACCGGGGACCTGGTGCTCCGGCGGCCCGACGGGAATCTGACCTATCTGGGCCGCACCGACCAGCAGGTCAAGATCCGGGGTCACCGCGTCGAACTGGGCGAGGTCGAGGCCGCGTTCGCGGCGCACCCGGCGGTGCGCTTCGCCGCCGCGGTCGCCCAGCCCGACCCGCGGGTCGACGGCGCGTACCGGCTGGCCGCGTATCTCGTGCTGGACGGCGCCGACCTGGCGGCGGTCGCCGCCCAAGTGGGCGCCGGACTGCCGGACTTTATGCGGCCGACGCACTACGCCCAGGTCGACGGCATCCCGCTGACGGTGAACGGGAAGGCTGACACCAAGGCGCTGCCCGAGGCCAGGCCGCTCGGCGCGCTGACCACGGCGGGCGAGCGCGGACCGCGGACCGAGACCGAGATCGTGGTGTGCGAGTTCTTCGCCGAGGCGCTGGACCTGGACGACGACGAGGTGAGCGCGGAGAGCGACTTCGTGTCCCTCGGCGGGCACTCCATGCTGGCGGTGCGGCTGATCGGGCTGCTCCGCCGCGAGTACGGACCTGTGGTCACGATCCGTGATCTGCTGACCCTGCGAACCCCGGAAGCGATTGCCCGCCATCTTGAACATCGTGAAGACAACTCCTGACACCCGGCGGCCCCGCCCCGGCGCCGACATCCTGCGCACCGCCCTGCGCCGTAACGTCGGTGCCATGACCAGGGGCACCGTCCTCATGGGCCTGTACCAGGCGGGGGAGACCGCCTTCCCCATCGCGCTCGGTCTGATCGTCGAACACGCCCTGCGGGACCGGAGCCTGGGCGCTCTCGGCCTGTCGATCGCCGCGCTGGCCGTGATCATCACGACCGTGTCGCTGTCCTGGCGGTTCGGGATGCGCACGCTCCAGAAGGCCAACACGACCGAGGCGCACCGCTGGCGGGTGCGGGTGGCGGAATGCGGACTCCAGCCGGTGGCCAGGGACGTCGATCTGAAGTCCGGCGAGGTGCTGACCATCGCCACCGAGGACGCCGACCAGACCGCCGACATCATCGAGGTGGTGCCGCTGCTGATCAGCTCGCTGGTCGCGGTCCTCGTCGCGGCGGTCGCGCTGGGCCTGGCCGACATCCGGCTCGGCCTGCTGGTGATCGCGGGAACCGTCGCGATCCTGTCGATCCTGGCCGTGATGTCAAGACAGATCGGCGCCAGCACCCGTGAACAGCAGGCCCGCGTGGCGCGGGCGGGCGCGAAGGTCGCCGACCTGATCAGCGGACTGCGCCCGCTGCACGGCTTCGGCGGCAACCACGCGGCGTTCCTCTCCTACCGGAAGGTCAGCTCGGACGCCAGGCGCCAGTCGATCACCGTCGCCAAGGTGAACGGTGTGTACGCGGGCACCGCACTGGCCCTGAACGCGGTGCTCGCCGCCGCGGTGACCCTGACGGCCGGCTGGCTGGCCTTCGGCGGTGAGATCACGATCGGCGAACTCGTCATGGCCGTGGGCCTCGCGCAGTTCATCATCGAACCGCTCAAGCTGTTCTCGGAAATGCCGAAGTACGTGATGATGGCGCGCGCGTCGGCCGAGCGGATGGCGCTCGTCCTGTCGGCGCCGCCGGTGACGACCCCGGGGGCGCGGCGCCCGGCCCCCGGCGGAGACCTGGAGATCGACTGCGTACGGTACGGAACCCTGCGGCAGTTGAAGTTCCACGTACCGGCGGGCGAGTTCGTGGCGATCGCCGTCTACCAGCCGCGCGCGGCGGCCGACCTCGCGTCGATCCTGGCCGTCAACGTCCCGCCGGACACCTACGAGGGCACGGTACGGGTCAGCGGGCAGCCGATCACGGACCTGTCGGTCGAGGCGGTCCGCGAGCACATGCTGGTGAACCCGTACGACGCGGAGATCTTCGCGGGCACGCTGCGCACGAACATCGACCCGTCGGGCACCGGCCGGATGATCCCCGAGGCCGTCGAGGCGTCCATGCTGACCGATGTCGTCGCGCTCCACCGCGACGGACTGGACTACGGGGTGCGTGACCGTGGCGCGAATCTCTCCGGGGGGCAGCGCCAACGGCTGTCCCTGGCACGCGCGTTGGCCACCGACAGCGACGTCCTGGTGCTGCACGACCCGACGACGGCCGTCGACGCGGTCACCGAACAGCTCATCGCGCGCAACGTCGCGAAGCTGCGCCGGGGCCGTACCACGATCGTGCTCACCAGCAGCCCGGCCCTGCTGGACGCCGCCGACCGCGTCCTCGTGCTGGACGACGGCGTCATCACCGCCGAGGACACCCACCGCAACCTCCTTGCCAGGGACGAGACTTACTGCCTGGCGGTGGCGAGGTGACCGGGTAGCGGGGAGGGGCGGCCCGCTGAACGGCTCAGCCGAGCGCCCAGGCCACATCCCTGAGCAGAGCGTGCCGCCATCCCACCCGGTCATGGTCGGACGGCGACCGCGAGACGCGTACGGTCGCACCGGCCTGTTCGGCCAGGGTCTCGGTCAGCTCGCAGTGGGGCAGCATCCGCGTCTCGTGTTCGCCCACGTCGAACGCGAGGCGCAGCCCAGACAGTTCGGACCTGTGGGCCCGCAGCCGCGCGGCGACCGATCCGCCGACCGGCCCGCCCAAGGGGTCCGCCAGCCCCAGGGCGTCAGGCGTCCACCAGAACGACCCCGACTGGCAGGCGACGCGCGAGACCAGATCCGGGAACTCCAGCGCCGCGTACACCGCGCTCAGCCCGCCGAGGCTCTGCCCGGCGACCACCAGTCGGTCCAGGTCGGCACGCACGCCGGACTCCGCGACCAGCGGCAGCAGTTCGTCCCGTACCGCCTCCCACAGCTCGGGCCGGCACCCGAACTCGGCCTCCCTGTCCTTGGCCGGCAGGAAGACGAGGGTGACGGGTGGCATCTCACCGGCGGCGACGGCCGAGTCGAACGCGGTCATGGCCGGGTGCAGATACAGCCAGTCGTCCCCGTCGAGCAGCAGCACCACCGGCCCGCCACCGCCCGCCGGATGAACGCGTACGGTGCGGCGTCCACCGACCCGTCCACCGACCCGTCCACCGACCTGTCCGCCGAGCCGTTCGCTGTTCCACCGGAGCCGGGTGCGGGGGAGGGGCAGGACGGCATCGGTGCCGCCGATCGCCGGCCAGTGCGGCTGCGCCGGGATGTCGGGGGTCGCGGCGACGGAGCGGTCGGCGCCGGCGCCCACCGGATTGAACGGGTCGGCGTACGCCGCGTCTCCCGCGAGGAGTTGGTACGTCACCCGCAGCCGCGCGGGCATGGGCACCTCGGCGTACCAGCAGTCCGTGTCACGCCACCGGCGCAGGGGAACGGGCTCCGACCAGCTCTCGAAGCCGACGCTCGCCGCGGACCCGCGCCACAGGAACAAGGTCCGCCAGCCGCCGCCCTCGGCCGGCAGCGACACGGGTGTGCGCGCACCCGCCCAGAACGCGTCGCTGCCGGGTTCGCCGGGCAGTCCGAACGCGGCGAAGGCGCTCTCCTCGTCGGCCGCGAGGCGCATGAACGTCTCCTTGTGAGAGGGAAAGGGAGACGTTAGGCTCCCCCTTGATTAGGCGAGCCTAACCTAATATGAATCTCGCCTTTTGTGTGGACCCGAGGAGGAACTGACACATGAGCACCAATCCGTTCGACAATCCCGAAGGCCGTTTCCTGGTCCTGGAGAACGACGAGGGGCAGCACTCGCTCTGGCCGTCCTTCGCCGAGGTGCCCGGAGGGTGGGCGGTCGTCCTGGAGGAGAACACCCGCGACGCGTGCCTGGACTTCGTCGAAGCCCGCTGGACCGATCTGCGCCCCCGATCTCTCGCGGTGTCCACGGACGGCTGACCCCCCCGCGCTGGACTCACAATTAAGGTAAGGCTACCCTTACTTCGTTTGCTCGTCGGAGTGACATGGCGACAAGCCGTTCTCCGAACGTGGAACCGAGGAAGGAAAGCCTTGACCACGGCTACCCCCCGCCCCGCCCAACTCCCGCTGCCGCATGCACCGCACGCACCGCACGCGCTCCGCGCGTCGCTCCACCCCGTACGCCCCGCCCGCGCGGCGGACGCCGCCGCACTCGCCGAGCTGTCCCAACCCTTCGCGCACTCAGGGGCGTTGCGGGAGCGGCCCGCCGACCTGTACGTCGCGCACGCGGCCGACTTCCTCGTGACGCAGGGCCCCGGAGGCCGGCTCGAGGGCTGCGTGGGGCTGCGCGTACACCCGGCCGGACCGGGGGAGTGCCGCAGGCCCGCAGGTGTTCTGTACAACTTCTGCGTGGCCGGGCACCGGCAGGGACACGGCGTGGGTGCCGCGCTCCTGCGCGCCGTGCTGACCGTGGCGCGTGCCCAGTCGCTCGGTGCGCTGTTCACCGCGACGACCGGCGGTGGCGGGCTGTTCCTCCGGTACGGGTTCACGCCCACGACCGCGCGTCAGGCGCCCCGGTCCTGGGCGGAGTCCCTGGATCCGCGGCGCGACGCACGGATCCTCGCCAAGGCCCTGTGACCGCCGCGACGGCCAACTCCCCGGCCCCACCTGCTCGTTCAGCGGTCAGGAGGCGCTTTTGTCGGGAACGACGGTGGTGCCGGGGGCTGTCTCGTCGAGGACGCCTCGCAGCACCGCGTGCGGCACGCGCCCGTCGAGCACCTGCGCCCGGCGCACTCCACCGCGTACGGCCCGCAGACAGCCCTCCATCTTCGGCAGCATCCCGCTCGCCAGCCCCGGCAGCAGCCCGTCCAGCGCGTCGGCCGTCAAGTGCTCGATCACCTCGGTGCTGTGCGGCCAGTTCGCGTACAGCCCCGCCACATCGGTGAGTATCACCAGCCGCTCGGCGCCGAGGGCCACGGCCAGGGCCGACGCCGCGAGATCGGCGTTGACGTTGTAGACCTGCCCGTCCGCACCGCGCGCCACGGGGGAGACCACCGGGATATGGCCCTGTTCCAGGAGCGTACGCACCATGCCCGGGTTCACGTCCACGATGTCGCCCACGAGGCCGATGTCCACCGGCCGGCTGTCCACCCAGGCCGGGCGTCGCTCGGCCGTCATCGTGTGCGCGTCCTCGCCCGTCATGCCCACGGCGAAGGGCCCGTGCGCGTTGATGTGGCCGACCAACTCCCGCTGGACCCGGCCCGTCAGCACCATGCGCACCACGTCCATGGTCTCCGGCGTGGTCACCCGCAGCCCCGCCTCGAACCGGGTCTGAAGTCCGAGGCGGTCGAGCATGGAGCTGATCTGCGGCCCGCCCCCGTGCACGACGACCGGGCGCAGGCCCGCGTGCCACAGCTCCACGACATCCTGGGCGAACGTCCGTCGCAGGCTTTCGTCCACCATGGCGTTGCCGCCGAACTTGACGACGACGGCGCCGCCCCGGAGTCCGTCCGACCGGAGAACAGATTCGGTGGACGGACCCGTGTCCGCCGCGCGCTCCGTACCGACCGGGCTCATGTCCGCCCGCAAGCGCATCTGGTTCCCCCCTGTTGACGCACGCACCCCCTGGGGGCCGTACCGCCAGAGGCAACTTAGCGAAGCCTAACCTAAATAGGAGCTGGTGTGCCGTCCGGGGCGGTCGCCGTCAGGTGAGCTGGTTGACGCGGATGAGGTTGCCGGCGGGATCGCGGAAGGCGCAGTCGCGCACTCCGTAGTCCTGGTCGATGGGTTCCTGGACGACATCGGCACCCGCCGCCTGGAGCCGTTCGAACAGCCCGTCGAGGTCGTCGGTGCCCAGCGTGATGGCGGTGTAGGCGCCCTTGGCGATGAGTTCCAGGATGGTACGGCGCTCGTCGTCGGTGACGCCCGGATCGGTGGCCGGCGGGTGCAGCACGATGGAGGTACCGGGCTGGCCGACCGGCCCGACGGTGATCCAGCGCATGTCTTCGTAGCCGGCGTCCTCACGGACCTCGAAGCCCAGGATGTCGCGGTAGAAGCCCAGAGCCGCTTCGGGGTCGGTGTGCGGGAGGAACGCGTAGTGAATGGTGATGTTCATGCGCATCACGCTAGGCGTCCCCAGGAGCGCGGGCTTCTTGATTCCTGACCGGTCTGGTCACCTGTTTGGCCAGACACGGCGGGATCCCCGCCCCGGCACGGGAGTGGTCGCGGCGGTAGACGCTCGGCGGTACGCCGACCAGCTCGGTGAACCTTGTGCTGAACGTGCCCAGCGACGAGGAGCCCACCGCGAAACAGACCTCGGTGACGCTGAGGTCTCCCCGGCGCAGCAGGGTCATCGCCCGTTCGATGCGCCGGGTCATCAGATACGAGTACGGGGACTCGCCGTAGACACGGCGGAACTCCCGGCTCAGATGTCCGACCGACATGTTCGCCCCACGGGCCAGTGCCTGGAGGTTCAGCGGCTCGGCGTACTCCCGGTCGATCCGGTCGCGGACACGACGTATCGCGACGATGTCGCGCAAGCGCTGCGCCTCCGCACGGTCGGGTCCCATGTGCGTCATCGTGCCACGTCGCACCGGTCACGAATCAAGAAGCGGCAGGTCGCCCGGCACGGCTAGCGTCGGAAGCGCTTCACCGATCGCGATCAGAACGATCACGACGAACCGATCACGAGCGACCGATCACGGCCGAGTGATCACGACGAACCGATTACGACCAGGAGAGTGACAGCGATGAGCGCGAACACCGGCGAGACGGGCACGGGCGGCTTCTCCGAGCAGGAACGCGCCGCCATGAAGGGGCGCGCGGCGGAGCTGAAGAAGGAGGCGAGCGGTCGTGGTAAGAACAAGGCGGCAGCCGCGGAACTCGACGTGCTGGCGAAGATCGCGAAGATGGAGGCACCGGACCGCGCGGTGGCCGAACGACTCCACGCCATCGTCGTCGCCCATGCCCCGGAGCTGTCGCCGAAGCTGTGGTACGGACAGCCGGCCTACGCCAGGGACGGAAAGGTCGTGTGCTTCTTCCGCAGCGGGCACGTCGACAAGGAGCGTTACTCGACCTTCGGCTTCACCACCGGGGCGAACCTTGACGACGACAGTGGCCTGTGGCCCACGTCCTTCGCCGTGACCGAGCTGAGCGACGAGGCCGAAGCCAGGATCACGACCCTCGTCAAGCAGGCCGTGACCTGACACCACGCGGGTGTACGTCGCCGGCGGGGCGGCCTCGTGCCGCGCCGGCGGCGGCGACCGTCGCCGGATCGCCGCAGGCGGGGCCCCCACTCGCCACCGCCTTGCCCCGCGTGCCCGCCCGGTGACGAACTACGGTCGGCGGCAGCCGAGTTGGTGATCGTGCCGATGTGGGAAACTGTCGGCATTCGTTCGCGGGCGGGGAATCCGGGCGCGGTTGTCGAGAGGAGCGCATTGTGGGACAGAACGGCTTCCGTGCCGAGGGGATCGACACCAGCAGGCCGCACCCCGCGCGGATCTACGACTATCTGCTCGACGGCAAGGACAACTACGAGGTCGACCAGGCGGCCGGCGACGAACTGGCCGCCGCGGCGCCCGAGGTGCGGATCGGCGTACGAGCCAACCGCGCCTTCCTCCAGCGCGCCGTACGGTACGTGGTCGGCACCGGCGTCCGGCAGATCCTCGACGTCGGCACCGGTCTGCCCACCTCGCCGAACGTGCACGAGACCGCCCAGGAAGTGGCGCCGGACGTGCGCATCGCGTACGTCGACAACGACCCGATCGTGAACGCGCACGCCAACGCGCTGCTCAACCGCTCCGCCGAGACCAGCATCGTGCTCGCCGATCTGCGCGACCCGCGGGCCATCGTGGACCACCCCGATGTCCGCCGGGTCATCGATTTCGACCAGCCCGTCGCCCTGCTCCTCGTCGCGATCCTCCACTTCATCACCGACGCGGAGGAGCCGGAGCGGATCGTCGCCGACCTGCGCGACGCGCTGCCGGACGGCAGCTTCCTGGTCCTCTCGCACGCCACGGGTGACTTCGCCGACCGCAGCGAGGCCCAGGCCATTTACAACAGGGCCACGGCCACCCTGAATCTGCGGTCCCGAGCCAGGGTCGAGCGGTTCTTCGACGGCTTCGAACTGATCGAACCCGGCCTGGCCCAAGTCCCGTTCTGGCGCCCGGACGCCCCGCCGCCGGCGGAATCCGCGCAGATCGGCTTCTTCGGCGGCGTGGCACGCAAGTCCGGGTGAGTGGGTCTCAGGCCGGGGTTCGAGGGTCAGGGTTCAGGGTTTGCGGGCGATGCCCGCGTAGCAGCCGGCTTCCGCGTCCGTGACGTTCTCCGTGTCGCCGTCGAGCGTGGGGCGCCAGCGCTGGGTGGGGACGACGCCGGGGTCGAGGAGTTCCCAGCCGTCGAAGAGGCGGGCTATCTCGGCCTGGGTGCGTGCCGCGACGGAAGTACCGGCGGCGCGGTAGGCGTTGATGAGGCCGGCGACTCCCACGGGGTCGAAGTCGGGCGTGAAGTGGGTGATGGCGAGGGTGCTGCCCGCGGGCAGTGCCGCCTTGAGGTGGTCCACGATGCCCTGGGCGCCGCCGTCGTAACTCTCGTCGGTGACGAAGTGCAGCAGCGCGTTGAGACTCAGCGCGATGGGCCGATCGAAGTCAAGTACGCCCGCGATCCCCGGTGTTGCCAGGAGCGCGGCCGGGTCCTTGACGTCCGCCTGCGCGTAGGAGGTGTGCCCGTCGGCGTGGCTGTGCAGCAGAGCCCGTGCGTGCGCGAGGACGATCGGGTCGTTGTCGGTGTAGACCACGCGCGCCGCGGGGGTGATCTCCTGGGCGACCTCATGGAGGTTGGGGGACGTGGGGATGCCCGTGCCGATGTCGAAGAACTGGGTCATGCCCTCCTGGGCGAGGAACCGCGTGGCGCGCCGCATGAAGCGCCGGTTGATGCGCGCGGCGCTCAGGGCGGCGGGGAATGCGGCGAGGGCCTTGCCGGCCGCTTCCCGGTCGGCGGGGAAGTTCGTCGTACCGCCGAGGTAATAGTCGTACATGCGAGCTGAATGCGCCTGATCCAGCTTCAGATCCACCGGGCTGCTGTCCACCGGGCTGGTGTCTACCGTGCTGTTGTCCGCCATGCCGCGCCCCCAAGGGTTCTTCGATATCCTGCCGGGCCGGGTACGCGCCAACCGGCGCGTCCCCTCCGCCACAGCGGTTCACTTCCCGCCGCCCGCACGGGACAACCGTGGGAGCGCAGGCCGTTCCGCCAAGGCCCGTGGCGGGCTGTTCGGACGAACGGGGAACGTGTTGCCGAAGCCGCCACCCGAACGCCTAAGTAGTCATACTATTACTGTCGGCGAAGAAAGTTGGGCGAAGGGTTGCACAGGAAGCCCCTTCATCCGGTTGGCTGTCGAGAGACACAACACGTCTCCACCGACTCGCTCCACCGGCACACTCCGCCGTCGAGCGGTGCGGTGCCCATTCACCCAAGGACATGTGTGGAACTCGATCGGGAAGCTCCGGTGGTTCGGGAACTCTTCGCCCGGGACTTCGTCGCCGACATACTGACCGGCACGCGGTATCTCCCGGCCGCCGTGGTGCGCGCCGGGGCACGCCACCTGCGCCGCCGGCAGTACGCCCCCCACGCTCCGTCGAGCGCCGCCTCGACGCCGGACGCGCCCGTTCCCGCATCCGTGCCCGGTTCCGTGCCCGGTTCCGCTTCCGAGGAGGAAGCATGATGGCCGCTCCTTCTTCCCGGACGCGAGGCGCGAACGCGCCCGGTGCCACAGTCGTCCCGAGCGAAGCCCGGCAGGGGCGGCTGGGCCTGACCTTCGACGCCTTCCACGACTACCACCGCGAATTATGGATGCGGTACGCCCACACCCAGGTCGGCGGCCGGCCCATGGCCGAGGCCGTCGTGGACAGCGCCTGCGCGCGGCTGAAGACGGACTGGGAACACGCCCTGGCCCAGGAATCCGTACCCCGCTACGCCTGGTCGCTGCTGAAGGCAGAGGTCCACGGATGGCTCGACGCACGCGGACTGCAACCGCTCCTGGTGGGCACCGCCGCCTTCCACGCGGCCATCTCGAAACTCCTCCTGCACGAGCCGCGCGACGAGTTCACCGTCCTGGAAGGTGAACTCGGCCTGTACGGCGCCATCGTGGAGCTGCCCGAGCGCCAGTACGACGTCATCGTCCTGCGCTTCGTCCTCGGCAAGGACGAGGAGCATGTCGCGGAGTACCTCGGTATCGAACTCGCCACGGTACGCTCCCAGTTACAGCATGCCCGCCGCCGCCTGGCACGCGAGCTCGACATGGCCCTCGACCGGACCGAGACGCAGGAGTAGACGTGCGCACCGACGACCACGCCTCCATCAGCGCCCGGCTCGACCAGGCAGAGGTCCTTGTCGACACCTACTCCGACTACGACACCGAAGCCGCCCGGCAACGCGTCGACGCCAAGGCCGCCTCCATACCGCCCGAAGCCGCCCCCGGGGCGTCGCGTACTCCCGCCGCGCACGAGCAGGCCGCCCGCGATCTCGACCTCGCGGTCGCCCTCATCGTCGACACCCCGCAGGCGGCAACGGCCCTGGCACAACTGGCCGATGACGACCGGCCGGACCCCGAGGGCGCGGTCGTCTTCGGCGCGCTGCTGCATCTGGCGCGGGCTCATGACGCGGCCCAGTTCTGGTGGCAGTTCGCCGCGGGCGGCGGCAACCGTACGGCCGCCTTCTGTCTCTACCTGGCTCACGGGCGGCGTGCCGAGTTCAGCGACGCCAGGTACTGGCGCGCGGAGGCCCGCCGGCTGAGCGCCCCGGACAGCACGTCACCGGCCCCCGCCGCGCGTCCGCGTCCGCTGCTGCCGGAGACCATCCGTCACCAACTGCTGACCCAGTGCCACTCCGGCAGCCGCCCCACGCTTCCGGCCCGCCTGGAGGCGGTCATCAACCGCCTGCCTGTCGACCCGGACAACGACTTCGGCACGATCCCCCGCCCCGTCCCCACCCTGACCCGCGACCTTCCCCACGGCCACTGAGCGGCGCTGAGCGGCACCGGGGCGCACCGTGGCGGGCCTCCCACGGGAAGGTGTCCATTTCACCGTCCGCGATGTGGTCACCGCGTAGGCGCTCGCCACTGGTCCCTCTAGGCTGGGCCGTGCAGCCGGTTCGTTCCTGTCCGCCAGGCGGGAGCGTCGTAAGAGGGAACCCGGTGGGAATCCGGGACTGCCCCGCAGCGGTGAGTGGGAACGACCGCCGTCATACGCACTGGACCTGGACAGGTCTGGGAAGCGACGGCCAGTAGGCGTCTCGTAACGGATACGGGACGGGCCCACGAGTCCGAAGACCTGCCTGTTGCCCGCGCGTGAACGATCGCGCGCGGTAATCCCGGTGACCTCGTGGGCGGGTCGGCGTACATATCGAGCGGCACGCGCGGCGACGACGCGCTGTGTTCCGCACGGTCGGTCGTCCCTTCGCGCTCGCGTCCCGTCTCCGGGAACGCAAGGACACATCTCGCGAAGGAGAGTTCCGTGACAGCGCAGTCCGCAGCCGCGGCAGCACGGGCCACCGTGTACGGCTACCCCCGCCAGGGACAGAACCGGGAACTGAAGAAGGCCGTCGAGGGCTACTGGAAGGGCCGCGTCGACGCCGGCGCCCTCCGGAAGACCGCCGAGGATCTTCGCCGCTCGAACTGGCGGCAGTTGGCCGACGCCGGTATCCAAGAAGTGCCGTCCGGTGATTTCTCGTACTACGACCATGTCCTGGACACCAGCGTCATGGTCGGCGCTGTCCCCGAGCGGCACCGCGCGGCGGTCGAAACCGACGCGCTGGACGGCTACTTCGCGATGGCGCGCGGCACCCAGGATGTCGCGCCGCTGGAGATGACGAAGTGGTTCGACACCAACTACCACTACCTGGTACCCGAGTTGGGCCCGGACACCGTCTTCCGCGCCGACTCCGCCAAACAGGTCACCGAGTTCACCGAAGCCCTCGCGCTCGGCCTCACCGCCCGGCCCGTGCTCCTGGGCCCCGTCACCTACCTTCTGCTGGCCAAGCCCGCTCCCGGCGTGGCCGCCGACTTCGAGCCGCTGACACTGCTCGACCGGCTCCTTCCCGTCTACGCCGAGATCCTGGCCGACCTGCGCGCGGCCGGCGCCGACTGGGTGCAGTTGGACGAGCCCGCGCTCGTCCAGGACCGCACCCCGGCCGAGCTGAACGCCACCGCCCGCGCCTACCGCGAACTGGGCGGTGCCACCGACCGGCCGAAGCTGCTCGTCGCCTCCTACTTCGGGCGGCTCGGCGAGGCTCTGCCCGTCCTGGCCAAGGCCCCCGTCGACGGGCTCGCGCTCGACTTCACCGAATCGGGCGCCCCCAACCTCGACGCCCTCGCGGCCGTCGGCGGACTGCCCGGCAAACGCCTGGTCGCGGGCGTCGTCGACGGACGCAACATCTGGATCAACGACTACGAGAAGTCCCTCGCCACGCTGGGCACGCTCCTCGGCCTCGCCGACCGCGTGGACGTCTCCGCCTCCTGCTCCCTGCTGCACGTCCCGCTCGACGCCACCGCCGAACGCGACATCGACCCGGAGATCAGCCGCTGGCTCGCCTTCGCCCGGCAGAAGACGCGGGAGATCGCCGTACTGGCACGCGGGCTCGGGCCGGGCATCGGCTCCATCACGGCCGAACTCGTCGCCAACCGCGCCGCGCTCGCCTCCCGGGCCGGATCCGCGCTGACCCGGGATCCCGCCGTGCGCGCCCGCACCGCGGCCATCACCGACGCGGACGGGCGGCGCTCGCAGCCGTACGCCGAACGCACCACGGCGCAGCGGGCGCGCCTGGGCCTTCCGCCGCTACCGACGACGACCGTCGGCTCCTTCCCGCAGACCGCCGAACTGCGCACCGCGCGGGCCGACTTGCGCGCCGGACGGATCGACACGGCCGGATACGAGGAGCGGATCAGGGAAGAGATCCGCGAGGTGCTGTCCTTCCAGGAGAAGGCCGGGCTGGACGTGTTGGTGCACGGCGAGCCCGAACGCAACGACATGGTGCAGTACTTCGCCGAGCAGTTGAGCGGCTACATCGCCACACTGCACGGCTGGGTGCAGTCGTACGGCACCCGTTACGTACGCCCGCCGGTCCTCGCCGGTGACATCTCGCGCCCGGAGCCGATGACGGTGCGCTGGACGTCGTACGCGCAGTCGCTCACCGACCGCCCGGTCAAGGGCATGCTCACCGGGCCCGTCACCATGCTCGCCTGGTCCTTCGTCCGCGACGACCAGCCACTCGGCGACACCGCACGCCAGGTCGCGCTCGCCCTGCGCGACGAGGTCAACGACCTCGAGGCGGCGGGCACTTCGGTCATCCAGGTGGACGAACCGGCCCTGCGTGAGACCCTGCCGCCGCGCTCGGCCGATCACGCCGACTATCTGGCGTGGGCCACGGAGTCCTTCCGTCTCACCACCGGCGGTGTGCGCCCGGACACCCAGATCCATACGCATATGTGCTACGCGGAATTCGGCGACATCGTCCAGGCCATCGACGACCTCGACGCCGACGTCATCAGCCTGGAGGCGGCCCGCTCCCATATGCAGGTCGCCCGCGAACTCGCCGCGCACGGCTATCCGCGCGAGGCCGGGCCCGGCGTGTACGACATCCACTCGCCCCGCATCCCGAGCACGGAGGAAGCAACCACCCTTCTCCGTAAGGGACTTGAGGCCATTCCGGCCGACCGGCTCTGGGTGAACCCGGACTGCGGCCTCAAGACCCGCGGCTGGCCCGAGACCCGGGCCTCGCTGGAGAACCTGGTGGCAGCGGCCCGCGAGATCCGCGCACAGTTGGCAGCCGACGGCTCCTGACGTCACGAGGCCGGGGCGGACACCGCGGGGTATCCGCCCCGGCCTCACCGCGTGCCTAGGCCCTGTCCGGCGGATCTTCGGGGGTCCGGGACGCCTGGCACGGCACCTCCCTGCGTTGTCGGAGTCATCCAAGTACGTCCAGTACGAGGATGATCCTCCGCCTTGCGATGCACCGCACCAGCCGCCCCGGCCTGATCCCCGAAGATCCGCCGGACAGGACCTAGCCGACCCTCCCCGCGTCGTCGGCCGCCGCAGGCGATACGGCGGCGGGCCGCCGGCGCTGCTGCTGCGACACGTGAGGTCCCCGATGCTCCCGGGCCCCGAGAAGTCCTCCAGCCGCGCGAGCCCGCCGCAGCCAGTCCGTGGTCCCCTCCGGGGGCATCGCGGCAGCGATCAGCCACCCCTGGACGGCATCGCAGCCAAGATCCTCAAGCCGCTCCCAGGTCGCCTCGTCCTCGACTCCCACGGCGACGACGACAAGCCCCAGCGAATGAGCGAGATCCACGGTGCACCGCACGATCTCGGCGTCCTGCGTGTCCACGGCCAGTCGCGCCACGAGCGACCGGCCGATCTTCAACTCGGATACGGGAAGCCGCCGCAGATCTACCGGCGACCAGTGCCCGTTTCCGAAATCGTCGAGTGCCACCTTCACCCCGAGCCCGGTCAGCGCGGTCAGGCCGGCGGTGACCCGCTGCCTGCTCTCCCGGTGGATGTGTTCCGCCATCTCCAGTCGCAGCGCCTCCGGGGGAACCCCGTGCCGGGTCAGCCGCGCCGCGAGCGAATCCGCGAACCCGGGCGTACCCACATCCCGCGCGGACACGTTCACAGCCACCGGCACATTCAGGCCCTCGGCCCGCCAGCGGACGATCTGCGCGAGCGCCGTCTCCAGCACGTACTCGGTGAGGTGCGGCATCAGCCCCGTCGACTCGGCGAGCGTCAGGAACGCGTCGGGCGGCACGTCTCCGCGCTCGGGGTGCACCCAACGCATCAGGGCCTCAAGGCCGACGACCCGCCCGTCGAAGTCGATCTTCGGCTGGTAGTGCAGCTCGACCTCGCTCCTGTCGAGGGCGCGGCGCAGATCTCCCAGGAGCCCGAGCGCGTCGGGGGTGCCGGAGTCCTCCCCGGGCTCGTACACCTCCACACCGGTACGCTCCCGCTTCGCCCGGTGCATCGCCGCGGTCGCCCGCCGCAGCAAGTCCCGTGCATCGAGGGCGTGTTCGGGTAGGACCGCGACACCGGCGCCGGCTTCCACGACGAGCCGAAGCCCTCCGAGGTCGAGCGGTGAGCCGAGTGCGGCGACGAGGTTGGCCGCGACGCGGCTCGCGTACGCCGTCGAGTCGGCCACCGGCAGGACGACGGCGAACTCGTCGCCGCCGAGCCGTGCGGCCTCCGCCCCGCGCGGCAGCGCGAAACGCAGCCGCTCGGCGATCTGGAGCAGCAGTTGGTCGCCGGCCAGATACCCCAGTGTGTGGTTGATCGCCTTGAACCTGTCGAGCCCGATGAGCAGCAGTGCCGCCGCCCCTCCGCCGTCGCGTCCGGCGTCGTCCGGCAGGGAGTTGACCCGCTCCATCAGCCAGTCCCGGTTGGGCAGGCCGGTCAGTGGGTCGCGGTGGTGCGACAGGATTCGCCGGTCGCGGAAAGCCGTCCCGCCGAAATCGGCGATGTCCGCGCGGCGCTCGATGTCCGCGAAGATCCCGGCTTTGCGGCCCGCGTCGGCCGTGGTCAGCCGGGCGCGCAGCAGCGCGGTGGAACGGGCCAGTGCATCGCGGATGAGCGGGTCGGGCTCCAACGCGCCCGAGTCCATACGTAGGCACGCCGGCGTCCCTACGTATGCCTGTGTCTGTGTGTGCCGTCGGAACCAGTTCACGCCTGCTCCCTCCCGAGGTCGCTGAAGAGATTGAGGGCCTGGCCGCGCGGACCGAACGCGAGGCGCATCTTCGTCTGGGCCCGGGTCAGGTGCTGCGCCACGGTGCTCGGCGCTATGCCGAGCGCCGTGGCGATGTCCTTCTGCGACCAGCCCTCGCTCCAGCAGAGCACCGCGATGGTGCGCTGCCGGCCGGGCAGGGCGGCCAGCGCCGTCATCACCCGGACGTAGTCCTCGTGCTGTTCGACGATCGTGGCCGGGTCGTTCGCCGGTGAGGTGCGTTCCGCCGCCCAGATCTGGGCCAGCTTGGGCACCCGGCCGTAAAGGCGCCGCGACCTCTTGATCACGCAGCGGGCGATGACCGCGACGAGCCACGGACGCGGGTTGTCGATCCGGTCCCACGCCTTCAGCGCCTGCACGAACGCGTCGGCGACCAGCTCCTCCGCCTGGTGGATGTCTCCGGCCACCATATGAGCGGCCGTCGCGACCAAGTCCTCGTAGTGGGCGGTGAAGAACTCCTCGCAGTCGGCGAGGGGATCGCTCACGGGTCAACTCCCGTACTCCCACAACCGCCGTCCCCGGCATCGACTCCCCGGGGGAGCGAGGCGGGCGGTGGAATCCGCAACTCCCAGACGCTGCCGTCTCGCTGAAGCTCCGTCATTGAACCTCCCCGCGCGATGGATTGAGCCATCGCGCGGTACAGCCGTTCACGCGAGCGGTCCCTCGTCCACCGAACCACCGCGGCGGTAAGGGCCGCGGCACTGGTGAGCCCGAGAGTCACAAGTAGATTCAGCACGTTCATCCTGTCGCACTCGAACGGGGGTTGATCCTGCTGTCACCCAGTACGAAGCCCGTGCCGTGCGGGACAACGACAACGCACCACAGAATGTGGCACGCATCACAGACCTCCCATCGGCTGCCCGTCGCCCGATAATGCGTTGCCCGGCGCGATCGCCAGCCATCATCATCGCGGGATGGTCTCCACTCCCCCCGACGGCCGCGCCGGTATCGACGCCGCCCTCGTGAAGCGCCTGATCGCCGCGCAGTTCCCGCAGTGGAGCGCACTGCCCGTCACCCCCGTGGAGGTCGACGGGTGGGACAACAGGACCTACCGGCTCGGCGACGCCATGACGGTCCGGCTGCCCAGCGCCGCCGGTTACGTCCCCTCCGTCGCCAAGGAGAACGAGTGGCTGCCCCGACTGGCGCCCCAACTGGACGTCGCCGTACCGACGGTGCTCGGCCTGGGCGTTCCCGGTGAGGGATATCCCTTCCCGTGGTCGGTGCGCCGCTGGCTGCCCGGTGAAACGGCGCGGCCGGAACGGATCGGGGACATGGCACGGTTCGCCGTCGAGGTGGCCGAGTTCCTGCTCGCGCTCCAGCGCTGTGATGCCACGGGCGGCCCGGTCGCGGGGGAGCACAGCGCGTACCGGGGAGCGCCGCCCGCCCACTACGACGAGGACACCCGCCGCTGTCTGGCCGCGCTCAAGGGCCGCATGGACACCGACCGGGCCACCGCCGTGTGGGAGGCCGCGCTCGCCGCCGAGTGGCGCGGGGCGCCGGTGTGGTTCCACGGCGACATCGCCTTCGGCAACCTGCTCGTCGGGGATGGGCAGTTGACGGCCGTCATCGACTTCGGTCAGTCGGGGGTCGGGGATCCCGCCTGCGATCTGGTGATCGCGTGGGTGATGTTCTCCGGCGACAGTAGGGCCGCTTTCCGGCAGGCGGTCGGCCAGGACGACGGCACCTGGGCGCGCGCCCGTGGATGGGCACTGTGGAAGGCACTGCTCCTGCTCGCCGAGAACATCGACACGGACCAGGAACTGGCCGCCGCGAATCGCCAGGTGATCGATGAAGTCCTGGCGGACCACGACCACTTCGCCTGAACGGGCCGGTGCCCGGTGCTCCATCGGCCCTCAGCCGTCGAGCGGTCGCCACGCGGTGAGCGCTACGGTGGCCCGTACCAGCCCGGCGGGTTCGGTGGATTCGGTGGATTCGGTGAGTTCGAAGCCGGGAGTGCTCGCGATCAGTTCGAGCCTGCGGGCGACGCTGATGGGCACCTGCGCGAGCCGGGCCGGCGCCTGCCGTCGTACGTGATCCGGATCGGCCGCCCCGTGCCGTGGAGCCGTATCCCGGCCACGCACCCGGTGGGGGTAAGGGTGTGTCCTGCTCTCCGCCCCGTCCGGCCACGGCTAGTTTCGGTCCATGCCTCCGCTCTCACCGCTCTATCTACTACGCAAGCTGCTGGGCAACGCGCGGTGGCGGCGGCTGCATGTGAAAGCCGCCGCGTGGGCGGCCGTCGGTGTCGTCGTCGTTCTGCTGCTCGGCTCCTGGATCATCGTCCCCTTCGAGTCGTCGGCGCCCCGCGCCACCATCACCTCGTTCCCGCTGGCACTGTGGTGGTCCGTCGAGACCGCCACCACCGTCGGATACGGCGATCTGTACCCGGTCACCGCACCCGGACGGGTCATCGCGGGGATCGTGATGCTCGTCGGGATCGCGGTCTTCAGCATCGTCACCGCCTCCCTGGCCACCTGGTTCGTCGGCAGCGCCGCGCGCGGTGCGCGCCGGGTGGCGCAAGCCGTGGAACACGTCGAGGCGCAGGGAGAGCTGGACACGGCCCAGGAACTACGCGCCCTGCACGCCCGCTTCGACCACCTCGAACACCTGCTGGCCCGCAACGGCCGCAGCCCCGAGCCGCCCTCCTGACGCCCGGCCGCCTTCCTGACGCCCGGCCCGCACCCGCCGCCCGAGCGTCAGGAGCGCTCGGCCCCGCCCAGTCGGTGCGCCGCCGCGTCCCGCAGCAGTTCCAGCGCCGGGCGTTCGCCCGCGCCGGACAGGCGGGTCCCGGTGAGGGCCCCTTCGATCGCCGCGTGATCGTGCGCGGTCAGGGATGCCACCGGGCGCAGCAGGCGGGCCGGTGGGTGGTGGAAGTCGTGAATGGTGAGGGCGAAGCCCGTGGTGGGGTCGACGGTGCCGACGGCGGCGAACCTGCCGTTCGCCGAGGCGGAGACGGTGCGCAGATTCCACGGCCTGTCCCGCAGTCCCGCCAAGGGACGCGGCAGACCGGCCGGTTCGAGGGTCACCGGGTCGAAGAACCGGTGCCGGGACTCGCTGCCCGCCTTGCCGACCAGCACACCCCAGGCCGGGACGGCGTACAGACCGCTCAGGCGCGGTGCCTTGCCGACCGCCTCCAGGACCAGGGCCTGGTGCGGTTCGATACGCCACCGGCTGAGCCCGCCGCTCATGGCGCAGGCGACGACTTCGTCGGGGCCGGTGAACGTCAGCTCCCGCACCGGTCCGTGCGGCACGGGGACGACCGTACGCGCGATCAGGCGTTCCAGTCGGGCGTCGATGATCACGATGTCGGTGCCACTGCCGAAGGCGACCGCGTCGCCGTCCGGCGAGACGGCCAGACGGTCGGCGGTTTCGATCCCGAACGGCCGCAGGTCCGCGAAGCCGGGGCCGAGTCCGGGACCGGCGACGAGCGCGGTCGGCCCCAGCGCGGCACCCGCGACGAAGCCGGCGGCCGTGCCCACGGGCCGCATGCCGGTCAGAACCGTGCCGCTCTCGGTGACAGGGCGGGAGCCGACGGGGCTGTAGTGCATCACCATCCGGCCGTGTCCCGGTGAGTCACGGACGGCGATGACGTTCTCCTCGTCGATGCACGCGACGGCGTAGTGGGTGATCTCGCCGTGGTAGAAGTCGTGCCAGGAGCCGTCACGGAGCATGGAGACGCGGGTGACGCGGTCCGATCCGTGGTTGGTGAGGGTGAGCACGGGAGCGTTGACACCGAAGGACAGCCAGTCGGCGGCGCCGGTGATGAGCGGGTGCACCGAACGGGACGCGTCGGCAGCCGTCATGACCACCCGCGCCATCAACTCCTCGTCCGCGCCGGCGAGCCGGGCGATGAAGGCGGCGTCCGGATGACCGGGCGGGAAGAGGGCGGCGTACCACTTCGCCAGTCGTATCCCGTCCGGCAACGGCACAGAGGTGATCAGCTCGCCGAGTACGTTCCGGTGCCTGGGCCTGAGGTGCTTGGCGGCCTGCCGGTCGATCCCGGCGCCGTCTTCCCAGATGACGCGCCCCGTCATACCCTCGCTCCCACCTTCGCCGCCAATTCCCCTCGAAGGAACGGACATTCCTCGTGCCTCGCTCCGCTGCCCGGCACTACGCTGACTTTCACACACAGGGGACTTCAGGGGGAACGTAATGACAGAACCCTCCGCCCGCCAAGTGGTGCGCGCGGAAGGCGGGTTCGCGTACGGAGTGATCGGCGCGGACATCCATGTGTTCGGCGACGGCCGCCCCGTCTACGTCCTGCGGACCTGGCAGGGCGCGCCCGTATCGGACCCCGAGTGGCTGCGCGAACTGCCCAGCAGAATGCTGAGCGCCCGGCACGAGGTGGTGCCGTTCACCGGCCGTGAGCACGACCTCGCCGAGCTGCGCGACTGGCGCGACGCGCCGCGCACACTGGCGGCCCGCTGGCTCCACGGCCCCGGCGGGCAGGGCAAGAGCCGTCTCGCCGCGCGCCTGGCCGCCGAGTCGGCCGCCGCCGGGTGGCTGGTGGTGACCGCCGTGCACGGGCCAGGCACCGTACTGCCGCCGCCGGGCAGCCAGGACCTGCGTACGGAAAACGCCGCCGGTGTGCTGGTGATCGTCGACTACGCGGACCACTGGCCGCTGCCCGATCTGGCCTGGCTGCTCAGCAATGCCCTGCTCCACCACACCGAGCTGCCGGCCCGGGTGCTGCTCGTGGCGCGCGACACCACCATGTGGCCCGCCGTACGCGCGACGCTCGCGGACGTCCAGGCGGCCACCTCGAGCCACACCCTGGAACCGCTCGCCGGTGACGACGCGGACGCGGACGCGGGTGAGGCTGAGGGTGAGGGTCGCCGCAGGAGCGATGACCGCAGCGGTATGTTCCGTGCCGCGCGTGACGCCTTCGCCGCGCGTTACGGACTGGCGGCGCCCGAGACGGTCGGGCCGCCCGTGCCGCTGGCCGGAGCTGAGTTCGGGCTCACCCTGACCGTGCACATGGCGGCGCTGGCAGCCGTGGACGCCCACCGGCACGGACGCCGTGCGCCCACCGACGCGGCGGGCCTCACCACGTACCTGCTCGACCGGGAACAACGCCACTGGGCACGGCTCTCCGAAACGCCCGGCCATCGCACACCCCCCGCCGTCATGAACCGCGCGGTCTTCGCCGCCGCCCTCACCGGCGCGGTCGAACGGCCCGTCGGCACGATGGCGGTCGACTCGCTCGGACTGCCGCTTCCCACCGAGACCGTGCTCACCGACCACGCGGTGTGTTATCCGGCGACAGATGCCGCGGATCCCACCGGCCCGGCGCCGGGCCTGGTGCTCGAACCGCTGATTCCCGACCGACTGGCCGAGGACTTCGTCGCCCTCACCCTGCCGGGCCACCACGCCGACTACCCCGCGTACGACTGGGCGCCGCCCGCCCTGACCGCGCTGCTCCCGCACACGGACAGCGCCGCGCCCGACATCCCCTGGCTGCCGCGCGCGATGAACGTCCTGGCGAGCGGAGCCGCCCGCTGGCCGCATCTGCGGGCGACGCACTTGTATCCGCTGCTGCGCGAGGCGCCCTGGCTGGCCGTCGCGGCCGGTGGCGCCGCGCTGGGCACGCTGGTGAGACTGGACGACATCGACATCGAATTGCTGGAGCGGATCGAGGCGTACCTGCCGCACCGTGACGACGCCGGACTCGATCCGGCCGTCGCCGTCCTGGCCGTACGGCTCGCGGAGCACCGGCTGGCGGCGACCGACGACCCGGCGGTGCATGCCGTCGTCTATCACAACCTCGGCTGGAATCTCGGCGGAGCAGGGCTGTACGACGAGAGCCTGGCCGCCCAGGAGCGGGCGGTCGCGCTCTATCGCGACCTCGCCCACACCGATCCGGACACTTACGAACAAGCCCTGGCCGGCGCCCTGAACAACTACGCCAACGGTCTGAACCGGGAGCGCCGTTACGACGAAGCGGTGCGGGCGACGGAGTCGGCGCTGGAGATCCGGCGCCGCCGGTTGCGACCGGGACACGACGCCGACCTCGCCGATCTCGTACTCTCCCTGTCGAACTACGCCAACCGCCTCGGGCACGCCGGCCGATGGCTCGAATCGCTGACGGCCAACGGCGAAGCCCTGGGCCTGTGCGCCGGCCTGGATGCGTCCCGGCCCGACGCGTACACCGCCACTCTGGCGCGCACGTTGCTCAACTTCGGCAGCGCCCTGGACAGCGCGCTGCGCGGCGACGACGCGCTGGCCGCGACCCGGCGGGCGGTGGACATCCTGCGTCCGTTGGCCCGCAGGGCCCCGGCCGCTCATGAAGCACTGCTGTCCGCGGCACTGGGGAACAAGGCTCACATGTTGCGGAAGATGGGCCAGTGGGACGAGGGCATGGTCAGGAACCGCCATCTGCCCTTCACCGAGGAACGGCGGCGGTCGAGTGGCTGGCGCACGGAGGCTCTGGAGGCCGCCACCGAGGCGGTGGAGATCACCCGCCGCCAGGCACGGGCCAATCCGGCCGCGCTGGACGCCGACCTGGCCAGCAGCCTCGGGATACTCAGCGCTGTGCAGGAGGCCGTGGGGCTGTCGGAAGAGGCGACGATCACCGACCGTGAGGCGGGAGTGGTGACCGACCGCACCGATCCTCGCCGGCTCATACACCCGGAGCCGGAACGCGTCGAGTACGGCGCCGGGACGCAGGATGCCATCGACGACGCGCTGATCGCTCTGTACCGCTATCTGAGCGTCACGGAGTTGACGCTCCACGGTCCCCATCTGCTCCTGCTGCTCGGCCTGCGGGCCCGGCTCGGGCCGACTCCAGATCTGGCGGCCCTGGAGGACGCGCTCGAGGTCGCGCTCCGGCTCGCCGACGCGGATCCGGTGGCCCACGAGCTGCGCTACCTCGTGGACTTGAAGCAGTTCGGCTGGGAGCTGTGGTGGGCCGGCCGGCGAGCGGAAGGCGTCGAGACGATGGAACGGGTGGTCGAACTGGCCCGTGAACTCGTCACGGACGATCCCGAAAAGCACGGTGAGCGACTGGGCTGGGACGTCGACACGCTGGTCACGATGCTCAAAGGGGTCGGCCGCAGGCGCGAGGCCCGCGAGGTACGGCGCTCGGCGAAGCGACACCTGGCCGAGGCGACGGCCGCGACGGCTGCGGCTGCCGCTGCGGGGGCCCGGCGGTCCCGCAGGTCCGAGGCGCCGTACCAGGGCATCACGGCGTGAGCGGCGCCGGTACGGGGGTGACCAGGGTGCCCTCGGTCATGAACCGGTGCAGGTTCTGGAAGGCGAGTTCCCCCATGGCCTCGCGGGTCTCGTGCGTACCACTGGCGATATGCGGCAGGAGTACCACGCTGTCGAGTCCCAGCAGAGCCGGCGGGACACGCGGTTCGTCGGCGAAGACATCGAGCGCGGCGCCGGCGATGTCACCGGCCACGAGGGCGGCGACCAGGGCCGGTTCGTCGATCACACTGCCCCGCGCGATATTGACCAGATAGCCCTTGGGCCCGAGCGCTTCGAGCACGTCCGCCGAGACCAGACCCCGGGTGCCGGCACCCCCGGCGGCGGCGACCACGAGCACGTCGGCCCCGGCGGCGAGCGCGCGCGGTGAGTCGGCGTAGCGGTACGGCACGTCGCTCGCCGCCGTACGCGAGTGGTAGCTCAGCTCGACGCCGAACCCTTCGAGCCGGCGCGCGATCGCCCGGCCGATCCGGCCGAGGCCCAGCACGCCGACTCGTTTCCCGCTCACCTTGGTGGTGAGGGGAAAGCCGCCCGGAACCCAGTCGCCCCGGCGTACGTAACGGTCGGCGGCGGAGAGCCGGCGCAGCACGTCGATCAGCGCGCCCACGGCGAGGTCGGCCACGCAGTCCGTAAGCACGTCAGGGGTGTTGCTCACCTGGATCCCGCGCGCACGGGCACGGGCGACGTCCGTCGTCTCGTAACCGACCCCGAAGTTGACGACGGCGCCGAGCCGGGGCAGCGCGTCCATGAGGTCGTGAGAGACCCCGGTCCGGGCCCGGGTCACGGCGGCCACCACCTCGTCGCCGTGTTCGCGCAGGTACGCGGCGGGGTCGGGCAGCTCCGTCAGCCGTACGGTGCGGTGGTGTGCCGCCAGCGCGGACTCCAGCGAGGCGGGCAGCGGGCAGACCTGGAGGACGATTCCTTCGCGGGAGCCGGGCGCGACTCCAGGTGCCGGCGCGGGGGAGTCCGGCGCGGGGGAGGAGGTCATGCGGGAAGCACCTTCGCCACCAGCGTCTTGAGTTCGTCCAGTTCGGCCGGGGTGAGATCGGTCAGCGGCGGGCGTACGGGGCCCGGATCCCGGCCGACCGCCCGCAGCCCGGCCTTCACGATCGACACCGCGTAGCCGGGCTGCCGGTCGCGGATGTCGAGGTAGGGCAGGACGAACTCGTCGAGCTTGCGGTAGACCGTCGCGGCGTCGCGTGCGCGCACCGCGTCGTAGAAGTCGAGCGCGAACTCCGGGATGAAGTTGAGCAGCGCCGACGAATAGGTCGTGACGCCCATCTCCAGATACGGCAGCGCGTACGTCTCGGCGGTGGGCAGACCGCCGATGGACAGCAGCCGCCCGTCCAGCCGGGCATGGATACGAGTCATCAGGTCGACGTCACCGATGCCGTCCTTGAACCCGATCAGGTTGGGGCAGACGTCGGTGAGTTCCCGCACGGCGTCGAAGCCGAACGCGGCGTTGGCGCGGTGGTAGACGATCACACCGAGGCCCGTCGCCTCGCACACCGCCCGGACATGGGCCACCAGCCCCGACTGGGACAGCTCGCTCAGATACGGCGGCAGCAGGAAGACGCCCGACGCGCCCGCCGCCTCGGCGTCGCGTGCCATCGCGACCGCCTGCGCCGTGCCGTAACCGGCCGGTGCCACCACGGGCTTGGTGTCGGGAGTCGCCGCGAGGGCCGCCCGTACGACCCGGGCCACCTCGCCGGGCGTGAGGGCGAAGAACTCGCCGGTGCCGCCCGCCGCGAAGACACCGGACGTCGGCAACAAGCCCTGGCGGGCGAGGTGTTCGCGGTAGGCGTCCTCGTCGAAGCTGAGATCCGCACGCGCGTGGGTGACGGGGAAGGACAGCAGTCCTGTACCGAGGACGGACCGCAGGGTCTCCGGGGCGAACAGCGTCATGGTGGTGCTCCAGGGTCGAGGGACTGCCCGGAGCGTATGGGTGCCAGCGATACCTGTCTAACACCAAGAACGCATCAGTTGATACCCGTTGAGCATGACCGGCCGGCGCGGAGCACCGCCGACGGGTCGGCACCCACACGTAAACCGCCTCGACCGGCCTTCCCGCGCCCGGCAGACTCGGCATCGGGGCGTCGTGGAGAGCCGCCGCGCGCGGTCGGCCGTGAGCGCCAACTCCGTGCTCAGCGCGGTGCGGAAGCCCACCGTGACGGGGTGCGGCGCCTCCGGGATCTCTCGCCCCACCCCTTGACGGCCCCAGAGGGCGAGCCTACGGTTCCGTCTACAAATGCAGACTGGGTCCGCATTTATAGACAGCTCTCGCTGGCTCTGCGACTCCGGTAGCACCAACTCAGCCCATCGGAGAGACGATGCTGTCTTCCGTACGTCCATCTGTACGTCCATCCGCATGTCCATCGGCCCCGCCCGCCCGCCGTCGACGCGGTACGGCCCCGGCCGCCGTCCTCGCCGCCACAGCACTGCTGTTCACCAGCGCGTGCACCGTCGCGAACAGCGACACCGGGGGCGCTGTCGGCGCGGCCGGCGGCAACACCCTGCGGATCGTGCTCGACCAGGAGCCGCCGACCCTCGAACCCTGCGAGTCGTCACTCGCCTCGACCGGCGTCGTGGTCCGCTCCAACGTCACCGAACCGCTCATCGAACGTGACCCCACCTCCGGCGAGCTGCGACCACTGCTCGCAACGGCCTGGCGCCAGACCACGCCCACCACGTGGAGTTTCGACACCCGACCCGGTGTCACCTTCCAGAACGGGCGGAAGTTCACGGCGAAGGACGCCGCGTTCTCCATCGACCGCGCCGTCAACTCCGATCTCTCCTGCAACGTGGACGGCTACGTCTTCGACGACTCCGGTGTCGAGGTACGCGCCACGAGCGCCACCCGGCTGACGGTCACCACCGCGAAGCCCGACCCGATCCTTCCCCTGCGGCTGAGCTTCATCGAGATCGTGCCGCGGACGACCAGCACCGAGGCCAAGGTCAGAGAGCCGGTCGGCACCGGCCCGTACGCCATCGGCAACTGGCAGACCGGTGTGTCCATCACGCTCGACCGCAACGACACCTACTGGGGTAAGGCGCCCGCGTTCGCCCGCGCCCGCTACGTATGGCGGTCCGAACCGAGCGTCCGCGCCGCGATGATCACCAAGGGCGAGGCCGACCTCGCGACCGCTCTCGACCCCAAGGACGCCACCGAGGGCAACTCGGTCGCCTATCCGAACAACGAGACGACGGCGCTACGGCTCGACGGGCGCGAGGCCCCGCTCGACGACATCCGGGTCCGCGAGGCGATCGACATGGTCATCGACCGGCAGGCCATCTCCGACACCCTCTTCGGCGAACTGGGCGAGCCCGCCGCGCAACTCGTACCGAAGGGCGTGGTCGGATTCAACGACGACCTCACCCCGACGACGCCCGACTCCGAGGCCGCCCGCGCGCTCGTGAAGGCGGCGGCGGCGGACGGCGTACCCGTCGACCGGCGGATCACCCTCGTCGCGCGCAACGGACAGTTCCCGCGTGTCGCCGAGACGGCCGAGGCGCTTCAGTACCAGATGGCACAACTGGGGCTGAACGTGAAGATCCTCATGACCGACACCGCCGCGCACCTCCAGTACCAACTGCGGCCCCTGCCCGAGAACGTCGGACCGATCGCGCTGCTGATCATGCACGGCAACCAGGCGGGCGACGCGGCGTTCACCGCCAGTCAGTACCTGCTCAGCAAGAGCCCCCAATCGACCTTCGGGACACGGGAGTTGGACCGGCGGGTCGCGGCGGCGACCGCGCTGGCCGGCGAGCAGCGGCAGAAGGCCTTCGCCGAGGTCTTCGCCTACCAGAACGAGGCCGTCGCGCAGTACGTCCATCTCGCGCACATGCGCGGACTGCTCGGCCTGTCCTCATCCGTGCGCTACGAGCCCAACTCCGCCACCGGTGACGAACTACGGCTGGCCGCCGTCACCCCCGCCGAGGAAAAGGGCCGCTGACATGACGACCTTCCTGCGCAAACGGATCGTGTCGAGCGCGATCCCGCTGGTCTTCGTCGTGTTCGGCGTCTTCTGCCTGGCACGGCTGACCGGCAACCCGGTCAACCTCTACCTGCCGCTGAGCGCCACCCCCGACCAGCGCGCCGCGTTCTCCGCCGAGCACGGCTTCGATCAGTCGATCGGCGCCCAACTGTGGGACTACCTCGGCCAAGTGGTACGCCTCGACTTCGGTACGTCGCTGCGCACCGGGCAGTCGGCCGCCGACATGGCACTGACCGCGTTCCCCGCGACGCTCCAGCTCGCGGCCGTCACGATGGCCATCGCGGCGCTGGGCGCGGTCCTGATCGGGAGCCTCGCCGCGTACCGGCCCAACTCCGTCGCCGACCGGATCGCCAGCTTCCTGGCGATGGCCGCCGCCAGCATCCCGGACTTCTGGTTCGCCATCACCGGCGTACTGATCTTCGGTGTGAATCTGGCGCTGCTGCCCACCTCCGGCGTCTCCGGCGGGCCGGAGGTATGGGTACTGCCCATCGCCACCCTGCTGATCCGCCCGTTCGGCGTGCTCGTCCAGGTGGTCCGGGGAGCCATGGTCGCCGCGCTGTCCGCGCCGTACGTCAAGGTGGCCCGCAGCAAGGGCGCGAGCGAGAAACGGGTGGTGTTCGGGCACGCGCTGCGCAACGCGATCACGCCCGCCCTGACCGTCGCGGGCGACCTCACGATCGGCCTCGTCAACGGTGCGGTGGTGGTCGAGACGATCTTCGGCTGGCCGGGCATCGGCAAGCTCATGATCGACTCGATTCTCCAGCGGGACTTCGCCGTTCTCCAGGCGGCCGTCCTGTTGACGGCCCTGACGATCTTCGCCCTGAACATCCTCATCGATGTCTGCTACGCGCTGCTCGACCCGCGCGTACGGCAGGCCGTACCGGCGTGAGAGAAGGAGCCACGATGACCACCACCGTCACCGCCACCGCAGACCCACCGACCGGTACCGACGCTCCCCGCACCCGACCGCCCCGCTGGTGGACCCTCCTCGGCAAGGACCGGGTCGCGGCCGTCGCCGCCGTACTCCTCGCACTGGTCTTCCTGATCGCGCTGTCCGGCCCCCTGCTGATCGGCGACCGCGCCACCCGGCAGGACCTGACCGCCTCGCTGCGCCCGCCCTCCTTCGACCACGGCTTCTACGGTCTGCTCGGTACGGACGTCCTGGGCCGCAGCGTCCTGGCGCGGCTCGTCGAAGCCGCCGCGACGACGCTGTCCGTCGCCCTGCCGGCGGTGGTGTGCTCGCTGGTGATCGGCTCCGCGATCGGTATGTGGGCGAGCTACCGGGGCGGTTGGCGCGAAAGCGCCGCGATGCGGGTGGCGGATGTGATCCTCAGCTTCCCCTCCCTGCTGCTCGCGGTCGTCGTGCTCTACGTCTTCGCGCCGAGCGCCACCAACATCGTGCTGATCCTCGCGCTCGCCCGGATCCCGGTCTATCTGCGGACCGCGCGCGCCGAGGGCGCTGAACTCAGGAGCCGGCTGTTCGTGGACGCGGCCCGGACGTTCGGGGCGGGCACCTGGCCGACGATCTACCGGCACATCCTGCCGATCGCCATGCCCACGCTGCTGACGGTCGCCACGCTCGACTTCTGCTTCGTCATGCTGACCGAGTCGTCGCTGAGCTTCCTCGGTATCGGCATCCAGCCGCCGGAGATCAGTTGGGGACTGATGGTCGCGCAGGGCCGCCAGTATCTCCAGACGGCCTGGTGGATCGCCGTACTGCCCGGACTGGCGATCGTCCTGACCACCGTGTCGGCCACGGTGCTGGCCGCGTGGGTACGGCTCGCGACGGACCCCGCGCAGCGCTGGCGTCTGACGCTGCCGAGGAACAAGCGCCGGCGGCCGGCGGCCGGGCCGGTGGCGGGAGAGGGTACGGCGCCGGCGCCCGAGGTGGCTGAGGTGGCTGAGGCGGCTGCGGAGGCTGAAGTGGCCGAGTCCGACGGCGTGTTGGCCGAGAGCACCACGGGCCGCCGGGCGCTGGAGGTCGAACGGCTCAGCGTCGATCTGCGTACGCCCTCCGGCACCGTCCGCGCCCTGGACTCGGTCAGCTTCACCCTGGACAAGGGACGCACACTCGCACTGCTCGGCGAGTCCGGCTGCGGCAAGTCGATGACCGCCCAGTCGATCGCCGGGCTGCTGGAACCCGTCGCCGACGTGGCGGGCGGAGCGATCCGGGTCGGCGGCACCGACGTACTGCGACTGAGCGCCACCGCCCGCAAGCGGCTCGCCGGACCGGTACTGTCGATCGTCTTTCAGGACGCGCTCACCGCGATGAACCCCGTACAGACCGTGGGCAAACAGCTTGGCGAGCCGTTCCGTATCCACCGCGGTCTGTCGCGGCGCCAGGCTCGGGACAAGGCAGTCGAGCTGATGGAGAGCGTCGGCATCCCCGAACCCCGCGTACGCGCGCGCTCGTATCCGCACCAGTTCTCCGGCGGTATGCGCCAGCGGCTGCTCATCGCGATGGCCGTCGCGCTCGGCCCCGACGTACTGATCGCCGACGAGCCGACAACCGCTCTCGACGTCACCGTCCAGGCGCAGATCATGCGGTTGCTGCGGGATCTCCAGGCCGAGCACGACATGGCGGTCCTGCTGATCACCCACGACCTCGCCGTGGTCTCCGAACGCGCCGACGACGTCGCGGTCATGTACGCGGGCAATGTGGTGGAGACCGGGCCGGTACGCGAGGTGTTCGCGAATCCCCGCCATCCCTACACCAAGGGCCTGCTCGACTCCGTACCCGAACACGCCGAGAGGGGCGGGCCGTTGCCCGCCGTACCCGGCAGCCCGCCCGAGCTGAGCGCGGTGCCACCGGGCTGCGTCTTCCAGGCGCGATGCCCGCTCGCGCGCGAACGCTGCGCCGAGGTACGCCCCCGCCTCGTGAGCGACGACGGGGCGGGCCGCGCGGTCGCCTGCCACTTCTCCGAGGAGCTTGCCCGTGTCTGAGAAAACCACCTCGGGGGCCTCCGGGGTCTCCGGGGCGTCCGGAGCGACGTCGGCGCCGCTGCTGGAAGTGGATGGGGTGACGAAGTCGTTCCGCGTCCCGCGCAACGCCGCCGGACACAACAGGCTGACCGCGCTCGACGGCGTCGACCTGCGCCTCGGCCGGGGCGAAACACTCGGGGTGGTGGGCGAGTCCGGCTGCGGCAAGTCCACCCTCGCCCGGGTGCTGCTCCTGCTGGAGCGACCGGACGCCGGGACCGTACGCTTCGACGGCACCGACCCGTTCTCCTTGAAGAAGAAGGAGCTGCTGGCCTGGCGCCGACGGGTGCAGATGGTGTTCCAGGACCCCTTCGCCTCACTCAACGCCCGGATGCCGGCGGCCGACATCATCGGCGAACCGTGGCGCACCCACCGCGACGTGGCACCCACCGCGCGGGCCCGGGAGACCCGCGTACGCGAACTGCTCGACCTCGTCGGACTGCGGGCGGGCGACGCCTTCCGCTTCCCGAACGAATTCTCCGGCGGGCAGCGCCAACGGCTGGGCATCGCCCGCGCGTTGGCGCTGAATCCCGATCTGATCGTGTGCGACGAGCCGGTGTCCGCGCTGGACCTGTCGGTGCAGGCACAGGTACTCAATCTGCTCGCCGATCTTCAGCAACGGCTCCAGGTCTCCTACGTGTTCATCTCCCACGACCTGTCGGTGGTGCGGCACGTCGCCGACCGGGTGTCCGTCATGTACCTCGGCAAGGTCATCGAACACGGCGCCACCGAGGACGTGTTCGACCGGCCGCTGCACCCGTACACCTCGGCGCTCATGTCGGCGGCGCCCGCGCTGGACGTCACCGGAGCCGCGCCACGCGGCGACCGCCCGCTGCTGAGCGGGGAGATCCCCTCGCCGCTCGACCCGCCGTCCGGATGCCGGTTCCGTACGCGCTGCCCGCAGGCGGTCGACAAGTGCGCCGGGGAAGCGCCACAGGTACGCGCGCGTGACGGTGTGCCGGGTACGCGGCTGGAGCCGCACGAGGGACGGTGCCACTTCCCGCTGAGCATCGAGCCCGTGGGCACCCGTTCGGCGGGCAGGTGAGCCTGCCGATATTCGCCCTGCTCTCCGCGGTCGTCCTGATCGGCACGGTGTTCCAGGTGTCGATCGGATTCGGCCTCGGGCTGCTCGCCGCTCCGGTGATCGCGCTGGTCGCGCCCTCACTCGTACCCGTGGTGCTGTTGCTCGCCACCGCCGTCACGGCCGCCGTACTGCTGCTGGACCGCGCGCATGTGAACCTCCGGGGAGCGGGGTGGGCACTGATCGGCCGGGTGCCGGGCGTGATCGCGGGCGCGGCGCTGGTGGCCCTGCTGCCCGCACGGTGGCTGGCGCTCTGTGTCGCCGGGGTGGTCGTGGTGGGTGTCGTCGCCAGCGTGCGCGGCTTCCGGCCGCGTCCGACGCGGCGCGCCGTGATGCTGGCGGGGATGGCGTCGGGGCTGATGGGTACGGCGACGTCCATCGGAGGCCCGCCGATGGCCCTGGTGTGGCAGCGCATGACGGGGCCGGAGCTGCGCTCCACGATGAGCGGGTTCTTCCTGGCCGGTTCGCTGATGAGCCTGGCCGCGCTCGCGGCTGTCGGCGCGGTGCACGCCGACAGTCTGCGCTACTCGGTGCTGCTGGCTCCTGCCGCCGCCGGTGGCGTGCTGGTGGCGCGCCCGCTGTCCGACAAGCTGAACGTGGGGCGGGCGAGAGCCGTGGCGACGGTGCTGGCTGTCGCGGGCGCCGTACTATTGACGGTGCGTCAGTTCGTCTGATCCGAGGGGCGATCGGTGCCGTACTCAGCGCCCGTCGCGCACCACGTTCGTCAGTGGCTCGCCCCTGGAAAGCCGGCCGATGTTGTCGGCGATCTCCCGCGCCCTGTCGGCGAACGTCTCCTGGGTGTGGCCGGAGTGGTGAGGTGTCATCACGACGTTGTCGAGCGTATGGAACGGGCGGGTGTAACCGCGCGCCCCGGTGCCGTCCTTGGGATGGCTCCACCACACGTCCAGCCCCGCCCCGCCGATCCGCCGCCCGGCCAGCGCGTCGAACAGCGCGTCCTCCTCGACGAGGGGACCGCGCGCCACATTGATCAGCAGGGCGTGCGGACGCATCCGGGCGAGTCGTGCCGCCCCGATCAGACCGGTCGTCGCCGCCGACAGCGGCACGGTCAGCACGACGACGTCCGAGCCCGCCAACAGGTCGTCCAGCCCGTCCTCGCCGTCCACCCGGTCCAGTCGCAGATCGGCCGGTACAGGTGCCCGCGGATCGCGCCGTACCGCGCGGGCCCGCATACCCAGCGCGGTCGTCGCCCGCACCACCTGCCCGCCGATCTCGCCGAGTCCGACGACGCCGACCGTACGGCCCGCGAGCGTCGTGCCCAGGGGTACGCCGGGGTCCACGGCGACCGACTCCCAACTCCCCTCGCGCATCAGCCGGTCCGCGCGCGGCACGCGGCGGGAGAGCATCAGCGTGGTCATCACGACGTGTTCGGCGATGGAGGGGCCGTGGTGGAAGGTGTTGCACACGGTGGTCCGGGGACCGAGCGCGTCCATCGCGATCCGGTCGTACCCCGCGCCGGTGACATGGACGAGCCGCAGTCGCCCGGCGGTGGCGGCCATGGGCGCGGTGAGCCGGGAGGCCACCAGTACGTCGGCGGCCGGCAGCCGCCGTACGACATCGGCGTCCGGCCGGTCGGCGAGGAGTTCCCAGTCGTGACCGTCCGAGCCGCCCCGGCTCAACTCGGCGGAGAAACGGGTGAGGATGGGGTCGGTCAGCACGATCCTCATGTCGCCTCCCGCCGTTCCGTGCCTCTCGCCGTACCCCCGGTCACCATCGCGGCGGGGTCGGGTCGAAGGCCGGTTCGGTGGTACGGCGGTAGTACCCGGTGTCGTCGCGCTGACGGATACCGCACGCGAGGTACTGCTCGTGCAGCCTGGCCAGGGCGTCGCGGTCGAGGTCGACCCCCAGCCCCGGTGCGGTCGGTACCGCCACCGAGCCGTTCCGGAACGTCAGCGCACCGGGCACGATCACGTCCTCGTCCGGGCGCTTCCACGGCCAGTGGGTGTCGCAGGCGTAGTTGAGATTGGGTGTGGCGGCGGCCAGATGAGTCATCGCCGCGAGGCTGATGCCCAGATGGGAGTTGGAGTGCATCGACAGCCCGAGCCCGAAGGTGTCGCAGACACCGGCGAGCGTGCGCGAGCGGCCCAGACCGCCCCAGAAGTGGTGGTCGGAGAGGACGACTCGCACCGCGTCCCGGGCGACGGCGGGCTTGATCTGGTCGAAGGCCACCACACACATATTGGTGGCGAGCGGCATGGGAACCTCACGCGCGACTCTCGCCATCCCGTCGATCCCGGCGGTCGGGTCCTCCAAGTACTCGATCACTCCGCCGAGTTCGGTGCCGACGTGGATGGAAGTCGGCACGCTCCAGGCGGTGTTGGGATCGATCCGCAGTGGATGACCGGGAAAGGCCCGGCGCAGCGCCTTGATCGCCTCGATCTCCTCCTCGGGCGGACACACTCCACCCTTGAGCTTGATCGCGGTGAAACCGAACTCGTCGATCATCCGCCGCGCCTGCGCGACCAGTTGGTCCGGACCGAGCGCGGCCCCCCACTCGTCGGGCTCGGCACCGGGATGCCCCGCCCACTTGTAGAAGAGGTACGCGCTGTAGTCGACGCGGTCCCGTACGGCGCCGCCGAGCAGGTCGCTCACGGGCCGTCCGAGCACCTTGCCCTGGATGTCGAGACACGCCACCTCGAACGCCGACAGCACGCGGTCGGCGGTTCTGCTGCCCGTGACCATGCCGCTCATGCCATGTCCGCCCGTACCGGTGTCGGCGGCCAGAACCACCGCGATACGGCGGGCGATCTCCTGAACATGCCAGACGTCGATCCCGGTCAGCTCTGCGGCCGCGAGCCGCAGCCGCTCGAGATGGGCGAGGTCACCGTAGGTCTCGCCGAGCCCGGTCAGCCCGGATTCGGTGACGACCTCCACGACGGCTCGCAGGGCGAACGGCTCATGGACGCCAACGGTGTTGAGCAGCGGCGGATCGCGGAACGCCACCGGCGTGACACGAATGCCCTGGATCCGGTGCGGCTCGTCGATCAGTGGGTCGCGCACCCTGAGACCTCCGGTGGATACGTGGATACGACGGCGGCAGCCTAGCTCCCCGTCGTCCATATGTGTAGACGGAAACCACAAATGAGAACCGTCACGCCGATGACTTCGACGGACACGCGCGGCTTGACCTTGCCCCGGTGTGAACCTCTGGACTGGCCGTCCTCGGCCGGTCGACAGGCCGGTCGACAGGTCCAGCGACGGAAGGTCTCGCATGATCACGTACCAGGGCTCCGGCCCCTACTGCTACACCCACTCGCTGGCGATGGTCGCGGGGGCCGGGGAAGTCCCGCCGTCCGCCGTGATCGAGACGCTGACCGGCTCGCCCTTCGGGTTCCAACTGCTCGGCGGCACCCTCCCGTTGTTCGACCCGTACGGCTGGGACCCGGAACGCGGACTGGACGAGGCCGTCGACCTCCTGGGCCTGCGCTGCGCGCACACGGCAGGCGGCACACCGCAGGAGGCGTACGCCCGGCTCAAGGACGCCTGCGCCCGGGGCCCGGTGCTCGCGGGCCCCGTGGACATGGGACTTCTGCTCTACCGGCCCGGCACCCCCGCACCGGGCTTCGGGGACCACTACGTGGCGGTGCTCGCCGCCGACGACGGAGCCGTACTGCTGCACGATCCGCAAGGGCACCCCTACGCGACGCTGTCGGCGCCCGCCTTCCTCGACGCGTGGCGGGCGGACACGGTCGACTACAGCGACCGGCCGTTCGTGATGCGGTCGGACTTCGTACGGGAGCGGGAGGTGAGCGCCGTCGAGGCGCTTCGGCGGTCGCTGCCGCGAGCGGTCGCGTGGCTGTCCGGCCGTACGGACCTGCCCGCCCCGCCCGGCACGCTCGGGGGAGCGGAGGGCGTCGACGGCTTCGCCGCCCTCGTGGAGCGGGGACTTGAGGATGCCACCCGGGGTCTGCTGGGTTCGTTCGCGATCCGGGTGGGCGCACGCCGCCTCTCCGACGCGTCCGCGTGCCTGACCCTGCTGGAACTGCCCGGACCCGCCGCCGTCGCGGCGGAACTGTCCCGGCATGTCGGCTCGCTCCAGGAGCCTCTCATCACCCGCGACGACCCCGGGCTGCTGCTGGGGCTGCGCCGGCTGGCCCCCGGCTACGAGCGACTGCGGGTGGCACTGGCGGGAGCGCTCACCGGCGCGTCCGGGCACTGAGGGCCGCGAGGCCCCCCGCATCGCACCCCGCGCGCGAGGGCCGGTCAGGGGCCTCGCTACCATCCCCGTATGGGTGTCGCAGTCACGAAGTAGTCCAGGTGTGCCGTTCCACGGCCGCAGCCGTACCGGTCCTGGCCGGTGGGGTCTGATCGGCGTGCCGGCACGGAAGCGTCCTACGGCCTGTCGGCCGTGAAGTCCGCTGCCTGGAGAACCCACTTCATGAACGCCCTTCCCAAGGCACCCGCATGTCCGCCCGATCGTCGGATGCCGGCTCTCGCGCTGCTCTCCCTCCTTCAGTTCCTCATCGCCGTCGACGTCACTGTCGTCAACGTCGCGCTGCCGTCCATCGGCGCGCAGTTCCATGCCCCGACCGCCTCGCTCTCCTGGGTCGTCACCGGATACACCCTCGTCGGCGGCGGTCTGCTGTTGCTCGGCGGCCGGGTCACCGATCTGCTCGGCAGGCGCAGGATGTTCCTGCTCGGTGCCGCCGTGTTCGCGCTCGCCTCGCTCGCCGCGGGGCTGGCGCCCGACCTCCCGACGCTGATCGTCGCCCGCTTCGCCCAGGGCGCGGGCGAGGCGCTGGCCTCACCCGCGGCGATGTCGCTGATCGCGCTCCTCTTCCCGGAACCCGTCGAACGGGCCAGGGCGCTCGGCATCTGGGGCGCGATCTCGGCGAGCGGGCTCGTCGCCGGTGTGCTGCTGTCCGGCATACTGACCCAACTGCTGCACTGGCGCTGGATCTTCGGCATCAATGTGCCTCTCGCGGCGGCGGTCCTGCTGATCGCGCCGAGGCTGCTGCCGCCCGACGGACCGCGCGTGCGCACCGGACGCCTCGATCTGCCGGGCGCCGTACTGCTGACGGCGGGTCCGCTCAGTCTGGTGTACGGAGTGCTGGAGTCGGCACCTGCCGCGATCGCGGCGGGCGCGCTGCTGGTGATCGCCTTCGTGGCGGTCGAGGCGCGTACGCGCCATCCGCTCGTACCGCTCTCCTTCTTCGCGCATCGCACACGGGCCGTGGCGAACGCCGTGACCATCCTGCTGAGTGCGGCCCTGTCCACCGCGTTCTTCCTGCTCACGCTCTATACGCAGGACGTACTCTCGCTCGGTCCGCTGCGGGCGGGGCTGGCCTTTCTGCCGTTCTGCGCCGTGCTGCTGCTGACCATCTCGCAGGTGCCCCGGCTCATCGGTGCGCTCGGTGTGAAGCACACCGCGATGGTCGGTCTGGCGGTCACGGCGGCGGGCCTCGCCTGGCTGGCCCGGCTCCCCGACGAGGGCTCATACGCCGTCGACGTGCTGCCGGGGATGGCCGGTGTGGCCGCCGGAATGGGCATCGGTCTCCTCGCCCTCCAGAACGCCGCGCTGCACGGCGTCGGCGAGCGCGACGCGGGAACGGCGGCGGGTGTCCAGCGCTCCGTGGACCAACTGGGCGGCTCGCTCGGCCTCGCGGTACTGGTGGCAGTCGCCGTCGCCGACGCGGGCGTCGACGGCTTCCGAACCGCCTTCCTGTACGCACTGATCGGGGTGCTCGTCGCCGCAACAGGGCTGCTGTTGGGCGCACGTGACGAGACATCAGGTACGTAGGCGTCGCGGGACGCGGGGGTCCGCACCGGTGGGCTGAGCCGGTGCGGACCCCCGACGGATCTAGGTGGGGTGTACGGCAGTGGCGCCCGCTTCGGCAAGGATCTCCGCGACCTCGAAGTGACCGCTCAGCAGGGCCAGTTCGTACGGTGTGCGCCCCTCGTACACCGGATGCCCGCCGATCCCGTCCACCTCGGCGCCGTGCGCGAGGAGCAGCCGGGTGCGCCGGGGGCCGCCGCGCAGTGCGGCCGTGGCCAGCTCGTCCCGGAGCATCTGCTCGGGGGACGGCAACGTCGGGCCCAGCCGCGCTTTCCACGGCCCGCCGTCACCGTGGCCGAGGCCGAACTCCAACAGCAGCCGCAGATGGGCGGGTTCGTCCGAGAAGGAGCCGCCGAGGCCGAGGTTGTAGAGACTCTGGCTGTCGTTCGGATCCGCGCCGGCCTCCAGCAACAGCCGTGCCAGCGCCGGGCCTTCCGGGTGCGGCGGCTGATCGGCCTCCCCGCCGCCGAAGGCGCCGGTGAGTGCGGTGAAGGGCGAAGTCAGTCCGTCCCACAGGAATCCGGCGTTCGGATCGGCGCCGTGCCCGAGGAGCAGCCGGGCCGCCGCCTCGTACGCGCCGGGAGCCTCAAGGCGCGCGTACGTCAGATACAGCAGCGGCTCCCAGCCGAAGGGGCCGCCCTGCGTCCGGGCGAGCGCCGGATCGCGGGCCAGCGCGTCGGCCAGCGCGTCGGCCGAGCCGGTGGCCGCCATCGTGAAGACGTCCGTGGTGGGCAGTTGGGGATGCCCGGCCAGCAGCACCTCGGCTTCCCGGGTCCGGGCGGGGTCGTCCGTACCGTACGTGAGGCAGCCGAGCCGCAGGAATTCCCCCGACGGTTCGCCGCTCACCGGGGCCAGGTGCGGCGAACGGGAGTACCGCTCGACGGTGCTGATGTGTTCGCGCAGCCTGGGCCAGCTCGCGAAACCGTACATACGCGCGGTGACGAGTTGCGCGTCGGCGAGCTTGTACGTCTCCGGCGGCCGGTGCGGCCGGGGATGGAACTCGGCGACGAGCCCGATCCCCTCGGGTGCCTTCGCCCGCACGCGCCGGAGCAGGCTCTTGGCCTGCTTGCGCAACTGTTCGAGGCTGGGGTGGTCGGGCAGGTGATGGATGGGCACAACGGCCCCCTTCCGTCTGCGCCTGGCGTCCGCATGAACAGGCCGGAAAGAGGTCGGGCCGTGCTGTTCGACGAGTGCCAGGTGGGCTCTGCCCTTCCCGCGGACCGGAAACGCCCTGAAACGCGTGATCCATGCTACGTCACGGCCCACAGCCTGGCGCGTCGCCGCCGCGTCGCCGCCGCATTGCCGCCGCATTGCCGCCGCATTGCCGCCGCGTCGCCGCCGCGTCGGCGTCCGTCGTGGACGCCCAACTGGCAAGCGCCCGGCGGGTGATGGGCCGCCGCGCGGTCGTCGGCGCGGTCGTCGGATTGACGGATTGGTGTCACTCCTCGCTGGGCAGTGAGCAGGAGCAAGGCATGTCATGTGCACGACTGTCTCTGATGTAAGGAGGTCGACCATGCACGTACGTAAGTTGACCGGCGCTCTCGCCGCCGCACTGGCCGTGACCTTTTCCCTGCTGGGTGGCCAGGCCGTGGCCGCCCCCGCCGCAGACGCGGGCGGGGCCCTGGCCGCGCGTGTGGTCACCTACGACGCCAGCGGTTCGGCGGAGTTCAGGTCCGCCGTCGATCGAGGCGCGGCGATCTGGAACGAGAGCGTCGACGCCGTCGAACTGCGGCCGTCCGCGGCCGGCCAACCCGCCAATATACGAGTCCTGGCGGACAACGGCTGGCCCCGCGCGCTCACCACGTCGCTGGGCAACGGAACCGTCTGGATCGGACGGCAGGCGGTGAACGAGGGGCACAACACGATCCGTATCTCGTCGCACGAACTGGGCCACATCCTGGGCCTGCCGGACCGTAAGCCCGGCCCCTGCACGAGCCTGATGTCCGGTTCCAGCGCGGGCACCACCTGTACGAACGCCTACCCCAACACGGCCGAGAAGGCCGAGGTCGAGGGCTACTTCGGCGGCGCGTTCGCGCCGAAGGCCGGAGCGGCGCCGCTCAACACCATGATCGTGGACTGACGCGTGGCCCGGGACGCCGGGCAGGAGTGACCGTACGCCCCTGAGCGCGCATCGCGTTCCGGGGCGTACGCCGTCGGTCGCACGCGCGGAGGCCGCCGACGACGCACCGCTCGGCCATAGTGCAACTCTCGGGTTGCGCCTGGATGGCTGATGTGCAACTCTGGAGTTGCACTCAACGGCAGCGATGGAGGAATCTCATGAGCGAGGACCGGATCGAACGCGAAACCCTGATCGCGGCACCCCTGGAGCGGGTCTGGACACTGGTGGCCCAGCCCGGTTTCTGGGTGGCCGACAAGGAGAGTCTGCCCGGCACGGTGGCGAAGGAAGGTGACTCGATCCTGGCGAAGAACGCCGAGTACGGCGAGTTCCCCGTACAAGTGGAGAAGGTCGAGCCGCCGACGTACCTGGCCTACCGCTGGGCCAGCGCGTTCCCCGGCCAGGAGCTGCGCGAGGACAACAGCACCCTCGTGGAGTTCACGCTGGCCGCGGAAGGCGACGGGACGCGGCTGCGCGTCGTCGAGAGCGGATTCGCGGCGCTGGGCGGGTCCGAGGAGCTGCGCCGCCAGGCGGTGAAGGACAACACCATCGGCTGGCCCCAGGAACTCGGCGAGCTCAAGGCGCGTGCGGAACAGCCGTCGGTGTGACGGACGAACGCCGAGACGCCGGCGAGGCCGTCGACAGCGTCCTCGTCGCGCTCGCCGACCCGACGCGACGTCAGTTGCTCGAACTGCTCGCCGCACTCGGCGAGGTGACCGCGACCACTCTCGCGGCACGGCTTCCCGTCTCGCGGCAGGCGGTGGTCAAGCACCTCGCCGTCCTGGACGCGGCGGGGCTGGTGTCCGGTGGCCGGGTCGGACGCGAGGTGCGGTACGCGGTACGGCCTGCGGCGCTGGACGCGACGGCGCGGTGGATGGCCGCGCTCGCGGTCGACTGGGACCGGCGGCTGGCGGACATCAAGCACGCCGCCGAGGCCGCCGAAGCCGGGGGAGCGGGGGGAACGGGGGAGCGCGAGGGGGAAGCCGGCGGATCCGGCTGACCGGAAGCGCGGGGCGCGGATCGACCACGTACATCCGCCCCGTCCGCCCCGTCCGCCCCGTCCGCCCGTCCGCGCCCACGGGGCGAGTCGGGTGCCGTCGTGCGAGCGGCGACGGCGCCCGACTCGCCCGCCGACGTCTCAGCCGCGCTCGCGGAGGTACGCCTCCAGCTCGGCGGCTCCGGTCAGCATCGCCCGCCCGCGCGCGGACAGCCGGGCGCGCCAGTCGTGCAGCGCGGCCTCCAGCGGCTCCAGCCCGCCGGCCGCGCGCACCTGGGCGATCAGCGGGGCGATCTGCTCCAACAGATAGCCGCCGCGCCTGAGTTGGTGGGCCAGCCGGGCGTCCCGTACATCCGCCTCGTCGTAGACGCGGTATCCGGTCAGCGGATCGCGGCGCGGGCGCACCAGCCCGGCGCGCTCCCACTTGCGCAGCGTCGCGGGCCGGATGCCGAGCTGATCCGCCAGCGGCCCGATGAACGTGCCGCCGGGCTCGGACGCTGCTGCCGCCGACACCGACACCGACACCGCCGCCGCTGACGCGGGTTCGGACGGCGCGGTGGTGGGCGCCAGATCGCGGAGCGCGTTCTCCACGGCCTGGAGTGTCCGCCGGTCGTCGAGCAGTTGGGCGTGGCTCTCGGCGATGAGGCGGAACGCCTCGTCCTCCTCGCCCTCGTTCACCGCCCGCATGATCGACGTCGCCGTGTGGTGGCTGTGGCCGGGCACCAGGGCGAGGAACGCGGCCAGGGCCCGCACATGCAGCGGCGTATAGGCGCGGTAGCCGTGAGGCGTGCGATCGGCGGCCGGAAGGATGCCGGCCTCCTCGTAATTCCGGACGGCCTGCGTGGACAGACCGTGCCCGCGCGCCAGATCGACCGGCCTGAGCTGTCTACGGCTTTGAAGGTTCTGTGCCACGAAGCCCATGATATACGGGAGCCAGCGGGAAAAGTTTCAACCGCATGTTCAACGATACCGTTTAAGGCATGGCAACTGACATCAAGGACATCGCCCATGCCGTCGACGCCGCCACCGTGATGAAGATGCTTCCGCCCCGGCCCCGGGTGCTCGCCCTGGGCGAGCCCACCCACGGCGTGGACGCTCCGCTCGACCTGCGCAACGACCTCTTCCGGCAACTTGTCGAGCAGGAGGGCTACCGGACGATCGCGATCGAGAGCGACTGTCTGATGGGCCTCGTCGTGGACGACTACATCACCTCGGGCACGGGCACCCTCGACGCGGTCATGGAGCACGGATTCAGCCACGAGTTCGGCGAGTCCGCCGCCAACCGCGAACTCGTGCGCTGGGCAAGGGCGTACAACGAGGGCCGGCGCCCGTCCCAGTGGCTGCGCTTCGCCGGTTTCGACGGCCCGCTGGAGATCACCGGCCCCGCGAGCCCCCGGCAGGCGCTCACCGCGCTCCACGCGTATCTCTCGGCCCAGGTGGACCCGGACCTGCTCCCCTGCACCGCGGAAATGCTCGACCGTCTGCTCGGCCCCGACGACCGGTGGACCGACCCCGCCGCGATGATGGACCCGACCGCGTCCACGGGCGAGTCGGCCGAGGCGTACGAACTGCGGCTGCTCGCCGACGATTTGGCGGCGCTGCTCGGCGCCCAGACACCGCACCTGATCGCGGCGACCTCACGGGAGGACTGGTACCGCGCGCGGCTGTACGGGCGTACCGCCATCGGTCTGCTGCGCTACCACTTCTGGATGGCCGACACCTCACCGGGCCGTATGACACGGCTGCTCGGCGTGCGGGACCAGATGATGGCCGACAACCTCCTCGCCCTCGCCGAACGCGGCCCGGTGCTGGTCCATGCCCACAACGCGCATCTCCAACGGGAGAAGAGTTCGATGCGGATGTGGCAGCAGGGACTGCTGGAGTGGTGGAGCGTGGGCTCCGTCGTGAGCGCCCACCTCGGCGAGGAGTACGCCTTCCTGGCCATGGGTATCGGCACGATGCGCCACCAGGGAGTCGACGCCCCGCCGCCGGACACCGTCGAAGGACTTTTGTACGCGCTCCCCGAGGACAGTTGCGTGGTCGACGCCGCCCGGTTGGCCACCGCCCTCGGTGACACGCGCCCCGCCCTGCGGGTGTCTCCCTTCTTCGGCTACTTCCCCCTCGATCCGGCGCACTTGGCGACGGTCGACGGGATCGTGTTCGTGAAGGACGTTCCGCAGAGCTAGGGCTGTTGGCGGTCATCGGCGGAATCGGTACCGCCCGTACGCGCCGTGGGGCGCCTCAACGACCGCCGTATGCGGGTCGACATGCGGGTCGACATGCGGGTCGACATGCGGGTCGGCTTATGAGATTCCGTGAGCGCCGACGGCGCGGCGGCGACCAGGGTCCCGCCGGCGACGGTCAGCAGGAGGCCGTGGTGAGGCGGCCTTGACATGGGCGCGCAGAAGTTGGGGGACGCGGAGTAATTCGGCATGCCCTCAGACTCGTCGCGCCCTGCCGTGGGCGTCCAACACCTGATCAGCGGCCATTCACGCAATTGGGTTGTGAATCTCGGCCGGTCGGCGAGGATGGGCCTGTGCGTCATGACACCGACCCCCGGCTCCTGCGGGCCTTCGTCGCCGTAGCGGAGGAACTGCACTTCACGCGCGCCGCCGCGCGCTTGTTCGTCGCGCAGCAGGCGCTCAGCCGCGACATCCGGCGCCTGGAGCGTGAGTGGGGCAGGCCGCTGTTCCGGCGGGACACCAGGCATGTCGCGCTCACCGCCGAGGGGCAGCGCCTGCTGCCGGCCGTCCGACGGGTCCTGGCCGCTCACGCGGAGTTGGGCGAGGACCTTCACGCGGCGCCCGGCGCCGGGAGCGAGCGGCCACTGGTGGTCGATGTCGCCGTCCACGCCGCCACCGGTCCCCGGGTACTGGAAGCGGCCCGAGTGGCCGCCCCCGGCGTGGAGTTCGTCCTGCGGTTCCACAGCGGCCTCGCGCGGGCCGTGACGGAGATCGCGGACGGCCGGCTCGATGTCTCCTTCGGGCGGGTCGCCGGGCTGCCGCCCGCCGTTCGCGCCGGTCTGGAACACCGGCTGATCCGCTACGACCGGCTTGCGGTGCTGCTGCCGCCCGATCACCGACTGGCGGCCCTGCCCGAGGTGCCGCTGGCCGCGCTGTCCGGCGAGACGCTGTACGCGGCGGCGGGCAACGAGGACACCACCGAGTGGACGGACTACGCGCGGGCCCTGTTCGCGGGGCGCGGTATCGAGTTGGCCCCGCCGTTTCCCAAGCTCGAGGGCGATATGGAGTTCGTCCGGGTGGTGCGCAAGAAGGGCTGGTCGGTGCTGGCCAACGTGGAGTTCGCGGATGTGCCGGAGATGGCACTGCGCCCGTTGGCCGATCCGGTGCCGCTGGCCCCCGTATCCATGGTCTGGCGCCGCGGCCTGCGGCACCCCGGGCTACGGGCCCTGGCGGACGCGGCCCGGGCCATCGGAGCCGCCGAGCACTGGCTCGAGCGCCCGCCCGACTCCTGGCTGCCCGAGGCCGATCTGCGTACGACGTCCGACACCGGCGACATCCCTCGCTGACCTGCTAGGTCCTGTCCGGGCCGTCCTGACCCTCCGGACCGCTGCCGAAGACGTCACCGAAGGCCGCCGCCAGCGCCTGCGCGATCAGGTCGGGCAGTTCGGCGCGTCCGTCGTCCTCGGCCCAGCGCATCACCCCCATGTGCATCGCGGCCAGACAGGCACTCGCCGCCGCCTGGACGCGGAACACGGCTTCGCGATCCGTGGCCGGATCGTCGTCCTCGAGAGCGTCGACGATCGCCTGCTGGAGGGCGTACTGGCTGTCGAGGTGCTTGGCCCGCAAGGCGGGCGTCGAGATCATGAGCCGGAGCCGGGCGAGCAGGAATTGCTTCTCCGCCTCCGGGTTGCCCCCCTCACCGCCACCGGTCAACGCCGTGGCCGACTCGATGAGAGCGCGGCCGATCCGGCGGACCAAGGGCCGCTCGGCGTACGACGCGACGATCCGCTCCGCGACGATCCTGCCGTTCTGGTCGAAGAGGACCAGATCCTCCTTCGTGGGGAAGTGCCGGTAGACGGTCATGGGCGAGACGCCCGCGGTCTTGGCGACGTCGGTGACGGTCGTGGCGTCGTATCCGCGCTCGGTGAACAGCCGTACCGCGTGCGCCTGAATCACGCGCTGCGTCTCGGTTCGTCGTAGCGCCCGCAAGGTTGAGTGCTGATCGGTCACATGGTAGACACTACCTCAGTGGTAGTAACTACCAGACTGGTAGTAGCTACCGGATTGGGGTGGTGGACATGAGTGATCCGACCGGCAGGACAGCTCTGGTGACGGGGGCGTCGCGCGGTATCGGGCAGGCGATCGCGTCGAAGCTGGCGGCGCGGGGGGTGACGGTCGCCGTGCATTTCGGCACGGACAAGGACGGTGCGACGGCGACGGTGGACGAGATCGAACGCGCGGGTGGAACCGCGTTCGCGGTCGGTGCCGTGCTGGGCGTGGACGACGACGTCGAGACGCTTTTCGCGGGAGTCGAGGCCCAACTGGCCGGGCGCCCGCTCGACATCCTCGTGAACAACGCGGCGGCCACGCCCGCCGGCCCGCTCGGAGTCACGACGCGGGCGCAGTTCGACCACCTCTTCGCGGTGAACGTGCGAGCGCCGTACTTCATCATCCAGCGGGCACTGCCCCTGATGCGCGACGGCGGCCGTATCGTCACGGTCTCGTCCGTGGCGACGCGGATGGCCAACCCCACCCAGACGTCCTTCGCCATGACGAAGGGCGCGGTCGAGACGATGAGCCTGACGCTGGCCAACGAGCTGGGAGCGCGCGGAATCACGGTGAACGCGGTCGCTCCGGGCGCCACCCGCACGGCGACCAACGGCTCGTCCTTCGAAGCGCCCGGCCTCGCCGAGTTCATCGCCGGTACGACGGCGCTCGACCGGCTGGGCGGGCCCGACGACGTCGCCGACGTGGTCGCGTTCCTCGCCTCCGACGCCGCACGCTGGATCACCGGCCAGGTCATCGACACGAGCGGCGGCCTGTTCCTCGGCCCGCGCGTCTGATCCGCCACGCCGAACCTCCTGGCGCGACTCGCAGCCCCGCCGACCGAGCCCGCCGGCCCGGTCCGGCCACGCAGAACGCCCGACCGGGCTCCGATCACGCCAAGTCTGAGGTCACCGCTTCTGCTCTCCAGGTGTGATGAACGGGCCGGTCGCGGGGGCCACGCATTTGTCGATGACGGTCTCCTCGCCGGCCGCTGAGCCCTCCAGACAGAGCCGTCCACCCTTGTCACGTAGATCGAGGAAGAACCGCGTGGCCGCACCGGACTGCTTGAGGTCGTGGATGCGATCGTCGATATAGCCGAGGCCGTGCAGGATCGTCCTGACCTTGGTGGGGGTGGGATCCGCCAGATCCCAGAGCGCTCGGGCGATGCGCTCTTCATGGCGGGCACTCGCGCACCAGTCGCGAGTGTTCAACTCCACTTCCGGCCCGGTCGTCGGGGCGATGGGCTCGGTGTCCGGCGGTATCTCCACCGAACCGGGCGGCAGCGTCTCCACCGGACCGCTCGGCGGAGCCTTTGGCAGCGCGGGCGCAGGGCACGACTGCGCGGCCTCGTCCAGCATCGCCCCGAAGGCCGCGTCGGGTCGGCCTCCGACGGCGCCTGCGGGCTCGGCTCGCTCTCCGCCGGTGCTCGCCTTCTCGGTGCCGCACGCGCCAAGCGCCAGTACGGCAAGGATTGTTGTGGCCAGAGCGAGCTGAGGGTGGCGCGAGGAGCGGGCGAACGTGCCGGTCGAGGCAGGGATTCGTCTCATAGGCACAGTCTTCGACCAAGCCACTCCCCGAACGTGAGTACGCGCACTCACGCGGGTAGGGGGACTCGCTCAGACTGCGGTGAGAACGCTCAACCTGCGCTGCGACAGGTCAGCCGATACGGCGGAGGGAGACGTGCGTCACGCACAGTCCTGTCACATCGTGCCGATTGGACGCGTCAAGGAGGTGCAAGCAACTACAACGACGAAGGAGCCATCATGAATGTTCGTCTGAATCTCTTCGGCCAGGAGAGCGCGGCGAAGGTCCTGAATTCGCTCATCACGGCGGGCAAGGCGGTCTCGGCCTCCCCACTGCCGTCCGTGACGCAGGAGCTGGTGGGAATCCGGGCCAGTCAGATCAACGGCTGCGGTCGCTGCATCGACATCCACACCAAGGACGCCACGGCGGCGGGGGAGACGGCGCTGCGCCTCCACATGGTCGCGGTCTGGCGGGAGGCGACCGTTTTCACCGATGCCGAGCGCGCGGCGCTGGAGTTGACGGAGCAGGGGACCCGTATCACCGACGCGGCCGGTGGTGTTCCGGACGAGGTGTGGGCCAACGCGGCGAAGTACTACGACGAGGAACAACTGGCCGCGCTGGTATCGCTCATCGCGCTCATCAACGCCTTCAACCGGATGAACGTCATCATCCAGCAGCCCGCAGGCGACTACCGGCCGGGCCAGTTCGCCTGAGTGCAGACGGCAACCGGCCCCGTCCGGCTGCCCCGTGGCCATCGAAGTCAGGCCAACTCCCGCTCGGCGAAAGCGCGGAACGTGACCGGAGGGCGGCCGGTCAGTCGGTGGACGGTGTCGGTCGTGCGGTCCTCTGACCCCTCGGCGATCGCGCGGTCCATGCCGGCGAGCATCGCCGCGAACTCGGCGGGCACGGCCGGGGCCAGGCGGTCGCGCATCTGCTCGTACGTCAGCCGTCGATGGGTCACGGTCCGGCCCATGACCTCGGCGAGGACGGCGGCGACGTCGCCGTAACTCAGCGCCTGTGGCCCCGTGATGACCAGATCGGTGTTCGGGGCCCGGTCGTCGGTCAGCGCGCGGACGGCGACGGCGGCGATGTCGTCCGCGTCGACAAACCCCACGCGGCCCTCACCGGTGGCCGTCAGGACCGTCCCGTCCGCCCGGATGCTCCGGGCGTGCGGGTGGTCGCCGGTGAAGTTCTGCATGAACCACGAGGGCCGCAGCACAGCCCACTCGTCGAACAGGCCGGGCAGCGCCTCGTGGATCTGTCCCGTGGCCGGGCCGCCGGCGGGGATCGCCGATGAGCTGAGCAGGACCACGCGGCGCACACCGGCCGCACGGGCCTGCTCGAGGAAGGGCAGCACGACGGCGGCCGGCTCGAAGGAGCCGATCGGCGGTATGAGATAGACGCGGTCCGCGCCGCGCAGGGCCTCGTGGAACGTCGCGGGGTCGTCCCAGTCGAAACGAACGGCCCGCGCGCCGGCCACGGCGGTGGCCACGGCGGTGGCTACGGCGGTGGCGCGGCGGCCGGCGGCCATGACGCGGTGCCCGCCCGCGGCGAGTTGGGCGGCGACGCGGCTGCCGGTGGTACCCGTGGCCCCGATGACCAGGGTGTGGCGGTACGGGTCCGCCAGGGCCGTGTCCACGCGCGTGGCCGTGCCGGTGTTCATGGCCATGAGTGCTCCGTCCAGTACGATACGGACCGAGAGTCCGCTTCTTGCTGAACGATACGGACCCAAGGTCCGTTTTTCAACTGGAGAGACCCCATGACCGAGCGCAAGCCCCGCAAGGACGCCGCCCGCAACCGGGCCGCCGTCCTCGCCGCGGCCGACGACCTCTTCACGCGCGGCGCGAGTGCCGAGTCCGTCACCATGGCCGACATCGCGGCAGCGGCCGGCGTCGGCAAGGCGACTCTCTTTCGCGCCTTCGGCGACCGAACCGGCCTGATCCTGGCGCTCTATCAGGCGCGGCTCGACCCGGTCAGGGAGGCCGTCGAAGCGGGCCCGCCGCCCCTCGGGCCCGCCACCCCACCGCTCCGGCGCGTACCGGCGCTGCTCGACGCCGTCCTCTGCTTCAAGCTCGACAACCGCCACCTCGCCCTGGCGCTGGAGGGTGCGGGCGGCGACAGCCCGTACCAGGCTGAGCACTATCAGCGGTGGCACGGCACACTCCAGGCCGCGCTGGAACGGATCCCCAATCTCGCCGACAGCGGCTTCACCGCCCACGCGCTGCTCGCCGCCACCCGCGCCGACCTCGTCGAACATCTCGCCGGACGGGAGGGCGTGCCCCGTGAGCGGATGAGGGCGGACCTCGCGGCCTTCACCGCCCGAGTCCTGGGGAGCCGCGAGGTCGCCTGAGCCGGTCGAAGCTCCCGAACTGCCCGAGTCGATCGGGGCGGCGGCGGAGCGAACTTGTTCGTAACGAACATGTTCGTTACGCTTACGAGTATGACACCTCGACCCGCCCCCAGGAGCCGCCGGGAGCGTCCGGCCAAGCCCGCCCTCAGCCAGGAGGCCATCGTCGCGGCAGCCGTGCGGATCATGCGGTCGGAGGGCCTTCCTCGCGTCACCATGCGGCGCCTCGCGAAGGAACTGGACACCGGGCCGGCGTCCCTCTACGTCTACGTCGCCAACACGGCCGAACTGCACGCCGCGATCCTGGAGGAATTCCTGGGCGCCGTGGACCTGAACCCCGCGACGGCGCGGGGGGATTGGCGCGACCGGCTCGCCTCGGTCCTCATCTCCTACACACGCGTGCTGTTCGAGCACCCGACTCTCGCGCACTCCGCACTGGTGGCCCGCCCCACCGGCGCCAACTACCTGGCGCTGGTGGAGGCGATCCTCGCCCTGCTGCACGAGGGTGACGTCCCCGGCGACCAAGCCGCGTGGGGCGTGGATGTGCTGCTCCAGGTGGCCACCGCCACCGCCGCCGAGCAGTCCACCCATGCCGAGGACGCCTCCGCGCGAGACGCACACAACGCGCTCGCCCGGACCTTGCGCCAGGTGTCGGCCGACACCCATCCCCGTATCGCCGCGCTCGGCGCCGAGTTGACGTCCGGCACTCCGCGACAACGCCTGCGGTGGATGTTCCACACGGTCGTCAACGGCACGCTCACCACGCCCCGCGAACGCCCCTGACCTCACGCATTCATACCTCCACGAACTCCACGAACTCCGGGATCTTCGGGATCTCCGGGAAGGAACAGCGCCATGACCACCGCCACCCACCACCCCATCGCCATCATCGGCGGCGGCCTCGGCGGGCTGACGCTCGCCCGCGTCCTGCACGTCCACGGCCTCGCCGCCGCCGTCTTCGACCTGGAGGTCTCCCCGGAAGCGCGGACACAGGGCGGCATGCTCGACATCCACGAGGAGACCGGTCAGGCCGCTCTCCGTGAAGCGCGTCTGTACGAGGAGTTCCTGGCCAAGGTTCACCCCGGCGGCGAGGCGATGCGCGTTCTCGACAAGCGTGCGCGCGTCCTGCGCGACGCGGCCGACGACGGTACGGGAGCGCGCCCCGAGATCGACCGGGGCGACCTGCGCGACCTGCTGCTCTCCTCCCTGCCCGAGGGCACCGTGCGCTGGAACACCAAAGCGGTCTCCTGCCGTGCGCTGGGCGACGGCAGGCACGAGGTCACGCTCGCCGACGGCGGGGTGTTCACCACGGACCTGCTGGTCGGCGCCGACGGCGCGTGGTCCCGGGTCCGTCCGCTGGTGTCCGCGACGACTCCCGCGTACACCGGCATCTCCTTCGTCGAACTCGACCTGTTCGACGCGGACACGCGCCACCCCGAGGCCGCGAAGCTGATCGGCGACGGCATGTTCTTCGCGCTCGGCGACGAGAAGGGCTTCCTCGCCCACCGTGAGACGGACGGCAGTCTGCACGTCTACGTGGCGCTGCGCGCGGACGAGACATGGCTGAGCACCATCGACTTCACCGGTGCCGGCACCGGTGCCGGCACCGGTACCGGCACCGGCACCGATCCTGACACTGCCAAAGCGGCGTTGCTGACGCACTTCGAAGGCTGGGCGCCGCCCTTGCGCGCCCTCATCGCCGACGCCGACGGCCCGCTCGTGCCCCGGCACATCCACGCCCTGCCCATCGGCCACCACTGGCCCCGGGTGCCCGGCACCACACTCCTCGGCGACGCGGCCCACCTGATGTCCCCCTTCGCCGGGGAAGGCGCCAATCTCGCCCTGATCGACGGCGCGGACCTCGGCCGGTGTCTGGCCGAGCGTCCCGGCGACACCGAGGCGGCGCTCGCGGCGTACGAGAAGATCCTCTTCCCCCGCTCCGAACTCACGGCCCAGGATTCCGCCGAGGGTCTGAAGACCATCTTCGACCCGAGCGCGCCGCAGTCACTTGTCGACATGTTCGCCCAGTTCGACACCGACCGGCACTGAGCACGAAGGCGTCAGGACCGGTCGCGTCCGAGGAGCTGTGCCATGGCGGCGGCGTCCTCGCTGAACGCGTCGCGCCGCTGGTGGGAGCCGCATCCGCGCACCAGACGGGCGTAGTCGGCCGCGGCGCGTGTGACACGTTCGCCCAGGGCCGCCTCGTTCGACCGCGAGCCGAAGTCGTCCGTGGCGGCGTAGACGCCGCGCGACGACACGATGGCGTGCAGATACGAGAACATCGGCCGCAGCGCGTGTTCGAGGACGAGGGAGTGCCGTTCGGTGCCGCCGGTGGCGCCCATGAGCACCGGCATGTCCGACAGGGTCTCCTCGGGGAGGACGTCGAAGAAGGACTTGAACAGTCCACTGGACGAGGCGTTGAACGCGGGCGTGACCGCGATGACCCCATCGGCGTCCGCGACCTTGCCGAACGCCTCCTCCAGCGGCGTGGAAGGGAATCCGCTGAACATCGCGTCGATGATCGCGTGCCCCAGGGGGCGGAGTTCGACGAACGAGGACTCGACGGTGACGCCGGCGGCGGCGAGTTCCGTGCGTACCGCCGCTTCGAGGCGGTTGGCGAGCATGCGCGTCGAGGAAGGCTCCCGCAACCCGCCGGAGATGATCGTGAGTTTGGTCGTCACGGCGTCCAACTCCCCACTCCTGTCGGTCACGGCTTCGCCGTCTTCGCGTCGTCGCGTTCCCGCAGGAGCGACTGATGGGTGGGCGCCGCCGGGGCGTCGGCGGACCTGCCGATGGCGAACTCCTTACGGAGGACGGGCACCACCTCTTCGCCCAGGAGGTCGAGCTGTTCCAGCACCGTCTTGAGCGGCAGCCCCGCGTGGTCGACGAGGAACAACTGCCGCTGGTAGTCGCCCGCGTACTCACGGAAGCTCAACGTCTTGTCGATCACTTTCCGCGGCGAGCCGACCGTCAGCGGCGTGAGCGAGCTGAACTCCTCCAGGGACGGCCCGTGCCCGTACACCGGCGCGTTGTCGAAGTACGGCCGGAACTCGCGTACCGCGTCCTGGCTGTTGGGACGCATGAACACCTGTCCGCCCAGACCGACGACGGCGGTCTCCGGCGCGCCGTGCCCGTAGTGCGCGAAGCGCTGCCGGTACGTCTCCACCATCTTCCGGGTGTGTGACGAGGGCCAGAAGATGTGGTTGGCGAAGAAGCCGTCTCCGTAGAAGGCGGCCAGTTCCGCGACCTCGGGTGTACGGATGGAACCGTGCCAGACGAACGGCGGGATGCCGTCCAGCGGGCGGGGCGCGAGGGTGAAGCCCTGGAGGGGGGTGCGCAGTTTGCCCTCCCAGTCGACCACTTCCTCCCGCCACAGACGGCGCAGCAGGTCGTAGTGCTCGACGGTCAGGGGGATGGCCTGACGGATGTCCTGGCCGAACCACGGATACACCGGACCGGTGTTGCCACGTCCCAGCATCAGGTCGGTCCGGCCGCCGGACAGGTGCTGTAGGACGCTGAAGTCCTCGGCGATCTTGACGGGATCGTTGGTCGTGATCAGCGTGGTCGACGTCGACAGGATGATCCGCTCGGTGCGCGCGGCGATGTAGCCGAGCAGGGTCGTGGGGGAGGACGGTACGAAGGGCGGGTTGTGGTGCTCGCCGGTGGCGAAGACGTCGAGGCCGACCTCCTCCGCCTTCCGCGCGATGGCCACGGTGGCCTGGATCCGTTCCGCCTCGCTAGGGGCGCGACCGGTGGTCGGGTCGGGGGTCACGTCACCCACGGTGAAGATTCCGAACTGCATCCCGGTCATCTCACTGACACCTCCCTGCTCGCGCGGGGCGCCGCCTTGAGTCAGGTGCGGGTGCCCTCGCCAGGCGACCGTGGCACGCGACATCGTCCCCACGGCGTTACAAACCACCTCATTTCTACCCTGCCGAGTTCGCGCTGAATCCGGACGTCTCCCGGCGCGCTCTCCGCCCTGACCTGGCGGACTACGGGACGTCCGTGCCGACAGGGGCGTTGACGGCGGTGACACGCAGGAAGTCGAGCTTCCGCGCGGCCGGGGTTCCGGCGGGTGTCGTGTACGCGACGATCTTGAGGTCCGCCCCGGGGACGGTGAGTACGTCGCAGTCGAGCGTGATGTCCCCGACCAGGGGGTGGGTGATCGTCTTGTGGTCGTGAAGGTGCGATCCCACGGCTCCCTGGGACCACAACTGGGCGAAACGAGGGCTGTGCGTCTTGCATTCGCGTACGAGCCGGCGCAGACCGGGGTCGTCGGGGTGGGTGGCTCGGGCGGTACGCAGGTCGGCGGCGAGGGCCGCCTCCACAGCGCCCCGGCCGCGTTCTGAGCGCACCGGCCAGTGCCCGGGGACGGCCGGGGGCAGGAACGTGTCCAGCACCAGATTGCGCCGGCTCTCCGGGATCCGGGCGGGGTCACCCAGCAGCGCCGACCACAGCGGCGTCCACGTCAGCAGCGCCCAGTCCGCCCCGAAGACGGCCAGCGGCTGATCCCCGAGTCCGGCGAGCAGACGCTGGACGCCCGGCGGGATGTGCGACGAGACGCGTCCGGGCACGGGCGGCGGCAGATGCGCCAGTTGGTAGAGGTGATCGCGTTCGGGCGTCTCCAGATGCAGGGAGCGGGCCAGCGCCGCCACGACCTGCTCGGACGGCCGGGTGGCGCGGCCCTGCTCCAGGCGCACGTCGCGAAGTTCAACTCCTTCAGCCCGATGAACCGTCTCGGCCGGCCGCTGGAGATCGCCACCGCCGCCGCCTGGCTCCTGTCCGACCAGGCGAGCTTCGTCACCGGCGCCACCCTGCCGGTCGACGGCGGATTCCTGCCCGCCTGACAGGTACGACGGACAAGCGTTCGTTACGGGGTGCCCTGCCCCCGGCGGCGCAGGTGCGCCGAGAGGTGGTGTTGCAGCGGCTGTCCCACCGCCGCCAGATCGTGGACGAATGTGAGCGTGCCGTCCTCGGCCAGGGTGTAGCGCCGCCGGGTGGCGTCGACCTCCTTGGCGGTGGGCGTGCGGGCCACCTCATGGGTGGTGAGATCGACCGCGTCGCCGGCCGCCTGCCCCACCGCGATCTCCGCGATACCGGTGGGCTGGATGATCAGCGCCTCCACGCGGCCGTCGGGCTGCAACCGCCACCAGCCGCTCTCCCGCGCCGACGGGCGCAGCGGAGCGTCGTCGGCTTCGGCGTCGGGATCGAGCAGCCAGGCCCGGGTCTCGTAACGGAGAAAGGGGCGGCCGTCATGGCTGAAGGTGACCTCCTGCGCGTACGTGAAGTCCCCGGCGAGCGTGGGATACCCACCGCGTCCCCGGCCGTGCCAGCTCCCCAGAAGGCCGAGCACGGGCGTGAGCAGCGCGTGCGGTGCGGGGGCCTCGTCCGGGTGCTGGGCGTCGGGGTACGGGTGCTCCGGTACGGGGTCGAACACGGTTCGCGCTCCTGGGATAGAGGCCGGGTGCCGGTTGGAAGCGTAGTGCCGCCGCCGGCCCGCTCCTCCCTACATTCTATTTACGACGTTTTGCCGGGATGAGGAGGAAAATGGCAGGAGAGCGAGCTGATGGAGGCGACCTATGACCCGAACCCGCTACACCAAGGACCGCGGCCTGACCACGCGCATGGTGACCACCATGTTCCTGATCGGTCTGCTGTACGTGGTCCTGGTCGGTGTGCTCCTGGCCGTGCTGGGCAAGTTCTGGCCGGTGATCCTGATCTTCGTCGTGGGTCTTTTCGTCGCGCAGTTCTGGTTCAGCGACAAGATCGCGGCCTTCGGCATGGGCGCGCATCAGGTCACCCCCGAGCAGGCGCCCGAGCTGCACGGCACCGTCGACCGTATCTGCGCACTGGCCGATATGCCGAAACCCAAGGTGGCGATCTCGGACAGCGACATACCGAACGCCTTCGCCACCGGCAGGAGCGAACGCAGCGCCCTGGTCTGTGTCACCACCGGGCTGCTCCGCAGACTGGAACCGGAGGAACTGGAGGGCGTCCTCGCCCACGAGATGTCGCACGTCGCGCACCGCGATGTCGCCGTGATGACCATCGCGTCGTTCCTGGGTGTGCTGGCGGGCCTGCTGACCCGCTTCGCGCTGTACAGCGGACTGTCGAGGAGCGCCGGCAACTCCGGGCCCCTAGGTCTCGCGATCCTGGTGATTCCGCTGGTCAGCGCGGTGGTGTACGCGGTCGGCTTCCTGCTCACGCGACTGCTCTCCCGCTATCGGGAGCTGTCCGCGGACCGTACGGCGGCGTTGCTCACCGGACGGCCATCGGCACTCGCGTCGGCGCTGACGAAGGTGGACAGCCAGATGGCTCGGATCCCGACGCGGGACCTGCGGAAGGCGGAGCCGTACAACGCCTTCTACTTCGTACCCGCCTTCTCCTCCGGCGAGAGCCTGGGGCGGCTGCTCGCCTCCCACCCGCCGCTGGAGCAGCGGCTCGAACAGCTTGCCCGGATGTCCGCCGAGCTGGCCCGTCCGTAACCCCGCCCGTCGCACCCGCCCCACTGCCCCGTCCGATCGTCACCTTGAGGAGCTGGTCCTGTGGGCCTTCTCGACACCATCCTCGGCCGGAGCAAACCGGTCCGACCCGATCTCGACCAGCTTTTCGCCCTCCCGTCCGCCGCGCTCACCCTCCAGGCCGGGGCCGGCTACGCACCCACCGGCCTCGGCTCCGTCTGTTTCGCGGGGGTCGAGGGGGGTGGCTTCGCCCGGATCAGACAGGACGTCCAGGAACTGCTCGACGCGGACACCGGGCAGGACGGCCACCCCGTGGAGTTCAGCCAGGACTCGTACGGATACACCTGGCTGCTCGTACGGCGGGCGCCCGGCGACGCGGCCACGCTGGTCAACGATCTGCACGCGGTCAACACACTGCTCCAGGACGGCGGCTTCGGCCCGCAACTCCTGTGCTCCCTGATGAGTTTCCGCGACGTGGAGCAGCGGCCACTCGCCCTCGTCTATCTCTACAAGCGCGGCACCTTCTACCCCTTCGCGCCCCGGCCCGGCAGCGTCGAGAAGCGGGACAACCAGCGGGAGCTACAGGTCAGCGGAGTTCTGGGGGACGATCTGCGGATCGAGAGCGATCTGGCTCGCTGGTTTCCCGTCTGGGGTGCTCCAGGGCTGTGACCGGCCCCATGCCCGCCGCCCCGGTGTCCGGTGCCCCGGTGTCCTGGGCCGCGAAGTTCGGCGGCGTGGGCTCCGGCAGTGTGCGGAACAGCAGCCAGCTCAGGGCGGGCATCAGGATCAGTGGCATCAGGGCGGTACGCAGGGACGTCGCGTCCGCGAGGCGGCCGATGAGCGGACTCGCCAGGCCGCCGATACTGACGGTCAGCCCGAGGGTGATCCCGCCCGCGGTGCCCACGCGGGTGGGCAGATAGTCCTGCCCGAGCGTGACCTGAAGTGAGAAGGGGACATACAGGCCGGCGGAGGTCAGCGCCACGAACACAAACATCGCCGGACCGGGTACGAACACGACCCCCGCGACGGCGGGCCCGCTGACCAGGTACGACCAGCGGGCGACCGCGACCCGGCCCCAGCGGTCGGCCAGCCTGCCACCCAGCACGGAGCCCACCGCGCCGCCGAGATAGAGCACGAACAGCGCCGCCGTGCCCGCCGCCTCACTGCCGCCCGGACGCCGCTGGACGTAGAGCGCGAGGAACGTGCTCAGACCGACGAAGACGACGGACCGGCAGACCACGGCCAGCGACATCCTGACGAACGCGCCCTTGTCGTCGGCGCCCGCCGCCATCGCGGTGCCGGGGCCGCCTCGTACCGTCCTGTCCAGCGCGCGCAGGACGGGCAGACACAGCACGCTGCCGGCGAGGGCCGGCACCACGAGCAGCGGCGACAGACGCAGACCGCCGGTGGCCACGACCGCGGTGACCAGGAGCGGCGCGGTGGCGAAGCCGAGATTGCCGCCGAGGGAGAACCAGCCCATCGCGCTGTGGCTGCCCCCGCTGGCGAGCCGCGCGACGCGGGCGGACTCGGGATGGTACGCGGCGACCCCGACACCGGACACCGCCACGAACGCCAGCGTCAGCGCGTAGGAACCGCTCAGACCGCTCAGGGCGATGCCGACTCCGCCGAGAAGCGTGCCCACCGGCAGCAGCCAGGGCATCGCCCGCCGGTCGGTGAGCAGGCCGAACACCGGCTGAGCCACCGAGGACAGCAGCGAAGCGGCGAGCACGATGCCCGAGACCGCCGCGTAGCTGTAGGCGCGTTCGGCGACGAAGAACGGGACGAGCGAGGCGACGGCACCTTGGTAGACGTCCACGCAGGCGTGGCCGAGCGACAGCAGGAGGATCGATCTGTTTCGTGGCACCTCGTCATGGTCATCGCCGAGCGTCCTGTCGCGCTTCCGATAAACTGCCAGACAATGACGAAAATCCGCCACCAGCCGGTGGCGCCGACCCATACCCGGTGGCTCGCGCCCGGCGCCGCCATCGACGCCCATCGCCACGACGACCACCAGATCGTCTACGCGGGCCGGGGAGTGCTGGCCGTCACGACCGACGCCGGTACGTGGATCGCGCCGGGGACGCGCGCCATATGGGTACCGGCCGGCACCGCGCACGCCCACCAGGCGCACGGCGAACTCGAACTGCGCACGGTCGGCCTCCCCGCGAGCGACAACCCGCTCGGACTGGACGAGCCGACCGTGCTGAGCGTCAGCCCACTCCTGCGTGAACTGATCCTCGCCCACACGCACACCCCGCACGACGACAGTCCCGAACGCGCGCGGCTGCGGGCCGTGTTGCTCGACCAGTTGCGGGCCTCACCCCAGCGGCCCCTGCATCTGCCGACCCCGACGAGCCCTCAACTGAGGGCGGTGTGCGAGATCTTGCGTACGAATCCGGCCGACGGCCGCACCATGGCCGCGCTGGGCCGGGAAGCCGGCGCGAGCGACCGTACGCTCTCGCGTCTCTTCAAGGCCGATCTCGGCATGACCTTCCCGCAGTGGCGCACCCAACTGCGCCTCTACCACGCCCTGGTGCTGCTCGCCGAGAACACCCCGGTGACCACCGTGGCGCATCTGTGCGGCTGGTCGTCCGCCAGCGCGTTCATCGATGTCTTCCGCCGCGCCTTCGGACACACCCCCGGCGCCCATCAGCGATGACGGCCCGCCGGTCCGGGCGCCTGCCCGAAGGGCGAACCGGCCGCCGCACGGGCGGGCGGGTCAGGCGGTGGCCCGCATGTGCTCCCGCGCCCAGTCCTCGAAGCCGGTGACGGGGAGGCCGAGATCCCTCGCGAACCGGGGGTGGGCCGGCTGGCCGACCACGTTCAGCCACTCGTGCGAGGCGCCCATCGGCGGCATTCCGGCGGCGAGGGCTTCCTCCTCCGTCATGTCCGGCGCGGGCAGCCGCGTACCCAGGGCGCGGGACAGGGACTCGGCGATCTGAGTCATCGACCGGACGTCGCCCGCCAGCTCCAGCTCGACGGTGTCGAAGCGCTCCGGCGCGGCGACGGCAGCGGCGGCGGCCACGCCGATGTCGTCCACCGCGACCAGAGACAGCTCGGTCCCCGGATTCAGGACGCTCACCAGACCGCCCTCGATGCCGCGAGGGAACAGGAACGCCATGGACGGCAGGAAGTTCTCCATGAAGAAGCCCGGCTTGAGCAGCGTCCAGTGCGCGAAGCCGGCCTCGCGCAGCCGGTCCTGGATCGCGCTCTTGGCGCCCAGGGTCGGCTCCATGGCACGCCAGCGGCCTTCGGCCCAGCCGGGAGACTCGGTGTGCTGCCCGGCTCCGGAGACCGACGTGTGCACGAACTGCGGCACTCCGGCCGCCTTCGCGCCCTCGATGAGGTTGACGCCCTGGGCCACCTCGCCGGCGAAGTCGAAACCGTCCGCGTTGACGCCGGGCATCTGTACGGAGAAGACGGCGCGGGCGCCCTTGGCGGCCCGCACCACGGAGTCGCGGTCACGCAGATCGCCGGTGACGAGTTCGGCGCCGAGCGCTTCGACTGCTCCGGCCCGGTCGGTGGCCGGGTCGCGGACCAGCGCGCGGACGGGTATGCCCGCCGCGAGCAGCGCACGGGCGGTCGCGCCGCCCTGTCTGCCGGTGGCGCCGGTGACCAGGACGGGTGCGGTAGCGGTAGCGGTACGAGTGGGCATGGTGCTCCTCCGGGCGTGCCGAGACCGAAACGGCGGGGCCCGCCGTTTCTACTCCGGTACGATACGGCGGGACCCGCCACTTAACAAAGCCGGAGGTGGCGCCATGCCCGACCACCAGCGCGCCGACGCCCGGCGCAACTACGCACTCATCCTCGCCGTGGCGGAGGAAGAGGTCGCCGCCCACGGCGCGGACGCCTCCCTGGAACAGATCGCCCGCACCGCCGGGGTCGGCTCGGCCACCGTGCGCCGGCACTTTCCCACCCGCCGCGCCCTGTTGGAAGCCGTCTCCCGGAAACGGATCGAGGCTCTGAGCGTCCGCGCCCACGAACTGACCGGCGAGGACGACAGCAGGGACGCGCTGCTGGAATGGCTGAGCGACGTCGTCGCCTACTCCGCCTCGGCCCGCGGGCTGGCGGCGGCGCTCGCCTATGACGGATCGACGTCCGACGCGGTGCACGACAACGCCTGCTCGTCTGCGCTGGAGGAAGCGGGAGCCCCGCTGCTGCGACGCGCCGCACGGGACGGCGCGGTGGCGGCCGGGGTCACCGTCGCCGACCTGATCACACTGGTCGTCGGCATCGCCCTGGCCACGGAGCACCACCCCGACCCCGCCGCCCAGGCGGACCGGCTCTTTCGGCTCACCGTGGCGGGACTGAGCCCGCAGGGGTGAACGAGGCGCGGGCCCCGGTCGTCAGGCGCCGGCCGCTACGCGTCGGTCGATACTCGGCTCACCGCGCGGAACCCACCGGGACGTCGGAGCGGCGAGCGGCCTCATGGCCGCCCTCTCCCATCCGCTCCCGGTACTCCCGCGCCGTCGCCATCACCTCGTCGAGCGCCGCTCTCGTACGTACAAGGTCGGCGATGTGCGCGGAGATCCTGTCGCGCTCCTGTGCCATGCGCTCCAGAGCCGAGTCGGAGTGCTTCGCGCTGGGCGAGTCGACGCAGGGCAGCAGCTCCACGATGGTCCGGCTGGACAGGCCCGCCGCGTACAGCCGCTGGATGAACGCGACCCGCTCGACCTCGGCCTCCGTGTAGTGCCGCTGCCCGCTGGAACTGCGGGTACTGGCGAGCATGCGCTGCTCCTCGTAATAGCGCACCGACCGGACGCTGACTCCGGCGCGTGACGCGAGTTCACCGATCCGCACAAGGCCCTCCCTGCTGTGTGCCGCGTCACAGGGCTTGCCTCTGACGTCGATGTGAGGTTTTAGCGTAGCCGTAGTACCCGAGCTCCGGGCACTGCGGACCACGAAGGAGCCCTGACGTGACGACCCTGTTCACCAGTTACCAACTCGGCGGCCTCACCCTGCCCAACCGTGTGGTCATGGCGCCGATGACCCGGGTCCGGGCAGCCGCCGGCGGACTGGCGACCCCGTCGATGGCGGCCTACTACGCCCAGCGGGCCACGGCCGGGCTGATCGTGAGCGAAGGGGTGCAGCCGAGTGTGATCGGACAGTCCAACCCGGGTACGCCCGGACTCCACACCGACGAGCAGGTCGCCGCCTGGCGCCCCGTCACCGCCGCCGTCCATACCAACGGCGGCCGGATCTTCGCCCAGATCATGCACGGCGGCCGGGTCTCGCACCCCGAAACCATCGGTGAGCAGCCGGTCGGACCCTCCGCCGTCCCCGCCGTCGGTCATGTGTTCACCCCGACCGGGCCCCAACCCGCCCCGATGCCACGCGCGTTGGACATCGCCGAGGTGCCGGAGCACGCACGGTCGTACGCGCGAGCCGCAAGCCGCGCCGTCGACGCCGGCTTCGACGGGGTGGAGCTGCACGGCGCCAACGGCTATCTGATCTCGCAGTTCCTGTCCTCCAACGCCAACCTGCGCACGGACCGTTACGGAGGCCCGGTCGTCAACCGGATCCGGTTCGCCGTCGAGGCGGTGGCCGCCACCGTCGAAGCCGTCGGCGCCGACCGCACCGGCATCCGTCTCTCACCGGGCGGGACCTTCTGGGGAGTTGAGGAGAGCGACGTACCCGAGCTGTACGCCGCGCTGCTGACCGAACTGGCCCAACTCGGCCTGGCGTACATCCATATCGAGGCCACCACCGACGAAGAGGTACTGATCCCCCTGCGCAAGGCGTGGCCCGGCACCCTCGTCATGAACCCCGTCCTTCCGCTGGGACCGAAGCAGACCGGCCGGGACGACGCCGACCACTGGCTCGGCCTCGGCGCCGACCTCATCAGCTTCGGCCGCGCCTTCATCGCCAACCCCGACCTGGTCTTACGGCTGCGCGGCCAACTGCCCCTCGCACCGGTGGACGAGGCCACGTACTACCAGGGCGGCGACTCGGGCTATCTGACCTACTCGGCCCACGCGTACGCCGCCTGACGCACCGTCGGTCCGACGCGAGCCGACCGGGCTCAGCCGGACGTGACCGGCGCCTTGTCGGACGTGACCGCCTCCCACAGCAGTTGGACCGGGTGCCACGCGTCGCGCGCGGTGCCGTGGAAGATCTGCTGCCGGCAGGACACCCCGGTCGCGACCACGACCGTCTCCGGCGGCTCGGCCTCGATCGCGGGGAAGAGCCGGTCCTCACCGACCGTCATCGACACGTCGTAGTGCTCGGACTCGAAGCCGAAGGATCCCGCCATCCCGCAGCACCCGGCGTCCAGTTCGACCACCGAGACGCCCGGGATACGGTTCAGCAGCGCGACCGTCGCGGCCGTTCCCACTTCCGCCTTCTGGTGACAGTGACCGTGGTAGACCAGCGTGCGCCCGGCGAGCCAGGAGTCCTCACGCGGTCGCAGCCGCCCGTCGTCGACGGCTTCGACCAGCAGCTCCTCGACCTGGCGCACCCTCCCGGCGATGTCCTTGACCGAGGGGTCGTCCGGCAGCAGCGACAGATGTTCGTCGCGCAGTGTCATCAGACATGAGGGCTCGCAGCCCACGACCGGCGAGCCGGCCTCGGTCGACGCGCTCAGGGTGTCCACGAGATGGCGGGCCTTGTCCTTCGCGTCGTCCACCAGCCCCTTGGAGAGGCTGGAGCGCCCGCAGCACACGCCGCTCTCCAGTTTTACGTCCCAACCCGCCCGTTCCAGAAGCTGGATGGCCGCCCGGCCGATGTCCGGCTCGGTGAACGTGGTGAAGGAGTCGGCGAGATAGGTGACGGTGCCCTGGGTGACCGCGTGGGTGGCGGGCTTACGGCGCCGGAACCAGCGCGACAGGTTCTGGCGTACGAACACCGGCAGCGGGCGCGCCGGGGCGATGCCCACCGTACGGTCCATGAGCCGGCGCAGCAGTGCGCTGCGCCCCGGCAGGTTGGACAGCGGCGCGGTCGCCGAGCCCATTCGGTTCAGGAACCGGATCGATCCGAAGACGCGGGAGCGCAGCGGCACTCCGTGGATGTCGTGGTGGTGCGAGAGCGCCTCGCTCTTGAGGGTCGCCATGTCGACACCGAGGGGGCATTCGCTCTTGCACGCCTTGCACATCAGGCACAGGTCGAGGACTTCGTGCAGGCGCTCGTCCCCGAGCGCGGCGCGCGGGTCGGGTTCGGACAGCGCCTTGACGAGGGCGGCGGCCCGGCCGCGGGTGGAGTCCTCCTCCTTACGGGTGGCCATGTACGAGGGGCACATGGCGCCGCTGCCGGATTTGCGGCACAGGCCGATGTTCATGCACCGGTCCGCCGCCGCGCGCATGGCGCCCCCGCCACCGTCGTCCGCCCCCTGCCCCGCTCCCGCGCCGATGACCTCGAAGGAGAGCCGGGTGCGCAAGGGCTCCACGGGAAGCAGCGCCGCGTCGCGCAGGTTCTCCGTCATCGACGGCGCGTCCACGATCTTGCCGGGGTTGAGCACGTTGTCCGGGTCGAAGACCTTCTTGACCTGCCGCATCGCCTCGTACAGCGCGTCGCCGAAGATCTCCCGGTTGAATTCGCTGCGTGCCAGCCCGTCGCCGTGCTCGCTGGAGTTGACGCCGCCGTACTCGGCGACCAGATCCTTGATCTCCACCGCGACGCTGCGCATCTTGACCACGTCCGCCGGGTCGGTGAGGTCGAGATAGGGCCGGATGTGCAGACAGCCGACCGAGCAGTGCCCGTAGAAACCGGCTGTCATCCCGTGCCGGTCGAGGACTTCCTTGAACCTGCGGGTGTACTCGGTGAGATGGATGGGATCGACGGCGGTGTCCTCGACGAAGGCCAGCGGGCGCCGGGTGCCCTCGCTGGCCGCCATCAGCAGACCGAGGCCCGCCTTGCGGACCTTCAGCAGGGAGGACTGCTGGGCCGGGGTGACCGCTCGCAGCGTGTGGTAGCCGTGCCCGTGCCGGGACCACAGCCCCGTGAGCCGCTTCAACTGCCCCAGCAGCGCGGCTTCGTCGTCACCGCTGAAGGAGACGAAAAGCAGGGCCTCGGGGTCTCCGTTCAGGAGCTCGCCGAGCGCCGCGTATTCGATCTTGCGGCGGGACAGATCGAGGATCGTACGGTCCATCAGCTCCACGGCGGCCGGGTCGCAGGCCAGCGCGTCCTGTGTGGCGTCGATGGCTCCGGCCACGGAGGTGAAGTGGCCGACGGCGATCACCGTACGGCTCGGCCTGGGCACCAGATCGACCAGGGCGCTGGTCGCGACGGCGAGGGTCCCTTCCGAACCGACGACGAACTTCGCCAGGTCGAAGACGGTGTCCTCGCGCGCCAGCCGGTCCAGCCGGTAGCCGCAGGCCCGGCGCCAGTGGGCGGGGAAGCCCTCCGCGATGGCCGCCGCGTTGGCCCGTACGATCTCGGGCAGCTCGCGGTAGAGCGCGCCCTCCAGGGTGGAGCGCGTGGCACGGTGCGCGCGTTCGGCCTCGTCCACGCGGTCGAGCCGGACCCGGCTCGCGTCCGAGAGCACCACGTCGAGTTCGCGGACATGGTCGATGGTCATGCCGTGGCGCACCGAACCGCTGCCGGCCGAGTTGTTGCCGATCATGCCGCCGATGGTGGCCCGGTTGCTGGTCGAGGTGTCCGGGCCGAACATCAGCCCCCAGGGGCTCGCGGCGCGGTTGAGCTGGTCCTGTACGACTCCGGACTCGACCAGCGCCGTACCGCTGCCGGGGTCCAGCTCCACGATGCGGTTCATGTGCCGGGACAGATCCAGGACCAGGCCGGGACCGACGGTCTGGCCGGCCAGACTCGTCCCGGCGCCGCGCGGCACCACGGACACCCCGCGCGCCGCCGCGGCGGCGACCGAGGCGGCGACGTCGTCGGCGTGCCGGGGGAAGACCACCCCGAGCGGGGTGATCGCGTACATGCTGGCGTCGCGGGCGAACAACTGCCGTGTGTAGTCGTCGAACTGGACCTCGCCGTCAAGGTCCCGGACGAGGTCCTGCTGGAGTTCGCGGGCCAACTCCTGGCTCTCCGCGCTCTCGTGGGTGGGGCGCTCGCCCCTGGTGACGGTCATGCTCGGCAACCTCCTCGGTGATCCACATTCAGTCGTGCTCACTGCGCGGTCACTGCGCGCACTCACTGCGGCCTCACAGCGCGTTCACTCCGCGCTCAGGACGTCCAGCGCCGCCGTGAGCCCGCTCGGATCCACGCGTACGCCCGCCAGTTGAAGGCCCATCTGCACCCCGGCGAGGGTGCCCGCGAGGGTGAGGTCGTTGAAGTGCCCGAGATGGCCGATCCGGAAGATCTGCCCGGCGAGCTTGCCGAGCCCCGCGCCCAGGGACATGTCGAACCGGTCGAGGATGATCGCCCGGACCTTGTCGGCGTCCACGCCGTCGGGCACCAGGACGGCGGTGAGCGCGGACGAATGCTCCCGCTCGTCGGCGCACAGCACCTCAAGTCCCCAGCCGCGCACGGCCGCCCGGGTGGCGGCGGCATGCCGGTCATGCCGGGCGAAGACGGCGGGCAGCCCCTCCGTGGCAAGCATCCGCAGGGCTTCGTCCAGCCCGTAGAGGAGGTTGGTGGCGGGGGTGTACGGGAAGAAGCCGCGCCGGTTCGCCTCGATGATCGGCTGCCAGTCCCAGTACGACGTGCGCAGCCGCGAGGTGCGGGAGGCGGCGAGGGCCTTCTCGCTGACCGCGTTGAAGCTCAGGCCCGGCGGCAGCATCAGCCCCTTCTGGGAGCCGGCCACCGTGACGTCGACGCCCCATTCGTCATGCCGGTAGTCGATCGAGCCGAGCGAGGAGATGGTGTCGACCAGGAGCAGCGCCGGGTGTCCCGTCGCGTCCATCGCCCGCCTGATCTCGGCCACCCGGCTGGTGACGCCGGTCGATGTCTCGTTGTGCACGACGCAGACGGCCTTGAGCGTACGGGCGGTGTCGGCCGCCAGGCGTTCGGCGACGGCCTGCGGGTCGACGCCGTGCCGCCAGTCGCCCGGCACGAAGTCGACGTACAGGCCCAGGTCGGTGGCCATGCGCTGCCAGAGGGTGGCGAAGTGGCCGGTCTCGACGTGCAGGACCCGGTCGCCGGTGCTGAGCGTGTTGACGAGTGCCGCCTCCCAGGCCCCGGTGCCGGAGCCGGGGAAGACCACGACGGGTCCCGTGGTGCCGAAGACCGGCCCGAGCCGGGCGAGCAAGTTTGTTGTGAACGCGGCGAATTCGGGGCCCCGGTGGTCCATCGTCGGCGCCGACATGGCGCGGAGCACCTGGTCGGGGACGTTGGTGGGGCCCGGGATCTGCAAGAAGTGCCGCCCGGTGTGAGTGGTCACGCTGGCCAACTCCCTTGAAAGGTAGGCAAGACGTGTGCCACAATGTGGCACGATGTATCGTCTGATGGCACACGGAGCATAAGAGCCGACCACTCGGGAGTCAACGGATGCAGAGCGTTCTCAACGCACTTCGCGTACTGGAAGAGGTCGCCGCACGTCAGCCGGTGGGCGTCGGCGACCTGGCCCGCGCCCTCGATCTGCCCAAGAGTTCGGCGCAGCGGGCGCTGCGCACCCTGGATGCCGCGGGCTGGATCCGACCGGCCGGCGGTGAGGTCACCCGCTGGGTCCTGACCACCAAGGCGCTCCAGGTCGGCCGCCGTGCCACGGGGGAGTTGAGCCTGCGTGACGTGGCCGTGCCGCTCATGGAGGACCTGCGCAGACGCACCGACGAGACGGTTCATCTCACCGTCCCGGACGGCGACAAGGTGGTGCTGATCGAGCGCCTGGAGACCTCGAAGGCGGTGCGGATCATCCTGGCCCTGGGTATCCATCTGCCCATCCACGCCTCCGCGAACGGCAAAGCCGTGCTCGCCGCCAGCCCGCCGGAGGTGATCGAGCGTCAACTCGCGGCGGGCCTGGAGGAGTTCACCGAGGCGACCGTCACCGACCGGGACGCGCTGCTCGCCGAGCTGGCGCGGATCCGCGAGCGTGGGTACGCGACCAACACCGGCGAATGGCGCTCCGACGTCTCCGCCGTCGCGGCTCCGGTGCTGGGCGAGTCCGGCATCCCGGTCGCGAGCATCAGCGTCAACATGCCGACCAGCCGGATGACTCCGGAGTCGACCGCCGCGTACGGCGCGCTGGTGAGTGAGACGGCGCGGCAGGTCAGCGCGGCGCTGGGCCACTCGCGCGAGGGGTGAACGGGCCCGTCCGGCAACGGACTTGAGTGGCGCGAGGCGGTCCGTACGACGAGGGCCGGGCCGCCTCGTTCCCGCTGCGGTTCCCGGCGCGGTTCCGGCCGGACGGCGAGGGGGCCGGGCCGCCGAACCACCGCCATGTCCGTCGAGAAGGATTCCGGCAGGCCCCTTGACGCCACGGGAAAAGCTCTCCAATACTCCCGACTGCGGAAATCAATTTCCGTCTGGCGGAATGATTCACCCATCCCTGGGCTTCTCCGGGACCCGGTCCGGGACCTGGGCGGAACGTTCGCGCGCCGCTTCGCATTCCAGCATCTCCGGTGCCGCGCGCACCTCTCGTGACGCGCCAACGCGCCCTGATGCACCGCGACATGCCCTTCGGCCGACGGCAAGGGAGCCCTCGTGTCAGATCAAGTCATCTCCATCATCGCCCTGGTACTGATATTCGCCATCGCGACCTTCTCCTCGGTCCACCTCGGCGTGCTCGCCATCGTGGCCGCGTTCATCGTCGGCACCACGGTGGTGGACGAATCCACGGACGACATCTTCTCCGGCTTCCCCGGCGACCTCTTCGTCGTGCTGGTCGGCGTGACCCTGCTGTTCGGGATCGCGAAGAGCAACGGCACGGTCGACTGGCTCGTCAACGCGGCGGTGAAGGCGGTGCGCGGCCGGATCGCCCTCATTCCCTGGGTGATGTTCCTGGTTACCGCCGTCCTGACGGCGGTCGGCGCGGTCACCCCGGCGGCGGTCGGGATCGTGGCGCCCATCGGGCTCGGCTTCGCCGCGTCGTACGGCATAAGCCCCGTGCTCATGGGCCTGTTCATCGCCAACGGGGCCAGCGCCGGAGGCTTCTCGCCGATCGGCGTGTTCGGCAGCATCACCAACAACGTGGTCGAACGCAACGACCTTCCCGGCAACCCCGCGCTGCTGTTCACGGCGTCGTTCCTCTTCAACGTCGGCCTGTGCGTCATCATCTTCCTGATCTTCGGCGGCCGGCAGTTGCTCGGGCGAATCGCGACGTCCGGCGGAGACGGCGGCGACGCCGGCATGAAAGGCAAGGGCGACGCGGCCGAAGCGGCCGACGAGCCCCTGCGCCTCGATCTCCCGCGCGCGCTGACCCTTCTCGGGCTCCTCAGCCTGGTCGCCGGCGCGCTGTTCTTCGACCTGGACGTGGGCCTGATGGCGCTCACCATCACCGTCGTCCTGTCCCTGGTCGCGCCGCAATCGGCCAAGGGCGCCGTGGACCGCTGTGCGTGGTCCACCGTGCTGCTGGTCTGCGGCATCGTCACCTATGTCAGCCAGATGGAGCGCATCGGCACCATCGACTACCTCGGCGAGCGGGTCGCGGACATTCAGGCCCCCCTCCTCGGCGCCCTGCTGATCTGCCTCATCGGCGCCGTGGTGTCGGCCTTCGCTTCGACCACCGGCATGCTCGGGGCCCTGATCCCCCTGGCGGTACCGTTCCTGCTCACGGGCCAGGTGGGAGCCGTGGGGCTCATCACCGCCCTGGCCATATCCGCGTCGGTGGTGGACGCCTCGCCCTTCTCCACCAGTGGCGCGCTGATCACCGCGAACACCCCCGCCGACCAGCGCGACCTGGTGTTCCGTCGACTCATGACCTGGGGTCTGGGGATCGCCGTGGTCGGCCCGCTGGTCACCTGGTGTCTGTTCGTCGTTCCCGGCTCGCTCTGAGAGCGACCGGCGCAGACCGGCGCAGACCGGCGCAGACCGGCCGTACCGGCGGCCGACGGCCCCGACAACGGCGGCCGGCCCCTCGTGAATCTCCACGAGGGGCCGGCGACGTACAACGGGGTCTTAGATGTTGTTGCCGAAGACGATGATGGTGTTGAAGCTGTCCTCGATCCAGGTGGCGGTGAACTCGCTGTTCACGATGGAGTGGTCGATCGAGTTGCCGCCGTCGTGGCCGCCCCGCTCGTTGGCCGCGGCGGCACCCGCGCTGCCCAGGAGGGTGAGAGCGGCGAGCGCGGTGGCGGCGACTGCTGTACGGATACGCATGGGTTTTCTCTTTCTACGAGGACTGTCGGACTCTGCACCCATACACACCGGACGCCCTTCGATAACGGGTAGCGGGGGAGACCACTCCGATGCCGGGGCGTGAACCGTCTGTCCCGAGTGCGCCGGAGGCTACGTCGAAATTAAGTCAGTCGCTTGCATTGGCCCCAAAGGGCGCGGTTCACTCATCACGTACTCCGAAGCCGACCACGAGGAGGCGAGATGAGTCCCCCCATGCGAAGTGCCGGTACGCTCCTGCCCGTGAGAGGGAAGACCGGCCGTGGAGAACGGGCCGACGCGACACGAGAGTTGATCCTCGTCACGGCGGAGCGGCTGTTCGCCGAGCACGGAGTGTTCGCGGTCTCCAACCGGCAGGTCAGCGAAGCCGCCGGACAGGGCAACAACGCCGCGGTCGGCTACCACTTCGGTACGAAGACGGATCTCGTACGGGCCATCGTCCGCAAGCACGCGGAGCCGATCGAGCAGCACAGACAGCGCATGGTGGACGAGGCCGGCGATTCCGCCGGCGTACATGACTGGGTGGCCTGTCTGGTGCGCCCGATCACCGACCATCTGGCCCAACTGGGCAGCCCCACGTGGTACGCCCGGTTCACCGCGCAGGTGATGACCGACCCGGGGCTGCGCGAGATCGTGGTCGCCGACTCGCTCGACTCGTTCTCGATGCACCGGATCATTCACAGACTCGACGACTGCCTGTCCGATCTGCCGGTCGACGTACGGGTGGAGCGCGGCGACATGGCCCGTCAGTTGATGGTGCACATGTGCGCCGAGCGGGAGCGGGCGCTCGCGCTCGGCGCCGCCACCCCACGGTCGAGCTGGCGCGACGCCGGGACCGGCCTGATCGACGCGATGGTCGGGCTGTGGCTGGCCCCCGTCACACGGTCCTGAGCACCACTCACCCCGCCATCACACCCTCGTACGCTCACTGGCATCTGATCACCACCCACACCTGAGGGTCTTTCACACCGAGGCGTCCCACTCCTGGGCACCCGCATGCCCTGCGCCACCCCTGCGCCCCACGTTCCTTCCCGAACCGCAGACGGAGGAGTTCCGACGATGAGAGCAGCGACGCACCGTACGCCGCACACCACGCTCCGCGAGACCGTCGACGTCCTGGTGGTCGGCGCGTCCGCCGCCGGGCTGAGCACGGTGGAAGCACTACGACGCCACGGCTTTACGGGCACGGTGACGGTCCTGGGCGCGGAGACCCACCCGCCGTACGACCGGCCACCGCTGTCGAAGCAGGTTCTCGCCGGTATCTGGCAGCCCGAACGCGCCCAACTACGGCCGAGTGAGGCGCTGTTGGCGCTGGACGCCGAGTTCGTACTCGGCGACCCGGCGGTCGGCCTGGACGCCGCGACCCGTACCGCGCGCACCGCCTCCGGACGGACACTTCGCGCCGGCACGGTGGTCGTGGCCACCGGAACGCGCCCCAGAACCCTGCCCGGCCAGACCGGTCTGGCCGGGGTCCACGTACTGCGCACACTCGACGACGCGCTCGCGTTACGCGCCGGACTGCTGGGCGCCGCGCGGCTCGTGGTCGTGGGCGACGGCGTGCTCGGCACGGAGATCGCCGCCACCGCCCGCACCATGGGCCTGGACGTCACCGTCGTCGGACCTCAGGCCTTGCTGATGGCCAGTCAACTCGGTCACCGCGTGGCCGACTTGCTCACCGAACTGCATGCCGCGCGCGGTGTCCGCCTGCGGCTCGGCGCGGGTGTCCAGGAACTCGTCGGCAGCGCGAGCACCGTCACCGGCGTGCGTCTGGACGACGGCGAACTGCTGCCCGCCGACCTCGTCGTGGTCGCGATCGGCACCGAACCGGTGACCGGATGGCTCCACGACAGCGGCCTGCGGATGGACAACGGCCTTGTCTGCGACTCCCGTTGCCGGGCGGGCGAGGGTGTGTACGCGGTCGGGGACGTGGCGCGTTGGCAGCACGAACAGCTCGGCCGGCCGCTGCGGCTGGAGAACCGGACCAACGCCTCCGAACAGGCCATCGCCGTCGCCGCCAACATCCTCGGCGCCGACCGGGCGTACACACCGGTGCCGTACTTCTGGACCGACCAGTTCGACGTCAAGATCCAGATGCACGGCGTCGTTCCCGCCGGCCCCGGCCCCGGCCCGGGCGCCGGCACGGGCACCGCCGCCGGGATGACGGTCGTGGACGGGGCCCCGGCGGCCGGGCGATTCGTCGCGCGGTACCGCCACGCGGGCGCGGTCACCGGAGTTCTCGGCTGGAACATGCCCAAGCAGACCCGACGGCGCCGCCAGGACGTCGCCGACGCGCTCGCCGGCGGCCCCGCCCCGGCCCCCGCCCCGCACTGACAGCACCCGCCCCCAGCACCCCAACCCCCGCACACACCCCCTTGGAGCGGACATATGACCAGCACCGTCGAAACGCCCGGCGAGAGCCCGGCCGCGGTACCGCACTTCCCGATGGACCGGGCGGCCACCTGCCCCTTCGACCCGCCCCCGACCGCCGTGGCCCAGCAGAAGCAGGCTCCGCTCACCAAGGTCCGGATGTGGGACGACAGCACACCCTGGCTGGTGACCGGGTACGCCGAAGGCCGTGCCCTGCTCGCCGATCCCCGGGTCAGCGCCGACATCACCCTGCCTGGCTACCCGCTCCAGGCGCCGCTCCAGCCCGACGGCCCGCGAGCCAGCTTCATCCTGATGGACGACCCCGAGCACGCCCGGCTGCGGCGCATGGTGACGGCGCCCTTCGCCATCAAGCGGGTGGCAGCGCTGCGACCGGCCGTCCAAGGGATCGTCGACGATCTGATCGACGGCATGCTGGCCGGTCCCAATCCGGTGGACCTGGTGGAGGCGTTCGCCCTGCCGATGCCCTCGCTGGTGATCTGCGAACTCCTCGGAGTCCCCTACCGCGACCACGGCTTCTTCCAGGACAACAGCAAGATCATCATCAAGCGCGACGTCGACCCCCAACAGCAGATCGACGCCTTCCGCGCGCTGCTCGACTATCTGGACGACCTCATGGGCAAGAAGCTCGCGGCCCCCGCCGACGACCTGCTCTCCGGACTGGCCGAGCGGGTGAGGTCGGGGGAGCTGACCCGTGACGAGGCCGCCGAGATGGGTGTGCTGCTGCTGATCGCCGGACACGAGACGACGGCGAACATGATCGCGCTCGGTACGCTCGCGCTGCTCGAACACCCCGCCCAGCTCGCACTCCTGCGTGACTCCGACGATCCCAAGCTGGTCGCCTCGGCCGTCGAGGAGCTGCTGCGCTACCTCAACATCGTCCACAACGGCCGGCGCCGGGTCGCGCTCGAGGACATCGACATCGCCGGTCACCGCGTCCGCGCCGGCGAGGGGCTGATCGTCGCCAACGACATCGGCAACCGCGACCCCGACGCCTTCCCGGAACCGGACCGACTCGACATCGAGCGTGACGCCCGCCACCACGTGGCCTTCGGCTTCGGTATCCACCAGTGCCTGGGCCAGCCACTGGCCCGGCTGGAACTCCAGATCGTCTACAGCACCCTCTACCGGCGTGTACCCACGCTGCGGCTCGCGGCCGACATCGGGCGCATCCCGTTCAAGCACGACGGCAGCGTCTACGGGGTCTACGAACTGCCCGTCACCTGGTAACCCGTCCGCCCGCCCCGCGCAGCCCCCGTCCGACCCCCACCGAAGGAGCCTTCATGAAGATCATCCTCGACCAGGACAAGTGCGTCGCGTCCGGACAGTGCGTGGTCGCCGCGGCTGACGTGTTCGACCAGCGCGACGAGGACGGTATCGCCGTACTCCTCACCGCCGAGCCCCCGGCCGAACAGGCCGCCGACACCCGGCACGCCGCGTCCGTATGTCCGGCGCTCGCCATCCACATCCAGGAATGACGCCCCGGCGGTAGTCACGAAGGCGGTAGTCACGGAACCGCCAGTCACGAACCGCGGTCAGGAAACATTCAGGAAAGCCCTGCCAGCGTGCACCCCTATGACAACCAACACGCACGTCGCCGCAGGGCACTCCCGGCACCGGCGGATGTGGAACAAGGTCCCCGAGGTCACCCTCTACTTCTGGGTGATCAAGATTCTGTGCACCACGGTGGGCGAGACAGCGGCCGACCTGCTGAACGCCAACCTCGGTCTCGGCCTGACCAACACCTCGTACGTGATGGGCGCACTGCTGGCCGTCGCGTTGGTCTTCCAGTTCCGGGCACGCGCCTACGTGCCCGGTCTGTACTGGCTCGCCGTCGTCCTGATCAGCGTGGTCGGCACGCTGATCAGCGACAATCTCACCGACAACGTCGGAGTGCCGCTCGAGACGACCACAGCCGTCTTCGCCGTGGCTCTCGCGCTCACCTTCGCCGGCTGGTACCTGAGCGAGCGGACGCTGTCCATCCACACCATCCGGACCGGCCGGAGGGAGGCGTTCTACTGGCTCGCGATCCTCTTCACGTTCGCCCTGGGCACCGCGGCCGGTGACCTGGTCGCCGAGCGGCTGAGCCTCGGATACTGGCTCTCCGCCCTCGTGTTCGCCGTCCTGATCGCCGCCGTGGCGGTCGCGCACCGCACCCTGGATCTCAACGCGGTGTGGTCGTTCTGGATCGCGTACATCCTGACCCGGCCGCTCGGCGCCTCGCTGGGCGACTATCTGTCCCAGCCGCGCGCGGACGGCGGACTGAATCTCGGCGCGGTCGGTACGAGCGTGCTGTTCCTGGCGGTCATCCTCGGCCTGGTCCTGTATCTCGCCCGTACGAAACGGGACGTGGCACCCGTCCCGGTCGAAGCGTCGGCCGACGCGGTCAGCCGGTAGGCAGCGTGACGACGAAGCGGGCACCGGTGCCCGCTTCGTCGTCGGTGCCGGCGTCGGCGAGCCGGATGTCGCCGCCGGCCGCGCGGGCGAGCCGCCGCGCGAGGGCCAGCCCGAGCCCGGCCCCGTCGTGCCCGTCACCGGGATCGGCGCGCCGTCCGGGCTCGAACAGCGAGGCGGTGAAGTCCGCGGGTACGCCCGGCCCGTCGTCGCTCACGTACACCGTGACCGCCCCGTTCTCCAGCTCGCACCCGACGGTCACCGAACTGGCCGCGTAGCGCCGCGCGTTGTCGAGCAGCGGCATCAGGATGCGCTCGGCGACCGTGTCCGACACCCCCGCGCTCACGTCCTCGCCGCCGACCGTCACGGCCGGCGCGTCAGGGTGCTCCGCGGCGCCGGCCGCCGCGAGGCGTCGCAGCAGATCGCGTACCCGGCAGCGGCCGGGAACGGCCGAGCCGCGCGTACGGGCCTCCGAGAGCAGCGAGTCACAGATCCGCCGCATCGTCGCGGCGGCGCTCGCGATGGCCTCCTGGGAGGCGCGCTGTTCGTCGGCGTCGCGGGGCCGGCGGGTCAGCCACTCCGTCTCGGCGGTGATCCGGGCGAGAGGCGTGCGCAGTTCGTGGGACAGCTCGGCGGCCTGCTGCTGTTCGTCGCGCAGGACCGCCGCCAGCCGGTCCAGCAGGGAATCGAGGCTGGTGGCCAGGGTGGCGAGTTCGGCGGGCCGGCCACGGGAGCCGAAGCGTTCGCTCGTACCGGCCTCGCTCCAGCGCTCGGCCGTGGCGCTCATGGCGGCGACGGGCCGCAGCGCGCGGCGTACCACGAGACGGGTCAGGAGATAGACGGTGCCGAGCAGCAGCACGGCCAGCACGACGGACCCGACGAGAGCGGTGTTCGCGGTGCTGCGGTAGGGGTCGAGACTCACGGCGGTCACCACCGTGCCCACCTGCTCGCCGCCGCCCGGATCCCGCACGGCGTAGGCGTACAGCCGCGACGGGGCGGATCCGGCGCTGTCGGCGAACACGTCGGCGCGCCCGGCCAGTTGATTCGCCCGCGCGTCGAGAGCCGTGGGCGTACCGGGCGGCTTCTCGACCACCCGCGTGCCCTGGTAGATCCAGACCCCGGAGTCCAGGGCCTGGTCCTGCGCGGGTTCCCGTACGACCAGTCGGCCGTCCGGCCCGATGTCCACGGTGGCCGCGACCGCCTGCGCCCGTGTGCGCAGTACGTCCTGGGCCTGCGCGTGCAGGCGCTGGTCCAGGGCCAGATTGAACACCGTCGTCAGGACGGCGATCCACAGGGCGCTGACGGCCAGGGCCATCAGCGCGAGACGGCCGCGCAGGGTACGGGAGGCGAGGAGGCGTCTCATCCGAATCGGTAGCCGACTCCCCGGACGTTACTGATGCCGTGCGGGCTGTCCGCCTCCCGCAACTTGCGCCGCAGACGCGTCAGATACTGATCCAGCGTGTTGTCACTGACCTGCGCCCCCTCGGGCCAGCCCGCGCGCAGCAGGACCCGGCGGCGGATCACGTCGCCGGGCCCGGCCATCAGACAGGCGAGCAGCCGGAATTCGGTGGGGGTCAGGGCCACCGCCCGGTCGTGCACGGTCAGTTCGTGCCGTACGGGATCCAGCCGCAGCGCGCGCGTGCTGTCGACGACGGCGTGGCTGGTGCCCGCGCGCTGGAGGACCGCGCGCAGACGGGCGGCGAGTTCACTGAGATGGAAGGGCTTGGGCAGATAGTCGTCCCCGCCGGACGCGAACCCCGAGAGCCGGTCGGTGAGATTGTGGTGCGCGGTCAGGAAGATCACCGGCGCGGTGACGCCCGCGCCGCGCATCGCCTGGCACACATCACGCCCGTCGGAGTCCGGCAGCCCGACGTCCAGCACGACGGCGTCGACGGCGTGCGTGGCAGGGCCGACGGCGCGCAGGGCGGACGCGCCGTCGGCGGCGGTCACCACGGTGAAGTCCTCGTCGCGCAGACCACGGACCAGGACGTCGCGCAGCCCCGGATCGTCCTCGACAACCAGGATGCGGGCTGAGGTCATCACGCCAGTATGCCCCCGGTGGCCGATTCGTCCCCGTCGTCCCCCTGGTCATCGCGGGGCACCAGCAGCGTGAACCGCGTCGGGGACGTGCCCGTCAGGCTCAGCCGCGCTCCGGCCGCCCCCGCGAGGTCCGCGGCCAGCGAGAGACCGATCCCCTCGCCCGGCCCCGTGGTCGCGCCCCGCGCGAAGAGGGACTTCGGATCCAGGGCGACCGTCCCCTCGTCGGCGACGTCGAGAGCGACGGCCGCCCCGATGTCGCGCAGTGTCACCGTGACCGTCCCGCGTCCGTGCCGGTGGGCGTTGTCGAGCAGGACGTCGAGGATCTGGTCGGTCGTCCGGCCGGGTACCGGCAGCCCCGCGTTCGCGGGGTCCAGGACGAGTTCGATACGCCGGCCGTCCCTGGCGAGCGGTCCGTGCCACCGGCGTTCCGCGCGTTCGAGCAGATCGCCCACCGCCTCGTCCACGGGTTCCACCGCCGAGGCGTCCTGAGACCGCGCCAGTCGCAGGACCTCGTCAATGGTGTGGTGCAGATGGCTCGACTGCTCCAGGGCGTCACGGAGCGCGGCGCGCGGATCGGCGCCGGGGGTCTCCAGGGCGGTCTCCAGGCCCAGTTGGAGACCCGTCAGCGGCGTACGCAACTGGTGGGAGGCGTTCGCGGTGAAGTGTCTCTCGTGCTGGAGGAGCGAGGCGAGGCGCTGGACCATCACGTTGTGCGTACGGGCCACCGAGTCGATCTCGGGGATGCCGCAGAGCCCGGCCCGCGCCGTGAGATCGCCGTCCGCGACCGCCCGCGAGGTGCGGGAGAGGGATTCGAGCGGCGAGCTGAGGGCGCGGGCCTGTCTGCGGGCCACCAGGACGGCGGCGCCGAGTGCGACGAGGGCCGCGCCCAGCAGGGCGGCCCAGGCCAGGAGGATACGGCTCCACACACTGCCCGTGCTGGTCGACGCCCGGACCACCCCTATGACGCGCTCGTTGCCGGAGACCGGTACGGCGGCCACGAGTTCCCCGTCGGACTGCCGCTGCACCACCGAACCGTTCAGCGCCTGGCGGGTGGCGGTGTCCGCCGTGGCCGGGCCCGTTCCGGTACGCAGTCGCAACCGCGCGTCGTACACACCCAGTCGGCCCTCCGACCGCCCGGACGGCAGCTCCACGGGATCCCCCGTCGCGAAGTCCGGGCTCACCCGGACGGCCGCCGCCATGGCGGCGCGCTCCAACTCCCCGCGTTCGTCCGCGAAGAACGACGCCCGGATCACCACCGCGAGCGGTACGGCCAGCAGGAGGAGGGCCACGAGGGCGGCCACCAGGGCCACTCGGGCCACACGCTGTCTCATGCCGCCCATGATGCGCGCGTACGGCCCCCGGAACAGCGACCGGCGACGCCCGGAAACGCGGGGAATCGTGATTTTGCCGTCGTCTAACCGTGCGTGGGCCGGGCTCTAACCGGCCGCTGCCTAGCGTCGCCGTACGGCAGTCCCACTCGTGAAGGGCAGCACGCTCATGCGACGCACACTCGTCCTCTCCCTCACCGCTCTGACACTCACCACCGCCGTCGTCGCGGGGTGCGGCAACAGCGGCGGTTCCGCCGACTCGGGCGGCGGCACGAAGACCGGTTCCACCGCCAAACCCGCCCCGGCGGAGTCCAACCCCGCCGGTGACATCCCCGACGACCAGGCGTTCGTCGCCTATACGCCCGCCAAGGGCGGATTCACCGTCAAGGTCCCCGAAGGCTGGTCCCGTACCAGTAGCGGCGGCGCGGTGACCTTCACGGACAAGCTCAACCGGATCGAGCTCGCAGCCGTCAACGCGTCGACGGCTCCGACGACTCGGTCGGTGACCTCCACCGTCGTCCCCACACTGAAGAAGCAGGTGCCCGGCTTGTCGTCCGCCAAGGCCACCGTCGTCACCCGCCAGGCGGGGCAAGGCGTTCTGCTCACGTACCGGGGCGACAGCGCACCCGACCCGGTGACCGGCAAGGTCGTCCACGACGCGTTCGAGCGCTACAGCTTCCACCGGGGCGGCCAGGAGGTCGACCTCACGCTGTCCGGCCCGGTCGGTGCCGACAACGTGGACCCGTGGAAGATCGTCTCCGACTCCTTCCGGTGGCAGTGATGAGCCCCGGAACGCGCGCCGGCGACCGCACCCTCGGGACGGACCCGGGCGACGCCCCCGCGCTCATGGCGCGCGACCTGTACCGGTTCTTCCGGGCCGGCGAGGAGGAGACGCTGGCTCTGCGCGGCGTCGCCCTGGAGGTACGGCGCGGGGAGACCGTCGCCGTCATCGGGCCCTCCGGCTCGGGCAAGTCCACCCTGCTGGCCTGCCTCGCCGGTCTCGACGAGCCGGACGGCGGCGTCGTCCACGTCGGCGGGGAGCGGATCAGCCACCGGCCGGAGGCCGAACGGGCCCGTGTCCGCGCCCGCCGCGTCGGTGTTCTGCTCCAGTCCGGCAACCTCGTACCGCACCTCGACCTACGCGCCAACATCCGCCTCGCGCGCACCGCCGCCCCCGGAGCGGGCGCACTCTCCGTCGCCCAGGTGCTCGACCAGGTCGGGCTCGGGCAGCGGGGAAGCGCCCTGCCACAAGAACTGTCCGGCGGCGAACTCGCCCGCGCCGGACTTGCCGTCGCGCTCGCCAACGACCCCGACATCCTGCTCGCCGACGAGCCGACCGGGGAGCTGGACGGGGTCACCGAGCAGCGGATCCTCGCGCTGCTGCGCACCCGCGCGGAGTTGGGCGGCGGGGTGCTGATCGTCACCCACAGCCCCGAAGTCGTGAAGGTCGCCGACCAGGTCATCACCCTGAGTGACGGAAGGATCGAGTCATGAGCACCCCTGACGTACTGGTCCGCTGCCAGGACGCCGCCCGCACCTTCGGCCAGGGGCCCGCCGCCGTCGTCGCCGTACACGGCGCCACCTGCGAGGTCCACGCCGGTGACCGGATCGCGATCACCGGCCCCTCCGGCTCCGGCAAGTCCACCCTGCTGCATCTGATGGCGGCACTGGAACGGCCCACCACCGGCTCGGTGAGCCGGCCCTCTCTCGCCGACGGCCCGGGGCAGATCGGAGTCGTCTTCCAGGGACCGAGCCTGGTCCCGGCCCTGGACGTCGCCGAGAACGCCGCCCTGCCCCTCGTCCTGGCCGGCGTCCCCGAGGACCGGGCCCGGCGCCGCGCGATGGAAGCCCTCGCCCTGGTCGCCGCCGCCGACCTCGCCACGAAGCTGCCCGAGGAACTGTCCGGCGGCCAGGCCCAGCGGGTGGCCGTCGCACGCGTCATCGCCCTCGCCCCGCGCCTGGTCCTGGCGGACGAACCCACCGGACAACTCGACCGGGCCACCGGCCGGCACATCGTGGACGTCCTGCTGAGCGCGGCCGACACCATCGGCGCCGCCCTGGTCGTCACCACCCACGATCCCACCGTCGCCGAGCGCCTGGGCGTCCGCTGGGCGATGCACGAAGGCCGCCTCCAAACCGCGTCGGAACCGCTCCGGCGAAGCCCGGCCACGGTCTCCCGAGGAGACACATCATGATCATCACCTGGACCGGCGGACTGCTCCGCCGCCGCACCGGCCGACTGGTCGCCACCGCGCTGGGCATCGCACTCGCGGTCGCGCTCGTCGCCTCGCTCGGCTCGTTCCTGACCGCGTCGAAATCCACCATGACCGACCGCGCCGTCGCCTCCGTCGCCGTCGACTGGCAGGCCGAGGTCCAGCAGGGCGCCGACCCCGGCGCCGTCCTCGCCGCCGCGAAGTCCGCGCAGGGCGTCAAGAGCGCCCAGAGCGTGGGGATCGCCCGCAGCACCGGCTTCACGGCCACCGGCGCCGGCACCACCCAGACCACCGGGCCCGGCGTCGTCCTCGGACTGCCCGACAGTTACCGCGCCACCTTCCCCCAGGAGATCCGGCAGCTCACCGGCGCCGGCTCCGGAGTCCTGATCGCCCAGCAGACCGCGGCGAATCTGCACGTCGCCCCCGGTGACACCGTCACCGTGAACCTGCCGGGCGTGGCCCCCGCGAAGGTGAAGGTGGCCGGAGTCGTCGACCTGCCGCAGGCCGACTCGCTGTTCCAGAAGGTCGGCGCCCCACCGCAGTCCCAGCCCTCGGCCCCGCCCGACAACGTCCTGCTGCTGCCCACCGGCGTGTTCGACAAGCTGACCGCCCCGGCCAGGGCCGCCGACCCCGCCACCGTCACCACCCAGATCCATATCGCCCGTGACGCGCGGCTGCCCGCCGATCCGGCCGCCGCCTACACCTCCGACACCGCCGCCGCCCACAACCTGGAGGCCCGTACCTCCGGCGGCGCCGTCGTCGGCGACAACCTCGGTGCCGCACTCGACGCGGCACGCCAGGACGCCCTGTACGCGCAGATCCTGTTCCTGTTCCTCGGCGTCCCCGGCGCGGTGCTCGCCGCCCTGCTCACCGCCGCCGTGGCCGGCGCCGGTGCCGACCGCCGACGGCGCGAGCAGGCCCTGCTGCGTACGCGCGGTCTGCGGCCCCGTCAGGTCGCCGCGCTGGCGGGCGCGGAAGCGGGCATGGTCGGCGTGGCCGGCGGACTGCTCGGCCTCGGTATCGCCGCCGTCGCCGGCCGGGCCGCCTTCGGCACCGTGTCCTTCGGCGCGAGCGGCGCGTCGGCGGCCGGATGGTTCGTCCTCGCCCTTGTCCTCGGGCTGGTCGTGGCGGCCGGGGCCGTCCTCGTACCGGCCCTGCGGGACCTGCGTACCGGTACGGTCGCCGCCGCGCGCCGTGTCGTCGGCCGGGCCCGCTCGCCCTGGTGGATGCGGTTCGGGCTGGACTTCGTCCTGCTCGCCGCCTCGCTCCTGGTCTTCCGGGCGTCCAGCGGCAACCAGTACGCGCTGGTCCTCGCCCCCGAAGGGGTGGCCGCCATCTCGGTGTCCTACTGGGCCTTCCTCGGCCCGGCCCTGCTCTGGTTCGGCGCCGCGCTGCTGCTGTGGCGACTGGCCACGCTGGTCCTCTCCTACGGACGGCGGCCCCTGGCCCGACTGGCCCGGCCACTGACCGGGACCCTCGCCGGCACCACCGCGGCCGGCCTGTCCCGCCGCCGCCGGCCACTGGCCCGCGCGGTCGTCCTGCTCGCCCTCGCCCTCTCCTTCGCCGCGTCCACCGCGACGTTCAACTCCACCTACCGGCAACAGGCCGAGGTCGACGCCCGGCTCACCAACGGCGCCGACGTCACCGTCACCCAGTCACCCGGCGTCTCCGTGGGACCCGACGCCGGCAACGCCCTGAAGGTGCCGGGCGTACGGCACGTCGAGCCCCTGCAACACCGCTTCGCGTACGTCGGCGCCGACCTGCAAGACCTGTACGGGGTCCGGCCCACCACCGTCACGACGGCCACCTCCCTCCAGGACGCCTACTTCTCCGGCGGCACGGCCAAGAGCCTCATGGCGAAACTCGCCGCCAAGCCGGACTCGCTGCTGGTCAGCCAGGAGACCGTCAAGGACTTCCAGCTCTCACTGGGGGACACCGTCAACCTGCGCCTCCAGGACGGCCGTACGCACACCTCGAAGACCGTCCCCTTCCACTACGCGGGCGTCGCCAAGGAATTCCCCACCGCCCCCAAGGACAGCTTCTTCGTCGCCAACGCCGACTACGTCGCCAAGACCACCGGCAGCGACGCGGTGGGCGCGTTCCTCGTCGACACCGGCGGAACGAACCAACAGGCGGTCGCCAAGCGGCTGAGCGACCAGGTGGGCACCGGCGCGAACGTCACCGACATCACCAAGACCCGTTCCACGGTCGGCTCCAGCCTCACCTCCGTCGACCTCGCCGGGCTCACCCGCATCGAGCTGGGCTTCGCGGTCCTGCTGGCCGCAGCCTCCGGCGGCATCGTCCTGGCCCTCGGCCTCGCCGAACGGCGCCGTACCTTCGCCCTCACCACGGTCCTCGGCGCCACCCGCCGCCAACTGCGTGGCCTCGTCCTGAGCGAGGCCACGGTCCTGACCGTCGGCGGGCTGACCGGCGGCGCACTCATCGGCTGGGCGCTGTCCGAGATGCTGGTCAAGGTGCTGACCGGCGTCTTCGATCCGCCACCCGACGTGATCGCCGTCCCCTGGGCCTATCTCGCGGCGACCGCCCTGGCCGCCGTCACCGCGATCGCCGCCGCGGCCCTCAACGCGGCGCGCCGTTCAACCCGTCCACCCGTCGAAGAACTCCGCGACCTGTGAGCGACACGGCGAGGCCCGGCCCGGCGGCCCGGGGGTGGCGACACCTCCCGGGCCGCCGGGCCGGGCCGCCCCCTACGCTTCGGAGCATGCACGGATCCGCAGCCCCCGACGACGCGGCCCACGTCCTCGTCGTCGAGGACGACGACACCATCGGACGGCACCTCGACGCCGGGCTGCGCGGTCATGGCTACCGGACCACCTGGTGCCGCACGGCGACCCACGCGCTGACCGAGGCCCGCGCCACACCCCACGCCGCCGTCCTGCTGGACCTCGGGCTGCCCGACGCCGACGGCATCGACATCGCCCGCACCCTGCGCGCCGAGAACCCCGACCTGCTCATCGTCATCCTCACCGCCCGCGGTGACGAGATCGACGTCATCGCCGGACTGGACGCCGGGGCGGACGACTACCTCGTCAAACCCTTCACCCTGAGCGTCCTGCTCGCCCGCCTCCGCGCCCATCTGCGACGCCGGACGCCCGACCCGCCCCGGTCCCGCCGCCCGATCCACCTCGGGGACCTGACCGTCGACACCGCCGCCCGGCGCTGTCTCGTCGCGGACCGCGAGGTCGAGCTACGGCCCAAGGAGTTCGAACTGCTCACCGTCCTCGCCCAGCACGCCGGCGAGGCCGTCTCCCGCGAGACGCTCATGGCGCGGGTCTGGGACGAGAACTGGTTCGGCCCCACCAAAACCCTCGACGTCACACTCGCCTCGCTCCGCCGCCGCCTGGGCGAAGCCGCCGCGGGATTCACGCACCCCCCGGCGCTGCCGCACATCACCACTCTGCGCGGCCACGGCTACCGGCTGGACCCGGTCCCACCGGTATCCGGCCCGTGACCCGGCCCGTGACCGTTCACTCGAACGGCCCAGTCCGGGTGGTCGTGGGGGCAGGAGCGGCGGATTGTCGGCTCCATGCCGGAGTGGTTCCAAGAGCGGGCCACGTACTCGGCCGAGGAGGCTCTCATGGCACAGACCGCGTCCCCTTCGGGGGCACATCACACCTCGTCCCGGAAGGGACACGGTGGCGGCACCTGGGCGACCGGCGGGGCGATGTTCGCCGGGGTGCTGCTGTTCGTGGACGGCGTCCTGGCCGTTCTCAACGGTGTTGTCAGCATCGCGCGGGACAACGTGTACACGCTCAACGGCAGCTACACCTACCAGTTCACCCTGACCTCGTGGGGCTGGATCCATCTGGTGGTGGGCGTGATCCTGGTTCTCACCGGGCTGGGCATCATGAGCGGCGCGTCCTGGGCGCGGGTGCTCGGGGTGGGCATGGCCGCCGTCAGCATCGTCGCGAACTTCATGTGGCTGCCCTACCAGCCCGTGTGGGCGGTGATCGCCATCGCGATCGGCGTCTTCGTGATCTGGTCCCTGCTGACGGACCGCACCAGGTCGGCGGTCCGGTAGCCCCCCGTCAGGCCCGTACGACGGGCGCCCGCCGGGCCCGCCCGGCCGCGCCCCGCCGTCCCGCTCCGCTCAGGAGCGCGGGCGGCGGGCCTGACCGGCCCGCTCCGCGATCTTCTCCGCGTTCTTCTCCTTGATCCGCGCCGCTTCCTTGCGGACCTCGGCCTGGGTGGCCCGCTCACGCCGCAGCCACGAGGGAAGCTCCTGGCTCAGCGCGTCGATCTGCTCCGTCGTGAGGGCGTCGGTGACACCGCCACGGGCCAGACCCGCGATGGAGACGCCCAGCTTGGCCGCGACCACGGGCCGGGGATGCGGCCCGTCGCGCCGCAGATCCGTGAGCCACTGGGGCGGATCGGTCTGGAGCGCGTTCAGCTCGCCGCGCGAGACGACGCCTTCTTGGAAATCGGCTGGGGTGGCCTCGAGGTACACACCCAGTTTCTTCGCCGCCGTGGCGGGTTTCATCGTCTGGGTGGTCTGGTGCGACGTCATGGGGCCAAGACTATCGAGCGCGTACGGGGCCCGGGACCACGACCGGTAGCCTTGCCGCGTGACAGGCTCGGAGGTACCCCTCGCTTCCCCCACGTTCCGGCTCGTGTACGTCCCGGGAGTGATCCCCGGCAAGTGGGTGCGGATCTGGAACGAGCGGCTGCCCGACATCCCGCTGACGCTCACGGCGGTGGAGGCGGCCGACGCGGCCGACACGCTGCGCGCCGGCGGCGCCGACGCGGGATTCGTACGTCTGCCGGTCGACCGCACCGACCTCAGCGCCATCCCGCTCTACACCGAGACGACCGTCGTCCTTGTCCCGAAGGACCATCTGGTGGCCGCGGTCGAGGAGGTGTCCGCCGAGGATCTGGCCGACGACATCGTGCTGCACCCCCTCGACGACACCCTCGACTGGGAGGGGCGGCGCCGCCCGGGACGGCCCGCGAACGAGCGCCCCGCCACGACGGTGGACGCCGTCGAACTGGTCGCGGCGGGCGTCGGGCTCCTCGTCGTCCCGCAGTCGCTCGCCCGTCTGCACCACCGCAAGGACCTCACCTACCGGCCGGTCTCCGACGCCCCCGAGTCGCGGGTCGCGCTGTCGTGGCCCGAGGAGCGGACCACCGACCTGGTCGAGGAGTTCATCGGGATCGTCCGGGGGCGCACCGTCAACAGCTCACGGGGCCGCCGCCCGGCCCCGGCGCAGGAACAGCCCGCGGCGAAGCCCAAGCCCAAGCCCAAGCGAGCTGTCGGCAGGTCGACGGGGAAGAACCCCCGCGGTGGCGGTTCCGGGGGTTCCGGCGGTGCCAAGAGCGGCCGGCGCGGCAAACCGGGGCGCCGCTCGTAACGCACCGCGGCACGGCGCCCGTTGCCGGCCCCGGCCCCGGCCGCCGCGCCGCGCCGCGCCGCGTCAGCCGGCCGGCCCGCCCGCGTCCTCCTCGACCAGCCGGGCGAGATTGTCCAGCGCCATGCGCTGGCCCGTCTCGTTGTCCGCCGCCGGCACCGTGTCGGGGACCCCCTCGTGCAGGAGGACCACCTCCGTACCGCCGGCCACGTCCGTGAGCGTGGTCGTGATGGTCATGCTGCCGCGCAGCGTGGGATCGGGAGTCTCGAACTCGAGGACTTCCACGACCCGTTCGTCCGGTACGAGTTGTTCGAAGTGCCCGTGGTACGTGTCGGTGTCCGGCGCCGACTTGCCGGTGTCCGTCGGCGCGTCGTACGTGAGCGAGACACGGAACCGCCCGCCCTCATGTCCCTCGAACTCATGCACCTGACCGCTCATACCGGCGGGCACCCGCCACTTCGCGACCGCGTCCCCGTCCAGCAGCGCGCGGTAGACGGCGGCACGCGGGGCCCGTACGCGCCGGGAGACCTGAGTGGAGTACATGAGGCCCAACGTAGCCCCCCTCACGGCCGCCCCGCGTGCCGTGTGGGTGCCGGTGGGCTGTCCCAGGTCAGGGTGTCGCTCCGGTGGAGTTCGACGAGAAGCCAGCCCAGCGAGACCGCGGCCAGCAAGAAGTAGGCGAACCGGTTGCTGACCCCGTCCCAGAGCGCGTGCAGGGTGACCGCGAGCGCGAAGGTGATCACGAGCCGTACGGTGGCGGCCAGGGACCACCGCGCCGCGACGGCCGCCCACAGCGCCCCGCAGACGAGCCCGGTCCATGCCATGTGCGCGGCGGGCGAGGTCAGTCCACGCAGGAACAGGGTCTCCTCGACCTCTCCGATGTTGCCCTGGGACGCCAGCAGCGCCGTGAAGGCGTACCCCATCGTCTCCAGCGCGGCGAACCCCATGCCCGCCGCGACCCCGATCAGCAGTCCGTCCCCGACGCGTACGGTGCCCCGCCGCACCTCCCACAGCAGGATCAGCACCGGGACGATGAGCTTGCAGGACTCCTCGATCAGACCGATGCCGATCAGGGACGTCGTGCCCAGACCGCGCAGCGTGTCGAATTCCAGCCGTCCGGCGGTGACGATCCCGACCACACCGCCGAACAGTGCCGCGATCGCGAGCACGACCGGCCCGACCTGCCATTGGCCCGTGCGCCCCGCCACGAAGGTGAGGAAGGAGAGCGGGACGACGACAGCGCCCAACAGGATCATGGACGGTACGTAGTTGACGTTGCCGGTGTCGATCAGCGTGCTCTGCACCAGGAAGTACAACCCGATCCCGATGGCCAGAACGGGCAGCCATGCCCACTTGCGCATGGTCATCGGCATCCCACAGCACCTCGTTCTCGCTCGATGGCAGTGAAGCCACCGCAGCGTAAGCCGCACGGGTCCGTGCGACGGTGCAGCGACGCGGCCGTTACGGGACGCGGCCCACGCCCGCGTAGATGCCGCTCGGCTCCGGCGCGGGGGCGTCCGTGTCCTTGAACCACTCGTGCGCCATCACCAGTCCGGGCTCGACCGGTTCGAGCCCGTCGAAGAAGCGGCCGACCTCCGCGTGGGTACGCATCGCCAGCCTGATGCCGCCCTTCGCGTACTCCGCGGTGACCTTCTCCGACAGCTCCGGAAAGAGGTCGGAGGGGGCGTGCGACAACACCAGATAGCTGCCCGAGGGCAGGACTTCCACCAGGCTGGAGACGATGTCGTACGGGCCTTGGTCGTCCGGGACGAAGTGCATCAGCGCGATGAGGGACAGCGCGATCGGCCGGTCGAAGTCCAGGATGGCGCGGGCGTGTTGCAGTATCTCCTGCGGCTTGCGCACATCGGCCTGGATGTACTTGGTCGAGCCTTCGGGCGCGCTGACGAGCCGTGCCTCGGCGTGCCGCAGGACGATGGGGTCGTTGTCGGCGTAGACGATCCGCGCGCCCGGTGCGATCCGCTGGACGATCTGGTGCAGATTGGGCTCGGTCGGGATGCCGGTGCCGATGTCCAGGAACTGCGTCACCCCGGTGCCGGCCAGCCAGGCGGCGGCGCGGTGCATGAACGCCCGGTTCTGGCGGGCGCCGTCCCTCGCCTCGGGCGGCAGCTTCTGGCCGACCTGGCGGTCGACCTCGTAGTTGTCCTTGCCGCCGAGCAGCCAGTCGTACACCCGCGCCGGGTGCGGCCTGCTGGTGTCCACCTGAGGTTTGGGCGTCCCTGCGGTCATACGAAGCTCCGATGCCTGCGTGCGTGCCTGCGTGCCTGAGTACGTGTCTGGATGTCTGAGTGTGTGCGTGGCGAGCGACGGGAGGCGGCACGACGTGTTCGGACGCCGACCCGGGTTCCCCCGGGCGTCACCGGCCGTCCGGACAAGTCTCCCACAGCGGCGGCGAGTTGATCAGTCCGAGGTGGCCCCGCTACGTGCGTCGGCGACGGGGCCGGCCTACAGGGCGCGCAGTGCCGCTCGCGACGGCGAGTCCGGCTCGGCCGCGTACAGCAGCAGTGTCAGCTCCTCGTCCGGCGGCGGCAGCCGCGCCGCCTGGAAGTGCAACTCCAGCAGCCCGTGCTGCCCGGCAACGCGGCCAAGCTCACCGCCGTCGGCGAGCTGAAGAAGGTGGCCGCCGACGCCGGGCTGACACTGCCCGCGCTCGCCACCGGCTTCGTCCGCTCCCACCCCGCGATCACCTCCGTCATCATCGGCCCCCGCACCCACGACCAACTCACCTCGCTGCTGGACGTCGCGGGAACGGTGCTCAGCGGTGACGTCCTCGACCGCATCGACGAGATCGTGCCGCCGGGCACCGACCTCAACCACGACGTCACCCACTACGACCCGCCCGCGCTCACGGACAAGACCCTGCGCCGCCGCTGAGCGCACGGCAGGGCCCGCACCGGCCGGCGCTCACGCCATGGGCAGACCCAGCCCGTAGTACGTGACGCGGTACTCGCCCACGTCCCCCGCCTCGGTCCCGATCAGCAGGTCCTCGGGAGACTCCACCCCCATCGCGCGGGCCGTCGCGACGATCGTCTCCGCCAGCGCCTGGCCGGACGGCTCGCCGGGACCGCCCGCGTCGATGCGCAGGCGCGGATGAGCGGCGTCCGGCCAGGGCCGGCCGGTCGTCGGATACTCGGCCGCCGTGCCCCAGCCCAGCGAACGCGGGTCGGTCTCCTCGTCGGCGAAGGAGGCGATCATCAGCCGGTCCCCGCAGTCGATGTCGAACAGGATCGGCGCGCCTTTCCCCTCGATCCGGCCGTAGATCGGCATCCACATCGGGGTCCGGAGCGCGGTCGTCTCGGCGGGCAGCGTCGTCAGGAAATCGGCGAGCGCCCTGGTCACCGTCTCCCAACTGCGGGCCCGCCAGCCGCCGGGGAAGGTCAGGCCCCCGTTCGACGGATCGGACCGGAAGCCGAAGAAGCCGGTGATCCCGTGGTCCTCGCCGTTGCCCTGGCGTACGAACCAGCTCTCCGCCGGGTCGGTGGGCTGAAGCACCAGCTCGGGCCCCGTCGCCCCCGCGCGCAGTTCGAGCGTGTCCGACTCGCCTCGCCAGCGCAGATACGGTGAGCCCCAGCTCCGTACGGTGCCGAGGAACGGCGCCAGCCTGCCGTGCACGCCCATGATCGACGGTTCGCCGAGCGCGCCGGTCAGCTCGTCCTTCGCCAGCCGGAACGCCTCGGCCTGGGACGCGGCGTCGGGGTCGGAGTGCCGTACGGGGACGGCCAGTTCGACGTACGCCTCCCCGCTCACGTGCCGCTCCTCGTACTTGCCGACCGGACGCAGCCGCGCGTCGCCGGTGGAGCGGCCGGTGGTCACCGTGGGGCTGTCCTCGCTCCACCCCCAGCCGAGCCGGACGACCAGTGCCCGGGTGGCGTCCCGCGTCCAGTTGCCGGTGTCCGACGCGCGGAGGCGGACCGCCAGAGCCGCGATGGTCTCGTCCGTGGCGCTCTGTGGTGGTGCGCTGCCTCGCTGTTCGGTCATGCGACAGATCTTGCCGTACGCACCGGCCCGTCCCGGCCCATGGTTGCGGAGTTGGAACATCGGTCACGGACCGGGCGGCGGGTGCGCGACGGACCGGGCGGCGAGGCGCGCGACGGAGCCGGCCGCGCGGCGGGTGTCAGCCGGTCATCAGGTCGGGGTCGGGGCCGGTGCGCTCGTCGCGGTTCAGGGCCGAGATCTCGGCGATGTCGGCCTCGCTCAGCTCGAAGTCGAACAGGGCGAAGTTCTCCTCGACGCGCTCGCGGGTCACCGACTTCGGGAAGATGATGTCCCCCCGCTGAAGGTGCCAGCGCAGCGTGACCTGCGCGGGCGTCCGGCCCGCCGCGTTCGCGATACTGGTGATGACCGGGTCGTTCAGCACCTTGCCCCTGGCGATGGGGGACCAGGATTCGGTGGCGATCTCCTGGTCGGCGTTGAACGCCCTGACCTCGTCCTGGGTCAGATACGGGTTCACCTCGATCTGGTTGACGGCGGGCACCACCGTGGACCCGGCCAGGAGCCGGCGCAGGTGGTGCGGCTGGAAGTTGGAGACGCCGATGGCCCGCACCCGCCCGGACCGGTAGATCTCCTCCAGCGCCTTCCAGGTCTCCACGAAGTCCCCGACGCCGGGCAGCGGCCAGTGGATCAGGAAGAGATCGAGCCGCTCCAGCCCGAGATCTACGAGGCTCTGGTCGAACGCGGCGTGCGCGGCGTCGGGCGCGTGGAAGGGGTTGTCCAGCTTGCTGGTCACGAAGACGTCGTCCCGGTCGAGCCCGGAGTCGCGGACCGCCTGGCCGACCTCCTTCTCGTTGCCGTACATCTGCGCCGTGTCGATGTGCCGGTAGCCGATCTCCAGCGCCGCCAGCGTCGCCGCCCGGGTCTCGGTCGGCGGGATGAGGTACGTGCCGAAGCCGAGCTGGGGGATCCGCACCCCGTTGTTCAGCGTGATGTCGGGTACCGCGGTCATGGTGGCTCCTTCGTGTGCCGTGTGCTGTCCGGGCAGCGGTGAGAGGTCGGTCCACAGGGCCGCCTTCCCGATCGTATTGCCGGTAAAACAGCGGAATGCGGCAAATGCTCCGATGCTTTCGCGTGCGGGCCGGGGTCGACGGCGCGTCAGGTGGTGGGTTACGGGAAGGGGGATCTGGCCTTTCCAAAGGGTTACGGAGGCAACCTTCGGCAGACGCGATCCGTCAAGCACGGCATGAAGATCTCATTTCTTATACACAACGCGTATGGGATAGGAGGGACGATCACGACCACGTTCAACTTGGCCCGCGCGCTGGCTGATCGGCACGATGTGGAGATCATCTCGGCTCTCCGGCACCGCGAGCGGCCGAACCTCACACTCGACCCGCGCGTGAAGCTGCGGCCTCTGGTGGATCTGCGCCATGAGAAGAACGACCCGCGGCATCTGACACCGGCGAAGATCTTCCCCACGGCCGAGTACCGCTACCGGCAGTACAGCGCGCTCACCGACGAGCGCATCGGCGAGGCGCTGGCATCCCTCGAGTCCGACGTCGTCGTGGGCACCAGGCCCGGCCTCAACGTGCACCTGGCCCTCCAGGCCCCCGCGCGGACGGTGCGCGTCGGACAGGAACACCTCACGCTCGACAACCACCCGCCGCGGCTGCGCAACGCGCTGCGCCGGGTCTATCCGCGCCTGGACGCGATCACCCCCGTCACGGAGGCCGACGCCGCCGACTACCGGCGCAAGATGCGGCTGCCGGGCGTACAGGTGCGGGCGCTGCCCAACAGCGTCCCGGCCCCGACCCTCCCGCCGGCGGACGGCCGCGAGCGCGTCGTGATGGCCGCCGGACGGCTGGTGCCGGTGAAGCGGTTCGACCTGCTGATCGAGGCGTTCGCCGCCGTCGCCGCCGAGCGCCCCGACTGGCAACTGCGCATCTACGGCAAGGGCGAGGAGCAGCAGCGGCTGCGCGGGCTCATCCACCGGCTCGGCCTGCACAACAACGTCTTCCTGATGGGCGCGGCGATCCCGATGGAAGCCGAGTGGGTCAAGGGCTCGATCGGAGCGGCCACCTCCAACTTCGAGCCGTTCGGCATGACCATCGTGGAGGCGATGCGCTGCGGGCTGCCCGTCGTGAGCACCGACTGCGCGTACGGCCCCGGCGAGATCATCGCCCCCGGCGAGGACGGCCGGCTGGTCCCGGTCGGTGACCGGGACGCGCTGGCCGGCGCCCTGCTGGACCTCGTACGCGACGACGAACTGCGCCGCCGGATGGGCCGCACCGCGCTGGAGAACTCCCGGCGTTACGCGCCCGGCCCCGTCGTGGCCCAGGCGGAGCGGCTGTTCGAGGAGCTGCTGGCGGCCCGCCGCGACGGCCGCCCACCGGCGAGCGGGACGGACCACGCCCTGGTGAGCGGCGGTTACGCGGCCAAGGACACCGCGCTCGTCGCGGCCAGCAGCATTGTGCGGACCGTACGGAAGGCGCGGCGATGAGCGGCGGCGAGACGCGGGCACCCGTGGACAAGCCCCGCGCGGACGTGACCGTGGACGAGCGGGGGCGGTTCGTCGTACGCGTACGGCTGCCGCTGCCCGCCTCCGCCCGCCCCCGGCTCCTGCTCCAACTGCGCCCGGTGAAGGGGCAGTCGGAGGAGGAGCCGCAGGCGCGGACGGAGGAGAGCGGCCGCGTCGTCGCGCTGGAGCCCGCGGGTCAGGACCAGTGGCGGGGCGTCCTGGACGCGGCACCCGCACTCCAGGAGGGCCGCTGGGACGCGTACGTCCTGGGCGCGCCGGGCGAGGAGCGCACACCGCTGCTGCCCGGACTGCGCGATCTGCGCGCGCTGGTGTCCGGCGCCGGCGCCGGGCGGGCGACGCCGCTGGCGGTCCGGATCCCGTACGCCACCAAGGACGGCCGGCTCGCCGTACGGGCCTGGCTGCGGGCCACACACGCGGAGGCCGGCCGGATCGTGTTCTCCGGTGACTCGATGACCGTGGCGGCGCGGCTGTTCGGTGCCCGACTGGGGGAGGGCGCGACGGTGTCGCTGCACCGGCGGGGCCGGGACGGCGCCGTACGGCAGTTCGCGCCCCGGGCCGAGGGGGACCAGGACTTCACGTTCACCGTCGACTACCAGGAGCTCCTGGCGGACCACGGGCAGGCGGTCTGGGACATGTACGTCCGCCCGGCCGCGGGCGCGCCCCGGACCCGGGTGGCCCGGCTGCTGGACGACGTCGCGGACCGCAAGACGGTCTTCGTCTATCCGGCCGCGACGCTCGGCGGGGTGACGGTGCGTCCGTACTACACGGTCGACAACGACCTCGCGGTGGAGGTCAGTCCGACGTCCGGCGGGTGAACACCCAGGCGTGGCAGCACAGTTGACGCACCGTCAGTAGACATATCGTGGTGACGGTGCGTCAACTCGCCGCGTGCAACGCCGTCGACACCAGAGCCTTCGCCTCCTCCTGCACCTCACCGAGGTGCCGCGGCCCCCGGAAGCTCTCCGCGTACACCTTGTACACGTCCTCGGTGCCCGACGGCCGCGCCGCGAACCAGGCGCTGTCGGTGCAGACCTTCAGGCCGCCGATCGCCGCACCGTTGCCGGGCGCCTCGGTGAGGACGGCCGTGATGGGCTCGCCGGCCAGGGTGCCGGCGGTGACCTGGTCCGCCGACAGCTTCGCCAGGACCGCCTTCTCCTGCCGGGTCGCGGGGGCGTCCGCGCGCGCGTAGGCCGGGTCGCCGAAGCGGTCGGTGAGCGCCGCGTAGTGCTGGGAGGGGGTGGAGCCCGTGACGGCGGTGATCTCGGAGGCCAGCAGGGCGAGCAGGATGCCGTCCTTGTCGGTGGTCCACACCCGGCCGTCGTGGCGCAGGAAGGACGCGCCGGCGCTTTCCTCACCGCCGAATCCCAGAGCGCCGTCGTACAGACCGTCGACGAACCACTTGAATCCCACCGGCACCTCCACGAGCGTGCGGCCGAGGTCGGCGGCCACCCGGTCGATCATCGAGGAGGAGACCAGGGTCTTTCCGATCCCGGTGCCGGCCGGCCAGTGGTCGCGGTGCGCGTAGAGATACTGGATCGCGACGGAGAGATAGTGGTTGGGGTTCATCAGACCGCCGTCCGGCGTGACGATGCCGTGCCGGTCGGCGTCGGCGTCGTTGCCGGTGGCGATCGTGTACCTGTCGCGCTGCTCGATCAGCGAGGCCATGGCGTACGGCGACGAGCAGTCCATCCGGATCTTGCCGTCCCAGTCCAGCGTCATGAACCGCCAGGTCGGGTCGGCGAGCGGGTTCACCACCGTGAGGTCGAGCCGGTGCCGTTCGGCGATACGGCCCCAGTACGCGACGGACGCGCCCCCGAGCGGGTCCGCGCCGATCCGGATCCCGGCCGCGCGGACCGCGTCCAGGTCCAGGACGGACGGCAGGTCGTCCACGTACCGGCCCAGGAAGTCGTACCGCCCCGTGGTGTCCGCCGCCAGCGCCCGCGCGTACGGAATACGGCGGACCTCCTTGAGACCCGCCTCGATCAGGGCGTTGGCGCGGTCCTGGATCCAGGAGGTGGCGTCCGAGCCGGCCGGGCCGCCGTTGGGCGGGTTGTACTTGAAGCCGCCGTCGCCCGGCGGGTTGTGCGACGGCGTGACCACGATGCCGTCGGCGAGACCCGAGGTACGGCCCTGGTTGTAGGTGAGGATCGCGAGCGAGACGGCGGGGGTGGGCGTGTAGCCGTCGTCCGAGTCGATCAGGGCGGTGGCGCCGTTGGCGGCCAGCACCTCCAGCGCGGTGACCCGGGCCGGCTCGGACAGGGCGTGCGTGTCGGCGCCCAGGAACAGCGGCCCGTCCGTGCCCTGGCGGGTCCGGTAGTCGCAGATGGCCTGGGTGGTGGCGGCGATGTGGTCCTCGTTGAACGCGGCCACCAGGGCGGAGCCGCGATGGCCCGACGTACCGAAGGTGACCCGCTGCGCGGGCTCGGCCGGATCCGGGCGCAGCGCGTAATAGGCCGTCACCAGCTTGGCCACGTCGACCAGATCTCCGGGCTGCGCAAGCTGCCCCGCCCTGTCGTGCACCATCGGCGAACTCCAAATCGTGTCGGTCGGCCGCCGCCCGGAGATCCGGCGGACGTGGCGCGTGCTACGTAACCCTAAGAGGTGAGGCCACGCCAGTGGGCGAATCCCGGCGCCGTCCTTGCCCGACGGGCCCTCCTCGACCGGACAGCTCCCTGAACGGACGATCCGGCCCCGACCCCCTGCGGGCCCGTCACGGGGTGCCGGGCCTCGGGGTATTCCCGGCCATCGCCCTCCGGAAGGCATCGCGTGGCGAATGTTCCCAAGGACCGGGCCGGCCCGCCGCCCTACGATTGCCGGGAGAGCAGTCCCCTTCCACGGAACTTCCACGCAGAAGGTGCGCCGCATGACGAAGCTCGGTCTCCCGGACACGATCCAGGCATGCCTGTTCGACCTCGACGGTGTCATCACCAAGACGGCCGTCGTCCACGCGGCGGCCTGGAAGGAGACATTCGACGAGTTCCTGCGGGAGCGCGACGGCGGGGACTTCCGCCCGTTCGACGCCGTGGCCGACTACAACCAGTACGTCGACGGCCTTCCCCGCGCGGACGGCGTACGCGCCTTCCTCGCCTCGCGCGGTATCGAACTGCCCGACGGCGCCCCCGACGACCCGCCCGACCGGGCCACCGTCCAGGGCCTCGGCAACCGCAAGAACGAGCGGGTGCTCAAGCGGATCAAGGCCGGCGGCGTCGACGCGTACGAAGGCTCGCTGCGCTACATCCACGGCGTCCGGGCGGCCGGGCTGCGTACCGCCGTGGTCTCCTCCAGCACCAACTGCCGCGACATCCTGCGGGCGATCGACGCCGAAGACCTCTTCGACACCCGTGTCGACGGAGTCGTCGCGAAGGAGCGCGGACTGCCCGGCAAACCCGACCCCGCGCCCTTCCTCGCGGCGGCGGGTGATCTGGGAGTCGAGGCGTCGGCCGCGGCCGTGTTCGAGGACGCGCTGGCGGGCATGGAAGCGGGCCGGTCCGGCCACTTCGGGTATGTCGTGGGCGTCGACCGGGTGGGCCAGGCCGACGCCCTGCGGGCCCACGGCGCGGACACGGTCGTCACCGATCTGGCCGATCTCGCGGGCCCCGGCGAACTCGCCCGCCCCGACGAACTCGCCCGCCCCGACGAACACGCGGACCGCGCGGACCGTGCCGACCGGGAGCCGAAGGCGTGATCACCGACCTGATGTACGAGGTGGAGCCCTGGTCCCTGCGGGAGACGGAACTCAACCTCGACGTGCTCCCGCAGAGCGAGTCGGTCTTCGCCCTCTCCAACGGCCACATCGGCTGGCGCGGCAACCTGGACGAGGGCGAACCGCACGGGCTGCCCGGCTCCTACCTCAACGGCGTCCACGAACTGCACCCCCTGCCGTACGCCGAGGCCGGCTACGGTTACCCGGAGTCCGGCCAGACCGTCATCAACGTCACCAACGGCAAGATCATCCGCCTGCTGGTGGACGACGAGCCGTTCGACCTGCGCTACGGCCAACTGCGCTCCCACGAGCGGGTGCTCGACCTGCGTACCGGTCTGCTGCACCGCACCTGTGAGTGGACCTCACCGGCGGGCAGCACCGTACGGGTGCGCTCCACCCGGCTCGTGTCCTTCACCCAGCGCGCCGTCGCCGCCATCTCCTACGAGGTGGAGGCGGTCGACTCCGAGGTGCGCATCGTGATCCAGTCGGAGCTGGTGGCCAACGAGCAACTGCCCGACGCCGGGGCCGATCCCCGCACCTCCGCCGCGCTGGAGTCGCCGCTCCAGGCGGAGGAGACCTACGCGTCCGGAACCAGGCTGCGCCTCGTGCACTCCACCCGCCGCAGCGCTCTGCGCGTGGGAGCGGCGGCGGACCATGTCGTGACCGGCCCCGAGCCGACCACGACGGAGTGCGAGTCCGACGACGACATCGCCCGGCTCACCGTCACCTCGGTCCTGTCCCCGGGCAAGACCCTGCGTGTCGACAAGCTCGTGGCGTACGGCTGGTCCAGCACCCGCTCGCTGCCCGCCGTCAGCGATCAGGTGGACGCGGCTCTCGCCGGCGCCGCGAGCGTCGGCTGGGCGGGCCTCGCCGAGGAACAGCGCGGCTACCTCGACGACTTCTGGCAGTGCGCCGATGTGGAGGTGGACGGTGACGAGGGGATCCAGCAAGCCGTACGCTTCGCCCTCTTCCATGTTCTTCAGGCCGGCGCCCGCGCCGAGCAACGCGGCATCCCCGCCAAGGGGTTGACGGGCTCCGGCTACGACGGGCACGCCTTCTGGGACACCGAGGCGTTCGTCCTGCCGCTGCTCACCTACGCCTCACCCGGCGCGGTGGCTCAGGCACTGCGCTGGCGCCAGAGCACCCTGCCGGCCGCGCGGGAGCGCGCCCAGCAACTCGGGCTGCAGGGCGCCGCGTTCCCCTGGCGGACCATCGACGGCTCGGAGTGCTCGGCCTACTGGCCGGCCGGCGCGGCGGCGTTCCATGTGAACGCCGGGATCGCCGACGCGGTGGTGGGCTATCTCGACGCCACGCACGACGCGGAGTTCGAGCGGGATTGCGCCGTCGAACTGCTGGTGGAGACGGCGCGCCTGTGGCGTTCGCTCGGACACCACGACTCGCACGGCGCCTTCCACATCGACGGCGTCACCGGGCCCGACGAGTACAGCGCCGTCGTGGACGACAACACGTACACGAACCTGATGGCGCGGGCGAATCTGGTGGCGGCGGCCGGCATCGTGGAGGCCCACGCCGACAAGGCGTCCGAACTCGGCGTGGACGAGGAGGAGAGCGCGGCATGGCGCGACGCCGCCGACGCCATGAACATCCCCTACAACAGCGAACTGCGGGTGCATGAGCAGGACGCCGGATTCACCCGGCACCAGCGATGGGACTTCGAACGCACCCGCCCCGACCAGTACCCGCTGCTGCTGCACTTCCCCTATTTCGACATCTACCGCAAGCAGGTCATCAAACAGGCCGACCTGGTGCTGGCGATGTACAAGTGCAGTTCGTACTTCGACGCCGAGCACAAGGCGCGCAACTTCGCGTACTACGAACCCCTCACCGTCCGCGACTCCTCCCTGTCGGCCTGCTGCCAGGCGGTCATCGCCGTGGAGACGGGACATCTGCGCCTGGCCTACGACTATCTGACCGAGGCCGCGCGGATCGACCTGGAGGACCTGGAGCACAACACCCGCGACGGCCTCCACATCGCCTCGCTCGCGGGCGCCTGGATGGTGTTGGTCGCCGGCTTCGGCGGGATGAGGCACGGCTGGGACAGGCTGGAGTTCTCGCCCCGGCTGCCGGAGGAGATCCGCCGGCTCGCCTTCACGATGCAGTTCCGGGGCCGCCATCTGCGCGTCGAGATCACGGCGACGACCGCCACGTACTCCGTGTCCAGCGGTGACCCGCTGGAGATCCACCACTACGGCGACCGTGTCACCGTCCACGGCGGAGCCCCCGAGGCCCGTGCCATCCCGGCCGTGGAGGCGTCGCCGACGCCGGAGTATCCGCCGGGGCGCCGGCCCAACGCGGCCGGGCACCGCCGCTGATCTCACCGCCGCCGGTCGCAGGGCCGGGCACCGCCACTGGCCTCACCGCCGCTGACCTCACGCGACGCGCACCTTTCGCATGTCGTGACAAATGATGTGAAACTGGACGGCAGTAAGTGCACTGAGTGAAGCGCGGCAGTTCTGAGGAGTGCTTCCATGGCCAAGGCAGTGGGAATAGATCTCGGCACGACCAATTCGGTGATCGCCGCCTGGGAGGGCGGCGAGGCGAGCGTCATCCCCAACGCGGAGGGCACCCGCACCACACCCTCCGTGGTCGGATTCACCGACTCCGGCGAGCGCCTGATCGGGCAGCTCGCCCGACGCCAGGCGATCCTCAATCCCAAGGGCACCATTTATTCGGCCAAGCGCTTCATCGGCCGCCATTACGACGAGATATCCGACGAGGCGAAGGCTGTCGCGTACGACGTGGTCGAGGGCGAGGGCGGCGTCGCGCGTATCGACGTACGGGGCAAGCTGTACGCCCCCGAGGAGATCAGCGCGCTCGTGCTGCGCAAGCTGGCCGACGACGCCGGGAAGTCCATGGGCGAACGGGTCACCGAAGCCGTCATCACGGTGCCCGCCTACTTCAACGACGCGCAGCGCACCGCCACCAAGGACGCGGGCCGGATCGCCGGTCTCGAAGTACTGCGCATCATCAACGAGCCGACGGCCGCCGCGCTCGCGTACGGGATGGACAAGAAGGAGCACGAGACCGTGCTCGTCTTCGACCTCGGCGGCGGCACCTTCGACGTGAGCGTCCTGGACGTCGGTGACGGAGTGGTGGAGGTGCGCTCCACCGCCGGCGACAGCCACCTCGGCGGCGACGACTTCGACCGCCGTCTCGTGGACCATCTCGCCGACACCTTCCAGCGGGACAACGGCATCGACCTGCGGCAGGACCCGCAGGCCCTGCAACGCCTCTTCGAGGCCGCCGAGAAGGCCAAGACCGAACTCAGCTCGGTCACCCAGACACAGGTCAGCCTCCCCTTCGTCACCGCCGACGCCGCCGGCCCCAAGCATCTGACCGAGACGGTCATGCGGTCCACGTTCGAGCAGATCACCGCCGATCTCGTGGAGCGCTGCCTCGGCCCCGTCCAGCAGGCGCTCGCCGACGCCAAGGTGACCGACCAGGACATCGACGAGGTCATCCTGGTCGGCGGCTCCACCCGTATCCCCGCCGTACAGGCCCTGGTCCGCCGGCTCACCGGCGGCAAGGACCCCAACATGAGCGTCAATCCCGACGAGGTCGTGGCGCTCGGCGCCGCGATCCAGGCGGGTGTCCTCAAGGGCGAGGTCAAGGACGTCCTGCTGCTCGACGTCACACCGCTGTCCCTCGGCGTCGAGACGCGCGGCGGAGTCATGACGAAGATCATCGAGCGGAACACCACGATCCCCGTCCGCCGCTCCGAGACGTTCTCCACCGCCGAGGACAATCAGCCGGCCGTCGATGTCGTGGTCGTGCAGGGCGAACGCGAACGGGCCGCCGACAACCGGGTGCTCGGCCGTTTCCAGCTCACCGACATCCGCCCGGCGCCCCGTGGCGAACCCCAGATCGAGGTCACCTTCGACATCGACGCCAACGGCATCCTCAACGTCACCGCGAAGGACAAGGCCACCGGCAAGGAACAGTCCATCACCATCAGCGAGGGCTCCAACCTGGAACCCTCCGAGGTCGAACGGATGGTCGGCGAGGCCGAACGCAACCGTGGCGAGGACCAGGCGCTGCGCGAGGCCGTCGACGCGCGCAACGAACTCGACACCGCCGCCTACCAGGTGGAGCGCAGCCTCACCGAACTCGGCGACTCGGCGCCCGAACACGAGAAGGCCCGTGCCCAGATGCTGGTCACCGACGCCCGTCAGGCCGTCAAGGACGAGGCCGACCCGGCCAGGGCCAGGTCGCTGACCTCCGAACTCCAGCAGGTGTACGCGGCGCTCGCCGCCCGCCAGGGCGGACCGGCGCCGGGCGGCGGCGACGGGCAGGAGCCGGGGACCGACGACGACTCCGGATCCGGTGGCGCCAGCGACGACGACGTCATCGACGCCGAATTCAACAAGAGCTGACGCCGCCGCCATGACCACATCCCCGGAACCGGCGGACGAACCGCGGCCCACCGAGGCCGGCGCCGAGGAGCGGCCCGCCGAAGCCACCGCGCCCGAGTCCGCGGAATCCGCCGACGCCGAGTCGTCCGCGTCGGCGGAACTGCGGGACCGCTGGCGACGCGCCCTCGCCGACCTGGACAACCTCCGCAAACGCCATACGAGGGAGCTGTCGCACGAGCGCGAGACCGAACGCGCCCGCGTCTGCACCGCCTGGCTGCCCGTACTGGACAACCTCGAACTCGCCCTGACACACGCCGAGTCGGGCACGGACTCGGGTACGGACTCCGGCACGGACTCGGGTACGGACTCGGGCGCCGGATCCGCTGCGGACTCCGTCGTCCAGGGAGTCAGGGCCGTACGCGACCAGGCCGTCCACGTCCTCGACTCTCTGGGCTACCCGAGGGACGACGAGACCGGCGTCCCCTTCGACCCGCTCAGGCACGAGGTCGTCAGCGTGGTGGACGATCCCGGCGCCGAGCCGGGCACGGTCGTGACGTGCCTGCGCCCCGGCTACGGCACCCCCGGTCACCAACTGCGCCCGATGGCCGCCGTCGTCAGCAAGCGGCAGGAGTGACGAGCCCATGGCAGCCGATCTCTACGAGGCACTGGGGGTGCCGCGCACCGCGAGCACCGAGGAGATCCAGCAGGCGTACCGGGCCCGCGCCCGCAAGTACCACCCGGACATCAACAAGGACCCCGGCGCCGAGGAACGCTTCAAGGAGCTGAACGAGGCGTACAGCGTGCTGTCCGACCCGAAGACCCGGGCGCGTTACGACCGGTTCGGCGCCGACTTCCGGCAGATACCGGAGGACTACGACCCGTACGACGAACGCGTGGGCGCCGGCGCGGGCCGGGGCGGCGCCGGATGGCCCGGCGGCCGGGCGGCCCCCGGCGGCGGCGGACGGGTGCGCTTCGTCCGGGGTTACGGCGACGAGGGCGGCGACCCCTTCGAAGGATCGGCCGGCCCCGGCGGCATCGACTTCGAAGACCTCTTCGGCGGGATGTTCGGCGCCGGAGGAGCGCGCGGCCGGGTGCCCGGCGCCGACCAGGAGGCCGAACTGCCGCTCACCGTCGAGGAGGCGTACCGCGGCGGCCACCGCAGCGTCACCCTCGGCGGTCCCGGCGGACAGCGGACGTACGACGTCACCATCCCGCGCGGCGTGACCGACGGACAACGGATCCGGCTCGCCGGACAGGGCGGCCGGGGCAGCGGCGACGGCCCCGCCGGCGATCTCTATCTGCGGGTGCGCCTCGTCCCCCACGACACCTTCCGCGTCAAGGGCCGCGACCTGTCGGTCCAACTGCCCCTCACCCCCTGGGAAGCGGCGCTCGGAGCGACCCTGCCCGTGCCCACACCGCAGGGCACCGCGAAGGTCACCGTCCCGCCGGGGTCCTCCAGCGGGCGCCGGCTGCGGCTGCGCGGCGAAGGGCTGCCCAACCCGCGCGGACCGGACGGTGACCTCTACGCCGAACTGCGGATCACGGTGCCGCCGCACCCCACCGACCGTGAGCGCGAACTCTTCGAACAGCTCGCCGGAGCCTCCGACTTCGACCCGAGGAGGACACCGTGACGACTCACACTCACGCTCACACTCACGCGCGCGTCGTCTACGCGCTGGTGCCGCTCCCCGGACTCTCCCTGGAAACCGTCGCCCGCCGGTCGGGACTGCACCCCGACGTCGTCCGCAAGTTCGTCGCCCTCGGTCTGCTGGAAGCCCGGCGTGAGGCGTCCGGCCGGCTCCGGTTCGCCGAGAGCGCCCCCCTCGACCTCGCCCGTCTGGAACGCCTCCGGGTCGGCCTCTGCCTCAACTACGCCTCGCTCGGCGTGGTGGTCGACCTCCTCGACCGCATCAGCCGCCTCGAAACCGCGCTGCGCCGCAGCGGGACCGGGAGTGATCAGCCACCATGGACATGAACCGGCTCACGCAGAAGTCCCAGGAAGCCCTCCAGGACGCCCAGACCGTGGCCGTACGGCTCGGGCAGAGCGAGACCGACGGCGAGCATCTGCTTCTCGCGCTCCTGGACCAGCGCGACGGCCTCGTACCACGTCTGCTGGACCAGGCGGGCGCCGACACCGCCGCGCTGCGCACCGCCGTCGAGGCCGAACTCGCCCGCAGGCCCCGCAGCACCGGTCCCGGCGCCGCCCCCGGCCAGGTCTTCGTCACCCAGCGCCTGGGCCAACTGCTGGACACCGCCGAGCAGGAGGCGCACCGGCTCAAGGACGAGTACGTCTCCGTCGAACACCTCGTGCTCGCGCTCACCGACGAGGGGTCCGCCACCCCCGCCGGGCGGCTCCTCAAGGAGTACGGCGTCACCAGGGAAGCCTTCCTGGCCGCGCTCACCCGCGTCCGAGGCAACCAGCGCGTGACCTCCGCGACCCCCGAAGGGGCGTACGAGGCGCTGGAGAAGTACGGTCGCGACCTGGTCGGCGAGGCTCGCGAGGGCACGCTCGACCCGGTGATCGGACGCGACGCCGAGATCCGTCGCGTCACCCAGATACTCAGCCGTAAACGCAAGAACAACCCGGTCCTCATCGGTGACCCCGGTGTCGGCAAGACGGCCATCGTCGAAGGACTCGCCCAGCGCATCGTGCGCGGCGACGTCCCCGAGGGCCTGCGCGACAAGACCGTCTTCTCTCTCGACATGGGGTCCCTGGTCGCGGGCGCCAAATACCGGGGCGAGTTCGAGGAACGCCTCAAGGCCGTCCTGAACGAGGTCAAGGCCGCCGCCGGGCGGATCCTGCTCTTCGTGGACGAACTGCACACCGTGGTCGGCGCCGGGGGCGGCCCCGAGGGGGCCATGGACGCGGGCAACATGCTCAAACCCATGCTGGCCCGCGGCGAACTCCATATGATCGGCGCCACCACCCTGGACGAGTACCGCACCCACATCGAGTCCGACGGCGCCCTCGAACGGCGCTTCCAGCAGGTGCTGGTGGACGAGCCGAGCGTCGAGGACACCGTCTCCATCCTGCGCGGGCTGCGCGAGCGCCTGGAGGTCTTCCACGGCGTACGGATCCAGGACACCGCCCTGGTGGCGGCGGCCACCCTCAGCCACCGCTACATCTCCGACCGCTTCCTCCCCGACAAGGCCATCGACCTCGTGGACGAGGCATGCGCCCGGCTGCGTACCGAGATCGACTCCATGCCCGCCGAACTGGACGAGATCACCCGCCGCGTCACCCGCCTGGAGATCGAGGAGGCCGCCCTGTCCAAGGAGGAGGACGCCGCCAGCCGGGCGCGGCTCACCGAACTGCGCCGCGAACTCGCCGACCTGCGCGGCGAGGCCGATGCCGCACAGGCACAGTGGGAAGCCGAGCGCCAGGCCATCCGCCGGGTCCAGGACCTGCGCCAGGAGCTCGAACAGGCGCGGCGCGAGGCGGCGGACGCCGAACGGAACTACGACCTCGACCGGGCCGCCGAACTGCGCTACGGCAAGACCGTCGACCTCGAACGCCGGCTCGCCGCCGAGGAGGAACAACTCGCCGCCAAGCAGGGCGAGACCCGGCTGCTGCGTGAGGTGGTCACCGAGGACGAGATCGCCGACATCGTGGCCGCCTGGACCGGCATCCCGGTGGCACGGCTCCAGGAGGGCGAGCGGGAGAAGCTGCTGCGCCTGGACGAGATACTTCAGGAACGTGTCATCGGCCAGGACGAGGCGGTGCGGCTGGTCGCCGACGCGATCATCCGCGCCCGGTCCGGCATCCGCGACCCGCGCAGGCCCATCGGCTCGTTCATCTTCCTGGGACCGACCGGCGTGGGAAAGACCGAACTCGCCAAGACGCTGGCCGCCGCCCTCTTCGACTCCGAGGAGAACATGGTCCGCCTCGACATGAGCGAGTACCAGGAGCGGCACACGGTGAGCCGGCTCGTCGGCGCGCCTCCCGGCTACGTCGGGTACGAGGAGGGCGGCCAGCTCACCGAGGCCGTGCGCCGCAAGCCGTACTCCGTCGTGCTGTTCGACGAGATCGAGAAGGCGCACGCCGACGTCTTCAACACCCTGCTCCAGATCCTGGACGACGGCCGTATCACCGACGCCCAGGGCCGGGCGGTCGACTTCCGCAACACGGTGATCATCATGACGTCCAACATCGGGTCGTCCCATCTGCTCGACGGCGCCACCGCCGAGGGCGAGATCAAATCCGACGCGCGCGAACTGGTCATGGCCGAGCTGCGCGGCCACTTCCGCCCCGAATTCCTCAACCGGGTGGATGACATCGTGCTGTTCAAGCCGCTGGGCCTCGACCAGATCGAGCGCATCGTGGACCTTCAGTTCAACGAACTGCGCGAGCGCCTGGCCGAGCGCCGTATCGGTGTCGACCTCACCCCGCAGGGCCGCGAACTCATCGCCCATCAGGGCTTCGACCCGGTCTACGGCGCCCGGCCGCTGCGCCGTTACATCTCCCACGAGGTCGAGACCCTGATCGGCCGGGCACTGCTGCGCGGGGATGTGGACGACGGCGAGACGATCCTGGTCGACGCCCAGAACGGCGAACTCGTCATCACCTTCGCGGACACCCGGCCGCGCGAGCCCGTGGGCGCCGGGGCCTGACGGCCGTCACCGCCAGGTCGTGGTGGCCGCCGGGGCGTCGATCGCCCGCGCGAGTGCCATGACCACCTCCGACGCCATCACCGCCTGACCCGACGTCGAGAAGTGGATACGGTCCGCGCTCAGCAGATCCGGCCGTGAGTTGAGCGGGTGGTCCCACATGTCGACCAGGACCACGCCGTGTTCCAGGGCCAGCGACTCGGTGACGGCGTTGAGCGTGCGCACCCGCTGCGGGAAGTCGGGGAACGCCGGCACGTCGAAGGCCCTGCCCAGGGTGAACGTGGTCAGCCGCGCCCCGGTTTCCGCCGCCCGCTCGAACACGCGCCGCGCCGTGCGCTCGATGACGTCGAAGTCGGGCCGCCGCCGGAACAAGTCGTTGGCACCGCAGGAGATATGGAGCAGATCCGGGCCGAACGCGACGACCTCGTCCATCTGTTGGTCCAGCGTGTCGGCGGCGGTGGCGCCGATCGTGCCGGTGTTGAGATAGACCAGTTCGGGACGGACACGGCGCAGGGCGTCGGCGACCCGGTCGCCCCACGGCAGGCTCGCGTAGCCGGGGCTCGGGTCCCCGATCCCGGCGGCGAGGCTGTCGCCGGCCACGGCGAACCGCCGCCACGGGGCTCCGGTGAGGAGCCCCGCGGCACGCGCGGGGGAGAGGCAGAGGGGGTCGGTCTCTTCGGTGAGGGCGTTGGCCGCTGTCGTCATGGCACAAAAGTACGATCGATCGTGCGTGCATTCAAGCAGTCGGGGCGCCCTGGGTGCCGGCGTGTCGGGGGTGGGAGGGGCTGTCGATGTGCCCGAAGTTCCGCTATTGGTACGGACCTTGACGCGGTTCGCCGGTGTCCCTACGGTGACGGGTCAGCACCTGGGTTCACAAGCTCGTCCCCTGTTCGCATATGAGACCCCATCTCCTCTCCGCAGGAAGGCGCTTGCGATGCGTTCTCCAAGGCTGTTCCCCACTCTCCTCGCCGTCGCGACAACGGCGGGCGTGCTCTCCGTGGCCGCCGCCCCGGCCCACGCGGCGGTCATCAACGTGACCACCGCCGCCGAGCTGAAGGTGGCGCTCACCGCCGTCCGCCCCGGCGACACGATCCAGCTCGCCGACGGCAACTACACCGGAAACTTCAAGGCGCTGATCGCCGCCACCGCCAACTCCCGTATCACGCTCACCGGTTCGGAAAAAGCGGTGCTCAACGCGGGCGGCGGGTACGTGCTGCACCTCAACGGCGCCTCGTACTGGACCGTCAAGGGCATCACCCTCACCGGCGCCCAGAAGGGGATCATGACCGACAGCGCGGACGGCGTCGTCATCGACTCCGTCGTCGTGCACGACCTGGACATGGAAGGCGTCCACTTCCGCAACACCAGCCGTGACGCGGTCATCAAGAACTCACGGATCTACGACACCGGCAACGACGGCCGGGGCATGGGCGAAGGCGTCTACGTCGGCTCGGCCGGCGGCACCTCCGACAAGAGCGACAACGCGCAGATCATCGGCAACACGATCGGCCCCGACGTCGGCGGCGAGTCCATCGACATCAAGGAGGGCACCACCGGCGCGAAGATCATCGGCAACAGCTTCGACGGCCGGGGCCTGACCGGTGCCAACTACGACGACTCCTGGGTCGACGTGAAGGGCAACAACACGCTTGTCGAGAACAACACCGGCAAGAACACCACCAACAACGGCTTCGAGACCCACACCCAGCAGTCGGGCTGGGGCTGCGGCACCGTCTTCCGCGGCAACAAGTCGGATCTGACCGGCGCCACCGGCGACAAACAGCTCGCCATCAACGTCACGGCGGACACGGCGAGTTGCCGGACCACGGTCCACTCGAACAACACGGTCACCGGCGGACGCGGCCTGACGAACATCGCCATCACGCCCTGACCGCCGCCGGGGTCGGCCTCGATCGCCGGCCGGGCCCGGTGCACCGGGCCCGGCCACAGCGCTACCCGCCCGACGACCCGCCGGGCGGCACATCGCACAGGTCGTCCAGCACAAACGCCCCGGCCGCGTCCTGCAACAGCCGCTCCGCCTCGAGTTGGTCGGTCAGACCGTCAAGCAGATCGGGGTCCTGCGGATTCTCCAGGAATTCCAGTACGGCCCGCTGGAAGGCACCGCGCAGCGTCGACGGCATGGCGTCCGACGCGTCGAGGCAGATCTGTTCCGCGCCCTGGAACATCCGCAGCACCGCCGCCGAGGCCCCGGTCGGAGCGGCCGTGTCCGGCGTACCCGTCGTACCGGTCGGGAAATACGGCCGTTCCCCCGGAGCCGCCGCCTTGATCCAGTCGGCCTGGGCCTTCGGCGAGGTGAGTTCGAGCACCAGCTTCCACGCCGCCTCGCTCGGCTTGAACACCGCGGCCATGTCCCCCGAGACCTCGAACACGCTCCGGTCCGTCGGCAGCCCCTCGACGAAGTCGGACGTCGGAGCGGGCGTCACATCGAGACCGTAATGGCGGCGGATGAAGGAACCCTGATGCTCGCGCGTGCAGTCGCCCGTGTTCAACAGCCCGAAATCGCCCCCGCCCAGATTCTCGAACGGCGTGGACAGCGCGGCCACGGCATTCCTCTCGTCGTCCGTGGCCAGCACGGCGGCCCAGTCCCGCCACGCCTGCTTCACCACCTCGCCGTTCCACTCCAGATTCCCGGTGGCCCACCGCTCGTACATCTCGTAGCCCTGCCGTTGCAGCAGCAGGTCCTCGATCCAGTCCGTGCCCGGCCACCCGGACGTGGGACCCGACGCCATACCCAGACACCACACGGCGTCCTCGGCCGTCGCCTCCTCCTCGCCCGCCCTGCTCCAGACGAGGGACTTGAGGTCCACCCGCACCGGGACCCAGTACGCGCGCTCCTGCGCCTGCCGGCCGTCCTCCTTGACGGCGAATCGCGGCGCCCACGGCCCGATGGCCGCGCCGTCCATGTACGGGGGCAGCGGCTGCGCGTCCCCGTCGAGCGCGTACTGGGCCAGCTCGCCGGGACCACTGAGGATCGCCACGTCGGGCGGCGCGTCCGTCCGCAACTGCGCGACCAGTGTCTCGCGCAGCGAGCGCGTGCCCTTGTAGACGTAGTGCCTGCCGGTGCGCTCGCCTATCTTCTCGAGGGTCTTCTTGAACGGCTCCTCCTCGCCGTCCGTCCACGGCCCGAGGACGACCAGCGCCGGTTCCTCCTCGGCCGCGCAGCCCGCCGACGCGACGGCCGCCCCGGCGAGCAGCGCGCACGCCAGCGCCGAGCGGAGGAGTCGGTACGGAGCCCTCACGGCGTCCTCCAGAAGATCCGCAGGTGCCGGCGGCCGTAGTGGAACAGGGTGAGGCCGCCCGCCAGCGCGCCCACCGCCCCGACGGCCAGGGCGAGTTCGGCGGCCAGCGCCCACGCGCCGGGGTGCGTACCGCGCAGCTCGACGGCCAGCTTCTCGTCCAGATCCTCGATCACGGGGCCGGCCCGTTCCGTCGCACTCACCTCGCCCAGTTCGACGCCCGCCCGCGACACGGTCTGCTGCGCGCGGTGCTGGCCGGTGCCGCCCAGCACCAGTACGCCGAGCGCCAGCACGACCGGCACCGCGTACAGCGTCAGCAGCGCGCCGCGCACCCGTAGCTGTGCCAGGACGAAGTCGATGGTGCCGACGAGGGCGAAGACGAAGACCAGCACGGTGAGCAGGGCCCCCGACGCCGCAACCGCGGAAAGCGCCGTCCAGCCCGAGAGTTCTTCGGCGTCCTCGGCCAACTCCGCCTCGACGGCGACGATGCGGTTCAGTACGGCCGTGGGCTCGACCGGCCGGCCCGGGTCACGCAGCAGACTCTCCGCGTACTCCAGCCCCGCCGTGCGCAGCACCTGGCTCTCGTGGTGGCTGTCGGCCCAGCCGATCCAGTCGTCGTAGGCCACCACCAGACCGGACACCACACGCACCTCCTGCTCCTGGTCGGTGCGCAGCGCCTTGGTCTGTGCGGCGTTGTTGAGGCTCTGCGTCGCCTCGGTCAGCAGGGACGGGTACCTCTCGCCGAGGCCGACGAGATCGGTCTGGAGGAGCGGGTCCCGGCCGTCCTTGCCGAGCCGCAGCGCCGCCTCGTTGTGCGCCAGCGCCAACGACGTCCTGGCATGGGCCAGTTCGACCATGGCGGGGGCGTAGCGCTCACGCAGTCGCTCCGTACGGCTGTCGAGGTCGAGGTACGCCGTCCCGGCGAGCGCCAGGACGGTCAGGGCGAGCGCGGGCAGCAGAAGCATACGGCTGAACAGGAACGGGGCGGTGTGCCGCCGCCGGCCCGTGGCCCGGCGGCCACAGGCCCGGCGCCATACCGGCAGCCACGCCGTCCGCCTTGCCGCGCGCCCGGCCGACATCCCCGCCGTCCGGGCGGACCGGAGCGACGCGCGCACGGTGAACCGGCGGCCCATCACGTCCCTCCGGTGGCACCGTCGTTACGTTCCCCACGTTCCCCACGTTCCCCCGCGTCGGACGCGGCCGGCCAGGTCCGCCGCCGGCCGGGCCGCCAGCGCCGCTGCCGGCCCTGGCGCTGCTCACCCCTGTTGTGGCTGAACCCGAACGGGCGGGTGCGGTACGCGTTGTCGAGCAGGGCTCTCTCCAAAGTGGTGTGCTCGCGCAGCGCGGTGGGCGGCACCTGCATGGAAAGCCGCTCGTAGCCGACGCCCAACTGTTCCCGCAGGTCGTGTTCGGTGAGGGGGATCGAGATCTCCTCGTCCAGCGTCTCGCGCAGCGCGCGCAGCGGATCCGGTTCCGCGGCCGTCGTGACCAGCCGGAGCAGCAGCTCCAACAGGTCGGTGTGCAGCCGCTCCTGAGCCTGACGGTCCGTCAGCCCCTCGTATCTGGCCAGCCGGTGCAGCGCCACGCAGGCCCGCTTCGCGTCCGCCACGCTCGGCGGATCATCACCGGCCGGCAGGCCCGCGTGGATGCGCACCATGCCCGTGCGGGCGGCGGTGCGATGCCGCGAGTCGGCGGGGACGGCCTCGAGCCAGCCGAGGGCCCGTTGGCTGTCGCCGTCGGCCAGATGGATACGGGCCAGGCCGAAGGCGGCGCTGCCGAGCGCGTGGTTGCGCTGCCACACGGCGCCGTAGAAGACCATCGCCTCCTCCGGGTGGTCCAGGACCTCGTGGCAGTAACCGAGGGCGAGCTTGGGCGCGTACTCACCGGGAATCGCCGCGTAGACCCGGTCGAAGGACCGCCGCGCCGACTCCACGTCGTTGTCCGCGAGATGGAGCAGCCCCCGGTGCCAGCGCAGCCGCCAGTCGTACTCCGCCAGGCTGCCGACGGCGACCTCGGCCCGCTTCAGCTCGGCCGCGGCCGACGCCAGACGCCGGCTCGCGTCGGCCGGTTGGTAGCGGGCGACCTCCAGGTGGAGGCGGCAGCGCAGGAGCGCCAGTTCGGGGGAGAGCTGCCAGTCGGCGCTGAGCTGGAGCAGACCGGCCGGATCGTCGTACGACGTGCGCCGCAGCTCCTTCCAGTTGGGGTCCTGGCGGCTCGGTCTGGGCACGGGCAGCCCCACGGCCACATCGGCCGGCTCCGGCGGCCGTATGGTCAGCGGGCGTTTGTCGTTGCCGCCGTGCCGCCACTGTTCGAGCGGCGGCGCCTTGCCGAGTTCGCCGTCGAGCGCGGCGGGCGCGACCGAGAACAGCGGTGACGGCTCGAACGTCTCCTCGCCGAGCCGCAGCGAGCGCAGCTCGCGCAGCACGCCGTGGAGCTGCACGGCCATCTCCCGCGCGTCGGCGAACCGGTCCTGGGGGCGCGGTGCCCCCGCTCGGTGCAGGACGCGCTGGAGGGAGGTCGTCCCGAGGTCGGCGGGGTGGGCGGGGACCCGGTCGACAAGCTCCTGAAGGACCGCTCCGACCGCGTACAGATCGGCCGCCACGGTCACTTCGGTGGAATCGCCGAGTTCGGGCGCGGTGTGCGTGACCGGGCCCGCGTGCCCGATCTTGCGTACGCCCGCGACGTCGATGAGCTTGATGCCGTTGCCGCAGTGCATGACATTGGTCAGAGAGAGATCGCCGTAGACGAAGCCCTCCTCGTCGTGCAGATAGCTGAGCGCGTTCAGGATCCGCAGGCCGTAGGCGGCGATGAACTCATGGACGCGAGGGCCGTCGAACGGTGCCTCGTTGTTCCTGATCTGCTCGGCGACCCATTCGAGCGGCGCCCCGTCGGCGAACTCCATCACGATGAACCGGGCCTTGTTCGCGGGGTGTTCGGGCTGCTCGGGGCGGCCGGGATGGCGGGCGTAGTTGAACACCTTGATGATCGAAGGGTGGTTGAGACTGACCAGCCGGAGCAGTTCGAGACGGGAGATCCGCCGATCGGTCGCGTCGCCCGGGTCGCGCGCGCCCTTCAGAGCCACCGGGCGGTTCTCGAGCATCTGGTCGCGGGCGAGATACACCTGACCGAAACTGCCCTCGCCGAGCAGTCCGACGACCTTGTACTGCTGGTGCAGCTCCTGGCCGCGTACGAGACCGGACCGCGGCTCCTCTGTCGGTCCTGGTGCTTCTGTAAGCGCCTGTGCCTGTGCCTGTGCCTCGGGCTCGATGATCGAGTCGGGATCCTCGACGGTGATGTGCGGCAGATCGGTGAGGCCGTCACCGGCCGGGCTCACCACGTACCCGCCCGGAGCGTTCGGCCGGTCGAGAAGCTGGACGGCCGATCTGGTCCGCCGGATGGCGTCCTCCACGGCGATGTCGAGCAGGAACAGGTCGTAGGCGAGGGCGGCGCTCTTGGGCGGCACCTCGTCGTCCGTACACAACTCGGCGAGCCGCGCGGCCAGTTGGCGGTGGACGGGTTGCGGCGCGTCAGTGATGCGCCGGGCACCGGGGTGTGCGTACAGCCGGCGGAACCTTCTCTCCAGCTCGGCGAGCCGTTCGAGCCGTACGGCGACGGCCGTCGTGCGGCGCCCGGCCCAGTCGTCGTCGAGCAGCGTGTCCACGACGTCTTCGAGCAACGGGGACGCCGGGTCGCGGAAGACGAGCAGCAACCGGGTCTGCCCGCCCGCCCGTACCGCGCTGAGCAGGGATAACGGGGAGTCGGTCGTCGGGTCCGTCCGGTCGACGGAGAGGAAGGCGGCGGCGATCGGCGGGATGTCTCCGGCGATCCGCGCCAGTACGCGGTCGCGCTCGTCCGTCGCGGCGTGCCGGTCCTTTCCGTCGAAGCCGCGAGGGCCGCCGGAGCCGTACGGTCCGGTTGGTGTGGCCGGGCCCGCGAGACCGACGCGCTCGGCGGTGGCGGCGATGAGCTGCGCGGCCGTCAAGCCCATGGCGTCCACGGCGAAGTCGATCGAACCGGGCGGCGGTTCGGAGGCGTCGCCCGTGCCCGGCGGTCGCGGATCGCGTTCGCGGTCGGCGAGGTTGAGCGTGGCGTGGATGGCCGACATGTCGTCATGACCGTCGTCGCGGGCGAACAGCAGCTCGACGGGCTCCGTGGCGGCGCGCCTGCCGGACGCCGGGTCGGCCCCCGCCCCGGACATCGGATCCGAGACGGGCGCGGGGGCCGAGTCCGTCGTGCCAGTCGGCGGAACCGAGTCGATGAGCCAGTGGGTCACCTTGCGGCGCAGCCCGAGAGCACGCGGCGAACCGCTCCCGGGCGGATCGCGCGGGATGGTGTGGGACAGGGCGGGCGCCCCCGTCACCTTCAACTCCGGCGGACGATCGTCCCGCGGGAGCCGCAGGACGGACAGATACCGCAGGATGGTCTCGGTCGGGATCATGTAGGCGTGGCTGACCGGGACCGTGAAGCGGTCGGTGCCGTACTGGTGGACCAGGATGCCGAGGACGTCGCCCGATTCGGTGACCACCCCGCTGCCGCTGTAGCCGCGGCGCACCGCGTACGACCCGCCCTCCGGATCGAGTTGGACCCACTCGGGAAAGGGCGCGGGGCCGCCGAGCCCCATGAGCCGGGCGCCGAGGCCCTCACCGCCGGGCAGTTGGTCCGGGTAGCCGAGGCAGTGCACCGGGGTGCCGCGCCCGGGGATCTGGCGGTGCAGGACGGCGCCCTCCACCGGCGGCACGGCGGCCAGTCGCAGCAGGGCGATGTCGCCGCTGTAGTGGGAGGTCGGCGGCGTCAGATGCTCGGCCAGCACCTCGGCGCGCAGCCGCACGGGCGGGACGGCGGGCGCGCCGGGGAACTCCGCGTACAGCGTGTCGACCGGCCGGGGCGGATCGCCGCGCCGGCCGGATCCCCATGAACCGTCCGTCCTGCGGCGGGGTTTGGCGAGCACGACGTGGGCGCAGGTGAGCACCAGACCGCCCGGCAGCAGCACCCCGGCGCCGAGCGGAGGGGCGGTGCCGGTCTCGTCCTCGACCAGCCGGACGCGCCAAGGGCCGTCCGGTGAACTGGAGTTGGAAGTGACTGCGGGCTCCCTCATACTGCTCAACAATAGCCACGGGGGGTGACAATGAGCACCCACTGCGTAACGGGAGGGTCGAAACGGGCGTGGGTGGGGGACGTGGCGGACGCGGCGGACGTGATGGGCACGACGGCGCGGAGACCGCCGGTCTCGCGCATCAGCATCGGCGGCCCGAGGCAGGCCGGTCCTCAGGGCCCGTCCTCAGGGCCCGTCCTCAAGGACCGGCCTCAAGGACCGGCCTCGGGGTCCGGCCTCGAGCGCCGTACGGACCGTCGGCCCGTACGGCGCTCGAGGACAGCGTCGGGTGGGACGGGTCAGCCGACCGCGTCCGACTGCGACATCAGGACCGGCGTCGGCAGGATCACTTCCCGTTCGATCCGCCCGCTCTCCTGTCCGCCCACCGACCAGGTGCCGAGGGTGATCTCGGCCGTGATGCCGGGGCCGAAGCCCGCGATCACCCCTCGCGCGCCGTGCTCGGCGCCGCCTTCCTCGAAGAAGCGGTCCAGCGCGTCGAAGATGACGGCGCTGGCGATGTTGCCGCGCTCGGTGAGGGTCGCCCTGCTGTAGCGGAACATCTCCGGCGGTACGTCGAGGTAGTGGCAGAGGTCGTCCAGGATCCTGGGCCCGCCGGCGTGCACGATGTAGAAGTCGAGTCCGGACACGTCCCAGTCGTGCGGCTCGGCCATCTCCCGCATGGCGGGCGCGAGTACGGACATGGTGCCGGGCACCCGCTTGTCGAGCATGAAGTGGAAGCCGGTGTCCCGGACCGCGTAGGAGATCCAGTCCTCCGTGTGGGGCACCAGATGCGAGCCGTTGCGCTCCAGTTGTACGCCGGTGCCTCCCTGGCCGCGCACCACCGCCGCGGCGACGGCGTCCCCGAAGAGGCCGTTGGAGAGCAGATTGCCCACCGCGAGGTCCGTCGGCTGGTAGCACAGCGAGCAGAACTCGCAGGCCACGATGAGTACGTTGGCTTCCGGGTACGCGGCGCAGAAGTCGTGCGCGCGGTTGATGGCCGCACCGCCGGCGGCGCAGCCGAGCTGGGCGATCGGCAGTTGCCGGGTGTCCGATCCGAAGCCCATGGTGTTGATGAGCCACGCGGTCATCGAGGGCATCATGAAGCCCGTGCACGACACGTAGACGATCATGTCGATGTCCTGCGCCGTGAGTTCGGAGTGGGCCAGGGCGCGCTCCACGACCTCGGGCACCCTGGCCTTCGCCTCCACCTCGTAGGTGTCGTTGCGAGCGGTGAAGCCGGGATGGCGCAGCGTCTCCTCGATGGGCCGTACCAGACGTCTGGTACGGACACCCGTGTTGCTGATCAGCCGCACGGCGAGCTCGAGTTGAGGATGATCGGGGTGGAGCGTCCGGGCCAGCTCCACGGTCTGTTCCATCGTGATGACGTGCTCGGGTACGGCGATGGCGGGCCTGCACAGAGTTGCCATGATCAGCTCCTTACCAGGTGACCGGCAGGGCGAGCGGGTATCGCCAGATCGAGACGGTGTTCCACCGCACCTCCTCCGCCGGTACGGCCAGACGAAGGTCGGGGAAACGGGTGAGCAGTGTGCCGATGGAGACCTGGAGCACCATGCGTGCCAGATGGGCTCCCAGACAGTGGTGGCTGCCCCACCCGAAGGTCATGTGGGGGGTGGGGTCTTCGCGGTGGAAGTCGAGCTCGTCCGGCCGCTCGTAGGCGAGTTCGTCACGGTTGGCGGTCAGATAGGACACATGCACCGTGTCGCCCGCCTTGATGACGACGCCGTCGAAGTCGACGTCCTCCATGGCCACGCGGGGGATGCCGACACCCTGGCGGAAGGGGATGTGGCGCAGCAGCTCCTCGAGGGCCTGCGGCAGCAGTTCGGGCCGGGCACGCAACTCGGCCGCCTGCTCGGGCCGGGTCAGCAACGTGTAGACGATGTTGCTGATGTTGTACGTGGTGGTGTCGTGGCCGGTGATCACCAGGAGCATGGCCAGCACCGCCAGCTCGCCCTCGTCCAGCATCTCGTCGCCGATGCGCGCGGTGGCGAGGGCGCTGATCAGATCCTCGCCGGGCGCGCGCCGCCGCTGTGCCGTCAGCTCGGTGAAGTAGGCCCGCAGCCATGCCTTCGCCTGGACCGCCGAATTCCGGTCGGCGGCGTTCATGGACATCATCTCCATGGCGCGCTGGCGCAGTTGGGGGCGGTCCGCCTCCGGCACGTCCAGCAGCTCACAGATCGTCATCAACGGCAGCCGGTCCGCCAGGTGGTCCGCGATATCGGCCGGTGAGCCGCTCTCGGTCATGGTGTCCAGCAGGGTGTCCACCGTCCGCTGGGTCCATGGGCGCAGCGCCTCCACCTGTGGGGTGGTGAACGCCTTGTTGATGAGCCTGCGCACCCTGTTGAGCTCGGGCGGGTCCATGAGGTTGATCGACTCGGACTGCGCGATGGGCGCCGGAGTGATCCGGGGGAAGTCCCGTCCGACCAGGGCGGCTCGGCTGAAGCGGCGGTCCGAGGTGACGGTCTTCACGTCCTCGTACCGGGTCACGAGCCAGCAATCGCCCTCGCCGTACGGCATGCGCACGCGGGTGACGGGCGCCTCGGTCCGCATCCGGGTCATGAAGGGGTCGGGTTCCAGGGCCTCGTCATGGCGGAAGGGACAGGTCTGTACTGAGTCCACGCCGGTCATCACAGCACTCCCACAGCGAAGATAGTCACTTACGGTGACGTTGGGCAACCTTGAGTTCATTCCGCAGGGAGGGTGCCGCCATGCGTGGAAATGCCAAGGCTCACCTGTACGGGTAACTGGTGGCCTCGGGCACCCGTTGCCGACGCGGTGCGCCCGCCTCGAAGAGGCGCGATCACCCGTTCGGCCATCTGCTCTTACGGCGCCTTTACGGCGCGGGAAGTCTCGCCCGGCGCGAGGTGAGAGCGGTCGAACGCGCCGGAGCGCGGCGTCGGCGAGCGGGTCCGCCCACGCGCTCGCTCGTTGTGGTGGAGCGGCGGGTGATCAAGGTTCGGCAGGGTCCCCGGACGCCAGAACCACTGTGGTCGGGCGTATACGGCGCCCCCAGGTCAGGACTGCACGATGATGCGCACTCTCCTTCATGCCACCGCCGCGGCGGCGGCCCTCACCCTCGGTCTCACCGTTCCGGCGGTCGCGGCTCCGGTGCCGGTGAAGGCCCTCAACTGCGATGGTGACACCGGTCGATGTACCGCCGACCTTCAGTTCGGCGACGGCCGTTGGAAGGCCGACTGGGGCGTGACCGTCTTCCACTCCAACGCCCGCGCGGCGGCTGCCGCTCCGGTGCCGGTGACGGGGCTGACGTGTGACGGCGACACGTACAAGTGCACGGCGGACCTGAAGTTCGGTGACGGCCGCTGGAAGGCCGACTGGAGGGTGAACGTGTTCCACACGAACGCCCGCGCGGCGGCTGCCGCTCCGGTGCCGGTGACGGGGCTGACGTGTGACGGCGACACGTACAAGTGCACGGCGGACCTGAAGTTCGGCGACGGCCGCTGGAAGGCCCAGTGGAAGGTGAACGTCTTCCATCAGTGACCGGGCGGCCCGGGGGAGCGGTCCTGCGGGACATCGGGCCCCCGGGCCCGCGCCGTCGGCGGCGCGGTTCGCCGTCCGTCAGCGGACGTCCACGTAGTCCCCGGCCGCCGTCTTGGGGGCCGTGGTGGTCGTACCGGCGAAGGTCCACCGCCAGTAACCGTCGGCGGCGGCCTTGACGGTCGTCCGGAGGTTTCCCGTCCCGTCGGTCTTGAGGGTCTTGACGGTGGTGTAGGCGGTGCTGTTCTTCGGGCGGAACTGGAGCGTCACCGTCTGGCCGGTGTAGCCGGCGTAGCGGTACGTGTCCCAGTTCGCGCGGGTCAGTTTGCCGGTGACCGTCAGGGTGCCGCCCTTCGTGACCGGCTCGGGCGCGGCGTTGACCGTGATCTTGGCGGCGCGCTTGATCCGGAAATCACCGGCGTGTTTCGTGAGGAAGGAGACGCCGTCGTTGGTGTCCACCAGCGTGTTCACGTACCAGGCACCGGCGTTGGCGTTGCTGAGATCGGCGTCGTCGTTGTACGGATCGAGGTGGGGGTCGACGGTGAAGCTCATGGTGCAGGCGGTCGCGGTCTCACAGAAGTTGTCGGTGGTGTAGAAGCCGAAGTTCGGACCCAGCAGGTCGACGTCGGCCATCTCCAGCCCGGAGTCGTCGCTCCCGTACACCGTGACATCGAAGGTCTTGCGCTCGGTGATGCCGACGACCACGTCCTTACCGCCGTTGACGGTGACGCCGGTGACCACCGGGTCCGTGGGGACGGCGGCGACAGGAGAGGGGACAGCGGTGCTGTCGGCGAGTGCGGTCGGTGCGGTGAGTGCGCCGACCGCTGCGGCGAGGGTCAGGGCGACAACGGCGTGTCTGGTCATATCAGGTATGACCGCCGAAAGCGGTAAAGGTTGCGGTCGTTCTCACCGCTTCGCTCGCACACCTGCCCGGAGGTGCCCAACGTTCATGTCGTACGGGGGAGATGGGCTTCCGGGTCGGATGACGGAAGCACTCGTCCCACGTTCTATGGTGAGCGGCATGTCCACCCCAGAACTGATTCGCATCGTCTCCCGCGACTCGCCGATGGCGCTCGCCCAGGTGGAGCGCGTGCGCACCGAACTGACCGCTCTCCACCCCGGCATCGTGACCGAGGTCGTCCCGGTCAGGACGACCGGTGACAAGTGGATGGGCGACCTCTCCCTGGTCGAGGGCAAGGGCGCCTTCACCAAGGAGGTCGACGCCGCCCTCGTCGCCGGACAGGCCGACCTCGCGGTGCACTGCGTCAAGGATGTGCCCGCCGACCGGCCGCTGCCCGCCGGGACGGTCTTCGCCGCCTTCCTCAAGCGCGACGACATCCGCGACGCCCTGATCCACCCCGCCGGACGCACCCTCGACGAACTGCCGGCGGGCACCCGGGTCGGTACATCGTCGGTCCGGCGCGTCGCCCAGCTCGCCGCCTCCCACCCGCAGCTCATCTGCGTACCGATGCGCGGCAACGCCAACCGCCGGCTGGAGAAGCTCGAGGCCGGCGAGGCCGACGCGCTGCTGCTGGCCGCGGCGGGCCTGGAGCGCATCGGGCGCAGCGACGCCATCACCGAGATCCTGTCGGCGGACCTCATGTGCCCGCCCATCGGAGCGGGGATCCTCGCCCTCCAGTGCCGCGAGGACGACACCGACACCATCGACGCCGTCTCCGCGCTCGGCGACCGCGACACCTACAAGGAAGCCTCCGCCGAGCGGATGTTCCTCCACGTTCTCCAGGGCCACTGCAACAGCCCCATCGCCGGGTTCGCGCACGCGGAGCGCAGCGGCGGGCTCTCCCTGCGCGCACGGGTCTTCACCCCGGACGGCAAGACGGTCCTCAACGCGCACGAATGGGCCGGCCCGCTCGACCCGGAGACTCTGGGCACGTCGGTCGCGGTGGCCCTGCTGCGCCAGGGAGCGCGCGAACTGATCGACTCCATCGCGCACTGACGGTCCGCCGCGCCCGGGGACGAGCTGACAATCCGTTACACAGGAACGGAATGAGTGACCCGCGGGCGCTGGTTTCCCCGGCATGACTGTGGGAGTAGCACTCAACGCGACCGATGCCGACAACCAGATCGACGCCACCGTACGGCTCGCCGAGGAGGCCGCGGCGGCGGGACTGCGGTCCGCCTGGTTCGGACAGACCCTCGGCGCCGACTCGCCGCAACTCGCGGCGATCGTCGGACGTGAGGTACCGGCCCTCCAGGTGGGCACGTCCGCGATCCCCGTCTTCGGACGGCACCCCCTGACCGTGGCGAGCCAGGCGCTGACCGCGCAGGCGGCCACACACGGCCGCTACCACCTCGGCGTCGCCCTCGGCGCCAAGATTCTCGTCGAGGGCGGCTTCGGCATCCCGTTCGAACGGCCCGTCGCCCGGCTGCGTGAATTCCTCACCGTCCTGCGGGAGTTGACCGAGACCGGAGCCGCTGAATTCGAAGGTGAGCTGCTCACCACCCGCACCCCCCTGCCCGCGCGGGTGCCGGGAGCCGACGCCGGAGTACCGCTGCTGGTCGCCGCGATGGGGCCGCAGGCGCTACGTGTCAGCGGGGAGCTGGCGGACGGGATCCTGCCCTATCTCGCCGGCCCCCGCGCCCTGTCCGACCACATCGTCCCGGCCGTCAACGCGGCGGCGGAGGCCGCGGGCCGACCCGCGCCCCGGATCGTGGCGCTCGTGTACGGCGTGGTCACCGACGACGTCGACACGGTGCGCGAGACGGCCACCCAATCGCTCGCCTTCTACGAGTCGATCCCGTCCTACGCGCGGGCCATCGAACTCTCCGGCGGCACACGCGCCGCCGATGTCGCCGTGATCGGCGACGAGCGGACGGTCGCCGAAGAGGTACGGCGCTACCGGGACGCCGGGGCGACCGAGGTCGTCTTCGCGGGCACGGAGATCGCCGGTGACGCGGACCGCCGCCGCACCTGGGATCTCCTGGGCCGGCTCGCCGGCTGACCCTCCTCCCCGCCCCGCTATTGGCAACACCGCAGGTCAGGGGTGTTGTCAGTGGTGGGCGGCAAGATAGGAGGCATGACGACACCCGCAGCCGTTCTTGTCGACGCAGCCGCCTACGCCGTCGCGGTCCAGACCGCGACGAAGGCCGCCGCCGCCTACTACGCGACGGGCGAGAGCGCCCTCGACGACGACGCCTACGACCGCGTGGTGCGGGGCATAGCGGCCTACGAGGCGGCTCATCCGGACGAGATCTCCGCCGACTCGCCCAGCGGGAAGGTCGCGGGCGGCGCGGTGGTCGGGGACGTACCGCACACGGCGCCGATGCTGTCCCTGGACAACGTTTTCGGCGGCGAGGAGTTCACCACCTGGGCCGCGTCCGTGGAGCGGCGGATCGGGCGGCCGGTCGAGCGCTGGAGCGTCGAGCCGAAGCTGGACGGCCTGGCCGTCGCCGCGCGGTACGAGTCCGGCCGACTGGCCCGGCTGATCACGCGCGGGGACGGGCTGGCGGGCGAGGACGTCTCGCACGCGATCGGGATGATCGCGGGACTGCCCGACCGGCTCGCCGAGCCCGTCACGCTCGAAGTGCGCGGCGAGGTCCTGATGACGACCGAGCAGTTCGAACAGGCCAACACGCTCCGTACGAGCCACGGCGGGACCCCGTTCGCCAATCCGCGCAGCGCGGCGGCCGGGAGCGTACGTGCCAAGGACCGCCCGTATCAGGTGGAGATGACGTTCTTCGCGTACGCGGCCCTGCCGCTGGGCCCCGCCGCATCCGGTGACGACCTGGCCGCCTCACTCACCGAACTGCCGCACAGCGACGTGCTCACACTCGTGGCGGGTCTGGGCGTGCACACGACCGCGACCACGACGGTTCCGCCCAGGACGGTCACCGACGCCGAGGCCGTGCGTGTGCGGGTGGAGGAGATCGGGGCGCTCCGCGCGGAGCTGCCGTTCGGCATCGACGGCATCGTCGTCAAGGCCGACGCGGCGGCCGACCAACTGGCGGCGGGATCGGGCTCCCGCGCGCCCCGCTGGGCCATCGCCTGGAAACTGCCGGCGGTCGAGAAGGTGACACGACTGCTCGACGTGGAGTGGAACGTGGGCCGTACGGGCACCATCGCGCCCCGCGCCGTCCTGGAGCCCGTCGAGATAGACGGCTCGACCGTCACCTACGCCACCCTCCACAACCCGAACGACATCACCCGCCGCGATCTGCGGATCGGCGACCACGTGATGGTGTACAAGGCGGGCGACATCATCCCCCGCGTCGAGGCGCCCGTGGCGCATCTGCGCACCGGGGACGAGAAGGCCGTCGTCTTTCCCGAGACGTGCCCGCAGTGCGGCTCCGACATCGACACCTCGGAGCAGCGCTGGCGCTGTGTGCGGGGCCGTGACTGCCATGTCGTGGCATCCATCTCGTACGCCGCCGGGCGCGATCAGTTCGACATCGAGGGCCTGGGCGCGACCCGCGTCGTCCAACTCGTGGACTCCGGGCTCGTCGCGGACATCGGCGACCTGTTCACCCTCACCCGTGAGCAGATCCTCGGTCTCGACCGGATGGGGGAGACCAGCACGGACAATCTCCTGGCCGCGATCGAGCGGGCCAAGGGGCAGCCACTGTCGCGCGTGCTCGCCGCGCTCGGGGTCCGCGGCACCGGACGCTCCATGTCCCGCCGTATCGCACGCCACTTCGGGACCATGGAGCTGCTGTGCGCCGCCGACGCGCAGGCGATGCAGCGCGTCGACGGGATCGGTGGGGAGAAGGCCCCGTCGATCGTGTCGGAGCTGGCCGAGCTGGCGGACCTCGTAGAGAAGCTGCGCGCCGCGGGGGTCAACATGACCGAGCCCGGCGCGACGCCGCCCTCCGACGACCCGACGCCGACCGAGGACGGCGAACCGGCCGCGGACGCCGGTCCGTTGGACGGTATGACGGTGGTGGTCACCGGCGCCATGACGGGACCGCTGGAGAAGCTTTCGCGCAACGAGATGAACGAACTGATCGAGCGGGCGGGCGGCAAGTCCTCCTCCGGCGTCTCGAAACGCACGTCTCTGCTGGTCGCGGGAGACAACGCGGGATCCAAGCGCCAGAAGGCCGAACAGCTCGGCACGCGCGTGGTCACACCGGACGAGTTCGCGGAGCTGATCGCGTCACTGCTCACCGACGACGGCGGCGGCGGTGACAACGGCGGCGCGGCCGAAGCGGATCGCTGAGGGAGACGCCATGCCCGCCTTGACACCTCCCGAGATACCCGCAGGCTCGCTCGCCGCGTCCGGTCAGCCGACGCTGACCGTCGGCGGCGGGGCGCTGCTGCGGCCCTGGCTGATCGGCGATGCCCAGGCCGTGGTGGAGGCGTTCGGGGATCCGGCGATCCAGCGCTGGCATGTGCGCAGAGCCGATTCGGTGGACGAGGCACGGGGATGGATCCGGCGGTGGCAGGGCACTTGGGGCGATGAGACGGAGGGCCACTGGGCGGTGGCGGGAGCGGACACCGGCACGCTGCTGGGCCGGCTGTCACTGAAGGCGTGGAACCTGACGGACGGGACGGCAGAGGTCGCCTACTGGACGGTGCCGGCGGCACGTGGCAGCGGGATCTGCCCCCGGGCGGTCACAGCGCTGGCCGAATGGGCGCTGGGCGAGGGCGGTTTCCACCGGCTGGAGCTGGAGCACTCCACCGCCAACGAGGCGTCCTGCCGTGTCGCGGCCAAGGCCGGCTTCGAGGCGGAAGGCGTCCGACGCGGGGCCGCGCTGCACGTGGACGGGTGGCACGACATGCATCTGCACGCACGTGTCGCCCCGGAATGACGGTGGCGGGGTTGCGCGGCCCGCGGGGCGCGCAACCCCGCTCACAGGCCGGGGCCGAAGCGGCGTTGGTAGGCCGACGGGGTCAGGCCCGTCTCGCGGCGGATGAGCGTACGCAGATTCGTCGCCGTGCCCAGGCCGCTGCGCCGCGCCACCAGCTCGAAGCGTGACTCGCCTCGCTCGATCAACCGGCAGGCGAGGGCGACCCGTTCACCGGTGAGCCACGCCAGCGGCGTCGTGCCGAGCTGGGCCTGGAAGCGGCGGTGCAGCGTCGCGGGACTGACCGACGCGCGCGCCGCGAGATCGGCCACCGCGAGCGGCGAGTCCAGTCGCTCCAGCGCCCAGGCCAGGACGGGCGCCAGCGACTCGTCCGGCAGATCGGGCACCGGGCGCTCCACGAACTGCCGCTGCCCGCCGTCCCGATGGGCCGCGAAGACCAGCCGCCGGCTGACGGAGTTGGCGACCTCCGCCCCGTGGTCACGGCGCACCACATGCAGCCCGAGATCGAGCGCGGCGGCGCTCCCCGCCGCCGTGAGGATGTCGCCGTCGTCGACGAACAGCACGTCCGATTCGAGTTGTACGGAGGGGAAGCGGGCCCGGAACGCGTCCGCCCACTGCCAGTGAGCGGTGGCCCGGCGCCCGTCGAGCACCCCCGCCTCGGCGAGGGTGAAGGCGCCGCTGCAGAAGCCGACGAGGCGCGCGCCGCGCGCGTGGGCCCGGCGGACGGCCTCGAGCACGGCCGTACGGCGAGGCACCTCGACGTCGGGCCGGTTGGGCACGATCAACGTGTCCGCCGTGTCGGCCGCCGTCAGCTCGGCGACCCCCGTGAGTGTGAAGAATCCGTCCCTCATCAGGGTGCTCGGCTCGGGTGAGCAGAGACGGAAGTCGTAGAGATCACGGCCGATCTCGGGTCTGCGCAGGCCGAAGATCTCGGTCGCGCAGCCGAGTTCGAAGGGATTCGAGTTCTCGTCCACGATCACGACGACCCGGTGGAGGCCCCGGCCAGGACCCTGCGAGGATTCTTGCGTCATATGCGATTCCTAGCACTCACATCGACCGCGCGGAACCGGCGAGCATGGGGCCATGAGCCACGAACCCAACAGCGCCATCAGCCCCATCTCCCTCGACAAGGCGCTGACCTCCTTCGACGCCCTGTGGAGCCCTCGTATCGTGACGCGCGTCAACGACTACGACGTACGCGTCGCCAAGGTCGAGGGCGAGCATGTCTGGCACGTCCACGAGCACACCGACGAGTTCTTCCTGGTGCTCGAGGGCGAGCTCCAGATCTCGTTGCGTGAGCCCACGGGCGAGCGCACGGTCGTTCTGCCGCGGGGGGCGGTCTTCACCGTTCCGCGCGGTACGGAGCACAGGCCCTACGCCCCGTCCCGCGCGGCGATCCTGATGTTCGAGCCGTCAGGGACGTCGACGGTCGGGGACCGGCACGACGAGGTCCCGGACCATGTCGACGCGACGACAGGTCACGCACTCGGCGGCTCCTGAGCCGCGCCAACCGCGACAGCGCCGCAGCGGTGGACGTCAGCCCGTCCGGGCCTCAGGACGAACACCGGCCCGGACGTACGTCACGTCGAAATCGGTCATCCAGAGTTCGCCGTCCTCCGATCGCTCCCAGCCGCCCCTCATCGTGTCGCCGTCCTCGTCGAAGGTGGCCGCGAACCGCTGGTGGAAGCCGGGTGCTGTACGCCACTGCCGCCATACGCCGGCGGTCAGGCTCGCACGGTAGACACGCGCGACCCCCCGGCCGTCGGTGTACAGCGATGTGAACTCGTCGGCCGTGTCGTCGTAACCGGTGACCATGGTCGTGGGGAAGGGCGCGTGCGCCTGCCACTCGGGCGGGAACGCCGTCCCGGGCCCGACGTCCGCGCGCTGGACCAGCAGGGCTCCGCCCTCCAGCCAGGCGAACTCGGTCCGTACCGGGCCCGCTTGGTGCCCGGCGGCCCACATGTCCCACGCCCCCACAAGCGGGTCGAGTCGACGCAGGGCGGTGTGGGGTGTCGGATGGCGCATCGGATTCTCCTGTTCACCGTTCGGGGGGCGACGGACGTCCGAACCGCCCCCCCATGACCACATACCTGTTCTCCGCGACATCCAAGCCCATCCCCGGAACGGTGGCCGCGGCGATGTCAGTGCCGGCCGATAGTGTCGCCGCTCATGAACCTGAAAGACCGTGTTGTCGCGCTCTCCGGCAGTTTCGACGCCCTCGGGCCGGGCGAGGCCCAACGCTGTCTGGACGGTTCCCGGCCCGCTCCCTCGCCGGGCCCTTTCGTGGACCCCGCCGCCCTCGCCGCGGCCGACCCGGCCACTCTGGAGAACCTGCTGACGGGCGCGGACTGGACGTCCTTCGTCCCGGCCCGCGACCTGCGCCCGTTACGGACCAAGCTGACCGCTTTTGAACGCGACCACGGCCTCACCCCCCGCGCACCGGCTCGCCACGAACCTGATCCGCGCGCGGGGCACGATGCTCAGCCGCCCTTACGGACACCGTTCGAAGATCACCGCGCTGGCGCTCAGCCCTTCCGGCACCCATCTGGCCACCGGAGACTGGGGACATGGCGAGAGTGGCACCGCACAGGTCTGGGAGGTCGCGACCGGACGGTGTGTCAACGTCCTGGAGTGGATCGACGGCGGCGTCGGCTGGACTTCGCGGTATGGGCCTGGGCCCCCCTCCGGGGACCGGGGAGCCGTCCTCACGGCGGCGGGGGACATCGAGGTCTGGTCGCTCGGCGTCGGCGAGCCGCGACGACTGCGCACGCCGGCCGCCCCCGCCGGGACGGGCGGCGTGCTGTGGGGCGCCGATGACATCGTCGTCGCGGTGGGCAGGACGGTCCTGCGGTTCCTCCGGGCGCCTACGGGTGAGACCGTGGGCGACTACACGTTTCTACGGGAGGCCGGCACCGAGCCGCCACTCCACGGGGACCATGTCCACGGCGACTTCGACGGCAGAATCCTCGCGCTCGACGAGTACACCTGGTGCCTGCCCGTCGAACCAGACATGGCGATCGCGCAGCCCGAGCGCCGCGCCGACGTCGAAGCGCATCTGGCCTGGATCGTCGACCGGCGCTTCGCCTGGCCGCTCCACTGGGGCCGGTTCGACATCTGGCCGGACGCACGGACCGCGGTCGCCAACCTCCGGACGACGTCACCGGGCGCCGGGAAACTGCGGCGGGCCGTCAGAGAGTCAGCCGGATAGGAGCCGTTACGCCTGGCCCGTGTCGAAGCGGCTGATACGGCCGTCGGTGACGGTGAAGGCCCAGCGGGTGCGCATGGTGCCGTACGTCGAGTTGGTGAACGTCGCCGTCAGGGCGCGGCCCTCGTCGGAGGCGGTCTCGATGTCCATCCGGCCGTCGGCGGAGAAGATCTCCTTGTCCACCCAGGCGGCGAGGTCACGTGCGCTTCCGTCGTCGGACATCGTGGCGTCCGGGGTCAGGACGGCGAAGAAGGCGTCCCGGTTCCCTCCGTTGATCGCCGCGACGAACGCGGCCACCGCCGGGTCTTCGGGGATGACGCTCATGGGTGGTCCTCCTTGTGGCTGGGCGGGCCGCCGGTCTCGGGGCGTGGGGACGCCGGCGGCGGGCAGTGTCATCATCACGCCTGCCGCGCCGCCCCGCAGCCCGGCGCGAGCGCTCCCCGCGGCCGGGGCCGGCGTCTCCGGAGTTCGTGGAGTTGCCGGCCCCGGTGTCCGTCCTCGTGTCCGTCCCGGTGGTCGAATCGCGGCTCATCGTGCGTCCCCTCGGTGTGCGTGCTCCGGCCACGTACCGGGCCGATGACATGAGCTTGGCCCCTGGGCCGCCACCGAGCCACCCATGCCCCGATGTCGTGCCTGCGGCATTTGTTCAGTGTGCGAACGCAATCCGGCCCGAGTCTCAACGGCCGCGATTCCCCGGCCGGGCCGCCGCTTCGAACCCGTCCGTCCAGCAGCAGGTCAGCGCAATTTGGATAGACTCTTGACAAATTATGATCCCGTTGCCAGCATGCAAAACTCTCGCGGGTTTCCCGCGGATGTCAGGTGCCGCATCACATGCCCTTGCACGGACCGCACGGCGCACAGACCGCACGGACCGCACGGCTGCTCATCGGGTGAAGGGACATCACCCGGTCGGCAGGTTCCTCCCTGAGTGAGACACGGTGGCGCGCTCGCCCGCGCTTCCGCCTGCCTCGCTCCCCTTGGATCAGGTAAGGAAGGAAGCTCGATGTCAGGACTCTCAGGACGGCCGCGCCCGAGACAGAAGTGGCTGAGGTGGCTCGCGGTACTGGGTCTGGTGGTGGGTGGAGGCGCGATCAGCGTCCCCTCCGCCGCCGCCCATCCCGGTCACCCCGGCCACGAGGCGGCCCCCGCCGCCCCCGCCGCCATTCCGGCGGGCGACTACCAGCAGGTACAACTCGCGCTCGGCTCGGCCGAGTTGGGCGAGGCGATGTCACTCGCCGTACTGCCCGACCGCGCCGTCGTGCACACGGCGCGGGACGGCACGGTCCGCTACACGGACGCCGCCGGCAACACCAAGTCGGCGGGCAAGCTCGACGTCTACACGCATGACGAGGAAGGTCTCCAGGGGATAGCCGCCGACCCCAACTTCCAGAGCAACCGGTATCTGTATCTGTACTACTCGCCCAAGCTCAGCACGCCGGGCGGTGACGCGCCCGTCATGGGCAACGCCGCGACCTTCGAGCCCTGGAAGGGCCATCTCAACCTCTCGCGCTTCACGCTCAAGGCCGACAACACACTCGACCTGGCCAGCGAGAAGGTCGTGCTCGAGGTCCCCAACGACCGTGGCCAGTGCTGCCATGTCGGCGGTGACATCGACTTCGACGCGGCGGGGAATCTCTATCTGACGACGGGCGACGACACGAACCCGTTCGAGTCCTCGGGCTACTCGCCGATCGACGAACGCGCCGACCGCAACCCGCAGTTCGACGCCCAGCGTTCCTCGGGCAACACCAACGACCTGCGCGGCAAGGTCCTGCGTATCAAGCCCACCGCGGCCGGTGGCTACACCGTCCCGTCCGGCAACCTCTTCGCACCGGGCACGGCGCAGACGCGCCCCGAGATCTACGCGATGGGCTTCCGCAACCCGTTCCGCATGTCCGTCGACAAGGCCACCGGCATCGTCTACCTCGGCGACTACGGCCCCGACGCGGGAGTGACCAACGCCAGTCGAGGCCCCAGCGGCCAGGTCGAGTTCAACCGCATCACCGCTCCCGGCAACTACGGCTGGCCGTACTGCACCGGCACGAACACGGCCAACGAGACCTACAGCGAGTTCACCTTCCCCGGCGGCCCCTCCGCGGCGAAGTACAACTGCGGTGCGCCCGCGAACAATTCGTTCCGCAACACCGGTCTGTCGACCCTGCCCGCCGCCAAGTCGAGCTGGATCAAGTACGGCGGTGACGCGGGCACCCCGCCCGAGTTCGGCGGCGGCTCCGAATCGCCCATGGGCGGCCCCGTCTACCGCTACGACGCCAACCTGAACTCGAACGTGAAGTTCCCGCAGTCCCTCGACGGGCGCTTCTTCGCCGGTGAGTACGGCCGTAAGTGGATCAAAGCCATCGAGGTCAAGGCCGACGGCACACCGGGCGTCATCGAGGCGTTCCCGTGGACCGGTACGCAGGTCATGGACCAGGCGTTCGGCCCCGACGGCGCGCTGTACGTCCTCGACTACGGCACCGGCGGCAACAACCAGGCCCTGTACCGCGTCGAGTACGTCGGCGCCGCGAACCGTAACCCGGTCGCCAAGGCAGCCGCCGACAAGGTGTCCGGACCCACCCCGCTGACCGTCGCGTTCTCCTCGGCCGGCAGCTCCGACCCCGAGGGCAAGGCCCTGACGTACTCGTGGAACTTCGGCGACGGCACCACCTCCACGGCCGCCAACCCGAGCCACACCTACACCACCAACGGCACCTTCCGGCCGACGCTCACCGTCCGGGACCCGGAAGGACTGACCGGCACCGCGAGTCTGGTCGTCACGGCGGGCAACACCGCGCCGACCGTGACACTCCAGACCCCCAAGGACGGTCAACTGTTCTCCTTCGGTGACACCGTGCCCTTCCAGGTCACCGTCAGCGACCCGGAGGACGGGACCATCGACTGCTCCAAGGTCAAGGTCACCTATCTGCTCGGCCACGACGAGCACCGCCACCAGATCACCCAGGCCACCGGCTGCTCGGGCAATCTCAGCGTGCCCGCCGACGGCGAGCACGACAGCGCGGCCAACATCTACGGAGTCTTCGACGCCGAGTACACCGACGGCGCCGGGCTGACCACGCACAGCGCCAACATCCTCCAGCCCCGGCACCGCCAGGGTGAGCACTTCGGCGCCCAGTCCGGCATCCAGGTCGCCGCGCACACCAACGCCGAGGGCGGCAGCACGGTCGGCTTCACCGACAACAACGACTGGGTCTCCTTCAAGCCGTACAACCTGGCCAACGCCAACAGGATCACCGCCCGGGTCGCGTCCGGCGGCGTCGGCGGCACCCTGGAGGTACGGGCCGGATCCGCGACGGGCACGCTGCTCGGCTCGGTGGCCGTGGCCCCGACCGGCGGCTGGGAGAACTTCGTCGACGTCTCGGCGAACATCACCAACGCCCCTGCCGCGACAACGGAGTTGTTCCTCGTCTTCAAGGGCGTGACCGGCCAGGGTAATCTCTTCGACGTCGACGCCTTCACCTTCGACACCGGCAGCGGTGGCTCCAGCCAGACTGTCGAGGGCGAGTCGTTCAGCTCGGGACAGGGCGTCCAGGCGGCCGCTCACGCCCCGGCGAGCGGTGGCAACACACTCGGCTACATCGAGAACGGCGACTGGGCGGGTTACGCCTCCGTCCCGACTGCCGGGACCAAGACCTTCTCAGCGAAGGTCTCCTCGGCCGGTGCCGGCGGCACCATCACGATCCGCTCGGGCTCCGCCACCGGCGCCGCCCTCGGCACCGTGGCTGTCCCCAACACCGGTGGGTGGGAGACCTTCAGCAACGTCTCCACCACGCTGACCGGCACCGGATCGTCGGGGGCGCTGTTCCTCACCTTCACCGGTGGGGCCGGCTCCCTGTTCGACATCGACACCCTCACGCTCACCAAGTGACGCGAGTCAAGGAGACGATGATGATCCGTCAGCTCCGTACCCTGCCGAAGACCGCCGCGGCGGCCTTCGCCCTCACCCTCGGCCTCGCCGCGTCCCTCCTGGCACCGGCCACCGCGGCCCAGGCCGCCGACCCCGCGTACAAGGTCCTCGTCTTCTCCAAGACGGCGGGCTTCCGGCACGACTCCATCCCGGTCGGCACGCAGACCATCCGTGACCTCGGCGCGGCCAACAACTTCACCGTCACCGCCACCGAGGACAGCAACGCCTTCACCCCGGCGAACCTGGCCGGCTTCCAGGCCGTCGTCTTCCTCTCCACCACCGGCGACGTGCTGAACGCCACTCAGCAGTCCGCGCTCCAGGGGTACGTGGACGGTGGCGGCGGCTACTTCGGCATCCACGCGGCGGCCGACACCGAGTACGACTGGCCGCAGTACGAGCAGCTCGTCGGCGCCTGGTTCAAGAGCCACCCGGCGATCCAGCAGGCCACGGTCAAGAACGAGGACCGGTCGCACGCGGCCACCGCGCACCTCGGCCAGACCTGGTCACGTTCCGACGAGTGGTACAACTACCGCACCAATCCCCGCCCGCAGGTCCGGGTGCTCCAGAGCCTGGACGAATCCAGCTACAGCGGCGGCGAGATGAGCGGCGACCACCCGATCACCTGGTGCCACCCGCAGGGCAACGGCCGGTCCTTCTACACCGGACTCGGCCACACCCAGGCGTCCTACGCCGACCCCGCGTTCCGCTCGCTGCTGCTCGGCGGCATCCGGTACGCGGCGGGCTTCGCCAAGGCCGACTGCCGCGCGGAGACCGGCTACACAGCGCTCTACAACGGCTCCACCACCGGCTGGTCCCAGGCCGGACCGGGCAGCTTCACCAACACCGACGCCACACTGAACGCGCAGGGCGGCATGGGCCTGTACTGGTACCGGGCGAAGGAGTACGCCTCGTACTCCCTCAAGCTGGACTGGCGCATGGCCGGGGACGACAACTCCGGTGTCTTCGTGGGCTTCCCGGCCTCCGACGACGTCAACACGTCGGTGAACCAGGGCTACGAGATCCAGATCGACGCCACCGACGCGGCCGACCGGACCACCGGGTCCATCTACGGCTTCAAGGCGGCGGACCTCACGGCGCGGGACAACGCCCTGAATCCGCCGGGGAGTTGGAACACCTACGAGATCCGCGTCGAGGGGGAGCGGCTTCAGGTCTTCCTCAACGGTGTACGGATCAACGACTTCACCAACACCGACCCGGTACGGTCCCTGGCGCAGGGGCATATCGGGATCCAGAACCACGGTACCGGTGACGACGTGTCCTTCCGCAACATCCGGATCAAGGAACTGGGCGGCACCACACCGCCCCCGTCGACCACCTACGAAGGGGAGTCCTACACCTCCGGACAGGGTGTCCAGGCGGCCGACCACGCTCCGGCGAGCGGCGGCAAGACCCTCGGCTACATCGAGAACGGCGACTGGGCGGGTTACTCCCAGGCGTCGCTCACCGGTGCGAAGACCTTCACCGCGAAGGTCTCGTCGGCCGGCGCGGGAGGCACCGTACAGGTCCGCTCGGGCTCGGCGACCGGGCCGGTCGTCGGCTCGGTCGCGGTGCCGAACACCGGTGGCTGGGAGACCTTCCGCACGGTGTCCACCACGCTGACGGGCACACCGACCGGACCGCTGTTCCTCACCTTCAGCGGCGGGGCCGGCTCACTGTTCGACATCGACACCTTCACCGTCGGCAGGTAGCCCGGCGCACGTAGCACCTGGCTCGTAGCTCGTAGCTCGTAGCACGTAGCTCGTAGTACGGACGAGTCGGCCCCGGGGATCCCTCTCCGGGGCCGACCCCATGTCCGTGAGAGCGTGTTCCGTGGGGTGTTCCGTACGTGGCTTCGGCCGATCGCGTTGACGCGTCGTACTTCATACGTCATATCTGACACATGGCCTTTACGCCCACCCCGATACCGTCCCGCACCCAGTACGTGCTCGAGGCGATCAAGAACGCCATCCTCACGGCGCGGCTCCCACCGGGACAGGCCCTGGTCGAGGCCGAACTCGCCGACCGGTTCGGCGTCTCCAAGACACCCGTGCGCGAAGCGCTCAAAACCCTCGCCGGTACCGGACTCGTCGTCATGAGCCAGTACAAGGGCGCCGTCGTACGGCACGTCGACGCCACCATGGCGCGCGAGGTGTACGACGTACGCCTGCTGCTCGAACCGGAGGCGCTGCGCCGCTCGGTGAGCCGGCGGGGCCGGCTCGACGCGGCCCAAGTCGCCCTGGACCGAGCCGAGTCGGCGGCCGACCGGGCGGACAGGTCGCTCGCCGACCGAGACTTCCACCGGGCGCTGTATCTCCCCTGCGGCAACCCGCTCCTCGCCCGGACGCTGGACGAGATCAGCGACCAGGCGGCCCTCGTGGCCACCGTGGCGTGGGCCACCGTCCCCACCCGGGAGCGCGAGGCGGCCGAGCACCGCGAGATCCTGCGGCTCGCGCTCGCGGGCGAAGCGACGGCCGCCGCGGACGCCCTGCGCCACCACATCGCGTCGTTCGTACGCCGCGCCTTCCCCGAGAACGGGGACGAGAACGGGGACGAGGACGGGGACGACGCGGGTGGCTCCGTCTCTCAGGCCGACTGAGCCGGATACGGCAACAGGTCCCCATCCGTGCGCTCCCACGCCGCGCGCAGCTCGGCCAGCAACTCCGGCCGGGTACCCGCCTTGTCGGCCTGCTCACGCTGATCGGACGCGAGATGGAATAGCTGGTCCTTACCGGACTTGCCCCGGTAGTACTTCCACTCGTCGCGCCGCAGGGCCCGCTCCCCGCGCACCCGCCAGAACAGATCACGGCCGCTCGGCGGCCCGTCGCCGCGCAGGAGGTAGCCGGCCAGACTGCGGCCGTCCAGCGGATAGGCCGGATGCGGTCGGGCACCGCCCAGCTCCAGCAGCGTCGCCGTCCAGTCCGGTGTGAACACCGGAGCCGAGCTGACCTGCCCGCCGTCGACGGCGGCGGGCCAGCGCAGCACGGCGGGCACCCGGATACCGCCCTCCAGCAGCGAGGCTTTGTTCCCGCTCAGCGGCCAGTTGAACGAGAAGCGCTCCCCGCCGTTGTCACTGGCGAAGAAGACGAGCGTGTCGCGCTCCTGGCCCGAGCGGCGCAGCGCGTCGAGCACCTGGCCGATCGAGCGGTCCAGATCCTCGACCATCTCCCGGTACTTCTCGATCGAGCCGCCGTCGCTGTGCCACAGGGCCGCCGGATCGCCCGCCTTGATCCGGCGCACGATCTCGGCGCTCTCCCGTGTGTCGCCGTCCGCGATCCAAGGCCAGTGCGGGGTGGTGAAGTTGAGATTGAGCAGCCACGGCTCGCGGTGGTCCCGCCGTATGTACTCGCTCGCGCGCTCGGTCAGGATCCGGGTGTAGTAGCGCAGATCCTTGTACTGGGCGTCGCCCTCGTAGAGGTCGTACTCGCCGCCCTGACCGAGCTTGGAGTAATACTCCAGCGCCCCGCCGAAGTTCCCGAAGAACTCGTCCCAGCCGGACCGGGTGGGGGAGTAGTCGGGCAGGAAGCCGCAGTGCCACTTGCCGATCAGCGCCGTCGCGTACCCGGCGCCCCGGAGCAGGGACGCGAGCGTCGGATGCGTCGGCTCGAGGCCGACGGACCTGTCGGCGATGGGCTCGGCCAGCCCGCCCTTCGTACGGCCCGGATAGCGGCCGGTGTAGAGCGAGAACCGGGTCGGCGAGCAGGTCGCCGATCCGGAGTAGGCGTCGGTGAACCGCACACCCTGGCCGGCCAGCCGGTCGAGGTGGGGGGTGCGGATGTGGGTGGATCCGTAACTGGACAGATCGGCCCAGCCGAGGTCGTCGCCCAGGATGAAGAGGATGTTCGGCCGGCCCGGCCGGCGTCCGGTGGCCGCGCGGAACTCCCGTTCCGGTGACGGCGGTTCGGGCTCCGCGGCGACCGCACGGCCGCCTCCCGCAACTCCTGCGGCGGCGGCTGCCGCACCGGCTCCGACGACCCCGCCGAAGGTGCGGCGGGACAGGTTTGACTTCGACGCGTGCGAAACCACGACTTCTCCAGACGGTGATGGCCCGTGGGGCGTGCCGGGGCTGGGCACGGCGCGGCCACGCGGCCGGTGAAGAGGGAAGACGAAGAAGCGCTCAGCCCATGGGGGCCGGGCGGTTCACACGCAACAGATGGCGCTCGCTACACGGACCAGGTCGACGTGGCGGCGCTCCACGAGAGTGACCCGGAGGCCACTGGGACACACCGTAGGGAGCTGCATGACCATGGAGAGTGGTCCATGGCCGGCTCGGCTGTCAACGTTCGTCCACGGGCCGGACGGGCGGACGGGTGGTCGGCCGGACGGGCGGCCGGGTAGCCGGGTGGACTCGTTGCGGCCGGCTCAGGCCGTCGTCGGCCGGCGCCGGCGGTGCACCCTCGCCTCCCACGGGCCGAGCGAGACCGTGGTGGTCACGGGCCCGGGGTCCGGGACGTTGCCGATCAGCAGCTCGGTGCCCTGCCAACTGTCGTCCGGCAGGGCGACCTCCGCCAAGTCTCCGGTGAAGTTGCCGAGGACCAGCAGCTCGGTTGCCGTATTGTCCGCAGCCACCAGCCGTCGTACGAAGGCGTACACGCGCGGGTCACGCGGCAGCAGCATGGTGAAGTCGCCGTGCACCACGGCCGGTTCGCGGTGCCGCAGGGCGATCAGCCGGCGGTAGTGGTGGAAGACGGACGACGGATCGGCGTACGCCGCCCGCGCGTTGACCTCCGTGTGGTTCGGGTGGACCGGGATCCACGGAGTACCGGTGGTGAACCCGGCGTGCGGGGAGGCGTCCCACTGCATGGGAGTACGGGCGTTGTCGCGCCCCATCGCCCGCAGCCCCGCGAGAACCCGCGCCGGGTCGGCGCCGCCGTCGACCGCCTCCGCGTAGTGGTTGAGCGATTCGATGTCGCGGAAGTCCTCGATCGAGGTGAACGGGGCGTTGGTCATGCCCAGTTCCTCACCCTGGTAGACGTACGGCGTGCCGCGGTGCAGATGCAGCACGGTGGCGAGCATCGTCGCGGATCTGACGCGGTGGCCGGGCCCGTCGTCGCCGAAGCGGGAGACGATACGCGGCTGGTCGTGGTTGTTCCAGTAGAGGCTGTTCCAGCCGGTCTCGGCGAGGCCGTCCTGCCAGCGGCCGAGGGACGCCTTCAGATCGAGCAGGTTCAGCGGCCGTACGTCGAATTTGCCGTCGCCGTGGTCGAGTCCGACATGCTCGAACTGGAAGACCATGTCCACCTCCGCGCGCGCCGGATCGGTGAACAGTCCGGCCTCCTCGACCGTGACACCCGGCATCTCACCGACGGTGAGCAGTTGTTCGGGGCGCCCGGCGAAGACCTCGCGGTGTGTCTCCTGGAGGAATTCGTGGATGCGCGGCCCCGCGCCGTGGTGGTCGCGGTCGGGCAGCGCGGGGTCCTTCGATATGAGGTTGATGACATCCATCCGGAAGCCGTCCACACCCCGGTCGAGCCACCAGTTCATCATCCGGTGGACGGCCGCGCGGACCTCGGGATTCTCCCAGTTGAGGTCGGGCTGTTTCCGGGAGAAGAGGTGCAGATAGTACGCGCCGGCCCGCTCGTCGTACTCCCAGGCGGGGCCGGAGAAGAAGGAGCGCCAGTTGTTGGGCTCGGCGCCCGGGGTGCCGGGCTCCGCGCCGTTACGGGCGGGGCGCCACCAGTACCAGTCGCGCTTGGGGCTGTCCGGACCCTGCCGGGACTCGGTGAACCACGGGTGTTCGTCGGAGGTGTGGTTGACGACGAGGTCCATGACCAGCTTCATGGAGCGCGCGTGGACGGCGGCGAGCAGATCGTCGAAGTCCGCGAGCGTGCCGAAGGCCGGATCGATGTCCTGGTAGTCGCTGATGTCGTAGCCGTTGTCGTCCTGCGGGGACGGGTACACCGGCGACAGCCACAGGACGTCGACGCCGAGAGCGGCGAGATGGTCCAGCCGGCCGATGATGCCGCGCAGGTCCCCGACGCCGTCGCCGTTCGAGTCGGCGAAGCTGCGCGGATAGATCTGGTAGACGACCGCCGACTTCCACCAGGCGTCGGGGGAGGGGGAGTTGCCGCTCATGTGTGCCTGCACCTCACGTGATCGCGTACGGGTGGCCCGGTGGTCCTGGAGGTCGTACCGGTGGTTGGTCAGAGCCTGCGGGCCTCCACGAGCACGAGACGTTCCGGGAAGAGCGTGGGCGCCCGTACCCCGGCGGCTGCCAGCATCCGGCCGGTCAGTTCCACACCCGCCGGGCGCTCCCACCAGAGCGGGTCGGACCGGTGAGGGCCTTCGGTCCGGTCGCCTGGCCCGCGGGGCCGTACCCGGTAGCGGGCGTCCGGGTCGAGTCCCGGCAGCCGTACGAGGCCCGCCGGGGACGTCACGCTCGTCGCCGTCTGGACGAGGGCGTACAGCGCGTGAGAGCGGTCGGCCGCCACCACGCCGTGCACCCACAGCGCCGGATCGGGGTGGTCGCCGTGGACGACCGTGCCGGTGTGCAGCAGCGGCCGTAGTTCCTTGTACGCGGCGACCCACTCGGCGAGCCGGGCGCGTTCACCGGGGTCGGCGGCGGTGAGATCCCACTCGATGCCGAAGTGGCCGAACAGGGCGCTCCCGGCCTGGAAGTCGAGGGTGTGGGAGCGTCCGGTGGTGTGCGCGACGGGGGAGCCGACATGCGCCCCGAGGAGTTCGGGCGGCAGCAACAGCCCTGTCCAGCGCTGTATTCGCTGCCGTTCGAGGGCATCGATGCAGTCGCTCGTCCAGACGCGGTCGGTCCGCTCCAGGATGCCGAGGTCGACCCTGCCCCCGCCGGACGAGCAGGACTCGATCTCCAGACCGGGGTGCCGGGCGCGCAGCTCGTCCAGCAGCCGGTACGTCGCGGCCGTCTGCGCGTGGACACCGGCGGCGCCGGTGGGACTGTGCCCGGCCTCCACGAGATCGCGGTTGTGATCCCACTTGAGGTAGTCGATGCCGTACTCGCCGACCAGCGCGTCGAGCCGTTCGAGCAGATAGTCGTAGGCTCCGGCGTGGCCGAGGTCGAGCACCTGCTGCTGCCGGGACTCCGGCGGGAGCCGGCCGCCCGTCGCGAGGATCCACTCGGGGTGTGCGCGGGCGAGATCGGAGTCCGGGTTGACCATCTCGGGCTCCACCCACAGCCCGAACTCCAGTTCCAGGGAACGGACATGGTCGACCAGCGGGCTCAGTCCCGAGGGCCAGACGCTCTCGTCCACGTACCAGTCGCCGAGCCCCGCGCGGTCGTGCCGACGGCCCTTGAACCATCCGTCGTCCAGCACGAAACGCTCGGCGCCGACCTCGGCGGCGGCATCCGCGAGCGCCTTGAGTGTGTCGATGTCCTGCTGGAAGTAGACCGCCTCCCAGGTGTTGAGCGTGACCGGCCGGGGCCGCCGTGGATGGCGGGTTCTGTCGCGCAGATGCCGGTGGAAGCGCCCGGCCAGCTCGTCGAGTCCGTGGCCGTACGATCCGACGATCCACGGGCTCGTGTACGACTGGCCGCCCGCCAGCAGGACTTCGCCCGCGAGCAGGGTCTCGCCGCCGCCGAGCAGCGACACACCGGCAGGTGTGCGTTCGGCGAGGGTGCGGTGGTTGCCGCTCCAGGCCACGTGCACGCCCCAGACCTCGCCCGTACGGAAACCGAAACCGCGCTCGCCCGCCAGGTGCAGCAGCGTCGCGTCGGTGCCCGTGCGGCCCCGGCGGTTCTCCCGCAGATGCGTACCGAGCGTGAACTCGTGGCGCTGCGGGCTGCGTTCGCGCAGATGCCGGCCGGTGAGGTCGAGGAGTTCGGTGGCGTGGGCGGGTACGGGGAGGGTGAGCAGCAGACCGTCGAGGACGTACGGCCGCATGTGGGTTTCGCGCGTGTCGTCAGCGTTGTCGGTGTCGGTGTCGGTGTCGGTGTCGGTGTCGAGGTTGGTGACGGTGGCGCGCTGCCGTACGAGACCGGAGGCGGTCAGCTCGATCTCCAACACGAGTCCGAGACGGGCGTGTTCGTCCACGGCGTCGACGGTGAGCTGGTGCGCCTCGAAGTGGTCGGGCGTGCGGACGGTACGGATCGAGCGGACGGTGAAGGCAGTTGAGAAGTCGGCGCCGTCGCGGTGGCCGGTGAGGCCCGGCGTACCGAGCCAGCCCGCCGAGTGCTCGGGCAGCAGGGAGAGCGGGACGGGCAGGTCGAGGGTGTTGGACATCTGCCGGGCGGCGCTCGCGGTGGCCAGATCGGCGAGACCGCTCGCGCCGAGGTCTCCGGGATCGCCGAGGTCGGCACCCCAGTGGACCACCCGGGGCAGTCGGTCACCGGTGAGGTCGAGGACCAGGCTGGTACCGGCGGCGCGCAGGTGGAGGTAGTCACGGGAGTGACCGGTGGGCATGGGGGCTCCTCGGGTGGTCCATCGGCCGTGTCGTTCGCCGTTCGGCTCGCGGTTTCTTTAGTTTCGGCGCGGAAGTTTCCGGTCGTCAATAGGTGGGTGTCATGCCGCCGGTATGGCGAAATCGCGTCTATGGAGCGATGTTTGATTTCGTCATGGAAGTAAACTGGATGAGCTGGCAGGATGGGCGGGCCAGTTGTCGGGCGCACTCCCCGCGGAGGGCTTTCCCTTGTCGATGACCCCAGCGCCGTGGACCCCACTCTCGGGAGCCGCGCACGCCGTCGCCCTGGAGGTGCTGCTGCGCGGTCCACTGCCCCGCAGTGAACTCGCCCGCCGGCTCGACCTGTCCGCGGGCAGCCTCACCCGGCTGGCGAAGCCGCTCCTGGACAGCGGGCTCCTCGTCGAGTCGGGTATCGGCCACGAATCGCGCGCGGGTCATGAAACGCGTGCCGGCCGGCCCACCCGTCCGCTCGACATCGTCGCCGACGCGCACCATTTCATCGGCGCCAAGATCACCCACGAGGAGGTCTACGCCGTCCTGACCACGCTCCGCGCCGAGGTCGTCGCGTCCGCGCGGGCGGACCTGCCGGGCCGCGACCCGGCCTCGGTCGTCGCCGTCCTGCGCTCGCTCGCGGCCGAACTCGTCGCCGGACTCGGCGCCCAACTCGCCCCGGAAGCACCGCACATCACCGCCGCCGGCGTCAGCCTGGGCGGTCGCGTGGCCGACCGCGCCACGGTGATCGAAGCGCCGTTCCTGGAGTGGGACGACGCCGTTCCTCTCGGCGCCATGCTCTCCGACGCGCTCGGGATGCCGGCGGCCGTCGACAACGACCTGCTCGCGCTCACCCGCGCCGAGCACTGGTTCGGTGCCGCGCGCGGTCACGACCGGTTCGCGGTCCTCACCGTCGGGGCGGGCATCGGCTACGGCCTCGTCGTGCACGACCGCGTCGTGGACAGCCCGGACGCGGGGGTCGGCCTCCTCGGACACTTCCCGCTCGATCCACTGGGCCCACTGTGCCCCCGGGGCCATCGCGGCTGCGCCACCGCCATGCTGTCGATGGCCTCCCTGCGCGCCGCCGCGTCGGTGGGACTGCGCCGCGATGTCTCGTACGACGACTGCCTCGACCTGGCGGCGGCCGGCGATCCGGTGGCCCGGCCGCTGGTCATGGCCTCGGGACGGGCACTGGGCCGGCTGATCGCCGCCGTCGCCAACCTCACTCTCACCACAGAGGTCGTACTCACCGGCGAGGGGATACGGCTCGCGGAGGTGGCCCACGAGGCGCTGCGCGAGGGCCTGGCGTACGACCGGGATCCGCGCGCGTCGGCGGTCTCGCTCGACGTACGACCGGTGGACTTCGCCCTCTGGGCACGCGGCGCGGCGGTGACGGCCATCCAGGCGTACGTACTGGGGACTTGAGCCTTTGCCACCCGCCCGGCTCACCGGACTGCCGGTCAAGACCGTCAGGTTCTCATCCGACCGGGCATTCGTGCCGCCGGCCGGCCGGACCCTGGCCGCCTACCGACTCTACGGCGCCGACGCCGCAGGGGGTGTCCGCCAAGTGGCCCGTCCGCCCGTGGGGGCGGGGCCGGCGCCCGCCGCGAAGCGGGTGATGTCTCGTCGGTGCGCTGCATCGCAAGGCGGAGGATCGGCGTTGTGGATGGCCCAGCCGTACGTGGCCGAGTCCGACAACGGGGGTGCGGGGGAGGTGCCGTGCCAGGCGTCGCGGGCCAGGCGGGACTTCGCGGACACGCCCTAGCTGTATTGATCACGAGCGTTGTTGACACTTGGCAGGTCTTGAACATGGCGAAGACCTCCGGTGTGGTGGGAGCTGTCTAGGAACTCACCGCACGGAGGTCTTCGTGTCCCACCGTAATGCCCGGCTGACCGTTCACGGTAGGCGACTGCTGGTCGAGCGGGTCTGCTCGGGCCGCCCGGTCGCGCATGTGGCCGCTGAGATGGGTGTTTCACGGCCCACCGCGCACAAGTGGGTGCGACGGTGGCGAGACGGGGGCGAGGCCGGGCTGCGTGACCGGTCCAGCCGGCCGCGCACGACGCCGCACCGGACCCCGGCCGATATCGAGGCCCGGGTGTGTGACCTGCGCCGGGAGCGCAAACTCGGCCCCGCCCGCATCGGCCCCGTCCTCGGCCTTCCGGCCTCGACCGTGCACCGCATCCTGACCCGCCACGGCCTGAACCGCCTTGCCTGGATGGACCGTCCGACCGGCACCGTGATCCGCCGCTACGAACGCGAACGCCCCGGCGAGCTGATCCACGTGGACGTGAAGAAACTCGGCCGCATCCCCGACGGAGGCGGCCACAAGGTGCGGGGCCGCGACGCCGGCCGCCCGATCCGCGGCATGGGCTACGACTACGTCCACTCCGCCGTCGACGACCACACCCGCCTCGCCTACAGCGAGATCCACCCGGACGAAAAGGTCACCACCTGCGCCGCCTTCCTCACCCGCGCCGCCGCGTTCTTCCACACCCACGGCATCACCCGCATCGAACGCGTCCTGACCGACAACGCCTGGGCCTACCGCAAGGGCCTGGCCTGGAAGGCCGCCCTGGCCGACCTCGGCGCCACCGGCAAACTCACCCGCCCCTACCGGCCCCAGACCAACGGCAAGGTCGAACGCTTCAACCGCACCCTCGCCGACGAATGGGCCTACCAGCGCCCCTACACCTCCAACACCGAACGCACCACGGCCCTGGCAGACTTCCTCCACACCTACAACCACCACCGCGGCCACACCGCACTCGGCGGCCACCCACCCATCACCCGCGTCAACAACCCTCCGGGTCAATACACCTAGCCCGCCCGCTCCTTGTGCGGACGCTGCGCGAACCGGGACCGGACCTCCCCACGATCCGTCAAGTCGTGCGCCAGAAAATCCCGTTGCCTGATGTCGCCGCCGCGCACGCCGTGCCGCCGGCCGGCCGGACGAGGACGGCACCGCCCGCCGTCACCGGCTGCTCGCGCGGCTGATGACGGCGGGCGATGCGCGTCGGGAGCGCTGCCTTCAACTCCTCGCCGTCATCAACGGGTGGCGGGCTCCGGAGAGTCCGGCGCCGGCGTTCGGCTGGTTCGGCCGGGCCCCGCGCGTCCGGACACCGGACATCACCACTGGTACGGGAGGTACTTTCCGTCGAGCGTGATCACCACGCGGTCACCCGCCGGGTCGGGCACGCGCTGGACGTCGAGGCGGAAGTTGATGGCGCTCATGATGCCGTCGCCGCACTGCTCGTGAATCAGTTCCTTGATGGTCGGACCGTAGACCTGGACGACCTCGTACAGCCGGTAGATCGTCGGATCCACCGGTACGGCCGCGTCCAACGCCCCGCGCGAGGGCTGGAGTTGGAAGGCGAGCGCGGCATCGTCGCCGAGTTCGAGGAGCGCGGCCGCCGTGGCTGCCTCGTCCTTGCCCATCGGGTGCTGGCCGAGGAGCGCGGCCGTGGTCCAGGCGAGCGGTTTGCCTACGGCCTCGGCCAGTTGGGCCCACGTGATCCCGGTCTTCACCTTCGCCTGGCGGACGGCTTCGGCGGCTTCGTGCTTGCTGAGCATGTGCCTCTCCATTCCCGGACTGCGGCCCTGGTAGCACGCGGCCAAAGCATAGGAGACGGCAGGAGGGGCGGGAGAGGGCAGCGGGACAGCCGTCTCCGCGACGGAGGCGCGCGAGGCGCGCCTCGCGCGTCGCGGAGACTCACGGCGGGTGGGCTCACGCCAGTGACGTGCGTGCCTTGCGGAGCCCGATGAGCTGGACATCGGCGAATCCCAGCACCGCCACCGCCTGGGCCACGATCAGCGCCGTGCCCAGCCCGGTCGGGTCGAGCCACCCCGCGGCGGCCGTCACGGCGCTGAGCGCGAACCACGCCAGATTGCTGCCGATCACCAGCCGCACCGCCGTACGGTGCGGCGCCGACGCGGTGCTCACCCGCCCGACGAACAGCGCGTAGAGCACCAGGAACGCGCCGATCCCGGCGAGGAACGCGACAGGCAGGCCGAGTGCCGAGTCCAGCGCGGCGCAGCCGATCAGCGCGGCGGCCCCCACCCCTCCGGTGGCCACGGCGTCGAGCCGCAGCGCCAGCCGCAGCAGTCGGACGTCGCCGAGTACGGCGGTGGAATCGGCGGACGCGGAGGTAGGGGACGGGGCGGGGACACCGAACGAATCCGATGAACTCATGGGTTCCTCCTCGGGAAGCGGCTCAGGGACGGCCCGGACGGGGCCTAACTCCCCTGATGGTTCTCGAAGTCGCCGACCTGGTCGATTACCCGAGAGGTAATGGGCGGCAGGGAGCCGAGGAACGCGCCGAGCGCGGCGTCGAACTCCGCCCGCCGTTCCAGATTGGGCAGATGCCCGGCGCCCTCGATGACCGCGAGCGTCGCGTCCGGTATCCCGTCACTCATCACACGCGCGTCGGCGACCGGCGTGTACTCGTCCTCGCTGCCGACCACCACGAGCGTCGGCACCGCCACGCGCGGCAACATGCCCACGTAGTCCGGCCGTTCGGCCCGGCCGCGCAGCGCCGCCGCCGCGCCCTCGGGCGGTGCGCCGCGCATCATGTCCCGTACGTGCCCGGCCACCGCCGGCAGCGCCTCGACGTTGTGCGGCGCGACCATCTTGGTCAGCACCTCGTCCGCGTACGGCCCCATGCCCTCCCGCAGCAGCCGGTCGGCCATCGCGTTGCGTGCCACCTTGCCCGGCTGCGTCTCGGCGGCGGCGAAGGTGTCGGCGAGCACCAGGGCCCGGACCCGCTCCGGGAACAGCCGGTAGAACTCGAGGACGATCTGGCCGCCCATGGACAGTCCGCCCAGCACGACCCGGTCGACGCCGAGCCGGTCGAGCAGGGCGGCGATGTCCCACGCGAAGGTGGTGAGTGTCGTCTTGCCGGGCAGCACGGTGGCTTCGCCGTAGCCGCGCAGATCCGGGGCGATCACCCGGCGCCCGGGGCCGGCGAATGTCTCGATCTGGGGCCGCCACATCGAGCGGTCGAACGGATGGCCGTGTACGAGGACCAAGACCTCACCACCGTCACCGTCATCGCCGCCGCCCCTGCCCCCGCCCCCGCCCCCGCCGTCCCCGCCCTCGTCGTCGTACGTCACGGTGATGTCGTACAGCGTCATGCTGCTCATGTGCGCGTCCTTCGCCCTCGTCCGGTGCACGGCGCCCCTACCGCTCGGCTCCGTGCGTTCCCCCTTGCCTTCTCGATGCTAAATGGTGCAATATCTCAATGCAATGTCGAAATTGATCTCGGTGCAATATTGTGCGACCGTGATCGGCACGCACACGAGGGAGCGCCATGGAGGACTACCGACTGATCGCCGACCAGCTCGCGGCCGACATCCGGGCCGGCCGGCTGCGCCCCGGCGAACGCCTGCCACCGCAGCGCACGTTCGCCCGGAGCCGTCGCATCGCCAACTCCACGGCGGCCAGGGTCTACGGAGAGCTGATCCGGCGCGGACTCGCCGTCGGCGAGGCGGGCCGGGGGACCTTCGTACGCGCCGCGCCGCCCGGACCGCAGCCGACGCTCACCGAGCCCAGCGAGGCCAGGGTCGACCTGGAGGTCAACTTCCCCGTACTGCCCGAGCAGGCCGACATGCTCGCCGCCGGCATGGCGCGCCTCCAGCGCCCCGACGTGCTCGCCGCGAGCCTGCGGCCCCTCGGCGGATCCGGGTCCGCCGCCGCCCGCGAGGCGTCCTCGCTCCTGCTCGCGCGCGCCGACTGGACTCCGCACCCGGAGCGGATCCTGTTCGCCGGCAACGGCCGCCAGGCGATCGCGGCGGCCCTCGCGGCCTGCGTCCCGGCCGGGGAACGGCTCGGGGTGGAGGAGTTCACCTACCCCGTCGTCAAGGGCATCGCCGCCCACCTCGGGATCACCCTCGTCCCGCTCGCCATGGACGAGGACGGACTCCTGCCCGAAGCCCTGGCCGACGCCCCGCCGCTGCGGGCCGTCTATCTGCAACCCACGCTCCACAACCCGCTGGGCATGACGATCCCGCCGCACCGCAGGGCCCAACTCGTGGAGACGATGCGGGCGTTGGACCTGTACGTCATCGAGGACGCCATCTACGGATTCCTCCACGAGGACATGCCGCCGCTCGCCGCGCTCGCCCCCGAACGCACCATCGTCCTGGACAGCATGTCCAAGCGGCTCGCGCCCGGACTGACCCTCGGCTTCGCCGTGGCACCCGCCGCGTTCGAGCAGCGCCTGGCCTCCGCCCTGCGCTCGGGAGCGTGGTCGGCGGCCCGGTTCGCCCTGGACGCCGCCACGCAGTGGATGGCAGACGGCACCGCCGCCGCGATCGGCCGGGCCAAGCGCGCCGACGCGGTGGAGCGCCAGCGCATCAGGGCCGAGAGCCTGGCCGGCTTCACCGTGCGTGCCGATCCCCGGAGTTACCACTGCTGGTGGGAGCTGCCCGACCACTGGCGCGCCGAGACCTTCGTCGCCGCCGCGGCCCGCCTCGGCATCGCCATCGCGCCCGGCGCCGCGTTCACCGTGGGCACCGGGCGCGCTCCGAACGCCGTCCGGCTGGCCCTGGGCACGCCCGCCCATCGCACGCTGGCCGACACCCTCGACCTCCTCGCCACCCTGGCACGCGGCACCCCCGAGGACGCCGCGCCGGAGTGATGCGAGGCGGACCGACCCGGGACTGTCAGCCCGTCAGACGTGGCGGCAGCCAGCCCAGTTGGACCACTTCCTGGTAGGCGTCGCCGCCCTCATGGCCGTTGAACTCGTACACCTCGATCGTCCGGTCCTCGTGCGGGTAGGCGTTGAAGGCCGCGAACACCGTCGACGGCGGGCACGTCTTGTCCTCCAGCGCCGCCGAGAACAGCGCGGGCGCCCGGCCGCGCGCCGCGAAATGGACTCCGTCGAAGTAGCTGAGCGTCCGCCGGACCTGATCGCCCCGGCGGCGGTAGGTGTTGAGGTACTTGCCCACCTCCTTGTACGGATGCCGGTCGGTGAGCGTCGTCGCCCGGGGGAAGTCGCACAGGAACGGCACGTCCGGCGCGATCGCCACCAGGTCCGGTATCAGTCCGCCCACCGCCAGCGTGATCCCGCCACCCTGGCTCTGGCCGATCGCGGCCGTGCGGGAGGCGTCGGTGAGCGGATGGGAGCGGGCGGCCTCCACCGCGCGGACGGCGTCGGTGAAGACGCGGCGGTAGTAGAAGTCGTACGGATCCTCGATGCCCCGCGTCAGGAAACCGGGGAACGCGGACGCGCTGCCCACCGGGTCGGGAGTGTCGCCGCCGCCCCACCCCGCGCCCTGCCCCCGTGTGTCCATCACGAAGTACGCGAAACCGGCGGACGCCCAGAGCAGATGCGAGTGGGGCAGCCCGCGCCCGCCGCCGTAACCGGCGAACTCGACCACCACCGGCAGCGGTTCACGAGTCCCGGCCGGCAGGACGAACCAGCCCTTGACGGGGTGGCCGCCGAAGCCGGCGAAGGTCACGTCGTACACCTCCACGGTCGACAGTCCCGTCGCGACGGGCTCGAAGCGGGCGTCGAGATCGTGGGTGCGCGCCTCGGCGAGAGTCTTCGTCCAGAAGGCGTCGAAGTCGGCAGGTTCCACGGACCGGCTGCGGTAGCTCCGTAGCTCGTCAAGGGGCAGGTCGAACAGGGCCATGTGCCGGATCACCTCGGGTTTCGCGGGGGGACAGGCCCACCGTACGGGCCGGAGGGGTGGCAAAAGAAGTCCGGTACGAACTCTTGACCGACGCCGTCCGCAGGGGCCAAAGTACTCGTTAATGCGCATTACTAATACGCATTAACGATCCGGAGGAACACGGTGGAGGAACCCAGGAAGCGGGCCCGGCCGGGCCGGACCCCCGCACCCACGGGCCGCACGTCCCGGCCCCGCCAGGCCGAGGTCGCCCGGCTCGCCGGGGTCTCGCAGGCCACGGTCTCGCTGGTGCTCGGGGCGCGGAAGCAGGGCGCCACGATCTCCGAGGAGACCCGGCGCAAGGTGCTCGACGCGGTACGCATCCTCGGGTACGTCCCCGATCCGGCCGCCAGCCGGCTGGCCGCCGCCCGCAACAATCTGCTCGGCGTCTTCAGCTTCACGTCCACCTTCCCGACCGACGTGCAGCACTCGTACTACCCGTTCCTCGTCGGCGTGGAGCGGGAAGCGGCGGCACGCGGTTACGACCTGGTGCTGTTCACCGGCTCCAGCACGGGCGGCGCGGGGGCCGCCGGACCGCACGCCCTCAATCGGGTACGGCTCGCCGACGGCTGCCTGTTCCTCGGCCGCCACGCGCCCGCCGACGAACTTCTGCGCCTGGTCGCCGACGGCTTCCCCGTGGTCCATCTCGGCCGCAGGGACGAACTGGAGGGCCTGGCGTGGGTCGGCGCCGACTACGTCAGCGCCAGCCGGGAGGTCGTCGCCCACCTCGCCGCGCTCGGCCACCGGCGCATCGTGCTCGTACGCGAGGACGACGAGGCGCCCGCGTCCACCGACCGTGAACACGGCTTCCTCAAGGGACTTGAGGAGACGGGGCTGCCCGGCGGCCCGGACGCCGTCTTCCGCTCCGCCGACCCGGAGCACGACCTGACCGCCGAGCGGCTGCGCGGCTGGCTCGACGACGGCGTCACCGCGTTCGTCGCCGAGGAGACCGACACCGGTGACGCCTGGCGCGCGCTGCACGGCGCCGCGCACTTCGTCGGCATCGACTGCCCGCGCGACGCCTCGCTCGCACTGCTCGGCAGCCCGCCGCCGGATCTGTCGGACGGGCCGACACCCACCGGATTCGACATCCCCCGCCCGCAGTTGGGCGCCGCCGCCGTGCGGATGCTCGCCGCGCTGGTGGCGGGGGAGCAGGCCACGGAACCGCTCGTGGCCTGCGCCTTCCGACCCGGCACCACGGCCGGCCCACCACCGGCCCTCCACCCCTGACCCCTACCGCCCATCGCCCATCGCCCATCGCCCATCGCACCAAGCACCGACGCACACACAGCACTTCAAGGAGACCCGTGACATCCGCACCCGACATCCTCATCGTGGGCTCCGGGCTCGGCGGCGTGGCCGCCGCCCTCGCCGCCTGCCGGGCCGGACGCACCGTCGTCCTCACCGAGGAGACGGACTGGATCGGCGGCCAGCTCACCTCCCAGGCCGTCCCGCCGGACGAACACCCGTGGGTCGAGCAGTTCGGCACCACCGCCTCGTACCGCACCTTGCGCGAGTCCATCAGGGACCACTACCGCCAGTGGTACCCGCTGCGCTCCGAGGCGCTGGCCCTCACCGATCTCAACCCGGGCGCGGGCCGCGTCAGCAAGCTCTGCCACGAGCCGCGCGTCGCCCTCGCCGTCCTGGAGGCGATGCTCGCGCCGCACCGCTCGTCGGGCCGGCTCACGCTCCTGACCGAACACCGCCCGGTCGCCGCCGAGACGGGCGACGACGACACCGTACGCTCCGTCACCCTCACCGACCTGCGCAACGGCGACCCCGACAACCGCCGTACGATCAGCGCCCGTTACGTCATCGACGCCACCGAGACCGGTGAACTGCTCGAACTCGCCGGGGTCGAGCACGCGATCGGCGCGGAGGCGCGGAGCGAGTACGACGAACCGCACGCCCCCGACGAGGCGCAGCCCCTCAACCAGCAGGGCATCACCGTGTGTTTCGCGCTCTCCCACCACGAGGGCGAGGACCACACCATCGACCGGCCGGCCGACTACGACTTCTGGCGCGCCTACCAGCCCGACTTCTGGCCGGGCCCGCTGCTCGGTTTCCTCGCGCCGGACCCCCGCACCCTTGAGGCCGTACCGCGCACCTTCGTCCCCAACCCGGAACTCGACCCGCTGGACGTCACCGCCGACCAGTCCGCCGACGCGGGCGACAAGGAGCTGTTCGGCTTCCGCCGTATCCTGGCGCGCAAGCTGCACCGGCCCGGCGCTTTCGACTCCGACATCACCCTCGTCAACTGGCCCCTGAACGACTACTGGTTGAAGCCCCTGATCGGCGCCGGCGAGGAGACGTCGGCCGCCGCGCTCGCCGAGGCCCGCCAGTTGTCGCTCTCCGTCCTGTACTGGCTCCAGACCGAGGCGCCGCGCGCCGACGGTGGCCAGGGATTCCCCGGACTGCGCCCGCGCCCCGATGTCACCGGCACACCGGACGGGCTCGCCAAGGCGCCGTACGTACGCGAGTCGCGCCGCATCAAGGCGGTCACCACCGTCACCGAGCACGACGTCGCGATCGACATCGTCGGCCCCTACGGCGGCACCCGCTACCGGGACTCCGTGGGCGTCGGCAACTACCGCATCGACCTGCACCCCTCCACCGGCGGCGACAACTACATCGACATCGGCTCGGTGCCCTTCGAGATCCCGCTCGGCGCGCTGATCCCGCGCCGCGTCCGCAATCTGCTGCCCGCCGGGAAGAACATCGGCACCACCCACATCACCAACGGCTGCTACCGGCTCCACCCGGTGGAATGGAACATCGGCGAGGTCGCGGGCGCACTGGCCGCGCACTGTGTCGCCGAGGGCGTCGAACCGCACCAGGTCCAGGCCGAGGACAAGCGGTTCGACCGATTCGCCCGGCTGCTCGACCGCGAAGGAGTGCAGCGCCACTGGCCCGACGTACGCGGCTACTGACGACACCCGGCAACACCGGGGCGAAGCGGCCGGGCGGAAAGCAGCTCCACCTGCCCCGCCCGGCTCAGGGCCTGTCGTGCGGATCTTGCCGGGCTCGCGGTCCCTGGCACGCACGCTCTCCCCCGTAGCCCCCGAGGGGGCACGGGAGGTACCCCCTCCGTTGTCGTCGGTCGCCAACGCTCCGCGTTGTCTCCCTCCTCCGCCTTGCGATCGCACGCACCAGACCCCGCTCCCTGATCCGGCCTGATCCACACGACAGGCCCTACCGCCCACGCCGTACCAACTGTGCACAAGGAGGTGCCCAAGCCATGAACACCCACCGCATCCGCGTCGGCATCGACGTGGGCGGAACCTTCACCGACGCCGTGGCCGTAGACGCCACGACCCTGCGACTGCTGGGACAGGTCAAGGTCCCCACCAGCCACCACCACGAGGACGGCGTCGCCCACGGCATCGTCGAAGCTCTCGACCGCCTGCTGGAGCAGACCGGACACGCCCCGAAGGACGTGGCCTTCCTGGCCCACGGCACCACTCAGGCTACCAACGCCCTGCTGGAGGGCGACGTCGCCACCGTCGGACTGATCGGCGTCGGCGCCGGTCCGAGCGCCGGATTCACCCGCAGACTCGCCGCCTTCCGCAGGCTCGAACTCACCCCCGGCAAGCGGCTTCCGCTCGCCTACGCCCATGTCGCCGACCCGAACGACGCGCCCGCCGTACGCGCCGCCGTCGCCGCCGTCGTCCAGGAGGGCGCCCAAGTCGTCGTCGCCAGCCAGCCGTTCAGCGTCGACCGCCCCGAGGGCGAGGACACGGTCGTCGCCGTGGCCAAGGAGCGCGGACTGCCGACGACCGCCGCGCACGACATCACCTCGCTGTACGGGCTCCACAAACGCACCCGCACCGCCGTCGTGAACGCCGCGATCCTGCCCCGCATGCTCGCCACCGCCGACCTCGTCGACGCCTCCATCACCAAGGCGGGCGTGAGCGCGCCGCTGATGGTGATGCGCTGCGACGGGGGAGTGATGTCGCTGGACGAGATGCGGCGCAGGCCGCTGCTCACCGTGCTGTCCGGACCGGCGGCCGGGGTCGCCGGCGCGCTCATGCAGGAGCGCGTCAGCGAGGGCCTGTTCCTGGAGACCGGCGGTACGTCCACCGACATCAGCGTCGTACGGCGCGGCAAGGTCGCCGTCCGGCACGCCACCATCCTCGGCAAGACGTCGTATCTGTCGGCGCTCGACGTCAGGACCGTCGGTGTCGGCGGCGGCTCCATGGTCCGTATCGGCGGCGGCAAGGTCACCGGCGCCGGACCGCGCAGCGCGCACATCGCCGGGCTGCCGTACGCCTGTTACGCGACCCTGGACGATCTGCGGGACGCGAAGGTCACCACGATCCGGCCGATGGACGACGACCCCGCCGACTACGCGGTGCTCGACGCCGCCGGCGGACGCTTCGCGATCACCATGACGTGCGCGGCCAACGCGCTGGGCCGGGTCCCCGAAGGGGACTTCGCGCACTGCGACCCGGCGGTGGCGAAGGCCGCGATCGCGCCCCTGGCCGCCACGCTCGGCACGGACGTCGCCACGGCGGCGGCCCGCGTCCTGGACGCCGGCACCGACCAGGTGAAGACCGTGGTCGACGGGATGATCCGCGACTACCGCCTCGACAAGGACACCGCCGTGCTCGTCGGCGGCGGCGGAGGCGCGGCCTCCGTCACCCCGCACCTGGCGGCCGTCACCGGCCAGGAGGGCAGGATCGCCCGCCACAACGAGGTCATCAGCCCCATCGGCGTCGCGCTCGCCCTCATCCGCGAGCAGGTCGAACGCATCATCCCCGGCGCCGGACAGGAACAGATCCTCGCCGTACGCGCCGAGGCAGAGGCCGCCGTCGTCGCCCAGGGCGCCGCCGCCGACGGCGTCGAGGTGGAGATAACCGTCGACCCGCAGACCAGCACCGTGCGGGCCGTCGCGACCGGCGCCACCGAGCTGCGCACGCAGGACCGCGCCCACCGGGCCGACGACGCCGACCGGCTGCGCGCCGCCGCCGACAGCCTCAAGACCGACCCGGCGTCGGTGCGCGTGCTCGCCGGCACGCCCGCGCACACCGTGTACGGCACCGACGTGCACCGCCGGTTCCGCGCGGACCGCCACCCGGTGCGGGTCGTGGACGCCGACGGGGTCGTACGGCTCCACGCGCCGGACGCCCGCGTCGAGACCACCACTGTCGGCCGCGCGCCCGAAGTCCTCGCCGCTCTGGTGAAGGAGGCCACGTCGTACGGCGACGGCGGCGTCCGCGCCCCGGCCCTGCGGCTCCTGCTCGGCTCCCGGATCGCCGACCTCTCCGGCGTACTCGACCCGCAGCCGCTGCTGGCACTGGCCCGCAGCGAACTGCGCGCCCGCGCCGCCGACGAACCGGTCGTCGCCGTGCTGGAGGTGCGCTCATGAGCGCCGCCGCCCTCCTCGACCGCACCGCGCTCGCGGCGATGCGAACGCTCGAAGCGACCGACGACATCGAGTTCGGCGTCCGGCTGCTCGCGAACACCCCCACGCACGAGGGCCGCGACCCGGCCCTGCTGCGCCGATGGGCGCGTACCGCCGACGAGTTCGGCGCCACGCTCGCCCCCGTGACGTGCACGGCCCGCGTCGTGGAGAGCGGTGACGGCCTGGAGAAGGGCCTCCTCGCCCGCTACACCTCCCGGCCCGTACCGACCGTCGAACTGTTCACCGACACCCTCGCCCTCGCCGAGGAACTGACGGCCCGGCTCGACTGGCGCCACTGGTATCCCGCCGGGTCGCTGCGGGCGGCGGCGATCGCCCACGAGGCCGTACACGAACAGCTTCATCACGGACCGGCGAAGACCGCTCTCAAGCGGTCCCTGAACCACGTCGTACTGCGCGCGGGACGCCACCGGCTGTACGGGCATGTCGCGGGCGCCGACGAGATCGCCGCCCACGCCTACGCCCGCACCGTCTGCGGACTCGGCCGCAGCCCGCTCCTGCTGACGGCCGCCCTGGCCACCGCCGCCGAGGCGCGGCACGGCTCCTCGCACACGTCGTCGCACGGAAGAAAGAAGTAACGCCATGGGCGTCGTCATCCTTCTCGTCATGGCGGCCGGTGTCGCCGCGATGCTCACCCGCAGACTCCCCACCGCCTTCGCCCTGGTCATCCTGGCCGTCGTCATCGCCTTCCTCGCGGATGCCCCGCTGACCGGCGAGAACAGCGTCCTGGACACGGTCATCCAGGAGGGCGCGCCGGCCCTCGCCGCCACGATGATCGCGATCCTGCTGGGCTCCTGGCTCGGCAAGCTCCTGGACGAGACCGGTATCGCCGGCACCCTCGTCCGCAAGATCGTGGAGTTCGGCGGCGACCGCCCCGTCGTGGTCGCCCTCGGCGTCCTCGGCGTCTCCACCGTCGTCGGTACGGTCACGGGCTCGGCGCCCGCCGCGATGCTCGCCGGCATCGTCGGCATCCCCGCCATGATCGCCGTCGGTATCCCCAAGGTCACCGCCGCCGGCACGATCCTGATGGGCATCGCGGCCGGTATGCCGTTCGAGCTGCCCATCTGGCAGTTCTTCTCCACCGCGCTCGAACTGCCCGTCGACACCGTGCGCGGCTTCATGATCAAGCTGTTCCCGTTCGCGCTGGCCGCCGCGATCCTGTTCGTCCTCATCGAGACCCGGCGGCGCGGCGTCGAACACGCGTGGTCGCTCAAGTCCGCCTCCGCGAAGCCCACTTCACGCCGCAAGCAGCTCGGCGACGCCCCGTGGTACGCGCTGCTCACCCCGCTCGTACCGCTGATCCTCGCCCTCGGCTTCGAGATCCCGATCCTGCCGTCGATGCTGGCCGGTGTCCTGTACGCGCTGGCCACCACCACCCGGCCGGGCGAGATGAACAAGCGGCTGCTGCGCACCCTGTACGGCGCCTTCGAGATCGCGGCGGCGCCGATCGTGCTGTTCATCGCCATCGGCATCCTGCTCGCCGCGGTGAAACTGCCCGGCGCGGTGGAGGCGCTGGAGCCGTTGATCAAGGCGGTCAGCCCACAGAACCCGGTGCTGTTCGTCGCCGTCTTCACCCTGCTCGTACCGCTGTGCCTCTATCGCGGGCCGCTGAACGTCTTCGGCCTCGGCGCGGGCATCGCCGGTGTCCTGATCGCCGCCGGCATCTACCCGGCCGTCGCGGTGCTGGGTCTGGCCACCTCGTACAACCAGGTCTTCGGTGTGTCGGACCCGACCAGCACCCAGACCGTATGGAGCGCGCAGTACGCGGGGGTCACACCGCAGCAGGTGATGCTGCGGACCCTGCCGTACGTGTGGGCCGTCGCGCTCGGCGGATTCTGCGTCACCGCCGCCACCTATCTGTGATCTCTCAACTCCTCGGACGGAGAACGACATGACACAGCACCACGACACCCATGAGCAGCCGCGCAACCCCGGCCGGCGCATCTTCCTGCGCGGCGCCGCCGCGACCGCCGCGGTGGCGTCCGGCGTCCTGGCCACCGGCGCGACGGCGGGCAGCGCCACCGCCGCGTCGGCCGCCGCTCCGGAGGCGGCAGCGGCGCCCGGCGGATTCCCGAACTACAAGTACCTGAAGACCCTCCTGACGCCCTCTCAGCTCAAGTACAACCCCACCGGCGAGATCATCTTCCCGTGCGTCCGGGGCGTCTACGACAAGCTGGCCAACCCGCTGGGCCGTTACTACCTCTACTACGGGCCGCACGACGCGCCCGGCGGTATCTGCCTGGCCTACGGCGACTCGCTGGAAGGGCCGTTCACCGAGTACACCGCGAACCCGATCGTCTCCAACAACTGGCAGCCGCACTACAGCGTCAGCCACGTCGCCTCGCCCCACGTCCTGTGGCGGGCGGACCTCAAGGAGCTGTGGCTCTACTTCCACGGCGAGAACGGCACGACGCGCCTCGCCCGGTCCAAGGACGGCATCACCTTCACGTACGACAAGGTGGTGCTCACCACCGCGATGCTGCCCGCAGGCAGCACCGAGACGTCGTACGCACGGGTCTTCGCGCACGAACTGCCCTCGCGCGGCGCGCACTACGTGATGCTTTTCATGCTCAACAACCAGTCCAACCACCGTGACATCGCCTGGGGTTGGTCGAGCGACGGCCGCAACTGGACCTTCGACCAGACGCCGCTCGTGCGCCATTCCGATGTCGGCGCGAACAACATCGGCGGCCCGCACCTGCTGAGCCGGAACGGCAGCACGTACGTCGTCTACAACACCAGCAAGGAGAACGGCGGCAATCTGCTGATCACCGAGGTCGGCAACGACTTCAGCCGCCGCGATCACCTCGGTCTGTTCTACGACTCGGCCAACAGCGCGCCCGACAACGGGCGCAGCGCCTCGCCGAGCTTCGGGACCGACAACGGGGTGCCGTACATGGTCTACGAGGCGGGCGAACGCCTCCAGGGCTCGATCGCGGTGGCTCGCGGCTGATCCGATCCGTCGCCGGACGGGGGCGCGTAAGACGCGGCCCCGTCCGGCGACCGGGAACAGGCCATCGCGGGGGTGGCCGCGTACGACAGGGTGTCGGGGGCTGTCGTACCGTCCGGGTAGACCGTGCCCACCGCTCGCAACAGGAGCCCCTTTGACCAGCTACCGTCAGCCCGGAGTCACCCTCACCGACCACCACTTCTCGGTCCCGCTCGACCACGCCGACCCCTCGGGGGAGCGCATCGAGCTGTACGGGCGCGAGGCCGTGGCCACCGCCAAGGCGGACGCCGACCTGCCGTGGCTCGTCTATCTGGAGGGCGGCCCCGGCTTCGGGGCACGCCGATTCATCGGCCGGCAGGCATGGCTCGGGCGCGCCCTGGAGGACTACCGGGTCCTGCATCTCGACCAGCGCGGCACCGGCCTGTCCACGCCCGCCAACCGCCAGACGCTCCCGGCGCGCGGTGACGCCCGCCAACAGGCCGACCATCTCGCCCACTTCAGGTCCGACAACATCGTGCGCGACTGCGAGGCCATCAGGCACCGGCTCACCGGCGGCGACCCGTGGACCGTCCTCGGGCAGAGCTTCGGCGGCTTCTGCGCCGTCCGCTATCTCTCCGCCGCGCCCGAGGGCCTGCGCGCCGTACTGATCACCGGCGGTCTGCCCACGCTCGACGGCGGGCCCGACGACGTCTACCGCGCCGCCTACCCGCGTATCGAACGCAAGGTCGCCGCGCACTACGCCCGCTATCCGCAGGACGTCGAACAGGCCCGCCGGATCGTCGGCCACATCGCCGAGCACCACCCGGTCCTGCCGAACGGCTACCTCCTGACGCCGGAGGCGTTCCAGTCCCTGGGCATCCTGCTCGGCGTCGGCGACGGCACCCACCATCTGCACCACCTGCTGGAGAACGCCTTCGTGCGCACCCCTGGCGGCCACGAACTGTCCGACACCTTCCAGGAGAGCGTCGCCGCCCAGCTCTCGTTCGCCGGGCACCCGCTGTACGCGCTCGTCCACGAGGCGATCTACGCCCAGGACGACCGGCCCACCGCCTGGTCGGCCGAGCGGGTACGCGCGGAGTTCCCCCAGTTCGACGCGGCGCGGACCCTGGCCGGCGACACCCCGCTCCTGTTCACCGGCGAGACCATCCACCCCTGGCACTTCACCGCCGACCCGGCGCTGCGCCCGCTGCGCGAGACCGCGGAACTGCTCGCCGCCCGCAAGGACTGGCCCGCGCTGTACGACCGCGACCGCCTGGCGGCCAACGAGGTCCCGGTCGCCGCCGCCGTCTACCACGACGACATGTACGTCGACACCGCCCACGCGCTCGAGACGGCACGCGCCGTCCGGGGACTGCGCACCTGGGTCACCGACGAGTACGAGCACGACGGCGTCCGGGCGTCGGGCCCACGCGTGGTCGACCGGCTGCTGGCACTGGTACGCGGCGAGATCTGACAACAAGCCGTGCGAAGGCGGGCGTCAGGTGTCTAACCTGCGGACATGACTGACTCGACGCAGCAGCTCGAACCCATGCCCGCCGACTGGCGGCGCGCCCTCGCCGTGGTCGCGCACCCCGACGACCTGGAGTACGGCTGCTCGGCCGCCGTCGCGGCCTGGACCGACGAGGGCCGTGAGGTCACCTATCTGCTCGCGACCCGGGGCGAGGCGGGGATCGACACGATCGACCCCGCCACCGCCGCCCCGCTGCGCGAGCGGGAGCAGCGGGCGAGCGCGGCCGTCGTCGGCGTGTCCGAGGTGGTCTTCCTGGATCACCAGGACGGTGTGATCGAGGAGGGGATCGCGCTGCGCCGTGACATCGCGGCGGCGATCCGCCGCTACCGCCCCGAGCTTGTCATCACCCTCAACCACCGCGACACCTGGGGCGGCAGGGCCTGGAACACTCCGGACCACCGAGCCGTCGGGCGCGCCACGCTCGACGCCGCCGGTGACGCGGGAAACCGGTGGATCTTCCCGGAGCTGGCGGAGCAGGGGCTCCAGCCGTGGGACGGGGTGCGCTGGGTGGCCGTCGCGGGGACCACCACTCCGACACACGCCGTCGACGCGACGGCCGGGCTGGAGCGCTCCGTACAGTCCCTGCTCGAACACCGCAGCTATATCGAGGTGCTGACGGACGAGGACCCCGAGGCGTACTGCCGCTCGTTCCTCACGGACCACGCGCAGCAGACGGCGGCACGCTTCGGCGGCCGGCCCGCTGTGCCCTTCGAGGTCTTCGGCCGCTGACCCGGTTTCCCGCGCGCTATCTTTTTTGTCTTGTTTTGACGGTTTCGTAGCATGGTGACCGCATTGCTCGCGTGGTGTGGTTACCGGATGGAGAGACGGGCTCGGCGGAGAAGGACCGGTGGCATGGACGAGGGGCATTCGCGCCTTCAGCAGTACCCCTGGCTGCCCCCGGTGCTGCTCGTCGGTTCCATCGGCCTCGAACTGGTGACTCCCAAGATCGTCAGCGGCGCCGCGCTCATCGCCGTCGCCGCCATGGCGGCGGCCATCAGCGGCACGTTCCGCTACACCCTGCTGATCGTGGCCGTCGGCCTCGGGCTCACCGGCATCTCCGCGGCCGAGGCTCACCACGGCTTCGCGTCGGCGGGTGTGCAGGTTCTGGAAATCGTGATCGCCTCGGCTCTCGCGCTGGCCGTCCGGCGCATGCTCGACAGCCAGAGTGCGAAGTTCTCCGTGGTCAGATCCACCGCCGAGGAGTTGCAGCGGGCCGTGCTGCCACCGCTGCCCAAGATCATCGGCCCGATGACCGTCGCCTGCCGCTACCAAGCGGCGGAGGCCGCCGCCCGGATCGGCGGTGACCTCTACGCCGTGGAGGAGACGCCCTTCGGCCTGCGGCTGCTCATCGCCGACGTGCGCGGCAAGGGTCTCGGCGCGGTCTCCGCCGTCTCCGTCATCGTGGGCGCGTTTCGCGAGCGCGCCGAGTCCGAGGCCGACCTGGTGGGGCTCGCGGAACGGCTCGACCGTGCCGTGGCGCGCTCCGCCGAGCAGTACGCCGACCCGTTCGGCATCGACGCCGCCGAGGCCTTCGCCACCGCACTCCTGGTCGAGATCGACCGGCGCGGTACCCCCGTACGGCTGCTGAGCTGCGGTCATCCCGCTCCGTATCTCGTACGGGACGGCGAAGTGCGGCTGCTGGACACCGGCGAGGCGACTCCGCCGCTGGGGATGCGGAACCTCGCGCCCGGCACCGGCGGGTCCCACTCGTACGACTTCCCCGCCGGCGCCACCCTGCTCTGCGTCACGGACGGGGTCACGGAGGCACGGAACGCGGCAGGGGCCTTCTACGACCCCACCAGCGAGCTGAAGCCGGTCCCGGACGGGGATCCGGAGCGGCTGATCGGGGCCCTGTTCTCGTCGGTCCGCCGGTGGACGAAGGGCCGGCGCAACGACGACATGGCGGTGGTCGCCGTGGCACGCGACGGCGCGGACGGGGCTGTTCCCAGAGGGCAAGCGACCGCTTAGTATGCGAACACGTGTGTACCCACCCTCATCTGTGGAGGCCCCCGAATGCAGGCATGGCGAGTGCACCGGAACGGCGAGCCGAGCGAGGTGATGCGACTGGACGAGGTGGACCGGCCGGTACCGGGTGACGGTCAACTCCTGCTGAAGGTCCTCGCGGCGGACATCAACTTCCCCGACGCCCTGCTCTGCCGGGGCCAGTACCAGGTCCGCCCACCGCTGCCCTTCACACCCGGCGTCGAGGTCTGCGGCGAGACGGGCGACGGGCGGCGCGTCATCGCCACCCCGGCGCTGCCGAACGGCGGACTCGCCGAGTACGTCGTCGCCGACGAGTCCGCGGTGCTCCCCGCGCCCGACGCGCTCGACGACGCCGAGGCGGCGGCCCTGCACATCGGCTACCAGACCGGCTGGTTCGCACTGCACCGCAGGGCGCGCCTCCAGTCGGGCGAGACGCTGCTCGTCCACGCCGCCGCCGGAGGCGTCGGCAGCGCGGCCGTCCAGCTCGGCAAGGCCGCCGGCGCCACCGTCATCGGCGTGGCCGGCGGGCCCGAGAAGGCGCGTGTGGCACGGGAGTTGGGCTGCGACCACGTCATCGACCGGCGCACCGAAGACATCGTGACCGCCGTGAAGGACCTCACCGGCGGGCACGGCGCGGATGTCGTCTACGACCCGGTCGGCGGCGACGCGTACACCAAGTCCACCAAGTGCGTGGCCTTCGAGGGCCGCATCCTCGTCATCGGCTTCGCGAGCGGCACCATCCCGGCGCCCGCACTCAACCACGCGCTGGTGAAGAACTACTCGATCGTCGGTCTGCACTGGGGTCTGTACAACCAGAAGGACCCCGCGGCGATCCTGCGCTGCCACCAGGAGCTGACGGAACTCGCCGCCAAGGGCGTCGTCAAGCCGCTCATCAGCGAACGACTGCCGATGGCGGACGCCGCGTCGGCCGTCCAGCGGGTCGCCGACGGAAGCACCACCGGCCGACTGGTCGTGATCCCCGCCCTGTCCCCGGCAGCGGGGGCGAGCGCCTGATGACCGGGACGGACGCGGCCGAACTGCGCCGCCTTACCGAGGACTTGCTCGCCGCGCACCCGCCGGCCGGCACGGAACCGACCGACTTCCTGAAGGCGCGCTTCGACGCCGGACTCGCCTGGGTGCACTTCCCGGCCGGTCTCGGCGGACTCGACGCCCCGCGCTCCCTCCAGTCGGTCGTCGACGCCGAACTCGCGGCGGCGGGCGCCCCCGACAACGACCCGCGCCGTATCGGCATCGGCCTGGGCATGGCCGCGCCCACGATCCTGGCGTACGGCACCGAGGAGCAGAAGCGCCGCTTCCTGCGGCCCCTGTGGGTCGGCGACGAAGTCTGGTGCCAGCTTTTCAGCGAGCCGGGCGCCGGGTCCGACCTCGCCGCGCTCGCGACCCGCGCCGTACTGGATGGGGACGTCGGCGGCGACTGGATCGTCAACGGGCAGAAGGTATGGACCTCCAGCGCGCATCTCGCGCGCTGGGCCATCCTCATAGCGCGCACCGACCCCACGCTCCCCAAGCACCAGGGCATCAGCTACTTCATCTGCGACATGACCGACCCCGGAGTCGATGTCCGGCCGCTGCGCCAGATAACCGGCGAGGCCGAGTTCAACGAGGTCTTCCTCACCGACGTCCGCATCCCCGACTCCCACCGGCTCGGCCCGGTCGGCGACGGCTGGAAGGTCGCGCGGACCACCCTCATGAACGAGCGCGTCTCGATCGGCGGCGCCCGTCTCCCGCGCGAGGGCGGCATGATCGGCCCGGTCTCCCGGACCTGGCGCGAACGCCCCGAACTGCGCACGCACGATCTGTACCAGCGTCTCCTCACGCTCTGGGTGGAGGCGGAAGTCGCGCGGTTGACCGGTGAACGCCTGCGCCAGCAGCTCGCCTTGGGCCGGCCGGGACCCGAAGGCTCGGGCCTGAAGCTGTCCTTCGCCCGGCTCAACCAGGAGATCAGCGGACTCGAGGTCGAACTACTCGGCGACGAGGGCCTGTTGTACGACGACTGGACGATGCGACGCCCCGAACTCGTCGACTTCACCGGCCGCGAGGCCGGATACCGCTATCTGCGCTCGAAGGGCAACTCCATCGAGGGCGGTACGAGCGAGGTACTGCTCAACATCGTCGCCGAACGCGTCCTCGGTCTGCCCGCCGAGCCGCGCGACGACAAGGACGTCGCATGGAAGGACCTCGCCCGATGAGCACCGGGGACGTGGACACCGGGGACGCTGCCACCAGAGACGTGGACACCGGGACCGACCTGCTGTACTCCGAGGTGGAGGTCGACCTGCGCGCCGCCGTACGGTCCCTGCTCACCGACCGCGGTGACCTCCCCGCCGCACTCGCCCGCGCCGAATCCGGCGCGCCCTACGACACCGCGCTCTGGACCTCGCTCGCCGCCGGGATCGGCGCGGCCGGGCTCCTCGTACCGGAAGCGCTCGGCGGCCAGGGCGCGAGTCACCGCGAAGCGGCCGTGGTGCTGGAGGAGTTGGGGCGGGCGGTCACGCCGGCGCCGTATCTGACCAGTTCCGTGATCGCGACGCAGACGCTGCTCGCCTTGAGCGCGGGCGGCGCGGGCGGCGAGACCGTCCCCGCCGTCGCGGAAGTGCTCCGCGCGCTGGCCGGAGGCCGTACGGTCGCCGTGCTCGCCCTCCCGCTCTCCACCGGCCCGGACGGCCCGCTCCCCACGGTCACCGCAGGCGCGGGCGGCGCGATCAGGGCCGTGGCCGACGCCACGATCGCCGACGTCCTGCTCGTCCTGGCCGACGACGGGCTGTACGCGGTCGAGACGGCGGCGCCCGGCGTCACCGTCCGGGCGCAGACCCCGCTCGACCTCACGCGTCCGCTCGCCACCGTCACCGTGGACGCCGCCGCCCTCGCCGCCGGAACGCGGCTCGCCGACGCGAGCCCCGGCCCCGGCCCCGGCGGAGCCGAGGCCGCCGTACGCCATGGACTGCTGGCCGGCGCGGGACTGCTCGCCTCCGAACAACTCGGGCTCGCCGAAAGGTGCTTGGAGGAGACCGTGCGGCACACCCGCGAACGGCACCAGTTCAACCGGTCCATCGGCTCGTTCCAGGCGCTCAAGCACCGGATGGCACACCTGTGGCTGGAAGTCGTGTCGGCCCGCGCCGCCGCCCGCAACGCCGCCGACGCGCTGGCCACCGGCAGCCGGGACGCACCACTCGCCGTGGCGGTCGCCCAGGCCTACTGCGGCAAGGTCGCCGTCCACGCCGCCGAGGAGTGTGTCCAGCTCCACGGCGGCGTCGGTATGACCTGGGAGCACCCCGCGCATCTGTATCTCAAGCGGGCCAAGTCCGATGAGATCGCGCTGGGTTCGACCGGATCGCATCGCGAAAGGGTCGCGTCCCTGACCGCCCTGCCCGCGCCCGGCCGTCGATCGCCGGCATAACACCTGGACAAGCCCCCCTTTACATACTGTTTAATTGCGAGTCGTTCGCAATAACGTTTGATCTTCAGTAGGGGTGTGGAATCCATGACCGCCCGTTCGATACGCGGCACGGCCGCGGCGGCGCTGGCCGGTTCGCTCGCCTTCACCGCCGTGGCCTGCTCGAACCCGGACAGCGGCTCCGGACCCGACGGCGGGGACCAGGAGTCCGCCGTCGTCGGGATCGCCTACGAGCCGGACAGCCTCAGCCCGCTGCTCGGCTACGGCAAGGACGGCAACTCCAAGCTGTTCGACGGACTGCTCGCGGTCGACGGCGACATGAACCTCAAGCCCGCCCTGGCCTCCGCCCTGCCCGAGGTCGGCGCGGACGGCACGACCTACACCTACCGACTGCGCGACGACGTGAAGTTCAGCGACGGCAAGTCCTTCACCGCGGCGGACGTCGTCTTCACCTACCGCACCATCCTCGACGCGAAGACCAACAACCCGTCCAAGACCGAGCTGGCGGCCATCAAGGACGTCACGGCCAAGGGCGAGGACACCGTCGTCTTCACCCTGAAATACCCCTACGCGCCCTTCGCCCAGCGCACCGTGCTCCCCATCGCGCCGGAGCATCTGGCGGGCAAGCAGGACGTCAACTCCGGCCCGTTCACCACCAAGCCGGTCGGCACGGGGCCGTATCTCCTCACCAACTGGTCCAAGGGCGAGAAGATCAGCTTCAAGGCCAATCCGGAGTACTGGGGCGGCGAGCCCAAGGTGAAGCAGTTCACCATGGCGATCATCAAGGACGACGACGTCCGCGCCACCCGGCTGCGCGCCGGAGAACTCGACGGCGCGATACTGCCGCCCAACCTCGCCGAGGGCTTCAAAAACGACAAGGGCAAGCGGACCTACGCCGCCACGTCGTACGACTACCGCACCGTCACCCTCCCGACCCACAACAAGGTCGCGGGCGACAACGCCGTACGCCGCGCGCTCGACGTCGCCGTCGACCGCGACACCATGGTCGACAAGATCCTCGACGGCGCGGGCAAGCCCGCCTACGGACCGGTCCCCACCGACAGCGAATGGTTCACCAAGGGCACCGAGCGCCCGCACGATCTCGCCGAGGCGAAGCGGATCCTGGACGAGGCGGGCTGGCAGGCCGGCGACGACGGCGTCCGTACGAAGGACGGCGTACGCGCGAGCTTCCCGCTCTGGTATCTGACCGGCGACAAGCTCCGCCAGGACCACGCACTCGCCTACGCCTCCGACGCCAAGAAGGCCGGCATCGACATCAAGACCCAGGCCGGCACCTGGGAGGTCATCGAGCCGCGCATGAAGACGGACGCGGTCCTGGCCGGCGGCGGCGCCCCCGGCGACCCGGACTTCGACCAGTTCAGCCTCCTGAACTCCGGCCTCGCGGGCGACGGCTTCAACAACATGGCCTGGTACGACAATCCGGCCGTGGACAAGGCCCTCGACACCGGTCGCGAGAGCGGTGACAAGCCTGCCCGCAAGGCCGCGTACGACACCGTCCAGCGCGAGCTGGCGAAGGACCCCGGCTACACCTTCCTCACCCACATCGACCACATCTACGTCGTGAACGACACCTGGGGCACGCTCACCACCCAGGTCGAACCGCACGACCACGGCCTCGCGTCCGGCCCGTGGTGGAACGTCGAGAAGTGGGCCCGTACGCCGTGAACCGACGCCTCCCGTGGGGGGCGATGGCCCGGATGACGGGGCGGCGGCTGCTGTTCGCCGCCCCCGTCCTGCTGGCCGTCACCTTCGGTGTCTTCGCCGTCGCCGCCGCCTCACCGTTCGACCCCGTCAAGGCGTACGCCGGCACCGCCGGTCTCACCGCCTCGCAGGAAACCCTCGACCAACTGCGCGCCAACCTCGGCGTCGACCAGCCCCTCGCCGCACGCTGGTGGCAGTGGCTGACCTCCGCCGTCACCGGAGATCTCGGCGACTCCAGCGTCATGCGCAGACCGGTCGCCGACGTGATCACCGAACGCCTCGGCTGGTCCGTGCTCCTGGCCACCACCGCCTTCCTCGTCGCGATCCTGCTCGGCACCGCGCTCGGTGTGGCCGCCGCCCGGCGCCCCGGCGGTTGGCTGGACCGCTGCGTCAGCTCGGCCGCGTACACCCTGGAGGCGGCGCCCGCGTTCTGGCTCGGGCTGCTCGCCATCTGGTTCTTCGCCCTGCGGCTCGGCGTCCTGCCGGCCGGCGGGCTCACCGACGCGGGGAGCGACACCGTCACCTTCGGCCAGGTCGCCTCGCATCTGGTGCTGCCCGCGGCCGTGCTCGGTGTCTCACAGATGCCGTGGTTCTACCTCTACGTACGGCAAGGGGTCGCCGACGCACTGGAGGAGGACCCCGTACGCGGGGCGCGCGCGCGCGGACTGAGCGAGCGCACCGTGCTGCTCGGCCACGCCTGGCGCTCCGGCATGCTGCCGATGCTCACGCTCATCGGCTCCCGCGTCCCCGAACTCATCACGGGCGCGCTCCTCATCGAGACCGTCTTCAGTTGGCCGGGTATCGCGGCGGCCACCGTCGAGGCCGCGACCTCCGTGGACTTCCCGCTGCTCGCGGCGCTCACCGTGCTGGCCACGGCCGCCGTGCTCATCGGCAATCTGCTCTCCGACCTGCTGTACGGACTCGCCGACCCGAGGGTGGGCTTCGATGGCTGACACCACGAAATCCCTGCCCGCACCGCTGTGGCGCTCACGCGGACGCAGCCGCCGCTCGACCCGTACCGTACGGGCGGTCACCTCGGCCGTCATCGTCGCCGCGGTGGCCCTCGCCGTCCTGGTCGTGCCGCCCGTCGTCCAGCTCGACGAACAGGCCGTCGACCTCGCGCTCAAACTCCAACCGCCGTCCCTAGCCCACCCGTTCGGCACCGACGACGTCGGCCGCGATCTGCTCCTGCGCTGTGTGTACGGGCTCCGCGTCTCCCTCCTCGTCGGACTGGTCGCCGCCCTCGTGGCCACCGTCATCGGCACGGCCGTGGGCGCCGCCGCCGCGGCCTTCGGCGGCTGGACCGACCGCGTCGTGATGCGCCTCGTCGACACCTTCTCGTCGGTGCCGCACCTGCTGCTCGGCATCTTCATCGTCGCGATGTTCCGCCCCGGCGTGTGGCCGGTGATCGTGTCCGTGGCCCTGACGCACTGGCTCTCCACCGCCCGGATCGTCCGCTCCGAGGTCCTGTCGCTGCGCTCGCGACCGTACGTGGACGCCGCCGTCTCCGGCGGCTCCTCGCGGTGGCGCGTCACGGTGCGCCATCTGCTGCCGGGGGTCCTGCCGCAGGCGGGGCTCGCCGCCGTACTGATGGTGCCCCACGCCATGTGGCACGAGTCGGCGCTCTCCTTCCTCGGCCTCGGTCTGCCCAGCCACCAGGCGAGCCTCGGCAATCTGGTGCAGACGGCGCGCGGTTCGCTGCTCGCGGGCGACTGGTGGCCGACGCTGTTCCCCGGGCTGTTCCTGATCGTCCCGACCCTCGCCATCGCCGGGCTCGCCGGGGTGTGGCGGGAACGGATCAATCCACGCCGCCGATCGGAGCTGATGTTGTGACCACACCTGAGCCCCGTACCCCGGCCGAGTCCCCCCTGCTGTCGGTACGCGGCCTCGGCGTCCGGTTCCGGATGCGCGGCGGCCGGCACATCGCGGCCGTCACCGACGCCACCTTCGACCTCGCCGCCGGGGAGTGTCTGGCGCTCGTCGGCGAGAGCGGCTGCGGCAAGTCCGTCCTCGCCTCCGCGCTGCTCGGACTGCTGCCGGGCAACGCGCAGACCACCGGATCCGCCCTGCTGGGCGGCAGCGCCGACCCCGTGGACCTGCTCGCCGCCGACGAACGGACCATGGCCCGTACGGTACGCGGCCGGCGCATCGGCCTCGTACCGCAGAGCCCGGCCGCACACCTCACCCCCGTACGCACGGTACGCTCCCAACTCAGGGAGGTCCTGCGTGAGTTGACGGGCCTGCGTGGGTCGGCGCTCACCAAGGCCGCCGGGGCCGCGGCCGAGCGGGCGGCCTTCCCCGCCGACCATCTCGACCGCTATCCGCACGAACTCTCCGGCGGCCTCGCACAGCGCGCCGCGACCGCCCTCGCGCTCGTCGGGGACGCCCCGCTGCTGCTGGCCGACGAGCCGACCACCGGACTGGACCGCGAGCTGGTGGACCGTACGGCCGACGAACTGCGACGCCACACCGACGACGGCCGCGCCCTGCTGATGATCACCCACGATCTGGCGGCGGCCGAGCGGATCGCCGACCGCGTCGCCGTCATGTACGCCGGCCGGATCGTCGAACTCAGCCCCGCGGCACGCTTTTTCGGCGGTGACGGCCCCCGCCACCCCTACGCGCGCGGTCTGCTCGACGCGCTGCCCGAGCGGGCGTTCACCGCCATCCCCGGCATGCCGCCCGAACTGGGCGACCTCCCCGACGGCTGCGCCTTCGCCGCCCGCTGCACCCGGGCCACCGACATCTGCGCGACCCTGCCCGCCCTGGCACCCGGTCACGGTTCGTCCGTCGCCTGCCACCACGCCGAGGAGCGCGTCGATGCTTGAACTCCTCGGTATCACCGCCGGATACGAGCGCGGCACCCCCGTGTTCACGGGCGCGTCCGTCACCGTCGCCCCCGGAGAGTCGGTCGGGCTCCTGGGACCCAGCGGCTGCGGCAAGTCCACCCTCGCCCGGGTCGCCGCCCTGCTCCACCGGCCCGACGCGGGCACGGTCACCCTCGACGGCGAACGCGTCACCAACTGGCGCCACCGCGCGCCGAAGGCACAGCGCACCGCGATCGGGGTGGTCTTCCAGCAGCCCCGGCTGTCGGCCGACCCCCGGCTCCGGCTGCGCGATCTGATCGCCGAACCCCTGCGCGCCAACGGCCGCCGGGACGAAGTGGCCGACCGGGTGGCGGAGTTGGCGACAACGGTCGGGCTCAGCGACGATCTGCTCGGCCGCAGACCGCACGAGGTCAGCGACGGCCAGCTCCAACGCGCCTGTCTGGCACGCGCGCTGGTGCTGCGCCCGCGCTGGCTGGTCTGCGACGAGATGACCGCGATGCTCGACGCGTCGACCACGGCCGCGCTGGTCACGGTGGTCGAGGAGTACCGGCGCGCCCAGGGCGCCGGGCTGCTGGCGGTCGGCCACGACCGGGTGCTGCTGGAGCGCTGGTGCGACCGTACGGTCCGCTGGCCGGAGATCGCCGACGCCGCCTGAATCTGTCTGAATCGCAGTTGTCGGGTGGTCGAACTCTCGGTAGGACCCTGCCCCTTGGGGCCGGTGGCGGCGGATACTCGGCGAGTCGTCCGTCCCACCCACCTCGGAGGCATCATGGCCCTCACCACCCGACGCAGAGCGGTGACCACCATCGCCGCCGCGTTCGCCGGAGCAGTCGCCGTCCCGGCGTACGCGCAGGCGACGGAGCGCGGCGGCGGCCCCGAGCCGCTGCGCCGTGCCCACGCGCACAACGACTATCTGCACGAGCGGCCCCTCCACGACGCGCTTTCGCACCGCTTCACCAGCGTGGAGGCCGATATCTTCCTGGTCGACGGCGAGTTGCTGGTCGCCCACGAGCCCGCGACGCTCGACCCCACGCGTACGCTCCGCTCGCTCTATCTCGACCCGCTGCGCGCCCGCGTCAGGGCCAACGGCGGCGCGGTGTACCGGGGCCACCACCGGCCGGTGCAACTGCTCATCGACATCAAGACGGACGGCGCCGCCGCCTATCTGGAGCTGCACCGCCAACTGCGCTCCTACCGCTCGATGTTGAGTACCTACACCAACGGCGACGTACTGTACGGGGCCGTCACCCCGGTCATCTCCGGCGACCGCGCCGCCCGCGTCCCGATGGAGGCGCAGCGGGTGCGCCACGCCTTCTACGACGGCCGGCTCGAAGACCTGGGCAGCGCGGCGCGCGCCTCGTTCGTCCCGCTCATCAGCAGCAACTGGACAACGAGCTTCACCTGGCTGGGAGTCGGCGCGTTTCCCGCCGCCGAGCGCACCGAGCTGAAGCGCATCGTCAGCACCGCCCACCGGCGGGGCCAGCGGGTCCGGTTCTGGGCGACCCCCGATCTGGCCGGTCCCGCGCGCGACGCCGTCTGGACCGAGCTGCTGGACGCGGGTGTCGACCACATCAACACCGACGACCTCGCCGGGCTGGAGCGCTTCCTCGTCGAGAACGGCCGGTAGTCAACCCGTACGGCCTACACGCCAGTTGCCCGAACAGCTCCTCCGCTCCGCCAGACTGACGGCTGAATGCCGCAATTCCGGCGCGGCGGAGGAGGTTGGCGATGGCCATTTCGATCTCACTGGTCCTGCTACTGGTGCTTCTGACCGTGATCTTCGTGCGCAACGGCGGACTCAAGCTGGGGCACGCGATCGTCTGCATGCTGCTCGGGTTCTTCCTCGCGGGCACGAGCATGGCGCCGACGATCCAGGACGGGATCAACTCCACGGCGAATGTGGTGAGCAGCCTCCAGCCGTAGGCCGTAGGCCGTACGTCATCCGCCATCCGCCATCCGTCGGCCGCCCTCCGCCCGAGGGCGAGGCCGGCCGGTGACTCAGGTGATCAGCCGGGAGCGGATCAGGAACCGCACCCCCTCCGGCGCCTCCAGCGAGAAGCCGCTGCCGCGCCCCTCCACGACATCCACGATCAGCCGGGTGTGCCGCCACGCCTCGTACTGGCTCACCGACATCCAGAACGGCACCGGCTCCACGACGCCCTCGACCTCCAGGGACTGGAGCAAAACGTCCGAGTTCCCCGTACGGAACTCGCCGTCCGGGTAGCACATCGGCGCGCTGCCGTCGCAGCAGCCGCCCGACTGGTGGAACATCAGCGGCCCGTGGTCCGCCCGCAGCCGCCGGATCAGATCGGCCGCGGCGGGCGTCACCTCCACGCGCGCGGTCTCCGCTTCGCTCATCGTCCGCCCCGTTCTCGGGTACCCCGTTCTCGTTCTCGCCAGTCAACCGCACCCGACGTTGCATGCAGGTTGCGCGCGGCGTGACCTCACGTTCCACGGCTCCCGCGCGTCTACGTACTGAAGGCTAAGGCGGTACGAGGAGGAGGCCGGGACCATGGACATCTACACGGACAGGGATACGAGTGCGGGTGCGGGTGCGGGCACTCGTCACGCCGTGGTCGAGACATCGCTCGGCGGGCTGACCGTGGTGGCGTCGGGCGACGCGATCACCGGTCTGTACTTCCCGCACCACTGGTACATGCCGCCCGGGGCGAGCCTGGGCAGACGCGTCGACGTCCACGAGGACACCCTGATCACCCGGGCCGCGACCCAGCTCGGCGAATACCTCGCCGGCGACCGGACCGCGTTCGACCTGCCGACACGGACGAACGGGGACGCGTTCCAGGAGCGGGTCTGGGCGATGCTCCGGGAGATCCCGTTCGGCGAGACCACCACGTACGGCGAACTCGCCGAACGGCTCGGGAACAAGGCACTCGCGCAGTCGGTGGGCCAGGCGGTCGGCCACAACCCGATCTCCGTCATCGTGGCCTGCCACCGGGTGGTCGGCAGCAACGGGAAGCTCACCGGCTTCGCCGGCGGACTGGGGCGCAAGCAGCGGCTGCTGGAGATCGAGGAGCCGCAGGCCGTGAAGGAAACCAGGCTGTTCTGAACGCGGCTACAGAATGATGGACATGAAGAAGCCTTTCGAGCGGGTGGTCGAGGAACACGCGGACACCGTGCTCCGCGTGTGCCGGGCGGTGGTCGGCGTCCACGACGCCGACGACGCCTGGTCGGAGACGTTCCTCGCGGCGATGCGCGCCTACCCGGATCTGCCGGACGACGCCAATGTGGAGGCGTGGCTGGTGACCATCGCGCACCGCAAGGCCATCGACGTCACGCGCGCCGGCCAGCGGCGCGCGGTCCCCGTCGCGGAGCTGCCCGAGCGGCCTTCGGCCGTCGGACTGCCCGGCGAAACCGACCACGACCTGTGGCGGGCGGTCGGGGCGCTGCCCGAGAAGCAGCGGCAGGCGGTGGCGTACCACCACTTCGCCGGACTGCCCAACCGGGAGGTCGCGGAGATCGTCGGCGGCACCCCGGAGGCGGCGCGGCGCGCCGCGTCGGACGGTATCAAGTCACTCAGAACCACCCTCTCGGAGCTGAAAGGAGCGACACCGTGAAGGACATCACCGCCGGCCCGGACCTCGACACCCTCCTCGCCCGTGCGTCCACGGACCCCGAAACCCTCGCCCAACTGCACACCGGACTGGAGGACGCGGCGAGCCGCGAGGGCCTGCTGGATATCGCGTACACAGTCGTGGACAGCCCCGTCGGCCGGCTCTTGCTCGCCTCCACCGAGAAGGGCCTCGTCCGCGTGGCCTTCGCCAACCAGGACCACGACAAGGTTCTCGACTCCCTCGCCGCCGCACTGAGCCCCCGGGTGTTGCGCGCCCCCAAGCGTCTGGACGGTGTGGCCCGCGAACTCGACCAGTACTTCGCCGGCGCGCGCAGGACGTTCGACCTGCCCCTCGACATGTCGCTCTCGCACGGATTTAGGCAGTTGGTGCAGCGTCACCTCCCGGAGATCGGCTACGGGAGCACGCTGAGCTACGCCGAGGTCGCCCGCCTCGTCGGCAACCCGAAGGCGGTCCGCGCGGTCGGCACGGCCTGCGCGACCAACCCGCTCCCCGTCGTCGTCCCCTGCCACCGTGTGCTGCGCAGCGACGGAACGCTCGGTGGATACGCGGGCGGCGCCGCCGCCAAGTCCGTACTGCTGGATTTGGAGGCCGCGGCCTGAGCCGTGAATGGCGTCTTTCGGACTGACGCGTCACTCCGCCGCGGCACAGAATGGCAGGCACATGACATGCCATGACATGACTGGGAAAACGGGGAGGGACCATGAGTCCGTACCGCACTGGGAGACCGTTCCGAAGGGCACTCCGTACGGCGGCGTCGGCCGTCGCCGCACTGACCCTGCTGCTCGGTTGGTTCACCGCCACCGGATCGACGGCCTACGCGCAGCAGGCCGCCGCCACCGCCACCACCGCCTCAACGGCCTTGACCGGCAAGGCCGTTGAGATACGCGGCGGCGACATCCTCTACAGCAGCAGCGGCACCCGCTGCACCGTCGCCTTCAACGCGCGCGGCGGCACCACCACTTACGGACTGATGACGGGCCGCTGCGCGCGGGGCGCCACCAGTTGGTACGCGGACCCGGCCCTGACCGTGTTCGTCGGCACCACCGAGGGCGGGGGCTTCCCGGGCGGCGACCACGCGCTCGTCCGCTACACCACCGGCACGGCCGTGACCTTCCCCGGCGAGGTCACGCTCGGCCCCGGTGGCGGGACGGTGGACATCACCGGCGCCGCCAACCCGGCGGTCGGCCAGTCCGTGTGCCATGTGAGCGGGGGGACGGGGCTCCGATGCGGCACGGTCACCGCCCTGAACATCGTGATCCGCTACCCCGACGGCACGATAAGTCAGGTCTTCAGCGCCAACATCTGCTCCGACTCCGGCGCCGTGGGCGGCCCCGCGTTCTCCGGAGGCACCGCACTGGGCGTCCTCGCCGCCGGTAACGGAAACTGCTCGTCGGGCGGCACCACGTACTACTTGCCGGTCGTGGAGTGGCTGGCGAAGTACGGCCTGTCCCTCTACTAGGGCTAGGGCTACGGGCGGTCGAGGGCCCGTACGAGCGCCGGGCGCTTGTTGTCGAACTGCCAGTCCCGCACCAGATACCGCATCGCCGCCGCGTCGTCGCGGGCCGACAGCCCGAGGCTCAGATACAGCTCGTGCGCCGCCTCCACCCGCTCCATGTCGAGGTCGACACCCAGCCCCGGCCGGTCCGGCACCGCCAGCATGCCGTTCTCGATCTCGAACGGCCGGACGGTGAGCCGCTGGCCGTCCTGCCAGATCCAGTGCGTGTCGATCGCGGTGATGTCGCCCGGAGCGGCGGCGGCGACGTGCGTGAACATCGCGAGCGAGACGTCGAAGTGGTTGTTGGAGTGCGACCCCCAGGTCAGCCCCCACGCCTCGCAGAGCTGCGCCACCCGCACCGACCCGTTCATCGTCCAGAAGTGCGGGTCGGCCAGCGGGATGTCGACGGCGTCCGCGCGTACGGCGTGCCCGAGCTGTCGCCAGTCGGTGGCGATCATGTTCGTCGCGGTACGCAGCCCGGTCGCCCGGCGGAATTCGGCCATGGTCTCGCGCCCCGAATAGCCGCCTTCGGCGCCGCACGGGTCCTCCGCGTACGCGAGGACGTCGCGCAACTCGCGCCCCAGCGCGACGGCTTCGGCCAGCGGCCAGGCGCCGTTCGGGTCCAGGGTGATCCGCGCCTCGGGGAAACGCTCGGCCAGCGCCCGTACGGCGTCCGCCTCCTCGTGCCCCGGCAGCACACCACCCTTGAGCTTGAAGTCCTGGAAGCCGTAACGCCGTTGGGCCGCCTCGGCCAGCGCGACCACCGCCTCCGGGGTCAGAGCCTCCTCGTTGCGCAGCCGCAGCCAGTCGTCCCGCGCGTCACTCTCGTCGCGGTACGCCAGGTCGGTACGCCCTCGGTCACCCACGTAGAAGAGATAGCCGAGAACGGGCACATGGTCGCGCTGCCGCCCCTCGCCCAGCAGCGCGCTCAGCGGCAGCCCGAGGTGCTGGCCCAGCAGGTCGAGCAGCGCGGATTCGAGCGCGGTGACCGCGTGCACCGTCACCCGCAGATCGAAGGTCTGGGTGCCGCGCCCGGCCGTGTCGCGGTCGCCGAAGCGCTCACGTACCGCGCGCAGTACGGTGTGGTGGTCGCCGACGGACCGCCCCACCACCAGGTCCCGCGACTCCTCCAGCGTGGCCCGGATGCCCTCACCGCCCGGCACCTCACCGACCCCGGTCCGTCCCTCGGAGTCCGTCAGGACGAGAAGATTCCGGGTGAAGTGGGCGGCGTGCGCGCCGCTGAGATTCAGCAGCATGCTGTCCTGGCCGGCGACGGGTATGACGCGGACGGAGACGACCGCCGGCGGGTGTGCACCGGGTGCGGGACTGCTCATGCGGCTTCCTTCCGGGATCGGCGCGGGACACGGCTCTCGCCGACTCTCGCTACCGAGGAAGCTAGGACGCCATTCGCATACGGGTCAAACACTTGTTTCGCATGCTGTGATACCGAAATTGAATCGGATGCTGGAGCGGACGTCCGAATCGGCCGCTCACAGGTGCCGCAGCAGGGCGCGCAGGGCCGGGTTGTCGTTGCTGGTGCGCCAGGTGAGCGACAGCTCCACCGGTGCCGGGGCCGCCAGGCGTACCTCCCGGAAGACCACGCCCGCGTACCGCAGTTGGGTGGCGGCCTCGGGGACCAGCGCGATGCCCCAGCCACCGTTCACCAGGGCGAGGATGCTGTGCACCTGGCTCAGATACTGGCTGAAGGTGGGGGCGATGCCCGCGGCGCGGAAGACACTGATCAGCAGCTCGTGGAAGTAGCGGGACTCGCTGGTGGAGTACATCAGCACGTCCTGCCGGTCGAACGCGGCGATGTCGAGCGCCTCTTCGCCCTCGCCCTCGCCCTCGGCGAGTGGATGGCCCACGGGCAGCGCGGCCACGAGCCGTTCCTGGACGGCCGGCCGGGAACTCAGCTCCGGGCTGCTCACCGGAGGCCGTACCAGCCCCAGGTCCAGGCTGGACTCGGTCAGCGCGTCGAGCTGGTCGCCGGTGACCATCTCGCGCAGCACGATCTCCACCCCGGGCATGACCGCGCGGGCGGTGTCGAGGACCTTGCCGAGCATGGAGTACGCGCTGGCCGCGGTGAAACCGATGGCGATGGAGCCCGCCTCGCCGGTGGACACCTGGCGTACGGCGAGCGTGGCCTGTTCCGTCTGGCGCAGGATGCGGCGGGCCTCGTGCAGGAACGCGCGGCCGGCGGGCGTGAGCCGTACGGAACGGTTGGTGCGGTCGAAAAGCTGGACCCGCAGCGTCGCCTCGAGGAGCTGGATCTGGCGGCTGAGCGGCGGCTGGGTCATCTGAAGACGCTCGGCGGCCCGCCCGAAGTGCAGTTCCTCGGCGACGGCGACGAAGTTGGTCAGTTGGACGAGGGTGAACAATGATGCTCTCCCGGTATCGATGGATCCGATTGTGGTGTTGGCCGAGAATGGTTTCGCGATCCTAGCCGTGGCCCTGGACCCGGCCCACGCCCACAGTCACTCGAAGTTCGGACCGACCGTTCCAAGGAGACGCCCCATGACCGTCCGCCCGCCCGTACCGCCGTTCGACCGCGCCGCCGCCCTGACGAAGGTGCAGGCCGCCGAAGACGCCTGGAACACCCGCGACCCCGAGCGCGTCGCCGGTGCGTACACGGTCGATTCCGTGTGGCGCAACCGCGACACGTTCGTCACCGGCCGGGCGGCGATCGTGGAGTTCCTGCGGGCCAAGTGGTCCCGCGAGCTGGACTACGCGCTCCGTAAGAACCTGTGGGCGTTCGACGGCGACCGGATCGCGGTGCGCTTCCAGTACGAGTGCCGCGACAGCGCGGGGCAGTGGTGGCGCAGCTTCGGCAACGAGCTGTGGGAGTTCGACGAGAACGGGCTGATGCGACGCCGCGAGGCCAGCATCAACGACCTGCGGATCGAGGAATCCGAACGGCGGGTCTTCGGTACGCGTCCGGAGAGCGAGCGCGGGCTGGAGTTCCCGCTCGGCTGATCCCTCGATGCCTCGATCTCTCGTTGCGTCGATTCGTCGCGTACGGCGGGCGTTACGCCGCGCGGGTGGCGATGCCGGGGTACGAGAGCACCAGACCGGCCTCGTCGTAGACCAGTCGGCAGCGGAAGCCGAAGGCCGGGGCCGAGTAGTCGTAAGCCTGCCGCGAGCCTTCGTCGGCGGTGCGCCGGTAGTCCTGGTCCAGCCGCTCGACGGAGAGGTCGAGCGCGCGTACGTACGCGGCCGGCGCCGCCGTCAGCACACCGACGGGCAGCCGGAAGCGGTGCACGGGAAGGGCGTTGGTCATCGCCGACGACTCCAGATCGACGTCCAGACATCCGTCGAGATACGGCGCCGGCGCCCCGTCCACCCGCCAGCGGCCCGTGCCGTCGGCCTGGAGCACCGTCGAGCGCGTCCCGGCCTCGGACCGGCCGGTGACGAGGGCCCGGCGCGTCACCCAGTCGGCGTTCAGGCTGATGTCGTAGTCCACCGTCCACGTCCGGCCGTCCTCGACGGCCGTGGTGCACCCGACGACGCGCGGCCCGTCGCCCGAGCGCCGGAAGTAGACGACCTCGAAGCCCTGTCGCGCGTGCTCGTGCGCCCATGCCGCGGTCGCCGGAGGCGGTACGAAGGTGCTCATCCCCGTACGGTTTCACGCCCTGATCGCCCCTGGGAGGCGGACCCGCGAGTCAGCCGCCGCCGCGACCGTCGTCGGTGCTGTCAGAATGCTCGGATGAACGTACGACCTAACGTGCGACTCGCGCGGGAGCGGGATCTGCCCGGCTTTCTCGGCCTGGCGGCCCAGGTGGAGCGGTGGTTCGGGCCGATGGTCGATGATCCCGGCTTCAGCGCCGCCGTGGTCGAACACATCCGTGGCGCCAACGCCCTCGTCGTCACGGACACGGACACGGACGAGGCGGCCCCGCCGCAGCAACCGCCGCTGCTCGGGGGCCTGTTGTTCGGATCCGACGCACCGACCTTCCACATCCACTGGCTTGTCGTCTCGCAGCGGGCGCGCGGACAGGGAATCGGCGCCGCGCTGATGGCCGATGCGATGAAGCGGTACGTCACCGGTCCCGGCACCGTCGAGGTGGTCACGTTCGGAGCCGATCATCCCGGCGCCGTCGTCAGCGGCGCCCGGGTCTTCTACGAGCGGCTGGGCTTCACCCCCGCCGAGGCCACCGACCCCGGCCCGGAGGGCGGCTCACGACAGATCTACCGACTGGCTGTCACCTGACGGACCTCGCTCGAACAGGCTTGTACCGCACGGCAGTTGACGCGATCCTGGGGCTGGCCGGGTGATCGGGCAAGCGCTTGCGATGACATAATCCGGCGCATGACATCTGGCGCCCCCAAGCCGCGGATCGACACCAGCAAGCCACACCCCGCCCGGCTCTACGACTACTTCCTGGGCGGCAAGGACAACTACCCGGTCGACCGGGAGCTGGCGGAGAAGCTGGCCAAGGGGGCGCAGCGGGGCGCGCGGATCAACCGGGAGTTCATGCACCGTGCCGTCGCCTGGGCGGCCAGGAACGGGTTCGACCAGTTCCTCGACATCGGCACCGGCATACCCACCGAGCCCAATCTGCATCAGATCGTGCAGGAGATCGTCCCGTCCGCACGGATCGTCTACGCGGACAACGACCCCGTCGTGCTCCGGCACGCCGAGGCCCTGCTGGTCAGCACGGCCGAGGGGGCGACCGACTACGTCGAGACCGACCTACGCCGGCCGCGCGGGGTCCTCGAACACGCCCGCCGTTTCCTGGACTTCGACCGGCCCGTCGTGCTGTCCCTCGTCGCGGTGCTGCATTTCCTCGGGGACGACGACGATCCGTACGGTGTCGTCCGGACCCTTGTCGACGCCCTGCCGTCCGGCGGCCTCGTGGTGATCTCGCACGGCACCGCGGACTTCCTGGAACCCGAACAGGCGAAGAAGGTCACCGGCACCTATCAGTCCGGGGGTATCACCCTGCGGCCCCGCACCCGGGCCGAGGTCGAGCGGTTCTTCGACGGGCTGGACATGGTGGAGCCCGGTCTTGTCCGCGCTCCCGAGTGGTACAAGGACACGCCGGCGCCGGCGAACGAGGAGAGCGGCTTCTACGTCGGAGCCGCACGCGTCCGCTGAGCACCGGCGGCACGCAACTCTGCCGACGGGCCGCGAAACCTCCCCCCTCAACCGCCGGACGGCGTGGGCGTGTTGCCCCGGATCCGCAGCTCGTACAGGCCGACCGCCGCCGCCAGCACCGCCACGCACCCGGTGAAGATCAGCCCCACGGTCCGCAGTTCCAGCAGCAGCGTCAGCGCGCCGATGCCGATCACCGGGAGCGAGATGCCGATGTACGCGGCGACGAAGAACGCCGAGATCGTGCCGCCGCGCGCCTCCGGCGGGGCCGCCGCGCCGATGGCCGTGATGGCCGCCCGGAACGCCAGCCCCTGGCCGAGGCCGCCGCAGATCACGCCGATCACCAGCAGCGTCAGCGACTCCACGAACAGGGAAGCGCCCACCAGGACGAGTCCCGCCACCAGCACCAGCATGCCCGTCGGCAGCGCCGCTCCCGCCCCCACCCGTCCCATCAGGGACTGTCCGACGGTGGAGGCCAGGAAGACCGAGAACACGACCGCGCCCGACACCGCCAGATTGCTCTCGTCCAGGGTCTTGGCGATGAACGTCGGCGCCACCGCCGTACACAGGCCCAGCAGCGCGAAGCCCGCGAAGGCGGCCAGCGCCGCCGGTGCGAAGACCCCGCGTACTTGTGGTGGCACCTTCAGCCCCTGCGGGTGCAGCTTCGGCCGGCCCGTCCGGTGCTGCACCGTCTCCGGCAGGAACCAGGTCAGGGCGACGCCCACGGCCACCAGTGCCAGCGCCGCCGCGAACGGCAGCCGCAGCGGCGACGGCGCGTACTGCGCGAGCAGTCCGGCCAGCAGCGGGCCGCACCCGAGGCCGCCCATGTTCGCCGCGGTGGCGGCCAGCCCCGCGCGCGCCTCACGGCCCGGCGGCGCCAGCTCCATCACGGTGGCGGTGGCGGCGCCGCTGAACAGCCCGGCGGCGAAACCCGACAGGAGGCGGCCGGCGAAGAGGTGGGGCAGTCCACCCTCGGTGAGGAAGAGGACCGCGCTGGCGGCGGAGAAGCCGAGCGCGATGAACAGCACCGGCCGGCGGCCCGCCTGGTCGGAGAAGTTGCCGGCCAGCAGCAGGACGGCGATGACCCCGAACGCGTAGACGGCGAAGACCACCGTCACCATGAACTCGGAGAAGCCGAGTTCCTCGCGGTAGAGCCCGTACAGCGGGGTGGGCAGCGTCGTCCCCAGCATGCCGATCGCGAAGACGACCGCGGCTCCGAGATAGCCGACCGACGGCCGTCCTGTGGTGCGCTGCGGCATGGGCACACGTCCTCACCGTTAGAAAAGGGGCATTTCACCCATATCCTCGGTGTGGCGGCACGGCGTGTCCAGCCAAGGGTCACGCCCTGGCTCCCGCCCTCGTTCCCGCCGTAGCTCCCGCCCCGGCCGCGGTGAACGCCAGCGACACGTTGTGCCCCCCGAAGCCGAAGGAATTGGCGACCGCCGCCGTCCAGGCCCCCCGGCGCGGACCGCCCGAGACGACGTCCAGATCGATCGCCGGGTCGAGCGTGTCCAGGTTCCTGGTGGCCGGCACCGTCCCGTCCCGCAGCGCGAGTACCGTCGCCATCGCCCCCAGGGCCCCGGACGCGCCCAGTAGATGGCCCGTCATCGACTTGGTCGCGGTGACGGCCGGATGCCTGCCGACGGCCTCGGCGACGGCGTGCGCCTCCGCCACATCACCCTGCGGGGTCGACGTCGCGTGCGCGTGCACCAGTCCGACGTCACCCGGGGCGAGGCCGCCCGACCTCAGAGCCGTACGGATGGCCCGCACCTGCCCCGTGCTGTCCGAGGCGGTGATGTGCCGCCCGCTGGACGTGACCCCGGCTCCGACGAGCACCCCGTGGGCGCGGGCGCCACGCGCACGGGCGAACTCCGCGCGTTCCAGCACCAGTACGGCGGCTCCCTCGCCCAGGACGAAGCCGCCGCGAGCCGCGTCGAAGGGCCGCGAGGCCCCGGCCGGATCGTCGTTGGCCGTGGACAGCGCCATCATCTGCGCGAACCCCGCCAGCGGCAGCCCGTGCAGACACGCCTCCGCCCCGCCCGCCACGACCACGTCCGCGCGGCCGAGCCGGATCAGGTCCAGCCCCATGGCGATGGCCTCCGCCCCGGACGCGCACGCGCTCACCGGCGTGTGCGCCCCGCCGAGCGCCCCCAGATCGATACTCACCCACGCCGCCGGCCCGTTGGCCATCAGCATCGGCACCGTGTGCGGCGAGACCTTGCGCGGCCCGGAGCGCTCCAGGATGTCGTCCTGGCCGAGCAGGGACAGTACGCCGCCGACTCCCGTACCGATCACGACCGCGACCCGCTCAGGATCGGCCTCCGGACGCGCCGCGTCCGCCCACGCCTCGCGGGCGCCGACCAGCGCGGCCTGCTCGCACCGGTCCAGCCGGCGTGCCTCGGTCCGCGCCAGCGCCGTCGCAGGGTCCACCCGCAGCCGGGCCGCGAGACGCACGGGCAGGTCGGCGGCCCAGGGGTCGTCCAGTACGCCGATCCCGTTCTCCCCGGCCCGCATCGCGGCCCATGTGCTCGCCACGTCGCCACCCAGCGGTGTGGTCGCCCCGAGACCGGTCACCCATACACCCGCGTCTGATTCCTGTGTCGTCCTCATGATCCGCACCGTAACCAACCAACCGTCTGGTCGGCAATGTAGGGTTCTGCCATGCCTCGTACCGATCAACTGGTAGGAACCCGCGCCCGGCTGCTGGCCGCGGCCCGCGACGAATTCGCCGCCCACGGCATGGGCGGCGCGCGCGTCGGCCGGATCGCCGAGCAGGCGGGCGTCAGCAAGGAACGGATCTACGGCTACTTCGGCAGCAAGGAGAAGCTGTTCGCCGCGGTCATCTCCGAGGCCCTGACCGAGCACGCCGAGCTGCTGGGGCCGCTGTCCGGCGATCCGGCCGAATACGCGGGCCGGATCTACGACCTGCACCGCCGCAACCCGCAACTGCTGCGCCTGATGATGTGGGAGGCCCTGTACTACGACGGGGGCGGCCTGCCCAACGAGCGGGCGCGCACCGCCCGTTACCGGGACATGGTCACCACTCTCTCCGAGGCGCTGGGCGCCGAGTCCGACAGCGAGGCGGCGAGCACGCTCCTGGCGCTCATCGGCCTCGCGATCCTGCCGACCGCGTTCCCGCAGATCACCCGGCTGATCCTCGGCCCGGCCACCCGCGCCAACCACGGCGAAGGCACCGGCGAAAACAACGGCGAAGGCACCGACGAGGACGCCGATCTACGCGCCCACATCGTCCAGTTGGCGCACCGGATGGTCTCGTCCTGAACGCCGGGCGCCGGCGCCCGGATTCACTTCCATCGAGTGAATCGTATGCTTTAGATGCGATTTCTTAATATTCGCCCCGTGGCGTGTCCCACCGGCCAGGCAGCCTGCGGGCAGGCAGCGTTGGGCCATGACACAGACCAAGGCCGTCGCGACCGGCCTGCGAGAGACGAGCCGCCCGGCCCGCCGGGACTGGACGGCCGACGGCGGTCTCCTGTGGGTGGCGGTCGTCGCCGGCGTGTACACCGTCGTTCAACTCGTCTTCGTCGTACCGGGATCCGGGCTCGGCTGGGACGAGACCGTGTACACCAGCCAAGTCAGCCGCGCCGCCTCCGACACCGCGTTCTTCAGCGCCCCCCGCGCGCGGGGCATCACCTTCCTCATCGCACCCGTCACCTCACTCACCTCCTCCGTCGACGTGCTCCGCGTCTATCTGGCACTGCTCTCGGGCGCCGGACTCTTCCTCGCCCTCCACGTATGGCGGCGCCTGCTCCCGGCATCCGTACTCGCCCTGGCCGGCGCCCTGTTCGCCGGATTGTGGATCACCGTCTACTACGGGCCGCAGGTCATGCCGAACCTCTGGGTCGCCCTCGGCTGCCTCGCCGCGGTCGGCCTCTTCCTCAGGGCCGCGCGCGACCGGACCGACCGTGCCGCCCTCATCGGGCTCGGCGTCGCGGTGGCCTTCGTCGCGCTGATGCGCCCCACCGACGCCTTCTGGCTCACCGCGCCGCTCGCACTCATCGCGCTCTCCGTCCGACGGTGGCGGCGATGGGCGCTCCTGGCCGCGCTCGCCGTGGGCGGGGCGGTCGGCTGCGCGGAGTGGATCATCGAGGCGTACGTCAGTTACGGCGGACTCTTCCCCCGGCTCGCACGGGCCAGCGAGATCCAGGGCCACCTCGGCTGGAACCTCGTCTTCGGCGACCATATGCGTTCGCTCGACGGGCGGTTGCTCTGCCGCCCCTGCGACGTCCGATGGCGGCGCCCGGCCACCGCGATCTGGTGGTTCGCCCTGCCGCTGCTCACCCTCGGCGGAGTGCTGGTCGCCGCGCGCCTGCGCCGACTGCCGCTCGTGCTGGTGCCGACGCTGGTCGGTCTGTCGATGGCCGCGCAGTACCTGCTGCTGATCGGATACGCCGCGCCGCGCTTCCTGCTTCCGGTGTACGCGCTGCTCGCGCTGCCCACCGCGCTGTTCCTGACCTGGATCGTCCGAACCGCCAAGCCCCGCCCGCTGGTTGTGGCTCTGCTCGTGGCGGCGGCGGTCGCGCATCTGTGGGTGCAGGGTTCCGTCGTCGCCGACCGCGCCGAGCGCAGCCGCAGCGACCGGGTCACATTCGACCGCATCGCGGCCGAGTTCGCGCGTCAGGGCGTCACACCGCCGTGCGTGGTCAGCGGCACCGAGGCGATCCGCGTCGCCTTCCGGGTCGGCTGCGCGTCACGGCAGACCGGGGGCCACGACGGGAGCATCACCCCCGCCGAACTGGTGGCCACCGGGCGCGAGCGGCCGGTGGCGTTCGTGGTGGCGGGGCAGGCCGGGCCACCGGCGTACGCGCGCGGCTGGCGGGTCGAGCGGATTCCGGATCTGCCGGGCCTGCGTAACTGCCGCGTGTATCTGTCCCCGTCCGTCCACGCCGAACACGGCGCCTGACGGGCGCGGCCGGCCGTGGCACGTGCCACGGCCGGCCGGGCGCCTGGTCCGTCAGACGCGCGCGACGAACTTGACCTCGACCAGCAGCTCGGGGAACGCCAGCCGAGGAGTGCCGACCATGGTGCTCGCCACCTGCGGATCCGGTCGGCCGTACGCCTCCTTGCGCACCGGTCCCGCCGCCGCGTCACCCGCGTCGGCATCGATCACATAGAGGACTTCCTCCACGACGTCGTCCAACGACGCGTCGAACCGCCGCAGCAACTCAGCCGCGTTGACATAGCACTGGCGCAACTGTTCGGCCATGTTCCCGAAGTCGGTGACCTGTCCGGCATCATTGACCGGAGCGGGCGCGACGAGCCGTGTCCCGTCGTGTGCCACCTGGCCGGAGAGATAGATGGTGTCACCGCGCTTCACCGCCTGGGCATAGCCGAAACTCTCTTCCCAAGGGACTCCGAAGTTCTCGACTTGATTCGACCCGCTGCTCATCATGCTCCGCCCATCAGAAGTGAGGTCATTGGAAGTGAATGCGTGGAGGTGAGTTCCACCAGTTCCACCAGTTCCAGAAAGACGCTATCGGGGCGGATCCGGGTGGGCCAGAGCCGGTTGTGCCACTCAGCGCAAGGATCGTGCCGGAGCGGGGAGACAGGTCCGACGGTCTTGCTCGTAAGCTAGGTTGGACAGGAAGCGTGGAGACATGGGGGCGTCATTGCGATCCGGAGACGACAAGAGAGTTGTCGCGATCCTCGCGGTGCCTCGGGTGTACGCACTGGACGTCAGCATCGCGGCGCATGTGTTTGGTCAGCATCCGGGATATCGGGTCTTTGTGTGCGGTGACCACGGTCTTGACGCGGTGGACGATCCGGGCAATGGATCGCGCGACGGATCGGGGCGCGCGGGTGTGGATGTGGCGGCCGACATCAGGCCGACGCGCTCGCTCGCCGACCTGGGGTGCGCCGATGTCGTCGTGGTGCCGGGATACGAGAATCCGCAATCTCCGATTCCCGAGGAATATCTGAAAGCACTGCGGAATTGTGTCGAGCGGGGCGCCCGTGTCGTCGCCGTCTGTACGGGCGTTTTCGCGCTCGCGGCCGGCGGAATACTGAACGGGAAGACGGCGACGACGCACTGGCGGCATACCGATCAACTCCGCTCGATGTATCCGGAAGTCGACGTCGTGGAGAATCGACTGTTCGTCGAGGACGGCGCAATTCTCACGTCGGCGGGCGCGGGTGCGGGATTGGACGCGTGCCTGCATGTCATTCAGGATGATTTCGGGACGACGGTCGCGGACGACGTGGCGAAGGACGTGGTCTTCTCTTCCGTCCGCGGTGCCGATGAACCTCAGTACGTCGACGTACTCACCCCGACCCGCGCCAGCCTCCACGCGACCCGGGAATGGGTGATCGAGAACATCGGATCGCCGATCACCGTGCAACAGATGGCGGACCACAGCCTGCTCTCGCGCAGAACCTTCATCCGGCGTTTCGTGAGCGAGACGGGAATGCCTCCCATGCACTGGGTCGCCCGGCAGCGGATTCTCGGCGCGCGCCGGCTCCTCGAGCGCTCCGACTGGTCCATCGAGAGGATCGCCGGAGCGACGGGGTTCGGTACGGCCGCGAACTTCCGGGCGATCTTCCGCCGGGAGGTGGGAGTGCCGCCGTCCGCCTACCGTAAGGCGCACGGCGCCGTGGACGCCGCTTGAGCGGGCACCGATGAGTTTCTCCGCGGCCGGCGGTCTGTGGTGACGGTTGGTGAACCGGGGTCGCGAGATCGGCCGAAGCCCGCCGACCGAACCCGCCGAGAGCCGGCGCACGAAACACCTAGGAGACCTGGCATGCGCACCCTGATCAGCACCGCCTTCATCTCGCTCGACGGCGTCGTGGAGGCCCCGGGCGGCGAGCCCGGCTACCGGAACTCCGGCTGGACCTTCAAGGACGTGGAGTTTCTGCCGGAGGCGTACGAGATCAAGGGCCGGGAGCAGGAAGAGGCCGCGGCCCTTCTGCTGGGCCGGACCAGCTACGAGGCGTTCAGCCCGGTCTGGCCGGGCATGGAGGACTTCGCCCGGTACAAGGTGATGCCGAAGTACGTCGTCTCCACCACCCTCACCGAGGACGACGTGGTGTCGGACTGGGGCCCGATCTCGATCCTGAGGTCGCTCGACGAGGTCGCGAGGCTGAAGGAGAGCGAGGGCGGCCCGATCATCGTCCACGGCAGCGCCACGCTCAACCGCAACCTCTCGGACGCCGGCCTCATCGACCGCTACCACCTGCTGGTCTTCCCGCTGCTGCTCGGCGCGGGCAAGCGGCTGTTCAGCGAATCGGACAACGACACCCAGAAGCTGCGGCTCGTGGAGCACGAGGTGTACGCCAACGGCCTCCAGAAGAACGTCTTCGACGTCGTCCGCTGACGGTGCTCCCTGCCGGGCCGACCGCTGCGACCGCCGGGAGCACGCCGGGTGCCCGGTGGGGGAGCGGGACCGGCCGGTCACCCGAAGAGGCGCACCGCTGACGGGTTGTCCGGCGTGTGGCCGAGGACCATGGTGGACTGAGGCGTCACCAACCACCGCCGGGGACAGCGCACCCGAACTCCCCGTCCGATCCGAGATGAACGGTGAACGCAGCCGTCCGACGCGAGGAAGAGGAGACGCGATGCGCGGCAGCGGGGCCGGGACGCGATCCTCCGAAGGACATACGGGCGCCGGGAGCGGTCGGTGAAGGCGCTCGACGGACCGACCGGCCATGTCGTCGTGGTCGGCGCCGGACTCGCCGGGCTCGCCGCCGCCCTGCATCTCCTCGGTGCCGGACGCGCGGTCACCGTTGTCGAGCGCGGTATGCGTCCCGGCGGCCGGGCCGGTCGCCTCGAACGCGGCGGCTATCACATCGACACCGGCCCCACCGTCCTCACCATGCCCGACCTCGTGGCGGAAGCCTTCGCCGCCGTCGGCGACACGCTCGCCGACCGGCTCGACCTCGTCCCCCTGCACCCCGCCTACCGGGCGCGGTTCGCGGACGGCAGCGCACTCGACGTCCACACCGGCGCCGACGCGATGGCGGCCGAGGTCGAACGCTTCGCGGGGCCTCGGGAGGCGCATGGCTACCGGCGGCTGCGGCACTGGCTGGAGAAGCTGTACGCGGTCCAGAGCCGCCGTTTCATCGACGCCAACTTCGACTCGCCGCTCGCACTGCTCCACCCCGACCTGGTCCGACTCGCCGCACTCGGCGGCTTCGGCCGGCTCGACGCCCGTATCGGGTCGTTCATCTCGGACGAACGTCTGCGCCGGGTCTTCTCCTTCCAGGCCCTGTACGCCGGAGTCCCGCCCGCCAAGGCCCTGGCCGCGTACGGCGTCATCGCCTACATGGACACCGTCGCCGGGGTCTACTTCCCGCGCGGCGGCATGTACGCCCTGCCCCGCGCGATGGCCGACGCGGCGGCGGGCGCGGGCGCCGACTTCCGTTACGGCCACGACGTCACGCGCCTGGAGCGGTCGGGCGGCGGTGTCGGCCGGGGGCCCGGCGGTGGGTCGGGTGGCGGGCCCGGCGGTGGGTCCGGTGAGCGGATCACCGCCGTCATCACCGGCCGGGGCGACGACCAGGTACGTATCCCCTGCGACGCGGTCGTCCTCACGCCCGACCTGCCCGTCACCTACCAACTGCTCGGCCGGCCGCCGCGCCGCCCCGTAGCGCTGCGGTTCTCGCCGTCCGCAGTGATCCTGCACGCGGGCACCGACCGCACCTGGCCGGGGCTCGGGCACCACACGCTGTCGTTCGGGCACTCCTGGAAGGGCACGTTCCGGGAGCTGACGCACACCGGGAGCCTCATGAGCGACCCCTCCCTGCTCATCACCCGTCCCACGGCCACCGACCCAAGCCTCGCCCCGCCCGGCCGCCATCTGCACTACATCCTGGCGCCCTGCCCCAACACCCGTATCGGGCCCGGCGTTCAGGAGTGGGCGGACCTCGGCCCGCGCTACCGCGACAGGCTCCTCACCGAACTCGAACGGCGGGGTCTGGACGGACTCGGCGCCGCCATCGAGGAGGAGTGCCTGGTCACGCCCGGCGACTGGGCCACCGAAGGGCACGCGGCCGGCACCCCGTTCTCCGTCGCCCACACCTTCGCGCAGACCGGGCCCTTCCGCCCGCGCAATCTGGTGCGCGGCACCACCAACGCCGTCCTCGCCGGATGCGGCACCACCCCCGGGGTCGGCGTCCCCACCGTCCTGATCTCCGGCAAGCTCGCCGCCGCCCGGGTCACCGGTTCCGACAGCCGGGCGAGCGTCCGCGTGGCGCGACAGGGACGGCGCGCATGACCGACCGTGAACTCGACGCCGCCGGTATCGGCGACCCCTGCCTGCGCGCCGCCTACGCCCGCTGCCGCCGGCTCAACGCCCGGCACGGCAGGACCTATTTCCTCGCCACCCGCCTCCTGCCCGTCGAACGACGCCCGGCCGTCCACGCCCTCTACGGCTTCGCCCGCCGGGCCGACGACATCGTCGACGACCTCGAGCACCCCGCCACCACCGCCGAGCGCGCGGACCGACTGAGCCTCCTTCAGGAGCGGTTGACGGCCGGGCTGCGCTCGGGCCGCAGCCGCGAACCGGTGATCAGGGCGCTCGCCCACACCGCGAGGACATACGGCATCGACCACCGGTTGTTCAGCGACTTCCTGGCCGCCATGCGCAGCGATCTGACGGTCACGGACTACGCCACCTACGACGACCTGTGCCGCTACACGCACGGCTCGGCCGCCGTGATCGGCCTCCAGATGCTGCCGGTGCTCGGCACCGTCGTCCCGCGTGAGGTGGCCGCCCCGCACGCCGCCGCGCTCGGCGTCGCCTTCCAACTGACCAACTTCGTCAGGGACGTCGGCGAAGATCTCGACCGGGGCCGGGTCTATCTGCCCGCCGATCTGCTCGCCGCTCACGGAGTCGATCGCGAGCTGCTGGAGTGGAGCCGTACCACCGGCGCCCGGGACCGGCGGATCACCGCCGCGCTGAAGGCCGCCGTCGCCCTGACCCATGGGGTCTACCGGGAGGCGGCGCCCGGCCTTGCCATGCTCGACCCGGTGTCCCGCCCCTGTATCCGCGCCGCGTTCGTCCTGTACGGCGGGATCCTCGACGCCGTCGCCGACGACGGGTACGCCGTGCTGCACCGCCGCGCCGTCGTACGGCGCCGGCGGCGGGCCGCTGTCGCCGTCGACGGGCTGGTACGGGTGGCGGCGGCCCGCACCAGAGCCGCCGTGCGCGTATCCGGCACGCGGGCCGTGACCACTGGCGTCCATCCGAAACGGGCACGGGCACGGGCACGGACGCGGGCGGACGCCGTGCGCGAGGAGGTGGCGTGAGCGCGCGGGACGGCGGTTCGCGGGGGAGGTACCCGCTGCGGCTGCGCCGAGCGGCCGTCAACTGGGAGCAGCAGAAGCCCAGTTGGCGCGAGGCCCGGCCCGGCCTCATCGCGGCGGCGTTGCGGCGGGCGCTCGCCAGACCGTCGGGCAACTGGTACGTGATCGGCGCCGCCCGCGACGTACGGCCCGGCCGCCCGCTGGGCCGCACCGTGGCCAGCGTCGAACTGGTCGTGTGGCGCGACGAGTCGGGGCGCCTGGTGGCCGGCCCCGGCGCCTGTCCGCACCTCGGCGCGCCTCTCAAGGACGGCAAGGTGCACTGCGGCACGCTCATCTGCCACTGGCACGGACTCGCCCTGGACGGCGGGCCGTTCGCGGGCTGGGAGCCGTTCCCGGCCTACGACGACGGGGTGTTGGCGTGGGTACGGCTCGACCGGGTAGGCGGGGAGCGCCCGTTGGACCGGCCGGTCGTCCCGCCCCGGCCCGAGGCTGCCGACTCCGTCGACGCCGTCTACACCGGCTTCGGGGTGTGCGAGCCCGAGGACGTGGTGGCCAACCGGCTCGACCCCTGGCACGGCGCCTGGCTGCACCCGTACTCCTTCGTGGATCTGACGGTCCTGTCGGCCCCGGAGGAGGACGGCGAGGGCTCCGACGAGGATGACGGCTTCGCCGTGGACGTCTCCTTCAAGGTGGCCGGGCGGGTGGTCGTCCCCGTACGGGCGGTCTTCACGGCGCCCGAGCCGCGCACGGTCGTCATGCGCGTCACGCGGGGCGAGGGGCGGGGCTCCGTCGTGGAGACCCATGCCACCCCGGTCGGCCACGACGAGCGTGGCCGGCCGCGTACCGCCGTCGTCGAGGCGGTCGTCGCCACGTCCGACCGGCCGGGATTCACCGCCGCACGTACTGCGGCTCCCGCCCTGCGCCCGCTGATGCGCGCCGTCGCCGGACGCCTGTGGCGCGACGACCTCGCGTACGCGGAACGCCGCCGGCACCTGCGGAGCCTGGGGCGGTTTCCCGGCTAGGCCGTGTTTCAGAAGTAGCGCCGTCCGCCCGGAGGGCGGGCCCAGCGGCGTCCGGTGCGTGCGGTCGCAAGGCGGAGGATCGCCCTCGTACTGGGCGTACTTGGGCGACTCCGACAACGCGGCGAGCGGGCGTGCCGGGCGTCGCCGGGCAGGCGGGACTTCTAAAACACGGCCTAGGTGTATTGACCCGGAGGGCCTGTCCTCAGCCGTCCTCGGGCAGATGGAAATAGACGGTCCCCGACCGCCAGGGGCCGTCCTCGGTCATCTCCGACCCGATCACCACGTCCAGGATCTCGACGGGCCCCAACGCCTCAATGCTGTCGGCCAGTCGTCGCAGGAGCGCCGGAACGCTGTCGCAGCCCGGACCGGCGGGGTTGGCCTGCGAGAAGTGGCGTACGGTCCAGTGCTGCCGGGGTTCGGTCATGGGCAGATGGTAGGACCCCCTGAGCCGTGTCCGCGAAGTCCCGCCTGGCCCGCGACGCCTGGACGGCACCTCTCCCCCGTAGCCGCCGAGGGGGCACGGGAGGTGCCCCCTGCGTTGTCTTCAGTCGGCCAAGTACGTCCAGTACGAGCCCGATCCTCCGCTTTGCGATGCACCGCACCAACGAGACATCAGCCGCTCCGCGGCGGGCGCGGGCCCCGCCCCCCCCACGGGCGGACGGCGCTACTTCGAAGACACGGCCTAGGTATCCGTACTCATGTCCCCGCACCGCCCCGCCCGGCAGGGTGTTCGATATGAGCAACCTGCCCGTCGCGCCCCCGGCCTTCGACGCCTCGGTGAATTCCCGCGTGGGGCGCGGTCCCGACGTGGGGATCACCTGCGGGCTGGTCTTCCTCGAGCTGATCGCCGTGGCCGTGATCGTCGTCGTGTGGCCCTTCCTCGACCATTTCGACCTGGACCCGGCCACGAGCGTCGAGTCGGTGTCCCTCTGGCGCTATCTGCCCGCCCTCGGCGGCGTCAGTGTGCTCGCGTTCGCGGGCGCCGTGATCGCCTCCCGCGCGCGGGCCACGGTGACCGCCGTGAGCCAGGGCTCGATGGCCGTGCTCGTCGCCCTCGTCTTCTTCGCCGGAGCGGCGCTGCAATCCCACGAGGACGAGAAGAACCGCCCCGTCCCCGCCCCCACCGGGCCCGTGGGCTGTCGCAGCGGCGGCGACAACAGCGAGTGCGAGCGGTACGGCGGGTGAACCGGTCAGGGGCGGCGCCGTGCCAGATGTACCAGCGCGCGCAGCCCCGCCGACCGCCCCTTGTCCGGTACGGTCCACAGCGTCTGACCGCGTACGCCCCATCGCTCCAGCAGCGCGTTGGCGGCAAGGAAGCCCGTGGTCGCGGCACGTTCCATGAGCGCCACCGGGAGATCCGTACGCACGACGTCGCCCGCCACCATCACGTTCGGGTCCGGCGTGCGCACCGTGGGGCGGTCGCCGTAACCGCCCACCGGGAACAGCGGGCAGTCCGCACGCCACTCGTGCCGCGCGTCGACGGCTCTCGCGTCCCGGGTCTCCGGATAGACGCGGTGCAACTGCTCGACCAGCAGGCGCTGTCGGTCGGCCCGGTCGGCGCCGGGGGCGACGGCGTACGCGTGCAGTTCGATCACCGAGCCGCCGGTACGGGCCGCCCACCGCGCCGCCTCGCCCTCCCAGCGGTCGAGCACGCTCACGTTGTCGAGCCCGCCGAACCCACTGGTCCCCAGGAAGCCGGGCCGCTCCGCCGCCACCGGACGGTCCAGCCACAGCCGTGACACCAGGAACGGCGGCGCGTCGCGCAGCCGCGCGATCCGCTCCCGCCACGGCGTGTCGCACAACCGGTGCGATTCGGCGACTACGTGGCGCAGCCCGCCGCTGTCCAGCGCGAGCACCAGGGCGTCGTACGGGTGCGGCCTGCCGGCCGCCGTCACCGTCAGACCGCCGCCGACCGCCGGCGCCACCTCTTCCACCGCCGTACCGGTACGCAACTCGACCCCGTGCCCGGTGAGATACGTGCCCAGCGGCTCCCACAGAGCGGCCGGGAAGGGTTCGTCCGGGACATCGAACAGCAGGCCCTCGCTCGACCCCAGGAAGTAGATGTGGAACATCAACACCAGTTCGGCGGCGGACAGTTCACCCGGATCGCAGAAGAAGCTGCGGGAGAACACCTCGAACGCCAGATGCCGCGCCGCCTCGGGAAAGCGGATCCGGGACAGGAAGTTATCGGCGCTGACCGCGTCCAACTCCTCGTACACCTGGGGCACTCGGACGTCGAGGAGGGGCAGCGCGGCCCTCGGATCCATCCGGGCCAGATCGCGCAGGCCGAAGGTGGGGCTGAGAGCGACGAATCCCAGGGCGCTCCACGGCGGTGTGCGCGGGACGCGCGTGAAACTGTCGTACAGGCCCGTGCCGCCGCCGTGGCGCAGCGGATAGTCCGGCAGTCCGGTGAGCATGCCGAGGCCGGGATCGGCACGCCGGAGCAGACCCCGGAGGTTGTAGTACTGCCGGAAGAAGGCGTGGAAACCCCGGCTCATGGTGGCCGTCGAACCGTCGGCCAGGGTGACGGGCCACCCCGTCAGGCGCCCGCCGAGGCCCTGTTCACGCTCGTACAGCGTGACGCCCACCCCGCGCTCCGCGAGCGCGGTCGCGGCGGCGAGCCCCGCGATGCCGCCCCCGACGACCGCGACGCGCGGCGCCTCACCGCCGCCGAACCGGTCGCGCCCCGGCGCCGGCCGGATCACCCGCGCGCGACGGTCCCGGCCACGGCGGGGAGCGGCCCGGCCCCCACCGACCGACCGGTCCCGGCCGGTCACCGCGCGCCCGCGCTCTGCGCCACGCGGTGGCCCACGAAGGTGTGCGCGATACCCGCCTGCCAGCCCGGCAGCGGCAGCACCCGCACGCCGGCGAACCCGGCGCGCCGCAGCCGGTCGCCGAAGGCCGGCGCGGTGTCGAACTCGAGCACGCCGCGCCACAGATGGCGGTAGAGGTCCGCGTCACCGGCGAGCCGCCCGGCGGGCAGCACGACGCATTTGCAGACGGCCGTCCAGACCGCGCGGTCCACCGCGCGCCCGCCGAGCGCGTACTCATGCACCCCGATCCGCCCGCCCGGCGCGAGCAGGGACCGTACGAGAGCGAGCACCTGGTCCGGGTCGGTGACGTTCCGGAAGAGGTACGCGGCGAAGGCCCCGTCGAACGGGCCGTTGACGCCCGCCTCCGCCAGCCGCTCCACGGGCGCGTGAACGAACGAGACGCCCCCCGGCCACGACTTGGCGGCCGCCCGTTCCAGCATCCCGGCCGACGCGTCCACCGCGACGATCTCGGCGTGCGGGGCGGCGGCCAGCAGCGCGGCCGTCGAGGCACCCGTACCGCAGCCGAGGTCCAGCAGCCGCAGCCCGGCCCCGCCACGCGGCAGCCCCAACCGCCGGGCGGAGCGCCTGAGATGCGCGTGATAGCCGGGGTTGACGGCGACCAACCGGTCGTAGGCGAGTGCGGCATGGTCGAACGCGGTCGAGAGTTCCGCGTCGTGCAGGAGCGTCATCCGACGGCCCTCCCTCTCGGTGCCCGGCGCGGGCGCCACGGCAGTTCGGCGACGGTACGCAGCATCGGCCCCACGGGTGTGCGCAGGCCGATCGCGAAGTCCTCGTACGGCCGGGTGTCGCCGTCGAGGAAACGCAGCAGCCGCTCCATCGGTACGCGCCGGAACAGCCCCTCGAAGAACGCGGCGCCGTCGACCCGGCCGCTGTCCAGCCCCCGTAGCAGCACCGCGTCCATCGCCCTGGCCCGCGCCGGATAGGCGGGCGGCGGTTCGGGAACCCGTCCGTCGTGGTACGCGGCGGCGACGGCACGGGCCTGCCGCTGGACGGCGGCGAAGGTGTAGCCGGTCGACGGGCGGGTGGCGCCGCCGGCGGTGCCGATACGGAACACCGAACGGCCCGCGCGGCGCGCGAACCGGCCGTCGGTCATCGGGATGACCCCTTGCTCGGACGCGGTCACCTCGAAGGGGCCCAGCCCGAGCACCTGTTCGGTGTAGTGCCGCAGCGCCCGGTCGTAGCCCGCGTCGTCCAGCACCGTGCGCGAGAACTCGGTGTACTCGACCAGCGCCTCGTGCGCGGTCGTCGGCAGGACGTATCCGAACGACAGGCCGTGCGCGGGCCGCGAAGTCCGGAAGTCCATCAGATCCGCGATCCGGGGATCGAACACCGGCCGTTCGGTGTGGACGAACCAGCCGCGGAAGTGCTGGAGCAGCGTCGTCCGCGCGGGCGGCAGGACGCGCGGCGGACGCGAGTCGAACACCCAGCGGGCTCGCAGCGTCAACGGAAGCCCGTCGCCGTCGACGCCCGTCACCTCGGCGCCGGGCCCGGCGCCGGACGCGACATCCTCGACCCCGTCGATCCGGGCCGTCACGCGGCGCGGCGCCCCCGGCCCCTCTAGCCGGTCCGCCAACAGCGCCTCGAAGGAGCCGGACCGCAGCATCTTGTACCGGTACGGGGCGGGCCGCCCCACGCTCGCGGCGCCGTCCCGCCCCCGTACGCGCAGCGACTCCCACGACGCGCTCAGCGCGCTGTCGAAGTCGCCGGGAGCGTCCTCCCAGAAACACCAGGTCCGCTCCGGCGGCCTCAGCGGACCGGCCGGCGCCTCGATCAGCGTCACTTCGGGGATCGGGCGGCCGGGGGGAGGGGTGCACAGCCGGTACGCGAGGGACAGCCCGGCCGCGCCCGCGCCGACGACGATCACATCCGACTCGTGCGCCACGTCCGTCTCCCGCACCACCGCTCCTCCCGTCCGCCCGTCAGCATCGCGCATCGGCGGCCGACTTGGCGGCAGGCGACGCGGGGCGGCAGAAGCTGTTACGACAGGGACGACGGCAACGTCAGGTCCGTACAGCCGTGTTGCCTCACCCTGCCTTCGGCGAACGCGACAAAAGCCTTCCCGGCGATCTCGTCCGCCTTGGTGTCGATGTGGACGTCCGACGAGGGGTAGATCTGGAAGACGGCCCGGGGACCGTCGCCGGGGCACCGGGCCGTCGCCCAGTAGGAGCCCTCGGAGCCGCCCGCACCGTTCTTGAAGGTGTCGCTGTCCGGGGCGTCGGAGCGCAGGCGCTGCGCGTACGGCCCGAACGCCGCCTCCAGTCGCAGCAGGGGCTGGCCGCCCTCGTTGATCTCGCCCAGTACGCAGCGCTCGAGAGGGGCTGTCCCGCTCGCCGGAGCGTCCATGACGTACTCCACCCAGTCCTGGTCACGTAGCGGGAGCCCCGCGCATGTGCCCGCCGCGTCGACGGGGGACCCCCATCCCGCGGGTACCGGGAGACGGGGGATCCGGCCTCCGGCCTTCGCCTCGCATCCCCAGTTCTCGGCGGCCCTGACCGCGGTGGCGGCCACGAGTTCGGCGACACCGTGAGCCCGCTCCATGTCGTCCGCGTCATAGGGGTCGTCGACGCTGTTGTCGTCGACGCTGTCGTCGCCGGCGGTCACGACGACCGCCCCGTCCTTGTTGTCGCAGGTCAGAACGGTAGCCGTGGTGACGACATCGGTGTAGCCGCGCCATCCGCCGCCGAGCGGGATCGGTGGGAGGTCCGCCGACATCTCGTCCAGTCGGTCGAAGACCTCCGGGGAGCCGGTGTCGCGCGCGGAGTCGGGAATCCGGCCGATGGTGATGTCGAGGCTCGCGACCGTACACGAGTCGTAGTCGCCCTCCGACCCGCTCGCGCGGTAGTCCCGCGACAGAGCCGACCCGTTCTTACCGGTGAGCCCGGCGGACTCCTCGTACGGGATCAGCCCCTCGCAGAACGACTTCAGGCTGTCCTCGTATCTCCAGCCCTTGCCGGTGTCGCTCATGCGGTACCACCCGTAGCCCGCGGCGACCGCGAGTATCAACGACAGTGCGACGTAGGGGGCCCAGCGGCGTATGACCCTCACTGGCTGACCTTCATCTCGGTGTTGTCTTCCGTGTTCAGTGATCGAAGTGATCGAAGTGTTCGGCGCGGATCGATGCGGATGATACGTGTGCGGCTGTGACCTCCCCCAAGTCGCCCCGGAGAGTGCCCGATTCGTCGCCGCCGTCTGTGCCACCCTCAGGACGGGCAGGCGTCCGCGTCCGCGCCCCGGTACGTGTGGTAGACGGGCGACGGCGCGCGGCCACCCGTTCGCCGTGGGTGCTCCACCACGGGCACGGGCTTGCAGGCGGCCCACTGGTCGTTCACGTCCGGGCCTTCGAAGCCGTACGTCCCGGCCGCCCCCACCAGACAGGAGTTGCACGTGCTGCCGGAGATGCTGGGGAAGACCAGGGTGTGGTAGACGTCGTCCTTCGACGGCAGATACAGGGCCCCCGGTGTCCGGGTGTCCTCCTCGTTGATCTCCGTGAACGTACGGTCCACGGCGTCGGCGAGCAGCGTGAAGCCGTCGTGATACATCACCGCGTAGCCGTCGTCCAGCGGCTTGTCGCCCAGCTCGTGATCGGCTTTCAGTTCGTTGAAGCCGTCGAGGAACCGGCCCAGCGCCTTCTTCGGCTCGGTCCCCTCGGCCCACCACTGCGGATCGACGGCTGAGGCGTCGACGATCGTGGCCCCGGCCTCCTCCAGCCACCGCGTGGGCGCCTTCGCGGTGAGGGTGGGCTCCAGCCCTATGCCGATCTTGAGGATGCGCAGCTCCGAGGTGCGCCCGCAGGTGCCTTCCTGCGCGAGGCGCGCGACGAACGCGGGCAGGTCCTGGTCACGGCCGGCGAAGAAGACCGTGTCGGACTTCTCGTTGCAGATCTTCTGCACGGCGTCGGTGAAGCGCTGCGGAATGCCCTCGGCGGTTCCCGACGAGCCCATGAAGGGGGAGCTGTGGCTCGACAGGTCGTACGTGTCGTTGAAGTGCTGCTCGAACACGGCGCGCAGATTCTTCGAGTAGACGTCCTCGTCGCGGTTGTCCCAGACCAGGAATCCCTTGCGGTCCGCCGGATTCCGCTCCAGATAGAGCTTCAGCGCGCGGGCGAACTGGTCGTTGTTCGGCGAGGTCTTGAAGAAGTACGCGGAGTTCATGTCGGCCGAGGTGATGACCGGGCCGATGGTGGGGATCTTGAGCTTGCTCAGTGCCGCGATGGTGTCCCGTGTCTCCGGTGTGCTGCTCGGGATGCCCGTCACGCCCACCAGCGGGGTGCTGGTGTCCTTGGCCAGTTCGGCGAGCCGGTCGACCACGGGCTCCCACGCGTCGAGGTTCCGGCCGTCGGGGGCGAGCAGCAACTGGTAACGCGGTCCGCCGAAGCTGTTGGCCTGCTTCTGCGCCGTCAGCGCGCCGGCGAGCCCCCGGCGGATCATGTCCGTCGTCATCGCGCTGTGCTCGTCCGCCGTGAAGGGCATCATCAACGCGATGCGTACGTACGGGATCTTGGGCCCGCTCGACGGGGACTCCCAGCCCTCGCGCACCCGGGCGTTCTCGTCCGCGACCGCCTGGATGAGGCTCGCGATCTCCGGGTCCGCCTCGAAGGCGCCCTCGGTGACACCGACGCAGTCACCGCCGATCTCCGCCAGGTCGTCACCGCACCGGCCGGGGCCGCGCACGAGGCTGACCAGGACGGCGATCGCGGCGGCGGTCAGCGCCGCGAGAGCGAGGACGGCAAGCCACTCGACCGGACCCCACTCGCGGGGATGCCGACGGAACAGCCGGACCAGCATGCTTCCTCCTCACTCGCCGGGGATGGGTAACGGGCGCTTCCTGCGTGCCGCGACGGGCCAGTTGCGGGCGGCCTGGCCCAGCACGGCGTGCCAGGACCGATGGCGCGGCGAGAGGTACGCCAGCTCCTCACCGACCGCCTTGCACATGTCGGGATCGGGCTCGGCGTGCGGCTCCGACACATGCCACAGGGCGTGGAGCAGCCGGTTGACACAGCGTTCGATCTCGTCCAGCTCCGCGTACCGGCCGTCGTGCGCGCCGAGCGCGATCTGCGTCCGTACGTCGGTCCAGTCCCCGGCCGGCGGCGTCGGCGGTGTCGGTGCCGTCGCGGCGTAGCGCAGGCACAACACCCAGTGCGCGGCGGCCTGTTCGTCCTGCTCCGACTGGAACTCCTCGGCCAGCGCCGCCACGACGGTCTCGGCGTTCCCGGCCGCGAGCGTGTGCCGCAGCGCGTCCGCCTCCCCGCTCTCGCCGCGCTGGGCGTGGTGTATCCGCAGGAAGCGGTGGATCTCCTGCCAGCCCCGGCCGTCCTCGACGCCGCGCGACGTGCGCCGCGCCTCGTTTACGAGCAGGGTCCGCAACAGCGTGTCGGCGACCAACGGTTCGTCGGGGTCGGTGAGCCGCTGCCACTGCTGGTCCTCGAGGTAGTCGGTGGCCGAGTTGGCGGGAAGCTGGTCGGGCCCCTGTAAACGCAGATGGGCCGCCAGCGCCTCCGCCGCCGTGCTGTCGCGGGCCAGGGAGAGCAGTGTCAGCCGCTCGCGCTGGCGCCGGTCCGGAAGCAGCCGCTCAAGAAGCACCTCGGTGACCGCGCGGCCGTCCTTCGTGGTCAGTTCGAGCAGCCCGCGAGGCCCCACGGCGGCGCCCTTGTCGGTGGCGTCCAGGACCGCCGCGCACAGCACGGTGGTCGCCGCCGGATGCCCGCCGGTCAGCGAGTGCACGGCGGAGGCCAGATACGGATGGAGGGGCCGGGCCGGCCGGTCGGGCACCAGCAGGGGCAGGATGTCGTCCCGGCTGAGCGGGGCCAGCGGCACCGCGAGCAGACCGGCGGACGGGGCGCGGCCCCGGCGCTCCCAGCCGGACGACTTCACCAGGTCGGCCAGCTCACGCCGGATCGCGGCATCGGTGTCGTCCGGGTCCGAGTCCGCGTCCCGGTCCGCCGGCAGCTCACCGAGCCGGGTGGCCACCACGACAAGCTCCTCGTGGTCGGGGCGTTCGGGCCGCGCGCGGTTCTTCAGCAGCAGATCCAGGAAGGTCCGGCCCGCCGCGCCGTGGGCGTCGTCGAGGAGCACGAGCGGCCAGGGCTCCCGGTTCCACCGCTGGAGCCTGCCGTACGAGGCGGCGACATCGTGCAGGAAGGCGGCCATCAGGCTCTGCTCGGCGAAGTCACGGTAGTCACCGCCCTGTTGGAACCACTCGCCGAGCAGTGGCAGCGGATCCTGGCCGTCGGTGCCCGGGGGGAAACGGCGCGCGTACCACTCGCGGGCGGCACTCGCGTCGTAACGTTCGGTGTACTCCGCCACCACGGCGCCGGTGACCGCCTCCCGGTCCCGCTCGGCGTCGCTGACCCGCTCCGTGCCGCTGACCCGCTCCGTGTCGCTGACCCCCGCCGCGGCGTCGCGCGCCGGGCTCCCCAGCCGGTCCTCGACGGCGCCGGCCCAACAGTGCCGCAGCGTGTCCACGTCCCCGCCCGCCAGACGGCAGGCCAGCAGCAACCGGGCATGCAGCAGACATGTCGCGTCCCGCTGCTCGGAGTTGTCCCGCTCCCAACCGGAGACGGCGAACAGACCAGGCGTCAGAACCGGGAAACGATGCCGCAGTTCGGGCGCGAGCGCGCACACCAGCTCCGCCAGAATCCCGACCAGAGTCGACGCGGTCGCGGCCCTGCCGTCGTCCGGGGCATACGGCAGAGCGCCCGACTCGGCCGGTACGACCGTGACATGGGCCAGCGGGAGCCGGCCTCGGTAGTGCGCGGCCAGATCCGCCAGGACGGCGCTGCGCCCCATGCCGTGATGGCCCGTCACCAGCACCACGGGCAGATCGCCGCGGTACTCCCTGGCCGTACGGGACCTCTCGCCGTAGGTGAGACCGGTGAGCCGGGGGACGAGTGAGCGCAACAGCGGATCCCGGCCGTGCAGGGGTGACGTGTCCGGTGAGCGCATGTGGTCGCCTCACGCACCCTTCTTCCGTCGCCGGCCCACGGCCACGGACCCGGAGCGGGCGGCACCGCCTGCCCGAGACACAACCGCGGATATCCCTACCGATGAAGCCTGGAATCAGAGAACTTACCCGTCCGGGGAGCGCTCTCGCCAGGTCGACACCACACTCTGTCACCCGGTTGTGACAGGTGGGACCCGGCTCCGCCGGACAGGGCCCATGTGCCTCAGGGGTGCGGATGGATGTCGAGTTCGACGTTGTCGGGAAGCGCCTCCGCCCCGCGGATCTCACCCGCGTAACTGAGCCGGACCAGCCTCAGCGCGCGCAGCCCGGCCAGTGAGCCGAGATCCAGCTCCGAGACCTGTGACAGATGAATCTCCTCAAGTCCCGGAAGGCGCCGGGCGATTCGCCGAAGCGGCACCGCCGCACCCGCCCTGGCCCGGACCGTCAGATGGGTGACCTGCGGGATCTGCGTACGCGGCGCGAACAGCAGCATGCTGAGCTGCTGCGGCGAGAGGGACAGCCTGCGCAGATTCGGCAACTCGCCCAGGAGGGACCCCCATTCGTCGGGTGTCAGACGATCGCTCGCGTCCGTCAGCCGCAGCTCCTCAAGGCCCCGGCAGTGCACGATCCCGGCGAGTTGCGCGGCGGCCGGCGGCAGGGACAGCAGACGCAGCTCGGCGGCGCGAGGTAGGTCGGTCAGACCGCGCCACGGCACTTCGGGCCCCACCAGAAGCCCTTCGAGCTTCGCGCAGTCCGACAGCTTCAACAGGGGCTCGAACTGGGGGAGATCCCGCAGCTCCAGCCGCCGCAGGCGCGGCAGTCGCGTCAGCGGCGTCGGATCCTTCACATTCCGGCACCCCTGGAGCCCGAGCGTTTCGAGCTCCGGATAGACCGACAGCACGTCCAGGTCGTCCAGTTGGAGCATGTTGTGCAGCCGCAGCTCGCGCAGCCTGCGCGGATTGAGCGCGGTGCGGATCTCCTCGGGGGTGAAGTCACCGTGCAGGCTCACGCGTTGATAACCGGACATGGTGCGCAGGGCGTCCAGCTCGGCGTGCGAGCGGACGGTGACGGCTTCCTCCGGCGCGCTCTCCAGCAGCGGCCGTACGATCTCCTCCGCGTACACCAGCGTGTCGAACCGGTCCCAGTGGTCGAGGAGTTGGGCCCGTACGGCGGACTGGCTCGTCTCGAGGAACTCACGCAGCCGGGGGATCGCCGCGTCCCCGCCGATCTGACATATGGCGTGGACGGTGGCCAGCTCCTCGTCGCCCTGAAGATCCTTCGCCCGCGGGAGCAGCCCCAGGAGCAGCGGGCCGGTCTGCGCCAGAGACCTGGCCTCGCGCAGACTGCGCGGCGGAAGCATCCGCGCCGCCCGGTCCTCGATCGCCTCACGCACCGTCGGCTCCAGCCGGGTGGCCTGTTCGAGGGAGGCGAGGGCCAGGAGGCGCAGCCGCGCCTGCACCGCCGCGTCCTTCTCCCGGTCGCCCCGCTCCCGCAGCCGGGTCAGCAGGTCGGCGCGTTCCTGGTGTCGTGCCTGCGCGACGGCCATCTGAACCACGTCCTCCCACTGGTCCAAGTGTGCGTTGTTCACCAGCATGCCCACGTCACGCTCCTCCAGCACAGCACGGGCACCCAGGAAGTCCTGAAAGGTCCGGTGGATGAAGCTCACCGCACCGGTGGCGGGCTCCCGCAGCAACCCCGAGCGTTCCAGCAGCAGTTGCAGTGCCTCTTCCGGCGTACCGACCTCCGCCAGACGTGGTACTGAGGGCTGGAGCCGGCGCACCACGTCCACCGCGTCCGCGAGTTCCAACTGGGTGCGCTCGTTGCGCAGCAGCCAGTAGGCCAGGCGCTGGAGGGGTTCCGTCGCCGACTTCTGGTCCAACTCCGGGCGGTGGCCGCGCCCGTACACCTCGCGCTCCAGGTCGCGCCGCTCCAGCAGCATGGACAGCGCCGCCTCGTACAGCGAGGCGCGGCCCTGCGGCAGGAAGCCGCGGCGCTCGCGGTGCAGGGCGCACATCAGCGCGCACATCAGCGGGTTGGTCGCCAGCCGGCTCAACTCGGGGCTGCTGCGCAGCGACAGCGTCAGCGACTCGCCCAGCTCCTGAGTGGCCCCGGCCGCCGTGTGCCAGCGCCGGATGAACTGCCGCATGTCGGCGGGGCGCATCGCGGTCAGCGTGAACTCCTGGAAGCCCTCGCGCGCCAGCCACTCCCGGTCGAGGGCCGAGGGGCGGGAGGTGAGCAGCCACAGATTGCCCGGGAAGACGGCGATCAGCTTCTTGAGCCAGGACCTGGCGCGGGCGCGCTCGCCCTTGGGGATCTCGTCCGCACCGTCGATCAGGAGCACACCGCGCCCGTGCCGCAGCACCCGCGCCGCCCAGCCGTCGGGCTCGGTGCCCACCAGCGGACAGCCGATCCAGCGCAGGAAGTCCTCGGGCATGGGCAGCTCGGCGTCCTTGCGTACCAGCGCGCGCAGCGGCAGGACGAACGGCACCCGCCCGTACAACTGCGGCAGGCCGCCCGGCACCCGGTCCTGCTGCGCCGTGGTGAGGGCCAGCCACTGGACGAGGGTCGTCTTGCCGGTGCCCGCGACCCCGCGAAGCAGCACCCGCTCATGACTGGCGAGCAGCGCCTCGGCCGGGCCGCCGCCGCGCTCGGCCTCCGTGTCCCGGTCGGCGCCCGGCTCACCGCCCAGCAGCGGGACCGGGTCGGTGCCGCCTCGGTACGGCGTGGCGTCCAGGCTCAGATACGCGGACTCCAACGGCCAGTCCTGGCCGTCCGGTTCACGCAGGTCGACGCCGTAGATCGTGAGCCGGCCGTGGCACTTCACGACATAGCTCGCGTACTGCTCCTCGAACTCGGCGTCCTGGCGGCTGATGTCGGGTAACCGCTCCAGCAGCCGGTCCAACTTCGCGCTCTGCTCGCGCAGTTCGCGGCTCTGCTCGATCTGGGCGCGGGCCGCGAAGCCGGGCTGCCGGCTGAAGAGGCGCACGAGATGCACACAGGCCGTCTCCAGCAGACGGTCGTGGAAGCGGGCGGCGTCGTCGCTCAGGAGGCGCCGGGTGTCAGGGCCCGCTCGCCGGGACAGCTCGGCGGCCAGCAGCTCGGGGCCGAGCGCGAAGGCGTGCACGTCGTCCATGTCGAGATCGCCGAGCGCGTGCAGGGTCCGGGTCAGGGCCTGGCCGACCGCGTCGTGCTCGTCGGCGCCGACCGGCGGATCGTGCGGTCCGGCCGCTTGCACGGCACGGCGCACCAACTCGCGGGCGAGCTTGTGCAGATCGTCCTCGGTGAGCGTGCGGTGCTCCTTGGTGAAGGCCATCAGCCGGCGGATCGGGATCGGACGGTCGCCGAACTCCGCCCCGGGCACCTGGCCGGCCGGCAGCAGCAGCCGTTTCAGCACCGGCACGACCACCGCGGACGCGATCCGCAGCCCCACCACGCCGCCGTCCACAGCAGCCCCCTCCAAATCCGCGTCGCGCCGCCCCCGTGCGGGACCGGTGCGACCGTGCGGAGTCCGCGGACCCCCGTACCGTGCCTCAGCGTAGCGGCGAAGGACCCGCCCGGGTCAGGGCTCACGGAGGTCGCGCGGCGACCGTGCGCCGTCGCACTCCCCGCGCGAACGGCCCACGCCCGCCCGGGAATCGGCCGCTGAACCCCGTTCCGCCCGCCGCGGGCGGCGGCGCCGGGCATGGACGGTGCCCCGGGGCCCGCATGCCGGCCCCGGGGCACCGGGGGAGTCGTGGGCGCCGGCGGGTGTCCGTGGGGGGACCGGCGTCCGCGACAGGTTTCTGTTCTTGCGGCTCTTTCGCCGCTCGGACCGGACAGTACGGAGCGGTCCGGGCCCAGTCACAGGGCCTCAGGGCCCACTCGCGGGCCCAGCGGACGGCAGCGGACGGCATCGGACGGCAGGGCCCCCGACCGGGCGGTGTATCGCGCGGATACGGGCGCCGGAGGTGTGGGAACGGGCGCCCGGCGCGGGGCGGCGGACGATCCGCGTACCGCGGCGGAGCGCAGTACCGTGGAGTACACGAGGGTCCCCGGACGCCCCCACACGGGAGGTCCAGGCCCGGAACGTCGCAGGTGAAGAGGTGCTCCGTATGGACTCGGATCGCGCTGAGCGCATGACGGCGGAGCTGCGCTCCCGCGGCGTCATGGCGCATCTGGTGCACGCGGGTGTCTACGAGTTCGGCATCCGGATCGTCCTCGACGACCGGATCGAGGCGCTGTGGGACATGGACGGCGCGGCGGGGCTCGACGCGGAGATCGTCAACGAGGGAGCGCTGATCGGGTTCGTACCGCATGTGCCCGGGTCGGAGGACTTCACCGAAGAGCAGATGGTGAACTGCATCGCCACCACGAACTACGCCCTGGACACTCTCCAGCGGCCCGCCGACCGCACGGAACGCCCGCAAACGCCCGCCGGCTCCCCGGACCGGCCGCCGCAGGCGACACCGCCGGCCCTGCGGCGTCAGCGGCGTGGCCACTGGATCAGGCGCGGCAAGCGCTGACAAGCGCCGACAGGGGCTGTGGCAGTGGCGTACATGCGGTGACGCAGGCGCAGGCGCAGGTGCCGACGCAGGCACCGACACCGACGCGGACGCCGACACCGACTCCGCCGGAACCTCCCGGCGTCACTCCCACCCCGGAAGGGGACGTTCCGCCAGACTTGCGGCATGTCGGGCACTCACGGTAAGAACTCGAACACCAAGAGCAGGCGGAGTGCGGCGGTACCGGGCAGCACCCCCCTGCGCGAACTCGACGCCCAGCAACTGCGCGTGCTGCGCAGTGTGGGACGCGAATGGCGGCGGGTGTCGGCGGGCCCCGACGTATGGCGGCACGCCCTGCCGGTGGATCCGGATCTGGGGAGCTTCCCCGCACCGGGACAGATCAGGCCCGCCCGTTTCGGACGGGTCGTCCCGGTGTCCCCGCTCGGCCCGACGCCAACGGAGGCCGCACCGATCGCGCCGGCCCCCGAGGGCGCGCCGGACGAGGGCCTGCCGGCTCCCGTCGACCGGCCCGGTCCCGGCTACCGGCTGCGGCGCCTGCTGCTCGGCCCCGCGCTGGCCAGTACCGCCCTCGCGCGCGAGCGGATGCGCAAGCTGGTCGCCCTGCCCGTCCTGTCCGCCGACGCGCTCTCCTCCGTCGCGTACGGGCCGGAGGCGATGCTCGCCGTCCTCGTCCTCGCGGGCGCCGCCGGGCTCGGGTACTCGATCCCCATCGCGGCCACCATCGTGTTCCTGATGCTGTCCATCGGTGTCTCGTACCGGCAGACGATCCGGGCCTATCCGCGCGGCGGCGGCTCCTACATCGTCGCCAGCGACAACCTGGGGCGCGTGCCGGGGCTCATGGCCGCCGCCGGGCTGATGACGGACTACATCCTCACCGTGGCGGTCTCCATCGCCGCCGGCGTCGCCGCCATCACCTCGGCCCTGCCGTCACTCCGACCCTCCGCCGTACTGATCGGCGTCGTCGCGATCGTCGTCCTGCTCGCCGGCAATCTGCGCGGGATCCGACAGGCCGGCGCGATCTTCGCCGCGCCGACGTACGCCTTCGTCATCGCGATGCTGGCACTGGTCGCCGTGGGTCTGTCCGACGCCGCCGGCCGTGACTTCCACCCTGTGCCCCACCCGCCCATGAACGCCACCGAAGGGCTCGGCATCCTTCTCGTGATGCGGGCCTTCGCCTCCGGGGCGACGGCCATGACCGGCATCGAGGCGATCTCGAACGCGGTACCGGCGTTCAAACCCGTCGAGTGGCGCAACGCCCGCACCACACTGACCTGGATGGTCGGCCTCCTCATCGTCCTGTTCGCGGGCATCATCGCCCTCGTCCACTTCAGCGGGGTCCTGCCGCGCTCCGGTGAGACGGTGCTGTCCCAGCTCGCGCACCTCAGTTACGGCTCGGGCCCGATGTACGTCTACACACAGGCGGCCACCGCCGCCGTACTGCTCCTCGCGGCCAACACCGCCTTCAACGACTTCCCGCGCGTGCTGTCGCTGCTGGCCCGCGACGACCACGCGCCACGTCTCTTCGCGCGGATGGGCGACCGCCTCGCCTTCAGCAACGGCATCATCCTGCTGTCGGCCGCGGCGGGGCTGGTGTACGTGGCGTTCGACGGCCGCACCGCCTCACTCATCCCGCTGTACGCGGTCGGCGTCTTCCTGGCCTTCACGCTGTCGCAGGCCGGAATGGTGGTCCACTGGTGGCGGCTGAGGGACCGTCACTGGCGCAAGAGCCTGCTGTTCAACGCCACCGGCAGCCTGCTCTCCGCGATCGTCCTCATCACCGCGGGCATCACCAAGTTCACCGAAGGCGCCTGGGTCGCGCTCCTGGCGGTCGGGGTGTTCCTCTTCGTCACGACGCGTATCCGGCGCCACTACGACACCGTCGCCGCGGCGCTACGGCTCCAACGGCACGCCATCGAACTCCCGCGCCACACCATCACGCCCCGCGTCCCGGCCCCGCCCCTGGGCGTCGAGGGCTTGCCCGACTCGCCCGGCTCACCGGACTCGCCGGGATCGCCGGGATCGAACGGCCCGCGGGTGCTCGGGGAGACAGGGGAGGCGGGGACGCCCGATGAGATGGAGGAGGCGGAGGAAGTGCCCGAGGAGATCCGGCACCTGTCCCTCGTACCGATCGCGACGCTGGACCGCGCCGGTATGCGCGCGCTCGCGTACGCCGCCTCGCTCCAGCAGCCCGTCCTGGTCATCCATGTCAGTACCGGCGTCGCCGAGGCCGAACGCTTCCGCGACCAATGGCGGCTGTGGGGCGACCACTTGCCCCTCCAGGAGCTTGTCTCGCCGTACCGTGCCGTGATCGCACCCCTGGTCAACTACATCGAGGCGCTGCACCACCAGCGGCCGGACCTCACCCTCACCGTGATCCTCCCGGAGATCGTGATGTGCCAACGGCGCTACAGCGCACTGCACAGCAGGACCGCCCCTCGGCTGCGCCGGGCGCTCCGCCCGCTGCACAAGGTCGTCGTCACCTCGGTGCCGTTCCATGTCTGACAGCGGTCTCACACCGGACTGACATCCATCCGCTTCTCTTGATATGTTCCCGGTATGAACAAAAGGGGAGCGGACGGCAGCGCGGGCGACGCGGACTACGGCGCCATCGGTGGCGGTTACGCCGACCACAGGCGGCCCGACGCGCGGATCGCCGCACGGATCACCGAGGCGCTCGGGCTGTCGAGGACGGTTGTCAACGTCGGTGCGGGGGCCGGTTCGTACGAGACGACGGACCTTGACGTGACCGCGGTCGAGCCCTCGGCGTCCATGCGCGCGCAGCGGCCGGCGGGCCTTGTGGCCGCCGTCGACGCGGTGGCGGAGGACCTGCCGTTCGGGGACGACACCTTCGACGCGGCGATGGCCACCTTCAGCATCCATCAGTGGAGCGACCTCGAAGCCGGTCTCCGCGAGATGCGCCGCGTGGCACGCGGGCCGGTGGTGGTGCTGACTTGTGACCCCGATCTGGTACGGGAGTTCTGGCTGTACGAGTACGCGCCGGGGGTCCTGGACACCGAGGCCCGGCGCTACCCGTCGATCGAGACCGTCGCCCGGACGCTGGGCGGCAAGGTGTCCGTACGGCCGGTGCCGGTCCCCGCGGACTGCACGGACGGTTTCAACGAGGCGTACTACGCGCGCCCCGAGCGGCTGCTCGACCCCCGGGCCCGGCAGGCGTGCTCGGCCTGGAGCTTCGTGGCCGCCGACGAGCGCGAGCGGTACGCGGAAGCGCTCCGGCGCGATCTCGAGTCGGGCGCCTGGGACCGGCGTCACGGACATCTGCGCCAACAGCCTTCCCTGCTCGGATCGTTGGTCCTCATCCGAGCGATCCCGGCGTAGACGTCGGCCGTGGCTCTGGAAGCTGAGTCGGCAGCGAATCCGAATCCGAATCCGAACGCGAATACGAACACGAACAGAGGAGTGGCCGTGAACGAGGAGGGCCGGAGCATCCGGGAACTGCTGCGGGAACTGGAGGTGTTCGCCGGTACGCTGCCCGGTTTCGATCCGGCGGCGACACCGCCCGAGCCGGTGGGTCTGTTCACCGCGTGGTTCTCGGACGCGCTCGCCGCCGGCGTGCGGGAACCGCACGCCATGACGCTGTCGACGGTGGACGAGGCCGGCGACCCGCAGGCCCGGGTGCTGATCCTGAAGAACGTCGACGCGGCGGGCTGGCAGTTCGCCGCCCACGGGGCCAGCCCCAAGGGCCGCCAGGTGGCGGCGCACCCGAGCGCGGCACTCACCTTCTACTGGCCCCTCCAGGGACGCCAGATCCGGGTACGCGGAGCGGTGACACCGGAGTCCGCCGAACGCTCCGCCGCCGACTTCCTGGCCCGTTCCCCCAGCGCCCGCGCCGAAGCCCTGCTGGGCCGGCAGAGCCGGCGCCTGGGTGAACCAAAGGAGCGCGACCTCGCGATCGCCGCGTCCCTCGAACGCGTCGACAAGGAACCGGACTTGGTCGCGGACGAGTGGCGGCTGTACACGCTGGTACCCACCGACGTGGAGTTCTGGCAGGGCGACAAGGGGCGCAGCCACACCCGGCTGCGTTACGAACGTACGGCGTCGGAGTCGGCGTCGGGGGCGAGCTGGCGCAAACATCTCCTGTGGCCGTAAGACCCGGCGCGAACCCTCACGCGGCAGCGGGACCGCCCGCCGAATATTCGGTTGCCCCGCGACCGGCGGCCGGTTTACATGGCTCAGGACAGAGTGAAATACGACAAAGGCGGTGTGTTCCGGATGGGTACGGCCCGGTTGGAGCCCGATCTCGTGATCGAGGCGGGTTCAACTCGGCGCTGATTTCGATCAGTTGCCGAGCGATGCGAACTCCCTCGGCGCGAGACGGACGTGCGACCCAGTCGTCCTTTTCCGCGTCACCCGAGGAGTCGTACACAAGATGTCCCGTGACAACATGTCCCGCGACCGGAGATCCGGATCTCGCAACACCTCACGGCGTGCGCGCACCGAAGCGCGTGCCGAGTCCTTCCGGTGTCTCCAGTGCGGGCTCGATGTCTCCATGAGCGCGCCCGGTACCGATCACCGCAACCACTGCCCGAACTGTCTGTGGAGCCGTCATCTCGACGACACCCCCGGCGACCGGCAGGCGGACTGCGGTGCCCGGATGGAACCGCTCGCCATTTCCGTGCGTGGCGACGGCGAGTGGATTCTCGTCCACCGCTGCACACGCTGCTCAGTGATCCACGCCAACCGCACGGCGGGCGACGACAACGCCCTGCCGCTGACCCGGCTGGCCGTACGCCCGCTCGCCCAACCGCCGTTCCCCTTCGAGCGGTTGAGCAGTCTGTAGCGGTGCGGTAATTGGTGCTGCCGAGCGCCGGACGGGCTGATCGCGGCCCGTCCGGCGCTTGCGGCCGTCGCGCGCCCGGTGGCTTACTCCGTACGCAGCGCGGTCACCGTACGCGTCCTGGCAGCCCAGCCGGCGGGCAGCAGTGCGCCCAGGACCGCGATGAGCACACCGCCCAGTCCGAGCATGAGCACATCGGGCACGTCGTAGACGCCGACCACCGACTCGGGCAGTTCGAGCCCGGCGCTGTGGCCCATGGCCGGCAGGACGGCGGCGTGCAGGGCCATCCCGGCGGGCGCGCCGAGCGCGCCGCCGACCAGCCCGGACAGCACGACCGATGTGATGACCATCCCCACGATCTGTCGCGGGGTCATACCGAGTGCCTTGTGGATGCCGAGATCACGGACGCGTTCGTGGGTGTCGAGTACGACGCCGTTGAGCACACCGAGCCCCGCGACGGTCACCAGCATCAGCGTCAGGATCGCGGTCAGCGCGTCGATGACGACGACCATCTCGCTCTCGTTCGACTCCCTGCCCCGCGCGGTGATGCCCAACGGCTCCAGCCGCTCGTTCAACGCCTCGATATAGCCGCCCACGTCCGTGCCGGAGGTCACCGCGATGTGGTGGCTCTCCGCCTTCAGGTCCGGGACGGCCTTCTTGAGCGTCGCGGTGTCCGTGAACACCTGCATGCCGTCGTAGCGGGTCTCCAGGACCTCTCCGACGATCCGGACGGTGACCGCCGCGGCCTTGATGTTCAGCGTGACCTTGTCCCCGACCTTCGTTCCGGTGGCGCTCAGGAACTGCGTCGGCACCACAGCCTCGTCCGCTCCGTCGATCCAGCGCCCCGACACCATCCGGTACCCGCCCCAGGAGGCGTCGCCGCTGAACGCGGTGATGGTGGTGAATCCCGTGGACCCGGCGACGGTCCCCTTGGCCGTGGCGGCGCCGTAGTACTTCCCGGTGCCCGGCTGAGCGTCGATCGCGGCGGTGACGGAGGCGGGATCCGGCGCCTGCGGCGGCCCGCCCGCCGGATCCGGTGCCTGTGGCGGGGGCCCTTCCGCCGGCCGGCCGGGGCCCTGGATCGGACCGGCCATGCCGACCGTGACATCGGCCACGTTGTGGTTCCTGGCGCTCATCACCTCGTTCAGCGACGCCGCCAGCCCGACCGCGAAGGTGACCGCGGTGGCGCCGAACGCGATCGCCGCGACCACCGCCACCGCCCGCGCCGGACGGGCGAACGGCCGGGCCAGCCCGAGGCTGACCGCCCGTGGCAACGGGAGCCGCGCGGCCTGCCGGGCCGCCCATCGGCCCCGCCCCGCCGACGGCACGCGTCCGACGGCGAGCGCGTCCACGGTACGCAGCCGCCCGGCCCGCCACGCGCTCGCCCACCCGGTCACGGCGACCACGGCCAGCGCCCCGGCGACCACGACGACATCGATCCACGGGGTGACGGACAGCCCGGTCGTGCCGTACGCGGACTCCGTCTCGGCCAGCACCGGAACGGCGAGCAGATGGCCCGCCACGAGCCCCAGCCCGATGCCGACGACCGCAGGGACCAGCGCCTGGGCCAGATACGCCCGTACGACCTGGGACGGCGTGAAGCCGATCGCCTTGAGGATGCCGATCCGCCGCAGCCCCGTACCCACCGTGCCGGCGACCACATTGCCCACGATGAGCACCGACATGACCAGACCCAGGACGCCGAACGCGATGAGGAACGGAACGAACAGCGCGGTGTCGCGGGCCGCGACCTTCTTGGTGGCGAGCCAGGACTGCGAACCGGAGAGCGCGCCGTCCCGCACCGACGCGGTCACCGCGGCGCGCCCCGCACGGACCTGAGCCGTTGTCGCGGCCGCGTCGAACCGGTAGAGCATCTGGTACGCGTCGACAGTGCCGGACCGCGTCAGCGCGGCGACCTGGGACGGCGCCACCCACGCGTCGGCCGTACGGCTGACCGACCGGGCCGTACCGACGACCTTCAGTGACGGACTGCCGGGCAGATCAGGGAAGTCGAACTCCGTACCGGGGGGAGCGTCGTCGGCGGCCAGCACGATCTCGCCCGGCCCGGTGGGCCAACTGCCCGTGAGCAGCGTGACGTTGTCGACCGGACCGCCGGGAGCGTCCCGGCCGACGACCGTCATCGGCGGCAGATCCATGCCGTCCGTCCGCGGCGTGATCGAGGCTGTGGGGAAGGGACCTGACGCCGCGTCGACGCCCGCCGCGCTCCCGGACGCGGACAACTGCGCGGCCGTGGCCTTGTCCGCCGTGAACTGCGCGGTGAGATGCGCTCCGCGCTGCCTGGCGAAAGCGTCTTCGAAGGGGGGCGCTCGACGCCACGAGGAGGGAACCGCCGAGGACGGACGCCGTCACCGCCATCAGCGTCGCCAGCCCGATCACGAGCGTCTGTACCCGCCGGCGTCCCACGCCCGAGCGTACGACCCGGCCCAGGGCGCTCATCGGGCCGTCCCCGCATCCGTCCCCGTCCCCGTCGCCGTCCCCGCCACCGCCGTCGCCGACGAGGTGTCGGAGGTGATCCGGCCGTCCGCCAACTGGATCGTACGGGTCGTGCAGGACCGTGCGAGAGCGAGATCGTGGGTGACCACGACGACGGTCTGACCGTCGGCGTTCAGCTCCCTGAGCAGCCGGCTGACGTCGTCACCGGACGCCGAGTCCAGCGCTCCGGTCGGTTCGTCGGCCAGCAGCAGCGGCGGGCGGTTCATCAACGCCCGTGCCACCGCGACACGTTGCCGCTCGCCGCCGGAGAGCCGGCCCGGGAAGGCGCCGGCGTGCCGGTCGATGCCCAGCGACTGAAGCAGATCGGCCGCGCGGCGCCGTGCCGTGCCGCGCCCCATGCCCGCCAGCCGCGCGGGCAGGACGACATTGTCGGTGACGGTCAGATCGTCCAGCAGGTTGAAGAACTGGAAGACCATGCCGATCTTCGCCCGCCGGTAACGCGCCGAACCCGCTTCGCCCAGCTCGTCGACCCGCACACCGTCCACGGTGACCGTTCCGGTGTCAGGCCGGTCCAGGCCCGCGATCAGATTGAGCAGGGTGGACTTGCCGCTGCCGGACGGACCGAGGACCGCGACGGCGTCTCCGGGCCGTACGGTCATCGACGCGCCGGCCAGTGCCGGTGGCCCCTCGTCGTACCTGCGGCTCACATCGCGTAGCTCGATCACCGGCGTGGTCATGGCTCGTCTCCCTCGGTCGTCCGGTCGTCACATCTGGCGCGACCGACGCTAGGAGCGCCCCCGGCCGGGGCACGACGGCCACAGGAGGTAACTCCCGTACCGCGCGGGAACGATGGCGACCCGGTGTCATCCCTGAGAGGTAGTCCACGGATGTGAGGGAGCCCTCCGAGGCGGTCATTCGGGGTGATGCCGCCGCTACCGGTCACGCGGGAGAATGAGCCGGTGATGAACGCAGCCGTGATCGACCGCTTCAGGGACGGAGCCGGGTGGCTGGTCAGGTCGCCGGCGCGGCCGACCGGCCCGGTGGCGTGCCCGAGTTGGCCGAGCCGGCTTTTCGACGCGGGGCTGGCGCTGGTCGTCGGCATCGCCATGACCCGCTACGTCCTGGACAATCTGACCGGAAGGGCCTCCCAGTTCGCCTACGGCTCCCCGCTCGGGCAGCCGTTCGGATCGGGCGACTGGGTTTTCCTCATGAGCCTGGCGTTCATCGTCGCGGTGCCCCTGGCGCTGCGTCGCCAGTATCCGCTCACGGTGCTGTGGATCGTGATGGGCGCGACGGCGCTGACCCCGCCCTACGCGGCACGGCTCACCTTCTACGCCTGCGTCATCGCCGCCTACACCGCCGCCGCGTACAGCCGTCACCGGCTGCCGACGCTGGCGAGCCTGCCGGTGGCGGTGTTCCTGGTCAGCAGGGTGCCGGACGGGGTGGCGCCCACCGTCCCCGACCAGTACGTGCCGCTGCTGATCTCGGCCCCGATCGTCGTGGCGGCCATCGGGCTGCGTACGTGGAAGGTCCGGGCCGACGAGGGCCGCTCGCGGCTCTCCGTGCTGGAGCGCGAACAGGCGGACGCGCTGCGCAGGGCGGTCGAGCACGAACGGGGCAGGATCGCCCGGGAGTTGCACGACGTGGTGACGCACAACGTCAGCGTGATGGTCATTCAGGCCGGTGCGGCCCGCAAGGTCATGGCGACGTCTCCCGACGACGCGCGCGAGGCGCTGCTCGCGGTCGAGTCGGGTGGCCGGGCGGCGATGAGTGAACTGCGGCATGTCATGGGGCTGCTCACGATGGATGGTGAGGGCGAGGGTGCACCCGGCTCGATGGATCTGGCGCCGCAGCCGGGCCTGGACCAGTTGGAGACCCTGGTCGGACGGGTGCGGGACACCGGGGTGCCGGTCGCGGTCACCGTCGCCGGCCGGGCGCGCCCCATGTCCGCCGGTGTCGAACTGACCGCGTACCGGGTGGTGCAGGAGGCGCTGACCAACATGGTGAAGCACGCGGCCGGTGCGACGGCGGCGGTGACGGTCGAGTACGGAACGGACCACCTACGGGTGGAGGTCACCGACACCGGCGGGACACCCGGCCACTCCGGCCACTCCGGTCACCCCGCGACCACCGGCAACGGCCGCGGCCTGATCGGCCTTCATGAACGACTCGCCGTCTACGGCGGCACCCTCCGCGCGGGACCACGTCCCCTCGGCGGATACCGCGTACAGGCCCTGATACCCGTGGAGACACCGTGAACGAGCCGACGCCTGTGGCGACGCGTGCGCCGACGCGTGTCGTGGTCGCCGACGACCAGGCGCTGGTCCGCACCGGCTTCCGGATGATCCTCAAGGCGGACGGCATCGACGTGGTCGCCGAGGCGGTCGACGGTTTCGAGGCCGTCGACGCGGTACGGCGTACCCGGCCCGACGTGGTCCTCATGGACATCCGGATGCCGGAGATGGACGGACTGGAGGCCACCCGGCGCATCCTCGATGCGGGCGCGGAGGGCGCGTCGCCGTGCCCGCGCGTGGTCATGCTGACCACGTTCGACCTCGACCACTACGTCTACGCGGCACTCTCCGCCGGTGCCAGCGGCTTCCTCCTCAAGGACGTCACCCCCGAACACCTGGTCGCGGCCGTCCACACGGTCCGCACCGGCGACGCGCTGCTGGCACCGGCGATCACGCGCCGTCTTGTCGAGCGCTTCACCCGCCGCGACGCCGACACGGTCACGCTCCACCGCGACCTGGCGGCGCTGACCCCACGCGAACTCGAAGTCCTGCGCCTGCTGGCCGGCGGCCTGAGCAACGCCGAACTCGCCGCCCGCCTCCATCTGTCCGAGGCGACCGTCAAGACCCATGTCTCGCGCATCCTCGCCAAGCTGGCCCTCCGCGACCGCGCCCAGGCCGTGGTCGTCGCCTACGAAACGGGACTGATCAGCCCCAGCGCCAATCGCCCCGGGACGGGGCCCGCCGACAGGTGACCGGGGCGAGGAAATACGGATGAGACGGCCGGCAGATGTCGGCTATTGTCAGTCAAGTCCAGGCGACAGAACGCGGATTGTGTTCCGTGTTCGACGGGGCGCCCGGTGCGCAGGTGACGGATACTTCTTTCTGCAAAAAGGGGGACCCGGGTTCGAATCCCGGTGGTCGGCGAAAGCCGGCTGTGGTGCAGCGGCCAAGCATCCATGTCTCCGTCGCCGACTCTGATCTCGGGCGCCCCCATCCTGCACCTCAGCCACTGCCGTTCACCGAACCCGAGTGCGCCGGCGGCACCAGCGCCTGAAGCGCGGACAGCGCGCCGTTCGCGACCGGCGACGGTGGGGCCGACTCGGGCGGGGCCGCCCGGAAGGCGCTCGGGGCCATCCCGTACACCGCGCGGAACCGCCGCGAGAAGTGATACGCGTCGGCGAAGCCGCACTGGACCGCGATCGCCCGCAGCGAGAGGTTGCTCAGCCACAGCAGTGGTTCGGCCCTCGCCAGCCGGAGCCGTTCGAGCCCTTCGACCGGGCTGACGCCGAGCCGTCGTCGGCAGATCCGGCACAGCGTGCTCTCCGAGACTCCCGCGGCCCGTGCCAGCTCCTCCAGCGCGAGCGGCCGGGCGACGCCGTCGGACCACCGGGCGCGGACCGTGTCCATCATCGCGACCAGCGGTTCGGGAAGCGTGTCCGCGCGGGCCTCGGGACCGGGGCCGTGCACGAAGGTCAGGAGCAGCAGCCGCAGGGTCTCCTCGGCGTGCCGCTCCCAGCCGGGCGGGCGGGCCGCGCCGAGCGTCAAAAGGTAGCGGCAGAGCGCGGCCATCGGGTCGCCCCGCCCCGTCAGGTCCCGGACGACCGGCCAGTCGGTGTCGTCGGGCGCCGGTGCGCCGGGTGCGGCGGGGCGCAGCCGGAAGTGCGTATAGGCGTGCCGGGTGGGCCGTTGGGTGTCCCAGTGGAACGTGTCGCGCATCCCGGGTCGTACGAGCAGCAGCGCGCTGGGCGTCAGAGGAACGGCCAGCTCGCCGCAGAACCAGCGGGCACTGCCGTGCAGCAGCCAGACGAACTCGTACGTTCCCGCGTCCCTGGGACCGAAGACCGACCCGGGCGGGTAGTCGGCGACCGCGGGCCCCAGCCGGGCCACGAGGGTAGGAGTGAGTGCCGGGACGAGCGCGGGGGAGCCGGGGGAGGCGTGGGTGTCCGTCATGGCCTCACCTGTCGCAGCCCCCGGACCGGTCGGGCCGTACCCGGGGCGTACGGATGTCGGTGAGGCCCTTGTAGGCGTACGGATCGCGCCCGGCGACCAGCACGACGTCACGGAAGTCGGCCTGGGCCATGGGCCGTTCGGCCTCCGGAGGTGCCCACGGCAGCAGCGACGCCGCGCTCATGTAGTGGTTGACCAGGGCCCGCCGGAAGCCCCGCCCAGTGTTGGGCAGTGACTTGTGCAGCAGATAGCCGTTGAAAAGCAGCACCGATCCGGCGCCGATCTCGACGGGAACGGCGTCCGCCTCGTCGTACGGGAAGTCGTAGGACTCGACCGTGCAGTCGTAACGGGCGTCGTCGTGCTCGCGGTTGGGGTAGACGACGCCCGGCCGGTGCGAACCCGGCAGGACCCACAGACAGCCGTTGTCGACGGTGGCGTCGTCGAGGGCGAGCCAGGCGGCGGTCAGCGACCGGTCACGGGTGGGGATGAACATCTCGTCCTGATGCCACGCCTGGCCCGGCTTGCCCTCGGACTTGATGAACAGCATCGACTGCATCGACTTGATGTCGGGCCCGATGACCTCGGTCAGCGGTCCCACGATCGCGGGATGGCGCATGGTGTCGAGCATGAGCGCCGACAGCTTGTGCGGATAGTGCACGCACAGGAATCTGCGGACGGTGTCGTCGTCGCTCTCGCCCGCGACCGCCGGCAGCGCTCCCTCGACGGCGCCCCGCTCGCCCCGGCAGATCCGCAGGGTCTCGGCCCGCAGCTCCGCCACCTCGTCCGGCGTCAGCGCGCCCGGCAGCACCGCGTAACCGTCCCGGTCGAAGCGGGTCGCGAGGCTGTCGGGTGCCGAGTGGCCTCGCGGATGTTCCGAAACGGTGCGGACGGTCATCGAATTCCCTTTCCACCGCGACGCCGGAATGCGGTCGCCTTTTCGATGTTCCTGAAATTCGCGCTCGCGTGCCATGGCTCGCCCGTGCGTACGGATGGCGAATCCTGTCACGCCACACGATCGGATCATGTGCCGGAAACGGAAGAAACAAAGGCCGTTCACGACTCTTGACGCGTTTCGCGGCATCCGAGTAGCGTCTTGCGGCACTTGCTAATACGTATTAGTTGGGAGTGTTCATGGCCCCTCCCGCACGGCGTCGACGGTCCACCCAACGGGATATCGCCCGGCGCGCCGGCGTCTCCCAGGCGACGGTGTCGCTGGTGATCAGCGGAGGCGTGGCGAGTACCCAGATCGCGGAATCGACACGCCGGGCCGTCCTGGCGGCGGCCGAGGAACTGGGCTACACCGCCAACGTCGCCGCGCGCAGTCTGAAAGGCGGCCGGAACCGGCTGCTCGGGCTCTACACCTTCGAATCGGTTTTCCCCACCGATCAGCGCGACTTCTACTATCCGTTCCTGCTCGGCGTGGCGGACGAAACCGCGCGCCAGGGATATGACCTGCTGCTGTTCAGCTCGACCGACACGGCCGCCGACCGCGCGATCTACGTGGGCGGGTCCAACCGGCTGAAAATAGCGGACGGTTGTGTCCTGCTCGGCAGGAACGTGCGCCGCGAGGAGTTGTCCGCGCTCGTCCGTGAGGACTTTCCCTTCGTCTTCGTCGGACGCCGTGAGGTCGACGACGGTGAACTGTCCTACGTGGCGGCCGACTACGTCTCGGCGACCAGCGCACTCGTCGCCGAACTGGCGCGACTGGGCCACCGGCGGATCCTGTATCTGCGGGCCCTGGAGGACAGCGAGCCCACCAGGGACCGTGCGGAGGGATACCGGCGCGGACTGGCCGAGGCCGGCCTCGTCCCGGACGAGGCGCTGATCCGGAGCCTGGCCGATCCGGCGGAGCTGTCGATCGAGCACGTGGAGGAGTGGATCGGGGGGCTCGGCATCACCGCGCTGCTGGTCGAACCGGCCGAGGACAACCGGCTCACCGAGGCGCTGGCGGCGGTGGCCGGTACGGAGCGGGTCCGGTTTCCGCAGGACTGCTCGCTCGCCCTGCTGGGCGACCCGCCGTCCTGGACGCCCGAGTCGCGGAACTGGACCCGGTTCTCGCTGCCCCGCGCGGAGATGGCCGGTGAGGCCGTACGCGTACTGATCGAACTGCTCGACCAGGAGGCCCCCGAGCCTCAACAGCTCACGGTGCCCTGCGTGTTCGTGCCGGGCGACTCGATCGGGCCGGCGCCACGGAGCCCGGCGCCACGGAGCCCGGTGCCCGGGAGCCCGGCGCCCCGGAGCGTGGCCCCCCACAGCCCGGTTCCGCCGCAGCCCGCCGACGGGAGGCCCGGGACATGATCCGTATGATCGCGCACCGGCTGCTCGTCGGGGTCTTCGTGATGTGGGGCGCCGCCTCGCTGATCTTCCTGATCGTCCGGGCAGCGCCCGGCGACCCGGCGACCGTGCTGCTCGGCCCGGACGCCGACCAGAGCCAGATCGACCGGCTGCGCGCCTCCCTCGGACTCGACCGGTCCCTCGGCGCCCAGTATCTGAGCTACCTCGGCGATGTCTCCCGCCTCGACTTCGGTGAGTCGCATCGGCTCGGCAGGCCCGCCATGGACGCGGTCCTCGACCGGCTGCCCGCCACGATCGACCTGACCCTGACGGCCACCGCGATCGCGGTCGTCGTCGGACTGACCCTCGGCATGGTGGCCGGCGGCCGGCCGGGTGGCCCGCTCGACCGGGTGGTGTCGGCCTGCACGATCGCCCTCCAGTCGTTCCCCACCTTCTGGATCGGCATCATGCTGGTGCTCGTCTTCTCGCTCGGCCTGCGCCTGCTGCCCAGTTCGGGCGTCGGTACGCCGCAGCATCTGGTGCTGCCGGCCATCACCCTGTCGTTCCCGTTCATCGCGATCATCGCCCGGCTGACCCGGACCAGTGTCGCGGAGACGATGCGTGAGGAGTACGTACAGACCGCGCTCTCCAAGGGATTGACGGAGCGTCAGGTGCTGCTCGGCCACGCACTGCGCAACTCGCTGATCCCGGTGGTGACCGTGGTGGGCGTCCAGGTCGGTGCCCTGGTCGGCGGCGCCGTGATCGTCGAGAACGTCTTCGCCTGGCCCGGCCTCGGCTCGCTCGTGGTGGACGCGGTGGCCAACCGCGACTACGCCGTCGTGCAGGGCGTCACGCTCCTGATCGCGGGCATCGTCGTCGTACTGAACCTGGCGGCCGACCTGCTCATCGCCCAACTGGACCCGCGCATCCGGACGGGAGCCGTCTGATGGCCGACATCGCCACCGCCGCCGAACAGCTCACGACCGCCCCGCCCCGCGCGCGGCGCCGACTGCTCTCCCGTATCCCCTACCTGGTCGTGGGCTGCTATCTGCTGGTCGCCGTCCTGGGACCGCTGCTGATGGATTACGACCCGGTGAACACGTCCCTGGAGGACCGGCTGCTCGCGCCCGGCTCCCGGACGTCCACCGGCGCCACGGCCTGGTTCGGCACGGACGGCCTCGGCCGCGATGTGCTGGCCCAGATCGTCTACGGGGCCAGGACCTCCGTGATCATCGGCGTCTCCACGGTCGCGATCTCCTGTCTGGTCGGAGTCGTCCTCGGCGCCGTCGCCGGCTACTTCCGCGGCGCGGTCGACGCCGTACTGGCCCGGGTCTTCGACATCCTGCTGGCGTTTCCCGCGATCCTGCTGGCGATCGTGATCGCGGGCGCCTTCGACCGCAGCGTTCTGCTGGTGGTCGTCGCGCTCTCGGCGACCGGCTGGATCTCCTTCGCCCGTGTCACACGCGGTGTCGCGCTCTCCATCAGGGAACGGCCCTGGGTCGACGCCGCGCGGGTACTGGGCGTGCCGGGCCGGACCATCCTCGTGCGGCACGTGCTCCCGTTCACGGCAGGGCCGATCGTCGCACTCGCCACACTCGAATTCGCGCTGGTGGTACTGGCCGAGGCGGGACTCAGCTTCCTCGGCATCGGGCTGCCGCCCTCGACGGTGTCATGGGGGCAGACCATCGCGAACGGCAAGGAATACCTCGAACCCCAGTGGTGGATCTCCACCCTCCCCGGCATCGCGCTGTCCCTTCTGATCATCAACGTCGGCATTCTCGGCGACCAGCTCACCGCCCGCTACCGGCGTGGCCGCACCGACTGACCGATTCCGGCCGGCTCACCGCCGTACCCCTGACGAATCCGCCGTCGTCCCACCGACTTCGCCGTACCGCGATCCACCACCCTCGTTCCCAGACAGGAGCACCACCATGACCAACACGCGTGAGTTCGGGCGGAGCCGGCTGATCCGGCTCGCCGCCACCGCCACGGCGGGCGCGGCGCTCCTCGCCGCCTGTTCGACGACATCCGGCGGCGGCGACGACGGCGAGGGCGGTTCCGGCGCCTCGGGCGAGGTGACGGCCTCCGGCACCTACCCGATCGAGAGCCTGGACCCGCACGGCGCCCAAGGCGCCTCCACCGGTACGCAGTTGGCCGGTCAGCAGATCTTCGGCAGACTCGTGAAACCCGATCCGGACGGCACCCTCACCGGCGACCTCGCCACCTCCTGGAAGCCCGACAAGGACGTCACCACCTGGACGTTCACGCTGCGCGAGGGCATCACGTTCTCCGACGGCTCCGCGCTCGACGCCGACGACGTGGTCGCCTCGTTCAAGCGGATGATGAGCCTCGACGGCCCCAACGCGGGCAATTTCCCCGGCGCCACGATGACCAGGACCTCCGCCACCGAAGTCGTGCTCAACAGCCCGGCTCCCGACGCGTCCGTTCCCGGCAAGCTCAGCACCTTCTACGTCATCCCCTCGGGCGTCGGCGAGAGCGACACCGCGTTCTTCAACCACCCTGTCGGCTCGGGCCCGTTCACGGTCGACGGCTTCACACCCGGCGAGTCGCTGGTCCTGGTGCCCAACAAGAAGTACGGGGGCGACAAGCCCGCGCCCGGCCGGGTGACCGTACGCAACATCCCGGAGCTGTCCGCGCGGATGACGGCGCTGCGCACCGGCGAGGTGGACATCCTGTGGGGCATCCCCGACGACCAACTGGCCTCCCTGAAGGGTGAGAAGGACCTCACGGTGCGTACGGTGCCGAGCACCGCCGAGTTCACCATGTGGTTCAACTCCTCGACGCCCGCGCTCAAGGACGCGAAGGTCCGCCGGGCGATCTGGCAGGCGGTCGACTTCAGGACCATCATCGCCGAGCTCTACCCCGAGACCGGCAAGCCCGCCGACGCGCCCGTGACGAGCGTCGTACTGGGACACGTACCGCAGTCGCCCGTGACCTACGACGCGGCAGCCGCCAGGACGGCGCTCACCGCCGCGGGCTTCGACTTCTCGAAGACGCTGCGACTTCAGTTCGCCAACGCCGAGTTCCGGCCCTTCATCCAGGCCGTCGTCTCGGACCTCAAGAAGGCCGGCGTACGGGCCGAGCCGCTGGAGAAGGAGCAGGCCACCTTCACGGAGGACCTGATCGCGCTCAAGTGGGACATCAACTTCCAGCAGTTGACCACCCCCACCTACGACGCGGCCAGCAACCTCGGCCGCCTCTACACCTGCGAGGCCAAGCGGAACGGTTACTGCAACGACGAGTTGGACACGCTGCTCGCGGCTGCGGGAGCCACCGCCGACAAGCAGAAGCGCACCGACCTCTACGGCCGGGCGAGCGAGATCATCTGGCGTGACGCCGTCGGGATGTACCCGATGACGGTGAGCATCGCGTACGCCTGGAACAGCGGCCTGACGGGCTTCACCCCCGACGCCAGCGGCCTGCCGGACTTCGCCACCGTACGGACCGGTGGGTCATGACCCCGGCCGGAACGGCGCGCGAGAGCGGAACCGCGCGCGAGAGCGGAGCCCTGAAACAGGCGCCCGCGACGGACGGGCCCCCGCTGCGGGTCGACGATCTCGTCGTGGAACTGCCGGGCCCGCGCGCCGGCCGGGTGCGCGTGGTGGACGGTGTGTCCTTCGACGTACCGCACGCCACCACCGTAGGACTGATCGGCGAGTCGGGCAGCGGGAAGACGATGACCGCCCGCGCGATCCTGGGACTGCCGCCCGAGGGCGCCACCCTGGCGGGGCGGCTTCTGTGGCACGGCGAGGACCTGATCGCCGCCGGCCCGGCCAGGCGCCGCGCGGTACGCGGCCGGGAGATCGCGATGATCTTCCAGGACCCGCTCGCCGCGCTCAACCCGACCCAGCGGATCGGCCGCCAGGTCGGCGAGATCCCGCGCCGCGACGGGCTGCCGCGTGCCGAGGTACGCCGCCGGGTCGTGGCACTCCTCGACCGGGCCGGTGTACCGGAACCGGAGCGGCGGGCGCGCGCCTACCCCCACGAGCTGTCCGGCGGTCTGCGCCAACGCGCCATGATCGCACTGGCGTTGGCCGGAGAGCCGTCGCTGCTGCTCGCCGACGAACCGACCACCGCGCTCGACGTCACCGTGCAGGCCCGGATCCTGCGGCTGCTCGCCCAGATCCGGTCGGCGGACGGGCTGGCCATGCTGCTCGTCAGCCACGACCTGCGGGTCGTGTCGCACGTCGCCCAGCAGGTGGTGGTGATGTACGCGGGACGGGTCTGCGAGCGCGGGCCCGCCCGTGACGTACTGCGCCGCCCGGCCCACCCGTACACCGCCGCCCTGGTACGCAGCGTGCCCGCCGTCCGCACCCGTACGGTGCCGGCCGATCCGCTGCCGGGCGCCCCGGCGACACCGGCGGGCAGGCCAACCGGCTGCGCGTTCCATCCGCGCTGTCCGCTGGCCCGCGCGCGGTGCCGCGACGAGGTGCCGGAGGTCCGGGAGGTGGCGCACGGGCGCTGGAGCGCCTGTCATTTCGCCGAGGAGGTGCTGGGATCGTGAACGCCACCGACGGGCCCGGCGAACTGCTCGATGTACGCGATCTGCGGGTCAGCTACGGCGGACGGGGGAGAGGCCGCCGGGGCGGCACGGTCGCCGTGGACGGGGTGAGCCTGTCCGTGGCACCCGAGGAAACCCTCGGGCTGGTCGGCGAGTCGGGTTCCGGCAAGACGACCGTCGCCCGCTGCGTGGCGGGGCTGCTGCGGCCGGGGGCCGGGACACTCACCCTCGACGGCCGGCCGCTCGGCCGGGCGGGACGCCGGCCGCCGGAGCTGCGGCGTGCCGTGCAGATGGTGTTCCAGGATCCGCGTTCGTCGCTGAACCCCCGGATGACGGTCGCCTCGATCATCGCCGAGGTCTGGCAGACCCACCCGGTCACCGCCCCCGAGGGCGACCGCACCGAGGCGCTGCACCGGCTCCTGGCCGACATGGGACTCGATCCCGAGGTGGCGTCGCGGCGGGCGGGAGACCTGTCGGGCGGTCAGTGCCAGCGGGTCAGCATCGCCAGAGCGCTGGCGGTACGGCCACGGCTGCTGGTGTGCGACGAGGCGGTGTCCGCGCTCGACGTGTCGGTCCAGGCCCAGATCCTGCGGCTGCTGATCGATCTGCGCGGCAGACACCGGCTCGCGATGCTGTTCATCTCCCACGACCTGGGCGTGGTGCACCAGATCGCCGACCGGGTGGCGGTGATGCGCCGGGGTGTGATCGTGGAGCAGGGCGGCACCGGCGAGGTGCTGACCGCGCCGCGCCACCCGTACACCCGGGAACTGCTGGACGCGGCCCTGGACCTGGCCGACGCGGCGCCGGACGACGGCACCGCCGACGACAAGGCGGTTGTATGAGTGAGAGTCGCATGAGCGAGAAGCGCGCCGCCGGCACCCCGGCGGCGACCGGCTGGAACACCTGGGACGTGCGCACCCACACCGGCATGAGCGCGCTGCCGTCCGGACCAAGCGTGCGGTTCGGCGTGATCGGCCCCGACGGTCCGGTGCTCGACGGGTTCACCTGGCGCGACGGCCTCGAGCGGCTGGGGCCGCACACCGTGGACGGCACATACGCCGAGGTGACGGTACGGGCGGCGGGCCACCCACTGCGGCTGGCCTTCGCGGGCGGCCCCGGCGATGTCCTGCATGCCCGCGCCGAGAGCACCGGCGGTGTCGTGCTGTCCGTGGAGGGGCTGGACGGCGTCGAGGAGCCCACGGGCGATGGCGGGGTCAACGTCCTTGTGGGGGACGTGCGTTGGACGGTCACCACCTCGTCACCGGCCCGCCGCATCGAGAGCCCCGCGCACACGCTGACCCTGGCGTTCGACGCCGGGACCAGCACCGTAGAAGTGCGTATCGCGCCGGAGAACACGCCGGAGAACACGCCGGTGAACACGCCGGAGAACGCGCCGGGGACGGTGGCAGAGACCGGCACCGTGATCGAAGCGCGCCGCGCCGCGTCCGACCGGACCCGACTGCGCTCCGGCGGCTGGCTGGGCGACGCCGCCGACGCCCTGACCAGGGCCGTCACCTGGAACACCATCCACGCCCCCGACATCGACCGCGTCCTCACCCCGACGTCGCGCGATTTCGTCTGCGCCGAGCGCAAGGGCTTCTACGGCACCTGGGCCCTGCACGCGTGGGACACGTTCTTCACCGGCCTGGCCGCCTCCGCCGTCGACCGGGACTACGCGCGCGCTGTGTTCGGGCAGATCCTCCCGTACGCCGACGAGGCCGGCATGATCCCCAACCGGGTCTCGGACGACGCGGGCCGCACCGACGACCGATCGCAGCCGCCGGTCGGCGCCCTGACGGTGTATCAGGCGTATCTGGCGGGCGGCCTGTCGCCGGGTACCCGCGACGCCGCGCTGCTGACCGACACCTACCCGGCCCTCCTGGCCTGGCACGACTGGTGGCCCCGGGCCCGCCGGGGACCGCACGGGCTGCTCGCCTGGGGCTCCGACCCGATCGCGGGCGACCCCGCGTCGGCGACCCTGGACCGGGCCAAACGCGAGTCGGGCCTTGACGATTCGCCGATGTACGACGAGTCGCTGTACGACCCCGAGACCCACACCATGGACCTGGCCGACGTCGGACTGAACGCGCTGCACATCGCCGACGCCGAGGCACTGGCGGCGATCGCCGACATCCTGGGCGAGCACGCGACGGCCGGCCGGCTGCGGGCCGGGGCCGCCTCGGCCAAGACGGTCGCCGACCGTCTGCTGTGGGACGGCGAGCGCGGCGGCTACCGCAATCTCACGGCGGCCGGTGTCCATGATCCGCATGTCTCGCCGACGATGCTGTACGCGCTGCTGGGCGGTCTGCCGGACGCCGGGCGGGCGGCGGCCGTGGCGGCCGATCTGCTGCGGCCCGAAGTGCTGGGCGGGGTAAGGCCGCTGCCCAGCGTCGCCAGGAACGACCCCGGCTTCGCGGCGACGTACTGGCGCGGCCGGATCTGGGCCCCGATGGCGTATCTCGCCGTAGGGGGGCTGCGGCGGTACGGGCTGACCGAGCTGAGCCGCCCGGTGGTGGGGGCGCTGTTGGGGCTGTTTCTCGACGAATGGCGGGAGCACGGCCACGTCAGGGAGAACTATCCGGCCATCGACGGGGAGAATCTGACGGGTTTTCAGAAGCGCTCGGACGGACTGATGGCATGGGGCGGACTCCTCGCGTATCTCGCGTTCGGCGAACTGGCCGACGCGCGGCCGGACGGCTGGCGGTTCGCCCACCCCGGCGAACCTGCCGAACTGATCAATCTGCCGCTCGGCGAGGGCCTGCTCGCCGTACGGGCTGCCGACCGGCTCACCGTCAGCCTGGACGGGCGCGTCCTGCTGGACATGGCGCCGGGGGTGGTCGTACGGGGCTATCGGCTGACCGCCGATGGCGTCAGCGGCACCGCCGAGGGCACCGGCGACCTGCTCGTCACACCGCCGGGCGGGGGATCGCCGGTGGCGGTGGACGTACGGGGCGTACCCCGGAGCTTCGCGCTCGGCCCCAACGGTTTGGACGGTTCGGACAGTTCGGGCAGCTCAGGCAGTACAGGGAGCACGGGCAGTACCGGCAGCACGGGTGTCGTAGGGGAGGGGACCGGCGTATGAGCGGAGAGACAGCGGCAGCCACGGACATCCTCGTGGTCGGCGGGGGCCTCGGCGGCGTGGCCGCCGCGCTCGCCGCCCTCGACCGGGGGCGGACGGTCCTGCTCACCGAGGAGACCGACTGGATCGGTGGCCAGCTCACCAGCCAGGGCGTACCGCCCGACGAGCACGCCTGGATCGAGCAGTTCGGCGCCACCCGCACCTACCGCGCGCTGCGTGAGGCGATCCGCGACCACTACCGGACGTGGTATCCGCTGACCGACGAGGCGCGCAGGCGCCGTTATCTCAATCCGGGCGAGGGGCGGGTGAGCGCGCTGTGCCACGAGCCCAGGGTCGCCGCCGCCGTCCTCGACGCGATGGTCGCGCCGTACGTATCGGCGGGCCGGCTGCGGATCCTGTACGGGCACCGGCCCGTGGCCGCCTCCGTGGACGGCGACCGCGTGCGGTCCGTGGTGGTCGAAGGGCCGGACGGTACGCGGGTCGAGGTCTCGGCGCCGTACGTCCTGGACGCGACGGAACTCGGCGACCTGCTGCCGCTCACCGGCGCCGAGCATGTGACGGGCTTCGAGTCGCGGCACGACACGGGGGAGCCGAGCGCGCCCGACGAGGCACGGCCGGCCAACATGCAGGCGTTCTCCTGGGTGTTCGCCGTCGACCATCTGGCGGGTGAGGACCACACCGTCGACCGCCCGGCCGGCTACGACAGTTGGGCCGTGTACCACCCTCCCCAGTGGCCGAACAGGCTGCTGAGTCTGAGCGCGCCCGACCCGAGGACCCTTCGGACCGTGGAGCGCGGCTTCACGCCCAACGCCGACTCGGGCCCGGTCGTCGCCGACCAGAGCAAGGACGCGGGCGACAAGGAACTGTGGGAGTTCCGCCGGGTTCTCTCGCGCAAGCTCTACCGGCCCGGCTTCGTCACGAGCGACGTGACCATCGTCAACTGGCCCATGATCGACTATCTGCCGGGGCCGCTGATCGGGGTGGACGACAAGGAGCGGGACCGGCATCTGGCCGGGGCCCGAGAGCTGAGCATGAGCATGTTCTACTGGCTCCAGACCGAGGCGCCCCGCCCCGACGGCGGCACCGGCTGGCCCGGACTGCGGCTGCGCGGCGATGTGTTCGGTACGGCCGACGGGCTGGCCAAGGCACCGTACATCCGTGAGTCCCGCAGGATCGTAGCCCGGCGCCGGATCGTGGAACAGGACCTGTCCCTCACCGTCCGGGGCGAACACGGCGCGGTGCGCTACCCGGACTCCGTCGGCATCGGGATGTACCGGATCGATCTGCACCCGTCCACCGGCGGCGACACCTACATCGATGTCGCCAGCAGCCCCTTCCAGATCCCGCTCGGCGCCCTGCTGCCCGTGCGGCTGCGGAACCTGCTGCCCGTGTGCAAGAACATCGGCACCACCCACATCACCAACGGCTGCTACCGGCTGCACCCCGTCGAGTGGAACATCGGCGAGGCGGCCGGCTCGCTGGCGGCGTACTGCCTCGACAACCACCTCGACATCGAGCAGGTCTACGAGGACGGCGAGCGGCTGAGTGACTTCCAGGACGAACTCACGCGTGCCGGTGTCGAACTGGCCTGGCCCGAGGTCAAGGGGTACTGATGAACCCGACGACACGTCAGAAAGGTATCTCCGAGGGGGAGAAGCAGGCAGACGGCCGCGCGCTGCTTGCCGGAGTCATGGTCCCGCTGGTCACCCCGATGGACCGGCCGGGACGGCCGTCCGCCCCCGCCGCCGACGCCCTGCTCGGCGCCCTGGCGGGGGCCGGCGCACACGGCCTCATGCTGTTCGGCAGCAACGGCGAAGGCCCGCTGCTGCCCACGGCGCTGCTGGCCGACTTCGCCACCGGCGTGGCCCGGCGCTGGCGCGAACTGACCGGCGGCGGGCCGGTGTTGGTCAATGTCACGGCACCCGGCACCGCCGAGGCGCTGGCACGGGCGGAGGCGGTCCTGTCCGCCGCGCCGGACGCGCTGGTGCTCAGCCCGCCGGTCTACTACCACCACAGGCCCGACGAGATCGTCGCCCACTACGCGGCGACGGCCGGTCTCGGCGTCCCCGTCGTGGCCTACAACGCTCCCCGCTACAGCAATCCGCTGACACCCGCCCTGATCGACCAACTGGCGGACCTGGCACACCTCGTGGGCATCAAGGACAGCTCCGGCGATCTCGAGTTCTTCGCCCACGCCGTCGCGGCGGCCCGCCGCCGCGACGACTTCGGGGTCAGCCAGGGCGCCGAAGGACAGGCGCTCGACGCACTGCGGCTCGGCGCCGACGGCGTCGTCCCCGGAGTGGCCAACCTGGCGCCGGTGGCGGCCGTCGAGCTGTTCCGGGCGCATCGCGAAGGACGGGACGCCGACGCGCGGCGCGCGCAACGACTGCTGGACGAGGTGCTGGCGCTGCATACGGTGCGCCCCGGCGTCCCGGCGGTGAAGGCCGTTCTGGCGGCACGCGGACTGTGCCCGCCGCATGTGGCGGCGCCGTTCACACCCTGCTCCGAGGCGGAGCGCCACGCCCTGCTCACCCTGCTGGCACCGCTCGACGCGGCTCTCATACGCGCCTGATCCGGTACGCGTGCCTGATCCGGTACGCGCTCCGCCCGAGACCGTTCGCCCCCACCACCTGCGGTCCGACGCCTGCCCCGACGACGACAGCGCGACATCGACACCCGCCTCCGGGACCGCACGCACCTTCGCGCGCCGGTTCCGCCCTCCGTACCGCCCGAAACGCCCGAAAGGGGTGGCTCACCATGTCCGACTCCAGACCCAAGCGCACCGCCATGAACCGCAGATCCTTCGCCCTGGGGGTCGCCGGTGTCTCGGCGACCGCCGCGCTGGGCCCCGGCGCCCTCGGCGCCGCGGCACACGCCGCCGACCGCTCGTCCGCGCCCAACGGGCCATCCGCGCCCGGCAGTTCCGCCGCGCCCGACCCCCACGGCACCTACTTCCACGAACAGACCCTGTGGGACTCCGTCGAGGGCCCGCTCGTCAACTACCACGTCCACGCGCTCGCCGTGCTGCCCGACGACACCGTCCTCGCCGTGACCGAGGGCCGCCACGAGGTGTGTGACGCCGGGCCCCGCGAACTGCTGCTGCGCCGCAGCGCCGACGGCGGCGCGACCTGGGAGGCGAGCCGCCCACTGGTCACCACCACCGGCGGGGAGTCCTGGGGCAACCCGGCCCTGGTCGTGGACCGGCAGACGCGGGAGGTCTTCCTCTTCTACATGCTCTCGCTCCGACTGCCGCAGAACACCTCCTGCTCGGGCGACTCCGGCGACCTCTATGTGATCTCCAGTCGGGACAGCGGCCGGACCTGGGGCGCCGTACGCAATCTGGCGGGCCTGTTCGACGGGTTTCCCTACAACTGGGCGCTGCACGGGCCCGGTCCGGGCCACGGACTCCAGTTGGACTCCGGCCGGCTGCTGCTCAACTGCTCACACCGCAGGGTGATCGTCGGCAACACCGTGGCCGAGCGGTACTACGGCGTCGCGCCGATCTACAGCGACGACCACGGCGCCACCTGGAAGGCGACCGGCGAAGTGCCCGTCCAGGTCGCGTACCCCATGAACGAGGCGCGGATGGTGCAGCGCTCCGACGGCACCGTACTCGTCAACGGCCGCGCGGCGGCGGGCGGCGAGGGCCAGCGCATCGTGTCCGTCAGCTCGGACGGCGGCCTGACCTGGTCACAGCCCGCGTTCGACGGCGGCACCGGAGCGTTCAACGCGGTGGACGCCGGCCTGCTGCACTACACGGGCGGCCCGGACAGCCGCGACACCGACCGGGTGCTGTTCAGCCGCCCCGACTCGCCCGTCAGGACCAATATGACGGTGTCGGTCAGTTACGACGAGGGCATCTCGTACCGCTACTCGCGCGTCATCAACGAACGCCGCTCCTTCTACTCCGACCTCGCCCGGTTGTCCGACGGCACGATCGTGCTGCTCTACGGCTGCGACGGCGACCTGGCCGGCGCGCCACGCCGGGTCAACGTCTGCCGCTTCTCGCTCGACTGGCTCACCCGGGGCCGGGACAGCCTGCGCCGTGGCCCCCACCACCGGGAGACCGTGGTCGCCCTCGCCGACACGGACCGCAGGGTCACGGGCGGCACGGTGGACACCGTCGCCGATCCCCTCGCGCGTCGCGGCGAGCGACTGGTCCTCACCCCCGAACAGGTGGGCGGCACGGCCGAGTTCACCTTCCGGGTGCCGCGCGCCGGCGAGTACGAACTGCTGCTGCGCTACCACCGGTCGGCGGCCGGCGCGTTGACCACCGTCACCGTGCAGGGCACCAGGCTGCCCGCCTACGTGATCGACACGACGGCACAGTCGGCGGACGGCTACGACCTGGCCCGGATGGGCACCACCCGGCTGAGCGCCGGACGGCACACCGTGACGTGCGCGGTGACGGGCACCGGCCGGGGCGGCGGCATCCTGCTGGGCCTCGACTCGCTCAGCCTGGTCGAGGCGCCGGGCTCCGCCGACGTACGCCGGGAAGTGGTCGTGGACAACGACAAGCTGGGCTTCGCGGTCGTCACGGGAAGCTGGCCCACGGCGACCGCCGACCCCGGCTACTGGTCCGGCAACTACCGTGCGGCGCCCGCCGGTTCGGGCGAGCGAGTGGTGCGCTGGCGCCCGGCGGTGCCGCGGGACGGCACGTACGAGATCCAGGTCTCCTACGCCCCGCGCGCCAACCGCGCGGGCAACGCCCCGTACACCGTCGTCCACGCGAACGGCACCGACACCGTCCGGATCGACCAGCGGCTGCCGGGAGCCACCGAGCCGCGCGGCGGTTCGTGGGCCTCGCTCGGCACCTACCGGCTGTCGGCCGGCCTCACCACGTCGGTCGAGCTGAGCAACGACGCAGACGGCACGGTGGTGGCCGACGCGGTCCGACTGCTGGGGCCGCGAACGTAACGCCCGACTGTTCTACGCGTCGCCCAGAGGCTCGGCGTAGTGCCGGAACTCGCCGCGGTCCCGGTGCATGCCCCAGAGCGTGTCGGCGAGCGCGGCCGGGTCCTTGCGGGGATCGCCGGGTGTGATCGCGCCGGGGATGATGAGCTGCGCCGCGTGGATGTGATCGTCGGCGAGCGCGGTGTGCAGCATCTGGGCGTACGCGCTCTCGGCGGCGAACGCGATCGAGGTGCCGGCGCGGTCGGGATGCGGCTGGACGGCGGTGCCGCCGTTGATGAACAGCAGCGTGCCGCGGCCGAGGGAACGCATACCGGGCAGAACCTGTCGGACGGCCGTCATCGGTCCGACGACGGAGAACGCCAGCGGCCCCTCGACATCGGCCGGCGCGGTCTGAAGGACCGGCTTCATGAATTGCTTGTGCGGAAGGGGGCTGTACTGAAGGACCTCGATCGGGCCCAGGGCGGAGGCGGCGGCGTCCAGGGCGGCGGACAGAGCGGCCGGGTCGGCCACGTCGGCGGCGAATCCGCGCGCGTTCACGCCCTCACCGCCGAGGTCGGCGGCGAGGGCGTCGACGTGGTCCTTGGTACGGGAGAGGAGGGCGACGTCGAAGCCTTCGCGGCCGAAGCGACGCGCCACGGCGCCGCCCAGACCGGTGCCTGCTCCGACGATGGCGATGGTGGTCATGAGGGAGTCCTTGTCGTGAGGGCGGGGGAGCGGTCGCGCGAAGGCAGCGAGGCAGTGAGGCAGTGAGGCAGCGAGGCAGTGAGGCAGCGAGGCAGCGAGGTCAGCGGGGGACGAGCTTGAGCGTCGCGGCGCGGGCGGTCTCGGCGACCATGGGCAGGACGTAAGTGTCGCTGTAGCCGCCGTACTTGCTGTGGTACGCGGCGTCGATCCGGTCGTTGAGAGCCGGGTCGGTCTCCTCGACGAAGGTGACGTCCTTGTCCACGCCACCGGAGCGGATATGCCCCGCGTGCCGGTCCATGGCGGCGCGGAACCAGACGCCGTCGCGACCGTTGCCGGCGCGCACATGCAGGTCGTCGCCCTCGCGGACCACCCAGATGGTCGTCGGTCGGCGCGGTGTGTCGGTGCTGTCCAGCGGCGCGATCTCAAGCTCGTCGGCGTGCTCGATCCGGCTCAGTTCGTTCTGCGTCCAGGTGGTCATGGGACGGTCTCCTTCGCGGCGGGCGGTCTCGGTGTGACGGCCTCTGCTCGACGCCACACTGGCCACCATGACGCGCCGGGCGCGCTTCAACGAGCCGGGGGAGTTACGCCGAGACCTGCCGGACCGGGTGGTGAACCGGTGCCCGCCGCTCCGTACCGAGTGCTCCATCCGGGTGACGTCGCGTCCGAAGAGAGTCACCCGGCGCGGAGCCACAGCCACAGCCACAGGCCGGCGCCGGACAGCCCTATTGCCTTGGCCACGGCCTTCCGCCGAGCCGTTCGATGTCGGTGTTGAAGCGCTTCAGATACGCGGCGAACGCGGCGATGTCCTCTTCCGGCCAGTCGGACATGACCCGGTCCAGGGACTGGACGATTCGCTCCCGATCCTCGTCGAGTACCCGCGCGCCCTCTTCCGTGATGCGGAATTTGCGGGCCATGCCTCCGTCGGGGTCCGGGATGCGCTCCACGAAGCCCGCGCGCATCGCCGCGGCGGTCTGCCGGTTCAGGGTGGAGGCGTCGAGCCCGAAGGCGTCGCTGAGTTCGCCGATCGACATCGGCCCCTGGAGGCGAATGCGGCTGAGGAGGATGTAGGCGCTGCGCTCCAGTACGGAGTCCTTGCCGCGACCGCCTCTCTGACTCAAGAACGTATGGCGGCTGAGCAGCATCTGCTCGTACTCGACCTCGTGCGTGGCCCCGACCATGCCTGTGTCGCCTCCTGCCTCTCTTGCCGGGCCATTGTCGCACCACGTACGAGCGGCCCGGACTCCATCGTCCCGCATGTATGCATCATGCATTTAAAGTGCGTGATACATGCGATATGTATGATGCACACGCTCGCTTCACGCTGGACAGCCCTAGGAGTCCCATTCATGGACGCCCCACAGCTCGAATCCCGTTCGGGCGGCGTCGTCGCCACGCTGGCACTCGCCGGCACCACGGCCGCGATCATGCAGACACTCGTCACGCCGCTCATCGCCGAGCTGCCGCGGATCCTCAACACAACAGCGTCGAACGCCACTTGGGTGATCACAACTACCCTCCTGGTGGCGGCCGTCTGCGTTCCCGTCGTCGGCCGCCTCGGCGACCTGATCGGCAAGCGCCGCATGCTCCTCGTGTGCTCCCTACCGCTGATCGCCGGCTCGGTGGTGTGCGCCCTCTCGTCCTCCGTCGTCCCGATGATCATCGGGCGCGGCCTTCAGGGGATGGGGATGGGCATGGTGCCCCTGGGCATCGCCCTGCTGCGCGATGTCGTACCCGCCCGGAAACTCAGCTCGTCCATCGCGCTGGTGAGCGCTTCCATGGGCATCGGCGGCGGCCTCGGCCTGCCCATCGCCGCGGCGGTCGCCCAGTACGCGAACTGGCGGGCGCTGTTCTGGGGCTCCGCCGTACTGGCCGCGATCATCGCCGTACTGATCTGGTTCCTGATCCCGGACGTGCCGGCCGGCGCCAAGGGGCAGCGCTTCGACTTGCCCGGAGCGCTCGGCCTCGGCGCCGGTCTGGTCTGTCTGCTGCTCGCCATCTCCAAGGGCGCCGACTGGGGCTGGGGTTCGGCGACCACGTTCGGCCTGTTCGTCGCCGCCGTCGTGTTTCTGGTCGGCTGGGGCCTTTGGGAACTGCGAACGACCGACCCACTGGTCGACCTGCGCACCACGGCCCGCCCCCGGGTGCTGCTGACCAACCTCGCGTCGATCTTCGTCGGCTTCGCGATGTACGCGAGCATGCTCGTGATGCCGCAACTGCTCCAGTTCCCGGAGGCCACCGGCTACGGCCTCGGGCAGTCGATCCTCGCGTCCGGACTGTGGTTGGCACCCGGCGGCCTGATGATGATGGTCGTCTCCCCGCTCGGCGGCAAACTCACCAACGCCCACGGCCCCAAACTCACGCTTCTCAGCGGAGTCCTGGTCATCGCGGCGGGCTACGGGCTCTCACTCGCGCTGATGGGATCCGCGTGGGGAATCATGCTGGCCATGATGGTGATCAGCGGCGGCGTCGGCCTCGCCTACGGATCGATGCCGGCGCTCATCATGAGCTCCGTCCCGCAGTCGGAGACCGCCGCGGCCAACAGCTTCAACACGCTCATGCGCTCGCTCGGCACCTCGATGGGCGCGGCCGTGATCGGCCTGGTTCTCTCCCAGATGACGATCAACGCGGGCGGCCACGCCCTCACATCGGAGGGTGGCTTCCGTACCGGACTGATCATCGGCTGCGGCGTCGCGCTGCTCTCCGCCGCGATCGCGGCGGTCATCCCGGCGGTACGCAACATCACGGGCACCACGGACAAGCTCCGCTCGGCCGCCGAGCCGGAGAAGTCCACGGTCGAGGCATGACCGGGCGGCGGGCGCCGATCTACTGAATGCTCTGTCGGTGCGGGTGGGCGGGGTCGGTGGGGCAGGCGAAGATGTTGAGCACGCCCCAGCGGCCCACCGTGACCTGGGTGGGCGTGGCGAACCGGTGCGCGGGCAGGTCGCTCTCCTCCAGGGGCTTCCAACTGCCGCTGCCCCCGTCCCACTCCGAACTGGCGACGGTCAGCAGCAGCTCCATCGGCGTCGCGCAGGTCGAGCACTTCAGGACGCAGGCGTCGGTCAGATGCCAGGACGCGAAACCGCCGGCCCGCCAGCCGGGTGGGATGGAGAGGTCGTACTGGTACATCGGCGGCCCCGCCCCCTTCCCGTCCGACGACTCATCGGCCTCGGTATCGGTGTCGGTGTCGGTATCGGTATAGATCTCGGCATAGGTCTTGGCTTCGTCCTCCGCCTCCGCCTCCTCCTCGAGTGCGTCCTCCCAGGCGTCGATACGGTCGCGCAGCTCCTCGGGCAGGAGACCGGCGAACGGGTACGTGACCACCTGTTCCGGGTACAGCACGCAGGGCTCCGCCACGTAACCCTGGTAGCCGACCACCTGCGGGCTCGGTGGCGTGGTCAGCACCTCGCCGACCTCCCACGACCGGCGCCAGCGCAGATCCAGCGACATGCCGTACCCGCTCCTGCCGTGCGCGTCGAAGGGGCACCAGAACACCTGGAGCAGATCGCGGTCGCCCGGCCCGGCCGGCAGGTCGGGTATGTCGCGCCGGTAGAGCTGAGCGACGCCGATCATCGGGAGCGGATCCGTCTCGTGGATGCCCAACACCCTGTGCTCGCCCCGCAGTTCGTCCAGGGACCGCCGGTCCCCGTCCGTGGGCCCCGCGGCCGGCCCGCCGGACCACGCGGCGGCCAGCACCCGGCGCTCCTGGTGAATGTCCGCGGGGCGTCGGCCCCGCCCGCGTTCGTGGGCCTCGGTGCACACCGGCCATGCCTCGTCCACCGGCCACAGGAGTGGCCCGCCCACGGAACTGTCCGACACGGACGGGCTGCCCGGCCGCGGGTGCAGCCGGGTGGTGGTGCCTCGGTGGGCGGCCAGCTCGGGGAAGAGGGCTTCGACATCGAGCGGTCGCGGCGGCGTGGTCCTGGTCATGGGCGCGACCCTAACGGGCGCCTGGCCGCGACGAGTTCGGGGGGCCGAGCCCGGTAACACGAGGGCGGGCTTCCCGGTCAACCGCGTCGACGCGCGGGCGAGGGCCGCCGCCAGGACCACCCCCGGCGCGGGTCAACGGCCACGCACGCCAACGCCGCCACCGCCCACAGCACCGGAACGGCCATCGCCCACGGCGCCGAGGCCGTGTACACGAGCGCCGTCACGGCCGCGCCCGTGGCGAGTGCCACCAGCCGGGCCAGGGAACCCAGGTCCGCGAGGCCGAGGCCCTGGGGTCCGGTGGCGTGCGTGACCAGTCGCGTGAGGGTGCCGGTGAAGTAGGTCCCCGGCCCGCCGGCCGTGCCCGCATGGGCCAGCGCGGCGGACTGCGTCCCCATGGCCACCGCGAGCGCGACGAGCACGCCATCGCGCCACGGCCGCGCGGGCGCCCCGCCGGCCACGGCCCACACGACGGAGACAGCGGCCAGGAGCACGACCTCGGCGGTGAGCCAGCGCACGACCGCGCGGGGCCAACGGTTCTCCGGTTCCCCGGCCCGCCGCCGGGCGAACGGCGCGACGACCGCGACCCCCGCCATGTAACCGGCCAGCGCCAGCAGCCGCCCGGCCGGGCCGCCCTCGTCGCCGGTGCCCGTCAGCGACAGGCCCAGCAGCACGAGGTTGCCCGTCATCACCCCGGCGAAGACCTGCCCCAGCGCGATGAACGCCAGCACGTCCACCGCGCCCGAAGCACCGGCGAACAGAATCAGCGCGGCCCACTGGGCGCGCCCCGGACGCACCGGTTCGGTCGGCGACAACGCCGTCACCCCCTCCGCGTCCGCTGTGGCCGCTGTCTGAGGAGGTCACCAATACGGCGCCGAGAGCCGCCCCGCACCCCGCCGAGCCGATCCGGCCGATCCACTCACCCGTCCGGCGGACGGACAGAGCCTAGCTGTCCTTGGGCTCCTCGGCGTTGCGCCAGATCGTGAGGTCGATCGTGACGTAGTTACTCGCGTTGTCCGCGCCCGACTTACCTCGGTAGGTCACCACCGCGATATGGCCCGCGTCGCTGAGCAGGCACATCTGCGACCCGTCGCTGATCTGGTCGAGGGTGATCTTCTCGGTGTACCGGGTCTCGGCGCGGCAGGTCTCCAGGGAGCCCTTCTGCGCGTTGTTCAGCAGGACGAGCTTCCCGTTGCCGGTGCCGACGCTGCTCGGGACCGAGTCGTAGCTGATGTAGTAGAAATCAGCGTCGCCGTAGACCACGTCCTCGCCCTCGGCCGGGCTCGGCGGACTGTCGGCGAGCATGATCTCGTAACGGTCCGTCAGATCGATGCCCTTGTACGAGACCGGCTTCGGGTCCGCCCTCTTCCCACCCCCGCCCGTGGTACCACTGTCGCCCGAACCGCTGCCGCTGCCGGCGGAGTTGGACCCGCCGGCCTTGTCGTCGCTCGACCCGTCCGGCAGCAGGGAGCCGATGACCCCCAGGACGACGAGCGTGCCCACGATCGCCCCGGTGACGATCAGCCCGGTCCGCTTCGGCTTGGGCCGGGCGGGGGGCACGTACGGAGCGTGGATGACGGGCGGCGGCGTGTGATAGCCCGGCGCGGGCGTGGGGTACGTCGGATAGCCGGGCGGCGGGGTGGCGTGGTGGGCCTGCGTCGGGTGGGCCGGATAGCCGGGCGCCGGCGGCACCGGGCCGGGGGCGCCCGGCGTGCCCTGCGTCGGCGGGGCGGGCGTGGCGAACCCGGTCGGCGCGTACGGGTTCACCGCGCCCGGCGCCGGAGGCTGACCGGGCACCGGATTCTGCGGCGAGAACTGGGTGGGCGTCGGCGCGACAGCGGGCTGCGGCGGCGGGGTCTTCGCCGGTTCCGGCAGTCGCAGCCGCTCGGTGATCGATCCTGCGACCGCCTGCGGCAGCCAGTCCTCACCCTGGCGCAGCGCGACGGGCGAGATCTCGTGGCACAGCTCGATGATCTCGGTCAGGCTCGGCCGCCCGGCCGGGTCGCGTGTCAGACAACGCGTCACCAGCGGCAGCAACTCCGCCGGTACCCGGCTGAGATCGGGATCCTCGTGCACGATCCGGTACAGCACCGCGTGCGAGGACCCCTCGCCGAAGGCGGGTGAGCCGATCGCCGCGAAGGCCGCGATCTGGCCGAGGGCGAAGATGTCGGTGGCGGGGGAGACCGTACCGGCCGCCGCCTGCTCGGGCGCCATGAACGTCGGCGTACCCACACTGACGCCGGTGCCGGTCAGCGCCGTGGAGTCGGCCGCGCGGGCGATGCCGAAGTCGATCACGCGGGGGCCGTCCGAGGCCAGAAGCACGTTGGCGGGCTTCAGATCACGGTGGACGATGCCCGCGCCATGGATCACATGAAGGGCCTCGGCGACCCCGACGGTCAGCAACAGCACGCTGCGCAGCGGCAGTCCGCCGTGCTGGCCGACCGCGTGCGCCAGAGAGGGGCCCGGTACATACGCGGTGGCGAGCCAGGGCTGCGCGCCGTCCGTGTCGGAGTCGATGACCGGCGCGGTGTACAGCCCCTGCACCCGCTGCGCGGCCTGCACCTCCTGCTTGAACCGCCGCCGGAACTCGGGATCCTCGCTGAACTCGGGCCGGATCACCTTGAGCGCGATCGGCCGGCCGCCCGGCGTATAGGTGAGATACACCTTCCCCATACCACCCGTGCCGAGCACGGCCGCCAGGCGATAACCGCCCACAACAGCCGGGTCGCCCTCTTGGAGCGGCTTGAAGTGGTTGGCGGAAGGTGTACTGGTCATGGTGAGTCATCCCCTGTTTACGGCAGTTCAGCCCCTGCCGGTGCCCCGAAGTCAAGGGGGAGCGTACCGACTCCCGTTACGCCTCTTCACCGCCAGAGGCAACAACCCTGCAACAACCCCCCGACCGGGGGAGGGTGAGGTCGCCGGGACTCGCGCGCATTGCCAGGAGCCATCCCGTCGCCTACCGTTGCAGCGTGCATCTGGATATAAGGCTGGTTACGCGCATTCACGTCGACCTTCTGCGGTCGGCCAGCGCCCTGTGTCGGTGAGCGACACCCCCGCCTGAAGCGTCGTCGCGCATTTCTCGCGCGCTCGCGGATGCCCGCACCACGCTGAATCACCGGCCGAGCCGTCGAGCCGTCGAGCAGTCTCGCCATCCTGGCTGTCGGCGACCGCATGACGGCGTCGCGGCTTCCTGTTCCCCCTTCTTTCCTCCCCTTTCCTTGTCTCTTTCCTTCTTCGGGTCCTTGGGCTTCGCCGTGGGTCGACGACAGCTCATCGGTCAAGGCCGCCCTGTTCGGCAGCGAATCGGAGTCCTCGCATGAGTCAAGAATTCCTCTGGTACATCCCCAACACGGTCGAGCCCGGCCACCGCGGCGACGACACGACCGACGGATGGGGCACCCTCGGCTTCTCCACCGAACTCGCCCTGGCCGCCGAGGCGCACGGATGGGGCGGAGCCCTCATCGGTACGGGGTGGGGCCGGCCGGACACGTTCACCGTGGCCACGGCCCTGGCCGCCCGCACCACCACGTTCCAGCCGCTGGTGGCGATACGGCCCGGCTACTGGCAGCCCGCGCACTTCGCCAGTGCCGCGGCCACCCTCGACCAACTCAGCGGCGGACGACTGCTGGTCAACATCGTCAGCGGCCTCGACAGCGCGGAGGCGTACGGCGACGGGGAGAGCGACCCGGCCCGCCGCTATGACCGCACACGCGAATTCCTCCAGCTCGTGCGCCGGCTGTGGACCGAGGAGAACGTCACCTTCCGAGGTGAGTTCTTCGGCGTCGGGGGCTCGACGGTGACCCCGCGACCGTACGATGCGGAGAACGGCCGCACGCCCAGGCTCTATTTCGGCGGCGCCTCCGCGGCGGCCGAGGCGGTCTCGGCGACCGAGGCCGACGTTCAGCTTTTCTGGGGAGAACCGCTCGACGGCGTGGCCGAGCGGATCGACCGTCTGACGAAGCTGACCGAATCCCTCGGCCGTACGCACGCCCCGCTGGAGTTCGGCCTGCGCATCACGACCCTCGTCCGGGACACGACCGAGGAGGCCTGGCACGACGCCGAGGCGAAGGTGGCCAAGCTGGCGGGTGCCCGCCCCGACTCGACGATGAACGGCCAACGCCGTCGGGCCGTCGGCCAGCAGCGGCTCTACGACCTCGCGGAGCGCGGCGAGGTGCTGGACTCCTGCCTCTACACCGCCCCAGGCCGGGTCGGCGGCGGGGGCGCGGGGACGACCTGGCTGGTCGGCTCCCCGGACGACGTGGCCGCGGCGCTGCGGCAGTACGGCGAACTCGGCATCACCCACTTCATCCTCTCCGACACCCCCTACAAACCGGAGGTCGCCCGTATCGGGGACCAACTCCTGGGCCGGCTACGGGAACCGAACACCGCGGTACCGGTCGGGGCCGGCGGCACCGGGCGTACGGCGGGGTAAGGCCGGCGCCGGGGCCGGCTGGGGTCGGCCTGCCGGGACCTTCATGAAGGAATCCTCATCCTGGCTTCATCCCGGCGGTCGCCACGGTCGCCAGGATGAGCTCATGGCATTCTCACCTCGTCTGGCGGCCCTGGCGGCCGTCGTCGTCGTCCCGCTCGGTATCGCGGCGACCAGTTACGCTATGACCGACAGTCCCGAGGCGCCCAAGGTGCCCCCCGGCGTCCAGCTCGACAACACGCCGAGCGGTGCGCCGAGTGGCACACCGGGCGACCGAGGGAGCACCGGACCCGGCACTTCGCCCACCGGCACACCCACCGGTACGCCTACCCGTTCGCCCACCGGCTCGCCGGGCGAGACACCCGGCGACACCGTCGTACCGGGGCCGTCGGCCGCCAACGGTGACGACGACGATGACGACGACTTCGGTGATGACGGTTGACATTCCCAGGGTCTCCGCCCGGGTGCGGATCCTGCTGTGGCTCTTGATGGTGATGACCGTCGCTCTCGGGGCCGTGGCCGTCACCGTGCGCTCGATCCTCCACCGGGACGTGGAACACCGCATAAGCCAGTTGCTCTCACAGGAGACCGGCGAGTTCGCCAACTTCGTGGACCAGGGCGTGGACCCGGAAACCGGCCAGAGCTTCGGCGACCCGCGCAGACTGCTCAAGACCTTCCTGCAACGGCAGTACGCCGACCCGGACGAGGAACTGCTGGGCCTGCCCCGCTCCTCCACGAACCGCTCCGACGTCATCCGCCAGCGCCGTGACTTCCCCGACCACATCGCCCTGTGGCGTGACGAGGCGGCGCTGGCCCGGATCCTCGCCTCCAAGGACTCCTCCGGCACGCTCCAGCGTCCACAGGGGGAGCTGCGCTGGGCCAAGGTCACCATCCGGCCGCTCGGTGACGATCCTCCCGGCGCCTTCGTCGTCGCCTTCCACGCCGACCGTGAACGGGCCGTCGCCGACAAGACCTTCTGGACGCTGCTCGTCCTGTCGGGCATGGCGCTCGTGCTGGTCAGCGGTATCGGCTGGGCCGTAGCCGGCCACATCCTGGCGCCCGTTCGCGTCGTACGCAAGACCGCCGCCGAGCTGACCGAGCGCGATCTCACCCGCCGTATCCCCGTGGAGGGGCGGGACGACATCGCGGCGCTCGCCGAGACGTTCAACGGCATGCTCGACCGGCTTGAGCAGGCGTTCGCCGCCCAGCGGGTGTTCGTGGACGACGCGGGGCACGAACTGCGTACACCCATCACCATCGTGCGCGGGCACCTGGAACTGATGGGCGACGACCCGGCCGACCGGGAAGAGACGATCCGGCTGGTCACGGACGAACTCGACCGCATGAGCCGCATCGTCGAGGACCTGCTTCTGCTCGCGAAGGCCGAGCGGCCCGACTTCGTACGGCCGGAACCGGTCCAGCTCGCGGAGCTGACCGCCGACGTCTTCGTCAAAGTGCGGACGCTGGGGGAGCGGGAGTGGCTGCTCGACGGTGTCGCCGACCGCGAAGCACCGGCGGACCCGCAGCGGATCACCCAGGCGATGGTCCAACTCGCCCAGAACGCCGTCCAGCACACCGTGCCCGGCCAGCGCATACGGATCGGCTCACAGGATCACGGTGAGCGGATCGAGCTGTACGTCGCCGACAACGGCCCCGGCATCCCGCCGCAGGACGCCGAGGTGATCTTCGAGAGATTCCGGCGCGGTACCGCCCGCCGGGGCGCCCGCACCAGCGGCGCCGGACTCGGACTGGCCATCGTCAAGGCGATCGCGGAAGGCCATCACGGCCGGGTCGAGCTGCGCCGTACCGACGGCGGCGGCGCCACCTTCGTACTCATCCTGGAGACGGGCTCATGAACCGAATTCTGATCGCCGAGGACGAGGCGCGGATCGCCTCCTTCGTGGAGAAGGGACTGCGCGCCAACGGCTTCACCACCGTCGTCGCCGACGACGGCGACTCGGCACTGCACCACGCCGTGTCCGGCGGATTCGACCTGGTGCTTCTCGACATCGGACTGCCGGGCCGGGACGGATTCACCGTCCTGCGGGAGATGCGCGAGGCACGGGTCACCCTGCCCGTCATCGTGCTGACGGCCAGGGACTCCGTACGCGACACCGTCGCCGGACTCGAAGGCGGCGCCGACGACTGGATGACCAAGCCCTTCCGCTTCGAGGAGCTGCTGGCCCGGGTGCGGCTGCGGCTGCGCACCGCCGCGCGGGCGCCGGAGGTCACCATGCTGCGCAGCGGCAGCCTCAGCCTCGACCTGAGGACGCGACGGGCACGGGCCGACGAGCGGACGGTGGATCTGACGGCCCGTGAGTTCGTGCTGCTGGAGATGTTCCTGCGCCACCCCGGCCAGGTGCTGTCGCGCGAGCAGATCCTGTCCCATGTCTGGGGTTACGACTTCGACCCCGGCTCCAACATCGTGGACGTCTATGTCCGGGCCCTGCGGCGGAAGTTGGGCGCAGAGCGGCTGGAGACGATCCGGGGCATGGGCTACCGCATGCCCTGAACGGGCCTGTGTGGAGTGGGGTCTTGTGCGGTGGGTCGGCGGCCCGCACGCGGGCGTCGCAGGTCGCGGCGGGTACCGCCACGCCACATGAAGCGTCTTTCACCCAAGGTTCATTCGGAACTCACGGCCCGCACCCAGCCTGTTCATCGTGCCCCTCACTCTCCGACAGACCGTCAGCCTCGGCGCCGTTCTCGGTCTCTGTGTCCTGCTCGTCCTGCCCGGTGGCCTCCCCGGCCTCGGGGGTGACGCGCGGCTCACGCTCGTCGTCTTCATCCTCGCCACCTACACCTGGATCGCCACCTCGGTGGACGACACCTATGTCGCACTCGGCGCCGGGCTCGCGCTGACCGCGACCGGGGTGATCAGCAGCGAGACGCTGTTCGCCACCCTCGGCGACGAGACGGTGTGGCTGCTGATCTGCGCGTTCGTCCTGGCCGCCGCCGTCACCAAGACCGGACTCGCCGGCCGGGCCGCCGCCTGGCTGGTCGGCGGGGCGGGCACCGTACGGCAGTTGGTGCATCTGACCACGGCCGGGCTCGTCGTCACCGCCTTCGCCGTCCCCGCGACCTCCGGCCGCGCCGCCCTCGCCCTCCCGGTCTTCCTCGCGCTCGCCAAGGCCCTCGCGGACCGGACCCGGCTGGTGGTGATGCTGGCCCTGCTGTTCCCGACGGTGATCCTGCTCTCCGCCGTGGCGACCCTGATCGGCGCCGGCGCCCATCTGATCACCGTCAGCGTGCTGTGGGAGCAGACGGGAGAGGAGCTGAACTTCGTCACCTGGCTGATCCTCGGGCTGCCGCTCGCCGTGGTCTCCTCCCATCTGGCCGCCGAACTGGTGCTCCTGACGACGACCCGCCGCGCCGACCGGACAGGGCCCGTACGGATCACCACCAAGCAGATCCAGGAGCACTCGGACTCGCCGGTGGAAGGACCGCTCACCCCGCCGGAGGCGCGCTGCCTCCTCCTGCTCGGAACAGTGGTGCTGCTGTGGTGCAGCGAACCGTTGCACGGCGTGTCGCCCGCGCTGGTCGCACTCATCGGCGCCGTCGTCGCCGCCTCGCCGGCGCTGGGCACCGTGGGGCTCAAGGACGGTCTGCGGACGGTGCCCTGGCCGCTGCTCCTGTTCATGGCCGCCACGATGGCGATGGGCATCGCGCTCTCCGAATCGGGGGCGGCGAACTGGCTGGTGGGCTGGGTGCCGGGCGGTTCGGCGATGCCGCCGTGGATGTTCCTCGCCGGTGTGGTCGTGATCAGCACGGCGGCCCACCTGGCGCTCCAGTCCCGCTCCGCCAGATCCTCCGTACTGGTCCCGCTGGTGGTCGCCGCCGGGATAGCCGCCGGTGTCAATCCGGTCGCCGCCGCGTTCGCCTCGACCGCCGCCGCCGGTTTCTGTCACACGCTTCCCGCCTCCGCCAAGCCCGTCGCACTCTTCGCCGACCTGCCGGACGGCATACCCACGTACACCCCGCGCGATCTGCTCCGGCTCTCGGCCGTGCTCGCGCCCCTCACCGCGGCCCTCGTGCTGCTTTTCGCCCTCGCCGTCTGGCCACTGCTCGGCGTGCCCGTCCAACTGGAGACCCAGCCATGAGCTACCGCATCGTCATCGCCCCCAGCGGGTTCAAGGAGTCCCTTTCCGCGGCTCAGGTGGCCGAGTCCATCGCCGAAGGCGTCCTGCGGGTGATCCCCGACGCCGACATCGATCTGATCCCGTTGGTCGACGGGGGAGAGGGTACGGCGCAAGCGCTGGCCCTCGCCGGCGGCGGCCGACTGGTGCCGTGCACCGCGACCGGCCCGGTCGGGCTGCCCGTCACCACGCACTTCGCCCTGCTCGGCGAGGACGGACCCGGCCCGGTGACCGCCGTGGTGGAGATGGCCGCGGTCGCCGGTCTGTCCCTCGTACCGCCCGGCCTGCGTGATCCCGGCAGCACCACCACCCACGGCGTGGGCGAGCTGATCCGGGCCGCCCTGGACCGGGGAGCCCGGCGCGTGCTCGTCGGCTGCGGGGACTCCGGCACGTCGGACGGCGGTGCCGGAGCGCTCCAGGCGCTCGGCGCCCGCCTGACCGACCGGCACGGCCGCGAACTCCCGCCGGGCGGCGCGGCACTCGGGAAACTGGCCCGCGTCGACACGTCGGGCCTCGACCGGCGCCTCGCCGACACGGAACTTCTCGTCGCCTGCAACCCCTTCAACGTGCTGTGCGGTACGCAGGGCGTGGCGCGCGTCTTCGGACCGCAGAAGGGCGCGAGCCCGGCCGGGGTGGAGGTGCTGTCGGCGGCCCTGGAGCGCTGGGCGGCCGTCCTCACCCGCGATCTGTCACCGCGGATCGACCTGCGTACGGCTCCCGGCACCGGGGCCTCCGGAGGTCTGGGCGCCGGACTGGCCGCGGTGGGGGCGCGGCTCCTGCCCCGCTTCGAAGTCCTGCTCGACCGGCTCGATCTGGACGCCAGGCTGGCCCGCGCCGATCTGGTGATCACGGCCGAGGGTGCGCTGGACCACCAGACCGTACGCGGCAAGATCCCCGCCGAAGTCGCGAGCAGGGCGCACGCCGCCGGAGTGCCGGTGTTCGTGCTCGCGGGCACGATCGGGCCGGGCGCGCACATGGTGCGGGCGATCGGCGTCGACGCGTACAGCGCGATCCTGCCGGCTCCGATGTCGCTGCCCGAGGCGATCGAGGGGAGCAGCGAGATTCTCGCCGACGCCACGGAACGCTCCCTGCGCATCGTGGCGCTGGGCACCCGGCTGGCCGTCCGGGCGGCGTGAGCCCGCGGCCGGGGCGGCGGGGGCGGGAGTCGCCGTCACCGGTCCTGGAGCAGTCCGAGGACATTGCCGTCGGGGTCGGTGAAGGTCGCGACCAGACGGCCGCCGCCGACGTCGTGCGCGGGCTCCTCGACCGTGGCACCCGCGAGGGTCACCTCGGCCAGCTTGGCCTCGATGTCCGGGACCTGCCAGTAGGCCACCGGCGAGGCCATCTCCTGCGGTCCACCGCGCGGAACGAGTCCGATGTGCTGGCCCGCCGCCTCGAATCCCACGTAGTAGGACTCGTCGGCCACCGGCTGTACGCCGAGCAGCGCGGCGTACACGGCCTTGGCCTTCGCCACGTCCGAGACGGGGTGCAGGACGGTCTTGATTCCCTGAGTGGGCGAGGTGGACGAGGCGGAGGAGGGGGTTGAGTCGGTCATGGTCGCTCCTGAAGTCGTGGGTCACTGCGTTCCGTGATCCCCATGCCGACGACGCTAATGCGGCTCGCCGACCGGCGCTTCTCCATTCCTGATCGGTTCGGCCGGGCCACGTACCGCGCCGTGGAGGGGCGTCATCCGCCGGCCGCAGGACCCGGCGCGGGAGCCTGCCGGACCAGGCCGCCGGACACCGGCGCGGTGCCCGGGTCGCCGTCCCCGTCCTGGTGGCGGAGGACCCACTCGTCCAGGTCCCGGGCGGCTTCGAGCGGCGCCGTCGACAGGTACGCCCGCCACCAACTCGCCTCTCCCTGGGGCGCGTTGGAGTCGTGGAAGCGGGCCTCGGCCGCCGCGAAGCGCTCGCGCGCGGTGCGCGCCGACAGGTTCAAGGTGTCGCCGATGAGCTGCCAGTCGGCGCCGCCCACGCGCTCGAACACGGCGGCGGCTTCGAGGAACCGCCGCGCGGCCCCGAGGACATGGGCCGCGTCGGCCAGCGTCGTGCACCTGGAACGGGCGCTGCCCTCGGGACTCAGCTCGTCCTCGCCGATCGGGACGGCGGCGCGTGCGAGATCGGCCAGTTCGTACGCCGCGAAGGCCACCTCCAGCCTGGCGCGCGTCGCGTCCGTGTACGGCGCGGCCTCGAGTGGCGCGTGCGTGTGCGGCGCGTGCGTGTCACCTTCGGCCATGTCCGACATCGCGGTCAGCCTCGCAGGAAGTAGAGGACGGTCATGGTGACGGCGATCGTCAGGATGATGCCGCGCAGCGGCCGGGCGGGCAGACGGCGCGCGAGGTGGGCTCCGGCGAAGCCGCCGGCCACCGCGCCGACCAGCATGGCGACCAGGACGAGCGGAGTGCGCAGCGCGTCCGACGCGACGAGGAACAGCACGCTCGCGCTGAGGTTGAGGGCCGCGAGCTGGGCGATCCGCATCGGGTTGCCGGCCGCGGTGTCCAGGCCGAGGCCGATGCTCCAGAACGCCAGCATCACGATGCCTACGGCTCCGCCGAAGTATCCGCCGTACACGGCGATGGGGAAGTGGGCGATCAGGACGGTGCGCGGCCCCAGGGTGACCGAGCGCCCCGTCCCGCCGCTCCCGGCTCGCACGGTGCTCAGGGCGCGCGAGACGGGGCGCCCGAAGGCGAGGAGCAGTGTGGCGAAGGCGAGCAGCCACGGCACCGCCGCGCCGAACGACTCCGACGGCAGTACCAGCAGCAGACCGGCACCGAGCGCGCCACCGATCACGCTGATCGCTGTCATCGCCGACGTGGACGTCCCCCCGACCGGAGCCAGGCCCTGTCCGGCGGACCTTCGGGGGTCCGGGACGCCTGGCACGGCACCTTGCCGCGTTGTCGGAGTCATCCAAGTACGTCCAGTACGAGGACGATCCTCCGCCTTGCGACGCACCGCACCGGACGCCCCGGCCTGATCCCCGAACGTCCGCCGGACAGGACCTAGTTCACGCCGGTAGACCCACGCGCCCACCACGGCCCCCGGCACGAGCGCGATGGTCGACGACGCGTTCGCCGTCACCGGGGACAGCCCCGCCGCGACCAGCGCGGGCAGCGCCACGAACGTACCCCCGCCGCCCATGGCGTTCAGCGTTCCGGCGACGGCGCCGACCAGCAGGACAAGCCATATCTCGGGCACCCGTCGAGCATCGCCCCGCGCCCGGTGGGTTCACAATGCGCCATTGCTGTACCCAGCCTCAGGCGGAGCCTTAGGCTCAGGCGCGTGCGCTACGACTTGGACGACCTACGGCTCTTTCTCGGCATCATGGCGGAGGGCTCGATCACGGGCGGCGCCCGCCGGATGCATCTGAGCCTGCCCTCGGCCAGCGCCAGGGTGCGCGCGCTGGAGCACAACGCCGGTGTGGCACTGCTGATCCGTGGCCGGCGCGGCGTACGGCCCACTCCGGCGGGTACGACACTGGCCCGCCACGCGCGTGACGTACTCGCCCAGACGGCGCGCCTCGAAGGCGCGGTCGCGAGCTACACCCGGTCCCCGGCCGCCCCGCTGACCCTGTTCGCCGGCGGCGCCGCCATACAGGGATTCGTGCCGCAGGCCCTGGTCTCGTTCCTGCGCGCGCACCCGGACGTCGATGTCAGGGTCTTCGAAAGCCGCACCCCACAGACCGTACGCGTGCTGGTCGACGGCGAGGCGGACCTGGGGATCGTCATCGACGACGAAGAGGCCCGGGACAGCGGCCTCGACATGGAACCGCTCGGCGACGACTCCCTCGTCGTGATCGGCCAGGCCGGCGGCATCCTCGCCGGGCGGACCGGGTTGACGTACAGCGAGGTCGCCGAACACCCGCTCGTCGGGCTCGACGCCGACTCCTCGCTGCGCCGCTGGATCGAGAAGAACCTCGGCCCGCACGCCCCGGTGGTGCGCTACCGCACCACGGTCGCCGGCCTCAACATCCTCATCGGCCTCGCCGCCGCCGGGGTCGGACTCGCCGTCGTACCTCGTCGCGCCGTCGACCCCGGCCTGCCGCTCGACGTGTGCGAGCTGCTGGAGCCGTGGTCACGCCGGCTCCATCTGCTGGCCCGGGGCGCGAAGGCGGACACGTCCCCGACCGCCACGGCCGCGGCCACCACCGCGCTGGCCGAACACCTGCGCCACGCGGCCCGCGGCGGTCCCTGGTGACCGGGGCCGTCCGCCGCGCGACCGGATGTCCGGGAGGGGCGATATTCGCCGGTCCATGCCGACACCTGACCCTTCCGCCCGCCGCGGCCCGCTGACCGAGCACATCGCCCGTCAGTTGGAGCACGACATCCGGTCCGGGGACATCGCCGTCGGTACGAAGCTGCCCTCCGAGCGGGAGTCGGCGGCCCAGTTCGGGTCCAGCAGGAACGTCGTGCGCGAGGTGCTGCGGCGGCTGGAGGCCCAGCATCTGATCGAGGTGGCTCCCGGACGCGGGTCCTTCGTGCTGGAGCAGAGTTCCGCCGGCCGCGCCCGGGACGGCGACGGCGTCGCTGCTGGACTTCGTCTCTAGCTGGAACAACTTCATGTTCGCGCTGGTCTTCGCCGACGACGGCACGCAGACGGTGCCGGTGACGCTGTTCAACTTCATCTCCTACGCCGGCACCGACTGGGGCGGTCTGATGGCCGCCGCGACCCTCATCACGGTGCCTGTCGTACTGGCCGCCGTCCCGGGGCAGAAATACCTGGTGGCCGGACTGACCTCCGGCGCCACGAAGGGCTGACGCCTTCTCGGATCCGCCCGCGCCACCCCACTGTGTCCAGCCCGTACTCGTACAGCCGTCTCCTGGCGGCTCGGAAAGAGCGAACACCATGAAGATCGTCGACGCGAAGGTCGTCGTCACCAGCCCCGGCCGCAACTTCGTCACCCTGAAGATCACGACGGACGACGGGCTCACCGGACTCGGCGACGCGACGCTCAACGGCCGGGAACTCTCGGTCGTGAGCTACCTCCGCGACCACGTCGTCCCCCTGCTCATCGGCCTCGACCCGCACAGGATCGAGGACACCTGGCAGTCGCTGTACCGGGGCGCGTACTGGCGGCGCGGTCCGGTCACGATGGCCGCGATCGCCGCGGTGGACGTCGCCCTGTGGGACATCAAGGCCAAGGCGGCCGAACTGCCCCTGTACCAGCTTCTCGGCGGTGCGAGCCGGGAGCGGGTGGGCACCTACGGGCACGCGAGCGGACGTGATCTGCCGGAGCTGTTCGACTCGATACGCGAGAAGCAGGCGCAGGGCTACCCGGCCATCCGTATCCAGACCGGCGTACCGGGCCTCAAGACCGTGTACGGCGTGGGCGGTTCGGCCTCGACCGCGCCCGGCGCGGACGCCGCGCCCGCGCACCCCCGCCCGGTGGTGGAGGACTGGGACACCGCCGCGTATCTGCGCCACCTTCCCACCGTCTTCGAGGCCGTCCGGTCGCAGTTCGGCGCCGAACTGCCCCTGCTGCACGACGCGCACCACCGGCTCACCCCGATCCAGGCGGCCCGGCTCGGCAAGGACCTCGAGCCGTACCGGCCTTTCTGGCTGGAGGACTGCACACCCGCCGAGAACCAGGAAGGGCTGCGGCTGGTGCGCCGGCACACCACGACACCGCTCGCCGTCGGCGAGGTCTTCAACACGGTGTACGACTACCAGAGCCTGGTCACCGAGCAGTTGATCGACTACGTACGCTCGGCGGTGACCCACTTCGGTGGAGTCTCGCCGCTCCGGAAGCTTTTCGACTTCGCCGCCCAGTACCAGATCAAGAGCGCCATGCACGGCCCCGAGGACATCTCCCCGGTCGGTATGGCCGCCGCCGTGCATCTGGACCTCGCGGTCCACAACTTCGGCATCCAGGAGTACTCGGGCCACACCCCGCTCACCGAGCGGGTGTTCCGCCACGCGTACACCTTCACCGACGGCCATCTGCACCCGGGCGAGGCCCCCGGCATCGGCGTCGAACTGGACGAGGAACTTGCCGCCGCCCACCCGTACGACCCGGCCTATCTGCCGGTCAACCGTCTCCAGGACGGGACGGTCCACGACTGGTGACACGAGCGGGCCGAGCCTGACCGGCGGGGCGCCCCTCCACTCGTACGACGGGAGGGACGCGCCCCGGGGCGGGATCCCGGGCCGGCTCCACGCGTCTGAGCTTGGTCCAGCCCGTCCAGCCCCGCTCCCTCAGCAGCTCGATCAGCCGGCGGGCCGGTGGCAGGGTGTCGAAGGCCAGGGTGTCCATCAGCTTGACGAACGGTGGCTCGATCTCGGCATCGTCCACATAGTCCTCGCCCTGTTCGTCGGCCATCTGCGTGATGTACGCGGCGAGCTTGTCGGCCAGCTCGACCAACTGTGTGTCGTCATCGGCCTGTTCGTTCCCTTCCATCCGGTCGAGCGCCTGGCCCAGCGTGCGGTAGAAGTCGACGAGCCGCCGATCGGCGATCTGTTCGCGCTTGCGCGCCATCCACTCCGCGACTCGCTCCGGAGAGTGCGCCACCAGCGGGATCCAGCCGTCGCGTTCGACCTGGACGATCCGCTCGTCGACCCCGAGCGCCCGCAGTCGGTCGAGATAGCCGACCACCTCCGGGGGCAGCGCCAGGCTGTCCCCGGAAGCGAGGCGGGCGATCCGCTCGCGGTGCCGCTGCCGCTCCCGGATCTCCGCCCGCAGCCGCTTGTCGATGTCGGCGACCGCCGCCGCGAACTCCGCCTCGTCGGCCCGCAGCAACTCCCGTACGCGAGCGAGCGGGACCCCGGCCTCGGCGAGCGTCCGGATCTTGATCAGCTCGACCACGGCGCCGCCGCCGTACCTCCGATAGCCGGAATGGTCCCGCTCCGGCTCCGGCAACAGCCCTTTGGCGTGGTAGTGCCGCACCGCGCGTACGGTCACTCCCGCGTACGACGCCAGCTCGCCGATCGTCAGCATCGGACCAGTCTCCCCGGACCGGCCCGATCCCCGGGACACGCCCTAACCGGCGGCACGGGTCCGGTAGAGGCGCCGCGACCACAGATGGCCGGCCGACCCGATCACCACACACCAGCCGACAGCCCACAGCGCGTCCGAACCGTCCGGCGATCCGGCGAGCAGACCGCGGAAGGTGTCCATGATCGGTGTGAACGGCTGGTGCTCGGCGAACCACCGCAGCCCGGCCGGCAGCGACTCCACCGGTACGAACCCGCTGCCCACGAACGGCAGCAACACGAAGATCATCGGCAGATTGCTCGCGGTCTCCGGGTCCGGGCTCGCCAGCCCCAGCGCCACCGTGAACCAGGTCATCGCGAAGGACAGCAGCGCGAGCAGACCGACCAGGCCCAGCCACTGCGCCGCCGAGGCGGCGGTCTGGAGACCGAGCAGGAACGCCACCCCGAAGATCACCACGAGCGCGTGCGCGGTCTGGATCATCGCGGCGAGCACATGGCCGGTGAGCACCGAGGACTTGGCGATGGCCATGGTGCGGAACCGGTCGATGATCCCGTTGGTCATATCGGTGGCGACCAGGACCGCCGTGCCGATGGACACGCTCGCCACCGTCATCATCAGGATCCCGGGAGTGATGAACGTCAGGTAGTCGCCGCGGTCCCCCGCCGGGGCTCCCGGCAGACCGGCGCCCATGGTGCCGCCGAAGACGTAGACGAACAGCAGCAGGAACAGCAGCGGCTGCCCGATCAGCATCAGCGTCATCGACGGATAGCGGACCATGTGCCGCACATTGCGACGCAGCATGGTCGCCGAGTCGCGGACGGCGTACGTCACGGTGGTCATACCGGCACCTTCTTCGAATTCTCCGCGGACTCGTCGGTGGTGGGGCGGCCGGTCAGAGCCAGGAACGCGTCATCCAGGTCCGGGGTGCGCACGGCGAGACCGGCGACGTCGTCGTCGTCATCGATCCTGTCCAGCACGCGCCGCAGCGCGCCGAGGCTCCCGTCGTGCGGCAGGGTCACGGTCAGTGCCTCGACGTTCGCGACCGCTTCGGGCAACCGGCGCGCCAGCTCGGCCGTCCGTTCGCTGTCGGCGGCCCGCAGCTCGATGTGACCACCGGGGACCAACCGCTTCAGCTCGGCAGCGGTGCCCTCGGCGACCAGTCGGCCCCCGTCGAGCACACCGATCCGGTCGGCGAGCTGGTCGGCCTCCTCCAGATACTGCGTGGTGAGGAACACGGTGGCTCCGTCGGCCACCAACTCCCTGACGATTCGCCACAGTTCACGGCGGCTGCGCGGGTCGAGACCGGTGGTCGGCTCGTCGAGGAAGATCAGCCGGGGCCCGGATACCAGGGTCATCGCCAGGTCCAGCCGCCGCTTCATACCGCCGGAGTAGGTCACCGCGCGCCGGTCGGCGGCGTCGGCCAGTTCGAACCGCTCCAGCAGTCGCCCGACCACGGTCCGCGCGCGGTGGCGGTCGAGATGGCCGAGGTCGGCCATCATCCGCAGATTCTCGCGCCCGGTCAGCAACTCGTCCACGGCGGAGAACTGCCCGGTCACACCGATCGACGCGCGCACCCGCCGCGCGTCGCGCCGTACGTCGTACCCGGCGACCCGAGCCGCGCCGGAGTCCGCGGGGAGCAACGTGGACAGAATCCGGACGGTGGTGGTCTTGCCGGCCCCGTTGGGCCCGAGCAGGGCGTAGACGGTGCCGGCGGGGACGGTCAGGTCGACTCCGGCGACCACTTCATGAGTGCCGTAGGACTTCCGCAGCCCGGCGACCTCGATCGCGTTTGTTCTTGTCGTCATGGCGGCCATGCTGCGAGGTTGCCCCTGCGTCAGGGTCAACCCGCCGGCACTCCCCGTCGCCCGACGCGGCCGGCCGCCCTCGCCGAAGGCGCGTCAGTGGTGGTGCCCGTTCCGGCCGAGGGTGTCCGCGGGCGTCGCGCCGGGGCGGGTCCACTGCGGTACGGGGCGCCCGGTCGGGCCCCAGGTGGCGTTCCCGTCCGCGTCCGAGCGCCAGTACCAGCACGCGTGCCGCCCCTCGGGCCGGCCCTGCGGGTTGTCCTCCCATGCCTCGCCGCGGCCGTACGGCGTCGAGTCGAGCAGGGCGAACGACCCGCTGATCCGCTCGGTGCCACGGCCGGTCGTGGAGTAGGTGAGGAACGCGCGGTCGCCGTCGCGCAGGAAGGAGGTGAGATACCCCATGTCACCGCCGACCGGCTCCGCCACGTCGCGCACCGAGTACCAGGGCTGGGTGTAGCCCATGAACTCGACGAAGGGGGCCACCTCGTCCCACGGGCCCGTGGTCAGGATGGCCATGGAGACACCGCGGGCGTTGAGGTAGACGGCGTCCCTCAGGTGCCAGGCGCTGACGGTGCAGCCCTCGCACTGTCCCTGGTGCGGTGCGCCGTCCCACCACATGTGTTTGTAGACCAGCAGCTCGTCGCGGCCCTGGAACAGATCGAGGAACGGGACCGGCCCGTCGGGTCCGACCACCTCGACCGTCCCGTCGAACTCCACCATCGGCAGTCGCCGCCGGGCCGCGGCGATCGCGTCGCCCTCATGGGTGTGCGCCTTCTCGCGGACCAGAAGCTCGTCACGGGCGGTCTGCCAGGTCGCCAGGTCGACAACGGGCGGGCGGCCGGGCAGGGGGCCGGTCGGGTCGTTCGGCGTGGTCGTCATGGTGTCCTCCGTGGTCTCCCGTGCCGGGCGGCGCCGTACGACGTCGTACGACGCTCACCGGTGCAGACTCGCGACCCGGCCGAAACTCATCGCGGCGAAGGGCGCCCTCGGCCGAGCCTGCACGGCCCACGGCGGTCCGACAACTTCACAGACGCGCTCTCACCCGTCTGCCGTGTCCGCCGTGACTCCGTCGTCAGGGGCCGGGCGGCCCGGAGGTGACGAAGCCGATCGCCTCCATCGGGCACGGCGCCGCCGCGAGCGCCGCCGCGTCCGAGGCGGACCGGTCCGCCTCCGGAGCGTCGGCCCGTGCGCGCGAGCGGTTGCCGTCGCCGGACTCGAAGTGTCGCGGCGCGGTGGCGAGGCAGACCGTCACGGGCAGGCTGCGCGGGGCCCTGTCTCTCGCCCCCGATGTACAGGACAAGTACGCGACCCTGGGCACGCTGCCCATCGTGGTCGCGCCCGACGCCGGCTCGGCTGCGCGGACGTAGTCAGGGATGGCGGCTGGCAGGCGGCCCGTTGTTCGTCGCCGCCGCGAGTGCTTCGGCGTGCGCCCGGAGGATGCGGTGATGCACCGGACAGTCGTCCAGGTGGCTGTGCCGGCAGTCCAGGGTGTGCCGCAGCGCTCGCCGCGCCAACTCGATCCGCTGGACACGGTCGTCGAGTTCACGCAGCTTGTCCGCCGCCACTGACCGCCAGTTCGGATCGGTCCTGCCGCTCGGGCCGACGAGCGCCGCGATCTCCGACAGCGTGAAGCCGGCCTGTTTGAGCAGGTCGATGAGTGCGATCTGTTCGACGGCACTCTCGTCGTAGACGCGTTTGCCGCCCGCGCGCCCGGTGGCGCGCAGCAGGCCCTTGCGTTCGTAGAAGCGCACGGCGGACGACGCCAGCCCGGTGCGCGTGCGCAGTTCGGTTATCGACAGTGTTCCCATTGACTTGAACCGTAGTTCAACCTGGAAGCTTGTCGACGTGAAGATCGCGCACCAGGAGGTCCGCGAGATCGGGCGAGGGAGACTTCCGTGACAACGTCAGGCAAGCGCACAGCCGTGGTGACCGGAGCGGGCCGGGGGATCGGGCTGGCGATCGTGCGGGCTTTGGTCGAGGACGGGTTCACCGTCGTCGCCGGCAGCCGCACGATGACGGACGACCTGCGGGCCGCCACACCGGACGCCCTGACTGTCGACCTGTCCACAGCCGCCGGTCCCGGCGATGTCGTACGGAGCGCGGTCGAGCGCCACGGGGGGATCGACCTGCTCGTCAACAATGTCGCCGGCACATCGACACCCCCCGGCGGGTTCCTCCAACTGGACGACGACGCATGGCTTCACACGTTCGAGCTGACGTTCATGGCGGCCGTGCGCGCGACGCGCGCGGCGCTGCCGAGCCTCCTCGACCGTCGTGGCGCGGTGGTCAACATCAGTTCGGTCAACGCCCGGCAGCCGCAGCCGCGACTGGTCGCCCAGTCGGCGGCCAAGGCGGCGCTGTCGAACCTCGGCAAGGCGCTGGCCGAGGAGTTCGGCGGCCGTGGGCTGCGGGTGAACACCATCTCCCCCGGCCCGGTCTGGACGGACCTGTGGACCGCCCCCGGCGGGCCCGGAGACGTACTCGCCCGGCGCGCGGGCATCGCGCCGAAGGACATCACCGACCGGCTTCCGGCGACCGTCGGTCTGTCCACCGGCAGATTCGCCGACCCACAGGAGGTCGCGGCGCTCGTGGTGTTCCTGGCGTCCGGCCGGGTCCCCAACATGAGCGGCTCGGATCTCGTGATCGACGGCGGAATGCTCAAGACCGTCTGAACGCGGTGGCGTTGAGCCGGCACCCGGATGCTTCCCGCCGGACAGGACCCGGGCCCTGTCCAACGGATCTTCGGGGGCCCGGAACGCCTGGTACGGCACCTCGCCGCGTTGTCGAATCGCCCAAGTACGTCCAGTACGAGCGCGATCCTCCGCCTTGCGATGCACCGCACCAGACGCTCCGGGCTGGTCCCCGAAGATCCGCCGGACAGGACCCGGGCCCTGTCCAACGGATCTTCGGGGGCCCGGAACGCCTGGTACGGCACCTCGCCGCGTTGTCGAATCGCCCAAGTACGTCCAGTACGAGCGCGATCCTCCGCCTTGCGACGCACCGCACCGGACGCTCCGGGCTGATCCCCGAAGATCCGCCGGACAGGACCTAGCCCGGGATCCGGAGGGTGAAGACCGTCGACCCCGGACGGCTGGCCAGTTCGATCGTGCCGTTGTGGGCCCGTATCAGCGACCGCGCCACCGCGAGCCCCAGGCCACTGCCCCCGCGGTCGCGGGTGCGGGCCTTGTCCAGGCGGTAGAAGCGGTCGAAGACCCGCTCGTGGTCGTCGGCCGGAATCCCGGGGCCGGAGTCGGCGACGCGGACCACCCCCGCGCCGGGGGAGAGGTCCAGCTCCAGCGACACCGTCGTACCGACGGGGGTGTGTACGGCCGCGTTGGTCAGCAGGTTGTCCAGGACCTGCCGGATACGTAGGGGATCGAGCCGCATCCGCACCGGGCCGCCGTCGATCCGCACCGACAGCGGATACTGCGGCCGGCCCGCGCGGAACGCGTCCGCCGCCTGGTTCAGCAGCTCCGCCGGATCCGTCTCCTCCAGCCGCAGCGGAGTCTCCACATCGGCCGCGTCCAGGCGGGCGAGCAGCAGCAGGTCGTCCAGGAGGAGGCCCATCCTGGCCGCCTCGGCGCGCAGCCGTGCCAGATGCCTGTCCCGTTCGGCGGGCTCGTTGGCCGCCGCGTACTGGAACAGATCGGCGTAGCCGCGTACCGACATCAGCGGCGTACGCAGCTCGTGCGACGCGTCCGCCACGAACCGGCGCAGGCGCTGTTCCGCCTCGGTGCGTACGGCGAGCGAGTCGTCGATGTGCTCCAGCATCGTGTTGAACGCGGTGCGCAGCTCCTCGACCTCCGCGCCGCCGTCGTCGAAGTCGACGCGGACCGGCAGCCGTGCCGAGTCGGTGAAGTCGTGCGAGGTGATGCCGCGCGCGGTGTGCGCCATGTCGCTGAGCGGTTTGAGTCCGCGCCGCAGCAGCGAACGGCCCAGCACCACAAGCCCCACCAGAGCGAGCGAGAAGCCGACGACCTGGACCGTGACGAGCTGGTTCATGGTCGCTTCGATGTTCTCCATGGGCGCCGCCGTGACCAGGACGACTCCGGGGCTGACCTCACAGGCGCGCAGCCGGTACTCGCCCTGCCCCTCGATGTACGCGGTGCGGAAGACCTCCTTCGCCCCGGAGTCGCGCTGTACTTCGGCGACGGCGGAGAGCTTCCCGGCGTCCGCCGGTACGTCACTGGGCTCGCGCAGCGCCGCATGGTCGTCCGTGACGTCGTACACCGCCGTGTACCAGCGGTAGTACGGCTGACGCTCCACCGTTCCGTGCGCCTTGGCGTCCTGGGCCTGGGTGCCCTGGACCAGCTCCATCTGGTCGTTGAGCTGATGCTCCAGATAGTCCCGCATATACGTCGACAGCGCGGTACCGACAATGGCGAACACGGTCAGCGTGAGCACGCCGAGACCCAGCGCGAGGCGGGTGCCCAGCCGCAGTCCGCGGTACGACCGCGTGAGACGGCCGATCATCGGGCGACGTGGCGTACGACGTACCCGACGCCCCGCACGGTGTGGATCAGCGGCGCGCCGCTGTCGTCCCTGTCGTCCGGCTCGTCGAGTTTGCGGCGCAGCCGGCTGATGACCAGCTCCACGACGTTGGAACGGCCCCCGAAGCCGTACTCCCACACATGGTCGAGGATCTGCGCCTTCGTCAGCACGGTCGGCGACTTGCGCATCAGATAGCGCAGCACCTCGTACTCGGTGGGGGTGAGCGTCAGGAGCCGGTCGCCGAGCCGCACCTCGCGGGTGTCCTCGTCCATCGTCAGATCCGCCACCCGCAGCACGGAGCGCTGGAAGCCCGGCCCGGCGCTGCGGCGCAGCACGGTCCGCAGCCGGGCCATCAACTCCTCCACGGCGAACGGCTTGACCAGATAGTCGTCACCGCCCCGGGTCAGACCCGCGACCCGGTCCGAGACGGTGTCCCGCGCGGTGAGGAACACGACCGGCACCATCGTCCCGGACGACCGCAGCCGGTCCAGCACGGCGAAGCCGTCCAGGCCGGGGAGCATCAGGTCGAGCACCACGATGTCCGGCTTGAACTCCGCCGCCCGGTGCAGCGCGTCCTCGCCGGAGTGCGCGGTGATCGCCTCCCAGCCCTCGTAGCGGGCGACCGTCGCCACGAGGTCGGCGATGGGCGGGTCGTCGTCAACGACGAGAAGGCGCACTTTTTCCACTCGTCCATAGTGCTGCACGCGGCTGCCCGCGCCCTACGGGCCGGCGGCCCCGCGGCCACATCGATAAGCAGTTGAAAGTTCGGCGACAGGAAAACGACAGCTCCCGGCAGGCAGGCTCGAAGTCCCCAGGCACCGATCAAGGAGTTGCCGCCCGTGACGACCCTCCACCGTGTTCAGCCGCCCCCAACGGCGTTCCGCCCCAAGACAGTTGCCCGCGCCGGGCTGTACGCCCTGCTCGCCGCGAACGTCGCCGTGGTGAGCGTCTTCTTCCTCCAGGCGGGGTTCGCCTCGAACGCCCTCATCGTGATGGGGCGCCTGGCCGGGCTCTACGCCGCCCTGCTGATGGCCTTCCAACTGCTGCTTGTCGCCCGGCTGCCGTTCTTCGACCGCCGCATCGGCATGGACCGGCTGACCTCCTGGCACCGCTGGGTCGGCTTCACCCTCCTGTGGCTGCTGCTCACACACGGCACGTTCATCGTCTTCGGTTACGCGCAGGCATCGTCGATGGGCCCGGTCGACCAGCTCGTCGATCTCGCGGAGACCGTCGAGGGCGTGCTGCGCGCCGTCGTCGCACTGGCCCTGATCATCACGGTCGGCCTTGTCTCGGCCCGGTTCGCCCGTCGCCGGCTCGCCTACGAGACATGGCACTTCATCCATCTCTACACCTACCTCGCGGTGGTGCTGGCCTTCACCCACCAGGTCTCGGCGGGTTCGACGTTCACCGCGTCGCCCACCGCCACGGCGTACTGGTACACGCTGTGGGGCTTCGCCCTCACCGCGGTCTTCACCGGCCGCGTGGTGCTCCCGCTCCGGCGCAACCTGCGCCACCGACTGCGGGTGACGGCCGTCGTACCCGAGTCCGACCGTGTCGTGTCGATCTATGTCTCGGGCCGTGATCTGGACCGACTGCCCGCCCGTGCCGGCCAGTTCTTCCTCTGGCGGTTCCTGACCAGGGACCGCTGGTGGCAGGCGAACCCCTTCTCGCTGTCGGCTGCCCCCGACGGCAACGGGCTCAGGCTCACCGCCAAGACGGCGGGCGGCGGCACGGCGGCCCTGCGCCAACTCAAGGTGGGCACAAGGGTGTTCGCCGAGGGCCCGTACGGCGCCTTCACCACGATGCACCGCACCCGCCCGGACACCCTGCTGATCGCCGGCGGCGTCGGCATCACCCCCATGCGCGCACTCCTCGAAGAACTCCACGGCCATGTCGTCCTCATCTACCGGGTGGCCACCGACCAGGACGCCGTCCTCTACGACGAGTTGACCGAACTGGCCCACGCCAAGGGCGCCCAACTGCACCTGATCACCGGACCGTCCACACCGGACCGTCTGGCCCCGCACGAGCTGGCGGCGCGCGTACCGGACATCACCGAGCGGGACGTCTATGTCTGCGGACCGCCCGGCATGACCACCGCGGTGCTGCGCACCCTGCGCCAACTGGGCGTGCCCAAGCCACAGATCCACGCCGAGCGTTTCAGCCTGGCCGGATAGAGGGGGAACGAACACGATGAAGCGAGTCCTGCCCGTCCTGGCCCTGACCGTCGCCGCGGTGATCCCACTGTGGCGGTACGAACCGTCCCTCGGTACGACGACATCCGTCGAGGCGGCCCCCGCGCCGCCGCCCCCGCCCGCCGGCTCGCCCGATTCGGACCCGGCGCCCGGCGACACCCCGGCGCGGACCGTCCAGGGCTCCACCGTCAACACGGAGAAGGGCCCCGTCCAGGTCGAGGTGGTCTTCGAGGGCGACGAGATCAGCACCGTACGCATGCTGCGACAGCCCGACCATCCGCAGACCACGGCCGCCGTACCGAAACTGATCGAGGACACGCTCTCCGCGCAGAGCGCCGACATCGACACGGTCTCCGGTGCCACGATCACCAGCGACGGCTACCGGCAGTCGCTCCAGGCCGCGATCGACGCGAAGGGCGCCTGAGGTGCCGCGAGTTGAGCACATCATGGGCTTCCCGGTCTCGGTGCGCATCGACGACGGGGCCGCCGATCCGCAGGCCGCCGCGGACGAGGTGTTCGCGTGGCTGCGCCAAGTCGACCTGCGATTCAGCCCGTTCAGGTCCGACAGCGAGGTGTCCCGGTTGGACCGGGGCGAGATACCGGCCGAGGGTCTGAGCCCGGAGCTGTCGGAGATCCTTGCCCTGGGCGAGTACTACCGGGTCGCGACCCGTGGTGCCTTCGACGTCCGACTTCCCGGGCGCGGCCTCGACCCCTGCGCGGTGGTGAAGGGCTGGTCGGTGCAGCGGGCGGCGGAACTGCTGTCGGCCGCCGGGGCCACCCGGTTCTGTGTGAACGCCGGTGGTGATGTCGTCGCGGCCGGCGGGCCCTGGCGGGTCGGCGTACGGCACCCCGAACGCGCCGACCGACTGTGCGCGGTACTGGAGATCACCGACGGCGCGGTCGCCACCTCCGCCCGTTACGAGCGCGGCGACCACATCCTCGACGGCCGCACCGGCCGCCCGGTCACCGGCCTGATCAGCCTGACCGTCGTGGCCCCGTCGCTGACCGAGGCGGACGCCACCGCGACGGCCGCGTTCGCGATGGGCGCGGAAGGTGTCGACTGGGCCGCGTCGAGGGACGGCTGCGAGGTGTTCGCCGTGGACGAGGGGCGGCGGGTCTTGCGTACGCCCGGTTTTCCCGTCGCCGCGTGAGCGATGAGGACACCGCCGGGCTCGGCCTGTCCGTTCGGGCCGATACCCGCGCCTCCTACCGATAGGTGCGCTACTCGGGCCTGACGATGCCCATGGCCCGCTCCACCGTCTCGTCGCTCAGACTCGGAGTCGTGAGCGGTGGGTTGTCGGGTCGCTGCCGCAGGCCGTTGAGGAGAACGTCGAGGTAGCGGCGCCAGATCTCCGGCTGTTGGCCACGGGTGAACTGCGCGGCGCCGTACAGCATGTGCTGGATGACCGGGATGTCGGAGGGGGTCACCTCCGGGCGGAGATCTCCGCTCTCCTGGGCCCGGCGGATCAACGCCTCCAGGAAGGGCAGCATGCCGCCGCGTGCCGTCTCGATGGGCGCGGACGTGTGCTCGCCCAGCATGAGCACTTCGTGCAGTCCACGGTTCTCGGCGAGGTCGGCCGTCATCGCGGTGAGGAAGTCGACGAGACCCGTCCAGGGATCGGGGTGGGTGAGCGCCCTTTCGGCCAACTCCTGCCGCATCCGAAGGTCTTGTTCGAACAGGGCGCGGATGAGGTCCTCCTTGGTGGGGAATCGGCGGTACACGGTGCCGACCCCGACTCCCGCGTGGTGGGCCACGCCGTCCAGCGTGACCCCCAGTCCCCGTTGGCTGAAGACCTCGCGGGCCGCGTCGAGAATGCGTTCACGGTTGAGGGCGGCGTCCCGCCGCAGCGGGCGCTCGCCCTCAACCGGATGCTGCCGGGAACTGTCCGTCATACGGCCCAGGCTAGCTCTGCTGATCAGGCCGCTTCTCGGTCTCCCCGCCCGCGGGTGATCAGCCATACGCAACCCAGGCTGAGCAGCGTGACTCCGGTGAGATACAGGGTGATGGGTGTCGTGGAAGCCCAGTTGTTGTAGAGGGCGGTGGCGACGGTCGGGGCGATTCCGCCGCCCAGGATGGACCCGAGCTGGTAGCCGAGCGAGGCCCCGCTGTAGCGGATCTCGGCGCGGTAGAGCCCGGAGAACAGCGCGGCGATGGGTCCGTAGACGATGCCCATGAACACCGCCGTCGCCAGGAGGGCGAGCAGGATCAGCGCCGAATCGGCGGTGTTGATCAGCGGGAACAGCGCGGCCGCGCACCCCACGAGACCGATCGAACCGACGGTCAGTACCTCGCGCCGGCCATGTCGGTCGGAGAGGGCCGACGCCCAGGGTATGACCGCGAGCCACACCCCGGACGCGATGAGGGTGAAGGTGAGGATCAGATTCCGGCTCAGGCCGAGTACGGCGGTCGAATACGACAGCAGATAGGACATGAAGATATAGCCCACCGCGTTGATTCCGATGAACGCCCCGGCGGAGAGCAGGACTTCCCTCCAGTGCTCCCGGAGCACGGCTATGAAGGGCATTCGGTGCTCGGAACTCGATCGCCGTACGGCCTTGAATTCATGGCTCTCGGAGATGGTGAGCCGAATGACCAGACCGGCCACCACCATGACGGCGCTCGCCAGGAAGGGAACTCGCCAGCCCCAGTCCAGGAAAGCTTCGTCGCTGAGGTTCGTCGTCAGGCCCAGGAAGACCAGATTGGCGATGATGAGGCCGCCCGGCACGCCCATTTGCGGGAAGCTGCCGTAGAAGGTCTTCTTGCGTTCGGGGGCGTGCTCGACGGCCATGAGGACGGCGCCGCCCCACTCTCCGCCGACGCCGATGCCCTGGATGAAGCGCAGGGTCACCAACAGGATCGGTGCCCAGACGCCGATCGTGTCGTACGTGGGCAGCAGCCCGATGCCCACGGTGGCGAAGCCCATGGTCAGCAGGGAGATGACCAGCATGGACTTACGGCCGACCCGGTCCCCGAAGTGCCCCATGACGATGCCGCCGAGGGGGCGGGCGAGGAACCCGACCGAGTAGGTGGCGAAGGAGGCCAGGGTGCCGGCCGCCGGGGACACGGAAGGGAAGAAGAGTGGTCCGAAGGCTATCGCGGCGGCCATGCCGTAGATGAAGTAGTCGTACCACTCGATGGCGGTTCCGATGAAGCTCGCTGTCGCTACCCGAAGCGGCCGCATGGTTTTCTCCGGGGTCGTACTGGTGGGGCTTCGGTCGATGGTCACGGCTGTCTCCCGGCAGGGTGAGTTTTGCCACCGTCGCGATGACTGGGCTGCGGCAAAAAGGGGTTCATCCGCGAAATCTGAGGGTGTCTCAGAGCTGTTTTCGCGCACGGCGGCGAGAGGCTCCGGGCATGGTGGTGCCACGCTCCGGGGATTCCGGCCTGTTACCAGGGTGGAGCTGCCGACCGAACGATTGGTCGTCTGGTGTCGGGTAAGTAAAGGGAGACCCGTAAGCCGTGTCAAGACACCTGGACGAAGGGATACTTGGGCGGCCGGAGCGGTCCCGTGGGAGACGGTCGGCCGAACCCTGGCGCTCCGGACGTGGCGATGCTACGTTCCGAACTGGAGATGAGTTCTCCACTTGCCGAGGGGGCTAAGGGGGCTCACATGGCTGCGCGCGGCGGGTTCGGCCGGTGTGTCCACGGCCATCGCGCTCAAGTCCACTGCGACAGAGGCGAAGTGACGACGCGTCAGTTCACCGGGTGCCCGTCGCCCACGGCCGACGCCGACGGCTTCACCGTCGACATCGGCGGCGACGACCGAGCGTCATCGCTGGACCGTGGTTCCCTCACGTACCGGCTCCAGCCGGATCACGACGCCCTTCGACGTCGGCGTGTTGCTGACGTCGGCCACACTGTCCAGCGGCACCAGCACATTGGTCTCCGGGTAGTACGCGGCGGCGCAGCCGGCCGGGGTCGGGTAGGCGACCAGCCGGAAGCCCTCGGCGCGGCGCTCGACGTCGTCGTGCCAGACGCTGACCAGGTCGACCTGGTCGCCGTCGCGCAGGCCGAGCGAGTCCAGGTCGCCCTGGTTGACCATCACGATCCGCCGCGAGCCGTGGATGCCGCGGTAGCGGTCGTTCGTGGTGTACGGGACGGTGTTCCACTGGTCGTGTGAGCGCAGCGTCTGAAGAATGAGATGCCCTTCGGGGGCGGTCAGCATCTCGAACGCGTTGCGGGTGAACAGCGCCTTCCCGACCTCGGTGGGGAAGATCCCTTCGTTGACCGGGTTCGGCAGCAGGAAGCCACCGGGCCGGACCGCTCGCGCGTTGTAGTTGTCGAACCCCGGTACCACCCGGGCGATACGGTCCCGGATCGTTCCGTAGTCCGCCTCGAACTCCTCCCAGGGCACGTCCACCCGGTCGCCGAGTGTTCTGCGGGCCAGCCGGCACAGGATGGCCACCTCGCTGAGCAGATGCTTCGAGGCGGGCTCAAGGCGTCCGTGGGAGCTGTGGACCTCGCTCATCGAGTCCTCGACGGTGATGAACTGCTCCCCGCCCGCCTGGATGTCCTTCTCGCTGCGGCCGAGCGTGGGAAGGATCAGCGCCGTATCGCCGCAGACCATGTGCGAACGGTTCAGCTTGGTCGAGATCTGCGCGGTGAGACGGCAGCCGCGCAACGCGCCCTCGGTGACCTGGCTGTCGGGAGTGGCCCGTACGAAGTTGCCCGCGAGGCCGAGGAAGAACTTCACCCGCCCGTCGAGCATCGCCCTGATGGAATTCACCGTGTCCAGACCGTGCGCGGCCGGGGGCTCGAACGAGAACTCGCGGCCCAGGGCCTCCATGAACGCTTCGGGCATCTGCTCCCAGATACCCATGGTCCGGTCGCCCTGTACGTTGCTGTGGCCACGCACCGGACACGGCCCGGCCCCCGGCTTGCCGATGTTCCCGCGCAGCAGCAGGAAGTTCACCACCTCCCGGATGGTGGCCACACCGTGCTTCTGCTGGGTCAGTCCCATCGCCCAGCAGACGACGACGCGTTCGCTCTCGAGGACGGCGTCACGCAGCCGCTCGATGTCGGCACGGGTCAGTCCGGTGGCGGTGAGGACGTCGGGCCAGGAGACCGTTGAACGGATGTGCTCGGCGAACTCCCCGAAGTCCTTGGTGTGCGAGTCGATGAAGGCGCGGTTGAGCACGGTGCCGGGCGCGGCGTCCTCCGCCTGAAGCAGCAGCAGATTCAGCGCCTGGAGGAGGGCGAGGTCACCGCCGAGCCGGATCTGCAGGAACTCGTCGGCGATCACGGTTCCGGGGCCCACCACACCGCGCGGGGTCTGCGGATTCTTGAACCGCGTCAGGCCCGCCTCCGGCAGCGGGTTGACCGCGACGATATGGCCGCCCCTGAGCTTGCACTCCTCCAGCGCCGAGAGCATCCGGGGATGATTGCTGCCGGGGTTCTGGCCCAGGATGAGAATCAGCTCGGCGTGGTGGAGGTCCGACAGGCTCACACTGCCCTTGCCGGTGCCCAGCGTCTGGTGCAGAGCGGCGCCACTCGACTCGTGGCACATGTTGGAACAGTCGGGGAGGTTGTTGGTGCCGAACGCGCGGGCGAAAAGCTGGAGGGTGAAAGCCGCCTCGTTGCCGGCCCGTCCCGAGGTGTAGAAGACCGCTTCGTCGGGTGAGTCCAGGCCGTGCAGCTCGTCGGCGATCAGCCCCAGCGCCTCGTGCCAACTGATCGGCTCGTAGTGGTCGGAGCCCGGCCGCTTCACCATGGGTTCGGTGAGCCGCCCCTGCTGATTGAGCCACCGGTCCGATTTGCCGGCCAGCTCGCACACCGAATGACGACGGAAGAAGTCGGCTGTGACCCGCCGTGTGGTCGCCTCGTCATTGACGTGCTTGGCGCCGTTCTCGCAGTATTCGTTACGGTGCCGGCTCCCCGGCTTGGGGTCCGCCCAGGCACAGCCGGGACAGTCGAAACCCTCGACCTGGTTGATGTGCAGCAGCGTCACGGCGGTATTGCGGGCCGAGGTCTGCGAGAGGGAATAGTTCATCGCGTGCGCGACAGCGGGAACGCCCGCCCCCCACTTCTTGGGCGGAGTGATCTCAAGTTCGTTTTCGCCAGGTTCCTCGGTCGGTCGCGGTCGCCTCTTCACCAAATAGCCTTTCGCCTCAGCCTGTCGGCCAGTTGGGAACCTGCGGATGTTTCTGTCCCGAGTTCGGCCGGACACGGCTGTCGCTGATCGTGCCGCGCCACTCGCCGGTCTCTCGCCCCTGGCCCTCGATGTATTCCTTGAAGGATTTGAGGTCGTCGCGCACCCGGCGACGAACGACGCCCAGCGCGTCACCGGCGCGCTCCACGAATCCGTGCGGTTCGTAGGTGATCCGCAGCGTCACCCGTACACATTCCTCGTCGAGTTCCACGAATGTCACGGTGCCCGAATGAACGGGCCGGCCCAGGCTCCGCCAGGTGACCCGATCGTCGGGGCGCTGCTCCACGATCTCCGCGTCGAACTCATGGGTCATCGGCCCGAGTCGGGTCACCCAGTGGGTCATCGACGACTGCGGCCGGTCGATACGTCGCACCCCGTCCATGAAACGGGGGAAGCTCTCGAATTGCGTCCACTGGTTGTACGCCACGCGGATCGGAACATCCACGTCGGAGGAAGCCTCGATGATGCTCATGAGTGTCCCGATTCCCCTCCGCGCCGGACTGTGGCACAAGACCGAAAGAGGCCGGACGGGAAAGCCCGACATAAGCAGCCTAGGGAAAGTCGGCCGGATTCGCCCTTCGAGGACCGCCGATGCGCCGTCCGGCACGGATGGCGCATCCGGGTGGCATCGCCCCATGTTCTGGGATTGATTCGTTCTCGCATTTCGAACCCCAGTGCCGGCCGGTGGTCCGGCCGGTTCCGGCTTCTCTCTGGTGGAGATGCGCGTCATGGCCCCCGGCCCACCCGCCCCCGTACCGCCCGGCCTCGCAGGGGTTCACCCCAGCAGCAGCGACCTGGGCTGGGCGGAGAGCGCCTGGTCGAGGACCAGGGACGCCGCTCCCACCGCCGCCACGTTCTCGCCCAGTGTGGTCGACAGGACCGTCGTCGGATGGGTCGCCCTGACGAACGGTGAGCGCGCGACCATCGGCTCGATGGTCGCCAGCAGACGGTGCGCGAGTACGAGCCATGTCGGCCCGCCGAAGACAATGGTGTCGACGTCCAGCAGCGTCCCCGCGGCACAGACTCCCCGGCCGATGCGGATGGCCAGGCGCTCGATGATGCCGTCCGCCTGTGCGTCCCCCTCGGCGGCGAGCCGCGCCAGCCGCTCCAGACCGCGCTGGGCGTCGGCCGGATCCAGCACCGTGTACTCGGCACCGAGCACACCCAGGGCGATGGCCTCGTCCACGAGCGTCCGCGTCGAGCAGGCCGCGCCGAGTCCGCCGACCTCGCCCGCGTTCCCGGAGACACCGCGCAGCACGGTGTCGTCCACCACCAGCCCCATCCCGGAGCCGGTGCCGAGGTAGAAGAAGAGCAGATTGCGGCTCTCGGTGGCCGCCCCCGCCCAGCGCTCCGCCACGACCGCGGCCGTGACGTCCTTGTCGAGGAGCGCCGGGAGCCCGGTCGCCTCGCTGAGTCGGTCGCGCAGCGGGTAGCTGCCCCAGCCGGGCAGCTCCGGCGGATCGACCACCCAGCCCGCGGCCGCGTCTATGGGCCCCGGCGCGGCGATGCCCAGGCCCAGAACCCGCGTCTCGTCGATCCCCGACTCCGCCACGAGCGAGCGCACCGAGGCGGCCATGTCCGCGACCGTTCCGTCGGTGTCACGGCCACTGGGGGTCCGCTGGCTGCGATGGCCCACCACCGTGCCGAGAAGATCCACCAGGACGCAGGTGATCACAGCGGGGTCCAGATGGACCCCCACGGCGTAGCGGGACGTCGCGACGATCTCGAGGAGGGTACGGGGCTTTCCACTGCCCGTGTTCTGCTTCCCCGATTCACGGGCCACGCCCTGGTCGAGCAGCCGGCGCGTGATGTTCGAAACGGTCTGCGCGGACAGGCCGGTGGCCTGGGCGAGTTCGACCCGGCTCAGACCCGCCGGGTGCCGGCGGATCGCGTCGAGAATCACCGACTCGTTGAAGTCCCCCATGCGCGGCAGATTGGTGCCGCGCCGGATCGTGCGCTTCTCGGATCTCACAGGGTTCTTCTCAGGTCTCACTGTGTTGGTGGTCAACGTGCCTCTCCCCGCCTCGGGTGAGCGGCGGCCGTACTGCGCCGCCGCTCCGAAGGCAACAGATCGTTGGAATGGTACGACGTGGGCGCGTGCGCGGGCCGCGCCGTGCTCAGCCGTCCGAGGGTTCGGACGACCTCCCCTGTTCCAGCGCGGGACGCAGCCGCAGGGTGCGGATCTGGAAGGGCCGGAACCGCAGGTCCACGGATCCGTCGTCACAGGTGAGGGCCGGCTCGCGCTCCGGCTGCTCCAACAGGTCGCAGTCGAAGGCGGCGGCGAGGGGAAAGCCCGCGGACAGACGAGCCGAGACCGCTCCGCCGCACGCTTCGTACAGACGTACCACGATGTCACCGCCGCGGTCGTCCGCCAGCTTCACCGACTCCACGACCACATCGGTGGTGTCGATCCGGACCAGGGGCCGGGCGTCGGCCGGGGCGGGGCGCAAGGGCAGATTCAGCGCGTAACCTCCGGCGATCGCCTCCTCGATCCCCGCCCCCGCCAGCAGTGCGTAGCTGAAGCTGTGCCGGCCCCGGTCGGCCCCCGGGTCGGGGCTGTGCGGGGACCGCAGGAGGGAGAGCCGCACCGTCGTGGTGGTCCCGCCGCCGTCGCGTGTGTCGCGGCCGACGTCGTGCCCGTAGGTGGAGTCGTTGAGCAGGGCGGCGCCCCAGTGCCGCTCGCCGACATGCACCCAGCGGTGCGCCCACAGCTCGAAGCGTGCCGCGTCCCAGCTCGTGTTCTCGTGGGTGGGCCGCTGCACATGGCCGAACTGGATCTCGGCGCTCTCCCGTTCCGCGTGCACGTCGAGCGGCCAGGCCGCCTTCAGTACGGTGTCGCGCTCCTGCCAGTCGATGTCGTTGCGGACGGTCACCTGCCGGCTCTCGGCGGCGATCTCGATGTGCTGGACGAACCGCGAGGATCCATGGGCGCGTTCGACCCGGACCGACGCCAGCAGCGGTCCTTCGTCCACCAGAGTCACCGACTCGGCCTCGTCCAGATCGCGCACGGTGTCGCGGTAGTACGAGTCGATGTTCCACGCCGACCACAGATTGGGGTCGTCGGGGTGGAGCTGGAGGAGGTTGCCCGCGGCGCCGGGCGCGATCGCCTCGCGCCGTGCCGAGTGGTCGTAGACCGAGGTGAGCAGGCCGCGCCGGTCCACGACGACCGTCAGTACCCCGTTGTCGATGACGAACCCCGCGTCCCGGGCGCGGGCGGTGACAGCTCCCCGGGGTGTGTCCGCGCTCCCGCCGGAGGCCAGCGGCGCGACCTCGGCGAGGACCGCCGTACGCCCGTCGGACAGGCGCTGCCCGCCGGTGAACCCGGCGTCGGCGACGACCGCGACCTCGCGGCGCGCGTACGGTCCGGCGTTGAGGAGCGCGGGTTCTCCGGGCAGACGGCCGACCGCGTCGGCGATCAGCGCTTCGAGTTCGGCGTGGATCTGCGCGTACTCGCGCTCGGCCTGCCGGTGCACCCAGGCGATGGACGAGCCGGGCAGGATGTCGTGGAACTGGTTGAGCAGGACCCGCCGCCACAGCGACTCCAGTTGCTCGTACGGGTAGGGCGCCCCGGCCTGGACGGCGGCGGTGGCGGCCCACAGTTCGGCCTCACGCAGCAGCGCCTCGCCGCGCCGGTTGCCGCGCTTGGTGCGGGCCTGGCTGGTGTAGGTGCCGCGATGGTTCTCCAGATACAACTCGCCGCGCCATACGGGGAGTTGGTCGCGCTCGGCACGGGCCGTCGCGAAGAACGTGTCGGGAGCCTCGACCACGACCTTGGGCGAGCCCTCGAGGTCGCGCAGCCGGCGGGCCTTCTCCAGCATCGAACGGGTGGGCCCGCCACCGCCGTCGCCGTAGCCGAACGGGACCAGTGAGCGGGTCGCCACCCCCTTGTCCGCGAAGTTGCTCTCCGCGTGGGCGAGTTCGGCCGCAGTGAGTGAGGCGTTGTAGCTGTCGACGGGCGGGAAGTGGGTGAAGATACGCGTCCCGTCGATGCCCTCCCAGTCGAAGGTGTGGTGCGGGAGCTTGTTCGTCTCGTTCCAGGAGAGCTTCTGGGTGAGGAACCACCGGGCCCCGGCCAGCTTGGCGAGCTGGGGGTAGGCGGCGGTGTATCCGAACGAGTCGGGCAGCCAGACACCGTGCTGCTCGATGCCGAACTCCTGCGCGAAGAAGCGCCGCCCGTAGACGAGTTGGCGGGCCAGCGCCTCGCCGCCGGGGAGATTGCCGTCGGCCTCCACCCACATGCCGCCCACCGGGGCCCAGTTGCCGTCGGCCGCCGCCTTCTTCATACGGGCGAAGATCTCCGGGCGCTGTTCCTTCATCCAGGCGTACTGCTGCGCGGAGGAGCAGGCGAAGACCAGCTCCGGGTACTCCTCGGCCAGCGTGGTCATGTTGGTGAACGTACGCGCGCACTTGCGGACGGTCTCGCGGACCGGCCACAGCCACGCCGAGTCGATATGGGCGTGGCCGACCGCGGCGAGCGTGTGCGCCGAGGCGTGCGCGGGCCGCGACAGTACGTCGGCGAGCCGGCGCCGGGCCTCGGCCGCGGTGCCCGCCACATCGCCCGCGACGATCGCGTCGGCCGCGCGGCGCAGCGCGTACAGGATCTCGTGGCGCCGGGAGGAGCCGACCGGCAGCTCGTGCATCAGCTCGTCCAGCACCTCGATGTCGTGGATGAGGTGCCATACGTCGTCCTCGCGCACCGCGATCTCGGCCTGTTCCAGCCGGTAGATGTGCTCGGTGCCCGCCGTCTGAAGCGAACCGTGGTGGATGTGCAGACCGGCGCTGGCGACGATGGGCGGGTTGGCGGCCAGCTCGATCAGCAGGTCGACCCGGTCGCCGCCGGTGGCGGAGTCGGCGAGCAGCACGCTGCGGCTGTACGGGTGCAGGCCCTGGAGCGGAGCGCCCTGGGCGTCGTGGACCAGGCCCTCCGCCTGGCCGCCGGGCCCCTTGGTCAGATCGAACCCGAGGTCGAAGACGGCCTCGACCCGGCGCCCCGACCACTCCTCGGGTATGTCGGCGCTCGCCCGCATCCAGGTCGTCGCCCACGGACCGCCCCAGGTCGAGCCGAGGGTGAACGGCTCGTAGTCGGCACGCAGGGCGTCGGACACGGGGACCGGTTCGCCGTCGACGTGCCAGGTGCTCAGTGTGAGGGGGCGGACGGCGCTGTAGAGGGCGGGGCGGACCACCCGGTCGAGCAGCTTGCGGATCCGTGTCTCGATGATCCGGCGGTCGTCATGCACGGTGCTGGTCCTTCCAAGGGCCGTACGCGGTGGGGGAGTCGGGGCCGGGAGCGGGGAGCCGGACGGTGTCCCGTACGCCCTGCGGCCAGGCCACGTCCACGAGCAGGGTGGTGCCCTCGGCACCGGTGGTGACCTCGGGCAGGGCGGTGGGATCGGCGCCGCCGAGGTGGACGAGGGCGATGTGTACGGTGCCGTGGGCGACGGGACCCGCGCTCTCCACGACGGGTGTGGCGGAGGCGGCGCCGAGGGCGTTGCTGTCGGTGCCGGTCACCACGGAGGCGTTCGGCAGGCCCCGCGCGCCGACGACGAGGGAGACCAGGCCGCCGACGCCCTCGACCCGGGCGGTCCCGCCGTCGACGGGGCCGGGCGCGGGCGCGGAGCCCGTATCGACGGCGAGCGCCCAGCCGCCGATACGCAGCACATGTCCGGCCCCGGGGTCACCGTCGACGCGCACGGCCCGTACCTCGACCGAACCGCGCAGCGCGGAACCGACCGTGATCCACGGGCCGAGCCGGTAGTCGGTGTCGGGGCCGCCGAACACATCCCAGGTGGCGTCGTCGAGCCAGTGCGCGCGCGAGCGCGAGACGGCCGTGGCACCGTCGATGGAGATTCTGGTGGCGGGGCGCCGGTGGGAGGCGCGGCCGGCCGCGTCCAGCAGCACGACCGCGTTGTCGAGCGGGTCCGCCCGCGCGCCGCCGCCCGGGACGGTGGGGTCGCCGGGGGTCTCGGCGGCGGTGTGGGTGGAGTAGGCGAAGCGCGCGTACGAGGGGTCGTCGGCGTGCGGCCGTGCCGGGTCGGTGTGGTCGCCGCCGTGGTTGACGACCCGTACGACGCCGTCCGACGCGGTGCCGGAGACGAGCCAGCCGGGTGCGGCCAACGCCCGCCCGAAATCGCCCTGTTCGACGGCGAGCCCGGTCGCCTCCTCGGTCCACACGGGATGGTCCGGCGGCAGGGCGAGACCGATGAAGCCCTTGCTCGCCCAGTACGGGGACGCGGGCCCCGAGTAGACCTGGAGGATGCCCCGGTAGGGCCGGTGCCAGCCGAGGGTGAGCAGCCCTTCGTCGTTGACGGCCCCGTGCTCGGTGAAGTGGTCGAGCATACGGGTCGCGATCTCCCGGGTCTCGCCCGGCGCCAGCGGGGTGGCGTCGAACAGGGCGCCGGTCCACACCGGCGCCAGTGCCGCGTGCCGGTAGGTGAGCGAGCGGCCCTGGATCAGCGGTGAGCCGTTGGCGCCGACGAGCAGCCGCTGGTCCTCGAGGAACCGCCGCAGCCGGTCCCGGTAGCGCTCCAGCAGCCCGTCGGGCGCCGCGTCGCCGAGGATGCGGCAGAACCACAGCGGGTACAGGTGCATCGCCCAGCCGTTGTAGTGGTCGAAGTTGCGGTGCCCGGCGCCGGTGAGGCCGTCGGAGTACCAGCCGTCGCCCGCGTACCAGCCGTCGGTGAGCGCGATGGTCCGGTCCAGGTCCTGCTGGCGCCACCGGCCTCCGGCCGTACGGGCGAACGCCTCGGTGATGCCCTGGAACCAGATCCAGTTGTTGCCGGGCATCAGGTCGCCGACCATCGGGGCCAGCCAGTTGAGGATCCGTTCCCTGACCACTTCGTCGAGGCGGTCCCAGATCCACGGCCGGGTCTCGTGCAGCGCCAGCGCGACGGACGCCGCCTCCACCTTGGCCTGGTTGCACTCGGCGAAGGTGGGCCAGCGGTCCGGGTTCGAAGGGTCGGTGCCGGCGGCGAGGCCGGCCGCGTACCACCCGGCGAGGTCGTGCGGGTCCGCGCCCGCCGCCCCCGCCAGCCGGAAACCGGCCAGCAGGAACGTGCGGGCGAACCCCTCGAGGCCGTCGCTGTGGGCGCCGCTGTGGCTCGGCGTACCTGGCAGGTGGATCAGTTCGTGCCCGGCGGCGGCGTACGGCCGTACGGCGAGCAGCATGCGGTCCGCGGTCTGCTCCCAGTGCGCGCGGGCCTGCGAGGGGGTGCGGTTCATGAGTTACGGGCCTCCCATGCCTGCTCGTACTCGGCGCGCATCTGGTCGCCCGCCTTCTGCCGCCAGTTCTTCACCGCGCCGTCCCACTCACCGAGGTCGTCGCGGCCCTGCATGATGCCCATCCGCAGGCTGTCGAGCGTCGCGAAGAACAGCTTGGACATCTTGGCGTCCGTCGCCGAGTACAGCGCCTCGGCGGGGTTGGGGATCAACCGCTTGACGGCTTCCTGCTGGAAGGCGTACTGGTCGGGCACGATCTCCGGCTTCTGCGGGTAGTAGAGCGTGAACGGCGAGTCGGTGGCGAAGATCGTCGGCAGATACGTCTCGGCCGTGCCCTGCGGCGTGGGGATCGGATCCGATCCCTTCAGGGTGTGGTCGGGGCCCCGCACGCCGTACTTGCGCAGCAGATATCCGTCGGTGCCGAAAGGCGCGGCGAGGGCGTTCATGGCACGCAGGATCTGCTTTATGCGCGCCTTGGGGGCCTTCTTGACGATGAGCGTGGCGTAGTTGGCCCGGCCCTGCCACTGGCCCCCGGTGGTGCCGGCGTCCCAGTCGGGCGTCAGCATGTAGCCGATGTCCAGGCCCTTGGAGACGGCCCCGTACGTGGTGTACAGCTCGTTCCACGCCACGGGAGCGTCGGGGTGCATGACGATCTGGCCGTTGCCGAACCACTCCTTGAACTTGCCCTTGATGGCGAAGGCGTCCGGGTGCATGACGCCCGCCTTCTTGAGCTGGTTCACCGCGTCCATGGCCTGCTTGCACTCATCGGTCTCCCACTGGTGCGTGAATCTGCCCCGCTCCTCGCGCCACCAGTTGGGCGCGCCGAGCATCTGCATCACGAGGTTCCATGTGGTGACGGGGTCGCCGAGGGCGTACTGATGGGCCTTGGGGTCGGTGATGTCCTTGCAGAGCTGGACGAACTCGCGCCAGGTCTTCGGGTTCGGGTCGAGGTCCTTCTTCTTGAACAGGTCGAGCCGGGTGTAGAGGGGGCCGCCGGAGACCGGGCGGGGCATGGGGAGGGCGTAGATCCCGCCGTTGCGTACGCAGGGGCGCCAGGAGTCGGTGGGGATGTTGGCGAGGTAGGGGTAGTCCCGGATGTTGTCGCCGGACAGGTGCGGGGTGAGGTCTTCGAACAGGGTGTACAGCATGTCCGGGGTGGCGGCGCTGTTCTGGTCCGAGGGCAGCATCAGCATCGTGTCCGGCAGGTCGCCACCCGCGAGCGTCACCGCGAACTTCTGCGGATAGTCACCGACCGGGGTGATCTCGAAGTTGATGTCGCAGCCGATGTACTTGTTGAGGGCCTGCCACATCACGTTGTTCTCCACCGGCGGCGGCACCGGGTTGAAGATCAGGTTCATGATGCTGATGCCGGGGCCCTTGGCGGGCGGGCCGTCCGGGAACGCCTTGGGCGGATCGGCCGGGAAGCGCTGGTAGCCGGCGGAGACGCCGTCCTGCGTGGCGGGCATCGACGTCGCCACGCCCTTGTACTGGATGTACGTGGGCAACGTCGCGTTCGCGTTGGCCAGTTGGGCGGGCCTGGGCTTGAAGTCGCCGCAGCCGGTGAGGGCCAGTCCGGCGCCGACGCCGAGGGTCGAGGCGAGGAAGCCGCGGCGGTTGAGTGGTGGCTTCATGGTCATCCCTTCACCGCTCCGATCATGACGCCCTTGTTCATATGGCGCTGAACGAAGGGGTAGATGAGCACGATCGGCACGATCGACAGTACGAGGATCGCCGCCTGGAGCGACTGGGCGGGCGGCACCGGCGCCCCCGCGGCGACGTCGATCTGGCCGCCGCTGAGCGAGGCGTTGTTGACCACGTAGGTGCGCAGCACGAGCTGCATGGGCCACTTGGCCGCGTCGTTCATGAACAGCAGGGCGTTGAAGAAGGCGTTCCAGTACGTCACGGCGTAGAAGAGGCCGATGACGCCGATGGACGCCTTGGACAGCGGGATCACGATTCTGGTGAGGATCGACCACTCGGACGCGCCGTCGATACGGGCGGCGTCGATCAGCTCACGGGGCAGGCTCATGAAGAAGGAGCGCAGCACGATCACGTTGAACGCGTTGATCATGGTGGGCAGGATCAGTGACCAGTAGCTGTTGATCAGGCCGAGCTGTTTGACCATCAGATAGGTCGGGATGACACCCGGCACGAACAGCAGGGACATCAGCAGCAGCATCAGCACCGGCTTGTGCCCGAAGGAGCCGGGCCGGCTCAGCCCGTACGCCAGCATGATGGAGGTGACGAGGCTCAGCGCGGTACCGACCACGGTGACCCCGACGCTCACCGTCATCGCCTTGGACACCAGGCCGCCGGAGAGCAGCGCCGAGTACGACTCGAAGGACGGGTTGTCGGGCCAGAGCACGAAGCCACCGGCCTTGGTGATCTGGGCGGGGTCGGCGATCGAGGTCGAGATGATCGCGAGGAAGGGCACCAGGACCAGGAGCACGCAGACCAGCAGGAGCAGCGACTTCAGGGCGCGCCACGGCGGGGAGCCGGGGCTCTCGCCGGGGATGGCGCTGTAGGAACCGCGCTGCTTCCCGCCGCGTACGGGGCGGGTCTCAGACATCGTTGTCATGATCGGTAGACACCTTCTTCGCCGAACAGATGGGCGACCTTGTTGGCGCCCAGCACGAGCAGGATGCCGACCACGCCCTTGACCAGGCCGACAGCGGCGGCCACACCCCACTGCCCGCCGACGACACCGTTGTTGAAGACGTAGGTGTCCAGTACCTCGCTGCTGTCCAGGCCGACGGCGGTCTGCTGGAGCAGGATCTGCTCGAAGCCCACGGACAGGGCGTCGCCGAGGCGCAGGATGAGCAGCAGGATCACCAGGCCGCGCAGGGCGGGCAGGGTGACGTGCCAGGTCTGCCGGAAGCGGCTGGCGCCGTCCATGGCGGATGCCTCGTAGAGATTGCTGTCGACGCGCGAGAGGGCCGCGAGGAAGAGGATGGTGCCCCAGCCGGCGTCCTTCCAGATCACCTGGGAAGTGATCAGTGTCTGGAAGAAGTCGGGGTTGCCGATGATGTTCCAGGTGCCCAGGTCCTGGGCCTGGAGGAACAGGTTGAGCATGCCGGTGCCGCCCAGCATCTGCTGGAACAGCGCGACGATGACCACCCAGGACAGGAAGTGCGGCAGGTACAGGATGTTCTGCACCCACCTCTTGACCCGTTCGCTGACCAGGCTGTTCAGCGCGAGTGCCAGCACGATCGGCACCGGGAAGACGAACACGACCTGGATCAGGGTGAGTTGCAGGGTGTTGACCAGCGCCTTCAGGAACTGGTCGTCGCCGTTGAAGATGACATCGAAGTTGTCCAGGCCGCTCCAGGGGCTGTGCATGATGCCGATGAACGGCTGGTAGTCCTGGAACGCGATGATGTTGCCCAGCAGCGGGATGTAGTGGAAGAGGAGCAGTACCACGATGCCCGGTATGAGGAACCAGAACAGGGCCTTGTCCTGGTGGCTCTGCGGACGCAGCCGCCGCAGTCGGCCCTTGTCCGTCTGCCCGGCCTTTTCGGCCGTGCGGACGGCGGGTTGGTCAAGCGTTGTCATGATGTGAAGCCCTTTCACCGGGAGGCGGGCGTCTTCGGCCACTCCCGGGTTGGCAAGTCGTGCGGAGTTGAGGCGGTCCTGCCTCCTTGTCTGTGTCGGTGTACGTACTCGCGCCGCCCGTCAGGCCAGGCGCGCGAGTGCTTCGCGGGTGACCTCGCCGAGCAGCGGCTCGCCCGCCACCCATCGGGCGACCTCGCTGACCGCGTACTGCCCGAGCCTTCGTACCTCGCTGCCCTGTGCGCCCGCTATGTGTGGCGTGACCAGCACATTCGGCAGAGACAGCAGCGGATGGCCCGGCGGCAGTGGTTCGGGGTCCGTCACATCGAGGTACGCCTCCAGCCGGCCGGACGCGCATTCGGCTGTCAGCGCGTCCGTGTCGACGATGGCCCCTCGGGCGGTGTTGATCAGCGCGCCCCCGTCGGGGATGAGCGCGAGCGTCGTGGCGTCGAGCAGGCCCGTGGTCTCGGGCAGGAGCGGGGCGTGGACGCTGACCACCGCCGAGCGCGCGCACAGATCGGCGAGCGAGACCCGCTCGGCGCCGAGCCCGCGCGCGTCGTCGTCCGTGACGTACGGATCGCTCAGCAGCACCCGGAATCCCGCGTCGGACCTGGCCAGTTCGGCGATGACCCGGCGCCCGATACGCGAGGCGCCGATGACGCCGACCGTGAGCCCGTCGGCGCCCCGGCGGTCGGCGAAGTCCGGCCATCCGCCCGCGTAACCGGCCGCCGTCGTCAGCGTCCGGCGCGCGGCCAGGGTGATGAGGGCGACGGTGCAGGAGGCGACGGGACCCGCGTTGGCGTCCGCCGCCGACGACACGACGATCCCGCGCTCCCAGAGCGCGTCGCCGACGATCGGCTTGACGGTGCCGGCGGCGTGCATCACGGCCCGCAGCCGGGGCGCCCCCGCCAGGACATCGGCCGTCAGGCGGGGGCACCCCCAGCCGCTGACAAGGATCTCCGCGTCGGCGAGCGCGGCCCTCAGACCGGCCCCGGCGGCGTCCGGCGCGAGCCGGACCAGCGCGGACAGCCGGGCGCGCTGGTCCGGCGGCAGTACGAGCCCGGCGGTACCGGGGTCCATGACGCATACCGCCCTGGGGCGTTCGGGGTGTTCGGCTCCGGCTGTCATGAGCGGGCGCTTCTTTCCTCATGTACTGACTGACATGTGCTGTTCTGTGGAGATACGCACGCTGATCGGCCGCCGTCCCGGGCGGCACCTCGTCAGACGCGTGGCAGGCGCAGGGTCACCATCTGGAACGGGCGCAGGGCGAGTACGACACCCCCGTCGGCGGTCGTCGGCGGCTCGGCGTCCGGGAGCGGGCGTTCGAGGAGATCCGTCAGTACGGCCCGGCCGGCGTCGAAGCCGTCGACACGCACGGTGGCGCGGGCCCGGCCCCCGTGTGCCTCGTAGAGGCGTACCACCAGGTCGCCGCCGCGGTCGTCGGCCAGCTTCACGGCGCTGACCACGACGTCGTCGTCGTCCACGCTCACCAGCGGCGCGACCGACGTGGCGGCGGCCCCGGTGACCCGGCGCTCGGGCAGGTTGACCCGGTGGCCCTCGCGGACGGCGTCGCCGATCGTCGCGCCCGGCACCAGCGCGTGCCGGAACCGGTGCGTGCCCTGGTCGGTCTCGGGATCCGGGTAGCGGGGGGCCCGCAGCAGCGACGCGCGCACGGTGGTCGTCGTACCCGCGTCGGGGCCGGTGCGTACGGCGCGGGTGACGTCATGGCCGTACGTGGCGTCGTTGACAACCGCGACACCCCAGCCCGGCTCGTCGACGTGCACGAATCGGTGGTTGCACGCCTCGAACTTGGCCCACTCCCAGCTCGTGTTCTGGTGGGTGGGCCGGTACACATGGCCGAACTGTGTCTCGGAGGCGTACCGATCGGCCTTCACGTCGAGCGGGAAGGCGAGCTTCAGGAAGCGCTCGGACTCGTGCCAGTCCACCTCGGTGTCGATGTCGAGCCGCTTGGTGTGCGTCGGGACCGACAGAAGCTGCGTGACCCGGGACGCCCCGAAGACCCGCTCGACACGTACCGAGCTGCCCTCGACGCTCAGCTCGGACACCTCGGTGAGGTCGCTGCCGACGTTGCGGTAGAAGGCGTCGACGTCCCACGCGTCCCACTGGTTGGGGAAGTCGGGGTGGAGCTGGAGAAGGTTGGCCGCCTGCCCGGGGGCGATCGCCTCCCGGTCGGCGGTGCGGTCGTACGCGGAGACCACGAGGCCGCGCGCGTCGATCTCGACCCGCAGCAGGCCGTTGTCGAGGACATACCCGCCGCCTTCGCGCGGGCCGGGCGGCACCGCGTCGCCGTGTGCGGCCGGGGTCGCCGCGCCTCCCGCCGGGACCGAACAGCGGTTGTGCGGAGCGGAGTTGAAGACAAGTTCGCCGCCGTCGGGCGCGGCACCGGCGAGCGCGCGCTGCGCGCCCGCGATGATCTCCTCCAGCTCCCCGGCGAGCCGCGCGTATGTCTCGCGGGCCTCGCGGTGCACCCAGGCGATCGACGAGCCGGGCAGGATGTCATGGAACTGGTGCAGGAGCACCGTCTTCCAGATCCGGTCCAACTCCTCGTAGGGATACGGCATATCGGTGCGCGCCGCCGCTGTGGCGGCCCACAGCTCCGCCTCGGTGAGAAGCGACTCGCTGCGCCGGTTGCCCCGCTTGGTCCCCGCCTGGCTGGTGAGCGTGGCGCGGTGCAGTTCGAGATACAACTCGCCCACCCACACGGGCGGTTCGGGGTATTCGGCCTCGGCCTTGGCGAAGAAGTCGGCCGGGGCCTCCCACTCGACCCGCGCCGCGCCCTCCAGACTGCGCATCCGCGCCGCCCTGGCGACCATCTCACGCGTGGTCCCACCCCCGCCGTCCCCGTAACCGGTCGGCGCGAGGGAGCGGGTGGCGACACCCTTCTCCTTGAAGTTACGTGCCGCGTGGGCGATCTGACGGCCCGTCATTTCGCAGTTGTACGAGTCGACCGGCGGGAAGTGGGTGAAGACGCGACTGCCGTCGATGCCCTCCCAGGAGAACGTGTGGTGCGGGAAGGAGTTGGTCCGGCTCCACGAGATCTTCTGGGTGAGCAGCCGGGTGGCACCGGCGGCCCTGATGATCTGCGGCAGACCCGCGGCGAAGCCGAAGGTGTCCGGCAGCCACGCCTCGTCGCTCTCGACGCCGAACTCTTCGAGGAAGAAACGTTTGCCGTGGACGAACTGGCGGGCCATCGCCTCGGACCCCGGCATGTTGGTGTCGGACTCCACCCACATCCCGCCGGCGGGCACGAACCTGCCGTCCGCGACGGCCTTCTTGACCCGGGCATACACCTCGGGCCGGTGCTCCTTGATCCAGGCGTACTGCTGGGCCTGCGACATGGTGAAGACGAAGTCCGGCTCCTCGTCGAGGAGCGCCGTCATGTTCGACGCCGTACGGGCCACCTTGCGCACCGTCTCGCGCAGCGGCCACAGCCAGGCGGAGTCGATATGGGCATGTCCGACGGCACTGATGCGGTGCGCGGCGGGCGACGCGGGGGCGGCCAGCACATCGGCGAGCGCGTCACGCGCCGCCTCGGCCGTGCCGTTCACGTCCTGGAGATCGACGGCGTCCAGGGCGCGGCCGATCGCGCGCAGGATCTCCCAGCGGCGCGCCCCGTCGACGGGCAGCTCCGCCATCAGCTCGCCGAGCACTTCCAGGTCCATGACCAGGTTCCACACCGTCTCGTCGAAGACGGCCAGCCGCATCTCGCCGAGCACGTACTGCGGCGCGTCGCCCGCCGTCGCCTTGTCGCCCATCGGCGTCGGCCGGAACGGCACCCCGCTGCCGTCGAGGTCGGGGTTGGACGCGGCCTCGATACGCCAGTGGACCCGCTCCCCACCGGCCACCGGTGAGCCGACCCGGACGTACGCGTTGCGCGGGTGGAGTCCCTTGACGGGGGTGCCGTCGGGCAGATGGACCAGGCCCTCGCACTGGAAACCCGGGGTCCGGGGGGTGAACCCGAGGTCGAGTACGGCCTCGACGGTACGGCCCGCCCACTCGGCGGGGACGGTGCCGGTCACCTTGAACCAACTGGTTCCCCACGGCCGGCCCCACGGTGTGCCGGGGGCGATGGGTGTGGTCGGTGCCGCCAGCCCCTCGGCCACGGGGACGGGTTCGTCCGCGGTGGACCATATCTCCACGGCCAGGGGGGTCGTGACGGGGTGGACAGCCGGCCTGATGCGTTCTCTGAGGACGCGCTCCAGACGTGCTTCGACCAGCTTCCGGTCGTCGTGCATGAAGGATGTCTCCTGATTGCTGGGAGCGTGTGCGGACGGTCGCGGGTGGCGCGGCCGGACGCGGTGTCGATCAGTGGGCGGACGCGTTCACCGGGGCGGGGCGCTCGCAGGTGCTGGTCACCGGGAGCGCGCGGCCCTGGTCCGCCGCGTCCATGAGCGTAAGCATGATGTCCAGGACGTGCGCGGCGAGTTCCGCCGACGCGCGGTGCGGACGCCCGTCCGACAGGGCCTCGGCCAGATCGGCGAGGCCGGTGCCGCGCCCGGCGCCCGGGTAGCCGGCGGAGGGGGGCAGGGCTTCCCAGCCGTCACCCCGGTGGATCTCCACCGCACCCTCGAAGTTGTTCGGGTCGGGCACGGACAGAGAGGCGTCGGTGCCGTGCACCTCGACGCGCGGCAGCCGCGCGGCGCGTACGTCGAAGCTCATGACGAGCGTGGACAGGGCGCCTGAGGCGTGTTCCAGCACGCCCGTGATGTGCGTGTCCACCTCCACCGGGAAGGTGTGCCCGGCTCGCGGACCGCTGCCGATGGTGCGCCGCGCACGCGGCCGGGAGGACGCTCCGGTCGCCCGGACCACCGGGCCCAGGAGGTGGACCAGGGCCGACAGGTAGTACGGCCCCATGTCGAGCAACGGCCCGCCACCCGGCCGGTAGTAGAACTCCGGGTCCGGGTGCCATCGCTCGTGGCCCGCGCCGGTCATGAAGGCGGTCGCCGCGACGGGCCTGCCGATCAGCCCGTCGTCCACCGCCTTGCGCGCGGTCTGGGTTCCGGTGCCGAGGACGGTGTCGGGCGCGCAGCCGACCCGCAGTCCCGTCTCGCGCGCCGCCGCCAGCACTGCGTCGGCCTCTTCGCGGTTGGCCGCGAGGGGCTTCTCGCCGTACACATGCTTGCCCGCACGCAGTGCCGCGAGGGCGACCTCCGCGTGCGCGGCCGGGATGGTGAGGTTGAGAACGGCGTCCACGTCGTCCCTGGCCACCAGGGCGGCCACGGACGGCAGTACGGCCACGTCCGCCCCGTCCTGTTCCCGCGCCTGTTCCGCGACGGCCCGCGCCCGGTCCTCGTCGAGGTCGGTGACGGCGGTCAGCCGTACGGAGTCAAGACTCCGTAGCGTGGAGAGGTAGGCGCCGCTGATCTTTCCCGCGCCCACGATGCCGATGTTCAAAGGCTTCAGCGGCTCGCCCACAGCAGTCCCCTCTCGGTCAGCGTGCGTACTTCCGGCACGTCGAAGTCGTCGGGCTTGTGCCCGATGGCCGAGACGAAGACCCGTCCCGCGCCGGAGGTCCTGGTCCACACGGCGGGCATCACCGCAGGCCGGTCGTGCAGTTCGTCCGGCGGGAAGGTGGTGGTGGCGAGGACGTCGTTGTGCGGGTCGGTCAGCACCCAGTACTGCTCGGTGTGCACGGTGAAGTCGCCGAGCCCCGCGATGACGGGGTGGTCGGCGCGCTCGGGCACCACACGCACGGTGTGGTCGTGGAAACCGGGCGGGTGCATCACGAACGTGCCGCCGGTCAGCAGGTGGTATCCGTGATCGTGGAAGGAGTCGATGATGCCGCCGTGCCAGCCCGCGAGACCGGTGCCCGCGCGCACCGCGGCGGCGAGATTGGCGCTCTGCTCCCGGGTGATGGTCCCCTGGGTCCAGCACTGGACGATCAGATCGGTGGCGGCCAGGCGCTCCGCGTCCTCGTACACCGCGAGATCTTCGGAGGTCTCGACAGTGAATCCCCGTTCCTCCAGGAACGGGACGAATCCGTCACTGATGGTCACGGGCTGATGCCCGTCCCATCCGCCGCGGACGACGAGTGCTCGCCGGTTGTCGCTGGTCAAGGTGATACGCGCTCCCATCGGCGCCGCACGGCAGGGTGCGGCGGTCGGGGTCGGGTGGGGTCGCCCGCGGGCCGGGCGAAGCAACTGTCCTGGCTCGGGAGAAGCGGCGGTCTCCGCTGGGGCCGAGTTGAACCGGCTGCCATGTGAACGTATGAACCGGCACCGAAGTTTGTCAATATGTTGGACGAACTCGGAATGAGACAGTGCACCGGCCCGCGCCTCGTAGCGAGTCGGAACGGGCGGCGTTCGCCGCGAAGCCCCGCCCCGCCGACGATGACCAGACGTTCGCCCAGATCTCCGGGAGCGGGCGCGATCGCCGATCGCGCCTGGTCCAGTGGCTGTACTGCCGAATCTCGTGGCGAATCACCGCTCCACGGGGTGTACCTCCGGCGCTTCACCTCGAAGCCTCGACACCCCCCAAGGCCCGCCCGCTGTGCCTATGTCGAGCTGTCAGATGTATTGACTAACGCAACTCGATGGATTTACATGACGGCGCGGCCGGGCCGTCAGTCGCACCTGCCCCCACCTCCCCGTCAAGTGCCCGGCGCGGCGGGCGACTTCGGCCCGGCCCGCTCGCAGCCCTTTGATCCCCCCGACATCAATTTCGAACCAGAGGTGACACATGCACCGAAGAGTCCGACGAGTCTCCATGTGGCTTTCCGGCATCGCGATGCTGGCCGCCGGCGCTCTGGTCTTCGTACCAGGCACCGAAGGTCACGCGGGAGCGGCGACGAGAGAAGGCGGAACGGGCGCTGACGCGAAGGCGGTTGCCGCGGCCGGCGCGACGACGCCCTTCGTGACGGTCGAAGCCGAGTCGGGAAAGCTCGGCGGTGGCGCGGCAGTTCGCTCCATCGGGCCGGGAGGGGCGGCACCGACCGCGGCCTCGTTGGAGAGCGAAGCCTCGGGCTACGCCTTCGTCGAGCTGAGCGGCGCCGGAAGTTCGGTGACGATACCGAACAACACGGGCAAGAACGCCAATACCCTCGTGGTCCGCGCCGCGATCCCCGACGCACCGGACGGCGGCGGCATCACCGCGTCGCTGAACCTCTATGTGAACGGAACGCTCCGCCAGGCGATCACGCTCAGCTCCCAGCAGGCGTGGAACTACCGCAACGCGACGACGAATCCGGACGACCCCCACGCGGGCGGGGAGGCCTACCACTTCTACAACGAATTCCCCGTCTGGGTCACAGGTGCTCCCATCGCTCCGGGCAGCACCATCACGCTCAAGAAGGACGCGGCCAACACCGCCGCCTTCTACGACATCGACTCCGTCGATCTGGAGAACGTCGGAGCCGCACTCGCCCAGCCGGCGAACTCGATCTCGGTCGTCAGCAACGGCGCGGATCCGAACTTCCAGAAGGATTCGACGGCCGCCATCCAGGACACGGTGAACGCCGCCCGGCAGCAGGGAAAGTCGGTGTGGATCCCGCGGGGCACGTATCTGACGAACAGCCTGGTCGCCAAGCCGCTGGACTTCACCGGCGTCAGCGTGAAGGGAGCCGGCATGTGGTACACCACGCTGTATCGCAAGGTCCCCCTTCCGGCGAACTCATGGCGCTCACAGATCCTGGTGGGCTCCGGCACCACACTCACCGACCTCCAGATCGATACGAACGCCGTCTGGCGCGGAGTCGGTGGCACCGGCGGCTCGGACTACGGAATCAACGCCAGCGGTGCCGGTGGCTGGCAGGTCGAACGGCTCTGGACGCGGCACATCGACGCCAACTGGCTGTCGGGCACGGGCGGCACCATTCGCGACAGCCGGACCGCCGACACCTACGGTGACGGGTACAACATCAACAACAGCAACACCAAGAACCCCGACAAACTCGGCCTCGACATCACGGTCCAGAACAACTTCGCACGGGGTACCGGCGACGACTCCTTCGCGGTGTACTCCGACTCCGGCGCCGCCGGGACCAACGGCCAGTTGAGCGGCGCGAAGATTCTCAACAACACGGCGATCGCGCCCTGGTGGGCCAACGGCCTGCGGATAGCCGGCGGGCGGGACATCGAGATGAAGAACAACCTGGTGAACAGTGTGTCGTCGAACAGCGCCCTGGACATCGGTGTGTTCGGCGACACGGGGCACCCCCTGGAGTCCGCGACGGTCAGCGGGAACGTCCTGCTCGGCGGTGGCGGCTGGAACGGCGTCCGGCACGGTGTACGGATCAGCTCTCCGTCGAGCACATCGCTGTATCCCGACGCCTACACGAACGTGACCATGACCGACAACGTCATGCGCGGAGCCCTCCGCGCGGGCCTGTACATCGACCGTACGCGCGTCACCGCGACCCTGAGGACCAACACGATCGACGGTCCGGCGACCCAGGGAATCTGGATCACCTCGGGAGTCACCGGCACCGGGAACTTCACGGGGAACACCGTGCGGAACCTCCGCCCGGGTCAGGTCGCGACCCGCAACGACTCGGCGTCCACGTTCAAGATCACCGGCTGAGCACCGGCTGCACCACTGCCCCACTGATCCGCTGCCCCGGCCTGCCGACCGGGGCAGCGGCCTGTTCACCGGAGCGCGTCTGACCGGCATCCGCTCCGGCCGGGTGCCGGTGTTGAGGGTCATGGACCTGGACTCGTTGTCGGTGGCTGACGCTGTAATGGGCCACACACAGGACGATGTGACCCGACCGGCGAAAGGGAGCCGCGTGACCAGCCCGCAGAATCCGGAAATCACCGCACTGTTGCGGCGCATGGCGCACAGCATGGCCAAGGGGGCACCCAAGGGGTGGCAGCGGGCGTCGATCAGCGCCCATGCCGACCGGCACGGCGCGGGCGGTCACGGAGCGGTCAACACTCTCGCCAACGGCAGGTCGCGCCCCGGACCCATGCGCACGCCCGAATACCTGACGCGAATTCTCGAGCTGGACGACACCGGTGCCGACGAGCTGACCATCGAACTCGTGGTATATCCCGACGGCCGGTTCGAGGCGATGACCAGCCGGGCGATCGTGCGGCAGCCGGGCGGGGCACCGGGAGAGGCGGGCCATGTCTACGTCCTGCGCCCCGACGTCCGGCCGCCCGACGCCGGTGATCTCCAGGCCGGCCCCACGGACCCGACGCAGGCGGGGGATCCGCAGGAGTCGGTGCGGCTGCTGTCGGCGTACCTGCGCGAGCGGGAGGAGATCTTCGAGCGAGGGCCGGGACTCCAGACGCTGCCTGTTCCCCGGTCGGCCGATGAGATCGGTTACGCCGAGCGGGAGTTGGGCGTACCGCTCCCGGACGACCTGCGCGCACTGTACGCCGTGGCCGACGGTGACGGCGGGGACGACGGTCTACGGCTCATCGACCGCCATATCTGGCTGGACCTGCCCCAAGTGGTCTCCCTGCACCACGCGGACCACTGGTGGGCGTCGGGCAACACCTGGAAGGACCACAGGCTCGGTTCGGTGCTCTCCGACGGCATGCCGCGCCCCACCGTGCGGTTGTCGGCCGACCGCCGCGGCTGGATCGTCTTCGCGCAGAGCACCGGTGGTGACTTCCTGGCGGTGGACATGGACCCGGCCGAGGGCGGGCGTCCGGGTCAAGTGATCCGGGTGGGGACGCACCACGACGACGGCCCCGTGTACGTGGCCGATTCGGTGACCGAGCTGCTGCGGCTGCACCTGGCGGCGCTGGAGCGAGGTGACTACCGATGTGACGTGGCCGCCGAGGACGGGGAGCTGCGGATCGAGACGGGGCTGCCCCGGCGCCACGTCGACACGGCCTGCCGGGACACCGCCGACGCTGGATCCGACGGCGCGGACGCGGCGGCGCGGGCTCCCGTACACCATGCGTACGTGACCTGCGGCGCGGAGCTGGCGCCGCTGGCCGGTCATCGCACACTGGCGGCCGTGACAGTGCGGCAGGCCGAGACGGCCGAGGCCATCTCCCTGGCCCCGCTGCGCGACTGCCCCCGGCTGTACGGGCTGGACCTGTCCCGGGCGAAGGTGAGGGACATCGAACTGCTCGCCGCGATACCGGGCCTCCGGTACCTGTCGATGCGCGAGGAGCAGTGGCACGAACTCGCCGAGTACGCCGGCCAACCCTCCGGCCTGGCCGCCGCTGTACTGGCCGACGCCTCCTCACCCGGGACACTTGCCGCGTGGGCGGCGAGCCTCGACGGCGACGGCGACGACATCCGCTCTTACACCGGCCGACTGCCGGACCACGCGTAGACCGGGTGGCCCGGGAGACCGGAGGGAGCCGTTCCCCGGGACGGGCTCAGTTCCCCACTACCACCGTTCCCAATGCAGGACCTGCTCCCGAGGAATCCGGCGGGCAGGCTGGAAGTCGGTGCCTAGGGTGAACGCCAGCGGGATGAAGGCGGCGAGCATCACCTCGTCGTAGGGCACTGCGAGCGCGTCGGCGAGTTCCCTTTCCAGCGGGCCCTGTGCCGTGGTCCACACGGTGCCCAGCCCGCGGGCACGGGCGGCGAGCATGAAGCTCCACACCGCCGGGAGGATGGACCCCCAGGTCATGGACTGGTCGAGTACGGAGGCGTCTTCCGTCCGGCCTTCGACGGCCGGGACGACGAAGGCGGGCACACGGTGGATGTTGTCGTGCAAGTGCCGCAGGCCGTCCGAGATCCGTTCCATCGAGCCGGGGTGGGCGAACATGCGCGGCAGGTCCCGCTCGGTCGGAGGCCGCCCGCCTCCGGTCGCCAGCGCGCGGCGGAAGATATCCCCGACGAGGCGGCGCCGGTCGGGGTCGGTGACGACGATGAAGTGCCAGCGCTGCCGGTTGCGCCCCGTCGGTGCCTGGGTGGCCAGATCGACGCACTCTTCGATCAGGGACCGTGGGACCGGGCGGTCCAGGTCGAGGCGTTTGCGCACCGCGCGGGTGGTGGACAGCAGTTGGTCGGGGGTCAGGTCCAGGGGCACAGGAGTCTCCTCGGATTCGGGTGCTGTCGGGTGATGCGGGGTGATGTTGTCGCGGCAGGACTCAGGCACGGACCTGGGTCTCATGGCTGTCGCGGGCGCGCAGGCCGAAGGCCGCGAAGGCGGCGCCGAGCAGCGAGAAGCAGCCGGCCACCAGGAAGGCGAACCGGTAGCCGTCGAGTTCTGGCCCGCCCATGGATATGAGCGAGGCCAGCAGGGCCACGCCGATTCCGGCTCCTATCTGTACGGACGACGTGATCAGACCGGAGGCCAGACCCTGCTGCTCGTCGGGCAGCCCGTGGACGGCGGCGATGTTGAGGCTGGGGAAGGACAGACCGTTGCCCACGCCGTGCACCAACAGCGCCGGCAGCAGTACCGCGACGTAATCGGCGGTGTCGCCGGCCCGCAGGAACAGCAGGATTCCGGCCCCCTGCATCAGCATTCCGACGGCGGCCGTCCGCCCCAGCCCCCACCGGCCGATCAATCGTCCGGCCAGGTTGGCGGCCACCACGATGGCCAGCCCCATGGGGGCGATGCCCAGGCCGGTCGCCAGAGCCCCGTAGTCCTGGACCTGCTGGAGATACAGGACGGCGGAGAACTGCCAGCCGATGGTCGCGCAGGCCCAGGCGAGCGCTGCGAGGTTGGCGGTGACCAGACCGCGTGACCGGAAGACATTCAGCGGGAGCAGCGGTAGCCGGTGCCGGCGCTCGATCAGCACGAAGGCGACCAGCAGCAGGGCCGCCGCCGCTCCGGCCGGCCAGGTGGTCTCGGTGAGCGCGTACACGAGCAGCAGCACTCCCGCCGTGATCGTGACCGCGCCGGCTCCGTCGAAGCCCCGGGCCGTGCCGCGCGAGCGGTCCACTCTCGGCAGCGCCATCGGCGCGAGGACCAGGACCAGCAGGGCGATCGGCACCGGGAAGAAGAACACCAGTCGCCAACTGACCTCGGTCAGCAGCCCGGAGGCGATGAGTCCGCCGCTGTATCCGGCGGCGCCGGCCAGGGCGTAGACGCCGAGTGCCCGGTTGCGCGGGGCGCCTTCGGTGAACGTCGTGGTGATGAGGGACAGGGCCGCCGGGGCGGTGAGCGCCGCGGCCAGCCCCTTGACCACTCGCGTGACGACCAGCGCCCATCCGTCCGAAAGCAGCCCGCCGACCAGGCTGGCCGCCGTGAAGACCGCCAAGGAGAGCAGGAACACGCGGCGACGGCCGAACAGATCCGCCAGACGGCCTCCCAGCAGCAGGAATCCGCCGTAGGCGACCGCGTATCCCGACACCAGCCACTGCAACATTCCCTCCGACAGCGACAGATCCCGCCCGATCGCGGGCAGGGCGACGCCCATCAGCGACAGGTCCATCGAGTCCAGGAACACCGCGGCGCAGAGCAGTACAAGCGCCATTCGCTTGCGTCCATCGGGTTTGTCCACGTCAGACCTCCATCAGTGCGCCAATGATTGGTACGCAGATAGTTGGCGAGCATACGATTCTGATGGTTGGCGGTCAAACAATCTGAGTGCAGATGATTACTGCTAGGCTGGCGACAGTCAGGAGGGAGACCGCATGCCATCCGCAACCACGGACAGCGCAAGCACCGACTACTTCCCCCGGCTCGCCGCGGAGCGCCTGGACGTCGCCCTGTGCCGGGCCTCAACTGCCGTCGCGCGGGCCGCGGATGCACGGGCCGGCGCGCTCGGGCTCGGTGTCGGCCAGCATCTGGTGCTGAAGATGCTCGCGGAGGTCGGCCCCTGCTCGCAGCGCGTCCTGAGCGACGAACTGCGCATCGACCGCACCGTGATGGTCGGCATCTGTGACGGCCTGGAACAGGCAGGCCATGTACGGCGTGAACGAAACGTGGCAGACCGCCGCGCGTACGCCGTCACCCTCACCGATTCCGGCCGGCGGCTTCTCGCCCAGGCTGAAGATGCCGTGCCCGAGTTCCTGGACGGGACCTTCCAAGCCCTCAGCGCTACGGAGCGTAAACAGCTCTCCGGCATCCTCGGCAAACTGCTGCGACCTCGTTCGTGACCGGATCCGTCGGCGCGTCGGCGGACTCGTTCAAAAACGCGGTCAGCCCCGGTACAGGACGTGTTCGTCTGTACCGGGGCGGGGTGGGGGGTGGGTGCGATGCCTTGGCCGACATGCCGTTGATCGTTGAGATGCCGTTCTACTGGGGGGCGTATGCCTCGACTTCGAGGAGGCGCGAGTAGTCGGCGCTGTTCGACGCGTACACCATGATCCGGATGGATTCGGTGGTGACCGGGTCGAAGGTGGTCACGATGCGGTCGAGGGTGTTGCCACGGTAGGAGCCCACCGTCACCCACTCGTCGCCGGACTTGGCCTGCACGTCGAAGTCCTTGATGCCTTGCCTGGCGGCCGGGTTCGTCGGGGTGGCGTAGGTGACGGTCTCGACGCGTCCGAGTTCGACCGGCTCCGGCCAGGTGACGGCCAGCCAGTCGGGGAAGGCGCCCTTGTCGGCGTCGTTCCATCCGGTCTTGGTCGACCAGTCGCGGTAGTCGGCGTTTCCGTCCACGGCGCCACAGGTCTTGAAGTTGCCGTGGGTGGAGGACGCGGTGGCCTGCTGACCGTAGGCCAGGTTGGTTCCCGGCGCGGGCTCGGGGACGGGCTCGACCGTCACGGGCACGACCACACGCTGCTTGCCGCTGGCCAGCTTCACGTCGTACGTCCCGGGGGCCGTTCCCCGCGGCACCCGGACGCCCACCGACCGGGTCACCGGCTGATCGGGGTCGGTGGCCGGCAGATACGTCGAGAAGATCGTGTCCGTGAGCTTGATCGGCGCGTCGGCGGCCATGGTCGCGTCGGCGAAGACCGCGTTCTTTCCGGTGTTGGTCAGGGTGACGCCGACCGCCGTGGGCAGACAGGGGAGTTCACTGGCGGTCAGGCTCGCGGGCGAGGCCGACAGGACGACGTCGGAGCCCGAGGGCTTCGACTGCGGGCGATCGCGAGCCACCGCCCGGCCGTCGGTACCGCCGACGGCGACGACGGTGGCGACGAAACCGATGGCGAGAGTCGTGACAAAGGTCTTCTTCACAGGGTGCTCCTCAAGCCTGCTGGACGGCGGCGACGCCGTTCTCGACGGCGAGTACGGTCCGGGTCGTCACGTTGCCGTCCGGGACGGTGACCTTGTCGCAGACGCGGAACTCGGACTGCCACAGCTCCGGGGTGATCTTGCAACTGACGTAGCCGCGCTGGAAGTTGCCGAACTTCAGGTGCGGGTTCTCCTCGAGGAGCACCTTGCCGCCGGCGTCGAGGTCCTGCCCGTCCAGGCCGGAGGTGATGGACGTCCCGACGAACTCGGTGGCCACCACCGGTGAGTCGGGGTCGTGGAAGTCGAGGGCGAGGTCGCCGGCGAGGCTGCGGTGGAGGTCACCGGCGAGGCTGACGACGTTCTTGACGCCGCGCGCCGCGATTCCGCCGAGAATACGGTCGCGGGAGGCGCTGTAGCCGTCCCAGGTGTCCATCGGAACCGCGATGTTCGGCCCGGAGACCGTGTCGAGCAGGGTGATGGCGGTCTGGTGGCCCAGGACGTTCCAGCGGGACTGCGAGTGGCCGAGCCCGTCCAGCAGCCAACGCTCCTGGGAGCTGCCCAGGATGGAGCGCGCCGGGTCCGCCGTCGCCTCGTTGGGGGCCTTGGTTCCGTCGCCGTTGGCCTGGTCGTCACGGTACTGGCGGGTGTCGAGCATGGAGAACTCCGCCAGGCGTCCGTAGCGCAGCCGCCGGTGCAACCGCATGTCCGGGCCCTGCGGCGCCTGCGGCGCGCGCAGCGGCATGTTCTCCCAGTAGGCGCGGAACGCGTTGGCCCTGCGGACCAGGAACTGGTCGGTCGGTGTGCTGCCGGCGTACGGGCCCGCCCAGTTGTCGACGACCTCGTGGTCGTCGAAGACGACGATCCACGGCGCGGAGTGGTGCGCGGCCTGAAGATCCGGGTCGAGCTTGTGGTACGCGTAACGCTGCCGGTAGTCGTCCAGGGTCACCGCCTGACGGGTGTTGTGCTCGTCGCCGTCGCCGGGACGGATACCCCGGTCGATGCCGAACTCGTAGATGTAGTCACCCAGGAACAGCACCACGTCGTGGTCACGGGCGGCCAGATCGCGGTGGGCGGTGTACCAGCCCTCCCAGATCGCCTGACAGGAGGCGAAGGCCATGGACAGGTGCGGTACGAGCTGGTCGGGGGCCGGAGCGGTCTTCGTCCGCCCCACCGGGCTGATGAACTTTCCGCTGCGGAAGCGGTAGAAGTACTCCCGCCACGGCTGTAGTCCGCGCACGTCCACATGGGCGCTGTGGCTGAACTCGGGGGAGACCCGCGTGGTGCCGCGCCGAGCGATGTGGCGGAAGCGCTCGTCGGTGGCCACCTCCCACCGCAAGGGATAGACCCGGCGGTCCATCCCGCCGAAGGGGGCGAGGGGATCGGGTGCGAGGCGGGTCCACAGCACGACGCTGTCGGGCAGCGGGTCGCCCGACGCGACGCCGAGGGTGAACGGGTCGTCCTTGGTCCGGGCCGCCGGAGCGGCCGACGCCGGCTGGATCCCGGGAAGCGCGCCGGAAAGGGCGAGGCCGGCGGCGGCGCCCGTGACGGTCAGGAATCTTCGGCGTGTCGCGCTGCTCAGGGCTTCGGGAAGAGATTGTTTGGATATCACCGCCGCACTCCAGCCCGAGTCGCTGTACATCAGTTGACCATCGGACTGACGGAACATGATCAATCGACCACGAGGACGTCGGACTCCGCCGACTCGGCCGGGACGGTGAACGCGGGGCCGCGTACGGCCCAACGGACGGCCTCGGTCGAGCATCTGACGGGGTGTCCGGGCCTCGGCCGAGGGCGGCGGCACCGGGATGAACAGGAGCGCCCTCAGTTGCCCCTGCCCGGCGCTGTCCTGGCGCCTTCGCTGTTGTGCTCTGTCCCCTGCTGGAGTGCGGCCACGCGGTGGAGCGTGGCCTTGAAGGCGTCGTACTCCTGCTTGCCCAGCGCCTTCGCGTGGCGCTCCTCGATCGTCCGCATGATGGAGGTGGCGGCATCCATCTGGAGCAGGCCGCGTCCGGTGGGGTGGATGAGTTTGGCCCGGCGATCCGCGGGGTCGGGTTTGCGTTCGACGTAACCCAGGCGTTCAAGGTCGTCGACAAGGGTGCTGATGACCTGCTTGTGCTGTCCGGAGATGCGTGCGAGTTCGCTCGCACGGATGCCGTCGGGTCGCAGGTGCGCGAGGCGAGGACGGCGCCGGCGCGGGGCTGGATGTCGTCGAAGCCCTGCTCAAGGTTCCACCCTCGAAGGAGCGGAAGACGATGAGCGAGCGCGGCAAGTTCCAGGAGTCGGTTACGCGGGAGAACGGCCGCCGTGGTGCTGGTCGACCATCAGGTGGGCCTCCTCTCCGACGTCCGGGACATCCCGGTCGGCGACCTGAAGCACAACGTGGTGGCGCTGGCTCGGGCGGCGACCGTGTTGGGCATCCCACTGGTCGTCACCACCACTGCGGCCGAGGGTCTGTGGGGGCCGACCACTCCCGAACTGGTCGAGGCGCTGGCGGACAACGCCGCCCCCGACTCCGGTGCCGTCTACGCCGCCCTCGACATGCCGTTCGCCGGGGCTGCCTTGTCATTGAGCCGGCGGGGCGCGGTGTGCTTCGGGCCGCGCAGGGCGACGTGGACGAGCAGGGCGGCCATGACGGCGGCGCCGATCCATATGGATTGCTGCCAGCCGTCGACGAAGGACTGCTGGGCGGCGTGGATCAGGTCCTGGGCGTGGCTGCCGGTCTCGGGCGCGACCTCGATGGCGTTGGCGATGCCTTCGCGTGCGCTGTCCGCGGCCCCGTCGGGGATGCCGTCGAGCTTGTCGTCGATGGCGCTGCGGTAGCCGCCGGCCAGGAGCGCGCCGAGCATCGCGACGCCGAGGGCGGTGCCGAGTTCGCGGGTGACGTCGTTGAGGGCGGAGGCAACCCCCTGCTTGGCGCGGGGCAGGGAGCTGGTGATGGCCTCGGTGGAGGGTGTCATCGACAGACCCATGCCGGTACCCATGGCGAGCATGCCGGCCAGGATGGACAGGTAGCCGCCGTCGACGGACACGAACAGCGCCATCAGGGCCAGTCCGAGCGTGGCCAGGGCGACGCCCACGGTCATGGTGGAGCGGGCGCCGATCTTGGCGGCCATCTTCGGGGCCAGGCCCGAGGCCATCATCATCATGACGGCCATCGGCATCATCGCCACCGTGGACAGCAGCCCCGACCAGCCGAGCACAGCCTGGAAGAACGGGAAGAGGACCACGGCGATACCTGCCTGGACGCCGAAGACGACCAACAGGGTGATCGAGCCGGAGGCCAGGCCGCGTTCCTGGAACAGGCGTACGTCCAGCAGCGAGGCGTCGCGGCGGTGCAGCTCCCAGGCAACGAAGGCGATGGCGGCGACGACGCCGACGGCCAGGCTGATCAGGGTGATGGGGGCTGTCCAGCCGCGCTCGGGGCCTTCCTGCAGGACGAAAATGAGACCGATCACGGCGATGGTGGAGACCAGAGCACCGATGGTGTCGAAGGAATGGGCGGCGCGTTCGCGGGAGTTGGGCACAGACTTCAGCGTCATCGCCAGCGCGACGACGACCAGGACCACGGGCAGCACGAACAGCCAGCGCCAGTCGGCGACGTCGACCAGCACGGCGGAGAGGAACATGCCCAGGATGCCGCCGCCTCCGGCGACACCGGTCCACACACCGATCGCCTTGCCCCGCTGCTCCTCGGGGAAGGTGGAGGTGATGACGGCCAGCGTGATCGGCATGATCATCGCGGCGCTGATACCGGCCGCCACACGCGCGACGATCATCACCCCGGCGGACGGAGCGAGTCCTGCCACGACCCCGGCGGCACCGAAGATGATAAGTCCGGTGATCAGCATGGGCTTTCGGCCCAGCCGGTCACCGATGGCGCCGAGCGGCAGCAGCAGCGCGGCCAGGGCGAGGGTGTAGATATTGATGATCCACAGGACGGTGGTCTGCGAGGCGTCGTACTCGATGGCCATGTGGGTCTGGGCGACGTTCAGCCCGGACACGGAGGCGATGACAGCCATCAGCGCGATCGAGACGGCGATCAGGATCGCGCGCATCTGACGCGCGTCGGGCGCATCCCCGCCGCTGACCGGCGCCGCCGCCTGAGCAGACTGATTGATACTCATGATTTCCTTCCGAAAAGGGCATGCGGAATCAGCGCCGGGACAGGTCCGGTCGCCAAGTCGGTGAGAGAGGGACTTGCTCACCGCGCGGACCGCCGGACGGCGGTCGCGCGGTTGTTCATCAGCGGGACTTACGCGTCAGCCGGTGGTCTTCTGTACGGCGGCGGCGGCGAGCGCGGCGTCGGTGTCCGCGACGGCCGGCACCGCGTTGATGTGGGACCCGGCCAGGGCTCCGGCCGCAGCGGAGGCACCGACCTGGGCGTCCAGGACGATGAAGCCGTGCGTGGCCGCCGCTGGGGCGTTGCGTGGAGTGCCGCTGTCGATGACGACGGCCGAGCGGCGCGAGCGGGCCGGCATCAGTGCGCGGTTCAGGCCCGCGGCGCCGCCGCCGATCACCACAACGTCCACGGTCACAGCGGGCAGCCTGTCGCTGTCGTAGCGGGAAGTCTGCGCAGACATGTCGCATCCTTTCGTCGTACATGGCCCCCGCTGGACCATCTGTCGTTCGACGTTAAACCCGCCTTGCATCAAGGGCATACCATGTTGCTCATGACGCAAGAAGATGGGCAGCTTGACAGCCTTGTACGCAAACGGATCCGCGCGCTGCGCGTCGCACAGGGTTGGTCCCTGGAGGAACTGGCCACCCGGGCCAACCTCAGCCAGTCCTCACTCAGCCGCATCGAGAACGGCCAACGCCGCCTCGCGCTGGACCAGCTCGTCACCCTCGCCCGCGCCCTGGACACCACCTTGGACCAGCTCGTGGAGAACGCCGCCGACGACGTCGTCATCAGCCCGATGATCGACGGCACCCACGGTCTGATGCGCTGGCCCATCAAGGGCGACCCAGGCATGAGCGTGATGCGTCAGAGGATGACCGACCCGCCGCCCGACAACCCGGCCCGCATGCGCGCCCACCCCGGCCGCGAATGGCTCGTCGTACTGTCCGGCACCGCCATCCTCATGCTCGGCCACCGGCGCTTTCGTATCGAGACCAATCAGGCCGCCGAGTTCCCCACCATGATGCCGCACGCCATCGGCGCCGCAGGCGGACCGTGCGAGATCATGGGCATCTTCGACCGCGACGCCCGCCGCAGCCACCAGAAGGACGCCGGCGCCGACGGCGCCGAAGCCGACCGCGGAGGCGCGCAGGGCCCTTGCGATTAGAGCGCGGCGACCGCGCCCGAGGTCCCCGCTCCGTGGGGCGCTCTTGCCTGGCGAGCAGCGCGCCGAGCCACCTTCTTGTGCATTCCGCAAGCAGCCGCGCTATCCACGCATGACCGTCTTACGGTGTCTCTATGACCGAAGCGCACCAGCACACCTCCCACCATGACGACTCACACGGCCACCACCAGTCGCACGACGACAGCGGCCAGGCGGAAATCCTTGACCTGGACGCCGAAGTACTCGCCGAGCACATCGCGTCCATCACCGCCTGGCTGCCGCTCAAGAGCGAGCCGCGACAGGTCGTGGACCTGGGCTGTGGCACCGGAGCGGGCACCTTCGCGCTCCTCGATCGGTTCCCCGAGGCACACGTCACCGCTGTCGACACGTCGGCCGGGCACCTCCAGCTCCTGCGCGAAAAGGCGTACGCCCGCGGCGTGCAGGAGCGCGTGCGCACCCTGCAAGCAGACCTCAACACCAACCACTGGCCCGACGTCGGCACACCGGACCTGGTGTGGGCCTCGGCCTCGATGCACCACATGGCCGACCCCGACCGCGCCCTCAGAAGCGTCCACGACCTGCTCGCTCCCGGCGGCCTCTTCGCCGTCGTCGAGCTCGCGGGCTTCCCCCGCTTCCTGCCCGCGGACGCCCCCGAGGACCGGCCCGGCCTCGAAGAACGCGCCCATGCCGCGACCGACAGCTTCCACGCCGAGCACGTCCCGCACCGCGGCGCCGACTGGGGCCCGATGCTCACCGCAGCCGGGTTCACCGTCCAGGACGAGCGCACCATCACCGTGAACATCGAAGCTGAGCGCGGCGAAGCGATCGGACGCTACGCCTACGGCAGCCTGCGACGCATCCGCGACGTCGCCGCACCCGCACTCAGCGCCGAGGACCTTGCCGCACTCGACAGGCTTCTCGACACGGACGGCCCGCACAGCATCCTGCGCCGCGACGATCTCGTCGTACGCACCGAGCGCTCCGTCTGGGCTGCCTACCGCGCCTGACGCCTCGGCGCCCCAGGGGTTGCCTGCCGCGCGGCCCGTCGTCCGAATTGCTCGCCTCGTACGCGATCACCCGGCACCAGTCCATGTCGATGAGGGGCGCCGCCATCCACAGCCAAGGCCACACGGGCGGTGCCCATCCCTCCGGTGCTCGTCCGAATGCCGCGCGCGGGCCACGGCGCCTGACCGGCATTCGCCCTGGTCAGGTGCCCTTCCCTTCCCTGGCGTCTAGAAGAAGCCCAGCTTCTTCGGCGAGTACGACACGAGGAGATTCTTCGTCTGCTGGTAGTGGTCCAGCATCATGCGGTGGTTCTCGCGGCCGATGCCCGACTGCTTGTAGCCGCCGAACGCCGCGTGTGCCGGATAGGCGTGGTAGCAGTTCGTCCAGACCCGGCCCGCCTGGATCGAGCGGCCCGCGCGGTACGCGGTGTTCATGTCGCGGGTCCAGACTCCCGCGCCGAGGCCGTACAGCGTGTCGTTCGCCGTCTTGATCGCGTCGTCGAAGTCGCTGAACGACGTCACCGCGAGCACCGGGCCGAAGATCTCCTCCTGGAAGACCCGCATCCGGTTGTCGCCCTCGAAGATCGTGGGCTGGACGTAGTAACCCCCGGCCAACTCGCCCTCGTACTCGATTCGCTGACCCCCCGTCAGGATCTTGGCGCCCTCCTGCTGACCGATGTCCAGATACGAAAGGATCTTCTGGAGCTGGTCGTTGGACGCCTGGGCGCCGATCATCGTGTCCGTGTCCAGGGGGTGGCCCGGCACGATCGCCTCGGTACGGGCGATGCCCGCCTCCAGGAACTCGCTGTAGTGCCCCCGCTGGATGAGCGCGCGCGAGGGACACGTACACACCTCGCCCTGGTTGAGGGCGAACATGGTGAAGCCCTCAAGTGCCTTGTCCCGGAAGTCGTCGTCCGAGGACGAGACGTCGTCGAAGAAGAGGTTCGGGCTCTTGCCGCCCAGTTCCAGCGTGACGGGCTTGATGTTCTCGGAGGCGTACTGCATGATCAGCCGCCCCGTCGTGGTCTCGCCCGTGAACGCGACCTTCGCCACCCGCGCGCTGGACGCGAGAGGTTTGCCCGCCTCGACGCCGAAGCCGTTGACGATGTTGACGACACCCGGCGGCAGCAGATCGGCGACCAGGCTCATCCAGTAGTGGATCGACGCCGGGGTCTGTTCGGCCGGTTTGATCACGACGGCGTTGCCCGCCGCCAGCGCGGGCGCCAGCTTCCATGTCGCCATCAGGATGGGGAAGTTCCACGGGATGATCTGCGCGACCACGCCCAGCGGTTCGTGGAAGTGGTACGCGACGGTGTCGTCGTCCAGCTCGCTCAGCGTGCCCTCCTGCGCCCGCAGCGCGCCCGCGAAGTAGCGGAAGTGGTCGATGGCGAGCGGGATGTCGGCGGCAAGCGTCTCGCGTACCGGCTTGCCGTTCTCCCAGGTCTCGGCGACGGCCAGCTCCTCCAGACGCGCCTCCATGCGGTCGGCGATCTTGTTGAGGATGTCCGCGCGTGTCGCGGCCGACGTCTTGCCCCACGCCGGCGCGGCGCCGTGGGCCGCGTCCAGCGCGCGTTCGACGTCGGCGGCGGTGCCTCGGGCGATCTCGGTGAAGGGGCGGCCGTTGACCGGGCTCGGGTTCTCGAAGTACTTGCCCTGGGCCGGCGGGACATACTCGCCGCCGATCCAGTGGTCGTAACGGGACTCGTACGAAACGATCGCGCCGTCGGTGCCCGGCGCTGCGTATCGGGTCATCTCTGTGGCCTCCCGGTGAGGGTGCCGCCCGCCTTTGGACGGCGCTCACCGCGAGGCTAGGAGCGCGGACGTTGCGACCAGGTTGCGTCCCGGCCGCCCGCGCTCGGCTCAGGTCGCCCTGATCATGTCCGCGCATTTCTCGCCGATCATCATCGTCGTGATGCACGGATTGACCGTCGGCAGGAACGGCATCACCGACGCGTCCGCCACCCTCAGCCCGGTCACGCCCTTCACCCGCAGCCACGGGTCGAGCGGCGAGTCGGCGTCGTCCACCGGACCCATCCGTACCGTGCCGGCCGGGTGGTAGACGGTGTTGTGCGTCTTACGGATGTAGTCCAGCAGCTCCCCGTCCGACCGGGTCTCGCGCCCCGGCGCCAGCTCCCGGCCCCGCCACCGGGCCATCGGTGCCTGCGCGGCGATCTCGCGGGCGAGCCGCAGTCCGTACGTCATCACCCGGATGTCGTGCTCGTGGGTGAAGTAGCGCGGATCGACCTTCGGCTTGTCCCTGAAGTCGCGCGATCGCAGCCGGATCGTGCCGCGGGACCGGGCGCGGGTGACGTTCGGCGTCAGGCAGAACGCGTTGTCGGTGGTCGGGTAGCCGCGCCGGTAGGTGTTCAGGTCGAAGGGCACCGAGCCGTAGTGGAACATCAGGTCGGGCCGGTCCAGTCCCGGCTCGGTGTCGACGAAGATCCCGATCTCCCACCACTGCGTGGAGCTGGTGACCATGGGCTGCTTCGCCTCCCACATCATTACGCCCTCCGGGTGGTCCTGGAGATGGGAGCCGACGCCGGGGGAGTCGACCCGTACGTCGACACCGCTCTCCCTCAGATGGCCGGCCGGGCCGATGCCCGACAGCATGAGCAGCTTCGGCGAGTCGATCGACCCGCAACTGACCACGACCTCACGGCGCGCGGAGACGGTGCCGCTGTGCACGGTGTCCGGCTCCAGGTACTCAACTCCCGTGCAGCGGGAGCGATCGGCGGTGTCGTCGAACAGCAGCCGCTTCGCCTGACGCCCCGTGCGCACCTCCAGATTGGGCCGCTTGCCGAGAATCGGGTGCAGATACGACACCGAGGCGGACGAACGCGTGCCGTCCGGCAGGGAGTTGATCTGGAACCAGTGCGCTCCCCGGCGCACCGTACGGCCCGTGTTGAACGGTGTGGTGGGGATTCCGGCGGCGGCACACGCCTCCAACAGGGCACTGCCGCACGGGTCGTCGGGCGGGATCGTCATGATGTTCACCGGGCCCGAGCGGCCGTGGTGGTCGCCGGGCGCGTCGTTGGTCTCCAGCCGCCGGTAGAGCGGGAAGCAGGCCGCCGCGCTCCAGCCGGTGCAGCCGAGGGCACCCCACTCGTCCAGATCCTCGGCGGGCGCCCAGAAGGCGATGCACGAGTTGTGCGAGGAGCAGCCGCCGAGGACCTTGGCGCGGGCGTGGCGCATGAAGTCGTTGCCGTTCTCCTGCGGTTCGACCGGGTAGTCCCAGTCGTAGCCGGACTCCAGCAGCGCCATCCACCGGTCGAGTCTCAGGATGCTGTCGTCGCCCACGTCCGAGGGGCCGGCTTCCAGTACGCACACGGTGACGCCGGGGTCCTCGGTCAGACGCGCCGCAACGACGGCGCCGGCCGTACCACCACCGACGACGACGTAGTCGAACTCGGGCGTGCGGTCTGCTGCGGACATCGCTTCTCCAGGTGCATGAAGTGCGGGAAGTGCGGGAAGTGGGGGGGCGGCTACTCGGCGGGGGTGGGGGGAGGGGGTTGGGCGGGCGACGCAGGGGTGGCCGGCTGGACCTGGTGCTCGGCGAGCACCCCCGTCTTGTGCCGCTGGACGAACCAGTAGTAGGCGAAGCCGCCGACCGCGACGATGCCGATGAACACGAAGGCGCCCCAGCGCAGATACCAGTGCTGCGGGCCTGTCGCGTTGTACACCTCGGCGCGCGGCCAGGCGAGGTTGAGCGACATCGCGGCGCCCCAGAACACGGCGAGGATGTTGACGGGCAGTCCGAACCGGCCCAGCGTGAAGCTGCCCTTCGCCGGATGCCACTCGCCACGCAGCCGCTTGACCAGCATGGGTGCGGTGACCAGCAGATAGGCCAGATAGATCATGATGATCGCGATGCTCGTGATCACCGAGAAGATCTGCGGCTGATTGATGTTGATGACCAGGATGACGACGCCCACGACACCGATCAGCATGGCGGGCACGACCGGCGTGTGGAAACGCGGACTGACCCGCGCGAGCACCGAGCCCGCAGGCAGGTTGTTGTCGCGTGCCATGGCGAACATCAGCCGGATGCCGGCCGCCTGAACCGCCAGCACACAGACGGTGATCGCGATGACCACACACCACAGGAAGACCTCGCCGATGGTCGACCCGAGCGTGTCGAGCAGAACGAACTGCAAGCCGTCCGTACGCAGCCGTTTGTCCGCCAGATTGGGCACCGCCAGCAGGGCGAACAGCAGGATCAGTCCGCCGATCAGGAACGACGCGACGAGCGCGCGCAGGATCGCACGCGGTGCGTTACGGCTCGGATTGTGCGACTCCTCGCCGAGCGACGACGCCGTGTCGAAGCCGTACATGACGTACGCGGAGGCCAGCGACGCGGTGAGGAACGCGCCGAAATACCCGAGCGTCTGGCCCGCGCCGTGCCCCTGTGTGTCGGTCAGCGCGGTGCTGGGGCCGCGGGTGATGTGGGCGGCCAGGAAGATGATCAGGGCGACGGCGGCGATCAGTTCGATGAAGACACCGGCGGAGTTGATCCGCGCCATGAGTTTGACACCGAAGGCGTTGACGGTGGTGGAGAAGAGGATGAGGACCGAGCCGAGGAGTACGGCGTTGCTCGCGGCGTCGTACTTGCCGGCGCCGTCTCCGATGAACTGGAACCGGCTGTCGATCTGCGGCAGCGTGATCTGGTACGCGAGTGCCACCGCCGACAGCGTCACCATGGTCGCCGTCATCATCATCCAGCCGCCGAGCCAGCCGATGTGCGGACCACCCATGTTCTTGGCCCAGTTGTAGATGGAGCCGGCGACCGGATAGCGGGCGGCCAGCTCGCAGAAGCACAGGGCCACCATCAGTTGGCCGACGAAGACCATCGGCCAGGACCACCAGTAGGCGGGGCCGCCGAAGCTGACACCGAAGTAGAAGAGTTGGAAGGTGCCGGTCAGGATCGAGATGTAGCTGATTCCGGCGGCGAAGGTGTGGAAGTTGCCGAGGGTCCGCTTGAGTTCGGGACGGTAGCCGAGTGCGCCGAGCGCGTCGTCGTCGTCCTGGAGCTGGGTCCTGGCGGGGGTTTGCGCGGCAGGGTCTGTCGGTGCTGCGGGGCTGCTGGGGTTTGATCCGTCGGCGCCCGGTCCGTTCGCGCCCGGCCCCTGGTTCGGTGGCGTACCTGGTGTACTCACTCGAACCATCCCTGAGGGCTCGGTGAGAGATTGCGCCAGACGTGCTTGGCCTCCTGGTACTCACCCAGCCCGGCCGGCCCCAGCTCCCGCCCGAAGCCGGACTGCTTCATCCCGCCCCATTCGGCCTGGGGCACGTACGGATGGAAGTCGTTGATCCATACGGTGCCCGCCCGCATCCGCGACGCCACGCGCTGCCCGCGCCCGGTGTCCTGCGACCAGACCGCCCCCGTCAGGCCGTACACGGTGTCGTTGGCGAGCGCGACCGCCTCGTCCTCGTCCCTGAAACGCTCGACGGTGAGCACGGGGCCGAACGATTCGTCACGCACCACCGACATCCCCGGAGCGCAGTCGTCGAGCACGGTCGGCGGGTAGAAGAACCCGTTGCGCAGCTCGGGGTCGGTGGGGCGCTTGCCGCCGCAGCGCAGTACGGCGCCCTCGGCGAGCCCCGCCGCCACGTACGCCTCGATCTTGTCGCGGTGCGCCGCCGAGATCAGCGGCCCGGTGCGGGCGTGCTCGTCGAACGGGCCGCCCATCGGGATCGCCTTGGCCCGGCGGACCAGCTCGTCCACGAACGCGTCGTGCAGCTCGTCCTGGACCAGCAGCCGCGCGCCGGCCGAGCAGACCTGCCCGGAGTGCAGGAACACGGCCGTCAGCGCGTAGTCGACCGCGCTCTCGAAGTCGGCGTCGGCGAAGACGATGTTGGGATTCTTCCCGCCCAGCTCCAGCGCCACCTTCTTCACCGTCGGCGCGGCTGCCGCCATGACGCGGCGCCCCGTGACGAGACCGCCGGTGAAGGACACCAGATCGACGCGCGGGTCCTCGCTGAGCGGCGCGCCCACCGCGGGACCGGCGCCGAGGACGAGATTCGCCACGCCGTCGGGCAGACCGACCTCGGTCAGCAGCCGCATCAGCATGATCGCGGTGTGCGGGGTCAGTTCGCTCGGCTTCAGTACGAAGGTGTTGCCGGCGCCGAGCGCGGGGGCCACCTTCCAGGACGTCTGGAGGAGCGGATAGTTCCACGGGGTGATCAGCCCGCAGACGCCTACGGGTTCGTGCACGACGCGGCTGTCCACGCCGGGGTCCCCGGTGTCGACAACGCGGTCGGTGCCGCCGGCGGCCGTCAGATTGCCGAAGTAGCGGAAGCAGTTCGCGATGTCGTCCATGTCGTACTCGCTCTCGACGAGCCGCTTCCCCGTGTCCAGGGACTCGGCCCGCGCGAACGCGGCCTTGTCGCGCTCCAGCAGCTCGGCGACGCGCAGGAGCAGCCCACCGCGCTCGGCGGCGGGCGTGCCGGGCCAGGGGCCGCGGTCGAACGCGTCACGGGCCGCCTCGATCGCGGCGGCGACGTCCTTGGGGCCCGCCTCGTCCACGGTGGCGACGAGCGTGCCGTCCGCCGGGCAGCGGATCTCGCGGACGTGACCGCCTGCGGCGGTGGTCCACTTACCAGCGATGAACAACTCCGGCATGGCGGACTCCTCGGGTTCGGAAGCGTGGGCACCGCGAGAGTCGGCCGTGGTGCTCCATCAACAGAGAGTAAGGAGCCGGGGCCGGGTCCGCCTTCCGGGAGGGCCCGGAGGGCTCAGCCGGGCCCGTGCGGCGGCCGGAGGGGCCGGGCAGCGGACCTTCCTCAGGCGCCGGACGGGCTCGGTCCCTGCCACGCGTCGAGCTCGTGCACGCGCGCGAGGGCGGCGGGGCGCTGCCGCGCGGGGAGCGCGCGGGCGAGGGTGCGCCACACCGCGAGGTCGTCCTCTCCCCAAGGGGAGTAGGCCCAGTCGGCCAGCAGGCTCGGATCCCCCCGCGCGATCAGGGCCGCCCTGAGCTGGTCGGCGAGTCTGCGCCGCAGCCGTACGACGGCGGGGGACAGGGAGGCGGGCAGCAGCGGTCCGGCGTAGGCGCTCATGGCACCGGTGACCGCTCCGGACGCCAGCCTCCGTGTGACGGTGTCGAAATCCGTGTCGACGCGGGCCGTCAGCCGGTACGGGCGCGACCGCAGCAGGTCGGGGCCGAGCAGCCCACGCAGCCGGAACAGTTCCGCGCGCAGGGTGCCGGGCGTGACCGACTCGTCCTCGTACAGCTCCATCAGCAGTTCGTCGCCGCAGACGCCCTCCGGGCGGCTCGAGAGCACCGTCAGGATCTCGCTGTGGCGACGGCTGAGCCGCGTCTTGCGACCGTCCACGTCGAGCAGCGCCTCGTCCCGGCCGAGAACCGACAGCCGTACGGTCCCGGGGGCGGGCGGTGGGGACAGCAGGGCGAGCTGTGACTCGGCGGCTCTGGCGACGGCGCCCACGAACGCGAGGCTGTGCGGATGGGCCAGTCGGTCGCCACCGGTGATGTCCACGGCGCCGAGCTGCCGTCCGGTGCGCGGATCGTGGATGGGCGCGGCGGCGCAGGTCCAGGGGTGTACGGGCCGCAGGAAGTGCTCGGCGGCGAACACCTGGACGGGCCGGTCGACGGCGATGGCGGTGCCCGGAGCGTTCGTTCCGGCGGCGGTCTCGGACCAGCGGGCGCCCGGCACGAAGTTCATCGCGCCGGCCTGTGCGCGGGTCGCGGCGTGCCCCTCGACCCACAGGAGCCGTCCGTGCGCGTCGCACACCGCGATCAGATGTTCGCCGTCCGACGCGTAGGCGCCCATCAGTTCGCGGAAGAGGGGCATCACGCGCGCGAGCGGGTGCGCGTCCCGGTAGGCGCCGAGATCGTCGTCGGACAGCTCGACACTGGCCGTCCCTTCGGGACGCACACGCGCGCGGGCGGAACGCTGCCAGGAATCGGCCACCACGGGGCGTACGGGACGGTCGACCCGGCCGGCGGTCGCGAACGACTCGTACGCGCGACGCAGCGCTCCACGCCGCTCCGCCGGATCCGCTCCTTCTGCCAGGGCCACCCATGTGTCGGTCAACTCGGCCTCCCGAGGCCACTACAGCACCGGCCTCCACCATGTTCGCCCCGCATCCGCCACCGGGCAAGGCTCCCGTGAGCTCAGCCCCGCCGCCCACCTTGATTCCGCCGCCACCTCCAGCCCCGCCGGCGTTTGAGGCGCGGGGTCCGGGGCGGAGCCCCGAAACCCAGCCCGCCCGGCGTTTGAGGGCACGGCCGAAGGCCGTACGGGGTCCGGGGCGCAGCCCCGGTTGAGGGAAGGGGCGGGTAGGGGAACAAGCCCCGCCCCGCTCCGGGACCGTCAGACCTCCGCCGCCACGCCCGCCAGCGCCGCCGCCGGATCGGCCGCCGGCGGCCCGGAAGCGGCCCAGCGCGCCCCGGCCTTGCGGTACGGCCACCAGCGCCCGTCCCGCCCGTAGCGGAGCTGGACGTCCGCCCCCACGACCGTCCAGCGGCCGCCCGCGCCCGCGCGCAGTCGCGGACGTTCGTTGTCCTCCCAGGCCCCCGCCAGGTCCGCCCTCGCGCGCGCCAGCGCCTCGGGCTCCGGCTGCCACTCCTCCTCCAGTACGGCGAGAGCCGCCGCGCCGCCGTGACGCCAGGCGCCGACCGCCAGGTCCAGTTCGGCGCGCTGACGGCCACTGCCCCCGGCCAGCCGCACCGCGATCAGCGGATCGCCGGTCGAGGCCGCCAGCCGCACGGCGTCCTGGCCGGGCGTCAACTCCACGTCGAGCGGCTGCCGTTCGTGCCCGCAGGACAGCGCGTCGACCAGCATCCGCAGCGCGCGTCCCGCCGCGTCGGCGGCCAGGAACTCCAGGGCGTCCGCGTCGATCCCGGGCGGTGGCTCCGCCTCCGTGTCGAGGGACGGCGGCAGGCCCGGCTCCTGCGGGACCGGCGGGGGCGGGGGCAGCGGCGGGAGGATGTCCCGCGCCGCGAACGCCTCGTCCGCGCGTATGCCCGCCGGCTCCTCGACTGTCCCCTCACGCGTGGCCGCGCTCGCGGCCTCGACCGGGTCCTGGTGCGTCCGCGCGGCCCGCGCCGAGCGCACCTGCAACTCGTCGAGCAGTTGCCGTTCGCTCCGGCCGCGCATCAGTAGAAGGACGAACGGATCCTCGTCCAGCAGCCGCGCCACCTGGTAGCACAGTGCCGCCGTGTGCGGACACAGGTCCCAGGCGTCGCAGGCGCACTCGGGCTCCAGGTCGCCGATGCCGGGCAGCAGTTCGACCCCGGCACCCGCCGCGTCCTCCACAAGATGCGGCGGCATGTCCCGGTCCAGCAGAGCGGCGATATGGCCCGCGCGCTCGACCGCCATGTCCAGGAACCGGTCCCACTCCTCCGTACTGAGCTGCTGCAACAGCACGTCGCTGCGCTGCGCCGTACCGTCCCTGTCCCGTACGACGGCCGTGATCCTCCCCGGCCGTACGGACACCGCGCCGACCGCGCCGTCACGGGCCTGCTTGCGGCCCTTCTTGAGCTGTTGCAGGTCGAGCGCCGTGTCCTCGAGGGCCTTCAGCCAGGCCCGCCCCCACCACGTCCGTGCGAAGCCGCGGCCCGGCGCGGGCGGCAGGGCCGCGAACGTGCGCTCGATCCCGTCCGTACCGCGACCGCCGCCGCTACCGCTGTCGGTTCCGGTCATCGCGCACTCCCTCGCAGCTCGACCAGATCGGCCAGCTCGTCGTCGGTCAGTTCCGTCAGGGCCGCCTCGCCGCCGGCGCCGAGGACGGAGTCCGCCAGTTGCTGCTTGCGCGCCAGCATGTCGGCGATCCGGTCCTCGATCGTGCCCTCGGCGATCATCCGGTGCACCTGCACCGGCCGGTTCTGGCCGATGCGGTACGCGCGGTCCGTCGCCTGTGCTTCGACGGCCGGGTTCCACCAGCGGTCGAAGTGCACGACATGCTCGGCGCGGGTCAGATTGAGGCCGGTGCCTGCTGCCTTCAACGACAGTAGGAAGACGGGCACTTCGCCCTCCTGGAACCGCCGCACCATGTCCTCGCGCTGCCGCACCGGTGTACCGCCGTGCAGGAACTGCGTCGGGACGCCGCGTGCGGCCAGATGCTCCTCGAGGAGCCGCGCCATCTGTACGTACTGTGTGAAGACGAGGACGCTCGCCTCCTCGGCGAGGATCGTGTCGAGCAGTTCGTCCAGCAGCTCCACCTTCCCCGAACGCCCGGCGACACGTGGCGCGTCGTCCTCCTTGAGGAACTGGGCGGGGTGGTTGCAGATCTGCTTGAGCGATGTCAGCAGCTTCATGACGAGGCCGCGGCGCTCCATGCCGCCGGCCTCCGAGATCGCCGCGAGGGTTTCCCGTACGACGGCCTCGTAGAGGCCCGTCTGTTCCGCGGTGAGCGACACCGCGCGGTCGGTCTCCGTCTTCGGGGGCAGCTCGGGCGCGATGCCGGGATCCGACTTGCGCCGCCGCAGCAGGAACGGCCGTACGAGCGCGGACAGCCGCTCCGCCGCCCCCGGGTCACCGCCCTCGACCGCCTCCGCGTAGCGCGTACGGAAGGTGGCGAGCCGGCCGAGCAGGCCGGGCGTCGTCCAGTCGAGGATCGCCCACAGCTCGGAGAGGTTGTTCTCCACCGGGGTGCCGGAGAGCGCGACACGCGCCTTGGCGCCGATGGTGCGCAGTTGACCGGCGGTCGACGAGTACGGATTCTTCACGTGCTGCGCCTCGTCGGCGACGACCAGTCCCCACTCGGCGGCGGCCAGTCTCGGCGCGTCCAGTCGCATCGTGCCGTACGTCGTGAGGACGAACTCGCCGTCCGCGAGGGCGTCCAGGCCGCGCGACGCGCCGTGGAAACGGCGCACCGGTGTGCCGGGCGCGAACCGCTCGATCTCGCGCTGCCAGTTGCCCATCAGCGACGTCGGGCAGACCACCAGGGTGGGGCCCGCCGCCGACACGTCGGTCTGACGGTGCAGATGGAGCGCGATGACGGTGATGGTCTTGCCGAGCCCCATGTCGTCGGCGAGACAGCCGCCGAGACCGAGCGAGGTCATCCGGTGAAGCCAGTTGAGGCCGCGTAGCTGGTAGTCGCGCAGCGTGGCTGTGAGAGCCGCCGGCTGGCCGATCTCCTGGTCCGTGCCCTCCGGGTCGGCGAGGCGGTCGCGCAGCGCCGCCAGCCAGCCCGACGCCTGCACCTCGAACCGGCGCCCGTCCACCTCGGTGGACCCGGTGAGTACGGCTCCGAGCGCGTCGACGGGGGTGAGCTTGCGGTCCTGGCTCTCCCGGGCGCGCCTGGCCTCCTCGGGATCGATGAGGACCCACTGGTCGCGCAGCCGTACGACAGGGCGGGTCGCCTCGGCGAGCCGGTCCAGCTCCGCGCGGGTCAACTCCCGGTCGCCCAGCGCGAACCGCCAGTTGAAGGCGAGCAGCGCGTCGGCGGACAGGAAGGACGGCAGGTCCGAACCGCCCTTGTCCCAGCGCCCGTTCCCGCGCGTGTCGTCCTCGTCGTGGTGGCCTGCGCCCGGCGAGTCGTGCGGCGTGTCGTGCCGGCTTCCGTACGGAGGGGAGTCCGGCCGGTCGTCGGGCGGGCCGATGACGGCGCGCGCCGTCAGCTTGCTCGCCAGCGCCTTCGGCCAGTGCACCTGGACACCGGTGGCCGCCAGCGCGCGGGACGCCTCCCCGAGCAGTTCGGTGACCTCCTCGTCGGCGAGGTCGATGGCGTCGGGCACGGTGGCCGACAGCAGGGGCGCCAGGGGCGGCCAGGCGCGCGCGGCGCGCCTCAGGGCCAGCAGGGCGTCCATCCGGGCCCGGGGGCCGAACGCCTCGCCCGTGGCGTTCACGGCCCTCGTACCGGCCCACACCTCGGCGGCGTCGGCGACGACGGTCGGATCGCTGACGCTGTGCATCTGTAGGACGGCGCGGAACGCGGCTGCGGATACGAACGCGTCACCGTCGGGGGAGTCGCCGTCCTTGGAGGCGGTGTCCTGGGCGGTGGTCAGGCCGGGCAGTTCGACCCGGAGCGACAGCCGTACTCCCGCGTCGTGCCCGGCCGCCACGTCGGCGGCCCAGCCGCGCAGTTCGGGCAGTCGGCGCGGCTCCGGCGCCGCGAAGGCGGGCGATCCGGCGGCGATCCGCGCGGCGGGTGCGCGTACGAGACCGTCGGCGACCGCGTCGAGGAACTGCCGCAGCAGCCGCTCCGGTTCGGCGAGCAGGAGCGGACCGCTCGCCTCGGCGTCGAGCGGTACGGCGTGGGCGGCGGGCGGCATCGAGGCGGCCAGCGCACGGATACGCTCCAGGTCGTCGACGGCGACAGGACCGGCCCGCCAGGCGTCGTGGCCGGCCGGCGAGAGTCCTGGCAACAGCTTGCCGCGCGCGGCGAGTTGGAGGGCCAGCAGCGACGCGGCGCCCCAGAAGGCAGCCGCGGGCGAGGCGTGTGCGGATGCCCTCGCGCGGGTCAGCACGGGCAGGGCGTCCCGTACGGGCAGCAGCAACGCCGGCACCGTACGGAGCCGCACATCGTCGCCGACGACGGTCAGGTCCTCGACGGAGGCCGCTGAAACCGCTGAATCCGCCAGGTCGTTCGAGTCCCGCGAGTCCCGCGAGTCCGGCGAGTCCGGCGAGTCCGAGCTGTCCGGCGCGGGCCACTGAGGAGGAGCGGCGCCGTCCGGGTGCCAGAAGGCGATCCGGCCGGCACGAGCCGGGTCGGCAGGCAGGAAAAGCGCGTGGCAGCGGGCGAGTTCGGCGATCTGGGAGGGCGTAGCCGCAGGGGGCCTGTGTACGGCGATCACACATTCCTCAAGTTTGACTAGTGAAGGTGGAGCGGCCGAGGGTACCTCGCTCACGATGCCGGTGGGCCGCACCGGACGGTGACAAGAATCATGGGCCACGGCGGGGGTGTAGGCAGCACCACCCCCGCAGTCGGGAATAACCCCCGACACCTCGGGGTGGTGGCCGCATGGCCCTGAAGGGTCAACTCCGCGTACGTTTCATCCGGTCGGCGCGATCAAGCTCCAACAGCGCCACTCGAACAGCCCCACAGACCTGCCATTTTCTACCTAAACGATCTACACGATCGTCGGCCTACAGACCGGAGACCGACATGCCCCAGGCCCCCGCAGCAGTCGCGGAGACCACCACCCCCGGCCCCGCCGCCGCCCGCACAGGCGGCAGCGACTTCGCGCCCCTTCTGCGGACGGTCCGGGAGCAGGGCCTCCTCGAACGGCGGACCGCCTGGTACGCCCGCGGTATCGCCGTCAACCTGCTCGGGCTGGCCGCGGTCGTGACCGGCCTGGTGCTGATCGGAGCTTCCTGGTGGGCGCTGCTCCTGGCTCCGCCGCTGGCGCTCCTGTCGGCCCGGATGTCGTTCGTCGCGCACGACGCGGGGCACGCCCAGATAAGCGCCACCCGCGGCCGTAACCGTCTCATCCAGCTTTTCCACGCCAATCTTCTGCTCGGAATGAGCCAGGACTGGTGGAACGACAAGCACAACCGGCACCACGCCAACCCCAACCACCTGGAGAAGGACCCGGACGTCGGCGCCGACATCCTCGTCTTCGCCCAGCACCAGACCGAGGGCCGCACGGGCCTGCGCCGCTGGCTCACCCGCCACCAGGCCGCGATGTTCTTCCCGCTGACGACCCTGGAGGGCATCGCCCTCAAGGTCTACGGATTCCAGTGCGTCTTCTCCCGCACCGGCAGCCGCCAGACCCCGCGTGAGCGCTTCCTCGAAGGCTCGCTGCTCGTCGTGCACGTCGTCGCCTACCTCGCGCTCCTCTTCACGACGCTCAGTGTCGGCCAGGCCGTCGTCTTCCTCCTGATCCACCAGATGATGTACGGGCTCCACCTGGGCATGGCGTTCGCGCCGAACCACAAGGGCATGAAGATTCCCACCGAGGAGGAGTTCGCGAGTTGGGGACATCTGCGCCGGCAGGTCCTCACCTCCCGCAACATACGGGGCGGCTTCTTCACCGACTGGTTCCTCGGCGGCCTGAACTACCAGATCGAGCACCACCTCTTCCCGAGCATGCCGCGCCCCCATCTGAAGCTCGCCCAGCCGCTGGTTCGCGCGCACTGCCGCGAGACGGGCGTCTCCTACGTGGAGACGGGCCTGGTCGACTCCTACCGGCAGGCGCTGGGCCATCTGCACGAGGTCGGAGCGCCGCTGCGCGCCGCGGCCTGATCCACGGGACGGAGCGCCGCCCACCATGCCGCGCCGGGCACGCCGGCGCGGCATAGTGGAACTGGGGAGCGCGCACGAGCGTTCAGTCAGCAGGGAGCGGCTTCGGCCGCGAAGGAGGCGTCGAAATGTCGACTAGGGCAAAGATCGCTGTCGGGGGAGTGGCCGTCGGTCTTCTCCTGATTCCATTCATCGGATTCTGGATGTCGCTGCTGGTGGTGCTCGGCGTGCCCGCGGTGGCCTATCTGATGCTCGACCCGTCGCAGCGCCGTCGGCTCAAGCGCATCACGCGCAAGGAGATCGGCCGCTGACCCCGCGCTGACCTGCGAAAAGCCCCTGTATGCCACGCCGGACCGATGGCACGGTCCCGCACGCGTACGGGGGCTTCGGCAATCGCCGGGCCGGTCGGATCGCCGGGCTCGTCAGGACGGGCGGACGGCGATCTTGTCGAGCGCTTCGAGGAGCTTGGGCAGTGCGGGCCCGCGGTCCACCGGCAGCACTTCGTTCGGTTCCTCGTCCAGGAGGATGTAGGCGATGTCGTCCGTTCTGGCCACGAGGGACCAGCCGGGGCCGTCCGCCCGCAGCATCCGCGCGCCGGCCGGGGCGAAGCCGGAACGGACCCGGCCCGGCGGCGGCGATGACTCCAGGTAGCCGTTCAGCTCCTTCAACGCCCGCCGTACCCCGTCGTGGATGATCCGCGAACCGTCGAGGTCGTCGTTCTCGGCGGCATCGGCACCGGCACCGTTCTCGGCGTCCGTATTCGCCACGGCGCCCGCCCCCATATGCGCTGTCTCCGGGTCCGGCCGCGTGCCCGCCTCCGCGTGCCGCCGCTCGTCCTCGGCGTCGAACTGTTCTCGCCACGCCTCCCACTGCAGCGCGATCTCGTCCGCGCCGAGGCGGCGCTGTGCCGGCCCCCAGGTCGTCGTGTCGGGCGGCGCGAGCGGCGGTCTCGCCCCGTCGTCGTCCGTGCCCGGCTCGGGTTGGGGATCGTGCGGCGCCGGGATCCCCGGTGCGGCGACCGACAGGGCCAGCGGCCAGCCGGGAATCGCCGCGACCACGGTGCGTTCGCCGGGAGACAGGTCGTACTCCATGCCGCAGTCCCACGCGGCGATGGCGACCGCGACCAGCGACACGTCGTCGACAGCCACCGTCCAGCGCGCGCCGGTGCCGTCCTGGCCCAGCACCAGCCCGTAGCCACGGTCGTACGGCTGAAGTTCGAGAGCCGCGCACGCCTCGGGGAAGTCGTCCCCGAGCACGCTGGGGAACTGCGCCGGGGTCAGCAGTACGGCCGACAGCACAAACAGGGCGTCCTCATCGGCGGATTCGTCCGTACCGGACACGGCACCTCCCCATCCGATCGGTCGTGTCCGATCGGTTGTCGGCGCACCTTAGCCAGTCGGCCGCCCGGCGTCGAGAGGTCGACGGCCAACCGCGCGCCCGCGTGCCCCGCCGTCAGGCGGCGGGCAGCCCGAGCAAGCTGCGTGCCACCGTCCGGGGCGACTCGTCACGCTCGCGCGCCAGCGCGATCACGGCCCGGCACGCCAGCTCGCTGACCCCGAAGGAGAGCGCCTCGGGGGAGACCCAGCCGGACGCCTCGTCCATCCGGTCCTGGTCGTCGTCGGCGGTCGCCGCGACATAGGTGGCCGCGGCCTCGAACAGATTGTGCTGCCGTGTCCGGCTCCGGGACGACGCGGCCGGCTCGGCGACCGGCGGAACGGTCCGGTTCGATACGAAGAGCCCGCGCAGCTTGTCGAACATCGTCGCTCCACCTTCCGCACATCCCTCTGACCCCCGCCTCCTACAGAGGTTCGATACCCGTTGACGCGACGGTGCACTCGGTACGGGCCGTCCCGGTGACTCAGTCCTCGCGTACGGCGAGCGCGAGGAAGCGGTCGTCCTCGTCCACGTACGAGAGCAGCCGCCAGCCCGCCCCCGCCAGGAGCGGACGCAGCATGCCTTCGGCACGCAGATCGTCCGGTGTGATCTGTCGCCCCTGCCGGGCGGCCAGCGCGGCCCGCCCCACGGGATGGAAGAGAGCCAGACGCCCACCGGGCCGTACGACCCTGGCCAGCTCCCGCAGATTCGTCGCGGGCTCCGGCAGGTGCGCGATCAGTCCGGCGGCGAAGACCGCGTCCAGGGAGCGCGGGCGCAGCGGCAGACGCGCCACATCGGCGAGCAGCAGGGTGCCGACCGCGTCGCGACCGCCGCGTACGGCCGCCGCGAGCATTTCCGGGGTGAGATCGGCACCCAGCACCGTCCCCCGTGACCCCACGGCCTTTCGCAGGGCGGTCAGCGCGCGTCCGGTGCCACAGCCCGCGTCCAGGACGCTGTCGCCCGGACGCAGCCCCATCCCGGCCACCGCGGCGGCGAACGCCGGGCCGTCGTCGGGGAAGCGCGCGTCCCAGTCCGCTGCCCGGACGCCGAAGAATTCCTTTACGTGCGTGTGGTCGTGGGCCATGGGGACATGATCCCCCGCCGCGCGTCGCCCCGTCCCGCCCGCGTCGGACCGAGACGCACGCGGGTCCCTGGACGGCCGCCGCGCCCCGCGTTGCGGGCCCGCCCGTACCGCGCGAGTGTCGAAGAACCGAATCGGAGGAGGACGGTCCCATGCCCATCGCCACGGTCGATCCCGCCACCGGCGAGACCCTGAAGACGTTCGACGCCCTGGGGTCCGACGAGATCGAGCGGCGGCTGGCCGTGGCCGCCGCCGCCTTCGAGCAGTACCGCGTCACGGACTTCGACCAGCGGGCCGCGCTGTTGAACCGCGCCGCCGACCTCCTTGAAGAGGACCGGGACGACATCGCCCGCACGATGACCACCGAGATGGGCAAGCCGATCGGCGCCGCACGCGCGGAGGCGGCCAAGTGCGCCAAGTCGATGCGCTGGTACGCGCGTCACGCGCGGGAACTGCTCGCCGACGAGCACCCGTCCGCCGCCGACGTCCAGGACTCGGGTGCCGCGCGCGCGTACGTCCGCTACCGCCCGCTGGGTGTCGTACTGGCGGTCATGCCGTGGAACTTCCCGCTCTGGCAGGTCGTACGGTTCGCCGCCCCCGCCCTGATGGCGGGCAACGTCGGCCTGCTCAAGCACGCGTCGAACGTCCCGCAGACCGCCCTGTATCTGGGCGACCTCTTCAAGAGGGCCGGTTTCCCCGAGGGCTGCTTCCAGACGCTGCTCGTGGGGTCCGGCGCGGTCGAGGGCATCCTGCGCGACCGCCGGGTGGCCGCGGCGACCCTGACGGGCAGCGAGCCGGCCGGGCGCTCCGTCGCCGCGATCGCCGGTGACGAGGTGAAGCGGACCGTACTCGAACTCGGCGGCAGCGACCCGTACATCGTGATGCCGTCGGCGGACATCGACCGCGCCGCGCGGATCGCGGTGACCGCCCGGACGCAGAACAACGGCCAGTCGTGCATCGCGGCCAAGCGCTTCATCGTGCACGCCGACGTCTACGACGCGTTCGGTGAGCGTTTCATCGCCGGGATGCGGAAGCTGACCGTCGGCGATCCGATGGACGAGTCCACCGATGTGGGCCCGCTCGCGAGCGAACAGGGCCGCGCCGACCTGGAGGCGCTGGTCGACGACGCGGTCAACCGTGGCGCCACGGCCCGCTGCGGCGGGCGCCGCCCCGACGGGCTGAACCGCGGCTGGTACTACGAACCCACCGTCCTCACGGATGTCTCCGCCGACATGCGCATCCACCACGAAGAGGCGTTCGGCCCGGTGGCCACGCTGTACCGGGTGGCCGATCTCGAGCAGGCGGTGAGCCTCGCCAACGACACCCCGTTCGGCCTGAGTTCCAACGTATGGACGCGCGACGACGAGGACGTGCGGCGCTTCGTGCGCGACCTTCAGGCCGGCGGTGTCTTCTTCAACGGTATGACCGCTTCCCACCCCGCGCTTCCCTTCGGCGGCATCAAGCGCTCAGGCTACGGGCGGGAGTTGTCGGACCACGGGATCCGCGAGTTCTGCAACGTCACGACCGTCTGGCACGGTGCCGAACCCGACGACAACACCTGACAGACGGCCCGCGCGTTTCGAAGCCGAACCGCCCCGCGCCCCACGCTCGTTCTCAAGTGCCGGACAGGCTTGCAGCCGTCCGGCACCTGAGAGGAACCCGCCGGTCAGGCCGGTGTCACGCGACCCCTTCCGTGGATGTGTCGACGGGCAGGTCGTCATGCCCGGCCGCATGCGTCTGACGCGGTACGCCGGTCCCGGCGCCCGCCCCGGCAGACGGGTGCCCGTACTGGTCCGCCTGCATGCGGAACATCGAGGCGTATCTGCCGCCGGACGCCAACAGGCTCTCGTGGTCGCCCTGCTCGACCAGCCGGCCCTCGTGCAGTACGTAGATGAGGTCCGCGTGCCGCACACCGGACATGCGGTGCGTGACCAGTACGACGGCCCTGTGCTCGCCGGCCAGACCCCGGATCCGGTCGAAGGCCGCGATCTCCGACCCCGGATCGAGAGCGGATGTGGGCTCGTCCACCACGATCACCTGGGCGTCCCGGTAGTGGGCGCGGGCCAGGCCGAACTTCTGCCACTGCCCGCCGGACAGCTCGGACGCCCCGCGGAACACGCGGGCCAGCAGGGTGTCGAAGCCCTTCGGCAGACTCTCGGCGATCCGGTCCGCGCCCGAGTACCGGGCCGCCGCCGCCCGGTCGCCCCCGGCGGCGTCGGGCCGGCCGATCTCGATGTTGGCCCCGGCGGTCACCGGCCAGCGCTCGAAGTCCTGGGTGAGCAGCGACACCCGGTCGAAGATCTGCTCGCGGTCCGCCTCGGCGATGTCGACACCGTCCCAGGCCAGCCGCCCGCTGTCGGGCAGATGGAGCCCGGCGAGCAGCTTCACGAGCGTGCTCTTGCCGGAGCCGTTCTCGCCGACCAGGGCCACCACCGAGCCCATCGGAATCGTCAGGGACAGCTCGCTGAGCGCCGGGGTCTCCCGGTCCGGATAGCTGAAGGAGACATCCTCCAGGGTGATCGCCTTCGTGGGGTCGGGGATCGGGAGGCCCCCGGACGGAATGGACCTGTCGCCGGCCTCCGCGAGGAACCTCTCCATGTCACGTACGTACAGAGACTCCTCGTGCAGCGAGTTCGTGGTCACCACGAGAGCGCCCAGACTCGCCGAGCCCGACCGGACGGCGACCACGGCCGTGCCCGCCACGGCCAGGTCCATCCGCCCGGACATGATGAGCGCGGCCATCGCTCCGTATGTGATCAGCGCGGCCACCCCCGACAGGGCCGCGGCGAGAAGTTCGGTGGCCGCCTTGTCCTTGGCCAGCCGAGTCGCCTCGGTCTCCGCGCTCTCGGCCATGTTGCGGTAGTGCCGCAGCAGGAAGCGGCCCACGCCGTGCACACGCACCTCGTGCGCGGCGGAGCGGGAGGTGAGCAGTGAGGCGATGAGGCGGCTGGCGCGCAGATGCTCCACCCAGGCCATCACCGACAGATACCGCCGCTGGGACACGCGCATCGCGCCCCAGCCGCGCGGCGCCGCGATCAGCAGGAGCATCGGCAGCAACAGCGGGTGCAGCACGGTCAGTACACCGCCGACGGCGAGCAGCGAGATGATCCCGTTCATGGTGGCGACGCAGGCACCGATCATCGCGCGCGCCGACGGTGGACCGTACTGCGCGGTGTCGATCAGCCGACGGAACTCGCCGTCCTCGATCGCCTCCAGCTCGACCCGGACCGCCGCGCGCAAGTACTGCTCGTTCGCGGCCCGTTCCACTTTCGGCTCCAGCCGTCCGGCCGCCGATGTGGACCAGGAGGCGAGGAGCGCGCCCACCACCGCGACCACCGCGCCCACGATGAGCGCGGGCAGCGCGTCGGAGACACGGTCGGCCGCGCTTCCGCCACCCAGGAGCGAGCCGAGCACGGAGTTGACGACCAGCAGGCTCAACGCGGCCGTCAGTCCTTGGCCGGCCTCGGCGACACCGACGGTCACGAGCGCCGGCCGGTCCGTCCGCCAAGCGAGCCGCAGGGTGCCCGCGACCATGCGCGGCATCGTACGTACGGCGGAGAGCAGGCTGAGTTCGAGCGGGGCCCACTCGTGGTCGGACCAGCCCGTGTCGTAGCGCAGCGGTCCGCCGAACAGCTCGCGTTCGCTGTCCGACACCACGTTCTCGGCGGGCTTGGGGCGCTTCAGTAACCTCACGCGACGCCACCTCCGGCGTCAACCCGACGCATCGGGGCGCTGATCGGGGAGTTGGCGCGGATCGACGGTCTGTCGAACACGCGGTGAACGTCCACGGGCGGGGCGATGGGCTTCATGATTCCTCCGGGAGCGACCTCGATGTGCACGGCGTTGGATGAACGCCGCTGATCAAGCGCCCGTTACGGGGAGCGTGACGCGAATTCTCAATGGCGAGTGCGAGTTGACGGGGCGGATGCGCGGACGGCTGGGAAAGTGGCCGTAATCCTGTGTTCGCCTCACTTCGGCGTGGCAGGTGGCCCGATCGGGGGATCGCGTTGCGGTGGTGAATTGACGGAAAGCGGTGGTCCGACGCCGAAGTCGGCGGAAGGGGAGTGGTCTGCCGCCGACGGCGGGTCGAGGCGTTGCGAAGGCATACGACCGGGCCCGGTGGCGATCGTTCCGCTGACGGGAACGGCCCGTTCCACGCGCCCTCGCAAAGGGTCTGGACCGCTTGCCCGTGAGCAGCCGGTGCGCGAGGCTGGCGAGGGACGGGGGAGATACGGGGCACAGGGCGCGGTACCTGTCCGAACGGGGAGAGTGGTCACCAATGGCGTTGGAAGACGGACTTGACTGGCTTCTGGAGGATCTGACCGGTCGGGTCGAGCCGATACGTCACGCGCTGGTGCTGTCCAACGACGGGCTGGTGACCGGTACGAGCTCCGGTCTGGCGCGGGAGGACGCCGAGCATCTGGCGGCGGTCTCGTCCGGTCTGCACAGTCTCGCGCGGGGATCGGGCCGGCACTTCAACGCGGGCAAGGCGCGGCAGACGATGATCGAGTTCGATGACGCGCTGTTGTTCGTCACGGCGGCGGGGGACGGCAGTTGTCTGTGCGTGCTGAGCGACGCGGACGCCGACGTCGGTCAGATCGCCTACGAGATGACGCTGATGGTCAATCGGGTCGGTGAGCATCTCGGCATCGCGGTGCGGCAGTCGGGCCACACGGCGGTCACGGACGCCTGAGGGATCGGAGAGTTATCCACAGGGTCGGCGAGGAATCCGACGCTGGGCTACGGTCGTCACCGAGAGTAGTAATCGACTCACGGGGGAGACCGTAGATGTCTGTCATGGAAGTATCGGAAACACTCGCGGCCGGCCGAGCGGCCCAGGAACTGCGGCTGAGGCGGGGCGAGTTCGAGTTGGCCGCGCAGATGGGCCATGTCCGTACGGTCGGTGGGTCCGTCAGTGGCCGCCGCAGGGTCGCGCGTGGTGAGGTCGAGCGGCTGCGGAGGGCGGCGGGTTTTCCCGACGCGCTGCGCGAGCGGGTGCGGACGGTGGGTACGGCTGAGGGGGCGGAGCTGATGGACATCAGCCCCGGCCGCTTCACCCGGCTCGCGCGTGCGGGGTATCTGGTGCCGGTGCGCTTCTATCTCAATCGCTATCGGGTGGTCGTCTGGCTCTATCTCGCCGAGGAGCTACGGGCGTTCGCGAGCGGTGAACCGGGCCTGCTGACGGGCAGGTTGCCGCGGCCGAGGGTGAGCGCGGGGCCACGGACGGCGGCCGGTGGCTCCGACAGTGATACCGACACCGACACCGAGGCCGCGGAGGCCAGGGCGGGCGCGGAGGAGGACTGCCGTCCGCGTAACTGGCGCGGTCGACGTATCGGTCTGCTGCTGCACGAGAGCGACGACCGGTGGGAGCGTGCGGCGATCGTCGGTTCCGTGCTCGATCCCGTCCAACTGGCCGAGCTCGTACCGGATCCGTACGAGCGCGCGTGTCTGAACCGGCTGCGGCCGGATCTCGCGCCGGGCCGTCCTGGATCGGAGGCGGGGCGCGAGACCGTGCGGAGGCTGCTGACCGCGGATGATCCGGACGAGATCAACTGGCACCGGTCCAGCCTGACCGCGCTGCTGGCCGACGCCCGGCGGGACCGACCGGCGCCGCGCCCGAGCGGCACGGCGCCCGTGCCCACACCGGCGCCGGAATCGGAATCGGCGCGGGTGGCTGTGCCGGCGCCGGCGCGGGCGACCGAATCGGTACGGCGGGCCGGATCGGTACGGGCCGCTGAGCCGGTTCCGCACGGTGGCGGACGCGGACGTCCGTTGCTGACCCGGCTGAGGATCGGCAGGAGCCGGGGCCGGGAGGCCGCTGTGCCTTACGGCGGTGGTGCCGACCGATGAGGTCACGCCCGCCCCGACCGGCCCGATCGCCAGCCCGCTCCGACCGGCCCGGTCAGGACTTGGCTTCGCCGGTGACCACGGTGAGTTCGGGGGAGAAGCTGCCCCACTCCCCGTCCGGCAGCTTCGCGCGGATCTTCACCTTGTAGCTGACGCCGGGCTTCTTGCCCGCGAAGACGCTCTCGGTGGTCTTGCCCACAGGCGCCTTGTTGCCCCAGACCAGTGTGGTGGTCAGCTTCCCGTTGAGATGGATCTCGTACGAGGGCACCTCGCCGTCGACCTTCGGGGGCAGCCACGACAGATCAAGGTAGTAGGCACCGTCCTTGTCGCTCTTGTGCCGTTCGGCCTTGAAGCTGACCGGTGCCGTGTCGGGGTCGTCGCCGGGTCCGTCGGGGGTGCTGATCTTCACCGGGTCGCTGGCCGGTGAGGTGTTGTCGGCGGCGTCGCGGGCCTGGACGGTGAACGAGTAGGCGGTGCCGGGGCGTAGCCCCGTGACCTTGGCCGTGGTCTCACCGCCGCTCACGCTGTGGATCTTCGAGCCGCCCTGGAGGATGTCGTACGAGGTGACGCCCTGGTCCTTGTCCGGTGCGCTCCAGGTCAGTTCGGCGCCCTTTGAACCATCGTGCTTGCCGCGCAGTTTCGTGGGTTTCGCCGGAGCCTTCTTGTCCTCGGCGACCACCGCGGGCGTGGTGACCGGCTTCTTCTGGCTGTGCGGGGAGAGGTTGCCGGCTGCGTCCTTGGCCCGCACCGAGAAAGAGTAGGCGGTGGACGGCTTCAGGCCGGTGATGTCGATCATCAACTTCTCGGGGGCAACGTCCTTGACCTTGTCGTTCCCTTGGTAGACCACATAGCCGCTGACCGCGACATTGTCCTTGGCCGCTTCCCACATGACGTGTGCGGACAGCGCGCTGCCGGCCTGAACGCTGAGGCCGGTCGGGGCCGATGGCGCCTGTGAGTCCTTGTCGTCACCACCACCGCCGCATGCGACGAGAGTGAGAGCGGTAGCGGTAACGAGCGCGACCTGGGTGGGGGTCCGTCGCACGATCGTCTCCTCCGTCGAAAGCAAGGGGGAATGGTCTAGACATATATGACACAGTGTCGGGTTCACTTCAAGAGGTGGTGCCGGTCGGAATGCGAAATCAACTGCGGTCGTCGGTCTGCCTGGCGGCGGTGCGCGTCGTCGGCGGACAGCTCGACTCGCTCGGTCCGTGATTTCTCGGTGATGACAGGATGGGTCGCTGTGCAGACCAACACGCTTGTCGTCCGTCGCGCGGCGCCTGCCGACGCATCAGACATCTCCGGACTGTGGTTGAGATCGTTCGCAGCCGCCCTCCCGAGTGTCACCCGCCCCCACAGCGAGCAGCAGGTACACGCCTGGATCCGTGACATCGTCCTGCCCACCCAGGAGACCTGGGTGGCGACCGCCGAGGAGACCGTCGTCGGCATGATGGTGATCGAGGGCGGTGACATCGACCAGCTCTATCTCGACCCGGACCATCGGGGCTGCGGTATCGGCGATCGGCTGCTCGAACTGGCGAAGCGGCGCAGGCCGGCCGGACTGTCGCTGTGGACGTTCCAGATCAACGGGCCCGCACGGCGCTTCTACGAGCGTCACGGCTTCGTCCCGGTGGAGAAGACCGACGGCCGGGGCAACGAGGAGAACGAGCCCGACGTGCGCTACCGCTGGTACCCCGAGCCGGACATCGGCAACATCCCCGGTCCCGCAAGGGAGATCGACCCGGCGCCCCGGGTAGGTCCGCAGGCCAACCGGCCGAAAATTGCCACTTGGTCTAGACCTTGACAGGTGGTGAGGATTCCGGTTTGGTTCCCTCACCCCCCATGGCGGCCGTCGCTCGACGACGGCCGCGCGAAGGAGTGAGTCGCTTGCGACAACGAATCCTTGCACTGTTCACCGCACTGGTCTCGGCCATGGCCCTCGCGGTATTCCTGCCCGCATCGACCTCGGCGGCAGCCACGTCGGCCGCCGCGTGTACCACCGGATGGAACGCGTCCACCGTGTACTGGGGCGGCGACACCGCCTCGTACAACGGCCGCAACTGGACGGCGAAGTGGTGGACCCAGAACGAGAGACCCGGCACAGTCGACGTCTGGGCCGACAACGGCGCCTGCGGTGGTGGCCCGACCGACCCGCCGCCCACGGGTGGGTTTGTCGTCAGTGAGGCTCAGTTCAACCAGATGTTCCCGAGTCGTAATTCCTTCTACACCTATGGCGGTCTGACCGCAGCGCTGAGTGCCTACCCGGCGTTCGCCAAGACCGGCAGTGAGACGGTGAAGCGTCAGGAGGCGGCGGCGTTCCTGGCGAATGTGAGTCATGAGACGGGTGGTCTGGTCCATATCGTGGAGCAGAACACGGCCAACTATCCGCACTACTGCGATACTTCGCAGTCGTACGGGTGTCCGGCGGGTCAGGCGGCGTATTACGGGCGTGGTCCGATCCAGTTGAGCTGGAACTTCAACTACAAGGCGGCGGGCGACGCGCTGGGCATTGATCTGCTGAACAACCCCTGGCTCGTGCAGAACGACGCGGCCGTGGCCTGGAAGACCGGCCTGTGGTACTGGAACACCCAGAACGGCCCCGGCACCATGACCCCGCACAACGCCATGGTCAACGGCGCCGGCTTCGGCGAAACCATCCGCAGCATCAACGGCTCACTCGAATGCAACGGAGGCAATCCGGGGCAGGTCCAGAGCCGCATCGCCAAGTATCAGAGCTTCACCCAGATTCTGGGTGTGGTGCCCGGCAGCAACCTGAGCTGCTGAGTCCGGAACGTCACTACGACAATCGGACGTAGTTCAGAGAACTGTTCTGCGACCTCCTCGTTGACCGGTTCGGGGCCGAGAATCATCCGCCCCGAACCGGATCAGTGTCCGTGGCCCCGCCGCTCGCGTTTCCGTGCGGCGGGTCATGGCCGACGAGTGGAGGTTCGCCATGGCAGGCGGTACCCAGTTGGAGGCGCGGCCCGTGGAGCCGCGTCCTGCGGAGCCTGTGGCCCTCACGCCACCCCAGCCGCACCAGCCCCATGAGCCGCCCGCATCGCGGGCGCCCATCTCACCGCCCCCGCCCAGCCGTTCACGGCGTCTGTTTCTGCGCGCCGCGTTCACCCTCGGGGTGATCGGCGGTACGGCGGCGGCCCTGCTGCCCGTCTTCCGCGCGGACCCCCGCGAGGCCGGCTCCGCGCCCGCCGAAGCCGGGGGCCCGCAGGCCGCAGAACGGTTCGACGAGATGTACGGCGGCCGGCACATCCAGGGGACGGACGCCGGCGTCCGTATCGACGGCCGGCCGCTGCATGTCATGCGGCGCGCCGACGGCAGCTACCTCAGCGTGGTCAACCACTACGAGTCGTTCCCGACCGCTCTCGCCACCGCCCGCGCAGCGGTCGACGACCTCGGTGGCGCCCAGCTCTCGCTCGCCGGACCGGCATCTCACTGACCGCAGACCGCAGGGAGGACCCTCCACGGTGCACATCAGAAAGAACCAGCGCAATCTCACCAGCGCGGAGAAGAAGCGCTTCGTCGCCACGGTCCTGGAGCTCAAACGCCAGGGCGGCTACGACGAGTTCGTCCGCCAGCATGTCCAGTACTACCGGTCCGACGGCGACGACGGGCTGCGGGCCGCGCACATGGCACCGTCGTTCCTGCCGTGGCACCGCAAATACCTGCTGGAGTTCGAGCGGGCGCTCCAGCGCATCGATCCCAAGGTGACGGTGCCGTACTGGGACTGGACGACCGACAACACACCAGCCGCGTCCCTGTGGTCCGAGGACTTCCTCGGCGGCGACGGCCGTTCCTCGGACGGGCAGGTCACGACCGGGGCGTTCGCCTACGCCACGGGCAACTGGACCATCAACGACGGGGTGTTGGAGCGGAAGTTCCTCGTCCGGGCCTTCGGCCGCCCCACCTCTCCGATCGCACTGCCCACCAAGGCCGAACTGGCCTGGGCGATGGACGATTCCGTCTACGACTCCGCGCCCTGGGACTCGACGGCCCCGCGCGGTTTCCGCAATCGCCTCGAAGGCTGGACTGCGGGCAGCGACAAGACGCGATGGCGTAACCACAACCGGGTCCACCGGTGGGTGGGCGGCCAGATGCTGGGCGCGACCGCGCCCCACGACCCGGTCTTCTGGCTCCATCACGCCTTCGTCGACCTTCTCTGGGACCGCTGGCAGCGCAAGCATCCGAAGGCGACCTATCAGCCGCGGCGGAAGCTGGGCGGCGACGATCCGCAGCGCGGCCGGGCCATCAGTCTGGACGAGCCGATGCCGCCGTGGCGGACGAAGCCCTCGGAGATGCTCAGCCACCGGAGTCTGTACCGGTACGACGCCTGAGCCGCACAACGGCCTCCCGCATCGCATGCGGGAGGCCGTTGGCTCATGCCTCAATCACAGTCGCACGTCAGGAACGTGCGCCGGGGGCTCAGCGGCCGTAGCCACCCTGGTGGTGCTTGGCGTCGACGTTGGCGCACGTGTTGCCGAACGCCGGGTTGAGCAGGCCGATCACGTCGATGGTGTTGCCGCAGAGGTTCACCGGGACGTGCACGGGCACCTGGATCACATTGCCGGAAATGACACCGGGCGAACCGACGGCCGCGGCCTCGGCGCCGGCGTTGGCGGCGGCCATGCCGGCACCGCCGGCCAGCACGGCGCCCGTGCCGGCGAGAACAACAGCGGCCTTCGCAATACGCGACATCAAGTTTCTCCTTGAACGTTTCGAGCACAGCCGCACGATGCGCGGCCTTCACGCACGTTCAACGCGCAAACTCACCCTCGGTAACGAAATTGATCCAATCGGTGAGGAAGTGCCATGTGACAAAGGGGTGCACGAGTGTTTACCCTCGGGGTGAACGCTTGTGCACCCCCTCTGCCGCCACCGCGGAACAGCCACGGAACGGCCGCCGAACAGCCGCAGACCAACGGAGCCCGGATGTCCGCAGCAGCCATACCGGAGCCTGAGCCGGGATCGGTACCAGGACTCGAGCCCGTCGAAGGCGGGCGCCGCCGCTTCCTCGTCGCGGTGCTCGCCTTCTGCGGCGTCGTGGTCGCCGTGATGCAGACGCTGGTCGTGCCCCTGCTGCCGCACGTCCCCGCCCTGACGGGCAGCACACCCGCGGCGGCGAGCTGGCTCGTCACGATCACGCTTCTGACGGGCGCGGTCTTCACCCCCGTACTCGGCCGCGTCGGCGACATGTACGGCAAACGCCGAGTGCTCATCGCCTCGCTGGGTGTCCTCGTCGCCGGTTCGGTCATGTGCGCCGTCAGCTCCCACATCGGCGTGCTGATCGCCGGCCGGGCACTCCAGGGCGCCGCGCTCGCCGTCGTACCGCTGGGCATCAGCATCATGCGCGACGAGCTGCCGCCCGCCCGGCTGCTGTCTTCCGTCGCCCTCATGAGCTCGACCCTCGGGATCGGCGCGGCCGTGGGACTGCCGGTCGCCGCCCTCGTCGTGCAGAACTTCGACTGGCACACCATGTTCTGGGCCTCCGCCGCGCTGGGGCTGGTCGACATCGTGCTCGTGCTGTGCTGCGTCCCGGAGTCGCCCCTGCGCTCGCGCGGCCGGTTCGACGTCATCGGCACCCTCGGTCTGTCCGCCACCCTCGTCAGCCTGCTCCTCGCCGTCACCCAGGGCGCGGACTGGGGCTGGACCTCCGTGCCTACCGTCGGACTGCTCGTGACCGCGCTCGTCGTCGGTCTGCTGTGGGGCGCGTACGAGCTGCGCACCACGTCCCCCATGGTCGACCTGCGGGTGTCCGCGCGCCCCGCCGTGCTGCTCACGAACATCGCCGCCCTCCTCATCGGCTTCGCCTTCTACGCGAACTCCCTGGTCACCGCGCAGATGGTGCAGGAGCCCACGAGCACGGGGTACGGGATCGGGGCCTCCATCGTCGTCGGCGGACTGTGTCTGCTGCCCGGTGGTCTCGCGATGGTGGCGCTGTCGCCGGTGTCGGCCAGGATCTCCGCGAAGTACGGCCCCAAGACGGCTCTGGCCCTCGCCGCCGCCGTGATGGCGGTCGGCTATGTGGTGCGCTTCTTCACCAGCCACAGCCTGTGGCCGATCGTCGGCGGCGCGACCGTCGTCGCGGCCGGTACCGCCATCGCCTACTCCGCCCTGCCCGCGCTCGTCATGCGTGCGGTGCCGGCGGGCGAGACGGGTGCGGCCAACGGCCTCAACACCCTGATGCGGTCCGTGGGACAGGCGTTGTGCAGCGCGGTGGTCGCCGCCGTACTGGCCAACATCACCTTCCAGGCGGCCGGCCGTACCGCGCCCACCCTCCACGCCTATCTGCTGGTCTTCCTCATCGCCGCCGGCGCCGCGCTGCTCGCCCTGGCGGTCACCCTGTGCCTGCCGGGCCGCGCGGTGGCGGCCGAGCCGGGTACCGTCGGCAAGGAGCAGACAGCAAGCCGTACGTTCGCCGAGGAGGGCGCGTGACGACCGGACATGCGGCCCAGGGGGCGACCGACCCCGACAAGGACGAGCGCGCGAGCACGGACGCGAGCAGGGAGCCCGGCACCGGCACCGGCACCGACCCCGGTACCGGCCGCCTCGCGATTCTGCGCGCCGCGCGCCGCGCGTTCACCCAGCGCCCCTACGCCGAGGTGACCATGCGCGGCATCGCCGCCGACGCCGGCGTCAGCGCCTCGCTCATCGTCAAACGCTTCGGCACCAAGGAAAGCCTCTTCAACACCGTCGCCGACTTCGGCCCGGCCGCCGACCGACTGTTCGCCGCGCCGCCCGCCGTCCTCGGCAGGCATCTGGTGCTGACCATGGTCCGGCTACGGCGCGAGAACCACTCCGACCCCCTGCTGCGCGTCGTCTTCTCCCTCGGCAACATGGACGAGCGGACCCTGCTGCGCGAGCGCTTCCGCGAGCAGGTCACCGCCCGACTGGCCGGGCTCATCGGCGGGGAGCGGCGTCAACTGCGGGCCGAGCTGATCACCGGCCAGCTCCTCGGGCTGGGCGCCACCCTCAGCCTCCACCGCCCCGGCGCCGGCGAGGACGCCACCCCCGAGCTGCTGGCGGACCTCTACGCGCCCGGACTCCAGCGGCTGATCACCGGGGATCCCGGTCATTGAGCGCCCGCGCGGCACCGGCGTCTGCCGTCCGCTTGCGGTCCGTGCCGGTGCGGCGCACACAATTGACACCAGAAGACACACGCCACAAGGCACAGCACAGAAGGCACAGAACGAACCGACCCGACGTGCCCGCGACCGGGAAGAGGGGCCCGTGAGTGTCGAACCGCCGCCCGGCCTTCCCTTCCCCGAACAGTCCGAGCCTCACTGGCCCGCCGGCCCCGACCTCACGCTCGCGTACAACCGCATGGGCAGCTTCGACATCGATCTCGCCGGCGAGCACATGCATCTGGATGCCGCCGCGCTGCACGTGTTCGATCTGCGCCCCGAGGAATACGACGGCCACATGGCGGTCGCCAACCGGGTGCCGCCCGAGGAGCTGGAGCGCCTGCACACACTGATCGAGCGGGCGCTGGAGAACGGCAGCGACGTCTACGGCGCGTACTTCCGGATCCGCTGCCGCGACGGATCGCGCCGCTGGCTCCACACCCAGGGCCGTCTCGTGCGCGACACGGAAGGCACCGCGTACCGGGTCATCGGCATCGTGCGCGACGCCGCCCAGGAGCTGGACGACGCGGCGATGCGCACCGAGCTTGCCGAGACCCGCCGCCGGCTCACCGGCATGGTCCGCAGGATCACCGCCCTGCTGGCCCGCGCGACCACCGTGCAGGACGTCACCGACGCGCTCAGGGACGCCGAGGCGCTCAGCAACCTCGGCGCGGTGAGCGTGATGCTCGGCATTGTCGAGAACGGACGCGTCCACACCGTCACCGAGGGGCGGCTGGGGCTGTACGTACCGGAACTCCAGTACACGCGGGTCGACGCGCGCTTCCCGATGAGCGAGGTCGTCCGCACGCTACGGCCCCGCTACATCACCTCGCGTGAGGAGTTCCGGCGCTCCTTCCCGCCGCTCTGGCACCACATCCAGCATCTGCCGGTGGCCTCGGGCGCCTATCTCCCGCTGATCGTGCAGGGCCGAACGATCGGCGCGCTCGGAATGCTGTACTCGAGGCACGGCGGTTTCACCGGCGAGGAACGCGACCTGCTTCTCACGCTCAGCAGCAGCATCGCCCAGAGCCTCCAGCGCGCGATGCTCTTCGAGCAGGAGCACGATCTCGCCGAGAGCCTGCAACGCGCCATGCTGCCGCACCGTATCCCCGAGGTCCCCGGCGCCCGGATCGCCGTGCGCTACCGCGCGGCCAAGGCCGGACGTGACATCGGCGGCGACTGGTACGACGTGATCCCGCTGCCCGGCGGCCGGGTCGGTGTGATGATCGGCGACGTCCAGGGCCACGACACGGACGCCGCCGCCGTGATGGGGCAACTGCGGATCGTGCTGTGGGCGTACGTCTCCGAGGGGCACTCGCCCGCGACGGCGATGGCCCGTGCCTCCGCCCTCCTCCACGAGCTGGACACCGACCGATTCGCCACCTGCACCTATGTGGAAGTCGACCTGTCGACAGGGGAGCTCCAGATCGTCCGGGCCGGACATCTCGAACCGATGGTGCGCCTCGGCGACGGCAGATGCGTCGTCCTCGACACCGAGGGCGGGCTGCCGCTCGGGATCGTGAACGCCTCCCACCGGCGCGGCGGCGCGGACTACCCGGTCACCCGGACGACCCTCGCCCCCGACGAGACGCTTCTCATCTACACCGACGGACTGGTCGAGCGGCCGGGCGCCACGCTTGACGAGGGGCTTCAGCGGCTGGCGCAGGCGGTGCGGGACGGTCCCGTCGACATCGAGGAACTGGCGGACAGCCTCGGCGAGATGGTGGGGGAGTACGGCGGTGGCGACGACATGGCCCTGCTGCTGATGCGCAGGGAGCCCGCCCCGCACGACACGTGACGGCCCGTTGCCCGATCTGAGCGTCACCCGCAGGCTTCTGACGCATCATCAGATGACTCGGCGGGGTGTGCGGCCACCTCGGTGGGCCACCCCGTGTCACCTCCACGGTGCCCCCTGTTCTCCCGGACGTGTCCGTGAACCTCTGGCGAACCGGGGCACACACGGCGATGCTGGGCGGCTGACAGCGCTTTCTACCCGCGCCAACCACCCGTACTACAGGAGAACTTGTGGGCCCAGGCATTGCCCGCCGGTCCGTCGTGCTGCTCGCGGCGGTCACCGCGCTGACGACGGGAGCCATCACCCCGTCCGTCGCCGATTCCACCCCCGACCCCCGACCGGGCAGCGCCGCCGAGGTGCTGCGCCCCGTCGCGCCACCACCGGCCAGCACGTCGGCCGGGACCCCCAGATCCGTCGTGGACGGCGACGGCATCGAGACCGCGCGCAGCTCCCGCCCCGTCGCGCCGGGCGTCAGCCTCACCTCGTACGACCGCCTCGAATCCGACAAATGGCTGCGCGTCGACGCGCTGTCCGTCGACCTCGACGGCGGCGCACGGGCCGACTACCTCTCGTCGGGCAAGGTCGCCGACCGCCGCAGCGTCTCCGAACTCGCCGCCGGCCACGACCCCGGCGAGGGCCGCCGCACCGTCGCCGCCATCAACGCCGACTTCTTCGACATCAACGAGACCGGCGCCCCGCAGGGAGCCGGCCTCAAGGACGGCGCACTCACCCAGTCGCCCGCCGCCGGAGCCAACCGGGCCGTCGGCATCGGCCCGGAGAACGCCGGGCGCGTCCTGGAGCTGTACTTCGACGGCACCCTGACCCTGCCCGCCGGACCGCACCCCCTCGCCGCGTACAACGCCGCGAACGTGCCGGCCGGCGGCATCGGCGCGTACACCCCCGCCTGGGGCCAGGCCAACCGCGCGCTCACCGTGGACAAGGCGACGCCCGTCGCCGAGGTGGCCGTACGGGACGGCAAGGTCGTCACCGTCACCGACAAGCCCGGCACGGGTCCGATCGAATCCGGCACCACCGTCCTGGTCGGGCGGGAGGCCGGCGCCGTACAGCTCAAGGCGCTGCGTCCCGGCGACCCGGTGGCCATGGAGTACAGCCCGCGCACCAACGGCGGACCCCTGCCGCGCACCGCGGTGGGCGGACGTGAACTCCTCGTGGTCGACGGCGTGGCGCAGAACCACGAGGGCCAGGGCAACAACACCGCCGCGCCCCGCACCGCCGTCGGATTCACCAAGGACGGCAGCGAGATGCGGGTGATCACCGTCGACGGCCGGCAGGCCGACAGCGGCGGTGTCACCCTCACCGAGCTGGGCGTGATGATGAAGCAGGCCGGTGCGTACAGCGCGCTGAACCTCGACGGCGGAGGCTCGTCCACCCTCGTCGCCCGCGAACCCGGCAGCGACGCCCTCCAGGTCGAGAACGCCCCGTCCGACGGCAGCGAGCGCACCGTGCCCAACGGCCTCGCCCTCACCGCGCCCGACGGCAGCGGACGCCTCGACGGCTTCTGGGTCGAGACGCGTACGCCCGCATCGGCCGCGCCCGGCGACGACCCCGTCAAGGGCGGGCACCCCGAACGCGTCTTCCCCGGACTGACGCGCGCCCTCACCGCGGCCGGTTACGACGAGACGTACGGCCCCGCGCAGGGCGACCCGCGCTGGCGCACCGAACGCTCGTCGGTCGGCCGGGTGAACGACGACGGGCTGTTCACCGCCCGCCGCAGCGGCACCACCGAGGTCCACGCGGAACGCGGACGGGCGAACGGATCCATCGAGTTGACGGTCCTCGACGACCTCGCGCGGATCCAGCCGACCACCACCCGCGTCGGACTCGCCGACGGCGAGGCGAAGGGCACCTTCGGCATCGTCGGCCTCGACGCGCACGGCACCTCCGCGCCCGTGGAGCCGCGCGATGTGGAACTGGACTACGACCGCGCCCTCTTCGCGATCGCCGACGACGGCAAGGGCGCCTTCACCGTCACCTCCAGGACCGGCAGTGGCGCGGGACGGATCAACGCCACCGTCGACGGTGTCACCACCGCCCTCGCGGTGAGCGTCGGACTCCAGGAGCAGCCGGTCTCGGCCTTCGACGACGCCGCGAGCTGGAAGTTCAGCCACGCCCGCGCCGCCGGCTCTCTCGCGGCGACACCCGAGGGGCAGACCGGCACCGGTCTGAAACTCAACTACGACTTCGGACTCTCGACGGCGACCCGCGCCGCGTACGCGAGCCCGCCCCAGCAGATCACCGTGCCCGGCCAGCCGCAGTCCTTCACGATGTGGATCAAGGGGGACGGCAAGGGCGCCTGGCCGACGCTGCATCTCAAGGACGCCGCCGGATCGGACCAGTTGCTCCGGGGGCCGTACGTCACCTGGACCAACTGGCGGCAGGTGACGTTCGCGGTGCCGCAGGGGGCCGCGATGCCGCTGTCCGTGTTCCGCTTCTATCTCGCGGAGACCGCGGCGGACAAGCAGTACACCGGCGAGATCGTGATCGACGGGCTGACTGCGCAGGTGCCGCCCACCGTCGACCTGCCCGAACAACGGCCCGCCGCCGATCCGTTGATCGACCCGGCCGCCGAGACCGAAGGCCGGGACTGGCAGTTCGCCGTGATGTCCGACGCGCAGTTCGTCGCCCGCGAGCCGGACAGCGCGATCGTGCGGCAGGCGCGGCGCACGCTGCGCGAGATCAAGGCCGCGAAGCCCGACTTCCTCGTCGTCAACGGAGACCTGGTGGACGAAGGCTCACCCGCGGACCTCGCGTTCGCGCGAACGGTCCTGACCGAGGAGCTGGGGGATGAGGTGCCCTGGTACTACGTGCCGGGCAACCACGAGGTGATGGGCGGGAAGATCGACAACTTCGTCGGTGAATTCGGCCCCGCGCAGCGGGTGTTCGACCACGGCGGGACGCGCTTCGTCACGCTCGACACCTCCAGCCTCTCCCTGCGCGGCGGCGGCTACGACCAGATCAAGACCCTGCGCGCCCAGTTGGACGCGGCGGCCGACGACGCCGGTGTCAGCTCGGTGATGGTCATCGAGCATGTCCCGCCGCGCGACCCGACCGTGCAGAAGGGCAGCCAGCTCGGGGACCGCAAGGAAGCGGCGCTGCTGGAGGACTGGCTCGCCGACTTCCGTCGTACGAGCGGCAAGGGCGCCGGCTTCATCGGCAGCCATGTCGGGGTCTTCGACGCCTCGCGCGTCGACGGCGTGCCGTATCTGATCAACGGCAACTCAGGGAAGAATCCGGCGGCCCCGGCCGACGAGGGCGGGTTCACCGGCTGGTCGCTCGTCGGCGTCGACAAGGTGTCCAAGGGCGAGCAGTCCGAGGCCCGGCGCGAGCCGTGGGAAGGCGGGCCCGACTGGGTCTCCGTACAGACGCGGGCGCACACCGACGCGCTGAAGCTCGACGCGCCCGGGACGCTGGCGCCCGGACACGAGGCGGCGGTCGCCGCGACTGTCACCCAGGGGACCAGACAGGTCCCGGTCGGCTTCCCGATGAGCGCGGACTGGACGGGATCGCCGAACGTGCACATCGGTGACCCGGACGGTGCGAACCGTCGCGACGTGGCGGCGTTCGACCCGGCCACCGGGACGCTCACCGCGCTGCGGCGCGGGACGGCCACGCTGGCGGTGACGGTGAACGGCGTCATCGAACGCGCGGAGATCCGTATCGCGACCGCCTAAGCCCTGTCCGGCGGTACGAGACAGAGAAGGGCCCGCACCCGGTGACGGGTGCGGGCCCCTTCGCGCTCTCGGGCCGGTCAGCTCCGCAACGCGCGGCTGCGCCCGCGGAACCCGGCCGGCACGTCGTCCCCGCGCATGACCGTGACGTCGTAGCCGCCGCCGCGCCCGAGCCTGGTCCGTTCCCGCGCGGTCGCGGTCAGGACGTCGCCCTCGTGATCCGGACGTACGAAGGCGCTGTCGGCGAGGGGGAAGAGATGGCCGCCTGGGCGGTGCCGTGCCCGTTCACCATGTCGACCCGCACGGTCTCCTCAGGGTGGCCCAGCCAGGACCCGTGTCCACGAGAGCGATGCCGAGACTCCGGGAGGCCGGGTCGGTGGCGAAGGTACTCCCGACCCGGTTCGCGGCCGACCCTCGTTGCCGTGCCGGATCCGGTCCTGGACCGGTCAGGCGCTTCGTAGCGTCGCCCGTACCGGCCGGCCCGGCTGCCCCGGCTGGAGCGTCAGTCCCGTCGTCGGTGTGATCTCACCCGGGCCCAGGTCCAGTTGGAACCGCTGCGCGAGCGTGGCCAGGACCAGCACCGCCTCCACCGTCGCGAAGCGCGCGCCCAGACACGCCCTGGCGCCGCCCCCGAACGGGAACCACGCGTGGTCGGGCACCGGTCGCGCCTCCTCGTCCCACCGCTCGGGGCGGAACTCGTCGGGTTCGGGGAACCACCGCTCGTCGCGATGCGCGCTCCACTGGCTCGCCCACAGCACCGTCCCCTCGGGGACCGGCCGTCCGCCCAGCGTCGAGCCGTCCTTCGCGATCACCGACATCAGCCACACGGGCGGGTAGAGGCGCAGCGTCTCCGTGATGATCTGCTCGGTCCAGCGAAGCTGCTTGAAGTCGTCGAAGCCCGGTGTACGCCCGTCCAGCACCTCGGCCAGCTCCTCGGCGAGCCGTTCCCGCGCCCGCGGATTGCGCGAGAGCAGATACCAGGCCCAGGTGAGCGTGGTCCCGGTCGTCTCGTGGCCACCGATGTAGAGCGTGACGGCCTCGTCCCGGATCTCTTTGTCCGTCAGCCGGCCGCCCTGCTCGTCGCGGGCGGCGAGCAGCCTGCTGAGGAGGTCGTCGCGGTCCGCGCCGTCGCGGTGCCGCTCCTCGGTCACCCGGTTCACCTCGCTGTCGATGACCGCGACGGCCTTCTTGAGCCGTTGCCGTCCCGGCGTGGGGATCCATGACGGCAGGAACAGCGTGAGGCCCCGGAACTCGTCCCCGATGGCCTGCTGCGCGACATCCATGGCCGGGCCGATGGTGCCTTCGCGGCCCGCCGTGTCCGTACCGAAGAGGGTCCGTACGGCGATGCGCTGGGTGAGGCCCAGCATCTCCCGCCGGACGTCGATGTCCCGGCCGGGCTGCCAGGTGTCGGCGAGCGCGGACGCGCAGTCGGTCATGGTGACGGCGTAGCCGCGGACCTGGCGCGGGCGCACCACCGGCTGCACGAGGGCCCGTTTACGTCGCCACGCGGCGCCCTCCGAGGTGACGACGCCCTCGCCGAGCACCAGCTTGAAAGCCCAGCCGAGTTGGGGGTGCCGGTAGTCGGTCTCGACCTTGGTGAGCAGTTCCCCGATGTGCTCCGGCTGGGACAGGAACAGCGCGCGCTGCGGGCCGAGCCGCCAGGAGACGACGTCGCCGTGACCGCGCAGCTTGGCGAAGAAACCGAGCGGGTCGCGGGAGAAGGCCGGCAGGTTGCCGATCAGGGGCAGTTGCCGGGGGCCGGGTACCGGCGTGGCGGGGAGGCCCGGTGCGGGCGTGTCATGGCCGGTGGGGGAGGACGTACCCGTGGTCATCTGAAGTCCTAGGCGCTGGGGGCGGCGGCGTACCGATGTTCCGTACGGTCATCAGCAAAGCCGCCGCGCGCGGCGGGCGCCAGACGACATTCGGCCCGTGATCGCACGAGCGCGGGCCGAATAGCGCGGAGGGCGGTCGCCTCCCGCACCACCGTCCGGTGACGCGGGAAACGACCGCCCTCTCGCCGCGCTCCTGCCGCCTTCCTGCCGCCCTCGTACCGTTCTGTTCTGCTCAGTTCACCGGCGTCGGCGAGGACTTCCTGTCGTACGGCTCGTCGCCGTCCGCCACCGTCTGCTTGGCCTCCTCGGCGAGCCGTTCCATGCCGCTGGTCGTCTTCAGCGGCTTCTCCTTGATGAACAGCACGACCACCAGCGCGAGCGCGGCGAACGGCGTGGCCACCAGGAACAGTTCAGCCGTCGCCAGACCGTACGCGTGCTCCACGATCTCCCGCATCGGCGCGGGGAGTTTCGTCATGTCCGGCACGGATTCGCTCGATCCGCCGGAGGCCGCTTCCGTGCCCAGGCTCTTGGCCATCTCCGAGGCCACCCGGTTGGCCAGGATCGCGCCCAGGACGCTGGTGCCGATCGTGCCGCCCATGCTGCGGAAGAACGACAGTACGGAGGTGGCGGCGCCCAACTCGGAGGCGGGGACGTCGTTCTGGGCCGCGAGGACCAGATTCTGCATCAGCAGACCGACGCCGATCCCGAGAATCGCCATGTAGAGGCTGAGCAGTCCGAAGCCGGTGTTGGCGTCGATGGTCGCCAGCATGGCCAGACCGGCGGTCATGGTGATGCCACCCGCGACCAGGTAGATCTTCCACTTGCCGGTGGCGCTGATGATCTGGCCCGCGACGGTGGACGACACGAGCAGCCCCAGGATCATCGGCAGGCCCATCAGCCCCGCCATGGTGGGCGACTTGCCGAGCGCGATCTGGAAGTACTGCGAGAGGAAGACGGTGCCGCCGAACATCGCGACACCGACGAGCAGGCTCGCGATCGTGGTGAGCGTGACGGTGCGGTTGCGGAAGATGGTGAGCGGGATGACCGGTTCCGGTACCCGCGCCTCCACATAGACCGCGGCGACGAGCAGCAGGACACCGCCGCCGGTCAGCGCGGCCGTCTGCCAGGACGCCCAGTCGAACTGGTTGCCCGCCAGGGAGGTCCAGATGAGGATCGCGGAGACTCCGGCGACGATCAGGAACGCGCCCAGGTAGTCGATCTTCACGTCCCTGCGGATGGTGGGCAGGTGCAGCGTGCGCTGGAGCAGCGCGATCGCGATCAGCGCGAAGGGCACACCGATGAAGAAGCACCAGCGCCAGCCGAGCCACGAGGTGTCGACCATGACGCCACCGACCAGCGGTCCCGCGACGGTGCCGACGGCGAACACCGCGCCGAACATGCCGGCGTACTTGCCCAGCCGTCGCGGCGGGATCACGGCCGCCATCACGACCTGCGCGAGCGCGGTCAGACCGCCGGCGCCGATGCCCTGCATCACCCGGCTGAAGATGAGGAGTTCGATGCCCTGCGAGAACCCGGCCAGCAGGGACCCGACGACGAACATGCCGAGCGAGAGCTGGAGCAGCAGCTTCTTGTTGTAGAGGTCGGAGAGCTTGCCCCACAGGGGCACCGTCGCGGTCATCGCGAGCAGTTCGGAGGTGACGACCCAGGTGTACGCGGACTGGCTGCCGCCCAGGTCGGCGATGATGCGCGGCAGCGCGTTCGCCACCACGGTGCCCGCCAGGATGGCGACGAACATCCCCGCCATAAGTCCGGACATCGCCTGGAGTATCTGCCGGTTGGTCATGGAGGTGGGCGCCTGGTCGGGCGCCTCGATTGCGGTCAAGGTGGCCTTCTTATGATTCCGTGGAACGGCGGTCGGACGGACCGTCGTCGGTCTGTGCGGGCGGCTGACGCAGCCCGGCGGACAGGTGTGTGAAGACGTCCCGGAAGATGTCGGGGAACGCGATCGGCGGGGACTGGGCGTACCAGTGCTCGACGGAGACGCGTACGGCCGTGCCGGCGACGGCGGCCAGCAGCCGTGGATACAGCGCGATGTCGGCACCGGGACAGGCGTCGGCCGCGGCGGCACCTTCGGTGCCGGCGTCGCTCTGCTGCCCACCACCGCCCGGGTCGAGACGGCGTGCGATGGTCCGCGCCAGTTCCTGTTCCTCGGCCATGTGCAGGCCGAGACCGCGGGCGAGCAGATGCGGGGACTTCTGGAGCACCTTGGCGCGCAGGCTCCATACCTCGTGCCGTTCCTCGACATCGGCCAGTTCGACGGCCATGGCCTCGCGGACCGCGTCGAGGGGGGACAGCTCGGCGGGGGCGTCCCGGACGGCGCGCCGGATCCGTTCGCCGATCTCCGTGTCCATCATGACGAACGCGTCGTCGTGGCTGTCGAAGTAGTTGAAGAACGTCCGCGGTGAGACTCCGGCGGCGTTGCTGATGGCCTCGACCGTGACGTTCTCCGCGCCGTGCTCGGCGGCGAGCCGTACGGCCGCCTCGGCCAGCGCCGCGCGCGTGGCCTGTTTCTTGCGCTCCCGGAGACCTGCTCCGGCACCCTTGGTCGTCACGCTTTGCATGGTATGCAAATGTGCAGTCTCTGCAAAATTAATAACGCCCGGCCATGCCTGACGATTGTGGAAAATCGTATTCGCGCTGTTCAGAAACCGTTTGCGGACGATTGTCGGAGCAGTGTAAGCATCACAATTCGCGCGCAGGCTACACTGACATCAGGAGGCCCCAACCCCTGACTTCCCGCTGCCCCATGAGTGTGGGCAGCAGCACTGGTCCTCGGTGAGGATGTCAGCGGCATTCGCAGCGGCCATACCCAGTTGTCGCGTCGCCGGAGTGGACCACGTCCAACCGCATGCAGTGACCGAGCTGTGTGATGCAGTCGCCCACCCGTCCACGACCGGCAGCGCCGTCCCCCTCGGCTCGTGTTCCCACCAGCCACCCCTGCCTGCCGCGCCGTCATACACCGGCACACGGTCGTGACCCATTCGAAAGGCGTGGCCGTATGTCAGTCAACACCGCCAGTACCGTGGAGAATTCCGCGGTACTGGAGCCGGGTGCCGACCTCGCGGGTGAAGCCGCGGAACAGGCGTGCAAGGAGACAGGCAGCGATTTCGCCCGCCTCTCCAAGAAGATCACCGCGGCCGGTCTGATGCGGCGTCGGCCCTGGTACTACGCCCTGCGTATGAGCATCGTCACCGGCCTCTTCGCCGCCGGCTGGGTCGCGTTCGTGCTCGTCGGCGACAGTTGGTGGACCCTCGCCGTCGCCGCCTTCCTCGCCGTCGTCTTCGGCCAAGTCGCCCTCGTGGCGCACGATGTGGGCCACCGTCAGGTGTTCCGGCTGCGCAAGGCCAGTGTGCGCGCCGGAAAGATCGCCGGGAATCTCGGCATCGGCATGGGTTACGGCTGGTGGCAGGACAAGCACTCCAGGCACCACGCCAATCCGAACCACGAGGAGCTGGACCCGGACGTCGTCCCGGACATCCTCGTCTGGACGCAGGGGCAGGCCAGGGCCGCCAAGGGACTTCCCCGCTTCATCGGCCGCTCGCAGGCGTTCCTGTTCTTCCCGCTGCTCACGCTCGAGGGCTTCAATCTGCATGTCGCCGGTGTGCGCGCGCTGGCCAACCGCTCGCTGAAGCAGCGGACTTCGGAGGGCATCCTGCTCTTCACGCACTTCGCGATCTACCTCGGCGCGCTGTTCGTGGTGCTGCCGCCCGGCAAGGCCATCGCTTTCCTGGCCGTTCACCAGTGCCTCTTCGGTCTCTACCTGGGCTCGATCTTCGCGCCCAACCACAAGGGAATGCCGACCCTGAGCGGTGACGACCGGCCGGACTTCCTGCGGCGTCAGGTGCTCACCTCCCGCAACGTGCGCGGCGGTTGGTTCACCGACATCGCGCTGGGCGGGCTCAACTACCAGATCGAGCACCACCTGTTCCCGAACATGCCGTCGCCGCAACTGCGCGAGGCGCAGCCGATCGTCCGGCAGCACTGCGAGGAGCTGGGCGTCAGCTATCTGGAGACCGGCCTGATCGCCTCGTACAGCCAGGCCCTGCGGAGCCTGCACGACGCGGGCGCCCCGATCAGGGCGTCGGTGGCCGCCAAGGCGGACGTCACCGTCTAGGCCCTGTCCGGCGGATCTTCGGGGGTCCGGGACGCCTGGCACGGCACCTCCCTGCGTTGTCGGAGTCATCCAAGTACGTCCAGTACGAGAATGATCCTCCGCCTTGCGATGCACCGCACCAGCCGCCCCGGCCTGATCCCCGAAGATCCGCCGGACAGGACCTAGGCCCTCGGGTCCGAACCTGTCCTGAGATGAACGACGTTGGACTGCTCGCCGTAGACGAAGGCGCGTACGCGGTACGATGCCCGCTTCTCCTCGGGCAGGGTGATCAGTCCGAACGAGTTGATGTCCGGATTCAGCAGCGCGACAGGCCGGTAGCCCTTGCTGCCGGCCTGTCGCACTTCCAGCAGATAGCCGTCCTCGCCGGCGGCGTGGTCCGTCCAGGTGAACTGGATGCCGCTCGCGTGCTTGACGGTCGGCCTCAAGCCCGTCGGGGCGGCTGCCGTGTTCGCGCCGGTGCCTCCCGTACCCCTGACCGTCAGCGGCGCCGTCCGCACCTTCGGCCCCTTGACGGTACGAGGAGTCATCCACTCCTGGTTGTCGGTCAGTTCCTTCTCCGAGGGCTCACCCGGCGGCAGCGACACCTCGACCGCCGTGGACGCCGGGCCGAAGTAGGGGCGCAGCCGGTAGTAGAAGGGTGTCTCGGGCATCAGATCCGGATGCCGGTACGTCGTACGGCCCGGCGGCATGAATTCCAGCACGGTGTACGGGCCCGCCTTCTCCGTCGCGAACTCCACCGCCCGCCCCGCCACTCCTGGCTCGTCGTCCTTCCAGCGCAGCGTGATGTCGATGGGCGAGTCGAGCGTCGCCGCGAGCCGCGCCGACGAGGTCCCCGGCTTCTTGCTCCCTTCCGGTCTCGCGTCCGGTCTCCCTTCCGGTGCGGAGGAACAGCCCGCCAGGGTGAGGACGGTGAGGATCGCGGCGACGGTGGCGCGGAGTCGAAGAGGCACCGTGTCCGCCCTACTTGCGCCAGAACTTGACGCCGCTCCACACCACGGTGGCCGGCCCGCTGCCGCTGTCCGTGCGATAGGCGCCGAACTTGTCGTAGAAGCTGCCGCCGGGGCTCGCGTAACTGTGCTTCAGCGAGCCGTTGATGTACGTACGGTGCTCGCTGCCGACCTGGTGGACGGTGTTCACCCGCACGGTGGCGCCGACCGTGCCCGCGTTGGACAGCGTCGTGCCGCCGTGGACCGCGTACAGGCGTCCACCGCGCTCGCCGGCCAGCATGAAGAACGGTCCGGAGGCCGATTCGTTGAACGTCTGCTTGAGGCTGATGCGGGTGCCGCCCATGGCGGCGATCCGGAAGTAGCCCTCGAACTGCCGGGTGCCTCCCGTGTACGTGGCGTAGCGCCGCTCGGCGCGCTGGTCGCCACTGGCGGTGGAACAGGTGAGCGTGAAGGTCAGGTTGTCGACCTGGCCGCAGCCCCTCTCCTGGACGGTGAAGGTGGGCGACGTCGAGGTCCACCCGCCGGGTTCGACTTCCGCGTACGCGTTCGGCGCCGTCAGCAGCATCGCTGTGGCGGCCGAGAGAACAGTGACGGTGCGCTTGATTGTGGGCACGTCTCACTTCTCCGATTCGGTGGGGGCGTCGCGCTGGAGTCGCATCAGAGTAGAAGTGTCCACGTCAAGCAACAAGAGATTCAGCGGAACTTGGCGAGGTTCATATTCATGAAGGGGCACTCGCCGTAAAGGGTGTATATCGCAACGCCCCGCCGGTCATATGCGACCGGCGGGGCTACGTATATGAACAACCGTGGTGGGTGCGGCCCGCCGTCAGGCGCTGTGCGGCAGGTCCTGGACGGTACGCAGCAAGCTGTCGGGGAGCGCCAGATTCCACGCGGTGATGACCGGGTTGCCGTGCTCGGTGCCGAGTCTGGACACCGTCCCGGTCTCCAGTTGGAACAGCGCGCCCTCGGCCGCCGTGAGCCCCAGATAGCGGGCGGTGAGTACCCGCAGGAAGTGGGAGTGGGCGACGAGGGCGATGTCCTCGTCCCCTGTGCGCTCGCCCGCGGCGCGGGCCTCGGCGAGCACCCGGTCGGCCCGGTCGCTGACGTCCGACGGGCTCTCGCCCGGGTGGTCGCCGGGGCCCGGTGTGGTGCCGTCCGTCCACAGGTTCCAGTCCGGGGCCGTGCGGCGGATCTCCTCGGTCGTCACGCCCTCGTATCCGCCGTAGTTCCATTCGTGCAGGTCGGGATTGATGCGGGTGGACCGCAGCCCGGCGAGTTCGGCGGTGCGCCGGGCCCGTGCCAGGGGGCTGACCAGAGTCAGGCTGATGCGGCGGTCGGCGAGCAGGGGGACCAGCGCGCGGGCCTGGTTCTCGCCGTGGGGGGTCAGCGGCAGATCCGTGGTGCTGGTGTGCTGCCCGGACAGCGACCACTCGGTCTCGCCGTGTCTGATGAGGATCAACTCGCCCATGGGTGCTGTCCGTTCGTTCGTGCTGGGGCTGACTGGGGCTTGAGGGGGGTTACTTGGGGACTGTGCTGCTCGGGCCGTGTGCGGCGAAGCCGCTCTCCGGCCGGTCCGGCTCCACGATCCCATCACGGGGGGCTCCGTGCGCCCGAGGGCGCGCCCGGCGCGGGACGCCGCCCGCCCGTGGTGCGGCTCACAGGCCCCCACCAGGTGGGGGGGAACACCCTGTCATGGTTGAGCGTTCATCTATATGTGGTCGCGGAGGGGAAAGTGACGACTCCGCGACCACGTCGAACGGCCCCGGCTGGTCCATCCCCCGAACCAGCCGGGGCTCTTTTCCGTTCCCGGGTCCGCCGGCCGTACGGCTCAGACGTCGTCCCCCGGACTCCAGTCCAGCAGCCGCACCTTCGCCACCGTCCGTACATGCCGGCGCATCGCCGTCGCCGCCGCCTTGCCGCGCTGTGCCTCGATCGCCTCGAGGATCGCCCGGTGCTGGGTGAGCGAGCGCTGAGGGCGGCCCAACTGACGCAGTGACTCGTTGCGGCTTTCGGTGATCTGCTCGGCGATGGACCGCATGAATTCGGCCAGCAGACCGCTGTGTGCGGCGGCCGTCACGGCGGCGTGGAACAGCCGGTCGCCCTCCGCGCCATGACCGCCCGCCTCGATCTCGCCCGCCATATGACCGAGCGCGTCGCGCATCGCGGTCAGATCGGCCGTCGTGCGGCGCTCGGCGGCCAGTTCGGCGAGTTTGGTCTCCAGCGCCTCGCGCGCCTCCAGTACGTCGGGCAGCCGGCGTTTGCGTTCCACGAGCCGTTCGACCGGTTCGGCGTCGAGGCTGTCGCGGACGAGATACGTGCCGCCGCCGTGCCGGACCTCGACCAGTCCCTGCACCTCGAGAACGACGATCGCCTGTTTCACGGACGCCCGGCTGACGCCGAGTCGTTGGGCGAGTTCACGCTCGGGCGGCAGTCGGTCGCCGGCCCGCAGATCGCCTTCCGCCACATGGTCGCGGAGCCTGTCGAGGACCTGTTCGTACAGTCGTGGCCGGGCCATCGGTCGCAGTGCGTCGGACATACGAACCCCCTGACTGGTCGTTGGCAGCCTAACATCGGGCGGCCGAGTGGCTGAGCCAATTCCTGTCGAATCCCTTGACGCCCCGGTGGGCCGGTGTTCAAAGTGGTCCAGCCACTTGGCCAATACCGCTTGGCCAGTAATCAACGGCCCCAGGGACGGGAGCCCCCCGATGTCCGCCGAACTGATCTCGATCCTTGTACTTGTGGTCGTCTTCGTGATCGCCACGACCCGCTCGATCAACATGGGCGCGCTCGCCTTCGCCGCCGCCTTCGGGGTCGGCGAACTCGTCGCCGACCTGGACGCGGACGGTATCTTCGCCGGATTTCCCGGTGACCTGTTCGTGGTGCTCGTCGGCGTCACGTATCTCTTCGCCATCGCACGCGCCAACGGCACCACGGACTGGCTGGTGCACGCCGCTATCCGGCTCGTACGCGGCCGGATAGCGCTGATCCCCTGGGTGATGTTCGCGATCACCGGAGCACTGACCGCGATAGGCGCCGTCAGCCCGGCGGCCGTCGCGATCGTCGCGCCGATCGCACTGAGTTTCGCCGCGCGGTACGGGATCAGCCCGCTGCTGATGGGCGCGCTGGTCGTGCACGGCGCCCAGGCCGGCGGCTTCTCACCGATCAGCATCTACGGCTCGATCGTCAACGGGGTGGTGGAGCGCGAGAATCTGCCGGGCAACGAACTCGTACTGTTCCTCGCCTCGCTCGTCGTCAACCTGATCATCGCGGCTGTCGTGTTCGTCCTGTTCGGCGGATTGAAACTGAAGGGCCGTGACCTGGGCACCGAGGGCGACAGCAAGGGCAAGGGCAGCGCCGGCGGTGAACTGGCCGCCGACGCCGCACGCCTGACCCCCGCCCGTATCGCCACCCTGACCGCCCTCGCGGCGCTCGTCGTCGCCGTCCTCGCGTTCGACCTCGACGCCGGACTCTGCGCCATCACCCTCGCCGTCATCCTGAGCGCCTTCTGGCCGGACGCCAGCCGCAAGGCCGTCGGCGAGGTCGCCTGGCCGACCGTGCTGCTCATCTGCGGCGTCCTCACCTACGTCGGTGTCCTGGAGGAGATGGGCACCATCGACTACGCGGGCAACGCCGTCGGAGACATCGGCATCCCGCTGCTCGCCGCGGTCCTGCTCTGCTACATCGCCGCCATCATCTCCGCCTTCGCGTCCTCGGTCGGCATCATGGGCGCGCTCATCCCGCTCGCCGTGCCGTTCCTCGCCCAGGGCGAGATCGGGGCGGTCGGCATGATCGCCGCGCTCGCCGTCTCGGCGACCGTCGTGGACGTCAGCCCCTTCTCCACCAACGGCGCCCTGGTGCTGGCCGCCGCACCCGACGTCGACCGGGAGCGTTTCTTCCGGCAGTTGATGGTGTACGGAGGCATCGTGGTGGCCGTGGTACCCGCAGCCGTATGGCTCGTGCTGGTGGTGCCAGGCTTCGGATGATCCGGTCATTCGCCGACCCGGACGACCGGTCGGACTCGTCGACAGCAAGGAGAATGACGCGTGTCCCCTCTCTTCCCGGCCCTCGCGGCGGGTTCCACCCGGCCCGCTCTCCACTTCGGTGACCAGGCACTGAGCCACGCCGAACTGGCCACGGTGGCGGGCGCCCTGGCCGCCCGGATCGCCGGCGCGCCACGGGTCGCCGTCTGGGCCACTCCCACCCTCGGTACGGCGGTGGGCGTGGTGGCCGCGCTGCTGGCGGGGGTGCCCGTGGTGCCGGTGAACCCCAAGACCGGTGAACGGGAGCTGACGCACATCGTGACGGACAGTGCGCCGGCCCTCGTCCTCGCCGAGAGGTCGGTCGAACTGCCGCCGATTCTCGCCGAGTTGGTACGCGTGGACACTGATGTCACCGACGTCACCGATGTCACCGGTGGCTCGGACGCGGCGGATCCCGTCGTGTCGCCGCCCGCCGAGCCGTCGCCGGAGGACCCCGCGCTGATCGTCTACACCTCGGGCACCACCGGCCCCCCCAAGGGCGTCGTCCTGCCCCGCCGCGCCGTCGCCGCCAATCTGGATGCCCTGGAGGACGCCTGGCAGTGGACCGAGGCCGATGTCCTCGTCCACGCGCTGCCGCTGTTCCACGTCCACGGACTGATCCTCGGCATCCTCGGCCCGCTGCGGCGCGGCGGCTCGGTGCGCCATCTCGGCAGATTCAGTACGGACGGTGTGGCGCGCGAGCTGTCCTCGGGAGCCACGATGCTCTTCGGCGTACCGACGATGTACCACCGCATCGCCGAAGCGCTCGCCGACGATCCCGCGCTCGCGAAGGCACTCACCGGCGCGCGCCTGCTGGTGTCGGGATCGGCCGCGCTGCCCGTCCACGACCACGAGCGCATCGCGGCGGCCACCGGACGTCGCGTCATCGAGCGCTACGGCATGACCGAGACCCTGATGAACACCAGCGTGCGCGCGGACGGCGAACCGCGCGCCGGCACCGTGGGCGTACCGCTGGACGGGGTGGAGCTGCGGCTGGTGGACGAGACGGGCGCCGCGATCACCGCGTACGACGGCGACACCGTAGGCGAGATCCAGGTACGCGGCTCGAACCTCTTCACCGAGTATCTGAACCGCCCCGACGCGACCGAGGCCGCCTTCGACAACGGCTGGTTCCGCACGGGCGACATGGCGATCCGTGACCCCGACGGTTACGTCCGTATCGTCGGCCGCAAGGCCACCGATCTGATCAAGAGCGGCGGCTACAAGATCGGCGCCGGTGAGATCGAGAACGTGCTGCTGGAGCATCCGGGAGTACGCGAGGCGGCCGTCACCGGGGAGCCCGACGAGGACCTGGGGGAGCGGATCGTCGCCTGGATCGTGCCCGCACAGGCCGATGCCCCGCCGTCCGCCGAGGAGTTGGCGGCGCACGTCGGGGCGCAGCTCGCCTCGCACAAGAGGCCGCGCACCGTGCGCTATCTGGCCGAGCTGCCCCGTAACGACATGGGCAAGATCATGAAGCGGGCCCTCCGTGGCTGAGCGGATGAGCGCGCGAGAGGCGGTCGCCACCCTCACCGGAGCGACCCCGCAGGGCGCTCCCGCCGCCTTCACCGAACTGCCCGCGCCGAAGGACTCCTCCGCCCCGGACGGCCCCCTGGCCTGGCAGGGATACGACGCGGCCCGCGCCCGCGCGGCGACACGCACCGGCGAGGACGAGTCCGTCATCTGCGGCACCGCCCGCGTCGCAGCCACCGAAGTGGTCCTGATCTCCTTCGAGTTCGGCTTCCTCGGCGGATCGCTGGGGGAGCGCACCGGAGACCGGCTGGAGGCGGCGTACACCCACGCACGTGAACGGCGGCTGCCCGTCGTCTCGTTGATCGCCACCGGCGGCAGCCGGATGCAGGAAGGCATGCTCGCGCTGCTCCAACTCCAGCGCGTGACACGGCAGTCGGCTCTCACCAGAGCGGCGGGGCTGCCCCAGATCGCGGTGGTGCGCGACCCGACGACGGGCGGCGGCTGGGCCACCCTCGGCGCGGGCGCCGATGTGATCCTGGCCCTGCCGGGCGCCCAGATCGGGTTCGCGGGTTCACGGGTACGACCGCCGGACGCCGACCCGTACGCGTACACCGCGGAGGCCCAACTGACGGCCGGTCATATCGACGCGGTGGTACGGCCCGAGGAGCTGCGCGACACCGTCGGCCGCTGGCTGACGCTGCTGACGGACGGTACCCGTGGACCCGGCGGCACCCATGTGACCGTGGCAGCCGCCGAGCCGCCCGCCGGACTCGGCCACTGCGCACCGCCGGCCACCGGCTGGGACGCGGTGAGCCTGGCGCGCGACCCCCGACGCCCGCGTGCCGAGGCGTACTTGGACGCGTACTTCACCGGCCGCGAGCCCATCAACGGCGACCGCGGCGGCGGCACCGACCCCGGCATGCTGTGCGGGTTCGGCGTACACGAAGGCCGTACGGTCGCGTACGCCGCCCAGTGCGGCACCGCGACCCTCCCGGCCGGCTACCGCACCGCCGCCCGGCTGATCCGGCTCGCGGACCGCCTCGGGCTGCCGGTACTCACACTCGTCGACACCCCCGGCGCCGCCAACGACGCCGAGGCGGAGCGCTCCGGGGCGGGCGGCGCGATCGCGGACCTGTTCGCCGCCGTGGCCACCGCCCGTGTGCCCGTCACCAGTCTGCTGATCGGCGAGGGCGGTTCCGGCGGAGCGCTGGCGCTCGCGGCGCCGGGCAACACCTGGGCCACGCCGGACAGTTACTTCTCCGTCATCGCGCCCGAACTGGCGACGGCGATTCTCAAACGGCCCCCCGAGGAGACCCGAGCGACGGCCGACCAACTGAGGCTGCGCCCCCAGGATCTGCTTGCACTGGGGGTGATCCGGGGGATCGTGGGACGGGACTGACGCGCCGGCCGGGCACCTTGGCCGGATGGCACGGCACCGGCCGGGAATTGAAGTCCGTCGATTTCTCATGGCCCTCTCACCAGCTTTGTCGGACCATATGCCTATGGTGAGAACGTGACGCAGACGACTCCGCCCGGCTGGTATCCGGACCCAGGACATGAAGGTGAAGGCCCGCCTCAGGAACGGTGGTGGGACGGGTCGGCTTGGACCGATATGGTCCGTTCCGATTCCACGGCGACCTGGAGCGCCCCCTCCGTGGCGGGCACGCCCGGCCTGCCGCCCTACCCGGCGGCCCCGCCACCGGTCGCCGGGCGGCGCGGCCGGCGAATCGCCCTCGCCGCCACTGCCGCCGTGGTGGTGCTGGCCGTCGTCGGAGGTTTCTTCCTCCTCCAGGACGACGGCGACAGCTCGGCGGACAAGGCGAGTTCGACCCCATCGACCAGCCCCAGCAAGCCGGGTCAGGAGCGACCGGCACCCGGTGAGTCGCAGCCGCCCGGCGGCCCCGACGCGCCCGGCGGTGGCGGCGAGGACGGCGCGCCCCAGCAGGAGATACCGACCGAGGACGGCTACGCCACCGACATGGCCAGCGGGATCAGCATCCCCGTGCCGGACGGCTGGGACGGCCAGTCCGGCCCCGTCGGCGCCGGAGTGACCACCGGGGAGCACCCCTGCCCCGGCAACCCGGACCAGTCCTGCGTACGCGGCGGGGTGCAATCCGTCCCCGCGATCGCACTCGAGATCAAGGCCACCACCGCCAAGGCGGCGGCCGAGGCCGACATCACGAAGAACGCCGAGGAGTCCTACGGCGGCGAGAGCTACGGAGAGATCTCCTCGCACGAGGAGTTGAAGTCCGAGGCGGTGACCGTCGCCGGCAAGAAGGGCTATCTCGTGCGGTGGAAGGTCGTCACCGGCAAGGGCGACGACGGGTACGTGCAGTCGCTCGCCTTCCCGTCGCCGGCTCCCGGCGCGGAAGAGATGCTGATCATCGTGCGCTCCGGATTCGACATCAACGACAAGGCACCCAAGCTGCCCGTGATGGACGAGATCACCGGAGGCATCAAGCTCGCGGCGGGCGGCGGCACCGGCGCGGGCGCCGGCGAGAAGGTCTGAGGACAGAGTCTGAGATCGGGCCGCCGCGCGACGGCGGCCGGGCATGACAGACGGAAACGGCCCACGGCCGGTGGCCGGTCAACACGACCGGCCACCGGCCGTCGGCGTTCTCCCGGCGCGACTCCGGTGCGGTGGTACGCGAGCGCGGACCGGCTCACGCCCGCGCCTGTCCCGCGTCGTCGGACGTGGCTGGATGTGCGGGACGACGGAACCGGGACAGCCCCATGGGACGTACACTCCACTCATGGGTAATACACATGCTGCGACGGAGGGCCTTCGACTGGCCTCGTGCGCGCTGTGCTACGCCCTGCACGGTCACGGCTAGGTGCCGTGCCAGGCGTTTCGGGCCCGGCAAAGACCGCCCGGACAAGACCTAGCGATTTCGCCGCCGATTCTCGGCCTACGGCGCCCGGTGGGAATCCTCCCCGAGGCGTCCTCTTGTCATCCGCACCTTCGTGCAGAGCAGCCCGCTCCTCCGAGCCCCACCGCTCTCCCCAGCGACACCCGCACTGCGCACCTCGCACCCGCACCCGCGCCCCGCCCCAACCCCCGCGACGCTTCGGCGTGCCGTCGGCACCTCCACGGGTGACCGCCTGACGGCGGCCGAGCCGTACCTCCGAGAGGATCCCCTGTGAAGCTGAGCGAATTGCTCGTCGGGCACGACCACGAGATTCTGCAGGGCGATCCCGATACGGCCGTCACCGCCGGAATCTGCTTCGACGCCCACCGGGTGTCACCCGGCTCGCTGTTCATCGCGGTCCCCGGCCATCGCGAGGGCGGCCCCGAATCCGTCGGGCCCGCGCTCGCGCGCGGCGCCGTCGCCGTGCTCGTGGACGAGGCGACGGCCGATCTGCCGATCGCCGCCTGGGCGTCCGACCCGGCCGTGTGTGTCGTACGGGTGCCCGACACCCGTACCGCAGCCGCCGTCGTCGCCTCCCGCTACCACGGCGATCCCGGCCTCGCGATGGACATGGTCGCCATCACCGGGACCAACGGCAAGACATCCGTCTCGTACATGGTCGAGTCCGTGCTGCGGATCGCCGAGCAGGCAGTGGTCGGGGTCATCGGCACGGCGGGCAGCCGCATCGGGGACGAGCTGATCCCCATGCCCCGCTCGGTGCTCACCACCCCGGAGTCGCCCGACTTCCAGTACCTGCTCGGCGTCATGCGCGACCGCGACGTCAGCACCGTGGTCCTGGAGGCCACGTCCATGGGGCTGTTGACGCACCGGGTCGACCACTCGTACATCGACATCGGCATCTTCACCAACCTCACGCAGGACCATCTGGACGACCACGGCACCATGGCGAACTACCGGGACGCCAAACTCCGGCTGTTCCAGGGGCTCTGCCGGCGGGCCGTGGTGAACGTCGACGATCCGGTGGGCGCCGGGATCGGGGCGCTCATGCCCGGCGCGGTGACCACGTACGCGCTGGACGCCGACGCCGACTACCGGGCGACCGACCTCACGATGGACGCCTTCGGTACGCGCTTCACGCTGCACCACGCGGGCCGCAAATACCCGGCGGCGATTCCCGTACCCGGCCGGTTCTCCGTCGCCAACGCTCTCGCCACCGTCGCCGCCTGCCATCTCCTCGGGCACGACCTGGGCGGGCTGGTCACTGCGCTCGACCGGATGCCGCCGATCCCGGGGCGCTTCGAGCGCTTCGAGACCCCGCGCGGCACATCGGTCATCGTGGACTACGCGCACTCCCCGGACTCGCTCGACAAGGTGCTGAGCACCATCCGCGACTTCGCCACCGGGCAGGTCATCACCGTGTTCGGCTGCGGCGGCGACCGTGACATCACCAAGCGCGCGCAGATGGGCGAGATCGCGGGCACCCACTCCGATCTGTGCGTGCTCACCTCCGACAACCCCCGTCACGAGGACCCCGAGGGGATCCTCGACCAGATCACGCCCGGTCTCGCGGCCACCGGCACCCGCTTCGAGCGGTACGCCGACCGCCGTGCGGCCATCGAGTTCGCGCTGTCGGCGGCGGGCAGGAACGACATCGTGCTGATCGCGGGGAAGGGCAGCGAGCCGTACCAGACCGTCGGCGACACACTGATCCCGTTCAGCGACATGGCGACCGTGCGCGAACTGGCCGCCGTACACGACTGATCGCCGGTGCCCGAACGGCGCTCGAACGGGGACCGGGGGTTCAGGGCAGCGGCTCGGACATGGCACTGAGATGGATGCCGACGAGCCGCCACCCGCCACCGCCACCGCTGTCGTTTCCGTCCCCGTCCTTGGCAATGTCCCCGGCCCTGGCCAGGAACTGGGTCGCGCGGAAGCGCCCGTCGGCGTCCCGGCCGTCCACGATGCTCTGCTGGCACTGCACACCGATGGCCACCGCCGCGTCGCCGTGCCGGCGCACCTCCACCTCCGTCCAGTCGAAGGAGTCATGGATGAGGTCGCCCGACGCGTAGCGCTCCAGCCACCGCGCCTTGTCGAGGATGAATCCGCGCGGACCGACCCCGCGGAAGTCGTCAGCGAGCAACTGGTCCAACGCGTCGACGTCACCGCTGAGTTCGGCCTTCGCCCACCGTCGGCCGAACTCGGCCAGGTCCCTGTCCATCCGCTCTCTCCCCGTCCGCCACGTGTACTTCGCCGTCGCTCCACACTCCACCCGGTACGGCTCATGGCGCATCGGCTGGCCGGATGGCCCGCGACTACTGCGCGAGGAGTACCGCTGGTACGGGGGTATGGGGCGAAGGCGCGCGCACCGGCCGAGACGCACGCTTATGGGAGTGAGCTTTACGGCCATGTCCGGCGGGCCCGCCCCGTACTTGACTGAAGGCATGACACAGAACACGGACAACACCCAGAGCATCCAGAACACCGAGAACACCGAGAACACGCGGGCAGCGGCGGCGCGGACCACGCTCGTCACCGGCGGTACGGGCAAGACCGGGCGGCGCGTGGCCGCCCGGCTCACCGAGCGCGGACTCCCGGTGCGTATCGCCTCACGCGGCAGCGAGATCCCCTTCGTGTGGGAGCGGCCCGAGACCTGGGACGACGCGCTGGACGGCGTCGGAGCCGTCTACATCAGCTACTACCCCGACCTCGCCTTCCCCGGCGCGGCCGAGACCGTCGGAGCGTTCGCGGAGCGTGCCGTCGCCAAGGGCGTACGCAGGCTGGTGCTGCTCTCCGGGCGGGGCGAGGAAGGCGCTCTGATCTCCGAGGGCAAGGTGCGCGACAGCGGCGCCGATGTGACCGTCGTGCGGGCGAGCTGGTTCAACCAGAACTTCAACGAGGGCTTCTTCCTGGAGCCCGTGCTCGCCGGGGAGCTGGCGCTGCCGACCGGGGACGCGGTCGAGCCCTTCGTCGACGTCGACGACATCGCGGACGTCGCCGTCGCCGCGCTCACCGACGACCGGCACATCGGCCGGACGTACGAACTGTCCGGGCCCCGGCTGATCGGCTTCGCGGAGATCGCCACCGAGCTGTCCAAGGCCACCGGCCGCGAGATCACCTACGTGCCGGTCGCGCTCGAGGACTACCGTGACGTCCTCGTCTCGGTGGGCGCTCCCGCCGAGTTCGCCGACCTGTTCGAGCTGATCAACGACGGGCGCAACGCGCACCTGGTGCACGGCGTCGAGGAGGCCCTGGGCCGTAAGCCCAAGGACTTCACGGACTTCGCCGCGGACGTCGCGCGCACCGGCGTCTGGCAGCCCTGACCCCGGCATATCGATGATTCCCCGCGCCGGGCACCGCGGCGTGCGGCACGCTAAGGGCATGGACGCGAGCTCAGATGAGGCATTCGACGACGCGGCGGCCCGGCGGCTGCTGGAGGTCGGGAAGCGGGAAGAGGAACTTCGCGAGGAGTTCCGGGTGGACGGCCCCGAGTGGGAGCGGATGTCCGTCTCCCACTACACGGCCTACGCCGCCATGATCCACGAGGAGGGCGGCTGGCGGCAGTTGTTCCCGGCCGTGCCCTTCGAGGAGGAGGCGCGGCTCGATCTCGGCGCCGTACTGCGCGCACGGGGCGCGCACGCGGGGGAGTTCGCCGGCCGATTCGGGCGGGCGGCCGACGCGGTGGAGCGTGGCGAGGACCAGGTGATCATCGCGGAGGACGTGTTCCGGATGGTACGGGTCGAGCAGACGGTCATCATGACGGGTCACGGGCCGCAGACACCCCGGGCCGGCGACCGGGAGTTTCCCGACGAGCTGGACGAGCGGCCCGGGGCCGGCGACTGACGTCCGGTCCCGGTGACCGGCGTGCGCGGGGGACGGCGTGCGCGGTGACCGGCGTGCGCGGTGACCGGCGTGCGCGGGGGACGGCGTGCGCGAGGGGCGGCGTGTGCCGTCCCGCCCCTGGACGGGGGTGGGGCGGGCCGGCACACAACGTGCCTGACATACCGTCAAGGACCTTGCGGGGGAGCAGGTTCGGGCACCGTCGACGTGAGATAGGCGCTCCAGATCCGGGCGGCGGGGTTGTCCTCGATGCCCTTGAGCACCACCGGCTTGCCCGTCTTGGCGCTCTCGCCGAACAGCGCGATCGAGGTCAGCAGATCCGGAGCGGAACCGATGAACCACTCCGCCTTGCTGTCGTCGGTCCGCCCCGAGGCATCCGTGCCGCCATTCGTCTCGGCCGTTTCCAGCAGCGGCGGAACGGCCTTCTCGGGCCACATCGTCGCGCCCGCCAGGGCCTTCCCCGAGAGTGACGCGTGGGCGTACTTCGCGGAAGCGCTGCCGATCACTCGGTCGCCGGTCGCCTCCGGCAGATCCACGGTCCGCTCGCCGCGCCGCGCGGATTTCACGATCGACGGGGTGACCTTCCGGCCGTCGTTGGCCAGCGTGGCGTGGACCCCCGCCATTTCCAGCGGACTCGCGCCCATCAGCCCGAGGGACATCGCCTGCGGAGCGGCGAAGCCGGCCGGGTCCGCGGTCATCCCCAGGTCCGTAGCGGTCTTCCTGATGGTGTCAGGGTCCAGCTTCCCCTCGCGGCTCCGCTCGGCCTCGACCTGCGCCGCGAGGACCACGGGCGCGAAGGTCGGGCCCGCCTGGTAGTCGGCTCGAGTCGCGTTGTTCAGGTAGTGCTCGAAGTAGTCGTCGCCGCCGTACAGCGCCACGATGCGCCCGGACTTCGGTTCCACGGACACCGCGCCCGCCTGCCGGTCCACAATCCGCTGGGGAGCCTTCGGCTTCGGGCCGGTACCCGGCACGTTGAGCCCGGCGGCCACCGCCTCGCGCAGCGCCTCCTGCGCCTTCGGTTCGATGTTCAGCGTGATCCGCCAGCCGCCGCCCGCCAGTTCCTGCTCGCCGACGCCCGCGGCGATCAGCTCACGCCGCGCGACGTCCACCAGATAGCCGGCCTGCCCGGCCAGCTCCGCCGATGCCTTGGGCACCACGGGCACCGGGAATCGCATCGCCCGCCGGTCGTCCTTGTCGAGCCACCCCTCGCCGACCATGTTGTCGAGCACATAACCCCAACGGGCCTTCGCGTTCCGCTTGTCGGCGGGGGAGGCGACGGCCCAGTCGTACTGGCTGGGAGCCTGGAGCAGCGCCGCGAGATACGCGCCCTCCTCGACGTCAAGGTCTTCGACCTCCTTGGCGTAGTACGAACGTGCCGCCGCCTGGACGCCGTACGCGAGCCGGCCGTAGTAGCTGCTGTTGAGATATCCCGCGAGGATGTCGTCCTTCGAGTTGTGCCGGTCGACCTTGAGGGAGATGAACAGCTCCTTCACCTTGCGGGTGAGCGTCTGCTCCTGGCTGAGGTAGTAGTTCTTCACGTACTGCTGTGTGATGGTCGAGCCGCCTTGCTTGCCGCCGCCGGTCAGCGTGCTGAAGATGCCGCGCGCCGTGCCGGAGACGGAGACACCGGAGTCGCTGTAGAAGTCCTTGTTCTCGGCGGCGACGAACGCCCGCCGCACGTCCTCGGGCACTCTGTCGAGCGGTACGGACTCGCGGTTGACCTCCCCGGTACGGGCGAGCCGGCTGCCGTCGCTGAACAGATACACGTTGCTCTGCGCCTTCACCTGCTCGTTGGGTTTCGGGATGTCGATGACCAGGTACAGCACGGTGAACGCCGCGACGACCAGGAAGCACAGGGTGACGCAGGCGGCCAGAGCCTTGCGCCAGGTGAAGAGGCGACGGATACGCATACGCATGGCGTCATCGTCGGCGCCGAAGATCTTCGTCAAGGCGAAGGAACGTGTCGGCTGACGCGCGGAGATGTATCGGCCGTGTATCAGCGGTTCCGCGGGCCGCCGCGATGGGCGGTTCGTCCCCAACTGCCGTACAGACGCGCTGTGTTGTCCGCGACAGACGTGCTTTACGGCAACCGGAGCGTGGCGAGGGCGCCACCGTCGGGCGCGTTGGCGAACGTCAGTGTGGCGCCGATGACGTGGGCCTGGCCCAGCGCGATCGTGAGGCCGAGCCCGTGCCCCGTACCGCGCTCGCGCGCACCGGTCCGAAAGCGCTGCGGCCCGTCGTCCAGCAGCGTGGCCGGATAGCCGGGGCCATGATCGCGTACGGTCACGGTCCTGCCGTCGTCGGACACCGAGATCTCGACGGGGGCGCGGCCGTGCCGGTGCGCGTTGACCACCAGATTGGTCAGGACGCGCTCGAGCCGCCGTGAGTCCGTCCGCACCGTTGCCTCGTTCTCGTCCTCGCCCGCCGCCAGGACCTTCGCGTCCAGCCCGGCGCGCGCCACGACGTCCCGCGCCAGCGCCCCCACCGGACACGGCGACAGATCCGCGTGCTCGGCCCCCGCGTCCAGCCGGGATATCTCCAGCAGCTCCTCGACCAGCGTGCTCAACACCCGTACCCGGTCGCGCACATACCCGGCCGCCTCACCCTCCGGCAGCAGTTCGGCCGCCGTCACCAGCCCCATCAGCGGCGTACGCAGCTCGTGCGCCACATCGGCGGTGAAGCGCTGCTCACCGAGGAGCCGTTTCTGGAGCGCGCCGGCCATCGAGTCCACGGCCGTCGAGATGTCGGCGATCTCGTCGCGCGGACGCGGTCCCGCCGCGATCCGCGCGTCCAGATCCCCGGCGGCGATACGGCGCGCGGTGCCGGCGGCCGTACGCAGCCTGCGGCTCATCCGCCCGGCGGTCAGCACCCCCAGCGGCAGCACCACGGCGGTGGTGATCAGACCGGCCACGACGATGCTCGCGTCGAGCGCCCCGATGTCGCGCATCGTGGTGGTCAGATCGACACGTACGGACAGCACCCCGTCGCCGGCGGGTCTGGCGGCCCACATCGAGGGCCCCGCGGAGCCGCTGGTGAACTCCGTCCCCCGGCGCCCGTCCGCGACCAACTCCCGTAGCCCACCGGGCAGTCCCGGCGCGTCCAGGGCCGCCCCCGAGCCCTGGACCTCGCCGGTACGGGCGTAGGTCACGGCGGCCCGGTCGAGGGTGACACGCGCGGCCTCGCGCGCCTGCGACAGCTCACGGTCCCGTGAGAACTGGTGCACCAGCACGCCGACCGCCGCGGCGACCGCGCAGGCGGCAGCCGCCACCAGTGCCGCGATCCGCCATCTCAGGGCCACGTCAGCGCCGCAGCTTGTAGCCGAAGCCGCGGACCGTCTCGATCCGGTCGGCGCCTATCTTCGCCCGCAGGCGCTGCACATGGAGGTCGACCACCCGGGTGTCGCCGTGCCAGGCGTGGTCCCACACCCGGCTGAGCAGGGTGCGGCGCTCGAGGACGACTCCGGGTGAACCCGCGAACTCGAGGAGCATCCGCAGCTCGGTGGGCGTCAGCGCGACGACCTGTCCGGCGCGCCGTACCTCCATGCCGCGGGTGTCGACCGTCAGATCGCCGAAGGCCAGTACGGCGGCGTCCGCCTGACCGCCGTTGCCCGCGCCCCCACCCGCGCCCGTGCTCCCGCCCGCGCCCGACGCGGCCGGGGTGAACGACACCCGCCGCAGCAGTGACCGGATACGGGCGACGAGCACCGCGCTCTCACAGGGTTTGACCACATAGTCGTCGGCCCCCGCCTCCAGACCCGCCACGACGTCCAGCGCGTCCCCGCGCGCCGACATCATCAGAATCGGTGCCAGGCTCAACTCCCGTACCCGGCGGCACAGTCCGATGCCGTCGAGGTCGGGCAGCATGACATCGAGCAGCAGCAGGTCGGGGCCGGTCTCGCGGAACATCTCCAGCCCGGTGAGCCCGTCGCCCGCCGTGGCCACGGTGAATCCGTACCGCTCCAGCAGCATCCGTACGGTGTTACGGATCACCTCGTCGTCCTCGACCAGGAGAAGCCGGGCCTCGGCCGCCGTGGCGGGCGGGGAGGGACGTGCCGACGACCTCATCACGGTGTCCGCTCCCCGGTGTCGGTACCGGTCTGGGGCACCGGTGCGGGCGTGGCCCGGCGAGGCACCTGCTCCGCTTTCTCGGGAGCCAGCGGGTCGGGCGGCCGCGGCCCGTCGTCCGACGTCTTCCACGGGTTCTCGACAGTCATCACCTCGCCGTTCCACCGGTAGCGGGTGGTGACACGGCCGTTCTGGCCCGTCGAGGTGATGATCAGGTCCGTGCCGAAGGTCTCGCCCGTAAGGCCCTCGGGACCCCAGTTGATCAGTACCGGCCGCACGGTGTCGCCGGAGGCTCGGTAGACCTGGATCAGCGTCAGCCCGGAGGACGGCTCGTCCAGGGCCACCACCATTTCGTCCTGACCGTCGGCGGTCAGATCGCGGTACACAGGTTCGCGCAGACCGCACTCGGCCCCCGGGCAGCTCTGGAGCGCGAGTTGTACGAACTCGGGGATGTTGGGGTCGTTCGTCATGGGTTGGCGTACCGACAGCTTCCTGAGCCCGCCCGTCGGCACACTGACGCCGCGCACCGGCAGATACCGCTTGAAGGCCGGCTCGCTGTCGGCGTTCCCGTCCGTCGGCGGCACCGGCGGCGCGTAGTCCGGCCACAGCGGCGCGGAGCTGACCGGCGGCGACAGTCGGGGCGCCGGGCCACCGTCCCGTGCCCCGGTCTCGGCCGCGCAGCCCGCGGCGCCCGCGAGGGCCACCACGGCGGCCAGCGGGGCAAGGAAGACGGACCGCCCGGCGCGCGAGCGGTCTGTGTGGGGGAAGCGGCGCATAGACGGGTCAGCGTACCGGGCGGATACGGCGCGCTCCGCGCGCGGATGAGCGGGGCGCGGATCACGCGGCCGGTTCCGTCGAACCAGTTGCCTGCCGACGTCGTGGGTTCGGGGGAGGCAACCGGTAGCCTCCACGACACGTCCTGACCTGTGCGTGCAGGTGTACGTGTACATGTGCGGAAGTTGACCGGTGACCGCGAGCGGCGCCGTGAGGGAGTGTGTACCTGTGCCCGACTGGCTGTTTCCCCTCGCGTTCGCGGGCGTCGGCGCCGCCGTCTTCGTCATCGGGTTCGTCGGTCTCCGGCGTTCCTTCGCCCTGCGGCGCGACGGCGTCCGGGCCGCGGGCCAGGTCGTCCGGCTGAAGACGACGTCCAACGGGCAGGGCGGCTCGATCCACCGCCCGGTCGTCGGCTGGACCACCGCCGACGGCCGGAGCATGGAGGTGGAGTCGGAGTACGGGCGCTCGTGGGTGGGCCGGTTCCGGCCCGGCACCCCGGTCCGGATCCGCTACGACCCGCGGCGCCCCGAACGGATGCGGATCGAGGGTTACGGGCACGGGGTGCAGATGGTGTTCATGCTGGTCGGTACCGCGTTCATGGCGGGCGGGATCTCCGTGGCGGTCCAACTGGCGGGGTGAGGAGGCCCGGAGGGGATCTCCCGCTCCGGGCCAGCACGCCTGACGGAGCGTCAGTTCGTCGAGCGCCGCGTCCTCCAAGCGCCGTCCGCCGCCGCCGACTTCACGAACGCGTGGAAGTCACGCGGCTCCCGCCCGAGCGCGCGCCGCACGCCGTCCGAGACATGGCTGTCCAGCCCGCGCCGCAGCGGCGACAGCGACTCCGCGTAGTCCGCCGCCTCGGCGGCGGAGAGCCCCTGCTCCCTGAGTTCGGCGACGAACTCCTCGGGAGACAGCGGCACATAGCGGATCTCGCGCCCGGCGGCCCCGGAGATCTCGGCGAGTGCTTCGGCGATCGTCAGCGCACGAGGCCCCGACAGCTCGTACGTCCGCCCGCCGTGGCCGTCCTCGGTGAGCGCCGCCACGGCCACGGCCGCGATGTCGTCTGCGTCGACGAAGGACGCCGCGCCGTCGCCGGCCGGCAGCCGCAGCTCACCGGTGAGGACAGCGTCCAGGAAAAAGCCCTCGCTGAAGTTCTGCGCGAACCACGCGGGCCGCACTATCGTCCACCGCGTCCCGGCCCCGCCCCCGCCCCCGGCTCCACTCCCCGTACCGGTACCGGTACCGGTACCGAGGCCACGTACGGCGTCCTCGCCGTCGACATGCGTCGGCCCCGCCACGCTCGCTTCCCCCGCGTACCCCGGCACATCCACCCCGCGCCCCGACAGCAGCACGATCCTCCCGACATCGCGCGCCACGGCGCGCTCCACGAAGGGCCGCGTCAACGACTCCCCGTCGAACGGCACGACGTACACCCCCGTCACACCGTCCAACGCCCCGTCCCAGGTGCCCCGGTCGATCCAGTCGAAGCGTGGCTCTCCGGTGCGCGAAGCCACCCGCACGGCGACTCCGCGCTCACGCAGCAGGGCCACCACCCGGCTGCCGGTCGTGCCCGTACCGCCCACCACCAGAATCTGTTCGTCTCTCATGGCCCCAGTCAAGCCGCCCGCCCCGAGACGATCCATGGCTGTCAGGCTCACTTCGATGTCTGAGCGTCTACGCTGGCCGACATGGATGTACTGACGGACCTGCTGGACGGGGTACGGGCGCGCGGCGCCGTGTTCAGCCGTACGGCCATGACCTCACCGTGGTCGCTGCGCTTCGCCTCCGGTGCCCCGCTGACGCTCGCCACGGTGCTGCGCGGCCAGGCGTGGCTCGTCCCCGCCGAGGGCGACGCGGTGCGCGTAGGGACCGGGGACATCGCGCTCGTCCGGGGCTCGGCGCCGTACACCGTCGCCGACGATCCGCACACCCCGCCGCGCGCCGTGATCGACCGGGCCGCCTACTGCGGTGCGAACGATCCGGCCGCCGTCCCCGACACCGCGACCGTGCTGCTCAGCGGCGCGTACGACAACGCGTACGGCATCGCGGGCGGGGTCAGCGAGCGGCTGCTCCGCGCGCTTCCGCCCGTGCTGGTCATCCCGGACGCCGACTGCCACTCGCCGATGCTCGATCTCGTCGCCGCCGAGTTGGCGCGGGACAGCCCCGGCCAACAGGCTGTCCTGGACCGGCTGTTGGATCTGCTGCTCATCTCCGCGCTCCGGGGCTGGTTCGACCGGCCGGGGACCTCGGCGCCGCCCTGGTACCGGGCGGCGGACGACCCGCTGGTCGGGCACGCGCTGCGGCTGCTCCACGACCGGCCGGCCGACCCGTGGACGGTGGCGAGGCTGGCGGCCGAGTCGGGGGTCTCACGCGCCGCGCTGGCCCGCCGCTTCACCGCGCGGGTCGGTGAGCCGCCGATGACGTATCTCGCCAACTGGCGCGTCTCGCTGGCCGCGGACCTGTTGCGCGGTACGGATGACACGGTCGGCGCCATCGCCCGCAAGGTGGGCTACGCCAACACTTTCGCCCTGAGCGTCGCTTTCAAGCGCCTGCGGCAGGTCACGCCGAGCGAGCACCGGGCCGCCACCGCCACCGCCGCGTCAGTCGCGTTCGGCGCCCGGAAGGCTCCGACGGGGCGCAAGTAGCATGGAGGATTGATCAACGGATCACCATCCACTGATCAACACTGTCGTCGTACCGAGGAAAGGAAGGTGGCGGACCGTGCGGGTGCTCTGGTTGTACGCCCATCCCGATCCGCGCTCGCTGAACGGCGCGCTGCGCGACGAGGGAATCGCCGTGCTGCGTGAACACGGGCACGAGGTGATCGAGTCCGACCTGTACGCCATGGAGTGGAACCCGGTGGTGGGTCACGGGGACTTCCACCACGACCCGCACGCGCGGCTCGACGTCCTCACCGAGTCCCAGTACGCCCTGGAGAACGGCACGCTCAGCGAGGACATCCGCGCGGAGCAGGAGAAGCTGTTGTGGGCCGACACGCTCGTGGTGCAGTTCCCGCTCTGGTGGTTCGGCCCGCCGGCGATCCTCAAGGGCTGGTTCGACCGGCTGTTCATCCAGGGTTTCGCCCAGGGCGTGCTCGACCCGGAGACCGGCCGGGCGCAGCGTTACGGCAGCGGCGGACTGGTCGGCAGACGTGCCCTGGTGCTGACGACGGTCGGCGCCAACGCGGCGACGACCGGACCGCGCGGCATCCACGGCGACATCAACGAGGTGCTGTTCCCGCTGCTGCACGGCACGTTGTGGTATCCGGGCATGACGGTGGTGCCGCCGCTCGTTGTCAACGGAGCGGTCAAACTGTCCGACGCGGAGTACAAGACCGCCGTGGGCCAGTTGCGGCAGCGGCTGTTGACGCTTCCGCGCACCGAGCCGATCCCGTACCGCAGCCAGAACGGCGGTGACTACGACGAGCATCTGATACTGCGCCCAGACCGGGCACCGGGCGAGGAAGGCATTCACATCCACTACGCCACCGGCGCCGGCGGCATGGACGAGCGGTGCGAGCGCACCGGCGGCGAGGACGAGGCGGACCGGTAACGGCGAGGGGGTGGCACCGCCGTCACCGGCGGGGCCACCCCCAGCTCTTGCCTCAGGAGCCGGGTCAGCAGCTCAGATTGCCGCCCGGGTCCACGCCGAGGATTCCGGCGAATTGCCGGTAGCTGTCAATGCGGCTCTGCACCTGGGCGGGGTTTCCGCCGTTGCACTCGATGCTGCCGTTGATGCTGCGGATCGTCTCACCGAATCCGGCGCTGTTCACCATGGCGTTGTGCGGGGTCATGGTGCCGGGACCGCTCTGGGTGTTCCAGTACCAGAGGCCGGTCTTCCACGCGACGGCGGAATCGTTCTGCACGAGGTCGGGGTTGTTGAGCAGATCGATGCCCAACGCGTCCCCCGCCGCCTTGTAGTTGAAGTTCCAGCTCAACTGGATCGGCCCGCGGCCGTAATACTTGTCGTTGCCCGCGGGACAGCCGTAAGGCTGCGAAGTGTCGCAGTAGTGCGGGTAGTTGGCCGTGTTCTGCTCGACGATGTGGACGAGGCCGCCGGTCTCGTGACCGACATTGGCCAGGAACGCGGCGGCTTCCTGCTTACGTACGGTGTCACTGCCCGTGCCGGTGAAACCCGGGTACGCGCTCAGCGCGGCATTGAGCCCGCCGTAGGTGTAAAAGGAATTCCTGTTCGGGAACATCTGGTTGAACTGCGACTCGGTGACGACGAAGTCGGCCATGCCCGACTCGTTGGCGGACGAGAGAGGGGCGAGCGATGTCAGGGAGAGAGCGGCGGCCGATGCTGTCGCGGCGAGCAGGCCGACAAGGCGCTTGCGCAAGGGGATTCACTTCCTTGGACGGGCCTCGGAACACGCCGACGGCCCAGGTGTGGGGGGTGGGTGCAGCGACGTCGGTGAGCCCCTTTTCGCAGATCAGGGGCTCACCGACGCGAGGATCGTACACGGACCGGAGCGGGAGGAGCGCCGGTGAAAGCGTTCGGGCGGTCTGCGTTTCTTCGGCGGAGGGATCGTGGCTACCGGCTCCGCGGGAGAATTCGTCAGCCGCCTATGTTCACGTCGATGCACGTGTAGAACGCGTTCGTGGTGTCCGCGATGTTCCAGACCGCGAGAACCTTCTGCTTGCCCGACAGGCCGCCGAAGTTGACGTTATGAGTGACCGTCGCGCCGGGCTGCGCGCCGCCGTCGTTGAATTCCGCGACTTTCTGGCCGCTGACGAAGTACTGCCACGTGCTGGTGGCGTGCCGAGCGGTGATCTTCCAGTTGAAGTTCTGGCTGGACCCGATCGGCGTCACCGCCCAGCCCTTGTTGTCGTCGTCCAGCTCCGAGAAGCGGGAATTCCCGCCGCTGCAACTGGTCAGCCCCTTGGGGCCTTCCACGCTCTGGGGCTCGTACTTGATGTCGCCGCAACTTACGGTTCCGGCGGCACACTGGGCCTGCCTGCTCGGCGGGTCGGAGATATAGCCGTGGGCGCTCGCGGAACCCGCGGGAAGGCTTATCGCGACGATCGGCGCGATCACCGCACCGAGGGCGACGGCCAGCTTCCGTTTCGACTGCATGTGTTACTCCTTCACATCAGGTCTTCCCGGGCTGTACCGGTCCGTGGGGGGACATGGGTACGGCTCGGGCCGGCCTCTCAGGGGTGGGGCCAAGAGGCGCGAAGGGCCGTGGCGTGGAGCCTTGTCCGAAGGCACTGAACAGTGCGTGCTTTCGGCAAAGGTCTTTACCACTTGGCCTAGACCATACAGGCCGCCGCGTTCACGTCAAGGGGCTCAAGTGGCCCGTGTGACTCGTCAGTTGGACCCTTGGTATGCGCGTGACGCGACCGTCCCCCGCTCGTGGCCGGTGACAGACCGCGAACGGGGGACGGGGTGTGAGGTGCGGTTTCTCAGGCGTCGTTGATGGCGCCCGACGCCGGTGAAGACCTCCGCGGCGTCTGCCGTCCGGTCCCGCGCGCCGTCTTCCGCACCGTCTTCTGACGGACCGTCAGCGCCGTGCCCGCCAGCGCCAGGGTGACCGCGGCGCAGCCCACCGCCACGAGACTCGCCCAGGCGAAGTCGGCGCCCAGACTGCTCCGGAGCAGATCGACGGTGCCGAGGCTCGACAGCGTGTGGGCTGCGATGATCCCGACAGCCGTGGCCGCGCTCGCGGCCCAGATCCGCGCCGAGTCGGCCACCGCCAGCCAGAGGCCGAACACCAGACAGAGCAGGGTGACGACGAGGGAGACCGCGTCCGCGTACCCGCCGGACCGCATACCGGCGAAGTCCGTCGGCAGATGGATCACACCGCACGCCAACAGCGCGGCGGCGGCGGGCCAGCGCAGCGGGGAACGCAGGGCGGTCGTGACCGTACGGGCTCCGGGCCGGGCGGCGGGCCGACGGTCGGCGGCCGGAGCGAGGCGCGGGACCTCGGGCGGCGGACCGGCCGGGGCGCTCGTCCACGGCGCGACGCGCTCGGGCTCGGGGTCGGGCTCGCGGTCGCGCGCTGCTTCGGGCTCGATCTCGGGCTCGGGGGGACGAGCCACGTGGGCCGCCTGGTCGGCGTGCTCCGCCAGACGGGCGGATACGTCGCGCGGGTCACGGGAGTCACGGGCGTCGCGCAGGTCGTGGAGGCTGCGCGGGTCGCGCGGGTCGTACGCGTCGCGACGGCCGTGCTCGTCGGGGAGCCGGAACAGTGTCGGCGCCGGCTCCTCGCGGTTCGGCTCGTTCTCCGGCACCTCGTTCTCCGGCTCGCCCTTCGGTTCTTCGCGCTTCGGCTCTTCGCGGTTCGGCTCCCGGCGCGCCGGCCTCCGGTGGGCGGTCGCGAAGGGCGGCTCGTTCTCGTGCGTGCCGAGGTAGGACACCAACTGCGCCACTTCCTCGATCGGCCTGCCGACGGCGGCGGCGCGCAGTGTCGTGTCGGCCTCGTCGATCTCGTGCGGCGGCTCGTTCAGCATGGCGACGAGTTGCATGACCTCGTCCACGGGGCGGGCCACGGCGGCGACCCGCAGCGCCTCGTCACCGGGGTTGGGCACCTCGCCGGTCCGCTTGAGCAGCATCACCAGCGCGGCCACCTCCTCCAGCGGCCGGTGCGTGGCGGCCGTCCAGAGCAGCGTGCGTATGGGTTCCTCACCGGAGTCGGTGATCGCGTCCCGCGCCCCGGCGCGCTCCGGCGCGCCCGGTCGAGGCAGTTCGTCGTGGTGGTCGTACTGGTCGTAGCGGTCGTTGTTGATGGGGGTGGTGGGGTCGAGCGGCATGGCGCGGCTCCCTTGGGTCGAACTTCACGGGTGGGCACACACCGTGTTGGTCACGGTGCGTGGTCAGCACGCACGCGTTGCTACAACAAACCCACACCTGTCGGTGTTGCGCCATCCGGGACGGAGATATGTGCGGCATAAGGGGGTCCCCGGCCGCCTCAGTAGGCGGACACCGAGGCGAACAACGCCTCGGCCTCGGCGATCGAACCCGCCAGCTCCCCGGGGTCCGTGCTCAGCTCCGCCGTGATCATGTCGAGGTCCCGCAGCCCCGCCCGCCGCAGCAGCGTCTTCTCGTTCGTCACCCACTCACCGCGCGCCGCCAGCACGGCGTGCGCCGTCTGCGTCGCGGCGATGGCGAGATTGCCGACGACCTCCGTGAGCCGGCCGTGCGGGACATGGTTGGCCTTCGTGTACGCGAGCGTCATACGCGCGTCGCCGAGCCAGCGCTCGGGTGCCGTCTCGCGCAGTGCCGCCGGATAGTCGGGACCGGGGAGTTCACCTCGTAGCACCCGGTTGATGCCCAGCTCGGCGACGACCAGATAGCTGGGGATACCCGCGAGATGGAACATCAGCGGCTCGACGTGGAAGCGGCCCTGCTCCGCCTCGGCCAGTTCATGCCTGACCACGGCGAGATCGCGGTAGTGCACGTCGACCGCCCGCCCCTCGATGGTCAGCCACGCGCCGCCGTTGAAGACCCCGCCGCCCCAGGCGCCGATCTCAAAGACCTCGCCGGGCCAGTCGACGGCCCGCAGATCGGCCGGGTCGAACACCTCCGCGCCGCCGACTTCGTAGTAGACGGCCAAGTCCCAGTCGCTGTCCGGCCGTTCGGTGCCCTGGGCGCGTGAACCGCCGAGCGTCACCGCCTTGACGGCGGGCAGCGCGGCGAGACGGTCGGCGGTGCGCTCGAGAAAGGCGCGGTTGTCGTCACTGGTGGCGTCACTTACGGCGTTCATGGGACGGGAAACCTCTCCGAGGTGCGTGAGGTGGGAACGATCAAGCACTGTAGAACGTACGCGCGCTCGAGCCGTCTGGCGCCCGGTTTTTTCCGGACCGGCGCCCCCGTACGTGTGTTTCCGCACGTGCTGGACAGCGTGGAACAGAGCGTACGAGAACGGTCCGCCGATGATCGAGGTCCGGCCCCGGGCTCTCAGCCAGGGCCCTACCGGGGAAGGATGGCCATGAGCGACGCAACCGGCGCCACGGGAGCCGACGGAGCGGGCGGGAAGGGTGCGGGCGGGAAAGGCGCGGCCGGGAAAGGCGCGGAAGGAAACGCCGCGTACGGCAAGAAGGCGTTCAAGCGGTCCAGGAGTCACTTCGCGGACCGCGTCACCGCCGACGCCCAGGACGGCTGGCCGGTCGAGGCGGGCCGCTATCGGCTGGTGGTGAGTCGTGCCTGCCCGTGGGCGAGCCGCGCGCTCGTGTCGCGTCGGCTGCTCGGCCTGGAGGACGCGATCTCCCTCGCCGTCACCGATCCCATCCAGGACGACCGCAGTTGGCGCTTCACCCTCGATCCCGGTGATCGCGATCCGGTCCTGGGCATCCGCTATCTCAGCGAGGCTTACGACGCACGCGAGACGGAGTACCCCGGTGGTGTCAGCGTGCCGGCGCTCGTGGACGTACCGAGCGGGAAACTCGTCACCAACGACTACCAGCAGCTCACGCTCGACCTCGCGACCGAGTGGACGGCGCTGCACCGGCCCGGGGCGCCCGACCTCTACCCGCAGCCGTTGCGCGACGAGATCGACGAGGTGATGGAGGGCATCTACCGGGACGTCAACAACGGTGTCTACCGGGCCGGTTTCGCGACGGAGCAGAGCGAGTACGAGCGCGCGTACCGCGACGTGTTCCGCCGCCTGGAGCTGGTGTCGGAGCGGCTGGCAGGGCAGCGGTATCTGGTGGGGGACACCATCACCGAGGCCGACATCCGGCTGTTCACCACGCTGGTGCGCTTCGACGCCGTCTACCACGGACACTTCAAGTGCAACCGCTTCAAGGTGGCCGAGGACCCGGTACTCAACGCGTATGCCAAGGACCTCTACCAGACACCCGGCTTCGGCGACACGGTCGACTTCGACCACATCAAGCGGCACTACTACATGGTGCACACCGGCGTGAATCCCACCCGCATCGTCCCCCTGGGACCCGATCTGTCCGGCTGGCTCACCCCTCACCACCGCGAGGAGCTGGGCGGTCGCCCCTTCGGTGACGGGACACCGCCGGGACCGGTGCCCGCGGGCGAGGAGGTCCCGGCGGCGGGACGCCCCTGACGGCCGCGCCCCCGGCCCCGGCACGCCCTTCGTGGGCGGTGCCGGGGCCGGGACGTGCAGCCGTACTGCCTTCTCGTCTTGAACCGGTCGCCTGGAACCACCCGCTGAGGAGCTACTTGTCTTCTTGTGCCGCGACGAAGGCGGCCAGCGTCTCGGTCGTGAACGCCTCGGCGGCCGACTTGTCGATACCGAGACCGCTGAGCACCCCCTTGCCGTCCTCCAACTCCAGCAGGGCGAGCAGGATGTGCTCGGTCCCGATGTAGTTGTGCCCCATGCGCAGGGCCTCGCGGAAGGTGAGTTCCAGGGCCTTCTTCGCGCCCGCGTCGTACGGAATGAGTTCGGGCACGCTCGGGACGGCCGGCGGCAGGATCGCCTCGACCGCTTCGCGTACGGCGTCCGGGGTCACGCCCTGCGCGACGATCGCCCGCGCGCCGATGCCCTTGGGCTCGCTCAGGAGTCCGAGCGCGAGGTGCTCCGGCCGGGTCTGGTCGTTGCCCGCCGCGCGGGACTCCTCCTGAGCGGCCATCACCACGTTCCTGGCCCGGTCGGTGAAGCGGCTGAACTCCTGACTGGTGTCGAGGTCCGGCCCGTCGCCGGGGGTCTTCGCGACGAACCGCTTCTGCGCGGCCTGCCGGGTGACTCCCATGCTCCGCCCGATGTCGGTCCAGGAGGCGCCCGAGCGTCGTGCTTGATCGACGAAGTGACCGATCAGGTGATCGGCCACGTCGCCGAGATGGTCCGCGGCGATGACCGCGTCGGAAAGCTGGTCGAGGGCATCGGTGTGAACCTTCTTGATGGCTTCGATCAGATCGTCGAGCCGGATGGGGTGCGTCATGCGTCAACCTTAGGTTGACACATCTGAGGGTGTCAACCCGACGTTGACACTTGCTTGGGCCGGGCGTGCGGGCCGGGCATGCGGGTCGGCGCCGGGCCGGAATCGGCGGAAGAACGCGCGGACGTCGCCGACGAACAGATCGGGTTCCTCCATCGCGGCGAAGTGGCCGCCGCGGTCGAACTCCGACCAGTGGACGACGGCGTTGTCCCGCTCGGCGAGCCGCCGCACGGGGCGGGCCGGATCTCCCGCGAAGACCGCCACACCGGTGGGCGTCGTGAGCCGTTCGGTGCGCGGCGGGCGGGACGGGTGGGCGGCCTCCCAGTAGTGACGGGCGGACGATCCGGCGGTCGCGGTGAGCCAGTACAGCATGACGTTCGTCAGGAGCCGGTCGCGCGGCACCGCGTCGTCGGGCGTCGTCCCGGCACCGTCCGTCCACTCCTTGAACTTCTCCACGATCCAGGCGAGTTGACCGACCGGAGAGTCCGTCAGGCCGTACGCCAGTGTCTGGGGCCGGGTCCCCTGGATCTTCGCGTAGCCCGACATCTCCGGTTCGGCGGCCATCAGTTGGGCCAGTCGTTCGCGATCGTCGTCGGTGAGCGCGGCGGCTTCGGCCGGGTCGTCCGGCGGGAGCGTCAGCAGCGTGTTGAGGTGGATCGCGACGACGTGTTCGCTGTCGACAGCGGCGAGTTCGCGGGTGATCGCGTGCCCCCAGTCGCCGCCCTGCGCGCCGTACCGGTCGTACCCCAGCCTCCGCATCAACTCGGCCCATGCCATGGCGACTCGGCGCACGTCCCAGCCACCGTCGCGCGTCGGTCCGGACAGGCCGTAACCCGGAATCGACGGGATGACGAGATGGAACGCGTCGGCCGCCTCGCCGCCGTACGCGCGAGGTTCGGTCAAGGGGCCGATGACGTCGAGGAATTCGACCACGGAGCCCGGCCAGCCGTGGGTGATCAGCAGCGGCAGCGCGTCGGTCCCGGAGTCGGCCCCCGTGGAACGGATGTGCAGGAAGTGGACGGTGGCGCCGTCGATGACCGTCGTGAATTGCGGGAATCGGTTGAGATACGCCTCCTGCGCCCGCCAGTCGTAGTCCGTGCGCCAGTACTCGGCGAGGTCCCGGAGATAGGGCAGCGATACGCCCATGGACCAGTCGGCGCCCGGGAGTTCGTCGGGCCAGCGCGTCGCTGCGAGCCGGGCGGCGAGATCGTCCAGTTCGGCCTGCGGGATGTCGAGGACGAACGGTTCGACGGTGGAGGAGTCGACGGCCTTGGAGTCGACGGCGTGTGGGTCGACGGCGGGCTCGTTCATCGGGTGCCGCCGCCCTCCGGCTCGCCCGCGAGCGCGCGGGCAGCCGCCACCTCGTCCGCGTCCCAGCCCCAGTGCCCGTCGCCGGACTCCTGGGCCTGCTCGTCGATCCACCGGTTGTGTGCCTCCCAGGCCGCCTGCTTGCTGGTGCCCAGGGCCGCGCCGATCTGCGACCACGAGGCGCCGGCCCGGCGCGCGGACCGTACGGAGAGCTGCCGCCCGTATCCCGCCTTGCGTGCGATGACCTCGCCGAGTGCGAGCAGTTCCAGCGACTCCTCGCGCGTGAGCGCGTCGGCGTCGGGGCGGTCGGCGGGGCCGCCGCGATCGGCCTCGTCCTCGTCGGCGGGGGACGCCAGGGCGTCGCGGGTGCGCAGCGCGTCGTAGCGCGCGACGGCGCCGGGCAGCGTGAACCGGCGTTCCAACTCGTCAGGTGTGGACATGGCTCCATCCTGTTCGTCAGGCTGCCTTGACGTCAAGCCTGCCTGACGAAGAGGACGCGGCCATCCGTCTATCCGTCCAGGACGGTGAGATCGAGCTGGTCCAGGCGCTCGCGGTCGCTGAGGATGACGATGGAGGCGATCCTGCCGTTCGTGATCGTGAACGCCAGGACCGAGATCGGCCGTCCGCCCGCCATGCCGACAACTCCCGCCGTGCCGTTGACGAGCGCGGGCCGCGCCGCCCCGGCCAACTGAGCCCCGATGATCGCCCCGCCCGCGACGGCCGCCGCACCGCGCACCACCCCGCCAGGAGGCAGCGTGCCGCTGCTGTCCGAGCGCAGCACGACGTCCGGGTCGAGCAGTGCGACGAGCGCGTCGAAGTCGCCCTGGCGCGCCGCCGCGAGGAACGCGTCCACGATCTCGCGCTGTTTGGCGCCATCCGGATCGGGAGTCGGAGCCGCCCCCCGCACGCGCCGCCGGGCCCGGCTGGCGAGCTGCCGCGCACCGGCCGGAGTGCGCCCGAGGACGGGGGCGATCTCGTCGAAAGGCACGGCGAACAGGTCGTGCAGGACGAAGGCCAGCCGCTCCGCGGGAGCCAGCGCCTCGAGTACGACGAGCAGCGCCAGGCCGACCGAGTCCGCGAGCAGCGCCTCGTGCTCGGGGTCGACGCCGTCCACGCTGCTGATGATCGGGTCGGGCAGCCGTACGCGCTCCTCCAGCGGGTCCTCACGCCGCGTGGCGCGCGAGCGCAGCATGTCCAGACAGACGCGGCCCACGACCGTCGTCAGCCAGCCGGCCAGGTTCTCGACCTCGCTCGTGTCGGAACGGTGGAGCTTGAGCCACGCCTCCTGGACCGCGTCGTCCGCCTCGCTCAGCGAGCCGAGCATCCGGTAGGCGACCGCCCGCAGATGGGTGCGGTGCGTCTCGAAACGCCTTGCCAGGAATTCGTTCTCGTCCATCGCCGTACCTCTCGACCCACCCCGTCGTTACGTTCCTTCACCGTGATGACGGATGGGACGGGTCCGGTGTGACAGGGAAGTGGGGGTCACTTGCACCGGTCTACGGGCTGCCGCCCAGCCCGCCCGCCCGCCCGCCTGGCGCAGTCGCGCGAGCCAGGGATGCGGGCCTTGGCCGCCGGCGGCGTCGTACGTGTCGTACGTGTCGTACGTGTCGTACGTGTCGTACGTAAGAGAGATCGCGTCGGCGAGCCAGCGCGCCTGCTCGCCGGTCAGCAGCGGCAGGACGGCGGTGAAGTCCTCCTCGTCCTTGGGGCGCGGCTCCTTGGCCTTGTAGAAAAGCTGCACCTCGGGTGCCAGGTAGGGCACACCCTCGGCGGAGGTCACGCCGAGGCCGGCGACAGGGCGGCGCACGCGGGGATCGCGGTGCGACGTCCACTGCGTGCCGTGCGATTCGTCGAGCATGACCTGGATGCGCCAGGGCGCGTCGGGTCCGGGGCGGCACCAGATGTCGTGGACGCCGGCCGGCAGGATCTCGCCGGGCGCCCACGGGCGCAGCCTGCCCGGCGGATCGGCGGCCCACCACTCCCAGCCCGCCAGCGCCCGCTGTGCCTCGAGCTGGTCGCGGCGCAGGAGCAGGACGTCGATGTCGCCGTGGCCGCGGAAGGCGTGGCCCACGGCGAACTCGATCGCGAAACCGCCCGCGATCCACCAGGGGCGGCGCAGGGGAGAGAACAGCCGCACCACCTCGGCCGGCGGCGCCGGTTCCCACCTCCCGAGCGGTGGGTCCGGCGTTCGGGTCGGCTCCGGCTTCGGCTCCGGCTGCGCGCCCGCGCCCGTCATACCGGTCAGCCCTTCGGGCGCGGCGGCAGCCCCAGCGCGTCGGCGAGGGCGTCGATCTCCGACGTGAGCAGGGTGCTGCCACGGTGGCCCATGCCCCCGAACTGCCCCTGGATCTCCAGGCTGACCACTCCGTGCAGCCGCGACCAGACGGTGACCGACGCCGCGAGGACCGGGCCGGGATCCGCGTCGGGGGCGTACTGCCGTACCCACTCGGCGACCGCGGGCGTGCTCCGCGCCCAGGCGCGCAGCTCCGCCTCCAGGGCGTCGGCCGCCGGCCGGGCGGACCCCTGCGCCAGCACCGCCAGGAACGGGCCGAGGACGGCCCGCGCGCTGTCGACCGTCTCGGCCGGGGCCTCGTAGCCGGGCGACGGCGCGCCCGCCAGCAACTGATACAGATGCGGGGCGTCCACGGCCCACTTCCGGTACACGGCGGCCAGCGCGTGCAGCCGCTCCCGCGCCGGCCTCTCGGCGGTACGGGCGCCCTCGGCCCGCACCGCCGCGGCGACACTCTCGTAACCCTCCAGGATCAACTCCGTGAGCAGCGCGTCCCGGCTGCCGAAGTACTTGTACAGCGCCGGTCCGGTGACTCCCAGCTCCCTGGCGATCGCGTTGAGGCTGAGCGACGCGGGCCCGCCCGCGCCGATCTGCCGCAGCGCGGCCTGCTTGATCTCCGCGCGTACGTGGTGGCGGTAGCGCTGCCGAGGAGTGTCCTTGCCGACCGGCACGGGTGCGGCCTTTCGTTGCTTAGAGGCTCTAGCTTTTCACCACGACAGTAGCTTTTGTGAGTCGGGGCAGGCAACCGAGCCGGATGACGGCGGCCGTGGTCAGGGCGAGAGCCATCAGTGCCGCGCTCACCCATACCGGTGACCGGAAGCCGAAGCCGGCGTCGATGGTGAGCCCGCCGAGCCATGGGCCGGCGGCGGCTCCGATGTTGAAGGCCGCCGTCGCGAACGAACCCGCCAAGGTCGGTGCGCCGGGAGCCAGTTGGAACACCTGGGAGATCATCGCCGATCCGGTGCCGAACGCGAGCAACCCCTGTACGAAGACGAGCGCGATCGCGGCCACCGGGCTCGCCGCGCTCAGCGCCAGCGCGATCCAGCCCAGAGCCAGGGACGCCATGCCGGCCACGACGAGCGTGCCCCGGCGCGCGTCGGCGACGCGGCCCGAGAGCGTAACGCCGATGAGCGATCCCACCCCGAACAGGGCCAGCAGGGCGGGCACCCATCCGCTGCCGAGTCCGGTGACACGGGTGGCCAGCGGTTCGAGGTAGGAGAAGGCGCAGAACGTGGCGCCCTGGACGAGTGCCATCGTCAGCAGCGTGAGCAGCACGCGCCGACCGGTGAGCGAGCGCAACTCCGCACGGACCGAGGGGTTTTCGGACGGCGTGGACGCGTCCGCGTCCGATGTCGCGGGCCGCTCGTCCGGGACCGACGTCACGATCGCCACGAGGGCGGGCAGCGATACGAGGGCCACCGCCCAGAACGCGGCCCGCCACCCCAGATGTTCGCCGAGCAGCGCGCCTGCTGGCACGCCCACCACACAGGCGACGGTGACCCCGCCGACCACGACGGACGTGGCGCGCGCCCGCGCCGCCGGTTCGACCATCGCGATCGCGGCGACCAGGGCGACCGCCCAGAATCCGGCGTTCGCCAGCGCCCCTACGATCCGGGTCGCGAGCAGCACCTCGTAACTGGGGGTGACGGCTCCGACGATGTGCGCGGCCACGAAGGCGGTCAGGAAGATCAACAGCGCGCGGCGGCGTGGCCACTTACGGCTGAAGAGTGCCATCAACGGCGCGCCGATCACCATCCCCACGGCGAACGCCGAGGTCAGGAGCCCGGCGGCGGGGATGGACACATGCAGATCGGCGGCGATGCCCGAGACGAGCCCGGACAGCATGAATTCGGAGGTGCCCTGGGCGAAGACGGCGAGCCCGAGCACGTAGACAGCGAATGGCATGAAGAAACCCCAAGGAAGGCTGAGGGAGTTGACGGGACGGTGGGTGGCGCGGAGGGGGGAGGTGGGCCGGGCCCGTACGGCATGACGGTCCGTCACGGCGTACGGCGATACGGCAGAGATCCGCCAACCGCCAGGTGTGTCCGGGGAGTTCACGAACGGTCGGCCAGGCGGCGGCCGGGACGGATCAGGAGACGCTGAAACGCGGGACACGGAGCGTGCCGGCGTTCAGAAGCGGCCCACACGACGGTGGACCGGCGGCAACAGCCCTACCGAGCGCTCGCCCACGACCGGCGAGGTCGTACGGCGTCAACTCGACAGCGGATCAGCCACCGGCGACCGGTGGCCTGAGTCTGTCGGACTCGGGGCTGCTCATGATCGGCAAACTACCAGCCCCCGCCCCCTGCCCTCCACCCGTTTAACGATGTGCGCGCACGGCGGCGGACGGCTACCTTCACCGGCATGGAAGAGCGACCCGCCGGTATCCAGGACTCCGACGTACGCGACGCCCTGCGTGGGTGGGGCATCGAGCCCGTCACCTGGGAGTATGCCCCCGTAGGCTTCGGCGACTACCACTGGACCGCCACCGACACGCGTGAGCGCCGGTGGTTCGTGACCGTGGCCGACCTGACGCACAAGAGCTGGTACGGGGACGGGACCGAGGCCGCCTTCCACGGTCTGCGGGACGCCATGGACACCGCCGTCGCTCTGCGTGACGCAGAGCCGGACGGCCTGGATTTCGTGGTCGCGCCGCTCCGGACCGCCGAGGGCGAGACCGTACGCGAGCTGGGGGCGAGGCACGCGGTCAGCGTGTTCCCGCTCGTGCCGGGCACGGCGGGCCACTTCGGCGAACCCCTCACCGCGCACGAGCGTGGCCTGGTCGTGGACCTCCTCGCCAGGCTGCACCGGACGGCCCCGCCGGCCTCGGCCCGCGTACTGCCGCCCGAGTTCGCGACGCGCCCCCAACTGGACGGCGCACTGGGGGAGTTGGGCGGCCCCTGGGACGGCTTCGGACCGTACGCCGAACCGGCGCGACACCTGCTCGCGGACCATGCCGCCGCCCTGCGCCGGCGGCTCGACGAATTCGACCGGCGGGCCGGGGAGTTGAGGACCGCGAGCGCCCCGCTCGTCGTCACCCACGGCGAACCGCACCCCGGCAATCTGCTGCGCGCGGGGGAGCGGCGACTGCTGCTCGACTGGGACACGGTGGGCCTCGCGGTCCCGGAGCGGGACCTCTGGCTGGTCGCGGACGGCCCGGACGACCTCGTACGGTACGAGGAGACGGCCGGTCGCAAGCCGGACCCCTCGGCCCTGGCGCTCTACCGCCTGCGGTGGGCCTTGAACGACGTCGCCGAATTCCTGGCCGTACTGCGCGCACCGCACGACAGGACCCCGGACACGCGGCAGTCGTGGGACGCCCTCGCCGACACGGTCAAGACTCTGGCGGCCGAGGCGTAGCCGGTTCGGCACGGAGCACCATGCCGGGCGCGGAGCGGAGCGGGGTGGTGATCTGCTGGACCCATGCGCCTTGAGCACTGTGTGACGCGGAACCACATCGAGGTGTGGAATGAACGTGTGCTGCCGCCCGGCGCGGTACGCGTCACGTTCTGGAAGATTCTGCGTGGCTCGCTGCTGCCGATTGCGGTCTGGGCCGGCGTCGGGTGCTTCGTCTCCTTCGTCTACCATCCGGTCGCGGCAGCGGTCCTCGGTGGGTTCTTCACGGCCTTCTTCCTGTTGGGGGTGGTGCTCCGCCGAAGGGCAAGGCACTCCGTGCGGTGCAGCGTCTACGGAGCGGTGGCTGGCGTGTTCGACAAGTCGATGCACGTGTTCTGAGGCGTCGTCGGCTGCCGCCGATCCTGACCACCGTCGCTTCGAATTCCGCTGGTGAGGCCGCCGAGGCCGCGTCTAGTATCGACCGGGATGACACCCGGGGACGAAGTGCTCGACCATGCGCTCCGGCGGGCCGACGTCCGTCGGATGTTCGAGCTGCTTGACCCGATGGGCTGCCCGCCGGACGTCTTCGAGCGGCTGGTCGGGCACGCGGACGCGCGCGTACGGTCGCTGGGGCTGGCGCTCCTCGGAGAGCGGGTCGCCCTCGTCGGCGCCGACGCCGACGCGTGCGCGCGGCTCGCCGTTCTACTGCCCGCCGCGATGTCGGCGGCGAAGCCCGCCGACCGGCCGGCGGAGGACGCGCTCGCCCTGGCCGACTTGTACGCGCGGCTCGGACCGCACGTTCCGACGCCGTACGCCCTGGCCGGCCGCGTCCCCGCGTGGCGTACGGCCGGGCTCCCCGTACGCGTACAGATCGCCTGGCTGCGCGCCGAGATCGCCAACGATCCGACGACTGTCCGCCGGGAGCCCGCGAGCGAACTGCTCCACCAGGCCGTCCGGGAGACGGGTATCGCTGCTGCCCGCCGGCCACCGCGACTGGTGGCTGAGCTGCTGGACAGCGGCGATCAGGTGCTGGTGGGGGAGTCGTTGAGGCTGGCCCGGGAAGGGCTGCACACCGGGGTACTGGCGGTCGCGCCGGTCCGCGCGCACCTGTCGCGGATGCTCGATCTCGATGCCGGGGGCGTCGTCGCCGCGCTGGTCGAACTCGCCGAGCCCTGGGCGACGTTGGAACCTCTGCCGCCACATCGTCTGTCCGTCTTCCTGACCGCCGCCGAGGCGACCGTACGACCCGAGGTGCCCGAAGCCGCCCTCACCGCCCTCGCCCGGCACGGCCACAGCGGTGCGCTGCGGCAGGCCATCGACGACCCGGACCTGCCGCCCCGACTGCGGCGCCGCGCCCTGGAACTGCTCGGCCCGCTCGCGACACGCGACGACATCCGCGAGCTGATCGCCGTCGCCGCGCGCGACCCGTTGCTGTTCGGCGAACCGGCCGTCGCCTGTCTGCGCGGGCTCCACCGGCGAGGCCACTTCGTGACCGGACAGGACGTCCCCGCCGTCGTCGCGCTCGCCCTGGCCGACCACGCCATCGAACCGCACGATGTCGCGACCATCCTGTTCACCTGCCGCAAGGACATGTTGCGGCTGCTGATCGACGCCCCGGCCGACGATCCGAGTTGGCCGCGCAGGCTCGCCCTGCTGGTCGCGCTGGCCGGACAGGGCACGGGCGGCTCGGATGAACTTCCTGTCGCGGACGCCATCACCCGTACGCTCGTGGCGACTTCGTCCCCCCGGCCGTTCCTCGAAGCGCTGCGCGCGCTGCGTCACACGGCCGCCGAAGAGGCCGTACTGGCACGCCTGGCCACCGAGCCCACGACCGTTCTCCACACCCTGGAAGCCATCGGGGGACAGCGGACCGTGGCGGCGCTGCGGGACGGGCTCGGCCTCACCGACGCGCAGGGCGAGAGCGTCATCGCGCCGCACCTGCGCGCCGTACGGCACCGGGCACTTGAGCTGCTGTGGCAGCTCACCGAGGACACGGCGGAGCGGCGCGCCCTCCTCGTACGTCTCGATCCCGCCGATCTGCCCGCCCGGATCGCCGCCGATCTCGGCGGCCCCGACGAGGGTGAACTGGCCCTGCTCGGGGCTCGCGTGAACCGGGACGAACCAGTGGCCGCGCTGTGCGCACTGGCCGCCCACGGCGGCGCGGGCACGCTCCCGGTCATCGCGGACCTCCTCCTGCGCGTCGTCGCCGAACTCGCCCTCACGGAACGGACGTTGACCGAGCAGCAGCCGTCGACCGGTGAGCCCGTCGTTCCCGAGGAAGTACTCGAAGCCGTACGCGAACTCGGCCGCCGGCTCCACGCGCGGCGCAGGATCCGGCCGATCTGTCTGCTCGACGCCGCCGACGCCGAAGCGGCGGGCAACGCGCTCGCCGCCACCATGGTGCTCGACCTTCTCGAGCGGCCCGAGCCGACCGACGACGAGCGGGTGATCCTCCTCGAACTGCTCACCCGCATCCCGTACCCGCACACCCGGCCACGTGTGCACCGGCTGCTCCGCCACCGCGACCCCCACCTGCGTAAACACGTGATCGAGCTGCTCGCCAAGGACTCCGACGGCGCCGACGCGCAGGCGCTCTCGGCGAGCCTCATCACGCTCACCACCGCCGACGACATCCAGACCGTACGGCAGGCGCTCCTCGCCCTCGGGCACGCACGGGCGCGCTGGGCGGCGGGCGCGATCGCCGCGTGTCTCGACCACCCGAACATGAACATCAAGAAGACCGCCGCCGGAGTGCTGGCCGAGGCGGGCACGGCGGTCGCGGTGCCCCAGCTCCTCAACTGGCTCGGCCGACACGACAATCCGGGACTCAGGACCGCGCTTGTCGACGCGCTGCGCGCCATCCTCGGCGACGCCTACGAGGCGACCCTGCGCGCCGCCGTGGAGCGTACGGAGGAACCTCGCGCCCGCCGATTGCTGAGCGGGTGCCTCGCGGAGCGCCCGCCGGACAGCGCGCCGCTCTCCGACATCGACGCGCTGGCGTCGGGCGGCTGGCGGCCCGCGATCGCGCTGCGGATCGCCGGGCAGCCGGAACTGCCCACACGCCACGACCCGCACGGGCTGCGGCCGACGCTCACGGACTGGCTCGCCCTGGCCGACTCGGCGCGGAACTCGTCGGACACGCGGACGCGATTGGTGCGGACAGCGGTCCGGCTGTGCCCGAGCCGACTGTCGGACGTCGAGAAGCGGACCTACGCGCGCTACACCCGGCTTCTGCTCATGTGCCTGACGGACAGGGCGACTTCGGGCGACGACGCGGCGGGCATCGTGTCCGTGCTCGCGGAGCTGGCACCGACGCTGCCGACGGTGGAGAAGCGGGCCGTGGCCGACGCCGTACGCGCGCTGCCGGGCACCGTACCCGCGCCGACGCTCACCCTGCTGCGCCACTGCGGCGCGGTGCTCACGCGCGCCGACCTGGACCGGGCGCTCGCAGCAGCGGGCTCCGGGCGGGCGACCACCGCGCGGGCCGAAGTCGCCGTGCTGCGCGAGGCGTTCGGAATCGCGGACGTGGTCCTCTCGGTCGACGGGCGGGCCTGGCGGATTCCATTGGCCGCCGCCGTAAGCGCACCGGCCGAAGCGGAGGCGTTCCGCCGCGCTCGGAAGCCGGGGCCCAACTCCCGTGAGCGACTGGTCGCGTTGGCCGACGCGTATCCTGCCGCCGACCCCGCGACCCGGACCGTTCTCCTCGACTGGATGACGGCGCTCCAGCCCTTGGACGCGCCGCCCTGGACCCTCGGTGAGACCGTCGCCGACGTCTCCTCGCACCGGACGGTACGCGCGGACGACCTCGACCAGCCCCGTTCGGCGGCCCTGCGCGCGCGGCTGCTGGACATGCTCGACGCGCCTGACCCGGACCGGCGCCGTACCGCCGCCACCGCACTGCTCAAGTGGCCTGATCCCGAGGTGCGTTCGGCGGTACTACGCGCGTATCTCCACGGCCGTGTCGACGTCGACGTCCCTGCCGATGCGGCCGCTCCGGCCGATCCGGCCGACCTTCTGGCCACACTGGAGGAGCTGGAGCGGGCTGGCGCCGAGATCCGGTACGAGCGGCTGGCCCACCTGGCCGTACAACTCGACCCGTCCGCGCTTCGACCGCTCGTACCGCGACTCCTGGAGTGGTGGCAGCAGGCTCCGGAAGCCGTCCGTCCCGCCCTGGACGCCATACCGGCGGATACGCTCGCCGTGATCCTCGGCGACCGCGTCGCGTCGGGCGCGTGGGGATTCCTCGACCTGCTCGCCGGCCGTACGCTGCTCCGTACCCCCACGCTCATGGAGATCCGCCGCCGACTGCGCGCCGAGGGCCGGGACCGCGAGGCCGACAGCCTGTTTCTGGTCGAGGGGCCGCTGCGCGACCCGGCCGCCGATCGCCAAGGCGCCCACGAACAGGCCCGGTTGACGGCACCGGCGGAAGTCTCCGGTGAGCCGTCCCGGCAGGAGCTGCTGCGTCTGGCCCGTACCGGTGGCCCCGAACAGATCCGCCGGGCGCTCACCCGTCTCACCGAGGAACACGTCGGCGCGAAGGCGACCCCGACCCCCGACGACCCCGAACTGCTGGCGCTGATAGACGAGTTGTTGCACCACCCCCGCCCTCGTGTCCGTCTCCACGCCCAGCGGACCTCCCGCGCGCTGTTCGACCGGTCGACCTATCTGCACCACACGTCGACGCTGTTGCGCGATCCGCAGCCGGACGTGGTGCGTTCGGCCGTCCGGACCCTTACCCACGCGGCGTGGGAGCCCGCCGTCCCCGCGATCGTCGGCCTGCTCGACCACCCCCACCCGGTCGTGCGCGGATCGGCGCTGGACGGTCTCCTGCGCATGGGCCGGCGGGCGGTCCCCGCGCTTCGGCACGCGGCCGACCACGCACGACCCGACAAACGGTCCGTCTACACCGCTGTCCTCGACCGGATCACGGCGATAGGCATCGAAGAGGAGAGAACGACATGATCGTCTGGGTGAACGGCTCCTTCGGCGCGGGCAAGACGACCCTGGTAGCCGAACTGCACAGCCGCTGGCCCGATGCGCTGGTGTACGACCCGGAGCAGGTCGGCCTGCTCCTGGGGGACATCGTGGATGACCCGACCGGCGACTTCCAAGATCTGCGCCTGTGGCGCCGCCAGTTGGTGTCGCTGGCGCTGGGGCTGCTGGAGGAGTACGAACGCCCGGTCCTGGCGCCGATGACGTTGGTCGACCCGCTCTATGTGAGCGAGGTCTTCGGCGCGTTCGCGGCGGCCGATGTCACCGTGCACCACTTCTTCCTCAAGGTCCCCGCGACCGTGCTGGAGCGCCGCGTCGGCGCCCGCGCCGCCGCACCGGGGAGTTCCGGGCGCAACGCCGCCGCCCACGGGTGGGTCGTGGACCGGGTTGCGCGCTGCGTGGCGGCTGCGGACACCATGCCCGCCGGGACTGTCTTCCTGGACGGCGAGCGGCCGACGACGGAGCTGGCCGACGACGTGCTGAAGCATGTGGGCGTCCAGGTCTGAGGCCGCGCCGCGAGCGTGAGACCGGCTCTCTGATCAGACGCGCGCTTCGTCCGGAAAGCCCGTCCAGCGAAGCTCGGCGGGCAGATGCGCCATGTCGTTGTAGAGCAGCACGGACGACGGCCTGTCCGGCGGGTAGCGGATGACGGTCAGCGCCGCGTTGCAGTGATTGAGCCCCATCCACCGCCAGGGCGGGGCGTCCAGGGCGTCGCGGACCAGCCAGCCGATCAGGAAGTTGTGGGTGACGACCAGCTCATGGCGCGGTTCGTCACCCGCCACCGGCCCCGTGTATCGCGCGAGGGCGTCCTGCGCCAACTTCGGACCCCGCAAGCGATCTTCGGCGGGAAACTCCGCCAGTCGTCTCAGCATGGCGCCTGCCGAGTCCGGTGGCAGCTCCCGCTCCCGCGGCACGTAGGGGATGTAGTCGCCGACCGCCTCCGACCGCCTCAACTCGCATGGAGGGTTGCCCAGTTGCTCCCGGACCAACTGGGCCGTCCGCTCCGCCCTCGGTAGCGGCCCGTGCTGGATCGCCGAGAGCGGACGGCCCCGTAGCCGCTCGCCGAGCAACGCGGCCTGTCGCCGACCGTTCTCGGTCAGATCGCTCTCGTCGGCCGAAGCCTCACCGTGCCGCGCCAGATAGAGGTAGCGGGTGGCTGTGGCTGTCCCAGGCATGCGTGTGGTCCTCCGACGGTGTGTGATCTTGCCGATTCCCCCTACGGACGCGTGTCTCGCCAGGCCCGGTTCCTGGCCTGGGTTCCACCGTGCCACGCGTCCGCTTGACAGGGCGTCGCAATGCCTAGACACTTCAGTTATAGCTTCTAACTCAAGCGTGAAGAGCTAAAGGGGTTGATCGTCATGGGCGAACTGCGGCAGGCCAGTGATCGGGCAGTGATGACCGAGGTCGTCCTTCCCGGCGTTGTCGAACCGGGCGGACTTCAGGTCCGGCAGCAGCCCGTGCCCGCCCCCGGGCCCGGCCAGGTTCTTCTGGTGATGGAAGCCTCCGGTGTCTCCTTCGCCGAACAGCAGATGCGGCGCGGGAAGTACTACGACCAGCCGCCGTTCCCCTTCACCCCCGGTTACGACGTGGTGGGCACCGTCGTGTCGGTCGGGCCCGGTGGGGACGGCGCTCTCGTCGGGCGTCGGTTCGCCGTGCTGATCAAGACCGGTGGCTGGGCCAGTCACCTGCTCGTACCGGCGGCCGATCTGGTCGAGGTGCCCGAAGGCGTCGACCCGGCCGAGGCCGAGACCCTGGTGGTGAACGGCATCACCGCGATGCGGATGTTGCACCGCGTCGCCCGCGTACGGCCGGGCCGGACCGTGCTCGTACTCGGAGCGAACGGCGGCGTCGGATCCACCCTCGTCCAGCTCGCCCGTCACGCGGGCCTCCGCGTCATCGGGACCGCTTCGCTCCGGCACCAGGAGGCCGTGCGGGAACTGGGCGCCATCCCCATCGACTACCGCACGCCGGACCTCACCGCCGAGGTCCGGAAGATCGCCCCGGACGGGGTGGACGCGGTCTTCGACCACATCGGCGGCGAGGGGATCGTCACGTCGTTCCAGCTTCTCGCGCCGGGCGGCACACTCGTCTCGTACGGCACGGCCTCGACCCGCGATGTGGAGGGCTCGTCCAAGTGGCCCGTCCTGAAGGTCGTCGGACGGCTCCAGCTCTGGAACGCGCTGCCCAACGGCAAGCACGCCCACTTCTTCAACATCTGGGCGGGCAGGCGGCGCGCCGACGCGTTCCGGTCCCGGCTCCGGGCCGATCTCACGCAGGTGCTGACCCTGCTCGCGGACGGGGCGATCACGCCGCAGGTGGCGGCGCGCGTACCGCTGTCGCGGGTGGCCGACGCGATGACCCTGGCCGAGTCGGGCACGGTGACGGGAAAGGTGGTGCTCATCCCGGACGCCGCACGGGACGGGAGCGGCGACACGGGCGGGAGCCCCGCGTAACTCACCACCGCCCGGCCGCCGTTCAGGCCAGGAACGCCGCCGTGGCCGCCACGAACCGGTCCGCGTCGTCGCGCCATGGGAAGTGCCCGGCGCCGGGCTGGACGACGAGTCGCGCGTTCGGGAACAGCCCGGCGAACTCGGTCACGACGGCCGGAGGGGATCCGGGATCGACCTCGCCCGCGAGCAGCAGCACCGGCCGCTCGAACCGGCCGAGCGCCGCGCGCGTGGACTCCGCGTCGAAAGCCCCCTCACCGGCGAAGACTGCTGCGGCCTCGTCGTTGCGCCGCGCCTCCCCGGCCGCATCGTAGGCCCGCGCCTCCTCGTCCCAGCGGCCGTAGGAGAACGGCGTGATCGCCTGCCACATCTCGGCGGTGGCACGGCCCTCGGTGATCGCCTCCAGCGCCGCGTACGCCGCCGGGAACCACGGCTCGTCGTGGCGCGGCCGCACCGTCTCGCGCCGTACCTCGCCCGAGATCGGGAGGCCGACCGCCCACATGCTCGGCGTGATCAGCGCGAGTCTGCCGACGCGTTCCGGGTGGCGGCCCACGTACAGCGCCGCCAGATTCACCCCGCCGGAGTGGCCGAGCAGGTCCATCCGGTCGAGACCGAGATGCGCGCGCAACGCCTCCACGTCGTCCACGAGCCGGTCGCACCGGTAGGAGCCGGTGTCCTGCGGAACGGCCGAGCCGCCGGTGCCGCGAGGATCCAGCATGATCAGTCGCCGGTGTGCGGAGAGACCGCCCAGCTCGCCGAGATAGTCGCTGGACTGCATCGGCCCGCCGGGCAGACAGACCAGGGGAGGGCCCTCGCCGAACACCTGATAGGCGATCTTCGTGCCGTCGGGTGCGGAGTAGGTGGAGTTGGTGGACCCGGCGCAGGAGGTAGGCATGGCGTGGACCTTGTCAGCGGCCTCGACCAGGGGCAACCAGATTTCCCCCCTGCCCTTGCCGCCGCCGTCACGCCGAGCCCCGCACCACCAGCGTCGTCGGCAGCACGAGCTGTCGGCGGGCCGTCGTCGGCTCGGCGATCTCCTCCAGGAGCAGGCTCGTGATCGAGCGGCCGATCGCCTCGATGGGCTGCCGCACGCTGGTCAGCGCCGGTGCCGTGTGCCGGGCGATGACCGAGTCGTCGAAGCCGATCACCGCCACGTCGTCGGGCACCCGGCGCCCCCGTTCACGCAGTTCGGCCAGCGCGCCCGCCGCCATGACGTCCGACGCGGCGAAGACGGCGTCGATCCCGGGGACGCGATCGAGCAGGTCGCGCATCGCCGTACGCCCGCCCTCCTCGGTGAAGTCCGAGACCGCGACGAGTCGTTCGTCCGCCGCCGCGCCCCGCTCGGCCAGGGCCTCGCGCCAGCCCCGGAGCCTGCTGTTGCCGACATCCATGTCGAGCGGCCCGGTGATCGTCGCGATCGTGGTGCGTCCGCCGTCGATCAGATGCCGTACGGCGGTCGCGGCCCCGCCGACGTTGTCGGAGTGGACATGGCTCAGGGATTCGTCGGGCGAGCGCCGGCCCGCCAGAACCGTCGGCATACGCATCTCCTCGAGCAGCCCCGGCAGCGGGTCGTCGTCGTGGATCGACACCAGCAGGACGCCGTCCACCCGCCGCGCCGCCGCGAAGCGCGTCAGCCGGTCCAGCTCGCGCCGGTCGCGCACCAGAATGAGCAGCAACTGCATCTCGGTCTCGGCCAGTTCCGTACTCACACCGCGGATCACGGCGGAGAAGTACGGCTCCGCCGCCAGCCGGCTCTCCGACTCGGGGATCACCAGCGCGACGCAGTCCGTCCGGCTCGTGACGAGACTGCGCGCCGCCGGGTTGGGTATGTAGTTCAGCTTCGTGATGGCCGTCTCCACCGCGGCGCGGGCCTTCGCGCTGACGCCCGGCGCACCGTTGACGACCCGGGAGACCGTCCCGCGTCCCACTCCCGCCAGTTGGGCGACGGCTTCAAGAGTTGGCCGCTGACCTTGGTGTTTACGGCTGTTCATCGCTTCTCCTGACTTCTGCCCCGATGGGCGGTCCTGTTCCCGCCTGTACAGGGCACTTGACCCGCGACGTACCGCTCGGCCCCGGTCGGCGCCGGACATCCCCGGGCAACGGAAATGTCTTCAACTCTTGACACGGTGCGACGTTCTCCGCAGAGTCTTCCACAACCGACTGGGAGCGCTCCCATTCTCCCGTTCGCCGGATGACGGGCCCGCGTCCGGTGTGTTCAGTGAGTCACTTTCGGCGCTTGAGGCGCCCCGCAAGGAGGAAGCACATGGGCACCGCCCGTCATCGCTTCGGATCCACCCTCTCCACCCTCTCCGCACTCTCCGGACTCCCGTCCCGCTTCCCGAACCGATTCTCCAGTCGGTCTCCGGGGCGTTTTCCGACCCTCGCCGCCGTCGCGGCGGCCGGTCTGTCCCTCGTACTGGTCGCCGGCTGCGGAGGCGGCGGTGACACGGGCGACGCGAAGACGAAGGACGGCAAGACCGTCATCAGCATGGGGTTGTTCGGCGTCATGGGGTTCAAGGAGTCGGGGCTCCTCGACCGGTACATGGAGGAGAACCCCGACATCGTCATCGAGGCCGACGTGGCCGGCGACGAGCAGACGTACTACACGGCGCTCCAGACCCATCTCGCCGCGGGCAGCGGCCTCAAGGACATCCAGGGCATAGAGATAGGCCGGGCGAAAGAACTGGTCGACACCCGGTCGGACAAGTTCGCCGACCTGTCCAAGATCCCCGGCCTCGACCATTTCCTGCCGTGGAAGTCCAGCCAGGTCACCACCGGCGACGGCAAGCTGCTGGGGCTCGGCACGGACATCGGCCCGATGGCGGTCTGCTACCGCAAGGACCTGTTCGAGCAGGCCGGACTGCCGACCGAGCGCGCCGAGGTGGAGAAGCTGTGGGCGGGGGACTGGGCCAAGTACGTCGACGTCGGGCGGGACTTCAAGGAAGGCAACAAGAAGGACAAGGTCGCCTTCATGGACAGTTCGAGCGGCCTGTTCAACGCGATGATCTACGGCGATGAGAAGCAGTTCTACGACAAGGACGGCGAACTCATCTACGACGACAACCCCGTCGTCAAGGACGCCTGGAAGCTGGCCGCCGACGCCGCCGAGTCCGGACTGACCGCCAAACTGCGGCAGTTCCAGCCCGGTTGGGACCCGGGGCTTGCCAACGGCACGTTCGCCACGGCGGTCTGTCCCGCGTGGATGCTCGCGCACATCAGCGAGAAGGCGGGACCGGCGAACGAGGGCAAGTGGGACGTCGCCAGGGCGCCCAAGGGGGCCAACTGGGGCGGCGCGTTCCTCGGGGTGATGGACAACAGCCCGGTGAAGAAGGAGGCCGCCGACCTCGTCGCGTGGCTGACCGCGCCGGAGCAGCAGGCGTACATCTTCGAGAAGCTCGGCAACTTCCCGTCCTCGAAGACGGCGCTGGACATACCCGAAGTGGCCAACGGCACGTCCGAGTACTTCAGCGACGCGCCGATCGGCCAGATCTTCGGTGACGCCGCGAAGGAGATCCCGGACGACCAGATCCTCGGGCGCAAGGACGGCACGATCAAGGACACCTTCTCGGCGGGGCTCCAGTTGATCGAGGGGCAGGGCAAGAGTCCGGACGAGGCGTGGAAGACGACGGACGAGCGCATCAAGAAGCTCACGCGCTGAACCGGCGGGGCGGTCCCGGCGGCCGGCGGCCGGGCCGGTGTCATGCGACCGGTCCCGGCCGCCCGGCCCCCCGCCCCCACGCACCTCATGGATCTCACGACCTCAAGGAAGGACGCCCCGCGTGGCCACCTCCACCCCGGCAGCCCGCTCCGACGGGCAGCCACCCCCGACACCGGACGGCTCCGCCGGGAAGGGCGGCGCCGGCCGCGAAGCAGACTCCGGCCAGTCGCGACGCACCATCCTGCACCGGCTGGACGTCCGAGCGGTGCCGTACGCCTTCATCGCTCCGTTCTTCCTGATCTTCGGCGCCTTCGGCCTCTACCCGCTCATCTACACCTTCTGGATCTCGCTGCACCGCGTCGAGCTGTCCACCATGGACATGATGGAGTGGCGGGGGCTCGCCAACTTCACCGAACTCATCGACGACGACCGCTTCTGGAACGCGCTGACCAACACCTTCACCATCGGTGTCATCTCCACGGTCCCGCAGTTGCTGATGGCGCTGGTCCTCGCCCATCTCCTCAACTACCGGCTCCGTGGCTCGACGTTCTTCCGGGTCGCCGTCCTCACCCCGTACGCCACCTCCATCGCCGCCGCCGCGCTCGTCTTCACCATGCTCTTCGAGCGTGACTTCGGCATGATCAACTGGGGACTGAGCTTCTTCGGGATCGACAACGTCGACTGGGAGAACCAGAAATGGCCCGCCCAGTTCGCCATCTCCGCCATCGTCATCTGGCGCTGGACCGGCTACAACGCCCTGCTGTATCTGGCGGCGATGCAGGCGATACCGAGAGACCTGTACGAGGCCGCCGCCATCGACGGCGCGTCGCGCTGGCAGCAGTTCCGCCAGGTCACCGTCCCCGGCATCAGCGCCACGATCGTCTTCACCATCGTGCTGTCCACGATCGGCGCGACCCAACTCTTCGGTGAGCCACTGATCTTCGGGCAGGGACCGAACGGGATCAGCGGAGGGGCCGACAACCAGTACCAGACGCTGGGGCTGCTCCTCTACGAAGAGGGCTGGAAGAACTACCAGATGGGCCGGGCCGCGACCATCGCCTGGGCCATGTTCCTGATCCTCGTCCTCGTCTTCGTCCTCCAGCGCGTCGCCGCCCGCGTCAAGGCGGGCCGGCCGGCACGGGCCGCCACGGTCACGAAGAAGGCCAAGTCCACGCCGTCCGCCACGTCCTGACCAGGGAGCAGCAGCCGTATGACCATCGACACCGCACCCGTCCTGGCGGACGCGCGCGAGCGGGCACGCAGAGCCCCCACCCGCTCCGGCCGCCGCCGGACACGTCTCGCGCTGCGCCCCGGCGCGGGCCGCCAGCACCACGCCGGACCACTCGCCTATCTCCTGCTCGGCATCGCCGCGCTCGTCTCCCTCTTTCCGCTGTACTGGACGGTGGTGGCCGCGTCCACCGACAACACCCGCGTCTCGCAGAGCCCGCCGCCCTTCCTGCCGGGCCCGAACCTGCTCAAGAACCTCGGGATCGCCTGGCAGGACGCCGCCATGGGCAAGGCGATGCTCAACAGCCTGATCGTCGCCGGCGCCATCGCGCTGTCGACGGTCTTCTTCGCCACCCTGGCCGGCTTCGCCTTCGCCAAACTGCGCTTCAGGGGCCGGAACCTTCTCCTGCTGCTCGTCATCGGGACGATGATGGTGCCGCCGCAGCTCTCAGTCGTACCGCTGTTCATGATGATGGCCGACCTCGGCTGGGGGCAGACACTCCCGTCCGTCATCTTCCCGACGCTGGTCAGCGCCGTGGGGGTGTTCTTCATGCGGCAGTACCTCAAGGAGGCGCTGCCCGACGAACTCATCGAGGCGGGGCGCCTGGACGGTGCGCACTCACTGCGTATCTTCTGGAGCATCGTGCTGCCGATCGCCCGGCCGCCGATGGCCGTCCTGTTCATGATCACGTTCGTGCACGCGTGGAACGACTTCTTCTGGCCGTTCATCGCGCTCGACATGACCAATCCCACGGTCCCCGTCGCCCTCACCCAGCTCAGCGCGGGCTATGTGCGCGACCAGTCAGTGATCATGGCGGGCGCTCTGCTCGGCACCCTGCCGCTGCTGGCGATGTTCATCGTCTTCGGCCGCCAGATAGTCGGCGGGATCATGCAGGGAGCGGTCAAGGGCTGACCTCCGCCCCCGCACCCCACCCACAGCGGCCGAGCACACGACACACGACACATAACACGCAACACACGGCACACAGCGCACAGTTCAACTCCTGAAAGGGACCTTCGTGGCCACATCCCCCTCCGTACGAGTCTTTCCGCCCGAGTTCCTTTGGGGCACCGCGACAGCCGCCTACCAGATCGAAGGCGCCGCACGGGAAGCCGGCCGCACCCCCTCCATCTGGGACGTCTACTCCCGCACGCCGGGCAAGGTCCGCAACGGCGACACCGGTGACGTCGCCGCCGACCACTACCACCGCTGGCGCGAGGACACCGCTCTCATGTCCGACCTGGGCGTCGGCGCCTACCGCTTCTCGGTCTCCTGGCCGCGCGTGCGGCCCACCGGCAGCGGCCCCGCCTCCCAGGAGGGCCTGGACTTCTACCGCCGTCTCACCGACGACCTGCTCACCAAAGGCATCGAACCGGTCGTCACCCTCTACCACTGGGACCTGCCCCAGCATCTGGAGGAGGCGGGCGGCTGGCCGGAGCGCCGTACGGCCGAGCACTTCGCCGAGTACGCCGCGCTCGTCGCCGACGCGCTCGGCGACCGGGTCAAGACCTGGACGACACTCAACGAGCCGTGGTGCAGCGCCTTCCTGGGTTACGGCTCCGGGGTCCACGCCCCCGGCCGTACCGACCCCGTCGACGCCCTGCGCGCCGCCCACCACCTCAACCTCGGGCACGGGCTCGCCGTACAGGCGCTGCGCGACCGGCTCCCGGCGGACGCGAAAGTCTCCGTCACGCTCAACCTCCACCACGTACGGCCCCTGACCGACAGCGCGGCGGATCTCGACGCGGCCCGCCGGATCGACGGGCTCGCCAACCGGGTCTTCACCGGGCCGATGCTGGACGGCGCCTACCCCGAGGACGTCATCGCGGACACCTCGGCTCTCACCGACTGGTCCTTCGTCCAGGACGGCGACACCGCGCTCATCAACCGCCCGCTGGACTTCCTCGGCGTCAACTACTACTCACCGACCCTCGTCTCCCACCATGAGGGACCGCCCGCCCACCGGTCGGACGGACACGGCGTGAGCGACCACAGCCCGTGGCCGGCCGCCGACAACGTCGCCTTCCACCAGACGCCCGGCCCCCGGACCGCCATGGGCTGGACGATCGACCCGGACGGTCTGTACGAACTGCTGATGCGGGTGCGCCGGGACCATCCGCAACTGCCGGTGATGATCACCGAGAACGGCGCGGCGTTCGACGACTACGCCAATCCCGAGGGCGAGGTCCACGACCCGGAACGGATCGACTATCTGCGCGACCACCTCGCCGCCGTGCACAGCGCCATCGAGTCGGGAGCCGACGTGCGGGGCTACTTCCTGTGGTCGCTGCTCGACAACTACGAGTGGGGCCACGGCTACAGCAGACGCTTCGGCACGGTGTACGTCGACTACGCCACCCAGCGGCGCATTCCCAAGGCCAGCGCCCACTGGTACGCCAAGCTCACCCGCAGCGGCAGTCTGGCCGCCGTCACCTCCGTCACCTCCGTCACCTCGGGGGACGAGGTGACCGACGGACGATAGAACCTCGTTACGCGCGCTACGATCCGGTTCATGTACCGGATCGTCGTCGCCCCGTCGCACCGCACCTCCACAGCTACCGACACCGCCACCGACACCGCCGTCGACCAGGGCTGACGCGCGAAGGAGCGAGTGCCGGATGCCCAGGAAGCCCGACCCCGTCGACGCCCTCCTCAAGTCGGGGCCACGCCGTACGCATCTGCCCGAACCGGCGGAACGGGCGAGGCTGCGCGGCGACTACGGTCTCACGCAGGCCGAGGTCGCCGCGGTGCTCGGTGTGACACGCGCGACCGTCGCGGGGTGGGAGTCGGGCCGCAGCGAACCGCAGGGCGCCACGCGCGCCGCGTACGCGAAGCTCCTGGAGGGCATCGCGGCGCAACTGGCGCCCCCGGAGCCGGACTCCGGGCCGGACCTGGACGCGGCCCCGGTCCCAGCCCCGGTCCGGGCCCCGGCCCCGGCGCCGCCCACACCCCGGAGGCCCACACACCAACGGCCCGCCCCCGCACGCACCCCAACCCCAGCCCCAGCGCCCGCCTCCGCGTCCGAACTCCCGGCCCCCGACCCTCAGTTCGCCAACGGCCCCCTCGCCGTCCTCGACGGCGACGCGAGCGCCTACTGCGTCGGCGGCCTCGTCCTGCGCTGCCCGGCCGACGACATCCCCTCGCTCGTCGAGTGGGCCCTCACCGACGCCAGGCTCGGCGCGCCCCGACTGGACCGCAACGGCCGGGACTCCGACCCGCTGATCGTCCTCACCGAGTCCGCCGCGCTGCGCCTCGGCCTGCCCGCCGTACTGGAAGACCGGCGCGGTCTGCGGCTGCCCGACGACCACAAGGTCAACCAGCAGCTCGCCAGAGCCAAGTGGACATTGACCAAGCGGGGCTTCGGCCCATGGGCCCGTATCTACCGTCCGGCACGCGACGGGCGCCGCCAGTGCGTGCAGTTGGCCGTCCTCCCCTGGGACGCGCTCGACCCGCGCGGCTGGCCGGGCACGGTGGCCCTGCCGCCCGCCGAACTGGCCCATGTGCTCGGCACGTACGCCGCGCGGGTCATCACCCCGTGCGGCTCCACCGCCGTCACCGGTCTGGAGCTGATGACCGCCCTGCGCCCGCCGACCCGGCCGGTGAGGGACGCGGCCACCGGCACCTGGGCGTCCGGCCCGGTGCCCGGCTCCCTCACCCGGGCCGTGGACCCCGCACCGCCCGAGGCACCGGACGAGCACCCCGTCGTCGCCGCGCTCCGGCCGCGCGGCCACCTTCGTGCTCCCGACGAGGTCATCGACGAGGAGGCCCACGACTGGATCCGCGATCCACAACTGCTCACCGACGCCGAGTGCGCCAGGAAGTACGCGGTCGGCATCGACGTGAACACCGCCTTCCTCGCCGCGGCGAACCGCCTGCCCGTCGGCCTCGGCGAGCCCGTCCACCTCACCTCGCCGGACTTCGACAAGGCGCTGCCCGGCAGTTGGCTGATCGACCTGTCGGCCATCGAGATGGACCCCCGCCTGCCGTCCCCGTTCACCCCGCGCGGCAGCCGCCCCACCGGACCGGCCTGGTACGCCACGCCGACAGTCGCGTACGCGCACGAACTCGTCACCACGTACGGGCTGCCCGTCGCCCTTCGCCCGGTCGAAGCGTGGGTGCGCCCGGACAGCGGCCCGTATCTGGACCCCTGGTACAAGCGTCTCGCCGACGCGTACAAGACGACGATGGCCGAACTCGGCGTCACCCCCGACCTGGACGGGCACGCCTTCCTCACCGCGATGGAGGACCACAAGCGGTCCGACCCCGGCACTGCCGCCGTACTCGCCGCGATCAAGTCGACGGTCAAGGGCGGGATCGGCAAGCTCCGCGAGCGACCTCAGGGCGCCGCGTACCGGCCGGGCGAGCCCTGGCCCGCACTCAAGCGCCCCACCTGGCGCCCCGACATCCGCGCCGCCGTCATCGCCGCCGCGCGTGCCAACATGCACCGCAAACTCCTCAAGACCGCCGTCGCCACCCAGTCCGCACCGCCGCCCACCGGCCATCTGCACTTCGGCGACGACGCGCTCCTGCCTATCGCGCTACTCTCCGACGGCGTCGTCTTCCTCTCCGACAGCCCGAGCCCGCTCGACCTCCTGCCCCACACCCCCGAGGGCCGACCGGTCCCCGGCGCCTTCCGGCTCGGCGTCAGCCCCGGCATGGTCAAGCACGAAGGCACCAAACCACTGTTGTGGGCGGCCCAGTTGCTGGACGAGGGCCTGAACCCGGCCCGGCACATCAAGGACGGCGTCGACGTCGTCGCCGAAGGGGAGTGAGAGCCGTGGGCATCATCGGCGACAGCATCACCAAGGCCGCGCAGAACACCGCCACGCGACCGATCCCCAAGTCGGCGGGCGCCCGGATGCGCTTCCTCCTGAAGAAGGAGAAGGGCTCGACCCGCGCGGTCGCGCGCCGACTCGGCTGCTCGCAGCGCACCGTCGAGCGCTACCTGAAGGGCGACCTCAGGCGCCCCCGTCCCGCGCTCGCCGCGCAACTGGAGGCGGAGGTACGCAAGGACTGGCAGCCCCGCATCCGTAAGGAGGCGATGACGAAAGCCGCCACGAGTACGGGCATCGTGGTCGAGACGCGCGCCCGCTTCGGCTTCACGGCGGCGGCCGGATCCACCGACGACCCCCGGATGCGGCGCATCACCGAACTGCTCCCGCCCCAGGTCACAGCCCGCCTGCTGGCCGCGCACGAGACGGGCGCGAACGAGGGCGAACTGCGCGGGATCGTCGCCGAAGGTCTCCAGGAGCAGTACTTCAAGGACAACGGCCGCCGCGCGACCGGCCTCCAGGTGGAGTTCACCGATCTGGACTATGTCGAGATGGGCCTCTGAGACCGTTCACCACCAGGCACGGTGCCGCTTCACTGCTTCACCCGCCTCGGCCTGCGGGGCGGGCTCAGTTGTCGAACGCCGTGTCCCGGGCGACCTTCTCCCACGTGGCGACCTCCGTACGGACGCTGTCGAGATGGCCGATGACGGCGTCGACCGCGTCCGGACCGAGGGGCAGTCGCAGCGGAGTGTTCTCGGCGGCCGGCGCGGTGAGGATCGCGGCGGCGGCCTTGGCGGGGTCGCCGGACTGGGTACCGTCGCCCGTGTCGATCATGTTCCTCGTCGGGCCGACGGTGTCCGCGTACGCGTCGATCTCCGCGTTCGCGCTCCGGGCGTCGCCGAACAGCCCCGTACGGAACGCGCCCGGCTCCACCACGAGCACCGTGATACCCAGCGGCCCGACCTCGGCGGCCAACCCCTCGGACAGACCCTCCAGGGCGAACTTGGTGGCGCTGTAGGCCGAGACTCCGGCGAACGACATCTGGCCGACCATGCTGCTGAGCTGCACGATCGCGCCCGGGCGACGGGCCCGCATATGCGGCAGTACGGCGCGGGTCAGCGCCGCCGGGCCGAAGACGTGGACCTCGAACAGCGACCGCAGTTCGGCTTCCGTCGTCTCCTCCAGCGCGCCGACATGGGCCCGCCCCGCGTTGTTGACGAGGACGTCGATCCGGCCGTGCCGGGCGGCGACGTCCGCCACCACCGCGTCGATCCGCGCCGTGTCGGTGACATCCAGGCGCACCGCGTCGACCTGGTCGGGATACCGGGCGACGAGTCCGTCCAGCGTCGCGGTGCGGCGGGCCGTCGCGACGACGGTGTCGCCGGCGGCGACCGCGGCCTCGGTGATCGCGCGGCCGAAACCGCTGTTGGCGCCGGTGACCAGCCATACCCTGCTCATTGGTTCGCTCCTGTGTCGGTGGGGGTGTGGGCACGGCCCTGCCGCCGGGCACCCTCGCGGGTCCAAGACCCTCCGTGATAACCATTGGTTATGGATGTGCATGGGCGCGACCTCCGCTACTTCGTCGCCGTGGCGGAGGAGCTTCACTTCACGCGCGCCGCCGAGCGGCTGTTCGTCTCGCAGCCCGCGCTCAGCAAGCAGATCCGGATGCTGGAACGGACGCTCGGCGCGCCGCTGTTCGACCGGGACCGGCACGGCGTACGGCTCACGTGCGCGGGCGCGGCACTCCTGCCGCACGCCCGGCGGGTGCTGGCCGACTGGGACACGGGCCTGCTGGCGTTCGAGGAGGCGAGGGACGCGCAACGGGCCACGCTGGCCGTGGGGATGAGCACCGGTCCGGGCCGCGGCGGGCTGCTGCCCGCGATCAGGTCGCGCTTCACCGCCGCGCGCCCGGCCGCCATTCTGACGTTCCATCAGGTCAGTTGGTCCGACCCGACCGCCGGGCTGGCCGGCGGCGCGAGTGACGTGGCCTTCGTCTGGTTGCCGCTGCCCGACGCCGACCGCTACCGGTGGATCGTCATGGCCGAAGAGCCCCGACTGGTGGCGATGGCCGAAACCCATCGCCTGGCGGAGCGGGAGACCGTCCCCTTCCGTGACCTGCTGGGCGAGCCGTTCCTCGCCCTGCCCGACAGCGCCGGACCCCTGCGCGACCACTGGCTCGCGAGCGATGCGCGTGACGGCCGGCCGGCGTTGATCGGCGCCGAGATCGCGAGCCCAGACGAGACGTACGAAGCGCTTGTCGGCGGGCTCGGCGTCTGCCTGCTCGCCCGCGGGAACGCGCCGCTGATCGCGCGCGCGGGCGTCGTCACCCGCCCGGTCACCGGCATCTCGTACAGCCAACTCGCCCTGGCCTGGCGGGCCGACGACAACCGTCCCCTTGTCCGCGCGTACGTGGAGGCGGCACGCTTGACGAGGGGGCCCGCGCGGGCGGGGGAAGCGAAGTCACGGTGAGGGGTGGGGTCATGGGGACACGGACACAGCCCTTCGACGCGGTGCTGTGCGACATCGACGGCGTCATCCGCTTCTTCGACACGTCCGAGGTGACCCGCCTCGAGCGGGCAGCGGGACTGCCGGAAGGCACTACGGCGTCCGTCGGATTCGCGCCGGAGAACGATCTGCCGTTGCTGCTCGGGCGGATCACCCGCGACGAGTGGGCGGACTCGATCGTCCGGGGCCTCGTTCCGCGCGTGAAGCCGCATGAGGCACAGGCCCTGGCGCGGGCGTTCGCCCTGGCCGACTTCTGGGTGGACGAGACGGTCGTGGAACTGCTCCGGATCGTCCGGGAGCACTGCCCGCTGGTGCTCGTCAGCAACGCGACGCGGTGGCTTGACGAGGACCTGGCCCGGCTCGGGCTGACCGACCTCGCGCACAGTGTCGTCAACAGCTCCCTCGTGGGCGTGGCCAAGCCGGACCGCCGTATCTACGAGATCGCCGTGGAGCGCGCGGGCGTGGCCCCGGACCGCTGCCTGTTCGTGGACGACCGGCAGGAGAACGTGGACGCGGCCGTCGCACTCGGCATGACCGCGGTGCTCCACCGCGACGCGTCCGATCTGCGAACGGCGCTGCTCCCCCTCACCGGGCGGGCCGGAACGGGCCCGCCCGGCGACTGAGAGCACACCGCCGCGGCGCGCGGCGCGTCACATGGCGCGGCGGCGTCGGAGCTTCAGGACGTTGTCCGTACGCGTGCCCGGCTGCCCGTCCGGCCGGGTCTGGATACGCTCGTGCTCCTCGCTGAGCAGCACTTCCCACTCTCCTTCGGGCAGTTCGAGCGATTCGAGGACTTCGGCGGGCGTCGGGAGGTGCACCTCGGGGTGCGGGTTGGGCTCCCACGGCGGGAGTCCGGCATGCCCCCCGATCAGGAGCACCCCGCCGGGCGCGACGGCCGACGCCGCGGTCCGCAGAATCCGCTCGCGCGGCATGTCGCCAGGTGAGTGCAGGAACTGCGCCGAGACCAGATCGAACGTCCCGGCGGGGAAGGAGATCGCCAGATCGTGCCGCTGCCAGTCGATACGGTCACCGACGCCCGCGTCCGCGGTGGCGGCGTGCCGCTCCGCCTTGGCGAGGGCGACGCCGGAGATGTCACTGGCGGTGACCTGCCAACCCTGGCCGGCCAGCCAGATCGCGTCGGCGCCCTCACCGCAGCCGAGGTCCAGGGCCCGGCCAGGCGTCAGCCCGGTGACCTCTCTGACCAGGACCGTGTTCGGGTTCCCGCTCCAGATACGGTCGCTCTCGTTGTAACGAGAGTCCCAGAACTCCTGGTTCGTACCGCTGTCGGTGCTCGCGGTGCCGTCGCTGCTGTCAGCGCTGTTGTTGCCGTTGGTCATGGATGTGTCTCCTTCGTCGCTTCGATACCACTCGCGCCGCCTGCTCCACTCGCGCCGCCCGTGCCGATCACCGCTCGCCGCGCCGCGCCTCCACCGCCTGTCGGGTGTCCTCGGCGATCAGATCCGCGTTGACCGCGGCCGCCGCCCGCAGCCCCGCCGCCGCGGAGCCGATCACCGTCTCCGTCGGATCAGCCACGTTGCCCGCCGCCCAGACGCCGGGCACGGTCGTCGCGCCGGCCGGGTCGGTGGGGATATGACGGCCGACGACCTGACCGGCCATCTCCCGATCGACCGTCTTCGCGCCCAGGTCCGCGAGGATGCCCCCACGCGCGTTGAACAGCGGCGGAACCACCACCGCGCGGACCGCGACCACCCGGCCGCCGGCCAGTGAGACGCCACTGAGCCGGTCGTCGGTCACCTCCAGGGCGACGACATCCCCGTCCACGACGGCGATGTCACGCGCGGCCAACTGCTCGTACTCCTCGTCCCCGAACTCGGGCGCGGTGTGCCGGAACAGCGTCACGTCCTCGCTCCACTGCCGCCACATCAGGGCCTGCTGTACGGCGAGCGGCCCGGTCGCCAGGATGCCGAGGGGCGCGTCGCGCACCTCCCACCCGTGGCAGTACGGGCAGTGCAGCACCTCGCGCCCCCACCGCTCGGCGACACCCGGAACCGGCGGCAGTTCGTCGACCAGACCGGTGGTCACCAGCAGCCTGCGCGCGGTGACCGCCGCCGCGCCCTCCTCCAGCACGACACGGAATCCCTCGGCCACCGAACCCTCGACCGCCACCACCCGGCCGGCCAGGAACTCGCCGCCGTAGCCGGCCACTTCCGCACGTCCCACGGCCACCAGCTCGGCCGGCGCGACGCCTTCACGCCCCAGATAGCCGTGGACATGGGACGCCGGGGCGTTGCGCGGCTTGCCGGAGTCGATCACCAGCACCGAGCGGCGCGCCCGCGCGAGGGTCAGCGCACCGCTCAGCCCGGCGGCTCCGCCACCGATCACCACGACTTCGAAATCTACTTTTTGTACCTTCATGCGACACACCTCCATCTGCTGGAGATGGTCCGTCCACGGCTCTCGGATTGACAAACCTTCTTGCCGAGGTGGCAAATGGAGGGATGGCTGACGACGACCTCTCGACTGTCCTGAACGGCGTGGGACCGCGCCTGCGCGTCCTGCGACGCGATCGTGGTACGACACTGGCCCAGTTGAGCGAGTCGACCGGGATCTCGGTGAGCACCCTGTCCCGGCTGGAGTCCGGCGGACGTAAACCGACCCTGGAACTGCTCCTGCCGCTCGCCAAGGCGTACGGCGTGCCGCTCGACGAACTGGTGGACGCGCCCGCGACCGGCGACCCCCGGGTCCATCTGCGCCCCTTCCAGCGCCACGGCATGACCATCGTGCCGCTGACCCGCCATCTCGGCGGGCTGCACGCGTACAAGCAGATCATCCCGGCCGGTCGGGAGCAGACGGGCGAGCTGGAACAGCGGGTGCACGAGGGCTACGAATGGCTCTACGTCATGGCCGGCCGGCTCCGGCTGCGCCTGGGCGAGCACGATCTGGTGCTGGGCGCCGGGGAGGCCGCCGAGTTCGACACCCGCACCCCGCACGGGTGGGCCAGCGCCGGCCCGGAAGCGGTGGAATACCTCAGTATCTTCGGTCAGCAGGGGGAGCGGATTCACGTACGCGCCCGGCCCGCCGGGAAGTGAACAGCGCCCCGACCAGGGGCGGTACGAGGTGCCGGCCGACCCAGAGCGTGTGCCGCGCCCCGGACGCGATCCGCTCGCGCAGCGGATCCGCGTCGGGGAGCGCCACCCCCGGCCCCGGCACGACGCCGCCGCGTGCGCTCAGGACCTCACCGGCGAGCGCGGCGAGATAGCGGTGGCCACGCCGGTTCGGATGCAGCCGGTCCACACAGACGATGCCCGCCCAGTCCAGGCCGGCCACCGCCCGCGCGTCGACCATCCACGCGCCATGGCGTCGTGACACCCGCTCGATGACCTCGTTCGCCTCGGCGATCCGGCGCCGCAACCGCGCGCGTCCGGTTCGCGGCAGGGGCAGCGCGGCAGCGACGTCGTGCAGCGTCATCGTCAGGACGCCGACGCTCGCCGCCGCGCTCAGTTCGGCGATCACGTGGGCGTAGTCGTCCTCGAAGCGCGCGACGTCGAAGCGTCCGGCGATCACGTCGTTGACCCCGATCACGCACGTGATGTACGCGGGCGCGAGCTCGACGGCGCGGTCCAGTTGATGGCGGCGCAGCGTGGCGACAGTGGTGCCACTGCGCGCCAGATTCGCGACGAGTTCCAGACCGGGCCGCTCCATGGGCTCCGCCGTCAGGTAGTGGACCCATCCCTTCAGTGCGCCGCCCCTGTGCGGGTCACCGACTCCCTCACTGACGCTGTCGCCGACCGCGACCAGGCTCCTGAGCTCCGTACTCATATTCATGACTAATAATGTAGATGAGTAATCGCGCTCCCGATAGCCCGAACCGCCCCGGATAAGGTGACGCCATGTCTCTGCGGCACGCCGTCCTGGCAGCCCTGATCCAGGGCGAGGCCAGCGGCTACGAACTCGCCAAACGCTTCGACGTCGGGGTGGCCAACTTCTGGCACTCCCGGCCCCAGCAGCTCTACGCGGAGCTGACCCGGCTGCACGGGGAGGGGCTTGTCCGGGCCACCGAAGTGGTGCAGGAGTCACGGCCGACCAAGCGGCTGTACTCGCTCACCGATACGGGCACCCAGGCGCTCGTCGACTTCGCCGCCGGAACGCTGCGGCCGACGAACCTGCGGGACGAGCTGACCGTGGCCGTACAGTGCGCCGACGTGGTCGAGCCCGACGCACTGATCGCGCATCTCGGGCGCCGCGCGGACGAGGCCCGGGAGAAACTGGCCGTCCTGCGCAGGACGGAGACCTCGATCCTGTCCGGCCGCGACGAGGAGGAGTTCGTACGGACCACGGGCCACCTCGGGCCGTACCTCACCTGTCGGCGCGGCATCCGCTTCGAGACCGACACGGAGAAGTGGTGCGAGTGGGCGGCGGGCCTGATCCGCGCCAAACAGCGGGCGGCGCGCACCTCGTGACATCCCGGTCGGCCGTGCGGGCATCGCCGGCTCTCGTTGTCAGTGGTGCCGCGTACTGTTTTCGAGCGGGGAGAGACCAGCACCAAAAGCACGGGGGAAGCATGACGACGCTGAACGACGGCACGGTGGATGACACGGTGGGTGACGTCTTGGGGGACAGCGGCGCGAGGGAGGGCGGCGCGGGGGAGGGCGGCCTGTTGTGGTTCCGGCCGCCGGGGGACGAGCCTGCGGTGATGGTCCCCGCGCTACTCGCGGACTCGGCGGATCCCGCCGAACTCGACCCGCACGTACGGGGACTGCGGGTGATCGGCCATCTCCTGGCGGAGGGCCACGAGGCCGACCGGATCGTGTTGGACGAGGCCACGGGGCGGGTCTTCAGCATGTATCTCTTCGAGGACCGTCCGGACCTCATCGATGTCCTGCCGCTCGCCCCCTCCGTGGAAGCGCTGACGCGCTACACCGAGGCGATGGGCCAACTGGCCACCACGCGGGGCCGGTTCGCCGACTTCGCGGGGCGCTTCGGAGAGGCGGCGGTGACCGAGGCGACCGCCCGGTTCCTCTCTATCCTGGCCGAGGAGGAGTGGGACGGCGGAGGCTGGGGAAGCGCGGGCGAGCGGAAGGCATGGGACCACCCACTGCCGGCGTTCTGGCGGATCGCCGCGCTGATACGGCCGTTGGCGCTGATCGCCGAGCCCGGCCGGGGACTGCTGCTCGACCTGCCGGAGGGTCTGCTCCCGGCAGAGTTCGGAGCGCGGCAGGTTGTCCGGTTCGATCCCGCCGCGCTGCCGGCCGCGCTCGTCCACGAGCCGACCCGGCGCTTCCTCCTGGAGACGGGGCTGCCCGTGGACGCGTCCATGTTCACCCTGTTCAGGGAGGAGCCCGTACTGCTCACGCTCGCGCGGTACCGCGAGCGCAACGGCCCGGCGGAGGGCGAGCCCGACGACTACCCCGAGGGCATGGCGGTCCCACCGGACCGGCTGTTCTCACTGGGGTGGCTCATCCATGACACGGAGGTCGTCATCGACGGGCACACCGGCCGCATCCACGGCTGGACGGGCGGCCGACTCCATCCGTTGAACGCGGACATCTCCACGCTCGCGTTCTCCCTCTGGATCCTTGAGCGGGAGCGCACCCTCGACACGACGCACCGGCTGACCGACGACATGTACCAGCAGTTGGCCGACACCATGGCCGCCGTGCTCCCCTCGGTCGACCCGGTGGCCTGCGAGCCGACGGGCGAGAAGGACGACTGGCGGTACTGGCCGGAGGTGTTCCACGACCAGGCGGGCGACGTCCTGTGACGGCGTGAACCCGTCTGAGCGTCAGAGGTCGAGCACCGCGCGCAGAGCCTGGCTGACACGCTCCATCACCGCCGTGTCGACAGGACCGAGCAGCTTCGCGCCGTCGAAGCGCGTGACCCTCAACTGCTGGAGGTTGACCGCGACGGCCGTGCAAGGCAGCGGATCGTCGATGACCACCGACATCGCGGTGTCGGGGTAGCGCCCGGCGTCGTGCAGTACGACGGTGAGGACCGCTCCGTACGCCTCCTCCAGACCGTCCAGCGAGACGATCAGGACGTTTCGCCCGTCGCCGAGCGCCCAGATCTCACCACGCTTCACAGGGCGTCGCCCTCGCCGCCCAGGTCCTCGCCAAGCCCCAGCGACGCGAGCCGGCGGGCGGAGTCGAGCACGGCCTGCCGCTGAGCGGCACGGACGATATAGGCATTCAGGGACAGACCGGCCGCTGCCGCCCCCGCCTTGATCGATGCGTTGATCTCGTCCGGGATACGGAGCGTCATGGCGGTCATGCGAGCGACCATAGCAACCGGACTCCGGTTGCACCATGTGGTGTCACATCGGAGATCCATGAATGGGTTGTCCAGGGGCGGTTGGGGGGGTCTACAGGGCGGGTGGCAGCGCCTCGCAGAGGGCCTGGAGCGCGCCGTTGAACGCGTGATCGGGCGGGGCGCCGAAGCCGATCACCAGCCCGTCGCGCGGTGGCATCGGGCTGTCCGGATGCCGGAAGTCGCCGAGCCCCGCCAGCGCGAGGCCCCGCCGCCGGGCCGCGCGCACGGTGTCGTGCTCGGTGCCGGGCGGCAGGTCGAGCACCGCGTGCAGCCCGGCGGCGATGCCGCTGACCTCGATGTGCGGGGCCCGTTCGGCGAGTACGGCCACGAGCCGGTCGCGCCGTCGCCGGTACGTGCGCCGCATGAGACGCACGTGCCGGTCGTACGCGCCGCAGGCGATGAAGTCGGCGAGGGTGAGCTGGTCAAAGACACCGGTCCACAGCTCGCGGGCACCCTTCACGGCGAGGACGTCGTCCACCAGCGAGTCGGGCAGCGCCAGCCAGCCCAGCCGCAGGGCGGGGGAGAGGCTTTTGCTGGTGGAGCCCAGATAGATCACCCGGTCGGGATCGAGACCCTGTACGGCACCGACCGGTTCCCGGTCGTAACGGAACTCGCCGTCGTAGTCGTCCTCCAGCACCACCGACCCGTTTGCGCGCGCCCAGTCGACGGCGCCCGTCCGCCGCCGCGCCGACAACGGCCCCCCGGTCGGGAACTGATGGGCGGGCGTGAGCAGTACGGCACCGGCGTCGAGGACTCCCAGCTCGGCGGTCCGCGCGCCGTCCGCGTCCACGGCCAGCGGTACGGTGCGCAGCCCGGCGCCGGTGAGCAGCGAACGGTGGAAGGCGAGCCCGTACGACTCGACGGCGACCGTGGCGCCGACCTCGCCGCCGAGCACAGCTCCGAGGATGCGCAGCGCGTGGGCGAAGCCGGCGCAGACGACGATCCGGTGGGGCGCGGTGCGTACGCCCCTGGCGCGGGCCAGGTATTCGGTGAGCGCGGTGCGCAGTTCGATACGGCCCCGAGGGTCGCCCACGCCGAACGCGTCGTTGGGCGCGCTGTTGAGCGCGCGCCGCGCGGAGGTCAGCCACGCGGACCGGGGGAACGCGGACGCGTCCGGCGAGGTCGGCATGAAGTCGTACGCCGGGCTCCGCACCGGCGGCGCCGAGCGGTGGGCGCGGTCCTCGGCGGCGGGCAGCGGCGTGGCGCGCGGCGCGACACGCGTGCCCGAACCCTGGCGTGCGGTGAGCCAGCCCTCGGCGACGAGTTCGGCGTACGCCTCGCCGACGGTGTTACGGGCCAGGCCCAGGTCCACGGCGAGCGCGCGATACGCGGGCAGCCGGGTGCCGGGCGCCAGCCTCCCGGACGTGATGGCGTCGCGCAGAGCCTGCATCAACCGCTCACGACGCGATCCCCGCCCGCTCAGCTCCAGATGCAGATCCGTCCCCACAGCGGTCCCTGGACCGGCCCCGGGGCCAGGCCCAGGCCCAGGCCCAGGCCCGGTCCCGGGGGCTGGGGCCGCGTCAGCGGAATTGACCCGTCGATCCGACATGGAAACGCACCCTACCCGGGGTCCACTCGCTCCCGGCCCGGCCCTCGGGGCAGCACCCGAACCCCCGCCCCGGACCCCGGCCGGAGAGTGATTTGCCGACTCGGCAAGTTCACTTGGCCCGGATGTGACGGGCGCCGAATGATGGTGAGCGGAAGCGATCAACCCCTGAGGAGAAGCCATGTCGGAGCGCACCACGCCGTCCGCAGCAGCCCCCACCGTCACCCCGCCCACCGCCCAACACCGTCTGGTGGACGTCCCCGGCGGCCGAATCCATCTCGTGGAACAGGGCACCGGCCCCCTCGTCCTCCTCGTCCACGGCTTCCCCGAGTCCTGGTACGCCTGGCGCCACCAGCTCCCGGCGCTCGCCGCCGCCGGGTACCGCGCGGTGGCCATCGACGTACGCGGCTACGGACGCTCCTCGAAGCCCTCGGCCGTCGAGGACTACCGGATGCTTGCCCATGTCGCCGACAACGTCGGAGTCGTACACGCCCTCGGTGAGGAGACGGCGACGGTCGTCGGCCACGACTGGGGATCGAACATCGCCGCCTCCTCCGCGCTGCTGCGCCCCGACGTGTTCACCGCGGCGGCCCTCCTCGGTGTCCCGTACGCGCCGCGCGGCGGCCCCCGCCCGACCGAGGCGTTCGCGCACATCGGCGGCGACGAGGAGTTCTACGTCAGCTACTTCCAGACGCCCGGCCGCGCCGAGGCCGAGATCGAGCCCGACGTCCGGGGGTGGCTCGCCGGGTTCTACGCGGGAGTCTCGGGCGACACCATGCCGCCGGAAGGTGAGGCGAGCCTGTTCTTCCTACCGCCGGGCGGCCGACTGCGCGACCGGTTCCCCGCCGGCCGACTGCCCGCCTGGCTCTCCGAGGCCGATCTCGACTACTACGCGGGCGAGTTCGAGCGGACCGGACCGACCGGAGCGCTCAACCGCTACCGCAACGTCGACCGCGACTGGGAGGACCTGGCCGCCTGGGACGGCGCCCCGATCACCCAGCCCTCCCTCTTCATCGGCGGCGGCCTCGACGCCTCCCTCGCATGGATGGCGGACGCCGTGAAGAACTTCCCGACCACCCTCCCCGGACTCATCGCCTCGCACATCATCGAAGGCTGCGGGCACTGGGTGCAGCAGGAGCGCGCGGACGAGGTCAACGCGATCCTGACCGAGTGGCTGGACGAACTGCCCGCGCCGCCCGCGCGCTGACCACCGGCGGCGGGCGGCACCCGCTGCGGGCCGGTCCGGCCGACCGGCCCGGATCACCCGAACAGCGGCACGTCCGCGCCGCGCCCGGACCGAGGAGGGCGGGCCACCCGGCCCACCGGAAACGGACGGAAACGGACGGAAACGGTGGCCGGTTACGAGGCGCGGCCGGATGTTACCCACGGTCCGGGAGCAGTCACGGACGAGGTGCCCACGAAAGGGGACAGGTCGGGCAAAGCGGCGAGAATGATCGAACCGAGCACGCTGATCAGTTCGATCAGGTCAAGGAGTGAAGTCAGTGGAGAACGCCGACGTCCGGCCGACCGGGCCCGCTCTGCCGACGGGCCGTGGCGACCTCAGTTACGGAGTCGTACGTGCCCTGCGTGGCCGCCCCGGTTCCGGGACCCCCCTTCCGTCGACCGGGACGGCGGACGACGCCGACCCGTACGGCGAGGACCTGCACCTCGCGCTCTACCTCTGCTACGAACTGCACTACCGCGGTTTCTGCGGCGTCGATCCCGCCTGGGAGTGGGATCCCGCGCTGCTCGCCGTCCGCGCCGATCTGGAGAACCGCTTCCTGGACGCGCTGCGCGCGGACACCAAACGCCGCACCGACATCGACGAGGCGCTCGCCGACCTCCTGGTCGAGCCCCTGGACGGCGCCAGTACTTCCCACTACCTCAGGGACGAGGGCGAGCTGTGGCACCTGCGTGAGTACGCCGCCCAGCGTTCCGTCTACCACCTGAAAGAGGCCGACCCGCACGCCTGGGTGATCCCCCGGCTCCGGGGCCGGGCCAAGGCCGCCATGGCCGCGGTCGAGTTCGACGAATTCGGCGCGGGCCGGGCCGAGCGGATGCACTCGCGCCTGTTCGCCGGCCTCATGACGGACCTCGGTCTGGACACGACCTACGGCCGGTACGTCGACGCGGCGACGGGGGAGATGCTGGCGAGCGTCAATCTCATGTCGATGTTCGGTCTGCACCGCGCGCTGCGCGGTGCCCTGGTGGGGCACTTCGCCGCCGTCGAGGTGATGTCCTCGCCCACGTCCCGCCGGCTGGCGGAGGCGATGCGCCGCACGGACGCGGGAGATGCGGCCGTGCTGTTCTACGCCACCCACGTGGCGGGCGACGCGGCCCATGAACAGCTCGTACGCCGCGAGGTCGTCGGCGGGCTGCTGGAGGAGGAGCCATGGCTGGAGACGGACGTGGCCTTCGGCGTCGACGCCACCGGCGTGCTGGAGGCCCGCCTCGCCGACAAACTGCTCCCCGCGTGGCGCGACGGCCTCTCCGGCCTCCGCAAGCCCCTGTGAATCGCCCTGTCCGCCGACCCCTGTCCCCGCCCTCCTCACCAGGAGGGCGGGGACAGGGGACGGGGGACAGGGTGAGACGTCACGAGCCGAGCGACCTCGCCGTCACCGGCGTGCTGAGCGCCTGCTGGCCCCCGCTGGCCAGCATCCGTACCTCGCCCCGGTCGCTGATCTCCGCGCGCACGATGCCCGTCTCGTCCTCGTAGACCGGAAATCCGCCCGCACCGACCCTGGCGGTACGCCGGACCGTCACCACGTCCCGTTCGACGTCGTTCAGTGGGACCGGCGGCCCGGCCGGGTCCGCCGGGGCCGGTTCCTGGAACACCAGCTCGTAGCGTTCCGGATAAGCCATGGGGGGCCTCCTCCCGCGATAGGCACCACCCCCCATCGTCACCCCGTCCGGCGATCCTCGCCTCCGGCGTGGCCTGGCCCGGCCACGCCGCGCGGCCGGTGGTCAGCGGACGCGCGCGACCCCGGCATAGACCGCGTTCTCCTCGGGCTCCGGGGCGGCCGTGTCCTTGTACCAGTCCGGGCCGGTGACGAGTCCGGGCTCGACGAGGTCCAGACCGTCGAAGAACCGCGCGATCTCGTCGCGCGTACGGAACCGCAGCTCGATACCGCCCTTGCCGTACGTCCCGGTGATCTGCGCCTCCAACTCCTTGTGGAAGTCGAAGGTGCCGTGCGACAGCACCAGATAGCTGCCGGGCGCCAGGGCGCCGAGGAGGGTGCGGGTGATGTCGTACGGGCCGTCGCTGTCCGGGATGAAGTGCATCAGCGCGACCAGCGACACGGCCACGGGCCGGTCGAAGTCCAGATGCCCCCGCGCGTGGTCCAGGATCGCCAGGGGCTCGCGCACATCCGCCTGGATGTAGTCGGTCGCGCCCTCCGGCGTGCTGACCAGCAGCGCTTCGGCGTGCCGCAGCACGATGGGGTCGTTGTCCGTGTAGACGACACGGGCCTTCGGATTGACGCCCTGGACTATCTGGTGGAGGTTCGGCGCGGTCGGGATGCCGGTACCGATGTCGAGGAACTGGTCCACGCCCTGCCCGGCCAGCCACCCGGACGCGCGGTGCATGAAGGCGCGGTTCTGCCTGGCGCTGCGCTTCCCCAGGTCGGGCAACTGCTCCCCGACGGCCCGGTCGACGGGGTAGTTGTCCTTGCCGCCCAGGAGCCAGTCGTACACCCGTGCCGGGTGGGGCCTGCTCGTGTCGACCTGTGTCTTGGGTGTACCTGCGTTCATGGGGCGCTCCGTTGACTGTCTGATCCGGACAGGGGGGTGGCGGGATCGGGGGGTACGGGCCCGGCGACGGACCCGGCGAGCGGCCGGTGCCGGCTACCGGCGGTCACAGCGCGTCGCGGAAGTCGGACAGCAACTGCCTCGTACGGCTCGCGGACTCCGCGTGGGCCACCATCCGGTCCATGGCCTCCATGTGCTCGGAGACCTCGTCGTCCTCGTCCAGATAGAGCGCGCCGGTCAGATACTCGATGTAGACCATGTCCGGCACCTCGGGGATACCGAAGCGGAACAGCACGAAGGGGCTGTACGTACCGGGGTGGTGGCCGGCGGCGAACTCGGCGATCTGGAGCGTCACGTTCGGCAGTTCGCTCGCTTCGAGCAGCCGGTCGATCTGTGCGCGCATCACATCCGGCGAACCGACGTGGCGCCGCAGCACGGTCTCGTCCAGTACGGCCCAGAAGACGGGCGCGTCGGTACGGGTCAGCAGCGCCTGGCGCTCCAGCCGCAGCGCGACCTGGCGCTCGACACGCGCCGGGTCGGACAACTGAAGGCCCAGGGCGCCGGTGGTCAGGATATGCCGGGCGTACTCCTCGGTCTGGAGCAGCCCCGGCACGAAGTGCGGTTCGTAGCAGCGCATGGTCACCGCGGCCTCTTCGAGGCTGACATACCCGCTGAACCAGTCGGGGAGCACATCGTGGAACCGCTGCCACCAGCCGGGCTTGTTGGCCTCGTCGGCCAACTGGAGGAAGACGTCTATCTCGTCGTCGGGGACGTCGTACGCGGGCAGGAGGATCTGTAGATACGGGACCTTGAGCCCGACCTCCGCCATCTCCATCCGGCGTACGGTGGCGGCCGTGACCCGCAGGAGCTGACCGGACTGTTCGCGGGTGAGCCCCGCCTTCTCGCGCAGCGCCAACAACTGTCTGCTGAGCACGATCTGACCGATCGTCGGAGCCGACCGTGGCTCGCTCATTCCGCACCCCCGAGCCACGCCCCAGCAGTTACGGCCGCCAGTCTGCCACAGCAACTCACCCGTGTAACAGGTCTGTTGATCTTTCGCGGTGTCCGGGCGGCCGGTCCGGCCGCCCTGCTCCGTATTCTCAAGCCCTCAGCTCGATTCTCGCCCGTACGGGCGCGACCCGGTCACGCGGGCTTGAGTCCCGGATTGCCCGCCTCCGTGACGAAGGACGCCGCCCTGGTGAGCGCGGAGCCCGGTTTCGTCACGGCGGTCAGTGTATTGAACGTGACCGTCGCCCGGTCCTGCGTGAGCGTGAACGTGCTGTAACCACGGCGCCCGTTGTAGTACTTCATATGCGGGTTGGCGGTGGTGAGGTTGGACCAGTTGGACGGCTTCTGGGCGCCGTCCATGCCGCTGCTGACCGATGTCGTGGCGATCTCCGTACCCACGACGCGGGACTTCGGGTCGTCGAAGTTCTCCTTGAGGTCGAAGCCGTAGCCGACGTGTACGTCCCCGGTCAGCACCATCAGATTGTCGACACCGGCCGCTTTCGCACCGTTCAGGACGCGGGTGCGGGAGGCCGTGTAGCCGTCCCACGCGTCCATCGACAGTTTGAAACCCGAGCCGGGCACGTCGCGGCGCTGGGCGAACGTCACCTGCTGGGCCAGCAGGTTCCAGGTGGCGTCCGAGCCCTTCCAGCCGTCGAGGAGCCATCGCTCCTGGGTCTCGCCGGTCATGGTGCGCCTGGGGTCCTTCGACTCCGGCCCGGGGACCTGCCAGTTGGCGCCCTGCACCTGGTTGGAGCGGTACTGGCGGGTGTCGAGGATGTCGAACTGGGCTAGCTGCCCGAAGTGCAGCCGGCGGTAGAGCCGCATATCGGGTCCGTCGGGCCGCTGCGGGGTGCGCAGCGGCTGGTTCTCCCAGTACGCGCGGTAGGCGGCGGCCCTGCGCAGCAGGAACTCCTCCGGCGGTACGTCGTTCTCGGGCGTCTCGTCCGCGTAGTTGTTCTCCGTCTCGTGGTCGTCCCACGTGACGACGAACGGATGGGCCGCATGCGCGGCCATCAGGTCCGGGTCGGACTTGTACAGGCCGTAACGCAGCCGGTAGTCCTGCAACGTGAGCGTCTCGAAGTTGTAGTGCGCGGGCAGTTTGCGGTCGGTGTACTCGCGGGCGCCGCCGACCGCCGTCACCGCGTACTCGTACAGGTAGTCGCCGAGATGGACCACGACGTCGAGGTCGTCCTCCGCCAGATGCTTGTACGCGGTGAAATAGCCGTGGTAGTACGCCTGGCAGGACAGCGTGGCGAACTTGAGGTCGGTGATCCTGGCCCCGGCGGCGGGAGCGGTACGGGTGCGGCCGACCGGGCTGATCCACTTCCCGGCGCGGAAGCGGTAGTAGTAGACGCGGTCCGACGACAGCCCCGGGACCTCGACGCGCACGCTGTGGTGGAACTCGGGATGGGCGGTCGCGGTGCCGCTCGTGACGAGCACGGCGAAACGCTCGTCGTGGGCGACCTCCCACTCCACCTCCACGCGCTCGGCCGGCAGGCCGCTGTCCGCCGTGTACGGCTCGGGTGCCAGCCGGGTCCACAGCAGGGCCGTGCCGGGGTGCGGGTCACCGGAGGCGACGCCCAGGGTGAAGGGGTTCTTGGTGATGGCCCTGGGGTTGAGCCGGCGGGCGGTCGCCGCGCCGGCGGTGGGCATGTTCGCCGCGAAGGCGAGCACGGCGGCGGCGCCGGCGCGGGTGACGAAATGGCGGCGGTCGATACGGCGCGCGGCAGCGCGGAATTCCGGCAGATGATTTCCCATGGTGGTCGTCATATGCCCTGTTATGTACGTCCGCTGACGCCGCATCAGAGTGAACGCCCCCGTGAGAGAAATCGGTCCCGGGGAAGGTGAAGGGCGACCCAGCAGGACCGGAAGGGACGGACACCGTGGCACGATCGAGGATTCTCGTAGTGGGCGCAGGCTTCGGCGGCGTGGAGTGCGTGCAGCGCCTGGAGCGCAAGCTGGGGCCGGCGGAGGCGGAGATCTCGCTGGTCACGCCGCTGTCGTATCAGCTCTATCTGCCGTTGCTGCCGCAGGTGGCGGCGGGCGTGCTGACTCCGCAGTCGGTCGCCGTCTCGCTGCGCCGCAGCAGGCGGCACCGCACGCGGATCATCCCCGGCGGGGCCATCGGAGTGGATCCCAAGGCGAAGATCTGTGTCATCCGGATGATCACGGGCGAGATCGTCGACCAGCCGTACGACTACATCGTGCTGGCTCCCGGCAGCATCACCCGCACCTTCGACATCCCCGGACTTGTCGACAACGCGCGCGGCATGAAGACGCTCGCCGAGGCCGCCTACGTACGCGACCACGTCATCGCGCAGCTCGATCTCGCCGACGCGAGCACGGACGACAAGGAGCGCGAGGCGCGCCTGCGGTTCGTGGTGGTCGGCGGAGGTTACGCGGGCACGGAGACGGCCGCCTCGCTGCAACGCGTCACCAGCGGCGCGCTGCGGCGCTACCCGAGGCTGGACCCGAAACAGATCAAGTGGCACCTCATCGACATCGCCCCCGGGCTCATGCCGGAACTCGGCGGCAAGCTCGGCGCCACCGCCCTGGGCATCCTGCGAAGACGCGGGATCGAGGTCTCGCTCGGGGTGTCGATCGCCAAGGCCGGCCCGCATGAAGTGACGTTCACCGACGGGCGGGTGCTGCCCTGCCGCACGCTGATCTGGACGGCGGGCGTCGTCGCCAGCCCGCTGATCGGCACGCTCGACGCCGAGACGGTGCACGGCCGGCTGAAGGTCTCGCCCGAGCTGCGGGTGGCCGGGCTCGACGGCGTCTTCGCCCTCGGCGACGCCGGGGCCGTGCCGGACCTGACGAAGGGCGGCGACGCGATCTGCCCGCCGACCGCTCAGCACGCCGAGCGGCAGGGCCGTACGGCGGCCGACAACGTCATCGCCACGGTACGGAACCAGCGGCTGAGGCGCTACGAGCACAAGGATCTGGGTCTCGTCGTCGATCTCGGCGGCAAGGACGCGGTCTCCAAGCCGATGGGCGTCGAACTGCGCGGGCTCCCGGCGCAGGTCGTCGCCCGTGGCTACCACTGGTCGGCGCTGCGGACGAATGTCGCCAAGGCGCGGGTCCTCACCAACTGGGTGCTCAACGCCGTCGCCGGGGACGACTTCGTACGGACCGGCTTCCGGGCGCAGAAGCCGGCCTCGCTGCACGACTTCGAGTACACCAAGATCTATCTGACGCCGGAACAGGTGCGGGAGCGCACGGCGGCGCTGACCGTACGCGGCTGACCGGCGTCTCCAGGGTTCGCCGGCCGGGCACGGGAAGCCCCGTACCCGGCCGCCCTCGTCGCGACCGATCTCGCGACCGATCTCGCGACCGGTTCCGCTACCGGTTCCGCGATCAGGTGGTGAACCGGTGCCGTCCCGACCCCACCGAGTACACCGCGCACCCGTCCGCCATCCGCAGGAACTTCGCGCTCGCTCCCTTGTGCCGGACGTCGCTCGCCCGCCGCGCGGGCACCCACACCTCGGCGGTCGTGTTCGGCGGCACCGAGCACTCCAGCTCGAAACCGCCCGGCCCCGTCTCCCAGCGGGTGGTGATCGGCCCGTGGACCGACGTGTACCGGCCGCCGGCCCGCTTCACCTCACCGCCGGGCCGCGGCCTGATGACGATCTCCTTGAACCCGGCCCGGCCCGGCGCGATGCCGCAGATGTTCGCGTACATCCACTCGCCCACCGACCCGTACGCGTAGTGGTTGAAGGAGTTCATCCCCGCGTCCTGGAAGCTGCCGTCCGGCCTGATCGAGTCCCAGCGCTCCCACATCGTGGTCGCGCCGTTCTCGATCTGGTACCCCCAGCCCGGGAATGTGCGCCGGTGCAGCAGCCGGTAGGCGACATCGGTGCGGCCGGCGGCGGTGAGCACCGGCAGCAGCCGGGGTGTGCCCAGGAATCCGGTCGACAGATGCCAGTCCTTCGCCTCGATCAGCGCCACCAGCCTGTTGGCGGCGGGCTTTTGGGCCGCCTCGGGCAGCAGATCCATGGACAGCGCGAGCACGTACGCCGTCTGTGTGTCGCCCTTCACCCGGCCGTCCGCCGTCACGTACGCCGCCCGGAAGGCGTCGCGGACCTGGCCGAACAGCGTCTCGTACGGGGCGGGATCCCTGCCCAGCACCCGGGCCGTCCGCGCGGTGAGATCCGCGACATGCGCGAAGTAGGCGGTGCCGATGACGTCCTTCGGTGTCTCGTCCTCGATGTTCAGCCAGTCGCCGAAACCGTCCGCCGGGCGCAGGAAGCCGGTGCTGTGCGCGCGCAGATAGTCCAGCCACTTGACCATCGAGTCCCACGACACGTCGAGTATCCGCTCGTCGCCGTACGCCTGGTACAGCGCCCACGGCACCGTGACACCGGCGTCGCCCCAACCGGCCGAGCCGTCACCGACGCCCGCGATGTCCGGGGCGACGTGGGTGAACGAGCCGCCGCCGGTCTGCGCGTCGCGCAGGTCCTGGAGCCACTTGGTGAGGAAACGCGCGGACTCCATGACGTACGAGGCGGTGGGGGCGAAGACGTTGATGTCACCGGTCCAGCCGAGCCGTTCGTCCCGCGCGGGGGTGTCGGTCGGTATGGAGAGGAAGTTGCCGCGCTGGCCCCAACTGATGTTGCTGTGGAGCTGGTTGAGCATGGGGACGTCGGACTCGAACTCGAAGGTGAACGGCGCCGACGTGTGCATGACGCGGCCGGTGAGCGCGCTCGCGCGCGGCGTGCCGGGGAATCCGGTGACCTCGACATAGCGGAAGCCGTGGAACGTGAAGCGCGGCTCGAACGTCTCCTCGCCCCCACCCTTGAGGGTGTACGTGTCGGTGGCCCGCGCCGAACGGAGGTTGGCCGTGTAGAGCGAACCGTCCGGATTCAGCACCTCGGCGTGCCGCAGCCGTACGGTGGTGCCCGCCTTGCCCGACACCCGCAGCCGTACCGAACCGACCATGTTCTGCCCGAGGTCGAAGACGAAGACCCCCGGAGCGACGCGGGTGACCTTCTTGGCGGGCAGCTCCTTCGTCACCCGCACCGGGCCGTCCAGCTCCGCGACGATCTCCGTGTCCACGCCGTCGACCGGCTCGGCCGGGAGCCAGTGGGCGTCGTCGAACCCCGGCGACGTCCAGCCCTTCGTCTCGAGCCTGGCGTCGTACTCCTCGCCCGCCTGCATGTCGGTCGACACGATGGGCCCGGCGGCGGCCCGCCAGCCGTCCCCCGACACGACCCGCTCGCTCGTCCCGTCCTGGTACGTGACCTCCAACTGGGCCAGCAGCGCGGGCCGGTCACCGTAGTGGTGCGGCCCGAACATGCCGAGATTGCCGCCGTACCAGCCGAGCGCGAGATGCGCGCCGAGCGCGTTGGCGCCCCGCCGCACCAGGGCGGTGACGTCGTACGTCTGGTACTGCACCCGCTTGCGGTAGTCGGTCCAGCCGGGCGCGAACTGGTCCTTGCCGACCCGCTGTCCGTTGATGTGCGCCTCGTAGTGCCCGAGCGCCGTCGTATGCAGCCGGGCGCGGGCGACGGGCTTGTCGGCCAGCCGGAAGCCGTGCCGCAACTGGGTGGCGGGGAAGAACGCGGGCGCCACCGCGCCCCACGGCCCCGAGCCCCACGCCGGGCCCCTTTTGGCGGCGGGCCAGGCGCTGTCGTCGTAACCGGCCTGGCGCCACGCGCCGTCGGCGCCGGACGGTTCCTCGTTCGCCGCCTTCCACGCGTCGTCGGACGGGACGGTGGTCGTGCCGTCCGCCGAGGTCAGCTCCAGCACGGCGATGAGACCGGCCGGGCTGGGCGTGGCGTTGACGGCGGACGCCGCCAACGCGTTGGCGCCCGCGCGCAGTTGGGCCGTGACATCGATGACGGCCGGGCGGCGCCAGTTCTCGGCGGGCCCGTCCGGTTCGGTGCGGGCCACCTCGGTGCCGTTCACATACACGGTGTACGCGTCGTCGGCGCTGATGACGAGCCGGGCGCCGGTGACACCGGCCGGAACGTCGAGGGCCCGGCGGAACCAACGTGTCCCGGCGGGCAGATTGCTGGTCGGCTCCCCCTCGGGGAACCAGATCCAGGACGCGCCGCGCAGGCTCGGGGCGCCACCGAGCGCCGCCGGCGCCGCGATCCACTTCGCGGACCAGGCCGCCGTGCTCATCAGCCCGGTCTCCCACCAGGCGCTCTCGCTCCAGTCCGAGACCTCACCGGCCGCGTTCCAGACGCGGACCGACCAGTGATACCGCGTCAGCGGCTCGAGCGCGGGCCCCGCGTACGCCACGAGGACCGACCGGTCCGACACGACCTTGCCGCTGTCCCATACGTCGGGCTCGGCCAGTTGACCGGGGCTCGACGCGACCCGGATCTGATACGCGCTCTGCGCCTGGTCCGGCGCGTCGGACAGCAGGGGCCAGCTCAGCCGGGGCTTCGGGGTGTCGAGGCCCAGCGGATTGCGCACGTACTCGACGGTGGGCGAGCTGACACGGAGCGAACCGGCCGGGCCCGCGCCGACGGCGGCGGCGCCGGCCGGGGTCTGCTCGGCGGCCCGCGCCGACGGCGTGTTGGCCGTCGCGAGGGTGGTGCCCAGCGCGGCTGCTGTGGTGGTGGTGAGCATGCGGCGTCTACTGATCACGTCAACCCCAGAACAATTCGACAGTGAATCGATTCATCGCGTGAACGTAGGGGTGACTCTCTGACCCGTCAAGGTGTCGCGCTCACATTGCTTGTTCGGGCATATGATCCGGAGGTAGTTGCTGAACCCTTTCAGTCGGGTCCGTCCGCGGCCTGACGGGGCGTCCGGCCGTAGATCGCCTAGCATGTCCGGCGGAAGGCATGGTGAGTCGTGGTACTGAAAACATTCGGCTGGGCGTTCGGTTTCACCGTGCTCGGTCTTGTGGCGGCGGTGTTCTACGACGGCTGGGCCGCGCTCGGGGTCGTGGCGATCCTGACCGTGCTGGAGGTCTCGCTGTCCTTCGACAACGCGGTGATCAACGCCGGGATCCTGAAGAAGATGAGCGCTTTCTGGCAGAAGATCTTCCTCACCATCGGTGTGCTGATCGCCGTGTTCGGCATGAGACTCGCCTTTCCTGTCATCATCGTCGCGGTCACCGCCAAACTCAGCCCCGTCAAGGCGGTGCAGTTGGCGGTCAACGACAAGGACCGGTATCAGCAACTGGTCACCGACGCCCACCCGTCGATCGCCGCCTTCGGCGGCATGTTCCTGCTGATGATCTTCCTCAGCTTTGTTTTCGAGGACCGCGAGATCAAGTGGCTGGGCTGGATCGAACGCCCCTTGGCCAAGCTCGGACGGGTCGAGATGCTGTCCGTCTGCCTCTCGTTGATCGTGCTGCTGATCGCCTCCATGACGGTGGCGACCCACGCCCACCAGCATGGCGGCGAGCACGCGGACAAGGCGCAGACGGTGCTCACCTCGGGACTCGCCGGCCTTGTCACCTATCTGATCGTCGGCGGGCTCTCCAGCTTCTTCGAGAACCGGCTCGCGGACGAGGCCGACGCGCAAGCCGCCGAGGAGGGGGAGGCGGGTGAGGCGGGGACGCAGTTGGCGTCCGGGCGCGGTGGCAAGAGCGGTCCCTCGCTCGTCGCCGTCACCGGCAAGGCCGCGTTCTTCATGTTCCTCTACCTCGAGGTCATCGACGCGTCCTTCTCCTTCGACGGAGTCATCGGCGCGTTCGCCATCACCAACGACATCGTGCTGATGGCGCTGGGCCTCGGTATCGGCGCGATGTACGTCAGGTCGCTCACCGTCTACCTCGTCCGCCAGGGCACCCTCGACGACTACGTCTACCTGGAGCACGGCGCGCACTACGCGATCGGCGCGCTCGCCGTGATCCTGCTCGTCACCATCCAGTACCAGATCAGCGAGATCATCACGGGCCTCATCGGGGTCGTCCTGATCGGCCTGTCCTTCTGGTCGTCGGTCCGGCGCAACCGACGCATCGCGGCGGGCGAGGCGCGCGCGACGGACTTCGCGTGAGCCGTACGTGACCGCACGGACCGCCCGCCGGATCACCGACGTGCTCCAGCCCCGCAACGCTCTGCTCGCCGGAATGCTGGGTATAGGCGCCGCGGCGGCGGGCGACTGGACCGGCGTCCCCTGGGGGCTGCTGGGCGCGCTGTGCGCCGGGATACTGCCCGCCGCGTACATCGAGTGGGAGCGCGGGCGCGGCAGATGGGGCGACCGGCATGTCGTGGACCGGACGCAGCGGGCACCGATCTTCCTCGTGATCCTCGGCTCGATCGGTGCCGGCGCGCTGGCGATGATCGCCGGCCGGGCACCGACCGGCATCCTGGTCGCGATGACCGCGCTGTGGGCGATGACGGTCGTCCTGCTGGCGGTGAACACCGTATGGAAGATCAGCGTCGACTCCGCCGTGGCGTCCTCGGTCGTCGCGATGCTCGCCGCCGTCCACGACCCGTGGTGGGTCGTGGCGTACGCACTCGTCGTCGCCGTGTGTTGGTCGCGGGTACGGCTCGGCTACCACTCCGCCGCCCAGACGGCGGCGGGCGCCGCGCTGGGCGCGGCCACGGCCGCCGCGTTCCTGCCGCTGTAGGGGGGCTCCGGCGTGAGTGGGCCGGGCCGGAGCCGTACAAGACGACGTCACCGACGCCGAGCCGGCCTACGCCTTCGGGTCCGGCTTCCAGTCCTCGACGAGGAGACCGAGCAGCACCTCGTCCAGGAACTCGCCCATCACCCAGGCCGCGGAGCGCAGCACACCTTCGCGTACGAAGCCGTTGCGCTCGGCGGAGCGCAGCATCGCGGCGTTGTCCGCGAGCGTCTCGATCTGCAACCGCCGCAGGCCGCGCACGACGAAACCGTAGTGGCACAGCACCGCGACGACGTCGGTGCCGTAGCCCTGGCCACGGGCCGACGGCAGCAGTCCGAGGCCGATGTGCGCGGACCGGTTGTGGTTGTCGATGTCCCACAGGTTCGCGATGCCGATCAGCGTGCCGCCTTCCAGCTCCACCACGGAGAACGGGACGCGCCCTTCCTCCGTGTCGTCCACCACCAGCCGTGAGTCCTTCGAGCCGGGGGTGATCGGCCGCCACGGCCGGCTGTCCGCCCGCGAACCGTTGACCACGTCGTCGTACAGCTCGGTCAGCAGGATGGGGATGTCGTCCTCGTACCGGGCCCTGAGCCCGACCTTGGTGCCTTTTAGCATGCGAGTTTCCTATCCGACCGGACTCGCCGGCGGCAAACGGATAAGGCAGCCGCATCGGCACCCCAGCGCCCGTGCCCGTGCCCGTCCAGGATGCGGCCGGTCATTGACCCCGTTCGGCCGCTGCGGTTACGTTGCCCGACATGCAGCGATCCGCGCACCTGACGACTCGAGGTCATATCGATCTCAAGCGCGTGTGCTCCGCGGCGTGTCACCAGGGCTGACGTCACAGCGCCCACGCGGTCCGGCCGGCTCTCGACGGGACATGTCCCCGAGGTCGCCGCCGCTGCCATCCAGGATCTGGAAGACACCCGTGAAGAAGCCGCCGGTGCCCGTCCGTCGCCGACCCACCCCCGTACGCCGCGCGGACATCCCGCCGGCCACCGCACCGCCACGCCGCGCCCCCGCCCCCGGCACGAGGACCGTGCTGAACGCCGTCCTCGACCACGGTCCGATCGCCCGTAGCACCGTCGCACGACTTACCGGCCTGTCCCCGGCCTCTGTCACCGGACACAGCGCGCGACTGCTGGCCCGAGGGCTGATCCGGGAGAGCCCGGAGACCGCCGGGCCGCGCGGACTGGGCCGGCCGCACGTCCCCGTGGACATCGACACCGGCCGCTATCTGGTCGCCGGCGCGCATATCGCCGTCACCAACTCGACGCTGTCCCTGATGGATCTGCGCGGCCGGATCGTCGCCGAGGAGCGGCAGTCGCACCGGGAGATACGTCCGCGGCCACGCCCGGTGCTGGACTCGCTCGCCGAGCGGCTGCCCCGGTTGGTGTCCGCCCACGCCGGCGGCCGTCCGGTGCTGGCCCTCGGTGTGGCCACCGGCCACCGGGTGGACCCCGGGGCCGGAGTGATCGTGCGGCATGCGCGACTGGGCTGGCGGAACGTCGCCGTACGGGACCATCTCGCCGCGGCGACCGGGCTGCCGGTCCATGTGGACAGCCACGCACGGGCGTTGGCGCGGGCCGAGCAGTTGGTCGGCGAGGCGTCGACTCGGGGCAGCGCCGTGCTGCTGTTCGTCGGCGCCGTGGTGGACGCCGCGTTCGCCACCGCCGGCGAGGTGCACCTCGGACCCCGGCACGGCGCGGGAAGCATCGCGCGGCTGCCGGTCGGCGGTGGCGGCGGCCTCGAATCGGAGGTCTCGGAGCAGGCCATGATGCGGCTCGCGGCCGAACAGGGCGACCCCGTACGGTCGTTCCCCGCCCTGCTGGAACGCGCGCTGGCGGAGGAGCCCCGCGCGCTGGGGCTGTTCCGCCGCAGAGCCCGGCTCGTCGGCAGGGCCGTGGCACTGCTGCTGGACATGTTCGATCCGGAGGTCGTGGTGGTGGTCGAGCCGGGGACCGGACTGCTTCCGAGCTGCCTGGCCGATCTGCGGACGGAGGTCGCGGAACGCTCCCTCGTCTGCGACGACCCCGAACAGGCCGTCGTGGCAAGCAGTTTCACCGGCAGCGTGCTGTCCACGGCGGGCGCGGCGGTGGCGCTGGGCGCGCTCTACGCGGATCCGCTCGGACGGCCCTGGCCCACGCTGACGGCCGTGTCCTGACCTGCGGGTCGAGTGACTTAATTCAAGGAGTTGCATTGTTGACCCGGCCCGTACGTGCGCAGGACAATCAATTCATGACCATTCGGCGGCGGATTCCGCGTCACGTGCCCTGCCCCTGTTGTCGCGCCTGAATTCTCCTCGCGCCACGGTCCACCGATGAATTCACCGGCGATCGCGTCCGGCCCGCCTCGCGCGCCCCGAACCACGCGGTTCTGACTCGTCCCACAGCTCTGTGCGTGGCCACTGCCTGCCCTTTTTCCGTTGCTTCACCTCTCTTCCTGGGGGAGACGTTGACTGTCACCGCGTCGTCGCATCTCGCTGCGGGCATCGCCCCGGAGCGCTTCAGAAAAGTGTTCCGCCGATATCCGGCGGGAGTGGTCGTGGTCACCGCCGACGCCGGCCACGGGCCGGTCGGATTCACCGCCACCTCGCTCACGTCACTGTCCCTCTCCCCACCGCTCGTGTCGTTCGGTATCGCGCTCTCCGGTTCGTCATGGCCGACGATCGAGCGCGCGTCGTCGGCCGTCGTGAACTTCCTCGGCGCCGAACAGGAGCCGCTGGCAAGGACGTTCGCCACCAGCGGCATCGACAGGTTCGCCGCGCCGACCGCTTGGCGGCGACTGCCGGAGGGGGAGCCCGTACTCGACGGCGTGGCGGGCTGGCTGCGGCTGAGCGTCCAGCAGATCGTCCCCGCCGGGGACCACCGGATCGTCGTGTGCCGCGTCGAGGACGCCGAGCACGACGAGGACCGGCGCCCGCTGCTGTTCCACGACGGCCGCTACCTCGCGCTCTGAGCGTCGCGAGCACCAGGCGCCAGGCGCGGAGTGCCAAGCGCCAAGCGCCAAGCGCCGAGCACCGACTGCCACTCACCCACCCGTCACCCCGCCCCGGGAGAAGAACGCCCATGTCACGCGATCCGGACCGCAAGCCCCTGCACCTCAACGCCTTCCTGATGACCGTCGGCCACCACGAGGCCGCCTGGCGGCTCCCGCAGAGCCCCGACGACGGCACGGACGTCGAGCACTACAAGAACCTGGCCCGCATCGCCGAGCGCGGCAAGCTCGACTCCCTCTTCCTCGCGGACGGCCCCGTCCTGCACGGCGACCCGGGCCGCCGCCCCGCCAGCATCCTGGAACCCACCGTGCTGCTGACCGCCCTGGCCGGTGTCACCAGCCGGATCGGCCTCATCGCCACCGCGTCCACCAGCTACAACGAGCCGTACAACCTCGCCCGCAGGTTCGCGTCCCTCGACCATGTCTCGGGCGGGCGCGCCGGCTGGAACATCGTGACGACGGCGGGTGCCGACGCCGCCCGCAACTTCAATCTGGACGACACCCCGCCGCACCACGAACGCTATCTGCGGGCAGCCGAGTTCATCGACGTGGCCACGAAGCTCTGGGACAGTTGGGCCGACGACGCGGTGGTGGCCGACAGGGCGCGCGGCGTGTACGCGCTCGCCGACCGCGTGCGCCGGATCGAGCACCGGGGACCGCACTTCCGGGTCGACGGGCCGCTGAACGTACGGCGCTCCCCGCAGGGCCACCCCCTCCTCGTCCAGGCGGGATCCAGCGAGGACGGCAAGGACTTCGCGGCGCGTTACGCGGAGGCGGTGTTCACCGCGCAGCAGACCCTGGAGGAGGGCATCGCCTTCTACAAGGACGTCAAGCAGCGCGCGGTGACCCTCGGGCGCGACCCGGACGGCATCAAGATCCTGCCGGGGATCGTGCCGGTCGTCGGCGACACGGAGGCCGACGCCCTGGAGCTGGACGCGGAGCTGGACCGGCACATCGTCCCCGAGTACGCCCGGCGCCAACTGGCGACCTTCCTCGGCGTCCCGGCCGAACGACTGGTCCTGGACGAGGAATTGCCCGACGACATTCCCACCGAGGACGACATCGAGGGAGCCAAGAGCCGCTTCACCCTGGTCGTGGAGCTGGGCAGGCGCGAGCGCCTGACGGTACGTCAACTCATCGGCAGGCTCGGCGGGGGACGCGGGCACCGCACCTTCGCGGGCACCGCCGAGCAGGTCGCCGACACCATCGAGCACTGGTACGACAGCGGCGCCGCCGACGGCTTCAACATCATGCCGGCGCTGCTCCCCTCCGGTCTCGAGGTCTTCGTCGACCAGGTCGTGCCGATCCTCCAGGAGCGTGGCTTGTTCCGCACGGAGTACGCCGGTACGACGCTGCGCGAGCACTACGGACTGGCGCGCCCGGCCAACCGGCTGTTCGACGCTGTCGGCACCTGACCGGGGCGGTTCACCGGCTCCGCCCGGACGGGGCGGAGCCGTGCGCGATACTGCGCACATGCGCATTTCAGCCAGAGCGGACTATGCGGTACGTGCCGCGCTGGAGCTCACCACGTCCCGCGACGAGGCCCCGCTGAAGGCGGAGGCGATCGCCGCCGCCCAGGACATCCCGCACAAGTTCCTCGAAGGCATCCTCAACGACATGCGCCGCGGCGGGCTCGTGGTGAGCCGGCGCGGCGGCAACGGCGGATACCGGCTGGCCAGGCCCGCGAACGCCATCACGGTCGCCGACGTCATCCGCGCGGTGGACGGACCCCTGGTCTCGGTGCGCGGGGTCCGCCCGCCCGAGCTGTCCTACACCGGGCCCGCCGAGTCGCTGCTGCCGCTGTGGATCGCGCTGCGGGCGAACGTCCGCCAGATTCTGGACGTGGTGACGCTGGCCGACGTGGCCTCGGCAGGGCTGCCGGAGGACGTGTCCGCGCTCGCCGCCGACCCCGAGGCCTGGACGAATCCCTGAGGTGAACGGGCCTGCGTACCGGCCCGCCGCGGTTTCGCCGACCGGAACGCAAGTCCACCATATGAACACGCACTTGGGGTGAGGATGACTCCGTGCCAGTATTCCTACTAATCCAGTGGGAAACACAGGGATGTTGGAGGTGGCCGGCACCGTGCCGACGAAACCCGTGGTCCGAACGGCCGCCCCGCGCAAGCCCCTCGTAGCCGACGACGCGATGTGGCCGCGCGTCACGCGGGAGGTGGCCGACGACCTCGCCGCCGACGCGATCGCCCGCGACCGGGCGGGCAAGCCGCCGTACGACGAGGTGGCACGGCTGCGCGAGGCCGGCCTGCCCGCGCTCCTGACGCCACCCGCACCCCTCGGCCCCGGACGGACCGGCATCGATACCGCCCACGACAGCGGCAGCGGCACTGGCGGCAGTGGCGGGAGCGGCGCGGACTGGCGTACCGCCGCCGCCGTGATCCGCGAGATCGCGGCGGCCGACGGCTCCATCGGCGAACTCATCGCCCGGCACTACGTGCTCTCGTGGAGCAGCCGCTTCTTCGCCGCGCCGGACGGCCCGGCCGGGCACGAGCCCTCCGCCGTCCCCGGCGGTCTGCTCCTCGGCGGCGGCACCGACCTCGCCGACCCGGACAGCGGCCCCGGCCTCACCCTCTCCCCGGCCGGCTCGGGCTATCTCCTCAACGGCCGGAGGTCGTTCGCCGCCGGAGTCACCGTCGCCGACCGGCTCGTCGTCGGCGCGACCTCCACCCACACCGGCGAGCTGCTGATCGCACTCGTGAACCCGGCACACTCCGGCGTACTCGCCGGCGCCGACAACGACCGCCTCGGCCAGCGGCTCACCGGCGCGGGCAGCGTCGACTTCGACAACGTGCCGGTGGGCCCGGACGACATCCTCGGCGCCGTGCCACGCGACGAACACGCCGTCTCCGCGTTCACCGCGCTCGCGCCGCTCGCCCTGCGCCTCGTCCTCAGCCATGTCGCCCTGGGCATCGCCGAGGGCGCCCTCGCCGAGGCCCGCGACGTCAGCCGGGCCGTGCTGCCGGCGCCGCGCGCCGAGGCGCCGGACGCCACCAGCTACGCCGTACGGCCCAGCGGGGACCCGTATCTGCTGCTCGCGTACGGGGAGTTGGCGACCGCCGCGCATACGGCCGCCGCCGTCGTGGAACGCGCGACGGACGCCCTGGAACAGGGGCTCCTCACCGGGAGCGACCTCGGCATGGACGAGCGCGCCGAGATCGCCGTCCTGGTCGCCGCGGCCGAGGCCGTCACCAGCAGATCCGCGGTCGACATCACCACGCGCATCCTCGAACTCACCCAAGCGGCAACGTCGTTGGACAGCAGCGCGGCGCTCGACCGATTCTGGCGCAACGCCCGCGCGCTGACCGCGCAGAGCTCACCCACGCACCGCCTGCGCGACATCGGCGACCACTACCTCAACGGAACCCATCCGCCGTTCACCGCCCGCTCGTAGACCCTGTGCGCCAAGTCCCCGTTCACAGCACGAGACCCGTGGCCGCGCCCGTCGCGGATCCCTCCAGCGTCGACACCAACCGGCCGAGCGAGCGGGTGAGTTCGTCCTCCTCGACCGTCATCGGCAGTCGTGACCAGTCGTCGCGGATCTCCTGATCCAGCCGCGACCACAACGCGCGCCCGCCGTCGGTCAGATACGCCAGGATCCGGCGGCGGTCCAGCGGGTCGACACGGCGATGGACGAGATTCTGGTCGACCAACTGGTCGACCAGTTTGGTGAGCGTCGGCGGCGGCAGGAACACGCAGTCCGCCACCGCGCTCATCCGGTGGCCCTGTCCGTCCGAGAGCAGCGACAGCACACGCCAGGCGTCGACCGAGCAGCCGGCGGTGTCCAGCACGGTGCGCAGCCGGCGCAGTACCAGCCGCTCGGCACCGGTCAACAGGCGTACCAGGTCATGGGGTTGACGCGCAGAGGGCATGGGCCGGTCGCTCCTCGGTCCGGTGACCCGCCCATCGTACAAAGTGTGGACGCCGGCGCGGCGTTCCACAGAGCGGACAGCACGGAGATCCCCGGCCGCACCGGGCAATCATGGGGCGATGCGCCGGTCCATCTGGCACGCCGCCGACACCTCGATCGGCGTCGCGCTCGTCCACCCCATGCGAGGACCCGCCGGGATCTTCGGGCCCGCCTGCGGGCTCTGCGCGCAACTCGCCGCCGACGAGGTCAACCGCAACGGCGGCATCCTCGGCCGGGAGCTGCGCCTCGTCCCGGTGGACGGCGGCGCCCCGCCCCGCCAGGTGGCGGACGAGGTGGAGACGCTGGTGGCGAGCGGCGCGGTCCACGGCGTGACCGGCTGGCACATCTCCTCCGTACGACAGGTCCTCGCGCCGCGCATCGCCCACCGGGTGCCGTACGTGTACACGGCGCTGTACGAGGGCGGCGAACGGACCGACGGCGTCTACCTGACCAGCGAGACCCCCGCCGCACAACTGCGCCCCGCCATGCGGTTGTTGGGGGACGAGCGGCGGATCAGACGCTGGTACGTGGTCGGGAACGACTACGTATGGCCGCGCCGCACCGCGCTGGCCGCGCGCGGCTACGCCCGCGAGAGCGGGGGAGCGGTGTGTGGCGAGACGTATCTCCCCCTGGGCACCGAGGAGTTCGGACCCGTGCTGCGCGCGATCGAGCGGTCGGACGCGGACGGCGTACTGATGCTGCTCGTCGGCAGCGACGCCGTCCGCTTCAACCGCGCCTTCGCCTCGGCGGGACTTCCGGTGCGCGCGCCACGGCTGAGCACCCTCATGGACGAGAACATGCTGCTGGCCAGCGGCGCCGACGCCACCACCGATCTGTACAGCACCGCGGGCTTCTTCGCCTCCCTCGCCAACCAGGACACCCTCGACTTCCACGGCCTGTACGCCCGCCGGTTCGGTATCGAGGCGCCCCTGCCCGGCTCTCTCGGCGAGTCCTGCTACGAGGGAGTGCTGCTGCTCGCGGCGCTGGTGGAGCGGGCCCGCACCCTCGATGTGACGGCGATCGGCGCGGGCGCCGACGAGGTGTCGTACGAGGGGCCGCGCGGGTTCCTGCGGCTGCGCCGACGCCATGTCAGCCAGCGCATCTACCTCGCGCGGGCGGACGGGCTGGACTTCGACGTGCTGACCGAACTGCGACCGCAGTGAACGGACTGACTGTTAGGCCGGCCGGGCGGGCGGGTGGGCAACTGACGGTGACCGCCGTCGAGTTACTTCCTGCGGGAAGTATTAATTGCCGTGAAACAACGGGGAAACGGAGCGCCCCGAGGCTCGTTGCCGTCACCGCAACCCGCACTTCACGGCCCCCGTCCGGGGGCGAGGAGGCTTCGATGCCCGCTTCCCGAGCGATCCGAACAGCCCTGAGCTGTACGGCACTTGTCACCACCACCGCACTGGTCCTGACCGGCTGCGGCGCCAAGACGGGTGACGCGTCGGCGGAGGGCAAGGGCGTCCAGGCCGACGTCTCGGACAAGACCGTCAAGGTCGGTCTGCTCAACTCGCTCTCCGGCACGATGGCCATCAGCGAGGTCACCGTACGCGACGCGATCAACCTCGCCATCGGGGAGATCAACGCGGACGGCGGGGTGCTGGGCCGACAGGTCAAGGCGATCAGCGAGGACGGGGCGTCCGACTGGCCGACGTTCGCCGAGAAGTCCGAGAAGCTGATCAGGGAGGACCGGGTCGCCGCGGTCTTCGGCTGCTGGACATCCGCGAGCCGCAAGGCCGTCAAACCGGTGTTCGAGAAGAACGACGCGCTGCTGTTCTACCCCGTCCAGTACGAGGGCCTGGAGCAGTCGCCCAACATCTTCTACACCGGCGCCACCACCAACCAGCAGATCGTGCCCGCCCTCGACTATCTGAAGAAGCAGGGCAAAAAGTCGATCTATCTGGTAGGCAGCGACTATGTCTTCCCGCGCACCGCCAACAAGATCATCAAGGCGTACGCGAAGGCCAACGGCATGACGGTGGCGGGCGAGGACTACGCGCCGCTCGGCTCCACCGAGTTCAGCAGTATCGCGGGCAAGGTGAAGTCCGCCAAGGCCGACGCCGTGTTCAACACCCTCAACGGCGACAGCAACGTGGCGTTCTTCAAGGAGTACAAGTCCTCCGGCCTCACCGCGGCCACCATGCCCGTCGTCTCGGTCTCGATCGCCGAGGAAGAGGTCAAGTCGATCGGCGCCTCGTATCTGAAGGACCAGCTCACCTCCTGGAACTACTACCAGACCACCGAATCCCCGGCGAACACCGCCTTCGTCAAGGCGTACAAGGCCAAGTACGGCCAGGACAAGCCGACGTCGGACCCCATGGAGGCCGCCTACACCTCGGTCCATCTGTGGAAGGCCATGGTCGAGAAGGCCGGCTCCTTCGACGTCGACAAGGTGCGTGCGGCCTCCGACGGCATCACCTTCGACGCACCCGAGGGCACGGTCACCGTCGACGGTGCGACGCAGCACATCTCCAAAACCGCGCGCATCGGCAAGATCGGCGCCGACGGGCTGATCACCGAGGTGTGGAAGTCCGAAGGACCGGTGAAGCCCGACCCGTTCCTCAAGGGCTACGACTGGGCCGCGGACCTCTCATGACAGTGATACTCAGCCAACTGTTCATCGGCATCAGCATCGGCGCCGTACTCCTGCTCATCGCGCTCGGACTCTCCCTCACCTTCGGCCAGATGAACGTCATCAACATGGCGCACGGCGAATTCATCATGGCCGGTGCCTACACCGCCTACGTCGTCCAACAGACCGTCAGCAGCGCCGGGGCGTCCCTGCTCGTCGCGCTCCCTGCGGCCTTCCTCGTCGCCGGCGCGCTGGGCGTCCTGCTGGAGATGCTGCTCATCCGGCGACTCTACGAGCGCCCCATGGACACGCTCCTCGTCACCTGGGGTGTCTCGCTGATCCTCCAGCAGCTCGCCCGCGACATCTTCGGCGCGCCCAACGTGCAGACCCGCGCGCCCGACTGGCTCACCGGCCACATCACCCTGTACGAGTCCGGCGGTGACACCCTCACCCTCGCCAACAGCCGGCTGTTCATCCTCACCCTCGCGATCGCCGCGGTGGTCGGCATGACGCTGCTGCTGCGGCTGACCCCGCTCGGCCGCCGTATCCGTGCCGTCGTGCAGAACCGCGATCTGGCGAAGGTGTCCGGCCTCGCGACCGCGCGGGTGGACCGTACGACGTTCTTCATCGGGTCCGGTCTCGCCGGTGTCGCCGGTGTCGCGCTGACACTCGTCGGCCCCATCGGTCCGACCATGGGCACCAACATCATCATCGACGCCTTCCTCGTCGTGGTCGTCGGCGGCATCGGGCAGCTCAAGGGGAGCGTCATCGTCGCGTTCGCGCTCGGGATGCTCCAGTCCGTCATGGAGTACTCGACCACCGTGAGCATCGCGAAGGTCGTGGTCCTCGTCGCCATCGTCGCGTTCCTCCAGTGGCGCCCCCAAGGACTGTTCACCCTGCGCACCCGGAGCCTGGCATGACCGATGACCGGACCGACACGACCGACACGACCACCACGACCGACCGTACGGACCGCACCAACGCCATCGACCGGACCGAGCGCACCGAGCGCACCGACCGGGCCGCAGGCGCGAAGGACCCGAAGCGGCTGCGCTCCGCCGCGATCCTGGCCGTCGGAGCACTCGCGCTGTTCGGCCTCGCCCCCGCCGTCCTCAGTGACTTCCGGCTCTCCCTCCTCGCGAAGTACCTCTGCTTCGCGATCGTCGCCGTCGGCATCTGTCTGGCGTGGGGGCGCGGCGGACTCCTCACCCTCGGCCAGGGAGTCTTCTTCGGCCTCGGCGGCTACGCCATGGCCATGCACCTCAAGCTCGCCGACGCCGGGCCCGGCGAACTCCCGGACTTCATGCAGTTGTACGGCCAGGTAGACCAACTGCCCTGGTGGTGGCGGCCGTTCGAGAACCCGGTCGTCGCGCTGGCCCTGACCGTCCTGCTGCCGATGGCCGTCGCCACGCTGCTGGGCGTGCTCATCTTCCGGCGCCGGGTGCGCGGCGCGTACTTCGCCATCCTCAGCCAGGCGCTCGCCGTCGCCATGGTCATCCTGCTCGTGGGCCAGCAAGGCACCACGGGCGGTACCAACGGCCTCACCGACATCCAGGGATTCTTCGGCTACGACCTGGACGACCCGGTCAACCAGCGGATGGTCTACTTCGTCATCGCCGCCGTGCTGCTGATCCTGATGCTCCTGGTCCGTCAGCTCATCCACAGCCGGTACGGCGAACTCCTCGTCGCCGTAAGGGACTCCGAGGAACGCGTACGGTTCCTCGGCTACGACCCGGCCAACGTGAAGCTGTTCGCGTACGTCGTGGCCGCGGGCGCCGCCGGTCTCGCCGGCGCCCTCTTCGTCCCCGCGGTCGGCATCATCTCGCCCGCCCTGATCGGCATCGTCCCCTCGATCGAGTTCGTCATCGGCGCGGCGCTCGGCGGGCGCGCGTCGCTGGTCGGCGCCGTGCTCGGCGCGATCGCCGTGGCATGGGCGAAGACCGCGCTGTCGGAGGAGTTCCCGGCGGCCTGGACCTACGCGCAGGGCCTGCTGTTCGTGCTGGTGGTCGGCTTCCTGCCGGGCGGGCTCGCGTCTCTCGCCGGGGTGCTGAAACGCCGCTCGGCCGTACCCGCCACACCGGAGGTGACCTCATGACGGGGACGACGGCACCGGACGTCCTGCTCAGCATCCGCGACCTGCGCGTGTCGTTCGACGGATTCACCGCCGTCGACGGCGTCGACCTCGATGTCGCGAGGGGCGACATCCGCTTCCTCATCGGCCCGAACGGCGCCGGCAAGACCACCCTTGTCGACGCCGTCACCGGCCTCTCCCCGGCGAGCGGATCGGTCGAGTTCGACGGCCGGCAACTACTGGGACGCAGCGTCCATCGCATCGCGCGCGCGGGCATCGGCCGGACCTTCCAGACCGCCACCGTCTTCGAGCGGCTGACCGTGGAACAGAACCTGGACATCGCCGCGGGCGCCGGCCGCTCCGCGCTGACACTGCTGCGCAGACGCCGGAGCACTCCGGAGGGCGTCCTGCACGCCCTCGAGGAGATCGGCCTCACCGCGCAGCGCGACAAGCTCGCCGGAGTGCTCGCACACGGTCAGAAGCAGTGGCTGGAAATCGGCATGCTGCTGGTGCAGGACGCCCGACTGCTGTTGCTGGACGAGCCCGTGGCGGGCATGAGCCACGACGAACGGGAGGCCACCGGGCAGCTTCTTCAGAAGGTGAGCCGCGAGCGGACCGTGGTCGTCATCGAGCACGACATGGACTTCATGCGCTCCTTCGCCCGCACCGTCAGCGTTCTCCACGCCGGACGGGTGCTGAGCGAGGGCACCGTCGCCCAGGTCCAGGCCGACCCGAAGGTCCAGGAGGTCTACCTGGGGCACGCGCCCGTCACCGACGCCGACGCCGCTGCCGACGCAGCCCCCGTTCCCGCCCCCGTATCCGCGCAGGCGCCCGCCGCGCAGGAGGCATGATGCTGGAGATCGAGAACGTCCGGGCCGGCTACGACCGCAGCTCGGTCCTGCACGGCGTGTCCCTCACCGTTCCGACCGACGGGGTGGTCGCCGTGCTGGGGCACAACGGCGCGGGCAAGACCACCTTGCTGCGTACCGCGATCGGCCTCGTCAGACCCCAGCGGGGCAGTGTGCGGCTCGACGGCGAGGACGTCACACGCCTCGCGCCGCACGAGCGGGTCGCGCGGGGCATGGCGTACGTCCCGCAGGGCCAGCAGTGCTTCCAGCAGTTGACCGCCGGGGAGAATCTTCAGCTCGTCGCCGACGGCCGGCGCGGCGGCAAGGCGTCCATGGCCGCGGCACTGGATCTCTTCCCCGCGCTCCGCGGGCTCCTCGGCCGCCGGGCCGGGCTGCTGTCGGGCGGCCAGCGGCAGCAACTCGCCATCGCCCGCGCCCTGATCACCGAACCGCGCCTGCTGCTGCTGGACGAGCCCACCGAGGGCATCCAGCCGTCGGTGGTGGCCGAGATCGAGGAGACGGTGCTACGGCTGAGCGCGGCGGGCGGACTCTCCGTACTCCTCGTCGAACAGCACGTCGGCTTCGCGCTGCGCGCAGCCGAGCACTACTACGTGCTGGAGTCCGGCCGGGTCACCTCCACCGGCGCGGGAGGCGAGGCCGCGCAGCGCGACGTACGGGGCGCGCTGAGCGTGTGAGCCCGCGTGCTCCGCGCCCACCGATGGGGTAATCCGGCCGGTGGGAGGCCGTATGGGGTCGGATGGCGGGCGTCATCGATAGACGCCCCCCTTCTCCGGTGTCCGGCGTGGCGTCCCTGCGCTCCGCGGTGGGAGCCGGGACACGTGCGGGGCCGAGTGGGGCCTCATACGCAGGAGCCCTGTTGAAGCTCAGACATGCCGCCTCCGCACTGGTCGGGTCCGTGGTGATCGCCGTCGCGGCGGCGGCGCCCTCATCCTCGTTCCCGTCCCTCATCTCCCCGTCGTCATCCTCTCCGGCATCCTCATCCGCTTCGTCGTCGTTCCCGTCCGTTACGCCGGGCTCCGCCCGCACCACGGCGGCCGCCCCGAACACCGGCCTGGCGAGGTTCGCCGCCGCGTTCGCCCGCTCGCAGGCCGCCCCCGAGATGTCACCGCCCGGCGCCAACGACTGGTCCTGCCGGCCCAGCGCCGCGCACTCGCGTCCCGTCGTGCTGATCCACGGCACCTGGGCGAACGCGTACGCCAACTGGGCAGGTCTGGCGCCCGTCCTGAAGCGGGCGGGCCACTGCGTCTACGCCCTCAACTTCGGCGCACCCGACGGCGACGTGTTCAAGGCCAGGGGCCCTGTCCCCGAGTCCGCCAAGGAGGTGGCCGCCTTCGTGGACAAGGTCCTGGGCGCCACCGGTGCCGAGCAGGTCGATCTGGTCGGGCACTCCCAGGGCGGCGGGCTCCTGCCGCGCTGGTATCTGAAGTTCGAAGGGGGCGCGGCGAAGACGCACCGACTGGTGGGCATCGCCCCGAGCAACCACGGCACCACCGCGTCGGGCATGGCGTCCCTCGCCAAATCGCTGCGCGTGCTGGACACCACGGCGCGGATGGCCGGGCAGGCCGCCAAGGACCAGACGGTCGGCTCCGACGTCAACGTCCAACTGGACACGGGTGGTGACACCGTGCCCGGCGTCCGCTACACGACGGTCGTCACACGCACCGACGAGGTGGTCACCCCCTACCGCCAGCAGTACCTCGCGGCGGGCCCCGACGCCCCGGTGGACAATCTGACGCTCCAGGACGCGTGCCCGGTGGACATGAGCGCGCATCTGGGCATCGCGTACAGCACGGTCATGTACGGGCTGGTCCTCAACGCCCTCGACCCCGCGAGCGCCCGTCCCGCGCACTGCCTTAGCTGAGCGCGGCCACCGGTCGGGGGCCGCACATATGAATCGCTCGTATGTTCGAGTGTGTGGTTATGCTGGACACATGGCAGCACACGCGCAGGGTTCCCTCTTCGACCAGACCGACGAGATCGGGCTCGGTCCGCTCACGGGCGTGCGGCGGACCGTGCTCGGGGACGGGGCGTGGATCGATCTGCTCCCCGGCTGGCTCGGCGGGGCCGACGCGCTGTACGAGGAACTGGCCTCCGGCGTGCCGTGGCGGGCCGAGCGCCGGCGCATGTACGAGCGGGAGGTGGCCGTACCGAGACTGCTCGCCTTCTACGGAGAACGCGACGGCACGCCGGACGCACTCCCGCACCCGGTCCTTGACGAGGCGCGCGACGCGCTGAGCGCCCACTACGCCGACGAGTTGGGCGAGCCTTTCGCGACCGCCGGACTCTGCTACTACCGGGACGGTCACGACGGGGTCGCCTGGCACGGCGACCGGACGGGCCGGGGTTCGCACGAGGACACCATGGTCGCGATCCTGTCGGTCGGCGCCCCGCGCGATCTGGTCCTGAGACCGCGGCGACGGCACGGCTCCGTCGTCCGCAGACCGCTCGGGCACGGCGACCTCATCGTGATGGGCGGCTCCTGCCAGCGCACTTGGGAACACGCCATTCCCAAGACGGCGCGAGCGGTGGGCGCGCGCATCAGCGTCCAGTTCCGGCCGCGCGGCGTGAGCTGACCGGCTCGGGGTCAACCCGCAAACCCCCCACTCGCCCTTGACGTGGCTACTCCACCGATGTGCAATATATCGCATGCCGGTACCCCAGAGCCGAGGGCTCGTCTCCAGACCGCTCCTGCGGGAGAACGCCTACCAGGCCATCAGGGACGCGATCGTCGACGGCACGCTCACGCCGGGGGAGCGGCTCAACGACAGCGATCTCGTGGAGTGGCTGGGCATCAGCCGCACTCCCATCCGCGAGGCGCTGGGGCGTCTGGAGCAGACCGGTCTCGTACGGACCAGGCCCGGCCGCTACACGATCGTCAGCCCGCTGGACCTCCGGGCGGCCCGGGGCGCGCAGTCCGTCACCGCGGCCATGCACGAACTGGCCGTACGGGAAGCCCTGCCCAACCTGTCCACGGCCGAACTCGACGCCATGCGCGCGGCCAACGCCCGCTTCGCCGACGCCCTGGCCGGGAACGACGTGGACGCGGCGCTCGCCGCCGACGACGCGTTCCACGGCGTCGCCGTCACCGCCTGCGCGAACCAGGCGCTGCGCGCCGTACTGGAACAGTTCACGCCGGTGCTGCGCCGTGTCGAGCGGCTGCGCTTCTCCTCCTTGAGCGGCCGGGGCTCGGTCGCCCAGCACGACCGGATCATCGAGCTGTGCGCCGCCGGTGACGTGGACGCCGCCGCGGCGGCCACTCGCGCCAACTGGCAGACGCTGGCCCCGCTTCTCGACACCCTGGCCGCCGACGAGAGCGACGACTGACCCGCGACGCCGGCCCTCCCGGCCACGGCCCTCCCGGCCACGACCCTCCCGCGCCGCGACTCGACACGCGCCGGCCCCCGGCCAATCCCAAGGAGCCTCAGATGTCACTCGACAACTTCCCGCGCCATCCCCTCCTCTTCGGCCCCAGCCCCGTCCACCCGCTCGACCGCCTCTCCGGCCATCTCGGCGGCGCCCGTATCTGGGCCAAGCGCGAGGACTGCAACAGCGGGCTCGCGTACGGCGGGAACAAGACCCGCAAGCTGGAGTATCTGGTGCCCGACGCGCTCGCGCGGGGAGCCGACACCCTGGTCACCATCGGCGGCATCCAGTCCAACCACACGCGGCAGGTCGCGGCCGTCGCCGCCCTGCTCGGGCTGAAGGCGGTCCTGGTCCAGGAGAGTTGGGTCGACTGGCCCGACGCCGTCAACGACAAGGTCGGCAACATCCTGCTGTCCCGTGTCATGGGTGCAGAAGTGCGCCTGGTCCAGTCGGGGTTCGGCATCGGCGCGAAGGACAGTTGGCACCAGGCCCTGGCGGATGTCGAGGCCGGGGGCGGTACCCCGTACGCGATCCCGGCGGGCGCCTCGGACCACCCGCTCGGCGGACTCGGCTTCGCCGGCTGGGCCGGTGAAGTGGCGCGTCAGGAGCGCGAGTTGGGCGTCTTCTTCGACACGATCGTGGTGTGCAGCGTCACCGGCAGCACCCAGGCCGGCATGATCGCGGGCTTCGCCGGCCAGGACCGGCCCCGCAGGATCCTGGGCATCGACGCCTCCGCCAGGATCGGCGAAACCCGTGCGCAGGTCGCGAAGATCGCCCGCGCGACCGCCGAACTCATCGATCTGGGAAGGGAGTTGAGGGACGACGAGATCACCGTCCTGGCGGGCTGGGCCGGGGATCTGTACGGGATCCCGGTGGAGTCCACGCTCGACGCGATCCGGCTCACCGGCCGTCTGGAAGGCATGATCATCGACCCGGTGTACGAGGGGAAGTCGATGGCCGCGCTGATCGATCTCGTACGCGACGGGGACATCCCCGCCAACTCGAACGTGCTGTACGCCCATCTCGGCGGCCAGCCCGCTCTCAACGCGTACAGCGGTGTCTTCCACTGATGCGGCGGGAGCGCGAGCCAAGGGATGTACAAAGGACGGTCAAGACCTTGTATGTATGAAAGTTCTTTAATAGTAAGAGAGTTACCGTCCGTGCGTGAAAATGACCCCACATGCTCAGATGCCGGTGGCGACCAGTCGCCGCGCACTGCTCCGCGCCTCCGTCGCCACCGCGGCGGTCGCCACCGCGGCCGGAAGCGGACTCATCGCCGGCGCCACGCCGGTGGGTGCCGCCAGCCGGACATCCACGACACGTAGCAGGCCCAGCACCCCCGACGCCGCGCTGGCGGAACTCTCCGCGGGCAACCGCCGTTGGCGCACTTTCCATCAGCAGCACCCGAACGAGTCGCAGTCGGTGCGGCAGGCGCTGGTGTCCGGCCAGGACCCCTTCGCCCTGATACTCGGCTGCATCGACTCCCGCGTACCACCGGAGCTGGTCTTCGACCAGGGACTCGGCGACCTCATGACCGTCCGCTCGGCCGGTGAGGTCCTGGACGAGGCGGTGCTCGGCAGCATCGCCTACGGCGTCCTGGAGCTCGGCATCCCGCTGGTCCTGGTCCTCGGGCACCAGTCGTGCGGCGCTGTCGCCGCCGCCGTGCACGCGGAGGAGACGGGGGAGTCCCTGCCCGCCCATATCCAGTACATAGCCGACCAGATCGAGCCCGCGATCGACCACTCGCAGGAGGGCGACGCGCGGGTCGACGCCACCGTCAGCGCGCAGGTCAAGCTGGTCCAATCGCGGCTGGCGGGGGACGCCGATCTCGCCGCCAAGGTGGCCGCGGGTGAGCTGAAGATCGTCGGCGCACGCTACGAACTGAACACCCAGTTGGTCCACCGGATTAGCTGACACCGCTCAGGGCCTACGGGTCCTTCGCGGGGCGCCAACGGATCGCGGACGAGTGTTTCTCGTCCGCGATCCTTCGCGTTCACGGGCCCCGGAGCGTGTTTCCCGGGCGGTCTCCGGTCCTCTATGCACTGCACGTATACCGCGTGTGTATAGTGAGGTGCATGTTCTGGGACCCCTCCTGGCCTGGCATGTTCCGCCCTGCCCGGCTCCATCCGGCCGATCCCGCGCCCGCTCGCGGTGACGGGCGCCGGATGTAAGCACTCGCCCTTCTGAGGGCCCCTTTCTTCGCGCGGCGAACCCCGCGCGCCCCATCTCACCTTCCGCACCACCCCGCTCGCGTGCGCACCACCGCGAGGCCCCGGGGCGGGCCCCGTCGTGCCCGTACGCCCGTACGCCCGCAGGCCCGTGACCGGCGGCCACCGAGCGGGTTGGCGTCGAGCGCCGAAGCGCGCCGCGAGCACACAGAGAGAGCACCGTCATGCCCAGCACCACCACGCCCGGCTCCGCCATGCCCGAAAACAGCCCCGCCGCACCTGTCGCACCCGTCGCACGCGTGCGCCGTACGGCCGCCGCCGCACTCGCCGTCGTCGCGACCCTCGCCCTGACCCTCACCGGCTGCGGCACCCAGACCGTCTCGCCCGCCTCGGTCAGAGGGGACGCGGGAGGTGACGGCGAAGGGCGTTACGGCTCCGTCGACTGCGCCAAGGCCAAGTGCATAGCGCTCACCTTCGACGCCGGACCGGGCAAGGACACGCCCCGGCTGCTGGACATCCTCAAGGAGGAGAAGGTGCCGGCCACCTTCTTCCTGCTGGGAAAGAACCACGTACTGGCCCATCCCGACACCGTCCGCCGCATCGCCGACGAGGGGCACGAGGTCGCCAACCACACCTGGAGCCACCGCATCCTGACCGATCTCGACCGGGCCGGGATACGCAAGGAACTCTCCCGCACGCAGAACGCCATCGCGAAGATAACCGGACGCAAGCCCACGCTGATGCGCCCGCCCCAGGGGCGTACCAACGGCGACGTCACGGACATCTCCCGGGAACTCGGCCTCTCACAAGTCCTGTGGAGTGCCACCGCCAAGGACTACTCCACGACCGATTCCGACCTCATCGAGCGCCGCATCGTCGACGACGCGTCCGCCGACGGGATCATCCTGCTCCACGACATCTACGACGGGACGGTCCCCGCCGTGCCCGGCATCATCGAGCAGTTGAAGAAGCGCGGCTACACCTTCGTCACCGTTCCGCAGTTGTTCGCGCCGGCGGTCCCGAAGCCCGGCGAGGTGTACCGCCCGTGAGCGGGACGTGAATGACGGAGTTAAACGCAATGTTCAACACGAACTGTTGACTTCGGCAGGTGTGCGGGCCAAGCTGACGTGTATGTCATCGACTCCCGATCAGCACGGCCCTGACCCCTTCACCGCCCCTCACCCGGACCAGGCCCGTGCGCACCGCGTGCACGCGTCCCTGTTCCGTATCGCCGAGCGGCACGCGGCCACGGATGCGCAGCGCCGCCGGCAGGCGCATCCGTCCGTCATCGCGCCGCACGAAGCCGTCAGGCTCGTGTCGTTCCTGCTCAGCGGGGCCGCGAAGCCGGAAGCGGGTGAGCCGGAGGTGGATCAGGCCGACATCACCGCCGCCCTGAGCCTGGTGCCGCGCGCCCGTGGCGACATGGACGAACTGGAGGCGGGACTCCTCCAGATGGCTCGGGGCCGTGGCATGACCTGGCAGGAGGTCGCCTTCGGCCTCGGTCTCGGCACCCCGCAGGCCGCCCGCCAGCGCTACGAACGGCTGGTCGGGCGTACGGGAACCGATCAGGACGCCGACCAGAACTCCGACCAGCCCTTGGAGTAGACGGGGCGAAGGGGTCGGACGGGGGGGTGGTCAGTCGGCACGTCGTGAGCGGCGCGTCGGGGAACCGGCAGGCAGAGTAGAGCCATGGTGACCATCTCTACGGGTGACGGACAGCCGCCCCGCACTGTTCTCGGTACATGGCCGACCCCGCTCGAACCGATGCCACGGCTGGCCCGCGCTCTCGGCCTCGGCGAAGACGACCTGTGGGTCAAACGCGACGACCTCGTCGGTCTCGGCGGCGGTGGCAACAAGGTGCGCAAGCTGGAATGGACATGCGGGGCGGCGCTCGCCGAGGGAGCCACCGTCCTGGTCACGACCGGGGCGCCGCAGAGCAACCACGCCCGACTCACCGCGGCGGCGGGCGCCCGGCTGGGGCTGGACGTCGTTCTCGTACTGGCCGGCGAGCCCGGCTCGTCCGAGTCGGGCAATCTCGCACTCGACGGACTGTTCGGCGCGCGCGTGGTGTGGGCCGGCGGTGTCGCCGATGACGAACTCGCCTCCACCGCCCGGCATGTGGCGGGCACGCTGCGGGACCGGGGTGCGGTGCCCGCGCTGATCCCCTTCGGCGGATCCAGCGTGCTCGGCGCCCGTGGCTATGTCGAATGCGGACGTGAACTCCTCACCCAGGCACCGGAGTTGGCTCAGGTGGTGGTCGCGCTCGGCTCCGGGGGCAGCATGGCGGGACTGGTCGCGGCACTGGGTCCCGAGCGGGTGCTGGGCGTCCACGTCGGAGCCGTCGCCGATCCCGGCCGCGTCGTGGCGGACCTGGTCTCCGGTGTCTCCGGCACGCACTGCGCGCCGGAGGACCTGCGGATCCGCCTCGACCAGGTCGGATCCGGCTACGCCGTACTCACCGAACCGGTCATGACCGCCCTCACACTGGCGGCCCGCACCGAGGGCATGGTGCTCGACCCCATCTACACCGGCCGCGCGCTGGCCGGGCTGACGGCCGCGGTCAAGGCCGGTGACATCACACCGGGACGGCGCACGGTGTTCCTGCACTCGGGCGGCCTGCCCGGCCTCTTCGGCCACCGGCCGACCCTCGAACGGGCGGCGGCCGAACTGGCGGTGGACGGCGACCCGTTGAGCACCTGACAGCAGGCCGGCCCGGCGGGCCTCCCGGCGTTACGACTCCGGCTCGGTGAGCGCGGCCTGCTGCCGGGCCGTGCGCACGGCCGCCGAGAGATGGCCGATGTCGTAGGCCCCGTAGTGACGCCGCCCGTTGATGAAGAAGGTCGGCGTCCCCGACACTCCGCTCAGATCGGCGGAGTCCACGTCGTCGGCGATCCATGCGGCGCCCTTGTGGCGTCGCATGTGCCGCTCGAAGCGCTCCGTGTCGAGACCGAGGTCGGTGGCGAAACGGAGCGTGTCCGTGAACCGCAGCGTGCCTTCGTGCGCGAGCAGGCGATCGTGCATCTCCCAGAACGCGCCCTGGTCGTAGGCGGCTTCCGACGCCTCGGCGCCGAGCATCGCTCCGGGGTGTACGTCGGTGAGCGGCATGTGCCGCCATACGTAGCGGACGTCCCCGAAGTCGGCCAGCAGCTCCCGGATGACCGGCTCGGCCTTTCCGCAGTAGGGGCAGTCGAAGTCGCCGTACTCCACGACCGTCACCGGCGCCTCCAACGGGCCGCGGATCTTGTCGCGTTCGGGATCGACGGGGACCGCGAGATCGACGATCGACTCGTCGGTGCCGAGCAGGACCCGGATACGACGCCGCTTCGGCAGCAGTCCGATCACCGCGCTGATGGCCCAGGTCAGCGCGGAAGCGCAGATCAGCGACGCGAGTGTGCCGATCTTCGCCTCCTCCAGACGATCACCGTCGAAGGCCAGGGTGGCGATCAGCAGCGACACCGTGAACCCGGCGCCCGCGATCGTCCCGCCGGCGGCGACGGCGCCCCAGCCGACCGCGGGACGCAGCCGACCATGGCTGAAACGCGAGGTCAGCCATGAGGCGGAGAGCACCGCGACCGGCTTGCCGATGACGAAGGCGCCCACGATGCCCAGCGTGACGGGGGAGGTGAAGGCTTGCGACAGCTCGTTCGGGGCGACGCTGATCCCGGCGTTGGCCAGCGCGAACACCGGCACGATCACATAGCTGGACCACGGGTGGTACATACGCAGCAGCCGGTCGTTGGGCGAGATCGCCGACGCCAGCCCGAGCCGCGCGGAACGTTCCAGCTCCGGCGTCGGCTGTTCCCTGAACCGGCGGAACTGACCGGTGGCGCGCTCCAGATCACCGCGCGCGGCGGGGTACGCGGCGGTGAGCAGCCCCATCACCAGCCCGATGACGACGGGATCGACCCCGGACTCCAGCAGCGCGCCCCACGCGGCGATCGCCAGCAGCGCGTACCAGACACCACGGCGTACGCCCTCGTAGCGCAGCACCATGATCACGCCGAGGATGCCGAGGGCCACCAGCAGCGCCACCGGCGCGACGCGCTCGCTGTAGGCGAAGGCGATGACCGCGAGGGCCACGAAGTCGTCGACGACGCTCACGGCCAGGATGAACGTACGCAGCCCGGTGGGCAGCCGCCTGCCCAGCAGAGCGAGCATGCCCAGGGCGAAGGCGGTGTCCGTGGACATCGCGGCGCCCCAGCCGTAGGCCGTACCGTGCCCGGCGTTGATCAGGAGATAGATCGCGACCGGCACGAGCATGCCGCTGACCCCGACGAGCACGGGCAGCGCGATACGCCGTCCGTCGCGCAGCTCGCCCAGGTCCCGCTCGCGGCGCGCCTCAAGACCGAGGACGAAGAAGAACACCGCCATCAGCCCGCTGTTGACCCACTCCCGCAGCTCGAGTGACAGGCTGTGCGAGCCGAACGACAGCCCGATGTGGGTGCGCCAGAAGCGCTCGTACGACGAGAGATCGGCGTTCGCCCAGACGAGCGCGGCGATCACGGCAACCAGCAGGACGGCGGCGCTGCCCGTCTCGGTACGCAGGAATTCCCGCCATGGCGTGTGCGACGGCCGATCGAGCCGCGTCTGCCCGGTGTAGCCGGCGTCTGGGGAGGATTCCGTCATCCCTGGATTCTCCACTCACCGGGCGAGCGGGCGCGGCAGCGGGCTGTGTGTCGGCCCCGCGCTCTTGGCGTACCCCCCCGGACCGGACCGGACCGGACCGGACCGGATCGGTTCCGGCTCTGTTGGCCGCATCGTCCCCGACCGCCGCGCGGGCTCACGCCGCGTCGTGGAAGACGAGACCGAGGGTGTGCCGGCGACCGGTGCGTACCGTGCTCACCCCGTGCCGCATCGGCGCGTTCGACCAGCCCCGCGCGGAACGCACCGGCCGGTCGCGGGTGGTGAAGACCAGCCCGTGCCCTTGCGGAACGGTGGCCGACGAGCCCCGCGACTGGGCGCGCGGACGCTGCTCCGTCATGATGAACTCCCCGCCGCCGAAGTCCGTTCCGGGTACGTCCAGACCGATGACCACCTGGAGCGGGAACACCATCTCGCCGAACACGTCCCGGTGCAGGGCGTTCCAGTCGCCGGGGCCGTAACGCAGCAGGATCTGCGCGGACTTCGACTGCCCCGCCTCATGACACATCGTCAGCCACTCGTCCAGCGTGTCGGGCCAGGGTGCGGGCCTGCCCAGCTTCCCGGCCCAGTCGCGTGCGACGGGCAGCAGCCGCGGATAGAGCGCGGCGCGCAACTCCCGTACCACCTGGGGAAGTTCATGAGTGAAGTAGCGGTACTGCCCGGACCCGAAGCGATGGCGGGCCATGTCGACGGTCGTACGGAACCGCTCCGCGTCGTCGTACAGCGCGGTGACCGCGCGGCACTCGGCGGGGGAGAGGAGCGGCTGCCCGGTGAGGGCGTTGCCGTACGCGTCGAGGTCACCGGTGATCGAGCCCCAGTCCTGCGCGGCGACGCGCTCGCCGATCGGGCCTGCCCGGTTGATGGTCTTCATTGTCTCCGCGCCTTTCCGTCTCTTCCGGTCACTCCTGTCGCACCGTCCACAGTGCCGCCCGGAGACCTCCGAGGCTGGCGGGATTCGGACGTCGCGCTGGATGGGCGCGACGCCCGAACCCCGCCCCGAAAATGGGCCCGGCCGACCCCTCGGGGTCAGTCGGGCTGTCCGGCCCCCTCCAGCCCGTTCTCCTCCCACAGGTCGGTGCTGTACGCGCCGACCAGTGCCCCGACCCGGGCCAGGAGTTCGGCGGCCGGCAGGGCGTCCACGCGCCGCCCGTCCCGCAGGCGCAGCGCGACCGAGCCTCCGGCGGCCTCCCTCGCCCCGATCACCGCCTGATACGGCACCAGCCTGGCCGCCCTGACCCTGGCCCCCAGGCTGCCGCCCTCAGGCCCGGAGACCTCCGCCCGAAGCCCCCGCTCCGCGCATCGCTCCACCAGCTTTTCCGCCTGCGGGAGTTCGGTGTCGGAGACCGGCAGGACCACGAGCTGGGTCGGTGCCAGCCAGCCGGGAAACGCGCCGCCGTGCTGCTCCACCAGATGCGCGACCGCCCGCTCCACACTGCCGATGACACTGCGATGGATCATCACCGGCCGGTGTTTGGCACCGTCGGCGCCGATGTAGCGCAGATCGAACTGTTCGGGCTGGTGGAAGTCGACCTGCACGGTGGACAGGGTCGACTCACGCCCCGCCCCGTCGGCGATCTGCACGTCGATCTTCGGACCGTAGAACGCCGCCTCGCCCTCCACCGCCTCGTACGCGACACCCGAGTTGTCCAGGACCTCGGTCAGCAGCGCGGCGGACCGCTCCCACAGCGCCGGATCGGCGACGTACTTTTCACCCGGCCCCGGCAGCGACAGCCGGAAGCGTGCGGGACGGATGCCGAGCGCGCCGTACGCCCGCCGGATCAGCTCCAGCGCCGCCCGTGCCTCGTCGGCCACCTGGTCGACGGTGCAGAAGATATGCGCGTCGTTGAGCTGAATGGCCCGTACGCGGGTCAGCCCGCCGAGCACCCCGGACAGCTCGGAGCGGTACATGCCGCCCAACTCGGCCATACGTAGCGGAAGTTCACGGTAGCTGTGGGCGCGGGACCGGAAGATCAGCGCGTGGTGGGGGCACAGGCTCGGCCGCAGCACGAACTGCTCCCCGCCCAGCTCCATCGGCGGGAACATGTCGTCGCTGTAATGCGACCAGTGCCCGGAGATCTCGTACAGCTCCCGCTTGCCCAGCACCGGCGAGTACACATGCCGGTACCCCGCGCGCCGCTCCACGCCGCGGATGTACTCCTCCAGGGCGTGCCGTACGGTCGCGCCGTCGGGCAGCCAGTACGGCAGGCCGGCGCCGATCAGCGGATCGGTGTCGAACAGGTCCAACTCGCGGCCGAGTCTGCGATGGTCGTGCATGGGGGTCTCCTCGCTGGCGTGGAGCGAGTGACCACGTGACGAAGCCCCGGGGTTACTCACCCCGGGGCTTCGAACTGGATCAGCAGTCAGCGCGCCGGGACACTCTCCGGCGTCGTCGTCATCGCGATCATCGCGGCACGCTTCATGAGGTCGACCGTAGAGCCGAACCCGCGCCCACGGCAACGCCATTTCTCCCACGCGCCCCGTGAACACCTTGTGTCGTAACTCTGGACACCCGCCGAGCGGGCGTGCTGTCATTCCGCCACGGACTCTTTCCAACGTTGTAATGCCAGGGACGGAACCCCTTCCGCTCCCGCCCGTCACGCCCCCGCCCGCGCGAGGACACCGAGGACCCCATGAGACGAAAGCCCGCCAACCGCTCCCGACCACTGTTCCGCTCGCTGCTGCTCGCCGTCGCCCTGCTGCTGCCGACGACCGGCTTCGCCCCGGCCGCGACGGCCGCCGGCCCCGCGTCCGCCGACATCCCGGCAGCCGCCGCCCCGACGGCCGACGTACACGGTCTCAAGGGCGAGTACTTCAGCATGTCCGCGCCGGGCGCGCGCGACTTCGCCGACCTCGGGGGAGTGGCCCTCGATCCGCAGATCGAATTCCCTGGCCTGGCCTCGACGTTCGAGTCCCTGACCGGCCGCACCGAGCACACCACCGCCCGCTGGACCGGCCGGATCGAGGCTCCCGCCACCGGCGACTACACCTTCTACGCGACCGGCGACAACGGCTTCCGGGTGTGGATCGGCGACAAGGTGGTCATTGACCACTGGGTCCCGGACTGGGACAGGGAGCAGACCAGCCAACCGGTCACGCTGACCGCGGGCGAGCCCGCGGACGTCCGCGTCGAGATGTTCCAGGACACCGGCGGCGCGAACATGTTCCTGCGCTGGTCGGGTGCCGGGACCGAGAAGCAGATCGTCCCCGAGTCCGCGTTCACCCCGCCCGCCGGATTCGAGATCTTTCCGGTGTCCCTGACGGTCGGTCAGGACGGCCGCCGCCTCCGCGCGACCTTCGAGGACAAGGTCGGCGGCACGATCGCGGCGATCGAGGACCATCTGAAGGTCACGGTCGACACCACGCCGATGCCGCTGTCCTCCGTCGCCCGGACACCGGGTGACCCCAACTCGCTGACCGTCACGCTGAAGGAGCCGGTCCAGAAGGACCAGCGGGTCAGCTTCCGTTACGACGGCCAGGGCGGCCTCCAGGCCGGCGGCGAGACGGTGCCGGAGATCATGCGCACCGCGGCGAACGACTCCACGCACCGGCTCACCACCGAGTGGGGCGACAAACTCGACCCGGACAACCCGCTGCCCGAGTACCCCCGCCCGCAGCAGGTGCGCGACAACTGGAAGAATCTGAACGGTCCTTGGCAGTTCGCGGGCGCCGAGAAGGACGAACAGCCCGTCTTCGGCAAGGACCTGGACGAGAAGATCATCGTGCCGTTCCCGGTGGAGTCACAGCTCTCCGGCCTCGAACGCCACGAGGACCACATGTTCTACCGCAAGCTCGTCACCGTCCCCAAGAACTGGAAGGTCGGCGACGGCAAGCGGCTCAAGCTCAACTTCGACGCCGTCGACTACGCGACCCGCGTCTATGTCAACGGCACCCAGGTCACCGAACACACCGGCGGTTACACGGCGTTCAGCGCCGACATCACCGACGCGCTCAGATACGGCGGCAAGGGCCCGCAGGAGATCGTCGTCGCCGTCACCGACACCAACGGCCCCAACCAGCCGATGGGCAAGCAGTCCACCGACCCAGGCGGCATCGTCTACACCCAGTCGTCGGGCATCTGGCAGACGGTCTGGATGGAGCCGGTCGCGACGGCGGCCGTCGACGAACTCCTCACCACGCCCGACATCGACTCCCAGAGCCTCGCCGTCACCGTCAACTCCGCTAAAGCCTCACCCGACGCCAAGGTCAGGGCCGTCGCACGCGACGCCAAGGGCAGGATCGTCTCCACGGTCAGCGGCCGTCCCGGCACCGAACTGCGCCTCCCCATCAAGAACCAGCGCCTGTGGACCCCGGACGACCCGTACCTCTACGACCTCGACGTCACCCTCACCGACGGCCGGTCCACCGACAGCGTCGACAGCTACTTCGGTATGCGATCGGTCGGCATCGAGGAGGTCGGCGGCTACCAGAAGCTCGTGCTCAACGGGAAGCCCATCTTCTCCCTCGCCATGCTGGACCAGGGATTTTGGCCCGACGGTCTCTACACCCAGCCCAGCGACGCGGCCCTCGCGTTCGACCTCAAGGCCCAGAAGAAGCTCGGCTTCAACGCCGTACGCAAGCACATCAAGGTCGAGTCCGCCCGCTTCTACCACCACGCCGACAAGCTCGGTCTGCTCGTCTGGCAGGACTTCGTCTCCAGCGACATCACCAACGAAGCGGGACAGAAGACCTTCGTCGCCGAGGGCAAGCAGATGATGCGGCAGCTCCACAACTCGCCCTCCGTCATCGGCTGGATCGTCTTCAACGAGGGCTGGGGCGAGTGGAACCGTGAGGAGACCGGCCGGATCGCCGAATCGGTGAAGCAGACCGACCCCTCCCGCATCGTCAACGCCCACAGCGGTGTCAACTGCTGCTCCTCAAAGGGGGATTCGGGCAAGGGCGAGATCATCGACCACCACGACTACGTCAACAACGACGCACCCTTCCCCGACCACCGCGCCGCGATGGACGGTGAACACGGCGGCTTCACCCTCCGCACCCCCGGCCATATGTGGCCCGGCCCGCCCGCCGCGATCTACAGCGGGGTGGCAGACAAGGAAGCGCTCACCGCGAAGTACGTTCAGAACACCACGGACTTCTACCTCGAGGCGGCGAACGCCGAACTGTCCGGGTCCGTGTACACGCAGGTCAGCGACCTGGAGAATGAACTCAACGGCTTCTACACCTACGACCGCCGGGAGATCAAGGTCGATCCGGCCCAGGTGCGCGCCATCAACCTGAAGGTCATCAAGGCCGGCGCCGAGGCGGGCGAACGGGACGAGTTGAGCGGCGGCGGATACTGGCCGCTGGACGAGGGCAAGGGCACCACCGCCCAGGACAAGGGCCCGAACGGCAGCCCCCTGAACCTCGTCGGCGGCGCCGGTTGGACGCCGGGCGTCAGCGGCACGGCACTGGCCTTCGACGGCAAGGGCCAGTACGCGCAGACCGAAGGCCCGGTGGTCGACACGACCAAGAGCTACTCCGTGTCGGCGTGGGTCACCCTCGACGCGCTCCCCGGCAACTATGCGACGGCGGTGAGCCAGGACGGGCGGCGCACGGAGAATCCGTTCTATCTCCAGTACGGCCAGGGCGCGTTCGCGTTCAGCACCCCGGGCGGCAACCGCGCACGCCTGGAGATCAAGCCCGAGACCGACCGCTGGTACCACCTCGTCGGCGTCCGTGACTCGGCCTCGGACGACATCACGCTGTACGTCGACGGCGCACCGGTCGCGACCGTCGCCGCCGGCCCGGCCGATGTGAGCACCGGACCGCTGTCGGTCGGCCGTGCGAAGTACGACGGCGCCAAGGGCGACTTCTGGAACGGGTCGGTCGACCAAGTGCACGCTTACGACAAGGCGTTGACGGACAGTCAGGTACAGAGTCTGTACGAGGAGGAACGGCAGCGGTAACGCTGACACACAGCGATGTGGTCCCCGGCGAGCCGAAACGGCCCCGCCGGGGACCACACGCGCGTCGGGCGCGGCCCCCGTCCGATCGGAGGGGGTCAGCAGTACAGATTGCCGCCCGGCGTGACGCCCAGGATCTGGGTGAAGCTCTGGTAGTTGTTGATCCGGCTCTGGACCTGTGCGGGGTTGCGTCCGTCGCACTCCAGCGAGCCGTTGATGGAGCGGATCGTCTGGCCGAAGCCGGCTTGGTTGACCATGGCGTTGTGCGGGGTCATGGTGCCGGGTCCGTTCTGGGTGTTCCAGTACCAGAGTCCGGTCTTCCAGGCGACGGCCGCGTCGTTCTGCACGAGCCAGGGGTTGTTCAGCAGATCGATGCCCAGGGCGTCGCCCGCCGCCTTGTAGTTGAAGTTCCAGCTCAACTGGATGGGCCCGCGCCCGTAGTACGCGGCCTGCCCGGCCGGACAGCCGTACCACTGCGAACTGTCGCAGTAGTGCGGATAGTTGGCCGTGTTCTGCTCCACGATATGCACCAGACCACCGGTCTCGTGACTGACATTGGCGAGGAACGCCGCCGCCTCCTGACGCTTCACCGTGTCACTGCCCGTATTCGCGAACGCCGGATACGCACTCAGCGCCGCCGTCAGACCGGCATACGTATAGAACGAATTGCGACCCGGGAACATCTGATTGAACTGCGCCTCACTGACCACGAAGCCACCCGGGGACGGGTTACCGCCGCTGCTGGGCGCGTTCCACTTCTGGTTGGACTGCCCCGAGCAGGACCATATCTGGAGCCGGGTGCCGTTCGCCGTATTGCGCTCCTGAACGTCCAGACACTTGTTGGCCTGCGGGTTGACGATGTCGTTCGCGCCGGAGACCGTCCAGCGCTGGTTCGCACCGCCCGTGCAGTCCCACAGGTGGACGAGGGCGCCGTCGGCGGTGCTGTTGCCCGCGACGTCCAGGCACTTGCCGAGCGCGCGCAGTGTGCCGTCACCGGAGTTGGACCAGCGCTGGGCATTGCTGCCGTTGCAGTCGTAGAGCTGTACGGGGGTGCCGTTGGCGTTGCTCGCGCCGGCGACGTCGACGCACTTGCCCGCCAGACCGGTGATCTGACCGTCGGCCGCCTGGGCGACGGGGGCGGTGAAGAGAGTGGCGATGAGGGCTGCGACCGCGACGAGGATCGCGGACCGCAGGAGGGAAATGCCTCTGCCGGATTTGCTCAACATCTCTGAATGTCTTCCCTTCGCGCCAACGGCGCATGGAGCCCTGCCGGTTCGCCGACAGGGCCAAGGAGGAGATGCGCATGAGTGGTGTGTCGCTTGGATTGAAAGACAAGGTCTAGACCTTGTCAAGTGCATGGCGAACGGGGTCCGTCGATGGCTTGTGTGCCGGTCCGGACGGTCGTCGGCGGGCCTGTACAGCTCTTGCGCCGGGGCGTTGCGCGCTCATCGACACGTTCTTGGCGGCGCGCGGCCGAACGGCATATGACGGCATGTGAGATCCGATACGGTATCTCGCGACGCGCCGCCCACCTGCTGGCATAGTGCCCATCTGCGTGCTCGCACATCACACCTGGCGTGCTGCGTACTGATCCATCAAGGGCAAGGCGTTGACCTGGTGTTTCTTGATCGACAACCCTCTATCGGTAAGGTCTGTTACAGCGATATGACTATCTGCTACCTTGCATATGGGACCAACGCGACGGGGAGGTGGCAATCGTGAGCACGCCCAGTGCCGCCGTCCAGCGCCTGCGTCTTCGGACCGAGCTCCGCAGGGCCCGGAGCAACGCGGGACTGACCCAGCGTCAGGTCGCCGTCAAAATGGAATGGAGCCCCTCGAAGCTCATCAGAATCGAGGCGGGCGAGGTCGCGGTCACGGTCAACGACCTCAAGGCGCTGCTGGCCGAGTACGGGATCACCGAGCGCCGCAAGACAGAAGGACTGCTGGAACTGGCCCGGGGCAGCAGGAAAATGCCCTTCAACGAGTACCGCGACGTGCTGGGCAAGGAATTCCTCTCCTTCCTCGCCCTGGAATCCTCCGCCTCGATCATCCGGGGTTTCCACTTCTTCGTGGTTCCCGGTCTCTTCCAGACAGAGGAATACATGCGCGCACTGGTCACGGGAACCGGCCAGGGGGTCTCACCGGAACGGCTCGACCGAATGGTCGAAGCCCGGCTCGCACGCCAGGAGTTGCTGGAGGGTGACGAGGGAGCGAAGCACCTCGTGATCCTCGACGAGTCGATCCTGCGCCGGCAGATCGGCGGACCGGGCGTCATGCGCGCTCAACTGGAACGGCTGGCGGATCTGGCCTCCCACCCCCGGATCACCATCCAGATCATGCCGTTCGACGCCGGCGCCCACCCGGGGATTCTCGGCCCCTTCACGCTGTTCGAGTTCAGCGAGGACGGTATGCCGGACTCGGTCTATCTGGAGAACCCGCGCGGGGATTCGTTCGCGAGCAACGACCCCGAGGTGACCGGAAAGTACATCGAAGCCTTCCTGGAGCTGGAGGACCGGGCGCTCGACGACAACATCGGCGCGGTGCTGCGCCAGGTCAGCGAGCACGTCGGAGAAGGGAGCGAGGACCTGACACTGCCGGCCGTGACCGAGGAGCAGTAGGGACCGCGAGCCCGGCAAGATCCTCACGAATCACCCCGGACCGTCCGGACCGATCGGCTATCTCAAGCAACGCGCCACCCGCAGCCGCGCCCGATGCTGCGGTTTCTGACGAGTGATCACCGAGGTGGCCGATGAATGGGTCGGGGGCTCTCACCGGCGGCAGCATCCGCTGTCGCCGGTGGCGAGTACGGGGGTATGGGCATGCCAGGACGTAAACGCTCCGGTGTCGAAACCTGGGTGCACATCTGCAACGAGATCATCCATCACGTACTGCCGTTCCGGGCCCGGACGGTCCATCTGCTGTGGGTCGTCACGATCCCGCCGGTGGTACTGGGAAGCTGCTTCTACGTGGTCTTCTCGGTGCTCGCCCCGAACCCGAAAGGCTGGTTGGGGGTGGCCGGCTGCGGGGTGGGTGTGCTGCTGGTGGCCCGGCTCCGTACCCGGCTGACTCTCATGTCCACGGGGCGTGGCGCGCTCAGTCCAGCGGGGGCAACGCCCAGTCCCGAGAACGGGGTTGCCCGGCCGGCCCCGGAGACGTCCGCCGGGCCGAGCGGAGAAGAGGAGGCGCCCACCAGCCCGCTGCCGCCATGAGAACCAGCGAGGTGAGGACGCCGACCACGGCCGAACCGGTGGCACTTGCCGCGCCGTAGCCCGCGCCGTACGCGAGCACCCCTGTCAACAGGGCGTATACGGACCAGAACCAGGTCATGTCGCGAGGTGAGTACGAGGGCATCGAGCGCGTCATCGGTCATCCCCCTTGAAGTACGTCTGCGCAGCCAGCGTATCCCTCACACCCGACGCCGCAAGGGCGCGCGCGAGGTCGTCCCGCGCGTCGGAGCAGCGGAGGCGATCATGGCGAGAACTCGTATGTTCGTTTTCCCGTGCGCGATTGTTATCCTGAGGAAACGTGCGGACGTCGAGTGCACTTGATCGATTTCGCCGGTTCGAGAGTCGCACCACACAGTGAGCTGCCCCAACCAGGCTTTCCGTACGGAGTGTTAAGGAGGCGTGGGTGACCGGGTCATGGGCATGGCGCAAGAGCAGCTTCAGCGATGTCGTACCCGACAAATGCGTGGAAATCGCTTGGAACGCGGACACGGTCATGATCCGGGATTCGCACCATCCGCAGCGCGCGGTGCTGGGTTTCTCGCGCGCACAGTGGCAGGCGTTCTTCGATCACACCCGCCACACCTCCCACCCGTCGGTGGACGGATAGCGTAGAGACGGCTACCCCTTTTTCGGATGCTCGCTTTCCGGACGCCGGAGGCCGGACGTTCGTTACGGCAGGGCGGCGGTGGGACCGCCGGCGTCGAGGTCACCTTTGCGCAGACGGTAGACCTGCAACTGCAAGTTGTAATACTTCTCCGTCTCGCCGACCCACTCCATCCCAACCCGCCGGGCCGTCGCCGCGCCTCGGCTGTTCCTGGGCCGTACCACCGCGAACAGCTCCTCCACACCCGCGTCCGACTCGAAAGCCTGATGCGCCACGGCATGCCCGGCCTCCGCGGCCAGGCCCTGCCCCCATACGTCGGGAGCGAGCTGCCAGCCGATCTCCAGATCGCTGCCGAACGGGGGGAGCGGCAGCAGCGCCACCCCTCCGACCAGCTCACCGGTCTCGCGCAGGGAGATGGCCCACCGGCCCTGGGGAGGTTCGAGGGTGACCGACTCGCTCACCCATCGCTCGATCAGGCGCTCCATGGCCGGCAGATCCGACACCGGCTCCAGCGCCGGGGCGAGCCATCGGGACACCTCGTCCACGCCGTAGACCGGCAGCGCCGCCTCGGCGTCGCCGTGCGCCCACGGTCGAAGGGTCAACCGGGGAGTACTGATCCGGGAGCCTTCGATAATGACCCGATGTATTCGGTCAGCCATACAACGAGAATATCACCGGAACGCCTGGTCAGTCGGGGCCGGTACGGGCCAACTGCCTGTTCTTCGGCCACCGCTGGACCACCGGAATTCAGTGGAATAGACGGCCTCCCCCCACCGTTGAACCAGATGCAGGGGGTCGTACAGACCTCAGGCGTCGGCGACAGGAAGGGATCACATATGAAGCCTCGTATACACCCCGTATCCCGTCCGGTGGTCTTCCGGGACCGCGCCGCCGATGTCGCGTTTCTGACGCGCTCGACCGCGGAATCGGACAAGACGATCGAGTGGGAGGACGGGCGGAAGTACCCCGTCATCGATGTTGAGACATCATCGGCGAGCCACCCCTTCTTCACCGGTAAATCGCGGGTAGTTGACAGCGCGGGCCGTGTGGAGCGGTTCGAGCGTCGTTACGGAGACGCCTCGAAGCGCGGATGAGCAGCACCGGGTAGCGTCGGCACGAAGACGGAGTTCATGAGCCCCGGCAACGCGATCAATTGATCACGAGGCCGGGGCTTCCCCATGCCGCCGCGCGTTTCGCGTACGAGCGGGGGCGGTGTCTCCTCCACCCGGCGGCGGAATCGAATTGATCACCGCGCGGAAGCTCTGGCACCATCACGGGATGATCAGCATCGGGACGATCGTGATGGGCGCCTCCGACGTAGGGCGCGCGGCCGAGTTCTGGAGCCGGGCGCTGGACTACGTCCCGCGCGACGGCGAGGTGGCGGACGACTGGGTCGTCCTCGTCCCCGCCGGCGGTCAGGGCCCCGGCCTCTCCCTCGGGCTCAGCGAGTCGCCGGTGCAGAAGCATCCGCGTGTCCACCTCGACCTCTACGCGGACGACGCCGCCGAGCAGGCCGCGGAAGTGGCACGTCTGATGTCCCTGGGGGCCGAACGCGTCGACTGGGACCGCTATCCCGACGACGCCGACTTCGTCGTCCTCGCCGACACCGAGGGCAACCGATTCTGCGTCATCGACACCGGCCACGGCTGAGCGTCATGTCCGAGGAAGAGAGCCCAGTGAGTACCGAACTACGTTCCGCGGTCGTCCTGGTCACCGGTGTGATGGCCTCCGGCAAGTCCACCGTCGCCGGTCTGCTGGCCGGCCAACTGCCGCGCGCGGCCCATGTCCGGGGCGACACCTTCCGGCGCATGCTCGTCTCCGGCCGGGAGGAGTTGCTGCCCGAGGAGACCGCCGAGGCCAGGGCCCAAATGGACCTGCGCCGGCGGATCACGGCGACGGTGGCCGACGCGTACGCGGACGACAACTGGACGGCGGTCGTCCAGGACATCGTCATAGGCGAGGACTTGAGCCGGTTCGTCGCAGAGGTCCGCGCCCGCCCGCTGTACGTCGTCGTGCTGGCGCCGTCGATCGAAGCCGTACGGAGCAGGGAGGACACCCGCCCGAAGACCGGATACGGCGTCTGGACGGTCGAGGCGCTCGACCACAGCCTGCGCACGCACACCCCGCGCATCGGTCTGTGGCTCGACACCACGAAGCAGACGCCGCAGGAGACGGTCTCGGCGATCCTCGCCGACCTCCCGGCCGCCCTCGTCACCACCGAGAGCCGCTGACGCACCGCGACCGCGTGGCGACTCGGTGAAGCCCGTCTCCCGTCTTCCGTCTCCTCAGTCGCTCGTCGCCGCGTCCCGCCCCGCGTCGAAGGCGCGCCGCACCAGGCCGGGCAGTGGCCCGAGCCCGAGCAGACCCGACACCAGCTCGGTGGTGAGCGCATGCCACTGCCCGGCCCGCCGCAGCATCGCGTGATCCCCGCCCGGCATCACCACCGCGCACGCGTCGACGCCCGCCGCACGGGCGCGGCGCGCGACATCGCGGCTGCCCATCGGGTCGGTCGTACGGTCCCGGTCACCGTGCACGAGGACGACCTGCCGATCCACGAGCTGGTCCACCGGCTCCCCGGGCGGGCACCACGGCGCGAGCCCCACCACACCACGCACCAGGTCGTGCCCGGCCACGGCGAGCGCGGCGCGCCCGCCCATCGAATGGCCGACCAGCACGACCCGTACCGAACCGGCGAGCTGATCCAGCTCGTCCAGGGCCCGGCGCGCGTCCGCCGCCGCGTCGGCGCGCGCGCCGTTCCATCCCCGGTGCCGGTAGCGGACCCGTCCCACGAGAACGTCGTGACCTTCGGTGGCGCGCAGTACCGCACGCGTGAACGGCCACATCCGCGCGGCGGCCGGATCCCACCGGCGCGGCGGCTCCATACCCTCCGAGCGTCCGCCGTGCAGCAGGAGGACGGCGGTACGGGGGTGCGGGGTGGGTCTGTCGAGTACGAGGGCGGGCGGGAGTGGAGCGCGGGGATCGCTGACGGGCACGCGGTGCCTGGCCTCTCTTGTGTCACCTGCGGCGGGCGGGGCCTCGTCCACCACAGTAAGGAGTCGGTGCGACGTCTAATCTGCGGGCATGGAATCGCAGGCGTATCTCTCCGAACTGTTCTCCTTGGAAGGCCGTGTGGCCCTGGTCACCGGTGGAAGTTCCGGCATCGGCAAGGCCATCACCGAGGCCCTTGCCCGCGCCGGGGCGAGCGTCGTGATCGTGGCGCGCAGGGAGGCGGAACTGGCCGCCACGGTCGATGAGTTGACGGACCGTGGCTGCCGGGCGGCCTGGGTGAGCGGCGACCTCGGTACGCGCGAGGGTGTACGTACGGTGGCGGACGAGGCGGCGGAGATGTTCGGCGAGCCGGACACCCTCGTCAACTGCGCCGGGATCAATCTTCGTCCCCCTTTGGGGGAGACCGGCGACGACGTGTGGGACACGACGATGGCCGTGAATCTTGAGGCGCCCTATCTGCTGGGGCAGCGGTTCGGCCCCGGCATGGCCGAGCGCGGTTTCGGGCGGATCATGCACGTCACGTCCCAGCAGGCGCACCGGGCGTTCGTACAGAGCGGGGTCTACGGGGTGTCGAAGGGCGCGCTGGAGTCGCTTGCCCGCTCGCAGGCCGAGGCGTGGTCGCGGTACGGGGTCACCTGCAACACGCTTGTTCCGGGCTTCGTGATGACGCCGCTCAACGAGCGGCTGTCGTCCGACCCCGAGCGGGTGGCGGCGCTCGCCGCGCGCACGATGACCGGGCGCAACGGGGTGGCGGAGGACTTCGCGGGCGCGGCCGTCTTCCTGGCGAGCCGGGCTTCCGCGTACGTCACGGGGCAGTCGGTGTTCGTGGACGGCGGGTTCTCCGTGCACTGAGGGGTGGACGCGGGCGTACCGCACGCGCGGCCCGCGTCACGCCCGGCTGTCCCAGCACGATGCCGAGGAACACCAGCACCAGCCCGACACCCTGCCGCGCGGTGAGGGTGTCCCCGGCGACGAGCGTGCCGAGCAGAACGCCGGTGACCGGGTTGAGCAGCCCTATGAGGCCGACCGTTCCCGCGCTCAGATGCCGCAGGCCGGCGAACCACGCGGTGAAGGCGAGAGCCGTCGCCACGCCGGATACGTAGGCGAAACCGAGCACCGCGCCCCCGTCCAGAGCCGGCGGCGCCCCTTCGACGGCGATCGCGACCGGCACCAGCACGGCCCCTCCGGCGATGAGCTGCCACGAGGTCAGCGCGAGGACATCGACGTCCGGGCACCACTTCTTGGTGAGGATGTAGCCGACCGAGGACATCGTCATGGCCGCCACCGAGGCGAGTACGCCCAGCGGATCGATCCCGGTCGCGTTCGTGAGGAGCATGACGCAGACACCCGCGATCCCGACGCCCGCGCCGACGGCGGGCATTACGTGCGGACGTTCCGCCAGCAGCGGCCAGGCGAGCACCATCATCATCACCGGCGCGGTCGCCATGACCGTCGAGGCGATGCTGGTCGGCAGGAGCTGCGCCGCCACGTAGACGAGCGCGAAGAACGCCCCCATGTTCAGGGTGCCGAGTACCAGCGCCTTCCACCACAGCGCGCCGTGCGGCCGTCGCCGGCTCAGTGCGAGCAGGACGATCCCGGCGGGCAGGGCCCTGAACACCGCCCCGTACAGCGGATGGTCCGCCGGCAGATAGCGCTGGGTGACGAAGTACGTCGTGCCCCAGGCGATCGGCGCGACGGCGGTGACGAGTGACCAGCGGGCGGGCGTGGTGGCGGGCGCGACGACGGTAGCTTCCATGGAAGCAAGAATATCTTCCATGGAAGGTATTATTCCCTCCGTGACTGAATCCCTTGACCGTGTGGCCCGTATCCAGCGGGAATGGGCCCGCGAGCGCCCTGATGTCGATGTCCGTCCGCAGGGCGTCATCGGGCGGCTGCACCGCCTCGGCGCGTATCTCACCGAGGAGTTGTGCGTCGTGTACCGGAAGTACGGACTGGGGGAGGGGGACTTCGACGTCCTGGCCGCGCTGCGACGGGCGGGCGCGCCGTTCGAGCGGGCGCCCGGCGAACTGGCCGAGCACACCATGGTCACGACCGGTGCCATGACGAAGCGCGTCGACCGGCTCGAGCGGGGTGGGCTCGTCTCCCGGCGGACGAGCGAGAGCGACGGGCGCGGCAGGGTCGTCGCCCTGACTCCGGAGGGCCGTGCGCTCATCGACCGCGCTTTCTCGGAGCACATGGCCAACGAGCGCCGTCTGCTGGACGCACTGACCGAGACGGAGGCGGCGCAACTCGAAACGCTGCTGACCAAGTGGCTGGCGGTGACCGAGGGGCCGCGCGGCTGAGAACTCATTCGCAAAGACTTCTTCGCGAAGAAGTCTTTGCGAATGACTGTTTGCGGTCTAGGCTGCTCGGCATGACGGATTCCCACCGCCCCCCTCGCGGTCCCCAGCACGCGTCGAACTCGGTCGTCCTGGACGCGAAGGGGCTGCGCGCCCTGGCCCATCCCGTACGTGTCCAACTGGTCGGGCTGCTGCGGAAGCACGGCCCTTCGACGGCCACCAGGCTCGCCGAGCGGCTGGGGGTCAACTCCGGTACGGCCAGCTACCACTTGCGCCAGCTCGGCGACGCCGGGTTCGTCGAGGAGGACGTGGAGCGCGGCAACGCACGGGAACGCTGGTGGCGCGCCGTCCACCAGTCCACCTGGTTCAGCGATCGTGAGCTGGCGGAGCAGGAGCCCGAGGCCGCGCTGGCCTATCTCCAGTCGGTCGCCGCCGTGTACACCCTGCGCACCCAACGGGCTCTCGGCGAGCTTCAGACCATGCCCGATCGGTGGCGGGGCACGTTCGACATCAGTGACTGGGCGCTGCGGCTGACTCCCGAGGAGTCGGTGAGTCTGCGGGAGGAGCTGTACGCGCTCGTCGCCCGCTACCGCTCGGACACCCCGGAGACCGCGGCCGAGGCGCCGGAGGGCGCCGAGCGCGTCGCCCTGATCACCCAGATCCTGCCCGAGTTGGACGCCCCTGGCGAGGACTCTCCCGGCGCCGCCCCCGCGAGTGACCCCGCTCCCGCACGGCTGCGGGGAATGGAGTCCTGGTGAGGCGAACGGGGATGCGGGGGAAGGTATCTGACGTACCGTCAGGGCGTGGGCGTACGCTGCTGCCGCTCGCCGGCGTACTCACCGCGATGGCCGTGTCGTTGACCGGTACGCGCGTCTCGGCCATCGCCCTGCCCTGGTTCGTACTCGTCACCACCGGCAGCGCCACCCAGACCGGCCTCGTGGCCTTCTGCGAGATGGCGCCCTACGTGGTGGTGAAGGCGTTCACCGGACCGCTCGTGGACCGGGCGGGGCCGCGGACCATCTCCTGGACCACCGACCTGATCAGCGCCGGGGCCGCCGTCGCCGTTCCCCTTCTGCACGCGGCCGACCGGCTCTCGTTCCCCGTACTGCTCGCGCTGGTCGCGGTGATCGGCGCGGCGCGCGGGCCGGGCGATCTGGCGAAGGACGTCATGGTCCCCGAGGCGGCCGAACACGGCCGCGTACCTCTGGAGCGGGCCGCCGGCCTCGCGGGCGTGACCGAACGGCTCGCCTCCACCGTCGGACCGGCGGCGGGTGGCGCCCTGATCGCGTTCCTCGGACCGCTGCCTGGGCTGGCCGTCAACGCGGCCTGTTTCGCGCTCGGTTCGATGATCATCGCGCTGGTGCTGCCACGGGGCATGGGCAAGCCCGCGCAACACCTCCCGCCGCCCGAGGGGGCCACCGATCCGTCCGCCGAACCGTCCGCCGAGCCGGGCTACTGGCAGCGGTTCGGCCAGGGCTTCGCCTTCCTGCGCGGTGAACCGCTGCTCGTCGCGGTATTCGGCATGATCGCGATCACCAACTTTCTGGACGCGGCGTTCAGCTCCGTGCTTCTCCCCGTCTGGGCCAAGGAGTCCGGCAACGGACCGAGCGCCATCGGCCTGTGCGCCGGCGCGGGCGGACTCGCGGCGATCGGCGGCAGCCTGATCGCGGCGGCCGTCGCGCACCGGATGCGGCGACGGCTGGTGTTCTTCGGCGGATTCCTCCTGGCGGGCGCGCCGCGCTGGCTGATCCTCGCCTCGCCCGCGCCTCTGTGGACCGTGGTGGTCGTGTTCGCGGTCGGCGGCTTCGGCGCCGGATTCCTCAACCCCATACTGGCGGCGGTCACTTACGAACGCGTACCCCGCCCCCTACTGGGCCGGGTCAAGGCGCTCAGCGGGGCGCTCTGCTGGTCCGGAATCCCGCTCGGCGCTCTGATCGGGGGAGCGGCGGTGGCCTCGGTCGGACTGGCGCCGGTGCTGCTGGTGGGCGCGGCGGCGTACTTCCTCACCACGAATCTCACCGGACTGCGCCCGGAATGGCGTGAGATGGACCACCGGCGCGGCAAGGTCCGGGTGCCCCGCCCTCCGGCCCTCCCACCACCCGTCCCACCGCGCGCCGATCCGGACCGGGAGTCTGAGCCGCCCGTAGGCCCGGACTCGGACCGAGTCCTGCGGACGCGGTGATCACCCGAGCCACCAGGCACGATCCGCACTGGCCGGTATCCGCTGGTCGAATGAGAATTCCGGCCAGACCCCGACAGCGGCTGCGACCGGGAGACCGTGTTAAGTGGCCTTCGCGATGCCGATGCCGCGTGTCGTACCGACTCCGTGTGCGGTCTGTGGGCAGTGTGCTGCCCATGAGACTGCGGGCCGCGGGTGGCGACGACAAAGGTGGCTCCGGGCGCGGGGCGTTGACCAGGGTGCTGGACCTGCGGAACGACGTGACCGTCACGCAGACGCTGCGCTCGTCCGTGGCCGCGACGCTCGCCTACATCGTCGCGCTGTGGCTCAGCAGCGAACCCGCGCCGCTGACCGCGCCCCTCACCGCGCTGCTCGTGGTGCAGGTGACGCTCTACTCCACCCTCACCACCAGCATCCGCCGGGTGAACGCCGTCGTCGCGGGCGTGCTGATCGCCAGCGCGTTCAGTGTGCTCGTCGGCCTGTCGTGGTGGAGCCTTGGGCTGATCATCCTGGCCTCGCTCCTCGCCGGCCGGCTCGTGCGCGTCGACGAGTTCGTCCCCGAGGTCGCGATCAGCGCCATGCTCGTCCTCGGCGTGACCCACGCGGCGAACACCGCCTGGGACCGCGTCCTGGAGACGCTGATCGGCGCGGTCGTCGGGCTGCTGTTCAACGTGCTGTTCGTGCCGCCGGTCTGGGTCTCCGCCGCCGGGGAGTCCATCGAAGGGCTCGCCCGGCAGATGCGCCGGCTGCTGCGCGACGTCGGCGAGGAGCTGACCACCCCCACCCCCGTCGAACGCGCCGCGGCCCGGCTGACCGAGGCGCGCCGGCTCGACCACGGCATCGCCGAGGTGGACGCGGCGCTGCGCCAGGCCGAGGACAGCCTGCGGCTCAACCCGCGCGTCAAGGAAGGGCTCCTGCACCGGGTGGTGCTCCGTACCGGCCTCGACACGCTGGAGATCTGCGCGGTCGTGCTGCGCGTGCTCACCCGCACCATCACGGACCTCGCCAAGGAACGCCAGGACGAAGACCTCTTCGCACCAGAGGTCGGGTCCGGCCTGGAGGAGCTGCTGTCGCAGGTCGCCGACGCGCTCGTCAGTTTCGCCGTGCTGGTCACCACACAGGCGAGCGAGGCCGCCGAGGCGGCTGAGGACCGCCTCGCGGAGGACCTGAGCGCCGCCGGGGCGAGCCGCGAGAGGGTGGCGCACCTGCTGCTGGAGGGCGTACAGCGGCATCCGCGGCAGTGGCAGCTCCACGGTGCCCTGCTGTCGGAGATCGACAGGCTGCTCGACGAACTCGACACCGACCACCGCTCCCGCCGGCTGATGGAGGAGCTGGACAGATCCACCAGGGAACAGCGCGAGCGGTACCCGCGATTCACCGCGTTCTCGCAATGGCTGCGCGGCGTGAAACGGCCGAGGCGACCGAGGCGGCCGAGGCGGCCCCGGCTGAAGCGGCGGCGCTGATGGTGGGACCCGGAAGGGAGCACCGGGTCCGGCCGGCGGGCCGGTTCTGATTCCGGCTGTCGGCCGGTTCGTCCGTGCGCGATACTGGCGTATGGGATTCGCCGTCTTCATGACTCTGCCCGGTCTGGTCATCCTGCTGACTGTGCTGGCCTTCGTCGATCAACTGCTGCTGCGCGCGGGGCGGGCCGGTGTGCTGCCATGGCGGAATGTCGCCCGGCAGGGACAGGTCTCGACCACCGGATTCGAGATGCTGCACGCGAGCCTGTCGCCGGGCAAGCAGAGCGAGTTGAAGGAGCGCCGCTCGGCACGGCTGATGCGGGACGACGAGGAGGACGGGGCTCCGCCGAACCGGACGACGGTGGATCTGGACGGCGGCACGGCGGTCGTACGGATACAGCCGGACAGGCCGGACCGCCTGAACTGATCGGCGACCGGCCTGCCCGCCTGTCCTCAGAGCGGAAGTACGCAGACGGCGACCGGAGACGCGAACGGGGCGCCCGCCGACGTCAGTTGGCCGCCGGCCTGGTCGACGTGGAAGACGGAGACCGCGTTCGACCGCTGGTTGGCGGCGAACAGCACGCTCCCGTCCGGCGAGAGGGCGAGCTGTCTCGGGTAGTCACCGCCTACGGGCACGGTGTCCAGCAGCCGCAGACCTGCGCCGTTGTCCTCCACGGCGAAGCGGGAGAGGCTGTTGTGCCCCCGGTTGGCGAGGAAGACGAACGCGCCGTTGCCCGTGATCACCGGCTGCGAGGGGAAGCTGTTGCCCGCGCCGCCGGCGCCGGTGGGCAGCGGTTCGCCTGGGGTGAGTTTTCCGCTGTCGGGGTCGTACGCGCAGACGGCGATCGTGTTGCTCAACTCGTTGGCCAGATAGGCGAATCGCCCCGAGGGATGGAATGCGAGCTGCCGCGGACCGGCGCCTGCGGGCAGCGTGGCGTACGAGACCCGGGTGAGCGTGCCCGCCGTCTCGTCGAGACGGTAGGTGTAGACGCTGTCGGTGCCCAGGTCGACCGCCAGCACATGGGCGCCGTCCGGAGAGGTGACGATCTGGTGCGCGTGCGGGCCGTTCTGGCCGGGCCCCGGAGCCGGTGCGGTGTGCGTGACCAGATCGGTGCGCTCGCCCAGCGCGCCCGATGGCTCGATGGGGTGCACGGCCACGTTGCCGGAGCCGTAGTTCGCGCTGAGCAGCCACCGCCCGCCGGGGTGCACGGACAGATGGCAGGGGGACGATCCGCCGGTGCCGCGCGTGCCGAGGACCGTGTGGTCGTCGTTCTCACCCAGCGCGATCGCGGTGACACCGCCGTCCTGGCGCTCGTTGACCGCGTAGAGGGTGGTGCCGTCGGGGTGCACGGCGAGATACGAGGGGTCGCCGACACCCTGGAGAGTCCCGGTGCCAGTGATCAGGCCGGTCACCGTGTCGTACGAGGCGAGGCCGATGCCGGGACCGCCGCTGGAGGTGTATGTGCCGATGAACAGCGGCCTTGTGGCGAGGAGTTGTCGGGAGCGGGTCGCCGGCAGGGTCCCTGTCCGGGGCGCCGTCGTCGTCGCCGTCGCCGTGGCCGTGGCGGGCACCGAGACCGTCGCTACGGCGGCGGCCACTATGCCGATGACCTGACGGCGGCTCGGGCCGCCGGCCGACCTCGTGGCTGTTCCTGTGCGGTCGTTTCTCATTCCGGGCACCTCGGACGACTCGTGGGGGGAGTGCTTGCCGGTGTTGGTGGCACACACCCTGTCGCCATTCCGCCCTCGTCGGCAAGGCCCCGTCAGTGGCCTCGGCCGGTCAACGGGCCAGCGGTGTCAGCGGTGTCAGTCGCGAAGCGCCTCGCCGTCCCCCATCACGATCACCGGCCGCTTCGCCGGGTCCAGCAGGCGCAGGAGTTCGACCATGTGCGTCCTCGACAGCGAGACGCAGGCCTGAGTGGGCCCCTTGTGGTCGACGTGGATCCAGACGCCGCCGCCCTTCTCGAGGCCGAGGGGCCGGTCCCTGTCCAGCGGCGTGGTTCCCGGCGTGCGGTTGTAGTCGATGGCCACCACGTAGTCGAAGGAGCCCTCCAGCGGCTCGCCCAGGAAGCCGGTGCCGGGGGACTGGAAGGCGCTGTCCTCGTCGTAGGGGAGCCGGCCCCCGGGGTCGGGCAGCCGGCCGCCGGCGTCGCCGAGTGTGAAGACGCCGATCGGTGACCGCAGGTCGGCAGCCTGGTGGTCATGGGTCCAGCCGCGCAGCGCGTTCTGCGCGGGCCAGCGGTTGGTGACGGGCTGCCAGCCGGTGTCCGCGTTCCGCTCGTACAGCACGACTCCGGAGAGCGGCGAGTTCCGGCCCTCGCCGGTGACGACGAGCGCCTGGCGGGCGGAGACGGGGACACGGGCGCGGGTGACCGGGCCAAGACCGGGGATCTCGCGCACCAGCGACGCCTCCACCGGCGCACCGGCGACGCCACGGGCCGCCGCCCCGTCCTGCGAACCCTGACGGCGCTCGGGCCGTCCGTCCGCCGGCTCATCCCCGGTCGCCAGCCCCTTTGTCGGCCCGCCTTCCGACGACTTGCTCTCCGCGATCCGGCTCTGCTCCGACTCGGACTGTGCCGCCCGGGTCTTGGTCCGCTGTCCGTCGCCCGGCGCGGGTTCCTGCGGCGCGCATCCGGTGAGAAGCAGGCAGGTACAGAGCGAGGTGAGGGCCAGGGCGCCTCTGGCGCGGTGGAGAGCGCGGGGGAGGAGGGGCATGTCGAGCCTTTCGTAGGCGTTGGCAGACGGTCCGTCCTCATCCGCCCGCGTTTCTCTGCGCCATGAAACGCGATCATCGTGTGATCCGACCGCCCCGTGATACGCGGTCAGACACAGACTCCGAGAATTCCCCCGTTCTGCCTAAGACAGCGTCAGACGCCGTACGCGGCAGCAGCGGCACGACCGCCCTTCCGGCTTCTGCCATTGGTGCGAGCGAAGGCGGCCGAGGGTAATTGGTCGGCCCGCGGGCGATTCGCGAACGCGCGCGGTGTCAGTGAGCCGAAAGAGCGTCAAACAGGTTGCCTGACAGGGTTGTCGAGGACATGCGGGAATTGCTTGTCTTGATACGTCGTGCATCGTGGACGCGCACCGACTCCGCCCCACCGGAGTGGCGTGCTCGTGTTGCGCGACGTGCCTGTTGTCGTTGAACCCGGGAGATCGTTCCCCCCCACTTCCCAAGGAGATCGACATGGATGCCCAGCAAGGACCCGGCCGTCGTACGGTACTGAGAGGCGGTCTGACCGCCACGGCCGTCGGCGCGCTCGGACTTACCGCCGCCGGACCCGTGAACGCCGCGCCGGTGCGCGCCGGCCGCCACCCGGCGGCCCGTTCATCGCTCGCCGCCCCCGAGCCGCGTATCTACAGCACCACCGAATGGGGCGCACGGTCCCCGAGCCAGCCGATCGTCGTGCTCGACCGGGTGCCGACCTACATCGTCGTGCACCACACCGCCGAGCCCGGCAACAGCGAGGACTACTCGCTGGAACACGCCATGGAGATCTGCCGTTCGATCCAGAACTTCCATATGGACGGCCAGGGTTGGAGCGATTCGGGCCAGCAGTTCACCAACTCGCGCGGCGGCTACGTCCTCGAGGGCCGGCACCGGAGCCTCGAGGTCGTACGCGGTGGTACGCGGCACGTACAGGGCGCCAACGTCGGCGGCCGCAACAGCGAGGTCATCGGTATCGAGAACGAAGGTCTCTATACGGAGGTCGACGTACCGGCCGCGCTGTGGGACTCCCTCGTCCAGCTCGTCGCCTGGATCGCCGCCCGGTACGGGCGCCCCGTCACCGACATCATGGGCCACCGCGACTTCAACTCCACCGAATGCCCCGGCGGTGTGCTCTACGGCAGGCTCCAGGAGCTGCGCGACGCCGTCGCCGGGGCACTGGGCGTCGCGCCCGCCGACCGGCCCTCCGTCTGGCCGCTGCTGCGGCCGGGGGCCGCGGGCCCGCAGGTGCGTGCCGCGCAGTACCTCCTGCGCGCCCGGGGCTTCGAAGACGTACCGGTGGACGGGGTCTTCGGCGCGGCCACGAAGCGCGCGGTGGTCACGCTGGCCGACGTGCACAACGTGGAGAAGCACACCTGCGCGGCCATGGTCCGCAACCGTAAGGACGAGACCGGCTACCTCGGCTCCGACATCTGGCCGCTGATCACGCCGACGGTCAGGGCGGCCGACAACGCCGACATCGAGAAGGCGGTGACCACGCTGCACCGCGCGGGCGCGGACCGGGCCCACTCGGCAGGCGTACTCACCGCGACGGACTGGAAGCACCTGCTGGCCTGACGGTCCACCCAAGGGCTCCCGGCACTCACGGGCCGCGCCCCGCACGACACTTCGGCGGCAGGAGTCACCTCCTGCCGCCGAAGCCTCTTTACGGAGGACGCCGAGGAGCGTCAAGCCGGGGGCACGGGCCAAGTATGTGACCCTCGTATCTCGCTGTTGAGCGACTGCTCAAAGTCCTGCTATTTTCAGTTGAGCGGTCGCTCAACAGCGACTGGGCCAGGGGTGGCCGGGGCGGATCAGGGGGACGGAATGGGCCTGTACGTAGAGACACGCATCCGTACGGACATGGACACGCTCTGGGAGCGGACCCAGGATCCGGCGCACCACCAGCGGTGGGACCTGCGCTTCTCGGAGATCGACTACCTGCCGCGCCCGGCCGGTGAGCCGCAGCGGTTCCGTTACGCGGTCCGGGTGCTGCCCTTCCTCACCGTCTCCGGCACCGGCGTCAGCGCGGGGGAGAGTGGCGGGGCGGACGGACGCCGCGTCTCCGTACTGAGGTTCGCCTCGCCGCACCCTCTCTCCCTCCTTGCGGAGGGCAGCGGTTACTGGCGCTACGTGCCCACCCCCGACGGCGTCCGCTTCCTCACCGGATACGACTACCGCCCCCGCTGGGGACGGTTGGGCGCCGTCGCCGACCGGTGGGCGTTCCGGCCGCTGATGGGGTGGGCGACGGCGTGGTCCTTCGACCGGCTGCGGCTCTGGTGCGAGCACGGAGTGAGCCCGGCGCGATCCCTTGCCTACGGGGCGGCTGAGTTGACCGCCCGGCTGCTCGCCGTGCCGGGCGTGTTCGCCGCGCTCGCGCCGTACGGCGACGGCGGGGCGGGCCCGGCGGACGGGGCGGCGGCGTGGGCCCTGCCCGTGGTCGTCGCGCTCGTGCTGGCCGCCCTGCTGCTTCTCCTGCCCCCGCTGCCCCACACCCCGGCCGCCCGGCGCTGTCTGCGTACGCCGCCAGGAGGCCCGACAGCACAGGCATCGGCGCCGTCAGCTCAGGCCGTCCCCGCCCTTCTCGCCACACTGGAGCGCCCGTGACCTCGATCTTCCGCCGCGCCATGGGCGAGGACTTCGACCGGCTCCACCCCCAGTTGCGACGGCGCTTCTCTGTCGGTCTCGACAGCGGCGAGGTCTGCGTCGGGCGCGGCGTGATGGACCGAATCTGGCATGGCCGTCCCTTCGTCAAGCCGTTCCTCGCGCTCGGCGCCGCCCGCAACATCCTCGTCCCGCGCACCGGCCGCCGCATCCCGTTCACCATCGAGAACGTCCCCTACACCGACGCCTACGGCCGCGAGACCGTCACCTTCGTACGGACCTTCGCGCTGACGGGCGGTGACCGCCGGTTCGACGCCACCATGATCTACAGCCCCGAGCGCGACTGCGTCCTTGACTATCTCGGCACGCACCAGCACCTTGCCAGCGATCTGCACCCGACCGTCGAACCCGATGGTTCCCTGCTGATCCGGTCGGGCCAACACCGTTTCCGTGAAGGGCCGGTGGACCTGCGCGTGCCGGAACTCATCGGCGGTGACGCCGAGGTGCGGGAGTCCTACGACGACGCGGCCGGCTGCTTCCGTATCCGCGTACGTGTGACCAACCGGCGCTTCGGCCCGATCTTCGGGTACGACGGGGCTTTCGCCGCCACGTACGTGCCCGTGTCCTCGTACGGGCTGCGCGCCGGGCTGCGTCCGCTACGGGAAGAGGCCCGCGCATGAGCGACGCGTCGGATTCCGAGGGTGCCGGCCCGCGTGCCGCGGACACCAGGAGCAAGGACAGCCGCAGCCGCGACACCAGGACCAAGCTGCTGGAGGGAGCGCTGCGCACGCTCACCGAACAGGGCATCGCCCGCACCTCCGCCCGTACGATCGCCGCCGCCGCGGGCGTCAACCAGGGCCTGGTCTTCTACCACTTCGGCTCCGTGGACGAACTCCTCGCCGCCGCCTGCCAACACGGCGCCGAGCAGCGGGTCTCCCGCCACCGCGCCCGCCTCGCCGCCGTCACCTCGCTCGCCGAACTCCTCCGGTTCGGACGGGAGATGCACGCCGAGGAGCGGGCCACCGGCCATGTCGCCGTCCTCGGCCAACTGCTCGCCGGAGCGCAGACCCAGCCCCGCCTCGCCACCGCGGCCCGGCGCGGCCTGCAACTGTGGATCGACGAGATCGAGAAGGTCCTGGGGCGTGTGCTGGCCGGTACCCCGATCGCCGGTCTCACCGACTCGGCGGGCCTCGCCCGCGCGGTCGCCGCGTCCTTCGTCGGCCTTGAGCTGTACGAGGGTGTCGACCAGGAAGGCGCGGGACAGGCGCTCGACGCACTGGAGCAACTGGCCGTACTCGCCTCGGTCCTGGACGAGTTGGGCCCGCTGGCCCAGCGCGCGGTACGGCGCCGACTGCGGCACACCGCCCAGAACTGAGCCGGTCGCAAGATTCTTTTCGCGGGCCGCCGTGCCCGTCACAGCCTCGCCGGGCTGTCGATTCGACGGTGGGCCGACGCGCCGTCGTCCAGGCGGCTTCGAACCGATGTCGCACCGGGCGAAGCGCGCGGGACGGGCGGCGGTCCCGGTGGCCGGGCGCGGGTGCCGGACGGTCGGTGAGCCGGGACCGTGCCCATGACGGTGACGTCGCGTCAGATACGCCGGGAGCCGGTGAATCGTGACGAACCGGGGGCCGCGCCGCCCATTCCGCGTTCAATTCGAATTCCCGGCCGCATCGGACCGATGAATTCTCGCGAAAATGGGCTGTGCAGGGAATCTTCCCTTGTGCCAAAGGGCCTTGTTATTCCATTTACGGGAGCCCAGACTGCCTGTAGGGCATCGATTTTCGAAGATGCCGACAACCTGCTTGCGAACGCCTTCACAAGCAGCGACCCCAGAAAGAGGACATCGTGCACTGCAGTTTCCGTATGAAGGTCCACGGCGCCTATGACGTGCGGTGGGCCGATGTCAGGACGATCATTGTCGTGATCATCCTGGTGCTGGTTCTGGTGAGCGGCGCCGACATCTCGTCCATCGGTGCGCTGGCCGGGTAGTGCCCCGCAGTACTCCCCATGGAGGGGGTCGTCGCGTTCGCCCGCGGCGGCCCCCTTCTTGCTGTCCGCAGAAGTGAGCGTACCGCGACAATGCGCTGTGTAGAACAGCTTGCGCGGAATATCTCAGGAAACCGGCCGGTAGATTCCAGATTTCCCGCCGACAATGGAGAATTTGAAGACTGTCGGTCTTCTTCCGGCCCGTCGAACCCATTACACGGTGAAGACCTTACGGAAGTCGGTGGGAGCGCCGTCGGACGGAAGGGCCACCGGGCGGCCCGCCGCTTCGATCCACGCGTGAAATCGGAACGGGTCGTCGGCGCTGCCCAGACACCACTCCACGCTGAGCCCGGCCAGCGCCAGCCTGACGGTGGCCGCCAGTGACAGTTCAAGACAGGCGACGCGTCCGGGGTGCAGCCGGGCGACCTGTCGCACCAGGGTGACGGCGTCCGCCGCCTGAGCGTGTGTGGCGCGGCGTGGGCACCGTGAGGTGAGGGCCGACACCGCGCGCACGGTGACGGCGAAGGGCAGCCGCAGCAGACACAGGGCGATCAGGAGACCGGCCGTCGCGGCGGCCCGCTCATGGCGAGGAGCGGCCGACGACCCGCGGCCGTCCCGTCTCGCCGCGCGGGTGGCCCGCGCGGGCCGGTCCTGGTGCGGCGCCGCACTGACGAGACCGCGCTGGAGCAGTACGCCGGCCAGTTGACCGGCGTCCGCGCGTACTCGCTCACCGAGCGCCGGGGGAAACCGGGCCGCCACAGTGCGTACGCCCGCATCGAAGTCCCCGCTGAGGCGCCACTCGGACCACAGCGCGCACGCGGTGGCGTTCATCGCGTACCACTGTCCGGTGCGGGCGTCGAGAAGCACCGTCCCGCCGTGCGGCGCGCTGCTCTCGTGCACATGCTCGGGGATGTGGAAGCCGGCCATGGGCAGCTCGCTCCTCGGCGTCGGTGGAGTCAGTGGTGTCGGTGAGGTCAGTTCCATGAGGTCAGTTCCATGTGGTGTTCCTGAGCCAGATCTCCGCGGCCAGCAGGCGGTTCAGTACGGGGAACGGCGCCCGCAGGCCCATCAGCGCCCGGTCGAGCGCGGCGGTGACGGCCGACGGTTCCACGACTCCCAGTTCCGCGAGGCGGGAGTCGAGAAGCATGCCGCGCAGTTCCCGGGCGCAGGCGCGGGCGCCCTGGTAGTCCTCGTCGCCGTAGTCACCCTTGGTCCGTCGGGCCAGGACGGGCGCGGGCACCAGATCCCCCAGCGCCGCACCGAGCAGCGGTTTGAACGCGGGTGGTGCGGCGCGCAGGTGCGCGGGCAGCGCGGCGCAGGCGCGGACGACGTCGGTGTCGAGGAACGGCGCCTGCGGCCATACGCCGAACGGCCGTGCCGTTTCCGACAGTTGACGCTGAACGGCGCCGGACGTACGGAGGCTGTCCAGCGCGGTGAGATCGCCCGCTCGCCTACCGGAGGCGTGTGGAACGGTCCGCGCCGCCTGTCGTGCGAGCCCGGCCAGTTCCCCGCTCGCGGCGCGGGTCAGCCAGCCGGTCTCCGGGCCGGGCGCGGGCCACCAGTCGACGGCGTCCAGCCAGTCGATGTCACGCGCCGCGCCTCCTCGCTCCAACCCGTCCGCCAGTCGCCGCAGGGCGGTCGCCAGGGGCGTACGGGACAGCCGCACCGCTCGTACCGCCACGGTGAACGGCGCCTCGTGCCGCGCACGGGCCAGCACCCGGCTGTCCCTCGCCAGTGCGCGCAGTGTCCCGGGCCTGGCGAGCGCGCCGAGGTAGCCGGGCGGTGCGACGAGCAGCGCGTCCCCGCCCTCGCCCCCGAGATGCACACCTGCGATGCCTGCCGTGCCTGCGCTGTGTCCGTTGCCTCGGGTGCTTCCGGTGCTTCCGGCGTTTCCGGCGTGAAGCCGTGCGACCTGGGCCAGCCGGAGCCGGGTGCGGGCCATGGCCACCGCCGCGGAGTCCGGCTCACCGCTGTCACCGCCCGCGTGGCCGCAAGGGCCGGTGAGTTCCTGATACGTCAAAGTGCGGCGGGTGCCGGTCACGACCTCCATGCGCAGACGTGGGTCGAGCCGCGCGAAGCGCTCGGCATGGACGAGGTCGTCACAGGCCGACGCGGCACCGTGGTACGTCGTCACCGCCAGCGGGCCCGGTCGGTGACGCAGCGTCAGAAAGGCGAGCGAGGTGGAGTCCAGACCGCCGCTGAAGTCGGCGCTCACCGGCTGTCCGTTCGCCACCCGTAGCCGAACCGCCGTCTCCAGCGCGTCACGCAACGCGTCGGCGCCCTGCGCGAACGACGCCCGGGGGTCGGTCTCCAGCGGTTCGTGCACCCACCGTTGGAGCACGCCGCGCGCTGTACGGCGCAGCGCCTGCCCGCCGCCCAGCCTGCTGACGCCGGCGACGACGGAGCGGTCGCCGGTCAGCGCGGGGGCCGCCGGACAGAAGATCCCGGCGGCGAGGACCGCCGTGTCGGGCCGTCGCTCCACGCCGGCCGCGTCGGCCACCGACACGGGCCGGGTCCCGAATACGAAGCGGGCGCCGGTGTCCCGGAAGAACAGCGGATACTGGCCCGCCGCGTCCACGCAGGCGGTCAGCTCGTCGTCACGGATCACCAGGCTGAGGTAGCTGCCCGGCAGCCGGGTCAATTCCTCGGACCGGCCGGACGCGAGGGCGCGCAGCGCCGTACGCCGCAATCGGTCGTCGTCGGCCAGGCACTGACCGAGCACGACGACCGACCCTCCGGGGCCGTCGATCCTACGTAACTCGCCGTCCCGCCACGGGCCTTGGACCCGGAGGGCGACGGCCGGTCCCGCGCCGTCCCGCGCGTCGCCCGCCGATGAGGGGAAGACGCCGGTCAGTTCCGGCGCCCGCGACGGCGCGGTGGACGCGGAGGCGGACGCGGACGTGTCTGTGCCCTGTGCCGGTCCATTTCGCACGGGACGGTCCTACCAGTAGTACTGAGAATTGGCGTCTGCCGTCCCGCTGGTGGAGCTTCCCAGCGTCACGTCCCGCACGGAGCCGAGATCGACGACCACAGGAGGTTCGTAGCGCATGCCGTCGTCCGCCAAGTCGGTCGGATTCACCGTGAGTTCGGCGGATCCGCCGGGCGAGTACTCGTGGCCTCTTTGCGACGTCGTCATGTCATCCACCTCGGGTGTACGTCAGAGAAGTGCGCCGGCGGGTAACTCGACCGGACAGGGAAACAGTGCCGCGCCGTACTCGATTTTATCCAGGACAATGCCCTCTGATGTCAGTCGGTGAACAAGGCGCACGCACACGATGACATCTCTTCAGGGTATCTGTCCAAAACCCGTTTCCGAATACCCCGGCAACTCTCCGAGACGCGACGGAGAGCGCTTTCAGGGAAGTTGACGCACACCGTTCGCTGAATTGCGGGAATCCGTACGCGCACGGCGGGCGCGACGTTCGATTCGACGCTCCGGCGGCGCGGGAGAGGCCGCCGGAGTTCATGTCGTCATGCGGCGGGCTGGGCCTCGCCGTCCCTGTCGTACGACCGGAGTCCCAGCACCAGCGCCCCGTGCGCCTCGGTCAACTGCCCCAGCGAACTCTTGCGCAGGACCGCGTCGGCGGCACCGCGCAGTGAGTACCGGAGCAGGGATTCCTGGCAGGGACCGAGGACGAGATCGCTCGCCGCCTCCAGCCGGCCGCCGAGCACGATGAGATTCGGATTGAGCATGTTGCACACCTGCGCGAGCGCCTGACCGAGCCGGCGGCCCGCGTCCTGAAGGACCCGGACGCAGACCACGTCCTGCGCGTGCGCCCGGTCGATCACCGACCGCAGGGAGTCCGGCAGATCCACGGAGCTGCCGGTCAACGCGTCACGTACCTGGCGCACAAGCGAATCCGCGCCGATGATCGTCTCCAGACAGCCGCGCCCGCCGCACCGGCACACGGCACCACGCGGGTCCATGACGCTGTGCCCGATCTCGCCCGCCATCCCGCGGTGCCCGCGGACCATGCTGTTGCCGATGATGAGCCCGGCGCCGACGCCGGTGGAGACCTTCACATAGACGACGGTCTCCAGCCCCTCGTCCGTGCCGAACGTCTGCTCGGCCAGAGCCCCGAGGTTGGCGTCGTTGTCCAGGACGACCGTCGTGAGGTCCAGCGTCTCGCGCAGTCTCGTCGCGAGGTCGTCCTCCGTGTGCCAGGGCGGCAGTACGGGGCTGGTGAACCCGCCCGTCCGGGGATCGATCATGCGCGGTACGGCCACGCCGAGGGAGATGATGTCGCTGTCGCGGCCTCCGCCCGTGTGACGGACCGCCGCTTCCACCATCTGCCGGATCTCCGGCAGGACCCTGTCCAGCCCGCTGTTGGCGCCGATGTCCGAGGAGGTGCCGGGATGGAGGTCGTTGAATCCCTGGTCGAGCCGCCGGGCGACGACGCGGGTGTGGTTGAACCCGATGTGCACCCCGACTGCGACGGACGACGTCCGGCACAGCCGGACGAGCGAGCCGCGGGCCCCGTTCTCGTTCTTCTCGATCAGGAGCGTGCCCTCCGCGGCCATTTCCCGCACGATGGCCGAGACCGTGCCGCCGGAGAGAGAGGTGCGCCGGCTCAGACCGGCCTGGGTGTCCGCCTTGATCATTACGGCGAGCAGAACGCGCTTGCGATTGATCTGTTTGACTCCGACAGCCGGACCGAGATGGTCGCGTAACTGAACCATTTCCTCCCCATTCCCGGCGAGGACGATTTCATCGTGTCGTCCGGGGCCCGCAGATTAGCATGGTGATCTTCAATTTGAATGAGGCTTCTCTTCAAAAGAAAGTAGCGGTGTGAGAGGCCGGTCGTGAATCAACTGCGGCCAATGTGACGGATGTTGCCCAAGGGGCGTGCAGGCAGCGCACAGGCACCGCGCACGGTCGGGGCCCGACCCACGACAGTGGGGCTTCGGCATGGCCACCCTCGCCGAGGACGGCGACATCGGCTTGGTGGCCGGCTTCCTCGACCGATCGCCGGGCGCCTGGCCGAGTAGGGGTAACTATCGGCGGCTACGGGGTATTTGTACGCCGACGTTCATGCCTTTTCGGTCACGAGGGTTGCAATTCAGCCATGCGAGCGTCTACACATCGTCTCCACAGGTGTGATGAACAGGGAGCGCTGCACATGCAAGGCACGGTCGACGGGTTCAGCTACGGGGTCATCACGCCGATCGCGGCTTCTGTGATGGCCTGCTTCGGGAGCGCGTTGGGACTGCGCTGTGTCACCCGCTCGCTGCGCGCGGAACAGTCCTTCAGGCCGGGGTGGTTGTCGCTCGGGGCGGCGTCCATCGGCTGCGGCGTCTGGACGATGCACTTCATCGCGATGATGGGCTTCAAAGTCCGGCAGACGCCGATCAGTTACGACGTCCCGCTCACCGTGGCCAGCCTCGTCGTGGCGGTTCTCGTGGTCAGCGTCGGTGTTTTCGTCGTGGGCTACCGGGGCAGCTCCCCGCCCGTCCTGATCACCGCCGGAGTCATCACCGGCCTGGGGGTCGCGGCGATGCACTACCTGGGCATGGCGGGCATGCGGCTGGAGGGCCAACTCCACTACGACACCACGATCGTGGCCCTCTCCGTGGCGATCGCGGTGGTCGCCGCGACCGCCGCGCTGTGGGCGGCGGTGTCCGTCCGGGGGTTCTTCCCCAGCCTGGTCGCGAGCCTCATCATGGGCGCGGCCGTGACCGGAATGCACTACACGGGCATGGCGGCGATGAGTGTGCACCTCGCCGGCGGCGCGGCGCGCACGGGGGTCTCGGGCGACTCGCTGCCGTCGATCATGCTGCCGATGCTGCTGGGGCCGCTCGTCTTCCTCCTGCTGGCCGCGGTGGTCGTCATGTTCGACCCGCTTCTGGTCCTCGGGGACGGCGAGTGGAACGAAACTCCGGCGACGAAGCGCGAGTCGACCCGTCCGGGCCGGCCGGACGCGCTCGACACGCCTGACGTGCCGGGCATGCCTGGTACGACGGGCGGCGGGCACCCGGTGCCCGGTCCGCCGGCCTGGACGGGAACGGCGAGCCGCGACACCGGCACCCGGCCGCCCGGCCAGGACCCCACACGTTCGCAGCACTGGTGACGGCGCGCACGACGCCTGCTGCGAACGGCCGGCGCGCCGGCCCCGTACCCGGTCAGACGTCCGTGGTCCCCGCCGGATCCCCGGCCTGGTCCGCGGCCTCCTCCGGGTTCCCGGCCGCCGGCTCCACCGCCCAGACGCGCTCGGCACGCAGCGGCCCGTTGCGCGCGAGCACCAAGCCGTGAGCCGTGGACAGCGGCGCGAGTTGGGAGCTGTAGCACTGCACGGCCTCACGTTTCAGGGCCCATTGAGGGTCCGTCAGTGTGATTTCGTGTTCGACACGCAGATGATGACGGTCCCTCAAATCCTGGAACTCGAGGCCGTACTTCCGGCTGCGGCCGAGCGCGTCATCGACACCGGCGGACCCCCATTCGTCCAGATGGCCGGTGTAGGGGAGGTCCGCGTAGAACAACGGCATCGGGCGGCCCAGCTTCCCGGCGACCGTCAGCGCCCGGTCGCGAACCTTCGTGTGGTCCGCCTGGTTGGTGCCGACGGGTATCAACAGCACCGTCTCCGACGGCAGTTCGGCCAGATAGGCGTCGATGCCCGTCAGCTCGGCGCCGTCGATGTAGGGGCCGTCGGGATGGTCCAGGGTGACGCTCTCGACCCCCATCAGCTCGCAGGCCCGCGCGTCCTCCACGCGCCGCGCGCGGTACGCCTCCCGCGCGGTGGAGAACCCGCAGACGCTGTCCCACCAGGACACCGGATGGTGCGCGGCGGGCTCGCCGCCGTGCACGGTCACGACGGTGACAGGGCCGGGGAATCGGTCGATGAGCCCGGCGAGCGAGAGCGCGGCGTCGTCGAAGTGCGGCGAGAGGATCACGGTGCCGGGCGCTGTACGTGTCATTGAGGTGTGTCTCCTCGGGGTGTGTCGTAGGCCAACAGGATCGGGTTCTCAGGGTGTCGAAGCTACGGCTAAGGTCGGCCACGCGTCACGGCCGGGGGCCGGGCGACAGGTGTACGGCGCTGAACGCCTCGTCCCACCGCGCATCGTCGCCCTCCCAGCGGCCGGGGGCCTCCGCGACCGTTCCCCAGGTGATTCCCGGGGAGAGTGCCGCAGGATCGGCGGGCGGCGTACGGCGCAGCCACAGCAGTGCGAACCGCTGCCCGGGGTGAGCGGTGGCGATCACCTGACGCAGCCTGTTCAAGTCCCTCGCGGTGCTCTCGTCGAAGGCGTCGTGATGGACGTAGAGCACACGCGCCGGGGAGGCGGCGAGCGCGCGCCAGCGTTGCGCGAGTGCGGTGAACTTGGCTCTGACGCCTTCGAGTTGGCGATCGATGTCGTCCTGCGTGAGGAATCGCCCCGCGGCCGGCCGGAAATCGTGGAAGAAGCGGATGTCCGAGCCGCGGTCGAGGGCGCAGAGCCCGTCGCTGAACGGTTCCACCTGCCCCGGACGCAGTACGTGGCCGAAGTCTTCGGCGATGGCCTCGACCACCGACTCCAGTTCGAGGTCCAGCCAGTCGAAGAAGTGCGCCGAGTCGATTCCGGTGATGCGGCGGAGCTGGTAGGTCGTTTCGCAGTGGTAGCCGAGCCCGACGCATACGTCGTACGCGTCGGCCTCGCCGGTTCCGTGGGCCGGAACGGCGGGATTCGTGTGTGCCGTCATGGCGTTCAGCCGGCGGTGCGTCGCAGCAGGAGCCCGTCGCTGCCGCGTTTGATGAGATAGGCGCGGCCCGCGCAGACGGTTTCGACGCGTGGCGGGACGAGGTGGACGCTCTCCACCTCCTGCCAGGTCGCCGACGTGGCGAGCCAGGGCCGTACGCGGTTGTCCATGGCGTCCGGTTCGAGGGCGAGGAAGAGGCGGTCGGTGGGGAGGCGGTCCAGGAGGTCGAGGTCCTGGCCGTAGTAGAGCATCTCGATGAGCAGATGGGCTCCTGCGCGGGGCTGGGCGCCTTCGCCGAGTTCCGCGAGTTCCGCGAGTTCCGCGAGATCGGTGGAGGAGACCCGGGCGCTGTCCGTACCGCCCACGGCCTCCTTCAGGCGCTTCCTGAACAGCGAATTGGGCTCGGTGGCGTGAACGGCGCAGCCCGCCGCCACCAGACGGTGCGTCAGGGCACCTTCGCACGCGCCCACTTCGACCAGCGACCCGCCGGTCGCGGCACGGTGGCCCAACACCCACGCCGCGGTCGCGTCCAGCCGGTCCTTCTCGTACGGCGAACTGCCGAACTCCCAGGGATCCGGGATGGACGCGGCCTCGTCGTCCAGGCTCGCGAGCAGGGCGAACAGCCGTTCGCGCTCGTCGCCGCCTGCGTCGGCGTGGAAGAAGCGCTCGGTCGCCGGTATACGGGGCGTCTGGACGACGTACTCCGGCGAGGGCGCCGTGAGCAGGTGCTCGCACGCCCGGTTGACGAAGTCGAGCTTCGCGGCGATGAGTTCACGGTCCAGCGGGCGGTCGAAGTCGCTCACGACCTGGAGATACGGCGAGTAGCCGACGGCGTGCCGCACATCGCGGTCCGCGCAGCCGATCGCCGTGTCCCGGCCGACCCGCCCCCGGCTGCGCCGGTTGTCGGCCGGCGAGTGCGTCCATACGCGCGCGTCGCGGTCGCCGCCGGCCTCGCGTACCAGCTCCGCGAGGGAGTGCGGCCCGGACACTCCGGCCCGGTCGTCGGCCGGACGCACCTGCCCGCCGATCCGGGCGAGCCGTTCGGCCGGGCCCTGGGTGGCGGGGAAGGTGAGCGTCCGGCCGTGATCGGCGAGGACGAGGGCGGCCTCTCCGTCGGCGAGAACGGTCAGGAAGTCGAGTACGGCGTCTTCGGCACGGAGTACAACAACGATGTCGATCACAGGATCGGTCCTCTGTACGTAACGGGCGGGCCGCGAGCAGCACACGTTAGGTCTAGACCACTGTGGGGTGCAAGGGACCGACCCGCCGAAGGTCATGTCTCGGCCTTTCCGGCGAAGCCGCGGTGGCCGCTGTCGCGGTTTCCGTCGCGGTTGACAGGGGGCGCCCCGGTGAGAGCCTGGAAGGAGACGCAAGACCCGCGGCGTGGAGCGGGTGGACAGCGGGGACACCGCGCCGGGACGGTTCGAGCGAGAGGAGCGGCCCCGCGATGGGACCGACACACGACGTGCGCACTGTTCCGCTGCCCACGGGAGAGCACGTTCCCGTGCTGGGACAGGGCACATGGGGCTGGGCACAGGACCCGGCGCGCCGGGGGAGCGAGAAACAGTCCCTGCTGCTGGGGCTGGATCTGGGCATGACCCTTGTCGACACGGCCGAAATGTACGGGCAGGGCGCCGCGGAGGAACTGATCGGGGAGACGCTTGCCGCCCGGCGCGATGAGGCGTTCCTGGTGACGAAAGTCCTGCCGTACAACGCGGACCGCGTGGAGACCGTCAACGCCTGTGAACGCAGTCTGAAGCGTCTGCGGACCGATCGCATCGACCTCTACCTGTTGCACTGGCGCGGCTCCGTTCCCCTGGAGGAGACGATCACCGCGTTCGGCGAACTGCTCCGCGCGGGCAAGATCCGCCACTGGGGCGTCAGCAACTTCGACCCCGCCGATCTACGGGAACTGGCCGGGGTGCCGGGCGGCGACGCCGTCGCCACGAACCAGGTCCTGTACAACCCGGCCCGGCGCGGCATCGAGTACGACCTGCTGCCCCGGTGCCAGGAGCGCGGCCTGCCGGTCATGGCGTACTCCCCGGTCGAGCAAGGACGGCTGCTCACCGCCCCGGCACTCGAAGCCGTCGCCCGCCGCCACCGGGTCACGGCGGCCCAAGTGGCCCTGGCCTGGGTCCTGCGCCGCAGCGGCGTCATCGCGATCCCCCGGGCGGGCCGGCCGGAACACGTGCGCGCCAACCACGCCGCGCTCACACTCACCCTGACCGACGACGACCTCGCCACCCTCGACGCGGCGTTCCCGCCCGTGCGGGGCCCGGTACCGCTGGAGATGCTGTGATGGGCGACACCGGACGAACCGGCGCCGCCCATCGGCTCGTCGGCGGCCCACAACAGCGGAGGCAGTGATGGCGGACGACATTCTGCGGACGATCGACACCCTGGTCGCGGAGGAACACCGGCTGCGCGAACAGGCCCCCGGCAAGGGCCTCAGCGCGGCGGAACGCGCCCGGCTCCAGGACCTTGAACAGCGGCTCGACCAGTGCTGGGACCTGCTGCGCCGACGTAGGGCGGGCGCGGACAGCGGCGAGGACCCGGACCGCGTCGTACCACGACCGGTCGCCGAGGTCGAGTCGTACGAGCAATGAGGGGTGTTCGCGACGTACGACGTGGATTCAGGTGCCTGGCAGAAGGTCCTCAGGTCGCCATGTGCCGGGTGAGCGCGCGTGACTTCTGCCGCAGCGCGGCTGTCCACTCCTTCGCATGGGGATCCGTAGCCGCCTTGAGACAGCGGCTCTCGGCGCTCTCGGCCGCCTGCCAGTTCACCTCGATCTTGGCTTTCTCGGCCAAGGCCAGCACGGTGGCGACGAACCCTTCGGACAGGGTGGCCATGACGGCGTGCCTGGTTTCGCTGTGCCAGGCGAGCAGTGCGTCGACGAACACGGCGAATGCGATGGGGTCGATCTGACACTCGTCAGCTTCCATGGGGCCGATGCCGGATGGCAGACCCACTTCAGCTTGATAGACGCTGACCTGGCTCATGAACAGCCGGGACGCTCCGTCGGACGGATTCCACAGGGTTTGGTCGCCCAAGTCGTAGTACTGGCTCGCATCAGCCTCTCACTGCCGGTCATAAAGGGGCGACATTACGGTCGGTCGGCCCTCCACGGAAAGTGAGCCGGAACCGCTGAACACGAACGAAGCCATCGCGGGCCAGGCGGGACTTTGAAGACACGGCCTAGGGTGACGCGGATGAGGGTGGGCACTGCGCAGACCCGGCTCGTCGTCCTGCGGGGCAACAGCGCCTCGGGCAAGTCGACGGTCGCGGCGGCGATCCGGGAACGATTCGGCCGTGGGCTGGCGTTGGTCGGTCAGGACAATCTCCGGCGTGTCGTTCTCCGCGAACGCGACCGGCCCGGCGCGGCGAACATCGGCCTGATCGACGCCGTCGCCCGGTACTCACTCGACGCCGGCTACCACGTCGTGGTCGAGGGCATCCTCTACGCCGATCACTACGGCCCCATGCTCAGCGGGCTGCGCGCGGACCATCGTGGCCCGACACACGGCTACTACCTGGATGTCCCCTTCGAACAGACCCTGGTCCGGCATGCGACCAAGCCCCAGGCGGGCGAGTACGGCGAGAGGGAGCTGCGCGACTGGTTCAGGCCGCTGGATCTCCTGCCCGACGGTGCCGAGAGTGTCATCGGCGCCGGGAGCACACTGGCCGACACAGTCGATCGCATCATGCTCGACACCGGCCTCGTCCGACTCGCCCCGCATGACTGACAGTTGACGTGTGCGGGAGCGACGGGAGCGCTGTCCCAGCGCTGTCCCATGACGCGTGCGTGCTGGGCACCGCCCGAATGGGGACGTACCTGCGCGCCGCTGCCCGGCATGTACGGTCGGGTCGTCCTGGGCCCGCCACGCTGAACCGCTCCACATCGTCAGTACCGGCACTCAGAGCTGAATCGTGGATGGAGACGGTGGTGGTGATGTTGTCGGCCCGGCCGGTGTTGATCCTTGTCTGTGGCCTTCCCGGCTCGGGAAAGACGACGTCGGCCGTGGAAGGCGCTTGGGGGACCGTCCCGGTCACCCCCGGCATGCTCGCGGAGTACGCGGAGCATTTCGGAGCCCCGGACGACGACGAATTGAACCTCTTCGACCGGCCTGCGCCCGCGCGCGCCACCTGACAATCCCGCGACACGGGGCGGCGGGCCTCAGCCGCGCGTCATCGACATCAGCAGTTGGTGGGTCTCGTCGTCGGCCGCCGCGACGAGGCCGTGGCCGCCCTGTCCGACCGGGGTGCCGTCGATGCCGGTGACCACACAGCCGGCGGCCCGGCACAGGGCGATTCCGGCGGCGAAATGGACGCTCCCGGACAGGTCGGCGCCGGTGGTGACGTATGCCGCGCGTCTGCCGGCGGCGACCCAGGCCAGCGCGAGCGACGTCGAGACGACCCGGGGCCGGAACCGTTCGGCGAATCCGGGGTGGGCCAACAGGTCCACGGCGCGGAATGCGGGCACTTGGGGAAACGGCGGGTCCAGGTTCACGTCCACCAGGTGGGTCGCGGGCGTCGGCGCCAACAGGGCGTCCGCACCGTCGTGCCGCACCCGGGCCGTCTCACCGTCGGTGAAGAAGATCTCGCCGCTGAACGGGTCCGCCACCGCCGCCGCACCGCCGCGCAGCGCCACGTTGACCGCCACCGCCATGGTGCCGACGGCGTAGTTCAGCGTGCCGCACAGGGGATCCACCAACCACTGGCGCGCCGCGTCCGCGCCACCCTGCTGCCCGCCCTCTTCGCCCAGGACGGCGTCATCGGGCCGGGCGGCACGGATGATGTCGAGGATCGCCTTCTCGGCCGCCACGTCGGCGGCGGTGGCGAAGTCCCCGCCGCCCTTGTCGATACGGCTGAGGGGCCGGCCGTACATGGCGCGCACAACGTCCGCGCCGGCGCTCGCCGCGGCGGTCGCGACCCCGGCATCGTCAAGGCCCGTATACGAGTTGGTCATGTCCGGCAGGATATCGATGGCCGGAGCACTTCCGCGAAGTCAGCGGGTGCGCGGCTTGGGCGGGGAGATGCCCGCCGCCAGGGGAGAACGGGCCAGTTCGAAGCAGCCGGCGGTGATGAGGGCGAGCGCGATGAGTTCGGGCAGCAACCACCAGCCGGTGCGGATGCTCTCGCCGAACAGCGTCACCCCGTAGGTGATGCTGATCAGCGCGTCGCCGAGTGTCAGCATCGGCTGGGACGCGACCAGGGAGCCGGCCTGGAGGGCGTTCTGGAGGAGGAACAGCGCGCCGATTCCGGCGGCCGCGGTGGCGTACAACTGCCAGGACGCGAAGAACACGGCGATCCCCGACCCGCCCCCGAGCCGGGCCACGGCGTCCTTGAGAAGCGCGGCGGTCAGGGCGTACGCGCAGGCCGCCGCGAGTCCCAGCAGCGCGGCCCGCGCGTTCTTCCGGGTCCGGAGCGCGACGGCGACCACCACGGCCTCGAAGATCCCGGTCACGATCAGCGCCGGGATCCAGGAGAGACCCGGCACGGTCTCGGTGCCACCGGTGGGCGCGGCCGAACCGAGGCCCACCGCGAGACCGAAGGTCACCGCTGCCACGCCGTACCAGGCCCGGCGCGGCAGCCGGGAACGGAAGACGTAGCTCGCGATCAGCAGGGTCATGGGCAGCTCGATGACGAAGATCGGCTGTACGACGGCGATGGGCCCGGTCGCCAGCGCCACCGCCTGGCAGAGCGCCGCGACGATCACCAGCCCGATACCCGCGAGCCAGACGGGCTGCCGGAGCAGATGCCCGATCAGCGACAGGTGCATGGAATTGGATTGGGGCACGGTGGCCGCGGCGCGCCGCTGGAGCACGTTGGCGGAGCCGTTGCTGATCGAGGTCAGCACGGCGAACAGGACACTGATCACCGGCTCATCATGCGCGGTGGCGTTGCGCCGGGGCCGCTCTCCTCGCGGCGATGCGCCCGCCCGGGGGCCGAACGGGTTACCCGCGCGCGCCGCCGGACGGATCCCGCCGCCCCCGCACCCCGCTACCGGGCCGGCGGCGGAAGAAGAAGTACACCACCGGCCCGGTAGCCACGGTTCTCAGCTCACCGTGAACGTCGGGGACGCCCCCGTGAACGGGGTGATCTTCCCGAAGAGGTTCTTCGAGTCGCCGTGGTGCACGATCCGGTAGCTGCCGGGAGCGGTGTCCGCGCCGATGTCCCAGGTGATCGTGGCCTTCGACGTGCCGGTGAGACCGTTGAGACGTGTCCACCGGTACGTGGTCCGCCAGTCGCCGTCGTCGAGCACCCGCTCCCACTTCCCGTCGACCAGCCGCTGTACCTCCAGGAAGGTGCCGCCCCGACGGAGGTTGTTCTTCGGGTGTCCGGTGGCGAACTCGACGGTCGCGGTCCGGCCGCGGGTGTACGACGCGTCCGGCGGGGTCAGTACGGCACCGAACGCGCTGCTGGGCGGCGGGTTGTCGTACACGACACCCGTCTGGAAGCTGAACTGCCGGCCCGACTCGTCCGGCGGCGCCGTACCCCGGTCGAGCGCGGTGCCCTCGCGCAGGGACTCCGCGACCCGTGCGTACTCCTGCTGGTAGGCGGGCAGCGTGTAGCGGCCGTAGAGCGTGGAGCCGCCCTCGTACTGCTGGCTGTCGTACTCCTCCGGTGTCGTCGCGTACTGGCTGTAGGAGTTGGCGTACCCCTGGAGCAGCACCCGGTCGAGCGGGACACCGAGCTGCTCCGCCACGGTACGGCGGACACGGAGCCCGGCGGTGATGGTGAACTCGCCCGGACCGGCGACGAGATGCAGCTCGCCGATCTTCATGATCTGCAGGGGAAGGATCTTCGGGGTGACCGGGTAGAGGTTGCTGAGCAGACCGGTGGGGATCAGGCTCGCCTTCGGGTACTGGCAGGTCGCGAGCCAGGCGGGGGTGTCGATCTGGAGTGCTTCGATGATGGAGGCGACCGGCGTGCGCATGCCCTCCTCGAAGCCGGGGATCGCCGGACCGTCCTCGACGCTGCCCGCGAGCGTGGACGCGCCCACGACGGCGGGACAGGTGCGGTGTTCCTTCCCGTCCGGGGTGTACGCCCCGTCCACCGTCACGTTCTCCATGTCGACGTACGCGAGGCGGGAGTCGACACCGCCGCTGATGGGCTTCGCGTCCTGGTAGATCTCGCGGGCCTTGTCGAGCTGGCGCTCACCGATGACGCGCGCGTTCTCGAACTCGTCCTCGGTCGGGCCCGATCCGGGCTTCAGATTGAGGTTGGGGGACATGTCGCCGGCGTTGGTGTTGGGGAAGGCGGCGACGAAGCCCGGTGTGTTGTCGAGATAGCGCACGCCCTCCAGGTCGTGTTCCCAGGCGTAGGAGGCGTAGCCCTTGTTGTCGGGGCTGATGAGCGTGTTCTCGTTGGTGATCGAGGTGTTGTGGGTGGCGAACCAACTGATCGCGCCCGCGTCCTTGTCGCCCTGCCGGAACCGCAGCACGGTCATGGCGGGGTCGATGCCGCCGGGGAAGGCCGCCCGGTCGGCGGCCGGATTGCGGTCGAAGGCGGTCCGGGAGCGGTTGACACTGGCGTTGGTGAGTGTGCCGGTGCCCAGGCTGATGGTGCCGGGCCTCAGATCGTCGTGTGCCTTGACGACGGACTCGACGATGCCGTCGACGATGGCCCGGTAGGTGGCGCTCTGGAAGCCGAGGACGGAGAGGTTGTACGCGACGTTGTGGGAGTAGCCGCCGGGCCCGGAGTGGGTGTGGGTGGCGGACAGCAGGACGTTCTCGTCGCCGTACAGGCTGCCGTAGCGCTCCTTGAGGCGTGAGATGACGCCCTGCTGCACGGACTGGAAGATCATCGCGAGGTCGGCGTTGACGTACACCACGCGCTTGCCGGTCGACCGGTCGGCGACGACGAACGCGCGCGACCTCTGCCGCTGATGGATGCCGGACGTCTTCTGGTCGAAGCTCGAGTAGCCCATCATCCCGGTCTCGGCGGCCTCGCCCGTGACGTCGGCGATACCGCGCCCGACGAGGTAGTCCCCGTCGTCGGCCGCGTCGGCCGCGTCGGCGGCGACGGCCCCGGAGGCGACGGCCGGGGGAGGGGCGGTGAACGAGGCCGCTCCGAGGGCTGCGACGAGTGCCAGGACGGCGAGTCTGCTTCTGGAACGGCGTGCGGTGGGGGGTGACATGAGACCTCCTGGGCGGCGAACGGCGCGCGACGGTGCCCCGACGGTAGAGGCGCGTGCCCTGCCGCGCATAGATCTCTACCGGCCAGTACGTGATGGACGCGGGCGGCCCGCCGACCCGCCGACCGTCACTCCGTCGTCAGCCTCGCCCCCGGGGACGCCGATCACTCCGCTTCCGCCTCCGCTTCCGCCTCGGCCACCACCTGTTGCGCGATCCCGAACGCCGCGTTCGCCGCGGGTACGCCGCAGTACACCGCCGTCTGGAGCAGCACGGCGCCGATCTCCTCGGAGGTGAGCCCGTTGCGCAGCGCAGCTCTGACGTGCATGGCCAGTTCGGCGTGGTGGTTGTGGGCGACCAGCGCCGTCAGAGTGATCAGGCTCCGCTCCCGGCGCGAGAGCGTGGGATCGGTCCAGATCTCGCCCCAGGCGTACCGGGTGATGAAGCCCTGGAAGCGTTCGGTGAATCGCGTCGTCCGCGCCTGGGCGGCGTCCACATGGGCGTCGCCCAGAACTTCGCGCCGCACCGTCATCCCTGACCCTGACCCGGAGCCGGACCCGGACCCGGACCCTGACCCCACGTCCGGACCAGCCGGGAAGTGGGCCCGCAGCGCGGCAAGGACCTCACGAGGCCGCTCCGCCGGGGCGAGATGCGGGGTGTGGGCCAACTCGTTGAGCGTGGCACCGGGGATCGCGTCGGCGATCTCCCGTGCGTGGACGGGCGGGGTGACCGGGTCCTCGCGGCCCGCGATCACCAGGGTCGGCGCGGTGATCGCCGGCAGTCGGTCACGCACGTCGTACGACGCCAGGGCGTCGCAACAGGCCGCGTACGACTCGGGGTTCGTGTTCCGCAGGTCGTCCAGGAGACGGGGGACCGTGAAACCGGGGGTGAACCAGCGGCCGGCCGCCGCCGCTGCGACCTGCCCCATCCCCTCCCGCCGCACCAGCGCCGCCCGCTCCCGCCAGGGTCCGCCGTCGCCGAAGTGCGCCGACGAGCAGATCACCGCCAGCCGGTCGATCCGCTCGGGACGGTGGACGGCCAGCCACAGGCCCACCGCGCCGCCGAGCGAGACACCCGCGTAGGAGAAGCGGCCGACGCGCAGCGAGTCGGCGAGATCCAGGACCAGGGCGGCGAGGTCGGCGACGCTCGCGCCCGGCCGGACGAGGCCCGCGCCGGAGCGGCCGTGGCCGGGCAGATCCCACCGTACGACCCGGTGGGAGGCCGACAGTTCGGGCGCCACCGCGTCCCACAGGGCGGTGGAGGTGCCGAGGGACGGGCCGAGCAGAAGCGGGGGAGCGCCGGGAGCGCCTTCGGCTCGGTGGTACAGCGTGCTGTCGTTCATCGGCGCTCCAGTGCGCGGTCGGTGAGGACGCCGGCGGAGCCGGTGTACCGGGTGGGGTCGAGGAGTTCGTCCGTCACGAGTCCGGCCAGCTCCGGCAGGTCGGCGAGGAGGTCAGGGTCGGCCAGTACGTCCTGGAGGCTTTCGGCTTCGGTACGCGCCCTTTCGGCGGCCGATCTCAGCAGCTTCGCCGCACGCGCGCGGCCCAACCGGACACCGAGAGCGGCGGCCAGACGTTCCGAGACGATCAACCCATCGGTGTGGTCGAGATGTTCACGCATGCGGTACGGATGAATCCGCAGCCCTTCCGCGAGTTGGACGCAGTCCCGGGCCGCACCGCCCACCAGCCGCAACAGATCACGCAGCGACTCCCATTCGGCGTGCCAGGCGCCCGCCGGCCGTTCGTCCTCCGCCGCCATCGACCCGTACAGCACGCTCGCGAGCGCGGGCGCCCGGCGCGCGGCCGACGCGATGAGCGTGGCGCGTACGGGGTTGGTCTTGTGCGGCATGGCGGAGGAGCCGCCCGCGTCCCCCTCGCTCACCTCGCCGATCTCGGTCCGGGTCAGGACGAGGACGTCGGCCGCCGTCTTGCCGAGGGCCCCGGCGGTGAAGGCGAGCGCGCCCGCGAGATCGGCCACCGGTGTACGCAATGTGTGCCAGGGCAGCGGCGGTTCGCTCAGCCCGGTTTCTCGCGCGAAGGCGGTCAGCACCCGCGGTCCCACGTCCTCGCCGGTCGCCGCCCACGCGCCGAGGGCCGCCAATGTGCCTGCCGCGCCCCCGAGTTGGGCGGGAAGCGACGCATGGACGGTCGTGAGGCGATCGCGCGCGTCGAGCAGCAGCGACCGCCAGCCGGCCACCTTCAGACCGAAGGTCGTGGGCACCGCGTGCTGGGTGAGGGTCCGGCCCGGCATGACGGTGTCCCGGTGCTCCCGCGCGATCCGCTCCAGCGCGGCGCAGCTCCGTTCGAGGTCGGCCAGGACGAGCGGCAGTGTTCTCGACGCGACCAGCATCGCCGCGGTGTCGAGGATGTCCTGGCTGGTGGCCCCGCGGTGGACATGGTCCGCGGCGGCCCCGGGCACGGCGGCCGTCAGATCCGCCACCAGCGGAATCACCGGATTGCCGCCCGCACGCGCGCGCCGGGCCACGTCCCGTACATCGAAACGGTCCGAGCCCGCCGCCTCGGTCACCGCGCGCGCCGCCTGCGCCGGAGCGAGACCGCAGGCCGCCTGAGCGCGCGTGAGCGCCGCCTCCGCGTCGAGCATCGCCCGCAGAAAGGCGGCGTCGGACGTGGCGGTCTCGGCCGGGGATCCCACCCGCCCGGGGGCGAGCAGCCCGGCATCGCTGTCGTACTCCATGGGGATCAGAACTCCAGAAAGACCGTCTCGCCGTCGCCCTGCAAGCGGACGTCGAAGCGGTAGCCACGGTGCGGTTCGGGGTGGGCGATCAGTGTCGGGCGCCGGGCCGCCGGGAGGGAGTCCAGGAGCGGGTCCCCGGGCGTGTCCGTCAGATAGGCGCGGGTGTGCAGATGGTGGAGCAGGCCCCTGGCGAAGACCACGAGGCTGATGTAGGAGACCGCGCCTGGTGGCAGGGTGCGGATGGCCCAGTGGCCGTCGGCGTCGGTGGCCACGCGGCCGAATCCGGTGAAGGCCACGCCGTCGCGCCCGGCCGGCCGGCCGGTGACGGGGTCACCACGCAGTGATCCGGGCCTGCCCGCGCGACTGCCCCCGGGATCCGGCTGCCAGGACTCGACAAGCGCGTCCGGTACGGGCCTGCCTTCGCCGTCGTACACGTATCCGTGCAGCGTGATGGTGTCGGGGTGGCCGACGGGGGCCACCTCGCCGCCGCCGGGGAAGGGCAGGGCGTAACCGTAGAAAGGCCCGACGGTCTGGGAGGGGGTGGGGTTCGTCGTCATCGGTATCAGTGGCCTTCCTCGGTCCAGGTGGCGGACGGTCCGTCGAGGACGATGTCCCAGCGATATCCGAGGGACCACTCCGGGGTGGACAGAGCGTGGTCGTAAACGGAGACGAGACGGTCGCGGGCGCTCGGGTCGGTGACGGACTGGAGCACCGGGTCGTGCGCGAACAGCGGGTCGCCGGGAAAGTACATCTGGGTGACCAGGCGCTGCGTGAAAGCGGTCCCGAAGAGGGAGAAGTGGATATGGGCCGGGCGCCAGGCGTTCACATGGTTGCGCCACGGATAGGCCCCGGGCTTGATCGTCGTGAAGTGGTAGCGGCCCTCGTCGTCGGTCAGACACCGCCCGAATCCGGTGAAGTTGGGGTCGAGCGGCGCCGGGTGCCTGTCGAGTTGGTGCGCGTACCGCCCGGAGGCGTTCGCCTGCCACAGCTCGACGAGCTGGCCGCGTACCGGACGACCCGAGCGGTCCTGGACGCGTCCGCTGACGGTGATGCGCTCGCCCAGTGGCTCTCCGGGGTGCTGCCGGGTCAGGTCGTGGTCCAGCGCGGTCACGTCGGTGACACCGAAGGCGGGGCCGGACAGTTCGACCGCTTCGGGATCGCGCACCGGTATCAGGGGCTGGTGCGGATGACGGAAGTGACTGCTGCGGTACGGCGGGAAGTCACGTGGCGGGTGGTGTTCACCGCCGGCCGCCACGGCGTGGATGCGGGCGATCTCCGTGTCGATGTCCCGCTGGCTCAGGCCGTCGGGCAGGGGCTCGTTGGTCATCTCAAGGCTCCCTAGCGGTGTCGTGGGTGAGTAAGGGGGACGGGGTCAGGGCAGGGGTGGACCGACGTAGCTCCCGGCGAGTTCGGCGGCGGCGTGCGGGGAGGAGGCGATGCGTTCGAGCTGGGCGATCTGTAGACGGGTCGTGAACGGGCTCTGCTCCGGGTCGGTGTGCAGGGTGCTGGTCATGAAGTACGAGAACTGCTCGGCCTGCCAGACGCGGCGCAGGCACGTTTCGGAGTACGCGTCGAGCAGTTCGCCGGAGCCGGTGCGGTGGAGCTGGTCGAACGCCCGCGCGAGGACGACGACATCGGCGACGGCGGTGTTGAGACCCTTGGCGCCGGTGGGCGGAACGATGTGCGCGGAGTCCCCGGCCAGGAACACCCGGCCGTAGCTCATCGGCTCGGTGACGTGACTGCGCATCGGCAGCACCGACTTCTGGGTGATCCGCCCTCGTGTGAGCTTGCGCCCGCCGTCGAGGTCCAGCCGGGCTTCCAGCTCGTCCCAGACGCGTTCGTCCGGCCATTGCGCCGGGTCGGTGCCGTTGGGCACCTGAAGGTAGAGGCGGCTGACCGACCGGGACCGCATGCTGGCGAGGGCGAACCCGCGCGGGGAGTGTGCGTAGATCAACTCGTCGCTGGGAGGCGGCACATCAGCCAGGATGCCGAGCCAGCTATAGGGGTATTCGCGCTCGTACGTCGTGGTGAGCGCGTCCGGGACGGCGCGCCGGGTCACACCGTGGAACCCGTCGCAGCCGACGACGTAGTCACAGGTCAGTGTCCGCTCCGCCCCCTCGTGGGCGTAACTGACGGTGGGCCGCTGGGTGTCGGGGCCGGTGACTGCTGTCACCGGGGCCTCGAACAGCAGGGGCGGCCCCTCGGCGAGCTGAAGCGCGATGAGGTCCTTGACCATCTCGGTCTGGGCGTAGATCCACACGCGCCGGCCGTTCGCCAGCGCGGGGAAGTCGATACGGTGCCCGCGGCCCGCCCAGCGCAGTTCGACACCGTCGTGCGGCAGCCCCTCCCGGTCCAGCCGCTCCCCGGCACCGGCCGCGCGCAGGACGTCCACGGTGCCCTGTTCGAGGATTCCCGCGCGCTGGCGGGCCTCGACGTAGGCGCGGTCACGGCTTTCCAGTACGACACAGTCGATCCCGGCCCGGTGCAGCAGCCTGGCCAGCAGCAGACCCGCGGGCCCGGCGCCGACGATCGCGACGGTGGTGTGCGTGTGCATCAGTCTTCATCTCTCTCTTGTGTGCGGCTCTCGGACACGGAACTACTCCTCTGGGACCTCTGGGACCTCGGGAACCTCGGGCATCCGGATCAGCGCTCCAGGACCAGCGCGAGCCCCTGACCCACGCCCACGCACAGCGCGGCCACGCCGGTACCGGTCCCGGCGGCGGCGAGCTGGTGCGCGACGGCCCCGGTGATCCGGGCGCCCGACGCGCCCAGGGGGTGCCCGATGGCGATCGCGCCACCACGCGGGTTGACCGTGTCCGGGTCCAGCTCGGGCCATTCGGCGAGGCAGCCCAGTGCCTGGGCGGCGAACGCCTCGTTCAGCTCCAGCGTCCGCAGGTCCGCGAACGTACGCCCGGCCCGTTCCAGGGCGATCCGTACGGCCCGTACGGGGCCGAGCCCGAAGTATCGCGGATCGATCGCCGTCACCGCCGATGCCCGCACCCGCGCCAGAGGTTCACGGCCCGTCGCCGCCAGGCCCGCCTCGTCGGTCACCAGCAACGCCGCCGCACCGTCGTTGAGCGGTGAGGAGTTGCCCGCCGTCACGGTCCCGCCCTCCTCGCGGAACGAGGGCCTGAGTGCGGCCAGCGCCTGGAGCGACGTCGTCGCGCGGATCGTCTCGTCCCGCTTCAGCCCGGTGCCCTCCACGGGGACGCTCTCGGCATCGAACAGCCCGGCCTCCCACGCCAGCGCCGCCTTCTCATGGCTCGCCAGCGCGAACGCGTCCTGCCGCTCCCGGCTGATGCCGTGCTTGTCGGCGATCAGCTCGGCGCTCTCACCCAGCGGGATCGTCCACCGGGGCTCCATCCGGGGATTGACCATCCGCCAGCCGAGGGTGGTGGAGTGCAGCTCCGACCCACGGGCGGGGAACGCCCGGTCGGGCTTGGGCATGACCCACGGCGCGCGGCTCATCGACTCCACACCACCGGCGACGACGACCGACGCGTCACCGACCGCGATCGCCCGCGCCGCCTGGATCACGGCCTCCAGACCCGACGAGCACAGCCGGTTCACCGTCACCCCCGGCACCGACGTGGGCAGCCCCGCCAACAGGGCGGCCATCCGGCCCACGTCGCGATTCTCCTCCCCGGCACCGTTGGCGTTGCCGAACACCACGTCGTCGATCCGCTCCGGATCCAGACCGGGCGACCGGGCGATCAACTCCCGTACGACATGGGCCGCCAGATCGTCCGGACGCACACCCGACAGAGCGCCGCCGTACTTCCCCACGGGAGTGCGGACCGCGTCCACGAGGTAGATGTCACGGGGATAGGGCATACCACTCACTCCTTCGCTTCATGGATCGTCGCGCCGGTCGCGGCCCTGATCGCGGCGGGTGTCACGGCCGGCGCGGTCTCGACGAGAACCAGGCCGCCGGCGGTGACGTCCAGGACGCCGAGATCGGTGACGATCCGGTTGACGCAACGGCGCCCCGTCAGCGGCAGGGCGCACTCGGTGAGGATCTTCGGAGCGCCGTCGCGGGTCGTGTGCCGCATCAGCACGATGACCCGCCGCGCGCCGTGGACGAGGTCCATCGCACCGCCGACACCCTTGATCATCTTTCCGGGGACGGCCCAGTTCGCCAGGTCCCCGCGTTCCGAGACCTGCATCGCGCCCAGCACGGCTACATCGATATGACCGCCGCGGATCATCCCGAACGACAGGGCCGAGTCGAAGAAGGACGCGCCGGGCCGGACCGTCACCGTCTCCTTTCCGGCGTTGATCAGGTCCGGATCCACCTGGTCGTCGGCCGGGTAGGGGCCGACGCCCAGAATCCCGTTCTCCGACTCCATGACGACGTCGACACCGGGCGGCAGATGGTCGGGGATCAGGGTCGGGAGCCCGATCCCGAGGTTGACGTAGGCGCCGTCGGGCAGTTCGGCGGCGGCGCGCGCCGCCATCTCGCTCTCGGTCCAGGGCATCAGTTGGCCGCCTCCTGGCGTACGGTGCGGTTCTCGATTCCCTTGTCCGCGGCCTGGGCGGGGGTCAGGACGACCACCCGCTGTACGAAGACACCGGGCAACTGCACCACGTCGGGGTCCAGTTCTCCCGGCTCGACCAACTCCTCGACCTCGGCGATCGTCACCCGGCCCGCCATCGCGGCCAGCGGGTTGAAGTTCCGTGCGGACTTGTTGAACACGAGATTCCCGTGGCGGTCGCCGCGTGCGGCGCGGACCAGGGCGAAGTCGGTGGTGATCGCCTCCTCCAGGACGTACTCCCGGCCGCCGAACGTACGGACCTCCTTGGGCGGAGATGCCACCGCGACGCTCCCGTCAGGGGCGTACCGCCATGGCATCCCGCCGTCCGCGACCGGCGTACCGACGCCCGCCGGCGTGAAGAAGGCCGGAATGCCGCAGCCGCCCGCCCGCAGCCGCTCGGCCAGCGTGCCCTGCGGTATCAGCTCCAACTCGATGTCTCCCGCCAGGTATTGGCGTTCGAACTCCTTGTTCGCGCCGACGTAGGACCCGGTGACCCGTTCGATACGGTGCGAGGCCAGCAGGGTCGCGAGTCCCGAGTCCTGGGCACCGCAGTTGTTGGAAACGACACGCAGCGCGCGCGGACCGGCGTCGTGCACGGCCCGGATCAGCGCGTTGGGGACTCCGCAGAGCCCGAAACCGCCCACGGCCAGCAGGGATCCGTCCCCGATGTCCGCCACCGCCGCCGCGGCCGACGTGACTACCTTGTCCATCCGCCACCCCTGTTCGTCCTGGTGAACTTCGATTCACTGTCGTCACGTACGCGTGCGCGCATGTCGAACTCCTCGCTCCTTGCCCTTTGTCGCTCGGCTACCGCGCCGGTGCCGCGAGTGCCTTGTCGGCCGCCGGCGCGGTGGCGGCGCTGTGCCTGCCGAGCAGCAGCACGCTGACCAGCGACACCACCAGAGCCACCCCGAAGATCATCGTGGTGACGGTCATGCCCTGACCCACGGCCACCGGAACATCACCACGGTTCTCCGTGAGCCCGCTGAAGTACAGCGTCATGGCGAGCGGAACGCCGATGGACGAGCCCACCCTGAGTCCGGTCTGGTAGACACCGGCGGCCGTACCGCCCTCGTGCCGGGGAATCTCCGACATCACCAGCGTCTGGTTCGGTGCGATGACGAGCCCCGCCCCCAGCCCGGACAGCAGCAGCGTGGCGGCCAGCGGCAGGGTGGTGCCGTCGGTGCCGGAGCCGACCAGCATCGCGGTCAGGCCCATACCGGTCGTGGTCATCAGACACCCGAGGACGATCAGCCAGCGGCCGAACAGATGGACTATCCGGCCACCGATGATGGCCGCGATCGCGGACCCGATGGCGTACGACATGGTCGCCACGGACGCCTGGAGCGGCGAGTAGCCGAGACCACGCTGGAAGTAGATCTGACAGAGGACGAAGATGCTCGGCTGTGCGGCGAAGAAGCAGAAGCCGGTCAGAGCGCCGGCCGAGTAGGTACGCGCGCCGAGCAGCTTGAGCTGTACGAGAGGATGCCGGCCCGCCAGGTCGAGCCGCCTCTCCCAGGCGAGGAAGCCCGCGAGTGCCACGATGCCGACCCCGAGCAACCACCAGCTCGGCTTGGTCTCCGCCTCTCCGGACTGTGTCACCGGCAGCATGATCGAGACGACGACGACACCGAGCAGGGCCGCGCCGACCAGGTCGAGCCTGGCCCGCTCACGGGCGACATGCTGCTTGGGCAGGAGGCGGGTGGCGAGAATCAGGGTGGCGAGACCGAGCGGCACGCTCACGTAGAACACGTAACGCCAGCCGGTCGAGGGACCGGCCAGCTCCATGATGCCGCCGCCGATCAGCGGGCCGACCGCGGTCGAGATGCCGACGGTCGCGGCGTAGAAGCCGAACGCCTTGCCCCGCTCCCGGCCGGAGAACATCTGCTGGATCAGGCCGACGATCTGGGGATTGAGCAGTCCGGCGGTGGCTCCCCTCGCTATCCGGGAGATCAGCAGCCAGGTGCCGTTCTGGGACGCGCCGCAGAATACGGAGCTGATCAGGAAGAGGGTGAGGGCGATGAGGAACATCCTGCGCCGGCCGTAGTCGTCGCCCAGCCGGCCGGCGGTGACCAGAGTCAGACCGAACGCCAGGATGTAACCGGACAGGGTCCAGGTGACCTGGCTGGGGGTGAGATCGAGGCTGCGCTCGACCGACGGCAGCGCGACGTTGATCATGCTACCGTCAAGTAGCACCATGAAACCCGCCGCGAGACAGACCATGAACGCTATCCAGCGCCGGGGGTCGAGTTCGGGCTCGGGCTCAGTGGAGGTTTCCTGAGCTGATGTCGTCATTGCCATCAACTTCTTTCGCGTCAGGTCGTTCACGGATGGGTCCGTGAAGCGACTGGAGGGAATGCGGAAGGAAGGCAGGTGCTGGGAGGAACAGCACCGGGGTGGGACGGCCGGTGACGGCACCGGCTTGAAGGCGGGGAAATCAAGGGTGTTGGCGCGGTCCTCGCGCCGGCGCCGGGCGTGAGACCGGTGCTTTCGGCGGCGCGGGCCGCGGGGGAAGGGCGCCGGCTCTTGAGCGGCGTGCCCAGACATGTGTAGCTGTCAACGAGGGGCCGATGGCCGCGCGCGGTCAGATGTGTGATCCGCCGGCGTACAGGGCCGCGGTCATCGTTCACGCTTGACCGCGACGGTACGGCGGCCAGGGCCGGGTGCGGTTGTCCGGGGGCCGAGCGCGCTCGTGAGCGGGCGGTGGAACGAGAGCGGACGGGGATGGCCCTTCGCTTACGTGTTCCGGAGCAACCGCGGTCTGCCGTATCGGGCTACTCGGCCCGCCGGGACATCTCCGCGCCCGGGTAATACCGGCGGCCTGACCATCCGCCTGGGTGACTTGATCACGATCATGGCTTCCGCTTCCGGAGGGGGTAATCGCTGGTGTAGCCGTATGCTAGCTTCCTGGTAGCTTGGTATCTATATGAATGGCAAACTTTTCGACAGGATGGAAAGTTCCCGCACTCAACTGAGGCCGAAGGGCGTCAGGACGGGTGTCATGCCCCGAAGGGTCGGCCGCACCGCCACATAACTTCGACAGTGTCGAAGCCTGGGAACGGCTTCTCCGGTAGCCTGGCCCATCATTCGCCGCGACGACACCGGTTGAACCGCTTGTGCGGGCGCGGACGAGCACGGATTGGGGCGCTGATCTCCGTATGCAGAAGGGCGAACCCAACGACGCGGTGAGCAAGTCGCTGCGCACCCTCCTGGTCCTGGCCGCCCACGAGTCGATGGGCGTCGCCGAGCTGAGCCGGGAGCTGGGTGTCGCGCTCTCCACGGCCCACCGGCTGCTGAACATCATGCGATTCCACGACTTTGTCGAGCAGGACCTCCACTCGCGCCGCTACCGGCTCGGCCCGGCCGCACTGAAACTGGGGCGGCAGACCCGCGGGGACCAGGACCTGGTGACCGCCGGCCACCCGCACCTCGCCCGGCTCGGCGCCGAACTCGACGAGACGGTCAACCTCGTCGTCCTCGACGGTGCGGAAGCCCTGTTCGTGGACGGGGTGCAGGGCCGTCAGCCGCTGCGCGTCGCCACCCGCACCGGAGCGCGCCTGCCGGCCTACGCCACCGCCGGCGGGAAGGTGCTCCTGGCCCATATGCCGCGCTCGATCGTCCGGACGTACTATCCGGGCGAGTTGTGGCGGGTGACCCGCCACACGCTGGCCGATGTGCCCGCGCTCGAGCGGGAGATGGAGCAGGTGCGGGAGTGCGGTTACGCGCTCAACCTCGGCGAGCACCTGACCGACGTGTACGCGATCGGGGTGCCGGTTCACGGCCGCAGCGGACGCCCCATCGCGGCGCTCACCGTCGCCGGGCCCAGTACCCGGTGGGACCGGGGGAGGCTGTCGGAGCTGGCGCCGACCCTGTCCGCCACGGCGGACGAGATCACGCGGAACCTCGCCCGCCAGTCACCGTGATCGGTCTCGACGTGATCGGTCACGGCGTGATCGGTCACGGCGGGACCAGTTGCGGCGTGGCCGGTCCCGGCCGTCGCGGGGCCGGGCCGTCGGCACCGTACTCGCCGCGTCGGCGTCCCGGACCACCCACGCCGCGCGGACGGCCAGCAGATTGATCGCCGCCGCGACCAGGAACCCGACCCGGTAGGCGCCGACGTCGTCGGCCGGCTCTCCCACCACAGGTGTGTCCACGCCCACGAGCACGATCGCGGTGGTCGCCACCGCGATGCCCACGGCACCGCCGAGCCGGCGCCCGGCGTTGAACAACGTCGCCGCACCCCCCGACGCGGCGGCGGAGACCGTCGCGAACGACGCCGCCTGGGTCGCCACGAACACCTGGCCGACCGAGAACCCCATGCCGAACAGGGCGATCCACGCGCACCACAGTTGACCCCCGACGGTCACCCACGCCAGAAGCGCCATGCACAGGCTCGACCCGACCACCCCGACGAGGAGATGCCGGCGCGGACCGAGACGCCGGTACAGCGACCGGCTGGCAACCTGCGAACCGGTCAACACCCCCAACGCCTGGGGCAGGATGCTCAGTCCGGTGGCCAACGGCCCCAGCCCCAGGCCGTCCTGGAAGTACAGCGACACCGTGTAGATCACACTGAGGAACGCCACCGACTCGAGCGTCATGACAGCGCTGCCCGAGCGGAACAGTCGGTCCCGGAACAACCGGAAGTCGATGAGCGGCGCCCGGGAGCGCGACTCGACGTACACCAGCACACTCAGCAGTACGGCTCCGGCGACGACCCCGGCCAGTACCGGGCGCGCGGTCCACCCGAGGTCGGGGCCCTGCGACACCCCGTACATGAGCAGCCCCAGGCCGGACGCCGAGAGCAGGAACCCCACGAGGTCGAAACACCCCGGCCGCCGCACGGCCGTGCCCCGCAGGAACAGCGCGCCGAACACGAACGCGGCCACCCCGACAGGAACGTTGACGAAGAACACCCAGCGCCACGACAGCCGCGTCACCAGCAGACCGCCGAGCGAGGGACCGATCGTCGGCGCGATCGCGTTCGCCATGGTGAGCGCGGCCAGCGCCCGTACGCGCTCCCCGGGCGGGAAGCTGCGCAGCATCAGGGCCATCCCCACCGGGACGAGCATGCCGCCGCCCGCCCCCTGGAGCAGCCTGAACGCGATGAGTTCACCGAGTCCCGACGCGAGCCCGCACAGAGCCGAGGCGAGGGTGAACACCGCCACCGCCGCCAGCAGGACCCGTTTGCCGCCGAACCTGTCGCCGAGCCAGCCGGACGCCGGAATGAAGACCGCGAGACTGACCAGATACGAGATCGAGACGGCGTCCACGGAGGTCGACTCGACCGAGAACGCGCGGCCGATGGTCGGCAGGGCGACGTTGACGATCGTCGTGTCCATCGTGCTGAGGAAGATGGCGGCGACGTAGACGACACTGACGGCCGTCGTGTGCTTCACGGAGAGACCGCGCGGGCTCATCCCGCGTCCCCCTGCCGGCCGTTCGCGGCGCCGGCGCCCCACCGGGACAGTTCGTCGGACATGTACCCGCACTCCTTCGACCCGGTGACCGATGTCCGGCCGGGCCGACGCCTCGGCGTCGGCCCGGCCGCGTCGTCATGCTGAACGGCCGGACGGCCCCGCGTCTGCGCGCGCACCCACACGCGGGGGCGCGGGCTCGGGCTTCGAGGTCACCTCGCCGCTCACGCCCCGCCTCACCGCTGCCACTTCAGCGCCCGCTGCTCGAACACCCCGATGATCGCGGTCCCGGCGACAACCATCGCCACGATGATCACCAGCGCGGCGAACAGCCCGGACGGGTCGAACTGCTGCGTCGAGGTCATCGAGTAGTAGCCGAGACCCACGTCCGCCGAGATGAACTCGGCGGCGATGACGCCGATCATCGCGAACGACACACCGGCCTTGAGACCGGCGAACAGCGGGACACTGACCGACGGCAGAACCACCTTGCGCACGACGAACATGCGCGACGCGCCCATGGCCCGCGCCACCTCGCACAGCGGTTGCGGCACGGTCCGCATGCCCGAGTAGACGTTGAAGAAGACGAGGAAGAACACGATCATTCCGGCGATCGCGATCTTCGATCCGATGCCAAGACCGAACCAGAGCAGGAACATCGGAGCCAGGGCGACCTTCGGGATCCCGTTGATCGCGTTGAGGATCGGCTCCATGATCTCGCCGACGATCCGCACCGCGCCGAGCGCCCACCCCATCACGGCGCCGGTGGACGCGCCCAGCGCCCACCCCAGCACCAACTCCTGCCCGGTCGCCGTGATGTTGCGGTGCATCGCGCTGTCGTCCACGACATCGACCAGCCTGCCCAGCACATCGATGGGGTTGCTGATGAGGAAGTAGTCGATCACCCGCCCGCTGAGAAGCTGCCACAGCGCAAGGATCAGGAATACGACGCCGAACTGCCCCAAGGCGATCAGCGCGCCTCCTCGTCCGCGCTGCCGCCCCCGGGACTTCTGCCGGACCACCCGGCCCCTGCGCATGGTGAGTTGTTCCTGGCCGCCGCCCTCGGCACCCGCTCCGCCGCTCATCACTTTCGTCCTCTCCTCATCAGGATTCCAAGTCCGTCTCGAGCAGGTCCCACAGCTCGTGGCGCAGCTCCCGGAAGTTCTTCAGGTCGGTGATGTTGTAGACGTCCCGAGGCCGTTCGAGGGGAATGTCCACCGTCCGCCGGATCCGTCCGGGCCGACCCGTCATGACCGCGACCCGGTCCGACAGGGCGATCGCCTCCGTCAGGTCATGGGTGATGAACATGACCGACGTCTGCCGCTGCTGCCACAGATCCAGAATGGTCTTCTGCATCGTGACCTTCGTGATCGCGTCGAGCGCGCCGAAGGGTTCGTCCATGAGCAGCACCTCGGGCTCGTAGACCATGGTGCGCGCGATGGCACAGCGCTTCTGCATTCCGCCGGACAGTTGGCGCGGATAGTGGTTCTCGAAGCCTTCCAGACCGACGATCTTGATCCAGTCCCTGGCCCGCTCCACCCGCTCACGCTTGGGAAGTTTGCGGATCTCCAGCGGCATCATGACGTTCTCGATCACCGTGCACCACGGGAAGAGGTTGGAGTCCTGGGTGATGTACCCGATCTCCAGCTTCTCCAGCTCGCGATCGCCTTTGAGGCGCTTCACCGTCCCCGCTTTGGGCTGGAGCAGACCGGACGCGATGTTCAGCAGGGTGCTCTTGCCGCATCCGCTGGGCCCCACGACCGTGAAGAACTCCTTCTCCCGGACGGTCACGGACACGTCCTGAAGGACGTCCATCATCGCGCCGCTGGGAGTTACGAAGCGGTGGGAGAGATCCTGTAGGACCACCGCCGGCTGATCCACACCCAGATCGTGTTTCAACATCCTGTGCCTCGTCCCTTTCTCGGCGTCAACTCACGGTCCGCGGGCTGCGTCCACGCGGTCACGGCTGGTACTCCGCCGTGTAGGCCGCCTCGACCACCTCGGCGGACGGCGCGTCGAACATCCCGAGGTTGGTGAGCACCTTGATGCTCTCGGCGAACTTCTCCTCGCTCATCGACGCGTCCTTGGCCCACTTGTAGCTGCCCATGCTCTTCGCGAGGACGTCCACGGCGAACGCGCTCATGTCCTTGTGCAGGGTTTTCGCCGCGTCCTCGGGCTTGGTGTCCAGATAGTTGTTGGCCCGGCCGATGGCGTCGCAGACCTTCTCGCTGATGTCCGGATGGTCGGCGGCGTACGACTTCGACGTACCGATTCCCGACCAGGCGGTCCCGTTCAGCTCGGCGAACAGCGGGGAGCTGCCGGTGTCGTAGATGATCCGGCCCGGTGACACGGAGAGCACCTGGTCGGGAATCGGCTGCGGCTGGAAGACCAGGCCCACCTGGCCGTTCTGGAACGCGGCCGTCGAAGCGGCGCTGGACGCCTGGGAGATGACGCCGATCGAGTCCGGCTCAAGACCTTCCTTCTCCAGCAGACTCTCCAGCAGCTTGGCCCCCGGGTTGACGGTGCGGCCACCGATCGCGGTGATGTTCTCGCCCTCGAGAGCGGCCAACTGCTCCTTGAGCGACATGGATTCGGTCAGGTTGTTGCGGTCCCACGCCGTGTCGCTGACCGCGAGCATGTACGAGGGATCGACCTGCGTCACACAGATCTGCTGGAGCCCGATCTTCTGCGCGACGGCCTGGATCACGGTGGAGGTGTTGACCGCGCCGTACTGGATCTTGCCGGTGGCGAGCTGCATGCTCGCGTTCGCGACGGTCTGGACCTTGACGTCCAGGCCCTCGTCCTCGAAGTAGCCCAGCTCGTCGGCGAGGAAGATCGGGGCGTTCGCCGGCGCGGCGACCGAGACGGATATGGTGAGCGTGTCACCGGCGCCCGGTGTGGCTCCGTTCGCCGAACAGCCCACGGCCGCCGACAGGGCGAGCACCGCGACAACCGCGCCCACTCGCCGTTTCATGGTCCGGGCAGGACTTCTGACTGAAGCGCCGTTGCTTCGATACATTCCAGGTCCTATCTCACGACATTTCTGGATACCGGCGGCGTCCGGACCGTGGAGCCCGGATCCCGCCGACTGCCTTGCGTCCGATACGGGGCGGCCCGCGATCCTGGTGCTTGTGCCGGCGCCCGCCGGAGTGATGAGCGTCCATGGACCGCCGAACAGATAACTGGTGTGAATTCCGCGGTCGCGAATGAAATCAGTCGGACCACCCGGGGAATCGTCCCCGGGCCCTGTGTCTGAAGGTGCTGGTCGTCGAAGCTAGTGGCGCTCTGTGGGCCCGACAAGAAGCGGGTAAAAGATTTCGACCCTGCCGAAAGGCCGTGGTCGCGACGGCTGTACACGCAGCGGCACAGCGAGGACGGGACGCGAGAGGCACCAGGTCATGCCGAAGTACCCGGCCGCCGGTACGGGCGGTCGGGGCGTGGCCTTGTGGAGTTGTCCGGAGCGAAACGGCGGGACGGGATTCGCCGTTGGGAACGTGGGCGTGACGCGGGCGTGACCCCATGTCCGCGTACGGCGAGGTCCGCGTACGACGGGCCGACGACGTATACGTCGCCGTACGGCGGGTGCGGATGCCGTGGGGGCGTGGGGCGCGCCCCCACGGCGGAGGCGGCTCGGGGGTGGCCGCCCCGTCGGTGGGGGTGGCCGGGATCAACCCACCAGTGTCCCGGCCACCCTTGGGGCCGTACTCAGCCCGCGTCGGCCACCAGGCCGGCCTTCTCCACGCCGAAGACCGCGACGATCTCGTCGTTCTCCGGCCGCTCACCGCTGACGCCCACGGAGCCGAGCAGTTCGCCGTCCTTGTCCCGGATCAGGACCCCGCCCCGGGAGGAGGCGACCCGGCCTTCGGAGATCGCGGCCAGGGCGGCGAAGAAGGCGGGATCGCGGGTGGCGTGCCGCGCTCCGGCGGCGCCGCCCGACCCGGTGCCGAGGCAGCCCCATGCCTTGGCGTGGGCGATCTGCGGACGCAGGATGCCCGCACCGTCCTCGCGCTTGACGACCTTCGGGTTGCCGCCGGGGTCGAGCACGGTGATCGCCAGCGGCCGCAGCCCCAGCTCGCGTGCGTGGCCCAGCGCGGCGTCGACGATCTCGGACGCCTGGTCAAGGGTCAGTCCTGTCATGGCTGTTGCTCCTTGTTCATCATGTTCGCGGGTGTTTGTGCGGGTGTTTGCGCGGGTGGGCCGGTGCGGGGCGGGCCGGCACGTTCCCGGCCCGCGGGCCGGGACACGGCCGGCCTGCGGCCGCTCACTTGTCGAGGACGACTCTGTTCTCGACGGTGCCAAGCCCCTCGATCTCGCCACGGACCACGTCGCCCGGCCGTACGAGGGGGTGCCCCAGCGGCGTCCCGGTCGAGAGCACGTCGCCGGGCGCGAGGGTGAGGGCCTCGGTGAGCCAGACCAGTTGGTCGGGTATGGAGTGGAACATCTCGGCGGTGCTGCCGTCCTGCCGCAGCTCGCCGTTGACCCAGGAGCGGATGCTCAGTCGGTGCGGGTCGGCGATCTCGTCGGCGGTGACGAACCAGGGGCCGGTGATCCCGTAGGTGTCGAAGCCCTTGCCGCGGTCCATGCGGTTGTTGTCCCGCTCGGAGACGTCCCGCGAACCGATGTCGCAGAAGCCGACGTAGCCCGCCACCGCCCCCATGGCCGTCTCGGGAGTGAGATGGCGTGAGCGGGGGCCGATGACGACGGCCAGTTCCATCTCCGGGTCGACCTTCTCGCTGATGGCCGGATACCGAAGGTCGTCGTGCGGCCCCGCCAGCGCGCTGATCGCCTTCAGACAGCCCTGGGGACCGCGTACGGTCCGCTGCGGAGCCGTATCGGACGTCACGGCTCCTACGGCTCCGGGCCGCTCGCGCGGAAAGTTGGCCAGCATGCACCAGATGGTCCGGGGCCGGCCGATCGGCGGGCCGAGCCGTCCGGGCTCGTCGGACCAGAGACAGTCCTCGTCCAGGTCACCGGTGCCCGCGTGGTCGACGGCCCAGTCGAACACCCGGCGTACCGCCGTGAGTTCCGGGTCAGCCTGGAGGAGTGCGGGCAGATCGCCGGACAGGGCGCGCCGGGCCCGCGCCAGGGCGTCGTCCCGGTGGACGCCCTCGGTCTGCGACCGGCGTACGAAGGCGGCCTGGATGTCGATGAGTTGACGGGGGACGACTTCGGGGAAACAGAGCCGGTCGCCGAAGGGCGTCCGCCGAGAGGCGATTTTCACGGGGGATAGGGGTGCTTTCCGTGAGTGTGGATGGATCGGACGAGAGTGGGGCGTGGGGCGGGGAGCCGCCGAGAGCCTGGGGGCGGGACGCGGGCGCGGCCCGGGAACACTGGGTGGCCCGAGCCGCCGCCTGCCGGGGGGAGCCGGCCGCGTACGCCCCGCCGGCTACTTGTTGTCGTCGTCCTTGGGGTTCTCGAACCTGATCCCGCCATCGGCCGTGATGATGTCGAACTGGTCCGAGGGCACAGCCGGCTCGAAGATCGGGGGCAGACCGACGGTGAAGAGGATCAGCTCCTCGCTCGCGACGTAGCGCGCCTTCTCCCCGGGGTCGACCTCGACGGCGCCGAGACTGCCGACCTCCGTGCCCTCGACCGTGCCGGCACCCGACAGGACCACCGTCAGCAGGCGGGCGTCCTCGCTGGTGGCGACCCACTCGGCACCGGCCTCGACCTTGAGGTACTCGATCCAGAACCCGCGCTCGGTGTACGTGCCGATGTGCTTGCGCTCGACGCCGGTCGCCCCGGCCACCGGCACCCAGTTGAAGTGGACCGGGTTGCTGATGACCACGCCGTTGTAGCGGGGCCGCGGGAACTTGACCTCCCGGCGCTCACGCCGCTCCGCCTGCGCCTCCTTGTTGTCCGGGCCCCGGCCGCGGCCGGCTCCCATGCCGAGCGCGGAGGCGCCGCCGAACTGGAGCACGAGCTGCAACTGCTTCGGGTCGGTGATCGGGTCGTCCTGCGGCCCGTAGGTCTGGCCCTCGGGGAAGTAGCCGACCTCGCCCTCGCGCAGGATCCCCTGGTCGCCCAGGTTCATGTCGCCGATCAGCGGCAGCCGGATCTGCTCGAAGGTGTGGCAGTGCCGCGGCATCAGGAAGTCCGCCTCCTGGCGGCCCAGGATGTAGCGGTAGTTCTCGAGCGGCTTGCTCCGGTCGCCCATCAGCAGGTAGTTGAAGGAGACGGTCCCCCTGGGGTGGTCCATCTTGAACGCGTTCTCGTCGTACGGAGCGATCTTCATCGCTGTCCTCCGTTGTCCGGTGTTCGCCCGTGTGCGGCCGGCGAGCGAGCTGACTGGCGAGCCTGCTGTCGCACCGGGGCGTGATGGCTGTCCGGGGTCGACCGGCGTGGTGTTCTCCTGACGCGTCCTGTTTGTGGTGCGTCCCGCCGATGACATCCGTGTGTCGATTAACCACACAACCTTCTTGGTAGGTTGGTGTCAAGGTAGGTGGCGAGGTTTTGAGTAGTCCGGGTACACGGAAGTCCGGATTCGCGCGGACTGCGCAGGGTGTGGAGCGGCGCGCTCAAGACGGCTTGGCGCCCTGCGGGGCCTGATCCGGACCCTGTCGGCGGACGGCCGAGCGCGTACGACAAAGGCCGCCGCCCCGCGGGGGGCGACGGCGCGCGTCAAGGTCGACAGATGGATGGCGGGACGACGTCGTGTGTCATCGCGTGAGGTGTTGGTGTGTGAGGCGCACGTGGGGTGTCGTCGTGCGGGAGTGTCGTTGCGTGAGGCGTACGTGGCCGGGGACGGGGGCGGGGACGGGCGGCGGTCCCTCCCGCCTCGCGGCCGGCTACCTGCCGCGGGGGACCGGGGCCGCCGCCCGGCGGCTCACTTGTTCGCCGGCTCGCCGCCGCCGATGGTCGAACTGCTGTCCAGCAGCGACGCCATCAGTTGGGAGAACCCCGGGTCGGAGGAGGTCATCTCCTTCCCGCGCCGCGCTTTCCCGATGCGGTCGACCACGCGCTGGTGGTATTCCTGGACCAACTCCACCGCGCGGTCCGCGTCGCGCCTCTCCAGTGCTTCCACGATGTCCATCCGGGCCCCGTAGAGGGTCCCGGCGACCCGTTCGAGTTTGCCGCCCGACATCTGGACGGCGAGCCCGATCTGGACCTGGGTGATGAACCCGCACAGCGAGATCAGCAGCGGATGGTGGGAGAGTCCGGCCAGTGTGTGGAAGTAGTGCTTGAGCGCGGCCGCCGCCTGGTCGTCGACGTTGTTGTCGAGAGCCGCCGTGCCCTCGGCGGCCTGCCGCAGCAGTGCGATCTCCTCGTCGGTGGCCCGTTCCGCGGCCAACCGGACCGCGTACGTGTTGAGGACGGCGAGAAGTCCGAAGACGTCACGGGCGTTCATGTTGCCGAACTGCACGACCGCCGCGATGGATACGGCGATGAGAGTGTCGCTCTGCGCCGTCACGGTGCTGCCGCTGCCGTTCCTGGAGGAGACCAGTCCCATCGCCGTCAGTACCCGGATAGCCTCACGGATGGTCGGGCCGCTGACGCCGTACCGCGCGGCCAGTTCACGCTCGGAGGGCAGCTTCGCGCCGTGCGGGAGGGCGCCGCTGAGAATCTGTCCCCGGAGGTCTTCCAGGATCTGGTCCGCGACCCTTTTCCGGTAGATCTTGCCGGGCTGTTCGTTCATGGTCATCAACTCTGCCTCTCGAGGCCCTGATCCTCCTGGTAGCTTGATGTCAAGGCTAACAGGATGCTTACCTCCGCAGGGTGACTCGACGGTCTCTCTTCGCCTTCTCCGGGCCTTCTCCGGGTCCCATTTCCGGCCATCGTCACGCGCTCGCCCCCCGGCGGCTTTCGCGCCGCTCACGCTCGCCTCCGCGCCGTATACAGCCGAGACGCCAGAACGCTAAGCTTCCAGGTAGCTTGGTGAGTGTGAATGTAAATGTGAGCGCATCTGAAGGTGATTGCGGATCAAGGAGTGTTCCCGTGACTGGAGTTCTGTACGGAACCGTCGCCCTGGTGACCGGCGCGTCGAGCGGCATAGGCGAGGCGACCGCGCGTGAGCTGGCCGCACGAGGCGCGGCGGTCGCCGTGGTCGCCCGCCGGGCCGACCGGCTCAAGGTGCTGGCCGAGGACATCCGGACGGCGGGCGGGGACGCGCTGGCCCTCGACGCCGATGTGACGGACGAGGCACAGGCACGGGACGCGGTGGAACGCGCCGTCGCGAACTGGGGGCGGCTCGACATCCTCGTCAACAACGCGGGCGTCGCCCGGCTCGGCCCCATCGTGGACGGACCGGTCGAGGAGTGGGAGCAGATGGTACGGCTCAATGTGCTGGGCCAGTTCTACTGCGTGCACGCCGCACTGCCGCATCTGCTGCGAGCCGCCGACGACGGCCCGCGCCGCGTCGCCGACCTGGTCAACGTCAGCTCGGTGTCCGGCCGTACGGCCCGTAAAGGCGCCGGTGTCTACAGCGCCACCAAGCATGCGGTGAACGCCTTCAGCGAGTCACTGCGCCAGGAGGTCGCCGGCCGCCACGTACGCGTGTGTGTGCTGGAGCCGGGTGCGGTGGCCACTGAGCTGTTCCGCCACCGCACCCCCGAGGTCCAGCGCCACCGCACCCCCGAGGTCCAGCGTCAACACGCCCCCGAGGCCGGGCGGTTCGAGCGGCTGCGGCCCGAGGATGTCGCCGACACCGTCGGATACGTCGTCACCCGTCCCCGCCACGTAGCCATGAGCGAAGTGCTCATGCGCCCCAGCGAGCAGGAACGCTGACCGTTCGGCTCCGGTTGGCTTCCGTTCGGCTTCCGCTCGGCTCAGAAGGGGTACGTCGCCGCCTCCGCCCGCGCCGTGATCCACCGCGTCTCGGTGAACGCCTCGATGTTGGAGACACCACCGAACCGCGAGCCGGTGCCGGAGGCCGCGACACCCCCGAAGGGCGCGACAGCCTCGTCGTTGACGGTCTGGTCGTTGATATGGACCAGCCCGGTGGGAATGCGCTCGGCGAGCTGAAGGCCCCGCATGGCGTCGCCGGTGAGGATGCCCAGCGACAGCCCGTAGTCTCCGGCCGTCGCCAAGGCGACGGCCTCGTCCACGTGTCCGAAGGTACGGACGGGTGCCACCGGTCCGAAGACCTCCTCCGTGTACGCCGGAGAGGAGTCGGTGACACCGGTCAGGACCGTGGGGCGGTAGAAGAGGTCTTCGTACGTGCCGCCGGCGGCCAGCGTGGCACCGCCCTCGACACTCGCCCGCACCAGGTGGTGGATCTTGTCGCGCTGGCCCGCGTCGATGATGGGGCCGAGCGCGACCTGCGCCTTGGCGGGATCGCCGACCGGCAGGTGCTCGGCCTTCTCGACGAGCCGTTCGGTGTATTCGGCGGCTATCGACTCATGGACGAGGTGCCGCCCGGTGGACATGCACACCTGACCCTGGTGGAAGAACGAACCCCAGGCCGCGATGGACGCGGCACGCTCCAGATCCGCGTCGGGCAGCACGATCAGCGCCGAGTTGCCGCCCAGTTCCAGATGGGCGCGCTTCAGATGCTGCGCGGCGGAAGCGCCGACCTTCCGGCCGGCCGCGGTGGAGCCGGTGAAGGAGATGACCCGCACCCGCGGATCGGCGACGAGCGCCGCGCCCGCCTCCGCGTCACCGGGCGTCAGGCACAGCACGCCCTCGGGAAGTCCCGCCTCCTCGAACACCCGCATGATCGACACGCCGCCGCCGACCGCCGTACGCACGTCCGGCTTGAGTACCACCGCGTTGCCCAGCGCCAGGGCCGGGGCGACGGAGCGGATGGCCAGGATCAGGGGCACGTTGAAGGGGGCGATCACGCCGACCACCCCGGCGGGCACCCGCCGCACCATGCTCAGGCGCGGCTCGGCGGTCTGGAGTACGTCGCCGACCGGCCGGGAGACCAGCGCCGCCGCCTCGTAGCACTCCTGGGCGGCCGTCGCCGTCTCGAAGGCGGCCTTTCCCTGGATGCTCCCCGCCTCGTGGATCAGCCAGTCCTGGATCTCCTCGGCCTTCTCGGTGAACAGGTCCCCGGCGCGGCGCAGAACGGCGGCGCGCTCGGTGTACGGGGCCCGCGCCCAGGCCGACTGGGCCGCCGCGGCCCGCAGCGTGGCGCGGGCCACGTCGTCCGCGTCCGCGCGGCCTATGTGCTCCAGCGTGTCGCCCGTCGCGGGCTCCATGACGGCGTGGGTGCCGCCCGTGGCGGATGTCCAGCCGCCGATGTTGACTTTGCCGGACCAGATCGTGGGGTCGAGAAGCGTCATGGCGTGAGCTCTTTCTGTAGAGGGTGAGCAGAGGACGGAGGGCGGGTGGTGAGGAGCGGGTGGTGAAGGGGCAGCCGGTGACAGGGGCGGCGGTCAGGCGTGGGGCTTGAGGTCCGGCGCCACAGTCACGTCGAGGACAAGGGGCTCGGCGCGGGAGCCGAGAGTGGGCACGATGTCGTCGAGGGCGGCGAGCAGTTCCGAGTAGCTGGTGATCCTTCGGGCGGGGCATCCCAGCGACTCCGCCAGACCGCTCACGCTCACCTCCTCGAAGGCGGGCCACGGTGCCTTGCCACCGTGCTGCTCGGCGAGTTGGTCCATGATCGCGTAGCGCCCGTTGGCCAGGACGACGAAGACGACACCGACGCCGTAGTGCGCGGCGGTCCACAACGACTGTGCCTGGTAGAGGGAGGAGCCGTCGCCGACGACCGCCACGACCGGACGCCGGGGCTGCCCCATCCGCAGGCCGACCGCGGCCGGCATGGCGAAGCCGAGGCCGCCCATGGCGGCGCTGAGGAACCCCAGCGGCCGGCGGGCGGGCAGCAGCGCGTGCAGGTCCGGGCGGGAGGACGGGGTCTCCTCCACGATCACGGTCTCGGCGGGCAGGCTGCTCGCCAGCGCGGCCAGGACGTGTGCGGCGCGCAGCGGTTGTCCGGGACCGGGCGGCGTGGGCCGGAGCCGGGCCGGGGCCGAAGGCCGTACGGACCGGGGCTCGCCGGACTCACGGGGCGGCACGCGTCGCGCGAGCCGGTCGCAGAAGTCGGGCAGCGGGGTGACGACCGCCAGGTCGGCCGGCGCGCGGTGGGCCTCGGCCGGGTCGTCGGTGACCACGGCGACCCGGGTACCGGGTTCGGTCAACGGCCCCTGCCCGTACGGGTACTGGCGCAGGAAGGGCGCGCCGACGGCAAGCACCAGATCGTTCGGCGCCAGGGCCTCGCGCAGCCGTGCGCGGTCGGCGGGGAGATGACCCGCGAACAGGCGGTGATCCTGCGGGAATCCGGCCCGCGAGCCGAACGGGTCCTGCCACACGGGGCAGTTCAGACGTTCGGCGAGCGCGGTCAGCGCCGCCCACGCCTCCGCACTGTCGGTGCCCGCACCGACGACGAGGGCCGGGGCCTCGGCCCGCGCGAGCAGCCCGGCGACCTCGGCGACGGCCGCCGGGTCGGAGGTCGCCGCGTGGCGCAGGACGGCGGGCGCGGGCACGGGCAGTTCTTCGGCGGGCTCCGCCCAGTCGTTCATCGGGACGATCACCAGTGCGGGACCGCGCCAGGTGCGGGCGGCGTGCACGGCCCGGCCGATCGCACCCGGCACGTCCTGAGCCCGCGCCGGGGTCTGCACACTCACCGGGTAGTCACCGGCCAGCCCTTCGAGACGGCCGGTGAGGAACGGCTCCTGGGCGAGATGGCGACGGTCCTGCTGACCGACGAGAACCACCAGCGGGACCCGGTTGGCCCGCGCCGTGGCGAGCGCGCCCACGGCGTTGCCCAGGCCGGCCGTGGTGTGCAGCAGGACGAGCGCCGGCTCGTCGCGCGCGATGGCCCAGCCCGTGGCCGCCCCGACGACCGACCCTTCATGCAGGGCGAGGACGAAGTCCAGGTCGTCGGGGAGGTCGGACAGGAACGACACCTCGGTCGAGCCGGGGTTGGCGAACATGGTGGTCAGCCCATGCAGGCGCAGCACATCGAACGAGGCATCACGGACAGTCGGCATCAGAGCACGCTTTCTCATGGGAGGGATGGGAAGGAGCCGCCGTTTCGACCGATGTCCCCTTCCCCCTTCGGGCGGCGCTACTTCGCGGATGTGCCGGCGGAGACGCACGCGGATGTGCCGGTGGGTATGCCGCTGGATACGCCGGCGGATCGACTGACGGCATCCGATCGGCTGACGGCACCGGACCGGCTGACGGCATGGGACCGGCGCTCACGTGCTGATGCGCAGGGCGAGCTTGCCCACCGACCCGGCGGCGAGTGCCGCGAAAGCCTCGCCGATCCGGTCGAAGTCGTAGACGGCCGTCACCGGGGAGTCCCGCAGGCTGTGTTCCGCCAGCTCGGCGAGCCGGCGCAGGACCTTCGGGTCGACCTTCGGGCGTACATTCACGGCCGGGATGCCCCCCAGCGCCTGGGAATCGGCCGCACGCAGAGTCGACGCGGCCCGGCCGCCCGGGGCCAGCGTCCCCACGACGAGCGGGGTGAACGCGGCGGGATCCCGGTCGATCAGATCGATCACGGCCGTCACCCCGTCCGGGTGCTTCCCGCGCACCGTCAGCGCGACGTCCTGGGCGGACCAGTCGACGGTCTCGGCGGCGCCCAGCCTGAGGACGTGGTTCTCCTCGTGGCCGGGCCGGGCCGTCGCGATGACCCGGACACCCTGAGCCGCGGCGAACCGCGTCGCGAAGCTGCCCACCCCACCGCTTCCCCCGACGACGAGCAGCGTGTCCCCGTCCCCGACCCGTACCGCGTCGAGGCAGGCGGCGGCGGTCACTCCGGCGAGGCCGAGCGCCCCAGCCGTCAGATCGTCGACCGCGGCCGGTACGACGGTGAGCTGGTCCTGGGGGACGGCCAGGAACTCGGCGAAGGAGCCGGTGTGCACGGTGTTGCCGTGTACGAGGCCGAACACCCGGTCCCCGACGGACAGTTCGGTGACGCCCGGCCCGGTCTCCGCCACGACACCGCAGAAGTCGCTACCGAGGATCGCCGGGAAGACGTACTCCTTGTAGCGCCTGGCGCGCCCGGCGGCGATGTTGGCGTCGAGGGGGTTGACCGAGGACGTACGCACCTGGACCAGGACCTCGCCCGTACCGGGGGTGGGCCGGGGGACGTCCACGATCCGGGGGGCGGAGTCGAAACCTTCCAACTGATAGGCACGCATGCTCATGGTGTGCTCTCAATCCTTGATTCGAGGGTGGATTGCGGCTGACGCGGGGAGCGATACGGCCGGCGTACCGCCGCTGGACGCTGCCTGGTGCGGTGCTTCGTGCGGTGCGTCCAGAGATGCCTCTTGAGATGCCTCTTGAGGGGGCTCGCGGTCGGTGTCCTCCTCCGACTCCTCGCGAGTTCCCCACTGCTTGGTCCGCACCAGTCCCACCGTGGCGACCAGTGCGGCGACGAACGCCATACAGGCGGGAATCGCCAGGCCTGCGGCGACGGCGTCCGCGAAGTTCCCGTGGTTGGCGGCGAGTTCGGAGAAGAAGACCGAGGTCGCGATCGGAATGCCGATGGCGGAACCGATCTTGACGCCGACCTGATAGGTCCCGCCGGCCGTACTCGCGTCGGTCCGGGGGATGTCGAACAGGCCCAGGCTCTGGTTGGAGGAGATGACGAAGCCCGCGCCGAGACCGCAGACGAGCAGCCCGGGGGCCAGGACGACGGCGATGTGGCCGCCGCTCCAGTTCAAGGACAGCAGGGAAGTGGCGGCGAGCCCGGCCGTCATCATCAGACACCCGGCCACGACCATCCGGCGGCCGTAGCGGGGCACCAGACGCCCGCTGATCAGCGCTCCGGACATCGAACCGATCGGGAAGAGCAGGGTGCCGAGCGAGGACTGAAGCGCGGAGTAGTGCAGCCCCGCCTGGAAATAGATCTGGAGCAGGATGAAGATCGGGGGGAACGCCGCGTAGAAGAACAGACAGGTGGCGAAGGAGAAGGAGAAGCTGGGCAGGACGAGCAGCCGGGGCTTGATCATCGGGTGCTCACCCCGCCGGTCCAGCGACCGCTCCCACAGCACGAAGGCGGTCAGCAGTACGGCTCCGACGCCCAGCAGCCACCACTGGGGAGTCACGCCTTCGTCGCCGTTCTCGGCGAGCGGCAGCACGATCGCGAACAGCGCCAGACCCAGCAGCGCCATGCCACCGAAGTCGACCGTGCTCCTGCCCGCGCCCTTGTGGGGGGTCTGCGGCAGCCGCCGGTACCCGAGGGCGAGGGAGAACAGGCTGATCGGCATGCCCATGAAGAAGACATAGCGCCAGCCGCTCTCGTGACCGAGGCCGTCGACGGTCTGCCCCGCGATCAGCGGACCCCACGCGGTGGACATGGCCACGATCGCGGCGTACACACCGAACGCCTTGCTCCGCCCCTTGCCGACGAAGAGCTGCTGCATCAGCCCGATGACCTGCGGGATGACGATACTGCCGGCCATGCCCATGGCGAATCGGGAACCGACCAGCCAGCCACCGGTCGGCGCCAGCGCGCAGGACAGGGAGGCCAGCAGGAAGAGGGTCATCCCGATGACGAACATCCGCCGCCGGCCGAAGTCGTCGCCCAGCCGCCCGGCGGGAACGAGGGTCACCGCCCCGGCCAGCGAGAACCCGGCGGTGGCCCAGGTCACTTGGGTCGGCGACATATGCAGAGCGGTCTGCATCGTCGGGAGGATCGCGTTCATCATGCTCGTGTCGAACATGACCATGAACGCACCGACGAGACCGATGGACAGAGCCCGCCATCGTGCGGGGTCGGGTTGAGCGGATCCGATCTTTGCTGATGCCGTCGTCGCCATCGGCTTTCTTTCCTTTCGGCTTTCCCCTTGGCTCGACTCGTACGGCTGTCAGCCAGACATTTTGGTACCGCGTTCCGAGGGTTTTACGAATGGATGTGCCGCCGTACGTCCGCACGGCGGGACACTGACGCTGACCGGCGCTTCCGTGCCGCCACGGGCTTGTCCGAGTGGCCTACGTCATGGAAAAGGAAGCTAGCTTCCTAGTAGGTAGGCGTCAAGGAGTCTTGCAAGCTTTGGGCAGGTTCTCATCCAGCAGGGGCGCGGTACGCCGCAGGTGGAGGGGGCTACGTTGCGGGCGGACGGATCGGCGCCGCCTGGCCTGGCCCGGAATGGCTGGTGCCCTGGATCATCCGAAGCGCGACGCTGTCGTCGTCTTGACGAGGCGGGTCGCCTGCGAACTCGATCCGGAGGTGTGGCGGTGGATGTCACGCCCGCATCCGGAAGCCGTGACGCAGATGCGCACGCTGCTCAGTCAAAGCTCAGTCAAATGATCGCGGATCCGGCGCTGCGCAGCCCCGTGCGGCGCCGGGACGGCACCGGCGGCGAATCGACCCGCTACTGCCTGCCGGCAGCAGAATGGCCCCCGTTCGCGCCAGGCTCCGTGCCGGAGTCGCCGCCAAGATCAACGCCTGATCTGGGGCTGTGAGTTTCTGCGCCGGCAGTCGTCGCTCTTAGCTCTTACGGTGCGGGGGCGTACTCGTCTTGTGTGGTGGTGAGGGTGGTGTGGAGGGTGGTGGTGCGGGTGTGGGTGAGGTCGAGGGTGGTGAGGGTGGTGGGGGTGGCGGTGTTGGGGAGGATGTGTTGGAGGAGGGTGGTGGTGCGTTGGGGGAGGTCTTGGTAGTTGGTGAGGGTTTGGGACATGGCTTGGATGCCGGCGAAGGCGCCGACGAGGGTTTCGGCGGTTTGGGTGGGTTTGATGTGGGGGAGGAGTTCGCCTTGGTTGTGGGCTTGGGTGAGGAGGGTGGTGCCGAGTTGGGTCCAGCGTTGGAAGGGTGCTTGGCGGTTGAGTTGGTGGTTGTGTGGGTCGAGGGTGAGGCGGACGCCGGCGCGGACGAGGGGGTCGGTTTGGAGGCGGTAGGCGTGGAGGAGGATGGTGTCGATTATTTGTTGGGTTTTGCAGGGGTGGTCGGGGGTGGTGGGTTGGTGGTCCTGTTCGTGGATGACGCCTTCGGCGAGGTGTTCTTTGGAGGGGAAGTGGAAGTAGAGGGCGCCTTTGGTGACGCCTGCGGTGGTGAGGATTTCGTTGATGGTGGCGGCTTGGTAGCCGCGTTGTTCGAAGACTTTGGCGGCGGCGGTGAGGATGGTGCGTCGGGTGCGGATGGCGCGGTGTTGGGTGGCCATGGGGTGGTCTCCTTGTGTGTGTGGTGAGCCCGGAGACCCTTTTGATACCGTCTGGTTCGTATCTTAGCGTGGTGGGGTGTGGGGGTGGGGTTGTGCGGTTTGGGGGGTGGGGGGCTGTTGGGGGGTGGTTGGGGTTGTGTGGGTGTTGGTGGGTGGGTGCGGGGTTGGTGTTGTTGAGGATGGCTGTGGCTGTGGGTGTGGCTGTGGGTGTGGTGTGTGTGGGTGGCTTGGTGTCGGCAGGGTGGGTGTGTGTGTCGGCTGGTGGTTGGGGTTGTGGGGTGGTGTTTTGCTGGTGGGGGGTGAGGTAGGTTTTGCCGGTGTTTTTCGGGAGGGCGGTGTGGTGCGGGGTGGGTGGTGTGGTCATGGTGGGGGCTGATTTGGTCGGGGTTGGGATGTGGTTGTCTGTTGGTGAGTTGGTGAGTTGGTGAGTTGGTGAGTTGGTGAGTTGGTGAGTTGGTGAGTTTGGGTTGTGTGGGGTTGGGTGTGTTCGTGTGCTGTGTTCGCGGTGGGCGGGGTGTGTTGGGTGTGGTGTCTGGGATGTGCTGTTTCTGGTGTTCGCGGTTGGTGGGGGGGTATGGCGGGGGTGGTGGGGGCGGCGTTGGTTGTGGAGGGTGGTTGTCGGTGTGCGGGCTCAGCTTTCCGTTCGCGTGGGTATGAATGTGCCCGGCAATGTCGGGGGCGGGGGCGGGGGGCGTGGTTGAGGTTGTCGGGCTGGTCGGGTGGTACTCGGGTGATGTGTTGTGGTGCGTTGTCCGGATCGGTTGGACGGGGCTGGGGCGTCTGTGTGGTGGGTGAACTTGTTGGTGGTTTCGGTCGGATGGGGCGGGTCGGGCTTCGGTTGTGGTTCGGGTGTGGTGGGCGGTCGGCTCGTTCAGGGCGATTCTTTCGGGGTGTGGTGGGTGGTGGTGTGGTGGGTGTCGGTGAGTTCGTCGTAGGCCGGCGGTGGCCGGCTGTTGTTGTGGGCCTGGGTGGTGGTGGTCTGGTTCAACTGGGTGTGTGTGGGTGCGGTTTCTTCGTGTTGGGGTTGGTGGTGGCGCGGCTGGAGGGGAGCTTCGCGGGTAGTTGTCCGGCGTTCTTTGTTGGTGGGTGGCCTGTCCGGGTGTGTTTCCCTGATGACGTGGTTCCTGGGGTCGGCCGCCCGTGGGTGTATCGCGTGCTGCGTTTTCCCGTATGGGTCGGGAGCGGTGGAATGCTGGATGAGCTGCGTTTTCGTGGCCGGGGTTTCGGTGAGTGGGTGGGGGCGGATCTTGCGGGTGGGTGCTGGGTGGTGGTTGCGGCCGGATGCGGTCGGGGAGTTCTTGCCGGCCGGACGCAGGTGTTGTTCGGCCACGGGATGCGGGGTCGGTGGCGGCGGTTTTCGGGTTGTGTGGTTCCGGGCGGTTCGGTGCCCGGTCACTTCGCGGTGGGTTTTGTGGATCTGGGCTCGCCGCCGCTGCACCCGTGAACGCGGTGTCCGTTTCCTTGACCGGGGAGAGGGCTCGCCCGGACAGCATGTGGTCGCGGGCGATCAGGGCCTGTCGCTCGATGCGCCCCTTCGCGGTGGGCCGGTGGGCGGCGAGCATGTGGATGCCGTAGTCGTAGTGCCCGGCCCTTGCGGGTGGGCCGGTGGGCGGTGAGCGTGTGGATGCCGTAGTTGTAGTGTCTGGCGAATTCAACTGTCTCGGGATGAAGGGGTACCGCCTGACCGGGGGCGGCGTGCCGGCGTACGGCCGGCTTGGTGCGGTCGTGGGCGATCGTCGTCGGCGCCCCGCCGAAGTGCGCGGACGTCCGCCGGTGGCGGTCGAGGAAGGTCTCTGGGTCCTGGTTCGTGGTGGGGCGGCAGAACGGATCACGGGAATACGACAGGGTCATGTGGAACGGATAGACTTTCCCGGTGCCTATATGCGCGGGGGCCTTGCCCTTATCACTCCGGTCCGCCTGGGCTTGGGCGCCGGGACTTACCTCGAACTGGCGATGTGTGCCGGCCAGTTCCTTCGGGGTGATGCGGAGTTTTCCGGCGGCCTTGGGCCGGGTCTGCTGAATGGAGTGCGTGACCCGCTGGTAGTTCCCGGTGGACTCGTGTTCCGTGACCAGCCGTTCATGGATCACCGCGGCCTTCGTCAGGACCTCGGTCCGCAGTATCGCATCGGCCAGCGGTGTGTGCTCGTCGATCGTTCTCGCCCGGGACCGGCCGTTCGGCGGTCGCCGCGGCGGTGTCGCCGGGCCCGGCGGTGACGGGTACTTCCGGATCGTCTTGCGGTCCAGGCGCGTCGTGCGGGCGGTCTCCGGCAGGCTCGGCGCCGCGGACTCCAGCAGCCTGCGGAATCGCGGCAGTTCCAGCCGGCGTTGCGGGTCCAGGAGCATCGTCAGCCACCCTCCGCCGTCATGCCGGCAGCAGCGGAGTGCCGAGCGGCAGGGTTCACCGCATCAGCGTCTGTCCCCCCTTTTTCATCCGTACGGAGCCGGGGACGTGAGTGTGTGCGCCGACAGCCAGGCGCTTACCGCCGGAGGTGAGGAACGCGGAACGGGGACGTACTCCGGTCCTGGTCCTGGACGGGGCCCAGTTGCTCAACTGTGAACAGTTCGAAGCCATCCGTATGCTCACCAGCACCGCCGTGGACCGGGACTCGTCTCTGTCCTGCCTGCTCGTGGGCCGGCCCGCCCTCCGCCGCACGGTGAAACTCGCCGTCCTCGCGTCCTCGCGTCCTCGCCGTCCTCGGACAGCGGACGGCGGCTGCATGATGCCCGGCATGACCGGGACCGGGACCGGGACTGCCGGCTGCGTCAGGCAGCACCTTGGACTCGCGGGGCGGGCCGGCCGGCTCTTCACCGAGGACGCCGTCGACCTTGTCCGCACCACCGTCGGCGGTTTGCCCCGCGCGGTCGGCAACCTCTGCCTGTCATCCCTCGTCGCTGTATTCGCCGGCGGCAAGGTCCGCCGGCGGCGAGAAGGCGGCCCGGTCCGCTGTCATCGAGATCCTTGGCCGGCCCCATCGGCACCTTGCCGGCCGAACCGGTACCTTGCCGGCAACCGCCCCGCTGGAGCCACCCCGGCGGGGTGGCCGCGTTCTCACTCATCGGCACCGTCGGTGCCGCGCCCGCCGGCATTTTCAACGTCGCCCAACAGCCGGTGGGGGTTTGACGGTCCCGGCTGCTTTGCTGTGTGTGTCCGTCTGGATCCGGGCCGGGTGGCTTCCGTCGGTCAGGACGTCTTCGGCCCTGCGGGCCCTCCGCGGTTCCGTCGGCCACGGCAGGCGGGTACCGGGGTCGCGAAGCCGGTGCCGGCGAGCCGGGCCCCGGGATCGGTGATCAGTGACGTGCCCTTCCGGCATGCCCTTCCGGCATGCCGTTCCGGTTCGTCGGACATGGTCCGCTCGGAGTCCTTCCAGCCGGCGGTCACCGGGTCCGGCACTGGGTGGGAGGAGTGTTCCGCCACAGCGGTCGTTCGCGTCGTCGGGTGGCCCGTGGGGCTGCGCCGGGAGCCGGACGTGCCGAACGCCGCTGCCCGGTTGCCGGCCGGGTCGGGAACCACCGGGCGGCAGTATGCCCGTCGACGGCCGGAACGCTCGGTCCGTGAAGGAGCCCGGGGGCTGCTTCCCAGCGGCCGGGCCACCTCACGAAAGGTTTGGGGGTGGTGGGTGGTGTGGTTCCGGCTCGCGGGCTTCCCGGCCCCTGGGCTTCTCGGGTCTCTCGTCCCCCGGCTCTCGGGCTTCCCGGCTTCCCCGGGCCTCTTGCCTTGGGCTTCCCGGCCTTCGGGCTTTGCGGCTCCTGGGTTTTCCGGGTCTCTCGTTCCCGGGCCTTCTGGCCTTCTGGTTCTCTGGTTCCTCTTTCCGGTTTCCCGGTTTCCCGGTTTCCCGGTTTCCCGGTGTGTGTTGGTGGGGGTTGGGGGTCAGGGGGGTGGGGTGGTGGTGATGGTGGCGTGGAAGGCGGGGGTTTGGTTCTGGTGGGCGGTGATGTGGATGGTTGGGGGGTGGGGTTGGGGGGTGGGGGTGTGGTGGGTGGTGATGGTGCAGGGGGTGTCGAGTTCGACGTAGCGGGTGAATTGGCTGGTGATGGTCAGGGGGAGGTTGGGGTGGCCGAGGGTGGCGGTGGTGGCCTGGCGGGCGGCTTCGAGGAGGACCATGCCGGGGATGTGGTCGACGGGGTGGTCGAAGAGGACGGGGTGGCGGGTGTCGGTGTGCAGTTGCCAGTGGTGGGGGTGGGGGAGGGGGGAGATGACGACGTCGGCGGGTGTGAGGCGTCCGACGGTGTGGGGGGAGGCGGGGATGGTGGTGGGGGGTGTGGTGGTGCGGTGGTCGTGGGTGAGGGCTGTGGTGGGGCGCAGTCGTTGGTAGACCTTGGGGCTGATGCAGGTGAAGGAGCCGCCTCCGGTGGCGGCGAGCTGGCCGTTGCGGTGGATGTGTATGTCCAGGCGGCAGCTTGCGAGGATGCCGCGGCGTTGGCGTATCCGGGTGCAGGTGACGTGGAGTTCGAGGCCGGTGGGTGTGTGGTCCAGGCGCAGGTGCTGGGGCTGGATGTTCACGTGGAGTTGTTCGACGAGCAGGTGGTGGCCCAGAGGGACGCCGAGTTCGGTGTGTGCGAGGAGGATTCCGGTCTGTCTGATTGTTTCGGCGGCGATCAGGGGGTCGTGGCAGCCGTCGATGCCGGTGAAGAAGCTGTGTCTGCGGGGCCATTGGGCGGTGAGGGTGAACCGGTGGCCGTCCAGGCGTTGCCAGCCGGTGAGCAGGACGTCGGCGGTGCTGGCGCGGTGGACGAGTTCTTTGGGGACGGTGGTGGTCAGGGGCGGTTGGTGGTGGGGTGCGGGGGTTTTGTGCGGGGTTCTGGTGTCGTTTCCCGGGTGTGCGGCGGCGGTGGCGGTGGTGGTGGGTGACGCGGGGGTGGTGGCACGGCAGGTGCTCGCAGGCATGTCTGTTCCCCCTGGGTGGCGTTGGCGTGCTGTCAGTGGTGCTGATGCTGTCGCTGGTGCTGTTGGGGTCAGGCCAGCGAAGATACATACCGCCCTGTTTGCTTTCTAGCGGTATGAGGCACTCCGCCTGTGCGGCTTGCGGAAGGCGGGGTTCCCTATCGGGTCCCGTCCGCCCGGTGTCCGGGGGCGGGCGGCCTGCTCCGCCCCGGTGGCGGTGGCGGGGTGGGGGTGGGGGTGGCGGGGTGCAGCCGCACCCCCGGGCCCCGGGCGGGCGACCGGTGGTGCCCGGCCGGGCACCGGGCCCGTCTGCCGGCCCCCTCGGCGCGTGTTCCGGGTCCCGCGAACCTGTGTGCCGTGTTCCGGGCCGTCTGCTGCCGTGTTCAGGGTCTGTTTTCCGGTCCCGGGCCGGCTTCCGGGCGTCATCCTCCAGCCCGGCGTTCTGTGTTCCGGGTTCCGGGTCTGTCTCTCCGCGCCCGGGCTGTCTTCCGCGTTCCCCCCCCGGCTCCCGGCCCCCGGGGGTCTTGTTCTGTGTTCCGGTCTGTCTTCCGGCCTTTGGCTGTTCTTCCGGGTCCGCCCCGGCCCCTGGGGCCTGTGTTCCGGGTTGCGGGTTGGTGGGCTGTCTTCCCGCCGTGGTCGTCTTCCGGGCACCGGGTTTGTCTTCCCGTTCAGGTCTTTTGGGTTCCGCCCGGCCCCTGGGGCCTGTGTTCCGGGTTGCGGGTTGGTGGGCTCGAGTGGTTTGTCAGTGCTTCTCGAGTGTTCTGGCCGACGATGGGCGTGACGGTGGCCGGGAGAGGCGGAGGGGAAGGGGGTGGGCCGGGTGGAGGGTGTGCCGGTGGTGGTGCGGGTGGAGCGTGGGCGGGCCGGTGCGGAGGAGTTGGCGGCTCTCGCGGCGGTGCTGCTGGCTGTGCGGGCGCGTGGCCGGGCGGGGGCCGGTCCCGGTTTCCGGCGTGGGGGTGGGGTGTTGCCGGGGTGGGGCTGGTGGGAGCGTGCGGGGGGTTATGTGGCGCCGGGCAGTTGGCGGTGAGTTCTGCGGCCGGTGCCGGTGCCGGTGGCGGGGGCTGTCTGCCGTGTGGGGGTGTTGTTTCGTCGGGGCCGGGGTGTGATCTCTCCGGTCTGTCCCGGAAAGGGGGGCGGGGTTGGTGACGGTGACGGGTGGTCTGCGTGGTGAGGTGGCGCGGCTGGGGGAGATCAGGGCGCGGGCGCTGGGCGGGCCGGGTGAACGTGCGACCGGGGCTCAGCATGCCAAGGGCAAGCTGACGGTCCGTGAGCGGATCGGGCTGCTGCTGGATGAGGGGTCGTTCCGGGAGGTCGAGCAGTTGCGGCGGCACCGGGCGACGGGGTTCGGGCTGGAGGCGAAGCGTCCGTACACCGATGGTGTGGTGACCGGGTGGGGGTCGGTCGAGGGCCGCACGGTGTTCGTGTATGCGCATGATTTCCGGATTTTCGGGGGTGCGCTGGGTGAGGCGCACGCGGAGAAGATCCACAAGATCATGGACATGGCCATCTCGGCCGGCGCCCCCCTCGTCTCGTTGAACGACGGTGCGGGGGCGCGTATCCAGGAGGGTGTCTCGGCGCTCGCGGGCTACGGGGGGATCTTCCAGCGCAATACGCGGGCGTCGGGGGTGATCCCGCAGATCAGTGTGATGCTCGGCCCCTGTGCGGGCGGTGCGGCCTACAGTCCGGCGCTGACGGATTTCGTGTTCATGGTGCGCGGGACCTCGCAGATGTTCATCACCGGCCCGGACGTGGTCAGGGCCGTCACCGGTGAGGAGATCACCCAGAACGGCCTGGGCGGGGCGGATGTGCACGCGGAAACCTCGGGGGTGGCGCACTTCGCCTACGACGACGAGGAGACGTGCATCGCGGAGGTGCGCTACCTGCTGGCGATGCTGCCCTCCAACAACCGGCAGAACCCGCCCGCCGCCGAGTCCCACGACCCGCCCGCACGCCGCTCCGATGTACTCCTCGACCTGGTGCCGGCCGACGGCAACCGCCCCTACGACATGCGTGAGGTCATCGCCGAACTCGTCGACGACGGGGACTTCCTGGAGATCCACGAACGCTGGGCCACCAACATCATCTGCGCCCTGGCCCGCCTCGGCGGGCAGGTGGTGGGCATCGTCGCCAACCAGCCGCGCTCTCTCGCCGGTGTGCTGGACATCGAGGCGTCGGAGAAGGCCGCCCGCTTCGTGCAGATGTGCGACGCGTTCAACATCCCCCTCGTCACCCTGCTGGACGTGCCCGGGTTCCTGCCCGGGGTGGACCAGGAACACGGCGGCATCATCCGCCACGGGGCCAAACTCCTCTACGCGTACTGCAACGCGACGGTGCCGCGGATCTCGCTGATCCTGCGCAAGGCGTACGGGGGTGCTTACATCGTCATGGACTCCCGGTCCATCGGCGCCGACCTCACCTACGCCTGGCCGACCAACGAGATCGCGGTGATGGGCGCCGAGGGCGCCGCCAACGTCATCTTCCGCAGGCAGATCGCCGACGCCGAAGACCCCGAGGCCATGCGCCGGCGCATGGTCAAGGAGTACAAGGCGGAGCTGATGCACCCCTACTACGCCGCGGAACGCGGGCTGGTCGATGACGTCATCGACCCCGCCGAGACCCGCGAGGTCCTCATCTCGGCCCTCGCCATGCTCCGCACCAAGCACGCCGATCTACCCTCACGCAAACACGGCAACCCCCCGCAGTGAGGACGGAGGCACAGGCGATGACCGCCCCGCACCGGCCAAGCGGTACGGCGGGTCTGTTATGCCTGTCCGGAAACGGCCTCCGTGGCCGTATCACCGCCCGCCGGCCGGAACGTGACCCGGCGCCGGCCCGCACGGCACCCGGTCTTCTTCCCGCGGGCCGGTGCCCGTGCGAGGGTGAACTCCCATATCACAGGCGTGTACGGACCGGCCGCACACGCCCTGCTGTACGGTGCATCAAAACAGCGCGGGGGGTTTGCTGTTGACAAACCGTCTGTCCTGTTTTGTACTCGTGAGGTGCCGGATAACAGCACACACCTAGGGGGGCCACGGCGTGCAGATCGACGTACTGGGCGTATTGGACGTCAAGGAGAACGGGGCGTCCATAGCCCCTACTGCGCCGAAGCCCCGGCAGGTGCTCGCCCTTCTGGCGCTGTGCGCCGACCGGGTGGTGCCCGTCTCCGCCCTCATCGACGAGCTGTGGGCGGGCAGGCCGCCGCGCAGCGCGCGCACCACGCTGCAGACCTATGTGCTGCAGTTGCGCGACCTGATCACCCTCGCGCTGCGCCGGCAGGCGCCCGGCGCCGATCACACCGGGCCCCCGGCGCGCAGGGCCAAGGACGTCCTGGTCACCTCGCCCGGCGGGTACATGCTCGTCCTGGGCGAGGGCAGCAGTGACGTCCGGGAGTTCGAACGGCTCTCGGGCATGGGCTACCGCGCCCTGGACGCGGGGGACTTCAAGGGCGCCTCGCGGCTGCTGTGCGAGGCGCTGGCCCTGTGGACCGGCCCGGCCTTCGCCGACGTACAGACCGGTGTGCAACTGGAGATGGAGGCCAGACGCCTGGAGGAGAGCCGGCTGTGCGCCCTCGACCAGCGCATCGAGGCCGACCTCAGACTCGGCCGCCACCGCGAACTGCTCGCCGAGCTGACGGTGCTGACCAGCCGTTACAGCACCCACGAGAACCTGCACGCCCAGTTCATGCTGGCGCTGCACCGCTCGGGCCGGCGCGGCGAGGCCCTGGACGTCTACCACCGGCTGCGCGGCACCCTGGTGCGGGACCTGGGCCTGGAGCCCTCGCCGCGGCTGCGCCAGCTCCAGCAGTCGATCCTTGTCGCCGCGCCGGAGGCCCCGCTCGCGGAGCAGCAGGCGCCCGCCGCCGCTGCCCCGGCCGGCGCCGCCCGCACGGGCGCCGCGGGCCCTTTACGCGTCAACTGACGCCCGCCGCACACCGGCAGGTGCCCGCCGCACACCGGCAGGTGCCCGCCGCACACCGGCCGGTGCCTGTTGTGCGCCGGCCGGTGCCCGTTTCGTGTCAACCGGTGTGCGGCGCGGGCGCCGTGGCCCGGCGGCGGTGTGTGTGAGTGGGTGGCTTCGGACGGCCAGTTAAGTTACCGTCTGGTAGCCGTCTTTCGCAGGTCCGAGGAGCCCCACTCATGCAACTCGTCGCGATCATCGTGTCGCTGGCCCTGATCGTGAGCGGCCTCGCGCTGTTCGGCCGGGCCACCGCGCGGATCTACCGCCTCGTCAGGCTCGGCCGGCCCGTCCCCGCCCGCCTGCGCACCGGTGATCCCTACCGGCGCAGCGTGATGCTGGCCACGGAGTTCGCCGCCCACACCCGTATGAACCGCTGGGGCGTCATCGGCCTCGCGCACTGGTTCGTGGCCGTGGGCTTCTACGCGCTGCTCCTGACGATCGTCAACGCCACCGGGCAGCTTTTCCAGGCCGACTGGGTGCTGCCGTACATCGGCCACTTCACGCCCTACAACGTCCTCGTGGAGTTCCTGGGCACGATGACGGCGCTGGGTGTGCTGCTCCTGATCGCCGTGCGCCAGCTCAGCCGGCCCTCGGGTCCCGGGCGCAAGTCCCGCTTCGCCGGCTCGCGGACGGGCCGGGCGTACTTCGTGGAGACGGTCATCGTCGTGGTGAGCCTGTGCATCGTGGTGCTGCACGCCCTGGAGGGCGCCCTGCACCATGTCGAGGGCTACGAGGCGGCGTACTTCATCACCTACCCGCTGGTCACCTGGTTCTCGGGGATGAGCACGCCCACCCTGCACAACCTCGTCTACCTCGTCGCCATGATCAAGATCGCGGCCTCCTTCATCTGGATGATCACGATCTCGCTGGACATCACCATGGGTGTCGCCTGGCACCGTTTTCTCGCTTTCCCGAACATCTGGTTCAAGCGCAACGCGGACGGGGCCACGGCGCTGGGTGCGCTGCTGCCGATGGTGTCGGGGGGCAGGGAGATCGATTTCGAGGACCCGGGCGAGGACGACGTGTTCGGTGTTTCACGGGTGGAGGAGTTCTCCTGGAAGGGGATTCTGGATTTCTCCACGTGTACGGAGTGCGGGCGCTGTCAGTCGCAGTGTCCGGCGTGGAACACGGGCAAGCCGCTGTCGCCGAAGCTGCTGATCATGTCGCTGCGGGACCACGCGCACGCGAAGGCGCCGTATCTGCTGGCGGGCGGGGAGAACGCGTCCGCGGGGGCGCTCGAGGGTGTGCCGGCGGGGGCTGTCGCGGAGGCGGGGCGGCCGTTGGTGGGGACGCTGGAGGAGGGCGGGGTGATCGATCCGGACGTGCTGTGGTCGTGCACCACGTGCGGGGCGTGTGTCGAGCAGTGCCCCGTCGACATCGAGCATGTGGACCACATCGTGGACATGCGCCGCTACCAGGTGATGATCGAGAGCTCGTTCCCCTCCGAGGCCGGCACGATGCTGAAGAACCTGGAGAAGAAGGGCAACCCCTGGGGCCTGGCGAGGAAACAGCGCCTTCAGTGGACCGAAGAGGTCGACTTCCCCGTCCCGGTCGTCGGGCGGGACGTCGAGGACCTGGGCGAGGTCGACTACCTGTACTGGGTCGGCTGCGCCGGGGCGCTGGAGGACCGGGCGAAGAAGACGACGAAGGCGTTCGCGGAGCTGCTGCACATCGCCGGGGTGAGCTTCGCGATCATGGGCGGGGACGAGAAGTGCACCGGTGACTCGGCCCGGCGCCTGGGCAACGAGCCGCTGTTCCAGCAGCTCGGCCAGGAGAACGTCGCACTGCTCAACACCGCCTTCGGCGAAGACGGCGAGGACGACAACGACAACGGGTCGGCCAGGAAGGCGAGGTCGGCGAAGAGGATCGTCGCGACGTGCCCGCACTGTCTGAACACCCTGGGCAACGAGTACCCGCAGCTCGGCGGTGACTACGAGGTCATCCACCACACCCAGTTGCTCCAGCACCTGATCGACGAGGGGAAACTGGTCCCCGTCACCCCCGTCGAGGGCCTGATCACCTATCACGACCCCTGCTACCTCGGGCGCCACAACAAGATCTACACCCCGCCGCGGGAGATCATGACGGCCGTCCCGGGCCTGCGCCAGCAGGAGATGCACCGCCACAAGGAACGCGGCTTCTGCTGCGGCGCCGGCGGCGCGCGGATGTGGATGGAAGAACGCATCGGCAAACGCATCAACAACGAACGCGTCGACGAAGCCCTTTCGCTCAACCCCGACATCGTCTCCACCGCCTGCCCCTTCTGCCTCGTCATGCTCACCGACTCACTCAACGGCAGGAAGAACGACGGCCAGGCCAAAGAATCCCTCCAGGTCGTCGACGTCGCCCAGCTCCTCCTCGACTCGGTACACACCCCCGCCGACCCCCAGGACTCCACCGAACCGGCCACCGAACCGCAGCCGGAGCCCGCGGCGTAACGCCGCACGGTGATCGGCAATGTTCCCCCCACCCATGAAACCGCTTGAGCGGTTTGTTAGCCTGTGGTGCGTGGCCGGGCCGGCCGCGCACGGCACCGGCCCGCGCACCAGGTGTATGTCGCAAGGGGTATGAGGTTGCCGGTGGTCCGCCCGGCTTCGGTGTCCTGTTGTCCGGGAGGCAGCGCATGGTCAAACAGGAGCGGGCCGCCCGCACGCGGCGTTCGCTGATCCGGGCGGCGGCCGAGACGTTCGCCGAGGTGGGCTTCGTTCCCGCGTCGCTGACCGTCATCAGCAAACGGGCCGGTGTCAGCAACGGGGCGCTGCACTTCCACTTCGCCAACAAGGCGGTGCTCGCCGAGGCCGTCGAGGCGGAGGCCGCCGAGAGCGTGCGCCGGCTCACCGAGGCGGCCCGCGCCCGCCAGGGCGACTCGCTGCAGGCGGTGGTGGACGCCACGCACGAGCTGATGGCCGCCCTGGCCCAGGACGCCGTGGTCCGCGCGGGCTTCGAGCTCTGCGGTGACATCGCGCGCCGTACCCCCTCCCCGCTGCGCGGGCAGTGGCAGCGCTGGGTCGAGGACAGTCTGCGCCGGGCCGAGCGCGGCGGCGCGCTCGCGCGGGGGGTGTCCTGGGCGGACGCCGCCCGTGTCGTCGTCGCCGCGACCACGGGCTTCGAAGTGCTCGGCGGCAAGGACGCCTCCTGGCTCTCGCGGCCCAGCGTCACCCGTTCCTGGGAACTGCTGCTGCCGCTGCTCGTCGACCGGCGGGAGCTGGGCACGGTGGTGTGTGCCGGCTCGCGCCCGCACCCCGCCCCGCCCCCGCCCCCGCCCCCGCCTGTGACCCCGCCCGCTCCGGTGCCGGTACGGGCGCCCGCGCCGGCCCCCGTACCCGCGCCGGCCCCCGTACCCGCGCCGGCCCCCGTACCCGCGCCGGCGCCCGTACCGGCGCCGGCACCGGAGCGGGCGCGGCGGACCCCCCTCGGCCGTTAGACCCCCCCGCGCCCGCACCTCCCCGGCCCGGACGGCGGCCCGGACAGCAGGCCCCGGCGGGCGGGCACGTGGCCCGCCCTGACGACAGGCCCTGGCCGGTGCCTGCCTGGTCCGCCCCCGCCGCCCCCGCCGCCCCCGCCGCCGCCCCCGCCCGGCCCGGACGGCCGGCCCCGGCGGGGCGGTGCCGTGGCCGTGTGCGGTGCCTGCGGGGGGCTTGGCCCCGTGGTGAATACGGTTCGTGCGGTTTGTTTTCCGCCCTGGTGGGCGGGGGTCCGGTGTGTCCTGCCCGCGGGTGCCGGGGTCCTTGTCCGGGGGCGGGCGGGGGGCGTGAAGAAATCGGGGGAAATGAACGGGGGGGCGTATGCGGGGGAGTGTGTGGTGCGTCCGCGTGTTTATTTCTGCCGCTTTTCGAATTGTCCTTGCCTGTTTTGCCGTTCATGGAGGATTGCTCAAGTGCCGCTGAAGGAACCGGTGCCTCCGGTGCGGGTGGGGCTAGCGTGCTGGTTCGCCGACGACTTTCCGCCATCGGGAGTGCCCGACGACGAACGGAGGGAACCATGGAGATTCAGGTTTTGGGTCCGCTGTGTGCCGCCGTGAACGGGGACTCGATCGTCCCGACCGCCGGGAAGCCACGACAGGTTCTCGCTCTGCTCGCCCTGTATCCAAGTCGTGTCATGCCTGTGTCAACACTGATGGAGGAGGTCTGGGGGACGGAGCTGCCGCAGAGCGCGATGACGACGCTGCAGACCTACATCATGCAACTGCGCCGCATCCTGGGCACGGCGATGGGGCCCGACGCCCCGGGGGCGGCGAAGGACGTTCTGGCCACCCGGCACGGCGGCTATCTGCTGCAGATCCCGCCGGAGTCGGTGGACGTGCACACCTACGAGCGGCTGATCGCCGAGGGCCAGGAGGCGTTCGAGGAGGGCCGGGACGAGCGGGCCGCCCGGTGCTTCAGGCAGGCTCTGTCGCTGTGGCAGGGGCCCGCGCTGGTGGACGTACGGCTCGGCCCGGTCCTGGAGATCGAGGCCACCCGGCTGGAGGAGTCGCGGCTGGTGACCACGGAGCGGCGGATCGACGCGGACCTGCGGCTGGGCCGGCACGCGGAACTGATCGCCGAACTCACCGACCTGACCGCCCGTCACCCCCAGCACGAGGGACTGCACGCGCAGGCGATGGTGGCCCTGTACCGGTCGGGGCGGCAGGCCTCGGCCCTGGACGTGTACCGCAAACTGCGCGAGGGGCTGATCGAGGAGCTGGGTGTGGAACCCTCGCCGCAGCTCCAGCGCCTGCACCAGGCGATGCTCGCGGTCGACCCGGAACTCGCCGTGGTGGCCGGCCCGCGCCGCGGCTCCACCTTCGACCGCTACGCCGCCTGAGACCCCCGCCCTGCCCCTGCCCCTGCCCTGCCTCGCCCCGTGCCGCGCCGGCCCGCACCCGGCGCACCCGCACCCGCACCCGCACCCCCGCCCCCGCGGTCCCGGGCGCGGACGTGCGGCCGTACGGGCCGTGGTCGGGGGCTCGGCCGGGACTCGACCGGGATTCGAGGCTGCCGGGCGATGCTCGCACCCCGCCGGCGAGGTACCGCCCCCTTTTGGTGCCGGCGGTGGAACGCCGAGGAGGACGCCCGTGCCGCACGGACAGCCAGTGCGACTGCACTGTTTCGCGCACTCCGCCGACGGCGTGCGCGTCTTCGACGGCTGGGCGGCGGGTGTGGGACCCGGTGTTCAGCCGGCCCCGGTCCTCCTGCCGGGCGGCGCGGCCCGGCGCGGCGAACCGCGGGTGACCACCCGTCAGGGACTGCTCGACGAGGTGCTGGGGCTGTTCACCGGCCCGCACCGCGATCCGCACACCGGCCCGCACACCGGCCCGCACACCGGCCCGTATGTCCTGTACGGGCACGGGCTGGGCGCGATGATCGCGTTCACCGTGACCCGTGCCCTGCACGAGGCGGGCCTGCCGGGCCCGGCGCTGCTGGCCGTCGGCTCCTGCCCGCCGCCCTCCCCGCCGCCCTCGCTGCCCGACGTGCGCCGGGCGAGCGACAGCGAACTGCTGCACGCCCTGGGCGGGGGCGGCGCCGTACCGCCCGGCAGCGACGAGGGGATCTGGCTGCGGGCCGTACTGCCGGTGCTGCGCGCCGATCTGGAGCTGGCCCAGGCCCTTGACGAGGCGGCCCGCGAGCCGTCCCCGGCCGGCCCGCTGACCACCCCGGTGCTCGTCGTCGCCGCCCGGGACGACCCCCCGCCGCGGCCGCCGCAGGCCGGCGGGCGGGGACGGTGGACCCGGGGGCCGGTCTTCGTGCGCACCGTCCCCGGCCGTGACCCCTTCGCGCGCGGCGCCCGCGAACTGCCCCGGCTCGTGGGCCGCGCCTGCCGTGTCGCGTCCCGCCTCGCGGCCCGGCCCGCGCCCGCGCCCGTCGCCTGATCCCGGTCACCGGCCCCCGTGCACCGGCCCGGCCCGCCCCCCCCGGTCACCGGCCCCCGGCCCGGCCCCCCCGGACTCCGGTCTGGCCTGCGGCCTGTGGCCTGCTGCCGGATCAGGCACTCCCGTCCTGCCGTGCGGACCGAGGTCCGCGTCCCGGCCGGCGCAAGGTGAAAGAAAGAAGAGAGGTGTTCAGATGTCAGGTGAGCGTGTGGACAGGGCGGCACACCATGTACGTGTGGCCGCGCCCGCCGGTGTGGTCTACGCGGTACTGGCCGACGCGGCGAACCTGCCGCTGTATCTGTCCCCGAGCATCCATGTGGAGCGCCTTCAGTCCGACGGCGAGCGCGAACGCCTGCGGATGTGGTCCCTGGTGGGCGGGGAGCTGAAGTCGTGGACCTCGTGGCGGCACCTGGACCCGGTCAGGCGCCGTATCGAGGTCCGCCAGGAACCGCCCGCCTCCCCGCTGGACTCGATGGGCGGCGTGTTCGGCATACGGGGCGAGGGACCGCACGACACCGAGCTGGAACTGCTGTACGGCTTCAGCGTCACCGACGACATGCCCGAGGACCTGGCATGGGTGGAACGGGCCGCCGACCTCACCGCCCGTGCCCAGCTCGCCGACCTCAAGAGCTGCGCCGAGCGCTGGACACGCCTGGACGAACTGATGCTGTCCTTCGAGGACTCGGTACGTGTCAACGGCCCGGCCGAGCTGGTCTACGACTTCCTCTACCGGGCCGGCGACTGGCCCGAACTGGTGCCGCACGTCACCTCGGTCGACCTGGCCGAGGACACACCCGGAGTGCAGCGCATGAGCCTGCGGACGCTGACCGGGCACGGCTCGCACACCACCGAATCGGTACGCATCTGCTTCCCGCACGCGGGCCGGATCATCTTCAAGCAGACCGCGCCCCCCGCGCTGCTGGCGGCACACACCGGTGAATGGCTGGTCGTCGGGGACGAGAGGGGGGTGAGCGTGAGCGCGAAGCAGAGCGTGGTGCTGCGCGAGGAGAACATCACCGCGGTGCTGGGCGAGGGCGCGGACCTCGCCGGCGCCCGCCGCCATGTACGCCGGGAACTCGGCCAGGACTGCCTTTCCCTGCTGGCCCTGGCCAAGCAGCACGCGGAGAGCGCCGTGCGCATGCTGTGACCCCCCGCCCCGCCCCCGCCGTCCCCGCCGTTCTGCCGCCGTACGTTCGCACCCCGCCCCGTCCCCGCCGCCGCGGTGGTGTCCGCCGGCACGGCGGGGTGCGGGGTGCGGAACAGCGGAATGGACGGACGCAATTTGAAACGCGGCACAGATGAACTGAACCCGCGTGGAGCGGCGTACGTGAACCGAAGTGGGGCGGGTGGACCGGTGGTGCCCGCGAATGCCGCCGTTCCTGTTCCGCGCCCGGACACGGCGGTGAAAGGTCATTTCCCCTCCGCCGACCGGGAAATGGCCTTTCGGCGGGGACCCGGGCCCGGATCGGCTACGGCCCGCGGCCCGCGGCCCGGGGCCCGGGGCCCGGGGCTTGTGGGGCGGGAGCCGTGTGAAAACGTCGGCCTGCTCGGGTACCGCTCGTACCTCACTGCACACCCGCTCGGGAAAACGGACTTCGGGCGCGTACTGCCCTTAGCGTGCTCATCCCGACCGTTGTGGACGCAGGCAGGAGGCCGTCATGGGCCACAGGCAGCACGGCCCGCCCCGCGCCGTCCGCGCTGCCCGCGCCGCAGACCGCCCGGCACCATGACCGCCCCCCACCGTCCGGCCGGCGCGCCGGTCTTCGTGGTCGTGGATCCCGGGCCCCCTCCGCACGCGGCGCCGTGGGACCTCGAACTGCGCGGGCCGCTGGACGCCGCCGCGCTGGAACATCTGCTGGGCGAGCTCACCGGCGGGCAGGGGGCCCGGTCTTCCTGGGGGCACCGGCTGCTGCGGCACGGCCCCGATCACCACACCCTGCGCCTGTTGGCGCCCGGGGGGGCGCCCGCCGCCCTGGTCTCGGGCCGTATCGCCGACCGGCTCACCGAGCTGCCGCCGCCGGCCGCCCGGCGCGCGGCCCCCGCACAGGACGGTGCGCACCGTTACGAGGCGGTGCTGATCGAGCCGGCGGCGGGTGCGTGGGACACGGGTGTGCTGCGTGAGGCGCTGGGTGCCGTCGTGGCCGCCCATCCGCAGCTTCGTTCGCGTCCCGGCGCCGCGGACGGCCGGCGCACGGTGCGGGCCGGGTCCGGGCCGGCGGACGGTCAGGATCCGCTGGTGGAGCGGGAGTTCACCGACGAGGCCGGTTTCGCCGCGATCCTGGACCGTATCGGTGCCGGTCTCGACGCGCGCACCGGTGTCCACCTGCGGCTGCTGCTCGCCCGGGACCGCCGCCCCGGCGGGCCGCGGGCCGACCGGCTCGCTCTGCTCGTGCATGAACTGGCCGTGGACGCCGGGTCCTGGCGCATCCTGCTCGACGACCTGACCACCGCCCTGACCGGGGCGGGCGCCGGACGCCCCCAGCGGCCCCGGCGGATGCCGGACCCGCCGGCCGGCCGGGTCGGCGAACTGCGGGAACTGGCCCGCGACCCCGCGGAGGCCCAGCACTGGCACCAGGTCGCCGAGCGCAGGTCCCGCACCCCCGGCACCACCGCCCCGCCCGCCGGGGCGGGCGCGGTGCACCGGACCGGGCCCACGGACCCGGACCCGGACCGGGACCGGGAGGCTGCAGGGCTCACCGCAGACCCGGACCGGGAGGCCGGCCCGGACCCGGACCGGGAGGCCGGCCCGGATGCGGACCCGGATGCGGGTGCGGGTGTGGGTGTGGGTGTGGTGCGTCGTAGCGGGTTCACCCTGGACCGGGACCGGACCGAGCGGATCGTCCACAACCTGGCCCGGCGGCTCTCGCTGACCACCGGGCAGGTGCTGACAGGGGTGTTCGCCCTGGCCCTCGCCCGCTGGCAGCGGGGTGCGGAGGTCGGCTTCGACGTACGCAGCGATCCGCGGGGCGCCCGCCGCGGCCCGCGCCGCCACGCGGGCCGGCTCACCGACCCCTACCCCGTCCAGCTCACCGTGGACCGCCACCTGGGCCCGCTGGGCCAACTGACCGCTCTGGCGGGCCCCCTGGCGGCCTGCGCCGGCCGGGCCGGGGACGGCGCGGGCTTCGGGGCCTGCCGCGAGTGGAGCCCCGATCCCGCCCTGCGCCGTGCCCTGCGCGAGCTCGGGCCCGCCCGGGCCTGTCTGACCCTGGACGGGCCCGGCGCCCCGCCGCCCGGCCCGGCCCGGCCCGCCGCCCCGCTGTTCCCCGGCCACCGGGTGCGGGTACGGGCCCAGGTCGCCGCCGGCCGGCTGCACATCGGCCTCGACTGGACGGGCGAGGACAGCGGGGGCATCACCGACACCTCCGCCGCCGCCCTGCGGCACCTGCTGCGCGGGGTGCTGGAGGAACTGGCGGCGGTGCCCGCCGTCCCGCTCCCGCCCGCCTTCAGGGCCACCCCCCAGCAGGGCGCCCTCTACACCTCCGGTGCCGGGCTCCCCGGTACCGGGCACCATGTCGAGCAGCTTGTCTGGCTGTGGCACGGCCCGCTCGACGCCGCCCGCTTCACCGCGTCCTGGCAGTCGGTCTTCGACTGCGAGGCGGTGCTGCGCACCGCGTTCGCCCCGGGCCCCGAACCGCTGCTCGTGGTCCACGAGCGAACCGTTCCCGAGATCACCCACCGTGTCCTGCGCGACGACGACTGGTGCCCCTTCCTGGAACGCGACCGGCTGCGCGGCTTCGACCCGCACCGGCCCGCGGCGCTGCGCCTGACGCTGCTGCACCCCGAGCCGCCCGCCCGCACCGCCCGCCCCGGGACCGTCGGCGCTGCCGCTCCTGCCCGGATCGTGCTCACCTATCACCGGGCGCTGCTCGACACCTGGAGTACGCACCTGCTGCTGCGCGAGTTCTACCGCGCCTATCTGGCGGGCGGCACCCTGCCCGGCGGGGAGCGCCGCCCCGACCTGCGCGACTACACGGCCTGGGCCGCCGCCCAGGACCCGCGGCCGGCCCGGGAGTTCTGGACGGCGCCCGCCACCACGCCCCCCGCCCCGCCCGCCACCGCGCACCCCGCCCCGCCCGCCACCGGGCACCCGGCCGGGCACCCTGCCGCGGTGGCGGGGGCCGGGGGGCCGGGCGCGGTCACGGGCCTGGGCGGGGTGGGGCGTGCCCGGCTGCGTCTGGATCCCGCCGGCACCGCCCGCCTCGCGCGCTGGGCGGGCACCTGGGGCACCGCGGAGAGCAGTGTGCTCCAGGCGGTGTGGGCCATGCTGATCCACTGGGCCTCGGGTGCCACCGGGCCGGGGCCGGTGTGTTTCGCGGTGAGCGTGCCGGGCCGTGGTATCGCGTTCGAGGGCGCGGCCCGGATGCCGGGGCCGCTGCGCAACGCGCTGCCGATGTCCCTGGAGGTGGACCCGGCGGGCACCGTGCCGCGTCTGCTGCGTCAACTGCGCGACCGCGCCGTGGACATGGCCGCCTACGAATGGGTGCCGGCCGGGTCGGTCCTGGCCTGGGGCGGCGGCGCTCTGCACGCGCACACCGTCGTCGTCTTCGAGGACCCGCCGTATCCGCTTGAGGCGATGGAGGGCGAACTCGGCGCGCTGGGTGTGCGCGGTGAGTTCCCGGGCACCGTGCCGGCCCGTACCCGGTTTCCTCTCGGGCTGCTCGCCCACCACGACGGCGAGGGCGCCCTGGTCCTGACCGCGGTCCACGACCGGGCGCTGCTCGGTGAGGACACGGTGGCCGAACTGCTCGCGCGCGTCGCCCTGCTGCTGCGTGAGCTGCCGCTGTCGGCGGGCGCGGGCACCACCGTCGGGCAGGTGCTGGCACTGCTCGGGGACAGCGCCCCGCCGCCCCTGGCCCGTGCGCTGGGGGCCGGGAGGGACAGCGGGACGCTCACCCTGCGCGCGCCGCGCGACGAGCGGGCGGGCACGATCTGCCTGATCCCGCCGCCGGGCGCGCCCGCGTCCTGTTACGACCTGCTGGCCCGCACCTATCGGGGACCCGAGGAACTGCTGGTGCTCACCGCCCCCGACGGCCCGTGGCCCGCCCTCGCGGCCCGGGGCGGCGGCCGGCCGCTGCTGCTCGCCGGATTCTCCGGTGCCGGTGCGCCGGCCTGCGACATCGCCCGGCGTATCGCGGCCGGCGGTTGCTGTCCGCCGCGGGTGGTGCTCGCCGGTGCGGGCGCGGACGCGGGGGAGCGGGCCCGTGATCTGGCCGGGGCCCTGAGGGCCGCCACCGCACCGGGCACCTGACACACGGCCCCCCACCCCACCCCGCCCCCGCCCCGGCCCTCCACCCCGCACAGCACAGCACAGCACAGCACGGCACGGCACCGCATCGCACCGGGGCGGGCGCGATGCGGTGCCGCACCGGGGCGGTGCGGGGGCGGTGTCACCATTCGATCAGTGCGAATCCCACCGCCATTCCGCCGCCGAAACCGGCTACGAGGATCAGCTCGCCGGGGTGGAAGGCGCCGGCGCGGGCGGCGGCGTCCAGGGTGATGGGGACGGAGGCGGCCCCGGTGTTGGCGTAGTGCGTCAGTGTCCGGTGCAAGGTGGCCCGCGGCAGGGCCAGGTTGGCGAAGACGCTGTCGAGCAGGACGCCGTTGGCCTGGTGCGGGACGAAGTGGCGGATGTCGTCGGGGACGGTACCGGCCTCGTGGAGGAACTGCTTGGCCAGCGGCGGCAGTTGGTCCTCGACGAAGCGGCGTACCGCCCGCCCGTCCATGGTGAAGTAGTGCAGCCCGGCGTCGGCGGTGTGCCGGTCGGCGGGCAGCCGGCTGCCGCCGGCGGGCACCTCGATCAGGGACGACAGTTCGCCGAAGGAGTGCAGGGCGACGTGTCTGAGGCGTGGGCCTTGGGGCGCGGGTCCCAGGACCAGCGCGCCGGCGCCGTCGCCGAACAGGACGACCGTCCTGCGGTCGGCCGGGTCGAGGATGCGCGAGTACACGTCCGCGCCGATGACCAGGGCGTGGCCGCCGGTCCTGGCGAGGATGCCCTCGACCGCCGACAGCGCGAACACCATGCCGGAACAGACCGCGTTGACGTCGAACGCGGCCGCGCCGCTCGCGCCGAGCCGCTGCTGGACGTAGACGGCCGTGGGCGGCTGGGGCCGGTCGGGGGTGGAGGTGGCGACCACGATGACGGCCAACTGGTCGGCGCTGACACCGGCCGACTCGAGCGCGGCGCGCCCCGCGGCGGCGGCCAGGTCCGAGGTGGCCTGGTCGCCGGCGGCCCAGCGCCGTTCGCGGATCGCGGTCTTGCCGGTGATCCAGGCGTCGTCGACGCCGGCTGCCGCACCGGCCTCGTCGTTGGAGACGACCCGCTCCGGCACGTAGGCGCCCGTGCCGAGGATCCTGACCTCGCTCATGCGGCGGCCCTCCCTTCAGGTGGTGGGAAAAAGACTCTGTACGACAGGCCGGCCGCCGCCCGGCCCCGGCCCGCCCGGCCCGCCCGGCGGGTCCGGTCGGTGTGTGCGGTCATGGCTCAGCGGGTGTCGTAGAGGCGTTTGTGGCCGCGCAGCGCGGCCAGCCGGAAGGGTCCGGTGGTCTGCGCCGGGGTGGGGTGGTCGCCGCCGTCGGCGGGGAAGGACCGTTGGTGCAGTTCGCGGTATTCGGCGTAGGTGAGCGGTGTGCGCCGGTCGATCGCCGCGCGGTGTGCCGCGGTCCGCAGGTGCCGGCGGTATCCGGGGACGACGGTGCCGGCGAAGAACTCGGCGACGCTGCCGGAGCCGTAGCTGAGGAAGCCGACGCTCCGGCCGTCCAGGCCGCCGTCCTGGCCGCCGGTCTGGTCGCCGGCCTGGTCCAGGAGCGCGGCCAGGGCGAGGTACACCGAGGCGGTGTAGCTGTTGCCGATGACACTGTTGTAGGCGGTGGTGTGTTTGACGGCGCGCTCGACGGCGTCCTCGTCGGTGGCCTGTCCGCAGTAGTTGAGCAGGTGGCGGTGGGCTTTGTAGGCCATTTTCGTGAACGGCTGGTGGTAGCAGAACGCGGCGAACTCCTGCGGGGGGCGCCCGCCTTGTTCCGCGTAGTCCTTCCAGGTGCCTTCCACGGCCTGGAGGTAGGCGGCGATGGACTGCTGTCCGTCGACCAGGGCGGTCTCACGGTAGTTGGGCCGCCAGAAGTCCATGACGTCGGCGGTGAACAGGCCCGAGGGTTCCTCGATGCGTACCAGGGCGGGGTCGGCGCCGATCAGCATGGCGACGGCCGCGGCGCCCTGGGTCGCCTCGCCGGGGCTGTCGAGGTCGTACTTGGAGACGTCGCTGGCGATGACCAGGACCTGCTGGGAGGGGTCCCGGCGGACGAGGCCGATGGCCAGTTGCAGGGCGGCGGTGGCCGCGTAGCAGGCCTGTTTCAGTTCCACGACCCGGCAGGCGGACGGCAGTTGGAGCAGGGAGTGGACATACACACCGGCCGACTTCGCCTGGTCGACGGAGGATTCGGTGGCGAAGACGACGGTGCGGATGCGTTCGGCGCCGTGCCGGGCGACGATGGGCGCCGCGGCGGCGGCGGCCATGGTCACGATGTCCTCGTCGGCGGCGGGCACGCTCATCGACCGCTGGCCGATGCCGGTGTGGTATTTGCCGATGTCGGTGCCGTTGTACGCGGCCAGTGCCGTGTGCGGCAGGACGTACTCGCCTGTCGCGAACGACAGGTCGTGGATTCCGGTTGTCAGATCGCTGGACATGCCCCTATACACCGGCCTTCGCTGTCGTGTTCTCGCGTTCCAGTCGCACGTGCGCGTGCATGAGTTCGCCGGGGTTGGTCTGGGCGGCCAGGAGGGAGAGTTCTCCGCACAGCACGGTCGCCGCGGCGATGACGGCGAGCCGGCGCGCGTTGTCCCCGGGGGCGCGCTCGGCCCGGCAGCCGAGGCGGGCGAGGTTCGTCTCGACGAAGCCCAGGCCCTTGCCGTTGCCGACGGTGCCCACGATCAGGTTGGGCAGGGTGCAGGAGAAGTACAGGTCGCCGTCGCGGTCCTCGGCCATGGTGATGCCCTGTGATCCTTCGATGATGTTGGCCGCGTCCTGGCCCGTCGCCAGGTAGAACCCGAGCAGCATGTTCGCGAAGTGGGCGTTGGCCGAGCGGATACCGCCGGCGAGCAGGGTCCCGAGCAGGTTCTTGCGGATGTTCAGCTCGACCACCCTGGCCGCCGTGGTGCGCAGGACGCCGGTGACCACCTCGCGGGGCACCAGCAGTTCGGTGACGACGTTCTTCCCGCGGCCCAGGATCCCGTTGATCGCGGTGGCCTTCTTGTCGGTGCAGTAGTTTCCCGAGATCGATCCGTAGGAGATTCCGGGGATGACCCGCAGCAGGTGGGTGAGCAGCGCGTCGGAGGCGAGTGTGGCCATGTTGTGCCCCGAGGCGTCGCCGGTGGAGAACTCGAAGCGGATGAACAGCAGGTTGGCCGTGATCTCGTGCCGTACGCCGATCAGCCGGGCGTAGCGGCTGGAGGCGCGTACCACCTCACCGAGTTCCTCGGTGCGCGCCTGGATGCTCTGCGCGGCCCGGTGGGCGGTTGCCGCGTCCGTGGCCTCGACGAGCACCGAGCGGGTCATGCGCTCGTCGACGAGGGTGGCGGCGATGCCCTGTTCGGCCAGCATGGAGACCTTCGCCCCGCGCCCGACCGAGGGCCACAGGGGCGATTCGTAGGTGGCCAGCGGTACCTGGGTCTCGGTGGTCGCGACGTTTCCCGAGATACGCAGGGGTCCCACCCATCTCATCGGGACCCCGGCCACCGCGTGCGCGTCTGTCATGGTGTGCTTCCCGTCATCTCGTTGAGGACCCCGGCCCCGGCCGCACCCGCACCAGGGCCGGTGCCGTTTCCGTTGCCGTTGCCGTTTCCGGGGGTGGTGCCGGTGCGCTGGGCCAGGCGCCGCGGGTCGATGCCCCGGTCGGCGCAGAAGTCACGCAGTTCGCCGTGGACCAGCAGGTCGCAGCGGGTGAGGTCGGCGGGGGTGCGGGCGCCGAGCATGGTCTGCAGCGCGGCGAGCTGGTCCAGCCATGACGTGAGCTGGGTGATGAGTGCCGGGACACCGCCGTCGAGCAGGGTGCGCAGGAATCCCGCGGACGAGCCGACCGCGCGGGCGCCGAGCGCCAGCGCGCGCACCACGTCCAGCGGGTGGCGCACACCGCCGGAGGCCAGGAGGGGCAGGGTGAGGTCCTGGGCGTCCAGCAGGCAGGCGGCGGTGGACTGCCCCCAGCCGCGCAGGTACGCGTAGTCGGCCACTTCACGGCGGCCGTTCTCGATGCGGGCGAAGTCCGTGCCGCCGCGCCCGCTGACGTCCGCCGCCCGCACCCCCAGGTCCTGAAGTCTCAGCAGCGTCTGCCGGCTCAGCCCGTTGCCGACCTCCTTGACGATGACGGGGACCTCGACGGCCGCCGCGATCTTCTCGATCTGTCCGGGCCAGGAGGCGAACGACCGGTCGCCCTCGGGCATCGGCGTCTCCTGCGCGGTGTTGATGTGGATCTGCAGGGCGTTGGCCTCCAGCAGGTCCACCGCGCGCCGCGCGTTGCCGGCCGTGGTGGTGGCGTTGATGTTCGCCATGACGAACCCGTGCGGGTTCTCCTCGCGCAGGACACGGAACGTGCCGGCGCACGAGGGGTCCTTGAGGTAGGCGTTCATGGACCCCGAGGCGATGGGCACCCCTGCCTCGCGGGCGGCGGTGGCCAGGTCCCGGTTGATGGCACCGGTCTTGGCGCTGCCGCCGGTCATCGCGTTGATGTAGATCGGCGCCTGCCAGGTGATGCCGGCGAAGGTGGTGGCCAGGGACACCTCCGGCCGGTCGATGCCGGCCAGGGCGTGGTGGAGGAACGACACCTGGTCGAACTGGTTGTGCCCGCTGTGCCCGTGGTGCTGCTCGATGGCGAGCCGGACGTGGTCGTCCTTGCGTTGAGCGCTCATTGTTCGGTCCCTTCCAGGGCGGGACGCACGGGCAGGGGCAGCACCCCGGCCGTGGCCCACCGCTCCCGTACGTGTGTGATGTCGCGCGGCGCGCCGGCGTCCAGCAGGGCGATGCCGCAGTCGCCGCCGCCGGCCCCCGAGGGTTTGGCCGCGCCGCCGACGGCCTCGGCGGCGTCGCACATGGTTCTCAGCCCGGGGGTGAAGATGCCGAGGCCGACCTTGTCGTCCAGGCGGGCCAGTTCGCGCCGCGCCAGGCGGATCTGGTGCAGCAGGCCCTGCCGGTCCCCGGTGCGCAGCGCGGCGGCGGCGGCGCGCACACAGGCGGTGGTGGTCCGGACGAACCTGCCGTGGGAGGCGGTGCCCCGCCAGGTGCCCCGGTGCAGGGCGGAGACCAGGGAGGCGGTGGAGGCCGGTTCACCGGTCCAGCCCACCTGCAGCGACAGGCCCTCGGGCGGCGACAGTCTGCTCACCCGGTGACCGGGCCACGGCGCGCGCAGTGCCGTGCCCACCCCCAGCCGGTGGGCCAGGTCGAGCACATGGGCGCGGTCGGGTGCCTGGTAGGCGATCCAGCCGCCCCAGGTGCTGGCGGCGAGATCACCGCCGGACGCCTTGGCGTCGAGCCGGGCGGTGGCGAGCATGGCCAGGCGGAACCGGTCGTCGGGCGACAGGTCCATCGCGCACCAGGACCCCACGGCCGCGACGGTGGCCACGGTCACCGCGCCGCTGGAGCCCAGGCCGAACTTGCGTCCCTCCTGGTGCAGTTGGCTGCTGACCGAGACCTCCAGCGCGGGCGCCGGCAGGCCGCGTTCGGCCCCCAGACTGCCCACCACCTCGATCGCGGACAGCACATGGGCCAGGGCACCGCGTGCCCGTTGCCCGTCGCCGGGGCCGTGCAGGACCAGGCGCTGTCCGTGCCAGCGCCATCCCACCGGCCCCGGGGCGAGGTCGGAGGAGATCACCACGTCCGCCCCGCCCGCACCCCCGCCGGTGCGGGGGGAGGCGGTGACGGTGACATACCGGTCGACCGCCACCAGGATCGCCGGGTTCCCGGGCTCCACCACCGCGTACTCGCCGGCGACGAACAGCTTGCCCGGCGCGCGGCGTACCACCGTGTGCCGGGGGGTACTCATCGCTCCCCGCCCAGCAGGCGGGCGCCGGGCCCCGGCCCGGCGACGAGGACCGAGCCGCGCACGGCACCGGCGCGCAGGGCCTGCGCCACCCGCGGCGCGTCCGTGCGACGGCACAGGATTTTCACGTTCGGCCCGGCGTCCATCGTCGCGTACGCCCCGATCCCCTCGCGCCGAAGTCCCAGCACGGTGTCCAGGACGGTGACCGTGGCCGGTGACAGGTAGCGCACCGCGGGGCGGGCCGCCAGCATGGTCGCGTGCATCCCCAGCGCGTTGCGCTCCGCGATCTCCCCGACCGCGTCGAGGTCGCCGGCCCGCAGCGCGGTGCGCATGTCCGCCAGGTCCCGGGTGCTGGAGTCGGCCCACGGCAGGTACAGCGGCGAGGTGCTGACGGTGCGGCGCATCGCCTCCCGGCTGGACACGGTCTTGGGGCCGGCGTCGACCACGGCGACGACCAGCGCCGGGTCCATGCCCGCCGCCGCGGGCACCGGCTCGGCGTACGAGCCGAGATCCGCCGCCTCCTCCGCCTCCGCCTCCTCGGCCGTGCCGGTGCCGGTGCCGGTGACCGTGCCGGTGGCGGTGTCGTGGCCGGCGTGCCAGACGGCGAAGCCGCCGAACAGCGAGCGTGACGCCGACCCGGACCCGCGCCGCGCCAGACGCGACAGCGCGGTGGTGCCCGGATCCAGCCCGTACGCGGCCGCGGCGGCGACGGCCAGGGCGGCGAACCCGCTGGCGGACGACGCCAGGCCCGCCCCGGTGGGAACGGTGTTCGTGCTGTCCACGACGGCCCGCCGGCCGTCCCCGGCCCTCTCGCGCACCAGTTGGAGGAAGGCGGTGATACGCCGGTGCGTCTCGCCCGTCGCGCTCACGCCGTTGAGCGTCGCCTCGTCGCGCCCGGCCCCGGCCACCAGGCGGACCCGGGTGGTCGTGGGAAGGATGTCCAGCGTCATCGACAGGCTGGAGGTGACGGGAAGCACGAGACGCTCGTCGCGCTTGCCCCAGTACTTGACCAGCGCGATGTTGGGGTGCGCGACGGCGGTGGCATCGTCCGCGCCCGCCCGCCCGGCGGGCCGGGACGCGGGGGACAAGACGGGGGCGGGGGAGGGGTGTTCACGGCGCACGGCTCTCAGGCCCCCTTCAGCGGCAGGACCCACGTCTGTACGGCTCCGGCCTCGTGCAGCCGCCGGGTGACCTCCCGGGCGTGCTGCGGCCCGGTCAGGGCGATCAGGCAGCCGCCCAGACCGCCTCCGGTGATCTTCGCTCCGAGACTGCCCGCCCCGAGCGCGGCCCTGACCAGCTCGTCTATCGCGCCGGTACTGAGACCGGCCGCCCGCATCAGTTCGTGATAGTCCGTCAGCCGGGCGCCGAGCTGCGCCGCCCTGCCGCCGGCGAGATCCGCCGCTCCCGCCTCGGTCAGCTCCCTCGCGCGGCCCACGAACCTCTCGCGCGCCCCGGGGCGGTGCCCGAACCGCTCACCGAGCATGGCGACCGCTTCCTTGGTGCTGCCCGCGACACCGCTGTCCGCGATGATGAACAGCCCCTCGCAGCCGATGCCCAGATCCCGGCTCTCGCCGCCCTGGAACAGCAGCGGGCGCGCCGCGCCGACCGCCACGGCGTCGACACCGCTGGCCCGCCCGTGCGCCATGTTCTCGGCCGTCTGCACCAGCGCGAACGCCTCGCCCGGCGTCAGTTCGCGGCCGAAGAGATCGGCGAGGGCGAAGGCGATCGCGCGGGAACTCGCCGCGCTGGACCCCAGCCCCCGGCCGGGCGGGATCGTCCCGTCGAGGATCACGTCGAAGTGCGCCCCGCCTCCCACGCCCATACGCGCCAGGAACTCCTCCGTCAGCCGGCGCAGCCCGTCGGAGGCCTGCGTCACCAGCGCCCTGGAGGGGGAACCGGTCATCGTGAACGACAGGGCGCCCGCGCTGTCGGACGTACGGGAGGACCACGCGGCGCTCGCGGTGACGGTGAGCTGCGGGATCGGCAGCGCGAGCGCCGGGGCGCCGTAGACGACCGCGTGCTCCCCCAGCAAGATGGCCTTGGCATGGGCGCGGCCGATACCGACCGAGCGGGTCCGGCCGCTTTCCGGCACCCCCTCCACCGAGGTCGGAAGAGTCAACGCACTCAGCTCCCTTTGTCTTGTCTGCATGGAGACCGCACCGTCGAAAGCGCTGGGAAACGAATGGAGCCGCACCCCGTACGGCCTCCCGCGCCGCGGGGGCGGACCGCACACGGCGGCACACACGGCGGCACACACGGCGCCCGGCGCGCGCGGGAGCCGGCGCGCGGACACCGGCGGGCGCCGCGGGGCGGGCGGGGTTTCGTGAGCACCGGGACGGCCGTCACCCGCGCGCGGCGCAAGGGGTGTTGTACGGGGCGCGGGCCGGGCCGCAAGGTGTGACGCACACCGGGCGGGCAGCCGGGCCGGCCTGCGGGAAGGCTGCCGTACGCGCGGGGACCGGGCCTGCCGCGCGGGAACTTCCGGGCAGGGTGGACGTGGGGAGATAGTGACACGGGGGAGCCCGCACGCCAACCGCGCCCCGAAGTGACCTGTGTCACTGAAGGCGGGGCCCCTCGCGCACCGCGCCGCGAGGGGCACCCGCGCACGGGCACCGCGGGCCGCGCGGGCCAACACCGGTGCGGCCGGGGGGACTTCGGCCGCCCGCCGCGACCGCCCCGCCCCCTGCCCCTGCCGGTGGCGGTGCCTGTGTGCGTGCCGGTGTGCGTGCCGGTGTCGCGGGGTCATGGCCGGCGCCGGCGGGCGATCTCCGTGAGTTCCTCGATGTCGAACTCCGAGCGGCGGTGCGGCGCGCCGTAGCGGGTGATCTTCCCGCGGCTCACCCACTTGCGGATGGTCGCCTCGGACACCCCCACGGCGAGCGCGGCCACCTTCGTGGGGACGAGCCGGTGGCTCGGTGGTCTGATCACGCGTCGACGCCCCTTCGCTGCCGTTCCATGAGCTCCCGGAGACCGAGCCACTCGCGTATTTCCCACGAATGCCCCGAGGAGCAGGTAATGCTGCCGCCTCGCGCACCGGCGCCGCCGCGGGGCAGGGCACTGATCGTTCCCGGGCAGTTGTCCACGACACACTTTCTGATGAGCGCGTGGAGATCACTGGGGTCGGGGTCGATCGTCCGGCGCAGTTCAACGACGATGCTCTCGATTTCATCCGCAAAGTCGACCGCCGGGGACTGGGCGGTGAGCCATCCCAGATGGTGCGTGAGAAACCGCGCCAGATGAGGAACCGTACGGGGCGGGGCGGTCGTTCCGAGTTTCTCCACGACCATGCCCGACCATGATTCGAGAATGGCGAAGATGTGATGACGGGCATCGAGAACCGAGATGTCCAGGTGATCCCACTTCCGGGAGCCCGAAACCTTGGTCGGGTTCGTCTGCCTGACGGTCGGTGACACCTGGTGCAGGCACTCCTGGTGCAGACCGGGGAGCGCGCGCAGACCGCGTTCCACCCGCCCGACGCAGGGGGCGCAGAGGACGGACCCGGCGGCGGCACGGTTTTTTTGAGTATGGCTTCTCGGGCATGGGTGAAACTTCATCGAAGCTCCTTCATGAGGGCGGCGCGCCCCGCAACCGCTGTTCAATCACATGGTTTTCCCGTGCCGATTGCGGAAGTTAACTCAGTGCTTTCCTGTCGGTGGGCGTCCGTATCTGCGGGGGAACTCCATATTCCGCTCTCTGTGTCCTGGTCCGGTTAGTCAGGTGCGAGTCCCGGCGGGCAGTGCCAATTACACCGGCCGGCGGCTCGAGTCCCGATACAGCCTCGTTCGGGGCCGGCTTGCGCCGGCACCGCGGGCACACGTACCGCCCGCGCCCCTCAAGTCGGCTTCCACCCGGAACCGAGCCTTGGTAGAGCGCCTGCCTCGACGGTGGCGGAAGGAAGGAGGCACTGTGGACGGTACGCACGGAGGCGAACGCGCAGTAAGCGGCCGACTCGTCGCGGGACCGCCGGTGACGGCGGACGCTCAGTTCCCCCCGCAGGAGCCATCGTCACCCGGCCACCCGGCCACCACCCGCGCACCGGCCCCGCCGGCCGGTGACGCCACGTCAGCACACCTGGAGGTGTGTCTCGTCGGCGCCGGACCCCGGGGCCTGTCCGTGCTGGAACGGCTCTGCGCGCAGGAACGGAAGTCGCCCCGCTGGGACACCGTCACCGTGCATGTCGTCGATCCCGACCCGCCGGGCCCGGGACGGGTATGGCGCTGCGCGCAGTCCCGGCACCTGCTGATGAACACCGTCGCCTCCCAGGTCACGGTGTTCACCGACGCCAGCGTGCGCATCGACGGCCCGCTGGAGGAGGGGCCGAGCCTCTACGAGTGGGCCAAGACCCTGGAGCCGGGCCCCCGCACCCCGCCCGCCCCGCCCACCGCGGGCACACCCGCCCCGCACGCCGCCCGCGAGGACGTCCTCGCCGAGGCACGCGCCCTGGGCCCCGACGTCTACCCCACCCGCGCGCTCTACGGCCGCTACCTGGCCTGGGCGTTCCAGCGGGTCGTCGCGAACGCCGCCGCCCACGTGAGGGTACGCACGCACCGCGTACGGGCCGTCGCCCTCAAGGACGCGGGCACCCCCGGCGCCGGGACCCAGACGGTCGTACTCGAGGACGGCACCCGCCTGGCCGGCCTGTCCGCGGTCGTCCTGGCCCAGGGCCACGTACCGGTACGGCCCACCGCCACCGAACGGCGGCTGGCCGCCTTCGCCGCCCGGCACGCCCTGACCTACCTGGCCCCCGCCAACCCGGCCGACGCGGACCTGTCGGGCATCCGCCCCGGCCAGAGCGTGCTGCTGCGCGGACTGGGGCTCAACTTCTTCGACTACATGGCCCTGTTCACCCACGGCCGCGGCGGCGTCTTCACCCGCACCGCCGGCCGCCTGGTCTACCGGGCCTCCGGCCGCGAGCCGCGCCTGTACGCGGGCTCCCGGCGCGGCGTGCCCTACCAGGCGCGCGGCGAGAACGAGAAGGGCGCCCACGGACGCTACTTCCCCCGGCTGCTGACCGCCGGCCACATCGAGGCACTGCGCGCCCGGGGCGCGGCCGTCGACTTCGCCGCCGACCTGTGGCCGCTGATCTCCAGGGAGGTGTGCGGCGTCTACTACACGGCCCTGCTCGCCGCCCGCGGCGAACCCGGCCCGGCCCGCGAGGAGTTCACCGAACGCTACCTGCGCACCGCACCGGGCCCGGACCAGGACCGGCTCCTCGACGAGGCCGGGATCGGCACGGCCGAACGCTGGGACTGGCAGCGCGTCGCCCGCCCCTACGACACCCGCGCCCTGCGCGACCTGGCCTCCTTCCGCGACTGGCTGCGCGGCCACCTCGACCAGGACCTCGCCCTGGCCCGCCAGGGCAACGTCAGCGGACCGGTCAAGGCCGCACTCGACGTCCTGCGCGACCTGCGCAACGAGGTGCGCCTGGCCGTCGACCACGCCGGCCTGAGCGCCGCGTCCCACCGCGACGACCTCGAACGCTGCTACACACCGCTCAACGCGTATCTGTCCATCGGCCCCCCGCCCTCACGCATCGAGGAGATGGCCGCGCTCATGGACGCGGGCATCCTGGAGGTGACCGGCCCCGGACTCGACATCACCGCCCAGGAGCACGACCCGCTCGGCCCCTGCTTCACCGCCACCTCGAGCCGGATACCGGACGTACGGGTACGGGCCACCGCACTCATCGAGGCCCGCCTGCCCGAGATCGACCTGCGCCGCACCGCCGACCCCCTGATGAGACAGATGCTGCGCACCGGTCAGTGCCGCCCGTACCGCATCACCCACGACGGCGACGGGGACGGTTCGGGTTACGAGACCGGCGGCCTCGCCGTGTCCCCGCGGCCCTACCACCTGATCGACGCCCGGGGCGTGCCGCACCCCCGGCGCTTCGCCTACGGGGTCCCCACCGAGTCCGTGCACTGGGTGACCGCCGCCGGCATCAGACCCGGCGTCGGCTCGGTCACCATCGAGGACTCCGACGCCATCGCGGCGGCGGTCCTCGCCGTCCCACGACAGCAGCCCACGCCCCGCGTCCCGCTCACGGCCCCGGGCACGAAGACGGACGCCTGAGCCCCCGGGGTCACCGTCCGCGCGTACGGCCACCGGCACACCGCCGGCGGCCGCACACGCCGCCCCCTCACCCCGCACGGCGACTCCCGCCCCGGCCCAAGCCCCGCCCGGTCGGCGCCCCGCGCCGTACAGTCCGCCACCGGCCGGCGCGGGTGTTCACCGCGCCGTACGGCACCAGGCACCGCCCCCCCCGGCCCAAGTCCCGCCCGAACCCTGCCGATCGCCGTCCTGGCCACCGGCGGACAGCCCGCCACCGGGCGGGTCCCGACCGGCCACCGGCCCGCCGGGTACTCGCCGCGCCGTGCGGCACGAGGCGCCGCTGTCCCGGCCCGAACCCTGCCAAGTCCCGCCCAGGTCCGCCCGGTCGGCGGCCCGCGCCGTACAGCTCGCCGCCGGTCCCGGCCGACCCGGGGTGTTCACCGCGCCGTACGGCACAGGGCACCGCCGGCCCGTCCCGGCCCAAGTCCCCCGGCCGGAGCCGCGTCCGGGCAGGACGAGGCCGGGGAACCATTGACCCGGGCCGCGCGGCCCCCGGCCGGGTGCCTGCCGCGCCGTGCGGCCCGAACCCCGCCAAGTCCCGCCCGCGGCCGGCCGGTCCGCGGCCCGGGCCGTACAGCTCGCCGCGCCGCCGGGGGAGGACCGCCCCGTCTCCCCGCCCCCGCACCCGGCCCGGGTTCCCGTGGTGGCGCTCGAGGGCTCCTCGTGGGCGCCTCGACGTTCACTCGAGGCCCCGGCCCCCGGCGGTGCGAACCCTCCCGCCCGCACGGCCGCGCCCCGCATGATGCAACCACAACACACGGGGAAGGCGGGCGACTTGAGCCGGGACGCGGGTGGCAGCGGCGGGGGCAGGGGCGGTCACGGTCATGCCGTGGTCGTCGGCTCGGGCCTCGCCGGGCTCACCGCGGCGCGCGCCCTGGCCAACTTCATGGACCGGGTCACCGTGATCGAGCGCGACTGGGTGCCCCCCGGCCCCGCCCGGCGCCCGGGAGTGCCCCAGGCACGGCACACCCACAGCCTCATGACAGCCGCCCAGCGGGGCCTGGAGCAGTTGTTCCCCGGTATCGGCCAGGACCTGACCGGCGCCGGAGCGGTACGGGTGCGGATGCCCCGGGACATGCTGCTCCTGGGTCCGGGCGGCTGGCTGCCCCGGTTCGACTCGCACCTGTCGATGCTCAGCGCCGGCCGCGACCTGATCGACTCGGTGATACGCCAGCGGCTGCGCGCCGACCCCGCGGTGGCCTTCCTCCCCGGGCACGAGGTCGTCGCCCTGAACCCCGGCCGCCACGACACCGTCACCGGCGTATGGGCACGCCGGCGCGACCGCGCGGCGCCCGGCGGACGGGCCGCCGCGCACCTGATACCGGCCGACTTCGTCGTCGACGCCACCGGACGCGGCTCACACGCCCCGAAGTGGCTCGCCGAACTCGGCTACGAGCCCCCTGGCGAAACGGTGGCCGGTGCCCGTACCGCGGTCGCCACCGCCGTGTTCGCCCCGCCCGTCGGCCATGTCGCCGACTGGAAGGCCCTGTTGCTCATGCCCTCGGCCGCCGACCGGTCCCAGGGCACCCTCAACCCCATCGAGGGCGGCCGCTGGTCGGTGTCGCTGTGCGCCGGCGACGGCATGCGCCCGCCCGCCGACCACCAGGAGCTGCTGGACGCCGCGGGCGCCCTGCGCCACCCCCTGCTGCGCGAGGTCCTGGACGCCGCCACCCCGCTGGGCCCCGTCTACCGCTGGACGCGCACCGGCAACCGCTGGCGCCACTACGAGAAACTGCGCCGCTGGCCCGACCAGTTCCTCGTCGTCGGCGACGCCCTCGCCGTCCTCGACCCGGCCCACGGCCAGGGCATGACCACCGCGGTGCAGTGCGCCCTGGTCCTGGACCACCTGCTCGCCGGACACGGCACGGCCATCGGCCTCGGCCACCGCATGCGCCGGGCCCTCGCCCACCAACTGGCCCCCGCCTGGCGCACGAGCACCCGCGAACTGCGCGCGGCACAGGGGGATAAGGACCCGCGGGCCCCGGGCCGCGCCGAACGGCTCGGCAGGCGCTTCGCGGCCCGGATCGCCACCGCCGCGAGCACCGACACGAACGCGGCGACACTGCTGCTCGAACGGCTGCAGAGCGCCTCCCCGCCCGCCGCCGCGCTGCGGCCGAGGGCGCTGCGGGCGGCACTGCGCCGCCCGCACGCCCCGGCCCCGGCCCCGGCCGCGCCCCCCAGCACCACCCACGGCCCCGACACCCGCCGGCGCCGCCCCGCCACCGCCGTGTCCACCGGCTCCGCCCGGCGCACACCCACCACCCCGCCGCCACCGCAGCCGCCGGCCACCACCCCGGCCCGCGACCCGCACCGGCCGTGAACCGGCGTACGCGCCCCCTGAGCCGCCCCCGCCCGCCGTACACCCGCGAACATGGCCGGGAATCAGCCCTGTTACGCCCCCCGGTGGCCGAAACACCCCGGCACCTCGTAACTCGCTCAAGAACCAGTCCAGTTGGACCGGGCCCCGGCCCGCAGAGGTTGTCCGCCCGCGCCGCGCGTCGATAGCGTTCCCACTGATCCAGGGCACAGGCCCGCCCGCGCCGCGGCGGACCGCCTGGACCAACGACCGCTCGCCGGCCGGACCGGGTGTGCCTGTCACGGCCGGCGGCGATGGGGAGGGCGCGCGGGTATGAGCACGACCGGAACGGCCCCGCAGGGCTCACGGACCGAGACACCGAAGGGTGAGCGGGTCGCCGACTGGGCGGACGGGCGGCTGGGGCTCTACCAGTTCCGGTTTCTGATCCGCAAGGTGTTCCCCGAACACTGGTCGTTCATGTTCGGCGAGATCGCGCTCTACAGCTTCATCATCCTGCTGCTCACCGGGACCTGGCTCACCTTCTTCTTCGACCCCAGCATGGCCGAGACCGTCTACGACGGCCCCTACGTCCCGCTCCAGGGCGTGCTGATGTCGGAGGCGTACGCCTCCACCGTCGAGATCAGCTTCGAGATACGCGGCGGCCTGCTCATCCGCCAGCTCCACCACTGGTCCGCCCTGATCATGATCGGCGCCCTGTGCCTGCACACCCTGCGGCACTTCCTCACCGGCTCCTTCCGCAAGCCGCGCGAGGCCAACTGGCTGATCGGCTTCACGATGCTGATCCTGGTCACCCTCGAGGGCTTCTTCGGCTACTCGCTCCCCGACGACCTGCTCTCGGGCACCGGCGTGCGCATCGCCTCGGGCGTCACCCTCGCCGTCCCGGTGCTCGGCACCTACGCCCACATGCTCCTGTTCGGCGGCGAGTTCCCCGGAACCGAAGTCGTCACCCGGCTCTACCCCGTACACATCCTGCTGCTGCCCGCACTCATCTTCATCCTGCTCACCGTCCACCTGATCCTGGTCTTCTACCACAAGCACACCCAGTTCCGCGGGCCCGGCCGCACCGAGAACAACGTCGTCGGCGAACCCCTGGTGCCCAACTACACGGCCAAGGCGGGCGGCTTCTTCTTCCTGGTCTTCGGTGTCCTCGCGCTCCTCGCGGGCATCGCCCAGATCAACCCCGTGTGGGTCTACGGGCCCTTCCGCTCCGACCAGATCTCCCAGGGCTCCCAGCCCGACTGGTACATGGGCTTCCTCGAAGGCGCCCTGCGGGCCATGCCCGCCTGGGAGTTCGTCATACCGGGCGGCTACACCGTCAACATGGGCGCCCTGATACCGGCCGTCGTCGTGCCCACACTGATGATCGCGGTGATCGGCCTGTGGCCGTTCCTGGAAGCCTGGGTCACCGGCGACAGACGCGAACACCACCTCCTGGACCGGCCGCGCGACCACCCCACACGCACCGCGTTCGGCATCGCCTTCGTCGCCCTGTACCTGGTGCTGTTCTTCGGCGGCGCCAACGACATCCTCGCCGAACGCCTCCATCTGTCCCTGAACACGATCACCTGGGCCGTACGCATCGGGATCTTCCTCGTCCCGGCACTGACCTACATCATCACCAAACGGCTCTGCCTGGGCCTCCAGCGCCGCGACCGCGACAAAATCCTGCACGGCCGCGAGAGCGGCAGGATCAGAAGGCTGCCGCACGGCGAGTTCGTCGAGGTCCACGAGCCCCTGGACCCCGGACAGCGCTACGCGCTGCTGTCCCGGCAGGACTACGAGCCGATGCCCGAGCCCGTGGCCGAACACGACGGCGTGCCCCGCCCGCGCGCCCGCACCCAGGTCCTGCGCCACCGCCTCAGCCGCTGGCTGTACGGCGGGAACATCGAAAAACCGGCACCCCGGGAGCTGGAGCAGGCCCACGAGCACACCGCCCACACACCCGACGGCTCCTTGGGCCCGTCCGACGGCCACGACGGGCACAGCGGCCCCGCCGTGCCCCGCCCCGCCACCGAACGGGAACGGGAGCCGGGCCAACTGCGCTGACCCGGCGCGGCGTCCGCCGCGATCCGGACCGGACCGGGCCGGGGGGCCGGCCCGTCCCGGCCGGCCGGCGCCCCTTGCCGCAGTGCCCACGAAAGGCCCGATGAGCCCAGCACCGCGGCCCGGCGCGCCCCGGCCCCAGTCCGTCACCGGGGCCCGCCCCGGCCTGACCCAGGACCTGCGCGCCCGTCAGCGCCGTTACATCACGGCCATGCTGGTGCGCACCGCCTGTGTGCTGGTGATGGCCGCCACCTGGAACCGCTGGCCCGTCCTCGCCGTCTGCGCCCTGACCGGCGGGGTCGTCATCCCCTACGCCGCGGTGGTCGCCGCCCAGGCCGGGTGGCCCCAGCGGCGCGGTACGCGGTCCGCGCCGGCACGCACCGCCCCCGCCCCGGCCGCCCGTGCCGTACTGGAACCCACCCTGATCCTGCCGCCCGAACCCGGCACGGCGCCGCACCCCGGCACCTGACCCGCACCCCCGCACAGACCGCCCGGCACGAACCGCCCGGCACCCGGCCGCGCGGGCGGGAGAACTCCCGTCCCCGCGCCCCCGGTTGACGCCGGTTGACGTGATCCACGTCACTTCACGGTGCTCTTGGCGCGCACGTGACGGCCGTGTCACTATTTGAGCAAGCTCCCCCTGCCCAAAACCTGCCGTGCGGCAGCGGGTTGAGTGTCCACCCCCCCGTACAGGCGAACCGGGTCCGTGCCGGACACGCCCTGTACCCGGGCGGCCCTGTGCCCCGGCGGAACAACCGTCCGGCGCCCGCAGGGGCCTTCGCGCGACGCGTCCCGCCCCACACCTCACCCGCAACCCCGCCCCCGGGCCCCGGCCTTTCGGCGCGGGGTCCCACGCGCGCGTCCGCGGGCGGCACCCGCCCGACGAGCACCGGGGCTCTTCCCGTACAGAAGGCAGACTCTACAGAGAGCGGACCCCAGATATGCCAAGGCTATGCAAGCCCGCGGTGCATGCGCCGGAACACGTCATCACGATGGAAGAGACTCTGGAATTCGCCCGAAGCGCCCACGACGGAAAGCCGCAGCTTCCGCTGGCGCTGCGGCTGATCCGCAACACAGGGGTGCAGAAACGGCATCTGGTGCAGCCGATCGAGAAGACGCTGCGCCATCCGGGCCTGACGGAACGCAACCGTATCTACGAGATCGAATCCAAGAAGCGCTGCCCCCAGGTCGTCGAACAGGCCCTTCAGAACGCCGATATGACGGCACGTGACATCGACGCGATCATCTACGTGTCGTGCACCGGATTCCTGATGCCCTCACTCACCGCGTGGCTGATCAACACACTCGGATTCCGCTCCGACACCCGCCAGATACCCATCGCGCAACTGGGGTGCGCCGCCGGCGGCGCGGCGATCAACCGCGCGCACGACTTCTGCCTGGCCCACCCGGGCAACAACGTCCTGATCGTCGCGTGCGAGCTGTGCTCACTGTGCTACCAGCCCGACGCCGACGACATCGGCTCGCTGCTGTCCGACGGGCTGTTCGGCGACGCGGTCGCCGCCGCCGTGGTGCGCGGCAGCGGCGGCACCGGCATCGAGCTGGAGCGCAACGCCTCCTACCTCATCCCCCACACCGAGGACTGGATCTCCTACTCGGTGCGCGACACCGGCTTCCACTTCCAGTTGGACCGCCGGGTGCCCGGGACGATGGAACCGCTCGCCCCGGTGCTGCGGGAGTTCGCCAAGGACCACAGCTGGGACATCGGCAGCCTCGACTTCTACATCGTGCACGCCGGCGGCCCGCGGATCCTGGACGATCTCGCCAAGTTCCTCGACGTCGACCGTGAGGTGTTCCGGCACAGTTGGGCGACGCTGACCGAGTACGGGAACATCGCCAGCGCCGTCGTGCTCGACGCGGCGCGCCGGCTGTTCGAGCAGGACACCCCCCGGCCCGAGGCCACCGGTCTGATCGCGGGCTTCGGTCCCGGCATCACCGCGGAGATGGCGCTGGGCCGCTGGGGCGCCGACGCCCCGGCGCGACTGGGCAAGGCCGCATGAGCGGCGTCGTCCTGCCGCCCGGCCAGGGGCGCAGGCTGATCACGAAGGCGCAGGAAGTGACCTTCAAGGCGACGAAGGCGCAGGGTTCGGCCGTGTCGATCTTCGAGGTGGTCGTGCCGCCCGGCTTCGACGTCGGGGCCCATGTCCACCGCGACTCGCAGGAATTCTTCTACGTCCTTCAAGGCGAGCTGCAGCTCATGGCGTTCGAGCCGCAGGAACGCACCGGCCAGTCCTGGCAGGACTGGCGGTCCCCGCAGGGGGACCGGGTGATCCGGGCGACCGAGGGCGCGTGCATGTTCGTTCCCCCCGGAACCCCGCACGCGTTCAAAAACGCCTCCGACGCACCGGCACGCATGCTGTTCCAGTGCTTCCCCTCGCCGTACCACGAGCTGTACTTCGAGGAGATCGCGGAGATCTGGGCGTCCGGCGAGACGGTCGACCCCCGGGCCGTGGAGCGGATGCGCCGGCGTTACGACGTCGACCAGCTCACACCGCTTCGCTACGACCCTCCCGCCCTCCTTCCCACCCGGCCGGCGACCGAGCACGGAGTGTGAGCCAGATGAACGCGACGGACACGATTCCCCTGGTGCGCGCGAGCCTGGGCGAGCGCGAACTGGCCGCGGTGGCCGAGGTGTTCACCTCCGGCTGGCCGGCCGGCCAGGGCCCGCAGGGCACCGGGCTGGAGGCCGAGCTGACGCGGCGTTACGCGGCCGGCGGCGCGGTCGCGGTGAGCAACTGCGGCGCGGCGCTGCACCTGGCCATGCTCGCGCTCGGCGTGGCACCCGGCGACGAGGTGATCGTCGCCGACTACACCTTCCCGGCCCCCGCCCACGCGGTGCGCTACGTCGGTGCCACCCCGGTGACGGCCGACGTGCGCGCGGACACCGGGACCGTCGACCCGCAGGCGGTCGCGGACCTCATCGGCCCGCGGACCGTGGGCGTGATCGCGGTCGACACACTGGGACTGCCCGCGGACTACGCGCAGTTGAAGGCGGTCACCGACCGGCACGGGCTGTTCCTCGTCGAGGACGCCGCCTGCGCGGTCGGCGCCACCTACCAGGGCCGCGAGGCGGGCGCGCTGGCCCCGGTGGCCTGTCTGTCCTTCCACGGGCGCAAGGGGGCCACCAGCGGTGAGGGCGGGGCGCTGATCGCCACCGACCCGGCGGTCGCCCGCGACGCGCGCATGCGCTCCTCGTTCGGCATCGGCAGCATCTTCGACCAGGCGCAGATCGTCGGCCTGCCCGTGCCGGAGTTCACCGAGATCGGCTACAACTTCAAACTGTCCGACATCGCCGCGGCGATCCTGCGGGTGCAGCTCGGGCGGACCGGCGAACTCCTCCAGCGCCGCCGCGCCGTCGCCGCACGCTACGGCGAACTCCTGGCCGGCGAGGAACTGCTGAGCGTGCCGCACGTGCCCGCGGACCGCACCCACGCCTGGCAGTCCTACCCGGTGACCCTTGACGCGGGCGTGGACCGCGCGAAGGTCGCCACCGACCTGCGCGCGGCGGGCATCGGCTGCGGGCACGGCGCCTGGGCCACCCATCTGCAGCCGGTGTTCGCCACGAAGCACACCTGCCCCGTCTCCGCGGATCTCTTCCGCCGCACCCTGGCCATACCCATGCACGCCGAACTGAGCATGGACCAGGTCGAACGGGTCGTACGGGTGCTGCGCACCGCGCTGCGCGCCCACGCGTCCTGAAGGCCCCGGCGCCGCACAGCACACACCCCCGCACCCGGCCCGGTCGCACCCGCCCCCCACCGGAATTCGCGCCCCGTGCGCCCTGCGCCGCCGACCCCGCGAGGCGCCCGAGAAGGAGACAGTGCCCATGAAGGGCTCGACAGCCTACACATCCATACAAAAACGCGGTCTTCACATCGGCCTGCTGCCGGAGATGGCCGCGGCCGTGAACGCGTCGACGCCGATCACCCTGGACCACGACCTGGACGTCCTGCCCGAGGCGGGACGCCGGCTGACCGTGGCCCAGTACGCCGGCCACGTGGCCGACCTGGCGGCCCGCCTGTGGGCGGCCGGGGTGCGCCCCGACGAACACGTCGTGATCCACAAGAGCGCCAACGCCGACATCTGGATGCTCGCCGCCGCCGCGTCACGGGTGGGAGCGGTCGTCGTGATGCTCTCACCCGCCCTGGACGCGGTGACCGTCGGCGCCCTGATCGAGCGGGTGGACCACCCCAACCTGCTCACCGACACACGCACGCTCGACGCCCTGGCCGAGCTGCCGCTCGCGGACCTGACCCGGCGGGTGATCACCGCGGACGGCGACCGCCCCGGAGCACTGTCCCTGACCTCCCTGGCCGGCGCACCGCCGGTGCGCCCGGTGGTACGCCCCATCGACGCGCCCGCCGTGATCACCCACACCTCCGGCACCACCGGGATCCCCAAACTCGTGGTCCACACACCGCGCACCCAGGGCATCCGCCTGCTGCCGCAGTGGCGGCTGCTGGCCCTGATGCGCAAGAAGGAAACCGTCGCGATCCATATCCCCTTCGTGCACTCGCGGATGGTCGCGGCGATGTCCCTGGCACTGCTCAAACAGTTCCCGGTCCTGCTCATGCGCGACTCCGACCCCGCCGCCGTCGCCGAGCGGTTCATCGAACACCGGCCCGTGTTCGTCGAAGCGCTTCCCAACTCACTGATGGAGTGGGAAGAACTCGCCGACGACCCGCGCGCCCCGTTCGGCTCGGTGAAGGTCTTCAGCAGCACCTTCGACGCGATCCACCCCGGCACGATGAGCCGCCTCCTCAAGGCGTCCGACCGGCGCGGCGCCCTGTTCTTCCAGATCTACGGGCAGAGCGAGGTCGGCCCGGCCGTCGGCCGCGCCTACTTCCGCAACTCCGCCCACAAGGCCAACGGGCGCTGCGTCGGCTGGGCCATGCCCAAGGGCGCCGCGCGGATCCGGGTGGTCGGCCGGGACGGCCAACCCCCCTCCGAGGCCAACCCCGGCTTCATCGAGGTCGCGTGGGCCGGACTGGCCAAGACCTACTTCGCCGAGCAGGAGCGCTACGACACCAACCGCGACGGCGACTGGTGGCGCACCGGGGACGTCGGCTACCGCACCCGGCTGGGCTGCCTGCACATGCTCGACCGCGAGATCGACATGATCCCCGGCGTACGCAGCTCCCTGCAGATCGAGGACGTCGTCCTGAGCCAGCTGAACGAACTGAGCGAACTGGTCGTCGTCCAGGGCCCGGACGGCGGACCGGTCCCGGTCATCTGCACCGTCGACGACAAACCCCTTGACCCCGCCCGCTGGGCCACGGCCGCCGCCGCCTTCCCCCAACTGGCCGCCCCCGTCCAGATCCCGCAGGCCGAGCTTCCCCGCACCGCCACGCTGAAGGTCCAGCGCCTCGCGCTGGCCCGGCGCCTGAAGCAACAGCCCCGGGACCCCTCATGAAACTGGCCGTGTCCGGCACCTACTCCTCCGGCAAGACCTCCACGGTGATGGCCCTGTCGCACTACACCGGCATCCCGCGGACCCTGGCCCGTACGATCCGCGAGATCATGCCCGAAGCCCTGCCGGGCCTGCGCCTGGCGGAGGTGACACCCGCACAGTTCCTCCAGCTCACGATGCGCCGCCACACCGGCCGCGCCGTCCAGGAAGCCCTGCTGGGCGACGACTTCATCTCCGACGGGTCCTCCCTCCAGGAGTGGCTGTACGGGGCGGGGCGGCTCATCCACGGAATGAACCCGAACGCCACCGCGCACCGGCAGGACGGCCGCCCGGCCCCCGGCGACAGCGCCGGCGACCAGGAGATGGTCTTCTTCGGCAAGGTCGTCGAGCAGTACGGACAGGCGTTCAAGCAGCACGTGAAGAACACCTACGACGCCTACGTCCACCTGCGGCACGAACTGCCCCTGGCGGCCGACGGACACCGGCCGATGAACAGCCGGTTCCGCGCGACCATCGACACGATGCTGCTGGCGACGCTGGACGAACTGAAGATCCCCTACCACGTGGTCGGCGGCACCATGGACGAGCGCCTGGAGACCATCACGGCGATCTTCGGCCTCACCCCCGTCATGAGTACGGGCCGGGCCGTGGAACTGGCCCGCCGCGACTACGCCCGCCAGGACTTCCGCCTGGAGACCGACCGGGCCCCCGCCCGCACCTGACCCACCGCCCGCCCGCACCGGTGGTGCGGCCACGCCCGCCCCCGCCTCCGGGAGAACAGGGGAACAACCACGATGGACACCCCGCCCGCAATCGCCATTGCCCACCACTCCGGCAGGGGCCACACCGACGTCCTGGCCCGCTCGGTCAAAGCCGGCGCCGAAGCCGCCGGGGCCACGGTCACCCTGGTCGGCGTCGGCACCATGACCGACGCCAAGTGGGAAAGCCTCGACACCGCCGACGCGATCGTCTTCGGATCCCCGACCTACATGGGCTCGGCCTCGGGGAAGTTCCACACCTTCGCCGAGTCGACCAACAAACGCTGGGCGGCCAAGGCATGGCGGGACAAACTCGGCTCCGGATTCACCACCGGCGCCTGCAAGGCCGGCGACAAGCACTCCACACTCGCCTACTTCGCGACCCTCGGCGCCCAGCACCAGATGACCTGGATCAACCTCGGCCTGCTCCCCGGCTGGCACCTCAGCCACGAGAGCGAGAACGACCTGAACCGGCTCGGGTACTTCAACGGCGCCGCGGGCACCACACCCGGCGACCTGCCCGTCGACGCCGTGCACAAGGCCGACATCGCCACGGCCGAATACCTCGGTGACCGCGTCGCCCGGCACACCGCGATCTTCCTCGCCGGACGCCGGGCCCTGGGAATCGGCACCGGCACCGGCACCGGCGGGAAGAGCTGACATGACGAGAGCACAGACAGCACAGACAGCACAGGCCCACTCCACCCGCACCACCCTCGACGCGTTCCTCGACCGATTCGGCTCCGGCGACATACCGGGCGTACTCGCCCTGTTCGCCGGCACGGTGGACTTCCGCGTCGACGGCAGCCCCAACGTGCCCTGGACGGGCACCCGCTCGCGCCCGGATCAGATCGCCGCGTTCTTCGCACTCCTGCCCACCGTCCTGACACCGCCGGAAAGCTTCACCGTCCACACCCGCGTCGTCGACGGACACGACGCGGTCCTCACGGCCCACGGCGTCTTCGGTGTCCTGGCCACCGGAAAGAAGTTCACCAACCGCTACGCCCTGCACCTGCGCGTCGAGGACGGCCTGATCACCCGCTACCACATGTACGAGGACAGCCACGCGATCGCCCGAGCCTTCGCCGACTGAGGAGCACCCCTGTGCACCGCCCGTTACACGCGTCCATCGACGACGTCCTGGGACCGCGCGACAGCCGGTTCCTCGGCGAGGGCTTCAAACGCGTCGAGCACGCCCTGAGCCACCTCGCCATCACGCCGGGAGCCGACGGCGCGGGGAGCATCGAAGCCACCGCCCACCTCACCATCCCCGGCCTGTGGTCACGCAAGGGCGACCAGAGCCCCAGACCCCACCTGAGCACCATCGACGCGATGATCCTCGCCGCCCAGCTCACCGGCCTGTACGCGGCCCACACACTCGGCCTGCCGCCGCACGCCCACTTCGCCGTGCGGCAACTGGACATGAAGGCCGGATCCCGCCCCGACGAGGACGACCTCCAGGAGTTCCCGGTCAGCGCCCGCCTGGTGAGCACCGGGCCCGGCGGCGAACAGGGGCCGGCCACCACCATGGACTGCCGGATCGGATCACTGTCGGCCAGGGTCCACGCCGTGCACGGCACGGGCCACGGCCCCACCCGCTCCTCCCACGTCTACGACCGGGCCGACGAGCTGCCCGGCCCCTGGAACGACGCACCGTACGGCATCGCGCACCGGGCACGGAAACAACTGCTCACCCAGGTCGGCGTCAGCACCCGGGGCCCCGGCGACCCCACGGCCTCGGCCGACGTCACCCTGCCCGGCCACCGGGCGGGCCAGATCCCGCACGGCACCCCGGCCACCATGATCGACGCCTTCGCCGCCGTCCTGCAGCTCGGCCAGGTGCTGCTCTACACACTGGACGGCGTCGACCGCGCCGACAGCGCCAACCTGTGGATGCGCCGCACCCGCGTCACCACCGGCACCCCGCCCGGCCCCGCCCACGGCCCCGCGCGGGCCACGGCGTCCCTGGAACGGGCCAGGCTCCTGCCCTCACAGGCCGGCACCTGGCGCACGGCCGAGGTGACCGGCGCCCTGCACGCGGTGCGGATACAGGCCGGTGTCACCCATCTGCTCCCGGCCTCCTGGCACGGCAACGACCTTTGACCAGAAGAAAAATTTAGGGGGTGGACGATGGCCGCTCGCGCCGCCGTCCTGACGGGGCTGGGCGGCTATCTGCCGCCCCGCACGGTGACCAACGACGAACTGCCCCGCCAACTGGACACCAGCGACGAATGGATCCGCCGGCGCACCGGCATCCGCCAGCGCCACTGGGCCGGCCCCGGCGTGTCCACCGGCGACCTCGCCGTCGAAGCGGGCCACCGGGCACTGAGATCCGCGGCCCTGGGCACCGGGGACACCGTCGGCATGGTGATCGTCGCCACCACCACCCCCGACCACCCGTGCCCCGCCACCGCCCCCGACGTGGCCGCCCGCCTGGGCCTGGGCCAGGCGGCCGCCTTCGACCTGGCCGCCGGCTGCTCGGGCTTCGTCTACGCGCTGGCCACCGCCGCCGCCGCACTGACCGCCGGCCACGCCGAACACGCCCTGGTCATCGGCGCGGAGACCTTCTCCACCGTCCTGGACCCCGCCGACCGCACCACCGCGGTGATCTTCGGCGACGGCGCCGGCGCCGTCGTCCTGCGCGCCGGCACCCGCGACGAGCCCGGCGCCGTCCTGGCCGTGGACCTGGGAGCGGACGGCACCGGCAAGGACTTCGCGTCCATCCCCGGAGGCGGCGCCCGCGAACGCTCCCTGCGCCCCGAACCCAACCCGGACGACCGCTACCTGCGGATGCGCGGCAAGGAGATCTTCACCCACGCCGTCCACCGGATGGAACACTCCTCGGCCGCCGCGCTGGCCACCGTGGGCTGGCACGTCGATGAGGTCGACCACCTGGTGGGCCACCAGGCGAACCTGCGGATCCTGCACGCCCTGGCACGCCAACTGGGCATGGACCGACAGCGCGTGGTCTCCCACATCCAGCAGGCCGGCAACACCTCGGCCGCCTCCATCCCCCTCGCCCTGGCCGACGCCGCCGCCCGCCACCGCTTCCAGGCCCACGACCGGCTGCTGCTGACCGCCTTCGGCGCCGGACTGACCTGGGGCTCCGCCGCACTCACCTGGCCGGCCCCCACCCCCGGCCGGGCGCACCCCTGAACGAGCGCACCCCTTGAACGGAAAGGAACCACCATGACGACGCGTCACGCCGTACGGCCCGAGGGCGTACTGCACACCCTCACCACGAACTTCGAGGTCCCCGCCGGCACGACGGCCCACTCCGACTTCGCCGACCTCGACCTGGACTCCCTGGTCCTGATCGAACTCGCGGTCGTACTGAGGAAGCAGTACGGCGTCGAGGTGGCCGAACACGAACTGGCCACCGCCGGCACCGCCGCCAAGGTCGCCGAACTGCTGTCCGCGAAGGGCGCCAACGACTGACACCACCCGCGCCGCCCACCACGGGAGCGCGGGCGCACGCGGCCCGGCCCGTTACACGTCAACCGGCCGCAGGACAGACCCACCACGGCCCCCGCACCCCGCCCCGCGCCGCCCGCCCGCCCCGCCCAAGGAGACAGCCGTGACCACCGAAGCGACCCCCCTGCCCGGCACCGGTCAGCCCCCGGCCGCCCAGGTGCGCCGCGTCACCGACGACCTGCTGCGGCGCACCGAGCACCGGCTGCGCTCGTTCCTCACCGCCGAGCGCACCCACCGCGCCGCGGTGGACGAACGGGCCGCCACCGCCGTCGACGCGCTGTCCACCCTGGTCGCGGCCGGCGGCAAACGCATCCGCCCCGCCTTCTGTATCGCCGGCTACCTCGCCGCCGGCGGCGACCCGCACGACCCCGGCATCGTCGCCGCCGCCGCGGGCCTGGAGATGCTGCACGTCTCCGCCCTCGTCCACGACGACATCCTCGACGACTCCGGCCGACGCCGCGGACAGCCCACCGTGCACACCGTCTTCTCCGAACTGCACCAAACCCGCGGCTGGCAGGGCGAGTCACGCCGCTACGGCGAAGGCGTCGCCATCCTCGTCGGCGACCTCGCGCTCGTCTACTCGGACGAACTGATGACCCAGGCACCGCCGGCCCTGCTCACCGAATGGCACGCACTGCGCTCCGAAGTCCTCATCGGCCAGTACCTCGACGTCACCGCCGCCGCCGAGTTCTGCGTCGACCCCCAGCTCTCACGGCTGATCGCCCTGATCAAATCCGGCCGCTACACCATCCACCGCCCGCTGGTCATGGGCGCGAACGCGGCCCAACGGCCCGACCTCGCCGCCGCCTTCGCCACCTACGGCGAGGCGGTGGGCGAGGCGTTCCAGCTCCGCGACGACCTGCTGGACGCCTTCGGGGACTCCGCGCAGACCGGCAAACCCACCGGGCTCGACTTCTCCCAGCACAAGATGACCCTGCTGCTGGGATGGGCGATGCAGCGCGACGAACACATCCGCGCCCTGATCACCGAGCCCGGACACACCCCCGAGGAAGTACGCGCCCGCCTGCTCGACACCGGCGTCCCCCACAGCGTCGAACAGCACATCGCCGGCCTCGTCGAACGCGGCTGCGCCGCCCTCGCGCAGGCACCCGTCGCCCCCGCGTGGCGCGAGGAACTGACGGCCATGGCCGTACGCGCCGACCGCCGGACCAAGTGAGCCCCCGCCGCCTGCCGCAACCGGGCCGCGCCGGCGGCCACATGACCATCAGGAGCCCTCCATGGAGCACCTCGTGCGGCATGCCGTCACCACGATCCGCGAACGCTACCCGGAGCCGCTGAGCCTGGACGCGCTCGCCCAGAACGCCATGGTCAGCAAATACCACTTCCTGCGCGTGTTCAGCCGGGTCACCGGTGTCACACCGGGACGGTTCCTGACCGCCGTACGGCTCCAGGAGGCCAAACGCCTGCTGCTCAGCACCTCCCTCAACGTCGCCGACATCTCCGCGCGCGTCGGCTACAGCAGCACCGGCAGCTTCACCCGCCGCTTCACCGAACTGGTCGGGCTCCCGCCCACCCGCTACCGGCAGTTGTCCCTCGCGGCCCGCGACGCCACCCCCGCCCCGCCCCGGTGCGGGCGGTGCGCGCCACCGGCACGGTGACCGGGGCACTGCGCACCGCCGGGGCCGTACTGCCCCCCGTCTACATCGGCGCCTTCGACAGCGCCATCCTCCAGGGCGCCGCCGCCTCCTGGACCAACGCCTGCGCACCCGGGCACTTCACACTCACCCGCATCCCCGCCGGCACCTGGTACATCCACGCCGTGGCCCGCGGCACACACCCCGCCCCCAGCAGCGGCCCGGCCGCCGCCGATCCGGATCTCACCCCGCTGACGGCCACCGTCGGCCCGGTGAGGGTCGAGGGCGACCGCGGACACCGGCTGGACATCACCCTGTCCCCGATGGACTGGACCCGCCCGCCGATCCTCTCCGCCCTGACGGGCCTCGCCCCCCGGCCGACGGCGGCATGAGCACCCGGGCCCGGCCCGGGGGAGAGACCGCAACGCGAAACGCAGAGGGGACCGCATGACCGCGCATCAGACCACGTCGCTTCTCCTCGGCCTCGCCGCCATCGTGCTCCTGGCCCGCCTGCTCGGCGCCCTGGCCCGGCGGATCGGCCAGCCGGCGGTGATGGGCGAAGTCCTCGCCGGCATCGCACTGGGACCGACCGCGCTGAACGGGGCCCTGTCCGACGCCCTGTTCCCGCACACCGTGCGCCCGCTGCTCAGCGCCCTGGCCGTCGTCGGAATCGCGGTCTTCATGTTCCTCGTCGGCCTGGAATGGGACGCGGCGATGATACGCGGCAGCGGAAGCCTCGCCGCCACCGTGTCACTCAGCTCCATCCTGCTGCCCTTCGGCCTCGGCGCACTCCTGGCCCTGCACCTGACGGACGACTACGGCACCGGCGACAGGACGGCGTTCATGCTCTTCATGGGCATCGCCATGTCGATCACCGCCTTCCCGGTACTGGCCCGCATCCTCACCGACCGCCACATGTCCCACACCCCCCTGGGCGTGGTGGCCCTGGCCTGCGCCTCCATCGACGACGTCCTGGCCTGGTCCCTGCTCGCCGCCGTGGTCGCCGTCAGCGGCTCGGCCGGCCCCGACCAGTGGCGCATCCTGCTCGCCCTGCCCTACCTGCTCGCCATGCTCTTCCTCCTGCGCCCCCTGCTGCGCCGCTTCACGGCCCGCCGGCCCGAACAACGCCTGACCCCGACCGTGTTCGCGTGCGTCCTGGCGGGCCTGCTGCTGTCCGCCGCCGCCACCGAATGGGTGGGACTGCACTACATCTTCGGCGCGTTCCTCTTCGGCGTGATCCTCCCGCGCACCGGCACCGAGCCCCTGCGCACCGAAGTCCACGACCGCCTGGGGCAGTTGACCGGCACCCTGCTGCTGCCGGTGTTCTTCCTGGTCGCCGGCCTCCAGGTCGACCTGTCGGGACTGGACCCGGGCGCCCTGGGAGCCCTGGGACTGATCCTGCTCGTGGCCGTCGGCGGCAAGTTCACCGGCGCGTTCCTCGGCGCCCGCGCGAACCGGATGCCGCCGCGGCAGTCCGCCGCGCTCGCCACGCTGATGAACACCCGCGGCCTGACCGAACTCATCGTCCTGAACGTGGGCCTGCAACTGGGCTTCCTCGGACAGGAGCTCTACTCCCTCATGGTCGTCATGGCCGTGATCACGACCGCGATGGCCGGCCCGCTGCTGAACTGGATCCTCGGCCGCCCCAAGGACGGCGGCCCGCCCGGCGAACCCGGCGAACCCGGCGAACCCGCGCACGGGGCGGGAAGCGTCACCACCACCGTCCAGGGCCGCGTCTGACACCCCGCCACCCCCCGCCGGGCACAACCCTGCCGGGCGCGTCGGCGGACGCCGTGGCACCGCCCGCGTACGTTCCACGTACCTCCGTCACGAAAGGGCCCGCCCCATGACCACGGACGCCCCGGCACAGATGGGCCCGCAGGAGTTCATCGACCACCGACCGATGAGCCGGCGGCAGTGGCTCATCGTGATACTGGGCCTGCTCATGATGGTGGCCGAGGGCCTGGACACCACCGTCGCCGCCTTCGTGTACCCCAGGATCGTCAAGGACTGGGACACCGACCTGAGCACCGTGACCGCCATCGTGACCCTGAGCGTCCTGGCGATGATCGCCGGCGGTGTGGCGGCCGGCCCGCTCGCCGACCGCTACGGACGCAAAGGCGTCACCGTCACCGGCATCGCCGTCTTCGGCCTGGGCACGGCCGGCATGGGACTCGCGCAGGGCGTCGGCGCCTTCGCCGGGCTGCGGATCGTCGCCTGCCTGGGACTGGGCGCCGTCCTGCCCACCGTGATGGCCCTCGTCGCGGACTGGACACCCGCCGCGCGCCGGGTCCAGATGGTCGCCCTGGCCTTCGCCGGAGTCACGGCCGGCACCACCCTCGGCGGACTCCTCGCCTCGGCCCTCATCCCCGCCCACGGCTGGCCCACCCTGCTGGCAGTGTGCGGAATCGTCCCCCTGCTGCTGATCGGGCCCGTGCTGCGGTACGTCCCGGAGTCCGTGAGCATCCTCACCGCCCGCCGGCGCCCCCCGGCCCAACTGCGCAAAGCCCTCGCCGCCGTCGCCGGCGAGAAGGACCTGTCCACCGTCGACTGGGACCGGAGCACCGCGGGGCACCGGCCGCGCTCCGCCCCGAAGGTCATCCTGTCGAGGGCCTTCGCCGCCACGACGGTCCTGCTGTGGCTGTGCTTCTTCCTGGTCCAGGGAGTGGTGTTCCTGATCCTCAGCTACCTGCCCCTGCTGGCCGAACGCACGGGCCTGACGGCCGCACAGGCCGCGCTGGCCGTCGCGGTGTTCGGCTGGGGCGGACTGACCGGACAACTGTCGGTGTCCTTCGCCCTCAAACGCCTGGACCGGTTCAAGACACTGACCGGCCTGTGGGCACTGAGCGCACTGGGCCTCGGGGCCGCCGCCCTGTGGGCCGTACAGTTCACCGCGCTGCTCGCCGCGGCGTTCGTCCTGGGACTGTGCCTGCCGGCGGCCAGCTCCGTACTCCAGGCGATCGCCGCGGTCGCCTACCCGCCGTCCGCCCGCGCCACCGGAATGAGCTGGGCCAACAGCGCGGGAAAGCTGGGCCCGGTGGTCAGCGGCCTGCTCGGCGGCATGATGGTCGACGCGGGCTGGACACTGGCCACGGTCCTGCTCGTCCTGGCCGCACCCGTGGGGATCGGCCTGCTGGCCACCCTGAGCCTGCGCGCCCGCGCCGGCGAACCGGGACCCTCACCGCGCCCCGGCCCCCGCCCGCTGCCGGCCTTCGTCCCCGAACGGCCGGGCCCCCACTGACCCGCCCCGCCCCCCGGTCCGCCGGGCCGGGGCCCCGCCCCGGCGGACCGGCGGCCCCTCACACACCGCCGAGGCCCACCGCGTCGCCGTCCACGGGCAGGTGTGACAGGCCGCCGGGACGGAACCCGCCACCGGGGATCCGACCGAACACACCGCACTGAAAGGGCGTCAGAAGTGTTCAGGCGTATCTATGGAAAAACCGTACGCTCCCTCACGCGATGCGGTGCCTCGTTCGGGATCGCCGCGTTACGGATATCCCTGGGGATCATCTTCCTCTGGTTCGCCCTGCCCAAGTTCTTCCCGGGAGCCAGCCCGGCGGAAGCCCTGGCCACGGACACCACACAGCGGCTGACGTTCGGCCTGATCGAGGGAACCACCGCCTCCGTCCTGACCGGCGTACTGGAGACGGCCATCGGGCTGCTCCTGATGAGCGGAAAGGCACTCGCACCCACGGTCATCATGCTGCTCGGGCACATGGCGGGCGCCTGCACCCCGCTGGTCATCTTCCCGGACCGGACCTGGAAACACTTCGCCGTCGCCACCCTCGAGGGCCAGTACATCCTGAAGAACCTGGTGTTCGTCGCGGCCGCGTTCGTGATACTCGGCCACTCCAGGACCCGGGGGAACCGGACACCGCCCGACAGCCCGCTCCCCGGCAAGACCCCCGCACCCACCCCCACCCCCACCACCGCCACCCCCACCGCCGCCGCCGGGGCGGCGCCGGTGACCGACAGCCGGCCCACCGCGCCCGTCCGCCCGCCGGCCGGCGTCTTCGCCCGCCCGGCCGGCGGCACCGCCGGCGACCCGCCCCGCCGCACCCGCACGTGAGCCCCGCCGCACCCCGCACGTGAGCAGGCCTCCGGCCGGGCACCCGCGACACACACGGACACCCGGCCGGAGGCCACCCCCCGTGGGTCCTTGATCAGTCCTCGACCTCACCGCGCACGTGCCGCTGCACGAACTCGTGCGCCAGGTCACCGAACTGCTCACCCAGCTCCAGGGACACATCGACCGTCTTCTGGAAGTGCACCCCGCCCCACACCCGGGTGTTGGCGCATATCTCGCTGAACTTCGACCAGGTGGGAATGTGCACATCGAGGTCCCTGCCGGGGGTGAGCCCCGGCTCCACCAGCGACTTGCCGGCCGCGATGGTGAACTTCCAGTCCAGCTCGTCGGTGCCGAAGGAGCGCCGCGCGGACTGCGCGGAGGCCGCGGCGAGCGTCGTGGAGCCCGACGGGTACTCCGGGTGGTCACTCACGTTCAGATAGCTGGCCCACTGGTCGGCGGGGATGTTGTCGACCGTCCCGCGCCCCGGCCCGCCCCACGCGGTCACCTTGCGCCGCCCGTACACATGACGGATGGCACTGAACGGCCGCACCGCGTCGTACACCACCTTGTGGTGCCAGGCGACGATCGCCGGCTCGAACGTCGCCAGGATGTGCTCCAGCAGATAGTGGATCCACCCGTGCACCCCCAGCTCGCCGTTGCGGTCGTGCTTGCGGGCCATCACGATCGCCGAGTGCCCGATGCCCCACACCTTGTTGTCCATGACCTCCGCGAGCATCTTCTGCTCGTCGGTGAGCGCCGCCGACGCCGCCAGCATCTCGTCCACCGAGCGCTTGTAGGCACGGGGATCGGTGTGGTCGATGTGCTTGGGCGCGGGCAGCCGGAACTGCTTCACGTCCTTGAAGATGTGCGCCTTCACCCGCCGCAGGTGCGGGGTGACCATGTGCTGGGCGACGTAGATACCCGTGTCACCCGGACCGCCGCCCAGCCGCCGCCCGTTGTGCGGCCCGAGGTCGGGCTGCCAGCGCGAGGGGTTGCGCAGCTCGTAGGCGGTGTTCACCGGCTCGTAGCCGGTGTAGTCCGACCAGGGCCTGGGGTTGAACCGGCGCCCGCCCTCGTCACCGAGGAAGTTCATCCCGTCGCGCCTGAGGGCGTTCCACACGCCCTTGGCGGCGATGTTGCCGATCCCGACCGGGCTCGTCGGATTCTCCGACGTGTCGTCAGGGTTCAGCCCCAGCGAGGCCATCATCTCCCGCAGGGGCTCCATCTTCTTCGGCAGCACCTGCTTCCACACCCCGTACTGGGCATGGAGGATCGCGATGTTCAGATTCCGGTTGGTGGCCGACTCACCGGAGGGACGCCGCGCGATCCGCGAGTACACACCGACCGCGCTCTCGTGGTACGGCGCCAGCGCGTCGAACCCCGCGAGCGCCGTCAGGCGGTTGAGCCACAGGAACACGGTCACGTCCATGGGACCGAACATGTCCGCGTTCGGCGACTGCCCGGCCATGTCGTCGCTGGGCTGCGCCCAGGAGAGGTAGTTGCCGGTGTCGAGGTCGAAATCGACCTTGGCGGGCGCGTCGCTCCCGGCGGCGGCGGCCGTGCCGGGAAGACCCAGCGTGGTCATCGCCGCGGCCGAGGCGCCGCCGAGCCCACCGATCAGCAGCGACCTGCGCCGCGGTGAGATGCCTGAGACTGCAGAACGGCCGGACGTCGTCATGAGTGTGTTCCTTGTCCTTTGAGGAAGAGGTCGTGCCACTTGCTGCGGGTGAGGTCTGCGCGGACAGACCCGACCGAGGGGGAAACGGGGAAACGGGGGAGCGGGGGAGCGGGGGCCCGCACCGGGCGGAACGAAAAGGGGAGGGCGCGTTCAGTCCTCGGCGGCCTCGCCCCGTACGTGCCGCTGGACGAACTCGTGGGCCAGGTCGCCGAACTGCGCGCCGAAGCCCAGGGACGCCTCGACCGTCTCGGCGAAGTGCGCCCCGGCCCACACCCGGCTCGTCGCGCAGTCGTTCTCGAAGTCGGTCCAGGTGTCCCAGGTCAGCTTGAGGTCGCCGGCCGGCACGAGCCCCGGCTCGCGCTGCGTGGAGCCGGCCGCGAACGCGTACGTCCAGTCCAGGACGTCATCGCCGAGCAGCCGCCGCGCCGCCTGCGCCTGCGCGGCGCACAGCGTGGTGAAACCGGACGGGTACTCGGGGTGGTTGCCCACCGGCAGGTAGCCGGCCCACTGGCCGGCGGGGATGTCCTCGACGCGCCCCTTGCCGGGCCCGCCCCACGCCGTCACCTCGCTGTCGCCGTACACGTGCCGCACCGCGCTGAACGGCCGCACCGCGTCGTACCCGCGCTTGTGGTGCCAGGCGGCGATCAGGCTGTCGAACCGCGCCACCGAGGTGACCATGAACAACTGGACCCAGCCGTCCAGGTCCAGGTCATGGGCCTGCGCGGCGGCGCGCGGCGACAGGGTGACCGACAGCGGCGTGTGCTCGAAGAACTCCGCCTTCACCTTCTGCTCGTCACTCAGGGCCGCCGACGCCGCCAGCACCTTGTCCACCGCCGCCCGGTAGGCGTCCTCGCCGCCGTCGCCCAGATGGGCGGGCGGGCGCAGAGGGAACAGGCCCGGGTCCTGGTAGGTCTGCGGCGAGACCAGGGCGAGCTGCGGGGTGGCGAACCGCTGGACGGTGAACACGCCCTTGTCGCCCGGCCCCCCGTCGACACGCCGGCGGTGGGGCTCGGACGCCGGCTGCCAGCGCGCCGGGTCGGCCAGCTCGCCCGCGGTGTTCACCGGCTCGTAGCCGGTGTAGTCCTCGAAGGGCCGCCCGTTGTACCTGCGGCCCGTGTCGCCCAGGACGTTCATGCCGTCGTGCGCGCGGGCGGCGACGACCGCACGCCCGGCCGTGTTGCCGATCCCGACCGCACCGGCCGTGTCCAGCGACGTGTCGTCGGGATCCAGGCCGAGCGCGCCCAGCGCCTGGCGTATGACCGGCGCCCGCTCCTCGAACACCGCCTGCACCACCTGGTACATGGCGTACAGGGCGGCGATGTTCTTGTTCCGGTTGGTCACCCCCTCCTCGGCGGGGCGGCGGGGGATCGTCGAGTACACCCCGACCGCGGTCGGGTGGTAGGGCGCCAGGGCGTCGAACCACGAGGTCTGCAGCAGATGGGTGAGCCAGGTGTAGGTGGCCACGTCCCCCGGGGCCATGGCGTCCGCCGGGGGGAAACCCCCGCCGCCGTGGGTGGTGATCAGGTCCCGGATGAAATTGCCGTTGTCGAAGTCGAATTCGATCCGCTGGGCGCGGCCGGACGTCGTCACGGGGTGTGTCCTTTCTTCTCGGAAGAGGCCCCCGCGGGCGAGGCCCGGGGACAGGCCACGGATGCGCCCGCTATCCCTGTGCTTCGGCGGCCGTCAGTGCCTTCAGATGCTGCGGCGAGATCTGGTAGTACGCCGCGAGGTCGAGGAATTCACTGTCGGGCGACCACTTGGCGGCCGAGGCATTGATGAGCTCACCGTCGTACGTGTGCGCGGTATTGCGCATGAACTCCTCGAACCCCGGCTCCAGCCGGGCGGGAAGCTCCGACAGGTCAAGACTGCGGCGCGGCGACGGGGCAAAAGAAATCCGGCGGATCTCCGGAGAATCCCAGCCGACCGTGGCATAGACCCGGTACGCCTTTCCCGCGTACGCCAGCAGGTCCTCGTCCGGTTCCCGCATCCCGGTTTCGCGGAGCATGGCCAGGACGGTCTTCGGATCGAGATCGCCGGCGGTGCCCGCGGGGAGCTGGAAATACAGATTCATTGTCCTGCGCCGGTAGTCGACCCCGATCAGTACGACGTCCTGAAGACCGTAGCGGCCGAAGAAGTCCGAATTACCGGCCACCGCCGGAGGCATCGACGCAATATCGGAGAGATCCGACACCCGCCGCGGGTCGTGAGGGAAATTCGCGTAAATCTTCTTGAAACCGCCGACGATTCCGCAGTCGATATAGTATTCGCTGGTGGGGACCCGTTCCTTGATGTCCTGGAGCAGCGTGGCGACCGGGTGGTCCGTCTCCGGCACAAAGCCGCCCGCCAGGGCGCGGGCATAGGGGTCACCGACCCCCGGAGAGACCTGGACGCTGTATTCGACTTCCTCGGCGCGCTCACCGGCCTGCAGACTGAGAATGGCCCCGCCGGTGTCGAACCCGTCCCGGTACGCGGACAGGATCGGCCAGACCTTCTCCCGCGAAAAGGGCGCACCCACCAGGTGGGCCGATTTCTCGAGAGCCGCGTACAGTTCCTCTGCCTCAATACCTCCGGACATCAATACTCCAGGTAGTCGGCGGCGCAATATGTTTCCGCTCTTTCCGCATGGAATCGGGCCCCACCTTACTGGCCGCCGCTAGAGATCCACTAGAAAGTCACTATGATTAACAATTAACTTGACACGCCTCGTGCCCGGCATCGACACTCACAGAGCGGCGAAAATTCGGATACGCCCCGCCCGGTACCGGCACGGCACACCCGGACGAATTCGTTCCGGCCCCGGTGCCGATAACGGCGCCGATATGTCCGGCCGCCGCCGCAGTGCCGGCCGAAGGTCCTCGGCGACAAGGCCGCCGGCGGTTGTCCGCCGGCCGCCGGCGAGTAGACCGGCCGAGCGGCACCGTACGACACCATTTGTTCGGCCGATTGACGCCGCCGGTGTACTGCCACATCAATTTGCCCCTGATTCACACGGACGCTCGGATCCGACACTGGAGGACCAATGACCAGGACAGGCATGGAAGGTCTCTACTCCGCCATCGAGGACGCGGCCGCACTGCTGGACGTCCGCGTCTCGCGCGACAAGGTCTGGCCCATCCTGACCACCTACGAGGACGCCCTGCCGCGGCTCGTCGTCGCCTTCCGGGCGACGACCCGCGGCACCGGCGATCTCGACTGCCGCTTCACGGCGCTTCCCGCGGACGTCAACCCCTATGCCTTCGCGGTGTCCAGGGGCATCGCCCCGCCGACGGACCACCCCGTCGGCACCCTGCTCGCGGACGTCCAGGGCAAACTCCCCATCACCGCCCACGGTGTCGACTTCTCGGTCGTCGACGGCTTCAAGAAGACCTGGACGTTCCTGCCCGTGAACGATCTGCAGAAACTGTCGAAGCTCGCCGACCTGCCGTCCATGCCGCCGTCCCTGGCCGCGAATTTCGACTTCTACACCCGCTACGGCCTGGACGACAAGAACAGCATGATCGGGATCGACTACCCGAGCCGGACGGTGAACGTCTACTTCCTCCAGGCACCCGCCGAGTGCCGCGAACCGCGCACCGTGCGCGCGATGCTGAGCGAACTGGGCCTGCCGGACCCCAGCGAGCAGATGCTCGAACTCGCCGGGCGGGCGGTCGGCATCTACACCACCCTGAGCTGGGACTCGCAGAAGATCGAACGGATCACCTTCGCCACCATGGTCCCGGACATGGAGGCGTTTCCCGCCCGCGTCCCGGTGCCGCCGGAGATCGAGAAGTTCGCGAAGAACGTTCCGTACACCTACCCGGGCGCCGGCCAGGGCCTGTACAACGTCGCGTCGCACCCCGGCGGCGAGTACTTCAAACTCCAGACGTACCACCAGCTCGGCGAGGGCTCCCTGGAGGCGCGGGTGCTCCTCGGCTCCGCCGGCTCCGCCCGGTAGAGCCGGTGCGCCGCGGGGGCCCGCACCACGGGCACCCCCGCACCACGAGCGGCGCGGCGGCCGGCCCCCGTGAACGGGGGCCGGCCGCCGCGCCGCTCGTGGTGCGGGGGCCGGGGGTGTCAGTTCCCGGCGGCGGACGGGTCCTTGACGTCCTCGACGTCCCCGACGTTCTCGATGAGGTCGTCGAGGCTGAGATCGAACAGTCCGCCGGCGCGTCCGCTGAGCCCGGAGATCAGCTTGACGAAGTCGACCTGCGCGTCGTTCTTCTTGTCCGGGTCGTTGATCTGCTGTGCCAGGTCGAAGTAGAAGCCCTTGGTCTTCGACCGGTCGTAGAACCCCTCCACGAACGTGCGGATGTCGTCGAAGAAGTTGCGGTACGCGGTGGAGTACCGGTCGAGCGCCTTCTCCTCGATCTGCGGGTTCCGCAGTATCTTGTCGACGATCTTCGACAGGGTGCTGCCCGCCAGTGTCGCCAGCGCGACCCCGGTCGAGAACAGCGGGTCCACGAACGCGGCGGCGTCCCCGACCAGCACCCACCCGTCGCCGTGGAAACGGTCGTTGGTGTAGGACCAGTCGCGCGCGGTGCGGTACCCCGCGGCCGGGGTCGCGTCCCTGAGGAGATCCTTGAGCTTGCTGGTGGTCTCCAGCTCGGAGGCGAACAGCTCCTTGAGGGACTGGTCGCTCTTGCTCGCCACGTCCGACCGCGTCACGTAACCGACGCTGAACACACCCTTGTCGATGGGAATGCCCCAGAACCAGCCGTCGCGGGTCCCCTCGATGAGGATGTTGCTCCACTCGTCGCCGGGCAGCCGGTGGCAGTTGTCGAAGTACGTCCACACCGCGACGTTGCGCAACTGCTCGTTCCAGGTGATCTCCGAGTACTTGCGCCCGAGCACCCGCGCCTGCCCGGAGGCGTCGATGACCAGGGACGCCCTGGCCTCCTGCACGCCGTCGAGCCCGCCCACGGCGTAGCGGACACCGACCACGCGCCCGTTCTCCTCGACGGGCCCCTTCACCGTCGCCTCTTCCACGACGAAGGCGCCCAGCTCGCGCGCCCGGTCCAGGATCATCGTGTCCAGGTCGGCGCGGCGTGTGTGAAAGGCGTAGGGGATACGCCCGCCCGTGGTGAACGAGAAGTTCCACGGGACCTCGTTGTTTCCCCATACGAGGGTGCCGCCGTATTTGCGCTCGAAGCCTTTCGCCTCCATACGCTCGACAAGGCCGAGTTCTTCCATGGGCACCATCACCCCGGGAATGAGCGACTCCCCGATGTGATATCGGGGAAACCGTTCACGGTCGAGTACGAGAACACGGTGTCCGCGCTCGGCGAGAAGCGCCGCGGTGGTCGCACCGGCGGGCCCGCCGCCGATGACGATGACGTCGAAATCGCCAGAAAACCCGAAGAGAGTGGACGACATATGAGACCTTCCCCAGTTCCGATCCGGCCGCACCCGCGGGTCACGTGAACAACCCTCCGCTCCCGCACGGCGCGTTCACCGACCAGAGTGCAGGGGCCGCCCGGCCGGTGTCATCGCCCAGATTGCTCAGTGGGAACCGGGCCGCGGAAAGGCGGACCCCCCCCGGGGCCCGGCACCGGATCACACCCCCCTGAGCGCGTCGGCGGCCTCCCGGAATCGGCGCGGGTCGAAATGGCCGTGGTACGCGCTGATCAGCCCGCCTCGGAACCGGAAGACCCCGGCGCCGGCGGCGGTGTGCACCGCCCCGCCCGGGAGATGGGCGCGGACCTGGAACTCCACACAGACCGTGTCGGAGCTCACCGCCGGGTGCACACCCGTCAGCTCGGTGTCGAACTGCCCGTACACACCGAACAGTTCCCCGTACGCCGCGACGATCTTCTCCCTGCCCTCGATCAGGGCGGGGCACCCCCGCGGCGGGTACGGCACGCTGAGCGCACCGTGCTCGTGCCACAACGCGCCCCATCCGGCGCTGTCCCGGTCGCGCAGCAGGGTGAAGAACCGGCGCGCGGTGGCGGCCTTGGCGCAGAAGACGCCCAGGAACGCGGCGGTGTCGGCGTACTCCGTGAACTCGGCGATCCGCTCCCCCTCCAGTCGGAAGAGCGCCACCCCCCGGTTGCGGTAGACGCCGCCGGCCAGCAGTTCGACCTCCAGCGTCCAGGTGGCCAGCACCCGCCGCGGATCGCCGCCCGGCTCGGCGTCCCAGGTGAACCGCACCCGGCCGAACAGCGCGAAGAAGCCCCGCAGTGCGGCCACGATCGTCTCGCGCCCGGCGAACTCACCGCGCACACCGTCCGGGGTCACGGGAACCCGGTACACCGCGTCCGCCGTCCAGAGCTCACCCCACGCGTCGAGGTCCTTGGCCTGCAGGGCACGGTAGAAGTCGTCCACGACGCGCAGGCGGGCCGTCATGTGAGGATCTTTCCCAGTACTTCCCACTGCAGCGGCCCGAATTGGAAGTACGAACCGACGTTGAACCATTGTCCGTCGGGCGACCATTTGACCATCGAAATACTGAAACGCTCCCCGGGGTACGTGTACGGAGTGCCCGTCACGAACCGTACGATTTCCGGTTCCACCCGGTCCTTGACCACCGGCAGATCCAGTCTGCGGGCGAAGCTGACCCGCTCGATCACCGGGGAATCCCAGCCGAGGGTGAAATAGACCCGGAACGTCTTGCGGGCGGACTGAAGCAGGCTCTCCTCCGGTTCCGGCAGCCCGAGGTCGCGAAGGATCGACGCGACGGCCCGCGCCTTGATTCCGTCGGGGAGGGGGAAGTACAGATTCACCGTTCTGCGCCGGTAGTCGATCGAGACCATCGCCACCTCGTGAAGGCCGTGACGGGCGAAGAAATCCGTGTTCTCGGCCACCGCGCGCGGCATGGACGGAATACCGGCGAGTTTCACCACCCCCTGCACGTCACGGGGGAAATGCACATAGACCTTGTTGAATCCGCCGACGACCCCGAAATCGATCAGGAACTCGTTGACGGAACACCGCTCCTGGATGTCCGCGAGCAGGTCACCGACGGGGTGATCCGTCGGGTCGAGCAGCCCGTTCGACACCGCGTGGGCGTAGGGGTCGGCGATCCGCCGGGGCACCTGGACGGTCAGGTCGAGGTCCCCCGCGTGCCGTTCACCGGCCGACGCGCTGAAAATGATCCCGCCTTCGAACGGCTCGAACGCGGTCAGGACCGGCCACACCCGCTCCCGCGAGCAGGGCACGTCAAGCAGTCGGGCCGACTCCTCGACGGCCGCGTACACATCTTCCACTCCGGCGGCTGGGGACACGTGTCCTCCTGATCCCTGAACGGTGCTGTCGGTGCATCATGCGGCGCCGGGGCCCGCGCGGGGCAGTGCCTCCCGCCGCCCGCCGCCCGCACCCCGGCCCCCGCCCCCGCCCCCCGGCCGGGCGCACCCACCGTCCGCCCGCCCGGGCTGTGGTGCGAAGTGCCTGGTCGAAGCCCGTACACCGGCACCGCCCGGCGGTACGGCCCGCGCCCCGCGCACCGGGCCGGCCCGGTGCAGGTGTTCGAGCGGCCTTCGAGACGGCCGCGAAGAGAGCCCGAGCACCCGTCGAGCACCCCCGCCCCGGGACACGACCGGCGCGGCGGAGCCCGCGGCCGGGCGGGAGCCGGTTCAACCCGGCGCGCACGGCGCACCGAGGACCCCCCGGCAGTCCCCGCCCGCACTTCGCACGCTCTACCGGTGCCCCCGGGCCACGGCAATGATGAGCGGACCCGAAAGGGACCCAGGCGACCCCGCACACCCGCCTCCTGGCCGGGTGGAGCATGCGGGGGAAGGAGTCCACGTTGTTGCTTCTCATCTCCCCGGACAGCGTCGAGGAAGCCCTCGACTGCGCGAAAGCGGCACACCATCTCGACATCGTCGACGTCAAGAAGCCCGACGAAGGGTCACTCGGCGCGAACTTCCCCTGGATCATCAGGCAGATCCGCGACACCATCCCGGCCGGCACACCGGTGTCCGCCACCGTGGGAGACGTACCGTACAAGCCCGGCACGGTGGCCCAGGCCGCCCTCGGCGCCGCCGTCTCCGGAGCCACCTACATCAAGGTCGGCCTCTACGGATGCACCACACCCGAACAGGGCGTCGACGTCATGCGCGCAGTCGTACGGGCGGTGAAGGACTACCGGCACGACGCGTTCGTCGTCGCCTCCGGCTACGCCGACGCCCACCGGATCGGCAGCGTCAACCCCCTCGCCCTGCCCGACATCGCCCGCCGCTCCGGCGCCGACGCGGCCATGCTCGACACCGCCGTCAAGGACGGCACCCGGCTGTTCGACCACGTGGGCCCGGACGTCTGCGAGCGGTTCGTCCGCCTCGCCCACGACGCCGGTCTGCTCGCCGCCCTCGCGGGCAGTGTGAAAGCCGAGGACCTCGGCACCCTGACCCGCATCGGCACCGACATCGTGGGAGTGCGCGGCGCGGTCTGCGAGGGCGGCGACCGCACCACCGGAAGGATCCGGCCGGAGCTGGTGGCCGCCTTCCGGGCCCGGATGGACCGCCACGCCCACGAACACACCACCGCCACCGCCGCCGCGGGCTGATCGCCGCCATGGCGACGAACGGACCTGGCCGCACGCCCACCACGGCCCGCGCCGCGCCCGGGCCCCGTGCCGCGCGCCTCGCCGTCCACGACCCGGCGACGGGCGAGGCGTTCGGGGAAGCCCCCGACCAGCACCCGGACGAACTCGACGCCGTCGTCACCCGCGCCCACCGGGCCTGGCGGAGCTGGCGCGAGGATCCCGCAGCCCGCACCGCCGCCCTGCTCGCGGCGGCCGACGCCGTCGAGGCGGCCGGGACGGACCTCGCCCCCCTCCTCACCCGTGAACAGGGCAAACCCCTGGCCGAGTCGTACGCGGAGGTCACCCGCACAGCGGCGCGCCTGCGCTACTTCGCCGCACTGGCCCCCGGCCCCCGGCCGATCACCGACGGCCGGCCGGTCGACAGCGAGATCCACTGGCGCCCGCTGGGGCCCGTCGCCGCGATCGTCCCCTGGAACTTCCCCCTGCAACTCGCGTCGGCGAAGTTCGCACCCGCCCTCGCCGCCGGCAACACGATGGTCCTCAAACCCTCACCCCTGACCCCCCTGGCCACCCGGCTGCTGGGATCGGTCCTGTCCACCGCCCTGCCCCGGGACGTACTGACGGTCGTCACCGGCCGTGAACCCCTCGGCGCCCGGCTGGCCGCCCACCCAGGGATCCGGCACGTGACCTTCACCGGCTCCGTCCCCACCGGCCGGGCCGTCGCCCGGGGCGCGGCCACCTCGCTCGCCCGCGTCACCCTGGAACTGGGCGGCAACGACGCCGCCATCCTCCTCGAGGACACGGACGTGGAACAGATCGCGGACCGGCTGTTCTGGGCGGCGTTCCACAACTGCGGGCAGGTCTGCATGGCGGTCAAACGCGTCTACGCCCCCGCCCGCCTCTACCCGCAGGTCGTCGAAGCCCTCGCACAACGCGCCCGGGACACCGTCGTGGGACCCGGCCTCGACCCCGGCACCCGGCTGGGCCCGGTCAACAACGCCCCCCAACTGGCCCGCGTCGAGCACTACACGGCCCGCGCCCTGGCGGACGGCGCCCGGATCGCCGCCGGCGGCCACCGCCCGAAGCGGCCGGGCCACTTCCACGCCCCGACGATCCTGGCCGACGTCCCGCCCGGCAGCCCGGTGGTGACACAGGAGCAGTTCGGCCCCGTCCTGCCCGTCCTGCCCTACACGCGCCTCGACGAAGCCGTCGAGGCGGCCAACGGCACCGGCTTCGGGCTGGGCGGCTCGGTATGGGGGACCGACCTCGACCGGGCCCAGGAGGTCGCCGGCCAACTGGAGTGCGGGACGGCATGGATCAACCACCACGCCGAACTGTCCCTCGCCCAGCCCTTCGCGGGCACCAAGGACAGCGGCGTCGGCGTCGCCGGCGGGCCGTGGGGCCTCTACGGGAACCTCAGGCCGTTCGTCGTCCACCGCCCCCGCACGGCATGACGATGAGATTCACCGCGGCGGTACTGCGCGCGTACGACAGCCCCTTCACCCTCGAGGAGGTGACCTTGGACGCGGGGCCGGCCGACGGCGAGATCCTGGTGCGGATCGCGGGCTGCGGGATGTGCCGCACCGACCTCGCCGTCCGGCGCTCGGCCGGCCGCTCCCCGCTGCCGGCGGTCCTCGGCCACGAGGGCGCCGGGGTCGTGGTCGACACCGGCGGGGCGCACACCGGCCTGAGCCCCGGCGACCACGTCGTGCTGAGCTTCGACTCCTGCGGACACTGCCGCACCTGCCTGAACGCCGCCCCCGCCTACTGCGACTCCTTCGCCTCACTCAACCTCTACGCCGGGCGCCCGGGCAGCACCGCACGGCTGGCCGGCACGGCCGCCAACGCGCTGGCCCCCCGGTGGTTCGGCCAGTCCTCGTTCGCCCAGTACGCGCTGGTCCCGGCCCGCAACGCCGTGCGGACCGACCCCGCGCTGCCCCTCGAACTCCTCGGACCGCTCGGCTGCGGCTTCCTCACCGGCGCCGGAGCCGTCTTCCACTCCTTCGCCGCCGGACCCGGCGACACCCTCGCGGTCTTCGGCGCCGGGGCGGTGGGCCTGGCCGCGGTGATGGCGGCCACCGCCGCCGGAGTTACGGCCGTGGCCGTCGACCGGCACCCCGAACGGCTGGCCCTCGCCGAGCGGTTCGGCGCGATCGCACTGCACGCCGCGCCCACCGGCCTGCCCGGCCGCATCCGGCGGCTGACCGACGGCGGCGCACAGTACGCCCTGGACACCACGGCCTCGCCCCGCCTGATCAACGACGCGCTGCGGGCCCTGCGCCCGACCGGCCACCTCGGCCTGGTGGCCCGGCTGAACACCGCGCTGCCACTTCAGCCGGGAGCACTGGACCAGGGCCGCAGGATCTCCCACATCTGCGAAGGGGACGCGGTGCCCGGACTGCTGATTCCCCGGCTGACCAGGCTCTGGCAGGCCGGGCTCTTTCCCTTCGACAAGCTGATCCGCACCTACCCGCTCGCCGACATCAACGAGGCCGAACGCGACTGCGACGCGGGCCGCGTGATCAAACCCGTCCTGCTCCCCGGCGGATGACCGCACAGCTCCCCAGCTCCCCAGCTCATCCAGAACCGTCCCAGGGAGGACATGTGACCGGCACAACGCCCGGGACCACCGGCGTGGAAGGTGCGGAAGGTGCGGAAGGTGCGGAAGGCGTGGCAGGGGGTGTCGGACTGACCGCTCTCCTGGTGGCCGCGGCACGGGCGATCGAGACCCACCGCCACGACACCCTGGCACAGGACCTCTACGCGGAGCACTTCGTACGCGCCGCACCGGCGTGCGCCGGCTGGCCGGTACGCATCGAGCAGGCCCAGGACGGGGACGCGAACCCGCTGTGGGGGCGCTTCGCACGCTACTTCGGCCTGCGCACGAGGGTCCTCGACGACTTCCTCCTGCGCTCGGTGCACACCGGCGGCGCCCGCCAGGTGGTCCTGCTCGGCGCGGGCCTGGACTCACGGGCCTTCCGCCTCGACTGGCCGCCGGGCCGTGTGGTCTTCGAGATCGACCGGCCCGGCGTGCTGGCGTTCAAACACACCGTGCTGCACGCGCTGTCGGCCACCGCGAAGGCGGCGCGCGTCGTTGTCCCGGTCGATCTGCGCGCCGACTGGGCCGCGGCACTGGCCGGCGCCGGCTTCGACACATCCCAGCCCAGCGTCTGGCTGGCGGAAGGGCTGATGTTCTACCTGCCCCCCGCCGCCGAGACCAACCTCATCGACACGGTGGACCGGCTGAGCACCCGGGGAAGCGCTCTCGCGTTCGAGGTCAAGCTCGACAGAGACCTGCTGGAATACCGCGACAGCCCGCTCTACACCTCCACGACCCGCCAGATCGGCATCGACCTGCTCAGCCTGTTCGACACCCGGCCACGCCCCGACTCCGCCGGCCGTCTGACACACCGGGGCTGGTCCGCCTCGGTCCGCACCCCCTTCGACTTCACCCGCCACCACGGCCGCGGCCCCCTGCCCGAACCCGACGACGCCCTGGCGGGCAACCGATGGGTATTCGCGACCAGAGCCCGCCCGTAACACCCGCACCGGCACAGCGGCGGAGCCCACTACCCTCGAAACGCACTGGAGTTGACGAACAACCAGAGAAAGATGAAATGTTCTGACATCACGGGAGCGTCGCAGCCGTCGATCCGGCCGGGCGCGCCCGCAGCAGACACCCGTTCCACCGAGAACGCACCGGGGCCCACCTCTGCCCCCGGACCTGGTGACGCCGCCGCCGACTTCGCACCGGCCCCGCGGAACGGGCGTCACCCGCGGAGTTCCCGGACACTCCCGCCGCCGCCCTCCAGGCGCGCCACAACTGTGTGACATGAACCACACCCCACCGGAACGGCCGTTTGCTTTCTTCACGCAAACCCACGAAGTGGACTGGTCCAATTCACGCGCACGCAGGTCAGCGAAGACCAACAAGACACCACCCGGAGGGTGTTGGCACCGAATCGCGCACGCGAACAGATATTCGCCCCCAGGGGATCGCCCTGCGTAGTTCTTTCTCGCATTGCCCGTGCACACATCACGACGCCCGGCAGTCATCTCGGTGGAGGGCGCACAACAGCGCACTCCCGGGCCCTCGTTCTGGGGGGAACGCGCACCGGGCCCGTCTTGCCTCAGGAGGGGAATCCACCAGCCGATGACCATCGAACTCGCCGGGGACGTGACCATGCTCGCTGTCGCGGTCCGGGTCTTCGGACGCGACGCCGTCGCCCTGCTGCGCAGGATGGCCGCCGCGGGCGTACGCGCCGGCGTCACGGAGATGAACCGCCATCACCACGAAGGGAGCGGCGGCCGGTGACCGAAGAATCCACCCCGCGCACCCCCGGCGCCACGCCGATGCCCCGCCACCCCCACCACCTGCCCCTGGACTTCGCCGCGTTCCACCAGATGCACCGGCCCGGCTACGTGCGCTACGCCAAGTCGTTCCTGCACAACTGGGCCGACGCCGAAGAAGCCACCGACGCGGCCTTCGAACGGATCTACCGCCGATGGCACCGCGTCCTGGCCAGCGAGAACCACGAGGCGTACGCGTGGCAGATCCTGCGCAACCAGGTCCACGACCACGACAAGGCCCGCCGCCGCCGGCCCCTGCTGGACGCGGCCGCCTTCGACACCGCCGCCCTGCGCGAAACGACCGACCCCATCGGCCAGTTGACCGAATCCCTGACCCTGCTACGGGCGTTCCGCGAACTCACCGACCGCCAGCAGGACGTCATGGTCCTGCTCCACCTCCACGACCTCACCCCCGCCGCGATCGCCGACGAACTGGGCATCGCCGCCGCCACCGTCCGCTCGACCGCCCGCTACGCCAGGCTGCGCCTGGCGGCGATCCTCGACCCGGACCGCACCACGGAGGGACACACCGATGACCTCGCACATTGAGGACCTGCTCTCTCGTGCCCGCCTGGTCCACGAGCCCTACACCCAGGCCGACATCGACGCCGCCGAACGGCGCCTGGCCGCCCGCATCGCCCGCTCGCTGCCGCTCCCCGTACCGCCCGAGCCGGCCACACGGGACGAACGCACCGCCGCACGCGATCTGCGGACCCTGTGCGAGACGGTCGTCGCCTCCACCGCCCTGGACGTCCTGGGCGACGCCTTCGTCCTCGCCCAGCCCCTCCCCGACCCGCAGGGCGCCCGCGTGCTGGGCTGCATCCTGCGGCTCACCCGCTCCCACGAAGCCGCCCGCGACTGGTGGCAGTACGCCGCCGGCGACGGCGACGCCGCCGCCGCCTACTGCCTCCACCTGCACCACCTCGCCCGCGGCGAACTCACCGAAGCCCGCTGGTGGCACACCCAGGCCGAGCGCACCGCGACACCCACGCCCGCGCACACACAACCCCCGCCCGCCGGCCCCGGCACCCCTGCCCCCGGCGTTCCCTTCGGCATCACCACCGTGCTCGACCAGGCGGCACTCACCGACTTCACCATCCTGCCCACGACCCTGCGCCTGATCAACGCACTGAGAAACGCCGGACGCGACGCCGTCACCGAATGGCCCACGGCCCTGCGCGCCCTCCTGGACTACGTACCCGCCGCCGTCGGCTACGTCGACGAAGACCTGGACCTGCCCCTGCCCGACCCGGGGTTCACCGACCGGATCCGCGCCCTGACCGCCCGCCGCCCCAAGACCCCCACCACCCGGCACCACGGGAAGAACACACTGCCCGAACGGACACCCCCGTGCCGCCGACAGGAGAAAACCCGCACCTGACACCCCCCCCCGCCCCCACGGCTGTCAGCACGACGGCCCGCGCCCCGCGGCCGAGCGGGCGACATACCCCTGCCCGTACCCGACGTCGCCGACTCCGGGGGAGCGGGGCCGATCCGGACGGCGAGCCGGCCCGGCGCCCGGCGCCCGCCACCGCTGACGGAGGCGACACGCTGTCGTCCAAGAGGGGGCGCCCGCCCGGCCGGTGACGCGTGCCCACCGGCGACACCGCGGACCTCGGCCCGCCCCGCGGACTGCCGGCCGCCCGAACACCTCACCGCAGACCAGAGCGCCGCAACGCGCGCCCGAGCCGGTGCGCCACCGCCCCGCACCCGGCCGACGCACCGTCACCCAGGCTCCGGACCGGTCCCCGACGCAAAGTGCCGAGAGCCGGGAGACCGCATGAGCAAGCCCACCACGTCCGGTCCGCACCGCCGGTCACTGCCGCAAGCGGCGATACAAGCCCCCTGTACCGCGGCCCGGACGACCGGCACCACCAGGTCGAAAAAGTCGCTTACTACGCGCACGCGGTCGCGCCACAGCCGGTTTGCATCCGGCCACGGCGACGGTACGCCCCTGATCGCCGTCCACGGCTCCCCGCTCGCCGGCGCACCCCTCGAAGCGATGACGCCTCACGGCCCGGTACACATCCTGCGCCCCGAGTCCCTCGCGCCCACGCCGGCCAACGCCCCCGGGACACCGGACGCCTGGCGCGCGCGGGCGGTGGCCGGACAGGTGGGCCGGGTGCCGGCCCCGTACGCGGACCCCGGGCAGCGACAGGGCCACCGACCGGCAGGCGAAGAAGCCGTACGACACCGCAGACCCCCGCCACAACCCCCGCCGCAGACCCCCGCGAGCGCGACAGCCACAGCGCCGACGACACCCCTCACGACCACCGCATCCCGACCTCGGACAACCGCTCCACCCGCTCCGGCGACAACGAAGCAGCCCTGCTGCGCTGGTTGCCCACCCACGCCCCCAGCCGCAACCGCACCTGACTGCCGTCCCCGGACAGCACCGTCTCCACATGCCCCCTCGGCACCCGCAGGTGCCCCTCACGCGCGTAGTACCGACGCGCCGCGGCGAGATGCGCAGCCCACCTGTCCGCCTGCGTACGGCGCACCCCCGGCCTCTCGCCCTCACCCGCGGGCCCGACCCCCAGCACCTGCTCACACATCCACCGCTGCACACCGGTGAGCCCGTCCCACCCGAGCCGCACCGACCGCACCCACCGCCCCAGATCCTCACCCTGGCGCACGACCACGCCCGGCGACAGAGGCAACGCCCCGCCCTGCCCCAAGTGAAGCCGGACCAGGTGAAAACAGCGCTGCCACTCCACCGGCCAGGCCGGACACCACGACGGATCGATCTGCGCCAACTGCTCACGCCGCCACCTCGGCATCGCCCACACCACCGGCACCACCGGCAGACCACCGGCACGCCGCCGCTCGTTGTCCACAGCCCTGCGGGCAGCCGCCCGCGCGTTCTTCAGCCAGACCCCCACCCGCACACCCCGGTACGTGGCGTCCAGCGGCGCCAGCAGATGCCCGTGCTCCGCCGCCCACCCACGCGCGGCATCCAGACCCTCCTGCCACGCGACATCGAGACGGCTCCAGACCATGCCGAGTCTCTCCAACTGCCCCACGCGCTCCTCACCCAACTCCCCCTGGGCACACAACCGCCTGGCATCGGCGATCCACTGCCCCAGCGGAAAACCGGACAGCGAAGCCGGCCACCCCCCGGCCCCCACCACCCGCCCACCCCCGGCCGGGACACGAAAGGTGAACGGCACACGCAGATCACCGTGTACGCGGGCGTAGACGACAGCCGCCTCCACCCCACGCCGCCAGTGCTCACGCTCCGGATCCACCACCCGCAAACTGATGAACGCGGCCAGAACAGCCGGATCACGCGGCGTACTGAACCTCAGCAACCGCCGGGCCGGCCCCGACAGCCCACCCCGCCCCCGCGCACCCTCCCTAACGGGGGCGTACACCCCCGGAACCTGCCGCACCGCCAACTGCTCCACCACCCGGGCATCGTGCGCCCTCAGAGCCTCCAGCAGCTTCGCCAGCCCACCGTACGCCCGCGACGTCAGCATGCTGTCGGCCGTCTCACCCGGCCCGAGCAGAACCGGCACCACGAGCGACGCCACCTTGCCCTCACCCGGCCGCATCCGCAGCGCCCGCCCCACCGCCTGCACAAGATCCGGCATCGAACCACGCACATCCGCCCAGAACACCGAATCACAGTTCACGGTGTCGACACCCTCACCCAGCACCTTCACCGAACACAGAAAGCACTTCTCCACGACCGTGCCGTCCGCCGCGACCCCGGCGGCGAACTCGTCCAGCACCCGCCGCCGGTGAACCGGCCCGTGCTCCCCGCACAACCACTGCGCCCAGACCTCGCGCGGATACAACCGCGGCTCACCGGCACGCAGTTGAGCGGCGACCCGCGGCAGACCGGCCGCGAACGCCTCGGCCTCCCGCACCACATGATGGAACACCAGCGTCCGCCGGAACCCCTCCTGCGCCGACGCCTTCACCAACGCCGTCTGCAACGCGGCAAGCCGGGCCCCGCGCACCCGGTCCGAGCGCCCCTCCACACCCAGGAGCTGCGCGGCCTGAAGCCGGGCATCGGTGATATCCACACACACCACCTGGTACGGCGCACACACCCCCCGGTCGATCGCCTCCGACAACGTCAGCGTGTAACACCTGCCGCCGAACGGCCCGTCAGGATCGTCCTCCATACTCGCCACCAACCCACCCGCCACACCCGCCACACCCGCCACACCCGCCACACCCGCACCGCCCTCACCGCCCTCACCGTCCTCGTCCACCTGCCACAGCCGGGGCGTCGCCGTCATGTACAGCCGGCGCAACGACGGAATACGGGCGTTGTCATGGACAACCGCCCACGGCTTCCCGATCCGCCCGGACACCCGGTGCGCCTCATCCACCACCACCAGGTCCCAGCCCGCGAGACCGGCCGCATGCGCCCGCTCCAGCGTGCCCAGACCCACCGCGGCGTACGTGGCGAACACCGTGACCTTCTCCAGGCCCCCCGTCCACTCCACCAACTCGCCCGCATCCGTGGTACAGGGAAAACCCGCCTCCCCCTCCCGCAGCGAGCACACCCCGACCACCGGCCCCCCACGCCCGCCCTCCCGCCACCCGGCCTCGCTCTGAGCGAGCAGATCCAGACCCGGCACGAGCACCAGCACCCGGCCCGCACGCAACTCCCGCGCGCTGCGCACCGCCACCCTCGTCTTCCCCGACCCGGTCGCCATGATCACCTGCGTCCGGAGCCCCCGCTCGGGCACCCGTGAACCCGCCGGCAGCTCAAGCGCACGCACAACCGCGTCAACGGCTTCCCGCTGGACGGCCTCCCGCTGATCCGCACGGCCCGCGCCCGCCATATCCGTCCGCCCTGTCGAAAAACCCCCGGCAAGCCCTGAGCCCATAGCCTATCCGCAGAACAGAATGAAGCACGCGTAGGACCGGGCAGACTCACCGCCATGGACAGACACAGCACACAGAACCGGACACTGACGGTCGACGGGGAGACGTTCGAGGTCACCGAACGCCCCGGCGAACCAGGCACCTACGACTTCACCTGGCTGTCCGGCCCCCACCCCGGATACGGCTTCACCTCCGCGGTACGGCCGGCCACAGCCCTGAGCGCGCGGGAACTGGAGCAGTCGGCCCGGGACTTCCTGGCACAGGTCGACCCCACCACCGGCCACATCGAATAGCCCCCACCCACCCATCCACCCATCCACCCACCCCCACGACACGGCACGGCACGCCGCGCCGCGTTCCCCGCTCCGCGCGGCCACCGCGCCGTCGCCGAGCACTCACCGCCCCGGATCACACGCCACCCGGGCCGGCGGGGCGAGCCGTCGCGAGGAGACGGCGCAGTGAGGCATGGGCCGGCGGACCCCAGGTGGACTTCCCGTTGGGACGGCCCCGGTCACCGTCCTCCCCGATCAGAATGCCGGCGAGGGCACGCAGCACCGCCCAGCCGCGCGCCCGGCGCAGCGTCGCGGCATCGGCGGCCGGCCGGTAGGCCAGGTGAAAACCGGGCGCCGCCCCCTCGGGCAGCAGGATCCAAGGAGCGGCAAGGTCGCAGGCGGGGTCGCCCGCACAGAGATCCCCGAAATCGATCACACCGCACAAGGTGCCGTCCGCCGTCAGAACATTCGCGGGATGAAGATCACCATGGAGCCACAGCGGCGGGCCCTGCCACGCGGGCGCGCTGACGGCGTCCTCCCACACCGCCCGGACAGCCTCCGGATCAGGAATCAGCCCGAGCCCGGTGGCCGAGGCGAGTTGCCTCTCGAACTGCCCGGTGTGCTCGGCCGGCGGCCTCCCGCGCCCGAGACGGCCGACAGGCGCCCCCTGCGGCGCGGGTCGGTGAAGGACCGTCAGGAAACGAGCCAGCGCGCCGGCCGCCTCAGCCGCCCGCGTGACCGGGACGCTGTCGGCAGGACTACCGGCCACCCAGGTGGTCACAAGCCAGGGACGCGGAAACCGTTCGGAGGGCTCACCGATACGCTGCGGAACAGGGACCGGCAGACAAAGCCGCGGAGCCAGGACAGGCAGCCACGCGTACTCCTTGCGCAGCAGCTCGTCCGCGGACCCGGTCGCCCAGGGCAGCCGAACGGCGAGATTGTCGCCGAGCCGCCACACCTGGTTGTCCCACCCGCGCGCACCCAGCCGCAAAGGAAGATGGGCCAAATCGGGGTGCTGCTCCCGCAACAGGTCCCGGACCAACTCCGCCGTGATGTCGACCCCGGTACCGATCATGCCGAGCAACGATAGTCGGCTCCGCCAGGGGCTCCGTACCGACCCTGCGACGGGGAGCCGACCGTCCGCAGGGTCCGACACGTCAGGCCCTAGTCTTGCCGGATGCGTATCGGGGGCACCGGGGAAAACGGCAACAACGGCGACGGTAACGGCGACGGCGGTGACACGCAGAGTCCTGCCGCCCGTCCGGGGCTCCGAGGCCGGCTGCCCCGAGCAAGGAAGCACCAACTCCTCCTGGTGGGAACGGCGTTCGCCGTGCTGGTGGCGGCCACCGTCGCCGTCGTGGTGGCCGTCACCGGTGACGAGGACGGCGAGAAGTGCCATGAGGTGCCCCCATCGGTCCGGGCACTCGCCGACAACCCCGCAGCGGCCACGAAGGCTCTGGATCCCGGGGACGACCTCGACAAGATCTCGTCCGCGGCACATCTGCTGGCACACGACACGGTGTGCGGCGACGGGGCCCGCGTGCTCGGCCGCGTCGTGGACGCGGGCACCCGCGCCGCAGCACCCGGCAAGCCGCACACCGCGGCGCAGGCCCGCAGCGCCTACGCGGTGGCAGCGGCCCTGAGCGGCCAGGAGATCCCGGCGGGACTGGCGCCGGGGGTGGCGCGGATGCTGGCCGAGTACGTCGTGGACGCCGGACGGGCCGACGACCTGGGCACCAGTGACGCGACCGGCCCCATCGCCCTGCCCAACGAGGCCCTGCCCGACATGAACGGCTTTACGGAACTCGGCCGCTTCCTCGCGCCCGGCGAGGTGCACACCAGATTCGAGTACGGCGACTACGACGCGGACACGGACATGAGGACCCTGGTGGCCGAACTCACCGAGGACCCTGAGGCGTTCGCCGTTCTCTACGACGCCGAACGCGCCAATCTGGCCGCCTACCTGGAGCGGCTGACCGACGACGGCGGTGACCCCGACTACCGCCCCTCCCCAGACGACCGATCGGGACCGACAGCCTGGCCGGACAACGACCTCCAGGACCTCGCGGGCCGGGTCGGCACCCTGATGAAACACCGCGCCAACCACACCAGGGACGGCACGATCCCCGACCTCGACGCCTTCGACCGGTCCGTACGCGCACACACCCGGGGCACGTTCCGCCCGGCCGGCAAACAGATCAAGACCCGCCTCCCGGTGGGCGACATAGCCGCCCGGCCCGTTACCGGCCCCCCACGGGGCGATCTGATGGACGGCCGCGACCAGATGTTCACCGTGCTGGACCGATGGGCCGAGCAACGCCACGTACCCGACCGGCGAGCGGCCGCCATGCGGCAGTTGATGGACGACTTCTACGTCCGGGGCCTGTGGCTCAGGTAATCGCGCCGTGTCAGGAGTGGAACCGCAGGTCCGTGCAGCCGTGGCGGCGGACCTCGTCCCGCGCGAACTCCTCGAACATCCGCTCCTTGGCCGCCGCGCTCACCCCGGGGATGTCATCCGAACCGCTGACGGCGTAGTTGGCCCCCTCACCGTCGCAGCGGGCGCTCGCGGTTCCGGGCCGGGGCCTGCCGTCGTTGTCGTACGCCGTGAGCCGGTTGCTCCAGTCGCCGTACCAGGACACGAAGGCGAGCACCGAGCGGCCCCCCGACGACCCGTCCCCACCCCCCAACGTCAGCTCGCAACGCCCGGTCGGGGCAGCGCTGTTCGCCCCCACCCTGATCCGCCAGTCGCCGCCCTTGGGCAGCCCGGCCCGGGACACCCAGGCACAGTCCGTGCCCGCCGCCTCGGCCACAGGGACCGCCGGCACACCATCCAAGTCACTGGCCGGCGCAACGTCCTTCTCCGGGGGCTCGATCGCCTCGGCACCACAACCCACCTTGTCCGACGCCGAGTTGGCGAACGCCACAGCGATACGGTACGCGGCCCCCGGCGTCTCGGTGGCAATGTCCCGCCCCATGTAGGTCTGCACCATCAGCTTGCGCGGCCGGCCCTGCCCGTCCTTGCCGAGATCCGGGCAGGGCACGAGAAACCGTATGGAGCCGTACTCGTCGATGAAACCGGGCAGACTCCCCGGCAGCGGCTTCTGGTCCTCGAACCCATCGAGGGTGAAGACCGCCATGAACGCCCGGTCCTGCTCATCACGCCGGGTGGACGCCGACATCGTCACGGTCCGTTCCCCGGAGACGTTGTGGCCGTCGAAGGTGAGCGTGCAGGAGTAGGAGCCGAGCGCCTGCCTACGCTTCGACTCCGCGGACTCCAGGCGGGCGTCCACCGGCGTGAGCCCCTTCACAACATCGCGCGGCAGCGCGCCGTCGCACGCCTGACGGACCAACAGCCACTCCCGCACGGACGGCGCGGCCAGATAACCGCCCAGAGCGAGCACGGCCGCAGCCACCACAGAAACCTTCACCCAGCGCCGCATCGTTCCCCCGTCGTACCGGCCACCCGTACGTACCGCCGCACCCTACTCGCCGCCGCCGGAAGGCTGTCAGGGATGTCCCCCGCAGCCGCAGCCCGTCATCGCCACCCCCTCCTGAGGCGGCGCAGTGGCTGCGGCGGCCTCCTCCACCCCCACGAGCAGCCGGCGGCGTTCCTCCGGAGGGATCCACCTGCCGTCGACGACCACGCCGTGGATGCGCCGGGTGTTACGGATGTCACGCAGCGGATCGGCGTCGAGGACGAGCAGATCGGCAGCCTGCCCACGGGCCACGGTACCGACATCGGACAGACCAAGGACGCGGGCCGCGTCCCGCGTGGCCGCGCACAGAACCTCAGCCGCAGTGAGGCCGGCCGCCACGAGCAACGCCAGCTCGTCGTGGAGGGCGAAGCCCGGAACGAGATATCCCGTGCCGGTATCGGTGCCCGCCGCCAGCCGCACACCCGCACCGTGCAACTCGCCCACCAGCCGGAGCCGGTGCGCGAAAATCCGGCGGATCCGCCGCACCTGCTCGGCAGTGCGCCCACCGGTCAGGGCCGCCAGTTGGTCCGGCCAGCTCTCCACCTGCCAGGCGGGCAGATACTTCCACTCCTCGGCCCGGGACACAACGTCGCCCGGCATCTCCAGCGTGCGGTGCACGCTCAGCGTGGGCACCACCGCGGTCCCCCCGGCCGCCAGACTCCGGAAAAGGACATCCGCCCGGTCCCGGTCGTAGCCCTGCACCGCCCGCCACTCGAGAGGATGCACCTGCTGGAACCAACTGCGATACCGGGACAGGCTGCTGGCGTCGCCCGGGTCGATCCGTACAGCGGCCAGACGGCGCCGTATCTCCTTCTCATGCCGTGAGGTCGCCAGGAGCAGCGCGTGCAGATGCTCGATACTGCGATGACCGGCCGCGCTCGCCTCCGCGATCCGTACGGTGTCCGGGCAGTGCCCCAGATGAGGGATGCCCTGGCGCCGCGCCTCGTCCGCGATGGCGAAGTAGGCCTCGCGGGACAGCCGGGAGTACACCTTGACGAAGTCCGCACCCTCACGCCTGACCTGACGCACGGCACGCCGGGCCCCGGCCGCGTCGCCCACCTCGATGGTCGGACCCACGTCCGCCGCCCAGATCGACGGCGTGCCGTCGACGATGGGACTGCCGACCACCCAGCGGGGGCCGAGCAGCGCACCACTGCGAATCTTCTCGCGCCACTCGTGATGGACCGGCTGGCCCCGCATCTCCCTCACCGTGGTGACCCCGGCGAGGGCGTACAGCGCCGGAACCACCGCCTCCGGGCCGTCGCTGTGGGTGTGCGCCTCGACCAGCCCCGGCATCAGGTACTTGCCGCTCAGGTCGACCGTACGGGTCCCCGGCCGCAGCCGCATGCGTGCGCTCGGGGCCAGTGCGGTGATGCGACCGCTTTCGACGACAACCGTCATACCAGGAGCCGGCGGTGCCCCCGATCCGTCGATCACCGTGACATGAGTGAACGCCAACGGCCCGGTGCCGGCGCCGTTCGCGACCCCCGCCCCCGCCGCACGTGCCGTCCCGGCGACCGCCGCACCCGTCAGCGCCGTACCCGTCACGACGGCGGCCCCGGCCAGGAACCCTCGTCGGGCCAAACCGCGATGCGCCCCCACTGCTGCTCCGGACATGCTGATTCCCCTCCCGCTGGTCAACTCGTCGGACTCGTCCGCCGACCCCCACGACTCTGGCGGACACGGGGCGATGGGACAGTGCGGCCAGACAGCGCATACGGGGGTGTTGCTGGGACCACCGAGGACCGTCCCCGGCACTTTGCCAGCCGGTCGATCACGCCGCCCCAATCCGTACGGCAGGTTCGAGCTGGACATGAACAGCCGCCTCAATCTGGACCCGTCCATCCGGGCGACGGTGCCCGGTCCGCGCAGCTCACAGGGGGAAGCAGCCGCAGTTCCGGCGTGAGACCTGGGCGCCGGTCCCGGCCGGAGCCCAGGCAACGTGCGTGAGCGTCACCAGGAGTGTTGGTGGCACGTCAACTCGACACTTCCTCCCGTCGCCGGTCATCGCTGGCTGTGGCGGGGACGGCGGTGTCGATGAGGACGGCGGCGATGGCGGCGGCGGTGGGGAAGGCGTCGGCGTCGAGGACGCGGGTGCGGGCCGCGGCGCCGTCGATGAGTAGCGCGAGCTGCTCGCCGAGCTGTTCGGGGTCGGCGGCGCCGGCTTCGCGGGCGGTGTCGGCGAGCCGCGCGGCGACGGCTTTCTTGTAGTCGCGTGCGTACTGGGATGCGGGGTGCTGGGGGTCGTGGAGTTCGACGGCGGCGGCGATGTAGGGGCACAGGGGGGTGGTGGGAGGGATGTCGAAGGCGGCGAGGAGCCGTTCGCGGGGCGTGAGGTCGGTGCGGTCGAACACGCCGGACAGAACGGAGGGGTCGAACCTGCGCAGGTACTCGGCGACGAGTTCGTCCTTGCCGGTGAAGTGCTGGTAGGCCGTGCGCTTGGACACTTGGGCCGTGGCGCAAAGCTGGTCCATGCCGGTGCGGTTGATGCCCTGCTCGCGGAACAGTTGCTGGGACGCGCTGATGATGCGCTCGCGGTCATCACCGGCGGCACCACCGGCATGGCGCTGGCAGGCGCGAAGCTGTTCGTCGACGAGGGAGCGCACGTCTTCATCACCGGCCGCCGCCAGGACTCCCTGGACGGGGCCGTGAAGCAGATCGGCCGCAACATCACCGGCGTCCAGGGCGACGCCGCCAACCTGGACGACCTGGACCGCCTGTACGACACCGTCAAGCGGGAGAAGGGAAGCCTCGACGTGCTGTGGGCCAGCGCCGGCGGGGGCGAGCCCGCCCCGCTCGGCGAGATCACCGAGGCCCAGTTCGACACCTGGTTCGGGCTCAACGCCCGCGGCACCCTGTTCACCGTCCAAAAGGCCCTCCCTCTCTTCAACGACGGCGGCTCCATCCTCATGACCGGCTCCAACGCCTCCCTCGGCGCCTTCCCCGGCTGGAGCGTCTACGCCGGCAGCAAGGCCGTCCAGCAGGCATGGGCCCGCGTCTGGCTCAACGAGCTCAAGGACCGCCGCATCCGCGTCAACGTCCTGACCCCCGGCCAGGTCGCCACCGCCAAGCAGGAAGAACTCTTCGACGAGGCCACCAAGCTCCAGTTCGAGTCCCTCATCCCCCGCAGCAAGATGGGCCGCCCCGACGAAATCGCCACCGCCGCCCTCTTCCTCGCCTCCGACGACTCCAGCTACGTCAACGGCATGGAACTCGTCGCCGACGGCGGCACCACCGCCATCTGAACCGAACAACACCCGACCAGGGCAGGACATCTCATGAGCAACATCAGCATCATCGGCACCGGGAACATGGCCCGCACCATCGGCGTGCGGGCAGTAGCGGGCGGCAACAGCGTCGAAGTCATGGGCCGCGATCAGTCCAAGGCCGCTGACCTGGCCAAAGCTCTCGGCAGCGGCACCACGACGGGAAAATGGGGCACCGCCCCGGCCGGGGACATCGTCATCGTGGCCCTGTTGCACGACGGCGTCGTGCCGGTCATCGCCCATTACGCAGACGCTCTCGCGGGCAAGGTCATCGTCGACATCAGCAATCCCTTCAATGCCACGTTCGATGGGCTGGCCCATCACGAGGAGACCTCGATCGCGCAGGAAGCCGCCAAGGTGGCCCCAGCCGGCGCCAGTGTGGTGAAGGCGTTCAACACCGTCTTCCGTCATGTCCTGGAGAAAGGCCGGCCCGACGTCTTCATCGCCGGCGATAGTACGCAGGCCAAGGTAAGTGTGAAGGCGTTCGTCGAGAGCCTCGGGCTGCGCCCGCTGGACGTCGGCAGCCTGAAAATGGCGCACTGGCTGGAAGGAGCGGGCGTGGTCACGGTGGGCCTCGCCAACCACGGGGTGGGTAACTTGGACTTCGCCCTCAGCATCACCGAACTTCCCGTCCCAGTAGACGGTTGACGGATCACCGAAAGGACTCGCCAAGTGAGGCCGTGGCGAGTCGGCGGAGTAGACGGCGGGGCCGGGCCATCCCGTGCGGGCCGGACAACGGCGCGCACATGGCCCGGCACTCCGCCCTCCCACAAACGACGGATTCCTGCTCGACGAAGTCCCCTGGGAGAACTTCCCGCAGGGGTATCACGTCAGGGAGGCCATCCAGATGCTCCACACCCGCGGCCTGCTCGTTCGCACCGGAACGGGTGTTGTGAACGGCATGTGCGCCAACGACATGCACGCGGCCGCCGTGCTTGCCGTGCCGTTCCTGATCCGGATCGCTGCCGATACCCGCCACCCTTACCGTGCCGACACGCTCGCCGAAGTCTCCTCCGATCCGGATCCGCACCGCCTACGCACTGGCCGCCACCACCGACCTCGATCACACGCAGCCACCCCGGAGGACCTGTTCCACGGGCAGTGGCAGGGCCGGCCATCCAAACTCGACGCCTTCAAGCCCTACCTGGATGACCGCTGGAACCAAGGCTGCACGAACGCCTGGACGGTGTGGGAGGAGATCGTGCCGCTTGGCTATCAGGGCAGCTACCAGCGGGTTCGCGCCTATTTCCGGGAGAAGCGGCTCTCGCCGGGCCGCGTCACGGCTCGGCCACCGTCACCCCGGGTCGTCGCCGGATGGATCCTCCGCCGGCCGGAGACCCTCACCGAGACGGAACACCTTCGGCTCAAGGCAGTTCTGGTCCACTGCCCTGAGCTGGACGCACTCACAGGCCACGTCCGCTCCTTCGGCCAGATGCTCACAGAACGCCAGGGCGAACGGCTGCCGCAGTGGCTCGATGCCGTCCGGCGAGACAACCTTCCCGGCCTCCACACACTCGCCGCAGGCATCGACCGTGACCGGGATGCAGTCATCGCCAGCCTCACCCTGCCCTGGAGCTCAGGCGTCGTCGAAGGTCACGCCAACCGAATCATTCTGTGGAATCTGATTTGTCAATATCATGCATATTTGCGCAGGTCCATCGTCCATTCTCGTTGCTCGGCTGTGTCTGGGACGGCGAGCCCGCGAACTCGTTCGATCTGGTTCCAGGCGGTGTCGGGATCGACGCCGTTGAGGATGAGGAGTGCGGCGGCGAGGAGGGATGAGCGTCCGATGCCAGCTCGGCAGTGGGCGACGACGTGTGCGCCTTCGTGTAGCTGTTCGGCGAGTCTGTGCAGGGCGGGCAGGATCGTGGTGAGGTCGGGGACGGTGCGGTCGGGGATGGGGATGGCGACGAACTGCAGCCCGGCCGTGATGGCTGTCCGGGATTCGTCTGCGAGGCCGAGTTCGTCGAGTTCGGGGTCGGTGAGCGCGCAGACCAAGACATCGACGCCGCAGTCTTTCAGCGCGGCCATTTCGTCTTCGAGCCAGTCATTGCCACGGGGTCTGGCCATGGTGCTCAGTTGTCCCGGGCCGGAGAAGTCGATGGTGAAGAGGTCGGGTCGCATGTCAGCAGCACTTTCGGTCGGTGGAGTCAGGTGGTGATCGGACGGTCAGTGGCAGGGGTCGGCCGGGTTCGGCGCGGAGCTCGTTCGGGGTCGGGCCGGCTGGGGTGGCCACCTCTGCGAGGCGCTGGAGAAGCCGGTCGAGGGCGCTCTGGCCGTCGTCGACGGCGGCGCGTTCCTCCTCGGTGAGCGGAATGCTCATGAGCATGCGCTGCAAGTTGGCCTTGGCTTCAACGAGTTGGGCTTTCGTCGATTCCTTGGGTGTGTAGAAGTCGCAGCGAGCGCAGGCCATCCGGTGCTGGCATTGTTCGAAGAACGAGTAAGAGCACAGCCCGTGACCGAGATCGTAGTACTGCCAGGGTTCACCGGTGGCCGCTGCCCCGGAGGTGATGGCGTCGCGATCGAGCAGGACCTCGACCGTGCGGACATTGCGCTCGAAGTACCCGGCCTCGGTGTATGCCTTCGTGAGGGTGTTGGGCGTGATCTTCGCGCAGTACTGGGTGGATTGCGGGGACCGATGTCCGAGCCAGGCTTGCAGCTCGAACAGCGTCATCGGTTCCTTGGCGTTGTAGAGCTGGCTGGCGATGGTGGACCGGGCCCGGTGGCTGGTGATGTTGCCGCGGATGTCGGCGGCCGGGACTCCGGCCTTGCGACAGAGCATCGGGATCATCGTGTTGTTGATGTAGCTGGTGGAGACGCGGCGGGCCCTGATGGCGAACAGCGGGTCGACCAGCTCGCTGGTTCGGCGGTCGGTGAACTTCGGCTGGTCGGGGCGGATGCTCTGCCAGGCGTCGACGGCCTGGCCGAGGATCGGGTCGACCGGCTTGGTGAACGAGGAGCCGGTTTTATGGGTCGGGACGTCGAGCAGGCAGACCACGTCGCGGGCCAGGACCTGCTGCGAGTCGCCGGCAATCGGTGCCCCGTCGTGCTGCCAGCGGATGCAGCCCACCCTCAACCGGGCGATCTCGTCACTGCGTTGGCCGGAGAAAAGCCAGGTCAGCGTGACGGCGCGGACCAGTTCGAAGGGGTAGAAATGCCCGGATCGGGTCTGCGGCAGATCCGCGAGCTCCAGGTTCAGGCCGGCCCACAACAGCTTCGCCCAGATCTCGTCGGCGATCACTCTGGGATCGGGTCCGAGGAGGGCCGTGATGCTGCGGGGGATGGCCAGCGCGCAGTGGATCGAAGCGGCGGGGCAGCCACTCCCATTCCTGGCAGTCCCGGAAGAACGTCCACAGCGCGGTGATCTGCCCGGCCTTGCTGGGCGCTTCCAGTGGCTTGCCGAGACGGTCGCCCAGACCGATCGTGCGCTGGACGTAGTCGCCGACCTTCATCCGGTCCAGCGCGGCGATCCACGAAGCGCAGGTCTGACGCGTCCAGTCGGCCGGATCCGCAGCGTCGGGCTGTTCGGCGGCGATCCACCGGCCGACCTTGAGCAGGTTCGATCGGACGCTGCCGCGAACGCGCGGGGTCAGCGTCGAGGTCGTGTGCCAGCGGTCGGCCCACTGTTCCCAGACCGGCGCGCCACCGGTTGCCCGCGCCGAGTGGCGGCCGGTGCCGGGACGCGGAGGATCACAGAATCCGAGCTCGGCGACCGCCCGCTGCATCGCGTGCAGGGTGTTCAGCCGACTGCCCTCCAGCAACTCGTCGCGGCGGACCCGGTCGAACAACGCCGTGTCCAGATCCTCAAGATGCGGGCTGCGGTCGAGCAGGAACAGATGGCAGGCCACCATCGGCAGCAGCGTGTCCTCGTCCCGGCCGAGCCGGTATCCCCAAGCGCCGAGGACCGCGCGCAGTCGTGCGATCTCGCCGTTGACGCGGTCGCGTCCGAAGATCCTCCAGGCCAGGGTGAGCCGTTGGAAGCTGCCGAGTCGGTGGAACTCGTTGAAGGATCCGAGCAGGTAGGCGTGCGCTGCGAGATAGGGGCGGACCTCGTCGCCTGCCCAGGCGGGCGCGTGCTGGCGGAACTCGGCCTGAGTGCGGCCGAGCAGGTAGGTCCATTCCTGCTCGCTCCAGCCCCAGAAGGTCCGGCCGGTCGCCGCGCACCGCGTCAGCAGCACCGCGACCACATCGAGCATGGCCCGTCGGCGGTGCGGGGTAGGCGGGGAGTCCAGTGCGGCGTTGACCGTCTCCAGCGGGCCCAGCAGCCGCGCTATCACGCGCCAGCCTGGTGCGGACGGGTCGGTCGTGGTACTGCAGTCGTCGCAGATTGCGCACGCCCAGGTCGGCCACGGCCCTGGCCTCGGCAGGTCGCATCACCGCCGCAGCGTCGTCGCGGGGCGGGGAGATCGGCCAGGACCAGCGTTCGGCCCCGTCCTCGGCGGCGGTGGCCGGCAGTGGTGCGGTCACCGCGACACCTCCGCCGTCGTGCCGTCCGCAGACGTGAGCATTTGTATTCGCCAGGCATGGATGTGCTCCATGCCGCGGGCCAGCTTGTCGGCCAGGTCCCGGCCGGACAGGTGGATGTACTGGAGCGTTGAATCGGTGTTGCGGTGGCCGGCGAAGGTCGCGATCGCGTGCAACTCCCAGCCCATCCGGGCCAGATCGGTCAGACACAGGTGCCGGGTGGTGTGGGTGGAGAACCGCGGGACACCGGCCTCCAGGGCGATCCGGCGGACCACCTTCGACCAGGTCCACAGGGCCAGCGGCTGCCCGTGGTTGCGCCGGGACTCCGAAAGGAACAGCGGCCCCCTGGCCCGGCTGACCGTGGCCCGGTGGGCTAGGTAGGCCGACATCAGCACGCCCGTCGACGCCGAGTATGGCACCACCCGCTCCAACCGGTTCTTCGTCGTCTCCGCCCGCACCCTCAGCGTTCGGTGGGCCGGATCAAGGTCACCGGTCCGTAGCGAGCACAACTCCTCTCGCCGCAGCGCGGCATCGTAGGCCAGGGCCAACATCACCCGGTTGCGGACCGGCTCCTCCCGCGCGACCTGCAGGATCCCCAGCCACTGCTGTTCACTGGGGATCCACGGCAGCTTCGTCAGCCGCGGTACCAGCCCGCTGCTGCCCGGCCCGCTGGCGCCCCGGGGTGTAGCGGCCCCGGCCGACCGGGTTCGACTCTCTCAGACCTTCCTCCATGAGGAAGTCGTAGAACAGACGGACTGGCACCAGACGCTGCTGGATGGTGGCGTTGGCCAGTCCTGCCCCCGAGTCGATCGAGACCACATTGGCCCCTCGACGGTGAGGCCGTGAGGTCAATTCCCTTACGTAGACGGCTATATGTGCGCGGTTCGCGGTGACCGGGTCGACGTCCTCCCGCTCGCACATCAGCAGGTACTCGGCCAGCCCGCGGGCGTAGGCATCGATCGTGCGGGGCGCACGTCCGAGATCCATCCAGATCGTCAGCCAGGTCGCCGCCTGCTCGTGCCGGCCGAGCACCGGCCACTTCTCCATCAGCACCGTCGTGGCGCTCAACACATCTCCCAAGTCCGTGGTTGCACCGGAGAGACATGATCACTCCGGCAGATTCCACGTAACTTTTAAGATGCTCAAACGCCAGATGTTCGGCCGGGCCGGCTTCGCCCTCCTGCGCACACGCGTTTTGCTCTACTCGTGAAGCACAGGTCAGACCGCATCATCAAGGAGCCCGAAGCCCTCCGGGAACCCTTCCAGGAACTCCCGCCGCGCGGGGTCGGACTCGGCTTCGGCCATCGTCCCGAGCAGGTCGATCAACTCGTTCCGCTGGTCGCTCGACAGCTTGCCGACCAGGTGGGCGACGCCCTCCAGGACCTTGACCGCGTCGTCCGGATCCATCTGCTCGTCTTCACTGCCCTCGATGAACCACAGGACGTCGACCAAGGCCTCGGCCAGGGCGTGGGTCAGAGACGAGTACACGGGCATCGAGACGGGCTCCCAGCAGGTCACGGCAGCAGAGCCCGGCCATCCCATCACACACCACTGACATCACGCTCAGTCAGCCCTCCACGGAAAGTGAGCCAGAACCCGACTTTTGACGGCGCTGCCGACGACTGTGCTGTCTGAACTCTGGAGAGCCCGGGAGAGGCATGGGACACTTGATCATGCCTGTGACCAACCCGTGGCTGGCCGGCCCGTCCCCGAAGAAGCGACTCGAACCCCAGCGCCTGGAAGAGCGGATACTCAACCTGCTGTCGTCGCAGAACATGTGCGTGATCGCGACGGCCGGACCGGAGGGGCCGCTCGCGACTCCTGTCCGGTATTACCACCTCGACTTCGCGGTGATGTTCTCCGCAGCCGCTGGTTCGCCGAAGATGAGAAACCTTGCTGCGGACCCTCGGGTGTCAGTAGGAATCTTCGCTCCGCTGGTCGGTCAGGCAAGCAGCCGAGGCGCTCAGCTCTTCGGACAGGCTCGCGTGCTGTCCGAAGACGACCCCGATTTCGAGCACTACTGGCCAGCTTTCCGCTGGCAGTCCGACCACGTCGAGCGGTCCCGTTCCCTCGAGGAACCCCCGTTGGGGCCGCTCATCGTGATCGAGGCCGAGCGAATCGTCTATACCGAGCACTGGCTGCGGCGCGAGGGGTTCGCGCCCCGCCAGTTCTGGACCAGATCGGGCAGGTAGCCGCGAACCCCTGTCCTGGTAAGAGCCTCGTGCCTCCCAAACTCATCAACATCACCCGACCGTGGTTCGGGGCGCCTCCCAAACTCATCAACAGGTGACGTCACTACTGCTCGATAAAGCCAATCTTCGGTACGGACACGAGCGGTAGGAGTCAGTGCCGATGAACCGCCACAAGACGCCCCCCGCCCCTCGTAGCCAGCTTGCCCGCGAAGCGGGCCATAAGGGCTTGGAGGCGAAGCCGGAAAGACCGGGCAGGGGAGCGAAGCGGACCTGCCACAAGGGCGCGCAGCGCCCGCAGTCTCTTTCCAGATCCCAAGCGAAGCGCGGGATCTGACGGCCCGAAGGGCCGGCCCCCGCGAAGCGGGGGCAACCCCGTTGCGAAGCAACGGGGTTCCTGAGAAGCGAAGCGCCCCCGCTTCCGCCGAGCGAAGCGAGGCGGTTTATTCCCCAGCGCGCAGCGCTGGGG